>NZ_KK020679.1:75546-117534 GCF_000307775.2 Stutzerimonas stutzeri KOS6 | reverse complement strand
ACCCTGTCAGCGCGGCGCATTCTACTCGAATCCGCCATCCGTGCAACCCTTTTTTTTCGCTAACCTTTTGATTTACAAGAGGTTTTGCTTAAGGACTGCGCCGGAAGTGGTGCGCATTATAGGGGCCTGAGAATCAACGTCAACCGTTTATTTCAAAAACATTCCTGCCCGCTCCCGACCCACGAGCACTATATATAGAGGAGAGGAAACACACGCAGCACAGGAGACTCCGAACAGCTGTCTTCAATCCAGCACCTCCAGCCATTACACTAAACGCCCTACTCCAGCCACGGCTTCCCATGTCCCGGCAAAGCTATCCTCCGTTAGATCTGCTGCTATTTCCAACCTGGCTTGTTCCAGTAGAGCCAGCAGGGGTAGTACTGAAAGGCCACGGACTCGGCATACGGGACGGACGTATCGCACTTGTCGCCCCGCGAACCGAGGCGCTCAAGCACCCTGCCAACGAGACCCGAGATCTCGAGGGAATGCTACTCGCGCCCGGCCTGATCAACGCACACGGCCACGCGGCGATGACGCTATTTCGAGGTCTTGCCGACGACTTACCGCTTCAACGCTGGCTTCAGGACCACATTTGGCCCGCCGAATCGCACTGGGTCGATGAGGATTTCGTGCGATGCGGTACCGAGCTGGCCATCGCCGAACAGCTGAAAAGCGGGATCACCTGCTTTTCGGACATGTATTTCTATCCCGGTGTAGTGAGCGAACTGGCACACAAGCACGGCGTGCGAGCACAGATCACCGTTCCGGTATTGGATTTCCCCGTTCCTGGGGCGCGGGATGCTGACGAAGCGATACGAAAAGGCGTCGCCCTTTTCGACGACCTCAAGCATCACCCCCGCATCACCATCGCCTTCGGCCCACATGCGCCCTATTCGATTACGGACAACAAGCTCGAGAGCATCCGAATTCTGGTGGCAGAGATGGATACCGGCATTCACATGCATGTCCATGAAACCGCGCATGAAATTCAGGAAGCGCTGCAGGCTTATGGCGAGCGACCACTGGCTCGACTTGCAAGATTGCAGTTACTGGGGCCTCGCTTCCAGGCGGTGCATATGACTCAGGTCAACGATGAAGATCTTGCGTTGCTTACAGAGCATAACTGCAGCGTAATTCACTGCCCGGAATCCAATCTCAAGCTAGCCAGTGGCTTCTGCCCCGTTGAGCGTTTATGGGAGGCCGGAGTCAACGTGGCGATCGGGACCGACGGCGCAGCAAGCAACAACGATCTGGATCTGCTGGGCGAAACCCGTACCGCCGCCTTGCTGGCCAAAGCAGTTGCCAGCTCGGCCACTGCATTGGACGCGCATCGTGCTTTGCGCATGGCTACGCTCAATGGCGCGCGCGCATTGGGCATCGACGATCACACCGGTTCGCTGGAGATTGGCAAATTTGCCGATCTGGTAGCGTTCGATCTGTCCGGCCTGTCTCAACAACCCATATACGACCCCGTTTCCCAACTGATCTACTCCACCGGAAGGGACTCGGCACGGCATCTCTGGGTTGGCGGCAAGCAACTACTCCAGGACGGTTGCCTGACCCGGATGGACGAACAACGTGTTATCGCAGACGCTCGCCGCTGGGGCGAGCGAATCGCTAGCACGAACAGGTGTCGATGAGGGCAAAACGTTCTAGCGCGACAAACTGACATATGAACGGCAGGGGCAGCGAGGCCCCTTCCATATTCGAAGCTGGCAACATGAGCGCTTGCAGCTCAAGCTTCCCCATCAAGCTTTAAACGGACCGCACCATGAGCAATGTCGACCACGCTGAAATTGCTAAATTCGAAGCCCTTGCACATCGCTGGTGGGATCGCGAAAGCGAATTCAAACCGCTGCACGAGATCAATCCGCTGCGCGTGAACTGGATAGACGAGCATATCTCTCTGGCCGGAAAGAAGGTCATCGATATTGGCTGCGGCGGCGGCATTCTCAGCGAAGCCATGGCCCACCGGGGAGCCCAGGTGACCGGTATCGACATGGGGGAAGCACCGCTGTCAGTGGCCCGCCTGCATCTTCTCGAATCCGGACTCGAGATCGACTACCGGCAGATAACCGCCGAAGCCATGGCGAAGGAAGCGCCGGGGCAATTCGATGTCGTCACTTGCCTCGAGATGCTCGAGCACGTGCCCGATCCGGCATCGGTCATTCAGGCATGTTGCACGTTGGTCAAGCCGGGCGGCCATGTGTTCTTTTCGACGATCAACCGCAACCCGAAAGCCTATGCGTTCGCCATCATTGGGGCGGAATACGTGCTTCAACTGCTACCGCGTGGTACGCACGACTTCAAGAAATTCATCCGCCCATCGGAGCTTGGGGCCTGGAGCCGCGAAGCCGGCCTGGCGGTCAAGGACATCATCGGGCTTACCTACAATCCGCTGACCAAGCACTACAAGCTTTCTGCGGACGTCGATGTCAACTATATGGTCCAGGCCATCAAGGAGGCGTGATGCGCCTGCGCGCTGTTCTCTTCGACATGGACGGTACCCTGCTCGATACCGCTCCCGACTTCATAGCCGTGGCACAAGCCATGCGGGCTGTCCGCGACCTGCCGCCAGTGTCCGAACAACAGATACGCGACGTAGTCTCGGGTGGCGCCAGAGCGATGGTACTCGGTGCGTTCGACGTCGATCCTTTCTCTGACGAGTTCGAGCAGTTGCGCCTCGAGTTCCTGGCGCGCTATCAGGAACATTGCGCCATACACAGTCACCTGTACGACGGCATGGCCGAGCTTCTGGACGAGATCGAGCGATCAAACCTGCGCTGGGGTGTCGTAACCAACAAGCCACTGCGATTCGCCGAGCCAATCATGCAGCAGTTGGGTCTCGCCTCGCGATCGGCCGTCCTGGTCTGCCCAGACCACGTCACCAACAGTAAACCCGACCCCGAGCCCATGCTTCTGGCATGCAAGCAGCTCGATCTGGATCCTTCCGCCGTCCTGTTCGTTGGTGACGACCTCAGGGACATCGAGTCCGGCCGCGCAGCGGGAAGCAGGACAGCCGCAGTTCGCTATGGCTATATCCATCCCGAAGACAACCCCAGCAATTGGGGCGCGGACGTCGTGGTGGATCATCCGCTGGAGCTCCGGCAAATCCTGGATAGGGCACTGTGCAGCTGTTAAAACGCCAACCACGGTGCTAACCGCTCGACATCAGCTGTTGAGCGCAAACAAACACCATAACGATTTACGAGGCAACCGATGTTCGAGTACTCCGCCCGCCCCGACCTGCTCGCAGGGCGTATCATTCTGGTTACCGGAGCCGGTCGCGGCATCGGCGAAGCTGCCGCGAAAGCCTATGCCGCGCATGGCGCAATTGTGCTGTTGCTGGGCAAGAACGAAGACAATCTGAATCGCGTCTACGACGATATCGAAGCGGCAGGATATCCGCGCCCCGCCGTTATCCCGTTCAACCTGGAAACCGCATTGCCACACCAGTACGACGAACTGGCGGCCATGATCGAGCAAGAGTTCGGGCACCTTGACGGTCTGCTGCACAATGCAGCGATCGTCGGCCCACGCACACCGCTAGAGCAGTTGTCTGGAGACAACTTCATGCGGGTGATGCAGGTGAATGTGAACGCAATGTTCATGCTGACCAGCACTCTGCTACCACTGCTCAAGCTCGCCAAAGACGCCTCGGTGATCTTCACATCAAGCAGTGTCGGCCGCAAAGGACGCGCCTATTGGGGAGCCTATGCAGTCTCGAAATTTGCTACCGAGGGCATGATGCAGGTGCTTGCCGATGAAGTGGATGACACTGCACCGATTCGGGCCAACAGCGTCAACCCCGGCGCAACCCGCACGGACATGCGGGCAAAGGCCTATCCTGGCGAGAATCCGACAGCCAATCCGCTTCCGGCTGACATCATGCCCGTTTACCTGTACCTGATGGGTCCGGACAGCATCGGGGTCAACGGCCAGGCACTGGATGCACAGACGAAATAGCCAAGTGTCGCGAAGTGGCTGCGCAGTTGGACAGACCATCCAACTGCGCTTTGTGCAGGAGTCGATCAGGGGCGCTTGGTGCGATCCCGACCGAAACCCGGGCGCTGGCCATCACCGGCGGGCTTTCTGGAAGGACCTGACGAACGGCCGGCCCCATCGTTGCGTTTTCCACCCTTGCGCGCATCGCCCGGACGCTCCGCGACGGGTGTGCCCCGGCCCTTGTCATTACGCCCCTCGCTAACGCGAGGCTTGCGCCCGCCTTGATCGCCCCTTGGGGCCCTCGGGTTTTCAGAGGCAGGCACATCGGCCTCGTTCGCCGAACGCAATATCCGCGGGCGTCGCTCACCGCGCCCCAGCGGCTTGGCCACCTTGCGCTGCATACGGTCGATCTTTTCCTTGGCCTTGGCCTTCATGCTCGGCAGCGCGACCGGCTTGAGCCCGACCTCCTGACTGAGGATATCTACCTCGGTTTGCGACATCTCTCGCCAACGGCCCATCGGCAAATCGGATGTCATGAACACCGGACCGAAACGAACGCGCTTCAATCGGCTCACGACGAGCCCCTGAGATTCCCACAGCCGGCGGACCTCACGGTTACGGCCTTCCATCACCACGCAGTGATACCAATGGTTGAAGCCTTCACCGCCAGGTGCTTCCTGGATGTCGGTGAAGCGGGCCGGACCATCTTCCAGCATCACGCCGGTTTTGAGCCGCTCAATCATTTCATCGTCGACTTCGCCACGCACCCGAACCGCATACTCGCGATCCATCTCATAAGAAGGGTGCATCAGCCGATTGGCCAGCTCGCCGTCAGTCGTAAACAGAAGAAGGCCGGTAGTATTGATATCGAGGCGGCCAATGTTGATCCAGCGCCCTTCTTTGGGTCGGGGCAAGCGATCGAACACGGTCGGCCGACCTTCCGGATCGTTGCGGGTGCATATCTCGCCATCAGGCTTGTTATAGATCAGCACGCGGCGAACCACTTCGCTGGCTTCTTCCCGCTTGAGCAGCCGGCCGTCCACCGCAATCGCATCGTGGGAATCGACGCGCTGCCCCAAGCTGGCAACAGCACCGTTGACCTTGACCCGGCCCTCGACGATCCATTTTTCAACATCGCGGCGCGATGCCATGCCCAGGCGGGCCAGGACTTTCTGCAGCTTTTCGCCGTGCGTTACGTGAGTGCTTGTTTCTTCGTGCTCGGTCATCTGGGCACCTCCCGGTGTGGCATTCCGATTGAAAGGGCGCGAATCATACGCGCATCGAAGACGTTGCACCAACCACAGTCGAGATCAAAGACAATGCGCAGGCCGGCGCTAGCTCAGCGCAACGAGGGCTTCGGCCGTCTTTTGCTGGATGCCGGACCAATCTTCACTGGTCAGCTGCTCGCTGTCGATCATCCATGTCCCCCCTACGCACATCACGTTGGGCAGCGTCAGGTACTGAGCGGCATTGGCTGCATTGATACCGCCGGTCGGACAGAAGCGAACATCGGTGAACGGACCGCCCAAGGCCTTCAGCGCGGCAACGCCACCGCAGACCTCGGCGGGAAAAAGTTTGAAACGACGATAGCCCAGAGCATAGCCTTCCATGACGTCCGAGGCGCTGCCGGTACCGGGCAGCAACGGAACCGAGCAATTTAGCCCCGCTTCCAGCATTTCTCGTGTAGAGCCAGGCGTGACGATGAATTGCGCTCCTGCTGCCTCGACCTCATCCATCATGCGTCGATCCAGTACGGTTCCTGCGCCAATACAGAGCTCGGGGCGCTCTGCGCGCAACCGGCGGATCGCCGTCAGCCCATGGCTGGAGCGCAGGGTAATCTCCAATGTACGCAGGCCGCCGGCTGCCAGTGCGTCGGCGAGCGGCAGGATCTGCGCTTCGCTGCCAATCGTGATAACCGGCAAGATCCGCGCCTCGACACAAATACGTTCGATCAGAGCATTTTTCTGAGTCATGTTCATGCAGGAGTCCTCAGCCCTCACGGGCACCAGTAAATCTCGAGCGGTGAATGCAAGAGCGCCCGGATCGGCATCTGCAGCGGATCGACGCCCAACGCTGTGCGCAAGGTGTCCAGCTTGTTCGCACCCTGTATGGCGAGACACTGCATTCGTGAGCCTGCCAGCAACGGGTAAGTCAGGCTGAGCCGCTCTTGCGGCTCGGTGGGTGCCAACATGGGCAGGCAGCGCGCCTCACAGTCCGCGCGCAAGGCGCGGGCAAGCTCCGGGTTCCCGGGGAACAGCGAAGCGGTGTGGCCGTCATCTCCCATCCCCAGGACCAGCACGTCGATCGGGCGCTGCAGCTGCGCCAACGTCCTGTCCGCGAGCGTCGCCGCTTGCGCAAGGGTGTCGGCAGGCTGATAGAGCCCTAACAGGCGAGCCTCGCGCGCCTCGTTCTGCAACAGATAGCGACGCACCAGACCCTCGTTGCTGGCGGCATCGCTGGGCGGCACCCAGCGCTCGTCCGCCAGACAAATCTGCACCCGCGACCAGTTCAGCTCACGCCGGGAGAGCGCCTCGAAAAAAGGAACGGGGCTGCGCCCGCCGGACACAACGAGACTGGCCAGACCATGGGTCTGCACAGCATATGCCAGTGCCTTGGCGACATTGTCCGCCATCAGTTCAGCCTGTCGCTGCACATTGGCCGAGCTATGCGCCACCACACCGGTGGGAAGATCCAGTTCAGAGATCGCCATACCACGCCCTCCCGTCACGTGTAATCATTGCAATCGAAGCGACCGGCCCCCATGAGCCAGCCGGGTAAAGCTTGAGTTCAGCGCCGAGTCGACTCCAGCCTTCAATGAGTTGATCGCACCATTGCCAGGCGTACTCGACTTCATCCCGTCGCACGAACAGATTCTGATTGCCCTGCATGAGCTCAAGCAACAGGCGCTCGTAAGCGTCCGGAATACGAGCGCTCTTGTAGGTTTCGGAAAAATTCAGTTGTAACGGGCCGCTTCTCAGATGCATGCCTTTGTCGAGCCCTTGCTCTTTCGTCATCACTTGCAGCGCAATGCCTTCGTCAGGCTGCAGCCGGATGATCAGGCGATTGCTGATCAGTGAGCGCTGCTCGGGCGCGAAGATATAAAAAGGCGGCTCCTTGAAGTGAATGACGATCTGCGAAAGCTTCTGTGCCATGCGTTTACCGGTGCGCAGATAAAAAGGCACGCCTGACCAACGCCAGTTACAGATATCTGCCCGCAACGCTATGAATGTCTCGGTACTGCTTTGGCTATTGGAATTTTCCTCATCCAGATATCCAGGCACCGTAACACCCTCTACGTTCCCAGCCGCATATTGCCCGCGGACGACCCGCTGATGGATATCTTGCGCCGTGATCGGAGCGAGTGCCTTGAGCACCTTGACCTTTTCGTCGCGAATACTGTCAGCCGTCAGGTTGCTAGGCGGGTCCATCGCGATCAGGCACAGCAACTGCAGCAGATGATTCTGCACCATGTCACGCAATTGGCCGGCCTGATCGAAATATCCCCAGCGCCCTTCGATCCCTATGGTTTCGGCAACCGTGATTTCCACATGAGAAATGTGGTGCTGGTTCCACTGTGTTTCGAACAGACTGTTGGCGAATCGCAGCGCGATCAGGTTCTGAACGGTTTCCTTGCCCAGATAATGGTCAATGCGATAGATGCGGCTCTCCGGGAAATGCTCGGCAACCGCATCGTTGATGACGCGAGAGGAATGCAGGTCATGTCCAATGGGCTTTTCCAGCACAATCCGCGTCTGTTCGGCGAGCCCAGCCGCGGCAAGGAATCTGCAAATGTCCCCGTATACGGCCGCAGGGGTCGCAAGATAGGCGATCAGGGGCAGCCCAGCTGTTACACATTCTTCAAGCGCTGCGTAATCCTCACCCCGGCGAAAATCCATGGACAGGTAATGCAGTCTGCCAATGAAGCACTCGAGTGCCAGCTCATCGAGCTCGCCTGCGACAATCCGCATGCGCAGCGCCTGCTCGATTCGCGCCTTCTGCGCGGCGGGCTCGCCGCTGTCTCGCGACAAAGCCAGGATCTGCGTGTCGGCGTGCAACAGCCCAGCGCGGTCCAGCTGGTACAACGCTGGAAACAGCTTGCGCAGCGCCAGATCGCCCAAGGCGCCGAACAGGACGAAGGTGATGGGCTCTACGGTGATGCCTGCCATGGTCCGTCCGCTTGAAATACTGGAGTTCAGTGAGTGCGGCTTGAGCACTACGACGATCCATCAGGCAAGGGCAAAGCTAACGCAGCACCGCATGAGGATCGGACGTCAAAGCAACAGACCACCTGCAAGGGCAAACGCTCGGAACACGGGCGCTTTTTCGTGCCCCGCTGACGTATCCGCCCAGCCCAGCTATGCGCACAGCCCAGCTATGCGCACAGCCCTTAACTATTCGTCAGGCGAGCGCGGAACAGCGCCTGATGATCACGGCACTGCTTCGCTGCCAGCAGAAATACACCATGCCCACCGCGCGCGAACTCCAACCAGGTGAAATCCACTTCCGGGTACAGCGCCTGAACATGAACCTGGCTGTTACCCACCTCAATGATCAGCACGCCATCATCGCTAAGGTGATCCGCTGCTTCTGCCAGCATGCGGCGCACGAGATCCAGGCCATCGTCACCGCAAGCCAGCCCAAGGGCCGGCTCATGCCGGAATTCATCGGGCATGTCGGCAAAATCCTCGGCATCGACATACGGCGGATTCGAAACGATCAAATCGAAGCGCTGCTTGGGCAGAGCATCGAACCCATCGCTCTGAACGGTATAAACACGATCGTCCAGCCCATGCTGCTCGATATTGCGGTTGGCCACTTCGAGCGCATCGAACGACAGATCGGCCAGCACCACTTCCGCCTCGAGGAACTCGTAGGCGCAGGCGATGCCGATGCAACCAGAGCCTGTGCAGAGATCCAGTATCCGCGCGGGCGTCTTCGCCAACCAGGGCTCGAAACGATGCTCTATGAGTTCTGCTATGGGGGATCGCGGTACCAGCACCCGCTCGTCCACGATGAACGGCAGACCGCAGAACCATGCCTGCCCCAGTAGATAGGCCGTCGGTACACGCTCATCGATACGACGCCGCAGCAAAGCCTGCAGGTATTCGCATTCGTCTGCCTCTAGGCGGCAGTCCAGATAGCTGTCGGACATTTCCCAGGGCAGATGCAGTGCGCCCAACACCAACTGGCGCGCGTCGTCCCAAGCATTGTCGGTGCCATGACCGAAGAACAATTGCTCCGCCTGAAATCGACTGACGGCCCAGCGGATGTAATCGCGCAGGGTGCGCAAACGGGAGAGCGAAGCAGTCAAGAGCAAATCCCCTGTAAAAAAGGCGCAAGTCTAACAGGCAACCGGAAACTCGAACCACGCCGGCAATGGCTTGCATGACTGCGCGCCAGGCCAGCCCGCAGCCTTGCTATCGTCCTCAAGCGCACGGCCGGTGAGCGCGTTACTGTCCCGGGCCTGTGCCGAACATCGCACGTCACAGTCGGTCGAGGCGATGACGGTTCGACTCACGGGTCACTAACGAAACACTGCGCAGACGGTTCACATCCGGACGATCTGGCGCCACAATCAGCCCCCTCACAGCACAAGGAGTCGACAATGACCAAGCCACAGACCATGCTCCAGCTCAGTGGTCGCAGCTATAACCCGGCGGCGCTGACGAACGCCACCCTGTTGGTCATCGACGTGCAGGAGGAATACCGCAGCGGAGTTCTTGCGCTGCCAGCCCTGGATCGGGCGCTGCCGGAAATTGCTCGCCTGCTGGCTGCCGCACGGGAAGCCGGCGCCCCCATCGTTCACGTCCACCACCTGGGCATCAGTGGCGGCTTGTTCGACCCGCAGGGGTTTCGCGGACAGATAATGCCCGAAGCGGCACCCCAGCCCGGCGAGTCCATCGTGGCAAAGCGACTGCCCAACGCTTTTTCCGGTACCGAACTGCACGAACTGCTACAGAAACTCGGCCGTCTCGACCTGATCGTGTGCGGCTTCATGACCCATTCGAGCGTCAGTACCACGGTACGAGCCGCCAAGGACTACGGCTACCGCTGCACTCTGGTCGACAGCGCCTGCGCAACCCGCGATCTGCCGATGGGTGATGGCAGCATCGATGCCGAGCAGGTCCACCGCATGGAAATGACCATCCTCGCAGACAATTTCGCCGTCTGCGTTCCGAATGTCGACGCCCTGAGACGCTGACGCCCACGCTTCTGCCGACTGAATTTGCATGCGCCTATCGGCCTACGAAAGACGATCGCATGGGTATCTGACCATCGTCTTTCGCTGGCAGCATTTCGTCTCGTCGCTGCAGCTGGTCAGGACGATGCGTCACGAACCCCCAGGGGCAAGGGATGGCATTCGCCAACCACCTCGGCTGGGGTAAACTGGCGCCCGGTTCGGAGGCCCCATGCAAGACGACGACTTTTCCTTATTCCAATCGGCAGTGCGCGGCGTCAGGCCGATCCGGCATGACCGCGCCGAAATCGGTAAAGCACGCAGCAATCGTGAGCAGATCGCGACCCGCCGCAGCAATGCCACCGTCAGTAATGAAACGGCTCGTGTCGACGGTCTATCCGATCAGTTCGTCATCGATGTTGGTGCCGAAGATGAGCTTTACTGGGCTCGCGATGGCGTTCAGGACAGCCAGGTGCGCAAGTTGAAAGCCGGCCAGATTCCATTCGAGGGGAGTCTGGATCTGCACGGCATGACCGTGGAGAAGGCGCGCGAACAGCTGTGGGACTTCATCGCCGAAGCCACGAAGCTCGAGATTCGTTGCGTCCGCGTGACTCATGGCAAAGCGGCCAGAGTGGATGGCAAGCGGCCGCTGATCAAGAGCCACGTCAATACCTGGCTTCGACAGCACCCTCAGGTGCTGGGATTCACCTCCTGCCTGCCACGTCATGGCGGGACCGGAGCAGTCTATGTGATGCTCAAGCGCACCATGCTCGAAGGTCGTGACGAATAGCCGAACTCCAGATGGCGTGCTGGCGGCTACTCGACACACTTGCCAGCGGAGCGGCCTCAACCTACCCTGCGCGTCTGCGCCCCATGAACCCTGACAGGTAGTTCAATGTCCCTGGAACAACACTACACCGCGATTCTCGGCCAACTCGGCGAGGACGTTAGCCGCGAAGGGCTGCTCGACACGCCCAAGCGCGCCGCCAAAGCCATGCAGTACCTGTGCAAGGGCTATCAGCAAACCCTCGAGGAAGTCACCAACGGCGCGCTGTTCACCTCAGATAACAGCGAGATGGTGCTGGTCAAGAATATCGAGCTGTACTCGCTGTGCGAACACCACATGCTGCCCTTCATCGGCAAGGCCCATGTCGCTTACCTGCCTAACGGCAAGGTACTTGGACTATCAAAGGTGGCTCGCATCGTGGATATGTATGCTCGTCGACTCCAGATCCAGGAAAACCTGACTCGCGAAATCGCCGAAGCGATGCAACAAGTCACCGGCGCATCTGGCGTTGCGGTGGTCATCGAAGCCCAGCACATGTGCATGATGATGCGCGGCGTGGAGAAGCAGAACTCGTCGATGGTCACATCGGTGATGCTGGGTCAGTTCCGCAATAACGCCGCGACCCGCAGCGAGTTTCTCGGCCTGGTGAAGTAGCGCCGCTCCCACAGTAAGACAGGGCCCTTGCGGCCCTGCTTTTCGTTCAATCGTACATGCCGACATGCCGTGGATGGCTGGCGACACGCTCCAGCCATCGGCGAATTGCAGGGTAGTCCTCGAGGCTGAAGCCTCCCTCTTCAGCCACATGCGTGTAGGCATACAGTGCAACGTCGGCAATCGAGTAATGCTCACCCACCAGGTAGGGCGTGCGTAGCAACTGCTGCTCCATTACGTTCAACGCGTGGTAGCCATCGAGCTGCTTGGCTTGGTATTCCTCCCGGCGATCCTCGGGCATGCCGAGATACACCTTGATATAGCGGGCGACAGCCAGGAATGGCTCATGGCTGTACTGCTCGAAGAACTGCCACTGCAGCACCTGAGTGCGCAGCCGCGGGTCCGTTGGCAGGAACTCGCTACCGTCGGCCAGATAGTTGAGGATAGCGTTGGACTCCCACAGGCAGGCTCCATCCTCGAGTTCCAGAACCGGAATCTTGCCATTCGGGTTCTTCTTGAGAAACTCCTCGGAACGGGACTCACCGCGGAGGATATTGATAGGAATCCATTCGTATGGCTGGTCCAGCAAATGCAGCATCAGCTTGACCTTGTAGCAATTACCCGATCTGTAATCACCATAGACTTTCAACATGATCCCTCCGATCGACCCGCAAAGCAGGTCACGATATTCCTCAGGCGGCTTCCAGCGCTTTAGCTTCGCGGATGACCTGCGCCAGACGACGTACCCCTTCTTCCATTCTCGCAGCGGCAACATGGCTGAAGTTCAGCCGCAAGTAACCGGGATTGGCATCCGGGTCCACGAAGAAGGGCTCGCCGGGCATGAACACCACATCATTGGCGAGCGCCTGATCAAGCAGGGTTCGGGTATCCAGCGGCTGCTTCAGCGTCAGCCAGAAGAACAGCCCGCCCTGCGGCAGCTGCCAGGTCGCCAGATCGCCGAAATGCTCGCTGAGCGCAGCCTGCATGGCATCACGACGAACACGGTAGAAGTCCCGCAACTCCGCAAGATGCTCTCGATAACGCTCACTACCCAGCCACTGCAGCGCCTGCCATTGTCCGATCCGATTGGTATGCAGATCAGCCGATTGCTTCAGTCGTAGCAAATAAGGGAACAGATCCGGCGAGGCGATCAGATAGCCGACGCGCAACCCAGGCAGCAGCGTTTTGGATACGGTGCCGGTGTAAATCCAGCTTGCTCGTTGCAGACGTGAAACGATGGGCCTGGCGCTGCCCTGATCGAAAACCAGCTCCCGGTATGGTTCATCCTCCAGCAGCGTCACGCCAAACTCGTCGAGCAGGCTGGCGACGGCGTCACGCTTGTCCTCGCTGTAGCGAACTGCAGAAGGATTCTGGAATGTGGGAATCAGATAGGCGAAGGCAGGCTGGTGCTGCTCCAGCGTGGCGCGCAGGGTAGCCAGATCCGGTCCATCGACCTGCTGGGGAACCGCCAGGCATTCGGCTCCGAACAATTGAAAGGACTGTAGCGCGGCGAGATAGGTTGGCGCCTCGACCAGCACCTCGGTACCCGAATCGATAAAAAGCTTCGATGCGAGGTCCAGCGTCTGCTGCGAGCCACTGACGATCAGCACCTGGCTCGCCTCACAGGGCACGCCTAAAGCTCGTGCTTGCGCGGCGAGAGCCTCACGAAGAGCAGGCTCGCCTTCGCTCATGCCGTACTGCCCCATGCCAGCCGGCAGCTCGGTCCAATCGACCGCGGGCAGCATCGCCTCGGCCGGCAGTCCGCCAGCGAAGGACATTACTTCCGGGCGCTGGGCTGCAGCGAGGATTTCACGAATGAGAGAACTTTTAAGGCGAGTAATGCGTTCGGAGAAGGCCATTTTCATACCAGATGCGAGGCGCTGCAAAACAAGTCAAACTTCTTGACCGAAATTACGCCTCTCAAGACAAATACGTCAATATGCCTGACCTAAAAAAAAGCGCAGTGCAGCGCCAGATCATGGAGAGCTTCTTTCTCGGCTATCAGGCCTTCACGGCCAAGCCTGACGAAATGCTCGCCCGCCGCGGCCTGTCCCGCGTACACCACCGCATCCTGTTCTTCATCGCGAGTTATCCGGACCTGAGTGTCAAGGAGCTATTGAGCTATCTCGGCGTTTCCAAACAGGCACTGAATACGCCGATGCGCCAGCTGATCGAGATGCATCTGGTCGAAAGCCTCACCGCCGAAGATGACAAGCGAAAGCGCATGCTGCGCTTTACCGCAGAAGGGGCGAAGCTGGAGCAGGCCTTACGCAGGGAGCAGGTCCGCCTGCTTCAACGCGCCTTCAATGATGTCGGCGAGCAGGCCGTGGATGGCTGGCTGGCTGTCAACCAGGCGCTTGCCATGGAGAAGGCCAAAGGCTAGACGAACATCCCGCGACTCTACCGAATGGCTTCATCGTTCGAGCGCTTTCTCGCAGACACAAAAAAGGGCGACCGAAGTCGCCCTTTTTCATGAAGAACCCGAACTTAGTTCTGGTTTTCCATCTGAGCACGGATCAGATCACCAATGGTGGTCGGACCGGTGCTTTCTACTTCCTGCTTGGTGCGCAACTCTTTCATCGCATCCTTTTCGTCTTCGACGTCTTTGGACTTGATGGACAGGCTGATCACGCGGGACTTGCGATCGATGCTGATGATCTTGGCTTCGACTTCGTCGCCTTCCTTCAGCACGTTGCGTGCATCTTCAACGCGGTCGCGGCTGATTTCGGAAGCCTTCAGAGTGGCCTCGATATCGTTGCCCAGGTCGATGATCGCACCCTTGGCATCAACTTCCTTGACGGTACCGCGAACGATGCTGCCCTTGTCATTGACGGCGGCATAGTTGGAGAACGGATCGTCTTCCAGCTGCTTGATGCCCAGGGAGATGCGCTCACGCTCCGGATCGACCGACAGAATGACGGTGTCCAGCTCGTCGCCCTTCTTGAAGCGGCGGACAGCTTCCTCACCCTGCTCGTTCCAGGAGATGTCGGACAGGTGAACCAGACCGTCGATGCCGCCGTCCAGACCAATGAAGATACCGAAATCGGTGATCGACTTGATGGTGCCGGAGATGCGGTCGCCCTTGTTGAACTGGCCGGAGAAGTCTTCCCACGGATTGGACTTGCACTGCTTGATGCCCAGGGAGATACGACGACGCTCTTCGTCGATGTCCAGAACCATGACTTCCACTTCGTCGCCGACCTGAACGACCTTCGACGGGTGGATGTTCTTGTTGGTCCAGTCCATTTCGGAGACGTGCACCAGACCCTCGACACCCTCTTCCAGCTCGGCGAAGCAGCCGTAATCGGTCAGGTTGGTGACGCGCGCCTGCACGCGGGTGCCTTCCGGGTAGCGAGCCTTGATGGCAACCCATGGGTCTTCGCCCAGTTGCTTCAGACCCAGCGATACGCGGTTGCGCTCGCGGTCGAACTTCAGCACCTTGACATCGATCTCGTCGCCAACATTGACGATCTCGGACGGATGCTTGATGCGCTTCCAGGCCATGTCGGTGATGTGCAGCAGACCATCGACGCCGCCCAGATCAACGAACGCACCGTAGTCGGTGAGGTTCTTGACGATACCTTTGACCTGCTGGCCTTCCTGCAGGGACTCGAGCAGAGCTTCGCGCTCGGCACTGTTCTCGGCTTCCAGCACGCTGCGACGGGAAACGACAACGTTGTTGCGCTTCTGGTCGAGCTTGATGACCTTGAACTCGAGCTCTTTGCCTTCCAGGTGGGTGGTGTCGCGCACAGGGCGGACATCGACCAGCGAACCCGGCAGGAACGCGCGGATACCGTTGACATCGACGGTAAAGCCACCCTTGACCTTGCCGTTGATGACACCCTTGACCACTTCTTCTGCAGCGAAAGCCGCTTCCAGAACAATCCAGGATTCCGCGCGCTTGGCTTTTTCACGGGACAGCTTGGTTTCGCCAAAGCCATCTTCAACCGCGTCCAGAGCAACGTGAACCTCGTCACCCACCTTGATGGTCAGCTCGCCCTGCTCGTTGTAGAACTGCTCGACCGGGATGACGCCCTCGGACTTGAGGCCGGCATGCACGGTGACCCAGTCACCGTCGATGTCGACCACGATGCCGGTGATGATGGCACCCGGCTGCATGTCGAGGGATTTAAGGCTTTCTTCAAAAAGTTCTGCGAAGCTTTCGCTCATGTTGATTCCTGCTGTTTTCAGGCGAGGATCCGCCCAATCTCCACATCCCAGACAATGTGGGTTCATTCATATAAAAAAAGGCCTGCGGGACTGGATCTGGTCTCCCACATGCCTCCTTGTTAACGGCCCGGGGCCGCACATCCTATTGGCTGCGCCAGCCTCGAAGTCCGTCTGGCCACCTTTCGGCAGCTCCGCTCATCCAGCCAAATCGCGGTCGGCGACTTCGCTCAGAATTCGTTGCAGCACGTCTTCGATGGAGAGTGTAGTGGAATCCAGCTGAATGGCATCGTCTGCCGGCTTCAGCGGGGCCACCGCACGCTGGGTATCGCGATCGTCGCGCTCCCGGATCTCCTCAAGAAGACTCGCGAGATTAACATCATCACCTCGTGCCTTCAACTGCAAGAAGCGCCTGCGCGCCCGTTCCTCCGCACTCGCGGTGAGGAATATCTTCAACGGCGCATCAGGAAAGACGACCGTGCCCATGTCACGACCGTCCGCTACAAGCCCTGGAAACTCGCGAAACGCCTTCTGCCGCTGCAGCAGTGCAGTACGGACGACCGGCAGCGCTGCCACTTGGGATGCACCAGCGCCGACGCTCTCGTTGCGGATGGATTCGGTGACCTCCTCCCCTTCCAGAGTGATGATCATGCCATGCCCGTCGCGGGCTGCGCCGAACTGCACGTCGAGGTGTTCGGCCAGTACCTTCAGCGCTTCTTCGTTGGTGAGGTCGACACCATGGTTGCGCGCGGCAAAGGCCAGCAGACGATACAAGGCACCTGAATCGAGAAAATTCCAGCCGAGTTGCCCGGCGAGCAATGCCGCGACCGTCCCCTTCCCGGAGCCGCTCGGCCCGTCGATGGTGATGACCGGTATGGGCTTGATCATGAAGCGCCCTCCGAATGAACGTGCATCCCGGCCCGCTGGGCCAGGTCGAGGAAGTTGGGGAACGACGTCGCCACGTTCGCGCAATCGTGGATGCGAATCGGACCACTGGCACGCAGCGCCGCCACGCTGAACGACATGGCTATACGATGATCGCCATGCGCCCACACCTCTCCGGAGCCAATCGCCCCTCCCTCGATGACAATGCCGTCTGGAGTCGGTTCTGCCTGGATGCCCAAGGTCTGCAGTCCGTCAGCCATGACCTGAATGCGGTCCGACTCCTTGACGCGCAGCTCCTCGGCACCGCGCAGGGTGGTGCGCCCCTCCGCGCAGGCCGCTGCAACGAAGAGCACCGGGAATTCGTCGATAGCCAGCGGCACCAGATCTTCAGGAATGTCGATGCCCTTGAGCTGCGCGCCACGCACGCGGATGTCCGCCACAGGCTCACCGCCCACCTCACGGGGATTCTCCAGGGAGATATCGCCACCCATCAGCTTGAGAATGTCGATCACGCCGGTCCGGGTCGGATTCACGCCAACATGCTCGAGCACGATCTCGGACCCCTGCGCGATACTCGCCGCCACCATGAAGAATGCCGCGGAAGAAATATCGGCAGGGACCTCGATATGGGTGCCGCGCAATTTGTGCCCGGGCTCGACGCTCGCGGTACTGCCTTTGACCGTTACCGGGTAGCCGAAGCCCCGAAGCATCCGCTCGGTATGATCACGAGTCGGCGCCGGCTCGGTCACAGAAGTCTGGTCAGCCGCATACAGGCCGGCCAGCAGCAGACAGGATTTGACCTGCGCACTGGCCATCGGCATTTCGTAGTGCATGCCGGATAGCCGCTGGCCGCCACGAATGGTCAGCGGCGGGCGCCCTTCGGGCGCCGTCTCGATAACGGCTCCCATCTCACGCAAGGGCTTGGCGACGCGATTCATAGGGCGCTTGGACAGCGATGCATCGCCGGTCAGCGTGGTATCGAACGGCTGCGCAGCAAGCAAGCCGGAGAGCAGCCGCATGGAAGTGCCGGAGTTACCGAGATAGATCGGGCCAGGCGGAGGCTTCAGCCCGTGCAAGCCAACGCCATGGACTGTCACGCGGCCCTGCTGTGGCCCCTCGATCACTACGCCCATGTCTCGAAAGGCCTGAATGGTGGCAAGGGCATCTTCGCCTTCGAGGAAACCCTCGACCTCCGTCACGCCCTCGGCCAGAGAACCGAGCATGATCGAACGATGGGAGATGGATTTGTCGCCAGGGACCCGCAGATGGCCAGTCAGGCTGCCACCGGGGTTGGCGAGGAAAACTAGGTCATTGGAATGCATAACGTCCACATAGGCTCGGCGAGCCAGTATTTTGCTGAAATGTTCTCGGGCAGCCCTGGCGCGTGTGAACACACCTAACAACCTGTGCCCGTCTCCTTCATCGACCGCGGCGCGCAACGCGTCGAGATCGGCACGAAAATCATCGAGGGTATGTAAAACGGCCTCGCGATTGGCGAGAAAAATGTCATGCCACATCACCGGATCACTACCGGCAATGCGGGTGAAATCACGAAAGCCGCCTGCCGCGTAGCGAAAAATCTCGAGATTTTCATGGCGTTTGGCAAGCGAATCAACCAGGCCGAAGGCCAGCAGATGCGGCAAATGACTGGTGGCAGCCAGCACCTCGTCATGGTGCTCTACACCCATGTGTTCGACATCAGCCCCAAGCGCCGACCACAGCCTGGTGACCAGCGCAAGCGACTGCTGATCGGTATTGTCCAGCGGGGTGAGGATCACCTTGTGCCGGCGAAACAAGGTGCTATTGGCCGCCGTCACGCCGCTGGCCTCAGAGCCCGCAATGGGATGCCCCGGGACAAAGCGCGGCGGCATTTCGCCGAACACTTTCCGCGCGCAGCGCACGACATTGCCCTTGGCACTGCCGACATCAGTGATCACGGCATCACCCAGTTCGATCTTCGCCAGCTCGCCGAGCAACCGCTCCAGTGCAAGAATCGGCGTCGCGAGCTGAATCACGTCCGCTTCGCGACAGGCCTCGGCCAGCGTGTCGGCGCAACGATCGACCACGCCCAGTTCGACGGCCAGTTCGCGTGAGCGGGGATCCAGATCGAAACCGACCACCTCGCGGCACAGGCCGGTCTCACGCAACCCCTTGGCGAACGAGCCGCCAATCAGGCCGAGCCCGATCACTACCAGACGATTGAGAGCAGGCGCGACCGGTTGGGCGGCAATGAGGCAGCTCACTTCCCGAGCACCTGCTTCAGCACGTCGAGCAAGCGCGCGTTTTCCTGCTCGGTACCAATGGAGACACGCAAGAACGTGGGCATTCCGTAGCCGGCTACCGGGCGCACGATCACCCCCGCTTGCAACAGCGCCTGATTGATCGGCGCGGCATCACGGGCAAAGTCCACTGCGATGAAATTGCCGCGTGACGGAATCCACTCCAGCCCCAGCTGACGGAAGCCCGCTTCCAGCTGAGCCATCCCGGCATCATTCATCTTGCGGCTGGCGACGAGATACTCGACGTCATCCAGCGCCGCACAGGCACCGGCCAGCGCCAGGCTGTTCACGTTGAATGGCTGGCGGACGCGGTTCAGCACGTCGGCGATTGCTGGCGAACAGATCGCATAACCGACCCGCAATGCTGCCAGCCCGTATGCCTTGGAGAAGGTGCGCGAAACCAGCAGGTTGGGATAGTCGGACAGAAACGCCAGTCCGTCCGGCAGCTCCTGACCCTCGGCATATTCGATATAGGCCTCGTCCAGCACCACCAGGACATGGGCTGGTACACGCGAGAGAAATGCGCCCAGCGCAGCGCTGTCGAACCAGGTTCCCGTAGGGTTATTGGGGTTGGCGACGAAGACGACCCGCGTATCCTCATCAATCGCGGCGGCCATCGCCTCGAGGTCATGCCCCCAGTTCTTCGCCGGCACGGCACGTCCCTGCGCACCAACCGCCTGAGTCGCAATCGGATAGACGGCGAAGGCATGTTCGCTGAACACCGCATTGAGCCCCGGCGCCAGGTAGGCGCGAGCGACGAGTTCCAGGATATCGTTGGAGCCGTTGCCCAGCGTGACCTGATCGATGCCGACAGAATAACGCTCCGCGAGTCGCTGCTTGAGCGCGAAGCCATTGCCGTCAGGGTAGCGGGTAAGCTCCGAAAGCTCGGCCTGGATGGCCGCCAGCACTTTCGGACTGGGACCCAGGGGGTTCTCGTTGCTGGCCAGCTTCACGATCCCCGCAGGGTCCAGGTTCAGCTCGCGCGCCAGCTCGTCGACCGGCTTGCCCGGCACGTACGGCGACAGCTTTTGCACTCCCGGCTGAGCCAGGGCAAGAAAATCACAACTCATAGAATAGCCTCAGGCCGCAGGCTCAGGTCGCCGGCACAAGCCTCTCGCCTGTTGCCCGCCCCCTGCAGCCTGGAGCCGCAATTAAAGTACGGCCTTGGGATAAGAACCCAGCACCTTCAGGGCCACCGCTTCCTGGCCGATCCTCTCCAACACGTCCTTGATCAGCGGGTCCTGATGGTGGCCGAGGAAGTCGATGAAGAACACGTAGGTCCACTTGCCGCTGCGCGACGGCCGCGTTTCGATGCGCGTGAGGTCGATGCCGTTGGTGTGGAACGGCACCAGCAGCTCATGCAACGCCCCCGGCTTGTTGCGCATCGAGACGATGATCGATGTCTTGTCGTCGCCGGTCGGAGGCACTTCCTGACTACCGATGATGAGAAAGCGCGTGGAATTGTCCGGGCGATCCTCGATCTTCTCTGCCAGCTTGGTCAGGCCGTACAACTGGGCCGCCATGTCGCCCGCGATTGCCGCCGAATTCCACTCGCTCTTGACCCGCTTGGCCGCGTCCGCGTTGCTGGAAACCGCCACCCGCTCGACATTCGGATAGTGAGCGTCGAGCCACTTGCGGCACTGCGCCAGCGACTGCGCATGAGAATAGATGCGCGTGATCCGATCGGTCTTGGTCGTCTCGCCCACCAGCAGATGGTGGTGAATGCGCAGCTCCACCTCACCGCAGATGACGATGTCGTGTTCGAGGAAGCTGTCGAGCGTATGGTTGACCGCACCTTCGGTGGAGTTCTCCACCGGCACCACACCGAAATTCACTGCCCCGGCAACCACTTCACGGAAGACTTCGTCGATTGCCGCCATCGGCGTGCTGATCACGGCATGGCCGAAATGCTTGAGCGCAGCGGCCTGGGAGAAGGTGCCTTCCGGACCCAGATAAGCGACCCGCAACGGCTGTTCCAGCGCCAGGCAGGACGACATGATCTCGCGGAACAGGCGCGCCATTTCCTCGTTGTCGAGCGGCCCGCGGTTGAGTTCCATGATGTGCTTGAGCACCCAGGCTTCACGCTCCGGGCGGTAGAATACCGCCGACTCGCCCTCGGCCAACGCCGCGGTCTTGACCCGGGCCACTTCCTGAGCGCAACGGGCGCGCTCGCTGATCAGCTCGAGAATCCGCTCGTCGAGACTGTCGATTCGGACCCGCAGCGCCTTCAGCTGATCGACGTCGCTCATCAGCCGTGCTCCTTTTCGAACTCGGCCATATAGGCCACCAGCGCCTCGACGGCGTCCAGCCCGACAGCGTTATAGATGGACGCACGCATGCCGCCAACGGAGCGGTGACCCTTGAGATTCAACAGGCCCCGCGCATCCGCACCAGCCAGGAACAGCTTGTCCAGACGCTCATCGGCAAGGCGGAACGGTACGTTCATCCAGGAGCGCGCATTGACGGCAATCGGGTTGGTGTAGAAATCGCTGGCATCGATGGCGCCGTAGAGCATGTCCTTCTTTGCGCGATTGCGCTGCTCCATTGCCGCCAAGCCGCCCTGCTCCTTCAGCCATTCGAAGACCAGCCCCGACAGGTACCAGGAGAAGGTTGCCGGCGTGTTGTACATCGAGCCGTTGTCCGCCGCGACCTTGTAATCGAGCATGGTCGGGCAGGCCGAGCGCGCGCGACCGAGCAGGTCCTCACGAACGATGACCACCACCAGCCCGGACGGGCCGATGTTCTTCTGCGCGCCGGCGTAGATCAGGCCGAACTTCGACACGTCGATCTGCCGTGAGAGGATATCGGACGACATGTCGACGACTAGAGGCGTATCACCCAGCTCGGGAACCCAGTCGAACTGCAGGCCACCGATGGTCTCGTTGCTTGCGTAGTGCAGATACGCGGCGTGATCGCTCAGTTGCCAGTCATTCTGCCCGGGAATCGCGAAGTAATCGTGGGCCTTGGCAGTCGCCGCGATATTCACATTGCCGAAACGACGCGCTTCCTCGATCGCCTTGCGCGACCAGATGCCGGTATCGACGTAGTCGGCAACCCCATCCTCGGGCAGCAGGTTCAGCGGGATTTCGGCGAACTGCTGGCTGGCGCCACCCTGTAGAAACAGAACCTTATAGTTCGACGGAATCGCCAGCAGATCGCGCAGATCCTGCTCTGCCTTCTCGGCGATGGCGGTGTAATCGTCGCTGCGGTGGCTCATCTCCATGACCGACAGGCCCTTGCCGTGCCAGTCGAGAAGCTCGGCCTGGGCGCGCTGAAGGACGGCTTCGGGAAGCGCAGCCGGACCGGCACAGAAGTTAAAGGCGCGTTTGCTCACTGCTGTTCTCTCGCTCTTGCTCGATATTGATTCCCGGGATGCGACGACCGGTACCTCTACCGACCGCCTCGCTACCGCCTGCCCGGTGTGCTGCTTTGGGATAGGCCTACGTCAATCAGTCTTGGTCGTCGGTAGGCAGCACATCCGGAGACACATCGCCGCCACCGCCAAGCAATTCATCTTCGCCAGGCTCGGCGCTGACGACAGGCATTTCCTTCTCGAGGGCCTCGTCATCGAGCAATGCCTCGATGTCTTCCAACACATCTTCCTCGGACGGCTCCTGCACACGCTCCAGGCCAACAAGATGCTCGCCCTTGCTCAGCTTGATCAGCGTGACGCCCTGAGTATTGCGGCCCAGCGAAGACACCTCATCGACACGGGTCCGCACGAGCGTGCCCTGGTCGGAGATCAGCATGATCTCCTCGCCCTCGAGCACCTGCACGGCACCAACCAACGCACCGTTGCGCTCGTTGGTCACCATGGCGATGACGCCCTGGCCGCCACGACCGCGGCGCGGGAACTCCTCCATCGAGGTGCGCTTGCCATAGCCACGCACCGAAGCGGTCAGGATCTGGGCGCCAGGCTCCGGGATCAGCATCGAGATGATCCGCTGGCCTTCGACCAGGCGCATGCCGCGCACGCCACGGGCGTTGCGGCCCATGATGCGAACCTTGCTTTCCTTGAAGCGGATCACCTTGCCACCGTCGGAGAACATCATCACTTCCTGGGCACCATCGGTGACGGCGGCGGCGATCAGGGTATCGCCCTCCTCCAGCTTGAGCGCGATGAGACCGGACGTACGCGGCCGGCTGAACTGCACCAGCGGAGTCTTCTTCACCGTACCGTTGGCAGTTGCCATGAAGATGTATGAGCCAGTCGGCTCGTCTTTCTCGTCGCTGTCGGCATCATCGCTTTCGACGTCGTCGGCATCATCGTGCTCGATGACCAGGCCATCGGCGTCATCCAGCTCGTCATCGCCTTCGGCCGCCTGCTTGCGCAGCGCCTCCAGGTCGACCTGGAGCATCGCGGTGATGCGCTCGCCCTCATCGAGCGGCAACAGGTTGACCAGCGGGCGGCCACGCGACGTACGCGAGGCCTCGGGAATCTCGTAGGTCTTCAGCCAGTACACTTTGCCCTTGCTGGAGAACAGCAGCAGCGTGGTGTGGCTGTTGGCGACCAACAGGTGCTCGACATAGTCCTCTTCCTTCACACCGGTCGCAGCCTTGCCCCGACCACCACGGCGCTGCGCCTGATAGGCAGCCAGCGGCTGGGACTTGGCGTAGCCGCCATGGGAAATGGTGACGACGCGCTCTTCTTCGGTGATCAGGTCCGCCAGCGTCAGGTCCAGACGCGACTCGAGAATCTCGGTACGCCGCGCATCGCCGAAATCGCGCTTCACGCCTTCGAGCTCTTCGCGGATGACTTCCATCAGGCGAACCGGATTGGTCAGGATGCGGATCAGCTCGCCGATCTGGGTGAGGATTTCCTGGTATTCGCTGAGCAGCTTCTCGTGCTCGAGGCCGGTCAGGCGGTGCAGACGCAGATCGAGAATCGCCTGCGCCTGTTCCGGCGACAGGAAGTACTTGCCGTCACGCAGGCCAAACTGCGGATCGAGGCCTTCAGGGCGACAGGCATCAGCCCCTGCGCGCTCGACCATCGCCTCGACGGCGCTCGACTCCCAGGCAGTGGAAATCAGCGCGTCCTTGGCTTCGGCCGGCGTCGGCGAGGCCTTGATCAGCGCGATGACCGGATCGATGTTGGACAGCGCTACGGCCTGTCCCTCAAGGATATGTCCACGCTCGCGCGCCTTGCGCAGCTCGTAGACGGTACGCCGGGTAACGACTTCGCGGCGGTGCCGGACGAAGGCTTCCAGCAGCTCCTTCAGGTTCAGCGTGCGCGGCTGGCCATCGATGAGCGCCACCACGTTGATACCGAAAACGCTCTGCAGCTGGGTCTGCGCATACAGGTTGTTGAGGATCACCTCCGGCACTTCGCCGCGGCGCAGCTCGATGACCACGCGCATGCCGTCCTTGTCGGACTCGTCACGCAGCTCGGTGATGCCTTCGATCTTCTTCTCTTTCACCAGCTCGGCGATCTTTTCGATCAGTCGTGCCTTGTTCAGCTGGTAAGGCAGCTCGGTGATGACGATCTGCTGGCGGCCGCCGACCTTGTCGATATCTTCGATATCGGCGCGAGCGCGGATATAGATGCGGCCACGGCCGGTGCGGTAGGCCTCGATGATGCCAGCACGGCCATTGATGATACCGGCAGTGGGGAAATCGGGACCCGGGATGAACTGCATGAGTTCGTCGATGGTGATATCGGCGTTGTCGATCAGCGCCAGGCAACCATCGATCACTTCGCCCAGGTTATGCGGCGGAATGTTGGTCGCCATGCCTACCGCAATACCGCTGGAACCGTTTACCAGCAGGTTGGGAATCTTTGTCGGCATGACCGCCGGGATCTGCTCGGTGCCATCGTAGTTGGGCACCCAGTCGACGGTTTCCTTTTCCAGGTCGGCCAGCAGCTCGTGCGCCAACTTGGCCATGCGCACTTCGGTGTAACGCATCGCTGCAGCGCTGTCGCCATCGACCGAACCGAAGTTGCCCTGGCCATCGACCAGCATATAGCGCAGCGAGAACGGCTGTGCCATCCGCACGATGGTGTCGTATACCGCCGAATCACCGTGGGGGTGATATTTACCGATCACGTCACCGACCACGCGGGCGGATTTCTTGTACGGCTTGTTCCAGTCGTTGCCCAGTTCGCTCATGGCGAACAGCACCCGACGGTGTACCGGTTTCAGGCCATCGCGCGCGTCCGGCAGCGCACGGCCGATGATCACGCTCATGGCGTAATCAAGGTAGGACTGCTTGAGCTCGTCTTCGATATTGACCGGGAGGATTTCTTTGGCCAGTTCGCCCATGGAAGCCTGGTTCCTTATAGTCAGCAGGGTCCTGCGATAAGCGCGGGATAGTAACACAGACGGCGGCTATAAACTGAGCCTTGCACGGAGCAAAGCCCAGCTTGCGCGGCCCTTCTCGGCATGCCTGGCCAGGACCAGCGGGGGTTCAGTGCAGCCGCTTGCGATTCATCAACTCGGTCATCTTCGCGGCGTTCGGGCGCTCGACCACCCCTTTCTCGGTCACGATGACATCGATGAGGTCCGCCGGCGTCACATCGAACACCGGATTGAATGCTTCGACATCAGCAGCGAAACGCTGGCCATTGACCTCTAGCAGCTCACTGCCGGCACGCTCCTCGATGGGAATCTCGTCGCCGCTCTCCAATGCCATGTCGATCGTCGAGCTCGGCGCCACCACCATGAAACGCACACCGTGATGCATCGCCAGTACCGCAAGCTGGTAGGTACCGATCTTATTCGCCACATCGCCATTGGCCGTGATGCGATCCGCCCCGACGATCACCCAGGAAATCCCGCGCGACTTCATCAGGTGGGCAGCAGCCGAGTCGACGTTCAGGGTTGCCGGCACGCCATCACCGAGCAATTCCCAGGCAGTCAGCCGCGAGCCCTGCAGCCAGGGGCGCGTCTCGTCGACGTAAACCCGCTCCACCAGCCCGTCGAGATGCGCCGCGCGGATGACCCCGAGCGCCGTGCCGAAACCACCGGTTGCCAATGCACCCGTATTGCAGTGCGTGAGCAGGTTCTGCGGATTGCCCTGATGACGACGGATGAGTTCGACACCGAACTGCGCCATCGCCAGGTTCGCCTCGCGATCGCTTTCATGTATCGAAACGGCCTGGGCTTCCAATGCCGTGCAAGGGTCCTCACCAAGCTTGAGCCGCTCGAGGCGTTCGCGCATCTGCCTGAGCGCCCAGAACAGGTTCACCCCCGTGGGGCGAGCGTCAGCCAGGAGTTTGAAATCCTCCTCCAGCGCCTGCTGCCAATCCCCACCCGCAGCGATACGCGCACGAGCGGCAAGAAGCAGACCATAGGCCGCACTTATTCCAATTGCCGGTGCACCGCGGACGACCATCTTCCGGATGGCGTCTGCGACCGAAGCTGCCGAATCGTAGCTGTGCCAAATCTCCTCGGCCGGCAATTTGCGCTGATCGAGCAGCATCAAGCGACCATCCTGCCATTCGATTGACTTCAGCCTTTCTGCCGCCAGCAGGCGCTCACGCATGGCATCTCCCTCGTTCAGCTACGTCGAAGCAGGACCCATCATGCGCCCCGCACAGCAAAGAAAAAGCCCGGATCGCGACCGAACCGGGCTTTTGATCTCGATATGACCGGGCGGCACGACACGCATGTACTGGCCCTTGCAGCCCGGGCGCGAATGCTAATCGACTGATTTTCCAAGCACAAGCAGCGCACAACCGGGGGCGGAAGGCTCTGGCGACTTTGCGCCCGACCGCCATGTTCCGCCACACCGGACGATGCTGCCCCTCCTGTTATACCCGCCCGAAACACGAATGCAGCGCCTGAATCGGCACCACGGACGCGCACGTCCATCAGACCGGCTTGACCAATGCCAGGCCAGCCAAATACTGTATTTATATACAGCTAATTGAGGCACTACTCTCATGTCATCCGTGGTCGCTCTCGATCGCCTGCTGGATGCTCGTCACATCTGGCGAGGCCAGGCCATTGTTTCTCGCCCTGTCTCCCAGCCGACCGGACATGCCATGCTGGATGCCATCCTGCCCGGCGGCGGATGGCCGGAGTCGGCACTCAGCGAACTCCTCGTCGCAGCCACCGGCACCGGCGAGCTGCGCCTGCTGTGGCCGACGCTCGCACGACTGACTGCCGCTGGCGAGCGCGTGGTGCTGGTTGCACCACCTCATCGCCCCTGCCCTCAGGCCTGGCTCGCGGCGGGTGTCGATCTGCGCCGATTGATCATTGTCCAGGCAAAGGGGCGCGATGCACTGTGGAGTGCAGAACAGTGCCTGCGCTCAGGCAGCTGCGGCGCCGTGCTGTGCTGGCCAAGCCAGGCCGACGACCGCGCCCTGCGGCGTCTGCAGATAGCTGCCGAGACAGGCAAGACCCTGGCCTTTGCCTATCGCCCGTTGCACGAAGCGGAAAACCCGTCACCCGCGGCGCTGCGCCTGGCCATCGAGGCGCAACCGGCGCAGTTGCGCGTCATCAAGTGCCGTGGCGGCCTGGCTCCGGCCCGGCCACTCCCGGCCAGCGCCTGGGAGTCGCCGCCGTGACGCTCTGGGCCTGCATTCTGCTGCCGCAACTGGCCATGGACGGTGTGCTACGCCATCGCGACGACGCCGACTCGCCACTGGCCCTGCTCGCCGGTCCGCCGCAGCGCCGCATGCTGCAGGCCGTCAACAGGGCCGCGCGCAACCTCGGTCTCAAGCCCGGGCAGCCACTGGTTGCAGCCCAGGCACTGACCCGCAATTTCGCTACCGCCGAGTACGACCCGCTGATGATCGAACGCTGGCGGCGTTTTCTCGCGGCCTGGGGCTACAGCTACAGCGCACAGGTCAGCCTGCACTACCCACGCTGCCTGCTGCTGGAGGTGCGCTCCAGCCTCGGCCTGTTCGGCCCCTGGCCACGTTTCGAGACACGCCTGCGCCAGGAGCTGACGGCCTTGGGCTTTCGTCATCGCATCACCCTGGCGCCCAACCCGGCCGCCGCACGCATCCTGGCCAACGCGCATGATGGTCTGGCAGTCAGCGATGCGGCAACGCTGCACCAGGCCCTCGAGACACTGTCGGTAGAGCGTCTTGGTCTGCCCCGCGGAGTGAGCGCGTCGCTTGTCCGCATGGGCCTGCGCCATCTGCGTCAGCTGCTCGTCCTGCCTCGTGACAGCCTGGCCAGACGCTTTCCCGCCGAAGTGCTGGCCCAGCTCGATACCCTGCTCGGCCATCGCCCGCTTGCGCTGGATTTCTACCGCCCGCCAGATGTGTTCGATGAGCGCCTGGAACTGAACTTCGACGTCGAGTCGCACCAGGCGCTGCTGTTCCCCCTGCGGCGCCTGACAGCCGATCTTGCAACCTTTCTGGCCGGACGCGACAGCGGCGTACAGCGTTTCAGCCTCTATCTGGAGCACCGCAACCAGGCTGAAAGCCAGGTTGCGGTTGGCCTGCTCGCCGCCGAGCGCGAGGCCGGCATGCTCTTCGAGGTGACCCGCGGACGCCTGGAGCACCTGCAATTGCCGGCACCGGTTCAGGCGCTGCGACTGGTCGCCCGCGAATTGCCAGCCTTTACTCCCGAACACCGGCAACTGTTCGATGAGCGCCCGCAGCAATCGTTACCCTGGGAGCAATTGCGCGAGCGCCTGCGTACTCGGTTGGGCGACGACGCCGTCCAGGGCCTCGGCGCGCGCGCCGACCACCGCCCTGAACAGGCCTGGCGAGCCGACGAGCAGCCCCCGGGCAAAGCACTACCGCCCTGCGGGCCACGCCCCGGCTGGCTACTGGACGAACCGAAGCCGCTACCAGAAACGTCCCTGCGCATCCTCGCCGGCCCCGAGCGCATCGAGTCCGGCTGGTGGGACGGCAGCGACGTGCGCCGCGACTATTATCTGGTGGAAACCCGAACCGGCCAGCGTGGCTGGGCGTTCCGCAGGCTCGACAGCGAAGGACCGCTGCTTCTGCACGGCTGGTTCGCATGACCCCCGATTACGCCGAACTGCACTGCCTGTCCAACTTCAGCTTCCAACGTGGAGCCTCCAGCGCTCAGGAGCTGTTCGAGCGAGCCGCCCGACTCGGCTATCGCGCCCTGGCGATCACCGACGAATGCACTCTGGCTGGTATCGTCCGTGCCTGGCAGGCATCGAAGAAGGCAAACCTGCCGTTGATCGTCGGCAGCGAAATGCGCATCGAGAACGGCCCCAAGCTGGTTTTGCTGGCCGAGAACCTCACCGGTTACCAGGCCTTGTGCCGGCTGATCACCCGCGCCCGGCGACGCGCCGAAAAAGGCCGCTATCGCCTGCTGCGCGAGGACCTGAATGAGCGCCTGGACGGCCTCATGGCGATCTGGATTCCCCGGCATATCGCCGCTGACGACACGGAAGGTCGCTGGCTGCGCGAACGGTTTCCTGCCCGCCTGTGGCTGGGCGTTCAACTGCATCGCGGCTCCGACGATGCACGGCAGCTGCGTGAATGTCTGTCCCTGGCCGGACGCCTGGACATCCCCCCGGTCGCTTGCGGCGACGTGCACATGCATGCCCGCGGCCGCCGCGCCCTGCAGGACTGCCTGACCGCCATCCGTCACCACCTGCCGGTGGCCGAGGCCGGTGCGTACCTGTTCGCCAATGGCGAGCACCATCTGCGCCGTCGTGAAGAACTGGCAGAGCTCTACCCCGCCGAACTGCTTGCCGAGACGCTGCGCATTGCCGAACGCTGCAGTTTCGATCTTGGGCAACTGCAATACCACTACCCCCATGAACTGGTACCCGCCGGTCATGATGCAACGTCCTGGCTGCGTACGCTGGTCGAACAGGGCGCTCGCTGGCGCTGGCCGAATGGTGTGCCGGCACATGCGCGCGAACGGATCGAGCACGAACTGGAACTGATCGCCGAACTGCGCTACGAGAGCTACTTCCTCACCGTCCACGACATCGTTCGCTTCGCCCGCGAGCAGCGCATCCTCTGCCAGGGCCGTGGCTCGGCGGCCAACTCGGCGGTGTGCTACACGCTGGGCATCACCGAACTGAACCCCACGGAACACAAACTGCTGTTCGAGCGGTTCCTGTCGCGCGAACGCAAGGAACCACCGGATATCGACGTCGACTTCGAACACGAACGTCGCGAGGAAGTCATCCAGTACGTATTCCGCCGTTACGGTCGCGGGCGCGCCGCGCTCGCGGCGGTGGCCAGCACTTATCACGGCGCCGGTGCCGTGCGCGACGTGGCCAAGACACTCGGCCTGCCCGCGGACCAGATCGATGCGCTGGCCGAGTGCTGTGGGCGTAGGCACGAGGGGGCGCCATCTGCCGCCCGCCTGGTCGAGGCCGGCTTCGATCCGGACAGCCCACTGCTGCGCCGGGTACTGGCGCTGACCGCGTCATTGATCGGCTTTCCTCGGCACCTGTCGCAACATCCCGGCGGCTTCGTCATTTCCGAGCATCCACTGGAAACTCTGGTGCCGGTGGAAAACGCCAGCATGGCCGAGCGCACGGTGATCCAATGGGACAAGGACGACCTCGATCTGGTCGGCCTGCTCAAGGTGGACGTGCTGGCGCTCGGCATGCTCAGCGCCTTGCGCCGCTGCTTCAACCTGATCGAGCACTATCGCGGCACGCGCTGGACTCTCGCCAGCCTGCCGCAGGAAGACCCCGAAACCTACGCCATGATCAGCCGCGCCGACACCGTCGGTGTATTCCAGATCGAGTCTCGGGCACAGATGGCCATGCTCCCGCGCCTGCGACCGAAGACTTTCTACGACCTGGTGATCCAGGTCGCCATCGTCCGCCCCGGGCCGATCCAGGGCGACATGGTGCATCCCTATCTGCGTCGCCGGAACGACGAGGAGCCAGTGGAATACCCGTCAGAGGAACTGATCCCGGTGTTCGAACGCACCCTGGGCGTACCGTTGTTTCAGGAACAGGTCATGGAGCTGGCCATGGTCGCGGCCCTATACACGGCGGGCGAGGCCGATGAATTGCGCCGGAGCATGGCCGCCTGGAAACGCCACGGCGGCCTGGAGCCACATCGACTGCGGCTGACCTCGCGCATGCTCGCCAGGGGCTACACGCCGGAGTTCACCGAGCGCATCTTCCGCCAGATCGAGGGTTTCGGCAGTTACGGCTTTCCCGAGTCACACGCCGCCAGCTTCGCCCTGCTCACCTACGCCAGTTGCTGGCTGAAATGCCACGAGCCGGCGGCCTATGCCTGCGCCCTGATCAACAGCTGGCCCATGGGTTTCTACAACCCCGATCAGATATTGCAGGATGCACGCCGCCATGGCCTCGAAGTGCGTCCGGTCGACGTGCATCACAGCGACTGGGATTGCAGCCTGGAACCTGGCGGCGAACTGCAACCGGCGATCCGCCTCGGGCTACGGATGATTCGCGGCCTGCGCGAAGAAGAGGCACGACGCATCGAGACGGCGCGCCGTGCGAGCCCCTTTACCGACGTCGAAGATCTGAGCCGGCGCGCCGGACTCGACGCCAGCGCCCGCGCCCGGCTGGCGGACGCCAGTGCCCTGCGCACGCTCGCCGGCCATCGACATCGCGCACGCTGGACAGTGGCTGGAATCGAGCCGCAGCTACCCCTGTTCGCTGGCATGGCGACACCGGAAGCCTCCGTCAGCCTGCCACCGCCCAGTCGCGGCGAAGACCTGCTCACCGACTACGCCACGCTGGGCACCACGCTCGGGCCTCACCCATTGAAACTGCTGCGCCCCAAGCTTGCGGCACAGCGCTGCCGCAGCTCGCGAGAACTGACCGGATTCGAGCACAGGCGCCTCGTCAGCGTTGCCGGCCTGGTGATCGGCCGGCAACGCCCGCAGACAGCCAGCGGAGTGATCTTCGTCACCCTCGAGGATGAATTCGGCATGATCAATGTCGTGGTCTGGCACGATCTGGCCGAGCGCCAGCGTCGGGTACTCGTGCAATCGCAGATGCTGCGCATCGACGGTTACCTGGAAATGGCGGAAGGCGTACGCCACGTGATCGCAGGACGTCTTACCGACCTCACCCCACTGCTCATCGGCCTGGATGTGCGCAGCAGGGACTTCCAGTGATCATGTACTGCCGGCGGCTTTCGTCATGGCCATTGGAAACCCCGCCACCAGATGGTGAAACTCATGAAGAAAATCAGCCAGTAGCCCATCAATCGCGATGCGGAGTGGCAAATAGCGTAGTGCACAACTAGATTGGCAATCGATTACAGGCTGATACCGAACAGGCCAGCGCTTTCACAGCCTGCCTGGTCCGTTAGGCCTTTACCGTAGCCCTAACGACGCGCCATGCCAATGAAGCCTCAAGGGCGAGACGGTCAGCATCCATGTGACTCGAAGGTCGATCCAATGCGGGCTCGACGAAAGCATTACAACGAACAGCGCTCGCACAGTGCTATCGACATCAGATCCGCTATCAGAGCCTGCCAGGCGTAATCGAGCCCAGGCATTTGCCCGGAATAGGTACCAACACCTACAGCGCACTAAGTATGCCCAATAAAGGTATCCACTTCGTCTCCGCATTATGCTTGCTAATCTGGCAAGCCAAGTTGAAGACACGGCTATTGAAGCAGGAGAAACAGCTGAATCAGAACAATTCTCGGTGCGCAAAAAAATTTAAGTCAATACACTAAAGTTTGACTTAGTTTGCTCCGACAACTTGATAGGCTTGGCGAAAACGCCATGTAACTCTGTCATGCAACGAGGTTCCCCCATGTCTTTCCGCAATTTGAACGTGTCCAGTCGAGCGGCTTTGGGTTTTGGGCTGATCGGCCTCATCGTGTTGCTGCTCGGTCTGTTCGCCCTCAAACAAATGACCTCGATTCGCGACGAAGCCGGCGAAGTCAGCAATCAGTGGCTGCCGAGCATCACGGCCCTGGGGCAGTTGAATGAGCACACCCTTCGCCTGCGCATCCACGCGCTGCGCCTGCTTGCCGACCGCGCGCACCTCGAAGAGACTCGCGCCACCGTCAATCAATTCATCACCGACCTCAAGCCACTTGAAGATGCCTACGCAAAAACCATCTCCACGGCCGAAGAAAAGGCGATCTATGAGCGTTATCTGAGCGCCCGCCAACGTTTCGAGTCGGTTCTGCGCGAGATCCAGCAACTGGAAAGCAGTGGGCAACTTGAGGAAGCCATTGTCCGGACCAGCGAACAGTTTACCGACGTATCTTCGACCATGAGCCAGGTATTACGTGACTTGGTCACTTACAACAACGAACAGGCCGAGCTTTCGGCGCAGGAGGCGGACAAGCTGTCCAGCAACGCACGCATCTGGATGATCGCGACAATCATCGCAGCCGGCCTGCTGACCTGGCTACTGGCCTGGCTGTTCACCCGCAGCATCGTTCAGCCGCTGAGCCAAGCCGTCGAAGTCGCCGAAAGCGTGGCCAGTGGCGACCTGCGCCGGCCGATCGAGATCGAAGGCAAAGACGAACCGGCCCGGCTCCTGATGGCACTCAAGACCATGCAGGGCAGCCTGCGCGAAACGGTACAGCGCATCGCCGACTCGTCGAACCAGCTCGCCTCGGCCGCCGAGGAACTCAACGTGGTCACCGAAGACTCGACCCGCGGCCTGCATCAGCAGAACGACGAGATAGAGCAGGCAGCCACTGCAGTCAACGAGATGACCACGGCGGTCGATGAAGTAGCCAGCAATGCCGTGGCAACCTCCGAAGCCTCCCGTGAGTCGGATGCAACCACACAACGGGGGCGGCAGCAGGTTATCCAGACCGTCGACTCGATCAGCATGCTGGCCTCCGATGTGACCTCGACGGCAACGGAAGTCGAGCGGCTGGCCATTCAGATACGCGATATCAGCAAGGTGCTGGACGTGATCCGTTCGATTGCCGAGCAGACCAACCTGCTCGCCCTGAATGCTGCCATCGAGGCAGCCCGTGCAGGCGATGCGGGACGTGGTTTTGCCGTGGTGGCCGATGAAGTGCGCGCTCTGGCACACCGCACCCAGCAGTCGACCCAGGAAATCGAGCAGATGATCGGCGCGGTACACCAGGGCAGTGAAAAGGCAGTCCAGGCGATGCAGACAAGCAATCAGCGCGCGCGCTCGACCCTCGAACTGGCCCAGGCCGCAGGCGACGCACTGGACGACATCGCTCGAGCCATCAGCCAGATCAGCGAGCGTAACCTGGTGATTGCCAGTGCCTCCGAGGAACAGGCGCAGGTTGCAAGGGAAGTGGATCGCAATCTGGTGAATATTCGCGACCTGTCGATGCAGTCCGCCGCCGGTGCCAATCAGACCAGCGCTGCCAGTCAGGAACTGGCGCGCCTGGCCGTAGAGCTCAATGGCCTGGTAGAACGCTTCAACTTCTAAACCGACGGACACGCGCCGCCAACAACACCTACCAAGAACTCCCCCTGCTCGCCTAGAGCGACTAAGGGGGAGTTTGTGGTATAGGAGCGGATATTAATTCCTCACTCCCAGCACCAGGGCCGCCACTGCCCCCCAAGGATTGGCTTTAACACGCCTTGGGAAATCCATGCCGGAGCCAAGTCGGGACTACTGAAGGAACCACGAGGATGGCATCGACAGGTACCGTCAAGGCGAAAAGACTCTGGCACTGCTTGCTCGCGTTTTCTTTCGTTCCGCTTGTTGAAGCTTCCCAAGACAGCCCATCGTCGCTACGCGTGGTCACTGACAACAATTACCCCCCCTACGTCATTCAAAGAGCAAACGGCCAGGTTGAAGGCTACCTCATTGACCTCTGGCAACTCTGGGAACGCAAGACGGGTGTCCGGGTCGACCTGAACGCCATGCAGTGGTCAGAGGCACTGCGCTTCATGCAGGACGGCAAGGCAGACGTGATAGACATGCTGTTCCGCACCCCGGCGCGCGAGACCTTATTCGACTATTCGGCACCCTACGCGGTCCTGCCGGTAAGCATCTATGTCGATACATCCATCCACGGCATCCGCGACGTGGAATCACTCGCCGGTTTCACCATAGGTGTTCAGCGCGGCGATGCCTGCGTGGACACGCTCACCAGCCTGGGCATCTCCAGCCTGGAAACCTACCCAAATTACAAGGCCATCCTGTCCGCCGCCGAAACAGGGCACATCAAGATGTTCTGCATGGACGACGAGCCAGCGAGCTACTACCTCTATCTCAATCGTGGGAATTTGAACTTTGCCCGCGCCTTCAAGCTGTACGAGGGACAATTCCATTGGGCCGTCGCCAGTGGCAACCAGACAGTACTCGACCTCGTCAACCACGGCATGAACCTGATCAGCGCCGATGAGCGGGAAGCGCTACGCAAGAAGTGGTTCACGCATCCCTTCGAGTTTCGCCCCTATCTGCGCATCATCCTGGCGATCGTGCTCACGGCGCTGGTGCTGGTGGCCATGGCTGCTCTATGGATCAGGTTTCTACGCCGCGCCGTCTGGGCCAAGACCATTGAGGTACGCCAGCAACATAAACAGCTACAACTCACGACGGACGAACTGCGCCTAGAAAAAGCGCTGCTGCGCACCATCATCGAGAACAGCCCCGATGCCATGACGCTCAAGGATTCGAAGGGTGTCTACCTGGCTTGCAACGCTGCCGCCGAGCAGTTGCTTGGCCTGCCGAGCGAGCAAATTCTCGGCAAGACGGACCGCGAGCTATTTCAGGACAAGGACTATCTCGACCTCGCCCACGCAAACGATCAACAAGCCCAGCGCACGGGACATAGGCAACGCTACGAGGCCGCCGTGACCACGCCGGACGGCGCAACGCTCGAACTCGAAGTGCTCAAGGTTCTAGTCCATGACATCGACGGTGCATCCGTGGGCGTATTGACGACCGCGCGCGATATCACCGAACGCCGCCGCGACGAACGCGAACTCAGGATTGCCGCAGTGGCATTCGAGAGCCATGACGGCCAGATAATCACCAACGGCAATGGCGTCATCGAACGCGTGAACGCTGCCTTCACGCGCATCACAGGTTTCTCGGCGGACGAAGTCATCGGCAAAACCTCCGAGTGCCTCAGGTCGGGCATGCACAGCCAGGCATTCTATGACGATATAACAGCCGCTTTGCAGCGAGACAGGCACTGGCATGGGGAAGTCATCAACCAGCACCGGGACGGCCATCTCTACAGCGCACGGCTGTCCATTTCCGCGGTATCGGATGTTCAGGGCCGCACGATGCGATACATCGGCAACCTTCAGGACATCACGGCCGAAAAAGAGGCGCTCAAACAGGCCGAGCACTTGAAGCTGTTCGACGCTTTGACGGATCTGCCAAATCGCATGTTGATGGAAGATCGCATCCGCCATGCCCTGGACAACAGCTGCGAACTCAGGGAATACGGCGCCATCATGATGCTCGACCTGGACTTCTTCCGGCAGGTGAATGATTCGCTTGGGCATGCCTGCGGCGATCTGGTACTGATCGAAGTCACACGACGAGTCCGCTCGGTTATCCGTGAAGGCGATACCCTTTGTCGCTTCAGTGGCGATAGCTTCGTCCTGCTGGCCGAGAACCTGGGGTTGAACAGGCATACGGCGGCATCCCAGGCTCAGCAGTTGGCCGAAGCCATCAGGCAGGCCGTCAAGAACCCAATGATCGCGAATGGCCATCGCCTCATCTGCACCGTCTCGGTTGGAGTGACCCTGTATTTCGACCATGAGACTAACTCCGATGCGCTCCTGCGCCAGGCCGAACTGGCGATGTACAAGAGCAAGAGTCGGGGTAGAAACATGTGTTACTTCTTCGAAGACGCCATGCAGATCGAGATCGATGAGCGCAGAAAGCTCAAGGAGGAGCTCGGGGAGGCCATAGATCAGCAACAGTTCGTACTTCACTATCAGATCCAGGTCGACGCGCAAGGACACCCCATTGGCGCAGAGGCACTCTTGCGCTGGAATCATCCACAGAAAGGAATCGTATCGCCGGCGAAATTCATCCCACTTGCCGAGGAGACCGGCCTGATTGAGCCAATCGGCCGCTGGGCTCTGGCCACCGCTTGCCGCCAGCTCGCCGACTGGGCGCAGCATGACACGCTGCGGCACCTCACCATTGCCGTGAATGTAAGCCCGCGTCAGTTCAAGTCCGAGCGCTTCGTCAAGGATATCCTTAAAGAGGTTCGGCAGTCGGGAGTTTCGGCCAATCAGCTCAAGCTGGAAGTCACCGAGAGCCTGGCCATCGACGATTTCGAAGACTCCATCGCCAAGCTCGATGCACTCAGAACGCTCGGCTTCCAAATTGCGCTTGATGATTTCGGTACGGGCAACTCCTCGCTAAACTATCTGACCAAGCTGCCTCTGACTCAGTTGAAGATCGATAAGTCATTCGTCGACAACCTACCAGCCAGTCACCGCGACGCCATGGTCGTCCAAACCATCATCGCCATGAGCCGCGGACTTGAGCTCCACGTGATTGCCGAAGGCGTAGAAAATGAGGCGCAGCGCGACTTTCTTGCGACGTTGGGTTGCGAGGCGTTTCAGGGTTATCTCTTCGGTCGCCCGCTGCCAGGGAATGAATTTATGGAAGCTGCCCTGCGCGGGCTGCAAGGTTAAAGCCTGCTATGAGATCCATGCCGCGAAGAATGGCGCCCCGGCGCAATCTCGCCGCAGCTTGCCCATGACACCCGGCGCGCCAACGCCGCCTTCGACAAGAGGTCTCCATCCAATAGGTATATGTCCTTACGCGGCACAGCACCCAACACCCATTACACGTATCGTACGGCGATTTTTTTGCCTTCAAATCAGGAGGCAATGAATGGGCGCAACCCTGAGGATAGCTTTATACCGGCAGCGAAACCCAGACACTCACAATATATTCAACAATAAAAATTCGCTTGAAAATTTTCACAGAGCATCGATAAGTGCCTATAAAGTATGCTTTTCTTAAAGTTTGCATAATTGGATTGCTGGCCACAATAGCCAGCGGAGCCCTTATTTACCAGGAAAACCAACGGCACCGGCACACTATCGACTCTGTAGTAACTGAAATAGAGCTATATCGACTAAACAGACATATCGAGACACTTGCCTTATATCGCCAACGAAGCGCAAAAACCATCAGCACCCTGATCGATATTGAACGATATCTGAGCGCACCCTCGGCCGCATCCAGGAAAAATCTTAATCACCTGCTCAGCGAACTACAAGAAAATCTCGACGCCAGCATCATATACATCCTGAATGAACACGGAACAGCGGTTGCCTCAAGCAACCATAACGCTCGAAACAGCCTTATCGGCCACAATTTTAGCGCTCACTATTATTTCAAGCAGGCGATGCTGGGTCTGCCAGCCCAGCAGATAGACCTGGACGTTGTTACCAACCGCTTCGGAGCCTACTTTAGCCATCCGATCATTGAGGACTCGTCGGCAGGCGACTTGCCTGCCCATATGCTGGGGACCTTGGTAATCAAGGAGTCGCTAAACTTACCGTTGATCGGCATATCGAAGAAAGAAATCGCAACCTTACAAAATGGCAAAACAACAGCACTGACATTACTGATGGGACCAGAGGGAACGGTAGCCGCGTCAAATGCCGACGACTGGGTGGGCAAGATACTGCCGGCAGACATTCATGCCGACAACATGCAGATCTGGGAGCACGAGGGCACTCGCTATAAGATTGCGCGCGTTACGTTAACCGACTTTCCAGGCTGGCAGCTCATCCGCCTTCAGCCGTCGGTTTCCTGGGTAGGTCATGTTCTGGCCCCCTTGCTGACCCTGGCTGGCGGGCTTTATCTGGCAATGTTGTGCGCGGTCTTCCTCGCAATGTTCAGACTTTACAGGCGAGTTACCGTCTGGATCAGGAAGCGAGAGATTTCCCATATTCGCCTGCGCCGCAGCCACCAACGGTACCGCCGACTCTCCTATCGAGACGCACTTACAGGCATTCATAATCGTCGCGCATACGAAAACGATCTAACTCGCGAGATGCAGAGGTCCGAACGATATGAACACCCTCTTACGATCGCATTGCTGGATATCGACTTCTTCAAGAAGATCAACGATCAATACGGCCACGATACCGGCGACCGCGTACTTAAACATTTTGCAAAGCTGATACAGAAAAACATCCGCGACACCGACTCTGCGTATCGATTTGGCGGCGAAGAATTCATTATCATCCTTCCCGAAACGAACCTGAAAGCAGCAAATGCCGTCATAACACGCATTCAAAGCTCGCTACTGGAAGGCGACAACGAAATCCCATATACATTCAGCTGCGGCATCTCCCTCCACCAGCCAAAAGACACAGCCGAACAGCTATTCGAGCGCGCGGATGAACTCTTGTACCAAGTCAAAGAGAACGGTCGAAACGGAATAAGGCTGCAGTCCTGAAAGGCGAACAAGCGGCAGGGTTCCGGCTAATTTCACCAGGCTTTATTAGCCGCCGGCAGAATTTAATTCTGCCGGCAAGGATTGCTGCCGATAATGGACGAACGTTTCATGGATCGGCCTTGGTCGTGATGATCTACAGTGCAGCACCTCGGTGGAATCGCCGAGCGAGTGCCTGATCCACCATGCCACCCTGACCCTCAAGACACCTGCAAATCAATGTTTCCTTCGGTTGTCGTACCACCCGGGCAGAGGACGACAAACGGTCGTCCTCTGCCTGTAACCGATACGCTTAAAAGAAACCGAGCGGATTGATGTCGTAGCTCACCAGCAGGTTCTTGGTCTGCTGGTAGTGGTCGAGCATCATCTTGTGGGTTTCACGGCCGACACCGGACTTCTTGTAACCACCGAAGGCAGCATGCGCCGGGTACAGGTGGTAGCAGTTGGTCCACACGCGGCCAGCCTTGATCGCGCGGCCCATGCGGTAGGCGACGTTCATGTCGCGGCTCCATACGCCGGCGCCCAGGCCGAACTCGGTGTCGTTGGCGATCGCCAGGGCTTCGGCTTCGTCCTTGAAGGTGGTCACGCCAATCACCGGGCCGAAGATCTCTTCCTGGAACACGCGCATCTGGTTGGTACCCTTGAGCAGGGTCGGCTGGATGTAATAACCGCTGGCCAGATCGCCGTCCAGACGCTCGGCGGCGCCACCGGTGAGCACCTGTGCACCTTCCTGCTGGGCGATCTCCAGGTAGCTGAGGATCTTGTCGAACTGCTGCTGCGAGGCCTGGGCGCCGACCATGGTCTCGGTGTCCAGCGGGTTACCGCGCTTGATCTGTTTGATCTTCTTCATCACCTCGACCATGAAGGCGTCGTAGATCGACTCCTGCACCAGCGCGCGCGACGGGCAGGTGCACACCTCGCCCTGGTTGAAGAAGCCCAGCACCAGACCTTCGGCAGCCTTCTCGATGAAGGCCGGCTCGGCGTTCATGATGTCGGCGAAGAAGATGTTGGGCGACTTGCCGCCCAGCTCGACGGTGCTCGGGATGATGTTCTCGGCGGCGCATTTCATGATGTGCGAGCCCACCGGGGTGGAGCCGGTGAAGGCGATCTTGGCGATACGCTTGCTGGTGGCCAGCGCTTCACCGGCTTCGCGGCCAAAGCCCTGGACGATGTTGAGTATGCCGGGCGGCAGGAGGTCGCCGATGATCTCGGCCAGCAGGGTGATCGACAGCGGCGTCTGCTCGGCCGGCTTGAGCACGATGGCGTTACCGGCAGCCAGGGCCGGAGCCAGTTTCCAGGCGGCCATCAGCAGCGGGAAGTTCCACGGAATGATCTGCCCGACCACGCCCAGCGGTTCGTGGAAGTGGTAGGCCACGGTGCCGTCGTTGATCTCGGCGGTGCTGCCTTCCTGGGCGCGGATGCAACCGGCGAAGTAACGGAAGTGGTCGGCAGCCAGCGGCACGTCGGCATTCAGCGTCTCACGCACGGCCTTGCCGTTGTCCCAGGTCTCGGCCACGGCCAGCAGCTCGAGGTTGGCTTCGATGCGGTCGGCGATCTTCAGCAGGATGTGCGAGCGCTCCTGCACGCTGGTGCGGCCCCAGGCATCGGCGGCGGCATGCGCGGCGTCCAGCGCCTTGTCGATATCGGCGGCGTTGGAACGGGGGAATTCGCCAATCACCGAGCCGTCGACCGGGCTGGTGTTGCTGAAGTACTGGCCACTGAGCGGGGCGACGAACTCGCCGTTAATGTAGTTGCCATAGCGCGCCTTGAGGGTGACGACGGCGCCTGCGGTATTCGGTTTTGCATAAATCATGACGATGGCCTCTGTTGTTATTGGCCGGTCGCATCGGACCGGTTACCTCTATTGAGTTCCACTTCATCAGGTGTGTCCTGCTGCCCCAATCAGGGCAGGCAGGACTCTGGTGCTTAGCAGCCCTGTGGCGTCTCGCCGCGTGCCAGACGGGCGTTGATGTCGTCGATAACGGCCGGCAACTCGGCGATGGTGTCGATCAGGTAGTGAGGACGCGAACCTTCAAACATCTGCGCGATACGCTTACGCTCCTGGGCCAGCTTGTCCTGCGGCAGTGCCTTGTATTGTTCATAGGTAAGGCCCAGCGCGTTGCCGGAGCAGGTCAGCGCCACGGTCCACATGCCGGCGCTGCGCCCCTCGAGGATGCCGGGCCAGGTGTCGTCGACTTTGACGCAGGCCGCTACATCGTTGATACCCAGCGCGATCACGTTGGCCAGCGACTGAGCCGGGTAAGGTCGGCCGTTGGGCACTTCGTCGGTAGCGACGACATGATCCGGTACATAACCGTTATCACGGGCAATCTCCACCACCTTGGCCATCACTACTGCCGGATAGCCTGAGCAGGTACCGATCTTCAATCCCTTGTCGCGCAGCGTAGCGATGGCATCGAGTGCGCCCGGAATCAGTGCCGAGTGGAGGCCAATCTTCTCGATCTGCAATGGCATGAAACGCTCGTAGATGGCCGTGACGTCTTCATCGGTCGGCGTGCGGCCGAACTTTTCCCGATAGCGCTCGGCAATCGCCGGAATGTTGCATAGCGTGCGAATGTGATCCCACTTACCCATGCCCATCGGGCCGCGAGCTTCATCCAGGGATACTTGAACGCCGAACTCGCCAAAGGCTTCGACGAAGATTTGTGTCGGTGCGAAGGAGCCGAAGTCGACCACGGTGCCGGCCCAGTCGAGGATGATGGCCTGCAAATGGGTGGGTTGTTGATAGTTCATGTTGGGTATCTCCAATGGCAAGGGTAAACGGTGCCCACCCCTACGCCAGGGCAGGCAAAGGGTCAGTGGGCTGTACCGCCGCCCTCGAAAAGCTCGGCGATCATCG
>NZ_KK020679.1:0-73944 GCF_000307775.2 Stutzerimonas stutzeri KOS6 | reverse complement strand
ACTACGCTTTACCTGCTTGGCGATGTGTTTGACGCCCCGGACCCCGCGGCATCTCGGCTACTCCAAGTTGAATGGGGGCTTTCAGCCAAGCGAAGCTCCCTGCGTTTCCTTTTCAGGCGAACAGAGCTGGAAAAAGCGATTACGTCATCTGGAAGTGCACCATTGACATCCTCGCCACCTACGCACCCGAATCATTTGGTAGTGATATCTGAGCTTATAGAAATGCTGAAGGACGACTCCCGCCCAAGGCACAACCAGCAATCTATCGTTGCAGCCATTGAGGAAAAGTACAAAGGCATACTCGGCCTCGGAGCTACGAACCTACGCAACCTTTTCGCAGACGCGAATAGGGCGCGTAAAGCAGCGGACGAGTTAGAACGGCTCGAGGGGACAAAAATCCGGTTGGATTTAAAGGAAATCCAAATGGAATGACATCTGCCGCGTCGCAGGGTTGTATTGAGCGAGAAACCAACCTGCGCTACGCGCTAAGGACTCCTCGATGAACATCCATTCCCTGCCTACTCAGTCAGCCGTTAGTTATCCCCGCCGGTTCCTCCGCCTACCCCAGGTCGAGGAACTGACCGGCTTCAAGCGCTCACATATCTATAACCTGATGAAGGCAGGTAACTTTCCCGCTTCTGTGAAGCTCGGGTTGCGTGCCGTGGCTTGGGACTCTCAGGCAATCGAACAGTGGCAAAAAGAAAGGCTCGCAGCCGCTCAGATGCACACCAACTAAATCGATGCGACGCACGCAAGCCATGCACACATTGTACCGTTCACCCCACCCCAGCAAGACACGCAAATACCGTCAAACCCCAGTAAATACTGGGGTTCTGATCGATCTGTACCTATGCCACCAGAAGCTCGTAGTTATAGATAACTATCTACCTAGTTACTCAATGACTGAAGAGGAGAAGGAAAGACTACTGGAGCTGAGGATCGAGATTTTTAACAACAGCCGATCCGCTGCTGAAATCTTCCAAAGCCTAAAACTACCGAGATGGAGTCGTCTACCGGAGGACCTGAGGCAGGTCTTCAACATGGCTGCCGTCGGTAGGATGGAAAATTCATTCGCTGTTTCCTGCAATCTCGGCCCCATCTCTGCTTCCCGCGCTAAGAAGGCATCTCGTGGAGCAGCAGACTATATCGGCAGGAAAATCCGAGGGCTCCCGGAAGTCTCATCTGAAATCGCTGCTGTACTTGAAGATGCAGCTGATCGGCAGGGTTGCAATCCCGGATTACACTTCCATGCTGCCTTGAAGATCCATCCTGATCAGGCGCCGGCGCTGAGAGCTTCCTTGAAGCTCATTTTCGCTCCCGACTACGTAGAGGTGGCCGGGAATCAAGCCGTTTTCCTCAAACCGATAGACCACCCCGGGCGCTGGGCCAGCTACTGCTGCAAGACACTCAGACGGGATAACCAGATCAGCGGAAAGAGGTTTGCAACGAACTCGGCAAGCCGGGCTGGGGAAGAACTCTATGATGAAGTCATGTACTGGCTGAGACATCTCCCGAGCGTTGAAGCACTCAAAGCCAGCCTTGACGATCTGATACGCCCAAATGTCAGTGCCCCCTCCTGCCCCCAACTGCTCCGGATCATCGATCAGCACCGTGAGCATCGGAAAGAAATGCAGCGAAAGCGTGGGCAACAGACACGGATCTACAAACGCTTGGCAAGACAGAGCCCGGATCAATTCAGGCTTGAGCTGTTCGAAAAACTTCGTGCAGCGTCGACAGCGCTTAGCACATTCAGTAGAACGCCCGCAGAGCGCGTTATAAGCACGATTCCGGAGATACGCACCGGTGATACCCCCGAACCCTCAGAAACGCTTATAGAGCGCTACAGAGGGCTTCCCGGGGTCGGGGAGTGGGCGAGCACCGAAGAGAGCTCTATGTGACGATGTCGTGATCAAGCTTGAGCAGGTTACGCCGGTTTCTGAAGCCGGCGTTCAAGCTACGTACAACGATATGTCGCCGTCAGCGACATGAAAGCCAGACGTGTCGCAAGAGCTCAAAAATAGCGACACGTCGGCAAGACTGATTCAACTCCCTCTCTCCGGACTGATGGTGTTCACGTCTATCATTATCTCCTGGCCCCATTGAGGTGCCTGAAGAGCTACTCGACGGGTGTTGTTGCCTATCGATCAAGCGAACGAATCGTTATCGAAGCGCTACCACCAACACTTATGAGTGAAACACAAAACCCATACAGGCAAGAAATCCTTTTGTCAAAGTCTTAGAAGCCACGACCGAACCAGACCCTATTTGGCTCTAAAAGAGCCACATCCCTCGGCACCAGCCTTACACAACCAGCGAAAAGTTTAAAGTTGTTCAATTAAAGTTAATGAATACGTAGTGTAAAAGTTAAGTGTAAGAATCCCTAAACCAGTGCAATTGCCTCTTTCACTCCACAAGCGAAGCAAAATTAACCTTACACAGGCACGCCATTACCACAGCCGCTCGACAAACGATATGGCCGAAGCGCCCAGATTCCGCACTTACTGCCACGAGAAATCTTAACGATATCGTGAAGACAACCCGGACGCCGGCCGTCGGATTTGTCGCGCATGACTATAGCCGAAAGACTGCCCCCGACTCGCAACAGCAGTACGCATAAACGCAATAGACACAACAAGTTACAGGCAAAAAAGTAATCAACAAGTTAGTTAACTCAAAAACCAATTAACCAGTTACTCACTCCGGCCGAGCTTTACAGCCCCCTCCTAACCCTCCAAGATAAATCCAACGAAATCTTAGGCAAGCATAGTCGATAGAAAATCCGTCATCCTTTAACCTAAGAAACGCTTAGCGAAAAATTCATCAAACACAGCTTCAGACAAGGATATAGCTTGAGAAGTAGTCACCAACGATCCGATTCCTTTAATAAAGGAATCCAGGGGTAGCACTACGAATTTCAATAGCAAAGCCAGGAGAGAAAGATGAAAACCATGGACATATCAGAGATCACCCCCCAGCTAGACGAAATAATAAAACTCATTGAGCAGGGAGAGAGCGTACTTATAACTATAAATGGCACACCTTCTTTCAGAGCCATTCCCGCCAACAAAAAAAGAGTCGGCCTGCTGACTGGCATGCCGCCAGTCCCCGACGACATAAAGTCCCCCTTCGCTGACGAAATTGAAGAGATGTTTTATGGATCAAGAGACAAGTCATCAGACGAATAAGTAAAGCCTCCGCTCATTCCGCCCCAACTTACAGGGCGTGAATTACGATAAGACTGTCACACGAAAAATTCCGCAGATACGCAAGGAATGGCCTGGCCAACCTCGGTAGCGCCAACCTGCTGATGAGCAGCGCGTCCCTCTTGATCGCCGATCCTCGTTGAGGCGAAAATCAAATTTCAATCAGCTAGCTCAACAGGGCTTAAAACTTCAAATCATGCCAACCAACCGAACAAGTCTCCTGCTGCTGGATGTATGGTCCTTTGATAGAAACGGGACGAAAGTCTTCCCTTGCAGAATTTCACGCGGCGCCAACGCAGGGCTATTCAGCGTAAATTTTACAAACGAAACAGATAATTATATACACATAACTGAAAAGCAACTAATTGAAGCTATAAAAAGTGGAAAATTCAAAGATCGCGGAACCATTCGCATGCTTCCATTGAATGCCAAACCAGGAACAGCAAGGAATGGATACGCCCCTCGCTTCTACCTAGGAAAGTATATAAGCGAGCTCAACTAATAGAGTAGCAGGAAAATTTAGCGAGCAGATCGAGCCGCGCAGCCAAAAGATTGAAAAGGCACAGAAGAAGCGCTGATTAAATCTCGGCATACAGGCGCATCTTTGATCGCACCCTGCATATTGCATAAGAACATATGAAAGAAAAACACTTAATCAACCGACCAAGTATGCCTTCAGCTTACACCAAAAACCCACAGAAACAATTAGCGAGCAGTGACACCCAATCAAAAATCAACCTATTAACTTAATTTTAGATCGATCAATCTCGACAACCGCATCATCTAACACTAATATCGCTGAGACCAACCAAAACCAGGAGCTCCACCATGAAACTTCTCAATACTTATGAGGACCGAGATGAGGCCGAGGCAGCCGCCGAAAAAATATCGGGAAACAAGCGATTAGCGAGCGAACGCGATGATACAACAACCATCTACAATTTATTCGGAACACCTAGCTGGGGAAATCTGCATCGCTTGGGAATGTATCGGCTAACTGAGCTACAAGAGCTTTTAGAGCGAAGGGAAGCATGGGGAGACAAAGATAAAATTCAACATGCAGACATCTTGAATACACTCAAAATAGCCGCAAAAAACTACTCATTAGAAATCCCAAACCACTGGCTTTAATGCTGACAGTCAGCCAGAAAACCCACACAAAGCCAACCGCAAGCAATATAACAAAAGTTATACACTATTAAAAAACTCAGAAAAAGACTCAAACGGAACAGCAACCGAGTCCCATCGACCTGCTCCCTGATCTGCCGGCAGATGTCGGGCTACATCATCAATATTAATAACAGCTAGACGAGGATTTTTTTCACTCAGATCCCACAGATGCATATAATAATGCATAAATGATTTCGCACTTTCCCACTCATAACGTGTTAGGTAGAAAAATCCTTTTAACCCAAGCCGGCTAGCTTTAACCTCGATACAAATCGGCGTACAAATTTCTGCACTCAGAGTCGACAGGACATCATACCCGTCTTCATTACTATCAAGCGCTACCCACTTCGGAAGACGGCCTGTCCTATCCTCTTCGTAACGCAGAGTCAGTCCTTCTCCAATGCGCCCTATATCATTCAACCGAACATCATGAAGTCCGCGAGCACGAGCTGCGAGGGCATCCCAAAAAGCAACAACATCAGGAGCTGCCCCATCCGCTAGCCCAGCCTCTTTGCATATCTGAGCAATCTCTGGAGGCGCATACTGAAGAACGCGGCGACGTCCAAATCGAGCGTTCTGCACCCAGGGCGGGTCCGTTGCCAATACCATATCCATCAAAGCTTCCCGCAGCCTTTCCTGTGTCTGCGGTATCGAGCTAACAGCTTGCCCCCGTAATGTGAGAGTAAGCAGACCAGCATCATTGACTTCGGTCCACCCCAAAAGTATTGAGCAATCCGTCACTCGCCTGGCGGTAACAACCCCGAGCTTGCCAAGAGCTCGAGCAGCATTGACAGGCATAGGAGCCCGGCCAAGCAAACGCAGCAACTCAAAACAGCCATACGCTACACCTGGTGTCAGCGCCTCACTCACGGGGGATACCGCTTAAATCACGAAGCAGAGCCTGAACGTCCTCAGCATCCATACCACCACCAGACCAATCTTCATCATCGTCAATCATTTCAGGATCCATAGGTATTGGATCAATCTGTAGCGTCGTGTCATTGAGGGCGGCTGCCATTGCATCAATTTTAGTCTTCAAACGCCACTGAACTGTTTCATCAATACTTCCGGAACACTCTACAACCTCTATAGTTGTTGCTTGCCCCGGTGGTAACCCCAGTCGATGAATGCGATCCATAGACTGTAGAAACTGGGCAGCATTGAATGTTCTATCCAGATAGAGTGCGTGGTGACAAACAGTGTGCAGGCTTACACCTTCACTCGCCGCCGCAGGATTAGCCACCATGACGCGCACATTCTCGTCATCATGAAACCGCTTTATTTTCCCCTCGCGCGTGCCATCGTCGTCTTCATCCCCAGCATCCACTCCGCCATGAATATAGACAGCGCCTAAGTCTTGAAGAGAGTCTGCAATATATTCAACATTGTTTCGGAAAGACGACCAGATCAGAACCTTGTTCCCCTGTCGGGCAAGTTCCCGGGCACGGTGGAGAACGTAGTTCATCTTAGGCCCCTTACCCTCAGCCAAAACAGCCGCCAGTAACCCTGGCTTTGCAAAGTCGATTTCCCGAGACAGTAAGGCAGGATGAGACACAAACATCAGAAGACGCATAACCGATCTGCCAAGCGACCGAAACGCCTGTCGTCCTCGATCACTCAGATACTCAGTTGCTTGCCGAGCAACCTCACTTTTCATAAACCTATACAGCTCTAGCTGTAACGGACTCATCGGCAAAGATTTACGAAGGTGCGTTACAGGAGGGAGGCCCAATTCACCCTTATTGGTGCGAACATATATAGGCCTCATCCGCTCGACCACGTTATCTGCCGTCGCTGGAATTTCCGGATATAGAAATGAGAACTGGGGCAGAAGATCATCTCGCGATTGCGGCATCGGAGTACCGGACATCACTAGCTTGCCCACAGGAAACTGGGATAAACTCAGAACGGCCTGAGCTGTTTTCCTAAGGGGGCCTGCCTTAATCCTGTGGCTCTCATCTAAAAAAACATGTACTCGGTGACGCGCTACGTGCGGAATAATAAGATCACGGGATAACGCCATTTGCTGATACGAGATCAGCATAAACGGTGGATCCTCGTGCAGCGCCCGAGAGATATTGCTTCCACGGAGGCGAACAAACACATCATTAGAATCCGGAAAACACTCTTGCAATTGCTCATCCCAAGCAGCGAACGCGTTTTTTGGAGCAATGATGAGCAATCGATCCCCAGGCTGGCGTCGATAAGTAAATGTAGCTAGAGCCTCCGTAGTTTTTCCTGCACCAGGCACAGAAAAAGTTGCACCAGCCGGCAGCGAAGCCAGCGTACAAACGTTACGAATTTGGTGTGCTTTAAGTGTACGAGCAAATTTAGCGGCCTGAAGCTTTTCCACCAACTCCTGCTCATCTAGCTTCTCACCAGCAATTGCATTTTTATACGAAGCTGTATTTCTAGCTGACTGGCGAAGTAGCTCGGAGGCAAGCGTATCGATCAGATAATCCTGACCAGCGCACATATTAAAGGACTGCAGAAATTGATTGATCTGAGCTCGCAGCCCAACAAAATTCCACCAAGGCAAGCTGATAGCGTTTCCACCCTCACCTTGTGCTTCGGCAGATGCACTGGAAATTAATGCTCGGGCCAAAGGCAACCATGGGCGATCTACATCGGCATCATCCCAAGCGATTAATGCGCGCTGATCTGTAGCGCGATAAGAAAACCTAAGCATTCCGGCTTGCCAGCCAATTTCGGATAGTTTGGAGGGCCGCTTCTATACTCTTGATCTGCTCCTCCGCCCCGACGGTAGTTGAGTCATCCCTCATTCCATCTGACACAGCCGCTTGGAGCTTTGTATTCGCATCCGTAAGTTGCTTAAGAAGATACCCTGCATTATTTCTTTCTTTCTGCAGCTCATTTTCGGTCTCAATTACATCTACAACGAGACCGCGTACCTTATCTGAGTTTTCTGGTTTAACTATTTCAGCAGCCAGCGCAAACGAGATATCTGGTGTTGACCCAGGTATCTCGCCCCCAAAAAGCTCTTGCGTAAGAGGATCCGGTGCCGACTGAGCAATAGGAAAAGCCTCCGCTAGCTTGGCCTTAACCTTACCAAAATGCTCCTGGATCTTCGGTATTGCACTATACAAACGCTCACCAGCCTTACCAGGTTGGTCAATCAATGTAAATGCGGTGTTCTTTAGCAGCGCCTGCTCGCCTACTGATACGCTCTTTCGCGCCGCTTTATGGAGCTGCTTAAAAGCCTCCTCAGCAGCTTGCACGTCAGACCATTGATGCTGGCGACCACGACTCTTTAAATAAGCATCTGCCATTTCCAGCATAGAACGTGCCTGCTCTACCTCAGCCTTAGTCATACCATAAATTTCTGCTAAGTCTGAATCAGTAAAGCCGTGCTGTTTTTGCTTATGCTGCATCATGATAGCTCGGGCTTCCCAGCTATACCCAGCGCGAATATCCTTCTTAATTTGAAGATTCGCCTCAAGCCTATCAATCTCCTTATCATCACAATGTGGCAGCACCACCACGTCGATGTGGGAAAAATGCGGATACTCAGCAGGCTCGTTATAATGCAGATGCCGCCAACACGAAAGGCGCCGATTACCATTAACTACAAAACCATTCTCATCCAAGATAATTGGATCGACTTGCTTGTTGGCCTTATCCTTGAAGAAAGAAAACAGGCCGGCATCTTTAACTAGCTTCAGTAGAAGCTCATGCTGCGTCTCTTGAACAACATCCAATTCTGGATCAGCTTCGAAGTAGGAAGTATCCTGACTGGGGTTATCAGCAAGCCACTGCTCCTGAAGAGAGACGGTGCGACCGTTCGCTAAGCGGTATTTAGGCAGTTCAATCGGCACCTTGAACTTAACCAACTCCATTTTATCGCCCTTTAACTCCAGCGCAAATGTAGCATTTGGCACAGCGGGCTTAGACGACTCGAGCTCTTTGAGGCGCAACTCAAAGGGGTATCCAAAACGGTTAAGGCTCATACGCACCCCAGGCTTATTCAACCGCGATAATCATTAGCGGCATGTGGATAACTGAGCGAAAGATTTCCAGCTCACACTGAAGTCGATTAGCGTGGGCAATGTTGTCCCCCAGTGCTTTTGCGGCCTCACGTGTAGGCACAATCATTACACCAGCCTTGATTGCCTTGTTCAGAAACATCTGTTGCAACTTGAGCAAGTCGGCATACAGGCGAGCCATGTTTCCAGTTTGGAGACACAAGCCGATGTTGTTCTTGACACTAGTGATCGTAATCTTTGAACCGCGTGCTAACTTCACCTTTCCTGACCAGCCAGAACCCACTAGCCCGGAAATAATAGAGCTACCTATCACAGAGGCCTGACGGCGCCCTGGTTGAACAGTACAAGCAGTAATCGCTGCCTCTATTTCTTGGCGCAATGTACTTGGAATTGCGGCTAACCCACCACAGTGATCATGAATGATAAAATTCATTCGCCTTCGACTCCTTCGAATTCCGGCCACACAGCTTGAGACAGCTTGCTCTTGGTATGGTCATAGAGCTCCTTGTCATGAGGACGATAGCGCGCTGTTCCAGCCAAAGCGGCATCAATCCGCTCTTTGGCTTGCTCGGCATAGTCAGCAATCAGTTCACATCCAATGAAACGCCTTTCATGCAAGGCTGCAGCTACACCTGAAGAACCAACCCCAGCAAAAGGATCAAAGACAAGCTGTCCAGGCTTAGTCATGGACAGGACAAGCCTCTCAATCAAGCCCACGGGGAATTGGCACGGGTGATTAGTCTTCTCGATGTGGTTGGCCTTGACGTTCGGAATGCTCCATACATCCTCCGGGTTTTTCCCTAGCGGATTCCCCGAGAGCAAGCCCTTCTTCGGCCCTTTGAAATGGCGCTTTCCAGGGTATTTCGCTGGGATACGTACCGGATCAAGATCAAATTGATAGTCATCTGTCTTCGAGTACCACATCACCACTTCATAACGGCCTGAAAAACGATGCTTGTTATGCAGACCATGCCCAAAGTGCCAAATGATCCGGTTGCGTAGCTTTAGGCCGTGCTTTTTGAAAATGTAAGCCATTTCGATGTCGAGAGGGACAATCATTCCGTTATCGACAAAATTCCCAACCTGCCAGCAGATCGAGCCAGTGTCCTTTACGCGCGGAATAATTAAGTCGAGGATGCGCTCCTGCCACTGGAGATAGTCCTCCAGTGCCCCCTTCTTTTCGTAAGACTTGCCAATGTTGTATGGCGGAGACGATACGACCAGATCAAATACCGGCTCCATTGGGATCGCTGTCAGCAGGGCCTCTGTATCCCCCTGCCAAATCGCATAGTCCAAATCGGTTATCGCCTCAAGCGCGGCCTTCTTTTTAACGATCTGCGTCGTTGCGGCGCCACTCTGGAGGTTGTGCTTCGGATTCATGCGCGGCTCATTGGGTCCATTCAGGTTTATAGGCTCCATCGTCCAACTATATCTCTGAAATATCTAGTTTTGGCACGGGCAATGTGAGGCCAGCAGCCTACCCCCTACCACTGGCAGCCTGTCTAGCTCAAACGCCAGCAACGGAGCAGCAAGCACCGTGCTAAGCACAAACGGTCACCAAACGGTCACCAGAGGTGCAGCTTACGACACTACCCCACAAATGCGTAGGCATAAAAAAATCCAGTCACCGCTAAGTGACTGGATTTTCTAGGGTTTTTTGGTCGGGACGGAGTGATTCGAACACTCGACCCCTTGCACCCCATGCAAGTGCGCTACCAGGCTGCGCTACGCCCCGACTGTGGCTTTCAGCATTGCTCAAAGCGGGTTGAACTATACCTTAAGCAACTGAAAATGTGAAAGTTTTTTAGCGCCTTGGCGGATTATTTCCGCAGGACCTGAAGCACTTCTTCCAGCTCCGAAATCATCTGCCGTATCAGTTGCTTGTACTGGGTGGTGTCGTCGCGCGCTTCTTCGCCGGACATTCGCTGCCTAGCCCCACCGATGGTGAAACCTTGCTCATAGAGAAGCGCACGGATCTGACGAATCATCAGGACATCCTGACGCTGATAGTAACGCCTGTTACCGCGACGCTTTACCGGGTTGAGCTGAGGAAACTCCTGCTCCCAATAGCGCAGTACGTGGGGCTTGACCGCGCAAAGTTCGCTGACTTCGCCAATGGTGAAGTAGCGCTTGCCCGGAATCGACGGAAGCTCGTCGTTATGACTTGGTTCCAGCATAGGCCTCGACTCTGGCTTTGAGCTTCTGCCCTGGACGGAACGTCACGACGCGACGTGCCGTGATAGGAATTTCCTCGCCTGTTTTAGGATTTCGCCCAGGCCGCTGTCGCTTGTCGCGCAGGTCGAAGTTGCCGAAGCCGGACAACTTGACCTGCTCGTTATGCTCGAGCGCCTGACGGATCTCCTCGAAAAACAGCTCGACCAACTCCTTGGCCTCGCGCTTATTCAAGCCCAGCTCTTCATATAGACGTTCCGCCATTTCAGCTTTCGTCAGAGCCCCCATACGCTACTTCCTTAACGTGGCATTGAACCCTTCTTCCAGGGAGGTGAGGATTTTTTGCATCGCATCGTTCACCTCATCGTCGTTTAGAGTGCGCGATGGGTGCTGCCAGGTCAAGCCGACTGCCATACTTTTGCTAAGTGGATCAATACCTTTCCCCTGGTAGACATCAAATAGCTTGAGGTCCGTCAGGTTCTCGCCTGCAGCGTCGCGAATGCAGCCGAGGATATCTTGAGCCGCCACCTCACGATTGACCAAAACAGCAAGGTCGCGTCGAACCTCGGGAAAGCGCGACAGCTCGGCAAAGGCCGGCATACGACCCTCAGCGATTTCGGCCAGCTTCAGTTCAAACAGGTACACCGGCTGATCGATGCCCAGTGTGCTCGTCAACTCGGGATGCAGGCTTCCGACAAACCCGACCAGCCGCCCTTCCAGCTCGATACGCGCAGTCTGACCGGGATGTAACGCAGGATGCTCACCGGCAACGAAACGATAGGCACCGCCACTTCCGGCGAAGGCGAGCAGTGCCTCGACGTCTGCCTTGATATCGTAGAAATCCACCGCCTCGCGCGAATTCGCCCAGCCCTCGGGCTGACGGCTGCCGGTTATCACGCCGGCCAGCATGCTTTCCTGCTCCAATCCGGGCAATTGCCCAACAAAGCGCAGCCCCGCCTCGAACAAGCGCACACGAGACTGCTGCCGGTTGAGGTTGTATTGCACGGCCTTGACCAGACCCGGCAAGAGCGATGCGCGCATGGCCGCCATATCGGCAGAGATGGGGTTAGCCAGCTGCAGTGGCTTTACGCCTGGGCTGAACTGCTCGAAAAGCTTGGGATCGATGAAGCTGTAGGTGATCGCCTCCTGATAGCCGCGGGCCACCAGCAGGCGTCGAAGCAATGGCAAATCGGCACGGGCTTCAGGTTTCGCTTCTGGAGCCAGCCGAGCCTGCGGATAACGCACTGGAAGTCGATCATAGCCATACAGACGACCCAGCTCTTCGATCAGATCGACTTCAAGACTGATATCGAAACGATGACTTGGGACACCGACCTGCCAGCGACCCTCGGCCTCCTCGCTCACCATCAACCCCAGCGCTTTCAATAGACGCACCACTTCGGTGCCTTCCATTTGCAGACCCAACATCTGGGTGATGCGTTCGGCGCGCAAGGTTACGGGAGCAACTTTCGGCAAGTCGCTTTCGCTTACCGCTTCGATGATCGGACCCGCCTCGCCACCAACTATTTCCAGCAGCAAAGTGGTCGCACGCTCCATTGCCTGACGCGCAAGCTGTGAGTCGACGCCGCGCTCATAGCGGTGCGACGCATCCGTATGCAAACCATATGAGCGCGCCTTACCGGCCAGCGCAATGGTGTCGAAGAACGCACTTTCCAGGAAGATGCTCCGGGTCGTAGCACTTACGCCGCTGTGCTCTCCACCCATGACCCCGGCAATGGCGAGGGCACGCTCATGGTCCGCGATCACCAGCGTATCGGCACGCAGAGTGACTTCCTGGCCATCAAGCAGAATCAGCTTTTCACCGTCCTCCGCCATACGAACCCGAATACCGCCCCTGATCTCGGCAAGATCGAAGGCATGCAAGGGCTGCCCCAGCTCGAGCATTACGTAGTTGGTGACATCGACAACGGCGTCGATACTGCGGATGTCCGAGCGGCGCAGGCGCTCCACCATCCACAGCGGTGTCGCCAGCGACAGGTCGACATTGCGGATAACGCGTCCGAGGTAACGAGGGCAGGCCTTCGGCGCGAGGAGCTCGACCGGGCGCACATCTTCATGGCTTACCGGCGCGGCAACGATATCCACCGGGCGGACTTCAGCACCGTAGATCGCTCCAACTTCACGAGCCAAACCAGCCACGGAGAGGCAATCCCCACGATTTGGAGTCAGGCCGATCTCGATGCTCACGTCATCGAGACCGAGGTACTCGCGAAAATCCGTTCCAACTGGCGCGTCGGCTGCCAGCTCCATCAGGCCGCTATCATCGCTCCCAACCTGCAGCTCGGTCTCCGAGCAAAGCATGCCGTTGGACTCGATACCACGAAGCTTGGCTTTCTTGATCTTGAAATCACCCGGCAACTGGGCGCCGATCATGGCAAATGGAATCTTCAGACCAGCCCGTACATTCGGAGCTCCGCACACCACCTGAAAGGTTTCACTGCCATTACTGACCTGACAGACTCGCAGCTTGTCGGCATCCGGATGCTGCACGGTTTCCAGCACCTCACCGACAACCACGCCACTGAAGCTACCGGCAACCGCTGTTACGGCATCGACCTCGAGCCCGACCATAGACAGACGAGCAACCAACTCCTCGCGGGAAATCTGCGGATTGACCCAGCTCCGCAGCCACTGTTCACTGAATTTCATCCTGCTCTCCTAAATATTCGTTGACGGGCGGCGGCACTAGCGGAATTGCGCGAGAAACCGCAGGTCATTGTCGAAGAACAGGCGCAAGTCATTGACGCCGTAACGCAGCATGGCAAGCCGTTCGACACCCATACCGAAGGCGAAACCGGAGAACCGCTCCGGATCGATACCCGACATCCGCAGTACGTTCGGATGCACCATGCCGCACCCCATCACCTCCAGCCACCCTGTCTGCTTGCAGACTCGGCAACCCTTGCCGCTGCACATCACACACTGCATATCGACTTCGGCGGATGGCTCGGTGAACGGGAAGAACGACGGTCGAAAACGTACGCCCAGCGGCTTCTCGAAAAACACCCGGAGGAACTCTTCGATGGTGCCCTTGAGGTCGGCAAAGCTGACACCCTCGTCGATCAACAGCCCCTCTACCTGATGAAACATCGGCGAGTGGGTGATATCGGAATCGCAACGATAGACGCGCCCGGGACAGACGATGCGAATCGGAGGCTGACGTGACTCCATGGTGCGCACCTGGACAGGCGAGGTATGCGTGCGCAGCAACATGTTGGCGTTGAAATAGAAGGTATCGTGCATCGCCCGAGCCGGGTGATGCCCGGGAATATTGAGCGCCTCGAAATTGTGATAGTCGTCCTCGACTTCCGGACCTTCCGCTACGCTGTAGCCGATATGGCTGAAGAACTGTTCGACGCGCTCCAGGGTGCGGGTGACCGGATGCAGACCTCCTGATGCCTCGCCGCGGCCAGGTAGCGTCACATCGACCCGTTCTGCCGACAGCCTGGCGCTCAGCGCGGCCTGCTCAAGGCCCGCTTTGCGTGCGTTTAGGACATCCTGCACTTGGCTCTTGGCGGCATTGATCAGCGCACCGGCCTGCGGACGCTCTTCGGCAGAAAGCTTGCCCAAGGTCTGCATCAGTTGGGTCAGCTCACCCTTTTTGCCCAGATACTGAACGCGCACCTGCTCCAGGGCAGCGATGTCTTCGCTTTGTTGCACGGCCTCAAGCGCCTGAGCGACCAGTGCATCCAGATTTTCCATGTACACAACCTCCAGAGGTTCTTGCAGAACCGCACTGGTGACACGGCATGTCTAGCCCGTCGCCAAGCGCACTTTTGCAAAAGCCCCTCTCAGATACGAAATAGGGGAAGAGCACAAGGCTCTTCCCCTATCGATGACGTTGCAACGAACCCGAAGATTCGTGATTGCCAGGGCTTAAGCCAGAGAAGCTTTGGCTTTCTCGACAATCGCAGCAAACGCCGCTTTTTCGTTCACTGCCAGATCGGCCAGAACCTTGCGGTCGATCTCGATGGCCGCCTTCTTCAGGCCGGCGATCAGACGGCTGTAGGACAGACCGTTGACACGAGCACCAGCGTTGATACGGGCGATCCACAGAGCGCGGAACTGACGCTTGCGCTGACGGCGGTCGCGGTAGGCATACTGGCCAGCCTTGATTACCGCCTGCTTGGCAACGCGGAATACGCGCGAGCGCGCACCGTAGTAGCCTTTGGCGAGTTTCAGAATTTTCTTGTGACGGCGACGGGCAACGACGCCACGCTTAACACGAGCCATGAGTTATTCCTCTGAGTCTTGACCGGATCAACGAACGCGCAGCATGCGCTCCACTTTTGCAACGTCGGACGGGTGCACTTGCGAGCAACCGCGCAGCTGACGCTTACGCTTGGTGGACATTTTGGTCAGGATGTGGCTCTTGAAAGCGTGCTTGTGCTTGAAGCCGTTAGCAGTCTTCTTGAAGCGCTTCGCAGCACCACTTTTAGTCTTCATCTTTGGCATGTTCGTTCTCCACAGTGTGGGTGATTACAAATAACCGCAAGGCCTGCCAGTGCCCTGGAGGTTACTTTTTCTTCTTGGGAGCGATGACCATGATCAGCTGGCGTCCTTCCATCTTCGGATGCTGTTCGACGGAACCGTATTCGGCGAGGTCGGTTTCGACCCGCTTCAGCAATTCCATCCCCAGCTCCTGATGGGCCATCTCACGGCCGCGGAATCGCAAGGATACCTTGGCCCTGTCCCCGTCACTCAGGAAACGCACCAGGTTACGCAGCTTGACCTGATAGTCCCCTTCTTCCGTCCCTGGACGAAACTTCACTTCTTTGACCTGAACCTGCTTCTGGTTCTTCTTCGCCGCAGCAACCTGCTTTTTCTTCTCGAACAGATGCTTGCCGTAATCCATGATCCGGCATACCGGAGGATTCGCGTCGGCGGAAATTTCAACCAGATCAAGCTTGGCTTCTTCTGCAACTTGCAGCGCTTCATCAATCGAGACGATGCCAATCTGCTCGCCGTCAGCACCAATCAAACGGACCTCACGAGCCGAGATATTCTCGTTGATCGGGGCCTTGGGTGCAGCTCGTTTATCCTGTCTCATTTCACGCTTAATAGTCATTACTCCAATTCTTGGCGACCACGCCGGGAAACCGCCTGTGCCAACATCTGCGCGAATTGCTCGAGGGGCATGGAGCCCAAATCGACGCCTTCACGGGTGCGCACAGCAACGGATCGTGTCTCAACCTCCCGATCCCCGATAACCAAGAGATAAGGAGCCTTGAGCAAAGTATGCTCGCGGATTTTAAAGCCGATCTTTTCGTTTCTCAAGTCACACTTGGCACGAAACCCGCTTTGGACGAGGCTTTTTTCGACTTCCGCTGCAAAAGCCGCCTGCTTGTCGGTGATATTCATGATCACCGCCTGGGTCGGCGCAAGCCAGGCAGGAAAGGCACCTTCGTAGTGCTCGATCAGGATGCCGATAAAGCGCTCGAACGACCCGAGAATGGCCCGATGCAGCATGACAGGATGCTGGCGATCGTTGTTCTCGCTGACGTACTCAGCACCCAACCGCACCGGCAGATTGAAGTCCAGCTGCAACGTACCGCACTGCCACACGCGACCCAGGCAATCGCGCAGGGAAAACTCGATCTTCGGACCGTAGAAGGCACCCTCGCCCGGCTGCAGATCATAAGGCAGGCCCGCGATATCCAGCGCCGACGCCAGCGCCGCCTCCGCGCGATCCCAGAGATCGTCGGAACCGACACGCTTTTCCGGGCGAGTGGACAGTTTCAGTTCGATGTCCGAGAAGCCGAAATCGGCATAGACCGCCTGGGTCAGCTTGATGAACGCAGCCGACTCAGCCTGCATCTGCTCCTCGGTGCAGAAGATGTGCGCATCGTCCTGGGTGAAACCGCGAACGCGCATGATGCCATGCAGCGCACCGGATGGCTCATTGCGGTGACAAGCGCCGAACTCGGCCAGGCGCAAGGGCAGCTCGCGGTAGCTTTTCAGACCCTGGTTGTACACCTGAACGTGGCACGGACAGTTCATCGGCTTGATCGCATAGTCGCGACTTTCCGACTCGGTGGTGAACATGTTCTCGGCGTAGTTCGCCCAGTGCCCGGACTTCTCCCAGAGCACGCGATCGACAACCTGCGGCGTCCTGATTTCCAGGTAGCCGTTTTCGCGCTGCACCTGGCGCATGTACTGCTCGAGCACCTGGTAGAGCGTCCAGCCATTCGGATGCCAGAACACCATGCCCGGCGCTTCTTCCTGGGTATGGAACAGATCCAGGCGCTTGCCGATCTTGCGGTGGTCGCGCTTCTCGGCTTCTTCGATACGCTGGATGTAGGCGGCGAGCTGCTTCTTGTCGGCCCAGGCGGTACCGTAGACGCGCTGCAACTGCTCGTTCTTCGCATCGCCTCGCCAGTAGGCTCCTGACAACTTGGTCAGCTTGAAGGACTTGAGGAAGCGGGTGTTCGGCACGTGCGGACCACGGCACATGTCGACGTACTCTTCATGGTAATACAACCCCATCGCCTGCTCGTCAGGCATATCCTCGACCAACCGCAGCTTGTAGTCCTCGCCGCGCGACTTGAACACCTCGATTACCTCGGCGCGTGGCGTCACCCTCTTGATGACGTCATAGTCACGATCGATCAGCTCTTTCATGCGCTGCTCGATAGCCGCCACATCATCCGGCGTGAAGGGACGCTCGTAGGCGATATCGTAGTAGAAGCCTTCATCGATGACCGGCCCGATGACCATGCGCGCCGTCGGATAGAGCTGCTTGACAGCATGCCCCACCAAGTGGGCGCAGGAGTGGCGGATGATCTCCAACCCCTCTTCGTCCTTCGGCGTAATGATCTGCAGCGAGACATCCTTTTCGATCAGATCGCACGCGTCGACCAGCTTTCCATCGACCTTGCCGGCAACGGTCGCCTTGGCAAGCCCAGCACCAATGGATTGAGCCACCTCGGCCACGGTGACCGGATGATCGAACGAACGCTGACTGCCGTCGGGAAGAGTAATGGTGGGCATGGCGCCTCCTCTCCTAGTGGTGACCCGTACCAAAGGCCACATGGGTTGGGATGAGCCAGGAAAGCGATCCGGCGAGCATACCTGCCGCACAGTGGCAGGGCGCTTAGAGCGCACTCTACGACCGAACCGAAGTCACTGGAAAAATGACTGGCGATGCTTTCAGAAAGCCGAGGCCCTGACAAGCAGACCAAAAAAAAGGGTCGCTTGCGCGACCCTTTTATTCGAATTGGTAGGCACAATTGGATTCGAACCAACGACCCCCACCATGTCAAGGTGGTGCTCTAACCAACTGAGCTATGTGCCTTCGATGGGGGCGCATTCTAAAGACACAGCCAAAAGAGTCAAGCGTTTTTTTCGCCTAACTCACTGATATTTGGAAATTTTGAAAATTCATGTCGGCGAGCCCAACAACTTGGCGGCTGTCATGGTTAAACGCTAGGATGCGTAAAAAATTCAGAACAGAGAATCCAATATGCCGCACAAGGAATACCCCGCCTCGTACTACGCAGCGACAGCAAATCCGGCGAACGACCGCCAGGAGCTTCAGGAAAGCAAACAGGCCGACGTATGTGTCATTGGTGCTGGATACACCGGTTTATCCACGGCGCTGTTCCTGCTCGAGAAAGGTTTCAGCGTGGTCGTTCTGGAAGCGGCAAAAGTCGGTTTCGGCGCTTCCGGTCGCAACGGTGGACAAATCGTCAACAGCTACAGCCGTGACCTTGACAGCATCGAACGTAGCACCAGCGATTCGGCAGCCAAGCTGATCGGGGAAATGGCATTCGAAGGGGGCCGAATCATCCGTGAGCGAGTGGCGCGCTACGGCATTCAGTGTGATCTGAAAGACGGGGGCGTGTTCGCTGCCTTCAATCAAAAGCAAATGCATCACCTCGAAGCACAGAAGGCACTATGGGAGCGGTACGGCTACCGCCACCTGGAACTACTGGACGCACCCGGCATACAGCAAGTCGTAGCCTGTGATCGGTATGTCGGCGGGATGCTCGACAAGCAAGGCGGCCATATTCACCCACTCAACCTGGCGCTTGGCGAAGCCGCTGCCATTGAGTCGCTAGGCGGGGCCATATACGAGCACTCACCAGCCGTCCGAATCGAGCGAGGCGAAGAGCCGGTAGTGCACACGCCGAAGGGCAACGTCCGAGCAAAATTCGTCGTGGTAGCAGGCAATGCCTATCTCGGCGACCTGGTTCCCGAACTGGCAGCCAAATCCATGCCGTGCGGCACTCAGGTGATCACTACAGAACCGCTCGACGAGGAACTGGCGAGAGTCCTGTTGCCACAGGACTACTGTGTCGAGGACTGCAATTACCTGCTTGATTACTACCGACTCTCCGCTGACAAGCGCCTGATCTACGGAGGAGGCGTCGTCTACGGGGCGCGAGACCCCGCGGATATCGAATCCATTATCCGGCCCAAGATGCTGAAGACCTTCCCCCAGCTGGCGAACGTGAAAATCGACTATGCCTGGACCGGCAACTTCCTGCTCACGCTTTCGCGGCTACCCCAGGTCGGCCGTTTGAACGGCAATATCTACTACTCGCAGGGATGCAGCGGCCACGGCGTCACCTACACCCATGTCGCCGGCAAGGTAATAGCCGAAGCACTGAGCGGCCAGGCTGAGCGATTTGACGCGTTCGCCAGCCTGCCCCACTACCCGTTTCCCGGAGGGCAGCGTTTCCAGATTCCACTCAGCGCAATCGGGGCGATGTACTACAACCTGCGCGACAGGCTTGGCTTCTGAAAAAGATCAAGGAGCGGGACAGCGCGGGTTCGGCAGGCACTGCCCTGCCTGCTCGCGCCCCTGAGCCGGGAGCGGTGACCTGAAGCGGCCATCCTCCGGATCCAGCAGCAAGGCACAAGACCGTGCTTGTCGAGCACTGGCAAGGCACCCCCGCTCTGCAAGCACATGCGACAGATTGAACCAGCCAATGGCGAAGCGCGGATCGCCCCCAACACTGGCGCGCAATGATTTTTCCGCCGCGTCTTTTTCCCCCGCTGCGTACTGGCTGTTGGCCAAGGCAAAAAGGCCAAGCGCGGAGTTCCAATATTCGACAGCCGCCTCGTAGGCCATCCTCGCGGCATCAGCCTGGCCGACCTCCTCCAGGTCGCTCGCACTGCGCAGCCAGTGCGCTTCTTGCGCCGTTTCGGGCAGATGATCAGGCGCCAGCGTGAGCATTGCCCACTTTTCTGCCTTGGCCCAGGAGCGCTCGAAGGCACCGAAAGTGGTAATCCAGCGCTTTGTAGTGCCCGAACGCAACACGATCCGCTGCTCGGCAAGGTCATACCCCACCACCACCGCAAAATGCCATTGGGGCCAGCGCTCGAAGGCAAGATTCTGCAACACCAGAACAGGATTACCTGCAGCTACCTCGGCCAGCACATCCTCCAGCCGGGGACGCAACGGATAAACCAGAAGTCCGGCCGATCGCGCCGCGGCAACCATCTCGACCTGCAGGCTACCCTTGCGCCCGGGGATGTACACCTGATCCACGAGCGCATCAGGATCAGCTGCAACGCCCCCATGAGACAGCACCGTCGCCAAGGCAGCGGGACCGCATTGATAATCCTCCTGCGGATAGAACGGCACGTCGACCAGTTCAGCCCTGGAAGGTAACTGCACATCGTCGATAGTCACCTTCGACGACGCACAGCCACCAGCCAAAGCGATCGACAGGAGGATCAGTAGCAGCCGACTCAACGGTTGATGCAGTTGACGAAGTTGAAGATATTGGTTGCGCAGAGCATGTCAGTGATGATGAAGACCACCAGGAACAGAACGATCACCCCGACCACCCCTGCCCCGGCAGGCGCTTGATCCAGTTGCTGGTTGAACTGCGCGAGTTCGGCAGCAGTCAGACTGTTGATGCGCTTTTCGACCTGATCACGCTCCACACCCATCGACTCGAGCTTTTTCTGCACATCCTGATCACCCAGCATGGTCAGCAATTGCTGCCGATCCACTACCTGCTGCTGCTCCGCAATGACCTCCGGCGTGCCGATCATCGCTGCCTGAGCCAACGGAATCTGTGCGACCAGCAGAAGATGCAGGGCAGCAAGAATCGTCGCGATACGTTTAAGCAGAGGGGAAGTAAACATGGTGGAAACTCCTTGTTTTTCGTTAGCCGCAGGATTGCACAACGCCATCAGGCTTTAAGACGTAGTAACGGCGCTTCGGTTCCCGGCCGTGGTGGTCATTTTAACGCCACGCCACAGGCCGCTCCGCCAACCACTCCCCACCCGAGCACATGCAATCTTGAGAATAGTTGTGTTCAGTTACTCAGACGAAAGGAGATGCCGTGTACCTGCCCAGTCGTTACGTTTCAGCCGCCGTCATCGCGAGTTTGGTACTGCTGGCTGGCTGCCAGAGCGCCCCGCAACCGTCGCCTATGGCAGCGCAAGAATATGAACGCTGCAATTCCGCTGCGACTCAGCACCTCGTGGGCCAGACAGCCACAGCGAAGATTCTTGAGCAGGCACGACTGCAGTCAGGTGCGAGCAAGGCACGGATCCTGCGCCCCGATGATGTCGTGACCCTCGAATACGATTCACGCAGATTGAACATCAACACCAATGCAGACATGCGGATCGAGCGCATCAGTTGCGGCTGACCTCCAGCACTGCTGGCCAGCAACCGCTCGGCACTGTTTGCCGAGCGGCGTCCCGAGGAAAAACGGCTTACTGCGCCAGGGCCTTGCGCATATGAAATTGCGATGCCGAAATTCGCCTGGGAGGGCTGAGCAGGAATTGCAGGCGGTAGCGATTGATGAGCAGCTGCGCCACCAAAGGCGCTGCAGTGCCTATCAGCGTCCCGATCAGCAAATGTGCAGCGATCGAATCAATGCCCATAAACTTGCCGAGTATCACCCGTGCACCGCTGCCCGCCAGGATGTGCATCAGGTAGATCGTCATCGACGAAGCACCGATGAACAGAAACCAGTCAACCCGAAACTGCCCGAGCCACATCGACAACGCGACCATGAAGAAAATGGATATCGTTGCCAGCGCCAGTACGGGCAGGCCGCCGTCGGCGTAGTTCAGGTCGAAGGTGACATGGAACAGATACTGACCGATCACGAACATGCCCCCAAAGAACAGGGCCAACTGGGAATAGCGCGCCAGAAAGAAAGCTTTGACCTCGTTGAACCAGACCCCCAGCGCGAAGAACACCGCGTTGCCTAGAATGAAACGGGTCATGTTGTTCACGGTCAGGTCTTGCTGGAAAACGAATAACACACCAAACAGCGCCACGAACGGCAGGAAATACCGGCGATCGGCCTTGGCATAGAGAAATGCGCAAACGACGAATACCAGGAAAAGCGCGTAAAGGAACCAGAACTGCGCGCGGGGCATCCAGAGAAGCGAGAGCACTTCCGTCAACGTAACCTGGCCATTGGTGTAGTTGGACAGCACAACCTCAAACAAGCCCTGCAGCAACGACCAGACAATGAAGGGATACACGATTGTATCCACCTTATTGATGATCAACCCGCCTCTGCCGCGCTTCTGCAACGAGTCGAAGAAGAACAATCCGGAAAGGAAGAAGAACAATGGCATGTGAAAGCTGTAGATAATGCTGTCCACGAGCACGAATTTCTGCTCATCTATGGGCAAGCCGGCGTTGAAAACCCCGCGCGCGACATGGCCGTAGACCACGAGAATGATGCCGATTGCCTTGGCATAATCAACCCAAACGTTTCTCTCCTGCATGATGTTTTTCTCCTTGTATGTCGACCAGGAAGCAGACGGCATCCGCCAATGCCCAGGAATGCGGATGAAGGAGATAGACAACGACTTTCACGGTTGGTTTAGCCGCCGATCTGGCGGACACTCGCAACACCTGCCCTGCTTCGCCTAATGGCGCTGAGTGCCTCGTCACTACAGCTACAAGCCATCTGGTTACCGACGAACGGGCCCAGTGTCACGTGCAAACCTATGGAGCCCGCTCATGCCCGATTCCAGACTTTCCTCCTGTACCATCCTGTTGCTCGCGGGTGGTCGTGGTCAGCGAATGGGCGGTCGGGACAAAGGCCTGATCGAATGGCAAGGGCGCCCGCTGATCGCGTGGCTGCATGATGTGGCTCGCCCGCTGACTGACGACCTTCTCATCTCATGCAACCGCAATCAGTCGCTCTATGCACCCTACGCCGATCAGTTGGTGACTGACGCGAGCAGTGACTATTCCGGCCCACTTGCAGGCATACGCGCCGGCCTTGCAGCAGCGCGTAGCCGATGGATGATGGTGCTACCTTGCGACACCCCCCTGATCGACCGGCCGCTCCTGCATTCGCTATATGCGGCTGCAACCGAGACACCAACGAGGCCGTTCATGCTGCGCCGCGGGCAACAATGGGAACCACTGTTCAGCATCATTCCCACTGCGCTGCTGGAACAGCTCGAGTCCCACTGGCAGGCTGGCGAGCGCAGCCCGCAGCGACTCCTTCTGGACTTGGGTGCAGTCCCGGTGGCGACGCACGAAGATGACATTCGCCTGGCCAATCTCAACACACCCGCATTACTCGCGATGACTGAGGCTCTCGCGGGAACTTCGCCCCAAAATGCCTCGTCCGATAGGTATCGACACACCTAAGAAGGAACAGCGTCATGCGCCAACGCCCCCTCTCAACCCTGCTCCTTGCACTGGGCTTCGGCATTCTCGCCGGGTGCGCCAACCCCAGCGTAATCACGCTCAATGACGGCCGTGAGATCCAGACGCTGGATCGGCCCGATTTCGATGAGGAGTCCGGCTTCTACGAGTACGAACAGATCGACGGCAAGCCCGGGAAGGTAAACAAGGATCAGGTCCGAACCGTACGAGAACTCTGACGCCCAACCTTGCGCTACCTCCCCTGATCAGACGGCGCGAGCGATTCGAGCATAAGCTGCTCACGCCGCCGTATCACCTAAAAAAAACTTGCCTAACGCCTTGTGCAGCAAAACTTTTTCTGTAGAATGCGCGCCATCTTCGGAGCGTAGCGCAGCTTGGTAGCGCGTCTCGTTCGGGACGAGAAGGTCGCTGGTTCGAATCCAGTCGCTCCGACCATATCCCGCTGAACCCGCAGCATCAGCTGCCCAAAAAACCGGCCATCGAGCCGGTTTTTTTGTGGACGCTGCAAGCGACCTACCGCGCACAAGCCTGCAGAAAACTCACTACCTGCCCGACTTCGAACGGCCAGTCCAACTCGGCCCCGGTATCCACACGGCGCAAAACCGGAATTCGCAAGCCGTAAAACTCAACCCACTCCGGACTGTCTGCAATATCCATCAGTTCGACCATAAGCCCGTGCTCGACCAGAGGCATGAGCACATCCTCTGCCTGTTCACAAAGATGGCAACCCAAGGTTCCGAATAGCTGGCATTCAGGCAACATTTGAGGCTCTCACAAAATCCATGCAGCGATTCTAGCAAGCCACCCTCAGTTCGCCATCGACTGAATAGTCGCCGGAACAGCGCGCAGATGAGTCGAAAATGTGAAGCGCCTCCAATCGCCAGCCCCCCCCTCCGCATGCCATTCGACTCGGCCCGAGTAAACCGTTAGGATGCTGCGATCCGAGGCAGCGAAGACTGCCCGGTAAACCCAGTCTTTAATCGCCAGGCTCATGGAACGTGCAGCAATGGACTCGTAATCGGGTACGTCAATCAAATTGGCGACACGAAAGACTGCGTCTAGCACGTTGACTTGCGAGACTTGACGACTAAAGTCTAAAGGCTGAAAACCCTCTGTAATGTTTTATTGCATCGCGCCGTAAAGAGCGACTTCAGAGCATCATCCAACGAGGAGAAATAAGAAATGCTCAAGACCCCCATCGCCCGGGGCGTGGCCCTCGCCACTCTGGGAGCAACACTGGCTATCCCAACCATGGCCCAAGCTGCCTTCGTCGAAGACACCAAGGCCGGCCTGGAACTGCGTAACTTCTACTACAACGCCGACAACCGCTCCGTTGCATCCACCGCACAGTCGAAGCAAGAGGAATGGGCCCAGGGTTTCATTCTGCGCGTTGAGTCCGGCTTTACTGAGGGCTCGGTTGGATTTGGTATTGATGCGTTAGGCTTGCTCGGCGTCAAGCTGGATTCGAGTGCAGATCGCGCAGGCACAGGCCTTCTCCCCGGCTCTTTCGGGAATGAAGTTCCGGACGATTACTCCTCGCTTCATGCCACCGCGAAAATGAAGGTTTCCAATACAATCCTGAAGGTTGGCGCGATCGAGCCGAAGAATATGGCTATCGCCCGAAGCGACTCTCGCCTTCTGCCGCAGACGTTCCAGGGCGCACAGCTGATCTCGAAGGAAATCGACGGGCTTACTCTGGACGCAGGCTACCTGACCGAAGAGAACAACCGTAACTCCTCTAACTACGAAGACATCACGTTCGCAGGGAAAGGCGGTGTGGCTGCCGGTGCACCAGAAGACTTCGTGTTTGCCGGTGCAACCTATTCACTGATGAAGAACCTGACAGGTGCGTATTACTACAGCAACCTGGAAGAAGCGTATAAGCAGCATTCGTTCAATTTGATCCATGTTCAGCCGCTCGGTGAAAATCAGTCCCTGAAGACCGATCTTCGCTACGCGCGCTCGACCGACGATGGCTCCTCCACTGTTGACAACAATGCTTTCGGAGCCATGGTTACCTACTCCGTAAGCGGCCACAGCTTTGGTCTCGGCTATCAGAAGATGAGCGGAGATACTGGCTTCGCCTACGCTGGAGCCAGCACCGATCCTTACCTGGTTAACTACGTAATGATTGGCGCAGACTTTGCTAACGCAGACGAAAAGTCTTGGCAAGCTCGTTATGATTACAACTTCGCCGCCATGGGCATTCCTGGGCTGACGCTCATGACCCGCTATGTTTCAGGCGACAACTTTGGCGCTGGCGGAAATAGCAAAGAATGGGAGCGTGACACCGACATCGGTTACGTCTTCCAGGAAGGCACACTGAAGAATCTCGGCGTAAAGTGGCGTAATGGTACATACCGCAGCAACACTACCCGCGATATCGATCAGAACCGTCTGATCGTCAGCTACACCATCCCGCTGATGTAATAGCGGCTACGGCACTTTGCTGCTGTAGACAAGAAAACCCGCTTCGGCGGGTTTTCTTTTGCCTTTTTTTCTGCAAACACGATTACGGAGCGATTGGCTCAACCCACAAATCACGCACCTTTTCCCGCGCAGCCCAACGAAACGGGGAACCTTTGCCCGACCGTCGCGCTCGAAATCTCAGGTAACGGGGCCCACCGTCCCGGAGACTCAACAAGGAGCTGCGCATGTCCACCGAATCCACCTTTGGTACCAACGATGACACCCCGATCCCCGAGGGCCCTGCTGGTAACACCCGCCCCCTGATCGACACACCCGCCCATCGCCGCAACCTGCAAGCGGCCCAGAGCGCATTGATCGAGGAATTCCATACCCTGATCGGCGATACCGAACGCCTGCTCAAGCACACCCAGGAAACCGCAGGCGGACAGACTCAAGAGCTACGAAGCAAGATCAATGCGAACATTGCCAAGGCTCGCGAAATGCTGAAAGAGCGTGAAGGCTCAATGCGTGAGCAAGGCCAGGCCGCTATCCAGTGCACCGAAGAATATGTGCATTCCCATCCGTGGCAATCGATCGGCATCGCTGCTGGCGTCGGCTTTCTGCTCGGTCTGATTTCACGTCGCTGATGGGAGAGCCACCAATGCAAGCGAAGCCCGGCGCCGAGGCACCAAAACCGTCGCTGAAGAAGCTGGGCGGCGCATTTGTCGGTCTGCTACAAGGGCACCTGGAGCTGGTGGGCATCGAGGTTCAGGAAGAAAAGGCCCGGACGTTCCGGCTGTTTCTCCTGGCTGGCGTCAGCCTGATTCTCGGTCTACTGATTCTGGTCGGGCTTTCCGCAGCGATTGTCATCGCTTTCTGGGAGACCCATCGGATAGCAGCGATACTGACGCTTTGCGTCGTTTATGCGGTTGTGATGATCATCTGCATCAGCCGAGCGGTTTCGCTCGCCAAGCAGTGTGCCGCGCCGTTCCAGGCGACTCTTGAAGAGCTGGAACGCAACCGGGAGCGTTTATTGCCATGAGCCAGCCTCTGAGCACATCGAATGACCTGAGCATGCGCAAGGAACTGGTACGCCTGCGCATGGAAATGCACCGTCAGCAGATGCTTTACCACGCACAGCCACTTTCTCATCCGCTGCAGCAGGTGAAGGGCTTCGTCACGTCACGTCGCTCGTCTGCCGAATCATCATCGGGCAAAGGGCCAGTATTGATTGCTGCCACGGTCGTGCTTGCCCTGTTTGGCCGTAGGCTGGGAAAAATGGGCAAACTGGCTCGTCTCGCACTGACGCTCTATCCGCTGCTCAAGGGCCAGCAAAAGCTACGCGAAAAGCTGCATTGAGGCTTGATCGGTACATCTCGGCCCGCCCCTGAGGCCGATCCAGGCTTGATATGGCCTGGCAGTTCCAGCGCGATAGAACTGATCGGTAACTAAACGGTTATGGTAGTTTTGCACCAGCCCGCTAATGGCATACGGAGATGGTCCTTGGACTGGCACACACTGCTTACCCGCGAACGATTAGGCAAATTGGCTCATAGCAGCGACGAACTGGGCCGTAGTCCGTTCCACAAGGACCATGATCGCATCATTTTTTCCGGCGCCTTTCGTCGCCTGGGGCGCAAGACGCAAGTGCATCCGGTGTCCAGCAACGATCACATCCATACGCGCCTGACGCACTCGCTGGAAGTCAGCTGCGTTGGCAGGTCACTAGGCATGCGTGTAGGCGAAGTGCTGCGCGATGAACTTCCTGAATGGTGTAGCCCTGCAGATCTGGGAATGATCGTCCAGTCAGCGTGTCTCGCCCATGACATCGGCAACCCACCCTTTGGTCACTCTGGCGAAGATGCCATTCGCTGCTGGTTTCAACAGGCGGCCGGGCGCGGCTGGCTCGACGACATGAGCGACCGGCAGCGGGCGGACTTTCTCAATTTCGAGGGCAACGCACAGGGTTTCCGTGTGCTCACGCAGCTGGAATACCACCAGTTCGACGGCGGCACCCGGTTGACCTATGCGACGCTGGGCACCTACCTCAAGTACCCGTGGACGTCTCGCCATGCCGAGGCACTGGGCTACAAGAAGCACAAGTTCGGCTGCTACCAGAACGAATTACCTTTGCTGGAGCAGATCTCGCAGAAGCTGGAACTGCCCAAAGTCGCGGACCAGCGCTGGGCACGCCACCCCCTCGTTTACCTGATGGAGGCTGCCGACGATATCTGTTACGGGCTGATCGATCTCGAGGACGGCCTGGAGATGGAGCTGCTCGATTACGCGGAGGTGGAAGAGCTGCTGCTTGGCCTGGTGGGCGACGACATACCCGAAACCTATCGCCAGCTGGGGCCCAGTGATTCGCGCCGCCGGAAGCTGGCGATCCTGCGCGGCAAGGCTATCGAGCACCTGACCAACGCTGCGGCGGGCGCTTTCGTCGAGCAGCAGCACGCCCTGCTTCGTGGCGAGCTGCATGGCGACCTGGTCGAGCACATGCATGGCCCTGCCAAGGACTGCGTGCTGCAGGCCAAGGCCATGGCCCGGCAGAAGATATTTCAGGACAAGCGCAAGACCCTGCACGAGATCGGTGCGTACACGACGCTCGAGATATTGCTGAACGCCTTCTGCGGCGCCGCACTGGAGCAACACCGCGGCGGCAACCCATCCTTCAAGAATCAAAGAATCCTCGATCTTCTCGGCCGCAGTGCACCCGCCCCCGATTTGCCGCTGTACCAGGCGTTCCTGCGCATGATCGATTTCATCGCGGGCATGACCGACAGCTACGCGACGGAAATGGCCGGCGAGATGACAGGTCGCTCCAGCCCGGTCTGACTAACATGAAACGCCTGATTCGACAAAGCATCCACTGGCACCCCGGGCGCCCTGCCTGGGGCGCGGCGATGGTCGCCGGTTTTGGCTGCGCCCTGCCGCTGCTGCTGGGTCTGTTCAGTGGTCATCCGGGTTTCCTGTGGGCGACGGTGGGCGCCTTCCAGGCAGCCAAGGCCAACCCGCTGCATCGCTTTGGCATGCTGCGCATGCTGCTGCTCATCGCGCTGGGTGCCGGCAGTGCCGGGTTGGGATTCTGGTCCGCGACCCACCCAGCGGTCAGCCTTGGCCTGTTCGCCTTCTACGGCCTGCTGCTGGCCTGGCTGCAGCGCTACGGCAGCGAAGCCGGCAAGCTGGGCATAGGCCTGGCGATCTGCCTATGCCTCGGACAGGGGCAACACGGCGTCGCGGACTTCAACAACCCCTACGCGATTGCCGCTCTGTTTTCGCTCGGTGGACTATGGGTGACCTTGTTGGCGTTCGGCTTACGCGGGATGCATGGATTGCGGATGTGGCCCCACATGCCCCGACTGATGAGCATACTCCGCGTGCTGCGCCGACATGCTCGCCGCACACCCATACGACAGTGGCGGGTGCACGCATTGAGCTACATGCTTGCCGGCGCTCTGGGCGGGGTGATCGTCAACATGGCTGAACTACCCAGGGGCTACTGGCTGACGCTGGCGGTTTTCACCACGCTGCAGATGGACCTGGAAAGTAGTCTCGTGCGAGCGCTGCAGGCCAGCCTCGGAATACTGGCTGCCGCAGCCATTCTGATCTATCTAGGCCATGGCCTGGCCGATCCACCGCTGATGGTGATGATTCTGTTGCCGCTGGTGGTCCTTGGCAGAGCCTTCCAGGCCAACCACTACGGGCTGTTCGTGCTGCAGACCAGTCTGCTGTTCCTGCTGCTGGCAGAAACACTGGCACAGGACTGGAACCTGCCGCAGATTCGCCTCATCAATGCCGCCATCGGCGTAGGTGTAGCGCTATTTGTCGCTACATTGCTGCATCTGTTGCACCGGCTGCTGGCCAGGCGATCACGCGGAAAAGCCCGGCTGGCAGCGACGAAACGCTCGGAGGAGCAGACTACTTCTCGGCCCTGATCGGGTTTTCCGGATACCACACGTCCATCAGCGGGCTGACGTTGTACTCGGCCAGCTCATTGCGAGCCTTCAGCCATGCATCCACCGTTCCACGCTGCTCTTCGCTGACCGAGCCACGCCGGGCCAGGCAAACGAAACCGTAGTCTTCGCCGCCGATATAGCCCAGGTCGTTGGCCTCCATCGCCTCGGCGATGAATGCTTCGAGAAATGCATCCACGGCCTTGCCATCAAGCCCTTCGCGATAGGTGAGATTGATCTCGAAGCCCAGTTCCTGGAACTCGTCGACACAGAGTTTTTTGCGCAGGCGACGCGAACGATTGGTAGCCATTGGATCGATCCTTTTCTACTTGATGACGGCGCGCACTCTAACAGCAACCCCGGGCCAAGGCGATGACCGGCGAAAGAGCAGCATATCCCTTTGCGACAACCCATCGCTGGCAGCTACGCTTATCGGATAGAGGCACAGCGCCTCTACAGCGCGGGCATAATGGCCCGCGTTCGTTCCCTTAGAGCAGTGGGAAATCGTATGCCCAACCGAATCGCCAACGGCCCTCTGTGTCCATCCAGAGGTGCCTGCAAATGAACCAACTCCTGCGCAGCGTAGCCTTGGCCATGCTGGCGATGCCCATCGCCCTGCCCTCGCTGGGCGCCGGCGTCAACCAGACCCTGCCGGCACGAGTCGAGAAAGCATTAAAGGCCAACAAGATCAACAGCGACGCGCTGTCAGTGGTCATGCTGCCGCTCACCGGCAGCGCCGCGCCGACCTACGTCAACGCGGACGTTTCGGTCAACCCGGCATCCACGATGAAGCTGGTTACTACCTATGCAGCGCTCGAACTGCTGGGGCCCAACCACCAATGGAAGACCGAGTTCTATGCCGATGGCCCGCTGGTGGACGGTACGCTGAACGGCAACCTCTATCTCAAGGGCGGTGGCGATCCCAAGCTGAACATGGAGAAGCTCTGGCTGCTGCTGCGTGATCTGCGGGCCAATGGTGTCAGCAAGGTCACCGGGGACCTGGTGCTGGACCGCAGCCACTTCGTCCAGCCCGAGCTTCCCGTATTCGATGACGATGGTGGCGATCGGAACAAGCCGTTCCTGGTCGGGCCGGATTCGCTTTTGGTCAACCTAAAGGCGCTGCGCTTCATCGTCCGCAACGATGGCGGCAAGGTTAACGTCGCAGTCGAACCGCCAATCGCCAGCATCCGCATCGATAACCGTGTAAAAGCACTGCCTGCAGCCAAGTGCCCTGGCTGGCCGGACGTGCTGTACAACCCGGTCGCGGAGGGTGACGGCGTCACCGTGGTCGTAACCGGCAAGCTGGCCATGGGCTGCAGCGCTCAGACTTATCTGTCGCTGCTGGACCACGAACGCTATGCCGCCGGCGCGGTGCGCGCGATCTGGAGTGAGCTGGGCGGCAGCATTCTTGGCCGCGACCGCGTGGCCCAGGTGCCGGACAGCGCGCGACTGCTGGCCAGGGCGTACTCACCGGATCTCGCCGAGATCATTCGCGACGTCAACAAGTACAGCAATAACACCATGGCCAAGCAGCTGTTCCTGAGCCTGGGGGCGGCGTTCCGTAACGAAGCGGATGCGGATGACGCCAAGGCAGCGCAGCGCGTCATCCGACAATGGCTGGCCAAGAAAGGACTTATTTCCCCGCATCTGGTGATCGAGAACGGCTCCGGCCTGTCACGCGCAGAGCGGGTCAGCGCCCGGGAATTGGCCAGCCTGCTTCAGGCCGCCTGGCGCAGCCCCTACTCGGCCGAATTCATTTCGTCGATGCCGCTGGCGGCGGTGGACGGGACCATGCGCAAGCGCCTGCGCAATACCCCCGTCGCCGGCAAGGCGCACGTCAAGACAGGCACACTCAACACGGTGCGGGCCATCGCGGGCTACAGCCGAGACGGCGACGGCAATGTCTGGGCGGTGGTGGCCATCCTTAACCATCCACGCCCGTGGGGCGCCTCGTCGATTCTGGATCAGGTGTTGGTCAGCCTGTACAACAATCGCAACGAAAACACCGCCCAGCGCTGACCGCGGATAGGGCAGGCCGCAAGGCCTGCCCTTGGCGCCATACGAGGCCTCAGCGCGCCTGCAACCTCCAGGCGCGGTGAATGCGCGGGTTGCGCCGGAAGTCCTCGTCCAGAGTCGTCGGCGTGATCTCCTCGACGGCATAGCGATCACTCAGACTCGCATCCAGCACGAATTTGCGGAAGTTGTTAGAGAAGTACAATGTGCCGCCCGGCGCCAGCCTCGCCATGGCCAGATCGAGCAGGGCCAAGTGATCCCGCTGCACATCGAATACGCCCTCCATGCGCTTGGAGTTGGAAAAGGTCGGCGGGTCGATGAAGATCAGGTCGTATTCGCCACGATCCTCCTCCAGCCACGCCATCACATCACCCTGCTCCAACCGCTGGCGATCCGAGAACCCGTTGAGCGACAGATTGCGGCGCGCCCAGTCGAGATAGGTTTTCGACAGGTCGACACTGGTGGTGCTGCGCGCACCGCCCTTGGCCGCATGCACCGTTGCGGTGGCGGTATAGCAGAACAGATTGAGAAAACGCTTGCCGGCTGCTTCGCGCTGGATACGCAAACGCAGCGGCCGGTGATCCAGAAACAGGCCGGTATCCAGGTAATCGGTGAGATTGACCAGCAGCTTGACGCCGCCTTCGCTTACCTCGAGAAACTGCCCCTGAGACGCCTGGCGCTCATACTGACGCGTCCCCGTCTGACGTTCGCGCCGCTTGACCACCACCCTGTCGCGCGGAATACCCAGTGCCTGCGGTATGGCGACCAGTGCATCGAGCAGACGAGCCTGGGCCTTTTCCGGGTCGATGGAACGTGGCGGAGCATACTCCTGCACGTGCACCCAGTCGCGATACAGGTCCACGGCAAGCGCATATTCCGGCATGTCGGCATCGTACAGTCGATAGCACTCGATGCCTTCGCGCCGGGCCCACTTGCCGAGCAGGCGCAGATTCTTCTGCAGACGGTTCGCGAACATTTGCCCGCCTTCGCTCAGGCGCGCCTGCTCCACGGCAACGTGCTGCTCCGCCGTGTCAGTCGCACAGACGCGCTGGCCGGTCACGAACTGGTCCAACTCGACCTTGATCAACAGCAGCTTGCACGGCAAGGCGCCGTTCCAGAATGCGTACTGCTTGTGGCTGCGGATGCCCATGCGCTTGCCGAGATCGGGCGCGGCGGTAAACACGGCCGCTTCCCAACCGAGGCAGGCCTGTCGCAGGCGCTCGCCAAGATTCTGGTAGAGATAGAGAAGGCTGGCCTCATCGCCCAGGCGTTCACCGTAGGGTGGATTGCAGACGACCAGGCCCTTCTGGTTCTGGTCCGGACGCGGCTCGAAGCTTCCCACGTCGCCCTGGTAGATACGAATCCAGTTCGCCAGCCCGGCGCGCTCGATGTTGTTGCGCCCAGGCTGGATCAGACGGGGATCGGCCTCATAGCCGCGAATCCATAACGGGGGCCTGGCCAGCCCGGCTTCCGCCCGAGCCTGCGCTTCGCCATGCAGGCGACTCCACAGGGCCGGCACATGGCCTAGCCAACCGCTGAAACCCCAGCGCTCACGTCTCAGGTTCGGTGCGATATCCGCCGCCATCATCGCGCCTTCCACGAGAAAGGTGCCCACGCCGCACATGGGGTCGGTCAGCGCACCACCCGCAGCAGCGATACGCGGCCAGCCGGCACGAATCAGAATCGCTGCGGCAAGATTTTCCTTCAACGGCGCCGCACCCTGCTGCAGCCGGTAGCCACGCTGATGCAGGCTGTGCCCGGACAGGTCCAGCGAGAGCACCGCCTGCCCCTTGTCGAGGCGCAGGTGCACGCGCAGATCCGGATCGACCTTGTCGATGCTCGGCCGCTCGCCAGAGGCGGTGCGCAGGCGATCGACAATGGCGTCCTTGACCTTGAGCGCACCGAAATGCGTGTTGTCGATACCCGAGCCGCGCCCGCTGAACTCCACAGCCAGGCTGCCAGCGGGCTGCATGTGATCGGCCCAATCGACAGCATGCACACCTTGATAGAGCGTCTCGGCATCCGTCGTTGGAAACCGGCTTATGACCAGCAGCACTCGGTTTGCCAGGCGCGACCACAAACACAGGCGGTACGCCACTTCCAGAGCCCCGTATCCGCGGATCGCGGAAGTCTGCTCACGCCCCTGCTCCAGTCCCAGCGCGGTGGCTTCCTCGAGCAGCAGGCCTTCGAGCCCCTTGGGACAGGTGAGGATCAGTTCATGGCGGTCGGTCATAGCGTTTCCAGAAAGATGCTTCGGACTGCTGCGACCCTTTCGTCGGAACAAGCCCAGCAAAGAAATTAAAAATAATGATACGAAGTCGGCGGCAGGAATGGATGTAGAAGCGGCCCGTGGCCACACTTCACACGCCTCGCATTCTCCGGCTTATGGGTAGAACCATAGAATCGTTACCTGCTTATGACAAAACGATCATTCCAGCCTCTTCGGCATTGCGTTAGAACTCTTCTCAGGCCGGCACCGCAATGGTGTCGGCGAAGCGCGCCACGCCGGCAGCGCGCTTCACTGGCAGCCTATCTGCCCCGGTCTCGCCATGAGGCCACAGGAACACCAGTCAACCACTGAGGGCAATACCCAATGAGAAGACTCAAGCGTGATCCGATGGAACGAGCATTCCTGCGCGGTTATCAACACGGCATACATGGCAAATCTCGCGACCTCTGTCCTTTTTCCCATCCCACTGTTCGTCAAGCCTGGATCAACGGCTGGCGGGAGGGTCGCGGCGACAACTGGGATGGACTGACCGGCACGGCCGGTCTGCATCGACTCAACGAACTTCACGCAGTCGGCTGATTTACCGAACCACCCGACTTGAAAAGGCTTGCCCTACCCGGGCGGCGGGCTAGAAGCCCTGGGGCTCCAGACGGAGCCCCATCCTGGCAATCAGCGTGTCTGGGAACGCAAGGCAGCAATGGCATCCACCGCCTCGCCGATGAGCGCCGGCCCCTTGTAGATGAATCCTGAATAAAGCTGAACCAGACTGGCACCCGCCTCGATCTTCTCGGCCGCGTGGCGACCTTCGGTGATGCCGCCCACGGCGATGATCGGCAAACGTCCACCGAGCGTCTGCGCCAGCACCCGGACCGTATGAGTACTCTTGTCCCGCACCGGCGCACCGGACAGCCCACCCGCCTCTTCGGCATGAGCCAGGCCAACGACCCCTTCACGCCCCAAGGTGGTATTGGTGGCGATGATCGCGTCCATACCCGCCTGGAAAACCGCCTCGCCTACCAGTGCGGTTTCCTCGTCTGTCATGTCAGGAGCAATCTTGATCGCCAGCGGCACGCGCTTGCCGTGCATGAGTTCGAGATCCTCCCGCCGCAGACGCAGCGCCTCCAGCAACTGCTTGAGTGAATCACCGAACTGCAGGCTACGCAGGCCCGGTGTGTTGGGCGAGCTGACATTCACGGTGACGTAGCTGGCGTGGTGATAGACCTTGTCCAGACACAGCAGGTAGTCGTCCTCGGCGCGCTCGACCGGGGTATCGAAATTCTTGCCGATGTTGATACCCAATATGCCCTTGAACCGGGCTGCCTCGACCCGCGCCAGCAAGGCATCGACGCCATGGTTGTTGAACCCCATGCGGTTGATGATCGCTTCGGCCTCGGGCAAGCGGAATATCCGGGGTTTCGGGTTGCCGGGCTGCGGACGCGGTGTGACGGTGCCCACTTCGATGAAACCGAACCCCAGCTGCGACAGGCCGCGGATCGCCTCGCCGTTCTTGTCCAGCCCGGCAGCCAACCCCACCGGGTTGGGGAAATCCAGCCCCATGACCCGCACCGGCAAGCTTGCCGGTGACTTGCTCAGCATTGCGTTGAGCCCCAGACGGCCACCAGCGCCAATCAGCTCGAGGGAAAGCTCATGGGAAGTTTCCGGGGATAGCTTGAACAACAGCTGGCGGGCCAGGTTATACATACGCAGCCTAAGTCTCGGTAAATGTGGACGCGAAGTATAGCAGCCCAAGGTGGCTTAAGCGGCCGGCGGATGCCATGAAAACCACATTGCCGCAAGCGTAAACCTGTCTAACCAAGACGTCGCAGGCGCAGCAATTGACCGTGCTCGGCAAATTCCAGCTCGAAGGAACCATATATGCCTTCATGGGTCAGAAACGGACGCAGGTGATGCGCAGGCAAGCTGACTCGCGTGCCGTCGCGGCTGCGAACCAGAATTCGATTCGCATGGCCCTGATAAACGGCCTTCATCCGCTCGGCGGACAACGCGATATCCAGCACCAGGTTCGGCATGGAGGCTCCTCAGTGATCTATACGGCGATATTGCCACATCGATTCGCAATGATCGGCCCGGCCTGCTACGCGGCGTGGCCGCAAGGACAGCGCAAAGCCCGTGCGCAAAAGGCGCTGGTCTGCCACACTTCGGCCCCTGCCCCGAGAGCTCAAGCATCATGATGAGCCGGCCCGAGCCCATGCCTTCACTGACATCTCACATTGCAAGACTTGCGCAACGCCTCGGCATGCGTTCCAAAGCCTTGTCTTCGGTGCAGGAGCGCGCCAGCAGTCTGCAACTGCCGTTCACCCGCCTGGCAGAGCCCGAACCAAGCATCTTCTGGAATGATGGTCCCTGCCTGCAGCGCCTGCTGGAGCTTCCACGCAGCGCACTCTCCGGCCCGCTGCAGGAAGACAAGGCCCGCGCACATGCGGCGCTGACCCGCCTGTTCAGCAAGGATCGCCTGCAGTTGCAGCTTGACCTGCGCCAGATTGGCGGCCTTGGTGGCCAGCACAACGGCAGCGTCAGCTACTCGACCTTCGAAGCCTTCGCTGCGACGCCAGCCTGCCGGCAAATTCGGATCATCAGCTACAAGGACTTCGCCCGCGCCCTCGGCACCGCCTTGCCGGGCTTTGACAAGGGCATGCCGATTGAGGTCCGCCAGGCCAGTTGGCTAGGCGAACGGTTCTATTGGGCGGGCGACCACCATACCGAAGCCTTCGCCTGCGCCGTCGCCTATGCTCGCCTGCGGGGCCTGGAAGTGATGCTTTCCGCCAACCTGACCGACTATCGCCTGGACCGCTCCGGCGTTCAGGCGCTGGACGCGGAATATCATGCGCTGACCCTGCCGGCGCAAGCGTGGAGCGACCGTGGATTCATGGCACTGCTTCTCGACAGCCAAGTGCCCTATGCGCGCTTGACGTTGCTGCGCGACAGCAACAATGCGGAGCTGCTGTTGCTGGAGAAGCGCAATCCCACTGCCAATGCCATTGGCGAGGGCCTGAAGTTGGCAGGCGCGCCGGACCTGGTTCGCTACCTGCGTGAGCTGCCACGGATCACGCGTTTCAAGATTGGCATGCCCGCGCAAGGCTGATATTTCCGTCATACCCCTCGTCACGCTGATTGATGCGCATCGGCCTGTAGCGCACAGCGGCGCTGGACGATCCGTCACCCCCAGGCCAAAGCCCTGCGAACAGGCCGTCCGCAGGGCGCCTCTGGGCCAGTGTTCCTTCAACCATGCCCTACCGATTGCGCCAGTCCCTGCAACTCCCGGCTGGCAACGGCGTATATCGCGTAGTCATTGCCGCTGGCTGCGCGCAGCTCCGCCAACATCGACCGCCACCGCTCCAGCGGCACCGGATGCTGGGCCAGCCAGGCGTCGACTCGCTCGCTGATCGGCTCGGGCCCGTTTTCCATCTGCAGCACCGACACCGTGATGCTGCGCTGTTGCAGGTCCAGATCGTCGCGGAAGCCTTCGCGCGCAAGCGCCTGCCAGTTGTTGGCCACGGGCAGCGTGGTGAGCTGATGCAGATACCAGGGCAACTCCAATGCGCCACCCACCGCGAAGTAGGCCGCCGCAACCTGGGCCGGAACCTGACCGGTCTCGTCCGCCGCCTCGAGAATCGGTAACAGCGTGTACAAATGGCTGGTGCCAGCCACCATACGGGCCAGCAACTCCGGCACGCCCGCTTCGGTGTAACGCTTGTAGCGTTCCTGCCAACGATCACGCGTCGCTCCCTGCAACAGCTCGTCCAGCTTGAGTCCCAGTGCTGCGACACGCGGCCCGAAATGCGCAACGTCACGCGCGGCATCCAGTTCGCTGCGGCGATTGCGCAGGAACCAGCGCGTGGCACGCCGGCCAAGGCGCATCAGTTCATCCATCAGGCCCAGCTGAAGGTCTGCCGGAACCTTGTAATCCAGCGCCTCGATCTGGCGGAACCAGTGCGGCAGATGGAAAATGTCACGCACGATGACGTAGGCTCCGGCAACATTCGCCGCACTCATGCCGGTCGCTTCGTTCAGGCGCTGAACGAAGGTGATGCCCATGTTATTGACCAGGTCGTTGGCGATCTGCGTGCTGACGATTTCGCGCCTGAGGCGGTGCTGCAGCATGGCATCGTGAAAGCGCTCGGCCAGCAGCTGCGGGAAGGCACTTTCCATCTCCCGCGCAAGGTAGGCGTCGTCCGGCACACGTGAATCCAGCAGTGCCCTCTTGAGCTCGATCTTGCTATAGGAAATCAGCACCGACAGCTCAGGCCGGGTAAGTCCCTTGCCGACATTGGCTCGCTCGGCCAGCGCCTCGTCGGATGGCAGGAACTCCAGCGCCCGATCGAGCTGCCCTGCGGCTTCCAACGCATTGATCAGCCTGACGTACTCACCGGCCCGCTCCCGCGAGCGATGCTGAGCCTGGGACAGCGCCTGGGTCTGCTTGTAGTTGTTCTGCAGCACCAGCTCGGCGACTGCATCGGTCATATCGAACAGCAGCTGATTGCGTTGCTTGGCCGTCATGTCGCCGGCACTGACCACTTCGTTGAGCAGGATCTTGATGTTCACTTCGTGATCGGAACAGTCGACCCCGCCTGCGTTGTCGATGAAGTCGGTATTGCTCGAGCCACCATGCAACGCATATTCGACCCGCCCCAGCTGGGTCATGCCGAGGTTGCCACCCTCGCCCACGACCTGGGCTCGCAGTTCGTTGCCGTTGACCCGTACCGCGTCGTTGGCCTTGTCACCGACCTCGGCATGACTCTCGCTACTGCTCTTGACATAGGTGCCGATGCCGCCATTCCACAGCAGATCGACAGGCGCCTTGAGCAGCGCGTTGATCAGCTCGGCGGGGGTCAACTGATCCGCCTCGATGGCGAAACGCTGCTTCATTTGCGCCGTGATCACGATCCGCTTGGCCGAGCGCGGAAAGATACCGCCCCCCTCCGATATCAGTGAGGCGTCGTAATCGGTCCAGGACGAACGCGGCAATTCGAACAGGCGCTTGCGCTCGACGAAACTGCGTGCGGGGTCGGGGTTGGGATCGATGAAAATATGCAGGTGGTTGAACGCGGCCACCAGTTGCAAGGTTTCGGACATCAGCAGGCCATTGCCGAACACGTCGCCAGCCATATCGCCGATGCCGATCACGCTGATGACATCGGTCTGCACGTTGATACCGCGTTCACGGAAGTGCCGTTGCACCGAGACCCAGGCGCCACGCGCGGTGATGCCCATCTTCTTGTGGTCGTAACCGGCCGAGCCACCGGACGCGAACGCATCGCCAAGCCAGAAGTCGTATTCGGCGGCGATGCCGTTGGCAATGTCCGAGAAGCTGGCCGTACCCTTGTCGGCAGCGACGACCAGATAAGGATCGTCCCCGTCGTAGCGCAGCACGTTGGCCGGCGGCACCACCTGCCCTTCGCGAAGGTTGTCGGTGATATCCAGCAGGCCACTGATGAAGATCCGGTAACAGGCGATGGCTTCGGCCTGGATGTCATCGCGCGACCCGCTGCCGGGCAGCCGGCGCGGAACGAAGCCGCCCTTGGCGCCACCGGGTACGATGACCGCATTCTTCACCTGCTGGGCCTTCACCAGGCCAAGCACTTCGGTGCGGTAATCTTCCTCGCGGTCCGACCAGCGCAACCCGCCGCGCGCCACCTTGCCGCCACGCAGATGGACGCCCTCGACCCGCGGCGAATAGACGAAGATCTCGTACATCGGCGCCGGCCGCGGCATCTCCGGGATCGAGCGCGGATCGAGCTTGAAGCTGAAATACTGCTTGGGTTTGCCGTTGGCATCCGGCTGATAGAAATTGGTGCGCAGGGTGGCCTGGATCAGCGCCAGATAACGCCGCAGGATACGGTCTTCATTCAGCACCGCCACCTCATCCAGCGCGCTGAGAATTGCCTGCTCCAGGCGCTGTTGCTTGTCGGCCAGGTCATCTTCGCCGAGCTTGCGCGCCAGGTAGAAGCGCATCTTGAACAGGCGTACCAGTTCCCGGGCGATATCGGTGTGATTGAGCAGCGCGCTGGCGATGTAGCCCAGGTCGAAGCCCATGCGGATCTGCTTGAGGTAGCGCGCATAGGCGCGCAGCAAGGCGACCTCCCGCCAGGTCAGCGCGGCGGTCAGCACCAGCCGGTTGAAGGCGTCGTTCTCGGCGAGCCCGCCATAAATATGAATGAAGGCGTCCTGCAGTGCTTCGTTGATTTCCAGTAGGTCGATTTCCAACCCTTCGGCGTAGGTGAAGGCGAAATCGTGTATCCAGTACTCGCGGCCGTTCCTGTCGCGCAGGCGGAACGGGAACTCGCCCAGCACGCGCAGCCCGAGGTTCTCCATGATCGGCAGGATGTCCGACAGCGGCAGCGGCGTGTCCATGTGGTAAAGCTTGCAATGCAGGCGATTCTCCCCCGCCGTGATCGGCTGGTAGAAGCTCATCACCAGCGGACGCTCAGCGCTCAGGTCGAGCACGTGCTGCATGTCGACCGTAGCCGACTGCGGCGAAAAGCGCTCGCGGTAGCCGGCTGGAAAGCCCTTGGGAAACTCGCTGAGCAAATGAGTGCCCCTCGCTTCGCCGAAACGCTCGACCACCAGGCTCTGGTAATCGTCCTGCCAGGTGCGGCAGGCCTGCAGGACTTCCTGCTCGAGGTGCGCCGGGTCGACCTGCATCGGCTTGTTCGGATCCAGGCGCAGGATGAATTGCACCCGCGTCAGCACCGACTCGGAGAAGTACGTGGAAAATTCGCAATCACTGGCTTCGAGCCGTTCCTGCAGGACCTGCTGGATCTTCAGCCGCGTCTCGGTCGAGTAGCTGTCGCGTGGCACGTACACCAGGCAGTAGCAGAAGCGCCGGTACGGGTCGAAGCGCAGGAACAAGCGCAACCGGTTGCGCTCCTGAATCTGCACGATGGCGATGGCGTTTTCGAACAGCTCATCGATCGGCGCCTGGAACAGCTCATCGCGCGGCAAGACCTCAAGGACCTGGACCAGCTCCTTGGCCAGGTGGGCCGAGCTGCCGAAATTGGCACGCTGCACCACGGTTTCGACCTTGCGGCGTATGAACGGTATGCGCCGGACGCTCTGCGTATAGACCGAAGATGTGAACAGCCCGAGGAAACGGCATTCGCGAATCACCCGCCCCTGCTCGTCGAACTCGCGTATCGACACGAAGTCCGGATAGGCCGGCCGATGTACGCGGCTGGGCATCGCCGCCTTGGCGAAGGACAGCAGCAGGGGTTCGCGCAGGTAGCTGACGGCCTGACCGGTCAGCGCCTGTTCCTCAGCGGACAGCCCGGTCCGCATGCTGCGCGAAAGGCCCAACAGCGAGCTTTCGTCATAAGCGATTCGTCCTCCGTCGGCTTGCTCCACGACGGAAAACTCCTCGTAGCCGAGGAAGGTGAAGTGATCGTCCGCCAGCCAGCGCATGAAGTCGCGAATCTCCTCCAGCTCGTCGGCTTCGATGTGCAGGCTGACCCGCTCCAGCCGCGCCTGCAGGCCCTCGGCCATGCCCTTCATGGCCGCGAAATCGCCGACGACCTGTCGCACATCAGCCAGTACGCCCAACAAGGACTGCTCGAGCTCGCGCAGCGCAGCCGGGCTCGCACAGCGATCGATCTCGACGAAGATCAGCGATTCGGCATGGCTATCGGACGCCCGCTCGTCCTTGGGCAACAGTTCCAGCAAACTGCCATCGGCAGCGCGGCGCACCTGCAGCACACTGGTCTGCAACGTATGGATGCTGTAGCCACGACGAGTCAGCTCCATGCGCACCGAATCGACCAGGAACGGCATGTCCGGATGCAGCACCTCGACCACGCTGTGCGTCGACTGCCAGCCATGCTTCTCGTAGTCAGGGTTGAACACCTGCACCTCCGGCATGGCCGGGTCGAAGCGCTCCAGCAGGCGCCAGCTGGCGAGCGTAGAGCCGACCAGATCGCCCATCCGGCGCTCAGTCAGTTCGGACAACGCGACGATGCCGAAGAACTGCTCGGCGAAGACGCTCAGTTGCGGCAGGATTTGCGGATCTACGTGCTGTGCCAGTGCGGTCTGCAGTTGCTGCTGGAAGTCGGCCTTGCTGGCCGCTGAAAAGAACGCCATGTATGGCTCCGATTGGCTGATGGTTCGACAGTAATCTGTTTCGCTGCCGCAGGTGTTAGTTCAACGTTAGTCCATGAAACGACAATGACACTTGCGAGTCGCATGCGGACCGGCGTGAAGAGAGCGACCGATTGGTCATCTATAAGCCGACGAGCTTAACCAGGGACGCCCCACAGCCGCTTGCGGCGGCACGACACATCCTTTCAGGGCTGTACCGACCCGGTGCAAAGAAGGAAAAAGCCATGGCCCGCGCCACAGGAGAGTGAACGGGCCATGCTGTGAGCTCATGTGCCGCGCATGGCTTCGGGCAGGCCCAGTACGATCTGCGGGAACAGCGTGATCAGGATCGCTGCCAGCACCAGCAGGAGGAAGAACGGGAAGCTGGCCCGTGCCACCGCTCCCAGGTTGCGCCCGGTAAGGTTCTGGATGACGAACAGGTTGAAGCCCACCGGTGGGGTGATCTGCGCCATTTCCACCACCAGAATGACGAAGATACCGAACCACAGCAGATCGATTCCGGCAGCCTGCACCGCCGGCAGGATCACCGCGGTGGTGAGCAGGATGATCGAGATGCCATCTAGGAAGCAGCCTAGGGCGATAAAGAACAACGTTAGCGCCAGCAGCAACAGATAAGGCGACAGCTGCTTGGCGATGATCCAGTCTGCCAGCGCCGCCGGTAGTCCGGTGAAGCTCATGGCCGAGGTCAGGTACGCCGCACCGAGCAGGATGAAGAAGATCATGCACGAGGTGGACACCGCGCCCATCAGGCTGGCCATGAAAGTGTCCCGGGTCAGCGCTCCGGAACACAGCGCGATCAGCAGCGCACCGACCACACCGACTGCAGCAGCCTCGGTGGCCGTCGCGATGCCGCCATAAATCGAACCGATCACCGCGATGATCAGGCCCAGCACCGGGATCAGCAGCTTGGCGCGACGCAGCTTCTCCATGAACGGCAGGCGCTCGCCCTCTTCCGGCAGCTTGCTGCGATTGCAGGCAGACCAGAGCATCAGGTAGCCGCTGAAGATTGCCAGCAGCAAGAGGCCTGGCAGGATGCCGGCGATGAACAGGCGCGAGATCGACACCTGGGCCGCCACACCGTAGACGATCATCATGATCGACGGTGGAATCAGCAGGCCGAGCGTGCCGGCACCGGCCAGCGAGCCCATGGCGATGGACTCCGGGTAACCGCGCGACTTCAGCTCGGGCAGGGAGATGCGACCAATGGTGGCAGCTGTGGCAGCGGAAGACCCACTGACCGCAGCGAACATGCCGCAGCCGAACACGTTGACATGCAGCAGTCGCCCCGGAAGGCCACGCATCCAGGGCGCCAAACCGTTGAACATGTCTTCGGAAAGCCGTGTGCGATAGAGAATCTCGCCCATCCAGATGAACAGCGGCAGCGCCGTCAACGTCCAGCTGGCACTGGAAGCCCAACTGGTGGAGGCGAGGATCGAACCGGCCGGCGCCCCGCCGAACAGCTCCATGCCGATGATGCCGACGCCGAGCAACGACAGGGCAACCCAGACGCCGCTGCCAAGCAGCACGAACAGTGCCAGCAGCAAGGTGATTGTAATAATTGTGTAGTCCACGGTTCACTCACGAATGCAGTGCGGCGATCGCCGCAATTAAGGTCAAGCCTGCGGGCTCACTCGCTCATCGCCGTACCGGCTTCGGCGGCTTCGAAACGCTTGCCCTGGCAGATCAGCACCAGGCGCTCGACCATTGCCACTACCAGAATCAGCGTGCCGAGCAGCATCGGCAACTGCGGCAGCCACATGGGAATAGGCAACAGGCCGGACGACACTTCCTTGAACTCGTAGGACTCCATAACGAACAACGCGCAGTACCAGGCCAAGTAAGTGGCGATACACAGACCAACCAGCGTGGTCAGGACATCAACCACACGGTGCCCGCCAGCGGGTAGCAGGCGCAGCAACAGCTCCACGCGGATATGGGCACCACGCTGCAGCGCATAGGGCAAGGCGAGAAAACCCGACGCCGCCATCGCGTAGGCGGCGAACTCATCGGCGGCGGGCACCATGGTGCCCAATTGGCGGGCCACGATCTGCGCCACGACCAGCAGGCAGATCAGGACAAGAAACACGCCGGACAACCATCCGGACAGGGTATAGAGCTTGTGCAGTGGGGTCATGAACAACGGGCTCCCTGGGCAAGGCACAAGAAAAGCCCGCCGCAACCATGGCGGCGGGCAGCAGAGTCAACGCTGGTAGCTATCGAGAATCGCCTTGCCATCTGCACCGGCGCGCTTGAGCCACTCTTCGGTCATGGTCTTACCGATCTGCTCGAAGCCGCTCTCCACCGCCGATGGGGCCTGCCCGGATACCTGCATGCCGTTGTCGGCCAAGGTCTTGACCAGCTCGCCGGTCTTCTCCTGGGCAATCGCCCAGCCACGCTCCTCGGCACGCTTGGCAGCATCCAGCACGGCCGTCTGGGTAGCTTCCGGCAGGCGGGCGAAGGCACGGGCGTTGACGATGACGAAGTTCTTCGGAATGAATGCCTTGACGTCATAGTAGTAGGAGGAAAAATCCCAGGCTTGGGAATCCACACCGGTGGTCGGCGAGGTGAGCATTCCGTTGATCATGCCGGTGCTGAAGGCCTGCGGGATCTCGCCGGTCTGAATCACGGTCGGCACTGCGCCCATCAGCTCGGTCATGCGCGAAGTCGCTGGGTTGTAGGCGCGGAATTTCATGCCCTTGAAGTCATCCATGCTCGCTACCGGCGTCTTGGTAAAGATGCTTTGCGGGGACCAGGGCATGGCGTACAGCAGCTTGATGCCCTGCTTGGCCAGGCGCTCTTCCACGGCCGGTCGGCTCGCTTCCCACAATGCCTGAGCCTGCTCGTAGTTGCGTACCAGGAACGGCACGCTGTCGACTTCAAAGATTGGATCTTCGTTGCCAAGCACCGACATCAGCACGTCACCCACCTGTATCTGGCCGGTCTGTACAGCGCGCTTGACCTCCGGACGCTTGAACAGCACAGAGTTGGCATGCACACGAATCTGCAACTCGCCGCTGCTGGCCTTCTCGACGTCCTGTGCGAATTCCTTGGCCACGGTGGTGATGAAATTGCCATCGGGGTTCTCGGTACTCATGTTCCAGCGTTCGGCAGCCTGTGTACCGAAGCTCACTGCGCAAGCCAAAGCGGTAAAGGCGAAACGCGATGCGATGCTTTTCATGGTGCTCTCCTGTTCATTGTTTTTGTGCGCAGCGAAGCGCGTTGGAAGACGATTTCGAGTCTCAGCGCATCGCCCGACCCTGTCCAACTAGAAAAACCGGAGGCGCATGATCGGAAATCGTTATGGGATGAAAAGGGGCATTTCCCTAGCCAATGCACCAGCAGCGAGCAGCCGTTTCCGGGCCCGCTGGCTATTGATTGAAGGTGATCAGGCGCTCTGCTGCTCGGGCACTGGCGCGACTCGCGCCATGCAGGCTTCGCCCATTTCTTCGGCATAGGCATCCAGTGCCTCGCAGGCCAGAGCGATGATGTCCTCAGTGAGTTCCAGGCCCACACCCGTGCGCCAGGTGGCAACCACTGGCAGAGACGGCGGCTCGGGAACCTCATCGAGAATGCTCAGCAACCCTTGCTTGAGTTCGTCATGCACCAAGGCTGGCGGCAGCGCACCGATACCGAAACCGTCACGGATCAGACGGGTCATCGCGGCGATCGAATTGACGCAGTTGATGCGAGGCGCGCTGACGCTGCCCGCATGCAGCAGATTGAGAATGTCCTGATGCGGCCGTGAGTTCTTCGAGAAGGTAATGATGCGCTCGCGTGCCAATTCCTCCATCGAGGCGTAGCGACGGTGGTACAGCGAACCGGTTGGCACGATCCAGCGAACCGGGAATGCGGCCAGCTCCAGATTGCGCACACTGTCGCCATTAACCATGTCGGTCTGGAAAACGATATCCAGATAACCCTTGAGCAACTGCTCGTTGAGGTTGCGTGCCGTGTCGGCAGTCAGCTCGATCTCCACCGCGGGGTAGCGTTCCATCACCAGTGTTACGAACGGACTCAACCAGGTGTGAATGACGGTATCCATCGCCCCGACGCGGATACACCCCTGAATGTTTCCGGTATCGCTGATCGACTGTTTCAAGGCCTGCATGGTGTCGATCATGCGTTCAGCATATTCGAGCACCTTCTGTCCTTCCGGAGTCAGCGATACGCCCTTGGAGTCACGTAGAAAAAGACGGGTGCCAAGTTCATCTTCGAGCGCAGCGATACGGCTGGAAATGGATGCCTGGGTGCTGAACAGCTTCTCGGCTGTCAGGCGGAAGCTCTTGAGCCGCGCCACCCAAACGAAGGTTTCGAGAAATCTCAGATTCATGCCGCGATGCCTCTTCGCAATGTGCTCATCAGGGCCTGATCACCAGCACCCACGCAGCTTCAGGCGTAGCAGGTTGCATGCCAGAGGTTTTTCGCGCGGCGGATGATTTTTCCTATCGCCGGGCCCCTGTTTTTTCTCGTTGGACGCAGGCGAACAACGCTTTGAAGAATGGCGTCGCGCTCTGCGCAGACCACAACAACATCATTCAAAACGCGCTCTGCCAAGCAGCCGCTCTCGCCGCTGCGCGCCCCCAACAGGAGACACCGCAACCATGAAACCCCATTACCCATTGGCGTCCGCACTGCTGCTCGGCAGTGGCCTGCCAACGCTGGCGCATGCCGACTTCATGGCCGACAGCAAGGCCAGCGTCGAGATGCGCAACTTCTATTTCAACCGTGACTTCCGCCAGAGCGGCGCCCGTGACAAGGCCGAGGAATGGGCGCAGGGCTTTCTGCTGCGCATGGAGTCGGGCTACACCGAGGGCACCGTCGGCTTCGGTATCGATGCATTGGCGATGCTCGGTCTGAAGCTTGACTCCGGCGACGGCACAGCCGGTAGCGGCCTGCTCCCTGCCGATGGCTCTGGCGGTTCGCAGGACGAATACTCCAAGCTCGGCCTGACCGGCAAGGTGAAGCTTTCCAACAGCACGCTGAAACTCGGCGCCCTGCACTTTCGCAGCCCGATCGTCTCGGCCAACGACTCACGCCTGCTGCTGCAGACCTTTCAGGGTGCACTACTCAACGTTCAGGAAATCGACAACCTGACCTTGCAAGGCGGCAAGATCAACCGTATCAAGGCCAACAGCTCCACCGATTACACCGAGATGACCGGCAACCGCATCGGCGGCAGCAGTGACGCCTTCGCGTTCGGCGGCGGCGAATACAAGATTACCCCGCAACTTACCGCAGGCCTGCACTACGGCACCCTCGAGGACATCTACCAGCAGTACTACGGCACCATGGTACATGTACTGCCTCTAGGTGACGGCCAGTCGTTCAAGACCGACCTGCGTTACTCGCAAAGCCGCGAGGACGGCAACTTCCGCGATCTCGACAACAAGGCATTCGGCGCCATGTTCACCTACAGCCTGGGCGGTCATGCCCTCGGCGCGGGTTACCAGCGCATGAGCGGTGACGATCCGTTTCCCTATATCGCCAGCAGCGACCCCTTCCTGGTCAACTTTGTGCAGATCAATGATTTCGCCAACATTGAAGAGCGCTCCTGGCAAATGCGCTACGACTACAACTTCGCCAGCATCGGCATACCCGGCCTGACCTTCATGACCCGCTATATATCCGGTGACAACGTCGAAGTCGCCGGCCGCAGCAGCGAAGGCAAGGAATGGGAACGCAATACCGATATCGCCTACGTGGTGCAGAGCGGTCCACTGAAGAACCTGGGGCTGAAATGGCGTAACGCTACCGTTCGCTCCAATTTCGGCAACGATATTGACGAGAATCGCCTGATTCTCAGCTACACCATGGCGCTTTGGTAAGTACTCAACTAATGACGGGGTCCCCGCGGCCCCGCTCGCGTTTCTCGGAAAGCAAGATGGCGAGGCGTTACCGTGAGCTTTTTATTGTCCTGGCAACAAAAATTCCGAGCCCTTATCGCGCTCACCCTGACCAGCCTGATACTCATGGCAGCCGCCTCGTTGTGGGCCAGTCATAGCGTCAGCAGTGCATTGCAGGCAAGGGAACAAGCGGCTGCCTATGCCAGCGCCAGTACCCAGCTGATGAACCGCTGGTGGCAACAGAACGCACTGCGCCAGCGGATCACCCCCGATTTGCAAGAGGACTTCAATAGCGGTCTCGTTGAGCTGCAAGAACTCATCGGACAACTGTTGGCGCAAGCTCAAGCGCTGGAAGATGACGCCACCTTGCAACACGCCCAGCAGATCCAGACCGTGCTGCTGGAAGAACTGGCCCAACAGCGCCACTGGCTGAGCCTAAATCAGACCCTGGGCCTGACACCCTTCGAAGGCCAGCGCAAAACGTTGAAGGAGAAAGGCAAGGCGCTGGAAGCGATCAGCTTCGACCTGATCAAACCCTTCATTATCAGTGCCCTGAGTAGCCAGCGTGACTATCTGTCGACCTTCGATCCGGCTTTCGCCCAGATTGCCCTGACGGCCATCGGCAAATTGCAGGAACAGATCGCAGACCTTGAATGGCAGGACACGCCGATTGGCAAAAACGTGCAGGGCTATGCCCAGGCGTTCACTGATATCCATGGCAATATCGAGCGAATCAACGCGACCAATCAGCACCTGCGCCAACTCGGCGAGCAACTGCAGGCACGCATCGAAGAACAGGCACAAGCACTGCAAAGCGGCCTGTTGCTGCGCCGTACACAGGAGGCTGCACAGGCTCGACTTTCCGCACTGTGGATCATGGGGCTGAGTTTCCTCGCTGTCGCCGCCCTACTCTGTTTCACCTTGCTGCAGGCTTCACGCACCCTGGTTACGCGCCTGCGCAACGCCATCCTGTTGCTGAGCCAGGTCGCTTCCGGCGATCTCACCGGCAAGCTGCCTGTGGGGAGCAACCCGCGCGACGAGTTTAACCAATTGGCCGATGCAGCCAACCGCATGATCCAGGGCATTGGCGGCATCGTTACCGAAGTGGTGCGCGCCAACGGCGAGCTGCGCCGCCTGTACCATCACCTGGGCGATGCCATGCGCCAGTTGGGAGATAACAGTACCCAGGTGGAAATCCAGACCGAGCAGGCCGCGTCGGCCTCGCACCAGATCAGCACCACCCTAAACGACATGGCGCAGCGCACGGCGCAAGTCGGAACCGCCACGACCAGTGCCTACGATGCCGCGCGCAACGGCGGCGAGGTGATCGCAGCCAGCGTCGACAGCATGAGTCGCTTGGCTCAACTGATCCAGGACACCCACAGCCAGGTCGATACCCTCAGCCAGAGCAGTGCCCGGGTCAACGGCATCGTCGATGTAATCAACAGCCTGGCCGATCAGACCAACCTGCTCGCCCTCAACGCGGCAATCGAGGCTGCACGGGCGGGTGACGCCGGGCGTGGCTTCTCGGTGGTGGCCGATGAGGTGCGTTCGCTTGCACAGAAGACAGTCTCGGCCACTACCGATATCAGCGCCATCGTCGGTGAGTTCCAGCAACAGACCCGCCACATGCACCAGTTGATGAGTAACGGCCTGGACTTGGCTGCCGACAGCGAGCGGCATGCCGCTCAGGTGGCCAACGCCATCTCCTCCATTACCTCGGCAATGGAGCGGCTCACCAGTGAGATGAACCAGGTGGTGGTCGCCATTGAGGAGGTTTCCACCACAACCGAGGACATTGCCGGCAAGATGGAAACCATCAATGTTCATACTGGGCAGAGCAAGGAACTGCGTCATACCTTGGGTGGCCACACTGAGGGGCTGTCTTCCCAGGTCGATGCGCTGGGACGCAGCGCCAGCCAGTTCCGACTGGCCTGAGTGAGGTGATAGCAGCTCGGCGTGTCCTCGACCCGGACTTGCGTATCGGCTAACGTGGCTGCCCGTCGAAATAAGCCTCGATGATCTGCGCGTGGTCCCCGCCAGCTCGCGTCAGCCATTCCTCGGTGAGCTGCTGGCCCGCTTCGTTCGAGCCACGCCGCAGTTGCGGCTCGCTGTCCTGCATCACGGTCATGCCATGTCTGGCGAGCATCCGCGTCCGATCACCGGTCAAAGCTCAGGACAACGCCCACCCTGCCCACCCGGCTCACTCGCCCGTCTGCAGCAGCGCCCGGCGCGGAGCCTTGGGCAAGTCGTTGCCTTGGCATCCCAATTGACTGGTAGCGAGGGGCCGAGTCGACTCGAAAGGAACGAAAAAACCCCGACTACGGAACATCGGGGCGCGCCAGAACGGCGCCAAGGAGCGTTCACCCAATTCACTGTCGAGCCCGGCGACACTCACTGTCCAACGGGAAAAACCCGCGTCTGGAGATCAGAAAAATCGATGTCCGGTACCATCAGCTTTTTCTATCTCAGGCGGATGTTTTTATTAGTTGGACTCCCTTGGACGGCGTCGGAAAAATGAAGCCAGCTCCCAGAACAGCTCAGAGCTGCTGGAACCGACAAGCCACGACTAGGATGCTCACGTGAACAGCTTGCTTCTGAATTGCGACATCGGCGAAAGCTTCGGCGCCTGGACCATGGGCCTGGACACCGAGGTCATGCCTTACATCGACTGCGCCAACATCGCCTGCGGTTTCCACGCCTCGGATCCCAGCGTGATGCGCAAGACCGTGGCCCTGGCCGTGGCCCACGACGTACGCATCGGCGCGCACACCGCCTATCAGGACCTGGTCGGCTTCGGCCGCCGTTCGATGGACTGCACGCCACAGGAAGTCGAAGACCTGATGCTCTACCAGATCGGTGCGCTGGAAGGCATCTGCCGCAGCCAGGGCACGCGCGTCAGCTATATCAAACCGCACGGCGCGCTGTATCAGGACATGATGCGCAAACCCGCCACCCTGCGCGCGGTGATGAGCGCCGTGGCCAAGTACGACCGCCAGCTGCCGCTGATGCTGATGTGCACCCGCGACAACAGTGCCGCCCAGGCGCTGGGCGACGAATTCGGCCTGACCCTGTGGTTCGAGGCTTTCGCCGACCGCGCCTACGACGCCGCCGGCTTTCTGGTCAGCCGCAGCCTGCCGGGTGCCGTGCATCACGACAGCGAGGTGATCGTCAGGCAGGCGCTCACCCTGGCACGTGGCGAGGCCCTGCAGGCCAGCGACGGCAGCGCACTGCACCTGAGCGCGCAGACGCTGTGCGTGCATGGCGACAACGCCAGTTCGGTCGCCGCCGTCAGGCGCATCCGCCAGGCCTTCGACAGCCTGGTTCAGGCATGAAGGTGCCCAACGCCCGGCTGGAAGTCGCCGGCATCGACAGCCTGATTCTGCGCCTGTTCGACTTTATCGATGAAGCCAACATGCCGTGGATGCTGGCCGCACGCACGCGCCTGCAGGAAGCGTTCGGCGGCGCGCTGATCGACCTGGTGCCCTCCTATACCACGCTGCTGCTGCACTACGACCTGTGCCAGCTCGACAGCGAGCAGGCGCGAGCGAAGGTCGCCGAAGCACTCGATGGCTTGCAGCCTGCCGATCTGCAAGGCGGCCGCGAACATCAGTTGCCCACCTGGTACGACCGCAGCGTCGGCCCGGAGCTGCAACTGCTGGCCCGGCGCAGCGGGCTCAGTGAGGCCGACGTGATCGCCCGGCACAGCGGCCATGCCTATCAGGTATTCGCCCTGGGTTTCGCGCCCGGCTTCGCCTTCATGGGACTGGTCGAGGAAATCCTCGCCGCGCCGCGCCTGAGCACGCCGCGCAAGCGCATCGCCGCCGGCAGCGTCGGCATCGCCGAACGGCAGACGGCCGCCTACCCGGTGGTGTCGCCCGGTGGCTGGAACCTGATCGGCCGCACGCCGAGCCGCCTGTTCGGCAGCGACATCGAAGGCTACAGCCTGCTGCAACCTGGTGATCGTGTGCGTTTCGTGCCCATCGAGCGCGCCGAATTCATTCGTCTGGGCGGCGACGACAGCCCGCTGGAGGCCAACCAATGAGCGCTATCGACGCTGGCTTGCGTGTGTTGCGCAGCAGTCCCTTCGTTCAGTTGCAGGACGGTGGTCGCTTCGGTGTGCGTCACCTTGGCGTGACCCAATGCGGTGCCCTGGACTGGATCGCCCATCGCTGGGCCAACTGGCTGCTGGGCAACCCGCTGACTGCCGCTGTGGTGGAGATCACCCTGGGCAATGCCGAGTTCGAATGCAGCCGCGACGCCACCCTGGCGCTGGCCGGTGCCAACCTCGGCGCGCGGCTGGACGACCAACCGCTGGCGCCCTGGCGCAGCTTCGAGGTACGCCAGGGCCAGCGCCTGAGTTTCGCCCAGCCGCGCCAGGGCGCCCGCGCCTATCTGGCAGCGCCAGGTGGATTCCAGGCGCCGCTGGTGCTCGGCAGCTGCGCCAGCATGCTGCGCGAAGGTCTTGGCGGCCTGCAGGGTGATGGCCGCGCCATCGCTGTCAGCGACTCGCTGGGCTGGAACGGTAGCGCCAGCGCAACGCGGCAGATGCCTACTGAGTTCATTCCCGAGTACCAGTCTGCGCCCCGACTGCAACTGGTACTGGGAGCGCAGATTGGCGATTTTCGCGGCCAGAGTCTGTTCGATGTCTTCAACAGCGAATGGCTGATCGACCAGCGTGCCGACCGTATGGGCATTCGCCTCAATGGTCCACAGCTGCAATGCCAGCGTGGCTCGATGATCTCCGAAGGCATTCCTCTGGGCGCCGTACAGGTGCCGCCGGATGGCCAGCCGATCATCCTGCTCAACGACCGGCAGACCATCGGTGGCTACCCACGCCTGGGTGCGCTGACACCGCAAGCAGTGGCTCGGTTGGCGCAATGCCTGCCGGGGCAGACGGTGCATCTTGCGCCCACCACCCAGGCCAGCGCCCTACTCGCCCAGCGCCGACTCCAGGCGCAATGGCAGTAACGCCAGTGAATGACCCGCCATCGCCCATGGCGGGTCATTTCAGCGCTGGCTATGTCTCGCTCTCATTTCTGTTGCCAGACAGCTCATGACAAGCGCCGCACATGGCGGCTGAAGCCGCAAATGCATTAAAGTCGGCGGTCTGCACGCGCGGCAGTGAAAAGCCCCGCCCATCCGCCAGAAGAGCCCGACGATGGATCACCGAGAATCGATTACTGCGCTGCGACAGTTCCTTTCCAGCCAGATCCTGGGCCAGGAGCGGCTCATCGAGCGTCTGCTGGTCGCCCTGCTCGCCGACGGACACATGCTCGTCGAAGGGGCACCGGGCCTGGCCAAGACCCGCGCGATCAAGGAGCTCGCCGAAGGCCTGGAAGCCGAATTCCATCGCATCCAGTTCACCCCCGACCTGTTGCCTGCCGACATCACCGGCACCGAGATCTACCGACCGGAAACCGGCAGCTTCGTCTTTCAGCAGGGGCCGATCTTCCACAATCTGGTGCTGGCCGACGAAATCAACCGCGCCCCGGCCAAGGTGCAGTCGGCCCTGCTCGAGGCCATGGCCGAGCGCCAGGTCAGCGTAGGCCGTAGCACTTACGACCTGCCACCGCTGTTTCTGGTCATGGCCACGCAGAACCCGATCGAACAGGAAGGCACCTATCCATTGCCCGAAGCGCAGCTCGATCGCTTCCTGCTGCATGTGAAAATCGGCTTTCCCGACGCCTCGGTGGAACGGCGCATTCTGCAGCAGGCGCGTGGCGAAGCGATCAATGGCGAGGCGGTGCCTGAGCACCGGGTCAGCCAGCAGGCGATCTTCGCCGCACGCAAGGAAATTCTCGGCCTGTACATGGCCGATGCGGTGGAGGAATACCTGGTGCAGCTGGTCATGGCCACCCGCACGCCCGGCAAGTTCGATACCGAGCTGGCGGAATGGATCGCCTATGGTTCCAGTCCTCGCGGCTCCATCGCGCTGGACCGCTGCGCACGCGCCCACGCCTGGCTGGCCGGGCGCGACTTCGTCAGCCCCGAGGATATCCAGGCGATGCTCTTCGACGTACTGCGCCATCGGATCATTCTGTCCTTCGAAGCAGAAGCAGCCGGCATCGACCAGGACCGCGTGATCCAGCGCATTCTCGACGTGGTCGCGGTGGCCTGATGCAACCGCAGGCTTGCGACAGCGGGCAGCCGAGCCAGCCGGACGGCGGCATACGCGTGACCCTGGCCGAGCTCATCGACATCCGCCATCGGGTCCGTGAAGTCCCGCTGTTCTCGACGCCGAACCGACGCAGTCCGCTGGTCGGCCTGCATCACTCCAGACTGCGTGGCCGAGGCGTGGACTTCGATCAGGTCCGCATCTACCAGGCGGGCGACGACGTGCGCACCATCGACTGGCGAGTCACTGCGCGCACCCAGGAGCCGCACACCAAACTCTTTCACGAGGAACGTGAGCGCCCGATCTACATCGTCGTCGAGCAGAGCCCGCGCCTGTTCTTCGGCAGTGGTCGAACGTTCAAGTCGGTGCTGGCCGCCCAGGCAGCGAGCCTGATCGGCTGGGCGGCGCTGAGCCACAACGATCGCGTCGGCGGGTTGGTGTTCGGTGCCGAGCAGCAGGAGATCAAGCCACGCCGCAGCAAACAGAGCCTGCTGCAACTGCTTGACCGCGTGACCCGAGCCAACCGCCAGTTGCAGCCAGACGGCTCGCTCGATCCCGAAGCCTTCAGCCTGGCGCTGCGGCGCGTGCGGGAAGTGCTGCGGCCCGGCAGCCTGTCGGTGATTCTCTGCGACGAACGGACCCTGACCGACGCCGCCGAACAGCAGCTCAGCCTGCTTGCTCGGCATGTCGACCTGTTGCTCCTGCCGCTGTTCGATCCGCTCGATCACGCCTTGCCGGCCGCCGGTCTGCTGCGCTTCAGCGAACACGACAAGCACCTGGAACTGGATACTCACGATGCCGGCCTGCGTCAGCGCTATCGTGAACTCGGCGAAGCCCGCAGCGCACGCTGGCAACGACTGGCCGATCGCCTGCGCGTACCCTTGATGCCGCTCGATACGCAGCGTGATCTGGTCGAGCAACTGCGCGAACACCTGAGTGTCCGGCATCCGAGCATCCGCTTATGAATCCGCTCGATCAACTGGCGCCGCTGATCCAACCCGAGCCGATCGCCTGGTGGCCTCCGGCGCCTGGTTGGTGGTTGCTTGGCCTGCTGTCGATGCTCTGCCTGGCAGCGCTTTGGCGGACTCGGCATCGGTTACACAAACCCAGGCTTCGAACCTCACCCGAACCTGAGCTGGAACCGCAGCGGCGCGAAGCACTGATCGAGCTGTCACGCCTGAGCAAGCCCTATGGCGGCCAGCCGGCCAGCCAATGGCTGCAGCAGCTCAATGCCTTGCTCAAGCGGCTCTGCCGCATTCGCTACCCCGACGACCATCCGCACACCCTCAGCGGACGCGCCTGGCTGGCCTTCCTCGACAACCGCTGCCCGGCCGCCGGCCTGACACGCTGGATGGTGCTCGTCGAAGGCACCTATCGCGCCGAATGTCGCCTCGATGACAAGGCCATCGATGGCCTTGAGCAGGCTGTCGACATCTGGATTCGCAAACATGTTTGAGCTGGCCTGGCCGTGGATTTTCCTGCTGGCGCCGCTGCCCTGGCTGCTGCGCGCGCTGCTGCCACCGGCGGACAACGGCGAGGCAGCCTTGAAGATCAGTTTTCTCGACGAACTGCAGCAGCTCGCCGGACGGCGTGCCCGCGTCGCCCTGCCTGCCTGGCGCCAGCAACTGCCCTACCTGAGCGTATGGCTGTTGCTGCTGTTCGCCGCGGCTCGCCCGCAGTGGCTCGGTGATCCCCTGCCTCTGCCCACCAGCGGTCGTGATCTGCTGTTGGCCGTCGATGTCTCCGGATCGATGGATTACCCGGACATGCAATGGCAGGACGAAGAGCTCACGCGGCTCGAGCTGGTCAAGGTGTTGCTGGGTGATTTCGTCGAGCAGCGCCGTGGTGACCGTGTCGGACTGATCCTGTTCGGCAGCAAGGCCTATCTGCAGTCCCCGCTGACCTTCGACCGCCACACCGTTCGCGTCTGGCTGGACGAAGCCAGGGTCGGTATCGCCGGCAGCAACACCGCCATCGGCGACGCCATTGGCCTCGCAGTGAAACGTCTGAGAGAACGTCCGGCAAGCAGCCGGGTGCTGGTGCTGATCACTGATGGCGCCAATAACGGCGGCGAGATCGAGCCCCTCCTGGCAGCAACGCTGGCGTCGGAGGAAAACGTGCGAATCCATACCATCGGCATCGGTGCAGTGCCGGAGGAAGGCGGCGTACTCAGCCGCTTCGGCTTCAATCCCGGCCTCGATCTGGACGAGCCCACCCTGCGCGCCATTGCCGAGCAGACCGGGGGCCAGTATTTCCGCGCGACCTCGAGTGCCGAGCTGAAGGCCATCGGCGACACGCTGGATCGCCTCGAGCCCGCTGCCCAACAGCCGACCCAGGCGCGCGTGGCCGAACCGCTCTACGTCTGGCCGCTGTTCGCGGCGCTGTCGATCAGCCTGCTGATTGTTGCCAGCAGCCTGTGGCACCCGCAGCTGCAACGCCTGACGCGGCGCCGGGAGCCACGTCGATGAGCGCTCTGCTGCCCCACCTGCTGCGGCCATACTGGCTGCTCATCCTGCCGCTGCTGGCCTGGCTACTCTGGCGGCTATGGCATCGACAGCTGCAGGCCGGGCACTGGCAACGCCTGCTGCCAGAAGCCTTTCATGCGGCCCTGCTGACTCGCGGTCGGCTGCGCCACAGTCGTCTGCCCTGGATCACGCTCGGCCTGGCCTGGCTACTGGCGGTAGCCGCGCTGCTCGGTCCCAGCTGGCAGCGGTACGAGCAGCCCAGCAGCAAACGCAGCGATCCACTGGTGGTGTTGCTGGAACTGACACCGTCGATGCTCGCCAGCGACGCGGCGCCGACACGCCTCGAGCAGGCCAAGCGCGAACTGCTCGACCTGCTCGAGCGTCGCCAGGACGTCCAGACCGCCGTCGTGGTCTTCGCCGGCAGTGCCCACACCCTGGTCCCGCTATCGGACGACCTGGCCACCACGCGCAACCTGCTCGATGCCTTGCACCCCGCGCTGATGCCGGAGCCGGGCCAGCGCGCCGACTTGGCCGTCGAAACGGGACTCGCCCTGCTCGAGCAGGCCGGCCTGGGCCGTGGCCGTCTCCTGCTGATTGGCAGTAGCCTGGACGAGCAGGAGCGCAGCGCCATCAACAAGCTGCTGGGCGACCAGGGCGACCGCCTGCTGATCCTCGGAGTCGGCACCGAGCAGGGTGCGCCAATCGCCGGCGACAACGGCAGCTTCCTCAAGGACGCGCAAGGCGCGATCCTGATTCCGCGTCTGGACAGCGCCGGTCTGCAGCGTTTCGCCAGTTCGCTGGGCGGTCGCTACCAGCAGGCGCGGATCGGCGACAGTGACCTCAGCACACTCGGCCTGCTCGACGCCAGCGGCTCGCTGCAGCAAGACGACGATGTCACCCGCCTCGAGGCCTGGCTGGACCAGGGGTATTGGTTACTGCTGCCACTGCTCCTGCTAGCCGCTCTCGCCGGTCGGCGCGGCTGGTTGTTCTGCCTGCCACTGCTACTGCTGCAGCCGCAACCGGCCAGCGCCTTCGAGCTCGAGGACCTGTGGTTGCGCCGCGACCAGCAGGGTCAGCGCCTGCTCGAAGCGGAACAGCCGGCACAGGCCGCCGAGCGCTTTGTCGATCGCCGCTGGCAGGCCGTGGCCCGCTATCGGGCCGGCGACTACACCGGCGCCGCCGAATTGTTCGGCCAGGGCACAACTGCCGCCGACCATTACAACCGCGGCAATGCGCTGGCCCGCACTGAAGCCTTCGAAGCAGCCATCGAAGCCTACGATCAAGCGCTGGAACTGCAACCCGACCTGCAGCAAGCACTGCACAACCGGACGCTGATCGAAACGTTGCTGCGTCAGCGCGAAAAACAACCCGAGCCAGCGCAGGAGCAGCAGGACGCGCAAACCGCCGAGCCCGAACCGCAGCCAGCGCAATCGCAGCAGCCGGGCTCGCCCCCTTCGCCAGCGGCTGAAGCGGCCCAGAGCGATGCGGCCAGCGAGTCCGGCGGCGCCTTGCAGCCCGCTGCAAGCGAAGCACGGGAAGCTGCGGAAACCGAAGCCAGCTCGTCCCAAGCGGAGCATGATGCCCTTCCCGAACAGGAACGACAGCAGGCGATGGACCAGTGGCTACGGCAGGTTCCCGACGATCCCGGCGAGTTGCTGCGACGCAAATTTCTCTATGAACAACGCAAGCGCCAGGAATGAAGCAATGATGCGCCTGATGGCTTTTCTCTTACTTGCCGTGCTGGCCACTCAGGCCAGCGCCGCGGGTCTGTTCGCTCGCGTCGATCGTACCCAACTGAGCATCGACGAAACCCTCGAGCTGAGTCTGGAGACCCAGGGCGATGCGGCATTCGGCAAGCCCGATCTGCAGCCGCTGGACCAGTTGTTCGAAGTGTTCGACACCCGCCAGGTCAACCGGCTTTCCAACAGCAACGGCGAAGCGCGGGCGACCACTCGCTGGTTGATCACCCTGCGTCCGCGGCAAACCGGCTACGTGATCATTCCGCCACTGCAGTTGGGTGAGTGGAGCAGCGAGCCGATCACCCTGCTGGTTCAGGAGTCGCTGAAAGATACCGAAAGCGATCAGTTGGCTCCGATCTTCATCGACGCCAGTGTCGATCAGGAAAGCGTCTACGTGCAGGCCCAGGTGATCCTCACCCTGCGCATTTATCACTCGGTCTCGCTGTATGACGACAGCACGCTGTCGCCATTGCAGATGCCCGATGCATTGGTAGAGCGGCTCGGTGAGCCGCGCACCTACGAAAAGACCATCAACGGCATCCGCCACGGCGTCATCGAGGTGCGCTACGCGCTGTTTCCGCAGAAATCCGGTGAACTGACCATTCCGGCCCAGCTCTTCAGTGCCACCACCGTAGCCAGCGATAGCAATTCGCTGTTCGGCTCGCGCTCGGGCCGTTCTACTCAGGTCCGCTCGCCGAGCATCCCGTTGACGGTCAAGAGCAAACCGGCCGACTACCCGGCCGACGCGCCCTGGCTGCCGGCACGCAGCCTGACGCTGATCGAAGCCTGGAGTCCGGAGCCGGAGAAGGCGCAAGTCGGCGAATCGCTGACCCGCAGCCTGCTGCTCAAGGCCGAGGGACTGACCAGCACTCAACTGCCGGCGATCGGTATGCCCCAAGGAACGGATCTGCGGCGCTACCCCGATCAGCCCAGCCTGGCCGACGAGGTGAACGCGTCCGGCCTGGTGGGCAGCCGAGAGCAACGCGAAGCGCTGATCCCGACACGCAGTGGAGCGCTGCAGGTGGAGCCGCTGGAAGTGATCTGGTGGAACACCGTCGAGGATCGGCTCGAGCGCACCACGCTGGCTGCGCGCACCCTCGAGGTTGCCGACAATCCCAACCTCCTGCCGCCCGCCGTCGAGCAGGCTTCAGCCGCGCCGATGGCTCCGCCGGTACTGCTGTGGCCGTGGCAGCTGAGCACGGCATTGCTGGCACTGAGTACCCTGGCCGGCTTCGGGCTCTGGTGGCATGCGCGGCGCCAGCCGGCGATACAGCGCACCCTGCAGCCCGGGCCTACCCCGCGCAGCCTGCTCGACGATCTGCGCCGCGCCTGCCAGGCCAACGACTCCCAGGCCACCCGCCAGGCGCTGGATGCCTGGGCCAGGCAGCAGCCGGAAACACTGGCCGACATGGCCGCCCGCTTCGTGCCGCTGTCCGATGCCCTGGATGGCCTGAATGGTGCGCTGTACAGCGAGGCCGGCCAGCACTGGCAAGGCGACGCCTTGTGGCAAGCGATCCAGACACTGCCGGCGGTGGCCAGGCCGGACGTGGAACAGGACCAGAGCGCCCTGCCACCGCTCTATCCACGCTGAGCCACGATCATCGGCCGCTCGCGGCATCCGCTGCGCCGCCATTGGCCGTTTTTTCAGCGTGCAGCAACGTGCACCAATTTCAGGCTGGCATATCGCTTGCTTCAGGCTTGTCACAGACCCTTCCAGAGCCGTGCGGCACTCGTTCTGCCCCGCGTGCTTCGTAATCGAAAAGGCCCACAGCATGACGGAACCCTTCGCGCCGCACCGCCACGATGCACTAGCCTGGGTCGCCGGTAGCGATGCACCAGAAAAGAGCTCGGTCAATCTCGGTTTTTTGCCGCTCACCGATGCCGCGTCGCTGATCGTCGCCGCGACCCAGGGCTTCGCACAGCCATTCGGCCTCACCCTCAATCTGCACCGCCAGAATTCCTGGTCCGGCCTGCGCGACAAGCTGACCGGCGGCGAGCTCGACGCAGCCCACGGGCTGTACGGCCTGATCTATGCCATGCACCTGGGCATCGGCGGCAGCCCGGCGGTGGACATGGCGGTGCTCATGGGGCTTGCGCAGAACGGCCAGAGCATCAGCCTGTCCGCCCCCCTCAAGGCTGCGGGCGTGACCGATCCGGAGACATTGCGCAATAGCGTGCGCCATAGTGGTGCACGACTCACACTAGCCCACACCTTTCCAACGGGGACGCACGCGCTCTGGCTCTACTACTGGCTGGCCGCCCACGGCATCCATCCGCTGAACGACGTGCGGACACTGGTGCTTCCGCCGTCGCAGATGGTGGCGCACCTGCGTGCCGGTCGTATCGATGGTTTTTGTGCGGGCGAACCCTGGGGCGCCCAGGCTATCGCCGAAGGCGTCGGCTTTACCCTGGCGACCAGCCAGTCGATCTGGCCCGACCACCCGGAAAAGGTGCTCGGCTGCACGCGGGCGTTCGTCGAGCAATACCCCAATACCGCACGGGCACTGGTAATGGCGGTGCTCGAGGCGAGCCGCTTCATCGACCAGAGCCAGGAAAACCGCCGCGGCACGGCCCAACTGATCGCCGGACGTGACTATGTCGACGCGCCACTGGCCGCCATCGAGGAGCGCTTTCTCGGTCGTTATCACGACGGCCTCGGCCAGACCTGGGACGACACCCATCCGTTGCGCTTTTTCGGCGAGGGCGCGGCGAACATGCCCTACCTCTCCGATGGTCTCTGGTTCATGACCCAGCTGCGGCGCTGGGGCCTGCTGCGCGAGGATCCCGATTATCAGAAAGTTGCCGGTCAGGTGCAGCAGACCGACCTCTACCGGCAGGCTGCAGACGCACTGGGCATTGCCGTGCCCGTTTCCCCCATGCGCAGCGCCACGTTCATGGATGGCAGGGTCTGGGACGGCAGCGACCCGGCCGCCTATGCCCGCAGTTTCACGCTGAACGCCATGGCTGGCGCGGCCGTGGTCGCGCTTTGAAGAGGGAGCCCGGCATGTTGCGTATCCTGCTGATCGATGACACTCCGCGAAAGATCGGGCGGCTGCGAAGCGCGCTGATCGAGGCCGGCTTCGAGGTCATTGACGAGTCCGGCCTGTCCATCGACCTGCCCGAGCGGGTCGAGGCGATTCGACCGGACGTGGTACTGATCGACACCGACTCGCCCGGGCGTGACGTGCTCGAGCAGGTGGTGCTGGTCAGCCGCGACCAGCCAAGGCCCATCGTCATGTTCACCGACGACAGCGACCCGGACGCCATGCGCCAGGCGATCCGCGCCGGTGTCAGCGCCTACATCGTCGAAGGCATCCAGGCCCAGCGGCTCAAGCCCATCCTCGATGTGGCGATGGCCCGCTTCGAGACCGACCAGGCGATGCGTGCGCAACTGCAGGCGCGCGAACAACAACTGGCCGAGCGCAAGCGCATCGAACTGGCCAAGGGCATGCTGATGAAGATGCGCGACTGCAACGAGGAAGAGGCCTATACGCTGATGCGGCGCCAGGCGATGAGCCGCCAGCAGAAGCTGATTCAGGTTGCCGAGCAGATCATTGCCATGAACGAGCTGTTAGGGCAGTGATCCGCCCGACTCGCAGAGCGAGTGCTCGGCAAGCGCACCACTGACGTCTGCGCTCGCCGTGCACAAATTGCCCAACGGCTGCATTGCTGACTGCCGTAACGATGCACTGGAACAGCCAGCGCTGATCCCATCGCCGAGCGGTCAGCGAACCTGGCAATTTCCGCGGGAGCGGCAATGGTCGGGAGGAGTCCACTCGGTGGCAATTCATTCGCGGTCAAGACCGCTGCCACCAGTGCTCGACTAACCTCTGCCAATGGCACAACGCTAGAATGCGCGCCTCAGTCCGACAGCGAGCGATCCATGGCGCGCCTCACTCTCCAGTTTCCAGAAGACCAGTACTGCTTCTCCACCCAGCTCACCGTGCGGATCACCGACATCAACGCGGGCAATCACCTGGCCAACGACTCGATGATTTCGATGATCTCCGAGGCACGGGCACGTTTCCTGTTCGCCTATGGCGTGGCCGAGACCCGTCAGGACGGCAGCGGCATCATCGTCACCGATCTGGCGACGACCTACAAGGCCGAGGCTCATGCCCGTGACGCCCTGCTGTTCGAAGTCGGCGTGATGGATTTCAACAAGTACGGCGGCGACATCATTTTCCGCATCACCCGCCCTGCCGATGGCCGGCTGATCGCCATGGCCAAGTCCGGCTTCGTGTTCTACGACTACGCGCAAAGCCGCGTCGTCGCCATGCCCGAGGCTTTCGCGACGAAGTTCCCGCGGGTCAACCGGATCGACTAATGCACGTCTTGCGCCATCCGTAGCAAGCGCTGCACGTCCTCTCGATGGCACAGCTCGGTGCCCGGACGCATCACGGTCGCGGCTCCGGCGGCGATGCCGTGGCGCACGGCCTCGTGCACGTCCTGCCCTTCAGCCAGGGCCAGCACCACGGCAGCGAGCATGCTGTCGCCCGCTCCCACCGCGCTGACCACCGGCACGTCCGGCGCGGGCAGGCGCTGCAACCGGTCGCCACAGGCGTACAGGGCACCCTGGGCGCCCAGGGACAGCACGATGATCTCCGCGCAGCCCTGGGCGATCAGGCCGCGCAATGCCTGCTCCTGCCCCGCCTCGCTCGGCAGCGGCTGGCCCATGATCGTGGCCAGCTCGTTGAGGCTCGGCTTCATCAGGTACGCCCCGCCCTGGCGAACCGCATAGCGCAAGGGCTCGCCGGACAGGTCGACGACCAGCCGCGCACCGATACGCCGCACGAGGGCCAACAGCTCGTCGTAGAAGCCGAGGCCCACGCCGGGCGGAAAACTGCCACTCAGAACCACGTAAGCCGGTGTCGGCCGGAGCGCAGCCAGTGCATCCAGGCAGCGCTGCAGTTCCTGATGCGCCAGTGAGGGACCAGGCAGCACGAAGCGGTACTGCAGCCCCGTTTCCAGTTCGTCGACGGTAAAGCTCTCCCGCGTATCGCCTGCGATGGCTACCGGGCGATGCACCAGGCCGATTTCGTCCAGCGAGCGCCGCAGCAGATCCCCGAACGGCCCGCCGGCGGGATAGACGGCCAGCGACTTGCCGCCGAGTGTCTTGACCACCCGCGCCACGTTGATGCCGCCGCCACCGGGATCGTGACGCGGGGGCGAACAACGCAGCTTTTCGGTGCTGGCGACGCGCGCGGTGCTGACCGAGAGGTCCATCGCCGGGTTCAGGGTCAGGGTTGCAATAAAGGCCATCGCTCGTTCCTCGGATATGCCAGGGCAAGCCTATCAGTCATGCAAGCGGCCGCAGTTGACCAACCGCATTGCAATTGGCTGCCCCGGTTTGGCCCATCGCTGCGCATTGTTTGTGCGTCACCCGGCGAGCGAACAGGCGTCAGCGATCACGCGCCCCGCATAGCGCGGCATTTCCGCGTACTGGCACGCTAGCTGCTAGGAGCAGGTCGAGGCAGGCCAACGGCGGTCTGCAAATCACGACAAAGGCGTCGCAACATTCCTGCTCCGGCAGGCGTGCTGCGGCGCTTTTTTGTTTTCCGCCCGATGACGAGGCGGTCCGAGCAGTCTCAGCGGCCCTCGCCGCGCCACGAACGCCCTGGAGCCTATCCCATGAGCACGAGTTTCTGGAAAGCCGGCCACACGCCGACCCTGTTTGCCTCTTTTCTCTACTTCGACCTGAGTTTCATGGTGTGGTACGTGCTCGGCCCGCTGGGCGTGCAGATTGCCGCTGACCTCGGCCTGACCACCCAGCAGCGCGCCTTCATGGTGGCGACGCCGATTCTCGCCGGCGCGGTATTGCGCCTGGTGCTCGGCATCCTCGCCGATCGCAGCTCCCCGAAAGCCGCCGGACTGTTCGGCCAGGCCGTGGTGATCGCGGCGCTCTTCGTGGCCTGGCTGCACGGTGTCCACAGCTTCGAGCAGGCATTACTGCTGGGACTGTTCCTCGGCATGGCCGGCGCGTCCTTCGCCGTCGCGCTGCCGCTGGCCTCGCAGTGGTATCCGCCGGAGCACCAGGGCAAGGCGATGGGCATCGCCGGGGCCGGTAACTCCGGCACCGTGCTGGCAGCCTTGTTCGCGCCGGTCCTGGCGGCGAGCTTCGGTTGGAACAACGTGTTCGGCCTGGCGCTGATCCCGCTGGTGCTCACTTTCGCCATTTTCGCCAGCGTGGCGAAGAATGCGCCCAACCGCCCGGCACCGAAGTCGCTGGCCGATTACATGAAGGCGCTGGGCGACCGCGACAGCTGGTGGTTCATGTTTTTCTACAGCGTGACCTTCGGTGGCTTCCTCGGCCTGGCCAGCACCCTGCCCGGCTACTTCCATGACCAGTACGCCTTCGACCCGGTCAAGGCCGGCTACTACACCGCCGCCTGCGTCTTCGCCGGCAGCCTGCTGCGCCCGCTCGGCGGTGCGCTGGCCGACCGCATTGGCGGCATCCGCGCGCTGCTGGTGATGTACACGGTCGCAGCCATCTGCATCGCCGCGGTGGGCTTCAACCTGCCGAGCGCCACGGCTGCCCTGGCGCTGTTCGTGGTCGCCATGCTCAGCCTGGGGGCCGGCAACGGTGCGGTATTCCAACTGGTACCGCAGCGTTTCAACAAGGAAATCGGCGTCATGACCGGACTGGTCGGCATGGCCGGTGGCATCGGTGGCTTCCTGCTCACCGCCGGGCTCGGCGCGGTCAAGCAGTCAACCGGTGATTACCAGCTCGGCCTATGGCTGTTCGCCAGCCTCGGCGTGCTGGCCTGGTTCGGACTGCACGGCGTCAAGCGGCGCTGGCGCACGACCTGGGGCTCGGCTGCAGTGACTGCGGCACGGGTTTGAGTCCAGCAACGCACCGGATGCCCTGCATGCCCCTGCAATTGAGTTATGGCGAAGCCAGCGCCGCCGGCCCGCGCCCGGAAAACCAGGATGCGATACGCATCGTCACCCCGGCCCCGGCGCTGGCCACCGGCAAGGGCTACCTGTTCGCCCTGGCCGATGGCGTCAGCCAGTGCGCCGATGGCGGGCTTGCGGCCCGCGCGACGCTACAGGCGCTGGCCTTCGACTACTACGCGACACCGGAAACCTGGGCCGTTGCGCAATCGCTGGATCGCGTGCTGGTCGCGCATAACCGCTGGCTGCAGGCCAACGGCGGCAGCCAGCCACTGCTGACCACCCTCACAGCGCTGGTATTGCGCGGCCGCCGTTTCACCCTGGCCCACGTCGGCGACTGTCGCGCGTATCGCTGGAACGGCACGCAGCTCGAGCGGCTCAGCGAAGACCACGTCTGGGAACAAACGGGCATGCAGCATGTGCTCAAGCGCGCAATGGGACTGGACCAGCACCTGGTGGTGGACTACCTCGACGGCGAGCTGCAGGAAGGCGAAAGCTACCTTCTGCTAAGCGACGGCGTTTGGTCCTGCGTTCCCGAGCGTGATATCGCGCATATCCTCCGCGATCAGCCCGACCTAGGCGCCGCGGCATGGGCGCTGGTCAATCTGGCGCACCAGAGCGGCAGCCAGGACAACGCCAGTGCCTTGCTGCTGCGCGTCGAAGCCCTGCCCGAAGCGGTGCTGGCCGACGCCCTGGCCCAGCTCGACCACTGGCCATTGCCGCCGAAGCTGCGCGCGGGCCAGGTGTTCGAGGGCTGGCAGGTCATGCAACTGGTCCATGAGTCGAGGCAATCACTGATCTACCGGGTGGCGGATGGACAGGGCCAGAGCTGGCTGCTGAAGACATTGCCAGCGAGCCGACAGGACGAGGCCGACGCCGGCCCCGCCCTGCTGCAGGAAGAATGGTTCATGCGGCGGGTCGCCGGGCGTCACTTCGCCGAGCTGCACCCGCTGCCACAGCGCCAGCATCTTTATTACGTCCAGCGCGAGTACGCCGGAACGACCCTGGCGCGACGCATCGAGCAGGATGGTCCATTTCCCCTGGCAGATGTGCTGCAGATCGCCACACGGCTGATCCGGGCGGTCGGCATGCTGCATCGGCGCAACATCCTGCACCGCGACATCAAGCCGGACAACCTGCTACTGGGCGAGGACGGCGAACTGCGTATCCTGGATTTCGGCCTGGCGTTCTGCCCCGGGCTGTCCCGCGACCTACCCAATCACCTGCCCGGAACCCCGAGCTTCATCGCGCCCGAGGCCTACTCGGGAGCTGCGCCCAGCGCAGCGCAGGATATCTATGCCACCGGCGTCACCCTCTACTACCTGCTGACCGGGCACTACCCCTACGGCGAGATCGAAGCCTTCCAGCATCCGCGCTTCGGCAGTCCCACGGCTGCCAGCCGCTATCGCCCGGACATACCGACCTGGCTGGAAGAAAGTCTCGGCCGTGCGCTAGCGGTGGATCCACGCCAGCGCTTCGAAACCGCCGAGCAATGGCTGCTGGAGCTGGAGCAGGGCGAACAGCGCAGCGTCAATGTCCGGCCACGCCCGCTGCTCGAACGCGAGCCGCTGAAGGTCTGGCGCAGCGTAGCGCTGACTTCGCTGCTGCTGAACCTGGCACTGGCGATGTTGCTGATTAAAGGCGCATGACGCTCAGCGACGGGTAATAAGCCCTTGGCGCGCCACCCGGGTCAGCTCGCGCACGCATTCTTCCAGGCGCTCGGCGGTCGGTGCCTGAATCACCGCCAGATCGAAGCTGTCGGTGGCGAAACGTGCCAGCGACTCGTCGGCCGTGGCGAACTGGATAAGCAAGGCGTGGGATTTGCGATGACGTCGCGGCCAACCTTCGAGGTAGCGCAACAGGGATGGTTGGTGAGTACCACCCAGCAGGATTTTCGGATTGCTGGGGTGCAGGCCGCTGGTGATCGGGGCCAGGCGCAACTGTGCGTGCTTTGCGTTCATTGATTCAACTTCCGCCTCGAGGATTCCGCTGGGCAGCGGTGAGAGGCGACACCGGAACCAGCGCTTTAGCGGTATTTCGAAGCCATCGGCTCCAGGCGCCCCGCAAGTAGCTGACTAAATCGGCGCATGGGCGAAACTTTAGGAAGCCGACCGCCAACTGTCAATCGACAATATTCGCCCCAGCTGCACCATGACAGCGCGCGCGGCCGCATAACGGTGCAACACAGCGGCCTATCTTGCGGAAGGACCGCGCACAAACCATGGGAAGCAGGCGTTTTGCCAAGTTGGCACAGCTTCTGCTAAGCAAAAGGCGACAGAACATACGACCTGACCCTCAACGTGGAGCGGCAGGTTTCCCGAGAGAGCGGGACACGGGACAAAGGCGTCCTCACTGGGTAACCAGTGGGACGCCTTTTTTGTTGTGAAAATTTTGCACTGGCCAGGCGGGACGTTTTGGCGCGGAGAACGGGCATGAAGAAACTCAAACTGGTGATGATCGGCAACGGCATGGCCGGCGTGCGTACGCTGGAAGAGCTGCTCAAGCTCACCAACGAGCTCTACGAAATCACGGTGTTCGGTGCCGAACCGCACCCGAACTACAACCGCATCCTGCTCTCCCCCGTGCTGGCCGGCGAACAGCAGTTCGAAGAGATCGTGCTCAACGACCTGAACTGGTATGCCGAGAATGACATCCGCCTGATGCTCAACCGCAAGGTGGTGAAGATCGACCGCGCCCGGCGCCGGGTCATTGCCGATGATGGCACCGAGGCGGAATATGACCGGCTGCTCATCGCCACCGGCTCCAACCCATTCATCCTGCCGATTCCCGGTAACGACCTGCAGGGCGTGATCGGCTACCGCGACATCGCCGACACCCAGGTGATGATGGAAACCGCCAAGACCCACAAGCATGCAGTGGTCATCGGCGGCGGCCTGCTCGGCCTGGAGGCGGCCAACGGCCTCAAGCTACGTGGCATGGACGTGACCGTGGTGCACATCGGTGACTGGCTGATGGAGCGCCAGCTGGACAAGACCGCTGGCACACTGCTGCAGAGCGCGCTGGAAAGCCGCGGCCTGAAGTTTCTCCTGCCCAAGCACACCGCCGAACTGCTCGACAACGGCGAAGGCCGTGTCTGCGCGGTCAAGTTCAAGGACGGTGAGGTGATCCCCGCAGACCTGGTGGTGATGGCCGCCGGCATCCGCCCCAACAGCAAACTGGCCGAGCAGGCCGGCATCCCCTGCAACCGCGGCATCCTGGTCAACGACACCCTGCAGACCTATGACCCGCGCATCTACGCCGTCGGCGAATGCGCCAACCACCGCGGCACCGCCTACGGCCTCGTCGCACCGCTGTTCGAACAGGCCAAGGTCTGCGCCAACCACCTGGCCATGCTCGGCTTCTCCCGCTATCTCGGCTCGGTGACCTCGACCAAGCTCAAGGTCACCGGCATCGACCTGTTCTCCGCTGGCGACTTCATCGGTGGCGAGGGAACCGAAACCATCACCCTTTCCGACCCCATCGGCGGCGTCTACAAGAAGCTGGTGATCAAGGACGACGTGCTGGTCGGCGCCTGTCTGTACGGCGACACCGCCGACGGCGGTTGGTACTTCCGCCAAGTCCGCGAGGGGCAGAACGTCGCGCAGATCCGCGACCATCTCATGTTCGGAGAAAACGCCATCGGCGACGCCGGCCATCAGGGCCAGAGCAAGGCCATGTCGATGCCCGACGACATGGAAGTCTGCGGCTGCAACGGCGTGTGCAAGGGCACCATCGTCAAGGCGATCCAGGAGCACGGGCTGTTCTCAGTGGACGAGGTGAAGAAGCACACCAAGGCCGCCAGTTCCTGCGGCTCCTGTACCGGACTGGTCGAACAAATCCTGATCAACACTGTGGGCGGCGCTGCCGACGTCAAACCGAAGAGCGAGAAGGCCATCTGCGGTTGCAGCGACCTCAACCACGGCCAGGTGCGCAAGGCCATTCGCGAGCACCACCTGACCAGCATTCCCGCGGCCATGGCCTTCATGGAATGGCGCACGCCGAACGGCTGCGCCACCTGCCGCCCGGCGCTGAACTACTACCTGATCTCCACCTGGCCGGGCGAGGCCAAGGACGATCCGCAGTCGCGCTTCATCAATGAACGCGCCCACGCCAACATCCAGAAGGATGGCACCTACTCCGTGGTGCCACGGATGTGGGGCGGCGTCACCAACGCCGCCGAATTGCGGCGCATCGCCGACGTGGCGGACAAGTACCAGGTGCCCATGGTCAAGGTCACCGGTGGCCAGCGCATCGACCTGCTGGGCATCCGCAAGGAAGACCTGCCCGGCGTCTGGAAAGACCTGGATATGCCCTCCGGCCACGCCTACGGCAAGTCCATCCGCACCGTGAAGACCTGCGTCGGCAGCGAGTTCTGCCGCTTCGGTACGCAGAACTCGACGCAGATGGGCATCGACCTGGAGCACGCCCTGTTCAACATGTGGTCGCCGCACAAGGTCAAGCTGGCCGTCTCCGGCTGCCCGCGCAATTGCGCCGAATCCGGCATCAAGGATGTCGGCATCATCGGCGTGGACTCCGGCTGGGAGCTGTACATCGGCGGCAACGGCGGCATCAAGACCGAGGCCGGCGAGTTCTTCGTCAAGGTGAAGAACGCCGAGGACGTCATGGAGTACAGCCTGGCGTTCCTCCAGCTCTACCGCGAGGAAGCCTTCTACCTCGAACGCACCGTGCACTACCTGCAGCGCGTCGGCATGGATCACATCAAACAGGCCGTGCTGAACGATGCCGAGCGGCGCAAGGCGCTGCACCAGCGGTTGCTGTTCTCGCTCTCCTTCGAGCAGGACCCGTGGCAGGAGCAGCTTTCCAAGCCGCAGCTAAAGAAGGAATTCGAGCGCATCGCCGTCAAGCAGCTGGAAAACGCCTGAGAATTTTATCTGGAGAGACACCGCATGAACTGGCTCGACATCTGCGCACTGGATGAAATCAACCCGCTCGGCTCGCGCATCGTTGCCGGCCCCAAGGGCGATATCGCGATCTTCCGCACCTCTGACGATCGGATCTTCGCTCTAGACGACCGCTGCCCACACAAGGGCGGCCCGCTCTCGCAGGGGATCGTCTACGGCAAGCAGGTCGCCTGCCCGCTGCACAACTGGCAGATCGATCTGGCCAGCGGCGAAGCCCTGGCCCCCGACGTCGGCTGCGCCCATCGCCACGAGGCGCGCATCGAGAACGGTCGCGTACTGCTGGCGCTGAATGCGCGCAAAGAATGTGCGGCGTAGGACTGCCCGCAGGGTGGGCTTCCGCCCACCGAGCCACTCGTGGCGAAAGCCTGTCGACCGGTGGGCTGAAGCCCACCCTACAGCCGAACCCGACGAAATTTTCCAGGAGACGACGCCATGCGTATGACAACCGCCTCGACCTGCTGCTATTGCGGTGTCGGCTGTGGCGTGCTGATCGAGCACGACGGCGAACGCATCCTCGACGTGGCCGGCGACCCAAGCCATCCGGCCAACCACGGCAAGCTCTGCAGCAAGGGCTCGACCCTGCACCTGACCGGCGACCTCGATGCCCGCGCGCTCTACCCCGAACTGCGCCTGGGCAAGGGCCTGGCCCGCACTCGCACCGACTGGGACAGCGCGCTGGAACATGCCGCCAACGTATTCGCCGAAACCATCCGCGAGCACGGCCCCGACAGCGTCGCCTTCTACGTCTCCGGCCAGTTGCTGACCGAGGACTACTACGCCTTCAACAAGCTGGCACGCGCCCTGGTCGGCACCAACAACCTGGACTCCAACTCGCGGCTGTGCATGTCCTCGGCGGTGGTCGGCTACAAGCGCAGTCTCGGAGCCGATGCCCCACCCTGCTCCTACGAAGACATCGAACAGGCCGACTGCCTGCTGATCGCCGGCAGCAACATGGCCTACGCGCATCCGGTGCTGTTCCGCCGCCTGGAGGAAGCCAAGGCGAAGCGGCCGGAGATGACCATCATCGTCGTCGACCCGCGACGCACCGACACCAGCGAGCTGGCCGATCTGCACCTGCCGATCCTGCCCGGCACCGATGTCGCGCTGTTCCACGGCCTGCTGCATATACTCATGTGGGAAGGCTGGATCGACCGCCGCTTCATCGAGGCCCACACCGAGGGTTTCGATGCGCTGAAAAGCCTGGTGCGCGACTACACCCCGGCCATGGTCGCCGACCTCTGCGGCATCTCTGTAGATGATCTGCAAACCTGCGCACGGCTGATTGGAAAACCCAGGGCGAGCAGGAGCGTCGCGAGCGAAGGTGCGGCACGGCGAAAAACGGTGAGGGAGCGGAGTTTACATGCAGTAAATGAGCATCCCGAGCCGGTTTTTAACGCGGCCGCACCGAGTGCAGCAGCTCCTGCGCATCCTGGGGCGCCAGCCTTCCTCTCCCTGTGGTGCATGGGGCTGAACCAGTCCACCGCCGGCAGCGCGAAGAACAGCGCGCTGATCAACCTGCACCTGGCCACCGGGCAGATTGGCAAGCCGGGTGCCGGCCCCTTCTCGCTCACCGGCCAGCCGAACGCCATGGGCGGTCGCGAAACCGGCAGCCTGTCCAACCTGCTGCCCGGCCACCGCGACGCGGCCGATGCCGAACACCGCGCCGAAGTGGCTGACTACTGGGGCGTCGGGCAGTTGCCCGAGCGGCCTGGACTATCTGCCATCGAGCTGTTCGAGGCCGTGCGCGCAGGCAAGATCAAGGCGCTGTGGATCGCCTGCACCAATCCGGCCCAGTCGCTGCCTGACCAGCAGAAGGTTCACCAGGCGCTGGCCGCCTGTCCCTTCGTGGTGGTGCAGGAAGCCTTCTTCACCACCGAAACCTGCCGCCACGCCGATCTCCTGCTGCCAGCCGCGAGCTGGGGCGAAAAGGAAGGCACGGTAACCAATTCCGAGCGCCGTATCAGCCACGTGCGCCGCGCCGTACCGGCCCCAGGCGAAGCCCGTGCGGACTGGGCGATCACCTGCGATTTCGCCCGGCGCCTGGAGCGCCGCCTGCGTCCCGACGAGCCGAGCCTGTTCGCCTTCGAGAATGCCGAAGCGCTGTTCGAGGAGTACAAACCGCTGACCAACGGCCGCGATCTGGACTACAGCGGCTTGAGCTATGCACTGATCGACACCCTCGGTCCGCAGCAATGGCCGTTCCCGTCGGGCAGCCAACAGGGCACCGCGCGGCTGTATGGCGACGGTGTGTTTCCCACTGCCAATGGTCGTGCGCGCTTTATCGCCGAGCACTACCAGGCACCGAAGGAAAAGCGCGAGGCGCGCTACCCGTTGACCCTCAACACCGGCCGCCTACGCGACCAGTGGCACGGCATGAGCCGCACTGGCACCGCGGCTAGGCTGTTCGGCCATGTCGAGGAAGCGCTGCTTTGCATGAACGCCGAGGACATGCGCAGCCGACGCCTGTTGGACGGCCAGTTGGTGAAAGTCACAAGCCGTCGCGGCAGCCTGATCCTCCCGGTGCAGAAGGATGACAGCCTGCGCACCGGACAAACCTTCCTGCCGATGCACTGGGGCGATCGCTTCCTCAAGGGGCTGGGCAGCAACGTACTGACCCTGGCCAGCGTCGATCCGCTATCGAAGCAACCGGAACTCAAGCACGCCGGCATCGAGGTGGAACAGGTGCAATTGCCCTGGCAGTTATTCGCGCTGGTGGAGGGCGATGTGCAGCGGCGTTTCGAGGTGCTGCGGCCATTGTTCGAAACCTTCGACTACGCGAGCTTCAGCCTCGGCGGTCGCGAGCGCTCGGCATTGCTGATCCGCGCCGCCCGGGAAGCGGCGCCAACAGCCGCCGAGCTGGACGCCATCGACCGCCTGCTCGGCCTCGACGACGGCCCGGTAATGGCCTATGACGACCCGCGTCGCGCCGTCGGCAAGCGCGTGCGTATCGAGGAAAGTCGCATCGTCGCGCTGCGCCTGGCCGGCGAAACCGCCGCCCGGCAGTGGCTGCGTGGACTCTGGGAAAGCGGCAGTGCCGACGCCGAACTGCGTCGCTGGCTGCTGGCACCGCTCAGCGCCCCGCCTGGCGGCGCGACAATCAGCACTGACCGCACCCTGTGCAATTGCATGAACGTCAGCCAGAGCAAGATCCGTGCAGGCATCGAGCGTGGCCTCGACCTCGCCGGACTCACGCAGGAACTCGGCTGCGGCACCAGTTGCGGCTCCTGCGTGCCCGAAATCAAGCGCCTGCTGGCCAGCCAGCCGGAACGCGTACATCCCTGATGCCAACCACGACGAGGATTACCCCATGAGCGCAAAAGTCTGGCTGGTAGGCGCCGGCCCCGGCGACCCGGAACTGCTGACCCTCAAGGCCGTGCGCGCGCTCGGCGAGGCGCAGGTGGTGATGATCGATGACCTGGTCAACCCCGCCGTGCTCGAACACTGCCCCAGCGCACGCATCATCCCGGTGGGCAAGCGCGGCGGCTGCCGCTCCACGCCACAGGCCTTCATCCACCGGCTGATGCTGCGTTACGCCCGCCAGGGCAAGTGCGTGGTCCGTCTCAAGGGGGGCGATCCGTGCATCTTCGGCCGCGGTGGCGAAGAAGCCGAATGGCTGTCGGCGCGCGGCGTCGAGGTCGAGCTGGTGAACGGCATCACCGCCGGCCTGGCCGGAGCCACGCAATGCGGCATCTCGCTGACCCAGCGCGGCGTCGCCCGCGGCGTCACCCTGGTCACCGCGCACACTCTGGACGACAGCAGCCCCGAATGGCATGCGCTGGCGAAAAGCGGCACCACGCTGGTGGTGTATATGGGCGTCAGCAAGCTGGAACAGGTGCAGGCCGGCCTGCTGGAAGGCGGCCTTGCCGCTTCGACGCCAGTGGCGATGATCGAGAACGCCTCGCTGCCACAACAGCGCGAATGCCGCTCCAGCCTCGCCGGCATGTGTCGCGATGCATTGACCTTCAAGCTCAAGAGTCCGGCGATTCTGGTGATCGGCGAAGTCGCCGCGCAGGCTGCGTTCCAGGCGATAAGCCAGAGCGCCTGAGCGTAGCTGACCGCCGAAAGAAAC
>NZ_KK020678.1:327149-359801 GCF_000307775.2 Stutzerimonas stutzeri KOS6 | reverse complement strand
CTTTTTCGAAAATTTCTTTTCTACTCAACCGCTTGCCGCTTCGATCAATCTGCATCTCTCGTCAGCGGGAGGCGAATCATACAGCGTTCAAAACCGCTGTCAACCACCTCTTTCAACCGCTTTCGATCAATTCGACCGAAGCCGCCAACAGGACCAAACCACCACCCTGTCAGCGCGGCGCATTCTACTCGAATCCGCCATCCGTGCAACCCTTTTTTTTCGCTAACCTTTTGATTTACAAGAGGTTTTGCTTAAGGACTGCGCCGGAAGTGGTGCGCATTATAGGGGCCTGAGAATCAACGTCAACCGTTTATTTCGCTAAAGACAATTATGGGTCGCTACACAAAGGAGGAAGCCACTACATCAACCGCCAGAACGTGGCAGAGAACGGCTATGCAAGGCGGCGCTTCGCGCTCGCTTTCCGGCCTACGCCGCTCTCGCCTGAAAAAGTCGCGGGGCCCGACCGCCAAGCCTACATGCTGACAGCGGTCGGGATCTCGCCATACACGGCGTGTTGCCGAGCAGCAGCTCGCAGATAGTGTCCCCAGGTGCCTACAGCGAGTTACCCACGCCCACCATTTTCCTGCAAGGCCTCAGTGAGAATATGGATGCCGCATCGTTCGACATTGATCAATGACTAAACAGTATCCGGCCCGGCCCCGCTCAATGCCCCCAAGAGCGTGCGAGCTCGCACACCCGAAGTCGACAAGCGCTGGCGATGTTCCACGCTTGTTCCACTTGTTCTAGTCGCGGCATCACTCGCTGCGCGCTGCTGGGACGGCCGCGGAGAGCTTGCACCATGGACGAGCGTAACGCGTAGCTTCCAAGCGCTGACCAAGCGATCAGCAACCTGATCAAATCCGTTACCAAAACAAGAAGATAAATTGAAACCGCGGCGATCTGGCACATCCGGTGCACCTTCAAACCCAGGCGTCATGCCCTGTTAGTACAAGTTGCTCAACCGCCAAGGTGAAGACAAATGGATAACCGGAATAGCCTGCTTGCGACCTCGTTACTCGGATACGTTCTGCTGTTCAGCGGCCCGCTGGCAGCGGAAACGATCCGCATCGGTATAGGCCATCAGAGCATGGTCACCAACACCGTTTCCGGCGGCGTCGTGCTGGAAAAGCTCGGCCTGCTGGACCAGTACTTGCCCACGACCGGCAAGTACGAGGACGCGGACTACCAGATCGAATTTCGCGATTACGATTCGGGCCCGCCGATCACCAACCAGATGCTGGCCGGCAAGCTCGACTTCGGCGTCATGGGAGACTACCCACTGATCGTCAACGGCGCCAAGTTTCAAGCCACCGGCAAACAGCAGACGCGCTTCATCGCGGTAACCGGCTACAACCTCAAGGGAACCGGCAATGGCATCGTGGTGCCGGCCACCTCCTCGGTGCAGAGCCTGCAAGACCTGGCCGGCAAGAGCCTGTCCACTCCCGTCGGCAGTGCAGCCTGGGGCATGACGTTGAAGGTGCTGCGTGATGCCGGGCTATCGGACACGGTTACCCTGGTCAACCAGAGTCCGCCCGTCGGCGCGGCCAACATCGCCGCTGGCAAGATCGACGCCCACGCCGATTTCTGCCCCTGGTCTGAAATTATGGAGTTCCGCGGCACCGGCCGGAAGATCTACGACGGCAGTGAAGCGGGCATCCCCACCTTCCACGGCATCGTGGTGCGCGAGGCTTTCGCCGAGAAATATCCCGAGGTCGTCGAAGGCGTGCTCAAGGCGACGCTGGCCGCGCAGAAGTGGATCAGCGAAGACCCGATGCGCGCCGCCACCCAGGTGGCCGAGTGGACTGGCGTCGATAAAGAAGTCCTCTACCTCTACTTCAGTGACGGCGGCATTTCGACCATGGAAGCGAGCATCAAGCCGCAGTGGGTCGAGGCGATGAAGTACGACCATGGGTTGCTGCAAAAGGAAATGGATATTCCCGACCTGGATTTCGCCGCCTGGATCGACGACTCCTACCTAAAGCGCGCTTACGCAGCGTCGGACCTGGACTACGACGCCATGGTGCAGAACGTGGTCAGCCCGGCTCCGCACGCTCCCGGCCGCAAGCCTGCGGAGATCTGGTTCGCCGACAAGGGAGTGGTCGCCTACGACAGCACCGCGGACATGCTAGCCGCCGAAGCGAAGGCCAAGGCCGACGGCGCCGCCATCTACGCCACCTACGTCTACGACAACCTCACCGGGCTGAAGCTGTTCGGCAAAGCTGCCTACCTGGTCAAGGACCCGAGCGGCGAGGTCCTTGCGTTCATGAAGAAGAGTGACTCCGAGCGGCATGTCGCCGAGAGCGGCGGCGTACCGCTGACCGCCCCGCAGCCGGTCGCGATGTTGCCCTGATCCGCTCACATGCGCCGCAGAGCGCACATCAAAACCTGAGCCGAGGAGCGTAGCCATGAGTGTCAAGCCGAACCCCGTGTTCGATCCAGCCACGTCAGCACCTGCCGTAACGACGACACCCACACTGGAAGTCGCCGTCGCACCGAGCCCGTCAGCAGCACCTGATTCGTCCGCAACGAAGCGGACCCGGCAGCGTCTGCCTGCCATGACCGGTCGCTACTTGGTGCGTGTCGCCGCGTTGCTGATGGCGCTGGTGATCTGGCATTTCGCCGCCAGTAGCGGCTTCAACTTCTTCATCAACTTCGAGAACGTGCCGACGCCTCTCATGGTCGGTGACGCGCTGCTCACGCAGCTCTCCAGTTCGGAATTCTACCTGCACATCGTCCACAGCATGGAGCGGATCGCCATCGCCTACGCCTATGCCGTGGTGCTGGGCGTGCTGACCGGCGTGATGATGGGCCGCTCGCGCTGGGCCGAAGACATCATCCTGCCTTACATCGAGCTGTTCCGGCCAATTCCGGCTGTGGCCTGGATTCCCCTGGCGATCCTGATGCTACCCACCGAGCAGTCGAGCATCGTGTTCATCACCTTCCTCGGAGCCTTCTTTCCAATCGTGCTCAATACGGTGCACGGCGTCGAACAAACGCCTGATGTGCTAGTCCGCGTCGCCCGCAGCCTGGGCGCCAGTAAGTCGGCCATTCTCTGGCATGTAGTGATACCCGGCGCGCTGCCGAGCATCGTTGCGGGGCTTGCGATCGGCATGGGCGTGGCCTGGTTCTCGCTGCTGGCCGGCGAAATCATCAGCGGCCAGTACGGCATCGGCTACTTCACCTGGACCAGCTACACCCTGGTCAAGTACCCGGAAATCATCATCGGCATGCTCACCATCGGTGGGCTCGGCACCCTCTGCACGCTGCTCGTGCGCAAGGCCTGCGCACCGCTGCTGCACTGGCAAGCCAAGGGAGGTCGGCCATGAACACTGCTGTTCAGGACAACCGCCTCGCCGTGCTCGATCATAGCCGGCTACGGGCGAAGGCCAACGCCAAGGGCGAGGGACGCGGCCATATCAGCGTGCGCAACCTGCATATCGAGTTCGACCATCAGGGCAGCACGCGTGCCGCAGTACAGGACGCCCAACTGGATATCCGCCCCGGTGAGTTCGTCTGTCTGCTCGGCCCTTCGGGGTGCGGCAAGTCTACCCTGCTCAACGCCATGGCCGGCTTCGTCAGTCCGACTCGTGGTGAGCTGACCATCGACGGCAAGGGCGTCGATGCGCCCAGCCCGGACCGCGGCATGGTGTTCCAGCAGCATTCGCTGTTTCCCTGGAAAACCGTGCGCGACAACGTCGCCTTCGGCCCGCTGATGGCCGGCGCATCACGCAACGAGGCCTGCAGCGTAGCCCGCACCTTTCTCTCGCTGGTCGGCCTGGCCGCGTTCGAGGACGCCTACCCAGGCACGCTGTCGGGCGGCATGCAGCAACGTGTTGGCATTGCCCGTGCGCTGGCTAACTACCCCAGCGTGCTGCTGATGGATGAGCCCTTCGGCGCACTGGATGCGCAGACGCGAATCATGATGCAGGAGAACCTGCTGGAAATCTGGCGCGAGTTCCGCAACACCGTGGTGTTCGTCACCCACGACATCGACGAGGCGGTGTTTCTCTCGGACCGCATCGTGGTGATGAGCGCCAGCCCCGGCCGGATCATCGCAGACATCAAGGTCACCCTGCCCAGGCCGCGCGAGCAGAGCCTGCTCACCAGCGCGGTATTCATGGACTACAAGCGCCAGTGCCTGGACCTGATCCGCCAGGAAACCCTGCGCGCCTTTCAGCAGCAGAACGGAGGCTGAACATGCGCAACCCATTCCGTTATTCGCCTGCGCTCGACATGACCTGTCATGACAGGCTGGAGGCCAAGCAATGAAAGGAACCCAGCATCTTGTCCCGGGCGACTCTCCATTGCCGCTTTACGTGCAGATCCGCGACGACCTGCGGCACAAGATTCTCGAAGGCAGCTACCTGGTCCACGAGCGTCTGCCTTCGGAAAACGAGCTGATGAACGCCTTCGGCGTCAGCCGCATCACCATCCGCCAGGCATTACGTGACCTGCATAACGAGGGACTGGTGTTCAGCGCCCAGGGCAAGGGCACCTACGTCAGCAAGCCCAAGGCGGTGCAGAACGTCCAGCGCCTGCAAGGCTTCGGCGAAGCCATGGCCGCGCAAGGCTACGAGGCGACTGCACGGTTGCTGTCGATCCAGGAGCGCAGGCCACCCAAGGCGGCCATCGCCGCGCTGCATCTGCTCGCTGGCGAGGAGGTGGTCGAGGTCAAGCGCGTGCGCTACCTCAACCGTGAGGCGGTCTGTGTCGAGAACAGCTACTTCCCCCTCGACATCGGCCGACGGATGTTCGGCATGGACCTGTCCGGCGACATCTTCCCGATGCTGGAAAACGCCTTCGGGATTGCCCTGGGGCGGGCCGACATCAGCCTCGACGCCACCCTGGCAGACGAGGAACACCAGCATTACCTGGCGCTCAAGCCGGGCGAACCCATCCTGCGCGTCGAGCGGCTGACCCATGACCGCGCCGGCCGGCCCATCGACTTCGAATACCTCTGCTACCGCGGCGACGCATTCAAATATCAGTTCCGAGTGGATCGGAAATAGGAGGCGACATGACCACTATCAACGGCATCCCAGTCATCGACACCGACGTGCTGGTCATCGGCGGCGGCACGGCCGGCCCCATGGCCGCCGTCACCGTCAAAGAGCAGGACCCGAACCTCAAGGTCATCCTTCTGGAGAAGGCCAACGTCAAACGCTCCGGTGCCATTTCCATGGGCATGGACGGCCTCAACAATGCGGTGGTCCCAGGCCACGCCACGCCCGAGCAGTACGTCAAGGAAATCACCATCGCCAACGACGGCATCGTTCACCAGCCGGCACTGATGGCCTATGCCCAGCGCTCCTTCCCGATGATCGAGAAGCTCGACTCCTGGGGCGTGCATTTCCAGAAAGATGAAACCGGCGACTACGACATGAAGAAGGTGCACCACCTGGGCACCTATGTCCTGCCGATGCCGGAAGGGCATAACGTCAAGAAGATTCTCTACCGCCGCCTGCGCCGCGTGCGGGTGGAAATCGAGAACCGCTTCCAGGCCACCCGCCTGCTCAAGGACCCGGACGGCAAGATCGCCGGCATGATCGGGGTGAACACCCGCACTGCCGAGCCGATCATCATCCGCGCCAAGGCGGTGATCATGGCCACTGGCGCCGCCGGACGCATCGGCCTGCCGAACTCCGGCTACCTGTTCGGCACCTACGAGAACCCGGCCAACTGCGGCGACGGGCATGCCATGGCCTACCACGTCGGCGCCGACCTGGTGAACCTGGAGTGCTTTCAGGTCAACCCGCTGCTCAAGGACTACAACGGCCCGGCCTGCGCCTATGTCACCGGCCCGCTCGGCGGCTTCACCGCCAATGCCTATGGCGAACGCTTCATCGAGTGCGACTACTGGTCGGGCCAGATGATGCTGGAGTTCTTCAAGGAGCTGGAATCCGGCACAGGACCTGTGTTCCTCAAGCTCGATCACCTAGCCGAGGAAACCATCCAGGAAATCGAAACAGTCCTGCACACCAACGAGCGACCGACTCGCGGGCGCTTCCATGAGGGTCGCCAGGTCGACTACCGCCAGCGCATGGTGGAAATGCATATCTCCGAGATCGGCTTCTGCTCCGGGCATTCGGCCTCCGGCGTCTGGACCGACGAGACCGGCGCGACCACCGTGCCCGGCCTCTACGGCGCCGGCGACATGGCCTCGGTCGCGCACAACTACATGCTCGGCGCCTTCGTCTACGGGCAGATCTGCGGGGAAAGCGCTGCGGCGTTCGTCAAGGAGCGCAGCGAACCAGTGCTCGACGAGGCCTTCATCGCCGCCGAGCTGGCGCGCATCCAGGCACCCCTCATGGTCAAGGACGGCATCCCGCCGGAGCAGATGGAATACAAGGTGCGCCGCCTGGTGAATGACTACCTGCAGCCGCCGAAGGTGACCAAGAAGATGGAAATCGGCCTGGAGCGAATCATGGCCGTGCGCAACGACCTGCACATGCTCAGTGCCGCCGACCCTCACGAACTGCTCCGTGCGCTGGAAGTGCAGTCGATCATCGACTGTGCCGAGATGGCCGCGCGCGCGTCGCTGTACCGCACCGAATCGCGCTGGGGCCTGTACCACTACCGGGTCGATTTCCCCGAGCAGGACAACGCCGAGTGGTTCTACCACAGCCGCCTGTTCAAGGACGCCAACGGCCAGATGGCCCATGGCAAGCGCCCGGTCGCCGACTACGTCGTCCCGCTCGGTGAAGAGAAGGATGCCTACAGCAAGTTGCGGGTGAAGAAAGCGGCCAATGCCTGACCTTTGGGCGGCCGTTTCACCTCGTAGGGGCGAATTTATTCGCCCACCGAACCCGACATACGAGGGCGAATGAATTCGCCCCTACAAGAGCGACCGCCGTGCCCGCTCGACTGGAACCGAGGAGATAAATCATGCCCGTAGCCAACCACCGCTCTGCCGTCCCGGTCATCGTGGACGAAGACAAATGCATTGCCGAGAAGGGTTGCCGCGTCTGCATTGACGTCTGCCCGCTGGACGTCCTGTGGATCAACCCGGACACCGGCAAGGCACACATGAAGTACGACGAATGCTGGTACTGCATGCCCTGCGAAACCGACTGCCCGACCGATGCGGTCAAGGTGAACATTCCCTACCTGCTGCGCTGAGGAGCCGCTGATGAAGACTTATGACGATCCCATGCTGCAGGAAATTGCCATAAACCTGGCGTCCGAAGATCCCGGCATTCGCCGCGTTGCCGTACTCGAGCTGGTCGATTGCGGCGAGCCGGAAGCGGCCGAGTTACTGATCCTCGCGCTTAACGACCCTGACCCCGCGGTGCGCCAGGAGGCCGCCAAGGTGGTCGACGAGTTCGATGCCGTGGATATCGCCGACGCGCTGATCGCCGCCCTGCAGGACAGTAACGAGGTGGTACGCAACTCCGCCGCTCACGCGCTGGCAGACTTGAAGGACCCGGCCGCCGCCCTTCCGCTGCTGGAAGCGCTGGAAGGCACGGACGACCCATTCGTCGTGGCGGGCATCCTGCGCGCGCTCAAACCACTGCGTAACCCGGCGGCCCAAGCCCCGGCGCTGCAGCGCATGCAGACCGAAGATCCCGGTGTGCGCCGCGAGGCGGTAGCGGTGATCGGCTGGCTCAAACAGACCGAAAACCTGCCCGCGTTGATGGAGCGCGCCCAGCACGACAGTGATGCCGAGGTACGCCGCGCGGCTACCGGTGCGCTGGTCTACGCGACGCCCGAGCAGGTCGGTCCGACACTCGTTGGCCTACTACGCGACGAGCACTGGCAGGTGCGCGTCGAGGCGACGGTGAGTATCGGCAAGCTCAACTACCAGGCCGCCCTGCAGCCGCTGGTCGAGGCCACCCATGACAGCTTCTGGCAGGTCCGCGAAAAGGCCGTGGACTCACTCGGCAAGCTCGGTTCCATCGCGGCCATTCCGGCGCTGGGCGTCTGTGCCCGCGACCCGATGAGCAACCTGCGCAAGGCCGCCATCGGTGCGCTCGGTTCCATCGGCCACAACGACGCTCGCCCCTTCGTCGAAGCCGCCATGGACGACCCGGACCCGGATGTCCGCAAGCTGGCCCGCTGGGCCATGTCCAGGCTCGATGCGGCAGCGTGACCGTGCAGCCCCTGACAAGGCGGGTGCGATTCGCCATTGCTGTTCCGCCGAGCACGCTCGGCGGTTTTAAGCCCGCCCTACAGGTTTGACGTGTTGAGCGATTTCCAGACTAGACGCGGCGGTGCCGACCTAACGAAGGGCCGCCTACGCCGCCGGGATCCGCGCAGCTTCCGCCCCCTCGCACCTCTGGAGAGTGCTGGGGTGAGGGGCCGGGCGCACCAGAGGAGCCAGAGACATGACTTATGTCGTTACTGAAAACTGCATCCGCTGCAAATACACCGACTGCGTGGAGGTCTGCCCGGCGGACTGCTTTCACGAGGGGCCGAACTTCTTGGTGATCAACCCCGAGACCTGCATCGATTGCAGCCTCTGCGCACCAGAATGCCCGGCCGACGCGATCTTCGCCGACAACGCATTGCCCGCCGAGCAGAGCCATTTCATCGAACTCAACGCCGAGCTGGCCGAGGTCTGGCCGGTGATCACCCAGACCAACAGCCCATTGGCCGAAGCCGATACCTGGGTCGATCGGGGCGACAAGCTGCAGTTTCTGGAGCGCTGAGCCATGCCCGAACTTGTCATGACGAGTTGGTCCCGCCGCGTTTTGCTGGCGCTGGTGATTGGCAGCGCGGCCCTGACCGGCAGTGCACGGCCGGTCGAGGATCAGAGCCGCTTCGTCAGGACACCGGAAACCCCTGCCCTGATGGTGCTGGACGGCTATCCGCCGCGCCTGTTCGGGGCCTTTTGCCAGATTGGTTGAGGAGTTGCCCATGACCACCCAGACCCTGATCGCCCCGCCCACGGAAATTCGCCTGCGCAAGGCGCAGAAGATGCTCGAAGTGCTCTGGTCCGACGGCGTGCGTAGCCAACTGAGCTGCCTCGCGCTGCGCAAATCCTGCGCCTGCTCGATGTGCGCCCAGGCGCAGCAGCGCGGCGCACTGACTCTGATCGACGCCGACGTCGGTGTTGATCGGCTGGAGGTGTCCGGCATCAGCGGCGTGCAGTTCCATTTCAGCGACGGCCACTACCGCGGGCTTTATCCCTGGGCCTACCTGCGGGAACTGGGCGAGCGGCTGCAATGACCAGCCGCGCCCATCAGTTGCTCGCGCCGCCTTTCGCCACGCTGCGCCGGCTCTATCCCGGCACAGCCCTGTGCGGAGTGCTGGCGCTGGCCGGCAGTTTTCTGGCCGAGCATTACGCGGCACCGGCACTGATGCTGGTCCTGTTGCTGGGATTCGGCTTCGCCAACCAGGCCGCCGACCCACGCATGCAAGTCGGCGTCAGCTTCTGCAGCCGCCATGTGCTGCGTATCGGCGTGGCACTGCTGGGCGCGCGGATCGGCGTCGAGCAACTGCTCAGCGTTGGCAGCCTGCCATTGCTGATCGTGCTGACCAGCGTGCCGCTGGTGATCGGCACGGCCTTGCTGCTGGGCCACTGGCTGGGCCTACCGCGGCTGCACAGCCTGGTCGCCGGCGTGGCGGTAGCGATCTGCGGCGTGTCGGCGGCGATAGCAGTGGCCGCGGTGATTCCGGCCGGCCGGCTGGAAGAGCGACGACTGCTCGGCGTGGTGGTCGGCGTCACCGCCCTGGGCACCCTGTCGATGCTGGTCTACCCGCCGCTGCTCGGCGCGCTGCAATACGACGACGTGGAGAGCGGGCTGCTGCTCGGCGCCAGCATCCATGACGTGGCCCAGGCTGCCGGGGCTGGTTACCTGGTTTCCGACAGCGCCGGCGATATCGCAACCCTGACCAAACTGTTGCGCGTCGCACTGCTGGCACCGCTGGTATTGCTGCTCGGCTGGCTGCTGCGCCGCGACGACTCCGGCAATGCCGAGCTTCCATTGTTCCTGCTCGGCTTTCTCGCCCTGTTCGGGCTGAACAGCCTCGGCTGGCTGCCGGCCGGGCTGCGCGAGGGGCTCATTGTCGCATCCAATGCCTGCCTGTTGGTCACCATGGCCGCGCTCGGCATGCGCACCACCCTGGGCGAACTGTTCGCCCAGGGCTGGCGGCCGATGCTGCTGCTGGTAGCGCTCAGCATCGGCCTGCTGCTGGGCACGATGGGGATGCTGGCGCTGGCCTCGCCCTGAAGATTTTTCCTGCCTCGTTTCCCTTTTGACTGTTGGAGGATTTGCCATGGCTGCAATCGGTACCGAAAGCGTTCTCAGCGTCCGTCACTGGAACGACACCCTGTTCAGCTTCACCACCACCCGTGATCCTGGCCTGCGCTTCGAGAATGGCCACTTCGTGATGATCGGCCTCGGTGTCGAGGGCAAACCGCTGATGCGCGCCTACAGCATCGTCAGCGCCAATCACGACGAGCATCTGGAATTTCTCAGCATCAAGGTGCCGGACGGCCCACTCACCTCGCGCCTGCAGCATCTGAAGGCTGGCGATCCGATCCTGGTCAGTCGCAAGCCGGTCGGCACCCTGGTCATGCACGACCTGCGGGCCGGCAAGCACCTCTACCTATTCGGCACCGGCACCGGCCTGGCTCCGTTCATGAGCATCGTCCGTGACCCGGATGCCTATGAACGTTTCGACAAAATCGTGCTGGTGCATTGCGTGCGTCACGTCAGCGAACTGGCCTACTACGACTACCTGACTCTCGAATTGCCGCAGCACGAATTCCTCGGCGATGACGTGCGCGAGAAGCTGATCTATTACCCCACCGTCACCCGCGAGCCTTTCCGCAATCAGGGCCGCATCACCACCCTGGTGGAGACCGGCAAGCTCGCCGCCGACATCGGCCTGCCGCCCCTGAACAGGGACAGCGACCGGGTGATGCTCTGCGGCAGTCCGGCAATGCTGGACGAGCTGACCGCCATGCTTGATTCAATGGGTTTCGAGGCATCGGCGCAGCAGGGTGAACCGGGCGATTACGTCATCGAACGTGCTTTCGTCGAAAAATAGTATTGCGGAAAATCCCTGTGGCATCGCGCCCTGGCCGAGGCATCGATAGTCGGTGCCGCGGCGTCCGAGAATTGCCCGGTGATTTTCAGCTAGAGCCATCGTCGAGCTCTCACCCGCTCGACCACACCAGCTCGTTCAGCTCAGTCTCTGCCGCTTGCAGCAAAGCCGCTGCCGCCTTCTTTCGCTCGTGGCCATGGCGCGCCTGATAAACTCGGACCTCGTCCTGTAACCTAGCTGGGCTACCCGTCTCTTTTTCTTGCACGACTTAATCGTGGCAAATTGGTGACGGCAACCTCTGGTACAACCTTATTTAAATTTTCCACAGAAAATTCGATACGCAACGAAATCCCCCACCGAAAAGCCGGCAAGATAACCGAAAGCAATAATGCAAAATTCGATAAAAGATAGCTCGAACCCAATCAGTACGTGGCCTGCGATAAATCGCACATTCAGCGTCGCCCCCATGATGGATCGGATCGCTTTTCTTGAATCGCCTGATTTCTAGAGACCTACAGGACGAAGCAAGAAAATCCGTACCACTTTTTTACCACCACGCAGGCAATCAGATGCGTTTTCCCCTGCATGGATCGTTAGGACCAGCCTAAAGAAGGCCACAGAGAACTGCGTAGCACCTACTCGAAAACCGGTGACCACAGTGAGATTAGTGGCGGTAGGTCAGCACCCTCCAACCCTGTCACTGCTTTTTCCAGCAATGCGAGCTGGGTAATCTGGCCAGGCTCTGGGTAATGCCTTAGCAGCGCCTTAGCCTGCGTGCGTATCATCTCAGGTAAAGCGGGATCACTTTTGAGTTGCAAGAGAAACTGTCGAGTCTCAACTACCGCCTTTGTCCGCTCGCACGCCATTGTCATGTCGGTCTCCATTCAGCAGCCGGAATTACGCTAAGCAACGCGCCACTCCCCAGCAGCACCTTAGCGACAACGCAGGGGACTCGTCGATTTGAAGCAAACCCCGGAAACTCAGGCATGCCCTACGACCAACTAGCACAAAGCGTTTCAGCTTGCGCAAGCACCAGTTGCGCTGCCTCTTCCTGCTGGTCCGGCGGGTATTTGTATTTGCGCAGGATGCGCTTGACCATCAGCCGCAGCTTGGCACGCACGCTGTCGCGATTATTCCAGTCGACCGTCACGTTCTGCCGCAGGTTGGCGGTCAGTTCATGGGCGATCTTGGCTAGGATCTCATCACCCAGCTCGCGTACTGAGGCCTCGTTGTTGGCCAGGGCATCGTAGAAGGCCAGCTCGTCGTCATTCAGTCCCAGTTGCTCGCCCCGCTTGCTTGCAGCGGCGAACTTCTTGGCCATCTCGATCAGCTCCTCAATGACCTGGGCGGTTTCGATGGAGCGGTTTTGGTAGCGCTTGATGACACTATCTAGCAGTTCGGAGAACTTCTTCTCCTGAGCCAGGTTGCTGGCGAACTTACTCTTGATCTCGCCCTCCAGGAGCCGCTCCAGCAGTTCCACCGCCAGGTTCTTCTCCGGAAGGTTGCGCACCTCGGCAAGGAACTCATCGTCGAGCAGGCCGATGTTGGGTTTGTCCAGGCCCACCGCCTCGAACACATCCACCACCTCACCGGAAACCACGGCATTGCCGATTATCTGGCGGATGGCCAATTCGCGGTCTTCGTCAGTCTTCTTCTTGGCGCTGATTTCGCGCTTGGTCAGCACCACCTTGATGGCCTGGAAAAAAGCCACCTCGTCGCGCACCGCTTTGGCTTCATCCAGGGTGCAGCACAGGGTGAACGCCTTGCTCATGGCCAGTGCGTTGTCGGCGAAGCGCTTTTTGCCGTCCTCCAGTTCCAACACGTGGTTGGCGGCGCCGGCCAGCAGCTTGTGACCACCTGTCAGATAGTCGCTGTAGTTGAAGCCATACAGTAGGCCACGCAGCACATCCAGCTTCTCTTCCAGCACCGCGTAGGCTTCGTGGGCATCCACGGTGGGTCGCCCCCTACCCTTGCTGGCGGTGTACTCCTTGAGTGCCGCCTTGAGTTCATTGGCGATGCCGATGTAATCCACCACCAGGCCGCCCTGCTTGTCCTTGAACACGCGGTTCACCCGGGCAATGGCCTGCATCAGGTTGTGGCCCTTCATGGGCTTGTCCACGTACAGGGTGTGCACGCAGGGCGCGTCAAAGCCGGTCAGCCACATGTCGCGCACGATGACCAATTTGAGCGGGTCGGCGGGACCCTTGAAACGTTTCTCCAAGCGCTTTTTCACCTGGCTGGGATAGATATGCGGGCGCAGCAGCGCCTTGTCCGAGGCGCTCCCGGTCATGACGATCTTGATCGCGCCCTGCTCTGGGTCCTCGTGGTGCCACTCAGGACGCAGTTCGACGATCGCGTCGTAGAGGTGCACGCAAATCTCGCGGCTCATGGCCACAACCATTGCTTTGCCCGGCATCTGGCCCATCTCTACCAGGCCCAAATTTCGCTCTTCGAAGTGCGCCACCAGATCCGCCGCCACGCTCTTGATCCGCGGCTCAGCCCCCACCACCTTCTCCAGCGCCGCCCAGCGCGACTTCAGCCGCGCCTGCTGGTCCTCTTCCTCATCCTCTGCCAGTTCATCTACTTCATCATCGATATGCGCCAGCTCGCTGTCTTTGAGCGACAGCTTGGCCAAGCGCGACTCGTAGTAGATGGCCACCGTGGCGCCATCCTCCTTAGCCTGCTGCATGTCATAGACGTGGATGTAGTCGCCGAACACCGCACGAGTATCACGGTCTTCGCTGGACACCGGCGTACCGGTAAAGGCCACAAAGGTAGCGTTGGGTAGAGCGTCGCGTAGATGCTGGGCATAACCCACCTGATATCGGGCACTGGCCTCCGCCACCTTAACGTCTTGTACCTTCAGCGAAGCGCTGAAGCCGTATTGAGTGCGGTGCGCCTCGTCGGCTACCACCACGATATTCGAACGCGTGGACAAGACCGGGAAACTGTCTTCATCCTCGCCTGGCATGAACTTCTGGATAGTGGCGAACACAATGCCACCACTGGGCCGGTTGGCCAGCTTCTCGCGCAAGTCACCACGCGTCACCACCTGCACCGGCTGTTCGCGCAACAAATCCTGCGACAGCGAGAACACGCCGAACAGCTGGCCATCCAGGTCATTGCGGTCGGTGATCACCACGATGGTCGGGTTCTCCATCGCCGACTCCTGCATCACCCGCGCGGCGAAACAGGTCATGGTGATGCTCTTGCCGGAGCCCTGGGTGTGCCAAACGACCCCGCCCTTGTGCGTGCCGCCCGGACGCGAGGCGCTGACCACCTGCTGAACGGCCGCGCGCACCGCATGGAACTGGTGATAGCCAGCAATTTTCTTCACCAGCTGGCCGTCGTCCTCGAACAGTACGAAATAGCGCAGATAATCCAACAGCATCGCCGGCTGCAGCACACCACGCACCAGCGTCTCCAGCTCATTGAACTCGCCCAGCGGATCGACCGTTACACCATCGATGGTGCGCCAACGCGCGAAGCGCTCGATGTCCGCCGACAGCGAGCCCATGCGGGCCTCACTGCCATCGCTGATTACCAGAATCTCGTTGTAGTGGAAAACGTCTGGAATCTGCTCCTTATACGTTTGAATCTGGTTGAAGGCCTTGTTTAGATCAGCATGCACGTCAGCTGAGTTTTTCAGCTCCAGTAGCACCAACGGCAGGCCATTGACGAACAGGATGATATCCGGCCGGCGCGTATGTTTCGGCCCTTGGATGCTGAACTGGTTGATAGCCAGCCACTCGTTGGCTCGCGCATCGGCCCAGTCGATCAACCGCACGAAATCGCCACGGGTCTCGCCGTCCTTCTGGTATTGCACCGGCACGCCGCCGACCAGAAGGCGATGGAACAGGCGGTTGGCCGACAGCTGCACCGGCACGCCCAGCTCCAGCACCTGGCGCAAGGCGTCCTCACGCGCCGCCAGCGGGACCTGCGGGTTGAGCCGGGCGATGGCCGTGCGCAGGCGCATGGTCAACAGCACATCGTGATAGCTCTCGCGCTCGGGGTTACTGCCGTCGCAGGCGATATCCGGGCCATACAGATGCACGTATCCCAGTTCACTGAGCCAGCCGAGGGTTTCCTGCTCCAGCTGATCTTCAGTCATTGTTCAATCTCATCCTTGCGCCCTTAACAGTTCCCCAAACTCAGATGCCTGAAGCTCAGATGCCCCCTGCAGCATGTCCCGCGCCAACGCGCGTCGCTTCTGTAGCAGCTCATCCAGCGTCGCCTCAAATGTAGGTATCCTCGCATCACGCACAGTCGGGTAATAGACGTACACGTCCTTTTCCTGACCAATCCGGTACGCGCGATCGGTGGCCTGATCCTCTTTGGCTGGATTCCAGCAGCGAGTGAAATGGATAACGTGGTTGGCTACCTGCACGTTCACACCAAATCCAACCGCAACAGTGGAGAGGATGATCACCGAAAAGCCAGGCTGCTCTTGAAAATGATCGATAAGTCGCTGCCGGCTCTGTGCACTCTGACTGCTGGTGCTGGTATCGCCGTTGATCACCGTGGGTTTGAAGCCGAAGCGTTCCTGAATCGCATGTTGCAATTCACGTTGGACGTCCCGCAACTCGGTGAAAAGGATGACCTTATCGCCGCTTCCCGAACGCGCAATATTATCCAGTGTGCTTAAAAGCCATTGCAGCTTCGGCGAGTGTTCCCTCAAGCGTGGATCAGGCTGCACGCTGAATGGGTGCGCGCACACCAACTTGAGCTTGTGCAGCAAACCGAGCATGCCGCTCTCTCGCTGCTCCAATTGTTCCTGCATCTGCTGCTTCTGTGTGTACTGAGCAACCTCGGACAAATAGAGATTGCGCTGTAACGTGTGCATCAGCAGCTTGCGGCACCCCTGGTCCTCAATTTTGGCCGGGAGATCCTTCGCCACATCCTGCTTGGTACGCCGTAATGTCTGGGGCTCGATAAGCCCACGCAGGCGTTCAAGCGCTGCTGTATCGCGCTCCAAGCCTGCTTCAATGGGGCGTTGATACTCCCGACCGAACTGATTTAGCCCCCCCAGGAAGCCCGGCTGAATAAAGTCGAAAAGACACCACAAATCGATCAGCGTGTTCTCAACCGGCGTACCCGTGCAGGCGATACGGAATCGAGAGGGGATTGCTTTCGCCGCTTGCGTGATCAGCGCCGCCGGGTTTTTGATCTTCTGCGCCTCGTCGCAGATCACGATGGCCCACTGCTGCCGTGCCAAGGAGAGTTCCTGATCTCGCAAGGTTTCATAGGTGGTCAGCACGATTCGAGCATCGCCCATCCAACCCGGCCGGAGAAGATTTTTTATTCCCTTGGCCTGCAGATCCTCCGGAATCTCGTCCCTCTTGAACTTAACAGCGCTGAGCGCTCCACCATAAAGCTTCAATACCGGCAATACATCCGCATAGAAGAATCGCTGCAGCTCACGCTCCCAGTTATCCAACAGGGAAACGGGGGCAACAATCAGGACCGGTTTACCCTGAGGGTTCTGCTCCAAATACCAAACAACGAAGGTCAGCAGTTGAATGGTCTTACCCAAGCCCATGTCATCGGCAAGCAAGCAACCTGCGACATGATCCGGTGACAAGCCAAACAGGTGCTGCATCCATGCCACACCTTTCATTTGATGATCGCGCAGCTGAACTTCGGGGCGAAGCAGCTCTGGAATATCCGCATTGGCATGCCGCCCCGCCAACAGAGCCGCCTCACGGCGCTGGGCATAGGTCGCTTCCTCAATGTTGTGCTCGATATGCAGCACCGCACGGCCAGCGACGGGCTCAGTCACAACAGGTGATTTAGGCTCGACCGGATTAAGCTTCTTCGACCAGGCCTCATAAAGCTGCTCCGCGACCTGGAAAGGTAGCGGGGTTTCAGTACCCGGTAGACATACTTGTTCATCACCCGCCACACGCGCCTGGTCGATGCGGTGCTCAAACTCTTCAAAATCTTCACGGCTAGCAGGATCCCACTGACTGAGCAGATCGCCATCCATCCCGAGCTCTTTCACATCGACCGGCAACCAGTTTTCCGTTGCCTCTTTCACCAAAAATGGAGATGTAATGCGCTCCGCCTCACCTATGCCGACAACGCGATCACCATACGAGGCCAAATCCAGCACTTCCTCAAACGTCTGCCCGGCCTCCTGGCGCTGCCAGTGGCGCAAAAGCTCATTGACCCCTGCCAACTGCGCGAGATCGAAGTCACTCAGCTCCAGCTCATAGCCCTGCCAGAATCCCGCGGGCATACCAGCCGCCAACTTCACTTGCAGCTCATTCACAAATGGCGCGAACTCGTGGGCAAAATCGAAGCGCAGCTCAACTTCAGGTAGCGGCTTGGCCGAGATAGGTTCAAGGAACAGACCAATCGACCGAACATGCTTGCCGTCCTCACCTAGACAAGGTTCCAGGCGAAAACGATGGAAGTAGATGCCCGCATCGGCCAGCTGCTCCTCATATTCGTCCGCATCAACAACCTTCTCGGCTGCATCCCCGATCACGCTGTAGGGGTTGCGCACCAGTGACAGCGCTTCATCACCGGCCACACGCCGACCCGGTAATGCGCGTACAGACTCAAGCACCGCCTTTACATCCGGCTCAATGAGTACGTGCGTCACCGAACCATCGGCGCCCGGCACCCGGTACTTATCCTGCACCTGCTTGTAACCATCGAAACTGGCCAACCAATTGTCAGGCTGCCCGTCAAACGCGACATCTAACTCGATAATCGGCGTACCGGATACTACGGCCTTGCGTGGTCTCAGCTTCAAGTGCTCAGGCCTAACCACCACGGTCTTGTCGAGAAATCCGTCCAATACCGCACCAGCGCGTTTGGCCAACTTACGGATATTGGCCCAGCCGATTTGGTTGGTGACCTCTCCCGGAGCCTGCTGCTGAGCGGCATGCAAATCCCGAATGGCCTTTAACAGCTCCCAGACCGCTGGCGGCAACAACTCAGTGGTTGCAGCATGGCGCGCCATGGCGCCAACACGCTCGAAAGTAACCGGGCTGCCCGTCTCCGAATTGCGCCAGGACTGGACAAACACCTTGAAATCCGGACCCGACAATCCCCCGGTACTGGCCAACTGCGGTTGCAGCTTGGCAATCGCGGGCAAGCCAAGCAAAGGAAGGCTGCTAGCGTGCGCCGGATCATCCAAGAGCTGATAGATTGACTCCCAAGGCAACAGCCAGCGATCACTCAGCTGGCTGGCATAGTCTTCTTCGAAGAGCTGGTCCAGGTAGGCAGCAACGGGCCAGCTTGTATCGTCATCGGCCAGACTCAAGGCATAACAAATACCTTGTTCCTCAATCTGGTAAGCACCAGGCGCTGCCCCCTTGGCAGATTGAGAACGATCCTTCCCGGAAAAAAATCGGCCGAGCATCAAAGCCTCCAGAACATGAGTGCATTGTTTTTCACAGCCTTGAAGCCGAGGCGCAGCAGCGCTGTTTTGGCAGCCGCATCATCCCTGGCAAGCAAAACCTGGTAGACCCCACTTTTCGATCGGTGGTCGAAGGTCTTATAGGGCACACTGCCCAACATCGACCTAACCTGCACGTCCAGCGAATCACCCGTGCCAGGTGCAGACGCAGCCGTATGAACAGCGGGTTTGTCACCGGAAAGGCGGGGTTGCGTAAATGACGCTGGACGCTGTGCGACGATTCCCAGCGTCCGGAGCTCATCATCAAACTTCTCCAGCCACCCTTCGACTACGTTGGGTCGCCGCGGGGCTGGAGAGTGGGACATACGCTTCAGCGCCCGTCCTTGCTGCTTCAGCTCAGTTGCCAGCCCCAGCACCGGTTTATCAGGATTAAATGGTGCGGCATCGGCACGATAGACGTAGCAAGCATTGCCGGTACCAGAAAACTCCACAAAGAAGTAATTGCCGATCTGCATCACCACGGCATTGTTGTGACTAGGCCCTCCCGCGAGCTGACTTAAGCGGCCTTTGTTCTTCTCACGAAAAGCCACGAAATCACTACCCCGGTCATGCCACGCATCACCTCCCATCACAATCCGCGTGTAGCTCATCTGATTGGCAAAGCGTAACCAGTAAAACAGGCGCGACTGGTCGACCTCCGCCTCGCCCTTGAGCAAGGTGAAGAAGTGCTCCAGATCCTCCTTGGCAAACCAGGCAACCACCATCGCGCAAACAGGTTGCTCCACATACTGCAACCATGCGTTCTGCTTGGAACGCATCTGTGGGCTGCCCCAGTGCTCCAACGCAGCCTGCTTGAGTAGCGAGGACGACTGCTCGCGATACCGCGAACGGTGATAACGAGTCAGGCAGGCACTTAGCACCTGATTGAGATAGCGCGTATTCAGCTGCCCCAGAGCTACCAACTCCGGTAGGCGCTTCAGGAAGGTTTCGTCATCCAGCAGGAAAATGCGCGAAAGCAGAACCGCAAAAATCCGCTGCCACAACCAACTACCATCCGGCACCTGGGCAATGGCCTGTAGTGAGGAAAGATCACGCGCCCTGCCCTCGAATATCTCCTCTGCCAGACGGGTTCCAGCCTGAGCGCCGAACAGTTCGCGATGCTCGGCAACAATGCGCATCCACTCTTTTTCACGACCGATACGCTGCCTGACAGCATCGAAGCCGCGATCAATATCGTCACGCAGCACCCGCCAGTTCGCGTTGTCGTCAGGTTTGTGCTCATCGTAGGCAAAGTAGCTGAAACACAGCGCCAGCCAGTCGCGGCGGCTAAGTGTCCGTTGCTCGATACGGCCAGCCACCTCCCGATGAACACGGTCGAACAGGTGATCGTCCTCCAGCACCGGAACACTGACTTCATCGTCATCAGCCAGCCCGGCAAAAACCAGGCGCCACTCCGATGAAGTCAGCGCCTGCTCACGCTTGAACTTGCCAAGAGCCAGCAAGCGTTTCTCGCGGGGCGGTGCCAGGGCTTTTTCGACCTGGTCAAAACGCCGAGAAAGCTCAGTGTTGACGCGTTTCAGCGCCACCATGCTACTAAACCCGGCATCGCCGCTGCGCTCATTCTGGCGCTGCAAGCCAGAAGTGATGGCCGCCGACAGAGACGACAGAGCCCGGCTCATCTAGCGCATCTCCAACTGGCACTTTTCGTTTGCCGCATAAGCAAACTCAAGCGCCGGTTCCTGACCTTCATGCTCCTGGTCCTTAAGCCCGAAGAACTGCATGCGCAGCTCCACCCGCCGACTCTCCTCCTTGCTCTCCTTGGCATTGTTGAACGACACACCACCAGCCAGGAACATGGAGCGAATCTGCTGCTGACGCTCAGCTGAAAGCCCTTTCTGCACCGGGCTGCGGCTATCGAGCAGACTGCACATCACCCACTCCGAGCGCTGCAGCGAGAGGTGCAGGTTGTACAGGTAAGAGCCGTCCGTATCGGTGAAGCCCTCAATCACCACCTGCTTGAGCCACTTGCGTCCCTCTTCGCTGTCAGCGGCATCCAAGATCAACGGCACAACATCCTGCAGGGCCTGCTGCCCCTGGCTGTTGAGAAAGTATTGATTGTGGCCAAAGCGCCCAGCCTCACCGAAGCTAATGCGGTTATCCCGGCAGTCCACCACGATGGTGGAGTTAAGCCCTCCCGCCCTCAGTTTGAGATCCTGGCAAAGCTTAGCAATGTCCTTACCGCGCTGTTTCTCACCTTGCTCAGCCTGCTGAATACGCTGCGTCACCGAGCTCAGCGAGGCCACCATCACCACCAGAAACAAGATCATCATCGCCGTCATAAGGTCGGCGAATGAAATCCAGAAAGGCTTCTCGCCCTCGTCACGCGCCCGAGCGGGAGCGGCTGATTTGCCGAACATGCTCTACCCCCTTAGCGGCGCTGAACGCGCTCCATGATGTCACTGAAGTCTTCCAGGCTTTCCTTGACCCCTTCGACACCACCGGCCAGGCTGGTCATCGCCTTATGCAGCTCGGCATCCAGGCTACCCAGCGTCAGCCGCAGGCTACGATCTACCCCCTCACTAAACTCGTTGAAGCCCTTGCCCAGCACGGCACTGATCTGCTCTAGGTAGTCGTTCACTTCACGATTGAGCGTCTGCAGCCGCTCGCCTTGCAGCTTCAGATCCTGCAGGTATTGGCTGCGCCCAGCGGACTCCCCCTGAGTAGTGGCAACCACCCCCTGAATGACCGCAAGCGTCTGATTTAGCGCTTCGCGGTTATTGCGATAGTCGGCCACCACACTGGTCAGTTCGCGGGAAGCGCCAACCAGATCGCCGCTCGTGCCCTGCAGCGCACCCAGTACGCTCGCAGTCGCCTCCCCGGCTTTACTCACGCTCTGCCCGGCGCTGTCGAAGCGCTCGGCTGCCAGGCGCATCTTCTCGGCACCTTGTTGCATGCTCTGCAAGTGTTGCTCGGTTTGCGCACCGAGTAGCTTGAGGCTGTCCTGCATCGCGCCTTGCTGATCGGCGACGGCATCCAGCAGGGTTTTCACCTGCTCTTCCAGACCGCCAACCACCTCGCGTGTACCACGGTGCAGTTCGACTTGGGCGGTCTTGCTGGCCTGTTCCATCTGCGTACGGTTTTGCTCAAGCTGCTTGAAGAGGCCGCCCAATTGCTCGCCCAGCACATCTACCGAGCCGGCGATCTTCGCCATGGTTTCCTGCTGGCCCTGGCCAATGCTCTGCTGCAGGGATTCGACAAAGATCTGCAGATTCTCCGCCATGGCTTGCTGGCGTGCCTCGCTATCGGCAAACAGCTTCTCCAACTGCTTGGCCATCCGCTCACCAGCCCCCTCCCCTTCACTGCCGATACGCGCGATGGACGTCTGCAGACTGGCCAGCATCTCGTTCATCCCGGCCTGCATGCTGTTTTGCCCAGCCTGCATGTCGGACAGCAGCTGCGCGATCATCTTCGCGCTGTTCTGAGATGAAGCCTCGCTCGCCGAGCGCATGTCGCCGACCAGCTCATTGAAGCCCTGCTGCATGGACTGCATAGCCGCGACCGACTGCCCCAGCATCTCATGCAGACCGTTGAACTGCTGGCCAAAGGTACTTTCCAGCTTACTCATAAAGGCTGTGAGCACATCGGTGAGCAGGCTCTGCACCTGGTTGCTCTGGTCGCCGCTGGCGGTATTCACAGCTCCGGCGATGGCCTCCAGGGGAGACTTGAGGCTGTTCTCGATGGCGCCGCCAATCTGCTCGGCCAACACCTGACCAGAGTCGCGGTAACTTGCCGAAAGAGAATCGGCCAACTTGAGGTTCTCACGCACCTGGGTATCTACCAGGTTTTGCAGCATCTCACGCAGATCGGTAACCAGGCTGTCCTTGAGCTGACGGGTCTGGATCGAACTCTCGTTGCTCGACTTCACCAGCTCCGCCAGGTACTCCTCGCCCACGCCGCTGTCGAACAGCCCGTCGATACTCTCAGTCAGGGATTCCAGATGCTTGTAGCAGCGGCCTAGGCGCCACTTTTCGGTCAGCGTCACGCCAATAGAAGCGAAGATCGAGAAGAAGGAGCCGAGGAAGGCAAATAGCACGTCCTTGAGCAACTGATCGACGCTGGAGCTGACCTGCTCGGGTGTGCTGGGGTCGAAGTGCTGCAGGCCCAACATCAAGCCGAAGAAGGTGCCGACAATACCGATCCCCGTCAGGATGCCCGGCAAGTGCTTGTAAAACTCGGTGCCTAGTGGCGTCTCCACCACCGTTTGGGCGGTAAAGAAATGCCCCGCGCCGGCAGTTGCGCGAGAGCACAACAAGCGCCGCTCGCCCTCATGCACCTCGAACTGGTCATGCAGCGTCTCGGCATACTCCTGCCAGGCATGCCCCAGCGTATGCTCGTGGAACAACTGCTCCAGTTCGCTACGGCGCTTGGCTGGCTGCAACTTCTTGAGTTCACGCACTTGCCGTGCGAGCTTCTTCAAGCGCCGGCTCAACGCAAACGAGCGCAAGAAGTAACGCAGCAAGTACCAAAGGCACAGCACCGTCACAAGGCTAAACACAAACACAGGAGCAATCAGTTGCTCAGGTGTTGCCTTATCCCAAAGGTCCAACCACTTCGAATAGTCCATAGCCCTAGCCTTGCTTGTTTTTCAGCGGCCTCTGCGAGCCTTCTTCTTAATTCAGGTGATTCAAACAACCATCAGCTCACTGCGCTCCGCAACGAGCCTACGCTCCTGCCGCAAGGGGATCCCAGCAGACTCAGCGTCCAGTAAATGATCGCTATCTAGGTCGAAGGGAAGCACCCATAACTGCATGCCCTTGCCGTAATCAAACACCGGCAGCGCCGTCTGAAGTCCAGACCAATACGGATAAATCAGTACCAGCCTCGGCACCTCGTCGCCTCTTCGGTATTTATGCCCATAGGCAAACAGCTGATAGAAATCGTTCTGACTCAGGTCGTAGTTATTCTCAGGTTTACCGGCATCGATGCGCTTCCACTTGGTATCAAGAATCCAACGCTGCTCCGGCGTGTCGATCAGCAAGTCCGGTTTCAGGCAGAACATCTTTCCGCTGTCGTGCCTGCACAGATGGTGTCGGCTGGCTTGTGAAGTCAGATCTGCACCGTTCGGCAAGCGTTGCCGTAGCCAGCCCGCCACGTAGCACTCGAACAGCTTCTCCATCGGAAATAGCAGGCTCATCCCCCGCCATTCGCCGCTCACGGCTATCGGCATCTGCTGATTGAGGATCAGCTCGCACCATGGCTTGATCGCCTGATAATGCGCCATCAGCCGATCGCGGCTCCATGCACGCCGATCCCAGCTCACCTGTTTGCTAGACGGCACCTCGGCCAGCATCGAGCGCAGCTCATTGGCCAGGCGCCAGTTGGCGGCGTCCTGCGTGCTCTTTGCTACCTGCTCCAGCGCCAGCTTGAGCAAACGATTTTCGGCACGGTCCGGCAGGAACACGTCGTGGCGGATCTGAAAATGATGCTGGCGCCCGGGCGGCTGGCGCATCTGCGCCACCACATTCAATTGACCTCGGAGAAAACGCTGTTCCTCCTCGATGCGCTGGTAGTCGAAGCGCACGCCACGCTTGACCAACAAATCCAACTCCGCCAGAAACTGCCCCATCACCCACTCACTGAGCGGCGCATCGAACAGCTCCAGACTGGCCACCGAGACCTCACGGGGCTTGAGCTGCAGAGCCTGCTGGATCAGCTTGCGCAGCAACTGGCGACTCTTGACCAGGCAATCGCCCTGCTCATGGTGCTTGGGCAAAATCTCCAGCCGCGTGCCACAGGGCGTTTCCAGCACCCCCACATAGGAATCCCATTTCAGGACACGCCGCCCCTCCACCTGCAGCAGCGTGGCGCCATTGTGGTTGAAGCTGGCGCTCAGCTCGCACAGCCAATCAAAGGCAGTTTCGGAAATCTGCGCACAGTCGAGGTTGCCGGGCGCAACCGCCGCGGTGGTCAGGCGAGCGTATTCACGCACGGTGACGAATGCGCTCACGCATCCGCCTCCTCTGGTTCCTCATCTGGTACCTCGGCCTTGGCATTCACCGCGATTACCCCGGCATAGGCAGAAAGCCGCTTGAACGCAGCCATATTGATTCGCCACACCCCTCCTTGCGCCGGCACGCTGATGTTGCCGAACAGAGCCGCCAGATCCTGCTTGTCCTGCTCAACGAAACGGTCGATCGCCGGCTTGCGATGGTCGTTGAGCACCCACTGAATGCGCTGCCAATCTTCGAAGAAGTACTCCTGCAGCAGCGGCAGAATCTGGTTGCGGAAGATCAGTTCAAGCTTCGCCAGCCTGTCGTCATCTTTAAGCCCTTGTTCTGTCAGCGGCATAAAGTAGGCATGCCCCAGGCAATGATCTCGATCTAGCAGCACCTCGATGCGCTGGTTCATAACCCGTAGCAGCTTGCCGATGTTCAGCCCCTGCAGCTCTACACCATCCAGCAAATCCGGGCGTGGCGGCATCTCGCGGAACACGAAGCGCCGGCGCAGGGCAATATCCAGCCCGGCCAGCGAGCGGTCAGCGGTGTTCATGGTGCCGATCAGGTAGACATTGTCCGGGACACTGAAATGCCGCTTCGAGTATGGCAACACGGCCTCAAGCGCCTCTGCGGCACCAGCACGTTTGGAAGGCTCGATCAGTGTGATCAGCTCACCGAAAATGCGCGAAATATTCCCGCGGTTGATTTCATCGACGATCAACACATATGGCAGCTTTGGGCCAGTCACGGCCAGCTTGGTTTCTTCGACAAGACGGTGACCAGCCTGCTGCAGCGCTTGCTGCAGTTCAGGCCAGTTGATACGGCTCATGGGGTAAACGGTTTTCAGCGTCAGTCCACGACCGCCATTGAGCTCGCCGATATCGAAGTCGATATCGGTCAGCAGCCAGTTGACCGGCAGGCGATGCACATAATCCTTGCGCACTCCCTCTGGCACCTGAGGGTTGTACTCATACTCGCCGGTAACCACACCGACCGCGCAGATACTCTTGCGAGTACCCAGGCAGACCAGCACATCTCCCTCTTCGATCTCGTTCGCGAAACTGGTCAGTGAACTCCGGTCGTTACTGCCTAGTTTGAGCGAAGGATCGGCGAGGTCGGCGTTGCGAATATCACCCACCTTATGCCAGCCGATACGGGCTTCGCCATGCTGGAAGCAATAGCGCCGGGTTCGCCCGTCACTACCAGCCTCCTCGATGGAAATTTTCCAGATGGTTGGATCCTTCTTTAGCCCCAGCTTCCGCTCCAGCACCGGGTCGCCTGTGGCATCCAGGCACAGCTGGACAAATACACCCTTAGCTACATCGTAAGCCAGCGCACCACTAGGGTTGTCCTCGCTTTCCGGGGCAAAGCCCTAAGCCCCTCGACGAAATCCTCGTAGCTGAAGCTTTGGTGAAAGGTGACGAAGCGAATGCGCTGCTGCGCAACGAACTCATCGAAATGTCGCTTCCGCTGCTCACGCGCAAGCGGCAGGTATTGCGGCGCGAGCACTTCCAGCGCGGCGTCGATCGTTTCGTATGTCTTGCCGGTGCCCGGCGGACCATAGAGGATCTGGTTGAGTGGCGGAGCCTGCCGCTTACTGTCCGGCAGTATCGATTGCGTCGCAGTGGTTTCATCCATGGAGTCAGTCTCATAGGCCAGGCAGAAGGCTTCCAGCGCCGCCATACCGGCGAGCTTGATGGACAGCGCCGGGTTGCCGAAAGCCAGTGCCGGCGCACAGGCCGCAAGGCCGCTGTGGCGCGTGTCTTCGGGTGAATAGGTTTCGCACTCCAGCCCCTCAATGGCCCGCTGCCAGTTGCCAGGCGCTACGAACAGGCTCAGCTTGCCGTTCTCGCGCAGCAAGGCCAGCTCGCGGTCATTGCTCAGGCAAAAGCCAGCCATTTTCTTGGTGACTTTGATCTCAGTGAACCGCTCAGGATCGGCGGTGAAGAAATCCAGTGCCTGCTCAGTCAGACTGTGTTTTCGATGCCACTCTTGAGCACGCGCCCATACTTGATCAGAGTAAGTAAAAAGGTTCTGCCCCTGCCGCACGGCCACCAACTGGCGTTGCAATGGCGCCAGTTGCTCATTGTGGCTGGCCTTGCGCCCGATCGCCGCGCATAGGTCGCGGGCTGCGAACACGCAGAGGATGCTTGGTTCTTGCCGGTTTTGATAAAGGAAAGCGATCTTCCACTTCACCACTGGCCCAAGATCGACCTGCTCGATTGTCTCCAGGTCGCCCGCTCGCGCCGCCTCAGCCACCGTCACGAGATGCTGGCGCACGGTGGCAAACGCCTGTGCTGCGCTGCTGCCGTACTTCTTCAGCCAGGCATGCTCGTCGGTGAACACACGATGGGGATTGCTCTTTTCCTGCTTGTCCAACCGGGAAAACACGCCGAATTTGAAAGACGATCCGCCCCAGATTGAGCCCAACGACTCAGTGTGCTTCTCCAGCCAGCGGCAAAAATGGTCGTCTGAGCCAGCTTGGTTGTATTCCCCCAAAGTCATCTGCCGCAGGCTTTCCAGCGGCCAGCGTTCGAGAAACTGGGACCACAGCGCTTCGCGCTCGGCAACGGGCTCGTTCATTGGGCAGTATCCCTATCGTTAAGCAGAGCCTGCACCTCCGGCAGGCGCAGTTGGCCGGCGATCAGGCGGGGTAAGAGGGTGTCGCGGAGTTGAGTGAGGGTTTGGGCTTGCTCGTAGTTACGACGGATTGAAATAAAGAGTGGAGTAACTGCCTCACCAAAGGCTTCGGATACTTCCTGAGATGAACGTAAGAACGGAATCCGCCACATATTGGACTGGCTGAGCTTCGCCTGAACCGCGCCGGTTATATAGGGGGTGATGATCGTTTGCTGCAGAGCAAGCATTAGATGCTCAGTTGTAACCCCAGATTTTCCTTGGAGAACGTGGGCATGGTTATTTACCCATATCTTGCCCCAAACGTACTGAGTCACAGGGTATCCCGCAGCATCAGCGACAGAGCCATCTTCACCCAACAACAGATAGACGCCATCGAACAAGTAGCTATCTACCCAGTCCATCAGAGCTGCTGCACCGTAGTACGGATATATGCCCTTACGCTTATCACGTTCCTGCCCCGACAATGGAACGCGCTGGGAGTCAAAGATTGCCGTGACCTCTTTGAGGCTCACGTATCGCCACCCCTTCGGCACCAACCCCAACTCAGACTCTTCGAAGCTATCGGGGAACAGGGCGGCGGTGGTGGCGTCCATGCCTTCCGGCTGGCGGCCTTCGGCCTTGGCGTGGACGGGGTCGAAATCGACGAACCAGGATTTGAACAGCGCCTGGGCGATGGCTTCCAGGGTGGCGTTGGTTTCGCGTAGCAGGGTGATGCGGTCGTCGAGAGTCCTCAGTATTTCTACCGCGTCATCTTGAAGATCTCGATCAATCAACTCAACAGGGAAGGCGCCCAACTGTTTTGCGTTCGCCCCAGGCTGGGCTGAGCCACTCCGGACCGCCAGTACGTATTGCCGGAACCGCTCAGTCCTCAATTGATAACCAACAAAAAAAGGGTTCACACGTGAGGCATCAGGGCGAAATCGTATTAAGTAAGAAGCGAAAACAGCAGGCGGAGGTTCATTTGCCAGCTGAGCATTTTCCCCCGTCGAGTTACCTGTACGCGCAATTACAATGTCGCCAACTTTTAGAGCATATTTTTTAGCATTAACATCAGTAGCGGGGCAGTAAGGCACCGAGCCCCAGTCAAACGTGCCTCCCTGGATATCAGTGATGCGCAAGAACTTCGGACCGACAGCTTCATTTGTCGCACTTTCTGTATATCCATAACTAACATCGCAACAGATATCGCCAAGGCTTGTATAGTTCGCTTTAGAACTCATACCCCAGCCCCCCCAGCCTCTGCCGGATCAACTGATCAAGTTCCGCACCCTTCTGCATCTGCTCGCCAAGCTGTTGGGTCAGCCGCTGCATCTTCTCGGCAAAGGCTTCGTCGTCATCCTCCACCTCTTCGGCGCCGACATAACGACCCGGCGTCAGCACATGGCCGTGCTCGGCAATTTCAGCGAGTTTGACGCTGCGGCAGAAGCCGGGAATGTCCGCGTACTCGCCGATCTCGCCACCCTTGTCCAGCGGCTCGCCGCGCCAGTTGGCGACGGTTTGAGCGATGCGTTCAATGTCCGCGTCAGTCAGCTCGATCTGCACACGGCTGACGCGGGTGCCCAGCTTGCGCGCGTCGATAAACAGCACTTCGCCGGGGCGGGCGGTTTTCTGTTTGGCGAGGAACCACAGGCAGGCGGGAATCTGGGTGTTGAAGAACAACTGGCCGGGCAGCGCGACCATGACTTCCACCACGTCGGCCTCGACCATGGCTTTGCGGATATCGCCTTCGCTGTTCTGGCTGGAGCTCATGGAGCCGTTGGCCAACACAATGCCGGCGCGGCCGTTGGGTTTGAGGTGATGCAACATATGTTGCAGCCAGGCGTAGTTAGCATTGCCTTGCGGAGGTGTACCATAGACCCAGCGCGGATCACCTTCCAAGCTGCCGTGCCACCAGTCGCTGATATTGAACGGCGGGTTGGCCAGCACAAAGTCAGCGCGCAGGTCAGAGTGCTGGTTGCGGATAAAGGTATCCGCCGGCTCCTTACCAAGGTTAAAGTCGATGCCGCGGATGGCCAGGTTCATCGCCGCCAGGCGCCAGGTGGTGGGGTTGGATTCCTGGCCGTAGATGGACACGTCGCCCAGCTTGCCGCCGTGGGCCTCGATGAATTTCTCCGACTGCACGAACATGCCGCCACTGCCGCAACAGGGGTCATACACCTTGCCATGGTGCGGGTTGAGCACCGCCACCAGGGTTTTGACGATGCTGGCCGGGGTGTAGAACTGGCCGCCCTTCTTGCCTTCGGCGCTGGCAAATTGACCGAGGAAGTATTCGTAAACCTGGCCGAGCAGGTCGCGGGCTTTATTGGCGTCGTAACCAAAACCGATAGTGGAGATCAGGTCCACCAGTTCGCCGAGCTTGCCGTCCGGCAATTGGGCGCGGGCGTAGCGTTTGTCGAGAATGTTCTTGAGCTTGGGGTTTTCCGCCTCGATGGCGGCCAGAGCGTCGTCGATTTTCTTGCCGATATCCACCTGCTTGGCGCCCGCGCGGATCGCTTCCCAGCGCGCCGCCTCGGGCACCCAGAACACGTTGACCTCGCGGTAGTAGTCGCGGTCTTCCAGTTCGGCGGTGAGGGCTTCCGGGTCGTCATCGCCCAGGTAGTAGTCGTCTTTTTCATCCAGCAGCTTGCGTTCCAGCTCGGCGCGGCGGCCAGCGAAGCCGTCAGAGATGTACTTGAGGAAGATCAGCCCGAGCACGATGTGCTTGTACTCGGCGGCGTCCATGTTGGCGCGCAGCTTGTCGGCGGTGGCCCATAGGGTTTTCTCCATGGCCGCAAGGCTGGTGGTCTGCTGCACCTTAGCCGCCCTACCCTTGCTGACGCTGGCTGCGGCGTCGGCCACATAGGCGGCACTGACTTCAGCAACCGCTGCTGGCTCAAAGCGCTCACGCGCCTTATTTAGCACCTGATCGGCCAGGCTGCTGCCCGATGCTTGCGCCCGCAGCACCGAGCCGCCGCGACCACGGCCTTTGACCAGCACGCCTTGCTCAATCAGCGCATCGCGCGCCACCCAGAACTGCTCTTCGGTCAACTCAGCAAACTGCCCATGCAATTGCTCGAACAGAGATTGATTGCCAATGCTGCCGGCCACAGGCACAGCGGCGAGCAGGGCCTGAGATAGCTGGGCCAAATCTGTCATGCATAACTCCTCGTGCGAGCCCTATGAGGTGAGCTCGCAAGTATTTCAAACGATGATGGCTGAAGAGGCTCGGGGAATCCGAAAGCGGGTCTGTAGCGCGCGTACTTTGTAATCAGAAGTACAGAGGTGAGCCGTCCCTGGGATACCGTGACTTGCCATGCTGTGATCCTCGTCACCTTATCCACTGGCCAGCGATGGGTAAAGCTATGCACGGTGTTTTTCGGCAGCACGGTCAGTTGGTCACCACTCAACATCGGGGCCGTTCCCGTACAAACCAGGCCGACACGCATCTTCGATAATGCAGGTCGCTAGTTCCTTGCTACTTGAGGAGGCCTAGCCGATTAGCTACTCGCGCCAAGGATATGTAGCACGCCTAGACACATCCAGAGTGTTTACTTATACAGGTAAAATTAGTGAGCAGATGGGAAGCTAAAAAACAAACACTCAATCGGCTCCTTGCGCTGATATTGACGAAATTTTCAGCTCTCTCTGAAATGCCTGGTTTTCATTCTCCGTCGAGATCGGACAGTCACAGCTGCTCATTTAACCGTAGTCGCCTGGGGAAACGGCCTTGGTGGTTTCTCAGGCTTGCCTGCGCATCTCCACAGCACTTCCAATGCGTAGTAGTGACCCATCCGCGTACGATCGGAGTAGCTCTGCATCACTGGGGATTTCCAGTAGCGAATCACATGCCTGGCGCCTACCTGCCCGAGGTGGGCGACTCCCAGCGACTCACAGAACACACCGAAGGCGGCCATTCGAGCTCTCTGTTGCGCCCGGTTCCGCTTTCCTCCCTTGCGTCCATATCCCCTGGTCAGCTCGTCAATCTGGCCAACTAGGCGACTCATGCCAGACCTCCAACATACGCAGCGACGACGCTGATCCGGTTATGGCCTAACTCCAATGCAATCTCGGCCCTGGCAACCCGATCAACCTCATTTTCAACGATGCAACCGGTCAGCACCGGCGCGGGATGCCCAGTCAGCTCTTGGTACCGCCGGCACGCATATGCGGCACGTAGATCGTGAAATTTGACAATGCCGTGCGCTTTCAATGTTATTCGTGCTCGGTCCAGAACAGACGTCCGGAACATCTTCCAGTCGAGGTCCGACGGTATGATCGAGATGCCCTGCGCCTGTATGGCGGCAGCAGCCTCCAGGGCCTCCAACTGATGTGCGTGCAGGATCCTCAACACGCGTTTTCGGCCGCCTTTCGTGCCATATCGGACCTCAATGCAACCATCTGATCGGGCCTGGGACATCGCTTTCCTGGCGTTTAGCAATGCGGCTTCTTGTATGCGCAAGCCGAGCGCCCAGCACAACTTCACTACTGCAGCAGCGGCCGCCTGATCACTGAGGCGCAGACTCTGTATGGCCGCGTCGACTAACTGGGCATCCATTCCCGACGGTGGTTTTTTGCGTACCGCGGTGCGTTTTGGTACTCCACAATCATGCACAGCGTTGACTCGTCTCCATTTAGGATTGGCCAGTCTCATGACGCTGTTAACCGCACTGATTAGGCGCTGCGCATACCCGGCCGTGCATTCATGGCGCGCCACTTGCTGGGCGAGCTCCGCGCCGTAGCGCATTAGCAAATCCTCCGTCACATGTTCGAGGCGGCGGATTTCCTGGGCTTGCGCATAATTGGTGAATTGCCTCCACGCCATATCTACCGAAGCAGCGGTGGAAAACGAGACATTCCGCTTCTCGCGCTCTCGATCCAGCAGGATTCGACCTGCCGATGCCATATCGCGCGTACCCACTCCGACGTTACGACCCACTCTGTCATCTCTCTCAAATCGTCAAATCGAAAGGGGGTGCCGCCGCACAGTTCAGGCCTGAGCCACCTGGCAACCCCGTTTTTTTCGCTCATGGCCGAACTGCACGGTGAGTTCTACTCGCGCTCGTAACGTACGAGGCAAACGTGAGCGAGCGACATTCGGTAAGGGGGTCGCAAACCCTGGATTTAAAATTGCCATGTTGTCTCCTATAGGCGCTGGCCAGGCTCGCTGCGCTCTCCTGTGAGAGCACGCATCCCACTCCGCGGATCAACTTTTTAAGCGTTAAGAGGTCTCCGTCACGCGATTTCACGCGACAAGAATTTACTGGAAGCCCCTGATGACGGGGCTTTTGGACGTTTTTCATAAGCCGTTACTTTTTTTAAACATCATTTAAACGGCGCCCAGTCCTAGCCTGTTGATCATAGAATCAGGCGTAGAAGCTGGCTGACAGGGTGTAAGGCAGTTTTGTTAGGCGAGCGCTGGTTGAATCCAGCATTAAGCGGGAGGCAGAGCCCCATTTTTCTTGAGGATTTCGGTAGGTACCGGCCTCAGCCGGTGTGTTGAGAAGCTGTTTATTTCCCTTGCCCAGCTAGCAAGCGCGCCACGACACATGCGTGGCTTGAGACGCGGCAAGTATAAGTAATTATACGGCTAGGCAAGTCGGAGTTATTCGCAATATTCGCTATTTAGCCGCTCCCGGGACTGCAGATAACATAGCTTGAGCTCGGTTAGCTTATTAA
>NZ_KK020678.1:321636-325767 GCF_000307775.2 Stutzerimonas stutzeri KOS6 | reverse complement strand
CCTTAATGTCACTAAGTGTACTTCTAGGTACACTCCGAATCACCGCGACGACCGCTATTTCCGATTCTATGGACTCGGCCGCACGTAAGTACACCAAGTGTACCTACAGGTACACTTAGTGATCAGCCGTACTCTAGGGTGTAGCTGAACTGGCGCTTGATCACCCGAAATAGATGTTCGACCTTGGCCCGCACCTGCGCCATGGCGTTTCGATCTTACGCTTGGCTTTGTAGAGCGGGCTGTTCCTGCCCGCATTCTTGTACGTACTGCGCGTGCCGCGGCCTGCCAGATCACATCTCGGTCAGTATGTTCGGAGCGCTTCTCGGCACCACCTGACCCATCTCGATCAGGAACAACTCCTTGCGGGTCTGCTTGCGCTTGCCGGCGTACTCGGCGTCAGCAAAAGTCATCTGCTTCACCGAAAAACTCAGGCAACGGGACCGGCGTACTTCACCAGACTTGGGAAGTCTTCTTCAGAGTTTCCCTAATGCTGTGATCGACCAGCAGCGCTCAAGCCTCTCGCTGCGTAATGGCTACCTTGCCGAGCGCGGTATGATTTGGATGAATTCGACGAAAAAATCTGTGCTGTATACTGCACATACCGGCCGCAGCAAACTGCAGCATAAACGCGACGATGCGGATTCATTTCCGGTACATCCAACGAACGGCCGGGTACATAGACACCGCGGGCTACACGCTTCAGACAACCTGACTGCACCAGCCTGAAAAGCGCTTCATCGACCGCTGCACGCGAACCTACTTCAGCGAAGGCCTTGCGTACGAAAAGCGTGCCCTTCTTCATTCGCTTGACTCGGTTTGAGGTGGCTTGTGCGACAGACATGGGAGCCTTCTAGGACCTGACGGTTACTGAGAAGAAATGCAATGCGGATTTCTCCTCTAAATATCCGGCCGAGATTTAATATGAAGTCAGTAACCGCTAAACTCCCGGAATTTTTGGGAGTCGTGATGAGCGATCCATTCAGCCACATCATAAGGAACGTACAGTTTAAACTTGGCGCGAGATATCGCAATGTACACAGCACAGATTCGTTGGTCGAACTCATTCACATCCCTGAACTTATTGACAGTGAGTAGCTGCGGCGTCAACAAAACTACGTCGAACTCCATCCCTCCAGCCTGTTCAGCCATCATAACCATACAACTATTGCCGGATTGACCAAGCATCCCTTTCAGCTGATTCATATCGGCAACATTGAAGCCTTTCTCTAGCTCTGCCTCCACCCATAAAAATGACTCATCGTACCGGTTGGCATCACAAACCTGCTGCCAGCTTGAAAACTCACTAAAGTCCAAATGCGGTCCATCCGGTATCTGCTCAACACTGTAGAAATCTGGCTTGAACAATGCGATGGCAGTGGCCATGAACCTTTTGAGGTCTTTCTGCGCTTCAGTACTGGGGATTAACGCGCGCCCTGCAGCATCCATCTGGATAATCCACTTCATCATGTCCCAGCGGGATGCAGCCAATACCACACAACCCTCAGGCGGCAAAAATCCTTGAGGATAATACTTAACAGCGATATCAGTATTGCTAGCACCCTCAAAGGGAATTTTGCCCTTACTAGAGTGACGGTAGATTAGAGGATTCACCAAACTTTCGACGTTACGGCCAGATCGAACAGAGTAGGCGATCTCACTTCGCCGGACCCCGCGCCCTCTGCTTACAAAAGCGCCCCCAGCTTGTTGATATTCATCCCCGAGCGTTATCAATACCTGGCGACCTCGCTCAATGATCTGCATAAGGGAAGCAGGAAGGTCCTGACTTTCGTCAATGAGTACGTGCGAGTACCGAGCCGGAACCACACAGCCTGATAAGCTTGCACGCTTTATCATTAACAATGCGTCGAGTTCAACCAGACCGTACCAGGCAGGGTTTGACTCAAGGTAGCCCCATAGCTGGCTCGAATACTCAAGAACCACCCTAGCGTCCATGCTAGACAAAGGCTGGTTAAAATAAGGCAAGTGCTTTGCCGACAGGGTATAGTCTCTAGACCGACAATAGTTCTTGAGCACTTTAAGGCAAATGTTTAGCGTCGATTGTGTGTCATAGTCACGGACGCCAATGATGTTCAGTTCTTGTGACAATGCCCGCTTACTAAGAAACTTAGGAAGTTCGTTCACGGGCTTGGGCTTGGGATCATTCAGCAAGAGCTGTGCGAATTCGATGAAGGTCAATCCGGCTTTACTGCCGTGAACGTCTCCAATACGCTTACGAAGGGCCTCCAACTTTCCGGATGTGTGCGCCAACAATAACGCCCCGCCTGGACGCAAGCACTCCATCAAGGTGCCTAATAGGTGGCTCTTACCGATACCTGCGTAACCTTGAACATGGAGGTCCTCATCCAGATTGGCACGGAAAGTCCTTACCAACTTATCCTGCGCAGGGCTTAACCAACGCTCGCGATGCCGTGGCGTAATCATCTGTTCACTGAATGGATTGATACGTTTATAGTGACGCCCCCTAAATTCGAAATCCCATCTTCCATTGGGTAGCAAATAATCCCGCGCTGCGACCTCATCAGAGCTTAGAAAGCGTAAGTTTAAACTCTTGGCAACCTGACCACCGGAGCGTAACCTTCTTGGATCAAACAGCCGCTGCGCCTCTGAAAGCAGCCCTCTAGCATCTGAATGCTGAGTACCAACCGCCCAAGCGATAAGCTTGCTCAAGTTCCTTTCAATCGAACTCGGCGTCAGCTCTTTTTTCTCTGCAACCGACAAGTGCTGAACAACCAAAATCGCGGCCAATTCAGCATCCGACAAAGTAGCTAGCCCGCTTGCATCTTTAGAGCCTAATAAACTTGCGCAAGTTTCACTTGCAACAGGCAAGAAAAGGGGGCTGGATAAATCAAAGTGCTCAGGATGCATACTATCTCACAGTTAAGAAAGGGCTCATCATTTGATCAATCCTTTTCATATTCATCATCAGTTACTCCCGATTCGTCGTCTATTTCGAACCAATCGACCTCTGAAATTTCTGTTGCAGGAGGGCATAGATTGACTGCTACACGTAGAAAATCGTCTCGGGCAGAGCCATAGCGGGTATCGTTGAGCCACCCCAAATCGATCAACCTAGAGCGAATCAGTGACCTTGGCACACCAAGACGTTTACTCAGTTCAACAAGGAGAATATTGACGGTCGTAATATTTACTGGCTGGTGATCTACATATATGAGCCCATACCTGCGCCACTTGACCTCATATTTATCGAGCAGATCCATTACATGCTCAGCCAGACTTTCGACTTCCTTCCACCTCTCATGTGAGTCACTCATTACTACCCTTACCCTTGACATCAAGCACGAACTCATAGCTACCCAAAGTTCCTGACATCCCTCCTAGATAGTTATTATGATCACTCGCTAGCTCTGTGCCCTTCATCTCGATGCAATACTGCAATTCGCAGACTGCCATTTCAAGGAGCCTGCCCAGATCGGCAGCACTTTTTGCAGCTAGACGCAGCTGCAGATCAAACTTTTCTGAGGTAGAGGGCGATAAAGATGCGGCCGCTGCTGCTCGAAAATAAATTTCTTCTCGCTGATTTGCACCTTCAACCTGACTGTTCTTCGACCCACTAAGTAGTTCGGCATGTTCTTCGTCCATGAGATCCAGCACCCTCGAAAGCTCCAGAGTTTTCGAGGGATTCAAATGCATCTGCTCCTTGATATCCAAACGACGAATCTGCCATTCCCGAATTTTGTCTCGGGTCAGACTATCAATTTCATCCATGCCAGAGCCCTCTTGATGCCCGAATTTGAAGTATGCCAACCTTCAACTTCATGAATTTAATGGTATTCTGCAAAAAATCCGACGCATTGCAATACGGGTGGGACTTGAGCTGCTCATACCCCGGAATTCAGGACATGGGTGTTTGAGAACACTTAACCTGGAAATATCCCTAGCCCCCTCACTCAAAGCAATACTCTCCCAATAACAAAGTCGGACTATTTCTTGCTAAAAAAAACTGCCTTTAGTAATAAAAGCTACAGCAAAATTCTTCCCACCCCGCCTCACTGGGCGGCCTCGGCTAACCCCGGCACCGGGGCAATGGTCACTGCAGCTCCGGACTACAGCCCAAACTGCACGTTACCTTGACCTTCATTCCATTTGAAC
>NZ_KK020678.1:319794-321029 GCF_000307775.2 Stutzerimonas stutzeri KOS6 | reverse complement strand
TGTAGTGGTCAACCCATCCCGGACAGTGGGTTAAGTTTTTCTTCGGCCACCGCAGGCGGTAGCCCATCGTTGAATTGATGCGGCCTGATCCAGTTGTAGCGGTGCATCAGGTAATGACTGATGTCCCATTGGGCCTCCTGAGCTGTCAGGTAACCGGTCTGTGGAATCCACTCCGATTTCAAACTGCGGAACAATCGCTCCATCGGCGAGTTATCCCAGCAGTTGCCCCGGCGGCTCATGCTCTGTTCCATCCGATATCGCCACAACCGTTGCCGAAACAGGCGGCTAGCGTATTGGCTGCCCTGATCGGAATGAAACAGTACCTGCTGCGGTTTGCCACGCTGTTCGTAGGCCATGTCCAGCGCCTTGATCACCAACTCAGCATCCGGCTTGGCAGAAATCGCCCAGCCGACTACTCGTCTTGTATGCAGATCCAAAACCGCCGCTAAGTAATGCCAGCGACCTTGTGCCCAGATGTAGGTGATGTCGCCGCACCACACCTGATTGGGGCGCTCAGTGGTGAACTCGCGGTTCAGCCGGTTCGGGATATCTGGTCGCTCAACCGTAGCCTGCTTGTATGCGTGCGAGCCTGGCTGCTTGCTGACCAAGCCCAACTCACGCATCAACCGACGCACACGAAAACGGCCAATGCTGACGCCATCCTCACGCAGCATACCCAGAATGCTGCGACTGCCAGCCGAGCCTCGACTCTGGTTGAACAGCTGGTTAACCTGACTGCGCAGTGCAACGCGGCATGCATCAACACGGCAGCGTCGAAGCCGATGGGCGTAGTAGCAAGACCGCACCACGCCGAAGGCTGAACAGACCACTTCCACCGACTCCCGCTCACTTAACTGGTCTATCAGCGCGTACGATTGAACTCGTCCGACATCAAGAGAGCGGTAGCCTTTTTTAGGATCGCTTTCTCCCGTTCCAGTCGGTCGATCCTGGCTTCCAGCTCCTGGATTTTCTGCTGTTCGGGCGTCAGTGCTTTGCTTTTCGGGGTAACGCCCACGCGCTCCTCTTGAAGCTGTTTTACCCATCGGCGCAGGGCCGACTCAACCACTCCCAGTGAACGAGCTGCTTCGATATGGCTGTAGCCCTGATCGAGCACCAGGCAGGCGGCCTCTCGTTTGAACTCGGGCGTAAAGGAACGACGTTGCTTGGTCATCAGACACCTCTCTATGGCGAGCATTCTCGCCCTAAATGGGTGTCCGGAATCAGTAGACCACTAC
>NZ_KK020678.1:269104-319187 GCF_000307775.2 Stutzerimonas stutzeri KOS6 | reverse complement strand
ATGGTGAGCGCCAGCGGCGAGAACATCCTCCCCTCCTGCGACTCCAGCGTGAACACCGGTAGGAAGGAGACTGTGATGATCAGCAGCGAGAAGAACAGCGCAGGGCCTACCTCCCGACAGGCCTCGATTATAATATGTACACGCGGCTTCTCCGGCGGCGCTCGCTCCAGGTGCTTGTGGGCGTTCTCGATCATCACAATAGCTGCGTCCACCATCGCACCGATGGCGATCGCGATGCCGCCCAAACTCATGATGTTGGAGTTGAGCCCTAGCCAGCGCATGGCGATGAAGGACATTAGGATGCCAATCGGCAGCATGAGGATGGCCACCAGCGCACTGCGCACGTGCAGAAGAAACACAACGCACACCAGCGCAACGATGATCGACTCTTCAAGAAGCGTGAACTTGAGATTGTCGACAGCGCGCTGGATAAGATCCGAGCGGTCGTACACCGTCTCGATATTCACTCCTTCCGGCAGGCCGGGACGGATCTCCTCTATTTTGGCCTCAAGATTGTCGATCACGGACATAGCATTCTCACCGTAGCGGGCAACGGCGATGCCGCCGACCACCTCACCCTCTCCATCGAGCTCAACGACGCCGCGACGCTCGTCCGGGCCGAGTTCGACGCGAGCTACATCACGCAGCAGAACCGGAATTCCGCGTGAAGCTTTCAGCACCAGTTTCTCGATGTCCTCTGCACCGCGCAGGTAGCCACGACCGCGCACCATGTACTCGGTCTCGCTCATCTCTACGATGCGGCCACCGACGTCGGCATTGCTGGTACGGATGACTTCAGATATCCGGCTCAACGGGATGTCATAGGCCTGAAGCTTCTGCGGGTCAACGGTGACCTGGTACTGCTGGACAAAGCCTCCGATGCTCGCAATCTCGGATATGCCTTCGGCCTTGGTGAGCTGATAGCGCACGAACCAGTCTTGCAGGGTGCGTAGCTCAGCAAGGGTATGACGTGTGCTGGTCAAGGCGTATTGGTAGACCCAGCCCACACCTGTGGCATCTGGCCCTAACGCGGGTGTCACCCCCGCTGGCAGGTTCTTCGAAGCGAAGTTGAGGTACTCCAGCACCCGCGAGCGGGCCCAATAGATGTCGGTACCGTCCTCGAAGATGACATAGACGAAGGAGGCACCGAAAAACGAGAAGCCTCGCACCACCTTGGAGTTGGGCACCGATAGCAGCGCCGTGGTAAGCGGATAGGTGACCTGATCCTCTACCACCTGCGGGGCCTGCCCAGGATATTCGGTGTACACAATCACCTGCACGTCGGATAGGTCCGGCAGTGCGTCCAGTGGGGTTTTCATTACCGCGTAGATGCCGGCGCCGATGATAATCAGCGTGGCGAGCAACACAAGGAAGACGTTGCGCACCGACCATTCAATGATTTTGGCAAGCATGCTTAATGCCCTCCATGGGAATGGCCGCCGTCCGGCATCACATGATCTGGGTGACTCCCAGACTCAGCGTCGCTACCGTGGCCCGCATCCACCTCACCCGCCGGCTTATGAAGCTCGTTGCTCTCGTAACTGCCGCTATCACTGTGATCGTCGTGTCCAGCATGACGATGAAGTGCATCGGCATTGCCTGGCGCGGCGGGACCGTCAGGCCCGACGGCGGCTCCATGGGCATGGGGATCCACTTCTGCAGTCGAAGCCGACTTCCCACTCATGCCGCTTAGCGCTGCCTTTAGGTTGCTCTCGGCGTCTATCAGGAAGTTGGCGCGCGTGACTACTGACTCGCCCTCCCCCAGCCCTTCCAACACCTCAAGGTAGCCGTCGGCACGCCTGCCTGTGCGCAGTTCGCGCGGCTCAAAGCGACCTTCGCCCAGGGCAACCAGCGCAATCCGGCGAGTACCGCTGTCGATTACCGCCGAGTCAGGCACTGCGAGCACCGGCGCCTGCTCACCTGCTGCGAGCTGAGCGGTGCCGAACATAGCCGGCTTAAGCAGGCCGTCGGGATTGGTTAGCTCGATGCGAACCCTGGCGGTGCGAGTCTCCGGCGACAGATCGGGATAAACGAAGGTTACCTCGCCCCTAAAGCGCCGGTCGGGATAGGCGCTTACCGTAAGCTGCGCCTTCTGCCCAAGCTGAACTAACGCCAGATCCTGCTCGAAAACCTCAGCGATAAGCCAGACGGTATCGAGATCCGCGATTCGGTAGAGGGCATCCCCTGGCTGAAAGCGCATACCTTCAACCGATGGCTTATCCAATACCACGCCATCCACGGGCGCGGCGATCGTCAAAGTGCGAGTTACCTTGCCAGTACGACGCAACCGTTCAAGCTGTGCTTCCCCGATATCCCAATTGCGTAGCCGCTCAAGGGCAGAATAGGAGAGGGAGGCGAGCCCCTTTTGCGCGGCCGCGCTGCCGCCGGCAAGACTTTGCTGCCCGGCATTGGCGATCAGGAACTCCTGCTGCGCCGACACCAGCTCGGGGCTGTAGACCTCCATAAGTGGCTGGCCTTTGCGAACCGGCTCACCGGTCGTGTTGACGTAGAGCTTTTCGATCCAACCCTCAAACTTGGGCGCCAAGGTGTATTGGCCGCGCTCGTCGACCTGCACCGTACCGACTGCACGCACTGTACGGGTGAGCACGCGGCGCTCAACTGGCGAAGACAGTACACCCAGCAACTGCACCTTCTCAGGGCTGATTACAACGGTGTTTCCCGATTCATCACCCTCATAAACGGGGATGTACTCCATACCCATGGAGTCCTTCTTCGGCACCGGGGAGGTGTCCGGCAGTCCCATGGGATTGCGGTAGTACAGGATCTTGCGCTCGCCCTGCGCGGCAGCAGGCCCCTTGTCGGCGTAGACCGGGATGTAGTCCATCCCCATCGGATCCTTCTTGGGCACTGGCGACGTGTCGGGCAGCCCCATGGGGTTGCGGTAGTACAGAACCTTGCGCTCTTGTGGGGCGGTGCTTCCAGCTACCTCCGAGGAGCCTGTCCTTTGCGCCACCATGTAGCCACCACCGAAGCCGGCGATAGCCGTCGCAAGGGCGAGCGCACCTGCGCCGAAAATCATGATGCGATTCATAGTTCTGCTCCGACAAGACGTTCCAATTCCACCACTTGGACTCGTTGCTCCAGCGCCAGCGAGAGCAGCGACAGCCTCAGCTGGCGAATCTGTCGCTGGGCATCAAGCAAGGTCGCGAAATCGACGTTGCCGGTCTGATAGCTGGCGAGCGCCGATTGATAGGTGAGCTCCGCCTGCGGCAGGAGCGTTCTGTCAATCAGTTCGTGCTGTCGAAAGGCTGTCTCCAACGCCGACCACGCTTCACCTACGCTGCCCGCGAGACGGCTGTTGACCGCCTCGCGACGAGCCTCGGCGGCGTAGCGCAAGGAAACGGCCTCGCGCTGCTCTGCGCTGCGGCGTTTGCCCCACAGCGGGATATTCATCTCCAGCATCAACTCGAACTCTTCGGCCCGGTTACCCATCTGGACGACGGCAGTGCCGACGGTGATATCCGGAATCCAGTTTCGGCTGGCAAGCGCCTCAGCACGCTGGGCCTCTTGAATTCGTGCATTGAGCTCAGCCAGTTGAGGATTGCCACCGAAGATACGAGCCTGCAGCTCAGCCAAGGTCGGCACTGATGCAGGCAGAGCAGGCCAACCGGCGGGCTCCGCCAGCGGCGAGTTCGCAGGGCGCGCCAAGATGCCGTTCAACCGCGCCGCCGTGCCCCGTCGGTCGCGTTCCAGCGTCAGCAGCTCGCTCTGCAGACTGGTGTGCTCGGTCTGAGCCTTGATCACGTCCTGTTGCGGCGCAAGCCCCACTCTGTAGCGAGCTTGGGCAATACTCTCAAGCTCATCCACCAGCGCCCGCAGCTCCTCGGTGACCTGGATGGCTGCGTGGGCATACTGGTATTCGTTGAAGGCAAGCTTGACGAGACTCCTGAGCTCGACTCGGCTCAGGCGCTCGCGGGCCGCTGCCTGCTCGGCGCCCGCCTCTGCGATCTCGCGAGCAAGCCCCCGCTTGCCGCCAATAGGAAAAGTCTGACGGAACGCGTAACGTGTGCTGCCAACGCCGCTGGGCGATAGGCTCGGGTCGTCGCGGGCGATGCCCATTTCCTCAAAAGTGAGCATCGGGTCCGGGAGCGCACCGGCTACATCGGGACGCTCCCAGGCGGCCTGCCTCTCATGCCCGACAGCCCGGAGCTCTGGGCTCTGCCGTTCAAGCAGGTCTAGCAGCGGAGGCAACGTGGCGCCAAGCTCGGCTGACCCTGGCGAAGCCTGCGCGCCGCTGCTCAGAGCAAGGCCTAGGATGACGGGTGCTAGCAGCCCCCAACTGCGGACGGGCAGCGGCTGAACGATCCAGTTCATAGAATCTCCTTACTGCAGTGCCGGTCCCGTTGATTGCAGCAACGACAACTAGAATATTCGAGGACTTCGGCTTGCGCACCACGCCAGTCATGAGCGGAGAGCGGAAACGGGTGTGCCGACCAGGCGCGATATTTGATCAAGTCATTCATCATGTTTAACTCCGAAGCACGCAAATTTCGGCACAAGGGAAAGCTTGGACCCGTTTATGAGCGAGCTATTGTTTGGCTTTATTGCAGATCAGACCTGTCGTTCATATAACCTAAACTTTACATTTATGTCAGTTACCTAAACTAACATATTTTCAGCGTACTACTCGCAAAACACCTGCTATCTCCGCCGCCGCAAACCACAAATAACCTGCTACCTCCTCTTCAAAATCAATACAACTATTTCACCAACAAACGTGAAAATGTAATGCACAAGTAAGGTTTACGACAGCTTCTTCTCCGTAGGCTATTAGTAATAGTCTGATCTGTAAGGTAGTTTTTCCTACGCCCACAGCCAAAGTCAGAAAAACAACCATTAGGAGGTTGTCATGAGACCGCACCGACGCACACCCCTCGCTCCAATTTGCTTCGTGGGAATACTCCTCGCTGGGACGACGCTCGCTGATGACGACATGCACAACAAGAACGCCATGCCTAGCCCAATTGGACAGCAGCCCACCAGCACGCCATCGGCGCACGCTACCGATCCGAAGTCCTCTGCTCCTCAGAATACGCTTGCAACGCCCGATGCCATGGCCACGCACATGGAGGAGATGGCAGCCATGATGCGCCAAAAGGGGCAAGCCATGGAGGCCATGGGCCGACAGATGCAGGAAGGCAGCATGCAGATGCATCAACAGGCCATGGCGATGAAGACTGGCGACGCCTCTGCGCATCAGGGCATGGACATGTCTGCCACGATGCAGCACATGCAGCAGATGAATGAGGACATGAAGCACTGCGAGATGCAGATGCAGAGGGTTGACGCCACCATGCAGAAGATGGATTCGAGCATGGGTGGCGGTATGGCTAAGAAGAAGATGGGCCACATGTAGCGGAGGCCGGCGCGGTGCTAACGGAAGACTTCGTACGGTGGAAGCGAGTCGCCGCTGCAGCCACGCTGGCGATGCTGCTAGCTCCCGGAACTGCTGGCGCTCAGTCGGCTGCTGATCTACACGCAGCTTATTTGCAAGGCAAGGTCGGCTACACCACGGCTGCGCAGCTGGTCGCTGCCGGCACGGCATCTGCCCAGGGCGGCGGCTCGATGGGTGGTGTGCCGATGGGCACCACGCCGGCGGCTGGCGTGCCGATGGGCGACGACGATCACGCCGCGCATCACAAGGCCGGAAGCATGGCGGTACCGCAGCCGGCGCCAGCCGATGACACGCCGGTGCAAAGCAGCAGTTCGATGAACGCCACACCGCCGGCTGATGCATCGTCCGGCGATGACGAACACGCCGCGCATCACCCGGACGCGACTGCCAGCATGCCGGCTTCGAGTGATGAATCGATGGGCGGTTCCATGGCCGGCATGATGGAGGACATGATGCGCGGCTGCCGCGGAGACGAGTGCGGTCGGGATCGGCGCCTCAACAAGCTGCTGTATCCGCAGCTGATGGCGCTGCCGGATCTACCGCCGGAGCGGCGCGCGAGCGTTGAGCAACTCGCCCACCACCGGATGCACGAAGGGATCCAACTACTGGCGTCCCTGTCGTCGGAGGCGTCGCACGCGGTCCAGCGCAACGACTACGACGGCCTGCAGGAAGTATCTGATCGCATGCGCGTAGCCTGGGGCGAATTCGACAGCGGCCTGTCGGCCTACCGCGCACTGGCCGAAGGACAAGCGCCGCGGGGGATCGCGCTGGCGTGGTTCCGGCGCGAGATGAACCTGACCGATCCCCTGACCACGGCCCCGGCGCACGGCGTCTTCGGCCTGTCGGGCTTCCACTACTTCACGATGGCGTTGCTGCTGGCCTTTGCGCTGCTGGCCGCCTGGATGTACGTGGCGCGAACCCGACGCACGAATGCGGTCCTCGCCACGTTGCGCACCGGGGCGCCGGCCCCCGCGGCGTCCGTGTCTCCGGGCGTGCCGGCCGAGGGCGAGCCGCAGGCACGCGCACCCGTGTCCACCATGGGCGGCTGGGTGGGCAAGCTGCGGGTCGCACGCGTCTTCCAGGAGACGCCCAAGGTCAAGACGTTTCGGCTGGCGCCAGTGGAGGGCGTGGGTGCGCTGCCGTTCGAGTTCGAGCCCGGCCAGTTCCTCACGCTTTCGGTGCATTCAGGCGGGAACCAGGTCAAGCGCTCGTATTCGATCGCTTCATCGCCATGCTGCCACGGCTGGTGCGACCTGACGGTCAAGCACGAAAGCGGCGGCATCGTCTCGGGTTACCTGCACGAGCAGGTGAAGGAAGGCGATCTCCTCGATGCGTCCGGCCCCTACGGCCGCTTCACCTTCCGCGGCGTCGAGTCCGACAGTGTCGTGTTCCTGGGCGGCGGCGTCGGCATCACGCCGCTGATGAGTTCCATCCGCTACCTGACCGACCAGAGCTGGAACGGCCGGATCGACCTCGTCTACGCCTGCAAGGACCTGGAAAGCGTGATCTTCCGCGACGAGCTGAACCAACTCGCCCGCCGGCATCCGAACCTGCATGTGTCCATCGTGCTGAGCGACGAGTCATCGGCGGCATGGACCGGCCCGCGTGGGTTCATCACCGCCGAACTGCTGGGGCTGATTCCGCAGATCCGTTCGCGCCGCATCCACTTGTGCGGTCCGTCGGTGATGATGGACGCGGTCCGCAACGAACTGGGCAAGCTGGGCATCGACCTGGCGTCGGTTCATTCCGAGCTGTTCCTGAGCCCCTCCAGGACAGTGCCTCCCGGCCTGGAGGTGTCGGCGGGCGACACGGCGACGGCCGTCACCTGCAGCTTCGAGCGGTCCGGAAAAAAGGCGTCGCTGGCGGCCGGCCAGACCGTTCTCGAGGCCGCCGAAGAGGTCGGCGTTCCGATCGAATATGCCTGCCGGCAGGGTTACTGCGGCCTCTGCAAGATCAAGCTGCTGTCGGGCGAGGTCACCATGGACGTGGACGACGGTCTGACGCCACTCGATCGTTCCTCGGGCGTGATCCTGGCCTGCCAGGCGAAAGCGTCGGCCGATATCTCGGTGGATGCGTAGATGCGCAACCAGGATCGCATCATCGCGACGATCATCTTCTCGATGCTGGTGGTCCTGTGGCTGGGTTTCCTGGTGCACCGCTCTTCCTTCTTCGCCGGAAGCCTCCTGGGTGGCGTGTTCGGCGTCGTAGGCGCGGCGTTCATGCTCGTCCCGCTCACCTACACCGTAATCAAGCGCAGCGCTACGCTGCGCCGCGCATTCACCAGGAAGCATGGCTTCGGCGCATTGCTGCAGGCGCACGTCTATTTCGGCTTGGTAGGCGCGCTGTTGGCCATCCTCCATAGCGGGCACAAGTTCCAGAGTGCGCTCGGCGTCGCGCTGACGGCATCGATGCTGCTGAGCGTGCTCACTGGGTTCATCGGCCAGCATTACCTGCGCTACGTCGCGGAGAACATCCGCGAGAAGAAGGCGCAGATCGACGGGCTGTGGCGCCTTCTGGATGGGCAGTACTGGGCCTACGCGCAAGGACCAACAGCGGGCGTTGCCGGTACGCCCAAGGCCAGCGCCGAACTGCTGCCACTGGCATCCGCCGCCGCCGATCTGCAGTACTCGATCCAGTTCCAGGAGCGGGTGCGCAGGCTGTTCAACGCCTGGCTGTCGGCACACATCGCGTTCTCGATCATCTTCTATCTTCTGCTGGCGTTGCATATCTGGGCTGGCATCTACTTCGGGTTGCGGTGGTTCAGATGAGTCGAAAGGGAAAGATCCTCGCCGCGCTGCTCGCGGTCCTGGCGCCGGTGTCGGCAGTCGCACTGTGGACATACCTTCCGCAAATGCAGCGCGCCGCGACGTGGCAGAACATGGCCTCTCCGGGCCCCCTGTCCAGCGCACATGCGTTTCTCAAAGAGGACTGTGCGGCGTGCCACACGCCGGTGAAGGGCGTGGAGGACGCGACTTGCGTGGCCTGCCATGCAAACGAGACCGTCCTGGTCCAGCGACAACCGACGGCATTCCATGCCGACATCGCCGGCTCGAACAACTGCGTGGCCTGCCACAAGGAACACGACGCCGGCCGCAGCCTGCGTGGTATGGACCATGCGGCTTTGACCGACATCATCGTGCGATGGCTCGATCGGGCCCCGGAGGGTCATGAGGGGGCGGTGCTGCTCGCGCACCTCAAGGCACACGGCCCGAGGCGCTGCCGGGCAACCTCTCGCTTGCCAACGGCATGACTTACAAGGAGACGCTGCTGGACTGTGCGAGCTGCCACAAGACCACCGACCCGCACGTCCAGGTCTTCGGAAACGACTGCGCGACATGCCACGGCACGACCACATGGTCGATTGCCGAGTACCGGCATCCACCGCCGAGTTCCACCGAGTGCGGCCAGTGCCACCTCGCGCCGCTCAGCCACTACAAGGAGCACTTCGGAATGATGTCCAAGCCGATAGCGGGTGTCAGGAATGCGGAACCTGAGCAGTGCTATCTCTGCCACCAGACCACCTCATGGAACGATATTCGGGGAATAGGCATCTATGACCACCATTGACGGGTGTTTCTATGAACCTTGAGGCACCTCATGCAGCGATTGAGATCGCGGTGATCGGGTTCGAGATTGCAGGGGTGCTCGCTATAACTTTCGGAAGTTTCATAGCGCTCTATCGCTTTTTTTTCAATTACAAAGGGGCCGCATTGACGGATCGCTCCCGGTCATTACGGCAAGATATTGGCGGCGCGATTGTGCTAGGACTAGAATTCCTCGTTGCTGCCGATGTCATACGAACGGTTGTAATTGAGCCCTCGCTACGAAACGTTGCAGTACTTGGTTTGATAGTATTTGTCCGAACATTTCTCAGCTACACGCTCCATATGGAAAATAAAAGCCGCGAGTCGTAGACACCCCTCGCGGCTATGTATGTACTACTAAGCACATCGCTCAGCTGGGCAGTTTCCCCAGACGGCCCCATGCCAGTACCCGCACCGATTCGCCATAAAAACGGCAAGGCTAGTAACGATTGTATTGCTGAAATGCTTATGACCACCGCCGCACCAGGAGCATGTCTCGGGCTGCGACTACCGCCTCGGACTCTTACGTTTATGCAGGCTTCGATGGGTCGATAGGTGGTGTCTTATCTCCGACAGTTCGTTCCGGCGACCCGATACTCAACAATCGCCAAATCACCCTTAGAGTCCTCATAGGTAATTTGGGCCGGCATCACATCGTTGCAGGTCATATCGGTTCGCGTGGTACGAATTACCTTGGCGATGTCCAACTTCATCCCATAACGATAATGGACAACTTCGGGAGGCTTCTTTCCGACAGAAGTAGCGTACTCCCGCATAGTATTTTCGTTCGCGCGTATCATTTCGCCATACTCGCGATCTGAGCTACCCTCTGCCAAGGATAATGAGCTCACGCTCATAAAAAACACTGCTGCCGTAATCTTGAAAGCTTTCATAACCAGCTCCTAACTTAACGTGTGTGATGAAATTATAAGAGCGGCAAGCTGTTACTCATATGACACGGTAATTACACTGGTGTTATGAATCAAATTACCCAAGGATTAAGTGGGGCCGGTAGCATTCGAGCAAGCATAGCCATCCCGATTAATTGGCTCAGTTACCTAGCGGCCACACCATATGAAAATCATTCAGCCGTTGAGCTGGGGGTCGCAGGCGCTCAAGTTTTAAATTTGAGAGGCCCATCCACGCAGCGCTTCTGGCTAGGACGGGCCGACGGGTGACAGGCGCCCCTCGGCTCTTGATGAAGGGGCATAGAACTGGCACTGCCGGAGCAGAGAACAGCATCGGCATCGACCAGGGGCGTATTCTCGATATGCGCCGCATCAGACTTTCCCGGCTCAAAGCTGGGATACTGACCGCTGCGATCTCAGACCAAAAGATGGGTCTCGTCGATCACATGCATCGCTTTGCGTGACGTCCGCGTTTGCAAGCTACCCGCGGCAATTATCGGTGCCTTTTGGAAGACATCACGAGGAAGACCACATACTGCTCGACAATGACAGACTCAACTTGGTAATAGCCTATGTAGGAGGCGATAGCGGCGCGGCCATAAGGGGCGGCATTCAGAATGGCAATGGAGCTTCAAAACGCTGCGTATCGTCACACTTTTGGTCAGGGCCTCATATTCGCGGCAGAGAACGCGATCGCGATCGGCGGCATATCAGAGCGGACTGGTGGTTTTCCACAGCGACTGTAGTGATTTCGTAGCAGCACCACTGGGTCCCCCACAGACATTCGCTCAACTGGTGAAGTAGACGCCAACTGAATGTAAAAATTGTATGTGCTGTGGAAAAATTAAATCACTCGCTCATGTTGCTTTGAGCTGAGCCGAGAAGGCCGACTCAGCCCATTGTTGCATGACACGCTGTCAGGATCCTCCTCCCGTGTAAGGAGACGTTATGATCCGGCTTACCCCTGTGGCAGCTACTCAGAAATAACTTTCTTGTCATTTATTACCATGTGAGCGGTTGTTTATTTTGGCTGGCATTCCGCGGAACTCTACCGCGTGAAGTCGCCCGTCTGGAGTACGAATTTTTATTTCATATGGCCTAACATTTCCCTTAAGTGTGTTATTTATAGCTTTATCATCCGAACGCTCTTTATTCATAGGGGCCACACTCACCACCTCGCCGCGCTTCAGCAGATCCAGCATTACTTGGTGACCATCCCCAACAGTGTGATCGTGCCGCATAGCACTTTCTTGTTCCGTGCCGGCGACGGCTGCGAAAGCTGCCGAAATTAGCGAAATCGTCACCAGTGCTTTACTAATTTGGTTCATCATTTATCCCTCTTCCCCGATTTGCGTTTAAAAAACTATTGCTCGCTTTCTGTCTCAAACATCCCAAGTATAAACTGCACGTCTAGGGATCCCTTAGCAAAGGGAAGCCTAAGCATCGATGATTGTTGCAGGGTAAGTGCTGATACCTGCAACAACCATAATCGTATTAATATCGCGGAGGTGTCCGTTAAAGTGGTATCAGCCGTTTTTAACGCCTACTGGGGCACCGAGAAATTCGACCGAATGGACGACTCCGTCAGGGGTTTTAATTTTAATCTCATACGTTCTTACATCACTTCCGGACACTGGTGAATTACCCATTGGGGTCACGCTTAGCACTTGCCCGGTTTTTAGCAGATTGACCATCACTTCATGACCATCGCCAACAGTATGGTCGTGTCTCATGGGTTGATCGCCTTTATTTGCAGCGATGAGAAAAGGAGATGTAGCGGTTAGAACAAGGGCGATAACGAGCTTTTGCATGCTTTTCATTGTGCTTTCCTCAGTGTTGGGGCCTGATTTGAGTGTGGCGGGTGAATACTTACGGGATGCTGTCCCTAAAATTACATTGGCGTAACCTCAGTGACAGCCAACAAACGTTCAGCTCCTGCGCTTTGGAAACTGGAAACAGGTCTGAACGACCTGATCTTCCACAAATCGCAATTACTGGTTACCGCAAGGATCTCGATGTCGCCCCTTACCCCTTAAAGGCTTACCTCTTCTATATTCGACAGCGAATATCGAGGAGACATCCACAGTTCGACAGGTCGTACAGCGTCACCAGGCGCGCCGTGTTCCTCACCAAATCACGGAAGCGCGTCACGCAGCCAGACTGGCGCATGGTCACTTCGACTTGGAGCAGCGCTGCGCAAACCCGAGAGCGAGTAAACTTGGTGCAGATTACATTTTTGTAAGCTTTTTAAAAAAATCGAAACCTCACAGCCTCCCGGCTTGTCCGTTCTTAGGTAACACCGAGGGCTGATTATCAAATCTGAGCTCTCACAGTATTAGTAACGCAACTGCCCGGCATGATCGAAAAATACGCAGACTTTAGTCAATGCAATACTGTGGCAGCACATCACCAAGAGGAGTTGATATGAAAATGTCTTATTGGCGTTTCGCTGCGATGGTGGCCACATCAACCGTCATCATGTACGGCGTTATGTATTTGAATACTTACGCTTTTGAGCATGTTCTATGGAGTGAGACCCGTGCTTGGATGGCGTTAGTAATGGGAGCTGTCATGGCGATAGTCATGCTCGCCTTCATGCTCAATATGTACAAGAAAAAGCCCATGAACATAGCGATATTCGCCGGCGGAGCAGCTTCCTTTGCTATTGCCCTGTGGCTTGTTCGTAGCCAGGCAACTGTCGACGATACGGACTATATGAAGGCCATGATTCCTCACCATTCCATAGCCATCATGACAAGTGAGCGCGCTCAGATTTCAGACCCGCGCGTTCGCAAGCTGGCAGATCAAATCATTGAGGCTCAGCGCCGAGAGATCTCTGAGATGAAGTTCCTGATCAATGATCTAGAGAGGGCTAACTGAAAAAACGTATCGAGCAACTTTCTCGCCCCGGCCCGTTTTTCCTTCAAGCGTCACGCGATCCCGACGAGGTCATTGCGCTTGTTGAGTTCGCTGACCTGAGCGGCCAGCACACGAACTAACCCGCGATGACGGCGGTGTAGCAAGACGCTCGTCGCGGTAAAAGCTCAACTACTGCTTGACCACCAAACGTGCCCGTTGCTTTTAGCTGTCATGTACGTGCTCTTTGCCATCCGCATGAGTGTGAGCGTTGGACGCCGGCTCGGCATGATGGTCGCTGGCGCTACTGCCTTTCGTGCTGGAGTTACTTCCACCATGGTGATCATCGCCGTTACTGCTCGAAGAATGGTGATCGGCCTCTGGAGCTGAGCCGCCGTGGTGGTCTGCAGCCGCTATACCGCGACGTCCAGACTCTCCTCCAGCGGCAGCATTGCCATGATGGTCAGAATTGCTGCCATCCAAGCTTTCATGATTGTGCGTCTGGCTCTCACCGCCACCATGCTGGTGACCGCCACTCGCAGCGACGAGCGCTTGGTATTGCGTAGCGTCGATCTTGGGCAACTGGCTGATGAAGGCAACCATGCCCCAGATATATTCGTCGCCCATACTCTTACCCCAGGCCGGCATGCCTGTTGCTTTGATTCCATGCTTAATGACCCAGAAGGCGGATGCAGGGCCTGCGTCAATGCCGATCTTGGCCAGGTTAGGCGGGGCTGGATACAGCGCCTGACTCAGCTCTGTTTGTTCGACACCGGGCGCCAGATGGCACCCAACGCACATGGCGTTGTAGTTCCCGGCCCCGCCACGAATGAGAGCCTCGTCATCTAGATTGGGAATCTCAATGTCCTTGGACCGCGCTTCGATAGAGCGATCACGCGCCATTGAAAGGAACGCATGCACGGCTGGGTAATGAGGATCGTCAGCACCAACGTTGATCAAGCCGGAATAGGCTCCGGCTAATATTGCTGCACTACCGACAGCGCCTGCTACCAACAGGGTTGTAATTGTTTTTTTCATATCAGGCTCTAAAACCACATTCGAATGCCGGCGACAAAGCGCGCCTCTTCAACATCTTCTCCTTCGTCGCGCAGCATGTCTGCGGTATTACCGTATGAGCGACTCCAAGAAATCCCGATGTAGGGCGCAAACTCGCGAACGATTTCGTAGCGCAGGCGCAAACCCAGTTCGGTATTCGCCAGGCCCGAGCCCACTCCTCTTTCAGAATCATTCTTACCGTAGAAATTGGCTTCCGCAGTTGGCTGGAGGATCAGCCGATTGGTAAGCAAGATGTCATAGTCGCCCTCAAGACGCGCCGCAGTCTGGCCGTTTTCGCCGACGAAGGCTGTGGCCTCGGCTTCAAAAGCGTAAAGCGCCATGCCTTGCACACCAAAGGCAGCCCAGGTCTGTGGAGACTCGGGTTTGAAGTCTTGGCGAACGCCAGCAACGACGTCCCACCAGGGGCCGACCGAGCGCCCATACAACAGCTGCAGCTCGGCATCCTCGGTTACGCCGTTAGTACGCTCTCCCTCGGAACGAAACCAGACCCGATTGATATCGCCTCCCACCCAGCCTGAGGCATCCCAGGCCAGGGTGCTGCCCTCATCAGCGTCCTGATATTCAAGCTGATCGAGCAGAAAGAAGCTGTTGATGCCGCTATCGTGCACTGTGTGTCCAGGCAGAGGCGCGAAGGCCGCTTGGCGATCAGCATCCGTGAGGACGGGGATCGGTGTACGACTGGTGGTTCTCGGGGTATCAGCGGAGCTATGGTTCATTTGGGAGTGATCCATGTTGCTGTGATCCATCCCTTTCATTTGCTCTTGCATGGCGCCGTGGCCCATCTTGCTATGGTCCATAGCCGCAGCTTTACTCTGATTTTGGCCATGGTTCATCTGGGAGTGATCCATACTGCCCATCTGGCCTTGCATGGCCTCATGATTCATCTTGCTGTGGTCCATAGCAGGAGTCCCATCCTGCGAATTCTGGCCCTCGGGCATCTGGCTATGATCCATGCCCCCCATCTGCACCTGAGCAGCCCCGTGGTTCATCTTGCTATGGTCCATCGGCATGGAGCCGTGATCCATAGTCGAGTGATCCATCTCTTCTGCGGCAAAGGTAAAGCCGCTACTCAGTGCGCTCATTGACACCGCCAGCGCAATGAGCGATGGACGTGAAAGCTTAATGGTCATGGTTCGAATCTGCCTCGGCATGGTCGCTGCCATGCTCACCGGTCATTTTTTGGTGGTCCATGCCGTCATGGTCCATCGAGCCGTGATTCATCGAGCCGTGATCCATTTGCTGATTGGCGGGGCCCTGGCCTCGCACCTGAGGAGGCTGCTTCTCACTTGCAGCTTTGGAAGAGTCAACGGCGTGCCGTCCGTGATCGCTGTGATTTTCTTCGGCCAGCGACACTGGGATATACAGGGCAGCCAAAAGGCTCAACATTGCGGCACTGCAGAACAGGTGGTTTCGTTTCGGGGTATTGCTCATTAGATATCTCCTTTACTCATCCACACGAACTTCACGGAACATGCCCATTTCCATGTGGAGCAGCAGGTGGCAGTGATAGGCCCAGCGCCCTAGCGCATCTGCGGTTACGCGATAGCTGCGCTTCGAGCCTGGTGGTACATCAATGGTGTGTTTGCGAACTAGGAAGTTGCCGTTCTCATCCTCCAGATCGCTCCACATGCCATGAAGGTGGATGGGGTGGGTCATCATGGTGTCGTTGACTAAGGTGATACGAACACGCTCGCCATACTTCAATCGCAACGGCTCCGCATCAGAGAACTCAATGCCATCGAATGACCAAGAGAATTTCTCCATGTGACCTGTGAGGTGCAACTCGATGGTACGGCTCGGCTCGCGCCCATCCGGATCGAGGAAGGTGCTGTGCAGATCTGAGTAAGTCAGCACACGGCGACCGTTGTTGCGAAGCCCGATTCCCGGGTCATTCAGCTTGGGAGTTGGCGTCATGGTCTGCATGTCGACCAGAGGGTTATTGGTTTCGGAGGCCGGATGGGGCTGCATCGCTCCACCCATGCCTGCCATCGCTGAATGATCCATGCCAGCCATGCTGTCGTGGTCCATACCTGCCATCTTGCTATGATCCATGCCTGCCATGCCGCCCTGCATGGAGCCATGATCCATTCCCTCCATGCTGCCGTGATCCATTCCCATATCGCTCATGGAGATCAACGGGCGAGGATCAACTTCAGGAACAGGCGCGCTCAGCCCTTCGCGAACGGCCAGGGTGCCGCGTGAATAGCCAGTGCGGTCCATGGACTGCGCGAAGATGGTGTAGGCCTGCTCGCTATCGGGCTCGACTATTACATCGAAGGTTTCGGCCGCAGTAATACGGAACTCATCGACGCTAACAGGTTTGACGTACTGCCCATCGGCCGCCACCACCGTCATCTTTAGACCGGGGATGCGGACATCGAAATAGGTCATGGCCGATGCATTGATGAAGCGCAGACGGATTTTCTCACCCGGCTTGAAAATACCAGTCCAGTTGTTATCCGGCGCCTGGCCATTCATCAAGTAGGTGTAGGTATAGCCACTGACATCGGCAAGATCAGTCGGGCTCATTTTCATCTCGGCCCACATCTTCCGATCAGCGATCGCTGCGGACCACCCCATCTCGCTCACGTCATCGACGAAGTCGCCGACAGTACGTTTGTGGAAGTTGTAGTAATCCGATTGCTTTTTGAGCTTGGCCAGAACCCGTTCCGGATCTTCGTCAGTCCAGTCACTTAGTAGCACGACGTAGTCACGGTCGTAGCTGAACGGCTCCGGCTCTTTGGCATCGATCACCAGAGCACCATAGACGCCAGCCTGCTCCTGCAGTCCCGAGTGACTGTGGTACCAATAGGTGCCGTTCTGGTTAACCTTGAATTTGTACTCATACATGCCATCGGGGGCGATGCCGTGGAAACTCAGGCCAGGTACGCCATCCATGTTCGCCGGCAGGATGATGCCGTGCCAGTGAATCGAGGTATCTTCCTGCAGACGATTACGAACGCGCAGAGTCACGGTATCGCCTTCCCGCCACCGCAGGGTCGGCCCCGGAAGTGAGCCATTGATGGTCATCGCGGTACGAGCCGCGCCAGTAATATTTACCGGGGTTTCACCGATGAACAGATCAAAATCGGTACCGGCCAGCACGTTGGCCTGACCGGGACTGGTCACGGCCCAGACCGGCATACGCCACATGCCTAAGCCGCCGAGAATACTGGTGGCGGCTAGCCCCTTGATGAAAGTGCGCCTTGTGGTTTTGCTTTGCATCCCGTTATGTCCATTAATCAGATGAGCCGGTGGTGAGCAATCCGGTCTCGGGTTCGTTGACTGCCCCACTATCGAGATTCCACCTTCAACCTTTCCCACTGTTGTGTGAACTCGTTCCAGCGAGCAGCGCCTCTTCAGCAGTTGGTAAGCTCAGCTTATTTGGCGTCGCAATTTGCAACAGGCGCCTCGGCTTATGCTGCTTGGAGGCGACAGATTCTCAAACCGCCACTCAGGTGCCCCATATGCCAACTGACACATTCGCCCCTGCCAAGTCGGAGTACTCGGCAACGCATGAAAACAGGGGCATTGTTCGATCCCCCTCGAAATACCCGTTAATTCGGTTTCCGTTTGAACGGAGTGCTTTGTTCTTCAGGCACGACGCCAACTTAACCGCGGCATCCTGTCACAGGCCTTAGCGAAACATTACAGTTCTGTCAGGTTCTAGTTTTTCTGACTGTTAAGTTCCGGTGTGGCTGTTCAACAAATGGCTGACTTCAGCCGTCACGGATTTTGAAAGTGGAGCATCGGTAAAAACGATCAAGTCATCTGCCCACGTCTTAGCTTTCAGCCGCCGCAAGTACATGCTGCGGCGGGCTGCGATCTGCCAGCTGACGTCGACTTCCGGGAGCGACCAGGTTGCATGCTTTACATTCGGTCGTCGGCTTGACGCAGTCGTTCCAGAAAACTCTCGGCGTCGGTTTCACCAACCGTGCGAAGGTCCTGCCACTCATCACCACTGGGGGCAAACAATTGCAGTGCCGGCGGGCCAAACAGCTGGTAGCGATCAAGCAGCGCGCGTTGCTCGGCATCGCTACGCGTCATATCGAAGCGCACCAGCCGGTAATCAGCCAGCTGTTCGCGCACAGAGGACACTTCGAGTACTTCTCGTTCGATTACTTTGCAACTGATGCACCAGTCGGCGTACCAGTCCAGCAGCAAAGGTTGGCCGGCAGTTTTCGCTGACAACAGTGCCGCATCCAGGGCTGCTGGGGTGTCCAGGGTCTGCCAGCCGACGGTTGCGCCGATTTGAGGCAAGCCTTGGGCGTCCAGGCGACCCAGTGGGCGCAGCGGGTCGGTTTGACCTTGCAAAGCGCCCACCCAACTGCTGATGCCGTAAACCAGCAAGGCCACACCAAGCAACTGGGCAAGCTTCTGCTTGCCGGGCTTAGGAATAAATTCCAGGGCGCCCAGCCACAACGCAGTGCCAACCGCCAACAGGCCCCACAAGGCCAGCGTCACGGGAGCTGGTAACACACGCTCCAGCAGCCATACAGAGACACCCAGCAACATCAGACCGAAAACCTTGCGTACGCCGACCATCCAGGTCCCGGACTTGGGCAACAAGGCGGCGCCACCAGTGGCGAACAACACCAACGGCGCCCCCATGCCCAGACCCAGCGAAAACAGCTTCAGCCCGCCGCCCAGGGCATCGCCGGTGGCGCTGATGTACAGCAGCGCACCGACCAGTGGTGCTGTCACGCAGGGTGATACAAGCAGGCTTGACAGCACGCCTAGCGTTGCGGCCCCTATCATTGAACCCCCGCGGGTTCGGCTGGCCAGGCGATCCATTCGTTCGGTAATAAAGCGCGGCATACGCAACTCGAACACCCCGAACATGGCCAGGGCAAATACCGAAAAGAACAGCGCAAAGGGCACCAGTAGCCACGGTGACTGCAGGCGCGCCTGCAGGTTGAGGCCAGCTCCGAACATGCCCATCAGCGCTCCGAGCAGTGCGAAGCAGGCAGCCATGGGAAGTACGTAGGCAAGCGACAGGCGAAAACCTCGTAGCCCACCGAGTTGTCCACGCAGCACTACGCCGGAAAGGATGGGCAGCATCGGCAGCACGCAGGGAGTGAAAGTCAGCCCCAAACCGGCCAGAAAGAACAGTGCCAGACTTCCCCAGTCCAAGGTCGTTTCCGGTTGCGCAGGCGATACCGGGGGCGAGTTACCGATCTGAAAAGTGCGCATTTCAGGTGGGTAGCACAGTCCCAGATCGGCGCAGCCCTGGTAGCTCACCTGCAGGGTGAACGGCCTGTTCTGAGGGTTATCAATCGGTAGTTCTAAGTCCGTAATGCCGTAGAACACCTCGACATCGCCGAAATACTCATCGGTTTTCGGTTCGGCTGCAGGCCATTGCGGGGTGCCGATTGTTACTTGCGGATGGTCGCTGTTGAAGGCGAAACGATGTTTGTAGAGGTAATAGCCATCGGCATTTATGAACCGCAGGCGAATACTGTCGGTGTCGGCTTCTATCAGATCAAGGCCAAAGGCCAGATCCACCGGCAGGAAGTCCTGGCTGTTATTCAGGGGGGCGTTGAACAGGGCCGGCTGTGAGCGAGGCAGATCAAAAATCCCAGCACTGACCGGCAGTGGGATCAGTAAAAGCAGGCACAGCAAAAGGCGGAACATGGGTATCTCGCGGAACAAGAGTTAACGAAAGGCTCCGGACATAATTCCGCCTCGCAAGTCAGGAAACTGTCCTGAGCAAGCGAGCCGGACGGGGTGATCGCTGCGATCATCCAGTGATCACCCCCGCGTTCTCTTTGCTGCCACCCGCCTGGGAAAGCCGGTCAGCGGCACGGAGCCTGAATTTACGGGTACTTGGCGAGGACCTCATCCTGCCCTGAACGGGTAAGCCCGATTACCTCGTAGGCATGTTTGGCATCACCGTGCTCCATACCGGGCGATCCAGCCGGCATGCCGGGCACGGCAATACCTAGCAGGTCGGAACGCTTGCGCAATTCGAGTATCTGCGCCACCGGCACGTGGCCTTCAACGAACTTGCCGTTGATCACACCGGTGTGACAGGACGCCAGACGCGGCTCCACTCCTAGGTCTTGCTTCACCGAACGCATGTTGCGTTCAACATGGTCGCGGACCGCAAAGCCGTTGTCCTCCAGATAGGAGATCCAGTCCTTGCAGCAACCACAGTTGGCGTCTCGGTGTACATCGATGATCAAGGGTTCAGCGGCATGGATCGCCCCACTTACCAGCAGCGCCGCAAGGGCTGATATACGCAGTTTTCTAGACATATAAGAACCTTGTTTGCCTCTCGTTTTCAGTTGCAGCCGCAGCCACCGCTGCCACCGCAACCCGTCTTTTTCATGTTGTTCGTCCCGGCTGCCGGACTGGCCAGCTGCGCGGGATATCCCGCATCAGTCAGGGAAGCAATCAGCACTTGGCTGTCGCTCTGGCCGCTAACCCGCACCCTGGCGGCTTGCAAATCGACATCCACCTTGGTGACGCCCTCGACAGTGTTGAGCGCCTCGGTGACATGCTTGACGCACGAGCCGCAGCTCATGCCTTCGACGTTCAGTTCAATGGTGCTCATGAGAATCTCCTGGGAAGTCACCGTAATGGTTGAGCAGATGTTCAACCTTGCCAGAGCGGCAAGGTCAAGCGTTTCAATCGATCGATACCTTGCGCAGCCTCAACGCGTTAAACACCACTGAGGCCGAACTCAGGCTCATCGCCAGCGCGGCGATAATCGGCGACAGCAGCAGGCCGGTCAGCGGGTAGAGCAGGCCTGCGGCCAGCGGGATGCCCAGAGCGTTATAGAGAAAAGCAAAGGTCAGGTTCTGGTGCATATTGCGCACGGTGGCCACTGACAGGCTCCTTGCGCGCAAGATGCCCAGCAGGTCGCCCTTGACCAGCGTGACTTGAGCGCTGTTCATCGCCACGTCGGTGCCGGTGCCCATGGCAATGCCGATATCGGCGCGCGCCAGGGCTGGGGCGTCGTTGATGCCGTCGCCGGCCATGGCCACGCGGTGCCCTTCTTGTTGCAGGGCGGCGGCCAAGCGTTCCTTGTCCTGTGGTTTGACCTCGCCGTGCACCTCTTCGATGCCTAGCTCGCGGGCCACTGCGCGAGCAGTAGTCAGGCCATCACCGGTGGCCATGATCACCCGCACGCCGTCTGCCTGCAGGCGCTCTACCGCCAGTTTCGACGTCGGTTTGATCGGATCAGCCACTGCCAGCAGACCAGCCAGGACGCCGTCCACCGCCAGGAACATGATGCTCACGCCTTCGCCGCGCAACTGTTCGGCCCGCGCACTGAGGGAGCTGGCATCCACGCCGGCATCATTCATCAGCGCGGTGTTGCCCAGTTGCAGGTGGTGGTCATCAACCTGGCCACGTACGCCGATGCCGGAGGCTGATTCGAATGTCTCGGCCGTGCTCAGTGCCAGGCCGTGCGCGCGGGCATGGTCGACGATGGCGTGGGCCAGGGGATGTTCGCTGCCCTGATCGAGGCTCGCTGCCAGGCGCAGCACCTCATCCGGAGTGAAACCAGGCGCCGCCTCTACACTGTGAAAGGCCGGGCGACCTTCAGTCAGGGTGCCCGTCTTGTCGACGATCAGCGTGTCAATCTTGCGCAAATTTTCGATGGCGCCCGCATCGCGGAACAGTACGCCGCTGCCGGCCGCCTTGCCGGTCGCGACCATTACCGACATTGGCGTGGCCAGGCCCAGGGCGCACGGGCAGGCAATGATCAGCACCGCCACCGCGTTGATCAAACCGAAGACCCAGCTCGGCTCCGGACCCCAAAGCCCCCAGACAAGGAAGGTTAGTATGGCGATAGCGATCACCACCATCACAAAGTAACCAGCAATAACATCAGCCAGTCGCTGCATCGGTGCTTTGGAGCGCTGCGCCTGGGCAACCATCTGCACGATCTGCGCAAGCATGGTCGAGCTGCCGACCTTCTGCGCCTGCATCACCAGACTGCCGTGGGCGTTAAGGGTGGCACCGATGAGACTGTCACCGACGTGCTTCATGATCGGCACCGGCTCGCCTGTCAGCATTGACTCGTCCACCGCGCTTTCGCCTTCCAGCACCAGACCGTCGACTGGCACCTTCTCTCCAGGGCGTACGCGTAGCCTATCGCCCGCATGAACATGGGTGAGCGGAATGTCGTCCTCTGTACCGTCGGGATTGATGCGTCGCGCGGTCTTCGGCGCCAGGCCGAGTAGTGACTTGATCGCCGCCGAGGTCTGCGAGCGTGCCTTCAGCTCGAGGAGCTGGCCGAGCAGAGTCAGTGAGATGATCACCGCCGCCGCCTCGAAGTACACGCCGATGCGCCCGTCTTGTACAAAGTCGGCAGGAAACACGCCTGGCGCCAGAGTGGCAACGACGCTGTACAGGTAGGCGGCGGCGGTGCCGAGGCCGATCAGCGTCCACATGTTCGGACTGCGCAGCACGAACGAGCGTACGCAGCGCTCGAAGAATGGCCAGCCAGCCCAAAGCACTACCGGAGTGGTCAGTACGAGCTCGACCCAGTTCTGCGTGGTGCCGTGGAACAGGTTCAGGGAATGCCCACCCATGGCCAGCACGGTGACGATCACCGTCAACGGCAGGGTCCACCAGAAGCGCCGAGAGAAGTCCTTAAGCTCCGGGTTCTCTTCTTCGTCTAGTTCCGGAATGACAGGCTCCAATGCCATACCGCAGATTGGGCAGCTTCCTGGTCCTGCCTGGCGAATCTCCGGATGCATCGGACAGATGTATTCGGTGCTAGGTCCGGACGGCGCTTGAGCTACATCTTGATGCTGCTCATGCGGCCGGCCGCTTGCGAACCGCTGAGGGGCAGCCTGGAATTTCTCCTGACACCTTGCGCTGCAAAAGCGATAAGTCTTTCCTTCGAAGGTCTCGTGATGAGGACTATCTGGCTTGACCGCCATTCCACACACCGGGTCGTACTGTTTACCGTTTTGATCGTGCGAATGGTTAGCCTGATGCCGGTCGTGGTTGCTGGAAGAATTGTGCATGCCATTTACTTCCTATCTTTGTCCTTGGAGACACGGGTGGGATTGGAATGGCCACCATGGTTGTGACCAAACAAATGGAGCAACGGGCAAAGCAGCAAGATTATGTATGGCAGTCCCTGCAAGAGATGACCGTAATGCTCGCGTGCCAAGTAGAAAAAACCGATTATTGCCAGCATTAAGAGCGCTACGCCGGGTCTAGTCTTCCAAAAAGATATTTCATTATTCCGATGAAGATGGCGGTGATACACGGCAGTGACCTCCAGTGCTGGTATTTTTAGTACGTTGCGTCAGCATGAGCCGCTCGTCCCGATAGATATAGCATGCCAACTAAGGAGATTAACGGATCCTCACCTTGCCGACCCTCCTTGCTTGATAGCCGACTGATGGATGTCGCGCCCAATCTAAGCATTGAAAGAAACTCCGTGCAGAGGAATGAATTAATTCACTTCAAGTTCAGAGGTGCGCACACTTAAATTACTATCTGTAAGGCTCGCCCGCCTGATCAGATCATCAAAAAAAAAAGGCGCCGTTGAGGCGCCATTAGGCCAAGGGAGCAATGTGGAAGGCCTGGAAAAACCAGCTGCTAGCATTCTTAGAGTCACTGCTCATATTTTGCTCGAACATAGATTCCGACTTATGTGAAACACTATCACCTCCGCCTGTCAGCGAGCTGATTTGTACGTTACATTTTTGTAAGCTTCTAGATGGCGGCCTCGTTAACCTGCACACTGAGTCGAAACAAACTTTCGGAATCTGCCTGCATGAAATTACTGGTCGCTGAAGACGAACCCAAAACTGGTTCTTACCTGCAACAAGGACTTACCGAAGCTGGATTTACCGTCGACCGGGTCACGACTGGCACAGATGCGCTCCAATATGCGCTGAGTGAGGTTTATGACCTTTTAATCCTTGACGTGATGATGCCAGGGTTAGATGGATGGGAGGTGCTACGCATGGTCAGATCAGCAGGGCACGAAATACCCGTACTGTTCTTGACCGCACGTGATGGCGTGGAAGACCGCGTCAAAGGCCTGGAGCTGGGCGCGGACGACTACCTGATTAAGCCGTTCGCGTTCTCCGAACTTCTGGCAAGGGTCCGGACATTGCTTCGCAGGGGCAGCGGCTCCCCCACCCAAACCACCGTGAAAATTTCAGATCTCGAAGTGGACCTGCTAAAGCGCCGCGCCGTTCGTGCTGGGAAGCGAATTGATCTGACGGCGAAGGAATTTTCACTGCTGGAATTGTTGATGCGCCGACGCGGCGAGGTGCTTCCGAAGTCTCTGATTGCATCTCAGGTATGGGATATGAACTTCGACAGCGACACCAACGTTATCGAGGTCGCGGTACGCCGTCTGCGCGCAAAAGTCGACGACGACTTCGAGCACAAACTGATCCATACCGTGCGTGGCATGGGCTATATGATGGATGCACCGGAGTGAGACTGCGTCACCTTTCGCTGACCGCCCGAATGAGTGTCATGTTCATGTCTGTGGTGGTTGTAGTTCTCACCATAGCTGGGCTGAGCTTCAATTTGCTTAGCCAGCATCACTTCGAAGTGTTGGATCGGCAGGCCTTGGTGGAGAAGCTCGAATCGACCAAGAAAATTTTCAATAACGTACGCAGCAGCGCAAACCTTGCTGAGGAGCTACCGCAGTTGCGAGCTCTGCTAGGTGCCCATCATGATTTAGCGGCGACCATCTTGAGCGAAGATGGCAGAGTGCTCTTTTCTGATCCCAAGACAGTCGACGTCCCGGAAAGCTATAGGGACGCAGAACAGCAGAATATGTGGGAATGGAAATATGCCGGCCGCCTGTATAGAGGATTGACTGCCCGAATCTCGGTAGCAGACCAGCCCGAACCACTTACAGCACTGTTGATTCTTGATGTCACTAACCACGCGCATTTCTTTCAGACTTTGCAGCGTTGGTTCGGCGTTGGATTAAGCGTCAGCGCTCTAATTAGTGCTGCGCTTGGCTGGATGGTAGTTAGAAGCGGTCTCAGGCCTCTGAGGCAAGTTACCCATCTCGCCGCATCGATGTCAGCAAGGTCGTTGCAGGAACGAATGCCGCTTGAACCGATACCGCTTGAGTTACAGCAATTGGTTCTGTCCTTCAATGCGATGTTAGATCGCTTGGAAGATGCCTTTGTTCGGCTTTCCAATTTCTCGGCGGACATTGCTCATGAACTGCGAACCCCTGTTAGCAACCTCATGACCCACACCGAGGTGGTGCTGACCAAAAAGCGGAATATTGATGCTTACGAGGAGAATCTTTACTCCAATCTAGAGGAGTTGAAGCGTATGTCACGCATTATTGACGACATGCTCTTTTTGGCCAAATCCGACAACGGCTTGATTATTCCCGAACAAGCGTCTATCGAACTAGCTGATGTCGTTGCTAAACTGCTTGCGTATTACCACTTAGTGGCTGACGAACGCGATATCCGTCTCTCAGTCTCAGGCGCAGGAAATGTGCTGGGAGATAAATTAATGATTGATAGAGCGGTCTCCAATTTGTTATCCAACGCGCTGCGTTACACCCCGGTAGGGGAAACTATTTCTGTAACGATTCACGAGGCGGAAAGAACGGTAACCCTCAGCGTCGAGAATCCCGGAGGGACGATCGAGCCCGAGCACCTGGACAAGCTCTTTTATCGCTTCTATCGGGTCGATCCTGCCCGGCGCGAGGGTAGTCCAAGCAACGCTGGCCTCGGCTTGGCTATTACCAGATCTATTGTTGAGGCCCATAAAGGCAGAATCTGGTGCACCTCATTAGACGGCGTGACGGGCTTTCACATGGAATTTCCCCGCCAATAATAAAATATCGAATAAAGGTAAATATTTTAAAATCAGCCGCATAGCGATCATAAGGGACCTTACACGATTGTAATGTTAACCATTGGAACGGACGAACTCTGAATATGTCGGATTTATGAGCTGCTAGAGGATCACCTCAGGCCAGCTCAAGACTATACGCTAAAATACGAACTTTGGAGGAAGTCATGACTGAAACAATGTTCAATAGCTGCATTCAAGCTTGTTCTAACTGCGCTCTAGTTTGCGAAGCATGCGCATCTGCCTGTTTACTTGAAGACGACGTACAAACGATGGCCCGTTGCATTGAGCTCGACAGAGATTGTGCTGACATATGTGCTCTGGCAGCCAGACTCATGAGTCGCCAGAGCGAGTTGGCTAAAGAGTTCTGTGCATTGTGTGCAAAAATTTGCCGAGCCTGCGGTGAAGAGTGTGCCAAGCATCAGATGGATCACTGCCAAGAGTGCGCGAAAGCCTGTATGAAGTGCGCTGAGGAATGTGAACGTATGGCTGTATAACCAGCAAGCCGCTTTCCTGCCAAGATGGTATCTTATGGACTTGGTAGGAAAGCGCTTTTATTCAGTGGCAGGACACCTACGCTCTACCCACTGAAATGACGCCTTGGCTTTTATTGTTACTCTTGTGCAAAAAAAAGAATGCCATTTGAAAAATCAGTCATAAGCCAATCGTAACGATCATACAATTGGCTTATATCGTATTAATTCCCTTATAAATAATTAACCGTTATTGATGCCAACTGGCGCGCTACGGAACTCCACTGAGTGGACAACTCCATCAGGAGTACGAATTTTGATTTCGTATGGCTGCGCACGATAGCTTGGCCAGCCTAGAATACTATCTTCGCCCATTGGCGTCACACTTAGTACATCACCGCTTTCAAGAAGAACCTTTAAAGCCTGTCTACCCTCGACTGCAGCATAGTCATGCTGCATCGTTGAGTTTCTATCAACCTCAGCCATTGCGAAGGAGGAACTTACGGCTATGCCAACAGCAAGAACTGCCGCAAATTTTTTCATCGTTAACACCTCTTGGTCATTGATGTTGGATAGTTTAAAGGTGTCAACCTTACACAAAGCTGAGTCTTATATTACATTAATGCTAAGCGGAGCTTACGTGTGATGTGCTCTTAACCTCTGTTGCCGCTGACCGAAAACTGACCCAGTAGAGGCTGTTCTGCCGACTGAAAACTGACCCAGGTGTTCAACTGCTTCTGCTCAATTTTTGAGCAGGAGAACACAGGGTGATCAGTATGGAAATGATGGGCAAAATTCGGCGGATGTATTTCCGCGACAAGCTGTCGCTGCATGAGATAGCCAAGCGCACCGGGCTGGCGCGCAACACGATTCGCAAGTGGGTCAGAGCACCTGAGGCCAAGCAGCCGGTGTACCAACGCCGCGCGATCTTTAACAAACTCAGCCCTTTTCACGCCACGCTAGAGCAGGCGCTAAAAGCCGATTCGCTGCGCCCCAAGCAACAGCGGCGCAGTGCCAAGGCGCTGTTGGCGCAAATCAAAGCCGATGGTTATGACGGTGGCTACAGCCAGCTCACCGCGTTTATCCGTGCCTGGCGAGGGGGACAGGGCAAGGCGTCGCAGGCCTTTGTGCCGCTGACCTTTGCTCTTGGCGAGGCGTTTCAGTTTGACTGGAGCGAGGAAGGCTTGCTGGTCGGCGGCATTTACCGGCGTATGCAGGTGGCACATCTGAAGCTGTGTGCCAGCCGTGCGTTCTGGCTTGTGGCGTATCCGAGCCAGGGCCATGAGATGTTATTTGACGCCCATACACGCTCGTTCGGCGCCTTGGGCGGCGCGCCGCGCCGGGGCATCTACGACAACATGAAGACCGCCGTCGACAAGGTCAACAAGGGCAAAGGCCGGGCGGTGAATGCACGCTTTGCGGTGATGTGCGCGCATTACCTGTTCGATCCGGACTTCTGCAACGTCGCCGCTGGTTGGGAAAAGGGCATCGTTGAAAAGAACGTGCAAGACAGCCGCAGGCGTATCTGGCTAGACGCCCAGGACTGCCAGTTTCACTCCTTCGAGGAACTCAATGCCTGGCTGGGCCAGCGCTGCCGCGCGCTTTGGAACGAGCTGACGCACCCTCAATACAGCGGGCTGAGTGTAGCCGAAGTGCTGGAGTTGGAGCGCGCTGAACTGATGCCTGTGCCAGCGCCATTCGACGGTTACGTCGAGCGGCCTGCGCGGGTCTCCAGCACCTGCCTGGTCAGCGTCGGGCGCAACCGCTACTCGGTGCCGTGTGAGTACGCGGGTAAGTGGGTCAGCAGCCGTTTGTATCCGACGCGAATCGAGGTGGTGGCTGACGACGCGCTGATCGCCAGCCATGTCCGCTTGCTGGATCGCGACCAGGTCAGCTATGACTGGCAGCACTACCTCCCGCTGATCGAACGCAAGCCCGGTGCGCTGCGCAACGGCGCGCCCTTTGCTGATCTGCCGGCGCCGCTGCGTCAGCTTAAGCACGGTCTGGGGCGTCATGCCGGCGGTGACCGGATCATGGCGCAAGTCCTGGCTGCCGTACCGGTCGCCGGACTCGATGCCGTGCTGGTAGCCGTTGAGCTGGTACTGGAGAGCGGCAGCCTGAGCGCCGAACACATCCTCAATGTCGTGGCACGGCTGACAGCATCCGAACCACCACCCAGCGTCGAAACCCACTTGTCGCTCAAGGAAGCCCCCGTCGCTAACACGGCGCGCTACGACCGCCTGCGTGGCCAGGCCGAGGAGGTCGGTCATGCGTGATTTGATGGCGGAACTCAAGGAGCTGCGCCTGCACGGCATGGCCACGGCCTTGGCGGAGTTAACTGCACAGGGTGAGTCGAACACAGCCTCGTCCAAGTGGCTGCTCGAACACCTGCTGGAACAAGAGCACACAGATCGCGCCATGCGCTTGGTGAGCCACCAGATGAACATGGCCAAGCTGCCGATGCACCGCGATCTGGCCGGCTTCGACTTCAGCGCCTCCAGCGCCGACGCTCGCTTGATCAGCGAGCTGGCCAATCTGAGCTTTACCGACACCGCGCAGAACGTGGTGCTGATCGGCGGCCCAGGCACCGGTAAAACCCACCTGGCCACCGCACTGGCCGTGTCCGGCATCACCCGGCATGGCAAGCGCGTGCGCTTCTACTCCACGGTCGATCTGGTCAATCTGCTGGAGCGCGAAAAACACGACGGCAAAGCCGGGCGGATCGCCCAGGCACTGCTGCGCATGGATCTGGTCATCCTCGACGAACTGGGTTATCTGCCGTTCAGCCAGGCTGGCGGTGCGTTGCTGTTTCACCTGCTGTCCAAGCTGTACGAACACACCAGCGTGGTGATCACCACCAACCTGAGCTTCGCCGAATGGTCGAGCGTGTTCGGCGACGCCAAGATGACCACCGCCCTGCTGGATCGGCTGACCCACCACTGCCACATCGTCGAAACCGGTAACGAGTCCTATCGCCTGCAACACAGTAGCTTGGCGGCCCAGGCCAAGATCAAATCACGGGAGCGAAAGCGTAAGGGCGGCCAGGAACCGGAGGACGATGAGTCGTTCTGATTTCATGGTGACGACGGCCTGCTGCATGGCTGCATGTGGCAGGTCTTCAACAGCTGAACTGGGACAGCGAGGGAGTGGGTTCAAAAGCAGCTGCGCTGGTAGACTTATCCACAGTTGCTGGTAACAAAATCAGCAATCCGCCCTGGGTCAAATTTCAATCGGCAGGGTGGGTCAATTTTCCATCAGCGCCAACAATAGCTACCGCTGTACATATCTACTAACGCCTTTCTCCGGCGATGCCCAGGGTAGCAGTGGATCACACTCAGCCATCGTTCAACATCACGGAAAATTGATGCGTGTCCGCGACAACCACACGCTGGGTGAGACTTTCCACATGGAAACCGCTATTGATCCGCAGTTTGGGATAAGCCACTAACAGCAATAGCTACCACTGCACATATATTCTAGCGCCCTTCTCTGGCGATGCCTGGGGTAGCAGTGGATCATACTTAGTCATCGCTCATGACCGCGGACAATGTGTCCGCGAAGACTAGGGGCTGAGTGAGAATTTCCACATGGAAACTGCTATTGATGTAGGTTTTGGGTAAGCCGCTTGCAAAGAAAGGCTACCGCCGGCCGGCACGTTGCGATCGAAGTCTTGCACTTGCAGGACAGAACGTACGGTAGACGACTCTCAATAACGGCAAACTAACAGCGGATAGACGGCGACTAGAGCAAGGGTCTACTAGCAAAGCTCTATAACAAGTGCCGGTCGAAAACCTGACTCTTCTTTAGGATATCCTCTTTGGTTGGAGACTATCCGGGTACCCTCCACTATGTAATCAACGGACGTATGTGTGTGACCATGCACCCATAGGGCCACGCGGTCAGAGCCCATCAAGTCTTCCCATTGGTTTGCGAAAGCCGCGTCTAAGATCGTCCCTGCATATGGACTTTCCTCAAGTGACCTGAGAGTTGGTGCGTGATGGGTGATTACTACCGTCGGCCCTTCATGTCGTTTTGCAAGCATGCCGCCAAGCCATTCCCGCGTTGCAGTAGATTTCTTGATCAAATCTTGCGGCTTGATGCGCCGGAAGTTTTCTGTCCGAATCTGACGGAAGTCACTCAAGGTCTGTTGAGCGCTCCGCGCGGCTACAGATCGGTGCCCTGTGGCAGCGAAGTCAGTCCACATTGTTGCCCCCAAAAAACGCACTCCTCCTATCACAACTTCATCGTGATCCATGACGCGAACTCGCTCATCAGCGGCCGCCTGCATCGCCTCAAACGTTTTTTCGAGGTGGCCCCGGTAGTACTCATGATTTCCAGGCACATACAGCACAGGGCATGTGAAAGCAGTTCGGGCCCATTCGATTCCTCTGATACCGAGATCAATGTCGCCCGCCAATATGACCAGATCCGCGTTATGCACCTCCGGCATGAAGACCTCAAACTCGTTGTGCAGGTCTGAGAGAATATGAATTCGCATCGGTTCTCCTGGTGTACAGAGGCAACCCCAACCCAATCTCCGCATACGCGGAGCAACGAACGGACAGTAATCGCTCCAAAGCAGAAAAATAGCACTTATCGACGTCTAATTTCGTCGATAGGCTAATTTGAGAGGAAACGACTCATTCCAACCATATAAAAATGAGGAAAATCGAGCAACTAGAGCGCGACGTGAACAATCCCACCTATACCAGCAGCACCAACAAGGTCAATTGGTTTGCTAGTTTCGCCAAACTTCGTCATGAGGCGCCAGAATGAACACCTTCTTTCTACTCATGGCTCAGTACAACGGCAAAGCTGTAATCCCCTTGGAGGACATCTGCCGTGACTACTTTATGCACCTTACTCCAGAAATGTTCCAACGGAAGGTGCTTGCAGGCCAGATCAAAATCCCTTTGATGCGAATAGAATGCAGCCAGAAAAGTACAAAAGGTATTCACTTGTCAGACTTGGCCGCCTACTTGGATAAGCGGCATGCCGAGGCGTTAGAAGAGTATCAAAAATTAAACGGTGTTCGCCGTATTGGTTGACTTTCTTCTCGACACCCAAACCCCAAAAGAAACCTTCATATCTATAATCGTAGGCAGCCAGCACCAACCCGTATATCGATCTCCGTCACCATGCAGATGCGTATAACGTCTGAGCGAGTTCCAGTCTCTGTGGCCTGATACGCTAGCTACCGCAGGGATATCCCACCCCAGTTCGAATAGACGGCTGATCCCTTCATGTCGCAAGTCGTGAAAGTGAAGATCTTTTATACCGGCCCGTTCGACCGCACGCATCCAGGCCCCTTGGATAGCGTCAGTGGTGTAAGGAAAGATCTCTTGGTATTCACGAGGCATGCTCTGAACTATTGCCCAGGCTTCATCAGGGAGACGGCACCAAACGTCATTTCCCCATTTATCTCCCGGGTTTTTCATATCCCGTACCAAGACCGCCTTTCGTGAAGGGTCTAAATCGTCCCACCGGATCCGAACAATCTCCTCTTGGCGGCGAGTTGAGAATAGAGCAAACGCCATAACTTTTGGCATATGTATCGAGGTAGGGCGCGGGCGAAGCACTTCTTGGAAACGCTGAAGTAGCTTGTCCAGCTCTGCCATAGTGGGACGACGGTCCCGCTCCTGGCTTTTAAGCCTGTAGCCTAGCTTGGAGAGGACACGACGGGCCTCTACCATGCATATACCATCAACCTCGTAACCCCATGCGGGCCGCGCTACCGATAGAACGGCCCCCAGATGGGCTAAATCATTACCCACGGTCTGGGGTTTGACGCCTCCCCCTTCAGGACTCATGCGCCATAGCGCATAATCGACCAGTACTTGGCTATTGAGCTCGCGATCAGTCTTGGTACCCAGTGTGGTCTTCGCAATGGCAGCCAAGGTGGCTTTCTTCGTCTTACCCAGCGGGCGGGCTCTGCCCACCTCCTCTAGATACTTGTCGATTATGTCCGACAGTTGAACGCCCTTATGCCGTGCCCGCTGAATGGCACCTGGCTCAGCTAGCTCCGTTTCTCGTCGCTTAGCCCACGCTTCGGCCGCTTTTTTGCGAGAAAAGGTCATGCTTTCGGTATGAACCTGCTGCCCGTTCTTCTTGAGTCGGATCTGTGCGGTATAGCTCATAGAGCCATCGGCTCGTTTACGGGCTCGAATCGTTGCCATGCGAGTGCTCTGACCGGTGGTACATACTGGTATCTTGGTGGTACAGCGTACCACCTGGCTTTAATAAATGCCCTGAAACCCCTGAAAATACGTTGGTAGCGCGTAGATGACTAAAGAAGCAAATATTACCTCAAAGCCTTTAAAAACGGGCACTTCAGGATTCCGACGCTTCTCCGTCGCGCCGATGATGGACTGGACGGATCGTCACTGCCGGTTCTTCCTCCGCCAGCTTTCCCGGCATGCCCTGCTCTACACCGAGATGGTCACTACCGGTGCATTGCTGCATGGCGATGCCGCGCGATTCCTGCGGCACGACGAAAGCGAACATCCGCTGGCATTGCAGTTGGGTGGCAGCATGCCGAATGAGCTTGCAGCCTGTGCGAAGCTGGCCGAAGCCGCGGGTTATGACGAGGTGAACCTTAACGTCGGCTGCCCCAGCGATCGGGTGCAGAACAACATGATCGGCGCCTGCCTGATGGGGCATCCACAGCTGGTGGCCGACTGCGTGAAGGCGATGCGCGACGCCGTGGGGATCGAGGTGACGGTCAAGCATCGCATCGGCATCAACGGACGCGACAGCTATGCCGAGCTGTGCGACTTCGTCGGCCAGGTGCGCGAGGCTGGCTGTCGCAGCTTCACCGTGCATGCACGCATCGCGATTCTCGAAGGGCTCTCGCCCAAGCAGAACCGCGAGGTACCTCCGCTACGGTACGACATCGCTGCACAGCTGAAGCAGGACTTTCCGGATCTCGAACTCATCCTCAACGGCGGCATCAAAACGCTGGATGAGTGCCGTGCGCACCTGCAGACCTTCGATGGCGTCATGCTGGGCCGCGAGGCATACCACAACCCCTATCTGCTGGCGCACGTCGATCAGGCACTGTTCGGTAGCGACACCCCGGTGATCGGTCGCGCGCAGGCGCTGCGCAACATGCGACCGTATATCGAGCGACACCTGGCCGAGGGTGGCGCCATGCACCACGTGACCCGCCATGTGCTCGGGCTTGGCCAGGGTTTTCCGGGGGCCAGACGCTTCCGCCAGCTGCTTTCGGTGGACATCCACAAGGCGAGCCAGCCCCTTGCGCTACTCGATCAGGCAGTGGCCCTGCTCGAGGGGCACTGATCAGATCCAGCAAGGAACGGACCCGAACTATTTCGATCAAAGGCGAGGCGCACCCGGGTCCATCCGCTCATTGAGGAGGCCGACCGGCTCGGGTAAGGTCATGCCCACTCACAGGACGGAGCCCTCCCTTTTATGACTTCCAAGCTGGAACAACTCAAGCAGTTCACTACCGTCGTCGCCGACACGGGCGACATCGACGCCATCGCCCGCCTGAAGCCGGTGGATGCCACCACCAATCCCTCGCTGCTGCTCAAGGCTGCCGCCATGCCCCGCTATGCCGAGCACCTCGGCAACGCCATGCAGCAGTGCCACGGCGATATCGGCCTGGCCTGCGATCTTTTCGCCGTAGCGGTGGGCAAGCAGATCCTGGAGCTGATTCCGGGCCGTATTTCCACCGAAGTCGACGCACGGCTCTCGTTCGACACCCAGGCCATGGTCGAGCGCGGCGAGCGCCTGATCGGCCTCTACGACCAGGCAGGTATCGGTCGCGAGCGCGTGCTGATCAAGATCGCGTCCACCTGGGAAGGCATTCGCGCGGCCGAACAGCTGGAGAAGGCCGGTATTCAGACCAACCTCACACTGCTGTTCTCCTTCACCCAGGCCGTGGCCTGTGCGGAAGCCGGCGTGTTTCTGATCTCGCCTTTCGTCGGCCGCATCTACGACTGGTACAAGAAGCACGAGGGCCGCGATTATCAAGGGGCGGAGGATCCGGGCGTGCAATCGGTCAGTCGTATCTACGACTACTACAAGGCACACGGTTACAAGACGGTGGTGATGGGCGCGAGTTTCCGCAATGCCGGACAAATCGAAGCGCTGGCCGGTTGTGATCGTCTGACTATCAGCCCGGAGCTGCTCGGCCAGCTCGCCGAAGCCAGCGGCACTCTGGAGCGCAAGCTACAACCAGGCCGCGAATCCGAACCACGCATGAGTCTGGATGAAAGCAGCTTCCGCTGGGGACTGAACGAGGACGCCATGGCCACCGAAAAACTTGCCGAGGGCATCCGTCAGTTCGCGCGGGATCAGGAAAAACTCGAGGCGCTGCTGGCCAAACTGGCCTGATCAGGACCGCTCCAGTGCGGTGACGAGGTCATGGAAGGCCTCGCGATTTGATTCGTTGAGGCTCATCAGGATCCGGTGAGCTTCCAGTACCTTGGCCTTCACCACGTCCTCCGATTGGTCCTGCGAAGGCAGATCGGCCAGGCACTCGGGACACGGCAGTGGGGTGTCGACGATGTTGAACACCTGATCGAAACCCATCGACTGCAACAGCCGAGTAATGTCCGGATGCGTGGTGACCAGGGTCGGCAGCATGCCGACCTTCTGCCGCGAAAGGATCGACAGCTTGGCCAGCAGGCCAAGAGTGGTGCTGTCGATGCTGCGGCTCTCGGTCAGATCGATGACGATGGAAGAGAAATTCCGTGACGAGAAGATCTTCTCGATCGTTGCATCCAGCGCCGAACAGAGCGTCAGACGGATCTCACCAATGAATTTCAGAACAAAGGTGCCATCCATCTCGGCGAACTGGATTCTACCAGTACTCATGCAAGGTTCCTGCTCAACACCAGCAAGGCGATATCGTCGGGCATGTCAGCCAGTTCGGCCAACCCGAAGACTCGACGCAATCCATCCAGCGTGCCACCGGCGTCCGTTATCAGACCGGGCAGCGCGGACTCCTTTTCTTTGAGTGTCTCCCCAGGCAAAAGGTCCAGAATGCCGTCGGAGAGCAAGGTCAGGCTGAAGGTTTCCGGCAGCTTCAGCTCGAAATTCTGATATGTCGCTTCAACGAACAGGCCAACCGGCAGCCCCCGCCCTTCCAGATAGCGGGCGCTTTCGCCGTTGTACAGCACCGGCATCGGCAGATGCCCGCCGATGCTGTAGTGCAACACGTCACGCTCCTGATCGATCACCCCACCCAGCATGGTGACGTGCTTACCCAGCTTGCAGTTGATCAGCCCCCGATTGATGTGATCGAGCACCTCCGAAGGCTTGAACTCGCGGAGCATGCCGCCGCGGCGCGATTCGTACAACAGGCGGGTCGTCATGAACTTGAGCAGAACGGTTACGAATGCCGACGACGCACCGTGCCCGGAAACGTCAGCCAGGTAGAACCCGATGCGTCGCTCATCGACCCGAAAGTAATCGACGAAGTCCCCCGACAGGTATAGCGAAGGAATGATCTGATGAGCGAAGTCGAAGCCATCGGCGCTCCAGGGCGTCACCGGCAGCATGTTCATCTGCACCTGACGGCCGGCGTCCTGGTCCTCCTGCAATAGATGCAGACTGGCCTGCAGATCACGGTTGGCCGTTTCCAGCTGCTCCCGATAGCGCCGATTCTCCAGCCGCAGACGCGAACGATCCAGCGCGCGACGCACCGCATGCTCGAGCATCGCCAGGTCTTCGAGAGGCTTGATCAGGTAGTCGGCTGCGCCCAGGCGCAGCGCCTCCACCGCATCGCTCATCACCCCGGCGCCGGACACGACGATCACCGGCAGGTCGAGCTGGCGTTCGCTGATCTGACGGATCAATTCCAGCCCGTCCATCTGCGGCATGCGCAGATCACAGATCACCAGATCGGGCTGCTCCGATTCGAAGAGCTCCATGCCCTGCGGGCCATTGGCAGCCTGCAGAACACGAAAACCACTGTCATCCAGATAGGCGGCCAGACTGGCTCGAACCACATCGTCGTCATCAATGATCAGCAGCGTCGCGCTTGGTTTATGCATGTTCCTACCAGGCGGTGTCGCCAGGATGATTGGCGAAAGCATTGGCCCTGCGTGAGCGCTGGGCATGGGTTCGTTTCAAGGCGCAGACGGTACTCCCATACGATCGGGGATTCAAGCCGACCGCCAGGCGCCTTTACAGGCCGAATTGAGCAGAGCTATAAGAAAGCTGCGAGCCATATATAAAAGGTTGGAGCCATGACCCAGAAAGACCGTGATTACAGCGAAAAACGCGATTTCATCCGGATGCAGATCGAAACCACCGTCGCACTGGAATATGGCGATACAAAACTCAGCGGCACCTGTATCGACCTCTCCAGCACCGGCATGCAGGTGCTGGCACGCAGCGCGCTGCGCAGCGGCGACAAGGTGCGTGTGCTGATCCCCTCCGAGCACAGCGAACTCAAAGGCCTGGACGCACAGACCGAAGTGGTGCGCGTCAGCCAGCTCGACGATGGCCGGCAGAATCTGGGACTGGCCATCATCTCGATGTCCTGAGCGTTACCGCCCGTTTTCCGGACTGGCCGCGCCTGGCGCGGCCGTGCTTCAGAAATCGTCTTCGACCTGCCCATCCAGGGTGCGGAATTCGCGGTTCTGCAGATAGGCGTTACGAACGAAGATATACCGGTCACCGCGAATCATCTTCTCGGCGGACAACAGGCTGGCTCGGGTATCGATCAGATCGAAGCCACGCGTCACGTTGCGCGTCGGCACATGTTCCATGTGCGGATAGGGCTCGAGAAACGAATCAGGCACCCGGCCGACGGCATCACGCACCGTGCTTGGTCCAAGCAGCGGCAGCACGACATACGGCCCACTTCCAAGCCCCCAGGCGCCCAGCGTCTGGCCGAAGTCCTCATCGTTCTTCTGCAGGCCCATGTGGGTTGCGACATCGAAGAAGCCGAGCACACCGAAGGTGGTGTTGAACAGGATGCGACTGGTGTCGATGCCAGCGTCATGAACCTTGCCCTGCAGCAGATCGTTGGTCAGCACCACCACATCGCCGAGGTTGCTGAACACGTTGCCGATGCCGTCTTCGAGGAAGCCCGGCGTGACCTTCTGGTAGCCCTGGGCCAGCGGCTTGAGCGAGTAGGTATCGACGGTATCGTTGAAGCGGAACACCACGCGGTTGACGCCTTCCCACGGATCTTCCTCGACAGCCAGCGAAGGCGCGGCGCCAAGCATGGCGACCGTGGCAACAAAACTGGCCTTGAGCACGGCGATCCAGGCCGTAGATATCTTGGGCATTGCTCTTTTCTCCCTAGGTAGTGGTGCACGCGGCGCACCGACGCAGACCGCGCAGTATAGAGTGATCATCCGCTTTTCGGCAGTCAGCCGGACATTCCGCCTGTCGTCGTCATGCCTGGCCCCGTTGCCTGCAAAGGAACAGACAAGCTCAGGCCTCTGGTTTAACCTTCGGTTATCGGGGCTCACCCCACGTTGTCCGTAAACCCATGAGAGGGAAGCAATATGCCGGAACATGATCTGCAGTCGCAGCTCGAAGAACTGCGTAATCAACTGGCCCAGGACGCGCCGCTGACCGACGAGGAGCGGGCTTCGCTGCATGCGATTGCCCAAGACATCGAAGTTCGCCTGGCGACACAGGGCAATACCGACTACAACGACTCGCTGGTCGATGGCGTGAACCTGGCCGTCGAGCGTTTCGAAGTCAGCCACCCGGGCATGGCCATGACACTGCGCAATATCATGCAGACCCTGGCCAACATGGGCATCTGAAGCGCGGCGCGCCCGGGGCCGCGGCGAATGCCGATGCGGCCCCTCGCGTCACTGGCGCACCAGGCGGCGATTGTCCACGACCATCGCCTCGGTGCTGCGATAGGGATTGATGTCCAGCCCCCCGCGACGCACATATCGCGCATAGACCGTCAGCTTCTCGGGCCGCAGCAGGCGCTGCAGATCGAGGAAGATGCGCTCCACGCACTGCTCGTGAAAATCGGCGTGCTGGCGAAAGCTCACCAGATACGCCAACAGACTCTCCGGCTGCAGCGCCGCACCGCGATACTCGACTACCAGGCTGCCCCAGTCCGGCTGGCCGGTGACCGGGCAATTGGATTTGAGCAGATGACTGTGCAGGGACTCGTCGACCATACGTCCCGCATCACAGGTCAACAGCTCCGGTTGCGGATGATCGTAGTGTTCGATGGCGACATCCAGCTCGTCGATACAGCGTCCCGGCAGCGCCACCACTCCTTCGGCGGCGACTTCATCCAGCGTACGCAGCCGCACCTTCACAGGCTTGCCGGCAGCAGCGGAAAGATCGGCGACCATCACCTCGAGCAGCGCCTCTCGCGACTCGAAGTGCGACTGGTTCAATGAGTTGAGGTAGAGCTTGAACGACTTGGATTCAATGATGTTCGGCGAGTCCGCCGGAATCTCGAATTCACCGATCGCCACCACCGGCTTGCCAGAAGGCAGCAGCCAGGAGAGCTCGTAGCAGTTCCACACATCCACGCCCCTGTAAGGCAGCGTCTCGACCGTCAGGCCGAGTTCGGCCCATTTCGGCGCACGCGCAATCGGGAACAGCAGGTGCGGGCTGTAAGTGGCAACGTAGGCGCTGGACTTGCCCAGCGGAGAGAGTTCGGCGGGATGCTGCATTGGAAAAATGACCTGAACGAAAACGCCGCGAAGTTTAGCGCTTCGCGGCGTTCTTTTCAGCGACATCGGTGCAATGGCCAGCTACAGCACGATTACTGGCGCATCCCCCGCCCGGTCTGGAGCAGACGTACGGAAACCAGATAGAGCACCGCCACCGCCACCAGCATGAAGCTGATGGCCACGCCAATGCGGATATCCGAAACGCCGAGGATGCCGTAACGGAAGGCATTGACCATGTGCAGCACCGGATTGGCCAGCGACAGCGTCTGCCAGAACGGCGACAGCAGATTGATGGAATAGAACACCCCGCCCAGGTACGTCAGCGGCGTCAGGACGAAGGTCGGAATGATCGAGATGTCATCGAAGTTACGGGCAAACACCGCATTGATGAAGCCGCCCAGAGCAAAGATGCTCGCCGTCAGCGTGATCACCAGCACCGTGACGCCCAGGTGGTGGACCCGCAAATCGGTGAAGAACATCGACAGCAGCGTCACGATCACTGCCACCGCCAGGCCGCGCGTGATGCCGCCCAGGGCGAAACCGATGACGATCACGTGTGGCGAGACCGGCGAGACCAGCAGCTCTTCGATGGAGCGCTGGAACTTGGTACTGAAGAAGCTCGACACCACGTTGCTGTACGAGTTGGTGATCACCGACATCATGATCAGCCCCGGCACGATGTAGTCCATATAGCTGAAGCCGCCCATCTCGCCGATCCGCGCACCGATCAGGCTACCGAAGATGACGAAATACAGCACCATGGTGATCGCCGGGGGCAACAGCGTCTGCGGCCAGATACGGGTGTAACGGCGAATCTCGCGCTGAACGATGGTCTGCAGCGCAACCAGGTTGGGACGCAGTTCGCCGCTCATGACTTCACCTTCAGGTTGTTCTCCACCAGCGACACGAACAGCTCCTCCAGTCGATTGGTCTTGTTGCGCAGGCTCAGCACCTCGATGCCCTGCGCGCTGAGCAGGCGGAACAGCTCGGTCACGCCCTGGCTCTTCTCGACCTGCACCTCGAGGGTGTGATGGTCGATCAGGCGAGACGGATAATTGCCCAGTTCAGGCGCCACCAGCTGCGATTCCTTGAGGTCGAGCAGGAAGGTTTCCACGTGCAGCTGCTTGAGCAGCTCGCGCATGCTGGTGTTCTTGACGATCTGGCCGTGGTCGATGATGCCGATGTTGCGGCATAGCTGCTCGGCCTCCTCCAGATAATGGGTGGTGAGGATGATGGTGATGCCTTCCCGGTTGAGCTCGGTGAGGAACGACCACATCGAACGGCGCAGCTCAATGTCCACGCCTGCCGTGGGCTCATCGAGGATAAGCAGGCGCGGCTGGTGGATCAGCGCACGGGCGATCATCAGGCGACGCTTCATGCCGCCGGAAAGCATCCGCGACGACACATCACGCTTGTCCCACAGGCCCAACTGGTTGAGGTAACGTTCGGCCCGCTCCTTGGCGATCTTCGCCGGGATGCCGTAGTAGCCGGCCTGGGTGACCAGAATGTCGAAGGCCTTCTCGAACTGGTTGAAGTTGAACTCCTGAGGCACCACGCCCAGGCAACGCTTGAGCCCGGACGGGTCACGGTCCAGGTCGTGGCCGAACACATTGACCGTGCCGCCGCTCTTGTTTACCAGAGTGGAAAGAATTCCGATGGTGGTGGATTTGCCGGCGCCATTGGGGCCGAGCAAGGCGAAGAAGTCACCTTCGGCCACGTCCAGATCGATGCCTTTGAGGGCCTGGAAGCCGTTGCCGTAGGTCTTGGTCAACTGCCGGATGGACAGAGCAGTACTCATAAGAATATGCACACAACACGAAGGGAGAGGTGGTAGATAAGGGCGTAAAGGGCCAATTGCAACCATCCATTTCCTCGGCCGGCCGTCTCAGCCCTGCGCTTCGGACGCGTCCAGCGGCACCACGAGCAGCGCCACGCGCTGCCCTTCGGCAACATCCGCCATGGGAAACAGGATGCGTGCACCCGGCTCGTCGACCACCCAGCGAGCCCCGTCATCCTCGGCCAGAACACTACCGGGCGGGACGGGTGCGAAGTTTTCGATGTCGGCCGGCAGGCACAGCCGAAACCGCGGGCTGCGCTTGATGATCTCGCGGGAGACCCGCAGCAGTTGCGGCGGCGCCTGTACATCGGATGGCGCTGGGCGCCCCTCGATCATCGCAATGAGGCCGGCCTCGAACCGCGTCACCGCGGGCGCCAGTGCCTGGCCCTTGCCTTCGGCGAGCTCCACGGTGAGCGCCTCGGCGTCGTGCAGCATGGCGCTCAGCGCACTGAAGGTGGCAGTGGCCTGACGCTGCAGCACGACGCCCTCGATGGCCAACCCCTGCAGCCGGTCCAGCACATCGGACGCCACCCGCTGGCCGGCCTGCCAGGGACAGATGGCGAACTGAGCGAGCTGCGACGGACGCATCGCCGAATGCAAATCGTAGTGTCGGCGCTGGCGACCAGAACGGTTGAAAAACCCACTGACCAACGCCTCCAGCTCCGCCGCCCGAATGGCTTCTGCACCCCACACGTCGGCATGCGCGCCGCGAAAGAGACGATTCAGGTCATGGTCGACCTCCCTCGCCATGCGGCGCATCGCCGCAGGATTGGCGAACAGCAGCAACAGCCGCGCCCGGGGTTGCACGTCGCCGCGGGCGAGCGCGCGGATCAGCCGATCCAGGACATGGATGGGGATGAGCTCATTGCCATGCACACCTGCCGAAAGCAGCAGGTCGAGGCCCTGATCCTGGCAGGTCGGCGGCGATACCAGCAGCGCGCCGTCGGCCAGCCAGTGCAGCTTCACCCCGGCGGGGGTGAGCTGGATCTTCTCGCAGGGCTCGCGCCCCGCGAGGGTCAGTTCCAGTAGCTTGCCGATGGCGAGCATGCCAGCCTGCCGTCAGTGATTGCAGTCAGGGCCGTGGACGTGCTCGTCGTCATCGGCCTCGACCGGCTCCATCTCCAGCTGCAGGCTGACCAGATTGGTGGCCAGCGGACGCAGCACCAGGTTGGCGTATTCGGTATCGCCATCCTCGACATCCACGCCGATCATCAGCTGGCCATTGCCGACCTGCTGAATCCACACCTCACGCCCCTGCCAGATCACGGCGAAACGGGTACAGGAGGTTTCCAGTTGGGTTCCGTCGACGTCTTCCAGAACCAGTTGCAGGCTATCGCTCATTCAATTGCTCTCGCTAAGTTGGCGGCGTGGCGCGAATGGCGCCGCGCACGGGATTGCTCAGGCCTGGGTCAGGGTCGCGATGGCGCGCTCGAACCGGTCCAGCCCTTCGTCGATATCAGCTTGGTCGATGACCAGGCTCGGCGCCAGGCGGACCACATCCGGACCAGCCTGCAGCACCATCAGCGCTTCCTTTTCTGCGGCGGCGCAGAAGGCACCGGCCTTGCCTTTCCAGGCGTCGGTCAGCACACAGCCGATCAACAGGCCACGCCCACGCACCTGGCCGAACACGCCGTAGCGTTCGCCGATCTGCATCAGCCGGGTCTTGAAGCGTTCGTGCCGCGCCTTCACTCCATCCAGCACCTCGGGCGTGTTGACGATATCCAGCACCGTCTCGGCCACCGCGCAGGCCAGCGGATTGCCGCCATAAGTGGTGCCGTGGGTGCCGACGCTCAGGTGCGCGGCAATCTCGTTGGTGGTCAGCATCGCACCGATGGGAAAACCACCGCCGAGACTCTTGGCATTGGTCAGGATGTCCGGCGTTACGCCGTAATGCATGTAGGCAAACAGCTCGCCGGTGCGGCCCAGGCCGGTCTGCACCTCGTCGAAGATCAGTAGCGCGTTGTGCTCGTCGCAGAGCTGGCGCGCACCTTCCAGGTAGGCCTGCTCGCCCGGCAGAATGCCGCTCTCGCCCTGGATCGGCTCCAGCACCACGGCACAGGTCCTGTCGGAAATCGCGGCTTTCAAGGCGTCGAGATCGTTGTAAGGCACATGGGTGATGCCTTCGATCTTCGGCCCGAAGCCATCGGAATACTTCGACTGACCGCCCACCGTGACGGTGAACAGGGTGCGGCCATGGAAGCTGTTGAGCGCCGAGATGATCTCGAATTTCTGCGGACCGTAAACATCATGCGCATAACGGCGGGCCAGCTTGAATGCCGCCTCGTTGGCCTCCGCACCGGAATTGCAGAAGAAGGCGCGGTCGGCGAAGGTCGCTGCCACCAGCTTCTTGGCCAGGCGCAGTGCCGGCTCGTTGGTATAGATGTTGGAAATGTGCCAGAGCTTGCCAGCCTGCTCGGTCAACGCCTCGACCATTGCCGGGTGGGCATGCCCCAGCGCGTTGACTGCGATGCCGCCGGCGAAGTCCACCAGTTCTCGCCCGCTCTGATCCCATACTCGCGAACCCAGGCCACGCACCGGCACGAAGGCGGCAGGGGCGAAGGTGGGAACAATGACCTGGTCGAAATCGGCGCGTTCTACCGGGGTGTGCGGGGCGGACATCGGGGCTCTCCTGCGAGGCGACACTGAGTGAGAAATGAAAACGCCCCGCCATCGGCGGGGCGTCACCCGCGCAGTGTAAACGCAGGGCCGGCCCTCGTGCGCACTCGAGCAGAAATTCTCTTGCTCAGCCGATCGATCAGCCGAAGTGCTGCTGGTCGAGTGCGATTGCCTGGTCGAGGGTTTCCAGCAGCGCCTTGCGCACTTTGAGCTTGGTGTTCCTGTGCGCCACCATGTTGATCTTCTTCAACTGTTCGGCCGCGGCCTTCGCCACCGCCAGCAGCTCACCGGTCGACACCACCTTGTCGAAGAAACCGGCATCCACCGCGCCTGCCGGATCGAACATCTCGCCATTGATCACCGAGCGCTGGAATGCCGACCTGCGCAGACGGTCACGCGCCAGCTCGATACCGGCATGATGCATGGTCATGCCGATCTGCACCTCGTTGAGGCCGATATTGAACGGCCCCTCCACCCCGATGCGGTAGTCGGCCGACAGCAGCAGGAACGCGCCCTTGGCAATCGCATGCCCGGGGCAGGCGACGATGATCGGGAACGGATGCGCCAGCATCCGCCGCGAGAAGGTCGAACCGGTAGCGACCAGCGCCATGGCGTTCTCGGGCCCCGAGGTCATCACCTTGAGATCGTAGCCGCCAGACAGAATCCCCGGCTGTCCGGTGAGGATCACGATGGCACGATCCTGTTCGGCGCGATCCAGCGCCGCATTGAGCGCCTCGAATACCGCAGGCGAGAGGGCGTTGACCTTGCCATTGCACAGCGTCAACGTGGCGACACCGTCTTCGAATTGGTAGGAGACCAGCTCACTCATGACGAGATTCCTTGTTTTTGAAGTGGACAGACGTTACCCAGCGCTCCGCCCCAGGTAAAGCGCGGCGACCGACCGGCCGGTCACCCTTTTGCCATCCATCGCAGCAAATGGCACGTACAGACGGCCGGCCTGGCGGCGGCGCCATTTGATGGCATTGCAGCCCCCCTGCGCCGATCACATGCCCGGATAGCCGGCGATAGCGTCGAGCGCATCCACGCAAAGCCACCGCCCGCATGAAGCGGATTTGTTAAGCGCATGAATAAGCTAAAAAAGTTTTTGCCAAAGGCAGTTCGTTCGATTACATTAGCGCGCCTCGACGGACATGAACCTCCGTCGATCCGGTGAGGTGTCCGAGCGGTTGAAGGAGCACGCCTGGAAAGTGTGTATACGAGAAATCGTATCAAGGGTTCGAATCCCTTCCTCACCGCCAGATTCGATTCAAGCAAAACCCCTGACTTCCCGCGAAGCCAGGGGTTTTTGCGTTTAGCCCAGACACACCTCAGGCACCGCGCGTCCGCCAGCGGTTGTCGCATTTACCAGCCTGTAGCAGATTGCCCGGCATCCTTTTCACAGGAACGCCGCCATGCCCGACCCCTACGCCCTGCAACGCTTCGTCGACGCCCAGCAGAGCCAGTACCAGCAAGCGCTGGACGAGCTGCGGGCCGGTCGCAAGCGTACGCACTGGATGTGGTTCGTCTTTCCCCAGCTGCAAGGGCTTGGCCACAGCGCCATGGCGCAGCGCTACGCCATTTCCGGCCGAAACGAGGCGCTCGCCTATCTGCAGCACCCGCTATTGGGGACACGACTGCGAGCCTGCACGGAAGCGATGCTCGAACATCGTTCCGCCAGTGCGCAGCGCATTCTTGGGAGCCCGGACGATCGCAAGTTCCATTCCTGCATGACACTGTTCGCCCGCACCGCACCGCAACCGGCGCTATTCGAGGAAGCCTTGCGCGCCTTCTTTGACGGCCGACCGGACCCCGCCAGCCTTGCACGCCTGGGCACCTGATCGGCAATGACGGCAAAGGCTCCCAGCGACAGCTAACGCTGCCCCGCCGCGCCACCGGTTGGGCCGCCCGTCGTGGCGCCTCCCCTAGCGGCACCCGGCGCAGCGTTACCGCCACCTGTTCCGATTCCACCCGGAGGAGTGACGCCAGCCGGGTTGGCGTTTCCATTGGCAGCACCGGGAGTCGTGGATGGCGGCATCGTGCCGGGAGCCGGACTGGTCGGCGCGCCGTCAGTCGGCTGCTCCAGGTTGTCCCGGGTACCCGGTAGCCGCGTCCCTGCCGGCGGATTCGCCGCGCCGGGCACACGCGGCCGCGGATTGTCCGCATCGCTCTGCACACCACCCCGGTTAGCGCCGGGCAGCTGATTCGGCGCGGCGCCCGGCTCGCGAATACGGTTGATGTCCCGCCCGATCTGCTGGCGATTTTCCTGCAAATCGGTGCCCATTCGGTCGCGCTCCTGCTGCAGGGTCATGCCATCTTCCTGCGCTGACACAGTAGCGGCGAAAGCGGACAACAGCAGCAATAGCGGTAGCTTCTGTGCATTCATTGGTTTGTCTCCAGAACCGTGTACTTAATAGGAGACAAGTGAATGAGCCGTGCAGCTCAACGGCAATCGCGGATTTGTGGCGTGAAACTTGCTGGCGTTTATCCCTCAGGGGTAAATGTTCGGCACGTCTCATTTCCAAGCCAGCGCGGCGTGAAATCGAGCGAGCCATGCTTTCCCGCCCTTCTGACCAGGCGACAATCCGCACAACATAAAAAAGAAAAAGGCCATGTCATGCTCAAGCAGAAGAAATTCCGGCAGGTGACGCTGATCGTCATCGCCACGGCAGTGATCCTGATCCTGCCAAACCTGTCTCGCATAATCAGCTGAGCGCCGCCAGCTTTGCCGATGCGCCTGCGCGACCTGTTTCCACTGCATAGTTACGGCCCTGAGTTCGCGCGACGGCGCGCCAAGCTTGCCGCCATGGCCAGGGTGCAGGGCGCCCGGTAACGAGATGCGAGCATGCTATCCGCCTGCCGGTCGATCGACACCGCAGGCCGGGATCAACCGCTGCCGCCCTGCGCTCGAACGGGCGCGCAGCGCTCTTTCAGCGACAGTCGTATGCTTCCGACCGGGGAACTTCTGCGCAGTGAGGGCCACTGAAAAACGTGGTCTTCACTGCATCAAGCACACCCTTGCCGGAGGATTTGGATGAACTGGGACGCCCTGCTCAACGAAACATTCTGGATCGACGTCGCCATCGTGCTGGGCATCACCATCGCCAGCTACCTGATCCTGCGCACCATCCTCGGTATCGTCACCAGGCGCCTCAGCAAGCTCGCCACCGGTTCCAGGACCAAATTCCTCGGCATTGCCGCCGAACTGCTCGCTCGCACCAGTCACCTGCTGATCTTGGCTTTCTCGCTGCTCATCGCGCTGAAGACGGTGGAGCTTCCGGCACGCTGGGAATCGACCATGTCCCATGGCTGGTTCATCGCCCTGGCCTTCCAGATCGCCCTGTGGATGGATACCGGCGTACGCCTGTGGATGGAAAGCCTGGCCCGCGACGGCAAGGCCCGCAACCCGGTGACCACCACCATCATCGGCATCATGATCCGCATCGTGGTGTGGACCATGATGCTGCTGTCGATCCTCGCCAACCTCGGAGTCGACATCACCGCCCTGATTGCCAGCCTCGGGGTCGGCGGTATCGCCATTGCCCTGGCGGTACAGACGCTGCTCAGCGACATCTTCGCCTCGCTGTCGATCGGCGTGGACAAACCGTTCGAGATAGGCGACTTCGTGGTCTTCGGCGAAGTCGCCGGCAACATCGAGCACATCGGCCTGAAGACCACCCGCATTCGTGCACTCAGCGGTGAGCAGGTCGTCGTCGCCAATGCCGACCTGCTTCGGCAGATCGTGCACAACTACAAGCGCATGAACACCCGGCGCATCGTCTTCCAATTCGGCATCACCTACGACACACCCACCGAGAAGGTGAAAGAAGTGGCCGAACTGGTGAAGCGGATCATCGAAGGTATCGAGGTGGCCAAGTTCGATCGCGCGCATTTCCTGGGCTTCGATGACAGCCAGCTGACCTTCGAAGTCGTCTACATCATGCAGGTCTCGGACTACAACCGGTACATGGATACTCAGCAGGAGATCAACCTCGCCCTGCTGGCCGGCATCCGTGAAATGGACGTGCAGTTCGCCTTCCCGACCCGCAGCATCGAGTTCATCGGCGGCCGGCTGCCGGAGGTCACGGTGGCCGGCATGCCTCAGCAGAGAGCCTCGACCAGCAGCCAGGCTGCCGACGAGTCTGCCGCGCAACCACGCGGCCCCCAGTCAAGCGCACAGGAATAAATGCCGCGGCGACGCCCTGCCACTTCGCTGCGATGGTGCAAGCGCCTATGCTGAAGACGGAAGTCGATTTATCTATAAAAGGACAAGACTCATGACGCTGCTCTGGCTACTGATACTCCTGCTCGGCATTGCCATGCTCGCCCACCTACGCGTATCACCCCGACTGGCACTGGCGATCGTCGCCACCTACCTGATCTTCATGACCGCGGCCGAAACCTCCGGTGTGGTGGTCCTTCTGCTCTGGCTGGCACTGATCGCCGTAGCCGTGCCGCTGCTGGTCGCCGATGTGCGCCGCAAGTATTTCAGCGGCCCGATGTTCGACTGGTTCAAGAAGGTGCTGCCACCCATTTCCGCCACCGAACGCGATGCCATCGATGCCGGCACCGTCTGGTGGGACGGTGAGCTGTTCAGCGGCCGGCCGAACTGGGACACCCTGCTCGGCTACCCACGGGCGCGCCTGACCGAGGAAGAACAGGCGTTTCTCGACGGCCCCACCGAAACCCTCTGCGCCCTGGTCAGCGAATGGGACATCGCCCAGCGCATGGACCTGCCAGCGGCGGCCTGGGACTACATCAAGGCCGAAGGTTTCTTCGCCCTGATCATTCCCAAGGAATATGGCGGCAAGGGCTTCTCGGCCTATGCCCATTCGCAGATCGTCATGAAGCTGGCCACCCGCAGCGGCGACCTGGCCAGCACCGTGATGGTGCCCAACTCCCTCGGTCCGGCCGAGCTGCTGATGCACTACGGCACCGACGAACAGCGCAACCATTACCTGCCGCGCCTGGCCAACGGCACGGATATCCCCTGTTTCGCACTGACCGGCCCCTACGCCGGCTCCGACGCCGGCGCCATGAATGACAGCGGCGTGATCTGTCGCGGCCTCTGGCAGGGCGAGGAAGTACTCGGTCTGCGCCTGAACTGGGAGAAGCGCTACATCACCCTCGGTCCGGTGGCCACGCTGCTCGGCGTGGCCTTCAAGACCTACGACCCGGAGCATCTGCTGGGCGATGAGGAAGAACTGGGCATCAGCCTGGCGCTGATCCCCACCGACACCCCCGGCGTAGAGATCGGCCGCCGTCATCTGCCACTGGGCGCGGCCTTCATGAACGGACCGAACTGGGGCAAGGACGTTTTCGTGCCGCTGGAAGCCATCATTGGTGGCCGCGACATGATCGGCAAAGGCTGGATGATGCTGATGAATTGCCTCTCGGTCGGCCGCTCGATCTCCCTGCCGGCGACCGGCACCAGCGCAGCCAAGGTCTGCAGCTATGTCAGTGGCCGCTATGCGCAGGTCCGCGAGCAGTTCAATGTGCCCCTGGCCGCCTTCGAGGGCATCCAGGAGCCGCTGGCGCGGATCGGCGGCAATGCCTGGCTGATGGATGCCGCGCGGATTCTCACCGCCAACGCCGTCGACCTGGGCGAGAAGCCCTCGGTGCTTTCGGCAATCCTCAAGTATCACCTCACCGAACGCGGCCGAGCCTGCATCACCGACGCCATGGATATCCACGGCGGCAAGGGCATCATCCTCGGGCCGAACAACTACCTCGGCCGGATGTGGTTGTCGGCGCCGATTTCCATCACCGTGGAGGGTGCCAACATCCTCTCGCGTAACCTGATGATCTTCGGCCAGGGTGCGATCCGCTGCCATCCATTCGTGCTGCGTGAGATGGAGCTGGTCCACGAACCGGACCGCGATGCGGCGGTGGTGAAGTTCGACGAGTTGCTGATGCAGCACATTGGCTTCGCCGTCAGCAACACTGCCAGCACTCTGCTGCTGGGCCTCAGCTTCGGCCTGATGGGGCGTGTGCCCGGGACGAACGTCACACAGCCCTACTTCCGCGCCCTCAACCGCATTGCGGCGGCGTTCGCCATGCTCGCCGACCTGTCGATGATGCTGCTGGGTGGTGAACTCAAGCGTCGCGAGCGCCTGTCCGCCCGCCTCGGTGACGTACTCAGCCACCTTTATCTCGCATCGGCGGCGCTCAAGCAGTTCCATGACCTTGGCCACCCCAGCGAACAGGAGCCGTTGCTGCGCTGGGCGCTGGAGGACTGTCTCGAAAAAGCCGAAACCGCGCTGCAGGAGGTGCTGGCCAACTTCCCCAACCGAATCCTCGGCCACCTGCTGCAGGCCCTGGTGTTCCCCTTCGGCGCACGGCACAAGGGGCCATCCGATGCGCTGGACGCCGAAGTCGCCGCCCTGCTCGGCCGCCCCGAAGGCGACCCGGCGCTGGAACGCATCCTCGACGGCATGTACCGCCCGCATGACCCCGAGCAGCCGCTCGGCGCGCTGAAACATGCGTTCGAAATGCTCGCCGCCAGTCAGGGCGCAGCGAAGAAGCTGGGCAAGGCGGTCAAAGGCGGCACGGTCACACCCGCTGCCGGCGAGAGCATGATCGATGCGGCACTGGCAGCCGGCGCCCTCGACGCCACCGAGGCCGAACAACTGCGGACGGCCGAACTGGCGCGACGCAAGGTGATCGACGTGGACGACTTCGCCAAGGACGAGCTCGAGTTGCAGGACGGCCGCATTCGCTGAGCCCGGACAGCAGCCCGAGGGTGGAGCTTTAGCCCACCATCGATCAGGCACCGGTGGTGGGCTGAAGCCCACCCTACGGCCAGTCATGAAGCCGTAGGGTGGATGTCGATTTTCACATCCACCGGCTCGCCTGGTGGACGTGATC
>NZ_KK020678.1:136318-268290 GCF_000307775.2 Stutzerimonas stutzeri KOS6 | reverse complement strand
GCCGGCAGTGGATCAGGCCTCGAATTCTTCCTCGCAGATCATTGCGTCGTTCAGGCAGCGCAGGGCGGGCTTTCGCCCAGGGTGAAGGCCATGCACATCAGGTGTTGGTGGGCTGAAGCCCACCCTACGGCCAGTCATGAGGTCGTAGGGTGGATGTCGCTTTTCACATCCACCGGCTCGCCTGGCGAATGTGAGCGCCAGCCCTACGGGTCGGGTCGTTGGCGCGGCCAGACGAGGCTGAAGCGCGCGCCGCCCAGCTCGCTGTGACCCAGCTGGGAACGCCCCCCATGCCAGTAGATGATGCGTCGGACGATGGACAAGCCCAACCCGTGCCCACCCGAAGCGCGGGTGCGGCTGTCGTCCAGGCGCAGGAACGGGGTGAAGACCTTCTCCCAATCCGCTTCCGGCACGCCGGGGCCATCGTCATCCACATCCAGCCGAACCGTTTGCCCATCGATGGCAAAGCTGACCCGCACCCGGCCTTCGGCGTGGCGCATGGCATTGGTGACCAGATTGCTCAGCGCGCGACGCAGATACTGCGGCTCGGCCTCGGCCCAATTGCTGCCATCGGCTGCCGCGATGCAGTCGCCGCGCACGACAGCGACGCCCGCGCGCAATGGCGCCAGCTCGCCGATCACCTGATCGACCAGCGCCCCCAGATCCACCGGCTGAAAACTCAGGTTCGGCGAGCCGCGCTCCAGCCGCGAATACACCAGCATCTCGTCCACCAGCGCATCAAGGTCGTCGATATCGCTGTCCATGCCCTGCAGGTATTTCTGCCGAGCCTCAGCGGTCGGCGCCTCGGCCGTCATCTCCAGGCCGAAGCGCAGGCGGGCGACAGGCGTGCGCAGCTCATGGGCGACAGCGCTGACCATCTCGCGCTGCACCGCCAGCAACCGTTGCAGATGTCTGGCCATGCCGTTGAACGCCGCTGCCAGACGGCCGACCGAGTCGCTGCCGACATCAGGCACGCGGGTTTCCAGGTCGCCCCCGGCGATGCGCGTCGCGGCGCTTTCCAGCACGCTCAGGCGCTGTTCCAGCTGGCGCACCAGCAGATAGACGGTCAGGCCGATCAGCGACAACCCGAGCAGGCCGATCAGCACCAGCAGTTGCGGTGGATAGGGATTCATCTGATGCAGCGGTCCGAGCTGCATGATCCAGCCGGTGCCGGCGATGGCAGCGAACACGCGAATGGCATCGCCGCCCCGCTCCAGCGCCATCACCGTGTCCCCCTCGTCGAGGCGCCGACGCTGGTCGTCATCGAGGTTGGCGTTGTTGCGCGTGAGCAGCTCCAGCTCGAAGCCGAAGCCACGCGCCCGTTTCAGCTCGGCGAGTCGCTGCGGCTGCTCGGCTTCCGGATAGCGGATCAATTCGTCGATCAGCAGGTAGATCGTGGCGCGCGCCAGTTGCTCGCTGAGCTGCTCCACCTCGCCGGTGAGCACCAGCCCATCCTGCGCACTGACCAGACTGAACACCGTGGTGCTCTGCGGGCGGATCTGCTCGACCAGCACCTGCCCGCGCAGCAAGCGCGCCTCCAGACGACTATCCAGACTGACATCGTCCAGCGTGCGCACCCGCAGCGGAATGCCCAGCAGCCGCCCCCAGAGGTTAGCGGCCTGGCGCCGCTCGATCGGCGTCATGCTGCTCATATTGTGCGCCATCAGGCGGAAGGTGCCGCTGGCCAGGCGTTCGCGATGATCGTCCGCGCGAAACTGATTGAGCAGATGCAGCCCGCCCGCGCCGAGCAGTGCCACCAGCACCAGCACCCCGAGCATGCCGCCGTAGATGCGCAGGAAGATCGAATTCATGGGCGCGCGGCTAAACCAGCGCCGCAGCTGCTTCGGAGACGAACAGATAACCCTTGCCGCGCACCGTCTTGATCAGCCGCGGATGATCCGGGTCGTCACCGATCTTGGGCCGGATACGCGAGATGCGCACATCGATGGAGCGGTCCTGGCCGTCATATTCGATGCCGCGCAGCTGGGCGAAGATTTCCTCACGGGAAAGGATGCGCCCGGAGTTGGAGGCCAGCAGCCAGAGCAGATCGAACTCTGCGCCGGTCAGGTCGATCTGCTGCTCGCGCAGCCAGGCCTCGCGCAGCGCACTGTCGATCACCAGCGGGCCAAACTGCAGGCGCCTGGCATTGGCGCCTGCTTCCGGCGCCTCGCGACGACGCAGCAAGGCGCGGATGCGCGCCAGCAGCAAGCGCGGCCGCACCGGCTTGCACACGTAATCATCGGCGCCGGTTTCCAGCCCCAGCACCTGATCCAGGTCGTCGGCCCGCGCGGTGAGCATGAGGATCGGACCCTCATAGCGATCACGCACCTGCCGGCAGATCGACAGGCCATCCTCGCCGGGCAACATCAGATCGAGCACGACCAGATCAGGCCGCTCCTCGATGATGCGCTCGGCGGCGCAGGCGCCATCCGACTCGATCGACACCTCGAAGCCGCCATTGCCCTGCAGGTATTCCCGCGTCAGCTCGGCCAGTCTTCGATCGTCTTCGACGATGAGAATCCGCCATGTCTCTTGTTCCATCCCCGTCCCCTGTCAACATGTCAGGCCACAAACCGAACAGCGCGCATTGTACCCAACGCCCGGCCCCGCACGACGCACAAAAATCGCGCGACGACAAACACAACATGTAGTGTCATCGACCGGATGCAAAATATGCCCGGCGGCGCGTATTTCGTCGGTATTGTGCCAAGTGCCGAAGCCATGCGGCCTGCGGCCGGAAGCCGCGCTTTCACCCACAAAAGGCGCACACGTTATCCACAGGTTATCCCCGAGACGCACCTTGCATTGGTTTCCGGGCGGCATTATCTTGTCGCCCCTGCGCGCCGCAGCCCCTAGATGTTGGGTCTATTAATGCTAAACGACACAACTGACGAGATTACCGGAAAGCGAGCGTGCAGCCCGCTTCCACCGCTCTGCAACACCGTCGACTGCCTCAGATGAAGCATAAATGCAAGCCCTGGACAGTCGGCATCGAGACCCCGATCCCGAATCTAGTAGCTGTGCTCGGAATCGAAACAAAACACAAGATATTGTGTTGACAGCTTAAACAGCCTGACTATCCTTTCGGCACCGACCCGGCCCGTGACCGGCCGAGTCAGCGCTATTCCTTGCGACACCTCCATGCCGCCGCGATCCGGGGCATGGCTCATGCAACAAGACGCCGGCTCAACAGAGCCCGCAGACAGAATCAGAACCGCGACCCAAGAGAGAATCCGGAGCCCCCATGCAGAACCAATCCACTCGCGAGAACCCGCTGTCAGCCGATGCACCGGATCTGGCGGCCACCGCCCCGGGCCAGCTGCGCGTGATCAAGCGCAACGGTACCGTCGTGGCCTACACCGACGACAAGATCACCGTGGCCATCACCAAGGCGTTCCTCGCAGTGGAAGGCGGTAACGCTGCCGCCTCTTCGCGCATTCACGACACCGTCGCGCGCCTGACCGAACAGGTCACCGCGACCTTCCGTCGCCGCATGCCGTCCGGTGGCACCATCCACATCGAAGAAATCCAGGATCAGGTCGAACTGGCCCTGATGCGTGCCGGCGAACAAAAGGTCGCCCGCGACTACGTGATCTACCGCGAAGCGCGTGCCCAGGAGCGCAAGAGCGTCAATGCCGCCGCCGGTGGCGATATTGCCCAGCCGCACCCGAGCATCCGCGTGACCCGTGCCGACGGCAGCCAGCAGCCGCTGGACATGGGCCGCCTGCAGACCATCATCAGCGAGGCCTGCGAAGGCCTGGCCGAGGTCGACGGCGCGCTGATCGAGCGCGAAACCCTGAAGAACCTCTACGACGGCGTGGCCGAGAATGACGTCAACACCGCCCTGGTGATGACCGCCCGCACCCTGGTCGAGCGCGAGCCGAACTACAGCCAGGTCACCGCCCGCCTGCTGATGGACACCCTGCGTGCCGAAGCCTTGGGCTTCCTCGGGGTCGCCGAGTCCGCCACCCATCACGAAATGGCCGACCTCTACGCCAAGGCCCTGCCGGCCTACGTGGAAAAAGGCGTGCAGTTCGAGCTGCTCGACCCGCGCCTGAAGGAATACGACCTGGCCAAGCTGGGCGCCGCGATCAATCACGAGCAGGACCAGCAGTTCACCTACCTCGGCCTGCAGACCCTCTACGACCGCTACTTCATCCACAAGGACAACGTCCGCTTCGAGCTGCCGCAGATCTTCTTCATGCGCGTCGCCATGGGCCTGGCCATCGAGGAAGAACAGCGTGAAGCCCGCGCCATCGAGTTCTACAACCTGCTGTCGTCCTTCGACTACATGGCCTCCACGCCGACCCTGTTCAACGCCGGCACCCTGCGTCCGCAGCTGTCGTCGTGCTACCTGACCACCGTGCCGGACGATCTGGGCGGCATCTACGACGCCATCCGCGATAACGCCCTGCTCTCCAAGTTCGCTGGCGGCCTGGGCAACGACTGGACGCCAGTGCGTGCACTGGGCGCCTACATCAAGGGCACCAACGGCAAATCCCAGGGCGTCGTGCCCTTCCTGAAAGTGGTCAACGACACCGCGGTGGCGGTCAACCAGGGCGGCAAGCGCAAGGGCGCGGTCTGCGCCTACCTGGAAACCTGGCACCTGGACATCGAGGAATTCCTCGAGCTGCGCAAGAACACCGGTGACGACCGTCGCCGCACCCACGACATGAACACCGCCAACTGGATTCCGGACCTGTTCATGAAGCGTGTCTTCGATGACGGCACCTGGACCCTGTTCTCCCCGTCCGACGTACCCGATCTGCACGACCTCACCGGCAAGGCCTTCGAGGAGCGCTACGAGTACTACGAAGCCCTGATCGAATACGGCAAGATCAAGAACTACAAGACCCTGCAGGCCAAAGACCTGTGGCGCAAGATGCTCTCCATGCTGTTCGAAACCGGCCACCCGTGGCTGACCTTCAAGGACCCGTGCAACCTGCGCAGCCCGCAGCAGCACGTCGGCGTGGTGCACAGCTCCAACCTCTGCACCGAGATCACGCTGAACACCAACAAGGACGAGATCGCCGTCTGCAACCTGGGCTCGGTCAACCTGCCGAACCACATGGTCGACGGCAAGCTGGACACCGCCAAGCTGGAGCGCACCGTGCGCACCGCCGTGCGGATGCTCGATAACGTCATCGACATCAACTACTACTCGGTGCCGCAGGCGCGCAACTCCAACTTCAAGCACCGCCCGGTGGGCCTGGGCATCATGGGCTTCCAGGACGCGCTGTACCTGCAGCACATCCCCTACGGCTCCGATGCCGCCATCGACTTCGCCGACAAGTCCATGGAAGCGGTCAGCTACTACGCCATCCAGGCCTCCTGCGACCTGGCCGACGAGCGCGGCGCCTATGAAACCTTCCAGGGTTCGTTGTGGAGCCAGGGCATCCTGCCGCTCGATTCGCAGCAGATCCTCATCGAAGCGCGTGGCCAGAAGTACATCGACGTCGACCTGACCGAGTCCCTGGACTGGGCGCCGGTGCGTGCCCGCGTCAAGAACGGCATCCGTAACTCGAACATCATGGCCATCGCCCCGACCGCGACCATCGCCAACATCACCGGCGTCTCGCAGTCCATCGAGCCGACTTACCAGAACCTGTACGTGAAATCGAACCTCTCGGGCGAATTCACCGTGATCAACCCCTATCTGGTTCGCGACCTCAAGGCGCGCGGCCTGTGGGACGCGGTCATGATCAACGACCTCAAGTACTACGACGGTTCGGTGCAGCAGATCGAGCGCATCCCGCAGGAGCTGAAAGACCTCTACGCGACCGCCTTCGAAGTGGAAACCAAGTGGATCGTCGACGCCGCCAGCCGCCGCCAGAAGTGGATCGACCAGGCCCAGTCGCTGAACCTCTACATCGCCGGCGCCAGCGGCAAGAAGCTGGACGTGACCTATCGCATGGCCTGGTACCGTGGCCTGAAAACCACCTATTACCTCCGTGCCCTGGCCGCGACCAGCACCGAGAAGTCCACCGTCAACACCGGCAAGCTCAACGCCGTGTCCAGCGGTGGCAACAGCGGCACCAGCGCCGCCCCGGCGAAAGCCGCGCCAGCGCCGGAGATGTCCGCCGGCCCGGCACCGGTGCCGAAAGCCTGCGCCATCGATGAGCCAGACTGCGAAGCTTGCCAATAAGTAGTTAAGTCGCGGTCCCCAGAGCGGACCGCGCGTTGTTGCCCGCCAGGCCGCCCCCGTCACGTACATGCGTACGCTCAGGGGCTCCGACCTGTCGGGCGCCTTGCGCTGCCACGCTCTGGAAACCGCTCGCAGCGAGCTGCTGCTGAAAAGCGCTGCGTCGAGGCTTGAGGGCAACACCGACCCTGTAGGAGCGAGGGGGACGCCTAGTCCTTGCTCGCGATCCACTATCCGCCAACTCCCGATCCGAGTTAGTGCAATAGCCAGAGGCCAGCCCTGATCCAGTCCCCTCGCCCCTCCGGGGAGAGGGCTAGGGTGAGGGGCAGCCCACCAGACAACACAAAGGCCGGGCCCAAACCTCGACCTGATACAGAACACAAAGGGCGCGGGGCACCACCACCCTCCCCAACCAAACACCCGCTTTTGCGTGCAAACCAAAAGCCCAAACATTTCCGACCGGCCATGACCGGTCCCCAATCAGGAGAAACCACCATGCTGAGCTGGGACGAATTCGACGAAGAAGAAACCACCGCAACACCGGCCGCCGCACAAGCCGCCGCTGCCGCCAGCAACGAAGCACCGGTCAAACTCGACCAGGACGCCGCCGGCTCCGTCGAAGAAGCCCGCGCCGTTGCCGCCGACGACTCCGACGCCATCGCCCGCGCCAAGCGCGCGCTGGACGACCTGGACATCCAGGAAGGCCTCAACGAACTGGAAGGCGAATCGGCCCGCGTGCGCGTCGACGAAAAGCGCATGATCAACGCCCGCGCCGACCTCAACCAGCTCGTCCCCTTCAAGTACGACTGGGCCTGGCAGAAGTATCTGGATGGTTGCGCCAACCACTGGATGCCGCAGGAAGTGAACATGAACGCCGACATTGCCCTGTGGAAGAGCAAGGACGGCCTCAGCGAAGACGAGCGCCGCATCGTCAAGCGCAACCTCGGCTTCTTCTCCACCGCCGACAGCCTGGTCGCCAACAACCTCGTGCTGGCCACCTACCGCCTGATCACCAACCCCGAATGCCGCCAGTACATCCTGCGCCAGGCCTTCGAAGAGGCGATCCACACCCACGCCTACCAGTACTGCATCGAGTCGCTGGGCATGGATGAAGGCGAGATCTTCAACATGTACCACGAGATCCCGAGCGTCGCGAAAAAGGCCAGCTGGGGCCTCAAGTACACCCGTTCCATCTCCGACCCGACCTTCCAGACCGGCACCCCGGAGACCGACAAGCAGTTCCTGCGCAACCTCATCGCCTACTACTGCGTGCTCGAAGGCATCTTCTTCTACTGCGGCTTCACCCAGATCCTCTCCATGGGCCGCCGCAACAAGATGACCGGCACCGCCGAGCAGTTCCAGTACATCCTGCGCGACGAGTCCATGCACCTGAACTTCGGCATCGACATGATCAACCAGATCAAGATCGAAAACCCGCACCTGTGGGACGCCGAGATGAAGGACGAAGCGACCCAGATGATCCTCCAGGGCACTCAGCTCGAAATCGAATACGCCCGCGACACCATGCCCCGCGGCGTACTGGGCATGAACGCCGCGATGATGGAGGACTACCTCAAGTTCATCGCCAACCGCCGCCTGACCCAGATCGGCCTGAAGGAAGAGTATCCGGGCACCACCAACCCGTTCCCGTGGATGAGCGAGATCATGGACCTGAAGAAGGAGAAGAACTTCTTCGAGACGCGGGTGATTGAGTATCAGACGGGTGGGGCTTTGAGCTGGGATTGATTCCGGAAACTCACTAAAGAGATTAAGAGCGCTTTACCTGAAATGGATGTTTGGGGTGGCGAGTAAAGACTTGAAGCCCCGCCCAGTGCGGGGCTTATTTTTTGGAGTTACTTAATGACAAAAGAATATTTCGTCGAAGAAGTCTTTGTTCCTGGTGGAATGCCCAAGTTCACATATATCTCAAGAGCCAAACTCACACTTGAAAAAGACTTACAAAAAGTCTCTAGAAATCTATGCAAGCTCGTCACCCTAACAGGCTCCACAAAATCCGGAAAAACTGTACTTACCAATAAAATATTCCCACGAAGCAATCCAAAAAATATTTGGATAGATGGAGGTTCTATATGTGAAGAAAATGACTTCTGGTCATTTATTCTTGAAGCCCTACATGAATATACTTCTCACGAAGAATCAACAACCAGCGAGTCAAGCAGCTCTATATCCGGAGATGCCACTGGGGAAATAGGTGTTCCATTACTTGTTAAAGGCAAAGGAAAGATCGGCGCCACCAACGGAAAAAAATCCTCTGATGGGGAAAAAAGTAGTCGAACACTCTCCCCACGAGCAGCAGCAATTCTTGCAATACGAAAACACACTCCTACGATAATTATTGATGACTTTCACTACCTCAGTAGAAAATTTCAAGGAGATATTGTTCGCGCTTTAAAACCACTGATTTTTGACGGTCTTGCTGTAGTTGCGATCGCCATTCCTCATCGCCGTTATGACGCTGTTAAAGTTGAGAAAGAAATGACTCAACGTATTCACCCGATCCCTGTGCCAGCTTGGTCAAAAGACGAGCTAATGGAAATTGCATCTATCGGTTTCCCCTTGCTGAAAGCTGAGACTGAAAAGAGTGTCAACGACCGAATGGCAGAAGAGTCTTACGGCAGCCCTCACCTAATGCAAGAATTCTGTTCAGAATTAGCAAGGCAAAATGGAATAGAAAAAACTCTACCTCAAAAACTGACTATCACATCAATTAGCGACGACACTTTCAAAAATATCGCCAATCACACTGGAAAAGTTATATTCGAGAAATTAGCAAAAGGCCCTCGCCAAAGGTCAGACAGAAAGCCTAGGCCTCTAGCCGCCGGTGGAACTGCAGACATTTACAAAGTAGTCCTTCTTGCGCTAGCAAAAATATCTCCCGGCATGCAACGGGTTGACTATGAAGTATTACGCTCAACTATTAAAGAGACGTTAGCAGCTGAAATCCCCCAAGCGCATGAAGTCTCACGAGTTCTAGAGAAGATGTCCGAAATAGCTTCTAATGATGAAGCATCCACACCAGTAATCGACTGGATAAAGGCAGATCAAGAGCTATACATAACCGACCCATTCTTTGCATTCTTTTTAAAGTGGGGATCCATAGACGACTAGGTTCTGTACGAAAAGCGAGGTAGCCTGGAAGTGACGCGTGGAAAAGGCTTCGCCGTTTTCCACCCTACGACGTCGAGGCGTCGGCGGAATGGGTGGGTGAGATGGCGTAGGGTGGATAACGCTTTGCTTATCCACCGATACGGACTTCCCACCAACACAACGCTCAAGGATGAGCCGCCATGTCCCGCTACCGCCGCGCCCACGTGCCGGGCGCCACGTATTTCTTCACCGTCAACCTGCTCAACCGCCGCAGCGACCTGCTGGTCCGCCATATCGACCTGCTCCGCGAGACGGTGCGGGCCACGCGCTCACGTCATCCGTTTCATATCGATGCCTGGGTCGTCCTGCCCGACCACATGCACTGCGTCTGGACGCTGCCCGATGGCGATGCCGATTTCGCCCTGCGCTGGAAGGTCATCAAATTCGCTTTCGCCCGGCGTTTGCCGAAGACCGAGGTGCTGACGGCAACCCAACGCTCCCGCGGCGAGCGCGGCATTTGGCAACGGCGCTATTGGGAACATCTGATTCAGGACGAACGGGATTACCGGCAGCACGTCGACTACGTGCATCTGAATCCGTTGAAGCATGGCCTGGTGGAGCGTGTCGTCGACTGGCCAAATTCAAGCTTTCACCGGGCGGTCAGGGCTGGTGTCTATTCAGTTGACTGGTGCGGTGATGAAGCCGGTCGGAATTCGTAGGTGATGCGGACCGACGCGTGGAAAAGACTTCGCCGTTTTCCACCCTACGCACTGGCTCCAAGTTTCTGGCAGCTTTTGCGCTTCTCGAGCTGATTGCTACCGTGCTTCGCCGAACGATCAGGCAACTTCAAACGCGCCGCCAGAACGCTGCTCCGACACACGTTTCGTGAACGAGCGCCGATAGGCTGATGTTTCAAATGGATAGACTGCTGCCTGATTGAACCGTACAGGGAAGACTGTCATGAGGATGGACAACCTCAAAGACCCGACCTATCCGACCGACCGGAGCTGGGACCTGGACACCGGCTGGAAGCCTGACAGCACCGACAGGCGCGATTCAAGCTGGATGCCTGATCATGGCTGGGGCCGCCAGGCCGAGTCGCCGAAGACCAAGCCCGGTAATGGCGGCGCCTCCTTTGCTGCCTGGGACCAAAAAACCGAAACCACTCCAGAGCTCTCGGACTGGCCACCGGCAGACATGCTCAGAATCACCGATGCGCTGCCGCCCGGCTTCTACATCGTGCCGCGCAGCATGTCCGGCGAGCATGTGCTTGCCAGGCTGTTCGCCGATATACCGCACAAACACCTGGCCAACCGCATCAAGGCGCTGAATCCCACTTTCGCGAAAGGCTTCAAGGCCGGCGAAATGATCGTCTTGGGCAACCTGATCAATCCAACCGCCTGCCTGCGTGAAGAGGCCGAGCTGATGGCGGCCGCCACCAAGGTGCGTGCGGCTTTGGAACCACTGAGCGAGGACGAAGCCGACTTCATGGCTGAGCATCAGGCCGAGATCGCGCTGATGGTCGATGGCGCCAGCCAGTCACTGGGGCTTAGCACCGACATACTGGGGAATGGCCTGAAGCAGATTGACGGCACGCTGCGTGATATCGAATACCTGCATCAGCGCGAGTTCGCCACGCATGGGCATCTGCAAAGTCAGCAATTTTTCACGTCCCGCCAGCAGCTGTACCGCCAGCTCGACAACCAATTGAAAGCGACTTTCCTCGGCAAGCAACTGGGCCTGGGCAGCTACCCAACGTTGCGCCAGGACCTCGGCATTTCCACCCGTAACTTGGTGCACCATTGGAGCAAAGGCGGCGCGCCAGGCCAGATACCCGGATACGCGACCCACATGAATGAAATTGCCAAGGCGGCGAAGTACCTCAAGAATGGCAGCTATATAGGTATTGCCCTAGGCGGTACGGCCTCTGTCTTGAAAGTTCAAGAGGTCTGTCAGGCTGGCGAAACCCAGGCGTGTCAGAAGATTCGGTTTACGGAGACGGGGAGTTTTGCTGGAGCGCTGGGTGGTGGATCTATCGGCGTCTGGATGGGGAGCGGCGCTGTACCGGCTATTTGCGCGGCCATCGGATTGGGCTCTGGCGGTATCGGCGGTGTTATTTGTGCCTTGGTTGTAGTTGGCGGAGCTTCGGCGGCGGGAGGCGCTATTGGCGGCGGATCTGGAGAAAAGGGTGGAGAAATATTGTACGAGTGGATGCCATGAGTTTTTTTGATATTGATACATGGCACCCTGGATTGGCATTTGCTTTTTTGCTGGCCCCTTTCGTGATTGGGCTATCTGGTGTGGCAATTGGTATCTACATCGCCTGTAGCCGCCATTTCGACACGATGCTCTCAGCGCTTCCAAACAGTGACTGGGCTAGGCAACGCCAGATCGTGGGTACAACGAGCCTGGCTTCGCGATGCTACTTGGTCAGTACGCTCAGCGGCGCCCTGCTCCTCTCCGAATTCAACGTCCGTAAAGGTGTGCTCGATGCCAACGATGTCAGCAACTTTCCACCCTCGCTACGGCGAATCATGACGTTATCCACCAAACTCGCATTCGTCGGCATGGCGTGGCTTTCTTTGGCATTTGCGCTGATCAAGTATGCCGGAGGCTGAAGAGGCCGGTAGTCAGTTCATACACCACATCGACTTGTGCTGCGATAGGAACAGCTTCGGGTGGCGAAGGTGGCGTTGTTTGAGGTCTGGTATTAGTCAGGCGGTTTCGGTTGCTGGCAGTGCCGGTGGTGCGGCAGGTGGTGAGTGGATGGGAGAGTTCTCTGTAAGAGAGACTAAGCCATGGCTGAGTTTTGGAATTCCTGGTGGGCATTCGCTTTTATGCTGACACCCTTCGTTATTGGGTTATCTGGCGTAGCGATTGGTGTCTACATCGCCTGTAATCGCCACTTCAACATCATGCTGTCAGCTCTTCCAAACAGTGCGTGGGCTAAGCAGCAGCACATTTTGGGGACAAGGAACTTTACTTCCCGTTTCTATCTGGTCGGGTCGCTAAGCGGCGCCTTACTTCTTTCGGATTTCAATGTTAGAAAAGGGGTGCTTGATGCCAATGACGTTAGCAACTTCCCCCCACCGCTGCGCCGCCTTATGACCCTATCGACCAAGCTGGCATGTGTCGGCATGGCATGGCTGTGTCTTGCGGTTGGCCTGCTAGAACTCACTGGAAATTGATGTGTTTTTGACTTCAGCATGTGGTTTGAAACCTGATCGTTCGACTCCAGATCACTATCTATCACTCCTTTTAGCAATCGGGTTCTACGGCGTTGAAAAGTGAACAGACATATTTTTCCGTCCCCAACCGCTCATCTTTCCGCCACGCTTGGGTCGTCCACACGGAAAGGTTCGCGGCGCGCCCCTCGAATGGCGATGCGGAACGAACTGGAGCGAGCCGGATGGCGGGGCGGGCCATCCGGGCGATTGCCAAAAGGAACCCGCCCAGCAGGGCGGAACCAAGGCGTCGAACAGCTCTCTCACTTCGCATCTGACGACTTATTTTTCAAAGGTGCCGCCAGAACCCCACACTGCGCCGCTTGCTTATGAATGTAATCCAGGAACCGATATACGCCGTCCTGCTGCGTTCTAAGAAGTCTTCTAACGTTTCCCCCGTGGATCAAATTGGCATGCCTGCATGCCTTGTCCCACAACGGCCTCTCGTCCATAACACCCATATAGGCAAACTCACTGGCAAAAACTAGCGCGACCGGCCGTGTGGGGGCATCAAAGACGGCGCCCACACGCTCCCAAGCCTTGTTCCTGCCTTGCTTGGTTAGCCATTTGAATAGGTTGTCTTCATCCAGTGTCTTGAACGGCCCACGCTCAACGAGCGCCGCTTCGCCGAACAAAGCCTTAAGCCCTTCAAACAGCCTGGCTGCAATGAAGCGATCCAGTGCCATCTGCGCCTCGATCATGAAAGCGTACATATCACGCTGTTCCGTATCCGGCAGGCTCATGGCGTAACTATCGAGCCTCATGATTTTTCTCCAAGACTTCGGTTTCTGCAGCCTTTCCAAAACGAGGCGGTACTCTTCAAAGGCGTTTCGTATGCCGCCGGTCGGCGCCATTTCAGCGCAGTTCTCAGCCCACCGGACCAACGATGGAAAATACGGGACGTGATGAAACGGGATTGCCACGTTTGCGTTGTCCCGGAAGTCTGGAAGATCCGCATGAGGCTTGGTTCCACCGTAGCCCTCCCAGCGGAGCACGTTCCCGGCGAGTGAAAATCCCGCTAGGCTGTTCGACCGTTTACTAGGTTGGGAGCGCCAGGCACTCAGGTAGATCACCGCCACCCGATCGGACAAATCCTCCTCGCCAGCGAACAGCTTTCTATGCACGCAACCGATATAGCGGCTGATCTGATAACGCTGGTCCGGCGCATCGATCTTGTTTTCGACGATAAGTGCGCGCTCGCCGTCGTGGATCAAAACGTCGATGCTGTCCTTCTCACGCACGACAGTGGCGCGCTCAAGATCGAAGCGCCGAAACTGTTCCGGTAGTTCCTTCAGAAAGAGTTCGAGAAAAACGCTGCCCTGATAATGAAGCCCCTTCGGATTGAGCATGGAGCAGAGGAAGCGCGAGTGAAGCGTCACCTCGTTCGACGGCTTCAGCAGCGATGCAATGAGGCTGTAGTCATGCAGACCTTCTATCTTTCGCCGCTCGTTGTCGGACTTCATGTTTCGATACTGATCAAGGCATCGCTTCGCTATTTCATCCATGTCTCTGCTCCCCCACCTATCCATCGAGGGCGCGCACTATAAGCCATCGTTCCGACGAATGACATTATCTAGCCACTAGTCGAGTCCGTATAATCGCGCGCCCATCCAGCGGGCGAAACGAAGCCTGCAACAGGCCCTAGAGCAGCGCACTGCCGGTCGTCGTATTCGATTCAAGCGCCTGGCCTCGTGGCCGACTACTTCTCGTTGCCCCACGCTTCGACAAGCCCTGGCTCCGCTAGCGAAAAAGGGGACAGACTTATTTTCTAGCTGCCCTACCCGCTCATTTTTTCCACCAGACATTTACTCGGGCCGTGGCTATTCGCCGTGTCGAAAAAACGCAGTGATGCTGGCGGGCTTCGATTCCATATGGAAACGCCCCGACAGTGCCCAAGCCCAAGTTTCGTGAACAAGAGCCGATTAGCCAAGGCCGTCAAATAGATAGACTGCGGTCCGGTTCAACAAGACAGGGAAGATTTTCATGGGAACGGACACCCTCAAAGACGCAGCCTACCCGTTCGATCAGGGGTGGGATCTGGACACCGGCTGGAAGCCTGACAGCACCGGCAACCGCGACTCCAGTTGGTTGCCTGATCATGGCTGGTGCCGCCGGGCCGAGTCGCCGAAGACCAATCTTGATAACGGTGGCGCCTCCTTTGCTTCAAAGCCGGAGAAATGTTCGTTCTCGGCAACCTGATCAATCCAGCCGCTTGCTCACGCGAAGAGGCCGAGCTGATGGCGGCGGCCGCCAAGGTGCGTGCGGCCTTGGAACCACTGAGCGAGGACGAAGCCGACTTCATGGCTGAGCATCAGGCCGAGATCGCCCTGATGGTCGACGGCGCCAGCCAGTCACTGGGGCTTAGCACCGACATGCTGGGGAATGGACTGAAGCAGATTGACGGCACGCTGCGTGATATCGAATACCTGCATCAGCGCGAGTTCGCCACGCATGGGCATCTGCAAAGTCAGCAATTTTTCACGTCCCGCCAGCAGCTGTACCGCCAGCTCAACAACCAATTGAAAGCGACTTTCCTCGGCAAGCAGCTGGGCCTGGGCAGTGGAAGCGCTGCTGTACCACTTGCTAGCCATTTGGCCGCAGCGCCAATTTGCGCAGCCATTGGGTTGGGCTCAGGTGGTATAGGCGGCGTTGTATGCGTTTTAGTAGCCACCGGCGCGGCTTCCGTTGCGGGTGGGGCTGGCGGCCAGACAGGCGGAGAGTGGATGGGCGATTTCTTGTACGAGCAAACCAGACCATGACTGCTTTCTGGGACTCTTGGTGGGCATTCGCTTTTATGCTGGCCCCCTTCGTGATCGGAGCAATAGGGCAAGTCATTACAATCTACATGGCTTATCACGATTTAGATGAAATGAAAGCAGCGTTCCCGCATAGCAGCCATATCCGTAACCAGTTGAATATGTGGCCCGGCTCAGGATTCGCTGCCCGATATATGCAAGTGAACGCCATAACCGGGGCGGTTCTCCTTTCTAACTTTTATCTACGCCGAGGGGAACTCGAGCCCGCTGAAGTTGAGCGATTTCCAAAGCATCTGAAACCTCGAATGCTTTGGTCGACGTGGCTCTTGGGGACTAGTCTTGCGTGGCTATTTTTGGCCGTTGCCCTACTAAAACTCAGCGATAGCTGAGCACATCGATAGCTTGAATCAATCCGCTTCAGGCGGCGGCGTTTTGCGGTCTGGTTGTGGTCGGCGGGGCATCGGTTGCTGGCGGTGTCGGCGGCGCAGCAGGTAGCGAGTGGATGGGTGAATTCTTGTGCGAGCAGACGACGCCATGATGAGCATTGGAATTCTTGGTGGGCATGGGTGGATAACGCTTTGCTTATCCAGCGATACGGACTTCACGCCAAAGCCACGTTCAAGGATGGGCGGCCAGCGGCTGGAAAAAGCGGCCTCAGCTATGGCAATTTGTAACCGCCAGGATATAAGACACAGGCGCCACCACCAGGCATACCAACCAGGCAGGGTTAAGGGAAGATATGTTTACCGACATAAAAGTGGAGCTCAGCAAGTTTGACTGGAGCGGCGTTTCCGGTTTATCCGATGTGATCATGGTAGTGCTCACATTGGTTTTGCTCGCAGGACTGAAACAGGGCTCCAAGAATATTCGGGAGTCTTCGATATCCAGGGACGCTGACATTCTCCGCTGGGCGATGTCGGAAATGGACACGCTCAAGCCACAGATCAGGCTACTCACCGACGCTCACAAAAGGCATCGCTACTGCGGGCTGGCGCACGATCCCGAGTCAAACCCGAACGGCTGGACCAGCCAGGAACTCGAAGCGGCGCAGGTTGTTGGGGTCAATCTGCAACGCATCGGCTACATGGCCCTCCATAATCTAGTTTCACGGAATCACTTCATGAATATCTGGGGCCCGATGTACCTTGCCTGCTGGTATGCGCTGGAGCCTTGGGTGAAACACAAGCGAAAGGCTCTTAACGAGCCTATCGAGATCAAGGATGGTGCGTATAGCAGGATCTATTTCGAACAATACGCTCGTTACTGCGAAACACATCTGCCGCGACGCTTGGTGGACAATGAACGCCAACGTTTCGGCCTTCAACCTTTGCAAGAGAGCAGACTAACCATCCGGCAGAGGATTCGAGAAATGCTCGGTAAAGACGAAATTCTCGATGTGCGCCGCGACAGGTAAGTATGGAAATGCGTCCTCGACGCGGCTGCGACTAAGCGCCATTCGGCGCGGGACAACGTAGCGGTGCAGAGCGCCGAAGTCTGGCGCGCCGCAGACGGATGCCTTCAGTTCAGGTGTAGCGTGCAAGCAACGTGTGGAAAAGGCTTTGCCGTTTTCCACCCTGCCACCGCGCCCCTTACAATGCCCGCTTTCCGCACCAATCCGGAGCCTCCATGTTCACCCTTGCCCATCTGAACACCCCGCCGCCGGAATCGCTGAAAAGCCAGGTGTTGCAGATGGTGGTGGACTACCTCGGCGACATCAGCCCCGTCTCGCTGACGCCCGACAACCTGCTGTATCAGCTGTATCAGTACGTGGTGGGCTTCGAGGTGCATCGCTATCTGGACAGCATGGACGGCGCGCAGGCCGGCAAGCCTGAACTGCTCATGGCGCTGGATGCCGATGACCCGGCAAGCCTGCTTGGCTTCGCCCTGTACCTGCCGCATGTGGACGATCCCGAAGCCTGTGCGTTGGTCTATCTGGCGGTGCAGGCCAGCCATCGTCGCCAGGGCATCGGGCGGGCCATGGTCGAGGCGATGGTGGCGCGTTATCCCCATGCGCAAGTGGCGTGCGTGGCCAGCAAGGTGCCGTATTTCCAGGCGCTGGGCTTCCAGCCGCTGGCAGCACGCGGGCCGCAGGTGGTGATGAATACTCGAAGCCAGCCTTCGAACGGCGCAGTGGCGGTGCAGGACCTCGAGCCAATCTTCCAGTCCAAGGAGGTCCGGCAGATATATAGCTATCTGGTGCAACAACACGGCCAGGCCAGCATGACTGACGCGGAGAAACAACGGGACCGTCTGCTCGACGAACTGGCCCGACAGGCCGATCACCTGATCCAGACCCAGGCGCCAGCCAAGCACCTGCACTGACAACCCGGCCCTGGAAAAAGACATCGCCGCTTTCAGCGGTATGGTCGACGCGTCGACGGATGGGATCGCACCTGGCTAGAGGCCCTGCGGATCAGATCTTCACGCAGGCAAATATCGCGTTCCCGGACGTTGTGTCCCAGGGGACGATCCTCTCGTAATCGTGCTCGAGCACATGCACCTCGAAGTACGGCTCCAGCAGCTCGAGCAGCTCATCGAAGCTCACCGCCACCATGGGATGCTCGTCATGCCAGACCTGGCTTTCACCCGCGACGGTTTTCTCGATGCGCAACCGCAGCGCTTGCTGCTCGCCGACGCCCGGATAGTTCCAGCCGGAACTGAAACTGAACAGGCCATCCGCGTGACGGGCGCTGTGGGAGATGAATGATGCGTTGTCGATCCTGCGCTTATCGACGGCGTTGAAGCAGAACAGCCCACCTGTGCCCAACGCACCATGCACGCTGGCGATACAGGCCTTGAGTCGCTCGATCGCGGCGCTGTAATGGATGGAGTAAAGGAAGCAGGTGATCAGATCGAACGGCTGACTGACTGTGAAGCCACACATGTCCTGCAGAGCAAAATGCGCTTCCGGGCAGCGGACGGCGGCCCTGTCCAGCATGGGCTGGTTGATGTCGAGGCCCCCGCTCTGATAGCCCGCGTCGATAAAGTGCCGGACGTGCGGCCCGGTACCACAGGCCAGATCCAGATGCCGGTTGCCGGCATTGCCGAACAGCTGTTGCAGCCTATGAATACAGTGGCTTTGCGCACCGTAGTCGATATCGGCGCAGAGGAGATCGTAGTAACCCGACAGGTCGGTATAGATGGCGGTGCCGGGCATGATGTTCTGCTAGCTGAGCGGGGCGCTGGGGGCGCGCATCATATCCCGGCCATAGGAAAATCGCCTGCCAATTGCATGGCGCAGGCCGCGACTGGCGGCGCGCCTCGGTTTCCAGGCGCGCCGCCACCCGCCCTGCCACGCGGCTCCACGCACATTCAGTAAAGACTTAACCGCGCCTGCGGGACGTCCGCCTCGGCTGCAGCTCGTCCAGGGCATCGGAGTGCTGCCGCGCCCACTCGTAGACCAGCTCGATGGGCTCAACCATGAGCTTGCCCAGCGGCGAAAGCGCGTAGCTCACCGCCGGCGGCACCGAATCGAGCGTGTGCCGCTCTATCAATCCGCTCGTCTCCAGCTCCCGTAGCGTCTGTATCAGCATTTTCTTGGAGATGCCTGGCAGGCTTCGATGCAACGCGCCGCTGCGGGCGATGCCGTCGTGCCGCGCATAAAGCGTGTGCAGAACCATGCTGGTCCACTTGGTCGAGAAGATCTCGAGTACGCGTCTGGGCGCACAGTCTTCCCGCCATTGTTCTTCGTCAGATCCGGGTTGCATGGGGGATGGTTACCATTTGGTGCCGACTTGGATCGGCATTTTCGAGTGGGTAAGGTGCAGACCTGTTTCGCTTTGTGGGGTTTTGAACATGACAAATCAAGCACTGGTAGTCGGCTCGAGCGGCATCGTCGGTAGCGCCCTTTCGCATCTGTTGGCAAGCGAAGGCTGGGCGGTTGCCGGACTGGCACGGCGGCCGAACGCCGAGACCGGCGTGACGCCGATCAGCGCCGATCTGCTGGACCCGGCCGCCTTGGCGTCAGCGCTGAGCAGCGTGTCGCCCACGCACCTGTTCCTCACCACCTGGGCGCGACAGGCCAGCGAAGCGGAGAACATCCGGGTCAACGCGCAGATGATCCGCAATGTGCTCGACGCCGTGCGCCCTTCCGGCACGGTGCGACATGTCGCGCTGGTGACCGGCCTCAAGCACTACCTCGGCCCCTTCGAAGCCTACGGCAAGGGCTCGCTGCCGCAGACGCCGTTTCGCGAGGAACAGGGCCGGCTGGACGTCGACAATTTCTACTACGCCCAGGAAGACGAAGTGTTCGCAGCCGCGCAACGCGATGGCTTCAGCTGGAGCGTGCACCGACCGCACACCATCACCGGCGTTGCAGTGGGTAACGCGATGAACATGGCCACCACGCTGGCGGTCTACGCCTCCATTTGCCGCTTCACTGGCCGGCCATTCCGCTTTCCGGGCTCGGAAGTCCAGTGGAACAGCCTGACCGATATGACCGATGCCGGCCAGCTTGCCAGGCATCTGCGCTGGGCCTCCACCACGCCTGACGCGGCCAATCAGGCGTTCAATGTCGTCAACGGTGACGTATTCCGCTGGCAGTGGATGTGGACGCGGATTGCCGAGTGGTTCGGTGTCGAAGCCGCGCCGTTCGACGGCCCGGCCCCGCTGGAACAGCAGATGGCGGGTGACGCGGCGATCTGGAGTGACATGTCGAAGCAGTTCGGCCTGACCGAAGCGGACATCGGCAAACTGATTTCACCGTGGCACACCGATGCCGATCTCGGCCGGCCGATCGAGGTGGTAACGGACATGTCGAAGAGCCGCAAGCTCGGCTTTGTGGACTACCAGGCGAGCGACGAGGCGTTCTTCGAGGTGTTCACCCGGCTGCGGGCGAGCAGGCTCATTCCCTGATTCGGCCGCTGCAACCGACCGTCGACGAAACTGTCCCGTATACTCGCGCGTTTCCCGCGCGAGCCCTTATCCGTGAGCAACAAACGCTATGCCTGCATCGGCCTGAGCAACCCGAAATCGCCGTCCAATGTGGGCGCGATCATGCGTGCCGCAGGCTGCTATGGCGCCGCCTCGGTGTTCTACACCGGCACCCGCTACGACCGCGCCAAGGATTTCGTCACCGACACCAAGAAGGTTCATCAGGACATTCCGCTGATCAATATCGATGACCTGCGCAGGATCCTTCCGCTCGGCTGCGTGCCGGTCGCCGTGGAGTTGGTCGAAGGCGCCCGCGCCCTCCCCGAATACACCCACCCGGATCGTGCGCTGTACATCTTCGGTGCCGAGGACGGCTCGCTGAGCAAGGAGCTCCGCGATTGGTGCGAAGACGTGGTCTACATCCCCACCAACGGCTGCATGAATCTCGCGGCGACGGTCAATGTGGTGCTCTACGACCGCCTGGCCAAGGGCAACAGGACCCGCTCCGGCCCGCAGTTCTGATCGCCTGGCAGGCGTGGACAACGCGTCGCGTACTGGCCGAACATGATCGTTACTTGCGTCGCTGGCGGCGAACGCGGACGAACCGCCTGGCGGCTTCTTCACCCTCGACATCGAGAGCACAGCATGAAAGCACTATCTGCGCTGGGCATCCCCCTCGCCCTGGCGGTACCCGCAGCCCATGCCCAGGAGCTGCAGATCACCCTTGCCGGGCTTGAGCATGACGACGGCCAGGTGGCCGTGGCTGTGTATGCCGATCCGAAAACCTTTCGCAAGGAGAACCAGGCCTTTGCCACGCAGAAGGCCAAGGCACGGAAGGGCGCGATGACGCTGGTGTTCAGCGAGCTGCCACCTGGGCGCTATGCGGTGCTGGCCTACCATGATGAAAACGGCAACGGCGAACTGGATCGACGCTTCGGCATGATTCCCACGGAAGGCTATGGGCTGTCCAACGATCCGAAGGTGATGGGCCCGCCGGCATTCGAGGACAGCGCCTTCGAGGTGAGCGCCGACACGCCTGCCAGAATCACGCTGCAGATGCATTACTAGCTGGTAGCCATGGGGGAAATGGGCTGGCCTTAGGCTCTGTACGAAAAGTGCCTGCGCTGGCTGATGCTTCGTTAAAAACGGGTTCGGAATGATCATTTACAGCATGTAAACTCCGCTTCCTCACCCGTTTTTGCCTCGCCTGACCTTCGCTCGACGACTTTTCGTGCAGAACCTAGCGCGTGGAAAAGGCTCCGCCGTTTTCCACGTAGCAGAAGCGCCCGTTGCGGATATCACCTGCGGTCAATCAGCGGCAATTGCCCGCGCAACCACTGCGTGCACAGGCCGGCGCCTCGGGGTTCTTCAGCACTCGACTGTTGACTACGCCGGCCGCGGTCAGCAACTGGGTCACCCGCGCCTCGTCCGGTATCGACGCATCTTCGCCCACCGCGCCAGCGGCGCGCAGTTCGCCCCAGGTCTTCGGGCGCAGCGCCATCGGGTGGCGCACTTCATAAACCTGGCCATTGGCTTCGCAACGGTAGTCGTAGGTCGGCATGCTATCTCCCTCAAGCGAACAGGTATTGGCAGCGCTGCTCCGAGCTACCGGACCGGCGCCCCTAGAGACCGGGCTTAAGGGCGACCAAAGCGAACCCGCAGACGATCCCCGCCAGGGCGATCACCCAGCCGATTCGATGCGCGCGGTTCTTTTCAGCCTGACGGACGGGGTCTACGGGCTTTTTCTTTCTCACGATTCGTCTGCCTCTGATGAAGAACACGCTGCTGCCGGCCGGCACTGTTGCCGACCGGTGCAGCGCGCCTTTTTAGGCTGGATGGATCGGATTGTCCAGTGGCTGTCTCGGCAAGCACGGCTGTATCCAGGCCGCGCGCTAGCCAAGCGGGCTCTCGCCCGCGTTCGGTGCGTCCCGGGGCTCGGGCCCTGGCTCGGCAGCATGTTCGGCCGAGTCCGGCACATCGCCGTATTCGTCGTAATCGGGTGGCGTCAGGCCATCCTCGAGCGGCTCGTCTGGGTCGGTCATGGCAGCGGTCCTCTGGCAGAAGCGAAGGTCATGGGTGACTCATCGCGTTGGAGCGCACTGGCGGGCAGGTCGTTCGTCGAAGCCTGCATCTCGCGACCGCTGGCTCAGGGCAGCAAGGCCCCGGTGATCCCGGATGGATGTGTCCATGGCAGAGGCAGCGCCGTTGTGCAGGAGCCGGGCAAGCGCTACTTGTGCCCGCCTGCCGTGAGGGCCTCGATGATCCGGCAGTCCCTGACCGAGGACTCGCTGCAGCCGGCCAGGCGCTGCAGTTCCGCTTCGAGACGCTGCAGGTCGGCGATGCGCTGGCGCACCTCGAGCAGATGGCTTTGCACCAGACGATCGACATCGGTGCAGGCATGCCCGGGCTGGTCGGCCAGTCCGACCAGGGTACGGATTTCGTCGAGGGAGAAGCCGAGCTCCCGCCCCCGCTTGATGAAGCGCAGACGCGCGGCATCCTGCTCACTGAAGGTGCGGTAGCCGGATGAGGTCCGTGACGGTGCGGCCAGCAGGCCGATGCGCTCGTAATAGCGAATGGTTTCCACGTTTACGGACGTGGCCTGGCTGAGTTTGCCAATGGTGAGCGGCATGGCTTGACCCTGTAGTTGCTACAGGGTTTAGCGTACCGCCATCGACATTCCGAGGCGATGCTCATGGCAGGAAATTGCTGCAACAGTGGTTGCGCCAGCGCAGTAGCGCGCGGGCGATATCGGCGCATTCTCTGGATCGCGCTGCTGATCAATCTGGCGATGTTCGCCGTTGAAATCGGCGCGGGCGTGCGCGCCGGGTCGGTGTCGCTGCTGGCCGACTCGCTGGACTTCTTCGGCGACGCGGCCAACTACGGCGTCAGCCTGTTCGTGCTCGGTCTCGGGGTCATGGCGCGGGCGCGGGCATCGCTGGCCAAGGCGTTGACCATGGGCCTGTTCGGCGTGTTCATCCTGGTGATCGCCGTTGGCAACTTCGTCGACGGCAGCGTGCCGCAGGCCTCGACAATGGGCGTCGTCGGCGTGATCGCACTACTGGCGAACATTGTCGTGGCCGCCATGCTCTATGCCTACCGTGAAGGCGACAGCAACATGCGCAGCGTCTGGCTGTGCAGCCGCAACGATGCGCTCGGCAACCTGGCTGTGATGCTCGCTGCGCTGGGGGTGTTCGGTACCGGCTCCGGCTGGCCGGATCTGATCGTGGCGACGATCATGGCGCTGCTCTCCATCAGCGCGGCAGTGCAGATCACCCGGCATGCAACCGCCGAACTGCGCGCCGAGCGCGTGGTGTCTGGCGACCCGGAGCGACAGGCGTGACCGCCATGGTCATGCTCGACTAGCGATCAGCCCGGGCCTAGGCGCTGTACGAAAAATGCCTGCGCTGGGTGATGCTTCGTACAGAACCTAAGTCCGCTCCGTAAGGAACGCCACCGGGCCCGACCCATCGGCATTCAGCTGCGTGATCTGCAGCGGCCTGCCCTGCTCGTCCAGCACCAGCAGACCTATCCCCGATCCGTTCCACAAGCGCTCGCCAGCCCGGCTGCGATCCGGTATGCGCGGCACCACCTCCAGGTGCCGGCGCTTGGTCAACCAGTTCAATGGCGACCAGGGCGCGTAGAGCCAGCGGTTGAGGCGGTCGAACCAGTCCAGCAGGCGCCGCGGGAATTCGTTCTTCAGGCCGCTGCTGGTGATCTGCCACAGTCTCGGCCCGCGGTCGCGCGAGCGGATATGCACCTCGTAGACGAAGGAGTAATGCACGTCGCCGGAGAGAATCACGTAGTTACCCGGGGTCCGCGAATGCCGGAAGATGTTCATCATCACGTGAGCGGCGCCACGGTGGGCCATCCAGTTCTCCGCATCCACCAGCAAGGGCTGGCCGGCCCAGCTGAACACGCGCTGCACCGCCTCGATCAGCTTGACGCCGAACATCGGTGCCGGCGAGACGATGAGCACCGATGGCTTGTCGAGAATGTTCTGCTGGAATTCGCTCAGCGCTTCCCAGTCCATCAAACCGGATGGGCGGCTGAGGTTGCGCTCGCTGCGCCAGCGTCGGGTGCGGGTGTCCAGCACCACCAGCGGCGGCTCGGTCGCCAGCTGGTAACCCCAGCCGTCGAGACGCATCAACTCGTCGATGAAACGGTTCTGTTCGGCACAATCGAGCCAGGCATCGCTCGCCGTAGCCAGCAGCCCCTGCATCTGCTCCAGCAGCCCGCCGAAGCGTTGCGGCTGGTTGCCCCAGGCCTGGCAGAGCAGGTAGGCGATCAGCGCATTGCCGATGATGCGCCGTGAAAGCGGATGGCCGTAAGCGACTTCCTCCCAGCGGGCGGAGAGGTTCCAGTCGTCGGTGATGTCGTGGTCATCGAAGATCATCAGCGACGGCACATGCGCCAGGGCCCGCGCCGCCTGTGCCAGCCCCTGACGGAAGGCCTGCAGGCAGGCCTCCTCGGCGCGGTAGCGCTCGGCGAGCTTCGGCTCGAGATCGGGACGGACCGGCGCGATCAGCGACCAGGGCGTCGGCGACCAGACGAGCAGATACATCGCCATGACTTCGGCCATGGTGATCAGGTGGTTCTGCCCGTTGGCGGTGGTGAATACCGGTTTGTCCACGCCGCCGAAAAAGCGCTCGCGCAGCGCCTCGTTGGACTTGAACGCCGGCAGGAGCTGCTCGCGGCGGTAATAGGTCGCCGGATGCGTCATCAGTGCTTCGCTGTCATCTACCACTGCGCCTTCGAGCCGCTCGCCATAAAGCCCCAGGCGCCGTACCAGGGCATGGATGGCCACCAGCATCGGCCCGGCGACATCGTCGGCATACACCTGGTCGCCGGTCATCAGCAGCAGCGCCGGGCGCTCTGCGGGATTGTCCAATGCGTTGCCCAGCAGCTCGTCCACGCACAACAGTCCATCAGTGGCGGCATGGTGCGGCTTGCGGCAGGAGCCGTGCAGCACGCGATCGAGCCGCGACTTGATGACAAAGCTCGGACGCGGCGCGCCATCGTAGAGCAGATGTGGCGCCCAGTCGGCGATGCCCTGCTCCGTTGCGCCGGCATGAATGCGCAGGTCGTATTCGATCAGGCAATCGGTGGGCAGCGCTTCGTCCGGCACGACGTCGATCAGGTGCAGCACCGCGTGCTCGCCGATGGCCAGCTGCAGACAGTTCAGCTCAGCGGGCGCCAGTCGCCGTTGCAGCCCGGCGTCCGCACTCTCGAGGACCAGCGACAGTTCCAGTGGTCGCGATCCGACCAGCCAGAACGCCAACCGGCCCGGCTCGATCCGACGTAGCAGCGGGCCGGCCAGGACCGGTGGCAGGGAATCGGCAGGAGTTTGGAAGTCGGTCAAAAATATGATTCGCAGTGAGAAACGGAAGTCATTCGACGCGCGCCCGGCGCCTTCGTGCATTCGCCAAGGCCAAGGCGCGCGCTCAGCGCATCTTCTGGCCGTCCTTGTCCGGGGACGCACCGTCGCCCGCCTTGGCAAAGGCCTTGATCACATCGCGGACGACCTTGCGCTGTTCGGGCGGCAACGCCAGGAAGGCATCGATGGCTTCACGCTCGCGATAGAAACGTGGATCTTCCCACTGCGCCCGCTGCTCGCGGATCGCCGATACCGCACGATCGCCGAAGCGCAGTGCCTGGGGCTCGACCTTCAACCATTGTGCGATGACCTGGAGCTTGTCCTGCGAAGGAATGGACTTTCCGCCCAGCCAGCGTGAAACCGCCTGAAATGTGACTGACCGGCCCCAATAGCGGGAATTGAACTCTCTTTCCAGGACAGCTGGGCGATCAGGATAGCCAGCGGCGAGCATCGCGGCACGCAGGCGTTCGGCAAATTCCAGTTTTTCGTTCATGGAGGCGGACGTTAAATTCCAGCTCCATGCCTGACTGAACATTCGATTGTATTTAAAATTGAATTCATGATTTCATTCGCAACGAGAATGCAGGAGAAGGAACGCCGGTCACCGGCAAGGACGGTTGACCGCGCGCAGTTGAATTCGTCCAAGACATGCGTTCCCGCAAGCAACGCACATCCATTACGACGCAGCGGCGCTGCCCTCGGCCAATTGAGACCATGACCTTAAAGCAGGCGCTGCAGCGAAAGGAAAAGGAAAAGGAATGCCTACCCTTCATCATGTAACGTTCGAGAGTCACGACCTTTCCGTATTGCATCGGCCAGATGGCCTCCTGCTGCTGGACGGCCCGCCGCTGGCACAGTTGCTCGGTTATCCCGACGATCTCGGCGCGCTGCATGCCCACTGCCAGATCGAGGGCTTCGTCTTCGGCAACCAGCCGCGCCCAACCATCTGGATCGACATACGCAACGTCCATCGCCTGGTATGCCACAGTGAGCTATCGCTGGCCGGACGCTTGGCGCATTGGATCAGCCATTGGCTGCTGCCGCATTTCAGCAAACGCTCGCAGCCCCATATTCGGCATGCAGCCGTTGGCGAGCACCAACTGCATGTACTGACCTGGCAAAGCGACTGCTGGATTACCCTCAACGGCGCGATGCAATTGCTCGGCAGCGCAGACCAGAGCCTGTTGCAGGCCTTGGGTGAATTACGCGACACCTCCCGCAGGCTCGATGGCAGGCAAATCCAGTGAGCCTGCTGCAGCCCATGGCTGACGATGCTTCCCAAGCAGAACGCATTGCTCCCTAGCCACAGGCTCAGGGCGCGCCGAACATCGCCGTCCAGTAGATGGCCGCATCGCTCTGAGGGTCGACCGCATAGGCAGCGCCAAGCTGGGTGAACTGCGGGTTCATCAGGTTGGCGCAATGGCCCGGGCTGGCAAGCCAGCCGTCCAGCACCTTGCGCGGGGTCGGCAGCGCCGCGGCGAGGTTCTCGCCAACCAGGCCGCCGCCATAACCGGCAAGCTCCGCGCGATCGCCCGGAGTGCGCCCGTCCTCACTCAGGTGACTGAAGAAGTTCTGGTTGGCCATTGCGCGGCTATGGGCTTCGGCCGTGCTGCCCAGCGTCGCATCCCAGCTGAGCGGCCCTGCCGCGGCAAAGTCCTGTGTGCCGCACCGACGGGCAGAGGCACGCGCCGTATTGATCTGCTCCAGCAGTTTCTGCCCTTCGGCCTGCCAATCGCCCAAGCGACCATCGAGCAGCGGCCGGGCCACCACGATGCGCCAGTCGCGCCCATTGCGGCTTACCCCGATGTCGGTGAACTGCGGGTCGAGTATCACCCGGCAGAAACTCTCACGCAGCGCCTGCATCGCCGTCGGTGCATCCCGCGGCCCGGAAAGGCTGATGGCCTGAACCGTCACCATCGGGTAGGCCGCGCGGGACAGGGCATCCTGCAAATCACCGACGCCCTCGACGGGCAGGTTCAGACGCGAATCGGCGGTGAGCGGCGGCAGCTCTTCGCTGGCCTTGCTACCGCAGCGCTGCACTTCGCCGCGGTAGGCGTTGATCGACTCGATCAGGCGGGCCTCCTCGGCGGCCGCAACGCCAGCGATGCCCAATGTCGCGAGCAGCAGGACGGACGACAGAACACGCATGACAGTTCTCCAGCGAAATCCATGACGGAACGGAGCGCACCCGGCGCGAAATGAAGCGTCATGGTGCGCGACACTGCCGCGCTTGTCATCACCGGCCAGCATAAGGCCACGGACTGTGCGCCTTGCGCAGGCTTGGCTATGATCGAATGCCATGACCAGCCAACCACCGCTTCGCCAATCCTGCCCGCCCAATACCTGCACCTGCCGGCGTGACGAGCTGCTGGGCACGCGCGGTGCCGACGTGCGCATCCTGATGCTCACCCGCCACGAGGAAAAGCGCCTGCTCGATCGTCTGGAAAACGTGCAGAACCTTGAGGAGCTCCAACGCCTGCAGCAGCGCATGTTCGAGCAGTTGGGCATCCGCATGACCATCGCGCCCGGTCACAACGAAGTGCGCAGCATGCGTGGCATCGCCATCGAGTTCGCCGATCAGGCGGGACTTTGCCGCAAGACCCGCCCCGCCATTGCCGCCGCAGTCCGCCGCAGCCTGGAAAAGCGCCCGGAAATCGCCTGGCGCCTGCTTGACGCGCACGACCTGCTGGGCGGCCTCGGGTTCTGACATCCCTTGCGCCAGACGCCAAGGCGCGCTGACGGACCTACCGAATAGCCAGCTGTCTCGAACCTGCGAACATGTCGGAATGTATAGATTGTAAATGCACTTTACTCTCGAATGAGAATGCTTAGCATTGCCATCGGCGTTGTGGCCCTTGCTATCAATGCGCCTCGCTTGCGGCCACTCAAAGGACCGTAGAAGACGTACCGCTTCTCAGGGAGAAACTGTAAATGGTGATTTTCAATCGACATCGGCTGGCTTGCGCGGTCACGGCAGCCGCATGGATGGGCACATCGGCCTTTGCCCAAGAGCCAATCGAGCTGCAACCGACCACCGTGGTCACTGCAGCTGGATTCGAGCAGAACATTGCCGATGCACCGGCCAGCATTTCGGTAATCTCCCGTGAGCAACTCGAGAAACAGTCTTATACGAACGTCGTCGACGCCCTGAAAAACATTCCCGGCGTATATGTGACCGGCGGGGGGCAGATGCAAGACATCAGCGTGCGCGGCATGTCCTCTTCGTACACCCTTTATCTGGTCGACGGCCGTCCTATTTCGGCTGGTCGTTCCGTGAATACCAACGGCAGCGATGGCGGCAAGCAAGTCGGCCTGCCGCCACTGTCGATGATCGAGCGTATCGAAGTCATCCGCGGTCCGATGTCGTCGCTTTATGGCTCCGAAGCCATGGGCGGCGTGATCAACATCATCACCCGCAAGGGTGGTAACGACTGGGCTGGGACATTTTCCACCGAATACAGCCATTCGATGAATGACCTCCAGGAAGACGAAACTTACACCAGCCTATATCTCGGCGGCGCACTGGTGCCCGATTTGCTGGGCCTGCGCCTCGACGGGGGTTTTACCCGCACCCAGGAAGCTGAGTTCGTAGGTGGCGATGACGGGGCAGCCAGCACCCCCGACGGCAAACGCAAACAGGGTGGCGCGGAACTGTACTTCACCCCGAGCGCCAGCGACCGCTTCGCTATCAGTTATGAAGCCGCTCGCCTCGATGAGGCCAAGCATCCAGGTAAAAGCATCGATTCAACCGCAGTCGCCAGTACCACCGAATATGACAAGGACATAGTCGTCCTGAGCCACGATGGCCATTACGAGAACTTCCAAGTCAACACCTATCTGCAGAAGGATGTGTCAGAGCGAGTGCAGGATCTGACAAAGAAGGAAGAGGTACTCACCTTCAATACCCAGGCCAGCTATTTTCTGGGCGATCACGTAATCACGCTTGGCGGTCGATACAAGGAAGAAGAGCTGACCCGCAAGGACAACGGCCTGTTGAGCCTTCTTCCTGAAGCCGTCGGAGAAATGGATCGCTGGATCGCCGCGGTTTATGCAGAGGTCGACTGGGGCATCACCGATGATCTGCGAGTCACCACGGGCATGCGCTACGACGATGACGAGCTCTTCGGAGGCCAGGTATCGCCGCGCGTTTATGGCGTATATACCTTCACTCCCGAGCTGACCCTGAAGGGCGGCGTGTCCACCGGCTACAGACAACCGTCACTGACCGATGCCACCGAAGGCTTTGGTGGTACCACTGGTGGCAACTGGCAGAACGTCAATCCAGCACTGCCACATGCGCGCGCTATCAGCATCGGCAACCCCGACCTTCAACCTGAGACCAGCACCAATTACGAGGTTGGTTTCAACTACACAGATTCGGCAGCAGGTGTAAGCACAAGCCTGATGCTGTTCCACACCAAATACGAAGACAAGATCGCCGAGGATCGCTTCTGCTCGACCGACGCAACCGGCGATGCCAACCGTAACAATTATGCGGCCTGGGCCTGTAACTATGGTGGCGAGCAGTGGTACTTCCTCAGTACTCGTCAGAACATCGACGAGGCTGTTATCCAGGGCGTGGAATGGACGCTGGAATACGACATTGCGCCTTCGCTGCGTCTGAGCTCTAGCTACACGTACACCGAATCGGAGCAGAAATCCGGCGACTTCAAGGGCGAGCCGCTGAACAAGCAGCCCAAGCACATGGCCAACGCTCTGCTCGACTGGCAGATTACCAATCGGCTTTCTGGCTGGGTGCAAGGCAACTACCGTAGCAAGACTTCCGACTACATCAGTCGCACCAGCATGTCGGAAGGCACCCCAGGGTATGGCTTCGTGGATGTAGGCGGCGTGTACCGGCTAAACGAAAACATCGACCTGAAGGCCGGCCTATACAACATCGCCAACAAGGAAGTCACCAATGAAGACTACGAGGTGGTGTTGGATGGACGTCGCCTGGTTGTAGGTATGACGGTCGATTTCTAAGCGACCGCGACGCGAGCGCACTGTGTAATCTTCCCAGCGTGCCGCCCGCCTCGAAACCGACCGCCCGACCGGCTTGCATGGCAACCGTCGGGCGTTTTCGTATGACTTCAGCCGTTTCCCATCGGGAGCCTGTCGTGACTCGTTCCGTATCGCAAACGCGAAAAGCCTGGCCTGACATCGCCGCACGTGTCGTGCTCGCCATCCTTGGTGGCTATGCCTTTACCTATGCCGCCACGGCGGCGCTGGCGCGGCTGTTGCCGCTGGACCGCGTCGACGCGCTGGTAACGGCCTCGTTACCAGCGTTCGCGATCTATCTTGCCGTCATCCTCTGGGCATTCGCCGCAGCCTCCGTCCGTCGCCTGGTGGCTGGCCTGAGCAGCGCCCTGCCCCTGGCGGTCATCGGCTTCTGGCCGCAACTGCTGGAGCGTCTGGGATGAAGCACAGAACCATCACGCAATCCATGGCCTGGCTGCACACCTGGTGCGGGCTGCTGCTCGGCTGGGTCCTGTTCGCCATCTTTCTTACCGGCACGCTGGCAGTATTCGACAAGGAAATCAGCTGGTGGATGCAGCCGGAGCTGACCGATCAGGCCCAGTCGCCGGCAGCCGCCGCCAACGTCGCGCAGCGCTGGCTGACGGAGCATCACCCCGAGGAGTCGAACTGGAACATCAGCCTGCCGACGCAACGCTCACCGGATCTCGGCGTGTCCGTCGGCGAGCGCCGTCGCGGTGCCGCCGGCACGCATCTTGACCCACTTACGGGCGAGACCGTCGAAGCGCGGGAAACCGTCGGTGGCAACTTCTTCTTTCATTTCCACTACACGCTGCATATGCCGCGACTGATTGGCATCTGGGTGGTCGGATTCGCGGCGATGGCCATGCTGGTGGCGTTGATCAGCGGGATCATCATCCACAAGAAGATCTTCAAGGAGTTCTTCACCTTTCGCCCGGCCAAGGGGCAGCGCTCTTGGCTCGACGGCCATAACGCCAGCGCCGTCCTGCTGTTGCCGTTCCATCTGATGATTACCTACACGGGCCTGGTGATCTTCTTCCTGGTCTACATGCCGGCGGCGGTCGACGCCTTGTACGAGGGCGATCGCCAGGCCTACTTCCGCGAGACGCAGCCGGCCCGCGCGGCCGAACAACCGACACGCGGTGGGGGGCGTGGCGGCCAGCCAACCCTGGCACCGGCCGCACCCATGCTCGCGCTGGGTGACATCGTCCGCCGCGCCGAGGCGCATTACGGCGCCGGAATGATTGGCGGCCTGGCGGTGAGCAACCCCGGCCGCGCAAATGCCCAGGTCACCGCACGACCGGTGCTGGGCAACCGCATCGAGTTGACCAAGGGCGAAGGCATGACCTTCAGCGGTGTCACCGGCGAGCTGATCCAGGCACCCGAACCGTCACGTACCAGCCAGTTGACCCAGCGGGTGATGGCCGGCCTGCACTTCGCCCAGTTCGGCGGCTATCCGATGCGCTGGCTCTATTTCATCTGTGGCCTGGTCAGTTGCGCCATGATCGCAACGGGACTGGTGCTCTATGTGGTCAAGCAGCGCAAGCAGGCCAAGGCCAATCCGCATTTCCTGCGAGTCGTCGAAAGCCTGAACGTGGCCGTGGTCGCTGGGCTTTCCCTGGCCTGTGTCGCACTGCTGTGGAGCAATCGATTGCTACCCGCGGAACTGGCCAACCGGCAAGGTTGGGAGCTGCGGCTATTCTTCGGTGTCTGGGCCCTGAGCTGGCTGCATGCCTGGCTACGCAAGCCCGTACAGGCGTGGCGTGACCAGCTGTCTACCGCCGCGATGCTGGCGCTCGGACTGCCGTTGCTGGAGCTGATGACGGTCGACGCGGCACTGGATGGCATTCGCCAGTCCGTCCTCGCAGCGGTATTCGCCATGGGTCTGCTGGCCGGCTGGACCGCCTGGAAAATCCCTGCTCTGAACGCTACGAGGAAGGCCCGCCAGTCCCTGCTCGATCACCCTGCCCCGGGAGTCTCGTCATGAACGGGTCGGCCCTGATCGCCAGCCTGCTACTGGCCTATGCCGGCATGCTCGGTATCTGCATCGGCAAGGAGCGCCACTGGAAGCAATTGGTTCATTCACGCGTGCCCGTTCGGCTGCGTCGTCTGTGCGTTCCGGCTGGCAGCTTGCTGCTCGGCCTCGGTGTCTATGCGGCGGGACGGGTCTGGCCCGGTGGCATGGCATTGGTTGGCTGGTTCGGCCTGATCTCGCTCGCCGGTTTCGCCCTGCTCTTGCTGATGCCCTACGCGCCGCGGCTGGCGGCGATGCTGCCCGTGCTGGGCGGGTTGGCCTGGCTGATCGTGACGCTGGTTTGATGCGCCAGGCGGACGATCGGCCAACCGGAAGCGGTAGAGCCAGGCGCTGCCGATAGCCGCGCCGGCTTCGCCAGCCGTCCAGGCCGTCCGCGCCTCCATTGCCGCGATCAGGCCGCTCACCCGACGGCCAGTCCCAAACCGGCGGCAAGCCATTACAATGCGCGCCTTCGATTCGTAGCCGGTCCGCGCCCATGTCCCTTCCCAAGCACCATCTCGAACTGCTCGCCCCCGCCCGCGACGCGAGCATCGCCCGTGAGGCCATCCTGCATGGCGCCGACGCCGTGTACATCGGCGGCCCCAGCTTCGGTGCGCGGCATAACGCCGAGAACAGCGTGGCGGACATCGCCGAGCTGGTGAAATTCGCCCACCTGTTCCACGCGCGGGTGTTCGTCACGCTCAACACCATCCTCCACGACGACGAGCTGGAAGCCGCGCGCTCGCTGATCTGCCAGCTGCACGAAATCGGCGTCGACGCGCTGATCGTGCAGGACATGGGCATCATGGAGCTGGACCTCCCGCCCATCGAGATCCACGCCAGCACCCAGACCGACATCCGCACCCTGGAACGGGCCAGGTTCCTCGACAAGGCCGGCTTCTCGCAGCTGGTTCTCGCCCGCGAGCTGAACCTGCAGGAAATCCGCGCGATTCACGATGAGGTGGATTCGACGCTGGAGTTCTTCATCCACGGTGCGCTGTGCGTGGCGTTTTCCGGACAGTGCAACATCAGTCATGCACAGACCGGGCGCAGCGCCAACCGCGGCGACTGCTCGCAGGCCTGCCGCCTGCCCTACACGCTGAAGGACGACCAGGGCCGCGTGGTCGCGTTCGAGAAGCACCTGCTGTCGATGAAGGACAACAACCAGAGCGCGAACCTGAGCGCGCTGGTCGACGCCGGCGTGCGTTCGTTCAAGATCGAGGGGCGCTACAAGGATGTGAGCTACGTGAAGAACATCACCGCTTACTACCGCCAGCGCCTCGACGGCATCCTCGCCGAACGCCCTGACCTGGCCCGCGCCTCCAGCGGCCGCACCGATCATTTCTTCGTGCCGGCCCCGGACAAGACCTTCCACCGCGGCAGCACCGACTACTTCGTCACCGACCGCAAGATCGACATCGGCGCCTTCGATTCGCCGACCTTTACCGGTCTCGCCGTGGGCGAAGTGCTCAAGGTCGGCAAGCACGATCTGACCGTGCAGACCCGCGAGCCGCTGTCCAATGGCGACGGTTTGAACGTGCTGATCAAGCGCGAGGTGGTGGGTTTCCGCGCCAGCGTGGTCGAGATGCTCAGGCAGTTCGAGGAAGACGGCCAGTCGTTCTGGCAATACCGCGTCGAACCCAATGAAATGCCCACCGCGATGCGTCAAGTGCGCCCGAACCATCCGCTCAACCGCAACCTGGACCACAACTGGCAGAACGCGTTGCTCAAGACGTCCGCCGAGCGCCGCGTCGGTGTGCGCTGGCTGGCCAGGCTGCGCGCCGACCAGTTGGAACTGCACGTGACCAGTGAGGAAGGCGCCTATGCCAGCGTGTCGCTGACCGGCCCGTTTGGCGAAGCGAACAAGCCCGAGCAGGTGCCCGGCCAGATCGCCGATCTGCTGAGCCAGCTGGGCACTACCATCTACCACGCCGAAGAGGTCGAGGTGGATGCGCCGCAGGCTTTTTTCATCCCCAACTCGCAGCTCAAGGCGCTGCGCCGCGAAGCCATCGAGGCGCTGGGCGAAGCGCGCGAAGCCATCCGCCCGCGCGGCGGGCGCAAGCCAGTCAGCGTGCCGCCGCCGGTCTACCCGGAGTCGCACCTGTCGTTCCTGGCCAACGTCTACAACGAAAAGGCCCGTGCCTTCTACCACCGCTACGGCGTGCAGTTGATCGACGCAGCCTACGAGGCCCACGAGGAAACCGGCGAAGTGCCGGTGATGATCACCAAGCACTGCCTGCGCTTCTCCTTCAACCTCTGCCCGAAGCAGGCCAAGGGCGTCACCGGCGTGCGCACCAAGGTCGCACCGATGCAGCTGGTGCATGGCGATGAAGTGCTGACCCTGAAGTTCGACTGCAAGCCCTGCGAGATGCATGTGATCGGCAAGATGAAGGGGCATATCCTCGACCTGCCACAGCCGGGTAGCACGGCGAGCGTGGTCGGGCATATCACCCCGGACGATCTGCTCAAGACCATTCGCCGCTCGTCGCAGGCCTGAAAAGCCGGTGCGACGCCCGGGCGGCCGTAGCTGACGGCCGCCCGGCTCATGTTCGCACACACATTCGCCGGAACCATCGCCCGCGTCGTCGCGCCCAAGATTCATGGCTGTTGCCAAACCCTCCATGAATCGCAGCCCAGGCTGCACGACACACAGGTGCCCCATGAAACAGATCCTGATCGCCGCATTCGATCGCTACGAACAAGCCCAGCAGGTCAAGCAGGAGCTGCTGCAGCAGGGTATAGCCGACGAGGACATCCAGCTGTCCGCCTCCATGAATCCGGCACAGGTCGATGGCAGCCGCGTGGAAGTCGTCGGCGAAGAGCCGGACGAGGACGCTAGCGTGGCGGACAGGATCGGCAGTTTTTTCAGCAAGGTCTTCGGTGACGGCGCGCCGGCCCACGCCGGCCGCTATCCCGAGGCTGCGCGCCAAGGTTCGACCGTGGTGACGGTATCACTGAGCGACGAGGGGCCGGTTTCGATGGTCGAGCAGGTGATGGAGCGCAACGGTGCCATCGATATCGACGAGCGCAGCGCCGGATGGGGAGAAGGCGACGCCACCCCCGTCACTGCCAGCACCGAGACGCTCACCACCGGCTACCCGGACGCCACTTCGATCAGTGTCGACGAACGTGAACTGGATGGCAGCGCAACACCGAAGCGCGGGCAGGACTGTGGCTCGATTCCCGGTCGTGCCGAGAACGCAAAGGCAGCCGGACGCGACAACACGGCGGGCCACGTGCGCATCATCCCGCGCTAGGTTCTGTACGAAAAGTCGTCGAGCGAAGGTCAGGCGAGGCAAAAACGGGTGAGGAAGCGGCGTTTACGTGCTGTAAATGAGCATTCCGAACCCGTTTTTAACGAAGCATCACCGAGCGCAGGCACTTTTCGTACAGAGCCTAGGCCAATCCGGTATCGTCGCCCTCCAGCCCCGCCTGCAGAGCGGCTGGCGATAGAAGGAGTTCTCGAGTTCCACCACCGAGAGACACCCGCCATAGCACTTCGGGTGCGTACCTGCCTGCGCAAATGACAGCCAGCTCAGCCGATACGAATAATCTCGCGCACTTCCATCCCTAACACTCCTGCCCATCGTTCCGGCCCGGTTACCTCGGTGTGCTTTAAACTTGCGCCCCACCTGCCCCACGAAACCCGGTTGACTCATGAAGCAGCGCGCCGTCACACCCTTTCAGATATTCATCCTGTTGCTATCGGTCTATGTGCTCGGTGCGCTGGTGGCCGATCTGGTGTTCGACCTGCCCGACGACGTATCGGTGCTGCTCGGCTATCTGGACAATATCGTCTGCTTCTTTTTCTTCATCGATTTCTGGATGCGCCTGCAACAGGCCGAGGACAAGCTGCGATTCATGCGCTGGGGCTGGATCGATCTGCTGGCCAGCGTTCCGGCCGGCGGCTTTCAGGCGGCGAAGCTGTTTCGCGCCTTGCAGATCCTGCGGGTGCTGCGGGCGATCAAGTCGTTGCACCTGATCTGGCGCATCCTGTTTCGCAACCGCGCCGAAGGCATCGTCGCCTCTGCCGCCACGGCGACCATGCTGCTGGTGGCGTTCGGCGCGCTCACCATGCTGCTGGTGGAGGCGCCGAACCCCGAGAGCTCGATCAACACGCCGGAAGAGGCGCTGTGGTGGGCGTTCGTTACCGTCACTACGGTCGGCTACGGTGACTTCTACCCGGTCACGACTTTGGGCCGCATCGTTGCAGTACTGCTGATGGTATCCGGGGTCGGCCTGTTCGGCAGTTTCGCCGCCTACATCGGCTCGCTGTTCGTCGCCGACCGGCGCGAGGACGACAGTCGTGACCAGTTGGCCGATCGTGAAGCACTGCAACGACTGCTCCTGCAGGTGGAAACCCTGACCGAGGAAGTACGCGGCCTGAAGCTGCAACTGGAGGACAATCGCCGAAGCGACGATGATGCGCTGCAGCGAGGAGGTTGAAGTCGCCAAGCCCTGGCCGTCGGCCAGGAGCACGGCCAGCCGAGCGCTCGGCGGCTTCGAGAGTCCAAATGAAACACTGATCAGCAAAGGCGTCGATCATGGCCAAGGCCGGAGGCAAGCAGTTCAAATCCGTCAGGCTCGAGCGTCTGGCGCGCTTCATCGAGTGGGCGACGGCGCGGCATCCGGATTTCGTCGCGAAGAAGCATCATCAGGAAAAATGGTTCACGCCTTACATCGGTTACCCCATCGTCGGACTGGGGCGTGCAGCCAAGGCGTTCTGGCTGGGGCTGCATGAGCAGGCGGTGGACGACCTGCTGGCCGAGCCCGCGGCCGACGAGTTGCTCGACCGGGTGGTCAGCCGCGACATTGGCGAGATCCACTGCAGTGTCGACGTGTTCGGCAGCGAAAAGACCTTCAGCCTGGGCTCGCCGGCCCAACTGCTGGAGCCGGACTGGGCGATGCGCCTGGACGATAGCCCGCACCGCGCCGACTTCAGCGGCAGCCTGGAGCGCACGGTGCAGGCCTATGTGCGCGGCCGCCTGCAGCTGCTCGAACGGTCCTTCGCGGAAATGGACGAGGACGATCGCCAGCGCTGCCTGGCGCGCGTCCGTCCGGAACTGTCACGGGTCGATGAATTCCTGCCGCACGCCATCGCCACCCTCAACGAGATTCGCCACGAGCTGCGCTACAGCGTGCCGCTGCGCCATGGCCATCTCGAACTGGAGCTGCAGCGGCGTATTCCGGCCGGTCAGGATCATGTGCTCAGCGCCGCGGAAGTCGAGGCGTGGAAAGGCGCGGATCGCGACGAACTGCAGGCCACCTTCGCCCGCATGCTTGAACTGGCCGGTGATTTCGACCTGCTACAGCTCGGTCACAAACGCCTCACCGAACTGCTCACCCTCGAACCCGGCCGCATGCGCAAGGCCATCCGCGCCGCCCGCCGCGAGCATGAGGAGAGAATGGCGTTCGCCGTGCTGCTGGAAAACGACCCGCGTTTCGTCCACTACCACCAACTCTATCCCGCGCGCCGGCTGACACGGCGCTGGACCGCCCTGCTCGGCCCCACCAACAGCGGCAAGACGCATCGTTCCATCGAGGCGATGGCCGCCGCCGAGCATGGCATCTACCTGTCGCCGCTGCGCCTGATGGCGCTGGAGAACCAGGAACGCATCGAGGCGATGGGCGTGCCCTGCTCGCTGGTGACCGGCGAGGAGGAAATCATCCGCGAAGGGGCCACGCATTTCTGCTGCACGGTTGAGGAGTTCGCTCGCTTCCGCCATCAGCACTGGGACGTGGTAGTGGTCGACGAGGTACAGATGATGGCCGACCCCCAGCGCGGCTGGGCCTGGGTCGATGCGCTGGTCAGCGCGCACACTCAGGCGCTGATGATGACTGGCCCGGCGCTGATCGAGCCTTCGCTGCGTACGCTCTGCGAACTCTGCGAAGACAGGCTGGTCGTGCAGCGCACCAAGCGTCTGTCACCGGTGGAGGTGGCGCGCCGGGCGACGACGCTGGAGCGCCTGGAACCCGGCTCGTTGCTGGTGGCGTTCAGTCGCAAACTGGTACTGGAGCTCAAGGGCATGCTCGAAAGCGCCGGCAAGAGCGTCTCGGTGGTCTACGGTGCGCTCTCGCCAGAGGTACGCCGCGAACAGGCACGACGCTTCCGTGAAGGCGAAGCGGACATCATGGTCGCCACCGATGCGGTGGGCATGGGCCTCAACCTGCCGGCGCACACGCTGTGCTTCTACAGCGACGAGAAGTACGACGGCATCCAGAATCGCCAGCTCAAGGTGCAGGAAGTCAAGCAGATCGGCGGCCGCGCGGGGCGTTTCGGCCACCACGACAGCGGCGAGATCACCGCCCTCGATGCGCAGACGCTAAAGTCCATCCGTCAGCTGTTCAATAGCCCCGACGCGCCGGTCGACCTGAGCCAGTTCCAGGTGCGCCCGTCCATCGACCATCTCACCGCAATCTCAGAGCTGATGGGCGAGCCCAGCCTGCTGCGCGCCTGGCTGACGTTCAACCGCAACATCAATTACGGCGAGGCGTTCATTTCGGTGCTGCCGGATGAACTGGCCGAGTGGATCGAGCTGATCGACGACCCGAAGATTCCGCTCCGACTGCGCTGGACCTTCGCCTGCACGCCGATCCGTGGCGGCTTCGACAGCCCCGCCAGCCAGCATGCGCAGCGCTGGATCAAACGCGTCGCCGAAGGTCACGCCATCCCGATGCCGCGCCTGCTGCTCGGCTCCGACCTGGCCAGCCTGGAGAGCACCCTGCATGTGGTGGAAACCTACCTGCACCTCTCCCGCGCCCTGCCCGAGCACTTTGCCGAACACGACCAGGGCGAAGACGCGCGCAAGCTGCTCAACGACGCCATCACCCGCGAGCTCTCGCGCCAGCGCAAGCCACGGGCTGCGCGGCGCGGCGGAGGCCGCAAGGCAGGCCGGCGGCGCTGAGCCGCGGTCCGATGTCAGCAAAGTTCGCCAAGGAGCCATCGCCATGAGCACTCGGAACAAGCAGTTCATCGTCGCCCTCGACCAGGGCACCACCAGCTCCCGTGCCATCGTGCTGGATCGCGACGGCAACGTGGTGAGCATCGCCCAGCGCGAATTCGCGCAGATCTACCCGCAGCCGAGCTGGGTCGAGCACGACCCCATGGAAATCTGGGCCACCCAGAGCGGCGTGTTCGTCGAGGCCCTGGCGCAGGCCAGCATCACCAACGAGCAGGTAGCGGCCATCGGCATCACCAACCAGCGCGAAACAGCCATCGTCTGGGACAGGAACAGCGGTCGGCCGATCTACAACGCCATCGTCTGGCAGAGCCGCCAGAGCACGCCGATCTGCGACCAGCTCAAGCGCGACGGCATGGAAGAACACATCCGCAAGACTACCGGCCTGGTGATCGATCCCTATTTCTCGGGCACCAAGATCAAGTGGATCCTTGACCATGTCGAAGGCAGCCGTGAACGCGCCCGCCGCGGCGAGTTGCTGTTCGGTACCGTCGACTGCTGGCTGATCTGGAAGATGACCCAGGGCAAGGCTCACGTCACCGACTACACCAACGCCTCGCGCACGCTGCTGTTCGACATCCACAAGCTGGACTGGGACCCGGTGATGCTCGACGCGTTGGACATCCCGCACCAGATGCTGCCGCAGGTGCGCTCGTCCTCCGAGGTTTATGGTCACGCCTATCTGGGCTCCGGGCAGAGCACCGGCATCCCCATCGCCGGTATCGCCGGCGACCAGCAGGCGGCGCTGTTCGGCCAGATGTGCGTGGAGCCGGGCCAGGCCAAGAACACCTACGGCACCGGTTGCTTCCTGCTGATGAATACCGGGACCAAGGTGGTGCAATCCGAGCATGGCCTGTTGACCACCATCGCCTGCGGGCCGCGTGGCGAAGTGAACTATGCGCTGGAAGGCGCGATCTTCAATGGCGGCTCGACCGTGCAGTGGCTGCGCGACGAGCTCAAGATGCTCAACGAATCGCTGGACTCCGAATACTTTGCCAGCAAGGTAGCGGACAGCAACGGCGTCTACCTGGTCCCGGCCTTCACCGGCCTAGGTGCACCCTACTGGGACCCGCGCGCCCGCGGCGCGCTGTTCGGCCTGACCCGCGGGGTCAAGGTCGACCACCTGATCCGCGCGGCGCTTGAATCGATCGCCTACCAGACCCGCGACGTGCTCGACGCCATGCAAAAGGATTCGGGAGAGCGCTTGCGTGCCCTGCGCGTGGACGGCGGCGCGGTCGCCAACAATTTCCTCATGCAGTTCCAGGCCGACCTGCTCGGCACCCGGGTCGAGCGCCCGCAGATGAAGGAAACCACCGCACTTGGCGCCGCCTATCTGGCCGGGCTGGCCACCGGCTTCTGGAGCGACCTCGACGAACTGCGCGGCAAGAGCAGCATTGAGCGGGTATTCGAACCGGCGTGCGACAGCGCGCGACGCGAGGCACTCTACAAGGGCTGGAAAAAAGCCGTAGAGCGCACGCGCAACTGGGCTGACGACTGACCCTCAGCGCTCCCGGCCAGCAGCTGGGCGAGGCCTCATCCACCCTGCGCCTTGAGCTGCTGGCTGATGCGCTCGACACTGGCCGCGATACGCCGCTCGGCGTCGTGCAGCTGCTCATTCTGGCGCAATAGCGGAACGCAGAGATTCAGCGCAGTCAGCACCAGCAGCTTGTCGCCGGTGGCACTGGGAAACTGCCGCTGGCTGTCGGCGAGATGTCGCTGCAGCAGCGCCGCGGCCTCCTGCAACAGGGCATCCTGGCTGGGTGGGGCCCGGAACGAATATTCGCGTCCGAACACCTTCAGTACCTGAACCCCGCCAGCGGTCATGCGGCGCTGCTGCTGGTTGCGCGCTCCAGCAACGACTGGAGCCGAGCCAGGGTCGCGCCCTGCCTGTCCTCTTGCTCCAGCGCGGCCAGTTGCAGGTTGTCGTTTTCCTCACGCGCCTGCTGCAGTTGCTGCTCGAGCAAGGTGCAATGTTCACTCAACTGCTGGTTGCGCTGCAGCAGATCGTTGATGACGGTTTCGAGTTGGGCGAGTGTGGTCTCAAGCATGGAAGGCTCCGGACAGTTTAAAAAGGGCGCGAGAGTACCCGAAAGCAGCGCCCGCATGGGCTTTCCGTTGCAACTTCAGGTCGCTTATTTGCCGGGATTTCGCCTCGGTCGCCAAGGCCGGCGGTTTGCGGTAGCCTCGGCAGCCTATCTGAAGAGGAGTGTACCCATGGCACGAGCCACCGCCCGCCACATCCTGGTTTCCACCGAAGCCAAGTGCAATGAACTGAAAGCCGCCATCGAAGGTGGTGCCGATTTCGCCCAGGTCGCCAAGGAAAATTCCAGCTGCCCGTCCAGCCGTGACGGCGGCAACCTCGGCTCCTTCGGTCCGGGCCAGATGGTCCGCGAATTCGACACCGTGGTGTTCAGCGCGCCGCTCAACGAGGTGCAAGGCCCGGTGAAGACCCAGTTCGGCTACCACCTGCTGGAAGTCACCAGCCGCGAAGACTGATCGCAGCGCACCCTGCCGCAAAAGCGGGGATGCGACCCTGCATCCCCTCCCCGGCGGCCCTTCCCTCGCGCTCCGCGGATTTCGACCTATCCTCAAGAGCAGACTCCATGCGAGGGAAAGCTCATGTTCCGAGTGACACGCGTCGCCCCCGACCGTATCGATGTCAACGTGGCCGGCCGGCTGGACAGCGCCGCCATGCGTGCGGCGCTGGACGATCTGCTGTTCAAGTCGGAAGGCATCAATCACGGCCGGATGCTCTATCGCATCGACGACTTCGACCTGCCGACCCTGGGGGCAATCGCCGTAGAGCTGTCCCGGCTACCGCAGTTGTTTCGTTTCGTCCGTCGCTTCGATCGCTGCGCCGTGATCGCCGGCAAGGACTGGTTGCGCAGGATCAGTGAAGTCGAAGGCGCGCTGATTCCCGGCCTGACCATCAAGGCATTCGATCTGCATCAGGAAAGCGAGGCATTGGCCTGGCTGGATCGCTGCTGAGCAGGTGCCATCGGTCATTGTCCGACCTGCGGAAACGAATGGGTTACCCCGGGACGCTGTCGAATGCTCACATCAACAGCACGGAGGAACCGCTCCATGGGACTTTTCGACACGATCAAGGCGAAGCTCGGTCTGGGTGACGTATCCAACGAAGCGCAGAGCAAAGCCGAAGTGCCACCTGCCGACCCGAGGACATCGAGCGCCGAGGGCATAACGCTGGACAATGACAGCCCCTCGACGACCATCAACGCAACGACTGCGCCGCACATGGACCTGAACAGCCCTTCGGCAACGGACAACGGAGTGAATGTGGTCGCGCAACTGGAGGGCAAGGCAGCCCAGCATCCGGAGGCGCTCAACTGGCGCACGTCGATCGTCGATCTGCTGAAGCTGTTGGGACTCGATAGCAGCCTAGAGGCCCGCCGGCAGCTGGCCACAGAACTGGGTTGCCCGCCGGAACAAATGGCGGATTCGGCTCAGATGAACATGTGGCTGCACCGGGAGGTGATGAAGCGCCTGGCGGAACACGACGGAAGTATTCCGCCGGAACTGCTGGGCTGAGATGCAAAGGGCCTTCCCTATGGAAGGCCCTTTGCCGGTAGTGTCATGAATTGCGAACCAGCTCGTCCGCCAGGAAATCCTCTTCGAGCAGCGCGTCGCGGTCCTCAGCGCCCCCCATGACCATCTGCGGCTGGGCCGCCGAGCGCTTGCTGCGCAGCTTGCCGAACTGATGAGCGAGCGCATTGTTCAGCTTGTCGACGGCGCCATCGAGCGCCAGCTCCAGTGATTCGGCCTTGTGCGTAACGGAAACCGGCTGCAGTCCCTTCGGTCGTGCTTCGATCTGGCAGCGCTTGTCGTGCGCGCCGGCCTTGTCACCGTTTTCGTCATTGAGATGAACAACGACCCGAGTCAGCTCCTCATCGAACCGGTCCAGTCTGCTGGCGACACTGGCACTTACCCAATCGGCCAGACGGGCACTGCCTTCGATGTGGTTATCGCTGTGAACCTGGATTTGCATAAGTCGTCCTTACTTCCGCTTATGAACACCACCGTTGCCAGTGGCTTGCTGATAGCTATGCCACCGTTTCGCTTATTAAGCAACGAGCAAAACGTCACCGACTCACTTCTTGATGGAGGGAATTTTCGCTTTGCTATCCGAAACTTAGTCGGATCGACGCCAATGTCGGCGTGAACTCCGACAGATCGCAGCGAAAAAATTTGCGGCGCTGGCTCACCGAACGCGAGCCCTGGGACGGCGATTCGGCTCGGCGGAACAACGCGCCAGGGCGTAAATGCCAGGCGCGTCGATCGGTTGCCAGCGTCAGGCTGCCTTCTGGAACAGCTGTCGCCCGTGGTCGAGCTGCTGGTCCACCAGCCATTTGCCATGGGCGATGGACAGGCGCTGCGCCTTTTCCAGCTGATCCATGAAGGCATGCTCGAGCGGCAGCGGCATGCGGCGGGTCGTGTGTCCGCCTGGTTCGGTAATCCGGCAGCCGCCCGCCCAGGGTGTCGGGGTTCCGGGATACTCCATCACCTCGGCGGTGATGACGTGATCGCGGTAGGTGCACTGCATCATGGTCATGATCGTTACCTCGCTATGTGCGGGCGCCATCAGAGCACGCAGGTCGGCTAGGGCCTGATGGACTGCCGCTTTCCCTCCTCTGAAACGGGCCGTTGCCAGACTGGTTGCCGGCCCCATCGCGTCAGAACGGTATAGCACAGGCTGCGCGGCTCGTACCGATCAAGCCACCGCAGGGCGACGAACGCAGACGACTCAGGCGTCCAGTGATGGCCCGATCAGTTCGGCCAGTTGGCGATACACCCCGGGCGCCGCTACCAGGTAGGGATTACCCCGGAGCAGCCCATCGTTGCGGAAGAAATCATTGCGCACCCCACCCGCCTCGGCCACCAGAACCAGCCCTGCCAGGCAATCCCAGCTCTTGAGCTCGGTCTCGTAATAGCCGATCAGCCGCCCGGCGGCGACATAGGCCGTCATCAAAGCGCCGGAGCCGTTACGGATGAACATGCCACCCTCTGCCAGCAGCTTCTGCAGAAACGGAATGAAGTGCTCCTTGCCGCGGGGATGAAAGGTGCCCACGCCCGTCAGCCCCTCGCTTACATGAGTCGCCGTGCTGACCTTGAGCGGCGTGTCGTTGACATAGGCGCCCCGGCCCTGGCAACCGTGGAACAGCTCATCATGGTTCGGATCGGCAATGGCGCCGATACAGGGCTGGCCGTCGACCAGCAGGCCTATGGATACGCACCAGTTATGCAGGCCGTTGACGAAGCAGGCCGTGCCATCGATGGGATCGATCACCCACACGCAGCGTGCCCGGAGGTCGGCCGAGCCACTTTCCTCGCCGAGAAAACCGTCCTCGGGAAAGCATTCGGCAAGGCGCCCGCGGATGAACGCCTCGATCTGCTTGTCGGCAACGCTGACCACATCCTGCCGATCGCTGCCCTTGTGCTCGACGGTCAGCGCTTCACGCTGCCGGTAGAAATTCATGCCCAGCTGTGCAGCCTCCAGCGCCAGGCTTCGGGCACAGGCATAGCGTGCATCGAGATCGAGATCGTGGTGAATCGGCGCGTTCATGAGGGGTCCTCGAAACAAATGCGGGCATTCTAGTGGCCTGTGCGGTTGGTTACCTCAAGTTCGGATGATCAGGATGTACGAGACAAGATGCAGCGCGGCTGAGCGCGCCACCGCCCGAGCAGAACGTTCTATCGCAGGCGCCGGCCAGTCTGGCGCGGAGCAGATGAAGCACATGCCGCTGCACAAGCCGTACTGAGCGATCTGGCGGGCAACGGCGGCCAGGGTCACGGCCGACCTGCGCGCCGCCGCCAGCTGGAGTCTCAGCGTTCGTGCAGCCGGACGTTGAGCTCGTCGACGATCGGTGCCCACTCGGCGTCCTCCGACCACTCATCGCGCAGCAACGCGCGCTGAGACTCGTTCCAGAACGGCGCATCGGCCAGGCGCACGTCCTCCGGTAACGGCGAGTGCTTGGCGATGAAGGCGTCGATGCTGGCCGGGTCGGATGCCAGGCCCAGTTGGTCGAACAGGGTGCCGAGGTCTTTGTTGGGTAGTTCCATGGTGCTCTCCCTACGTATGAACAGGCTGACAGCACGCCTTGCACGTGCTTCGATAGTGAATGATCAGAGGCCGCGCAGCTGTGTACAGTTCCGTGGCGCACGGCGACGGAGGAACGACCGGCATGGACATACTGCTCTGTGGCAGCTTCGACGAGGACGAGCGCGACGCCTGGCTCGCAGAGCTGCGAGATGCCGTGCCCGACGCCCGCTGGCACCTGTCCGCCACGGCTGAAACGGCCGGGCAGATCACCGCGGCAGTGGTGGCCAACCCACCCCAGGGTTCGTTGCTGGGACTGCCCAATCTGCGCCTGATCCAGTCGCTCTGGGCCGGCGTGGATCGGCTGCTGAGCGACCCGGACCTGCCGGATGTGCCGGTAGCACGCATGGTCGACCCGGCCATGAGTGCCGCCATGGCCGAAACCGCACTCTGGGCGACGTTGTCGCTGCATCGGCATTTCTACGACTATGCCCGTCAGCAGCGCAGCCATGATTGGAAGCCGCTGCCGCAACGACGAGCCGACGAGCTTGAAGTGACGTTGCTGGGCATGGGCCAGATGGGCCGTGCCTGCGCCAACGCATTGCGCGCGCCGGGCTATCGGGTGACCGGCTGGAACCTGCACGGTGGCGCCACGCCAGGCGTGCCGCTGGAGCACGGCCTGGAGGCTCTGTGGCCGCTGCTCGCACGCAGCGACATCGTCATCAACCTGCTGCCATTGACCGTGCACACAGCCGACTTGCTGGACCAGCACTTTTTCAACGCCCTGCGACCCGGTGCCGGCCTGGTCAACCTGGCGCGCGGCGGGCATGTCGTCGAGGCGGACTTGCTACAAGCGCTCGACAGCGGCCAGCTTGGCCACGCCGTGCTCGATGTGTTCCGCAGCGAACCGCTGCCGGTTGAGCACCGACTCTGGAGCCACCCGCGAGTCACCGTACTGCCCCACGTGGCAGCCATGACGGATATGCGCAGTGCAGCACGAATCGTCGCGCGAAACCTGCAGGCACTGCGTGACGGCCAACCCTTGAGTGACCTGGTGGAACGCAGCCGCGGCTACTGAGCCACGGCTGCGCCGTTGCCATGACCGGCCGGCTCAATCGTGGCTGAGCGCACCGATGCGGTGAATCGACAGGTCGGCGCCGTTGTACTCCTCCTCCTGACTCAGGCGTATGCCCAGCGAAACCTTGAGCAGGCCATAGACGCCAAAACCTCCGACCAGCGCCACCAGCATGCCGGCCGCGCTGCCAAGCACCTGGCTGGTCAGGCTGACACCGCCGAGCCCGCCCAGCGCCGCCTGGCCGAAGATGCCGCAAGCGACACCGCCCCAGATGCCACACAGGCCATGCAACGGCCAGACGCCCAGCACGTCGTCTATCTTCCAGCGATTCTGAGTGGCCGTGAACGTCCAGACGAACAGCGCCCCCGCGACAGCTCCCGTGGCCAACGCCCCAACAGGGTGCATCAGGTCGGAGCCGGCACACACCGCAACCAGCCCGGCCAACGGACCGTTGTGGAGAAAGCCCGGGTCGTTGCGACCGACCAGCCAGGCCGCAGCGGTCCCACCGACCATCGCCATCAGCGAGTTGACGGCCACCAGGCCGCTGATGCCTTCGATACTCTGGGCGCTCATCACGTTGAAACCGAACCAGCCGACGATGAGAATCCACGACCCCAGCGCCAGGAAGGGGATGTTCGACGGGGCGAAAGCCACCAGCCGTCCATCACGGTAGCGACCGTTGCGGCGACCGAGCAGGATCACCGCACCGAAGGCCAGCCAGCCGCCCATGGCGTGCACCACGACGGAGCCGGCGAAATCATGGAAAGGCGCACCGAACTGGTGCTCCAGCCAGGCCTGGAAACCGAAGTTGCCGTTCCATATCAGACCTTCGAAGAACGGGTAAACGAAGGCGACGATCAGCAGGGTCGCACACAACTGCGGACCGAACCGCGCCCGTTCGGCGATGCCACCGGAGATGATCGCCGGAATGGCTGCAGCGAAGGTGAGCAGGAAGAAGAACTTCACCAGTGCGTAGCCATGATCGGCGACCAGTTGATCGGCCGGCTGCATGAAGGTCACGCCATAGGCAATCCAGTAGCCGACGAAGAAATACGCCAGCGTGGACACCGCGAAGTCGGTGATGATCTTCGACAAGGCATTGACCTGATTCTTCAGCCGCACAGTGCCGACCTCCAGAAAGGCGAACCCGGCATGCATGGCCAGGACCATCACCGCGCCCATCAGGAGAAAAAGGGTGTTGGAGCCATGGACGAGGGTTTCCACAGCGCTATTGAGGTTTTCCATGGGTTTACTACAGCCTCACGGGTCGAACGCACCAAAACGGTAACCCACTCATGGCAAATGCACCGAGATGCATCACTTCGCCATGAGTAATCACCACCGCCTGCAGCCGGAGTCCGCTGACAGCCAAATGCTGAACAGCGCTGAAACCTTATATATCAAGAGGTTACAGAAGCGACCGGATTCTCGCCGTGCGCCATTACGGGGCTCACACGGCGACTGCTGCACCAAGCCATAGCAAGGCCTGTACCAAACGCGATCACCAGGATGTTGCGGTGCGCGATCAGAGGGCAGAAAGCGTGCGGAATTCGTCCTGGGCCAATTGGTCGGTCAGGCCACTGATGTAGTCCTGAAGCATGCGGTTGCGGTAGTAGAACTCCCAGAGAGGGTCATTCGCCTGTGCCGAGGCGTGATCCTCGAGCGCTTCGTGATAGGCCTTGAGCAATTGGTTGGGCAGGCGACGCGCCAGCATTTGCAGATGAGGCTCGCTGCGGCAGGTCCCGAGCGTCAGCGCCTCGAAGACCGTGGCCGGCACGCGCAGCAGCGGTGCATAGAATTCCAGCAATCCCTGCAGGATGCGGTAGCCCTGCAGCTGCAGCGTCTCCACCTCGCGGTGGCAGAACACCCGGTCCATCGCCACGTCCTTGAAGGTCTGCACGATGGCATTGGGCAGGCTGTTGTCTTCCAGCAGCGCGCGATCCAGCGTGCCGTGGTAGACCGCCTCGATGTTGTCGATGAACTGCCGCGCGGCATGCTGCACCAGCGGATGAACCATGTTCACGCGCAGCCAGATGAAGAATTCGCCGGCCTTGTTGATCGGCTCTTTGTGCGCCCGCTCCAGCGCATAGTTGAGCATGCTGCGAAAGCTGCGCTCGGGCCCCGGCACCGGCGCATCGACCGCCCCATGCAGCGCGAACTTTTCCAGCAGCAGCTGCGCCAGCTGCTCGATGCTGAAGATGCCCTTCTCCACCGAGTCCTCGATGTCGGCCAGGCAGTAGGCGATGTCATCGGCCGCCTCCATCACATAAGCCAGCGGATGTCGCGTGCCCGGGCGCATGTCGAGGGCGCCCTGCAGGGCGCATACGAATGACTCCTCGGACAGGTAGAAGCCCGGCTTTTTCTGCAGGTAGGCCCCCGGCGTGCCCTTCGCAGCCCTGGCCTGGTAGGCCGGACGCACGTACTTGAGCAGGCCGGCCGTCTGCGTATAGGTCAGGTTCAGACGTTGCAGCGAAACCACCAGGCGAATCGCCTGGGCGTTGCCCTCGAACTGCTTGAGATCATCGAGCATCCGCGTGCGCAGCTCTGACACGCCCTGCCCTGGCGGTACGGCGGCCGCAAACAGGGCGTCAAGATTGCGCCCGAACCACTCGCCGATGGCATACTCGCCGAAATGACCGAACGGTGGATTGCCGATGTCGTGCATCAGACAGGTCATCTCGACCAGGCTTTCCAGTGCACCTTCCAGGCCATCCAGACCATAGTCCGCCGATCGCTCGCCCAGCTGTTTGTACAGCGTGCGGACGATGAAGCGGCCGGTCTGCTGCACTTCCAGTGAGTGTGTCAGACGGCTGCGCACGGCAGCATTGCGCTCCAGCGGAAATACCTGGGTCTTCTGCTGCAGGCGGCGCACTGCAGCGGAATTGATGATCCGCCCGCGATCACTTTCCAGCTGGTCAATGACCGCGCCCAGGTCGCCGTCACTGGCCCGCAGGCAAGCCTGTACCTTGCCATAGGGCCGTTGACGGGAGATCTTGTGCTTGAAATTCACGGACACCGGCATGCATCGTTCTCGTGACGCGAAAAGAGCCATCGAGCCTAACGCGCACGCCCGGGGTTTACCATGGTCCGCCATCATCGGAGAACATCGTGAGTCGTGCCGACTTTCATCAACTCAATGCCGAACGCGCCACGGCCGAAGCCCTGCGGCTGCTCGGCCAGCGTGCCGAACTCGGCCCGCGCTGGCTGACCTGGGTCGCCAGCGAGTTGTATCGGCTCAGCCCGCCGCCATACGCCGCGATGGTTCGGCGCGAACTGCAGCGCCTGACCCTGGCGCAGCAATCTTGATCGACGCGCTGCACGCGACCTGGGCGGTCAGCGGCCCGCTGCTGTGCCGGCAGTTCTCGCCACTGCCGGATAGCGGCAAGGCCAGCGCAATGGACAAGCAGCCGAGCGAAACACCGCTCTGGCTGAGCAGGGACGGACTGCGCGGCGACCGGATCGCCGACCGACGCTTTCACGGCGGCCCGGATCGCAGCCTGTGCCATTACCCTACCCAGCATTACGCCCATTGGCTGCGCCGCTTCCCGCAGCTGCGCGGGCGGCTCGGCATTGGCGCCTTTGGCGAGAACCTGGGTAGCCAGTCGCTGGATGAAGAGCAGCTTTGCATCGGCGATCGCCTGCGCTGGGGCGATGCGCTGATCGAAGTGAGTCAGCCACGCTCGCCCTGCATCCGGCTGGACAACCGCCACGGTATCCGCGGGCTGGCGCGCGAGCTGTCGGCGAGCGGTCGTACCGGCTGGCTCTACACGGACCATGGAAGAAGGCACCGTGCGACCTGGCGACGCGCTGCTGTTGCTCGAGCGACCGCATCCGGAGATCAGCGTGGCACACCTGTGGCGCTGCTTTCTCGACCCGGCACTGGCCGCCGACGAACTGCTGCAACTGGCCGCGTTGCCGGGCCTCGCCTTCGAGTATCGGCAGCGCTTTCGCCAGCGCTACGACATCCATAGCAACCGACGAAACCAGGGCAACCTGTTCGACTGAGCTTGCGCAAAAGCATGCGTGCAAAGCTGCACGGCAATGCCATACTGCAGCGGTCAAGGCAGACACCGGGCCGCAGGAGCTACCAGCACCGTGCGCTCACGCGCCGCTGGCGGCAGGGCCTGTAAACATCAGGAATTGTCCTACCACGCAATCAGAGGTGAACACCATGAGCAAGGGAATGGACGCGAAGAAAAGCGGCAAGAAAAAGCCACTGAAGACAGCACAAGAAAAACGCATGGCCAAGCGTGACAAGAAGAGCGGCTCCACCACGCTACTGGGTGCCCACGCCGCGACTCATTGACGCGACGGCTGTCCCTACGCCCGGCCCAATGCCGGGCGTTTCAGGCTCTGGCCAAGCGCAACCGGCCGAAAAGCCAGCCACCGGCCACGTTCACCGCCAGACCGATCATGACCAGCAGCGCACCCGCCAGTTGCAGCGAACCCAGGCGCTCACCCAGCAACAGGCTGGCCGAGGTAAGCCCGACCACGGGTACCAGCAGCGAAAACGGCGCCACCTGGCTGGCCGGATAGCGCGACAACAGCCGGCTCCACAAGCCATAGCCGAGAATCGTCGCACCGAATGCGAGGTAAACCAGCACCAGCACCGTCTGCCAACCGATACCACGCAGTGCCGCCTCGATCACCACCGGACCCTCCAGCCATAGCGACAGCGCCAGAAATGGCAGCGGCGGCACCAGGCTACCCCATACCACCAGCCCGACCAGATTCACCTTGCCGACCTTGCGCGTGACGATATTGCCCAGCGCCCACATCGACGCCGCACAGATGGTCAGCAAAAAACCGCTCAGGGTCATGCCCAGCCCACTTTGCGCACCAATCAATGCCAGCCCGCATGCCGCGATCACCAGCCCCAGCAAATTGGCCGCGCGCAGCCGCTCGCCCAGAAAAAGCGCCGCGAAGAACAGCGTGAAGAAGGCCTGCGACTGCAGCACCAACGACGCCAGCCCTGCCGGCATACCGTGCTTCATCGCAGTGAAGAGGAAGGCGAACTGTCCCAGCGAGATGGTCAGCCCATAAGCCAGCATCCAGCGCAACGGCACCTGCGGACGGCGGATGAAGAACACCGCAGGCACCGCCGCCAGCATGAAGCGCAGGGCACCGAGCAGCATGGGCGGCACGTCGTGCAGACCGACCATGATCACCACGAAGTTCATTCCCCAGACGACGATGACCACCAGCGCGAGCAACAGATCCCGAGGCGACATGGCGACGCACCCTCCCAGCGAAAAACCCATTAGAGCCGCGGCACATGGCAACGGCTCCATACAGTGACCGGGTAATTGAGCGGCACAGTCGCCGCACGCGCGCCCGTCGATCGGACCAGGCGCCACATGGCCGGCCGTGCCGCGCGACGAAACCTGGCTCGACGCTATAGAATCCGCGCCTGGTTCCCTTACATCAGACGAGAACGACCATGGGCGCACAGTGGAAAGCGAAACATAAGGAAGCGGCGGCAAACGCCAAGGGCAGGGTCTTCGGCAAGCTGTCGAAGGAAATCATGATCGCCGCCCGCAGCGGTGCCGACCCTGACATGAATCCGCGCCTGCGCCTGGTCGTCGAACAGGCCAAGAAGGCCTCGATGCCCAAGGAGACCCTGGAGCGAGCCATCAAGAAAGGCGCCGGCCTGAGCGGCGAGGTGGTTCATTACGAACGCACCCTCTATGAAGGCTTCGCCCCGCATCAGGTGCCGCTGATCGTAGAGTGCCTGACCGACAACGTGAACCGCACCGTGGCCGAGATTCGCGTACTGTTCCGCAAGGGTCAGCTGGGCTCTTCCGGGTCGGTGAGTTGGGACTTCGACCACGTCGGCATGATCGAGGCGGCACCCGAGGGTGACGCCGACGCCGAGATGGCTGCGATCGAAGCCGGCGCCCAGGATTTCGAAGCGGCCGAGGAAGGCGCCACGCTGTTCATCACCGAGCCGACCGATCTGGACGCGGTGTGCAAGGCGCTGCCGGAATACGGCTTCACGGTGCAGTCGGCACAACTGGGCTATCGTCCGAAGAACCCGGTCAGCCTGTCCGCCTCGGAACTCGAAGAGGTCGAGGCCTTCCTCGAGGCCATCGACGCACACGATGACGTGCAGAACGTCTATGTCGGTCTGGCCGGTTGATAGGCCGGCCTGACCCAAGCGCAATGTTATCCGACGGACATCCAACATGAGCACGAGCAAACCCGCCACACCCTACAGCCAGCGCGAACAAGGCTATCGGGAAAAGGCGCTGAAGATGTATCCCTGGGTCTGCGGGCGATGCGCGCGGGAGTTTTCCGGCAAGCGCCTGAGTGAGCTGACGGTCCACCACAAGGACCACAATCACGACAACAACCCCGAAGATGGCTCGAACTGGGAGTTGCTTTGCCTGTACTGCCACGACAACGAGCATTCGCGCTATACGGACAACCAGTACCAGGCCGAAGCCCGGCCTGGCAGCGATCTGGGCCCGAAGGAAACCTTCAAGGCCTTCGCTAATCTGGGCGACCTGCTCAAGGGCAAGCAGAGCTGAGCGGACAATCAGCCGCACTCATTTGACCAGTAGAACCGGGACCGATACCTCGTGGATCACCCGGTTCGCCACCGACCCCAGCACCAGCCCGGTGAAACTGCCCAGACCGCGCGTCCCCATGACCACCGTGTCGCAGCCCAGCCGCTTGACCGCATCGCTCACCTGCTCGGCGACGTTGCCCTGCAGTGCATGGGTCTCGCAACTCAGCCCTCCAGCCTGCAACACAGCCACCGCCTCGTCGAGAACAGAGCGCGCCTGACTCATCAGCCCGCTGTTGAGCTCGTCTATCATCGCTGCGGTCACATATTCGCCGTAGATGATCGGCTCTTGCTGGACGTTGACCACATGGATCTGCGGAGTCATGCCGGTATCCCGTGCAAGATCGATGACGTATTGCAGGGCCCGTTTGGAATTGTCCGAACCGTCATATGCAATCAGAAGCTTGCGCATGTCCTTTCTCCGCCGATGTGTGGATTTTCAGCGTAGACCAGGCTCGCCGGCGCTGCAGCTACGGCATGCACTTGTATTGATCTGGCACAAGCGCGCATCATCCGGCGCCCATTCGAAAGCCAGAAAGGCGAGCCAGATGCATGTCGATCAATCTCCTGCCTTCGGCGTCGGCGACGCCTCGTTCCAAGCCGCTGGCGGCGAACAGGGCTTGCAACGGCTGGTAGCGGACTTCTACCAGATCATGAACGAAGCACCGCAGGCTGCTGCGGTACGCGCCATGTACCCCCAGGAACTGGACGCGGCCTGCGACAGGCTCTCCAGCTTTCTGAGCGGCTGGCTGGGCGGCCCCAGACGTTACGCCGAGAAATACGGCAGCATCAGCATTCCGCACTTTCATACACGCTGGTCGATTGGCGAAGCCGAGCGCGAGGCCTGGCTCTACTGCATGGAGCAAGCCATCGGCCGGCAAGCCTATTTCCCGCAATTCGCCGAATACCTGCTGCAGCAATTGCGCGTTCCTGCCGAACGCATCCGCCAGGTGCAAGCACATTGTCCGGCACACGGCAGGCCGATCTGAACGGCCGATCACGGCGATCTGCCCACCGTGGTCGGCGTGATAGACAGCCGGCGGGCAATCGTCCGGCTTCTGATGTGTCGATGATGACGCCGCGAATGCGCCAACTCAAAAACGCTGCAAGCAAGTTCACGCGCCGGTGTTGACCAGCACATTGCAATACACGCTTTTAATTGGCCAGCATCTGTGGAACAACCCAGATCGACGGAAGTTCGGAAGATCATGCGAAGACAGCGGCTCCGACGCTGCACTAAATGCCACGGCAAACACGCCCGGCATCGACCGGAAATAACGCTTCAGCACAACAAGCGAAACGATAACAAACGAAACGACAAAACAAGCGCGATGCCATCCAGGCATCGCGCCGCCTCGATCAATAATTGAAACCGATACCGATGCTATAAAGGAATACGCCGTCATCATAACGGTCCTGCGCGTCGCTCCCGCTCTTGAACAGGAACTGATATTCCGCCATTGCGGTGATGAAGGTCTTGTCCTGAATCCAGTATTTGAAACCGACCTCAGGCCCTGCCATGAAGGTCTCGTCCACCTGGTCGCCGTACACCCCGCCGATGCTGGCGCCTATGAAGGGGCGCGCCTTGCCCGTGCCGAAGTGGTAGTCATAGAACATGCGTGTCGAGCCATCGAACTTGACGCTTTCGCCTTCGGAGTCGCGCGCATTGACCGTTTGTCTAACACCCCACAGCGAAGACTCGCTGAGGTACTGGCCCCAACTACCCTGAACCGAGAACACGGTATCGTCGAAGTCCTTGTCACTGCTTCCCGCGCCACCCAGGGTAATCTCCCGATCACCAGTCATTGGCGCCGCACCGGCAATAGCTGGAAGCATTGCGACAACCATAAGGGAAGTTTTAAAAAGTCGATTCATGACGGCACCTCTTGATCATGCTTGTTTAAATTACGCAAACACCGATTAGCAATGCGTAACACTGAGACAAGCATGCAAACGCGACACTCGCCCAGACAAAACGACGAATGACCGTTATTACATGAAAAACCTCAGGAAAGCGCCTCAATAAGATGATTCATATGAGGTTATGCCATTGCCCGATATTAACTAGCCATTAGCGGCAATCGTCGAAGCCATGATGTGATGGCGGTTTTCTGTAGCACAGCTATTAGCCCCGCTCAGTTGGCGGGATCGATTCGATCCACAGATAGCGCCAGCTCATGTTCGTCATGTTGGTCATCGAAACAACGACTGAATGCCAGGTAAATCCACACCGGCATCAGCGCGAGGCCGATTACGATGCAAGCCCATGCAAGTACGGAACTGCCCTGTGGCCCTGGAAACAGTAGCCGTCCCACCCCGATCAATAGCGTGTACAAAGACAACGCCGTGACCGCTACGGCGAACAACCTGGTACCTAGCGCTCTGAGTGGCTCTCGTCGGCTTACCCCACAGCGAAGGGCGGTTTTTCCCCAGAAGCCGAACGGTCGTACGCGACGATAGAAGCGGTCGAGTGTCTGCTCGTCCGTAGCCGGAGTTACGTAGCTGATCAGGATCGCAGCACTGCTGGTGACGAGCGACATGATGCCCAGACGAATCCACTCACGTTCCGGGTCGGTACCAAGACAATAGAGCAACAGCGGTGCAGTGATCAGTGAAACCACCATTGCCGCCAGTTCCGAATAGAGGTTGATACGCTCCCACAACCAGCGCAGAACCAGCACAAAGCCCATTCCCGCACCGAACAGCAGCGATATGAACCATGCCTTCTGAATCGAACCCAGATTGGCCATGATGCTCATCGCGAGCAGCAGTATCAGGACGCTGGACAGCCGCGCCACCAGTACGAGTTCCTTGTCCCTGGGTTTTCGCTTGAGCAGCTTCGGCGCCACGACGCTTGCGTAGATATCGTTGCTCCAGTACGACGCGCCCCAGTTCAGATGCGTGTCGACGGTAGAGGTCAGCGCCGCCAGCAGTCCCACCAGCATCAAGCCACGGAACCCCGGCGGCAGCAGTTCGTCGATCCCACTGACGAACAAGGCCTCGCGTGCGGCGGTAAATCCGCCACTGCCCATCTCCTCCGGGCCGAACGGGTAGAGCACCAGCAACCCGATGGCGATCACCAGCCAGAACAGGCTACGCAGGAATATCTGCAGCCAGGTGAACAGCAGCCCCGCGATGCGAGCCTCCCGATCGGTCGGACAGGCCATGCTGCGCTGGGCCAGGTAGCCGGTTCCGTCGGAGTTCATCTGGAACAGCCACTGCAAGCCGATGACCATCAGCAATGGCAACAATGCCTCACCCGCACTGTCGGGCGGCGCGAAGGAAAGTAGCCTGGCGGCCTGCTCGCTGCCGTACAGTTCAACGACACGGTCTGCCAGGCCGCCCAGCCCACCCGCGGCATCGACCACGAACCAGGCGTAGGCCAATGTTCCCAGCATGGCCACACTGAACTGCATCACGTCGGTCTGCACCACCGCCCGCAAACCGCCGGTGATCGAGTACATCGCGGTGAACAGCAGAATCAGCAGGATCGAGATGAGGTTGTTGGCACTGGCCGTCAGCGGATCCAGCCCACTCATGCTCTCGCCCAGCCGTATGCCTGCAGCCTCGACGACAGCCCGGATCAGCCCATGGACACCGCCCGGCAGCCAGTCATGCCAGGGCAGGAAGACCTCGGCGATGCGAATGGCGGCGACCAGCACCATGGCCAAGACCACACAGTTGATCACCGTGCCGTAGTAGATCGCCTTGAACAGCCGCAGCGGTACGACGGCAGGCCCGCTGTAGCGCACGCGCGTCAGCTCGGCATCGGTAAGCACGCCGGCACGGCGCCAGCCGGATGCAAACACCCAGGCCAGCAGCAGGAACGCCAGACCGTATATCCACAGGCGCCAGAGCGCGAACACCCCGGCAGTGGCGACGAGGCCGCTGACCAGCAGCGGCGTATCGGCCGCGAACTGGGTGGCTGCCATCGAAACGCCAGCGCGCCAGCCCTTGATAGTCCGGCCGGCGAGAAAGTATTCATGCAGGCTCAGTGACGCCCTGGCGCGGGCACGCATCCCCGCCGCAAGGCCATAGAAGACGAACGCGAGCACGATCAGTAAGTCCAGCATGTCGTCATTCGCCGTCGTTGGGGCATTAAGGGTGAGATACCCAACTGTGGTGGAAAGATGCAGCACACGGATGAACGGCCCCAGTTGCCGGGTCGGACTTTGGCGAGGGCGCGCCACGCGCTAGACTGGCGACCTCGACAACGCCCCGGACGGCCATGCCCGCACTTGAGTACCTGCAGCTCCCCCTGCCCCTGAAGCCCCTGCTGGTGAGGTTCTATCGAACCCACAACAACCGCAACCGCATCCGCCCCGAGGCCAGATGCTGGATTGCCAGACGCGGCGATATCGTTGCCGGCCTGTGCCTGACGCCTGTCGCGCATGGCCACTTCCTGACAGGGCTACTGGTAAGTCCATCGGAACGAGGAAAGGGGATTGGCCAGCAGCTGATACGCCGGGCGCTGAGCTGTGCGCAGGGTCCGGTCTGGCTATTCTGCAAGCCAGACCTGCTGAACTTCTACAACCGCCTTGGCTTTACCGGGGCTGAAAAGCTGCCGGATACGCTGGCTGACCGCCTGGCGCGCTATAAACGAAGCAAAACACTGATCGCCCTGGTTCACGGACCACAGGATGAAGCCATGCCCCAAAAAACCCTGACCATCGCTATCGCCTGCCTGTTCGACGAGCTCGGGCGCATTCTGGTGGTACGCAAGCGCGCGACGCGCTTCTTCATGCTCCCCGGCGGCAAAGCGGAGCCTGGCGAAATGCCCCTGCAGACGCTCAGGCGGGAACTGGAGGAAGAGCTGCATCTGTTTCTGGAAGACCGCGACTTCGAAGCGCTGGGGCAGTTTCAGGCGCTGGCGGCCAACGAGCCTGACCACTTGGTGAAGGCCGACGTGTTCATCGGACGCCTACCGCATGCAGTCAGCGTCCAGGCAGAGATCGAAGAGATGGGCTGGCTGGCTATGGCTCCCTGCCAGCGTGACGACATCGCGCCGCTGCTACGTGCGCATGTGCTGCCCGCATTGCTGAAGCGTGCGGCAGAGCGCGCGTAGTCGGCGTCGGTAGCTGTTTCAGGGGGAAATAGGATCGCTGGCGGGGAAGGTTTCCTCGATCGCCTCGTCAAGCTGGTCCTCGTCCGCTTCTTCCGGGCGGCGGGCTACGTCGTCCCGTTCCTCAGGCGACTGGTCTTGCTGCTGCTCACCGTTCATATGGTGCCTCCGCTTATGGACTGTTCAGCCTTAGGCCGCGCGCGGGCAACTCGGTTCAGCGCTCTTTTTCACAGGCAAAAAAAGGGGCGGGATTCGATCCCGCCCGCCTCCTTCCCTGTTCCCTGTATCCGTTCTCATCGTCCTGATGACATCGCTTCCAGCGACGATCCCTAACCTTCATCCTGAAGGCTGTGCTAATCCTTGAGCACGGGGGCGATATTAATGATCGCCAGCCAGGTAACAACTGCGGCAGGACGCCACGCGAGCCGCCGGACAATATCAGCGAGAAAATAAAAGCTATTTAAAATCAACGAGTTAGAAATAAAACAAGGGATAGATAGCGGGTGATCACTGTTGTCACCTGAGTTTTGCTTACAGAACTTGTAAGCAAAAGCCTACAAGCGACTGAGCAGAATGGGAAATTCAGCTCGGCCGACTTAAGCCAATGGAGCCAGACAACTGGCCGGCGCATTGTCGAAGTCGCGAAAGCCTGGGAAGCATCAAGGGAAGAACTGCGCCGGACTGGTATCCACTCCGACGCAGCTTTCGATCACTGGAACAACGCGTCGCTAGACAGTCCGTTACGCTCGAGTATCTCGCGAAGACGACGCAGCGCCTCGACCTGAATCTGTCGAACCCGTTCCCGGGTCAGACCGATCTCCTGCCCTACTTCCTCCAGCGTGGATGCTTCATGCCCGCGCAGGCCAAAGCGGCGAATGACGACTTCACGCTGTTTTTCGGAAAGGTCGGACAACCATTGGTCGATACTGGCCGACAGATCGTCATCCAGTAGCAATTCGCATGGGTCTGTCGGCCGATCGTCGGTCAGCGTATCGAGAAGTGTCTTGTCCGTATCGGGACCGAGCGAGACGTCCACCGAGGTGACACGCTCATTCAGGCCGAGCATTCGCTTGACCTCGCCAACGGGCTTCTCGAGCAGATTGGCGATCTCCTCGGGGCTGGGCTCGTGATCGAGCTTCTGCGTCAGCTCGCGCGCCGCACGCAGGTAAACATTCAGCTCCTTGACCACGTGAATCGGCAAGCGAATCGTACGGGTCTGGTTCATGATCGCGCGCTCGATGGTCTGCCGAATCCACCAGGTCGCATAAGTGGAAAAACGGAAACCGCGCTCGGGGTCGAATTTCTCCACCGCGCGAATCAACCCCAGGTTGCCCTCCTCGACCAGATCGAGCAGCGACAGACCGCGGTTGACGTATCGCCGCGCGATCTTCACCACCAGCCGAAGGTTGCTTTCGATCATGCGCTTGCGCCCCGCCGGATCGCCTTTCTGCGCAAGGCGGGCGAAATGCACTTCTTCGTCAGGAGTCAGGAGAGGGGAAAAGCCGATTTCGTTGAGGTACAGCTGGGTCGCATCGAGCGCCCGGTTGTAATCGATGAACTTGTGCTGTTTGCTGGATGCGGCCTTGGTTCTGCCTGCACTGGCAGCCTTGGTCACTTTGCCCTTCTGGTCGAAGTGGATCGGCGTTTCCATGAGCAGAACCGCATCGTCGACGTCAAACTCCAGCGCTTGGTCTTTAAGTGCCATTATTCTTGTCCTGTTCCGAGTTCGACAACAGGCCCAAGCGACGCGGGTCCCTGGCTACGCTCAAGCCTAACCTAGTGCTGGAACAGGCAGGCGACAGGTCAACGTCTCGGCAGATATTGCAGCGGATCGATGGGTTTACCCTGGCGACGAATTTCGAAATGCAGCTTCACCCGGTCGGTTCCCGTAGACCCCATCTCGGCAATACCTTGCCCAGCCTTGACTTGTTGGCCCTCCCGCACCAGCAGCCTGCGGTTGTGTCCGTAGGCGCTTACATAGGTATCGCTATGCTTGATGATCACAAGTTCGCCGTAACCCCGTAATCCACTACCGGCGTACACCACAGTCCCATCAGAAGCAGCCAGAACAGGCTGTCCTAATTCCCCAGCGATATCAATTCCTTTATTCAAACTACCGTTTGAGGAAAAACGACCGATGACCGTGCCGTTCGCAGGCCATGCCCAGCCGCTTGCGGAGCGGGTAACGGGCGTCACCGGAGTACGCGCTGGCTGGCTGGTCGGCGGAGCTGGCTGCGCGGTGATCGCAGGCTGACGGGGCACCGGCGTGGCGACTACGACCGGCGTCGATGGCGCCGGTCTGGGTGCGGCCTGCGGCGCCGGACGGGGCGTGGCGGCGGCCACCCGAGTTGCCGCGCCACTGAACCGAATCTTCTGTCCAGGGTAGATGACATGTGGCGGCTGGATACCATTGACGCGTGCCAGCTCGCGCCAATCCCAGCCGAAGCGGAAGGCGATCGACCAGAGCGTGTCGCCGCGGCGAACGACGTACTGGCCGCTGGTGACGCGGTCACGCTGATTGCGATCGACGACCTGCACACTGCCACCAGGAGCCGAGGAGACACAGCCGACCAGCGTACCGGCGATCAGCGCTACGCCGAGCATCGAACGAACCATGGGGTCGCGAATCCACCGCCGTACTGCTGTGAGCCTCAATGCCCGCTCCCTTTCATAGACAACTGCGTCAGACGCTTTCGGTCATGGGCTGACGCCGACCGGCGAACCACTCGAGCGCCAACACCAGCACGATACCGCCGACCGCCAGCAGCACAGCCAAGAGCAGCTGCGGATCCTGGCCGGTGAGATCACCATAGGCTCCCGGAAGCAGGTTCTGCTGCAGTACCGGAACATTCTCGCCGCTGGAACTGGTACGCCAGGTAAGCGTTTCCTTCCAGGGCCAGACCTTGTTCAGCGAGCCGAGCATCAGACCGGTCAGAAACGCCAGGGTCATGTCGCGCCAATGCTTGAGCAGCCAGCTGAGGAACTTGGCGAAGCTCAGCAACCCGACCAGGCATCCGCCAGCGAACGTCATCATCACACCGATATCGAGGCTCTTCACGGCACCCAGCACCACCGGATACAGCCCCAGCAGCACGAGAATGAAGCTGCCGGAAATACCCGGAAGGATCATCGCGCAGATGGCAATCGCCCCCGCAAGAAACAGGCTCAGGCTACCGCTGCCCCATTGCACGGGGGCCGCTACGGTTATCCAGTAGGCGAAGCCGATCCCCAGGCAGAAACTCAGCAGCCGCGAAAGGTTGCGCCGCTGGATTTCCTTGCCCACCAGATGCACCGACACCAGGATAAGACCGAAGAAAAACGACCAGACGGGGATCGGGTACTCCTCCAGCAGAAACGTGATCAACCTGGCCAGGCTGAGAATGCTGGTGAGAACGCCAGCAAAGAGAACCAGCAGGAAACCGGCGTTGGCGGTCTTCCAGGCTTCACCGACGCGCCCTCGCAGCAACGGGCCGACGGCATAGGGCACCGCGCTGATGGAGCGCAGCAACTCGTCGTAGATGCCGGTGATGAACGCTACGGTACCGCCCGAGACACCGGGCACCACATCCGCCGCGCCCATGGCCATGCCTTTGGCGTACAACAATAAAGCGTTTTTCATGCTTTCTTCCGCTGAATGATCAAATCACGGGGCCATTGAGCAGCGGCACGAAACGCACAGTGTCCAGAAGATGACGCGAAAAGCCGTTCTCCTCTCGAATGATCAGCATGAGCTGCTGGACTTCGCCGGCACCTACCGGAATCACCAGACGCCCACCGGGCGCCAGCTGGTCGAGCAGAGCCTGCGGCACATCGGTTGCCGCTGCGGTGACGATGATGCCGTTGTATGGCGCCAGCGCAGGCCAGCCCTCCCAACCATCGCCCCAGCGAAAGACAACATTGCGTAGCTTGAGTTCGACCAGGCGCTCCTTGGCGCGGTCCTGCAAGGCCTGAATGCGCTCGACGGAGAACACTCGTTCGACCAGTTGCGCCAGCACGGCGGTCTGGTAACCGGAGCCGGTACCGATCTCCAGTACCTTGTCCAGAGGGCCATCGGCCAGCAGCAGCTCGCTCATGCGCGCGACCATGAACGGCTGCGAAATGGTCTGGTTATGACCGATGGGAAGCGCCGTGTCTTCGTAGGCGCGGTGCGCCAGGGCCTCGTCGACGAACAGGTGACGCGGGGTACGGCGAATCACCTCCAGCACCTGGGCGTTGGACAGCCCTTCTTCGTAGAGGCGCTGGATCAGCCGATCCCGCGTGCGCTGCGATGTCATTCCCGATCCATGGAGCAGGCTGTCTTGTCCGCGATGAGTCACAGCACTTTCTCCAGCCAGCTCTCGAGGCCGTGAAAGGCCTCATGGAAGGTTCGATCCAGCTGCAGCGGGGTGATGGAAACGTAGCCCTGCATGACGGCATGAAAGTCGGTACCCGGGCCGCCGTCTTCCACGTCGCCGGCGACGGAAATCCAGTAGCCCTCCTTGCCACGCGGGTTGGCCTGCTTGACCGGAGGCTTGGCCCGACTGCGATGTCCCAGGCGAGTAAGCTGGATGCCACGGATATGATCGAGCGGCAGATTGGGCACATTGACGCTGAGTACGGTTCGCGGCGGCAGCTCGAGTTGGTCGTGCTTTTCTACCAGCGAGCGGGCAATGAAAGCGGCTGCCGGCAGGTTGTCCGTCGAGCGTGACACCAGGGAAAAGGCAAATGCCGGTCGCCCGGTGAAGCGTCCTTCGATGGCCGCGGCGACCGTACCCGAATAGAGCACGTCGTCACCCAGGTTGGCGCCGAGATTGATCCCCGAAACCACCATGTCCGGCGTTTGCTCGAGCAACCCGTTGAGCCCCAGGTGCACGCAATCGGTGGGTGAGCCGTTCAAGCCGATGAAGCCATTCGGCATGCTTACAGGATGAAGCGGGCGATCCAGGGTGAGCGCGCTGCTGGCTCCGCTCATGTCCTGGATCGGGGCGACCACCTTGCACTCGGCATAATCGGCCAGCGCGTCATAAAGCGCGGCGAGCCCAGGTGCATACACCCCGTCGTCGTTGGCGATCAGAATACGCATCAGATGTCCGTCTGCCCTGCCAGGTTGACCACCTCGCGCACCATGGCGGTAGCGAAGCATCCGGTCGGCAGGACGAATTCCAGTTGCAGAATGTCAGGTCCGGGATAATGCCACGACAAACCGCCGATGGGGAGGCGAAGAATTCGCCGTTCGTGCTTCATTCCAGCTTGTGCCAACCAATTGGCGATACCGGGCTCAGTTGCAGCGACCGCATCCTCCAGCGCCTGAACGTCGTCATTGGCGGGCGAGCCGCCCGCCCCCCACAGCGGCCCCGACGGATGCAGGTCGAGAATCGCCAGGCGCGGGTCGCTGCATTCCGTTTCACCCGCCAAAAAGAAGCTGCGACTGTCGGTAAAGGCCAGCAGATCGCCCACGCGCGCCCGTTGCCAGCTGCCATCGCCGACCCGCTCGGCCAGCACGCGATTGAACAGGTAGCTGCGCCCGGCAGAGAGCAGGCGTGAGCGCAGGTTGCGCTGCGCCGGCAACTCGCCTTTGGCGGCGAAGTCTCGCGCACCGTGCAGGTTGCCGCCGTCGTAGCCGAAACGCTGCAGCCCGAAGTAGTTCGGTACACCCTGCTCCTTGATCCGCTGCAATCGAGCATCGAGCAGCGCGTGATCGCCGCGCAGCTCGGTCAGGCGCAGCCGGAAGCCGTTGGCCGAGTGCGCCCCGCGCTGCAGCTTGCGCTGGTGGCGGGTACGCTTGAGGATCGCCAGGCTGCCGTCCTCCGCCGCAGCCAGCTCCGGGTCGGCCTTGCCCGGCAGGTGCAGGCTGAACCATTGCCGGGTCAGGGCCTGGCGGTCCTTCAGACCGGCATAGCTGATCATCTTCAAAGGTACGCCGGCGGCACGGGCTATGCGCCGGGCGGCTTCCTCTGTATTCAGGTTGCGTTTTTCCACCCACAGCCACAGGTGCTCGCCTTCGCCCGAGAGCGGAATGTCGAGCACCTCGTCGACCTGGAAATCCTCGGCTACCGCCTTGAGTACCGCGCTGCCGCAAGGATCACCATGGGCACGCGGGCCAAGCAACTGGTCTTCGGTCATGCGCGAACCAGCAAGGCAACGGCGTGCACGGCGATCCCCTCCTCGCGCCCGGTGAAGCCGAGCTTCTCGGTGGTGGTCGCCTTGACGTTGACCTGATCCAGCTGCACCTGCAGGTCCGCAGCGATCAATGCGCGCATGTTGTCGATGTGCGGGGCCATCTTCGGCGCCTGGGCAACGATGGTGGCGTCGACATTGCCGACCTGCCAGCCCTTGGCCTGTACCTGCGCCAGTACATGGCGCAGCAGCACGCGACTGTCGGCGCCCTTGAACTGCGGGTCGGTGTCCGGGAAATGCTTGCCGATATCGCCCAGCGCCGCGGCGCCCAACAGTGCATCGCTCAGGGCATGCAGCAGCACATCACCGTCGGAATGCGCCAGCAGCCCGTATCTGTGTGGAATCCGCACGCCGCCGAGCGTGATGTGATCGCCTTCGCCGAAGCGGTGCACGTCGTAACCGTGGCCGATACGCATAGATGCAAAACCCTGGAAAATCTCGAGGCGACGATTCTACAGGAGCCGACAGCCGCTTGAGCGGATCACCTCGATGCGGCCGATCATCGACACCGACGATAAGCACCATCAGCCGAATCGATCCAATATCGCAAATCCCCGATATATAGTTCGTCGTGTTCCGATATACACACCGGGGACTTTCCATGCCGGACGATTTCGACGACATCATCAAGGCACTCGCCCATCCGCTGCGCCGCGACATCCTGCGCTGGCTCAGGGAACCGCAGCGCCACTTCGCCGAGCAGCACCACTCGCTGGAAACCGGTGTCTGTGCCGGGCAGATCGACCAGCGCGCCGGCCTGTCGCAATCGACCGTATCGGCCCATCTGGCGACGCTGCAGAAGGCCGAACTGGTAACCAGCCAGAAAGTCGGCCAGTGGCACTTCTTCAAGCGCAACGACGAAGTCATCCAGACCTTCATCGAGCGGCTCGGCCAAGACCTCTGAATATTTCCCGAACCACCTGCACAGGAGCGGTATCGCTATGCCCACACTCTTCGACCCGATCAAGATCGGCGACCTGGAACTGACAAACCGCATCATCATGGCGCCGCTGACCCGCTGCCGCGCCGAGCCCGGCCGTGTGCCCGGCGACCTGATCGCCGAATACTACGCCCAGCGTGCCGATGCCGGCCTGATCATCAGCGAAGCCACCTCGGTGACCCCGATGGGCGTCGGCTACCCGGACACTCCCGGCATCTGGTCCGCCGAGCAGGTTCAGGGCTGGAAGAAGGTCACCGACGCGGTGCATGCCAAGGGCGGCAAGATCGTCCTGCAACTCTGGCACGTCGGCCGCATCTCCGACCCGATCTATCTGGACGGCCAGCTGCCGGTCGCCCCGAGCGCCATCAAGCCGGCCGGACATGTCAGCCTGGTCCGTCCGATGAAGGACTACGAGACCCCTCGCGCGCTGGAGACCGATGAGCTTCCCGGCATCATCGAGGCCTACCGCAAGGGTGCCGAGAATGCCAAGGAAGCCGGCTTCGACGGCGTGGAGATCCACGGTGCCAACGGCTACCTGCTCGACCAGTTTCTGCAGGACAGCACCAACACACGCACCGATGCCTACGGCGGCTCGCTGGAAAACCGTGCACGACTGCTGCTGGAAGTGACCGATGCAGCCATCTCGGTATGGGGCGCCGGCCGCGTCGGCGTACACCTGGCGCCGCGCGCCGATTCCCATGACATGGGCGACTCAAACCGCGCCGAAACCTTCGGCCATGTGGCCCGCGAGCTCGGCAAGCGCGGCGTCGCCTTCATCTGCACCCGCGAGAAAGCCGGCGAGGACAGCCTCGGCCCGCAGTTGAAGCAGATCTTCGGTGGCGTCTACATCGCCAACGAGCGCTTCACCAAGCAGCAGGCCAACGCCTGGCTGGCCGAAGGCAAGGCCGATGCGGTCGCATTCGGCATCCCCTACATCGCCAATCCGGACCTGGTCACGCGCCTGCGCCAGGACGCCCCCCTGAACGAGCCCAAGCCCGAACTGTTCTATGCCCAGGGCCCGGCTGGCTTTACCGATTATCCATCGCTCTAGCTCCTGGCGATGGAAAGGCCCGACCGGGAAATCCGGTCGGGCCTTTTTTGTTTGGCCATGCACCGTTACGTCGGGTGGAAAACCGCGAAGCGTTTTCCACGCGACCCGGCGCGTCATGCAAACGCCCCGGCGGCAACGTCGCCGACCGGAGCAAACGCGTGGATGAGGCTTCGCCGTCATCCACCCTACGCCTTCAGCGCCTCGGCATGCGGTTTCGTAGGATGGAAAACCGCGAAGCGTTTTCCACGCGGCCCGACGCGCCATGCAAACGCCCCGGCGGCAACGGCGCCGACCGGAGCAAACGCGTGAATGAGGCCTCGCCGTCGTCCACCCTACGCCTTCAGCGCCTTGGCATGATGACGCAGGTGGTCGTCGATGAAGCTGGCGATGAAGTAGTAGCTGTGGTCATAGCCGGGCTGGATACGCAGGGTCAGCGGGTGGCCGGCCGCCCTGGCTGCCGCCTCCAGCGCTTCGGGTTTCAGCTGGCTGACCATGAAGTCGTCGCGATCGCCCTGATCCACCAGGATCGGTAGTTTCTCGCCGGCTTCGCCGATCAGCGCGCAGGCATCCCATTCGCGCCAGCGCGAGCGATCCTGGCCCAGGTAGTTGCCGAAGGCCTTCTCGCCCCACGGGCAGTTGAGCGGATTGCTGATGGGTGCAAAGGCCGACAGCGATTGGTAACGGCCAGGGTTCTTGAGCGCACAGATCAAGGCGCCATGGCCACCCATGGAGTGGCCGCTGATGCCGCGACGATCGGAAACCGGGAAGTTGGCCTCGATCAGGGTTGGCAGCTCTTCGACCACATAGTCATACATCCGATAGTGCTGCGCCCACGGCTGCTCGGTGGCGTTGAGGTAGAAACCGGCACCGAGGCCGAAATCCCAGGCACCATCGGGATCGTCCGGCACACCGGCACCGCGCGGACTGGTATCCGGCGCGACGATGATCAGGCCGAGCTCGGCGGCGAGGCGTTGCGCAGCGGCCTTCTGCATGAAGTTCTCGTCCGTGCAGGTCAGCCCGGACAGCCAGTACAGCACCGGCAGTTTCTCGCCCTGCTCCGCCTGGGGCGGCAGGTATACGGCGAATACCATGTCACAGTTCAGACTGCTGGATCGATGGCGGTAACGCTTGTGCCAGCCGCCGAAGCTTTTCTGGCAGGAAAGGTTTTCCATGAAATCTCCAGAAGCCGAGGAAACGCTGGAGGCTGAACGAAGACGCGAATCGTCCCGCCTTCAGCCTCCGGCGCTCTCATCGGCTTTTAAAAATGGATGACGGTCCGGATGCTCTTGCCTTCGTGCATCAGATCGAACGCCTCGTTGATCTCGTCCAGCGGCAGGTTGTGGGTGATGAAGGTGTCCAGCGGGATTTCGCCGCTTTGCGACTTCTCCACATAGCTCGGCAGCTCGGTACGACCCTTTACGCCGCCGAACGCCGAACCTCGCCAGACGCGGCCGGTGACCAACTGGAACGGGCGCGTGCTGATTTCCTGGCCGGCGCCAGCGACACCGATGATGGTCGACTCGCCCCAGCCCTTGTGACAGCACTCGAGCGCTGCACGCATCAGTTGCACGTTGCCGACACACTCGAAGGAGTAGTCGACGCCGCCATCGGTCATCTCGACGATGACTTCCTGGATCGGCTTGTCATGCTCCTTCGGATTGACGAAGTCGGTGGCACCCAGCTCTTCGGCGATGGCGAACTTGCTCGGGTTGATGTCGACGGCAATGATCCGGCTGGCCTTGGCCATCTTGGCGCCGATGATCGCCGCCAGGCCGATACCGCCCAGCCCGAAGATCGCTACGCTAGCGCCTTCTTCGACCTTGGCGGTGTTGAGCACTGCGCCGATACCGGTAGTGACGCCGCAACCCAGCAGGCAGACCTTTTCCAAGGGTGCTTCTTTAGGAATCTTCGCCACCGAGACTTCCGGCAGCACGGTGTATTCGGAGAAGGTCGAGCAGCCCATGTAGTGGTAGATCGGCTCGCCCTGATAGCTGAAGCGCGTGGTGCCATCGGGCATCAGGCCCTTGCCCTGAGTAGCCCGTACGGAGCTGCACAGGTTGGTCTTGCCGGATTTGCAGAACTTGCACTCGCGACATTCGGCGGTATAGAGCGGAATCACATGATCGCCAACCGCGACCGAAGTGACACCCTCGCCCACCGCCTCGACGATTCCGCCGCCCTCATGACCGAGGATGCACGGGAAGACGCCTTCGGAATCCTCGCCCGAGAGCGTATAGGCGTCGGTGTGGCAGACACCGGTGGCGACGATGCGGATCAGGACTTCGCCAGCCTTGGGCGGCGCGACGTCCACTTCCACGATCTGCAGGGGCTGATTGGGGCCGAAGGCAACGGCGGCACGCGACTTGATGGACATGGACATCACTCTCGATGTGATTGGAAAGCAGAGAGTGTAATTCACGTCCAGGCAGGGATTAATTGACGATCCTGGAAAACATTGTTGCTATACGGGGATAATCCTACTGCCTGAGGCTCGATTCGCCCTGTTTCGGTGAGCCCATGCCGCGCGCTCAGTCCCTTGCATGCTGGAGAACCGATGAATCGCTGGGAAGGCCTCGATGAGTTCGTTGCCGTGGTCGAATGCGGCAGCTTCATGCGTGCCGCCGAGCGGCTGCGCGTATCGTCTTCGCACGTCAGCCGCCAGGTCGCTCGCCTCGAAGAGCGATTGCAGGCGCGCCTGCTCTATCGCACCACCCGCCGCGTCTCGCTGACCGAAGCCGGACACACCTTCTTTGCCCGCTGTCAGCGGCTGATCGAGGAGCGCGACGAAGCCTTCCTGGCCATCAGCGATCTGCACAGCGCGCCGACCGGTCTGCTGCGCATGACTGCCGCGGTCGCGTACGGCGAACGCTTCATCGTGCCGCTGGTCAACGAATTCATGGCCCGGCATCCGCAGCTGCGCGTCGATATCGAACTGTCCAACCGCACCCTCGACCTGGTGCAGGAAGGTTATGACCTGGCCATCCGCCTTGGAAAGCTCAGCGAGTCGCGCCTGGTTGCCACCCGCATCGCACCGCGGGCGATGTTCCTGTGCGCCGCCCCGGGCTACCTGGAGCGCTATGGGAGACCGCATACGCTTTCGGAACTGGCGCGACATAACTGCCTGATCGGAACGAGCGACGTCTGGGCCTTTCAGGTCGATGGTCGCGAGCAGCACTTCAAGCCCAGTGGAAACTGGCGCTGCAATAGCGGCGAAGCAGTGCTGGATGCAGCGTTGCGAGGATTCGGCCTGTGTCAGCTTCCCGATTACTACGTGCAGGATCCCCTGCGCCGCGGAGAACTGATCTCCTTGCTGGACGCCAACCAGCCACCGGATACGGCCGTCTGGGCCGTTTACCCGCAGCGACGCTATTCGCTGCCCCGGGTCCGCCTGCTGGTCGAGGCATTGAAAGCCGGCCTGGCACGCCGGAGCGAGTACGCGGGCGTCGTGAGCTGAGGCTTGGAACCGCGCGTCCGGGCAGGACAATGTGGCGGAACCCGCCCCACGCTGCCACGTCGTACCTTGTGTAGCTGTAACGCGCCCCTGCCCCGAATCGGTTGCGTACAGCACTTCACTCAGGAGGACAGCCATGCAGGTTCTGGTGAACAGCAACCACAGCATCAGCGTTACCAAGGAGCTCGAAGAACGAATCAAGGCAACGGTTGAAGCCGAACTGGAACGCTTCGACGACCACCTGACGCGCATCGAAGTGCATCTCAACGACGAAAACAGCAACAAGAGCGGGCCGCACGACAAGCGCTGCCAGATGGAGGCGCGCGCCAAGGGTCGCGACCCGGTCTCGGCCACCCACAAGGCCGAAACCCTTGAACTGGCGATCAACGGCGCGGCGCAGAAGCTGAGCCACGCACTGGACCACGCGCTGAACAAGCTAAACCGCCACTGACCTCACTATCGATGGCCAGTGAACGTGCCATCGACCACCTCTGCGAGGGACCGAACCACTGCAACTGGAGGCCACGCATGAACCGACTGCTCGATCGCGCAACCCTGACGAAACTGCTGAGCCACCGTGATGGGCCCTGCCTGTCCCTCTACCAGCCCACCCATCGCAGCTTTCCGGAGCGTCAGCAGGACCCGATCCGCTTCAAGCAGCTGGTCCGGCAGCTGGAAGACGCGCTCAAGCGGCAAGGCCACGCCGAGCAGGTGCCTGCCCTGCTCGAACCGTTCCACGCCCTGATCGACAACAGCGATTTCTGGAATCACAGCCTCGACGGCCTGGCCGCGTTTGGCGCACCGGGCTACTTCGAGGTTTATCGTCTGCAGCGCAGCGTGCCGGAGATGGCCGTCGCCAATGAGCGCATGCACCTGAAACCCCTGGTGCGCATTGCACAATCGGCTGATCGCTACCAGATTCTCTGCCTGTCGCGCGATTCGGTGCGCCTGTTCGAAGGCAATCGCGACGCCCTGGACGAGGTGAGGCTTCACGAAGCGGTTCCGCGAACCCTTGCCGATGCACTGGGCAACGATCTGACGGACAAGGGCCAGAGCGGCTTTCCCCAGGGCTACAGCCGCGCCAGCGAACGTGGCGACCCCATGCAGGTAGAAGCCGGCGGCAGCGGCAAGCAGGCCGAGATCGACCGTGATCGTGACCGCTATTTCCGCGAGGTCGACCGAGCCATCAGCGAGCATCACTCGAGGCCCTCGGGTCTGCCCCTGATCCTCGCCGCGCTGCCGGAACAACAACCTCACTACCGCCGCCTCAGCCATAACGAATGCCTGTTACCCGAGGGCATCGAGACCGGGCACGCTGCGCTCGGCATCGAGGAACTGCGCCGGAAAAGCTGGATGGTCATGCAGCCGCGCTATCTCAAGCGACTCGAGGGGCTGCTCAGCCAGTTCGGCGCCTCCCATGGCCAGGGACTCGCCTCCGACCAGCTGGAGGACATCGGCCAGGCGACTCGCCAGGGTCGAGTCGCCACGCTGCTGGTCGAAGCCGAGCGGCAGATCCCCGGCCACGTCGACAAGACTCAACGAACGGCGGTCTCGGCAGACGAGCAGGAGGTGAACACGCCCGATGTACTGGACGAGCTGACCATCTGGACACTGGAGCAAGGTGGCGAAGTCGTCGTGGTACCGACCGAACGCATGCCGACCGGCAGTGGCGCAGCCGCGATCTACCGCTTCTAGAGGCGAATGGCGGGCAGCCCGGAGCTGCCTGCTTTCAATGCTGCTGGCCGGCGTTCCAGCGCTGTTCCAGCCAGGCAAGGTCTTCCGGCCGAGTCACCTTGAGGTTGTCGGCACGGCCTTCCACTACCCGTGGTGAGTGACCGGCCCATTCCAGCGCCGACGCTTCGTCGGTCACCGCGACACCGCCTTCGAGCGCAGCTGCGAGCGAATCGCGCAACATTCCCAGGCGAAACATCTGCGGCGTGAACGCCTGCCAGATGACGCTGCGATCCACCGTTTCCGTTACCCGACCGTCAGACCCCACGCGCTTGAGGGTGTCCCGGGCGGGTACCGCCAGCAGACCGCCGACCGGGTCCTCGGCCAACTCGGCCAGCAGCCTGTCCAGATCTTCTCGTGCCAGATTGGGCCTGGCCGCATCATGCACAAGGACCCAATCACCGTCAGCGGCACCCAGTTCAGCAAGCGTTTGCAGCCCGTTGAGTACCGAATCACAACGTTCGCGACCACCCGGCGCGCGACGAACGCGCGCGTCGCCTGCGCAGGCGAGCGTTGCCCAGTAGGAGTCATCAGGTGCCACGCAGACCACCAGCCCTGCCAGGGCTGGGTGATCCAGAAAACAATCGAGGGTGTGTTCGAGTATGCAGCGGCCGGCCAACCGCAGATACTGCTTGGGACGATCAGCGCGCATGCGGCTGCCGATGCCTGCTGCCGGAATGACGACCCAGAACGCTGGAAGCTCGCTTCGGCTCATTCGACGAACTGATAGAGGGTTTCGCCCTCTTTGACCATACCGAGCTCCTGACGGGCACGTTCCTCGACGGTTTCCATACCCTGCTTGAGCTCAAGGACTTCCGCTTCGAGAATCCGATTACGCTCCAGCAGCCGCTCGTTCTCGCCCTGTTGCTCGGCAATCTGCTTGTTCAGCCCGCTGACCTGCGCGAGGCTGCCTTCGCCCACCCACAGGCGGTACTGCAGACCACCAAGGAGCAGTATCAGCACAACGAACAACCAGTAGGGGCGACGCATGGAAGGCATGAAAACGGCTTCGGCTTTGTTCAGATGATGAGCTGCCACCCGCGGGTGCGAAGACACCTGGCGCGAGTACAGATGCCGATTGAAACAAAAAAGGGCGACTTGCGCCGCCCTTTTTTAGATGCCGCGGATCAGCCGCGGAATTCGGCGCGGCCGTTGTAGGACGCCTTGCCGGCCAGTTGCTCTTCGATACGCAGCAGCTGGTTGTACTTCGACACGCGGTCGGAGCGGCACAGCGAACCGGTCTTGATCTGACCGGCGGCGGTGCCTACGGCCAGGTCGGCGATGGTGCAATCCTCGGTTTCGCCGGAGCGGTGCGAGATCACTGCGGTATAACCGGCCGCCTTGGCCATCTGGATGGCTTCCAGGGTCTCGGTCAGCGAGCCGATCTGGTTGAACTTGATCAGGATCGAGTTGGCGATGCCCTTGTCGATGCCTTCCTTGAGGATCTTGGTGTTGGTGACGAACAGATCGTCACCGACCAGCTGGACCTTCTCGCCGATCTTGTCGGTCAGTGCCTTCCAGCCCGCCCAATCCGATTCATCCATGCCGTCTTCGATGGAGATGATCGGATAACGCTGAGTCAGACCGGCCAGGTAGTCGGCGAAGCCCTCTGCATCGAACACCTTGCCTTCACCAGCCAGGTCGTACTTGCCGTCCTTGTAGAACTCACTGGAAGCGCAGTCCAGTGCCAGGGTCACGTCGGTGCCCAGCTTGTAGCCGGCCTTCTCGACTGCCTCGGCGATGGCGCCCAGCGCATCCTCGTTGGAAGCCAGGTTCGGCGCGAAGCCACCCTCGTCGCCCACTGCGGTATTCAGCCCGCGGGCCTTGAGCACGGCCTTGAGGTGATGGAAGATCTCGGCGCCCATGCGCAGCGCATCGGCAAAGGTCTTCGCGCCAACCGGCTGGACCATGAACTCCTGGATGTCGACGTTGTTGTCGGCATGTTCGCCGCCGTTGATGATGTTCATCATCGGCACCGGCATCGAATACTGGCCCGGCGTGCCGTTCAGATCGGCGATGTGCGCATACAGCGGCACGCCCTTGGCCTGCGCCGCCGCCTTGGCGGCAGCCAGGGACACGGCGAGGATGGCATTGGCGCCCAGCTTGGCCTTGTTCTCGGTGGCGTCCAGCTCGATCATCGCCTGGTCCAGCGCCTTCTGGTCGACCGGGTCCTTGCCCAGCAGCAGATCACGGATCGGTCCGTTGATGTTGGCTACGGCGTTCAGTACGCCCTTGCCCAGGTAACGGCTCTTGTCGCCGTCGCGCAGCTCGAGCGCCTCACGCGAACCGGTGGAGGCGCCAGACGGTGCGCAGGCGCTACCGACGATGCCGTTGTCCAGAATCACATCGGCTTCCACAGTCGGGTTGCCGCGTGAATCGAGCACCTCACGTCCCTTGATATCGACGATTTTTGCCATTGTTATTAACACTCCGTAGATAGCTGCAAGGCTTCAAGCAGTTTCGATTGGCGGGAAATTCTTGATCAGGTCATCCAGCTGCTTGAGCTGGGTGAGGAAAGGCTCGAGCTTGTCCAGGCGCAATGCGCAGGGACCGTCGCACTTGGCCTTTTCCGGGTCCGGATGGGCTTCGAGGAACAACCCGGCAAGCCCCTGGGAGAGACCTGCCTTGGCCAGGTCGGTGACCTGGGCGCGGCGACCGCCGGCCGAGTCGGCACGACCGCCCGGCATCTGCAGGGCGTGGGTGACATCGAAGAAAACCGGGTATTCGAACTGCTTCATGATGCCGAAGCCGAGCATGTCGACCACCAGGTTGTTGTAGCCGAACGACGAGCCACGCTCACAGAGAATCAGCTGGTCATTACCGGCTTCCTCGCACTTGTTCAGGATGTGCTTCATTTCCTGCGGGGCGAGGAACTGCGCCTTCTTGATATTGATGACCGCACCGGTCTTGGCCATCGCCACCACCAGGTCGGTCTGCCGGGAAAGGAAAGCCGGCAGCTGGATGATGTCGCAGACATCGGCAACCGGCTGCGCCTGCCACGGTTCATGCACATCGGTGATGACCGGGACGCCGAAGGTCTTCTTCACTTCCTCGAAGATCTTCATGCCCTCGTCCAGACCCGGGCCGCGGAACGAGGTGATCGAGGAGCGGTTGGCCTTGTCGAAGCTGGCCTTGAACACGTAGGGAATGCCGAGTTTCTCGGTGACCCGCACGTACTCTTCGCAGGCCTGCATCGCCAGGTCCCGCGACTCGAGGACGTTGATGCCGCCGAACAGCACGAACGGCTTGTCATTGGCGATTTCGATGCTGCCTACGCGGATGGTCTTCTGACTCATGCGTTCTTCGCCTTGTGTTCCAGCGCGGCGTTGACGAAACCGCTGAACAGCGGATGGCCGTCACGCGGCGTGGAGGTAAATTCCGGGTGGAACTGGCAGGCGACGAACCACGGATGATCCGGCGCCTCGACCACTTCGACCAGCGCGCCGTCGCCGGAACGCCCGGTAATCTTCAGCCCGGCCGCCTGCAGTTGCGGCAGCAGGTTGTTGTTCACCTCGTAACGATGACGGTGGCGCTCGACGATGCGCTCCTGGCCGTAGCACTCGAACACCCGCGAGCCGGGCTCGAGGCCGCATTCCTGAGCCCCGAGGCGCATGGTGCCGCCCAGGTCGGAATTGTCGCTGCGGGTTTCCACGGCACCGCTGGCATCTTCCCACTCGGTGATAAGGCCGACGACCGGATGGCCGCTGTCCTTGTCGAACTCGGTGGAGTTGGCGTCGGACCAGCCCAGCACATCACGCGCGAACTCGATGACCGCCACCTGCATGCCCAGGCAGATGCCCAGGTAGGGAATCTTGTTCTCGCGGGCATAACGAACCGTCGCGATCTTGCCCTCGACACCGCGCAGACCGAAGCCGCCGGGCACGAGAATGGCATCGACCCCCTGCAACAGGCCGGTGCCCTGGTTTTCGATATCTTCGGAGTCGATATAGCGCAGATTCACTTTGGTACGGCTCTGGATGCCCGCGTGGCTCATTGCCTCGATCAGAGATTTGTAGGCATCCAGAAGTTCCATGTACTTGCCGACCATGGCGATGGTGACCTCTCGCTCCGGGTGCAGCTTGGCGTCCACCACGCGATCCCACTCGGAAAGGTCGGCACCACGGCACTCCAGGCCAAAGCGCTCGACCACGTAGTCATCCAGCCCCTGGGCATGCAGGATGCCTGGAATCTTGTAGATGGTGTCGGCGTCCGGCAGGCTGATCACAGCCCGCTCCTCGACGTTGGTGAACAGCGCGATCTTGCGCCGCGAGGAGACGTCGATGGCGCGGTCGGAGCGGCAGACCAGCACATCCGGCTGCAGGCCGATGGAGCGTAGCTCCTTCACCGAGTGCTGGGTCGGCTTGGTCTTGGTCTCGCCGGCAGTGGCGATGTACGGCACCAGCGTCAGGTGCATCAGCATGGCGCGCTTGGCGCCGACCTCGACGCGCAGCTGACGGATCGCTTCCAGGAAAGGCTGCGATTCGATGTCGCCGACGGTACCGCCGACTTCCACCAGGGCCACGTCGGCATCGCCGGCGCCCTTGATGATGCGACGCTTGATCTCATCGGTGATGTGCGGGATGACCTGGATGGTCGCGCCCAGATAGTCACCACGGCGCTCGCGGCGCAGCACGTCCTCGTAGACGCGACCGGTGGTGAAGTTGTTGTTCTGGGTCATGCGGGTGCGGATGAACCGCTCGTAGTGGCCCAGGTCGAGGTCGGTCTCGGCGCCGTCATGGGTGACGAACACCTCACCGTGCTGGAACGGGCTCATCGTGCCCGGATCGACATTGATGTAAGGGTCCAGCTTGAGCATCGTGACCTTCAGGCCCCGCGCCTCCAGGATGGCCGCCAATGAAGCCGAGGCGATGCCTTTCCCCAATGAAGAAACAACACCACCCGTGACGAAGATGTAGCGCGTCATGAAAAACCCTAGAAGTCTGCGTTAAGCGGTCAGCGCCGCCGGGGGAAAGCGAAGATGCCATTGCGCCCCAGGCGGCAATAGCACAACTGCCGCGGATTAGAAGAAACCGCAGAAGCTGTATTGAGACGGGAGCGTAGTCTACCGGAAAGGCCTTATCAGCTCAAACCACTTAGCAGTCCGCCATGCACCAGTAGAGGGCATAGGATCCGGCACTCAATTGCGGCAGGTTGGCCACCGCGATGAGCTCTCCGTCGCAGAACAGCAACGGCAGGCGAGCGCGTGCAAAGCCCGGCACACCGGCCTCGTTCAGCAAGCGCTTGAGATCGCGGCGACCGCGTCCGGGCAACTGAAGCGCTTCCCCGCCCCGCCGATACCCGACCACAAGTCTGCCCGCAGGCAATGCACCCTCCAACCGAAGCCTGCCGTTGCCGGGCAGCGCCAGGCTGACAGCGGGAGCCGGCCAATCGACCGAACCGACAGGCAGCGCCAGCCAGCGCTCGGGCAACCACCAGATCCGCCCCGCCCCACGCTGTATTTCGCCACCCGTCAGACGCCATCGCGGAGCGGCATCCGGCCTGGCGTCCCGCAGCGAAACCCAGCCTGCCCAGTGATCTTCGTCCGGCGCCAGTGTCAGGCCAGCCAGCCAGTGACGCAATGCATTGCGCTGCCGCGCAGCCGACAGGTTGCGCAAGGGCTCCAGTTCGAGACTGGGCAGTTTCAGCCACTCAAAGCGCCCGGTTGCCCGGGCCATGGCCAGGTCCTGCAGCGCCAGCTCATCGAGCAACTGCTGCGCCTCGGCCATGTGGACCGCCGTGCGTGCCATGCATGCATCGGCTTGCGGCCAGCGCTGACGCAGCAACGGCAGGATCTGTCGACGAAGAAAATTGCGTGAATAAGTGATGTCCTGATTGCTCGGATCCTCCACCCATTGCAGGCGATTATCCCGAGCATAGGCTTCCAGCTCGGAGCGGGACACATCAAGCCAAGGGCGCAACAGCCAGCCCTGCCCCAGGGCACGACCATGCGCCATCGCCGCCAGCCCACGTACCCCGGCGCCGCGCAACAGCCGGAACAGCAGCGTCTCGGCCTGATCGTCGCGATGCTGGGCTGTCAACAGCAGCTCGCCTTTCCCGAGGCTGGCGCTGAATGCACCATAGCGCGCGTCGCGCGCGGCCTGCTCCAGACTGGCCCCCGGCGCGACCTGGGCCCGGACTATCCGCAGTGGGACACCCAGCCGATCGCAGATCGCCTGGCAGTGCGCAGGCCAATCGTCGGCGGCGGACTGCAGGCCGTGATGCACGTGGATGGCACCGATCGGCGGCAGCTCATGCCTGCCGGCAAGCCCGGCCAGCACATGCAACAGGACAGTAGAATCAAGCCCGCCTGAAAACGCCACCCACCACGCCGACGAGGCGCGCCAAGGAGCAAGAGTGGAAAGCAGGAGGGAATCGAGGGACATGCGGGGCGCTTCGGATAGCGACGTTGCCGGCAAGCATAAAGCTCTGCGAAGGAAGCAGCGAGAGACAGACCGGCAGGCACCCTCGACTGCGCGCCTCGATCCAGAGCAACCGAATCGAGACGCGAGTCAGGCGTAACGGATCAGGCGATGCCGTAGCTCATCAGACGCTCGTAGCGACGCGCCAGCAGTGCGTCGGTATCCAGCGACTTGAGCATCTGCAACTGGCTGTTCAACTGCTCGCGCAAGGACGCAGCCATGATGGCCGGATTGCGGTGCGCGCCGCCCAGCGGCTCGGGGATCACCTTGTCGACGATACCCAGGTCCTTGAGGCGATCGGCGGTGACGCCCATCGCCTCGGCTGCCTCCGGCGCCTTTTCGGCGGTACGCCAGAGAATCGAGGCACAGCCTTCCGGCGAGATCACCGCGTAGGTCGAGTACTGCAGCATGTTCAGCTGGTCGCAGACGCCGATAGCCAATGCACCGCCGGAACCACCCTCGCCGATCACGGTGGCGATGATCGGGGTCTTCAGGCGAGCCATCACGCGCAGGTTCCAGGCGATGGCCTCGCTCTGGTTGCGCTCTTCGGCATCGATGCCCGGATAGGCGCCGGGCGTATCAATGAAGGTCAGGATCGGCATCTTGAAGCGCTCGGCCATCTCCATCAGACGGCAGGCCTTGCGATAGCCTTCAGGACGCGGCATACCGAAGTTGCGGCGTACCTTTTCGCGTACTTCGCGACCCTTCTGATGACCGATGATCATCACCGGCTGGCCGTCCAGCCGGGCAATGCCGCCAACGATGGCAGCATCATCGGAGAAGTGGCGATCACCATGCAGCTCTTCGAACTCGGTGAACAGGTGATTGATGTAGTCCAGGGTATAAGGCCGCTGCGGGTGGCGGGCCAGACGGGCGATCTGCCAGCTGGTCAGGTTGCCGAAAATGCTTTCGGTGAGCGATTCGCTCTTGTCCTGCAAGCGGGCAATCTCATCGCCAATGTTCAGCGAGTTATCGTTACCGACCAGGCGCAATTCTTCGATCTTGGCTTGCAGGTCGGCGATCGGCTGTTCGAAATCCAGGAAATTCGGGTTCATAGGCATCCGTCATGCGTCGACGGCCAGGCGGCCGGGAGGCTGTTCCGTTTTTTGCGCCTTACCTTACGGGAGAGGCGCATTCAGGTCGAACAAAAATTGTTCTGAACCATGACCCGGTCAATGCCGGGCCCGTTCGGGCCTGGCTCGGAAGGCACGCACTTGTCGGGCCTTCCGGGCGTCCGCCCTCTATCGGTATTGCAGGAAGACGTTGTCGCGCCCGAACTGGTCACGCAACGCCTGAATCAAGTTGTCGGCCGGATCGATTCGCCAGCTCTCGCCGAACTGCAACAAGGCCCGCGCATCGGCGCCGGTGTATTCCAGGGTGATCGGGCAGGCGCCGCGGTGACGGCCACAGACATCGGCCAGCCAGCGCATGCGATCACCCTTGAGCGCTTCGCTGGCGACCTTCACGCGCAGGCTCTCGGCCAGTCCGGTACGCGCCTCCTCCAGGCTCATCACGCGCTTGGCACGCAGGCGCAAGCCGCCGGAGAAGTCATCATTGCTGACCTCGCCTTCGACCACAACCAGGGCATCGGTCTGCAGCAAGGCCTGGGCACCGTTGAAGGCATCGGCAAACAGCGAAGCCTCGATACGTCCAGAGCGGTCGTCAAGCGTAATGAAGCCCATCTTGTCGCCCCTCTTGTTCTTCATCACCCGCAGATTGACGATCAGGCCGGCAACCGTCTGCTCGCCGCGGGCCGGACGCAGATCGATGATGCGCTGGCGGGCAAAACGACGGACCTCGCCTTCGTATTCGTCGATCGGGTGCCCTGTCAGGTACAACCCCAGGGTGTCTTTCTCACCCTTCAGGCGCTCCTTCAGTGACAGCTCGCGCGCGTTGCGGTGGTTGGCGTAGACGTCCGCTTCCGGCTCGGCGAACAGGCCGCCGAACAGATCCATATGGCCACTGTCGAGGCTGCGAGCGGTCTGCTCCGCAGCCTGTACGGCCTCTTCCATGGCAGCCAGCAGAACAGCGCGATTACGGTCGATGTTGGCCTGATAGGCCTTGGCCTCCTCGTAGAAGTAAGGCCCGAGGCGATCCAGCGCACCGGAACGGATCAGGGCCTCGAGGGTGCGCTTGTTGATGCGCTTGAGGTCGATGCGTGCGCAGAAGTCGAACAGGTCCTTGAACGGCCCGCCCTCGGCCCGGCATTCGGCGATCGCCTCGACCGGACCCTCACCCACGCCTTTGACCGCGCCCAGGCCATAGACGATGCGGCCGTCGTCGTTGACGGTGAACTTGAACTCGGAGACGTTGACGTCCGGCGGATCGATGCGCAGCTTCATGCTGCGGCATTCCTCGATGAGGATTACCACCTTGTCGGTGTTGTGCATATCCGCCGAGAGCACCGCGGCCATGAACGGCGACGGATAATGCGCCTTGAGCCAAGCGGTCTGGTAGGACACCAGGCCGTAGGCGGCTGAGTGCGACTTGTTGAACCCGTAGCCGGCGAACTTTTCCACCAGATCGAAGATGTTACCCGACAGTTCCTTATCGATGCCGTTGTTGGAACAACCTTCGATGAAGCCGCCGCGCTGCTTGGCCATCTCCTCGGGCTTCTTCTTGCCCATGGCACGACGCAGCATATCCGCCCCACCGAGGGTGTACCCGGCCATGACCTGGGCGATCTGCATCACCTGTTCCTGATACAGGATGATGCCGTAGGTGGGCTTGAGTACCGGCTCCAACCCGGCGTACTGGTAGTCCGGATGCGGATAGGAGACCTCCGCTCGCCCGTGCTTGCGGTTGATGAAGTCATCGACCATGCCCGACTGCAAAGGCCCGGGACGGAACAGCGCCACCAGTGCGATCAGGTCTTCCAGGCAGTCGGGTTTGAGCTTCTTGATCAGCTCCTTCATACCGCGCGATTCAAGCTGGAATACCGCTGTGGTTTCCGCCTTTTGCAGCAACTGGTAGGTCGGCTTGTCATCCAGCGGGATGAAATCGATGTTGATCGGTTCCAGGCCCTTCTTGGCCTGTTCTCGGTTGATGGTTTCAAGCGCCCACTTGATGATCGTCAGCGTGCGCAGGCCGAGGAAGTCGAACTTCACCAGGCCGGCCTGCTCGACGTCGTCCTTGTCGAACTGGGTCACCAGTCCGCCGCCCTCCTCGTCACAGGCGATCGGCGCGAAGTCGGTCAGCTTGGTCGGCGCGATCACCACACCACCGGCGTGCTTGCCGGTTCCGCGGGTGATGCCTTCAAGCTTGAGGGCCATTTCCCAGATCTCGCGGGCATCCTCGTCCACGGCGAGGAAGTCGCGTAGCGGCTCCTCCATCTCGTAGGCCTTTTCCAGCGTCATGCCCACTTCGAAGGGAATCATCTTCGACAGCCGGTCGGCCAGGCCATAGGACTTGCCCTGCACCCGCGCGACGTCACGCACCACCGCCTTGGCCGCCATGGTACCGAAGGTGATGATCTGGCTGACCGCGTTGCGCCCGTAGGCCTCGGCCACGTAATCGATGACCCGATCGCGGCCGTCCATGCAGAAGTCGACATCGAAGTCGGGCATGGAAATACGCTCGGGGTTGAGGAAGCGCTCGAACAGCAGGTCGTAGGCCAGCGGATCGAGGTCGGTGATCTTCAGCACGTAGGCAACCAGCGAGCCGGCACCCGAACCACGGCCTGGGCCTACCGGCACGCCGTTGTTCTTCGCCCACTTGATGAAGTCCATCACGATCAGGAAGTAGCCGGGAAAGCCCATCTGGATGATCGTGCCCAGCTCGAACTCGAGGCGGTCGATATAGACCTGCTTCTTCGCCTCGTAGTCGGGCGTATCCTTGGGTAGCAGCACTTCCAGCCGCTCCTCCAGCCCCTCGAACGACACCTGGCGCAGGTAATCGTCGATGGTCATGCCTTCGGGCACCGGGAAGTTCGGCAGGAAGTAGGTGCCCAACTGCACTTCGATGTTGCAGCGCCTGGCGATCTCGACGGTGTTTTCCAGCGCCTCGGGCAGATCGGAAAAGAGCTCCGCCATCTCCTCCGGGGTCTTCAGATACTGCTGATCGGAGTACGTACGTGGCCGGCGCGGATCGTCCAGGGTACGACCTTCACCGATGCAGACGCGGGTTTCGTGCGCTTCGAAGTCATCCTGTTTGAGAAAGCGCACATCGTTGGTCGCTACCAGCGGCGTGCCGGTACGATCGGCAAGCGCCACGGCGGCATGCAGATGCTCTTCGTCATTGACCCGATTGGTGCGCTGCACCTCCAGGTAGAAGCGGTCGGGAAACACCTCGCGCCATTCGGCGAGGCGGGACTCGGCCAACGCTTCGTCGCCGTTGAGCAGCGCATGACCGACCTCCCCCTCCTTGGCACCGGAGAGTGCGATCAGCCCTTCGGCCGCTTCTTTCACCCACTCCCGCTCGATGATCACCAGGTCATTGCGCTGGCCTTCGGTCCAGCCGCGCGAGATCAGCTCGGTGAGATTGCGGTAACCGACGGAATTCATAGCCAACAGCGTCAGGCGACTGAGTGGGCCGTCCTCGTCGCAATTGGCCAGCCAGATGTCGGCACCACAGATCGGCTTGATCCCCGCGCCCTGGGCCGTCTTGTAGAACTTGACCAGCGAGCACATGTTGCTCATGTCGGTCACCGCCACCGCCGGCATCCCGCCCGCCGCCACCGCCTTGATCAGCGGCTTGACCCGCACCAGGCCATCGACCAGCGAGTACTCGGTATGCAGACGGAGATGGACGAAGGAAACAGGCATGAACAGACCTTGAGCTGGCAGAACGACAAGCGCGCGATTGTACCGGAAAGCAGCCGTCCGCTGGCGAACACAGCGACCGCCAGACTCATCGCAAGCGGCGATTGCAGAAGCACGCGACGGGAGAGCGGAACCTCGCCCGATCGCCGCGAAGGTGGGCCGCTAGACCAGCAGGACGCTGGCCGGAACCTTGACCTCAATGCTCGTCTGCTCGAGCATCGCGCGAACGGGCGCAAACGAGCGTCGATGAATGGGCGTGGGACCGAGACGACGAAGCGCTTCGAGATGGCTCGGCGTCGGGTAGCCCTTGTGCCCGGCAAGACCATAGCCCGGATAGCACAGATCCAGCGCCTGCATTTCGCGGTCGCGACTGACCTTGGCCAGGATGGACGCCGCGGCGATTGCCGGTACCTGTCCATCCCCCTGGATCACCGGCGCGCTGGGCACGCTGAGCTGGGGGCAGCGGTTGCCGTCGATCAACGCCAACCGCGGCGTGACGCTCAGCCCTTCGACCGCGCGCTGCATTGCCAGCATGGTGGCATGCAGGATGTTGAGCTCATCGATTTCCTCCACCTCGGCGCGGGCGATGCACCAGGCGACCGCCTTCTCGCGAATCTCGTCGAACAAGGCCTCCCGGCGAGCCTCGGTCAGCTTCTTCGAGTCGTTCAGCCCTTTGATTGGCTGTGCCGGATCGAGGATCACCGCTGCCGTCACCACGGGGCCACAAAGCGGGCCACGACCGACTTCGTCGACACCGGCGACCAGCTCTTCCACAAGATTGAAATCGAGCCCGAACTGCATCAGCGTGCTCCCACCAGGCGCAGTACCGCATCGGCGGCCTGGCTCGAGGCGTCGCAGCGCAGCGTACGATGGATGCTGTCGAACCCCTCGGTCTGCACTTCGCCATCATCCAGCAGCGGCGACAGCGCCTGAGCCAGCGCCTCCGGTGTCGCCGCATCCTGCAGCAGCTCCGGCACCAGCAGCCGCTGCGCCAGCAGATTGGGCAATGCTACGTAAGGGCTTTTAACCAACCGCCGCAGGATGCGATAGGTCATCGGCGCCAGGCTGTAGGCCACCACCATCGGACGCTTGAACAGCAGCGCCTCGAGCGTGGCGGTGCCGGAGGCGATCAGTACCGCGTTGCAGGCAGCCAGCGCCTCGTGGGAACGGCCGTCGAGCAGCGTCAGCGGCAAGTCGCGGGTTACCAGCATCTGCTCCAGCTGAATCCGGCGCTCCGGGCTGGCGCAGGGCATGACGAAACGAATGCCGGGACGCATGGCCCGCAACCGCTCGGCAGCGCAAAGGAACAGCTCGCCCAGGCGAGCCACCTCGCCACCCCGGCTGCCCGGCATGAGCGCGACGACCAGCCCCTGGCCGGGCAATCCGAGCGCTTGACGAGCGGCTGCGCGATCAGCGCAAAGCGGGATGGTATCGGCCAGCGGATGACCGACGAAGCGTACCGGCACCTGATGGGCATCGTAGAACTTGGCTTCGAACGGGAACAGTGTGAGCATCAGGTCGCATGCCTCACGAATTTTCAATACCCGCTTCTGCCGCCAGGCCCAGACAGAAGGGCTGACGTAATGGACGGTCTTGATTCCGGCACGCCGAAGCTTGAGTTCAAGCCCGAGGTTGAAATCCGGAGCGTCGATTCCGATGAACACGTCAGGCCGCAGCTGGGTCAGGGTCTGCACCAGGCGCTTGCGCCGCCTGAGCAGTTCGGGCAGCCGGCCAAGAACTTCTACCAGCCCCATCACCGCAAGGCGCTCGAGCGGAAAATAGCTCGCCAGGCCTTCGTTATGCATACGCGGGCCGCCGACACCGACGAATTCGACATTCCCGTGCTGAGCATTGAGCGCCTGCATCAGGCCGGCGCCCAGAATGTCACCCGAGGACTCGCCAGCAACCAGGGCGACCCTGAGCGGCCGCCCCATTTCAGCGGGTGATGCCACGGGTGGAGGCCTGGATCGAGTCACGGAAGATCGCAACTTCGGGGAATGTCTGCGCACTTTCGGCCAGCTCGGCAAGCGCCGACTCCACCGTCAAACCCTTGCGATAGACGATCTTGTAGGCGTTGCGCAGGGCATGCACCGCCTCTGCACTGAAGCCGCGCCGCCGCATGCCTTCGAAATTCATGCTACGCGCCTCGGCAGGGTTACCGAACACGGTGACGAACGCCGGTACATCCTTGCCAATTGCCGTTCCCATGCCGGAAAAGCTGTGAGCACCGATATGGCAGAACTGGTGCACCAGGGTGTAACCGGAAAGAATGGCCCAGTCGCCAACGTGAACATGCCCGGCCAGCGCCGTGTTGTTGACCAGAATGCAGTGATCGGCGATCACGCTGTCGTGACCGATGTGCGCATAGGCCATGATCAGATTGTGATTGCCGATGGTAGTTTCGGAACGATCCTGGATGGTACCGCGGTGGATGGTTACGCCCTCGCGAATGACGTTGTGATCGCCGATGACCAGACGCGTCAGCTCCCCTTTGTATTTCAGGTCAGGCGTGTCCTCACCGACGGAGGAGAACTGATAGATACGATTGTGCCGGCCGATGCGGGTCGGCCCTTTGATGACCACATGTGACGCGATCACCGTACCCTCGCCGATTTCGACATCCGGCCCAATGATCGACCATGGCCCGACCTGGACGTCGTCCGCCAGCCGGGCTGCAGGATCGATGATGGCGCGAGGGTCGATCAAACTCATATCTTCTGTTCCGCGCAGATGATCTCTGCCGAGCAGACCGGCTTGCCATCAACCGTGGCGCGGCAGTCGAACTTCCAGATGCCGCGCTTGACGCTCAGAAAAGCCGCCTCAAGGACCAACTGGTCACCTGGGCGAACCGGCTGGCGGAAACGCAGCTTGTCAGAGCCAACGAAATAGTAAAGCGTGCCATCGGACGGCTTGACGCCCATCATCTTGAAGCCCAGCAGGCCAGCCGCCTGGGCCATCGCCTCGATGATCAGTACGCCCGGCATGATCGGGTGCTGCGGGAAGTGCCCATTGAAGAACGGCTCGTTGATGGTCACGTTCTTGTAGGCGCGAACGCGCTTGGCCTCGACATCCATCTCCGTCACCCGGTCCACCAGCAGGAAAGGGTAGCGGTGAGGCAAATACTCGCGAATCTCGTTGATATCCATCATGGTCAGGAAAGAGCCTGTAAAAAAGTATAGGGCCGCCCGCGCCGCAGGCTTCGCGCCAGCATTGACAGACAGCAACCCTGAAAAAACCGGTTCAGACGGTAAGCTCAGGCATCAGAAGCCGGATCCTGAGCCTGAGTCACGGCGGCCAGGCTTTTCTCCAACTGCTGCAATCGACGAGCCATGTCATCCAGCTGGCGGATGCGCGCGGCGCTCTTCCTCCAGTCCGCAGCATTCTGCATGGCTGTGCCGGAAGAATAACTACCCGGCTCGGTGATGGAACGGGTGACCATGGTCATTCCGGTCACGAACACGTTGTCGCAGACCTCGATGTGCCCGACCATCCCAACGCCTCCGGCGATCATGCAGTTGCGGCCGATCTTGGTGCTACCGGAAATGCCGGCACAACCGGCCATCGCCGTGTTGTCGCCCACCTGCACGTTGTGCGCAATCATGATCTGGTTATCCAGCTTCACACCGTTGCCGATCAGCGTATCGGAAAGCGCACCGCGGTCGATGGTGGTATTGGAGCCAATCTCGACGTCATCGCCGATACGTACGCCGCCGATCTGGGCGATCTTCTGCCAGGCACCCTTTTCCTTGGCGAAACCAAAACCCTCACCGCCGATTACCGCCCCCGACTGGATGACCACGCGCTTGCCGATCAGCACGTCATGATAGAGCGTTACCCGGGGGGCAAGCCGCCCACCCTCACCGATCCGACTGCGGGCGCCAACGAACGACTGCGCGCCAACCTCTACATCCGCCTCGATGCATGCGCCGGACTCGATGACCACATAGGCACCGATACTGGCCGATGGATGGACGTCAGCATCGGTAGCCACTACGGCCGTAGGGTGGATTCCGCTGGCAACGGCCGGCCGGGTCTCGAACAGGTGCGAAGCCCTTGCGTAGGCGAGGTAGGGGTCATTGACCACGATTGCCGAACCTGCACAGCGCTCGGCATCCTCGGGCGAAAGCAGCACCGCAGCTGCCCGGGTGGTTGCCAGATACTTGCGATACTGGGTATTGGCAAGAAAGCTCAGCTGCGACGGCCCAGCCTCCTGCAGCGTGGCAATACCGTCGACAGCCTGGGCAGGGTCCCCGCGCAGACTGCCACCCAGCTCCTCGGCCAACTGGCCGAGCGTGAAGACTGCGCCAGCCATATCAGCGCAGCTGATTCATGCGCTCGATGACCTGGCGGGTGATGTCGAACTGAGGCTTGACGTCCACCACCGCACCACGCTCGAACACCAGATCGTAGTTGCCTTTCTTGATCACTTCTTCGACAGCCTGATCCAGCTTGGGCTTGAGCTGCTTGAGCATGTCGCGATCGGCCACGGCCTTGGCTTCGTTCAGCTCCTTGGACTGGAACTGGAAGTCGCGCGCCTTCTGCTTGAATTCGAGTTCCAGTCGCTCACGCTCGGCCTGCTGCATCTTGTCGCCGTCCTTGACCAGGCGATCCTGAATGCGCTTCGCATCACTTTCCAGGGTCTTCAGCTTGCTCAGCTGGGGGCCGAACTTCTTCTCCGCATCAACGGCATAACGCTTGGCAGCATCTGATTCAAGGAGCGCCATCTGATAGTTCATGACGGCAATCTTCATTTCGGCAAAGGCCGGGGTCGCTACCAGCGCGGCAACGACGAGAAACAGTTGAGTCAACTTACGCACGGTAAACACCACTCCTGAAAGAAAGCACTGAGGCATCACGCCACAATGTTAGAACGTTTGTCCCAGCGAGAACTGGAATACCTGGGTATCGGCCTCGTCCGGCTTGACCACCGGCATCGCCAGGCTGAAGCTCAGCGGACCCATCGCGGTGATCCAGGTCAGGCCGACGCCGACCGAGCTGGCCATGTCGCCGAAGTCGATATCACTGCAGTTCGTCGCACTCGATTCGCAGTTGGTGTCGTATACGTTACCAACATCCCAGAACACCGAGGTACGCAGCGAGCGCTGGTCCTTGACGAACGGCATCGGGAACAACACTTCCAGGCCGCCCTGAATCAATACGTTGCCACCGAACGGCGCCGGATCCTGATCATCGGTGCAGCGCCCACTGGGATCACAGCTTCCTTCCGGCAGCAGGTTGCCCGCCGAATCATAGGCCCGGCTCGGGGTACTCCGAGGCCCCAAGCTGCTGTCCTCGAAGCCGCGTACCGAATTGAAGCCGCCGGCGTAGTAGTGCTCGTAGAACGGCAGGCTCGAGGTCGAGCCGTAGGCATCGCCGTAACCCAGACGCGTATGCATGCGCAGGGTGTAGTCCTTGCTCATCGGTACGAACAGCTGGCCGTTGTAGTCGAGTTTGTAGAAGGACAGGTCGCTACCCGGGATCGTGGTTTCCAGCACCAGGCTCTGCGAATAGCCGCGCGTGGCCAATACGCCACGGTTCAGGGTCGATTCCGACCAACCTGCAGAAGCCTTGAAGTTGAGGAAGCTGTCGCCTTCCTTTTCCATGAACTCAAAGATTTCATCCACGGTGTAACGACCGGTATCCAGGTCATCCTGTTGCACCGTCAGGCCGAAGGACAGACGGGACGTCTCGCTGATCGGATAGCCGATATTGATACCGCCGCCCATGCTGTCGACCGAGTAGCTGGACACGTCGTAGTCCAACTCGTCGTAGTCGGTGGTGCGGTAGAAGGCGTTGTAGCCCAGGCTGACACCGTCTTCGGTCCAGTAGGGGTCGACGAAACCGAAGTTGTAGCGTGACTGGTATTCGCTGCGGGTCAGCCCCAGCGATACACGGTTACCGGTACCGAGGAAGTTGTTCTGGCTGATGGAGCCACCGAGGATCAGGCCGGCATTCTGGGCGAAGCCGATACTGGCCATGATCGAACCGGACGGCTGCTCCTCGACGCTGTAATTGACGTCGATCTGGTCGTCGGTGCCGGGCACCTGAGGTGTTTCGACGTTGACTTCCTTGAAGAAGCCAAGGCGCTCGAGACGGGTCTTGGACTGGTCGATCAGATAGGTCGAGGCCCAGCCACCCTCCATCTGGCGCATCTCGCGACGCAACACTTCGTCTTCGGTCTTGGTATTGCCGCGGAAATTGATCCGATTGACGTATGCACGCTTGCCCGGATCGACGACGAAGGTGATGGAAACCGTGTTGTCCTCGTCGTGGGCTTCGGGAATGCCGTTGACGTTGGCGAAGGTATAGCCTTCGTTACCCAGGCGACGGGTGATCAGCTCGGACGTGGACGTCATCACCTTGCGTGAGAACACCTGCCCTTCCTTGGCCAGCAGCAGCGCCTCGACCTCTTCCTGCGGTACCTTGAGATCACCGCTGAGCTTGACGTCGCGAACGGTATAGCGCTCGCCTTCGTCGATATTGACGGTCACATAGACGTCTTTCTTGTCGGGCGTGATGGATACCTGGGTCGAGATGATATCCATGTTGATGTAGCCGCGATCCAGGTAATAGGAGCGCAGGCGCTCCAGATCACCGGAAAGTTTCTCGCGCGCATACTTGTCGTCGTTGCGGAAGAAGGAAAGCCAGTTGGTCGTCTTCAACTCGAACAGATTGACCAGATCCTCGTCGGGAAACACCGAGTTGCCCACGACGTTGATGTGTTTGATCGCGGCGACCGAGCCTTCGTTGATCTTGATCTTCAGCGCCACGCGATTGCGTGGCTGAGCCACGACCTCGGTTTCGATGGTCGCCGAATAGCGCCCCTGGCCCACGTATTGGCGCTGCAACTCGTTGCGTACGCCTTCGAGCGTTGCCCGTTGAAAGATCTCTCCTTCGGCGAGGCCGGACTGCTGCAGGCCTGAAAGCAGATCCTCGGTCTTGATCGCCTTGTTGCCCTCGATCTCGATACCGGAGATGGATGGACGCTCGACTACGCTGATGACCAGCACGTCACCTTCGCGACCGAGCTGGATATCCTGAAAGAAGCCGGTTCGGAACAGGGCGCGGGTGGCATCGACGAGGCGATCATCGTCGGCCGCCTGGCCCACGTTCAACGGCAGCGCGCCGAAGACGCTGCCAGCAGAAACCCGTTGCAGGCCATTGACCCGGATATCGGAGATAGTGAAGGACTCAGCGTGAACTTCGGCGATCATCAATGCGGAGATAACCGCAGGTAGCAGCAGACGTTTCATGAAGTCCTTTCTTATTCAAACCTGATAAATGAACCGGCAATTGGGCGCGGCGACACTACGGATTCGGCGTTACAGACGGCCAAGGTCATTGACCAGCGCAAGCAGCATCACCCCAACCACCAGGCTGATGCCGATCTGTACTCCCCATCCCTGCACCCGTTCCGACAAGGGACGCCCGCGGACCCACTCGACGAGATAGAAGAGCAGATGCCCACCATCGAGCACCGGGATAGGCAATAGATTGAGAACCCCCAGACTTATGCTCAGGTAGGCGAGGAAATTGAGGAAATCCCCCAGACCCGACTGGGCAGAAGCGCCCGCCACTTTAGCAATGGTTATCGGACCGCTCAAGTTTTTTACCGAGAGCTCCCCGAACAGCATTTTCCTCAGCGAATCCAGCGTCAGGAGGCTCATGGTCCAGGTTCGCCTGGCCCCTTCGGCAACCGCCTCGAGCGGCCCGAAGCTTACCTCGCGGAGCATTTCGGCGGGCCACTCCCCACCCGCCACGCCTGCGCCAAGATAGCCGCGACGCGCATCACCCTCACCGCGAACGGCCAGGGTCAGCGGCACATCCAGGCGCTGACCCTCGCGCTCGACCTGCAGCGAAACCGCCTCACCAGGCAACACCTTGACCGCATCGATCACCTGCTGCCAGTCATCCAGCGGCTGCCGATTCAAGCCAAGCAGACGATCACCGAGGCGAATACCTGCGGCCTGCGCGGGCCCCTCGGGATCCAATTGAGCGATCACCGGCACGATCTGCGGACGCCATGGCCTGATACCCAGCGACGTGATCGGATCGGGCTCTTCCACGCCCTGCAACCAGTCGCGCAGAGGAATCTGCAGATGTCTCTCGCTGGAGCTGCCAACGCCACGCACCACCAGATCGAGCTGCCCCGTCTCGCCCAAGCGGCGAACCAGTTGAAGATTCACCTCGGACCAGCCGTTGACCGGCTTGCCATTGATCGCAACGATTTCCTCATCGACGGCCAGTCCGGCCTGCGCGGCAAGACTGCCTGGCTCGACGGCACCCACCACTGGACGCACCTGCTCGCTGCCAAGCATGGCCAGCAGCCAGAAGAACACCAGCGCAAGCAGGAAATTGGCCAAGGGGCCGGCAGAAACGATGGCAAAACGCTGGCGAACGGTCTTGCGATTGAACGCGCTACCGAGCAGCGCCGGCGGCACCTCGCCCTCTCGCTCGTCGAGCATCTTGACGTAGCCACCCAAGGGGATTGCCGCGATCACGAACTCCGTGCCGTGCCGATCATGCCAGCGCAGCAGCGGACTGCCGAAACCCACGGAAAAACGCAGCACCTTGACGCCACAACGACGTGCAACCCAGAAATGGCCGAACTCGTGAAAGGTAACCAGCACCCCGAGAGCAACGAGGGTGCCCATGATCATGTAAAGCGCGCCCATAACTATCCTCCGGGGTGGGTCTGATGACATTTCACTGCAGGCCGCATGGCCGGCTGTCCCCTATCGCCCGTTGCAACCCAGCCACGCACCGGCAAGTTGCCGGGCTCGCCTGTCAGCCGCCAATACGTCATCGAGGCAGCCGGTCGCGACCGGCGCCTCACGGTTCAAAACGTCGTCGATGATACTCGCGATCTCGGTGAAGCGGATGCGTCGACTGAGAAACGCATCGACTGCTACCTCATTTGCAGCGTTGAGCATGGCCGGTGCAGTACCGCCGCTTTCGGCAGCCAGGCGGGCGAGCCGTAAACAGGGAAAGCGCATATCGTCCGGCTTCTGAAAGTCGAGCCGACCGATCTGCAGAAGATCGAGCGCCGAGACACCGGAGTCGATCCGCTCAGGCCAGGCGAGCGCATGAGCGATCGGCGTACGCATGTCGGGATTGCCAAGCTGCGCCAGCACCGAGCCATCCACATAGTCCACCATCGAGTGGATCACGCTCTGCGGATGGATTACCACCTCGACCTGATCAGGCCGAGCATCGAACAGCCAGCACGCTTCGATCAACTCGAGCCCCTTGTTCATCATGCTCGCCGAATCCACGGATATCTTGCGGCCCATCGACCAGTTCGGGTGGGCACAAGCCTGCTCGGGAGTGACATCGGCGAGGTGCTGCGGCGCAAACTCACGGAACGGACCGCCCGAGGCAGTCAGCAAAATGCGCCTCACGCCAACTGCGCCAAGCCCTTGGGAATAGGAGGATGGCAAGCACTGGAAGATCGCATTGTGCTCACTGTCGATCGGCAACAGTACGGCCGAACTGTCGCGAAGTGCCTGCATGAACAGCGCCCCGGACATCACCAGGGCCTCCTTGTTCGCCAACAGCACCCGCTTGCCAGCCTGGACCGCAGCGAGCGTCGGCCTCAGCCCGGCCGCACCGACGATGGCAGCCATCACCACGTCTACTTCGGGGTGACCTGCAACCTCGTCCAGTCCGCCTTCGCCGCTCATGACGCGGGTCGTGATCCCGTCGCTATGCAACTGCTGCTGCAAGACAAGAGCCTGCGCCTCGTCACCGACCACGGCGAAGCGCGGCCGATGCGCGGCACAAAGCGCGCGCAGCTCGGTCAGCCGTGTGAAACCGGTAAGCGCGAAAACGGCATAACGATCCGGGTGACGCGAGATGACATCCAGCGTGCTCAGCCCGATCGACCCGGTCGCACCAAGAACGGTTACCTGTAACGGTCGATTCACAGCGCGCCCCAGCCCGCAAGCCACAACAGCACCGCAAACACCGGGATAGCGGCGGTAAGGCTGTCTATCCGATCCATGACACCACCGTGCCCTGGCAACAACTGACTGCTGTCCTTGATCCCTGCACTGCGCTTGAACATGCTTTCGGTCAGGTCACCGATGACGGATATCAAGACGACAGCGGCAGCCCCGAGCAATGCAAGTATCAGTTCTCGGGCCGACCAGCCGCGGTAGATGCCGACAGCAAGCGTGATCAAAAGACTGGTTAGCAACCCCCCAACCAGGCCCTCCCAGCTCTTGCCAGGACTGACCTGAGGTGCCAGTTTTCGCTTGCCGAAGGCCTTGCCGGAAAAAAACGCACCGATGTCGGCCGCCCAGACGAGGACCATCACCGCCAGTATCAGCCAGTTACCCAGCTCCCACTGCTTGATCACAACCAGCGCCTGCCAGGCAGGCAGCAGGATCGCCAGACCAATCAGCAAACGACCGACGCCTCCCCCCCACAGACGACTGCTCTGCGGGTAGGTCAATACGAGATAGGTCGCAAACAGCCACCAGAACACGGCCAGCGCCAGCAGCCAGGGCGCCAGTGGCGGAAGCTGAAAGAGCATGGCCAGCAGCAACACCACCAGCAGCGCGTAGGCTACCCGTACCGCCTGGCCGGCGAAACCCGCCAGCCGCGCCCATTCCCAGGCGCCCAATGCCACGACCAGACCGATGAAGATGGCGAAGGCGAGCCCGTGAAGGAGGAAAAAACCGATGATCGCAACAGGTAGAAGAATGGCTGCTGTAATGATTCGCTGCTTCAGCATTCGGCCTTGACCTCGTTTTCGACCTGCTCGCCCGTCTTGCCGAAGCGGCGCTGCCGCGTAGCGAAATCGACAAGAGCCTTGCGCATGGCCACGTGCTTGAAGTCCGGCCAATACAGGTCGGAAAAGTACAGCTCCGCATAGGCAAGCTGCCAGAGCAGAAAATTGCTGATGCGCCGCTCACCACCAGTGCGAATGCACAGATCCGGCAACGGCATATCGCCGGTTGCGAGATAGCTCTGAAACAAGGCCGGCGTGATCTCGGAGGGATTGAGGCGCCCTGCCTGGGCCTCGCCCGCCAGATGCTGGGCGGCCTGAAGAATGTCCCACTGGCCGCCGTAATTGGCGGCGACCTGAAGCACGAAACGATGATTCGCCGCGGTCATGTCCTCGACTTCAGCCATGGCAGCCTGCAACTCGGGATGGAAGCGTGAGCGTTCGCCAATGATGCGTAGCCGGATCCCGTTCTCATCCAGCTTGCGCGCCTCGCGCCGCAACGCAGAGAGGAACAATTCCATCAGCGCTCCCACCTCATCGGCAGGACGCTGCCAGTTTTCGCTGGAGAACGCGAACAACGTCAGCACCTCGACGCCTGAATCGGCACAGACCTCGATCACTGCGCGAACCGCATCGACACCGGCCTTGTGCCCGGCCACACCGGGCAGCAAACGCCTCTTCGCCCAGCGGTTGTTGCCATCCATGATGATCGCTACGTGACGGGGCACATTCCGCCTGGCAATCTGCCTGACCTTTTCCATGAACAACTCTACTTGCGCTAAAACACGCTGCAAACAAAAGAAAAAGCTGCAAGCAACAGCTTCAGGCATCCCAACGCCGTCGCGCCTGCCACCGACCGATATCGGCGGCAGGCGCCACGACGACGATCCGATGCCGGCTTAGACGGCCATCAGGTCGCCTTCTTTGGCCTCGAGAGCCTTTTCGATTTCTGCAACATACTTGTCGGTTAGCTTCTGGACGTCATCCTGACCGCGACGTTCCTCGTCTTCGCTGATTTCCTTTTCCTTGACGAGGTCTTTCAACTGCGCAATCGCATCGCGGCGGATGTTGCGCACGGCAACACGGGCGTTTTCGGCTTCAGCACGGGCCTGCTTGGTGTAGCCCTTGCGGGTTTCCTCGGTCAGGGCCGGCATCGGAACGCGGATCGTGGTACCGGCAGAGGCCGGATTGAGCCCAAGGTCCGAGGTCATGATGGCCTTCTCTACCGCCTGGATCATGCTCTTATCGAACACGGTCAGCGCCAGGGTACGGGAGTCTTCGGCCACTACGTTGGCCACCTGACGCAGCGGCGTATCGGCACCGTAATAGGAAACCATCACGCTATCCAGAATGCTGGGGTGCGCGCGTCCGGTACGGATCTTCGCAAAGGCATGATCCAGCGATTCCAGGGTTTTCTTCATGCGCTCCTGCGCATCTTGCTTGATCTCGTTGATCATTCTTTCGATTCCTCGATCAGGGTTCCTTCGGCGCCACCTAGCACAATATTGAGCAGGGCCCCGGGTTTGTTCATGTTGAAGACTCGCAGCGGCATGCTGTGGTCTCGGCACAGGCAAATGGCCGTCAGATCCATCACGCCCAGCTTGCGATCGAGCACTTCGTCGTAGGTGAGCTCGGCGAACTTCTCCGCATTGGGATCCTTGAACGGGTCCGCGGTGTAAACGCCGTCGACCTTGGTCGCCTTGAGCACGACATCAGCCTGAATCTCGATCGCACGCAGGCATGCCGCCGAATCGGTGGTGAAGAACGGGTTGCCGGTGCCAGCCGAAAAGATCACCACTTCGCCACTTTTCAGATGGCGCATGGCCTTGCGGCGATCATAGTGATCGGTCACTCCGACCATGGAGATGGCGGACATGACCAGCGCCGGGATATTCGAGCGCTCGAGCGCATCACGCATGGCAAGCGCGTTCATCACCGTGGCGAGCATGCCCATGTGGTCGCCGGTCACACGATCCATACCTGCGGCGGACAATGCCGCACCGCGGAACAGATTGCCGCCGCCGATCACCAGACCGACCTCGACACCAATACCCACCAGTTGCCCGACCTCGAGAGCCATGCGGTCAAGCACCTTGGGATCGATACCAAAGTCTTCGGAGCCCATCAGGGCTTCGCCGCTTAATTTGAGCAGAATGCGTTTATAGCGGGGATTGCGTGCACTCATCTGCTGAGCCATTGGCGTTCTATCTCCTGCGGCGTGGTGTGACTGAGTCTGGCCGAATCCGACCAAAAAATATCTGCGCTTTGACAGCGCAACCATGGGTTGGTGCCAGACGATGACTATATCGTGACAAAAAACTTTTTCCGCCGCCCCATTCGACAAAGAGGCCGCGCGCGTGAGCGGGCAGCCTCTTTGCAGGAACCAGCGAACAATCCTTACTTCTTGGTCGCGGCCACCTGAGCAGCAACTTCGGCAGCGAAATCGACCTCGGCCTTCTCGATGCCCTCGCCCACTTCGTAACGAACGAAGGAAACGATCTCGGCACCGGCTTTCTTGGCCAGGTCACCGACCTTGACTTCCGGGTCCTTGACGAACGCCTGCTCAACCAGGCTGGCCTCGGCCAGGAACTTGTTGATACGACCCTTGATCATGTTCTCGACGATGTTTTCCGGCTTGCCGGCGATCTTGTCGGCATTCAGCTGCAGGAAGATTTCCTTTTCCTTGGCTACCAGCTCTTCGGAAACGTCAGACGGGCTCAGAACAGCCGGGTTGCTGGCAGCCACGTGCATGGCGATATCCTTGGCCAGCTCGGCATCGCCACCCTTGAGGGTGACCAGAACGCCAATACGATGGCCGTGCAGGTAGGCACCAACCACTTCGCCCTCGACCGCGGTCAGGCGACGGATATTGACGTTTTCGCCGCACTTGGCAACCAGGGCTTCACGGGCAGACTCGCGAGAAGCGATCAGCGGAGCCACTTCGGTCAGGTTCTGCTCGAAGGCCTCGTCCAGGCTCTCCTTGACGAACGCCTTGAAGTCGTCCTGCAGAGCCAGGAAGTCGGTCTGCGAGTTGACTTCGATGATCAGGCCACGGCCACCTTCGACGCGAACGGCAATCGAACCTTCGGCAGCGATGTTGCCCGACTTCTTGGCGGCCTTGATGGCACCGGAAGCACGCATATCGTCGATGGCCTTCTCGATGTCGCCCTCAGCGGCAACCAGGGCCTTCTTGCATTCCATCATGCCCTGACCGGTACGCTCGCGCAGTTCTTTGACCAAGGCTGCAGTGATTTCTGCCATGTTGGGAATCCTCTCGATTTGGTTTCTAAACCACTCACCCGTTACATGGGTGATCAATTCGCAAGAGACAAAAAGGGGGCCTAGGCCCCTTTTTGTTCATCGGGTGTCACGCTGCAGTGCGCCGCACTCAGCCCTGAGCCGCTTCGGAAGCAACTTCCTCGACGAACTCGTCAGCGCCACCGGCACCGTTCTGACGACCGCGCATCACGGCATCGGCCATGGAACCGAGGTACAGCTGCACGGCACGGATGGCGTCGTCGTTACCTGGGATGATGTAGTCGACACCTTCCGGGCTGCTGTTGGTATCGACAACGCCGATCACCGGAATGCCCAGCTTGTTGGCTTCGGAGATGGCGATACGCTCATGATCGACGTCGATGACGAACATGGCGTCCGGCAGACCGCCCATGTCCTTGATACCACCCAGGCTGCGCTCGAGCTTCTCGAGGTCACGGGTGCGCATCAGGGCTTCTTTCTTGGTCAGCTTCTCGAAGGTACCGTCCTGAGACTGGACTTCCAGCTCACGCAGGCGCTTGATGGAAGCGCGGATGGTCTTGTAGTTGGTCAGCATGCCGCCCAACCAGCGGTGATCGACATACGGGGAGCCGCAACGAGCAGCTTCTTCGCGAACGATCTTGCCAGCGGAACGCTTGGTGCCAACAAACAGGATCTTGTTCTTGCCTGCAGCCAGTTTTTCAACGAAACGCAGCGCGTCGTTGAACATCGGCAGGGTTTTTTCCAGGTTGATGATATGGATCTTGTTGCGCGCGCCGAAAATGTACTTGTCCATTTTCGGGTTCCAGTAACGGGTCTGGTGGCCGAAGTGCACACCGGCCTTCAGCATATCGCGCATAGTGACTTGAGACATGATCAGTCCTCGAATAAGTCGGGTTAGGCCTCCACGCGTCCCGATATCCAACTCTTGCGAGCACCCAGGATACCGTGTCGACACGTGTGTGGGGTTAAGCGCAACGGGGTCTCCCCGTCGAGCGGCGCGTTTTATAGCACAAAGCCTGCCGCGAGGCTACTGCTTCGAGCAGCAACGACTGCACGCCCGACGGTTCGAGCGAGTGCCGGCCTGCAGTCCGCAGGCGCTTTGGTTTATCATCGCCGATTTATTAGATACTCGCCTTCGCCTGCGGGCGCATCCAAAGAGGTTTGCATGACTGTCACCATCAAGACGCCCGAAGATATCGAGAAGATGCGCATCGCCGGACGCCTGGCCGCCGAAGTACTCGAGATGATCGGCGAGCACGTCAAGCCGGGCGTCACCACCGAGGAGCTCGACCGCCTCTGTCACGACCATATCGTCAATGTGCAGCAGGCTATCCCGGCTCCGCTCAACTACAAGGGCTTCCCCAAGTCGATCTGCACCTCGGTCAACCATGTCGTCTGCCACGGCATTCCGAATGACAAGCCGCTGAAGGACGGGGATATCGTCAACATCGACATCACCGTCATCAAGGACGGCTACCACGGCGATACCAGCAAGATGTTCATGGTCGGCAAGGTACCGGAGTGGGCCGAGCGACTCTGCCAGATCACCCAGGAATGCCTATATAAAGGCATCGAACTGGTTCGACCCGGCGCTCGTCTCGGTGATATCGGCGAGGTGATCCAGAAGCATGCGGAGAAGAATGGCTTCTCGGTGGTGCGCGAGTACTGCGGCCACGGGATCGGCAAGGTCTTCCACGAGGAGCCGCAGGTACTGCACTACGGCCGAGCCGGCACCGGCCTGGAACTCAAGGAAGGCATGACGTTCACCATCGAGCCGATGATCAACCAGGGCCGCGCTGAAACGCGCCTGCTCGGCGATGGCTGGACGGCAATCACCAAGGACCGCAAGCTGTCGGCCCAGTGGGAGCACACCATTCTGGTCACCGCCGACGGCTACGAGATATTCACCTTGCGCAGCGACGACAGCATCGCCCGCACCTCCGCCTGATTCCCCAGTCGCAGCCCCCACGGGAGGACGTTCGCATGCCCCAGGTCGATCCGGAGCTGTTTGATCGCAGCCAGTTTCAGGCGGAGCTGGCACTCAAGGCCAGCCCCATCGCCGCATACAAGAAGGCGATACGCCAGGCCCGCCAGGTTCTGGATGAACGATTCAAGGCCGGCCGCGACATCCGCCGCCTGATTCAGGATCGAGCCTGGTTCGTGGACCAGATACTGTGCTCGGCATGGAACCGTTTCGACTGGAATAAAGACGCCGACATCGCACTGGTCGCCGTTGGCGGCTACGGCAGGGGCGAGCTGCACCCCTATTCCGACATCGACCTGCTGATTCTGCTCGATGACAACGATCAGGAGATTTTCCGCGACGCCATCGAAGGCTTCCTCACCCTGCTATGGGATATCGGGCTGGAAGTCGGACAGGCCGTACGCTCCGTTGCCGAATGCGCCGAGGAAGCACGTGCCGACCTGACCGTCATCACCAACCTGATGGAAAGTCGCACGATCGCAGGCCCCGAACGCCTGCGTCAGGCCATGCTCCAGGTCACCAGCCCGCAACGGATGTGGCCGAGCAAGGAATTCTTCCTGGCCAAGCGTAACGAGCAGCGCGCGCGTCACGCCAAGTACAACAATACCGAGTACAACCTGGAGCCCAACGTGAAGGGCTCGCCTGGCGGCCTGCGCGATATCCAGACCATTCTCTGGATCGCTCGACGCGAGTTCGGCACGCTGAATCTGCAGGCCATGGTCGACCAGGGCTTCCTCACCGAAGGCGAACACAGCCTGATGACCGCCGCGCAGGAGTTCCTCTGGAAAGTCCGCTACGGCCTGCACATGCTCGCCGGACGCGCCGAAGACCGTCTGCTCTTCGACCACCAGCGAAGCCTTGCCGCCCTGCTTGGCTATGAGGACAGCGACGCCAAGCTGGCCATCGAGCGCTTCATGCAGAAGTACTACCGCGTGGTGATGAGCATCGCCGAACTTGGCGACCTGGTTGGCCAGCACTTCGCCGAGGTGATCCTCTGGGAAGGCGAATCAGGCCCGATTGTCCCGCTCAATAGTCGATTCCAGGTACGCGACGGCTATCTGGAGGTCGCCAACCCGACGATCTTCAAGCGCACCCCATTTTCCATTCTGGAAACCTTCGTGCTGCTCGCGCAGCATCCGGACATCCAGGGCGTACGCTCCGATACCATTCGCCTGTTGCGCGACCACCGCTACCTGATCGATGACGCGTTCCGCCAGGACCTGCGCAATACCAGCCTGTTCATCGAACTGTTCAAATGCAAGGAAGGCATCCATCGTAATCTGCGGCGCATGAACCGTTACGGTATTCTTGGCCGCTACCTGCCGGAGTTCGGCCACATCGTCGGTCAGATGCAGCACGACCTGTTCCATATCTACACCGTCGATGCGCACACACTCAATGTCATCAAGTACCTGCGCAAGCTGACCAAGCCGGGCGTGGCCGAGAAATACCCGCTGGCCAGCAAGCTGGTCGAGCGCCTGCCCAAGCCGGAACTGATCTATATCGCCGGGCTCTACCACGACATCGCCAAGGGGCGTGGCGGTGACCATTCCGAACTGGGTGCGGTGGATGCCGAGCAGTTCTGCAGCCGTCACAAGCTGCCGGCCTGGGACACCCGGCTGGTGGTCTGGCTGGTGGAAAACCATCTGGTCATGTCCACCACGGCCCAGCGCAAGGATTTGTCGGATCCGCAGGTGATCAACGATTTCGCCCAGTTGGTGGGTGACGAGACGCACCTGGACTATCTCTACGTCCTCACCGTGGCCGACATCAACGCCACCAATCCCACGCTATGGAACTCCTGGCGCGCCAGCCTGCTACGCCAGCTCTATACGGAAACCAAGCGTGCCCTCAAGCGCGGCCTGGAAAATCCGCTGGGACGCGAGGAACAGATTCGCCAGACCCAACGCGCCGCGCTCGACGATCTGGTTCGCCACGGCACCGATCCGGACGACGCCGAGCAGCTCTGGGCACAGCTGGGCGACGACTACTTCCTGCGCCACACCGCCACGGACGTTGCCTGGCACACCGATGCCATCATCGAACACCCGCAGGATGGCGGGCCACTGGTGCTGATCAAGGAAACCACTCAGCGCGAGTTCGAAGGCGGCACCCAGATATTCATCTACGCGCCGGACCAGCACGACTTCTTCGCCGTGACCGTGGCCGCCATGGACCAGCTCAACCTGAACATCCATGACGCACGCATTCTGACCTCCAGCAGCCAGTTCACCCTGGACACCTACATCGTGCTGGACGCCGACGGCAGCCCGATCGGCAACAACCCCGAGCGGATCGAAGAGATTCGCAACGGACTGATTACCGCCCTGCGCAACCCGGATGACTACCTGACGATCATCCAGCGGCGCGTTCCGCGACAGCTCAAGCACTTCGCCTTTCCGCCGCAGGTCACGATCCACAACGACACCCAGCGTCCCCAGACCATTCTGGAGATCATCGCGCCGGATCGCCCCGGCCTGCTGGCGCGGGTGGGCCAACTGTTCCTCGATTTCGACCTGTCGGTGCAGAACGCGAAGATCGCCACACTCGGCGAGCGCGTGGAAGACGTGTTCTTCGTGACCGATGCGGACAATCAGCCACTGTCCGACCCGCAGTTCTGTCTGCGCCTGCAACAGGCACTCGTCAAGGAACTGCAACAGGAGAACGAACAGCAGCCATCCCCGAGCAGCATCGTCATCTGAGGGCTGGCCACGGCCACGCGCCCCCTGCCGCTGGCGGCAGGGGGCGGCACATCACTCCCAGGGCTTGCCGCGTGTCTGTTCGACGGCCGGCAGCTTCTGCTGCATGGCAGCCTTGGCCAGCATGTGCGCGCTGACTGGCGCGGTCAGGAAGAGAAACAGCGTGATCAGCAGTTCGTGCAGGCTCAGGCCGTCATTCTGACTACTGAAGAAGATCATCGAGGCGATGACGATGCCGCCGACCCCGAGCGTGGTCGCCTTGGTCGGCCCGTGCAGACGTGTGTAGAAGTCCGGCAGCCGGTACAGCCCGATGGCGCCGATCAGGGCGAACAGGCTGCCGATGATGAGGAATACGCTTACCAGCACTTCAATCCAGAATGGCATGTCGCCTCCTCAATCAATGATGTCGCCGTGCAGCAGATGCTTGCCGACTGCCACGGTACTGACGAATCCCATCACGGCAATCAGCAGCGCAGCTTCGAAGAACAGGTCCGAAGCCAGCCAGATACCGAACAGGACGATGAGCGCGAGCGCGTTGATGTACAGCGTATCGAGCGAGAGCACCCGATCGGGCATATCCGGCCCCTGAACCAGGCGAATGACATTCAGCACAGCTGCCAGGCCGAGCACGGCCATGCAGAACGGAATCACATAGGCGAGCATTCGAAGATCTCCAGCAACGGTGCTTCATAGTTGCGCTTGACCTCGGCGATCAGCGCATCGATATCCGGCGCGTCCAGTGCATGCACCATGAGCATCTTGCGATCCGGACTCAGGCAGGCAGAAACCGTTCCAGGCGTCAGCGAGATGATGCTCGTCAGCGTGGCCAGGGCAAATTCGTTATCGATGGCCATGGGAATTTCGATGAACGCCGGTCGCAAATCGCCCCTTGGTCCAAGCACCAGCCTGGCAACGTGCACATTGGCCACGACGATGTCGTAAAGCACTTTCAGGGCGAACAGGCAGAGCTTGATCGGCCTGCGCACGCGCGGCACTTCGATGAGAAAGCCTCCTGCCAGGAGGGGTATCGCCCAGCCGAGAAACAACCCCAGCAGCAAATGGCCGAAACTCAAGGTATTGTTGAGCAGCAGCCAGAGCAGCGCCAGCAACAGGGTTAGAGCAGGATTCGGTAACCAGCGAGCCCTCATGCCGCACCTCCCTGGACGATCTGCAGGTAAGGCCGCACGTCCAGCAACTGCGCAGCCGTGGCCTGCATGAAGGCCTGCAGAGGGCCGGCAGCGGCGACCAGTGCCAGGCTACCGAACAGCAATCCCACGGTTGCCAGCAAACGCACCGGATCCGCCGCCCCTGCCTGCGCTTCTGCGCTTGCCCGCCAGAACACCAGGCTGCCGGCGCGACTCAATGCAATCAACATACCCAGCCCTCCGACCAGAACGACCGACCACAGCGCTATTGCCTCTGCGCCTGGCTCAATGGCTCGAAGCAACATCACCTTGCCGAGAAAACCGGAGAACGGCGGCAGACCCGCGACCGAAATCGCGCCGATAAAAAACAGCGTACCGAGCAGCAGGGGCTGCCGCAGGGCGGGTGCCGGAATCAGATCGGTACCCGGCTCACCGCGCTGCCGGGCAATGAGATCGGCAAGCAGAAACAGCGCGCCGGCAATCAGCGTGCTATGCACCAGGTAATACAGGGCGGCGGCGAGGCCCTCCTCGCTCCCCAGGGCTACCCCGGCGAGCAGCGTTCCCACCGACACGACCACCAGATAGGCAAGCAGCACCTGCAGATTGCTCGCAGCGAGCGCGCCAACGACGGCTGCGCCAAGCGTCAGCAAGGCCAGCGGCCAGAGCCAGGCATCCACCATGTGGTTCAGCTCACCCGCCTCGCTGCCAAAGATGAGCGTGAACACCCGGATGATGGCGTAAAGCCCGACCTTGGTCATGATCGCGAAAAGCGCGGCGACCGGAGCGGTCGCTGACGCATAGGCTCGCGGCAACCAGAAATACAGCGGCAGGATCGCCCCCTTCAGCGCGAACACCACCAGCAGCAGATAGCCCGCCGCTGCCAGCAAGGGCGCGTCCGCAGGGTCGGCGCCACTCACACGCACCGCCATGTCCGCCATGTTCAGCGTGCCGAGCAGTCCGTAGAGCATGCTCACGCCAATCAGAAACAACGAAGAACCGAGCAGATTGAGCACCACATAGTGCATGCCGGAACGCACCCGGCGCTGGCCGTGCCCGTGCAGCAACAGGGCATACGAAGAGATCAGCAGTATTTCGAAGAAAACGAACAGATTGAACAGATCGCCAGTCAGGAACGCACCGTTTATTCCCAGCAACTGGAACTGATAGAGCGCGTGGAAGTTCGGCCCTCGCTCGTCGTCCCCGCGACATGCATACAGTGCGGCAAAACCGGCAAGCACCGCGGTCACCAGCAGCATGAGCGCGCTCAGTCGGTCCAGCATCAGCACAATGCCGAATGGAGGTTCCCAGCCACCTAGCGCGTAGATGCGCAACTGTCCGTCATCAGCCAGCACCAGCAGCCAGATAGCGAGCGGCACAAGCGACCAGGTCGCGAGCAGCGACAGACTGCGCCTCATCGTCCGCCCCATGGAACGGACTGAGAGCAACAGCGCCCCCGTGAACAGCGGCACCAGCAGCGGCAGGATCAACGCATGATTCATTTGCTCGGCTCCTGGCCGTCCACGTGGTCGGTACGCAGCTCACCGATACTGCGCAGGGCCAGGACCACCACGAAGGCGGTCATAGCGAAGCCGATGACGATGGCAGTGAGAACCAGCGCCTGAGGCAGGGGATCCCCATACTCGGCGCTCTTCCCGATCACCGCGGGCACTCCCGTGGCCAGCCGCCCCATGGAAAAGATGAACAGGTTGACCGCGTAGGAGATCAGCGTGAGCCCCATCACCACCGGAAAGATACGTGCGCGCAGAAGCAGATACACGCCACTTGCGGTCATGATCCCTAGCGTGATTGCGAACAATGCCTCCATTACAGCACCTCCCTGTTCGAGTCGCTCTGGCTTACCTGGCCGATATTGGAAAGGATCAGCAACGTCGCACCCACTACCACTAGATAAACCCCCAGGTCGAACAGCATCGCAGTAGCCAGTTCGAACTCACCGATCACTGGCAAATGGAAATGGCCGAACGCCGAAGTAAGGAACGAATGACCGAAGACCAGGCTACCGAGCCCGGTCAGACCGGCAATGATCAGACCCGCCCCGCAAAGCGTGTGATAACTGATCGGCTGCCGTGCCTGAGCCCAGCTGACGCCGTGGGAGATGTACTGCAGAATCAGCGCCACGGCAGTAATCAGGCCAGCGATGAATCCGCCGCCCGGCAGATTGTGCCCGCGCAGGAAGATGAAAGCCGAGATCAACAGCGCCATCGGCAGCAATGCCCGAGCCAGGGTATCCAGCACCATGGGATGCTTGTCCTCGGACCAGAGCCGGCCGCCGTAATCGCGAATCGGATGGGGCAGGCGCAGACCGTTGAGCAAGCCGAAGATGCCGACGCCGGCGATCGCCAGCACGGCGATCTCACCCAGCGTATCGAACCCGCGGAAGTCGACCAGGATCACGTTGACCACGTTGGTACCACCCCCGCCGGACACGCTGTTTTCCAGGAAAAACGAGGCGATGCTGTCGTAGGGCCGCGTAAGCACCGCGTAGGCGAGCAGCGCAATCATGGTGCCGCAAGCGCTGGCCAGCACGAAGTCGCGGAAGGCACGCAAGCTGCTCGACTCGGCGGGCGTGCGGTCTGGCATGAAGAACAGCGCGAGAATCAGCAGAATGATGGTCACGACCTCGACCGACAACTGGGTCAACGCGAGGTCCGGAGCCGAATAGCGGGCAAAGGCCAGCGCCACCATGAGACCGACGACGCTGAGCACCATCAGCGCCACCAGACGCCGCCGATGGAACAGTACGGTGAGCAGCGAGGTGAGCGCCAGGATGGCCATGCCAAGTACGGTGATACCGTCGAGCGGGGTCAGCGCAACCGGTCCGTGCAACGCGGCCAGAGGAGTCAGGGCGAATACCACCAGCACCAGCGTACTGGCCAGCATGAGGGCGATATAGCGCTGCAGCGAGCCGTTATCCAGCAAGCAAGTGAGATGACGAGCGCCAAGCGTCAGTCCGGCCATCACACGCTCGAACACTTCGAGCGAATTGACCGAGGGCAAGCCCTCGTACCAGCGGAACGCCCATTTGCGCAGCGAGTAGATGAGGATGCCCCCAATCAGCGCTGCAATGCTCATGGCCAGAGGCAGATTGAAACCATGCCAGACCGACAGGCTGTACTCCGGCACATTGCCATTGAGCGTTCCCGAAACCGCAGCGGCCAGCAGCGGACCGACCGTGAACGCCGGCAGCATGCCAACCAGCAGACAGAGCAGCACCAGGATCTCCACCGGAATCTTCATGTAGCGCGCAGGCTCGTGGGGCGGGTATTTCGGTAGATCGATGGGCTCGCCATTGAAGAACACGTCATGCACGAAGCGCAACGAATAGGCCACCGAAAAGGCGCTGGCGAGCGTCGCTCCCGCCGGGATGGTCCAATAGAAACTGCCAAGCAGGTGCTGATCGAGCGTCTCGGCGAAAAACATCTCCTTACTCAGGAAGCCGTTGAGCAGCGGCACGCCCGCCATGGCCAGTGACGCCACCATGGCCAGCGCGGCGGTGTGCGGCATGTACTTCCACATACCGTTGATACGCCGCATATCGCGGGTCCCGGTTTCGTGGTCGATGATCCCGGCAGCCATGAACAGCGAGGCCTTGAACGTCGCGTGGTTGATGATGTGGAAGATCGCCGCCACCGCTGCCAGGCGCGAATCGAGGCCAAAGAGCAAGGTGATCAGCCCCAGATGACTGATGGTCGAGTAGGCCAGCAGCCCCTTGAGGTCGTGCTGAAAGAGAGCCATCACGGCGCCTATCAGCAATGTGGCCAGCCCGGTAATGCTGACCAGATAGAACCACCATTCCGATTCCGCCAGCGCCGGATAGAGCCGGGCGAGCAAAAAGACGCCGGCCTTCACCATGGTGGCCGAATGCAGGAAAGCGGATACCGGAGTAGGCGCAGCCATGGCCTGCGGCAGCCAGAAATGGAAAGGAAACTGCGCCGACTTGGTGAATACGCCCAGCAGCACCAGAATCAAGGTCAGCGGATACAGCCAGTGACCGCGAATCAGGTCGCCCGAGGCCAAGACCGTGGTCAACTCGAAGCTACCGACAATATGGCCGATCAGCAGGATTCCGGCGAGCAGCGCCAGGCCGCCACCGCCGGTGACCGCCAGGGCCATGCGCGCACCCTGGCGGGCATCGGCCCGGTGACTCCAGTAACCGATCAGCAGGAACGACGACAGGCTGGTCAGCTCCCAGAACATCAGCATCAGCAGCAGGTTCTCGGATAGCACGACGCCGAGCATGGCGCCCATGAAAAGCAGGAAAAACCCGTAGAAGCGCCCCATGGGGTCCTTCTTCGACAGGTAGTAGCGCGCATAGAGGATAACCAGCAGCCCGATGCCGAGAATCAGCAGCGCGAACAGGAAACCCAGACCGTCAAGGCGCAGGCTGAGGTTCAGGCCGAGCTCTGGCAACCAGCTGTAATGGACGATCTCCGTTTGCCCGGCAAAGACATCGGCACGCCTGGAAAGCAGCAAGACCAGCGCTGTCAGAGGCGCGATGCCTGCGCCGAAGGCACAGGCGGAGCGACCGAAGCGCTCCAGCAACAGAGGCAGACCGATGCCCAGAAATGGCAAAGCGATGATCAGCGCAAGCGCCATGAACGAGACCCCTTAAGCCGCCGATTCGGAGGCATTCTTATCCTTGAAAGGCGAGCAACTGCCTGATGCAGCACACAAATATGCGCTCGATTATCCATACGGATGATGCCGGCGTCATGATTTCATGTATTACGAAAAACGAAAGGCGCTGCCTCCGCTCCTTTCGGAAACGGACGGCAGCGCCCTTGCGTCAGCCCGCTACGATGGCCGCAGCGTCAGGGCGCCACGCGACTGGTACCGCTGACTGTCATGATGCGAACGCGTTGACCAACGCGAAATACCTGGTTGGGCTCGACGGCCTGAACGTAGGCACGAACATTCCCGTCGTCTTCGCGCACAGTGATCTCGACACCCTGGGTACGGGTGACGCCCTCCTCGGCCGCCGCCCCGAGCATGCCGCCGGCGACGGCACCAATGACCGCAGCGACGGCGCTGCCGCGACCGCCACCGACGCCGCTACCGGCGACCCCACCGACTATCGCCCCGGCGCCAGAGCCGATCGGCGTCTTGGTGCCTTCGATCTTTACAGGCCGCAGCGATTCGATGGTGCCGTAGCGCACGGTCTGGACGGCGCGCGCCTCGTCACGAGAATAGGTATCGCCAGTCAGGCTGGACGCACATCCCCCCAAGGCCAGCGCCAGGGCAGTGAAGGAAGCAACGAAAATGGACTTGTGCATTGAGTTTCTCCTGCAGACAGCTGTTCGTTCCGGCGAAAGGCAACGGGTGGTGACGACGAAAAAGCACTTGGCATCTTCATCGTCGTGACTCAGCATTTACCACCTTCGAAGCATACATATGCGAGTCGAACCTGGCTTACGGGTTCCTTCCAGCGAGACCACCCATGGATTACTTCATCATAGCCATCACTACCGTGGCCGGCCTGGCGTTTCATGGCTGGTTGATCGTACGCTTTCGCCGCTGGGCAGACCGTGACCTCGCGCTATCAATTGCGGGAAGCAACCCCGACAAGCGCAATTGGATGCTTCAGCGACTCGCCGAGGCGAAAGCCCAGAACATCAGACGGCGGGATCTGCAAAGCTGGCTGGAGCAGCAGGCACAGCGCTATCCAGACGCCTGACCGATAATCCGGCCAGGCCAAGCGCACACAACAACGGGACTCAAGGTGCCAGGCGTTCGCGCTGCCAGCTGTTGGCGACAAGGCGGTAGTCGAGCCGATCATGCAACCGGCTCGCGCGCCCTTGCCAGAACTCGATTCGCTCGGGCAGCAGGCGATAGCCACCCCAGTGCGGCGGGCAGTGCGGTGCCGTATCGAGAAAGCGTTGCTCGGTCTCGGCCAGCAAGCGCTCCAACTGGGCACGATCACGGATCACCTGACTCTGTGGTGACGCCCAGGCGCCGAGCCGGCTACCCAGTGGGCGCACCTGGAAATACGCATCCGACTCGTCTGTCGTCACCTTCTCCACCCGACCTTCGATACGTACCTGGCGCTCGAGCGTGGGCCAGAAGAACGTCATGGCGGCATGAGGCGTCCGTTGCAGCTGCTGCCCCTTGGCGCTGTCGTAGTTGGTGAAGAAGGTGAAGCCACGCTCGTCCAGCGCCTTGAGCAGGAGGATTCGGCAATGCGGCCGACCTTCGGCATCCACGGTAGCCAGAGACATGGCGTTGGGCTCTACAGGCGCCTGCTCGGTTTTCACCGCCTCGTCGAACCATTGCCGGAACAGACCAAAGGGCTCGGCGGGAGCATTGGCCTCGCTGAGGCCGTCACGGGTGTAGTCGCGGCGCATATCCGCCAGGGTCTGAATCATTGCGTGGCTCCTTGTCATCGAATTGGCAGGCTGCAGCGTATCAGGCGGCTCGCAGCCGGACGACCAGCATGGCAGCCTGCGCTCGCCAGCTTATCCGCGCTCAAACTCAACGCGCTTGATTCAAGGCAACCCTGACAAACGAAAACAGGCCCGCATGCGGGCCTATTCTGTACGCCGACCGGAGAGACTGCTATTTCGCAACTCCGGCCTGCGCAACCTGGGTGGCAGGTTGCGCAGGCCTTTCGTACTGAGCGATGAGCGCCAGCATCGTGGTCTGCGGCGCCAGCACCATCTCCACGCGACGATTCAGCGCCCGGCCTTCCTTGCTGTCGTTGGCAGCGCGCGGCATGTCGGAACCCAGGCCGCGAATACGCAGGCGGTCATGCTTGAGTCCACTCAGGCGGAAGATCGCTGCCACCGCACCGGCACGCTCACGACTGATGCTGCGATTGATGTCGTCGGAACCGGTGCTGTCGGCATGACCCAGTACCACCACGGCCGTCTTGCCGTCCGTTTCGACCAGCTTCGCCACGCGCGTGATTGGCCCGAGGGTGACCGGTAACAGCATCCCGGGACGATCCGGATTGAACGAGGAGTCGACCGGCGCCGTCACCACCAGCACGCTATCGCGGCGCTCGACCTCGAATCGAGTCTCTGCAAGCGCTTCGCGCAATCGCGGCTCGTACTCATCGAGCCAGGCCGAATCGATCTTCGGCGCAACCGGGGGGGCAGTCTCGATCGGCTTTTCACTCTTCGAGCTGCAGCCGGCAGCCACGATCAGGCAGAGAATAAGGGAGGCGCTCTTCAACAGGTTCATGAGCTAGGTTCCGTCAACCAAAAGCGTTCAGATAGGATGCGAACAGACGATGCGAGGCCAGTAGTGGAGTGCGGTTGGTTGACTCAAGTTCGGATGCATGAGGCCGGATACAAGGTGCCGCAACGACTCATAGCGGGGCTATGGCGAGGAGCGGCAACGCCGTATCGGGACCTCAGGCGCCGAAATTGACCAACTGAATCAACCAGGGCAGGCCACTAGTGAAGTTCGAGTTGAAATTGTGGACGCAAGCCTTTCTTTTGAAAAGCCTGCGCGCCCGGAAGTGACGAGTGGTTCAAGCCAGGCATGCCGCTACGCTGCGGGCCAATGCCTGGGCGCGCGGATCCATCAGCACATAGGGTCCAAGTGTATTGGTCACGAACCCGAATGCCAGCTCGCGGTCCGGGTCGGCAAAGCCGATACAGCCACCCGCGCCCGGGTGGCCGAATGTCCGCGGGCCCATGCCGAAGGTGGCGTTTTCGAGGTCGGGCTGATCGAGCCAGCAGCCTAATCCGAAGCGAGTCCGCGTCAGCAGGGTCCGATCCTCGCCGGCGCTCTGTTCGCGAGTCATTTCGCTCAGCAGCGCCTCATCCAACAGCTTGCCTTGCAACAGCCCCGTATAGAAACCCGCCAACGAGCGAGCATTGCCATGACCATTGGCTGCCGGCTGCGCCATACGACGCCATTCGGGTTTGTTACCGCTGCTCATGATGGATGGCGGATTACTGAAAGCCCGGGCACTTACCGAATCCGGCGCGCTCATCAACGCCTTGAACAGACGTTGCGCGGCAGCGTCACCGAAGTCGTTCTTGGTGCGGGTGAGGTAAGCGACTCGATGGGCATCGGAATCATCCAGACCGACATGAAAATCCAGCCCGAGCGGCACCGCCGTGCGGTGAACGATCGACTCGCCAGGCCCGCAGTCATCGAGGCGGCGAAGCAGCTCGCCAACCAGCCAGCCGTAGGTCATCGCGGCATAGCCCTGGTCGGTGCCAGGCGTCCACCAGGGCTGCTCGGCCGCGAGCGCAGCGGTCATGCTCGTCCAGTCGTACAGAGCATCGGCAGGCAACGGCTGACGAATCGCGGGCAGTCCAGCGCGATGACTGAGTAGCTGGCGCAAGGTAATCGCCGCCTTGCCGTTAGCGGCGAATTCCGGCCATATGCGCGCCACTGGCTCGTCCAGCTCCAGCATCCCCTGCTCGACCATCTGCAGCGCCGCTACGGCCGTGAACGTCTTGGTACAGGAAAACAGATTGACCAGCGTGTCGCTGTGCCATGCCTGCTCGGCCTGATTGTCCGCTACACCCGCCCAGAGATCGACGACCGTCTCACCACCGACCTGCACGCAAAGCGCGGCGCCGCGCTGCTGGCCGCCGTCGAACAGCGCGCCGAACGCATCACGTACGGCCTCGAAGCGAAGATCGAAATACCCTTGAACCTGCACGCTGCCACCTCTCGAAGTCGATGCTCGCCATTCTTGCAATCGAAGCGACGCAAAAGAAACCGCCAGACGCCGCGGTGATGGATATTCATCGCAGCCAGTTATTGCAGCCTGTCAGCCGATCTCCCGGCGAAACGGTGGCAGCGCATTGAGGATTGCCTTGCCATAGCGCTGGGTCACCACCCGCCGGTCGAGCAGCGTGATGGTCCCTCGATCCGCTTCGGTACGCAGCAGCCGCCCACAGGCCTGGACCAGTCGCAGAGAAGCATCCGGCACCGCGATCTCCATGAAGGGATTTCCGCCACGCGCCTCGATCCATTCCGCCAGCGCCGCCTCGACCGGATCGTCCGGCACGGCGAATGGAATCTTGGCGATTACCACGTGCTCGCAGTATGCCCCGGGCAGATCGACGCCCTCGGCGAAACTGGCCAGCCCAAAGAGGACGCTGGGCTCGCCATCGTCAACCCGCGCCTTGTGCTTGTTCAGGGTCTCCTGCTTGGACAGGTTGCCCTGAATGAGTACCCGACGGCGCCAGTCACGCTCCAGGCCGTCGAAAACATCCTGCATCTGCCGGCGCGACGAAAACAGCACCAGCGTCCCGCGCGCGCCCTCCACCAACGCCGGCAACTCGCGGACGATGGCTGTCGTGTGTGCCGCCGCATCGCGCGGATCGGCCTTCAGGTCCGGAACCCTGAGCACGCCTGCATCGGCATGGTGAAAAGGGCTCGGCACCACGGCAGTGACCGCCGCCCTGGGCAGACCGGCACGCATCCGGTAGCGATCGAAGCTGTTCAGTGCCGTCAGCGTGGCAGAAGTCACCAGCGCGCCAAAGGCGACATTCCAGAGGTTGCGCCGCAGGGTTTCCGCAGCAAGGATCGGACTCGCGTTGACCTCGATATCGAACAGCGCCCCACCCTCGGCCAGGGTCAGCCAACGCGCCATTGGCGGGCTGTCTTCCGGGTCTTCGACCGTGAATGCGGTCCACAACTCCCAATTTCCCTGCGAGCGAGTCAGCAGGCTACCGAACAGCGGATACCACTCCTCGGCCTGATGGCTGGCGACCCCGGCCCCGGTCTCGCCGTCCATCGCCTCCTTGAGCAGCTCGGCGATGCGACTGAACAGATCGGTCAACTTGGCGAAACCTTTCTTCAGCTCGGTGCCCAGTTCGACCAGATGCTCCGGTACCACGCCGCCGACGAAACGATGACGCGGCCGTTCGCGGCCTTCCATGTCTTCGCCGGCCTTGAAGTCCGCCAGTTGCTCACAGGCGCTGAACATGAACTGCTGCTGCGTACGCAAATCACGAGCCAGCTCGGGAACGCCTTCGACCAACCTGCCCAGCTCGCCCGGCAGAGGATGCTGGGCGAGCAGCTTGGTCAGGTTCTTTTCCACCTGCCCGAGCCAGTCGGCAGTGGAACGCAGCCGGGTGAAATGGGCGAAATGACCAATGGCCTTGTCCGGCAGGTGATGGCCTTCGTCGAAAACGTAGATAGTGTCACGCGGATCGGGCAGCACTGCGCCGCCACCGAGGGCCAGGTCAGCCAGGACCATGTCGTGGTTGGTGACGATCACGTCGACCTTGGTCATGCCTTCGCGCGCCTTATAGAACGCGCACTGCTGAAAGTTGGGGCAATGCCGGCCAGTGCACTGGCTGTGATCGGTGGTGAGCTGCGACCAATCAGCGTCTCCCAGTTCCTCCGGCCAACTGTCGCGGTCGCCGTCCCAGCGATTGCCGGCCAGCTTTTCGATCATGCCGGTAAACAGCTTCTGGCTTCGCTCATCGACCTCGATACGAAAGCCCTCTTCCTCGAACAGTTGCGCGGTGGCGCTCTGCGCCTGGCCTTCCTGCAGCAACATGTCGAGCTTGGACAGGCACAGGTAGCGGCCGCGCCCCTTGGCCAGGGCGAAGCTGAAGTTCAGCCCGCTGTTGCGCATCAGGTCCGGCAGGTCCTTATGTACGATCTGCTCCTGCAGCGCCACCGTCGCGGTGGCGATCACCAGACGCTTGCCTGCCGCCTTGGCGGTAGGAATCGCGGCCAGGCTGTAGGCGACGGTCTTGCCTGTGCCGGTACCCGCCTCGACCGCGACCACAGCAGGCTCGCTCTCGCGGCGCCCTTCATCGTCGGTCTTGATAGTGCCGAGCACCTTGGCCACTTCGGCGATCATCAGGCGCTGGCCATAGCGGGCCTTGAGCCCCTTGGCTTCGAGAAAGCGGGTATAGGCGCCCTGGATCTGGGACTTGAGTTCGGTGCTGAGCATGGGCGCGGAGCTGTATATATTTTCAGTATTTCGATGGGGCGGCTATGATAGCGCGCGTTCGCTCAACCGCCACCGGAGATTTGCCCATGACGCCATTCGCCCTGCTCTATGCATTGCATGTACTCGCCGCAACGGTCTGGGTCGGCGGTATGTTCTTCGCCTGGATGATCCTGCGTCCTGCGGCCGTGGCGATACTTCAGCCACCGGAACGGCTGAAGTTGTGGAGCGATGTATTCCGTCGCTTTTTCGTCTGGGTCTGGGTGGCGGTGCTGGTATTACCGATGAGCGGCATCGGCATGTGGCAAATGCGTTTCGGTCAGTTGGAAAGCGCGCCGCGCTACGTTCACATCATGGCGGGTCTGTATCTGGTGATGCTGGCGCTGTTCCTGCGTATCCAGTTGCTGCAGTTGCCGGCTCTCAAACGCGCCGTCGCAGCCGGGCAGTGGCCGGACGGTGGTACGGTGCTCGGACAGATTCGCCGGCTGGTGGGCATCAATCTGGCATTGGGCCTGCTGGTCATTGCGCTGGCCAGCGCCCGCCCACTGTTCTGAACCTGCAGACAGGAAAGCCGGGCACAAGGCCCGGCTGGCAGTTCACAGCCTCGCCGGACTCAGGGCTGAGCTTCGACCTCGGCCTCTACACGGCGGTTTATCGCCCGCCCTTCCTCGGTATCGTTGTCGGCAACCGGGCGGGACTCGCCGTAGCCAACCGCGTTCACGCGGCTACCTTCGACGCCGTACTGATTGACCAGCACTTCACGGACCGCATTGGCGCGGCGCTCGGAAAGGCGCTGGTTATAGGCATCGGTACCCACCGAGTCGGTATGACCTTCGAGCACTGTCGAGGTCTGACCGTATTCCTTCATGAAATCAGCCAGGTTCTGGATGTCACCGTAGCTATTCTGCTTGACCACGTCGCGGTCAAAGTCGAATTTGACGTCCAGTTCGACGCGCACGGGTGCCGCCTCGGGCTCTGGTTCCGGCTCGGATTGGGGCATCGCCTCGACCGTTTCCACGACTGCGACGGTTTCCTCCTCCATGCCGTTGGCCCAGCAATAAGCCGCCGCCACGCCACCACCGACCAGCGCACCCCAACCGGCATAGGAGCTGCTCTCGATGGCCCCAAGCGCAGCACCGGTCACGCCACCTACGGCCGCACATGTCGGCCAGTCCTGCTTCTGCACGCCTGCGCAACCCGCCAGGAACGTGGTCATGACAATAACGGGTACTGCTGTCCGTAAAGTACTCATTGATCAAAACCTCCAATATGAACATTCAGCCCAAGCCGCCACTCGCGATTCCTCGGACGGCCCCGACTCCTATCAGACTAGGCCGACAAACGGCACCGCGCTAGTCTTTACCTTTGCAACGAGGATTTCCGATTGACTGACACCCCCGCTACCCACACACCGCAGCAAGCGCTTGCAGCCATGCTCGAGCTCTATGCCCCCCTGCAGCTGCTGCATGTCGGACACAGCGACCAGCCGGCCCTGACTGCCTACGCCGAATGCCATTCGAAGTGCCAACTCGATCGCGCCGAGGCAGGGCCGCTACCCGAAAAACTGGCGATGCAGCGCTATGATCTGGCCCTGTTCGTCGACTGCCTGGAGCACCTGACCAAGCGGGCCGGCCTGGAACTCATAGGCAGTGTTCGCAATCTGAACGCCAGCCGCATGGCCGTGCTCGTCGATCTCGACGCGTGCGACTGGCAGACGACCGACTTCTACGCACTGGCCCTGCAAGTCAGCGCCCGCTTCGAGCGCGACGGGCAGACCTTGACGCTCTTCACCTACGACCTGCTCCAATACAAGCAGGTTCCGGACTGGCTCAACGCCAGGTTCTGGGCGAATCCCGAAATGTTCGGCAAATACTGGTGGTGAAATGAGCGAGCAGCAACCATTCGACGCCAACTGCCCTTGCGGCAGCGGCAACCCCCTCGGGCAATGTTGCGGCCGATATCACGCCGGCACCCCGGCGCCAAGCGCCGAACTGTTGATGCGCTCGCGCTACAGCGCCTATGTGCTGGGTTTGATCGAATACCTTCAAGCCACGACACTCGCGGCGCAAAGGGCCGCGCTGGATCTGGAGTCGATGCGCCGCTGGAGTCTCGACAGCACCTGGCTAGGCTTGGAAGTGCAAGAAAGCACGGTACTGGGCGGTCAACCCGAGCATGCTCTGGTGACGTTCACTGCCCGCTGGCACGATCAGGCTGGCGAACACGCGCATCAGGAGCGTTCGGCCTTCGTGCAATGCGGCGGGCGCTGGTACTTCATCGACCCGACAGTTGCACTGAAAGCGGGGCGCAATGACCCATGCCCATGTGGCAGCGGAGCGAAATTCAAGAAGTGTTGCGCGGCCTATGTATGACGCCTGGTGGCTCGCACTCGGCGAGCCACCGGGCCGGGCTCATTTTTCGACGAAGGCCCGCTCTATCAGGTAGTGTCCCGGTTCACCCATCCGTGCAGATACCTTCAGCCCGAAACCGTCCAGCACCTGGCTGGTTTCATCCAGCATGCTGGGGCTTCCACAGATCATCGCCCTGTCATCTTCGGGATTGATCGGCGGCAGGCCGATATCGCTGAACAACTTGCCGCTTCGCATCAGGTCGGTCAGACGTCCCTGATTCTCGAAAGGCTCGCGAGTCACGGTGGGGTAGTAGATCAGTTTCTCTCTCACCGCCTCGCCGAAGAATTCGTTCTGCGGCAGATGCTCGGTGATGAATTCACGATAAGCCACCTCGTTGACGTAACGCACGCCGTGAACCAGCACGACCTTATCGAAACGCTCGTAGGTTTCCGGGTCCTGGATGACACTCATGAACGGCGCCAGGCCGGTGCCGGTACTGAGCAGGTAGAGATGCTTGCCCGGCAGCAGATCGCCAAGCACCAGCGTTCCCGTAGGCTTGCGGCTGATCATGATCTGATCGCCTTCCTTCAAGTGCTGGAGGCGGGATGTCAAAGGACCGTTCTGCACCTTGATGCTGAAGAACTCGAGATACTCTTCGTAATTCGGGCTGGCAATGCTGTACGCCCGCATCAGCGGCCGTCCCTCGACCTCGAGGCCGATCATCACGAACTGGCCGTTCTCAAAGCGCAGCCCGGCATTGCGCGTGGTCTTGAAGCTGAACAGCGTGTCGTTCCAATGATGCACACTGAGAACACGCTCGACGTTCAGGTTGCTCATGCTACGAATTCCTCATGGTGTCGCGACGGACATAGTTGCGTGGCGCCAGTGTAGCGGCGGCTGATATATTCGTTAACTGGATAATAAAGATATGGCTTATCGGTAATATAGATATGCATTTCACGCTTCGCCAAATCGAGGTATTCGCTGCCATTGCACGCCAGGAAAGCGTATCGCGCGCAGCGGAAAGCCTGTCGCTTTCCCAGTCGGCCACCAGCACCTCACTGGCAGAGTTCGAACGCCAGTCGGGCTGTCAGCTGTTCGACCGAGCCGGCAAGCGCCTGTGCCTGAACGCACTCGGACAGCAACTGCTGCCACAAGCCGTCGCCCTGCTCGATCAGGCCCGCGCCATCGAGGATCTGCTCAACGGCAAGAGCGGATTCGGCTCGCTGGCGGTTGGCGCGACGCTGACCATAGGCAACTACCTCGCCACGCTGCTGATCGGCAGTTTCATGCAGCGGCACCCGGAATGCCGGGTAAAACTGCACGTTCAGAACACCGCGCACATCGTGCATCAGATTGCGCAGCATGAACTTGATCTGGGTTTGATCGAAGGCGATTGCCAGCATCCGGACCTGGAGGTCCAGCCGTGGATCGAAGACGAGCTGGTGGTGTTCTGCGCGCCCCAGCATCCGCTGGCAACGCGCGACGTCGTAGATCTGGAGGAGCTGTCCGCCGAGGCGTGGATTCTGCGTGAACAGGGCTCAGGCACCCGCATGACGTTCGAACAGGCCGTGCGCCACCGACCCGGCAAGCTGAATGTGCGGCTGGAGCTCGAGCACACCGAGGCGATCAAGCGCGCCGTTGAATCGGGACTGGGGATCGGCTGCATTTCAAGGCTTGCGCTGCGCGATGCGTTTCGTCGCGGCAGCCTGGTGCCGATCGCCACGCCGGAGCTGGACCTGCGCCGGCAGTTCTATTTCATCTGGCATTCACACAAGTACCAGACGGCCGCCATGCTCGAATTCATCGCGCAGTGCCGGGCGCTGACTTCGGGCGTTCGTCGCAGCGACGAAATTCAGCTGCCCCCGATCGCCTGACTGGCAAGCCTGATGCCTGCCACCGTCAACTGGTCGGTATGGAGCCCATCTGCTGCAGCAGCAATGCCGCCTGGGTACGCGTGCGCACGCCGAGCTTGCGGAAGATGGCAGTGACATGCGCCTTGATGGTCGCCTCGGACACACTCAGCTCATAGGCGATCTGCTTGTTCAGCAGGCCATCGCAGACCATGGTCAGTACGCGAAACTGCTGTGGCGTCAGGCTGGCCAACCCGGCGCTGGCAGCCTTGGCTTCGTCGCTGACGTTGGCTACGTCCTGAATGTTGCTCGGCCACCATACATCGCCGTCCAGCACGGCCCGTACCGCTTCCTGAATGGTTTCCAGCGAGCTGGACTTGGGAATGAAGCCGCTTGCCCCGAACTCGCGTGAGCGCGCCACGACCGCTGCATCTTCCTGTGCCGAAATCATGACGACCGGCAGATGCGGGTATTGCCCCCGCAGCAGAACCAATCCGGAAAAGCCGTAAGCACCCGGCATGTTCAGATCCAGCAGTACCAGATCCCAGTCGGCCCCCTGATTCAGAAAGCCTTCCAGCTCGGCGATACTGGCCGCCTCCACCAGACGCACGTTTTCCCCCAGCCCCATGGTGAGAGCCTGCTGAAGCGCACTGCGAAACAGCGGGTGATCATCGGCGATGATTATTTCGTAAGCAGCCATTGGCAGACCTGTAGTTTTTATTGGCGCTTTTCATCGGCTTGAACAGCCGATGCCGACAAGATGACGGCAAAAAACCCGAGAAATCGCCCCGGGGACGGTCCGATGTGAATGTTCTGGATGAGCAGATCCGAATATCGGCCGGCCATCACGACAAATCAAGCGGCGCAAGCATGCCCACCCATGAATAAGTGGTCAAGCGCGACGCTTTGTAGCAAAGTCTGCGGTTTTTGCCGAACGAGCCGAAACATGCGTAGCCAAGCCCTCCGCGCCGACATCCTGATGCTGATCACCGCCATGATCTGGGGCACTGCCTTCGTTGCGCAGCGCATCGGCATGGACAACATCGGACCATTCCTATTCACCGGCCTGCGCTTCGCCCTCGGTGCCCTGGCCCTGCTGCCGCTGGTGTTGTATCGAGGAAGGACCGCCGCCCGCCATGAGCCCTTCCTTCAGCGAGGCCTGCTGCTGGGCGGCCTGAGCATGGGCCTGGCGCTGACGTTGGGGATCAACCTGCAGCAGGTGGGCCTGCTGTTTACCAGCGTGACCAACTCCGGCTTCATCACCGGGCTTTACGTGATCATCGTGCCGCTGCTGGGCCTGATCATCGGTCACAGGACCGGCCTCGGAACCTGGCTCGGCGCTTTGCTCGCGGTGGCCGGCATGGCGCTGCTGAGCATTGGCGAAGACTTCACCGTGGCCTCCGGCGACTGGATCCAGCTGGTCGGCGCCTTCGTCTGGGGCGTACACGTGCTGCTGGTGAGTTTCTTCGTCAGCCGACATGACGCCATTCGCCTGGCCTTCCTGCAGTTCGCCACCTGCGCCGTCGTGAGCCTGCTGCTGGCAATCGTCTTCGAAGAAATCGACCCGGCCAGCATCTGGCTCGCGGGCCCCGCCCTCATTTACGGCGGGTTGTTCGCGGTAACCGTCGGTTACACCCTGCAGGTGGTGGCACAGAAGCATGCGATTGCCAGCCATGCGGCGATCATCCTGTCGCTGGAAGCGGTGTTCGCAGCCATCGCCGGCGCACTGTTCCTCGATGAAAGCCTGACGCTGCGCGGCTACCTGGGCTGCGTGCTGATGTTCGTCGGCATGCTGGCGGCGCAGCTATGGCCACGCAAACCCGAACCGCTCACACAGGCGCCGTCATCTTCACGATGACGGTTGCGCCAGGGCGAGATGTGCGGCGTTCTGCCGATCCGGCGCACGGTGGTACTTGGCTCCCAAGTAGTGCTCGGTGAAGACGTCGAGCCAGGCATCCAGGGTATTGGCCGCCTGCGCATCGCCAGCCAGTTCCAGGCATAGCGCGGCCACTTCGGCTGTGCACAGGTGGTCGCTGCGGGTCGAGCGGCGCAGCCGATAGCGAGAAAGCGCCTCGGGCTGCAGGCTCAGCACCGGCAGGCCATCCAGATAGGGGCTCTTGCGAAACATCTTGCGTGCCTCGGTCCAGGTTGCGTCGAGCAGTATGAACAGCGGTCGCCTGCCGGATACCCGCTCGACCCGCTCGACCAGGCGCGCCGGCTGCGCGTATTCGCCGGGGAATACCACCAGAGGCTGCCACTGTGGATCGGCCAACAGCGCGAGCAGGCGCGGGTCGACGTCGGTGCGCTGCCAGGTAAACGCGAAGGTATCGGGCACGACATCGGCAATCAGCCATCCCGTATTGCTCGGCTTCAGCGGCTCGATGTCATGCATCAACAGACAGACGCCGCACTCGCTTTCGATTCGCGGTAGCCAGGCGCACAGGCAGTGGCTGTGGGGCACGCGGCAGCGGGTGCAACGCGGCGCTCGCGAGCCACGAGCGACGAACGGTTTGAGGCTTTTCGCCAGGCGCTCATCGCGCAGACGGGCTACAGCATGCGGCATGGATCGACTCGGGCATGACAACGAAGCCGGGCAGTCTACCAGCGCGCACAGGCGGACTGCGAAGGCCCGGCAAATGAACCGCGCGCCGGCCTGCCGGTCGAACTAGCGCAGTCATAAGGAGACCGCCATGCATCGCCTGACCACCCTGCTCGCCCTGAGCCTTGCCCTGCCCGTTGCTCATGCCGCCTCGCTGCAAGAACAGCAGCTCAGCCAGTTGCTCGACCAGGTCGCCCGTGAAAGCAGCGTCGGCACGCCGCGCGCCATCAATGCAGACATCCTTGACCAAGGGTATACCGTGGAAAACAACGTGCTGGTCAACCATCTCAGCGTCCAGCCACGACACGCCGCGCAGATGCGCGACAATCCCGCCGACGTACGTAGCCAGCTGGCCGTCAGCGTCTGCGGGAATGAAGGGTTGCGCAAATTGATGAGCCAGGGCGCAGTGTTGCGCTACGACTTCAGCGAATATCAGAGCAACAGGCCAATCACCAGCGAACGCTATACCGCCACGGACTGCGGCCAGTAACCGTCCTGAGCGGCGGGCGCGGTTGCACACCGCACTCCCGCCAGCTGCGCCTCCGGCGCTTCGCTCACTGCCCGCGCAGTATTTCCGGATCACCCTTGCCAGCCACGGCTGCGGCCTCTTCACGGGTGAGCAACGCCGTACGCGGCACGTTGCGCAAGCGCGCGCAGGCCGCCAGAACGTTGGCCCAGCTGGCGCGATTGGCGAACTGCATACCGGACTCGTCCAGCGTACCGCCACGGTTGCGGTAACCCAGCGCCGAGCATTTACGTGCATCCGGCAGGATCGGCCAGAGGTGTCCGCGCGCCACTTCCGGACGCATGTGTGTCAGCAGCACGCGCATTTCCATGGCGTCCGGGAATAGCCGTTCCGCCACGCCATCGCTGGCCCGCGCCTCGACCTCCCAGTGGTCCCGCGGCCCCCGAAAACGTCCCGGTTCCTGCAGGTAGACCAGCCGATAGGCACACTCGGCCTCCTTGAGCCGCTGGGCGGCACGAAGCATCTCGCCCAGCTGATAGCTGCCGTTGGCGATCAGCAGCAACGGCTCGCTACCCGCCTGCTGCTCGACCACGATGGCGCCGTCACGCGCCAACTGCTCGGCCTGGGCCCGATCGAAATAGCATGGTCGCTCCCGCTTGGGCACGACCATGCAGGCGAGCTCACCCCGCGCCTGGTAGATCGATGGCAGCAGGGCCAGGGCGCTGTTGTGGTCCGCCGGGAACAGCACCCGGACCATGTCGCTCATTTCGCCAAGCAGTGCCTCGCAGAACGTGGTGTCCTGATGGGACTGCTGGTTCTTGCCGTTCTCCCAGGTGTGCGATGTTGCGATCAGCGGCCAGCCGAGCCAGCCGGCCGGCCTGCCGATCTCCTTCTGCTGGCGGGAAAAGACGATGCTCTGACGCACCACGCCAAGCATCTTCACGCAGAATGCCTCGTAGCTGGCAACCAGGTTCAGCCCGCCCTGGTTGGCCAGGCAGGCGGACACCACAGCCTCCTCGTTGAGCGCCGTGATGATGGCGCCATCCACTGCCTCGAGTTCACTTTCCGGCTCGATCACGCGATGTTTGAGCGCCTTGAGCACGCCGCCGAGGCGGTTGCTCGCCAGTTCGTCCGGGTTGCCCACCCTGGGCCGCAGCGCTGGGTTGGCCTCGGTCAGTTCGACGAAGAAACGATCGACTGCGCTCATCGGCGAGCAGGCATCGTCGCGGTAGTGCAGCTTCGGAATGGTTGGTGCGGGCGGGCGGCGCGTGGCCAATGGGTTGTCGCGCTCGAGCAGCCGACCCTGGCGGCTGCGTACAAACAGCTCAAGGGAGTCATCCAGCTCCTGCTGCGGTACGAACAGGCGCGCCGCGTACTCATTGAACAGGTCACGTGAGTCCTCATCAAGACGCGGATTGCCTGGCAGCGGCAGGTTGTGCGCCGCATTGCTGCCGGCCGCATAGAAGCCGAAGCCCTTGACCGTCTCGGCAATGCCGTAGGGCATCGGCAGCGGATAACCGAGGATGCCGCGCGCCTTTTCCTCCACGCGCCGCTGCAAACGCAGCTCCATTTCCCACAAGGTCGCGACGAACGCAGCCGGATCACGGCCATCGAAGGGCATCGGATCGAACCCGCACTGGCTCAGGTGCTGGCGGAAATCCTCGAGCCCCTGCGCGGTGCCCAGCGCCGTACGCTGCTCGATACGTCGTCCATTGGCGATCATTACCGGCAGCGCCACACCGCAATCCTCGGCGCGCCACCAGCGCGGAATCCAGTCACTGCCCCGCTGCTCCTCCGCCGCGCCGTCGGAGAGAAAGGCCACCAGCGTCTCGCCCGGCAGCGGCATATGCGCGTACTGCAGCTCGGCGAAACCGAGATAGCCGCCTTCGGCGATGCCACCGGCGGTATGCGGATTGACATGACTGCCCAGCGGCGCCAGCGGACTGCCGTCGGCCGCCTGACGGTAGCCATAGAAGTCCTGCAGCAAGCGGTTCATGCCCTTTTCGCCGTCACCATAGGCCTGGGCCTGCTCCGGGTGCAGATTACCGGTCAGCAGGTTGAGTGCGTCGACAGCGGCCACGCAGTGGCCCTGCCCCATCAGCCAGGCACGGGTGCGACCGGTCAACGCGTTGAGCGCCAGGTAGCCGGCGTAGGCCGGCACCATGTTCAGAGCACCGCCGGTATGCCCCTCGGGGTGGCGCTTGAAGTCGTCGGCACTCAGCGCTGTGCCGTCCAGCCGGACCTGCTGCGCATAGGTCATGTGGACCACCAGCCAGAGGCCCGCACTGGCGACACGATCGACTGCCCGCAGCAACCGGTAAACGCACGCCAGATCCGGCTGATGCCCCGCCTGTACCAGCTGGTGAGCCAGACGGAACACCGCCGCCTGGGTCTCCAGCGCGTGCTCGAACGGGCCATAACCACCACGCCAGGCGGCGAATTCCGGTTCGGCTTGCGCGTGTTGATCCAGCTCGACAAGGCTGGGCAGTAGCTGACTCATGAGATCACTCCGTCGGTAAGCGGGATGTGCGGTAGTCTAGGCAGGGCTCGTTTCGCTATCTCTGATATGTATCAAGTCGCCGGATCAGCCAAGCAGGCAATGTCGGCATCACCGTACAGACAGGAAGACAGCATGGCTTTGCTCAGTTTTCTCGGTGCCATTCAGCAGGTAACCGGCTCCTGCTATCTCATAGAGACCCATGACGGCGCGCGGGTTCTGCTTGAATGCGGCATGCACCAGGGCCGCCGAGAGGAAGAAAGCGGAAATCGCGGCGCGTTCGCCTTCGATCCGAAGACGCTGGATGCCGTCGTTCTTTCCCATGCGCATATCGATCATAGCGGGCTGCTGCCGCGACTCGTGGCACAGGGCTACCGCGGCCCGGTGCATTGCACCGACGCGACGGCCGAACTGGTCGAACTCATGCTGCTGGACTCGGCGCAGATCCAGGAAAAGGATGCCGAATGGGAGAACAAGTGGCGCGCCCGCATCGGCAAGCCGATGGTCCAGCCGCTCTACACTCGCGCGGACGCCGAGCGCATGCTGGCCCAGCGCACGCCCCACGCTTATGGCGAGTCATTCGAAGCCGCCCGCGGTGTCAGCGTGACCTTCCACGATGCCGGGCACATCCTGGGCTCGTCCATCGTGCAGATGGATGTACGCGACCACGGCAGAACCCGGCGCCTGGTCTTCTCCGGCGATCTGGGCAATGCCTGCTCACCACTGATGCATCCGCCGGCCATACTCAAGGAAGCCGACGTGGTACTCATGGAGTCCACCTACGGCGACCGCGACCACCGCAGCCACGAAGACACCATCGAGGAGCTGGCCGGAATCCTGCAGCAGGCACACCTCGATGGCGGCAATGTATTGATGCCATCGTTCGCGGTCGGGCGCACCCAGGACCTGATCTATTACCTGGGGCGCTTCTATCGTGAGGGCCGGCTGCCCCAGCAGGCCGTATTCCTCGACAGCCCGATGGCGATCAGGGCCAACGCCATCTATGCGCATTACAAGGATCAGCTGGACCTCAACGGCATCGATTCGTCCATGAGCGGAGCCAGCGGCAAGCTGTACGCCGAACGCTGGCTGCCAATCCTCAAATCCACGCCAACGCCGGAAGAATCCATGGCCATCAACCGTTTCAAGAGCGGCGTGATCGTCATTGCCGGCAGCGGCATGTGCACCGGCGGGCGCATCCTGCATCACTTCAAGCACAACCTCTGGCGCAAGGAGTGCCACCTGGTGATCCCCGGCTTCCAGGCCCGCGGCACACTTGGCCGCGCCATCGTAGACGGCGCGGCCAGCGTCAAACTGTTGCACCAGCGCATTGCAGTGAACGCCCAGGTGCACACCCTTGGCGGCTTCTCCGCCCACGCCGGGCAATCCCAGCTGATCGACTGGGTAAGCAACTTCGAAAGCCGCCCGGAGCTATACCTCGTCCATGGCGAACTGGAGAAGATGCAGACCCTGCAACAGGCCATCCGTGACCGGCTCGACTGGGAAGCCCGCATACCGGAACCCGGCGACCGAATCGCCATCTGAAGGCCAGCACGCCGGCGTTTACTGGGCGCCGGCCATCAGTGCGCGCGCCCGGCTTGAGCCTGCTGACCGCAGCCTATAGCCTGAACGCGATGCCCATCATGGAGAAGTTGCATGCCCTTCGATCCGGACGACTACCTGTCGCGACACTTCAAGACCAGCGGTGCGGAGCTCGAGCGCATGATCGACGACCTGACCGCCATGGTCGTACCCGAAAACAGCCCGAACCTCCCGCTGTATCGGGAAATGCTGGTGACCGTCACGCGCATGGCACAGGCCGACCGCAGCCGCTGGGACGCCAAGATTCTGCTGCAGACCATGCGCGAGATGGAGCATGCCTTCAGCCGTCTCGACCAGTTCAAGCGACGGCGCAAGGTCACGGTGTTCGGCTCGGCCCGTACGCCGGTCGAGCACCCGCTGTACGCACTGGCCAGGCAGTTGGGCGAGACGCTGGCGCACTACAACTTCATGGTCATCACCGGCGCTGGCGGAGGGATCATGGCCGCCGCGCACGAAGGCGCCGGGCGCGATAACAGCCTGGGATTGAACATCACCCTGCCATTCGAGCAACACCCCAATCCGACCGTGGGCGGCACCGACAACCTGCTGTCGTTCCATTTCTTCTTCGTCCGCAAACTGTTCTTTATCAAGGAAGCGGATGCCCTGGTGCTCTGCCCCGGAGGGTTCGGCACCCTGGATGAAGCACTGGAAGTGCTGACCCTGATCCAGACAGGCAAGAGCCCGCTGGTACCGGTCGTGTTGCTCGACGAGCCGGGCGGTAGCTACTGGAAGGATGCGCTGCAGTTCCTGCGCGGCCAGCTGGCGGAGAATCGCTACATCCTGCCCAGCGACATGCGTTTGATGCGGCTGGTGGACGACGCCGAAGAGGCCGCCAGGGAAATTGCCAATTTCTATCGCAACTTCCACTCCAGCCGCTGGCTGAAGGATCGTTTCGTCCTGCGCATGAACCATTCGCTGAGCGAGCAGGCCATGGAATTCCTTAACGAAGAGTTCGCCGACCTGTGTCTCAAGGGAGAATTCCAGCAGCAGAACTGCTGCGAGTCGGAGCTGGATGAACCTGAACTCCAGCGCCTGCCACGACTGAGCTTCGTCTTCAACGGGCGTGATCATGGTCGGCTGCGAGAACTCACCGACTACATCAATGAGCCCGCCAATTGGGCGACACCGCTGGCAACCGAGGACTGACGGACAAGGCTGGGGCTGCCATGGCCCGATTGCCGTCCATAGACGGTCGGGTGGCGCCGTGCTGAAAACAGGGTCAGATGGAGCGGGGCTGGATCGGGCCAACGCCCCGCGAGCGAGGCATCAGCCAACGCATTCGCAAGAGACGAATTCCGGGACCGCCTGCAAGCAAGGTGCTCAGTCGTCCGAACCAATGCCACGCAACAAGCGGCTGATCAGCTCCAGCGGATAGCCGCGATAGCTGAGAAAGCGCCCCTGCTTGGCTCGCTCCCGTGCATCGAGAGGCAGCCGGCCGGAGAATTTGCGCTGCCACAGATCGCGAAGCTGTTCAGCCCAGTCGTAGCCACTGTCACGCAGCGCCTGTTCGATGTCGGCCCGCGGCAACCCGCGCTGAGCCAGCTCTTCACGAATACGTAACGGCCCGTACCCGGCATTGGCCCGGCTTCGGACAAAACTCTCGAGATAACGGGACTCGGACAACAGGCCCTGTTCGCAAAGGCGATCCAGGGCCGGCTCGATCAGCTCAGGCGATGCGCCGCGCTGGCGCAACTTGCGCGCCAGCTCGACGCGGCCATGTTCGCGTCGAGCCAGCAGGTCCATCGCTGCCCGCCGCACCGCGACAGGATTATCGAGCACGGCGGCCATCGGTGTCAGAGGTCGGCGTCAGCCAGATCTTCGCTGACCGCGTTCGCCTTGCTGCCACCTGAAACAACGAGCAGCTTGTCGCGAATCTGCTGTTCGATTTCGCGCCCGATTTCCGGATTGTCTTCCAGAAACTTGGCGGCATTGGCCTTGCCCTGACCGATCTTGTTGCCCTTGTAGGCGTACCAGGCACCGGACTTCTCGACCAGGCCCTGCTGCACGCCGAGGTCGATTACTTCGCCGCTTCGGTAGATGCCCTTGCCGTAGAGGATCTGGAACTCGGCCTGGCGGAACGGCGGCGCCACCTTGTTCTTGACTACCTTGACGCGGGTCTCGCTGCCCACCACCTCGTCGCCTTCCTTCACCGCGCCGGTGCGGCGGATGTCCAGGCGCACCGAAGCGTAGAACTTGAGTGCGTTGCCGCCGGTGGTGGTTTCCGGGCTGCCGAACATCACACCGATTTTCATGCGGATCTGGTTGATGAAGATGACCAGGCAATTGGCGTTCTTGATGTTGCCGGTGATCTTGCGCAGCGCCTGCGACATCAGGCGCGCCTGCAGACCGACATGGGTATCGCCCATCTCGCCTTCGATCTCGGCCTTGGGTACCAGCGCCGCAACGGAGTCCACGATGATCACGTCCACTGCATTGGAACGCACCAGCATGTCGGTGATTTCCAGGGCCTGCTCACCGGTATCCGGCTGCGAAACCAGCAGATCGTCGACATTCACGCCCAGCTTGCCGGCGTAGTCCGGATCCAGCGCATGCTCGGCATCGACGAAGGCACAGGTGGCGCCCATCTTCTGCGCCTCGGCGATCACCGATAGCGTCAGGGTCGTCTTGCCGGACGATTCCGGACCGTAGATCTCGACGATACGGCCCTTGGGCAGGCCACCAATGCCGAGCGCGATATCCAGGCCCAGCGAGCCGGTGGAAATCGCCGGGATTGCCTGGCGATCATGATCGCCCATGCGCATCACTGCGCCCTTACCGAACTGCTTTTCGATCTGGCCCAGGGCTGCAGCCAAGGCGCGCTTCTTGTTCTCGTCCATCGAATCCTCACTTGATCAAGAGGGCCGGAGGCCACAACAACTGTATAAGTAGACAGTATTAGAACATAGCCGATTTTGCTCGCCTAGCCCCGAACCGGTTTTTCTCCGAGCGCCAGCGCGAGCAAGCCGTGCAGCGCAGCCGCTACTGCCTGCTGACGCACGGCCTGCCGATCGCCGGTGAACAGATAGCGTTCGGTATGGAGCTCGGCACCATCGCCCCAGGCGATCCAGACGGTTCCTACCGGCTTTTCCGTAGAGCCGCCACCAGGCCCGGCGATGCCACTGACGGCCACCGCATAACGTGCACCGCTGCGCTGCTGGGCGCCTCGAACCATCGCCTGCACCACTTCGGCACTGACTGCACCGACCCGCCCGAACAACTCTGCAGGCACACCCAGCTGGAGCGTCTTCTGGGCATTGGAGTAAGTGACGTATCCGGCCTCGAACCAGGCCGAACTGCCTGCGACGCGGGTGATCGCCTCGGCGATCCCGCCGCCGGTACAGGACTCTGCCGTGGTGACCTGGGCAGCGTGCGCCTTCAGCGCCACGCCCAGTCGCTCGGCCAATTGGCTGATGCTGTCCATGTATGCTCCTCGCTCATCGAGCAACCAACCCTACACAGCTTGACCCGCTAGTGGAAACCGCAGAGTTCGTCTATTGTTGCCTCGGACGACGAAGCGAGAGGGGTCGGTGCAATGTGGTGGTCACGGAGCAAGGAACACCAGGACGCGCCGGACGCTGAGTTGCAGGCCCTTCGCCAATCCATGGCAATTATCGAATTCACCCCTGATGGCATCATCCTCGACGCCAACCCAGCCTTTCTCGATGTGGTGCAATATCGCCTGGAGGAGGTCGTCGGCAAGCATCATCGTCTGTTCTGCTCCCCCAGCCTGAGCGAGAGCCACGCCTACCAGGAATTCTGGCAACGCCTGCGCCAGGGCGAGTATTTCAGTGACCGCTTCCCCAGACTGTCACGAGACGGCAGGGAAGTCTGGCTGGAAGCCACCTATATGCCGATCCGCGATGCTCAGGGCGCGGTGGTCAAGGTGATGAAAATCGCTACCAACATCACCCGCCAGGTGGCGACCGAACACATGCACCAGAGCTATATCAAAGCCATCGCCCGCTCCATGGCAGTGATCGAGTTCAACCTCGACGGCGAGGTGGTGAGCACCAACCAGAACTTCCTCGATCTGATGGGCTATCGTCGCGAAGAGGTGGTCGGTCAGCATCACCGGATTTTCTGCCTGGCAGAGGACACTAACAACGACGATTACCGTCAGTTCTGGGCACGCCTTAAAAAGGGCGAGTTCATGTCCGGCCGCTTTCGCCGTATCACCAAGCAAGGTCGCCAGGTCTGGCTACGTGCCACCTATAATCCGCTGTACGACGCCAACGGTCGCGTCTATGGCGTGGTGAAGTTCGCCAGCGACATCACCGCGCAGGTCGAACGCCGCGACCTGGAAGCCGCCGCCGCCCAGCTTGCCCACAACATTGCCAAGGAAACCGATGTTTCCGCCGATCACGGCACCCGTGCTGTGGCCCAGACCGTTGCGGTGGTCACCGATATCGCCAGCGAACTGACCAATGTGGCCGAACAGATAGAAGGCCTGAGCAAACAATCAGAGCAGATCAACAGCATCGTCAAGGTGATCCGCGGTATCGCCGACCAGACCAATCTGCTCGCACTCAACGCCGCTATCGAGGCGGCACGTGCTGGCGAGCAGGGCCGTGGATTCGCCGTGGTGGCCGATGAGGTACGCCAACTGGCTTCGCGCACCAGCCAGGCCACTCAGGAAATCAACGGTATCGTTCAGCAAAACCAGAACCTTACGCGCAACGCAGTGGCCAGCATGACTACGACGCGTGAACGCGCACGCACCGGCGTAGATTTGGCCAATCAGACCGGCGAGGTGATTCTCGAGATACGCAGCGAATCGCAGCGCGTAGTCCAGGCCGTGGCCCAGTTCTCGGTGTCCTTCATCGACTGAACGGGTAATTGCCTCAGACTCGCAGCCCACGTGACGGATGAAGTATGGGAAAATTCCCTGCTTCGTCACACCCACCGCACGTAAGGCCTGGCATGACCGACCTCTCCGCCCACACCCCGATGATGAGCGATTATTGCGGGAGTCTGGGCTTAAGGCCCGTGGTTACAGGGCTATGGCGCATATAGAGCACTTAACGAGTAACAAGTCGTCGGCATTGAATGGCATGAAATGGCGCTGCGGTTGCCCCATTTTTGCCCCAAACCGCCATCACTAACGTCGCGCATGAATGTCGTGCTGCCTGCATCTACGCATTCGGCACCTCTGCTCACCCTTTATAGGCAGCTAGCTCTCTCCACTCAAAAAATTGCGCTTTACCCGAACCGTAACCAGTTGTTTTTATTGAATAAATTTTAAACCTACCAAGATATTGTCAGATTACGCCCGAAAAAGCGTTTGCCGCTTGGCAAAGTAAGTCCACCTAATCACGAGGAGGACACGAAATGCCATTCGATATCTTCATTGCCAGCGACGCGCACTGCACTCTCCGGTGTTTGCGTCATTGGCACATCCCGATACCACGCCACCAGTGCGCAGAAAGAGCGAGCAATTTTTCACGCTCGATGGCTCATCCATACCTCTCGCTCTAGCCGGCTCGTAGCCATTTCAAGCGGCCACCCCTAAAACTTTTTTCTTTCCGAACCAATTTTTTGGTTTGCGGGCTCTCTTACGCCCGAATAATGAGGAGTGCTTTATGCCCTTTGCAGAAAAACAGGCCGGCGGGCTATCCAGCACGACCGAAAAGGTCTCCGTCCAACCTCTAGTGGCTAAAAATAACACCATCCCGAGCAACGGCTTCAGCGTGCAGCAGGAGGAGATCTGGCACGACGGCCAGAAGCTTCGGCCAGGCGTCTGGCTGCATAGCACTTGGTGCTCCAGAGAGGGCGAGCAAACCTCCCACGAATGGATTTGCAGCCCCCTCATGGTCGAGGCCATCACTCGCAATCAGCATGGCAGCGATTACGGTCGCCTGATCAGCTTCGTTAATATGGATAAACAGCAGCGTCAGTGGGCCATGCCGAACCTGCTTCTCGCTGGAAAAAGTGACACGATTCTCGGCACTCTGCTGAACATGGGACTGGATGTCTCCTACGAGCACCGCAATAAGATCACGGCGTTTATCGCAGAGCAGCGCCCTACAGCACGCATGATTGCGGCAACGGAGACAGGCTGGCATGGCGATAAACTGTTCATCATGCCGCGCCAGAAGATTGGTGAAGGCCAAGCCGTTTACCAGAGCGAGGAAGTCACTACTGACGACTATCGCCTCGGAGGAACGCTTCAGGGCTGGCAAAGTTGCATTGGCAGCATGTGCGCTGGCAATCCTCTGCTGCTGTTGAGCATCTGTACAGCCCTAGCCGGGCCCCTTCTTTTTCATGTTCAGATTAAAGGTGGAGGTTTTCACCTAGTCGGAGATTCGAGTACTGGAAAAACCATCGCAACCATGGCCGGCGCCTCCGTTTGGGGCCACGGAGAAAAATTCCTGCGAACATGGCTTGCTACGGGGAACGGGCTCGAAGGTATCGCCAACGAGCGAAATGACACCGTTCTGGCTCTCGATGAAATAGGCGAGGCAGACGCGCGGGAGATCGGCGCAGTGGTCTATGCGCTAGCGAACGGTACTGGAAAAACGCGAGCCACCCGCAGCGGCTCGGCCAGGAGAACAAAGCGCTGGCGGATCATGCTGTTTTCTACTGGTGAACTGGGTCTCGGCGCATTCATGGCAGAAGGAAGTCAGCGCATCCGTGCAGGACAGGAGGTCCGGCTATTAGATATTTCTGCCTACCGCGCTCATGGCGCGTGGGACAACCTGCATGGAATGAGCGACGGCAGACTCTTCTCTGATGCTATTAGGAGGGGCAGCATGACGCACTACGGTCACGTTGGCCCGGAATTTGTCCGGAGACTGATTGAAAGTGAACAATCTAGCCACTTGCCTGATCTGCTGGAAAAATTTCGCGAGCAGTTCCCATCCAGGGGCGGGCAGGAAAGCCGAGCGGCCGAACGCTTTGCATTGGTAGCAATGGCGGGCGAGCTGGCTATCAATTTTGGCATCCTGCCGCTTCCAGCAGGTGCAGCCAGTGAGTCGATGCTACAACTGTTTTCCTCCTGGCGTTCTGTCAGAGGGGAGGGCCCTAGCGAAAACCAAAAGGTCCTCCATAGCATCGAGGACTTTATCGCCCGCTACGCAGGCTCGCGTTTTCAAAGTGCTGCAGTGGGTAGCCCCGCTGTTCGAGACCGGGCAGGCCTTTGGGAAGAAACCGCAGATGGCGACCGCTTGTACCTGTTCACTCGATC
>NZ_KK020678.1:128961-134867 GCF_000307775.2 Stutzerimonas stutzeri KOS6 | reverse complement strand
TCAGGACTTGAGGAGGCTGCGAAGGGATACGACCTAGGGCGCATAGTGCGCGCGCTGGATTCTGTCGGTGCTATTGTCAAGCGAGAGCCCGGTAAGAACCAAGCACAAAAACGGCTTCCAGAGGGGGGTAAAGAACGATTCTACTGGATCTACCCCGAGCGACTCTCGAGCCCCAGCTAGACAGCATCGTTTTCAGCGATACAAGTGATACAAGGGGTACAGCTCAGCGCTACCGGGCTTTGCCCTGTAACACCTTCCCTGACGGGTCGGGGGGACAGGTGGTACCACGCCGGCTCCTGTACCACCTGTACCCTCAGCCCTCAGGCCACGAGATACGGCTCAGCCCCCGCTAACGTTGGCTGTCCCCTCGGTAGCTTCTGTACCTCTTGATAATGCGAGACGAGCAGGATCTAGCGGTACCGCCCTACCCTTCCAATAGTACTACCCCCGCGAGATGGCAATGCCTTCATGCGAGGTAAGCTCGGCTTACGCTTAGTGAAGCTCTTCCTCTGGATGGGATCAGCTGCCGAACCACCGAAGCTATTGATTGCTCAGTGAAACAGGCCCACCAACTGCGAAAACAGATTGATCCCAAGATCTGCATGAGCAACATCGGATGGGTCTGACTAATAATAAACGCGCGGACCTTTTTCACTCAGGAATCAGCTACTGAGCCTGGCGTCGAGGGCCTGACGATCCTCTCTGGAGGATAAGGCTGTACTCCCTAGCCTGGAGCTCGCAGATATTCATAAAGGGTGGCCCGGCTGATGCCGAACTCGCGCGCCAGAGCGGCTTTCGGTTCTCGGGCTTCAATACGAAGCCGCAGTTCTTCAATCCGGCTTTCGCTTAACGCTTTTTTTCTCCCCCGATAAACACCGCGCTGTTTCGCCACAGAAATACCTTCCCGCTGCCGCTCACGAATCAACGCCCTCTCGAATTCTGCGAACGCCCCCATGACCGACAGCAGCAAGTTAGCCATTGGTGAATCCTCGCCAGTGAAGGTCAGCGCTTCCTTCACGAACTCGATGCGCACAGCCTGCCCGGTGAGCTGCTTCACCACGCGCCGCAAATCATCGAGATTACGCGCCAGTCGATCCATGCTGTGTACAACCAAGGTGTCACCCTCGCGGATGTAACTGAGCAGCGCTTCAAGTTGCGGGCGCTGTGTATCCTTGCCAGAGGCTTTGTCGATGAACACCTTGCTCACCTGAACGCCTTCTAGTTGACGATCAGGATTCTGGTCGAGAGTACTGACCCGTATGTAACCAATGCGTTGTCCGTTCATGCTGCCTCCCAGCGAAATGTGTATAGCTGAGATCTTATAGGCAGCTAGACAGATGCCAAATAATTCGAAAATCGACCCTATCCAGGCAGGTTAGTACTGGTATCGGGATGTCTGGCTAGGGTATAGCCATACCAGACCTCAATTATCGCAGAACAAACGGTTTCCAAAATGTTCAGGTGCGGTTATTTGGCCTTGCTTGAATTACCCATCCAGATTTTAAGCTCGCTTCGGATAACTGGTAACGGCCGATTCTGTTGAAAAAGTAGGTTCAGCGGCAGCCGGCCGGTCGGATGTGCCTGCTGTCGAAGTGGCTGGATGCCACTTTAAGTTGCCTTTCGGCGTTTCACTGAGCTTCCTTGCCCAGGTCTGAGGGTTAATTCGAGGGTTTCTGCTCGCCGCAGGCGCACCTATCCCGTGATCGGTGGCCCGTGAGGCAGCAGCTTGGCCATACGTCTCAGGTTTTGCACAGTCGCCGCCAAGGTGAATTCGTCAGTCGCCCCCGTCAGTCCACGCAGTCGTAAACGGTCGAGTTTCATGATCCGTTTGAGGTGGGCGAACAGCATCTCCACCTTCTTCCGTTCGCAACGAGAGACGAGGTATTCCGGCGTCTTGGCGATGCATCGCGCCACGTCACGGGCCGCTTCATGGATGCTCCGAGCGATCTTGCGGAATGCGGTATTGGGGCAGCACTTCGCTTTCAGCGGGCAGGTGGCGCAGTCGGTTTGGCTGGAGCGGTAGATGATGGTGTTGGCCTTGGTCACCCGAGACCGTTGCTGGGTGAAGGTGCGCCATGCACTGCGCAGCGGTTTGCCGGCTGGGCAGCGGTATTCATTGGCCTCCTGATTCCAGTGGAAGTCATTACTGGAGAGGCTGTCATCCTTGCGTTCGGTCTTGTCCCACACCGGCACATGCGGCTCGATGTTCTTCTCTTCGACCATCCAGGCCAGCATCGGCGCAGTGCCATAGGCGGTGTCGCCGATGAGGCGTTCCGGTGTGAGGTCGAACTGCGCTTCGACACGCTCAACCATCGTCCTGGTCGAATCGACCTCGGCGGTACGATGCGCCGGAGTCGCTTCCACATCCATGATCACGCCATGCTCGGTGTCGATCAGGTAGTTGGTGGAGTAGGCAAAGTAAGCCGGGCCGCCTGGCGCTGCTGTCCAACGAGACAGCGGATCGGTGAGTGAAATCTTCTTGGGGAGGGTTTCAGCCAACGCCTCTTCATCAAGGGCTTCGAAGTACTCGCGTACGGCGCGGCTGCTGAGCTTTGGATCACTCCAATCGACTTCATCTCCCGCTACCCCACGTTGTCGGCTGGCATCCGCCTTGATGATGCTGGCGTCGACGGCGAAACCTTCACCCTTGACCAGACCGGCCGCCATGCAGCGCCGCAGCACCTCATTGAACAACCAGCGGAACAGATCGCTGTCACGAAAACGTCCATGGCGATTCTTCGAGAAGGTCGAGTGATTGGGTACTTCATTCTCCAGGCCCAGTCGGCAGAACCAGCGATAGGCCAGGTTCAGGTGCACCTCTTCGCACAATCGCCGCTCGGAACGGATGCCATAGCAGTAGCCGACGACCAGCATGCGCACCATTAACTCCGGATCAATCGAGGGGCGCCCGATGGGGCTATAGAAATCTGCCAGGTAGGCGCGCAGATCACTGAGATCCAAGCACTGGTCGATGCTGCGCAGGAGGTGTTGGGCCGGGGCGTGATCTTCCAGATTGAACGAGTAGAACAGGCGCTGCTGTCCTCCCGGTAACTGCCCCATCATGCTGTTCGCCCCCGCGCTCGCTGACAGGGCAATTCTGCCGAAGGCATGGGGAAGCAGCTACTTTTTCAACAGAATCGGCCAAAAGCAGTCATTGGATGTGACCATGGCAATAGAGGTGATTCAAAAGTGCTCTAGACGTTCGTCTCCAGCTGATAGTCATATGGACAGCACACACCACCCAAGGTACGGTTCGATTTCTATGGCAATACGCCATTATCAAGTGATGCCTAGAGGGATTTAGAGTGCACGTTAAAGCAATCAAGCTGATCAACTTCAAAAAATTTCGCGACGAACTTCTAGAATTCAACGACGACGTCAATATTTTCGTCGGCGACAACAATGCTGGTAAAAGCACAATCTTGGAAGCGTTAGAAATTGTGCTCAATTACAACCATCGTGGACGGCCCTTCAACGGCGAGTTCTCCCCTGATCTTTTCAATCAGGATGCCGTCACTCGTTTTCTCGCCTCAGACTTGAGCTCCAAGCACCTGCCCAGCCTTATCATCGAAGCCTACATCGACGGTGTGCCTGAGTACCGAGGCTCGAACAACAGCCTCAAGGCTGACACCCAGGGCGTTTTGGTACAAGCCTGTTTCGACCCGTCGCTGAAGGCCGTATACGAGAGCCACCTGCTGACCAAGCCGAACATCACCAGCATTCCGATCGAATTCTATAAGGTGGAATGGCTCGATTTCGGTTGGAATCCGATAAAGCCGATCGCTAAGAAGTTTAAGGCGCTGTACATCGACCCCACACGTATCCACCCAACCCTGGGGAAGAACCAGTACATTTCGAGCATCCTCAACACCGCTTTGGCGAAGGAAGAGCTCGTCAAGCTGACCCTCAATTATCGTGAAAACCTGCAGGTGTTTAACAACTCCGGGGAGGTCAGGACGGTCAATGCCAGCCTTGATGCGGGTCACCTTATCACCGATAGCAAGCTCACCATTGCAGCAAGTACGTTACCTGCGGGCTCCATCCAGACCGGCCTACAGCTTGAGGTCGATGATGTGCCTTTTCACCTCATCGGCAAGGGTGAACAGAGCAATGTGCAGATCAAACTGGCCATTCAGAACAAATCCCACGACATCGATCTGGTGATGATGGAAGAGCCCGAAAATCATCTATCTCACACCAATCTGAACAAGCTGGTGCACTACATCGAAACCCAGCGAGGAGACAAGCAGCTGTTCCTGACCACCCACAGCTCGTATGTGTTGAACAAGCTGAGTATCGACAAGATTTGCCTTGTGCAGTCAGGGTACAAAAGGCTGCACACGCTAGACCCTAAAGTGGTGAAGACCCTCAAGCGTCTTCCTGGCTACGACACCTTGCGGGTGGCACTGTCGGGCAAGGTCATCCTGGTCGAGGGGCCGTCGGACGAACTGGTGCTCAAGAAAATCTACCAACGAAAACACAACCGACTGCCTGAGCAGGACGGGATAGATATCATCGTGGTACGCGGTGTAGGTTTCAAGACGTTCATCGAGGTGGGTAAAGAGATCGGCACTAAGATCCATGTGCTCAGGGATAATGACGGCGACTATAACGGTAACGTTGTACAAGGACGTCTGGAATACGCTGCGTTCCCTAACATCAAGCTGTACTCGTCGATGAACAACGCCGAATTTTCGCTTGAGCCAGCGATGATTTATGCCAACGCAGTTGACATCAAAACCCTTGACGCTTTCGCGAAGGAAGTCTTGTCGACGGAAACCTTCAATATCTACAACGCAGAGGTCTCTCTGGAGGATCGAAGGGAGAATCTGATCCGTTGGTTCAAGAGCGTAAAGGGCAACGGTAAAGGCGCTCGAAAGGTCGACTCTGCGGTCAAACTGTTAGATGGCGCACTGGACTTCAAGTACCCAGCCTTTCTGGACGAGGTGCTCGATTTTGCCTAACGAACTCTGGATCGCAGGCGCCGGATCAGGGAAAACGCACAGGATCATTACTGAAGCCATTGAGGCCATCAAGGCTGGTGGACGTGTGCTTGTAGTCACCTATACAACCAATAATCAGGCAGAGTTACGCGCTCGTTTTGTTGAGCTGTACGGTGCTAGCAGTGAGCACTTCGTCGTCAAAGGGCTGTTCTCTTTTTACCTGGAAGATATGGTACGTCCCTATCAGAGCGAGGTATTCCCAGATCGGATCAAGACTATCTCGTTCACTGAGAACAACCCTCACTTAATACCAGGTACAACCTACTACATTGAAGGCAGAGCTGAAAAATCGGAAGACGGCACGATCAATCCACTGCATTACCTGACGCCCTGCAAAACCAAGGCGTACTCCGGGTTTTTGGCGAAGCTTGCGACCCTCATTGCGAAGCTATCCAAAGATGCCCCTGCCAAGCGGTTGAAAGAAATTTATCAAAGGGTCTATTTTGATGAAGTGCAGGATTTGGTCGGTTGGGACTACGACGTGATCAAATCACTCAACAAGGTCATGGTCGACTCGATCTGTTGTGTAGGCGACTTTCGACAGACAATCTACACAACGACGTTCGGCCATAAGGCCCCGCAGACGCCTCAACAGAAGGTCGATTACTTCGTCGGGAAAATGAAGTTCGAAAAGCATTCGATGCCGAAGAATCGCAGGTGCATACAAGAAATCTGCGACCTCTCCGACACGATCCACCCGGGGCTGTATGACAAGACGGTATCAGATGTCGAGAAAGTGCCAGACGAAATATCGCATCACCATGGCACCTTCATAGTGAAGCAATCTCAGGTGAGCGATTACTTGGCAGCGTTTCAGCCTCAAATACTGCGCTGGTCGTCCACCACCGGCACTGGATACCTACCGAGTAACCTTATCTGTTATACGTTCGGTTCCTGCAAAGG
>NZ_KK020678.1:0-125897 GCF_000307775.2 Stutzerimonas stutzeri KOS6 | reverse complement strand
TTTTTTTAGGCCTATTAGGTACTTATAAGCCAATTCATCGCCCTGAGTTCGCGAGTGCTCACTGGCTGCTTTGGACTAACAAACCGGCAATACAGTGTCCGAAGGAGCCTGAGATCGACCTGTGCATGCGAGATCGAGATGGCGCCGGATCTACGCCGTGTCATCAAGCGCGAACGTCAGCAAATTGCGTACGTATTAGCGTCACCTTGAAACCGGCTTCCGCAAAAACGAATTCCACCCTGCCGCCCCCCCCTTGCATCATGGCCAAGACAAAAGTTCAGAATGGACGCAAGGCATGGCGGATTTCGATACGACACAATGGCTTGATCGCTCTCAGGAAGTGCATGATCAGTTGAGCCGTAATCTGGTCAGGCGCATTGGCGCGACCTTAAACGCGCAGGCCCCGGCTCATGGAGAGGAGCTGCCGTGGTTGTGGCACTGGTGCTTCTTCAATGAACCCATCAACTGCAGCGGTCTTGGCGCAGATGGCCACCCGGCCCTCGGTGGGTTCATGCCGCCTGCGCATGGCCGCAACCGCATGTGGGCCGGCGGGCGGCTGGAGTTTTTCGAGCCGCTGCGCGTGGGTGGAGAAGCCTGCCGCACGACCACCATCAAGCAGATCGAGGAAAAGCACGGCCGCACCGGTTCGCTGTTGTTCGTCACCCTGCAGCACGAATACGTACAGAACGGCGTGTTGTGCATCCGCGAGGAGCAGGACATCGTCTACCGCGAGCCAACGCCGCCCAAGCTCGGCGCCGGCGAGCCCGTGGCCCAGGCGGACTGGCAGGAGAACGTGAGCCCGGACCCGGTGCTGCTGTTCCGCTATTCCGCCGTCACCTTCAATGCTCACCGCATCCATTACGACTGGCCCTATGTGACCGAGACCGAAGGCTATCCCAGCCTGGTGGTGCACGGCCCGCTGACCGCCACCCTTAGCCTGGCTGCGTTCGTGCGGGCCAACCCGCTGGCGCGCCTGCGCCGCTTCGCCTTTCGTGGCGTGCGCCCACTGATCGCCCCCGATGTCTTCCAGATCGGCGGTCGCCACACCGAGCCGGGCCATGCCGAGCTCTGGGCGAACAACGCCAGTGGTCTGTGCCAGCGCGCCGACGTGCAGTTCGACTAACCCCATGAACTTCCGTCTGCCGCAGGCAGGCGCCTATTTCCCGAGGAAGCTCTATGATCGACCGCGACAGTGAAGAACTGAACGCCATCCGCGAAGGCGTACGCGCCCTGTGTGCCGAATTTCCCGCCGAGTACTGGCGCAAGATCGACGAGGAGAAGGGTTTTCCCGAGGCCTTCGTCACGGCGCTGACCCAGGCCGGCTGGCTGTCGGCGATGATCCCGGAAGAGTACGGCGGTTCCGGCCTCGGCCTGGCCGAAGCCTCGGTGATCCTCGAGGAGGTAAACCGTTGCGGCGGCAATTCCGGCACCGTGCACGGGCAGATGTACAACATGTTCACCCTGCTCAGGAATGGCAGTGACGAGCAGAAGCGTTACTACCTGCCGAAGCTGGCCAGCGGCGAGCTGCGCCTGCAGTCCATGGGTGTCACCGAGCCCACCACGGGCACCGACACCACCAAGATCAAGACTACGGCGTTGAAGCAGGGCGACAAGTACGTCATCAACGGTCAGAAGGTCTGGATCTCGCGCATCCAGCATTCGGACCTGATGATCCTGCTGGCGCGCACCACGCCGCTGGCCGAGGTGCAGCGCAAGTCCGAAGGCATGTCGATCTTCCTGGTGGACCTGCGCGAGGCGATCGGCAACGGCCTGACCGTGCAACCGATCGCCAACATGGTCAATCACGAAACCAACGAGCTGTTCTTCGACAACCTGGAGATTCCGGCCAGCAGCCTGATCGGTGAGGAGGGCAAGGGCTTTCGCTACATCCTCGACGGGCTCAATGCCGAGCGCACGCTGATCGCCGCCGAGTGCATCGGCGATGGCCGCTGGTTCATCGAGAAGGCCAGCGCCTATGCCCGCGACCGCGTGGTGTTCGGCCGCCCCATCGGGCAGAACCAGGGTGTGCAGTTTCCCATCGCCGAGGCGCACATCGAGATCGAGGCGGCCGACCTGATGCGCTGGCGCGCTTGTGAGGAATACGACAGCGGTCGCAACGCCGGCGCCGCCGCCAACATGGCCAAGTACCTGGCGGCCAAGGCCAGCTGGGAAGCGGCCAATGCCTGCCTGCAGACCCATGGCGGCTTCGGCTTCGCCAACGAATACGACGTCGAGCGCAAGTTCCGCGAGACGCGCCTGTACCAGGTGGCACCGATCTCCACCAACCTGATCCTGTCGTACGTGGCCGAGCATCTGCTCGAGCTGCCGCGGTCGTTCTGACATGAGCGCCGTACTCCGCAGCGCGCTATTCGTTCCGGGCAGTCGTCCCGAACGCTTCGCCAAGGCTCTGGCCACCGGTGCCGACGCGGTAATAGTCGATTTCGAGGATGCCGTCGAGGCGCCTCTCAAGGCCCAGGCGCGGGACAATCTGCGCACCTTTCTTGACAGCAACCCGGAGGCTCGCGTCTGGGTGCGGGTGAACATGGCCGGCCACGCCGAACATGCCGCCGACCTGGAGCTCTGCCGGCATGCCGGCGTGCTCGGTGTGCTGCTGCCCAAGGCCGAAGCCGCCACGCAGGTGATTCGCGTCGCTGCGCTCGGCAAGCCGGTGATGCCGATCGTGGAAAGCGCGCGGGGACTGACAGAGGTAGCAGAGATTGCCCGTGTCGCCGGAGTCGAACGCCTGACCTTCGGCGGTCTTGACCTGAGTCTGGACCTGGGCTTGGTAGCCGGTACATCGGCGGCCGAACGCCTGCTGGATCAGGCGCGCTTCGCCCTGCTCGTGCAGTCGCGCCTGGCAGAACTGGCGCCGCCAATAGACACCGTGTTTCCCGATATCCACGACCTGCCCGGATTGGCTCGCTTCGCCCGCGACGCCGGCGACATGGGTTTTGCCGGCATGCTGTGCATCCACCCGAAACAGGTTGCCGCAGTACACACCGCCCTCGCCCCCAGCGCCGGCGAACTGGACTGGGCACGCCGTGTGATCGCCGCGGCAGGTGGCAGCGGCGCCTACCAGCTCGACGGACAGATGATCGACGCACCGGTCATCGCTCGCGCCCGGCAGCTGCTCGCCAGGGCCGACTGAACAAAGCGTTTTTTCCCAACCCGGTTCGCCGGTTTTTTTTGCTAATCGATGGAGCTGCGGGCTTCAGTGAATCCGGCACCCACCGCCAGGCACTCAGCCCCGGCACATAACGAAACGCCCGGCTCCTGTGAGGGGTCGGGCGTTCATTCAGCGTGAGGAACATGCAGCAGCGGGCTGCAGTCACCGAGGTGCGGGCGCACCCCGGCGCTTCGATTGGGTTGCCGGCCTCCTGAGAACACCGGCCCATGGTTCATTTGAGCGGGATGGTGTACGACAGAATCAGGCGATTTTCGTCCAGTTCGCCGGCGCTGTCTGAGCGTACCATGGCGTTGCGCCAGCGGATGCCGAGGTTCTTCAGCGGGCCGTCCTGCACCACGTAACTGAGGTCCAAGTCACGTTCCCACTCCTTGCCGCTTTCGCCGGCGATTTCGTAGCCGTCGCCGCGCAGGTAGCGGGCGAAGAATGTTAGGCCGGGCACGCCGAAGGTGGCGAAGTCGATATCGTAACGCACCTGCCAGGAGGTTTCCTCGGCGCGGGTGAAGTCGAGTATCTGCACTACATTGGCGACGTTGGCGTCGGCGTCCAGGAGATAGGGGAAGGGGTTGTCGCCGCTGTTGTCCTGATAGCCGACGCGGAAAGTGTGCGCGCCGTGATTGGCCGAGAGCAGCAGCGAGGTCAAACCGTTGTCGATGTCCCCAGCGCGCGCCGCGCCGTTCTCGGATGAATCGAAGTAGCCCAGGCTGGCGCCAACTATCCAGCCGCCCATGGGCTTGCTGCTGGCCTGCAGACCGTAGTAGTTCTGCTGGTAGACGTCTTCCAGCTCGGCGCGCCAGTAGGAGGCGTTGAGCGTCGGGCTGAAGGAATAGATGGCGCCGAAGTAGTCGAAGTGATCGCCACCCACGCCGTAGTTGCCAGCGAGAATTTCATCGTGATTACCGCTGGAATTGCGGTAGTTGACCTTGTTGAACCGGCCTATGTCGAGCGCCAGGTTGTGGATATCGGTGGAGGTCAGCGTCGCACCGTTGAAGATCGGCGGTAGCAGCCGCGCATCACTCGACAGCAGCACCGGCGACTTGGGCATGAAACCACCGGCCTTGAGTTCGGTCCCGGAGATCTTCATCTTGGCCACGCCGGAGAGGTCGCTGTAGGTGTCCGGGCCGGCGTCGCCATAGGCGTTGGGCAGTAGCCCGGTACCGGCACGCGCATCGGAGGAATCCAGCCTCACGCCCAGGGCGGCGTAGAGATCGACGCCGAAGCCAACCGGGCCTTCGGTGTAGCCCGATTTGGCGCTGAACATGAAGCCTTGCGCCCACTCCTCGCGCTTGGATTGTGCGGCGCCGTCTTCTCGGAAGTCGCGGTTGAAATAAAAGTTGCGCATGGCCAGGTTGACCGTGCTGTCTTCGATGAAGTCTGCGCTGGCGTACGTCGGCAGCATAAGAATTGGAGGAAATGCGAGCAGACCGCAGAGCTGCGGGAGGGAGCTTTTTTGCATCGTGGTGGTATCCGTCTTGATTGTTTTTGTATGTCTTCCGGGGCAAGCACCGGTGCGAGCAAGCATGCGCAGGCGGCCCGAGACGGAGGTATTGTGTTTTTCTTAAGCAACCGTTCGGCACAGGCAAACATGCGCTGCGAGCCCCATCAGGCGGCAGCGCTTAAGCAATGCGAAAGGCCGGCTTTCGCGATGCGAAATTGCCGCCCCCTGACCAGTTGCCCATGCTGGCCCCAACTTGCCACTGCCCAAGGTTTTCCCTGCCATGAAAGACGCGTTGATCGTTTCGCCCCTGCGCACGCCCATCGGAAAATTCGGCGGCAGTCTCGCCCCACTGTCCGCCGACCAGCTCGCCGCCACACTGATCCAGACCCTAATGGCGCGCCTCGATGTGCCGTCGACTTCGCTCGACGAAGTGATCGTCGCGCAGTCCTACGCATCCAGCGAGGCGCCGTGCATGGGCCGTTACGCCGCGCTCGCCGCCGGCCTGCCAATCGAGGTACCGGGTTACACCCTCGACCGCCGCTGCGGCTCCGGCTTGCAGGCGCTGGCCGATGCCGCCATGCACGTGCAGACCGGCCGCGCGCAGGCCGTGCTGGTGGTCGGCGTGGAAAGCATGAGTAATATCGAGTACTACAGCACCGACATGCGCTGGGGCGCACGCGCCGGCAGCGTAAAATTCCACGACCGTCTGGAGCGTGGCCGCGAGCGCTCGCAGCCGGTGGAGCGTTTTGGCTATATCTCCGGCATGCCGGAGACAGCCGAAAACCTCGCCCGCGACTACGCCATCAGCCGTGAAGACGCCGACCGCTTCGCAGTGCGCAGCCACCTCAACGCCGCAACCGCTTGGCGCGACGGCCGCTTCGCCGAGGAGGTGGTGCCGGTGAACGTGCCCGGCAAACGCGGCACCAGCATCACAGTCGCGATGGACGAAGGCATCCGCGCCGACGCCAGCCTGGAGAGCATGAGCGGCCTGCGCGTGCTGCTGCCCGAGGGGGTATGCACGGCCGGCAACTCCAGCCAGCAGAATGATGCTGCGGCCGGCTGCCTGGTAGTCTCGCCGGAATATGCCAAGCGCTTCAACCTGCAGCCACTGGCACGCCTGGTCGACTGGGCGGCGGCCGGTTGCGAACCCTCGCGAATGGGCATCGGGCCGGTGCCGGCGGTGGCCAAGCTGTTCGAGCGCACGGGCCTCAGCCTCGCCGAGATGAATCTGATCGAGGTCAACGAGGCCTTTGCCGCCCAGGCACTGGCCGTGCTGCGCGCCTGGCAGATGGACGACCTCGAGCGGGTAAACGTCAACGGCTCGGGCATCTCCCTTGGCCACCCGATCGGCGCCACCGGCATCCGCATCATGACCACCCTGCTTCACGAGATGCAGCGCCGCGACGCCCGTTACGGCCTGGAAACCATGTGCATCGGCGGCGGCCAAGGCATGGCCGCGCTGTTCGAACGAGTGTGAGGAGCGCACGATGAACTGGATCGAAATCAACGGCTGCGTCCTGCGCTACCAGCTGCGCCAGGTGGCCCGGCCGCGCGCGACCCTGGTACTGATCCACGAAATGGGCGGCACCTTGGAAAGCTGGGACCGGCACTTCGCCGAGTTGCCGGCGGATGTGCAAGTGCTGCGCTACGATACCCGTGGCGCGGGGCTATCGGAAAAGGTGCTCAACGACCTGCACATCGACACCCATGTCGCCGACCTGGCGGCACTGCTCGATGCTCTGGACATCACCGGCCCGGTGGCGCTGGCCGGGGTGGCGGTCGGTGCGGCTATCGCTATCCGCTTCGCCGCCTGTCACCCTCAGCGCTGTAGCCATCTGATCGGTATGGCGCCGGCCTGTGGCGTGGCGGATGCGGCCCGCGAGGCAACCCGCGCCCGCGCAGCGACACTGCGCCATGAAGGCCTGCGCGAGCTTGTGCCGGCGCTACTGGAGAAAACCTGGCCGGAGCCTTTGCGCAGCGATGCCGAAGTCTTCACTACCTTCCGCCAGCGCTGGCTGGCGGCCGACCCCGAAGGCTTCGCCGCGACCTTCGCCATGCTCGCCGAGCTGAATCTTGAGACCGACCTGCCGCGCCTGCCAGCGCGCACGCTGCTGGTCGCAGGCGAGCACGATGGCCTGCGACCGCCGCAGGAGATCGAGCGCCTGGCCGGTTTCTCCACGCACATCGAGGCGCTGGCGGTGGCTTCCGGGCACTTCATGCCGCTGCAGAGCCCGCGCCTGGTGCTCGCCCTGCTATGCGACTACGTGCTCGAGGGGCGCAGCGGAGCCGATATCTACCGCACCTTCATAGCCAAGCCCGAACACCGCGTCGGCGCCAGCCAGCATGCGGCCTGAGCAGCGCTTTCAGCCGGCGTTAAGCGCGCCCTAAGGCGCGTTTAAGCAGATCGCAACAGCGGCCGCGTACGCCGCGCGACATAATCCGTACACGCAGGCGGCCCCAGGTCGCTGCCACTTACAAGAAAAAGAGGACAACCGCCATGATGCAATCGCGCATGATCGGAGATATCAAGGTCACCCGAATTCTGGAGTACGCCGGCCCCACCCACGACCCGGCCTTCCTGTTTCCGCAGATGGACAACAGCGTGCTCGACGAGCACCGTGACCTGATGGCACCGAACCACTGGGTGCCGCACATGAACAAGCTGATCGTCACCATCCAGTTCTGGATCGTCCACGTGGGCAGCAACATCATCGTGGTCGACACGGGCGTGGGCAACTTCAAGCCGCGAGCCGGCATCCCGCGGATGAACATGCTCAACACCCTGGTGCGCGAGTGGATGATAGCTGCCGGTGCGCCGCCGGAGAAGGTTACCCATGTGGTCATCACCCACCTGCACTCGGACCACGTCGGCTGGAATACCACCTGGCAGGACGACCGCTGGGTACCGACCTTCCCCAACGCCACTTACTACCTGCCCAAGGACGACTTCGACTTCTGCGCCCAGGGCAAGAACAAGGAAGCCGGGGTGATCGACGTGTTCGGCGACTCGTTCTTCGACAGCGTCATGCCAATCATCAACGAAGGCCTGGCGCAGATGGCCGTGCCCGGTCAGGAGATCGCCGATTGCCTGGTGGTCGAACCGGCCCCTGGCCACAGCCCTGGCCAGGTGATGTTCCGCGTGCGCTCCAACGGCGAGGAAGGCATCTTCTGCGGCGACATCCTGCACAGCCCGGTGCAGATCGTGCGGCCCGACATCAACTCCGGCTACTGCATCTGGGAAGACATCGCGCGCAAGACTCGCCTCGGCTTCCTCAACCGCGCAGCCGACAGCGAGGCGCTGATCATGCCGGTGCATTTCGGCGAGCCGCACTGCGGCTTCGTCCGCCGCCAGGGTGACGGTTTTCGCTTCGAACCTTCGGCCTGGTAAGCCGCGTTCCGAGCAGCGGGCCATCCGCTGCTCGGGCCGTTGCTAGACGCCGCCGCGCGACCAACGTCGTCTAGGCAGGGCCTCCGCCGGCCAGTACCGTGGATCATCACTTGGCTAGAAGTACTCGACCATGGCGATGCATTTCGATATCACCGATTTCCGCTTGTTCATCAATATCGCGGAAACCAGCAGCCTGACACGCGGCGCCGAGCGCTCCTTTCTCTCGGTGCCCGCCACCAGCAACCGCATCAAGAACCTTGAAGACAACCTCGGCATGCGCCTGCTCGAGCGCTCGCCCCAGGGCGTGACGCTGACCAACGCCGGCAAGACCTACTTGCAGCATGCGCGGGTGATCCTCTCGCAGCTCGAATTGCTCACCGGCGATCTGCAGCAGTTCACCGAGGGTCTCAAGGGCCAGCTACGCCTGCTGGCCAACACCACGGCCATTACCGAATATCTGCCGCCGGTGGTCGGCGAATATCTGCGCAGCCACCCCGACGTGCACATCGACATGCGCGAGCGGCTCAGCGACGACATCGTCCGTGCCATCCGCGAGGGCAGCGCCGACCTCGGCATCGTTTCCGGCAGCGTGGTCACCGACGGCCTGCAGAGCGTGCCCTTCGTCTACAGCCGGCTGATGATCATCGCTCCGCAGAGCCACCCGATCCTCGAGCAGGAAGAGGTGTTCTTCAAGGACGCCCTGACCTACGAGTTTGTCTCTTTGCTCGAAGGCAGCGCCCTGCACGTGTTCCTCAACCGCGCCGCCTCGGCGCTGCACATTCCGTGGAACATCCGCGTGCAGGTCGCCAGCTCGGACGCCATCTTTCGCATGGTCGAGGCCGGTGCCGGCATCGCCATCGTGCCCCAGGCCGGTTTCGAACGGCTCAAGGGCCGGCAGAACCTCGGTTCGTGCAAGCTGCTCGACCCTTGGGCCGTGCGCACCTTTCAGCTCTGCGCCCAGGACTTTGACGGCCTGTCGACCTTCGCCCGCGATTTCGCCGACAGCTTGATCGACTGGTACCGCACCCCGGACACCCCCGCCATTCACTCTTAAGGCACCGTTAAGCGGGGCTTTCGCAGAGTGAAATTGTCTGATCCGCGAGGGTCTGGGAGCCTTGTCGAACAGCCCTGCATGCGCGCCTGCCTGCACCACTTGCGCCTGTCAAGAAGGAACATTTCATGCCTGCACACCGCTGGAAGTACCGCCCCGACGGCTCCAACTGGGGCGACTTCGGCCCCGACGACCAGATCGGCCGGCTCAACCTGCTGACCCCGAAAAAGGTCCGCCAAGGGGTCGCCGAGGTCCGCGAGGGTCTGGCGTTCTGCCTCAGCCTGCCGCTCGACTACCCTGGCGGCAACGCGATGAACGTCAACCGCCTGCCGCCGATCCTGCGCCCACTGCTGCGCAAGGGCGGGGTCAACATGAACTACGCCTACGAGCGCATCGAGGAAGGCCGCCCGGACGTACTCAGCGACGACCTGGCGATTCTCCATCTGCAGTACTCGACGCAGTGGGACGCCCTCTCCCACGTCGGTGCGCTGTTCGATGCCGACGGCGACGGTGTGGCCGAGCCGCTGTACTACAACGGCTTTACCGCAGGCGGCGATGTCGAGGGCCCGGACGACCTGGCCGACTGCGGCATCGCCGGTGCGATCAAGCCGCACAGCACCTCGTGCGCCCACGCCCTGGGCATCGAGCGCATGGCCGAAACCTGCGTGCAGGGCCGTGGGGTAATGATCGACCTGCACCACCACTACGGCCTGAGCCGCACCCACGTCGGCTACGACGAGCTGATGCGCGTGCTCGACGCAGACAAGGTCGAGGTGGAAAGCGGCGACCTCGTCTGCCTGCACACCGGCTACGCCGAGGCGCTGCTGGGGATGAACAAGAACCCCGATCCGAAGCAATTGGAACGCCTCGCTGCGGTGCTCGATGGCAACGATACACGCCTGCTGAACTGGATCACCGACAGCAACTTGGTGGCTATCGCGGCCGACAACTACTCGGTGGAAATCTTTCCCGCCGGCGAGCCGGGCAGTTGCTGCTCGGTGATGCCCCTGCACCACCACTGCCTGTTCAAGCTCGGCGTGCACCTGGGCGAGCTGTGGCACCTCACGCCGCTGGCCAACTGGCTGCGCGCCAATGGTCGCAACCGCTTCCTGCTCACCGCGCCACCGTTGCGCCTGCCGGGTGCCGTCGGCGCCCCCTGAATCCTGTCGCCACTGTCTGAAGTCGAGGAGACTCCCGTGTCCAAACAACGCGTACTGATCACCGGCGGTGCCTCCGGCATCGGCGCCGCCATCGCCGAACGCTGCCGCCAGGACGGCTTCGAGCCAGTCATCATCGACCGTATCGGTGACGGCCTGATCGCCGACCTCAGCGACACCGCCGCTACCGCCGCCGCCCTGAAGGCAGCCCTGGTCGACGGCCCGATCACCCGCCTGGTGAATAACGTCGGCATGGTCTGCCCGGCCAGTGCCGAGGAGCAAAGTTTCGAGGAGCTGGAGCGGGTCTGGGCGCTCAACCTGCGCTGCTCGCTGCAGTGCATGCAGGCACTGTTGCCGGGCATGAAGGAGGCGGGCTTCGGGCGCATTCTCAACATGTCCTCGCGCGCCGCACTGGGCAAGGAATTGCGCAGCGCCTACGCCGCGACCAAGGCCGGGCTGATCGGCATGACCCGCGTCTGGTCGCTGGAGCTGGGGCGCTTTGGTATCACAGCCAACGCCATCGGGCCGGGGCCAATCCGCACCGAACTGTTCGAGCGCGCCAACCCGCCGGAAAGCCCGCGCACCCAAGCGATCATCGACTCGGTGCCGGTCAAGCGCCTCGGCATCCCGGAGGATATCGCCCAGGCTTCGTCATTCTTCCTCGACGCGCGCAGCGGCTTCGTCACCGGCCAGGTGCTGTACGTCTGCGGCGGCATGACCGTCGGTGTGGCCGGCGTCTGACCGGCCACCATGCACGGGTGTCGACAGCAGCTGTGCATCGTCTCACCAGCCGTTTCTCCCCACCGCCCGAACGCCCTCTGATCCCCACCCGACAGCGCCTTAACCGGCGGTTAAGCAGCCCTTCTGCAGACTGAAATTGTGGACCCCGGAGTGCGCTGGCAAGCTGATTTTAATGCGGGGAAACCCCGTTGCACGGCGCTGCAACGCCAACATACGCTCATCAGGGCGGTCCCCGACATCACAAGAAGAGATAGGACAACCGCATGATCGACAAGCTATCCCCCAGCGCCGCCGCCGCGCTGGCCGACATCCCCGACGGCGCCACCATCGCCGTGGGCGGCTTCGGCGGCGCCGGCATGCCCGAAGACCTGATTGACGCGCTGATCGCCCAGGGCGCCCGTGACCTGACCCTGGTCAGCAACAACGCGGGCCAGGGCGATACCGGCCTAGCCGCACTGCTCAAGGCCGGTCAGGTGCGCCGGATCCTCTGTTCCTACCCGCGAATGAGCGGCTCGTACGTGTTCGAGCAGCTGTACCGCGCCGGCAAGCTAGAGCTGGAAATCATTCCCCAGGGCAACCTGGCCGAACGCCTGCGCGCCGCCGGTTGCGGCATTGGCGGGTTCTTCACCCCGACCGGCTACGGCACGCTGCTCGCCGAAGGCAAGGAGACCCGCGAGATCGACGGCCGCCACTACGTGCTGGAGTCGCCGATTCACGTCGACTACGCGCTGATCAATGCCGAGGCCGGCGACCGCTGGGGCAACTTGGTGTACCGCAAAACCGCGCGCAACTTCAGTCCTGTGATGGCCATGGCCGCACGCCACACCATCGCCTCGGTCGGGCGCGTCTGCGAACTCGGCGAGCTCGACCCGGAGCACGTGGTCACGCCCGGCATCTTCGTCAAACGGATCGTCCAGCGCAACGTGCCGGCATCCCTTCAGCAGCAGGCGGGTTAATCGACATGGATAAAGAAACACGCAACGCCATGGCCGCCCGCGTGGCCCGTGACATTCCCGAAGGCGCCTACGTCAACCTGGGTATCGGCCTACCGACGATGGTGGCCAACCACCTGCCCGCGGACAAGGACATCTTCCTGCACAGTGAGAACGGCGTGCTCGGCCGCTGGACCGGTGCGCCGGTTGGCGAGGAAGACTGGGACATGATCAACGCTGGCAAGGAGCCGATCAAACTGGAACCCGGCGCGGCGTTTTTCCACCATGCCGACTCCTTCGGCATGATGCGCGGCGGCCACCTCGACATCTGTGTGCTCGGCGCCTTCCAAGTCTCGTCTAATGGTGACTTGGCCAACTGGCACACCGGCGCGCCGGACGCGATTCCCGCGGTCGGCGGGGCGATGGACCTGGCCATCGGCGCCAAGCGTATCTACGTGATGATGGAGCACCTCGACAAGCAGGGCCGCAGCAAGGTGCTGCCGCGTTGCAGCTACCCGCTGACCGGGCTCGGCTGCGTCAGCCGGGTGTACACCGACCTGGCCACGTTGGAGATCATCGCCGAGGGCGTGAAGGTCATCGAACTGGTCGGAGACATCAGTGCCGCCGCGCTGCAGGAAGTCACTTCCGTCCCGCTGGACTTCTCCGCCCTTGGCGAACGGGCACGGGAGCTCAGCCGCAGCGCCAAGGCCGCGCTGAACGTGCAGTGAGGAACTGACATGGGCATTGCCGTCAACGCCCGCGCCTGGGACCAGCGCGACCTCACCGAACTGCTTTCGCTCGAACACAACGGCCAGAACAGCTACCGCAGCGAGGTCTTCGACACCAACGCCAACGGCCGCGTATACGGCGGGCAACTGCTCGGCCAGGCACTGTGGGCAGCGGCACAGACCGCGCCAGGGCGCAGCCCTAGCATGCTGCAGATGACATTTCTGCAGGGCGCACGCCCACAGGACGGCATCGAGTACGCCGTGGAACCCTTGCAGGACGGCCGACGCTTCTCCACCCGCCACCTTTATGGGGTGCAAGGCACCGGGATGGTGTTCAGCGCGAATGCCTCGTTTCAGGTGGCCCAGGCGCACCCCGGCGATCCCCATCGCCTCAAGCGCCCGGCCCCCGCTCCAGAGGGCCTACCCACCTTGCGCGAGTTGGCGGCACGCTACCCGCAGCACAGCGAGGCGGTACAGCTGCGCTTCTCCGGCAGGCCTGTGCTAGACGTGCGGCCAATCCACCCGGAAGGCTATCTCGAACGCCCCGCCGAGCAGCACGAGATCGCCTACTGGATTCGTCTCAACCAGCCACTGGCTGGCGAAGGCTGTCTGCACCACGCCGCCCTGGCGTACATGTCTGACAGCTGGCTCAACGGCAGCCTGGCACCGCCGCTGGGCATGTTCGAGCTGTGGCAGCATTACTACATCAGCAACCTCAACCACACGCTGTGGTTCCATAGCCTCGAACTCAACGCCAACGATTGGCTGCTGTTCGTCAACAACGCCGTACGCAGCTTATCCGGCCGCGGCCTGGCGATGACGCATATCTATCAGCGCGACGGTCGTCTGGTCGCCAGCATGGCTCAGGACATGCTGATTTCTCCGCGCAATGCCTGATATCGGAGGAACTTAGCGCAGCCGAAAGGCGGGCTTTCGTAAACGCAAATGGGCGGCCGAAGCAATCTGCCGCATGCTCCGAATCGTTGCAAAAAGACACCGCGTACGGGCGCCTCGAAGCGCCCGACGCTCAGCCAGGACGGCACAACGCTCGGCACTGGCCGAGCTCGGAAACAAAACCAAACAGACGTCATGGTTGCCCTACGCCATGAGCCGACATCCAATAACAAGAAGGACGGTCAACATGTTCGAATGGTACAAAACCGGCTCCTCACGGGAGCGCAAGACTTTCTGGGCCTGCTTCTCGGGCTGGGCGCTGGATACCTACGACGCGCAGATGTTCAGCTTCCTGCTGCCCGCGCTGATGGCGGTCTGGCAGATATCCAAGGGCGAAGCCGGCGTGCTCGGCACTGCGGCGCTGCTGTCTGCCTCCCTCGGCGGCTGGGTCGCCGGCATCCTTGCTGACCGCTACGGTCGCGTGCGCATTCTGATCTTCACCATCTGCTGGTTCACCTTCTTCGGTGCGCTGGCCGGCTTCACCACCTCCTACGAGCAGATGCTGGTTGTGCGCACCCTGCAGGGCCTCGGCTTCGGCGGTGAGTGGGCAGTCGGTGCGGCGCTGATGGCCGAGGTGATTCGTCCGCAGCATCGCGGCAAGGCACTCGGTTTCGTGCAAAGCGGCTTTGCTCTGGGCTGGGCCCTGGCGGCCGTGATCATGACCGCGCTTCTGGCCTGGCTGCCGCAGGAACTGGCGTGGCGCGTAGCGTTCTGGGTCGGTGTGATTCCAGCTGGCTTCGTGCTGTTCATTCGCCGTCACGTCAAGGACCCGGAGATCTACAAGCAGGCCACTGCCAAGGTGCAGGAAAAAGCCTCGCTCCTTTCCGCCTTCCGCCCAGGCGTGATCCGTCTGACTCTGCTCGGCGCGCTGCTGGTGACCGGGCTGCAGGCCGCCGCCTACACCATCATGGCCTGGCTGCCGACGCTGATGGTTTCCGAGCGCGGCCTTACGCCCGGCCCGGTGATATTCACCATGCTGATCATGTGCGCAGGCGCCTTCGCCGGCTTCGTCGTCACGGCCTGGCTGGCCGACCGCTACGGTCGTCGTCCGGCACTGCTGCTGTTCAGCGTCGGCGCGTGGATCTTCACCGTGGTTTACATGATGGTGCCGATGAGCACCAACCTGCTGATGACTATGGCTTTCCCGGTCGGCGCCTTCGCCACTGGTATCTTCGCGGTACTCGGCCCATTCCTGAGCGAGCTCTTTCCCACCCATGTGCGCACGACCTGCATGGGCTTCTCCTACAACCTTGGCAAATCGCTCGGCGCGCTGTCCATAGCCGGTGTCGGCGTGCTCTCCGAGCGCATCGGCCTGGCCCAATCGATCGGCACCTTCTGCCTGGTTGCCTACGCCCTGTCGGTTACCGCCGTCCTGCTACTGCCAGAAACCCGCGGGGTACGCCTGGAAGACATCGACGCCAAGGTGCTCGGTGATACCGACGATCCTGATACCCCACTCACCGGCCAACTGAGCCAGAGCAAGATCTGACCCCTGAACAGGAGAGCGACATGCTGTATTGCGTAAAGATGGATGTGAACATTCCACGCGACATCCCGTCGGACGAGATCGACGCCATCAAGGCCGCGGAAAAGGCCCGCGCCATCGAACTGCAGGAGGCCGGCAAGTGGCCGCACCTGTGGCGCGTGGTCGGCCAATACTCGAATGTGAGCATCTTCGACGTGGAAAGCAACGACGAGCTGCATTCCTTGCTGTCCAGCCTGCCACTGTTCCCATTCATGACGATGCAGGTCACGCCGCTGGCCAAGCACCCTTCGTCCATCGTCTGACCCTCGGGTGGTGGCCATCCGGCCACCGCCTCCTCCCCCAGAATCTTTCGCGGCAGGCATTCGCCAGCCGCGCCTTCGCCACGAGTTCGCCATGGCCATGCTGCTGCAGCCCGACACCTTCGATCTGTCCACCCTGATCCGCCGCGGCGACACGGTGCTGTGGGGCCAGGCCAATGCCGAGCCGCTGCCGCTGACCCAGGCGCTGATGGCGCAGCGCCATCGTATCGGGCGTTTCCGGGTAATGCTCGGCATCGCCAACAGCAGCACCTGCCGCCCCGAACACGCCGACTGCGTAGACTTCCTCGCCTACTGCGGCGCCGGTGCCAACCGCGAACTGGACAATGCCGGGGTGCTCGATATCCTGCCCTGCCACTATTCGCAACTACCGGAGATGATCCACAGCGACACCCTGCGCATCGACGTGCTGCTGCTGCAACTCGCCCCTGCCGACACCAATGGCCGCTACAGCCTGAGCCTGGCCCACGAGTATCTGCTGCCAGCCCTGGACAGGGCCCGCGTGGTGATCGCCGAAGTCAACCAGCAGGCGCCGCGTATCCATGGTGAACGCACCCTTGGCCCCGATGACATCAATGCCATCCTCTACACTGATCGCGCGCCCTTGGTGAATCCATCCAGCCGCATCCGCGAGGTGGATGCACAGATCGCCCGGCACATCGCCGGCCTGGTCGAAGATGGTGCCACCCTGCAGATGGGCATCGGCGCAATTCCCGACGCAGTCCTCGGCGCACTCGCCGATCACCAGGATCTCGGCGTGCATTCCGGCAGCCTCGGCGATGGAGTCGCCAGGCTGATGCAGAGCGGTGCCATCACCAACGCGCGCAAGAGCCTCGACCGTGGTGTCAGTGTCGGTGGCATCCTTCTAGGCAGCCGCTTGCTGCACGATTTTGCCCATGAAAATCCGGCGGTCATGCTGCGCTCCACTGCATACACCCATAACCCAGATGTTCTCGCCAGGCAGGAACGCCTGGTGGCGATCAACTCGGCGGTGGAAGTCGACCTGAGCGGGCAGATCAATTCCGAAGTGGCGGCCGGTAGCTACATCGGCGCGGTCGGTGGCGCCTTGGACTTTCTCCGAGGCGCACAGCATTCGAAAGGGGGTTTGCCCATCATCGCATTACCTTCTACGGCAGGCGAAACCAGTCGTATTGTCGCTCGCCTGAATGGGCCGGGCACGATTCCACGCAGTGATGCCGGCCTGATAGTTACCGAGTTTGGTATTGCTGATTTGCGAGGCAAAACCATGAGGCAGCGCATACAGGCCATGCTGGACATCGCTCATCCGGCGCATCGTGATCGCCTGGAGAGCGAGCTGTTTTAGACTGCCCACCCAGAATCTGGTAACGAACCAATCAGGGCTACACAACAGGCATGAAAGCGAGAAGCACGACTCGACGCGCGTGCGCAGGCTTTTTCAGCTTCAGCTGCTTTTCATGGAGCGTATTGCCGGCCTGGGCTGGCCAATGCCTGCACGCGATTCGAGATGACGGACCGCGACCCAGATCCGCTGACGAAATCGGAGGTCGAGGATCTGCTGCAGAAAGGCTGCCTGCATCCCATGGATCGTGCCGCCGTGACGCTTGCGGTCTACACCGGCCTGCGGCCAGGCGAGCTGTGCGCGCTGGCTCATGAGGACGTCGACTTGGTGAGAGGCGTGATCCACGTTAACCGTGCGATCACCAGTTCCGGCACATTCAAGCTGCCCAAGACAGGAAAGAAGCGCACCGTAATGCTCTTTCCGCCGGCTCTGGAAGCCTGTCGCGAGCTGCTGACGTTCAAGCACAACATCGAGCCTCAGACCATTACCGTCCAGCTCACTCGGCACGAATCGATTCAGGAAACCGTCACGCCGTTGATCACGCCAGTCGTCCAGGCGCGCAAGAAGCACGTCAACGTGGTTCATCCCTTCCTCATGGAATTCGAAGTGGGCGAACATCCAACGCCGCGCACAGATCCGCCACCGTCGCCCATACCAGGCCCGGCACACCTACGCCTGCTGGTGCCTGGTAGCGCGTGGTAACCTTGCGTTCATTGCCAAGCAGATGGGGCACAAGGACTTCACGATGCTTGTCCAGGTCTACGCCAAATGGATGGGCGACGAGCCCCCAAACGAGCTGCAGCACATCTGGGCAGGCATGCAAAAGGCAGCGTGAGCTGCCCCAAATTTGCCCCAAAAAATTCGCCACCTCGCTCTAAGTAACTGATGAATAAAGCAATTTCCGACCTGCCTCAGCATACCCCGATGATGCAGCAGTACTGGAGGCTCAAGCGCGAGCATCCGGACCAGTTGATGTTCTACCGCATGGGGGACTTCTACGAACTGTTCTACGACGACGCCAAGAAGGCCGCCGCGCTGCTCGACATCACCCTCACCGCACGCGGTCAGTCGGCGGGCACCGCGATTCCGATGGCGGGCATTCCCTTCCATTCGGCAGAAGGCTATCTCGCGCGCCTGGTGAAGCTCGGTGAATCGGTGGTGATCTGCGAACAGATCGGTGATCCGGCCACCAGCAAGGGACCGGTGGAGCGCCAGGTGGTGCGCATCATTACCCCCGGCACGGTGAGCGACGAGGCACTGCTCGACGAGCGCCGCGACAACCTGCTGGCCGCCGTGGTCGGCGACGAGAAGCTGTTTGGCCTGTCGGTGCTGGACATCGCCAGCGGCCGCTTCACAGTGCAGGAACTCAAGGGCTGGGAAACCCTGCTCGCCGAGCTGGAGCGTCTGAGCCCGGCGGAGCTGTTGATCCCCGACGACTGGCCCCAGGGCCTGCCGCTGGAAAAGCGCCGTGGCGTACGCCGCCGTGCACCCTGGGATTTCGATCGCGATTCGGCCTTCAAGAGCCTTTGCCAACAGTTCGCCACTCAGGACCTCAAGGGCTTCGGCTGCGAGAACCTGACGCTGGCCATCGGCGCCGCCGGCTGTCTGCTGAGCTACGCCAAGGAAACCCAGCGCACCGCCCTGCCCCACCTGCGCAGTCTGCGCCACGAGCGACTCGACGACACGGTGATACTCGACGGTGCCAGCCGCCGCAACCTGGAGCTGGATGTCAACCTCTCCGGTGGCCGCGAGAACACCCTGCAGTCAGTCATGGACCGCTGCCAGACCGCCATGGGCTCGCGCCTCTTGACCCGCTGGCTGAATCGCCCATTACGCAACCGCGAGGTCCTCGAAGCGCGCCAGGATTCGATCACCTGCCTGCTCGAGTATTACCGTTTCGAACAGCTGCAGCCGCAGCTCAAGGACATCGGTGACCTGGAACGCATCCTCGCCCGGATCGGCCTGCGCAATGCCCGCCCACGCGATCTGGCGCGCCTGCGCGACGCCCTTGCGGCGCTGCCGCAGTTGCAGGCCGGCATGCAAGACTTGGTGGCACCGCATCTGCACGAACTGGCGAAAAGCATCAGCACCTACCCGGAGCTGGCCGAACTGCTGGCCCGCGCAATCATCGACAACCCGCCGGCGGTGATCCGCGACGGCGGCGTGCTCAAGACCGGTTACGACGCCGAGCTGGATGAGCTGCAATCGCTTTCCGAGAATGCCGGCCAGTACCTGATGGACCTGGAAGCCCGCGAGAAAGCCCGCACCGGGCTGGCCAACCTGAAGGTCGGCTACAACCGCGTGCACGGCTACTTCATCGAGTTGCCGAGCAAGCAGGCCGAATCGGCCCCGGCCGACTACATCCGCCGGCAGACCCTCAAGGGCGCCGAGCGCTTCATCACCCCGGAGCTCAAGGAGTTCGAGGACAAGGCGCTGTCGGCCAAGAGCCGCGCCCTGGCCCGCGAGAAGCTGCTCTACGACGAGCTGCTGGAGATGCTCATCGGCCACCTGGCACCGCTGCAGGAAAGCGCTTCGGCATTGGCCGAGCTGGACGTGCTGAGCAATCTGGCCGAGCGCGCGCTGAATCTCGACCTGAATCGCCCGCGCTTCGTCGAACAGCCCTGCATGCATATCGAGCAGGGCCGCCATCCGGTGGTCGAGCAGGTGCTGGAGACGCCCTTCGTGGCCAACGACCTCGGCCTCGACGATGCCACCCGCATGCTGGTTATCACCGGGCCGAACATGGGCGGTAAATCCACCTACATGCGCCAGACCGCGCTGATCGTGCTGCTGGCACAGATCGGCAGTTTCGTTCCGGCGGCAGCCTGCGAGCTGTCGCTGGTCGACCGCATCTTCACCCGCATCGGCTCTTCGGACGATCTCGCCGGCGGGCGCTCCACCTTCATGGTGGAAATGAGCGAAACCGCCAACATCCTGCACAACGCCAGCGACCGCAGCCTGGTGCTGATGGACGAGGTGGGCCGCGGCACCAGCACCTTCGATGGACTGTCGCTGGCCTGGGCGGCGGCCGAACACCTGGCGAAACTGCGCGCGTTCACCCTGTTCGCCACTCATTACTTCGAGCTGACCGTGCTGCCGGAAAGCGAGCCGGTGGTGGCCAACGTTCACCTCTCGGCCACCGAGCACAACGAGCGCATCGTCTTCCTGCATCACGTGCTGCCGGGGCCGGCCAGCCAGAGCTACGGCCTGGCGGTGGCGCAACTGGCCGGCGTGCCGGGCGAAGTGATCCAGCGTGCGCGCGACCATCTGTCGCGCCTGGAAACCACCAGCCTGCCCCACGAAGCGCCGAGAATGGCGCCCGGCCAGCCGGCACCGCCGATGCAGAACGACCTGTTCGCCAGCCTGCCGCATCCGGTGATCGAGGAATTGGGACGGATCAATCCCGATGATGTGACGCCGCGCCAGGCGCTGGAGCTGCTATACAGCTTGAAATCGCGCATTTGATACGCGCAGAAAGCTGCTAGAATCGCGCGCATTTTTTTGATAAGCGGCATTTTGCCTGGTGCCGCCTAAGCCGCAGGGGCGTCGCCGTAACGCCTACCTGACACGCCTGAGGAGATAGCTAGAAATGACCTTCGTCGTCACCGACAACTGCATCAAGTGCAAATACACCGATTGCGTGGAAGTCTGCCCGGTGGACTGCTTCTACGAAGGCCCGAACTTTCTGGTGATCCATCCGGACGAGTGCATCGATTGCGCCCTGTGCGAGCCGGAGTGCCCTGCCCAGGCGATCTTCTCCGAAGACGAAGTGCCTGAGGATCAGCAGGAATTCATCGAACTGAACGCCGATCTGGCGGAAGTCTGGCCGAACATCACCGAGAAGAAAGACGCCCTGGCCGATGCCGAAGAGTGGGATGGCGTTAAGGACAAGCTGCAGTACCTGGAGCGCTGATCGCTAGCCGCGCCCCGACAAAAAAATGCCCGCAGCGATGCGGGCATTTTCTTTTCTGCTGCAAAAGGCAGCGGTGTCAGGCTTTGTCGACGCCCTTTTTCAGAGTGTCCTTGGCCTCACCCTTGACCTGCTGGGCATCGCCCTTGACCTCCTGGCGCTGGCCCTCGCCTTTCAGGCGCGAGTTGTCGGTGGCTTCGCCGACGCCCTGCTTGATCTTGCCGACGGCCTCGTTGGCATTGCCCTTGACCTTGTCTCCAGTGCTGCTCATGGCTGACCTCACTTCGTTGATTTCATTGGTGACACAGGAGTGGACCGGGCAAGCGAAACGTTAGTTTCGCTCCGACCATCGGATCAGGCCTGGCGCGAGCGCAGCAACCGGCCCAGCAAGGGGCGGCCAGCCAGGTGCAGGAACAACGGCGCGCCGACGATCAGATAGAAGTAATAGGTAACGAAACGCCAGATCAGAATCGCCGCCGCAGTCGTCGACTTGCCCACCATGGGGGTCAGCAGCGCTGCCGAGGCCAGCTCGGCGCTGCCAGCGCCACCGGGCAGCAGGCTGAGTTGGCCAGCGGTCAATGCCAGCAGTTGCACGAGGAAGGTCCAGGCCCAGGCCAGTTCACTGCCCAAGCCTCGCAGTGTCAGATAAAGCACGCTAAAGCGCAGCAGCCAGTGCATCGTGGTCAGCACGAACACCACGAGCAGGGTCCGACGCGGCAACCGGAAGCAGTCGACCAGCGCATTGCGAAAGCCGAGTATTTTGCGCGCCCAGCGGCGCTTGCGTGATTCCTTCATGCCCAGCCGGGTCACCAGCCAGCCATTGAGCAGGAATACCTGCCGATGAAAGCGTCCGAGCAGTCCCAGCAGCACCATCACGCCGATCAGCAGCGCCGCACTGAACCCCAGCAGGCTGGCGATGTAAGCGTTCAGCGCATGGGTCAGTGCGTAGAACAGCACACCGACCAGCGCGCAGGCGAAGAACAGCAGATCGCTCAGTTGCTCGACCGCATAGGTTGCGGTGCCCTTGGCCGGCGCCACGCCCTGACGCATGAGCAGCGCCATCAGCGTCAGCGGCCCACCGGCACCGCCCGGCGTGGCACAGATGGCAAATTCGGTGGCCACCACGATGCCGAAAGCACGGCGCTGGTCCAACTGCTGGGCGCGCCCCAGCAACAGGCGCAGCCGCAGTGCATTAAGGTTCCAGCCAACTAACACCATGCCGAGCATTGCAGCCAGCAAGCCACCGGGGAAGTGCCATAACCGCTCGAACAGACCGCTGCCGCCAAGCAACAATGGCACCAGCGCAGCGGCAAGCAGGGCAGCCGCCAATAACCACCAGCGCCGGTTCACGCTACCGCACCCAGCGATTGCTGTTCGCGCAGCCAGTCGATCTTGGTCACAGGCCGCCTCCCCTCACTCAGCAGCCGGACCAGCACGTCGAGCCAGTAACGCCGGGAAAACCCGTGGCGCATGTCCACCGGATGCAGTCCAAGGCGCAACAGGGGCGCCTGTCGATAGCGGCGCAGATGATGTTCGCTGACCAGCCGGGAAACACCGCGCCGCCAGGCGCTGCGAGCGCTCCAGACCAGGCCTGGGGCGACGATAGGCGCGAACTCGGGAAGCAGATAGAGGTGCCCGGGATCGCTGGTGTAGAGCAGTCCGCTGTCGGCCAGCGCGCGACGTGTGCCCTGACTCATCAGCCAGGCCGGTGCGACAAACCCATGCAATGGCCAGCGATGGCGTCGAAAGAGGTCGATGCCACGTTCCAGCCGTTCGCACGCGGCCGATTCGTCAAGGTCATAGAACTCGCCCTCATGGGTATAGACGCGGCGCATGAACCAGTCCCTGGCCGACGTCGGAGCCGGCTCGAGGTCGGCGTGATAGCAGCCGTGCAACACCAACTCGTCACCACGCTGCAGGCGCCGGTCGAGCAGGTGCCGAAAATCGGCCTGCTGGTCGAGCGGATTGCGCCGGTGGAAGTTCGGCACCACCAGCCAGGTGATGGGTACGCCCCCCATGGCGTCCACGGCTTCGACGAACGGTCGGTAATCCGCCCAGGTTTCCTCTGCCACATCATGCAGCACCAGCGCAAATGCAGGCTCAGCCATGCACGGCTACCGGTAGATCGGCCGTGCCCAGCACCGCGTGATAATGGGCGAGCAGCCCGGCGACCACGGCATCCCAGGCATGGTGAGCCTCTACGTGCTGACGCGCCTGCTGCCCGAGCAGCCGGGGATCGTCCTCGAACAATTCGCGTACCGTGTGAGCCATCGCCCTGGCATCCAGCGGTCGGCAGAGCCGACCGCTGTAGAACGGCACCAGTTCCGGCAGTGCCCCCGCCCGCGCAGCCACCACCGGTATTCCGCAGGCCATGGCTTCAAGCACGACCAGACCGAAGGTTTCCTGATTCCCCGCATGCAGCAGCACATCACTACTGGCCATGTAGCGCGCCACGTCGCTGGCCGGGCAGAAACGATCGATCACCGTGACGTTGTCCGGCACCCGTTGCGGCATGCTCGAGCCCACCAGCAGCAGGTGATAGGGCTTGCCTAGCTGACGCGCCGTTTCCAGCAGAATGTGAAGGTTCTTCTCCCGCGAGCCACGCCCGGCAAAGACCATCAGCCGGGTGTCCTCGGCCAGCCCCAGCTCGCGCCGCAGCTGCGGATCACGCCGTCCGGGGCAGAAGGTATCCAGATCCACCCCCAGCGGCTGCACGAACACGTTCTTCACGCCGAGATGGATGAGTTTGTCAGCCATGACCTCGCTGGGCGCCAGCACGCGATCGAAGCTGCCGTACAGGCGCGAGACGTAACCGTTGAGATTGGTGCCCAACCAGCTGCCAATACGGTTGCTGACCAACAGCGGCAAATCGGAATGATAGAAACCGATAACCGGCACGTTAAGCCGCCGCCCGGCATCGAGGGCGGCCCAGGCCGTCATATAGGGGTCACCAACCTCGATCAGATCGGGGCGCAGGGAACGCAACAGGTTGCACCACGGTGCCCGGCGGATTGGAAAGCGATAGCCCTTGCCGAACGGCAGAATCGGCGAAGGCACCTGATACAGTCCGTCACTGTGGCTATATGCATTGCCCGGCACCAGGATGCTGTGGCGAACCCCGGAATAGAGCTGCAGGCGCCTGTGCTTGGCCTCTAGGTAAGTGCGCACACCACCACTGGCAGGCGCGTAGAACATGGTCATGTCCGCGATATGCAAGGTACTTCTCCGTTCGGTCCCGTTGCAGAAATCCGGTCTTAGCCGGACGAGGTTGCCCATCGGCGAACCCGTTCCGCAGTCCCTGCGGAATAAATCTGTAATGAAATGAATGGACCGTTACGCTGGAGGGACGTTCGCGCCGGACGGCAGCTCAGGCATCGGGCACTTTGTCGCCGGGGTCCTTGCCCTCCACCGAGGCGTGTTCGATGACCGCATTGAGTTCGGCACCGAATAGCAGAACGGCGGCAGAGATATACAGATAGAGCAGCAGCACGATGATGGCGCCGATGCTGCCGTAGGTGGCGTTGTAGTCGGCGAAATTCTGTACGTAGATGCCGAACGCGATCGAGGCCAGGATCCACACCAGCACGGCCACCATCGACCCCGGCGTAATGAAGCGAAACTCCTGCTTCACATCCGGCGCCACGTAGTAAAGCAGCGCCACCACCAGCATCAGCATGATTACGATCATCGGCCAGCGCAGCCAGGTCCAGAGCAGCACGACGACATCCTTCAGGCCGACCTGCGAGGCGAGCCATTCGATCACCTGCGGTCCGATGATCATCAGCCCGGCCGACAGCAGCAACAGCACGGCCACCCCCACGGTATACGCCAACGAAAGAAGGATCAGCTTCCAGCTGGGCCGTCCCTCATCCACATCGTAGGCGCGGTTCATCGCATTCATCAGCGAGCGAAAACCGGCCGAGGCCGTCCATAACGCCACGACGATACCGAAGGACAGGAGCCCGGCTTTCTGCTCCTGCAACTGGTCTATGACCGGATTTATCTGCTCCATCGCCATCGGCGGCAAGGCCAGCTCCGCCTGCATGCGCAACCAGTCGAAGAAATTCTGCAGATCGAGAAAGCCGAGCAAGGCGATAAGAAACAGCAGGAACGGAAACATCGAGAACAGGCCGCGGTATGCCAGCGCCGAGGCATAGGTCGACATATCGTCGTTGCCAAATTCCTTGAACGTACGCTTGAGCAAGGTCACGGCCCCGATGCCGCGGGTGTCCAGCATGGCCATTGGCAAAATTCCCCGGTCAGTGAAGTGTGGTCTAGCAAATGGGACGACCGCACTGCCGCAGAAGTTCGCCACTAGCCGGGCTCGAGCGCCACCCGGATGTCGTCGTCACGCAGCGACGCTCGCCAGACACGCCCGTCGGGATGGCGCAATACGGCATCCGCCAGGACGGGCTCCAGCCGAACCCGCAACTGCCGCGCAAGATCCCGTGCGCCGAAGCGCGGATCATGCAACTGGCAGATCGCCTGCTTGACGGCGGCATCGACCTGCAACCGCACTCCCCGGCGCGCCAGGCGCTGCTCGAGCCTGGCCAGCTCGACCTCGAGCACGGCCATCAGGCGATCGCCTTCGATACGCGAGAAATGCAGGATTCGGTCGATCCGATTAAGGAATTCGGGATCGAAATGACGATGCAGCGCCCGCTCGACGATACCGCCAGCGCGGCGCCTGTTCAGCCAGGGCCAGCGCATGGCATGAGCAACCTGCTGTGCGCCGATATTGCTGGTCATGAACACCAGCGCATTGCGGAAATCCAGGGTTCGGTTACCCGCTGCCAGCGTAAGGCGTCCACTATCGAGCACATTCAGCAGACTGCGCACGACCTCCCGGCTGGCTTTTTCCAGTTCGTCGAACAGCACGATTCCAGGCCGATTAAAGGTCCCGGCAATGGCCTCGGCATCGAACAGGGTCGTGCCTTCCTTGCTGCCCACATAACCGGGCGGAGCCCCGGTGAGCGCGGCGGCATAGTGCTCCTGCGCCAGGGTATTCATGTCGATGCGGCAGAAGGCATCCGGTTTGCCGTGGATGGCCTGCGCCAGCAGGCGGACGATTTCGGTCTTGCCGACTCCGGTAGGCCCGAGGAACAGGTTGACGGTCAGGGGGCGTTCGGGGTCGCCGATGCCAGCCTTGACCACGCGAAGCATGGCGTCCATCTGGTCCAGCACGGCATCCTGGCCGACGATGCGGCTGCGCAGTAGGCTCATGACCTCAGCGGGGTCGAACAGGAAGCGCGAGGTCTTGGCCACCTTGGCACGAGTACGCTCGGCTTCCTGCCCGGCCTCGGCGCGGTTGTGTTCGATCAGATCGTTGACGAAGGGCATGGGAGATCCCGTAGATACAAGGTTGGGTTGAGGAGCGCAGCGACGAAGCCCAACGAGCGGATACCGTCCCAACTCCGAGCTGCGCCGAATGCGCGCCATGCCGGATGTACTGCAGTTTGTGGGCGTAGGGTGGGCTTCAGCCCACCCTACGTGCCCCCTGGATGGTGGGCTGAAGCCCACCCTACGCGGAACGCCGCCCGGCCCACCCTAAGGCGATGCGGCCTGGTCACCCCGCCGTTTTTTCCTTGCCTGCGTGCGGCAGCTCATACACCGGGCAATCGGCAACGCCAACGGTCTGGCGGGTGAGTTTCTCGACGTCCTCCTGCGCCTTCTCTGCATCCAGCACCCAGGTGCGGTAGAACTCGAACGGACAGTCGGCCACACCCTTGTCGCCATCGCCGGAGTTGTAGACGCCGGTGTAGCCGCGGTGCAGCAGCTTGAACAGGTGGTTCTGCGACTGGTCGTTGGCACGCGCGTCGCGGATCTGCGAGATGGACAGCTGGGCGTACTGGATGCCCATCTCCTCCTCGCCGCATTCGCCCAGGGTGCGGCCGTCGAAGCCGATGATCGCCGAGTGGCCGAAGTAGCTGTACACGCCATCGAAGCCCGCCGCGTTGGCTACCGCCACGTAGCAGTTGTTGGCCCAGGCCATGGTCTTGGACATCAGCACCTGCTGCTCCTTGGCCGGGTACATGTAGCCCTGGCAGCGCACGATCAGCTCGGCACCCTTCATCGCACAGTCGCGCCAGATCTCCGGATAGTTGCCGTCGTCGCAGATGATCAGGCTGATCTTCATGCCCTTGGGGCCATCGCTGACGTAGGTGCGGTCGCCTGGGTACCAACCCTCGATCGGGCACCAGGGGATGCACTTGCGGTACTTCTGGACGATCTCGCCCTGATCATTGATCAGCACCAGAGTGTTGTAGGGCGCCTTGGCCGGATCCTCGTTGCGTTCGCCGGTCAGCGAGAAGATGCCCCAGGTCTTCGCCTCGCGGCAGGCGGCGGAGAAGATCGCGGTCTCCTCGCCGGGGATGGTAGCGGCGGTTTCCATCATCTCGCCGGGGTCGTACATGATCCCCATGGTGCTGTACTCGGGGAACACCACCAGGTCCATGCCGGGCAGGCCGAGCTTCATGCCCTTGATCATCTCGGCGATCTTGCGCGCATTGTCGAGGACTTCCGCCTTGGTGTGCAGGCGCGGCATCTTGTAGTTGACCACGGCGACACCGACGGTGTCCGGGCTGCTTGAAATATCTCCGTGACGCATGGGAATTCTCCTTGGCTTATAGCTTGTCGCTGCTTTTAGTGGCTGATCATCCAGGGCCGGTTCGACGGGCTGGCCTTGAGTGCATGCGGATTGGCCTTGGTCGGCTCCACCGGCCTGCTCGGGCCGCAGCAGCTGCAGCCGGCCGGATGGCGCTTGCTGGCGGCGTACTCGGCGACCGTCTTGGGCGCATGGCTGGCGCGTTCATTGGTCTCGTGCGCCGCGCGGGTACTGCCGGCCATGGTTGCCAGGCCTGGGGCGGTGCGAATCACTCGCGGGCTGGGCGTGCCGCAGGCCGGGCAATCGCAGGGTTCGCTACGCACACTCATCGGGCGCAGCGCGGTGAAATCACCGCAGGCGTCGCAGTCGTATTCATAGATCGGCATCGCGTCATCCTCCGTGTCCCTCCATCCGGGCGGGCCAGGCCGCCGTCCAGAGCACCTGCCCCGCCCGGATGAACGAACTCATTTGTCGTAGGCGATCGGCAGGTCGATGCTGCCGTCGAGGAACCGGGTCGGCCCGGACGCGTTCGGGTGGATGTCGAACTCGAAGATCTCGGTCGGCAGCCAGAGCGTGGCGCAGGCGTTGGGGATGTCCACCACGCCGCTGATATGTCCCTGCACTGGCGCCGAACCGAGCAGCGAGTAGCCCTGTGCCGGCGTGTAGCCGAACTTGGTCAGGTAGTTGATGGCGTTCAGGCAGGCCTGCTTGTAGGCGATGTTGACGTCCAGGTAGTGCTGCTTGCCGCTCTCGTCCACCGAGATGCCTTCGAAGATCAGGTAATCCTTGTACGCCGGCACGATGGGGCTGGGCTTGAAGATCGGGTTCTTGATGCCGTATTTGGCCATGCCGCCCTTGATCAGCTCGACCTTCATGTGCACCCAGCCGGCCATCTCGATGGCGCCGCAGAAGGTGATCTCGCCGTCACCCTGGCTGAAGTGCAGGTCGCCCACGGACAACCCGGCGCCGTCGACATAGACCGGGAAGAAGATCTTCGAGCCGCGCGAAAGGTCCTTGATGTCGCAGTTGCCGCCATGCTCCCGGGGCGGCACGGTACGCGCGCCCTGGGCCGCGGCCTTGTCACGCGCCTCGCCGGTCAGCTTGCCCATGTGCGCGGTGGCGGCGAATGTCGGATTGGCCAGCGGCGGGACGCGGTTGGGATTGGTGTCGATCAGGCCCTGCTCGCGCTCGTTCCAGGTGGCGAGCATCTTGTGGTCCGGCAGGCAACCGATCAGGCCCGGGTGGATCAATCCGGCAAAGCGCACGCCCGGAATGTGCCGCGAGCTGGTGAACATGCCCTGGAAGTCCCAGATGGATTTCTGTGCATGGGGGAAGTGATCGGTGAGGAAGCCGCCGCCGTTCTGCTGCGAGAAGAATCCATTGAAGCCCCACAGCGAATCCTGCTTGGCGCCGATGTCGAGCAGGTCTACCACCAGCAGGTCGCCCGGCTCGGCGCCCTCGACCCCGACCGGACCGGATAGGTAGTGCACGGTGGTCAGGTCGACGTCGCGCACATCGGACGCGTCGTCATCATTCTTGATCGCGCCGGCGGTCCAGTCATATGTCTCGAGGATGAAGTCGTCGCCCGGCTTGACCCAGCAGGCCATCGGAATGTCCGGATGCCAGCGGTTGTGGATCTGCTCGTTCTCGGTGGCGGGCTGATTCAAATCGACTTTGATCAGGGTATCGGTCATGACGAAGCTCCTGGAGTGGTAGGAAGTCAGCGTTGCGCTGAGTACGGGCACTAGTCTTTGCCGCATCGGTCGGCGGGAAAATACGTTGGATGACGTATGCCGCAGGCCAGCGCTGACGGGGCTCCCGGCGGATTTCATGCAGACGGCCGAAAGCCGGTGCGCAGAGCCTGCGCACCGGCCCAAAGCTGGAAGGCATGGCGGACAGGGCTGCGCCGTTGTCCGCCCTACGGCCCTGCAGTAAGTAGGTTGGGCTTCAGCCCGCCAATCAAGCGGTCGCGAAGGACGCTGCCACCCTACGGCACTGTGGCTTGCAGCTTGCCGCTGCTGCTAAACCGACAGATACCGACTGATGGTCGCCTCGTCGGCATTGGCCGCACTTTCCTCCAAGACGAAGCGGCCCTTCTCGATGACCAGGAAGCGGTCGGCGATCTCCATGGTGAAGGACAGCACCTGCTCGGACACCACGATGGTGAGGTCGCGCAACGAGCGGATCTCCTTCAACGTGCGCGCGATGTCCTTGATGATCGACGGCTGTATGCCCTCGGTCGGCTCATCCAACAGCAGCACCTTGGGATTGGTCGCCAGCGCACGGGCAATGGCCAATTGCTGTTGCTGTCCGCCGGAGAGATTGCCGCCCTTGCGCTTGCGCATGTCGTGCAGCACCGGAAACAGCGCGTAGAGATCATCCGGTACCTTGCCGCCAGCGGCTGCCGGCAGTCCGGTCTGGATGTTCTCCAGCACCGTCATGCTGGGGAAGATCATCCGCCCCTGGGGCACGTAGGCCACACCGTTGGCGACCCGCTGATGGGTTTCCAGCCCGGCGACTTCCTGGCCGTCCACCTGCACGCTGCCTGCGGTCTGCGGGACGATGCCCATCAGCGTCTTGAACAGTGTGGTCTTGCCCATGCCGTTGCGGCCCATAACCGCGACGATTTCCTGCTTCTCGACCTTGAGATTGAGGTCGTGAAGGATCTGACTCTGGCCGTAGCCCGAGGCGAGGCTGCTGATCTGGAACATGCTGAACTCCTTTTTTACCTGATGGGGTGCGACACTCGTGGACATGCCTGCGGCGATGTCCACCCAACGGTGTGCGGGCCAGCCGTCGGCGTAGGGTGGATAACCGCGAAGCGCTATTCACGCCTGCCAGGGCCCGTACCGCCTCAATGCCCCAGATAAACCTCGATGACCTTGGGGTTGCTCTGCACCGCTTCCATGCTGCCCTCAGCCAGCACCTTGCCCTGATGCAGCACGGTGACCTTGTGGGCGATGCTTTTGACGAACTCCATGTCGTGCTCGATCACCAGCACCGAGCGGCCCTGGCTGATGCGCTTGAGCAGCTCGGCGGTCTGTGCCCGCTCGCTGACGCTCATGCCGGCCACCGGCTCGTCGAGCATCAGCAACTCCGGGTCCTGCATCAGCAGCATGCCGATCTCCAGCCACTGCTTCTGGCCATGGGAAAGCAGCCCGGCTTCACTGTGCAGCTGTTCGGCAAGGCCGATTTCCGCCGCGATCTCCGCCACCCGCGCGACGACCTCGGCGCTGCGCTTGAAGAACAGCGCACCGAACACCTTGCGCCCGGCCGGATAGGACATCTCCAGGTTCTCGAACACGCTGAGGTTTTCGTAGATCGACGGGTTCTGGAACTTGCGCCCTACCCCGGCGCGAACGATGTCGAACTCCTTCATCTTCGTCAGCTCGCGCCCGTCGAACTGGATCGAGCCGCCGGTGGCACGGGTCTTGCCGCAGATCAGGTCGAGCACCGTGGTCTTGCCGGCGCCATTGGGGCCGATCACCACGCGTACTTCGTTGCGGTCCAGATAGAGGTTCAGGTCGTCGACCGCCTTGAAACCATCGAAGGAAACGGTCAGGCCCTCGATGGCCAGCACCGGTTTGGGCATCTGAAATCCGCTCATGGGGTGCTCTCCAGTTGCTTGGCGGGAACCGCATCGATCGCTCCGGCTCTCGAGGCCGGCGGCCGCTCGGCTGGTTGCGCCGCCGCGGCCGGTGGTTGACGTCGGCTCGGCAGTCGCAGCCGTACCAGCCATTTGCTGGCATGGCTCTGCCAGAGGCCGGCCAGGCCGTTGGGGAAATACATGACCACGGCGATGAACAGGCCACCCATGAAGTACAGCCAAAGTTCGGGGAAGCTCTCGGAGAACACCGTCTTGCCGTAGTTCACCAGCAGCGCGCCGTACACCGCGCCGAGCAGCGACATGCGCCCGCCCACCGCAGCAAAGATCACCATCTCGATCGACGGCACGATGCCGACGAAACTCGGCGACATGAAGCCCACCTGCAGGGTGAACATCGCCCCGCCGATGGCCGAGAAGCTCGCCGCCACGCAGAACACGAAGATCTTGAAGCTGGCCACGTCGTAGCCGGAGAAGCGCACCCGCTCTTCCTTGTCGCGCATGGCCATCAGCAGACGCCCGAGCTTGGACGCAAGGATGAAGCGGCCGATCAGGATGCAGCCGAGCAGCAGCGCCGCATTGACGAAGTACAGGATGATCTTCGCCTCGTCGGTACGGATGTCCCAGCCGAGCAGGGTCTTCAGGTCGGTGATGCCGTTTACCCCGCCGGTCAGGCCCTGTTGGCCAATGATCAGGATCGTCAGGATCGCCGCGATCGCCTGGGTGACGATGGAGAAGTACACGTCGCCCACGCGGCGCTTGAACATCGCCATGCCGATGATCAGCGCGAGGATCGCCGGCACCGCGACCACCGCCAGCAGGGTGAAACCGAAGCTCTGGAACGGTTGCCAGAACAACGGCAGTTCGGTGATCTGGTTCCAGTCCATGAAGTCCGGGATGCCCGGCGTGGACTGGATCTTCGTACTTTCCGGGTCCGACGCCTCAAGCTTGAGAAACATGGCCATGCAATAGCCACCGAGGCCGAAGAAGATCCCCTGCCCCAAGCTGAGAATGCCGCCGTAGCCCCAGCAAAGCACCAGCCCCACCGCGACGAAGGCGTAGGTCAGGTACTTGCCCACCATGTTCAGGCGGAAGCTGTCGAGCAGCAGCGGAAACACCAGCAGGAGCAGCGCCGCGAGGATCAGCAGACCAATGCCGCCCTGCTTTCCGCCGAAGAATTTATCGAGTGTCGAGTTCATGCCTTGGCCCTCACGTCGTTTGCCATCGCCACCAAAAAACTGTTCATCATTTGCGCACCTTGGCCGTGAACAGCCCCTGCGGACGCAGCATGAGGATCAGGATCACCGCCGAAAGGGTCAGCACCTTGGCCATCGAGCCGCTGATGAAGAACTCGGCCATCGATTGCGTCTGGGCGATGGAGAACGCCGAAGCGATGGTGCCGAACAGGCTGGCCGCGCCGCCGAAGACCACCACCAGGAAGGTGTCGACGATGTACAGCGAACCGGAGGTCGGCCCGGTCGAGCCGATGGTGGTGAACGCCGCGCCAGCAACTCCGGCCACGCCGCAGCCCAGGGCGAAGGTCATGCGGTCGACCTTCTTGGTGTTGATCCCCACCGAACGTGCCATCACCCGGTTCTGCACGGTAGCGCGCACCTGCAGACCCCAGCGCGAGCGGTACATGAGGACGAAGATCGTCGTGGTGAGCAGCAGTGTCAGCGCCATCACGAACAGACCGTTGAGCGGAATGTCGATAGTGTCAGTGGGCATCCAGGACCCCATCAGCCAGTCCGGCAGCGTGGCGCTGACCTCGCGCGCCCCGAAGATCGAACGGAACGCCTGCTGCATCACCAGCGACAGGCCCCAGGTTGCCAGCAGCGTGTCCAGCGGACGGTGGTAAAGCTTGCTGATCAGCGCCCATTCGGCCAGCCAGCCCAGCGCCCCGGCAATCACGAATGACAGCACGATGGCGACGAAGAAGTAGTAGGGCTGCAGCTCAGGCAGGTACTTGAGCGTCAGCACCGAAACCAGATAGGTGGTGTACGCGCCCACCGTGAGGAACTCGCCATGGGCCATGTTGATCACGCCCATCTGGCCGAAGATGATCGCCAGACCCAGAGCCATCAGCAGCAGCACGCAGAACACCGACAAGCCGTTGAAACCCTGCATGGCCGCGATGGCACCAAACTCCGATAGCCATTCCATGATGATGTCTCCTGATGGCAAAAGAGAGCGCCGCGGGCCTGCCGGCACGCGGCGCAGGGAGGGTTACTGATAGCCTTTCGGGAAGGGATTCGGCTCGATCAGATCGGACTCGTAGACCACCTGGAACTGGCCGTCGGCCTGCACCTGACCGATGCGCGTCTTGCTCCACAGGTGCTGGTTCTCATGCACCTTCACGTAGCCTTCCGGCGCGGTGTTGAGCTCCAGCCCGGCGGAGGCGGCAACCACCTTGTCGACGTCGAAGCTGCCGGCCTTCTCGACCGCGGCCTTCCACAGCCATGGGCCGAGGTAGGCGGCCTGGGTAACGTCACCGATCACCGCGTCCTGGCCATACTTGGCCTTGAACGCCTTGACGAATTCGGCGTTGTTCGGGTTGTCCAGGCTCTGGAAGTACTTCATCGAGGCGTAGAAGCCGGCCATGTTCTCGCCGCCGATGCCGAGCAGCTCGTCCTCGGTGACCGAGAGGGTCAGCAGGGTCTGCTTGTCCGCGGTGATGCCAGCGGCCTTGAGCTGCTTGTAGAAGGCGACGTTGGAGCCGCCGACCACGGCGGCAAAGATCACGTCGGGCTTCTTCAGCTTGATCTTGTTGGTCAGCGAACCGAACTGGGTGTTGCCCAGCGGGTAGTACTCCTCGCCCACCACCTTGCCGCCGAGAACGTTCTCGATGTGCTTTCGGGCGATCTTCATCGAAGTGCGCGGCCAGATGTAATCCGAGCCGAGCAGGTAGAAGGTCTTGGCGCCCTTCTCCTTGGCGACCCAGTCGAGGCCGGCGAGGATTTGCTGGGTGGCCTCCTGGCCGGTGTAGACGACGTTCTTCGACTGCTCCAGGCCTTCATAGAAGGTCGGGTAGTAGAGCAGTCCGTTCTCGCGCTCGAAGATCGGCAACACGGCCTTGCGCGAGGCCGAGGTCCAGCAGCCGAACACCGCGGCGACCTTGTCGCGTTCCAGCAGCTTCTTGGCCTTTTCGGCGAAGGTCGGCCAGTCGGAGGCGCCGTCTTCCTGAATGACCTTGATCTGCCGACCAAGGATGCCGCCCGAGGCGTTGATCTGCTCGATGGCCAGACGCTCGGCCTGGATCGATCCGGTCTCGGAGATGGCCATGGTGCCGGTCGCCGAATGCAACTGCCCGACCATCACCTCCGTATCGGTGATCGCGAGGCCGGTGGTATTGACCTCGGCGCTGGCGGTCGAGGCGAAGATACTCATTGCCAGCATCGAGAGTGCCGCAGCCCCCTGCGCAAGCCGGCGGGGAAGGCGGCGTGACGAACCCGTCAGTTTTGAATCCATGATGATTGCTCCTGTCTCGGTGGGCCGTGCATGGCTTGCCGCAACATTGCTGCTGCGCGCCGGCATCGGGTCGGGAGCAAGAATGGGCTCGGCTGGCGGGCTGGGGTATACGCAGGATGACGTAAGCGGGTACGTCATCTGACGTATCCGCTGCGGGTGCTCTGCTGGTGCATCCTTGCGCCGGTATGGAGCACGCCAGCAGCCGGCAACCCTCGCCCCTGCCGATAACGGCAGCGCTGCGCCAGCATGCGTTCCGGCGCTCCGCCGGGGGTCATCAGCAGTGCCGAACGGGGGCACGGAAGTTGCTCAAACCAGGGACACGACAAACAGCCGGGGCCGCCAGCGTGCAATTCACGGGCACACAGCGCATCGTCAAGATTCGCCGCGACTACAACAGCTGGGTCGCCGACGAGACGCTGGAAGACTACGCCCTGCGTTTTACCCCCAAGTCGTTTCGCAAGTGGTCGGAATTCCGTATCGCCAACACCGCGCTCGGTGCAGTGTCGTTCCTGGCCCTGGAAGCCATCGGCGGCACGCTGGCCCTTTCCTACGGTTTCACCAACACCCTCTGGGCGATCCTCGCGGTGGCGCTGGTGATCTTCCTCACCGGGTTGCCGATCAGTTACTACGCGGCGCGCTACGGCGTGGACATGGACCTGCTGACCCGCGGCGCCGGCTTCGGCTACATCGGCTCGACCATCACCTCGCTGATCTATGCCAGCTTCACCTTCCTGTTCTTCGCCCTGGAAGCGGCGATCATGGCGCTGGCGCTGGAGCTGTACTTCGGCATCCCGCTGGCACTGGCCTACGTGGTCTGCTCGATCATCATCGTGCCGCTGGTGACCTACGGCATCACCCTGATCAACCGATTGCAGCTCTGGACGCAACCGGTCTGGCTGATCCTGCTGTTGCTGCCCTACATATTCGTCATCGCCAAGAACCCCGAGGCGCTGAGCGATCTGACCAGTTTCGCCGGACGCGAAGGCGACGGCGGCTCGTTCAACCTGCTTTCCTTCGGCGCCGCCTGCACCGTGGCGTTGGCGCTGATCACGCAGATCGGCGAGCAGGTCGACTACCTGCGTTTCCTGCCGGAAAAGACGCGGCAGAACCGCGTTCGCTGGTGGCTGGCGATGCTTGCCGCCGGCCCCGGCTGGATCATCCCCGGCGCACTGAAGATGCTCGCCGGCGCCTTCCTTGCCTTTCTCGCACTGCAGCACGAGATTCCGGTGGACAAGGCAGCCGAGCCGACGCAGATGTACCTGGTGGCCTTCAGCTATGTATTCGCCTCGCCGGAATGGGCACTCGGGGCGATGGTGCTGTTCGTCATCGTCTCGCAGGTGAAGATCAACGTGACCAACGCCTACGCCGGCTCGCTGGCCTGGTCGAATTTCTTCGCCCGCGTCACCCACAGCCACCCTGGCCGCGTGGTCTGGCTGGTGTTCAACGTATCGATCGCGCTGATGCTGATGGAGCTGGGCGTATTCGAGGCCATCGAGCAGGTGCTCGGGTTGTACGCCAACGTCGCCATCGCCTGGATCGGCGCATTGGTCGCGGACCTGGTGATCAACAAGCCACTGGGCCTTTCACCCAGGCATATCGAGTTCAAACGCGCGCACCTCTACGACATCAACCCGGTGGGCGTGGGCGCCATGCTGATCGCCTCGCTGCTGGCGATCCTCGCCCATAGCGGCGTGCTCGGTGCTCTAGCCCAGGCGGCCTCACCGATGATCGCACTGGGCACCGCACTGGTCTGCGCGCCGCTGATCGCCTGGCTCACCGGCGGCCGTTTCTACATTGCCCGTGAACGCCAGCCGCAGCTGCTATACCCCTACACCGAGCGTGGTAAAGTGGCGTGCGTGCTCTGCAGCAACGCCTTCGAAGAGCCGGACACCGCCTTCTGCCCCGCCTACGGAGCGCCGATCTGCTCGCTGTGCTGCTCGCTCGATGCCCGTTGCGGCGACCTCTGCAAACCCGACGGCCGGCTCTCGGCTCAATGGGAAAACTTTGTCCGCTGGGCCTTTCCACAGGTTTCGATTCCGCGCCTGCATACTCGGCTGGCGCACTACCTCGGTGTGCTCGGGTTGATCATCGGGCTACTCTCGCTGGCGCTCTGGCTGATCTACAGCCAAGTCTCGCTGAGCGTCGCGGCCAGCCCGCAGGGGGTTGGCGAAACGCTCTACCAGGCCTTCCTCAAAGCGTTCCTGGTGCTCTCGCTGTTCGCCGGCATCCTCGCCTGGTGGGTGGTACTGACCCGCGAAAGCCGCCACGTGGCCCAGCATGAGTCCGATCGCCAGACGCACCTGCTGATGCAGGAGATCGAAGCCCACCGCAAAACCGACGAGCAGTTGCAGAAGGCCAAGGAAGCCTCCGAGGCCGCCAATGCAGCCAAGAGCCGTTACGTCACCGGGCTGTCCCACGAACTGCGCACGCCGCTCAACAGCATCCTCGGCTATGCGCAGATCCTGCTGCGCGACAGCACTTTGCCGGCCCGGCACAAGGACGCCCTGGGAACCATCCACCGCAGTGGTGCCCATCTGCTTTCGCTGATCGACGGGCTGCTCGACGTGGCCCGGATCGAGGCTGGGAAACTCAACCTGGAACCATCGGAAATCGCCTTCCCGGAATTTCTCCAGCAACTACGCCAGATGATTGCCCCACAGGCAGAGGAAAAGGGCCTGCGCTTCCACTTCGAAAGCCAGGGACGCATTCCTGCCGTGGTGCGCGGCGACGAGAAACGCGTACGGCAGATTCTCATCAACCTGCTCGGCAACGCGGTGCGCTACACCGACGCCGGCAGCATCACCCTGCGCGCCAGCTACCTGCGCGAAACCGCGACCTTCGAGATAGCCGATACCGGCATTGGCATCGCCCCCGAACAGATCGAACGGTTGTTCCAGCCCTTCGAGCGCGGCAATCCATTGCGTCACGACAGCGGCCTGGGCCTCGGCCTGACCATCACCCGCATGCTCACCGCCTTGATGGGCGGCGAGCTGTCAATGAAGAGCGAACCAGGTCGCGGCAGCGTTTTCCAGCTACGCCTGTTCCTCTCCGAAGTTCGCGTGCCGCAGGCGGTCGTGCACGTCGAGCACGACATCATCGGTTATCACGGTCCGCGCCGCCGCGTGCTGGTGGTCGACGACCACATCGAACACCGCAAGGTGCTCGCCGGCATGCTCGAACCGCTGGGTTTCGAGATGCTCATGGCCGGCAATGGCCAGGAAGCACTCAGCCAGGTCTCGCTGCACAACCCTGACTTGATCTTGATGGACCTCTCCATGCCGCAGCTCGACGGCTGGCAGACCGCCAGGCTGATTCGCCGCTCGGTGGGTTCGACAGCGCCGATCATCATCATTTCCGCCAATGCCTTCGTCGACGGCGCGAGCGTCACCGCCGATTGCAGCGACTACCTGCCCAAGCCGGTACACGCCCCGGTGATGCTGGACAAGATTCGTCAGCAGCTGGGCCTGGACTGGCTCAGACGCGATGCGGGCACCACCGCCTCGATGGCCGCCGCTCTGCCGCTCGATGCCCTGCATGCGCTGCAGCAACAGGCTTCGCTAGGTTACGTGCGCGGCGTACTCGAACTGCTCGACCAGCTCGAAGGCGAGCTGCCTGCCGCTGCCAGGCAGCTCGAAGAACTGCGTCAGTTGGCCAGACGGTTCCAGATCAATGAACTGAGCCTGCGCCTGAACGAGGCAATACAGGGCACCGACATCCAGACCACCATGGAGGCACCCCATGCAACCTGATCATCCGCAAAGCCAGGGCATCGTGATGATCGTCGACGACGTTCCCGACAACCTCGCCCTGCTCTCTGGCGCGCTCGACCAGGCCGGCTACATGGTGCTGGTGGCACTCGACGGTTTCAGTGCGCTGGAGCGCATGCAACGAATGAAGCCGGACATCGTCCTGCTCGACGCCATGATGCCAGGACTCAATGGCTTCGATACCTGCCGCCGGATCAAGGCTTGCAGCGAACTGGAGGACGTACCCGTGCTCTTCATGACCGCCCTGACCGAGAGCGAGCATGTGCTCGCCGGTTTCGAGGCCGGCGGCATCGACTACGTGACCAAACCGATCCACCCGGAACAGGTACTGGCCCGGGTCGCCGCGCATCTGCGCACCGCACGCGCGCTGCAGGACGCACGACAGGCACAGGCACCAGCCGATGAACAGCAGATTCAGGCCACCTTGACCCAGCGCTTCCAACTGACCGGTCGCGAGGTGGAGGTGTTGCACTGGGTGTCCTGCGGCAAGACCAACCGTGATATCGGCGACATCCTCGGGCTAAGCCCACGCACGGTAAACAAGCACCTGGAACACGTCTACGTGAAGCTCGGCGTGGAAACCCGAACGGCTGCCGCCGCCATCGCCATGTCCGCCATTGGCCGCTGAGCAGCAGCTAGGCAAGCACACCCTGCCACTCGAAGGCAGCCGAGGATCGGTAGTTCACCCGACAAACTACCGCTTCGCTGGTGTGCAACATGGGCTTGAGCTATCCATCATCTGTAGCCCAGCCGGGCGCCAGCCGCTGCGCAGACAGCTGAAGCCGAGCGACATTCGCTGCCCCTGGCGCTTGCTCGCCAGCCAATGAACACCCCGGCACAGGTGCCGTCATCGTGACCGTCCATCGAACCGGGCCCAGGTGGACCAGTGGTGCACCCTGTAAGCCGCGCCAGCCGCGACCTCCCGAAGGTGCGACAAAAAAGCGCCCGATGGTTAAACCACCGCCGAAACTTTTTTTTACAACCTCACGTCCGACACAAAGGAGCTCAGGGGGATAACGGTCCACAGACCGCATTCCAAGCGAGCATCCGCAAGGGGCCGAGGATGGCGCGATGCCGGCGATGAAGGATGCCGGTAGGGCGACTGCAGTAAACGGTGGCCGAACAGGATGGATCGCCCCGCCTCGCAGGCGGCCTGGGCAGCGATGAACGTGCGCTGAGCAGGGAATAAGGGAAGATGCTTTTCAATTCAGTGGAATTCATCGCCGGTTTTCTTCCGGTGGTGCTGATCGGCTTTTTCGTGCTGACCGGATCGGGTCGTCAACGACTCGCGGTGATCTGGCTGACCATCGTCTCGCTGGTGTTCTACGGCTGGTGGAACCCGGTCTATGTACCGTTGCTGGTCGCCAGCATGCTGGTCAACTACCTGCTCGGTGGCTATCTGCGCCAGCATCCGTCGCGCCTGGTGCTGGGCCTGGCGGTCGCGGCGAACGTGCTGCTACTCGTCTACTACAAGTACACCGGTTTCCTGCTCGGCACCCTGGATGCGGCGCTGGATCTCGGCTGGCGAGTGGAAGACATCATCCTGCCGCTGGCGATCTCCTTCTTCACCTTCCAGCAGATCGCCTATCTGGTCGATGCCCATGACGGCGTGGTGGAGGAGCACGATTTCGCCAACTACTGCCTGTTCATCAGCTTCTTTCCGCAACTGATCGCCGGGCCGATCACGCATCACGGCGAGATGCTCGCGCAGTTCAACGACCGCGGCAGCTTCCGCGCGCGCATCGACAACCTGTCGCTGGGCGCGACGGTCTTCCTGCTCGGGCTGTTCAAGAAAGTGGTGATCGCCGACACCCTCGCGCTGAAAGCCACGCCGGTGTTCAACCTGGCCGCCGACGGCACAATCCCGGCGTTCTACGACGCCTGGACCGGCGCGCTGACCTACACCCTGCAGATCTACTTCGACTTCTCCGGCTACAGCGACATGGCCATCGGCCTCGCGCTGCTGTTCGGCATCAGCCTGCCGGCCAATTTCAACAGTCCGTTCAAGGCGCGCAATGTCATCGACTACTGGTCGCGCTGGCACATGACGCTGACACGCTTTCTCACGGCCTACATCTATAACCCCATCGTGCTGCGCGTGACCCGTGCGCGCATGGCCGCCGGCAAACCGCAGCCGCGACGCGGCAAGATGACAGTCGGCACCTTCTTCGCCCTGGTCGCCTACCCCACCGTGTTCACCATGTTCATCTCCGGCGTCTGGCATGGAGCGGGCTGGCAGTTCGTCGCGTTCGGCCTGCTGCATGGCCTGTATCTGGTGGTGGCTCACGGCTGGCGTGCCTGGAAGGTGCGCCAGGGCTGGAAGCTGGATAGCGACCTGTGGTGGCACAAGGCAGCGGCTATCGCCCTGACCTTTGGCTGCGTGGTCGTGGCGATGGTGTTCTTCCGTGCCAGCGACGTATCGGCGGCCCTGGCGATCCTCGGCGGCATGCTCGGCCTGAGTCCGACCAGCACGGCGATGGATCGCTCCGATTTCGTCTACATCGCCGCGCTACTGGTGTTTGTCTGGGGCATGCCGAACGTACAGCAGTGGATGGGCCACTTCCGCACCGCACTCAACTACCAGGCCCAGCTGCACTGGACTGAACGGCTACTGCCGATCAGCGCCTGGCGTCCGACGGCGATCCACGGCATGGCGGTCGGCGTACTCGGCTTCTTCGCCCTGGCGATCGCCTTTTCCATGGCGCCCACCGAGTTTCTCTACTTCCAGTTCTGACCACGAAAAGGAGTTCCAGGCATGCAACAGCTCACCTGGCTTGCTTCGCATCCGGACCTCTCCGGCGCGATCAGCCAAGCCAAACGCATCGAAGACCCGCTGCAGCGGCTGCTCGAAGCCGTCCGGCTGGCCGCCTTTCAACGGGATTTCACCCTGACCGCACGGCTGGACAAGTTGGCCGCCGCGGGAATCGAGGAGCATGCCGCGGCAGCGCGGCTGACTCCCCTGCGCGTGGCGCTGCTGGCCTCGCATACGGTCGACCACCTGCTGCCCGCCATTCGCGTCGCCGGGCTGCAGCGCCGCATGGCGCTGTCACTGCACGCGGCACCTTACGGCATGTACCGCCAGGCTTTGTTGGCCGACGATCCGGCACTGAGCGCCTTCGCACCTCAACTGATAGTGCTGGCACTGGATGCGCGCGACGCGCCGCTGCAGCTACCCCTGCAGGCGTCGCAGGAGCAGGTGGATACCGCTATCGATGAGCGTATCGAGGAGTTGCGCCTGCTCTGGCGCCGGGCCCGCGAGCGCTATGCCGCGCAAGTCGTGCAGCAGACACTTGTGCCAGCCGACCCACCGCTGTTCGGCTCATATGAGGCATTGCTGCCTGCCTCGCCCAGGGCACTGATAGAGCGCCTGAACGCGGCCATCCGCAACGCCGCTCGCGAGGACGGCGTGCTGCTGCTCGACCTCGCCTGGCAGGCTGCCGCGTACGGCAATGGCCTGGCCGACCCGGTGCGCTGGCACCAGGCCAAGCAGCTGATCAGCCCGACGGTGGCGCCGCTCTATGGTGACCAGTTGGCCCGGGTTGCCGCCGCCATCGCGGGGCTGTCACGCAAGTGCCTGGTGCTGGATCTGGACAACACCCTGTGGGGCGGCGTGATCGGCGATGACGGCATCACCGGCATCCAGCTCGGCCAGGGCAGCGCCAGTGGCGAGGCCTTCCTGGCCCTGCAACGCTACGCCACCCAGCTGGCACGACGCGGGGTGATCCTGGCGGTATGCAGCAAGAATGATCTACAGGTGGCCGAAGCGGCATTCACGCACCCGGAGATGGCGATAAAGCGCAGCGATATCGCAGCCTTCATCGCCAACTGGGAAGACAAGGCCGGCAACCTGCGGCGCATCGCCTCGATGCTGGATATCGGCCTCGACAGCCTGGTGTTCGTTGACGACAACCCGGCCGAGCGCGACATCGTTCGCCGCGAGTTGCCGGAGGTAGCCGTTCCGGAACTGCCCGAAGACGTGGCCGACTATCCCGCCTGCATCGCCGCGGCCGGCTATTTCGAAGCGGTGTCCTTCACCACCGACGACGCCGAGCGCGGTCGCAGCTATGCCTTGAACGCCGAACGCAAGGCTGCCCTGAGCCAGGCCACCGACATGGAAGGCTACCTGCGCGGGCTGCAGATGGTTCTGCGCGTCACGCGCATCGGTCCGGCCGAACTGGCCCGTGCCACACAGCTGATCAACAAGACCAACCAGTTCAACCTCACCACCCGCCGCTACACCGAGGCCGAGGTCGAGCGCATGGCCAGCGACCCGCAAACGATCGCGCTGGCCCTGCGACTGGCAGACAAGTTCGGCGACAACGGGCTGATCAGCGTAGTGCTGGCGCGACCGGATGCAGCCATCGCGGCGGACGAACTGCTCATCGACAGCTGGCTGATGAGCTGTCGCGTGCTCGGTCGCCAGGTCGAGGCCGCCGTGCTCGATGTACTGGCCAACGCCGCGGAGGCAGCCGGTTGGCGCGCACTGGTCGGCGAATACCGCTGCACCGAACGCAACGGCATGGTCGCCGAACACTATCCGCGGCTCGGCTTCGAGCTGCGCCCCGCCCCTGCCAACGCCACCACCGATGCAAGTTTCTGGCGCTACGAGCTGGCCTCGCGCGCTCCCATCAATCATCACATCCAGGTGCAAGCATGAATGAAATGGAAATTCTCCAGGCGCTGACCCAGGTCTTCCACGATGTGTTCGACGATGACGATATCGTCCTCACGCCGGAAACCACAGCCGACTACATCGATGGCTGGGATAGCCAGACCCATGTACTGCTGATCGTGGCTGCCGAACAACGCTTCGGTATCAAGTTCCGCACTGCCGAACTCGAATCACTGAAGAATGTCGGCCACTTCGTCCAGTTGATCCAGACCAAGCTCGGAGGACGTTGAATCATGAACAGAACCGTCGATACATGCCCGGGCGACGCTGTCGACCGGGCCGAGGCAGACCAACGGCGGGTACGAGCCGGATACCTGCTGGGTATGTTCGCCGGGCTGTTCGGGATGCTCGGCGGCTTCGCAGGCGTGCTCGCCTGGCTCAACCACACTGACAACCTGCCGCCGCCGGCCTTCGCCAACAGCCTGTGCGTGGACGAAAAGCTGCATTTCCTGCGGCACAATCCGATCGATCGACCGAACCTGTTGATCGTGGGTTCCTCGGTGGCCTGGCGCCACGTCGATGGCGACGTGCTGGTCGAGCAGACGCCCGGATTGCGCCCGCTCAATGGCGCGTTCTGCGGGCTGCACGCCAACCAGGCGGGCTATGTCGCCGACTGGCTGCTGGACCGCGAGCCGACCATTCGCCAGGTGGTAATGATCGTCGATCCGCAGGACTTCGCCGGTTGCTGGAAGGAGCCGGATGCAGTCTTCGACCGTGAGGATGTCGACCGCTACGTCTACCAGCAGGCCTCTCGCTGGGGTTACTACATGCGTTACTTCTCGCCACGCTCGCTGCTGCGCAACGCACGGACGGTCAAAGCGCAGCGTGCCAACGAGATCGAATGGGATCCGCTGGTATTCACCCGTCATGGCGACGGACCGCTGGAACCGCAGGCAGACCGGGGCCTGTTCTATGGCAAGCCGGACTCGCTGGACGACAGCTGTTTCGCCGCGTTGAGCAGGCTTTCGAATCGCCTGCAACAGGAGCAACGGCAACTGCTGCTGGTTTCCACGCCGCTGCATCCGCAGTGGAAGGCCGAGGTCGATGGCGACGGCAGCTTTCTCGCCCGCTTCGACGCCAAGCTGACCGACGCCATCGCCGGTAATGCCGGGGCGCAGTACTGGAATGCCGATCGCGAATGGGTCGCCCCGCCAGCCGCTTTCGTCGACGCCATCCATCTACGCTGGTCTGCCGTACAGGGCTTTTCCGAGGCGCTGGCCAAGCAGTTGCATGAGGCGGAACAGGCCAGGGTCGGCGGGTCCGTGCTGGCCGGAAACGGCGCTTATCGTGCGCCATGACCAGCAAGCGAAGCGCTGAGCGGAGACAGCCCGAGCCCTGACGCAGAGCGCGTGGCACGATTCGCCAACTCTGGGCAGCTGCTTGGCCCAGACACGCGCTTGGACGGCCATGCCCTCGACAGCCATTGCGGCAGCCGCGGGTCGGCGTACCGGCAGGAATGCTGCTCCGTTCGACTCGATCAGCTGCGAACTATGCGGCTGGCAAGGTCAAGTGCAGGCGTAGCCCCGGGTCGAGGTTTTCCGCCCACAGCTCGCCGCCCTGCAGCTGGACCATGCGCCGGGCAATGGCCAGCCCGAGGCCGAAGCCGTCGCCACCCGGACGCGCGGCGTTCAGCCGGGTGAACGGGCGAAAGATCAGCTCGAGTTGGTCATCGGGCACCCCAGGGCCGCTGTCTTCGATCCACAGGTGCCACTTGTCGCCATCGAGACGTCCGCCCAGGCACACGCAGCCCGCAACCGGCGAATGCCGGATAGCGTTGCGCAGGAGGTTCTCCATGGCCTGGGCGAAGCCATTGAGATGAGCACTAACCCGACAGCCTTCCGGCAGTTGGCATGGCAGCCGCGCAGGGTGCCAGCCCGACTCGAAACAGGCGTTGTCGCGCAGCACGTCCCATAGTGCCGCCACATCGACCTCCTCGCGCGGTAGCGAGGGACGTTCGGTATCCAGCCAGACTAACTCGAGAATTCCGCCGATCAACTGCTCCATGCCTTGCGCTTCCCGCGTCACCCGCTGGCTCAAGGGGCCAGTTGTGGGTTCTCGCTCGGCCGCGGCGCGTAGGCGACTGAGCGGCGCACGCAATTCGTGGGACAGATCGCGTAACAGCTGACGCTGAAAGCTCACGGCGCTCTGCAGGCGTTCGGCCATATGATCGAGCGCCCGCGCCAGCTCGCCCAGCTCGTCGCGTCGCGCCATCAGCTCGGCACAACGCATGCCGAGCTGGTCGGCCCTGAGGGCGTTGGCCTGAGCCTGCAGACGCACCAATGGATGAATCAACTGCCGGTAGATCAATACGCAGAGCAGCAGTGCCAGCAGTCCCGGTACGACGATATTGATCACCACCTGCAGCAGGAATCGCGACGTGCTGGGCATCAGTCGCTCGGGCAGTTGCATAATCAACTGCCCGGCATCCGGCGCCTCCGGGAACGGAACGCTCAGGTACGGCGTGTCGCCGCTTCGGCGGCTGACGCGCCAGTCGATGCCGCGCACCATTTTCAGTCGTGCGTAGTCGTCCGGCTGGAGCGTTTGGCTACTCAGTGATTGCAGATCCGGACCGACCACCGCGGCCCAGCGGCCCTCGCGCTGCCGGAAGTGCTCCAGCCAACGCTGCACACCTGGGCGCCCCCCGCTGCGCCAGGCACGCTCGGCTTCACCCGCGTAGTCCGTCAGCTGCACCCGCGAATCGTCCGCCAGGTAGCTACTGCGCTCGTATACGTATTGCGTCCAGGACTGGCTCAGCCAGATCATCGACAGGCAGAAGCCGATCTGCAGCAGCGCCAGTCGCCAGAACAGCGAGTGCCGCGAGGGCAGGCTCATCGCTCGCCTCGGGTCACCATATAACCCGCGCCCCATACCGTCTCCAGCTGGACCGTACTGCAGCCAAGCGCCTTCAACTTGCGCCGCACGTGGCTGACATGCATGTCCAGACTGCGGTCGTGGCTCGAATAGCCGCGATGCAGCGCCTGCTGGTAGAGAAACGCCTTGCTCAGCGTGCTGCCGGCATGTTGCCAGAGTACGACGAGCACACGGTACTCGCTGGGCGTCAGCCCGGCCCAGCGACCGTCCCGGCCGACATCCCGCCGCACCTCGTCGAAGCACAGCGGGCCATTGTCCAGCGACGACAGCTCACCGGAGCGCTCAAAGGCGACCCGCCGCAAGACCGCCTCGATACGCACGCTCAGTTCCCGCAGGCTGAAGGGTTTGGGCAGGTAATCATCCGCCCCCTGGCTGAAGCCGGTGATGCGATCCTGCTCGTTGCCAAGGGCGGACATCAGGATGACCGGCACCCCACGGCAGCGGCGCAATTGCTGGAGGATCTCCAGTCCGCTGGTGCCAGGCAACATGATGTCCATGAGGATCAGATCGAAGTCTTCCGCTTGCGCGCGGCGCAAGCCGTCCTCGCCATCTTCGCAATGGCTCACGGAATAGCCTGTAGCCTGCAGATGGTCGATCAGATGACTTGCAAAGACCGGATCGTCTTCGACGGCCAGCAGACGCGTGCCGGGGGCGGTGGTATCAGGCATGGTCAACGAAACCGCATTTAATGCGAGTGATTATTATCCAGCCTGGCCCCTAATACCAGTCGCAATCCTTTTCTCGAGCATCCACTTCGCCATACCACCGCTCTACGAACTATTTCGACCGTCTTCGGTACGATCGCCCTATCTGCAACGGATCCACCGCACTCCTTTCGACGTTGTCGACGACGATGAGCGTGAGTGGTCCAGGCAAATACGGATGCAGTAGTTAGCGACGACCAGGCGAAAACCGACAGCCTCCAGCGCTGCGCCGGCCAAGCGATCCGCTAGTGGACGAGAAAGGGAAAATTTCGCGGACACCGCCCCAAAAACAAAAGGGCTAGCCGAAGCTAACCCTTTGATTTCATTGGTGCCGGAGACAGGAGTCGAACCTGCGACCTTCGCATTACGAATGCGCTGCTCTACCTACTGAGCTACACCGGCGCCAGGCCGCGGATTATCGGAGGTTCTGCAGGCGGACTCAAGCCCGATCGCGTTATCCGCGATCAGGTTTCGTGCGACAGGGCCTAATGCGGTCGCGAGACAGGCTGTTCGTGATCGCGCTTGAGGTCCTGCTTGGCCTGGCCGGCGAGGTGCTCGCCTTCGGCAGTGGCCATCTCGTAGCCCTCCTTCGCCTTCTGGCTGAGCTTGTCGGTCAGTTCGTCGCTGGTCGCCCCCATCAGTTCATCCTCACGCCGGGTCGGCGGCACCGTTGCAGCCAGCAGCGCACCGAGGGCAATACCCATGGCACCGAGCGCCAGCGGCTGCTCGTTGAGCAACTGCGAGAAGCCGCCGCGAGCGCGGTCCGCCGTATGCCGCAAGCTGTCGGCGGCGTGCCGGCCGGTGTCGCTTACCCGATCACGGGCATTGCCCAGCGTGCTGGAAGTGTCTTGGCGCACCTGCGCGGCCTTATCTCTGATGCCGGTGCCTTGCTGCTTGAGGCCCGAAGCCTTGGCAGCCAGCTTGTCCGTCATCGACGGGCCGGCCGAGGCACTATAGTCCGGACGCCGATTCTGGCCGGCCATCAGCCAGACCAGGCCGATCGAGGTCAATAATGTCGGCACCGGATTGGCTTTCACCGTGTCGGTCAGGTTGTGCAGGAATTCGCCGCCGCCGCCCTTGGCATAGCCCAAGGCGGTGTCGATCATCTGGCCCGGAGACAGCTTGCTTTCCAGCGCGTGAACGATATTGCCGATTTCAGCGCGTTGCTGGTCGATTTCGCGTTCCAGCGTATCCGGGTCCTTGCGTGCTTCGACGTCCACCTGATTATTCGTACTCATGCGTGCCCCCTGACGACTTCTTTGTCCTTTTGCAGCGAATGGATGGTACGGTCGGGCTTGAAGGAAGAAGCTTCGAACTTCTTCTTGCCAGCCGACACCATGATCAGACCGATGACCATGACAACCACGCCGACGATCAATGCCGCGAGCCAGGGCTCCATCAACGTGGCAAGGAAGTAGACGGCAGACATCAAGAGGATGATGAAGCCAGCCAGCAGTACCGCGCCGCCGGTCGCCACGCTGGCTATGCCCGCTTTGGTGGCTCGGATGGATTCGCTCAACTCGGCCTTGGCCAGGGCCAGTTCCTTGGTGAACAGTGACGGCACTTCCCGGGTCAGCTGGCGCAACAGGCCGCCGACGGAGTTGTCCTGCTCGGAATGGAGTGGTTCGTAAGGCGAATTGAGGTCGGTTTTTTCGTTCATCGATTGAGCCCTCCATTTGTGCCTTTGCCATTGCTGCCAACGCCGCCGGTGCTGCCACTCGAGGTCATGCCTGCGTTGCTGACGCTGCCGACGCTTGCATCCGGAACGCCGCTGGAAATGCGCGAATCCAGTTCAGCCTGACTGGGCAAGGTTTCGGCGGTCACGTCGGCCGGAACGCCCAGCGGCGAGGTGGGATGGGGGCGAGCGGCCTCCGAATGGCCGTAGTCGGTGGTATGTTCGCGGGCTTTGGTCTCGCTGCGATGGCTCGATGCCCGGGCAAAGCGGGTAAGCCCGAAGCCCAGTGCAACGCTGCCGGCGATGAACAGCGCCGGATTGTTACGCGCCAGACGGCTGACTTCACCGACCAGCTCATCGACGCTCTTGCTGCGCATGTTGTCGGCGAAGTCGACCATGCCCTGCGCCATGTCCGATACGTAGTGCGACAACCCGGCACGATCCTGGCTCTCCAGTTCGGCCGCTGCCGCCTTGGCGCTCTGGGCGACCTTTTCCAGCTCATCGGCAGCGCTGCCTCGATAGCTGTCGAGTTGAGCTTTGCCCTGGTTCTTGATCTGCTCACCGGCCTCTTTGGCCTTGCTCTTCATCTCTTCGCTTATCTGGGCAGCGCCATCGGTTTGCATGGAGGGTTGGCCTGGCGAGCCGCCTGTCTGCGTGGAACTGGTCCTGGCTTGACCGCCGTAACCTGTGATCTCGTCATCGGGTGTCGTCATGTTGTCCACCTTAAATTGGGTCATAGGATTTGGCCGGATGACCACGGTCCGTGAAGCACGGCGATGCGGGGTTGCCGCGGCCGTGCAAGTTTCGGTGCGCACATAAATGGTGACCGGACCCAAAATTCTGAGTTCCATCACACTGGCCGGACGGTTCAAGGCTTTGACGCCGGATTACCGAGAATGCCGCGCTGCGGCCGCGCGGCAAGTTCGCGCCGCCGGCTGCTGGCCTAGTGCCTGGGCAAGGCATGCAGCAGGCATGAGCGCTGGGCTTCAGGACGGTGGCTGTCAGTAAGCAGAACGCAGGTGAAACGATTCTGGTGACTGCTCGGTCAGGCGAGACGCAGACGGAGCGACGACGACGGGCCGACGAAGTGCAGCACGAGTGAGGCGGGCCGAACGCAGAAACGGGCCCGAAGGCCCGTTCTGTTTACCTGGTTCGCTGGTTACAGCGGACCGACACTGGTGCAGCTGTTTGCAGCTTTGGCGTGCTTCTGCAGAACCGGCAGCTGCGGACGGTACTTGCCACTGCTCACGTCCAGCGACATGGCGTACTCACCCCACCAGGGACCGGCAGCCCAGTAAGTGCTCGGGATGCAGTTCTGACGCAGGTAGGCCAGCAGGTTATCGGTCGCGACGATGGCCGAGGGCGAGAAATCCGGTACGCCATGCTCACCGATGTAGCCGCGCAGTTTGTGCTTCTTGAGCCAGTCGACGAAAGGCTTGACGCGATTGACACCAATCATCGGGTCGAACTTCTCGGCCTTGTCGAAGTAGTTGCCCGAAAAATCCTTGTCCACGTACATGTGCGCTTCGTAAACCAGGTTGTTCTTCGGATCACGCATCCACGGGTTGGCGACGAGCTGCGTGTTGTAGTGCGGCCAGTGGAAGGCGCTCGACCAGCGATCGCCCGCTACGTAGATCCAGCGCTGGGCGTCTACGGTGCGGATTGCCTGAGCGGCGGCCAGGGCAGCTTGCGGCCAGAGCCCGTTAGTGGAGTGCGGCTCGTTCATCAGGCCGTAGCCCTCGACGGCAGGATGGTCGACCACCTGCTGCACGATCTGCCTCCACACTGCGGCGAAGGAACTGATGGGCACGTCTTTGGAGCCGATCAGCTTGCCGTAGTAACGGTAGTAGTTGTGCAGGTCGAGAATCACCTTGACGTTGTGCTTGTGCGCGAAGTCCAGCGACTGCTTCAGACGCGCGAACTCTTCAGTATTCAGCGGGGAATTCAGCTTGGGCTGAATGCGTTCCCAGAGGAACGGCAGGCGAACCAGCGGCATGCCCAGGTCGGCGTACTTCTTGTAGTACGACTCCGCCGGGTAGGTGTAGTTGGTGCCGTGCTTGCCCGGAACCACCGACGGACCGAAGCCGGCGCCGGACAGGTTGACGCCGACCAGCCGCGGTTTGCCATTGGTGGTGTCGGGTGCAGAGGGCGCCGGAGCAGGCGTCGGCGTGACGGTGGCCGGTGGCTCGGTCAGCGCCGGTGCCGAGGGCGTGCTGCCGGTGGACTGGCTAACCACGGAAACGGTTTTCGGATAGCCCAGACTGGTGCCATTGATGGCAGCGCCATCCAGGAACACGCTCATGTTGCTGCCGACCTGCTGAGCGCGAAGAATCTTGCGCACCTGCCCGTCGCCCAGCTTTACCGAAGCGCCGGCCTTGAAAGCGGCGATGTTGGCGCTGGTAGCCTGGATGGAAAAGCCCGGCGCCGCGCGGAACACACCATTTAGCCAATGGGTATTGGTGAAGTTGTTCAGATTGCTGGTTGCCACAAGCGCGGTAGTCGGGGCGCTAGTAGCCGGAGAACTGGTTGTCGGTGTACTTGCCGAGGCGGTGGCCAACGACAACTTGTTCGGCGCGCCGACCACGCTGCCATTTACCGCGGCGCCTTCCAGATAAACGCTCATGTTGGCGCCGACGACATGGACCTGGGTCACTTTGCGCATCTGGCCATCAGCAAGCTTGACCGAAGCGCCAACTTTGAACGCCGCTTTGTTGCCGTCGTTGGCCGGAATCGAGAAGCCAGGCGACTTGCGCCATACACCGTTGAGCCAATCGGAATTGGTAAAGGCGTTGATGCTGGTGGCGTGAGCGGTAGCGGTTACGGGAGCAGTCGGGGCCGAGGGCGTCGCCGGGGCCGTAGCAGCAGTGCCGACGGTGCTGACCGTCCGCGGCGCACCAACTCTGTTGCCGTCCAGCTTGGCGCCATTGAGGAAGATGCTCATGTTGCTGCCGACAACCTGCGCGCGACTGATCGTGCGTACCTGGCCGTCAGCCAGCTTCACCGAGGCGCCAGCCTTGAACGCAGCCCGGTTGGCCGATGTGGCCGGAATCGAGAAGCCGGCACCGGTACGCCAGATACCGTTCAGCCAATCCGAGTTGGTGAAGGCATTAATCTTTGCGGACAGGGAAGCGGCTGCCACGCTGGTGGATGCTGCAGCCTGAGGCGTCGTTACTACGGTTACACCGCCCATGAGGGCAGCCATGGCGATGGAGGCGACGAGTGCCTTGCGGGCACCGGAAAACAGGTTGGTGGACATTGAGTCTCTCCGGAACTTACTACTTCAAAGGCGGAGCCAGTGAAAAGTGACGGGAGGTCGATAAGTCGTGGGCGATGCTTTGAAAGGAAGCCGCGTTTTCACAACAAACGAACCGTTCAACAAGAAAATTTCCCGCCGTCCACCCCTTGAACAAACCGGTCAATCGTCTTGCATGGCGGCTTTATAATAGTTCCCAAAAAATAAATAAAATCTTTCTGTCAGTAATTGATCGCCAAAAAAACGCCACATAATCAGCTCTAATATTGAAGTGCCAGCACATATACCCGGCAAGATATCAAACTGATATTGCGTCAAACAGCTTTAGTTGGTGTTCTTGGCGCTTTATTGGCGACGGTTTTTTGAACCACACAAGTGCCGTCAGGTATTAATGCCTATGTTTTTGCCCCGACGAACGGCATATGAATAGTCGCTGTCTGCTGGAGGAATTAATACTTTTCCCGATAGCGGCCGAGCCGACCTTATCCAGCGAAGGACGGTCGAAAAAACGAATCCATAGGCAGAAAAGGAGGCCCTCATGAGCCAGCGCTTCAAGGTGGGCGACCAGGTCAGCTGGAATTCAGAGGTCGGGCGGGTTTCGGGGCATATCGTCCGCGTGCATAGCCGGGACACTGTCTTCATGGGCCGCACGCGCCGTGCGAGCCCCGAGGCGCCTCAGTACGAAATCAAGAGCGACAAGACCGGCCACCTGGCATTGCACAAGGGGTCGGCGCTCGAGAAACAGTGCTCATGACGCGGCCTTCGACGGTGTGGAGCATCGGCCATTCGACGCGCTCGCTGGAGCAGTTCATCGCGCTGCTGCTGCATCACCGCATCGAAGCCATCGCCGACATCCGCCGCTTTCCGGGATCACGCCGACTGCCGCAGTTTGGCCAGGCGGCCCTGCGTGAAGGCCTGGTTGCGCATGGGATGCGCTATTGCTGGCTGGAAGAACTGGGTGGCAGGCGTCGACCGCACAAGGAGTCGCCCAACCGGGCCTGGCGCAACGAGTCGTTTCGCGGCTACGCCGACCACCTGCAAAGCGCCGAATTCGACCGTGGCCTGCAGCACCTGCTGGAATTTGCAGCGCAACAGCGTACGGCAATGATGTGCGCCGAGGTGCTCTGGTGGCGCTGCCATCGCTCGCTGGTTTCCGACGTGCTGAAGCTTCGCGACATCGAGGTGCTGCACATCTAGGACGACAGGCCAGCGATCGCACACCCTTTCACCGCGCCTGCCCGCCTGGTCGACGGGCAGCTCAGCTACAGCGACGCGCGCGGCCAGCCACTCAGACAGGAGCCCCGCAGCGCCCAGATCGACCTGGGCCTGTAGCGGAGGATAGCGCCCGCGATCACTGCCACTGTGCTCAGGCGCGTTCGATGCGATCGGGATGGATGACGATACGGCCCTGCTTGTACAGCCCGCCGATGGCCTTCTTGAAGTTGCCCTTGCTGACGCCGAAGCGCCGGGCGATTTCCTCGGCCGGGCTCTTGTCGCTCACCGGCAGCGTGCCCTGATTCTCTTCGAGTTGCTGCAGGATCAAGGCCTGCAACGCATCGCCCGCCTCGTTACCCAGCGGCTGCAGGCTCAGACTGATCTTGCCATCGGCGCGCAGTTCCTTGATGTAGCCGCGCTCGCGCAGGCCGCCACGGAGGAACTTGAACACCTCGTTCTTGTGGATCAGTCCCCAGTGCTGGCCGTTGATGATCGCCTTGTAACCCAGGTCGGTCGCCTCGACGATCAGCAGGTCCACCGCATCACCGGCCTTGTAGGGCGCAGGCGTCTTGTCCAGGTGACGATCGAGCCGCGCGGTAGCGGTGATGCGACGGGTGCGCTTGTCGATATAGACGTACACCACGCAATAGTCGCCAACCTGCAGTGGCCGCCGCTCCTCCGAATGCGGAAGCAGCAGGTCCTTGGGCAGACCCCAGTCGAGAAACAGCCCGACGCGGTTGATCTCGACCACCTTCAGACTGGCGAACTCACCGACCTGCACCTTCGGCTTTTCGGTGGTGGCGATCAGTTTGTCCTCGCTGTCGAGGTAGATGAAGACGTTCAGCCAGTCTTCCACCTCGGTCGGCGTATCCTTGGGAATGTAACGGTTGGGCAGCAGGATTTCGCCGTCCGGACCGCCGTCCAGATAGAGGCCGAAACCGGTGTGCTTGACGATCTGCAGGCTGTTGTAACGTCCGATTGCGGCCATGTGGGCGGTCCCGAATATAAAGGCGGCGATTCTAGCGCCAGTTAGCGTGGCAATGCATAGGCGATCACCGAATCACCGGCTTTGGTGCCCAGCGAGCCATGCCCGCCGGCAACCACCACGACCATCTGCCGCCCCGAGCGGCTCTCGTAGGTCATCGGCGTGGCCTGGCCACCGGCCGGCAGACGCGCCTTCCATAGCTCGCGGCCGGTGCTGACATCGTAGGCGCGCAGGTAGTAGTCGAGCGTGCCGCTCAAGAACGCGACCCCACCGGCGGTGAGCATCGGTCCGCCAAGGCTCGGCACACCCATCCTGAGCGGCAGCGGAATCGGCGAACGGTCGCGCACCGTGCCGTTCTTGCGCAGCCAGTGCGTCTTGCCGGTACGCAGATCGGCGCCGGCCACGTAGCCCCAAGGCGGCGCGGTGCATGGCAGGCCGATGGGCGAGACGAACGCCTTCAGCTCAACGGCGAAGGGCGAGCCGAAGTTCTCGTTGAGGAACGGCTCCTGCTCCGACACGTACGTCGTCTCGGCGTCCTCACGGGGAATCAGTTTCGAGGTGAAGGCCAGATAGGCCGGCGTGCTGAACACCATCTGCCGAACCGGGTCCACCGCTACGCCGCCCCAGTTGAAGACCCCGAAATTGCCCGGATACACCAGGGTGCCCTGGGTCGATGGCGGCGTGTAACGCCCTTCGTAGCGCAGCGAGTGGAACTGGATGTGGCACATCATCTGGTCGATCAGCGTGGCGCCCCACAGGTCCTTGCCCTCCAGTTTCGGCGGCTCGTAGGACAGCGCCGACGCCGGCTGCGTCCTGGCGACCCAGTCGCCCTCCACCGCGCCCTGCGGCGCGGGCACCTCGCGCACCGGCAGGATCGGCGCGCCCGTGCGGCGGTCGAGTACATAGATGTCGCCCTGCTTGGTCGGCGCCACCAGCGCCGGCACCGGGCCCTCCTCGGTCTGGATGTCGATCAGGCTCGGCTGCGCCGGCACGTCCATGTCCCAGAGATCATGGCGCACGGCCTGGAATACCCAGCGCAGCTGGCCGCTATCCAGATCGAGGGCGACGATCGAGGAGGAAAAACGCTCGCTGTTCTCGCTGCGCTGCCCGCCCCACTGATCCGGCATCTGATTACCCAAGGGTACGTAGATCAGCCCCAGCGCCTCGTCCGCACTGGAAATGCTCCAACTGTTCGGGCTACTCGCACTGTAGGTCTGCCCGGCGGCGATCGGTGCCGTTTCGTCGGGATTGCCCGGGTCCCAGTTCCATTTAAGCTCGCCGGTATAGACGTCGTAGGCGCGGATGACGCCGGACGGCTCGTTGGCGCGAACGTTGTCATTCACCGCCCCGCCGACGATCACCAGATCACGCGCGACCACCGGCGGCGAAGTGGAATAGTAGAAGCCTTCCTTCACGTGGGGCATGTTCGCCCACAGATCCACCGCGCCGTTATTGCCGAAGCCGGGGCAGATCGCCCCGCTCTTCGCATCCAGCGCGATCAGCCTGGCATCGGCGGTCGGCATGAACAGGCGCTGCCGACAGGCCTGGCCCGCGGTTGCCGACGGTGCTGCATGGTAGGAGAGTCCGCGGCAGGTCAGGTGCTGGCGGTTGACCGAATGTGGCACCTCGGGATCGAAGCGCCAGCGTTGCTCACCGGTTTCGGCATCCAGCGCGATGACCAGGTTGTGCGGCGTACACAGGTACAGGCTGTCATCGACCTTGAGCGGCGTGACTTCGTAGGTGGTTTCATCCGGATCGTCCGGACCGCGCAGATCACCGGTCTGGTAGTGCCAGACCGGCTCCAGCCGTTCGACGTTGTGCGGCGTGATCTGCGCCAGCGGCGAGTAGCGCCGGCCCTGCTGGGTGCGGCCGTAGGCGGGCCAGTCGCCGTCCGGCACGGCATCGTCCATGGCAGGCGCTTCGGCCAAGGGCGGTGGCAGCATGCCTTTGATGTCGTGACTGTCGTGCCCAATTGCATACACCGCCGTTGCGCCCCAGAGCACGACTGCCAACATCAGCGGCAGCGCAGCGCCGCCCCAGGCGCGAAAACCGAAGTGCTGCCAGCCCAGCCGCTGCGCGATCCAGGGCGTCAGCAGCCACAACCCGAGCGGTGCGATGATGCTGCCGCGCGGCGCCAGCTGCCACCAGTCCAGCCCCACTTCGTACAGCGCCCAACCGAGCGCCCCGAGCATCAGCAGCGCATAAACCCACAGCGACGCACGGCGGCGCATCAGCAACAGGACCCCGGTCAGCAGAAATCCGCCCGCGACGATGGCGAAATACCAGGTACCGCCAAGGCTGACGACTTTCCCTCCCCCCATGCCGAGCGCGAGCCCGACGATGATGCAGAACACTCCGCTGATGACCACAGCCACGGCCTATCTCCCTCGATCTTGTTATTCACTGCGACGGCCAGCAGGCGGCCATCATGAGAGTGGGACAGACGACGAGCGGGAATGCTCCGTGCGCAGCGGAGATTGGCGCGATATGACTTGGCAAGACGGGGCCGGCAGCCCCGCCAGCGGAGGCTTACTGAGCGTCCAGCCCAACCTGGAGCAACTTGCCGTTAGCCGCATCGGTCAGCACATAGAGGTAACCGTCAGGCCCGACGCGCACGTCGCGGATGCGCGCACCCAGGTCCTTGAGCAGACGTTCCTCACCAACCACCCGATCACCGTCGAGCTGCAGGCGTATCAACGACTGATCCACCAGGGCGCCGATGAACAGGCTGTGCTGCCAGCCGGGGAAGCGCTCGGCATCATAGAACGCCATCCCGCTGATGCCCGGCGATTTCTCCCAGACGTGGTGCGGCGGCTCGGTGCCCTCGACCGTTTCACCCTCGGCTTCGGGGATCGGCAGCATGCTGTAGTTGATTCCGTGAGTCGCCAGCGGCCAGCCGTAGTTCTTGCCGGCCTGCGGAATGTTTACCTCGTCACCGCCACGCGGACCATGTTCGTGGGTCCAGAGCACGCCGCTCCACGGATTGAGTGCGCCACCCTGCTGGTTGCGATGGCCGTAGGACCATATTTCCGGCCGCACGCCGTCCTGGCCGACGAAGGGATTGTCCTCCGGCACGCTGCCGTCCAGGCCGAGGCGCACCACCTTGCCCTGATGCTTGTCGAGGTCCTGCGAGGTCGGCCGCTGATTGTTTTCGCCGAGCGCGATAAAGAGGTGTCCATTGCCGTCGAACACCAGCCGCGAACCGAAGTGCACTCCGGTGGAGAGCTTTGGCAGCTGACGGAAGATCACCTCGAAGTTCTCCAGCCGACTGGCATCGTCGCTCAGCCGGCCGCGACCGACCGCCGTTCCGGCCTTGCCCTGCTCGCCCGCTTCGGCGTAGCTCAGATAGACCAGGCGATCCTTGTCGAAGCCCGGCGACAATCGCACGTCGAGCAAGCCTCCCTGGGAGCGGGCGAAGACCTCAGGCACGCCGGCAAGCGGCTCGGAGCGACTGCCGTCCAGGCCAACCACACGCAGGCGACCGGGCCGTTCGGTCACCAGCATGCGCTTGCCGTCCGGCAGGAAGGCCAGCGCCCAGGGATTCTCGAGGCCGCTGGCGATCTCCTTGACCGTTACCGGGCCGGCCTCGCTGGAATGGCGTTCAGTGTCGGCGACAGCCTGCAGCGAAGCGGCGATGGCGAAACCACAAAGCGTGGTGCGAATGGCATGGCGCAGCATGGTCTTCCTCTCAGGTAGTGATTCGATGTCGGGAAACTTGTTTCGCGGCTAATTGAAGACCAGACGGCTCGCCGGGTGGTTGCAAAAACGCTTCAAGAAATGACGGCCAGCAAAAACCTGAACAAAAATTAACCAAATCTGTATAATGCCCGGTTCGACTGATTAAAGGAAAAGCGATCCATGGCCACCAAAACCACCAGCGCCAAGCGCAAACCCGAACCCGCCACCGAAACCAGCCAGTCCCTCGCTGCGCAAATGGCCGCTTTCATCAAGGCCGGCGGCGAAGTCCAGACCATCCCCAACGGCGTGAGTGGCCAGACCCAGGGCCCGTCCCGCCAGATCACCATCAGCAAGAAGTGATCTGAACCGCCTTCGGCGAGCCGGCTGTACATGGCTCGCCGCGTTCTATCCCTCCCTTTCTCGTCTCCGAGCGCACCATGACCGACCCCGTACGCCTTGCCAAACGCCTCGCCGAGCAACTCGGCTGTTCCCGGCGCGAAGCCGAGCTGTATATCGAGGGTGGCTGGGTAAAGGTCGACGGAGAGCTGGTGGAAGCGCCTTTCATCAAGGTGAGACCCGAGCAACGTGTCGAGCTGCAGGCCGGAGCCACCGCGAAGGAAATCGCGCCTGTGAGCCTGTTATTGCACAAGCCGGCCGGGCTGGTGATCGGCACCGATGTCGACAGTACGCGCCGCGTACTTCAGGCCAGCGAGCACTGGAGCGACGACCCCAGCCGCAATGAAGCGCTGCAGCGCCATCTGCTCCAGCAGAACCTGTTGTTGCCACTGGACGCCGACGCCAGCGGGCTGACCGTCTTCAGCCAGCAACGCGAAGTGATCCGCCTGCTCACCAGCACGCGCGAAAAACTGGAGCAGGAGTACGTCGTCGAAGTCAGCGGCGAAGCCGAAGAGAACGGGCTGGCGCTGCTCGCCAAGGGCATCGGCCACCGTGGCAAGATCCTGCCCAAGGCCAAGGTCAGCTGGCAGAGCGAGAACCGTCTGCGCCTGGTGATCAAGGAACCCGCGCCCGGCGAAGTCCGCCTGCTCTGCGAAGCCATCGGCCTGCGTGTGCTCGCCATCAAGCGCATTCGCATTGGCAGGCTGTCAATGGCCAAACTGCCGGCGGGCCACTGGCGCTACCTCGGCGAGCATGAGCGCTTCTAGACCCTGCCACCGCCCTGGCGCCATGAGCGCTCCGGTCGGCGGGGCGCACTTGCCTTGCAAGCGCCAGGGACGCACTCTTGGGCGGTGGCTGGTCGCGGCAATTCGCCAAGACGGCCTCACCAGCCATGGGATCGCGATGCGGAAACTCCTGCTCTTGCCCTTGTCCTGGTTCGCGCTGCATGCCCTGGCGGCCGAACCAGTCGCCGTATGGAACTATCAACCTTCCCCGCCCTTCGCTTCGGAGCAAACTCAGGGGCTTTCCGAAGCGCTGGTGCAACTGCTCAACGAGCATCCGACCAATCAGGGTCGCTATGACTTCCAGCTGAGTCAGCTGCCGCGAAAGCGACTCGATGCCCGGCTTGCCGCCAACGAGCCAGGCGTGCTGCTGTGGGCTTCACCCGAATTCTTTCCGCAACGCCTGACAGCCAGAGCCAGCTGGACGCACCCGTTGCTGTGCGACATCGAGGACGTGGTTTCCCGCCGCGCTGACCGCGTCGACTATGAAGGACCAGACTCGCTGCATGGCATGCGCGTGGGCGGCATTCTCGGATACCGCTATAACAACCTGCAGGGCGATATCGACAAGGGCCTGATCCAGCGCGAGGACGTCCACAACGACCTGCAGAACCTGAACAAACTGCTGGCCAAGCGCGTCGATGTCGTACTGATAGCCCGCTCCGCCCGCCTGTTCTACAGCCTGACCGAGATACCCGACGCGCCGCTGCACGTTTCGCCCGCCCCGCTGTATGTCTTCGACCGCCATCTGCTGATGACCGGTAGCCTGCCCGCCGAGGCCAAGCAATTCATGCAGCAGCTGATTGCCGACCTGCCATACAGTGCCCGCTGGCAGACGCTGCTCAGACGCTACGGCCTGCATGAGATGAGCGCCCCCTGCCCGCACTATTGAGCGAACGTAAGCACCACTGGCGGATCGAAGCTGCCACGGCTCATACTGGCCAAAAGAAAAATGGAGAAACGAGTCAGCCATGAAAAAGGCATTGCTGTTCGGCCTGCTGTTGACCCTCGGCGGCTGCGCCAGCCAATCCTGCGATCGCTCCTGGAGCGACAGCTGTCGAGCCGAGCGCCTGCTTTACCAGAACGACCTGATGCAGGCGAAGATCCTGATCTCGGTCGGTGACGAAGACGGCTACGAGCTGGCGCAGGCCCTGCTCGGTCGCAGTGCAAAGCTGGATCGGCGCGGCGAGACGGAGTTCTATCAGGCCGTGCTGCTCATCCGCCAGGGACCGGAGCCTTCGGAGGTGCTGCAGCTACTGGAAAAGGCCAAGCAGAAAGGCCATCCACATGCGGTCGCGCTGCTCTACAAGATCTACCAGGAGCCCTATCTGCTCAGCGAGGCCGATCAGCAAAAAGCGGCGCGCTACCGGCAGGCTTACGGCCAGCTGGATGTCGCGCGTAGCGGCTATCCGTCATTCGACAAGTCGCTGCAATTGGTCGACCAGCTCGTTGCACCTCCGCCACCGGCTGCCGCCTACCAGGCCCCGTGCCCACAGCACTGCCTGGAACAGTCGCGCAGATGACCATGCGCAGGCGCAACCTGGCATCTGCGCAAGCAAGCCCGGCGGCGCCCGCTCAGGGCGCCGGGGTCTGCGAGATACGCGGTTCCTGCTCGCCGTCCGCCACCGCCCGGGCCTCCTGCTCGCTGGCATAGGGGCCGCCGACGATGGTGCCGTCCAACTCGACGACCCAGCACACCGCCCAGGTCGGGCGCCAGGCTTTGGGTACGTCTTCGCCGCTGAGATGCTTGAGTTGAGTGGGCATGGCTATTCTCCATTGCTGCTGGGATGAGTCTGCCGCCGCGCTGCTGCATGACGGGCACGTATTGGGAAGACCACGCCTGCACCGCCTTTGCTCGCTCGCCACGACGAAATCGCCTCAGCGGACGAACCGCCGCCAGCACCCCGGCTCTACAGAACCGCTGCCGTACCGCGAGGAACAACGATGCGCATCACCGCCAGACTGCTTCTGCTGACGCTTCTGAGCACGACTCTACTGGCTGGCTGTAGCCGTGCCACGCTGGTCTATCGCAACCTGGACATGCTGGTTCCGTGGTCGCTGAACGACTACCTGGACCTGGATCGCGCCCAGCAGCGCGAGCTACGCGAACGGCTGCGCAATCATCTGGCCTGGCATTGCACTACCCAGCTGCCGCAGCTGCTCGCCAGCCTGCAACAGCTGGAACGCAAAAGCGCCAACGGCCAGCTCGACCATCACGACCTGAAACCACACTACCGGGCCGCACGCGAAGCCCTGCGCAGCATCGCCATCGAAGTCACGCCAACCGCCAGAGACCTGCTGCGCGCCTTGGACGACGAGCAGGTGCGGGAACTGCGCGCAGCGCTGCAAGAAAACCGCCGCGAGCACCGCGAGAAATATCTGGCGCCGCCGCTGTCGCAACAGATTCGCGAACGAGCCGAGCGGATGCAGGAGCGCCTGCAATTCTGGTTCGGCGAGCTGAACGCCGCCCAGCGCCAGCGCGTGCTGCTCTGGTCGCATGCGCTGGGCGAGCAAAATCGCCGCTGGCTGGAGAATCGCGAGCGCTGGCAAGCCAGCTTGCTCGGTGCCGTGGAACAGCGCCACGAGGAAGGCTTCGACGCCCGCATCGCCCAGCTGCTGCAGGACCGCGAAGCGCTGCTGAGCGCAAGCAGTCGCGCCGCGTTGCAACGCGCCGAGCAGGAAGGCCTGGCGCTGGTGAGCGATCTTTACGAGCTGGCCAACGAAGAACAGCGCAGGCACCTCACCGGGCAGTTGGCAAGCCTGCAGGCGGACTTCGCCAGCCTGAAATGCCTGCCGCCAGCGAACGCCTAGCGCCGCGGCACAGCCAGGAGCCGCCTCACCTCGCGCTGTTCGGTTTCGTCGAGCCGGACCAGCAGCTCCGGCTTGCCAGCGACCAGCTTCGCCAGCGGCACACCATCGCGGTAGAGGATGCGATTGCCCGCCAGTGCCGGAACCCTATCGCCGGGCAGCAACTGGCCCAGTTGATTCAACGGATCGACCGCCGATACAGATAGCAGCTCGCCGGACGGCGGCCGCCTGCGCACCTCCCGCAGCAGGCCGACCGCTTCCGGCAGGGCGAACTGTTCGCCCGCCACGCCAGCGACGAAACGCCCACCGCGAAGCTCGCCACGCGCCTCCAGCCGGTGATAGACCCGCAGCAGCTCGCGCCAGGGCGGTAGCCAGTCGGCCTCGCGCGCCAGCAATCGCCAGAACACCACACCGTAGCGCCGCAGCAGCACCCGGGCGATATGCTCCAGCGCCTCGCCATCGATCGTCGAGCGCCGGCCCGCGGACTCGTCGACCATCGCCGGCTTGCGCACCAGGGCCCAGCGGCCGGCATCGGCCATGCCGCCGATGAAGGCACCGCCGCGGGTTCGCCGGGCCGTGCGCGAGCGCTTGCTGGCGGGCGTCAGCAATGCACGCAGACCGGCGAAGCTGTCGGCGTTCACCAGCCCCAGCGCCACCAACTCGCCGAGCGCGTCCTCCAGCTCGCTGCGCAACAGGTGCGCTTCGTGTTGCAGCTCATCGAAGAACAGCGCGCCCTGTGCCTGCAGGCAATCCAGCACCCGTTGTCCTCGTGACGACAGTTCCGGCGCAGGCGCGTCGCCCACCAGGGAATTCCAGGTATTGAGCTGTCGACGTGGCAGCAGCACGATGGGCGTGCCACGCACCGGCCCGCCGCCGGTCTTCAAACGACCGGCCAGGCGCGTCCAGACGATACGGCCGGAGCGGCACAGCTCGTCCAGCCAGCTGCCGCCGTAGTCCTTCAGACGCGCTGGCAGCAGATCGCTTTCCCAGGCCGCGGCGGCCGCCTGGAAGCCCTCCAGCTGTTCGACCAGGGTGACCAGCGCCTCCCGCCCCTGCATGCGCGTGGCCGCGGACAGATGCTGCCAGTCACCGAGAAAGCGCATGAAGTCGGCACGCTCGACGGGCTCGATCTCCCGTCGCAAGCGCTTGACCGTGTAGCGATGGATACGCGCCAGCAAGTGCCGCTCGCACCACTCGTCTTCGAGCGTGCCGGACGTGAAGCGCCCACGCAGCACGTATCCCTGGCTTTCCAGGCGGGTCAGCGCCATCGCCACGGCGGAAGCCGGCAGAGCCAGCGGTCGCGCAATCAGCCCGACCGGTAACGGACCGAAACCACTCAGCCGGGCGCGGATCAGCTCCACCAGCGCAGCATCTTCCTCGAGCGGCTGATCCTGCCCTGCGGGCGCCAGCAGATGCGGCTCGAATGGCGCCTGCGGATAGACTGCCCGCAGCAGTGCCAGGCGCTCCAGCGGCAGCCACAGCGCGCGGTCGTGGGCGACCTGCATGCGCGTGGCACGCCGCCCCCTGGCCAGTTCAGCCAGCCATGAAAGCCACTGCGGCTGTGCCGTGGCCTCGGACTCCGCGACGCAGCCAAGCGCAGTCAGCGCCTCGTGCATTTCGTCGGCATTGCGCACGTCGGGCCAAGCCTCCTCGCGCACTGCGTCGATTGCACCCGGGTCCAGCGCCCCGAGATCGTCGCTCGACTCGGGATCGCTCCAGCGTCGGGCGAGCACCGCCTGGGTGCGCCGCTCCTCCAGCGGAGCATCATCGAGAAAGGCATAGGGCCGTGCGCCAAGGATCTCCATCGCCAGCGGCGACGGTGCCGGGAGGTCGCGCGCGAGCAATTCCACCTCGCCGCTTTCCATGCGTCGCAGCAGCGCCAGCCAGCCCTCGCAATCCATCGCCTCGTGCAGGCAGTCGTCGAGAGTCTGGCGCACCAGCGGATGCTCGGGGATCTCGCGCTCGCCGACGATGTTTTCCAGGCAGGCCACCTGATCCGGGAACACCGTCGCCAGCAGATCCTCGCTCTTCATGCGCTGCAGTTGCGGCGCCACCTTGCGCCCGCCGGCCATACGCGGCAAGGCCAGCGCGGTAGTGGCGTTCCAGCGCCAGCGCACGCCGAACAGCGGCGCATCCAGCAGTGCCTGGATCAGCACCTGCTCGGCGCTGGCCGAATGCAGGTAGCGCCAGACTTCTTCCAGCGCAAAGCTGTGGCTGGTGGACAGCGAGAGGATGATGGCGTCCTCGGTAGCCGCCGCCTGCAGCTCGAAATTGAAGGTGCGGCAGAAGCGCTTGCGCAGCGCCAGCCCCCAGGCTCGGTTGATGCGGCTGCCGTGGGGCGAATGGATGACCAGCTGGGTGCCGCCGGACTCGTCGAAGAAACGCTCCATGATCAGCCGCCGCTGGGTCGGCAATGCGCCCAGCGCCGAGCGCGCACGGGCCAGGTATTCGACGATCTGCCGGGCGGCGGCAACAGAAAGCTCGAGGCTGTCGACCAGCCAGGCGATGGCCGGCTCCAGCCGTGAGCCGGCTTTCGCCAGATCGGCATCGCTCAGGCGGCGGTCGATCTCGTCACGCAGCCGCGCGACCGCACAGGACAGCGCGTCGCTGCGTCCCGGGGCCTCGCCGATCCAGAACGGAATGCTCGGCGGCATGCCCTGGGCGTCCTCGACACGCACCCGCCCGGATTCGATCCTGAGGATGCGATAGGACGTGTTGCCCAGCTGGAACACATCACCGGCCAGGCTCTCCACGGCGAAGTCCTCGTTCACCGTGCCGATGTTCAACCCCTGCGGTTCCAGCAGCACCGCATAGTCGGCGTTGTCGGCGATGGTGCCGCCTGAGGTCAGTGCGGTCAGTCTCCCGCCGCGCCGGCCGCGCAGACTGCGCGTGACCATGTCCCGATGCAGGTAGGCGCCGCGCGACCCGTGGCGGGTGGTGTAGCCTTCGGCAAGCATCTGCAGCAGGGCCTGGTAGTCGGCATCGCCGAGCGTGGCATAGGGCATGGCGCGGCGGATCAGCGCCAGCAGTGCGTCCTCGCTCCACTCCTGGCAGGCCACCTCGGCGATGATCTGCTGGGCCAGCACGTCCAGCGGCGCCAGGGGAATCTTCAGCGTGTCGAGTTCGCCCCGGTGCACCGCATCGAGCAGCGCGGCGCACTCGATCAGGTCATCGCGGGAAGTGGGGAACAGCCGCCCCTTGGACACACCGGCTACCTGGTGCCCGGCGCGTCCGACCCGTTGCAGGAAGGCGGAGATCGAGCGTGGCGAGCCTAGCTGGCAGACCAGCTCCACGTCGCCGATGTCGATGCCCAGCTCCAGCGAAGCGGTGGCCACCAGGACCCGCAACTCGCCGCGCTTGAGCTTCTGCTCCGCCGTCAGTCGCTGCTCGCGCGCCAGGCTGCCGTGGTGGGCGGCGACGACGGCATTGCCCAGCCGTTCGGACAGATGCCGGGTGGTGCGCTCGGCCATCCGCCGCGTGTTGACGAATACCAGCGTGGTGCGATGCTCGCCAGCCAGCGCCGCGAGGCGGTCGTAGACCAGCGCCCAGACATCGTTGCTCATCACCGCCTCCAGCGGCACCGGCGGTACGTCCAGGGCCAGGTCGCGGGCGCGGCCATGGCCGCTGTCGACGATCTCGCACGGCCGTTCGGCGCCGACCAGAAAGCGCGCCACGGCCTCGATCGGCTTCTGCGTCGCCGACAGCCCGACCCGCACCAGCGAGCGACCGCAGAGTGCTTCGAGCCGCTCCAGCGACAAGGCCAGGTGGCTGCCGCGCTTGTTGCCGGCGACGGCGTGAATCTCGTCGACGATCACGCTCTGTATGTCGGCCAGCATCTGCCGGCCGGATTCCGAGCCGAGCAGCACGTAGAGCGATTCCGGCGTGGTGACCAGGATATGCGGCACGCGCTTGCGCATCGCGCTGCGTTCGGCCTGCGGCGTGTCGCCGGTGCGCACCGCGGCACGGATCTGCAGCGCTGGCAGGCCCAGGCGCGCCAGCTCCTCGGTAATACCGGCCAGCGGTTGCTCCAGGTTGACGTGGATATCGTTGGACAGCGCCTTGAGCGGCGAGACGTAGAGCACCCGCGTGGCGTCGGCCAGCCCGCCTTCGGCCAGGCCCTGCTGCACCAGCGCATCGATGGCGGCGAGAAAGGCCGTCAGCGTCTTGCCCGACCCCGTCGGCGCAGCCACCAACGTCGAACGCCCGCTGTGGATCAACGGCCAGGCAGCCGCCTGGGCCGCTGTCGGCGCCGGAAAGCTGCGGACAAACCAGCCCGCCACGGCAGGGTGGAAACAGCTCAGCGGATCGGTAGGGGACGTGGTCATGCCGATGAATATGGTGGTGCCCCGGTCGTTGTACAAGCGACAGCCGGTCGCCGAAGGGGAAACGGCGGTGGGATACGGCGGTCAACCACAGACATCCGCAACGCCACGGAGATGACCATGACCCCGCTCAGCCTCGATAACGCCATGCAACTGGCCTCGGCAGCCTTCCTGCCCTGCGGCTGCGTGACCAGCGCCAACCCCGAAGATGACAGCTTCGGCTTCACCGTCATGAACGGCAGCGGCGAAACACTCGCCCGGGTGCCGCAGGTACGCGACTACGCCGACCCGCTGCGCATGGCGCAGGTGCTCGAGCAGACCCGCCAGGAGCTGATCGACAAGGGCTGCACGCTGGAACCCTGGAGCATGCCGTTCATCACCGATGACAGCGCCATTCCGGAAACCACCCCGAACTACTGAGGAGGCAGCATGAGCGATCCCCTCCTGCTGATCACCGGGGCCTCCTCCGGCATCGGTGCCGCCACTGCGCGACTGGCGGCCGAGGCCGGCTATCGGCTGGCGCTCGCCGCCCGCTCCGAGGACAAGCTGCAGCATCTGGTCGATGAGCTCGGGGCACAGCGCGCCATCGCCATTCGCTGCGACGTGACCGACCACGCCGCACAGCAGGCCATGGTGCGACGCCTGCTGGAGCACTACGGCCGGCTCGACGCCGTCTACGCCAACGCCGGCATGCCGGGCAGCGAAGGCGGCTTCAGCGGCGCCGATCCCGAGGTCTGGAAACAGATGCTGCTGACCAACGTCTACGGCGTCGGGCTGACCCTGCGTTGCACGCTGGCCGCACTCAAGGCCAGCCGCGGACATCTGCTGCTCACCGGCTCGGCGGCCGGTCGTTTCGTCATCCCCGGCTCGATGTACAGCGCCAGCAAATGGGCGGTGACCGGCATGGGCCTGAGCGTGCGCGAAGAGCTGCGCGGCACCGGCGTGCGGGTCACGCTGATCGAACCGGGAATGGTCGATACGCCGCTGTTCGACGAACCACCGCCGTATGCCCTGCAGGCAGAGGATATCGGCCGCGCGGTGGTCTTCGCACTCAGCCAGCCGGCGCACGTGGACGTCAACGAGATTCTGGTCCGCCCGACACCGCCGTTGCAGGACAAGCAGTAAGCGCGGGGTGCGGCGCTCAGCGCGGATCGCTGCGCTGCTGCTGTTGCTGCAGACGGCCCGACTCGTTGATCTCCGCCGGCCCTGCTGCATCGCCATGACGGTGTTCGCCGGAGCCGCGCACGCGCTGCAATTGAATCACGTCGCCGTTTTCCCAGGCATTGGCCGCCGGGTCGACCGTTGGCTGCGGAATCGACTCGCGGCTGCGGCGAATCGCCTGGGTATCCACGCCGAGGCGCTGGTCACGAGCATGCTCCAGCGCCGGATCGAGCTGGCCGTCGGCGGTGAAGCCCATCATCAGTGCCGGGATTCCGTAAGGCAGCTCCTTGTCCCGGTCGGTGTGCCAGGTGTGCCAGGTCTTGCCATAGGTGTCGACCACCTGCTCCATCAGTCGCTGCTCCGCCACCTGCGGCAGGCCGGGCGCGACCAGCGTACCGGACTTCACTTCGTAGTCATGGCTGTGCCAGAGCTTCTTTTCGTCCTCCGGCAGGGTACGGAACAGCCGCGCGCTGATGATGTATTCGACACCCATGAGCTTGGCGTCGCGGCCATTGCCGTCGTAGATCAACGCCTGCATCACGTCCTCATTGAGACGCGTGACGTAGTGATGCGCCTCCATCTGCCCGTCCATATCGCCGTTGTAGAAGTGGAAGCCGTTCAGATAGGCGCTGACCGCATTCAGCGGCGCCTGGCCCTGCAACAGTTTGGCGCCGGCCTCCAGCGCTCGTGTCTCGGCGCTTTTCGGCGCACCGGCGGTATCGGTATAGGACGCCGTGTTGTGCTGACCGCAAGCAACCAGCAATGCCGCGCCCCCCATGATCAATGACCTTCGCATGGCTCGATCTCCTGCTCTGTTCCTACAGGGAGTGACCAGGCGAAGGCCGAGTTCAGGCCGGTCGGCAGAAACTTTGTACAGCGCACCGGGTCGCTATGAAAGGCCTGTTTCGGCCTGAAATTGCAAGGGGGACAGCCATGGGCAACCTGGCAGAGCAGCCATATCCGCAACCGCCGCTGGCCGAGCTCGAGCAATTGCTGCAGCGCTACCGACAGGTGCGCGCGACCAGCGAGGCGATCTGCGCTCCGCTGCAGGTCGAGGATTACGTCATCCAGAGCATGCCCGAGGTCAGCCCGCCGAAGTGGCACCTGGCGCATGTCAGCTGGTTCTTCGAAACCTTCCTGCTGCTGCCGTACCTGGGCGGCTACCGGCGACTGAACGAGGCCTACGACCACCTGTTCAACTCCTATTACCAGACCCACGGCCTGCCGTTTCCCAGGGCACGTCGGGGTGTGCTGTCACGCCCTGGCGTCGATGAGGTCTATGCCTATCGCCGGCATGTCGACCAGGCGCTGGGCGAGCTGCTGGCCAACCCGCCCCGCGAGCAGGCCGCCGAGATCGTCCGCCGCGTCGAACTGGGTTTGCAGCACGAGCAGCAGCACCAGGAGCTGCTGCTGATGGACATCAAGCACATCCTCGCGCAAAACCCGCTGCATCCAATCTACCGAGACACTCTCGGCAAGCCACTGCCGAGCGCCGCCGAACGTCCTCGCTGGTATGAATACACCGGCGGCGTACAGCACATCGGGCATGCCGGCCGCGACTTCGCCTTCGACTGCGAAACGCCGCGGCACCGCCAGTTCGTCGAGGATTTCCAGCTCGCCGAACGGCTGGTGAGCAATGGCGAATACCAGTCGTTCATCGCCGACGGCGGTTATGCGCGGCCGGAGCTGTGGCTGTCGGACGGCTGGGAGCTGATCCAGCAGGCCGGCTGGAACGCGCCGTTGTACTGGCTGCGCGAAGATGGCGCCTGGCACGAGATGACCCTCGGCGGTCTGCGCGTGCTCGACCTCGAGGCGCCGGTCTGCCACATCAGCTACTACGAAGCCGATGCCTATGCCCGCTGGGCTGGTGCCCGACTGCCGAGCGAGGCCGAGTGGGAGCTGGCCGCGGCCGAGCAACCGTTGTGTGGCAACTTCCTGGAAAGCGACTACCTGCAACCGGTTGCCGCACCGCCCGGTCACGAAGGCCCCAGGCAGCTGTTCGGCGATGTCTGGGAATGGACGGCCAGTGCCTACCTGCCTTACCCGGGCTTCCGCCCGCTGGACGGCAGCCTCGGCGAATACAACGGCAAGTTCATGTCGGGCCAGATGGTGCTGCGTGGTGGCAGCTGCGCCACCCCGCAAGCCCACATGCGCGTCACCTACCGCAACTTCTTCCAGCCGGCGATGCGCTGGCAGTTCGCCGGGCTGCGCCTGGCCAGAGGACTTTGAACATGGCGCTGGCCATCCACTTCCACGATCAGCTGCAACGGCCGCACGACGCCTCGCTGCGCGACGAAACCCTGGCCGGGTTCGCCGCGCAGCCCAAGTGGGCATCACCGAAGTTCTTCTACGATCGCCGCGGCTCCGAGCTGTTCGAGCAGATCTGCCGGCAACCGGAGTACTACATCACCCGCACCGAGGAGCAGATCCTCGCCGATGCGGCCAACGACATCCTCGACATCGCCGGCCCCAACAGTGACCTGATCGAACTGGGCAGCGGCGCCAGCCGCAAGGTCCGCCTGCTGCTGGAGGCGCTGCACCCGGCCAGCTATCTGGGCATCGACATCTCCGAGGATTTCCTGCTCAGCAGCACCCAGCGCCTGGCCGCCGACTATCCCTGGCTGGAGGTACACGCCGCCTGTACCGACTTCTCCCATGGGCTGAACCTGCCGGACGACTTCGCCAGCGAGCATCCGCTGGTGTTCTTCCCCGGCTCCAGCATCGGCAACTTCACCCCTGTCGAAGCGACCGCCTTCCTGCGGCGCCTGCACGATGTGCTGCCGGCAGGCGGCGGCCTGCTGATCGGCGTCGATCTGGTCAAGGAGCGCGCCGTGCTGGAGGCGGCCTACAACGACCGTGCCCACGTCACCGCTGCGTTCAACCTGAACCTGCTGCAGCGCATCCGCAACGAACTGGACAGTGATATCGATCCGTCGCGCTTCGTCCACCAGGCCTTCTTCAACGCAGGCGAGTCGCGCATCGAGATGCACCTGGTCAGCCCCGCTGCCCAGGATGTGACCATCGAAGGCCAGTGTTTTCACTTCGCTGCCGGGGAAAGCCTGCATACGGAGAATTCCTACAAGTACACGCTCGAATCCTTCGCCAGACTGGCCGATGCCGCCGGCTTCGACTGCCGCGGCCAGTGGACCGATCGGCGCGAACTGTTCAGCGTGAACTACCTGCAGCGACGCTGAGCAATGAGCGCATATCGCTCCGCCGCACTGGCCGTCGGCCTGCTGGGCGCGCTCGCCAGCCTTCCCGCGGGCGCCGATCCGGGCATGCGGATCGTGCAATTGCAGCGCTGCGGCGATCTGTTCGCCGAAGCCAGATTGACCTGGTGTCTGCGCACCAGTGGCGTTCCCGAAAGCGACGTACAGCTGAAGCTGGCTGGCCAGTCGCTGGGCGCCGAACAGGTCCGCCGCGATGGCAACCATGTGCAGCTGAGCCTTGCGCCGGAGCAGGTCCGTAGCGGGCCGCTGTGGCTGGAGCATGCCGGCCAGCGCAGCAACCCGGTCTGGCTGTCGAGCGGACGCAGTCACGTGGTCGCCGCGAATGCCGACGAGGTGGCGCACAACATGGACGGGCTGACGACCTACGTCGACCTGGTCAGCCTGATCATCGAAGAGGATCACGACGGCCTGGCCAAGGCTAAGCGGCTGGCCGAGAAATACCGGGCGAAGCTGGTCGGCTCGATCGCCCCGCTCAATACCTACCAGCTCCGCCTGCCGGTGGACAACCTCACCGAACGCGATGCCATGGTGCTGCGCCTGGGCAGCGAGGAAGGTGTCGATGCGGTGGTGATCGAGGAATCAGCCGCCGAGAGCGCCGAGCAAGAACCCTACGAGCGGGAGCGGCCGCACAACCGTGAATGGGCCGCCAACCGCTTTCTCGACGCGGTGGACTACTACCGCGAGCGCAGTCCCGCCGTTCGTAGCACGGAGGACACGCAGCCACTGCGCATCGGCATCATCGAACGGTCAGTCGATTTCGATGCGCCACACTTCGCCGAATATCTGCGGCCCTGCGACCCAAACGAACGCCGCACCTGCCTCTACGCCCGCGATGCCGATAAACCGGACAACCATGGCAGCAGTGTCGCCGGGATCCTCACCGCGCATGCCGCCGACGCCCGCGACCAGGGTTTTCTCAGCGCACTGGATGGGACCGGCCCCGGCTTCGAGGTGATCGTCGAACGCAACTCGGATGCCGGCATCACCGCCAATGTCGCGGCCTCGGTGAACCTGGTCGAGGACGGTGCGCGAATACTGAACTGGAGCTGGGGCATTCACCGCATCGGCACACTGGATGTCGACGGCGAGCCGGTCGACTCGCTGCTGCGTTCGGGCATCGCCATGAGTGGCTACGAAGAGCTGCTCGAGGAATTCTTCCTCTGGCTGCGCCGCGAGCATCCGGACGTGCTGGTCATCAACTCCGCGGGCAACGGCTCGGCACGTTCCGGCCGCGACGACTATCGCCTGCCGTCCTCATTCATCACCGGACAACTGCTGGTGGTCGGTGGCCACGAGCGCGACGAGCGGCGCAAGGTCGCGGTGGATCATCCCGACTACGTGCGCAAGCGCAAGTCATCCAACGTCGATATGCGCGTGGATATCACCGCCGCCGCCTGCACCCGTGCCGCGACCCTTAACCCCGAGCGGCGGGGCGAGGTGCATTGCGGCACCTCCTACGCCACACCGCTGGTTGCCGGTGCAGTGGCTGCGATGCTCTCGATCAATCCTGAACTTGCGCCCGATCAGGTGCGCGAGCTATTGCGCCGCAGCGCCATGACCATCGGCCGGGATTCGGATTTCGAACCCGCCGAGGCGGACGATCTCACCGCGCCGATCCTGCCCTCGGAACGCGGCGATCGCCTGGACGACCGCGATGTCGGCCGCTCGGCGCGGCTGGACATGCGCAAGGCCCTGGAACTGACGGCGGAGAGCCTGCAGAACAGGCGCTGAAGATTCACTCCATGTCGCCACACAACTCGGCGGCGCGCAGCAGTGCGGCGGCCAGGCCGTGGCGCTCCCACTGCGGCAAGGCGGCGAAACGTGCCCGGAACTCCGGCGGAAGCAAGGCCGGCGCCTGTTGCAGCAGAGCCCGCCCGCTGTCGCTGAGCAACAGCCACTGCCGGCGCCGATCCTGATTGTCGCGCTGGCGCTGCAGCAGTCCGCGCTCCTCGAGTCGGTCGAGCTGTCCGGACAGCGTTGCGGCAGTAAGACTGACACGCCTGCTCAGATCGCTTGCCGTCAGTTGCCCTTCGCTGGCAAGGACTTGCAGTATCATCAGTTGCACCGGGCTCAGGCCGCCATAGCGAGCCAGGCGCTTGGCATGCACCTCGGCGTCCTGCTGCAATCTGCGCAACGCCTGGAACAGAGGCATTTCGAAGGCTGCAAGCGCGGCAATATTAATTTCATCTAGAACTGTTTCTTCGCTCATAAATGTTATTTCTGCGGACAATAAACTTTGACATCAAAGCATTTTTTTGTTTTGGTGTAAAAAGATGACTGACCGGCGGCGCGCTGCGCTTTCCGCAAGCTGAACTTCGACCGCGACGGGTCAGTCACACTCCCCAACGGCAAAACCGGTAAGGATCTTATGTGTGGCATAGCTGGAGAACTTCGTTTCGATAACCGCCCCGCCGACCTGGCTGCGGTTGAACGCATCACCCAACACCTGACTGCGCGCGGCCCCGACGCGTGCGGCTTCCACAGCCAGGGGCCGCTTGCCCTGGGCCATCGTCGCCTGAAGATCATGGACCTGTGCGAGGCCTCCGGCCAGCCGATGATCGACTCGGCCCTCGGCCTGTCGATGGTCTTCAACGGCGCCATCTACAACTACCCCGAACTGCGCGCAGAGCTGGAAGGACTGGGCTATCGCTTTTTTTCCGAAGGCGATACCGAGGTGCTGCTCAAGGGCTTCCACGCCTGGGGCGAAGCGCTGTTGCCGCGCCTGAACGGCATGTTCGCCTTCGCCATCTGGGAGCGCGACAGCCAGCAGCTGTTCATCGCCCGCGACCGCCTCGGCGTCAAGCCGCTGTATCTGTCGCGCACCGACCAGCGCCTGCGCTTCGCCTCGTCGCTGCCGGCCCTGCTCAAGGGTGGCGACATCGCCGGTGTGCTGAATCCGGTGGCGCTGAACCACTACATGAGCTTCCACGCCGTGGTGCCGGCACCTGACACCCTGATCGCCGGTATCGAGAAATTGCCGCCGGCCAGCTGGATGCGCGTCGATGCCAATGGCACGACCACCACCCAGCGCTGGTGGGAACTGGAATTCGGTGCCCGCGAGGACGAGCGCAACTACAGCTTCGAAGACTGGAAGCAGCGCACCCTGGACACCATGCGCGAGGCAGTGGCGATCCGTCAGCGCGCGGCGGTGGATGTCGGCGTACTGCTTTCCGGCGGGGTCGACTCCAGCCTGCTGGTCGGCCTGCTGCGCGAAGCAGGGGTTGCCGACAACCTGCTGACCTTCTCCATCGGCTTCGAAGATGCCGGCGGCGAGCGCGGTGACGAATTCAAGTACTCGGACCTGATCGCCAAGCACTACAACACACGCCACCACCAGCTGCGCATCCAGGAAAAGGAAATCCTCGAGCAGTTGCCGGCAGCCTTCCAGGCGATGAGCGAGCCGATGGTCAGCCATGACTGCATCGCCTTCTACCTGCTCTCGCGGGAAGTGGCCAAGCACTGCAAGGTGGTGCAGAGCGGCCAGGGTGCCGACGAGCTGTTCGCCGGCTATCACTGGTACCCGCTGGTGGATGGCGCCGAAGACCCGGTGGCGGCCTACCTTGCGGCATTCCGTGATCGCACCTACGAGGAATACGCCGAAACCATGCAGCAGCAGTGGGTCAAGGGCGATTTCTCCGGCGACTTCGTCCGCCAGCACTTCGCCCAGCCCGGCGCCGACGCCGCGGTGGACAAGGCGCTGCGCATCGACAGCACGGTGATGCTGGTCGATGACCCGGTCAAGCGCGTGGACAACATGACCATGGCCTGGGGCCTGGAGGCGCGCACGCCGTTCCTCGACTACCGCGTGGCCGAACTGTCGGCACGCATTCCGGCCAGGTTCAAGCTGCCCGACGGCGGCAAGTACGTCCTCAAGGAAGCCGCGCGCCAGGTGATCCCGGCCGAGGTGATCGACCGGCCCAAGGGCTACTTCCCGGTGCCGGGCCTCAAGCATCTGCAGGGTGCGACGCTGAACTGGGTGCGCGAGCTGCTGCTCGATCCCAGCCAGGAGCGTGGCCTCTACAATCCGCAGGCGCTGGAGAAGCTGCTCGCCGACCCGGATGGCCAGCTCACTCCGCTGCGCGGTTCAAAACTCTGGCAGTTGGCGGCGGTCAATCTATGGTTGAGCGAACAAGGCCTTTAAAGGTGGTCGATGCCGTCGCCCGACCACCAAGGCCCCGATAACCCGCTCACGAACGGCTGCAGTTGGCTCGCACCACGGGGGCGAAGGCCTCGCCCCGCCGCTCGCCGGTTCGTGACTTAGCATCAAGGAACGTACCATGCAGAAGTCTCAAGCCTACGGCCAACGCCTGTTGCGCGGGCAGGCTCCGACCTACCAGCGGTTGCAGGCACGCTTCGCGGAGGACGGCCAGGAGGAACCTAGCGGGCCGGTGATCCTGCACTGCGGTTGGGGCCGCATTCTGGTCGGCCATACCTATTCCGACCCTGCACAGCTGGCCGCCGAACTGCTCAACGAGCAGGCCGGCGAGCGCGACATCGCACTGTATGTCGCCGCTCCGCACCAGGTGCTGTCCTACGCGCCTCAACAGCTGTTCCTCGACCCCTCCGATACGCTGCGCATCTGGTTCAGCGACTACCGCGCCGCGCAGAAGCGCTTTCGCGGCTTCTGTGTGCGCCGCGCGCAGAACGAGGCGGACTGGCAGGCAATCAACGGCCTGTACCAGTCACGCGGGATGATGCCGGTCGATCCGGAGCGCTGCACGCCGCGTGAAAAAGGCGGCCCGGTGTACTGGCTGGCCGAGGACGAAACCTCCGGGCAGATCATCGGCAGCGTCATGGGCATCGATCACCATCGCGCCTTCAACGACCCGGAGAACGGCTCGAGCCTCTGGTGCCTGGCCGTCTCGCCCAGCTGCCCGCGGCCGGGGGTCGGCGAAGCCCTGGTTCGTCACCTGATCGAACACTACATGGGTCGCGGCCTGGCCTATCTGGACCTGTCGGTGCTGCACGACAACCAGCAGGCCAAGGCGCTGTACGCCAAGCTCGGCTTCCGCGACCTGCAGACCTTTACCGTCAAGCGCAAGAACAGCTTCAACCAGCCGCTGTTCCTCGGCCCGGGGCCGGAAGCGAAGCTCAATCCCTACGCCAGGATCATCGTCGACGAGGCCCGCCGGCGCGGCATCGAGATCGAAGTCAACGATGCCGAAGCCGGCCTCTTCACCCTGACCCAGGGTGGCCGCCGCGTGCGCTGTCGCGAATCGCTGTCGGACCTGACTTCGGCCGTGAGCATGACGCTCTGTCAGGACAAGCGCCTGACCCACCGTACGCTCTCTCATGCGGGCATCTGCCTGCCGGCCCAGCAACTGGCCGCCAGCCCCGGCGAAAACGCCGCTTTCCTGGCTGCACATGGCAGCGTCGTGGTCAAACCGGTCGATGGCGAACAGGGCATGGGCGTTGCCGTGGATTTGCGCGACGCCAGCGAGATGGAGGCGGCGATCCAGCGCGCCAGGCAGTATGACAGCCGCGTCCTGCTGGAGAGTTTCCATCCCGGCCTCGACCTGCGCATCGTGGTGATCGGCTTCGATGTGGTCGCCGCCGCGGTACGCCGCCCGGCGGAGGTCATCGGCGATGGTCGTACCAGCATCGGCGCGCTGATCGAGAAACAGAGCCGGCGGCGCCAGGCTGCGACCAGCGGCGAAAGCCACATTCCGCTGGACGATGAGACCCAGCGTTGTCTGCGCGACGCCGGGTTCGACTTCGACAGCGTGCTGCCCGAAGGCCAGCGCCTGGCTGTGCGCCGCACCGCCAACCTGCACACCGGCGGCACGCTGGAGGATGTCACCGCGCAATTGCACCCCGAACTGATCGAAGCCGCCGTGCGCGCCGCCCGCGCGCTGGATATCCCGGTCGTCGGTCTCGACCTGCTGGTGCCGGCACCGGACCAGCCGGAATACGTCTTCATCGAAGCCAACGAGCGCGTCGGCCTGGCCAACCACCAGCCGCAACCGACCGCGGAGCGCTTCATCGACCTGCTCTTCCCGCTCAGCACCGCTGGCTGAGCCGCCAGGCGGTCCGGCACAACGCGCCGGGCCGCGGCAGGTCGTTCACTGGCGACCGGCGGCAGCGCCTCCGGCCACGCCCGAAACCCACTCCACAAGGCGGACGCGAGCCGCCGTCCCAGGGAGCCCTCATGACCGCGAAACTACCCGAGCCGGACCTCAACTACATGCAGCGCGTGCTGCTGGAAATGCTGGCCATACCCAGCCCTACCGGCTTCACCGACACCATCGTGCGCTATGTCGCCGAACGGCTGACGGAGCTGGGAATCCCGTTCGAACTGACCCGTCGCGGCACCATCCGCGCGACGCTCAAGGGCCGTCGCTACAGTCCGGACCGGGCCGTCGCCGCGCACCTGGACACCATCGGCGCCATCGTGCGCGAGATCCAAGACTCCGGCCGCCTGGGCCTGGCCCCCGTCGGCTGCTGGTCGAGCCGTTTCGCCGAGGGCAGCCGGGTCAGCGTCTTCACCGATACCGGCGTGATCCGCGGCAGCGTCCTGCCGCTGCTCGCTTCGGGGCATGCCTTCAACACCGCAGTGGACGAAGCGCCAGTCAGCTGGGACCACGTCGAGCTGCGCCTGGACGCCTACACCTACAGCCGCAACGAGACCTGCGCACTGGGGGTGAACGTCGGCGATTTCGTGGCCTTCGACCCGATGCCCGAATTCACCGAAAGCGGTTACATCAGTGCCCGCCACCTCGATGACAAGGCCGGTGTCGCCGCACTGCTGGCGGCCCTCAAGGCCATCGTCGAAAGTGGCCGCGAGCCACCCATCGACGTGCATCCGCTGTTCACCATCACCGAGGAGACCGGCTCTGGCGCAGCGGGCGCCCTGCCCTGGGACGTCAGCGAATTCGTCGGCATCGACATCGCGCCGGCAGCCAAGGGCCAGGCGTCCAGCGAACATGCCGTGACGGTCGCGATGCAGGACTCCGGTGGTCCCTACGACTTTCATCTTTCGCGTCACCTGCTCAAGCTCGCCGACGAACATGAAATCCCGGTACGTCGCGACCTGTTCCGCTACTACCACAGCGACGCCCAGTCGGCGATCGAGGCCGGTCACGACATCCGTACGGCGCTGCTGGCCTTCGGCTGCGACGCTACCCATGGTTACGAGCGTACCCACATCGACAGTCTGGCGGCGATGAGCCGGCTGCTTTGTGGCTACATGCTGAGCCCGCCGGTATTCGCCAGTGATGCGCACCACACCCAGGACTCCCTAGAGCGCTTCAGCCATCAACTGGAACACGATGCGCAGATGGAGAACGACACCCGGGTACCTCCCGTGGACACCCTGGTCGGTCGTCAGCCCAACGATCGAGACGGCTGAGCCAAAGGCTTACGTGACAAGCCGCTTTCTTCCGGCAGGCAAGGCTTGCCGCTCGACGCGCAACTCGGCAAAGTTAGCCGGACAAGGACGTGCGGCACTCTGAAGGCGCCATGTAGAGCCCCTAGGAATCGGTACCGTCACACCGCTCTACCAATATGTGTTGCCTGCCCAAGCGGCTGCACCCCTTCGGATCAGACCATGATGGCGCGCTCATGCCTGGCTCTGCTGCTGTTTTGCCTGTCTGTACAGGCATGGGCGCTCACGCCTGTCGTTCTCGACTCGCCCGAAATTCGCCTGTCGCTCGGCGGCAGCATCGGCTACCTGGAAGATCCGAGCGGCGCGCTGCGTGCCGAGGACGTCCTGGCGCTGCCGGATGAGCGCTTCCGGGCAGTCAGGGGCGGGCATGTCAACAAGGGCAAGAACGCGTCCACCTGGTGGCTGAGCACGACACTGGAAAACCGACTGAGCCAGCCCCTCGGCGGCTTCATCGAAGTCAACTATCCGCTGCTCGACCATATCGAGCTGTTCCTTTTGTACCCCGACGGCAGCCTCAGCCAGCAGCTCACGGGGGATCGCCAGCCCTTCTCGGAACGGCCGGTGAAGGTCAGCGATTTCTGGTTTCCGGTGGAGTTGCCCCCCGGCGACACCCGGCTGCTGCTGCGCATCAACACCAGCAGTACACTCTATGTGCCGCTGTACTTCAGCACCTACACCGCCAGCGCCGCGCAGCAACAGGAGCTGAGCGGGCTGAATGGCGCCTTCTATGGCGTACTTTTCGCGATGTTCTGCTACAACCTGTTCCTGTTCGCCGCGCTGCGCGAGCCGGCGTACTTCTGGTATCTGGTCTACACCCTCAACGTCGGCCTGTTCGCCCTGTCCTTCGATGGTTTTCTGGTGAAGTGGCTGGCTGACGATAGCGGGCTGGTGGCACTGGCCATCTATGCGCTGATGTTCAGCCACTGCCTGATCTCGATTCAATTCAGCCGGCACTTCCTGCACACCCGCGAGCTGCTCCCGCGGCTCGATCTGATGCTGCGCTACGCCTTGCTGGTGGCACTCGGCAGCATGCTTTCGGGCCTGCTGCTGGATGTGCAGGCCTGGAGCATCCTGGCCAGCGTCACGGTGATCGCCACCTCGGCGGGCCTGTTGTTCAGCGGCGCCTTCGTCTGGCGCCGCGGCGTGCGCTACGGGGTCTACTACACCCTGGCCTGGGGCGTGCTGCTGGTCTCGTTCATCATGGTCACCGCCGGCTCCCTGGGCTTCGAGGTGTTCGGGCTGTACGGCGCAGCGGTGGTCAAGGCCAGCGTGACGTTCGAGCTGATCACCCTCTCCATCGGCCTGGCCGACCGAATCAACATGCTCAAGGAAGACGGCTACCGTTCCCGTGAGGCAGCCGAACGGGCCGCCAGAGAGAACGAAGCGAAGAGCCGTTTCCTGGCCAAGATGAGCCACGAGATCCGCACGCCACTCAACGGTGTGCTCGGCATGCTGCAATTGCTGCGCGAAACGCCGCTGGATCGCAGCCAGCAGTTCTACTTGGACACGATCTCCAGTTCCGGCAACTCGCTGATGGCGGTGATCAACGACATTCTCGACTATGCGCGGATCGGCTCCGGCAAGCTCAGCCTAGAGGACATCGACTTCGACCTGGAAATACTGATTTCCGAAACCATCAGGCTGTTCACCGCCCAGGCGCTGGAGAAGCAGCTGAGCCTGCATGTCGGCCTGGAGCGCGGTGTCCCGCGCCGCATTCGCGGCGACCCGACACGCCTCAAGCAAATCCTCATGAACCTGCTCAGCAACGCGCTGAAATTTACCGAACAGGGCCACGTGCTGCTGGAAGTGTCCTTCCGCCAGGGCCAGCAAGGCGACCCGCGCCTGGTGTTCTGCGTCAGCGACAGCGGTATCGGCATGCGCCCGGAAGTGCTCGCGCAGCTGTTCGAGTCCTTTTCACAGGGCGACTCCAGCACCACCCGGCGCTACGGCGGCAGCGGCCTCGGGCTGGCGATCAGCAAGGAGCTGGTGGAGATGATGAACGGCCATATCGAGGTGCAGAGCACTCCGGGCCGTGGCAGCCGCTTCTGCTTCGAGATCCCGCTACATGCCGCCCCCGACGTGGAAGACCCGCTTGTGCCGTTGCTTTCCGGACGTCCTGCACTGCTCGCCTCGCAGGATGCCCAGGGGCTCGAAGCCTTGAGCCATCTGCTGCGGCGCTGGGGCATGCGCACCGAGCGTTGTCAGGACCCGGAGCGACTGCCGGACTATCTGTGCGACTTCACCGCGCCGCCGTTGCTGGTCCTGCTGGCGCCTTGGCCCGGCAGCCCGACCGAGTGGCTGGCGAGTCTGCATGCGCAGCTGGAGCCCAAGCAGCGTGTGCTCATGCTCTACTCGGCGATTCACGAGCCGCCGCCACCTTCGCCGGGGATACGCCTGATCAGCCTCGCCCTGCCCCTGCAGAGCGCCCCGCTTCGTGAGGCCCTGCAGACGCTGTACGATCATGAGCCGTCGCCGACGAGCGACCTCGCCACGAAAGCAGGCGCGCAGCCGTACAGCGAACCCTGCATCCTGGTCGCCGAGGACAACCCGGTGAACCAGATGGTAGTAAGCGGGCTGCTCAGAAAGCGCGGCTATGCCGTGCAGCTCGCCGATAACGGCCGCCAGGCCGTTGACCTCTACCGTCGCGATCCGGCTGCCGTGCAACTGATCCTGATGGATTGCGAGATGCCTGAACTCGACGGCTTCGAGGCCAGCCGCCAGATACGCGAGCTGGAGGCGGAGCAGCAGCTGCAGGCGGTACCGATCATCGCGGTGACCGCCCATGTGCTGGCCGAACACCGCCAGCGGGGCCTCGACTCGGGAATGGATGAATTCATCGGCAAGCCACTGGAAAGCCGACAGCTGTATGCTTGCCTGGACGGCTACCTGCACGGCGGCGCGTCGTAATTCCGCCGAGGCCGTAATGCCGTTAAGGCCACAAGCTGGATGCAGGATCACATGTAGGAGCGGGCCATGCCCGCGATTCGCGCGCATGGCGCGCTCCTACGAAGTATTCTCTGTGCTTGCCTGAACGACATTGCACCTGGGCCGGCTTCGATGTAACCCCAACCATCCGAAAGACACGCCATGCTCATTCCCCACGACCAGCTCGAACCGGACACCCTGACCCGCCTCATCGAAGACTTCGTCACCCGCGACGGGACCGACAATGGCGATGAAACGCCCCTGCAGACCCGTGTCGAGCGCGTACGGCGGGCGCTGCACAAGGGCGAGGCGGTGATCGTTTTCGATGTCGACAGCCAGCAGTGCCAACTGGCGCTAAAGCGCGACGTACCAAGCGAATGGCTCGACTGACAGTGGCCGGCAGGCTCAGCCGAACAGGCCGCCCTCGCGCTCCCAGGCGCAGCGCATTCGCATGTCGCTCTGGCGCGGGTTGTGACTGCCCGCATCGGTTTCCCAGCGAAAGGTATGGGTGCCGTTGAGCTCGGTTTCCAGATGCACCACGGCGCTGGTCCAGTACAGCTGCTTGAGCAACGCCTCGAAGCGCTCGACCCAGAGCGTCCACTCGTATTCGATGGCGCGGTAGCTCGCGCCGAAATGGATCACCTGGGTCTGGTACAGGCCCAATTCCTCGTCACGGCAGCAGGAAAACATTTCACGACCGATGAACGGCCAGGCCTGACCCTGGGGCAACGCTTGCACAGCCGCCAGATTGCTCGCCCTGCGCTGGCGACACTGCTCCGGGTCGGAGGATGGCCAATCGCGGATGCAGCCATAAACGATGGATTCGGACTCCACGCAGAACTCCGGGCGCAGGGAAGACGACGACGGCGAGCTTTCTAGCACAGCACAGCGAGCGGGTCATCCGCGGCGTGGCAAGAGGTGACACGGGCCACAGCGCTCAACGGTTTCAGCTACCAGTGGGCCGCAACCGTAACGCCAGTAGCGCCATGCCTGCCGCCATGCCCGTCAGCACCAGGAACGGCACACGATAGTCGCCGGCCAGGTCGCGACCGAGCCCGGCCAGCACCGGAGTCAGGCAGGCCAGGCAGTAACCGGTGCAGAGCATCATCGCGGTCAGCCGGCTGACCGCCAGCGGTGTGCTCGCCTCGTACATCGGCAAGACCAGCGACAACGAAAACGTGCCGTTCAAGGCGACACCGAGCAGCATGCATACCAGCAATGGTTGCCAGCCCGGCCGCAGGGCGATCAGCGCCAGGCACAGCGTGGCCAGCACGCCGCAAGCGCTCATCAGCAGATGGCGCCTGCCCAGGCGCTGGGCAAGCCAGGGCATGGCGAACGCGCTCGGCAGGCCGATGAGCATGAAGCCGCTGAAGAAGGTATTGCTACGCAGCAGGCTGTAGCCGGCCTCGTGATAACGCGCCACCAACCAGGTGGCCAGGGCATAGAACAGCCCGGCCTGCAGCGCGAAATAAAAGCTGATCAGCCAGGCGCGCGGCTCCTTCCAGGGCAGGCCAGCACGACCGTCACTCGCGGCTTCCGGCTGATTCGGCAAACGCAACCAGATCACCAATGCCAGCACCGCTGGCAACGCCCAGATAGCCAAGCCTTGGGTCCACTGTTGATTCAGCAGCTCGGCGGCGGGCGCCGTCAACACTACTCCGAGGGTGCCGCCGATCGCCATGCTCAGCGAGTACCAGGCCGCGGTCTGGCCCATGCGCTCGAGAAAGTAGCGTTTGATGAAGCCCGACAGCAGCGGCCCCGCCACTGCGATCCCGGCACCGACCAGCCCTGCGGTAAGGATCAGCAGGAGCGGATTGTGGCCGAACAATCGCAACAGCAGCGCAACGCCGATCAACCCGAGGCAGAGCGCGATGCTGCGCTCCAGCCCGAAGCGCACCGCCAGGCGCGGTGCCAGCGGCGCCAGCAAGCCCATCAGCAGCACCGGCAGCGCGGTAGTCAGGCTGATAAGCCCGCGGGAGAGCGAAAGCTCGTCGGCGATACGTTCGATCAGCGGAGCAAAGGACGTGATGCCAGGACGCAGGTTGATCGCAGCCAGCACCAGCGCCAGCATCAGCAGTCCACGAGAGGGGAAATTCACAAGCAATCCATGGGGTTACGAAGCCGGACAGGCAACCCTACTCCCCACTCCGCCATCAGGCAACCAGAGGACTTGTTCAGGCCAGGCGGCAAACACGCCGCCGCCGACCAAACGCCACGAGCCGCGGCTACAACCCCTTGCTCTTGCTGCGCTTCTTCTCCGCCAGCGAGGCCATCTCGTCGTAGATGAGCTGCGGGTTCTGTTGCTTGACCTTCCAGGCCATGCGGCCCTCATCGTGCGGCAGGATCATGAACTCGCCCTTGGCGACCCGCTGGTGGATGTAGTCGGCGATGTCCGCCGCAGTAATCGGCGAGGCCTCCAGCAGCTTGCCGATCTGCGCCTTCATGTTCGGCGTCGGGCCACGATAGGAATCCAGCAGGTTGGTCTGGAAGAACGATGGGCAGACCACATGCACGCCGACTTCCGCCTCGCGCAACTCGACCAGCAGGCTTTCCGAAAGCGCTACCACGCCGGCCTTGGCGACGTTGTAGTTGCTCATGCCGGGCGCCTGCATCAGTGCCGCCATGGAGGCGATGTTGATGATCTTGCCCTTGCTCTGCTGCACCAGCGGCAGGAATGCCTTGCAGCCCTTGACCACGCCCATCAGGTTGATCGCGATCTGCCAGTCCCAGTCCTCCAGCGACAGTTCGTCGAAGAAGCCGCCGGACGCCACACCAGCGTTATTGACCACGATGTCGATACCGCCAAGCTTCTCGTCGCAGGCCTGGGCGAAGGCGACCAGCTGGCTGTAGTCGCGCACGTCGCAGCGCATGGTAAAGCCGTCCCCGCCGGCCTCGCGGACGAGTTTCAGGGTTTCGGCCAGTCCACTCTCGTTGACATCGGAGAGCGCCAACTGCCAGCCATCACGCGCCCAGCGCAACGCAATCTCGCGCCCGAGACCGGAACCAGCACCTGTGATCATCATGCGGTTGTGCATTGTTCTGCTGCCTTCTTTTGGTTCGGTAGTGGCAGCGAGTCTAGCGAATGCCCTGGCACGGGCCGGCATCCATCAGGGTGATGAATGGCAGCGTCAACCCGCGATGTATCGGCCGAGTGGTGAAGCTCAACAGGGATGACCGAACGTGTTGGGCTTCGTCGTTTCGCCCCCAAGGGTGCGCCCTACCCAACCGAAGGCTGTTTGCCTATGCATGAAAAGGGCAGCCCTCGGGCTGCCCTTTCGCATGCCGCCAGCGATCGTCAGTGAGCGACGGCGCCGGTGGCACCCAGGCCGGTCTGCGAGCGGACGAACTGGGCGAAGAAGCGCTCGCGCTCTTCACCCGCACGCTTGGACTTGTCGGTGACCGAGAAGAACCAGATGCCGGCGAAGGCAACAGCCATCGAGAACAGCGCCGGGTACTTGTAGGGGAAGATCGCCTCGGCATAGCCGAATACGTCGACCCATACGGTCGGGCTGATGATGGTCAGCAGCAGCGCGGTGAACAGCCCCAGCGAGCCGCCGAATAGTGCGCCACGGGTGCTCAGGCCCTTCCAGTACATGGAAAGGAACAGCACCGGGAAGTTGCAGCTGGCGGCGATGGAGAACGCCAGGCCGACCATGAATGCGATGTTCTGCTTCTCGAAGATGATGCCGAGCAGGATCGCCACGACACCCAGGGTCAGCGTGGTCAACTTGGTCACGCGCATCTCGTCTTCTTCCCGCGCCTTGCCCTGCTTGATGACGCAGGCGTACAGGTCATGGGAAACCGCCGACGCACCGGCCAGGGTCAGCCCCGCCACGACGGCGAGAATGGTGGCGAACGCAACTGCAGAGATGAAACCGAGGAACAGGTTGCCGCCGACTGCGCTGGCCAGGTGGATGGCGACCATGTTGGTGCCGCCGACCACGGCGCCGGTCACGTCCTTGAAGTCCGGGTTGGTGCTGACCAGCAGGATCGCGCCGAAGCCGATGATGAAGGTCAGGATGTAGAAGTAGCCGATGAAGCCGGTGGCGTAGAACACGCTCTTGCGCGCTTCCTTGGCGTCGGAGACGGTGAAGAAGCGCATCAGAATGTGCGGCAGGCCAGCGGTACCGAACATCAGCGCCAGGCCCAGCGAAATCGCCGAGATCGGGTCGGAAACCAGGCCGCCCGGGCTCATGATCTGCGCGCCCTTCTCGTGGATCTTCACCGCTTCGGCGAACAGGCTGCCAAAGTCGAAGCCGACGCTTTTCATCACCATGATGGCCATGAAGCTGGCACCGGAGAGCAGCAGCACCGCCTTGATGATCTGTACCCAGGTGGTCGCCAGCATGCCGCCGAACAGCACGTACATGACCATCAGCACACCGACCAGCACCACGGCCACGTAGTAGTCCAGGCCGAACAGCAGCTGGATCAGCTTGCCGGCACCGACCATCTGCGCGATCAGGTAGAAGGCCACCACGATCAGCGAACCGAAGGCCGAGAGCAGGCGGATCTGGGTCTGGCCCAGGCGGTAGGAGGCCACGTCGGAGAAGGTGAACTTGCCCAGGTTGCGCAGGCGCTCGGCCATCAGGAAGAGGATGATCGGCCAGCCGACGAGGAAGCCGATGGAGTAGATCAGGCCGTCGTAGCCGCTGGTGTAGACCAGGCCGTCGTAGCCGCTGGTGTAGACCAGCGCGGAAATGCCCAGGAAGGATGCCGCCGACATGAAGTCACCGGCGATCGCTAGGCCGTTCTGAAAGCCGGTGATGCTGCCGCCCGCGGTGTAGTAATCAGCCGTGGAGGTGTTGCGCTTGGCCGCCCACTTGGTGATGCCCATGGTGAAGACGATGAACACCACGAACATGATGATGGCGGTGTAGTTGGTGGCCTGTTTCTGGACTTCACCGGTGATGGCATCGGCGAGCAGTGCAGGCGAGACTGCCAACAGCATGGCAGTCATCAGGAGACGCAAGATCATTATTTCTGTGCCTCGTTGAGGATTTCCTGGTTGATGCGATCGAACTCACCATTGGCACGCTGCACATAGACACCGGTCAGGATGAAGGCCATGAAGATCACACCAACGCCCACCGGGATGCCCCAGGTGGTAACGGTATTGGCTGAAAGCGGAATGCCGAGAACCTGCGGTTCGAAGGCGATCAGCAGAATGAATGCCAGATAGGCGCCAAGCATGATGGCCGACAGCAACCAGGCGAATCGCCCGCGCTTGGCAACCAGCTCCTGGAATCGCGGATTGGCATGAATCTGCCGATAAATATTTTCGTTGTGCATTCGAATCGGTCTCCACGGTCACTACCCCCTGATGGGAGCAGGGCGGCTACTTTAGGCGCGACCGAACCGATTTCCACCCGACTTTGGTATGACTGCGGCTTCCCAAAAGGCCCGTCGTAGAGCCTTCAGGCCACTAAAAATCGAACCTTCCGCAGTTCTGGGGCGGCAATAGTGTGACGCTATGTCGCACCTCCTCATGATTGATCACGAACATTGTTCTGCCCTGGCGATCGCTGCGGCCCGCTTCGGTTGTCGCAGGGATCGAATTGCACGCGAAGCTGCCATAGTGATGTCGGCTTGCACTGTGCAGCCGATGCAGTTCTGATTGGAACAGGTAGCTCGGGATGCCCGTGACTGCCTCGCCACAGGCCACGCATGGCCTGTCAACGGAGACCCACCATGCAGTTGTTGTTGCGCCTGACCGCCCTGCTCGCCCTGCTCGCCCTGGTCGTTGCGCCGGTCCATGCCGCCGACCTGAGTGCCGAGGAATACGGCTACCCGCTGACCAATCCGTTCGAGGCCACTATTGCCAGTACACCGGTCGAGCTTCGTGCCGTGGTGCCGAGCGACGACGACATCGATCAGGCCGACTACGACCTGCGCCTGCGTCCCGAGCGAGAATTCACCCTGCCGGACAACTTCTGGCCGGTCAAAACCCTGCGTTACCGGCTCGCCCGCCAGGACGGCCCGGCCCCACTGATCTTCATCATTTCCGGTACTGGCGCACGCTACTCGGCCGGCAAGACCGAAGCCCTGAAGCGCCTGTTCTACGGTGCCGGCTACCATGTGGTGCAGCTGTCTTCGCCGACCAGCTACGACTTCATGTCCGCCGCCTCACGCTATGCGACACCAGGGATCAGCAGCGACGACGCCAAGGACCTGTATCGCGTCATGCAGGCCGTTCGCGCGCAGCACCACAAGCTGCCCGTCACGCAATTCCACCTCACCGGCTACAGCCTCGGCGCATTGCATGCGGCATTTGTCAGCCAACTGGACGAAACACGCCGCAGCTTCAACTTCGAGCGCGTCCTGCTGTTGAACCCTCCGGTCAATCTGTACACCTCGGTCCGCAACCTGGACAAACTGGTGCAGACCCGCGTCGAAGGCATCGACAACCACACCACCTTCTACGAGGTGATTCTGGAAAAGCTCACGCGCTATTACCGTCAGAAGGGTTATATCGACCTCGACGAGGCCGTGCTCTACGACTTCCAGCAATCGAACCTGAAGCTCAGCGACGAGCAGATGGCGATGCTCATCGGCTCGGTGTTCCGCTTTTCCGCCGCCGACATCACCTTCACCTCCGACCTGATCAACCGTCGCGGGCTGATCACGCCGCCCGAGTATCCGATCAACGAAGGCACCCGTCTGGAGCCTTTCTTCAAGCGCGCGCTGCTGTGCAGCTTCGACTGCTACATCACCGAACAGGTGATTCCGATGTGGCGCGCCCAGTACGACGGCGGCAGCCTGACCCAACTGATCCAGCAGGTCAGCCTGTACGCACTCGAGGACTATCTGCGCCAAAGCCCGAAGATCGCCGTCATGCACAACGCCGATGACCTTATCCTCGGCCCGGGCGACATCGGTTTCCTGCGCCGCACCTTCGGTGAGCGCCTGACCCTTTATCCGCGAGGCGGCCACTGTGGCAACCTCAGCTACCACGTCAACGCACGACACATCCTGGAGTTCTTCCGTGGCTAAACGCATGCTGCTGCCGTTGCTCCTGGCCAGTGGCATGGCCCTCGCCGAAACGCCGGCGGTCGATGAGGATGGTTTCACCCATCCGCTACGCAACCTGGAATTCAACCCGGGGCTCGATCAGCGCGAATTCGAGCGCGCCACCTTTCAGGCACTGGACGTGTACGACCCGTTCGAGTCGGTCAACCGACGCATCTACCACTTCAACTACCGTCTGGATCAGTGGGTCATGCTGCCGGTGGTGCGCGGCTACCGCTACGTCACGCCACAGCCTGTACGCAGCGGGGTGAGCAATTTCTTCAGCAACCTGGGCGAAGTGCCCACGCTGTTCAACAGCCTTGCCCAGCTCAAGGGCCAACGCGCCGCGAACGCCACGGCGCGCTTTCTGTTCAACAGCATCCTCGGCATTGGCGGTCTCTGGGACCCGGCAACCCGCATGGGCCTGCCGCGCCAGAGCGAGGATTTCGGTCAGACGCTCGGCTATTGGGGCATTCCCCGTGGACCCTACCTGATTCTCCCGGCACTGGGCCCGTCGAACCTGCGCGATGCGAGCGGACGCGCGGCCGACTTCGCCGTCGAGCGGCAAGTCGAGTTTCTGCAGTATTCCGAAACCACGGGGGGCGAGTTGAGCCTGACTGCGCTACGCGCCATCAATGCCCGCCACGTCACGAGCTTCCGCTACGGGCAACTCAATTCGCCTTTCGAATACGAGAAGGTGCGCTACGTCTACAGCCGTGCACGGGATCTGCTGGTGGATGAATAATCCAATCTACCGATCGGTTAGAGCGATATTACGCAACCATTGATCGAAGTCGGCTGCATATGCTTGGCGCATTCAAACCGAGAGGCATTCGATCATGTCCCAGCGTGAAATCCTTTCCATCACCAGCGGCCGTCCCACCTCCGATGGCGCCGGCGTCCGCCTGACCCGGGTATTCGGCGGTGCCGCCGCGGAGCGCTTCGATCCGTTCCTGATGCTCGACGAGTTCGGCTCGGACGATCCTGACGAGTACATCGCCGGCTTCCCGCCACACCCGCACCGCGGCTTCGAAACCATCACCTACATGCTCGAAGGGCGCATGCGCCACGAGGACCACATGGGTAACGTGGGGCTGCTGCAAAGTGGTGGGGTGCAGTGGATGACTGCGGCGCGCGGCGTCATCCACAGTGAAATGCCGGAACAGCAGGAAGGCGCCATGCGCGGCTTCCAGCTATGGCTGAACCTGCCCTCCCACGCCAAACTCGGCGATCCGAACTACCGCGATTTCGCCCCCGCCGAGACCCCGCAGCTGGATCTTCCGGGCGGCGTACAGGCCAAAGTCATCGCCGGGACGCTGAAGGCCGGCGACGTCGAGCAGCACGGAATCGTGCAGCGACCGGATACCGAACCCTACCTGTTCGATCTGCGACTGCCTGCCGGTAGCAGCCTCTCGCCACGAATCCCGGATGGTCACCGGCTGTTGCTTTACGTCTATGAAGGGGCGTTGCGGGTCAATGGGCAGCAGGTAGGCAAAGGCCAGCTGGCGCGCCTGTCCGAACATGGCGATGCACCGTTGCACAGCGAGCGCGGCGCACGAGTGATGCTGCTCGCGGGCAGGCCGCTGGGCGAGCCGATCGTGCAATACGGCCCGTTCGTGATGAACAGCCGCGAGGAAATCGAGCAGGCATTGCGCGATTTTCGCGAGGGAACCTTGGCTTGAGCCGGTGGCGTTCACCGGCAGGCTGGGCTTCGCCCCGCCAGAGAAACCGCGCTGCGCAATGGTGGGCTGAAGCCCACCCTACGACCTATACTGCCGGGCGCTTGCCGCCCTTCTGGTAAAGACCAGGCTCCCCTGCCGGCCTGGTCTTGAAGCGCCGATGCGCCCAGAGGTACTGCGCCGGCAACGCACTGACCGCATCCTCGATCCACTGGTTGATCCGCAGGCAATCCGCCTCCTCGCTTTCACCGGGAAAGCCCTGAAGCGGCGGATGAATCACCAGGCGATACCCCGAACCGTCGGCCAGACGCTCCTGAGTAAAGGGAACCACCAGCGCCCGGCCCAGCCGGGCGAACTTGGTGGTAGCGGTGACGGTCGCCGCCTGGATGCCGAACAACGGCACGAACAGACTCTGCTTGCGGCCATAATCCTGATCCGGGGCATACCAGATGGCGCGACCAGCGCGCAGCACCTTGAGCATCGCCCGTACATCCTCGCGCTCGATGGCGGTCGCATCGCGATTGTGCCGCTCGCGCCCGCGACGCTGAACGAAGTCGAACAGCGGATTCTTGTGCTCGCGATACATGCCGTCGATGGTGTGACGTTGGCCAAGCAGCGCGGCACCGATTTCCAGCGTAGTGAAATGCAGCGCCATCAGAATCACACCCTTGCCCGCTGCCTGGGCCTGCTGCAGGTGCTCGAGCCCCTCGATATGGGCAAGCCGCTGCAGGCGTGCCTGTGGCCACCACCAGCTCATCGCCATTTCGAAGAAGGCGATGCCGTTGGAGGCGAAGTTCTCGTGCAGCAGACGCTCGCGCTGCTCCAGACCGAGCTCGGGGAAGCACAACTCCAGGTTGCGCCGTGCGATGTAGCGCCGCGAACCGGCGAAGCGGAACATCAGCGCGCCAAGAGCACGCCCCAGTTTCAGCAAAAGTGGATAGGGCAACCGGACCAGCAACCAGAGCATGCCCAGCCCCAGCCAGAGCAGCCAGAAGCGCGGGTGCAGGAAGTACGCACGAAACTGAGGACGATCCATGAATAGCTCGACAACCGATGAAGCGACGCATTCTAGCGGCAAAAGCGCACCTTGACCGAGCTTCAGGGCACCAGTGATCGTTCCGTGGGACGTCAGCGGTTGCAGGCAACCGCGCGCCCCGCTATAAGTCCTCGCCATTTAATGCAGCAGACAGACCATGAGCCAAGCCGACCTCACCGATCAGTCCCCAGCCTTCCAGCTCAAGGGCAGCATGCTCGCCATTACCGTACTGGAACTGGCCAGCAACAACATCGAGCGTCTCGACGAGCAACTTGCGGCCAAGGTCGAGCAGGCACCGGACTTTTTCGACAACACCCCGCTGGTATTGGCACTGGACAAGCTGCCGGAGTCGGCGCATGCCATCGACATCCCGGCGCTGGTCGCCTTGTGTCGCAAGCACCGCCTGCGCACCCTGGCCTTGCGAGCGGCCGAACCGGCCCATCTGGAAGCAGCGGCGGTGCTCGACCTGCCCGTGCTGCCCCCTTCCGGCGCCCGTGAGCGTCAGCTCGACCTGGTCGCGAAGAAACCGGCAGCACCTGCCGAACCGGTATATCGACCGACCCGCGTCGTCAGCACCCCCATCCGTGGTGGTCAGCAGGTATATGCCCAGGGCGGCGACCTGATCGTTCTCGCTCCGGTCAGCCCCGGTGCGGAACTTCTCGCCGATGGCAACATCCATGTGTACGGCCCTCTTCGCGGTCGCGCCCTCGCAGGCATCAAGGGTGACACCGCAGCACGGATTTTCTGCCAGCAACTCACGGCAGAACTGGTTTCCATCGCCGGCCAGTACAAGGTCGCCGAGGACCTCAGACGCGATCCTCTCTGGGCTGAAGCGGTGCAGGTCAGCCTGTCCGGCGACGTGTTGAACATCACCCGCCTTTAACGGATACTGCCGCGAATTTTCAAGGACCAAACGGGCAATCTTGACGCCAAATACGGCGCAAGGACCCGATTTTTCAATTTTTAGGGTGAATCACCTTGGCCAAGATCATCGTAGTCACTTCCGGCAAGGGTGGCGTTGGTAAAACCACCACCAGCGCCGCTATCGGTACCGGCCTCGCCTTGCGCGGCCACAAGACTGTCATCGTCGATTTCGACGTCGGTCTGCGGAACCTCGACTTGATCATGGGCTGTGAGCGCCGGGTGGTTTACGACTTCGTCAACGTCATCAACGGCGATGCCACGCTGACTCAGTCCCTGATCAAGGACAAGCGTCTCGAGAACCTCTACGTCCTGGCCGCCAGCCAGACCCGTGACAAGGATGCGCTGACCCAGGAAGGCGTCGGCAAGGTCATCGACGAGCTGGCCAAGAACTTCGAGTACGTCATCTGCGACTCCCCTGCCGGTATCGAGAAGGGTGCGCACCTGGCGATGTATTTCGCCGACGAAGCCATCGTGGTGACCAACCCGGAAGTTTCCTCGGTACGCGACTCCGACCGCATGCTCGGCCTGCTGGCCAGCAAGTCGCGCCGCGCCGAAAGCGGCGAGGAGCCGATCAAGGAACACCTGCTGCTGACCCGCTACAACCCCGAGCGAGTTACCAAGGGCGAGATGCTCGGCGTCGAAGACGTCGAGGAGATTCTCTCCATTCGCCTGCTTGGCGTGATTCCCGAGTCGCAGGCCGTGCTCAAGGCTTCCAACCAGGGCATCCCGGTGATCCTTGATGATCAGAGCGACGCCGGCCAGGCTTACAGCGATGCCGTGGATCGCCTGCTCGGCAAGGAAGTCACGCACCGCTTCCTCGATGTGAAGAAGCCAGGCTTCCTGCAACGACTTTTCGGAGGCCGCGAATGAACCTCTTCGACTTCTTCCGTGAACGCAAGAAGAAGGAAACCCCAGCCGCGATCGCCAAGGAGCGCCTGCAGATCATCGTCGCCCATGAGCGCGGCCAGCGCAGCGAGCCGGACTATCTGCCGGCCCTGCAGAAGGAACTGGTCGAGGTGATTCGCAAGTACGTCAACATCGACAGCGATCAGGTCCATGTCGCCCTTGAGGATCAGGGCAGCTGCTCGATCCTCGAGCTGAACATCACCCTGCCGGATCGCTGAGCGACTCCAGTGCATGCAAACGGCGGCCCAAGGGTCGCCGTCTTCGTTTGTGGAAAAATGAATGCCTCTTAGCGCTATCGAGATCGTCCATCAGGACGCTGCCCTGTTGGTGATCAACAAGCCGACACTGCTGCTTTCCGTGCCAGGCCGTGCCGAAGACAACCGTGACTGCCTGGTGACGCGCCTGCAGGAAAACGGCTACCCCGAAGCGCGCATCGTGCATCGGCTGGACTGGGAAACGTCCGGACTCATCGTACTCGCCCGCGATGCCGATACGCACCGAGAGCTGTCCCGCCAGTTTCATGATCGTGAGACGGAGAAGGCCTACACCGCCTTGTGCTGGGGCCTGCCCGGGCAGGACAGTGGCAGCATCGACCTGCCATTGCGCTATGACCCACCGACCAAACCGCGTCATGTAGTCGATCACGCTTTGGGCAAGCATGCCCTGACCTTCTGGCGCGTGCTCGAACGCTGCGGCGACCATAGCCGTGTCGAACTGACGCCCATTACCGGTCGCTCCCACCAGTTGCGGGTGCATATGCTGTCGATCGGGCATCCACTGCTGGGCGACCGCCTGTATGCACACGAGCAAGCGCTGCAGGCCCATGAGCGCCTGTGCCTGCACGCGAGCATGCTGACCCTGACCCATCCGCAGACGGGCGAGCGCCTGCGCTTCGAGTGTCCGGCACCGTTCTAGCGCATCTGGCGCGCGCGAACGGCGTTCGGGCGCAACGGCAGCAGTCAGTCGACACCATGCTTATTCGCGCAAGGCGAATGCTATAGACTTCGTGACCTGGCAGTCCGGAGTCCGAAATGCGCAAAGCCCTCAACCAAGGCCTGATCGACTATCTGCAGGCATCCCCCACCCCTTTCCACGCAACCCAGAATCTGGCTCAGGCGCTGCAGGCCGCCGGTTACCGCGCGCTGGACGAGCGCGAGGTCTGGCATACCGAGGCCGGCGGACGCTATTACGTCACCCGCAACGACTCGGCCATCATCGCCTTTCAGCTGGGTAGCAAATCGCTCGTCGAAAGTGGCCTGCGGCTGGTCGGTGCCCATACCGATAGCCCCTGCCTGCGCGTCAAGCCGCAGCCTGAGCTACAGCGCCAGGGCTTCTGGCAGCTGGGCGTGGAAGTGTATGGCGGCGCCCTGCTCGCCCCGTGGTTCGACCGCGACCTCTCGCTGGCCGGCCGGGTCACCTACAGCCGCGATGGCCGCATCGAGAGCCAGCTCATCGACTTCAAGTTGCCGATCGCGACGATTCCGAACCTTGCGATCCACCTCAATCGGGAAGCCAATCAGGGCTGGGCGATCAATGCCCAGAACGAGCTGCCGCCAATCCTCGCCCAGATCGCCAGCCAGGAAAGTCCGGACTTCCGCGCACTGCTCGCCGATCAGCTCGGCCGTGAGCATGGACTGGCCGCCGACGTGGTGCTGGACTTCGAACTGAGCTTCTACGACACCCAGAGTGCCGCACTGATCGGGCTGCATGGTGATTTCATCGCCGGGGCACGCCTCGACAACCTGCTTTCCTGCTTCGCCGGACTGCAGGCGCTGTTGAAGGCCGAACCCGAGCACACCTGTGTCCTGGTCTGCACCGATCATGAAGAAGTGGGCTCTACCTCGATGTGCGGGGCCGACGGCCCTTTCCTCGAGCAGGTATTGCGTCGCCTGCTTCCGGAAGAGGATGCTTTCCAGCGCGCGATCAACCGTTCGCTGCTGATTTCCGCCGACAACGCCCATGCGGTGCACCCGAACTATGCGGACAAGCATGACGGCAACCACGGGCCGAAGCTCAACGCCGGACCGGTGATCAAGGTCAACAACAACCAGCGCTACGCCACCAGCAGCGAAACAGCAGGCTTCTTCCGTCATCTGTGCCTGGAAAACGAAGTCCCCGTGCAGAGCTTCGTCACCCGCAGCGACATGGGCTGCGGCTCGACCATCGGCCCCATCACGGCCAGCCAGCTCGGCGTTCGCACCGTCGACATCGGCCTGCCCACCTTCGCCATGCACTCGATTCGAGAGCTTGCAGGGAGTCAGGACCTGGCACACCTGGTCAAGGTACTGACAGCCTTCTATTCGAGCGCCGAGTTGCCCTGAAAAAGGCCCAGGGTAGTCCTCCCACAAAGGCTACCAGCCACAATCAGCCGCCCATGGGAGGCGCGCCCCCGCGGCGATTGCAGGCTGAAGGCCTGCCCTCCATCCCCAAAGCGTCGCCCCGAGGTCGCCCCCCACAAATCAGCACAGCCACACCAACCCCGTGGGAGGCGCGCCCCCGCGGCGATGCAGGCCGAAGGCCGGCCCTCCAACCTCGAAAAGCATCGCCCGAGGTCAGGCCTCCCACAAATCAGCACAGCCACACCAACCCAGTGGGAGGCGCGCCCCCGCGGCGATTTGGACCCAAACCGACCCGAAACTCAGCCTTGGGCCTGGGATCACCAAAGCCCAACAGCAGGGCTCGCGTCGCTCGGGACCAGTCCAGCGGCGCCTGTTTATTCCAGGCTGTCGTCGATGACCAGAGCCACCTTGCCGGACACCGTGTTGCTCGCCAGCGCGTCAAATGCTGCCTCCACGTCAGCGATAGCGAACGTTCGCTCCAGGCGCGGGGATAGCCTGCCCTGACTGAACAGCGGCCATATTTTCTCTTCCATTTCCGCCAGCAGCCCGGCCTTGTAGTCGGCATCACGGCTACGCAGGGTAGAACCGATCAGCTGGATGCGCTTGGCAAGCAGCCCGCCCAGATCCATTTCGGCCTTGCGTCCACCCATCAAGCCAATCATGACCCAGCGCCCATCCATCGCCAGCAGTTGCAGATTCAGGGCCGCGTACTTGGCACCCACCGGGTCCAGGATCATGTCGAAGGGGCCGAAATCGCGTAGCGCTTCGAGCGAGTCGCCACGTAATACGCCGCCCTGCGCGCCGAGCGACTCGCAATAGGCGAGCCGCTCGGACGAGCCCACGCTGACCCAACAGGGATTGCCGAAGGCCTTGCACAACTGGATCGCCGCCGAACCGACACCACTGGCGCCGGCATGAAGCAGCACCTTGTCGCCAGTGAGCAGGGCGCCCAGTCGGTAGAGATTGAGCCAGGCCGTGGCATACACCTCGGGGATCACGGCGGCTTCATGCAGCGACATGCCTGCGGGCACTGGCAGCGCATGACGAGCATCGACCACCACTTCTTCGGCCATGCCGCCGCCGGCCAGCAGCGTGCACACACGATCACCTACCTTCCAGCGGCTGCGCCCGTTGACCTCGGCGATCACGCCCGCGCATTCGAGCCCGAGGATGTCGGTTACGCCCGCTGGCGGCGGATAATGCCCGGCACGTTGCAGCAGATCCGCCCGGTTCAGGCCGGCGGCGGCCACACGGATGCGAACTTCGCCCTCGCCACACGCCGGAGCCGGTCGTTCAGCCCACTCCAGATGCCCCTCGATACCTTGCAATGCCTTCATGCTGCCTCCATAGTGGTTCCTATCTTTGCCCACCCAACTGATCGCTCGCTGGCCTTGGTCGACCGCTTGTACCATCGGGCTCGTGCTTTCCACCGCCGGACGGAAAACCGAACCGGCGCCTACTCTAGATGGCCTAATATGCGTTATTCCCTAGCCCCACGTCGCCCCCAAGCCATGAAACGTACGCTGACCTGCACCGTTCTAGCTGTCTTTTTCGGCCTTCAAGCTTCACTGGCACTGGCAAAAGCCGTCAGCACGCCGGAGAGCTGGGACTACCTGCAACCCGATCGTGATCAGGTGATCGCCAGCCTGAATGTCGTTGAACTGCTCAAGCGCCATCATTACAACAAGCCCCCCCTGAACGATGCGCGTTCGGCGAAGATCTTCGACAGCTATATCCAGATGCTCGATCCGTCGCGCAGCTACTTCCTCGCCTCCGACCTCGATGAGTTCGGTAAATGGCGCAATCAGTTCGACGATTTCCTCAAGGGCGGCAATCTCGAACCGGGGTTCAATATCTACAAGCGCCACCTCGAGCGCCTGCAGAACCGCCTGGACTATGCACTGAGCCTGCTCGACAAAGGCGTCGACAATTTCGATTTCTCGGTCGACGAAGAACTGCTGGTCGACCGCGAGAAGGCTGCCTGGGCCAAGGACAGCGCGGAGCTGGACGACCTCTGGCGCAAACGCGTGAAGGATGAAGTGCTGCGCCTGAAGATCGCCGGCAAGGAACCCGCGGCGATCGAAGAGCTGCTGACCAAGCGCTACAAGAGCCAGCTCGCGCGCCTGAACCAGACCCGCGGCGAAGACGTGTTCCAGGCCTATATCAATGCCTTCGCCCAGTCCTACGACCCGCATACCCAGTACCTGTCACCGGACAATGCGGAGAACTTCGACATCAACATGAGCCTGTCGCTGGAGGGTATCGGCGCGGTGCTGCAGAGCGACAACGAGCACGTCAAGATCGTGCGTCTGGTACCAGCCGGCCCGGCGGAGAAGAGCAAGCAGCTCGCCCCGGCAGACAAGATCATCGGTGTCGCCCAGGCCAACGACGAGATGGTCGACGTGATCGGCTGGCGTCTGGATGAAGTGGTCAAGCTGATTCGCGGCCCAAAGGGCTCGGTAGTGCGCCTGGAGGTCATTCCCGCCAGCAATGCGCCGAACGACCAGAACAGCAAGGTCGTGGCCATCACCCGCGAAGCGGTGAAACTCGAAGAGCAGGCCGCGAAAAAATCGGTATTGAAACTCGAACACCAGGGCCAGAGCTTCAAGCTCGGGGTGATCGAGATCCCGGCGTTCTATCTCGATTTCAAAGCGCTACGCGCCGGTGACCAGAACTACAAAAGCACGACTCGCGACGTGAAGAAGCTGCTTTCGGAACTGGAGGAGGAGAAAGTCGACGGCGTCGTCATCGACTTGCGCAACAACGGCGGCGGCTCGCTGCAGGAAGCCACCGAGCTGACCGGACTGTTCATCGATCAGGGTCCGACGGTGCTGGTGCGCAACAGCGACGGTCGGGTCGACGTGCTCGCCGACGAGCAGACCGGCGCCCTCTACAAAGGCCCGCTTGCGGTATTGGTGAATCGCCTGTCGGCATCGGCCTCGGAAATCTTCGCCGGCGCCATGCAGGATTATCACCGTGCCTTGATCCTCGGCGGCCAGACCTTCGGCAAGGGCACCGTGCAGACCATCCAGCCGCTCAACCATGGCGAGCTGAAGCTCACCCTGGCCAAGTTCTACCGGGTGTCCGGCCAGAGCACTCAACATCAGGGTGTAATTCCGGATATCGCCTACCCGGCCGATGTCGATACCAAGGAGATCGGCGAGAGCGCGCTGCCTGAGGCCCTGCCCTGGGACAGCATCCGGGCAGCAATAAACCCGGAGATGAACCCGTTCAAACCGTTCCTTGCCGAGCTCAAGGCCCGCCATGAGGCAAGAACCGGCGAGAATCCTGACTTCGTCTTCACCCGCGATCGCCTGGCACTCGCCCAGGAGCTGATGCACGAAACGACCGTCAGCCTCAACGAGGAGAAACGTCGCGCGCAACAGGCGGATATCGAGAAGCGTCAACTGGCCCTGGAAAACGCACTGCGCCTGGCCAAGGGCGAAGAGCCGCTGGCGAAGCTGAAGAAGGAAGACGAAACAACGCCACACAACGACATGGACAAGCCAAAACCGGAAGACGATGCCTACCTTTCCGAGACCGGGCGAATCCTGCTGGACTACCTGGGCCTGAGCTCAGCCATGGCCAAGCACTGAAGGCTGCAGGGCGAAGCTGTCATCAAACTGACATGACACTGGCGTGAAATGAAAGGGCCACTATCGTGGCCCTCATTTTTTACCCAGAGAACGCCATGACAGTCACCGAGCAGTTGAGCACACTGGGACATATCCTTGCTCACGGGGACATCACCACCCTCTTCCAGCCAATCGTTTCGCTCTCCGAGCGGCGCATTCTCGGCTACGAGGCGCTTAGCCGCGGCCCTTCCAATGGCCCGTTGCACTCTCCGATCAATCTGCTCGCCACCGCGCGCCATGCCGGGCGTCTCAACGAGCTGGAAATGACCTGTCGCGAGACGGCATGCCGACGGTACAGCCAGGGAGGACTGCAAGGAAAACTCTTTCTCAATGCGTCACCAGAAACCCTGCTCGAGGCGAGCCACAAGCCCGGCCGTACACTGGAGCTGCTGCATACCTACGGAATAGAAGCCGACAAGGTGGTCATCGAACTGACCGAGCAGGCACCGGCAGACGATCTCGAATTGCTGGACAAGGCGCTCCATCACTATCGTTCGATGGGTTTCAGCATCGCCCTGGACGATCTCGGTGCCGGGTATTCGAGCCTGCGCCTGTGGTCGCAGCTGCGACCGGACTACGTGAAGATCGACCGTTATTTCATCGATGGCATCCATCTCGATCCGGTGAAACGCGAATTCGTCGAATCGATTCTGAAGATCGCCCGTACTTCGCGCGCCCAGGTCATTGCCGAAGGTATCGAGCTTCGCGAGGAGTTGGCGGTGTTGGCAGGAATGGGCATCGATCTGGTTCAGGGGTACCTGCTCGGTCGCCCCCAGGAACTGCCGGTACAAGACATCGAAGAGGTCCTGCCGTCGGCAGAGACGCAGCACACCGGTTTCAGCGAAGACACCAGTGATCTTTCCGCCCTGCTCGTGCGCCAGCCCGCCATGCTGGCGGAACGGCCGGTCGCAGAGCTGCTCGAGGCCTTTCGACTGCAACCTAACCTGAACTCGATAGCGATTCTGGACGCCGACTCATGGCCGGTTGGCATCGTGCACCGCAACCTCATCTCGGACGCCTTGCTCAAGCCGTTCGCAACCGATCTGCTGGCACGCAAGCCAATCAGCCGGCTGATGAGCAGCGATTTCCTTGCGGTCGAACTCGGGCAGTCCCTGCAGCAGGTCAGCCGCCTGCTGACCAGCCGGGCTCGTCAGCGCATCGAGGAGGACTTCGTCATCACCCAGTCAGGCCGCTATCTCGGCCTGGGTCGAGTGATCGACGTACTGAGGCTGATAACCGAACTGAAGGTACAGCAGGCACGACACGCCAATCCGCTGACCCTGCTACCAGGCAACGTTCCCATACAGCAATGCCTGACCCGCCTGCTGCTGCAGCGCCGCCAGGCATTGGTCTGCTACGTGGATATCGATAACTTCAAGCCCTTCAATGACCATTATGGCTATGCGAAAGGCGACGAGGTACTGCTCTGCCTGGCTCAGTGCCTAAACGAGCGGATAGACCCCCGGCTGGATTTCGTCGGCCATATCGGCGGTGACGACTTCATGCTGGTGCTCACCAGCGACGACTGGGAACGCCGAATCGAGCAGTTACAACATGACTTCCAGTGCCGTAGCGCGGCGTTCTATCAGCGCGAACACATCGCGGCGGGCTACTTCGCCGCGGCAAATCGTGAGGGACAGGAGCAACGGTATGCGCTGCCCACGCTGTCGATCGGTATCGTCATGGTAAGGCCCGAACACACCGATCACCTGGATGCCGGCAGGCTCGCGGCGTTGGCCTCGGAAGCCAAGCGCTACGCAAAGAAGATCAGCGGGCCGAGCTTTCACCTCATCGATACGGCCATACAACTAGACGGTCACAACCCCAACTGCATCGCCTTGGCTCTGTAGCGGTCAGCCTCCTGCGGGTTGGCCACCAAGCCATGACCTCCGATACGGTAGAGCTGCTCGAGCCTTACGGCCGCCAGAGGATGCCCCGCCGCAGCTGCCTGCATCCACCAGCGCGCCGCCTCGTTGCCATCGGGTCCGTGAGTCGCATCTTCGCTCAGGCTGATCACACCCATCTGGTAGGCAGCCTTCAGGTCACCAGCCGTAGCGGCCAGGCGCAGCAGCCGAGCCCCTTCCTGCCTGGCCCCATATCCCTGCCCTCGAAAATAAAGGATATGACCATAAAAGCTTTGCGCGCCCACATCTCCCAGCGCCGCCATGCGCGCAAACTGTCCTTCCATCCAGCGCCAGAGTTTGGGTTGCTGAACCGCATGGCGCGACATCATCGCTTTGCGGGCAGCGAAATAACCAAGCTTGGCGCGCAACTTCCACAGCATCAGAGCACCTCCGGATAATCGAATTCGAATACCCGCGCCACCTCTCCGGCGTGCCAGGAGGCAGCAGCAGAGCCATCAGCAGGGCCGCTGAAACGCCCTAGACGCGCAGCACATTCGAAGAAACCGATTCGGGGAAGGCGGCTGGCGCCCTGGCTGATGACCAGCGCGCTGCGTAACGGACGTTCCGAACGGGCATCAAGCGCGGCCAGATGCTCCAGAGCAGCGGTAAGGGTCTGCATCGCTGGCGTAGGCAGCTGAAGTCGCTCGACCAATGCCCGATAGGTCACCAGATGACGTTGACGACGCGCATCACCCAGCTCGTCCAGCAGCGCCTGCCAGTGCTGCCGGCTGATGGACACGGTCGCAGCCTGCCGACTCAAGCGTCACCCTCCCAACCCGCAATCTCCAGCGATCTGGCCAGCGCTCGACGGATCGCGCCATCCGGCTCACGCTCTCCAGCCTCGATCAGCCCGAGATAGGCCGGACTGATCCCGACCGCCCGCGCGAGCTGCTCCAGGCTCATCCCTTTGGCCTCCCGCAGCGCGCCCAACTGGTCCAGCGAGGGCACCTGTTGACTACTCGGGGACTGATCGGTATCGGCTGGCGTTGGCGCACCGACCGCATTCAGAAGCGCCTGATACTCCTCCCACGGCAGTACGGCATATTCCGGTGAGCCGTCACGCATGATGACCTGCACATTCATCCGTTTTCCCTCAGGCTTGATCGATCAGAGGCGGAATCTTAACAGCCCGCACGGCTCGTTGATGCTATCAGGCAGTCGTATGCGAGGATGAATCGAGATGGGCGCCGCATTTGTCCGTCCGTCATCGACCAGCAAGCCGCCGCTCGTCGTGGCCATTCAGCGTGAGATGTCGTCGACCCTGAGTTCGGACAGATCCGGCAACCGCTGCAGGTCGGCCTGATGCTCGGGAGTCTGCGCCTGCTGCCAGGTCCTGAAGGCGTCCATCTCGCCCGACCACTTGCGCATCACCCAACCCAGTACCGCGAGATCATCGACGAAGCCAAGACCCGGTAACCAGTCGGGAATGGCATCGAGAGGTGAGAGGAAGTAAAGCAGGCCCGCGACCACCGCTACCAGGGCCTGGGGGCTTACCGCGCGATATTGACCGCGCCACCAGGCGACACAAAGCGCCTGAAACAGGCTCAGGTCTTCACGCAGACCTCTGACCAATCCTCGTTTCGAAGACGACTTTCGAGCCACGGCCAATAACAGCGCGGGAATCCTGCCGGCACGGATCAATCGCTGAGCGAATGGTAGATAACGCATGAAACTCCAGGGAGCTTTCATATGATTCCTCTCTAGCCTGCGCCATCCCTGACGTCGGGAGGGTTATCCACCGAAGCTATGGATAACCTTGTGAACAGTTTATGGATGGTTGCCGCAAATGCCCTAGCTACGGGGGCGTTCGACAAATCGGCGCTTTTTTACACAACCTTTCAAGTCATTGAAAATCAATGACTTAGCAAAGGCTAGAGTGATACCTGTATATGCGAACAAAGAGACTGCGACAGTCTATTCCGAATGTGCATAACCGGAGATTGTCAACGGCTTTACAAGCACTTCGACTGATGGTCGCACAAGGCGTTCGTAACGGACGATACCGGCTATCGCAGCCAAAGGCGGACGCTCACGAACAGCCAACGGTCGAGGGTCGACCCTTGCGGCCGAACCCTCGTATTGCCTCCTTACTGAAGGCTGAGTTGGCTGCGGATCTTTTCAAGGGTCGCGGAACCTATGCCGTTTACCTCGAGAAGCTCGTCAACCGAACTGAATGGGCCATGTTCGTCGCGGTACTCGACGATTGCCCTGGCCTTGGTGGCGCCAATCCCTTTCAGTTCCCGGGTCAGCGTCTCAGCGTCGGCGCTGTTCAGGTTGACGGTCGCCTGAGCCACCATCGCTGGCGCCTGGGCAGGATCGGATTGAGTAGCGGCGTAACCGCTGAACGAGACACTGGAAAGAACGGCGAAGGCCGCAGCAGCCAGAAAAGCTTTGCTCATATGCATATCCCTATGGACTCAGAAGTGACTATGGCGGGACTTCCTGCTCCGCACCGACCAATCTAGCCACCTGACGCGCGATGTCAAAACGAAGCCGCGTTTATGCGAACCTCGTCAACCTGTTCAACGCATCGCGTTGAACAGGTTCAGCCCGCTGATCTTGACATAACTTTGCTGCGCCGCCTCCAGAATCACCGTCTGGAAAGACAACCGGGACAGCGCCTCGGCATAGTCCAGCTCACGCAGTTCGGCCTGAACGGACTTGTTCACCAGGGCCACGTCTTCGTTATCCGTCTGGGTCGTTTCGATGACGTTCAGGCGCGCACCGATGTTTCCGCGCGCTGCATCGACACTGATCATGCCATACTCGAGGTTGGTCAGGCTCACGGCCACGGCATCGCGAATATCGGTGTTGCTGGAGGACGGGTCTTCCAGCGTCATGCGTAGATTGGCGATGGTGTCGAGGATTCCCTGCTTCTGGACCGTAGCGTCCAGCGTGATTTCTACCGACTCTCCCCCGGTTGGCACTCCGTCGAACTTGATCATCACGCCGCGAAACACGAGCTCATCGGCAGAATCCTCATCACTGTCAACCGCCCCCGAAGCGAGCACTTGCCCAGGCGTGGCATAAGGATCAGAGAGGTCCGCAGGCGGATCATTCAAATCATAAACGACATATTCAGTTGCAGAAGTGAAATGCACGCCAACCCCTGCTACCGGGAAGGAGGGGTTGCCGGCAATGGCCACCTCGTCCTGTACCAGGGGGGCAGAGATGCTCAGCGTCGAACCTGGCAAGGCCAACGAGCTGTCGATGTCGCTCTGGTACCGTCCCGCATTGATGACGTTTTCGAATACCGCCTTGCCGTTGTCGCTTATGGCTATGTTCAGCGAACTGGCGACCTGCACATTCCGCTGGCCCTCATCACCTTGGTAGGAATAGCTGCCGTTGCCATCGCGCACGAAGGGTTGCGTCTTGCCCTGAAAACCCGAAAACAGATATTCACCGCGAGCGTTTCGCGTGTTCAACAATGACAGCAGCTCGTCCTCGCGCTCGGTCAACTCGGCAGCTATGGACTTGCGGTCGTCCGCACTCAGGGCACCATTGCCCGCCTGCGTAGCCAGTTCGCGAACGCGTTGCAAAACGGTATTCACCGAATTGAGCGTGACCTCCTCCTGCGTGAGGCTGTTCTTCGCCGCCGTCAGGTTGGCGTTGTACTGGCTCAGCACATTCTGCTGTTGTTCCAACTGCAGCAACCGCACCGACGCAACCGGGTCGTCCGCTGGCGTGAGGATGCGGTTGCCGGTACTGATCTGCTCCTGGGTACGGGTCGCATTGGCGTAGTTGCGCTGCAATCCGGCGACGCCGTTATTGAACGCTTGCAGGGTGGAAATGCGCATATGGCGACCTATTACCTGAAGGAGCTGATCAATGTATCGAACAAGGAGCGGGCAACTTGAATGATCTGGGCCGAAGCGTTGTAGTACTGCTCGAACTTGATCAGGTTGGCCGCCTCTTCATCCAGATTGACGGCCGATAGCGAGTCGCGGTTGTCGGTGGCCTGCTTGAGAACCGCACCGGTTGCTTCACTGTCCATCCGCGCCTGCGCCGTCAGCGTTCCGACGCGCTCGACCAACTCGCCATAGCCATCGGTGAAGCTGAAACCCGAGCCGTTAACGGTACTGTCCACACCCACCGTCTGCTTCGTCTGCAAGTCCACCAGCTTCAGGGCGTTACGGTTGTCGGAGACACCGCTCTGATTGAACGCAATATCGAATTGGTCGTTGTTCTTGGGCGTACCGCTGAGAGAGAACTCGAACTGATAGTCGGCATCCCCGATGACCAGGGAATTACTCTGCCCAGGCGTGATGGTAACGCTCGAAACGAACGTCACGGTTGGCGGCGTCGTAGCGTTGTCCACTTGACGAAAACCGGCGGTACCGCCGCTGATCGAAAGGGTATCCGGCTCGGTGAAGGTCAGTGTCGCTCCGGTGCTGCCGAACATGTCCTGCAGCGCCGTGATGCTGATGGGTGAAGGCGCCGAAACCATGTCCGGCTGAGTCATTACACCGGTACCGGCGTTCTGCAACTCGCTTTCGGCACGTACCGGGGCGGCGAAGGCCAGTTGATCCGCCTGATCCAGCACTGCCGCGATATCGGTCGCACCACGCCGGGTCGGCTGCAGGCTGAACTTGTCGCCTGCGGCTGGTGCGGGGCTTCCGAGCACGACCTGAAACCCCTGACCGACGCCATTTCTGTCAGCAATCGATAGCGTACCGGCCGGGCTTTCCGTTACGGCCATCAACTGGTTGTCGCTCAAGCGGCGGACCTTGTAGCTGCTACCGTCGTATTCCATCAGGTAGTCGCTGGTCGTGAGCTGACCCGTATCGGTAACGTTCAGCATCGGCTGGGCGCTACTGTTACCCACGAACGCGTTGACGCGCAGCTTCGCCAGCGCTTCGGTGTTGTAGTCACCGAACAGTGCCGAACCAACCTGCCCCTTGAGATCCAGTCCCTCACCGAGCTGCGTGTTGACCTGGTCGCTGACGGCCAGTGCCAGCCGGCCCAACGAATTCATGGTCGAATCCAGCACTTCCTCGCGATAGCGGATCAGACCGCCCAGTTCGCCGCCGGTGATCTGCGAGGTGATGCCCTGCCGCGAGCCGCCACTGACGAACTGTACTTCGTGCCGATTGGGATCGCCCTGCCCCGGCACCACCTCAAGGCGCGACACGCTGCTGCCAACCACCAGTGGCTGGCCGCTACCGATGAAGATATTGAAACTGCTGTCGTCCTGCGGAACCACGGTCACGCCAATGTAAGTGGAAAGCTGACGCACAGCCTCGTCGCGGGCATCGAGCAAATCGTTCGGCTGCTTGCCATTGGCGGAAGCGACGGCGATTGCCTCGTTCAGGCTACCGATGCTGCCGGCCAGCCGGTTGACCTGATCGGTGACCGCAGACATCTGCTTGTTGGTGAAGTCGTTCTGCTCGGACAAGCGGTCATAGACGGTATTGAAACGCCTCGCCAGGCCTTCTGCCTCGGCCAATACCAACTGACGGGCGGGGATGTTCGCCGGATCCTCCGCCGCCGTCTGCAATGCCGAGAAGAAGCTCTGCAGCGAGGGGGTAATGCCGGTGGTGCTCCCGGCCAGCAGTGAATCGAGCTGATCGATCTGGCTCTTGTAGGCCGCTACATCGCTGTTCAACGAGGTGCTGCTGCGCAGCTGGCTGGTGAGAAAGTCGCTGTAGGAGCGACGCACATCGACCAGCGTGGTCCCCGAGCCGATGTAGCCGGCGCCGCTGAATTGCGGCGAGCGGGTCGCCTGGGAAGCATCCTGGCGACTGTAGCCAGGGGTGTTGACGTTGCTGATATTGTGGCCGGTGATAGACAGCTGGGTCTTGCTGGCGGCCAGGCCGGACAGGCCAATGCTCATTAGGTCAGCCATGATTTAGCCTCTGGTCCGCATGGCGGGCGCCGAATTCGCGTCGGCGACGGTCTGGTAGGTCTGCATCTTGCGGGCGATCTGCGTGATCTTGCGTGCGTACTGCGGGTCGGTGGCGTAGCCGGCTTTCTGCAATTCCTTGACGAATCGCTCCGAGTCGCCGGTGTTGCTCGCCACCTGAATGGCGGTTCGATAGCGGTCGTTGTTCTCCAGCAGGCTGACGAAATCGTCGAAGCTCTGCTCGAAGGAATCATAGGCACGAAAGCCCGCCTTCTCGCGGGTTGCCTTGCCGTTGACGTACTCGGTGGTCATTACGGTGGCAGACGCACCTTTCCAGCCGTTCGCCTTGATGCCGAACAGGTTGTGGCTGTTGCTGCCATCCTGCTGGCGGATCATCGATTTGCCCCAGCCGGTTTCCAGAGCAGCCTGCGCGACGAGGAAGCGTGGCTCGATTCCCAGGCGCTCCGCAGCTTTCTCGGCCATCGGCAGCATGGTGGCGATGAATTCTTCGGACGAATTGAAGCGGGTCTTGCTAGGCGCATTCGACGCGCTTTTCTCTACGCCGTTGACGATCAGAGGCGCCTCTGTCGGTGGCACGAACGCGGTCGCGGGTTTCCAGTCGAGATCGACCAGCGGCTGCCCCGCCTCGGCGGTCGTGGCCGGAGCGGTCGCCGAAACGTTTGCCAACTGACGCTCGAAGGCCCTTCCCGGCAGCGCCAGCCGGCGCTGATTGAGCAGCCGGGAATCATCACGTCCGGACTCGATGGCGGCAGCCGGCTTGCTCGGCCAGGCGGTTCCATCGGTCTGCACCACCTGGGCGAAAGGATTGTTGCGTGTAGCCGTCTCGGTCTGTTTGCTCAGCTGGCGCACCAGTACGTCGGCCAGCCCGATACCGCCGCCCTCTTTCGAGAGACTGACCGAGAGCTGCTGATCGTACATTTCCTGGTACTGCTTGCTCGCCTGGCTATGCAATGGGTTGTCCTTGGCCAGTACCTCTGTGGCAGCGCGCATCGACTTGAGCATCTCGTTGAGGAACAGCGACTCGAATTCCTGCGCGACCTTGCGCACGTTCTCCTCGCCATCCCGGTCCTTGCCGACCTTGAACTGGCTAAGGCGATTGAGGTCGGCGTAGCTGCCACTGTCGAGGCTGCGTCCGCCGCTGCCGAGTCGATTTTCCATAGCGCTACCCTTAGATCACGATGAGGTCGGCTTGCAAAGCACCGGCCTGCTTCAACGCTTCGAGAATGGCCATCAGGTCGCTGGGTGCAGCACCTACCTGATTCACCGCCCGAACGATTTCATCCAGCGTGGTGCCCGGACCGAACTTGAACATCGGCTTGGCCTCCTGCTCGGCGTTTACCCTCGAATTGGGCACGACCGCCGTCTGCCCGCCGGAAAATGCTTCCGGCTGGCTGACCTGAGGGTCCTCGCTGATGGTCACGGTCAGGCTGCCATGGGTAACCGCCGCGGGCTGAACTCGCACGTTCTGGCCGATCACGATGGTGCCGGTGCGCGAGTTGATGATGACTTTGGCGACGGCCTGGCCGACCTCCACCTCAAGGTTCTCGAGGATCGACAGGTAATCGACGCGCTGGCTCGGGTCCAGTGGCGCAGTCACGCTGATCGAGCCGCCGTCGAGTGCCTGGGCGACGCCTGGGCCGAGCAGATCGTTGATCTGGTCGACGATATTCTTCGCGGTGGTGAAGTCCGGGCGATTGAGGTTCAGGGTCAGGGTATTGCCCTGGTTGAATCCGCTTGGCACCGGACGCTCCACCGTCGCCCCACCGGGAATCCGACCCGCCGACGGCGAGTTGACGGTGATCCGCGAGCCATCGGCACCACCGGCATCGAAGCCGCCGACCACCAGGTTGCCCTGGGCGATGGCGTAGACGTTGCCGTCGATCCCCTTCAACGGCGCCATCAGCAGGCTGCCGCCACGCAGGCTCTTGGCGTTACCGATGGACGACACTGTGATGTCGATGGTCTGCCCCGGTTTGGCGAACGGCGGCAGCTCGGCATGGATCGAGACCGCGGCGACGTTCTTCAACTGGATATTGCCGCCAGACGGCACCTTTATGCCGAACTGAGCCAACATGTTGTTGAAGGTCTGCACGGTGAAAGGTGTCTGAGTGGTCTGATCACCACTGCCGTTCAGCCCGACGACCAGGCCATAGCCGATCAACTGGTTGCTTCGCACGCCATTGATCGTGGCGACGTCCTTCAGACGCTCGGCCTGCGCGCCAGCACAAAGCGTGAGCAGGCCCGCCAACAGCAGCAGCTTTTTCCACATGGCATCAGCTCCGGTCAGAAGGGCCACATCGGGCTCATGAAGAATCGGTCGAGCCAGCCAGGCTGGCTCGCATCGGCAAAGGCACCGGTACCCGAATAGGTGATGCGGGCATCGGCAATGCGGGTAGAAGGCACGGTGTTATCGGTCGCGATATCGTCCGCACGGACCAGCCCCGCGATGCGCACCAGTTCATCGCCGGTATTGAGCGTCATCCATTTCTCGCCGCGTACAGCCAGGATGCCGTTGGGCAGCACTTCGGAGACAGTCACCGTGATCGAGCCAGACAGGCTGTTGCTCTGCCCCGCCTGGCCGGAGCCGGAAGTATCTCGCGACGCCTCGTATTCGGCGCCCAGGCTCATCGAGTTGCCCGTCAGCGGATTGGCCATGGAAACACCCCCACCGAACAACGACCCAAGACCGATGTTAGCGCTGCTGTCCTTCGATAGCTGGGACGTCGCGTTCTTGCTGGCCTGGGTACGCTCGTTGAGGGTAATGGTGATGATATCGCCGACCCGGTAGGCCTTGCGATCACCATAGAGGAAGGTTTCGAAACCCGACTGGTAGATTGCACCGTTGTTCTGCGCCGCCGGTAGCGGCGTGCGCGGCAGCACCGGAGCGTAGTACGGATCGTCCGGTTTCGGCGCTGGGGCGACACAGCCAGCCAACGCCAGGGCGGACGACAGCGAAGCAGCAATCAGCAAACGGCTCATAAACACCTCAAGCCATGACAGGCCATCGAAACTACTGCGAGCAGCACGAGGCGTGCGTGCCCGTATACCACGGCGAACGCGCGATCAGAGTTGCTGCGTGACGAACGACAACATCTGGTCGGCAGTGGAAATAACCTTGGAGTTCATCTCGTAGGCGCGCTGGGTGGTGATCATGTTCACCAGTTCCTCGACGACGCTGACGTTGGAATTTTCCAGGGTGTTCTGCAGTACCGTACCCAGGCCATTCAGCCCCGGCGTGCTGACCTGCGGCGCACCACTGGCCGCGGTTTCCAGGAACAGGTTGCTGCCCATCGCCTGAAGGCCGGCCGGATTGATGAAATCCGCAGTCTGGATGTTGCCGATTATCTGCGGCTGGGCATTGCCGACAGTCGTCACCGACACGGTGCCATCCTCGCCTACGGTAAAGCTCTGTGTCTCCGGCGGCACCACGATGGCAGGCTCCAGGGCATAGCCACTGGCGGTTACCAGCTGGCCATCGGAGCTCAGGTGAAAACCACCGTCGCGAGTGTAGGAAACCGTTCCGTCGGGTAGCAGTACCTGGAAGAAGCCACGACCATTGATGGCCATGTCCAGCGGCTGTTCGGTCGTCTGCAGGCTGCCGGTGGTGAAGATCTTCTGCGTGCCGGTAACCCGCACACCGGTACCCAACTGCAGCCCGGAGGGCAGCTCACTGTCCTGGCTGGATTGCCCGCCCGGCTGCCGGCGAATCTGATAGAGCAGGTCCTGGAACTCGGCCCGATCCTTCTTGAAGCCAGTGGTGGACACGTTGGCCAGGTTGTTGGAAATGGTGGTCAGGTTCATGTCCTGGGCGGACAGACCGGTCTTGCTGACCCAAAGTGCTGGAAGCATGAGCTATCTCCTCGTGCGCCGCTGGCGCCACGCTATTAGCTGAGTTGCAGTACGCGCGCCATGGCAGCCGCATCGTCTTCGGCGGTGCGCATCATCTTTACGTGCAGTTCGAACTGGCGAGACAGCGCCAGAATGGAGGTCATCTCGGCCACCGCGTTGACATTGCTCGCCTCAAGGAATCCCGAAACCACTCGAACATTGGCATCCGCCTCGATGGGCTGGCCGTCCTTCAGTCGAATGAGGCCATCAGTGCCCTTCTCCAGCTGCTGAGGATCCGGGTTGACCAGCTTGATCCGGTCCACGGTGACCACGATGTTGGGGTCTTCGCCCAAGGCTCGGATGCTGATGGTGCCGTCCTGACCGATGTCCACCTTTTCCTCTGGCGGAATAGCAATCGGCCCGCCGTTGCCGAGGACTGGCATACCCTCAGCGGTACGCAGCATGCCCAGCACGTCAATATTCAGGCTACCGGTTCGCACATACGCCTCACTGCCGTCCGGCGCTTGCACTGCAATCCACCCCTCGCCCTCGACGGCAATGTCCAGATCTCGCCCGGTTTCCTGCAAGGTCCCTGGCGTGAAGTCCGTGCCTGGGCGCTCCGACATGGCATAGACGCGAGCCGGATGGCTGTCGCCGAAGACCTGCATCGAGCGCGCCTGCTCGAAATCCCGACGAAATCCGGTTGTTGAAATGTTCGCTAGGTTGTTGGCGTGAGCCTGCTGGGCCCGCGCGTTCTGGCTGGCACCCGTCATGGCCACGTAGAGCATCTTGTCCATCGACATCTCCGAGACGCGAGTTTGACACTTGCGATTCTGTTACGAAGGAAAAATGCAAGCTGCGTGCCACGGCACGGTGAAATACTCAAGCAACTGATTTATATAGAGATCACGAAAAAAAAGAAGGCCCTTTCGGGCCTTCCTCCATACCGGCGGCGGAATACTGCCGTCAGCGGCAATGCTCCATTGCCGCCACTGTTACCTCAGATTAATGATGGTCTGAGTAACTGCGCTTTCGGTTTCGATGGTCTTGGCATTGGCCTGATAGTTGCGCTGGGCGACGATCAGGTTGACCAATTGGTCTGACAGCTCGACGTTCGAATCTTCAAGCGCCCCAGCTACCAGAGCCCCGAGCGCGCCCGCACCTGGCGTACCAACCACCGGCTCGCCGGACTCCACCGATTGCACCCATTGCGACTTGCCCACCGGAGTCAGGCCCTGGACGCTGGCGAAGTTGGCGAGAACGATCTGTCCCTGCACCTTGGATTGTCCGTTGGTGTAGCGAGCGAAGATCACGCCTGTTTCATCGATTTCCAGACCTGCCAGCTCGCCAGTCGTGTAGCCATCCTGGGCAACGCTGTTGACGGCGAAGGCGCTGGCGTACTGCGAAGACTTGGAGAAGTCGAGGACGATTCCGTCAGGATTGGCCAGGGCGCCGTTGGCCGACCAGGTCGCGGGGGTACCGCCGTCGGAGATAGCCGGAATCCAGCCATCGCTTGGCTGCGCCCCAGTAGCCGAGTTCAGCGTCACCCGAAGATCCGACGAGACACTGAAAAGCGCAGAGTCCCCGTTATCGATATCGGTCAGTGCACCGGAAGAATCAAACGTCAGCCCCATTACATAAGGCTCAGCCGGCTCCTGAGCAGGGTCTGCCGGATTGCGACCATCGATCAACACCTTCATATCCCAAGTATTGGCGCCAGTCTTGACGAAATACTGCGTCATGACGTGCGCGTTACCCTGGGAGTCGTAGATATTCAGCGAGGTCGAACTGTTATAGGTCGTCGGATCAGCCGGATTGAATGTCGCGTTTGCTGTGCTGAGCGCTAGAAGTTTTACAGTCTCAGTCTCCGAAGCAGCCTTGGCAACTTCAACAGCCGCAAATTCCGCAGCTGCTATAGCACCGGCGAGCTTTTGCCCAACCTCCTCGACGGTAGATGAGGTGATATCTCCCATATGGTCAATGATGGCTTGGTCATACGGGGTTAATGAAGGGGAAGCGGCAAGAGCGTCTATATACGCTTGTCCTCGAGCTGCATCGGTAGCTCCCACTGGAAGCAGGGATACTAGCGCCGATTCGGTAGTGAAATTGTCGCGATATACCTTGTCGATCACACCATCATACGATGCCTGCCATGTCGCCGGCGATTTCTGCGTCGAGTTCAAGTTGAACGCCGTCGTTATCTCGCTGGTAGCCCTGGGCGCCTGCTTGGTCACCTCCACCCGCAGACCACCAACCATTCCGCTCTGCACGTTACCGTTGCCATCCACCGGAAAACCCTGCAGCTTGTAGCCGAAGTTATCGACCAGAAAGCCTTGGCTATCGGTGCCAAAATAGCCGGCACGGGTATAGCTGACCGCCCCGTTGTTGCTGACCTGGAAGAACCCGTTGCCGTTGATCGCCAGATCGAGCGCATTCTGGGTGTAGTTGATATTGCCCTGATTAAACTGCTGGGAGATATTCGACATCAGCACCCCGCCGCCCTGGGGATTCTTGCCGGTGCCAAGCACCGAAGCCGCGTAGAGATCGGAAAATTCCGCCCGTGACTGCTTGAAGCCCACGGTGCCAGCATTGGCGATATTGTTGCCGGTAACGTTGAGATCCTTGCTCGCGGCACGCAGGCCGCTAAGACCGATATTGAAGGACATGGAATTGCTCCTTTGCCGAGAGTGCGGCGGTTATTGTCCGATGACCTGGACCTGGGAAAGCCCGATGCTGCCGATGCCGGCGAGGTTGAGCATCAACTCCCCGCCATTCTGCCCAAGGGTGACGCTGTCGACATTGGCCGGCAGAAGGGTATACAGCCCCTTGGTTTCGCCCTCATAAGTGGCCTGAGCCTCGAAGCGATAGGTTCCAGGCGGCACGATATTGCCGCTGGCATCCTTGCCGTCCCACATGAAGGAGACGCTGCCGGCCTCCTGCTGCCCCATATTGATCCGGTTGACCACAGCCCCGGCATCGTCATAGACGTTGACGAAGACGTTGCTGCTGCTGACGGGCAGCACCAGGCTGGCCTTGAAGGTTTCACTGGTATCCACCACCGCCTTGTCCGTGGGCACTATCACCTTGCGCCCGACCAGCGACGATGCCTGCAGCGCCTGGGAAGACTGATAGCCCGAGAGGATGGTTTCCATGCTGGAATTGAGCTTCTCGACACCTTCGACCGTGCTGAATTGCGCTAGCTGGCCGATGAACTCGCCATTTTCCTGGGGCTCCAGCGGATTCTGGTTGTTCATCTGCGCAACCAGTAACTCGAGGAATTCGTTCTTGCCAAGGTCGTTACCCTTGACCTCGCGATCATCGCCGAACTGGTACTGCTCGAGTATCGAACTGGTGCCGCCGACGCCACTTGTAGTGCTCATGAATCAGGCTCCGTGAGATTACTGACCCAGCGTCAGCACTTTCTGCAGCATGGTCTTGGCGGTATTCATCAACTCGGCATTGGTCTGGAATGCGCGACTGGCGGAAATCATGTCGGCCATTTCCTCCACCACGTTGACGTTCGGGTAGTAGACATAGCCGCTTTCGTCGGCAGCCGGATGATTGGGCTCATAACGCGCCTGCAGCTCGCCCTGATCCTCGACCACGCCCAACACCTGAACCCCTGCGCCGGCCTGATCCTGCTCGGCGAACAACGACTGCTCTGGCTGGCCATCGGCCTGCTGAAACACGGTGGCGAACACCGGGTGTCGAGCACGGTAGGTCTGATCCACGCTGGAAGACACGGTTTCCGCGTTCGCGATGTTGCTGGAAATGGTATTCAGGCGTGTGCTCTGAGCACTCATTCCACTGCCGGCAATGTTGAAGACGCTGCTAAGAGACATGGGGCACTCCTTATTCGCCGCGCAGGGCACTGATCAGCCCTTTGAATTTGCTATTGAGCAGGGTGAAGCTCGCCTGAAAGTCCACGGCGTTCTTCGCATAGTTGGCTTGTTCGACCTGCAGATCGACGGTGTTCTGATCCAGCGAGGGGAGTGCCGGCGTGCGAAAACGCAACGAGGCATCGGCAATTTCCAGTCCTTCGGCGGCAATATGCTTGTCGCTGGTTCGGGTTACGCCGAAACCGCCTTGAGTTTGGGCCGCCTGCTCTGCAAGCACACTGCCGAAATCGAGATCACGCGCCTTGTAGTTGGGCGTATCTGCGTTCGCAATGTTGTTGGCCAGGACCTCGGCACGTTGTGAGCGGAAGCCGAGCGCCTTCTCATGGATGCCCAATGCCTTGTCGAAACTGATGCTCATGATCTGGCCCTCTGCCGGATACAGTCTGCTTGCGCATACCCCAGCAAAGCCCATGCCATAGCCGGCAAAGCGTTGATTTATAAGGATTGAAGAAACAGGAGTCGCCCCAGGGGCGTCAAAAGCGGCAAGCCTTTACCGCCCTTTTGCCGCAAACGACGATCGTGCATGACGGTTTTCTGCCGCCAGCACGAATCGATCACTTGGCCTTGTAGATGATGCCCGGACTGCACTGCACCATCTGATACAACTCGGGAAGACCATTGAGTGCCTCCGAGGCACCCAGAAACAGATAACCACCGGGGCGCAACGTCGCGTGAATACGCCTGAGAATGTCTTTCTTCACATCGGCGGAAAAGTAGATCAGCACATTGCGACAAAAGACGATGTCGAACTTGCCCAGCACCGCATAGCTATCGAGCAGGTTCTGAACACGAAACTCAACCCGCGAACGAATCGCCGGCTTCACCGCCCAGCGGCCCGCTGCCCTAGCCTCGAAATACCGCTGCAAGCGCTCACTGGAGAGACCGCGCGCAATCGCCAGACTGTCGTATTCGGCCGCCTTGCAGGCGGTGAGCATGGCACCCGACAGTTCGGTCGCAACGATCTGAACCGCGGTCTTGGGCTGGCTTGGATTAGCGCGCTCATACTCGTCGACAGTCATGGAGAGCGAGTAAGGCTCCTGCCCAGACGAGCACGCCGCAGACCAGATACGCAAACGCTGGCCAGACGCTCCCTTCAGCATCTCCGGCAGCACGCGACTTCTGAGCACTTCGAACGGATACGTATCACGAAACCATAGCGTCTCGTTGGTCGTCATCGCATCGACCACCAACTCGCGCAGGCCGCTGCGCGGCTGCGCCTGAATCTTCCTGACCAGATCACCAAGCGTCTTGATGCCCTGCTGCTCCATCAGCTTGTTCAGGCGACTGGACACCAGATATTGCTTGTTGCTACCCAACAGAATGCCGCACGTCTTTTCAAGGAACACCCGGAACTGCTCGAAATCCAGATCGACTGACACCAATAAAGCCTCACCATCATGAGAGGACCTAGCCTCAGTTTGCATCCGCCTGCCTGATTCGATCAGCCACACGAGCCGCAAGATCGTCAGGCTGGAACTTGGCAAGGAAATCATCCGCCCCCGCCCGTTTCACCATGTTCTGGTTGAACACACCGGAAAGGGAAGTATGCAGGAGTATATGCATGGCATGCATGCGTGGATCGTGGCGCACCTCAGTTGTCAGGGTATAGCCATCCATTTCCGGCATTTCAATATCGGAAATCATCATCAAGAACTCTTCGGCCGGATTCTTGCCTTCATCCGCCATTCGCTTCAGGTAGTTGAGCGCCTCGCGTCCATCATTCAGCTTGACGACCTCGATGCCCAGATTCTCGAGGCAACGCGTGATCTGCTTGCGGGCCACCGATGAGTCATCAACGACCAACACCCGACACGCAAGCGCCTTAGCCCGGGTATCGTCATCCACTACGCTCGGCGATACCTCTTCCGACGTCGGCGCCACCTCGGCCAGCACCTTTTCTACATCGATGATCTCTACCAACTTGTTATCGATATGCGTGACGGCGGTCAGATAGTGATCGCGCCCCGCCCCCCTGGGCGGCGGCAGAATGGCTTCCCAGTTCAGGTTGACGATCCGCTCGACCGAGTGAACCAGAAATCCCAGCGTCCGGTTGTTGTATTCGGTGATCACCGCAAACGAATTCTGCACGTCCATCAACGCGGACTTGCCCGTAGCAAGCGACAGATCAAGGATCGGCAGCGTCTGACCGCGAATGCTTGCCACCCCGCGCACTACCCTCCCGCACTTGGGCATGATGGTCAGCCGGGGACACTGCAGCACCTCCCGCACCTTGAATACGTTGATTCCATACAGCTGCTCGCCCTCGAGGCGAAACAACAGTAACTCAAGGCGATTCTGACCCACCAACTGGGTACGCTGGTTAACCGAATCCAATACACCGGCCATGCCAGTCTTCCTCTCTGCTTGCAGTTTTCGGGGCATGCGGCGATGACGCGGCACGCCCCTTGCTATGGTTGGGATATGAACGTCCATATGACCATTTTCCGGCGCGGTGGCCAGAGACTGCGAAGAAGCACAGCGATATTCACTGCGCTCTGCACGATGGGCCAATTTGCCCATGCGTCAACCATGTCACATCCTGAACAGCTTATCGACGTGACCGAGCAGTTTCTTGAGCAGGTGGTAACCGACTATTTGAGCCGCAGCGATATCGACGCACGTCATGAAATAGTCGTCAGCCGCCTGGACCCCCGGTTACGCCTGCATCAGTGCGACCAACCGCTGGCGACTCGCTTAGGTAGCACGAACGGCGCACCGATAGGGCGAGTGACAGTAAGGGTTAGCTGCCAAGGCAGCAATCCGTGGTCAGTGTTCGTACCGGCACAGGTCCGACTCTACCGCGAAGTCATCGTCGCCAGCCGGTCACTTCTGCGCAACACGGTGCTGCGCGAAAGTGACGTGAGCACTGCCGAGCGGGATGTCTCCAGCCTCAATCAAGGCTATGTAACGCGACTGGATGAAGTATTGGGCAACAAGCTGACCCGCCCGGTACAGCCCGACCAGGTGATCGCTCCCAACCAAATGGAGCTGGCCAAGGCGGTGCGCAAGGGCGATCACGTAGTCATCACCGCCAGATCCGGAACCATCAGCGTACGCATGCCCGGTGAAGCGATGGCCGATGGCGTTCCAGGCAAACAGATTCCAGTGAAGAACCGACGCTCCGGCCGCACCGTCAAGGCCCGAGTGATCGGCCCCGGACAGGTTGAAGTCGCAATGTAGAGCACGCAGGCGATTGCTTTTTCCCGTGTGCCGTTGGGAAAAAACCGCTAAAGTTTCGCCCATTGTTGCCGAACACATGGCAAGCGTCCTGATTCCTTTGAGGTTTGCATCATGGTCATCGACTTCAATCGCCCCAATAGCCCGCTGAGTGCGCCCCCTACCGGGCGTAGCAGCGTGCAAAGCAACGAGCGCGCAGAAAGCCCTCGACAGGAGGCTACCGGCGAAGCTTCCAAAACAGCCGTCAACGCTTCTAGCAGCGACACGGTACAGCTGAGCCCTGAAGCACAGCGCCTGCAACAGGCCGCCGACAAGCTGAACGAGCAGCCTGCCGTTGACCAGGAGCGCGTGGCCAAGCTACGACAGGCAGTCGCTGACGGCTCCTATCAGGTTGATAGCGCGCGCGTTGCAGCCAAGCTGCTGGCGTTCGAAACACAGCGCTGAGCCTGGACCAGACATCTACGCGAGTCCGCCAGAACCCAACATGCATGACACTACCCTGCTTGAGCAACTGGCCGAAGATATCGGCATAACCGGTCAACTCCTTGAGCTTATCGACTTGGAGTTTACAGCTCTGAGCGACCGCAATCTGGTTGACCTGGAAGCCATCCTGACGAAAAAGCAACCGTTGCTTGCCCTGCTCGGCCAGCATGGTGCTCAACGCAGCCAATGGCTTGTCGACCAACAGCTGAGCCCCGATCTGGCAGGACTAGAGGCTGCGGCAAGCCGAGCCGAACAAGGCGATAGCATTCTTGAGCAGGCCCGACTGCTGGAAGCGGAGCTTGATCGCTGCCGCACTGCAAATGAGCGAAACGGGCGTCTGATTCGGGCAAACCAGAGCACTTTGGGCGGCATGCTGAAAATTCTGCAAGGGAAGGATGACACTCCGGGTCTTTACGACAACCGGGGAGGTGCTGCCCGCAGCAACCAGCAGCGGCCTTTGAGCCAAGCCTGAACGAACAACCGCCATGAGGACGCTTACTATGGTGACAATAATGCGCCGGAGATCACCGGACCGTGTCTAGCTTGTTCCTGGAGCAGGAAGGCCCTCAGCCGCCCAAGGTACTGACCTCACCGCTTGAAATATACGCCAACCTGCGCCCTCTTCTTGATAATAACGTTCCGCTTACCGTCCGTTTCCATGAGCGCAATCAGCGCTACCAGAGCTTTCTGGTACAAATGAACCGTGAAACCGGCTGGATTGCGCTGGATGAAATAATTCCCAACGATGGAGAAAGACTGCTACTGCAGGGCGAGCCGATTCACATCGACGGTTTTTACGAAGGCGCCCGGATATCCTGGACGAACGATCAGCCAGCTCACCTGAGCGAGATAGACGGCGCACGCTGCTATTGGATTCCAGCGCCCGCAGAGCTGACCCATCACCAGCGGCGCAATGCCTACCGTGCGCAACTCAAGGAAACCGCCGTAGCCGCCCAACTGGGAAGCGCGTCAAACCGAAAATCGCTGGAAGGCAAATTGCTCGACATATCGGCTACCGGCTGCAAGCTGAGCGTCAAGGGCGACTACCAGGGCAGCCTGCAAACAGGGCAGGTCTACGAACTCGTCGCCAAGCTACCGATAGGGCTGATCCAGACAGAAGTCGAGCTGCGCCACCTGCTGTTCGACGAAAAGCTGGACATAACGATGTGCGGCCTTAAATTCCATCGCCTCGCTGGTCAGACACAGCGACAAATCGAGCGTCTCGTCTATCAACTGCAGCGCGACGCGCGTCGTGAGAATGCCGAACCCCCGTTCGGCTAGAAGTGCACAGGAAAGAGAAAATTACTTTTCAAAGAATTGATCCGCCGCCGCCCCCATTTCTGATTTGACTGGTGTCGCACCCTAAAGCACAGACACTCTGGCTTGCGATTGGATGATGGAGAGGCGCTGGCGTCAAATAGCGCCATGTCACACACAACGACACAGCCCTTCCCAAGCGCCCCCGCGATCCGGTAAACATGCATCTTAATCTAGAACTCGGGACGCAATTCTACTTCGCTGATCACCCCGGATAGCACTCCGACAATCTCACACTGCTGTCGATGGTGCCCACAAGCGCTAAGGCGAAGAACCCTAATAACACAGAACACGACTGACATCGCGCCTGAAACGACGCCAGAAGTAGAACAGCCTTTAGCCGATCCACTCCTTCGATTAGATGCTTAAATTCATCCGCCTGATTCAGTAGTCGCCAGGGGTAATGCATCCAGCAGCCACTCATTGACCGTGCGCACATCATTACGCACCAGTGAGCCGCTCCAGCGCCTCAATAGCAACGAACTCAAGATGAAATCATACTGTGACTGCAGCATTGCTCGGCGCGCCGCATACTCCTCCTTGATGCTATTCAAAACGTCTACCGCATTCATCACGCCATAACCAAAAGCGTGCTCGGCAGCTTCACGAGCTTTTGTCGAAGACTTCATGGCCTTGCGCGCAGCAGCAATCTTGCTCACTCCCGCCTGCGCATCGTAGAAGGCCGAGCGTGTTTCCCGCACCACCTGACGCTTTGCCTGCTCAAGCTCTTGCTCGGCCACGATCAAGTCGGAAGCGCTAGCCGAAACACGCGCACGGGTCGAGCCGCCACTGTATAGAGGTACTTGAACACCCAAGCTGACGACATAGGTATCCGTGATTTGCGCCTGGCTGTTTTCGTAACCGATGTCGCTACGCTGGCCACTCAGACTCAAACTGACCTTTGGCCTGTACCCGCCGGAAGCCTGTTGCATAGCGGCCTGTGCAGCAGCTACAGCACGGCTGCGCGCCTCTATAATCGGATTTTCAGAAATCGCCTGCCGTACCCAGTACTCACGATCATGCTCGGGGGGCAAAAAAACGGCCTGCTGGTCAACACGCTTCAGACGCCCGACAATCTCACGGCCAACGATTTCCGACAACGCCTCACGCCCCACCTCAACTGCGTTGCGCGCTTCTATTTCACCGGCTTTTAACGAATCTACACGTGCCGAAATTTCTAGCACATCGGTGATCGTTGCCAGCTGACGTTTGTATAGTGAGTCAACGCGCGCCAAGCTGCGCTCCGTAGCACGCAATTCAGCGGACAGCAGCGCCAGCTCATCTTCAGCAGCCAGGGCAGTGAAGTAACGCTCGATTAGATCGAGCGTCGCCTCCTCTTGAGTAACGGCAAATTCCGCCTGTTGCTGCACGGCCAACTCACTATAGCGCCGGTAGTTGTTCCAAGCTTGCGAGTCGTAGATGACCTGGCTCAAAGTGAGCGCGTAGCGCTCACCGTTATAGGCCTGCCGAGTCATGTCGTTTTCCTGCGCGGTTCGATTGAGCGTACTGCTTGCGCTCAACTGCGGAAGCAATTGACCGAATGCCTCCCGCTTACGCCATTTACCGCCTTCGAGTAGCGCGCGCCCGGCGAGCACCCGCGGGTCTTGCAGCTCAGCCTCCTGAAACAACTGCCACAAATCGACCACCCGCTCCTCATCCTGTACCACGGCAAATGCTGCAGGTGCAAAAGGCACGCTCGCTAGCAGCATCACACCACATAAAAGATACCGCATAACGTCAGTCCTCAATCAGCGAGCGAGCAAATGCGTTGGTTGCTGGCTGAACCAAGTATTCAAACAGCGTCCGTTCACCCGTATTGATCAATACTTCCGCCGGCATGCCGGGCACGAGAACCAAGTCTTTCAGCTGCTTCCGGCCATTCTCAGTAAGCTCCACCCGCCCGAGGTAATAGGGAATGCCAGATTGCTCATTGACCAATCTATCGGCCGAAATCCTCGTTAAAACACCTTCGATAACAGGCGTAGTAGCGCTTTTGAACGCACTGAAGCGAATATCGGCAAGCTTGCCCACACCCACTCGATCGATATCCATCGGCGAGATTTCCACGTCAATAACCAGATCTTCGCTTGCAGGCACAAGGTCCAGCAAAGGAGTTCCTGGACTGACCACGCCGCCCACCGTGTGAACCTGCATCCCCAGAACCATGCCAGACTCTGGCGCGCGTATCTTGATGCGCTGCGCCCGGTCATTCGCCGCAGCCATCCGCTCGTTCAAATCGAAAATCGTTGTTTGCACCTCCGCGAGCTGCGTGACGACTTCGGAAATAAAATCTTTGTTCAACTGCATGATTTGCAGGTCAGTCTCTCCAATCTGCAAACGGGAGCGAGCGATCGACGAGTGAAGATCAGCGATCTCCGAGCGCAGCCGGACCGCGTTGCGCTGCTGCTCACGCAAGCGCTGCTTGTCGACGAAGCCTTCCTGCAAAAGGGCAGTAAGATCGGATACTTCTTCTTCGTAAAAAGCCGCTTCCTGCACCTTTCCTTCTATAACAGCTTGAAAGCCTCTGATCTGTTCATTCAACTGCACCACACGCTTCTGCAGGACACTGATCTCACCCAATCGTGCGGCGCGCCTGGCATTGAATATCTGCAACTCGCTCTGACGTGCTTCATGGACTCGCCGATCGGTATCAGGCGCGCCAAAATCAACATCTTCATCATCGCTGCGCTCCGCCATAAGCCGGGCTTCCAGCGCCTGGGCCGCTATCAGTTGGCTGCGGATTACCTCCAGCTCGGCAAACACCTGAGTACCATCCAACTCGACCAACACATCGCCCGCCCGGACCTGATCGCCGTCGTGAACATGTAGAGCACTGACGATACCTCCCTCCAAGTGTTGCACTGTCTTTCGATAGCTCTTGACGGTTACCACTCCAGGTGCAAGAGCTGCACTATCAAGCGGCGCCAAGGCCGCCCATGAGCCAAACAGCCCGAATGTGACAAACAAGACTGCATATCCAATGCGCCTGACCGGCAGGTCATTAGTGTTTACGGGTAGCGAAGGCGAGGAGCCTGCAGCGGAAGAATTACTCACGTCCATTAATCCTCAAGGGTTACGCCTGGGCGGCTGCCACGGACTGCTGGGCCTTGCTCAATTCGGCAAGCACCCTGCCCCGCGGCCCGAACAGCACCAGGGCGCCGTCACGCAGCACCAACAGTTTGTCCAAGGCATTGAGCACACTGGTGCGATGAGTAATCACGAACAGCGTACAGCCCGCCTGCTTGAGCCGGACGATAGCCTCCGATAGTGCCCGCTCACCTACGTCGTCCAGATTGGAATTGGGCTCATCCAGCACAATCAAGCGCGGCCGCCGATACACAGCGCGCGCCAAACCGATGCGCTGACGCTGCCCGCCGGATAACCCACCGCCAGATGCGCCGATTACCGTGTCGTAACCGTGCGGCAGATTGAGGATCAGCTCATGCACACCAGCGAGGCGAGCAGCCTCAACCACAGCTAACGGATCCACCTGACCGAAGCGGGCAATGTTCTCGTTGATCGAGCCTTCAAACAGCTCGACATCCTGCGGCAGATACCCTACATGCGGACCCAGCTCTTCACGCTTCCAGGCAAAGACATCGGCACCGTCCAGGCGTACCTTGCCCTGTGCGGCTGGCCAGATACCCAACAAGGCCCGTGCCAGAGTTGATTTACCGGATGCGCTCGGGCCGATAATGCCCACGGCGTCACCGGCCGCCACGTGAAAACTCAACCCAGTCAGTACCGGCTTTTGTGCACCCGGTGGCACCACCACAAGGTTTTCTGCAATTACCTCACCGACTGGCGCCGGTAACGACATGCGCTCAGGCTCTGCTGCAACCTGCTCCAGCAACTCATTGAGCCGCGCGTACTGGCCGCGTGCGGCAGAAAAGCCCTTCCAAGCACCAATCATCTGATCAATCGGCGCCAACGCCCGGCCGAGCAGGATCGAACCGGCGATCATCAACCCAGGAGTAATCTCCTGCTCGATGGCCAGGTAGGCGCCCACGCCCAGAATCAGCGACTGCACCAACAGACGAAAGGTTTTGGAAAATGCAGCAATACTGCCACCGCGATCACTCGCCACCCCCTGCAGGGCCAACACCTGGTCGTTCAGCCCCTGCCAGCGCTCACGCAACATGCCCAGCATGCCCATGGACTCCACCACTTCGGCATTGCGCAGGTTCTTCTGGGTAAAGGCCGTAGCGGCCAGGTTCTGCTTGTTGGCTTCCAGCAACGCCGCATTGGTGAGCCGCTCGTTGAGGTAAGCCAGGGCCACCAGCACCAGCGCACAACCCACTGCAAACCAGCCAAACCACGGGTGAAAGAGAAACATCACGGCCAGATAGATGGGCAGCCAGGGCGCATCGAAAAACGCGAACAGCCCATTGCCGGTAATGAACTGACGCAGGCCGGTCAGGTCACTCAGTGGCTGAGCCGAAGCCTGCATACCGCCGGAAGCAAGTGCCTGTTTGAAGCTGGCATCGTACAAACGAGGCCCGAGAATCAAATCGAGCCGAGAACTCAGCCGCACCATAATGCGCGAGCGCACCCACTCCAATATGCCCATGGTCACAAGCAGGAGAATGAGAATAAGCGTCAGCATCAGCAGTGTCGAATGGCTGCCTGTAGCAACGACCCGATCGTATACCTGCAGCATATAGAACGCGGGCACCAGCATCAGGAAGTTGATGAACAGACTGAAGAAACCTACGGAGAAAAAACCACCCTTACACACCAGCAAGGCGGCTCTTAGATCAGACATGGACGGGGAATTCATACGTAAGGCTCAAATGCTGATAGCAAAACAGCTCAGGATGATATCACGTCAATATCGGAATATTGCCATCGCCCTGATGCTTACACTGCTTTATGAGTGACATGCTTCCAGCAGTTGTTCCGACCGCAACTATGGCTGTCGCTCAGCAGGCAGCAGAGCACACAACTGACGTTCGATGTCGTGCAGCTGACCTGACACTAATCTATCGAGCCGACCGAAACGTAGCCGCGCCGACCACAACCCCCCACTTTTAAGAAAATAAAAAACCCGCCTTTGGTAAAAGGCGGGTGCAAGTGGTTCAGGTCATCTGCTGATGACCTGAACCTGCGCAATGAGCGCGTTCTCGATCAGGCGATCGTTAAGTTGGATAGCGTTGTAGCATCCGTTACACCAACCAGTTCAACGACGAGGGTCAGCTCGCCATTAGCTGTATCGACAGTCCCAGAACCTAGGTCATCCCAGAAGTAAATCCGGGTATCAGCCCCGTTGTCCAACGCAAAAAACATCTTCTGCATGGATACGCTACCAGTTACGTTCTGGTTGATCGCATTCACGATATCAGATGCCCCCCATGAAACTGCGTCGGCATCGATCAGGGCGAATTGCTGTTCAGAGGCCAGAGTTATTGCGCCACTTTCCGCGCTGACAACGTTAGCCTGCCCCGTGGTCTGATTCGACAAACCGAAGCCGGTCGCACTGAACTGCAAGGTATCTGAAGCACTGGTGTAACCACCTGCAACAAGCACATCGTATTGGGTTGCACTGAAATCAGCACCAGATCGGCCACCAACTTCTGCCAGCGAATTGAAGATCACCGAATCAGTGCCGCTACCGGTGTTGATAAAGTCAACCCCCACGCCACCGTCGATGGTGTCATTACCGGCAAGACCGAAAATGGTGTTGTTGCCCGAGTCGCCGCTAAGAACATCGTTGCCGGAAGTACCAAGAAGCACGAAGTCACTATCGTCCACCAGTCCAGCCATGCCCAGTAACTTGATAGTGGTCGTGGCATTGTCGTTGCCGGTTAGAGTGACGACTGCGGTAGTGCCGATGCTCGAGATGGAATAGCTGCTCGGCAAGGCGCCCTGGAAGGCGATCTTGTCCTGGCCATCCTTGAAGCCAACGATGATGTCAGTGCCCTGGCTGCCCACTGCGTCATAGACAAACAGATCTTGAGCGCCATCGTCTGCGGAGTTATCGCCACCGTAGATCACATCGTTACCGGCACCGCCTTTGATGATGTCGGCACCGCTACCACCGTAAATGGTGTCGTTGCCCGCACCGCCGTGCAGCGTGTCGTTACCGGCCAGGCCGCGCAGCACATCAGCAAAGTCACTGCCGATCAACAAATCACCACCAGCAATCGAGCTGCCCACCAGAGTGGCGCCTGACGAATTGTTGGCTGTCGCGGTTTTGAGCAGGCTGCCATCGGCAAACTGGATGGAAGTCCCGTCCAGATTGCCGCTATAGCCGCCAAGCAGCAGAGAACCGCCGTTGCCGCCAGTGATGGTTGTTCCTGCACCATCGACCAAAACGCTGGTCGAGGCTGCAGAGACTCCAGCGATGGTGATTACCGTAGCCGGGTCGTAGCTAGCTATCGTCACTTGCTCACCGGTGTCGAAGTCCACAGACCCAGGTACGACATCAGGGGTGGCAACCGGAATCTCGATGTACTGGGCATCCCCTGTCACACCATTCTCGCCACCGTCCACCACCTCAACGTAAAGGCCTGCGTCCACGCCGGAGCCGTCAGCAGAGAACTTCATGCCGTTTAGCGCCGCATTGATCTGCGCTGCGGTACCCGAAATGCGCAGCCCCAGCTCGCCGGCATTTTCGCTGCCTTCGCTGATAGTGACACCTGAGGCGTCGCTCAGATCGAGCGTGCCGCCAATAGCCGTCAGGCTTAGCGTCAGTTGCTCGTTTGCATCCGCATCGGATACGAGGAGCGAGCCGTTGAACACCACATCACCGCTGGCGGCACTGATACTTGGAGTACCGATTACGGTGATTTCCGGCGCATCGTTGGTGCCAGTGAGGGTGATGGTCGCGGTTTGTGCCACGCTGCCACCCTTGCCATCGCTGATCGTGTAGGCAACCAACACGTTGAGCGTCTCGCCGTAGGCCAGGGCGTTGAACGCTGCATTCGATGGGTCCACCGTCAGTGTCGAGCCAGCCAGACTGAAGCCCGTCGGCGCGACACCACTGGCAACGCCATCGCCCACCGTGTAAGTCACACTGCCAATACTCAGAACGTCAGCGGTATCTACATCGTGGGCACCACTCAGCAGATCGATGGTGTACGCCGCATCGCCCTCGTCTCGGCTACTGGTAATCGCACCACTTACCGTCGGCTGATCGTTGGTGCCGTTGATAGTGATGGTTGCGGTTTTAGTTGGGCTGGCAATGCCGTCGGTGACCGCATAGTTAACGACGATTACCAAGCTCTGGCCTTGGGCCAGGTAGTTGAAGGCGGAGTCGCTTGGATTGATGCTCAACACGCCGTTCGGCGCCAGGCTCAAACCGGCTGGAATGTCGGTGCCAGCGTTGTCTGTTGGAACCCCTCCAACCGTGTAGGTGGCATTGCTGACGCTGAGGATATCCCCGCTGTCGGCATCGCTCGTTCCAAGCAGCAGGTTAAGGGTGTAAATGCCATTGCCTTCCGTGTCGGAAGAGATCAGCGCTGCACCAACCACAGGCACATCGTTGGTGCCGTTGATGGTCACCTCGATCACTTGCTCAGTACCATCGGCAGCCTTGACCGTGAATTGCTCAACCTTGGTCGCGTTAGCACCCAGAGATTGCACGGCACTGTTGGCCACAGTGTAGCTCCATGCGCCGACAGCATCGATGCTCAGGCTGCCGAGGGTGGTGCCCACCGCAACGCCAGCGCCGACCTGGAAGGCATTATTGGTGCCATCGACATCCGTGCTGGTCAGGGTGCCGGTCGCTGTCAGGGTCGGTGCGCTGGTGTCTTCAGTCACAGCTCCCGTTGTAGTACCAGCAATCTC
>NZ_KK020677.1:709722-761677 GCF_000307775.2 Stutzerimonas stutzeri KOS6 | reverse complement strand
GCAACCTGGTTAACCGAACCGCCATTTCCGTCAGTAATCGCATAACTCAAAACGATGGTAAAAATTTCACCTTCCGCGAGGAAGCCATACTCAGCAGGATCGAAAGTAAAAGCGTTTTCCGATATTGGCGAGAATCCCGGCGGCAACATCTCCGCCTGTTGCCCATTTACGGTAATAACCCCAGGAATAATTACTAGTGCGTCACCATTAGCATCTGTAGCGCCCTGGAGGAGATCAAGGACGAACGGATTGCCATCTTCAGTCGCATCTAGAGTAACTGGCCCAGCCACCACAGGCGACTGATTCGGGGCCGTGTCGTCCACCGGAGTAATGTCAAGGGTGGCGGTGCCTGTGGTGGTTAAGGCACCATCGGAAATCACATAGCTGAATGTAACACTGGTATCGTCATCCAGTGCCGGGGTGTAGCTCCATGTACCGTTGCCGTTGGCTACCAGAACGCCATTGCCTGAGGCAATTTGGAGACTGCTCACCGTTAGCGCATCGCCATCAGCGTCGCTGGCCGCAGCAAGTAGTTCGGCTGAAGTGATTAACCGTGCACCGCTGTCTTCCGCGATAGCACTCAGCGTTACTACTCCTGCCTTGGGTGCATCGTTGACCGGCGTAATGTTGTTCATGGCAACGGGGACATAAGATCCACTGACCTCATATACAGGCATCCCTGCCGCACCCACGCCCCAGCTACCGCTTATCGTATCGATAGCCTGCACTCTGAAGGCATCAGCAACATTCCCTCCCTGCACGTGCTCCCCAGTCAGCCAATAGATACGAGTATCCGAGCCAGTAACCAAAACATTATTGATATACAAACCGGCGCTGCGGAAAACTACATTACCAGCCGAAAAATCAACCTCACTCATTACGCCGTCAGCGTTTTTATACCAGAGAGACCCATCAGCCCCATCAGAGAGGAGGAACCCATCGGTATTGCTTGATTCGTTTGCACGCAACTGCAACAAGCTATAGCTAATTGCATAGTATTGATCTTCAACCGCACCACTGAATGCATTAACTTTGGTTAGAGTCACAGCCATGTCGCTCTCCACCCTCTTTCACTGAAAGAGTGCAATAAATTTTTAACCTAAAGAAGACGGCAGAACGCCTCTCCGCCGCCACAATCACGAATTACCAGCTGTAACCAACGCCAACACTAGCGGCGGTTTTCGAGGCGGTATTGCGGCTTACACCGGCCGTCACGGAAGTAGACTCGGTAACCGCAGCACGGAAACCGATGGCGACCGCACTCTCACTGGCATAAGAACCAAGACCAGCCCCGACAGTGAAGCGCTTCCCTGGAGCAGGCGCAGGAATGGCAGCCAGAGCAGCAACGGAGGCAACACCGCCGTAAGCTCGCTCTGCAATTTCATCGATTCGCTCATCCAAAGCATTGAAGCGCGCATCGACACGGTTTGAGAATTCATTCAGGGCAGCAGATGAGCCTGACTGCATCGCATTTAGCTGGCGAATATTGACTGCATCGGTATCTGCCTGCCCATCAGCTACATTCGAGATAACATCGCCGTTTGCATTAATCGAAGCAGTCACCGTATCAGCAGTGATATCGCTTGCCGTAAGCGTCGTAACACTTGTATCCCCACTCACAGTGAGAGAGCCGCCATTTGTTACACTCAACTGACCCGAGTTAACATTCACGTTGCCAGAAAAATCGCTCTGAGATGCACCAATGGTTGTATTTTCACCAGTAACTCCATCAGTGACGCTTACCGTAGCGTTTGAACCATCGACCGAAACCGAGTTACCCAGCCCAGGCACGCCACCGACGGCGTCATCAATGTAAATCGTCGTCACGTCTTGGTTGTCTAGAGCAGTCCCCCCGACATCTGTCATCACTTCAGCCGAAGCCCCACCCCCTGCCAGCATCGCCAGCATCGCGCACGCGAGCAGCGATTTGCGGCCAATCGCGAGATGTTGGGTGCATTCCAGATTGTCTGTACAAACGTGCTTTTGCATTGGATTAGTCCCTTGAAAAATCGATGGCTACAGTGATCAATATCGCAGCATAATGGCATCATTTCAACATCGAGATGATGCCTCATCGCAATTTTTCAGGCGTCAAAAATATATCAAAAATGATAGATTTCAGATTAAAGCGGCAATTTTCAGTCTCGGAAGGGCTCAGCAAAGCGCTCCGCTCAAACCACACCCGCCCCCTTCCCACCGGACATACCAAGCCGAACTCGCGCTGGCAAACCCTGGCAATCGCCCTGCTCGTCACGATCACGGGAATAACCAGCGACCCAGCCAGCGCGACAAACACAGAGTGTCAATCACTGCTACGAAAGCGTGACTTAGCGAGCGCGCAATCGATATGCAACCAGGAACTGGTCGCACAACAGGCAGCCGCCCGAAACGGAAAAAAAACGGAACTAGAGGCACTAGCAAGGGCGCACGACAACCTTGGCAGCCTCTATATGCTTCGGCGAGAACACAGGGAGGCAGAGGCACAGTACAGAGCAAGCCTGGCAGCGCGGCAAAAGGCGTTTGGCAGAAACCATCACCTTCAAGCCATCTCGATGCTTCCACTTGCAGAAGCACTGACCTTGCAGAGCAAAACCGCCGAAGCCGAGTCGTTATTGCTAAAGGCCCTAGCCCTAAGACAAAGCAGCCTGGGATCACACTCCGAAGCAGCAGCCCAAACCCACCACGCGCTAGGAGTATTTTATACGCGCACCAACGCGTCCAAGGCAGAAAGCTCGTTCCGCAAGGAGATCACTATACTTGAACGACTCTACCCATCAGGCTCGCCAGCGACAGCAATCGCCTACAACAATCTAGGAATTCTGCGCCAACGCGCCGGCCAAACTGATCAGGCCGAAAGCTATTATCGTAGCGCCGTAAGAATGCTGGAGCGCACCACCCCCAACGACAAGCGAAAATTGACAGGCCCGCTACTCAATCTCGCCACCGTACTCACTGAAAAAAAGCAGTACACCGCTGCAAAGCCTTTACTGCTTCAACTACTGAATATCAGGAAACAACTTCAGGGACCAAACGCCGTTGGTGTAGCGGACATACACAATCGACTTGGCATACTCCACAGTCGGACCGGCGCCATGGAGCTAGCCGAAGCAGAGCTACGCAAGGCACTGACCGTGCGCGAGAACAGCCTTGGAAGCAACCACCTACTGGTAGCAGAGAGCTGCACAAACCTGGGCATATTCCTGATGCATAGGAACCGCCTAAAGGAAGCACTACCCCTGCTACGGCACGCGGCTGCAGTCACACACAGCCAAACAGGCCCCCAAAGCACCCAGACAGCAACCGCCTGGACGAATCTGGAGCAGCTGTATGGCCGCCTCATTCAAGAGGCGACAGCAAGAAATTAAATTTCCAGCCTTAGGTTCTGTACGAAAAGTCTGAACGGGCAGAATCGGCGCCATGACAGGCTGGAGGCGGCGCGCATGGCAAAGCGTTACGAACTCCCGGATGCAGCTTGGGAGCTGATCGCTGATTTGGTTTCCCCCGAACAGAAGATGGGGCGACCTCGCAGCGATGACCGACTGATGCTCAACGGCATTTTCTGGGTACTGTGCTCAGGTGCAGCCTGGCGCGACCTGCCAGAGCGGTTCGACCCCTGGTCGACGGTGTAGCAGCGGTTTCGTGACTGGCGGGATGACGGCACGTTCGAGCAGGTTCTTGAGCGTTTGCACATTCACCTGAATCAGGAAGGACTGATCGATCTGGATACTTGGATGATCGACTCCCCAGCGGTGCGAGCAACCCGAGCCTCTTCTGGCACCGGGAAAAGGGGGGCCAGAAGAACCGGTAGACCATGCATTGGGGCGTAGCCGAGGCGGCCTGACCACCAAGATCCAAATGGTCTGCGATGCCAACGGTGTGCCTCTGCGCTTTTTGCTGTCGCCGGGCCAGGCCAGCGACATCACGAATGCCCAGGCACTCCTGGATCAGGTTCGCATCCCTGGCAAGCCAGGCTGGTCCCGCAAGCGCTGCCGCTGGTTGCTGGCAGACAAAGGCTACGATGCCGAGCACTTGCGCCAGTACTGCGACCGTTACCGGATGCAGCCTGTGATTGCGCTGCGAACCATGAAACGCAAGCCCAAGCCCGGCCTGCCAAGGCTGTTCGACCGCCCCAAATACCGGCAGCGCAACAGCATTGAGCGGATGTTCGGCTGGCTGAAGGAGAGCCGCAGAATCGGCACTCGCTACGACAAGCTGGCAAGAAGTTTTGCTGCAATGGTCTGACGGGCTTGCACGCTACGGCGCCTACGGCAGTACTTTTCGTACAGAACCTAAAGTGAAAAGTAAAAAAGAAAATGGAAGGGGTAACTACGACCTTGCTTTTATTGGCGTCCCAGGCGAGGTTCGAACTCACAACCTTCCCCTTAGGAGGGGGATGCTCTATCCAATTGAGCTACTGGGACAGTACGCGGCGGCATGTTAACGAGACGAGCGCGGTTTGTCATGCCCCTATAGCTGTCCTCAACGTGGCCGACAGGCGAAATACACAGCGAGCAAATCTCGCCGTCGTGCAATTTGCATTAACCCACAGGAGCGGCCGTGCAAAACGCAAGCAACCTCATGGAGGAATACAAGATAACTTATTGATTTATAAAGACTTTTTTAAATTTAAAGCTTGGCACAACTGCTGCACTACAGAAGAAAAAATCAAATATGGCGCAAGGGATAACGCTCATGAGCACGCCGGCTTTTCTTCTCTGCGCAGGACTGGCATTTGCGGTCCTGATCTCAATGCAGCTCCCAGACGAAATACAACAATCTAACCACGACTCATCTCCTCGACTGTCGGCACAGCCCACCGCCACCACCTATCGGGCGGCGGCAAACACTCTCAGCGTCATCGAACCCATCATTCACACGCAGCCACAACGCTGGGTCTTCTAAGGACGATTGTCGACAGGTTTCGCAATCAGCAAAAAGGAGTTGCCATGTCCAGATTTGCATACATCTGCTTGGTGCTGACGATGATCAGCGCGTGCGGCACGTTTCTCTTTCCTCAAAGCCTTGGCGTACTGGCGCCAGCCTGGAAGGCAGGACTGGGAATCTTCGGATTGCTTTTCCTAGTGGCAATGGTGATTGGCCGCCGAATCAAGTTCGATCCGGTGCTGCGGTAGGAATATGGGATTGCATCACAGTAAAGGCACTTTGATACTACAACGTCTTTACTAATCAGCGGAACGCCGTACAATTGGCGCCATGAACCCGTCTCCAATTTTTCGCCGGCAGACGGAACAGTAGGTGCTGATGATTGTCAGACCGGTGACCACCCCGGCAATACGCCAGCACTCCCACCTGACTAACCGGTTAATTATGCGCCCCATGAAACAGGCAATTTACTCCAGCCGCACGGCTGACAAATTCGTAGTACGACTCCCCGACGGCATGCGCGAACGCATCGCTGAAGTGGCGCGCAATCACCACCGCAGCATGAATTCGGAAATCATCGCGAGACTGGAGCAAAGCCTGCTACAGGAAGGCGCGCTCGATGACGATCTCAGCATGCGCCTCGACAGCCCGGAGTTGTCGCTGCATGAAAGGGAGCTCCTGCAGCGCTTTCGCCAGCTCGCCCATCGTCAGCAGAACGCGCTCATTGCACTGATCGCGCAGGACGCCGAACTCGTCAAAGAAGAAGGCTGATACGCAATTACAAGGGCTCTGCGGAGCCCTGCACGATCACCGCGGCCCATAAACCACCACGGTGATCCAGCATGCACTCACCTACCAGTCGGTACAGGGCGTGTGCCCGCTACTATCAGTCTTTCTACTGCGCCTTAAGCCCTTGCTTTGCGCCCACGCCGGTTTCGCTCACCCGGTCAACATCGTTGCGCAAATGAGCGGAACGCGTTCCGTCTTGAGCCGCAGGCTGACACATGGATGCCGACAGGCCGGACCGAGCCTTGCAACATCCTAAGATTGAGCGGCCCGGACGGGCACCTCAGCGCAAAGGCACCCGCCCCGAAGCCTGGACCAAGCTAGCCCACGAAGTTGAGCAGGACACCGGCAGCGACGGCAGAACCGATCACCCCCGCGACATTCGGGCCCATCGCGTGCATCAGCAGGAAATTCTGTGGATTCGCCTCCAATCCAAGCTTGTTCGATACACGCGCAGCCATTGGCACGGCCGATACACCCGCAGAGCCGATCAATGGATTGATCTTGTTCTGGCTGAAACGGTTCATCAGCTTGGCCATGAATATTCCCGCCGCAGTACCACCACAGAACGCGACCATACCCAGCACCAATATCCCCAGCGTCTTCAACTGCAGGAAAGCTTCTGACGACAGCTTGGATCCTACTGTCAGGCCTAGCGCGATCGTGACGATGTTGATCAGCGCGTTGCGCGAGGTGTCCGCCAGACGATCCACGACGCCACACTCACGCAACAGGTTGCCGAACGCAAACATGCCTACCAACGGAGCCGCGTCCGGTAGCAACAAGCCGACCAACAGACAGAGCACCAAAGGGAAGACGATCTTCTCGGTCTGACTGACGTGACGAAGCTGAGTCATGACGATGGCACGCTCTTCCTTCGTCGTCATGGCCCGCATGATCGGCGGCTGTATCAGCGGCACCAGCGCCATGTATGAATATGCCGCCACCGCAATGGGGCCGAGCAGCTCGGGGGCCAGCTTGGAGGTCACGAAAATCGAGGTCGGACCGTCAGCGCCGCCGATGATCGCAATCGAAGCGGCTTCACGCAGCGTGAACTCCATGCCCGGTATGCCCGCCGCAGTGAGCGCCAGCGCACCGAGCAAGGTCGCGAATATGCCGAACTGCGCCGCAGCCCCAAGCAACAGGGTCTTCGGATTGGCCAGCATAGGCCCGAAGTCGGTCATCGCTCCCACACCCATGAAGATCAGGAGAGGGAAGACACTGGTTGGCAGGCCCACTTCGTAGAACAGGTGCAGGATGCCCGCACCCTCGGCCATGTTGGCGACCGGAATGTTGGCCAGGATGCCGCCAAAACCGATCGGTATCAGCAGCAACGGCTCGAAACCCTTGCGGATCGCCAGGTAGATCAGCCCCAGGCAGACAACTATCATCAACGCCTGGCCTGGCTCCAGGTGATACAACCCGGTGCCCTGCCACAGCTTGAGCAACTTATCCATGCGACTCCCCTTAGGCGATGCTCAGCAGGCTGTCGCCGACCGAAACCGAGTCGCCAACCTTGACGTTGACCGAGGCAACAGTGCCGGCCTTGAACGCTCGTATCTCGGTTTCCATCTTCATGGCTTCGAGGATCACCACCAGGTCGCCCTCCTGCACAAGTTGGCCAGGCTTTACCAAAACCTTGAAGATGTTGCCCGCCAATGGCGCAGGTTGCGCTTCGCCGCTTTCCGGAACGGATGAGGATGCGCCCGTCGAGGCACTTACCGCTCCAGCACCCAGCGATTTGATACCTTCGATATCGCCACCGTCGGTGACCTGTACGACATACGTCTTTCCATTTACCTCGACGGTATACGCCTGCGGCTTGCCCGGCTCGAGGACAGTTGCATCGTTGCCGGTCGGCACTGGCTCGAATGCAGCCGGATTACCCCGATTCTCAAGGAACTTCAAACCAATCTGAGGGAACAGGGCATAGGTCAGAACGTCATCGATCGAGTCGGTCGCCAGCTCGATGCCTTTTTCATCGGCCAACCCTTGCAGCTCGGTAGTCAGACGGTCCATCTCCGGCTGCAGCAGGTCTGCCGGACGACAGGTGATGACTTGCGCACCATCCAGCACCCGCGCCTGCAGCTCTGCATTGAACGGGGCTGGAGCCGCACCGTACTCACCCTTGAGCACACCGGCCGTCTCCTTGGTGATCGACTTGTAGCGCTCGCCGGTCAGCACATTGATCACCGCCTGGGTGCCAACGATCTGCGAAGTCGGTGTCACCAGCGGGATGAACCCCAGGTCCTCCCGGACCCGCGGGATCTCCGCAAGCACATCATCGAACTTGTCCAGAGCGCCCTGTTCCTTCAGTTGGCCTTCCATGTTCGTCAGCATGCCGCCAGGCACCTGGGCTACCAGAATCCGCGAATCGACCCCGCGCAGCGTGCCCTCAAACCTCGCATACTTCTTGCGCACCTCGCGGAAGTACGCCGCGATTTCTTCGAGCAATTCCAGATTCAGGCCCGTGTCTCTGTCCGTGCCCTGGAAAATCGCAACCACCGACTCCGTCGGCGAATGCCCGTAGGTCATCGAGAGCGAGGAAATGGCGGTATCGACGTTGTCGATGCCGGCTTCGACGGCCTTCAGGATCGCAGCAGTGGACAACCCCGCCGTAGCGTGACACTGCATATGAACCGGAATGGAGAGACTGCTCTTCAGGCGCGATACCAGCTCAAACGCCATGTAGGGCGTGAGAATGCCGGCCATGTCCTTGATAGCCACCGAATCAGCACCCATGTCCTCGATCTGCTTGGCCAGGTCGACCCACATTTCAAGCGTGTGCACCGGACTGGTGGTGTAGGAGATCGTGCCTTGCGCATGCCTGCCGTTCCGCTTGACCGCGCGCAAGGCCGTCTCGAGATTGCGAGGATCGTTCATCGCGTCGAATACGCGGAACACGTCAACGCCGTTGACAGCAGCACGCTCGACGAATTTTTCCACCACGTCGTCAGCATAGTGCCGGTATCCCAGCAGGTTCTGCCCCCGCAGCAGCATCTGCTGGCGAGTATTGGGCATGGCCTTCTTGAGCTCGCGGATACGCTCCCAGGGGTCCTCACCCAGATAGCGAATGCAGGCGTCGAAAGTCGCGCCACCCCAGCTTTCCACCGACCAGAAACCTACCTGATCAAGCTTGGCTGCAATCGGCAGCATGTCTTCCAGCCGGACGCGGGTGGCGAGGATGGATTGGTGCGCATCACGCAGCACCACATCGGTGATGCCGAGCGGCTGTTTAGCAACGGTCATGGAAGGAACTCCCTTTCCAGGGTCAACCGCGCCGCGCGCGGTGTTGATGAATAGCGGCCTGGATGGCTGCAAGAATGTCCGCATCTGCCTCTGCGCTAGCAGCCGGCGCAGCCGCCAGCTGAGGTGCCGGAACACTGACAAAGCGAGCGGTCAGGTAAGACATCAGGCGAATGCAGAGGATCAACAGGACGAGGAAGGCAAAGACGAAACCGATGCCGAACAGCATGATTTCCACGCCTTCGAGCAGGAGTTGGCTAGGGGTCATCGGGAATTCCCTTATCAGCAGCTCAGGCCGCTTGTTATTCGCTGCGTTAGTTCGGACGCGTTTCGCGACAGGCGAAACGGCCGAACCTTAGCCCGAAACAAGGAAGCAAGGCAAACCTGAAGAAGGTACGAAAACCGCTCTTACAGGAGAAAAATGGTTGCCAACCCGAGGAAAATGAAAAATCCGCCGCTGTCGGTCATGGCCGTGATCATCACGCTGGCCCCCATTGCCGGATCGCGCCCCAGACGCGCCAGGGTCATCGGAATCAGCACTCCCATAAGCGCGGCCAGCAACAGATTCAGCGTCATCGCGGTAGTCATCACCACCCCGAGCGACCAGCTGCCATACAGCCACCAGGCGACAGCACCGATGACACCGCCCCATACCACGCCATTGACCAACCCTACCCCGACCTCCTTGCGCAACAGACGCGTTGTATTGCCGGTACCCACCTGATCCAGTGCCATGGCGCGAACGATCATGGTGATCGTCTGGTTGCCGGAGTTGCCGCCAATGCCTGCGACAATTGGCATCAGGGCGGCCAGCGCCACCAGCTTCTCGATCGAACCATCGAACAGTCCGATGACACGCGAGGCAATGAATGCAGTGATCAGATTGACGGCCAGCCAGGCCCAACGGTTACGTACCGACTTCCAGACGGATGCGAAGATATCTTCCTCTTCGCGCAGACCCGCCATGTTGAGGACTTCGCTTTCACTCTCCTCGCGGATCAGGTCGACCATCTCATCGATGGTCAGGCGGCCGATCAGCTTGCCACCCTTGTCGACGACCGGCGTGGAAACCAGGTCATAGCGCTCGAAGGCCTGGGCGGCATCATAAGCATCTTCGTCGGGATGGAAGGTGACCGGATCGCTGGCCATCACCTCCGCGACCTGCTTGTCCGGATCGTTCACCAGGAGACGCTTGATCGGCAGCACCCCCTTGAGCACGCCGTCATAATCAACCACAAATAGCTTGTCGGTATGCCCAGGCAGCTCCTTCAGGCGGCGCAAATAGCGCAGCACCACCTCAAGACTGACATCCTCGCGAATGGTGACCATCTCGAAGTCCATCAGCGCGCCGACCTGATCCTCCTCATAGGACAAAGCCGAGCGCACCCGCTCGCGCTGCTGAGCGTCGAGACTCTCCATCAACTCGTGCACGACATCGCGCGGCAGTTCGGGTGCCAGATCCGCCAGTTCGTCGGCGTCCATTTCCTTGGCCGCGGCAAGCAGCTCGTGATCGTCCATATCGGCGATCAGCGTTTCCCGAACAGCGTCGGAAACCTCGAGCAGAATATCGCCGTCACGCTCGGCCTTGACGAGCTGCCAGACAGTCAGGCGCTCATCGAGCGGCAATGCCTCGAGGATGTGAGCAACGTCTGCCGGGTGCAGCTCTTCCAGCCTGCGCTGCAACTCAGAGAGGATCTGATGTTGGTCGTAGCTGTCACCCAGATCTGCCTGCTGGCCGTCCTGGCGCGACCCTCCGTCCTCACCCAGGCGGCGTCGCTGCAGCAACTCGACCACCTGCGCCAGGCGGTCCTGCAAGGTTTCTTGGGGCTTTTTTGCTTCTACTTCTGTCATGGCGCACTCCACCCCCGGCCTGGAGCGCGCCAGGGGAATCATTCAATCAATAGGTGATTGGCAACCGGAAAACGTGAGCGACTACTGGGTAAGTCCATAAGGAAAGGTTATTCCACAGACCCTAATGGGCGAATGCGGCAATCATAACATCGTGATGGCGGGCTCGATGCGCTCAAGTACAGCCATTCTCGGCGACCTGTACACAAACGACGCAAACCACCCAACCGTTACGGCAAAGCCGACATTGTGTCGACGCCTTCACGCAGCGAGGAGACACGGATGTCATGACAGGTTTTATTGAGTAGCCTGCACAAGCGATTGCTCAGTCACGGAGGACGAGAATGAAAGCGATGGCTATCTGCACAAGCCTGCTCTTGCTGGCGAACCCGGCATTTTCCGCGAACGTGTTTCGCTGCATCGACCCATCGGGGCATGTCACCTTCAGCCAGCAAGGATGCCCAGAAGAACAGCATCAGCAACGGCAACGTGCAACCAACCCGACGCCCAGCTCGGGCAAGGCAGTACCCATGGCACCCTCACGAACCAAAGGAGATGCCAGCCGCCAGGCGGACAATGAGCTGGCGATTGTCGCGGAAAAGGATGATGGCTGTGGAAACAGAGTGACCGGGAGCGCCCGGCGCAGCGCGATCATCGGCAAGCGCGTCCGCCCCGGAATGACCCGCAACGATGTCGAAAGTGCACTGGGTCGACCGGAGAGCATCACCAGCAACAATGGCAGGCAACGCCTGCGCTTTCGCGACAGCAGTGGCCAGGTACGCACAGTCAGCTTTGACGAGAACGGCTGCGTACTGGGCGGGCGCAAATGAACGGAAACGAAAAAGGGCCTGCATCGCTGCAGGCCCTTCTTCTAGTTGGCGCACTCAGGAGGATTCGAACCTCCGACCGCTCGGTTCGTAGCCGAGTACTCTATCCAGCTGAGCTATGAGTGCGTAAGTGCTTGATAGACCAGATCACTTCTGGTTGCTTGAAAGATCCACATGAAAGTCGATCGTTCGAAGTATGGCGCACTCAGGAGGATTCGAACCTCCGACCGCTCGGTTCGTAGCCGAGTACTCTATCCAGCTGAGCTATGAGTGCGCTGAGCGTGCGCATTATAGGGAGTAAACATTGACGGTCAAGTCTTTTGCCACTTGCGCTTTCTTGATTGAAAGCAGGCTGCCGCGACCATCAGAACCCTAGAACGCAAAATGGCGGAGAAGGGGGGATTCGAACCCCCGACACCCTTTTGAGGTGTACTCCCTTAGCAGGGGAGCGCCTTCGGCCACTCGGCCACCTCTCCGCAACACGGGGCGCATCATACCCATCTTTACCCCGTTTGCAAAGCCAAAAATCACAGAAAAATTAGTGGCTTGGTTCTTGGTCCTTCTCTTTCTGGATCCGTTGGTAAATCTCCTCTCGATGCACCGCCACCTCCTTGGGGGCATTTACGCCGATACGTACCTGGTTCCCTTTCACGCCCAACACAGTGACAGTCACATCGTCACCCACCATCAGGGTCTCTCCAACCCGGCGAGTCAGAATCAGCATTCCTTTCTCCTTAAACGGATTCAGTTCAGTAAACAATCTGCAGAAAAATACGGATCATGTCCGTAAAACGTTGAAGCTAGAGCCTTTCACCAGCTATTGACCCGCGCGCAGGAGCCTAAAGTTCCTTTTCGCGCAACCCAAGACGACAGAAGGCGCGCACTGGCGCGCCCTCTGCGATTCATTCCGCAGTATTGCCAGCCGGGGCATCCAGTTCGAAAGCAGTATGCAGAGCTCGTACGGCGAGCTCGAGATACTTCTCCTCGATAACCACCGACACCTTGATCTCCGAAGTGGAAATCATCTGGATATTGATGTTTTCCTTGGCCAGCGCCTCGAACATCCGGCTGGCAACGCCGGCGTGCGAACGCATGCCGACGCCCACGATGGAAACCTTGGCAATGTCGGTGTCGCCGATCACTTCCCGGGCGCCCATTTCACTCGCAATGCTCTGCAGAACCTGCAAGGCATTGTTGTAGTCGTTTCGATGCACGGTGAACGTGAAATCGGTGGTGTTATCGTGCGCGACGTTCTGCACGATCATGTCCACTTCCACATTCGCCGCGCTGATCGGCCCGAGTATCTTGAAGGCCACGCCGGGCGTGTCCGGCACCCCACGGATGGTCAGCTTGGCCTCGTCGCGATTGAAGGCGATGCCGGAAATGATGGGCTGTTCCATGGATTCCTCTTCATCAAGGGTAATGAGGGTACCCGGACCCTCCTGAAAACTGTGCAGCACGCGCAACGGAACGCTGTACTTGCCGGCGAACTCGACCGCCCGGATCTGAAGCACCTTGGAGCCGAGGCTAGCCATTTCCAGCATTTCCTCGAACGTGATCTTGTCCAGGCGCTGAGCCTTCGCCACGACGCGAGGATCGGTCGTATACACGCCATCCACATCGGTATAGATCTGGCACTCATCGGCCTTCAGCGCCGCTGCCAGCGCCACACCGGTGGTATCGGAACCGCCACGGCCGAGCGTGGTGATATTGCCCTTTTCATCGACACCCTGGAATCCGGCCACCACGACCACCCGGCCCGCCTTGATATCGCGCTGGATACGCTGGCCATCGATCTGCAGGATGCGCGCCTTGGTATGCGCGCTATCAGTGAGAATGCGGACCTGATTGCCAGTGTAGGACACCGCCGGTACACCGCGCTTGATCAGTGCCATCGCCAGCAAGGCGATGGTGACCTGCTCGCCGGTTGACACCATCACGTCCAGCTCGCGGGCAACCGGCTGTTCGCTGATCTGCCTGGCGAGATCGATCAGGCGGTTGGTTTCGCCGCTCATGGCCGACACGACGACAACGATATCGTCACCACCGTCGCGGAATTTCTTGACCTTTTCGGCCACCTGCTCGATACGCTCGACGGTGCCGACCGAGGTACCCCCAAACTTCTGTACGATCAAAGCCATTGTTAGCCGCCTAAAGCCCGCTAGGGGCGATCATTAAACAAACGAACTCGACAACACGATCAAAGCGCCTGCTCTGCGAACGGGCGGGCCAGCGCCAGCGCATCATCCAGCCTGGCCGGCTCGCTGCCGCCACCTTGCGCCATGTCGGGACGACCACCACCCTTGCCACCCACTGCTGCAGCAGCCTGCTTCATCAGGTCACCGGCCTTCAGGCGAGAGGTCAGGTCCTGAGTCACGCCAGCGACCAGCACCACCTTGTCGTCCTGCACCCCCCCCAGCAGGATGACGGCGCTACCCAGCTTGTTCTTCAGCTGATCGACCAGCGCAAGCAATGCCTTGCCGTCGAGCCCATCCTGACGCGCCGCGAGCACACGCACACCCTTGACCTCCACTGCCGACGCAGCCAGATCATTGCCCGCGGCGCTGGCGGCCTTGGCCTTGAGCTGCTCGAGCTCCTTCTCCAGCTGGCGGTTGCGTTCGAGGATACCGCCGAGCTTGTCCAGCAGGTTGTCACGACTGCCCTTGAGCAGACTCGCGGCCTCCTTGAGCTGTTCTTCGGCCTGGTTCAGATAGACCAGGGCCTGCGCTCCGGTAACGGCCTCGATCCGCCGCACACCGGCCGCCACGCCACCTTCGCTGGTGATCTTGAACAGCCCGATGTCGCCGGTCCGATTTACGTGAGTGCCACCGCACAACTCGACCGAGAAACCGCCACCCATGGTCAGCACCCGGACGGTGTCGCCGTACTTTTCACCGAACAGCGCCATCGCGCCCTTGGTTTTGGCAGACTCGATGTCGGTCTCTTCGATCTCCACTGCGGAGTTGCGGCGGATCTCGGCGTTGACGCGATCTTCCAGCGCTCGCAGCTGTTCGGGCCTGATCGCCTCGAAGTGACTGAAGTCGAAGCGCAGCCGCTGGCTGTCCACCAGCGAGCCCTTCTGGCTCACATGTTCGCCGAGTATCTCGCGCAGCGCTGCATGCAGCAGGTGCGTGGCCGAGTGGTTGAGCGCAGTGGCCTGGCGCACCGAGGAGTCCACGGTGGCTTCCACCTCGGCACCGACTCGCAGCGTGCCGCTGTCGAGGATACCGTGGTGCAGGAAAGCACCGCCGGCCTTGCTGGTGTCACGGACGTCGAAACGCAATCCCTGAGCCTCGAGATAACCGCAGTCACCGATCTGGCCACCGGACTCGGCATAGAACGGCGTCTGATCGAGCACCACCACGCCCTCCTCGCCCGCGCTCAGGCTGTCGACTACCACGCCCTCCTTGAACAAGGCCAACACCTTGCCGTTGCCGGAAGTACCCTGGTAACCGGTGAAACGTGTCTCCCCTTCAACCTTGACCAGGCTGTTGTAGTCCATGCCGAAGGCGCTGGCCGAACGCGCACGCTCGCGCTGGGCCTGCATTTCGCGCTCGAAGCCGGCTTCGTCGAGAGTCAGGTTGCGCTCGCGGGCGATGTCGCCGGTCAGGTCCACCGGGAAACCGTAGGTGTCGTACAGCTTGAATACCACTTCACCGGGTATGACGCTGCCGGCAAGCCCTGCCAGATCCTGCTCGAGAATCTTCAGGCCCTGCTCCAGGGTCTTGGCGAACTGCTCTTCCTCGTTCTTCAGTACGCGCTCGATGTGCGCCTGCTGCTGCTTGAGCTCGGGGAAGGCATCGCCCATTTCCGCCGCCAGCGCAGTCACGATGCGATGGAAGAAGCTGCCCTTGGCGCCGAGCTTGTTGCCGTGACGGCAGGCGCGACGAATGATGCGGCGCAGCACGTAGCCGCGCCCTTCGTTGGACGGGGTCACGCCGTCGGCGATCAGGAAGCCGCAGGAGCGGATGTGGTCGGCGACGACCTTCAGCGATGCCTGGCCTTCGTTGCGGCAGCCGATGGCCTCGGCCGCGGCGTTCAGCAGGCTCTGGAAGAGGTCGATCTCGTAGTTGGAGTTGACGTGCTGCAGGACCGCACTGATGCGCTCCAGGCCCATGCCGGTGTCGACACTCGGCGCCGGTAGCGGATGCATCACGCCATCGGCCGTCCGATTGAACTGCATGAAGACGTTATTCCAGATCTCGATGTAGCGATCGCCATCTTCCTCCGGCGAGCCGGGCGGGCCGCCCCAGATGTGCTCGCCATGGTCGAAGAAAATCTCGGTGCAAGGGCCGCACGGACCGGTGTCGCCCATCGCCCAGAAGTTGTCCGAGGCATATGGAGCGCCCTTGTTGTCACCGATACGCACCATGCGCTCGGCCGGCACGCCGACTTCCTTCGTCCAGATGTCGTAGGCCTCGTCGTCGCTGGCGTAGACGGTGACCCAGAGCTTCTCCTTGGGCAGGTTCAGCCACTTCTCGGACGTGAGGAACTCCCAGGCGTAGGTAATCGCATCGCGCTTGAAGTAGTCGCCGAAACTGAAGTTGCCGAGCATCTCGAAGAAGGTATGGTGACGCGCGGTGTAGCCGACGTTCTCCAGGTCGTTGTGCTTGCCGCCGGCACGCACGCACTTCTGGCTGGTGGTGGCGCGGGTGTAGGCGCGCTTCTCCAGGCCGAGGAAGCAGTCCTTGAACTGGTTCATGCCGGCGTTGGTGAACAACAGGGTCGGGTCGTTCGCCGGGATCAGCGAACTGGAGGCCACGCGAGTGTGGCCCTTCTCTTCGAAGAAGCGGAGGAAGGCTTCACGGATTTCTGCGCTTTTCATAGATTTCTTCCAGAGGACTGCGGCCGAACGGCTGCAAAACGACACGGCGAGGCGAGACCACCGAAAGCCGGTTCGCAACTACCCAACGGATAGCCGGCAAAGGGCCGCATTATATCGGCCCTGCGCGCCGGGTATAGGGGATAAAGGCGATTGAATCAAGCAATTCGACGTCAGCTGCGGCTCATGTTTTCGGCGAATTCGGCGAATGCGCTTACCACCACCGGAACATGTTCGTCGTGCACATCCATATGCGTAACCAGGCGCAGCTGCGACCCGGATGTCAGGCGGATGCCGCGCTGCGCACAGAAAGCCGTCAGCGCCGCGGCCTGGTCGCCCATGTCCACGTAGACCATGTTGGTCTGCACCGGCTCCACGCTGAAGCCGAGCGCTGCCAGCTCGTTGCCGAGCCACTCCGCACGCCGATGGTCGTCGCCCAGCCGCTTGATGTTGTGCTCCAGCGCGTACAAGCCAGCGGCGGCCAGGATGCCAGCCTGGCGCATGCCGCCACCCACCATCTTGCGCAGGCGCCGCGCCTTGGCGATGAACGCGTCGCTGCCGCACAGCACCGAACCGACCGGCGCGCCCAGGCCCTTGGACAGACAGACGGAAACCGTATCGAAGTGGCGGGTGATTTCGCGCGCATCGCAGCCGAGCTTAACCGCAGCGCTGAACAGCCGTGCTCCATCCAGATGCAAGGCCAGGCCGTGGCGCTGACTGAGTTCACGCGCAGCGGCCAGATACTCCAGCGGCAACACCTTGCCCTGCATGGTGTTTTCCAGGGCCAGCAAGCGGCTGCGGGCGAAATGGAAATTGTCCGGCTTGATGGCCGCCTCGACGCGCGCCAGGTCCAGCGTTCCATCGGCTTCCATCTCAATCGGCTGCGGCTGGATCGAGCCGAGCACGGCGGCCCCGCCGCCCTCGTACTTATAGGTATGCGCCTGCTGGCCAACGATGTATTCGTCGCCGCGCTCGCAGTGCGCCATCAAGCCCAGCAGGTTGCTCATGGTGCCGGAAGGAACGAACAGGCCCGCGGCGAAGCCCAAGTCCGCGGCGAGCCGGCACTCGAGACGGCTGACGGTCGGGTCCTCGGCATAGACATCGTCGCCGGTTTCAGCGCCAAGCATCGCCTCGCGCATTGCTGTCGTGGGCTGGGTAACGGTGTCGCTGCGCAGGTCGATGATGGTCATGAGATGTCCTTGGGGAGCGGGCAGGTTTCGCAACGCGGCGGCGCAATCAGCGTAGCAGGCGCGTGTCGAGCACCTTCGAGCCGCCGCCGAGCAGGGTTTCCGTCATTTCGACGAAATTATCGGTACTGACGGCATCCATGCGCATCAAGCCACGACTGACGTCGTCGAGCGAATGCCGACTCTTGCTGCGCTGGCGAATTTCCTTGTCCAGCTCCTGCAACAGCAGCACTGCGCGGGCGGTGACCGGCCCGCTGGAGCGCTCGGTGCGCAGACTGTCGACCTTGCGGCTCCACTTCGTCAGGTTTTCACGCACTGCCTGGTAGCGATCCTCGCTCATGCCACCGGCGCGCCGCACCAGCTCGATGGCGTAGTACTCGGCGAGGCCTTCGCTGATCCAGTCGCTGCGGTCCGTGTCCTTTATCCGGCTGAACACATGGACCAGCTCGTGCACCAGCGAACTGGTCCCGTTTTCGCTGACCATTGGCCGATCGGCATGCATATAGAGCGAATTCGGGCCGGACAGGCCGCCACGCCACATCGGGTCGCCGGCACCGACGATCAGCAGCTTCGCCGGATCGCGTGGAAAAACGTTTTGTACCTGCGGCCAGACAAACGTCAGCATCGTCAGGATATCCATACGCCGGACGCCTTCGCCGACAGGAGCAGCGATGGTGACGTCGGTTTCGCCGAGGCTGGCGCGACGAGTCCCCAGCTTGCCCGCCAGCATCCAGCCGGTCGGACGGTCGAATAGCCGCTCCCGGTTGTCGACCCGAAAACGATTCTTGCCGACGCGGGGCCAGCCGGTCTCGATGCTTTTCCAGCCGTCCGGGAGTTCGAAGGTGATACGCGACACCAGCGTCACGCCGTCCTCCTGGTCCAGCCGGGCCGGCGGCACCAGGTCATCGCCACGAAACAGGGCCCAGTCGCTGGTCATCCGTGCATCGTAGCGGCCGTTGGCACGCGGATGACTGATGCGCACGCGATAGCTGAGCTGCGCCTTGCCCTGGGCGGGCCGCCAGGTACCGCGCTGCGGCGTATCCTGCTGCCACTCGCCGTCGGCTTCGAAATGGCTGTAATAGCCGTCGTCGCCCAGATTGAACTCCAGGCGGCGCACCACTTCGCCCTTCTCGAGAATCAGTTGCACTTCAGCCTGATCCTCTTCAGGCAGAAAGCGCACGTGATAGTCCAGGTCGACTCGCTTGGCCGCATGAGCCTGAGCGCAAACGAAAACGACGAGGGCAGACAGCGACAACAGTCGGGCTAGCATCGAAGAAAAACTCCAGGGAATCGGGTAAGCGCAGGGGGTTTGCCGGCCTTGAGACGATGCAAGGGACGAGTAGATTCAACCGGCGCGAAAAATCAGATGGTCTTCCCAGTGCTCCTCGGCAACGCTGCCTTCGGCGAGCATTCTGCCGGCCTGGGAAATCCGTTCTACATGCACTGCCTCGGGGTCACCACAAACCAGATGATGCCAGAGCGGCAGATCCTTGCGCTCGGCCACCAGACGGTACGCGCAGGTGGGTGGAAGCCACTTGAACTGGGCCGCATCCGAGGCATTCAGCTGAACGCAATCCGGCACGCTGGCACGCCGGTTGGGATAGTCGCTGCACCGGCAGGTCTTCAGATCGAGCAGCTTGCAGGCAATGCGTGTGTAATAGACGGCGCCGTCTTCCTCGTCTTCGAGTTTCTGCAGGCAGCAGAGCCCGCAACCGTCGCACAGCGATTCCCATTCGACGGAGTCGAGCTCGGCAAGGGTCTTGCGTATCCAGAAGGGTTCGACTTTGGCCGCCATGTGAGTGTCACTACCGGTAAAACCGGCAAGTCTAGCCACTGCCGGATATCCGGCCAATAGCCGGCAGGCAGAAGTCGCCGCCCGCGGACCGACCGTCTGCCGAAGAGGCAGACGGCCCGCGTCGGGTTATTGCTTGTCGAGCATCTGCCGGTGGCTACGCATCTGATCCAGCATCTGCTCCATGTGCTGGATGCGCATGTCGAGCATTTCCTTGGAAGGCGCGCCCATCATGCGACCGCCACCCATGGCGCCCGGCATCGCCTTGCCGCCCTGCTTGCCCATTCCTGCGCCGGGACCGCCCATTGGGCAGCCGCCCATCACGCCCATGCCGGACTGCATGCTCTGCCAATGCTCATCGCGGAGTTTCTGCCGTTCTTCCGGCGTCTTTGCGGACTGCCAGGCCTGCCGGTATTCCTGCATCTTCTGCCAGTGCTGCTGCCAGGCCTCGTTGTCGCTGGCAGGTGCCTGCTGAGCGCCAGCCGACATCGCCAGACCTGCCATTACCGAACCAATGATCAAAGAACGCGTTTTCATCGCCGTCTCCTTATACGTGTACGGTCGGCAGAGCGTAGCCCGATGGCGGCAACGAACCTTGTTCTCGATCAGGGTTTGCGGCGCGATCACATCGGATCATTCATCCGCAGCAGCTCTTCGGGCAGATGCTCGATGTAGTCGTCTTCGGCCGGCGGCATCTGCAGGTGATAGCCCTGCTTCTCGATGTTGGTGAGCACCTTGGAAATGTCTTCGCGCGCCAACTGCCGCTCGGGCGTCAGAACCATTTCGAAGGCCAGCTGTGGCGGCCCGAATGCGGCGAGCAAGCCTTCAGGCACACGCTTGAGTGCATCACGCTTCTCGACGTAGAGGTACATTCCGTCCTTGCGTGGGCTTTTATAGATGGAACAGATGAGTTTCATGATCGTTTTTCCAGGACATCGAGCAGGGCCTGCCCCATCCGCTCACGGCGCCAGCCGCGCAGCGATTCGGGCAGTTGATAGGGACCGTCGGGGTAGCCGGTTTTGAGCAGCGCCTCGAGTGTCTTCTTGCGCAGCATGAGCTCCGGCGCGATATCCAGCACCTTCGCTTCACGCTGGCCGACCGCACGCAGCTTCTTCAGCAGCGCCGAAACCTCCAGCGGCAATGGCTCTGGCAACACTGCAGGCCAGTCCTGCTCAGGCGTGGCGGCTGCCTGGCGGATCATGTCCAACAACGCCTCGCCGTCCTGGCGCACGGTGCGCGGGTGCATTTCGTCTATTCGTGCGAGCGTCACCAGGTCGCGCGGCTGGGTGCGTGCCAGCGGCCACAGGCTGGCCTCGCGCAGCACGCGATTGCGCGGCTGGTTGCGGGCCCGGGCCTGACGCTCGCGCCAGGCGGTCAGCGCCTTCAGCACAGCCAACTGCTGGGGCTTGAGTCGCCAGGCCTGTTTGACCTCACGATACGCCTCCTCCGGATCGGATTCGCGCTGCAGGTTGGCCACCAGCTCGGCGCCATCCTCCAGCAGCCAGGCTCGCTTGTCCTCGGAGAGCTTCGGCAACAGCGCTTCATAAAGTTCGGCCAGGTGCTGGGCATCCTCGGCGGCGTAGCGCACCTGCATCTCGCTCAAAGGTCGCTGCAGCCAGTCCGAGCGCGTCTCGCCCTTGGGCAATTCGATGCCGAGCACGGCCTGGACCAGCCGTGAATACCCCATGGAGAAACCGATATTCAGGTAACCGGCCGCCAGTTGGGTATCGAACAACGGTTGCGGAAGACTGCCGGTCAGGCGCAGCAGCACCTCCAGATCCTCGCTGCAGGCATGCAGCACCTTCACCACCGCAGGGTCTTGCAGCACACCGGCGAACGCTGTCCAGTTGCGCACCGCCAGCGGGTCGATCAGATAGGCGCGCCGGCCGTCCCCGACCTGCACCAGCCCGGCGATGGGATAGAAGGTATCGACCCTCATGAATTCGGTATCCACTGCCACATAAGGCAGCTGGCGCCATTCGGCGCACAGGCGGGCCAGATGCTCATCATCCAGGACCCATTGAGTTTCGATGGCCACACGGCCCTCCTTTTCGGCTGACGACCGGCGCGCGGCCGAACGAGGCGTGCAGTATATATCGGGCACCCGACCGGCCGGGGCATTCATGGCAGGCGCGCGCGCTGGTAGTGTTCAGCAACATTCGCTCAGGAGTCGCCCGATGCCTCTCGCCCAACTCATCACTGCCACGCAGCTTGCCCAGCGTCTGAATGACCCTGAACTGCTGATCCTGGATTGCCGGTTCGCACTGGAGGACCCCACCTACGGCGAGCGCAGCCACCGGCAATCGCACATCCCTGGCGCCCGTTTCGCCGATCTGGAGAAGGACCTGTCCGGCCCGGTGACGCCCGGCGTGACCGGCCGGCATCCGTTGCCGGAACCGGAACAGTTGCTGAGCCGCTTGCGCCGCTTGGGAGTGAATGCGCACAGCGAAATCGTACTTTATGACGACGGCCCTGGCGCATTCGCCGCACGAGCGTGGTGGCTGTTGTTGTGGCTCGGCAAACGCGAGGGTATCCACTTGCTCGATGGTGGCCTGAAAGCCTGGCGGGAGGCTGGACTCCCAATGGACGACCTGCCAGCCACGAGCGAGCCGGGCGAATTTTCCGGCCACGCCGACAGCAGCATGATCGTTGACGCCGCCTCCCTGCAGCAGCGCCTGGAAAGTCCGCAGTTGACACTGCTCGACGCCCGGGCCCTGCCCCGCTTCCTTGGCGAGGTAGAACCCATCGACCCAGTCGGCGGGCACATTCCCGGCGCGACCTGCACACCGTTCAGCGAAAACCTGGACGGCGACGGGCGCTTCCTCTGCCCTGAACAGCTACGCAGCAGGTTCGCTCGCCTGCTCGGCGACAAGCCGCCGCAAAGCGCAGTGGCCTATTGCGGCTCCGGCGTCACTGCCTGCCACAATCTGTTTGCGCTGTGCCTGGCCGGCTACCCGCTGGCGGCGCTGTATCCGGGCTCATGGAGCGAGTGGATCACCGACCCGCAGCGACCGCGCGCCTGACTGGCCAGGCGACCCGCTGCGCGACGTGCGCAGCGTGGCCGTCCAGTCACAATGGGTCGCGTCGGTTTCACCGAAGTTACATTTGTTTTCACAACCGTTAGTCGTCATCTTTACGAAAAATTGCAATTCATTGTCTTGCTACCTGTCCGAGAAAGTTGCTAGGTTCCGACCCGCTTTTATCCCGGAGTAGTAGAACAATGAAAACAACATGGTTGAAGACCGCGCTTGCGGTAGCCGTAGGCGCCTTGTCCAGCCAGGTCATGGCCGCCGGTTTCGCCCTCAACGAGCAAAGCATCAGCGGCATGGGCACCTCCTTCGCAGGTCGCTCATCTTCCGCCGACGATGCCACCACCCTGTTCGGCAACCCGGCCGGCATGTCCCGCCTGAAGCGTGAGGAAGTCAGCTTCGGTATGGCGGCGATTCATGCGAAGACGGATATCGAGGATGCCAACAGTGCTCCGGTCCCGACGGGCAGTAACGATGGCGATATGGTCCCGTTCACTGCAGTGCCAATGGGTTACTACGTCAAACCGATCGATGATAAGTGGGCCGCTGGCGTAGGTGTATATGTGCCGTTCGGCATGATCACGGATTATGAAAACGGCTTCCAAGGCCGCTTTTTCGGTGACTACAGTGAAGTTCGTGTGATCACGGTGCAGCCCACCGTCAGCTATCGATTCAATGACAAGTTGTCGATCGGCTTCGGCCCTACGTTCAACCGCATCGATGGCGAACTGCAGAGCGCGACACTTAACGGCGGCCGAGTCAAGGTCAAGGGCGACGACACGGCGATGGGCTTCAACGCCGGCGTGCTTTACGAAATAACTCCTGAGACCCGCATGGGCGTCGCCTACCACTCTAAAGTCGAGTTCGAGCTGGAAGGCGACACCCAGCTCTCAGGCACAGGCTTCGAGCCTTTCGTGGGCAAGTACGATGCCTCACTCGACCTGACCACACCCGAGTCCGTGGACGTGTCCCTCACCCACGAACTGAACGATGACTGGACGCTGTACGCCGGTGCCATGTGGACACGCTGGAGCCGCTTCGAGGCCATCGTCATCGAGAACGACGGCATGTCGGCTATGCTCCCAACCTCCGTCCAAACCATCGTCGAAGAGCAAGATTGGCACGACACATGGTCCTACGCCCTCGGCGCGGCCTATAAGCTGAACCGCACTTGGACGCTTCGTAGCGGCTTAGCTTTTGATCAAAGCCCGACCAACAACGTGCACCGCTCGCCGCGCATTCCTACTGGAGATCGGACTGCCGTCAGCTTCGGCCTGGCCTGGAACCCTACCGACGACGTTACCGTCGATCTGGCCTACTCCTATCTCTGGGAAGACGATACGAAGGTCCGCCGTCAGTCCAATACCCGCGGCCTTTACAACGCCACCTACGAAAACAGCGCCCACGGCTTTGGCGCTGCTCTGAGCTACCGCTTCTGACGTAGCGAAAGAACGAAAAAGCCCCGGTTCTCCGGGGCTTTTTCGTTCTACCTTTGCAACGCCTTCTCTACCGCAGCGATCACGCGCGGATCGTCCGGCTTCACCTTGCTGGAAAAATGCGCGACGACGCGCCCTTCGCGATCCACCACGTACTTGTAGAAATTCCAGCGCGGCGCCTGCCCGGCCTGCTCGGCCAACTGGCGGAACAGCGGAGTAGCATCACCGCCACGCACTGGCTGGGTCTGGGTCATGGTGAAGGTCACACCGTAATTCACGTAGCAGACCTCGGCCGTCTCGGCCTCGTCATCGGCCTCCTGGAAGAAGTCATCCGAGGGCACGCCGAGCACCTCCAGGCCGTCGTTCTTGTAACGCTGATAGAGTGCTTCGAGCCCCTTGAACTGCCCGGTGAAGCCGCAATGGCTGGCGGTATTGACCACCATCAGGGCCTTGCCCTGGAACTGGCTGCACAGATCGACGGTTTCCTTGGAGCGCAGCTTGGGCAATTCATGCTGCAGCAGCGCCGGGCATTCGCTGGCCGATGCCTGCGCTGCCGGCAATGCAAGCGCCAGCAGGGCTATGAGCGTGCAAACCTTCATGTCGATTCTCCGTCCTCGGTTTGCAGTCACGCTACTCCGCCAGCGAGCGCCGGGCAACGACTGCTGCGAGTCCGTGAAACGTTGGGCAACACTTCATTTGAGTTGGGCTTCACTGAGCACAGCGAAGCCCGACGCAAGGTCACAGCGGCAGGTCGAATGCAGGCGCGATCTGCCGCAGCCAGACGTCCAGTCGCTCTTCGGTCAGATTGCTCTGGTTGTCCAGGTCCAACGCCAGACCGACGAACCGGCCCTCCTGCACCGCTTCGGAGTGGGTGAACTCGTAGCCGGTGGTCGGCCACTCCCCTACCAGGGTGGCGCCACGCTCGCGAAAGAACTCGTGCAGTTCGCCCATGGCATCGAGGAACTCGTCGGCATAGCCGACCTGATCGCCAAGGCCGAAGATGGCCACGGTCTTGCCGGTGAAATCCAGCCCTTCGATCTGCGGCAGGAACTCCTCCCAGCTTTCGTTCTCACAGTCTGCGCTCAACCCTGGCAGCAATCCCTCGCCCAGAGTCGGCGTGCCGAGAATCAGGTGGGAAAAGGCAGCAAAATCTTCCGGGGTCGTGCGATTGACGTTAAGCGGATCGGCCAGGATGTCGTCGTCGAAGCGCTTCTTGATCATCTTGGCGATCTTGCGCGTCTTACCCGTGTTGCTGCCGAAGAAAAGTCCGATCCTGGCCATCACGCCACCTCATGCTGTTGGATGAATGTGCACCTCGCCGGGTCCGCGCCCGCTCGGCAAAAATTTCATAGCAGGAAGCACGCCAGCCGCATTTCTCTTTTAAGCAATTGAAAATAAAGCGTTTTTATAGAGCCTTCCTGTCGCAAACCGCACAAGCCGGCCGCCGAGGGCAGCTTGTCGCTGTCGGCATTGCGACACTAGGTTCTGTACGAAAAGTCGTCGAGCGCAGGCAATTTTCGTACAGAGCCTAGGTCTGTCAGCAGACCCTAGCCATCCACCACCAGCTGGGCACGCTGAGCGGACGGCGCGGCCACTCGGATGTCAGCAGGTTGCGCCTCGGCGTGCTCGTCGAACTGCCTGAGCACCACCAGTTCGCAAGCGCCCTCATCCAGATCGAGCAGGCAACTGCGCAGCTGCGGCTGCGCCGGCATCTCGAACATGGTGCGCTGCAGCGCACCTTCCATCACTGCGCGCAGGCCGCGCGCACCGGTGCCGCGTAGCAGCGCCAGGTCGGCGATATGGCTGAGCGCCGCCGGGCTGAACTCCAGCTTCACGCCCTGGTAGGCGAACAACTGCCGGTATTGCTTGACCAGCGCATTGCGCGGCTCGCTGAGAATGCGCAGCAGCGTGGCGTGATCCAGCTCACGGAGAAAGGTGATGATCGGGAAACGGCCGATGAATTCGGGGATCAGCCCGAACTCGTGGAGATCATCCGGCAGCAACGCCGCCAGCAGCTCGTTGATCGAAGGCGTCTGCTGCTGCGGCCGCACATGGAAGCCGATCGCGCTGCTGCGCGGATGCACGCGGCTGCCGACCAGGGTTTCCAGGCCCGGAAAGGCACCTCCGGCGATGAACAGGATATTGCGGGTGTCCACCACCTGCTCCTCGCCCTGTTCGCCGCGCCGGCTGCCCTTGCCGATGCGCACCTCGCTGCCCTCGACCAGCTTGAGCAATGCCTGCTGTACACCTTCGCCGGAAATGTCGCGCACCGCCGTGCCGCCCCCGCCACGCCGCGCCAGCTTGTCCACCTCGTCGATATAAACGATGCCCCACTGCGCCCTCTGTACGTCACCGCCAGCGGCATCCAGCAAGCGGGCGATGATGCTGTCGACATCATCCCCGACATAGCCGGCCTGGGTCAGCGTGGTGGCATCGGCCGAGGCGAAGGGCACGCCGAGGATGCGCGCCAGGGTGCGCACCAGCAGCGTCTTGCCGGTGCCGGACGGGCCGGCCATGAGGATGTTGGATTTCTCCAGCTCGACCGCCCCGCCCAACTGGCAGACCGGCTCGCGGGTGCAGTTGAGCAGGCGCAGGTAATGGTTGTAGACCGCCACTGCCAGGGTTTGCTTGGCCGCCTCCTGGCCGATCACCGACTCGTCCAGGTGCTGCATGCAGGCCGCCGGGGTGAGCAGCTGCGGAGCCAGTTGCTGGGCCTTGCGCCGCTGTCCCCAGCTCGTCACCACCTGATGGGCGAGCTTGACGCACGCTTCGCAGATGCGCCCTTCGTTACCCGCGATCAGGGGGACCGACGGCGATTTCTCCGCGCCACAGAACGAACAGCAGGGCTTGTCGCTATCAGTCATGAGTCAGCATCTCCACTGAGGTCGGGGCGGACAGCAGCAAGCTAGCCAGCCATGCTCGCTGGTGCCGCTCGTATTGACGGGCCCGGAGCTTCTCGCGCAGTTGCGGCAGCACCTCCTGCAACGTCAGCGGGCCGGCCGGATGGATCGCCTCGCAGAGCACCAGGTGAAAGCCCATCGGCGTCTCCACCACCGGCCCGATCTCGCCTTCACGCAGGACGAACAGGCAGGCTTCGATCTGCGGATAGAGCACGCCGGGGCGCACCAGGCCGAGGCTTCCACCCTCCATGGCCGAGGGGCATTCGGAATGCTTCAGCGCCTGTTCGGCGAAACGCTGCGGCTTGCGCCGCAGGCGCTCGGCGATCAGGTTGATGCGGCTCCAGGCGCAGGCCCGGCTGTTCTCCGGAAAATCCTCGTTGATGGTGATCAGGATGTGCCGCGCCAGCCGCGTGGCGGGCCGTATGAAACGCTCCGGATGATTGAAGTAGTACAGGCTGACATCCGTGTCGGTGATTTCCGGCAGCCCGGCGCAGACCCGCTGCAGTACCGTCTCGACCTTGAGCTCGCGGGCCAGCAGCTGGCGCAGCCCGGCTTCGTCCAGGCCGCTGTCGAGCAGCGCATTGCGCAGCGCGAGCGGGTCTTCGTAGCGGGCGGCGATCTGCGCCCAGGCTTCGTCGACCTGCTCGTCCGGGATCACCACGCCGCTGGCCTCGGCGCTGTGCAGCACGGCATCCTCCAGCTGCAACTGGCGACCGACGATGCGCTCGGCCTGCTCGCGCTGCGGCGTGCTGAGGGCGGCCGGGGCACAACCGAAGCGCTCGTGGGCGATCTTCAGCAACTGGTAGCGGGCGCCGTTGGCGACGGGATCAATGCTCATGCTCGCCTCCCGTTTGCGCGTCGGCCCAGGCCAGGCTCTCCTCGGGCACCTGCAACACCCTGCCGTCGCCGAAATACACGTGGTACTGGATGCCTCCAGGCAGGTCGCGCAGCACCTTCTCGATGCTGCCGGCGCGCCCCTGCTCCACCACCACCTCGCCGCGCACGGCAAGGCTGCGGCTGGCGATCACCTGGTCGCGGAACTCGAACAGGTTGGCTATCCATGGATCCGATGCGGGAATCAGCTCCTCCTCGCGACAGCCCACCGTGCGGCCCTGATCGAGAAAATGCACGCGATAGATCAACTGATCCTGCAGGTAGGTGCCGACGTCATAGACGCAGCCCACCGCGCCGCGGCGCATCAGCAGGGCGCCGGTATCCTTGCCGGGGTAGGTGCCGTCGTTGCGCACGTTGCGGATCAGCCTTACGGCCTGGCCATATTCGTAGAGCGGCAGACTCATGGCGCTCACCTCCTGCCGGTCAGAGCTTGAAAAAAACTCGAACGCAGCAGAGGGCGTTCGGTAGCGGTCCGCAGTCGGTGGGAAAAAGCTCTCCCACGCGTTCAGCCCAGCAGTTGATCGATGGGCACGAAGGTCGTCTGCGGTTCGTGCATGTGGAAGACCTTGAAGACCTTTTCGGTCTGCGCGTCGGAGACGACGAAGTCCTCGTAGGCACGGCCCAGCAACTGGCGATAGACCGTATGCCGCACCTCGTCCGTCAGGTGCTCGATGTCACCGGCCTGGCACAGGTAGTCGTGATAGCGCTGCATGATGTGCAGGCGGTTGACCTGTACTACCGACGGCACGAAGGGCACGCCGAAGAAGCTCAGGAAGTCCTCGGCGGACACCAGCTCTTGCAGCGCCTCGTCCAGCGTCATGTCGGCGGTTTGTTCGTTCATGGGCGTGTCTCCACGGTGGCGGCAGGGGGAAAGGTGAAAATGGCGGCACTGTTGGCTGCCAGTACCTCGAGCAGCAGATGCGCGCCAAGGCGGTTGTCCGCATCGAGCTCGGCGACCTTGCTCAGCATCGCCTTGCCCTGGCCGAACAGGCCCAGGCGCAAGCTCAGGTAGCCGGCGCCCTTGAGCGCCAGTAGATGAAAACGCAACAGGCCGATGGCCTCGGGCGGCACGCACGCCAGGCAATCGGCATCGAGTTCGCCCCAGGCCGTGGGCAGCCCCAGACGGGGCGCGACCACTTCCAGTACCTGCTCGGCGATGCGCAGGGCATCGGCATGGCGATGCTGGTAGAAATAGAACCGGTAGAGCCCGACCAGCACGCTGAGATCGCCCGGTGCCAGCGCTTGTGCGGCCAACAGCGGCTGCTCCGCCGTGCCGGTGGCGTACTGCGCGGACGCTGCGTCCAGCAGTACCGCGACGCGCGGCGGGCGCGGCTCGTCGAAATACAGGCCGGTGCCGCCGAAATCCTGCAGGTCCATGGCGCGCTCCGTCACTGACCGGCCACGGCCGGACAATCGTTTTCACACAGGCTGTTGTCCGGCTGGCAGCTCTGGTAGCGCCGCTGCTGGCTGCCGGCAGCGACCAGACCGCCCTGCTCCACCAGCTTCTCCAGGCTGTCGAGGCGCTCCAGCAGGCAGGCGATGGCCTTGCCCACCGGGTCGGGGATCAGGTGATGATCGAGATCGACGCCATGCGCATTGCGCTGGCCGGCCTCGCGCAGGCGCACCACTTTGCCCGGGATACCGACCACCGTGCAGCCGTCCGGCACGTCCTGCACCACCACCGAGTTGGCGCCCACCCGGGCATTGGCGCCGATGCTGATCGGCCCGAGAATCTTCGCCCCGGCACCGACCAGCACACCGTCGCCCAGGGTCGGGTGACGCTTGCCCTTGCGCCAGCTGGTACCGCCCAGAGTCACGCCGTGATAAAGGGTGACGTCGTCGCCGATCTCGGCAGTCTCGCCGATCACCACGCCGGCACCATGGTCGATGAACAAACGCGCGCCGATGCGGGCGCCGGGGTGGATATCGACGTTGCTCAGCAATCTTCCGAAAAACCCCAGCAGACGCGCCGCATAGCGCCATTCGCGACACCAGAGGCGATGCGCGAGGCGATAGAGGATGATCGCGTGCACCCCCGGATAGGTGGTCAGCACCTCCAGCGTGGAACGTGCGGCAGGATCGCGCTGGAACACGCAGCGCACGTCGTCGCGGCATTCGCGGTACAGGCTCATGCCGCACCTCCGGCCAGGGCCAGGCCCTGTTCGCACAGCTGCTGGTAGAAGCCCCGCAGGTCGCTGCTCTGCGGGCTGCGCTTGGTCTGCGTGGAGAATCGCCGGATACAGCCCAGCAGCGCCCGGCTCTGCCACTGCTGCAGCTCGATGCCCAGTTCGCGGTAACTCAGCTCGACCATGTGCGCGCCGGAGTGCTTGCCCAGCACCAGGCTGTGGCTGCGCCCGAGTTCGTCGGGATCGAGCCCTTCGTAGTTGCGCCGGTGCTTGAGCAGCCCATCGACGTGGATGCCCGCCTCGTGGGTGAACACCCCGGCGCCGACCACGCTTTTCTGCCAGGCCACCTGGCGCCCGGAGGCCTGCGCCACCAACGCCGAGATCGAAGGAATGCCACGCACGTCGATGCCGCAATCGATGCCATGCAGGTGCTTGAGCGCCAGCGCGCACTCCTCCAGCGCGGCGTTGCCAGCCCGCTCGCCCAGGCCATTGACCGTGGTATTGATGTGCGTGGCGCCCCCCCTGACTGCCGCCAGGGTGTTGGCCGTGGCCAGGCCGAAGTCGTCGTGGGCGTGCATCTCCAGTTCCAAGTCCAGGCGCTCGGACAAGAAGCGAAAGCGCTCGTAAGTGCCGAACGGTTCCATCACGCCCACCGTGTCGGCGAAGCGCAACCGCCGTGCACCGACGGTCTGGGCGACTTCCGCGACGCGGACGATGAATTCCGCGTCGGCGCGCGAGGCATCCTCGCAGCCCAGGCACACCTCCAGCCCGGCGTCGCGCGCCGCGCCTACCAGCCGCGCCACCTCGCGCAATGCCCAGTCACGGTCACGACCGAGCTTGTGCTGGAGCATCAGGTCCGAGACCGGCAGTGCCAGGTCGACCATGTCCACGCCCGTGCCACAGGCAGCCAGCAGGTCCGTGTCGCACAGCCGGCACCAGGCCAGCAGCCGTACCGGCAGGGCGAGGCCGGCGATGGCACGCATCACCTCGCACTCCTCCTCGCCCATGCTCGGGATGCCGATTTCCAGCTCCGGCACGCCGAGTTGCGCCAGAGCGCGGGCGATGGCGATCTTCTCCTCGGCGCTGAAAGCGACCCCGGCGCTCTGTTCGCCGTCACGCAGGGTGGTGTCGTCGATCACGATGGACATGCGGAACCTCCTCGGCCATGGCCGCGCGGCAATCAGGCGTAAACCGGTGCGAACGAATCGCCCACTTCCTCGACCGGACCGTTGCCGCTCCAGTAGGGCGACAGCTTGCGCAGCTGGGCGATGATCGGCGGCACCTCACGGATCACGTAGTCGATCTGTTCCTCGGTGGTGTAGCGCGACAGCGAAAAGCGCACGCTGCCATGGGCCGCCGTGTAGGGAATGTCCATCGCGCGCATCACATGGGAAGGTTCCAACGAACCGGAGGTGCAGGCCGAACCGCTGGAGGCGGCGATGCCGACCTTGTTCAGCAGCAGCAGGATGGCCTCGCCTTCGATGTACTCGAAGGCGATGTTGGCGGTGTTCGGCAAGCGATTGTCCGGGTCGCCGGTGACGAAGGCATACGGCACCGCGGCGAGGATGCCGGCCTCGAGCCTGTCGCGCAGGCGCCTGACTTCGCTGTTCTCATGCGCCATGAAGGCCAGTGCACGCTCGGCCGCCACGCCCAGGCCGACGATCGATGCCGCGTTCTCGGTGCCGGCGCGCCGCCCGCGCTCCTGGTGGCCGCCGCGCAGCAGCGGCCGGAAGCGCGTGCCGCGGCGCAGGTAGAGCACGCCGACGCCCTTGGGCGCATGCAGCTTGTGCCCGGACAGCGAGAGCATGTGGATGGCGCTGTCCTTCAGGTTCATCGGCACCTTGCCGACCGCCTGCACGGCATCGGTGTGGAACATGATCCCGGCATCGTCGGCCATCTGCGCCATCCGCTCAACCGGGAACAGCGTGCCGGTCTCGTTGTTGGCCCACATCACCGAGACGATGGCGACGTCGTCGTCGAGCAGCGCGGCGTACTCCGCCAGGTCCAGGCGGCCCTTCTTATCCACCTTGAGCCTGTGCACGGTGTAGCCGTCCTCGGCCAGGTAATCGCACAGGCTGAGGATCGCCGGATGCTCGATCACCGTGGTAATGAGGGTCTTGCGCTCAGGCTGGGCCTTGAGCGCCGAGAGAATCGCGGTGGAGTCCGCCTCGGTGCCACAGGAGGTGAATACGATCTCCGAGTCGTGCTCGGCGCCGATCAGCCGCTGGACGCTCTGGCGCGCCTTCTTCAGCGCCATGCCGACCTGGTTGCCGAAGCTGTGCATCGACGACGGGTTGCCGAACTGTTCGGTGAAGAACGGCAGCATGGCCTGCACCACTTCTTCATCGACGCGGGTGGTCGCGTTGTTGTCGAGATAAATGCCGCTCATCTCACACCTCCGCCATCTGGCTGTGAGCCGCCGAACCGACCGGGACCACCTTGACGAATTCGCCGAGGTCCTCGATCAGCCGCTGCTGGATACCGGACAGCGTCATGCTGGCCATCTGGCAACCGGTGCAGGCGCCGGTCAGCTTGACGTAGATGTTCCTGCCTTCGACATCCAGCAACTCGACATCGCCGTGGTCGCGCTGCAGCATCGGGCGGATCGACTCGAGCACCGCTTCGATACGGCGAATGCGCTGCAAGGTGGTCATGCGCGGCGCGGCGGGCGCCGCCTGCGGGGCCTCCAGGGTCACCAACGGCGCCTTGGCCTTGTTCTTCGCCGCCCTGGCGCCGGTGCCGGCCGGCACGAAGATTTCGCCACGGGCAGCCAGTTCCTCGACGAGCAGGCGCTCGATGCCTTCATGGCAGGACGAGCAGCCACCGCCGGCCTTGGTGTAGTTGGTCACGTCCTCGACACTGGTGAGGTGGTTGGCGCGGATCGTCTCGCGCACCATCACCTCGTCGATGGCGAAGCACTTGCACACCAGCGCGCCTTCTTCGTGGTCATCCTCGAGCGTCTCGCCGCGGTAGTTGGCCACCGCCGCCTGCAGAGCCTCGCGGCCCATCACCGAACAATGCATCTTCTCCGGCGGCAGGCCGTCGAGAAAATCGGCGATGTCCTGGTTGCTGATCTTCAGTGCCTGGTCGACGGTCAATCCCTTGATCATCTCGGTCAGCGCCGAGCTTGATGCGATCGCCGAACCGCAGCCGAAGGTCTGGAAGCCGGCGTCGAGAATCACGTCGGTGTCAGGGTCGACCTTCAGCGACAGCCGCAGGGCATCGCCGCAACTCAGCGAGCCGACGTCGCCGACGGCATTGGCCTCGGCCACGGCGCCGGCGTTCTTCGGGTTGTAGAAGTGCTCTTTGACCTTTTCCGAATAATCCCACATGACGGCTGATCTCCCGGTGGATACTGGGCGGCCGGTCTTGGCCGGCCGCCTCGAGTGGCCGGCGCCTGCTCGGAACTCGAGCGGACGCTAGCAGGCGAAGGACTTGCCGCAGTTGCAACCGCTGCTGGCATTCGGATTGGCGAAGGTGAAGCCGCTGCCTTCCATGCTGTCGACGAAGTCCATGGTCACACCGTCGAGCAACGGCGCGCTGGCGTCGTCGAGCAGCACGGTGAAGGTGCCGCAGTCGACCCGCTGGTCCCCGTCGAGACCTTGCTCTTCCAGCTTCAGGCTGTACTTCAACCCCGCACAGCCGCCGCCCTCGACGCGGATGCGCAAGCCCGCGGTGGGCCTCTCGGCGTTGCTGATGAAGCGGTTAATCGCACTCTTGGCACTTTCAGTCAGGGTAATCATCGGCGTGTCTCCTCGGCTGTGGCGGCGCCCTGGCCACCCGGCACAAGTCCTTCTGCAACCCCCATGCCCACCCTTATCCGCAATGAAAGTCCTTTAATTTCAATGACATAAATAAACGTCACGGAACCCTCCGGCTGTCGTGAACGGTACGCATGGAACGCAATGTCGGCTTTGCGACAGCGCATGCCGCGCTTCGCCCAGCTGGCCGAATGCCGCTGTAGCGCTATATACAAAACGATATAGCGCACTACACAATGTCGCCTGCCCGACAGCCCGCAGAGCGCTGACTGATTCCTTAACGGCTTGATAAATATGGATTTGCGAGAAAATCCACGGCTGGATGCTTTCTTGCTCGCCAGTGGCCACAACAGGCGCCCGAGGAAACGACATGAATGAAGCGGATCGACCCCTGCGCATCGACGGCCAGCTCTGGTTCAACCGTGGCGAGAAGGGCTACCTGGGCGGCAAGCGGATCGACCTGCTGGAGCAGATCGAGGCCACTGGCTCCATCAGCCGCGCTGCCAAGGCGATCAAGCTGAGCTACAAGGCCGCCTGGGATGCGGTGGACGCCATGAACAATCTGTCCGAACGGCCACTGGTGATCTGCTCCGCGGGCGGAGCCCAGGGCGGCGGCACGCGGCTGACCGACTTCGGCCGGGAAATGCTGCATGTCTGGCGGCGCATGCAGGCCGAGTACGAGCGTTTCCTCGCCCAGGTCGCCGAAGGTATCGAAGGCTTCGACGACATCGACCGACTGCTCAGGGCCATCGCCATGAAGACCAGCGCACGCAACCAGTTCCGTGGCCGCATTACCTCCGTCAGCCGAGGCGCCGTCAACGGCAGCCTGAGCCTGGACATCGGCTCGGGCCTGGAGATCAGCGCCACCCTGACCAATGACAGCATCGACGAACTGCAGCTGGCAGCGGGCAAGATCGCCATGGCCCTGATCAAGGCCAGCTTCGTGCTGCTCTCGCCCGACCCGGACGTGAAGATCAGCGCTCGCAATCGCCTGACCGGCACCATCAGCGCCCTGATGCCGGGGGCGGTGAACTGCGAGGTCAAGCTTCTGTTGCCAGGCAGCCGCACCCTCAGCGCGGTCATTACCAACGAAAGCGCCGAGGAACTCGGCCTAGCCCTGGGACAGCCCTGCACCGCGCTGATCAAGGCCTCCCACGTCATCATCGCCGTCGATTGAAGGAGAGCCGACATGCATGTCGTTCGCCGTTTCTGCACCACCCTGCTTTTCTGCCTGCCGCTGACCGCCATCGCCGATGAGGTGCAGGTGGCCGTAGCGGCCAATTTCACCGCGCCGATGCAGAAGATCGCCGAGGCCTTCGCCCGCGACACCGGCCACCGGGCGCTGCTGGCGTTCGGAGCCACCGGCAAGTTCTATGCGCAGATCAACAACGGCGCCCCCTTCGAGGTCCTGCTCGCGGCCGACGACAGCACGCCGGCGCGCATCGAGGCCGAAGGGCTCGGTGTGCCCGGCAGTCGCTTCACCTATGCCATCGGCAGCCTGGTGCTGTGGTCGGCGCGCGAGGGCTACGTCGACCCGCAGGGCCGCATCCTGGCCGACGGCGACTTCCGCCACCTCGCCCTGGCCAATCCGAAGACCGCCCCCTATGGTGCCGCTGCGCTCGCTACGCTGGAGCATCTGGGTCTGCGCGAGAAGCTGCAGCCGCGCTTCGTGCAGGGCGAGAACATTGCCCAGGCCCATCAGTTCGCCGCCACCGGCAACGCCGAGCTCGGTTTCGTCGCGCTGTCGCAAGTGACCGAGGGCGGGCGCATCGCCAGCGGCTCGGCCTGGATAGTGCCGGCCGACCATCACGCGCCGATTCGCCAGGACGCCCTGCTGCTCCGCCACGGCGAGGGCAATCCGGCAGCACGGGCCCTGCTCGACTACCTCAAGAGCGAACGCGCCGTTGCGCTGATCCGCAGCTACGGCTACGACGTGGAGTGAAGGGGCGATGATGCTCGACAGCGTCGACCTCGCGGCGATCTGGCTGACCTTCAAGCTGGCCAGCATCACCACCGTGCTGCTGTTGCTGCTCGGCACACCGCTGGCGTGGTGGCTCGCGCGTACCCGCTCGCCGCTCAAGGGCCCCATCGGCGCGGTGGTGGCGCTGCCGCTGGTGCTGCCGCCGACCGTTCTGGGCTTCTATCTGCTGGTCGCCATGGGGCCGAACGGCCTGCTCGGGCAACTGACCCAGAACCTGGGCCTGGGCCTGTTGCCATTCACCTTCGCCGGCCTGGTGGTGGGCTCGGTGCTCTATTCCATGCCCTTCGTCGTTCAGCCCCTGCAGAACGCCTTCGAAGCCATCGGCGAGCGCCCGCTGGAAGCTGCCGCGACCCTGCGCGCCAGCCCCTGGGACTGTTTCTTAAGTGTCGTACTGCCGCTGGCACGGCCGGGGTTCGTCACCGCCAGCATCCTCGGCTTCGCCCATACCGTCGGCGAGTTCGGCGTGGTGCTGATGATTGGCGGCAACATTCCGGAGAAGACCCGCGTGGTGTCGGTGCAGATATACGACCACGTCGAAGCCATGGAGTATGCCCAGGCCCACTGGCTGGCCGGCGGTATGCTGCTGTTTTCCTTCATCGTGCTGCTGGTGCTGTACAGCAGCCGCTTCAAGCAGGGGTGGCGCGGATGAGCGAAGCCGCAGCGGACAACCAGATCCTGGCAAGCTTCCGCCTGGACTATGCCGGGTTCAGGCTGGATGTCGACCTGCGCCTGCCGGGGCGCGGCGTCACGGCGTTGTTCGGCCATTCCGGCTCCGGCAAGACCACCTGCCTGCGTTGCGTCGCCGGCCTGGAGCGTGCCGGGCATGGCCGGCTGGAGGTCAACGGCGAGTGCTGGCAGAACAGCGCCCGTGGGCTATTCGTGCCGCCCCATCGACGCGCCCTGGGCTACGTGTTCCAGGAAGCCAATCTGTTTGCGCACCTCTCGGTACGAAGAAACCTCGAGTTCGGCCTGAAGCGCGTGGTAGCTGCCGAAAGGCGTGTGGCCTGGGACCAGGCGATCGAACTCCTTGGCATCGGCCATCTGCTCGAGCGCATGCCGGACAGGCTCTCCGGCGGTGAGCGTCAGCGTGTCGGCATCGCCCGCGCGCTGCTCACCAGCCCGCGGCTGCTGTTGATGGACGAACCCCTGGCAGCGCTGGACCTCAAGCGCAAGAACGAAATCCTGCCCTACCTCGAACGCCTGCACGACGAGCTGGACATCCCGGTGCTCTATGTCAGCCACTCGCCGGACGAAGTGGCCCGCCTGGCCGACCACGTGGTACTGCTCGACCAGGGCCGGGTAGTCGCCGCGGGTGGCATGCGCGAAACCCTCGCACGGCTGGACCTGCCCACCGCCCTGGACGACGACGCCGGCGTGGTCGTCGAATCGCAGGTGGCCGGGCACGATGATAGCTACCACCTGACGCGCCTGGCCTTCCCGGGCGGTGAGGTGCTGGTGGCGCAGCGACCGGAGGCCATCGGCCAGCGCCTGCGTTTCCGCGTTCATGCCCGCGACGTCAGCCTGGCGCTGGAGCGTGCCGAAGGCAGCAGCATCACCAACCTGCTGCCGGCGCGAGTCGAGGCACTGGCCGCGGCGGACACCCCGGCGCACATGCTGGTGCGCCTGGATGCCGGAGGGACGCCGATCCTGGCGCGCATCACCCGCCGCTCGGTCGACCAGCTCGGTATCGTCCCCGGCCTGCCGGTGTGGGCACAGATCAAGGCCGTGGCCCTGCTGGGTTGAACCGAGGATTGTTCGATTGTCGCCAACACGACAATCGAAAAGCCGGCGAAATGCCAATAACTTGTTGATATTAAATAAATAATCTTAGGCATCGATGTTGCTATGGCATGCCTCGCCAGCCATTCGAAGCTGGCTATAGCCACAGCAATAGAGAGAACCCTATGTCCATCAAGGAAATCCAAGCCTTCTCGAGCCAAGCCATGAGCGACCCGGTCCTTGGCGAAAAGCTCAAAGCCTGCGAAAAGGTCCGCGACGTGATCGCCCTCGGCAAGGAACATGGCTACCGCATCATCGAGGACCTGCTCTACCCACCGAACGAACCGCAATTCAGCGAAGCCCAGCTGTCGCCGAAGATGGCCAAGGCGCTGTTGCGCGCCTGATATGCGGCGGTGACCGAAAGCCCAGCCTGCACAGCCTCTTCACACGGCAACCGTCGCAGGTTGGGTCGAGCGCAGCGACGCCCAACGAGAGAAGCATCCGGCAACACTTCGCCATCACCGAACCTGATATTCAAGGGTGGGCTTCACTGGTGGGCTGAAGTCCACCGGAGCTGCGAAATGCCCGCGCCTGTGGCGCCATCATTTGTCGAACGCTGGCAAGGCGTATTCCACGGGCCCGGCGAACAGACACGCCGAAGCGCCGCCAATCTCCGAGCCAGGGCAGGCTCGACCCCCTTCAACACCACTGAATCTGGCGCGACAGATCGAGCAGGCGCGCTTCGAACGAAAGCTCCATCAGCGTTCCTCTTCAAAGGCACGGGCGATCTGCAGGAACGCCTCGCCGCCGATTTCATCGCCCGGATCCAACTCCAGCAGCTTCTCCAGCACCCGCCGTGCATTGTCCACCTTGCCACGGCGCAGGCGGATCACGCCCAGCGCCTTGAGGCTGAACAGGTACAGCCGTTCGGCGCCCCGGTGCGTCTGCCAGTCGGCGCTGGCAGGGTGCAGGCGGCGGTAGTTGCGGCTGAAGCCGGCGCGGCCGGCGGCGCTGCGCAGGGCGGCCCACACCGCCGCTTCCGCCTCGGCATAGCGGGCCTGGCGGAAATAGAACTTGTACAGGCCGATGTGTGCATCCGGCTCCTCGGCCCAGCGCCGCCTGGCCTCCAGCAGCAGAGCTTCGATCGCCGCCGGATGCCCGAGGTTGCGTGCGCTGTTCAGCAGGTAGCGCAGCCCGCTCGGCGTACGGTCGGAAAAGAACGCCTGGCCGGCATCCAGCAGCACCACCTCACCCATTCGTCACCAGAGCTCCGCGGGCGTCAGCTTGTCGGCGAAGGGCACCCCCTCGAGCAGATGCGCGAGAATGCTCTCGATATCCGCCGGCTCCACCCAGCTGTACATCAATGCGCCCGGGTAGATCAGCACATTGGCACCGGCCTGGCAGGGGCCGAGGCAGCCCGTACTGGTCAGCGCGATGCGCCCGGTCAGGTTGCGCCGGATCAGTGCCTGGGAAAATGCATCGAGCAGGGCTTCGCCGCCCTTGGCCGCACAGCAACCGCGCGGGTGCCCTTCGGCTCGGCGCTGCATGCAGACGAAGATGTGATGGTCGGGTCTTGGCATGTCAGCAACTCCTCAGCCGGCCAGGGCCTGATGGGTATGGCATTGTTTCGGGCAGACCGCCGCACAGGCCTTGCAGCCGATGCAGTCGAGGCCGTTGGCGATGGCCATCACCATCATCTCGTCGTCCTCGTCATAGAGATCATCATCCTCATCCACCATGCCCGAGCGCTCCACCAGTTCGAACACGTCGCGCGGACACACCTTGTAGCAACGCCCGCAACCAATGCACTTCTGCGCATCGACGGCGGTGACGAACTGCGGCACCCATTCGCTGCCACCACGGGTACGCCCGGTTATCACTGCTTCCATCTGTCATCTCCTGCCCGCCAATGGCATGGCGGCAGCCTACGGTTAGGGATACGGCGGGCTCGGGCCCACTCTGTATGGGTGCTTCCAGCCGGGCGTTGGCCTCGGCCCAGTCGAGGCAGGCCTGGTGCGCCTGTGCCGCCAGTTCCGGCAGTTGCCGGTAATCGATCAGCAGCCGGTCCTCGACCAGGTCGTGGATCTGCGACGCCCATTCGGTGGCGATGCGCTTCTTCTGGCTGACTTCCTTCTTCAGCGCCTTGAGTTCCTCTTCGCTCATCGATTCGCCCTCCCCGTCACAGCTCGGCGACCGCACGGTGCTCGGCGACCAGCGCGCTCGCCTTGCCGAGCAGCTTCTGCGCCTCGAGCGACAGCGCCTCGAGCGACTCGAAGCCAAAGCGGTGGACGTCGCGCAGGGTCTTGTCCAGCGCCACCAGCTTGCCGACCAGGATCAGCGCACGGCCGAAGCCTTCGTGGGTGATGTTGATCACCGGCACCGCGAACAGCCCGGTCTCGCGTTCGATCATCTGCGCCAGGGCGTTGTAGAAGGCCTTGACCCGCGACAGGGTAATTTCGTCCGGATCGCCGACGATGGGAATCGCCCGGCGCCGCTCGCGGGTCAGCACCAGCGGGTCGAGCACCCGCGCGTCGCTCCAGGTGTCATAGGTGCCGTAGCTGTCCATGGCGCGCAATTGCACGACCATCTGCTTGATCACCGGGTCCTGCAGGGCGGGGTCGTCGTCGCGGACGACCGCCTGCTGCTCTTCCACTGCGTACATAACGCTGTCCTCAATTGGGAAAGGTGCGGGTATCGCTCTATTCGTCCCAGGCTTCGCCGGCCATGGCCTCGAAGCGCTGCTGGTCCGGCGCGCCGCGGGTGCGCCGGATCGCTTTGGCCAGCCAGGCCGAAGGGCCTTCGCGCAGCTCGGCCTGCAGCGTTTCGATCAACCCTGCGATGCTTTCGGCCTCGCTGACCTTGACCGGCTGCACGCCGATCGCCAGCAGTTGGCGCACCGCCGAGGCGCCGCAGGCGCGGCAGTACACCGCGATGCAGCCGCTGAGCAGCTCGAGCTTGGCCGCCAGCTTGTCTTCGTTGCCGTCCTGATCGAGCTCACCGAACTCCACCACCGATTGCAGCTCGACGCGCTCCGGATCGATTCCATAGAAGACGAACGACCGTGAAGAGCCGAAATGCTGATCGACCGTGCGCCGGTCGGACGAGGCGAAGGCCACCTTGAGCAGCGTGCCGTCCTTGTCGCTGTCGAGTACCTGCAGTTGTCGGATCGGACTGGCCATGGCTCAGTGGCTCCGTTGCGAATGGTCGGAGGCGGGCTTGTGCGCATAGACCGAGCGGTACGGCGCGATACCCTGATGGTGTTCGGTGAGCAGGTTGGCCAGGTCGAACAACGCCTGCGCACTGGCCCGGTAGCCACTCCAGCAGCGCTGGAAGCCGCCCAGCAGGTCGTACTGCGGGAAGCCCACGCGCAGCAGCGGGATGCCCAGGCGCTGGGCGCTGGCCAGCGCATGGCTGTTGCCGAGCAGCAATTGGGCGCCTCCGTCGCGGGCGGCCTGCTGCAGGTCCTCCAGGTCGCCGACCTGGATGCGCGCCAGCGGCGCGTCGGTCAGCGCCGCTGCGCGTGCCGGCACCACCGCAGCCACCAGCTGCGCGCCCATGCCGCGGGCCAGGCCGTCGAAGCCGAGCAGCAGGTCGGGGTCGGCGGCGATGCCCAGGCGTGCGTCGCCGAGCATGAAATGGGTGTCGAGCATGGCGTCCTGCAGTTGCCGGCGCTGACGCTGCCAGCGCTCCGGCACCGGGTTGCCGCTGATCTCGCTTAGTGCCATCAGCCAGACGTCTACCGCTTCCAGGCCCAGCAGCAGGCCGAAACGGCGGTCCGGCACGCCGCTGCGGGCGGTCAGCGCATCGGCGGCGGCGGCCAGGCTCTGCCCGACCACCAGGGTCGCAACGCTCTGCCCGGCGCTGGCCAGTTCGTCGCGGGTCAGCCCGCCGGTGGTCAGCGGATTGAAGGCCGCCGCGTCGAGATGGCCGTCCAGCGAGCCGGAAAGATCGGGGATCAGCAGCGGCCGCAGGCCGAAGCTCTCGATGCTCTCGGCGATGAACTCCAGGTCGCCGGGTGTCAGGCTGGCGCTGCACAGCACGTTGACCTGGCGCGGCCGCTGGCCGACCTGGTCGCGGCGCTCGGGCACCAGCGTCTCGATCATCGCCTTGAGCGCAGCGGCGAAGCCGCTTTCGAAGCAGCCGCTGAAGTCGGGGCTGTTCACCGGCACCACCACCACGTCGCCGTATTCGGGATACTCGCGGCGGAACTGGTGCAAGGCACTGTGCAGATCGCAGCCCTGGGTTTCCGCCAGCGCGGTGCTGAGCAGGCCGATCAGCGCCGGGTGCTGTTTGTCGCAGATCACCCGCAGCGCCTCGACGACATTGTCGTCGGCACCCATCACCGAGCTGACCTGGTCCATCGCCGTGGTCTGCAACGGCACCGGCTCGCGGAAATGCCGTACGAAGAACACCTTGGCGAACGCCGTACAGCCCTGCGAACCGTGCAGCAGCGGCATGCTGCGCGCCATGCCGAGAAAGGCCAGCGCGGCGCCCATGGTCTGGCTGGCCTTCAGCGGGCTGACCGCCAGCGCCTTGTTGCGGTTGATGATCTCGGCCATGGCGCTCTCCTCAGGCATTCGCGACTGCCGCCAGGAGCGGTGCCGACGCCGCCGACTCCCAGGGTGCCGGACGGCGTACCGCTTGCCACACCGGACTCTCGATGGTCAGGCAGAGCTGGCGTACCAGTTCCAGCATGCCGTCGTAGCCGGCATAGCCGAATTCGCGCTCCTGGTTGATATCGAGGAAGGGAATGCGCCCCTTGAGCGCGGTGTACATGTTGCGGCCGCCGGCGATGAGGATGTCGGCGCGATACTCCTCCACCGTGCGCAGCAGCGCGCGCGGGTTGCCCTCCTCGAGCATCTTCACCTCGTCGCCCATCAGCTCGCGGATGCGCGCCTTGTCCTCCTCGGTGGACTTCTTGGTGCCGGTGGCAACCACCTTCATGCGCAGGTCCTGCAGCGCCGAGATCACCGACCAGGACTTGACCCCGCCGGTGTAGAGCAGCACGCGCTTGCCGGCCAGGCGCTCGCGCCAAGGTTCCAGCGCTGCGCGAATCTTCGCCTCCTCGCGCGCGATCAGCGCTTCGGTGCGCGCGCCGAGATCGGCGTCGCCGATCAGCCGGGCAAAGTCGCGCAGCGCCTGCGAGGTGTCGGTGATGCCGTAGAAGCTGCCCTCGAACCAGGGCGTGCCGAAGCGCTCCTGCAGCTTGCGCGCGACGTTGAGCATGGCCTTGGAGCAGACCATCATGTTTACCTCGGCACGGTGCATGCTCTGCACCTCGCTAAAGCGCGCATCGCCGGACAGCGTGCAGAGCACGCGCAGGCCCAGTTCGTCGAGCAGCGGCAGCACGTGCCAGAACTCGCCGGCGATGTTGTATTCGCCGATCAGGTTGACATCGTGCACATGGATGCCCGGGCGCTCGCTGCCGGCCGGTAGCGGGTCGGGTTCGCGGGTGCCGATCACGTGCTTGACCATGGCGTCGCCGGCGATGCGGTTGCCGAGGTTCTTGGTGCCGTAGAAGCCGGCGCCGTCAACCGGCACCACCGGCGTGGCGAAATGCTCGCTGGCGGCCTTGCAGACGGCGTCGAGGTCGTCGCCGATCAGCGCCGGCACGCAGGTGTTGTAGACGAACACCGCTGCTGGCGCGTAAGCCTCCACCGCCTGGCGAATGGCGTGGAACAGGCGCTTCTCGGCGCGCCCCATGATCACGTCCTGCTCGGAGAGGTCGGTGGTCATGCCGATGCGGTACAGCTGCGGACCGCTGGAGCGGGTGCCGCGGTTGTCCCAGGAGCTGCCGGCACAGGCGATCGGCCCATGGACGATATGCGCCACGTCGGCGATCGGCAGCAGCGCGATCTGCGCGCCGTCGAAGGCGCAGCCACCGTCGGTGGCGCCCGGCGTCGGCTTGGCGCAGCCGGACTTATCCTTCTTGTTGTGGGTGCAGGCGGGCTCGTCGAGCAGCTCGGCAATGTCCTTGGCTTTCATCGCACCCTCCGGATCGTCGTGGTCATGCGTAACGAGACGGGTGCAATGCGTGTACCAAAATACAACTTATTGATTTATAAGAACTTATATAGAACCCGGATTGTCGCAAACGCATCCGGATGTCGGGTTCGCAACAAAGTATTCAACGGTCTCATCGTAGCTTGGGTCGTGCGGCGCAGCTCCGTAGGGTGGGCTTCAGCCCACCAGATCCAGGCCAGCGATGTCACCCCTGGTGGGCTGAAGCGGAACGCCGCCCGGCCCACCCTACTGAAAAGCATCGCCCTGGGGGCAGGCAATCCACAGGGATGTGGTGAATGCCGCAAGCCCGTCGGGAACGGGCGCGGCCTCCCACAAGAGCAGCAGGCAGCCTGCGGACCTGTGGGAGGCGCGCCCTCGCGGCGATGCAGGCCGGCAGGCCTGCCAAGACTAAAAAAGCATCATCTCGGGACGGGCCTCCACCCAACCTACCCCAACCGCTCTTCGATCGCGGTCCGGACTTCGGGGTCGTCTTCGTCCAGTTCGCGCAGGGCGTCGAGGGGGGCGTTTTCCACGGCGGCCAGGCGCACGGTCCAATCGGGGTCGCCGAGCATTTCCAGCACATCCTCGCCATGCAGGCGCGCAGCGACGAGGCGGCGGACTTCCGGTTCGGGGTCCATGACCATCAGCCCGAGGCTTTCCTCCGGCAGACGCTGGGCGACGAACTTGCGCACCTGGCGATCCTCGTCGCGAATGAAACGGAACAGCCGGCCCGGAGCGATGCGCTGGACCACGTAGGCGCGCACCAGATAGTCCGGGTCGGCGGCCATCTGCTCCAGTTGCTCGGCCGGCAGGCGGTCGGCGACGGTGATGCGCACTTCGCGATCAGGGTCATGCATGAGTTCGCCCAAACGCTCGCGTGGCAGGCGGTAGGCGACGGCGCGCCTCACCGCTTCATCGACGTCGCGGATCATCGGCAGCAGCGCCTCCACCGGGGCGTAGCGCACGGCGATGGCGCGCCGCTCCCAGAACGGGTCGGTCAGGTACTGCGCGGCCAGCTGCGGATTGTGCCGGAAGAAGCGGTCGATCTGCCGCCCGCTGTGGATCGCCACGCAGCTGTCGCCCGGCATACAGCGGCCGCTTGGCAGCAGGCTGCCGCGAAAGCTGCAATCGCGGCAGTCCGCCAGAGGGGTGATGTCCGCGCTACTGTCGTTGTGCACGAGCGCGCTCAGTCGGCGATCACTTCGGCCAGGACGATGCCCGAGGCGGCGTCCAGGTCGTTGCTCAGCACCGAGCAGTGCTGGCTGGAATTGACCAGGTAGACATTGAAGCCCGGCCGTTCGGCGATGGGCTTGGCATTGACCACCACGTCATCGTCCAGGCAACAGGTGAAGTGCACGCCGGGGTGGGCGCTGCGCAGCCTGGCGAGTAGCGCTTCGTCGAGCGGGCCGCTTTCGGCCTGGTGGATAACGGCGTCAAGCTGGGTCTGACTGATCATGGGGTGTCCTCTGTTTCGGCAATCGAAGCGCGGCGGGTAGCCGGGTCGCTGCCCATGGCCCTGGCCAGCCAGGGTGGCGGCGCGGTGGCCAGCACCTGCTGCAGTTCCTCGACGATCTCGCGGGCCGGAATCGGCCGCATGACCTTGATCGGATGGGTACCGAGGCGAATCACCTTGGCTGCCGCCGGCCCGCCGATGCTCAGGGTGTAGAGCAGTTGGCAGTCGTGCAGCAGTTCGGCGCGGCTGGCATGGCGGTCTTCGTTTGGTGCGACTGGCCCCGGTTCGCGCAGCGCGACCAGACGGCTGGCGCTCGGCGAGAGCTGGTAGATGAGAAAGCGCACGCAGCTGCCGAAACTGCCGTCCAAGCGCTCGCCGCCGTCGGAGGCGCAGGCGATGCGGACCGAATCCGGCAGCTCGCCTTCGCGGTAGGGCTCGACGGCCGGCAACGGTTCCTCAGGCATCTGTACGCCGCGCCCCTTGAGCAGGCCGAGCGCACGCTGCAGTTGCCGCTCGGTCATCGGCGGCGACGGCCCGTCGACGGTGCTCAGCAGGCAGTGGCGCAAGCGATTGAGCCGCAGCCTGGCCAGCCGCGCCTCGGTGATCGGTTCGCCGGTGACGCCAAGCAGGCTGCGCAGCAGTTGCCCGGTATCCACGCCGCTCAGCTCGCGCGCCGCCAGGGCGATGCGCAGGGCCAGGTGAGCAGACAACGGCGCCCGTCCATTATTCGGCGCCATCATTCAGCCCTCGCCGGCCCGTCTGGCGCGCAGGGTGATCGGCAGTTTCGGCGGTGCCGAGAGGGGTTCGAGGTAGTAGCGGGAGCCATCGGCCAGGGCGACTTCGCCGCCCCAGCGCTCGGGGCTGTCGTGCTCCAGGCTGACGATGATTTCCTCCTGGTCCTTCTTGGCGATGTAGAAGGTCAGTTGGCCATTCCTGTTGCGATTGATCATGACGCTGGGCATGGGAGTTTTCCTGAATGGGGCTGGCCGGCCGGCGACCGTTGCAGTGCGGCGGCCGAACAGAAAGCGGGGAGGTCACCCTCCCCGTTCGAGGTCAACGAACCAGGTCGTAGTTGTAGTCGGTGCTCTGCATGCCGCGGGTTTCGTCGTCGAGGCGCTCGAGCACGGCATTGACGATGGTGGTCAGCATCTGCATGGCGCCTTCGTAGCCCAGGGTGGTCTGGCGATGCAGGTGATGGCGATCGAAGATCGGGAAGCCGAGACGAATCAGCGGCACCTCGAATTCCTTGCCCTTGTGCAACGTGTCGCGCTGGATGAACTTGCCGTAGCTGTTACCGATCATGAAGTCCGGCTTGTCGGTGAACACCAGCGAACGCATGTGCCAGAGGTCCTTGCCGATGTACACGGTGCTGTTCTTGCCGTAAGGCGAAGATTCCAGGATCGCGTCCATGGCCTTCTTCCAGCGCTTGTTGCCGTTGTGGGCGAGGATATGCACCGGCTCGGCGCCCAGTTCCAGGAGGAACTTGGCCATGCCCATGACGAAGTCCGGATCGCCCCAGAGAGCGAAGCGCTTGCCATGCAGCCAGGTGTGCGAGTCGGTCATCATGTCCACCAGCCGGCCGCGTTCCTTGGCCAGGCTCTCGGCGATCGGCTGGCCGCTGATCTCGCTGACCTTCATCAGGAAGTCGTCGGTCCAGTCCAGGCCCATGGGGATGTTGAGCCTGGGCGTCTCGTGCTTCCAGGTGCCGTCGATGAGCTTGCGGGTCTTCTCCAGTTGCCAGGGTTGCAGCAGCAGGGTGTTCAGGGCGTTGGGCGCATCCTTGATCTCGTCCTGGGTGGTGCCGCCGGCATACATGCGGAACTGGCCGTCGGCCGGGGTATCGAGCACTTCTTCGGGGTCGGAGAGCAGGCTGTAGCCAACGTCCATTTCCTTGAGCATGCGCTTGATCACGCGGAAGTTGCCCAGGTAGGTCTCGAAGCCGGGAACCACGTTGATCTTGTGGTTGCTGCCCACCACCTTGTCGTCCATGTGGTTGAGGGTGAAGTAGCGGGCGATGCCCTCGAACATGTTGTCCCAGCCAGTGACGTGGCTGCCGACGAAGCTCGGGGTATGGGCGAAGGGAACCGGGTAATCCTCGGGAATGAACCCCTCCTTCTTCGAGTTGTTGATGAAGGCGTTGAGGTCATCGCCAATGACCTCGGCCATGCAGGTGGTGGACACCGCGATCATGTCCGGCTTGTAGGTCGCCTTGCAGTTCTGCAGGCCGTCCTTCATGTTCTGCTGGCCGCCGAACACCGCCGCGTCTTCGGTCATGGAGTCCGACACGCAGGAGATGGGTTCCTTGAAATGCCGGTTGAAGTAGGTGCGGAAGTAGGCGACACAACCCTGCGAGCCGTGCACGTAGGGCATGGTCTTTTCGAAACCCAGGGCGCACAGCACCGAGCCCAGCGGCTGGCAGGCCTTGGCCGGGTTGACGGTCAGGGCTTCGCGCTGGAAGTTGAGTTCCTGGTATTCCTGGGTGGTGGTCCACTGGAAGACTTCGTCGATCTTGTCCTGCGGGTGCTTCTCCTCGAAGTCGTCGCGCTTGCGCGCGAGCATGTCCTTGTATTCGTCGTCGCGGAACAGCGGATAGCTGGGTTTGATGTTGTCGACTTGCTGGCTCATGACTCTCTCCTTCGCCTCACTCATCTGTGAACGGCGATCACGGATATCGGCGGCAACCGGCCTGTGCCGGTCGCCGCGGACGTTGCGTACGACTGCGCACGATCAGGCGATGGCGGCGACCTTCTCGGCCGATTCCTCGGCCTTCTGCCAGGGCGCCTGTAGCTTCTTCCAGCACGGATTGTTCAGGGTCATGTCCATGTCACGGGCGAAGATGGCGAAACCGTCGAAGCCGTGGTACGGGCCGGAATAGTCCCAGGAGTGCATCTGCCGGAAGGGAATGCCCATCTTCTGGAAGATGTACTTTTCCTTGATGCCGGAACCGATCAGGTCGGGCTTGACGCGCTTGACGAACTCCTCGAACTCGTAGCCGGTGACATCGTCGTAGAGCAGCGTGGCGCTGCCCATTTCCTTGAGGGTGCGGTCGTAGTCGTCGTTGTGGCCGAACTCGTAGCCGGTGCCGACCACTTCCATGCCCAGGTCCTCGTAGGCGCCGATCACGTGGCGCGGACGCAGGCCGCCGACGTAGAGCATCACGCGCTTGCCTTCCAGGCGCGGGCGGTACTTGGCGATCACCGCTTCCCACTCCGGCTGGTACCTGGCGATGACGTCCTCGCACTTGGCCTTGATGCTGTCGTCGAAGTGCTCGGCGATGGCCCGCAGCGATTCGGCGGTCTTGGTCGGGCCGAAGAAGTTGTACTCCATCCAGGGGATGCCGTACTTCTCTTCCATATGCCGCGAGATGTAGTTCATCGAGCGGTAGCAGTGGACCAGGTTGAGCTTGACCTTGGGCGTCAGTTCCATCTCGGAAAGGGTGCCGTCGCCGGACCACTGGGCGACCACGCGCAGACCCATTTCCTCGAGCAGGATGCGCGAGGACCAGGCATCGCCGCCGATGTTGTAGTCGCCGATGATGGAGACGTCGTACGGGGTGGTCTGGAAGCTGGTGTCGTCGTCGCGCTTGTCCAGCACCCAGTCACGGATGGCGTCGTTGGCGATGTGGTGGCCGAGCGACTGCGACACCCCGCGGAAGCCCTCGCAACGCACTGGCACCACGGTGGTCTCGTGCTCGGCGGCCTTCTTCTTGGCGACCGCCTCGATGTCGTCGCCGATCAGGCCGATGGGGCATTCGGACTGCACGGAGATGCCCTTGTTGAGCGGGAACAGCGTCTCGACTTCGTCGATCAGCTTGGACAGCTTCTTGTCGCCGCCGAAGACGATGTCCTTCTCCTGGAAGTCCGAGGTGAAGTTCATGGTGACGAAGGCGTTCACGCCGGTGGTGCCGATGTAGTAGTTGCGCCGCCCGGCGCGGGAATACTGGCCGCAGCCCACCGGCCCGTGGGAAATGTGGATCATGTCCTTGATCGGCCCCCAGACCACCCCCTTGGAGCCGGCATAAGCGCAGCCACGGATGGTCATCAGCCCCGGCTGGGACTTCTTGTTGGAGGTGATGCACTTCTTCGATTGCTCAAGCGTCGGGTCGTTTGGCGACAGGTGCTTGGCGCGGTCCTTGCGGGCCTTTTCCGGATAGACTTCCAGAACTTCCTGGATGAGGGATTCCACCTCTTCGCGGGACATAGCGGTCATGATTGACCTCCTCTTGCGTTCATGTGCGGGTCACGGACGCCCCGCACTGCAGACTGCGCAGTGCGACGCTCCGGCAGGGCCCATCCGCCCTGCCCCGTCCAACTGAAACGATGCGCTCAGGCAACGACTTCCTCGGCAGCGGTCTTGCCGACGATGCTGATGTCTTCCTCGTCCATGATCCCGAACTCCATGAGCAGGGCTTCCAGCTCGTCCATGCTGATCGGGGTGGGAATGACCAGTTTCCTGTTGTCGACGATCTTCTGCGCCAGGGTCCGGTATTCATCGGCCTGCCTGGCTGCGGGGTCGTACTCGATGACGGTCATGCGGCGGATTTCGGCGCGCTGCACGACGTTGTCGCGCGGTACGAAGTGGATCATCTGCGAGCCCAGCTTGTCCGCCAGGGCCATGATCAGCTCGTCCTCGCGGTCGGTATTGCGGCTGTTGCAGATCAGCCCGCCGAGGCGCACGCTGCCGGAGTTGGCGTACTTCACGATGCCCTTGCAGATGTTGTTGGCGGCATACATCGCCATCATCTCGCCGGAGCAGACGACATAGATTTCCTGGGCCTTGTTCTCACGGATAGGCATGGCGAAGCCGCCACAGACCACGTCGCCGAGCACGTCGTAGAAGACGAAGTCCAGGTCATCCTCGTAGGCGCCTTCCTCCTCGAGGAAGTTGATCGCGGTGATCACGCCGCGGCCGGCACAGCCCACGCCCGGCTCAGGGCCGCCCGACTCGACGCACTTGATGTCGCCGTAGCCGGTCTTGAGCACGTCTTCGAGTTCCAGGTCTTCCACGGTACCGGCCTCGGCGGCCATTTCCATGATGGTGTTCTGCGCCTTGGAGTGCAGGATCAGACGGGTAGAGTCGGCCTTGGGGTCGCATCCGACGATCATCACCTTCTTGCCGAGTTCGGCCAGGGCCGCCACGAGGTTCTGGGTCGTGGTGGACTTGCCGATCCCACCCTTCCCGTAAATAGCGCATTGACGCATTGCCATAATTAAGTTCCTCAGGTTTCGTTACCACTTGACGTGGGCTATAGGCACGAACAAGCCTGCGCAACAGGGCAATAGCAGCCTTTGTGCCAGCGCCAAACCAAAGATTTATGCTTTTGTTTTTATTGACTTAATTATTAATCAACAGAAATTTTAAACAGTTCGATAGTTAACAATCGGCAGCCGTCACTGTTGCAATGGCTACAAACAGCGAACAAACCAGGAACCGAACTTCGGTTCTCGTCGAATACTGTTACGAACATGACAATTGTCGCGTTCGCCACTCTTCCTGATCAGCGAAACGGCAACTATCACGGCACTGACGCCGCATATATATCAATGGTTTGCACGCCATAACCGGAATGGCTCGGTTATTGCGATCGGCTATGCGGACTCCATTGGCCGCAGCAGGAGATTTGCCGTGAACGATCCGTTGAAGCAGATCGTCGCCCGCCTTACCGCCCACGAACTGGTGCCCTACCTGGGACCAGGCGTGTTGCGCGGCGTAGTCGACTGCCACACCGGCCAGCCGCTACCGGCCGACAATGAAAGCCTGATTCTCGCGATGACCGGCGGACAACCGATGGCACCGCGACTGATGTACGAGTTCCCTCGCGCGGCCATGCACCTGGAGAACAAGAAGGGGCGCAGCTTCATCGAGCGCTTTCTGACCCAGACCTACGGCGGCGACAACTGGACGCCCGCACCGCTGCACCGCTGGCTGGCCGGGCTGAACCTGCCGTACGTCATCGATTGCAACCGCGACACCCAGCTGCAGCGCTGCTATGCCGACCGCGTGCACACCCTGGTGGTCGGCGCCGCACGCATCGCCGCCAGCCCCTACCGCTTCGACATCTACCGCTTCGACGACGGCCGCTACCAGCGCATCGACCAGGCCGAGGTCGATCCCGCGCTGCCGGTGCTGTTCAAGCCACTCGGTACGCCGCAGCCGACGCCCTCCTACGTCGCCAGCGATGCCGACTTCGTCGACTACATCACCGAGCTGATGGGCGGCTTCGCCATCCCCTCCTGGCTCAAGCAGCAGCGCAAGGCCTGCCGCTACCTGTTCCTCGGCATGCAGTTCAACCGCGATACCGAACGCATGGTGATGAGCGACCTCATCCACGATGCGGCCACGCCCGCCGGCTGGGCGCTGATCCCCTCGCCCAGCGAGAAGGACCGCAAGGTCTGCCTGCGCAAGCAGCTCGATCTGGTCGAGACCGACTGGCACGACCTGCTCGGCCTGGCCCGGGGCGCCTCGCAGGTAGCCTGATCCGTTTGTCCCCACCAGAGAGCACGACCATGCTGCTGAAAACCTACGAAACGCAAAACCTGCTGTGCAACGTCAGCGTCAATGGCGCGACCACCAAGCCGGACACCTACGCCTTCCGCGGCGACCTGGTGCTCGAAGAAGGCGAAATCGCCGACGCCTCCGGCCGCCGCCTGCCACCGACCGCCGTGGTCAAGCAGGCGGTCATGCTGGAGCGGCAGGGGAAACTGGCGATGATGGCCGGCGCGCTAATCGAGCTGGCCCACCTGCCCATGTTCATCGAGCGCTACCGCGGCGACCTGGCCGACGGCGCGCCGCTGATCTTCTATGTCGAGAACCTCGGCAAGTCGCTGTACACCGAACTAGGAGGCGTGCGCCTGCTGCTGCAGGCGCACGAGGAAGGGGCGGTGTGGAACACCCTCGCCGATGACCTGCGCCTGGACAAGGAGGATTTCAAGGGCCAGAGCGCCGAGGACAAGGTGCTCACCGTCTACGCCGCGCTCCAGGACTACCAGCCGAAGCTGGATACCCTGAGCTACGAGGCCGCCCTCGGCTGCACCGTTGCCCACCGTCGCGAGGCGCGCGGGCCGGTCTGACTCCCCCTCGGCGGGCTCCAGATGCTGTTTCTGGGCAGCCCAGGCTGAGGCGATGCTTTTTCAGGCTTCAGGTTTCGCAGTCCTTTGGGCTGCGTCGCCGCGGGGGCGCGCCTCCCACAAGTCTTGGTGTGCACCGGCCGCTTTTGTGGGAGACCCGACCTCGGGGCGAGGTTTTGTCAGGCTTCAGGTTT
>NZ_KK020677.1:686748-708638 GCF_000307775.2 Stutzerimonas stutzeri KOS6 | reverse complement strand
TGCGCACCGGCCGCTTTTGTGGGAGGCCCGACCTCGGGGCGATGCCCGTGACGGGCGTGGCCGGTGATCGCTCATGCCCAGGCAGCCTCATCGCCGGAACGCTCGAAGCGCACCCGTTGCTCGGCGCTCACCCCAAGCAGCTTGGCCAGCCATGGCGGCGGGTTGCCGGCCATGATGGTCTGCAGGTCGGCGAGGATCTCGCGCGCCTCGCCGCCGCTCTTCTTGATCGGATAGAGGCCGGTCTTGACCACCTTGGCCGCGGCCGGGCCACCGATGGAGACCACGTAGAGCACCTGGCAATCGCTGATCAGCTCGGCACGAGCGCCATTGCGGTCCTCGGCGAACTCGGTTTCCAGCGCCGAGCGCACGTCCACCAGCGCACAGCTGTCGACGCCGACCTGGTAGACCAGAAAACGCAGGCATGAACCGAAATGGCCGTCCAGCCGCTCGCCGTTGTTGGTGGCGATGGCCACCCGGATCGAGCCTGAGGGCACGCTGTCCAGGGTCACCGCCTGCGGCAGCTCGGCGCCGACGCCTTCGCCCCAGAGGATGCGCACCGCCTCCTTCAGCGCCGGCAGGCCGATGCCGATGTCTTCGCCGCCCTCCTCGCCATCGGCGCCGACGAAGGCGCTCTTGAGGTCGGTGACGGTCACTCGCTGCAGGCTCTCTTCGTTCAGTTCGCCTTCGACCCGCTGATAGAGGATCTCCAGCAGTCGCCCGACGCCCACCTCGGGCAATGCCCGGGCGGCCAGGGCGATGCGTAATGCGGTTTCACGGTTCATGCTCGGGGGCTGGCTGTCCATCGGTCGCTCCTCTCTCGGGTAATCTCATCCACGCCGGCTGGCTGCGGCGGCCGCTCAGTCGTCGTCATCGTCGTCTTCGTCCAGCACGCGCGTGATGCGTTGGTAGATCTCCAACCGATCGCCCTCCTTCAGCGGGCTGTCGAGCCTGACGAACTTGCCGTAGACGCCGACTTTCTGTTTGCTCAGGTCGATGTCCGGGCAATAGCGCAGTAGGCCGGACTGCTCGATGGCCTGGCCCACACTGCAGCCCTCCTCCACGCGGCAATCGAGCAGCAACGGTTGCCGCGGCACGGCATACACAACGGAAATCTTCATCGTCTGCTTCGCTCCTCGGCCGGGCTCACTGCAACACCACCAGTTCGCCATGGGTGCTGATTCGCCGTTCGGCACGGCGGCGATCGAGCACCCGCTTGAATGCCAGCACGAAGCCGAGAACGATGAACGCCCCGGGCGGCAGGATCGCCAGCAGAATGCCCTGGAAGCCTGGCAGCACGGTGATCTCCAGCCAGCGGAAGTGCTCGCCGAGCAGCAGCGAGGCCTGGGCGAACAGCGTGCCGCTGCCGAGGATCTCGCGTATCCCGCCGATCAGCACCAGCACCCAGGTGAAGCCGATGCCCATGCCCGCGCCGTCGAGAATCGAGGGGAGCACCGGGTTGCGGCTGCTGAAGGATTCGGCGCGGCCGAGCACCGCGCAGTTGGTCACGATCAGCGCGATGAACAGCCCCAGCACCTTGTACAGCTCGTGCATCCAGGCGTTCATCGCCATGTCGATGAGGGTCACGACGCCGGCGATGATGCCAATCATCAAGGGGTTGCGCACCGCGGGCGAAATGCTCTGGCGCAGCGCGGAGATGATCGCATTGGTGATCATCAGCACCAGGGTGGTGGCCAGGCCCATGCCCAGGCCATTGGTGGCGGTAGTGGTCACCGCCAGCGCCGGGCACAGCGCGAGCATCTGCACCAGGGCCACGTTGTAGTCCCACAGCGCCGAGCTGAAGTAGCTGAACAGCCCCTTGGGCCTGGGGGCCGTGACATCCGCTGATCCGCAATGGCCGCTCATGGCTGAGTCTCCTCGGTGGGCTGGGCAGTGGCCTGGCGGGCCTGTAACTCGAGCGCCTTGACCACGCCCCTGACGATGGCCCGCGGGGTGATGGTGGCGCCGGCGAACTGGTCGAACCGACCGCCGTCCTTCTCCACCGCCCACTGCTGCAGCGGCGTGCTGGCGAGCGACAGACCGTCGAAGCTCTTGATCCAGTCGCTGCGGGAGACTTCGATCTTGTCCGCCAGGCCGGGGGTTTCCTTGTGACTGAGCACTCGCACGCCGAGGATGCGGCCTTCGACATCGAGGGCGATAAGCTGGCTGATCGGGCCACCGTAGCCAATGGTGCTGACCTGGAAGGCGGTCGCCGTCAGCTGTCCTTCGCGCCGCGCCGGATACACCTCGAGCGTGCCGAGCTCGGCGTCCTCGAGCCGGTAGGCATCGGCCAGCGGATTATTGTCATAGAGCGCCTGCGGCAGGACCTGGCGCAGCACGGCCAGACGGTCCTGCAGCTCGGCATCGGCGATCCGCTGCCGGGTCAACTGATGGCCGAGCAGCAGCGCCAGGGCCACCAGAGCGCAGACCAGCGCCAGCGACAGCGCCTGGTAGGCGATCCGTCCGCGCCACGCCTCGAGCAGGCCGGGCCGGGCGATCGGCAGTTCGTCGCCAGCCTCTGCGACTGGCATCCGGGTCAGCTCGTTCATACCTTGTCCACCTCCTTCACCTGGCGGGTCCATTTCGCTGCCACCAAGGGCTTGCCGCGACCGTTGCGGCCATAGGCACGCGGCCGGCAGAGGCGGTCGATCAGCGGCACCAGGGCATTCATGAACAGCACCGCGAAGGCCATCGCCTCGGGAAAGCTGCCCCAGTTGCGAATGACGAAGATCAGCCCGCCACAGGCGGCACCGAAGATCAGCCGCCCGCTGCGGCTGATCGGCGAAGTCACCGGATCGGTGGCGATGAACAGCGCCCCGAGCAGCAGGCCGCCGGAGGTCAGGTGGAACAGGCCGCCGCCGTACACCTGCGGATTGATCTGCTGCGCCAGCGCCGCCAGCAGCGCTACCACCAGCAGCATGCTCAGCGGTATTTCCCAGTGGATGATGCGCAGCGCCAGCAGCCAGAGCCCGCCGAGCAGGATCAGCAGCTCCGATGTCTCGCCGAGGCTGCCGCCGCTGTAGCCGAGAAAGGCCGGCAGCAGGGAAAAGTGCCCGTCGAGGATCTGCACGGCATCGTGCCCCAGCGTCAGCTCGGTCTGCAGTTGGCCCAGCGCCGTGGCGCCGCTCAGGCCATCGGCCAGCGGCCCGCCGGCGAAGGTGATGCGCAGGCCCTCGAGCCAATCGGGCGCGCCCGGCGTGCCCAGCGGCAGCGGCAGGGCCCAGCTGGTCATCTGCAGCGGAAAGGCAATCAGCAGCGCCACCCGCGCCAGCATCGCCGGGTTGAAGACGTTCTGTCCCACGCCGCCATACAGCTGCTTGCCGATGCCGATGGCGAAGATGCTGCCGCCCACGGCAATCCACCAGGGCGCCCAGGGCGGCAAGGTCAGCGCCAGCAGCCAGCCGCTGAGCAGCGCGCTGCCGTCCAGCAGACGCTGCTGCGGGCGGTCGAGCAGGTACAGGCAGACGGCCTCGCAGGCCACCGCACTGGCGCAGGTCAGCAGCCACAGGTTGATCGCCGGCCAGCCGAACAGGTACAGCCCCCAGGCCGTCGTGGGCAGCAGGGCCAGGCAGACGTGCAGCATGATGCGGTCGACCGAGGAGCGGTCGTGGGCGAACGGCCCCGCCGCGATGCCTGGCGTGCTCATGGCGACACCTCGCTGGCGGCCGCGGCCGGCGTCTTGCGTTTCTTCGCCGCCTTGGCAGCCGCCTTGGCCGCCTCCTCTTCGGCCAGGCGTGCCGCGCGCGCCTCGGCAAGGCGCTTGACGTAGTCGTTCTTGCGCGCGGCGCTGCGGCGTTCGTCCTGCTGGCCGACGGCGTACTGGAAGTACTGCACCAACGGAATGTGCGAGGGGCAGACGTAGGCGCAGCAGCCGCAGAGAATGCAGTCGCGCAGACCGTACTCGCTGGCGCCGTCGAAATCGTCGACACGGGTACGCGCGGCCATATCCAGCGGCGCCAGGCCCATCGGGCAGGCGTCGACGCAGCGCGCACAGCGGATGCACGGCGCGCTCTCGTTGCGCGGTACTTCGTGGCGATCGAGCGCCAGCAGGCCGGTGGAGCCCTTGATCACCGGCACCGCCGTCGACGGCAGCAGCACGCCCATCATCGGCCCGCCGAGCAGCAGTTGCTGCGGTTCGCGCAGCAACCCGCCGCAGCTATCGAACAGCGCCTGCACCGGTGTACCGATCAGGGTCTCGACGTTGCGAGGGTTGCTCACGCAGCCACCCGCCACCGTTACCACCCGCGAGATCAGCGGCCGGCCGTGGCGCAGCGCCTGCTGGATCGCGTACACCGTGCCGGCGTTGTGCACCAGCACGCCGACGTCGGTGCTGCGCCCGCCGGCCGGTACCTCGCGACCGGTGACCTGGCGGATCAGCTGCTTGGCCGAGCCCATCGGGTAGAGCGCCGGCACCGCCACCACCTCGATGGCGCCATAGGGTTCGCTGGCCGCGCGCATGGCCGCCAGCGCCGCCGGCTTGTTGTCCTCGATGGCGATGACGATGCTGTAGGCGCGCAGGATGTGCTGGATCAGCCGCGCGCCGTCGACCACCGCCTCGGCGCGCTCGCGCATCAGCCGGTCGTCGCAGCTCAGGTACGGCTCGCATTCGCTGCCGTTGACCAGCACGGTCTTGATCTCGTGTCTGGTGCCTTGCCTGAGCTTCACGGCCGCCGGGAAGATCGCCCCGCCGAGCCCCACCACGCCGGCTTCGGCGACACGCTGGGCAAGCCGCAGCGGGTCCTCGGCGAAGGGATCGGCCGGCACGTCCAGGTCGATCCAGCGCTCCTCGCCATCGCATTCGAGGACCATGCCGTTGACCTTGAGCCCGGACGGATGCGGCGCATCGATCGGCGCGATCGAGACGATGCGCCCGGAACTCGGTGCATGGATCGGCGCCGACAGCTCGGTCGGCGAGCCGGCCAGCAGCTGGCCCTTGAGCACCCGTTCGCCCTCCTTCACCAGCGGCAGCGCCTCGGCACCGGCGTGCTGGCGCAAGGGCAGATACAGCCGCGACGGCAACGGCTGCACGGCGATGCCCAGGGCGGCCGAGCGGTCCTTGTGGGCAGCGGGATGGATGCCGCCGCGAAACTGCGCGAGGTTGAACATTGTCGACTCCCGGGGTCTGTCGCCCCTACTCGTCAGGCGGAATCAGGCGGCCCGGGGCTTGGCCCAGCGCCATTGGTCCAGCGTCGGCTCCTGGGGCGCGAGGGCGATGCAGTCTTCCGGACAGGCGTCCAGGCATTTGCTGCAGCCGGTGCAGGCGTTGCTCAAGACACAATGGATCTGGCCGGTGGCGCCGACGATGGCGTCGGTCGGACAGACGCGGAAGCAGCGCGTGCAACCGGTGCACTCGGCCGCTTCGATACGCGCCAGCATCGGAGCGGCGAGTGCCCCGGCATCCAGCGACACGCCGAGCAACACGGCCAGGCGCTCGGCCAGTGCCAGGCCGCCGGGCGGGCAACAGGTAATCGCCGCGCTGCCCTCGACCAGGGCGCTGGCCGCCGCGGTGCAACCCGGATAACCACACTGGCCGCACTGGCTGCCGGGCATCAGCGCCTCGATTTCCTTGATCAGCGGGTTCTCGTCCGAGACCGCCAGGTAGCGCGCGGCCAACCCGAGGCCGCCGCCCAGCAGCAGGCCCATCAGTGCAAGAACCAGAATTGCGCCCAGCATTGCTCCCCCCTTCGCCAGCCTCGCCGGCAGCAGCGTTCAGATCAGGCCGGCGAAGCCCATGAAGGCCATCGCCAGCAGCCCGGCGGTGACGAATGCGACCGGTGCACCGGCGAAGGCCGCTGGCACGCTGGCCAGCGCCAGCCGCTCGCGCAAGCCGGCGAAAATCACCATGACCAAGGTGAAACCCAGAGCCGAGCCCAGGCCGAACAACCCCGCCTCTACCAGGCCGTGGCCTTCACGCACGCTGATCAGCGGCACGCCCAGCACAGCGCAGTTGGTGGTGATCAGTGGCAGGTATATGCCCAGCGAGCGATACAGCGATGGGCTGAATTTACGGATGATCATCTCGATCAGTTGCACCAGGCCGGCGATCACCTGGATGTAGGACAGGATGCGCAGGAAGCCGATACCCAACGGCAGCAGTACATAGTGTTCGAGCAACCAGCTGCTGATGCCGCCGAGGGTCATCACCAGGGTCGTCGCCAGGCCCATGCCCAGCGAGGGATCGAGCTTGCCGGACACCCCCATGAACGGGCACAGGCCGAGGAAATAGACCAGCACCACGTTGTTGACCAGCACGGTGCCGATCAGAAACAGCGCATATTCCATAAACCCCTCCCAGCGCATTGGCGGGCGCTTGCACCGTTGTCGTGCGACGCGTCGTTGCGAAGGGGTTTTGCATCAAGCATGCCACGCCCCGCGAGCGGGTCGGCCGCCCCCGGAGAGCCCGGTATTCGTTGATGCAGATCAATGAATATTGCGATTACCCCGCACCCTGTGGAAGCGGCCTTGACGGTCTTTGTGGGGTTTGCGACAGCCCGCCGGGAGCACACGCACCTCCATGTGGGATTTGCAACAGCCCAGTGAGGCGATTGGCAGGCCAAAATCGGCTGCCACCACGGGTTCAGGGCTTCACAGGGCCGGCAGCGTTGCCGCCGACCGGCGGCACGTCCTTTGCAAAACCACATGCACCGTATGGCTTTGCCGCGGATACCGACGCGCACGACGCCGGACCCGACGCATCGACGAGGAGTGCACATGACCCAGGCCAACCCTGAGCTCGACCAGGCGTCATCCGCCGCGACCGACGAACTGACACCCGAGGTGTTCCGGCAGGCCGTGGAGCACGCGCCGATCGCCATCTCCATCACCGATCTGAAGGCCAACATCCTCTATGCCAACCGCGCCTTCAGCAGCATCACCGGCTACGACAGCGGCGAGGTGATCGGCAAGAACGAATCGGTGCTGTCCAACGGCACCACCCCACGACTGGTCTACCAGGCGCTCTGGAGCCGCCTGGCGCAGAAGAAGGCCTGGTCCGGCATGCTCGTCAACCGGCGCAAGGACGACAGCTGCTACCTCGCCGAACTGACCGTGGCGCCGGTGCTCGACGAACACGAGCAGACCATCCATTACCTGGGCATGCATCGCGACAGCAGTGACCAGCACAAGCTCGAACAACGAGTCAGCAACCAGCGCCTGATCATAGAGGCGGTGGTCGACAGCGTGCCGGCAGCCATCGTGGTCCTCGATCACGCCCTGCGCATCCGCCTGTCCAACCCCAGCTTCAACCGTCTGGCCGCCGAACTCGGCGACCAGACCACACCCGACCAGCTGGTAAGCCTGCTGCAGGACAACCTCGGCGCTGCCCTCGGGGCGCTGAAGGCGCACGGCCAGGCGTTCACCGGCAAGGAAGTCGCCTTCGACCTCGGTGGTAGCACGCCGCGCTGGCTCTCGTGCCACGGCCGCGCGATCCTCATCGAGGGCGAGCGCGCCGACGATTTCTTCGACCCGGGCGAGGAAAACTACCTGCTGCTCACGCTCAACGACATCACCGGGCTGCGCCAGCAGCAGCAGGCCTCCCAGCTCAACGCCCTGAAGGTTCTGATGGCCGAGGAAGAGCTGCTCGACGGCATGCGCGAAACCTTCAACGGCGCCATCCACCGCCTGCAGGGCCCGGTCAACCTGATCAGCGCTGCGCTGCGCATGCTCGAACGGCGCCTGGGCGACAGCGCCGCGAGCGACCCGGTGCTCAGCGCCATGCGCGAAGCCAGCCAGGCCGGCATGGACGCACTGGAAAGCCTCAGCGGCTCGATTCCGCAGCGCCAGGTCGGCAGTTGCGTACCGGTCAACGTCAACCAGCTGATCCGCGAAGTCGTCAGCCTGCTGACCGACCAGTTGCTCGCCCAGGGCATCGTCGTCGACTGGCAACCGGCACTGCGCCTGCCCTGGGTGATGGGCGCCGAAGGCCGGCTGCGCAGCATGATCAAACAACTGCTGGAAAACGCCATCGAGGCCATGAGCCAGAACCAGGACAACCCGCGCACGCTGTCGATCGTCACCCGCGTCCAGGGCCAGCGCGTGGTGCGCCTGGAGATCGCCGACAGCGGACCGGGCATCGCGCCGGAACTGGCGCTCAAGGTATTCGAGCCCTTCTTCAGCACCAAACCGCTGCACAAGGCCGGGCGCGGCATGGGCCTGGCCATGGTCCAGGAAGCCGTCAGCGAGCATGCCGGTACGGTGCACATCGATGCCAGCTACGAGCAGGGCTGCAAGATCGTCGTCGAACTGCCCTTCTCGGCCAACTGACGGGAGACGCGCACATGAACACGACATTTGCCGAACGCCCCGTCGCGCCGACCCGCAGCGAACTGCTGGACGCTCAACTACAGGCCCTGGCGCAGGTCGCACGCATACTCAACCGCGGCCGCCCCATCGAGGAACTGCTGGCCGATATCCTGGCCGTGCTGCACGAAGACCTAGGCCTGCTGCACGGGCTGGTTTCCATCTGCAATCCGAAGGATGGCAGCCTGCAGGTGGGCGCCGTGCACAGCGACTCCGAAGCCGTGGTGCGGGCCTGCGAAAGCGCCCGCTACCGCATCGGCGAAGGCGTGTTCGGCAACATCCTCAAACACGGCAACAGCGTGGTGCTCGGCCGTATCGATGCCGAACCACGCTTTCTCGACAGGCTGGCGCTTTATGACATGGACCTGCCCTTCATCGCCGTGCCGATCAAGGCCATCGACGGCACCACCATCGGCGTGCTGGCGGCGCAACCCGACCGCCGCGCCGACGACCTGATGCCCGAACGCACCCGCCTGATGGAAATCGTCGCCCGCCTGCTGGCGCAGACCGTGCGCCTGGTGGTGAACATCGAAGACGGCCAGGAAGTGGTCGACGAGCGCGACGAACTGCGCCGCGAAGTCCGTGCCAAGTATGGCTTCGAGAACATGGTGGTGGGCCATACCGCCTCCATGCGCCGGGTGTTCGACCAGGTGCGGCGCGTCGCCAAGTGGAACAGCACCGTGCTCATCCTCGGCGAATCCGGCACCGGCAAGGAACTGATTGCCAGTGCCATCCACTACAACTCGCCGCGTGCGCACCAGCCGCTGGTGCGCCTGAACTGCGCCGCGCTGCCGGAAACCCTGCTCGAATCGGAACTGTTCGGTCACGAGAAAGGCGCCTTCACCGGCGCCGTGAAGCAGCGCAAGGGCCGCTTCGAACAGGCCGACGGCGGCACCCTGTTCCTCGACGAGATCGGTGAGATCTCCGCAATGTTCCAGGCCAAGCTGCTGCGCGTGCTGCAGGAAGGCGAGCTGGAGCGGGTCGGCGGCACCCACACGGTAAGAGTCAACGTGCGCATCGTCGCCGCGACCAACCGCGACCTCGAACAGGAGGTGGAACGAGGCAAGTTCCGCGAAGACCTCTACTACCGCCTCAATGTCATGGCCATCCGCGTTCCGCCGCTGCGCGAGCGCAGTGCCGACATTCCCGAGCTGGCCGAATTCCTTCTCGACAAGATCGCCCGCCAGCAGGGCCGCAGGCTCACGCTGACCGACAGTGCGCTGCGCCTGCTGATGAGCCACCGCTGGCCGGGCAACGTGCGTGAACTGGAAAACTGCCTGGAACGCTCGGCCATCATGAGCGAAGACGGCACCATCAGCCGTGACGTGGTCTCCCTTAGCGGCCTCGACCACGACGCCACGCCGCTGGCGCCAATCCCCGACGTCAACCTTGCCGACGACAGCCTCGACGACCGCGAACGCGTCATCGCCGCGCTGGAACAGGCCGGCTGGGTTCAGGCCAAGGCCGCGCGTCTGCTCGGCATGACGCCCCGGCAGATCGCCTACCGGGTGCAGACGCTGAACATTCACATGCGCAAGATCTGAAGAAAGCCGGCGAGCGGGAGCCACAGGCAAAACAGTGCTGGACCATCGGCACTTTCACTGGTCACCGAAGCGCTGCGCGCCCCATCGCAGGCCGAAGCCGGCAAGGGTGGGTTGAAGCCCACCCTTGCCGGAGTCCCGCCGTAACCATGGCGTCTACCTGACGCTGCGCTTCAGGAGCGCCGGGTGGAAGGCAGCAGGATCGTCAGGATGCCGAGCAGCGGCAGGTAGGAACACAGCCGGTAGACGTACTCGATGCCATGAATATCCGCCAGGCGCCCGAGCAGCGCGGCGCCAATCCCACCGAAGCCGAACATCAGCCCGAAGAAGACACCGGCGATCATGCCGACATTGCCTGGGACCAGCTCCTGGGCGAAGACCACGATGGCGGAGAACGCCGAGGCCAGAATGAAGCCGATGATCATCGCCAGCACACCGGTCCAGAACAGCTCGACGTAGGGCAACGCCAGGGTGAAGGGCGCGACGCCGAGGATGGAAAACCAGATCACCTTCTTGCGACCGATCCTGTCGCCGATGGGGCCGCCAAGGAAAGTGCCCGCAGCGACGGCACCGAGGAACAGGAACAGGTAGAGCTGGGAGTTGGCCACCGAAAGGCCGAACTTCTCGATCAGGTAGAAGGTGAAGTAGCTGGTGAAGCTGGCCATGTAGAAATACTTGGAAAACACCAGCAGCGCCAATACCACCAGTGCGAGTCGCACCCGCCCCCGGGAAAGGCCATGAGTGGCCGGGCCGCCCTGCTTGAGCTTGAACAGACTGAGGTGGTTGCGATACCAGCGGCTCAGCCCGTAGAGCACCAGGATCGCGAACACCGCGAACAGGCCGAACCAGGCGACGCTGCCCTGGCCGTAGGGAATGACGATGGCCGCCGCCAGCAGCGGGCCGAAGGCGCTGCCGGCGTTGCCGCCGACCTGGAAGGTCGACTGTGCGAGGCCGTAGCGACCGCCCGAGGCGAGACGCGCGACACGCGAGGTTTCCGGGTGGAAGGTCGACGAGCCGATCCCCACCAGGGCCGACGCCACGAGAATCGACGCGAAGGAGCCGACCAGGGCCAGCATCAGGATGCCGATCAGCGTGCAGACCATGCCGGCGGGCAACAGCCATGGCTTGGGATGGCGGTCGGTGTGATAACCGACCCAGGGCTGCAGCAGCGATGCCGTGAGCTGGAAGGTCAAGGTGATCAGGCCCACCTGGGTGAAGGTCAGGCCGTAGCTGGCCTTGAGCAGGGGATAGATCGACGGCAGCACCGCCTGGATCAGGTCATTGATCAGGTGCGCCAGGGCGCAGGCGCCGATCACGCGCATGACCAGGGGATTGGCCTGGCTGGCGACCGAGGCGGTCGCCGAGGGGATGGTAACACTGGACATCGCAAGTCATCCGGACTGGAAAATGAGAAACGCAAGCTCATCCGGCACGCAGCGGAACGTCGCCGACACGACCGGGGGCGGGAAAAGCCGCTGGCCCGAGAGCATTTCCCGAGCGCGGACGGCTATCCTAGAGATCCATGAAATTGCCTGTCTCGCTCGATATAGGCAAACACTCTCGCAAAAAGGGAATCATGCCCAGGCCGTTGGAAGAATTGCTGGCTGAACTGGACGAAGTGCCCTGGGCGGTCGTGAGCAGCGCGACCGATTACCCGGAAGGCTGGTACATCGAGCCTCACCGCCACGCCAAGCATCAGCTGATCTATGCCATCGAAGGCGTGATGGTCGTGCACACCGCCGCGAGCCAGTGGACAGTGCCGCCCAGCCGGGGCATCTGGATGCCCAGCGGGCAGGTCCACTCGATCCGCTGCGTGGGCCTGGTGAAGATGCGCAGCGTCTTCGTGCGCTCGGACAAATTTCCGCAACTGCCGAGCGAGACCCGCGCCGTGAGCATTTCCGCGTTGCTGAGCGAGCTGATCAAGAGCTCGGTCGCTATCAGGGCGCCCTACGACCCGGATTCGCGCGAGGCCAGGATCATGCGCCTGATCCTCGACGAACTGACCCTCCTGCCCACCCTGCCCCTGCAGCTGCCGCAGCCGGCCGATCGACGAATCGGCACGATCTGCGCGGCGCTGCAGGATGATCCGGGCGATGGCTCGACGCTGGCGGACTGGAGCGAGCGGCTGAACCTCGATGAGAAGACGATCCAGCGGCTGTTTCGCAAGGAAACGGGCATGACCTTCGGCCGCTGGCGTCAGCAGGCCCGGCTGCTCCTGGCACTGGAACGCATTGCCGTGGGGGAACGGATCATCGACGTCGCAGGCGCGCTGGGCTACGACAGCCCGAGCGCATTTGCCAGCATGTTCAAGAGACAGTTCGGGAAGACGCCGAGCCATTTCTTCAAGTGATGCCTGGGTCAGGGCCGCCGCAACGCCCATGGTCCCGCTCTACCGCAGGGTGGGCTTCTGCCCGCCACTACCCGCGACCATTGAAGCGAACCGCCGTTGAACCCCGATGACGCTCATGGCGCCCGGCTAGGCAGCGGCCTCGGCATCCTCTGGCAGCCGGACTGGACCGGCATCTCAGCGCCAAACTGTGGTGGGTTATCGACTGGATTGCCGAGCCGACGGCGGAGCATGTGCCGATCATTGATCGGCGGGGTTTATGGCGGAGCATCGGAGTAAAGGCAACCGGAGTTAACCCGTGACTACCCGCAGCCCTGACCGTAGGCAACCGGCCGTGAACGACCAGGCGCAACGCCTCCTTGCTGTCGAGGTGTCAACTGCTCCAGCGCGCCGCCCTCGTTGACAAACACCGGCCAGCCGGCAGGCCTCCTCGTGACGAACTCGCCGGCACGAACCGCCAGCAAGGCATCGACCATCGACACGACCACAATCGAACTGCGTCGGGAAGCGCTGACGCAGCGCACTGACAGCCTGTTGGCAAAGGGCCTGCAAGCGCGTGATGAGTTGTTGAATCCGCTAGGGGCTCGCTTGCCTGGCCATGCCTGCAAGAAAGGCCATCACCTTGTCTGTACAGGCGCTCGATGCAGGCTGCCCGTTTGGCGCAGACGCCAACAGGCACTCCCCGCTGTGCATCAGGCCATTCAAGGCATCCACAGGCAGGCCGGTTTGCAGGAGTTCGTCGGTCTGTACCAGCAGCACGATGGCCTGCACCCGAGCGTCTGCGAGCAACGCCAGGCAGCGGGCAAAAAGGCTCTCCTGGGCCAGGTGCTGCACCTGGCCCGAAGGCTCGAGCGTCAGGTCGTGGCTGGTCAGGTAGCAGGCGATACCCTGGGCTTGCCAGGCCTGCTGTCGTGCTCGCGCCATATCCAGTGCCCGTGCTGCACCCACGCACGCCTCGATGTGGAGGCGCCCGCGCGCTGGCAACAGGCGGTTTAACACCTGCGCCAGGGTTCGTCTAGAACTGTCGCTCTGGCCCAGGACCGGCGCCGAGTTGACTTCATTGATGATGGCGGCATTGGTATACCAGGGTTGCGTGATGTCTGGCGAGATGATGTCGATGCCGGCCACATCGAGGCCGAAGAGCGCCGCGGCGCGGCAGGCAAGGGCGGCGTTATCGGGGTGCAGGCGGTCTGAGTAATCCTCGTCCAGCCCGCCCCAGCCGGTCGACTCGATGGGGCGCAGCCTTGCCCAGGTGCCAGCAGCCAGCACCGTTGCCAGATCCAGCCCGGCCTGTTGCAGGCACGCCTTGGTCAGCTCATCGCACGGATACAGCGGTGCCCGTGCCCAGCTTGGCAGGGCCAGTTGCTGTTGGTTGGCGGTGTCGATCAGCTGGGCAATCGTCTGCTGGCCATCACCGCATACGGCAATGGGCAGCCGCTTGACCACGTAGATCACCTGGCCACGCACCACCAGCACGCGGTGGCATACGCCGCTGGCCTGGCGCTCCACCAGAATCTGCGAGCTGAGCTTGGCGGCTTGGCCAAAGGCAGCCAGCAGTTGGGCTTCACTGTTGATGCCCACCACCACACCCTCACCGCGATCACGGTCCGCAGGCTTTACCACCAGCGGCCAGCCCAGAGCGGCTTGCGCTGCCAGCGCTTCCTTCTCATTGCTCGCCATACGATTGTGCGGGGCGGGCAAGCCGGCGCGGCGCATCCATTCGGCGGCAACCCATTTGTTCTGCGCCACCGCTACGCCCAGGGCCGAGTCGCTGCTGACCTTGCTGTTGTGCAGGTACAGGCTCTGCGCGCCCCAGCCTAAGCGAAACACCCCCGCGCCAAGGTGGCGCCACGGGATGCGCCGCTCATGGGCGCAGGCCAGCAGGGGCAGCACCGACTTGCCCACCGACATCACCGCGCGCAGCGGCTGCAGTACTTTGAGTTCCAACTGCTCATACAGCGGCTCCGTCGCCACGACATTCGTCGGGGCGCTCGCCACGCCCAGTACCAACAATGTGGCGGCGTCGTAGACCAGCCGCGTCTTGTGCTCGGGCACGTAATCGATATGCGCGACGCAAACGTCGGCCAGCCAGCCACCCCGGCGTGCCTTGTCGGCCTGCACGCCGAGCAGCCGTCCGGGCTCGAACACCGGAAGGCGCGCGGCCCGCTGCAGCTCTGCCGCCACCTGCAGGATTCGCCAAAGTACAGCTGCCACATCGGCGGCCAAGCCAGGTTCTGCGGCGAAGACCGGCAGCTTGTGCACGGGTGATTGCAACGCCAGGTCCAGCCTGTCGCTCAGCCACTGGTCCAGAGCGGGCCAGTCGATGGGCGTCGGACAGTGACTGAGCTGCAGGCGCAGCGTCTGTTCGGGCTGGCGCAAGCGACCGTGGAAACCTGCGGCAGGAAAGAAGGATTGGTTCATACGCAGCAAGGGTTCCCCTAAACGGCATTAAAAGGCGGTGTCGCCATCGGCTGCTGCAGCCCTGTATGGGCGAATGTATTCGCGATAATCATGCTGCGGCCTTGAACGAACTAGGCGTCCCTTCGCTGCTGCGCAAGCCGAACGGAGTGCAACTGTCCGGCAACTCGGTCCCTGAACGCACTGACCGGTTTGTGTGGCCAGTACCGAGCACTGCAGGTCTTGGCCAAAGTGCCTGGCACCGGGCTGAGTTTGACGATGATCTCATGCTGAAGGGCATCGCGTATGTGGCTCGGCAGCCAGCCCACCACGGCGTGGCGCACGCCGTGCGCGTGGCAGGGCGAACGCCTGGAGCACCGGGTAGGCGTGGATCGCTGAAGAAACACTGTCGAGCAACGGCGCGTGGGGCGAAGCGGCCAACTGCAAATTATCTTGGCCGCCTCCTGGGCCAGCCCCTGCGCCATGCGCTTGCCACTCTCGAAAGGGCCGGCCTGGATGACCGCCGCAATTGCGTGAAGAAGGTCAGCCGGCAGGGCGTTTTCGATAGCGATCTGGTTCACGGCAATCGCCTGTAAGGAATGTGGGCGGCAGAGGATCCTAGGGCGCCATTGCCGTTTCGTCGCGAGGCCCGGCTACCACGTATCAGCCGGGTGATTCAGTCACGTGTAAGGCGTTGACGCCGCACCTGTAGCAACCATCGCACACGCCTAGGCGCCCCGCTTCGGGGCGAAGCGATTGCCGCCACTGCGTGATCTCGGCGTTGTGCACGGTATTCGCCGCTGGACGCGGCTGCCACGATAGCTATGGTGGCGTGCAACCCAGCCAGTCGGCCAGTTGTTCGCGAACGAGCAACATCTAGCGGCTTTGGACTGATCAAGGACAAGGGGCGCCTTGGGCCGGAAGCGGCCGAAAACGCTCAGCCGAGAATCTTCAGCCTCGGCCATGTCCTGAGCCAGTTCTTCGCTTGAAGGCGATCCAGATAGGCGTGTCGCTTCTCGACTTGGAATCTTGCAGTAGGCCGGACGATCATGTTGAACAGATCGTCCAGGCCGAATGGGGCTGCGACCTCGATAACGTCATTGGCTCCGAGCCTTACCGCGACGGCGGTCGCCGTTTCCGGCCAGTGGGTCATTGCGTCCAGCGCCGAAGTGTAAGCTTGATCGTGATTACGAAGATGCATACGCGCCTGGTTTTTCACCGACCAGTTGAGCGTATCGTCCGAGCACCGCAAGGCAGCCTCGATCTCGACATCCATTTCCCCGTTAGCCAGCTCGCAATTGAACCAGATGACGTCGATGTCCGGCGGCAGAGGGCTGCTACCACGCCGGTGCAGATGATCCCATACCGCACTGCGCACGAATCCCGCGGCCACCCAGCAATCCGCAAGGCCGAGTTCCTTTATCCGACGAAGAATCCGCATGCGCGCCGGGTCGGCAGCGATGATGGCCCGTAACTGGGCGAGGTTCTGCATAAAGCGCTCTGGTTAACCGGGACCAGGAAGCAGACTACCAGCCTGGTCCGAGGACAGCCGCTACTCCTCTGGATCAGGCGTACCCCTCTCCGATTACGGACACGTTCACTCCACCAAAGCGCTGCATGCGAGCGCCCGGCCGCTCGATATCGGTTCCATCTCACTCGGCCATAGCGGGACAAACCTGCCGCATCCCGCGTTTCGTACGCCAGCTCATGACCAGCACCATCATCAGGCCTACCCCGCCCATAGCCGCGCCCGCCAGCGAGATCGCCGGATATCCCAGGCCCGCATTGATGACCGCGCCGCCCAGCGCAGCGCCAATCGCGTTACCGAAGTTGAACGCACCGATGTTAACGGCGGACGCAAGGTTGGGCGCGTCCTTCGCCGCTTCCATGACGCGCATCTGCAAGGGCGGCACCAAGGCAAAACTGGCAGCCCCCCAGAGCAGGATCGCCATGGCGGCCGGCACTGGCCATCGCATCAGCACCGAGAACGCGACCAGCACGATGATCAGCACCACAAGCGAAAGGATCAAGGTGCGGTCGATCGACCGGTCCGCAGCTCTGCCGCCCCAGATATTGCCGAGGGTCAGGCCGACACCGAAGAGCACCAGCATTACGGTGACGAAGTTGGTCGATGCCTGCGTAGCGTCGCGCAGGATTGGCGCGATGTAGGTGAACACGGTGAACATTGCGCTGGAGCCCACCACTGTCAGTGCCAGCGCCGACAATACCGGCCCGCGCCCGAGCACTCGTATTTCCGCCAGCATGCCGTCGCCTCTTGGTGCGGCAACGTCAGGCAAGGCCCACCACAACGACGCCATCGCCACCGCGCCGAGGCCGGCGATACCAAAGAACGCCGACCGCCAGCCGAAGGTTTCGCCGAACCAAGTGGCAAGTGGCACCCCGCCAATGGTCGCGAGCGTCAGCCCCATGAACATGGCTGCGACCGCGCCGGCGCGCTTGTCAGGCGGCACCAGACTGGCTGCGACGACCGAGCCGATGCCAAAGAACGCGCCATGGTTCAGCGAGGTGACCACACGTGCCGCGAGCAGGGTCTGGTAATCGCTAGCCAGCGCCGACAGCAGGTTGCCCAGGGTGAAGATGGCCATCAGGCCAATCAGCAGATAACGACGCGGCACCCTGGCGGTGGCCAGGGTCATCAACGGTGCGCCGATCAGAACGCCCATGGCATAGGCGCTGACCAACAGGCCGGCCATGGGAATCGACACGCCGAGATCGGCGGCGATGCCAGGCAGCATGCCCATCGGGGCGAACTCGGTGACACCGATGCCGAAGGCGCCGATGGAAAGTGCTACAAGCGGTGGATTGATACGCATGGTGGCTCCTGATTTGTGAATCGAATGCTACGATCGGGCAGTTTTTGGCGATAGCCCCAGTTCAGGGCCAATACCTTTGCGCAGGAGGCACAAATGGATATCAGTGGGCGTTCGGGTGAGATGGAGGTATTCACCATCGTCGCGCAGGAAGGCAGCCTTTCGGCTGCCGCACGTGCCTTGGGCATGACGCCATCGTCCATCAGCCGGATCATCGCGCGCATCGAGCGGCGCATCGGCACCCGCCTGCTGATACGCACTACCCGAGTCATCACGCTCACGGCCGAAGGCGAGGCCTACCTGCGCGCAGCTCGGCGGATTCTTGCCGACATGGCCGAGGTGGAAGACGCGATCACCCATCAGGGTGTGCCACGCGGACGGCTTCGGGTCAGTGCAGCGCTGGCGCATGGGCGATTGTCGATCCTGCCGCTGATAGCCACGTTCAGCGCCCGCTACCCGGCCATCGTTGTGGATCTGGTGCTGAGCGACGAGGTGGTCGATATCCTCGGTGGTGAGGCGGACGTCGCGATCCGTTTCGGGCAGTTGGCAGACAGCCCGCTGACCGCGCGCCAGATAGGCGAAACAGGCCAGGTCATTGTCGCCTCCCCCGGCTATCTGGCCCGTCACGGCACCCCGCGCCGACCCGAAGATCTACTTCAGCACAATTGCCTGCGTTTCAATTTCCGCCGTGCCTTTCCCGATTGGCCCTTCCGCGAAGAGGGGCGCGACTTTTTCCTGAAGGTGGCGGGCACGATCGAAAGCAATAGCGGTGACGCCCTGTCCCAGCTGGCGAGGCTCGGCGCGGGTATCGCGCGTGTCGGCGTCTTTGCCGTGGAGCAGGATCTGAACGACGGCAATCTGGTCCCGCTGCTCGAGGATTACAATCCGGGCGATCGGGAGCCGATCAATGCCGTGTTCGTCGGCGGCGCGGTGACGCCTGCCCGGGTGAGAGCCTTTGTGGACTTTTTGGTGGAACACCACAGGGATCATGTCACGTAACAAGCTGCCCCGCGGTTTTTGCCAGGGTTGTTAGCCATCATCACCAGCAGGCGTAAGCCTCTCCAACGGCGGACGCGCCTCGCGACAAGCCCGCCCACCAGCAGGATAACGGCGGCTCCGCAGCGCCCTCACGCCTTGTCGCCTTTGCGACAGCGCCCCTGCTCTGCCCCGCCAGTTTGTTCGTTGCGAAACAACGAAATCCGCTCCGCGCGCTGAAAATCCCTTCAAGAACAATGCGTTGAAAACAGGCACGGCCCTTGCTCCAGGTATCCGCGACAGACCTGCATTCGGAGACCGAACATGGAACTGAACGTACTGGGCCAGAACGGGGGCGGCTGTTCAGCGGGGTCCTGTGGCAGCTCGGATGACCAGCTCGCGCACCTGCCCGAGCATATCCGCGAGAAAGTGCATAACCACCCCTGCTACTCCGAGGAGGCGCACCACTACTTTGCGCGCATGCATGTGGCGGTGGCGCCGGCCTGCAACATCCAGTGCCACTACTGCAACCGCAAGTACGATTGCGCCAACGAGTCGCGCCCGGGCGTGGTGTCCGAGCTGCTGGACCCGCTCCAGGCGGTGAAGAAGGTCAAGGCGGTGGCGGCGACCATCCCGCAGATGACGGTGCTCGGCATCGCCGGTCCGGGCGATCCGCTGGCCAACCCGCAGCGCACCTTCGAGACGTTCCGCATGCTGTCCGAGCAGGCGCCGGACATCAAGCTTTGCGTCTCCACCAACGGCCTCGCGTTGCCCGACTGCGTCGACGAGTTGGCCAGGCACAACATCGACCACGTGACCATCACCATCAACTGCGTGGACCCGGACATCGGCGCCGAGATCTACCCCTGGATCTACTGGAACAACAAGCGCATCCGCGGGCGCAAGGCGGCGAAGATCCTCATCGAGCGCCAGCAGAAGGGCCTGGAGATGCTGGTCGAGCGCGGCATCCTGGTGAAGGTCAACTCGGTGCTGATCCCCGGCGTCAACGACGAGCACCTCAAGGAGGTCAGCCGCATCGTCAGGGCCAAGGGCGCCTTCCTGCACAACGTCATGCCGCTGATTGCCGCGGCCGAGCACGGCACCTTCTACGGAGTGATGGGCCAGCGCAGCCCGGAACCGGAGGAGTTGCAAGACCTGCAGGACGCCTGCGCCGGCGACATGAACATGATGCGCCACTGCCGCCAGTGCCGCGCCGACGCGGTGGGCCTGCTTGGCGAGGATCGCGGCGACGAGTTCACCCTCGACAAGATCGAGACCATGGAGATCGACTACGAGGCGGCGATGGTCAGGCGCGCCGCCATTCATGCTGCGATCAAGCAAGAGTTGGACGAGCGCGCGGCGAAGAAGGCGCGTCTGGCCACACCGGCCAGCCCGCCGCTCACCGGCGTGGACAAGCGTCAGCGCCCGGCACTGATGGCAGTCGCCACCAGCGGAGGCGGCCTGGTCAACCAGCACTTCGGCCATGCCCGCGAGTTCCTCGTCTACGAGGCCTCGCCGGCCGGGGTGCGCTTCATCGGCCATCGCAAGGTCGAGCAGTACTGCATCGGCAATGACAGCTGCGGCGACAAGGAAAGCGCCCTGTCGGGCAGCATTCGCGCGCTCAAGGGCTGCGCGGCGGTGCTCTGCTCGAAGATCGGCTTCGAACCCTGGGGCGAACTGGAAGCCGCCGGCATCCAGCCCAACGGCGAGCACGCCATGGAGCCCATCGAGGAAGCGGTGCTGGCGGTGTATCAGGAAATGATCGCCAGCGGCCACCTCGATGCAGCAACCCAGGCCGAGCAATGCCTGAGGGCATGAGGAGGTGGAGCATGGCACTGCAAATCATCGAATCCTGCGTCAACTGCTGGGCCTGTGTGGACGTCTGTCCGAGCGAGGCGATCAGCCCCGGCACCGCGCATTTCCGCATCAGCGCGCACAAGTGCACTGAATGCGACGGCGACTACGCCGAGCAGCAGTGCGCGAGCATCTGCCCCATCGAAGGCGCGATCCTGCTGGCCGACGGCAGTCCGGCCAATCCGGCAGGCTCGCTGACCGGAATCCCTCCGGAGCGCCTGGCCGAGGCCAGGCGCTCCATCCAGGCCCGTTGAGGAGGCTCTCATGTCCTGCATCATCTTCTACGAAAAGCCCGGCTGCGCCACCAACCGTCTGCAGAAGGAGCTGCTGCGCTCGGCGGGCATCGAGCTGGAAGTGCGCGACCTGCTGCGCGAGGCCTGGACGCCGGAACGCCTGCGACCGTTCTTCGGCCGGCTGCCGGTGGCCGAGTGGTTCAATCCATCGGCCCCGGCGATCAAGTACGGCGAGCTGGACATCAGCCGGCTGAGCGCCGAGCAGGCACTGCAACTGATGGTGGCCCAGCCGTTGCTGATCCGCCGTCCGCTGATCCGCTGCGGCATGCATTACATGGTCGACTTCGACCTGATCGGTATCAACGCCTGGCTGCCGTGCAAAGGCCGGCTGCCGGCCCTGGCGCCCAGCATCAGCGGCTGCTCGCTGGGCACCAGTTCTGTGCTCGGCTGTCGTCCTGCCGCAGGCGCATCGCAATGAGCCGGACCGCGCTGAGCCTGGAGCCCGTGGCCGAAGACAACAACGCCTGGCTGGCGCAGATCATCCGCGCCCAACGCGAAGGCCGCAGTTGCCTGCCGGCGTACCTGGGGCTGAATGCCACGCGCTACAGCGAACTGCTGCTGTGCCATGGCCTGCAAGCGCCCACCGGTAGCCCCGTCGACAGCCTGGTCGGCGAGCGCAATGCACTGCGCGAGGAGCTGCTGGCGCTGCGCCGGGAGGAGTGGCAGGCGCTGCACGACCTGCTGCTGGCCGGGCAGGACGACCATGGCGAGCCAGCGATGGCCGCCATCGTCGCCGCGGCGTGCCTGGGCGGCGAGCATTTGTGGCGCGACCTCGGCCTCGACTCCCGGGCGCAGCTGTACGCACTGCTGATGCATAACTTCCCGCAACTGGCCCGGCGCAACACCCAGGACATGCGCTGGAAGAAATTCTTCTACAAACAACTATGCGAACAGGACGGCGGCTACGTCTGTCGCTCCCCTTCTTGTGAAACCTGCCCGACCTACCACGACTGTTTCGGAGAAGAGCAATGAGCGACTACCAACGCATCAGCGTCGAGCAGGCCCAGCGGCTGCTGGCAACCGAGAATGCCATGCTGCTGGACATGCGCGACGCCCCTGCCTACTGCCAGGGCCACGATCCGCGCGCCACCCGCCTCAGCGAGCTGAATCTGCGCACCCTGCTCAAGAGCACGCCGAATCACGTCCACCTGATCATCTGTTGCGAGCGCGGCCATGCCAGCTGCGACATGACGCAGCTGTTCAGCGATTTCGGCTTCATCAATTGCTACAGCCTGGACGGCGGCTACGAGGCGTGGAAGGCACGCCCGCAGCGGGCCCGGCCCAACCAGAGAGCACACACTGCTCACTACGCCCTGGCGATGGAGTAAGCGCATGCAGATTCTTCCGGCAGGCCTGC
>NZ_KK020677.1:654266-685755 GCF_000307775.2 Stutzerimonas stutzeri KOS6 | reverse complement strand
TGCATGGCGGCACCGGAAAGATCGATGGCTTGCCGGTGAGTTTCCGGCAGGCCTCAGCCTGCTTCGCCGCGAGGGCGCGCCTCCCACCGGGCATGGTGTGCACTCGCTGCCTTTGTGGGAGGCCCGACCTCGGGGCGATGCTTTTGGGTCTGGAGCATGCATTTCCGCTGTGCAGGCGGGGGCCTGCTCCACAACTTACCCGCCGACCCGCAAGGCCAGCCCCACCAGCACCATGCACTCCACCAGCTCGAGCAATGCGCCGGCGGTGTCGCCCGTGGTGCCGCCGAGTCGGCGCAGCATGGCGCGGCGTGCGAGCAAAAATGTCGCAATCGCCAGCAACAGGGCGGTCAGTCCGGTCATTCCACACAGCAGGCAGCCCAGAGCGACCACTGCCAGCACCCCGCGCGCCCGGCGCCGCGGCAGATTCGTCGCCAGCGCATGGCCGAGTCCATTGGGTCGCACGTAGGTGGTGCCGAGGAACAGAGCCAGCAACACCGCACGGCCCAGCACGGGTGCGAGCAGCAGTGCCACGGATTGCTGTGCCTGCAGCAGCGCCAGCAGCGCGGAGAACTTGAGCAACAGCAACAGCGCCAGTACCACCACGGCGACGGGTCCGCTGCGCGGGTCCTTCATGATCGCCAGGGTGCGTTCGCGATCTCCGAAGCCACCGAGCCAGGCATCGGCGCTGTCGGCCAGGCCATCGAGATGCAAGGCGCCGGTCAGCGCCACCCAAAGCGTCAGCAGCAGCGCCGCCTGCAGCAGTTGCGGCACGCCATCCAGCAGCAGTGCCGCCAGCCAGAGCAGTGTGCCGAGCAACATCCCGACCAGGGGGTAATGCAGCAACGAACGCCCCTGCTGCTCCGGCGTAGGCATCGCGGGCAGCCGGATCGGCAGGCTGGTGAGAAATTGCAGGGCGATCAGGAAAGGCGACATCGGTATTCCCGCGTAGGATTCTCAGATGGAGCAGCCAGCTTCGTCCGCCGCCCGCAGGCTCAGCGGCAGCAGCTCGCCATGGGCCACCAGCACTTCCAGCAGACGCTCGCGTGGCAGACCACGTGCCCGCGCCAGCAGCAGCCGCATCACGCCGGCATGGCCGATGACCAGCAGCCGCCGCCCGGTGAAACGCCGTTGCAGGCACGCCATGGCCGCCAGTACGCGATTCTCGAACTGCACCAGCGGCTCGCCGCCCGGCGGGGTGAAGCCGTAGGGATCGGCCCAGAACCGGCCGAGCGCCTCGGCGCTGCTCTGCATCAGTTCAGCGGCGCTACGCCCTTCCCAGGCGCCGAAATGCAGTTCGCGCAGATCGGCCTCCAGATACAGCGGCAGGCCGCGCTGCGCGGCCAGTTCACGCGCGAAAGCGGCGCAGCGTTGCAGCGGCGAGCTGACCAGTACATCCCAGGGCCCGGCGTCGCTCACGGCATCGCGCATCTGCTGCCAGCCACGCTCCGTCAGGGCATCGTCGAGGCTGCCGCGAAAGCCGCCGCCCCGTTCGGTTTCGCCATGACGCAGCAGATCGATGTGCATGCTCATGCAGGCCGATCCGAAACCGCCGCCTCGGCGAAGGTCGCCATTTCGTTGTGCAGCGCGCAGGCCTGCTGTAACAGCGGTACCGCCAGGGCCGCGCCGCTGCCCTCGCCCAGACGCAGGCCGAGATCGAGCAGCGGCACGGCACCGAGCGCCTCCAGCACGGCCAGATGCCCAGGCTCGGCAGAGCGATGAGCGAAGATCAGCCATGGCCGGCAGGCCGGATTCAGGCGCACGGCACAGAGCGCGGCGGCGCTGCAGATGAAGCCATCGACCAGTACCGGAATGCCCAGTTGCGCGCAGCCCAGATAGGCGCCCACCAGGGCCGCGACCTCGAACCCACCCAGCCGGCGCAGGGCTTCCAGTGGCTCTGCGCACTGATCGGCATGCAGCCGAACCGCGTTCTGGATGACCTGCACCTTGTGGCGGACGCCGTTTACGTCCAGCCCGGTTCCCGGTCCGACCAGGATCAGTGGCGAGCGCGGCAGCAGCACGGCGGCCAAGGCACTGGCGCTGGTGGTGTTGCCGATGCCCATTTCGCCGCCAATGAACAGCTGCGCCGCGCGCTGCGCTGCACGCTCTGCACTATTGCGCCCGGCCGCCAGCGCCAGCCGCAACTGCTCGGCGCTCATCGCCGCTTCGCGAGCCAGGTTCGCCGTGCCGGGGCCAAGCCGCTGGTGGCTTACGCCTTCCAACTGCAGCGGTTCCACGGTACCCAGGTCGATCACTTCCAGCGGGGTAGCCAGCCGGCGCGCCAGCACGCTGAGCGCCGCACCACCGGCGACGAAATTGCGCAACATTTGTCCGGTCACCGACTGCGGGTAGGCCGAAACCCCCTCTTCCACGACGCCGTGATCGGCGGCGAACACAGTGACATGCACCCGCTCGACCTGCGGCCGCTCGCTCGACTGCATGGCTGCCAGGGCCACCGCCAGGCCTTCCAACTGGCCCAGTGCGCCGCGCGGCTTGGTCAGCTGGTCCTGCCGCGCCGCCGCGCGCGCAGCGATGCCTTCGTCCAGCTGCCGGCAAGGTCCGTTCCACCACTCATGCATCACTGTGCTCCCTTCAAGGTCATGGGCAGCCCGGCGACCATGAAGCTCACCCGCTGCGCCCGCTCCGCCACGGCCTGGTGCAGCCAGCCAGCTTCGTCCACGTAGCGGCGGGTCAGCTCGCCCAGCGGCACCACGCCGAGGCCGGTTTCGTTGCTCACCAGAATGGTCCGGCCCGGCAAGTCGGCAAGGCACTCGAGCAGGGCATCACGCTCCTCGGCGAGGCGTGCCGGGGCGTCCAGCATCAGCAGATTGGTCAGCCAGAGGGTCAGGCAGTCGACCAGCAGGCAGCGCTCCGCCGCCGCCTGCTCGCGCAGTACCCGAGCCAGCTGCAGCGGCTCCTCGATCAGCGCCCAGTGCGCCGGACGGCGCTGCCGGTGATGAGCGATGCGCTCGGCCATCTCTCCATCGAGTGCCTGACTGGTGGCGATATAAGTCACGGCCAGGCCGCTGTCGACCGCCAGCCGTTCGGCCAGGCCGCTCTTGCCGGAACGCGCACCGCCGAGAATCAGTTCAAGCATGTGGTCCTCCCAGATAGTCTGTAGCAGCGCGCCATGGCACCCGGTATCGCAGCGACTTCGCGGGCATTGCCCGCTCCTTCACCGGCGGGTTGCCCCCGCTTTACGTCACGCAGATCGGTAGGAGCGAGCCATGCTCGCGAACCACGAAACCCGAGGTTGCGGCTGCGCGGGCGGACTCGTCGCCCCAGCCCCCTCGCGCAAATCCCCTGGGCATCGCTAGACACCGCAAAGCCCTCGCAGCAGGCGGGTATCCAGATGAGCATCCACCAGATCGGCCAGGCGCTCGATGTCGCGCTCGCGTAACGCGTGATAGTCGACGGTTTCTACCGCATCGAGCCCGGCCCAGCGCAGCAGGGCGGCGCAGGCCGCCGGTGTTTCGAACAGCCCGTGCAGGTAGGTACCGAGCACCTGACCGTCGGCGCTGATCGCGCCGTCACGGCGGCCATCGTCCAGTTCGACCGCAGCCTGGCGCAGTGCCGGCCCGTCGCTCATCCCGGCATGGATCTCGTAGCCGCTGATCTCGGCTCCCTCCAGGCACAGCCGGCCCGTGACGTTGCGCAGCTGCTTGTCGGCCTCCAGCACGGTTTCGAAATCCAGCAGCCCCAGGCCGGCACTCTCACCGGCCGTGCCTTCCAGCCCGAGCGGATCGGCGATGCGCGTGCCGAGCATCTGCAGGCCGCCGCAGATACCCAGCAGCTTGCCGCCGTAGCGCAGGTGCTTCTGGATCGCCGCCTCCCAGCCATTGGCCCGCAGCCAGTCGAGGTCGGCACGCACGCTTTTCGAGCCGGGCAGGATGATCAGATCGGCGGCGGGTATCGCCTGCCCGGGGCCGACGAAGCACAGGTCGACCTGCGGGTGCAGGCGCAACGGGTCGAAATCGGTGTGATTGCTGATGCGCGGCAGCACCGGCACCAGCACCTTCAGCGCCTCGCCGGTCTTGTCTGCCTGGCGCGCATCGATGGCATCCTCGGCCTCCAGATGGAAATCCATCAGATACGGCAACACGCCCAGCACCGGTTTGCCAGTGCGTTGCTCCAGCCAGTCGAGGCCGGGCTGCAACAGTGCGATATCGCCGCGAAAGCGGTTGATGACAAAGCCCTGCACCCGCGCCTGCTCACTATCCGAGAGCAACGCCAGGGTGCCGACCAGATGGGCGAACACGCCCCCCTTGTCAATATCGGCGATCAGGATCACCGGGCAGTCCACCGCCTCGGCGAAGCCCATGTTGGCGATATCGCCGGCGCGCAGGTTGATCTCGGCGGGCGAACCTGCGCCTTCGACCATCACCACGCGATAGGACGCCGACAGCCGCTGGTGCGAGTCGAGCACCGCCTGCATCGCTACACGCTTGTAGGCGTGGTAGGCAACGGCATCCATGCTGGTCAGTGCACGACCGTGGATGATCACCTGGGCGCCGATATCGCTGTTGGGCTTGAGCAGCACCGGATTCATGTCGGTGTGCGGCGCAAGGTTCGCCGCCTGCGCCTGCACCGCCTGGGCGCGGCCAATCTCGCCGCCGTCGGCGGTCACCGCACTGTTGAGCGCCATGTTCTGCGGCTTGAACGGCACGACGGCAATGCCCTGGCGTGCCAGCCAGCGACACAGCGCGGTCACCAGCGTGCTCTTGCCGGCGTCAGAGGTGGTGCCCTGCACCATCAGCGTGGTCATGGATGCGGCTCCTTGAAGGCTTGCAGGGCCTGCTCCAGCCGCACCCAGCCGACATGGGTGGGCAGGCCGAAGCGCAGACTGGAAGGTTGATCGAAAAGCCGCGTGAGAATGCCGCGACGGGCAAGGAAGCCATGCAGCAGTGCGGCATCGGGGCTGACCCACAACTGGAACAGCGCGCAGCCGCCCAGCGGCGTCAGGTCATGGCGGCGCAGCAGATCGGCCAGGCGCTGGCCATCGCAGAGCAGGCATTCGCGCTGGCGCTGCTGGGCGTCCCGATCAGCCAGCAGGAGGCTGCCAAGCAGGCGCGTCGGGCCACTGACCGGCCAGGGCCCGAGCTGCTCGGCAAGCGCACGCAGCACCTCGGTGTGCGCCAGGACGAAGCCCAGCCGCGCACCCGCCAGGCCGAAGAACTTGCCGAACGAACGCAGCACGATCAGCCCTGGCAGATGGCTGTGCTCGGCCAGGCTGTGCTGCGGCGTGCAGTCCATGAACGCCTCGTCCAGCACCAGCCAGCCGCCATGGGCCGCCAGCTCACTGCGCCATTCCAGCAGACGCTGCGGCGCGATCAACTGGCCGGTGGGATTGTTCGGGTTGACCACCACCAGCACGTCGAGCTGGTCCAGCGCACGCGGCACGCTGGCCGCGCAGAGCTCGACGACACGGTGGCCGACGCGGCGCCAGGCCTCGGCGTGCTCGGCATAGCAGGGCGACACGATGCCTACCCGCGCCGATCCGCGCAGGCGCGGCAAGGCCTGGATGGCACTCTGCGAACCGGCCACCGGCAGCACCGCGCGCGCACCGTAGTACTGCCGGGCTGCCGCTTCCAGGCCATCGTCAGGCTCCGGCAGGCGCGTCCAGGCGCAGTTGGAAATGCTCGGCAACATCGGGTGATACGGGGCAATGCCGGTGGACAGGTCGAGCCAATCCGAAAGCGGAATGCCGTAGCGCCGGGCGGCTGCGCGCAGACGTCCACCGTGCTCAAGCATGGAACCAGCCTCCGAACAGCAGCGCCAGCAGCCAGACGCCGACCCCACCCCAGACCAGGTCCAGCGCATGTTCGATATGCCGCGCCTGCGGGACTTCGCCTCGGCCCAGTTCGGGCCGGGCATGCACTTCACCGTGATAAATGGCGGAACCGCCCAACACGACGCCCAGCGCCCCGGCCCCGGCGGCCATCACCGGGCCGGCGTTGGGGCTGTCCCAGAGCGGCGCCTGGGTCTGCCAGCAACGCAGCGCGCGGCGGGTGCGCCCGAGCAGCGCATAGGTCAGCGCGACCAGCCGCGCCGGCACGTAGTTGAGCACGTCGTCGATGCGCGCCGCGGCCCAGCCGAAACGTTCGAACCGCGCGTTGCGATAGCCCCACATGGCGTCCAGCGTGTTGCTCAGGCGATACAGCACCACGCCGGGCGCCCCTGCGACGATGAACCAGAACAGCGCGGCGAAGACTGCGTCACTGCCGTTCTCCAGCACCGACTCGGTGGCCGCACGCGCCACCCCTGCCTCGTCCAGTTGCGTGGTATCGCGGCTGACGATCCAGCCGACGCGGCGACGTGCCTCGGGCAGATTATGCCGCCACAGCGCCCGGGCCACCGGCAGTGCATGCTCACCGAGACTGCGCAGGCCCAGGGCCAGATAGAGCAGCACGATCTCCACCAGCCAGCCGACACCCGGCAGCAGGCTGAACAGCCAGGCCAGCAAGGTCAGCGGTAGCACCGCCAGGCACCAGGCAGTCACCCCATGGCTGCGCCAGCCGCGCGCCGCAGCACCATTGAATTGCTGCTCCAGGCGATCGGCCAGGCGACCGAATGCCACCAGTGGATGCGCCCGCTTCGGCTCGCCGAGCAAGGCATCCAGCAGCAGCGCCGCGCCAACGGTAAGAAACAGACTCACTCGACCCTCTGCGCGCATGCACTGATCAGCGCATGCAGCTGGCGCACGCCATCGGTCAGCACCGCCGGGCCGGGGTTGAGTATGTCCGGCGACTTGATCTCATGCAGCTGGCCCGTGCGCACCGCCGGAATCGCCTGCCAGCCCGGCCGAGCCGCGACCTGCTCCGGCCGGAAGCGGCGGCCGCACCATGAACCGACGATCAGCTCCGGCGCGCGGCGCGCCACTTCCAGCGGGTCCTCGATGATCCTGTCCTTGGCGCGCTTGAACGACGCCAGCTCGGCGAAGCAGTCCTCGCCACCGGCCAGTTCGATCAGCTCGCTGACCCAGGCGATGCCGGAAATCAGCGGCTCGTTCCATTCCTCGAAGTACACCCGCGGCCGGCGCGGCAAGGCGGCGGCGCTGGCGCGGACGGCATCCAGCCCCGCCTGCAGCTCGGCGATCAGCGCCCGCGCGCGCTCGCCGGCGTGCACCAGCGCAGCGAGGGTCTCGATCATGCGCAGGATGCCGGCGACATCGCGCTGATTGAACAGATGCACTTCCAGCCCTTCGCGCGCCAGCTCGGCGAGCATGTCGCCCTGCAGGTCGCTGTAGCCGAGCACCAGGTCCGGCTCGAGGGCGAGAATCTGCTCGTGCTTGACGCTGGTGAAACCGCTGACCTTGGGCTTCTCCTTGCGCGCCTGTGGCGGACGCACTGTGAAGCCTGAGATGCCGACGATACGTGCCTGCTCACCCAGCAAATAGAGCGTTTCACAGGTCTCGGTGGACAGGCAGACGATGCGCTGCGGCCCCTTGTTCATGGCGACTCCCAAGCATTTTCGAAAACCAGTTCGTGCAGCGGTCGCGGCGTGGTCCAGCCTTCCAGTGCCAGCATCGGTGCCGGGTAGAACTGCTGCACCGGGCCTAGGCAGAGGATCGCCACCGGTTTGGCGCCATCCGGCATGCCGAGCAAGGCAGCCAGCGCCGCTGGATCGAACAGTGACACCCAGCCCATGCCCAACCCCTCTGCGCGCGCCGCAAGCCAGAGATTCTGGATCGCGCAGGCCAGCGAGGCGAGGTCCATCTCCGGCAGCGTGCGGCGGCCGAAGATATGTTGCTCGCGCCCATCCATCAACGCGGCGACCAGCAGTTCGGCACAATCCTCGATGCCCTCGACCTTGAGCCGCATGAACTCGGCGGAACGCTCGCCGAGCGCTGCCGCCGTGCGCTGACGTTCCGCGCCGACCAGATCGGCGATGGCCCTGCGCAACTCGGCGCGGGTGATGCGGATAAAGCGCCACGGTTGCATCAGGCCGACGCTGGGTGCCTGGTGCGCGGCCTGCAGCAGCCGCGCCAGCAGCTCCGGTGCCACCTCGCCGCCGGCGAAATGGCGCATGTCGCGGCGCTCACCGATCGCGCGATAGACCGCTGCGCGCTCCTGTGGGCTGAAGGCGTGCCCGCTCATGGCCGGAACAGCGCCGCGGCGGCTGCCGGATCGGACGGCAGGTAGAAATGGATGTAGGAGGCAGTCAGCCGCCCGTCTCGATAGACCGCTTCGGCTGTGCGCCTGTAGTTCGGGCACTCGCCGCGAGCCAACGGCTCGATTGGCGACTCCAGCGCCGAATGATGGAAGGTGTGACCGCGCAACCGCCCTTCCGGCAGTGCCACTTCCTGCAACGCCAGCGCGGTCAGGCGCTTGTGCATGCGCGCCTCGCCGGGCAGCAGGCCGAGCATCTGCGCGCGTTCATCGGCCCGGTCGGTCAGGCCGTCGAGCAGATAGAGCATGCCACCGCACTCGGCGAGGATCGGCTTGCCGGCGACATGATGGGCACGGATGGCATCGGCCATGGCATGGTTGCGCGACAGTGCGCGCAGATGCAGTTCGGGATAGCCGCCCGGCAGGTACAGACTGTCCACAGTCGGCAAGCGGGTGAAGCACAGCGGCGAGAAGAACAGCAGTTCGGCACCCAGCGCCTGCAGCAGGTCGAGATTGGCCTGGTAGAGAAAGGCGAAGGCGGCATCGCGCGCGACACCGATGCGCACGCCTGCCAGCAAGGGTTCGAGTGGCGCACTGAGCGGCGCGGCGAAGCTGACCGGCGCGGGCAGCTCGGTGTCCGCAGTGAGTTCCAGGGCATCGGCGGCGGCATCCAGACGAGCGTCCAGATCGGTCAGCTCCTCGGCCTGTACCAGCCCCAGGTGTCGGCTAGGCAATTCCACCTCGGCACTGCGCGGCAAGGCACCGTACCAGCGGATCGACGCCGGCAGGCTGTCGCGCAGGATCTCGCCATGCCTCGCGCTGCCGACCCGGTTGGCCAGCACGCCATCGAACGGCAGGTCCGGCTGGAAGCTGCTCAGCCCGTGGGCCAGCGCGCCGAAGGTCTGCGCCATGGCCGAGCCGTCGATCACCGCCAGCACCGGCACGCCGAAGCGCCGCGCCAGATCGGCCGCCGAAGGCGAACCGTCGAACAGCCCCATCACGCCTTCAATCAGGATCAGGTCGGCCTCGCACGCCGCTTCCCAGAGCAGGCGCCGCGACTCCTCTTCGCCGACCATCCACAAGTCGAGCTGATAGACCGGTCGGCCGCTGGCACGCGCGAGGATCATCGGGTCGAGAAAATCCGGCCCGCACTTGAATACCCTCACGCGTTTGCCCTGACGGCTATGCAAACGCGCCAGGGCGGCGGTGACGGTGGTCTTGCCCTGGCCGGATGCAGGCGCGGCGATCAACAGCGCCGGGCAGCTTCTGCTATTCATCGCGGTCTCTCGTCAGCAGCGTAGGGTGGATGACGCTTTACCCATCCAGCGACCACGCGGGTGGTGGATGAAAAAGGCGTCATCCACCCTACGCAACTACCGGCCGATGTCATCCCGGCATGGATCGCACCTCGATGAACAAGGCCTGCGGCACCGTAGGGTGGATGGCGCTTCACCCATCCACCGACCACGCCGATGGTGGATGAACAAGGCGTCATCCACCCTACGCAACTACCGGCCGATGTCATCCCGGCATGGATCGCACCTCGATGAACAAGGCCTGCGGCACCGTAGGGTGGATGGCGCTTCACCCATCCACCGACCACGCCGATGGTGGATGAACAAGGCGTCATCCACCCTACGCAACTACCGGCCGATGTCATCCCGGCATGGATCGCACCTCGATGAACAAGGCCTGCGGCACCGTAGGGTGGATGACGCTTCACCCATCCACCGACCACGCCGATGGTGGATGAACAAGGCGTCATCCACCCTACACAACCCGTGAGCGTCGGCATCAGAATTCCACTCCTTTCTGCGCCTTGACCCCGGCCTTGAACGCATGCTTGACCAGGCCCATCTCGGTGACGGTGTCCGCCGCCGCGATCAGCCCGGCCGGCGCGCCACGGCCGGTGACCACGACGTGCTGCAACAGCGGCCGCGATTCGATATCGGCGAGCACCGGTTCGAGTTCCAGATAACCGTATTTCAGCGCGATATTCAGCTCATCCAGAACTACCAGACCGATCTCGGGATCAGCCAGCAATTCGGCCGCCACTGCCCAGGCCTCGCGGGCCTTGGCGATGTCGCGTTGGCGGTCCTGGGTCTCCCAGGTGAAGCCCTCGCCCATGACGTGGTAGCGAACCTCGTCCGGGAAGCGCCGGAAGAACGCCTCCTCGCCGGTGCTGGCCGCGCCCTTGATGAACTGCACCACACCGACCTTGATGCCATGGCCGAGCGCACGCGCCACCATGCCGAAAGCCGAGCTGCTCTTGCCCTTGCCGTTGCCGGTGTGCACCAGCAGCAGGCCATACTCCTCCTGCGCCTCGGCGATCTTCTCGTCGATCAGCGCCTTCTTGCGCTGCATGCGCGCCTTATGGCGATCGTCGCGTTCGCTGGATTCGCTCATGCGCGGGCCTCGTCACGCTGCCCGGCCCAGGCGCGCAGGCCGACGAACAGCAACGCGGCGACGCCGACATACAGCGCCAGGGTCGACAGGTAGCGCGGGTAATAGGTGGCGATGCGCTCGGCCAGCAGCGCCAGGGTCGGCTCCGGGTAGCGCCCGGAGAAATACAGGAAGCCGCCGCCAGAGAACAGGTAGCAAACGAAGGCGCTGGCCATCACGCACAGCGCCAGCATCGCCAGGCTGCTGGCCTGATCGCGATGCCAGCGGGCGTAGAGCCGACCGCCGAGCCACAGCGAACCGTACGCCGGCACCAGCATCCAGTAAGCCGGCGACATGCACCAGTCACTCACGCCAGCCCACTGGATGGCGGCGAAATCCAGCAGCGATGCCTCGAGAAACAGCGCCGGAAACACCCACTTCGGCCGTAGCAGCACACCGGCGAGGAAGAACACCGCCCAGGACGCGCTGGGCAGGTTCACGCTGGCGAAGTGCTGACCGCGGGTCATGGCCAGCAGCGCGGCGAGCGCAAGGCCGACCAACAGCTGGTATCTCGGGGCAAGCTTGATCATTGCAGTCTCCTTCGTTGGGCGCGGGCGAAATACCCGCGCCGCAGTCTTAAAGCGCCTGGTAGCGCACGCTCAGGTAGGCGGCCTGGCCGGGCTGGTTGTAACCCTCGGCGGTCTCGTAGTCGGCATCGAGCAGGTTGGCGACGCGCGCCTGCAAGCGCCATTCGGGGGTGATGCGGTATTCGCCACGCAGATCGAGAGTGGCGTAGCCGGACAGCTCCTTGGTATTGGCCAGGTCGTCGTAACGCTGCCCTTCGGCGTGCAGGCTGGCACCGACGCTGAAGGCACCCAGCCGACGGTTGACATCGAGGTTGAACAGCTGCTTGGCCCGGCGCGCCAGCTCGTTGCCGCGGTTGGCGCCGGCGGAGCGGTTCTCCGGTTCCAGCAGGCTGTAGTTGGCATTCCAGTCCCAACCGAGCACTTGGCTGCCGAGCACCAGCTCGACGCCGCGAATGCGCGCCTGCTGCACATTGGCCGGTGCGGAAATGCTGGCGTCATAGGCGATCAGGTCTTCGACCAGCGTGCGATAGGCATTCACCGCCCAGTGCCCCCAGCCATGCTGGCCGGCGAGGCCGACTTCGAGGCTATCGGAGGTTTCCGCATCGAGCGCCGGGTTGCCGTAGTTGGGGAAATACAACTCGTTGAAGGTCGGCGCCTTGAACGCCGTGCCGTAGCTGATGGTGCCGCGCAACCAGTCGGTCAGCGCATAACCGTAGCCAATGTTGCCGGTGTCGTGCTGGCCGAACTGCTCGTTGTCGTCACGACGCAGCGACAGCTGCCAGTCATGGCGGCCGACCTCGCCCAGGTACTGGCTGAAATAGCCGTCATTATTCCGGGAATCCTCGGCGTAAACCGTGGTGCCGTTGATCTCGTCGCGCTGGTGGTCGGCGCCCAGGATCAGCGTATGTCCGACGGCCAGCTCGATGTCGTTCTGCCAGCCGAATGTGTCGCGACGGCTGTCGAAGCGTGAATAGAACTGCCCGTCCTGCCAGGCATCGGATTTGTCTTCGCTGCGTCCGGCCTGCAGCGTCACCAGCCATGGCTCCAGCGGGCTGAAGCGCGCACGGGTGCCGAAGACCTTCGATTCGCCGTCGGCATTGACACCGAAGCCGGAGGTGCGGGCCCGGTTCACGCTGTCGTAGTCGTTATGTGAGCGGGCCTGCAGCAGGTTGGCGTCGAGCTGCAGACCATTGTCGAAGCGGTAGCCGGCGCTCAACGTCGCGGACAGGTTGCGATAGCCGTCGGCATCGCTCTCGTAGCCGCTGGTGTCTGCCGACTTGACGTTGATGCCGTCGGTGTCCGAGCCGCTGACGCCCAGGCTGTACCAGCCACGGCCGTCGCCACCGGAGATGCCGGCGCTGCCGTTGTAGCTGTCATGCGTGCCATAGCCTGCCGAAAGGAACGGCTTGATGCCCTGCCCCTGGCCCTTGCGGGTGAAGATCTGGATCACCCCGCCGATGGCTTCCGAGCCGTACAGGCTGGAACGAGGCCCACGCACCACCTCGATGCGCTCGATCAGCTCCAGCGGCAGATCCTGCAGCGCCGCGCCGCCGCCCGAGACCGAACCGATCTTGATGCCGTCGATCATCACCAGCACATGGTCGGATTCGGTGCCACGCATGAATAGCGAGGTGGACTTGCCGGGACCGCCGTTGTTGGCCAGCGAAACACCGGGCACCTGCTTGAGCAGTTCGGGCAGCGAGTTCGCCTGGCTGCGCTCGATTCGCTCGCGGTCGAGCACGGTCACGGCCGCCAGGCTCTGCTGAGCGGTCTGCGCGGTACGGGTGGCGGTCACCACCTGCTGCTCGAGGTCCAGCGGCGCTGCGGCCAGTTGGCCGATGAAAAGGGGAAAACTGCCGAGCAGCGCACAGGCCGCTGGCTTGAAACGGAATTTGCCAGTCAAGGTTCAGGTCTCCGTCGTGCCCACCCGCACGACTGAAAGTCGACGAAGACAGACGGAGGAACAGCAAAAGAGAAGTGAATACCGCGAAGGATATGCACCCGCCCAGCGCCCGCCGCACTGTCAGTGAAATGCGACAGGCCGGTCTCCGGGCTTGCGAGCGTACGCCTTGCAGCGTCCCGAAACCGCGCCTTCCCGTGCGTTGAGCACAGTGGCTTGATGCGGTTTCTCGACTCGCCTACCGTTGCGGGGGCAGCGCCGGAATCTTCGTGAGAATGGACCGGCTTCCCTGTTTCACCCCTCCTCTGACGAGGGGGGCACCTGAGGCGACGCGGAGGTTAGTCCAAGGCCGGGCCTGGCGCAACCTCAGGCTTGTCTCAGCGCCTTGCAATTTCCGCTTGCATCTCACTGCTCGGAACGGCGGACGGCGAAAGGCTTCGAATGCAACAATGCCTTCGATCAGCCAGGAGCCAGAACCCGCCCCATGACCAGCATCGTGCAGATATCCGACACCCATTTCGGCACCGAAACGCCTTCCGTCGTCCAGGCGCTGGAAGACCATGTGCGTGAACACCGCGCCGATCTGCTGGTGTTTTCCGGCGATATCACCCAACGCGCCCGACGAGTGCAATTCGCCAGTGCCGAAGCGTTCGTCCGCCGCCTGGAAGCGGATGGCGTGGGCAATACGCTGGTGATCCCGGGCAACCACGACATCCCGCTGTACAACCTGTTCGCGCGGCTGTTCACACCCTACGGCAACTACCGTCGCCACTTCGGCCAGGAACTGGAACCGGTGTTCGAAAACCAGGCCATGCTGGTGATCGGACTCAACACCACCCATCCACGCCGGCACAAGGACGGCGTTGTAACCGCGCGACAGGTCGATCAGGTGGCACGTCGGCTGGCCGACAGCGACCCGGACAAGGTGCGTATCGTGGTGGCGCATCAGCCATTCGGCGCGATGGTGCCGAGCGACCTGAGCAACCTGCAGCACGGCGCCGCGCCGGCACTGCAGCGCTGGGCCGAGCATGGGCTGGATCTGGTCATGGGCGGGCACATTCACTTGCCCTATGTGCTGCCGCTGTCCAGGCAGTATGCAGGCCTCGCGCGCGAGATATGGATGGTGCAGGCCGGCACCACCCTTTCCACCCGCCTGCGCGGCAGTTCACCCAACTCGTTCAATCGGCTGAAGCTGCATCCTGGCGAGCAGAAAAAGGTGTGCGTCGAGCGCTGGGACCTGCTGGACGGTCGCTTCGTGCTGGGCTCGCACTTCAACCTGAGCTGGTGATCCCGGCTCTCGCGCGTGGTGATCAGCCCATCGACAGACCGATCAGGTAGACACCGGCGAAGCCGATGTTGAAGGCGATGAACAGGTAGAGCATGTACCGCAGGTAGCTGCCGAAGGTCAGCCCCGGCACCTTGCTCATGGCGACGATGCCCGACGCCGAGCCGATCACCAGCAGCGAGCCGCCGACACCGACCGCGTAGGTCAGCACCATCCACTCGGCCACGCCCATCTGCAACCCGGACTTGAGCAGGGCCGCGGTCAGCGGCACGTTGTCGATAGCGGCCGACATCAGGCCCATCAGGTAGTTGGCCATCACCGCCGGCACTTGGTCGTAGATGAGCACCAGCCCGTCGAGCACGCGGATCTCCTTGAGCATGCCCACCAGCAGCAGGATGCCGAGGAAGAAGAACAGCGTCTCGAACTCGACCTGGCGCACGTACTCCAGAATCGGGTCGGAATCATTGTCATCGCTGAAGAAACGGGCGATCAGGAACATCACCGACAAACCGGCGAGGAAGGTCAGCACCGGCGGGATCTGGAACAGGAAGTTGCCGATGATGGTGCACAGGATGGTGCACAGGAAGATCAGCGCAATGGCCACATCGACGCCACGCACGTCATTGCGATGGCCCTGCACCACGACTTCGCCACGCATGCCGATCGACAGCATCGCAGCCAGCACCATCACCGCGATGAACGCCGGTACGGCCAGCGCCAGCAGCTGGAGAATCGCCACCTTGCCAGCGAGGAAGATCATCAGCGTGGTGACGTCACCGGTGATCAGCGCGACGCCACCGGAGTTGACGGAGAAAACCACCAGCGTTGCGAACTTGATGGTCTTGGCCCGATCCAGCTGCAGCGAAAGGATCAGGGTGATGGAGACCAGCGTCGCGGTGATGTTGTCGGCCAGCGACGAGAACACGAAGCAGAAGGTCGCGGTGAGGAACAGCAGCGCGCGCTCACTGATTCTTTTCGGCAAGACGAGATAGATCAGGTTCTCGATCATGCCCTTCTTGTTCAGATAGGCGACGAAGGTCATGGCCGCGACCAGGAAGATCCACAGACCGGCGATCTCGGCGATGTTTTCGTTGAGGCTTTCCAGCACGGTTTCCCGCGCCTCGCCCGCCGGCGCAAAGATGAACAGCAGCAACCAGGCCAGGGTGCCGAAGAACAGCGTCACCTTGGCCTTGTTCACATGGGTAATTTCTTCGAGCACGACACCAAGCAGCGCCGCCACCGCCAGAGCGATCAGCACGTACGTCAGCAATTCAGGCATAACTCACCTAAGGGAGAAGTAAGGAAAGGGCTTGTGCACAGCAGGCTGCGCACGGGAGGAATTGGGGATGCGCATGGTAGCCAAACGGCGCGGCGAGGGATATCACCTGATGTCAAACAGGGACTGTTTCATTATGTGAGCGGCAGCAAAGTCCGGGTGGCTACGAACGCGTCTCGACGCCGGGCCGCTCAGGGGTTGCGGGCCAGTTGCTCCTGGTCGAGCACGCGCTTGGCGCCCAGATAACTTTTCTGCCAGTAGCCGGCAGTAAGACTGTCCAGGCGTACCGTGCCGCCAGACGATGGCGCATGAACGAAGCGGTCCTGGCCCACGTAGATGCCGGCATGGCTGACCCGGCGTCCGCCGCTGGTGGCGAAGAACACCAGGTCACCTGTCTGCAGCGCATCGCGCCGCACGGAAGGGCCGCGCAGATTGCTCATTTCCCGGGTCGTGCGAGGAAGGTTGATGCCGGCCGCGCCGCGGTAGACATAGCCGATCAGGCCACTGCAGTCGAAACCGCTGTCCGGCGTATTGCCACCCCAGCGATAAGGCGTACCGACCAGACCTATTGCGCTGAACAGGACATCCTCGGCGGCGCCGGGGACGGCCTGGGGAATGCTGGGCGTCTGCACCACTGGCGGCGTGGGCGCGCGCCCGGCACAGGCGGTCAGCAGCGCAAATAGAACAACCAGCGTGAGACGGGCCGGATAGTGCATGGCAGAGCGGTCCAGGCAAATGAGCCATCACTCTGCCGGCATGCGGGGCAAGACGCAACCCCGCCAGACGGCTGGATCAGTGCTGCGTCGTGTGCGGTCCCAGGCCCGAAGCCAGTGCGAGAACGCGCTTGGCTTCCATGTAGCTGGCACGCCAGTACGTGTCATCCAGGCTGTCGACACGGACGCCACCGCTGCGGCTGCTGGAAGCGTGGATGAACTGGTCGTCGCCAATGTAGATGCCGGCGTGGCTGACCCGACCGCGGCCACGATTGTTGAAGAACACCACGTCGCCGGGCTCCAGCTCGTTGCGCTTGACCACAGGCGCATCGAGATTGATCAGCTCGCGGGTGGAACGCGGCAGCTCGAGCCCGGCTTCCTTACGGAACAGAAAGCCGACGAAGCCGCTGCAATCGAAACCGGTTTTCACCGAACTGCCACCGTAACGATACGGCGTACCAACCAGGGTGAAGCCGCGCTCGAGGATGCTGTCGGCCAGCTGTGGCAACTGGTAGGCGTGCTCATCGGTGAGCTCGGCCAGTGACTCTTCCTCGCTCTTGTCGAAGGTCTTGAAGTCGAACTCGGCCAGAGGGTGGTGCGACAACCGAGGCGATACGACCTGCTGCTCGGTCGGTACGGGCTGGCCGGCACAGGCGCTCAGCAGAGCGATGAATGCGAGAGGCACGAGGGGTGCGAAGCGTTTAAGCATGAACACAGCCGTGTCGATGATTCGAAAAGTGTCGGCGACTATGCCCGCTATCGCGCCGATGATCAAATTCAATCGCAGGAAATGTGACGAATCAGCTGCGCCAGGGCGTCTGCGGCGCGTCCTTGCAGACGCACGTCAGCCAGCGGGCTGACATCGGTGGGCTGCAGGTTCACCTCGGCGATGAAGCCGCCGGCCTGTCGCACTCGCCATATCGGCTCGAGGATGTAGCCGAAGCTGGCGGTGGTTCCGACCACCAACACGGCGTCGAAGCCGACCCGCACCTGCTCCTGCAGCGTCATCAGGGCGGCTTCCGGCAGCATCTCCTCGAATAGGACAACGGCTGGACGCAGCACACCGTCGCAGGCTTGGCAACGCGGCGGCAGCGGCCCGTCCAGCAGCGATTGCAGCGATTGCGAATCGACGTTGCCGCAGCGCATGCACGACAGTGGCGTCAGCTGACCATGAATCTCGATCAACCGCTGCGGCGGACTACCGGCACGACGGTGAAAGCCATCGATGTTCTGCGTGAGCACCCAGGCGCCGGGCTTGCGCCGCTGTAACTCGGCGATGGCGCAGTGACCGGCGTTGGGTTCGGCCTGCAGGCAGGCCCGGCCGATCTCGGCCAGGTATTTCCAGCACAACGCCGGATCGCGTCGCAGCGTCGGCCCGGAGAGTGCCACCTCGATGGCCAGGCCGTCTTCGGTTTCCCCGTTATAGAGCCCGCCCAGGCCGCGATAGGTGGGTAGTCCGGAATCGGCCGACAGCCCGGCACCGGTGATGATCAGAATGCGCTCGGCCCCGGCCAGGGCGCGAGCGACCTTGTCGATGTCCATGAATGGTTGCGTGCCCGGTTCGATGGCAGTCCCGCGGGGACTGATGGCCGCCCCGCGACCACGGCCATCAGACTACGAACAGCAGCGTTCGACTGCAAAGTCATTCGCCCCGATCAGCCCAGCCGCGCCTGGAACAGCACGGCGTAGCCCATAACGCAGAACAGCCACGCCGGCAGCGGCCCGAGCAACCAGCGCCAGCCCCACCACCGCGGCACGAAACCGACGCCATGCACAAAGCCTGCGGAAATCCCCCACATCACCAGCATCAACTGCGGATGGCTGTAGCCGCCCTGCCCGTCGAGCATCGCGGCCGGATGGATCAGCAGCACCAGCGCCAGCGGTGCCGCCAGCAGCAGCGAAAGCATACGGCTGAAAGCGCCGTAACCGCGCCCATGCACGAGACTGCTCACGGCTCGGCGTCCAGATCCTGGGTGGCTTCCAGCCACAGCGCATTGATGATGCCGAAGCTACAAGCCAGCAGCACGCCGAGAATCCAGGTGAAATACCACATAGTCGTTTCTCCTTGCGCGGCGGGCGACGACCCGCTCGCTCAGTCAGTACAGGCCGTGGGGGTTGGCTTCGATGGTCTTCTGGTTGAGCCGGCCCCACATGCGGACATAGCTCCACAGCGTGTAGCAGAGAATCAGCGGCACGAAGAGGCAGGCCACGACGAACATGATGCCCAGCGTCTTGTGGCTCGACACCGCATCCCAGAGGGTCAGGCTCGACGCCGGGTCCAGGCTCGACGGGAAGACGAAGGGAAACAGCGCGAAACCCGCGGTGCAGATGCTGCCGACGATCATCAGGCTGGTGCCGAGGAAGCTCACCGCGCCGCTGTTGCGGCTGGAGCCGAGCAACGCCAACAGCGCGCCGACGATCCCCGCGACCGGCGCGATCCGCGTGATCGGATAGCGAGCGTAGTTGGCCAGCCAGCCGAGGTTGTCCCGCGTCACCTGCTTGTCCAGCAACGGGTTGAGCGCCGCGCCCGGGTCTGTCACCGAAAGCTGGCTGAAGCCCTCGATGCCCAGCGCCAGCCAGACCCCTGCCGCAACGAAGCCGAACAGGAAGACCAGTGCGCACAGGCGCGTGGCCTGGCGCGAGCGCTCGCCCAGCGCACCGTCGGTGCGCAGCATCAGCCAGGCGCCGCCGTGAGCGCTGAGCATGCTCAGGCTGACGATGCCGCAAAGCAGCGCGAACGGATTGAGCAGCGCGAAGAACGAGCCGTGGTAGCTCGATCGCATCAGCTCGTCGAGCTGGAACGGCAGGCCGAGAAACAGGTTGCCGAAGGCCACGCCGAATACCAGAGCCGGCACCGCGCCACCGACGAACAGCGCCCAGTCCCAGGCACTGCGCCAACGCGGGTCCTGCACCTTGCTGCGATAGTCGAACCCGACAGGCCGGCAGAACAGCGCGAAGAGCACCAGCAGCATCGCCCAGTACAGCCCGGAAAAGGCCACCGCGTAGACCATCGGCCAGGCGGCGAATAGCGCACCGCCTGCAGTGATGAACCAGACCTGGTTGCCGTCCCAGTGCGGGGCGATGGTATTGATCGCCACGCGCCGCTCGTTGTCGGTCTTGCCGACGAAGGGCATCAGCGCCATGGCACCCATATCGAAGCCGTCGGTGAGTGCGAAACCGATCAGCAGCACACCGATCAGCACCCACCAGACGAGCTTGAGAACCTCGTAATCGAACATCTTGCTTACCTCACACGGCGGTAGGTTCGGTGGGTGCGTCTTTTGCCGACACCGGTACGGCGACGGCCTCGCGCAGCTTCTGCATGTGGCTCGCCGCAGACGCTTCCAGTTCGAAGTGATAACGGCCGGTATGCAGGCTGCTCGGGCCGAGCCGCGCGAAGCGGATCATCAGGAACATCTCCACCACCAGCAGCAGGCTGTAGAAGGCCACCAGGGCGATCAGCGAACCCCAGATGTCCCCCGCGGCCAGGGTCGAGGTGGACAGGTGGGTCGGCAGCACTTCGGCGATGGACCACGGCTGACGGCCATGCTCGGCAACGTACCAGCCGGTCTGTGCCGCGATCCAAGGCAGCGGCAGGCTGAACAACGCGAACTTCAGCAGCCAGGGCTTGTTCTCGGCGTTGCGCTTGATCGACGCCCAGCTCGCCAGAGCGAACAGAACCAGCATCAGAAAGCCGGCAACGACCATGACGCGGAAGGTCCAGAACAGGCTGAAGACGTCGGGAATGGTGTCCAGCGCGGCGAGCTTGATCTGCTCGTCGCTGGCGTCCACCACATCGGCGCTGTACTTCTTCAGCAGCAGTCCGTAACCCAGATCCTGCTTGACTTCGTTGAAGGCGGCGATGGCCTCCGGCGACTTGTCGCCGGCCCGCAGTGCTTGCAGCCGCTGGTAGGCGAGCATGCCGTTGCGGATGCGCAACTCATGCTCGGCGACCAACTGCTTGATGCCCTTGACCTCCTCGTCCAGCGACCGGGTAGCGATCAGCCCCAGCACGTAGGGAATCTTCACCGCGTAGTCGGTGCGCTGCTCCTGCTGGTTCGGCAGACCGAACAGAGTGAAGCCGGCCGGCGCCGGATGGGTGTCCCACTCGGCCTCGATGGCAGCGAGCTTGACCTGCTGCACATCACCGATCTCATAGCCGGACTCGTCGCCCAGGATGATCACCGAGATGGTCGAAGCCAGGCCGAACACCGCGGCGATGGCGAACGAACGGCGGGCGAAGCCCAGATCGCGCTTCTTCAATAGGTAGAAGGAAGAAATCGCCAGCACGAAGATCGCCCCGGTAACGTAGCCGGCCGACACGGTATGGACGAACTTGACCTGCGCTACCGGGTTGAACAGCAACGCGCCGAAGTCCACCAGCTCCATGCGCATGGTCTCGAAGTTGAACGCCGAGCCCACCGGGTTCTGCATCCAGCCGTTGGCGATCAGGATCCACAGCGCCGACAGGTTGGAACCCAGCGCCACCAGCCAGGTCACGGTCAGGTGCTGCACCTTGCTCAACCGATCCCAGCCGAAGAAAAACAGGCCGATGAAGGTGGACTCGAGGAAGAACGCCATCAGCCCCTCGATGGCCAGCGGCGCACCGAAGATATCGCCGACATAGTGGCTGTAGTAGGCCCAGTTGGTGCCGAACTGGAACTCCATGGTCAGCCCGGTGGTGACCCCCAGGGCGAAGTTGATGCCGAACAGCTTGCCCCAGAACTGGGTCATGTCCTTGTAGACCTGCTTGCCGGTCATCACGTAGACCGACTCCATGATGGCCAGCAGGAAAGCCAGGCCCAGGGTCAGCGGCACGAAGAGAAAGTGATACATCGCCGTCATGGCGAACTGCAGACGGGATAGATCGACAACGCTTTCCGAGATCATCTCGGCCCTCCCTCGGGGTTCGAACCCCGCGAATCAAGCAAATGGTCGGCAACGCGCACCGAACCGTTCTCGGGAATGCTGGGGGCATCGAACCAGACGTTTTTTATGGTTATCAGGAGCGCGACCTTGACCAGCAGTACCAGCACCACGTCTCGCCTGAGCGATGACCTGAACATGCCTACCTCCTTGCACGACTGCAGGCGGCGATTGAAGGCCCCCTTGGGGTGGGGGCCGAAACCCGGACGCTGCGGTCCCGGCTCAATCGCTTGACCTCGAACCTACCCGTGGAAGCGCTGCTCTGGTTCGAGGCGGACAAAGTGTCCGGCCTGCCTCCCACGGCGACAACTGCGACAGCCTGCCCCACCCGGCCGCCGCTGTTCGCGCCGTCGCGGCGCTTCGCTTGGAATACCGGCGGTGCCGGCAAGCGACGCAACGCCGGGCGCGACGCGACCGCCCCAATGCGGCGCCCTGTCGCAGTCATGGCACTTGCAGCCAGCGGCGAAAGCCGTTGCCGGCGGTGGTGGACAGCGGGCTCCAGGCGAAATCCCAGGGTGCTGGCGGCAACTCTTCCTGCTCGGCAGCAGGCGCCCGACCACTTTGGCGTACCCGCGGCTTCCAGTCGAAGACATGCTCGCTGCCGCCCCGCCAGCCCAGCACGATGCCGATTGCCGGGCTATCGTCGCTGGCAACCCAGCGCGCAGCGGCGGCGATCATCATGGCCTCGATATGCTCCGGCTCGATCAGCTGGCGGAAGTCGGAAGCCAGCAACCAGCGGCACACCCCGAGATGGAAGGCCCAGTTGAGCGCGAGCTGTCGGCCGTAGGCCCAGGTCATGAATTCGCGAAAAATGTTCAGGCCCTCTGGCGGGTCGAGCTTGAGCAGTCGTGGACAGACATCGAACAAGGCATGCCAGTACGGCAGCAACTTGGCATCCAGATGCACGAAGCTGCGTGCATTGCTGGGATAGTCGGGAAAGGGCAGCCGATAGCCGACGCGGCTGTCGGCGCGGGCGAATCGCTCCATCATGGTCATGGTGAATCCCCTGAATTGACCGTGCCGTCGGAAGGTTCCGACAGATATCCGTCCTGCCTGCAGCCGGACGGCGAGATGGGTCAGCCGGGGAACATCAGGGCGCGCGCGGGTTCAGTGCCGGCCAGTGATGGCGGGAAGCATGGTGCGCAGGAGATGGCAGTCGCCTCGCGTGCGGCGCCCGGCGGCCCAGCCAGGCCAGGGCGAACAGCACGACGACGGCGAGATAGGTCGAGCTGCACAGCGGGCAGTCGAGCGAATGCTGGGATAGCTGGTGAGCGTCGGAAGCGACCGCCGCGGGGCCTGCAGCCGCATCGTCGGTGACGCAGAAGGCATCCTGCCCCATCGCCAGCTCGAAACCGACATGAGTGGCGTGGTTCAGGCTGCAGACAAAGGCGTTGAGCAGGATGCAGGCGAGGAGCACCCATACGATCTGCACGCGTTTGTCTTTGACGATGGTCATGTTTCGACTTTACACCGCACGCGTCACGGCAGCGCTGCGCCAAACCGTCGCAGATCGATCAGTGGTTGACCGTGAACGCCAGCATCGCTGACAGCTGGGACAGCGGCCGGCCACTTTCGGCCTGCCAGTGGTTGAACGCAGCCTGAACCGCGGCCTGGTCGCGCTGGCTGCTGGGAACCCTGTCGACGATCTGCTGGGCCTTGAGCGCAGCGACCACGTCATCGCTGGGGACGAAGGTATCCTTGCCGGCCATGCGCAGCAGGCGCGGCGCCGACAGCCCGCCGAGCTGGCTGCCATGCTTGGCGAGATAGCGCCACAGGCCAACGATGTCCTCGCTCGGCCAGTCGGCCAGCAGATTGCCGAAACCGCCCTTCTGCCGCGCTACATCAAGCACGAACTGCGCGTTGCGCGGTACGCTCTTGAGCTTGCCGAGATGGCGAATCAGCCGGGTGTCCTGCATCAAGCGCTCGATATGCTCGCCGCCCATAAGCACCGCCTTTTCCGGATCGAAACCGAAGAACGCCTGCTCGAATGCCGGCCACTTGGCATCCACCAGGCTGTGCTTGAGACCGGCGCGAAAGATTCTCAGACTGATCAGCGAAAGGTAGCGGTCGTCCGAAACGCTGCGCAGCTCATCAGCACTGCGCGGTTGCGGCAGGCGTGCTTCCAGCGCCGCGGCCGAGCCGAAACGGTTGAGGCAGTACTCGTGCAGCCATTTGTAGTCATGCATGGTCGGTATCCGGTTGCGACGGCAGCGGCACAGGGTGCCGACGACCGGCCCGCCTCGCAAGCCTGTCGTCGCCTGAGCGCAAACGATGGACAAGGCTGCGCGTTGTCCACCCTACGGCTCGCGCAGACATTCGCAGGCGGGCTCGCCGCCACAGGCGAGGCCGACGTAGGGTGGAACACCGACCGAGCGTTTTCCACCTGCCGCACTGCCGCGAAGGCGCAAGCGTGGCGGGTGGCATTCGCAGACCGCCGTGCAGTCAGCCACGCAGGCGCCGGGCCGCCTCGCGCAGGAGCCGCTCCGTGCCACTCCAGCCCAGGCAGCCATCGGTAATGGACACGCCGTAGCGCAGCTCGCCCGACAACGGCTGGCAGCCGTCGAACAGGTGGCTTTCGAGCATCACACCGCGCAGGCTGGTATCGCCGGCCAGGCGCTGCTCGATTACGCTTGCCAGCACGGCCGGCTGACGCAACGGGTCCTTGCCGCTGTTGGCGTGACTGCAATCGACCATGATGCTTGGCGTGACTCCCTGCTGGATCAGGGTCGCCCGGGCGGCGGCGACGCTCTCGGCAGCGTAGTTGGGCGCACCGTGGCCACCGCGCAACACCAGATGCGTATCCGGGTTGCCGCGAGTTTCCAGCAACGCCGGATGACCCAGCGCATCCATGCCGAAATGCCGGTGCGGATGCGCTGCCGAGCGCATGGCATCGCAGGCGATCCCCAGGCTGCCATCGGTGCCATTCTTGAAACCCACCGGCAGATCCAGACCACTGACCAGCTCGCGGTGGATCTGCGATTCGCTGGTACGCGCGCCGATGGCGGCCCAGCCGAGCAGGTCATCGAAGTAGCTGGCCGCCAAGGGCTGCAGCAGCTCGGTGGCCAGCGGCAGCCCGGTTTCGAGGATGTCCAGCATCAGCCGGCGCGACAGGCGCAACCCCTCGGCCATGTCCCCCCGACCGTCCAGATGCGGATCGTAGAGCAGTCCCTTCCAGCCTATGGTGGTCCGCGGTTTCTCCACATAGGCGCGCATGACCAGCAGCAGTTGATCGCTCAGCGCCGGAGCAAGGGCGGCGAGACGCTCGGCATATTCCAGGGCGGAGACCGGGTCGTGCAGGGAACAGGGGCCGACAACTACCAGCAGGCGTGGGTCGCGGCCATCGAGCACCGCGCGGATGGCGTTGCGATCGGCGTGGACCCGGGCGGCACGCGCGTCCGATAGCGGCAGGCGCTGACGCAGGACGGCGGGACTGGGCAAGGGCTGAGCACTGCGGCGGGCGGTGCTGGGCTGGCTGAGGCTGGGCTCGATATGGCTCTGAGCGGTGGCGGTGGCGGTGGCGGTGGCGGTGGCGGTGGCGGTGGCGGTGGCGGTGGCGGTGGTATGCATGATCTGGCGATTCCTTCGGTCGGCGCGGATCTTCCGCGCCGGCACTAGTCGAGTGTTCGGTCGTGTGGTTTCAGAACGGCAGCGCCAAAGCGGCTAAATCGCCAGTCGTAACGGTAGTAACGGTCGGTGCGGTAAGTGGTCATGGCGAATTTCCTCGTCGCGTTTGGCCGTAGTGGCCGGAAAAACAAAAACCCCCGGTCGGGTGGCCGACCGGGGGTTCGAAAACTGCTCTGGTGGCGACCCTGCTTGCTAGGGCGCCTGTGGGGTATCAGGCGCGCCTGTGGCTAAACCAATACCCAAAGTAATAACCGCCAACGGCGACTACCTGGCCACGCGCCGGCACGGTGCAGACGGCACCGACGTTGGCAAGGGACAGGGAAGCGAGGCTGAGGGACATGCTGATCTCCGAAATATGTCCTGAACCATACTCCAGCGCGCGGGCGGGTTTCAACCGCAATATCGATCGGCAGGGTGGCCTTCGGTGCCGTAGGGGCGCCACCGCCCTACAGGCTCATGACATCGACGAAGCGCGGCGTGGCGCTGTCGTCGATACGCAGGCTCTTGAAGTCGAACAGGTTGCGGTCGGCCAGCTGTGACGGCACCACGTTCTGCAGCGCGCGGAACATGATCTCGGTGCGTCCGGGCGACTTGCGCTCCCACTCCTGCAGCATTTCCTTGACCACCTGGCGCTGCAGGTTCTCCTGCGAGCCACAGAGGTTGCACGGGATGATCGGAAACTCCTTCATCTTCGAATACGCCTCGATATCCGCCTCGTTGCAGTAGGCCAGCGGGCGGATCACCACGTTGCGGCCATCGTCGGAGAGCAGTTTGGGTGGCATGGCTTTCAAGGTGCCGCCATAGAACATGTTGAGGAAGAAGGTTTCCAGGATGTCGTCACGATGGTGACCGAGGGCCATTTTGGTCGCACCGATCTCGTCGGCAAAGGTGTACAGCGTGCCGCGGCGCAGGCGCGAGCACAGCGAGCAGGTGGTCTTGCCTTCCGGGATCTTTTCCTTTACGACCGAGTAGGTGTCCTTCTCGATGATGTGGTATTCGATGCCCAGGTCCTTCAGGTATTCCGGCAGCACGTGCTCGGGGAAGCCTGGCTGCTTCTGGTCCATGTTCACCGCGACGACTTCGAACCTGATCGGCGCGACCTTCTGCAGATAGAGCAGCACATCGAGCATGGTGTAGCTGTCCTTGCCGCCGGACAGGCAGACCATGACCTTGTCGCCCTCCTCGATCATGTTGAAGTCGGTGACAGCCTCGCCGGCCAGGCGGCGCAGGCGCTTCTGCAGTTTGTTCTGGTTGACCGAAAGGGTACCCATGGCGAAAGTCCGGAAGAGTTGCGAAAGCCGCGCATTTTACGCGCAAAGCGCACCCGGGGTCTGTTCCCGTTTCATCACCCCATGCAATGTGACCCAGCCCCAGCCTGACGCCGCAGGCCCTGTGCTAGTCTCGCCCAATGGACGACCTATCCCCCGCACTGGATCTGCCAGACCACCTGCTCGTGCTGCTGCGTGAACATCCCGCGGGCTGCAGCGAATACCAACTGATCCAAGAGCTCAAGGGCCGGCGCAGCACACACGTTCCCAACCTGCCGCTGACCGACAAGCTGGTGCTGTTTCGCACGCACTTCCTGGTCTTCAACGCGCTCTATCTGTTGCGTGACCGGCTATGGGCCGAGGCCAGCGGCCATCTGCAGATCAGCCCCCTGCACATCCAGCTGTTGCCATATGCGAGCGCGAACGCCGGACTCGCCGAGCGGGATGCGCTACGCGAGTACTACCTCGACCTGTCCAATCTCAGAGACACGGACGAAGACGATGTCGATCGCCTGCTGGCCAGTTTCTGGACCCGCATGCAGGGCAGCGACGAGAAGCGTGCCGCTCTCGAACTATTCGAACTGGAGCGATCTTCGCAGCCGCTTACCCTGGAGCTGATCAAACACCGCTACCGTCAGTTGGTGAGCCTCCATCATCCTGACCGTGGCGGCAGTACCCAGCGGTTGCAGTCGATCAATCTCGCCATGGAAATACTCGAGCGCTATTACCGCTGACGACATAGCTTCGAAACGCTCTAACCCCGCTGATGCATTGCCGATTGGCATTTCTATACTGCGACATAAGGTCGCGCGCGCCGTCCTCGATGACGACCGCCAGGCGAAGCGACCCTCCATAAGCAGAGGAGACGCTGGCATGATCAATCACGTTTGGGGTTTGTTCACCCATCCCGGTCAGGAATGGAACGAAATACGTGGCGAGGAGGAAACCGTCGGCCATATGTATCTCACCCATGTGCTGCTATTGGCCGCGATACCGGCTGTATCAGCTTACATAGGTGCCACCCAGGTCGGCTGGAGCATCGGCGGTGGAGAACCGGTAAAGCTGACCGAAGCCAGCTGCATGCAACTGGCGATACTTGCCTACATCGCGATGCTGGCGGGTGTCGCCGTCATGGGCGGATTCATCCACTGGATGGCGCGCACCTATGACGCCAACCCGACGCTCACTCAATGCATCGTTTTCGCCGCCTACACTGCAACGCCGCTGTTCGTCGCAGGCCTGGCCGGTCTCTACCCGCACCTGTGGCTTGGCATGCTGGTAGGTACGGCGGCGGTCTGCTACACGGCCTATCTGCTCTACGTGGGACTGCCGAGATTCATGAATATCCCCGACGATGAGGGCTTCATGTTCTCCAGCTCGGTACTGGCCGTGGGGCTGGTGGTACTGGTGGCGATCATCGCGCTGTCTGTGATCACTTGGGGGATGGGCGTCGGACCGGTCTACATACGCTGAAGCAACTGCTGCAGGAAGCCGCCTTCGGGCGGCTTTTTCATGTCTTGCGGAATCCGTATCCGTCCCTGCGGCGAAAGGACCGTGGCCGCCAAGGGAAACCCTCACCGCATCTGCCGTTCTAAAGCCATAACGCCGCTGGTGACTTGCGCCTCGTGCGGCCCTCAAGGCAGACGGAGACACGTATGATCCCGCACTTACTGAAATTGCTGACCCGCCCCGATCAGGCGTGGGCCGACATTCGCCGCGACGAAGAAAAGAACAGCTCCAACTACCTTGTGCACCTGTTGCTCTGGGCGTTGCTGCCAGCCATCTGCATGTTCATCGGCACCCGCTACGTGGGCTGGAGTCTGGTGGAAGCAGAACGTATCTGGCTCGACACGCGTAGCGCTTTTCAGCTGAGCGCGCTGATCTACATCACCACCATCGCCGGCACCTTCATCATGGGGTTCTTCCTGCGCTGGATGTCACGCAGCTTCGATGCGCGCCCCACCTTCAACCAGTGCGTGGGCTTCATTGCCTACGTCATCACACCCTTCTTCCTGGCCGGGCTCGGCGCGCTCTATCCGACGCGCTGGATCGCAATACTGGTTCTGGTAGCGGCCGGAGCCTACTCCACCTACCTGCTGTTCGTCGGCCTGCCGACGTTCATGCGCATCAACAATCGGAACACCTTTCTCTATGGCGCCAGCACCTGGGGCGTCGGCCTGCTGGTGCTGGTCAATCTCAAGGTACCGATGATCCTTTTCTGGATGCTCGCCCTCGAGCCGACCTACGAACGCAATACGGTGCAGAACCAGAGCTACGGCTTCGAGGAAAATCGCCCGCAGGAGGAACCGGGCGGCGTGGATAACGAACGTCGCTTCAACGAACGACCGAACGAGTGACCAACGACGCTGCTCGGGCTACGGCAGTTTTGGCATAATGCCGGGCTGTCAGGAGTTACCCTATGCCCGAGCGCCTCAATGCCCGTGTCGAAGCCTGCTACGTGCTGGCCGAGCAGTTTTTCAAGCGCCGTTTCGAGCGACCGCAGGTCAGCTTCAAGCTGCGCGGCCAAAAGGCCGGCGTGGCCCATCTCAACCAGAACCTGTTGCGTTTCAACGAACAGCTGTATCGCGAAAACGCCGAGCACTTCCTGCGCCAGACCGTCGCCCATGAAGTGGCCCACCTGGTCGCTCACCAGATGTTCGGCCCGAGGATCCAGCCCCACGGCGAGGAGTGGCAGTTGATCATGCGTGGCGTGTACGAGCTGCCGCCGGATCGCTGCCATAACTATGCCGTGCGGCGCCGACCGGTGATCCGCTACCTGTATCGCTGTGGCTGCCCGGAGCAGGACTTTGCCTTCACCGCCCAGCGTCACGCTCTGGTAGCCAAGGGGCGGCGCTACTACTGCCGTCGCTGCAAGGCCACCCTGGCGTTCACAGGTGAACAACGCGTCGAATGATGCGGGCTCGCTCAGCCTGGCTAGAGCGCTTTCGCCCTCCAACCTGCTACCACGCAGAGCCCTGCCAGCAGTGCCATCAGCGGCAGCCAACCGGCGTGATCCCAGACGTACCCTGCGCCGTAGCCGACCACGCTTGACCCAAGGTAATAGGCACACAGGTAGAGTGCCGATGCTTGCGCCCGGGCACCTCCGGCATGCGCGCCCACCTGACCGCTGGCTACCGCGTGGGCTGCGAAGAAGCCAAGGGTGAACGAGCCGAGCCCCGCCACGATGCTCGCCAGCCAGGGCGTCGCGCAGAGCCCCACGCCCACCAGCATGAGCACGATGCCGCCGCGCAAAACCCGTCGCGCGCCGAAGCGCGATACCTGACGTCCAGCCCAGCCAGCGCTGAAAATGCCGGCCAGGTAGACCACGAACAGCAAGCCGATGAACGACGAAGAAAGCCCGAACGGAGCGCCAGCCAGGCGGAAACCGATGTAGTTGAACAGCGCCACGAAACTACCCATCAGCAGGAATCCCTGCAGGAACAGCACGCGCAGAGCCGGATTGGCCAGATGCACGCCGAAGTTCGCCAGCAGCACGCGCAAGGAGAGCGGCTGCGCCTTGAAATGCCGCGACGCCGGCAGCAGCCAGACGAACAGCGCCAGGGCCAGCAGGCCCAGCGAAGCAATACCCCCAAGCGCCAACTGCCAGCCGCCCAGGTCGCTCAACAGCCCGGACAGCAACCGCCCGAGCATACCGCCCAAAGCCGTTCCACCGATGTACAACCCCATCGCTGCCGGCAGCGACTCCGGATCGAATTCCTCTCCGACGTAGGCCATTGCCAGCGCCGGCAGCCCGCTCAGCGCCAGCCCCAGCAATGCGCGCAACACCAGCAGCGGTTGCCAGGACTCCACCACTACGCAGGCCAGGCCGAGGAAGCTCGCCAGCCCCAGCGCGATCGCCATCACCGGCTTGCGCCCCCAACTTTCGGCAAGTGCGCCAGACACCAGCAGGCAGAGCGCCAGCGACAGGGTCGTCAGAGACAGCGCCAGGCTGCTGCTGGCAGCGGACACGGAAAAGTGCGTCGCCAGCAGGGGCAGCAGCGGCTGAATGCAATACAGCAGTGCAAAGGTAGCGAAGCCGGCACAGAACAGTGCCAGCGTGGCCCGCCGATAGGCAGGCGTACCGCGTTTCAGATGTTTCGGAGCGGTCATCGGGGCTTCTATTCCGGCACTGAAGGCCGTGAAAAAAGTTACTCTGGCTAGTGCGCGCCCAAGCGCCCGCGCAAAAGCACGCAGGAGCAATGCGCCGTGCAGCAGCCTGAAAATCAAAAGCCCTGAACGATTGCCAGGGCTTTGGTTGGTTCTGGCCTGGAGTCAGGCCTTGGGCAACGTCACGCCACGCTGACCCTGATACTTGCCGCCGCGGTCACGATAGGACACCTCGCACTCCTCATCCGACTCGAGGAACAGCATCTGCGCCACGCCCTCATTGGCGTAGATCTTCGCCGGCAGCGTAGTGGTGTTGGAGAATTCCAGGGTCACGTGACCTTCCCATTCCGGCTCCAGCGGCGTGACGTTGACGATGATGCCGCAGCGCGCGTAGGTGCTCTTGCCCAGACAGATGGTCAGCACGTTGCGCGGGATGCGGAAGTACTCGACGGTGCGGGCCAGGGCGAACGAGTTCGGCGGAATGATGCAGACGTCGCTCTTGATGTCGACGAAGCTTTTCTCGTCGAAGTTCTTCGGGTCGACGGTCGCCGAATTGATGTTGGTGAACACCTTGAATTCATCGGCGCAGCGCACATCGTAACCGTAGCTGGACACACCATAGGAGATCAGCCGGTCGCTACCCTCGGTGCGCACCTGGCGCTCGACGAAGGGCTCGATCATGCCGTGCTCCTGGGCCATGCGGCGAATCCACTTGTCCGATTTGATGCTCATGGCTGACGTCCTGATAGGTTGGAATGGGCGTGCGAAGACGCGCATCTTACCGAGCCTCGCGCGCGTGTTAAAGCTCAGCCACGATGCGCGCCGCAGAGCGGGCCACACCGCAACGGCACCGCTCGGCGAAGAAATCCAAAATAAAGCTCGCTTTGCTCCAGAAAAAAGGTATTGTTACTGGGCTGCTGCTGCATGTGTCACCGTGAATCGCTACATGTTTAGATTTCGATCCAAATATCGATACGACTCCTATCTCCTTGCACACAGTGATGTTCGGACCTTTTCAGTCCGCACTTTATTCTTCAAAACTTGGTTCAAGGAGACATCAAATGTCCAATCGCCAAACCGGTACCGTCAAGTGGTTCAACGATGAGAAAGGCTTCGGCTTCATCACTCCGCAATCCGGTGACGACCTCTTCGTACACTTCCGTGCCATTCAAGGTGACGGCTTCAAGAGCCTGAAAGAAGGCCAGCAGGTCTCCTTCGTCGCTACTCGCGGCCAGAAAGGCATGCAAGCTGAGGAAGTTCAGGTTATCTAACCTGAGTCTTCTCTGAAAAAGCCCCGCTTCGGCGGGGCTTTTTTG
>NZ_KK020677.1:652030-653396 GCF_000307775.2 Stutzerimonas stutzeri KOS6 | reverse complement strand
CTGGCAGCGCAGAGGTATCGGCGGCGTCGCTGGCGTGGACGAACGCGGAGCTGGACACGCTGATGGGGCGGGTGCTTGCACCGGCGAACCTCAGGCGTGCGTATAAGCGCGTAGTCAGCAACAAGGGAGCGCCGGGTGCCGATGGCATGACGGTCGCCGACTTGGCCGGCTATGTGAAACAGTATTGGCCAATCCTCAAAGCCAGGCTGCTGGCCGGTGAATACCATCCCCAGGCAGTGCGAGCGGTTGAGATTCCCAAGCCGCAGGGCGGTATACGACAGTTGGGTATCCCCAGTGCCGTGGACCGCCTGATCCAACAAGCATTGCTGCAACAGCTCACGCCGATCTTCGATCCGCTGTTCTCGGACTACAGCTACGGCTTTCGTCCGGGCAGAAGTGCTCACCAGGCTGTCGAGATGGCCCGCGCCCATGTGGTGGCGGGTCACCGTTGGTGCGTGGAGCTCGATCTGGAGAAATTCTTCGACCGGGTCAATCACGACATCCTGATGGCCTGTGTCGAACGCCATGTCGAAGATAAACGCGTGCTCAGACTCATCCGCCGTTACCTTGAGGCCGGGGTCATGTCGGACGGTGTCGTCAGCCAACGGCAGGAGGGGACGCCGCAAGGCGGCCCGCTCTCGCCGTTGCTGTCGAATATCCTGCTCGATGAACTCGACCTCGAACTGGAACGGCCGGGTCATCGCTTCGTGCGTTATGCCGATGACGCGAACATTTATGTACGCAGTCTACGGGCTGGCGAGCGAGTACTGGCGAGTGTTGAGCGCTTCTTGGATCAACGTCTGAAACTGACGGTGAACCGGGACAAGAGTCGCGTGGCAGGAGCCTGGAAGTGCGACTACCTGGGATATGGGATGAGCTGGCACCCGCAGCCAAGGCTGCGGGTAGCAACGATGAGCCTGAAGCGCTTGCGCGACCGACTCAGAGACTTACTGCGTGCAGCACGGGGCCACAAGATGGCGAGCGTCATCGAGCGGCTCAACCCGGTGCTGCGTGGCTGGGCAGGTTACTTCAGGCTCAGCCAGAGCAAGCGTCCACTTGAAGAGCTGGATGGTTGGGTCAGGCACAAGCTTCGCTGTGTCATCTGGCGCCAATGGAGGCAGCCCTCTACGAGGGCGCGTAACCTGATGCGTCTGGGGTTAAGCGAGGAACGCGCCTGCAAATCAGCCTTCAATGGCCGAGGCCCGTGGTGGAACTCGGGTGCGCCGCATATGAATCAGGCGTTGCCGAAGAAGCTCTGGGATCGACTCGGACTGGTCTCGATACTGGATACGATCAACCGGCTTAGTCGCATAGCCCGAACCGCCGTATACGGAACCGTACGTACGGTGGTGTGAGAGGACGGCGG
>NZ_KK020677.1:521094-651606 GCF_000307775.2 Stutzerimonas stutzeri KOS6 | reverse complement strand
CTGGCTCCCAGCCATTCATTTTGGCCTGCCATCCCTGGCAGCGCCCCTACGGCCCGCATCAGCGCTTCCCACGGGACTCGAGGCTACACCTGCCGCTTTTGTGGGAAGCCCGAGCCCGGGGCGATGCTTTTCGAACTGGCCAGCGACCTAATCGTCCGAAACGACGATCTTCGGCATCGACTGCGCGACGATCTGCCCACTCTGGGCAATACGTGCACCGACGGTACGCGCCATCTCCTGATAGATCATTGCGATCTGGCTTTCCGGATCGGCAACAGCGGTTGGCTTGCCCGCATCCGCCTGGCTGCGAATCGCCATCGACAACGGCAGCGATGCCAGCAGGTCGACGTTGTACTGCGCCGCCAGCTTCTCGCCACCACCTTCTCCGAACAGATGCTCGGCATGGCCGCAGTTCGAGCAGATATGGATGGCCATGTTCTCCACCACCCCCAGCACCGGAATGTTCACCTTGCGAAACATTTCCACGCCCTTCTTCGCATCCAGCAGTGCCAGATCCTGTGGCGTGGTAACGATCACCGAACCGGTAACCGGCACCTTCTGCGCCAGGGTCAGCTGGATATCACCCGTACCCGGCGGCATATCCACGACCAGGTAGTCGAGGTCATTCCAGGCGGTCTGGGTGATCAGCTGCAACAGCGCACCGGAAACCATCGGCCCGCGCCAGACCATCGGCGTCTTGTCGTCGGAAAGGAACGCCATGGACATGACCTGCACGCCATGCGCCTCCAGCGGTATGAACGCCTTGCCGTCGCGGATCTCCGGACGCGTTCCCTCGGCAATGCCGAACATGATGCCCTGGCTCGGGCCATAGATATCGGCGTCCAGCACCCCGACCCGAGCCCCTTCGCGAGCCAGGGCCAGGGCCAGGTTGGCGGCCGTGGTGGATTTGCCGACCCCACCCTTGCCCGAGGCTACCGCAATGATGTTCTTCACGTTGGCCAGGGCCGGCACCTGATCCTGCGCCTTGTGCGTGCGGACCACGCAATCGACCTGCACGTCGGCACGGCTGACGCCTTCGAGGCCTTCAACCGCCATGGCCAGCATCTGCGCCCAGCCACCGCGGAACAGCCCTGCGGCGTAGCCGAGCTCCAGCTGAACGCTGACCCGGTCACCCTGGATTTCGATCGAGCGTACGCAACCGGCACTCACCGGATCCTGATTCAAATGGGGATCGGTGTACTGGCGCAGTACGGTTTCCACAGCTTCACGGGTGACGGACATGGTTACTCCTGGAAAGACCGAGCAAATCAGAAAGGCATCTTACCCTGCCCTGTAGCTCCGAGCCCACCGGCGATCGGAGGCCAAGCCATTGCCGGCCGGCTTGGCCGGGCGCCGGCAGCACGGATGAAAAATACGCGCCAGCGCTTTATAGTTGCAGACTTTCTTTCGCAATTCCGACTGCAGAGTCCCCATGTCCGAAGCTCGCCAGATTCTCGTTACCAGCGCCCTGCCCTACGCCAACGGTTCGATCCACCTCGGCCATATGCTCGAGTACATCCAGACCGACATGTGGGTACGCTTCCAGAAGCTGCGCGGCAACCAGTGCGTGTATGTCTGCGCCGACGATGCCCATGGCTCGGCCATCATGCTGCGTGCCGAGAAGGAAGGCATCACGCCCGAACAGTTGATCGCCAACGTACAGGCTGAACACGGCAGCGACTTCGCCGACTTCCTGGTGGATTTCGACAACTTTCACTCCACCCACTCGGAAGAGAACCGCGAACTCGCCGAGCTGATCTACACCCGCCTGCGCGATGCCGGCCACATCGCCACCCGCTCGGTGACACAGTATTTCGATCCGGAAAAGGGCATGTTCCTCGCCGACCGCTTCATCAAGGGCACCTGCCCGAAGTGCGGCGCCGAAGACCAGTACGGCGACAACTGCGAAAAATGCGGCGCCACCTACGAGCCGACCGAACTGAAAGATCCGCGCTCGGCGATCTCCGGGGCGACGCCGGTGCTCAAGGACTCCAAGCATTTCTTCTTCAAGCTGCCTGACTTCGAAGCCATGCTCAAGCAGTGGACCCGCGGCGGCGCGTTGCAGGAATCAGTGGCCAACAAGATCGCCGAATGGCTCGATGGCGGCCTGCAGGAATGGGACATCTCCCGCGATGCGCCCTACTTCGGGTTCGAGATTCCGGGTGAGCCGGGCAAGTACTTCTACGTCTGGCTGGACGCGCCGATCGGCTACATGGCCAGCTTCGAGAACCTGTGCAAGCGCCGCCCGGAGCTGGACTTCGACACCTTCTGGAGCAAGGACTCCACGGCCGAGCTGTATCACTTCATCGGCAAGGACATCATCAACTTCCACACCCTGTTCTGGCCGGCAATGCTGGAAGGCGCCGGTTTCCGCAAGCCGACCGCAGTCAACGTGCACGGCTACCTGACGGTCAATGGACAGAAGATGTCCAAGTCGCGCGGCACCTTCATCAAGGCGCGCACTTACCTCGACCACCTGAATCCGGAATACCTGCGTTACTACTACGCCTCCAAGCTGGGCCGTGGCGTGGATGACCTCGACCTGAACCTCGAGGATTTCGTACAGAAGGTCAATTCCGACCTGGTCGGCAAGGTGGTCAACATCGCCAGCCGCTGCGCCGGCTTCATCCACAAGGGCAACGCCGGGGTGATGGTCGACGCCAACCCCGAGCCGGAACTGTGGGCTGCCTTTCAGGCCGCCGCGCCGAGCATTGCAGAAGCCTACGAAGCGCGCGACTTCGCCCGCGCGATGCGTGAAATCATGGCACTGGCCGACCGGGCCAATGCCTGGATTGCCGACAAGGCGCCGTGGGCACTGAACAAGGTCGAGGGCAAGCAGGCCGAAGTGCAGGAAATCTGCGCCTTTGGCGTCAACCTGTTCCGCCAGCTGGTGATCTTCCTCAAGCCGGTACTGCCGAATCTCGCCACCGCCGCCGAGCAGTTCCTCAATGTCGACCCGCTGAGCTGGAACGACCACCAGACACTGCTGACCAACCATCAGCTCAACGCCTTCACACCGCTGCTCACCCGTATCGAGCCGGCGAAGATCGAAGCCATGATCGAAGCCTCCAGGGAAGACCTCGCCTCCAGCGAAGCCGCAGCTGCTCCGGCAGGCAATGGCGAATTGACCAAGCAGCCGCTGGCAGCGGAAATCAACTTCGATGCATTCGCTGCGGTCGACCTGCGCATTGCCCTGATCGAAAAGGCCGAGTTCGTCGAAGGTGCCGACAAACTGCTGCGCCTGACGCTGGACATCGGCGATGCCAAGCGCAACGTGTTCTCCGGCATCAAGAGTGCCTACCCGGACCCGAGCAAGCTGGAAGGTCGCCTCACCCTCTACGTCGCCAACCTGGCACCGCGCAAGATGAAGTTCGGCTTGTCCGAAGGCATGGTACTGGCCGCCGGCCCCGGCGGTAGCGAAATCTACCTGCTCAGCCCGGACAACGGCGCCAAGCCAGGCCAGCGCGTCATGTAACCCGGCCCGCCTGCCGGAACTTCCCAGCCGGCAGGCGGAAAACTCGACGCCCTTACGGAAACGTCCATGAGCGAGCCTGTAGATCCGTCCTGCTGCCCGCTCTGCGCTCAGCCCAATCAGTGCGCCCGCTGCACCCCTGACGCATCCCAGCCCTGCTGGTGCCTCGAGGCCAAGATTGCACAGGCCGTACTCGAACGCATCCCCGCCACGCTCAGGAACCAGGCCTGCCTCTGCTCCCGCTGCGCCCGCGGCGAACCGGCAACCAAACCCTGATGCGCCTCGACCGCTACCTTGCCAGCCGCGCGCAACTCAGCCGCCAGAACGTTCGCCGCCTGCTGGTCGAAGGCAGGGTGCGGGTGGATGGCGAAGTCGCCAGGATCGGCGATCAGGAAATCCGCGCATTCGATCGCATCGAACTCGACGGGGAGCTGCTGCAACCCGGCAAAACCGCGCGCTACCTGATGCTGCACAAGCCGGCAGGTTGCGTCAGCGCCACGCATGACGCTGCGCATCGCACCGTGCTCGACCTGATCGAACTGCCTGACAGGCATGACTTGCACATTGCCGGGCGCCTCGACTTCAACACCACCGGACTGATGCTGCTTACCAACGACGGCCAGTGGTCTCGCCGCCTGACTCTGCCTGCCAGCTTGCAGGGCAAGGTCTATCTGGTCGAAACCGAAGACCCGATCGACCCCGCTTGCGTCGAAGCCTTCGCCCAAGGCATGTACTTCCGCTTCGAGAACCTCACCACGCTGCCCGCCCAGCTCGTGCTGCTCGGCTCGCACCGCGCTCGCCTGACATTGCACGAGGGCCGCTACCACCAGGTCAAGCGCATGTTCGGCCGCTTCGACAACAAGGTCATCAGGCTACATCGTGAAAGCATGGGCACACTGGTGCTGGACGCAGCCCTCGAACCCGGCTGCTATCGGCCATTGACCCCGCATGAAATCGCGCAAATCTGAGTACCGTGCAGCCCCCGCCAGAAAAACCTGTCGTCGCACTTCATTTCAGCCAAGGCTTCTGGTAAAAAGGCACCCCTTAGCGGGCGTCGTATAATGGCATTACCTGAGCTTCCCAAGCTCATGACGAGGGTTCGATTCCCTTCGCCCGCTCCACTGCATCATTCTGCGGACTTCCGCAGAAGTCCAAGAGAGTCTGCAAGTCGTTGCCTCACAAGGACTTTTCCTCTCTTTGACGTTCTGCTGTGGTCCACTGCGATCCGCCTACAGCCGGGACTTTTAAGTCCACAAACAAGTCCATTTTTGCGGGCGCGGCTGATTCCGGATTGTTGATGGAGAGGCGAGGTCGACGTGACCAGCATCTGGTTCCTGACTCATGTTCGGAGCAAGAGCATGGCACTCTCAGACCTGGCCGTTCGACAGGCCAAGGCGACTGGCAAGGCATACACCCTCCCTGACCTGGATGGCCTCTCCCTGGCCGTCACCGCTGCCGGTGGCAGGACTTGGCACTTCCGCTACTACTGGGCGGGCAAGCAGAAGCGGATGTCGCTCGGCACCTACCCGGAGGTGACGCTTCGCGAGGCCCGCAGCCTGCGCGATGAAGCGCGCGCCCTGCTGGCCAAAGGCACCAATCCTCGCGATCACCGCAAGCAGAAGCGCACCGCTGTCCGGCTCGCCGACGAAAACACCTTCGAGGCGGTGTATCGCAAGTGGCTCAAGCATCGCGGGCTCAGCCTCAAGGAAGGCCGGCAGACGACTCTCTCGATCCTTCCGCGCATCTTCGACAAGGATGTGCTGCCGACCTTGGGCAAGCAGTCGATCTATGAGATCAAGCGGCCCGACCTCCTGGAGGTGATCGCCAGGATCGAGAAGCGCAGGGCGCTCTCCGTCGCCGAGAAAGTCAGGACGTGGTTCAACCAACTGTTCCGCTACGCGCTGGTGATCGTGCCGGGCCTAGAGCAGAACCCCGCCTTCGATCTCGATGTGGTGGCGCTGCCGCTGCCACCCGTCAACCACAACCCGTTCCTGCGCATGGCCGAGCTGCCAAGGCTGTTGCAGCGGCTGCGCAGCTATCGCGGCAGGCGGCAGACCCAGCTCGGGCTGCGGCTATTGCTGCTGACCGGCGTGCGAACCGGCGAGCTGCGGCAGGCGATGCCGGATCAATTCGATCTGGACCGAGGGCTGTGGATCATCCCGCCCGACGTCGTGAAGCAACTCCAGGTGGATATGCGCAAGAAGCGGCAGCAGCCGAAGGACATCCCGCCCTACATCGTGCCGCTGTCGATTCAGGCCATGGAGATCGTCCGGCACCTGCTCGATGAGTTCAAGCCGGCCCAGCGCTACCTGTTCCGGCACGACAGCGACCTGAAGAAGCGCATCAGCGAGAACACGCTCAATGGTGCGCTCAAACGCATGGGCTATCAGGAACGCCTGACCGGACACGGTATCCGTGGCACGATGTCCACTGCGCTCAACGAGATCGGCTACCCGAAAGTCTGGGTGGATGCACAGCTTTCGCATGTCGATCCCAACAAGGTCAGCGCCACCTACAACCATGCCGAGTACGTGGAGCAGCGTCGACGCATGATGCAGGACTGGGCCGATCGCCTCGACCTCTTCGAGCAGAACCAGGTCGAGGCGGCCAGCATGCCGCTCACCGTGCATCTGGAAGGCGTGCCCGCATTCCCCACTGAGCAAACCGCAAGCGCGCCCTCTACGCCGGTTGCCGCTTCGCCAAGCCTGCTCGTGACGAAGCCGGGTGACGCCATGCCGTTGGTTTCTGCCGCCGCACATCGGCTGCCGGCAGTGCCGCCCCAGCGATCGGCCGCGCCGCTGGTACCTTCGGACATTCAGCGCGAGAGAATGGATTTGTTCGATGTCTTCGAAGCGCCGCACAACCTTCCCGTCGCTGCGTTTGCCAAGATAGCGGGCAAATCCCGCAGGTGGATCAGCTATGAGATCCAGGCGGGCAACTTGCTGGCTTTGAACGTGGGCAACCGCGGCCAGCGCGTGCCGGACTGGCACCTCGACCCGCTCAAGCACGAGCTGATCCAGTCTGTCCTGAAGCTGACCAGGGGTGCGGACCCTTGGCAGATCTACCATGCACTGCTGCAGCCGCGCTCGATGCTGCGGGGGCGCTCGGCACTGGAGGGCGTGACTGCCAGCAATCTCGACAAGCTCGTCATGGCCGTGAGCACAGCGGTGAAGGAAAGCGAATGGACCCCGCTGCGGGTCGGGGTCGTGTAGTCAAACAACGGGCCGGTAAGGGATGGCCTGGACATTATTCATATTAGTGATACTAATATTCATTTATGGTTTATTGACTATTAGAATACAGTCAATGATCATGGAACCATAAAACATATAAATAAAGAAGCTAGATCTATGGAACTTCTCGTACTACCGAACAATCGCCGCTTGCCTTTTGATTCCGGTGCCAACCTTTTGGAAGTGCTCCGTGAGCACCGTGTGGGTATTTCCTACAGCTGTATGTCTGGACGATGCGGTACTTGCCGCTGCCGAGTTATAGATGGCAGCGTCATTAGTTCGGCGGCGAAAAGCGGTGACTCAAATCGCATCGAAGAGCATTATGTACTCGCCTGTCAGTCAGTGCTCACCAGCAATTGCGCAATTGAGATCATAGACTCAGACGACATAGTCACTCACCCGGCGCGAATCATCAAAGGCATGGTTGTCGCCGTCGAGTCGCCCACTCACGATATTCGCCGCATCCGCATTCGCCTCGCCAAGCCCTTCGAGTTCTCACCCGGACAGTACGCGATGCTACAGTTCAGTCCCGAACATGTGCGTCCATATTCAATGGCTGGTCTGCCAGATGACCAAGAAATGGAGTTCCATATCCGCAAAGTGCCGGGCGGGCGTGTCACGGAGTATATTTTCGAGCACGTCCGCGAAGGTACAAGCATTAAGTTGAGCGGGCCTCTTGGTACGGCCTATCTGCGTCAGGCTCACACCGGGCCGATGCTGTGTGTGGGCGGCGGGACCGGACTCGCACCGGTGCTGTCGATTGTTCGCGGCGCGCTGAAGTCGGGAATGACGAACCCCATCCACCTTTATTTCGGGGTGCGCAGTCAGCAAGACCTTTACGACGCAGACCGATTGAACCAACTCGCGGCTATCCACCCTCAACTGACTGTCCATACAGTGATCGCGACGGGCCCGATTAATGAGGGCCAGCGAGCCGGCCTAATTACCGATTTGATTGAAAAAGACATTCCCTCGCTGGCTGGGTGGAGAGCCTACCTGTGCGGCGCACCAGCGATGGTTGACGCTCTATGCACCGTCGCCAAAGTTCTTGGAATATCGCCCGAACATATTTATGCCGATGCCTTCTATCCCAGCGGGGTCTGAATTGCCCCGACCCTGCACCTCTGTACATCGAGAATTCATCAGGAAGACACTTAAATGAGCATCACTAACAACAGCCGCGTCAGAATATTTGGGACAGCTGAATGATCTCTAACTCCATCATTACCCCATTTGAAGATAGCTTTATGACAGAAAAATGGATTGACGCAGTCGCTCTTTATGAAATCCCTGAAGGTGACGTCCTCGGCGTGACAGTCGAAGGTAAGGAACTAGCGCTGTATGAAGTGGAAGGCGAAATCTACGCTACCGACAACCTGTGCACACATGGTGCTGCCCGCATGAGTGATGGCTTTCTAGAAGGCAGAGAAATTGAATGTCCTTTGCATCAAGGTAGATTTGATGTTTGCACAGGCAGGGCCTTGTGCGCCCCTGTGACACAGAACATCAAAACATACCGAGTGAAGATTGAGGGCCAGCGTGTGATGATTGATTTGAGCTGAGAATTTTAATAGGAGGCACCCCGGACCCTAGAGCGTAATCCCCCCATTCGATCTCTTGAGGTGAAAATATGAATTACAAAAATAAAAACTTGGTGAGTGAATCTGGGCTGACCCAAAAACACCTGATTCATGGCGACGAAGAACTTTTCCAGCGCGAACTGGAAACCATTTTTGCTCGGAACTGGCTTTTCCTGACTCATGACAGCCTGATTCCGTCCCCTGGCGACTATGTTACGGCAAAAATGGGGGTTGATGAGGTTATCGTCTCCAGGCAGAACGACGGTTCGATTCGTGCTTTTCTGAACGTTTGTCGTCACCGTGGCAAGACGCTGGTACACGCAGAAGCAGGTAATGCTAAAGGTTTCGTTTGCAGCTATCACGGCTGGGGCTTCGGCGCTAACGGTGAACTGCAGAGCGTCCCGTTTGAAAAAGAACTGTATGGCGAGGCGCTCGACAAGAAATGTATGGGATTGAAAGAAGTCGCTCGTGTAGAGAGCTTCCATGGCTTCATCTATGGTTGCTTCGATGAGGAAGCCCCTTCTCTCAAAGACTACATGGGGGACGCTGGCTGGTACCTGGAGCCTATGTTTAAGCATTCCGGAGGGCTAGAACTGATCGGTCCTCCAGGAAAGGTCATAATCAAGGCTAACTGGAAAGCGCCCGCGGAAAACTTTACGGGGGATGCGTACCACGTGGGTTGGACGCATGCGTCTTCGCTTCGCTCAGGGCAGTCGGTCTTCTCGTCGTTAGCTGGCAACGCAGCTTTGCCCCCAGAAGGTGCAGGTCTGCAAATGACCTCCAAATACGGCAGCGGCATGGGTGTGTTGTGGGACGTATATTCAGGCGTGCACAGCGCAGACCTGGTTCCGGAATTGATGGCCTTCGGCGGTGCTAAGCAGGAACGGCTGAACAAAGAAATTGGCGAGGTTCGCGCACGAATCTATCGCAGCCACCTCAACTGCACCGTTTTCCCGAACAACAGTTTTCTGACCTGCTCGGGTGTCTTCAAGGTATGGCACCCGATCGACGCAAATACCACTGAGGTATGGACCTACGCCATGGTCGAAAAAGACCTGCCCGAGGATCTCAAGCGCCGCTTGGTCGACGCGGTTCAGAGAACGTTTGGGCCTGCTGGCTTCTGGGAAAGCGACGACAACGACAATATGGAAACGGTATCGCAAAACGCCAAGAAATATCAGTCCAGAGATGGCGATCTGGTTTCCAACCTGGGTTTCGACGGGGACGTATACGGCGACGAGGTTTATCCTGGCATCGTCGGCAAATCGGCGATTGGCGAGACCAGTTATCGTGGCTTCTATCGGGCTTACGGCGCGCACATCAGCAGCTCTAGCTGGGCTGAATTCGAGGATGTCTCTAAAAATTGGCATACCGAACTGGCAAAGACTACTGATCGCTAACAGACGAGAGGGACCATGATGATTAATATTCAGGAAGACAAGCTTGTCTCCGCCCACGACGCCGAAGAGTTTCTTCGTTTCTTCAATTCCGGCGACGAGGCTTTGCAACAAGAAGCTACCACGTTGCTAACCCGGGAAGCGCATCTTTTAGACATTCAGGCTTACCGCGCCTGGTTAGAGCACTGCGTGGACTCAGAGGTGAAATATCAGATTATCTCACGCGAACTGCGCTCAGCTTCCGAGCGCCGTTACCAGCTCAATGAAACCATGAACATTTTCAACGAGAATTATGAACAACTGGAAGTTCGCGTAGCGCATCAACTGGATCCGCAAAACTGGGGCAATAGTCCAAAGGTGCGCTTTACTCGTTTCATCACAAATATCCAGGCTGCAATGGACGAAAATGAAGATTTGCTTCACATTCGCTCCAACCTAATTGTTCACCGAGCACGACGCGGCAATCAAGTCGATGTCTTCTATGCCACTCGGGAGGATAAATGGAAGCGCGGCGAAGATGGAGCGCGTAAGTTGGTCCAACGATTGATTGATTATCCAGAGCGCACATTCCAGACGCACAATGTGATGATCTTTATGTGACCCAATAATCGCCTTTACAAATGGTGACTGCTACAAGCGGTCCCATTGTTCAAAAGGAAATTTGTGTGTATGAGCAATCAACAAGTCGTTTCGATAACCGGTGCTGGCTCAGGAATTGGTCTCGAACTGGTTCGATCCTTTAAGTCCGCCGGTTATTGCGTATCCGCTCTCGTACAAAACGAGGAGCAAAAGGCGAGCCTTTGCAATGAGTTCAAGGACGCACTCGAGATCGTCGTGGGCGATGTCCGGGACCACGCAACAAATGAGAAGCTGATAAAGCAAACAACCGATAGATTCGGCCATCTCGATTGTTTCATTGCAAATGCCGGTATTTGGGATTACATGCTTGGCATCGAAGAGCCTTGGGAGAAAATATCGAGCAGTTTTGATGAGATATTCAACATCAATGTCAAGAGCTATTTCAGCGGTATCAGGGCCGCCCTGCAGGAACTGAAAAAGACTAGCGGATCAGTGGTGATGACCGCTTCAGTGTCGTCCCATGCGGTCGGTGCTGGTGGTTCTTGCTACATCGCCAGCAAGCATGCGGTCCTGGGCATGATGAAAGCTTTGGCTTACGAATTGGCTCCCCACATTCGCGTCAACGCCGTAGCACCGGGCGGCACTGTGACGCCTCTGTGCGGTCCCGCAAGCGCCGGCTTCGACAAAACTCACATGGAAAACATGCCCGGTATCGAGGACATGATCAAGGGTCTAACGCCTCTTGGATTTGCAGCCAAGGCCGAAGACGTAGTGGCACCCTATTTGTTGTTGGCGTCGCGAGATCAAGGGAAATTCATTACCGGGACTGTCATTAATATAGATGGAGGGATGGCGCTCGGTCGCAAGTAGGTTTGTCGCCTATCTTGAAATAATAACTAAATTTCTGGTAAAACCGCATGAATACAAAATTGTTTATCAACAATGTCTGGGTCAATTCCAGTGACCAACAGACCTTCGAGCGAAAGCACCCCGTCAGTGGTGAGGTGATGACGGAGTGTGCAAACTCCACGGTGATGGATGCGTTAAAGGCCGCGCAAGCTGCCCAAGAGGCTTTCCAGACCTGGAAGACTGTTGGACCTTCGGAGCGTCGCCGCCTTCTGCTGAGGGTCGCTGAGGTTATGGAAAGTAAAACACCCGAGTTTATCGAAGTGATGGCCAAGGAGGTGGGAGCCTCCGCTCTTTGGGCCGGCTTCAATGTCCAGATGTCAGCCAATGTGTTCCGTGAAGCGGCATCGCTGGCTACACAAATTCAGGGGGAAACTATTCCGACAGACAAGTCTGACACGCTCTCAATGACGCTACGTCAGCCGGTCGGTCCGATCCTGAGCATCGTGCCGTGGAACGGCACCGCAGTGCTGGCGGCACGAGCCATCGCTTATCCGCTGGTCTGCGGCAACGCGGTGGTATTCAAAGGTTCTGAGTTTAGTCCCGCGACGCATGCCCTGATCACCCAGTGCGTGCAGGAAGCCGGGCTGCCTGCTGGCGTGCTCAACTATCTCAACTCTTCGCCTGACCGTTCGCCCGAGATCGCCGACGCACTGATCTCAGCCAAGGAGATCCGACGCATCAACTTCACGGGCTCCACCCGCGTGGGCAGTATTATCGCGCAGAAGGCCGCGCAACACCTCAAGCGCTGCCTGCTGGAGCTCGGTGGCAAGTCCCCACTTATTGTTCTGGATGACGCGGACATCGACGCAGCTGTCAAGGCAGCGGTGTTCGGTAGCTTCCTGTTCCAAGGTCAGATCTGCATGTCCACTGAGCGCTTGGTGGTTGATGAGAAGATCGCCGACGAATTTGTCGCCAAGTTTGCCGAAAAGGCCAAGCGTTTGAGCGCGGGCGACCCATGCGTAACTGGCGACTGCATCATCGGCCCAATGGTCTCGCCAAATTCAGGCGAGCGGATCAATGGTTTGTTCAAGGACGCGATCGACAAAGGAGCCACAGTTGCCTGCGGCGGCATGGCCCAAGGTGCGGTCATGCCGGCCACGATCCTGGATCACGTCAAATCCAACATGCGGATCTACGATGAGGAGACCTTCGGTCCCATCACTGTGGTGATCCGTTGCAACGGCGAAGCAGAGGCCATTCGCATTGCCAACGACAGCGCCTATGGCCTGTCGTCGGGCGTATTTGGCCGCGACATCAACCGTGCTTTGCGCGTGGGCATGTCCATCGAATATGGTTCAGTGCACATTAACGGATCGACTGTCCAAAGCGAGGCGCAGGCTCCATACGGAGGCACTAAGAACACTGGCTACGGGCGCTTCGACGGCCGTGCTGTGATCGATGAGTTCACAGAGCTCAAGTGGCTGACCATCGAGCCTTTCGAGCAGCAGTATCCCTTCTAATAAGCACTAACTCCATGGAATCAAACTATGAGTAAGCAACCTGCAGTTATTGAACTCGGATACATGGGCATCTCGGTCAAGGATCCTGATGCGTGGAAATCATTCGCCACGAATATGCTGGGCCTGCAAGTTCTTGATGAAGGTGAGAAGGACCGTTTCTATCTACGTATGGATTACTGGCATCATCGAATCGTGGTCCATCATAACGGCCAGGACGACCTGGAATACCTGGGCTGGCGTGTGTCCGGAAAACCGGAGTTCGAGGCTCTCGGTCAAAAACTCATTGACGCCGGTTACGATGTTCGCGTCTGCGATAAAGCCGAGGCTCAGGAACGAATGGTGTTGGGCCTGATGAAGACAGTAGATCCAGGCGGCAACCCGACCGAGATATTCTGGGGGCCGCGGATCGACATGAGCAACCCGTTCCATCCCGGCCGCCCCCTGCACGGCAAGTTTGTGACTGGTGACCAAGGCCTGGGTCATTGCATCGTTCGCCAGACCGATGTCGAAGCTGCTCACAAGTTCTATAGTCTTCTGGGATTGCGTGGGGACGTCGAATACCGGATCCCGCTGCCCAACGGCATGACTGGCGAACTAACGTTCATGCATTGCAATGGTCGGGACCACTCCATTGGGTTTGGTGCCATGCCCGCTGAAAAGAGGCTCAATCATGTGATGCTTGAGTACACCGACATAGAGGATCTGGGATACACCCATCAACAGTTTGTAAAGAACGACATTGACATTGCCTTGCAACTTGGCATTCATGCTAACGACAAGGCGCTGACGTTCTATGGCGCAACACCTTCCGGCTGGCTCATTGAGCCCGGCTGGCGAGGTGCCAAGGCCATAGACGAAGCGGAGTACTACGTTGGAGACATCTTTGGCCATGGTATCGAGACCACTGGCTACGGCATGGATGTAAAATTGAGTTAAAACTACAACCAAAGTTACAGGCGCAGGCTCTCTTCCAGATATGCGTTGGGGAAAATTACTTATGCTCCTGCAGTATTAATTTTCCCGATTTTGCTCCGGTTCACCCTCACATCGGGGCTGTAATAGATTATGCAAGGATCGTGGCGAATGAGGATGCTAGTCTCAGTCGTTCGATGCAGATCATGCATGGGGCCCAGCACTGCAAGTTCATGTTGACTTAACGAGCGACTGGCTCGTTAGTATTGATATCCGGAAGCTGTTCCTTAAACCGAACGTATAAGGGTGATTGGGCTCCAAGAGGCTACAGCTACGGTAACTCTAGATCCGTAATTTGGAGTCGGTCGCGATTGGACAACGATTCTGACTAACCTAGTTCCAGCTTTTTTACCTAACCAAGAGTGTCTCCATGTCGAATAAAACTATGAAACCAGCGCGTCTTACTGCCGAGGATATCCATGGTGTCTGGGCTATTATGCCAACGCCGGCTACTCCGGATGCTTCTAACTGGCGCAGCACTAACACAGTTGACTTAAACGAGACTGCTCGCATAGTTGAAGAACTGATTGCGGCTGGTGTCAACGGAATTTTAAGTATGGGCACTTTTGGCGAGTGCGCTACGTTGACCTGGGAGGAAAAACGTGACTATGTTTCGACGATTGTCGAAACCATTCGTGGTCGCGTGCCTTATTTCTGCGGCACCACGGCCTTGAATACCCGCGAAGTCATCCGCCAAACTCGTGAGTTTATGGATATGGGCGCCAGCGGTACCATGCTCGGTGTCCCAATGTGGGTGAAGATGGACCTGCCCACAGCGGTCCAGTTCTATCGTGATGTTGCAGAGGCGGTACCGGAGGCTGCCATTGCGATTTACGCTAACCCTGAAGCCTTCAAGTTCGACTTCCCTCGCCCCTTCTGGGCAGAAATGTCCAAAATTCCGCAGGTAGTAACTGCCAAATATCTAGGCATCGGAATGCTTGACTTGGACCTGAAATTGGCACCCAACATCCGCTTCCTTCCACACGAGGATGACTATTACGCGGCCGCACGCATCAATCCTGAGCGCATGACCGCGTTCTGGTCAAGCGGCTCCATGTGCGGCCCGGCTACCGCCATCATGTTGCGTGATGCAGTGGATCAGGCCAAGAGCAGCGGTGACTGGATCAAGGCCAAAGCCATCTCCGATGACATGCGCGCAGCCGATTCGACATTGTTTCCGCGTGGCGACTTTTCGGAGTTCTCGAAATACAACATCGGACTTGAAAAAGCACGCATGGATGCAGCTGGCTGGCTCACAGCTGGACCATGCCGTCCGCCCTATAACATCGTCCCAGAAGACTATATTGCTGGCGCCCTTAAGTCAGGCAAAGCTTGGGCCGCACTGCATGCTAAATACAGCAAGGAATTGAAGTAGTCCAACTCGATTGGTCTGGCGAAATGCTGGAAAAGACGCTGAACGATTTGAAATATATTAGATTAATCATATTTCTTGCGCTACTAGTAGGCGTCGCCAGTTCGGCAAATTTAGCTAAGACTGCTAGTCTCGCAGACTCGGGTGTGAAGTCAGGCTTTAGGAATACCGAATGAAGCCAGCATATCAAGCCGACGATGGGTGCCATCCTTGATGAGGCAACCCACTGTTGGTTGGCTTAGTTTTTTGGAGTGTTTGATTGTGATTGTTGATTTCTATTTCGACTTTTTGAGCCCTTTTTCTTACTTGGCTAACCATCGCTTGTCGAAGCTAGCCCACGATTATAGCTTTTCCATTCGCTATCACTCGATTGATTTGGCGCGAGCCAAAATCGCCATCGGAAACGTAGGCCCCTCCAATCGCGATCTGAAAGTCAAACTTGCCTATTTGATGGTGGATTTAAAACGCTGGGCCGAGCTGTACGGATTACCGTTTTTATTTCCTGCCAATTACAATAGCCAACGGATGAATGCTGGGCTCTATTACTCGGGTGCCGAAACGCAGACTGCTGCTTACGTGAATACAGTATTCAATGCAGTTTGGGGGGAAGGTATAGCTCTGGACTCGGAAAGCCTGCTTGCCCTAGTGTGCGGGACTCTAGGGTGGGATCGCGCTGCTTTCGAGGAGTTTCTCAGCAGCGACGCTGCAACAAATGCGTATGATGAGCATACCCAGGCCGCCATCGAACGTAAAGTATTCGGTGTACCAACGATGTTTTTGGGCGATCAAATGTGGTGGGGCAACGACCGTCTATTTATGCTCGAGAACACACTGAGGTGCGGCTGTAGTGCTGGAATAGCCGCCGCGGGGGAAACCGGAGTAAAACCGGTAACAGAAGGAGATGGAAATCAAAGCGGCAATAGTCCGTAAAAAAACGGCCCATTCTTATTCGGGCATGTAGCTCTTAATGAGCTGCAGAAGATCAAGTTCTCGTTATATTGGTTGCGACCGGGTTGTGTCATACGGATCTGATTTGTCGCGATCAGCATTATCCGGTTCCGCTCCCGATGGTTTTAGGGCATGAAGGGCCTGGTGTAGTTCCTGCTATTCAATCGTAAGCTTCGTGGAATCGTCGAAGATCAGTCGATTTCAGATATTTTTATTCCGAGGTTGGTGGAACTTTATCGCCAGGGGAAGTTTCTATTTTACAAGCTAATTAAGTTTTATCCTTTTGAGGAAATCAATCGAGCCGCCGAAGACTCGGAAGAAGGGGTCACGCTCAAGCCGGTGCTCCATATTGGTTGAAACGTGCTGGTAGAATTACGCGGCTCGTGTGGGCTTTTCTAAGGTTGCGGGCAGTTTGCTTTTAGTTATGTTGTATCCCAAAAACAAAATTAATAAACGGTGGAACATATGATTAAAAAAACAAATTTACTCAATAAAACAATTAGTACTGCGATCTTGGGTATTGCGTCAAGCCATGCGGTAGCGACGGATGGTGTGTTTTTGGAGGGCTTTGGCGCGGTTTCCAGAAGCATGGGCGGTACGGCTGTTGCTCATTATGTCGGGCCCGCGTCAATGATGGTCAACCCAGCGACAATGGACTTGTCTGATGCGACAGGTGAAATACTGCTAGGGCTAGATCTGATTACCACAGATATCAGCGCCACCAATCTTGGTACAGGCGAGAAAGCGTCATCAAGTCGGCATTCTAATAATAGAGGCCCCTATGTTGCCCCTCAGCTTGCTTTTATCCGTAAAGTTTCTAACTGGACCTTTGGCGCGGGCATATTCGCACAAGCGGGGATAGGGGTCGAGTATGGGAAGGACAGTTTTTTGTCCCGCGGCGATATTGGCGGAATGGGCTATGCCGCCGATGCTGATACCGGCCTTGAGAACGCCAGTCGCTTGTTTGTACTTGACATACCTTTTGCCGTGAGTTTTAAGATTAACGATCGTCTTGTTATCGGTGGATCGCTAGATGCAAAATGGACTGCTTTGAATCTCGATTATTTGCTGGGAACGAACCAGTTGGGTAGTCTCGCCGGTGATGGGCGTGTGTCCGGTTCGCTGTTGGGCTTGATCGGCACTTTACCCGACCCGCGGGGTGTGCATTTGAGCGTTAGCCAAAACAAGGAACTTGCGAGTGGTGTCGATGGTTGGGGATACTCGGGTAGGTTAGGTTTGCTATATAAGATTACGCCAACGACCAAGTTGGGTATCTCCTACATGCTCAAAAGCCATATGAACGATTTGAAAGGGAAGGGGACTGTTACCGCGGTAGATGGCCTCATCGGTAATGTGCCTATCGAGGGCGAGGTTCGTGTTTTAGACTTTAATACCCCTGCCAAACTTGACGTGGGTCTGAGCCACCAAGTTACGGACAAATTACTCGTTGCTGTTGATGTGTCTCGCGTTTTTTGGAAGGATGCCTGGAAGGATATAAAGGTAGGGTTTTCTAGTGATGTTGGTGATGTCGACTTAAGACTTCCTCAAAATGCCAAGGATCAAACAATAGTGGCGATTGGGGCTTCGTATGCAGCTACCCCGAATTTAACAGTGCGAGCAGGTTACCGTCAGGCGACGCAGCCCTTTAATGATGAGGGATTGTTGGCGCTAGTTCCGGGTATTTTGCGGAAACACGCTTCCTTGGGATTCAGCTACCAAGTATCAAAATCGGGTAGGTTCGATGCTGCGTATTCGCATGCCTTCGAGCAAAGTATGACCAATCGATCGGCTTACAACACCTCGTCGCCCGTGAGATCGTCCATGTCGCAAGATAATTTCGTCTTAGCCTATAATTATTCATTCTGATTAAATCGCTATCGTGAGCATCTGAAGTTCGTACTAATTAATTTTAGCCGCTGTCTTTGTTGGCTCGATCTTCGGGGGCAATAGCGATCTGGTTGACTAGGATGGTCTGAAGTAGTCACGTATTTCTGGCTGACTTCAGCCCTGCCAATTTTAAAAGCGGCGATTCGTCTAAAAAACGATCGAATCATCCATTCTTTCTGGATTTTTAGCCGCCGCGAGCACCTCGCGGCGGCCATTTCCCGCATTACAGGCGCACCTCTCCTGTATTCGCCAGTAAATGTCGGCGCGCCATCCACAGGTTCGACAGGGCGAACAGCGTCACCAACTGCGCCGTGTTCTTCACCAGCCCTCGAAAGCGAACTTTGGTGTAACCAAAGTAAGCGCTCCATAAACCCACCTACCGCTAAGGACGGTCTGAAGTAGTCACGTATTTCTGGCTGACTTCAGCCCTGCCAATTTCAAAAGCGGCGATTCGTCTAAAAAACGATCGAATCATCCATTCTTTCTGGGTTTTTAGCCGCCGCGAGCACCTCGCGGCGGCCATTTCCCGCATTACAGGCGCACCTCTCCTGTATTCGCCAGTAAATGTCGGCGCGCCATCCACAGGTTCGACAGGGCGAACAGCGTCACCAACTGCGCCGTGTTCTTCACCAGCCCTCGAAAGCGAACTTTGGTGTAACCAAACTGGCGCTTGATCACCCGAAACGGGTGCTCGACCTTCGCCCGCACCTGCGCCTTGGCCTTCTCGACCTTGCGCTTGGCTTTGTAGAGCGGGCTGCTCTTGCCAAGCTTCTTGTAAGTGCTGCGGCGTGCCGCGACGTAAGCGCTCCATAAACCCACCTACCGCTAACAAGGTTCGCAAGTCAGGATGCAGTTGCTGGCGAGCAGTTCCATGGCAGCAGTGCTTCGCAGTCGTCTACGCTGCTGGCGGTCGGCAGGCGTTCGAGGATGTGGCGCAGCCAGGCGTAAGGTTCCTGGCCGTTGGCCTTGGCGGTTTCGATCAGGCTGTAGATCTGCGCGCTGGCCCTGGCGCCTTTCGGGGTGTCGCTGAACAGCCAGTTCTTGCGGCCGATGACGAACGGGCGGATGGCGTTCTCGGCGCGGTTGTTGTCGATTGGCAGGTGGCCGCCTTCGAGGTAGCGCACCAAGCGGCTCCAGTTGCTGGCCAGGTAGTTCACCGCCTTGCCCAGGGCGGTCTGTCCGGCGACCTGTGGTTGGGTCTTGTCCAGCCAGGTCTTAAGTTGGTCGATGATCGGTCGGCTGCGCTGCTGGCGGGCGGCGAGGCGCCCGCTGTCGTCGGCTTCTTTCAGCTCACGCTCGATGCCGTAAAGCTTATTGATCAGGTTCAGCACGATGTCGGCGCGCCCGGTCTTGCCCTTGGGCTGCACCTTCTGTGCTTCGACGAACTTGCGTCGCGCATGCGCCCAGCAGGCCAGGCGTTCGATGCCCTCTTGTGCGGCCACGGCGTTGTAGCCGGCATAGTCGTCAGTCATCAGGTAGCCGCGGTAGCCTGCGAGCAGGCGCAGCGGTACTTCCTGCGCACGGCTGGATGAGTAGTCGAACAGGATCACCGGTTTGTCGGGTGGCCCACCGCTTTGCACCCACATCCAGGATTGCGTGGTGGGGTCACGACCCGGCTCATGCAGTACCTGCAGCCGGGTTTCGTCGCAGTGCAGCACCGGGTAGTCGAGCAGCCGGTCGCGCATCAGGTTGATCACGGGTTGCAGCTGTTCGCCGCACTGGATTACCCAGCGCGCCAGGGTCTGGCGAGAGATGTCGATGCCGTGCCGGCTGAGCATCCTCTCGAAGCGGTACAGCGGGATGCCGTCGGCGTACTTGGTGGCCAGCAGCATCGCCAGCACGCTGGGGCTGGCCAGGCTTTTCTCGATCAGCTGGGCTGGCTTGTCGGCGGTGACCGGTGCCGCTTCGCAGGCCTTGCAGGCATAGGTCTTGCGGATATGGCGGATCACCCGCACCTGCATCGGGATGATCTCCAGCTGCTCGCTGGTTTCTTCGCCGATGGCCTGCTTGCGGCAGCCGCACTCGCAGGTCAGCGCGTGCTCGGGCAGTTCGTGAATGACGTCAATACGCGGTAGCTTGGCCGGCAGCGGCTTGCGCTTGCCACGGCGCTTGAGCGGCACCATAACCTCTTCTGCCTCAGCTCCATCACCGCCTGGCTCGTCAGTGCAAGCACCCTCTTCGACCAGCTCTTCGGCCTCGTTGAACATGGCCAACTGCGGCGAGTCGCGCATCCTCGGGGCTGCGCTCTGACTTCGGCGAGAACAGTTTGTGGCGCAGCAGAGCGACCTGTTCCTGAAGTTGACTGATTTTGTTCAGATCAGATTGACGTGCCAGCAACACTTGCGACAGCAACTGTTTGAGCGCGTCGGGATCGTCAGGAAGGGTATCGGGCACGGCAATCATGGCCGTGGATTATACCGGCTCAGGCCACGTAACGCGGCGTCAGGACTTGATGAGGGCGGTTTCGCCAGAGGTCGATGCCGTCGAGCAGCCAGTTCAATTCGTCGACCGTCAGCTCGATGGGCTCATCGCCGGCATCGGGCTTGGTCTTGAAGCGCTCGGCCTCTAGGCGTTTGAGCCACAGGCAGAAACCATTACGCTCCCAATAGAGGATCTTCACCTGGTTGCGGCTGCGATTGAGGAACACGAACAGTACCGGGTTGAACACTTCCACCTTTATATCCAACTCGACGAGTGCCGCCAGGCCGTTGATGGATTTACGAAAGTCGACAGGCTTGGGATAGAGATAGACCTTCTGCACCTTGGCGTCGGGACGCATCATGGCAGCTGCTCCTGAAAAGAAATCAGGAGCGCAGCATCGTCTGGCTATCGGTTCGTTTGAAGATGGGGTTTATGGAGCGCTTACTAACCAAACTGGCGCTTGATCACCCGAAACGGGTGCTCGACCTTGGCCCGCACCTGCGCCTTGGCCTTCTCGACCTTGCGCTTGGCTTTGTAGAGCGGGCTGCTCTTGCCAAGCTTTTTGTAAGTATTGCGGCGTGCCGCGACCTGCCAGATCACCCATAGGGCGCCGTCGAGAGCACATTGACACTGCCGCGCTTCGCGCCATGAAGCTTGCCGCGACGATTGCGCTCCATGATCTTGGCGCGCTCGTATTCAGCGATCATGCCCTGCATCTGCAGCAACAGCGCCTCTTCCGGGGTCGCGCCGATGGCGTGATTGAGGAATCACGACCTCGACGCCGAACGCCGACAGTTCCTCGATGAGAAGAACCTGGTGCGCGTACTTTCGCGATAGGCGGTCCGGTGACAGCACGTAGAGACGCTCGATCAAGCCGAGTGCCGCAATCGATACGACCGGCAGTGATCTTGCGCAGCCCGCTTGCACATTGGTTGGCAACGGGGGAAGCTCATTAAGGAAAAAAGCCACCGCCTTCTTTGCCCGCGAGCTGAAGTAACGTATCGCCTGGTTCGGCAGCTGCAACAGAAGGCTTATTCGGTGGCGTATGTCTGTCGGCTGCTGGGGGTCAGCCGATCGGGGTTCTACGAGGCAAACAGGCGTGCCGACACGCCAGCATCGGTTTGCCCCGTGACCGTGCAGCTCAAAGCGTCGTTTGATGCGAGTGGCGGCTGCTATGGGAGCCGTCCGTTACGTAAAGCGTTGCGCGCCAAGGGTATGGAAATCGGCGTTTATAAAATTCGTCGCTTGATGCGTGCCAACGGCCTGCGTTCGGCTTGGAAGCGTAAGTTTGTGCACACGACCGATAGCAAGCACGACCTGCCAGTTGCCGACAATGTACTGAATCGTCAATTCGAGCCTGAGGCGGTAAACAAGGCCTGGGTAGCGGACATTACCTACATCCGGACCCGCAGCGGCTGGCTGTACCTGGCTGTGGTATTGGATTTGTTCTCACGCAAGATCGTGGGTTGGTCCATGGCCCCGAACATGCCTGCCGAGCTGGTGTGTAGTGCAATGCAGCTGGCAATTGCTCAGCGTCAACCGCCACCTGGCCTGATCGCCCACTCGGATCGCGGTAGCCAGTACGCCAGCGCAAGCTACAGAGCGTTGCTGGCGCGAAATGACATGCAGCAAAGCATGAGCCGTAAAGGTAACTGCTGGGACAACTCAGTGATGGAACGCTTTTTTCTGAGTTTGAAAATGGAGCGGGTATGGCGCCGCGACTACGCCAATCACGCAGAAGCGATACGTGACATCGTGGAATACATCGTTGGGTTTTACAACAACGAGCGGCTGCACTCGAAACTGGGATATCTGCCACCGACCGTTTACGAGCGGGCGATGGCGTCGAAACCACCTATCGAGGTGTCCGGAATTAGTTGACCACTACAACATTCATTGGAGCGCCGTCGCCGGATGCGCAACTCCTTCGAGGGCGGAGAAAGGCACAGGCCAGACTGTCAAGTTTGAACCGCCAGAGATCATCGCAGCATTTTCAACACTTCATGTGCGACTTCCTCCGATGAGGCAGGGTTCTGGCCGGTAACAAGATTTCCGTCCACTACAGCAAAGGGGAGCCAGTCGGGTCCTTTGGAATAGTCACCGCCGTGTTTTTTCAACTCGTCCTCTACCAGGAATGGCACGACATTAGTCAATTGGACTGCGGCCTCTTCGCTATTGGAGAAACCGGTCACCCGTTTGCCTTGGACTATCGGGCTCCCATCCGGTTTGCGGGCATACCGCAACACGCCAGGCGCATGACAGACCGCGGAAACCGGTTTGCCGGCGGCATACATTGCCTCGATCAGCGCGACCGAGTCGGCATCCCCAGACAGGTCCCACAGCGGCCCGTGCCCACCGGGATAGAAAACTGCGTCGTACTCATCCGCTCTGATGGCTGAAAGCCTCGAGGTGTTGGCAAGGGCCGCCTGTGTTTCTTTGTCCTGCTTGAAACGAGCGGTTGCTGCAGTTTGAAAGTCCGGCTCTTCGCTCTTCGGGTCGAGTGGGGGGTGCCCACCTTTCGGGGAGGCTAGCGTGATTTCCGCGCCAGCATCCTTGAGGACATAATAGGGTGCTGCAAACTCCTCCAACCAGAAGCCTGTTTTCTTGCCGGTGTCACCCAACGTGTCATGGGACGTCAATACGATCAATATCTTCATGATTTCCCTCATTGTTAAAATGTGGCCTCTCGCTAAGTGCGCAAGACGCGTATCCGGTAATGATCAAATGGATACTTTTAGTTAACGGATACATTTCTACGGTGAGCGAGTCTGAATCTACACAGACAGGTTTGTCTTTGTGGGCATGGCTGTGGGCGCAAACTGTCGCGCCCACAGCCGTGTCCAACCATATTTTTCCTCTACATCGCCACAGGTCTAACTTGCGGGGCTTCGCCCTCACAGAAGGCGTGCTCTGAAATCCGTCAGCTAACCAGCCCCTCGGCTTTCAACGTTGCGTGCACGGCCGGCCGAGCGGCAACGCGGCTGACATAGCTGGTCAGCACTGGCCAAGGTGAAAGATCAACCGCTGCCCACTGCCCCCAGCCTAGGACGGTAAACAGATAGGCGTCAGCTGACGTGAAGGTGTCACCCATCAGATACTGTTTGCCGTCGAGTTTCTTTGACACGTAGTCAAAACGCCGGGCAAGCAGGTCTTTCATCTGCGTTTTCCATTCCTCCGGCGCGTTCGGGTTGAATAGCGGGGCAAACGCTTTGTGCAGCTCGGTGGAAATGAAGTTGAGCCACTCCTGCAGCCGGTAACGCTCCATCGTGTCAGCGGGCGGCGTGAGTTTCTTCTCCGGCACGCGGTCGGCCAGGTACTGGATGATGGCCGACCCTTCGGTCAGCACCTCACCGTCCTTCAGCACCAATGCTGGCACGTAGCCATTCGGGTTGATGGCGGTGTAATCGCCACCGCTTTCGGTCTTCTTGGTGGCGAGGTCGACCTTTTCCGTCTCGAAGGAAAATCCCCCCTCATTGAGGACGATATGAGGGGACAGGGAACAGGCTCCCGGGCTGTAGTAAAGCTTCATCGTTGCTTCTCCTTTGGGTCATGCTACAAATTGCAGCCCTACGCGGGGCCGCCGCAAACTGCCACGCGGCGCTGGTTTCTCCGGTGACAAGCCGAGTCACTACTCGGCAATAAAAAAACTCACCAGGCGATTGAAGGTCGCGGCATGCTGGTTTTCGTCCAATGGCCGCAGTGACCGAAGACATACTACGGGACGCGATCAATCAGCTCAAACAGGCGATAAGAACTCGAGAGGAGAATCACGCGATCCTCTCGCCCCTGGGCAATCAAGGTCTCCTTGCTGTTGAATGTCCGACTCGTCACTCGCCAGCATGTCCATCCCGCGTTGGCGCGGCGGCGGGAACATGCTCGCAAACGCTTCCTGGTAGAGATGCCCACCTCATGGCTCCGGCGGGCACGGTCGTCGGTCACCAGCGCGCTGCTCAAGTTCTCCAGAAATACGACTGCCAATACTCGCCTGCGCGGCAGGCGCACCCTATCGCTACCCCAAGAGCCGTATTCAAGGCCGGATCAGCATCTTCATGGCACCATCCGTTTTCTCGTGGAATGTCTTGAACGCGTCGTCCACTTGATCCAGCTTGAACTGATGCGAGAACAGGGTTGCCGGATTCACCACTCCAGTCTCCATCATCCTCAAGGCTTCCCACATGTAAGGCTGAGCGTTGGCGAAACCATTCATGTGCAGCGTGATGTTGCGTAGAAACACATCAGCCAGATTGAGGTTGAACTTGTCATCGCAGAACACGCCGATAGCAACCACCGTCCCGCCGGGGCGTACCAGGTCGAGGCACATCTGCAAGGCTTCGGGATAGCCAACCACTTCGATCACCTTGTCGAAGCCGCGGCCGCCCGTTTCGGCGAGGGCCTTCTCCTTCCAGCCTTCCTCGCTTGCATTGATCGCGACCGCACCCTGCTTGCGGGTGTATTCCAGGCGGTGGGCGATCTTGTCCAGCGCGACCATCCGGCCTGGGGCGCGCTGCATGGCGATGTCGAGGGTCATCAACCCCGTCGGACCGCAGCCCACCAGCGCCACGGTTTCCCCGGGCTGAATATCCGCGAGGCGATTGGCGATCACCGCCGTAGGCAGGTTGCAAGACAGCGTGAGTGCAGCCTCGTCGGGAATCTCCTTGGGCACCTTGATCGTGTGCGTATCGGCGTAGGGGAGCACCAGCGCCTCGGCGTGGGTGCCGTTCAGATTGCCGAAGGGAAGCCCAAAGCCATAAACGGCATTGTGCGTGGTCTCGCAATGCGCCGTCTGACCCACCTCGCACATATAGCAGTGACCGCAGGAGGCCGAATAGGCCATGCTGACTCGGTCGCCGGGCTTGAACCGCCCGACTGCCCTGCCCACCTGCACCACTTCTCCGACGAGTTCATGGCCGGTCTGGGATACCCCTTTCTCCATGATGGGGTCCAGCGCTCCGCGATACAGGTGCAGGTCCGAACCGCAAATGGAGGTGGCGACTACTCTCACCAGCATTTCGTGATCGGCCTTGATCGCAGCATCAGGCACCTGGGTGCAGCGGATGTCCTGCGGTCCGTAATAGACGGCTGCCTTCATATTTTTCTCCTTGTTACTTTGTTGTTAGCGAGTAGGCAAGCCAGGCATCGGCCTAGACCCGCCATCACTGGACGAGCGCAGCATAGGAGATCCACTTGCTGACCAACAGATGTGATGTTCGATAACCGCACACTTTCAATAGCCGCCCGGACCGCCGGGCGCCGCTATACTCTTCGACATGCTTGGCTGCCGGAGATAACGATGCCCCTACCCCACCACGTACGCCTGGTTGAAGTCGGCCCACGGGACGGACTGCAGAATGAGCGCCACCCGATCAGCGTGACGGATCGCGTCCGGCTGGTGAACGATCTGACGGAGGCCGGCGTCAGCCATATCGAGACCGGCAGCTTCGTCTCGCCGAAGTGGGTGCCGCAGATGGCTGATTCCGCAACGGTGTTCGCCGGCATCCAACGCAGTCCTGGCGTGCGTTACACCGCGCTGGTACCCAATCTGCAGGGTCTGCAGGCAGCTATCGGCGCCGGCGTGACGGAAGTGGCGGTATTCGCCGCCGCTTCGGAGGGCTTCTCCCAACGCAACATCAACTGCTCGATCAGCGAGAGCCTGCAGCGCTTCGCACCGGTCATGGCTGCAGCCGAGCGCCAGGACATCCGTGTACGCGGCTACATTTCCTGTGTGCTGGGTTGCCCGTATGACGGCGCCGTCGCTCCGAGCCAGGTCGCCAGCATCGCCGCCGAGCTGATCGCCATGGGCTGCTATGAAGTATCCCTCGGTGACACCATCGGCGTGGGAGTGGCCAGCGCCACCAGCCGACTGATCGACCGGGTCGCCGCACAGGTGCCCCGGCGGCAGCTGGCGGGGCATTTCCATGATACCTACGGGCAGGCATTGAGCAACATCTATGCCGCCTTGCTGGAAGGCGTCAGCGTATTCGACAGCTCGGTCGCCGGGCTCGGTGGTTGCCCCTATGCCCCTGGCGCCAGCGGTAATGTCGCCAGTGAGGATGTGCTGTACATGCTGCAGGGCATGGGCATCGACACTGGTGTCGATTTGCAACGACTGGTTGCGGCCGGCCAGCGCATTTGTGATGTGTTAGGCCGTCCCAACGGCTCCAAGGTAGCCCATGCCCTGCTGGCCCACGAACAGGAGTAAGGAGAAATGGCCATGCCACAACCGCTATGGTCACCGAGCAGAGATGCCGTCGCTCGGAGCCGCATGGAAGCCTTCCGCATCCAGGTGAATCAGCGCTGCGGGTTGCACCTAGCGGGCTATGACGAGCTGCATGATTGGAGCATTCATGAGCGCGCCGACTTCTGGCAGGCGTTGGCGGATTTCTTTGCGGTCGAGTTCCACACCCCCGCCCAGCAGGTGCTTGAGGAAGGCCCTGCCATGCCGGATGCATGCTGGTTTCGCGGTGCCACACTGAATTATGCGGCCCATTTGTTACGGCGCAAGGATGACCAGCCGGCATTGATCAGCATCAGCGAAGCCGGCGTGCACGAGCAACTGAGTTTTGCCGAACTGAATGCCCATGTGGCTGGCTTGCAGCGCAGCCTGGAAGCTGCCGGCATCATGCCCGGCGACCGTGTTGCCGCCATCCTGCCCAACGGGTGGCAAGCGATAGTCGCCATGCTTGCCACCACCAGCCTGGGTGCGGTGTGGTCATCCTGCTCGCCGGACTTCGGCGCGCAGGGTGTTATTGACCGTTTTGGCCAGATCGAACCCAAGGTCTTGATCGCCTGCAGCGGTTATCACTATGCCGGCAAGTCCATCGATCTGACCGACCGGCTCACCGAAGTGCTGCGCCAACTACCTACGGTCGAGCAACTGATCCTCGTGCCGGGCCCGGCCGGGGCTCAGGGACCGCATCCCGACTGTATCCAGGCGGTTCAGCATTGGGCGGAGTTCTATCAGCCCGGTGGCGCACCGCAGTTCCGCGCTCTGCCCTTCGATCACCCCTTGTATATCCTGTATTCCAGCGGCACCACCGGCGCGCCCAAATGCATTGTCCATCGCAGCGGCGGTGTTCTGTTGCAGCACCTCAAGGAGCTTGGCCTGCATACCGACCTGCAAGCCAGTGACCGGCTGTTCTACTACACCACCTGCGGCTGGATGATGTGGAACTGGCTGGCCTCCGGCCTGGCGGTCGGCGCCACACTGGTGCTCTACGATGGCTCGCCGTTTCATCCGCATGAATCCCGGCTGATCGACCTGATCGACGCCGAGGGCATCAATGCCTTCGGTGTCAGCGCCCGGTATCTCGCTGCCCTGGAAAAGGCCGGCATACAACCGGCACGCAGCCACCGCCTGGGCAGTCTGCGCAGCATTCTCTCCACCGGCTCGCCGCTGTCCCCGGAGAGCTTCGACTATGTCTATCGCGACATCAAAAGCGATCTGCGCCTGTCCTCCATCTCCGGCGGTACCGATATCGTCTCCTGCTTCGCCCTCGGCAACCCACTGCTGCCGGTCTGGCGTGGCGAATTGCAGGGCCCGGGCCTGGGCATGGCCGTGGAGGTATGGAACGAGGCCGGCCAACGGGTAGTCGGAGAGAAAGGCGAGCTGGTCTGTACCCGGCATTTTCCGTCCATGCCGTTGGGGTTCTGGAACGACAGCGACGGTAGCCGCTACCGCGCCGCCTACTTCGAACGCTTCCCCGGCATCTGGGCGCATGGGGACTATGCCGAGCGGACCGAGCATGGCGGGCTGATCATCCATGGCCGTTCGGATGCGGTGCTCAACCCGGGCGGCGTACGCATCGGCACGGCGGAAATCTACCGGCAGGTGGAACGTATCGAGGAGGTGCTGGAATCGGTCGCCATCGGCCAGCAATGGCAGGACGATGTGCGGGTAGTGCTGTTCGTACTGTTACGCGACGGCGTGGAATTGGATGAGGGGCTGCAACAACTGATCAGATCGGCAATCCGCCAACACGCCACACCGCGCCATGTGCCGGCACGCATTCTGGCGGTAAAGGACATACCGCGCACACGCAGCGGCAAGATAGTGGAACTGGCCGTGCGCAATGTAGTGCACGGCCAGCCAGTGCGAAATACCGAGGGATTAGCCAACCCGGAGGCGCTGGAGGAGTTTCGCGACCGGGTTGAGTTACGGGAGTAATGAGCCTGCCTCTCTGTTTTCATCACTAACGTTGATTCGCGCTTATATCGCCGATACACTCGTTCATGATTATTATTCATCAAACCGGGAATATAATTCATGTCCACGTTACGCACCCTATACCGGTTCGCTGCAGCGGTCGGCTGTGCGAGCCTCATGAACGGCATCGCATTATCGCCGGTGACCGCAGAGCCGGTCGCCACACAGCCGCAGCAGGTCGCCGGTTACTATCGGATGAATATGGGCGATCTAGAGGTCACCGCTTTGTATGACGGCTATGTTCGTCTTGATCCGGAATGGCTGCAGGGGATCAGCACCGAGAGTCTGGATAGCCTGCTGGATGCGATGTTCATCGATGCCGAAAGCGGCATACAGACAGCTGTAAATGGATACCTCATCAATACGGGCAATAATCTGATTCTGGTGGATGCCGGGGCGGCAGCATGTTTCGGTTCGACCATGGGCTTTCTGAAAGAAAACCTCCAGGCATCGGGTTACACGACGGAGCAGGTCGACACTGTTCTTCTTACGCATCTTCATCCTGATCACTCCTGCGGTCTGGCAGATGCTGAAGGTGCCGCAGTGTTTCCCAATGCAACCATTCATATTCCCCAGGCTGAAGCGGAATTCTGGCTGGATACCTCATTGGATGATGTCGCCGAAGCCGACCAGCCGTTCTTCAATATGGCGCGTGCAGCAGTGGCGCCATATGTTGAGGAAAAACTCCAGCGTTTCAAAACCGATATTCTCCCCGGTGTGGAAAGTGTGCCCAGCCACGGTCACACCCCGGGACATACCGGTTATCTTTTCCGCGCTGGTGATGACAACTTGATGGTCTGGGGCGACGTGCTGCATAACCATGCAGTACAGTTCAAGCATCCTGAGGTGGTCATAGAGGCTGACTGGGACAAGGAACAAGCCCGATCTTCCAGAATGAGGATGCTGGCTCTCAGTTCCGAGGAAAAATTCTGGGTGGCTGGCGCGCATCTCCCCTTCCCCGGTCTGGGGCATGTACGGGGCACAGGCAACGGCTATTCGTGGGTACCCGCAGAGTTTTCGCCAGTCGAAGTAGACTCGGCATCGGCGCCATAACAAGCAAAGCGGCCGGGCTGCCGAATCTCATCATTGCTGGAATAACGCATCCAGCGTTATATCGAGCAGCGCTTTTTGTAAGGAAGGCTCATCCGAGCCTTCCAGAGCGGTACTCTCCACACTGACAGCAAAAGTCAGTGCACCAAGGGCGGACATCCAGAGCAACTGAGCGGTGTCCTTCGGACAGAATTTGAGCAAGCCTTGCGCGTGAAATTGCCGTAAATCCTCTGCCAATCCTTCCAGGGTTTCGCTCACCATGCTGGGCGGGCTCCCTGCCATGATCTGCTGAATAACAATACGGCACATGTTGGGCTCTGAACTCTGAAGAAGACTTCCTGATTTGGCAAAATGCCCAGACTCTCCACCCGCCCGAGTTTCCGATGAAACAGATCACTTTCGCCGACGCCGAGTACGCCGGTAAGCGCAAGCAGACCCGCAAGGAATTGTTCCTGATCGAGATGGATCGGGTTGTGCCATGGAAGGGTTTGATTGCCTTGATCGAGCCGCATTACCCCAAGGGCGAAGGCGGCCGACCCGCCTATCCGCTGATGGCGATGCTGCGCGTACATCTGATGCAAAACTGGTTCGGCTACAGCGATCCGGCGATGGAAGAAGCGCTGTACGAGACCACCATCCTGCGTCAGTTCGCCGGGTTGAGCTTGGAGCGCATTCCTGACGAGACCACCATCCTCAATTTCCGCCGGCTGCTGGAGAAGCATGAGTTGGCGGCCGGTATCCTTGGCATGATCAATGGCTACCTGGGAGATCGCGGCCTGTCGCTGCGCCAAGGCACCATCGTCGATGCCACGCTGATCAATGTGCCGAGTTCGACCAAGAACAAGGACGGCAAACGCGACCCGGAGATGCACCAGACCAAGAAGGGTAACCAATATTACTTCGGCAGTGCGACCCGAAAGTCGCATGGGTTTCTGTTCCGCAGGTTAACGCCCGACGGAACCGACTGTTCCACCACTCGTTCCCTACCCAGACAGGCGTGGCCGGTAACAGCCGGGTCTGAAGCTCTGGGACAATGTTACCGCCGATATTTCGGTAGGTCGAACCGCGAGGCCAGACTGAATCTGCCAGCATCAAGGCGGAGATTAGCTAGGGATGAGCGGGTACGGCTAACACAAGTGAACCTCATATAAACGTCGTCATAGTGTCGAGCCTGCTGGAAATGACCTGAACCGGGCACCGGTTGCGTGATGCAACCGGCCATTCACGACGCTCTGCGAGCGCCCAAGTCGGCGTTCGGATGCCAAGGAGCTGCACTTTCGAATCCTGGCTCAGTCCGGATGAGTGTTTTTAGAGGTGCCCCAAGAGGCTTAGGCCATCAAGACCCAGGATGGTAAAGATTTCCACAACTCGCTTCCCGGTTAATCGCAATGCTGCTCCGCTTAGGTGAGTAGCATTGCACCACAGGTCTTCTACGGTAAATTACATTCCGAGGTGACGTAGAAAGCCCGCATCACAACCAGGTGCCGCCCTGGCGTTCATCCGGCTCGTTGAGATCGCTAGCATCGAAGCCGTGGATCCAATCGAGGTGATGCACCATGGCATCATGAGATGCAAGACGTGCATCGCGCCGATCCCTCTCTTCACCCGGTGGCAAGTGCAACATATCGCCAGTGGTCACGGACGCATACACAACTTTGCGCGCCCGGCCACGACGCAGTCGCTCGTAACGTTCAAAGGTTTCTGCAATCGACGCGGAACCCGCAGCGGCAATGCAGTCAGCAAGGACCACGGCATCCTCGATCGACTGGTTGGCACCCTGTCCATGGTGCGGTACTAGGGAATGTGCAGCATCACCGAGCAGCGTTACCCGACCTTTGCTCCAGCGGCCAAGGGTCATACGATAAACCATTCCCCATCGCTGATTTACTGTCTTCAAGGTGTTCGAAGCGATCATCTCGACGAGAGCAGGATGCCAGTCCTTGAAGAGGCGTAGCTGTTCACCGTCGTCTGTAGGCGCAGTCGACTGTTTTAGTGGCCAAGTCGTCGGAGTGCGCTCTACGAGAAAGAAATTGATGTCTCCTTTTCTGTCTCCGCCGATCGGGTAGTGAAGACAGTGGCCGGACTCACCCATCCAGAATTGAATAGCGGTCGGATCAGGCATGCTCGGTATTTTATCGATTGGAACAATCCCACGAAATGCTGTGTACCCCGCGTATATGTAATCTTCATAGCCGAGCATCAAATTCCGTACGGTGGAACGCATCCCGTCAGCACCGATGACTATATCGGCTTCCGCTTTGCTGCCATCCTTAAAATGTAACACTACCTGTTCGCCAGTGTCATCGATATTTACTAGGCGTTTATTCAGGTGGATGCGTTCCATACCCACCTTGGTGGAGAGGATTCGTTGCAACTCGGCCCGGTGGATGCCGAGATATGGGCCGCCGAAAAGGTCTCGATACGCCAGCCCGCCGGCGTGCCTGCCGATTTCACGGCCAGTCTTTCCGTCCCGGTAGATCAAAGCAGAGATTTCAAACGCAGCCTCGTCAAACTCCTCGCCCAAACCCCAGTGGTTATAATAAAAACGCGTGGCATTGGCGGATAATGCGACCGCGGCACCCACCTCACGCAACTCCTCCGCTTGCTCGTATATATCAACGTCGATACCGTGGTGGCGCATCGCAATCGCAAAGGTCAAGCCACCGATGCCGCCACCGACCACAGCAATGCGGCGTATTTTATTGGTTTCTTTTTCATTCATAATTATTATCTCTTTCTTATAAGGATGGTCTGAAGTAGTCACGTATTTCTGGCTGACTTCAGCCCTGCCAATTTTAAAAGCGGCGATTCGTCTAAAAAACGATCGAATCATCCATTTTTTCTGGATTTTTAGCCGCCGCGAGCACCTCGCGCCGGCCATTTCCCACATTACAGGCGCACCTCTCCTGTATTCGCCAGTAAATGTCGGCGCGCCATCCACAGGTTCGACAGGGCGAACAGCGTCACTAACTGCGCCGTGTTCTTCACCAGCCCTCGAAAGCGAACTTTGGTGTAACCAAACTGGCGCTTGATCACCCGAAACGGGTGCTCGACCTTCGCCCGCACCTGCGCCTTGGCCTTCTCGACCTTGCGCTTGGCTTTGTAGAGCGGGCTGCTCTTGCCAAGCTTCTTGTAAGTGCTGCGGCGTGCCGCGACCTGCCAGATCACCGCCCGGCCTTCATGTTCGGAGCGCTTTTCGACGCCCGTGTAGCCGGCATCGGCGCAAACGACGTTTTCGTCGCCGTGCAGTAACTTGTCGACCTGAGTGACATCCGCCACGTTGGCTGGCGTACCGACTACGCTGTGTACCAGACCCGACTCATCATCCACTCCGATGTGGGCCTTCATGCCGAAGTAATATTGGTTACCCTTCTTGGTCTGGTGCATCTCCGGGTCGCGTTTGCCGTCCTTGTTCTTGGTCGAACTCGGCGCATTGATCAGCGTGGCATCGACGATGGTGCCTTGGCGCAGCGACAGGCCGCGATCTCCCAGGTAGCCATTGATCACGCCAAGGATACCGGCCGCCAACTCACGCTTCTCCAGCAGCCGGCGGAAATTGAGGATGGTGGTCTCGTCCGGAATGCGCTCCAGTCTCAACCCGGCGAACTGACGCAGGATGGTGGTCTCGTACAGCGCTTCCTCCATCGCCGGATCGCTGTAGCCGAACCAGTTTTGCATCAGATGTACGCGCAGCATCGCCATCAGCGGATAGGCGGGTCGGCCGCCTTCGCCCTTGGGGTAATACGGCTCGATCAAGGCAATCAAACCCTTCCATGGCACAACCCGATCCATCTCGATCAGGAACAATTCCTTGCGGGTCTGCTTGCGCTTACCGGCGTACTCGGCGTCGGCGAAGGTCATCTGCTTCATCGGAAACTCGGGCGGGTGGAGAGTCTGGGCATTTTGCCAAATCAGGAAGTCTTCTTCAGAGTTTCCTTAACAGGGGCGGTGAGTTGCAGCGTCTCATGCCGTGGCGTGAGAGCCCGCTCTGACCACGCTCCCATTAATGATGCCGTTGGGTGAAAAATAGAGAAGGCTGTTATATAAGTAAATAAGCGAATTTGTATAGATATCATCGCCGGCATGAATATTGAGGGGAAAGTATGCAGCTGCATGTGTCAAGGCCGATGTAAAACTGACCCACCTGGGCTAACGTCGCGGCCTTGTCGAGGCTGCTTATGTTGATTAGAACGAGCAGCATCCGCACAGCGCTTTGAAATATCGCTCGCCGAGGGAATTCAGGCGCTTGGCAGTAGCATCAACGGGGAGTTGGTGTCCGGTTTGGTAGGGGCAAGTCCATCGAACTGGTTGTTTGCCGGGTCGCTACGCAGCGGCAAACGAGCGGCGGCGATCATGAGCCTGATCCAGTCGGCCCGCATGAACGGACATGATCCGTATGCCTATCTCAAGGACGTGCTGACACGACTGCCTACGCAGCGGGCCAGTAAGATCGGCCAACTGCTGCCGCATCAGTGGGTACCTGCCTGAATCACGCAAGGTGAGTTCGGCGTACGCTTACGTATCGATCACCCCGGATTGTCACTCAATCCGAAAACAGCTCGAACATCAGTTGTCGCAACCAGATGTTGGCTAGGTCCTTGTGATATTTTGCGTGCCAGAACATGTTAATGGGGATTTCTGGTAGGTCGATGGGGATTGGCAGCACGCTCAAACCGAAGGGCTCTACACAGCAGTCAGCGAAGCGCTCAGGTACGGTGGCGAGTAGCTCCGTATGCTGGAGGATATGGCCGACGGCGACGAAGTGCGGAACCTCTAGGCGAATGTCCCGCCGGATGCCAGCTCGCGCCATATGGGAATCTACTTCGCCGTGGCCAGTGCTGGCGGCGATGACACGTATATGGCTGTAGGCACAGAAGCGCTCCAAGGTCAGTGGCTCTCTGGTGGCCGGGTGGTTCTTACGGCACAAGCACACGTAGCGGTTATGGAGAAGCCGACGCTGTAAGAAGCCGGCCTGTAGGTTGGGTAGCAGGCCTACGGCCAAATCTACTGTACCGTCTAGTAACGACTGTCCCAAACTCACCGAGCTGCCGCGTACCGTGCTGATTGTGCAATGGGGGGCCTTACGAGTGAGCGCATCTATTAACCGCGGCATGAAATATATCTCACCAATGTCGGTCATGGCCAAGGTGAAGGTACGCTCGCTGGTTAAAGGATCGAAACGCTCTTCGTGATGTAGCGCTTCGCGCAGACTGTGCATGGCATGGGCGATAGGCTCAGCTAAATGTGCAGCATAGGGCGTAGGCTCCATGCCTTGGTGGGTACGCACGAATAGTTCGTCCTGCAGTGCGGTGCGCAGGCGCTTCAGGGCGTTGCTTACGGCAGGTTGGGTTAGGCCTAGGCTTTGCGCGACGATAGAGACACGCTTGTCGACCATCAACTGGTTGAATACTACCAGCAGGTTTAAATCCAGGTCATGCAGTTCCATGGAGCCTCGCTATGCTGTTGACGTGGTCCTGCCAGAGCGGCAGCATCGGACATTCTCACTATGAATATATAATATAGGGATTAGTGTATTTATCAATAGTTATGGCTTCGCTACTGTTGGAGATATCCCAATAATAAAGTCATGACAGGTATTGCATGAACGACATGAACGCTAAGAAACCAGCCTTGCGCGTCGCTATAGTCGGCGGCGGAATTTCAGGCCTTGCCTTGGCATTGAGCTTGTGCAAACACTCCCATCTTAATGTGCAGCTATTCGAGGCTGCCCCGGCGTTCGGTGAAGTCGGTGCTGGTGTGTCCTTCGGGCCTAACGCAGTGCGCGCCATTGTCGGTTTGGGTTTGGGTCAATCCTACTTTCAGGTTGCTGATCGGACTCCGCAGCCTTGGGAGGATATTTGGTTTGAATGGCGGCGCGGTAGCGATGCTAGCTATCTAGGCGCCACCATTGCGCCGGGCGTAGGTCAGTCCTCTGTACACCGGGCTGATTTCCTTGACGCCCTAGTAAGACACCTTCCAGAAGGTATCGCCCAATTTAGGAAGCGTGCCACCCAAATCGAGCAGCAGGGTGATGAACTGCAAGTGCTATTCGCCGACGGCACAGAGTACCGCTGCGATCTTCTAATCGGCGCCGACGGCATTAAGTCAGCGCTTCGTAGCTATGTGCTGGAAGGTCAGGGGCTGGATCATCTAGAACCACGTTTTAGCGGTACCTGTGCATACCGGGGCATGGTAGATAGCCTGCAACTGCGCGAAGCCTTTAGAATAAAGGGCATTGACGAGCACTTGGTGGATGTCCCGCAGATGTACTTAGGGCTCGATGGCCATATTCTTACCTTCCCGGTGAGAAAAGGCCGCATTGTCAACGTGGTAGCGTTCACCTCCGACCGTAGCCAGCCGGAACCGACTTGGCCCGCGGACGCTCCCTGGGTACGGGAAGCGAGCCAGCGCGAGATGCTCGATGCGTTCGCGGGCTGGGGCGATGCCCCGCGCGCCTTACTGGGGTGCATCCCGGCGCCAACTCTCTGGGCACTGCATGACCTGCCGGAACTGCCAGGCTACGTACACGGTCGGGTTGCCCTGATCGGCGACGCAGCGCACGCCATGCTGCCGCACCAAGGGGCCGGTGCAGGGCAAGGGCTTGAGGACGCCTATTTCCTCGCCCGGCTGTTGGGCGATAGTCGGACCGAAACAGGCAACCTCCCCGAGCTGCTTGGAGCTTACGACGACCTGCGCCGCCCTCATGCCTGTCGTGTGCAACGAACCACTGTGGAAACCGGCGAGTTATACGAGTTGCGCGACCCCATTGTAGGTGCGGACGAACAGCTGGTGGGGGAAATACTGGCGACTCGTTTCGACTGGCTATGGAACCATGATCTCGATGCCGATGTGGCTGAGGCCCGACTGCGCATGGGCTGGGAGGCGCATGAGCAAATTGCGCTGCGTCAAGGGTAAGAGGCCGTGTCGATAGTGGCTAAGGTTTCGAAGGCGAGTAATTGAAGTGTTTTCTGCGAACGGGTTACGTGATGCACATAGGCTTGCGTTTAGTGCTAGGTGCAAAATATCACTTTGTTTCAGCCGCTAGGCCGACGCCCATGGGAGCCGTTGGATCTGTAAATATAGTTAGATTCTGATCTAAGCACAGGCAGCCACCGCATTGGTGCCAGTGGACCGCAGATACCACGGTAACCCATTAGGATTTCATACATGCTGCGCCAAAGAGCATCGCTAGAGAGAACAATGCAAACCAATAACAAGAGTTCGTTCCGTTACACCTTAATAATCAGCGCTCCCGCGATGACAATCAATACTTCCCTAGCGATCGCCAAACTGGTCAGGACTTGTATTTGGAGGTCCTGCAGCGGTGCCCACTGACGCACATGTCGACGGAGGCGGGATGCCAACGGTCTTTGAAATCACTGTACGGCCTGATGGGGAGAGCTTCGTCTGCCAGCCGCAGCAGTCAGTGCTTCGTGCTATGGAGGCCCAGAACAAGCACTGCCTACCAGTTGGCTGTCGCGGCGGCGGGTGCGGCCTGTGTAAGGTGCGGGTGCTGACCGGTGATTACGAATGCGGGCGTATGAGCTGCAAGCACGTACCGGTAGAGGCCCGCGAACAAGGCTACGCCCTGGCCTGCCGACTGTTTGCCCGTAGCGATCTATGTATCGAGCGTTATTCAAAGCCGTGCTATGAAAATACGGTCGACCCACAACAAAGAGAAAAGGTGACGTCATGAACAAAGGTATAATGCGCCCCGGCCATGTGCAGCTGCGTGTACTGGACATGAGCAAGGCCCTGGAACACTACGTCGAGTTGCTGGGCCTGATCGAGATGGACCGTGACGATCAGGGCCGTGTCTATCTCAAGGCTTGGACCGAAGTTGACAAATTCTCCGTGGTGCTACGCGAAGCCGACGAACCTGGTATGGATTTTATGGGTTTCAAGGTTGTGGATGAGGATGCTCTCCGGCAACTGGAGCGGGATCTGACGGCATATGGCTGTGCCGTTGAGCAGCTACCCGCAGGTGAGCTGAACAGTTGTGGCCGGCGCGTGCGCTTCCAGGCACCCTCCGGGCATCACTTCGAGTTGTATGCAGACAAGGAATATACTGGAAAGTGGGGTGTGAATGAGGTCAATCCCGAGGCATGGCCGCGCGATCTGAAAGGCATGGCGGCTGTGCGTTTCGATCATTGCCTACTGTATGGCGACGAATTGCCGGCGACCTATGACCTGTTCACCAAGGTGCTCGGCTTCTATCTGGCCGAACAGGTGCTGGACGAAAATGGCACGCGCGTCGCCCAGTTCCTCAGTCTGTCGACCAAGGCCCACGACGTGGCCTTCATTCACCATCCGGAAAAAGGCCGCCTCCATCATGTGTCCTTTCACCTCGAAACCTGGGAAGACGTGCTTCGCGCCGCCGACCTGATCTCCATGACCGACACCTCTATCGACATCGGCCCGACCCGTCATGGCCTGACCCACGGCAAGACCATCTACTTCTTCGACCCGTCCGGTAACCGCAGCGAGGTGTTCTGCGGCGGCAACTACAGCTATCCGGATCACAAGCCGGTGACCTGGCTGGCTAAGGACCTGGGCAAGGCGATCTTCTATCACGACCGTGTGCTCAACGAACGATTCATGACCGTGCTGACCTGATGGTTCGGTTCGACTTATTGCAGAGATTGCGCAGATGAAAGAGATCAAGCATTTCATTAACGGTGCCTTCGTCGATTCGGCCAGCGGCCGCACCTTCGAGGACATCAACCCGGTCAATGGCCAGGTGATCGGCCGCGTGCACGAGGCCGGCCGCGCCGAGGTCGACGCCGCGGTCAGGGCGGCACGCGCTGCGCTGAAGGGACCATGGGGGAAGATGACGGTGGCCGAGCGCGCTGAGATTCTGCATCGCGTGGCCGATGGCGTCACGGCGCGCTTCGATGAGTTTCTCGAGGCCGAATGCCTGGACACCGGCAAGCCCAAATCCCTGGCCAGCCACATCGACATTCCGCGCGGCGCGGCCAATTTCAAGGTGTTCGCCGACCTGATCAAGAACGTGCCGACCGAAGCCTTCGAGATGGCCACCCCGGACGGCGCCGGTGCACTCAACTACGGCGTGCGCCGGCCCAAGGGGGTGATCGGCGTGATCAGCCCGTGGAACCTGCCGCTGCTGCTGATGACCTGGAAAGTCGGCCCGGCCCTGGCCTGCGGCAACTGCGTGGTGGTAAAACCATCCGAGGAAACCCCGCTGACCGCCACCCTGCTCGGCGAGGTGATGCAGGCCGCCGGTGTGCCGGCCGGCGTGTACAACGTGGTGCACGGTTTCGGCGGCGATTCGGCCGGGGCCTTCCTCACCGAGCACCCGGACGTCGACGCCTACACCTTCACCGGCGAGACCGGCACCGGCGAAACCATCATGCGCGCCGCGGCCAAGGGCGTGCGCCAGGTGTCGCTGGAGCTGGGCGGCAAGAACGCCGGCATCGTCTTCGCCGACTGTGACCTGGACAAGGCCATCGAGGGCACCCTGCGCTCGGCCTTCGCCAACTGCGGCCAAGTCTGCCTGGGCACCGAGCGGGTGTATGTCGAGCGGCCGATCTTCGACGCGTTCGTCGCCCGCCTGAAGGCCGGCGCCGAAGCGTTGAAGATCGGCGAACCGAACGATCCAGAGGCCAATTTCGGCCCGCTGATCAGCCACAAGCACCGTGAAAAAGTCCTCAGTTACTACCAGCAGGCAGTCGACGACGGCGCCACCGTTGTCACCGGCGGCGGCGTGCCGGAGATGCCGGCGCACCTGGCCGGCGGCGCCTGGGTGCAGCCGACCATCTGGACCGGCCTGACCGACGATTCGGCGGTGGTCACCGAGGAAATCTTCGGCCCCTGCTGCCATATCCGCCCGTTCGACAGCGAGGAGGAAGCCATTGAACTGGCCAACAGCCTGCCTTACGGCCTGGCCTCGGCGATCTGGACCGAGAACGCTTCGCGCGCCCACCGCGTCGCCGGGCAGATCGAGGCCGGCATCGTCTGGGTCAACAGCTGGTTCCTGCGCGACCTGCGCACCGCCTTCGGCGGCAGCAAGCAGTCGGGCATCGGGCGCGAAGGGGGTGTGCACTCGCTGGAATTCTACACCGAGCTGAAAAACATCTGTGTGAAACTCTGAGGAGCTGGCCATGAACGCACCGCAGCAAAGCCCTGAAATCGGTCGCGAAATCCTCGCCGCTGGCTACCGCACCAACCTGCATGATCAGGGCGAAGGCTTCCCGGTTCTGCTGATCCACGGCTCCGGGCCGGGCGTCACCGCCTGGGCCAACTGGCGCGGGATCATTCCGCAGCTGGCGCAGACGCGCCGGGTGGTCGCTCCGGACATGCTCGGCTTCGGCTACAGCGAACGTCCGGCCGATGGACAATACAGCCAGGCGCGCTGGGTCGAGCATGCCATCGGCGTGCTCGACGCCCTCGGCATCCAGCAGGGCGACATCGTCGGCAACTCGTTCGGCGGCGGGCTGGCGCTGGCACTGGCCATCCGTCACCCCGAGCGCGTGCGCCGGCTGGTGCTGATGGGCAGCGTCGGCGTGGCCTTTCCGATCACCGAGGGGCTGGAAATGGCGTGGGGCTACACGCCGTCGCTGGCCAACATGCGCAGGCTGCTCGATCTGTTCGCCCACGACCGCACCCTGGTCAACGACGAGCTGGCCGAGCTGCGCTACCAAGCCAGCATCCGCCCGGGCTTCCAGGAGTCGTTCGCCGCGATGTTCCCGCCGCCACGGCAGAACGGAGTCGACGATCTGGCCAGCAACGAGGCCGATATCCGCGCCCTGCCCCACGAAACCCTGGTCATCCATGGCCGCGAGGATCGGATCATCCCGCTGCAGGCTTCGCTGACCCTCGCGCAGTGGATTCCCAACGCCCAACTCCACGTCTTTGGCCATTGCGGCCACTGGACCCAGATCGAACACGCCGAGCGTTTCGCCCGCCTGGTCGAGAATTTCCTCGCCGAGGCCGACGCCCTCCATTCCTGAGAGAGACCGATATGGACAAGACATTGATCAACGAACTCGGCGACGAGCTCTACCAGGCGATGGTCCAGCGCGAGACCGTGTCGCCGCTGACCAGCCGCGGCTTCGACATCACGGTCGAGGACGCCTACCACATCTCCCTGCGCATGCTCGAACGCCGCCTGGCGGCCGGCGAGCGGGTGATCGGCAAGAAGATCGGCGTCACCAGCAAGGCCGTGCAGAACATGCTCAGCGTGCACCAGCCGGACTTCGGCTACCTCACCGATGCCATGGTCTACAACAGCGGCGAGGCAATGCCGATCAGCGAGCGGCTGATCCAGCCACGCGCCGAGGGCGAGATCGCCTTCATCCTCAAGAAGGATTTGATGGGGCCGGGCGTGACCAACGCCGACGTGCTGGCTGCCACCGAATGCGTGATCCCCTGCTTCGAAGTGGTCGATTCGCGCATCCAGGACTGGAAGATCAAGATCCAGGACACCGTCGCGGACAACGCCTCCTGCGGGCTGTTCGTGCTGGGGGACCAGGCCGTCTCACCGCGCCAGGTCGATCTGGTCACCTGCGGCATGCTGGTTGAGAAGAACGGCCAGCTGCTCTCCACCGGCGCTGGAGCGGCTGCGCTCGGCTCGCCGGTCAACTGCGTGGCCTGGCTGGCCAACACCCTCGGCCACTTCGGCATTGGCCTCAAGGCCGGCGAAGTGATCCTGTCCGGCTCGCTGGTTCCGCTGGAACCGGTCAAGGCCGGTGATTTCATGCGCGTCGAGATCGGCGGCATCGGCAGCGCCTCCGTGCGCTTCATCTGATCGAGGACAGCCTGATGAGCAAGAAACTGAAAGCCGCCATTATCGGCCCGGGCAACATCGGCACAGATCTGGTGATGAAGATGCTGCGTTCCGAGTGGATCGAGCCGGTCTGGATGGTCGGCATCGACCCCGAGTCCGATGGCCTCAAGCGCGCCCGCGAGTTCGGCCTGAAGACCACCGCCGAGGGCGTCGACGGCCTGCTGCCGCACGTGCTCGAGGACGATATCCGCATCGCCTTCGATGCCACCTCCGCCTATGTACACGCCGAGAACAGCCGCAAGCTCAACGAGCTGGGCGTGCTGATGGTCGACCTGACCCCGGCCGCCATCGGCCCGTACTGCGTGCCGCCGGTGAACCTCAAGCAGCATGTCGGCACGCTGGAAATGAACGTCAACATGGTCACCTGTGGTGGCCAGGCCACCATCCCGATGGTCGCCGCGGTATCGCGCGTGCAGCCGGTGGCCTACGGCGAGATCGTCGCCACCGTGTCCTCGCGCTCCATCGGCCCGGGCACCCGCAAGAACATCGACGAGTTCACCCGCACCACCGCCGGCGCCATCGAGCAGGTCGGCGGGGCCAAGGAAGGCAAGGCGATCATCGTCGTCAACCCGGCCGAGCCGCCGCTGATGATGCGCGACACCATCCACTGCCTGACCGAAACCGAACCGGACCAGGATGCGATCACCGCATCGGTCCACGCGATGATCGCCGAGGTGCAGAAGTACGTGCCCGGCTACCGGCTGAAGAATGGCCCGGTATTCGACGGCAACCGCGTCTCGATCTTCATGGAGGTCGAGGGCCTGGGCGACTACCTGCCCAAGTACGCCGGCAACCTCGACATCATGACCGCCGCCGCCCTGCGCACCGGCGAGATGTTCGCCGAGGAAATCGCCAGCGGCACCATTCAACTGCCACGTCGTGAAGCGGCACTGGCCTAAAGGAGTCGCACCATGAATCTGCAAGGCAAGAACGTCACCCTGCACGACATGAGCCTGCGCGACGGCATGCACGCCAAGCGCCACCAGATCAGCCTCGAGCAGATGATCGCGGTCGCCACCGGCCTCGACGCCGCCGGCATGCCACTGATCGAGATCACCCACGGCGACGGCCTCGGCGGTCGCTCGATCAACTACGGTTTCCCCGCGCACAGCGACGAGGAATACCTGCGTGCGGTGATCCCGCGCCTCAAGCAGGCCAAGGTATCCGCCCTGCTGCTGCCGGGCATCGGCACGGTCGACCACCTGAAGATGGCGCTCGACTGTGGCGTCTCCACCATTCGAGTGGCCACGCATTGCACCGAGGCCGATGTCTCCGAGCAGCACATCGGCATGTCGCGCAAGCTGGGCGCCGATACCGTCGGCTTCCTGATGATGGCGCACATGATCAGCGCCGAAAAAGTGCTGGAGCAGGCGCGGCTGATGGAAAGCTACGGCGCCAACTGCATCTATTGCACCGACTCCGCCGGCTACATGCTGCCCGATGAAGTCAGCGAGAAGATCGGCCTGCTGCGCGCCGAGCTGAACCCGGCCACCGAGATCGGCTTCCACGGTCACCACAACATGGGCATGGCCATCGCCAACTCGCTGGCGGCCATCGAGGCCGGCGCCTCGCGCATCGACGGCTCGGTCGCAGGGCTAGGCGCGGGTGCCGGCAACACCCCGCTGGAAGTCTTCGTCGCGGTGTGCAAGCGCATGGGCGTGGAAACCGGCATCGACCTCTACAAGATCATGGATGTGGCCGAAGACCTCGTCGTGCCGATGATGGACCAGCCGATCCGCGTCGACCGCGATGCGCTGACCCTGGGCTATGCCGGCGTATACAGCTCATTCCTGCTGTTCGCCCAGCGCGCCGAGAAGAAATACGGCGTGCCGGCCCGCGACATTCTGGTCGAGCTGGGGCGCCGCGGCACCGTCGGTGGCCAGGAAGACATGATCGAAGACCTCGCCCTGGATATGTCCCGGGCCCGCCAGAACCAGAAGGTGAGCGCATGAACCGTACCCTCAACCGCGAGCAGGTGCTGGCCCTGGCCGAGCACATCGAGAACGCCGAATTGCAGGCCCATGACATCCACAAGGTCACCAACGACTATCCCGAGATGACCTTCGCCGATGCCTACGACATCCAGTGGGAAATCCGCCGGCGCAAGGAGGAGCGCGGCAACAAGATCGTCGGCCTGAAGATGGGCCTGACCTCATGGGCGAAGATGGCACAGATGGGCGTGGAGACGCCGATCTACGGCTTTCTCGCCGACTACTTCAGCGTGCCCGACGGCGGCACGGTGGACTGTTCCAAGCTGATCCACCCCAAGATCGAGGCGGAAATCGCGGTGGTCACCAAGGCACCGCTGGTCGGGCCTGGTTGCCATATCGGCGACGTGATCGCCGCGGTCGACTACGTGATCCCCACCGTCGAGGTAATCGACTCGCGCTATGAGAATTTCAAGTTCGACCTGATCAGCGTGGTGGCCGACAACGCCTCGTCGACCCGCTACATCACCGGAGGCCGCATGGCCAACCTCGAGGATGTCGACCTGCGCACTCTCGGCGTGGTGATGGAGAAGAACGGCGAGGTGGTGGAACTTGGTGCCGGCGCCGCAGTGCTCGGCCATCCGCTGTCCAGCGTGGCCATGCTGGCCAACCTGCTGGCAGAGCGCGACGAACACATACCGGCCGGCACCTTCATCATGACTGGCGGCATCACCGCCGCCGTCGCAGTAGCGCCGGGCGACAACATCACCGTGCGCTACCAGGGGCTTGGCAGCGTCTCCGCGCGCTTCGTCTGAGCCATCCGGCCGCCCTGCCCGGGCGGCCTCTTCTTCAGGAGGCACACCATGCCTATTGCCCAGATCCACATCCTTGAAGGCCGCAGCGACGAGCAGAAGGAAACCCTCATTCGCGAAGTCAGCGAGGCCATCTCGCGCTCCCTGGATGCGCCGCTGACCAGCGTGCGAGTGATTATAACCGAGATGCCCAAAGGCCACTTCGGCATCGGCGGCGAAAGCGCCAAGGCCATTGGTCGATGAGCCTGCCTCCTCCTGCACAGAGTCCGGCACATGAGAACAACGAATCAACGCTCGCTGCACTGGGAAGCCGCCTATGCCGCCACCCGTGCGGCCGTGGCACATGCAGAGAAGCTAGGCGTGCGCATTAACGTCTGTGTGGTTGACCACTCCGGCCTGCCGTTGGCCTATCTGCGCATGAACGGCGCCTTTCTACATTCACGGGAAATTGCCGAAGACAAGGCGTACACCGCCGTGAGCTTCGGCTTCCCCACCCGCGACTGGCTCGACGTGCTGGGTGACAACCCGCGCCTGCGCATCGGCCTGCCGAGACGCGAGCGGCTGGTGGTGTTCGGCGGGGGCCTGCCGATCCTACTCGATGGTGAATGCATCGGCGGCATCGGCGTCTCTGGGGCCGACGAGGGGCAGGACGAAGCCTGCGCGGCAGCGGGCTTGGCGGCCATAGGGCATCATGAGGCATCCAGTTTGGGGTAGAGGTAGATTTCGACTTTCGCGCCCGAACGCATCATGCGGCTGGCTTCCAGAAGGAAATCAGCAGCATTGACTGGCCTTCTGATCTCTTTAGGCGGTTTCGGTAATAAGCGGAGCGAGAAACAGATCAGCCGATGGATGCTAGGTCGGCAAGCCCGTTCAGTTTGGCGGTGGCAGATAGACCGTGGGCCAATGGCTGGTTGGCGGCGAGCAATTCCTGCAACTGCACGGCTTGGCCGTCCTTGAGGTTCTCAGCGTTGCGCAGCAGCAGCCAGCGGCTGCGCTTGACCACCACCTTGCGCGCTGTTTTGTTATCGCGCAGGAGGTTGGCCTGGTCGACGCGACTATGGTCGATCACCTCACGACCGTAGCGCGCCACCCCATGGAACAGGTCGTAGGCCACGTCGGCTTGAGGGCAGTGCCGCTGCACTTCCAGGTCGAAAGCGGTGTTCATGTCCATGGCGACCGCCTCGATATGCTGGCAGTGCTCACCGAGCCACTCGAAGAATGGGCGAATCGCCTGGCCGCTGCATGGCGACAGCAGGGTGTGGGGGTTGGGATGTTTAGCGACTGCCAATCTACCCACTTCCTCGCCTGTTACTAATGAGGAACAAAGTATTCGAACATCGCAATGATATTTCGGGGTATTGTCTGACATCATAAAAACACAAAAGCATCAGCGTGTTATGGGTTTCATGGATATTTATCGGAAAACTTTTTGACTGTCCGGATACAAAATTTCGGGTTAGTAACTCGCTCTTTCCCCAGAATCCGCGGCCGCCCATCATAAAGGCTGGACACGCTGGCCGTTCCATAAACTGGAAGAGGAGTCTCTTCATGAACATCACTGCATCGGAACCGGCGTCCGGGCCCTGGAACCCTAAACGAATTCTGGCCGCGCTGCGCGCCGACGCCAGCATCGGCGAAGTGCTGGCGGGCGCCGACATCGAGGCCCGGTACCTGAACGACTGGAGCGGTGAGGAAGGCGGCAGGCCGCTGGCCTTGGTGCGCCCGCACGACACCGCCGAAATTGCGCGCGTGCTGGCATTATGCCATGCAGGACGCTGCCCGGTGGTGCCGCAGGGCGGGCTGACCGGCCTGGCCGGCGGTGCCACGCCGATAGAAGGCTGCGTGCTCGTTTCACTGGAGCGCATGTCCGGCGTGGTCGAACTGGACCCTGCCTCAGCCACCATGACCGTGCTGGCCGGCACGCCGCTGCAGGTCGTTCAGGAAGCCGCGCAGGCGGCGGGCTTTCTGTTCGCGCTGGACCTGGGCGCGCGCGGCTCCTGCCAGATCGGCGGCAACATCGCCACCAATGCGGGCGGCAACCGCGTGATCCGCTACGGCATGGCGCGCGACCTGGTGCTGGGACTGGAAGCCGTGCTGCCCGACGGAACCGTGCTGTCCATGATGAACAAGATGGTCAAGAACAATGCCGGCCCCGATCTGAAGCATCTGTTCATCGGCACCGAGGGCACGCTGGGCATCATCACGCAGGCCGTGCTCCGCCTGCATCCGGGCGTCTCGGGCGCCAATACCGCGTTGGTAGCCGCGCCCGATTTCGGCTCGGCCATCAAGCTGCTGCGCCATGCGCAGCAGCTCCTGGGCGGCCGGGTCAGCGCATTCGAGATGATGTGGCAGGACTACTATGCCGCGGCCACAACCGCCGGCGGCATCGCCGCGCCGCTGCCGGCCACGTATCCACTATACGTGCTGCTGGACCTGCAGGCGGCCGCACCCGAAGAGGATGCGGCGCGCTTCGAGGCGATGTTGGAACACGCGCTGGCCGAAGGCTGGATCGCCGACGCCGCCGTGGCCCAATCTCACACGCAGACCCAAGCCTTCTGGGAACTGCGCGATGCCATCTCCGAGATGCTGCGCACCTTCGCGCCCACCATCAACTTCGACGTGTCCGCGCCCATCTCGGGCATCGAGGAATGCGTGGCCCGGATGCGCGAGGCGCTGGCGCGCGATTTCCCCGGCGTTCGGGCGATCTACTTCGGCCACGTCGGCGACGGCAACGTGCATATCGTGGTGGGTTCGCTGCCGACTGACGACCGCAAGACCGAACAGCGCATCGAGGCCGCATTCTACGCTATCGTGCGCAGCCTGTCGGGATCGGTCTCGGCCGAGCACGGCATTGGGCTGCACAAGCGGCCGTGGTTGCACTACAGCCGCAATCCGGCGGAGCTGTCCTTGATCGCGACGGTGAAGCGCGCGCTCGATCCGCACGGGATCATGAATCCGGGGAAGATTCTGGCGTCTTGAGTGGGGGTGGTGGCGGCGGTCGCCGCCTGATGGGTGCTGCAAGAGATTTTTTGAAGAAAAAATTTACGGTCACCCCGTTTCTGCAATACTGACCAGCGATGATTCTATGGCTTGCGTAAATCTATCCGGCGTCTCGTTTGGGCTGCCTCGCGCCACGATGAGAGTCGCGCCTGGTGATCCTGACAAGCCGGCGGCTTCGAAAGCCGTTTTTTATGTCAGGTTCTTCACCAAGCCGGTGGCCGTTCACGTCATCGGTTGTTCAGCATCGCAAAACCTGGAAGGGTGTTCCGTGGTACAGCTGTAATGGCCGGGTCAGGCGGCGTAGACGACTGGCCCTGCTTCGAATTCCGAGTGGTTGGCAGCGATCGCCCAGGCGATTCGGGCGAACTTGTTGGCCAGGGCGCACACCACTACATTCGAGTGATTCGAGCGGCGTCGCTCTCGTAGCGAACGGACCCAGTCGGCCAGGGCGCCCTGCTGATGCTTCAGGCGCTGCGGCTAGACCCGGGCGCATTGCACTAGAAGTCGCCGCAGATTCTTGTCCCCTCGTTTGCTCATCCCCAGCAAATTGGCTCGACCGCCGGTGCTGTGCTGGCGGGGCACCAGCCCCACCGATGCCGCGAAATCACGGCTGCCGCCATACTGCTTGCCATCGCCATTTCGGCCGATAACAGGCTGGCCGTGATCGGGCCGACACAGGGAATCGTCAGCAAGCGACTCCCCAGGTCATCTTCCTCAAGCTGGGTGGTCATTTCCTTGTCCAGTGCCTTGATCTGTCCGTCCAGATAGCGTGAATGCTGATGCAGGCGCGTTAGGAGTGCGACCAGCCGAGGCGGCAGCTCATGCTCATCCAACGTGCTCGGCAGTCGTCTGACCAGCGATAGTCCCTTGGGCAGGCTGATGCCGAACTCCAGCAGGAAACCGTGGGCCTGGTTGGCCGTCTTGGTACGATCACGCACCAGCGAATCACGCATCCGGTGCAATACCGAAAGCGTTTGCCGGGCCTCGGTCTTGGGCGAGACGAAGCGCATGCTGGGCCGCGAGGCGGCTTCCCAGATCGCTTCGGCATCAATGAAGTCGTTCTTGTTGCCCTTGACGAAAGGACGCACGAACTGCGGCGAGATCAATTTCACTTCATGCCCGAGCGCCGTCGGTTGGCGCGCCATGAAGTGCGCTCCGGCGCAGGCTTCATCACCACCGTGCAAGCCGGCAGGATGCCAAGCAATCGCATCATTTGCTGGCGTGTCGCTTTCGTGCGAAAGATCTTCCGGCCAGAGCCGTCTTTTCCGTGTAGATGAAAGCTTTGCTTGCCCGGATCAATCCCTACCAGTGCAACTGCGCTCGTGATGATGGCCTCCGAAATAAAACACCCTGCGAAAGTGTGCCCTCGGAGGGTGGGGATGACCATCTCATTAACCCGAATCTCGAACGCGCGGAACCCACCAGGCAGCAAAAGCCGCCGATCTTCTCGGCATGCAGCCAACTACCCTGGCTGCTGCCCAGCTCCGCGCTGATCCTCCGCGCCGTTTCGCAAACTACCGGTATCAGCCTGCATGCGCTTTTCATCCATGTATTCGAGCGTGCTGGACAGGCTGCTCGCGGCGACGGTCTTGCGGCTGCCGCCGCGTATCGACAGTAAGCGTCCCCCCCCCTTTTTGCTCGAACACCCCGCCCTGCATCCTGTGCTTTTCCAGTAGGGGATTTATATGGAAACGATGCACGCGCGCCGCGAGTCCTGGGCTCGGCATGTTCAGGCCTGGCAGGACAGCGGGCTGACGCAGTTGCTTATTGCCAGTAGCATGCGCTCAAACCCGAGGCACTGGCCTACTGGATCAGGCGCAGCAAGCGGGCGGCCACGCCGCTTACCCTGGTGCCCGTGGCAGTGCTGGAGCCGTCCGCCGGGGCGTGGCTGCTGCAGGCATGCCAGTGGCTGGCGGTTGGCGTTGCCGGCGGACGTCGATGCAAGCTGGTTGGCCGGATTGCTGCGGGGGATGGCCTGACGCGAATGCCGGCCCAGGTTTGGCTGGTGGCCGACCGATCAACATGCGCTTGGGGATCGACGGGCTTTCGGTGCACCTTCAGCAGGCCCTCGGGCGACCACCCTGCGATGGCACGACCTATGCCTTTCGCAATCGGCACGGCTCGCGGCTAAAGCTGTCGCAGTAGGACGGCACCGGTGTGTGGTTGGGTCAGCGCCGTCTGCATCAAGGCCGTTTTCGCTAGTTCCATGCCGCCGAATGCAGCGCCGCGCTGGTCAAGATCGGCGAAGACATCAGCGAGCAGCTCGACCTGATCCTGGCCAGGTCCTTCGTCCACTGGCACAGTCGCCCGCAATAAGCCTGCCGCCCGTGCGAAAGCATCAGCGCCGCGCCGGTTCCGCCGGCAGTGATCGAAGGCGGCATGGCCGCGCCTGACCTGACCGCCTGCCGCTCTACCGCCTCGAACAGATCGCTGCCCGTGACGGCGTCACCCTGCCCGTTCGGCCCTCGCCGAGTGAGTCGGGCGCTACGGCGTGGCCTTGAGCCCCTGGTGGATCGGCTGCGCGCCTTATTGCTCCAACGCCAGGTGCTGCATGCCGATGAAACACCCTCTGCGGCAACTCGATCCCGGCGAGGGGAAAACCAAACGCCCCTATATCTGAGCCTACTCTGGGCCTACCGCAGCAACGACCTGGAGCCCAGTGACAGCCGAGGCCTTGCGGCGCATCGCCGATCTCTATGCCCTCGATTGGCGCGCCCGCGCACTCGACGCGGCCGTCCGGCAGCTGCTGCGTGAACAGAAAGCCCTGCCCAAACTGCAGGCCCTACACGACCGGCTGCAGCTACCGCGCCGCCGCCATCCAGAGCGTGCTGGCCACCACCAGACTGAACGGTCTCGAGCCCGGCGCCTGGCTCAAGGACACCCCGGGAAAAACTGCCCATCTGGCCCAACAGCCAGATCGAGGAGCTGTTGCCCCTCGGCGTCTCAACCTGAGTAACGATGGGACGGCTGGACGCTCACCTTTTTTCATAAGACGAGCCGAAAACGGGCACCTACCCACAGCATGGGTTCGCGGAGGCGGGCTTAACCGTGATCGGTTGCTAAATGGGGGGCGATGCCGCTCAGCATGCGCTTAATGCAGCTCACGACCTGCTCAACCTAGATTGCTAATTCCCGGCTTGGATAGGGGGCAGGTTTTACAGAGGGTTCGCGCTTGGTAAGAAGTCCTCATGCAGGAGCCGCAGGTATGGGTTGTCTGGCGGCGTCTCCTGGAACAGCGCATCCGGGCTGGCGAGCAGGTAGCCGTGCAGCCGGCGCGACTTGCGCGGCCCCGTGACTTCGCAGGTCCAGATGTTCAGCCCGCTCGGCTGCTTGCGGTGCTGTCCCAGCTTCTCGAAGCGCTTCTGTACCCACTGCCACCCCTCCAGCTTCTCCTGCTTGGCCAGCGCGACGACTTGAAGGTACTCCTGCGCGTAGCGCTGGAACACGCCGGGGCTGACGAGGTAGGTCGTACCGGCGACGGTATGCACCAGGGCCTTGGCGTCGTTGATGATGAGCTTGCGCGTCTGGATGCTCTGACGCAGCCAGGCCATGAAGTGCGCCCCGGAGGGCTCCGCGCGATCCTGGGAAGGCGCGAGGCCCATCTGCGGCGGGGGCACGGTCGAAGGGGCCGGCTCGGGCTCGGCAACAGGGGAACTCGGGATCTCCGGTGCCGTGGGTGGAGCGGTGTCGCCCAGCAGGTCGAGCAGCGCGGCCACGCCGGTGTCCATGGCTGCGGATGCGACCGGCGCCGTGCTCGCGGATGCAGCTTCGATGCCTTCCGCGCGCGGCCCATCGGCCACCGCCGGCGCCTGCGGCGTCGGCTCCGCTTGTTCCTCTTCGACCTGCACACGGCCTGCGAACGGCGCCGGCCGGTCGGCGGCATCCCAGATCATCGCCGGCGAGAGTTTCAGGAAGGTGAAGGCGTGCGACCAGCCGGCCTCGCTGGTGACCGCAGCCTTCCAGATCGCCTTGCCATCCGGCGTCGGTTGCACGATGCCGTGATCCTGCAGCACGTTGAACACCGCCGTATTGCTCGCCGGGATGCCGTCGATGCCCTGCGACAGCAGATGTGCGCGTAGCTTGTCGGAGACGGTCTTGCTCACCAGCCACAGGGCGTCTTGGGTCAGCCAGCCGTCCGCCGGGCCGGCCTGGTTCAACTTGAATTCCTCCTTGAGCAGGTAGCGCAAGCCGTCGAGCAATTTGCGTTGCAGCGCATGCTTGGGTGCCGCCAGCGCCTTACTGGGATCGCCGCCGAGTTCCTGGGCGACCGATGCCTGGTCGGCCTGCACGACCAGTTCGCCGAGCGTGCCGGCGTGCTCGTACTGGCCGGCCAGCACGTACAGCAGCGCGGCCCAGAGGTCGGGATAGCCGCTGAGCCAGTCGAAGATGTCCCGATCGAGAAGGCGCGCGTAGAGCAGCCCGGTGGCGGCGCTGTGCAGGCGGTACTCGCGCTCCTTTCGGTAACGGAAGCGGTAGGGCTTTCGCAGCGGGCCGTGCCAGGGATGCCAGACGCTGCCGTCGGCATGTTCGACGTGCAGATCGACCGCAATCTTGCCGATGTCGTGCAGCAGGGCCGCGTAGGCCGTGCCTGCGGTCCAGGCTTCGGCCTGGGCCGCCTGTGCCTCCGGCGTGACGCCCGCAGGCAGCAGGTATGACTGCCGCAGCTTCAGCGCATAGGCGACGATCTCCAGACCGTGGTCCAGCATGCCGCCCGGATAGGCGTGGTGGTGGTTCTCGGAGGCCGGGAACTGCTGGACCAGCTCGGCGTAGCGCTCCAGTGGGGCGAGGTAGAGCGCGGCGAACTGTCGGCGTGAGAGCGATGTGCGCTGCCAGATGTGTTCCAGCAGTTTCTGCCGGCGCGGCGTGGCCAGCAGCGATGCGGCCGACTCCGGCCGCATCGACCCTTTTGGAGTTTCGATGCCGGAGGTGGGCGGTGTGCCGGCGGTGGGTGGCACCCGTTTGCGCTGGAACAGCGAGAGCATGGCGAACCCCGGATGACGGGCTGCTCAGGGGCGCCTTTTGGCCTTTTCAGGATAGGGCCTTTCCCCTTGGCGCCCTTCCTTTGCCCCTTCTCAGCCCTTTGGCCTTTGTCGGAAGCCTTTGGGTATAGGGCCGCTGCTGCGCGGGTGCCACGATGAATGCGGCATGGGGCAATCCCGGCAAGTGGGGCGCTGCGGGATGTTCGTCAGCTCTGGCCCAAGCCGGTGTCGAGGGCGGCGGATTGCGCTGCGAAGTCGTCGGGACGGCGCTTGCGGAAGGTTTCGAGATTGGCGAGCTTCCAGCGCAGTGCCGGCAGTTGCGCGGCGTGCTGGCACTGCACCAGCGACCAGTCCGGTTCTGCGCGCGCCAGCCCGCTCAGAAACTGCTTGTGCGCGGTGCTCAGTCGCTGTGGCAGCTCGCGCCGCATCCTGGCGCGAGCGTCGAGCAGTGTCTCCAGGGAGCAGTCCACTTCGGTCATGCCGACAAAGGCCCGCTCGTACTCGCCGGCGATGTCCTTGTCGTTGCCGAACAGCACTTCGTGGGGCGGCCGGTTGTGGCCCGCCAGATAGATCACGAAGCACTCGACCATGCCGTCGCTGATGCCGCCCGACTCAAAGAGCTGCCACACGTCGAACAGGTCGCGGGGGTGCTGCCGATCCAGCGCGGCCACCAGCTTGCTGGCGTACAGCTCGTCCGGTGCCAGAACCGGCAGCTCGAACTCGACGCCGAACAGATCGCTGGTCCTGGCGCTCAGCGGCCGCCGCTCGACGGGCAGCACACTGCCTCGGAACACGACGTTGACCTCGATCTTCACCTGGTGGGCGTCGTTCTCGACGATCAGCTTGGTGTCCCCCAGGTCCTTGGCGCGAACCAGGCGTGTCTGCACGCCCAGCGGTACAACACGCGTGGCGATGGCGGCCAGCTCCTGGTTGATGGCTTGCAGCGCTTCGTCGCGCGGCGTCTGCCACGGGAGGTACACCACGTCGATGTCCACCGACAGGCGCGGCATGTCCCGCACGAAGAGGTTGATGGCCGTGCCGCCCTTCATGGCGAAGATGTGGTTGGCGAACACGTCGGGCGCGACGGCCAGCAGCAGGCGAACGGTGTCCGCGTAGGTCTTATCCATGAGGTCTCAGGCTTAGCAAGGTGCCGTCATCGAGCCGGCTCATCCAGCGCGTGTTGCTGCCGGTGCGAACCGGGTACTGCTCCAGCAGGGCATCGACATCCACGAGGCTGGTCTCGCGCGCCCAGGTGAGGAACAGGCGCACGGCCTTCACGCTGGCGCAGCAGGACAGCAGTTGTCCGAGCAAGTCCTTGCGGGGGGAACGCAGTCCATCGAAGAGGTTGCGGGCCTCTTCGAGGCTCTGCTTGACGCCGGCTTCGTACAGCAGCTCCAGAACGGCACGCTCGGAGGCAGCCACCCGCAGATCCTCGGGCAGGCCAGGCGGCGTGGTCAGGGTCTTGCTGGCCAGCGTCGTGTCCGGCCAGTCGAACAGGCGGGCGTGGACGTAGCGGGCCGGAAAGCGCGAGGTGAACCAGGCCGGCAACGCGAAACGACCGTCGCCCCACAGCACCAGCGTCTCCCGGCTGCCCAGGTTGTGCCGCACACCCTGCAGGGCCAGGGCGCTCTTGCCGCCGACGTGCAGGCCGGGCACACGCTGTTGCAGGAACTTCAGCGCACCGTAGACCCCGAACTCATCGTTCGGGAAGGCATAGACGCCATGGGCCAGGCGCACGAGCCACCCGCCGTCGGCATAGTGGGCGGCGAGCTGGGGCGACACCCCGAACTGGCTCAGGGTGGCAAGGTCGAACGGCGCCCCACGGGAGAGTCCCGCCTGCAGTCGCTTGATTACCTGGTGCCGAGAATTTCGATCCATGTTATAAAAATAACACAGAATCCAATCGACCCCTAGAGCCATTGCAAGAACGTGCATGGAAAGTAGCATAAGGTTTGATTTGTTGTGCATAATCTAATCGACCTACGACCCGAGCCAACCCGGCTCTGCCGGGCGCAACCCGCCCTCCTGATCGCGGTCTATGCTGGAGGGCAGGCCACGACCGGCCGCTCCGCGAGGTGAGGCACCACTGAAGCCGAGGCATATGAGCATGACCGCCAACACGCACAACGGGCGCTGGAGCCACCGGCTGGGCCGGGGGGCTGGCCGTGCCTGGCGTGGATACCTGCGCCGCGAGCAGCGTGTCGCCGGCTGGCTGGTGACGCGCGGGGTGCCTGCGGGCGCGGCGACGGCGGTGCTCTGGATCGTCAAGCTCGCCGTGCTCGGTGCGCTGCTCTACTCCGCGTTCTGGCTGGCCCTGCTGCTCGCCTTTGCGGTGACTGCTGCATGGCTCGTGCAGCACGACGACCCTGATCAAGAGGAACCGCAACCCGAGTGGAGGGAAGGCCCCAACGGCTTCGGGCTTTATGACAAGAGCGACTGGCGCATCGACCCGCATGTGACCGACGACGACTGAACGGCGGTCACTTCTTCGATACGGCGCTCATTGCCATACCAGCGCCACGCCCCCCAGCGCCCTTGGCGTCCGAGGTGGCGGTGGACAACCCCTGCACGATATTTCCCGTGCGAACGCCTGCCCAAGCCAATGCCATGACCCAAAACGTCGGCAGCACGATGAACATCATCGCCATGACGAAGTTCAGCAACATGTCGCCAAAGGCGTTGTTCAAACCGATCAACGGATCGAAGTTCGTGTGAGGCCTGTCCGCGCCAAACCCCCAGCCGTAGAGCGCATCCAGGATCGTGCTGTCGATCCAGCGCGCGAGCTGGAACCAGAAGTCCACGAAGAACAGCGCGAACTGGACGCAGCTCACCGTCACCACCGTCTTCAGGTCGTAGGTGCCGATCAGCAGCACCAGCGGGATGCAGATGACGAGCGCCATCTTGAGCATGGTCAGCACCATCGGCAGCGCCTGGCGCACCACGTCCATCGCAGGAAAGAAGCCCAGCGAACCGACGGTCAGACCCAGGTCGCTCGCGCCGCGCGTGACGATGTTCGGCAGCGTCTTGTCGATCTGGCCGCCGTAGTCGGTGTAGACGGCGCCCTGGTTCATCTTCTGCTGCCTCGGCGCGACCACGGCGCGGATCACCGAGTCATTGACCTCGCTCTGCGACAGGAAGCCCACCCAGCGCCCGATGCGAGTCAGCAGGTCCGGGTCGACCTGTGCCAGCAGCCGGCTGCGCAGTCCCTGGCCGCCATCGGCCCACCACTGCCGGCAGGATGGATAGCCGCCGCCGCTGTCCACCTGTGCCAGACCCGCATCGCGGGTCGCGTCGTAGGGCCAGGCCGTGCGTGGGGTCTTGGCGCGATAGGTGTCATAGAAGCCGGGCGTGTCGAGGAAGTAACTCGACCCGATCCAGGTGACGTCGTTCATCTGCTCGTCGGAGAGCGTCGGCCGGTTCATGAACAGCTTGGCGCGCGACGGCCCGTAGCAGTCGTGCGTGAAGTCGGCGACCTCCTGTGCCAGCACCGGGTCGTCGATGCGCGTGGCATCCACATCCATGCGAATCTGACGCAGGTCCGTGCCGCAGGGAATCGCCGCCACCGCGGAGCCCGTCACGGCTTTCGACAGCGCGTGCATGAAGAACCACCACACCGGCACCAGCGCGCTCTGGTCGTTGAGCGCCGTGTAGACGTTGGACCAGCCCGTGTCGTTGGGCAGCGGGACACTGACCTGGCATTGCGCGGAGCGCGTGGTGTCGAACCTGATCGTGGCGAGATCCACCGGGATGAACGGGATGCCGGCGAACATGATGACCACGATCGCCACCCACACCCGGTTCTCGATGCGCATCGACGACAGCACGCCCTTGTTGCCCTCGTCCGCACCTTCGCTGCGGGCCTTGAGCCATTCCTGGATCACGATGGCCACGAACGGCAGCGCGAACACGCCGCTGGCCACGAGGATGCTCCAGATGCCGTTGTTGACCACCCAAGCCACCAGGGTCAGGTAATACTCCAGGTAGTCCGTGGTGTAGAGCGTCATGCCTGCCTCCCGGTCTCAGCCGTGCCGCAGCAGTTGGCTGGCTTCCAGCGCGACCACGGCGATCACGGCCGCGATCTCCGTGCGCAGCAGGCGCTGATGCGTCTCGCGGGACGGCTCCCGCCGCAACAGGCGCCGACGCATCCACCACCAGCCGTAAGCCGTCGCTCCGTAGAGGCACAGCCGCCACACGAAGAAGTGGCCGGCGTGCGCCTGCAGCCAGTGCTGCCAGCCCTCGACGCCGCCGACGACGTGGATGCCGGCGATGTTCACCGCCACCGCGGCGGCGACCACCAGCAAGGTCCACAGCAGCGCCACGCCGACGCGGCGGTTGAACAGCCATGGCAGCCGCAGCCAGGCCAGCCGGCTCATGGCGTACCGCTCCGCGGCTTCTGGACTTCCCGCAGACGGTCGCGCGTGGTGTCGCCCTCGAAGACGCCGCGCGAACCAGCAGCGCGGGTGCTGTGGCGCTGGATGATCGCCATCGCCGAGTTGCCGGCCAGCGTGCGCCGCAGCTCCAGCTCGGTCTTGAGGTTGTTGATCTCCTGCTCCAGCGCACTGTTCTCCTGGTCGACCGCCTGCACGGCCAGTTCGTTGGCGGCGACGTTCGGCTCCTTCTTGCCGGTCAGCAACGTGCGTTGCAGCAGCAAGGCCTTCTCCAGCACGCTGGACAGCGCCGCCTCCGACGCCAGGCGCTTGCCCAGCACGTCCTGGTCGGGTTCATCACGCAGGGCCTCGATCACGCCGCGGGTGATCGGCAGCGAGCTGCTGCCGGCCGCGTCGAGATTGGTCGGCGTCGTCGGCCGGGCGCCCGTCACCAGCTCCTGCAGCACCTGCAGCTTGGCCTCGTACTCTTCCTGGATCACTGGCGTGAGCCCGACGCCAGGCGTGGTCTGGGTCTTCGTGCAGTTTTCGCAGGTGCGTTGCTCGCGTTCGCCCAACACGCGGGTCGCCCAGTCCGCGGCCGCGCCAGGCGACGACCAGGTTTGGCAGGTCAGGCGGTTGCTGCAGGCGCTGCGCGCGATCGACGAGGTATCGGTGGCGCTGCGCCCGTTGAGCAGGTTGTAGCCCGCTCGCGTCACGTCGCCGACCACCTTGATCGAACTCTGGCCGGAGCCGCCCGCGTTGCCGCCGCCGACCCAGGGCACGCCGTTGTTCCCTTTGTTGGACTCGGCCTGCTCGATGGCGGAGACGGCATCGGTGCTGCTGACCGCATCCCGCAGCGCCATCCCCTCGGCGAGCTGGTCCCAGCCGGCCTGGCCGCCGGCCATGTCCGCCATGCGATTGGCGATGGCCCGGCAGGTCATCTTCGAGCGGTCGAAATCCAGGCGCGCCTGCAGGATGCCGTTGGTGAGCAGGTTGTACAGGCCCGGGTCGGCGCGCTGGATGATCAGCGCCGGCAGCGAGGCCACGGCGCTGGTGGCGTTCTGGATCACGTTGCTCATGATCGTCTGGAAGCCGTTGGTGATGCCGTTGAGCTGGTTCTGCAGCGTCGTGGTGATGCTCATGTCGCCGCAGATCAGGTTGCTGTTCCAGCCGGCGCCGACGCCGATGCTCTGCATGTTGCCGGCACCACCCATCGACACGGCCCGGCCGCCGCCGATGCTGTAGAGCACGTCGTCGCCGATCACGCTGCCGCTGACGTTCACGCCATTGGGATCGATGCGCGTCTGCGCCCAGGCGACGCCGACGACCAGCGTGATGGCCGCCACGAGCAGCGTGGCCCGCAAGGGCGATTTCGCGCGGTGCAGGAAGTCAGGGAGGGAGGCGTTCATCGTGGGTTCCTCACATGAAATCGACGCTGCCGAGGAAGACCTGGCCACGGCGCCGGCAGCAGGAGTAAGGCCGCCACAAGGCCCAGGCGTAGTCGCCTTGCTGGGCCTGCACGCGGGTGCGGCTGTGCGGGAAGACCACGCAACTGTTCGAGAGCGTGGGCGTCAGCTCCTGCCACTTGCCCGTCGAGGCGTCGGTCTCCATCAACGCGCCGGCCGGCCAGTACCCGTCGCGGGCGTTGGCCAGCAGGGGCTGGTACACGTGGATCTGGCCGCGGCGCGTCACGATGTCGCCCGCGCGCTGCGCGACCACGGCGCCGCTCTTGTGGTCGTCGGTCTGGTGCAGGAAGCCACCGCGGGGATACACGTTGCCCCAGAGGTTCAGGCCGGTGCGCGTACCGATTTCGCGCCGGCCGGGGATGAGCGCTTCGGGGTAGAACGCTTCCGGGATGTTGTAGCGCCAGGCGATCGTGTCGAGCGTGCTCAGCAGATACGGCATGAAGGCCGTGCCCGCGCCTTCGCAGGTGTAGCCGGAGGCGCTGGCGAACTGGCTGAACACCATCCCGGCCGGATGGCCGATGACATCGGCGTTCTTAAACTTGGCGAGGTTGTTCTCGTTGTCGTGATTGGTCGTGCCGTCACCGCCAGCCTTGGCGCTCGGGTTGGGCATGCTCATCGCCCTGACTTCCAGCCACGGGTTCTCGCCGGTGTTCGAGTAGCTCGACACCACCGCATCGGGGACGTAGTGGCGCACCTTGACGGAGGTGCGAACCGAGCAGCCGAAGGGCGTGCAGTACAGCCAGTAGCAGATTCCGACCACGCGGTATTCGAGGCAGTCGGGGGACAGCGCCGACGAGACGATGGTGGCGGTGTCCAGGGCGAACGTCGACGTGGCCGCGCTCAGCAGCAGCGAGGCGGCGGTGGCGCGCAGGCGCCGGCGTGCCAGCAGGAGGCTCATGGCTGCGCGCTCCGGTAGGCGTTGATGCGCGCGACGGCGCGGGGCACGTCGGGCTCGCCGTAGACCACGTAGCGTCGATCGACCACCACGGCGGGAATCTTGGCGATGCCCAGTCCCCAGGCATCCGCGACACCTTGGTAGGCGTGGCCGATGCGGCGTTGAAGGGCCTCGCCACCGTCCTGCAACCGCTGCCGCACCAGGGCTGCAGCCTGTTGCGGGTCGGCCGGTAGGTGCGCGGCGAGTTCGACCTCGATGCGCGTGGCCTGGTCCAGCTCGATGATCCGCACGCCGGCTGGAGCCTGCACCGGATGACGGCTGTCGGTGACGACGAGCACGTCGGCTGCTGCAGTCTGGGTAAACATGAACAGCACTGCCCACAGTCCGGGCGCAATGCTGATGGTCGGCAGCCGGGGCGAAGCCTTGAAGACGGGGGCCGGCATATCGGGCGTCCTTGGAGTCGATCAAAGTCACAGTCGACTTCAAGTGCCGATCTAGCGCGACAAAGAAACCGCATCCGGCCCCTGCCGGTTTCATACCCTATGCCGTTGTGAGCGTTGTGATTGCCTCCTGTCGGAGGCGGAGATCAGGTGCGGGACGCTGAGGTGCCCGCGAACCCAAGAAACGCATGCTGTAAGCGAATCGGCATCGACGGCTTGGAGCGTGCGTGTAGGCTCTGCCAAGTCCCGTCACTGATGTCGCTCGGGGCGAGGCGATCTACCGAGCGCGAAACTCTTCTCAAGTAAGCGTTGACGCCATCCGCGGATTCCGAAGGAACGCCGGCAAGAACGTACCCCACCATGAAGCCGATAGCATGGTTCTCGCCGTACTTCTCCTGGATGAATCGATCCATGCCCTCGACGACGTACTCTCGACACAAGTGAGTGTCCGACCCGGCGATTCGTTTGCATTCGATGATCGCGTGCGGATCATGCTCCTGCGTGCGCAAGAAAATTTCGACGAACGCCAGCGGGATGTCGGTACGTCCGTCTGGTAGCATCACGTTGCTTTTAGATCGCGATTCCGTGCCAGGTAGCACCATGATCTGCTTCCACGGGGAGTTCTTCAGCGCAATGCGCATCCCGTCCCGCAGGCGCTCGGTCATGATTACCTCTCCAGCGTTGGCATTCACGTCCTCGGCTGCGCATGCTCGCTGCCAACCTGCGGCCAGTGTCAGCAGAATGACCGCCACAACCTCGGGCTCAAGTTCAATGAACTCTCTGCCCAGTGCAGGAGGTGTCTCATAGGGGATCCTCAAACTTTGCCCCCTGAAAAGCTCTCCGCGACCACTGCATCGGCATCTTCCAGTGCCGCTATGCCCATCCAGTAGCGCCGCGCTGCTGGCTTGATGATCACGACTTCGTTGCGTCCGTGCACTCGCAATTCCCGCTCTGCACTGAGCGCGGTCGCAATCTTGACTTTCAGGCGCCTGCCGATACGTGCCAGTACTTCACCCAATTCGCCTTGTGGTGCCACGACGCTCACGCTCGCATTACCCGGCCCCTCTTCCAAGACAAAGCGCACGACGCGCAAGGCCGAACTGCTTGGCAAGTCGAGCACTTCGGCGCGCATGTGCCGCTTATTGCGAACGGAAAGCCAATCCTCGATAACGGACAGGAACGTCTTGGCATACGCCGTGACCTCAGTACGACTGTCCGATGGCTCCACGGATGATTCGCGGCCGGTTTCCCATTGCCACCCGGCGCGAAGGAGGCCGTCTCGAATGACAGTTCGGTCGGCATCGTTCAGTTCGTACAGATCGAAGACAGCTTCGTCCAGTTCAGCCCATCCCCTCTCGTCGGTGCCGTTGGCGCGCAGATTCTTCTCAATCTGCAGCAGGCGCTGGCCAGCCTCAGATTTCACTGCGCTCGTGAAATTAGGCACCGGTAGGAAGCTGAGGTCGCGAGCCAGCAGCTTCCTCTTGTAGATTCCAAACTCTGCAGCGGTCAGATAGAAGAACCATGTCGCAAAAGCAGAACTCAACACGGTGGCAAGCAAATGTGCCGTCCGCGTGTGCCCTCTCGGAAGAGACACTGCGAAGTATGAGTTCGTGAAGACGAGATCCCGCTCGGAGACGGCCGCCAAGACGCGTGGACTCCCCAGAAGCATTTCCTTCACGATGAGAAGCGGGGCTTGATATATCTCCCGCGATCGTGGCCATTGTGCCTTCGATTGGCTGAAAGTCGGCAAATCATCGGGAATGTTGAAGTGCTGCATGTCTTTGACTTGCAGTACATCCAATCCCTTTAGCGGGCGAGCATCGCGCGTCTGATTCTCTGGGGCCCCGCGAATCAATCCAACCTGGAAGGTAGTGTCGAGTAATGAGAGTTGCTCGCCCAGATTTCTGTGGGCCGAAGTCAAGTCATCCAGCAATAGGAGGTCACGGCGCCGGCCAACGGCTGCTGCCTTGAGCTTCAACGGCTGTTCTTGGATCTCGTCGAGTGTCAAAGTGATGACGTCACTCGGCGCCACCTCGAACGAATGAGTCCTTGCACCGCTGGGCGTCCACGGGATCTGAACGACCGTGACCTGATCCGTTCGCTGCTTCGGTCGATGACGGGCAAAGAGAACCACTGCGGGCATAGCCGCTGTCGCGAAGAGCCAACTGCACAAATTGGACAGATTTACCAAGGTGATCGGAGCCACGGCTCGCATCACATGCTGAGCTGCTGCCATGCCGGTGCCGCTGCGGCTGAAGAACGGCATCGCGCTAAGAATGATGCCGAAACGGGTCTTCTCATGTGAGAACTCCGCCGCTCGCAACACGAAATCCAAGCCTTCACCGCGCGGTTGCGCAGGTACGCCCGCAACCCTGGTCTTGCGCCGCGCTTCGGTTCCTGTCTGCCCCCTAAAGCTCCAAGGGGGATTGCCCACGATAAGGTCGAACTGCTTCAGCCCTGTCGGCGTCGCCAGCACGGCCTTGCCATCTCCATCACGTTCGACAGTACGAGCGTCACCGACGAGCAATGTCCTGCCGATCAATGGCTGGAACTTCAGGGACTGCGGTGGTTGCGGGTCAGGGTCCAGCTCAAGCGCAGCCAGGTACAGGCTGAACGCAGCGACGCGAATCGCGGCTTCGCTAATGTCTACGCCATACACCTGCCCGTAGAGCGTCGAGCGGATCAGCTCCCTCGTGGGCGGCTGACCTTGCGAGCGAAGATGAACCAAGCGCCGCAGCGCTTCGACCAGGAAGACACCGGAGCCGCACGTCAAATCCAGCACCGACTCCCGTCCAGATAGACCATCCATGACCTCATCGAGGACCAGCGAGACGACGGACAGTCGCGTGTAGTGCACGCCGTTTCGCAACGCTTCTGTGCGCTTTCCTCCAGTCTGCGGCTCAGCATGTGCAAACTGCTCGTAGATCGAGCTGATGAGCTCGACCGGAATCACGTCGAACTGGTAGGGGAAGAAGCTGAGTTGCCCGCTTTCAGGATCGACAGCCTCCAGGAACTCCGCAACCCGCGTCAAATGGTGAGCGGCTGGTGTCGTTTTCACCGACGAGGGCGGAAACATATCGCCGTTGAAGGTCTGGGCCAGCCATGCGAACAGCTTGCTGGTCGCTGGCCGGTCGCGCAGGATCGCCGGCAACGCCGTGCGGCCGCATACCCGCTTCAACCGCGCCGCACTGACGATCTCGCGGTCAATCAGGTACTGGGTGAAGATCACGCGCCCAATCAAGGCCTGCGCCGCATCGCGCGCGAGATTGCCTGCGACCAAATCGCGTTCGAGACATCCAAGGTCAGACAGGAGCTTCTGATCGACGCTGGTCTTGCGATCGATGGCCGGCACCTGGGCCCAGAATTGGCCCGTCTCGATCGCCAGTCGGCCGGCCAACTCGTCCAGTTCATGAAGCGAAGCTTCGATGTTCTCGAAACGCCGAATCAAATGTCTCTGGGCATCGCCTTCTTTCGCGGGTGTGCCGAAACCGTTGTACAGGTCGATACGCTGCGGCGAGATCACCCACAGCAACGGCGCGAACCCCTCGTTCCAGACCTCTCGTCGCCACTGGCTGACCAGATCGTCTGCAGGCGCGCTTTGCTCAAACTTGAAGTAGACGGTCAACGACGACGCGCTGCGCCACAATGCGTCCGGAACAAAAACGCGGCCGTGGCGCGAGGACTGCGCCTCAGCCCCCAACCGAAGGCCGGGCGCGGGTCGCCCGTCCGGCAGGTAGCCGGTTGCGGCGAGCACCTGTTCCAGCGTGGCAGTGTTCACGCCCTACTCCGGATAGCTTCGGGTGGAAACGGCAACGCTGCCTGGCTCGGCGTCGGGACGATCGGCAGCATGTGCTGCTGAAGCCGCATGATCAACGGATCGAGCGGGATCACGAGAGTCGGTTGGGCCGGCGCCGGCCCAACCCCCTCGGGGCCGATATCGCACAGGTTCGCCAAAGTGGGCGTCACGAACGCCACAGACCCGTTCAGCGCCAACGCGCCACTGGTGCTCAGCAACCGAAAAAGCGCGTCCACGCCGACGCTGACGGTGGCGATGTGCACGCCCAATGAGCTGACCAGCTCATTGGTAACGGCCAAGCCAAGGAGATCGGCGAAGGTGAATCGGGCAGCCTTCCCGGTCTTGGACGCCAAGTAGGGCACGGTCTTGCGCCAATGCCGCACCGTTTCGGCGGACACGCCAGTTAGCGTGCGCATCTGATCCTGAGTGTACTGGATGGCGGTGACGGCAGACATTCGCGTTGCTGGCAACTAGAAAATACGCACATTCTGCCATGTAAAGGTGTGCCTCTCAACAAATAAAGGCCGGTTCAGCCGCGTATCCCGCAAGCTTGCAAGCTTGCAAGCTTCCGAAATCGTGACCATCAGAACGCATCGCCAAGGTGGCAACCGGAACCGTTCATGGCAGTTCTTGTGGAGAGGGGCAAGAGGAACAGGCGCCCCCGGAGGGACGCCTGCGGACTACAGTAAGCCGGCTTCGGCGAACGAGTACGGGCTGCCCTTGCCGACGATGAAGTGGTCCAGCACCCGGACATCGACGGTGGCCAGGGCACTCTTCAGCCGCTCGGTGATCGCACGATCAGCGGCCGAGGGCTCGGTGTTCCCCGAGGGGTGCTGATGCGCCAGGATCAGCGCCGAAGCGTTGAGCGCCAGCGCACGCTGGACCACCACCCTCGGATACACCGAAGTCTGGTCGACCGTGCCCTTGAACAGCGGCTCGAAGGCGAGCACCTGGTGCTGGTTGTCGAGAAACACGACGGCGAAGATTTCGTTCGGCTCCGCGACCAGTTTCAGGCGCAGGTAGTCGCGCACGGCGGCGGGACTGCCCAGCGCCGGACCGGCCTTGAACACGCGGTTCTCCAGCAGGGTGATGGCCTGCCGGATGATCCAGTCTTCGTGCTGGGCGGCGATCAGGGTGAGCGACTCCGGGCGGGAGTCGGCGATGACGAGAGACATGGCGAACCTCCAATGGATGAGATCGGAGGGCGCCTGCCCCTGGAGGGCAAACCCTCCTGGGGACGATGGGGATGGAACAGGTGACGAGCGGGCATCCACCACCGCGGGTGCGGTGGCTGTTCGCGTCAAGGGATGCGATGCGAACGGGTTTCGATCAACGCGGACGAGCCGCGCCGCAGCCTTGAAGATCGATGGCTACCTGGGCATGTCACCGGCAACGCCGGCGGGCATGTCTGGGGAATGGGTGGGTTCGGCTGCGGTCGTGCTGCCGGCGGCGAGCAGATCGATGGCCGACAGCAAGGCATCGTCTTCGACGGGACCATGCAGCAGGAGGGTCTTGCCGGACTCGCGGTCGCGCAGTTGCAAGGCCGGCGTCGCCGCGATGCCCTGCTGTGCCGCTTCCGCCGCCTGGGCACGGATGACCGCATCGGGGCGATCGCTGTCGAGACAACCCTGCATGGTTGGTGTGAGGTCGGGATAGCGCAGGCCCTCCGGCAGGCCCTGGCCGTCGCCACGGGTATTCGAGTAGAGCCACGCCACGGCCTGCCAGAACGTGGCATGTCCGCCCGTCTCGCCCGCGCACTCGGCCAGGCGTGCCCCGGCGGTCGCGGCCGGCTCGTGCATGGACAGCGGCAGGTGGTGCCACTGCCAGTTCACCTCGGGATGGGCGTCGATCCAGCGCTTGAGCGCGGGGAAGTAGGTCCGGCAGTACGGACACTCCAGGTCGGCGTACCCGACCACCGTGAAGCGCGCATCGGCACGGCCATACAGCCAGGGCGGGCCGGCCGGTTTCGACGCTTCGGACCCGGCGGCGGCCAGGGACATGGGCTCGGTTGCCGGATGCGGCGCGCGCAGCAGCATCCACGAGGCAACCCCAGTCGTCGCCACGATCAGCAGACCGATCCAGGGATGACGGCGGGCGAATGAGGGCATGCGCATCGTGTTGCTCCCGTCAGGCCAACGTGTCCAGCGTCAGAGGTTCGATGCCCCGCGCACGGTCGATCTTCTCGGCCACGCGGAAGGCGGCATCCAGCTCGCTGATGCCGTGCTGCTGCATCAACTGGAAGCGTTCGGCCTTCTCCTCGGGCTCGGTCATCGCCATCGCCAGGTAGAGGCTGGGCGGCACAGCGCGGAACAGCACTTCCATCGACTTGGACAGGATGACGCCCTCGCTGAACTTGCCGGCCTCCTTGCGTGCCGAGAGCATCAGCGCCTTCTGCGAAGCGTTGAGTTCGCGGAAGCGCGCGATCTTCTCGACTTCATCGGGTGGCATCGACAGGCAGATCCACCACTCGATCATGTTGAGCATGGGCTCGGCCGCTTTCGGCAGGTCGTCCAGGTTCTGCGTGGCGAGCCAGAACCAGGCGCCGAGCTTGCGCCACATCTTGGTGATCTTGACCACGTAGGGCGCGAGCAGCGGGTTCTTCGTGATGATGTGGCCTTCGTCCGTCACGTTGATGATCGGGCGGCCCAGGAACTGGTCGCGCTCGGCGATGTTGTTGACGGTGTTGATGAGCGAGATGTAGGCAATCGAGAGTTGGGCGTTGTAGCCCTCGCGCGCGAAGGTGGCCAGGTCCACGATGGTGATGTCCGCCTCGGGCCACGGCGTGCCGGACCGGTCGAACATCTCGCCGTCCACGCCCTGGCAGAACATGTCCATGGCGTCGGCCATCTCCAGCAACCGGGCGCGCCGCATCTCAGGCAGCGTGGCGTCGCGGGCGCGCTCGCGCAGCGCGTCGCGCACATCGCGGGTCAGCACCGTGCGCTTCTCCGCTACGCATTGCTGTGCCGCATCGAGAATGCACTGGCGGATCAGGCTGCGGTCGGCGCGGGTCATGCGCGCTTCTTCCTTGTCCTCGCCACCGGTGATCATCAGTCGCGCAGTGATCTCCAGCTCCCCGAGCACGTCGCGCTGCTCGTCACCTTCCACGGCCATGCCGGCATCGGTCTGGTCTTCGTCGAGCGCATCGGCGTCCAGCGTCTGTACCTGGCTCGGCGTATCGACCAGGCGCCAGGCGTCGGCGAACGGAGCCAGACTGACGCCCGCGCCGGGTGCAAGTTTCACCCGATGCACGGTGAGACCCAGCCGTGCCGCGAAGTCGCCAAACAGGCCGAAGCTGTTGCCCGCCTCGACGATGAACAGGCGCGGCCGATAGATCGCCGTCACCTGATTCAGGATGTTGTTGAGCGTCGCGCTCTTGCCCGAGCCCGTGGGGCCGAACAGGAACAGATGCGCGTTCATCTGCCGGTCGAGGCGGTTCAACGGATCGAAGGTGATCGGACCGCCGCCGCGGTTGAAGAACGTGATGCCCGGATGCCCCGTGCCCTGGCTGCGGCCCCAGACCGGCGCCAGGTTCGCCGCGTGTTGCGCGAACATGAGCTGGGTGTACCACTGGCGCTTGTCGGCAGCCGGATCGAACACGCACGGCAGCCAGCGCAGATAGCTGTTCAGCGGCGCCACCTCGTCCTCTTCGCGTACCGGTTGCAGGCCGGCGTTGAGCATCACGTTGACGAGCTGCAGGCCGCGCGCATCGAGCTGGGCCAGGTCGCGGCCGCGCAGGTAGAAAGCCAGCGCGCCGCGGTAGAGCTTGTGCGCGCTGCCGATCAGGCCGCGCGCCTGCTGGACGTCCTGCCGGGTCTGCTCCGAGGCCAGGGTCTCGCCGACGGCCTTCCTGGCGAGGTGGTTGAGGTGCGCCTCCAGTACGTCCTGGGGCGTGGCGACCAGCGTCAGGCACATCACCGTGTCCTCGGGCATCTGGTCGAACAGCGCGTTCATGGCATCGCCGCCTTTGCGCGTCTCGCCCGTCAGATGGCCCGTCACGGGTGGCGTGCGCAGGCGATCCATCACGATCACCCGATGCGGCATGCCGTCGAAGAACCACAGGCCGTTGGGCACGTCCGAGCGGGGCTGGCCGAAGAACAGGCGCTGCGCGAAGTCGGTGCCGCCGGCGAGTTCGATCTCGCCCTCCTCCCGCTCTTCCGGGTAGCGGGTCAGCGCGTAGAAGCGTTCCCGATCTTCGGCAGTGGCGCCGAGTAGGGTCGGATTCGGGTTGAACCAGCGCATCAGCCAGGCGTGGATGTCCGCCGCGCCGAGACGTCGGGCTTTCACGCCGGCATTCGCCAGCCCGCCGACGAGGCGGTCGCAGATCGTGGTCAGCGCCTGCTCGGGCGACTGGCCGCGCCGCGAGGCCGGGGCCGCGGACGTGCGGCGGTAGACCACCATGCGCACGCGCCGGACCTGGCCGCGCCACGGCAGGCGCGTCACCGTGGTGTCCTCGAACAGGCCACCCGGCTTGGCGATGGCCCGCAGGTGATGGGCGAAGAAGCGTAGGTAGAAGTCGCTGAACGCGCTGCCCTGCGCACGCGGCTGCAGATAGTTCGCCAGGGAGCGCAGATAGTTGTCCCAGTCGGCCTCGTCCTGAGCGTAGAGCTGCACCACCCAGGGGTTGTCGTCCAACTCGTCGAAGGAGTCCTGCAGGGCGTTCTCCAGCGCATCGCGCGCCTGCCACAGCCAGGCCATCTCGCGGCCCTCGGTGCCGACCGGCGCCAGCTCGAAGAAGGCCGCCACCGACTGGCCATCTTCCAGCAGCATGCACTTGGTGTCGGGCAGATACTCGACCCAGGGCAGCAAGTCCGCGAACGACGGCGCGACCCCATAGAGCGCATCGTGGTCGGCCTGGGTGGCCGGCCTGCGCCGGCCCCGGCCGAGCGCGCTGCCCGGCTCGGCGACACCCTGTGCCGCCAAGGCCGTTACGTGCCGTGCCCAGGCATCATCGGCCGCATCTACGGCGTCAGCAGGCGATGCGTCGGGCTTGCGTGACCACGGCAGCGACCAGGCCATCAGTAGTCCTCCACGCGCTCGCCCGGCATCGCGTACTGCACGCGCTGGTAGAGCGGGAACACCGTGCTGTAGCCGGGCACCGGCACCGGGTCGGTGCCCGCCAGGTGCGGGAACACGTACATCACCAGGTCGGGATTCGGCAGGCGGTGGAACTGGCGGTGAATCTCGTTCTGCGCGGTACGGGTGTAGCGCGCCTGCATGCCTGGCGCCGCCTGCACATCGGCCTCGGTCAGCGGCCGGCGCAGGCCCTGGCGCGCATCGAGCAGTTGCCGGGCGGCCTGGCCGCCGCCCGCGCTTCCGCCGGTCTCCTGATGCCAGATGTCGAGCATGGTGCTGTCGCCGTGCGGCAGCAGCTTCTCCTTGCTGGTAGCGCAGCCGCCGAGCAGGGTGGCCGCCAGCAGCACGGCGGCCGCGTCAATCCAGATCCGATGCATGGGCTTCTCCGGTGCGGTGGTGGACCCGACGCCCCTTGGCGTCGTAGTCGATGTCGAGCGGCTGCTCCAGATGCACGGCCACTTTGGCGCCCGGCTGCACGTAGACCGCCGCGAAGGCCTGGCCGTAGAGCTTGTTGACCCAATCGGCCATGTCGCGCACGCCGCCCGCGAGGATGCGGCCCATCGCTTCGTTGCCGCTGATGCCGACGGTGCCCAGCGAACCGTTGCTGTTGGCGACCACGGCCACGCTACCGTTGTCGGACTTGATGAGCGAGGCCGCGCCGGCGCCGGCCGCGGTGATGAGCGCCTGGCTGCCCAGGTACTGCTGGGCGTTGCTGCGCCGCTCGCCGCTGACGCAGGGAATGCCGTAGGGGTCGCTGATCCAGCCCAGGCCGCCTTGGATGCTGGCGCCGTTGTGACCCGCGTTGCCGCCGCTGCTGCCGCCCTTGCTGCTGTCCTCCGGCACCGTGCGGATGGTGCCGTCCTGGAACACGAACGTGACCGAGCGGATTTGCCCGCGCACGCACGAGAGCGTCCAGTCGCCCGAGGCCGTGCCGCTGACCACGGCGCCGGCCACGTCGGGGATGTCGATGCCGTTGGCCGTGAGGTTGTCCGGGCCGATCAGAACCTTGAACGGATAGGGATCGTTGACGGTTCCGTCGATCGGCACGCGCCCGATCAGCGCCGTCATGGCAATCGACCCCATGAGCGTCGAGTTCGACGGCACGGTGTAGACCGCCTTCGTGGATGCGCCCACCGCGCGGCTGCCGACGTCGGCGACCGATTCCACTGCGGCCGACAGGCTTTTCTGGCCCGGCCCGAAGCTCAGGGGAAAGCTCGGCTCCTTGCTGCCGTTCCTGGCGTCGACCTTGGCATCGTCGGGCTCGACCCACTGCGTGCCACCGGCGCCGCGGTTGAAGCGCTGGCCATCACCCTCTTCCAGCCCCAGCCCGACGGGCAGGTCGGACGGGCCACCCTTGCCGGCAAGGCCGTCCAGTTGCCGCTGCAGATCCTGCAGCAGCAACTGGGTCTGCTGCCTGTCGCTGGCCACCTGGGTGCGCTCCTGCTCCAGGCGATTGCGTTCGCCTTCCAGCGCGCTCTGGATGCGTTGGTCGATCGCGCCTTCCCGCGCACGCAGGCGCTCGTTCTCGGCCTTGTGCTGCTTGTTGTCGCCGAGCGCGCTCTGCAGCTCGGTGCGCAACTGCTTCACCTGGGCCACCAGCGTGGCGACGGTATCGCGCGGCGTGTCGCCAGCGATGCCCAGGGCTTTCATCTCCTCGGGCGTGAGCGTACCGGCCGCGCCCTTGGGGGCGGGCTGGCCGCCGGGGGCGCCGGAGAACAGCTTGATGCCGACGAACACCAGCAGCAGCGCCATCGGGATCAGCAGCCACTTGAGCAGCGGATTACTCTTCATCGCGCGCTCCTCCGGTCGAGCCGGCCGCGGCGGCCGGCGGCAGGTTCACGCTGGCGTCGATCGGGCTCAGCGCCGGCAGCAGCGACTCGGCCAGGCCGTGGCCGCGCGTGACCAGATAGAGCACCGTGGTGTCGGACGGGGTACCGGCCGGCCCCAGGTTCGGATGCTGGAAGGTCGCCGCCACGAAGTTCCCCTGCAGGGCGCGCGGGTCGAGGTCGAGCCAGCGCGCCGAGGTGTTGGTGAGTCGCACGGCCGTCACCCACTGGTCTTCCAGGCGCCACGCGACCAGTGCCCGCGCGTGCACCGGCAGCGTCGGCAGCAAGGTGTCCAGCGCGAGGCCGCGGCGCAGGTTCACGCGCCCGATGCCGGCGACCGGCTCGACGGTGCGCAGCGGCGCGTACAGGCTCTGCGCGGCATGGCGCGTCAGCACGACCGGTACCGGCGTTTCGCGCCGGAGAAGGGGTTTGTCCGCGGGCGCATCGGCCTGCTCGTCCGCGCCGCTTGCTGCACCGCCGCCGTAGCGCTTCGCGGGGGCTTCCGCTTCCACGATGCGCACCGGCTCCAGCGGCGCCTGGCCGTCCTTCGCCGGCTCGGCGGCGATGTCGAGCAGGATCAGCGCGCCGGATTCCACGTCCTGCAGTTGCAGCCGCGTGGGCGGAATCGGCTCGCTCGCCCGCAGGTAGATCGCGCCGCCCGCACTCTGCACGCGCAGGTGGTCGCCGACGCTGGCCGGCACGCCGACGCGCACATTGCGGTCGATGAAGACCACGCGCTCCTGGCCGACCACCAGCGGCACCGGCAGGGGCAGGCGCTCCCAACGCAGGATTTCCACGGCCTGGCTGGCCGGCACGAAACCGAGGATCAGCAGGACGCCGGCCAGGGCCGACCAGTTAACGGGCTTCATGGGGAGTCTCCCTGCAGATGGCCGGAGGCATTGGCGGGCACGCCGGCCTGGGTCGGCGTCGGCGACGGTTCGATGCGCTGGGGTGCGCTGGCGTAGCAGTCCAGCGCCAGGCCGAAGGGGTTGTGCTCGGGGTCGATGTCCAGCCGGACGACCTTGATGGGGTAGCGCACCAGGGCGCGCTTGACCTGCTCGGAGCCGTAGTATTCGTCCGCGCTCACGTCGAGCGTGACGATCCAATCGCGGTCGGAAACCACCTTGACGCGCGTGGCCGGATCATCGCCGTAGCCGCGGCCGGGAATCTCGTAGATGCCGCGCACGCGCTGACGCAGCTCGCCACTGGCACGCCGGTACTCGTAGTCCTGCTGCAGGAAGGCCCGGCAGCTCGGCGTCAGGTAGGCCGACAGCGCGCGCAGGTTGCGCGGGTAGTCTTCTTCGCCGTTCGTGGGCCAGCGCTGTACCTGCTGCCAGATGTAGAAGGAGAAGGCATACACGCTCTCGGGCGGCACGTCCCACCACTTGCGCGTGCTGCCCGAGCGCAAGTCCGGCGGCACATGGATGGTCAGACTCTTCGGCGCACTCCACCAACCGAAGCCGAGCAGCAGCGCCACCACGAACAACGCGCCGGCCCCCAGACGCAACGTCTTCACGTGCGCCTGCAGGTGCGCAACCTCGTTCTTGAAACGGCTCATGGCGTACCTCGATCGGCATTGCGCCGGGTAGTCCAGTAGCCCGAGCGGGTGATGAGGCGCTGGCCGCCCAGGAGCGCTGCCAGCGCCGGGTGCCGCAATGCCAGCCGCCACTGGAGCTGCCGGTAGAGCCAGGTGTCGGGCCGGCCGCGCTTCTGCGCGCGCAGGAAGCCGCCACCGACGAAGACGCCCAGCGCGATACCGGCGACGATCAGCGTGGGCACCACGGCGATGCTGTGCGTGAGCCAGGCCAGCGGCAGGCCGAGCGCGAACCCGGCGGCGGCCGACAGGCCGGTGCAGATCCACAACTCGTCGGCGGTCAGCCCGCGCACGACCACCGGCTGGCGGTTCAGCCGATGCGGCAGGAAGGTCACCAGCGTGTCTTGCGGGGTCTCCGAAGGGACGGCCATCGCTTGCCGCCCTCACAGCACGCCGGTGGCCTTGGTGAGCAGCCAGATGCCGACCACCAGGAGGATCGCGCCCACGGCGACCGTCAGGCCGAACTGGCCCCAGGTGGCGCGGCCGGTGTGGATCTCCGAGTAGCGCGTGTAGGCGTGATAGCAGACACCGACGAACATCGATGCGACCACGAGCAGCGCGATCAGCAGCACGATGTCGTAGCCGTAGTTCTGCAAGGTCTGCAGGATGCCGCTGCCCTGGCCGCGCGAAGGGTCCTCCATGGTCGGCAGGCCCTGCGCGAAGGCCGACAGCGGCAGGCCCGCGAGCGCCAGCGGCAGCAGCGGAGCGGCGATGCGGGACGGAATGCGATGGGATGTCGTTGGAGTGTTCATGGCGTATGGCCCTTCGTGACGGTCAGGAGAGGAGGAAGAAGGTCAGCACCAGGTACATCGCCACGAAGCGCACGACGACGGCGAGGAACTGACGTTCAGTGATGCGGTGCTCGGCCCAGCCGACGTAGGCGGTGCGCATAGCCCACACGCCCCACAGCAGCAACACGGCGAACACGAAGCCCAGCACCACGGCAGCGACGGCCGAAGGCGCAAAGCCGCCGTTGGCCTGGAAGGCGGCGACCTGATCGGCAGAGGGCGTCATGGCGACGGCTCCTCGTCGTCGGCGCGGTCGCGGCGGACGTAGTCGCCGGCCAGCGGGACGGGATCGCGCGGCTGGGCGCGCTGGGGCACGAGGTAGTCCTGCAGGCCGGCGCGAACGCGGTTCAGGTCGGCACGCAGTCGGGCGTAGTCGAAGTGGTAGCGGGTGCGTTCCTGCGGCGCGGTATTGGCGGCGTGCTCGGCGAGGCGGTCGATCAGGTTGAGCTGGCGGACGAGGGCCGCCAGTTGCTCGTGTTCAGCGGTGGCATCGCCGGCCGATGCGGGCGATGCGCCGGCCAGCGCGATGATCAGCGCCAAGGCCAGGGCCGGCACACGGCGGCAAGGGGTCGTCGGGTTGCCAAGGGATGTCATCACGCCGTTCCGCAGTCGTCTGGATGGCGGGATGCTGCGGCGTGGGGCCGGGGTGTGCCGCAAAGAATCGGAACGGGCGGTGCACCCGATTTGCCTCGATGGTTGGCGTAGCGGCGTACCAGTGGTGATGGCGGCGGTGCTGTGCGGACGCACTTCATTCCTGCCTGAACCTACGGGATGCCGCGCATCGACGCTGGAAGCCGGCTCGGACCAGGCGCCTGGCATCGACCCTGTTAGCGGATAATCGGCTTTAATCGGCAAAGATCGTTTGCCATCGGTCTGCCGGCTGGTATATTTTCAGGCGGTTTAACTGGGAGAACTGCGCCTGCTCTCCCTTACTTCGCCTCTGGCGAGCGCATGGTTTAACCCCAATCGCCCACGAGGAGCTTGAGGAATGGCCGAGATGGAAGACCGCTGGTTATCGATAAGTGAAATTTGCAAGTACCTCGGGGTCAGCAATGACACCGTGTACAAGTGGATTGATAAACATGAAATGCCCGCGCATCGCATGGGCCGCCTCTGGAAGTTCAAGAAGGATGAGGTGGACGAATGGGTGAAGGCCGGTGGCGCTGCCGAACATCACAAAAAGGAATCCTGACCAAGAATGAGTAACGACAGATACAGCATGTCATTTACAACGGGCAGTCTCTTTCACCGCGAATCGGTGAAGCTGGCCGCGCTGTATCTTGATCTTGGCGACTGGAACTCTGTTCGAGACAAGGTCATCGCAGAAAATTTACTGCAGACAAGAACACTGAATACGCTCAAGCGAGTCTGCCGCGAAGTTGTCTCTCGGCTTAGGGCGCTGACTCAAGGCGAACTTGAATTCCTTGTTGAGGCCAGCCATCAAGAGCAGGCCTATCTCCTGTGGCTCGCCGTTTGCCGTCGGTACAGATTCATCGCTGATTTTGCCGTCGAAGTGCTTCGAGAGCGATACATCACACTGAAAAGTGATCTGACCCACGAGGATTTTGATTCCTTCTTCAACCGGAAATCCGAGTGGCATTTAGAACTGGATGAGATCACCCCGGCGACGCGAAGCAAATTGCGCCAGGTCTTGTTCAAGATACTTCGCGAGGCCGATCTCCTAACGGCCAACAACATGATACATGCGGCCATGCCCAGTCCGAGACTGTTGGATCTGATCCATCAAGGCAGCCGCAGGGATGTTTTGTACTTCCCTGCATTTGAATCCGATGTGAAGGGGATGAAGCGGTGACAGCAGATATAGCCAGAATGCCGATGCAGGACAGATTTCAGCATCTCTTTGCTGTGATCTCGGGCCAACGTTTTCTCAATAAGCAAGGTCTCGGTAACGAGGTACCCCAGCTACTACCACAAGACCATCGCCGAGGGTGAAGACGGGAATATCTTAGAAGCTGCGCAACCGAGCTTACCGCCAGTTCCAACCGAACCACTGGCACCGGCCGAGCCTGTCCTCAAGGAAATGCACCTTACATTCCAGGAGAACCAGAAAGGCCTCTCCTTCGATACGCTGCTCGGTCCTTATCTCAAGGACGCGACTGCAATCACAGTCACCGATCCGTACATCCGCCTGTTCTACCAGATGCGCAACTTCATGGAATTTTTGGAGACCGTGGTCAAGCACAAGGCTCCGGATGAGGAAGTGTCCGTGCATCTGGTGACGACGGAAGACGAGTTCAAAGGCGAACAGCAGAAAGAAAACTTCGAGAAGATGAAGGAGTCCGCCAGCTCGGTGGGCGTGAACTTCACCTGGGAGTTAGACAGCACCGGAACTATCCATGCCCGCCACATTGTGACCGACCACGGCTGGAAAATCTCCCTAGATCGAGGCCTCGATATTTTCCAGCGATACGAGTTGAACGATGCCTTTACCTTTGCAAATCGGTTGCAGCAATACCGGCCATGCAAGGCGTTCGAGGTGACGTTCATTAAACAAAAGCCGAATCGAGCTGAGGGGTAATAACATGAGCGGGATATCGGCATCACTGACGAAATGGTTTTCAGAGCGCCCCCAGTGGCTCCAGATTGCGGCTACTCGCCTACTTCAGCTTTGGAAACCCTCGCAGGCCTGCAGCAGGACGGCAAGCTGATAGGCGTTCATTTCACACGTACCCGCCTTGAAGGAGCGGATCAGCACGCAGATCCAGGTGACGTCTCAAACCGGTGGCGGAAGCCAGATATCCGGCCCTGGATGCGGCAGGTTGAGCGCTACAGAACGGGCCGTAGAAACAGGTTGACTTGAGAATGAATCGACAGGCGATGCTTTCACCAAGAGAACATCATTTCTACGTTGCGATTGCCAAGTTCCTTTTTCGCCATCCGGAGCACGGCATTGTGTCTGTGCGGGACCCGATCAAGGTCAAGGACGCAGAGCGGTACGGGCTCAGCCCCCTCATACTCTATGGATTGACCGTTACCGGGTTGCCCATTCGGTGGATGACCTTTGCCCCGGTCGATCAGCCCAGGGCCTTCCGGGATGTTCTTTTGGATGCGTGGCGTAGCGCCGAGGGCTTGCGTGGCCGACCGGACATTCTGCGGATCAACCGCCACCTCGCGACGGCCAGCCCTGGACTGGTAGAGGAAATGGCAAGAATTGGAGTCCAGGTCGAGGTCGCCGATGCCAAGGAGAAATCCCTTCCAGCTTCCCTGCGCTCAGCCCAGGACTCCAGCCGGTGGCTGCTGAGGAAGCACGACGGAAAAGACCGGTCTCTTACCGGGTCCATCCAGGCCCTTTGCCGGGACGCTCAAAATAACCACGATTTTCGTTTCAGGGATGGTCACAGAGGCGTGAACAGCCGCGAGGTCGAGGACAGAATCCAGCAGTGGCTGGCCTTACCGGCGCAAGTACCGGTGCCAACAATTACAGTTGGGCTCGACTGGGAACCCGGTCCATGGATGTCGTCCTGGGAGACCTCTCTGCCGCCCGATCAGCCCCGTTATTTCAACCTCGACGGGTTCGATGGCAGAACTTGGCTGGTGACAGGTGAGAAGGCACCGGAGGACATCGTTGAGGACGATGATTTCTGGGCCGACAGTGACTATGACTACGCAGCCGAGATCGCCAAGAACCTCGTGGCGTGCTGGCCCAATTCGCCTGCAGACGTTGCCAAGTGTGCCGGGATCACCCTGCGGGAACTTCAATGGTTTACCTCGGGAAAGGCTCCCCTGGACCGGCATGCGCGCTTTGATCTCGAAGCCTTGCTCGGCATCGAATACGACGAACGCATGGGTAGTTATGTAGGGGCCGGGCCTTATGTCCTGGTGGCCCACAAACCCCAGGCCATCAAGGAGGTCTACGAAGCCATTTCCAAAGGCGGAGACGCACGTCCCTGTGAGATTGTCCCTCGCCAGGGAGCTGCAGACCCAAGCTGGCGATACGTGTTGATCAATACGTATGGAGAGCCCCCGAGCATTGTGATGGCACCTCGCGGAGCAAATATCACGGAGCGTCTTCCGGACTTGCTTATGAATTATGACGGCATCAGGGCTGTCGCTCCGGAGTTCTACCGGGATGTCGTTTCTACCTGCGCCCGGGCCTGCCGCGAACCTGCCGTCAACATCCGGGAGATGAAAGACTTTATGAAACGCTACGAAGCGCACTGGGCAGATTGCGCCTGGCAGCCAGAGTGATCTACAGGTACTTCTTAAACGTCGCCGCCGCGATGCACACCGCCACGCCGAGCAATGCAGCGCTGGGCAGCAGGATCAGCAGCGGGTTCACGCTGACCGGCAGTGCCAGGTAAGTCACCCACGGCAGCACGGCCAGCGGGATCAGGCTGGCCCTGGCGCGGTGATAGATGAACCCCGACTCGCGGCCCGCGCCGAAGCGGCGGATGTCCCGGCGCACCAGGCCGTCCACCAGCCCGACGAAGGCGGCTATCAGGAACAGCGGCAGGGTCAGGCACAGCACCAGCAGCCGCACGAGGAAGACCAACGTCGTGTAGGCCGCCGCGATCAGGTAGCTCTCCACGTTCACGTAGACCAAGCCGATGTAGTAGCGGAAATCCTTGGTCGGGCGGTGGCTGCCGGCGCTGGCCTGCGCCGAGGCGTCGCGTATCCAGTCCAGCAGACCGCTCTTCACGAACAGCCAGTCGTAGCCCTGCTCGACCAGCCGGTGCGCGGTGCGCCCCGGCTCCTGCACCAGCGCGCTGCGCGTGAAATGCGTGGAGAGCTGGTCCAGCTCGTAGTGCAGCATGCCCTGCGCGTGGCGCCAGTCCTGATCGGGCCAGAAGAGGTGCATGCCGACGCATTCGATCAGGATGCACAGCAGCAGCGCGCCGCACAGCACGCCGAAGAAGCGGAACGGCAGCGTGACCAGGCCGGCGATCAGCCCCTGCTGTCGTTGCTGCTGGCGCTGTGCCGCGACGGCCGGATCGCTCATGGTTCGGCCTCTTCAGCGGCGGCCATCTGCTTGAAGTCGTCCAGCAGGTCGTCGGGCAGCGCCTTGTCCTGCAGGCCGGGGATGCCTTGGTTCTCCCACCAGTCTCCAGCCTCGACGTAGTGCTGTCGCATGTAGCCGGCCAGCTCCTGCAGATCCTTCGGCATGGCTTCGTCGGGGTCGGGTGCCGGCAGCGGCATGCGGACTTTCCAGAGGTTGCCGCCCTCGGTCAGCGCGAAGCACTGCCCCTTGGGCAGCGCCACCACATGCGCCGGCTCGATCAGCGGCACGCTGTTGCTGCTGATGCGGTCCTGGGTGTTGGACGTGAACGCGGTATTGCCGTGCGGGTCGGAGCTGTCGGTGGCGCCGCTCATCAGTGCCGTGGCGTACACCTCGACCTTGGGCAGTTGTCGCGTCAGCAGTTCGGCGGTGGCGGTCTCGCGCACGCGCAGCATGAACAGGTTGTTGAAGTTGCCGACCACCTGGCCGGCCTTGGCACGGTTGCCGATGCGCGCCTCGATGTCGCTCAAGGTCTGCGTGTAGGCCGTCACCTGCACGCCGGCGCCGCCGCCCTTGTTGACCATGGGAATGAACTCGTCGCCCATGAGTTCATTGAATTCGTCGGCGTGGACGTTGATCGGAATCTTGGCGCCCGCCGCTGCGCCGGGCAGCCCGTCGTCGATGCCGAACTTGTAGATGTGGCCGGCGACCGAGACCAGATCGCTGAACATCGAGTTGCCCACCGCCGCCGCGACTTCGGCGTCGGACAGCGCATCCAGTCCCACGTAGACCACCGCGCGTTTGCGGATGACCTGCATCCAGTCGAAGATCGGCCGCGGGTCGGACAGGTCGGAATAGTTCGGTGCGAGCAGTTGCGCGATCTTGCCGGTGGTGAGCTTCTCCAGCAGCGGCAGCAGCGAGGCGACGATCTTGTCGAAGTACGTCCGGTCGTAGCGCACGGCGCTGCGCAGGCCGTCGAGCACCGGGTCATAGACGCGCACCTGGGACAGGTACTGTTCGAGGGCCACCACGCGCTTCTCGCGCCCGATCATGTTGCGCGGGATGTTCTTGTCGTTCAGCTTGCCTTCGAGCTGGACGATGACCTCCCAGGCCTTCGGCTCGTTCCTGGCGAAGTAGTGCTGGGCGTACTCGATGAACAGCGCGTCGATGTTGATGACGTGGCGCTGGATCAGCAGGTAGTCCGGCCGCTGCCCCAGCTCGACCAGGGCGCGCGCGATGATGTTGACGAAGCGCCAGGCGAATTCGCGGAACGCGGCGCTGTTGCCTTCGCCCGAGAGCTGTCCGGCGATGCGCGTGGCCACCTCGGAGATCCGCCCGAACCGGCCGACGGCGTTGTAGCGCGCCGAGATGTCCGGCCAGCCCAGATGGAACACGTAGAACTCGCCTTCGCGCCCGGCGCGCTTGGCCTCGACGTACATGCGCTTCAACAGGTCCGCATCGCCCTTGGGGTCGAAGACGATCACCACCTCGTGCTGACCACCAACCTTGCGGCGGATGTCCTGGGTGATGAACAGCTCGGCCAGCCGCGTCTTGCCCACGCGCGTGGTGCCCAGCACCAGGGTGTGGCCGACGCGCTCGCCCAGCGGCAGGGTGACGTCGACCTCGGCCGGCTCAATGCCATGCAGGCGCGGCAGTCCACCGACTGGCGGCAGTGGCCGCGCCGGGTTGAGCGGGCTGTCCCAGGCCAACGCGCGCGCCAGTGTCGAGACGGGAAACGGCGCGAACTCAAGCCGCTCCTCCAGCCGCCGGGCGGCCCGGTAGATCGCCGTCGGCTCGACATAGCGGCGGAACCCCGGCCGGTAGGTCTGCATCAGCCGGTGCGTGTGCCGCTGCTCCCAGCGAAAGCCTCGGCCGACGAACAGCCGCTGTTGGCTCACCGGCACGTCGCGGCTGGTCATCACGTAGCGCGGCAGGCGGCGGATGTTGCGGCGATAGCGCAGGATCGCCCAGGCATCGCGCAGGCGAATCGCGCCGAAGATCAGGAAGGCCAGTGCCGAGCCCAGGCCGAGCAGCGGGTTCAGCGCGAGCGACCACGGTGCCACCAGGCACAGAATCGCGGCGCCGGTGCAGACCGCCACGGTATGAAGCTCCACCGCTGGCCGCAGCAGAACCTCGACCGCATGCGGTTGGGCCATTTGCGCACCTACTGCTCGACGCCGGTGGACGTGATGAGCACCGGGTAGTGGCGCAGGCCCAGGCGCTGGGCCAGGTCGTCGCCGGAGGCCGGCGAGAGGCTCAGGCCGGGAGCCAGGCTGCGCAGCGCCGTCAGCGCGGCCATCGACTCCACGTTGACCACCAGGCCCACGGCCTGCAGCTCGCGCAGCGCGGTCTGCCGCTGCCGCAGCCAGGCGCGCGAACGCTCGTCGTCGCCGATCAGGAACAGCGCCGTCAGGCCCGGCGCCCGGTTGACGCGGCGCTGCACCTCGCCCGGCGACAGTTGCATCGAGCGCACCGGCAGCATGGCGGCTTCGGCGTCGGCCGCATTGCCCACGCGAGGGGCCGGCATCGGGGCCGGCGGTGTGGCCTGATCCGGCTGAGGATTCAGCGACTGGTAGTACGGCAGCGCGGAGTCGCCGCCGCGGTCTTCGTCGACGATCAACGGCGCAGAGGCGGTCTGCGCGAAGACGGTGGTCGTGGGCAGCAGCCCGATGGTGGCGATGAGGACGATGTGGTTCATGGCGTGGTGGCCTGGAGGGTTGGAACGGGAACGTCGGGGTCGAGCACGCGGGTCAGGTGCCGATGCACACTGCGCCGGTAGCGCGCCGCGGGTGCCCCGCCGGCGGGCCGGTGGTAGCGGCCGATGGCAAGCAGCCAGTCCTCGCCCGGCGTGTGCTGTTCGCGCAGGATTTCCGCAGCGATGGCGAGGTTGCGGTACGGGTCCAGCAGCTCGCAGGGCTGCGTGTAGCGATGCGCGTGGTAGCCGAGATTGACCTGGCCGAGGCCGGCGTCGATGCGATTGGCCGGCGTGTGAGCGAGGGCACGGTGCAGCCCCGCGCAGGCCTCGGCGCGGGTGGCATAGCGCTGTGGCGAGCCGGCGACGTTGAGCGTCCACGGCCAGGGGATCAGGCGCCCGCGCAGCATGGCGCCGCTCTCCTGCAAGGCCACCGCGTACAGCACCGCCGCCGGCACGTCTGCACGGTGCGCCGCCAGTTGATAGGCCGGCGGCGGCACTTCCCGCGCCAGGGCGGCCAATGCCCAGCCGCCGGTGGTGAGCAGCAGCATGGCGCTGGCGCAGCGGATGGCGATGCGGGACGGCCGACGCTCCCGGCCCGGAGCACCTATTGCCGCTGCCATTGGCCGTTCACCTCGCGCACCACGGCTGGCAGCTCGCCGGGCAGGCCCAGCGACAGCCAGCGCCCGGCATCGTGGTTGAGCGTGATGGTGCGGGCGCGCACCCTGGCCGGATCGATGCCCGCCTGGGTGGCCCACTGCCGGATGCGCGCGTCGTCCTGACGGCTGCCGACCATGTAGAGGTCGAAGGCCGTGCCAGCCGCCTGCAACTGCTGCACGCGCTGCGCGCACGGTGCGCAGTCGGCCTTGACGAAGACGGCCAGGCGCCCGGAGCCGGTGTTGCCGGCACCCTGCGCCTTGGCGCCGGGCAGGCTCACGCGCGGCTGGCCGGGAAACAGGCGCTGCCACGCCGCGTCGTAGGCCCGCTGGTAGGCCAGCGTCTTGCCGACGCGCCGAGCCTCGGCCTGCACCTGCAACTCCGCGTAGCGCCTGCGCTCCTCCTCGCTGCGGGCCTCGATGCCCAGCGCCGTGAGCGGATCGAGCTGGGGCGAATAGACCCCGAGCGGCCCCTGCATCAGTTGCCGGTAACGTGCCCACTCCTCGGAGCGAAGCCCCCACTCCCGCGCCTGTCTCTCGTCGAGCGCGGCATCGGCGCCCGGCTGCACCTGGGCGGGCACCATGCGCGAGTTCGTCACCGGGGCCGGCTGGGCGGATGCGCCGAAGGCGGCGAACAGGACGACGGCAGCGAGCAACGACCGCAGGATCATGGTCAGCCTCCGCCGAGCCGCCTCAAGGAGGCTGAAGCCCCCTCGGGGGGCAGCGAACGAAGTGAGCGTGGGGGTCATGACACCTCCTACGGCACCGCGATGCGCTGCGTCTGGCCGTTCACCTGGAACACGCCCGCCTGCGCCTCGATGGACTGCAGTTGCCAGCCGCCCTCGGCATCGCCCTCACGCAGCAGCCGGGCGCCCGCGAGCGAGGCCGCGGCGGTGGAGGTGATCGACAGAAAGCGCTCGCCTCCCCGCAGCTCCACGCCGAGCACCCGGAACGGCGGCTCCGGCACCTTGGGCTTCGTCGCAACCGGAGCGCGCGCGCGAGCGGCGGATGCCACCTGCCGGGTCTTCTCCAGGCGGGTTTCGATTCCGCTCACGCGCGCCTGCAGCGTCTGCAGGTCGACGGCCAAGGCCCTCGTCTCGTCGGCCTCTTCGAGGCGCGTCATCCGCTCGTCCAGCGCCTGCCGCGCGGTGGCGAATTCGGCCTGGCTGATCGGCGCCGGCCGGCGCTTGTCCGCATCGGCCTGTTGTTCGAGATCGGCCACGCGCAGGACCAGCGCATTGACCTGCGCATCCTGTGCGGTGCTCTGGGTCTGTTCGGCGAGCCGCGACAAGCCGACGCTGTTGATGAGTGCCACGGCACTGATGAGCAGCAGCCAGAAGGCCGCGGAGATCTTGAGCCAGCGCGTGCGGGAATCGCGCTCGGATGACGCTTGGGGAAAGGTCATGGCTGCAGCTCCTCGGGCCGGTCGGCGTCCGGCACGGGCGTGGCGGTGTCGGGCCGGTCGGCGTCCGGCACGGGCGTGGCGGTGTCGGGCGGGTTGGCGGAAAGGAAGGCGGGAGCACCGCGCCGGCTGAAGCAGACCTGGCGAGTCAAGTCATCGACCGACAGCTCCCAGGCGGGGCCGGCAAGGGTCAGCAAGGCATCGCGCAGCATCAGCGGGCCCAGGCGCAGGTGTGCGGCAGGCAGCGGCAGCGCGTAGAGCGTGGCGGCCTCGGCCGCATCGCAGAGCCGGTAGCCGGAGCGCAGCAACACGTGGCGCATGGCATCGCCCAAGGTTGCGTCCGCCGTGGTGGGGATGGAGATGTCGATGACCTGCTGCAGCAGGTCACGCTGCGCGGCGTCGGGTACCAGCTCGATCAGCGTGTAGCGGCCGTAGCGGGCGATCAGGATCAGGCCCGGAGCAGGCTCGTCCGCAGCGCTTTCGATGATCCCTGCCTGTCCTTGCGGCTGTTCCGTGGTGGCGCAGCCGGCCGCCAACATAGCCCCAGCCGAAAGTAGACCGACAGTAGCCAGTCGGTGAACAATGGGGTGGAAAGGTGAAGATCGATGCATGATTCGGCTCCTGTAGCGGAGCCGACACCTTCGATGCGTGAGAAGTCGAAGGCAGCAAAGAAAGGGAACCGGCGCTCAACCATCTTCTTTCTAACCAACCAGATGATGCGCGCTATTTAATGATTAGCAATAGATGACGATTTGAGGCAGCCAGAGTGGATTGCCAACTTGAATCAGCCTCTTTCTTTGACTGCAATATAGCTTTCGGGCTATATTTCTCCGGCCGAGCTGGAGTCGATTGCATGGCTGGGTCGTGGCGGTTCTGTATCGCTGGTACCTCGATTCTGAATATGGGGAAATTTGATGGCTTTTACTCGTAACCGCGGATCAGGCGATCCGAACGAGCCGCCCAAGCCTATGGTTTCGCACGAGGTCGAAGGTTTGCGAGAGTTGCGGCAACTCGCCGGCAAGGGGCAAGCCGACATCGCATCTGCTCTGAACATCAAACAACCATCGGTATCCAAGATCGAGAAGCAAACCGACATGTATCTCTCGACGTTACGCAGCTATGTCGAAGCCATCGGGGGGGAGCTGGAATTGACTGTCAAGCTGCCAGAACGGCCGGTGCTGCGCATCCATCATCTCGGTACAGTTTCGGCTGTCATGGCGGCAAAGCTGTCGACCCGGAGAAAAAATGACGAATCGTCGCCAAGGCGGCGCCATGGATGAACTGCAGCGATCCATCTACGTCGATCGGTTCCGTTTGGCGTTCCATACCCAGAAGGGTACCGCTTTTCAGGACTGGTTCGTGCGTCTGGCGGGCTACGCCTTCGGCCCCGATTTCGAGGAGGTTCGCCCCTATGGTCTTTATGGGGATCTGAAATGCGATGGACTTCGGATTAGCACGGGCTCGGTGTTCCAGTGCTATGCGCCTGAGGCGATGAAGGAAACCGAGCTTATCGCGAAGATCAATGAGGATTTCCATGGCGCCCGCGTGCATTGGGCCGACAACATGCAGGAATGGGTGCTCGTCCACAATGATGGCCGTGGCCTGCCGCCTAACGCCGTTCAGCATCTCGATGGCCTTCGCAATGCCTACGCGCCGCTCAAGATCGCGACTTGGTCCGAGCCAGAACTGCTCACGCTCGCCATGGGCCTTGATCTGTCTGCCCTTCAGGCCCTCTTTGGCCCCGCCGCCTCAATCGCCATTGTGGACCGGCTTGTCATGTCTGATCTGGTGCCAATTATCGAGGCGCTTCAACGGCAGGAACCTAATCCGGGTGATCCACCCCTGACACCGCCCTCGTCAGAGAAGCTGGAGAAGAATGCGCTCTCGGATGAGTCCGGTCTCTTTCTGCGAATTGGTCGTCGCAAATCTGCTCTCGCCGATGCCTTCTTCCGCAAGAGCCCGCGCCCCGATCTCGGTGAGCGCATCGCCGAAGCCTTCCGTCTGCGTTATGCGGAGTTGAAGGCGCTCGACCTGCCGGCCGACACGATCTTCAGGCATCTTCAGGACTATGCCGGATTCAATGGCGAGCCCAAGCGTCAGGGCGCAGCTCTAGCGGTTCTCGCCTATTTCTTCGATAGCTGCGACATCTTCGAAGACCCGATTGCTTCCGTGGAGGCGTCATGATTCTGCCGACGAAGCATGTTCGTTCCGACCGCGCACTCATTGGCGTCGGTGCAGAAGTCCTCGACATCCTTAAGCGGCCGCTGACTATGTCGCGGCTATGGGACGAGGTGCGTGGCCGTCGCTCCCTGCACGCGCCCAATGCCCCAATTGATTACCAGTGGTTCGTCCTGTCGCTGGACCTGCTCTACATGATCGGCGCGCTTGAGTTCGATCGCGGCTTGGTGCGGAGGACTCGGCCATGATCCGACGCTTTGGAAGCGATCTCGCTTCCTTCAAGGCGCTGAACTTAAAGCCCGGCTTGAACGTCCTGCTCGCCGACAAGAGCGAAGGTGCGAACGACCGACAGTCGAGAAACGGTGCAGGTAAGACCAGCTTTATCGAACTGGTGCATTTCCTGTTCGGAGCCGATGTGCGCAAGGAGAACATTTTCCGCTCGGAGGCGCTGGCACCTTGGACCTTCGACGTCACCGTCGACATCGCCGGCGAGACCGTATCGGCCGCCCGCAGTGGCACCAAGCCTAGCCGCATCCTCGTCAACGGGGCTGTGGAATCGTGGCCGATCGCGCCGCAATTTGATCAGCGCGCCGGATTGTTCGAGCTATCCAACGAAAATTGGAAGGCCAATCTCGGGCATCTCTGGTTTGGCTTGCCCATCTCGGCCGGCGATGAGGTCGAGCGCTTCCAGCCGTCGTTCCGTTCGCTCTTCTCCTACTTTGTCAGGCGGCAAAATGGCGGCGGTTTCCAGCAGCCGATGCAGCATTCGACGATGCAGCAAAGCTGGGACCAGCAGGTCTCGATCTGCTATTTGCTCGGTCTCGATTGGAGCATTCCTGGCCGGTTCCAGGAACTGAGGGCGCAGGAAAAGGTCGCGCAGGAATTACGGAAGGCTGCCCGCAGCGGCGACCTCGGCCGCTTCTTCGGTAAGGCCGCCGATCTTCGGACACGGCTAACTATCGCCGAGGCCCACGCCAAACGACTCCGCAGCCAGCTCGAAACGTTTGAGGTTGTGCCTGAATACAAGGCACTTGAGCAGGAAGCCAATGAGATCACGCGCGAGATCGACAGCCTGAACGTAGAGAACGTGATCGATGGCAATCTCCTGCAACAGCTTCGAGCATCGTTGGCCGACGAAGACGCGCCGGATCTGGGTGATGTAACGAAGCTCTATGCCGAAGCCGGTGTCGTCCTGCCCGATATGGTACGGCGGCGTTTTGATGAGGTCGAACTCTTCCATCGGGCCATCATCGAAAACCGGCGCGCGCATTTGAATGCCGAGATCGCCTCGGCAGAGGCACGGGTTGTCGAGCGGGATCAGAGGATCTCCGAGCGCGACCGTCGGCGCCGGCAGATCATGGGAGTCCTGCGCTCCGGCGGGGCACTTGAGCATTATGTGTCCTTGCGTGAGGAAGCCGGAAGGGCCGAGGCCGAGGTCGAAGGATTGCGCCAACGGCTTGAAACCGCCGAGCGGATAGAAAGCACAAAGGCCGAACTCGATATCAAGCGAGCCAATCTGACCAAGGCGCTCCGCGACGACATCCATGAACGTAGCGACATCACCCGCGAAGCGATCCTTGCGTTTGAGTCGCTATCGGAATCCCTGTACGAAAAGGCCGGTAGCCTGACGATTTCCGAAACTGGAGGTGGTCCGCAATTCGAGGTCCATATCGATGGACAGCGAAGCAAGGGCATCACCAACATGCAGATTTTCTGCTTCGATCTCATGTTGACTGAGATCAGTTTGAAGAATGGGCGCGGCCCCGGCTTCCTGATTCACGACAGTCATCTGTTCGACGGCGTCGATGAGCGTCAGATCGCAAAGGCATTGCAACTTGGTGCTGAACGGGCGGAGGCGGCTGGTTTTCAATACATCGTCACGATGAACTCGGACGTGCTGCCACGTGAGGGGTTCAAGCCGGGCTTCGATATTCGCGCTCATGTCATGGACACGAAGCTGACTGATGCGACCGATACTGGAGGGTTGTTTGGTTTGCGCTTCGAATAGCGTCCGCCATGCAGCCAAATATACTAAGATTAAAAAATGACAAAGTTCCCAAGAGCCTTTCTATCTCACGGACATGTTGACAAACATATAGTGAGAGAAGTTGCGCGCAATCTCGGGCGCGCAGCCGTCATTTACGACGAGTTCGAGTTTTCGGTTGGCGATGAATTCCGTGATGCCATCATCAAAGGCATCGATCGATCAGATGTATTTATTCTGTTTGCAAGCCGGGCCTCGCTCCAACGAGATTGGGTTAAATTAGAAATAGAACTCGCTTCCGAAGCGCTCATCAAGAATGCACTCAGTAAGGTGACAACCTATATCGTTGATCAGGAGCTAACCCACGACGACCTTCCTGAATGGATGCGGGCAACGCTCATCAGGAAAGAGGCATCGCCGGGTCTGATCGCCACCGACATCCGGCGTATCATCAGTCAACGTCTTGGAGAGCGCATTCCGAGATACTTTGTCGGACGTAGGGCTGAGATCGAGCAATCGCTCGAAACCATATCAGGCTTCACAGATCCCAATTTCCGCCCGCCTCTAATCGTTTACGGCCTAAAGGGTATCGGCAGACGCTCGCTTGTCCAAGCGATTGCACGCGACAACCTATCCTTTGCCTCAATATTGCCAATTAACCTCCACGCGGGCGATCTCTTGCCTGAGACATCGATCCGCGTCGCCGAAGCGATTTCACCAGGGGGTATCTCCGACTTGGTGGCTTTTCTGAAGCAGCAAGAGCAAAAAGCGAAGGAGAACTTGGTCGACGAGATAACCTCTCTGTTGCGTCAGGCCTGCCAAGCGGGGACGTTGCCGATATTTGTCGACGAAGGCGCCCTAGCCGCCGAGAATGGCGTGATGAGACCCGAGTTCGATGCGCTGTACAACGCGATTTCGTCTGATCGGGATACTGACGCCATGATCGTTTCAAGCAGGAGGCTGTATCGACCTGCCGAAAACCCGTGCCCGTCCGTGCGCGTCCCCGAACTTGATCAAACATCAACGCAGAATCTGTTGCGTATCGCCGGACGCGACGTCGGCTTGGTATTCGATCGAACCGCGCTTACGGCAATCGCAACCTACGCTCGTGGCTATCCTCCCGCTGTACGATTTATTCTTGATGAGGCTCGGCTTCGCGGAATCTCGCAAGTCGTAACTGATCAACGTGCATTGGTGAATTTTAATGCCGAACAGTTTCTCCGGCACTTAAGGGAGAACAGATCGCTAACACCGAGCATGCAGACGATCCTGCAGATCCTATCAAGCTTCAGCCCTCTCCCACTTCAGGTCATTGTGGCGTACTGCGCGCAAACGTCACACGATACAAGCGATGATCTGAACTTCTTACTTGACCTCGCGTTTGTTATGCCTGCCGGAATGCACTATCGCATCTCAGAGCCCATCCGTGATGCAGCATACAGAGCATTTGGCGGACTTCGCGTCGATACCAGGAAAGTGGCCGAGCTTCTTGAAGCGTACCTGGCAGATGAGCCTGACGATGACGCACGACTTGATCTCGGGCAAACGATTTTCCGAGCCAACCTCCTTGCAGGAAGCCAGGCTGACTCTCGATTCGCGATTGGATTTGCCGCAGATCTGATCAACGTAGCAACTAGGAGCTATCACGATCAAGACTACGACCTCGCTATCAAGTACGGTTCGTCTGCCTTGGACGTGCGGCCCGATAGCGTTGATGTACGACGCTATGTCGCGCAAGCTCTCATTCGGAAAGAGCGATATGATGAAGCAGAGCAGCATATCAGCGAGCTGCTTCGCCTCGGTGAACTTAAGGAGGCGTACTACGTGCGGGGCTTCGCCGCGCGACGGAAGCGAGAGTATCCTGAAGCGATCGAGGCTTACAAGAAGAGTCTCGCCAATGGCCGCCGAGGCGTCGCCATCCACCGGGAACTGGCAAGCTGCTTTTTTGAAACGGGGGATCTTCCAGCCGCCGAAGAGTATATTCGTCAGGCCGAGCAGCAGTCTCCGCATAACCCATATGTAGTTGATTTGAAATGCACGATTGCGCTTAGGCTTGGCGATCTCCCTACTGCTGAGCGCGCCCTTGAGATCCTTGACCGCATTGATTCAAGTGGATTCGCTGAGCATCGCCGCTCCACCTTCGAACAAGCAAACGGGAGCCCTGAGGATGCACTACGCTTCGCCCGTATCGCTGACCAAAAGATAGCCCACCCTCCCTTTGAGGTTCTCGCCAATTTAGCGAACTGCGAGATCGAGGCAGGAGAGTGCGAAGGCGCTTTGACCACGCTCGGGCGACTTCAGAAACGATTTGGTGCCATCAACCACGACGCTCAGGTTGGGCTACGGTGCAAATACGAAATCCGATTTGGTGAGGTCGAAGCCGCTGAAGGACTCTGGAGTCGGCTTCGCGACACAAGTACGCCCGTTCACCGAGGCCTTCGTCTGGCGATACTGAACCGCAAGCAAGCGCAGAGTGGACTGACGGTCGAAGAAGACGCCGAACGAACTCAGCTGATCGAGTATCAATCGACGGCAGAGCTTGAGCGTAACATGCGGTTAATCGGCTCAATGATGTCTCAATCTGAATAATGGGTTGGCGCTCACGGTCACTCGCGGCGGGTTCATATTGCTTAGAAATCTGCGCCGTGTGCACCTACTATTATTGCCCTGCGGCAAAGACGGTACGCCGTGAGAACACCAAAGGAACCCTGACAAGAAAAGCGGCCCCCGAAGGGGCCGCCAAGTCCAGCACCGCTCAATGCACCAACTGCCGGGCCAGTGCCACCTCCACCGAATCGCCGTCCTGATTGAGCACATCCAACCCGGATTCGGGTACGTCTCCCGACGTGCTTTGCGACACCATAATCTTCTTGGCCATCAGCCCCAGGCAGGTCATCTGCGAGGAGTTGGCGTAGCCCAGGTAGATCACGCGCACCGGCTGCTTCTGGCCGATGCGCCAGGAGCGCCGGGCGGCCTGCTGCAACGAATACACGTTGTAGCCCGACTGGAGGAACACGATGGTCGGGAACTCCAACAGGTCCAGGCCGGTTTTCACCAGCTCGGGATTGGTGATGAGCACGTCGATGCCGCGGTCCAACTGCTCGGCGATCCAATCTTCCCGGCGGGAGGCATCCACGCTCGCGCGCAGTACCGCCACCTTGAGGCCTTCCTGCTCCAGCAGCACCTTCAAACGCGACGTGGTGTCGCGCGTGCCGGTGTAGACCGAATAGACCAGGGTCTTGCGCCCTTCTGCCTTCTCCTGCTTGCAGATCTCGATCAGCTCGCGTTCCTTGGGCATCACCTCCAGCTCGTTGAACTGAGCGGGGACGAACGCCAAAGTATTGCGCGTGCGCGGATGCACCACGGTTTCCGACCGGAAGCAGCAGTCCGGCCAGGCCAGCAGCACGTTGAGGACCACACCGAGCAGCGTCGTGTCGCGCTTCGCCAGGGCCTGCTTCAGCTCCTGGGTCAGCCGACCGGCCAGATCGCGGTAGGCCGCGGCCTGCGCCGTGTCCATCGCGACCTCGCGGAACTCCTCGTCGTAGGGCGGCAGCACATTGCCACAGATGTCCTTCAACTTGAGGAAGACGGTGAACGGCAGGACGCAACGCAGTACGCCCTTCGGACCGAAGCCCGGCGCCTTGACCGTGCGCACCGATACCTTGGTGCCCTTGGCCGTCTTGTGCGCCGTGCCGGTGCTCTCGGAGTAGATGTCCTTCAAGACACCGTGATCGCGCATGAACGCCATCGCGGCCGAGGTCATGCTGCCGCTCTTCGTCGGGCGGTAGCCGTCTTCGATCATCCGCCCCGGCAGGGCTCGGAACAGCAGGTGGAACAGGTCGTCGCCGTAACCGCCCATCAGCGTGCCGGTGAGCAATAGCGTCTTGCGTGCCTTGGCCGCCAACACCCCCATGGCCTGGCCCTGTGCGGAGCCGCCGTTCTTGTACTCGTGTGCCTCGTCGGCGATGAGCAGGTCGAACGTGCCTTGGGGAAGCTGCCTCTTGATGAACTCGGACGGCTGGTAGCCGCCCTCGCCGAAGCCGAACTCCATGTTGGCCATCGCACGTTCCATGCGATGGGCTTGCCGGTCCGAGAAGACCAGCTCGCCGTTGCCATCCATCAGGTTGATGAACTCGTGGATGTTGTCCCCGAGCATCGATGCGAGGAAGGCGTCACCGAACTTCTGCATCAGCTTCTGCGCGGTCACTTCGCCAATGGTTGGAATACGCTTCAGTGCCTTGAGCACGGTCGAGGACTGGTCGCTGGCGGACAGACCTCTGGGACGGATCAGCGTCCACAGCGGTGAGGTGCAGTGGCTGCATTTACGGCGGGACTCTTCCGCTTCTAGATCGATGGTGTTGACAGGCTCGCCGTCCAGGTCGGTGATGACATGCCCGCAAGCCGGGCAGGCCCCCACGTCGCCGTGAGGCGTGCGCCGCCGAACGAAGACAGGCTTCCAGTGGAACCCCATCCGCATCCGCACGCGGCCCAGGACGAAGAACTCCTGGCCCTGCGCCGGCACGCCCAACTGCTCACGCAGTTTCAGCAGCTTGACCAGCGTGTCCGGGCCGTTGAGCACCCAGACCTTGGCCCCGGCCACCGTCTCCTGGATTTCGCGCCGCCACTTGTAGACCAAGTGGGGTGGCGAGAGCACCAGGGTGCGGCGGTAGCCTTCGGCGTTGAGCACGGCGGCGGTGGCAATACCCACCGTCGTCTTGCCGCAGCCCATCTCGCCATTGACGATCGCGGCGCGTTCGCCGCGATCGACCAACAGCTCGGTGACGGTGTGGACCACATCGGCTTGCGCCGGGAACAGCTTGCGCTTCAGCGCGGCGAGGATCAGTTGCCGATGCACCCGCACCTGGCCGGTGTAGACCGGAGGATTGGCGCGGTTGAGCGAGTCGAGCAGCTCGTCGCCGAACTCGGACACGAAGTCCTGCAGGCTGAGCGTGAGGGGTGAAGCGGCCGCTTCGAGCAGGTCGCCCTGCACAGCGGTTTCGGGAACGGTTTCGAGATCGAGGGACATGGTGATGCTCCAGAGCAATGGGGCATGCACCTCCCCCACGGGGCGGTGACATGCCCCTGGGTGGGAAGAAAGATGCGGCAAAGAAACGTGTAGGTGCCGCTGGATGCGGATCAGTATTCGCTGGGCAACAGCAGCGTGGTGACGCTGCGATCCCATTCGGTGATGATCCAAAGCTTCAGGTCGCGCGTGACCTGGTAGGACGAAAACAGACGATCCTCACCGGATTGCAGCGCAGCGTCGTTCAATCGCCGATCGTCGTCGCTCAGGTCGCCCCAGTCGCCATGAAGATGGCGGCGCAGGTACGGCGTGGGGTTGAGCCGGCCCTGTCGGACCAGCTCGTCGACGCCGGCGGTCATGACCACCTGCCCGGGCGAAAAGCGTGCTTGTGACGCGAGGTTGAGGATTGCGAGTGCCATGGTGGTTTCTCCTTCTGGAAGAAGGGGCCACGGCACCCCATCGGGGCAACGTGACCCCGGTGGGTGGATGAAAGCGACGGCGAACCGTCAGGGAACAGGGATCAGCGGATGGTCAGCACTTCGCCCCACGTGGGCGAGCCCAGCGTCAAGTCCCATGCACGAATGACCGGCACGAACTTGTCGGTGAGGATGCGCGTCTCGGTCACGGAGCCATCGTCGCGTTCGGTGTATTCCGTCTGGAGGGTCTTCTCCTTGTGGGTATCACCTTTGACGACCAGCACGCGCCCGCTCTTGGACGTCACCACGCCGGAGATCGCGCCTGCGGCCAGGGCCAGGGCGAGATGCCAGTGCGACAAGGCCCGCGCGGGCGGACGCAGCGATTGCTGCGCGGCGCCCAGGTGCGTATCGAGCGCCGGCCAGAGTCCTTGTAGCCGGCCGACTTCATCGGCGAACTGCTCGGGCTCCATCGTCACGCGATAGAAGTGCTCCGGCTCGGCCGGGCTGGCAGGGACGGTGTACGGCAGGAACGGCCATTCGAGCGGCAGTTCCTCGGCTTCGGCGTCACCCTGTCCGATCTGCAGCAGCAGACCGCGCACGGCTTTGACCGACTCCGACGCCTGGTCGCGTTGACGAATCCTGCGACCGAAGATCACCACCTGCTTGAACTGCGTTTCCACCGCACGGTAGATGCGCAGGTCGGCGAAGTGGCGCGTCAGCCATCCGACCAGCTCGGGGTCGAGCACGTAGGACGGCACGATGAAGATCAGCACGCCGCCGTACTGCAGCAGCGGCAGCGCGCGCTGATAGAACAGCTTTTCCAGCCGCGCACGGCCCTGGCCCTGATAGCCGATGTTGCCGTTCACGTCCTTGCTCAGGTCGCCATACGGCGGGTTCAGCCACAGCAGCCCGAAGGACTGGCGCGAGATCAGCGTGTCCATCAGGTCACCGTGGATGCAGCGATCGACCAGTTGCCGTGCGTGGCGGGCACGCTCGGCGTCGTACTCGACGACGAAGGCCTGGACCTGCTCGCGCCCGAGGGCGTGGGCGGCTTCGGCAATCGCCACGCCTTCGCCGGCGCAGGGATCGAGGATGGACATGGAGCCGGGAGACGGCGCCAGTGCGGACAAGGCCCGCTCCAGCGTCGGCTCGTCGGTGGGGAAGTAGCCGTTACGAATGAAATTGCGCGCCAGGCGCGGAAACATGAGTGCCATGGATTTCTCCTGATGATGGATGAGGGAAGGCGGGCACGCGCGGCGCGCATGCCCGTGGGGATGGCTCACGCCACACGCCGAAGCGGTGCGTTCGCGGCCAGTTCGTACTGCGTGGCGCCGAGGGTGCCGTTGCGAATCAGTTCGCCCAGCGCCTTCGTCAGCGCCGGGACATCGAGGGCCAGCCGATGGCCTTCCAGTGGCCCTAGGGCCAAGGGAAGACCGGTCAGCATCCGCCGTGTCTGCAACAGCTCCAGCACGGTGTCGCGCCAGTGGTCGAGCAGTGGCAGCGGGCAGGTGTCCTGCACCAGCGTCCACAGCCGGTCGAGCCGGTGAGCGGAGTCCCTGGGCAGAAGCGCCAGCGCGCTGGCGTTGGCCTTGTCTGGCTTCACGCTGCGACGATCGAACAGCCACACATTCGTCAGCGAACCGAACAGCGTTCGCCGGTAGGCGCGGGTGATGCGCTTTTCCAGGTTCTCGACGTTGCCGACGAAGACCGGGATGGATGCGCCCTGCTCGGTGATGACGTGGAACTGATCCAGCCCCTGTTCATCCCGGCCGAGGGTCAGACGGGCGAGGAACTCCTGAACGGCGGTGTCGCGCGCCCAGATCGAGAGAAAGACCAGATTGCCCTGCTCGTCACCGACGCAACCGTCGGCCATGAGGTCGGGGCATTCGTCGATGCGGTACAGCGGTTTCGCGGAAGAAGGTGCAGGCATGGTGATGTCCTCTTGGAAATGAAGGAGCAACCACAGCCCGCGGGGCCATGCTCGCCCCGGTTGGGTGAAGGAAGATGCGTTCCGCTAGACAGCGCGGCCCGCGTGGAAGCGGTGAACCCGCTCGCGCCACTCGGGGCTTTGCACCGGCGCCATGTCGAGATAGCGCAGCGGGCACGAGTAGTAGTAGGGATGCACGGACTCATCGAGGGACTTGTAGCCCCAATCGCCGCCCGAGCTTTCCAGCAGGTGGCAGCCGATGTAGCAGACGGACTCACCGGCCGTGAGGCCCATGACGCCCGCCTGCCTGGCGGTGACGCGAACCACGGTCCACAGAACGTCGCCGTCCAGCGTGTGGTCGATGACTTCGCAGCAAGCGCGTTCGGACGCCTGCGGAGCGATCAGCTCGCGGATCAACTGATCGCGCGTCTGACGAACGAAGGTCCAGCCCATGAGGGTCTCCTTGAAGAAAAGGCCGGAGCCCTCCCCGTCGGGGGAGAACCCCGGCGGGTGGCGGTATGCCGCGCAAGGCGGCGGATGGATCAGGCAGCTTTGAGGTGCCAGTCCTGGGACAACGGAGCGAACTCGTAGCCCAGCTTGTCGAGACGGTCTCGCTGCTGACGCAGCACACGACGATCCACGGTCGCATCGAGCTTCACGGTCTCGCCCAGGGGCCACAAGGCACCGAACAGCGCCGCGTCGTCTGCCTCGGCCGAGGCCGCAGCGGACACGGGAGCCGGTTCGCTGCCGAACGGCGTGGTATCGACCAGGGGATCGCGCGGACTGCGCGGCTTCGCCTTCGGCTTGGCCGGGGGCGTTGCCGGCACGGGCGCCTGCGCTTCCTCGTCGATCGGATCGACTTCCTGCGGACTCAGCCGGCGGGCTTCGTCGCGGCTCAGGGCGTCGATGTTGGACAGCGTCATCCCGCCCAGATGGGCGCGGATCTCGATGACCATGCGGCCGTTGGCGTTGTACGTGGAGGGGCGAATCTCGACGATGACGAAATCACCGTCGTACTTGCCCTCGCGGTACTGATCGAGCTCGGCGTTCTTCACGACGAACTCGCCGATCGAGGTCGCCAGGCGGCCGACGTTGAAGTCGCCGTTCCTGCCGTGGATGGTCTTGATGGCCAGTTGGCCGGGGATGGTGATCATGAAGGTCTCCTGGGACGAAGAGAAGACAAGGCCCCGGGGATTGGGCCTTGCGGATCAGAACGACTCGGCAACGGCCAATGCGGGGGCATCGGCAGCGTCGTCGGCAGCATCGGCGAGGGGCTTGGAAGGCTCCGGTGCCGAGGCTTGCTGCGCGGCGGGCGCGTCGGACGTCACAGGGACTTCCGGGTCCCGCTCGTCGGTCTCGGTCGGCTTGGGTTCGGCCTTGTAGACGAGCTTGCCGTCGACCTTGATCCAACTGACGAACAGCAGGCGGGCCTTGAGGCTCACCCCCTGCTCGCCGGCACGCTTGCCCTTGGAGTAGGTGAAGGTGTCGGTCCACAGGTCGCCCAAGCGGAAGCCGATCATCACCTTCTTCTCGGCGTCGACGGCCTGAATGCAGCGGCGCACCAGGTGCTGCGCTTCCGAACCCGATACGCGCGTGTCGAAACGCACATACGAGACGTCATCGCTGGGACCGTTCAGAGCCGCGATGTCGCAGGCCAGGAACGCATCGCCTTTCTTGGGCTTCACTTCGCGGATGCGATTGAGGTACCCGAGGCCGGTGATGTGCAGATCGAAGTAGGACTTTTCGTTGGAAGTGGTCATGGTGAATCTCCTGGGAACAAAGAGGCGGAGACACACCCGACCCAAGGCGGGGAAGGTGTGGAACCCCCGCGTGGGTTGATGGAACAGCTTGGTGGCATCGCCATCGAAAACCGATGGCCGTTCGCGCATGGATGCCGGTGCGAACTGGAGTGATCAACGCGGTCGGAACCGCATCGCAGCCTTGAAGATCGTGGCTGCCTGGGCATGTCGCTGACGGACGTCAGCGGAACATGGCCGGAAGCGTGGCGCCAGGACGGCGCGCATGCGAGCGGCAATCGGCACTCGCGGCTGTCCGCATTGCCGGGAAGAAAGAAGCCCCCGGAGCGGGGGCCAGGGATGGGCGGTCAGTTACCGCTGGGCGGAGGAACCGCCTGCAGCGACAGGTGTGTCGTGGTGGCGGACACGTCGAGGTCGTCCTCGCTGTGCAGGATGCGCGCAAACACGCCCTCCTGCGGATCGAAGAACTCGCCAAAGTCATCGCCGCCGAACTCGGCGCGCGCCAGCTCCCACCAGTCATCGAACGCATCGACATCCGGGTTGCAGCCGGCGGCATAGGCGATGGTCTTCTGGCGACCATCGGGTCGGCGCTCGCCGCGCTCGGCCAGGAAGTACACGCCCTGATCCTTGACCAGGATGACGCGGCATTGATTCGCCACCGCTTCGGCGAGCACGGGCCGCAGCTCCGTGCCTTTGAATCGAACAGTCATGGGTGTGATCTCCAGGGATGCAGGAAGAGAGGCTTCCCGCCGCGAAGGCGGGAAGCTGCTGGGAGATCAGTGCCGGACAGCCTTGCGACCCGACAACAGGCACTGCACTCGGATGCGGCGCCAGCTCCCGTCGTCGATCAGCCGTTCCAGCGTCTCGCCGAGGGTGTCGAAGAACACCTCATCGACCCGTTCAATCAGCTCGCCGTCGCGGCGCAGCTCCACCGCGTAGAGGTCGAGGCCACGCTCATACAGCACGGTGACGTGACCCTGGAACTTCATCGTGGCGACGGTGAAGCCGATGGCCGGTGGCGTGCGGATGATGTCGGCGGGCAGCGGATCGACCCAGGTGATGTCCCGAGCACCGGCGTCCACCAGCATGTGGGTGATGCGCCGGAAGCCGTCGGGAGCGGGCAACTGCTCCAGTTGGTCGATCAGTTCCTGCAGGTCGGGGCAGCGCGGCTCGGGGATCGGCAGCTTCGCCGGTGCGGACCCGAGCACGAACCGCTTCACCGTGTAGGGCTGGCCGTCGCCCGTGAACTCGGTGTGCTCCTCGGGCGTGTCCGCCCGCCGACCGTCGAAGCGGCGTCTGACATAGGGTTCGACCTGCACCTTGGCGCCCTCGTCGGGCACTTGGGTCACGAGCGTGCGATCGAGCACCGCGAACTCGGCTCGCCCCGTCTTGACGACGATAGCCTCGTCGGTGGTGGCGATGACCTTGCCCTCGAAAGGCTTCGGGTCGATGTGAAAGCCCAGCGTCGAAACCTTGGGCTGGCCGTCGAAGATGTTGAACTTGAACGAACGGACGTTGGAAGGCACATGACCGACGACAAGCGTTGGCATCTGTGCACGGATGGCTTGGGTATCCATGGGGAGACTCCTTGTGGCAACCAAGGGACTCCCGCCCGCAAGGGAGGTCTGTCCCTTGAGGGTGAGGTGGATGGACGCGGATGCGCCCGGAGAACGAAACAACCAGCACGGCGAACCGCGCCGCAGTCTTGAAGGTCTCGACTACCTGGGCATGCTGCCGGCAACGCCAGCGAACATGCGGCCAGCGTGCGGCACATGGCGGCGGCCGTCCGTTGGGAATCGGCAATGCGCCGGCACCGCGTTCCGCGAAAAAGAAGAGCCCCGACGTGGGGCTCGAATGGGTTGCGGGTTACTCGTCGTCGTAGAGCGTCAGCCCGTCCAGCACGGGCGCGTCGGCATCGAACACCAACATGCGAACGTCAGCGAGCGCAGCCAGGTGCAACACTTCCACGAAGGACTCCGGCACGCCCTTGGCCCGGTGCTCCTGCCGCAGCTCTTCGGCGGTGATGCCCTCGACATGCTGCAGGTTCGCATCCGTCCAGGGGGTGGCGATCAACTTCACGCCGATCGCGGGGCTGTACGGGATGCGGAAGGCGACGAACAGAAAACCGCTCGGCGTGGCGATGTCGGCCAGGTTGGCCAGATAGCGGCCGGCCTCTTCGGTGATGTGCGCCGAACTGATTTCCCAGGCACGGCTGTAGAAGCCGGTCTCGAAGCGCAGGCGCCGCACCACCTCGCGCGCGGCTTCCTCGGAGTAGGTATCGGCGACGTGCAGCGGTTGGCCGGCTTCTTCGGCCATGACGGCGTAGACGAGGTTTCGGGCGAGACCGTGGCTGGGGCACTGCGCGTCCAGCTCGGGCGGCACGTCCTGGCCCTCGGTGATCAGCGCGAAGTCGTCGCAGAAGACGCAGGCATGGCGCTCGACCTCGCTGTCCGGCAGGTGCGACTGCGAGACGTGCAGCGGCAGATAGCTCAGCGGGCAGTCGTCGTCGTAGGAAATCGCCAGCAGCCGCTGCACGGACAGGCCATCGTAGCCGCGGACGAAGGGGTTTTTGGAATGAGACATGGGATTCCTCCAGCAGAGGATGGCCGAGGCAATCCCCTGCCGGGGATTGAACCCCAGCGAGTGGATGAAGTGGCAACCGGTCAGCCGGCCGCGGCGTCGGGCCGCCCTGGTGGCGGGCGGTGCAGGTCAGTGGAAGATGGTGATTCGGGACATGGCCGCTCCTGCGAAAGGAAGGAGGGACATGGCCCCGAACGGGGACGCATGTCCCTCGTGGGGTGGGATGAAAGGACGGTGGGTTGCCAGGCGCGGCTCACCAGCCGTTGTAGTGCAGCGTGAGGTCAGCGATGACCTGGCGCCGTTCCAGATCGAGGCCGCCGAAGTCGGACAGCCCCTCGAAGCCGCAACGCTTGAGCATCGCGCCGCCCTCGCGGGAGTTGTAGAAGCTCACCATCGCGGACAGGAACATGCGTTGACCGCTGCTCAGCACGCCCAGGGCGTCGTTGAGCATCAGCATGTTGGGCCGCAGGTCCCACTTGGTGGTGGCACGCTGCAGACCTTCGCGTGTGCCGTCGCCGAACCACTCGTGGCCGGCGATCTGCGCGCCGCGCTTCCAGGCCTCGAAGAAGGCCTGCGGTGCAGCGTCGAAGTGCGCCTGTTCCAGCGCCATCTGATCGAGCACGTCTTCGGGTAAAGACAGATTCATGAGAGAACTCCTTGAAGGGTGGGAATCAGGGGTGAGCGCGCTGTGTCCAGGCATGGGTATCCAGAGCGCGCTGTGCTGCGAGGTGGGTCGGGAAATACTCGACGGACTCCCGCGATACCGGGCCTTCGTCGTCTTGCGTGCCGATGTAGTGGCCGGCCGCGCTGCGCAGCACCTGTAGCGGCAAACGCTTGCCGGTCCAGGCCAGCGCCAGCGCACTACTGCGTACTGCGATTGCAGAGGAAGATGCGGAAGGTTCAGACATGCCGTGCTCCTTGGTGGGTCGGGGAGCACGCATCCCGCAGGGGATGGAGTTCCCCTAGGGTGGTTGAGAAAAGTGCATCGTCGCCAGGCCGGCGAGCGTCCGCGGTGGGCGATGCGAAGCGGACTGGATCGGTCAACGCGGCGAACCGCGTTGCAGTCTTGAAGACCGAGACTGCCAGGGCATGCCGCTGACGACTGTCAGCAACGCATGGCGTGAGGATGGGCGCGAGGCATGGCTGCCGTCGCAGGGAAAACCGAATCGCGGACGGCCCGCTTTAGGGCAGGCCCGCGTCACGGGACAAGGCAAGGACCAGGGCGCCGAAGGCCATGCGGGCCTTCGGCTGGAGAGGAAGGAAAACCACCTGTGGGCTGCGTCAGCGCGGGCCGTCGTCAAAGCCGTTCGCTGCGTCAGCAATCGCACCCGGCCCGTTTCGTGGCTGGGGCCGGAAACCTCTGGCGTGCATCCACACACAAAGGGAGCCCGTTGTTCCGCCGGCGGGCACCGGCACGGAATACCCTCGGCCCAAGGGGCCTCCTCACGGCTCGCGCGGCGGCAAGGCGTCAGGAAGCCCCTCGTGACCGAGGCAAGGCACACCGATCAAGGGAATGGCGGCGGGCGCGATTCGTGGAGCAATGACCTTCTCGCCCCGTCGCCCGATGGCGGGCAGACTGGGCGCGCACACCGTTGCAGAAGGAGACGCGCGCTTTGGAGTCCCGCGCGGTGCGGGACGTTTGCCTCGCCGTCAGTGAAGTGGCCGGCGCGGCAGGGGAAGCGAGGATCAGGACGCCTTGGAGGCAGCGCGCCGCTTGCGCGGTGCGCTGCGCCGGCCCGTCGGGGACTCGATCGGCAGCGTGCCCTTGCAGTCCGGGTAGCGCGAGCAGGACCAGAACGCGCCGCTCTTGCCCGTGCGCTGCTGCATCGGCGCGCCGCACTGCGGGCAGGCCGGCGCCGGCGGCAGCTTGAGCGAGAGCGTCGCGCCGCGGTACTGCTGCACGAGCTGACCGACCCACACGGACTGCTTCTCGATGAAGGTGTCCAACGCCATCTGGCCGGCCTCGATCATGTCGAGCGCGTGCTCCCACACCGCCGTAGTGCCGGGGTCGGCGATGGCCGAGGGCACCGCGTCGATGAGCGTGAATGCCGCATCGGAAGCGCGGACGGCACGGCCTTTCTTGACCAGGTAGCCGCGACCGATCAGACCGTTGATGATGTTGGCGCGTGTCGCCTCGGTGCCGATGCCGGTGGTATCTCGCAGCTTCTGTTTCAGGCGCGGGTCGGTCACGAACTTGGCGACGGTCTTCATGGCCTTGATCAGCTCGCCCTGCGTGTAGGGTTTGGGCGGCAGCGTCTTCAGCGCCTTGAGATCCACCTTTCCGACCGGGCAGGACAGGCCCGCATGCAGGGCGGGCAGCACCTGGCTGCGCTGCGCATCCTCGCCATCGGCATCGTCCGGCCCCGGCGTCGCCAGCACCTCACGCCAGCCGATGACGGCGATCTGCTTGCCCACGGCCGCCAGCGACTGACTGCCGCACGAGAACTGCGCCACCGTCCGGTCGAACTCATGGTGCGGGAGGAACTGCGCGAGGTAATGGGCGCGGATCAGCCGGTAGACAGCCAGTTCCTTCTCGTTCATGGCCGACAGGTTGGCGGGCTCCAGCGTCGGGATGATGCCGTGGTGAGCCGACACCTTGCCGTCGTTCCAGGCGCGCGAACGCTGGTTGCGGTCGAGCTGGCCGATCAAGGGCCGCAGGCTGGGATCGGTGGCGAGCAGTGCATCGAGCACCGCCAGCACTTCCGCGAGCATGCTTTCGGGCAGATATCCCGAGTCGCTGCGCGGATAGGTCGTCGCCTTGTGCGTCTCGTACAGCGCCTGCGCGATGTCCAGCGTCTCCTGCACATCGAGGCCGAGCTGACGCGAACACACTTCCTGCAAGGTGCCCAGATCGAATGGCAGCGGCGGTGCCTCGCGCACGCGCTCGGTGTCCACCGACACGACCTGCGCATCGCGTGCCGCGCGAATGCGATCCGCAGCCTGCTGCGCCACCGGCTGCTGAAGGCAGCGACCCGCTGCATCCGTGCTGCCTTCGGGCGGTATCCAGCTCGCGGTGAAGGATTGGCCGGCATGGGATAGCAGCACATCCACGGCCCAATACGGCATGGAGACGAATCGCGCGATCTCGCGATCACGATCCACGACCAACTTCAGCGTCGGCGTCTGCACGCGCCCCACCGACAGCACGCCCATATAGCCGGCCTGACGCCCCAGCAGTGTGAACAAGCGGCTCAAGTTCATCCCGATCAGCCAGTCGGCGCGCGATCGGGCGAGTGCGGAGAAATACAGCGGCAGCGTCTCGGCGGACGGCTTGAGCGCACCCAGCGCTTTGCGGATCGACGCATCGTTGAGCGCCGACAGCCACAGGCGCTGAATCGGCCCGCGGTAGCCGCACAGGTCGATGATCTCGCGGGCGATCATCTCGCCCTCGCGGTCGGCGTCGGTCGCTATCACCAGCTCGCCCGCCTTGGCGACGAGCTGCTGCACGACCTTGAATTGCGCTGCGGTCGCCGCCTTGGGCTCGACACGCCAACGCTCAGGAAGAATGGGCAGTTGCTCGATGGCCCAGCGCTTGTATTGCTCGCCGTAGCCTTCGGGCGGAACCGCCTCCACCAGATGACCGATGCACCAGGTCACGACGACACCCGCGCCGCTGTAGCAGCCGTTGCCGCGTTGACCGGCACCCAGCACACGGGCGATGTCCTTGCCCTGGGACGGCTTCTCGCACAGGAAAACGCGCATGAAGCCTCCTTGGAAATGTGCGGTTCATCGGATGGGCGTCAGCTTGGCGGGGCCAGGAGATGCCGGCAGCAAGGAAGTCGATTGATGCAGACACCGCTTTGTGATCGGCAGGCGGTTCGTTGCCGCAGCGGTGTGCATAGATCGTAGGAGCTGGCACAGCAAGAGCGTCGTTTCGGGAGGGCGGCTGGAACTCCGTGGACGACCTTGGAGCTATCCCCTGGGGATAGCTCGCTGGTGCATCGTGGGCGTATGACGGTTGCTACAGTCGCCCTCGGGGGAACGGCGATGGGCGAATTACTGTCCGCCGGCCGGCTTGGTGCTGAGCGCCACCGACTCGATGCGGTACGGCAGGATGCCCACGCGCCGCGCCTCGACCTTGAACGTCACGCGCTCGTTCTCGTCGGCGTCCTCCCATTCGTCGCGCACGGTGCGGCCCTCGACCAGCACCCGCATGCCTTTCTGGTATAGCGTCTTCCAGTGCTCGGCGTCGCGGTGCCACAGCTCCACGGGCGCCCAGAAGCCGCCGCGATCTTCGTACTCGCCGTCCTTCTTCGGGATCGGATTGTCGAAGTAGACGTTCAGGCGAAGCAGCCGACGTGGCTCGTCGTTGCCGTTCGGAAATTCGCGGTAGTCCGGCGCAGAACCGATGTTGCCCTCGCCGACGAAGTGCGTGCTCATGGAGACTCCTTGGTGGTGGGTGGAACGGACGCGGTATGCCCGTGGACGCGCCGCAGGTAAGCCGCTTCGGCCTGCGCGGCCTTGTTGGCGCATTCCAGGGCTTGGCGGGCGATGCTGTGGGTCAGGCTGATCTGCATGTTCAGCACGATGCGCTGCAGTTCGATCGCGTACAGCTCGTCGATCAGCGAGGCCGGCGTCGCGGGGTTGGCCAGCAGGGCCTCCCACAACGCCACGCCCATGGAGGAACGGTCGAGGTTGCGCCAGCGCAGGAAGGTCGTCCCTGCGCCAGTGGCCTGCTGGGCCAGTTGCACGTCGAGCAGACTGAATGGATAGGCGCGCGCCTGGGGCAGCACGCGCCGCTGCGCCAGGCCAATCACGTCGTCGCGCAGCGCTGCGCACTGGCTGGCCCAGGTCTCCAGACTCCCCTTACCCTTAAAAGGCTGTAAAAGGCCTTTTAGGTAGCCTGCATGTTCCAGCCGCTGGAAGTCCGCCTGTTCCAGCGCCACGAAGCGCGTGGAGTGGCTGATAGGGGGCGATGCTGTCATGCGCCAGCACCCTCATCGCCCGCGGCACCATCGGCTGCGCCACCCGTGGGAGCCTGCGCATCGGGCACGATGGCAGGCTCAGCAGGCGGCGTGCCGGGCTTGTTCGACCGCCGCGCGATGGGTGGCGCGAAGCGCGAGCGGCGCGTGCCTTCCAGCACGTCCTGCGGCAACTCGCCGAACTTCTCCAGCGCCGCTCGCGCCGCCGCGTTCTTCGCCGCGAAGTCGTCGCGCGTGGTGCCCGAGTAGCGGTACTGCTGGGCCAGCGAGAACAGGCTGCGCAGCGCGTGCGCACCATCATTGAGCCAGCGCTCCAAGGTGCTGCGATCGATCAGCGCCGTGTGGTGCGCCAGGATGAGTTTGCGTGCCAGGTCGTCGTAGTCGGCCAGCAGATACACCGCCATGAAGCCGAGCTGGGCGTTCACGAACAGCGGCAGCTTCACCGGCTGCACGTTCATGTTCTCGCCCAGGGACAGCGCCGCTGGCACATCGGCCAGGGCCTGGTCCACCTGTTCGCGAAGTTCTTGCAGGCGAGCCTTTGTGTCGGCGAGCTTGTCCTCGATCCGCAACATCCACCAGTCCGAGTACGGGTCGTCCTGCTCGGCGCCGCGCTTCATCCTGTTCATCGCACTGATGAAGCCGTTGAGTCCGATGATACCGGGGCGCCCCTCGGTCGGCGCACGGCCGTGCCAGATGCGCGAGGCGTGGTGCGTGTGCAGCGTCAGCGACATCGCGCTGCGCAGCGATCCGAGATTCAGTTGCAGGGGTTCTGTGCGTTCGTTGGCCATGGGAGCGACTCGCGGTGAAGGGGCGAGTCGCCAGCATCGGCATCGGTCGGAAGGCCGTAAGTCAACAAACCGCAATCGGCGTGCGCCCGGTTTGTTCGCTGCCGGAAGGCTGGCTGTACCGGCTATCCCCTGGGGATAGGGATAGCCTGATGAGATGACAGCAGGACGGGGAAAGCCGCCGATGCGGCACCACGACTTCGACAGTGGGCGCGAGCCCTGTACCAGGCGGCACGCTGCCCGTCCACGTCACGGTAGCTCAGTTCGAACAGGCGCGGTTCGAACAGGCGCGACTCGTGCAAGCACCTGCCGCCAACCGGCACAGCCGTACCTGGCAGGCTGCTGCTCGGGATACCGTTGTGTGATCCATCGTCCTGCGCTGGCAACGGGTGTCCAGCCTTCCACGGCCAGTTCGACCGAGGCCTCGCGCAGGGCGCGGACGATGCCTGCCGCCGGCCAATCCACCGAGTCAGCCGGGGCGATGTCATGGATCACCAGGTCACGGAAGGTATCGGGCTGAACAAACTCTGCCGCCAGGCGCCTGGCCTGGTCCATGTGTTCGGCCCAGCCCCGGAGGCGCTCGAAGTGCTGGTCGATGCGAGCGTAGGCGGCGGCCAGCGCCTTGTGCGCTTCACGACATCCGCCCAAAGTCCACAGGTCGTGCTGGTCGATGAAGTGGTGCACCAGATTGTTGCGCAGCGACACCAATTCCCTCAGGCCGTCCTGGGTCTGGGCGTAGTCTTCCGCGGACAGGCTCAGGTGGATCCGCATGCTGAACGAGATGAGGTCTTCGGGGCGTTGCCTAACGAATCGGCGGATGTGTCGGTTCCGTCGATGACGGCATACGATCCCAAGAGCCGCCCGACCAGGGTGCCGAGCGTCTTGCCTGCGGCATCGGCGATGCGCGCCGCGCGGGTCGACGCCAGTGCGTGGGCCGGTCCCGTAAGGTCGTGGTGGGCCACGATGGTCTTGATCAGGCGCTCGTATTGCTGGAGGCGGAGCATGCAACGGCCGAGCACGCGCTGGACTTCGCGCTGGCGGTCCAGGAGATCGCCGTCGGTCTGTCCGGTCATGAACCGAAATCGTCCCGGAATCGGTCGATCTGGTGCATCCGCTCGTGCAGGATGGTCACGATGCCGATGTCGCCATTCGAGAGCCGGCGCCAGTAGACGAAGTGCCGTTCGTAGCGGAAGAAGTAGCCTTCGATGCCGAACTCGGCCGGGACGGGCCTGGACGATGTCCGGTGCGTGTCGATGCCGTCGAAGGCCTCGAACAGCCCGGCGATGTAGCGATCGGCCTGCTCGGTGCCCCAGCGATCGCGCGTGTAGCGGTAGATCTCGTCGAGCCGCCAGGACGCCGCCTCCTGGACCAGGACCTTGGCCACAACCGTCAGCCCTGGTTGCGCGCGGTCACGTCGGCGGCGGTCAGGGGACGATACGAAGTTTCCGGGGCGCCAAAGGCATGGGCTAGCTCGGCCTTCAGCCGGTCGAAGGCTTCCTGCTCCTTGCGTTCCTTGTCGCGGCGGACCAGGTCGCGCATGTATTCGCTGACGTTCTCGTAGTCGCCATGCTCGCCCACGTTGGCGGCGACGAAATCGCTGAGCGGTCCGCTGAGGCGAACCGTCATGGTCGTGGTCGTTGTCCGGGGCATGTCTGGCTCCTGTTGCCGTTGTTGTATTCAACATACGCAAAAATGAATACGCCAGCAAGCGTCCGGCAGGCTTTTCCTTGCCCGGTCCGTATTGATCGGAAGGCTTCCTGTTGCAACCATCCCTTGGGGATGGCGCAATGTGCCGCCTTCATGGCCGCTCCAGCAGCGAGCGCAGGCGCGTGATGTGAGCCTGTGCCACCTCCGGACCGGCGGCCTTTGACACAGCGGATGCCGGACCGGACATGGCGCGGGCATCGCCTTGCCCGGCCCAGGCACGGAATTCTCCGCGGATCGCCTTCTGGATGATGCCGAACAGGTAGCCGGGCGGATTGCGCACCGTGCTGCCGCCACAGCGCGCCGCCCACTCGTCGAGCACCGCCTGGCGCTGCGCCTCGTCCACCTGTTGCAGCGCCACAAGCGCACCCGCCTGCTGCTCGTCCTTCAGGCGCAGGAAGCGCTCGGGCAGCCGCAGGTTCTGCAAGGCCCTCGCGCACGGTACTGTACGTGCTTCATTTATACGATCATTACGTACTGTACGGTCCTCCTTCGGAATCCCAACAGAGCCGTCCGGCGCGGGTTCCGGCCCTGCTTCGGATTCCGAAGACGGGCGCGCAGCATTCCGAAGAAAGGCATTTCGGCCTTCTTCGGAATCGTAGTCGGCGACCTCCTGTGGATAACTCTCCGCCGCCAAGCCGTGGCGTGTCATGCGCTGCGCCAGCACCTGCAGGCGGGTCGGTAGCGTGCGGCCGCTGAGCAGCGGGTCTTCGGCAATTTCCTTGAGCGTGTTCATGCCCACGATCTGCACCGCCTTGGCGGCATGGGTCAGCGCCTGGCTGACCAGGCCGAGGTAGTCGGCATCGAGCTGCATCGCCTCGAAGGGCGACAGCGGTTCGTCGTGCAGCACGTAGAGGTTGCCTTGGATGCGGCCGGTCTTGGGGTCGCGCCGTCGTCGCACCAGGCTCAGCCAGCGCGTCAGCCGCAGCAGCGTCAGGGCGCGCGCCACGGTCTCGTGCGATGCCTGCGCCGCGCAGGGCATCGAGGCCAGGTAGGGGCGCAATTGGTCGTAGGTGGGAAATGCGGTCACGCCGTCGTCGTTGAGCTGCAGGCGGAACACCTGCCAGGCGTTGCGCTCCAGCGGCGTCAGGCGCCGGTCGAGGAACAGCCTGCGCGGCACGCTCTCATGGCGGTTGCCGCTGTAGAGGAAACCGTCGGCGGCCGGCGCCGTTCCCTGCGCCGGCTGCAGGTGCTGCAGGGCCTCGTCGAAGAGCGCGGACAGCGCAACGGGGCCTTCGCGCCGTGGTACGCCACCCGTGCTCATGGCCTACACCAGCCCCTGGTCGATCCAGTTCCGTATCGCCGACCAGAGCACCGACATGGGCAGAGTCATGGCCTCGGCCAGATCCATGGTCAGCTCCAGCATCGCCATGTCGTCGGTCAGGGCGATATGGCGCTCGGAGACGCCGGCCTTCCAGCGTTCCCACAGGGCCACGTCCTGCGCCTCGTCGAGCACCGGATGCCGACCCTTACGCTTGGGCAGCCCGAGGATGTCGCGGCGCAGCGCCACTTCCTGATGCGTGAGGCCGTAGAACTTGCTGACCATCTCCGTGCTCGCCCCCAGGCGCAGCATGCGGTCTACCGTGGCGATCTCCCGCTCCACGTCGTGCACCTGGCTCAGCAGCCGCTTCAACACTTCCCGGTTCACCGACACCGAACACCACGACACCGTGGCATTCACCAGCATGCTCACGAGTTCTGGGTGCTTCAGCGCATCCAGCTCCTCCTCACCGAAGCCCATGGCCTTGCAGCGGCGCAACTGGCCGTTGCGCAGGTCATGCAGGGCCTGGGCGATCACGGCCTGGTTGAGCGGGTGCGGTGCCGACATACGGGAGCCTCCTGCGCTCAGGAATCCTGGCTCGCTACGCCGGCTTCCAGATCCAGCAGCCGGCGCGCCAGGCGCAGCAGACGGAACAGCTTTACCAGCCCGGCATCGCTCAGGCGCGTGACCAAGCCGCCGTGACCATGCAGCAGCGGCCCAAGGTCATCGGCCAGCCGCGCGCTGTCCAGCCCGGTCGCGGGTGCCGGCGCGGTGCTCAGCGCGTGCAGCAGGGTCAGCATCGCACGCGCGAACGCCGGGAGCGCCTTCGCCTGGCCCACGGCCGGCGTCACGCAGACGAAGCCGATGCCGCCATCGCTGGCTTCGATGTGGTCGCCCACCGCCGCTTCCCCCGCGATCTCGCGAGCGAACTGCGCGATATGCACGCGCAGGCGATCCGGCACGTCCAGGCCCGGCTCGATGTACCAGACATCCGAGATGGGAAAGAGCCCGCCAACCTGCACCGGGATCGCACGCAGCGCGTCGGCCTCGAAGTCGGGTAGCTTGTCGCCGAGCTGATCCGCGACCATCCTCTGGATGGACTGCAGGCGCTCGGTGGTTGGGGCCGGCGTCACGATGTGCCCCTGCAGGCGCTCGTCGCGCTGCCCGTCCCGGGCGTTTGGTGCAGCGGCAGGTGGTGCCGAGGGTGTCTCTGCCGGTGGCGCGACGGGCGAGGTGTCCCGTGGCGTTGGCGCCGCGGGCGACAGTTGCGGCGTGATGGCTGGCGCCGCAGGTGCGACAGGCGTTGCCGGGTTCGGCGCGGCCGGCTCGCTGGTCAATACTCGCTGACGGCTTTCGCTGTCATCGACCTCCAATGCCAGCGTGTCGTAGTCCGCTTCCAGCAGCTCGGCCATCTGACCCACCAGTTCGTCCTGCACGCGCTGGGGCGAGAAGCCCTCCGGCTGCGTGTCGAACTGCGACAGCACATCCTGAAACAGCGAAGCGAAGTCCACGGTCAGCGGCCGGCCCAGCGCACGCCGCTCCCAGGTGCGCTCGCACGCCTTGCGCAGCACTGCGAGCCGGTCCACCTGATGCCGGCCCAATCCGCCGTACAACAGCGTCGGGATCGCCGGCAGCAGATAGCGCACCGCATCGTTCATGCGGCTGATGTGTGACTGCGGCACCGGATAGCCGTCGGCCGTCAGTCGCCGCGCGAGTTCGCTTTGCGACAGCGCCTGGCCGCTTTCCTGCTCGTAGAACTCGCGCGCCTTCTCGATGCCCAAGGCCCGCTCGATGAAGGTCAGGCCGCCGCGCAGCTCGTTCTCGGCCAGATGCCCGGTCAGCGCCACGATTTCGCCGCGCGCCGGCCACGGGCGGAACAGGCACGCAATGCGGAAGAAGCGTTCCTCCTTGGTCTCGCTCCACAACTCGCGCAGGATCGCCAGCCGCGTGTTGCCGCCGTTGCGAATGATGTAGTGCGCCTCGCCCGGCCTGCGCGTGATCGCGGGGGGCGCGTCCAGCCCACGTTCACGGATGGACGCCTTGATCTCCGCATAGGCCGGGTTGCGCGTCACGCGTGGGTCGTGGTCGTAGGGCCGCAACTGGTCCAGCGTCACCACCATCGGCGTGTCGGCGATGGGGTCGCTCAAGGTCGCGGCCGAAGGGCCGCTGCGCTCGAAGCCGGTGGCCAGCAGCTTGGCAGCCATGTCCTGCGGCGTCAGCTCAGCCACGGCCATTCTCCTGCGCTTGCCGGTCGGCGCGGCGAAGCTGTGCGCGGGCATTGCGGTCGGCACGGTGGTCGCTCGCCGTCGAGCTGGTGTAGATCGACGCGCAGCCTTGCTTCGTGAATTCCAGGTGCCCGCCGGACGTGCGAACCACGCGCCAGCCTTCGCCCAGCGCGAACTCGATCAGCGCGCGCAGCCGTTCGCGGCCGCGCGCCAGTTCATGCGCGCTCGCCATGGCCGGCCCCTCCCGCATCGGCCCGACCGGTGACCAGCGCGAAGCGCTCCCGCCACACGGGGAACAGCTCGCCGGCCAGCGTGCGCATGGTCTCCAACGCCGCGGGCGCCGTGCGCCCAGCCGGCTGCCGGCGCTCCACCCGGTGCACCGGCAATCCTCGTGTCGCAGCGCGCGGATAGGCTTCGATGGCCGGTACGTCGGTGCCCAGCACCTGCACGCCGGCCTGTTCCTGAAACACCTGTCGCAGCGCCTGCTGGACCAGCCGCGCATTCGACGACACAGGATGTACACGGTTGATGAGCAGACGCAGCGGCGGCGGCTCGATGCCCAGGTGCCGATACGGCGCGATGTCCTCGATCAGTTGCAGCGTGCCGCGCCGCAGCTCGCGCGCCGCGAGGATTTCCGGCGTCACCGGCGACAGCGCCAGGTCGGACGCCAGCACCGCCATCTCCAGCAGCACGCTGCGCGCGCCCTGGGTGTCGATCAGCAGCAAGTCGTAGTGCGTGCGGAAGACGGGAAGCAGATGGCGCAGTCGCAGGCGCCCATCCGGAGCGTGCAGCAGCAGCGTGTTCAGTTCGCCGCGGTCGTCGTTGGAGAGCACCAGGTCCAGGCCCGCGATCACGGTACGCGACACCAGTTGCTCGATGCGCCGCTCGTTGAAGGCCAGCATCTGGTAGATGCCGCCGGGCGCGCGAACGTCCAGCGTGAAGTAGCTCGACAGCGTGGGCTGCACGTCCAGGTCCAGCAGCAGCACGCGCAGCCCGGCATCGGCGATGAAGCCGCCCAGGTTGGCCGCCGTCGTGGTCTTGCCCACGCCGCCCTTGGTCGAAATGATGGACACCACCTGCATGGGCTTCTCCTCGTCGAATGGCATGAACCGAGAAGAAGCGTCAGGCGCGTTCTTTGAGGCGATCGGCGATCCACTGTTCGATCTCCACCGAGTCCCAGCCCACCGCGCGCACGCCCAGGCGCAGCGCCTTGGGGAACTTGCCTTCCTTCATGAGGCTGTAGATGTGCGCGCGCTTGAAGCCGGTCTTGGCTTCGACCTCGGCGCGGCGCAGGACGCGGTGCTCGGGCGGCAAGGCCGGCGCGATGGTCTGCGAAGACATGAGAGGCACTCCTTGACGCTCGATGGCGTTGTTCAGAAAGTGCCTCGCATTCCATATGCTGCTGCTGCGAGATTCACTGCAACTGCAGAACACGCAACTGCAATTGCAGTCTGCTGTTACAGGCTCAGCGCGATGCCTCCAGGTGGCGACGCGCCTGTGCCAGCTTGCTCCACAGCGTTCGCTCGCTGATGCCGGGCCGCCCTTCATGGTGGGCCAGTAGCGCACTGATCACCGCATCCATGTTGCGGAAGGACGAGTAGGCAGAGCCCGCGGGGGACTTGCCCAACAGCAATGTCAGCAGGCCGCCAATGATGTTCAGGTAAGTCGATTCGCTGCGCAGGCCCGGTTCACTCGCATCGCCCTCACGAATGCTACTGGCATGCTCCTTCGCCAACGCTTCGTGCTGTGCCTTCAGCGCCGCATGTAGTTGTGCGAGTTCGGCAAGCTGCAGCTTGGCGGCCTCGCGATCGGCCAGCAACACGTTCAGCATGGCGACGCTCACCGAAGGATGCAGTTCGCGCTCGATGCCGTCGAACAGGAATGGAGGCCGCTCACCGGGGTAGTAATGCGACATCCACGCCTTCAGGTCGACGTGGCGCACGATCAACGCAGGATCGTCGAGTGCGGGGCGCTGAGGTTCCTGCGCCATGCCTGCCTTGCCGTAAGAAAGCTCATCGTGTGCCAATGCGTCGAAGATGCGCTCGGAGAAAAGGCGCAGCAAGGGCCAGCGCGGAAAGTCGTTCGGCTCAGGCATGGCACGTGGCCCGAGCGTTTCCAGAATCCGCGGCTCAAAGCGCAACAGTCCCGCCCAACGGACGGCCGCCTCGATCGGGCGGTAGTAGATCCTGGCGCCAAAGGCAAGGCAACTCGATTTCTCCATGTCGCGTGCGTCCCATCGTCGGATCGAACTCTGGCAGACGCGCACCGCCCAAGTGGGCGAGGCGATTGCCCAGAAATCCGGATGAAGCGCAGGACCGGCCGGGATCGTGGAAGGAAGCGTTGCATCGGCGCTGACGGCCGGCTAAGGGCGAACTACATCTTGCTACGCTTGAAACTCCTCAACCATGATGCGGGCGCTTTGCCTTTGGACCGGCACGCGGCTTGGTGGTCGCGCTCCCCTGGAGTCAAGCATGGGTGCCGCGCTTTACCCGAAACCTGGCCAAAGTTTTCCGTAGGAATTCCAACGGCGTAAAGTGCCAATGCGTCAACAGGATGAGCCGGTTTGCAACCAGCAAAAGCTCATGCGTTCCGCGTCAGTGAAATGACCGCGGCGGCGAGCCCGCAGGCGAGTGCCGGAGGACGGAAGGGCGCAGCAATTGCGTCGAAACTGGCATCAGTACAGCGCATGAGCCATGCAGATCGGGTCAGCCGCAAGACCAAAGATGAATCGCGCAATCCGAGAAAACTAGCCGCGCACCTTTCGATAGATCTGCGTCAGATCGCGCGTGATGTGCTTGCGTCCTGATGGCATACACGTTCGGCGCGTTCGATGAACCGCTGCAACGGCTCCGTCATACCACCCTCGGTTCGTAACAGATAGGTGGTTATCGATGCGCTCTGATCGGCCAACGGGCGGACAACAACATCCGCCGGCTGGCAAGTTGCCAAGTGCGCGGCAGTGGAAAAACCTAGCCCGTACCCTGCGGCCACCAACGTCAGCATCAGCCCGTGAGAAGCGGCGTACTCGGCCACAATCGGTTGGACATCGACAGAGCGGAACAGTCGTTCGCTCTGCCGACCGCAACCTTGGCATGCCCGTGGATCACAAAGTACCAGCGGATAGCTCACCACTTCCTGCAACGGCACTTCCTTGAAGGCTACAAGCGGGTGCCGTGCGGGCAGGAGCACTACCAAGGGGTCGGCCCACAACGGCTGAGCAATGATCCCGGCCTCCACTTCATCGACCATTGCAAAGCCGGCGTCGAACAGATCCGCGTTCAGCCCCTGCACGAGTTCGGTCAGCGGTACTTCGGAGAGCCGGATGTTTACCTGCGGCGACTCTTCGCGGCACAGCGCAAGCAGTGCTGATAGCCTCGCCCGCCCTATGTCTCTCGACAGCGCGATGCGCAAAGTGCCCTGAAAACCGGAGGCAGCAGCCTTCGCTCTGGCCACTGCCTGCTCAACGCTCAACATGACGCGGCGGGCGTCCTCCAAGAAGACTCGCCCTGCCCAGGTCAGGGTTGCGCCACGCGGCGTGCGACTGAGCAACGTCACGCCTAGAGTTGTCTCCAGCTTGCGGATCGTGCGTGATAGGGGAGATTGTTCTATGTGCAGCCGCCGAGCGGCTCGACCGAAGTGCAGTTCCTCGGCTACAGCAATGAAGCAGCGAAGATGACGTAAGTTCATGCGCAGTCCTTCGTGACGTGACCAGTCCTTATGATCGTAGGGAGCCGCATGCGTGCGGAGAAGAGACCGGCATGTCTTGCAGCGCCTGCCGTCGCCGGCTCACAGCACGCGGGCAATGGTGTCCGGAGTTATTGCAACGCTGCTTGAGCGCGGGCGGCGGTCATGGCGGATGGCTAGAGCACTCGCGCCAGCGCGCCTCGGCTAGTCTTCTGTGGCCGCAGCGACCCGAGGAAGACAGTCGCGGCGTCTTACGTCACTCCCCGAGGGCGAGCGATTTGGTCTGTCGACACGGGCGGCGGCGCGGCGTCTGAAGCTCGCGCCAGCGGGCATCGCGCCGGATGAACTGTCGATGGGCATGTTCGGCGACTTCGAGATCGCCACCTGTAACCGCGCTGCTGAAGCACTGCGACCGGAGCAGCCGCAGCAAGCGGCTGACGCGGGCGGACAAGCAATTCCTGGAACATGTGCCGCGCATCTTCACTGCCTTGCAGCAAGCCCGCGACAGCGTGAGGGCAGCGGCCAACGGCTTTCACGGTCAGCAACGCATTGCGCTGTCCGATGGCATCACCCCGTCGCGCTTGCCGACCTTGCTGGCGCTATGCCGGCAGGAGGAGCCCGAAGTCGAGTTGCGCCTGTTCGAGGTGCCACTGTCGCAGCAAATCAAGGGGCTGCATGACGATCTGTATGACCTAGGGCCCAGTCTGGTGAAGTGGGTGACGGCATCGTGGCTAAGGTGCTTTGGAGCGACCCCCTCATGGTCGCGGTGCCGGCATGGCATCCGCTGCTCAAGCACAAACGTATCTCACTGGACGAGGTGCTGCGTTATCCGATGGTGCCGTGTGACCCACATGCATGCGGGAGTCATGCACGTCAGATCCAACGAGTGCTGCGGCGGGTGAAGCAGGAACCCGTGATCGCTGAACGGGTGGCTTCTTGGGAACCTGGAACTCGTCGAGGTATATCGATTGGATAGGGGCTAGTCTTCCGTCAGCAGGTGTAGCCATCCCCTGCTAGCGACTTCCATAGAACTTTTCCACGAACGAGCGACGGTAACTCTGGTGGCAGGCTAGGCAGCTTTGCTGGGTCTTGGAGAAAGCCGCGATGACTGCTTGGCCGTCACTCCGCTTTGCGGCCTCGCCCATGGCGGTCGCGGCGTCATGCACCTGTCCATCAAGACCCCGAAACTTTCCAGCGTCTGCCCCAAGCCAGGCAAGGATGCGCATCTTTTCCGACATGGGCGGCTCGGCATGCTTGGCGATTCGTGGTGCTAGCTCGGCGACCAGTGGCCAGTCTTCTTTGGAGATCGCGCCCGTGACGACTTGCATGTCGCGCCCGAGTCTTTCCATTATGGTACGAAGCGCCATTGGCTTTGCCGCCTCTGCGGACTGCGCACCGAGTGCCGTGGCGAAGGTTGCCAAGAGCACGGACAGCGAGACTGTGAAGAACGATCTGGGTTTCAAGGGCTGGTTCACGAATTTCTCCATTGATGTTGTGACGAATGCTTTGGGTCTAACGAATGGTTGCAGGTGTCCTCAAAATTCCAAGCTCAGCGCGATCGATCCGAATGCGTGATAGCCCGCCTGCTGGTCGAACTCGCGGGTTCTCCAAACGCGCATCACGGCAAGCCGCACGCCACGTCCAGCAACGACCCATTGGCTGCTGATGCCGAGAGCTGCTTGCGCGACCCAAGGCCGCCGGCTGACATGGTGGCTATTCCGGAACATGTTTCCGTCGAGTGAGAAGTCCCAGGCGACGGCTTTACCCTCCAGGTTCAGGAAGACATGTGCCCCAGGTTTGGGCGCCAGGACCGATTGCGGCGTTGTCGTGCGCAGATCGGCAACACCAGAGGGCGGGCGGTTCTCCGCGCCAGGGCGGATCGGATAGCTGCCGAAGTCGTTCGGTATGTTCCAGCCCGCGCGAAACTCCACGCCGGTACTGGCGGCGGTTTCGATGTTTCCGACCCGCAGGGCATAGCTGCCGATCACGTCGCTGCCCCATCCAGGGCGGACCGCACCCTCCGTGTACGGCTTGAACTTGCGTTCCATGGCCATCTGAAATGCCGGCTCGTTGCGCAACTGGTTGTCCCAGCCGCGAAATCGCTCAATGCCGCGTGCCCGATGCACCAGATCCTGAGATTGCTCGGCCAGCGACCAGGGGCCGATCACGCCCAGGGTCAGCTCACGCACGTCAAGCATTTCGTAGCTGGCGGCTTGTGGGTGGATGCGGCGATTCCACGCCAAACCCAGGTAGAGCAAACCAGCGTACGGTCGGTCATCTGGAATCACGTCGGTGCGCGTCTTGTTCTCGGGCGTGTACATGGACTGGCCAAAGCGCACGACGAGGTTTTGCGACGATGTCTGGGCGCCGGAATCGCGCCAGAACCCGGGATCAGCCCAGCCGATGAAGCGGGCGTACAAACCAATCGGCTGAGGCAGGCACTCCGGACGGAGCCCGCCTTGCAGATCACGTGAGACTGCTGTTAGCGCGACACCGTTGGTGTAGTTGCGATCGGAGCCGGTGAACAAATCGTTCTCCAGACGCAGGGTGCCGCCCCGCCAGCGCAGGGATTGCTCTGGCGAGCAGGAGGGAGGATTTGCAGAGAGTGAGACTTCGGAACCAAAAGCAGAAATCGGGCTGAACAATGCACCCGCAATCAACAAGATGACGCACTGCATCGGCTGCCGCACCTTGGTGCCGCACAGGCTCCGGCAATACCCGTCGACGCCGATCATGTCGCCCCATCGCCTGCTGCCCTGTTGACGTAAAAGCGTTCGAGAGCACTAACGATTTCCTCGGCTTCGTCTACGCAGGTGAACAAGTCGAGATCGGATGGAGAGACATAGCCTTCGTCGAGCAGAAGATCGAAATCAACTACGCGACGCCAGAATGCACGGCCGACCAGCCCCACCGGAATACGCTGCATCTTTCCGGTCTGGATCAAGGTGAGCACCTCGAACAGCTCATCGAGCGTTCCATAGCCACCGGGGAAGGCCACCAAGCCCTTGGCGTGCAACAAGAAGTGCATCTTGCGCAGCGCGAAATAGTGGAATCGGAACGCCAAATTTGGGCACATGTAGGGGTTGGGTGCCTGTTCGTGGGGCAGCGTGATGTTGAGGCCAATCGAACGTGCGCCGACCTCGAAAGCACCGCGGTTGGCGGCCTCCATGATGCCGGGCCCACCCCCGGTGACGACGACGAAATCACGGCGGTTTTGCTGCTGGAAACGCGCCGAAATAAGGCCCGAGAAACGCCTCGCTTGCTCGTAGTGACGTGCCTGTTCGACCCGGCGATTGGCTCGGGCAAGCTCTTGCCTCAGCCCGACATCCTCCGGAGTGACGCGCGCCTGACGCTCCAGCGCGCCAAGACGGGCTTCTGCCGTCTCGGCATCGCTCACGCGTGCGCTGCCGAAGACCACTACCGTCGAGCGAATGCCTTGCTCGTGCAGGATGCGGTCAGGCTTGAGCAGTTCGAGCTGCAGTCGCAGCGGCCGCAGTTCTTCCTGGCCAAGCAGCTCGATGTCTTCGTACGCAAGACGGTACGTTGGCGACTCGCGGATGGCGCGCAGGCGTTCATCGAGATCTTCGGCGGGCTTCATCACTCGTGCGCCAGAAAGTCCGGCCAGCGCAGCGCATGACCATACTCAGGCACCGTGACCTGCCAGCCGAGTTGCTGTTGCAAGAGTTCGGCGAAGGTCTGGGCGGCGGACAGTTCCCCATGCACCACGAAGGTTTGCGCCGGGGGGTGAATAAAACCCCGAGCCCAATCCAGCAACGCCTTTTGGTCGGCATGCGCCGAGAGGCCATCCACGCTGTGGATCGCAGCACGTACCGGAATGTCCTCACCGAAGATGCGCACGCGTTCGGCCCCCTCGATCAGGCGCCGGCCAAGCGTCCCCTGCGCCTGGAAACCGGGAAACAAGATGCTGCATTCGCGGCGTGGCAAGTTGTGCCGCAGGTGGTGCCGGATGCGTCCCGCATCGCACATGCCGCTGGCAGAAATGATGATGGCTCCGGAGCGGATCCGGTTCAGCGCCATGGACTCCTCAGCGCTCGCTGTGAAACTCAGGTATGGGAGGTTCTCGCCGCGCGCGTGCCAGCCGGCCAACCGCTTCGCCTGTTCGTCGAACAATTCGAGATGCTCGCGCGTGATGCGTGTGGCCTCGGTGGCCATCGGCGAATCGACAAACACCATTGGACGCTGCAGACGCCCTTCGCAGGTGAGACGATGTAGGTGGTAGAGCACCTCCTGGGTTCGGCCGACCGCAAAGGCCGGAACGATGACATTGCCGCCGCGCTCGAACAGGGTTTTCTCGACGATGCCGATCATGTCCGCTTCGGTCGCCGAAAAATCCTTGTGCCGGCGGTCACCGTAGGTGGACTCGATGACGAGGATGTCGGCTTCCTCAATGGGTGTCGGGTCGCGCAGGATGGGGCGTCCCGGCTGACCCAGATCGCCGCTGAACACGATCTTCGTGGGGTAACCGTACTCGGTAATCCACACTTCCACGATGGCCGAACCAAGGATGTGTCCGGCATCACGAAAGCGGGCGCGCACTCCGACGCGGGGTGCGAACTCCCGGTCGTATTCGATACCTCGTACTTGCTGCAGGCATTCGTGTGCATCCTGCAGGGTATACAGGGGTGGCGGCACGGTCTTTTCTTTGAGCCGCTTGGCAACCCGCTTGGCATCGCTTTCCTGGATGTGAGCGCTATCGGGCAGCATCACCCCGAGCAGATCAACCGTCGCTGGCGTGGCGTAGATGGGCCCCTTGAACCCGGCGCGCGTGAGTTTGGGCAATAGCCCGCTGTGGTCGATGTGGGCGTGGGTCAGCAGGACGAAGTCAATGGACGCCGGGTCGAACGCGAACGGCTCGTGGTTGCGTGCTGCTGCTATACGCCCACCTTGAACCATGCCGCAATCGACCAGGAAGCGGACATTAGCCGCTTCGACCAGAAAGCACGATCCGGTGACTTCTCGGGCTGCGCCCAAAAAACTGAGTTTCATAGGGCGTTCACTCGGGTTTTCGCATCGGGCAAGTGCTGAGGCCGAGCAGGCGATAGCCAGGACAGCGGCCTGCCAGGCCGGTGAGGAGTGGCATGATTCCAATGAGTCCCAGCCAACGCCAGGATGAGTCCAGCCACAATGGGAGACTGAGCAAAATCAGTCCGATGACGATGCGCACAATGCGGTCGAGATTTCCAACGTTGATTTGCATGACGGTCTCCTTGTGTTGAATCAGCGGCTTGAAAACGCGACGGGGGCGGCAGCGCCCCGCAGCGGATGGGTTGCGGTCGATGCCGTCGTGGATACGTCCCAGCCACCACCAAGGGCCTTGTACAGCGCCACCAATTGCACGGCGGCGTTGGTATGCGCCCGCGCGGCTGCGGTTTCCGCCTCGTGCAGGCTGCGCTGGGCTGCCAGCAGTTCGACCAGGGCGATGTCGCCCGCGGCGTAGCGGGCCTTGGCGTGGCCGTAGCTCACGCGCGTGGCATCCAGTGCCATGCCGCGGCGCTCCAGTGTGTCCAGCCCGCCGTGATAGTCGCCCAGCGCGCGCTCGGCATCGCCCAGCGCCGCCAGCACCGCCTGCTCGTAGGCCAGCGCAGCCTGCCGCTCGGCTGCCTCGCGTGCCCGAATTTCGGCTCGCACGCGGCCACCGTCGAACAGGCGCCAGGAAATCAGCGGCAGGATGGAAAAACGCGAGCTGGATGCATCGAACCAATTGCCCGTACTGAGCGCCTGGAACCCGCCGCCGACACCGATGGAGAGTTTGGGGAACAACTCGGCTGTGGCCACGCCGATGTCGGCGGAACTCGCTGCCAGGCGACGTTCCGCAGCCAGCACGTCAGGGCGTCGGCGCAGCATATCTGCGCGCTCGCCCACCGGCAGCGCCCGCAGCGTGCTCGGCGTCAAGGGGCCATCAAGCAGTGCCAGCTCCCGCTCCGGCGGTGCGCCCAGCAGCACGCCCAGGCTGAGCACCGCGGCGCGCTGGCGCGCCTGGATATCCGGGATAAGCGCGTTGGCTGCTGTCCATTGGGCGTACGCCGCCTCCACGTCGGCGGCCGACGCGTCGCCCAGCGCATGCCGCAGGCGCACCAATTCCAAGGTCTGCTGCAGCGTATCTAGCGTGGCCTGTTGTGTGTGCAACTCGTAGCGGGCGCCGGCGGCGGTGAACCAGGTGCGCGCGACCTCGGCCACGATGCGCATGCGTACGCCCTGTGCCTCGGCTTCGGTCGCCTCCAGGCGGGCGCTGGCGCCTTCCATGGCGCGCCGCTTGGCCCCAAACAAATCGGCTTCCCAGGCCGCGTCGAAGCCCGCATCGTAGATGGTCTGCGTGGCGTCAAGACCGGGGATGGAGCCGATGGGCAAGGGGCCGTTCTCGCTTTGACGGCGCCGGTTGACGCTCGTGCCAGCGCCGACGGTGGGCAATGCCTCGCCGGCCACGCGATCGCGCAGGGCGCGTGCCTCATCGATGCGTGCCGCAGCCTGGCGCAGATCCAGGTTCTGTGCCAGCGCCGTGGCCATCAGGCGGTCGAGGATCGGATCGTCCAGTGCAGACCACCAGTGGCTCAAGTCTGCGGACTGGGATTCGCTTGCCAACGGCAAGGTCCAGCCGCTGCCGACGTCGACCGGCGGCGGCTCGCGGTAGTCGGGGCCCACGGTCGCACAGGCAGTCAGCAGCACGCAGGACAGGGCCAGCGCGAGCGGACGCACGCGCCCTGGGGTCAGGCCGGTGACGGTTGCGCGAAGAAAGGGAGTGCGGGTCTTGGATTTCATTGCAGGCGTCCTCGGACGAATACGGTGGCCATCGTCAGCGTGGCAAGGGCGATGACCGCCAGCGGCCACAGGCTGGCGAGAATGTCACCGGGCGGCATAGCCTTGAGAAAGCTGCCTTCGACGATGATGAGGAAGTGGGTTAGCGGAATGGCCTGGGCCAGCCATTGCAGGACGACAGGCATGTTTTCCACAGGCGTCGCAAAGCCGGACATCAGCACCGCCGGCACGCCGATGGCGAACGCACCCAGGATGGCCTGCTGCTGGGTCATGCTGACCGCGGAAATCATCAGGCCGATGCCGACCACCGACAGGATGAACAGCACCAGGCTGGCGAGCAGAAGTGCAAACGAGCCAGTAAACGGGATGCCGAACAGGAATACGCCTGCGCTGATCATGAACAGGCCCAGCACGGTGCCAATTGCGAGTGCCGGCAGTGATTTGGAAATGATGATTTCCGGCGTTGAAGTGGGCGACACCAGCAATTGGTCGAAGGTGCCAAGCTCGCGTTCGCGTGCAATCGACAGCGAGGTGATGAGCAGCGCGCTGAACAGCGCCAGGATGCCCGTGAGGCCGGGCACGATGAACCAGCGGTAGACCAGATTCGGGTTGAACCAGTGGCGCACGACCACTGGCGTCGGTGCCTGGGCGTCGGGCACGACCTCAGCGCCGACATCGGCGGCGATGGTAGACAGATAGGCCACGGTGATCTGCCCCGAGTTGCTGCGCCGGCCATCGACCAGTACCTGGGCGCGGCCACTTTCGCCGGCAGCGATGGAGCGCGAGAAATCCACCGGGATGGCGAGCGCGGCGATCACCTCGCCACGGTCGATCAGCTCGTGCAGCTGCTGCTGGCTGTCGACATGCCGGACGTGGGTGATGAAGCGCGCGCTGTCCAGGCGCTGTTCCAACTCGTGCGACCAGCGCCCCGCATCCTGATCGTAGACGGCGATATCGACGTTGCGCACTTCCAGCGTCGCAGCAAAGGCGAACACCAGCAACTGCAGGATCGGCGGCACGAACACCACCATCCGGCTCCGCGGGTCGCGCAGGACGCTGAGCACTTCCTTGATGAACTGGGCGCGCAGGCGGGTGAACGAGAATGCGGAAGTCAACATCGCGTCACTCCAGGTTCTTGCGCGTGGCGCGCTTGGCGATCACGAAGAACAGCACCCCGATCGCCGCCATGGCCGCAAGGTTGGGCAGGAACACGGCCCAGATGTCGCCGGCCAGGAACACCGTCTTCAGCGAATCGACGAAGTAACGCGCCGGAACCAGCCGGGTGATGGCCCGGATTGGCGCGGGCATCGCGTCGATCTCATATAGAAAGCCCGACAGCATGAAAGCCGGCAGAAAACCCGTGAACAGCGCGATCTGCGCGGCCAGGAACTGGTTGCGTGCCAATGAGGAAATCAGCAGACCCTGACCCAGCGCCGGTACCATGAATACCGCCGACAGCAGTAGCAGCGCCGCCAGCGAGCCTCGCATCGGCACGCCGAACACGAACACCGCCAGCGCCGCCGCACCCAGTGTGGATAGCATGCCGAGCACGAAATACGGCAGCAGCTTGCCGATCAGGATTTCGGCCACCGAGGCGGGCGTGGACAGCACCGCCTCCATGGTGCCGCGCTCCCATTCGCGCGCCACCACCAGTGCAGTCAGCATGGTGCCGATGATGGTCATGACGATGGCGATGGCACCGGGAATCAGTGCGCGGCGGCTTTCCAGCTCGGGGTTGAACCAGTAGCGCGGTTCCAGCATGACGGCCTGCGCTGGTGCTCCGACGTCCAGTCCGGCACGCCAGGACTGGACCACGCCGCGGGCGTAGTTCTCGACGTAGTTGGCGGTATTGGGGTAGGAGCCGTCGGTGACGATCTGCACCAGCGGCTCGCTGCCACGCTGGGCCAGCCGCTGCTCGAAATCCTGCGGGATCACCACGTAGCCGCGCAGGTCGCCTGAGACCAGCTGGTCGGCCACTTCGCGCCGGTCATGGGCGAAGTGGGCATCCAGGAACTTTGTGCCGGCAAAGGCCGCCGCAAGCTCCTGCGCTGCAGCGCCGGGCGACTCCAGCACCACGCCGACGCGGACATCCTTCGCATCCAGCGACACCGCATAGGCGAACAGCAGCAGCAACACCACCGGCAGCACGAACGCGATCAGCAGCGTCGAGGGGTCGCGCAGCGCCTGGTAGCTTTCCTTGGTGACCAGGGCGATCAAGCGCCGCAGATCAAAATGGCGCAGGTCGGTCTGCTGTGGTCCATTCCCGTCCTTGTGCTTTGTGGTGCCGTTCATGTGGCGGCCTCCAGCTCGCGGTCCGCCGACTCCACCAGGTGAATGAAGGCGTCCTCCATCGTCGGGTCGGGTCGTTCGGAGCTGACCGCCGAACGTTTGAGCGCGTCGGGCGTATCCAGCGCAATCAGTTGCGCACGCGAGAGCATGGCCACGCGGTCGCAGTATTCGGCCTCGTCCATGAAGTGGGTGGTGACCATGATGGTCACGCCCTTGCGGGCCAGTCCGTTGATGTGGGTCCAGAATTCGCGCCGGGTGATCGGGTCCACGCCCGAAGTGGGTTCATCTAGGAACAGCACGGGCGGCCGGTGCATCAGCGAACAAGCCAATGCCAGGCGCTGCTTGTGGCCCAGCGGCAGGGAATCGGGCGTGGCGGACAGCCAGTCGCCCAGATCGAAGGTTTCGATCATCTCGGCAATGCGCTCGCGCCGGGTGTTGCCTTCCAGTCCGTAGACGCCGGCCGAGAATTCCAGGTTCTGCTGCACCGAGAGCAGGCCGTAGAGCGAAAACTTCTGCGCCATGTAGCCGAGCCGGCTCTTGGCTGCGCCGGTGGCGCGGCGCAGATCATGGCCCACCACATGCGCTTCGCCAGCAGTTGGTTTCAACAGGCCGCACAACATCTTGAAGGTGGTGGACTTGCCGGCGCCGTTAGGGCCGAGCAGGCCGAAGATTTCGCCCTTTTGCACCTCGAAGCTGACGTTGTCGGTGGCGGTGAACTCGCCGAAGCGCTTGGTGAGGTTTCGGCACGACACGGCAATGTCGGAACCCAGCTCAACCGGCGGCAGACGCTCGGCCAGCGTCGAAGTGCCGCCGGGGCCGCCACCGAGCAGATCGATGAAGGCGTCTTCGAAGCGCGCGGGCACCTGCGCCAGCTCCACTCGCGCCTGATCGGACAGGGCCTGGAGCTGCTCCGCTTGAGCGCCCTCGCGCAACACCACGCGCACGCCGGCGCCCTGGATCACGCCATCGCTCACGCTGGGCAGGTCGAGTGCCTGGGTCAGGACCGCTCGGCGCTCGGCACCGACGTCTTCCAGACGGAAACTGCGGCCTTCGAGCTGCGCGGTCAGCTCCTGCGGCGGGCCATCGAACAGGAGCTGCCCTTGGTTCAGCAGCAGCACGCTCTCGCAGCGCTCGGCTTCGTCGAGATAGGCGGTGGACCAGACCACGGCCATGCCTTCATCGGTCAGCGCCTGCACCATGCGCCACAAGTCCTGGCGGCTGACCGGGTCGACACCCACGCCCGGCTCGTCCAGCAGCAGCACCTTCGGCCGCGCCATGAGCGCACAGGCAAGGCCCAGCTTCTGCTTCATGCCGCCGGAGAGCTTGCCGGCCAGGCGTTTGGTGAAGGGTCCGAGCCGCGTGAAGTCCAGCAGCTCGGCAAACAGATCGGCGTTGCGGTCCGCATCCATGCCGCGCAACTGCGCATACAGGCGCATGTTCTCCATCACCGACAGGTCTTCGTACAGGCCAAAGCGTTGCGGCATGTAGCCACTGGCGACATGAATGGCGTCGTTGTCCTTGACCACGTCATAGCCTGCCAAGGTGACGTGGCCGGCGTTCGGCACCAGGAGGCCGGTCAGAATCCGCATCAGCGTCGTCTTGCCGGCGCCGTCGGGGCCGACCAGACCCGTCAGCCGTCCATAGTGGATGCGCGCGCTCAAGCCCCGCAGCGCCTTTACGTCGCCGAAATGCTTGTCCACGTCTTCGATGACGATGGCAGCGTCTTCGCCCGCACCCGCAGGCACGGCGGCGATAGCAGGGCTTGCCTGCATTTCAACGCTCCCCCGCCGGGATACGGGTGCCGGCTTTCGCATCGACCTCGATCGTCACCGGCATGCCCTGGCGCAAGGCACTGTCGCTGTCGGCTTCGTCGATGACGATGCGCAGGCGGTAGACCAGATCCGTACGCAAATCCGTCGTCTCCACCGTCTTGGGGGTGAACTCGGCGCGCGGCGAGATGAAGCCGATCTGGCCGCGATAGACCTTCTCTGATGAATCGCTTTTGACGCGCACCAAAGTACCGGGCGCGATGCGCCCCAAGTCCGACTCGCCCACGTAGGCGCGCACGTAAACCGGCTTGTCCAGGCTCAGGCTGTAGACCGCGCTCTGGCTTGCGACCATGCTGCCGGGCTCCCGCACTCGTGCGATGACGGTGCCGCTACTGGGCGCCATCAACTCGGTGTCCGCCAAGGCTGTCGTGGCTTGCGCTGCGGCAGCCTGTGCGGCCGCAAGGCGAGCTTCTGCCGCGGCGATGTCTTCCTTGCGAAAACCTTCGGATGCTTGCGACAGGGCCGCCTTGGCCGCTTCGACGCCAGCGGCTGCCTGGTCGCGCGCCGTGCGGGCTGCATCGACCGTGCGCTGGCTGCTGGCGCCAGATGCCAGCAGGCCACTCTGGCGCTGGAAATTGCGCTCGGTCTCGGTGGCGAGCGCCTGGGCCTGCCTGAGGGCTTCGCGCGCCTGGGTGATTTCCTGCGGTCGCAGACCGCGGCGCAGCTTGGCCAGTTCCGCCTGCGCCACCTGCACCTGGGCCTGTGCTGCCGCAAGTGCTTCCCGATAGGGTTGCGCGTCAAGCGCCGCCAGGCGCGCGCCCGCGCTGACGGCATCGCCCTCATCGAAAGCCATTTGCATCACGCGCCCGGGCTGACGGAAGGCCAGTTGCACCTCGCGGATGTCGACGTTGCCGTAGAGGCGCAATGCATCTTGTTGTCCATGGTCGCGCGACAACCAGAACGCCAGTGCGCCGCCAAGAGCGAGCACGACGACGGCGATCACGACCCAACGGGTTTTCTTGAAGAGGAGGTTTGGAGTTTTCATCGATGGGTTTCCGCTGGATAAAGGTGCTCAGTGCTCGCGTGCGACCGGCGCATTCGCCGCTGACCGGCGCCAGGCGATGGCCGCTATGCCAGCCCACACCAACGTGCGCAGCGTCATGGCGACCACCGTGCGTCGCTCCCAGGCGCCACCCAGAGCCACATGCACTCCGAAAGCGAGGAACACGAGTGCGGTCGCCACCGTGATGACAATCGCCAACCACGCGGCCCAGCGCCGGCGCATCCACAAGCCGACGCCGGCGACGATGTAGGCGAACCCGGCCAGAAAATTGAACCAGAGCACGAAGGGCACATAGTGGCCGGCGGCTTGGCGCGCCGCGCCGTCGACAAACAGAACGGCGCCGCCCTCCCGAAGAGTGAGCAGACCGAAGCCGATCGCAAGCAGGGAGATCAGCCAGTGCCAGATGCTGCGTTGTGGATGAGTGGTCATCTTCATGGCCTTTACTTGATCGGGGAAACTCCCAGGCCTTCGTCGTCGCGGCGTGCGTGTGCATTCCGCCGGGCGGTCGGGCTGAGTGTTGAATGACGCGGATTCGCGCTGGAGGCGCAACGCGATCGCATGACCGTGGTGTGCCTCTCGGCTGACCGAGGAACTGCGTGGCGGCAGGATGGAAGGCGTTTCATCGGGTGTGCGTGATGCCACGGAGATAGATGGCAAACACGGCTGGCGCGTCGCGGCGGATGCGTGCTACATCGCCCGCCAGCAACGACTGCATCACCAGCCCTTGAATTGTGCCGATGAACAAGACGACGGCCGCGTCCACATCCAGTTCTGAATGCAGCTCGCTTCGCGCCTTACCGGCTTCGAGCAGTCGACGCAACCGCTCACCATATTGACGGGTCAAGGTCTGCACCATTTGCTTGGGCAGGGTCTCCCCCGGCCGCTGTAATTCGCCGAAGAGCATCCTCGGCACCCCCGGGTGCTCGGCCACGAAGTCGATGTGCGTCTTGAAGATCGCTTCAAGAGCTGCGAGGGGGGACGTAGCACCTTCTGCGGCCTTGTCTACTCGAGCCAGCAAGCGTTCCGTAACCCAGGACATCACCGCCTGCAGGATTGCGTCTTTAGTCGGGAAGTGACGGAACAGTGCTCCCTGGGTCAACCCCATGCGCTGCGCGATGGCCGTGGTCGTGATGTCGCTGGGGTTCTGTTCGGCAGCCAAGTCGACCACTGCCTCGACGGTGGCCGCGCGCCTCTCATCAGCCGGTAGATGCCTGGAGCGTCCGCTCATTGCTTGCATCCCAAAAAGTGAGTAATCTATTACTATCTTACCACTGTGCAGCCAGGCCGCAAGAGGGGAAGCACGAAAAAGAGGTCTCGATGAACAGCAGAACTGCTATCTCAGACGGCTGCCAACGGTCGATTTCTAGCGGGCGCAAACGTCGCCCTCCGCACCTCATTGGCGGAAGGGCGCCGGCACATCGCAAGCCTGGCGGGGCGTAAGTGGGCGGGATGTGGATGGAGATGCTGGCGCCCGAGAGGCCGAACCAGAAGAAGACGAACAGGAGGTGGCCTTGGATTTCAGATTGCTGCGCTACTTCATCGCAGTCGCGGAAGAACTGCATCTGGCCCGGGCAGCCGAGCGTCTGGGCATCGAGCAATCGCCTGTGTCACGTGCGATGCGCGACCTAGAAAGCCAGCTTGGCGTGCAGTTGTTCGACCGCAGCACACGCCTGACGCGGCTGACCTGGGCCGGCCAGGTGTTCCTCGGCGAATGCCGGCGCGTGCAGGCCACCGTGGAGCAGGCAGTCAAGAGCGCCAAGGCGGCGGCACAGGGCTACCAGGGCCATCTGCGCATCGCGATCTGCGACGGCCTGGCGCAGCCCCGCATCGCCACCTTGCTGGCACGCAGCCGCGAGGAGGAGCCCGAGATGGAGATTCGCGTCTTCGAGCTGCCGTTCGCGCAGCAGCTCAAGACGCTGCACGACGATCTGCTGGACATCGGCTTTGCGTTGTCAAACGCGGTACATGATGGCCTCGTCGCCGAGCCGGTGTGGACCGATCCGCTGTCGGTGATCGTGCCCGCACGCCACCCCTTGCTGGCACACGTGCAGGTGCCGCTGGCCGAAGCCCTGAAGTTCCCGCTGGTTCTGTGCCATCCCGAATCGGGATCGGGCTGCCGCCATCAGATTCAAGCGCTGCTGCAGGACGCAGGCACGCCGCTCAAGCTGGTCGATGAAGTGACCAGCCTGGGCGTGATGCTGACCCTGGTCGGTGCCGGCTACGGCATCGGCTTCGCCATCGCCTCGCAGGTGCAGACGCTACAGCGCCCGGACATCTCCATTCGTCCCTTGGCCGGCAGCCCACCGGTGCTCTCTACCTACCTGCTGCGCCGCCGGGGCGAACCCTCGGAGCCCATGAAGCGGTTCATCGAGCGGGCGAAAGGCGGGCGGGACCGGGCCTGTCGATGATGAGTCAATCCTTTGAGGACGCAGCTCACCTGTCCGTAGCGGCCTGTGGCGTGATGTGCCAGTGGACAGATAGACTTCGGTATGAAATCCGATGCTCTGGCTGTTGATGGATGTGCTTGGCTCGCTTTGGATCACCCGCAACGGCCTGCGTTGACCAGGCCGAAGACTTGAGTCCACAATCGAGTCCATTCCGTGACGCTTGGATCGGAAAAAACGTTCGTAATAAACGAGTTAGCGACCGGGTGCTGTTCCCTTCGCCCGCTCCAGACACCACACAATAAGGCCCTGTGCTTACAGGGCCTTATTGTTTCTGGCTTTTGGTGGTGTCGAAGAAGTGTCGAAAAGGTCCAGCCGTACTAGCATCAGACGAAAGAAAGCGTCTGGACGACGAGCCTCGGATCGCTATGGATGGCGCGGAGCAACGCCTTTGCCGGTCCGACTGGATCGCGTCGGCTTGCGGATCTCTTTGACCTGCAGCGACTCGACAACGAACTCACGCGAGGGCTGACGTCCGCCACGGTGAATCTCGTCCAGCTGCTGGACGCTTTCCAGAAGATCTTCGCAGCTTGTTTACCTGGAACCTCGACGTTAGACTGCCGTGCCTGAAATAAATATAAATAAAATAATTGTGCTCAGTAGCCAGTAATTTAGACGACCATACAGCTTCATCAAACCAAGCTGTCCCTTGAAGGGATCTCCCCGAGGGGTTCATATGGGCGCCGCCTTGACTTCCGCTTTCTGAGCAAACAATACGGCAAGTATCCTGCAGTTCACTTATGCCTGTTCGTCAACTCCTTCATCGCTCCCCGACAGATTGCTCGCTTCGGCTCCTCTGTGTCCGTTTTTCATTGATGTCATGAAAAATAGTAACTTTGCCGATTACTCGAACATTCTGGACTTCCTGCTTGATGCTATCTGCGTCGTCGACCATGCGACGGGCTGCTTCGTCTCCGTCAGCGGTGCGTGCGAGCGAATTTTCGGCTATACCCCCGAAGAAATGATCGGCAAACCGATGATCGACTTTGTCTTCCACGAGGACCGCCAGAGAACACTGGAAGCCGCCGCAAGAGTCCACGCCGGGTATCTGCAATTTCATTTCGAAAACCGCTACGTGCGCAAGGACGGCGAGATTGTCCATATAAACTGGTCGGCCCGATGGTCGGAGGCGGATCAGAGGCGCATCGCCGTAGCGCGTGACATCACCGAGCGCAAACGCCTCGAGGCCATGCAAGCCTTGCCGCAAGACGTTCCGGAGATCGTGAAACATTGGCAACTATCGACGGCGCCACCGCGACTGATCCCGCCCGGATTCCCACCTATCCCACTTTCCGCGCAAGACCTCACTGTAATGCTGGCATTGGCGGCGAGCGGCGAAGCCGTCAGCCGCAAGAAGATCGTACTCGCCCTAGGTGAAGACTTTCTTGAATATGACCAACGCCGCCTGGACACACAGATGCGCCGACTGCGGCGCAAAGTGGAACAGGCGTGCGGCCTCCAGTTGCCCGTGACGACTCTTCGCGGCATTGGCTACCGCTTCTACGAAGAGATCAAGATCATCCACCGCCCCCTGGCGAGCGGCGTTTCACCCTTGTCAGCCTGACAAGAACGCAAGAGCGCCCTCCCTGCTCAGATTTGCTCAGACACTTTACAAGTGGAAACTCATATCCTCGCGACGAGGTGATTTCCCGAGGAAGTGCGTTTGCCGTGAAACTCGCCTTTTCAGAACGGCATTGTTTTACAAACCGCCTATAAGCTGCAGCGCTATGACCGAGCATCAAAGCCGCTGCGCAAAAATGTCGGCACTCCCTTCCGGAGCGAAGCGTCCCGCCTTCGACACTTAGAAATTTCCGCGCGCCATGTAAGCACGCGAAACATGACCAAGTTCGGTCTAACGAAACCTAAAAATAGAATCGTCCATGGCCACCGACAATATTACAGATACCGTACCGTCGACTGCACAAAACAACTCCGGCCGCAATTTCGCAGGGCTGGATGGCGGTACATTGTTGCGCGATGGCAACAATCTGATATACACATCGGCCAATGGAGAGACAACCGTCATCCCCGACTTCTTCAATGACCCCAAGGCGGTATTTACCGCTCCCGGTTCATCTGTTGCGCTCAGTAGCGAAATACTGCTCGCGAATTTCCCCCACCTCGCGGCAGCGCCGCTTCCGACATCGTCCGGAAGTGACGGCAGCGTCGCCGGCTCGGATGCAGAAATCATCGTCGCCCACGTCAGGGAAGCGACCGGCAGCATTCGGCTGGTTCGCAACAACAATGAAACTGACCTCAAGCCAGGTGATGCCTTATTGGATGGCGACATCATCGACAGCAATGGGGACGGCAAGGCAAAACTCGAATTCGTCGAAACCGAGCCTCAGGACACAAACAAGCCGGTAGTTACCGCAACCATAGGCGCCAACTCAAGCGTGGAGTTGCAGCACGAACTGATCGAACAAGCGGGAGCGGATACATCGACGCTTACCATGGATGTCCGTATCGGCGCGGTCATCCTAGAAAACCTGGATGTCAGCGGCGCTCGTATCTTCATTCGCACCCCGGCGGGGCTGATGGACGGCCGCGGCCAGAACTTTGGCGTTCATGTCAACGCCTCGAATGGCGAAACCACGGTCATGGCGCTCAACTCCAACGTGTCGGCGCTCGAGGGCAATAGCGGAATCTTCATACAGAGCGCCGGCATCGTGTCCCGGATCTCGCTACCGGGCGAGGCGATCGTATTGCAGGCCGGAGGTATTCAGGACGCGCAGCTCGGCGCTCCGACTCCTGCTCAAACCTCTGCGATCTCGCGGCTGACCGAGGGGCCTGGCGCAACGGGTGCAGGCGCCGATCCTGGCTCGTCTTTCACTATCGCAAGTTCCACCAGTGGCAGTGCTCCCGGCAGTTCCTTCGGCAATACGAACTTCGGAAGCCATTCGATCGCGCCTTTTTCCGGTTTCAATGCGGGCGCTCCGTTCTCCAACAGCGCAGCTACGGCGCCTTTTTCCGGCCCCAGCCCTGCCCCCCTCCCCGTCACAACGCCGGTTTTTTCCTCTCCCTTGCCTGCCGCGCCATTTGCGCCCATCAGCACCAGCGTCACTCCCTTGCCCCCACCAGCGGAGCAACCGCAAGTCATCACGCTGATCGGCGGCATCAACACGGCAAAGGTCACTGAAACAGATTCGCCCCTCAATGTCGGCGCAGCATTGACAAGCAACAAAGGCAGCGGACAGTTTCAGGTCCAGACTCAGGTCGCCGGAAGCAACGGCCATGGCGTATTCAGCATTGATGCCAACGGTGTCTGGACATATAGCGCCGATGCGAACAACGCACTCGCCGCCGGTGTCGTGTATTACGACAGTTTTACGGCACTCACCGTCGATGGCACCCCCCAGACCGTCACCGTCACCCTGAACGGTACCAATGATGCGCCGGTGATAAGCAATACGCTCGGCGCGCTGGTAGGCAACGTCAGCGAAGCCGGCCCCTTGGACGATGGCACCGTCGCCACCGGCACGCTGAGCGCCACCGATGTGGACGCCGATGCCACCCGCACCTGGAGCGTGCAGGGCACGCCGAGCACCACCTATGGCGATTTCGTACTCGATGCCGCGACCGGCGTCTGGACCTATACCCTCGATAACACCCTCGCCGCCACGCAGGCCTTGAAGGAAGGCGAGGAAGTCACCCAGACCTATACGGCACGTGTCACCGATGAATTCGGTGCTTACATCGATCAAGTCGTCACGATCACGATCACCGGCAGCAATGATGTGCCGTTGGTCATCAACGCGGCGGGCGCA
>NZ_KK020677.1:494411-518619 GCF_000307775.2 Stutzerimonas stutzeri KOS6 | reverse complement strand
CGCCTATGTCGACCAAACCGTCACGATCACGATCACCGGCACCAACGATGCGCCGATAGCGAACGCGGCAAACAACAGTGCATCCGAAGATGCCGCTGCAGTCACCGGTACGCTAACCTCCTCCGACGTTGATGCCCCCAGTGCTACCTACACACTGGACTCACCGGTTGCCGGCCTGACTCTCGACAGCAACGGCAATTACAGCTTCGATCCCGCTCACCCGGCCTATCAGTATCTGGGCGCCGGAACCACCGTTGACGTCGTGGCCGCGTACACCGTTACCGACGACAAGGGTGCCATCAGCAGCAGCACGCTGACCATTACCGTGGCCGGCGCCACCGACAACTACGTCGGCACTGACGGCAGCGATACGCTGACCGGCGGCGCCGACGCCGACACCATGAGTGGCGGCCTTGGCGACGACACCTACGTCGTTACCGATGCACGCAATGTCGTGATCGAAGAATCCGGCGAAGGCACGGATGAAGTCCGTACCAACCTGGACAGCTACACACTCGGCGACAACCTCGAAAACCTGGTCTTTACCGGAACCGACGACGCCACCGGCACCGGTAATGCGCTGGACAACACCATCACCGGCAACAGCGGCAACGACACGCTCGACGGCGGCGCCGGAGCCGACACACTGACCGGCGGCGCAGGCAATGACGCCTACATCGTCGACGACGCCGGCGACCTCGTCGTCGAGGCGGCCGATGAAGGCATCGACACGGTACAGACCGACCTGTCCAGCTACACGCTGACCGCCAACGTCGAAAACCTGGTGCTGACCAATGCGGGCGGCGCCAGCGGCACCGGCAATGCGCTCGACAACACCATCACCGGTACGGCCGGCAACGACACGCTGGACGGCGGCACAGGTGCCGACGCGCTGACCGGCGGCACAGGCGACGATACCTACGTCATCGACAACGCCGGCGACGTGATCAACGAAGCGGCCGACGAAGGCAATGACACGGTACAGACCAGCCTCGCCAGCTACACGCTGGGCGAGAACCTGGAAAACCTGACCCTCACCGCGGCCAGCGGCGCCACAGGCACCGGCAATACGCTGGACAACGTCATCACCGGCAGCACTGGCAACGACACGCTCGACGGTGGCGCAGGCAGCGACACGCTGTCCGGCGGCAACGGCAACGACACGCTCGTCTACGACGCCAACGACACCCTGATCGACGGCGGTGCCGGCACCGACACCCTGCTGTTCCGCGCCGATGCCAACCTGAAGACCGACACCGTCACCCTCAGCAACATTGAAGTCCTCGATCTGCGCAATGCCGGCGGCGGCACTGCCGAGCAGGTCGAACTGTCGGCCGCCGATGTACGCGCCCTGCTCGCGGCAGGCACCACCACGCTGACCGTGGAAGGCGATGCGGGCGACCGCATTTTCGTCACCGAGCAATGGCAGCCAGGCAGCACCGCCGGCGGCTACACCACCTTCACCCGCGAGCACAACGCCGAAACGCTGACCCTGCGCCTGGCAACCGGCGTGAACCTGGTAGCGACGCTGGAAGGCTCGGGAGGCGACGACACGCTGACCGGCGGCGGCGGCGGCGACACGCTTGATGGCGGCGAAGGCAACGACACCATCAACGGCGGCGCGGGTGCCGACACCATGACCGGAGGCACCGGCAACGACAGCTACTGGGTCGACAACTCCGGCGATATCGTCAATGAAAATGCCGACGAAGGCATCGATGAAATCCGCACCACGCTGACCACCGTGTCGCTGGCCGATTATCCGGCCATCGATAACATCAGCTATACCGATTCCACCTATCTCGCTCCCGGCAGCGGTGCCTTCACCGGCACCGGTAATGCGCTCGACAACGCGATCACTGGCGGCAACGGCGCCGACACCCTGACCGGCGCAGGCGGCAACGACACGCTTTCCGGGGGCGGCGGCAACGACCTCTTCATTGGCGACGCTGGCAACGACATTATCGACGGCGGCACCGGCACCGACACCATCGACTACAGCGCCGAAAGCAGCGACCTCACGCTCACGCTGACGACCGGCGCGGGCAATAGCAGCGGCACCGTCACCGGCAACGACACGATCAGCAACGTCGAAAACATCATCGGCGGCAGCGGCAACGACAGCATCACTGGCAGCGACGATTTCAACCGCCTCGAAGGCGGCCTCGGCAACGACAGCCTGTCCGGAGGCCTCGGCAACGACACGCTGCTCGGCGGCACGGGCGACGACACGCTCGACGGCGGCGGCGGCAACGATACCCTGATCGGCGGCGCCGGCAATGACACATACATCGGCGGCAGCGGCACCGATCTCGCCGACTTCAGCGGCGCGGCCAGCGCCATCAGCATCAGCCTGACCAATGGGACCGGCACCGACGACAGCGGCGGCAGCGACACCTTCAGCGGCGTGGAAAACGTCACCGGCGGCAGCGGTAACGACGTGCTGATCGGCGATACCAACGCCAACCGGCTCGACGGCGGTGCTGGCGACGACACCATCGTCGGCGCGGCCGGCAGCGACACCCTGATCGGCGGCCTCGGCACCGATACCCTCGACTACAGTACGGGCAGCGCAGCCGTGGTCGTCAACATGGGCAGCACCAGCTTTGCCGGCGTTGCCGCCAATACGGCGACCGATGGCATGGGCGGCACCGACAGCGTGAGCGGCTTCGAGAACGTGCTCGGCGGCAGCGGCGGCGACACCCTCGTCGGCGGCACCGGCGACAATGTGCTCGAGGGGAAGGCAGGCAACGATCTGCTGTCCGGCGGTGCCGGCAACGACACTCTGCTCGGCGGCGATGGCGACGACAGCCTGCGCGGTGGCGCCGGCAACGACAATCTCGACGGCGGCGCACATGCAAGCGGCGGCGACACGGCCGATTACTCCGACCAGGGCACGGCGGTCAACGTCAGCCTTGCCACCGGCAGCGCGGCGGGCGGCAGCATCGGCACCGATACGCTCAGCAACATCGAGAACATCAGCGGCGGCAGCAATCACGACACCCTGACCGGCGACAGCGGCGACAACCAGATCTGGGGCAATGCCGGCAACGACACCATTGCCGGCGGCGACGGCAACGACCGCCTGCGCGGCGGCCAGGGCGCCGACAACATCGACGGCGGCGACGGCATCGACGCCGTGCTGTACGACGACATTACCGGCCCGGTCATCGTCAACCTCGGCGCTGCCAACTTCTCCACCACCGTGCGGGTAGCCGGCACCGACTACAACTACACCTTGGTCGCCGGCAGTTCCCAGGCCATCACGCAGGCAGGCTCCACTGCCGGTACCGATACGCTGCTGAACATCGAAAACATCGTCGGTTCCGGCGGTGCGGACATTCTGGTCGGCAGTGCCGGCGACAACGTGATCGACGGCGCCAACGGTGGCGACACCATCGACGGCGGGGCCGGCAACGACACCATTTACTACGACGAGAACGATGCGCTGGTCGACGGCGGCGACGGCACCGACACGCTGATGGTCGGGTCCGCCGTCACGACACTCGACCTGACACTGGTACGCGACGAGGTGTTCAGGAACTTCGAAATCCTCGACATCACGGACGCCAGTACCCAGGTCGTCAATATTTCCGATTCCGACATCCGGGCTCTGGCCGGCGACGGTGTCAACGGCACGCTGATCATCAAGGGCGGCGCGGAAGACAGCGTGCGCCTGATCGGCGCCAACTGGCCGACCAGCAACATCCCGACCGAAGACATCGGCGGCACCACCTACAAGGTCTACAGCTACAACGGCGCCACGGTAAAAATCGATAGCGCGGTGGCGGTCGGCTACCTGTTCGTTTCCGATGAGTCGGGCGAAACCAGCAACGGCAGCGACGGCGGCGACCTCTACACCGGCAATGGCGGCGACGACACCTTCAACGCAGGCGGCGGCGACGATCTCGGCGACGGTGGCAGCGGCAACGACACGCTGGTCGGCGGCAGTGGCAACGACACACTGGCAGGCGGCACCGGCAACGACACGCTGTACGGCGGCGACACGCTCGACAGCGCCGGCAGCGGCAACGACAACCTTGACGGCGGTTCCGGCGACGACCAGATTCTCGCCGGCGACGGCGACGATACCGTCGACGGCGGCAGCGGCAACGACGCCATCGATGCCGGCAGCGGCAATGACAGCGTCAGCGGCGGCGACGGCAGCGACAGCATCACGGCCGGCAGCGGCAACGACACGGTCGATGGCGGCAGCGGCAACGACGCCATCAATGCCGGCGACGGCGACGACAACGTCAACGCCGGCATCGGCGACGACAGCGTGGTCGGCGGTGCCGGCAACGACACGCTCGATGGCAGCAGCGGCGTCGACACCATCGACTACAGCGCCGAGACGGATGCCGTCACGGTCAACCTGACCAGCGGCAACGCGACCGGTACAGGCAGCGGCAACGATACCCTGCAGAATTTCGAAAACATCCTCGGCGGTGCTGGCAACGACACGCTCACCGGTAACGACGCCGCCAACCGCGTTGACGGCGGCGCCGGCAGCGACAGCATCAGCACCGGTGCCGGCAACGACTGGATCCGGTTCGACGCCGATGACACCCTGGTCGATGGCGGCAGCGGCAACGACACGCTGGCCATCGCCACCACCGACCCGGTGGATTTCAGTGTGATCGACAACAACCGGTTCATCGGCATCGAGGAAATCGACCTGACCGGAAACGGCGTCCAGCACATCACCCTCGGCGCAGCCGACGTGCTGGACCTCTCCGACACGACCGATACCCTGAGGATCCATGGCGATGCCGGCGACAAGCTCACTCTGACAGGCAACTGGACCAATGCGGGCACCCAGCCGGTCAGCTACAACGGTGCAGCCAACCAGGCCTACGTGAAGCTGACTCTGGCCGTGGGCGGCGTTACCGCAACCGTGCTGGTCGATCCGGCGCTGGCGCTGGACATCGTCTACCAGGGCGACGCAGGCAACGACACCCTGACCGGCGGCAGCGGCGACGACGTGGTGGATGGCGGCGACGGCAACGACGTGCTCGACGGTGCAGGCGGCACCGACGACGTCTCTGGCGGCGACGGCGACGACACCATCATCTACGACAGCAGTGACCTGCTGCTGGACGGTGGTGCCGGCACCGACACGCTGAAGTTCGCGCCGACTGCAAGCGGCCTGCTGCTCGATTTCGGCGAACTGGCAAGGCCAGCCGCAGGCGGCCTGCGCCCGGCGCTGGCCGGTTTCGAAATCATCGACATCACCGGCGGCGGCAACAACAGCGTGGTCATTGATTCGGCAGCACTGCTGGCGCTGTCCGACAGCAGCGACACGCTGACCATCGAAGGCAATACCGGCGACGCCGTCTATATCGTCGGCAGCTGGGTCGACGGCGGCACCGTGGACAACTACCAGGTCTATACCAAGGACGGCGCCACCCTGCGCGTGGACACGTCGGTCACCGTGGGCGCTGTGGTCGACGACCCGAACGGCGATGGCGACAGCGCCGAGCCGATTCCGGGCGCTACCGCCGGCAATGACGTGATACGCGGCCTGGGCGGCAACGACACGCTCGATGGCGCCGGCGGCGCCGACGTCCTGCGCGGCGGCGACGGCAACGACACGCTGGCCTACGACGCGGCCGACCTCACCATCGACGGCGGCGACGGCAGCGACACGCTGCGCGTGTCCTCCAACCTGAACCTGTCCGGCGTGGCCGGCAACAAGGTCACCAACGTCGAAGTGATCGATCTCATCGCCAGCGGCACCGACATCACGCTCAGCGCCACCGCCGCAGACATCGCCGCGCTCAATACCAGCGGCACCGTGCGTGTCGACGGCAACGCAAGCGACAGCGTGGCACTGGCCGGCAACTGGGTCAGCGGCGACAGCGTCGGCGGCTACACGCCCTACACGCTGGACGGCGCCACGCTCAACATCGCCGACGCGATCAACGTGACCGTCACCTACACCGGCACCAGCCAGGGCAACACCATGGTGGCCGGCGCCGGAAGCCAGACGCTCGATGCGCTGGCCGGCAATGACACGCTGGACGGCGGCAGCGGCGCCGACATCCTGCTCGGCGGCAGCGGTGATGACGTGCTGGTCTACGACGCGGCCGATACCAGCATCGCCGGCGGCGCCGGCAGCGACACGCTGCAGGTGCAGGGCGCCAACGTCACGCTGGACCTCACGCCCATCGCCAACAACATCATCACCGGCGTCGAAAAGATCGACGTCACCGGCAACGGCAACAACACCCTCGTGCTGAATGCCGACGATCTGCAGGCACTCTCGACCGACACCGACACCCTGATCGTCACCGGCGATGTGGGCGACTCGGTGCGCCTGGCCGGCAGCGGCTGGGAAGCGCGCGGCTCGGAACTGGTGGCCGGCATCACGTACAACAAGTTCATCGGCTACTCAACCGACGGCACGCAGGTGACGGTGCTGGGCGGACTGAAGATGGTCAAGGGTGACCAGATCGTCGGTTCCGGCGGCGACGACTCGCTCATCGGCAGCAGCGGCAGCGACGACATCAAGGGCATGGGCGGCAACGACAGCATTGCCGGCGGACTCGGCAGCGACCTGCTCGACGGCGGCATCGGCAACGACACCATCGTCTACGACGCACTCGACACTCGGATCGTAGGCGGCGACGGCAGCGACACCCTGGACGTGGCCAGCAGCGGCAACATCATCGACCTGCAGGAACCGGGCCGGCCGACCGCGGGTGCGCTGCGCCCCGAGCTGGCCGGTTTCGAAACCATCGACCTCAACACCAGCGGTGCCAACACCCTGATCCTCGACGAAGCCACGCTCAGCGGTCTGGCCGGCGGCACGCTCACCGTCAACGGCAATGGCGACGACATCGTCTTCGTCGATGGCACGCTCACGTCCGGTCTGGTCTTGAACGGCGTGACGCAAACCGCACTCACGCGCGGCACCGGCGGCGACGACAGCATCACCGGCACCGCCGGCCGCGACGCGATCAAGACCGACGGCGGCAACGACACCATCGACGGCGGCCTCGGCGCCGACATCATCTACAGCGGCGCTGGCAACGACCAGGTCCTCTACGATGCAGCCGACCTGCGCGTGTTCGGCGGAGCCGGCAACGACACCTTGGTGATTCGCGACATGGACGCCGACGGCGGCGTGGACTCCACCTCCGACGGCACCAACACGGCCGCCGGCGACGTCGATCTCACTTTGCTGGCCGGCAGCATCGTCAAGGGTTTCGAAACCATCGAACTGCGCGAGAACGGCGACCAGACGGTGAAGCTGGACGAAGCCTCGGTACTGGCGCTGTCCGACACCGGGCACGTCACCGTGATGGGTGACATCGGCGACGTCCTGAAGCTGTATGGCGCCTGGGTCTACAGCGATATGGAGTCGGACGCCGACGGCCGCATCTACACCGTGATGCAGAAGGGCGACGCCTACGTCCACGTGGTCTCGGAGGTCACGCTCGACATCACCAACGAGCTCGGTGGCAAGGTGGTCGTCGGTACCTCGGGCGCGGACGACGCCACCGTCTCAACCAATGGCGGCTTGATCACCGGCGACGGTGACGACATCATCCGCGTCAACAACATGAGCTTCACCGGCGTCGACGGCGGGCGCGGCTACGACAAGGTCTACTTCCAGTTTTCCGGCACCGTCGACACCTCGCTGCTGGCACCGACCTCGCTGACCAACATCGAGGAAATCGACCTGGCAACCGGCTCGGGCCTGGCCAACAAGCTGATCCTGACCCCGGACAAGCTGCTGGAAATGACCGATGCCGACGGCATTCTGGTCGTCAAGGGCACACCCGGCACCGACACCATCGACCTGTATGGCGAATGGAGCGACATCGCGACTGCGCCCGACGTGCTCTACAACGGCGTCACCTACAAGGCACTCACCGCCGACAACGGCGGCAAGCTGTACTACACGCCGGGCATGACGGTTGCGGTGGTCGATCCGACCCCGCAAATGTCGGCCTTCTCGGTCGCCTATGACGACGCCGCGTATCTGGTCAGCGCCGGCATCGACAAGTTTGCCGGCTGGAAGGTAGCCAATGCCGGCGACGTCAACGCCGACGGCATCGACGACATGATCGTCAACCAGGCCAATTCCGCGTTCGTGGTGTTCGGCACCGAATCGATGCTGGGTCAGTTCGACCTGAACAACCTCGGCAGTCGCGGCTTCATGGTCAACGCGGTCGGCAACGGCATCGGCGGCCACACGCTGGCCCACTATCCGGAATGGCAGTCGCTGAACTATGGCCTCACGCCGATCGGCGACGTCAACGGCGACGGCATCGCCGACATGATTTCCTCCACCAACGACGCCAACCAGTTCCGCGTGATCTACGGCCGCACCGAGTGGAGCGATATCGATCTCACCAACACCGCCACTTTCGCCACCGGCAGCAGCAACGGATACACCGTCTCGACCAACTTCACCTGGGGCGGCGGCGTGCTGACCGGCCTGGCCGGCGTAGGCGATGTCAACGGCGACGGCTATGACGACTACGTCATCAGCAACATGTGGAGCACCGACATCAATAACAGCGGCGACTCCGGTCGCGCCTACCTGATGTTCGGCGGCGCCCACGGCGGCAACATTGCCACCAACGGCATGTCGGTCAACCAGGGCATCATGCTGTCTTCGGACAGCAGCAACTACATCAAGCTCGGCACCGACGTTGCGGCACTGGGCGACATCAACGGCGACGGCTATGCCGATTTCGCTATCGGTGGCCCGAACGCCAATGCCAATGCCGGCGCCAACGGCCAGCACGACCGTAGCGGCAGCGGCTACATCGTCTTCGGCAAGGCCGAGGGCTGGGGCAATACCATCGTCGTCCAGCGCGACAACACCGAGCCCACCTTCCGTGCCGGCGCCAGCACGCCCAGCGATGGTCAGGGCAACTATCCGCTGGCCTATAGCGTCGAATTCCAGCAAGCCTTCAGCGAAAGCATTGCCTTCGGCAGCGGCTTCATCAGCCTGTACAACACGACCACCGGAGAGCTGGTGGAAAAGTTCGATGTCGCCACCGGCCTCGGCAGCCTGGGTGGCAAGCTCAGTCTGCGCAACTGGCATGTCGCCAACGACCTGCTGAACTTCAATACCTTCAATCCGCTGGCACCGAGCACCGCGTATCACATCACCATCGACGCCACGGCGATCCGTGACCTGGCCGGCAACTATTTCGCCGGCATCGACGACAGCACCACCTGGAACTTCAGCACCACCGGCGTGCAGAGCGATGTCACCGCGCCGACGCTCAATGCCAACGCCACCCTCGTCCGGCACCACGGCAGCTCGACCAGCATTTCCACCAACGGCGGCACCACCAACGTGCCGACGATGACGAACGACATCAATCTGGCACCGGCCTATCGGCTGGATTTTTCCTTCAACGAAAACGTCAAGACCTACGGCACCGTCACCATCACCCAGGACGGCAACGTTGTCGAAGTCTTTGATCTGCAAACCGGTCTCGGCTCGCGCGGCGGCAGCGTGTATTTCCACGCTGGCGTGTCGACCCAGGACCAGACCACCTTCGGCCTCAACTTCGGCGCGACATTGAAGGGCAACGCGCTGACCACCATCAGCCTGGCCGGCATTCAGGATGCCTACGGCAACGCGCTTAACGGTGGCATCGCCAAGACGTTCACTTTCACCACCGCCGCCGACACCACCGGCCCGGCACTGACCAACGCGAACCGGCTGCATACACCTACCGACAACGCGGCTGGCGTTTCGGTGGAAAACGACATCGTGTTCCAGGCCGACGAAACGCTGCTGCCTGGCGCCACGGGCAGCATCCAGCTGCGCACCAGTACCAACTACAACGGCGTGGCCGTGGAGACCTTCTCCTGGACCGAGGCGCTGGTCGCAGTCAATGGCGTCTACACGGTGACCGGCAGCAATGGCGGCACACTGACCATCAACAACAAGACGGTGACGCTCAATCCCGGCGCCAACCTGGGCTACAACACCGGCTACGACATCCATGTCAGCGCCGGCGCACTGACCGACCCCAGCGGCAACGCGGCCACCGGTTACACCAGCCAGGGCGGCTACAACTTCACCACCGCCAGCGGGCTGGTTGCGGTCGCCGGCGGCAATACCGTCAGCCATTCGCTGAAGGTGGGGCTGGAAGACGATCTGGTCATTTCCTTCAGCGAGACCGTCACGGCCGGAACCGATACGATCGGCACCCAGTTCGTGCGCCTGTACAACAGCGCCGGCACCCTGATCGAAAGCTTCGACGTCGCTGACAGCGACGGCAGCAATGGCAGCAAGGGCGGCAACCTGAGCTTCGAGGGCTACAACGTCGTCATCGATCCCGGGAATAAACTGACACTCGCCAGCGGCTACTACCTGACCGTGGATACGCAAGCGATCAAGTCGGCCAACGCCGCCAGCACCACCTACTACGCCGGCGCGTCGAACACGACCACGCTTTCCTTCAGCACCGAAGCAGCGGTGCAGATCGATCCGGGCCAACTGCACAACGGCATCGCCCAGCAATGGGCCGGCCAGCAGATCGAGGGCGTGGGCGACGTCGATGGCGACGGCGTCAACGACTTCGTCTTCGGCTCCTACCAGAACGTGACCGACGCCTCGATTCCCGGCGGTGTCGCCTATGGCAAGTACTACCTGGTGTTCGGCCAGGCTGGCGAATGGGCGCCGATCCAGAACATCGAGCAGTTGAAGGATGCCGGGCGCGTGGTTGAAATCTACGGCACCGCGGCCAACCCGCTCTCGCGCGTGGTCGAATTCGGCGACTTGAACAAGGACGGTTTCAACGACTTGCTGCTGACTTCCGGCGGCTGGTATCCGGACAACGACACCTCGCCGCAGGACAGGCTGGCCAGCAACGACGGTGACATCGATGCCGGTGCCGCCTTCGTCGTGTACGGCCAGGCGCGCGCCAACTGGACCACCTCGGTCAACGTCACCCAGCTCGGTGCCGGCGGCCTGGAAATCACCGGCGGCCTGCCGCAGGAACAGTTCGGCTTCTCCGCCGCCTCCGGCGACTTCAATAACGACGGCACGGTCGATGTCATCTTCGGCATGCCGGTCAACCATCGCGACGGTTACAACTCCGGCGAAGCTTTCGTGCTCAATGGCGGCGACTTCAGCGATTCGCTGATGGCGGTGGGCACCAGCGGCAACGACACCATCCTCGGCGACTTCAATGCCAACCGCATCGCCGGTCAGCAAGGCAACGACACCATCTACGGACTGGGCGGCGCCGACATCCTGCGCGGCGGTGCCGGCAACGACACCATCGGCATTTCGGACCTGGACTTCGTGCTGGTCGACGGCGGCACCGGCAACGACACCCTGCAATTCGTCGGCCACGACATCAACCTGGACATCACCGGGTATGCCGGCGCCAGCATCCGCAGCTTTGAAACCATCGACCTGACCGGCGACGGCAACAACAGCCTGACCATCAACTACGCCGAGGTGTCCTACCTGCTGGAGCGCGAGCTGTCGCAGGCCTACGGCACCAACACCAAGCTGACCATCAACGGCAACAGCGGCGACACGGTCACGCTGGAAGGCCCGTGGGCCGTGGTAGGCACCGACACCACGCACACCACCTATGCGCTGGACGGGCTGTACGTCAGCATTGACACCGACATCACGCGCAACGTGGAAAGCTGGACCATTCCGTATCAAGGCGCGACGATGGACCTATTCGCGCTGCCGGCGGGTTTCCGCTCCAGCACGGTCACCAGCGCCCTCAATCTGGACCAGGCGCTCGGCACCTATCTGACCAACATCGGCGACGTCGACAACGACGGATTCGCCGACTTCGCGGTGCGCCAGGACGTGGTGAACACCACTTCCCTGCCCTGGTACGAGCGCTGGGAAACTACCAACAACCAGCAAGGTGCCTCGCGTACCTACAGTGCAAATCTCAATCAGAAAGTCACGAACGTGACCAGTGGCGAAGTGTTCATTGTCTACGGCAAGGCCGGCGGCCTGGGCGCGGTCAACCTCGCCGCGCCGGTGGACGGTAACGCGATCAAGTTGAGCGGCTCGGCCAGCGCCAATGAAAACCTTGGCGCAGTATTGGGTGGCCTCGGCGATATCGACGGCGACGGCCGCGCCGACATGCTGATCGGCGCCACCCTTTCGAGCAAGACCTTTACCTTCAACGAAGGCGGTGAAAAATCGGGCATCGACCCGACCGGCTCCTACGACGTCACACAAGGAAACGGCACCTACTTCAGCACGAGCTCGCTGTCGCCGGACTGGAACAGCGACAGTTGGGCAAGCTCACAGGAAGGTCGTTTGTATTTCTTCCTGGGCGAGAACGACAACCTGGTCAACCGCACTGGCGGCAACATCACCACCACCACGCTGGCCAACAACTTCAACGACAGCACCGCGCTGCCGACGACCTACGACACCACCGGCGCACCGAACACCGACCTGCCCGATCGCGGCCCGGAAAACAACGTCGCCAACACCGTCTACACCTACACCACCAGCGGCACGGAGGCGGACGGCAGCTTCGTCGGCAATGCCGGCAACCAGTACGGCAGTGGCTGGCTGCCGGTCAGCGTGGGCGACGTCAACGGCGACGGCTATGGGGACTTCCTGACCGGCACCATCAACGTCAAGCTGGTGCTCGGTTCGGCCACCGGCTGGACCGGCCTGGATACCCTGAGCAGCGCCGTCACCTGGACCCATATGAACGTCAGCGCTGGCGGCAATGCCAACCTCAACGGTCTGACCGCCGCCGGCGACATCAACGGCGACGGCTACAGCGACTTCGTGGTCAGCAACACCGGCAACGGCGCCTACATCGTGTTCGGCAAGAGCGGCAGCACCTGGCATGGCACCACGACCAACGTGGCCAGCAGCGCCGGTTCCGCCACCGTCGCCGCTTCGACCTACATTGCCAGCGAGACCGGCATTGCGCTCAACATGGCCCTTACCCGCAGCCTGGGCGACATCAACGGCGACGGCTACGACGACCTGATGTTCGCCGCCAGCTCCGACAGCGACTACAGCGCCAAGGACAACGGTGGCGCCTACGTACTGTTCGGTGCGGCCAGTGGCTGGAGCAGCAACATCAATCTCGGCACGCTGGCGGCCAGCGGGCGCGGCTTCCGCCTGACCGGCGCGGTCGACTTCGACTACGCAGGCTACAACGTCAGCCAGGCTGGCGACGTCAACGGCGACGGCTACAAGGACTTCCTGATCGCCTCCTACGGCGACGACGAATACCAGAACGGCGTCGGCGGCAGCTCCGGCTCGGCCTACCTGATATTCGGCCGCAGCACCGGCTGGCAAGACATCAGCCTGCTGAAGGTGCAGGATTTCGGCATCCAGCTCTACGGCGGCGCCTCCAGCAACATCGCGTACTGGCAGTCGCTCGGCGACGTCGACGGCGACGGACTGGACGACCTGTCCTACTCGAACGCCAACGGCACCTCGACCACCATCCTGTACGGTAACGAGAACTTCACGTCCGCCAGTAACGTCGGCGTGCAGCACATCACCGATATCAACGACGTCGATCCCGAAAACGGCGTCATCGAAGCTGGCACCCTGAACGCCACGCGTGGCGCGGCGGCTGCCGACACCCTGATCGGCAATGCCGGCAACGACGTCCTGACCGGGGACGGCGGTGCCGACGTGTTGATCGGCGGCGCCGGCAACGACCTGCTGAAGATTGCCAACCCCGGCTTCTTCAAGCTCGACGGCGGCACCGGCCTGGATATCGTCGAAACGACTGCAACGATGAGCATCGACTTCACCACGCTGGCCAACAACCGGGTGCAGAACATCGAAGCCATCCGTCTCGGCACAGGCGACCAGAGCGTGACGCTCAACGGTCTGGACGTGCTGAACATGACCGGCGAACGCAACCTGCTGGTGGACGACACCAACTACCAGAAGGGGCATGTGCTGGTCATCGAAAGCACGGACGGCACCGACACGGTCACGCTGGACGGCGAGTGGACCGACACCACCGTCGACACCACCGTTTCCGGCACGGGCAGCTTCTCGGTCTACCGGCATGGCAGCGACAACATCTACGCCGTCATCGAAGACATCATCACTACCCAGATCGCCTGATGAATCGCTCACCATCCGAAACGCCGGTGCAACCGGATCAGCAAGCAGCAGGCGTCGATACCTCCGATGGCGACTGGCTGCACGTGCTGCTGCAACCGCTGCGCCCGGCCTACCGCCAGGCGCTGATGCTGGCCGGTCTGGTCAACCTGATCGCGCTCGGCACCGCCGTCTATTCATTGCAGGTCTACGACCGCGTGGTCGCGCACGGCGGTTACTCGTCGTTGGTGGCGCTTACCGTCGGCATGCTGATCGCCATCGCCTTCGATCACCTGCTGCGTGCCGGACGCGCGCAATTGCTGCAACGCGTCGGCCTGCAGATCGAGGTTGCCATTGCACGCAGCGCCTTCGAGCGTCTGCTGGCGCTGCCGGCAACCGTGCTGGAGAGCCGTCCGCCGGCCTACTGGCAGACCGTCTTCCGCGACATCGAACTGGTGCGCGCCACCTGGTCCGGCGCCACTGCGCTGCTGCTGGTCGACCTGCCCTTCCTGGTGCTGGCGCTGGCGCTGCTTGCGCTGATCGCGCTGCCGCTGTTGCCGGTGGCGCTGTGCGTGATCGCTGCCTTCGTTGTGCTGGCCTGGCGTTCCGGTCGCGTCACCCGCGATGCGGCGGAAAGCGAGCGCGAGAAGCTGGTCGGGCGCGACGCCGCGATCTCTGAACTCGCGCACGCGCGCATGCTGCTCAAGGCCATCGGCGCCCAGCAGAGCGCCCATGCACGCTGGGAAAAGAACTACGCCGAATGGATGAGCGAAGCGGCTGGCCGCAGCCGCGACGGTGACCACTACCGCGACGTCGCCCACGGCATGTCGACGCTGGCAACGATCGCCATCACCGGCGCCGGCGCGCTGGCCATCCTCGCCAACCTGATGACCATGGGGGCGCTGATCGCCGCCAACATCCTGACCGGCCGCATGATCGCGCCGCTGGTGCAACTGGTTGGCCAGTGGAAACAGTTCGGCCAGTACCGCGCCGCACGCAAGCGCCTCGACGCATTGTTTGCCACGCATGCCGAACGCGCGACTACCGCCGTTGCGCTGCCACGCCCGCAGGGCACGCTGATTCTGGACGGACTCAGCTTCCGCTACCCGCGCTGCGAGCACGACCAGATCCAGGACATTTCCGGCCAGATCGGCCCGCACGGCCTGCATGCGATCGTGGGCGCCAACGGCAGCGGCAAGTCGACGCTGCTCAAGCTGCTGCGCGGGCTGTACCGCCCGGCCGCCGGCCGCGTGCTGCTCGACGGCGGCGATCTTGCCCAGTTCGGCCAGCAAGACCTGGCGCGCTGGATCGGCTACCTGCCGCAACAGGTGCAACTGATTTCCGGCAGCGTGCGTGACAACATCGCGCTGGCCGATCCCGGCATCACCGACGAAGCGATCCTGCTGGCCGCGCAGCGCGCCTGCGCGCATGACTTCATCCTCAACCTGCCGGACGGCTACGCCACCGAAGTCGGCGAAGGCGGCGGTCGTTTTTCCGGCGGCGAGAAGAAGCGCATTGCCATCGCCCAGTTGTTATTGCGCGATCCGCCCATCCTGCTGCTGGACGAACCCACCGCCGATCTCGACCGCGAAGCCGAGCAAGCCTTCATCGCTACGCTGCGCGCACTGGCGGCCGATCATACGGTGCTGGTCGTCAGCCACAGCCTAGCCGTGCTCAGCCAGTGCAACGGCATCCTGATGCTGGAAAAGGGCCGCCTGAAAGCCGCTGGTCCGGCGCGCCAGATCCTGCCGGCATTGGGATTCGGCGAGCCCGCACCGCAAACCGGGGACAAGCATGTCGCACTTGCCTGAATCTTCTCCTTCACCGCTAGACGGCCTGCTGGCGCGCGCCGGCGCACCGTCCTGGCGTCCCCGCGAACGCTGGTTGGCGCTGCTGATTCTTGCTGCGCTGGCCTGGACCTTCATCGGCCGTATTGATCAGGTGGTCACCGCGCCCGGCAAGGTGATCCCACAGGACAAGGTCAAGATCGTCCAGCATCTGGAAGGTGGCATCGTCAAGCGTGTGATCGCGCGCGAGAACACCGTGGTCAACGCGGGCGACGCGCTGCTGGAACTCGATCTGGCGACGGGCGGCATCAACCTGTCCGAGATGAATGCACGCATGGCCGCGCTGCAGTTCGCCAAGGCGCGCCTGGAAGCCGAATCGAAAGGCACGGTGCCGGTGTTCCCCGAAGATCTTGCGAAGCAATTTCCGGATGTCGCCGAGGCCGAGCGCTGGACCTACAAGGCACGTCGCGACGAACTGGCCGGCGCGCTCGACGCGCTCAGTGGGCAGAGCTCGCAGGGCCGCCAGCGCGTGACCGAACTGCAGGCCAAGCTGGCCGCGCTGAAGGCCAGTCTGAAACTCGCCGCACAGGAGCTGGCCGTATCCGAAGACTTGGTCAAGGACAAGCTGACCTCGCAGCTGGAGCACTTTCAGCGCAAGAACGCAGTGGAACGCCTGAAGGGCGAAGTGGCGATGACACAGCAGGCGATTCCCGGCGCCCAGGCCGGCCAGAACGAAACGGATGCACGACGCCGCGAAGAAGAAGCGCGCTTTCGCCGCCGCGCCGCTGACGAGCTCGGCGAGATGGAACGCAAGCTGGCCAGCCTGCAGCAGGAACTCGCACGCGCCAACCGGCAGGAAGACCGCGCGCTGATCCGCGCCCCGATCGATGGCGTGGTCCGCAACGTGCGCTACCAATCCACCGGAAACGTGGTCAAGCCGGGCGAGCCGATCATGGAGATCGTGCCGCTGGGCGAAGAGCTGGTCATCGAAGTGAACCTGAATCCGTCCGACCGCGGCTACGTGAGCCTGAACCAGCCGGCGCTGGTGAAGATTTCCGCCTACGACTATTTCCGCTACGGCGGTCTGGAAGGCCGTGTGACGGCCATCGCCGCCGACACCGACACGGGCAAGAACGAAGAGCACTTCTACCGCGTCACCATCAGTACCACGCGTGCCTGGCTGGGAACGACGCCCGGCCAGTTTCCGATCACACCCGGCATGGTCGGCGAAGTGGATATCAAGGCCCAGTCGCAATCGATCTTCTGGCTACTGATCAAGCCGGTACTGAAACTCAAGCATGAAGCATTCAGGGAAGTCTGACGGGCGCCGCCCCGTCGTTAACAATTATTTGGTCCATACAGGCAAAAGAATGACATTCAAACGCACGGCAAGCTTTGCACTTATCGCCTCCATGTTGATCAGTACCAGCGCAAGCGCGCGGCCGTTGGCTGACGAACTGCAACTCCTGATGGTGGAACATCCGCTGCTCAAATCGCTGCGCAAATCGGTGAGCGCTTCCGACAAGGGACGTGATGTGGCGATGGCAAGCTACTTCCCGAAATTGACGATTTCAGGCGACACCGGCCCGGAAGAGATCTCCACTCCGGGCTACGATACCGACCTCACCCGGCGTCGCTTCACCACTACGATCGAACAGAATCTGTATGCCGGCGGACGCGATGCGGCAGCAATCGACATTGCCGAAATCGACTATTCGGCGCAGGACAACAACCTGCGCATGACAACACAAGACCTCCTGCTTGAAGGTATTACCGCCTATGTGCAGGCAGCTCGGTACCAGACGCTCATCGCAATTGCACGCCGCAACGAAGAAACGACCCTACGCCAGTCCGCACTCGAAAACGAGCGGGTCGAGCGCGGCGGAGGTATTGCGGTCGACGTCATGCAGGCTCGGGCGCGTCTGCAGCTGGTAAGGGAGCGCCGCGTGTTCTACGAACAGGGCTTGCGCGATGCGGCGGCAAACTATCATCAGGTTTTCGGCCACGACCCTCAGTTGTCGGGCATGCAGGATCTGGGGATATTTACGGACCGTATGCCGGCCTCGCTCGATGCCGCGCTGGAGCTGACCCGTGGCCAGAACCCGCGCTTGAAAGAGGCCGTTCTGCAATCGAAGCGCGCACAGAAACAGATCGGCACCGAGCGCTCGGGAATGCATCCGAGGATCGATCTGGTCGGCACCAATATCAACGACAGTAACGTCAATGCGATCTCCCAGCGCGATGAGCAATCGCTAGTGGTCCGCTTCAGCTGGAACCTGTTTTCAGGCATGGAAACCAGCAATCGCATCGCGGCAGCCGAAATCCAGCATGAAGCCATGCTCGATCGTGAAGTGGCTGTGATCAACAAGGTCGAGGAAAATGTGCGTATAGCCTGGAACCAGTTGATCAACGGCCGAGAGCGCGAAGAATTGCTCGACAGCGCCGCCGCCATTTCCTACGACGTGATGCAGAACCGCAAGCGCCTGCGTGACGCAGGAAAGGAAACGGCGATCAATGTGCTGGATGCCGAGGTCGAGTACTACGCGGTATTGTCGAACCGGCTCAACGCGATGTACGACACCCGCATCGGCAGCTACCGTCTACTGGCAGCTATCGGCGTGCTGACCCCGGAAACGCTGGGGTTGGGCAACGGAGAGTTTGCCCTGCCGGTAAAACCCTTGTCTCTTGAAGTGAGCGCACTGGATCTCGACGTTTTCGGGCTGTCGAGGAACGGTGCGGCGAAGGAGTAAGGCCCCACTGTGTCGGGGCCGGCTTCGCACCGCTTCTTGCACTGCTTCCTCGTGCAGCATCTGCTTTGCCCGGACAAGCGGATAGCGCTGGGCGGAACAGCTGTCTTGCGCCGGATGATCCTCTCGACAACACGCTTGGCCGTAAAGAACCTTCCCATGGACTCGCCCTGGCGCGGCACTCAGCCGCGCAGGAAGTCCAGCACATGGCGAGTGAATGCCGCCCCGGCCTCCACGTTGGAAAGATGCGCCGCCTCGAAGGCGACCAGTTCGGCACCGGGGATATTGGCCTGGATGAATTCGCCATGTTCGACGGTCGTCACCGGGTCCCTGGTGCCGCACACGACCAGTGTCGGTGCCCTGACCTCGCCCAACTGCCCGCGGTAATCGGCGTCGCGCACCGCCGCGCAGTTGGCGGCATAGCCATCCGGGGTGGTGGCCGCGATCATGTCGGCGATGCGCTTGCAGGCTTGCTCCGCACGCTCGCTGAAGGCCGGGGTGAACCAGCGGCCGATAGCGGCGTCCCGCATGGCACGCATGGCCTGCTCGCGGCCATCCAGTACGCTGGCGATACGCTCGTTCCAGATCTGCTCCGTGCCGATCTTCGCGCCGGTGTTGCATAACACCAGGCGCTGCAGACGCGCCCCTGCGTGGATACCCAGCCACTGGCCGATCAGTCCGCCCATGGACAGCCCGCAGAAGGAAAACTGCTCGATGCCCAGGCCATCGAGCATCGCCAGCACGTCGCCGCCCAGTTGCTCGATGCTGTAGGGGCCCGGCGTTACGCTGGAGTGCCCATGGCCACGGGTGTCGTAGCGCAGCACGCGGAAGTGCTCGGCGAAAGCCGGGATCTGCTCGTCCCACATGTGCAGGTCGGTGCCCAGGGAGTTGGACAGCACCAGCACTGGCGCATGCTCGGGACCGTCGAATCGGTAGTTCAGGTTGGTATCAGCCAGGTTCAAGGTTGGCATGTTCATCCTCGTTCGTTTGAGGGAATGGCGTCGCCCATGGCACGCTCGATCCTGCAACGTGCCTGGCTCAGATGAAAGGCCGGGCCAGCCCGGCTCGGCGTGTTCCGTTCAGCGTTCAAGCCAGTGGCGGGCTGAAGCCCACTACTGGCGCAGCCTTCGCGGCCAGGTCCGCTTCCACGGACGAAGCACCGCCTGCTGCATTACCGAGGTCAAACCCGCTCCACCACCATGGCCAGGCCCTGCCCTACGCCGACGCACATGGTTGCCAGGCCTAGCCTGCCGCCGGATTTCTCCAGTTGGTGAACGGTCGTCAACACCAGCCGCGCGCCGCTCATGCCCAGCGGATGGCCGAGGGCGATCGCGCCGCCGTTGGGATTGACCTTCGGGCTGTCGTCCGCCAGGCCGAGGTCGCGAGTCACCGCCAGGCCTTGCGCGGCGAAGGCTTCGTTGAGCTCGATCACGTCGAAATCGCTCACTGCCAGGTTCAATCGCTCGCACAGCTTGCGCACGGCCGGCACCGGGCCGTAGCCCATGATGCGCGGCGCAACGCCGGCACTGGCCATGCCGAGCACCCTGGCACGCGGCTTGAGCCCATACGTCTGCACGGCTTCGGCGCTGGCGAGAATCATCGCCGCCGCGCCGTCGTTGACGCCCGAGGCGTTGCCGGCGGTAACGGTCTTATCCGGGCCGTTGACCGGCTTCAGCCTGGCCAGCGCCTCGGCAGTGGTGTCGGCGCGCGGGTGCTCGTCGCAGTCGACCACCGTTTCGCCCTTTTTGCCCTTGATCACCACCGGAACGATCTCCTCGGCGAAGAAACCGGCCTGTTGTGCGGCTGCGGTGCGCTGCTGGCTGCGCAGGGCAAAAGCGTCCTGATCGGCGCGACTGACCTGCCACTCGTCGGCGACATTGTCGGCGGTCTGCGGCATGGCATCGACGCCATACAGCTCCTTCATCTTCGGGTTGATGAAGCGCCAGCCGATGGTGGTGTCCTCGATCTTCTGGGTACGCCCGAACGCGCTGTCAGCCTTGCCCATCACATAGGGCGCACGGGACATCGACTCGACGCCGCCTGCGATGGCCAGTTCCAGTTCGCCACTGGCGATGGCGCGAAAAGCGGTGCCCACCGCGTCCATGCCCGAGGCGCACAGGCGGTTGAGGGTCACGCCCGGCACCGTTTCCGGCAATCCGGCGAGCAACGCGGCCATGCGTGCAACGTTGCGATTGTCCTCGCCGGCCTGGTTGGCGCTGCCCATGAAGACTTCTTCAATCGCAGCCGGATCGAGCCCGGGGTTGCGCTCCAGCAGTGCACGCAGCGGAATCGCCGCCAGATCGTCGGCACGCACCACGGCCAGCGCCTCGCCGAAACGGCCGATGGGCGTGCGTACCGCATCGCAGATGAAGACCTCGCGTGTCACTCGTCACCTCCGGCTTGTCCGTGGGCGGCGGCAGTGCGGGCTTCCAGAGCGCGCAGAACTGCCAGTTCGTCGTCGGTCGGCGGCTCGGTTTCGCCAAGCGTGTCAGCGAAACGGATAGCCCAGCCGGTATTCTCGATCACCTGCTCGCGGGTCACGCCGGGGTGCAACGATGTCACCACGAATTCGTTGGTCCCGGCTTCCGGTTCCATGATGCACAGGTCGGTGATGATGCCGACCGGGCCCTGGCCAGGCAGTCCCAGGCGCTGTCGATGGTCACCGCCCTCGCCGAAGCCCACCGAAGTGATGAACGCCAGCTTGTCGACGAAGGTACGATGCGACTGCTTGATGATGATCAGCACCTGCCTGGCCGAGCCTGCAATCTCAGGCGCTCCGCCGGCCCCAGGCAAGCGTACTTTCGGCTGGTGATAGTCGCCGATCACCGTGGTGTTGAGGTTGCCATACTTGTCCACCTGCGCGGCGCCGAGGAAACCGACATCGATGCGCCCACCCTGCAGCCAATAGCGAAAAATCTCACTGGTGGGCACCACGGTGTCTGCGGTCTCGGCCAGTTCACCGTCACCGATGGACAGCGGCAGTACCGACGGCTTGGCGCCAATCGGGCCGGATTCGTAGATCAGCACGACATCCGGCGCATGGGTCAGGCGGGCCAGGTTGGCAGCCTTGGAGGGCAGACCGATGCCGACGAAGCAAACGCTGTCGTTGCCCAGGCGGCGCGAAGCGGCCACGGTCATCATCTCGTTGGTGGTGTAGTGAGCGCTCATCAGTTGGCCTCCTGCAGCTTGGCCTGGAAGGCGGCGAAATCGGCGGTGCCGCGGATGTAGGTGTCGACCCAGGCGGTGAACCGCTCGCGGTCACGGGCAATCGGGTCCCAGGCCTGGTAGAAGCGATTGTCGCGCTCGTAGTAGCCGTGCGCGTAGGACGGGTGCGCCCCGCCAGGCACCTGGCATACGGCGGACAGCGCCCAGGTCGGCAGCACGCAGGCGTTCATCGGTGCCTGCAGGTCGTCGACGATTTCCTCGACGGTAACGATGCAGCGTCTGGCCGCCAGGGCGGCTTCCTTCTGTACGCCGAGAATGCCCTGGATCAGCACGTTGCCCTTGCGATCGGCCTTCTGCGCATGGATCACGGTAATATCCGGACGCACCGACGGCACCGCAGCCAGCACTTCGCCGGTAAACGGGCAGGTGACCGACTTGATCAGCGGATTGACCTTGGGCAGGTCCGAACCGGCGTAGGCGCGCAACACCGCGAACGGCAGGCCGGACGCGCCGGCGACGTAGGCATTGGCCAGGTCGGCATGGCTGTGCTCCTCGATCTCCAGCGGCTGCGGCCAGCTCTGCTCCACCGCATCGCGCAGCCGGTGCAGCGAGCCGACGCCGGGGTTGCCGCCCCAGGAAAAGATCAGCTTCTTCGCGCAGCCGGCGCCGATCAGCAGGTCGTAGGCCAGATCCGGCGTCATCCGCACCAGAGTCAGGTCCTTGCGCCCCTGACGCACGATTTCGTGGGCCGCGGCAGTCGGAATCAGGTGGGTAAAACCTTCCAGGGCGACCGTGTCGCCATCCTGGACAAAGCGCGCTACGGCTTCGCGGAGCGTAAGGAGTTCAGCCATGAGTCGTATCTCGAGTTGTTTTCGGTACGCCGATTGCGTTGTGAAAACGTTAACGACCCGGATACGACCTCACAATCCGATAATCGACATACCGTTCGATTATCGAACCATACCGCAATCAGCGACTCGCCTTGGAAGACCATGGCGATCAGTGAAACAAGCGCGTGCTCAATTCGTGACTGGCCTCCAGCAGCACCGGCAGGAACCGCGTTTCCAGTTCCTTGTGGCTGATCCGGCCGGCATGCGTGCCAACGTTGAGTGCGGCAAGCACCTGGCCGGCTGAGTCCTTGAGCGGGACGGCCAACGAACGCAAGCCGACTTCCAGTTCCTGATCGATGATGACCCAGCCCTGCCGGCGAATCTCGGCGATGTTTTCCCGCAAGGCTTCCGGCGTGTGCAGGGTTCGGCTGGTTTTCACCTGCAGGTCGGCACGCTCGAGATACTCCTCGAGCGCCGCATCATCCAGCGCTGCCAGCAGAATCCGGCCCATCGACGTGCAGTACGCAGGCAGTCGGCTGCCTACCGAGAGGTCGACCGAAATCAACCGCTGCGGGGTCGCTGAGCGGGCAATATAGAGCACTTCGTCGCCTTCCAGGGTAGCCATCGAACAGGCCTCGTGAAGCTGCTCGCTGAGGCGATCGAGGATCGGTTGCGCGGTTACTGCCAGCGGCGTGGAAGACAGGTAGGCATGGCCGAGCGTCAGCACCTTCGGCAAAAGCGAATAGGTGCGCCCGTCGGTGGTGACGTAACCGAGCTTCATCAACGTATGCAGGCAGCGGCGCACGGCCGCGCGGGGAATTTCCGTGCGATGGCTGATCTGCGCAATGGTCAGGTGCCGCTTGCGCTCCTGAAACGCATGGATAACCGCCAGCCCACGCGCCAGCGAGGTCATGAAGTTGGGATCGCCGGTCAGCGCCTCGATACGCTTGGCAGGCGAAGCGACGATGGGCGGAGCCATCGGCGACTTAGGAATACGCTGGTCGTCGGTCATGGCAGGATTTCCCGGAGCTCTGGCAGTTCGGGCGATTATCGACACCCTGACCGATTATCGCCAGCGCCGGTTGAAGGCAACAGCCGATCAACGCTCGCCGCGGCGCTTGACGAGACTGCCCAGCAGGAAGCCGGAATGATCACAGACGCTGGCAGCAACCACGGCCCAGTGGGAGGCGCGCCCTCGCGGCGACGCAGGCCAGCGGCCTGCTAAAAGCTTCGCGCCAAGGGCGAAGCTCCCACAGGAGCAACCGCATCAGCCGGCGTGGTAGTCCGCGTCGGCTTCTTCGAAGCGCTTGACGATGCTCGGCGCCGGTTCGGCGTCCAGCTTGCTCACCACGAAGATGGCGATGCTGGCGAGGACGAAGCCCGGGATGATCTCGTACAGGCCCAGTCCGATGAACTCCTTCCACACCACCACGGTAACCGCACCGACCAGCATGCCCACCAGGGCGCCGTTACGGGTCATGCGCTTCCACAGCAGCGAGATCAGCACCACCGGGCCGAACGCCGCGCCGAAGCCGGCCCAGGCGTAGGACACCAGACCCAGCACCTTGCTGTCGGGGTTTGAGGCGATGCCGATGGCGATCAACGCGATCAGCAGCACCATCGCCC
>NZ_KK020677.1:489953-493154 GCF_000307775.2 Stutzerimonas stutzeri KOS6 | reverse complement strand
GCGCGGTGACGAAGCTGCCCAGGCTGCGACCGCCGAGGATGTAGTCGTCGAAGTTCTTGGTGGCGCGGTAGGCGACGAAACCGATCAGGATCATCGCCGCGATGTAGATCACGAAAGTGATCAGAGTGGGTGTGCTGGCGTTCATGGGACTTGTTTTTCCTTGTTGGTCCTGACGTCCCGTCGCCTGACCCGGAAAACGACCGGCACCCGCAACGGAACAATCGAGGGGCGCAAGGATAGCGCGTCGCCAGCCTGTGTGCGCATGACTGGCAGGTTCTCGATGCGCATCGTTCACATGGACGAAGGGTCGGCAAAGCCGCCCCTTCGTCCGTCGCAGCCCTTGGCCGCCTCAGAATGCCAGGCGCACGCCTACGGTCAGGTTGCGCCCCGGCAGCAGCACCTCATCCTTGATGAACGAGGTGTGCTCGCGGGCCTTCTCGTCCAGCAGGTTGTTGGCCTTGAGGTAGAGCAGGTAGTCGGTCTGTTTCAGCGAGCCACTGTAACCGAGGCCGGCACCGAGCATGTTGTAGCCGCCGGTTTCGCTTTCGTAACCGGCCAGCTCGTCCTGGCGCTGTACGCGATAGAACTCCAACTGGCCGTTGAGCGCCGGGGTGAAGCTCTGCTCCACCCGTACCCCCAGGCGATCGGCCGGGATGCGCGGCAGATCGCCACCGCCATCGCGCAGCTTGCCGCGCACGTGGTCGCCGAACAGAGTGAAGGCGGTGGCGTCGGTGGCCTGGAAGCGCACCTCCCCTTCCGCGCCGGTGAGCACGGCGTCCTGCTGGCGGTACTCGATTTCACGGTAGCCGCCGCCGATATCGTGGCCGGTGTCGGCGGCATAGATGAAGTCGTTTACCTGATTGCGGAACAGGCTCAGGCTGAAGGTCGTGCGTCCGGCGAACTTGCGCAGGGTAATTTCGGCGTTGTGCGATGTCTCTTCTTCGAGATCGACATTGCCCAGCTCGACAGTGCGGGTCGCCGCGTGCGGACCGTTGGCGTAGAGTTCCTCGGCGGTAGGCAGGCGTTGCGAGCGCGTCAGCGAGAATCCCAGCGAGTACTGCGGAGCGAAGGTCCAGACCGCACCAGCGGACATCGAGGTGCCGCTGTGATCAGTGTCCTGACGGCCATCGGCATCGATGTCCTGCCATTCGTGACGCAGGCCGAGTTCGTAGCGCCAGGCGCCAGCGGCGTATTCCTCCAGCAGGAACAAGCCGTGGTTGCGGGTCAACGTTTGCGGCACATAGGCCTCTTCGCCGAGGGCTTCGAAGTCGCGGCGCAGGGTCTGCGCACCGAGCACGCCGCGCCAGCCGAACAACGGCTGATGGGTCAGTTCCAGGCGCGCGTCGGTGGCATCGTTGTTGAAGCGGGTGCCCACTTCACCGCCTTCGATCTCCTGATGCTGGTAGTCGCTGTGACCGACGCGCAGTCGCGCCAGCTCGAAGCCCGGTAGCGGATCGCTCAGTTCGCCGCGCAGGTCCCAGCGCTTCTGGCGCATGTCGATGTAGGGCACGCTGCCATGCTCGTGGTCATGATCATGGTCGTCGTCATGATCATCATGGCCACCGCAATGCCAGTCGCTGCCATGGGTGTGGCAATCGGCGTGCTCGTGGGCCAACAGCCCGTAGCGGTTGTCCTGCTCGCCGTAGGCGGCGCCGATGTAACCGCGCTCGCCGATGAAGCTGGCACCCAGGTTGAAGCTGTCGGTGTCGTTATAGGAGCCTTCCTGCTCGTCCGGCGAACCGGGGATTTCATACGGGTCGGCCTGGCGCTTGGTACCTTCGGCGCGCACGGCGAAGTTGCCGCTGCCGGCGGTGATACCAAACACCCCTGCCCCTTCATTGGCGACGCTGTTGGCGCGCAGTTCCAGCTCGCCTTCGTAGCCCTTCTCTGGCATGCGGGTGGGAATCTTCTTGTCGATCACATTGACCACGCCGCCGATGGCGCCGCCACCGTAGAGCAGCGTTGCCGGGCCCTTGAGGACCTCGATGCGCTCGGCCAGTAGCGGCTCGCTGGTCACCGCGTGGTCGGGGCTGATGGTGGAAGCGTCGAGCAGCTCCACGCCATCGCTCAGTACCTTGACCCGCGCGCCGTCCAGCCCGCGGATCACCGGACGTGCTGCGCCGGCGCCGAAGCTGCTGGAGCGCACGCCCGGCAAGCTTTCCAGGGTTTCGCCCAGGGTCGCCTCACGGCGCAGCACCAGTTCGTCTCCCTCCATCACGGCAGCCGGCGTGGTCATCTCATGGCTCTGCTTGGCCAGGCCACTGGCGCTGACCACGACGGATTGCAGTTCAACCGGTTCGGCGGCCCAGGCAGCGGGAACCAGGGCCAGGCTGATCGCCCAGGCCAGGGGGTGACGCTTCAGTTTCATGTGACTCTCCAGACAGTGGCGATTGCCTTCCGAGGCAACCGAGAGGCTGTGCGCCGACGCCAAAACAGGAAGGCGTCGGCTCGCGGGACGAGAATCTAACATGTTATATCGTAACGTTTAAGCCGTTTTTTCCTCGCCCTGGTACAACGGAAGCGCCTCGTCAGTGGTCGAAATGGAAACGCCGCGCGAGCCACGCACGGCTTTTGCACTGTTTGGGAGATAGATCATGACCGTAGACATCGACACCACCACCGGCACTTGCGCCGTGGTCATCAACGGCAACACACACCGCAGTGCGCTGATGGACGTGCGCATCACCACCGATCCACAGGCGCGCATGTCGCTCATGAATATCGACGGCACCAGCATCCACGTGCCGGAAGATGAAGCCGAACACCTGATCGCGGCCGGTGCGATAGATGACCGATCCAACCTGGTGACGGATGACTAATCCGGAACCAATGGGATACGCGCCCTCGCGGCGATGCAGGCCAGCGGCCTGCCTAAAAGCTTCGCGCCGGGGGCGACGCTCCCACAAGAGCAAGCGCATCAGCCGGCGTGGTAGTCCGCGTCGGCTTCTTCGCGGCGCTTGGCAAAGCTGCCCAGCAGGATGCCGGAATGATCACCGACGCTGGCAGCAACCGCGGCCCCGTGGGAGGCGCGCCCTCGCGGCGATGCAGGCCAGCGGCCTGCCTAAAAGCTTCGCGCCGGGGGCGACGCTCCCACGAGCAAGCGCATCAACCGGCGTGCTAGTCCGCGTCGGCTTCTTCGCGGCGCTTGACGAGGCTGCCCAGCAGGAAGCCGCAATGGTCACCGACGCTGGCAGCAACCGC
>NZ_KK020677.1:480594-488318 GCF_000307775.2 Stutzerimonas stutzeri KOS6 | reverse complement strand
ACGCGGTGACGAAGCTGCCCAGGCTGCGACCGCCGAGGATGTAGTCGTCGAAGTTCTTGGTGGCGCGGTAGGCGACGAAACCGATCAGGATCATCGCCGCGATGTAGATCACGAAAGTGATCAGAGTGGGTGTGTTGACGCTCATTGTGTGCCCCTCGTTAGTTGTTGTTCGGCGTAACGCGAGCGAGCCCGCGCGCCACCTTGGCAGAGGGCGATGGCTAGAAAGGCCATCACCTGTGACAGGCCCAACATGGTCCCGTCAGTGGCGGAAGAGCGTCCGCCGACTGTCCAATTGTTGTTCTTATCCGCCTACCGAGCTTGACGCCTGGAAAGCGCCGCCCCGGAGGTGGGCCTCCCAGAAAAGCAGTGAGTACACACCGGCCCAGTGGAGGCACGCCCTGGCGGCGATTGCAGCCCGAAGCTCAGCCAGCGGCCTTGAAGCCTGAGAAGCTTCACCTCAGGACGGGCCTCCGCGCATACCCGCCCCGTGGGAGGCGCGCCCTCGCGGCGATTTCAGACTGCAAGCCTCCGTTCAGTCGTCTCCAAGCGACAGCAATGAGGCGTTGCCGCCCACAGCGGTCGTGTTGATGGAGGTGGTGCGCTCGTTGGCGAAGCGCAGCACATAACTGGGGCCGCCTGCCTTCGGACCGGTGCCCGACAGGCCACAGCCGCCGAACGGCTGCACGCCGACCACGGCACCAATCTGATTGCGGTTGACGTAGAGGTTGCCGACCCGCGCCAGTTGCTCGATGCGTTCGGCAGTTTCCTCGTTGCGGCTATGTACGCCGAGGGTCAGGCCGTAGCCGGTACCGTTGATCGCCGTGACGACTTTTTCCAGGTCCGCGGCGTCGTAGCGCACCACGTGCAGCACCGGGCCGAACTGCTCCTTCTTGAGCTGGTGAATGCCGTCGATCTCGAAGGCCACCGGCGCTACGAAGTGGCCGTTGAGGCCAGCCGGCAATGTCGCCTCGGCAATCAGGCGTCCTTCGCTCTTGAGCTGCTGGATATGCGCCAGCAGACCCTCGCGGGCTTCCTGATCGATCACCGGACCAATGTCGTTCTCGCGCAGATGGGTCGGACCGACCCTGAGCTCGGCCATCGCCCCCTTGAGCAAATCGATCACGCGATCGGCGATATCACGCTGCACGTAGAGCACGCGCAACGCCGAACAACGCTGGCCGGCACTGGTGAAGGCGGAGCCAACGGCATCCTTGATCACCTGCTCGGGCAGCGCCGTGGAGTCGACGATCATCGCGTTCTGCCCGCCAGTCTCGGCAATCAGCGTGGCGATCGGGCCTTCCTTCTCGGCCAGTTGGCGGTTGATGATGCGCGCCGTGTCGGTGGAACCGGTGAAGCACACGCCGACCACGCGCGGGTCGCGGCAGAACACGCCACCCAGGGTGGCACCGTCGCCCGGCAGGAAGGCGATCGCCTCCTTCGGCAGGCCGGCGTCGAACATCAGTTCAAGCGCACGCGCAGCGATGAGGCTGGTCTGCTCGGCCGGCTTGGCCAGCACGGTGTTGCCGGCCACCAGCGCCGCGGTGATCTGGCCGAGGTAGATCGCCAGCGGGAAATTCCACGGGCTGACGCAGACGAACACGCCGCGGCCTTCATGGAACAGCTCATTGCGCTCGCCGGTCGGGCCTTTCAGTTCTTCGCGGCCGAGCTTCTGCCGCGCCTGCTGTGCGTAGTAACGGCAGAAATCCACCGCCTCGCGTACTTCGTCGATACCGTCCTGCAGCGACTTGCCGGCTTCCACGGTACACAGCGCCATCAGCTCGGCGCGGTGCTGCTCCAGCAGATCACCCAGGCGCTCCAGCACTGCGGCACGGGCTTCCACCGGCGTGGCATTCCAGCTCGGCCAATAAGCCGCCAGGCGATCGACAGCCTGGCGCGCCTGCTCGGCGCTGGCGAACTGGGCCTGGCCGACGACCTTGTTCAGGTCATAGGGGCAACGCACCTCGGACGGCGTACCGGCGAGCCTCTGCCCGCTGATGACCGGCGCAGCCTGCCACTGGCGCTCGAGGAAAGGTTGGTAGGCGCTGGCCAGGTCATTCCATTGGTTCTGGATATTCATGTTGATCCCTTGGGAGTTCTTGCGATTGCCGAACAGCGCCGGCGGCAGCGGAATGCGGGGGTTGCCCGGTGCAGCGAACTTGCGCAGCTGGCTCACCGGGTGATCGATCAGCGACTCGACCGGCACGCGCGGGTCGACCAGTTGGTGGACGAACGACGAGTTGGCGCCGTTCTCCAGCAGGCGGCGCACCAGGTAGGGCAGCAGGTCCTTGTGCGCGCCGACCGGGGCGTAGATGCGTACGTTGCGGGCGTACTTCTCGATCACCGTGTCGTACAGCGCATCGCCCATGCCGTGCAGGCGCTGGAACTCGAACTCGCGCGGCTGCGCGTTTTCCTCGGCCATCGCCAGGATGCAGCTGACGGTGTGCGCGTTGTGGCTGGCGAACTGCGGGTAGATCACCCCACGGGTGTGCTCGGACAACAGGTAGCGCGCGCAGGCGAGGTACGAGGTGTCGGTGCCTTCCTTGCGGGTGAATACCGGGTAGCCGTCCAGGCCCTGGACCTGGCACTGCTTGATCTCACTGTCCCAGTAGGCGCCCTTGACCAGCCGTAACGGAATGCGTTCGCCAAGCTCACGACCGAGCAGCGTCAGCCAGACCAGCACCGGCAGGCAGCGTTTGGAATAGGCCTGGATGACCAGACCGAACTCACCCCAGCCGGCGATGGCCGGATCGCGCAGGAGCTTTTCGTACAGTTCCAACGACAGCTCGAGGCGGTCGGCCTCCTCGGCATCGATGGTGATCCCGACATCGCGCTCGCGCGCCAGCACGGCCAGTTCGCGCACACTGGCGAACAGCTCGGTGAGCACGCGCTCGCGCTGGGCGACTTCGTAACGCGGATGCAGCGCCGACAACTTGATCGACACCGACGGGCGCGGGCCCTTGCCGACCTGCGGCTCGGCGCCGACGGTTTCAACGGCCTGACGGTAGTCCGCCATATACTTGGCGGCGTCCTCGGCGGTCAGCGCCGCCTCACCGAGCATGTCGAAGGAATAGGTATAGCCCTTCTCGCGCTCCGGGCGGCCGTTCTTCAGCGCTTCGGAGATGGTCCGGCCAAGCACGAACTGCTTGCCCATCAGCTTCATCGCCTGGTTCATCGCGCTGCGGATCACCGGCTCGCCGGAGCGTTTGAGCAGGCGACCGATGACGTTCTTCGGCCGGCCGTCGGCCGTTTCCGGATCGACCACCTTGCCGGTCATCACCAGCCCCCAGGCGGCGAAGTTGACCAGCACGTTGTCGCTCTGGCCGAGGTGGCGTTCCCACTCGGCGGCGTTGAGCTTGTCGCGAATCAGCGCGTCAGCCGTGGCGGCATCCGGCACCCGCAGCAGCGCTTCGGCCAGGCACATCAGCATCAGCCCTTCCTGGGTGTCCAGGCTGTACTGGCGCAGCAGCGCATCGAGGGTATCGACGGCATTGTCACGCCCGCGCACCGCTTCGATCAGGCTGCGCGCGCGCTCGCGAATGGCGGCGATGCCCGCCTCGCCGGGATCGGCAAGCTGCAGCAGCTCGGTGAGATATTGCGCCTCGTCAACGGCGTAGTTGGCGCTGATGGCGGGAAAGAATTCCGCGGCTTTCTGGTTGGCGAAGGCGCCTTCCAGCACGTGACCGGCCTTGAACATGCGCCGCTCCTCTTGTGAGTAGTGTCTGCTTATAGGTGTAGTCCACGGCCAGGCTGAAGATGCAGCACAAGGCGATGAGCCAGCTCGGGAGACGGAATGTAGGGTCTGCAGGACGGGCCGTTCTTGCGCAAAACTACGGAAGTTTTACGAAAAACTCCGAAGGCCGAGCGCGGCAACGCGGCGGTCATAAAAGCGCACCAGGATGGCGCAGGAATCTGCGCCTGATAGCTAAAGAGCCCGAAAGCAGGGCACTCAGGAGAACCTCAGGAATCCGACTTGCGCAATCCGCGAGGGGTCAGACCGAGGTAGCGGCGGGTGGCGGTGGTCAGTGCGCTCTGGCTGGAGAAACCGCACTCCTCGGCAATCCGTACCAGTGGCAGCGGCGTTTCGCGCAGCAGGCGGGCGGCACGGTCAAGGCCGGTCTTGAGCAGATACTGGTGCGGCGTGAGGCCGACGCAATCCTTGAACTGGGCATGGAAGTGGCTGGGGCTCAGGCAGACGACCTGGGCCAGCTCGGCGACGGTGATGCGTCGCGCCAGGTTGTCCTGGATATGGCTGTCCAGCCGCTGCAGATCCAGCGGGCCAGCCGGCCGTTGCACTGACTCGCCGAACAGCCGCAGGTGCAGCGCCCGCAGCAGCACGCCACCCAGCGCCCGGGCCAGCAGCGGATCACTGCCGTAGCGCGCCAGCTCGGCGCCGGCATAGGCCAGCAGGTTCTGGAAATCCGCATCCAGCGCCGGATAGCGTGGCGCTTCGAACAGCCGGGCCAGCAGCTCAGGGTCGTCGGTGCCGACATCCTGTTCATCGAGATCGATGATCAGCATACGGTTGTCGCCCATGCCCGCGAAGCCATGATCGGCATCGCCCGGCACCAGGCAGGCGCGCATCCGGCAAACTTCGCCACCCGAACCGTTGACTTCGAATTCCGCGCGCCCAGAAAGCGACATCACCAGTTGGTGATAGTCGTGGGCGTGCTGGTGAGTCTGGTCATCCAGGCGAAGCAGACGGGCGTTGAGCATGATGGGCACCTGTGCGTGCAAGCACTGTACCGAAGCCTGAATGAAGTGCCCACCCCCACGCGGCGGGATTGAAATCATCCGCGCCACCACCCATCTAAGGTGCACGTATTCGCAACGGGTGCCGCATGAACGACGACGTCAATCAGGATCCTATCGAGCAGGAAATCATCTCCTCCAACGGTCTCGTGCTGCCCGATCAACAGCAGCCGGACAAGCTCTACATCATCCCGGTGCACAACCGGCCGTTCTTCCCGGCGCAGGTGCTGCCGGTGATCGTCAACGAAGACCCCTGGGCCGAAACGCTGGAACGCGTGGCGAAGACGCCGCATCAGCGCGTGGCACTGTTCTTCGTCGACTCGCCGGTGCTGGACATGGCCACCTTCGATCCCGACAGCCTGCCGGAACACGGCACCATGGTCCGCGTGCACCATGCCACTCAGGAGGGCGGCAAGCTGCAGTTCGTCGCCCAGGGCCTGGCGCGGGTGCGTATCCGCGGCTGGCTGCGGCGCAAACCACCGTACCTGGTGGAAGTCGATTACCCGAAAAGCGACGAGGACCCGCGCGACGAGGTGAAGGCCTATGGCATGGCGCTGATCAACGCGATCAAGGAGCTGCTGCCGCTCAATCCTTTGTACAGCGAGGAACTGAAGAACTACCTCAACCGCTTCAGCCCCAACGATCCTTCGCCGTTGACCGACTTCGCCGCCGCCCTGACCACCGCACCGGGGATCGAGCTGCAGGAAGTGCTGGATACCGTGCCAGTCCTCAAGCGCATGGAGAAGGTCTTGCCGCTGCTGCGCAAGGAAGTGGAGGTAGGCAAGCTGCAGAAGGAGCTGACTGGCGAGGTCAATCGCAAGATCGGTGAGCGCCAGCGCGAGTTCTTCCTCAAGGAGCAGTTGAAGATCATCCAGCGCGAGCTGGGCATCACCAAGGACGACAAGAGCGCCGATGCCGACGAGTTCCGCGCCCGCCTGGACGGCAAGGTGGTGCCGCCGGCCGCGCAGAAGCGCATCGACGAGGAACTGAACAAGCTGTCGATCCTCGAGACCGGCTCGCCGGAATATGCCGTCACCCGCAACTACCTGGACTGGGCCACCGCCCTGCCCTGGGGCGTGTATGGCCAGGACAAGCTCGACCTCAAGCGCGCGCGCAAGGTACTGGACAAGCACCACGCCGGGCTCGACGACATCAAGAACCGCATTCTCGAATTTCTCGCCGTCGGAGCGTTCAAGGGCGAGATCGCCGGCTCCATCGTGCTGCTGGTCGGCCCGCCCGGCGTGGGCAAGACCAGCATCGGCAAGTCCATCGCCGAATCCCTTGGTCGGCCGTTCTACCGCTTTTCCGTCGGCGGCATGCGCGACGAAGCGGAGATCAAAGGCCACCGCCGCACCTACATCGGCGCCCTGCCCGGCAAGCTGGTGCAGGCGCTCAAGGATGTCGAGGTGATGAACCCGGTGATCATGCTCGACGAGATCGACAAGCTCAGCAGCAGCTACCAGGGTGACCCGGCCTCGGCGCTGCTGGAGACGCTGGACCCTGAGCAGAACGTCGAATTCCTCGACCATTACTTGGACCTGCGCCTGGACCTGTCCAAGGTGCTGTTTGTCTGCACCGCGAACACGCTGGACTCGATCCCCGGCCCGCTGCTCGACCGCATGGAGGTGATCCGCCTGTCCGGCTACATCGCCGAGGAAAAGCTGGCCATCGCCAAGCGTCACCTCTGGCCCAAGCTGCTGGACAAGACCGGCGTACCCAAGCAACGCCTCGCCATCAGCGACAGCGCCATGAAAGCGGTGATCGAAGGCTATGCCCGCGAGGCCGGCGTGCGTCAGCTGGAAAAGCAGCTCGGCAAGCTGGTGCGCAAGGCGGTGGTGCAGTTGCTGGAAGATCCGCAAGCGGTGCTGAAGATCACCCCGAAAGACCTGGAAAGCTACCTCGGCAAACCGGTGTTCCGCAGCGAGCAGGTGCTTTCCGGCGTCGGCGTGATCACGGGCCTCGCCTGGACCAGCATGGGCGGCGCCACCCTGCCGATCGAAGCCACGCGGATTCACACGCTGAACCGAGGCTTCAAACTCACCGGCAAGCTCGGTGACGTGATGAAGGAATCCGCGGAGATCGCCTACAGCTACGTCAGCTCGAATCTGAAAGCCTTCAAGGGCGACCCGGAGTTCTTCGACGAAGCGTTCGTGCACCTGCACGTGCCGGAAGGCGCCACGCCCAAGGACGGCCCCAGCGCCGGCATCACCATGGCCAGCGCGCTGCTCTCGCTGGCACGCAACCAGCCCCCGAAGAAAGGCGTGGCGATGACCGGAGAACTGACCCTGACCGGCCATGTGCTGCCGATCGGCGGGGTACGCGAGAAAGTCATCGCCGCGCGGCGGCAGAAAATCTTCGAGCTGATCCTGCCGGAAGCCAACCGCGGCGATTTCGAGGAGCTGCCCGATTACCTCAAGGAAGGTCTGACGGTGCATTTCGCCAAGCGCTTCGCCGATGTGGCCAAGGTGCTGTTCTAAGTGGATGACGGCAGGCCCTACGGCCTGCATCGCCGCGAGGGCGCGCCTCCCACTGATGGCATCATTTTTCGTGGGAGGCCCGACCTCGGGGCGATGCTTCAGCTCTGAAGAGCCTGAAGCTTTCCACCGCACATCCGGCCTTTTCCATGACTCGCAGCAGCCGATAAAGCGCCGCCCCTGTTGGCCTGCGCAATCGCCGCGGGCGGGCGCCCCACTGACGGTATGCAGCGATTTCGTGGGAAGCCCGCCCTCGGGGCGATGCTTCAGCTCTGAAGAGCCTGAAGCTTTCCACCGCATACCCCGCCTTTTCCATGACTCGCAGCAGCCGATAAAGCGCCGCCCCTGTTTGCCCGCGCAATCACCGCGGGGGCGCGCCACACTGACGGTATGCAGCGATTTCGTGGGAGGCCCGCCCTCGGGGCGATGCTTCAGGTCCGCAGAGCTTGAAGCGTCCCACCGCACATCCCGCCTTTTCCATGACTCGCAGCAGCCGATAAA
>NZ_KK020677.1:454917-480299 GCF_000307775.2 Stutzerimonas stutzeri KOS6 | reverse complement strand
CCGCCCCTATTTTGCCTGCGCAATCGCCGCGGGCGCGCCCCACTGACGGTATGCAGCGATTTCGTGGGAGGCCCGCCCTCGGGGCGATGCTTCAGCTCTGAAGAGCCTGAAGCGTCCCACCGCACATCCGGCCTTTTTCCATGACTCGCAGCAGCCGATAAAGCGCCGCCCCTGTTGGCCCGCGCAATCGCCGCGGGGGCGCGCCTCCTACTGATGGTATGCGTGTTTCGTGGGAGGCCCGACCTCGGGGCGATGCTTCAGCTCTGAAGAGCCTGAAGCTTTCCACCGCACATCCCGCCTTTTCCATGACTCGCCGCAGCCGATGAAGCGCTGCCCCTGTTTGCCTGCGCTCAGCCTCTTTGGGCTATTCTTCCCGTTCCATCCTCGACCGGTGCCGATCATGCCTTTCGACATCCCTCGTCTGCTGCTGCCCACAAGTCTCGCTCTGCTCGCCGCCTGCGCCAGCGACGACAAGACGCCATCGAGTGTGGTGCTCGGCGACGATCGCCGCTGCCCGCAAGAACTGCAAAACGGCCAGCAGCTGATCGTCAGCCTGCCCAGCAACCCTGCCACCGGGTATCGCTGGATTCTCCGCGACGCCGCCACGGAACGCCTGCGCAGCCTTGGCCCCGAGGTGTTCAGCAATCCGAAGGGCGACATGGTCGGCGGCGACGGCTTGTCGACCTGGCGTTTCGAAGCGCGGCAGCCAGGCAGTGGGCGGCTCTACCTGACCTACCAGCGCCCCTGGGAAGCCGAGAGCGAGCCAGCCGGACTGTTCGATTGTCGGATCGAGGTGTACTAAGCCGCGGCCGAGTCCCTGAGTGTGCTTTCGGCTACAATGCCGCCCCGTTTTCCAACACGTCGCCCAACACCGTGAGTCACGATCCCGACCGTCTGTTCGCTCAGCCCCTGCCCCGTGTCCAGGACTTCGTCTTCAATGAGGACGTGGTGCGGGTGTTTCCCGACATGATCAAGCGTTCGGTGCCGGGTTACCCGACGATCGTCGAGAATATCGGCGTGATCGCCGCGCAATTCGCCCAGCCCAACACCCGCCTGTATGACCTCGGCTGCTCGCTGGGGGCGGTCACGCAGGCGCTGCGGCGCCATGTGACGGCCGACAATTGCCAAGTGGTCGCCGTCGACAACTCCGCGGCGATGGTCGAACGCTGCCGTGAATACCTCCACGGGCAGGACTCGATGTTCCAGGAACTGCTGCCGGTCGATGTCATCGAAGCCGACATCCTGGCTCTGGAATTCCAGCCCAGTTCGCTGGTAGCGCTGAACTTTACCCTTCAATTCATCGCGCCCGAACAGCGCCCGGCGCTGCTCGGTCGCATTCGCCAGGCGCTGGTGCCCGGTGGCGCACTGATTCTCTCGGAAAAGCTGCGCTTCGAGGACGACGACGAGCAGCAACTGCTGACCGACCTGCACATCGCCTTCAAACGCGCCAATGGCTACAGCGAACTGGAAATTGCCCAGAAACGCAGCGCCATCGAGAACGTGATGAAGCCAGACAGCCTGGAAACCCATCGCCAACGGCTACTGGACGCCGGCTTCTCTAAAGTCGTGCCCTGGTTCCAATGCCTGAATTTCGCCTCGCTGATCGCCCTGCCATGAATCTCGACCTGACTCCCCTCGCCTGGCGCTTGGCCGGCACGCCGCTGGCCGCCTGGGCCAATGGCCTTCAACAGCAACTGGACGCCAAGCTTGCCATCGGCCACGGTGACCTGCCGCGCTGGTGCCGCGCCGTCGCGGCGCTGCCCGCGCTTGAACCGGTGGAGGTCGAACTGCGTGACGGCTTGAGCCTCGACGCCGCCTGCGACGAGGCCACCCGCGAGGCCACCCGCGAGGCGCTGATGGGGCTGTCACCCTGGCGCAAGGGACCGTTCGACGTGTTCGGCGTACACATCGATACCGAATGGCGCTCGGACTGGAAGTGGGACCGGGTCGCGCCGCACCTGGACCTCGCCGGCAAACGCATTCTCGACGTCGGCTGCGGCAATGGCTATTACATGTGGCGCATGCTTGGCGCCGGTGCCGACAGTGTGATCGGCGTCGATCCGAACTGGCTGTTCTTCTGCCAGTTCCATGCGCTCAAGCGCTACCTGCCGGAACTGCCTGCCTGGCACCTGCCGTTCGCCCTGGAAGAACTCCCGGCCAGGCTCGAAGGCTTCGAGACCGTGTTCTCCATGGGCGTGCTCTACCATCGCCGTTCGCCCATCGACCACCTGCTCGATCTCAAGGACTGCCTGGTACGCGGCGGCGAACTGGTGCTGGAGACGCTGGTGGTGGAAGGCGACGAGAACACCGCGCTGGTGCCGGAGGATCGCTATGCGCAGATGCGCAACGTCTGGTTCCTGCCCTCGGTGCCGGCGCTGGAGCGCTGGCTGCGCCGGGCCGGCTTCGTCGACGTGCGCTGCGTCGACGTCAGCCTGACCCGCGTCGAGGAGCAGCGCAGTACCGAGTGGATGCGCTACCAGTCGCTACCGGACTTCCTCGACCCGCAGGACCATGGCAAGACTATCGAGGGGCTGCCCGCGCCCATGCGCGCGGTGCTGCTGGCGCGCAAGCCCTGATTCGATCACGTCGGCCTTCGAGCAGCCCCAATAGTCGCCGGTACAGGCACCCCTGACGCCCTACGTAACATCACCGCCGCAAAGCCGTGTCATCGCGCCGAAGCACCCTAGGTTCTTTCAGCCCCGCGCCGCCGCACTCAGGATCAGATGCTTCATCTCCTTGACCGCCTGCTTGAAGCCGACGAACAGCGCATGGGCGACGATGGCGTGGCCGATGTTCAGTTCGTTGACGCCCCGGATCGCCGCGATGGCTTCGGCGTTGTGGTAATGCAGGCCATGGCCGGCGTTGACGATCAGGCCGTGACTCAGCCCGGCCTCTACACCGTCGCGGATGCGCGCGAGCTCGCAGGCGCGCTCGGCCACGCTATGAGCATCGGCATAGCGTCCGGTGTGCAATTCGATGGCGGGAGCGCCGACACGCGCGGCCGCCTCGATCTGGCGCGGATCGGCGTCGATGAACAGCGATACCTCAGCACCGCAGCTACGCAGGCGCTCGACCGCCTCGCGAATACGCGCTTCCTGACCTGCGACGTCCAGCCCGCCTTCGGTGGTTAGCTCCTGGCGAGTTTCCGGGACCAGGCAGACGTGCTCCGGGCGCAGTTGCTCAGCGAACACGAGCATTGCCTCGGTAACGCCCATCTCGAAGTTCATCCGCGTCTGCAGGGCGTCCTTCATCATCAGCACATCGCGTTCCTGTATGTGCCGGCGATCCTCACGCAGGTGTACGGTGATGCCATCGGCACCCGCCTCTTCGGCATCCAGTGCCGCCTTGACCGGGTCCGGATAACGGGTGCCGCGAGCCTGGCGCAGGGTAGCGACGTGATCGACGTTGACGCCGAGCAGAATTCGGTTGGCTTCAGTCACGCGCGGTCTCCTTCAAGTTCATGAACAGTTCGCGGCTGACCAGTGGTCGGCCGCCCAGATGGGGCGCGAGGGCCTGGCGCATCAGTCGCTTGGCCGCTGCGAGCGCCCCCGGCACCTGCCAGTCGGCTTCGGCCATGGCCAGCAACTCTGTGCCGTTGAACAAACCAGGCTGAAAGCCCACGACCGACTCCAGGCCTGCATCGGGCAACAGGTGATAAAGGCGCTGCGGGTCGATCGGCTGGCCGGCAATATCCATATCAAGGGCAAAACCATAGCCCAACTCGCCGAGCAGCCGCCATTCGAAGGCACGCAGCAGCGGCTCCAGCGGTCGATGCGCGGCCAGCGCCGCAAGCGTGGCGGCGTAATGATCGAACAGCGCGGGGTGCGCATCTTCGGCGGGCAGCAGGCGGATCAGCAGCTCGTTGAGGTACATGCCGCTGAACAGCGCCTGACCATCGAGCCAGTGCGCGGGGCCGGCGCTTTCGAGACGGGCGACGGTCTTCAGATCGGACTTGCCGCGCAGCTCCACCTCCAGCGACACGAAGGGGCGGATCAGGCTACCGGCCTTGCCGCGCGCCGCCCGCATGACGGCGCGCAGCCGCCCCTGCGGGGTGAACAGGTCGACCAGCGCGCTGCTTTCCTTGTAGGGACGACTGTGCAGAACGAATGCAGCTTGGTGCATGGCGGGCCAGGGGGTGCGCAATGCGCACCATTGATTGCGGGTCGGTCTTACTGGTAACCCAGCGAATGCAGCGCACGCTCATCGTCGGACCAACCACCCTTCACCTTGACCCACAGATGAAGCATGACCTTGGAGTCGAACAACACCTCCATGTCCTTGCGTGCCTCCTGGCCGATGCGTTTGATGCGCTCACCCTTGTCACCGATGATGATTTTCTTCTGCCCGTCACGCTCGACCAGGATCAGCGCATGGATGTGCAGCACATGGCCTTCCTGCTTGAAGTCCTCGATCTCCACGGTGATCTGGTAAGGCACCTCGGCACCGAGCTGACGCATGATCTTCTCACGCACCAGTTCAGCAGCAAGAAAGCGGCTGCTGCGGTCGGTGATCTGGTCTTCCGGGAAAAAGTGCTCGCCCTCGGGCAGGCGGTCGGCGACCAGCTTTTCCAGCGTTTCGAGGTTCTGACCGTGCTGTGCGGAAATCGGCACGATCTCGGCGTTCGGCAACTGCTCGGCCAGCCAGCGCAGGTGCGGCAGCAGCTCGGCCTTGTCCTCGATGCGGTCAGTCTTGTTGACTGCGACGATCAGCGGCCCGGTGACGTACTGCACGCGCTCTAGCACAGCCTGGTCCTCATCGGTCCAGCGGGTGCGGTCGACGACGAAGATCACCACGTCGACGTCCTTCAGCGCCGACGCGGCGGTGCGGTTCATGTAGCGGTTGAGCGCCGTCTCGCCGTTCTTGTGCAGCCCGGGAGTGTCGACATACACGGCCTGCACGCTGCCTTCAGTCTTGATGCCGAGCATGTTGTGCCGCGTGGTCTGCGGCTTGCGCGAGGTGATCGCCAGCTTCTGGCCAAGGATGTGGTTGAGCAGGGTCGACTTGCCGACGTTCGGCCGGCCGACGATCGCCACGTAACCACAACGGCTGACGTCTTCAGATTGCAACTGTTCGTCAGTCATGTCCGTTCTCCACGCCCAAGGCGATCAGTGCGGCTGCCGCGGCAACCTGTTCGGCAATTCGGCGACTGGCGCCCTGCCCGTGGGTTTTATCATTGAGCAGGGCTACCTGGCATTCGACGAAGAACGTGCGGCAATGCGGTTCGCCCTGGATGTCGACCACTTCGTAGCGCGGCAGGTCGCAGGCGCGCGACTGCAGGAACTCTTGCAGGCGGGTCTTTGGATCCTTGTTGGTATCGACCAGCGTCAGGCCCTGCAGCTCGTTGGCCAGCCAGGCGATCACGCGCTCGCGGGCGACGTCCATGCCGCCATCCAGATAGATGGCGCCGATCAGTGCCTCCAGGGTGTCGGCCAGAATCGATTCGCGGCGATAGCCGCCGCTCTTGAGTTCGCCGGAGCCCAGCCGCATGTAGTCGCCAAGCTCGAATCCGCGCGCCAGCACCGCCAGCGTCTCGCCTTTGACCAGACGCGCGCGCAGCCGCGACAGCTGCCCCTCGCGGGCCTGTGGAAAATGATTGAACAAGGCCTCGCCGGCAACGAAGTTGAGAATGGCGTCGCCGAGGAACTCCAGGCGCTCGTTGTTGCGTCCGGCATAGCTACGATGGGTCAGAGCCAGGAGCATCAGCTCCTGATCCTTGAATTGATAACCGAGCCTGCGCTCGAGACGGGCTAACGAAGTGCTCACGGCATCCTTAGGCGATATTCTTTGTCGAAGTTCGCCACCAGATCTAGATTGCGGATCAGCGGCTCGCGTTTTTCGTACTTCAGGTGCACCCTGAATTCATTGTTCTGCATCTCGACCTGCAGGGCTTCCTTCAGATCGATATCGTGGACACCGTTGACCTGCATCCCCTTGCTGACATGACTATAGAACTCCCCGACGCTCTGAATCTCAAGCGCTTCGTCGGTTTCCACGGACTGGATGATCTTGTCCATGGACATGTAATCGAAGTAATGCGGGAACATTTTAAATCCCGTGCTGGCCACAAACGCCACGATTGCCAGGACCATGATCCAGCTCAGCATGGACAGCCCTTTTTGCGAACGCGCAAAACTCATGTCGACCTCTATGTCGTTACGATACCCACCGATCGGGGCAGGACAAATATAGCGAGCCCGGTTCGCTCAGCGACGGCCGCAATTCACAGCTTTCAGTGAATCAGGCCCACGCGGGAGAAATTCGGCAGATTGCTGAGCTTCGGATCAGGCCAGCTCATCCAGACGGCGAACGCCTTGCCGACGATGTTACGGTCCGGGACCATGCCAGCCAGCTCCGCGGGAATCGACTCGTCCTGCCAATAGCGGCTGTCATTCGAGTTATCGCGATTATCGCCCATCATGAAGTAGTGCTCAGCCGGCACGGTCCACTGACGGCTCGGCTCGATGCGATAGCGGCCCATTTCCTTGCGAATCAGGTGCTCCATCTCGCCCAGCTTTTCCCGATACAGCACGGCGCTGCCCAAGCTGCCCGGCTCCTCGCCGACCAGTGTCTCGGCAACCGGCTGATCGTTGATGAACAGCCGACGATCGCTGCTGTAGCGCACGGTGTCGCCAGGCAGGCCGACGACCCGTTTGATGTAGTTGATGCTCGGTTGATTCGGATAGCGGAACACCATGACGTCGCCACGCTTCGGGTCGCTGACTTCGATCACCTTGGTATCCACTACCGGCAGGCGGATGCCATAGGCGAACTTGTTCACCAGAATGAAATCGCCAACTTCCAACGTGGGGATCATCGAGCCGGAGGGAATCTGGAACGGCTCGACCAGGAACGAGCGCAGCACCAGCACGATGGCCAGCACCGGGAAGAACGACTTGCCGTACTCGATCAGCACCGGCTCCTTGTTCAACGCCTCAAGGGTCGATGGATCGATTTCCCCGGTGCGCCCTTCGTAGTTGGCGATCGCAGCCCGGCGGCGGGGGGCGAAGAACAACAGGTCGCTCAGCGCCAACAGGCCGCAGACAGCCACGGCGATAACCAGCAACAACGGGAAATTGATCGACATATCAGCTGTCCACCTTCAGCACGGCGAGGAACGCCTCCTGCGGGATTTCGACGTTGCCTACCTGCTTCATGCGCTTCTTACCGGCTTTCTGCTTTTCCAGCAGCTTGCGCTTACGGCTCACATCGCCGCCGTAGCATTTGGCCAGAACGTTCTTGCGCAACGCCTTGACCGTACTGCGGGCAACGATCTGGCCGCCGATGGCCGCCTGAATCGCCACATCGAACATCTGACGCGGGATAAGCTCCTTCATCTTCTCGACTAGGATGCGGCCCTTGTAGTGGGCATTGTCGCGGTGGACAATCAGTGCCAACGCATCCACCTTGTCGCCGTTGATGAGGATGTCCAGGCGCGTCAGGTTGGCCGACTGGAAACATTCGAAGCTGTAGTCCAGCGAGGCGTAACCGCGGCTGCACGATTTCAAGCGATCGAAGAAGTCCAGCACCACCTCGCTCATCGGCAGGTCGTAACGCACCTGCACCTGACTGCCGAGGAACTGCAGGTCGCGCTGCACGCCGCGCTTCTCGATGCACAGCGTGATGACGTTGCCCAGGTGTTCCTGGGGCACGAGGATGTTGGCGCGCACGATCGGCTCGCGCATGTCCTCGACGGAGGACATGTCGGGCAGCTTCGAAGGGCTGTCGACGTAGATGGTGTCGCCGTTCTTCAACAGCAACTCGTAAACAACCGTCGGCGCGGTGGTGATCAGATCCAGGTCGTACTCGCGCTCGAGGCGCTCCTGAATGATCTCCATATGCAGCATGCCGAGGAAGCCGATACGGAAGCCGAAGCCCAACGCGTCGGAGCTTTCCGGTTCGTATTGCAACGCGGCATCGTTGAGGGTCAGCTTCTGCAGCGCTTCGCGAAAATCCTCGAAGTCGTCCGAACTGACCGGGAACAGACCGGCATAGACCTGCGGCTTGACGCGTTTGAAACCGGGCAACATCTCCACGTCCGGCGTGCTCGACAGTGTCAGCGTGTCGCCCACCGGAGCGCCGAGAATGTCCTTGATGCCGGCGATGATGAAGCCCACTTCGCCAGCCTTGAGGTCTGCCGTGGCGGTGTGCTTGGGGTTGAACACGCCGACACTGTCCACCTGATGAACCTTGCCGGTGGATTTCACCAGCACCTTGTCGCCCTTCTTGATACGACCGTGGCGAACCCGTACCAGCGATACGACGCCCAGATAGTTGTCGAACCATGAGTCGATGATCAACGCCTGCAACGGCGCCTCGACATCGCCGGTCGGCGGCGGGATCACGGCGACCAGGCGCTCGAGCACCTCGTCCACGCCCATGCCGCTCTTGGCACTGCAGGCCACCGCGTCGGTCGCATCGATGCCGATGATGTGCTCGATCTCTTCCTTGACCTTGTCCGGATCGGCCTGTGGCAGGTCCATCTTGTTCAGCACCGGCATCACTTCCAGGCCCTGCTCGATCGCCGTGTAGCAATTGGCGACCGATTGCGCTTCGACGCCCTGGCCAGCATCGACTACCAGCAGCGCCCCCTCGCAGGCGGCCAGCGAGCGGCTGACTTCATAGGTGAAGTCGACGTGGCCGGGCGTGTCGATGAAGTTCAACTGGTAGGTCTTGCCATCGCGCGCGGTGTAATAAAGCGTAACGCTGTGGGCTTTGATGGTGATGCCGCGCTCGCGCTCGAGATCCATCGAATCCAGCACCTGGGCTTCCATTTCACGCTCGGTCAGACCACCACACATCTGGATGAAACGGTCTGCCAGGGTCGACTTGCCGTGATCGATATGGGCGATGATGGAAAAATTGCGGATATGACTCAGGTCACTCACAGCTCAACACTCGGAATAGTCGCGGGCCGATTGCCCGCCGAAAATAGCCGCGAAGTGTAACTGATCGGCTCCGGCAGTGCCACGCACAACCCGCCCGCATCATCCTGGACGGCAATCAAGGCAAGTATCGCAACGGGCGCGAGCCCCCTGGAAAAATGAAGAAGGGCGGTAGAACCGCCCTTCTGATTACTGCTGCCGATGCTTCATTCAGCCAGCTTGAATGTAATGAAGCTGGCTCGCCCCTGGCGCAACACTCGCATCGACACCGAGCGGTTCTTGGGCAACTGTTCGGCCACCTGGGCAAAGGTTGCTGCCGAGTTGATCGCCTGATTGTTCAGATGGGTAATGACGTCACCGGGGCGCAGACCAATCATGGCTGCCGGACCGTTGAGAATCTCCGTGATGACAACGCCACCCGGCAAATCGAGGCTCTTTCTCTGCTCCTCGGTCAGCTCGGTCACCTTCACGCCTAGGCGATTATCGCTGCGCTCCGCGCCACCCTCGGAAGCGGCCAACGGCTCGCCCTCTTCCGGCAGCGCGCCAATATTGACATCGAGCATCTCGCGGTCGCCATCGCGCACCACTTCCATCCGGGCCGTGCTGCCGGGCTTGAGTGCACCGACCAGATGCGGCAGATCGGCAGACATGACGATCGGTTTGCCGTTGAGGCTGAGAATGACGTCACCAACGCGCAGCCCGCCACGCGCTGCAGGGCCGCCATCCATTACCTGCGCGACCAGCGCGCCCGCAGGCCGCTCCAGCCCGAAGGATTCCGCCAGGTCTTTGTTCACCTCCTGGATCACCACGCCAAGCCAGCCACGGCTGACCTTGCCGTCGGTGCGCAGCTGGTTGGCCACGTCCATCGCCACATCAATCGGAATGGCGAAAGAAAGCCCCATGAAGCCGCCTGAGCGCGTGAAAATCTGTGAGTTGATACCGACCACTTCACCGTCGAGATTGAACAGCGGGCCACCGGAGTTACCCGGATTGATCGCCACGTCGGTCTGAATGAAGGGCACATAGCTCTCGTTAGGCAGGCTGCGACCGGTCGCACTGACGATGCCCGCCGTTACGGTGTGATCGAAACCGAATGGCGAACCGATAGCCAGCACCCACTCCCCGACCTTGAGCTTGTCGGAATTGCCTACCTTTACGGTTGGCAGACCCTTGGCCTCGACCTTGAGGACAGCGACATCGGTGCGCGGATCGGCGCCGATCAGCTTCGCCTCCAGCTCACTGCGGTCCGGCAGGCGAACAATGATCTCATCGGCACCGGCAACCACGTGATTGTTGGTCAGCACATAACCGTCATCGGAGATGATGAAACCCGACCCCAGGGATTGTGCTTCGCGCTGCTGCCCCCGCCCCGGCGCACCAGGCATCTGCGGCATGTTGTGCTCGAAAAACTCACGAAAGATAGGCGGCAACCCTTCCAGTTCGGGCATTTGCGCCGTAGTGCTGCGGGCCGGCACCTTCTGCTTGGTGCTGATGTTTACCACCGCCGGCGAGGCACTCTCCACCAGCGGCGTAAAATCAGGCAAAGCCGCCTGCGCGACCATGGCCTGCCCAAGCAAAACCAGGCCTGCCACGAAGGCGAAGCAGCTATTTCGATCGAACATGATTGCAAGTCTCCCCACTGACAAAACAAGAAAGCTCAGGGACTCGCAGGCCCCGCGAGCATGGCGCGCAAAACCACCGGCTGCAGACTGGGGTCACCCGCCGTACGCCTGGCACGCATGCGCACCACCAACCAGGAAACGAAGAACCCGCCGAATCCAGTGAGAATCACGACAGGCTCAGGCGCTGAGAACTGAGCAGCCACCGTCGCGGCGCCCATCAACATGATAAGGGGGAGAAGATAGACAAGGACGGCACCACGCAGCAATACCTCCTCACGAATCCCGACAACGACGGAGTCACCAACCTGCAGTCGAAGATCGGAAAGCGCGCGGATCAGGCCGCGCTTTTCCCGAACGCCCAACGTATCCATCAGGCCCTGGCCACAACCATTTTTTGCCGAGCAGCCCGAGCAGGTGCTTGTTCGCCGCGTTTCGACCCAGACCGCGCCGACATCCAGCGCTACTACCCGCCCCGACTCCTCGATCATCTTTGTGCCTGTTCCTCAGCGACCCGCATGGAAAGCGCAACTCGTTCGGCAGTACCCAGCGGAATCTCGCCGACCACGGTCACCATCACGTCGCCGTCAGCAGTGCTGATACGCTTGGACACCGCGACGGTCGGCCCCATCTGGGTCCGGGCGTCATCGACCAATGCCCCGCGCAAGGGCTCGAGAAAAACCGAGAACTTGGCGAGCCCATCACCGTACGACAGCCATGACACCGTTTCGGAAGAAGCGGGACTGGGTCGCTCGTTGGCATCGAGCAGACGAAAACCGGGCGGCAACCAGTCCGAGCGCCACATCGAGGCTGTAGTCGCCTCACGCTTGCTCACCGAAACAGTCTTGCAAGACTGACTGGGCTCCAGCAGCGCCGCGCTGACCGCATCGGTAGAAAAATGAGTGAACTGGAAGCGCTCCAGCAACTGCCCTTTCTCATTCAGCATCAGCGACTTGAGCGGCAGCGCCGTCTCCCGATCGAGGTGCAACTCGAAGCCATAGCGATGCTGGTCCCGAGGAACCACAGCCAAAGCCACGGCAGAGCGACCAGCGACCCGGGAGTCGCCGATTTCACGAAACTCGTACCACTCGGAAAGGGCCTTCGGATCGAGCCGCTGCCCATGCCAGGCATGAGCCTCGCGAACCTGGGCAGCGAGATCATCAGAGGCACAACGCATCTGCCCATCGATTAACAGGACTTCGGCAGGCTCGCCATCGAGCTGAAGCAAACGCTCACGCACGCGGTTCCCGTCGGCCTGTTGCCAAACGGAATGACTGGAAAAGCTGCCATTACGCTCGTAAACGAACGTCCCTGCATAACTCTGCTCCTGCTCTGCTGCTGCCAGGCGCCCCATCCAGGACTCGGCATCAGCAGCGAGGGCCGGCATCGACAGCCAGCCCCCCATCACCACATACAGCGGTAATACGCGCATGTTTCTCCCTAACGTTCTTCCATGCTGGCCGCGCGAGCGTAAGGTAGCGCGCTCTCCGATCCGTTACCAAAGGCAGCCTGCTGTGCATGCTGACGAACATAAGAAGGCAGGCGATCTTCATGCCAACGCTCGATCGGCGCACCCTCTCCCGCTGCCTGCGCAGGGGCTTCCGCCTGCTCGCTGTAACCAGCCAGCACTGTCGGCCCCTGGTTGGCCTGCGGCACGGAAATGCTCGGCTGCGGCGCCTGCTGGGCAAGCTGCGGACCGGCGACTTCGTTCTGATTGTACAGACGAACACCGGCCAGAACAGCCACAGTAACCGAAGCGGCTACCGCTATCCGTCCCAGGCTCTTCCAGCCGTTACGCCGCGTTTCAACCGGCGCAGCCTCATCGGCCAAGGCAGCCGATACCGCCGAGGCGATATCCAGGCGCGGCTCGATCAACTCCTTGTGCATCGCGGCACGCGCAAGCTGATAACGCGACCAGGTGGCACGCAGCTCTGGATTGTCGCCTGCGAGCATACGACGTAATTCCAACTCGTCCGCTTCGTTATCCATCACCGCGGACAGCGATTCATGCAGGGCTTCACGACTCATGGCGGTTCCTCTCTTGGCTGTCGCCGCTGTCTCAGGATTCGTGCAACAAGGGTTGCAACGCTTTATCTATGGCTTCACGCGCCCGGAAGATCCGGGAACGCACTGTGCCCACCGGACACTGCATGACGCTCGCAATGTCTTCATAACTAAGACCATCGAATTCGCGCAGTGTTAGAGCTGTACGCAAATCTTCCGGCAAAAGCTGAATGGTTCGATGAACGGTATCCTCTATCTCATCCCTGAGCAGCGAACGCTCCGGTGACTCGATGTCCTTCAGGGCGTGATCGCCTTCGTAGAACTCCGCATCCTCGGAACTCACATCACTGTCTGGAGGCCGTCTGCCACGCGCCACCAGATGATTCTTCGCCGTATTGATGGCGATGCGGTACAGCCAGGTATAGAACGCACTGTCACCGCGAAAGTTGGCCAGTGCGCGATAAGCCTTGATAAACGCTTCCTGGGCGACATCCTGAGCCTCATGAGAGTCATGCACGAAGCGCACGATCAACCCAAGGATCTTGTGCTGGTATTTCATTACCAGCAGATCGAAAGCCCGCTTGTCTCCCCGCTGCACTCGCTCAACCAGTTGCTGGTCCTGCTCCTGAGTCAACATGATCGCTCCTCCCCGATAACGGAGTAGCGTCGCTCACACCAGCGAACCGACCTGCCAGAATAGACCCGGGCTCTACGCAAAAGTTCTCCCCCCCTCCTAGCAAGCTATCCTGCAATACCTGACGGCGATTGCACCACAGCGTCAACGTCAGATCGACTGGCGACGCCGTCCCGGTGTCCATAGCAAACACGCGCCGCCCATGCACGATGGCCAGCCGGCTTGCATTTACAACTGCCTATTGAGTGCTCAGCGCATTAAAAGTTCCCGCGGATAGAAGAGAACCGCACAGTAGCCTATTTTGGCGCGACGCCTCGTCTATATACTAGGCGACGATTTCTCCACGGAATTGGACATGAACCAGGCACAACGATACGACGTATTAGTCATTGGCAGTGGCGCTGCAGGGCTTACCCTCGCACTCAATCTGCCGAAGGATCTGCGCATCGCCGTGCTCAGCAAGGGCGATCTGGCCAATGGATCCACTTACTGGGCCCAGGGTGGCGTTGCCGCGGTTCTGGACACGACCGACACCGTGGAATCCCACGTCGCCGACACGCTGGTCGCTGGCGGCGGCCTTTGCCGGGAGGAGGCTGTTCGATTCACCGTCGAGCACAGCAACGAAGCGATCCAGTGGCTGATCGAACAGGGCGTGCCATTCACCCGAGACGACGCGCCGGATCGCGAAGATGGCAGCTTCGAATTTCATCTGACCCGTGAAGGTGGCCATAGCCATCGGCGCATCATTCACGCTGCCGATGCCACCGGCGCCGCCATCTTCAATACGTTGCTCGCGCAGGCCAGGCAGCGAAGCAATATCGAACTGCTGCAACAACGGGTCGCGATCGACCTGATCACCGAGCGCAAGCTGGGCCTTGCGGGCCGGCGCTGCCTGGGCGCCTACGTGCTTGACCGCAACACTGGCGAAGTGGAAACCTTCCAGTCGCGTTTCGTCGTGCTGGCCACCGGAGGGGCCGCGAAGGTCTACCTCTACACCAGCAACCCGGACAGCGCCTGCGGCGATGGTATCGCCATGGCCTGGCGCGCGGGCTGCCGTGTCGGCAACCTGGAGTTCAACCAATTCCACCCGACCTGCCTTTATCACCCGCAGGCGAAGAGCTTCCTGATTACCGAGGCCCTGCGCGGCGAAGGGGCGCTGCTCAAGCTGCCGAACGGCGAACGCTTCATGCCGCGCTTTGATGCGCGCGAAGAACTGGCTCCACGCGACATCGTCGCACGCGCGATCGACCACGAGATGAAACGGCTCGGTATCGACTGTGTCTACCTGGACATCAGCCACAAGCCCGCCGACTTCATCAAGAGCCACTTTCCCACCGTCTACGAACGCTGCCTGGAATACGGCATCGACATTACCAGCCAGCCGATACCCGTCGTGCCGGCAGCACACTACACCTGCGGCGGCGTGCTCGTGGACCAGGCGGGACGCACCGACATCCCTGGTCTCTATGCTATTGGCGAAACCAGCTTCACAGGCCTGCACGGCGCCAATCGCATGGCCAGCAACTCGCTGCTCGAATGCTTCGTCTATGGCCGCGCGGCGGCCCAGGACATCCTTCGCGAACTGCCCGATGTCGCAGCGCCAGCGGAATTGCCCGCCTGGGACGCCAGCCAGGTCACCGACTCCGACGAGGATGTGATCATCGCGCACAACTGGGACGAGCTACGACGCTTCATGTGGGACTACGTCGGCATCGTTCGCACCAGCAAGCGCCTGATGCGCGCGCAGCACCGGGTGCGCCTGCTGCTCAGCGAGATCGACGAGTTCTACAGCAACTACAAGGTCAGCCGTGACCTGCTCGAGCTCCGGAACCTGGCGCTGGTGGCCGACCTGATGATTCGCTCGGCCATGGATCGCAAGGAAAGTCGCGGACTGCACTACACGCTCGACTACCCCGAGCAGCTACCGCAAGCCGTCGATACTATTCTGGCGCCGCCCACCTACGCCGACTGAACTTCAGGCGTACCCGCAGGCGCCGATGCTGATCGTGCGGCATCGCGTCACGGGGCACGCAGACACTGGCGCCAATGCGCCGTCCCGGCTGCCGAAAACGCAGGATCACGACAAGTGGCAGCGCCAGGCTGTCGGGCAGCAGCCGAACCGGCTGCCAGCCCTGCCGCTCGCTCCACAGCAGCCAGCCTTGCTCATCGTGCCGCAACCCGCGCCAGGCATCCTGACTGGACAGAAGAATATCGCGCGGCAATACGCGGTACGCATGAACGAGACACGCCAGCCAGCAGCTCAGCGCCAGCCAGAGCGGCGCAGCGGACAGCGCGATGGCTGCCAGGGCCAATGCCTGAGCAACCAGATAGAATGCCAGCAACAGGCCGGAAGGCCGCCAGTGGCACTCGAAGGACGGATTACTTGGGCTGGACACGATCGAGGATCATGCGAACCATGCGGCGCAGATCCTCGTCCTCGGGCTCGCCACGCTGCATGAACCAGCCGAACATGTCCTGATCTTCGCAACTCAACAGTTTGCGGTAGCGCCGCTGGTCCTCCTCGTCGAGGCCCGGGTAGACCTCCTTGACGAAAGGCACCAGCAACACGTCCAGCTCCAGCATGCCGCGGCGGCTCTGCCAGAACAGACGATTGAGTTCGGATTGCTCGGCCATACATCGGCTCCTTTTGAGAAGGCGCGCATTATAACGGCTGCGTCGCGCTCATCAGCCGCTTTTTTCGCTGCGTTGCCAACCAGCCATCACGCAACCGTTTACACCGGCCTGCTATGATGCCCACCCGGATTCCGACGACGACTGATCATGACCGACACTGCTTATTTTTGCGTCCTGTCGCATGAAGGCGTCCTTGCCGTACGCGGCCCGGATGCCTGCAAGTTTCTCCAGGGTCAGCTGACCTGCAACCTCAACTACCTCGGTGGCGAGAGCTCCAGCCTGGGCGCGCGCTGCACCCCGAAGGGGCGCATGCAGTCAAGCTTCCGTATCCTGCAAGACGGCGATGATTACCTGCTGGCAATGGCCGGCGATCTGCTGCAAGCGCAACAGGCCGACCTGAGCAAATATGCCGTGTTTTCCAAGTCTCGCCTGAGCGACGAGAGCGCCGAATGGTACCGGTTCGGCCTTGCCGGAGGCGACGGCCCACTGGCCAGCATGGGTCTGGATCTGCCGCAGAGCGCCGACAGCGTGGCGCGCAGCAACGGCTTGATCGCCATCCGCCTGCACGATGGCCGCGCCGAACTCTGGGCACCGAAAGCCGAGGCAGAGCAGGTTCGCGCCCAGCTGGAGGCGCAACTCGACGAGGCACCGATCAATCGCTGGCTGCTGGACCAGATTCGCGCAGGCGTCGGCCAGGTGTTCGCAAGCACGCGCGAGCTGTTCATTCCGCAGATGATCAATCTGCAGGCGCTGGGCGGGGTGAGCTTCAAGAAAGGCTGTTACACCGGCCAGGAAATCGTGGCGCGCATGCAGTATCTGGGCAAACTGAAACGGCGCCTGCAGCGGCTTTCAGCCGATGCAGGGCCGGACGACCTGCCCGCTCCGGGTGTCGAACTGTTTTCTCCGGTGCACGGATCCAGCGTCGGCGAGGTGGTACTGGCCGCCAACGACGCCAACGGATTTGAGCTGCTTGCCGTACTCCAGGAAGACGCCGCCGCGGATGGCCGGCTGTTTCTGGGCTCACCGGATGGATTACCACTGGCGCTGCTCGATCTTCCCTACGGCCTGAACCCCGACCAGGAAATCAAGCGCTAGCACGACAGACACTGCCTTGGCGGTGCCGCGAGAGCCGACTACCGGTGTCCCCCGCATGCGAACGCGGTTACTGGCCGACTTATATTTAAGGAATGAAATGAGCACCCTCGCCGAGAAAGTCCAGCATGAACTGACCCTCGCGATCGAGAATGATGAGCTGGTCCTGCCCACGCTGCCGGAAGTGGCGCTGCGCGTCCGCGAGGCGGCCGAAGATCCAGACATCAGCATTCCGGCACTGAGCAAGGCCATCGGCAACGATGCAGCACTCACTGCCCGCATCATCAAGGTGGTGAACAGCCCGCTGATGCGCATCAGCCGGGAGATCGACGACCTGCAGATGGCCATCGGCCGCCTGGGCATCAACTACACCTGCAACCTGGCGACAGGCCTCGCCATGGAGCAGATGTTCCAGGCCACCACCGACGTCGTCGACCGCAAGATGCGCGAAGTCTGGAACAAGAGCACCGAGGTGGCCGCCATCAGCCATGTACTCTGTCGCCACTACACACGCCTGATGCCTGACCAGGCAACGCTCGCCGGACTGGTTCATCAGATAGGCATCCTGCCGATACTGACCTACGCCGAAGAGCACGGAGCCTTGCTCGCGGATTCATTCAGCCTCAACCATGTCATCGACAAGATTCATCCGCTGGTGGGGGAAAAGATCCTGCGCACCTGGGACTTTCCCGAAGCGATCGCATCAGTGGCCGGCCAGTACAACGACTTCCGACGCGATTCGGCCAACGTCGATTACGTGGACATTGTCCAGGTCGCCACGCTGCAGAGCCATCTCGGCAGCCAACATCCCTACACCCAGCTGGACTGGAGCAAGATTCCCGCCTTCGCCAAGCTGGGCCTGGACCCGAACACGCTCAGGCACGAAGACGAGGACCTGTCAGCCGCCATGGACGCGGCCATGAGCATGCTTCAGTAGAACGCCCCCTCTCCCTACGCCGTTCGCCCGAAAGCGAGGAACCGTCCCCCTGGCGTCCAGTCACAAAAGGGGACGGCAATCTCGCCGCATCGCACCTTGTGTCTCGCCTGCCGGCGAACGCAAGTCAGGTGACGTAAGGAGAAACGCAATGACCATGACAAACAAGACACTCTTTTCGGGCGCTTTCGCCTTGCTGATCGGCCTGGCGGCCAACATGGCGCTGGCCGCGGAAGGCGACAACTTCGTCGACGAGGCCTCCGCCAAGGGCATCGCGGAGATCGAAACGGCAAAAATGGCGCTGCAAAAAGGCACGTCCGAGGATGTGAAGCAGTTCGCCCAGATGATGATCGACGAGCATACCCAGGCCAATCAGAAGCTCGCGCAACTTGCCCAGCAGAAGAACCTGGAGATGTCCGACGAAGCCATGCTGATGGACAAGGCCAAAGCCATGATCCTCAAGCTGCGAGACGGTGAGAACTTCGACGAGGCATACGCCAACAACCAGGTCGTGGCCCACGAGCAAACCATCGAGCTGTTCCGCGACCACATAGAAAGCGGCGAGAACCCCGACCTCAAGCAGTTCGCGCAGACCACCTTGCCCAAGCTGGAGCAGCATCTGCAAAGCGCCAAGGAACTACAAGCCAAGCACGGCAACATGGACTGAGCCCATCGACCCGATGCCTACAGGCATCGGGTCACACCTCGTCCGGCAGCCGCCAGTCGATCGGCTGAAGTCCTTGCTGCCTGAGGAACTGGTTGGCACGACTGAAATGCCCGTTGCCGAGAAATCCACGGTGCGCCGACAACGGTGAAGGGTGGGCCGACTTCAGGATGAGATGCCGGGTCGGGTCGATCAGCTTCGCCTTGGATTGCGCATGCGCGCCCCACAGCATGAACACCAGGTGCGGGCAGCGCTCACCCACCACTTCGATGATCCGATCGGTAAATTGCTGCCAGCCCGCCTTGGCGTGCGACCCTGCCGCACCCTGCTCCACCGTCAGTGAAGTATTCAGCATCAGCACGCCCTGTTCCGCCCAGTGCTGCAGGTAGCCATGCCGTGGAATCTCCAGGTTCAGATCGCGCTTGAGCTCCTTGAAGATATTCTGCAGCGATGGCGGAGCGGCCACCCCTGGCTGGACCGAAAAACACAGACCATGGGCCTGGCCGGGACCGTGATAGGGATCCTGACCAAGAATCACGACCTTGACCTGCACGAGCGGCGTCGAATTGAGCGCATTGAAAATCATCGGCCCTGGCGGAAAGATGACCTTGCCGGCCGCCTTCTCGCTACGTAGGAAAGCGCCCAACTGCTGCATGTACGGCTTGTCGAACTCCTCGCGCAGCGCGCCTTTCCAGCCTGCCTCGAGTCTGATGCGGTCGTCCTGGGTCATGAGCGGTTTCCGAGTGGCCAAGCCGGCGAACCCTAAGGAAAGCCGATGACCGTTGTCAACGCCAAGACGGCCCGGGCATTGCGCTACCGCAATATATGTCCCCCTCCTTTGGTCATAATCGCACCTGGCTCACGGACTGATGCGGGTGCGACTTCCGAAGCGCGTATAAAGAGGTGACGCAAGCCCCAGCCGCGGGTTAAAAAGCCAACTGCCGACAAATCAATAACAATAGTTACGACAAGGAACATGCGATGAACCGGATTACGCTTCTAGCGCTAGGGATGGTTTTTTGTCTTGCGGCGCAGGCTGCCGACCCAATCACGCTCGGTCTCAACTACCCCCGAACCGGTAGCTACAAGGAAGAAGGCCTGGCGCAGATGCGTGGCGCCTTGATGGCTATCGATGAGATCAACGCGGCCGGCGGCGTGCTGGGCCGCCCCCTGCAACTGATCAGTCGCAACACCGCCTCGCGGCCCGAGAAGGCCGTCGCCAATGTCGACAAGATGGCTGACGAGGGCGTGGCCATGCTCTTCGGTGGCGTTTCGAGCGCCGTGGCGATCGCCGCCAGCAAGCGTGCCAAGGAGCGCGGCCTGCTCTATTTCGGAACGCTGACCTACTCCAACGACACCACCGGCAAGGATGGGCATCGCTACATGTTCCGCGAGTGCAACAACGCCTGGATGAGTGCCCAGGTGCTGGGGCAGTACCTGAACGAGAACCTGCCGGGCAAGACCTATTTCTACATCACTTCCGACTATACCTGGGGCCATACCAGCGAAAGCTCACTGCGCCAGGCCACTGGAACCGTCGACCAGAACAGGCACCAGGGCGTCAAAACCGCTTTCCCCGGTGCGCGCCTGTCCGACTACCGGGCAGCGCTGGAAAAGGCGGCCAGCAGCGACGCAGAAGTCCTGGTGCTGGTGCTGTTCGGCGAAGACATGGTGCGCGCGATGCGCATCGCCGACGATATGGGGCTGAACAAGAGAATGCAGATCGCCGTCCCCAACCTGACGCTATCGATGGTCGAGCTCGCCGGACCCGATATCATGCGCGGCATCCTCGGCACGGAACCCTGGACCTGGCGCGTTCCTGAACTGGAAGGCTCCGAGCGCGGCAAGACCTTCGTCCGCGATTTCGGTGACCGTTACCAGACCCACCCCTCGAGCTCCGCTGCGTCGGCTTATAGCATCGTCTACCAGTGGGCCGATGCAGCCCGACGGGCCAAGAGCATCGACAGCGAACAGGTCATCACGGCACTGGAGGACCACAGCTACAGCCTGCTCAAGGACCAGCAGCAATGGCGCGGCTTCGACCACCAGAACGTGCAGACGGTTTATGCGGTGCGCGTGAAGCCTCGCGAGGAAGTACTCAAGGACCGCTTCAAGCAGGACTATTTCGAAATCGTCCACCGCCTGTCCGGCGCCCAGGCAGCCCCTTCCCTGACCGAATGGCAGGAGGAGCGCCGTGCCGCTGGCCAGCCGACCAAGCTACAGTAACCGCAATACGGAGCGCTTGAGCGCCTGACTCGAGCGCTGTCGGCGAGCGCCCTCGCCTACAGGCTTATCGACTGCAACCTCGGCACGCTGAAGGACTCTGAAGTGAGCGGCGGCAATCGGTCGCCCGTCAGCGGGCCCTACCCGTCATGAGGATTCGACAATGAGCACTGCCTTAGAACCCTACCAAGCCGGCGTCTTCGATCTCACTCACAAGCTGACCGTGGAAAAACATGGCCATACTGCGCTCATCACGGTAAACCATCCGCCCGCCAACACCTGGGATCGTGAATCGCTGATCGGCCTCAAGCAGGTGGTGGATCACCTCAACCACGACGACGATATCTACGCGCTGGTGATCTGCGGCCAGGGCGAGAAGTTCTTCAGCGCCGGCGCGGACCTCAAACTCTTCGCCGATGGTGATCGCACTCGAGCCAGGGAGATGGCTCGACGCTTCGGCGAAGCCTTCGAGGCTTTGCGCGACTTTCGCGGCGTATCCATTGCCGCTATCAACGGCTTTGCCCTCGGCGGAGGCATGGAGTGCGCCCTGGCCTGCGATCTTCGCATTGCCGAACGACAGGCACAGCTGGGCCTCCCGGAAGCCTCCGTCGGCCTACTGCCCTGCGCCGGCGGCACCCAGGCGCTGGCCTGGCTGGTCGGCGAAGGCTGGGCCAAGCGAATGATTCTCTGCGGCGAACGCGTCACTGCCGAAACCGCGCTGCGCATCGGACTGGTCGAACAACTGGTCGAGCCCGGCGAGTCGCGCGGCCACGCCCTGTTGCTCGCCGCCCGCGTCGCACGGCAAAGCCCGGTAGCGGTACGCGCGGTCAAACCGCTGATCGATGGAGCACGGCAGCGTGTGCCCAATACCTTCGCCGCAGCCGAGCGGGAGGCGTTCGTCGGACTATTCGACTCCGAGGATACCCTGGAGGGGGTCAATGCCTTTCTCGAAAAGCGCGATCCACGCTGGCGCAACCGCTGATCGCCGGCAACGATGCCTCGCGCGACAGCCATGAGTCCGGCGCCGCGCGCAGGTCTACCATCAAGGGCAACTCCCAGGAGACGCGGCGCAGTTGCTCGAGGCGTCGGCCGAGTGCCCCGTCAGCGCCGGTATTGCTGGTAGCGGCCATCACGCGGGTAGTATGGCCGCAGCCGATGATCGCGCCCATCCCTGATCAGCGGTGGTCGCTGCTGACGATACTCCTGCCGCCAGTGCTGTCGCTGCTCGAATCCGCGATGGCGATCATAGTACTGCGGTGGCAGCTGACTCTGATAACGCGGCGGCAGGTTGCGCGGATAGTTCGGATAGTGGGAATAGGGACTGCGCGGGTCGTACTGCGGCTGGGGGGCCTGACGGTAACCCTTACTGTAAGGACCTGGGCCGTGGTCGTAGTAACGCGGGCTTTCCGCCTGGAAAAGCCATATACCATCGCGCCGCTCGGCCTGGGCCTGCAGGCTAAGGCCGAGACAGAGCAAAACCAGTAGATAACGAGTGCTCATGGAAACACCTCCGATGGTGTCACGGGCTTCGATTCATCAGACCACAACCAGGGGGCAGACGCCGAAACAACGGACAACCGGCTGCCAGCGTACCTTGTCCAGACGTCGTCCGGTGACCGCGACCGGCTGCCGCAGCTTGTATGGCCGTGGCCGCTTCCCGATAATAGCGGCCCTTTAGCCCCAAGGCTCTCGCAGAGCGCGACGGAACGGGAAAAAACCCAAGATGACCGAACTCGCCCTGATCATGGTTAGCGCCATCCTGGTCAACAACTTCGTGCTGGTGCAGTTCCTCGGCCTGTGCCCGTTCATGGGCGTCTCGAAGAAGATCGAGACCGCCATCGGCCTGTCGTTGGCAACCACATTCGTGCTGACGCTCGCCGCCATGTGCAGCTACCTAGTCCAGCAGTACGTGCTCAAGCCGCTGGACCTCGAGTTCCTGCGCACCATCAGTTTCATTCTGGTGATCGCCGTCGTGGTGCAGTTCACCGAGATGGTGGTGAACAAGACCAGTCCGTTGCTCTACCGCGTACTGGGCATCTTCCTGCCGTTGATCACCACCAACTGCATCGTGCTCGGCGTTGCGCTGCTGAATGCCAACAAGGCCGAGTTCACCTTCCTTACCGCCACCGTCAACGGCTTTGCCGCGGGGCTGGGGTTTTCTCTGGTACTGGTGCTGTTCGCCGCCATGCGTGAGCGCATCGCCATCGCCGACGTGCCGAAGTCGTTCCAGGGTGCGGCAATCGGCATGGTCACGGCCGGCCTGATGTCACTGGCGTTCATGGGCTTCACCGGGTTGATCAAGCTATGAGCGCGGTCCTCATCGCAGTGCTTGCGCTGCTCGCCCTGTGCCTGCTCGGCGGTGCCATTCTCGGTTTCGCCGCCGTGCGCTTTCGCGTCGAAGGCGACCCGATCGCCGAGCAGGTCAATGCCCTCCTGCCGCAGACCCAATGCGGCCAGTGCGGCTATCCGGGCTGCAAGCCCTATGCCGAAGCGATTGCCGGCGGCGACAAGATCAACAAATGCCCACCGGGCGGCGAGGCGACCATCCAGGCACTAGCCGACCTGCTCGATGTCGAGCCGGAGCCGCTGGATGCCGAAGGCGGTGAGAAGCCGCAGATGGTCGCCTACATCCGTGAAGCCGAATGCATCGGCTGCACCAAGTGCATCCAGGCTTGTCCGGTCGACGCCATCGTCGGTGCCGCGCGGCAGATGCACACCGTCATCATTTCCGAGTGCACCGGCTGCGATTTGTGCGTCGAGCCCTGCCCGGTGGACTGTATCGACATGATCGAAGTCGGCAGCAACCTGCAGAGCTGGAAGTGGAACCGGCCGCTGGCACCCGGCCAACTGATCGCAACCGATCGGGAGCAGGCCGCATGACCTCGTTGAAGATCTGGGACATCCACGGCGGCATTCATCCGCCCGAGCACAAGGATCTGTCCAATCGCACGCCGATCCAGCAGGCACCGCTGCCCAAGCGTCTTGTCCTGCCATTGGCGCAGCATCTGGGCGCGCCTGCCGAACCCTGCGTGACACTTGGGGAGCACGTTCTCAAGGGTCAGCAGATCGCCGTCGCCAACGGATTCGTCAGCGCACCGCTGCATGCCCCGACCTCTGGCGTGATCAGCTTCATCGGCCCGCAGCCCTACCCGCACGTATCAGGAATGCTCGCCCATGCGATCGTCATCGACAGCGATGGTGAAGACAAATGGATCAACCTCCATCCGCAGCCGGATTACCGTGAACTCGAGCGCCCTGCCCTGCTCGAACTGATTCGCCAGGCCGGCATCAGCGGCCTCGGCGGCGCCGGCTTCCCCACCGCTGTGAAGCTCAGCCCACCGCCGACCCAGACGATCCGCACGCTGATCATCAACGGCACCGAGTGCGAGCCCTACATCACCGCTGACGACCTGCTGATGCGCGAAAAGGCGGCCGAACTGGTGGCCGGCATCGAGGTCCTCGCGCACCTGATCCAGCCGCAAGAGGTGCTGATCGGCATCGAGGACAACAAGCCCGAAGCGATTGCAGCCGTACGCGCGGCAATCGGCGAGCGTCCATTCGTGCTGAAGGTCTTTCCGACCAAGTACCCCTCCGGCGGCGAAAGGCAGCTGATCCAGATCCTCACCGGTGAAGAGGTGCCCAGTGGTGGCCTGCCGGCGGATATCGGCATGCTCTGCCAGAATGTCGGAACCTGCGTCGCCATCCACGACGCTGTGCTGCTCGGCAAGCCGCTGATCTCACGTATCACCACCCTGACCGGCGAAGCGCTGGCACGGCCGATGAACGTCGAGGTGCTGATCGGCACCCCCGTGGATGAACTGCTGGCCTTCGCCGATCTCGAGCAGCACAGGCTCAACCGTCTGATCATGGGCGGCCCGATGATGGGCTTTACCCTGCCCTCCCTCGAGGTACCGGTGGTCAAGACCACCAACTGCCTGCTGGCCAGCACGCTGGAAGAACTGCCGCCACCACCGCCAGCGCTGCCCTGCATCCGCTGCGGTGAATGCGCCGAAGTCTGCCCGGTCAGCCTGCTACCGCAACAACTGCACTTTTTTGCCCTTGGCCAGGAGCACGAGCAGCTCAAGGCGCACAACCTGTTCGACTGCATCGAGTGCGGCGCCTGCGCCTACGTCTGCCCGTCCAGCATCCCGCTGGTGCAGTACTACCGCGCCGCCAAGGGCGAGATCCGCGAACTGGAACAGAAGCAGCAGAAAGCCGAACACTCCAAGCAGCGCTTCGAATTGCGCCAGGAACGCTTGCGCCGGGCGGAAGAGCAGAAGGAAACCGAGCGCAAGGCCCGCGCCGAACGCGCTGCACGCGCCAAGGCTGCGCAGAGCGAAAGCGGACAGCCTGCAGCAGCGGTTGCAACGGCTCCGGCAACAGCGCAGAAAGCCGGCCTCTCCGATACGCAGAAGAAACTGAAGATCGAGGCCAGCATGGCCCTGGTCGCCTTGAAGAAGGCAGAGAAACAGCTCGCCACGCACGACACTCCCGAACTGCAAGCCCAGGTCGCCGATCTGCGCAAAGCCGCCGAAGCGGCGCAGCAGGCGCTGGATGCCGCGATGCAGGAAAGCATCGACGCTTCAGCCACGCCCGCCGCGGTGGACGACGAGGCGCTGAAGAAGGCCAAGATCGAAGCCGCCATGCTAAAAGCGCAGATCCGCAAGCTGGAAAAGCTCGAGGCGCCGGACGACGA
>NZ_KK020677.1:445279-454104 GCF_000307775.2 Stutzerimonas stutzeri KOS6 | reverse complement strand
ACGACGAGGCGCTGAAGAAGGCCAAGATCGAAGCCGCCATGCTAAAAGCGCAGATCCGCAAGCTGGAAAAGCTCGAGGCTCCGGACAACGGCCAGCAGGCCGAACTCGCCCGCCTGCGCCAGCAGTTGCACGAAGCGGAGACCAGCCTGGTCGCACCCCAGAGCACAGCAGCGACAGCGCCCGCCAAGCCGGCAGGCGATGAGGCTTTGAAGAAGGCCAAGATCGAACTGGCAATGAAGCGCGCCGAGCTGAAAAAAGCCGAGAAAGCTGGCGCTGAAGAGCCCGAGCTCAGCCGTCTGCGCGATGCGCTAAATGCGGCGGAGCAGGCCCTGCACGCCGCTGAGGATGCATCACACAAGCCTGCGCCCGATCTGGTACGAATCAACAAGGCTGGCGTCGACGAACAGCAACGCGCATTGAAAACCGAAGTGGCCTTTGCACGTGCCGACTTGCGCAAGCTCGAGCGTGACGGGAACGCCACGGCGACTGCACTGGATGCCGCCCGTGCGCGACTGAGCGAAGCGCAGGGCAAGCTCGCGGAATACCGGACACCATGAGCGCGCCACTCGACACGATGGCCGTGAACCGCTTCCGCCGTCAGGCGACACATCAACGAGTTCCGTTCAGGGGCGAAGCCTGCGCAAGCCTGCTGCCCTCGACGAAGCGCTAGAACCGGAGAGCCAATGGCCCTGCCTCGCATCACCTCGCCCCATGCCAAGGGCGCCAACCGCACCCAGCGCGTCATGCTGCTGGTACTCGCGGCCACCCTGCCAGGGGTGATCGTACTGAGCTGGCTGTATGGCGCGGGCACGCTGATCAACCTGGCCTGGGCGTGCGCCGCCGCCCTCGCCTTCGAAGCCGTGATCTTGAAGTTGCGCCAGCGCCCGGTCGGCTTCTTTCTGCGTGACGGCAGCGCCCTGGTCACCGCGGTGCTGCTTGCGCTGGCACTGCCACCCTATTCGCCCTGGTGGCTGACGCTGATTGCCACCGGCTGCGCCATTGTCTTCGGCAAACAGTTGTATGGCGGGCTCGGGCAGAACCCGTTCAACCCGGCAATGATCGGCTACGTGGTGGTGCTGATTTCCTTCCCGGTGGAGATGACCACCTGGCCAGTGCCCCACAGCGTCGGGATAAGCGCCGGTCTGCAGCATATCCTCGGCATCGCCTCGCTCCCGGACGGCTGGGCCCAGGCCACGGCTCTCGACGTGTTGAAGGTGAACAACAGCCTGACCGTCGACGAACTCTGGGGCAATCCCGCCTTCGGCCACTTCGGCGGCATCGGTTCGGAAGTGGTGAACCTGGCCTTCCTGGCCGGCGGCCTGTTCCTGCTGCACAAACGCCTGTTCAGCTGGCATGCACCGGTCGGCATGCTTGGCGCCCTGGCACTGATGAGCCTGGTGTTCTGGAGCGGCTCGGGCTCCGATAGCAACGGCTCTCCGCTGTTCCATCTGCTCAGTGGCGCCACCATGCTCGGCGCCTTCTTCATCATCACCGATCCAGTCAGCAGCGCCACCTCCCCGCGTGGCCGCCTGATATTCGGTGCCGGCGTCGGCATTCTCGTTTACGTCATCCGTGCCTGGGGCGGTTACCCGGACGGCGTGGCCTTTGGTGTACTGCTGATGAACCTGGCCGCACCGACTATCGACTACTACACCCGCCCGCGCACCTACGGCCACCGCAAGGCCGAGCGCGGCTTCAAGTTGGGCGAATGACATGATGCTTCCGGAAATAAGCCGTTCGATGCTGAAGAACGCCTCGGTACTGGGCCTGTTCGCAATCGTCACCGTTGGCGCGGTGACCCTGCTGCAGCAGGGAACCGCCGAACGCGTCCAGGCCGCCGAACGTGCCGCCCAGGTACGCGCACTGGGTGAGATTCTGCCGGCCGGCAGCTACGACAATCAGTTGCTGGACCACAGCGTGCTGGTTCAGGATCGCCTGCTCGGCAACAAAAGCCCGCTGCCTGCCTATATCGCGATCAAGGATGGACGTCCCAATGCGGTGATCCTCCAAGCCATCGCCCCGGATGGCTACAGCGGCGCCATCCACCTGCTGGTGGGCATTCATGCCGATGGTCGTGTTGCAGGCGTACGGGTCATCGGCCACCGTGAAACCCCAGGCCTGGGCGACAAGATCGAATTGGCCAAGAGCCCATGGATCCGCAGCTTCGAAGGAAAATCACTGGACGCGCCCCAGAGCGCCGGCTGGGCGGTAAAGAAGGATCGCGGCGAATTCGACCAGTTCGCCGGTGCCACCATCACCCCCCGCGCCGTTGTCGGCGCCGTGCATCGCACCCTGCAGTACTTCGACGCGCACAAGAGCGAACTGCTGGCCGCGGGCGACGACCAGGACGCTGCCTCGGGCGGCGATGACTTGCAGCAACGAGTGGAGCCTGCAGAGGTCACCGTTCACTCTCGTGCCGGCAGCGCCGCCACTCGCGACGAGCTGAATACCACCGAGCCTGAAGCCGAACCGCAAGGGGATCAGCCATGAGCGCACCCAGCTACCGCGAACTGACCGTCAACGGCCTGTGGAAGAACAACCCGGCACTGGTGCAGTTGCTCGGCCTCTGCCCGCTGCTCGGTGTCAGCAACTCGGCCGTCAATGCGCTCGGTCTCGGCCTGGCGACGATGCTTGTACTGACCTGCTCCAACATCGCCGTGTCGCTGGTGCGCGGCGTGGTCAATACTGCCGTGCGCCTGCCGGCATTCGTGATGATCATCGCCGCACTGACCACCTGCATCGAGCTGCTGATGCAGGCATTCACCTACGAGCTGTACCAGATCCTCGGCATCTTCATTCCGTTGATCACCACCAATTGCGTCATCCTCGGACGGGCCGACGGCTTCGCCGCCAAGCACAATCCGCTGATTGCCGGGTTCGACGGCCTGCTCATGGGCATCGGCTTCTGCCTGGTGCTGGTGGTGCTCGGCGGCCTGCGCGAACTGTTCGGTACCGGTGCGCTGTTCGCCAACATGCACCTGCTGTTCGGCCCCATCGCCAACGACTGGCAGATCACCCTGTTCGACGATTACAAAGGCTTCCTGCTGGCTATCCTGCCGCCCGGCGCGTTCATCGTGCTCGGCCTGCTGATCGCCCTGAAGAATCGTATCGACGAGCATCTCGCGGAGCGCGCCCGCGCCGAGCAACCCGCCGTGCCGGCCGCCAGCCGCCGGGTGCGGGTGACAGGCGTGATCGAGTGAGCAGCCAGCCATGAACGCCGAAAAACGCCGGGAGATCTTCCGTCGCCTGCACGAAGACAATCCAGAGCCGAAGACCGAACTGGCCTACAGCACGCCATTCGAGCTGCTGATCGCGGTGATCCTCTCGGCCCAGGCTACCGACGTCGGGGTGAACAAGGCCACCGCCAGGCTGTTTCCCGTCGCCAACACGCCAGAGGCCATCTACGCGCTCGGCTACGACGGGCTGTGCGAGTACATCCGCAGCATCGGTCTGTATCCGAGCAAAGCGAAGAACGTCATCGAAACCTGCCGAATCCTGATCGAGAAGCATGGCAGCCAGGTACCGGACAATCGCGAGGACCTCGAAGCCCTGCCCGGCGTCGGCCGCAAGACCGCCAATGTCGTGCTGAACACTGCGTTTCGCCAGTTCACGATGGCGGTGGACACGCACATTTTCCGCGTCAGCAACCGCACCAACATCGCTCCTGGCAAGAATGTCCTGGAGGTCGAGCGCAAGCTGATTCGCTTCGTGCCCAAGGAGTATCTGCTGGACGCACACCACTGGCTGATCCTGCATGGGCGTTATGTCTGCAAGGCGCGCAAACCGCTATGTGGCAGCTGTCGGATCGAGGATCTGTGCGAATACAAGCACAAGACCTCGGACGATTGAGCGCGCTAGGGAAAAGCTTGCATCACGATTGAAAAAAACTTTTTTACCGGCTCCGAATTTGCCGCTATAAGGTGCGCCAAGAGCGCCCCCGTAGCCCTGGAGTGAACAAGTGGCCGAGAAAGAAGACATTCAGATCGAAGACGATTTCATCGCCGAAGATGACGACGAAAGCAGCGAAGCCCCTGTCGAAGTTGCCAAGACCAATCTGACCAAGCGCCGTATCATCGACAATCTGCTCGAGGAGCGCCGTCTGCAGAAACAGTTGAACGACTTCGACTTCGATCTGTAAAAAAAAGCCCCGCGAGGGGCTTTTTCGTATTCGCCAGTCAGTCGCCCCGCTGCGGCGACAGCAGTTCGATCTTGTAGCCATCCGGGTCCTCGACGAAGGCGAGGATGCTGGAGCCATGCTTCATCGGCCCCGGCTCGCGGGTGATCTTGCCGCCGCGGGCACGGATATCGTCGCAGGCCTTGTAGACGTCTTCCACTTCCAGGGCGATATGGCCATAGCCATCGCCCAGTTCGTACTTCTCGACACCCCAGTTGTGGGTCAATTCGATCACGCTGTTGTGCGCCTCGTCGCCGTAGCCGACGAAGGCGAGGGTGAATTTGCCCTCCGGATAGTCCTTGCGGCGCAGCAGGGTCATGCCCAGCACTTCGGTGTAGAAGGCGATGGACTTATCCATGTCGCCAACGCGCAGCATCGTATGCAGCAGTCTCATGATTTCCGGTCTCCTCGTTCGGCAGCGCTTGTGGCCGTGCAGAAAGTACAACCCCGGCACGTGGCCGGGGTCGGTTGGCTCAGGCGCACCAGCTTATCAGAACTGGGTGCGGCCCTTGCCGGCAGCGATGCGCATGCGTAGCGCATTGAGCTTGATGAAGCCGCCGGCGTCCGCCTGGTTGTAGGCACCGCCGTCTTCCTCGAAGGTCGCGATGTTGGCATCGAACAGCGAATCGTCCGACTTGCGGCCGACCACGATGACGTTGCCCTTGTACAGCTTCAGGCGTACTACGCCATTCACGCTGGCCTGGGAGGCATCGATCATCTGCTGCAGCATGCTGCGCTCGGGACTCCACCAGTAGCCGTTGTAGATCAGGCTGGCGTACTTGGGCATCAACTCGTCTTTCAGATGGGCCACTTCGCGGTCGAGGGTGATCGACTCGATGGCGCGGTGGGCCTTGAGCATGATGGTGCCGCCGGGCGTCTCGTAGCAGCCGCGGGACTTCATGCCCACATAGCGATTCTCGACGATATCCAGGCGACCGATGCCGTTTTCCCCGCCAATGCGGTTCAGTTCGGCCAGCACCTGGGCCGGGCTCATGTCCTTGCCGTCAATGGCGACGATGTCACCCTTGCGGTAGGTCAGCTCGATATAGGTCGGAACGTCCGGGGCGGACTCCGGCGACTTGGTCCAGCGCCACATGTCCTCTTCGTGCTCGGTCCAGGTGTCCTCCAGCACGCCGCCCTCGTAGGAGATGTGCAGCAGGTTGGCATCCATGGAGTACGGGGACTTCTTCTTGCCGTGGCGCTCGATCGGGATAGCGTGCTTCTCGGCGTAGTCCATCAGCTTCTCGCGCGACAGCAGGTCCCATTCGCGCCAGGGAGCGATGACCTTGACGCCCGGCTTGAGCGCATAGGCGCCCAACTCGAAGCGAACCTGATCGTTGCCCTTGCCGGTGGCGCCGTGAGAGATGGCGTCGGCGCCGGTCTCGTTGGCGATCTCGATCAGGCGCTTGGCGATCAGCGGGCGGGCGATGGAAGTACCCAGTAGATACTCGCCTTCGTAGACGGTATTGGCACGGAACATCGGGAAGACGAAATCGCGAACGAACTCTTCGCGCAGGTCATCGATGAAGATTTCCTTCACGCCCAGCGCTTGAGCCTTGGCGCGGGCCGGCTCGACTTCCTCGCCCTGGCCGAGGTCGGCGGTGAAGGTCACCACTTCGCAGTTGTAGGTGTCTTGCAGCCACTTGAGAATCACCGAGGTGTCCAGGCCACCGGAATAGGCCAGAACTACCTTCTTAACGTCCGCCATGCCATCAGCTCCACGGGTTGTACGGAAAGCCGGTGATTCTACCGCCCGTAGCCATGCTTTTACAGGGGCGTGCAGTTGCGTCCGTATTCAGGACGACGGAGCGGCTGTCGCGGCCGATGCCGCAGCAGGCGTCGGTTCGCGCTCCAGGCGTACCGTAACCCGGCGGTTCCTGGCGCGATTGGCCTCGCTGCTGTTGGCTACCAGTGGATAGCGCTCGCCGTGGAAGCGCAACGTGATCTGCTCCTCCGGCACCCCGTTGGCGACCAGGTACTCCTGTACCGCCAGCGCCCGGCGTCGCGACAGATCGCGATTGACCAGACGGTTGCCGCTGTTATCCGAGTGACCATCGAGCTGGATGCGGTTCACACTGGGATCGGCGCGCAGGTACTGCAGGATGATGTCGAGCCTGGAGCGGCCTGACTGATCCAGCACCACGTCACTGCTTGGGAAGCCGACCTGGGACTGGCGCACCTGATCGAAGTTCACCGGCAGCAGCTTGGCCGTACAGGCACGGTAATCTTCGTAGGCCTTGCCGAAGCGCGCTGGCAGCAAGCGTATCTCCAGCGTATCGCCACCGTGCAGCGTGCGGTGACGCACTACCGGACTGCGTCCTTCGAGCAAACCGGCGAGCAGGCGTCCGGCCTGCAGCTGGGTGCTGTTGAACGGGATCTCGCCGCCCGCGACGGTGACAATGCCCAGATTGATATCGCTGCGAGATGGCTGCCAGGGCGCGGCAGCGGCAAGCAGGGTCGCCGATCCGGAACCCAGCCAACGCTCCGGCGAATGCAGGCGAAAGACCGCCTGCTCTCCGGCACGGCGCACGAACTCGCCACTGCCAAAACCGGTGATAGGCTGTTTCAGCCGGCACTCGAACTGATCGCCTTCCACCTGCCATTGCACCCGCTCCAGCCGTGTCTGGAATGTCAGGGCGTTGGCCGGTGAAACAAGCAGGCACAACAGGACGAGGGGGCGCAGGCGCACGATGGGCTCCGGGTGGATGCGTATTCTTCCTTGGTATCGGTGCCCGGCCGGCAAACTTGAGCGCTGCGACGCCGGGAATCATCCCTGCCAGTCGAAGGCAAGATGCCGCGCCCGGGCTTTTCCGGTAGCATTCGCGCACGTTTCACCCGCCTGGAAACCCCGCATGTCCGACCGCCTCACACTGCTGCGCCCCGACGACTGGCACATACATCTGCGCGATGGCGCTGCCCTGCCTCACACCGTAGGGGACGCTGCTCGCCAATTCGCCCGCGCCATCATCATGCCGAACCTGGTGCCACCGGTACGCAACGCCGACGAGGCTGATGCCTACCGTCAACGGATCCTGGCGGCCCGGCCGGCGGGCAGTCGTTTCGAACCATTGATGGTGCTTTATCTCACCGACAGCACCAGCCCTGACGACATCCGTCGAGCCAAGGCGAGCGGCTTCGTGCATGCCGCCAAGCTCTATCCGGCCGGCGCCACCACCAACTCCGCCTCCGGCGTGACCGCCATCGATAACATCTTCGGCGTGCTGGAAACGATGGCCGAAGTCGGCCTGCCCTTGCTGGTCCACGGCGAGGTCACCCGCGGCGAGATCGATATCTTCGACCGCGAGAAATACTTCATCGACGAACACTTGAGCCGTGTCACCGCGCGCTTCCCGACGCTGAAAGTGGTGTTCGAGCACATCACCACCCGTGACGCCGCGCAGTTCGTCCAGGCAGCAGGCGCCAACGTGGGCGCCACCATCACCGCGCACCACCTGCTGTACAACCGCAACCACATGCTCGTTGGCGGCATCCGGCCGCACCTGTTCTGCCTGCCGGTGCTCAAGCGCAATATCCATCAGGAAGCCCTGCTGGATGCGGCCACCAGTGGCAGCCCGAAGTTCTTCCTCGGCACCGATTCGGCACCCCATGCCCAGCATGCCAAGGAAGCGGCCTGCGGCTGTGCCGGCTGCTACACCGCCCATGCGGCCATCGAGCTGTACGCCGAGGCGTTCGAGCAGCGCCAGGCACTGGACAAGCTGGAACCCTTTGCCAGCCACTTCGGTCCGGATTTCTATGGCCTGCCGCGAAATACCGCGCAGATTACGCTGGTACGCGAAGAATGGGACGTGCCGGCAAACCTGCCATTCGGTGAGCAGGTCGTCGTGCCGCTGCGGGCGGGCGAGCGGCTGCAGTGGCGTCTGGAGGCAAGCGCATGAGTGAGGAACACTTCGAAGACGAACTCGAGGAGCACCTGCCCGGCAAGTCTCGCTCGCCCATGGCACGGCGCTTCCGTGGCTTCCTGCCGGTAGTGATCGACGTGGAATGCGGTGGTTTCAACAGCGCCACGGATGCCCTGCTCGAGATTGCCGCCGTGACCATCGGCATGGACGAACAGGGTCTGCTCTACCCTCAGGACACGCTGTTCTATCGCGTCGAGCCCTTCGTCGGCGCCAATATCGAACCCGCCGCACTGGAGTTCACCGGGATCAAGCTCGACCACCCGCTGCGCATGGCCGTTCCCGAGCTTCAGGCGCTCACGGACATTTTCCGCAGCGTGCGCAAGGCCGTGAAATCAGCAGGCTGCAAGCGTGCCATCCTGGTCGGCCACAACAGCAGCTTCGATCTGGGCTTCCTCAATGCCGCCATCGCGCGCTGCGAGATCAAACGCAACCCCTTCCATCCATTCTCAAGCTTCGATACCGCCACCCTCGCCGGCCTCGCCTATGGGCAAACCGTGCTGGCCAAGGCCTGCCAGGCTGCCGGCATCGACTTCGATGGTCGCGAGGCCCACTCGGCCCGCTATGACACCGAAAAGACCGCCGAGCTGTTTTGCGGCATCGTTAATCGCTGGAAGGAAATGGGCGGCTGGGAAGAGTTCGACGATTAACGGCTGAACGCCTGGACCAGGCGGCACCACCCGACAAACAGTTTGTAGGGCGGACCTCAGCCCACCCGCATTGAAGACACAGCC
>NZ_KK020677.1:428160-444170 GCF_000307775.2 Stutzerimonas stutzeri KOS6 | reverse complement strand
CCCCGACCGGCAAGGCACACCCTGGCTAACGAAAAAGGCCAGTCACAGGACCGGCCCTTTTCATCAAGCGCAGTGCTACAGCGGCTTGCCGCGGTTGCCATGCTGGCCAACGAAGGCCTGGACGGCACTCAACTCGTTCGGCAGCACCGTGCAGCGCTCACCACGCTCGAACAGATCGGCCAGGTGCGCAGGCAGGGCAAGCGCCTGGCCGATACCCGCCTTCTCCACCGCATCCGGGAACTTCACCGGATGCGCCGTGCCCAGCGTCACCATCGGGATACTCGGGCTGCGGCGACATTCGCGAGCAGCATGCACACCGATGGCGGTATGCGGATCGAGCACTTCGCCGGTTTCCTTGAACACCTGCGCGATGGTCGCGCAGGTCTGCTCGTCGTCCACGGCCAGCGAGTCGAACAGCCGGCGCGCTTCGGTCCAACGATCCTCTTCAACCGACAGCTTGCCGCTGGCCCTGAAGGCATCCAGCAGCTCGGCCACGGCCTTGCCATTGCGCCCGTGCAGGTCGAACAGCAGGCGCTCGAAGTTCGAGGAAACCATGATGTCCATCGACGGCGACAGCGATGCATGCAGGGTGTCCTTGTCGTAGCGGTTGCCGGACATGAAGCGATGCAGGATGTCGTTGCGGTTGGTGGCGACGATCAGCTGATTGATCGGCAGCCCCATATTGCGCGCCAGGTAACCGGCGAAGATGTCGCCGAAGTTGCCGGTCGGCACTGAGAAAGCCACAGAACGAGACGGGCCACCGAGCTGCAGCGCAGCGTGGAAGTAGTAGACGATCTGGGCCATGATCCGCGCCCAGTTGATCGAGTTGACCGCCACCAGGCGCGTGCCCTTGAGGAAGCCCTGGTCGGCGAAGCTGGCCTTGACCATCTCCTGACAGTCGTCGAAATTGCCTTCGATGGCGATGTTGTGGATGTTGTCGCCGGCGATGGTGGTCATCTGCCGGCGCTGCACTTCCGACACCCGCTGGTGCGGGTGCAGGATGAAGATGTCGACGTTCTCGCAACGGCGGCAGCCTTCGATGGCGGCCGAGCCGGTATCGCCGGAAGTCGCCCCCATGATCACCACGCGCTCGCCACGCTTGGCCAGTACGTAATCGAGCAGACGGCCAAGCAGTTGCAGGGCAAAATCCTTGAACGCCAGGGTCGGGCCGTGGAACAGCTCCAGCACCCATTCGTTGCCATTCAGCTGGCGCAGCGGGGCGATGGCGCCATGAGCGAAGACACCATAGGTCTCTTCCAGGATTTTCTTGAAGTCGGCATCAGGAATGCTGCCGGCAACGAACGGCCGCATGACGCGAAAGGCCAGCTCGTGATATGGCAGACCAGCCCAGGAGGCAATTTCTTCCACGGTGAACCGCGGCAGGTTCTCCGGCACGTACAGGCCGCCATCGCTGGCCAGGCCGGTAAGCAGGACATCTTCGAAATTCAGGGCCGGCGCCTGGCCGCGAGTGCTGATGTAGCGCATTTGTTCAAACCTTCGGTGTTGGCTCGAGGTAGCAGGCGGCAGGCAGAACAGCCGCTGCGGCTACCGATGCCGGATTAATTCAGCTGTTCGACGCGAATACGCACGACCTTGTCCACCACATCGTCAAGCGCTTCCAGCGCGGCGATGGCATCGTCGATGCGCTGCTCGACTACCCGATGGGTTACCAGGATGACCGGAACCAGGCCGTCCTGCACCTCGGCTTCCTTCTGCATGATCGACTCGATGTTGATACCGCGCTCGGACAGGATGGTCGCGACCTGGGCGAGAACGCCCGGATGATCCTTGGCCTGGATGCGCAGGTAGTAAGCGCTTTCGCAGGCGCTGATCGGCAGGATCGGATGATCGGACAAGGCATCCGGCTGGAACGCCAGGTGCGGTACGCGGTTATTCGGATCGGTGGTCAGCGCCCGGGCAACGTCCACCAGATCGGCCACCACCGCCGAAGCGGTCGGCTCCATGCCGGCACCAGCACCGTAGTAGAGCGTGCTGCCGACGGCATCGCCATTGACCATCACGGCGTTCATGACACCGTTGACGTTGGCGATCAGGCGATCGGCAGGAATCAGCGTGGGATGCACACGCAACTCGATGCCGCTGTCGGTGCGCCGCGCCACCCCCAGGTGCTTGATGCGATAGCCCAGCGCCTCGGCATAATTCACGTCGGCAGTGGTCAGCCGCGCAATGCCTTCGGTGTAGGCCTTGTCGAACTGCAGCGGAATGCCGAATGCAATCGACGCCAGGATGGTCAGCTTGTGCGCGGCGTCGATGCCCTCGACGTCGAAGGTCGGATCGGCCTCGGCATAACCGAGCTCCTGAGCCTCCTTGAGCACGTTCTCGAAGGTACGACCCTTCTCGCGCATCTCGGTCAGGATAAAGTTGCCGGTGCCATTGATGATGCCCGCCAGCCAATTGATCTGGTTGCCGGCCAGCCCCTCGCGAATCGCCTTGATGACCGGGATGCCGCCAGCAACGGAGGCCTCGAAGGCGACGATGACGCCCTTGTCCCGAGCCTTGGCAAAGATCTCGTTGCCGTGCACGGCGATCAACGCCTTGTTCGCGGTAACCACATGCTTACCGTTGTCGATGGCCCGCAGCACCAGCTCCTTGGCCAGGGTATAGCCACCGATCAACTCGACGACGATGTCGATCTCGGGATTGTTGACGATCTCGAAAATGTCCGCGGTGACGGGGGTCGCCCCGGTGTCGCACTTGGGATTGGAATGCCGGGTGGCAATCTGCGCAACCTCGATTCCACGCCCGGCACGGCGGGCAATCTCCTCGGCGTTGCGTTTGAGCACATTGAAGGTACCGCCACCGACGGTTCCCAGCCCACAGATGCCAACTTTCACCGGTTTCAAGCTGAACTCCCCATTCACAGCGAAACGACCGGACCTGCCGGTCGACAAAAGAGTCGCACATTACGAAGGGAGCAGCCTTTAGTCAATCAGCCTGGCCTCGCGGCGGCCGCGAAGCATCGCCAAGTCCAAGCCGCTGGTGCCATTGCGCGAGCGACTCATCCGGGTACTCGGCAAAACAGCGATCCTGCGCCTGCAACTGAAGTTCCACCCAGCCCGCCCTGGAGTCGAGCATCAGATGCGTATGCTCCGGCGGCACGGGCAAGTCGCTGTCGATGGCCGAGGCGAACGGATGTACCAGATCGGGCCAGTTCGGGTCCCACAACCACAATGCGCTGGCGCAGTGCCGACAGAAATGCCGGCGCCCGTCGCTGATCCTGACCTCGCCGGTCTGCGCGTCGCTGAGCCGTGCCTGGTAGACACTTACGTGCTCGCTCCCCTCGATCCGTAACGAGTGGTAGTCGCCTCCAAGATTGATCGCGTACCCGCCTCCGCCCGCCGTTTTGCGGCAGATCGAGCAGTAGCAGCGCATGAATGGATAAGGCTGTGCTGATTCAAGGCTGAATCGCACAGCCTGGCAATGACAGGAACCTTCTAGCTTCATCGTGACCGACCTCGTTCGCCCTCACAGGGTTTGAACATGGCCAGCCGTGCAGTTCCAGCTCCAACCGATTGCTCCGATGCATTCGGACCGACGGCCAGATCACTCTGCCTTGAGCGCTACCTCTGCCAGCTGTGCTGCCGGCTGGTAACCGGGAATCATCTGACCATTGGCGAGGATAATGGCGGGGGTTCCCTGCACACCGATCATCTGACCCAGCTGATACTGCTTGGCGATGGGCGTATCGCAGCTGGCGGCTGCCAGCTCTTCTCGAGCCTTGGCCTTGTTCATGGCTTCCTGGCGATCCTTGGCGCACCACACGCTGGCCAGTGTGTTGGCCCCATGGCTACCCAGCCCCTGACGCGGGAAGGCAACGTAACGGACTTCGACACCCAGGCGGTTCAGCTGCGGCACCTCGCTGTGCAGCTTCTGGCAGTAGCCGCAGTCGGTATCGGTGAACACCGTGATATGGGTCTTGGGGTTCTTCGGCGCAAACACCACCATCTCGCTGGCAGGGATCGAGTTGATCTGGCTGGCGACCGCCTGGCTCTGGGCTTGCTCGGTCAGGTTGACGACCTGGCCGTTCTGGAACTGATAGAGATAGCCCTGGATGACGAACTGCCCGTCGGCGCTGGCGTACAGCTGACGGCCACCCTCGAGTTGCACCTGGTAAAGCCCCGGCATGGGGCTTTCGGCCACGGCCTCGATAGGCATGTCCGGCTGGATCTTCTGCAACGCCTGGCGAATTGCCTGATCCGGTTCGGCGGCCATTGCAACGGTGCTGGCCAGACCGACAGCGGCGGCAGCGAACAAACGAATCACGCCCATGGAAACTCCTGGCAGCGACGATCGGGAAAAGGTGGACAGCCTACCATAGCCACGCGCCGCGAACTGCTGGCCGCATCACCGCAAGTGCCGCGGAACGAACCGCCCGGGCCACCGCCGCGCCTGCGCACTTCCGCCCACCAGGCTTCGCTGCGCCGAAGCCAGACTGACACGGGTCCATTCCCGCGTCAGGCTTCGCAGAACCAGATCCAGGCAGACCGGCGTCGACTCACGCCGTGCGCTCACCCACGCGGATGGTGCTTCGCATGCAGCTCCTGCAGGCGCGCCCGGGCGATATGGGTGTATATCTGGGTGGTCGACAGGTCGCTATGGCCGAGCAGCATCTGCACGGTGCGCAGATCCGCACCATGATTGAGCAGGTGCGTGGCAAACGCATGGCGCAGGGTATGTGGCGAAATCGACGCGGCGATACCCGCGACCCTGGCGTGCAGCTTGATCCGGTGCCAGAAGGTCTGGCGCGTCATCTGATCGCCACGCCGACTGGGAAACAGCACATCACTGGCGCTGCCGGCGAGCAACTGGTCGCGCGCATCGCGCTGGTAGCGCTGCAGCCAGTGCAGTGCCTCGTCGCCCAGCGGTACAAGACGCTCCTTGTTGCCCTTGCCGAAGGTCCGCAGCACGCCCTGACGCAGACTGACCTGCTCCAGCGTCAGGCCGATCAGCTCGCTTACCCGCAAGCCGCTGGCATAGAGCACCTCCAGCATAGCCCGGTCACGCAGTCCCAGGAGATCAGCGACATCTGGCGCAGCCAGCAGCGCCTCCACGTCCGCCTCGGACAGCGCCTTGGGCAGCGGCCGCCCGAGCCGCGGCAGATCGACCCGCAACGTCGGGTCCACGGCAATCTCACCCTCACGCAGCAGGTAGCGATAGAAGCCGCGCAGAGCGGACAGGAAGCGAGCGGTAGAACGCGCCTTGTAGCCGTTGTCCAGGCGCCAGGCGAGATGATCGAGAATGATCTCGCGTCCCGCTGCGACAAGCCGGACACCCCGCTCTTCCAGCCAGCCATTGAACAGCGCGAGGTCGCTGCGATAAGCCTCACGACTGTTGTCCGCCAGGCCTTTTTCCAGCCAGAGGACATCGAGGTAGCGATCGATAACGGAATCGTCGAGTGCGGGCATGACAGCTTCAGCGAGAGCGGGGAACGACAGTCTTCCACAGGCCGACCAACGCAGCCAGCAGGCGAGCGGCAGGACGCACAATCGCCGGGAGGGATCGCACATAATGATCGCCCGGTGCCTGGGAACCTTCACCGCACCGGGCACAGAAACGAAAAAAGCAGCCCGGAGGCTGCTTTTTTGTTCGGAAATGCGGTCTTAGACCAGCTTTTCCTTGATGCGGGCGGCCTTGCCGGACAGCGCGCGGAGGTAGTACAGCTTGGCCTTGCGCACGTCACCGCGACGCTTGACGCTGATGCTGTCGACCATCGGGCTGTAGCTCTGGAAGGTACGCTCGACGCCCACACCGTTGGAGATCTTGCGCACGGTAAACGCGCTGTTCAGACCACGGTTGCGCTTGCCGATCACGACGCCTTCAAAGGCCTGCAGACGCTGACGCTCGCCTTCCTTCACCTTGACCTGGACGATGACGGTGTCGCCCGGCGCGAAGGTCGGGATTTCCTTGGTCATCTGCTCGGCTTCGAGCTGCTGAATGATCTTGTTGGTCATGCTGTGCTCCTAAGGTCAACCCCGCGGGTTGCCATCGATACGTTAACTATCGTCCCGCTGGCGGATGTATTCCGCCAGCAGCTTCTGTTCTTCTCCAGAAAGCGAGCGGCTATCCAGAAGATCGGCGCGTCGCTCCCAGGTCCTTCCAAGGGACTGCTGCAAGCGCCAGCGTCGGATGTGTTCATGGTTGCCACTAAGCAGCACCTCAGGAACACATTTATCCGCATACACCTCGGGTCGCGTGTAGTGCGGACAGTCGAGCAGGCCGTCGGTGAACGAATCCTCCTCGGCGGAACCAGCATGGCCCAGGGCGCCCGGAAGCAGCCTGGTCACGGCATCGATCAGCACCATCGCCGGCAGCTCGCCGCCGGACAGTACGTAGTCACCGATCGACCATTCCTCATCCACGTGCGCCTCGATGAAGCGCTCGTCAATACCTTCATAACGACCGGCGATGAGGATCAACGCTTCCTCGTTCGCCATATCGCGGACGTCAGCCTGTTTCAGCTGACGTCCCTGCGGCGACAGGTAAATCACCTTCGCCTTCTCACCCGCGACCTGCTTGGCATCCGCCAGTGCAAGCTCGAGCGGCTTGATCTTCATCACCATGCCGGGACCACCGCCGAACGGGCGATCGTCCACTGTCTGGTGACGGTCTTCGGTATAGCTTCTGGGATTCCAGCAGTTCAACTGCAACAACCCCTGCTTCACCGCACGACTGGTAATCCCGTAATCGCGTATCGCAGCGAACATTTCCGGGAACAGGCTGATGACTTCAACGCGCAAAGCGGCCATGCCGTTCAGAAATCCGCGTCCCAATCGACCTGCATCTCGCCCACTTCCAGATCGATCTTCAACACGCACTGATCGGTATAAGGCAGCAGTCGCTCGCGGTCATCCAGGCTTCCAGCACAGGGCTGCACGACCAGGACATCATTAGCTCCGGTCTCGAGCAGATGATCGACCCGACCGAGCAATTGCGCGGACTGGTTGAACACCTTCAATCCCTGGAGCTGATACCAGTAGTACTCACCGTCATCCAGGGAGGGAAGCTCGCTGCGGGGAATGCAGATCTCGAAGTCGGCGTAGGTACGCGCAACTTCGCGGTCATCCAAACCCTTCAGCGTTGCCACCAGAATCTTTCCCTGGAGGCGACCCTTGACCAGCTCGACCTGCTTGACTTCAGCGCCTCGCCTCAGCGTCCAGCGTCGATAGTCCAGCAGGTTGTCGATCGGATCGGTAAAGGAATAGACCTTTACGTCACCGCGCACGCCATGCACCGAAACGATCTTGCCGATGACGACCAGGTCATCGACCGGAGCAGACGTTGCATTCATGTGATTCAGGCGGCGGCCTTGGCAGCTTCCTTCAGCAGCTGAGCAACACGCTCAGACGGCTGTGCGCCCTGGCTCAGCCAGTAGGTAGCGCGCTCCTGGTTCACAGAGAGCTTCACTTCCGCACCAGTGGCGATCGGGTTGAAGAAACCGATACGCTCGACGAAACGACCATCACGCGGATTGCGGCTGTTGGTCACGGTCAGGTGGTAGAAAGGGCGCTTCTTGGAGCCGCCACGGGCGAGACGAATAGTTACCATGTGAACATCGTTCCTGTAGTCGGTGCTAACTTAAGGCACACACTTACTTAAAATGGGCCTAGGCCCGAAAGGCCGCACATTTTAAGGAATGCCGGGGATTTTGCAAACTCTTTTACCAAAGGCTCAGGGCTGACCAGAGCGCAGCTCTGGCAACGGGCTGCAGACGCCCCTTCGCCGCCGGCGTCGTCACACCCATGCGCCCCACCACCGATTAGAACTTCGGCATGCCGCCGCCGGGGAACATGCCTCCCATGCCGCGCATCATCTTGGCCATACCGCCCTTGCCGGTGACCTTCTTCATCATCTTCTGCATCTGCTTGTGCTGCTTGATAAGGCGACCGATGTCCTGCACCTGGGTGCCGGAACCCATGGCGATACGACGCTTGCGCGAGCCACTGATGATGTCGGGATTGCGCCGCTCAGCGGGGGTCATCGAGTTGATGATGGCCTCCATCTGCTTGAACTGCTTTTCTGCCGCGCCCTGGGCGTGTCCCATCTGCGACAAATTGACACCACCGATGGACGGCAACTTGTCCATCAGTCCGCCGAGACCGCCCATGTTCTTCATCTGCTGCAGCTGGTCGCGGAAATCTTCCAGGTCGAAGCCCTTGCCCTTCTTCAGTTTCTTGGTGAGCTTTTCGGCCTTTTCACGGTCGAGCGTCTGCTCGGCCTGTTCGATGAGGCTCAGCACATCGCCCATACCAAGGATGCGCGAAGCGATACGGTCCGGATGGAATGGCTCCAGCGCGTCGCTCTTCTCACCCATGCCGAGGAACTTGATCGGCTTGCCCGTCACGTGCCGGACGGAAAGCGCCGCACCACCACGGGCATCGCCGTCGACCTTGGTCAGCACGACACCGGTCAGCGGCAGCGCCTCGCCGAACGCGCGCGCGGTATTGGCCGCATCCTGGCCGGTCATGGCATCGACCACGAACAGCGTCTCTGCCGGAGAGATCGCCGCATGGACAGCCTGGATCTCCGCCATCATTTCGGCATCCACAGCCAGCCGACCGGCGGTATCCACCAGCACCACATCGATGAACTTGAGCCTGGCCTCGCGAATCGCCGCCTGGGCAATTTCGACCGGCTTCTGACTGGTGTCGGAAGGGAAGAAGGTCACACCGACTTCACCTGCCAGCGTCTCGAGCTGCTTGATCGCCGCCGGGCGATACACGTCGGCAGAAACCACCAGTACGGTCTTCTTCTTGCGTTCCTTGAGGAAGCGCGCCAGCTTGCCCACCGTGGTGGTCTTGCCCGCACCCTGCAGGCCGGCCATGAGCACCACCGCTGGCGGCGTGACGTTCAGCGCCAAGTCCTCGTTGGCCGCGCCCATCAGCTCTTCCAGCTCGGCGCGGACGATCTTCACGAATGCCTGCCCTGGGGTCAGGCTTTTCGAGACCTCGGTGCCGACTGCACGCTCCTTGACCCGATTGACGAACTCCTTGACCACCGGCAGTGCGACGTCAGCCTCGAGCAGGGCCATCCGCACTTCACGCAGCGTGTCCTTGATGTTGTCCTCGGTCAGCTTGGCCTTGCCAGTGACATGACGAAGCGTTTGTGAGAGGCGATCGGTTAGGTTTTCAAACATGAGCCATTCCACGCTGGATGTGCCGAAGGGCGCGATTATAGAAGGTGGATGCGCCGGGCCGGTACCCCGACCACTGTGCTTTTCGTCATTGCACTAGTTCAGCGTCCGACGAATGCACCGCCAGCAGGCATTGCGATGGCGCCCGCGGTGCAGCGATGCGCACTGCGGCGATCAGTACCCCGGCGCGGCTTTTGCACCTCAGGCGTTTGTGCCACACTCACGACCTTTCGAGCTCGTTACCAGAACCTATGCTCCCTCTGTTACCCAGCCTTGCTGCCGCCGCTCTTTATGCGGGTGCCGCGGGTTATCAAAGTTTGCGCCTGGCGCAACGCACAGTGCCGGACAGACGCCTGCTGCTGGCCACCGGCGCCCTCGCCCTGCTCGCTCATGGCATCAGCCTTTTCATTCAGCTGATATCGCCCAGCGGCCTGCACCTGGACTTTTTCACCGCCTCGAGCCTGATTGCCGCGGCCGTGATCCTGCTGATTCTGCTGGCGCTGTACCGGATGCCAGTGGAAAACCTGTTGCTGCTGCTGTTCCCCCTCGGCTGCCTGACGGTTCTCTTCGCACAGTTCGCGCCGTCGGGCACCGCACCAGCGATCGCCGAGGAGCCCGGCATACTCGCGCATATCCTGCTGTCGATCCTGGCATACGGCATGCTTACCATCGCCGTGTTCCAGGCGCTGTTACTGCTGCTGCAGGACCACCACCTCAAGCACAAGCACCCGTCGGGGCTGATCCGCAATTTCCCGCCATTGCAGACTATGGAAAGCCTGCTGTTCGGCTTCCTCTGGGCAGGCTGGGGGTTGCTGTCCGCCTCACTGCTTTCCGGCTGGCTGTTCCTCGATGACCTTTTCGCCCAGCATCTGGTCCACAAGACACTCCTCTCAGTGGTTGCCTGGCTCGTCTTCGGCATGCTGCTCTGGGGCCGACACCAGCTTGGCTGGCGTGGCTACAAGGCCATCCGCTGGACGCTGGCTGGGTTCTGCCTGTTGATGCTGGCATACTTCGGCAGCAAGCTGGTCCGCGAATTCATTCTGCACATCTGATGCGAACAGGCTAACTCGTGGAAAATTTACATCCCGGCTTTCTGCTCGGCCTGCTGATCTTCCTGCTGCTGTGCTCGGCGTTCTTCTCCAGTTCCGAAACCGGCATGCTCAGCCTCAATCGCTACCGCCTGAGACACCAGGCCAAGGAAGGCCACAAGGGCGCACGCCGCGCCAGTGCATTGCTGGCCCACCCCGACCGACTGCTGGGCACCATCCTGGTCGGTAACAATTTCGTCAACATCCTCGCCTCCTCCATCGCCACGGTACTGGCCATGCAGTTTTGGGGCGAAGCGGGGATCGCCATCGCCACCATTGGCCTGACCATCATTTTGCTGATCTTTGGCGAAATCACGCCCAAGACACTGGCCGCACTGCGCCCGGAAATCATCGCCTATCCGGTCAGCCTGCCGCTGATGATGCTGCAGAAGGTTCTCTACCCGCTGGTCGCCATGCTTGGCTGGGTGAGCAACGGCCTGCTCAGGCTGCTCGGCGTCGACCTTTCCAACAAGGGCAACGACAGCCTCTCCACCGAGGAACTTCGCAGCGTGGTGCGCGAATCGGGCAGCGACCTGCCACTGAACCGCCAGAGCATGCTATTGGGCATTCTCGACCTCGAACGGGTTACGGTCGACGACATCATGATCCCGCGTAATGAAGTCACCGGCATCGACCTGGACGATGACCTGGAGTCGATCGTCAGCCAGCTCCGCACAACCCCGCATACCCGCCTGCCGGTCTTCCGCAACGATATCAACCAGATCGAAGGCATCGTCCACATGCGGCAGATCGCGCGCCTGCTCAGCCATGACCAGCTGACCAAGGAAAGCCTGCTGGCAGCCTGCAGCGAACCCTATTTCGTACCGGAGAACACGCCGCTCTCCACCCAACTGCTGAACTTCCAGAAACAGAAGCGGCGAATCGGCATCGTCGTCGATGAATACGGCGACGTCCGTGGTGTGGTCACGCTCGAGGACATCCTCGAAGAGATCGTCGGAGAATTCAGCAATCAGGACGCACTGCGCAGCCCCGATATCCACCCGCAGGACGATGGCACCCTGGTTATCGACGGTGCCGCCTATATTCGCGAGGTAAACCGCGCATTGGACTGGCAGCTGCCCTGCGACGGCCCGAAGACGCTCAACGGCCTGATCACCGAAGCACTGGAGCATATTCCCGACAGCGGCATATGCCTGCAGATCGGCGACTATCGCCTGGAGATACTGCAGGCCGCCGACAATCGGGTGAAGAGCGTGCGTGCCTGGACCATCGGCGCCACGCCGTCAGCGACACCCCCGTTGGAATGACGGACCGGCGCCTACCGCCCCCTCTCCATCACAGCTGAACCTTCACCGCACGTGCCGCCCGCAGCGCCTTTTCCCGCGCGGCTTCGATGGATTCGTCTCGCGCCAGCGCCACGCCCATGCGGCGCTGGCCACTGACACCAGGCTTGCCGAACAAACGCAGCGCGGTATCCGGCTCGGCGAGCACGGCAGCAAGATTGCCGAAGCTGACCTCACTGGACTCGCCCTCCACCAGAACCACCGCCGAAGCGGCCGGGCCGAGCTGGCGAATGACCGGAATCGGCAGGCCGAGAATGGCCCGCGCATGCAGGGCGAACTCGGACAGGTCCTGCGAAACCAGGGTAACCAGTCCGGTGTCATGGGGCCGTGGGGATATCTCGCAAAACCACACCTGCTCGCCCCGAACGAACAGCTCGACGCCGAAGATGCCACGCCCGCCCAACGCGTCGGTAACCGCCAGCGCGATCCGCTTCGCCTCGGCCAGTGCCGCCGGTGCCATCGCCTGAGGCTGCCAGGACTCCTGGTAGTCGCCCTTCTCCTGGCGGTGGCCCACCGGCTCGCAGAAGCTGGTGCCGCCAGCGTGACGCACCGTCAGCAAGGTGATTTCGTAATCGAAGTCGATGAAACCTTCGACGATGACCCGACCACGCCCGGCGCGGCCGCCGGCCTGGGCATATTCCCAGGCCGCGTCGATATCGGCCTCGCTGCGCAGCACCGACTGGCCCTTGCCGGACGAGCTCATCACCGGCTTGACCAGGCAGGGAAAGCCCAGGGCCATAGCCGCAGCTCGACAAGCCTCCAGGGAGTCCGCGAAACGATAGGGTGAAGTCGGCAAGCCCAGCTCCTCGGCAGCCAGGCGGCGAATGCCTTCGCGATTCATCGTCAACTGCGCCGCGCGAGCGGTGGGAATGACCGTATAGCCCTCACCCTCCAGTTCCACGAGCGTGGCAGTCGCGATGGCCTCGATCTCCGGCACGATGTAGTGCGGTCGCTCCTGCTCGATCACGGCGCGCAGAGCGGCACCATCGAGCATGTCGATCACATGGCTGCGATGCGCAACCTGCATCGCCGGCGCATTGGCGTAGCGGTCGACGGCAATCACTTCCACACCGAGACGCTGCAGCTCGATGACCAGCTCCTTGCCGAGCTCGCCACAGCCACACAGAAGGACGCGAGTGGCGCTGGGAGACAGCGGAGTGCCTATTCTTGGCATGGGATTTCTCTTCACTCTTGAATACGAATAAACGCCAAAGGCGTCCTACATGAGTTGACCACCGAGACGAGCCCTCTCGCTGCAGCGCTGCAGCACCTGGCGACGCTCCTCGTTGCCCATCAGCCCCCAGCGTCGGATTTCGTCCGCGCTGCGCTGGCAACCGACGCAAAGGTCGTCTTCATCCAGAGCGCAGAGGCTGACACAGGGAGACGCGACCGGCTTTTCCTGCCCAATCACTCATCGAGCTCCAGGTCGCGCGCATAGCGCTGCGCGTTATGTACGTAGTGGGCAGCACTCGCCTCGAGCATCTTCTTCTGCTCCTCGGTCAGTTCGCGCACCACCTTGCCCGGCGAGCCGACCACCAGCGAACCGTCGGGAATCTCCTTGCCCTCGGCGATCAGGGTATTGGCGCCGATGATGCAGTGCTTGCCGATCCTCGCGCCGTTGAGCACCACTGCGTTGATACCGATCAGGCTATAGTCGCCGACTGTGCAGCCGTGCAGCATGGCGTTATGGCCCACGGTCACCCCGGTGCCCAACGTCAGCGGATGCCCCATGTCGGTATGCATCACGCTGCCATCCTGGACGTTGCTGTTCTCGCCGATGTGGATCAGCTCGTTATCACCGCGCAGGACAGCACCGAACCAGACGCTGGCCCCCGCATCCAGGCGGATCTTGCCAACCAACGTGGCATTGGGGGCTACCCAGCTCTGTGGATGGGCATCCACTCGCGACTCTCCCAGACGGTATTTCACGGCACACCTCTCAAATCAGCATGAATGGGGGCGCCGACGCTGCGGCGCCGGTATCGGTCAGGGCCTGCTGCGGCCGGACAAATCGACGAAAGCAGCCGGCGCACGGCGCATTTCGATGCCGGCGTCGTATATGACATTGACCAGTTCGACGATCATGATCGCAGTCAGGCCCCAGATCTGGTATTCGCCATAGCGGTAGGATGGGATGTACCAGCTCTGCCCCTGGTAATCGATACGGTGCGTGACCTCACGCGGGTCCTCGCAGAAGAACTCCAGCGGCACCGAAAACACCGAGGCGATCTCGGCATCGTTGGCACGATACTCGACATAGTCGGGAACCAGCCCGACATAGGGCGTGACATGAATGCCGTGCACCGAAACCAGGCTGCTGAGCGGCCCGACAACCTCCACCATGCCCGGCGCCAGGCCCACCTCTTCCTCGGCTTCACGCAGGGCCGTGTGCAGCAGATCGCGGTCTTCCGGGTCGCGGCGTCCACCGGGGAACGCTACCTCTCCGCCATGGGTGGAAAGGCCTGCCGCGCGAAGCGTCAGCACCAGCTCAGGCGATTCGCTACGGGTGATCGGCATCAGCACGGCCGCTTCGGGCAGGCGCCCCTCCGGCTCCAGAGAATGCGGGGAATGAGCACGCACCCGGTGGAGTATTGTGTCCAGCATGAACTTTCTCGTTTCGTCTTTGACCGGCATCATGGCATGAAAGGCGCGACCGCCCAAGGCCCCAGAAAAGCCCATCTGCGCGTGACGGATGCGTACAGGGAAGCACATCACTGAAAGCGACCACAGTGATTGCCGAGAAGAGGGAGCGACCGCACGGCAACCTTGCCGAAACCAGGCAGACGGACCAATATCCGCCGAGCCCAGCAGGAAACCAGCCATGAAATACTGCACGCAGTGCGGCAATCCGGTACAGCTCCGTACCCCTCAGGGCGACAATCGTCCGCGCTTCGTCTGCGATGGTTGCCAGACCGTGCATTACCAGAACCCACGCATTGTCGCCGGCTGCCTGGCAGTCTGGGATGATCGGGTATTGCTCTGTCGGCGCGCGATCGAACCGCGGCGAGGCTACTGGACGCTACCGGCCGGCTTCATGGAAAACGGCGAAACCCTGCAGCAGGCCGCCGAGCGCGAGACACTTGAGGAGGCCTGCGCACGGGTCAGGGATCTGCAGCTGTATACCCTGTTCGACCTGCCGCACATCAGTCAGGTGTACATGTTCTTCCGCGCCCGACTGATCGATGTGGACTTCCGTGCCGGCGACGAAAGCCTCGAAGTGCAGCTGTTTCGCCAGCAGGACATCCCTTGGTCAGAGCTGGCTTTTCCGACCATCGGGCGTACCCTAGAATGCTTTTTCGCCGACCGGGTGCAGCAGACCTTCCCGGTGCGCAACGAAGCCATGACAGGCCTCCATAATCGCCGCCAGGAGCAGCATCAGGCAAGCTGATGGCCACCTGGCACCGCAATACAGGTCTGATGTAGTCCCTACAGGAAAAGCTTCGATGCGTTGGCTGTTCGCTCTGCTCTGTCTCGCCTTTACCGCGTTCTCCCATGCCAACGCGACACCCAGCCTCGACGGCCCGCGCGTCGACAAGGTGCTGGTAATCAAGTCGGAACGCAAACTGCATCTGGTCAGCGCTGGCCAGACGCTCAAGAGCTATCGCGTCTCCCTGGGCAAGCAGCCACGCGGCGCGAAGCTGCGCGAGGGCGATATGCGCACGCCCGAGGGCTTCTACTGGATCGACTGGCGCAAGACCAGCGACAAATACAACCTGTCGATGCACATCTCCTACCCGAACGCCCGCGACCTGGCCCAGGCACAGCAGAAAGGCGTGCCGCCGGGAAGCATGATCATGCTGCACGGCACACCACTGGACGAGGAGTACCCAGAGTGGTTCTTCCACACCCTCGACTGGACGGAAGGCTGCATCGCCCTGAGCAACAGCGACATGCGCGAAATCTGGTCACTGGTCAGGGACGGTACGCTGATCGAGATTCGCCCGTAGATCATCCGGAACACCGCCGCGCCATCAGTGCGGCATTCCGGATCGTCCATCATCAGAACTGCATATCGGACAGGCGCCACACCTCGAAAGCTGGCGTTTCGTAGGGATGGGCCTTCTTCATGGCCTTGACGCTGTCATGGATCAGCTCATCCGCGACCACCATTTCGACCTTCCACTCGGCCACATGCTGCACCTGTCCCACCTCGCCGAGAAAAGGCCGACTCCCCTCCAACGGGCGATACTGCCCCTGTCCCGGCACCTGCCAGCAGCAGCTGTCATAGGCGCCGATCCGGCCCGCGCCCACCGCGAACACTGCCTTCTTGACCGCTTCCAGATGACTCTCCGGAACATAGAAACACAGCTTGTACATCGACCTCTCCGTGCAGATTGAGCCCGGCGTGGCGCCAGGCGAGCCCAGTGGCAGTTTGCCATCCGCGCGAACCGCAAAAGGTGCTACGCATCATAATTGAGACGTCGCGCGACGCCCGCCGTTCGAAGATCATCGCCCAAAATAAAAAGG
>NZ_KK020677.1:360624-426592 GCF_000307775.2 Stutzerimonas stutzeri KOS6 | reverse complement strand
AATAAAAAGCCCGCTGACGCGAGATCAGCGGGCTTTGCAGCGAGCCGGCCAACCGGCGCGATCAATCCACCCAGACGCGCGCGTTGCGGAACATGCGCATCCAGCCACCATCTTCCTGCCACTCATCAGGACGCCAGGAGTTGGTCACGGCACGGAACACCCGTTCCGGGTGCGGCATCATGATGGTCACCCGACCGTCGCGACTGCTGAGACCGGTGATGCCGCGGGGCGAGCCGTTCGGGTTGGCCGGATAACGCTCGGTGACCTTGCCATGGTTGTCGACATAGCGCAGCGCCACGGTGCCGGAGAGGTCGGCCTGCAGCATGGCCTCTTCGTTTTCGAACTCCGCGTGCCCTTCGCCATGGGCAATGGCGATCGGCAGACGCGAGCCGGCCATGCCCCGCAGGAAGATCGACGGCGAGTCCTGGATCTGGACCATCGCCACGCGCGCCTCGAACTGTTCCGAGCGGTTGCGCACGAAGTGCGGCCAGTTCTCGGTACCCGGGATCAGCTCGTGCAGGTTGCTCATCATCTGGCAGCCGTTGCACACACCCAGAGCGAAGCTGTCCCTGCGCTCGAAGAAGGCCTGGAAGCCATCGCGCGCACGCGCATTGAACAGGATCGACTTGGCCCAGCCCTCACCAGCACCGAGCACGTCGCCGTAGGAGAAACCGCCGCAGGCGACCAGCCCCTTGAAGTCCTCGAGGCTGACGCGACCGGAAAGGATGTCGCTCATGTGCACGTCAACCGCAGCGAAGCCGGCGCGGTCGAACGCGGCGGCCATCTCCACCTGGCCATTGACGCCCTGCTCACGCAGCACCGCTACCTGCGGACGAATGCCGCGCTTGATGTAGGGCGCGGCGACGTCCTGATTCACATCGAAGCTGAGCTTGACGCTGAGCCCGGGATTGTCCTCTTCCAGCAGCGAGTCGAATTCCTGATCGGCGCATTCGGCATTGTCACGCAGACGCTGGATCTGATAGCTGGTTTCGGCCCACTGGCGCTGCAGCAGACGACGATCGCCACTGAACACTTCGCTGCCGGCCAGCCTGATCGAAATATAGCCGTTGTTAGCCGGCTGGCCGATCACCGCGACGCAATCACCGAGGCCGGCGGCGCTGAACTGCGACAGCACCAGCTCGGTGTCGTCCTGACGCACCTGGATGACCGCACCCAACTCCTCGTTGAACAGCACCGCAGGCACGTCGTCGGCATCGTCCAGCAGGCCGTCGAGGTTCAGGTTCAACCCACAGTGGCCCGCAAATGCCATTTCCAGCACCGTGGTCAGCAGACCACCGTCGGAACGGTCGTGATAGGCCTGCAGCAGCCCATCGGCATTGAGCCCCTGAATGACGGCGAAGAAGGCGCTCAGGTCCTCGGCATCGTCGAGATCCGGTACTTCCCGGCCGAGCTTGCCGTAGACCTGGGCGAGAATCGACGCACCCAGACGATTCTGTCCGCGCCCGAGGTCGATCAGGATCAGGTCGGTGGCACCCCTGTCCAGACGCAGCTGTGGGGTCAGCGTCTGGCGGATGTCGACGACAGGGGCAAAGCCGGACACGATCAGCGACAGCGGCGAGGTCACGCTCTTCTCGGCGCCCTCTTCCGACCAGCGGGTCTTCATCGACATCGAGTCCTTGCCCACCGGGATGGTGATGCCCAGTTGCGGGCAGAGCTCCATGCCGACGGCGCGAACGGTGTCGTACAGGCGGGCGTCTTCGCCTGGATGACCGGCAGCGGCCATCCAGTTGGCCGACAGCTTGACGTCGGACAGCTTCTCGATGCGTGCCGCAGCGAGGTTGGTCAGGGTTTCGCCGATGGCCATGCGCCCGGAAGCAGGGGCATCCAGCAGCGCCAGCGGGGTGCGCTCGCCCATGGCCATGGCCTCGCCGGTACTGGCGTCATAGCTGGTCGCGGTCACGGCACAATCGGCCACCGGCACCTGCCAGGGGCCGACCATCTGGTCGCGGGCGACCTGGCCGGTGATGCTGCGGTCGCCGATGGTGATCAGGAAGCTCTTGCTGGCCACCGCCGGATGGCGCAGCACGCGCCCGACGGCCTCGTCCAGATAGACCGCCGCGGCATTGAAGTCATCGCCCAGTTCGGCCTCGCGCTGCGCGCTGCGGTGCATGCGCGGCGCCTTGCCGAGCAGGACGTTGAGCGGCATGTCCACCGGATTGTTGCCGAAATGGCTGTCGGCGACGGTCAGATGCGGCTCCTCGGTGGCCTCGCCGACCACTGCGAACGGGCAGCGCTCGCGCTCGCAGATGGCCTTGAAGCGCTCGAAATCGGCGGCGTCGACCGAAAGCACGTAGCGCTCCTGGGACTCGTTGCACCAGATTTCCAGCGGCGCCATGCCAGGCTCGTCGTTGGGGATGTTGCGCAGCTCGAAGCGCCCGCCACGGCCACCATCGTTGACCAGTTCGGGGAAGGCGTTGGACAGGCCACCGGCACCGACGTCATGGATGAACTTGATCGGGTTCTGCTCGCCGAGCTGCCAGCAGCGGTCGATGACTTCCTGGCAGCGACGCTCCATTTCCGGGTTGTCGCGCTGCACCGAGGCGAAATCCAGATCCGCCGAGCTGGTACCGGTGGCCATCGAGGATGCGGCACCACCGCCCAGGCCGATCAGCATCGCCGGGCCGCCAAGTACGATCAGTTTGCCGCCGACCGAAATCTCGCCCTTCTGCACATGGTCTTCACGGATGTTGCCCATGCCGCCGGCAAGCATGATCGGCTTGTGATAGCCGCGCACTTCCTCGCCACGCGGCGTGCTGATCGCCTGTTCGAAGGTGCGGAAGTAGCCGGTCAGCGCCGGACGACCGAATTCGTTGTTGAACGCGGCACCGCCCAGAGGGCCTTCGATCATGATGTCCAGCGGCGTGACGATACGCTCCGGCTTGCCGTAGGGCTTTTCCCAGGGCTGTTCGAAGCCGGGAATGTTCAGGTTGGAGACGGTGAAGCCGGTCAGGCCGGCCTTGGGCTTGGCACCACGGCCGGTGGCGCCTTCATCGCGAATCTCGCCACCGGAGCCGGTGGATGCGCCGGGGAACGGGGCGATGGCGGTCGGGTGGTTGTGGGTCTCCACCTTCATCAGGATATGCACCGGCTCCCGGCTCGCGGCGTACTCGCGCGTATCCGGGTTCGGGTAGAAGCGCCCGGCGACACTGCCGACGATCACAGCGGCATTGTCCTTGTAGGCCGAAAGCACGCCTTCGTTATGCAGCTGGTAGGTGTTCTTGATCATGCCGAACAGGGACTTGTCCTGGCTTTCGCCATCGATGTCCCAGCTGGCGTTGAAGATCTTGTGCCGGCAATGCTCGGAGTTGGCCTGGGCGAACATCATCAGTTCGATATCGTGCGGATTGCGCCCCAGCCCGCTGAAGGCCTGCACCAGGTAGTCGATCTCGTCCTCGGCCAGGGCCAGGCCCAGTTCGACGTTGGCCTGCTCCAGCGCGGCGCGACCACCGCCGAGGACGTCCACCGCCGTGAGCGGCTTGGGCTCGGCATGACTGAACAGGTTGGTCGCCTCCTCGAAACGGCCCAGCACCAGCTGCGTCATACGGTCGTGCAGGGTCGCAGCGACGAGCGCGGCGTCACCGTCGGACAACTCGCCCTGCACGTAATAGGCAATGCCCCGCTCCAGCCGCTGGATCTTCTCCAGGCCGCAGTTGTGGGCGATGTCGCTGGCCTTGCTCGACCAGGGCGAGATGGTGCCGAAACGCGGAATCACCAGGAACAACCGACCGGCCGGCTCCTGTACCGGCACGCTGGGGCCGTACTTCAGCAGGCGGGTCAGTACATGCTGCTCATCCGTGCCAAGCGCGCCGGAAACCTCGGCGAAATGGGCGAACTCGGCATACAGCCCGCTGACCGCGGGGACCTTTTCGGTCAGTTGTGCCAGGAGCTTGCCGTGACGGAAGGCGGAAAGAGCGGGAGCGCCGCGCAGGATCAACATCGTCGGAACAGCCTCGGAGGGGGGAGCAGTCGGGGGCGTATTCTAGCCCATGACGGCAGCCGAGCGTAGGTTGGGTTGAGGCGCATAGCGCTGAAGCCAACTCACACCGGCGCCATGCCCGACCCTCCGGCCGTTGGGCTTCGCTGCGCTCAACCCAACCTGCACGTTGCGGTGCCCGTCAATGCAATATCTGGCTGAGGAACAGCTTGGTCCTGTCATTTACCGGGTTGGTGAAGAAGACCTCTGGCTCGGCCTGCTCGACGATCTCACCCTTGTCCATGAAGATGACCCGATCGGCCACCGTGCGCGCGAAGCCCATCTCGTGGGTGACGCAGAGCATGGTCATGCCGCTTTCGGCGAGACTGACCATGGTATCGAGCACTTCCTTGACCATTTCCGGATCGAGCGCCGAGGTCGGTTCGTCGAACAACATGATCTTCGGCTTCATGCACAGTGCGCGGGCAATCGCCACGCGCTGCTGCTGGCCACCGGAGAGCTGACCGGGAAATTTGTTGGCCTGCTCCGGAATACGCACCCGCTCCAGATAATGCATGGCGATTTCCTCGGCCTGGCGGCGCGGCAGCTTGCGCACCCACATGGGTGCCAGGGTGCAGTTCTGCAGCACGGTCAGATGAGGAAACAGGTTGAAGTGCTGGAAGACCATGCCAACTTCGCTGCGGATCGCCTCGATCTGTTTCAGATCGTTGGTCAGCTCCACACCGTGGATGACGATGCGCCCCTGCTGGTGCTCCTCCAGTCGGTTCAGACAGCGGATGGTGGTTGACTTGCCGGACCCCGAGGGCCCGCACAGCACGATGCGCTCGCCCTGGCGCACGCTCAGATTGATGTCCTTGAGCACATGGAACTGGCCGAACCACTTGTGCACGCCCTGCATGCGAATGACCGGCTCGTTCGCCTGCCCGGCCTGCGCGATTGAATCACTCATATATCACTCCTAACGCTTGTGGCCGGTGTCCAGCTTGCGCTCCAGGCGCATCGAATAGCGGGACATGCCGAAACAGAACATCCAGTACACCAGCGCAGCGAACACATAGCCCTCGGTGGACATGCCCAGCCAGGCCGGGTCCGCAGTGGCGCGCTTGATGCTGTTGAGGAAGTCGAACAGGCCGATGATGATCACCAGGCTGGTGTCCTTGAACAGCGCGATGAAGGTATTGACGATGCCCGGAATCACCAGCTTCAGCGCCTGCGGCAGGATCACCAGCAGCGTACTGCGCCAATAGCCCAGTCCCATTGCAGCGGCAGCTTCGTATTGCCCCTTGGGGATCGCCTGCAGGCCACCACGTACCACTTCGGCGACATAGGCAGCCTCGAAGAACACCACCATCAGCATCGCCCGCAGCAGCTTGTCCAGGTTCATGCCTTCGGGCAGGAACAGCGGCAGCATCACCGAGGACATGAACAACACGGTGATCAGCGGCACGCCGCGCCAGAACTCGATGAAGGTCACGCATAGCACACGAATCGCCGGCATGTCCGAACGCCGCCCCAGCGCCAGCAGGATGCCCAGTGGCAGGGCACCGGCAATGCCCACGGCGGCGATCACCACGGTCAGCATCAGCCCGCCCCACTGGCTGGTGGGCACCGTCTGCAGGCCGAAGAATCCGCCATGCAGCAGCCAATAGGCCAGCAGTGGATAGACCAGCAGGTAGCCCAAGCCATAGCGCAGTTTGTGCGGCATCTGCCGCAGCAGCAGCGGGGCTGCGCCAATGATCGCCAACCATGCCGCCGCATCGACCCGCCAGCGCAGCTCCGTGGGATAGAAGCCATACATGAACTGACCGAAACGCGTCTGCACGAAGACCCAGCAGGCTCCTTCACGACTGCAGTCGGCACGTGTTTCGCCGCTCCAGTCCGCCTTGAAGATGGCCCACTCGAGCACCGGAGGCACAACCAGCCAGAGCAGGTACAGCCCCACCAGCGTAAGCAAGGTATTGATCCAGCTGGAGAACAGATTGGCCCGCAACCAGCCGAGTGCGCCAATACTGATGGTCGGCGGCGGCAGGTCGGGCTTGAAGGTATGAATGGTCATGCGCTCACCGCTCGATCAGCGCAATGCGCTTGTTGTACCAGTTCATCAGCAACGAGATGCTGATGCTGATGGCCAGATAGACGCTCATGGTGATGGCCATGGTCTCGATGGCCTGCCCGGTCTGGTTGAGCACCGTGCCGGCGAACAGCGACACCATGTCCGGATAACCGATGGCGGCAGCGAGGGACGAGTTCTTCGCCAGGTTCAGGTACTGACTGGTGAGCGGCGGAACGATCACCCTCAGTGCCTGCGGCACGATCACCAGTCGCAATACCTGCGCAGGGCGCAGCCCGAGGGACGACGCAGCCTCGGTCTGACCGTGGCTGACCGACTGAATCCCCGAGCGTACGGTTTCGCCGATGAAGGCAGCGGTATAGACCGATAGCGCCACGACGATCGAGACCAGTTCCGGTATGACCACCCAGCCGCCGCGGATATTGAAGCGCTGCAGCTGCGGTACCTCCCAGGTGAAAGGTGACCCCGCAACGAGCGTCATCAGCCAGGGCAATACCAGAAACAGCCCGAGGCTGGTCCAGAACACCGGAAACATTTGGCCGGTCGCATGCTGCCGGGCGCGCGCCCACCGATTGAGCAGGACCACCGCGACGAGCGCAACGAACAACGCCACCCAGAACGCCCAGAACCCTTCGGCGGCGCTGGGTGCCGGCATCTGCACGCCACGGTTGTTGAGGAACACCGCATCCAGCAGGCTCAGGCTGTCGCGAGGCCCTGGCAGCGGACCGATTACCGCGAAATACACGAAGAAAATAAGCAACAGCGGCGGGATATTGCGGAATATCTCGATGTACAGCGTGGCCAGTTGACGAATCAGCCAGTTGCTCGACAGGCGGCCTACGCCGAGGATGAAACCCATCACCGTTGCCAGCACGATGCCGATCACGCTGACCAGCAACGTATTGAGCAACCCGACCCAGAACACGCGCCCGTACGTATCGCTCTCGCTGTAGTCGATCAGGTGCTGGGAAATGCCGAACCCGGCGGCATTGTCCAGGAAGCCGAACCCGGAGGTGATGCCGCGATGGGCAAGGTTGGTCTGGGTGTTGTGGAACAGGTACCAGCCGAATGCAACGACGGCGATGACAGCAATAATCTGAAACAGCCATGCCCGCGCCTTAGGATCGTTCAGTAGCGATCCGCTGGCCGGCCTGGGATTGTCGATGGTTCGCATCGAAAGTCCTCATACGGCAGCGCCGGCGCGTTGTACGCACCGGCGACGCGTTCTCCCTTTGGTAACGGGCCGGCAAACCCGGCCCGCTCGATCAACGTACTGGCGGAGCGTATTGCACGCCGCCGTTGTTCCAGAGGGCATTGAGGCCGCGTTCGATCTTCAGCTCGCTGCCGGCACCGACGTTGCGATCGAAGATCTCACCATAGTTACCGACCTGCTTGACGATTTGCACTGCCCAGTCCTTAGGCAGCTTGAGATCCTTGCCGTATTCCCCTTCGACGCCGAGCAGGCGCGCCACGTCGGGATTCTTGGTGCTCTTGGCCTTTTCCTCGACGTTTGCCGAGGTGATGCCCAGCTCTTCGGCATTGAGCATGGCGAACAGGCTCCAGCGCACGATATCGAACCACTCCTCGTCACCCTGACGAACCGCAGGGCCGAGCGGCTCCTTGGAGATCACCTCCGGCAGCACCACATACTCGTCGGGATTGGCGAGCTTGATGCGCTGGGCGTACAGCTGCGACTGATCGGATGTCAGTACATCGCAACGCCCCGACTCCAGCGACTTGGCGCTCTCGTCGGAGGTGTCATAAGTAATGGGGGTGTATTTCAGATTGTTGGCGCGGAAATAGTCGGAAAGGTTGAGCTCCGTGGTCGTGCCCGCCTGGATGCAGACGGTGGCGCCATCCAGTTCCTTGGCGCTCTTGACGCCAAGCTCCTTGTTTACGAGGAAGCCCTGCCCGTCGTAGTAGGTCACGCCGGTGAAATTCAACCCCATCGCTGCATCCCGCGAGCTGGTCCAGGTGGTGTTGCGCGACAGCATGTCCACTTCACCCGATTGCAGGGCGGTGAAGCGCTCCTTCGCCGTCAATGGGCTGTACTTGACCTTGTTCGCATCACCGAAGACCGCTGCGGCTACTGCACGGCAGACATCCACGTCGAGGCCCTGATAATTGCCCTTGGCATCGGCGAACGAGAAGCCTGGAAGGCCGTCGCTGATGCCGCACTGCACGAAGCCCTTCTTCTGCACCGCATCGAGGGTCGCCCCCGCCTGCGCCATCCCACTCACCCCCAGCAGTGACACAGCACCCAGCGCAGCCAGTGTGGATTTCACCCTAATCATCGAAACCTCCAGTTTGCTTTCTTATTCTCGGGTTCGACCGTCCCCCTGCGCTGTCCAGCCGGAAGCAGCGAAGCGGCGATAGCCTGACCTGAGTTTAGTCGCCCATGGATGATCGGCAATGTTCTTTGTGCCATTACCGGTCCGCTCAGAGCCAGGCAGTACAAAGCAAGCGGCGTACCAGCTCGGCAAAGGGTGCAGCCCAGACATGCTGGCGCGGGTTCTATCGTTGCCCGCTAGCGAGTAACCTCACGATTACTTCCTCGCTGGCGGCGCCAAATGCCCCAAGACGAGGCAACTCGCCCCCAACTGGAGCCGATCCATGAGCGAACCCTTGATTCTCGACCCGGCCGACCCCGCCGACGCCTGCGTTATCTGGCTGCACGGCCTGGGCGCCGATCGCTATGACTTTCTGCCAGTCGCCGAAGCGCTGCAGCAACGCCTGTGCAGCACCCGCTTCATCCTGCCGCAGGCTCCGACACGCCCGGTGACGATCAACGGCGGCTGGAGCATGCCGAGCTGGTACGACATTCTTGCCATGAGCCCGGCCAGGGCGATCGATCGCGAACAGCTCGAGGCTTCAGCACAACAGGTCATCCGCCTGATCGAAGCGCAGCGGGATGCCGGGATCGACCCGAAGCGAATCGTTCTCGCCGGCTTCTCCCAGGGCGGCGCGGTCGTTCTGCATACGGCCTTTCTCCGCTGGCAGGGACCGCTAGGCGGCGTCATCGCCCTGTCGACGTACGCACCGACATTCACCGAGCCGTCGGCCATTTTCACCCAGGCACTCGGCTATCCGACACTGTGCCTGCATGGCAGCCGCGACGATGTGGTGCCGGCGGCAATGGGTCGTGCGGCCTACCAGTGCTTGCGCGACGCCGGCGTTGACGCGACGTGGCGCGAATACCCCATGAGCCATGAAGTGTTACCGGAGGAGATCCGCGACATCGCCGACTGGCTCGCGCCGCTGCTTGCCCGATAGGGGCGCGCACCTCATCGCCAGCGGGTCGCACAGCTCGCTGGCTGGCGCCGCAACGCCAGACGTAACCGAGCGCGAGACTTCGCCATACCGGCGTCTTGCATTACACTGACGCGCGATTCTTTCCTAATTCGACGACGAGAAGACCGTGCTCAAAGCACTCAAGAAAATCTTTGGCAAGGCCCCCGACAAGCAGGCCGACGTAGTGGCCAGCGCCGGGCCTGCCGGTGACGAGACGCCACCACATAACCCCCCGGCCCGACAAAACGCCGAGGCCGCCGAGCGCCTCCCCACGCAGCAACCCGCGCCACGCTCCAGTGAAAAGCCACGACGCCCGCGTAACAACAAGCCGGCAAGGCCCGCTGCGCCCGCCTGGAAACTGGAAGACTTCGTGGTCGAGCCGGCCGAAGGCAAGACCCGCTTCCACGACTTCAAGCTCGCCCCCGAGCTGATGCATGCGATCCACGACCTGGGATTCCCCTACTGCACGCCGATCCAGGCCCAGGTGCTCGGCTACACGCTGGCCGGCAGAGACGCCATCGGTCGCGCCCAGACCGGCACGGGCAAGACGGCTGCCTTTCTCATCTCCACCATCACTCAGTTGCTCCAGACGCCGCCGCCCAAGGATCGCTACATGGGCGAGCCACGCGCACTGATCATCGCCCCTACCCGCGAACTGGTGGTGCAGATCGCCAACGACGCGCTGGACCTGACCAAGTACACCGGGCTGAATGTGATGAGCTTCGTCGGCGGCATGGACTTCGACAAGCAGCTCAAGCTGCTGGAATCGAAGTACTGCGACATTCTGGTTGCCACGCCCGGGCGCCTGCTGGATTTCAACCAGCGTGGCGAGGTGCACCTGGACATGGTCGAGGTGATGGTGCTGGACGAAGCCGACCGCATGCTCGACATGGGCTTCATTCCGCAGGTCCGCCAGATCATCCGACAGACACCACCCAAGAGCGAACGTCAGACCCTGCTGTTCTCCGCCACCTTCACCGACGACGTGATGAACCTGGCGCAGCAGTGGACGACCAATCCCGCGGTAGTCGAAATCGAGCCGGAGAACGTGGCCAGCGACACCGTCGAGCAGCATGTCTACGCCGTGGCCGGCAGCGACAAGTACAAGCTGTTGTACAACCTGATCACCCAGAACGACTGGACGCGGGTAATGGTCTTCGCCAACCGCAAGGACGAAGTGCGGCGCATCGAAGAGCGCCTGACCCGCGACGGCATCAGTGCTGCGCAGATGTCCGGCGACGTACCGCAGCACAAGCGTATCCGCACGTTGGAAGGCTTTCGTGAAGGCAAGATCCGCGTACTGGTGGCCACCGACGTCGCCGGTCGAGGCATTCACGTCGATGGCATCAGCCATGTGATCAATTTCACCCTGCCGGAAGATCCCGACGATTACGTGCACCGCATCGGCCGCACCGGCCGTGCCGGCACCAGCGGCACGTCAATCAGCTTCGCCGGCGAAGACGACTCCTTTGCGCTGCCGCCCATCGAGGCACTGATCGGCCGCAAGATACAGTGCGAAATGCCGCCGGCAGAACTGCTCACCCCGGTACCCCAAGCACGTTGAGTCCCTCCGGCGTGACCTCGGCGCGCCGTATTCCTGATCCACTGCCTGACTCGATGATCTGAGTCAGGCGGCGATCATCGTCGGGCGGCTAGAGTTGTACCCGGAATCAGGATCGAGGAGGCACCGATGGACAGCATTCACTGGCTTCTGACGCTCATCGTCATCGGTTTCGTCATGCTCTGCGTGGGTTTCAACTACCGGGATACGCAATGGGGCGTCGGCCTGCTGAGCTTGGGCGTGCTGACCATGTTCTCGACGCTGGCCTTCAAGATCTACATCACCTTCCCCTGAAGGCTCAGCCTTCCTCGCGCCAGCGTTCGGCCGCCAGCTGATCGCTGGCGCGACCCTCTACCCAGCGCGGTCCCGACGTGGTGTTCTCCTTCTTCCAGAACGGCGCCCGCGTTTTCAGGTAATCCATCACGAAACGACAGGCGTCGAAGGCCGCATCGCGATGGGCACTGGCGGCACCGACGAAAACGATGGGTTCGCCAGGCTCCAGCGGACCGACGCGGTGCAGAACATCCAGGCGCAGCAGCGGCCAGCGCTGTTGGGCCTCCTCGACAATCTTCGCCAACGCCTTCTCGGTCATGCCTGGCGCATGCTCGAGGAACATGCCGGCAACTTCCTGCCCGTCGTTGAAGTCGCGCACGTAACCAACGAACCCGGCTACCGCACCGATGCCGAGATTGGCCGCATGCAGCGCATTGAGCTCGGCACCGGGATCGAACGGCGCCTGCTGTACACGAACGCTCATGCTCAGCCTCCGGTCACGGTAGGGAAAAAGGCCAGCTCGTCGCCATCGACGACCGGCTCCTCGAGACTGCAAAGCTCCTGATTGCGCGCGCACATCAGGTTCTGCTCGGCGAGCACCTCCCAGGCACCGCCACGGGCAAGCAGCTGCAGGCGCACGTCATTCACGCTGGCGAGCGAGGCATCCCAGTCCAGGCGCTCGCCGTCCGAACCAAGGGTTTCCCGATAACGGGCGAAAAACTGAATGTTGATCATGCCTGCACCTGCCAATGACCGCTCTTGCCGCCCAGCTTCTCCAGTAAACGCACGCCTTCGATCACCATGCCGCGATCCACCGCCTTGCACATATCGTAGATCGTCAACGCCGCGACACTGGCCGCAGTCAGCGCCTCCATCTCGACCCCGGTCTGTCCCGCCAGCTTGCACGCGGCGCGAATCAGGACGCCATCCTCGCCGTCCGCCTCCAGTTCGACCTTGATACTGGTGAGCAGCAACGGATGACACAGCGGAATCAGATCATGGGTCTTCTTCGCCGCCTGGATGCCGGCGATACGGGCTACGGCGAAGACGTCGCCCTTGGGATGACCGCCCTGCTGAATCATCTGTAGCGTCTGCGGCAGCATCCGCACGCGGGCCTCGGCTACGGCTTCGCGCGCGGTGACGGCCTTGTGGGTGACATCGACCATGCTGGCACGGCCTTGGGAATCGAGGTGGGTGAGCATCGCTGAACCTTATTTGTCATTGGATCAGGCGCAGTCTAACCGATGGAGGCTGGACGAAATGAAGCCACCTTTCTCGTCCAGCCTCAAGCGCTGCTATCGGCTTCTCGACTTCGCTACATGTGCGCTTCGGCGTACTCGGCGAGTACCGAGCGCGGAACGCCCTGCAGGGTGATGTGCACACCGTGGGAGAAGTCCTTGAAGCGCTCGGTGAGATAGGTCAGTCCGGAGCTGGTAGCCGACAGGTAAGGCGTATCGATCTGCGCCAGGTTGCCCAGACAGACGACCTTCGAACCGTTGCCGGCGCGGGTGATGATGGTCTTCATCTGGTGGGGGGTAAGGTTCTGGCACTCGTCGATCAGGATCAGGCTCTGCTGGAAGCTGCGACCACGGATGTAGTTCAGCGATTTGAACTGCAGCGGCACCTTCTGCAGGATGTAGTCGATGCTGCCGTGGGTGCTCTCATCCTCCATGTGCAGGGCTTCGAGGTTATCGGTGATCGCACCGAGCCAGGGCTCCATCTTTTCCGCCTCGGTGCCTGGCAGAAAGCCGATATCCTCGTCCAGGCCCTGCACGCTGCGGGTGGCGATGATGCGCCGGTAACGCTTGCTGACCACGGTCTGCTCAATGGCAGCAGCCAGGGCGAGGATGGTCTTGCCCGAACCCGCGGCACCTGACAGGTTGACCAGATGGATGTCTGGATCGAGCAAGGCAAACAGCGCCAGCGCCTGATGGATGTCGCGCGGCCGCAAGCCCCAGGCTTCCTGATGCAGCAGCGGCTCCTGATGCAGGTCGAGCAAGAGCAGCTCGTCGGCCTTGATGCCCTTGATCCAGCCGACGAAACCCTGCTCGTCGATGATGAACTCGTTGATATGCACAGCCGGCAGGTTGTCCGTCAGCTGAACGCGATGCCAGGTGCGCCCATGGCCCTGATGGGTTTCCACCTTGCTCACGCGGTCCCAGAACGACCCGGTGACGCTGTGATAGCCCCGCGACAGCTGGCCCACATCGTCAACCAACTGATCGGTGTGGTAGTCCTCCGCAGCCACGCCGCAGGCACGCGCCTTCAGGCGCATATTGATGTCCTTGGTCACCAGTACTACCGGCACGTCGGGGCGCTGCCGGCTGAGCTCGACGACCTGATTGATGATCTTGTTGTCGTTCAGGTCTTCCGGGAGCGCACTGGTTTCGCCGCGCTTGCTCATCAGAATAGAAAGGCTGCCGCACGGCCCGCTCTTGCCCCGCCGGATCGGCACACCCTGCTCGACTTCTTCCGGCGTGGCGTCGCCCAGCAGCTTGTCGATCAGGCGGATAGCCTGACGGCACTCGGCCGCCACGCTGTGTTTTCCTGTCTTGAGTTGATCGAGCTCTTCGAGCACGGTCATGGGAATCGCGACCTGGTGCTCCTGAAAATTCAGCAAGGCATTGGGATCGTGGATCAGTACATTCGTGTCGAGCACGTATAGCGTGGGCTGGGTCGCGCGAGGTCTGCCGTAGTCATCCATACCGATCACCTTCTCTAGCTAGGGCCAGAAGCGAAGCGCTGCAAGCGCTCCGCCGCAGAGTGACCGCCATGCGATTCAGGTGAGCGGACGAGGGGAGCCGGTGGATTCGGGGCTACCCAGGAGCCGCCACCTGTGTCGCAGGGTCCGGCGGTCTGAACTTGGTAATACCGTAAAAGTTATGACAGGCAAAAGACTTTTCCGTTGAGCGCGGCTTTTTTTCACGAACCGACCACAGGGCCTTGGCTCGCGGCTTTCATGCACGTTATTGTCGGCGACTCGGGTGTGCGCTTTCGTCGCAACGATTGACCTCGGCGGTGATGTGGACCAGCTGCGCAAAAGGCTGCAGCGCGGCCTTGTACCGATCTGCAGTGTGCGCCTGGTGCGTGACGACACTCAGGATGCAGCTGTATTGCGCTCGCCCCACGCGCCACAGATGCAGGTCGGCGACCTCCGTATCGGGCACCTGCTCCAGCGCCTCGCGCACCTTGTCGACCAGCGGGTCATCCATCTCCCGGTCCAGCAGCGCCTTGGCCGTGTCGCGCAGCAATCCGCGCGCCCACGCCAGTATCACCAGCGCACCGATGATGCCCATGGCCGGGTCCAGCCAGCCCCACCCGAAGAGCTTGCCACCCAGCAGGGCAACGATTGCCGCAACCGAGGTCAGTGCATCGGTCAGCACATGAACGAAGGCGGCGTGGCGGTTCAGGTCCTTGCCCGCAGCGCCCTGCGCATGCTCGTGCCGGTGTTCACCGTGGCCGTGGCCGTGGCCGTGGCCGTGGCCGTGATCATGCTGATCGCGCAATAGCCAGGCGGACAGCAGGTTCACCAGCAGGCCGATCACGGCAATGGTCAGCGCCTCGTCAAAACCGATCGCCGCCGGCGACCAGAACCGCGATAGCGACTCGCCGATCATGAACAGCGCCACGACTACCAGCAGCAGCGCACTGGCAAAGCCGGCCAGGACCTCGATCTTCCAGGTTCCGAACGCGAAGCGATGGTCCGCTGCATAGCGTCGCGCCAGCAGATAGGCCAATGCAGCCAGACCGATGGCAACCATGTGCGAAGCCATGTGCCAGCCATCCGCGAGCAACGCCATCGAGTTGAACCAGTAGCCGGCGGCGACTTCCACCACCATGGTCAGTCCGGTCAGGATCACTACGGCCCATGTCTGGCGCTCGGAGCTGCGCTCCAGCGGGCGGTAGTCGTGTGGTGGTTGCCATTGCGCATGATTACAGTCGGACATACGAACTCCTGATGCGAAGGGTCATAGCTTGCGCCTTGCCACACGGGGAAGGTCAACCGCGGAACCTATGGTGGCCATAGCTGGAGCTGTGCCGGCCGTATCCCTACAATCGCGCCATCAGATAGGAGACCGCGCATGCTGATGGTGATTTCCCCAGCCAAGACACTCGACTACGAAACGCCCGCGATAACCGAGCGCTTCACCCTGCCGCAATACCTCGACCACTCTCAACAGCTGATCGAGCTGTTGCGGACCTACTCGCCGGCGCAGATCAGCGAGCTGATGCATCTTTCGGACAAGCTGGCAGCCCTCAACGTCGCCCGCTACGGCAGCTGGACAGCGAACTTCACGCCGGAGAACGCCAAGCAGGCTCTGCTGGCATTCAAAGGCGACGTCTATACCGGCCTCAGTGCCGATGACTTCACCGAGGACGACCTGCAGTTCGCTCAGCAACACCTGCGCATGCTCTCCGGGCTTTACGGTCTGCTGCGACCGCTCGACCTGATGCAGCCCTATCGCCTGGAAATGGGCACCAAGCTGGTCAATCCTCGTGGCAAGGACCTCTACGCGTTCTGGGGCGAGCGTATCAGCGGCTGGCTGAACGAGGCCCTCGCCGAGCAGGGAGACGATGTCGTTCTCAATCTCGCCTCCAACGAGTACTTCGGTGCAGTCAAGCGCAAGGCACTGAATGCGCGGGTGATCAATGTCGATTTCAAGGACATGAAGAACGGCCAGTACAAGATCATTTCCTTTTACGCGAAGAAAGCCCGGGGCCTGATGGCGCGCTGGGTCATCAAGGAGCGTATCGCCAATCCGGATCAGTTGCCGGCCTTCGACTACCACGGCTATCGCTACAGTCCGGACGATTCAGCCACCGACCACTTGGTATTCCTGCGCGACGCCACCGACCACTAAGCGACGCAACGCGGAGCGGCGGAATCCCCGCGGCTCCGCCAGAATCCCTGCAGCCACACCTGCGCCGCACGGCTTCTGCTCGATGTCGCAGCCGCCCTCCCGCCACGCCTCCAGACAAGCCGGCCGCATGCTTGCCGGCGCGGCGCTCAGCTGCGCAAACCATTCGATAAAACTCACCGATCAACGGTAGCCGGCCCGGGAACTATCGAGCGGGGCTGGCAATCATAAGCGCGTACCGACAATTCCATGTGGAAAGGGACGTCGCACATGAACGTGCATCGGGCCATCGATCTTGTAAACCGCTCCGCCCCCGCCCGCAACGCGGCTTGTGCGGTAGCGCAACTCCGCGCAGCGACGCTGCCGGATGCCCGGCCAATGGCCGCGGCGTCGACCAGGACCAATGCGGAGCCTGGGCAGACAACCGCCGAGCAAGGCACGAACAGAGGGTTACGGCCATGCACATGCACCGCCCCTATCCGAAAGACAGCGGATACCCCGCAGCGCTCGCGACGACGACGGCAACCGCCTCTTGTCGCCCGCCGGTCACAGGCATACGACACGGGTTCATCTGACTGGCACTGCACAACAGGCGCATCCGGCCTTACCGGCGCCGCGAAACCATCGATCAATCGACAGCAGCTTTCCAATCCCGATGCAGTGCTTCGGGACCGTGTGGATTTCGTTCCGGCCCACCGGCGATTCCCATCAGCAGCATGACGATCCAGGGCGCCGCCGTATGGCTGAGCCAGCGAACAAGCAGAACGACCTTCGAAACGATTCAGGAGAAGCAATATGATCCCGGTTATTCTTTCAGGTGGTAGCGGCTCCAGGCTGTGGCCCCTATCCCGCAAGTCGTTCCCCAAGCAATTCCTCGCACTTACCGGCGAACAAACGCTGTTCCAGCAGACAGTCGAACGACTGGCCTTCGAAGGCATGCAACAGCCGTTGCTGGTGTGCAACAAGGATCACCGCTTCATCGTCAAGGACCAACTGGCGGCGCGCAAGCTTGGCGTTCAGGGCCTGCTTCTGGAGCCGTTCGGTCGCAATACTGCACCGGCCATTGCGATCGCAGCCATGAAGCTGGTCGAAGAGGGTCGCGACGAACTGCTGCTGGTACTGCCGGCAGACCATGTGATGGAGGACCAGAAGGCCTTCCAGCGCTCGCTGGCGCTGGCAACGAATGCCGCCGAAAACGGCGAAATGGTGCTTTTCGGTGTACCGCCGACTCGCCCCGAAACCGGTTATGGCTATATCAAAGGCAGCCAGGAGGCCAGCGCCGGACTGCCGGAAGGCATCAAGCGTGTGGCGCAGTTCGTCGAAAAGCCGGACGAGGCGCGCGCCCAGAGCTATGTGGATTCAGGCGACTACTTCTGGAACAGCGGCATGTTCTTGTTCCGCGCCAGCGTCTTCCTGGAAGAACTGAAGAAGCACGATCCGGATATCTACGACACTTGCTCGCTGGCCCTTGAGCGCAGCGTGAAGAACGGCGAAGAAATACTGATCGATCCCGCTACCTTCGCCTGCTGCCCGGACAACTCCATCGACTATGCCGTCATGGAAAAGACGCAGCTCGCCTGCGTGGTTCCAATGTCCGCCGGCTGGAGCGACGTCGGTTCCTGGGCCTCGATCTGGGACGTGCATGACAAAGACCAGGACGGCAACGTCCTGAAGGGCGACGTGATCGCCGAAGATTCGCGCAACTGCCTGGTTCACGGTAACGGCAAGCTGGTCACCGTACTGGGCCTGGACGATATCGTCGTGGTGGAAACCAAGGACGCTATGATGGTCGCCCACAAGGACCGGGTACAGGACGTCAAGAAGCTGGTCAGCAAGCTCGACGCCCAGGACCGTAGCGAAACCAGGAACCACTGCGCCGTATACCGGCCGTGGGGCTGGTACGACTCGGTCGACATGGGCGGGCGCTTCCAGGTCAAGCGTATCTGCGTCAACCCCGGTGCCAGTCTCTCTCTGCAGATGCACCATCACCGTGCGGAACACTGGATCGTGGTATCGGGAACCGCCCATGTCACCTGCAACGAGAAGACGTTCCTGCTCACCGAAAACCAGTCGACCTATATTCCGATCACCTCGGTACATCGCCTGGCCAACCCTGGCAAGATCCCGCTGGAAATCATCGAAGTGCAGTCAGGTAGTTATCTCGGAGAAGATGACATCGAACGTTTCGATGACGTATATGGACGCGCCGAGCAGAGTAACGAGGCCAAAGTGGCTCGTTGATCGGCAGCAGCGACGACCGGAAAGCCCGCGCATATGCGCGGGCTTTTCTTTTCAGCCACGCTGGCTCGGATAGACGGAAAGGGTGCATACTTCCAGCGTGTCGCACGACCATGTAACTCCTGCGTGCCCACACCGCGCAAAATCCCTCGATTCTTGAACTACGCCTCGCTTTTTGAGCCAGCTCGGACTTTGCGTAAACCTTTCAATCGAACTGGCGTCATATCCTGAAACAGCGGGCATGACACTGTCTCGGTTAACTTCGAATACAGCTGCACGCGGCCTGCGTGCAATTACCCACACTTCAACTCAAGGTTTCCTACGTGACAAAAGACGAATTACGCGCCGAACTTGAGCGCCAGGCACAGCGCTTTACAAATATTTACGGCGGCGAAGTAACCACTTATGCCGCCGAGCGTGAACCCGAGCGCAAGCCATGGCGGAAAAAGCCTTCGCTGGTTGATCAGGTGTTCCAGCAGGAACTGCAGAAGCTTGAGCAGGACAAACGTTCCGACCTTGAAAGTCCGGCCTAGGAACAAGCCCAGCCGTTCAGCCGCATCTGTTAACGGCTCTGCCCGCCAAGCTGAAGACCCGCACCGATAGTTGAGCGATCACGCCAACCTAGCGCTTGCCGCCAAGCAGAGAGCCCAGCAAGCCTCTGGCAAGCTGCCGCCCCAATTGGCTGGCCGCATGGTTCAGTGCACTTTTCATCACCCGCCCGGCCAGCGCGCCCAGATCACTATCGTCGCGGCTATCTTCCCGCCGAAGCTCTTCGTCCGTCTTGCGCGGTTTTGCGGTCTGCCTCGCTCTCGCGTTCAACATTTCGTATGCCGACTCGCGATCGACAGGACTGCCGTAGCGTTCCCGAAGAGCGGAACGTGCAACGAGAGCGGCACGCTCGGCTTCGCTCAGGGGCCCCATTCGCGACTGCGGCGGTGCAATCGCCACACGCCGGACCATCGCCGGGGTGCCGTTTTCCTCCAGCCCACCAACCAGCGCTTCGCCGATGCCTAGCTGGGTCAGGGCATCCAGCGTCACGAAATCCGGATTTGCACGGAAGCCATCAGCTACCGAACGCAGCGCTTTCTGCTCCTTGACGGTATATGCGCGCAAGCCGTGCTGGATTCGCAACCCCAGCTGTGCCAGTACCTGATCGGGCAGATCGGCAGGCGACTGGGTCACGAAATAGACGCCCACCCCCTTCGAACGAATCAACCGCACGACCTGTACCAGTCGATCCTGCAACACCTTGGGTGTGTCACCGAACAACAGATGGGCCTCATCGAAAAATAGCGCGAGTACCGGCTGGTCGGCATCCCCGCGCTCAGGCAACTGCTCGAACAGCTCGGCAAGCAGCCACAGCAGGAAGGTCGCATATACCTTCGGTGCCTCGTGTACCAGCATGCGCGCGTCGAGCAGATGGATGGGGCCACGCCCATCGGCACCCGGCTGAAAAAGATCCTCGAGCAGCAGTGCGGGCTCGCCGAAGAGGGCTTCGGCGCCTTGCTGTTCCAGAGTAGCCAGGCGCCGCAGCAACGCCTGGGACGACGTGCCGGTGAACAGCGCGCCATCCTCGCCGAGCACGTGAGGCTCTGCCCTGATATACGCGAGCAATGCCTTGAGATCCTTCAGATCGAGCAATAGCAGACCCTGCTGGTCCGCCACCTTGAAGGCTGCGTACAAAGCCGACTGCTGGCTGTCCGTAAGCTGCAGAAGATTGCCAAGCAACAACGGCCCCATCTCGCTCAACGTAGTTCTCAGTGGGTGGCCACTGCGTCCGTGCACGTCCCACAGAGTGACTGGATAGCCCTGCGGCTGATGATCCAGCCAGGGCATGCTGGCGATACGCTCGGCAACTTTACCCTGCGGCGTGCCCGGCGCGCCCAGGCCGCAGAGATCACCCTTGATGTCGGCGGCGAAGACCGCCACGCCGGCATCGCTGAACTGTTCGGCCAGGCGCTGCAAGGTCACGGTCTTGCCAGTACCGGTAGCGCCGGCAATCAATCCGTGCCGATTGGCCAGGCGCAGAGACTGGGTATTGGGCTCGCCAGCAGCGTCAGCGCCGAGCACCAGCCGATCGATCAAAGTCTTCATCAGCGCGCCTCCCGATAGTGCTGCCGGCCTGCAGCGATGGATCGTCAGTGTTCACCGTCGCAGGCCGCAGCACCTGCCCAGCGTCGCCCTGCAACTGCGCCCAGAGTAATGCGGCCCCGGCAAATTCGGCACCCTGTTCGGGCGATAGTGCCGCGGGGTCGTATCGCTGGGTACAGCCACTACCGATAATCGGCGGAGACTTGGCTGCCGCGCGCTCGAACGGGTCGGACACGGTCAACTCCAGCCTGTCAGTTGAACACCAGGGTCTTGTTGCTGTGCACCAGCACACGGTCCTGCAAGTGATAGCGCAGACCACGAGACAACACCATTTTCTCCACATCCTTGCCGAGCCGGACCATGTCCTCGATGCTGTCGCGATGACTGACGCGGACCACGTCCTGCTCGATGATCGGGCCGGCATCGAGCTCTTCGGTGACGTAGTGACAGGTCGCACCGATCAGCTTCACGCCGCGCAGCGAGGCCTGGTGATAAGGCTTGGCGCCAACGAATGACGGCAGAAAGCTGTGGTGGATGTTGATGACCCGCTGGGCGAACTCGTCGCACAGTTCCGCCGGCAATATCTGCATGTAGCGCGCCAGCACGATCACGTCGGCGCGCTGCTCGCGCACCAACCGGGTCACCTCGGCGAATGCCGCCTGCTTGTCTGCAGGATCGACCGGCACATGGAAATAGGGAATGTCATGCCATTCGACCATGCTGCGCAGGTCGTCGTGGTTGGAGATCACGCACGGGATGTCGCAGTCCAGCTCCCCACTGTGCCAGCGGTGCAGAAGATCCGCCAGGCAATGGGATTCGCGACTCGCCATCAACACTACCCGCTTGCGCTGCTCGGAGTCGGTAATGCGCCACTCCATGGAGAACTCGCGGGCAATCGGTGCGAACGCCTGACGGAAACCATCGAGATCGAACGGCAGCGAGTCCGCACGAATCTCATGGCGCATGAAGAACCAGCCACTCTGGTGGTCGGAGTGGTGATTGGCCTCAGTGATCCAGCCGTTGTAGGTAGCGAGGAAGTTGCTGACCTTGGCAACAATGCCAACGCCATCGGGACAGGCAATGACCAGCCTGAAAGTGCGCATTAAAGGTTACTCCGGCTCAAAGAAAACGCGGCATTCTAGCGCAGCAGGCAAAATCGCAGCTATCGCATTAAACGCCAGCATGCCGCCAGCCAACTACCGGCGAGCACTCGCAGAGCCGACCACCTCGAGCCTTTCGCCTGGAGGTTATGACCGGCGGGCAGACCGATCGAAAAAACTTGTCCAATTAAACAGGCTTGAGCGTGCTTTAACCGTTGCACTCGAAGCATTAGCTACCTGCAGACTTGAAATATCCCTTCAAATACTAATTCCGCTTTTTTAACGGGTGATATTTACTTGCGCATAAGGCAGGACTATGATTGCCAGCACTAGTGCTCAAACCTATCTCAAGGAAGCCACATGTCACTGATCAACGAGTATCGCGCCACTGAAGAAGCCATCAAGGAACTTCAGGAGCGACTGAAGTCCCTTTCCGAAGATGACAAACTGAAAAAGGAACTGGAGTTCGAAGGCAAGCTGCGCGAACTCATGGGCGAATACCAGAAGTCGCTGCGTGACATCATCGCCCTGCTCGATCCGGATGCCTCGCGCAGCGGCAAAAGCCCGCGCGCAGCGAAAGCACCGGCTACCAGCAAGCGTGCCCGCCGCGTAAAGCAGTACAAGAATCCGCACAGTGGTGAAGTGATTGAAACCAAAGGCGGCAATCACAAGACGCTGAAAGAATGGAAAGCCCAATGGGGCTCCGATACCGTGGAAAGCTGGGCCACTCTTCTGGGCTAAGCAATACCGGTTTTATAAGAAACGCCGTTTCTCGACACTCAGAAGCAGTGCCGGAAACGGCGTTTTTCATTTGCATGCCTCCCACCACCAGTCGTTTTGCGCAGCAAGCGCCAGCGCCGCACTCGGGCAACCAGCCCTTGCCTGAAGACCATAGCTACTTGCTCAAGCCATAACGCTCGTATAACCCCTGTCCGTACTCGCGCCATTGTTGCAACAGTCGTTGTTGCTCGGGTGCGGCAGTGCTCATCAACCGCTGTATCTCCGCTTCGAACTGCACCAGAGTATTGGGCGCGCCGCAGGCCGGATCGCTCAGCCGCTGCTGACAGAACTCGCGCCACTGCAACTGCTCCGGGCCGGATAACGTTGCGGGAAAATTGCGCGCGCGGTAGCGAAACAGCAGCGCCTCCAGACGCACATCATCGAAACGACAGGGATGCCTGGCCAGCTCGGCTGGCGCCAGGTTGCGTATCTGCTCGCACAAACGCCGGTCGCGCTCGCCGAGAAAGCCGTCATACAACTGCTGCTCCGGATCATCGCTGCCTCTGAAGCCCTCCTCTCGATAGATGTCGGCCAGCTTGTCGCTCCAGGCGTGTCGATGCTCACGCAATAGCGCAGCACGCGCATGACAAGCCGGCATATCCAGCCCCAGCCGCTGGATGTCCGCCGCCCGCAGCACCTTGAGCGGTGCCAGCACGGGGCAGCGATTGACGTGCACGAGCTTCAGGGGCACCGGCAACTCGCCATCGGCGAGCTGGTCATGCCGTGTATAGAGGCGCTTGCGTAAGGCCTCGGCGGACTCGCTCCAGAGCAGATCCGGCTCGGCCTGCAGATCACAGACGATCAGCGCGTTGCGATTGCCCGGATGCCAAGCCAGCGGCAGGACGACCGAGAGAAAGTGCCGAGCGGCGGAAAAGCGCCCAGACACGTGAACCAGCGGCTCGAACAGGTTGATCTGCTCGAGTACCGCCTGCTTGCGGCGCAGGTTGTAGAGGTAGTCGTACAGCCGCGGCTGCCGGTCGCGAACAAGCCTGGCCAGGGCGATAGTGGCGCGCACATCGGACAAGGCGTCATGGGCGTTCAGATGCTCCAGGCCATTGGCGACACTCAGGCGCTCGAGCTTGAGCGTGACCCGGCCATCCTCCTCCGGCCAGGCCAGCCCTTCGGGTCGCAGCGCATAAGCGGTGCGTACCAGATCGATCAGATCCCAGCGACTGTTACCGCCCTGCCATTCACGCGCATAGGGATCATAGAAGTTGCGATACAGGCTGTAGCGCGTGACCTCATCGTCGAAACGCAGGCTGTTGTAACCAGCGACACAGGTGCCGGGAGCTGCCAGCTCCTGATGCAGCCGATGGATGAATTCGGCTTCGCACAGGCCCTTCTGCTGCAGGGTCGCAGGGGCTATTCCGGTGACCAGACAGGCCGCCGGATGGGGAAGGATGTCATCGCCGGGCTGGCAATAGATGTTCAGCGGCTCGCCTATTTCCTCGAGCGCTTCATTGGTGCGGATACCCGCCACCTGCAACGGACGGTCACGGCTGGGCGACACGCCAGTGGTTTCGAAGTCATACCAGAAGATGCTTGGGGTCACGGGAGGGTCCTTCTCGATCGACGCGCAGCAGTCTACCAGCCCGAACCCGGACAGCACGCCGTACGTGGCACAGGGTTCTCGCCAGCACAGCCGAACTTCGGACGCACTCGGCGGCAACTCTGCGAACGACATCCGACAAAGGAGGCAGGCATTTGGCCATAATGTGTCTCCACCGCCCAGCCTGCACCGATTGATGCATTGCCGTGGGCACCGCTGCCGCATAGCATCGGCCTTGCCTGCACCTAGACGACGTATCCCTTGTCCTCAGCTCTCGATTCACCACCCCTGCTGGATAACCGCCTCCGCGTGGAAACCCCCGAAGGCATCGACCTGCTGTTGCGCCCGGCCGGCCTCGTCCCGCGGGCGCTGGCCTTCGCCGTGGACCTGGCGATTCGCGGCGCCATACTGCTGGCGCTGTTCACCACCTTCGGCCTGCTGGGCAAGTTCGGCATCGGACTCGGGGCCTTGCTGCTGTTTCTGGTGCAGTGGTGGTACATGGTGTTGTTCGAGGTATTGAATCAGGGGCGCACGCCTGGCAAGTACTGGCTCGGCCTGCGTGTCGTGCATGACGACGGGACACCTGTCGGCTGGGCCTCTTCGCTTACCCGCAACCTGCTGCGCTTCGTCGACCTGTTGCCGTTCGGCTATTTCCTCGGCGCGCTCAGTTGCCTGGGCCATCCGATGTTCAAACGCCTAGGCGACATCGCTGCCGGCACCCTGGTGGTCTATCGGGAAACGCCTGCCGCGCGCCCCACGCTTCCCCCGGCCGAGCCTGTGCCACCCCCGACCGGACTCAGCCTCCATGAGCAGCGAGCGCTCATCGCGTTCAGCGAACGCCAGTCCAGCCTGACGCCGGAGCGCCGCCGCGAACTGGCATCGATCCTCGCCGAGCCGCTCGCAACGAGCGCCGAAGATGCCGAAGCGGCCATACATGGCATGGCCCGCAGCCTGACGGGGTCGCCATGAAACAGGCCGCGTTCGAAAGCCAGTACCAGCGGCAATGGCTGGAACTCGCCGAGCAGCTGGATGCCCTCGAGCGAGGCAAGCCCGGCAACCTGCCGACCGATACCTTCCCGGCAGCCTATCGCCAGCTCTGCCAGCACCTGGCCCTGGCCGAATCACGCGGCTACAGCAGCCAGCTGGTCGATCAACTGCACCAGCTCGCCCTGCGCGGCCATCAGCAGCTCTACCGGCATCGCAGTACCTTGCTCGGCAGGCTGCTGGGTTTCGTCACTGGCGGGTTTGCTCGTTCAGTCCGCGAACAGTGGCGTTACGTGGCGGCGGCCAGCCTGCTGTTCTACGGCAGCCTCCTCGGTACGGGCGTGCTGGTCTATGCCTTTCCCGACCTGCTCTACAGCATCCTGTCGCCCGACCAGGTCGCTCAGATGGAGCAAATGTACGACCCGGACGCCAGCCGGCTGGGGCGCTTCGCCGAGCGCGCTGCCGGCGACGACTGGCTGATGTTCGGCTATTACGTGATGAACAACATCGGCATCGCCTTCCAGACATTCGCCAGCGGACTGCTGTTCGGCCTCGGCACTCTGTTCTTCCTGCTGTTCAATGGGCTGACCATTGGCGCCGTGGCCGGTCATCTGAGCGAGATCGGCTACCACCTGCCGTTCTGGTCGTTCGTCATCGGCCACGGCGCATTCGAGCTGACCGCCATCACGCTCGCCGGTGCGGCGGGACTGCAGCTTGGTGTCGCACTGCTGGCGCCAGGCCGCCTGACCCGCAGCGACGCGCTACGCCAGGCAGCCCGGCGCGGCATCCGGCTGGTCGGCGGGGCAACCGGCTTCCTGTTGATCGCCGCCTTCGTCGAGGCGTACTGGTCATCCATGACCCTGACCTCGCCGACGGTCAAGTTCATCGTCGGCGCGCTGCTCTGGTTGCTGGTCGCCTGCTACTTCACGCTTGCCGGACGGAGCAGCCATGCAGCTGACTGACGCCAGCGTGTCGATCCGACCGCGCAGTCCATGGGAGGCGACAGACCTCGGCATCCTGCTCGCCAGGCGCCATGCGAAGCTGCTGATGGCCAGTTGGGCCGCCATCACGCTGCCACTCTTCGCCACGATCAGCCTGCTGCTTTGGCAGCATCCGAGCCTGGCGCTGCTGCTGTTCTGGTGGCTCAAGCCGCTGTACGAAAGGCTTCCGCTGCATATCCTGTCCAGAGCGTTGTTCGGCGAAATACCCGGTCTCAGGGAAAGCCTGAAGGCCTTTCCCGGATTGCTGCGCCCGCAGTGGTTCGCCAGCCTGACCTGGCGCCGACTCAGTACGACCCGCAGCTTCGACCTGCCGGTGCAGCAACTCGAGGGGCTCAGCGGCCAGGCACGCAGACAGCGGCTGGTAACGCTTTCCCGGCGCAGTGGTCGCGCCGCCAGTTGGCTGACGGTGGTCGGCATGCATCTGGAGGGCGCACTCTGGCTCGGTCTGCTGGGCCTGCTCTATTTCATGCTGCCAGCGCAGCTGGTGCAGAGCTGGAGCTGGGAGGACCTGCTCGGGCTCAGCGAACAGTGGCTCTGGCTGGAGCACCTGTCCAACTTGCTCTACGTACTGGTGCTGGTGGTCTGGGAGCCGATCTACGTCGCCTGCGGGTTCAGCCTCTACCTCAACCGGCGCACCCATCTGGAGGCCTGGGATATCGAACTGGCCTTCCGCCGGCTACGCCAGCGCCTGCTCGGTGCAGTGCCTGCGGTTCTGCTTGGCGGCAGCCTTCTGCTCTGGCCGGCAGAGCACGCCGCCTGGGCGACACCGGCCGCTGCGCCGGACCAGGTCCAGCCCGGCCCGGATAGCGGGCGCCTGCTCAATCAGCCGCTGACCAGCGAGGCCGCACGCCAGCGCATCGATGCACTGCTCGATCAGCCACCCTTTCAACATCGCGAAACCGTCACCCGGTGGCGACTGGGTGACGACGACCGGCAGCAGGACCCTGGCACGTTGGCACGCCTGATCGAAAGGCTGCTGCATGACGGTTCGCTCTGGCAGCACCTCGAGCGACTGGCACAGGCGCTCGAGGTGCTGCTGTGGGCGGCCCTGGGCGTACTGGCCGCGCTGCTGTTCTGGCGTTATCGCGACTGGTTGCGCACCTTCGGTGGCCGGGCGCGGCTGCCGAACCGGCATCGCGGCCAACCCCCCGTTCAAATGTTCGGGCTGGATGTCGCTCCCGAAAGCCTGCCGGCCGACATCGCCAGCGAAGTGGAACGGCTCTGGCGCGAGAATCCGCGGGCGGCACTCGCGCTGCTCTATCGCGGCCTGCTCAGCCACCTGCTGCACGAGTTCCGGCTGCCATTGAAAGACGCCGACACAGAGGGCGAGATGCTGCACGCACTGCGCCGGTTGCAGGAGCCTCGACTGACACAATTCGCCGAGTGCCTAACCCACCACTGGCAGCGCCAGGCCTATGGACACCTGGATGCGGACGAAGCTGTCCGCGACAGGCTCTGCGCCGACTGGCGCGCGCTGTTCTCGCCGCAGAGGCCTACATGAGCCGGCTCCGTTCGCGCCTGCTGGTCGCGGCCTTCGCGGGGCTGGTCACCCTGGCGGCCATCTGCTCGCTGGGCACGCTACAGCCCTACGAGGAAGTGATCGAACATGGGCCGGCTCCAGAGGCACGGAGCAACACGTACCTGGCAGCCGAACTGTTTTTGCGCGACCTTGGCGTGTCGGTAACCCATCTCGAGAGCACTGCCGGGCTGGAGTCTTTGCCGAGCGACAAGCAGACCCTGCTACTGCTCGGCGATCACCACAACCTGACACCCCGACAGACTGATCGCCTGCTCGACTGGGCCGCCTCCGGCGGCCACCTGGTAGTGGTCGCCGAGCGGCTCTGGGATGACGAGGCAGGCAAAAGTGGTGACCTGCTGCTCGACCGACTCAACCTTCAGCAGTTCGAAACCGATGAACGCAAGGAAGACCGCCAGGCGTCCGTCCAGGGCTCTGCCGACGATCATTCCCAACTGACCAAGCTTTATCTGGAAAACGAAAGCGCACCCGCGTACCTGGCCTTCGATACCGCCTTCCATCTTTACGATGCGGACAAGCGAGCCCATGCCTGGGCCAACAGCGCCGGTGCCACTCATATGCTGCAACTCCAGCACGGCGAAGGGCTCGTCACCGCCCTGACCGATAGCTGGATCTGGCAGAACCGCAACATCGACCAGTACGACCATGCCTGGCTGCTCTGGTACCTGACCCAGGACAGCGCAGTGACCTTGGTACACCGCAGCGAGCACGACGCGCTGCTGACGCAGTTGCGCCGTCATTTTCCGGAGTTGCTTGCGGCGCTCGGCTTGCTCGTCCTGTTCGGGCTCTGGCATGCCGGACAGCGTTTCGGCCCACTGCTGCCCCCTGCCAGCAACGCTCGGCGTCAGCTGCAGGAGCACCTGCGCGGCTCGGCGCAATTCCTCCTGCGTCACGGCCACCAGCGCAGCCTGCTGCAGCGCCTGCAACAGGATATCCGGCGCAGGGCCAGTCTTCGTCATCCCGGCTTCGAGGAGCTCGCGGAACCGGCACAGCGCTCACTGCTTGCACGTCTTTCCAATCTGCCGATTTCCAACATCGACCGGGCCATGAGCCCGCCCCACCCGCACCGCCTACCCGCCACCGAATTCACCCGGCAGGTCGCACACCTGCAACGTCTCAGGAACGCGCTATGAGCGAACACACCTCCGAATCGAACAGCCCCGTCCCGGCTTCCGACCCAAGCGGCCAGCGTCTGCGCGCGAGCCAGCTGGCCCAGGCCCTGCGCAACGAACTGCACAAGGCCGTGATCGGCCAGGAGGCGGTCATCGATGGTGTGCTGACCGCCCTGATCGCTGGCGGCCATGTGCTGATCGAGGGCGTACCCGGCCTGGGCAAGACCTTGCTGGTACGGGCGCTGGCGCGCTGCTTCGGTGGCGAGTTCTCGCGCATCCAGTTCACCCCCGACCTGATGCCCAGCGACGTTACCGGCCATGCGGTGTACGACCTGCAGAGCGAGCAGTTCAAGCTGCGCAAGGGCCCGGTATTCACCCATCTGCTGCTGGCCGATGAAATCAACCGTGCGCCGGCGAAAACCCAGGCCGCGCTGCTCGAGGTGATGCAGGAGCGGCAAGTGACCCTCGAAGGCAAGGCGCTGGTCGTGCCGCAACCGTTCCTGGTCATGGCCACCCAGAACCCCATCGAACAGGAAGGCACCTACCCACTGCCCGAAGCCGAGCTCGACCGCTTCATGCTGATGCTGCGCATGGATTATCCGCAAGCCGACGAGGAGCTGGAACTGGTGCGTCAGGTCACCCGTTCGGCGCGCGCCGACATACTCGACGTCAGCACCTTGCGCCAGCTGGTGCAGCCGCGCGACGTGCTGGCGCTGCAGAAAATCGCCAGCGAATTGCCGCTGGACGAGCAGGTCCTGGACTATGCCGTGCGCCTGACACGCAGCACCCGCAACTGGCCGGGACTGACGCTGGGCGCCGGGCCACGCGCATCGATCGCGCTGGTGCGCGGAGCGCGCGCCAGGGCTCTGCTACGCGGCGGCGAATTCGTCACGCCCGACGACATCAAGACCTGCGCCATGGCGGTTCTGCGCCATCGCGTACGATTGTCCGCGCAGCTGGACATCGAGGGGCTTTCGGTGGATCAGGTGTTGCAGCAGTTGCTCGACCAGGTCCCGGCGCCGCGCGCATGACCCCGTCTCGCCGCCTGCTCGTTGCGCTGGCCGCACTGGCACTGCTGGCGCTGCCGCTCGGCATCCGCGCTGCGCTCGGCATCGAGCCGGCCGACAGCTGGCACAGCGCGTGGTGGGGCCTGTTGCTGGCACTGGCCGCTCTGGCCCTGCAGGATGCGCTCGCGCTGCGCCGCCTACGCGATCCAGCCCTGCAGCGCAGCCTGCCGGGCAACCTGCCGCTCGGACACTGGAACAGCGTGCAGCTGATGGTGCGAAACCTGCATTCCCGGCCGCTGGAAATCGAGCTGTTCGATCACGTGCCGGCCGGCATGCTCGTCGAGCAGCTACCGCAACGCCTGCGTTTGCTGCCTGAGCAGCACTGCCTGCTCGACTACCGTTTGCGTCCGCTCCAGCGTGGCCATTTCCGCTTCCAGCACTGCGATGTGCGGCTGACCAGCCGTTTCGGTCTGTGGCGCAGTCGGCGCCAATTGGAGCTTATCGACGAAACCCGGGTGTATCCCGACTTCGCCCAACTGCAGGGCGCCGGCCTGCAGGCGATCGACCTGTGGCTGAACCGCCTCGGCGTTCGCCAGCAGCCTCGCCGTGGGCTGGGCCTGGAATTTCACCAGTTGCGCGAGTTTCGCGAGGGCGACACCCTGCGTCAGATCGACTGGAAGGCCACCGCCCGCAGCCGCATGCCGATTGCCCGTGAGTACCAGGACGAACGCGACCAGCAGATCATGCTGATGCTCGACTGCGGCCGCCGCATGCGCAGCCGGGATGGCGAGCTCACCCATTTCGATCATGCACTCAATGCCAGCCTGCTACTGGCCTACGCTGCGCTGCGCCAGGGCGATGCCGTCGGGATCTGCACGTTCGCCAGCGAACAGCAGCGCCAGGTTCTCCCCGCCAAGGGCCAGCAGCAGCTACGGGTGCTGCTGAATGCGGTCTACGACCTGCAGGCCACCCAACAGCCTGCCGACTATGCCGCGGCAGTCGATCGACTGCTGGCCCGCCAGCAGCGCCAGGCACTGGTCATCGTGCTGAGCAACCTGCGCGATGAGGACGACGCCGAGCTGCACGCCGCGTTGCGGCGCCTGTCGCGGCGGCACCGCGTACTGCTGGTGAGTCTCCGGGAAGAAGTGCTGGATCAGCTGCGCCTGCGACCGGTGCAAAGCCTGGAAGATGCGCTGGATTACTGCGGCGCGCAGGACTATCTCAGCGCACGCCAGGAACTGCACAAACGGCTGGCTGCCCACGGCACGCCAGTGCTCGATACACAGCCTTGCGACCTGGGCCCCGCCCTGGTCGGGCGCTACCTGGCATGGAAGAAGACCGGGGCGCTGTGAGCCGGCCTCACATCCCGCAACAGCAGTCCCTGTCGGTGAACCGGTCGGGCGCCGTGCCGCAGTGATGCGCCGGGGGAATGGGCAGCATCGGCTGAAAACTGAAATAGTGATGCAGCGCGATGATCATCTCGCCAATGTCGCCCGGAGGCTCGATCAAGGAAAAGCCGGTGTCGTAACTGCCGGGCGTGACGTCCTCGCTCGACCACAGGCTGAAGGCACTGAAATCCACATGGCGCAGCTGCCCGGTCTGCCCAGGAATCTTCAGGCGCATCTCGAAACGCACGCCGAGCATCATCGGATAGGGGCTGATCAGCATCAGCCCGGCCTCGGACAGGTTGCCGATGAAACCCAGCGGCCTGTCGGTGAAACGGTTGAATACGTTGAGGTAATACGGCAACTGATGCCGCTGAATACGACGCTGGTTCGCCATGTTCATATCGTTGAAGCCTTTGGCCGGGGGCGCTACGGTTCGAATCCGTTCAGTTGCATGCCTGGCCGATGCGCGTCGCCAGGCGCTGTCGAGCCGCCTCTAATTCACTGTCACTGTAGTAGACGCGCGCTCCCGCTGCATCGTTACGAAAATAGCGCCCGCCAAGCTGCAGCCGCGACAATTGGCTGTGCAGACCCAGGCATTCCTGCTCCCGCGCGGCCCGGGCCTGGCTGGCCTGCTCCCGCGCCGTAAGTTGCTCCTGTCGACGCGCAGCGAAGATGCGTTCGCGGCGAGACTCACGCTGGCGAGTCAGCTCATCGCGCTCGATCACCTGTGGCCGTACCTGAATCTGCTCGGCCCCGGCAGCCGGACGTTGGCCGAAATGCACGCGCCCTTCGGCATCGGTCCAGCGATAGATTTCGGCACCGGCCAGCACCGGCATCAGAGCGGCTGTCAGAAGAAGCAGAACTCGCATAGACCCTCGCATGAACCGGCTCGATCACGGCATCAGCGTTTTGCCGGCTGAACCACCAGCTGCGCCTCGGCATGATAGTGGCCGAGCTGCCGCAGCGTCTCCAGCCGCGCGCGGGCACGATAGGCGTATTCGCTGGCCGGGTAGCGCTCGATGATGAAGCGATAGGTCTCGCCAGCATCGACGAACAGACTCTGGCGCTCCAGGCACTGGCCGCGCAGCAGGGATATTTCGGGCTGCACCGGGCTGTGCGGCCTGCTGCTGCGCTCCGCTTGCGACAGCGATTGCATGACACGCTCGCAATTGTCCGCCTCGTAGTGCTGGTAGGCCGCGTCCAGGTAGCGATCGAAAGCGTGCCGGCTGCTGCAACCGACGCTCAGAAAGGACAGGAAAAGGATGATCAGGGTTCGCATGGGTTCCTCCGTATGCTCCTGTATCGACCGCATCGGGAAATCCTGCAGACCCACCAGAGCGGGCGAAAGAGTAGTGGTCACCGGACGATGACTACAACGGGTGGGCATAGTAGCCTCGGGGCCAGCCAGAAGAAGGAGCAATTGAATGATTCCGCGTCGCACCAAGATCGTCGCCACCCTAGGCCCGGCAAGCAGCTCGCCGGAGGTGCTGGAGAAGATGATCGTCGCCGGGCTGGACGTAGCCCGTCTGAATTTCTCCCATGGCAGCCCTGACGAGCATCGTGCCCGAGCCGAACTGGTCCGTGAAATCGCCGCGCGCCATGGTCGCTTCGTCGCGCTGCTCGGTGACCTGCAGGGACCGAAGATCCGCATTGCCAAGTTCACCGACAAGCGCATCGAGCTGAAGGAAGGCGACCGCTTCCGCTTCTCCGTCACCCACCCGCGCGATGCCGGCAACCAGGACGTCGTCGGTATCGACTACCCGGACCTGGTCAAGGATTGCAGCATCGGAGACGAACTGCTGCTGGACGACGGCCGCGTGGTGATGCGTGTCGACAACGCCACTGCCGACGAACTGCACTGTACCGTCCTGATCGGCGGCCCGCTGTCGGACAACAAGGGCATCAATCGCCGTGGCGGCGGCCTGACCGCGCCGGCACTGACCGCCAAGGACAAGGCCGACATCAAGCTGGCTGCGGACCTGCAGCTGGATTACCTGGCCGTCTCCTTTCCGCGTGACGCTGCCGACATGGACCTGGCGCGGCGCCTGCGCGACGAAGCCGGCTCGGACGCCTGGCTGATCGCCAAGATCGAGCGCGCCGAAGCGGTCGCCGACGACGAGGCGCTGGATGGGCTGATCCGCGCCAGCGACGGCGTGATGGTGGCCCGCGGCGACCTCGGTGTGGAAATCGGCGATGCCGAACTGGTCGGAATCCAGAAGAAAATCATTCTGCACGCGCGCCGCCACAACAAGGTGGTGATCACCGCAACCCAGATGATGGAGTCGATGATCCACAGCCCGATGCCGACCCGCGCCGAGGTATCGGATGTAGCCAACGCCGTGCTCGACTACACCGACGCGGTGATGCTCTCGGCCGAAAGCGCTGCCGGCGAGTACCCGGTCGAAGCGATCAAGGCCATGGCACGGGTATGCTGCGGCGCGGAGAAGCATCCCACCAGCACCCGCTCCGGCCACCGCCTCGGCCAGCAGTTCGAGCGCTGTGACGAGAGTGCCGCACTGGCGGCGATGTATACCGCCAACCACTTCCCCGGGGTCAAGGCCATCATCGCCCTGACCGAGAGCGGATACACGCCGCTGATCATGTCCCGCATCCGCTCCTCCGTGCCGATCTTCGCCTTCTCGCCGCACCGCGAAACCCAGGCACGCGTCGCGCTGTTCCGCGGCGTGCAGACAGTGCCGTTCGATCCGGCTGCGCTGCCGGCAGACAAGGTCAGCCAGATGGCCGTCGAGGAACTGCTCAAGCGCAACATCGTGCAGCCGGGCGACTGGGTGATCCTGACCAAGGGCGACAGCTACCACGACAGCACCGGTGGCACCAATACCATGAAGATCCTCCGGGTCGGGGACCAGTAAGCTCACTGCGCATGAGCGAAGGCCGGCGGATTGCCGGCCTTTTGCTGTCCGCCCCAGTGGGCGGGTGCCCCGCTAGAGGACGTCGCTCGTGCCGACGAACGTATCGGCGAGGATCTGTCCGCGCGGCAGACCCGCCAGGAACAGGCGCCTGGCACAGGCCTCCACGAATGCCGCACTACCGCATATCAGTGCAATGTCCCGACGCGATGCGGGCCGTAGCGCCTGCAATACGCCAGCGCGCGCATCCGCATCGATCCACTCCAGCTGCAGATTGTCGTACCGGCTCGCCAGGTCAAGCAGAGCCTCGCGCAGGTAGTGCCCGTCTCGGCAGAAATGCAGCAGCCGGATCGTGCCGCAATGTCCCTGGCGCAGGCTTTCGCGCAGCAGGCCCCACAAGGGCGCCAGCCCGGTGCCCGAGGCGAGCAGCAGTATCGGTCGCTCGGTCCAGTCCGGGTCGTAGTGCAGCGCTCCAGCGTGCAGCTCGCCCAGGCGCAATTCGTCGCCGGGGCGCAGCCGCCGGGCGACATCGCAGAAAGCGCCAGGCCGACTGCAATCGAGGTGGAACTCCAGCCAGGGGTCTTCGCCGGGGAGGCTGGCAAGAGAGTATGGTCGAGCGATGCCATCGGCCGTCCATAGCAGCAGATGCTGCCCGGCCCGGTAGCGCAGCGGTCGCTCCGGCAGCAGACGCAGACGCAGCACACTGCCGCTCAGCCAGTGCAGGCTCTCGACGCGCGCCAGCTGACCGTCGCGAAGCGGGTCGAAGACCTCGACACCGAGGTCACTCTCGACGCGACACTGGCAGGCCAGACGCCAGCCCCGGGCATGCTGCTCGGCACTCAGCAGACCCGTTTGCTGCTCCTGCGCCGAGCCAGCGACACAACGGACCAGACAGGCGTGGCAGCTCCCGGCACGACAGCTGAACGGCACGGGTACACCGGCATCGAGCAGGGCATCGAGCAGGTTGCTGTCAACCGCCACCGTCCAGCGCCGACCGGCGCAGCTCAGCTCAGGCATCGCTGGTCGCCCAGGCCGGCTCACAGCGGTTGCGCCCGGCTCGCTTGGCCCGGTAGAGCGCTTCGTCGGCACGCTGCAGGGCGGCTTCCAGTTCGTCCCCGGCGTCCAGCAGCGTGAGACCGATCGACAGACTGAGCTGGCCGGAAGTGATGTCTGTGTCTTCCGGTTCTGCGTTGGCAAAGGCCTCACGCACGCGCTCGCAGCAGGCGCTGAACTGTTCGGCGTCGGTATTGGGCAGCAGCAGCACGAATTCCTCACCACCGTAGCGGGCCAGCACGTCACCGTCGCGCAGGCAGGCGCGGGCCACGCTGGAGAAGGTCTGGAGCACGCGATCGCCAGTGGCATGCCCATGGATGTCGTTGATGCGCTTGAAATGATCCAGGTCGATCAGCGCCAGGCCGCACTGGTGACCCTTGCGCAGGCGACTCAGCTCGCCCTCGGCGATCCGCAGGAACCGGCGCCGGTTGTACAGCCCGGTCAACTCGTCGGTAGAGGCCAGATCCTCCAGTTGGCGCATCATGCCGCGCAGCGTGTCCTGATGCGCCTGCAATGCGAAGCGCCGCTGACGCATGCGCTGACGCAGACGGTAGACATGGCTGGCGAACAGGCACATCCAGATCAGCGTCACCAGCAGCACGCTGGCCTGCAACAGAAACGCCGTGATGTCCACCGCTCGCTGCAACCAGTGGTCCATGGCGGCCAGGCCAACGAAACTGAGAAAGGCCAACGCAGCGTAGCGGATGAACACCTTCGGCGGAAGGAACACGGCGAACATCAGCACCAGCAGATAGAGGACCAGCAACGACCCGCGTGCGCTGCCCAGGTTGAACAGGAAACTGGTCAGCCAGACCAGGCCCACCAGCACCTGGGGTTCGGTCAGGCTGGGGTCTCTGAAGCGCAGGTTGATTCCGCGATGGAAAAGCCAGAAGAACAACAGTTGGCTCAAGACCATGAGTGCCGAATGCACGACCGCGCTGGCAATGGAGGCTTCGTAGAAACCGCCCGCGACCGCGACCCACGTCAGCACCAGCCCCAGACCATAGGTCAAGGAGGCCATCGCGAAGCGCCGAGTGACCAACTGCTGTAGCGCCCGCTCATCGGTCTCGTCACGCATCGCGCTCATAGGGATCCGTCCCACTGTGCCAATCTCCGCACTTTACGCCTACCGAAAATAAAAACCTAGCTGGCATTCCCATCGCCTCTGGTCCATCCGTGTACCGCGCCGCCTGACGCGTTATACTGCCGCGCCCTTTTTTACCGCGGCACGCCGACTGCCATGCTCGACGCGCCAATTCCCGCCCCCGCCATGAGGACGCGCTGCATGACCGTGATCAAGCAAGACGACCTGATTCAAAGCGTCGCTGATGCTTTGCAGTTCATTTCTTACTACCATCCCGTGGACTTCATTCAGGCGATGCACGAAGCCTACCTGCGTGAAGAATCCCCAGCTGCCCGCGACTCCATGGCGCAGATCCTGATCAACTCGCGCATGTGCGCCACCGGCCATCGCCCGATCTGCCAAGACACCGGCATCGTCACCGTTTTCGTCAAGGTCGGCATGGACGTGCGCTGGGATGGCGCCACCATGAGCCTGGACGACATGATCAACGAGGGCGTGCGCCGCGCCTACAACCTGCCGGAAAATGTCCTGCGGGCTTCGATCCTCGCCGACCCGGCAGGTTCCCGCAAAAACACCAAGGACAACACTCCTGCGGTCATCCACTACTCCATCGTTCCGGGTGACAAGGTGGAAGTGGATGTCGCGGCCAAGGGCGGCGGCTCCGAGAACAAGTCGAAGATGGCCATGCTCAACCCGTCCGACTCCATCGTCGACTGGGTACTCAAGACCGTGCCGACCATGGGCGCCGGCTGGTGCCCGCCGGGCATGCTCGGCATCGGCATCGGCGGCACCGCCGAGAAGGCCGCGGTGATGGCCAAGGAAGTGTTGATGGAGTCCATCGACATCCACGAGCTCAAGGCCCGTGGCCCGCAGAACCGCATCGAGGAACTGCGCCTGGAGCTGTTCGACAAGGTCAACCAGCTGGGTATCGGTGCCCAGGGCCTCGGCGGCCTGACCACCGTGCTCGACGTCAAGATCATGGACTACCCGACCCACGCCGCTTCGCTGCCGGTGTGCATGATCCCCAACTGCGCCGCCACCCGTCACGCGCACTTCGTGCTCGACGGCTCCGGCCCTGCCGAGCTCACCCCGCCGCCGCTGGACGCCTACCCGGAGATCGTCTGGGAAGCCGGCCCGAGTGCCCGTCGCGTCAACCTCGACAGCATCACGCCGGAAGAGGTGCAGAGCTGGAAGCCGGGCGAAACCGTCCTGCTCAACGGCAAGATGCTCACCGGCCGCGACGCCGCGCACAAGCGCATGGTCGACATGCTGAACAAGGGTGAAGAACTGCCGGTGGACCTCAAGGGCCGCTTCATCTACTACGTCGGCCCGGTCGATCCGGTCGGTGACGAAGTGGTTGGCCCGGCTGGCCCGACCACCGCGACGCGGATGGACAAGTTCACCCGTCAGATCCTGGAAAGCACGGGCCTCTTGGGCATGATCGGCAAGTCCGAGCGTGGCCCGATCGCCATCGACGCGATCAAGGACAACAAGGCCGTCTACCTGATGGCAGTCGGCGGTGCAGCTTATCTGGTCGCCCAGGCGATCAAGAAGTCCAAGGTACTGGCCTTTGCCGAACTGGGCATGGAAGCGATCTACGAGTTCGAAGTGAAGGACATGCCGGTCACCGTTGCGGTCGATACCAATGGCGAGTCGGTGCACATCACCGGGCCGGCGATCTGGCAACAGAAGATTGCCGACAGCCTGGCGGTCGAGGTGCAGTAATCGCGACCCCCAGAATGCACAAAGCCCGGCCTTGCGCCGGGCTTTGTGCATTCTGGCGGCCTGCCAAGCTCAGCCGCGGCGACGCAACTGCACGAACAGGGCCTCCACCTTCTGCCTCGCCCAAGGCGTCCGGCGCAGGAAGGTCAGACTGGACTTGATGCTCGGATCGCTCCTGAAGCAGCGAATGTCGACCCGCTGGGCCAGGCCCTCCCAGCCATAATGGGCCTGCAGTTCGCCGAGCACTTTTTCGAGCGTAACGCCGTGCAACGGATCATTCGGGGTAGTCAAGGACAGCGCTCTCCATGGGGCAGCCTGCGCTGCGCTGATAATGAAACGTTGCGCGTCCCGAGCCAGCCGGGACGCGCGAATGGGGGGCGCATCCTACAGCTTTATCTCGGTGCCGAGCAGCTTGAGAAAGCCCGCCAGCCAGGCTGGGTGCGCAGGCCAGGCCGGGGCGCTGACCAGATTACCTTCTGTGTGCGCCTGATCCACGGGGATTTCCACGTAATCACCACCAGCCAGCCTCACCTCCGGCGCACAGGCCGGATAGGCACTGCACGAACGCCCCTTCAGCACACCGGCCGCAGCGAGCAGCTGGGCTCCGTGACAAACGGCGGCGATCGGCTTCTTCGCCTCGTCGAAGGCGCGGACGAGGGCCAGAACCTGCTCGTTCAGCCGCAGGTATTCTGGCGCCCGTCCACCGGGGATCACCAGCGCGTCGTAGTCTTCGGCGCGCACCGCCGCGAAGTCGAAGTTGAGTGCGAAGTTGTGGCCTGGCTTCTCGCTGTAGGTCTGGTCGCCCTCGAAGTCGTGAATCGCCGTACGCACGATATCCCCGACCTTCTTGTCCGGGCACACCGCATGTACACGATGACCGACCATCTGCAATGCCTGGAACGGCACCATCGTCTCGTAATCCTCGGCGTAATCGCCCACCAGCATCAGAATATTCTTTGCCGCCATTTGGATAATCCTCCTTACGCGTCTGAAGCATCGCTCCGATACGCGGCAGCCTCAGCCACCACGATTGAAGATATTCACCAGCAGCCGGTCCATCCAGCCCCACATGCGCTGGTACAGGCGCTGATGCAAGGGCCTGGCGTACCAGCTCTGCATGTCGATTTCGATACTGTCCTGGAAGTCGCGCTCGAAACTCTGTCGGACCTGCGCGCTCAACGCGGCATCGATCGCCTCGAGATTGGCCTCCTGATTCCAGCGCAGGTTCCAGTGGTCGAAATTGCATGAGCCGACACTGACCCAGTCATCCACCAACACCATCTTCAAGTGGGAGAAGTGTGGCTGATATTCGTGGATTCGCACGCCGGCACGCAGCAGGCGCGGGTAGAAGCGCTGCCCTGCATAGCGTACGGGTGGATTGTCGGTGTTGCGGCTGGTCAGCAGCAGGCGCACATCGACACCGCGACGGGCCGCCTGGATCAGTGCCCGCCGCACCTTGCCGGTAGGCAGGAAATACGGCGTGGCCAGCCAGATGCGCGTCTGTGCGCGCCGCAGGTTGCGCAACAGGCTGAGCAGGATGTCGCGGTGCTGGCGGGCCGCCGCATAGGCGACCCGTCCCAGCCCCGAGCCATCAGGCAACACCGGAATGCGCGGCGCGCCGGTTGGCAGGGGCAGCTGCCAGATTCGCCGCTTCAGGCAATACACCCACTGGCTGTCGAACAGTTCCTGCCAGTCCTGCAGCAGCGGGCCGGCCATCTCGACCATTACCTCGTGCCAGTGAACCCCTGGCTTGCGCGGATTCCAGAACTCGTCGGTAACCCCGGTGCCACCGACGTAGCCGAGACTGCCGTCGACCAGCAGCAACTTGCGATGGTCACGGTGCAGGTTGCGGAACTTGAGGCGCCACGAAAGCGGGTTGTACAGGCGCAACTCGATACCGGCCTCGGTCATGCGGTCGCGGCTGGCCCGCCCCATCTTCAGGCAGCCGAAGCCATCGAACAGACAGCGCACCCGAACGCCGCGTGCCGCGGCCCGCAGCAGAGGCTCCAACAGCCGTTCGAGACAATACCCGTCCTCTACCAGATACAGCTCCAGATCGACACGCCGCTCGGCGCGTTCGATCGCTTCCAGCATGGGCGGAAAGAACTGCGGCCCGTCTATCAGGAGGCGGAAGCGGTTATCGCTGCGCCAGGGAAATACCGCGCCCGCCAGCATCATGTGGCAGCACCCGGCACGGAAACGCTCAGCGCCCAACGAAGCGACGAATCAGACGAACAACGAAATGACATGACTTCCCTTTATTCGGTCGGCGTCCCGAGGCACGGACTGCCACACCCGTTACCGATAAGCGGCATGTGCCGTGCGCTAGCTTAGCCAGCCCGAGCGGCAAGACAAGGCAGGTGCACCGCCAGCGGCGCGCCAGGTCAGCCCGACCGCAGCCGGGTGCGACTTCCTATAGGCCAGGCTTCGGCGACTCAAGTTCCCTGGCGACAGGCATGGGCGGTCGGACTCCAGGGCTTGTTGGCGTTTCAGCGCAAGCCGTGTTGCTGTGAATGAAACGCCAACAGCCCCTAGCCGAGCGTCACTCCAAGCGCTGCAGCGGCCAGCTCCAGGCGGCGTGCCTGGGCTTCGCGGGCGAGCGTCACGACGGCTCGATCGCGTTGCCAGAGCACACCCCGGGCGCCCAGCGCGCTTTCGATCTCTGGCTGCAACGCAGCGAACTGCTCGAGCAGCCCCGCCAGCAGCAGATGGCCGGCAGCGTCGTCCGGCGCCATGCGGGCAGCCTCCGCCGCCCCGCCCAGCAATCCTGCCAGGCGCAGCAGCAGACTAGCTGGCCAACGGTCGTGCAGGGCCACGCCGTAAAGCCAGGCGCCGAGCGCTGCCATTACGTGGAGGTCTTCATGGGTGCGAAACGGCCTGACGTGATCGCCCCAGCCATCGCCCGGCAACCGCTCGCCGACTGCCCGTTCCAGGCGCAGACGGCCATGCGCTATGTCCGGAATGATCGGCAGGAGCGGTCCGCTATCGACCGTCACGCCGGAGGCGTCGGCCGCGACGACAAACAGACCGAGCCGGGGCCGCTCCCCCGCGCCCTCCTCCCGCGCCGACACCAGCAGCCACTGCACCGCAGCGCCAGCCGTGACGAAATCCTTGCAGCCACTCAGTCGACCTTCATCGCAGCGCGTCGCCATGTCGGCAGGCCGCACCTTGCGCCGTTCCGTCGTGCAGAGCGCGCCCAGCCCCGCCGGTGCAGCCGGCCAGAGCGCGCGCAATGCGGCCTGGTACCCGCCGAGAAACGCCAGCCCCGGCGTGGCTGCCAGTCGGCCGCCGTATATCGCCTGGCCGAAGCTGTCCGCATCGCCGGCAGCGACGCGCACTTCCCGATACCACTCGCCCGGCCCCGACGCCGTAGCGAGCGGCTGCAGCGATCCGATCCATCGCTCCCACGACATGCTTGCCTCCTCCAAGTGGACGCCGCGCGACTGCAGCGACAGTCATCCAAGCATCATCTGTTCGTCACAGCGGCGACATGCCGCGCTCCTAGCCTGATCCAGCCAGACCAGCCGAGCCCAACGATAACAATCAGACGCTCGCGCTGCATTTGCCAACCTGTTGCCCAGGCGGACAAGGAGCCAGAGCATGAAAGCCATCGTCGACCCACGCAGCACGCGTCAACTCCGAGCCGAACGCCTGCACGGCGCAGCGGCCCTACGCGAAGCCCAGGCCTTGCGCTACCGGGTATTCAGCAACGAATTCGATGCCCAGCTGCACGGCGCCGAGTTCGGCCTGGACATGGACGACTTCGACATCCATTGCCGGCATATCGGCGTGCGCGATCTGGCGACCGGCGAGCTGGTCGCCACTACCCGGTTGCTCGACCACCTCACCGCAAAGCAGCTTGGACGCTTCTACAGCGAAGGCGAGTTCGCCCTGCACGGCCTGGCGCAGATCAACGAGCCGGTGCTGGAAATCGGCCGCACCTGCGTTGCACCGGCCTATCGCAACGGGGCGACCATCGCGGTGCTGTGGAGCGAACTGGCCGAGGTACTCAACCAGGGCGGCTATCGCTACCTGATGGGCTGCGCCAGCATCCCGATGCGCGACGGTGGGATTCAGGCCCGCGCCATCATGCAGCGACTGCGCGACAGTCACCTGAGCACGGAGCTGCTGCATGCCGAGCCGCGCACGCCGCTTCCCGAGCTGGAGCTCGCGGATAACGTAACGGCGCAGCTGCCACCGCTGCTCAAGGCCTACATGCGCCTTGGCGCGAAGATCTGTGGCGAGCCCTGCTGGGATCCGGAATTCCAGGTCGCCGACGTATTCATCCTGCTCAAACGCGAGGAGCTCTGCCCGCGCTACGCCCGTCATTTCAAGGCTGCGGTATAGATGGCGCGGTTGCGCCTTTGCTGGCGCCTGCTGCGCATTGGCGCGGTGATCCTGCTGGGATTGCTGCTGGCGGCTGCGCTGGGACTCGGCGAACGCTGTGCAATACGGGCGTCGCTGCAACGCAGACAGCGACTGAGCCGCTGGTTCATGGTTCGCCTGGCAGGCGCGCTGCCCTATCGTGTGCGAGTCATTGGCGAGCCGCCAGCGCAGCCGATGCTGTGGGTCGCCAATCATGTGTCCTGGTGCGACATTACACTGCTGGGAATGCTGCGGCCACTGTCGTTTCTCGCCAAGGCCGAAGTCTCCGCCTGGCCCGTGCTTGGCTGGCTGGCTCGCCAGGCCGGCACGCTGTTCATCCGTCGCGGTGCTGGCGATGCAGCGCAGATCAACCAGCAACTGGCCAGCCACCTCAGCCAGGGACGCCATCTGCTGATCTTTCCCGAGGGCACCTCGACCGACGGCAGCAGCGTGCGAACCTTCCACCCCCGACTGTTTGCCTGCGCGATAGCCGCCGACTGCGCCGTTCAACCCGTCGCCATCCGCTATCTGCGCAACGGCAAGCGCGACAGCATCACTCCCTTCATCGGCGACGACGAACTGTCTGCACATCTGCGCAGGCTGCTGGCCGATGACGTGGCGCAAGTGGAAATCCATCTGCTGGCACCCATTTCCGTCACCTCACTCAGCCGCAAAGCCGTCGCAGAGCAAGCGCAACAGGCGATCGAGCAGGTGCTGTTTGCGCCGGTGCAGGACGCCACGAGAGAGGCCGCATAGCCTCCACGGATAGCGACGCTGCGGTAAGCTTCGTCCATGAACTATCTCGCACACCTTCATCTGGGCGGCCCCAACCCGGCCGACATGCTCGGCAGCCTCTACGGAGACTTCGTCAAGGGTCCGCTGCAGGGCCGTTGGCCTGCCGAGATCGAAGCCGGCATCCGCCTGCATCGCCAGATCGACGCCTTCACCGACAGTCATCCGCTGGTCCTGCAGGCCAAAAGCCGCTTCCCCAGCGAACGGCGCCGCTACGCCGGCATCCTGATCGACCTGTTCTTCGATCACTGCCTGGCGGCCAACTGGGCGGACTATTCGACCGAGCCCCTCGCGCGCTTTACCCAGCGCGTCTACGGCGTGCTGGCTGCCGAACCCGAGCTGCCAGGCAAGCTCGCAGTGATCGCGCCGCACATGGCGGCGCACGATTGGCTGGGCAGCTACCGCGAGTTCGATGTGCTGGAACGGGTGCTGGCGAACATGAGCCGGCGCCTGAGCCGAGCGGATGGCCTGGCCGGTGGGCTGGCCGAGCTGGAGCAGCTGTACGAACCGCTGCTCCAGGACTTCCGCGACTTCTATCCAGCGCTCCAGCAATTCGCTAGAACGGCCTGAGGCGCTACTGCCTCAGGCATCGTAGCCGGGGCTTTGCACATCCAGCTTGCGCAAGAGGGCCGGCCAGGCCAGTGCACCACCCATGCCCGTGCGGGTACGGGTGACCCCCGCGGCCATGGCCTTGGCTCCGGCCAGGATCTGCTCCGGGATCGCGATCAGTTCGCTGCCACCGGATTGCGCCATGACCTGGATTTCGCAGGCGCGCTGGAAGATGAACATCATCAGAAAGGTATCGGCAATGCTGCCGCCGCAGGTCAGCAACCCGTGGTTGTGCAGCAGCATGAAGCCGGTGTCGCCAAGATCGGCCTGCAGCCGCGCCTTCTCGTCGTGGTTCAGCGCCACGCCTTCGTAACCATGGGTCGAAAGGCTCGCCAGCACGAACAGCGACTGCTGACTGATGGGCAGCAGGCCCGGGCGCTGAGCCGAAACCGCAACCCCGGCCGCGGTATGGGTGTGCATGACGCAGGCCACGTCGTGGCGCACCTCGTGCACGGCGCTGTGGATGGTGTAGCCGGCGGGGTTGATCTCGTAAGGAGTGTCCATCAGCTTGTTGCCGGCCAGGTCGACCTTGACCAGGCTCGACGCGGTGATCTCGTGGAACATCAGGCCGTACGGGTTGATCAGGAAGTGTTCGGTGTCAGGAATCTTCGCCGAGATATGGGTAAAGATCAGGTCATCCCAGCCGTGCAACGCGACCAGCCGATAGCAGGCGGCGAGATCGACCCGCGCCTGCCATTCGGCGGAACTGACCTGGGACTGAAGAGAAGGCAGGGTGTGCAGCGCAGTCATCGAAGGCACCTCTTGTTATTGTCGTGAAGGTGCCATCGATTCTAGCCAGACGCGGACTACTCGGCAGTTGCCGCCGCAGCCAGGCCGCTGACCCGACGAGCCAGGATCAGCCACGCAGGGCGGCGGCGAAGGCCTCGAGCCAGGGCTCGGCGTCGGCTTCCGGGGTAACCGTCTCGCTGGCGTCGAGACGCAGCATGTCCTGCACCTCACGCACGCCCAGTTCGGTGTAGAGCTCGCGAATCAGCTCACCGCCACCACAGAAGGTCTCGCCATAGCTGGCATCGCCAAGTGCGATGACGCCGCCAGGCAGACCGCTCCAAGCCGGAAACTGGTCGCGGATGGTCGAATACAGCGGGATGAAGCTGTCCGGCAACTCACCCATGCCTGTGGTGGAGGTCACGACCAGCAACGCGTCGGGCGCGAATTCGAGAATCTGTGGCAGTTGCGCGCGGGGGTCGTGCCAGGCGTCGAAGCCGGCGGCCTTGAGCTGGCGTTCGGCATGGCGAGCGACCTCTTCGGCGGTGCCGTAGACGCTTGCGGAAAGGATGGCGACTTTCATGTGCAGCTCCGAGACGAATCGAGCCGCGCATTATGCCGCAATCACCGGACCGACGCGGCAACCGGCGCGGATGGCGCTCCCCTGCGGTCCGGAACCGCCCGCGAAGCGGAACTAGGAAGACCGCCCATGGTCAGAGCTGCGACTGCCCCACCGCAGCCGTCAAGCCGCTGCGCCACGCGAATCCGCAGCGACGCTCAGGGAGAGGCATCGCCCCTCCGAGGTTATCCGCATGGCGGACGAGACGATACTCAACAACGACGAACTGACCTTCATCCGCACGCTCATGCAGCGCAACGGCGGCGGCAGCACTGAGCGCGCAACGGGCTTTCGGATCGACGGCGGTGCCAGTTCCAACGAGCTGCTGATGCAACTGGCCGCTCGCGCGGAGCTATCGCTGCGGGCAGAGTTCGGGGACTTCTGCATGTCGTTTCCGCTACAGCTGCAGGAAGACGAGCTGCACAGCCTGGACCTGCAACTGGCACCGCCGGTGATCTACGAGCGCGGGCCGACGACCCGGGCCTGGCGCCTGCATCTGGATGAGCCGCTCGCCCTGCTGGAAAACGATGGCGGCCAGAGCGCACTCAGCGTGCACGAACTGTCTCCGCACGGCCTGCTGGTGGAGGCCGGCAAACATCGCAAGCCACCCAAGCACTTCCATTTGCGCCTGGCGCTGCCGGACGACACACCGCTGGAGATCGATGCCCATCGTGTTCGCGAGTTGAGCGGCGGCCGGGCGGCATACGAAGTCGAGTTCGCCCGGCAAAAGGATGCCGAACGCATTCGATCCTTCCTCTACCGCCAGCACCAGCGGCTGCATCCTGATTTGCAGCCTGAGCTGCCCGCCGATCTGGTGTAAGCTGCAACGCCTCTGGCAGCCGCCTGCAATGGCAGGCGGCCCATCCATATCCGGCAGTGGACTTTCATGCATCAGGCCCCGATTCTCATCACCGGAGCCAGTCAGCGGATCGGGCTGCATTGCGCCGAACGACTGCTGGAGGACGGTTTCCAGGTCATCGTCACCTATCGTCGCGAACGCGAAGGCATCGAGCGTTTGCGTTCCCGTGGTGCCACGGCGCTGCACGCGGACTTCAGCGACGAAGCCGGCATCACCGGTTTCATCGCGGCGCTCAGGGAGCAGACCGACGGGCTGCGGGCAATAGTCCACAACGCCTCCGAATGGCGCCCGGATACACCCGGCCAGGAGGCCGAGGCGTTCCGCCAGCTGTTCCAGGTGCATATGCTCGCGCCCTATCTGATCAACCTGCACTGTGCCGACCTGCTGCGCCACGGCGGGCCGGCCGATATCGTGCACATTGGCGATGACGTCACCCGCAAGGGCAGCAGGAAGCACATCGCCTACGCCGCCAGCAAGGCCGGCCTGGACAACCTGACGCTATCCTTCGCCGCCAGCCTGGCCCCGGCAATCAAGGTCAACGGCATCGCGCCGGCGCTGATCCAGTTCAACCCGGACGATGATCCGCAATACCGTCGCAAGGCGCTGGCCAAATCCGCGCTGGGTATCGAGCCCGGCGCCGAGGTGATCTACCAGAGCCTGCGCTACCTGCTCGACAATCCCTACGTCACCGGCACCACACTGACCGTGAACGGCGGTCGCCATCTGATCTGAAGACCGAGGAGACGACATGCCCCGACTGGAACCCGCAATGGCGCGCATCCGCGTCAAGGACCTGCGGCTGCGCACCTACATCGGCATCAAGGAAGAGGAAATCCTCAACCGCCAGGACGTATTGATCAACCTGACGATGCTCTACCCGGCCGCGGAGGCGGTGCGCGAGAACGACATCGAACAGGCGCTTAACTACCGCACCATCACCAAGGCGATCATCCAGCACGTCGAAGACAACCGCTTCGCCCTGCTCGAACGGCTGACCCAGGAGATACTCGACCTGGTCATGCGCTACCCGCAGGTGCGCTATGCCGAGGTCGAGGTCGACAAGCCCCATGCCCTGCGCTTCGCCGAATCCGTCTCGATCACCCTCGCCGCACACCGGGATTGACGACTGCCAAGGCTGGCTCGCTCAACGGCGCAAGGTTATGATCCGGCCGACCTCAGCCAATGCCGAGACCCGAGATATGAACGAACAAGAACGCACCGAACTGGAAGCCGCCGCCTTCCGCCGCCTGGTCCAGCACCTGCGCACCCGTCCCGATGTGCAGAACATCGAACTGATGAACCTGGCCGGCTTCTGCCGCAACTGCCTGTCCAAATGGTACAAGGCCGCGGCGGACGACCTAGAAGTCGAGGTCAGCATCGACCAGGCCCGGGAAGAGGTGTACGGCATGCCGTACAGCGAATGGAAGAAACGCTATCAGAAGGAAGCGAGCGCCGAGCAACAGGCCGCTTTCGACAAGGCACAAAAAGAATGAACGACCTGAAGAGCTTTCGCGCAAGCCTGCGCAATCATGACCACGCGTTCAGCGATACCCTCGCCTTCATCGAGAGCGCTTACGACTACCAGCCGAGTCGCTTCGTCAACGGCACGCTGGAAAACGCCGCTGGTGAAAACGAAGGGTCGTGCAAGACCCTTGGGCTGGCGCAGCTGGAAGGTTTCAGCAGCGAAGAGGCCCTGCTTGCGTTCGGTGAGCACTACAAAGCGGTACTGGCCAATCCGAACGGCAGCGATCACCGCAACATCCGCGCCCTGATGGATACCGGGCTGCCTGGCGTTCGCTTCGACAGCCAGCCGATCAGGCGCAAGTAACGCCCCCCGGCATACGGCGAGAGCGAGCCGGAAATGTCCGGCTCGCGAGGAGTAAAAAGGGTCATCCCAGGCACTTGGGGAAGGCTGTAGGAGTGGATGACCCGAAACCGTTGAGTGCCACCTTACCCCTCTGCCGAACCCGCGGACAATTCAGCTTTTTCATCCCGCCCATAGGGATGGACTATTCCTCTTTGCCCGATCCGATCCGACCCGCATCGACTCAGGAGACGCCAATGCCCGTATCCGCCCTCTCCGGCCCGCACTATCTGCGCGAAGGCCTGCGCCTGGTGCTCAGCCCCGGCCTGCGGCTGTTCGTGATTTTGCCGCTGACGGTCAACGTGCTGCTGTTCTTCGGACTGATCTGGATTGCCATCGATCAGTTCGACAGCTGGGTCGACACCTTCATGCCCAGCCTGCCGGGCTGGCTGGCGTTTCTCGAGTATGTGCTCTGGCCGCTGTTCGTCGCGCTGGTGGTGCTGATGGTGTTCTTCAGCTTCACCATGCTGGCCAACATCATCGCCGCACCGTTCAACGGTTTTCTGGCGGAAAAGGTCGAGGTGGTGGTACGCGGTGAAGATGCCGCGCCGCCTTTCAGTTGGGCCGAACTGCTGGCCATGCTGCCGCGCACGATTGGCCGCGAGCTACGCAAACTGGCCTACTTCGCACCTCGCGCGCTGGCATTGCTGGTGCTTTCATTCATCCCCGTGCTGAATCTTGCGGCCGCGCCGTTATGGCTGTTGTTCGGCGTGTGGATGATGGCGGTTCAATACATCGACTACCCGGCGGACAACAACAAGCTGAGCTGGTCGGACATGATGAGCTGGCTGCGCCAGCGCCGCTGGCAGAGCCTGAGCTTCGGCGCGGTGACCTATGCAGCGTTGCTGGTGCCGGTGCTGAACCTGTTGATCATGCCGGCGGCGGTGGCGGGGGCTACGTTGTTCTGGGTACGGGAAGGCGGGCCGAATCGGCAGCTCGATCGGCAACGAAGATGAGCCTTGGCTGGCGCATGCATCGTTGCCGGACATGAGCATTACGCCAGCGTCTTCAACGCCTCGCGACTGAACGGCAGGATATCTTCCATCCGCCCCTCACGTACCTTCACCGCCCAATCCGGATCGCAGATCAGCGCACGCCCCACCGCCACCAGATCGAATTCCTGCTTGTTCAAGCGCTCCAGCAGCCCTTCGATGTTGGCCGGCTGCGCGACCTTGTCGGTCTTGACCATGAACTGCAGGAATTCGCCATCCAGGCCGACGCTGCCGACGGTGATGGTCGGCTTGCCGGTCAGCTGACGGGTCCAACCGGCCAGGTTCAGGTCCGAGCCCTCGAATTCCGGCTCCCAGAAGCGGCGGGTCGAGCAGTGGAAGATGTCCACCCCGGCAGCCGACAGAGGCGCCAGGAATTCGCCAAGCGCTTCGGGCGATTGCACCAGCCGCGCGGTGTAGTCCTGCTGCTTCCACTGCGAGAAGCGGAAGATGATCGGGAAGTCAGGCCCAACCGCCGCGCGCACGGCCTGCACCAGTTCGATGGCGAAGCGCGAGCGGTTGGCCAGGCTGCCGCCGTACTCGTCGGTGCGCTGGTTGCTGCCTTCCCAGAAGAACTGGTCGATCAGGTAGCCGTGGGCGCCATGGATTTCCACGCCATCCATGCCGATCGCCTGCGCATCGCGTGCAGCCTGGGCGAACGCTTCGATCACGTCCTGAATGTCCTGCGTGGTCATGCCATGAACGACGACCTGCCCGTCCTTCTGCTTTTCCATCGGGCCATAACCGGGCACCTCCGGCTCCGGCTCGGTGCCCTTGCGGCGCACATTGCCCACGTGCCAGAGCTGCGGGACGATCTTGCCGCCGGCCGCATGCACAGCATCGACCACGGCCTTCCAGCCAGCCAGCGCATCTTCACCGTAGAAGCGCGGCACCTGCGGATAGCCATTCGCGGCGGTGTGGCCGACCGTGGTGCCCTCGGTGATGATCAGCCCGACCCCGGACGCGGCACGACGGCGGTAGTACTCGACCACGTCGGCGGTGGGCACGCCATTGGGCGAGAACGAACGGGTCATCGGTGCCATGACCACACGGGTCGGCAAACGAAGGGCGCCCAGCTCGAAGGGCTCAAACAGGGCTTGTACGCTAGCGGTCATCGATCGTCTCCTAATTGTTTGGGCAAGGCAGCCGGGCGCTCGCGGCCCGGCGAATGGACTGCAACCGGCGCCAGCAGGCGCCCGATCTGTTGAAGAAATACCTGCAGCGGCGCGACGCTACCGCTCACTTTCATACGCAGGAGTGCGCCTTCCCAGGCATCACTGATGAACTCCGCGGTTGCCGGACAATCGCAGTCCGGAGCGATCTCTCCCGCGCTGCGCGCCTGCTCCAGGCAGTACGCCAGCAGCTCGACCGAGCGGGCGAGGATCTCGCTGAGCCGCCGCGCAATGGGCGGACACAACTCGGCCATTTCGAAGCTCAGGCTGCCGATGAAACAGTGATACTCGGGCGTCTCCTTTCGCGCGAAGTGAGCGACGAGCTCCGCGTAGTAGCCGAGAATGCGCTGGCGTGGCGCGACCGCGCCGTTGCTGAGTGCGGCCTGATAGCGCTGCAGGCGCGGGACATAGATGTAATCCAGGGCCTGCAGGGCGAATTCTTCCTTGCTGGCGAAGTAGTGATAGAACGAACCCTTGGGAATGCCGGCCGCCTGGACGATCTCTTGCACGCCCGTGCCGTGATAGCCACGGCGGGTCATCACCTGGGCGCCTCTGGAAAGGATCAGGTCGCGCTTGTCGTTGCGTGCTGGAGTGCTCATGCGCCGAGGATATGACCGGTCGTCTCGCCGGCACAGCATCATCCATCGCGCTTATCCAGGCGCAACCACGGCGACCATGGCGCAGCGCGCAACGCAGAAGAAGGAGACGCGACCGCGCATGCGGCCGCGAACGGGATCAGGCCAGGGCGCCTTCGATCGCCTGGAGCAACGCGGCGTCGTCCGGCGCGGTACGGGGCGAGAAGCGGGCCAGCACGCGGCCATCCTTGCCCACCAGGAATTTTTCGAAGTTCCAGGTGATGTCACCCGGAAAATCGGCACCTTCGCCTGCCAGCAAACGATACAGCGGATGGCGCTGCGGGCCGTTCACCTCGAGCTTGCCGCTCAAGGGGAAACTGACGCCGTAGTTGAGCGTGCAGAACGAACGAATCTCCTCATCGCTTCCCGGTTCCTGCGCAGCGAACTGGTTGCACGGTATGCCCAGCACGCTGAACCCGCGGGGACCGTATTGCTGGTGCAGCCGTTCGAGGCCGGCGTATTGTGGCGTCAGCCCGCATTGCGAGGCGACATTGACCACCAGCGTGATCTGATCGCCGAACTGCGCCAATGGCAATTGCTCGCCGCCCAGCCCCGGCAACACCAATTGGTGGAATGCGCTCATGTCATCTCTCCTGACAAAAAAACGCCCCGGCAGGCAACCGGAGCGCTTTTCTTTCGATCGGCACGGCAGACAGGTCTGCCACCGTGCATGCGAACGCCTGTGCGGCGGACCTGATCAGTGGTGGTGACCACCTTCGCCATGGACGTGGCCATGAGCCACTTCCTCTTCGCTGGCATCACGCACGCTGACGACCTTGACGTCGAAATTCAGGCGCTGACCGGCCAGCGGATGATTGCCGTCGACGATCACATCGTCGCCCTCGACGTCACGGATGGTGACGATCTGCATGCCGCCGTCCGGACCGGAAGCGTGGAACTGCATGCCCACTTCCAGCTCGTCGACGCCTTCGAACATGGCGCGATTCAGCGTGGCAACCAGCTCGGCGCTGTACTCGCCATAGGCATCCTGAGGCTCGATGGCGACCTGGATGTGGTCACCGCCCTGCTTGCCCTCGAGCGCCTTTTCCAGACCGGGAATGATGTTGCCTGCACCGTGCAGGTAGACCAGCGGTGCGCCGCCGGACGAGCTGTCGATCACCTCACCGGCGTCGTTGGTGAGTGTGTAGTCGATGGAGACAGCCTTGTTAGCGGCAATCAGCATGGGACAGAACCTTCGCTTGAGAGAATGGATGTCGAAGTTTAACCATCCACCGCGCCGAATGCGAACCGGCCTTGGATGAACGGACCAGTGCCACCCGTCGTCATGGATGCCGTTGTAGTGCCTTCGAACACCGGACTACAACCTTTGGATGGCATCGCTTTCGAAGCCGATGTGCAAGAATCGGCGAAAAATATCTTTGGCAACCATTTCAATAACATTAGAGAACCAAGGAGCACCGATGTCGGCTCGTAACATCCTGGTGATTAACTGTGGCAGCTCGTCGATCAAGTTCGCCCTGGTCAACGAAGCGCAAGCGACCTTCCCGCTACAAGGCCTGGCCGAATGCATCGGCAGCCCGGAGGCCGTCATCCACTTCGAGAGCGCCGCTGGCAAGGAAAGCGTCAAGGTGCCGAACGCCGACCATCAGGCTGCTCTCGCCCAGATCCTGCCGCGGGTGGAAGACGCCGCCGGCGGTCACCTGCACGGCATCGGCCACCGCGTTGTACATGGCGGTGAAAAGTTCTTCGCCTCCTCGCTGCTCAACGATGAGACGCTGGCCGGCATCGAAGCCAACATCCAACTGGCGCCGCTGCACAACCCGGCCAACCTCAGCGGCATCCATGCCGCCATCAATCTGTTCCCGGATCTGCCACAGGTCGGCGTATTCGACACCGCCTTCCACCAGACCATGCCCGAGCATGCCTACCGTTACGCCGTGCCGGACGTGCTCTACAAGGAGCACGGCGTGCGTCGCTATGGCTTCCATGGCACCAGCCATCGCTATGTCAGCAAGCGCGCGGCCGAGCTGGCCGGCGTAGCGGTGGAAAACAGCAGCTGGCTGGTCGCCCACCTGGGCAACGGCTGCTCGACCTGTGCCGTGGTCAATGGCGAAAGCCGTGATACCAGCATGGGCCTGACCCCACTCGAAGGCCTGGTGATGGGCACCCGCAGCGGCGATGTCGACCCGAGCCTGCACAACTTCCTGAACAAGACCCTGGGCTGGGATCTGCCCAAGATCGACAACATGCTCAACAAGGAAAGCGGCCTGAAGGGCCTGTCCGGCCTGTCCAACGACATGCGCACCCTGGCCGAAGCCCGCCAGGCCGGCCATCCGGGCGCCATGCTGGCCTTCGAGGTGTTCTGCTACCGCCTGGCCAAGTCCCTGGCCGCCATGTCCTGCGCATTGCCGCAGCTGGACGGCCTGGTGTTCACCGGCGGCATCGGCGAAAACTCCTCTGCCGTGCGTGAGCGGACCCTGGATCACCTCAAGCTGTTCGGCTTCAAGGTCGATGCCGAAGCCAATGCCCGCTGCACCCGCGGTGTCGCTGGCGAGATCCAGAGCGAAGGCAGCCCGCGCATCATGGTGGTGCCGACCAACGAGGAACGCCAGATCGCCCTCGACACGCTGGCCCTGCTGGACGCCTGATCGCAGAGGCAAGCAGCATAGCGAAACCCGACAGGCCCGAGCCGTCGGGTTTCTGCTCTTGAGCGCCGCGGCAATCAGGCAGTTCCCGCACCGGCACGATTTGCCTAGCCTGGCCCACCGTTATCCGAGCACCCTGTCATAAAGGAGATGCCATGCACACACTCTTTCTCGCCCCTACCGGTTTCGGTGGCGGCCTCAATTCCATCAGCCTGGGCCTGATTCGCGCGCTGGAAAATGCGGGCCTCAAGGTCGGTTTCTTCAAGCCCATCGCCCAGCCGTTCCCGGTCGATCAAGGCCGTGAGCGCTCCTGCATTCTCGTCGAGCGCACACTGAACCTGACCTCCCCCGAGCCGCTGCCGCTGGAACAGGTGGAACGCCAGCTCGCCGATGGCGAAATCGACCTGCTGCTCGAAGACGTGATCAGTCGCTATCAGGAAGTGGCTGCCGGCAAGGATGTGGTCATCGTCGAAGGCATGGTGCCGACTCGCGAGTCGAACTACACCCAGCGCATCAACACCCAGCTGGCCAAGAGCCTGGACGCAGAGGTCATCCTGATCGCTGCGCAAGGCAGCGACAGCCTCAAGCGTCTGGCCGAGCGCATCGAGATTCAGGCACACCTGTACGGCGGCGCCAAGGACCCCAAGGTGCTGGGCGTGATTCTCAACAAGGTCAAGACTGACGAGGGGCTGCCGACGTTCATCGACAACCTCAAGCAGCATCTGCCGCTACTGGGTAGCGCAGAGTTCCAGTTGCTCGGCGCCATTCCTTTCTCCGAAGAGCTCAACGCCCTGCGTACCCGCGACATCGCCGAGCTGCTCGGCGCCCAGGTGCTCAACGCCGGCGAGGCCGACCAGCGCCGCGTCAACAAGATCGTGCTCTGCGCTCGCGCCGTTCCGAACACCGTGCAGCTGCTGCAATCCGGCGTACTGGTGGTGACCCCGGGCGATCGCGACGACATCATTCTTGCCGCCAGCCTGGCCTCGCTCAACGGCGAGAAGCTCGCAGGCCTGCTGCTGTGCAGCGACTTCACGCCGGACCCGCGCATCCTCGAGCTGTGCAAGGCAGCCCTGGATGGCGGCCTGCCGGTGATGACCGTCGAAACCAATTCCTACGACACGGCCAACAACCTGTTCGGCCTGAACAAGGAAACCCCTGCGGACGACATCGAGCGTGCCAAGCGGGTAACCGATTTCATCGCCAGCCATCTGCATCCCGAATTCCTGCACACCCGCTGCAGCGTGCCGCGCGGCGAGCTGCGCATGTCCCCGGCAGCCTTCCGCTACCAGTTGGTCAAGCGCGCCCAGGAAGCCAACAAGCGCATCGTCCTGCCGGAAGGCAACGAGCCGCGCACCATCCGCGCCGCTGCCATCTGCCAGGACCGCGGCATCGCCCGTTGCGTACTGCTGGCCAAGCCGGAGGAAGTTCAGCAGGTCGCTCGCGAGCAGGGCATTACTCTGCCGGCCAGCCTGGAGATCCTCGACCCGGACGCCATCGCCAACCGCTACGTCGAGCCGATGTGCGAGATGCGCAAGGCCAAGGGCCTGACGCCCGATGACGCTCGCGAACAGCTGAAGGATACCGTGGTGCTGGGCACCATGATGCTGGCACTCGACGAAGTCGACGGCCTGGTGTCCGGCGCCGTGCATACCACAGCCAACACCATTCGCCCGGCCCTGCAACTGATCAAGACCGCGCCGGGCTACAGCCTGGTGTCCTCGGTATTCTTCATGCTGCTGCCGGACCAGGTGCTGGTCTACGGCGACTGCGCGGTGAACCCGAACCCGAGCGCCACCGAGCTGGCCGAAATCGCCCTGCAGAGCGCCGAGTCCGCCGTGGCACTAGGCGTTACCCCACGCGTGGCAATGATCAGCTACTCCACTGGCAGTTCCGGCAGCGGTGCGGAAGTAGAAAAGGTCGCCGAAGCTACCCGCATCGCCCAGGAACGCGCCCCCGAACTGCCGATCGACGGCCCGCTGCAGTACGACGCCGCCTCCGTGCTCAGCGTCGGCAGGCAGAAGGCGCCGAACAGCAAGGTCGCCGGGCAGGCCACCGTGTTCATCTTCCCCGACCTGAACACCGGCAACACCACCTACAAGGCGGTGCAGCGCAACGCCAACTGCCTCAGCGTCGGCCCGATGCTGCAGGGTCTGGCCAAGCCGGTCAACGATCTGTCGCGCGGCGCGCTGGTGGACGACATCGTCTTTACCATCGCCCTGACCGCGCTGCAGGCTGCCAACCAGAACGGCTGACTCGCAAAAACGTGATCGAGCGGCAGGGACGCCGCGAAGCGCGGTACGTTGCGTCGGGCAACCGGCATGTCGACGGCGTAGCGGTTGAGAGGCGCCGAAGGCCAACTTGCGCCGACATGCCGCCTCTTGCATTGCTCGTTGGGCTTCGCTCAACGCAACCTACGATCGCTCCACCCATCCACAGGTGCGCGCCGTAGGTTGCGGTTGAGGCGCGCAGCGCCGAAGCCCAACGCTCACCGATGCGTCGCCTGTTCATCGCCGTTGGGCAGCTCACCTCGGCGAGCCCATCCAGCCGTGAGGCTGTCCAACACGATCGGGCGTGTGCACGACTGTTGCAGTTCGGCGCGCAATCGCTACTCTTGGCGCCTCGAATCCGCCGTATCGATGAGAATTACATGCTGAGCTTTCTTCCTGCTCCACTGCGTGGCGCCCTCGCCGCGCTGCTCCTGGCACTCAATACCCTCTTCTGGTGCTGGCCGCTTTTCGCCCTTTCGCTGCTGAAACTGTTGCTTCCCTTCCCGGCCATTCAACGCACGCTGCGTTTTGGCATGCACTGGATAGCCGAGTCCTGGATAGCGGTGAACAGCTTCTGGATGGATTCGGTCCGCTCCATTCGCTGGGACGTCCAGGGGCTCAATCAGGTCGACATGCAGCATTCCTACCTGGTGACCAGCAATCACCAGAGCTGGGCTGACATTCTCGCCCTGCAGTATCAGTTCAACCGGCGCATGCCGATCCTCAAGTTCTTCCTCAAGCAGGAGCTGATCTGGGTGCCGGTGATCGGCTTGTGCTGGTGGGCGCTCGAGTTTCCGTTCATGAAGCGCTTCAGCAAGGCATATCTGGCCAAATATCCGGAAAAGCGCGGCCAGGATCTGGCGACGACGCGCAAGGCGTGCGAACGCTACCGGACCAATCCGGTTTCGGTATTCAACTTCATCGAAGGCACACGCTTTACCGATGACAAACACACCGAGCAGGCCTCGCCATACCGCTACCTGCTCAAACCCAGAGCCGGCGGCATCGCCTTCGTCATCGACGCGATGGGCGAGCAACTGACGGCGCTGATCAACGTCACCATCCACTACCCAGACGGTCGCCCGACATTCTGGGATCTGCTGGCAGGCAACATTCGCCAGGTGGTGTTACGGATCAAGGCGCAGCCGATTCCCAGCGAGTTCCTGCGCAGAAACTATGACCAGGACGAAGCGTATCGGCTGGCCTTCCAGCAGTGGGTCAACCAGCTCTGGAGCGAAAAGGACCTTCATCTGGCGCAGCTGCACGAGCAGTTTCCGGCCCAGCGCTGAGTTCGGCCCGCTACCGGTTCAGGGCTGGCTCCCAGGCGAACCGGGCGGGAAACGCGCGGGCCTGCTCAGCGTTTACAGCGGGAGATACCAGAAAGCCCTGCATGACATCACAACCGTTTTCCACCAGCCAATCGCGCTGAGCGAGGGTCTCCACGCCCTCGGCAACCACCTCCAGGCCCAGGTTGCGGCCCAGATCGATGATGGTGCTGACGACCGCAGCGTCGCGCGGCGAGTCAAGCATGTTGGAGATGAACAAGCGGTCGATCTTCAGCGTATCCAGCTCGAAATGGCGCAGATAGGCCAATGACGAATAGCCTGTGCCGAAATCGTCAATCGCCACCCGCACCCCGAGCTTGCGCAACTGACGCAGCTTCTCGCAGCTCTGCTCGAGGTCCTGCATGAGCGTGCCTTCGGTGACCTCCAGCTCGAGCTGGGCGGGGTTCAGCTGGAATTCGTCGAGCAGCCGCCGAAGCGAATCGAACAGCCCGGCACGACTGAACTGCACCGGGCTGACGTTGAGACTGAGCACGAGATCGCTGCCAAGCGCCGACAGCCACTGCGAATGCTGGTTCATGCCCTCGCGCAGCACCCAGTCCCCCACGCGCTCGATCAGCCGGGTCTCTTCCAGTAGCGGGATGAATACGCCCGGCTGATTCTCGCCGGCCTCGCCCTGCGGCCAGCGCAGCAGGCCTTCGAAGCCGCGCAGTGCCCCGCTGTCGAGGATGATCTGCGGCTGATAGAGCAGTTCGAAATCGTTGCGGTCGGTGGCGCTGCGCAGGTTTTCCTCCATCATCAGCCGCGCGTGCGCCCGCTCGTTCATATCGTTGGAAAAGAACCGGTACTGCCGGCGACCGGCACGCTTGGCCTCGTACATCGCCATGTCCGCCGAGCGCAGCAACTGGTCGACGCTGACCCCGCAATCGGGAAAGTGCGCAATGCCGATGCTGGCACCGAGGGTAACCTCGGTACCGTCGATCCGGTGCCGCACCGAGATCAGCTCGATCAGCTTTTCCGCGACACGCGCGGCGTCCTCCGGCTGGTCGAGGGAATCCAGCAGTGCGGTGAACTCATCGCCGCCCATGCGCGCGATGATGTCGTACGGACGCATGCAGGTTTCCAGCAGGCGCGCCACTTTGCACAGGATCTCGTCACCGGCGTCGTGGCCTAGCGAGTCGTTGATGCGTTTGAAGCCATCCAGATCGATGTAGAGGATGGCCATCCGCTTGCCGTTGCGATCGACCCGCGCCAGCGACGACTCGAGTGCCTGATGGAAACCGCGCCGGTTCAACAGCCCGGTCAGCGAGTCGGTGACCGCCTGGGTTTCCAGCTGGTCGTGCAGGTTGCGCACCACCGACATGTCCAGGGCGATGACCACCATCGAGCGCTGCTGGCGTGGCAACGGTGAACTGGACAGGGCCACCGGCAGAGTCGAGCCATTGGCGGTATGCAACTGCGCCTCGTGCAGCCGGTACGTGGAACCGCTGCGCCAGTAACGATAGAAATCGGATTCGTGCCAACTGGCCGGCATCTGCGGCGCTGCCAGGTGTGACAGCAGCATCGTGCCCTGCAGATCCTCGACGCGGGTATGCAGCATGCCGGCAATCGCCGGATTGGCGAAGCTGATGAAACCGTCCTCGGCGACCACCAGGATCCCTTCCGCCGCGTTACTCAGCACCGAGGCGTTGAAGGCACGGGCGCTATCCAGCTGTTGCGAGAGCAGTTGCAGGTCGCGGCGGTTATGCTCGTGGGCCAGCAGGGTATTGATCTTGTGCTTGAGCACCTGGGGGTCGAACGGCTTGAGGATGAAATCCACCGCTCCGGTGGCATAACCGCGCAATACCGAATCGCGCGTATGGGCAATGGCCGAAACGAAGATGATCGGCGTGTAACGCGTATGCGGGCTGCCGCGCATCAGTCGGGCGACTTCGAAGCCATCCATGCCGGGCATCTGCACGTCCAGCAGAACCAGTTCGACATCCCGTTCGAGCAGCGCCTTGAGCGCCGCCTCACCGGAGTTGACGGTATGTACCTGCCAGTCGCCGTCGCCCAGCAGCGCCTCCATTGCCACCAGATTGGCCTCACGATCATCGACTACCAGCAGCGTACGACTGCGTGGCCTGGTCTTAAGCTGCGTCTGCGTCATCGCCAACCTCCGGCCGGCAGCACAGGGCTGTCGGTAATGAACACGATGGGCTCATGCACCGCGCACGAAAGCAACTGAGCCACGGCCCTGAGACCCCATTGTCCGGCATGTCGCACGCCCTACTCCTCTTCCGCATCGGCCGCGGCCTGCTCCAGACCCAGCCAGAGCCGCAGCAGCTCCAGCAGCGCCACGTCTTCGACCGGTTTGACCAGCACATCGTCCGCACCCGCGGCAAGGTAATGCTCGGGTGCCCCCACTTCATCGGCGCCGGCCAGCGCCACGATCGGCACCTGGCAACCATGCTCCTGCCTGAGTCGTCGCGCCAGCTCGGGACCTTCCACCCCTGGCTGGTGCATGTCCAGCAGTACCAGATCGAAGGCATCGGCCTCGAACCGCTGGATGGCCTCTTCGGCACTGGTCGCCGGGACCACCTGTAGACCCAACTGGTCGAGCTGAGCAGTCAACGAATAGATCAGGCGCACGTCTTCATCCACCAGCAACACCCTTCGTCCGGGTGCAGCCAGTTGCAGCGCGGCGGCAGCGTCGGATGATAACGGCGCAGGCTGCGGCCGCAGGACGTCGCCCATGCGTTCCACGGCTTCCGACTTGGCTATTACCGTCCCCGAATACTGGCGTAGTCGTCGTTGATCTACGTCTGACAGCGGCTCCTCGCTGGTCAGCAGCACCGTAACCCCTCGTAGCGAGCGGACCCGCTCCAGAGCGTCCAGCAGACCCAGGCCGTTGCCATCGGCCAGTTCGTTATCGACCACCACGACCGAAAAGACATGCTCGGCATAGGCCAGTTGAGCACCGCCCCCCGTAGCCGCCAGCGTGACGCTGTAACCGAGTCGTTCGAAATGGTCGCGAATCAGACCCCGGCGCCGTGGATCGGTCTCCACCAGCAGAAGGCGCAGCGGGTTGTGCTCATGACGCGCGATTTCAATGAAGATGCGCTCGAGTTCCGCCTGCGCAACTGGTTTGACCAGATAGCGCGAGCCGTCGTCGTTCCAGTCATGGGGCTGCGGCACGCAGGAAATGATCAGTGCCGGCATGCCTTGATGGCGTTCATCGGCGCGCAGTTCGCGATGCACCTGCCAGCCGCTGATATCCGGCAGCAGGATATCGATGATCACCGCGGCGAAGTGCTCCCGCTTCAGCGCTTCCAACCCTTGCTGGCCGGTGTTGCAGATCAGGCTGGTGAACCCATGGTTCTGCCCGACCTCGGCCACCACGGATGCGAAATCCGCATCATCCTCGATGATCAACAGCCCTGGGCCCCGCCCTCGCCGCTGAGGCTGGGGCGGAAAAAACGACGCTGCAGGCGTCGCCGGTACCGAGCCCACGGGTAGCCGGACGGTAAAGATGGCCCCCTCGCCAAGCTCGCTCGCGACGGCAACCTCCCCACCCAGCACTTCAACCAGCTGTCGGGTGATCGCCAGCCCCAAACCGGTACCGCCGTACTGCCGACTGATCGAACCATCGATCTGCTGGAACGCCTGGAAGATGCGCTCCTGCTGGTCCTTGGCGATACCGATGCCCGTGTCACGCACCTGTAGCTGCAGCATCTGCTCAGCCGCGTGATCGGCTGCCGGGCAGCTCACCAGCAACTCCACTTCGCCGTGCTCGGTGAATTTCAAGGCATTGGTCAACAGGTTGTGCAGGACCTGTTGCAGCCGCGCGCGATCGGAACTCAGGACGGACGGCACGTCCGGGTCGATATTCACCTTCAGCACCAGTCCTTTCTGCTCGGCCATCGGCCTCAGACCAACCTCCAGTTCGGTCAAGAGCTCGCGCAGATTCAGCGGCTCCAGCTTGAGCTGCATGCGCCCGGACTCGATCTTGGCGAGATCGAGCACGTCGTTGATCAGTTGCAACAACTCGTGGCCGGCACGGTGAATGATGTCGGCATGACGCACCTGCTTGTCGTTGAGGTTGCCCGAACCGTTCTGCCGCAGCTGGTCGCTGAGAATAAGAATGCTGTTCAGCGGTGTACGCAGCTCATGGGACATGTTGGCGAGGAATTCGGACTTGTAGCGATTGGCCACAGCCAGTTGGTCAGCCTGTTCACGCAACCGTCGCTCGGCCGCCTTGCGGTGGCTGATATCGATGATGACCGCCTGCACCAGTTGCTCGTCGCCGCTGCGCAACGGCGACAGGCCGATCTCGACCGGCAGCGCGCTGCCGTCCTGATGACGACCGAACAGCTCGCGGTTGCTGCCCATGCGCCGTGGCTCCGGATGCCTGGCGAAATCCTGGCGCAGGCCGCGATGCACTTCCCGTAGCGTTTCAGGCAGCAGCAGCTCGACCGGTTGGCCGAGCAGTTCCTGCCGGCTATAGCCGAACAGCAGTTCGGTCTGGCGATTGACCATGACGATGTCACCGTGCCCGTCCACCAGCACGAACGCATTGGGAGACGCCTCGACGACATTGCGGAAACGCTCCTCGTCACGCTTCCGCGCCTGCAGATCGAGCAGGTTGAGCACGTAGTACAACGCATCGTCGTGACTGAAACTGGTCAGGCTGACGGCCACCGGAATGGGGCTGCCGTCCTCCCGCTGGGCCTGCAGTTCAAGCTGGCTGGCTTCCCGCAACTGCCGGAGGATCTGCTCGCCGAGTACCCCGGGCACGTAGCGACCGACACGCTCGCCGGCGAGCAGTTCGGCGGTGCTGCCGAGCAATTGCCCGGCGCTCTGGTTGGCCAGTTCGATGCGCCCGCTGGCGTTGCACAGCAGCGTCGCGACCGGCAGTTGTTCAATTAACTGGCGAAAACGCGCCTCTCGCTCCTGCAGTTGCAGGCTGAGTACCTGGCTGCTGCGCAGCGCGCGTTCGCGCAGGTACAGGTAGCCCCCGACCAGAAGCGAAAACAACACCGCCGCCGTCAGCGCCGCGGCCAGGTTGAAGGCGCGGTTATGGTCACGCAGCAGCGCCTCGTACTCCGGCGTGCTGGCGACCTGAAGCTGCCAGCTGCGCCCATACATGTAGATGTTGCGCACCCGCTGAAAGGCCGCGTCGTCGCTGACCGGAGCCCGCCCGGCCAGCAGCGGGGCATCCGGGTTCGCGGCGTCGTAAAGCTGCAACTGCAGCATCCGGCTGCGCGAGCCGAGGATGCCCTCCATCAGATCGGTCAGCCGGAACGCACCATGCAGCGTTCCAACGAAGGCCTGCCGGCGTTCTTCCTCGGTAGTGACCGGGGCGGCAGAGGCATAAAGCGGCAGAAACAGCAGCACGCCTACCTGGACGTTCTTTTCGGTTTCCTGCTTGAGGCGCAGCGGCCCCGTGAGCACCGGATTGCCACTGTCGCGCGTGCTGATGATGGCCTCGCGGCGGGTGGCTTCGCTGAAGAGATCGAAGCCCAGCACTCGGCGATTCCGCCAGTCGGCGGGATGGATGTAGTCGACGACGACATACTCGTCCCGTTCGCCGGGCGGGTACATGCGAAAGCGTTCGCGCCCGTCCGCGCGGATCCGTTCGATCATACCGTCGATGGTTGCCGCAGTGGCATGCCGGGCCAGCGCGATGCCCTGGATGCCCGGATAGAAGTCCTGCAGCTGCAACTGGTACGCGGCACGCGTCCAGTCGTCCGCACTGACTTCATCGCTGCCCGCCACTACGCCGGCCAGCCCGCGCAGCACCATCTCGTAGGCTCGCATCCGTTCGCGCAGGGTGTGCTCGATGTCATCGACGGCGAAGATGAAGCGCTGCTCCTGCTCGGCCTCGCTGCGCTGCTCTTGAACATGCCACTGCCAGCCAATCCATCCACCCAACCCCGCCATCAGGACCAGAGCGACCAGTACTGGCAGCCGGGTCCTGCGGGAATGGAGAGCGGGACGATCATCCATTCGACCTCCTCTGTGCCACTACTGGCGCGCTATCCAGTGTCAGATTCGGATAGCGCAGAGAGGTTCAACGCCCGCAGAGGGAAACGAATTAATGGCGTCTGAATCACGACGGCAGCAGGGGCCTTGCGCCCCTGTTGCCTATCAGCTGTTACAGCGGACGAAGATTGATCTCGACACGGCGATTCTGAGCACGGCCGGCTGCCGTGTCGTTGCTGGCAACCGGCTGGCTCGGACCGGCGCCGTAGGACGAAATTCGCGCCGCCGCCACGCCATTGCCCACCAGGTACGATGCAACGCTTTGCGCGCGGCGGTTGGACAGGTCCTGGTTCAGCTGCAGCGATCCCGTACTATCGGTATGACCGACGATATCGACGCCGTTCTTGTCGAACTCCCTGAACACCTGCACCAGCGAATTCAGCGTCGGATAGAAGGTGCTGGAAATATCGGCCGAGTTACTGGCGAAGGTGATGTTGCCCGGCATGATCAGCGTCAGGTTGTCACCGTCGCGCTGTACCTGAACCCCGGTGCCCTGCAGGGTCTGGCGCAACTTGGCTTCCTGCGTGTCAACGTAATAGCCATAGCCACCGGCGGCAGCACCGCCAACCGCAGCACCGATCAGGGCACCCTTGGTGCGATCCTTTTTGCTTGAAGTCGCCGCGCCGATGACTGCACCGCTGATGGCACCAATGCCGCCATAGATGCCGGCCTTGCCCGCCTGCTGCTCACCGGTATAGGGGTTGCTGGTGCAACCGGCCAGCAGGGCGAGACCCGCGGCGACAGCGCTCATGTTCAGCTTTTTCATAGGTACTTCCTTCTCTTAACAATTACCAGGACGGTCCCGGCGCCCTCGCGAGCACCGCCCTGAATGCGCCGTTAGATTAACATCGACCACCTGCAAGGACAGGAACCGTGCGGCAGAACCCGGCCAACAGACCGAGCCACAGCGCGCACGAAGATGCCTGCCATCAGCCAGGCAAGTGTCTGCTCCGGCGCCGGAGCAGACTGACCTTGTCTCCAGCAGCCTTATACAGCCGCCCGTCCAGAGCGATCATGAAGCACGACGTAGCCTTTCGATAAAGTTTTTGAGCGAATGGTCGAGCGGGGGATGATCCCTGCCGGGAAACAGCACAGCGCAAGTTATCGGCAGTCGGGTGAGGAAGCGTATTCACGATGCTTCGCTGGCAAGCTCGCCCCCATGTAGCGGTCCGGGCAAGCAAAAAGTACAGAACTGAAAAAAGGCCGCCGGGCAAACCCGGCGGCCTTTTTCACAACGTGGTGACTTACTTGTTGTAGGTCATCACGCCATCCTCACCCTCCACGAAGCCTCGGCTCGGAGCGAGCTGTGCCTCGTTGATCACACCGACCGCGAACATCTGCTCCGGACGGCTCTGCTGCTGCACCGCCGGCTGCAACAGGGCCTCCATGAAGCGTCGGCTTTCGGCCAGGCTGCCACCAATCACACGGTTATCCAAGTTGACGTGAGCAGAACCGTTGATGTTACCCATCAGCTCTCTGATCAACCCGGCAGAGCCGTTGTTGGCGTTGACCGTGACCTCCCAGGCCTTGACGTTCGACACGCCCGGCAGGTTGTCGAGCACCCTCGGCGCTTCGAAGATCACCTTGCCGCCTCCGGCCTTGTTGGAGGTCTGGATCGAGGACACGCTGACGCTCTGGCCGCCCTTGTAGGTGACGGTACCGTTGCTGGTGGACGTGGTGGTTCCAGCCGCCATGTTTACCGCGCCGCTACCATTGACGGTGACGTTGCCACTGCCTTGGGTAGTGATGTCAGCGTTCTGCGCAACATTCGCACCGCTCAGCGAGATGTTGCCATTGCCGCTGTGCTCGACGTTGCCACCCACCTGCAGATCGCCTGCGGTGGTCAGCACGATGTCGCCCTTGCTGGCCTTGAGTGCATCGCCCGAGGTCGACGACAGGGTCAGCGTACCGCTCGAAGTGCTGTTGACACGGATACCGCCGGTGCCGCCGTCAGCCCCGAGGGTCTGCACGTTCACATCGAAGGCGTTACCGCTGGAACCCACACCGTTGGCCGCGACCAGCTCGACACCGTTGGCGTTGATGTCATCAACATCATCGTTTTGCACATCGAGGATGGCACCGGCGCCAGCCTGCAGGCTGACGTTGTGACCTTCGGCGTTGATCACGTCGACATTCAGGTCGCCGCTGGCACTGTTGATGGCCACATCACCGTCGCCGCTGTTGACGGTCAGGCTGTCCAGGCCGTCCGCTTCGTCGATGGCAATATTGCCGCTGCCGGAAACCTGCGCGTCGAGGGTCTTCACCCGCGTCTGCAGAGCGCCGTCGGCACCGATACCACCGCTGGCGGCCAGACTCAGGTCCTGACCTTCGATGAGCGTATTGTTATCGCCATCGTCGATCAGTTGACCGTTATTCACCGACAGGTTCACCGCGCCGCTGCCGCTGACTTCGCCGACCACGGCATTGCCGTCGTTGACTGCCACCTGCACGTTGCCGTTACCGGTACTGACGTGCTCCAGAGTCACTGCCTGGGATTGCGTCAGGTCGACGTTGCCGGCGGTGGTGCTGGCATCGATGGTATTGGCGCTCAGTTGCAGCGCGCCCTGATCGCCGTTACCCAGGCCGCTGGCGGCGTTGAGCTCGACGCGGTCACCGCTGATACCGGTGACCTGGGCGATGCGGGCAAACAGGCGACGCAAGATCGATGGCTGATCAGTGACGATGGCCCCTCCGTTGGAGGTCAGGCTTACGTTGTGGCTACCGGCATCGACCGTATTCACGCCGATGTCGCCACCGGCGGTGACGGTGATGTCGCCGTCGGCGGTGACCAGCCGGGTCAGGGTGATGTCGTCGTCCTCCGCAAGGGTCAGGTCGCCGGTGCCGTTGACCGTTACCGTGGCGCTGTCCACCGCAGTGTGCAGGTTCACGCCGGTTTCGGCGTCGACGCTCAGGCTGCCGCTCTGGACCAGACCATTGCTCAGGGTTTCGACCTTGCCACTGGAAACCAGCTCGATGGAGTCGCCCTGCAGTTGCTGGATGGCGATGTCACCCGCATCCACCGACACGAGGCCATTGGCAGCTGCCACGTCATCCAGAGTGATGCCGTCAGCTTCGTTGACCACGATCGACCCGTTATCGGCCTTGGCAACCAAGGTATCGACGTCGGTGCGCAAGGCATCGTTGGTACCGATATCGCCCGAAGCGTTCGCCGTCAGCTGCTTGGCCGTAACGTTGCGTTCGGCAGTGCCTTGTACCTGAATGTCACCTTCTTCGGCGGTGAGTGCCACATTGCCGTCAGCGGTGCGGATCTGGTCGATCAGCAGGTTGCCACCAGCGCTGTAGGCGACATCGCCCTTGCCAGCAACGTTGGTCAGTGCGCCCACGCTCATGCTCAGGTCACCATTGGCGTCGGCGTTCACCTGACCTTCGGTCACGGAAACGGTGCCGTTCTGCACTAGGTCGCCCTGGGCCGCAAGAACCACATCGCCGGTACCGACACTGACGTCCTGGATGGTCGCATCACCCACGGCGCTGTAGTCGACGTTGCCGAGAGTGGCGGTGGTGCTGCCGTTGGCCGTCATCAGCAGGTCGCCACCGGCTTCGGCGGTGACGTTGCCTTCGCCGGAATGCACCAGTGCATTCTGAGTCAGGTTACGCACGGCATCCAGTAT
>NZ_KK020677.1:333626-358673 GCF_000307775.2 Stutzerimonas stutzeri KOS6 | reverse complement strand
CCACCCGCGGTGGTGGTGATATCACCTTCACCCGAATGCACCAGGCCATTCTGGGTCAGGTCACCGGTCTCGGCCGTCAGCGCAATGTCGCCGCTGCCGGTGGACAGGTTTTCCAGATCGGCGTTGCCGGTGGCGGTGTAAGCGATGTCGCCAGTGCCCACGACTTGCGTCTGCTGGCCAGCGGTCATCAGCAGGTTGCCACCGGCCGTGGCGTTGACATTGCCTTCGCCGGTCTGCACCAGAGCATGCTGGGTCAGATCGCCAAGCGTAGCCTCAAGGACGACGTTGCCTGCGCCGGTTGTCACCTGCTGCAGGCTCACATTGCCTTCATTACTTAAGTAGTTGACGTTGCCGCTGCCGACCACTGTGGTATCAGCCAGAGTGGTCAGGTTGCCACCGGCTTGAGCCTTGATGTTGCCCGCGCCAGTCTGCACCAGTGCGTGCTGGGTCAGGCTGCCATCGGCGCCCAGGTCGATGTTGCCGCTGTTGGTGGTGATCCGCTGCAGGCTGGCGTTACCGCCAGCGCTGTAGTTGACGTCGCCGGTACCGGTTACGGTGGTGTTGGCCAGAGTGGTCAGGTCGCCACCGGCTTGAGCCTTGATGTTGCCCGCACCGGTCTGCACCAGCGCATGCTGGATCAGGTTGCCACCTGCGCCCAGGTCGATGTTGCCGCTGTTGGTGGTGATCTGTTGCAGACTGGCGTTGCCATCGGCGGTATAGCTGATGTCGCCTGTGCCCTGCGAGAGAGCCCGGGTACCGGCCAGCATGTCGATGTCGCCACCAGCGGCCACCGAAATGCCACCGTTGACGGTCTGGAGGTCGACGTTCTGCTGGACGTTCCCGCCAGCACTCAGGGTGATCGCGCCGCTATCGGTGTTGATCACGGTTTCGTTGACGGTCAGGTTGCCGGCAGTGCCGATCTGAATGTCGCCCCCGTTAGTGTTGACGCCGGTGATGGCGGCATTGCCGAGGTTCGGTGTAACGCCACCGATAACCAGATCGCCGTCCAGGTCCTCGACCTTGATGCTGCCGGTATCGGCATGCGCTTCGAGGTTGGCGACGTTCACGTTGAGCGCCTTGTCGGCACCGATGCCATTGGCGGCGGAAAGCGCCAGGTTGGCGGCGTCGATGTTGCTGCTTTCGTCGTCCTTGGCATTGCTGATCTGGCCGCCGGCAACCAGGGTTACGGTGCTGTCGACGGTGTCGGTGGTCAGCGTACCCAGGTTCAGCGAGCCGCCAGTGGTTACGGTAACGTCGCCATGGTCGGTTTCCAGAATGCCGACGTTCAGGTTATCGACTTCGGCCAGGTTGACTTCACCGCTGGCGGTGACGTCGACGCTGTTGACTTGGGTATCCAGATGACGGTTGGTGTTGCTGCCAGTAGCGCCGACGCTGCCGGTGGCGTTGATCGACAGTGCGTCGGCGACGATCAGGGTGCTGTTGTCCTGGTCGTCATCTACTGCGCCACCCGCGGTCAGGTCGATGCGACCGGTGCCGGAACCAGCATCCAGGCTGCCCACGACCACCGCACCCGCGGCGTTCAGGTCGATGTCGCCATCTGCGGTCTTGAGGTCACGCGCGGTGACACCGTTGGCTTCACGCAGGGTGATGTTGCCAGCGTCGGTGACTTCGGCGTTGAGGGTATCGACTTCGGTATCCAGGTCGATGGAGCCGGCAGCCTTGGCTACCAGGGTACCGCCCTGCACGTTGCGTTCGACGGTATTGCCATCGACGATCGCGCCGTTGGTGCTAGTCAGGCTGACGGTATGGGTGTGCGTGCTGTCTTTCACCAGTTCGTCGATTTTCAGCGAGCCGTCGGTGATGACGTTGATATCACCGGCGCCAGTGATGCCCTTCACCGCACCCTGGGTGCCGATGGTCAGCAGGGCGCCGCCATTGGCGTTGGTGATGGCCACGCCACTGTTGCCGGCGTCGGCCGCTACGCGGTCGGTCTGGGTATTGACGGCCTGGTTTGCACCGATGCCGTTGCCGGCGACCATCAGCAGGTCCGGAGTGATCAACGTACCGCCCTGGCCGAGGATGGCGTTGCCCGCCGTCAGGCTGATGGAGGTGTCACTGTTGACACTGCCTACCACACCGATGTCGTCCGCTGCTTCGGCGACGATCTGCTCGCCGCTGGCGACGGTGATATCGCCCAGGCCCAGACTTCCAGTGGAATCCAGGTACAGGCTGGAGTCGATGGTGTCGCCGCCATTGATATCCAGACGGTTGGCGGTGATGCCCAGCGGCTTGTCGGCGGAGCTGTCGATCTGCTGGTTCAGGTCATAGGCCGCTACGGCTTGCCGGCGTACCTGCAAGGAGGCATCACGGGCGGTGTTGGCCTTGAATACGGCCAGGTCGGCGGCGGCCTTGGAGGTCGCGGTGGTATCGCGGATCGCAGTGGTGGTGGCGAGGTTTGTCGCCGCGGTATAGATCGCGGCATTGGCCACGTCCAGGGTGTTGTTCAGCTCGGTCAGCAGGTCCTGCTCGGGCGCCAGACTGTAGCGCTCGTAGCTGTCCAGCGCCAGGGAGGCAGCGGACATCACCAGGTCGACCACGGCGAACGCCGCATCGGCGCCAGCATCGCCGGAGAACGGAATGGCCTGGGCCGCGCCGGCAATCACCGCCGCAGCGTTGCGGACCACTGTGGCGGCGTTGAGCGCAGTGTTCAGGCCGTCGGCGACCGCCGACATGCTATCCACCTTGGACGACTGGTTATTCGCGGCAATTTCAGCAAGGCGCTGGGACAGCTCAGCCAGGCTATTCTGCAAGGCGGCCGAGGTGACCAGAGCCTCGTAGTCCTTGAGTTGTTGAATGAGGATATTCAGCTGCAGCAACTTGGCTGCGGCCTCGGCATCGCGTGCCGAGTATTCAGCGATGGCGGTGTCGCGGGTCAGTTCGGCGTCGTGCTCGCTCGGGGTGCTGGCGGTCAGGCTGACCTTGTTGCCGCGGATGTTTTGCGCGGTCCCGTTGCCGTCGAGGATCACCCCGCCCGCCGAAGCAACGGTGACGTCACCGGCGGTGCCGGCATTACCCTGAGCGTCAAGCATGCCGATGGTGATGTTCGACTGGGCCTGCAGCGTGATCTTCCCGCCGTCGGTCTTCAGATTACCGGCGATGATCACACCGTCATAGCCAGGTACGGCGGAGTCCGACTTGGACAACGCGGTCAGGGTGATGCTACCGCCACCTGGCAGGTAAATGGTGTCGTTCTGGTTGAGGAAAACGATATTGCCGGCGGTGGCGGTCAGGGTCAGGGTGCCGCCATCCATGGTGATGGTGCCGCCGCTGTTGTCCAGTACGGTAATCGCGGTGGCGACGATGGTGATCGCACTGGCACCCTTGCCGACCAGCGAGGAACTGTCGACGGCGACCGCGCCGGCGTTGGTGGCGGTAACGCCACCGCTGCCACCTGCAGCCGCGAGAAAGCTGACATCCAGATCCAGGCCACCCTGCTGGCCGATGCCTCCCGGTGCACTCATGTCCAGCGAACGGGCGACGATGTTGGCCTTGCTCTTGTCGCTGCGGGCATCTTCGATGCTGCCGGCGGCGCTGAGCTTCACGTTGTTGCCACCGGCATCCACATGGCCCAGGGCGATGTCGCCACTGGCCGAAACCTGGATGTCGCTGCCACTGCCACCACTGGTGAGCTGCACCAGCGACAGCAGGTTGCCGTTGCTCTGGCGAGCGTAGATGCCACCGTTGGCGGCATCGATCACCAGGCTGTCCACTTGGATTTCCAGGGCATCGCCGCTGGTGCCGAAGGAGCGTACGGCGGCAGTGAGGCCACTGGTGACGAAGTTGGCGCCGTCGCCGTTGCCATCGGTCACATTGCCGGACACCTTGAAGTTGACGGTGCCTCCAGCCTGGACCTGGCCAACCACGGCATCGCCGGAGTTCTGGAAGCTCACCTTGCCCGAGGCCAGCACGTCCAGCAGGCTGATCGCGCCGATGTTCGAGAAGTTGACGTCGCCCGAGTTGGCGGTCAGGTTCACCGCGCCACCGTTCACCTGGCTGGTGAGCGCCTGGCTGGCGGTACCGATCGAAGCGCCACTGAGCTTGAGCGAGCCGGCGGAGATATTGGTGCCAACGCTGTCCTCGGCGGCGGTGATGGCACCGTCGGCGTTCAGCTCGACGCCCGTGGTGGCATTGACCGAATCAACGACCAGATCGCCTGTCTGCGACAGCTTGACGGCACCATTAGCCGCATTGGCCGTTGCGCTCAGCGCCAGCTCGTCGGAGGTGTTGGCGAGGTTAGCAAAGCCGTTGCGCGTGCTCAGGCTCAGGGTGTCGGTCGCGGTCTGCAGCGCAGTATCGGCGCTGCCGATGTTGCCGGATGCCTCGATGGAGAGATCCTTGGCGACGACACGACCGCTGCCCTGGGTGATATCGCCAGCCGCGTACAGCGACACGCTCTTGTCGGCGCCGGCATCGATGCCACCGAGCTTGTAGCCGCTGGCGATGTTCGAAAAGGCCACGTCCAGGCCCAGGGTGCGCGCCAGCGAGAGTGTGCTCAGGTTGCGGTTGTAGATCAGCGCACCGCCGCTGAATGCGACGTTGGTATCCCCGTTGGGGGTGGTCACCGAGAGCTTGGTCAGCGCTTTCAGGTTGGACAGGAAGACCCCGGCCTGTGCGGCGCTGGTGGTCGCGCTAAGGGTATCGACATTGGTCTCCAGGGCGTTGCCGGAGGTACCGATGGCGTTCTTGCTCGACAGGCTGAGGTCAGCGGCGGTGGCGTTGGTGGCATCGCCGTTGTTGTCGGTGATACCACCAGCGGCCGCGGTGAGCGAGACGCTACCGCCGTCGGCGGTGATGCTGCCGACGGCGATGTTGCCGGCGGTGGCATTGAGCACCACGTCATTGTCGTTACCGGAGGCGTTGATGGTACCGACGGTCAGGCCGTTGCTCTCATTCAGGTAGATACCGCCATCCTGGGAGATGGCATTGACGGTATTGCTCTGGGTGCTCAAAGCCTGCGAAACGTCACCGACTTCCTTGCCAGCCTGCAGGTTGATGGTGCGACCCACCAGTTGGGTGCCGGCCTGGGCAGCGAGAATACTTCCGGTATTGGAGCGCACACTCAGCGCATCGGTGGCCGATACGGTACCGGTCAGGATGACGTCGCCTGTCGAGCGCACCGAAACGCTCTTGGTGCCCGCGTCGCCGTTACTCAGCTTGATGCTGCCGGCGTTGTCCACGGCGGTGGAGCTGACGGTCTGCCCACCCACGGTAATCTGCTCGCGCGCGACAATATCGCCGAGAATCACCGAACCTTCGTTGTTCAGGTTGATGCCACCGTCTTGGGTGGAGGCGGAAAGCACGCCTACCTGGGCTCCAACAGCATCGTTGGTGGTACCTACGGAACCATCGGCAATGAAGTTGGCCGAGTAGCCGGTGACGTTGGTGTGCGAGGGGTGAGCGGAGGTGATGCTCCCACCCTTGGCGGTGATGACTACGCTACCACCGGCCTGGGCGGTGCCTGCGCGAACGTCGAGCAGCGCAACGCCACCGCTGACGTCGGTAACCAGTACGTGGCCATTCTCGGCAGTGGCGCTGAGCACATCGGCGTCGACCTTGAGCGCTTCTTCCTCGGTGCCGATGGAGGCACCCTCACCGGTGACGGAGAGATTCAAGGTACTAGCGCGGGTGGAGCTGTTGCTGCCGGTGGTGATCGTTTGGGTCGCCGCCAGGGTGGCAGTGGTGGCAGCCGCGACGCCAACGCCCTTGATGGTACCGTTCTGAACGATGTCGCCGCCTGTCATGGTCAGGTCGGTCGCCTCGACGATGCCGCTGTTGTTGACCACCGAGCTCATAAGGCCGCTGGCCGAATTGCCCTGCAGCAGGACGGTCTGGGCTTGCACGGTACCGCTGTTATTGACGCCGGTCAGAGCGTCACCGGTCGCAGCCGTCAGCGCATCGGCGGAAACGCTGAAGTTGATCAGGTTGCTGCCCTGCAGGTTCACCGTGAAACGGTTACCGGCAGCCATGGTGACGGTACCAACGTTGGCGATCACGTGGCCGCTGTTGTCGACATTGGGGGCGACCAAGTAGACGAAGCCGCCGGAGTCTGCGGTGATCGTCCCCTGGTTGGAGATGCTCGCCAAAGCGGCGCCGTCGACCTGGGAGAAGTTCAGGTCGCCGCCATTGAGGAAGCTCTGGTCATCGACGTCGAAGGTGGTGGCCAGCAGGCCGGCGACATCGATGGTAGAGCCGGCACCGAAGACGATGCCGTTGGGGTTGATCAGGAAGATATTGCCGTTGGCCTGCAGCGCGCCCTGGATATTCGAGACCTGGCTGCCCAGAACCCGGTTCAGGGTCACGGAGTCATTGCCTGCATTCTGGACGAACTGCACCAGCTCTCCGGCGTCGATGCTGAAGTCGGTCCAGTTGATGATGCCCTTCTGCAGCGCCTGGGTGATGACCATCTGGTTGTTGTTCATCGCGCCGATGGCGATGCCACCTTCGACCGCAACACCACCAGTGGGGCCAGCCAACGCAACCGAACTACCGGCGCCGATCACGGAAACCGAGATCGCCTTGATGACAGACTGCGTGCCTTTTTTCTTACGGGACATGAGTACTTACCTGTGCGAAATGGGTGTGGTTTCCGGGGCTCAGAAGCGGTAGCGCGCCTGGGCGTAGACGTAGGAGCTGTCTTCGGTGGTTTCGCTGAGCGGCATGCCTACGTCCAGACGCAGATCGACGCTCGGGATCGGACGTGCCAGCACGCCGATGGCCGCACCAGTCAGGTCCTGGTGGTCGTCCTGGTCGACGAAGGTTTCCTTCAGCCACACCTGGCCGTGGTCCATGCGCGCGGTGAATTGATAGCGGTCGTCGCCCTTGAAGATCTGGTAGCGGCCTTCCAGGCTGGCGGTGAAACCATGGTCGCCCGAGTAGGTCGATGGCGCATGGCCGACCACCGAGTTCATGCCACCGATGCCCCACTGTTCGCTGGAGACCAGCGAGTCGATGGAGTACTGCCCGGCAATGCGCGGAATGATCAGAAAACGCGGCGTCAGCTGTTGCAGACGTGCCACGTCGAAGGTGAACTTGGTGAAGCGGTTGTCGGCCTCCGCGACTGCGCGGCTGGACATGGTCGATTCGTCCTCCATGCCGCCGAGCGCTTCACCCAGACCGTAATGCAGGCCAACCGAAGCCAGCGTGCGACCGTAGAGGTCGGAGTTGTCCAGGTTCAGGCCGAAGCGCAGCTTGCGGATCTTGTCTTCGGCGGTACGGATGCCGAGGATGCTCTGCTCCAGGTCCTGGGATTCCAGCCAAGCCTCGGCGGTGATGATGCTGCGCGCCGAGCGCACGAAGTCCTGGGACACGCCCAGACCCCAGCCCTTGTTGTCACCCTCGATCTCGAGCACGCGGAAGGTGTTGCCGACGTCGACGTTACCCTGCGAGTAGTAGGCCCGCGCCTTGGTGCCACGGGCGTTGAGCGGCAGGCTGTAGTCGACGTAGCCGTACCAGAGGTCGCCTTCGCCCAGCGAGGTGAGCGCCAGCACATTGGCCTCGTCGCCATTACCGGTCAGGTTGGCGAACTTCAGGGTGGGCATCAGCCGGTATTCGCCGGTGTCCTTGCTGCCATAGTTGTTGACTTCCATGGCGCCGCTGACCCGCGGTGCTTCTACTACGTCTACCACCAGATCGGTGGAGCCGATCTGCGAACCGGGCTGCAGGGTCGAACTGACGGTGATGCCGGACAGGCGATTGAGGTGAGTCAGCGAGCGCTCTACCTCTTCCAGGGTGAACGGCTTGCCTTCGACGATACCGCCGTCGGTCAGCGCTGCGAGCACCTGTTCACTGGAGAAACGTTTGGTCCCTGTCACCCGCACGTTGCCTAGCCAGCCTTCGAGCACCACCAGCTTGAGGGCCCGCTCGCTGGCGAAGTCCTGGGCCGGGACCACCACCTTGACCAACCGATAATTGGCAGCGTGATAGTAGGCCTCCACCTTGGCAGCCAGCGCCTTCATCTCGGTGAGGGTCATCGGGCGGCCCAGATCGTCAGCGATCTGCATCTGGAGCTGTTCGCTGGTGAAGGTGCGGTTGCCGCTGAACTCAACAGCCTTGACCATCACTTGGGCCTGGGAGGCCTGGTGCTGGGAAGGAGGCACAACGGATTCGTTGGCCATCGCCGCATTGGCCGTCATCACGGCAAAACCGAGGGCGCACAGCAGCGCCTTCGCCGGTACGTGGGAATAGGACATGGGAACCTTGTTGTCAGTAAGTGGCGAGGAAGTCTTGCGAGGCAGGTAATGCGTTCGTCGGGAAACAGCCGGCATTTTTTGTTCTCTAGCGATGAGGCACACTCGAACTTGGCCGCTAATTCGTGTGGCCGTACAATCCATGTTAAAACGTCGGCATTTTTAGGCTGCACCGAGGCTGAAACGGTCAGTCAGGCACGCTTTGATTCAGGCACGCATAACCGGCCTTCCATAAGGCTTTTTAAGCGAACGACATGATCAGAAGCTGTACTAGCGCAGTGATATCATTCCTGACCGCCACGGTCAATGGCTATATGACATCATTCATCTCTGGCGCGGATTGCTTGACGTATCCAGCAAGACTCCGAAGTGGCCGGAACCGACCGATACAGGGCAAAGCAGGCGCTCACGAACTGATAACTGGTTCGAATGGCTCTTTTCCCCCACTGAAGCCATATACCGTTCCAAGTCTTCAGCTCTCGAGCTGACTGCGCCACAGCTATCCCCGTCTTGGCGATTCGGCATCCAGGAATGATCTGCTGTTCATCGCTTCATCACTGCGCATGCCGGCGGGCACAGCCTTGCCTGAAAGGCGGGGCCGTCAAACAGCCCTCGGCTTGGCTCAGGAAAATCGCCAATAAACTCTGCCCAATTCACCCAGCACGGATTGCAGTTGCACTGCAACGGGCCGACGGGGAAGGTTTCGCGGATCAACATCGGGGTGAGCCATTAGAGAGCCGCACATGCCATCCAGGCGCGGAGCGCAGTGCGAAACTGCGACCCGCAAAAAATCCGGACTATTATCACGCGCCATGCCAACTGAGTGGTCCGGCAAATTTTCCTGCTGCTTTGGAGTCACTACCTTGGCGCACGTAACATACGCTCGCCTCAACCAAGGACTTGATCGTTATGCATGACCTGCAGGCAATCATCGACAGCCTGCCCGGCATCTATCTGATCGTGGTGGCAGATACCGACTTCACCATGATCGCCAGCAGTGACGAGCGATTACGCGTCACCATGACGCGCCGGGAGGACCTGATCGGCCGGCCGCTGTTCGAGGTTTTTTCCGACGACGCGCCGGATGACCCGCATTCCGGCGCCGCGATCCTCAAGCGCTCACTCAATCAGGTGATCGCCACCGGCCAGACACAACGACTGGCCCAGGTACGCTACGCGCTGGAGCGGCCAGCCAGTGAGGGGGGCGGGTTCGAGGAGCGTTTCTGGAACGTGGTGAATGTACCGGTCAGGAACGGCGAAGGCCGGGTGCGCTACATCATCCATCGGGTCGAGGATGTCACCGCCCAGCTGCATGCCCAGGATCTGGCCCGGGCGCAACTGCAGGAAAGCGACGAGCGTCTGAATGCGGCATTGCTGGTATCAGGCACCGGCACCTTTTACTGGCAGCTCGACAGCCAGCGCATCGACATGGATGCTTCCATGCTGCGCCTGGTGGGCATGGAAGGGTTCGACGACATTTATCTGACCGAACTGCTCAAGCGCGTGCATCCCGTCGATCGCAGCCGCATGACCGACCTGGGCAAGCGTTGCGCCGCCACCGGCGAGGATTTCGAGATGCACTTTCGCGTGCAGTTGCCTGCGCAAGGAGAGCGCTGGCTGTTCGGCAGAGCGATGAACGTGCGCGATCAGAACGGCCGGCCGTCCTATCTGGTCGGGGCGTGCATCGATCTTACTGACCAGAAGCGCACCGAGCAGGCCCTGCAGCGCCTCAACGAGACGCTGGAAATCCGAATCGAGGAAGCCGTAGCGGCCCGCACATCGGCGGAGGCGGCACTGCATCAATCACAGAAGATGGAAGCCGTGGGACAGCTGACCAGCGGGCTGGCCCATGATTTCAACAACCTGCTCGGAGGCATCGTCGGCTCGCTTGGGCTGCTGGGCCGACGCCTCGACCAAGGGCGCCACGATGAACTGCGACGCCACCTTGATACAGCGCTCGGCTCGGCAGACCGGGCCACCGCGCTGACTCACCGCCTGCTGGCCTTTTCCCGCCGACAACCCCTGCACTCACGACCGACCGACAGCAATGCCCTGATCGAAGGGCTTCGGGAACTGCTGCAACGTACGACGGTGCCGCTGATAGCCTTCGAACTGTCACTCGCAGAGAGCCTCTGGCTGACCCAATGCGACGCCAATCAGCTGGAGAATGCACTGCTGAATCTGACGCTCAATGCACGCGACGCAATGCCCGAGGGTGGCAGACTGACTCTGAGCACGGCGAACCGGATGCTCGACCAGACCGCTGCCCAGCTTCTGGGCATGACACCCGGCAACTACGTGATGCTGTGCGTGGCCGACACCGGCAGCGGGATCGCACCGGAGAAGCTGGCGTATGTCTTCGACCCATTCTTCACCACCAAACCACTGGGTGCCGGCACCGGGCTCGGTCTTTCCATGGTCTACGGCTTTGCTCGCCAGTCGGGCGGCAGCGTACAGATCGACAGTACGCCAAGCCTCGGAACCTCGGTCTGCCTGTATCTGCCGCAGTACACCGGCGCGCCGGACTCTCCATCCCAGGCGGCGCCAGCGCAGCAGCAGCCAGCAGAGTTGCCCAAACGGCGCATCATGGTGGTGGACGACGAGGCGAGCATTCGCACCATGGTCTGCGAAGTGCTCGAGGAAATGGGCCATGAAACGCTGCAAGCCGATAGCGGGAGCGCCGCGCTCGACCTGCTCCCTCAGGCCGGCTCGATCGACTTGCTGATCACCGATATCGGCTTGCCTGGCGGCATGAATGGCTACCAGCTCGCCGAGCATGCACGCCAGATGCAACCGGTACTGAAGGTCCTGTTCATCACCGGCTACGCCGAAGAGGCGCTGCATGCCCGGAGTCCGGCCCAGCGTGAACAGGAACTGCTCGGCAAACCGTTCACCCTGGATACCCTGCAGACCCGCGTGCAAACCCTGCTGGACGCCTGGTAAGCAGGTGCACCCTGCTCAATCGAGCGGGCTGCGCCGCGCTACACGGCGCCGTCATCCCGCCAGCGTGCGATCTCGCTACGGATGTGCTTCTTGTCCAGCTTGCCGACGCTGGTCTTGGGTATTTCGGATACCAGGGCGATCTGCTGGGGAATGGCCCACTTATTGATATGCCCTTCGGCTACCGCCGGCTCGAGGAAGCTACGCAGGTCGTCGGCGCTCAGCTCGCGGCCCTCAGCCAGGACCAGCAACGCAAAGGGCCGCTCGCCCCAGCGCTCGTCCGGCACACCGACCACCGCCACGTCGCGCACTGCCTCGTGGCGGCTGATCAACCCTTCAAGCGTCAACGAAGACAACCACTCGCCACCGGTCTTGATCACGTCCTTGATGCGGTCGCGAATCTCGATATTGGCCAACTCGTCGATCACCGCGACATCGCCGGTGTGCAGCCAGCCGTCGGCCCAGAGCTCCTCGCTTTTTTCCGGCTCGTTGTAATAGCCCTGCGTCAACCAGGGCGCGCGCAGCACCAGCTCGCCCTGTGAGGTGCCGTCTGCCGGCAGGAAGCTGCCGTCGGCTGCCTGGATCGCCGCATCCACCAGCACCACCGGCACACCCGCCTTGAGGTGGTAGGTGCTGCGAGTGTCCTCGTCAGCCTCCAGCAACTCGTCGCTGATATGTGCACCGGAAATCAGCGGACAGGTCTCGGACATGCCGTAGGCGGCGATCAGGTCGATGCCGCAGGCCTTGGCCTGGTCGTACAGGCCTCGGGTCAGCGCACTGCCGCCAATGGTGATCTTCCAGCCGTTGAAATCGGTGCCCTGGGCGGCCTTGGCATTGAGCAGCATCTGCACGATGGTCGGCACGCAATGGGAGAAGGTCACCTGCTCACGGCGCCACAGCTCGATCAGGTATTCCGGGTCGTAGCGGCCGGGATAGACCTGCTTGAGGCCGAGCATGGTGGCCACGTAGGGCAGCCCCCAGGCATGCACGTGGAACATTGGCGTGATCGGCATGTAGACATCGGCCGAGCCCATCAGCTGCGGATTTTCCCGGCAACCGACGGTGACCGCCGCCGCCAGGGTGTGCAGTACCAGCTGGCGATGGGTGAAGTACACGCCCTTGGGGTTGCCGGTGGTACCGGTGGTGTAGAAGGTCGTGGCGACCGAGTCCTCGTCGAAGTCGGGGAAGTCGTAACTCGGCTCGGCGCCTGCAAGCAGGCTTTCGTATTCACCGATGCAGTTCGGCAGGCCAGCATCGTGCACGTCGCCGTCGGTAAGCAGCAGGGTCTTCTGCACGCAGCTCAACTGTCCGGCGATCGCCTGGTAGAGCGGCACGAACTCGCTGTTGACCAGCACGAAGCGGTCATCGGCGTGGTTCATGGTGTAGAGGATCTGGTCCGGCGACAGCCGCACATTGATGGTGTGCACCACCGCGCCGATCATTGGAATGGCAAACATGCATTCCAGATAGCGGTGGCTGTCCCAATCCATCACCGCCACGGTGTCACCTGCCTTGACGCCAGCGTCGGTCAACACGTTGGCCAGCCGGGCGATACGCTGATTGAGGGTGCGATAGTCGTAACGCAGCTGGTCACGGTAGACGATCTCGCGGCGGCGCTCGTAGCGTACGCCGGACAACAGCAGGCGTTTGATCAACAGGGGGTACTGATAGGCGTTCGCCGCGGGCTTGATCACACGGGTCTGCAGCATGAGGGGCATCCTGTTCTTGTTGGAGTTGTAAGCTCCACTCTAGAGCGTCCGCCCCCATGCAAAATCAGTCCAAAGGATTATTTTCCCGGTGGCTCGTTTCAGCGTGTTAACCGATCTCGCTCAAGGCGAGGCGCGCGCCAAGGCCGATCAGCACCGCACCGGTCAGTCGGTCGAACCAGTGCCCCAGCCGCGCAAAGCCAGCCCGTACGCGGCCTCGGCTGAACAGCCAGGCCACCAGCAGAAACCACAGCGCCGTGGCAGCTGCCAGATAGACGCCATAACCGGCCTGCACCAGCAGTGGCGTATCAGGACTGATCACGACGGTGAATAGCGAAAGGAAGAACAGCGTGGCCTTGGGGTTCAGGCCATTGGTAACGAAGCCGATGACGAACGCCCGCCACGCCGATCGAGCCACTTGGGCATTCGTTTCGCCGGGCACATCCAGATTCATCGGACGCGCACGCAAGGCCCGCCAGCCGAGATAGATCAGATAACCCGCCGCCAGCCACTTGAAGAGGTTGAACAGCACAATCGACTGCGAGACGATCAGACCGATACCCAGCAGGGAGTAGGCAACGTGGACGAAAATCCCGCAACCTACGCCCAGCGCCGTCCAGCTTCCCGCGCGCCGGCCCTGCGTGACGCTTTCGCGTACCACCACCGCGAAATCCGGACCCGGGCTGGCCACCGCGAGTAGATGCACCAGGGCCACGGTCATAAATTCCATCCAGTACACAAGCCACTCTCCACATTCATGCCGGGATTCATTGTCGACCAGCCCCGGCTTCTTCGAAAGGTACAGTTGATGCCCAATCGCGCCGTTTTCCTCGATCTTTCCCCTCTCGATCAAGGCGACCTCGATCTTTCCCCGCTACGCAATGCGTTCGATGAGCTGATCAGTCACGATCTGAGCGCGGCAGACCAGATCATCGAGCGTCTGCGCGGGGCCCAGGTGGCCATCGTCAACAAGGTCGCACTCGATGCCGAAACCCTCGCCGCCTGCCCCGACCTGAGGCTGATCCTGGTATCGGCCACCGGCGTCAACAACATCGACCTGCAGGCGGCCCGCGAACGCGGCATCGTCGTCAGCAACTGCCAGGCCTACGGCACTGCCACGGTGGCGCAGCACACCCTGATGATGCTGCTGGCCCTGGCCACCCGCCTACCGGACTATCAGGCGGCGGTCGCCCGCGGCCGCTGGCAGGAAAGCGGGCAGTTCTGCCTGCTGGACTTTCCCATCGTCGAACTGGAAGGCAAGACCCTCGGCCTGCTCGGCCATGGCGAGCTCGGCAGCGCCGTGGCGCGACTGGCGGAGGCATTCGGCATGCACGTGCTGATCGGCAACCTGCCGGGTCGGCCGAAACGTCCGGACCGCCTGGACCTGGACGATCTGCTGCCGCAGGTCGATGCGCTGACGCTGCACTGTCCGCTGACGGAGCAGACACGCAACCTGATCGGCGCACGCGAGTTGCAGCTGATGAAGCCGAGCGCATTCCTGATCAATGCCGCCCGTGGTGGCCTGGTCGACGAACAGGCGCTGGCCGACGCCTTGCGTCATGGCCACCTGGGCGGAGCCGCCACCGACGTCCTGACCAGCGAGCCGCCCCGCGACGACAACCCGCTGCTGGATCCGAGCCTGCCACGTCTGATCATCACGCCGCACAGCGCCTGGGGCAGCCGCGAGGCACGCCAGCGTATCGTCGGCCAGTTGGCGGAGAATGCCGCGACCTTCTATGCCGGTTCGCCGACACGCCAGGTGAACTGAGCCGACAGCGCACATGCGGATGCGTGTCGCGCTGCATGCGGCTTGCGAGCGCACATCCATAGCCCCTAAGCTCGCCGATTTTTCAGGGAGACGCTGATGGATCCGCGAAGCGAAGTGCTGCTGCGCCAGGCCGAACTGTTCCAGGGCCGGGTATTGCTGGCAGGCCTGCCAGCCGATGACCTGCTGGGCCAGCTGCCGGCAGCCGTTGGCTGGAGCTGGCATGCGGGCGATCAGCAACTGCTCGACAAGCGCTTTGCCGGGCGCTGCGGCTTCGGGATCAGCGTGCCGCAGGCGGAATTCGACAGCGCCGTACTGTTCCTGCCGAAATCACGCGAACTGACCGACTACCTGCTGCAGGCGCTGGCAGCGCGCCTCGAAGGACGCAAGCTGTACCTGGTCGGCGAGAAGCGCGCTGGCGTCGAGCGCGCCGCCAGGCAACTGGCCGGACTGGGCCGCGCACGCAAGCTCGACAGCGCCCGCCATTGCCAACTCTGGCAGGTAGAAATCGAGCAGGCGCCGGTCACACCCGAGCTGGACGCCCTGGCCCATCACTTCATCCTGGAGCTGGCGGACGGCCCGCTGAAGGTGATCAGCCTTCCCGGTGTATTCAGCCACGGTCGACTGGATCTCGGCAGTGCCCTGCTCCTCGAGCACCTGAGCGATCTGCCCAGCGGCCCACTGCTCGACTTCGGCTGCGGCGCCGGCACCCTCGGTGCCACGCTCAAGCGCCGCTATCCCGGCGCCGACGTGGTGCTGCTGGACGTGGACGCCTTTGCCGTCGAGAGCAGCCGCAGGACGCTCGCCGCCAACGGGCTCGCAGCCGAGGTGATCGCGGGCGATGGTATCGACGCTGCGCCGTGCCAGCTCGGCGCGATCATCAGCAATCCGCCGTTTCACCAGGGCGTGCACACCAGTTACCGCGCCAGCGAGATGCTGATAGAGCGCGCCGGCGAGCACCTGCTGGACGGCGGCGAGCTGCGCCTGGTAGCCAATGCCTTTCTCAAGTACCCACCTCTGATAGAACAACATCTCGGCCGCTGCCAGACCCTCGCCGAGCGCGACGGCTTCCGCATCTACCGCACCGTACGCCCCTGACGTCGCGGCAAGCGGTTGCACCGACCGGCCGGTTGCGGCAAACTCGCCGCCGTCCTTGGGGGAGTAGTCTCCGACGAGCGCCCTGCTCGTCCGGCATACGTCAACATACTTGGTCCGCAGACCATGGCGCATGCGACCGGCCACGCGTAACGATACGCCAGGCCAGGTTTGACAAGACCCATGACATACACACCTGACCCGGGCGGGCAGGCTGTGCATGTCATGGTGAACTGTCGACCCGCCCTTAAGGAATACCGTTTGGAATCGTTCTTCGTTCCCACCCTGATCGTTGCCCTGGCCGAAATCGGCGACAAGACCCAGTTGCTGGCGCTGCTGCTGGCCGCGCGCTACAGGCGGCCGTGGCCAATCATCTGGGGGATCGTCGTCGCCACGCTGGCCAACCACGCAGCCGCTGGCGCGGTCGGCAGCTGGGTATCGAGCCTGCTCTCGCCGGTGGCGCTGAGCTGGATACTCGCCGCAAGCTTCGTAGCCGTCGCACTCTGGACCCTGGTGCCGGACAAACTGGATGATGATGACGCCAGGCTGGGTCGCCCCTACGGCCCCTTCGTCGCCACCACGATCGCGTTCTTCATTGCCGAAATGGGTGACAAGACACAGGTCGCCACGGTGATGCTCGCCGCGCAGTATCCGGAATTCATCCTGGTCATCCTCGGCACCACGGTCGGCATGCTGCTGGCGAACGTTCCGGTGGTGCTGGTCAGCCATTTCGCCGCCGACCGGCTGCCGTTGACGCTGATCCGCCGGGTCGCAGCGGCCGGTTTCGCTGCGCTGGCGATCTACGCCGGCTATCAGGCGCTGACCATGAGTGCGATTGTCTCAGGCTGATACCCAGCGCAAATCTGCGTGATCGGGGAGCTGATACTGTGCACTGGCGCAGCGCATATCGGCTCCCCGAGGAGACCAGCCCGCATGTCAGCGGACGGACGCAAGAAACGAGTCTGCAACCATATCGATCTGAGTTGGAACAAGGGCCGGCTGGCCCTTTCCGAGCAGATGCAGAGCAGGTATTTCGCCTACAAGGGCTCATTCATCGGCCAGCCGCTGAATAGCGCGGGCTTCGCCGAGCTCGTGCGCGCCGTACGTGCGGCGATGCCGGATCTGCAAGTCGTGGTGGACGACTGCATCGGCGAGGGCCACAAGGTGGTCACCTCGTGCACCGTGATGGGCACGCTGGCGACGCCGCTGCCCGGCCATTCGGTCTCGAACAAGATCCTCGCCATCGCCGCGATGAGTGTCTGGACACTCAGTCCCGCCGGGGATATCGAGGAGATCCATACCCTTGTCGACCTTGACGGCGTGCACCAGCAACTGGGCCTCGAAACGCCCTGGACGAAGCTGCTTTCGCCGACCTGAGCGGCCGGCGCCCCACGCCAGGCTCAGCGGCCGCCGCGAGCTTGCTCGTATAGCGGCATGACTTTCGGGATATTCGCTTTGAGTGCCGCGGTGCGGGTGGCGGACGACGGGTGTGTGCTCATGAATTCCGGCGGAGCCGAGCCGCCAGCCGATGCCATCTTTTGCCACAGCGTGATCGCTGCATTCGGGTCGTAACCGGCACGCGCCGCCAGCTCCAGCCCGATCAGATCGGCTTCGTTCTCGTTGCCACGGCTGTTGGGCAGCGTCATCAGATACTCCACGCCCATGTTCGCCAGCTGCAGCCCGCCGGAACCGACTCCCATGGCCGAGCCGAGCTGGGTCGCCATCTGCACGCCATAGGCCTTGGACATCGCTTCGCGGCCATGCTCACGCAACGCATGCGCAATCTCGTGCCCCATCACCGCGGCGATCTCATCGTCGGAAAGCTTCAGCTTCTCGATCAGCCCGGTATAGAAAATGATCTTGCCGCCCGGGCCGCAGTTGGCATTGAGCTCGGGACTGTCGATCACATTGACCTCCCATGCCCACTGGGCCGCGTCCGGGCGGAACACCGATACCTTGGCGATCAGGCGCTCGGCGATGCCGTTGACGCGCTTGTTGATCGCGCGGTCCTTCTCCAGCACGCCCTTGCTCGTGGCCTCGCTGAGCGTCTCCTGATAGGACTGGGCATACATCTGGTTGACCTGCTCGGTCGACAGCATGCTGAACATGTATTGCTTGCGTTCGACCCCCACGGCACCGCCACTGGTGGTGTTGACGGCCTGACAACCCGCCAGCACGGCGGCGGCGATCAGCATGGACAATGTGTGCGGCTTGAACATCGAATCTCTCCGGAAAACCTGCGCCGTATCCTAGATCGGGGCCAACGGCCAGGCAACCAAACCTATACTGCAGTCGTCGCAATTGCTGCCGATAGCTTTCGAACACCTATAAAAACAAGAGTGGCCCCATCATGTTCCGATCAATCCAGACCTCCTTTGCGGTGCTAGCCGGCGCCTGCACACTGGCCATCATGGCAGCGCTGCTGCTCTATGCAGCGGTATCGAGTATGCGGACCCAGGAATTGGTCGAGGAACGAACCGGGACCCTGATCGATGCCATGGTCGAGGAACGCGTGACTGCGCTGGCACAATGGCAGGCCAGCCGCATTCAGGCGCAGCTGCAGGACCCGCTACAGATCGCCATCAGCCTGGCGCGAGTCAATGCCCTGCCCGGCATGACCGACGGCGAGGGCATGCCGCTGGCCAACCTGACGCGCGAGGAGCTGATCAACCTGGCGCGCCAGACGCTGTTGCAAAGTCCGTCGCTGAAAAGCACATTCATCGCCTGGGAACCCAACGGGGTCGACGCCAATGACGTGATGTACCGCGGCGACTCCCCCGGCATGCTCAACGGCCGCTTCGCCAGTTGGCTGTACCGTGACAGCAGCGGCAACATCGTACTGGACAGGCTCTCCGGCATAGAGGACGCCACGTTGCTCGAAACCGGTGTACGCGCCGGTGAGTCCTATCTGTGTGCACGGGAAAAGCTGAAACCCTGCGTCGGCGATCCGGCGCCCCTCGAGATGAACGGCGAGAAGACCCTGCTCTCATCGTTCAGCGCGCCGATCATCATCGATGGCAAGTTCCAAGGCATCGTCGGCACCGACATCGGCGTCGATTTCATCCAGCAACTGCTCAGCGAGGTCAACGGCCAGCTCTACGGTGGCGCCGGCGAGATCACCCTGATTTCCAGCAACGGCCGCCTGGCCGCCTATAGCCTGGATGCCAGCCAACTCGGCAAACCGGCGGCACAGGTTCTGGGCCCCAAGGAAGTCGAACTCGTCCAGCAACTGCCGGTCGGCCAGACCCACTATCAAGCCAATGAAGAAACGGGCCAGATCGCCTTGTTCCTGCCCTTCTCCTTCGCAGGTACCGATGCCCGCTGGGTACTGGTGTTCGAACTGCCCACAGCGGTAGTCATGCAGGATGTCGATCAGCTCATCACTGCCCTGGCCGCAGAAAATCGCAGCAGCCTCGGCACCATGCTGCTGATCGGCTTGCTGATGGCCGTGGTCGGGCTTGCGCTCATCTGGCTGATCAGCCGGCGCATCACCCGTCCGCTGCGCGACATGGTGCTCATGCTGGACAACATCGGCCAGGGGGAAGGAGACCTCACCCAGCGGCTGCACATCGACAGCCGCAACGAACTGGGACGGATCGCCGCCGGCTTCAACACCTTTCTTGCGCGCCTGCAAAGCATGATCGGCGACGTGGTTGGCTCGGTGCAGCAGGTCAGTGATGCCTCCGAGCACACCGCCGACATCGCCATCCGTACCGACAAGGGCGTACAGACGCAACTGGCAGAAATCGAACTGGTCGCCACCGCCGTGCAGCAGATGACAGCGACCGCGCAGGACGTGGCACGCAATGCGACCCAGGCGGCAGACGCAGCCAGCAATGCGGATCGCGCCGCCAATGAGGGCCGGCATATCGTGCAGGACACCGGCTCGACCATCACCGAGTTGGCCAGCGAGATCGGTCGCGCCGTCGACGCAGTGCAGACGCTGGCCCGTGACAGCGAAAACATCGATGCCATTCTGGTAGCCATCCGCAGCATCGCCGAGCAAACCAATCTGCTGGCCCTCAACGCGGCCATCGAGGCAGCCCGGGCCGGGGAACAGGGCCGCGGCTTCGCGGTGGTAGCCGACGAAGTGCGCAATCTGGCGCAGAAGACGCAACAGGCGACCGGCGAGATCCAGCAGATGATCCAGCGGCTGCAGAGCGGCACGCGGGAGGTGGTACAGGTCATGGAACAAAGCCGCGACAGAACGCTGCGCAGCGTGGAGCAGGCCGATACCGCTGCCGAAGCCCTGCAGGCGATCACCCAGGCGGTCTCGCTGATCAGCGACATGAACAACCAGATCGCCAGTGCTGCCGAAGAGCAGAGCGCGGTCACCGAAGCCATCAATCGCAACGTCACCAACATCGGCCAGGTTGCCCAGCAGGTGGCCACTGGTGCCGAGGAAGCCAGTCAGGCAAGTGCTGGGCTGACCCGCCTGGCCGAACAGCAGCGCCGCCTGATCAACCAGTTCAAGGTCTGACGAGCACGGCCGGCACCGCGTCCGGGGTCACGCTGGAGTCAGGCACTCCGGGCCGTCGAGACGCGGGTCGTTCACCAGCGTCGCCAGCGGGCGCTCGCGCAGCGCTGGCTGAGGCTGGCCCAACAAGGCCTGGAGTACCTCGAGCGGCGTTTCGGGATCGAGCCAGGCCGCCTGCCCGGCCTCATCAAGCATCAGCGGCCGGCGCAACGTCGCCGCCGGCAAGGTCACCACCGCGGCGCTCAGATAAGTGTGGCCCTGTACCGGATACGCCTCCCAGATCGCCGCGAAGTAGGCGAGCGAGCCCTCGCTGGTCATCCAGTAGGGACGCTTGCGCGTCGAACCACGCCATTCGTAGAAGCCGTTGGCCGGCAGCAGACCGCGACGCAGGCGAAAGGCATCGCGGAACATCGGCTGCTCGGCGAGCGTTTCGGCGCGTGCCTGCGCCGGGGTACGGGTCAGATCGGTAAGCCAGGCCGGCGTCAGGCCCCAGCGCACGCGGCTGAGCTGCAACTGCGCATCGACCTGACGCAGCAACAGGACCGAAGCTCCGGGCGCGAGGCTCCAGTGCGGCTGCTGATCGGAGGGAAAGCCGGGCAAGGCAGCGAAGTCCTGGCTCCAGCGAAAAAGGGCATAGCGACCGCACATAGAAGGACTCGTCAGCAGATCAGTTCGCCGGGAAAACTTTCCGGTTCATCGCCCGGCAACGGCTCGGCGCCATTGTACGCAGCGATCAGCTGCCGCGCCCGCTCGGCATCCTCGTCCGCCACCATGAGGCCGAGCAGGCCCGCCGTCGGCAGCTCGCCCATGGCACCGATCAGGTGACTGCCAGCCAGGAATGCGTCGATGCCTTCGCCGATCAGCATGCCGCTGAGCATCTCGGCCTCCAGCAGGTCGCGCGGCTCGTAGATGCGCCGCATCAATCATCCTCCCGGTAAACATCCAGCTGCCAGTCGACACCGTCGGTGCGCAGGTCGAACAGCACCGGCCGGCAACATACCGCGCAGTCTTCGATGTAGCGTTGATCACCACCACTGAGGTCGAGCGCAGCCTCGACCGGCTCACCGCAGTATGGGCACTGATAGTCCTGAATCTCGAGCATCAAACCTCCACGTGACTTGTCGCTATAATCGCCGTCTTTAAAGGTCGCCGAGTTTCGAACCTTTGAGAAGAACCGACTCGGTGCGCTTCACCAGAAGCTCACCTGGGCCGCAGGTCGGAGTTACGGGCAATCAGGCAGTACGACAGCCGTACGACTCGATGAGTATGGGTCAACCGGCTCCGTTCCGTTCAGCGATTGCCCGATCCCGTCCGCAGCAGCCCGTATCCGTTTCCCTTACAGAGAGCATGATGGACGAATTCGAAGCCATCCGACCCTATGCCGACGCCGAAGTCCCGGTTGTCATGGCCCGCCTGTTCGCCGATCGGGAGTTTCTCGACATTCTGGCGCACTTCCGTTTTCCGCGTCTGGCCGACAGCCTGGGCTGGCTGATCAAACCGGTCATCTCGCGCCGGCTGCGGCGCCAGTTCGCCAGCATTCACACGGTCGACGCGCTGCAGCACAAGATCGAGGAGTACGTCGACCGCACGATCGAGCGCGCCACCGACGGCGTGACCTTTTCCGGACTGGAGCACCTGCAGCAAGGCCGTGCCTACCTGTTCCTGGCCAACCACCGGGACATCGTCATGGATCCGGCATTCGTCAACTATGCCGTTTACCAGGCCGGTATCCGCACGCCGCGCATCGCCATCGGCGACAACCTGCTTCAGCGCCCCTTCGTCAGCGATCTGATGCGCCTGAACAAGAGCTTCATCGTACGCCGCTCCATCACCGGTCGGCGCGAGAAGCTGGCGGCCTACCAGGTGCTGTCGTCCTATATCAACCACTCGATTCGTCACGATGGCGAATCGGTATGGATCGCACAGGCCGAAGGCCGCGCCAAGGATGGCGATGACCGCACCGACTCGGCGATCCTCAAGATGCTGCACATGAGTCAAAAGGACCAGGCCTTCGCCGATGCGCTCGCGGCGCTACGCCCGGTGCCGGTGGCGATCAGCTACGAGTACGATCCCTGTGATCAGGCCAAGGCTCGCGAGTTGTACATCCGCGCCACCACCGGCAGCTACACCAAGGCCCCGGGAGAGGACGATACCAGCATCGCCCTGGGGATCACCGGCTACAAGGGCCGTGTGCACATTGCCTTTGGCGCGCCGATGGAAAGCGTGCCCGAGGATGCCAAGCTGATGGCTGCAGCGGTGGATCGCCAGATTCTCGGCAGCTACCGGCTGTTCCCGGTGCACTACCTGGCCTACCGCCTGTGGGACGATCAGGACCCGGAGATCCAGGTACCCGGCGCGGCCGATGTGTTCAGCCGCGAAGAAGTGGAACGCGCCGAAGCCGAATGGAGCAAACGCCTGGCCGCCTGCCCAAGCGTGCAGCAGCCATATCTGATCCAGCAGTACGCCACCCCGGTACGCAATCAGTACCGGCTCGAGGCCGGACTGGAACCCTGAGCGATTCAGACCGGCTGCGCCTGGGCGCAGCCGGCTTTCTGCAGTCGCGGATCAGAGAAGCCGGGAAGCCAGCGACAGGCCCAGCCCCAGCAACAGTCCAGCCGCACCGAAGCCATAGAAAACCCGATCGATGCGCCCGCTGGCAGGGCTCACCACGGATACGGCATCGCGAGTACTCGCATTGACAGCCGCCACTGGCCGCGCCATGGCACGCGCCTGACGCCAGCGGGTGGCCAGCAGCAACCAACCGCCGCAAAGACCGCACAACAGTGCCAGGCCATTGAGAAGTAAACCCGGTGCTATCACCAGCCCCGGGTACGCCTGAAACGACATCGGCGCCTCCGCGCAAGAAAGTGAGTATCCGGCACCGCCGGACAGGGCCGCGCATTCTAACCAGCGAAGGTGCGGAACATCGAAGGATCCCGACGGAACGCCATCGGCATTCCGACCATCATCAATGCTGATTATGTCGGGGTGTTCACCGGTCGGCCTTGACTTACAGTCAGCCCCACCCCCACCCTCGATACACCTCGAAGTGGCGAGCTAGAGCGTGCGCGCGGCCGGCAGCCGGGACTGCCGAACGGACGAGCACCGAAGTGCCCACGTCAACAATTGCCTCTGCGCAACGAAACCTGCCCGTGCACGTTCGAGCGCCGCATCAGTCGGCGCCTGACTTCGCTCAGACGCTGCGAGGCATCAGCTATTCAGAACTACAGGACGAGACAATGAAAACAACAATGCTCACTACCGGAGCGTTAACCCTGTCGCTAATGGCCTGCAGCGCCATGGCGGCGGTTCCCGAGTCAGATGCAGCGCGCCTCGGCAACGAGCTGACGCCCATCGGCGCCGAGAAGGCCGGCAACTCGGCAGGCACCATTCCAGCGTGGACCGGAGGTCTGGCGCCGGACGCCGCACCAGTCTCTTCCGACGGCTTCGTCGGCGATCCTTACGCCAGCGACCGGCCCAAGTTCACCATCACCGCGCAGAACTACGAGCAGTACAGGGACAACCTGACGCCCGGGCAGATCGCGATGCTCAAGCGCTACCCGGACACCTACCGGCTGCCGGTCTTCGAGACGCGTCGCAGCGCCGCCATGCCGCAGCACATCTACGACGCAGCCGCACGCAATGCCCGCCAGACCAATCTGGTTCGCGGCGGCAACGGCCTGGAGAATTTCACGACCGCCGTCGCCTTCCCGATTCCCAAGGATGGCCTGGAACTCATCTGGAACCACATCACCCGTTACCGCGGCAGCTCTGCGCGCCGCATCATCGCTCAGGCTACGCCGCAGGTGAACGGCAGCTTCAGCGTGGTCAAGTTCGTCGACGAGGTGGTCTACACCGACACCCTGACCGACTACAAGCCGGAAAAGCACGGCAACGTCCTGTTCTATTTCAAGCAGCAGGTGACCGAGCCGTCACGGCTGGCAGGCAACGTGCTGCTCGTGCATGAAACCCTGGACCAGGTGAAAGAGCCGCGTATGGCATGGATCTACAATGCCGGCCAGCGCCGTGTGCGCCGCGCGCCCCAGGTTGCCTATGACGGCCCAGGCACTGCCGCCGACGGCCTGCGCACATCCGACAACCTGGACATGTTCAACGGCGCCCCGGATCGCTATGACTGGAAACTGATCGGCAAGAAGGAGCTGTACATCCCCTACAACGCCTATCGCCTGGATTCGCCGACGCTCAAGTACGCCGACATCATCAAGCCAGGTCATATCAACCAGGACCTGACCCGCTACGAGCTGCACCGCGTCTGGGAGGTCGAAGCGACGCTGAAGCCGGGCGAGCGCCACATCTATGCCAAGCGCCACTTCTTCATCGACGAAGACACCTGGCAGGCTGCGGTGATCGATCACTACGACGGCCGCAACCAGCTGTGGCGCGTAGCCGAGGCGCACAGCCTGTACTTCTATAACGTCCAGGTTCCGCTGTACTCGATGGAGACCCTCTACGACCTGATCTCCGGTCGTTACCTGGTCATGGGTATGAAGAACGAAGAGAAGAACCCCTACACCTACAACTACAAGGCCAACTCCAACCAGTACACGCCGGCAGCCCTGCGCAACTCCGGCGTGCGCTGAGCCCGGCCTCCCTCGCCAGCAAAAGCCCCGCCCTGTGCGGGGCTTTTGCTGGCTCGGATGTCTTGCGACAGCCGATGTTCGAGCGAACGGGCGCTCGCGGGCAGGTTGGCGCTGAGCGCAACGAAGCCCAAAGGTACGGTACGAATACGTTGGGCTTCGTCGCTACGTTCCTTTAACCCAACCTACGCCCCGCCCCGCCCTGACCGACGGCGTACGGCGCCCATGCAGTAGTATCGAGTAGGAGGCGGCTTCACAG
>NZ_KK020677.1:204481-331467 GCF_000307775.2 Stutzerimonas stutzeri KOS6 | reverse complement strand
CCCGTCTTGAGTAAGACGGGTTCATGCGTCATCCGAACGAGCCGGTCGCGGGCTACTCGGCTAGCAGCCGACCGATACTCTCGTCACGAAACACGCGGGTCAACGCGTCGCTCAATACGTCGCTGACCAGCTTGGTGTTGGTCTGCTCGTTGGGCGCCATGCCGAAACGCTGGTTCAGCGAAGCGCCATAGCGACCGCTGTAACGCTTGCCGGCATTCTGCACTTCGACTTTCAGCGTCGCGCCGATATTGGCTTCGGTGACGTACAACCCTTCTTTCGGCGACTGATATTTCAGATCGGCCAGCGTCAGGGTCAGCTGCGGGGCGTTGTAGGCATTCGGCGACGGCGTGAAGCCAAGCAGTCGAACCGCCGCTTCCGTCTGCGCCTGGAGCTTGGGGATGACCTTGGCACTTGGCACGATCACCGCGCTGGTTTCCGGATAGAGGCCGCCGCGGGTGCCCAGGGTTGGTGAAGGGCGCGCATCGACGACCCGTACCACCACGGGCTGACCCTGCCCGATAGGATTGATGGTGCCGTTGAGCTTGGGATTCGGATCGAGCTGCTGTGGGCTGTGAGCACAACCGACCAGACTCATTCCAAGAACGGTGACAAGACCGAACAACAGGCGTTGCAGCATGCTGTTTTTCTCCAGGGTTAGGGGCGACGAATGCTGCGCAGTATACCCAGCGCCGCCACGGGCCGACAGTGATGAGATGCAGACCGGCCGCCGCACGTTCCATCATGCGATTGTCACAGCCATCTGCGATAACCGCTGCATCACCGATTGCAACGAGCGCCTCCATGCTGGAGTTCCTGATGTGGCTAAGCCAGCGCACACCTCGCCACTTTGCGCTGCTCGTCGAACATGGACGCTTGCCGCATGCTGCCCAGCAGCGCCAACTGGGCCTTGGTACAGGAGGCGCACCTGGGCTGGATTGGCCGTTCACTACCTACCGAAAGCCTGCGCGCAGCCTGAACGGCCTAGAGGAATCGCATGCCCGGCCAGGACAAAAAAGCCCCGCACGATCCGTGCGGGGCTTCTCGTTCAGGCGCAACGCCAGTGACTGGGGCTCAGTACTGCAGACCCAGGCGCTTGTCCGCCATCTCGCTGATTTCACGATAGGCCGCCGCATCCTTCTGCAGTACGGTTTCGCGCGCCGGGAACATTTCCTGCAGCTTGCTCGTCCAGGCCTCGGAGCGATACTGCTCGGGGAAACAGCGCTCGAGCAGATCCAGCATGATCGAAACGGTCACCGAGGCACCAGGCGAGGCGCCTAGCAGTGCGGCGATGGTGCCGTCCTTTGCCGCCACCAGCTCGGTGCCGAACTGCAGGATGCCGCCCTTCTTCGGATCCTTCTTGATGATCTGTACACGCTGACCGGCGATTTCCAGACGCCAGTCTTCGGCCTTGGCCTCGGGATAGAAGCCGCGCAGCGTCTGCAGGCGATCCTCCATGGACTGCATCACTTCCTTGATCAGGTAGCGGGTCAGATCCATGTTGTCGCGGGCCACGGCCATCATCGGGCCGATGTTGCTCGGACGGATCGACAGCGGCAGGTCCATGAACGACCCACGCTTGAGGAACTTGGTGGTGAAGCCCGCATAGGGCCCGAACAGCAGGGACTTCTTGCCGTCGACGACACGAGTATCCAGGTGTGGCACCGACATCGGCGGCGCGCCGACCGCCGCCAGGCTATAGACCTTGGCCTGATGCTGCCGGACGATCTCCGGGTTGTCGCAACGCAACCACTGACCGCTGACCGGAAAGCCGCCGAAGCCCTTGCCTTCCTCGATACCGGACATCTGCAGCAGCGGCAGCGCGGCACCACCGGCACCAAGGAAGACGAAGCCGGCCTGCACCCGGCGCGAGTCGCCGGTACGGGTGTTCTTGATGTCGACCTTCCAGCCACTGGCCGTACGCTCGATACCGGTAACCTTCTGGTTGTAGGAGAGCTTGACGCCGGCGCTGTGCGACAGGTAGCTGAGCATCTGGCTGGTCACCGCACCGAAGTTGACGTCGGTGCCGTTCATGGCGCGGGTGGCGGCAATTGGCTCGTCGGCATCACGGCCCGGCATCATCAGCGGCATCCATTCGGCCAGCGTCGAGCGGTCCTCGCTGTACTCCATGTCGGCAAAGGCGTGATGGGTCTTCAGCGCGTCGAAGCGACGCTTGAGATAGTCGATGTTCTTGCTGCCACGGACGAAGCTCAGGTGCGGCACAGGATTGATGAAGTCACGAGGCGAGCCGAAGCCTTCGCGATCGGCGAGGTAGGCCCAGAACTGCTTGGAAACCTCGAACTGGGTATTGATCAGCACGGCCTTCTTGATATCGATCGGGCCGTCTTTGCTGTCGGGCGTGTAGTTCAGCTCGCAAAGCCCCGCGTGGCCGGTACCGGCATTGTTCCACGGGTTGGAGCTTTCGATGGCTCCGGATTCCTGCAGTTCGACGATTTCCAGCTTGATATTGGGATCGAGTTCCTTGAGCAGTACCGCCAGGGTCGCACTCATGATACCGGCTCCCACCAGCACCATATCCACTGCTTCGCTATCGTGTTGCGTCATCAACGCGTTCTCCAGAATCACAGCATTAAACTGTCGTGACCGCAGTACGCGGCCCCGTAAAACCCACCAGCCAGACGGTCGGGAACGGAGCATGTGCCCATACCGCTGCTCGGGAACATGTGCCCGAGAACAGGCAGCCACCAAGCTGCCTGCCAGCTGTCGGAAGGGCGGCTTTTGGCCTCCTTCCTCTCGCCGCCGCTCATCCGGAGCGGGCCTGACCCAGTGCTCTACGGGGGGATGCGGCGAGAAAAACGACTAAAAATCCTGTTACCGAACCTGGTTGCCACTATGCCGTTCGCATGATGCACGCAGGCAACCGGGCGGTACTTTCGATACCAAACGGCGCCTGGCGGTTCAGCCGCGCATGGCCTCGATCAGTTCGATATATGGCCTCGCATGACGCTGATCGGCGATCAGGTCGATGAAGTCTTGCCCCTTGGCATTCCGGGCGTCCAGATCGTACCCAGCGGCCACGAAGAAACCGAGGAAGCGCTCGAAGTCATCGATGCGCAGGCCCCGATAGGCCTTGATCAGTTTGTGCAGCGAACTGGGCGTATCGTCAGCCGGTTCAGGCTGGAGAAACAGCTTGATAGACTCATCCGCGATCTCGTCGCCAATCACCTGCTTCTTGTCTTTACGCATGCCGCCTCCGGTCCACGGGGTCTCACGGGGGCGGCAGTTTACTCTTCGCAGGCGGCTCACTCAACGCGCCAGGGCGGCTTGCGACCAAGGTCGTACATCACTGCGCCAGCATACCGGGCGATCTTCGCCACGAATAAGAAGATGCCCCAGCGCCTATAATGGCGCGCCAGGCCTACAAGGAGCGTCCCAGGCATGAAGTTTCCCCCTCTGTTCGCGGCATGGCGGCAGGCTCTGCGCCTGGGTTACGGAGCACGCGCGCTGCGTGGCGACATCAGTGCCGGGCTGACCGTGGGCATCATTGCCATCCCGTTGGCGATGGCCCTGGCGATCGCGGTGGGCGTGGCGCCACAACATGGCCTGTATACCGTGCTGGTGGCAGCCCCCCTGATCGCTCTGACCGGCGGATCACGCTTCAACGTCTCCGGGCCGACTGCTGCGTTCGTGGTGATTCTGCTGCCGATCACCCAACAGTTCGGCCTCGGCGGCCTGCTGCTGTGCACCATGCTCGCCGGCCTCATTCTGATTGCGCTGGGCCTGCTTCGCGCTGGTCGTCTCATCGCCTTCATCCCCTACCCGGTCACCCTCGGCTTCACTGCCGGCATCGGCATTGTCATTGCCACGCTGCAGATCAAGGATCTGTTCGGACTGACGCTCTCGCAGCAGCCGCAGCATTACGTAGACCAGATCGGCCTGCTGCTGAGCTCGCTCCCGAGTACGCAATTGGGCGACGCGCTGGTGGCCGCGCTCTGCCTGGCCGTGCTGATCATCTGGCCACGCTGGGTGCCGAAGATACCGGGCCATCTGGTGGCGCTGACCATTGGCGCTCTGGCAGGGCTGTTGCTGGAATCATCAGGACTGCCGGTGGCGACGCTGGGAGAGCGCTTCAGCTACACGCTGGATGGCGCGACGCACCCGGGAATCCCGCCATTGCTGCCGGACTTCGCCTGGCCATGGCTGCTGCCGGGCCCGGACGGCCAGCCGCTGCAGCTGTCCTACGAGCTGTTTCACCAGTTGCTGGCACCGGCGTTCGCCATCGCCATGCTCGGCGCCATCGAGTCGCTGCTCTGCGCCGTGGTTGCCGACGGCATGACCGGCAGCAATCACGAGCCCAACGGCGAGCTGATCGGCCAGGGCCTGGGCAACCTGGTCGCCCCGCTGTTCGGCGGAATCACGGCGACGGCCGCCATTGCCCGCAGCGCGACCAACGTGCGTGCCGGCGCGTTCTCGCCGCTGGCCGCCATCATCCATGCCGGCGTGGTCCTGGTCGCGATTCTCTGGCTGGCACCGCTGTTCAGCTACCTGCCGATGGCCGCGCTGGCGGCGCTGCTGGTGATGGTGGCCTGGAACATGAGCGAGGCGCCTCACGTCGTGCACGTACTGCGCATCGCGCCGCGCAGCGATGTGCTGGTGCTGCTGACCTGCCTGGTGCTGACCGTGCTGTTCGATATGGTGCTGGCGGTGGGTGTCGGTCTGCTGCTGGCGGCGGGCCTGTTCATCAAGCGCATGAGCGAGCTGACCGACACCACGGCACTTTCGCGGGATCAGCGGCAACTGCTTCGGGACATGCCCGAGCATGTCGCCACCTATGCCATTCGTGGCCCCCTGTTCTTCGGTGCAGCAGAAAAGGCACTGGGCGCGTTGCGGCGCTTCAATCCGGAAGTCAAGGTAGTGATCGTAGACATCAGCGCGGTCCCCATGCTGGACATGACCGCGCTGGCAGCACTGGAGAATGTACTGGTGGACTATCGCAGGCTGGGCGTTACCCTGATCCTCAGCGGCAGCAATGCACGGGTGCGGCTGAAGCTGCGCCGCGCCGGCATTCACCGCCTGCAAGGCCACCTGCTGTATGTGCGCGACCTCAGCCAGGCGCGGGAAAAAGCATTGCGCCTGCTACAGCCGCAGTCTGTAGCAGCGTCGACCTGATGCCTTCTGCCGGCAGGGCCGGCAGCAGCCCTAAGCTGATCAGTTGGCGTACTTCTGCAGGTTGACCATCATTTCCTTCAGCGCTTCGATGTTGTCTGCCGGGTGCGCAGCGTTCTCGAAATCGCAAATCTGCTGCCAATGAGCCGCGACATCCTCGGCATCGAAGCCTGTCTTCGGGTCGAAGCCCATGCCGAGGCTGCGCTCCCAGCGCACCTTGCCCATCCAGCCGCCACCGACTTCGAACAGACCGGAGGTTTCCTGGCACTGCTCGCTGGCCAGGTAGACGACCAGCGGACTGACCAGCTCCGGCTTGAGCTGCTCGAACACCTGCGGCGGGATCAGCCCCTCGGTCATACGCGTGCCACCGGTAGGCGCAATGGCATTGACCAGCACATTGTTCTTGCGCCCTTCCAGAGCCAGGGTGCGGGTCAGCCCGTACAGCCCGAGCTTGGCCATGCCGTAGTTCGACTGCCCGAAATTGCCATAGATGCCGGAGGTCGACGCGGTGAAGATCACCCGACCGTAGTTTTGCTCGCGCATGTGCGGCCAGGCCGCACGCGTCACCTTGTAGGCTCCCTCGACATGCACGCGATAGACCAGATCCCAGTCGGCGTCTTCCATCTTGTGGAAGGTCTTGTCGCGCAGGATGCCCGCGTTATTGACCACCACATCGATGCGACCGAAGGTATCGAGCGCCTGCTGCACGATCCTGTCGCCCTCGGTAACCGAATCGTGATTGGCAACCGCCTGACCACCCGCCAGGCGGATTTCCTCGACGACGCGGTCCGCGGCCGAGCTATTGGCGCCCTCGCCCTGAGCGCTGCCGCCCAGATCATTGACCACGACCTTGGCGCCATGACGAGCAAACGCCAGTGCGTGGGCGCGCCCCAGCCCACCGCCGGCACCGGTCACGATCACTACCTTGTCTTCGAAGCGGATGGCATCGGTCATGCAGAACTCCTTCAGCGATTGTTATGGGTCGGGTCTGGTCAGTGAGTGTCGACTAGGCCCAGGCAGGCCACAACCAACCCGCCATGAATGAATGCCCAGGCATAAGACTCGGGGATGCACGGCCGACGCTGACCGCGCCCCTGCTGCGGGTGAGCAGTTTTCGCTCACGCAGATGGCGCCCGCACCGGGCAAGGCCTGCGATACTGTGTACCCAAACTAGTCACAGAGTTTTCCACAGCTTTCGTGGATAACCGAAGCAACTGGCCGGCAGCACTTGCGCTCCATTCCGATCCACCCACCACTGTTCAGACCTCGCTGCAATGCGGCCTGCGGCCACACCCGAGGGCGCTGTACAAAAAACGAACACACCTCCAGAAGCCTCGCCACGCTTCGCCTACAGCATACGTTCCAAAGCTTATCCACAGCTCGACGCACAGATCCCGGGGATAACAGGCGGATGGAAACACGCTATCGCAGGCATGCCCAAAATCTAACGGCAACATGCATCAGCCCGACTTAGCATGAGCGTCTCAACGTCGAAGGAGATCGACCGATGACTAGCCGCATTCTGCTTGAGCGCCTGTTCGCCAATTACGCCTCTGCCAGCGGAGCCGCGCTGAACGACAGGTGATGCCTTGGCCGCTTGGGCCGCGCGGCGTAACCTTTGCGTCCACCCATATAGAGCGGAGCAAACGATGTCCCTGCGTTCCATTTGCGTTTTCTGCGGCGCCAGCCGCGGCGCCAACCCCGTGTATGAACAGGCCGCGCAGGATCTTGGCCGCGTGCTGGCAAGCAAAGGCATTCGCCTGATCTATGGCGGCGGCGCGGTAGGACTCATGGGCGTGGTGGCAGACGCCGCGATGGCCGCTGGCGGCGAGGTCATCGGCATCATCCCGCAGAGCCTGAAGGACGCAGAGGTCGGCCACACAGGCCTGACCCGACTGGAGGTAGTCGATGGCATGCATGCGCGAAAAGCACGCATGGCCGAGCTGGCAGATGCCTTCATTGCGCTGCCGGGCGGGCTGGGCACGCTGGAGGAGCTGTTCGAAGTCTGGACTTGGGGACAGCTGGGTTACCATCCCAAGCCGCTCGGACTGCTGGACGTCAATCGCTTCTATAGCAAGCTCAGTCACTTCCTCGATCATCTCGTCGAAGAAGGCTTCGTACGCCCCCAACATCGCGAAATGTTGCAACGAGCCGATCAGCCACAAACCCTCATCGAGCTCCTCGACGCCTGGAATCCGCCAGTTCAGAGCCGTTGGGCCAAGAGCGCTCCAAGCTGATGCGCGACTCAGCCTGGCTGCCTCATCCCCGACTGATCAAAAATTGTTCTTTTTACTTCAGCCCTTGCAGCGCGCCGCTTGCAGCCCGGCTTTACCAGGTTATACACATGAGCATCCACAGCCACGGTGGATAAGCAATGGCATGCCTCTCGCCTGCTACCAGAGCGGGCCGGGACGCAGGTTTTTCAGGCGCTTACCGGCGAAACGGACATTTTTTGATCAGGTCGGTCTGAGCCCAGTGTCACCTGCGCTGCAGCCAGCCACCCAACGCTTATCCACAGGACGGTGCACAGCTGACGTGGATAAAGCCTGCGAACGAAATGATCGACCAGGACTCCACAACGATAGGCGCACCTTTCCGCCTCCGGAGGCCGTGCAATGAACCTGCCCAGAAGACTTACAGCCGCCCTATGTCGAGACAGAAATAAATGAACTGGCTCGCCCTGACGCTGATAGCATTCGCCTGCTTCGTACTGGTATTTTTCGTCAAGAATCGCCAGCTCAATCACCCGGCACTGCAGTATCCCTATCGCTTGAAGGCGCCCCTGTTCCAACCCGCTGAGCGTGAACTGCTCGAGATGCTGCAATGCGCCGTTGGCGAGCGTTATTTGATCCTGCCCAAAGTGAGCGTTGCCGATGTCGTCGAAGTCACCGCCATCGCCCGGCGGGCCTACTGGTACCAGGCCACCAATCGGATTGCCGCGGCACGTTTCGATTTCGTACTGTGCGACAAGGTCGAGCTGACGCCGATTTGTGTGATCAATCTGGACGAACCGGAAGCAGACCAGGATTTCATGGATCGGCTATGCCAGACCGTCGGGCTGCCACAGGTTCGCTTGCCGGCGGGTGTGGCCAGGTCATATGCGCATGTGCAAGAAGCGATCGCGTCTGCGCTGCGTTCCTGATCATTGGCGGGAATGGCTGCGGCACCAGGCGGTCACATCCAGCATGACCTGTCCACGGCCCATCGCGGCAGCGCCACGCCCCGGTAATCGGGCACTGGCCAGGGGCGCGTCGAATGCCGCAGCGAACAGCGGCAGCGCAACTCGACGCTGCCTCCACTCATCAACGCGCCACGACTTCCCGGCAGGGCCCGATACCGCTGCCCGGCACGTCGTATCCGGACTCGAATTTTGATGCATTTCAAACGCCTGACATCACGCCTGTTCGAACTCGTCAGCCGGCTGATTCGCCGCTACCCCGGAACGGTCGCGCTGTTCGGCTTCGTTTCAGGGGTGGCCAGCTTCGTATTGGTGGAACGGCATGCCGGCCTGGCCAAGGTGGTGGCACTGGTGATGCTGGTCAGCTGGCTCTGGCTGGTACTGGAATCGAGCCTGCGCCGGAGCCTGGAACGCTGGTTCGGCTGGCAGGTGCCACCGCCGCTGCTGCGCTATGCGACCCAGATGGTGCATCAGGAAAGCCTGTTCTTCATCATCCCGTTCTTTGCCATCACCACCACCTGGAACAGCGGCCAGTCGCTGTTCACGGGCCTGCTCGGGATGGCGGCACTGGTTTCACTGATCGATCCGCTGTATTACAAATGGCTGGCGCCGCGACGCTGGGTCTATCTGGGCTTTCATGCCCTGACCCTGTTTGCCGTACTGCTGACCGCACTGCCGATCATCCTTCATCTTTCGACGCCGCAGAGCTATCAGCTGGCGCTGGTGGTTGCCGTGGTGCTGGCGCTGCCCAGTCTCAGCGGCCTGTTCCCACGCTTGAGCTGGCGCACCGTGCCGGGCATCGTGCTCTTGGCCATCGCCCTCGGCGGCGCGGGCTGGCTGGGACGAACCTGGGTGCCGCCGGCGACGCTATGGCTGACCGATGTCGCGGTGACCATGAGCCTGGACGATAGCCAGCGCAAACCGGGCAAGGGGTTGAAACAGCTGACCAGCACCGAGCTGAAGAGCAACGGCCTGTATGCCTATACGGCGATCAACGCGCCACGCGGCCTGAAGGAGCGGATCTACCACGAGTGGACGCACAACGGTCGACGAGTCGACCGAATCGCCCTGGACATCAGCGGCGGTCGTGAAGCGGGCTATCGAGCCTGGACACACAAGCGCAACTTTCCCGCGCAGCCGGCAGGCCGCTGGCGCGTGCGCGTCGTTACCGAAGCAGGGCAGATGATCGGCATGCTGCGCTTCCGGGTCTCCGACTAGAGAACCCTGTCCGCCGCCGCGACTCCAAACTGAACGATCCAGTATGGAGAAGCAACATGGAGTGGTGGACGATAGTCTCCAGCACCGTTGCCGCCGAGTTTTCCGACATCATCGACCTTGAGGACGCAACACGGGTCAGCAGCCGTCTGCTGATCGCGTCGATCCTGGGCGGGCTGCTCGGCTACGAACGCGAGCGCAGGCGCAAGGCCGCAGGGCTGCGCACGCACATGCTGGTCGCGCTCGGTGCCGCCCTGTTCGTCTTGGTACCGGTACAGGCCGGCATGACCCCCGAGGATATATCCCGGGTTATCCAGGGGCTGGTCACCGGCATCGGGTTTCTGGGCGCAGGGACGATCCTCAAGGGCAGCTCTGCGGAGGACGTCAAGGGCCTGACCACCGCCGCCGGCATCTGGCTCACCGCGGCTATCGGCGTGGCGGCCGGCCTCGGTCATGCCGCCACCGCAGTGCTAGGCACATTGCTGGCACTGGCGATCTTCGTTCTGATGCCTCGCCTGGAACGGCACACTGCACGGCGTGCCGCGCACAAACGCCGGGCAGGCCGCTCGGATTAGCACACGCTCGCGAGCCACTGGAAGGTTGCATCAAGCGCAACACGCGGACCCGCTCGGGCGCATCTTCGTTGCCAATCAGGCGCCGTCACACAAACCGCAGATTACACCGCGTGACCGCTGATAGCGTCGCCATGCCGCACATTGAACCTTGTCACCCACCCTATGGCCATAAGGATACGGCTCTCCGTCACGAGGAATTCCCATGTACAAGCGCGCCATTTACGCCATCGTTCCCGCAGTACTGCTCATCGGCTGCTCGGGGAACGTGCAGAACCCGGTGGACCGGATCACCTTCCGCGACGAGCCCCTGGTTCGTGACGTGGAGACCGGCATGTCCCAGGCGCAGGTCCTGGCTATCGGCGGTGAGCCCTCCAATGCCAGCGCACGCAAGAGCGCGCCTGGTCTGTGCCACGACTACATTCTCAATCGCGACGGCAAGCAGCAGCCCTATTACGTCAGCTTCGACGCTTCGGGACGGGTGGACGGCCAGGGTTTCCTGACCTGCACGCAACTCGAGGAAAACCAGCGCGACCTGCGCTAGAAGCGCCAACCGAGGCAGATCACTGCCGGTTTCCCTGACAGATATCCCCAATATTCTGCAAATGAGGATGCCACGATGCCGCAAGGAGACAAATCCAAGTACACCGACAAGCAACAGCGCAAGGCCGAGCACATCGAGGAAAGCTACGAGGAGCGTGGCGTTTCCGAGAAAGAGGCCGAGGCGCGCGCATGGGCCACCGTCAACAAGCAATCCGGTGGCGGCGAGCGCAAGGGCGGTTCCGGCCAGAGCAAGAGCGAGACCGCCAAGCGCGCAGACCGCAAGGACTCGGCCCATCGCGCCGCCGATGCGCGCGAGGGCAAATCACCCAACAAGGGCTCGGCACGCAGCTCCGGCTCATCCAGCACCAGCCTTGCCGACATGACTCGCGACCAGCTCATGGAAAAGGCCCGCGAGCGCGACATTCGTGGCCGCTCGAAGATGCGCAAGGACGAGCTACTGAAGGCTCTCAGTTGATGTTGCCAGCCGTGACCAGCCAGCAGCCTCCAGCGCTGTCGCCGGGCAACCCCAAGCGCGAGGACCCAGACGAGCCGGTACCCATCGATGAGCCTGGGCCTGGCCGGTCCGAACCTGAAGCTCCGCCGCCGGAAGAGGTCGCGGGCTAAACTTTTCGCCAGCATCCCGATCTCAATTGGCGAACCGTGAAGCACTGCACAGCGGTGCACCCAGACCAGGAGATGGCGATGAGTTACGTACAACTGAGCGACAAGCAGAGTCTGCGCGAGCGGGCCCGTCAACACGTCGAGAACGGCGCGGTCACCGAGAGCTATAGCGCCGACCGCGAGGTGGTGATCAATCTGCTGAACGAAGCGCTGGCCACCGAGCTGGTCTGCTACCTGCGCTACAAGCGCCACTACTACATGGCCAGTGGGCTGAAATCCAGCGTCGCCGCCGACGAGTTCCTCGAGCACGCCAACGAGGAGCAGGAGCATGCCGACCGTCTCGCCGAACGCATCGTGCAGCTGGGAGGTGAACCCGACTTCAATCCCGACAGCCTCACCGAACGCGCCCATGCTCAATACGCCGAAGGCAACGGCCTGCGCGACATGGTCTTCGAAAACCTTGTGGCCGAACGCATCGCCATCGACAGTTACCGCGAAATCGTCCAGTACATCGGCGACAAGGACCCCACTACCCGGCGCATATTCGAAGACATCCTGGCGCAGGAGGAAGAGCATGCCGATGATCTGGCAGGCTTACTGGATGGCATGAACTAGGCCGATCGCGCCGCCAAGGGCATTTGCCCCTTGCGGTGTCTGCTTTCGTGAAGGCGAAAAAAAGGCCACCCGAGGGTGGCCTTGAATCTAGGAAGAGAGGTACAGCTTAACCGGCTGCCACCGGACGCATGTAGGAGATCGGTGCGGTCTGCGGGTCATCGAAGGTCACCAGCTCCCACGCATCCTGTTGTTCCATCAGGGTGCGCAGCAAGCGGTTGTTCAACGCATGGCCGGATTTATAGCCGCGGAATTCGCCGATCAGGCTGGTGCCCAGCAAGTAGAGATCACCGATGGCATCGAGAATCTTGTGCTTGACGAACTCGTCCTCGTAACGCAGGCCGTCTTCGTTAAGCACACTGGTTTCGTCCACCACAATGGCGTTCTCGACGCTGCCGCCAAGCGCCAGATTGTGCGAGCGCAGGAACTCGATGTCGCGCATGAACCCGAAGGTGCGCGCACGGCTGACTTCCTTGACGAAGGAAGTGCTCGAGAAGTCCACACTGGCAGTCTGGGTGCGGCCTTTGAAGACCGGATGATCGAAGTCGATCTCGAAGCTCACCTTGAAGCCGTCGAAAGGCAGGAAGGTCGCGCGCTTGTCACCCTCCTCGACCGTCACTTCACGCTTGATGCGGATGAACTTCTTGTGGGCGTCCTGCTCCTGCAGGCCGGCGGATTGAATCAGGAATACGAAAGGCCCGGCGCTGCCGTCCATGATCGGCACTTCCGACGCGGAGAGTTCGACATAGGCGTTGTCGATCCCCAGGCCAGCCATTGCCGAGAGCAAATGCTCCACTGTGTCGACCTTGACGTCACCATTGACCAGCGTGGTGGACATGGTGGTTTCGCCAACATTCTCCGCCCGCGCGGGTATCTCCACGGGCGGGTTGAGGTCGGTGCGACAGAACACGATCCCGGTATCCACCGGTGCCGGTTTCAGGGTGAGATAAACCTTCTCTCCCGAATGCAAGCCGACGCCAGTGGCGCGAATGATGTTCTTCAGGGTGCGTTGTCTGATCATGGCCTTTTGCTTCGCTGTAGCACTAGTTGCGAATAGTTTTCAACAATTGGCGGCGATAATAGCAGATGCCAACTTTGCTGAACACCAATCACAACAATACTCCTGATAACTTCAATCAATCGGCCTGACGGCGCAGGAACGCCGGAATGTCCAGATAATCCAGATCCTCTTGCGGGTTCAGCTTGGCCGCGGTTGCGGCAGCGTGAGCCTGGTTACGCATAACGGTCGGGCGCTCCAGGTCGCGGTAATTGACGGCCGCGTGCTCATGCTGGCGCGGTGCCGGCGCGGAAGAAGCCGCTACGGTGGTCTGCATGGTGTTGTCCACCACCTTGACCGGCTTTTCATTGCGCGGACCGAGGCCGGTAGCGACCACGGTGACGTGCAGCTCATCGGCCATGTCAGGATCGATCACCGCGCCGACCTTGACGGTGGCTTCGTCGGAAGCGAAGGCCTCGATGATCTCGCCTACCGCCGCGTATTCACCAAGGGAAAGGTCCAGACCAGCGGTGATGTTGACCAGAATGCCACGTGCGCCCTGCAGATTGACGTCTTCCAGCAGCGGATTGCGGATGGCGGCCTCGGTTGCCTCGCGCGCACGATTGGGTCCGGTGGAGCAACCGGTGCCCATCATGGCCATGCCCATTTCGCCCATGACGGTCTTGACGTCGGCGAAGTCGACGTTCATCAGGCCAGGACGCTGCATGATGTCGGAAATGCCACGTACGGCACCGGTGAGCACGTCATCGGCCTTGGCGAACGCCGCCAGCAGGCTGGCGTCCTTGCCCAGGATGGTCAGCAACTTCTCGTTGGGAATCGTGATCAACGAGTCGACGCATTCGGACAGGGCACGGATACCCTCGTCGGCGACCTGCATACGGCGACGCCCCTCGAAGGGGAACGGACGGGTGACCACGGCCACGGTCAGGATGCCCATTTCCTTGGCGACCGAAGCGATGATCGGAGCAGCGCCGGTGCCGGTGCCGCCGCCCATGCCGGTGGTGATGAACACCATGTCGGCGCCTTCGAGCACTTCGGCAATGCGCTCGCGATCATCCATTGCAGCCTGACGGCCAATATCCGGGTTGGTGCCAGCACCCAGGCCCTTGGTGATGGCGGAACCAAGCTGCAGTACGGTTCGCGCTTCAACCTTCTTGAGTGCCTGGGCATCGGTGTTGGCGCAGATGAATTCGACGCCTTCGACGTTGTTGCGGACCATGTGGTTCACGGCGTTGCCGCCGCCACCGCCAACGCCGATGACCTTGATGACTGCACTTTGCGGGGTATGATCTACGAGTTCGAACATTTCCCTCTCTCCTTCCAGCTTTCTAGTTTTGGTGGAACAGCGCGCTGCTTAAAAATTGCCCTGGATCCAGCCCTTGAGCCGGTCCAGAACAGATGTCTTGGTGTCTTCGGCGAAATTGCCGAGGCCAGGCGTGGGCACGCCGTCGGCCTGCTTGTGCAGTCCGTACAGCAACAGGCCCACGCCCGTCGAATAGATGGGGTTGCGTACTACGTCGGCCAGTCCCTTGACGCTGTGCGGCACGCCCAGGCGCACCGGCATGTGAAAGATTTCCTCGGCCAGGTCGACGGCTCCTTCCATCTTCGCTGTACCGCCGGTGAGGACGATCCCGGCAGGGATCAGATCCTCATAACCACTGCGCCGCAGTTCGGCCTGGATGAGGGTGAAGAGCTCGTCATAACGCGGCTCGACAACCTCGGCCAGGGCCTGCCGGGAGAGTTCACGCGGCGGGCGGTCGCCAACGCTGGGAACCTTGATGGTCTCTCCGGCGCCAGCCAGCTTGGCCAGGGCGCAAGCATAGCGAATCTTGATCTCTTCGGCATACTGGGTCGGCGTGCGCAGCGCCATAGCGATGTCATTGGTGACCTGGTCGCCGGCGATCGGGATGACTGCGGTGTGGCGAATCGCACCCTCGGTAAAGATGCAGATGTCGGTGGTGCCACCGCCGATGTCCACCAGGCACACGCCCAGCTCCTTCTCATCGTCGGTCAGCACGGCATGAGCCGAAGCCAGCTGCTCGAGGATGATGTCGTCCACCTCGAGACCGCAGCGGCGCACGCACTTCTCGACGTTCTGCGCGGCGTTCACCGCACAGGTGACCACGTGCACCTTGGCCTCCAGGCGCACACCGGACATGCCCAGCGGCTCGCGGACGCCCTCCTGGTTATCGATCACGTAATCCTGTGGCAGCGTATGCAATACGCGCTGGTCTGCCGGGATTGCCACGGCCTGTGCAGCATCGAGCACACGCTCCAGGTCGGCAGTGCTGACCTCGCGGTCACGGATCGCCACGATGCCGTGGGAATTCAGGCTACGGATATGGTTGCCAGCCAGGCCGACGAAGGCCGAATGGATGCGGCAGCCGGCCATCAGTTGGGCTTCTTCAATGGCGCGCTGGATCGATTGCACAGTGGATTCGATGTTGACCACCACGCCCTTCTTCAACCCACGCGAGGGATGAGTACCGATCCCTACAATTTCCATCTCGCCGTCGGCGGTCACTTCACCCACCAGCGCCACCACCTTGGAGGTGCCGATGTCCAGACCGACGATCATCTTGCCGCTTTGCACGCTCGACATGTGTTTCATTCCTCAATTCTTCACGGCGACGGTCGTATCCGTCGCAGTCGGGATCGGCTCATGCCAGGCAACGGCCAGGCCGTTCGCATAGCGCAGATCGATCCGTGCGATTTTCTCGCTTTCCTGCTCCAGTGCCTTTTGATAGATGGCAGTGAAACGACGCATTTTTTCTACAACCTGATCCCGCCCCAGCAACAACTCGACGCCCTGGCTGGTGGTCAGGAACCAGCTCCCACGCTCACGTAGTTCGAGACGGGCAATGGAGAATCCCAGCGGCCGCAGCATCTGGCTGAGCATCTGATATTGCTGCATGACACGCTGTTGGGCCCGCTTCGGACCATATAAATGTGGCAAGTGTTCATATCGACTTAGGTCATCCGGCGCAAAAGCCTGACCTTTATTGTTAAGCAATGCTTCACCCCCCCAGCGGGCAATCGGCAATTGCTCATCCAGGCGCACCACGACCTGGTCCGGCCAGACGCGGCGAACTTCGACGTGAGCGATCCACGGCATCTGTTCGAGTTGGTGACGCATGCCGTTCAGATCAACCTTGAAGAAGCTCTGTTCGACGAAAGGCGCGATGCGCTGCTGCACCGCCTCACGGCTGACGTAGCCCATTTCACCCTGCACGCTGACCTTGGCGATTGGCCGGTCGGCATAGGGCAACAGGAGCTGCCCCAACTGGTAGAGCCCGATCACCAGGCCCACCAGCAGTACCGGCCAGACAAAACGCTTGAGCCCCACAAGACTCGGCCGCGGCAGACGCCGGGACAGCGGCTGCGGCGCCACCAGGCGACTCGCACCGCGCGGCAGCGGCTTGCGCGTGGCGCGACCGCTACCGGGTTGCGAATGGCGCAGCGTGGTGATCATGGCTAGCTCCTCGCCTCGAGGTCGTCATCGAGAATGCTCAGCACCAACTGCCGGAAGTCCAGGCCCGCTGCCCGTGCAGCCATCGGTACCAGGCTGTGATCGGTCATGCCCGGTACGGTGTTCACTTCCAGCAGCCAGAAATTGCCATCGGCGTCCTGCATCACGTCGACCCGGGCCCAGCCACGGATACCGACTGCTTCGCAGGCGCGGGCCGACAGCACCTTGAGTTCCTGCTCCCGGACGCTGTCGAGACCGCAGGGAATCCGGTACTGGGTATCGGAGGCCAGGTACTTGGCGTCGTAGTCGTAGAAGCTGTGCGGCGTGCCCAGGCCAATCGGTGGCAGCACCTGGCCATGCAACACCGCAACGGTGAATTCCGGGCCCTGGATCCACTGTTCGACCAGTACCTGCGCGTCGTAGGTACCGGCTGCACGCCAGGCGTCGATCAGCGCGGCAAGGTCACCGACCTTGGCCATGCCGATGCTCGAACCTTCATGGGCCGGCTTGACGATCAGCGGGAAGCCCAGTGTCTCGGCCGCCGCCTCGCAGTCGGCTTCGCTGGCCAACACCGCGTGCCGCGGCGTGGGCAGGCCCAGGCTCTGCCAGACCTGCTTGGTACGCAGCTTGTCCATGGCCAGCGCCGACGCCAGGATGCCACTGCCGGTATAGGGAATACCGGCGCACTCCAGCAGACCCTGCATGCTGCCATCCTCACCACCACGGCCATGCAGGACAATGAAGGCACGATCGATCCGCTCGCTGCTCAGGCGTTGCAACAGGTCATCGCCTGCGTCGATGCCGAACGCATCGACACCTGCCTCCTGCAACGCAGCGAGCACCGCCGCGCCGGATTTCAGGGAGACTTCGCGCTCGGCACTCTTGCCGCCGAAGAGCACGGCGACACGACCGAATGAGCCGGGATCGCGAGTCGAATGCAGGTTGATCATTTACTTTTCCTCGCGGCGGCCGCATCGCCACCAAACAGGGGACTCTTGAGCAGTTGCGGTGCCAGTCCGCCGATATCGCCAGCGCCCTGGCACAGCAGGATGTCGCCCGCGCGCAGCAGTGGCTTGACCAGTGGCGCCAGCTCGACGCCGCGTTCGACATAGATCGGATCCAGCTGGCCGCGCTGACGGATGCTGTGGCAAAGCTGGCGGCTGTCGGCCCCCGGAATCGGCTCTTCGCCAGCCGGGTAGACCTCCATCAGCAGCAGGACATTGGATTCACCCAGCACCTGCACGAAGTCGTCGTAAAGGTCGCGGGTACGGCTGTAGCGATGCGGCTGATAGACCATCACCAGGCGTCGTTCCGGCCAACCACCGCGTACCGCCTTGATTACCGCCGCGACTTCGCGCGGATGGTGACCGTAGTCGTCGACCAGCATCACGCTGCCGCCCTCGACCGGAAGATCGCCATAGACCTGAAAGCGGCGCCCGACGCCAGCGAACTCGGCCAACCCCTGGACGATGGCCTCGTCATCGATGCCTTCGTCCGTGGCGATGGCGATGGTCGCCAGGGCGTTGAGCACGTTGTGGTTGCCGGGCATGTTCACCGACACGTCCAGCGGCTCGCAGCCATCGCGCAACACGGTGAAATGGGTGCGCATGCCTTCCTGGCGAACGTTGATGGCGCGCACATCGGCGTCTTCGCTGAAGCCGTAGGTAGTGGTCGGGCGACCGATCTGCGGGATGATCTCGCGCACCACCGGATCGTCGACGCAGAGCACGGCCAGGCCATAGAAGGGCAGGTTGTGCAGGAACTCGACGAAGGTTTTCTTCAGCTTGCCGAAATCGCCGCCATAGGTGCTCATGTGGTCGGCGTCGATATTGGTCACCACCGCGACCATCGGCTGCAGGTGGAGGAAGCTGGCATCGCTCTCGTCCGCCTCGGCGATCAGGTAGCGACTGCTGCCCAGCTGTGCGTTGGTGCCTGCCGCGGTCAGACGACCACCGATGACAAAGGTCGGATCGAGCCCACCGGCCGCGAAGACCGAGGCGAGCAGGCTGGTGGTGGTGGTCTTGCCATGGGTACCCGCGACGGCGATGCCGTGCCGATAGCGCATCAGCTCGGCGAGCATCTCGGCGCGCGGGACGACTGGAATGCGTTGCTCCAGCGCCAGAGCCACTTCCGGATTGGCCGAGTTGATGGCACTGGACACCACCAGCACGTCGGCACCAGCGACATTGCCGGCCTGATGGCCGATGAAGATCTGCGCACCGAAGCTCTGCAGGCGCTCAGTGCTGGCCGACTCCTTGAGGTCGGAGCCGGAAACCTCGTAACCGAGGTTGAGCAGCACCTCGGCAATACCGCACATGCCGACCCCGCCGATGCCGACGAAATGGATACGACGGATACGCCGCATGCGGCGGACTTCGGCTTTCACGGCGGCAGGCGACTTAGCCACGGGCCACCTCCAGGCAGATATCGACCACGCTGCGGGTGGCATCGGGCCGGGCCAGCCGGCGTGCGGTAGCCCCCATGGCCTTGAGTTTTTCCGGCTGCATCATTACCTCGGTCAGCTGAGCGGCGAGCATGGCCGCATCAGTCTTGGCTTGCGGCAGAAGGACGGCAGCGCCCTCCTTCGCCAGATATTCGGCGTTGCGTGTCTGGTGGTCGTCGATCGCATGCGGCAACGGCACCAGGAACGAAGGCAGTCCCGCGGCGGCCAGCTCGCAGACGGTGAGCGCACCGGCGCGGCAGATGACCAGATCCGCCCAGGCATAAGCTCGCGCCATGTCCTTGATAAACGGGGCGACCTCGGCCACGACGCCCGCCTCGGCATAGCGCTGCATGGTGATTTCGGCGTGTTGCTTGCCGGCCTGATGGAACACCTCCGGCCGCAGTTCCACGGGAACCTGCGCCAGCGCGGCAGGCAACAGTTTGTTCAGCGGCTCGGCGCCCAGGCTGCCGCCCAGAACCAGCAAGCGCGGACGGCGCTGGACCAGCGCGTCGCGTGGCGTCTCGAGGAACAGCTCTTCACGTACCGGATTGCCGGTGGTGCGGCGCTTGCCGCTGGCCTTGAAGGTGTCCGGGAAGGCCTCGCAGACACGACTCGAGAGCGGCGCCAGGCTACGATTGGCAGTGCCAGCGACGGCGTTCTGTTCATGGATTATCAGCGGCACACCGGCGAGTCTTGCTGCCAGGCCACCGGGGCCGGTCACATAGCCGCCCAAGCCAAGTACGCATACCGGCTGCAGCTCGCGCATGAGCCGCCGCGCCTGGAACAGCGAACGAATCAGTTGCAGCGGTGCCTTGAGCAGGGATGCGACGCCCTTGCCGCGCAGACCGCTGACCTGAATCAGGTGCAGCGGCAGGCCAGCCGCCGGCACCAGTTCGTTTTCGATGCCGCGCGGCGTGCCGAGCCAGTGCACGACGTAACCGCGTGCCTGGAATTCACGAGCGCAGGCCAGCGCGGGGAATACGTGGCCGCCGGTGCCGCCGGCCATGATCAGCACATTAGCGGCCATGGGCGACCTCCTTGGTCGGCGGCTCGGCGAAGTCGGCCTCGTCGAACTCGGTGTCCTCGCTGCCGAGCACGGTGCGGCTTTCCCATTCGATGCGCAGCAGCAGCGCCATGCTTGCACAGGTAACGACCAGCGAGCTGCCGCCATAACTGAGGAAAGGCAGCGTCAGCCCCTTGGTCGGCAGCAGGCCGACGTTCACGCCGACATTGATCAGGAACTGACCCAGCCAGAGGAAGGCCAGCCCCCATGCCACGTAGGCGGCGAAGAACTGCCGGGCCTTCTCTGCCCAGAGGCCGATATAGAGCGCACGAACACCCACAAAGGCGAACAGGGCGATGGTTGCCAGCGCGCCCACCATGCCCAGCTCCTCGGCCAGCACCGAGAAGACGAAGTCGGTATGCGCTTCGGGCAGGTAGAACTGCTTCTGCACACTGTTACCCAAGCCGACACCGAACCATTCGCCACGCCCGAAGGCGATCAGCGCCTGGGTCAGCTGGTAGCCGGCGCCATACTGGTCCGCCCAGGGATCGGTGAAGGTGATCAGACGCTGCAGGCGGTACTCCTGGGTCTGCACCAGCACCACCACCGCCCCCACTGCGGCGATCACCAGCAGGCTGAAGCGAATCATGCCTACGCCGCCAAGAAACAGCATCGCGACCGCAGCGCCCATCATAACAACCGTGGCGCCGAAGTCAGGCTCAAGCAACAGCAGGAACGCCATCGGCAGCAGCACCAGGAATGGCTTGGCGAACCCCCACATGCTTTCGCGAACTTCTTCCTGCCGACGAACCAGGTAACCGGCCAGGTAGATCACCACGAACACCTTCGCCAGTTCGGACGGCTGAACGTTGAATGCGCCGAAACCGATCCAGCGCATCGAGCCGTTCACTTCCCGGCCGACGCCTGGCAGCAGCACCAGGATCAGCAGGCCGAACGCCGCCAGCAGCAGCACCCAGTCCAGCCGCTGCCAGGCCGACAGCGGTACCAGCAGCATCGCGATGCCTGCACCCAGGCCCAGCGCGACATAAATCAGATGACGGATCATGTGGTACAGCGGGTTGCCGGAGTTGACCGCCGCCACTTCGGATGAGGCCGACGTGATCATCACCAGGCCAAGACCGAGCAGCGCCAGGCAGCCGGCGAGCATGGGAAAGTCCAGGTCCAGGCCGCGGCGGCCGAACAGGGGCGAAGGTGCGTGGCGCAGGAAGGCGAGCATCAGTCGAGCGCCTCCACCGCTGCAGCGAAGAGGCGACCGCGCTCTTCGAAGTTCCTGAACATGTCCAGGCTGGCACAGGCTGGCGAGAGCAGTACTGCATCGCCCGCCACGCTGAACTCGGAGGCGCGCTGCACGGCCTCCTCCAGAGTTGCCACCCGGACCAGCGGCGCAGCGTCGACCAGGGCATCGGCCAGCAGCTGCGCATCGCGCCCGAGCAGAATCACGGCACGACAGTAACGCGCGACGGGCGCACGCAGCCCGGAGAAGTCCGCGCCCTTGCCATCACCGCCGGCGATCAGCACCAGCTTGCCATCGATATCCGCACCCAGCCCTTCGATCGCGGCCAGCGCCGCACCGACGTTGGTGGCCTTGGAGTCGTCGTAGTAGCTGACTTCGCCACGCAGGCCAACCCACTGGCAACGATGCGGCAAACCGGCAAATTGACGCAGCGTCGCCAGCATCGGCTCGAACGGCAACCCGACCGCATGCCCCAGCGCCAGCGCAGCCAGCGCATTGGACTGATTGTGCGCACCGCGCATCTTGAGATCACGAACGGGCATCAGCGCATCGAACTGGAACGCCAGGTACTTCTCGCCGTTCTCCTCGAACAGGCCGAAGCCCTTGAAGTCGGGCTTGCCCAGACCGAAGGTCCAGGTCGGCACATCCTCGCCCACCAGCGGCCGGCTGAGCCGGTCATCACGATTGACCACCACCTGGCGCGCGCCACGGAAGATCCGGTGCTTGGCCTGGTGATAGGCCGGCAGCCCGCTGTAGCGGTCCATGTGGTCTTCGCTGATGTTCAGGCAGGTCGCCACCTCGGCGTTGAGCTGCTCGGTGGTCTCCAGCTGGAAGCTGGACAGCTCCAGCACGTAAAGCTCGATGTCATCGGCAAGCAGGTCGAGGGCCGGCGTACCGAGATTGCCGCCTACCGCCACCTTGCGCCCGGCTGCAGCAGCCATCTCGCCGACCAGCGTGGTCACGGTGCTCTTGGCATTGGACCCGGTGATGGCGATGATCGGCGCCTTGGCTTCGCGGGCGAACAGCTCGATGTCGCCAGACAGCTTGACGCCACGGGCCGCGGCTTCCTGCAAGGCTGGAGTGCTGACCGCCAGTCCGGGGCTCACCAGCAACTCACTGGCGGTGCAGAGAAAATCCACGTCCAGTTCGCCGCAACGCACCTGTACACCTGGATACTCGGCCCTGAGCGTGGCCAGTTCCGGCGGGTTCGCACGGGTATCGGCGACCGCGAACGGCAGGCCACGGCGCGCCAGGTGGCGTACCAGGGACATGCCGCTCTTGCCGAGGCCGACAACGATGCGGAACTGGTCGGAAGCGATTAGCACTCGGGGTTACCTCAGTTTCAGGGTGGCAAGGCCGATGAGCACCAGGATCACGGTGATGATCCAGAAGCGCACGATCACCCGGGGTTCGGGCCAGCCCTTGAGTTCGAAGTGGTGGTGGATCGGCGCCATGCGGAACACGCGCTTGCCAGTCAGCTTGAAGCTGGCAACCTGGATCATCACCGACAGGGTTTCCATCACGAACACGCCCCCCATGATGAACAGCACCACTTCCTGGCGGACGATTACCGCGATGGTGCCCAGCGCCGCGCCCAGCGCCAGCGCGCCGACATCGCCCATGAAGACCTGCGCCGGATAGGTGTTGAACCAGAGAAAGCCAAGGCCAGCGCCGATCAGCGCGCCGCAGAACACGATCAGCTCACCCGCGCCGGGGATATAGGGGATCAGCAGGTACTCGGCGAAGTTCATGTTGCCGGAGAGGTAGCAGAAGATACCCAGGCCGCCGCCGACCATGACGGTCGGCATGATCGCCAGTCCATCGAGGCCGTCGGTAAGGTTGACCGCATTGCTCGAGCCGACGATGACGAAGTAGGTCAACACCACGAAGCCGATCCCCAGGGGGATCTCGATGTTCTTCAGCAACGGCAGGATCAGCGTGGTTTCCACCGGCGTCTGCGCAGTCATATAGAGGAAGACTGCGGCGCCGAGGCCGAACACCGATTGCCAGAAATATTTCCAGCGGCTCGGCAGGCCGCGGGAATTCTTCTCGATCACCTTGCGATAGTCATCGACCCAGCCGATCGCGCCGAACAGCAGGGTCACCGCCAGTACCACCCAGACATAGCGGTTGGACAGGTCCGCCCAGAGCAGCGTGCTGATACCGATGGCGCTGAGGATCAGCGCTCCGCCCATGGTCGGAGTGCCCGATTTGGACAGGTGCGATTGCGGACCATCGGTACGCACCGCCTGGCCGATCTGACGCAATTGCAGCGTACGGATCAGCCACGGTCCCATCCACAGCGACAGCACCAGAGCGGTGAGCACGCCAAGAATCCCGCGCAGCGACAGGTACTGGAAGACTGCGAAGCCTTTGTGGAACTGTTGCAGATACTCAGCGAGCAGCAGCAGCATCAGTGTTTCTCCATGGATGGCCCAGCCAGCGCATCGACGACTTTATCCATCGCCGCGCTGCGTGAGCCCTTGATCAGAATGGTGGTACCGCTGCCCTGCTCGGCGCGCAGGCTGTCTATGAGGCTGGCCTGATCGGCGAAATGCCGAGCGGCCGGGCCAAAAGCATCAACCGCATGGGCCATGAGCGGCCCGACGGCGTAGAGGGTGTCGACCTTGCCCACGGCATAGGCGCCGACTTCCCGGTGGCCCGGTTCGGCCCAGTCGCCCAGTTCGCCCATGTCGCCAAGCACGAGGACGGTACGGCCGGCGAAGCTGGCCAGCACGTCGATCGCGGCGCAGATCGAAGCCGGGTTGGCGTTGTAGCTGTCGTCGATCAGGCGTACACCATTGGCCAGCATCTGCGCCACGGCGCGTCCCTTGACCGGTTGCAGACTCTGCAGTCCCGCGGCCACGGCATCGGCTTCGATCCCCAGCGCGTGGGCTGCCGCGGCAGCCGCGAGGGCATTGGCGACGTTGTGACGTCCCAGCAGATTGAGCTGAATGCGGAGATTGCCCAGCGGGCCGGTCAGCACGAAATTCGGGCAGCCGCGCGGGTCGTAGGCGATCGAGCCAGCCGAGAAGTCCGCGAGCGGGTCGACCAGGCCAAAGGAGACGATGCGCTTGCCTGCCGCACGCTCGGCCCAGACCGCGAAGGCCTTGTCGTCGCGATTAAGCACCGCGATGCCGCTTGCGCTCAGCCCATCGAGAATTTCACCCTTGGCCTCGACAATCCTGTCCGGGCCACCGAACTCTCCGACATGGGCGGTTCCGGCGTTGGTGATCAGGCTGACGTCCGGGCGCACCAGACTGACCGTGTAGGCGATCTCGCCCAGACGTGAAGCACCCAGCTCGATGACGGCACTGCGGTGTCCGGCACTCAGCTCCAGCAGCGTCAGTGGCGCACCGAGGTCGTTGTTGAGATTGCCGCGGGTCGCCAGCACGGCGCTCTGCCCGTGGGCACTGCGCAGAATGCTCGCGAGCATTTCCTTCACGCTGGTCTTGCCGCTGGAGCCGGTGATGGCGGCGAGCGGCCCACTGAAGGCGTCACGATTGAGCGCGCCCAGGCGACCCAGCGCCAGGCGGGTATCGGCGACCACCAGTTGCGGCAGGGGCGTACCTTCCACTTCGCGCTCGACGAGCGCCGCCACGGCACCCTTGCCTGCCACGTCGGCCAGATATGCGTGCCCATCGAAACGCGGCCCGGTCAGCGCGATGAACAGCTGGCCCGGCTGGATCGCCCGGCTGTCGGTACTGACCGCCGAGAAGCTGGCATCGGCGCCTACCAGGCGACCGGACAACGGCAGCTGCAGCTCGCTCAGGCGCATCGCTTCAAGCATGGGGCTCCTCCCAGACAGACAGCGCGGCAGAGGCTTGCTCGATATCGGAGAACGGCAAACGCTCGCCACGAATCTCCTGATAGTTCTCATGACCCTTGCCCGCGAGCAGCACCACGTCGTCGCCTTGCGCTGCCGCGACGAGGCTGGCAATCGCCTGGGCGCGACCGTGCATGAAGATCACCGCGTCGGGATTGGAGAACCCCGCCCGGATATCGTCGAGAATGTGTTCCGGCGCCTCGTTGCGTGGGTTGTCATCAGTGACCAGGACTGCATCAGCCAGACGCTGCGCAACCTCGGCCATCAGCGGACGCTTGCCGGTATCACGATCACCACCGCAACCGAACAGGCAGAGCAGCCTGCCGCGTGTGTGCGGGCGCAGCGCAGAGAGGACCTTCTCCAGCGCGTCGGGTGTATGCGCGTAGTCGACGACGATCAGCGGATGATCGCCGCCGCCCAAGCGCTGCATGCGGCCGACCGGCCCCTCGAGCTCGGGCAGTACGGCGAGGATTTCATCAAGCGGATAGTCCATGCCGAGCAAGGCACCGACGGCGGCCAATACGTTGCTGACGTTGAAGCGTCCGAGCAGTGGACTGCGCATCGAACGTTCGCCTTGCGGCGTAATCAGGCGCGCGTGAATGCCATCGTCGTCGAGCCGGGCTTCGGCGCAGTACAGATAGGCCGAGGGGTCTTCCAGGCTGTAGGTGATCAGCCGCGACTCGCGCTCTTCGCCGGCCAGTACACGACCGAAGGCATCGTCGAGATTGATCACCCGGCAGCTCAGGCCGGGAACATCGAACAGACGCGCCTTGGCCGCACCGTAGGCCTCCATGGTGCCGTGGTAGTCGAGATGATCGCGCGACAGGTTGGTGAATACGGCGACATCGAAATCCAGCGCGGCGACCCGGCCCTGTTCCAGACCATGGGAGGAGACTTCCAGGGCCACCGCCCGGGCGCCCTCCTGCTTGAGGTTGGCCAATGTAGCCTGCACGCCGATCGCGTCCGGCGTGGTATGGCGACCAAGCTCCAGCTGACCATGGAAACCGGTACCCAGCGTGCCGATGATGCCGCAGGGTTCGCCAAGCCGGTCGAGCGCCTGGGCGACCAACTGACTGACGCTGGTCTTGCCGTTGGTGCCGGTGACGCCGATCACACGCAGGCTGCGGCTTGGCTCGCCATAAAATCGCCCGGCGATTGCAGACAGCTGGCTGGCCAGATGCTGCACCGGGACCATAACGGCGTTGCCAGCCAGTGGAGCGTCGAGGCCCTCGCTTTCATAAGCCACCGCCGCTGCGCCGCGCGCTACGGCGTCGGCCACATGATCACGACCGTCGTGCTGCAAGCCGGGAACTGCCAGAAACAGGTCTCCGCCACGAACCTTGCGGCTGTCGAGCGTCAGCTCGCGGATAAGTACGTCACTGCCTGCCTGAGGCAGCAGGTGGTTCAATGGCATCGGCATCAGATACGCCCTCCCTTGCCTTTGGTCGCTTCCGCCGTCTGCAACTCCGCAGGTGGCGGCAGGTTGTCCGGTGCGACGTTCATCAGGCGTAGCGCACGCGCCATGACGTTGCCGAAGACCGGGGCCGCTACCAAGCCGCCGTAGTACTGCCCCTTGCTCGGTTCGTCCACAACGACCACTGCCGCGATCCGCGGATTGGAAAGCGGAGCGACGCCGGCAAAGAACGAACGATAAGCGTCCTTGGTGTAGCCGCCCGTGCCAGAAATCTTCTTTGCCGTACCGCTCTTGCCGCCGACGTGGTAGCCCGGAACCTTGGCCCGCGCACCACCGCCACCGTCCTCTTCCACGACGGCCCGCAGCATCTGCAGCACGGTGCCGGAAATCTGCCTGTCGATGACCTGCACGCCATCCTGTGCCCGGTCAAGGCGCAGCAGCGAAAGCGGGACATTGATCCCCTGGTTACCCAGCACCGCATAAGCATGCGCCAGCTGAACCGCAGTGACCGACAGGCCATAACCGTAAGCCAAGGACGCGGTCTCGGCGTCCCGCCACTTGCGATGGTTGGGCAGATTGCCGACGCGCTCGCCGGGAAAGCCAAGCCCGGTGTCCTGGCCGAAGCCAGCCTGCTGCATCACCGCGTAGACCGGTTCGGCACCGATATCCAGAGCGATCTTGCTGATGCCGACGTTGCTCGACTTCATCAGAATGCCGGTCAGCGTCAGCAGCCCGCCGCGGGATACGTCGCGGATGGTATAGCGACCGATGCGCATCCAGCCGGGCAAGGTATTGACGACCGAATCCGGCTGGTACTTGCCGGTCCCCAATGCCGCTGCGATGCTGAAAGGCTTGACCGTCGAGCCAGGCTCGAAGACATCGATCATGGCGCGATTGCGCATGGCCGCCGGCTGAAGATTGCGGCGGTTGTTCGGGTTGTAGGTCGGCTGGTTGGCCATCGCCAGGATCTCGCCGGTCTTGACGTCGATCATGACCAGACTCGCAGCCTTGGCACCGTATTCATGGACCACGTTGCGCAGTTCGCTGTGGGCCAGGTACTGCAGACGAAGATCAATCGACAAGGCCATGGCCTTGCCGGCCTTGGCATTCTTCACTACCTGCACGTCCTTGATCAGCCGTCCACGACGGTCCTTGAGCACCTGCCGCTTGCCAGGCACGCCGGCCAGCCACTCGTCATAAGCGAGCTCCATGCCTTCGCGCCCCCGGTCATCGATGTCGGTGAAGCCGACCACATGGGCTGCGACCTCGCCAGCGGGGTAGAAGCGGCGGAACTCTTCCTGGGCGTAGACGCCCGGAATCTTGAGATCGAGCACTTCCTGGCCCTGTTCCGGAGTCAGCCCGCGTACCAGATACGTGAACTCGCGCGACGCTTGCGATTGCAGCCGCTCGCTCAGGCTGGCTGCATCCTGACCCAGCGCCCTGGCCAGCTCAGGCCAGCGAGCGCGCGCAGCCTGCAGCTCCTTCGGATTGCCCCAAAGCGTGGTGACCGGCGTGCTCACAGCAAGCGGCTCACCGTTGCGATCGGTGATCAGCCCGCGGTGGGCAGGAATGGGGATGTGCCGAACACTGCGTGCATCGCCCTGCCCCTTGAGGAAGCCCTGGTCCATGACCTGGAGATCGACGATGCGCCAGACAATGGCGCCTACCAACAACGCCAGCAGCGCCAGCACGATGCGAAAACGCCACGGATAGAGCGCGCCCTGCAGGGTCATGGCTTCACCAGCCTGACATCTGCTGCAGCAGGAATATGCATGCGCAGCTGTTCGGTCGCCAGCGTCTCGATGCGACTATGCGCGGTCCAGGTACTTTGCTCGAGGATCAGGCGTCCCCATTCGGCCTGGGCCTTGTCGCGCACGCTGAGCTCGCCATAGAGCTCATTGAGCAATTGCCGGTTCCAGTGCGCACAATAGGCGACCGCGATCGCCGACAGCAAAACGCCGACGAACAGCACAAGCATCAGCAGGCTGCCGCTTGGCATGGAACGCAGCACGCGGCTCACCGCAGCTTCTCCGCTACGCGCATGACTGCGCTGCGTGACCGTGGATTGGCTTTCACCTCGGCCTCGGAAGCGTATTGCGGCTTGCCGAGCAACTTCAGACGAGGCTCGAAAGCCTTCGGGATGATCGGCAAGTCGCGTGGCAGCTTGTCCGCCTCGCCCTTGGCGTGCCGACGCATGAACTGCTTGACGATACGGTCTTCCAGCGAGTGGAAGCTGATGACGACCAGGCGGCCGCCAACCTCCAGGGCGTCCAGTGCTGCATCGAGGCCGCGCTCCAGATCGCCCAGCTCATTGTTGATATGGATACGCAGGCCCTGGAAAGCGCGAGTCGCAGGGTTCTTGCCCTTCTCCCAGGCAGGATTGGCCTCGGTCAGCACCTTGGCCAGGTCGGCGGTGCGCTCGAAGGGCGACACTGCACGGCGCTGCACCACGGCACGCGCCATGCGCTTGGCAAAGCGCTCCTCACCGTAGTCCTTGAATACCCGGGCGATCTCGTCTTCGGCGGCACTGGCAATCCATTCGGCTGCGCTGACTCCGCGACTGGGGTCCATACGCATGTCCAGCGGACCGTCATTGAGGAAACTGAAGCCACGCTCAGGATCATCCAGCTGCGGCGACGAAACGCCCAGATCCAGCAGGACACCGCTGACAGACCCGACCCAGCCACGCTGCGCCACTTCCTCGCCGAGCTCGGCAAAACTTCTCTGCACAACGACAAAGCGGCCGTCCTCGGCCGCCAGTGCTTGCCCCGTAGCGATGGCTAACGGGTCCTTGTCGAACCCTAGCAATAGGCCATCAGGCCCGAGCTGCTGCAGCAGAAGCCGGCTATGGCCGCCCCGGCCAAAGGTGCCATCCAGGTAGCGACCGTCCGGACGCACTGTAAGCGCCGCGACGGCTTCGTCGAGCAACACGGTGATATGTCGCAGGCTGCTGATCTGGTTCACAGGATTAGGTCACGTAGTTCTTCCGGCAGACCGCCGGGTTGCTTGATGGCCGCCAGGTCCGCGTCGGAAATCGCGTTCCAGTCGTCCTCATTCCACAGTTGAAACTTGTTGAGCTGCCCTACCAGCATTGCGCGCTTGTCCAGCCGGGCATATTCACGCAGACGCGGCGGGACAACCACACGACCGCTGCCATCCATCTCCAGGTCAACGGCATTACCAATCAGCAGGCGCTGCAGACGACGGGCTTCTTCGCGCAACGAAGGCAGCTCGCGGAGCTTGGCTTCGATCAGCTCCCACTCCGGCAAGGGATAAATGCACAGGCAACGATCCACGGCATCGATCGTGATGATCAGTTGGCCATCGCCACGGGAACTCAGCTCGTCGCGATACCGGCTGGGCATGGCTAGCCGGCCTTTGGCGTCGAGACTGATGGCGTTAGCTCCGCGAAACACGGCTGCGCTTCCTCTGAATTAGCTATCCATACCCATATTTACCCACTTTTCCCCACTTCCCACCACTCGTGCGCACTATAGAAACGCCGCCGCCTCACCGTCAAGGCGAGCCGGACGGGAAAAGCCTTACAGGGCGGGAATTTAGCGATGCTGCGAAGGGTTTGAAGCAGAGCCGCGGGAAAATCTCAAAAAGACATTCAGAGCAAACAGAAACCTACTCAACAAAGTTAATGTGCTTTGTTAAGAGCAAGAATCTTTCGGAATTAAAATCGTCGGCGACGAAAGGAAACAGGAAAGGAGGAGAGTCGATCTGTAAGCCGGGTTCTGTCGAGGACAGCCATTCCTCTACGACAGCCATCACTGACTGCCTCTAGCAACCTACCCGGATCCAGCGCGGGCCACGCCAATGGATCCCTATTTGGTCTTGCTCCAAGTGGGGTTTACCTAGCCACGGACTGTTGCCAGCCGTGCGGTGCGCTCTTACCGCACCTTTTCACCCTTACCGGCACCGAAGCGCTTAGGCGGTTATTTTCTGTGGCACTTTCCGTAGGCTCACGCCTCCCAGGCGTTACCTGGCACTTCGCCCTATGGAGCCCGGACTTTCCTCCCTCCCTTCTTGTTGGAACAAAAAGAGACAGCGACTGTCCGATCGACTCTCCGGACGCCAGAGTATCGCCGCAGGAGCTCCGCCGCAAGCGCGGCAGCGCCTGGGCGCCTTCTTCCGCTATCTGCGCTCCAGGGCAGACTGATATAGCAGATTCTTGCGAACCCCGGTGATCTCGGCCGCTATGGCGGCGGCCCGCTTCAACGGCATCTCCGCCAGGAGCAGATCCAGCACGCGAAGCGCATCGGCGCTCACCGCATCCTCATCCACCGGAGCCTGCCACCCCTCCACCAGCAGCACGCACTCGCCGCGCTGCTGATTGCTGTCCGCCTCGACCCAGGTACGCAACCGGCCCAACGGCAGCCCTTTCAGCGTCTCGAACGTCTTGGTCAACTCACGCCCGAGCACCGCATTGCGCTCTTCGCCAAAAACCGTCTCGAAATCGCATAACGACTCGAGAATGCGATGCGGGGCCTCATAGAAAATCAGCGTACGAGGCTCCTCCTTCAGTACTTCCAGACGTGCGCGACGAGCGCCAGCCTTGGCAGGCAGAAAACCTTCGAAGATAAATCGATCCGATGGCAGGCCCGCTGCCGACAACGCAGCGATCAATGCGCACGCCCCCGGAACCGGCACCACAGCAACCCCGGCCGCCCGCGCCTGGCGAACCAGATGGTAGCCAGGATCAGAAATCAGCGGCGTACCCGCGTCCGAGATCAGCGCCACATCGTCCCCGGCGAGCAACCGCCCGATGAACCGCCCTCCCTCATCGCGCTCGTTGTGCTCATGGCAGGCCGCCAATGGCGTCTGGATACCGAAGTGCGCCAGCAGGCGGGACGAGTGCCGGGTATCTTCTGCCGCAATGAGCGACACCTCGCGCAGCACCCGCAGGGCGCGAGCGCTGATGTCTTCCAGATTGCCAATAGGCGTGGCAACGACATAAAGCGTACCCACTCCGGAATTCATACCATCACTGGCAGTCACAGGGCTTACCTCAGTCACGGAAATGCGCATTGTAGCCCGATTCTCCGCCGCGACATCGCGGCCGCTTCGGCGCTTCGGTACAATCAGCCAACTTGCCAGTGCATCCAGGAACGATCAAACAATGGCCTGCTTACGCCCACTTCTCCTTCTCTGCCTTACCGCCGCACTCGTGGCCTGCTCCAGCTCACCCTCTTCGACCCTGGGCGAATTGCCTCGCACCCCGCAGGCTTCCACTCAGCAACTGCTGCAGGAGGCCGACCAGAGTGACCCCGAGAAAGCCGCCCAGCTGCGCCTGGCTGCAGCGGACCAAAGCCTGCAGCAGGGCAACGCCGCACACGCACGTGACATCCTGCAGAAAGTCCGACTGGAAGCGCTCAAGCCAGCACAGCAAATATTCGCACTGACACTACAGGCAGAAATCGCCCTGGCCGACAATGCACCAGAGAAGGCAGAGCAGGCCTTCCAGCATCCAGCATTCGAACGCCTTGCCGAATTGCCGGTCGAGCAGCAGGTGCGCAGCCAACTGGCACGAGCCCAAGCCCTGGAAGCCAATGGCAAACCAGCAGCGGCGGCACGTGAACGGGTTTTTACCGCCCCACTGCTCAGCGGCCAGCAAGCACAAGAGAACCATGAAACGATCTGGAAACTGCTTTCGACGCTACCCGAAAAGCAACTGCAGGGCGCCACGGACACCGATCTGGCTGGCTGGCAGGCCCTTGCCCTGTCGGTAAAGCGCGCCGGCACCGTCGCCCAGCAGCAACGAGCCATCGACGACTGGGTCGCGCAAAATCCGCAACACCCTGCCGCACAACAGTTGCCAAATGCACTGCAGAAGCTTCGCGAACTGGCTGACCAGCCACTGACCCACGTAGCGCTCCTGCTGCCCATGGATGGCCAACTGGCAAATGTCGCCCGCGCTCTACGGGATGGCTTTCTCGCTGCCCATCTGCACGCCCAGCGAGCAGGCCAGGAGCTGCGGATCGAACTGTTCGACAGCACCCATATGAGTTCCATCGATGAGTTCTACCGTCAGGCCAAGGCAGCTGGCGTACAGCTAGTGGTGGGCCCACTGGAGAAGGACCTGGTTCGCCAGCTCGCCGAGCGCGACCAGTTGCCAATCACCACACTGGCGCTGAACTACAGCGATGCCGGACAACAAACGCCCCCGCAACTGTTCCAGTTCGGTCTCGCAGCAGAAGACGAAGCGCGGGAAGTCGCCCGACGCGCATGGTCCGATGGGCACCGCCGGGCGATCGCCCTGGCACCGCGTGGCGACTGGGGCAACCGGATTCTCGATGCATTCCGCCAGAGCTGGCAGGAAGCTGGTGGAACACTGGTCGCGGCCGAACCACTGGCCGAGCCGGTGCAACTGGCCAACCAGATCGCCGACCTTCTGCAACTGCGCAACAGCGAAGACCGTGCGCAGCGCGTAAGCAGCTCCATCGATACCCCGACCGCCAGCCAACCCACCCGCCGCCAGGACGTGGACTTCATCTTCCTCGCTGCCACCCCGCAACAAGCCCAGCAGGTCAGACCCACCCTAATCTTCCAGTACGCTGGCGACCTGCCGATCTACGCGACCTCCCACCTGCACGCAGCCAGTCACGACCGCACGCAGTATCTGGATCTCGAGGGCATCCGCTTTGCCGAAACCCCCTGGTTGCTGGACGACCAGTTGCCACTGCGTCAGGAAGTCGAGCAGAAGTGGCCACAGGCAGGCGGCAGTCTCGGCAGACTCTATGCGATGGGCGCCGATGCATATTTGCTCGCACCACGACTGAATCAACTCCTGGCCCTCCCGGACACCCAAATCGACGGACTGTCCGGGACCCTCAGACTGAAGCCTGATCAGCGCATCGAGCGCCAACTGCCCTGGGCGCAGTTTCGTGACGGCGAGGTCGAGCGACTGAACGACGCACAACAATGAGCGAAGCCCAGAGCAGCGGACGCTCTGCCGAAACGCTTGCCCTGCGCCATCTCTGCGACAGAGGCCTGCGCCTGCTCGAGCGCAACTGGTCCTGCCGTAGCGGCGAGCTTGATCTGGTCATGCTTGACGGCGATACAGTAGTATTTGTCGAAGTCCGCTACAGGCGCCATGCCGCCTGGGGCGGCGCTCTGGAAAGCGTCGATACGCGCAAGCAACAGAAGCTGATCAAGGCTGCCCAGCTGTTTTTGCAAAAGGAAAGCCGCTGGGCCCGAAACCCTTGCCGCTTCGACGTGGTTGCCATCGCGCCAACCGCACAGACACAGGGCCTGAACTGGATCCGCAACGCCTTTGACAGCTGACGACCCATCACGCAGCCCGCTGCGCCAGGCCGCTCAGCCCTAGCGAACCGCAAGCGAATCGTCCGAGCGACTCCCGGACCCGCACGCCACCTTGAAGGTCAACCATCGATGGACATGCAAACCCGTATCCGCCAGCTTTTCCAGGCCAGCATCGACACCAAGAAGCAGGCCATGGATGTGCTGGCACCGAGTATCGAACAAGCCGGCCAAGTCATGGTCAATACCCTGCTCAGCGAAGGCAAGATTCTCACCTGCGGCAACGGTGGCTCGGCCGGCGATGCTCAGCATTTCTCTTCGGAGCTGCTCAACCGCTTCGAGCGCGAACGCCCGAGCCTGCCGGCCATCGCCCTGACGACCGACAGCTCGACGATCACCTCGATCGCCAATGACTACAGCTACAACGAAGTATTTTCCAAGCAGATTCGCGCACTGGGGCAACCTGGCGACGTATTGCTCGCCATTTCCACCAGCGGCAACTCTGCCAACGTCATCCAGGCCATCCAGGCGGCTCATGACCGCGAAATGCTTGTAGTAGCACTGACTGGACGGGACGGAGGCGGCATGGCCTCGCTACTGCTGCCGGAGGATGTTGAGATTCGCGTACCCGCCAAGGTAACGGCGCGCATCCAGGAGGTCCACTTGCTGACCATTCACTGCCTGTGCGACCTGATCGACAACCAACTGTTCGGGAGTGAGGAATGAACCGGTTCCACGTGCGCGCCATCGCGCTAGGACTCTGCCTTGCCGTCAGCGGCTGCAGCTCTGTGCTGACCGCCACCCGCGACGACCCCATTGCCGACAACCGCGGCACCCGCACCATTGGCAGCAAGATCGACGACTCGCTGATCGAAACCAAGGCTTCGGTGAATATCGCCAAAGCCCACCCCGACCTCGACCAGGCGTCACATATTGTCGTTGCCAGCTACAACGGCGTCGTCCTGCTTGCAGGGCAAACACCCCGCGCCGAACTGAAACAACTGGCCGAGCAGGCCGCCAGCAATGTACAGCGGGTCAAACGCGTACATAACGAATTGCAGATCCTGCAGCCATCGTCTGCACTGGCGCGCAGCAACGACTCCTGGCTGACCACCAAGATCAAGGCCCAGATGCTGGCCGACAATAGCGTGCCCGGCTCGAGGATCAAGATCATCACCGAAAACGGCATCGTTTATCTGCTTGGCCTGGTGACCCGGCAGGAAGGCGACCGCGCCACCAACCTCGTTCAGGGCGTATCCGGGGTCCAGCGAATCGTCAAACTGTTCGAATATATCGACTGAAGCATAACCACCGGATGCCCAGGCGGCTGCACTGGGCTCCACAACCGCTTACTTGACGACCTTCAGGCTTGGTCGGCCGCCGGGGCGAGGCGCACCTTCATCTCCGGCGCCCCCTTGATCGCCAGGCGTCTCATCGTCTGGCGGAGTGGGCTCGATCTCGAAGACCATGCCCTGGCCGTTCTCCCTGGCATAAATGGCCATGACCGCAGCAGACGGCACGTTGAGCGAATGGGCAACACCACCGAAGCGCCCTTCGAAACTGATCACTTCGTTATCCATATGCAGATGCCGAACAGCGCTCGGCGCAACGTTCAGTACGATCTGGCCATCGCTGGCGAAGCCGGCTGGTACCCGCACCCCCGGATAATCCACATTGACCAGAAGGTGTGGCGTGCAATCGTTATCAACGATCCATTCGTAAAGCGCTCTTACCAGATAGGGGCGACTCGAATTCATGACGGCATCCTCTCTCAGCGCATATTGCGCTCGACGGCAGAAAGACTGGCCTGGAAGGCCTCGCGGGCGAAATTGCGCTCCATGTAGTCGAGCAACGGCTTGGCCGCTCGCGGCAACTCGATTCCGAGTCTGGGCAAACGCCAGAGGATAGGCAACAGGCAACAGTCGACGAGACTGATCTCGTCACTCATGAAATAAGGCTTCTCGGCGAAAATGGGGGAGACCCCCGTCAGACTCTCGCGAAGCTCCTTGCGAGCCAATGCGCGCTGAGTTTCGGCTGCTCGAGAGTCGAGGATGCGATCGACCAGGGAACACCAGTCTCGCTGAATGCGGTGCACGAGCAGTCGCGTGTTGGCTCGGGCTACGGGATAGACCGGCAGCAGTGGCGGGTGCGGATAGCGCTCTTCCAGATATTCCAGTATCACGCCAGTCTCATACAGGGCGAGATCACGATCCACCAATGTCGGCACACTGGCATATGGATTCACTTCGGCCAACTTGACCGGACACTGCCCTGACTCGACATCGAGAATATCGACGCTCACGTTTTTCTCGGAGAGGACAAGACGGACACGATGGGAATAGTGGTCGGCGGGATCGGAGTAGCAGCCCAACCGGTTGGTTGCAGCCATAGGTCCTTCCTCACTCATTTATATGAAGGCAGAAAAAACACGCGCGCCCATTGGGCGCGCGCAGGATACAGCGATGACGGCAGAGCGCTTAGTGGACGTCTTTCCAGTACTCACGCTTGAGCAGGTAGGCGAACACGAAGAAGACCGCCAGGAACAACAGCACGTACGTACCGATACGCTGGCTCTCCAGCTTGACCGGGTTGGCCGAGTAGGCGAGGAAGGTCACCAGGTTCCTGATCTTCTCGTCGTACTCTGCCTCGGTCAGGGTGCCGGTACCCGGCTCGACCACCATCTGGTCACAGGCTTCCTCGGTGATCGGCGTGCCGGTCAGCGGATCGAACAGCTTGCGACCGTCCTCGACCACCTGGACCTGCTTGCAACCAAGCACTCGACGCCCCTGCAGCGGCGCCAGGACGTGTGGCATACCGACGTTCGGGAACACCGTGTTGTTCACGCCGTAGGGGCGAGCCGGGTCCTCGTAAAAGCTGCGCATGTAGGTATACAGCCAGTCATTACCACGCACACGAGCCACCAGCGTCAGATCTGGCGGAGCGGCACCGAACCAGACCTTGGCATCGGCCGGCTTCATGCCGATCTGCATGTGGTCGCCGATCTTCGCATCACTGAAGACGACATTATCCAACATGACTTCCTCGGGAATCCCGAGATCCGTGGCGACACGCTCATAGCGCTGGTATTGGGCGCTGTGACAACCCATGCAGTAGTTGGCAAAGGTCTTCAGACCATCCTGCATGGCGGTCTTGTCGGTCAGGTCGATATCGACCTCGTCAAGGTGCACCCCAGTGCCGGCAGCGAAGGCAAAGACCGGCAGAATCGCGAAAATCAATGCAGCGAATTGCTTTTTCATCAGCCAGCCACCCTTTGCGGAACCACTTTGGTCTTCTCGAGCTTGGTATAGAACGGCATCAGGATGAAGTAGCCGAAATATATAGCCGTACAGATACGCGACAACAGCGTACGTTCCGGTGTCGGCGACAGGACACCCAGCACGCCGAGGATGACGAAGGCGACACAGAAGGCCAGCAGCGCGACCTTGCTCATCCAGCCCTTGTACTTCATGGACTTGACCGGGCTCCGGTCGAGCCAGGGCAGTACGAACAGTACGGCGATCGCAGCACCCATCGCGATGACGCCAAGGAGCTTGTCCGGTACGGCGCGCAGGATCGCGTAGAACGGCGTGAAGTACCAAACCGGCGCAATGTGTTCCGGAGTCTTGAAGGCGTTCGCCACTTCGAAGTTTGGCTTCTCGAGGAAATAGCCGCCCATTTCCGGGAAGAAGAACACGACTGCACAGAAGACGAACAGGAAGACTACAACGCCGACGATGTCTTTGACGGTGTAGTAAGGATGGAACGGAATACCATCGAGCGGCACGCCGGCCTCATCCTTGACCTTCTTGATATCCACGCCCATCGGGTTGTTCGAACCCACTTCGTGCAACGCCAGGATGTGCAACACCACCAACCCGAGAATGACGATCGGCAGGGCAATCACATGCAAAGCGAAGAAGCGGTTCAGGGTAATGCCCGAGATCAGGTAGTCACCACGAATCCACTGCGTCAGGTCATCGCCGATGACCGGAATCGCACCGAACAGGGAGATGATCACCTGGGCACCCCAGTAGGACATCTGCCCCCACGGCAGCAGATAGCCCATGAAGGCTTCAGCCATCAGCGCCAGGTAGATCATCATGCCGAAGATCCACACCAGCTCACGCGGCTTCTGGTAGGAACCGTAGAGCAGCCCGCGGAACATGTGCAGATAGACCACCACGAAGAATGCCGAAGCACCGGTGGAGTGCAGGTAGCGAATGATCCAGCCGTACTCCACGTCGCGCATGATGTACTCGACGGACGCGAAGGCGCCCTCGGCCGACGGCTCGAAGCTCATCGTCAGCCAGATACCGGTCAGGATCTGGTTGACCAGCACCAGCAGTGCCAGAGAACCGAAGAAATACAGAACGTTGAAGTTCTTCGGAGCGTAATACTTGGCCAGATGGTCTTCCCACATCTTGGTCGCGGGGAAGCGCGCATCGACCCATTCCATGAACTTGCTCATCAGGCGTTCTCCTGGTCCACACCGATGATGATCACATTATCGGTCTCGTACGAGTGCGGGGGCACCGGCAGGTTCAAGGGAGCAGGCTGCGACTTGTAGACGCGGCCTGCCAGGTCATATTTGGAGCCGTGGCAAGGGCAGAAGTAGCCGCCCAGCCAATCTGCACCCAGGTCAGCCGCGGCGACTTCCGGACGGAAGGACGGAGCACACCCCAGGTGAGTACACAGACCGACGATCACCAGCAGCTCGGGCTTGATGGAGCGGGTCTTGGGATCGACATAGGTCGGTTGCACCGAAGCCTTGGACTCCGGGTCGGCTACCTGAGGGGCCACCTTCTCCAGATTCCCGAGGATCTCATCGGTACGACGCACGATAAACACCGGCTGACCGCGCCATTCGGCAACCATCTGCTGCCCCGGTTCGATCTTGCTGATATTCACCTTTACCGGTGCACCGGCTGCCTTGGCCTTGGCACTCGGGAACCACGATCCCACGAACGGGACCGCGGCACCCACCGCTCCTGCAGCACCCACCACCGAAGTGGCGGCCACAAGGAAGCGACGCCGGCCAGCATTCACGCCGTCATTGCTCATTCAGTCGTCTCCCATCAGCTTCTTATGGCCTGCACTAGGCAGGCATGTACCACGAAAATTTGGGCCGCAAAAAAAATTCGCCAAATGGTAAAGAAAAGACCTGCTGCTGACAAGGTAATAGCCTGTGACAAACCGGCCCAAGCCCTTGAAAACCGGGCCTTCCAGCGCGCGACAAGCTGTCGCACCACCATTCTCGAGCAAAAAAAACGCCCAGTTCGAACCGAAACTGGGCGCTTCTTTGCAAGCGTGAATCAGCGCTTGGAGTACTGCGGGCGCTTGCGCGCTTTGCGCAGACCAACCTTCTTGCGCTCCACTTCACGAGCATCGCGAGTGACGAAGCCTGCCTTGCGCAGCGGGCTACGCAGGGTCTCGTCATACGAGATCAGAGCGCGAGTGATACCGTGACGAATTGCACCAGCCTGACCACTGACACCACCACCGAGAACGGTGACGTAAATGTCGAACTTCTCGACAGTCTGGGTCAGCTCGAGCGGCTGACGAACCACCATGCGGGCAGTTTCGCGACCGAAGAAGTTGTCCAGTTCACGGTTGTTGATGGAGATCTTGCCAGTGCCCGGGCGCAGGAAGACGCGCGCGGTTGCAGTCTTGCGACGGCCAGTGCCGTAGTTTTGAGTCGCCGACATAATGAACTATTCCGTTAAATCTTCAGTTCTTGGGGCTGCTGAGCGGTGTGCGGATGGCCGGCACCCTTGTACACCTTCAGCTTACGGTACATGTCGCGACCCAGCGGGTTCTTGGGCAGCATACCCTTGACCGCGGTCTCGATCACACGCTCTGGCGCCTTGGCGATCAGCTTTTCGAAGCTGATCGACTTGATGCCACCCGGGAAACCGGAGTGGGAGTAGTATATCTTGTCGGTGGTCTTGGCACCGGTAACACGCACTTGCTCGGCATTGATCACGACGATGTAATCGCCGGTATCGACGTGAGGGGTGTATTCCGGCTTGTGCTTGCCACGCAGGCGGCTAGCGATTTCGGTTGCCAGACGACCCAGGGTCTGGCCGGCAGCGTCGACGACGAACCAGTCGCGCTTGACGGTTTCCGGTTTAGCAGTAAATGTCTTCATTCGTTATAGCCTCAGGGGCCGCCCTGAAAATAAGACGGCGAATCTTACTGAATGGTGCTCGCCCTGGCAAGACCAGGGCAGCCGGAAACAGACGCTATCGGGGGCTCGGGTCAGCGCGTCCGCTACGGCAGTGATTCGGTAGGCTAGGCATCCCCTACCTTTGGCTTGCGTCGACAGGCTAGGCATCCCCGGCGACAGGCTGCGGAATTATCCTGATTACCAGAAAAATAGCAACCGACATTTATCCCTGGCGCGCATCCGTAGATCAAACCCGCCCGACAGCTTGCCAGCACCAGCCGATCGCCTTACGACCTCACACATGGCATGCGCCCGGCACCTTGAGGCATGCGGCAACTCACACGAGCAACGACCGCCGCATCTCCGATAAGCTTTCGATACCCGACGCTTCGACTTTCAAGAGGAATTTCCATGGAACGCCGCCCGTTAGGCCGCACCGACATGATGGTGAGCTCGCTCTGCCTGGGCACCATGACCTGGGGAGAACAGAATACAGAGGCCGACGCCTTTGCCCAGATCGACAGAGCCCAGGCAGCCAGCGTCAACTTCATAGATACCGCGGAAATGTATCCAGTCCCGCCGCGGCCGGAAACCTACGCGACCACCGAGCGCTATATCGGCAACTATTTCAAAGCGCGCGGCAACCGGGCCGACTGGATCGTCGCAACCAAGATTGCCGGCCCCGGAAATGGCATCGGCCACATCCGCGATGGCAACCTGAAATTCAACCGTGAACATATCCGCTCGGCGCTGGACGACAGTCTTCGCCGCCTTCGAAGCGACTGGATCGACCTCTATCAACTGCACTGGCCCGAACGCAACACCAACTTCTTCGGCCAACTGGGCTACCGCCATCAGGACTCGGATTTCACCCCACTGGAAGATGTTCTCGAGGCGCTCGACAGGGAAGTCAAGGCCGGCAGGATCCGGCACATAGGCTTGTCCAACGAAACCCCCTGGGGCGCGATGAAGTACCTGCAGCTGGCCGAATCGCGCGGCTGGCCACGCGCGGTTTCGATTCAGAATCCTTACAACCTGCTCAACCGCAGCTACGAGATAGGCCTGGCTGAAATCAGCATGCGCGAACAATGCGGCCTGCTCGCCTATTCGCCACTCGCATTCGGCATGCTGAGCGGCAAATATGAAAACGGGGCACGACCAGCGGACGCCCGCATAACCCTGTTCGAGCGGTTTGCTCGCTACAGCAACCCCCAGGCGCAAACAGCCTGTTCGAAGTACGTCGCGCTCGCTCGTGAATACGGCCTGGATCCGGCGCAGATGGCTCTCGCCTACGTCACGGCCCAGCCCTTCGTCACCAGTAACATCATCGGTGCCACATCACTGGAACAACTCGAATCCAATCTGGGCAGCGCATCGATAAAACTGTCCAACGAGATCGTGGAAGGTATCGAAGCAATCCACAAGGAACAACCGAACCCAGCGCCCTGATCGCTGCCGAGACGCAGGCGCGTCAGGCAAGGGCAGCGTACAACCGATTCGAAACACAGGAAGACCAGCATGATTGCCGCCCATCTGCTTGCCCCATCGAGCCTGTTCGCCGGCTGGCTGATCTACTCATGCGCGCTGCTATGGGCCGCATGGCGCGCACCATGGGTCGAACTGTTCAGCGATACACGCCGACAGCACCTGCTATTCGGCGCAATGCTGGCCATTTTTTTACTCTGGCTGGTGCGGCGCGACTTCGACTCCGGCCTTTCCTTCCACTTCATCGGCCTGACCGCCGTCACCCTGTTGCTGGATTGGCCACTGGCAATCATTGCAGCACTGACCGCCCAGCTCGGCCTTACGCTGACCGGCCATCAACACCTGGCCGCGCTCGGCATCAACGGCGTGCTACTGGTGCTGATCCCGGTAACGGTAACCGTGACGTGCGCCAGGCTGGTAGAGCGCGCGCAACCGCGCAACCTGTTCGTCTACATCTTCTTCGCCGGCTTCTTCCCGGCAGCGATAGCGGCACTGGCATGCATCCTGGCCTCACTGGGCATACTGTTGCTCGACGGTCGCTTCCCGATGCCACCCTGGCTGGAGGATTTTGCGGGCTACGTGTGGCTGGTGATGTTTCCTGAAGCGTTCATCAATGGCACCGCAGTAACGGCGCTTGTGGTGTTCTATCCGGACTGGCTGGAAAGCTTCAATCAGAGCCGTTATCTGCAGGCACCCTGAAAGGACGAAAAGTAGAAGCTGGCGCACGTCGCGATGATCAATGTTCGCGCGAAGGCAGGTCACCCGAGAAAAGCTCGTCCTCGAGCTCGTTACCTGGAATGGCATGTTCTTCCGAAGCCCAAGCCCCCAGATCGATGAGCTTGCAGCGCTCGGAACAAAACGGCCGGCTGGGGCTTTGCACACCCCACTCCACCGGCGCACCACAAGTGGGACACTCAACCACGGTCGCAGTCATTCCCGACCTCCTTTCAATCCGAGATAAAAATGATGCAGGCGTTCGACTTCCGATTCGAGCCAGGACAGGTCGCGATCGTTCAGCAGCACATCGTCGGCATGCCGCAGACGCTCCGCGCGATCAGCCTGGACCTTGAGAATGGCACGCACCTGCTCTTCGCTCGCCTGATCACGAACCACGGTGCGCGCTATCTGAATCGCTTCAGGAACGTCCACGACCAATACCCGATCCACCTGTCGATACTGTCCGGACTCGACCAGCAGCGGTGAAACCATGATGGCATAGGGCGATTCGGCCAAGGCGAGATGACGCGAAACTTCGGCGCGAATCAGGGGATGCAGGAGCTGCTCGAGCCACTGCCGCTGGGACGGCTCGCCAAATATTCGCTGCCGCAGAGCTGCGCGGTTCAACTCACCACTCGGCAGCAGAATACCGTCCCCGAATCGCTGGACGATTTGCGACAGGGCTGGCCGCCCCGGCTCAACCACCCAGCGCGCGGCCTGATCAGCATCGACCGTATGCACACCGAGGCTGGCGAAATGATTCGCCACCGCGCTCTTGCCGCTGCCGATACCTCCCGTCAACCCGAGAATCCAGGGCTTCATCGTCAGTCACACCCAGGTAAAAATAGGACGCGCAGTAGTACCCACTCACCGAGCGCAGCGCAAGTCCTGACCGATTTCATGACAGGCGCTAACGTCGTCTACCCAGGACGGCTCACACAGACGGATCAGAAGCGAGCGAATTGCAGATAGCTTTCAGTAATCCAGTCGCCCCAGAGCATTGCAATCCATCCCGCGATAGCCAGATAAGGTCCAAACGGAATAGGCGTGCCGCTGTCTGCGCGCTGCACCCTCAGAAGGATGCTGCCGAGCACGGCGCCGACCACCGACGACAGCAGAATGGTAAGAGGCAGCACCTGCCAGCCTCCCCAGGCTCCCAGCATCGCCAGCAACTTGAAGTCGCCGTAGCCCATGCCCTCCTTGCCGGTCACCAGCTTGAACAGCCAGTAAACCGACCAAAGGCTCAAATACCCCGCGACCGCTCCCCAAAGCGCATCCTCGAGGGAAACAAACAAATCGAAGCTGCTCGAAATGAGCCCCAGCCACAACAAGGGCAACACGAGCGAGTCAGGCAGCAGCTGATGATCGACGTCGATCATGCTCATCGCCAGCAACCCCCAGGTCAGCAGCAGCATCGCGCCCGCCTGCCAGGAAAAGCCGAAATGCCAGGCTACATAGCCCGACAGCAGACCACACGCCAGCTCCAGCAACGGATAGCGGCAACTGATCGGCGCTCGGCAGGACGAACATTTACCGCGCAGGGCCAACCAACTGAGCACAGGGATGTTTTCCCAGGAACGGATCCCATGACCGCAGTGAGGGCAGCGCGAGCTCGGCAGCAGCAGATCGAAGCGCTCGCCGACAGGCTCCGGGGGGTACTCAAGGTACTCACGCGCCTGCATGCGCCAGTCGCGCTGCATCATGACAGGCAGGCGATAGATCACCACGTTGAGGAAGCTGCCGACCAGCAAGCCAAGCACGCCAACACACAAAACAAAGGCCAGCACGTGGCTGGCCAGATAATCGATCAGAATCATGTTTAGACGACGGCACCCAGTTGAAAGATCGGCAGGTACATAGCAATGATCAGGCCACCCACCAGGACGCCCAATACCGCCATGATCATCGGCTCCATCAGGCTTGTCAGGCTATCGACCATATTGTCGACCTCGTCTTCGTAGAAGGTCGCGACCTTGGCCAGCATCTCGTCAAGCGAGCCAGACTCCTCGCCGATGGCGGTCATCTGCACCGCCATGCTCGGAAAGGTCCCGGTTGTTCGCATGGAAAAGTTCAGCTGCATACCGGTCGACACATCATTCTTGACCTTCATCGTCGCGCTACGGAAGACCACGTTACCCGTCGCACCCGCGACCGAATCCAGGGCGTCCACCAGCGGCACACCTGCGGCAAAGGTCGTGGACAAGGTACGCGCAAAGCGGGCAACCGACGACTTGTAGAGAATATCGCCGACAATAGGCACCTTCAGCAGCAGACGGTCGAACCAGTTGCGGAATTTCTCGGAGCGCCTGTGCGCCTCCTTGAAAGCAAAAGCGGCGGCCAGCAGCCCAGCCAGAACCATGAACCACCATTCCTGCAGTGCTTCCGACAGGCCAATCACCATCATGGTGAACGCCGGCAATTCAGCCCCGAAGTTGGCGAAGACCTCCTGAAACTGCGGCACCACCTTGATCAACAGAATGGCCGAAACGATGACCGCCACCAGCACTACCGCAATAGGGTAGTTCATCGCCTTCTTGATCTTGGCCTTCAGCGCCTCGGTCTTCTCCTTGTAGGTCGCCACGCGATCGAGCAGGGTTTCCAACGCACCGGACTGCTCACCGGAATCCACCAGGTTGCAATACAGATCATCGAAATACTGCGGCTTCTTGCGCAAGGCCGCCGCAAAGCTGTTACCTGCCGCGACCTCCTGCTTCAGGTCGTCCACCAGCTTGCGCATGTCCGGATTGTCGAACCCTTCGCCGATGATGTCGAACGACTGCAGCAACGGCACGCCAGCCTTCATCATCGTAGCCATCTGCCGAGTGAACAACGCGATGTCCATCGGCTTGATCTTTTTCCCCCCACCAAAAAGCGAGGTGGACTTCTTGCGCACTTTCTGCGGATTGATCCCCTGCTTGCGCAGCTGCGCCTTCACCAGTGCCGGGCTAGTCCCACTCAGCTCGCCCCTGACCTTGCTACCTTTGCGGTCGATGCCCTCCCAGGCGAACACACTGGTTCTGATCGCTTTCTGCGCCATGCTTAATCCTTGGTGACCCGGTTGACTTCTTCGAGACTGGTAACGCCCTGCATGGCCTTCATCAGCGCCGAGGTTCGCAGGTCGTTGAAGCCGTCCTTGCGCATCTGGACGGAAATATCAATGGAGTTTCCGTCCTCCATGATAATCCGCTGCAATGCAGGCGTGTTTTTAACCACTTCATAAATACCAACACGCCCCTTGTACCCACCCTTGCAGCTATCGCATCCAACCGGGCCGTAAATCTTGAACGTACCGATCGACTGTTCCGGAAAGCCTTCGCGCACAAGCGCGTCACGAGGCACATCGACTTCCTTCTTGCAGTTGCTACACAGCTTGCGCGCCAATCGCTGCGCAATGATCAGGTTCACCGATGTGGCGATGTTGAAGGCAGGCACACCCATGTTGCGCAGGCGGGTAAGCGTTTCGGCTGCGCTGTTGGTGTGCAACGTCGACATCACCATATGCCCGGTTTGCGCGGCCTTGATGGCGATTTCGGCAGTTTCCAGGTCGCGGATCTCGCCCACCATGATGATGTCCGGGTCCTGGCGCAGGAAGGAACGCAGCGCCTGGGCGAAGTCCATGCCCTGGCGTGGATTGACGTTGACCTGATTGATGCCCTCCAGATTGATCTCCACCGGATCTTCGGCCGTGGAAATATTCACATCGACCGTGTTGAGGATATTCAGGCCGGTATACAGGGAAACCGTCTTGCCGGAACCGGTCGGTCCGGTCACCAGAATCATGCCCTGCGGCTGACGCAGGGCATTCATATATAGCTCCTTCTGATCCGCCTCATAGCCCAGCGCATCGATGCCCATCTGGGCGCTGGACGGATCGAGAATCCGCATCACGATCTTCTCGCCCCACAGGGTGGGCAGAGTATTGACGCGAAAGTCGATGGCCTTGGCCTTGGACAGCTTCATCTTGATCCGGCCGTCCTGCGGTTTGCGCCGCTCGGAAATATCCAGGCCGGCCATGACCTTCAAGCGCGCCGAGATCCGCGGCGCCAGCTGAACCGGCGGGCGCGCCACTTCATGCAGGATGCCGTCGGTACGCAGCCGAACACGGTAAACTTTCTCGTAAGGCTCGAAATGAAGATCAGATGAGCCACCACGAATGGCGTCGAGCAGCATTTTATTGACGAAGCGGACGACCGGAGCGTCATCGACAGCCTCTCCCGGCTCATCCGCCCGCCCATCATCGGTCACGGATTCGACGTCCACCCCGTCCAGGTCGACTTCACCCAAATCCTCAAGCCCGGTCGTACCGTTGTCGTACAGTTTGTCGATGGCTTCGCCGAGCTTGTCGTCTTCCACCAGAATCGGTTCGATCGAAAGCCCTGTGCTGAACTGGATATCAGCAATCGACTGGTGGTTCGCAGGATCGGAAATGGCGACATAGAGCTTGGTGCCGCGTTTGGAAAGCGGCAGCACCCGATGCTGTTTCGCCAACTTCTCGCTGATCAACTCCCTGGGCAGCGACTCCTTGTCCAGCGCAGCAAGGTCCAGCAATGCGACACCGAACTGCTCGGATGCAAGCTCGGCTATGACGCGGCCTTTGGCCAGCCTGTTCTGCACGACATAGGTGACAAAGGGGCTTTTACTGCGAATGGCCTGAGCCTGGGCCTGCTGAGCTGTTTTTTCGTCCAGCACACCAGCCCCGACCATCTGCCGTGCCAGCCCGGATAGGGAAGTATTCTCGCTCATGGCGGCCTCGTTCCAATCTGTGCCCGCCTTATAGCGCAGTTGCTGGCACCTGCAAACAAAGTCAGTACCAGGTGACGCTATTGGTCACATTTCGCCGTAAAGAACCAGGCAGAGATCGGTCATCAACGAGCAAGACCCCGTACTCGATGGCTGCCCCCCAAGGACAGAGGACCTCTATCGCTTCACATAAATACCGCCAAGGCGACAATAGTTGATACACCTCTCATTCCTGGCGACGCCACGCAGGGCAGAAGCTAACTGGCACGCCAACTGCTTTATCACCACCAGGCCCAACGCCTTAACAGTCAAGGAGATTCAAAATGAAAGCTCAGATGCAGAAGGGTTTTACCCTGATTGAATTGATGATCGTGGTGGCGATCATTGGTATTTTGGCTGCGGTGGCGATACCGCAATATCAGAATTATGTTGGCCGTTCCCAAGTAGCACGCGGGGTAGGCGAACTTTCCTCCCTGAAAACTGGGGTAGAGGATGCAATTAACACTCGTGGCGGCCTGAACGCTGCAGGAACAGCATTAACCCTTGCAGATATTGGATATACAACTTCCGATATTTTCGACGGAGCCACCTCCACTGACACAGACGGCAACGACGTAACCTCAGAAGCAGTAACACTTACAATTGATGCTGATACCGGTGAAGCCTCGATTGTTGGCCTGCTCAACGGAAACGTCTCTGCTCGCGTTAAAGGAGCATCCATTACTTGGTCCAGAAGTGAAAACGGCTCTTGGTCCTGCGCAATTGCGGGTGGCCAAGTTGCTGATGATAACCTTGCACCAAGCGGTTGCCCTGCTAGCTAATCAACCAACGCGGTAAGGCGGGTCGATTCGTAGGATGGATTACCGCGGTACGGCGGATCGCTTCCCCTACGTAGCCCTGCAGGGCGGGTGAAACCCGCGCGGTTACACATCACCTGATCGGCCACACAAAACCCCGCCCTTACCGGCGGGGTTTTGTTTTTACGGATATGCCCAACGCCAACCAGGAAATGGATGCTCACCGCGCTCGGCGGGTTTCACCCGCCCGACGTCACTCGACGTCGCGAGATGCCGTTCGCCTCGTCCTTGGCGCCGGCCCAATCGGCGGGATATATCCCGCGCCTGACCCAACGGTGAAATAACGACCACGGCCAATCAATAACGGCGCTTACAAGCCCACGCTTCGATGGATTGGCATGCAGATAATCCAGATGCTGCCGTATCGACTTGACGATGGAAGGACATGGGCTGACCTTTGCGCAATTGCTGGTACTGGAAAACCAGATCGATGAGTTGCTGCTGCCCTGGATGGTCGACCTGTCCTTGCGAGCGAGCATCGACAACCCGGCCTTGCTCGAACATATCGAGCGTGTCGGCGTCCCCTGAACGCGATGCGCGCTAGTGCTTTAGGGTGGTGAAACTTCCACAATTACGCACCGCCTGAACGGCCATTGAAAGCCCACCCTTACCGGTGGGACTTTGTTTTTTGGTTACGCTCCGCGCCCGACTATGCACGCCAATCTTGCAAAACCCTGAGGACACCAAGCCCCCGTACTATCAGGATTGGCATCGACCTGGCTGTGTTCGCGAGCAAGCTCGCTCCTACGAATCGGCGTGTTTTCACCGCATCATCTGGCCCACAGGTATGTCGCTGGGCTAGCATCCCCCTCTTTGCCAAAGAGGCAGCGCAGACACCCAAACATCAGGAGGATTCATGAGCTTTACCGTTTACCTGTCCGGCGAAATCCACACCGACTGGCGCGACGAGATCAAGCGTGGCGCTGCCGCAGCCGAGCTGGACGTGACCTTCACTTCCGCCGTAACCGATCATGACGCCAGCGATGCCGCCGGTGATTGTCTCGGCGCCGAGCCCAACGCCTTCTGGCGCGACCACAAGTCGTCCAAGGTCAACGCGATCCGTACCAAGACCCTGATCCAGAACGCGGACCTGGTCGTAGTGCGCTTCGGCGACAAGTACAAGCAGTGGAATGCCGCGTTCGATGCCGGCTATTGTGCGGCACTGGGCAAGCCCTACGTGACGCTGCATGGCGAAGACATCGTGCATCCGCTGAAGGAAGTCGATGCGGCCGCCATGGCCTGGGCGACCACCACGGATCAGGTCGTGGAAATTCTCAGGTACGTGGTGCGCTAAGGCCGACCGTAGCCCTAGCATTGCGGTTGGCTGTAGTCCTTCGGCGACCTCCCTGCTCAAGGCACTCAGCGCACACAAAAACGCCCTGCATTTGCAGGGCGTTTTGCTTTGCCTCATCGATCAGATAAGGCCGCGCTTACGCAGCAGATCGATCACCTGCCTGGCTCCCTCTTCCACCGTCGACGTTTCGCTATCGACCAGCAGATCCGCACTCAGCGGCACGTCATAGGGAAAGGACTCGCCCGGAATATTATCCCCGCCGGCAGCGCACAGACCCTGCGGGTCACGCTGACGGCATGCCTGTGGGGATGCCTGGACGTACACGGTGATCAGGCGCTCATCGCCGATCAACGCCTTGGCCTGCTCGCGGCCTTCGGCATCGGGTGCGACGAAGGCGGCCAGGGTGAGCAGGCCGGCTTCGTTGAACTGACGTGCCACATGAGCGGCACGACGCCAGTTTTCGGTACGCCCGGCGCGATCCTGTGGCAGGCCCTTGTTCAGGTCGTGGCGCAGGTTCTGACCATCCAGCACGTAGACAGCACGGCCCATGTCGAACAGCTTGCGCTCGACCGCGTACGCCAGGGTGCTCTTACCAGCACCGGACAGTCCGGTGAACAGCACGGTAGCCGGCTGCTGACCGAAGCGGGTCGCGCGCTCTTCAGTGGACACATGCGCCAGGGCACCATGATGCCCGCCCGCGCCCTGGGCAACCGGCTCGGCGATGATCATGCCGGCACCGACGGTGCCGTTGGTAAGCCGATCGATGACGATGAAAGCACCCGTGGTGCGGTTCTGTGCGTAGCCGTCCAGCGCGATCGGCGCGTCCAGGGCAACCTTGACCTTGCCGATCTCATTGAGCTGCAAACTGCTCGCAGCCCCCTGCTCCAGGCTGTTTACGTCGACCCGATGGGCAATGCTGGCGATCGAGCCCGGCACGTAGCTGGTGGCGCGCTTGATGTCGTACTTCTTGCCCGGCAGCATCGGCTCTTCGCCCATCCATACCAGCATCGCGTCGAAGCTGTCGGCGATACGCGGACGGCTGTCAGCATGCACCAGCATGTCGCCGCGGGAGACATCGATCTCGTCTTCCAGCGTCAGGGTAATGGCTTCGCCCGGCGTTGCCTGCTCCAGCTCGCCATCGAAGGTGACGATGGATTTCACGCGGCTGATCTTGCCGGATGGCAGCACTGCGATTTCGTCGCCCTTGCGTACGATGCCGCTGGCCAGGGTGCCGGCGAAGCCGCGGAAATTGAGGTTGGGGCGGTTGACGTACTGCACCGGGAAGCGCAGGTCGTCGAAGTTGCGGTCGCCAGCGATCTCGACGCTCTCGAGGATTTCCATCAGCGACTGCCCGTCGTACCAGGGTGCGCGCTCGCTGCGATTGACCACGTTGTCGCCCTTCAGGGCGGACATCGGCACGAAGTGCAGCGAAGACGGCTTCAGTTCGATGCGGTCGGCGAAAGCCAGGTAGTCGGCACGAATGCGCTCGAAGACCTCCTGATCGAAGTTCATCAGGTCCATCTTGTTGATGGCCACGACGATGTGCTTGATGCCCAGCAACGAGGTAATGAAGCTGTGGCGCTTGGTCTGGGTCTGCACGCCGTAACGGGCGTCGACGAGGATGATCGCCAGGTCGCAGGTGGACGCACCGGTCGCCATGTTGCGGGTGTACTGCTCATGGCCGGGGGTGTCGGCAATGATGAACTTGCGCTTGGCGGTGGAGAAATAACGGTACGCCACATCGATGGTGATGCCCTGCTCCCGCTCGGCCTGCAGGCCGTCGACCAGCAGCGCCAGGTCGACATCCTCGCCGGTGGTGCCGACCTTCTTCGAGTCGCGGGTAATGGCCTCGAGGTGATCCTCGTAGATCATCTTGGAATCGTGCAGCAGGCGGCCGATCAGCGTGCTCTTGCCGTCGTCGACATTGCCGCAGGTAAGGAAGCGCAGCAGCTCCTTGCGCTCGTGCTGGGCCAGGTAGGCGAGGATGTCCTCGCTGATCAGTTCGGATTGGTGCGACATGATGCGAGATCCTTAGAAGTAGCCCTGGCGTTTCTTTTCTTCCATCGATCCGGTGGCATCGTGATCGATGACTCGGCCCTGACGCTCCGACGTACGGGTCAGGAGCATCTCCTGAATGATTTCCGGCAAGCTGGTTGCGGTGGACTCGACGGCCCCCGTCAGCGGATAGCAGCCGAGCGTACGGAAGCGCACCATCTTCTTGTGGATGCCAGCCTTCTGTTCCGGCGTCAGGTGCTCGAGGATGCGCTCGTCATCGATCATGACCAGCGTTCCGTTGAGCTCGACCACCTCCCGCTCGGCGGCGAAGTACAGCGGCACGATCGGGATTTGCTCAAGGTAGATGTACTGCCAGATGTCCAGCTCGGTCCAGTTGGAGAGTGGGAATACGCGGATCGACTCGCCCTTCTTGACCTTGCCGTTGTACAGGTTCCACAGCTCGGGGCGCTGGTTCTTCGGATCCCAGCGGTGCTTGCTGTCGCGGAAGGAATAGACGCGCTCCTTGGCGCGGGATTTTTCCTCGTCGCGCCGCGCTCCACCGAAGGCTGCGTCGAAACCGTACTTGTCCAGCGCCTGCTTGAGGCCCTCGGTCTTCATCACGTCGGTGTGCTTGGCACTGCCATAGGTGAAGGGATTCATGTCCTGCGCCACACCGTCGGGATTGATGTGGGTGATCAGCTCGAGCCCCATTTCCACGACCATCTTGGTGCGGAAGCTGTACATCTCCTGGAATTTCCAGCGGGTATCGACGTGCAGCACCGGAAACGGCAGCTTGCCCGGGAAAAAGGCCTTGCGCGCCAGATGCAGCATCACGGCCGAATCCTTGCCAATGGAATAAAGCATCACCGGGTTGCCGAACTCTGCGGCAACCTCGCGGATGATATGGATGCTTTCCGCCTCCAGCTGTTTCAGATGCGTCAGTTTGTCGACCATGGCTACTCACGATTAGGCAGGTGGACGGCCGGCCGGCCGTAAATTGGGCGCAACTCTAACACGAGCTTCCATTCTAATCAGGCGACTTATTAGACCTAAAAGCTATAGATTTATACCGAGTCGCCGTCCTGTACGGGTCCTGCAGTGCACCCCGCCGGACCGCCATCGGCACGGCATCAGGCCGGATTGGGACAGTCGATGAAACGATGCTCGATACCGAACCGGCGGGCAAGGTAATCGCCCAGCGCCTGGACCCCATAGCGCTCGGTGGCATGATGACCAGCAGCGAAGAAGCTCAAGCCGTTTTCGCGGGCGATATGCGCGGTAGGCTCGGATATCTCCCCGGTGATGTAAGCATCGACGCCCGCAGCCACGGCCTTGTCGATGTAGCCCTGCGCACCGCCGGTACACCAGGCGACGCGCCGGATCGGCTCTTTGCCTTCGACCATCAGCGGCTGGCGTCCCAGCGCGTCCTCTATGCGACGCATGAATTGCCGAGGCGCCAGCGGATGCTCCAGCGACCCCACCAACCCCACCGAGCGCGGGTTATCCGGCTCAAGCCCGCCCTCGATGCGCAGCCCCAGCAGCTCGCCCAGGCGAACGTTATTGCCGACTTCGGGATGCACGTCCAGCGGCAGGTGGTAGGCCAGCAGACTGATCTCGTTGGCCAGCAGGGTTTTCAAACGCCGCTGCTTCATGCCGACAATGCGCGCGTCCTCGTTTTTCCAGAAATAGCCATGATGCACCAGGACCAGGTCCGCCTTCGCTTCGACGGCAGCGTCCAGCAGCGCCTGGCTGGCCGTCACGCCAGAGACGATCCGCGCGACCTGCGCCCGCCCCTCCACCTGCAAGCCGTTGGGGCAGTAGTCGGCGATCCTGCCGGCATCCAGATAACGGTCTGTCTCCTGGACCAGTGTGGTGAGCGCAACACTCATGACTAACCTCTTCTTGGTCGATGCGGCCGCGCTGCAGCCGGTTGCCGACCTGAGCACGCCCTGCAATTGATGCACGCATGGAGCTGCATTTCAGTTGCAGCTTCGTATAATGCCGCCACCTTAAGGGCCGCTCCCAGCGCCCGCAACTCTGTCCGGACCCCCGTGCGATGTTCAATGCCCTGCGTTTCTTCGGCTGGCCGTTGCTGGTCGGCCTGCTCGTAGCACTGCTGATCATCCAGCGCTACCCACAACTGGTGGGCATCAGCGAGCACGACATCGGATTGCAGCAGGCGCCACTGAGCGCTGCCGCCCCCCAGCAGGGCCCGTATTCGTACGCCAACGCAGTGGCCGGCGCCGCACCGGCAGTGGCCAATCTCTATACCACCAAGGTCATCGAAAAGACCGAGCCGCAGCCCCCGCTGGCCAAGGACCCGCTGTTTCAGCGCTTCTTCAATGACAACCTGCCCAGGCAAAGGCGGATGGAGTCGAGCCTCGGCTCAGCGGTGATCATGAGCTCCGAAGGCTACCTGCTGACCAACAACCACGTGACGGCCAACGCCGAGCAGATCGTGGTGGCGCTGAAGGATGGCCGCGAAACCCTCGCCCGGGTCATCGGCAGTGATCCGGAAACGGACCTTGCCGTGCTGAAGATCGACCTGACCGAACTCCCGGTCATCACCCTCGGCCATTCCGACCGCATACGCGTCGGCGACGTCACCCTGGCCATCGGCAATCCGTTCGGCGTCGGCCAGACGGTCACCATGGGCATCATCAGCGCCACCGGCCGCAACCAGCTTGGCCTCAATACCTACGAAGATTTCATCCAGACCGACGCGGCGATCAATCGCGGCAACTCAGGCGGTGCGCTGGTGGATGCCGGCGGCAATCTGATCGGCATCAACACCGCCATCATTTCCGAGTCCGGCGGCTCCCAGGGCATCGGATTCGCGATTCCGGTGAAGCTTGCGCTGGAGGTGATGAAATCGATCATCGAGCATGGCCAGGTGATTCGCGGCTGGCTGGGCGTTGAGGTGCAATCGCTGACCCAGGAGCTCGCCGAATCCTTCGGCCAGGAGGGTCGCCCGGGCATCGTCGTGGCGGGCGTGTATCGCGACGGCCCCGCCGCTCGCGCCGGACTTCAGCCAGGGGATCTGATCCTGAGCATCGATGGCGTGCAGTCGGCCGACGGTCGCAGCTCGATGAATCAGGTTGCCCGTGCGCGGCCCGGTGCGAAGATCGACATCGATATTCTGCGCAATGGCAAGCCACTGACGTTTACCGCAGAAGTGGGCGTTCGTCCGCCGGTCAACGCGGCGCCGAAGTAAGTCAGAGTACAGCGCTGCAAATCAATGCGCGTGCGCGCCGGGCCAGGCAGGCGGCGCGACCCGCTTCGATGCAGGCCGGCCCGATTCTGGCCCAGCACGCCGCCCGGGCTAGCCGAGCGCGTCCAGCAATGCCTGATTCTGCTCCGGCGTGCCGATGGTGATGCGCAGGAACTGCTCGATACGCGGCTGCTTGAAATGCCGGACGATCACGCCCTGCTCACGCAGGTTCGCAGCGATGCCGGCCGCGTCGCGCTGAGGATGGCGCGCGAAGATGAAGTTGGCCGCCGACGGCAGCACTTCGAAGCCCAGCCCTTGCATCGCATTCACCACCGCCTCGCGGCTGTCGATGACCTGCTGGCAGGTCTGCTGGAAATACGCCCGATCCTCGAACGCCGCCGCCGCGCCGGCAATCGCGATGCGATCCAGCGGATAAGAGTTGAAGCTGTTCTTGATCCGCTCCAGCGCCTCGATCAGGTCCGGATGACCGACCGCCAGGCCGACCCGAAGCCCCGCCAGCGAGCGAGACTTGGAGAGCGTCTGGGTTACCAGCAGGTTCGGGTAGCGATCGACCAGTGCAATAGCCGACTCGCCACCGAAATCCACGTACGCCTCATCCACCAGCACCACGGATTCGCTATTGGCCTGCAGCAGTTGCTCGATGACCTCGAGCGCAAGCAGGCAGCCGGTCGGCGCATTCGGATTGGGGAAGATGATGCCGCCGTTCGGGCGGTTGTAATCAGCCACGTCGATCCGGAACTGCTCGTCCAGCGCTACGGTTTCGTAGGCAATGCCGTATAGCCCGCAATAGACCGGGTAGAAGCTGTAGCTGATATCGGGAAACAACAGCGGACTGCCATGCTGGAACAGCCCATGGAAAGCGTGGGCGAGCACCTCGTCGGAGCCATTGCCGACGAACACTTGCGAAGGCTGCACGCCGTAGTACTCGGCCACCGCCTGCTTGAGCCGATCACCGTTGGGATCGGGATACAGCCGCAGGTCGTCATTGAGCTCGGCCTGCATGGCGGCGATCGCCCGAGGTGATGGCCCGTAGGGATTTTCGTTGGTGTTGAGCTTGACCAGCTTGGTCAGCTTCGGTTGCTCACCCGGCACGTAGGGCACCAGGTCCTTGACGAAGGGGCTCCAGAATCTGCTCATCCGCCCTTCTCTCCTCGAATGTGGTCGGTTTGCCGTAGGGTGGAACAGCGCGAAGCGCTTTCCACCTGCCAGGTTGGCCTGAGGTGGGCAAGCAAAGCGCTGCCCACCCGACGATCTGACTTGTCGCTTGAAGCTGGTCGCTAGCCTTTGATCCGGTATTCCGCGCTGCGGGCGTGGGCGGTCAGCGACTCGCCACGCGCGAGCACCGATGCCACCTTGCCCAGCGTCGAGGCACCCTCGGCCGAGCAATTGATGATCGACGAGCGTTTCTGGAAGTCATACACGCCCAGTGGCGACGAGAAGCGCGCGGTACCCGAAGTCGGCAACACGTGGTTTGGCCCGGCACAGTAATCGCCCAGCGCTTCTGCGGTATAGCGCCCCATGAAGATCGCACCGGCGTGGCGGATCTGCGGCAGCCACTGCTCCGGCTCGGCAACCGAGAGTTCCAGATGCTCCGGAGCGATGCGGTTGGCCACTTCGATGGCCTGCTGCATGTCGGCCACCTGAATCAGGGCGCCACGGCCCTCGATCGAGGTACGCGCGATCTCGGCACGCTCGAGCGTCGGCAACAGGCGCGCGATGCTCTCGGCTACGCGGTCGAGGAACTCGGCGTCAGGGCTGACCAGAATCGACTGCGCATCCTCGTCGTGCTCGGCCTGGGAGAACAGGTCCATGGCGATCCAGTCCGGATCGGTCTGGCCATCGCAGACCACCAGTATTTCCGAAGGCCCGGCGATCATGTCGATGCCGACCTTGCCGAACACGTGGCGCTTGGCGGTGGCGACGTAGATGTTGCCCGGACCAACGATCTTGTCCACCGGCGGCACGCTCTCGGTGCCATAAGCCAGCGCCGCGACGGCCTGGGCGCCACCGATGGTGAATACCCGGTCGACCCCGGCGATACAGGCTGCCGCGAGCACCAGTTCGTTGACTTCGCCACGCGGCGTCGGCACCACCATGACCACTTCAGGCACGCCCGCGACCTTGGCCGGAATCGCATTCATCAGCACCGAGGAAGGATAGGAGGCCTTGCCACCGGGCACATACAGACCGGCACGATCCAGTGGGGTCACCTTCTGCCCGAGCACCGTGCCGTCGGCCTCGGTGTAAGTCCAGGAGTCCTGCTTCTGCCGCTCGTGATAACTGCGCACACGCTCTGCGGCTATTTCGAGCGCTTCGCGCTGCTCCGGGGTGATGCGCTCGAGCGCCTGTTCCAGGCGCGCGCGCGGCAGAATCAGATCGGCCATGGAGGCGACCTCAAGGGCATCGAAACGCTGGGTCAGTTCCACCAGGGCCGCATCGCCGCGCTCGCGCACCGCCTTGATGATCTCCAGCACCCGCGCATTCACGCCTTCGTCGGAGACGCTTTCCCAGCTCAGCAGATGATCCAGATGACGAGCGAAGTCGGCATCGGCAGCGTTGAGTCGGCGAATGGCGGATGGAGCGGTCATGGCGGGCCTCATGGTTGACTAGGCATCAAAAACTGCTCGCGATCGTCGTCTGTACGGCGAATCGAAAGGCAGACTCGGGACCAAAGTCACGCACGCTGGAGCAATGCAGGGCAAGAGCTGGCGAGGAAGCGCAGTTTACGAACTGCAAAGGAGCATTCCGGGCCAGTCTTCAACGCAGCAGTGCCGACACGCAGCAGACTTTGGGCAGGTTTTCAGGCGCCGCTAGAATAACAAGCCCACCGTGCGGGCACCCGAGAATTTCAGCTATGGCACGGATAGGCAGGCGCGGTAGCGACCGCGAGGCGTATCAATGCTGGTGCTGCTGAACCGCGGCGTGCAGCGTGTCGATCAGCGCCTGGATGCGCGCGTGCTGCATCTTCATCGAGGCCTTGTTCACCACCAGCCGCGAGCTGATCGTGGCGATCAGCTCCTGCGGCTCAAGACCGTTGGCGCGCAGCGTGTTGCCGGTGTCGACCACGTCGATGATCTTGTCGGCAAGCCCCACCAGCGGCGCCAACTCCATCGAGCCGTACAGCTTGATGATGTCGACCTGACGCCCCTGCTCGGCATAGTAGCGCTTGGCGACATTGACGAACTTGGTCGCGACGCGCAGGCGTCCCTTGGGCTCCGGCGCGCCGACCTTGCCGGCGGTCATCAGCTTGCAGTTGGCGATTCGCAGATCGAGCGGCTCGTAGAGCCCCTGGCCGCCATACTCCATCAGCACATCCTTGCCGGCAACGCCGAGGTCGGCCGCTCCATGCTCGACGTAGGTAGGCACGTCGGTGGCGCGAACGATCAGCAGGCGAACGTCATCCTGAGTGGTCGGGATGATCAGCTTGCGGCTCTTGTCCGGATTCTCGGTGGGCACGATACCGGCGGCAGCCAGCAGCGGCAGGGTGTCGTCGAGGATGCGGCCTTTCGACAGGGCGATGGTGAGCATTGCGTTAATCCTTGGGTTGCGCTTCGGCCGTCAGGGCCCCTGGTCACTGGCGACGGCTCGTACTGCTTGATCGCCAGCAAGCTGGCTCCTACATGAAGACGCTGCGCCTCAGCCCGGCACCCGGCGAATCTTCGCCCCCAGCAACTGCAGCTTCTCCTCGATGCACTCATAGCCACGGTCGATGTGGTAGATGCGATCGATCAGCGTATCGCCTTCGGCCACCAGGCCGGCGATAACCAGGCTCGCCGAGGCGCGCAGATCGGTCGCCATGACCGGCGCACCCTTGAGACGCTCGACACCGGTGACGACGGCGGTATTGCCCTCGACCAGAATCTGCGAACCCATGCGATTCATCTCGTAGACATGCATGAAGCGGTTCTCGAACACGGTTTCGATCACCGTACCGGTGCCTTCGGCAATGGCATTCAGGGCGATGAACTGCGCCTGCATGTCGGTGGGGAATGCCGGGTATGGCGCAGTGCGCACGTTGACGGCCTTGGGCCGCTTGCCCTTCATGTCCAGCTCGATCCAGTCGCTGCCGGTGTCGATGTGAGCGCCGGCTTCGACCAGCTTGTGCAGTACGGCCTCGAGCAGCGTCGCATCGGTGTCCTTCAGGCGTACGCGACCGCCAGTCGCTGCGGCCGCCACCAGATAGGTGCCGGTTTCGATACGGTCGGGCATGACGCTGTAGCGACCACCGCCGAGGCGCTTGACGCCGTCGATGACGATGGTGTCGGTGCCGGCACCAGACACCTTGGCACCCATGGCGTTGAGGAAGTTGGCCAGGTCGACCACTTCAGGCTCGCGCGCAGCGTTTTCCAGCACGCTGCGGCCGTTGGCCAGCGCGGCGGCCATCATGATGTTCTCGGTCCCGGTCACGCTGACCGTGTCGAAGAAGAAATGCGCACCGCGCAGTCCGCCGGCCGGCGCCTTGGCCTTGATGTAGCCGCCTTCGACATCGATCTGCGCGCCCATGGCCTCTAGCCCCCGGATATGCAGGTCGACTGGACGGGAACCAATGGCGCAACCGCCCGGCAGCGCCACTTCGGCCTCGCCGAAGCGCGCGACCATCGGCCCGAGCACCAGGATCGACGCACGCATGGTCTTCACCAGCTCATAAGGCGCGACCAGGGTCTTGATGCTGCTGGCGTCGACTTCGACGCTGAGCTTCTCGTCGATGATCGGCTGCACACCCATGCGGCCGAACAATTCGATCATCGTGGTGATGTCATGCAGGTGCGGCAGGTTGCAGACGGTGACGGGGGTATCGGCCAGCAACGTAGCGGCCAGGATCGGCAGAGCAGAGTTCTTCGCGCCGGAGATGCGAATTTCGCCATCGAGGCGAATGCCGCCGGTAATGATCAGTTTGTCCATGGGTATTCCCGTAAGCCGCAGGGCTGCAAGCACTGTCGAAGGAGGCGGCGCAGTCTGCACGACGCGCTCTGCCTGAAATGATTGATGGCGCCGGCCAAAAATGCGATCAGCCGCGCCCGGCCCAGTCGGCACGACTGAAGAACTTCATGGTGACGGCATGAATGCTGCCATCGGCAATCCAGGGATTGAGGTGGGCATAGATCTGCTGTTGACGCTTGACCGGACCCTGGGCCGCCAGGTCGTCGCTGATCACATTGAGCTGGAAGTTACAGCCTTCGCCTTCCACTTCCACCTGGGTTCCCGGGATTTTCTCTTCCAGGAAATTCTTCACTTCTAGGGCCTGCATGTTCAACCTCGATCGGCGCAGGACGCGCACGGGCCGGCCATCATACAAAAAAGCCCGAAGGCTGCGAACCCCGCCCCGACCGATCGGCCCCGAACGGTGCTCAAGTTTCAGTCGATGGTCTCGGCACCCTGGTCTCGACTGCGCGAATGCCGCGCCCTGTCCGTGTTGTTCTGCACGGCCGGAAAGCGTGACGAGGCGAAGCGCACCACCAGAATGGCCAGCGCCAGCAGCAGGATTGCGCCGGAGACGTAGACCACGCCCATGTCCGGGCGGTGGTGATGGGAAATATCGGAGATCAGCAGACGAGTCAGCGCAGTGATCGCGACATAGATCAGAAACCGCACCGGCATGTGGTTGGTCTTGAAGTAGATCCCGACCATCGCACCCAGCTCGAGGTAGATGAACAGCAGCAGGATGTCATCGACCGTGATGTGCCCTTTCTCGACCATGCCGAGAAAGGCAATGACTGCCGCCCAGGCCGTCACCGCGCCAATGGCGAACAGCGCCAGGTAATGAAAGCTCTCGACCAGCAGGTTACCCAGCGATTCGGCCAGTTCGTGCACGCTATCGCGCAGCTCTTCCGCCCAGCGCAGTTTCATACGGCTGTTTCCTTAGTTAAGTCCGGGGTGCTTCCAGCGGAAGGATCTCCAGCAAGCCGGATACCTTGGCAATCTTCTGCATATCGTCCGGCAAGGCACTGACGCGCAGATCGATATTGGCCGACCTGGCGTCACGCATGAACGCCAGCAGCAGAGACAAGCCGACACTGCTGGAGCGTTCGACAGCCGAACAATCCAGCGTCAGCGGCGCACGGCTTCCGGCGATCAGCATCCGCCCAGCCTCGCGCAGGGCGGGTCCGCTGCTGTAATCCAGCACACCGATCAGGCGCAACTCGCCTTCGCCACCACGTTCGATTCGCGCCTCACTCATCGCCCGCAGCCTGCTGCCCGGCATCGGTGTCCTTGGCACGCGCCACCACTTCGGCCCAACCGTCGATGGTCTTGTCCAGGTCACCGCCATTGCGCTGCATGGAATCGGCGAACTGATCGCGGAACAGCTTGCCGATGTTGATGCCATTGATGATCACGTTGCGCACGCGCCATTCGCCATCATTGACCATGGTGTACGACACCGGATAGACCTCGCCCTGGCGTCCTATCACTTCCATACCGACGCTGGTGCGCTTGGCGTCCTGCTTGCCGCTCGGCGGCAGGACCCGAATCTGCTGATTGTTGTATTCCAGCAAGGCATTGCCATAGAACTGCATCAGGCTGCGCTTGAAGTTCTCCTGAAAGCGCATCATCTGATCGGGACTGGCGTTGCGCGAGTACTTCACCGTCATGATGCTGCGCGAAATGCCTTCGGCATCCACCACCGGACCGAGTATCTGGTTCAGCGAATCGTAGAAGGCCGCCGGATCACTGCGGTACTGCTCCTTGTTGGCCTTGAGGTCGGCCAGCAGTTCATCGGTGGTCTGCTGAATGACCTGATGAGCCGTCAGCGCGGCGTGAGAGAACATGGGCAGCATAGCCAGCAGTATCAGCAGGCCGCGTCGCAGGGCAGGGATCATGGATATCTCCTTCAGTCCTTGTTAACCGAGTTGAGCAGGAACTTGCCGATCAGATCTTCGAGCACCAACGAGGACTGCGTGTCCTGGATGGTGTCGCCATCTTCCAGCAACTGGTCATCGCCGCCCACGCTGATTCCGACGTACTTCTCGCCCAGCAGGCCGGCAGTGAGGATCGAGGCAGTGGAGTCGGCAGGCAGGATATTCACGTCCTGCTGAATTTCCAGGGTCACTCGTCCGGTGTAGCTGTCGCGATCCAGATCGATCGCCGTGACCTTGCCGATGGTCACGCCCGCCATGGTCACCTTCGATCGGACCGTCAAACCGGCAATATTGTCGAAATAGGCATACAGCTTGTATGTATCGGCGCTGGCCACGCTCAACCCGCTGACGCGCAGCGACAGCAACAGCAAGGCCAGCAGGCCGGCAAGCAGGAACAGGCCGACACCCAACTCCAGTGTGCGGTTACGCATCAGAAATCTCCAAACATCAACGCGGTCAAAATAAAATCGAGGCCGAGCACCGCCAGCGAGGCGTACACCACGGTCCGGGTGGTGGCGCGACTGATACCTTCAGACGTCGGCTCGCAGTCATAGCCCTGAAACACGGCGATCCAGGTGACCACCAGCGCAAACACGACGCTCTTGATCACGCCGTTGAGCACATCCGAATGGAAGTCGACACTGTTCTGCATGTTCGCCCAGAACGAACCTTCGAATACGCCCAGCCAGTCCACCGCGACCATCGCACCGCCCCAGATCCCGACCACATTGAAGATCAGCGTCAGCAACGGCAGCGAAATGAACCCGGCCCACAGGCGCGGCGCAATGATGTACTTGAGCGGATCGACACCGATCATTTCCAGGCTCGAGAGCTGTTCGGTGGACTTCATGTTGCCGATTTCGGCCGCCAGTGCCGAGCCGGCGCGACCGGCGAAGAGCAACGCGGTAACCACCGGCCCGAGCTCACGCAGCAGGGTCAGCGCGACCATCTGCCCGACCGCCTGCTCCGAGCCATAGCTGCTGAGAATGTTGTAGCCCTGCAGCGCCAGCACCATACCGATGAAGATACCGGACACCACGACAATCGCCAGCGACAAGACGCCAACGGAGTACAGCTGCTTCACCAGCAGGGAAAAACCATTGTGCAGGCCGCTGCGACCGAACAACGCATGCCCGAGGAATATCGTCGAGCGCCCCAGCGCCGCCACGACATCGAGGCCGGCGCGACCGAGCAGAGCAATCCGGTCCAACAGGGAGCGCTTACGCATCGGAAGTACCTCCCAGCAGATCGTCGGCATAGGCCGGCGCCGGAAAATGGAAAGGAACCGGACCGTCGGCCGAGCCCTTCATGAATTGCCTGATACGCGGATTGTCCGATTCCATCAGCTCGGCCGGAGCCCCCTGCCCCAATACCTGGCCATCGCCCACCACGTAGATGTAATCGGCAATGGATGCAGTCTCCGCCAGATCATGGGACACAACGATGCTGGTGATCCCCAGGGCATCGTTGAGCAGACGGATCAGGCGGACCAGCACACCCATCGCGATCGGGTCCTGGCCGGCGAACGGCTCGTCGTACATCAGGATCTGCGGGTCGAGGGCAATCGCCCGTGCCAGCGCGACACGCCGCTTCATGCCGCCGGACAGCTCGTCGGGCATCAATTCGATGGCACCCCGCAAGCCCACCGCCTGAAGCTTCATCAGCACGATGTCACGGATCATTTCCTCGGGCAGCCGAGTATGCACGCGCAACGGAAACGCGACGTTCTCGAACACGTCGAGGTCGGTGAACAACGCGCCGCTCTGGAACAGCACGCCCATCTGCTTGCGCATGTCGAACAGCTCGCTGCGCGAGAGGCCCGGCAGGTTTTTACCAGCCACCCAGACCTCGCCCCGCGAGGGCATCAGCTGAGCGGCGATCAGCCGCAACAGGGTCGTCTTGCCGCATCCGGACGGCCCCATGATGGCCGTCACCTTACCTCGCGGAATGGCGATATCGACGTGATCGAAGATACTGCGCTCACCGCGCTTGAAGGTGACGCCCTTCAGCTCGACGGCGTAGTCATTACAGGCGCTCATCTGGTCTCCTTGCATGCAGTCTGCGAAACAGACGGCTCCCGATGACGCCGGGATACTTTCTGCCTGACCGTTTTCGGCCGCGCACTATAGCACCGCGCCCCGAAGCGCCCAACCGACGAGCGTTTCCGCAGATGACTGGCCACAGGCCGTTAAGCTTCGCTTCAGCCGGCGGTGATCGAATCGGCATGACGCGGCAACACCTCGGCGCCGACATTTTCGATGAGCACCAACCCGTTTCTCGCTATAATCCCCGCCTTTTAATCGGACGACCTCGCCAGCCATGAGCCAGAGCAGCCAGTTGATCGAAACCGCGCAACGCACCATCCGCCTGGAAATCGAGGCAGTTGAGCAGCTGAATGCGCGTATCGACGCGGACTTCGTACAGGCCTGCGAGCTGATCCTCGGCTGCAAGGGCCGGGTCGTCGTGGTTGGGATGGGCAAATCCGGGCATATCGGACGCAAGATTGCGGCCACCCTGGCCAGCACCGGAACAGCAGCCTTTTTCGTGCACCCGGCAGAAGCCAGCCACGGCGACATGGGCATGATTACCCAGGACGACGTGGTCCTGGCCCTGTCCAATTCCGGCACCACCAGCGAAATCGTCACGTTGCTGCCGCTGATCAAGCGTCTCGGCATCACCCTGATCAGCATGACCGGCAACCCGGGCTCGGTTCTGGCCAAGGCCGCCGCAGTCAATCTGGACGCCAGCGTCGCCATCGAAGCCTGCCCGCTGAACCTCGCACCGACCTCCTCGACCACCGCCAGCCTGGTGCTCGGCGATGCCCTGGCCATCGCACTGCTCGAAGCCCGCGGCTTCACCGCCGAAGATTTCGCCTTCTCCCACCCAGGCGGCGCCCTGGGCCGGCGCCTGCTGCTCAAGGTCGAGCATGTCATGCATACCGGTGAGCGCCTGCCCAGAGTCGGGCGCGGCACATCGCTGCGCGATGCACTGCTGGAGATGACCCAGAAAGGCCTGGGCATGACCGTCATCGTCGAAGCGGACGGCCGGCTGGCCGGGATATTCACCGACGGCGACCTTCGCCGTGCACTGGACAAGGGCGTGGACGTTCGCCAGACCCCTATCGACGAGGTAATGACCGTGCACGGCAAGACCGCCCATGCCGAGATGCTCGCCGCCGAGGCCCTGAAGATCATGGAGGATCACAACATCAGCTCGCTGGTGGTGATCGACGACGGCCAGCTGCCGATTGGCGCCCTGAACATGCACGACCTGCTGCGCGCGGGGGTGATGTAATGCACGAGCATCTGCTGCAACGCGCCCGCGACATTCGCCTGGCGATCTTCGATGTCGACGGCGTGCTCACCGATGGGCGGCTTTATTTCCTTACCGATGGCAGCGAGTTCAAGACCTTCAATACGCTGGACGGCCACGGCATCAAGATGCTGATCAACTCCGGCGTACGCACTGCGATCATCAGCGGCCGCAAGACGCCCGTGGTCGAACGCCGGGCGCAGAATCTCGGCATCCAGCACCTGTATCAGGGGCGCGAGGACAAGCTGGTCGTGCTCGACGAGCTGCTGGCCGAACTCGGCCTGAGCTACTCTGAAGTGGCCTATCTCGGCGATGACCTGCCCGACCTGCCCGTGATACGCCGCGTCGGCCTCGGCATGGCCGTCGCCAGCGCCGACACCTTCGTCCGCGAGCATGCCCACGGCGTGACTCAGGCCCGCGGCGGCGAGGGCGCGGCACGCGAGTTCTGCGAACTGATCATGCGCGCCCAGGGCACCCTGGCAGCAGCGCAGAACGCTTACCTGTAGAGGTCTGGATGCTCCGTACACTACGCTTCGCCGCCCTGCTGACGCTGATCGCCGCCCTGCTGGTGGCCGTCGGCTACTGGAACATCCGCCCGGAAAGCTTCATGCAGCAGCCCACCACTGCCAGCGCCGAGACGCCCGATGTCGACTTCTATGTAATCAATTCGCGCACCGTTCAGTACCTGCCCGACGGCAAGCGCAACTACGAACTGACGGCCGACAAACTCGAGCACATCAAGGCCAGCGACGTCAGCCTGCTGACCCAGCCCGATCTGATGTCCTATCGCGGCACCGACTTGCCATGGCACGTGCGCAGCGAGCGCGGCGAAGTCTCGGCCGAAGGTGACGAGGTCCAGCTGATAGACAACGTCCGGGTCGAACGGACCGATGCCAAAGGCCGTCCGACCATCATGACCACCAGCCGGCTGAAGGTGCTGCCGGACAAGGATTATGCCGAGACAAACCAAGCCGTTAGAATCGAGGCCGCCAATGGCGTGACCACCGCAACCGGCATGAAAGCGTATCTGGATGACGGCAGGATGCTCCTGCTGTCCAATGTAAGAGGCCAGCATGAGCTGCGTTAAGACTCTCCCCCTCCTGCTCGGTTTGAGCGCATTCTGGCTTGGCGCCAGCGCCTGGGCGCTGCCCGATGACCGTGAACAGCCCATCCGCGTACAGGCCGACTCCGCCGAACTGGACGACCGCCAGGGTGTAGCGGTTTACCGTGGCGACGTGGTCATCACCCAGGGCACCATGAAAATCACCGGCGACACGGTGACCATCACCCAGAACGACAATGGCGATGTCGAGGTTTTCACCTCCATTGGCAAGCCGGCCTATTACGAGCAGAAGCCGGCGGTCGACAAGGAAATCGTCAAGGCCTACGGCCTGACCATCCAGTACTTCGCGGCCAACGAACGCATCGTGCTCATCGACCAGGCCAAGGTCGTTCAGGAAGGCAATACGTTCGAGGGCGAGAAGATCGTCTATGACACCCGCCGACAGATCGTCAATGCCGGCCGCGCCAGCAATGCCGATGTAACCACACCGCGACCACGCGTCGACATGGTCATCCAGCCGCGCAAGAACGGTCAGGCAACGGAGCAGGCGGAGTAATGGCCGTACTCAAAGCACAACACCTGGCCAAGAGCTACAAGAGCCGCCAGGTCGTTCGCGACGTCAGCCTGTCGATCGAAAGCGGGCAGATCGTCGGCCTGCTCGGCCCCAACGGCGCCGGCAAGACCACCTGCTTCTACATGATCGTCGGCCTGGTGAACGCCGACCAGGGCCGCGTATTGATCGATCAGGACGACGTGACCCACCTGCCAATGCATGGGCGAGCCCGGGCCGGCATCGGCTACCTGCCACAGGAAGCGTCCATCTTTCGCAAGCTCTCGGTGGCCGACAACATCATGGCGATTCTCGAGACCCGCAAGGATCTTGACCGCAGCGGCCGCCAGCAGGCACTCGAGGGCCTGCTGCAGGAGTTCCACATCAACCATATTCGCGACAGCCTCGGCATGAGCCTGTCCGGTGGCGAACGTCGCCGCGTGGAGATCGCACGGGCGCTGGCCACCGCACCGAAGTTCATTCTGCTCGACGAACCCTTCGCCGGCGTCGACCCCATTTCGGTAGGCGACATCAAGCAGATCATCCATCACCTCAAGGCCAAGGGCATCGGCGTCCTGATCACCGACCACAATGTCCGCGAGACGCTGGATATCTGCGAAACCGCCTACATCGTCAACGATGGGCAGCTGATCGCTGAAGGCGATGCACAGACCATCCTGAGCAACCAACTGGTCAAGGAAGTCTATCTCGGCCATGAATTCCGCCTGTAGCGACGGATTTTTTGCGTAGCTCGGCAAATCGGCTCTAGGCAAAGGCTTCCTCGGCAGGCATATAATTTGCTTTCTGCCGGCGCCTAGCGCGTCGCACGTTGGAATGGGCGCGGTTGCGCCGGCATACAAGGTTCGAAGTCCTCTGCCATGAAACCATCGCTAGTCCTGAAGATGGGCCAGCAGCTGACGATGACACCGCAGCTGCAACAGGCCATACGGCTCCTCCAGCTATCCACCCTCGATCTGCAACAGGAGATCCAGGAGGCGCTGGATTCCAATCCCATGCTCGAGCGCGAAGAAGACGGCGACGACTTCGACAGCTCCGACCCCATGGCCGAGGCTGCCGACAGACCAGGCGAGGCTGGCAGCGAAAAGAGCACCGCTCAGGAAAGCACCTACGAGGAGGCCTCGCACAGCGCCGAGAGCCTCGAAGACGGTGACTGGGGTGAGCGCATCCCCAGCGAACTGCCGGTCGATACGGCCTGGGAAGACATCTACCAGACCAGCGCCAGCAGCCTGCCGAGCAACGATGACGACGAATGGGACTTCACCACTCGCACGTCCAGCGGCATCAGCCTGCAGAGCCACCTGCTGTGGCAGCTCAACCTCGCACCAATGAGCGACACCGATCGACTGATCGCCACGACCCTGATCGATTGCATCAACGACCAGGGCTATCTCGAGGAGTCGCTCGAGGAGATCGTCGACTCCTTCGACCCTGAGCTGGAAATCGAACTGGACGAGGTGGAGGTCGTCCTGCGCCGCATCCAGCAGTTCGAGCCTGCCGGGATCGGCGCGCGCGACCTGCGCGAATGCCTGCTATTGCAACTGCGCCAGCTACCCGAACGCACGCCCTGGCTGAACGAGGCGCAGCGCCTGGTCAGTGAATATCTGGATGTCCTCGGCAGCCGGGACTACAGCCTCCTCATGCGGCGGATGAAGATCAAGGAAGACGAGCTGCGCCAGGTCATCGAGCTGATCCAGAGCCTGAACCCGCGCCCGGGCTCGCAGATCGAGGCCAGCGAACCGGAGTACGTGGTGCCTGACGTGATCGTGCGCAAACACAACGATCGCTGGCTGGTGGAGCTGAATCAGGAAGCGATGCCGCGCCTTCGCGTCAACGCGCAATATGCCGGTTTCGTCAAACGCGCCGACTCCAGTGCGGACAACACCTTCATGCGCAACCAACTGCAGGAAGCGCGCTGGTTCATCAAGAGCCTGCTCAGCCGCAACGAGACGCTGATGAAGGTTGCCACGCAGATCGTCGAACACCAGCGCGCCTTCCTCGAGCATGGTGACGAGGCCATGAAGCCGCTGGTGCTGCACGACATCGCCGAGGCGGTAGGCATGCACGAGTCGACCATTTCCCGCGTGACCACGCAAAAATACATGCACACGCCGCGCGGGATATACGAGCTCAAGTACTTCTTCTCCAGCCATGTCAGCACCGCCGAAGGCGGCGAGTGCTCATCCACCGCGATCCGCGCAATCATCAAGAAGCTGGTCGCCGCGGAAAACCAGAAAAAGCCGTTGAGCGACAGCAAGATCGCTGGTTTACTGGAGGCGCAGGGCATTCAGGTGGCCCGCCGCACAGTCGCCAAGTACCGCGAGTCGCTCGGTATAGCGCCGTCCAGCGAGCGCAAACGATTGTTGTGATCGGCCACTGGTCGAACTGTCCCGGCGGCAGGGCTTCGGGCCTGCTCTTCGCACAAGGCAAAGGAGATAGCAGTATGCAAGTCAACATCAGCGGTGTTCATCTGGAAGTAACCAGTGCCCTGCGTGACTACATCGAGGAGAAATTCGATCGGCTTGCCCGTCACTTCGACCGCATCATCAATGTCCAGGTGATTCTCCAGGTCGAAAAGCTCAAGCAGAAAGCCGAAGCGACGCTGCATGTCGCGGGCCGCGAAGTCATTGCCAACGCCGAACACGAAGACATGTACGCTGCAGTCGACCTGCTGGTCGACAAGCTTGATCGCCAGTTGATCAAGCACAAGGAGAAGCAGCTAGACCATACTCAGGGCGCCGTCACCCGCTGACCCACTATGATCCGACTCGAAAACATCCTGACCCCCGGACGTTCCCTGGTGAACGTCTCGGGTGGCAGCAAGAAGCGCGTCCTGGAGCAGATCGCCAAAGTGATCGCCCAGGACCTCCCTGACCTCGACTACCAAACCATCTTCGAAAGCCTGATCGCCCGCGAGAAGCTGGGTTCGACGGGCTTTGGCAACGGCATTGCCATCCCGCACTGCCGCATGGTCGGATGCAACGCCCCGCTCAGTGCGGTCCTGCGTCTCGAAACCCCGGTGGACTTCGATGCCATCGACGGCGCCCCGGTGGACCTGCTGTTCGTCCTGCTGGTCCCGCAAGCGGCCACCGACGAGCATCTCGAACTACTGCGCCAGATCGCCAGCATGCTCGATCGTGACGACGTGCGCCAACGGCTGCGCCAGGCGCCCAGCAATGAGAGCCTCTACCAGGTAGTGGTCGACGTGCAGAATGGCGCCTAGCAGAATGGGGACCAGATGCGGCTGATCATTGTCAGCGGCCGCTCGGGCTCGGGCAAGAGCACCGCGCTGAACGTACTCGAGGACAACGGCTTCTACTGCATCGACAACCTGCCGGCGGGCCTTCTCCCCGAGCTTGCCGAGCGGGCCCTGCTGCACACCGAGCTACTGCATCCGCAGGTCGCCGTATCGATCGATGCACGCAACCTGCCAAGCCAGCTCAAGCGCTTCCCTGAACTGCTCGAAGAGGTGCGCGCCCGGCACATCCAGTGCGATGTCCTCTATCTGGACGCCGACGATGAAACGCTGCTCAAGCGATTCTCGGAAACCCGCCGGCGCCATCCCCTGACCAACGAAAGCCGCTCCCTCGCCGAAGCCATCCATGACGAAGAGCTGCTGCTGGCTGCGATCATCGATCATGCCGACCTGAAGATCGACACCACGCACCTGAATCTCTACCAGCTGCGCGACATGCTCAAGCTGCGCCTGCTGAACAAACCCGAGCCGGGCACCGCCTTTCTCATCGAGTCGTTCGGTTTCAAGCGCGGCATGCCGGTCGATGCCGACGTGGTCTTCGATGTACGCTGCCTGCCCAACCCCTATTGGAAGGCGGAACTACGCGACTTCTCAGGGCTCGATCAGCCGGTCATCGACTACCTCGCCGCCCAGGCCGACGTGGAGGAAATGTTCCAGGACATCCACGCCTACCTGAGCAAGTGGCTGCCTCGCTTTGCCGCCAGCAATCGAGCCTACGTGACGATCGCCATCGGCTGTACCGGCGGTCACCACCGGTCGGTTTACCTGGCTGAGCGCCTGGGACAGGCGCTCAGGGAGCCGCTGAAGAACCTGCAGGTCCGTCATCGGGATCTCGTTTAGGAATACCACCCCATGCCTGCCCGTGAAGTCACCATCATCAACAAGCTCGGCCTGCACGCTCGCGCGGCCGCCAAGTTCGTCGGCGTCGCCAGCCGTTTTCCATGTACCATCCGGGTCGGTCGCTGCCCTGCCACGCTGGTCGATGGCAAGAGCATCATGGCGGTCATGATGCTTGCCGCGAGCAAGGGTGCCACGCTGCACCTGCATACCGAGGGCGAACAGGAAAACGAAGCCCTTGCTGCGCTGATCGCGCTCATCGAGGATTACTTCGAAGAAGGCGAATAGGCACGCCACGACAATCGGCGCGGACAAGACTGCCCGTGCCGTTCACAGCCCAAGGCTACTTGCCAGCCACCATCATCCGTTCGATCAGCACCGAGCCGGTGCGCACATTGCCGCGCGTCTCGACATCGCAGCCTACAGCGGCAATCTGGCGGAACATGTCGCGCAGATTTCCGGCAATGGTCACCTCCTGCACCGGGAACTGGATCTCACCGTTCTCGACCCAGTAACCGCCGGCGCCACGGGAATAGTCGCCGGTGACCAGATTCAGGCCCTGGCCCATCAGTTCCGTCACCAGCAAGCCACGCCCCATCTGACGGATCAGCGCCGCCTGGTCCTCAACACCGTGACTGACGAAGAGGTTGTGCACCCCTCCGGCATTGGCCGTGCTCGGCATGCCCAGCTTGCGCCCCGAGTAGGTCGACAGCACGTAGGACAACAGGCGACCGTTCTCCACGAACGGCTTGGCATAGGTCGCAAGGCCATCACCGTCATAGCCGGCGCTGCCCAATGCACGCGGGATGTGCGGGCGCTCATCAAGGCTCAGCCATTCGGGGAACAGCGTCTGCCCCAGGGCATCCTCCAGATACGAGGCCTTGCGATAGAGATTGCCACCGGAAATGGCTGCGATGAAATGGCTGAACAGACCCGTCGCCAGTTCAGGAGAGAACAGCACAGGAACTTCGCAGGTAGGAATCGGACGCGCCCCCAGGCGCCGCACGGCACGCTCCGCGGCGCGTCGGCCGATGGTCTGCGGATCAGCCAGCGCTTCGCCGATCCGATTGACGTCATAAAAATAGTCGCGCTGCATCTGGCCTTCGCTTTCAGCGATCATCACGCAGCTGAGGCTGTGGCGACTGCTGCAATATCCACCGATGAAGCCATTGCTGTTGCCATAGGCGCGGCAACCCTGATGCGTGTTGATACTGGTGCCATCGGCGTTGCGGATGCGCGGATCGAAGTCAAAGGCCGCTCCTTCGCAGCTCAGTGCCTGCTTGATGGCCTGCTCGGGGGTAATCGCCCAAGGATGGTAAAGATCGAGATCGGGAAGCTCACGCGCCATCAGCGTGGCGTCAGCGAGGCCGGCAAACTCGTCTTCCGAGGCATGCCGGGCGATGGCCAGCGCAGCTGCCACGGTTTCCCGGATGGCATCGTCGCCACTTCCGGTGGTGCTCGCCGTGCCCTTGCTCTGGCCGACATAGAGCGTAATGCCGAAGCCCTGGTCCCGATTGAACTCGACTGTCTCCACCTCCCCCTGACGCACCGAGGTAGAAAGCCCCTGCTCCATGGAAACAGAAACCTCGCTGGCGCTGGCACCCTGCCGGCGCGCCTCCTCGATGATGCGCTCGACTTTCTCGCGCAAACCGGGCAGCGCGTGTGGGCCGATGCCCTCTACTTCACTCATAAGCACTCCCAAACCACCTGCAATCGAATCAAGTTGCAGCCCGGCAAGCTCCTTTGAAGCCTGCCGCCAGGGCTGCTGTTATCATGGCGGCATTTCCTAATGGACCATCCCCATGTCTGAACACTCCGACGCCGAAGATTTCGACGAAAAAAGCAAATCCCAGGTCAAGCGCGAGCTGCTTGCCCTACAGGAACTCGGCGAGCGCCTGACTACTCTGAAGCCCGACCTCATCGCTCGCCTGCCGCTCAGCGACGCGCTGCAGAAGGCACTGGCCGATGCGCCGAAACACAAAGCGCACATCGCGCGCAAACGGCACATCCAGTACATCGGCAAGCTGATGCGTGACCAGGATGTCGATGCCATCCTGGCGCTGGTCGACCAGCTCGACGCTTCCACCCGCCAGTACAACGAACGCTTCCATGCCTTGGAGCGCTGGCGCGACCACCTGATCGGCGGCGACGACGCCACCCTGGAAGCGTTCGTAACCGAGTACCCCGAGACCGACCGCCAGCATCTGCGCGGGCTGATCCGCCACGCCCAGCACGAAGCCGCACGCAACAAGCCGCCGGCCGCAAGCCGCAAGATATTCAAGTACATCCGCGACCTGGACGAGAGCAAGCGCGGCCTGCGCTGATCACGGCACCCTGCTGCAGGCTGTGAACCGGGCTCAGTGTTCGCCCGCGTTCGCGGCCCGCGGCCCGCCCCCTGCTCAAGCGCCCGTCCCGCCTACGGTGATTTCGTCGATCTTCAGTGTCGGCTGACCGACTCCCACCGGAACCGACTGCCCGTCTTTGCCACAGGTGCCGACGCCGCTGTCCAGGGCCAGATCGTTGCCTACCATCGACACCCGATTCATCACCTCGGGGCCGTTGCCGATCAGCGTCGCGCCCTTGACCGGGGCAGTGATGCGGCCATCCTCGATCAGATAGGCCTCACTGGTGGAGAACACGAACTTGCCGCTGGTGATATCCACCTGACCACCACCGAGACTGGCGCAGTAGATGCCTTTCTTCACCGAGCGGATGATTTCCTGCGGATCGCTTTCACCAGCCAGCATGTAGGTATTGGTCATGCGAGGCATCGGTAGGTGCGCGTAGGACTCGCGGCGGCCGTTACCGGTCGGCGCGACACCCATCAGGCGGGCGTTGAGCTTGTCCTGGATATAGCCTTTGAGAATGCCGTTCTCGATCAGTGTGGTGCATTGCGTCTGCGTGCCTTCGTCGTCGACGCTGAGCGAACCGCGGCGATCGGCCAGGGTGCCGTCATCGACGATGGTGCAGAGCCTGGATGCGACCTGCTGGCCTATCCGGCCACTGTAGGCCGAACTGCCCTTGCGGTTGAAATCGCCCTCCAGCCCATGACCGACCGCCTCATGCAGCAGCACGCCCGACCAACCGGGACCGAGCACCACCGGCAGCGAACCCGCCGGTGCCGGCACCGCCTCGAGATTGACCAGCGCCTGGCGCAACGCCTCACGGGCGTAACCCATGGCGCGGTCTTCATCGAGAAAATACTGGTAGCCCGTGCGCCCACCGCCGCCCTGCCCGCCACGCTCGCGGCGACCATTCTGCTCGACGATCACGCTGACGTTGAAACGCACCAGCGGACGGATGTCCGTGGCCATCCCACCATCCATGCCGGCCACCAGGATATGCTCCCAGACGCCCGCCAGGCTCACCGTGACCTGCTTGATACGCGGGTCCAGGGCGCGGGTCGCGACGTCGATGCGCTTGAGCAACTCGACCTTCTCGGCGCGACTCAGCCCATCGAGGGGATTGTGACGACTATAGAGCGGCACGCACGCCGCGCGGGATAGCACCCTGACCTGCCCCTGCTGGCCACTCCGGGCAATGGAGCGTGCGGCCTGGGCGGCCTGACGCAGGGCATCGGCAGTGATCGCATTGCTATAGGCGAAACCGGTCTTCTCGCCAGACAGTGCGCGCACGCCAACGCCCTGCTCAAGATGGAAGCCGCCTTCCTTGACGATGCCATCCTCCAGCACCCAGGACTCAGAGACCTGGTCCTGAAAGTACAGGTCCGCGGCATCCACGCCAGGCCCGGCAAGCTCTCCCAGCAACCCAGGCAGATCATCGATACTCAGGCCGCCAGGCGCTAGCAGTCGCTCGGTGACGGGTAACAGCAGTTCACTCATATTCACTCCAAACGGTCCGTGGCCAGGCACGGTACGGAAAATCGGCGGTGGCGCTGCACCGGCATGCGCTGGCGGATAGCAGCCTGCTCGGCCACGTCCCGGCCGGCAGTCAACGCCGCCTCGCCAGCCGCCTGCTCGCGCAGCAGCCGGCCCCATGGGTCAACGATAGACGAATGGCCATGGGTGGTGCGACCGCCGGGATGTTCACCGCCCTGCGCGGCCGCCAGCATATAGCATTGCGTCTCGATGGCACGGGCGCGAATCAAGCTCTCCCAGTGCGCCTCGCCGGTTACCGTGGTGAAGGCCGAGGGCACGCTGATCAGCTCGGCGCCCGCCGCACGCAACGCGGCATAGAGCTCGGCAAAGCGCAGGTCGTAGCACACGCTCATGCCCAGGCGCCCCATCGGGGTATCGGCCACCACCAGCCGCTGCCCCGCCGCATAGTCATCGGACTCGCGGTAGCATCCGCGGCTGTCGGCCACGTCCGCGTCGAACAGGTGCAACTTGTCGTAACGCGCAATCCGCTGCCCCTGCTCATCGATAAGTAGCGAACAGGCGTTGGGCTTGCCTTGCGGACAGTCGTCCGGCGGCAATGGCAAGGTACCGGCGACAATCCATAACCTGAGGTCACGGGCGGCCTGTTTCAACCAGGGCAAAACGGGGCCTTCGCCTGCCGCTTCGGCGCGGCCCAGCTGCGGCAGGTCACTGCGGCCCATGGCGGCGAAGTTCTCCGGCAGTACCGCCAGGCGCGCGCCCTCGGCGGCCGCCTGCTCCAGCAGGCGACGGGCGGTTGCCAGGTTGGCCGCCACATCGGCCTGGCTGGCCATCTGGATTACAGACACAGACATGAGAGCTCCTGCAGATCGAGCGATGATCGTTTTGCGCCGCGAAGGCCAATCAATTGGGCTTTTCGAACGGCTTGTCGAAGCTGATCTTCGGCGCCTGCCAGGATCCCTTGACGTCGTATTGCACACTGGCAAAGCGCGCTACGCGATCGCCCAGCAACTTGTCCGCGACAAACAGCGCGCCGCCGATGGCCGGCGCACCGACGATCAGCGCCGCCAGCGGCAGGTTGTTGCTGATCGGCAGTGTCACCAGCAACTTGGCATCGATCCGGTCGCGCGCCATGTCCAGCGTGCCGTCCAGCTCCAGGTTGCTCGACGGGCCGCTAAGCGTGATCGGCTCACGCGTGGTGAAAACCCCTTCACTGGCCTGCAGCCGTCCATCCAGCCGGTCGTAGCTCAGCCCCTTGCTGAACAGGTCGGAGAAATCCAGCCGCAGGCGCCGCCCGATCGAGTTGAAGTTAAGCACGCCGAACACGCGTAGGGCCTGGGCGCTACCATCGATTTCGATGAACTGCCCCTTGCGCAAGCGCGGGCGCATGCTGCCGGAGTAGCGTGCAATGGCGAACCAGGCCGGCGAGCCGGGCCATTGCCCGTCCGCGTCCAGGCGAAAACTGTCGCTGGTCACAGAGGGCGCATAGCCCCATGCCTGCAGCACGTCGGCCAGGTTACCTCCCTCCAGTCGCCCCTTGTACCAGGTCTGCCCAGCCTGCCAGCCGCCACTGCCGCCGACTTTCAAGCCCTTTAGGTCAAGATCGACGTCACGAAACTCGACTCCGCCACTGACCGGACGCAGCTTCAACGACCAGGCGCCGAGTGGATCATCTCCACGCGCGACCTGCTTGATGGCGATATCCATTGCCGGCAGGCCCTGTGGATCGATATCGGCCAGCGGGTCGGTGCCTGCCGCCGGGGCCTGACCACTCTTCGCGGCAGGCAAGCGCAGATGATCGAGCTCGGCAACGATGATGCCGTGGGTCGCGGCCGGCAGACGCACTGAGCCGCTGATGGTTTGGCTGCGCAATCCCAGCGTCCAGCCGCCGTCGGCGGGCCGCAGATCGACGCCAAGCCCATCGATGCGACTCCCCAAGCCTTCGAAGCGGCCGATCTCGACCTGTACCCGGCGCAGCAGCGATCCGGCCGCCTGCTGCGGATCGCCCTTGCCATGCCGCTCGAGCACAGCTTGCCACGCCTGCCAGTCGAATTCCGGGATACGGCCACGCACGTAGAGTCCGGAGCGGGCGGGAAGATCTGCCGCACCAGGGCCCAGCCGAAGCTCTCCGCGCCCCTGCAGCCAGGCGTCAGGCGCCGCCGCGAATGCAAGCGCCGCCAGTTGCCCGTGCTTGACGCCATAGCGGCGCTCGTCGCCTTGCAGGGTCATGCGCAACGAGGTATCACGGCGTTCGCCGGCAACCTTGCCGAACGGCGCCGGCAGCTCGATATCCAGGCCCTGCAACGACGAATCGATCTGCAACCGGCTATCGCTGCCTGCCAGATCCAGGCGCATCTGATAAGGCAGCTCACCACGGGCCGGCAATGGCTGCTCAAGCCCTAGCCACTCGACCAGCCGCTCCAGCCCCACACTGCCACGGGCCTCGATGCGCGAGGCAGGATTGCCAGCCGAACCGCTCGCCACGGCCCGACCGCGGACCGAGTGGCCGAACAGACGCGCCTGGATATCCTCCGCGCTCAGCCCGCGGTCGGTGTCGTAGCGGAATGTGCCGCTGAGCTGCTCGAGACTGAGCGCCGGATGGCTAATCTTCAGTGCCGCGTCATTGCTGGAAAAGTCCACGACGACGCGCGGCTTGCCCTTGCCTAACGGGATTTGCAGGTCGAGCGCCCCCTGCAGACCTCCCTGACCTTGCCAGCCCGCAAAGATTTCGCCGGTCCCGATCGGTGCTTCCTGCAACAGTTTCAGTGCATCGCCCAGGCTGCTCAGCACCTGCCCCTTGACCGCCAGACTTGGCACCTGGCCGTTTACCGAGCGAGGGATGTCCGCAGTCGCGCCTTGCAGCCGAGAGTCCAGAATCCGCCCTTCGGCCAGCCGCACTCGCACGCCGCTGTCTTCGATCAGTACTTCGCCCCGCCCCTCGCGCAGCTCCGGCCATCCAGACTGGAACGCCAGCACGGCATCGCGCACCCTGAAATACAGGCTCAGGCTGCGTGCGCTGTCGGACGCGCCCTTGTTCAGCGCCCCTTGGTACTGGAAATAGCCCTGCTCGACCGCTCCGCCGCGAATGGCCTGCCTGAGCCAGCTGACCAGCGCCGGGCTCAGGGCGGGCGAGCGCGTTGGCAGGTATTTCTCGGTATGACGCGCATCTCCCTCGCTTAGCCCGACACGAAGGTCCATGTAGTCCTCGGCTTCGGGGTCCCGAAACAGACGAATCAGGAAATCCCCGGCGATTTTCCCTTCCTCGCCATCGAGCCGGAGATACGGAGCGGCCAGCGTCACGCCCTGCTCGTCCAGCTTCCAGAGCAGACGGCCCGCGCCATGCCGATAGCGCCAGGGCTCAGGATAAAGATGGGCCAGATGCAGGCTGAAATCGTCACTGTCCAGGCGCAACTCACCGCTGGCCAGGTCACCCTGAATGCTTCCGCTGACGTTGCCGACGCCAGGGGTCCAGTCATGCGCACGGAAACTCAGTCGATCGAGGTTGGCGGCGAAGCGCAATCGCTGCGGCGAATCCAGCGCACTCCGGTAGTCGAGTTGCAGGTTACGCAGCGTACCACCGGGCTGCAGTGCGGCCAGCGTCTCGGCAACCGTCTGCGGCAACGGCGCCAGTGCGCCGACCAGCGTGGCGATTGGCGCGACGCCCAGGCGATCGGCCTGCAGGCGCCAGCGCTGTTGCGCCTGATCCTGCTGCAATACCAGGCGGGCATCACCCCAGCGCTCGCCATCGAGATCGAATGCGACACCGTCGAGCAACAACCGGTAGCCCTGGTCGCCATGATCGACATAGGCATCGAACGCCAGATCTTCGAGCAGTTGTAGCTTGCGCTCGGCATAGCTGGCCTGCAGCCGGGGCGCATGCATGCGCAGCACGGCGCGCTCGAGCTGCCGGTTCTTCAAGTGAGCCCAGACCTCACCGCCCATCTGCAGGCTCTGCAGTTGCCAGTGGCCGGTCAGGCGTCGCGGCAACCAGGCGGCCCAATCGCTCTGCGGCAGGTTCAGATAGGCCTGCGCCTGCGCCTCTTGCCAGCGCTGCGGCTGCACCTGGGCATCCACCTTCAGTGCCACGGGCAGGCCGTCCGGCAGGACGCTGCGCCCGTCCAGCCTCAGCCGCTCCCCATCGACGCGCAGGCCAAGATCGGTATAGCTCAGGGTCACCGGCGACTCGCCAAAGGGCTCCAACGTGATCTGGCTGTCGAGCACCGCCAGCCCGCGAAAACGCTGCAATGATTCGAGAATCTTCTGCGGATCGGGCGCTGGCTGTCCGGTCTGGACAGGCAAGCCTTCCACGCGCCACTTGCCGTCGGCTGCCTCGGCCAACGAAAGGTGAACGCCACCGATCTCCACCCTGTCCAGCCGCCAGTCGCGCGACCAGACGCTGGCCGCCAGGTCTGGAACCACGGCAATGCGATCCACGCGCATGGCATTGTCGCCCTCGCCGAGCAACACATCATGCGCCAGCAGGCGCGGCGCAAAGCCTTCCCAGCTGCCTTCCAGGCGGCCCACCTGAACGGGCATGGCCAATACTGCCTGCGCTTTCTGCTGAACCTCTACCCGATATTCGGCAACCAGCGGCACCAGCTGGCGCCCGAGGCTGACATACAGCGCGGCCAGCACCAGCCCGAACGCACCGATCCAGAGCAACTGGCGCGACAACGTGACGAGGAAGTCGACGAGGCGATTCATGCGGATGCGCTCCGGCCATCCCGGCCCCTGCGGTCTGGTTTACCTTTATTCAGAGCAGCACCACGTCGTACTGTTCCTGCGAGTACATGCTTTCCACCTGGAACTTGATCGAGCGACCGATGAAAGCCTCGAGGTCGGCGACATTGCCCGACTCTTCATCCAGCAGGCGATCGATCACCTTCTGGTTGGCCAGCACGCGATAGCCTTCGGCCTGATAGGCGCGGGCCTCGCGCAGGATTTCGCGGAAGATCTCGTAGCAGACGGTTTCCGGCGTCTTCAGCTTGCCACGGCCCTTGCAGCACATGCACGGCTCGCAGAGCACCTGCTCGAGGCTTTCGCGGGTGCGCTTGCGGGTCATCTGCACCAGACCGAGTTCGGTGATGCCGATGATGTTGGTCTTGGCGTGATCGCGCTCCAGCTGCTTTTCCAGCGTGCGCAAGACCTGGCGACGGTGTTCCTCGTCCTCCATGTCGATGAAGTCGATGATGATGATGCCGCCCAGATTGCGCAGCCGAAGCTGTCGGGCGATGGCGGTGGCCGACTCGAGGTTGGTCTTGAAGATCGTTTCCTCAAGTGTCCGATGACCGACGAAGGCGCCGGTATTGACGTCGATGGTGGTCATCGCCTCGGCGGGGTCGATGATCAGATAGCCACCGGACTTGAGCATGACCTTGCGCTCCAGAGCCTTCTGGATCTCATCCTCGACGCCGTAGAGATCGAAGATCGGCCGCTCGCCGGGATAGTGTTCGAGACGGTCGCCCAGCTCGGGCATCAGCTCGCCAACGAACTGGGTGACCTTCTGGAAATTCTCCCGCGAATCGATACGAATCTTCTCTATCCGCGGATTGACCAGGTCGCGCAAGGTGCGCATGGCCAGCGACAGGTCTTCGTAGATCACCGTTGCCGCTTCGACGGTCTTGATCTGACTGGCGATTTGCTCCCACAAACGGCGCAGGTAGCGGATATCCATCAGGATCTCCTCGCGACCCGCGCCTTCGGCGGCGGTGCGCAGGATGAAGCCGCCGACCTCCTGAATACCCTCGGCAGCCACGCACTCGGCGACTACCTGCTTGAGCCGTTCGCGCTCGGCTTCATCTTCGATACGCAGCGAGATACCAACATGGCTGGTTCGCGGCATGTACACCAGATAACGCGACGGGATCGACAGCTGCGTGGTGAGCCGCGCACCCTTGGTGCCGATGGGGTCCTTGGTGACCTGCACTACCAGGCTCTGGCCTTCATGGACCAGCGCATTGATCGGCTCCACCGCGTTGCCTTCACGGCTGGAAATCTCCGACGCATGAATGAACGCCGCGCGGTCCAGGCCGATATCGACAAAAGCCGCCTGCATGCCCGGTAGCACCCGCACCACCTTGCCCTTGTAGATATTGCCGACGATGCCCCGGCGCTGGGTGCGCTCGACGTGCACCTCCTGCAGGACACCGTTCTCCACCACCGCCACCCGCGATTCCATGGGGGTGATGTTCATCAGGATTTCTTCGCTCATTATTGTTCTCGGCGGTGGCTTGATGTGCAGCACTAGCTGATGGTCGTGGTCGATTCTAACCGGCATGGGCGCCGAAGCCACAGGCTCTAGCTTGAGCCTTTGGTCCAACGCGGGATACCGAACTCATCGAGCAACTGCGCGGTTTCGCACAGAGGCAGGCCGACCACCGCCGAATAGCTGCCATGCAACTGGCTGACGAACGCAGCACCCCAGCCCTGGATGGCATAACCGCCTGCCTTGTCTAGCGGCTCACCGCTGGCCCAATACTGCTCTGCCTCGGCTTCATCGATGACACGAAAGGTGACCTCACTGATGACCACCCGCACTTCACAAGCCGTCCGACTGACCAGCGCCACGGCCGTCATCACCCGGTGCGTGCGCCCAGACAAGGCAGCCAGCATCGCCAGGGCATCCGCGCGATCGACGGGTTTGCCGAGGATGCGCTGATCAAGCACTACGCTGGTATCGGCGCCAAGCACGCAGGCGTCGCGCTCGTCCAGACCGGACAGGCCGGCTAACGCCTTGTCCCGTGCAACGCGCTCGACATAGGCCTCTGGAGACTCGGTCGGCGAGGGTGATTCATCGACCGAGACATCAATCAGGGAGAACGGAACGCCGATCTGCGCGAGCAGGTCGCGGCGACGGGGTGATGCCGAGGCAAGAAACAGGATGCCCATGGTGGGTCCTCAACGGTGAATAAGCGACAGCGTCGCATATCCGGGTACGTCGAGGAAGGCTCAGGGCGCGGCGCGAGAGAGGCTCGGCCGACGCCCCTCTGATCAGAACTTGAAGTTGATTACCTGGTCGGCCTTGAGCGAAAGCGACCGCTTCTGGGTGATGCCGCCAGCGGTGACCTGGATATCATAAACGCCGCCGTCCAGCACCAGTGAGACCGGCGTTGCACCGTACTCCTGGTCATTGATACGCACCTGATCGCCGTACTTGTTGCTGCGCACGATCAGAGAATGCGTCTTGGTGTCGCATTGCTCGTAAGGTACGTCCAGGATCGCACACGGCATCATCTTCTTCGCCGTGACGGTCGCCTCGATATTCATCTGAGCGTTAACGGTACCGTCCAGGCTCATGCTCGCGTGAGCAAAGTCAGTGCGTGTACGGTAACGATACCAACCGGTGTCCAGCGTAACGTCCGCAACCTGGTCGCGGATATCCTCGGCCAATGCGCGCTGATAGTTGTCCAGCACCCATTGCGACATCTGTCCGTCGTTGCGGTGCTCGGCCAGACAGGCGGCGAGGCTCTTGCTGGCCGAGCAGCGGAACGAAACCGACCGCTCGAAGCGAATGGTCTTGTCCAGCTTGCGGGCGATGGCCTGGATCTTCCTGCTGTTGCGTTCGCGCATCTCCGCGGCCAGCTGGGACTTGAGGCGCTCCACATCGCGGGTCGCGAGCGAAAACTTCAGGTGCTCGCTGCCAAGATCTTTTTCCAGGGCAACGACACGCTCGCCGATGGTAGCTGCAGCTTCAGCGCTACGCTTGTGCTCGTCCAACAGATCATCGAGTCGCTTGCGCTCGGTGCTCTGCCCGAGAAAACCGTCGACTTCCAGCCGAATCAGTTTCTTGGTGCTTTGCAACTGCAACTCAATGGCGGCCAGCTCGCTTTTCGCCGTACGCAGCGCGTCCTCGAGCTTCAGCTTCTCAATCAGAATGCTGTCAAGCTCAGCGAGCTTGCTTTCCAATTGCTCCGCCCGAAGCGAATCGGCGGCGTCCCCGGTTTCTGGCGTTGCCTCAGCCACGGGCTGGGGAGAACTGACCAACTGCTGCGCCTGTTGAGCGCTGCCAGCCTGGGAATAGCCAGCACCTATGATCAATACCAAAAGCAGAGAGCCGGCCGTACCGGCGGCAGCCATTGCCGTGCGGGTGCGAGCCCATTGCGGCCTGGAACAATTCATAACGCCAGCTTCCATACCCTTTCGCCCGTGCTGTTGTGCTTGCTGTTGTTCTAAAACAGGGTGCCAGTAATAGCTATAAGCCATCAATCGCTGCCATGATTCCAGAAATGGCCAGCAGCATCAAGCCGCGAGTCGTCCCGCCTATCCAAGCCATCACAAAGATCTGGCCACTAACGCTCAAACGATATCATTTTCAATACACGGCAAACCGCTGCCGAAGCCCTTGCAGCGCAACGAACAGCCACGGCCAGAGCAATACACTGATTGGCACCGGCGCCAGAAACAACAAGGTCGGCGGGCGATTGCCAGTCAATGTGTTGAGCCACAACTGCACCAACTGCGCAAGGCCGAACACCACCAGGAACACCATGCTCTGCTGCCACAAGGGGAACATGCGCAGGCGCTGCTGAAGGCTGAGCACCAAAAAGGCGATCAGGATCAGAGGCAGTGCGCTCTGACCGAACAGCGTACCGGCAAGTACATCCTGAGCGAGACCGAAACAGAAAGCGGCACCAAGCCACCCCCGATGCGGCAGTGTCAGCGACCAGAAGGCGATGACCAGGCCAAGCCAAAGCGGACGGGCAAGCTCCGCGGTGCCGGGCATGGGCACCACGCTGAGCAGCAGCGCCATGGCCAGGCTGAACCAGATGACCCACCCATTGTTCGGCCGCCCACTGATCATTGCCCCGTCTCCGACGCCGGCGTATCGGGAGCAGTCCGAGGGACATCTGCGGCCCCTGCATCGACAGCCGGCGAGGCAACTGCGGCGCCTTCGGCCGCTGCCTTCCGATCGGCGTCGTTCTGCGCCTGCGCCGCCGCTTCCGCACGCTCTTCCGGCGTCCGCGAATCACTGAATACCAGCATCAGGTAGCGACTGCGATTGAGCATCGCGGTCGGCACTGCACGAACGATGGCAAATGGCTGGCCCGAGCCCCGCACCACTTCCGTGACCTGGGCGACCGGGTAGCCACTGGGGAAGCGCTGACCGAGCCCTGAACTGACCAGCAGGTCACCGGCCTTGATATCAGCGGTTTCCGCGACATGCCTTAGCTCCAGGTAGTCCGGACTGCCGGTTCCAACGGCAATGGCCCGCAAACCATTGCGATTGACCTGCACCGGGATGCTGTGCGTCACGTCCGTAAGCAGCAGCACGCGGGCCGCGTGTGGCAACACCTCGACCACCTGCCCCATCAGCCCACTGGCATCCAGTACCGGCTGCCCCATGAAGACACCATCCTTTTCGCCCTTGTCGATCAGGATACGGTGGGTGAACGGGTTCGGATCAAGGCCGATAAGCTCAGCAACGAGGACCCGGTCGTCGACCAGAGCCGAGGAGTTCAGCAGTTCGCGCAGCCGCACGTTCTGCTCGGTGAGCATGGCCAGCTTCTGCAGGCGACGCTGCATCAGCAGCGCTTCGGCCTTGAGCCTCTCGTTTTCCGCCATCAGGCTGTTGCTGCTGGCGATTTGCTCGGTAGCACCTCGCCAGAGGCGCACCGGTGTCTCGGCCACCCAGTAGAAGGGCGTTAACACCAGCGACATCTGATTGCGCACTGTCTTCAACACGTCGAAACGCGCATCCACCACCATCAGCACGACACAGAGCACGACGAACACCAGCAGGCGCGCGCCGAGCACAGGTCCCTTGGCAAATAGCGGCTTGATTGCGACTACCTCGCGGCTTCAGGCTAAAACGCGACAGGCCGAAGTCGGCGCGACCGATGCGTTCGGCTCGTCATGAACGACGGCGCATGCTCACTCAGTGGACAGCAGGTCCATGGCGTGACGATCCATCATTTCCAGGGCACGACCGCCGCCTCGGGCCACGCAGGTCAGCGGCTCCTCGGCGACGATCACCGGCAGGCCGGTTTCCTGGGCGAGCAGCTTGTCCAGGTCCCTGAGCAACGCGCCACCACCGGTCAGCACCAGACCACGCTCGGCGATGTCCGAGGCGAGTTCCGGCGGCGACTGCTCCAGTGCACTCTTGACTGCCTGAACGATGGTTGCCAGCGATTCCTGCAGCGCCTCGAGGACCTCGTTGGAGTTCAACGTGAAGCTGCGCGGCACACCTTCGGCCAGATTGCGCCCACGGACATCCACCTCGCGAAGCTCGCCGCCCGGGAAGGCTGTGCCGATTTCCTGCTTGATGCGCTCAGCGGTGGACTCACCGATCAGACTGCCGTAGTTGCGACGCACATAAGTCACGATGGACTCGTCGAAACGATCACCGCCGACCCGTACGGACTCGGCGTAAACCACGCCATTGAGCGAAATAAGCGCGATCTCGGTGGTACCACCGCCGATATCGACCACCATCGAGCCACGCGCTTCATCGACCGGCAGGCCGGCACCGATCGCCGCAGCCATCGGCTCTTCGATCAGGAACACCTCACGGGCACCCGCACCCAGCGCGGATTCGCGGATGGCACGACGCTCGACCTGGGTCGACTTGCAGGGCACACAGATCAGCACGCGCGGGCTGGGCTGCAGGAAGCTGTTCTCGTGCACCTTGTTGATGAAGTACTGCAGCATCTTCTCGCAGACACTGAAGTCGGCGATCACGCCATCCTTCATCGGGCGGATCGCATTGATGTTGCCCGGGGTACGGCCCAGCATGCGCTTGGCCTCGGTGCCTACGGCGACGACGCTTTTCTGGTTGCCATGGCTACGAATGGCGACCACCGAGGGCTCATCGAGAACTATGCCGCGATCACGCACGTAAATAAGGGTATTGGCAGTGCCCAGGTCGATCGACAGATCACTGGAAAACATGCCACGCAGTTTCTTGAACATGGGAAAAGGGCCCTGAGGCAAACGCGTGGGGAAAAAAGTGCCGCAAACTCTAACAATGGTGCGAACTTAGGGCAAGGCGCGAGTCCGCCCGGATTACGCAAGACGTAAGCCATTGTGCGCCAGGCCGCAGCGCAGGAGCGAAGCTCGACCCAAGCTGCATACCGCGCCCACGCTACCGATAACCACCCCAGGCATGTAAGATTGACGGCTTTTCCGGGCTCGAAAGCCCATTGCCGCGGCTCGCCCCGCGCCGCCATGCGCCCCGTCCAGTCGACGGAAGGTGCAACCCCGATTCGCTTTCCGCTGGAGATACCCGATGGCGCTTGAACGCACCGAGGTGGAAAAGATCGCTCACCTGGCCCGCCTGGGCCTGTCTGAAGCCGACCTGCCCCGCACCACCGAGACACTCAACAACATTCTAGGCCTGATCGATCGCATGCAGGCGGTCGACACCACCGGCATCGAGCCTTTGGCCCACCCGCTGGAAACCACTCAGCGGCTGCGCGCGGATGTGGTCACCGAGACCAACCAGCGTGATGCCTACCAAGCCATCGCACCCGCCGTGGCAGAAGGCCTCTACCTAGTTCCGCGGGTGATCGAGTGATGAAGGACACCGACATGCACAATCTGACGCTTGCCGAGATCGCTCGCAGCCTCGCCGAAAAGCGTTTTTCCGCCGAGGAACTGACGCGCACCCTGCTGACTCGCATCCAGCAGCTCGACCCGCAGCTCAACAGCTTCATCAGCGTTACCGATGAGCTCGCTATCGCGCAGGCCAGGTCTGCCGATGCACGTCGCGCCGCTGGCGAGAGCGGCGCGCTGCTGGGTGCGCCGATTGGCCACAAGGACCTGTTCTGCACCGAGGGCATCCGCACCAGTTGCGGCTCGAAAATCCTCGACAGTTTCAAGGCTCCCTACGACGCCACCGTAGTCGAAAGACTCGCGGCGGCCGGCACGGTCACCCTCGGCAAACTGAATATGGACGAGTTCGCCATGGGCTCGGCCAACGAATCGAGCTACTACGGCCCGGTCAAGAACCCCTGGGACCTGACCCGCGTGCCAGGTGGCTCCTCGGGCGGTTCTGCGGCAGCCATCGCGGCACGCCTGTTGCCTGCCGCCACCGGCACCGATACCGGCGGCTCGATCCGCCAGCCAGCGGCGCTGACCAACCTCACCGGCCTCAAGCCGACCTATGGCCGGGTTTCGCGCTGGGGCATGGTGGCCTATGCATCGAGCCTCGACCAGGGCGGCCCCATGGCCCGCACGGCCGAAGACTGCGCACTGCTGCTGTCGGCGATGGCCGGCTTCGATGCCAAGGACTCCACCAGCGTCGACCAGCCACTGGACGACTACCTCGCCGGTCTTAGCCAACCCCTCTCCGGCCTGCGCATCGGCCTGCCGAAGGAATATTTCGGCGCCGGCCTCGACCCGAAGATCGCTGACGCCGTGATGGCGTCCGTCGAGGAGCTGAAGAAGCTCGGCGCCACGGTCAAGGAAATCAGCCTGCCGAACATGCAGCATGCGATTCCCTCCTATTACGTGATCGCGCCAGCCGAGGCCTCTTCCAACCTCTCGCGCTTCGACGGCGTGCGCTTCGGTTATCGCTGCGAAAATCCGGTCGACCTCACCGATCTCTACAAGCGCTCGCGTGCCGAAGGCTTTGGCGACGAGGTCAAGCGGCGCATCATGGTCGGCACCTACGCGCTGTCGGCCGGTTATTACGATGCCTACTACCTCAAGGCGCAGAAGATCCGTCGCCTGATCAAGCAGGATTTCGTCGCAGCCTTCGAGCAGGTCGACCTGATTCTCGGCCCGACCACGCCGAACCTGGCCTGGAAGCTCGGCGAGAAGAATGCCGACCCGGTTTCCGCCTACCTGGAAGACATCTACACCATCACCGCCAACCTGGCCGGCATTCCGGGCCTGTCGATGCCGGCCGGTTTTATCGACGGGTTGCCGGTGGGCGTCCAGTTGCTCGCGCCGTACTTCCAGGAAGCGCGCCTGCTCAACGTGGCGCACCAGTATCAACAAGTCACCGATTGGCACACGCGCGCCCCGGCCGGATTCTGAGGAGATTGAAGATGCAATGGGAAACCGTGATCGGGCTTGAGATCCACGCACAGCTCGCCACCCAGTCGAAGATCTTTTCCGGCAGCGCCACCACCTTTGGCGCCGAGCCCAACACCCAGGCCAGCCTGGTCGATCTGGGCATGCCCGGCACCCTGCCGGTGCTGAATGCCGAAGCGGTGCGCATGGCCTGCAAGTTCGGCCTGGCGATCGACGCCGAGATCGCGCCGAAGAACGTCTTCGCGCGCAAGAACTACTTCTACCCTGACCTTCCCAAGGGCTACCAGACCAGCCAGATGGATCATCCCATCGTCGGCAAGGGCCACCTGGACATCACCCTGGAAGATGGCAGCACACGGCGCATCGGCATCACCCGCGCGCATCTGGAAGAGGATGCCGGCAAGAGCCTGCACGAAGACTTCCACGGCATGAGCGGCATCGACCTGAACCGCGCCGGCACGCCGCTGCTGGAGATCGTCTCCGAGCCGGACATCCGTTCGGCCAAGGAAGCGGTGGCCTATGTCAAGGCGATCCATGCGCTGGTGCGCTACCTCGGCATCTGTGACGGCAACATGGCCGAAGGCTCGCTGCGCTGCGACTGCAACGTCTCGGTGCGGCCCAAGGGCCAGGCCGAGTTCGGCACCCGTGCCGAGATCAAGAACGTCAACTCCTTCCGTTTCATCGAGAAGGCGATCAACCACGAGGTGCAGCGCCAGATCGAGCTGATCGAGGACGGCGGCAAGGTGGTGCAGGAAACCCGCCTGTACGATCCGAACAAGGACGAGACGCGCTCCATGCGCAGCAAGGAAGAGGCCAACGACTACCGCTACTTCCCCTGCCCCGACCTGCTGCCGGTGGTGATCGAGCAGAGCTTCCTCGACGAGGTGCGCGCCAGCCTGCCGGAGCTTCCGGTGCAGAAGCGTGAGCGCTTCGAGCGCGAGTTCGGCCTGTCCGCTTATGACGCCACGGTGCTGGCCGCCAGTCGCGAGATGGCCGACTACTTCGAAGCCGTGCAACAGGTCTGCGGCGACGCCAAGCTGTCGGCCAACTGGGTGATGGGCGAGCTGTCCAGCCTGCTCAACAAGGACGGCCTGGAAATCGACCAGTCGCCGGTATCGGCCGAGCAACTGGGCGGCATGATCCTGCGCATCAAGGACGACACCATCAGCGGCAAGATCGCCAAGATGGTCTTCGAAGCGATGGCCGCCGGTGAAGGGTCGGCTGACGAGATCATCGAGAAGAAAGGCCTCAAGCAGGTCACCGACTCCGGCGCCATCGAAAAGATGCTCGACGAGGTGCTGACGGCTAATGCCGAGCAGGTCGAACAGTATCGTTCCAGCGACGAAGCCAAGCGCGGCAAGATGTTCGGCTTCTTCGTCGGCCAGGCGATGAAGGCGTCCAAGGGCAAGGCCAACCCCGGCCAGGTGAACCAACTGCTGAAGAAAAAACTCGAAGGCTAAGCTGAGCGACGGGCCTCCGCGGTTGCCCCTGCGGCAACCGCGGACATCGCGGCATCACTGCTCCCGGCACCGCCACAACGTCGCGACACCTGCCGCGGGGCATCGCCGACTCAGCGATCGACCCAACGGAAGGATTGTCCATGCGCCTGACACGCTTCACTGCCCTGCTGCTTCTGGCCCTGTTGGCCAGTGGCTGCGCCGATCGCCAGCCGACTCAGCAGCCCAAGGCACCATCCGCCACAGAGGAGCGCTTCAGCCAGAGTGGCAAAGCGTCCTACTACGCGCGCATGCACCACGGCCAGCGCACGGCAAATGGCGAAACTCATGATCAGAATGCCCTGGTAGCCGCCCATCGCAGCCTGCCGTTCGGCACGCGCGTACGCGTAACCAACGAGCAGAACGGCAAGCAGGTGGTGGTACGCATCAACGATCGCGGACCGTTCCGACGCGGGCGGATCATCGACCTCTCCCGTGCCGCGGCGCAGCAGTTGGGCATGCTCGAGCGTGGCGTGGCCCGCGTACGAATCGAAGTGCTCCCATGAAAGCCATCACCGACGCCGAGGCAGCATGACAGCCGCGAACACCGTACCACTCGCCACAGGAACCCAGGCATGTCGCTGATGACCTTCGCCTACCTCATCGGCGGGTTGGTCTTGCTCGTCGTCGGTGCCGAAGCGCTGGTTCGCGGGGCTGCCAAGCTTGCCGGCCGCTTCGGCATTCCGCCGCTGATCATCGGCCTGACCGTGGTCGCCTTCGGCACCAGCGCACCGGAAACGGCGGTCAGCGTTCAGGCATCGCTGAATGGCAGCGGTGACATCGCCGTCGGCAATGTCATAGGCAGCAACATCGCCAATATACTGCTGATCCTCGGGATTTCCGCACTGATTGCCCCGCTGCTGGTGTCCCGGCAGTTGATACGCCTCGACGTGCCGGTGATGATCGGCGCCGGACTGCTCTGCTACGCCCTGGCCTGGAATGGCAGCATCAGCCGACTGGATGGCGCCCTGCTGCTGGTCAGCCTGATTGCCTACACGGTGTTCCTGGTGGTTGCCAGCAAAAGGGAAAAGGCGCCGGCGCTCGACGAGTTCGTCACCGAATTCGGCCCCACCGGCGACGACAAGCCGTTCGCCTGGGTCCGTCAGATGCTGTCGATCCTGCTCGGCCTCGGCCTGCTGATCGGCGGCTCGAACCTGCTCATCGAGGGCGCAGTTGGCCTGGCACGAACGCTCGGCCTTTCGGAGCTGGTCATCGGCCTGACCGTGGTCGCCGTCGGAACCTCAATGCCGGAACTGGCCTCCTCGGTGCTCGCGGTGCTCAAGGGCGAACGCGACATCGCCGTGGGTAATGTGGTGGGCAGCTGCATTTTCAATCTATTGCTGGTACTCGGTGCGGGCGCGGCAGTATCGGCAGACGGCCTGTCCATATCGCCGAACGCGCAGTCGTTCGACTTCCCGGTGATGCTCGCCGTGTTCGTCGCCTGCCTGCCGATCTTCTTCTCCGGCTACTGCATCCGCCGCTGGGAAGGCCTGCTGTTCTTTGCCTACTACCTGGCCTATACCCTGTACCTGGTCATGTTCGCCACCGGCCTCGGCGCCATCGAGCTGTTACGTGTTGCAATGCTCTGGTTCGCCTTTCCCTTGACGGCTGTCACGCTTTTGGTGATCTTCCTGCGCGCCTGGCAACGCCAGCGCTAACCCCTCATTTCCTACCTGTCTTTGCGGAGTTCCACATCGTGACCCTGATGACTTTCGTCTACCTCATTGCCGGCCTGGTGCTGCTGGTCGCTGGCGCGGAGGTGCTGGTGCGCGGCGCAGCCAAACTCGCCGCCCAGTTTGGCATTTCGCCACTGGTCATCGGCCTCACCGTGGTCGCCTTCGGCACCAGCGCGCCAGAGACGGCAGTCAGCGTGCAAGCCGCACTCAACGGCAGCGGCGATATCGCCATCGGCAACGTGGTCGGCAGCAATATCGCCAACGTACTACTGATTCTCGGCATGACCGCGCTGGTCGCGCCGCTGGTGGTGTCGCGCCAACTGATCCGCCTGGACGTGCCGATCATGATCGGTGCCAGCCTGGTCACCTTCGGCCTCGCCTGGGACGGCGAACTCAGCCGCATCGACGGTGCGCTGCTGTTCGCCGGGGTTGTGGCCTACACGCTGTTCCTGATCATCAGCAGTCGCCGCGAGAAAGCGGCAGAGGCCGACGATGAATTCGCCAAGGAGTTCGGCCTGGACGAACCGGCCAAGCCGCACGCGGGTCTGATCAACGCCGGCCTGGTGCTCGCAGGCCTGGTGCTGCTGGTAGTGGGTTCCAACTTTCTCGTCGAGGGCGCGGTGGCCCTGGCCCGCGCGCTCGGACTGTCGGAGCTGGTCATCGGTTTGACGGTAATTGCCATCGGCACTTCGCTGCCGGAACTGGCGACCTCGATCATGGCGGCCATCCGCGGCGAGCGGGATATCGCCGTTGGCAACATCGTAGGCAGCAACATCTTCAACCTGCTCTGCGTACTGGGCCTGGCCTCGCTGGTGTCGCCGCAGACGATTGGTGTTTCCTCCAACGCACTGGCCTTCGACTTCCCGGTGATGATCGCGGTCGCCGTGGCCTGCCTGCCGATCTTCTTCGCCGGCTACTGCATCAAACGCTGGGAGGGTGCGCTATTCCTCGCCTACTACGTGGCGTACACGCTGTATCTGGTGCTGGCCAGCACCGGCCGACCGTTCGCCGAAACCTTCGGTGACGCCATGCTCGGCTATGCACTGCCGCTGACCGCCATCACCCTGCTGATCATTGCCGCCCGCGCCTGGAAGGCTCAGCGCTGAGCCGGCTCTGAGATGATGGGCGGGCCTGGCCGGCCGCCCATCGCTCAGCCTTCGCGAACCCGCGAACGAGGCAGCTCAAGGACCTGGGCCGAGCCCTCCTCGTCACCCATCCGACTGAGCGTGCCATCGACCACCGCGCCACTTTCCATGCTCAGCTGGCGGTAGCGGATGTTGCCGCGAACCCGCGCATTGGAATGCAGCTCCAGCAGGTGCTCGACCAGCAGATCGCCGACGATGGTGCCATCGATCAGCGCGTCGTAACTGCTGACATTGCCTTCGATCCTGCCCTCGGCGCTGAGTGCCAGGAGGCTGTGCGTACCCGGTTTATGGCGGACATCCCCCCGTATCTCGCCACTTACCTTGAGTCCGTCCTCGAACGTCATATCGCCATCCAGCGAGAGATTGCCGGAGACCAGACTGGAAAACTGATCAATGGCGATGCGAGGCGTCGATTTCTTCCTGCTGAACATCATCTACTCCACAAAGGTTCAAAGAGCCTTCTTCTGCTGCCGGAAAAAGGCCAGCTCGGTCTGTAGCCGCTCCACCTGAGCGGACTGGGTGGCGATGCGCCTGAGCAACTGTTCTTCGGTCGCCTGAGCCTCCCTGTGCTGCAGGCGACCGTTGTCCAGAGCCACCCGCAACGCCCGGCTCTCTTCATTCAGCGCGTCAATACGTTGCGCATGAGCGGCCTGTTCCAGATTGCGCAGATAAAGCAAAGCAGCGATCACGCACAGCAGCACGAGCATGCCCCAGCGTCCGCCAGCGCTGGCCCCGGCAATCCGTGGCCGGTGTTCGGCACGAACCAGCTCGCGGGTCGACGGCCTTCTAGTCGTTCGCCAGGCCATCGCTGACGCGCTCCAGATCGCCAAGAGCCAGGAAACGCTGCGGGTCGACGAAACGCCCCTTGTGCAACACTTCGAAATGCAGGTGCGGGCCAGTAGATCGTCCAGTGGAACCAACCGCACCAATGCGCTGCGCGGGCGTGACCAGCTCGCCCCGGCGCACATCCAGCCGCGACAGATGTGCATAACGGGTCACCAGGCGATTGCCATGATCGATTTCCACCAGCTTGCCGTAGGCACCGCGATAGCCGGCAAAGCGCACCCGCCCACCGGCTGCAGCGACGACCTCGGAGCCGGCCCTCAGCGCAAAATCGACCCCCGAATGAAAGGCCAGCTGCTTGCGAAAGGGGTCGACACGATTGCCGAACGCCGAACCGAGACGGGCCTCGCCTACCGGGCGCCGGGAGGGAATCGCCATGAGTGCGGCGTTGCGCTGGGCTACGCGCTGCATCAACGCATCGAGCATCACCCGCATGCAGCGCGCCGAACTTTCACTGCGCGCCAGATCGCTCAGCGACCTGTCGGCGACATCGGCTTGCAGCGTTGCGGAACAGCCGCGCGGCGGTAGAAGCACGCCACCCTGCCCGTCTCCCGGGCGCTCCGAACGATCGGGCGCCATCCCGGGCAGCAGCGCCGGGTCCAGAGCCGACAGCTGCGCGTGCAGCAGGCGCTGCTCGTCCATCATCAGCTGCAAGGCAAGCAGGTCGGACTCCAGCGACTTCAGACGACCAACCACTTCGCCGACACGGGCGATGGCGAACCGCTTCTCCTCGCCAGGGCCGGGTTCGACCTGCACCGTGGGCTGGGGTTGCGCCTGCAGATCTCGGCCCAGCCAGAGGCCACCGGCGAAGCTGCCCAGACTCAGCGCCAGCATCAGGACAAGTCCCGGCGCCACAAGCCGACGCAGGCTGACGACACGAATGCCGTCCCGTGTCAGCGACCGGTTCGAAGGTTTGAGGATCGACATTGGGAAATCTCTGAAGCACAACCGTTCATCGCCCCAAGCCAGCCGTCTCATCGCCCAAGGCAATCTGGCGCAAACGAGCGATTTGCTGAGGCATCATGAGCGATTACGCCCCTCACGGCGCCTTTCTTATGCTTAAAAGCGGACCTGGATCACATTAGAGCCAGGCAGTAGCAAACCGCCAGCACGGCATCGATCGCCGACTCCGCCCGCCAGACGCTCTATATCCAGCCCAGCCAGCCGAGCAGAAACAATCCCAGGTTAATGCTAAGCGCAGCCATCAGGGTCGTGATGACGATTATGGCTGCCGCCAGTTGGTGATTGGAGTTCACCGCGCGCGCCATGACGAAGCTCGCGGCGGCTGTGGGGCTGGCAAAGTAGAGAAAGAGAATACCCAGCTCGGCGCCGCGGAAGCCAAACATCCAGGCACCCGAGGTCGCGATCGCCGGTAACCAGATCATTTTCATCAGACTCGAGCTCAGCGCACTGCCGCTGCTCTGGCGCAGCACATCCAGAGTTAGGGTGGCGCCGATGCAGATCAGGGCCAGTGGCAGGGTCATCTGTGCAAAGTACTGCCCGGATGTCATCAACCAGCCAGGAAGGGCCACCTGCCAGTAGGCGAACGGCACCGCGGCCACCACACCGATAATCAGCGGGTTGCGCAGGATACTGAGGAGAATGCCCTTTGCCCCGACACGCCCTCCAGGGCTGTACATCGCCAGCACAACTGCCGAAAGGCTGTTGTAGACCAGAATAACCACACCGGCCAGCACGCCGCCGAGCGAGAGACCGTAATCGCCGTAGAGGCTGCTGGCCAGCGCGAGGCCGACGATGCCATTGTTGCCGCGGAAGGCCCCCTGGACGTATACGCCGCGATCGGCGGTCGGGCAGCGCCAGAGCGCCCAGATCCAGGCGAGAGCAAAGGTGGCGATGGTGGCGAAGACGAAATAGATCAACAACCCGGGCTGCAGCGCCGTGTTCAGGTCGGCCTTGATGATGGAAATGAACAGCAGCGTCGGCATGGTGCCCTTGAACACCAGCGCGGAGGCGGTAGATACGAAAGCGGCATCAATCCAGCCGAGACGCTTGAGCGCAACGCCGAGAAAGAGCATGGCGAACACCGGAGCGGTCACGCTCAGGGTCTGCAGAACAAGGGGAAGCATGGGGAGGTCCGCGACTACGAAAGCGCAAGCATAAAGCAAGAGCGCCGCGACGGCTCATCCACAGCCGCGCCGGAGGGCAAGCCGCCGGGCAGCAGCCGGGCTATCGACACCCGGCGTTCAGCGGTGCCCTCGAGTCAGCGCCGGACCGGTCGCTTCTGCAGCTTGCGCTGCAAGGTTCGACGATGCATCCCCAGCGCGCGAGCAGTGGCGGAGATGTTGCCGTCGTGCTCGCTGAGCACGCGCTGGATATGCTCCCACTGCAGGCGGTCGACCGACATGGGGTTTTCCGGTACCAGGCTGTCCAGATCGGCATGCTGAGACAGCAGTGCCGCCAGCACGTCGTCGGCGTCAGCAGGTTTGCACAGGTAATTGCAGGCACCACGCTTGATCGCCTCAACGGCGGTGGCGATGCTGGAGTAGCCGGTCAGGATCAGCACCCGCATTTCCGGGTCCAGTTCGAGCAGCTTGGGCAGCAGCACCAGGCCGGAGTCGCCCTCCATCTTCAGGTCGAGCACCGCGTAGTCGGGGATGTCCTGCCTGGCCAGAGCCAGGCCCTCCTCGGCCGAGCCGGCGATACTGACCTGCAACCCGCGGCGACTCATGGCACGCGCCATTACACGAGTGAAGGTGGGGTCGTCATCCACCAACAGCAGATGAGGTTGTTCTTCGCCCTCTTGCTGCAATTCGTCGGTCATCTGTGCATTTCCTCGCATTGGACACTCGGGATCAGGCGCGCACCGAACCACGTGGCAGACGCAGTTCTGTCAGTGTGCCACTTTCTTCGTGATTGTAGAGCTTCACTGTGCCTCCAGCGCGCGTCACGCTGGCCTGACTGAGAAACAGACCAAGGCCGAAACCTTTACCCTTGGTCGTGATGAATGGCCTGCCGATCTGCTCGGCGACGGCCAGCGGCACACCTGCACCGTGGTCGCGGATGGTCAGCCTGATCCACTGGGCATCCCAGTCCAGGCGAATATCGAGGTTCTCCGGGCTGGCGTCGGTGGCGTTGTTCAGCAGGTTGAGCAGCGACTGACTGAGGTCTGCCGGCGGCATCAGGCGCGGCGCGCTGCCGAGGCCCACGCACTGGAAGCGAAAGGTCGCTTCAGGACGCATCAGGTGCCAGCGCTGCAACACCGTGTCGACCCATTCGCGAGCCGTCTGCTCGACGATCGCCTGGCGGCGATCAGCCTCGGCAGCGCGCACCAGTTGGCGCAGGCTCTCCTTGCACAACTGGACCTGCGACTGCAGCAGGCCAAGGTCTTCGCTCAGCTGCGGGTCCTGGTACTCCTGGCGCAACTCCTTGAGCAGCACGCTCATGGTCGCCAGCGGAGTACCCAGCTCGTGCGCAGCCCCGGCGGCCTGCGTAGCCACGGCCAGCAACTGCTGATCGCGCATGCTTTCCTCGCGACGCTGGGCCTGCTGCTCTTCCTGGCGGCGCAGCTGCTCGGCCATGCGCGCGACGAAGAAGGTGATCAGCGCTGCTGCCAGCGCGAAGCTCAGCCACATGCCGTAAACCTGCAGCGTGGCGCGCTCCAGCGGCGGCAGGGCGAGCGGGTCGTACCACACCAGCATCAGCGTATAACCAAGCAGAGCCAGGCCGGACAGCACGATCGAATACAGCCAGGGCAGCGTCGCCGCGGCAATGGTCAGCGGGACCAGATAGTAGGACACGAAGGGATTGGTCGAACCGCCGGAGTAGTACAGCAGGGCACTGTGAATCAGCAGGTCGCAGCCAAGGTGCACCGCATATTCCAGATCGGTGACCGGCCAGGGGCCACGCAATCGCAGCGCGGTGCCCAGGCAAAGCACGGCCGACACAGCAAGCGTGATACCGAGCGCAAGCCAGGGCAACTCCAGCAACTGAGTCGCGTAGGCGACACCCACGGCGCCGGATTGCGCGGCCAGCACAACGACGCGGATGAGGGTCAGTAAGCGAAGATTCTGCCGGCTGGCAGAGAGCAGCGGGACGGATGCGTACATGGAGTCTCCAACGATTCGGCGGAGTATAACCAAGCCGCCCGGTGCCCAGCCCGAAATGCGGCAACGCGCCGCACGGGCGGCTGCATAGATTGGCCGGCGCAGGTAGAGTCTTGTGCTATCGCACCGCCGAGGTGCTCCAGCAAGGAACCGTCATGTCCCGTATCCTCCTGCACAGTGCCGCTCTGCTGGCGGTTGTCGCCAGCTTCACAAGCCTGCCCGCCATGGCCGAACAGCCCCGCTACAACCAGGTCGCACTTCGCGCCGAAGTCAGCAGCGAAGTCGCTCATGATCGCATGCACGTCACGCTCTACAGCGAAGCACAGCACAGCAATCCGGCCGAACTCGCGGCGCAGAACACCCGCACGCTGAACCAGGCGCTGCAGAGCGCACGCCAGAACAAGGACGTGATCGTCAGCCAGGGCAGCCGCAACAGCTACCCGGTCTACGACGACAAGGGCCAGCAGATCACCGGCTGGCGCGAACGTGCCGAGCTACGCCTGGAAAGCAGCGACTTCGCCAGCCTGTCGAAACTGACCGCCGAACTGATGAAAAGCCTGAAAATGGGCGGCATGTACTTCAGCGTCTCCGACCCGATCCGCAAGCAGAACGAAGATGCCCTGCTCAAGGATGCCGTCGCCGCCTTCCAGGCTCGGGCACAGCTGGCGACCGAGGCGCTCGGCGGCAGCGGCTACAAGCTGGTGAGCCTCAACCTCAACGGCGGAGGATTGCAGCCGGTCATGCGCAGCAGCGCGATGAAGATGGACATGATGGAGTCGGCACCCATCCCCGAAATCGAGGCGGGCAGCCGCCAGGTCACGGTCAGCGCCGATGGTGTCATCGAAGTGCAGATGCCGTAGCTGGATCACGATCGAGCGGCAAGCACACGCCCCGCTCGATCGATAAATATTTCCTTACAATCGCAGAACCCCGACGGCAGTAAGGCTGCCACCCTGTTCAACCCATGCAAATGAGAAATTATCGCGAACAAACGTAAATTCTTATTTAAGAATAATTATCATGCGAGCCTTGACGAGACGGCACACAAGGAGCCCGCATGCCCATTCCCTTCGCACGAACCACCCTGTCCTGCGCCCTGATTGGCTGCAGCCTGACGGCCTACGCCCAGACCGAACCGGTCACGCTCAACGACACGGTCGTCAGTGCCTCCGGCTTCGAACAAAAGATCACCGAAGCGCCAGCGAGCATCAGCGTGATCAGCCAGGAGGACTTGCAGCAGAAGCGCTACAACAACCTGGCGCAGGCCCTGGGCGACGTGGAAGGCATCGACATCGGCCAGAGTACGGGCAAGACCGGCGGACTGAATATCAGCATTCGCGGCATGCCCAGTGAATACACTCTGATCCTGATCGACGGTCGCCGGCAGAACGCCGCGGGCAACGTCACCCCCAACGGCTTCAACGAAACGTCCACCAGCTTCATGCCGCCGCTGTCCGCCATCGAACGCATCGAAGTGATCCGCGGCCCGATGTCGACGCTTTATGGCTCCGATGCGATGGGTGGAGTGATCAACATCATCACCCGCAAGGTAGCCAAGGAATGGACCGGCTCGCTGACTCAGGACTACACCTATCAGCAAGACCGTGACTTCGGCGATACCCGCAATACCGGCGTCTACGCCAGCGGGCCGCTGGTCGACGGGCTGCTTGGCCTGCAGGTGCGCGGCAGCCTGTTCGATCGAGAAGAGTCCGACCTGAGCTATGGCAACGGGGTGGATGTGAGCAAGCGCGGGCCTTCACCAGTGGATGGCCGCAATCACAATCTCGGCGCCCGTCTCACCCTGACACCGCATGACGACCACGATTTCGCACTGGACCTCGAGCGCGGCCGGCAAGCCTACAACAACGACGCCTGCCAGCTCGGCACCCTGGACGGCCTGAACAGGGCCTGCAGCGCACCGGACACTGCCGCAAATGGCTATGCCGACGAGCTTCGCTTCGAGCGCGAACAGATCGCGCTCACCCATACCGGTCGACTGGGATTCGGCACGCTCGAATCCAGCCTGATGCACAACACCACCGAAACCATCGGCCGCACGATTCCCGGCACCATCGGCGCGCCGACCGCCGTATCTGGCGCAGTCGGCGGAGACGATCGCGAGCTGGAAACCACGAACCTGGTCCTCGACACTAAACTGGTTGCCCCGATCGGCGAGTCGCATATCGCCACCGTAGGCGGCCAATGGTGGAAAGCCGAGATGACCGATGGCATCGCCCAAACGGAATTCGAGCAGAAAACCTGGGCACTGTTTGCCGAGGACGAGTGGCGTCTGCGCGACGACCTGGCGCTAACCCTCGGTGCCCGCTACGACGACCACGAGTCCTTCGGCGGGCACGTCAGCCCGCGGGCTTACCTGGTCTGGAACACCACCGACAACTGGACCCTCAAGGGCGGCATCAGCAAAGGCTACAAGACGCCGGACCTGAACGACCTGCACGGCGGCATCAATGGCGTAACCGGCCAGGGCACCATCATCACCATCGGCAACCCCGACCTGGACCCCGAGACAACCACCAGCACGGAGATCGGCGCCTATTTCGACAGCCTGACCGGCTACAGCGCCAACGCCACGCTGTTCCACAACAAGTTCAAGGACAAGATCGCCAGCGGCGATCCGATTACCGACCCGCTGTGCGCGGGTAACAGCGGCGGGACCTGTTCGCAGCAGATCAATGTCGACGAAGCGGTAACCCAGGGGCTGGAGCTGGGCGGCAGCTGGCAGTTCGCTCCAGCCTGGAAGCTGAGCGCCAACTACACCTACACCGATAGCGAGCAGAAGAGTGGCGACAACAAGGGTGAGCCGCTGACCAACACGCCCGAACACTTGGCCAATGCCAAGCTCGACTGGCAGACTACCGACCGTCTGGGCCTGTGGCTGAGGGGCGAGTATCGCGGTGAGCGCGCGCGCTTCACCTCCAGCTATGCCAACCTCGCTAATGCTGATGGCAGCTACTCCACCAGCCAGTCGATCTACGACACGTTGGGCAAGAACGCCAAGGCATACACCCTGTTCCACCTTGGCGGGTCATATCGGGCCACGGAAAACCTGACGTTCAATGCGACGATCTACAACCTGTTCGACAAGGACTTTGTTGACGGCAAGGCCTACACCACCTATTCCGCTCCTCGTTATAACAACGCCGGTGTCCTCATCACTCCCGGCGGCGCACCTGGCGCCCCTGCCTACGGCACCGACTTCAGCCACTCCGGGGCGGCCACTACCGGTATTGTGGAGGAAGGCCGCCGCCTCTGGCTGTCCGCCAACCTGACCTTCTGAGCTGAAGGCGACACAACGAGCCGGGACCATCCCGGCTCTGTTGTTCTCGCCTACACAGAAAATGAAAGACGCGAATGTATGCTATTTGTAAATCTTTAGCATCGCCACGTCAGTCGACCTAGAATTCGTCCACCTTCCCGCACGACAAGGACCACCATGCACTTCTGGCTCGGCACCCTGCGCCAATGGCACTGGATCAGCTCCGCGCTTTGCCTGGTTGGCATGCTGCTGTTCGCCGTCACCGGCATCACGCTGAACCACGCCGGGCAGATCGAGAGCAAACCGCTGGTGGAAACCCGCGAAGGGCAATTGCCCGAGCGGCTGCTCAGCAGTCTGCAAGCCGATACGCCAGAGGCCGGCTTGCCGGCTGATCTGCGGCAATGGCTGGAACAGACCCTGGACCTGCAACTGGACGGCCGTGAGGTCGAGTGGAGCGATGGCGAACTCTATGTCGCCCTGCCCCGTCCCGGCGGCGACGCCTGGCTCAGCCTGAGCCTGGAAAGCGGCGAGCTGGAATACGAGTCGACCGACCGCGGCTGGATCGCCTACTTCAACGACCTGCACAAAGGCCGTCACAGCGGCGAAGCCTGGAGCTGGTTCATCGACCTGTTCGCCGTTGCCTGTGTGGTATTCAGCCTCACCGGCCTGCTGCTTCTGCAACGTCACGCCGGCAACCGCCCCGGTACCTGGCCACTGGTCGGCCTGGGTCTGGTGATCCCCGTGCTGCTGGCGCTGCTCTTCATTCACTAAGGACTGTCCCATGCGTAAACGCTTGTTGTTGCCCCTCGCCCTGCTCAGCGCTCCTCTGCACGCCGCGGACCTGCAGCTCGATGTGGAAATCCCTCGCCTGGACGTGGCCGAATACCACCGCCCCTATGTCGCCATCTGGCTGGAGCGCCCGGACCAGAGCCACGTCGCCAATCTGGCGGTGTGGTACGACACCAAGCTCAAGGACAAGGAAGGCGAGAAGTGGCTCAAGGATCTGCGCCAATGGTGGCGCCGCAGCGGCCGCAGCCTGGAGATGCCGATCGATGGTGTCAGCGGCGCAACCCGCGCCGTTGGCAGCCATACGCTGCAGTTCTCCGATAAGCAGGAGCCGCTCAAGACGCTGGCAGCCGGCGAATACCGCCTGGTGGTCGAAGCCGCCCGTGAAGTCGGTGGCCGCGAACTGCTGCGCGTTCCGTTCAGCTGGCCGCCTCAGCAGAGCGCCGAGCACCAAGCCCAGGGCCAGAGCGAACTGGGCGCAATCACCCTCAAGCTGACCCCATGAACAGGAAGCACGCCATGAAACCCGTCATCAAATGGACCGCCCTGGCGCTCGCCGTCTGCCTGCCGCTGTCGGCCCAGGCTCACCGCGCCTGGATGCTGCCCTCGGCAACCGTGCTCTCCGGCGAAGAGCCGTGGATCACCGTCGACGCCGCCGTTTCCAACGATCTGTTCTATTTCGAACACGTGCCGATGCGCCTCAAGGGCATTGGCGAAGCGGCCCAGGCGCCGGCAGGAGGTCCGCCGGGCATGCGCGGGCGGCCCGTACCGGAGCTGCAGATCATCGCGCCGGATGGCTCCAAGGTCGCGCCGCAAAACGGTGCCATCGGCCGCTACCGCAGCACCTTCGACGTACAACTGAGCCAGAAGGGAACCTACAAGCTGGCGGTCGCCAACAGCGGCCTGTTCGCCAGCTGGAAGGAAAACGGTCAGCCGCGCCGTTGGATGGGCAACCCGGAGAATTTTGCCAAGGACGTCCCGGCCAAGGCCGAAGACCTCAAGGTCAGCCAGACCAGCAGCCGCATGGAAGTCTTCGTCACCTCCGGCGCGCCCACCGATGAAGTACTGGCGCCGACCGGACAGGGTCTGGAACTCAAGCCGGTCACCCACCCCAACGACCTGTTCGCCGGCGAAGCGGCCGAGTTCGTCTTCCTGTTCGAAGGCAAGCCGGCCGCCGATATCGAGATCAGCGTGATCCCCGGCGGCAATCGCTACCGCGACGAGCTGGGCGAGATCAAGGCGAAGACCGATGCCGACGGCAAGGTCAGCATCACCTGGCCGGAAGCCGGCATGCACTGGCTGGAAGCCGAGCTGACCACTGACAAGGGCGTGAGCAAACCGGCGACCCAGCGGCGCGCCAGCTATAGCGCCACCCTGGAAGTGCTGGCCCCCTGACGCCCGCACGCTGCCTGGGTCGTCACGGACGCTCAGGCAGCTCCCGCTACCGCATTCTCCGTAACGAGTCCGCTCCTTGCCCACACCTTTCCGATCCGTTCGGCACCTGTCGCCGCTGCTCGGCTGTATCGTGCTTGCTGCGCTGCTGCTGTGGTGGCAGCCGCCGCGGGCGATCAGCGCTGCCGTGGTCGTGCTGGTCTATCTGGCCATTTCGCTGTACTGCTGGCGCGGACAGCTACGCCGCAAAGCGGCAGCCACGGACGCGCCCTCGGCGCTGGTGCTGACCTATGCCAGCCAGGGCGGGCAAGCCCGGCTCTACGCCGAGCGCAGCGCTGAGCAGCTTCGCGAAGCGGGCGTGAACGTGCAACTGCTGCCGCTGAATATGATCGAGCCGAGCCAGCTGCCAGCGCGGCGCATCCTGTTCGTCGTCAGCACCTATGGCGAAGGCGAGGCACCGGACGACGGCGCACGCTTCGAGCGGCGCCTGATCACGGCAAGTCCTCAGCTGCACGACCTGGAGTATGCCGTGCTGGCCTTCGGTGATCGCCAGTACCGCCATTTCTGCGCGTTTGGTCGCCGTCTCGACGAACGACTGCGCCAATGCGGCGCCACGCCGCTGTTCGACCGCCTGGAAGCCGACCGCGGCGATCCCGGCGTGCTGCGTCACTGGCAACAGCAGCTCGCCCACCTGAGCGGAGGCAGAGACTTCAGCGACTGGCTGCCGGCGCCCTATGAGGCCTGGCGACTCGCCGATCGACGCTGCCTGAACCCTGATAGCGCCGGTGCACCGGTGCAGCACCTGTCGCTGGTACCCGCGGCCCACCAGGTCAGCTGGCGCGCGGGCGACATCGTCGAAGTCGGACCTCGCCACGAGCTGGCGCGCATCGAAGCGCTACTGCAGCAGTCGGGATTCGATTCGCACCAGCTAATCGATGGCCAGACTCTGGCCAGCCGCCTGTGCAACACGAGGCTACCGAACCTCGAAGCGCTGCAGAAACTCGACATGACCGCCTTGCTGGCCTTGCCGGCGCTAGCGCACCGGGAGTACTCGATTGCCTCGGTGCCTGCCGATGGTTCGCTGCAACTGGTGGTGCGCGAAGCCAGTCACCCGGACGGGACGCCCGGCCTCTGCTCGGGCTGGCTGTGCCGCCATGCCGGCGTCGGCCAGCAGATCGACCTGCGCATTCGCCACAACCCAGCATTCCATGGCCCCGCCGCGGAGACGCCGCTGATACTCATCGGCAACGGCACCGGCATCGCCGGCCTGCGCGCGCACCTGCGCGAACGAGCCGCCACGCCGCATTCGCGCAACTGGCTGCTGTTCGGGGAACGCAACGCCGCACACGACGCCTTCTTCCACGATGAACTGCAGCAATGGCTCGACAGTGGCCATCTGCAACGACTTGACCTGGCGTTTTCGCGCGACCAGGCACCGAAGCGCTACGTGCAGCATGCGCTGCGCGATGCCGCCGACGACCTGCGCCGCTGGGTGGATCAGGGCGCGGCGATCTACGTCTGCGGCAGCCTGGAAGGCATGGGCCAGGAGGTGCAGCAGATCCTGCTCGGCCTGCTCGGCCAGGCGCAGCTGGAGCAACTGAGCGAACAGGGGCGCTATCGGCGCGACCTGTATTGATATCGCCACAACGACAAAGGCCGCTTCGAAGAGCGGCCTTTGTTTTTTCTCGCACCCGTATCAGAAGTGGAAATTCGTGCTCAGCAAGGCAGTACGGCCTGCGGCAACGTGGGCATAGTGACTGCCGTAAACCTGATCGAAATAGCGCTTGTCGGTCAGGTTCTGCACGTTCAGCTGCAGGTCCAGGTTCTTGCTCACACGATAGGCAGCCATCGCATCGTAGCGCCAGTATTCCGGTATCTCGATGTTGTTCGCCGTATCGCCGAAGCGAGAGTCGACGTAGGTGGCGCCGCCACCGATGGTCAGGTCCTGCGTGAGGTTGTAGGTGTTCCAGAAGCTGAAGCTGTGCTTCGGCGTGCTGGGCACCTCGTTGCCGTCGTACAGCCCCTCCACGTACACCGGTGCCGCGCGGGTGCCGACGTTGGCGGCACCGGACTTGACCAGCTCGGCGTCCAGATAGGTATAGCTGGCGAACACCTGCCAGTTATGGGTGATCTGGCCGGTCGCGCCCAATTCCAGGCCGTCGACCCGGGTTTCGCCGATGCTCTCCTGGAAACCGCTGGCGTTGGTTACCCGCGCATTGCTCTTCTCGGTTCGGAACAGCGCAGCGGTCAGGCCGAGACGCTCGTCGAAGAAGTCCCACTTGGTGCCGACCTCGTAGTTGCGGTTGCGCTCCGGATCGAGGACCTGGTTGTTCACGCTGAGGGCATCGGAGCCTTCGCCACCGGTCTCGCCGGACGGGTTGCTGGAGGTCGACCAGGCCGCGTAGATGCTGCCGTTGGGCAGCGGATTGAAGACCAGGCCCAACTGATAGTTCCAGAAGTGGCTCTTGTTCTCCGGCCGGGTCACCACGCCGGCGGTGGAGACGGCCTTCTGCTCCGTTTCGTAGTCGTCGTAGCGCAGCCCCATGTTGAGCGACCACTGCTCGTTGAACTTCAGCGTATCGAAGACATAGGCCGCAAGCGTTTCGGTGTCGGTATCGGTCGTCGCCGTGCTGCGCGCAATGCTGCCGGTCCAGGCGTCCGCGGGGCTCGGGTTGTGCAGGCTGGTGCAATCGCCGGACGCCAGGTGTGCAGGCGTACATGTGCTGCCACTGGTGCCTGGGGTGACCACGTAGGGACGGTTGTGCACGCCGACATCGCTGATCTCCACGCCCGTCACCAGGGTGTGCTCGATGCTGCCGGTTTCGAATCGCGCCGTCAGATCGGTCTGGTTGACCCAGCTCTGGGTATTGGAGTTGCGGCTCTTGGCGGCGCGCGAAACCAGGCCGTTGGGCACGTTGCCGCGCGAGTCGTCCGGGTTGGTGACGATGTAGTCCAGCGTGGTGCGGGCGATACGCGTGGTGTTGGAGACGGTCAGGTTCTCGTTCAGGTCGTGCTCCAGACGAATGGTGCCGGCATCCGTGGTGCTCTCGCGGAAGTCGCGGCTTTCCAGGCCGTAGAAGTTGTCGCGATCGACGCTGGTCGGCTTGCGGCCCGGTTTGCCTGGCGTAGCCACCGTCAGCGGAATGCCGTAATCGGGCATGTCGTCCGTTTCCAGGTGGTAGTAGGACAGCGTCGCCCGGGTCGGCGTATCGAAGCCGAAGGTGATGGTTGGTGCCACGCCCCAGCGGCTGACGTCCACACCATCGCGGCCGGCGACATTGGCCTCGTGCTTCATCAGGTTCAGACGACCCGCTACGTTGTCACCGAGCACCCGGTTCACGTCCAGGGTGTAGCGGCGTGTCTGGTCCGAACCGAGGGTGACGCTGGCGTCGCCGAAGTCGCGCTGCTTGGCGGTCTTGCTGATCAGGTTGAGGCTGCCTCCGGTGGAACCCGCGCCGGTGTAGGCCGAGCCTGGCCCCTTGCTCACTTCGATGCTTTCGACGTTGAAGATCTCGCGGGTCTGCGAACCGACGTCGCGCAGGCCGTCGATAAAGGTATCGCTCTCGGCGTTGAAGCCGCGAATGATCGGCCGGTCGCCCGCCGGGTTGCCGCCCTCGCCCGCGCCGAAGGTGATGCCGGACGTGGTGCGCAGCGCATCGACCAGCGTGAGCGAACCGGTGTCGCGAATCACCTGGTCGGTGATGACGGTGACCGATTTCGGCGTTTCGCGCAGCGGCGCCGTGTACTTCTTCGAGGCAGAGGTACCGGCCTTGTAGGCCTGTTCCTGCTCGCCGATCACGGTCACCTCGTCGAGCGCAACCGGTGTCTCACCGGGCGACGACGCGGCAGGAGCAGTCTGGGCAATGGATGGAACGGAAAATGCCGTAAGGGCGACACCGATAGCCGAAGCCAACACGCGGGGTGGCTGGGCCAGTTCGAGAGACTGACGCGACATAAAATGCAGGTCCTTGATCTGAATGCAACTGCGAATTGCTATTATTAGCGACAAGCATTCTGATACATTCTGTCGCATTCCGAAACATCTAAATGCAAATTACTATCATTTGATCTTTTTCTCCTGCCGGTGATCCATGCTTTTACGCATTGCCAACGTGTTTTCCCGTGAAGAAACCGATCGTATCCGCGCGGCGCTGGAGCAGGCCGCCTGGCAGGACGGACGCGTCACCGCCGGCTACCAGTCGGCCAAGGCCAAGCACAATCTGCAGCTGGCCGAAGACGACCCGCTTGCCCGCGAAATCGCCGAAGCCATGCTGCAACGGCTCTGGCAGCACCCGCAGTTCATGTCGGCCGCGCTTCCGGGCAAGGTCTTTCCGCCACTGTTCAACTGCTACACGGCGGGCGGTCAGTTCGGCTATCACATTGACAATGCGGTCCGTCAGGTGCGCAACAGCGCCGAGCGCGTGCGTACCGATCTCTCGGCAACCCTGTTCTTCAGTGACCCCGACGAATACGACGGCGGCGAGCTGGTCATCCATGACACCTACGGTACGCAGCGGGTGAAATTCGCCGCTGGCGACATGGTGCTGTACCCCAGCACCAGCCTGCACAAGGTCGAGCCGGTCACACGCGGCGCGCGGCTGGCCTCGTTCTTCTGGATTCAAAGCCTGGTGCGCGAAGACGCCCAGCGCACGCTGCTCTATGAGATGGATCAGGCCATCCAGCAGCTGACCGCCGACGTGCCGGAGCACCCCTCTCTGCTGCAACTGACCGGCACCTACCACAACCTGCTGCGCCGCTGGGTCGAGGTCTGATGTCGCATTTTCTGCGCCGTGAGGAAACCCTCGATACCGATCGACTCGCAGACCTCGCCGAGGAGCCACACCGCGCCGCACGCCTGGTGCTGACTGCTGCCGCAGCCGGGGAGATCGAAGCACAGGCGCTGCTCGGCCAGATTCTGCTGGATGGTCGCGGGATCGAGGCCGATCCAGTGCTGGCGCTGACCTGGTTCGGCTTCGCGGCCGAACGCGGCCATGCCATGGCCTGCAACATGGCCGGGCGCTGCCACGAACATGGCTGGGGCTGCCCCGCCGATCCATCACGCGCGGCCGAGTTCTACCGACGCGCAGCAGGCATCGGCCTGGACTGGGGCATGTACAACCTGGCCAACCTGCTGGCCACCGGACGCGGTGTCGAACAGAACGAAACGGCAGCCTACCGGCTCTACCGCCAGGCCGCCGAACTCGGCCACGCCAAGTCGATGAACCTGACCGGTCGCTGCCTGGAGGACGGCCGCGGCGTGGCGCGGGATGTTACGGCGGCGCACGAGTGGTATCGCCGCTCGGCCGAGGCCGGTGATTTCCGCGGCCAGTTCAGCCACGCCGCCGTGTTGCTGGCCCAGCAGCAATGGGACGCGGCGCGGCACTGGCTGATTCGTGCCCTGACGCACGGCCACCTCAGGTTCGTCGAGACCGCGCTGGCCAGCCTGCAAGCCGCCGCATTGCCGCAGGTCGCCGACATCGTCGAGGCCTATGATCGAAGGCGGGACGAGCTGCGCAGCACGCAGGCCTGATCGCCTGTAGCCGGAAACGAAAACGCCCCGCAATGCGGGGCGTTCGTTCGGCCTCTACGGCTTAGATGTAGTAAGCCTTCAGCGGCGGGAAGCCGTTGAATTCGACGGCGCTGTAACTGGTGGTGTAGGCACCGGTGGACAACCAGTACAGGCGGTCGCCGATGGCCAGGTTCAGCGGCAGGCCGTACTTGTAGTTCTCGTACATGATGTCGGCGCTGTCGCAGGTCGGGCCGGCGATCACCACTTCTTCCATCTCGCCCTTCTTCTCGGCATAGATCGGGAACTTGATGGACTCGTCCATGGTTTCGATCAGGCCGCTGAACTTGCCTACGTCCACGTAGACCCAGCGCTCTACAGCGGTACGCGACTTGCGCGCCACCAGCACCACTTCACTGACCAGGATGCCGGCATTGGCGATCAGCGAGCGACCCGGTTCGAGAATGATTTCCGGCAGCTCATCGCCGAAGTCTTCCTTGAGGAAGCGGATGATCTCCTCGGCGTAGGTTTCCAGGCTGTTGGTACGGGTGATGTAGTTGGCCGGGAAGCCGCCACCCATGTTGATCATCTTCAGCTCGATGCCGTCTTCTTCCTTCAGGCGTTCGAAAATCACCTTGACCTTGGCGATGGCGGCGTCCCACACGGAGATGTCGCGCTGCTGCGAACCGACGTGGAAGGAAATGCCGTACGGCACCAGGCCCAGCTGGCGGGCGAGGATCAGCAGATCCATGGCCATGTCGGTCTGGCAGCCGAACTTGCGCGACAGCGGCCAGTCGGCTGTGGTCGAACCTTCGGTGAGGATGCGTACATAGACCTTCGAACCCGGCGCGGCCTTGGCGATATTGCGCAGGTCGGCTTCGGAGTCGGTGGCGAACATGCGCACGCCCTTCTCGTAGAAGTAGCGGATGTCCTTGGACTTCTTGATGGTGTTGCCGTAGCTGATGCGCTCCGGGCCAACGCCGCGGGACATGACCTTGTCCAGCTCGTAGATCGAGGCGATATCGAAGCTCGAACCCTTGTCGCGCAGCAGGTCGATGATTTCCACCGCCGGGTTGGCCTTGACTGCGTAGTACACGCTGGCGAACTCGAAACCGGCGCGCAGGTCATCGTAGGCCTGGCTGATGGTTGCGGTGTCGATCACCACGAAGGGGGTTTCGTGCTGGTCGGCGAACGCCTTCATTTTCTGAAAAGTGGCGCGAGGGAAATAATCTTCGATCTTGACCGTCATGCGTGGGACTCCAAAAACAGGAAACAAAAGTCGGATGAGGGGGTGGAGGGCCATCGGCCCTGACAAGAACGCCTGATCAGTTTCCCCACTTTGGTTCGCCTACTTCCCAAGGCATGTCGCCGAGTATCACGGTGGATCTCTCGTCGTCAGTACTTGAGCCGGATGGATCGTTGCCAGCATGGACGTTCGGGCGCGAACTTTAGGACCAAGGGGGGGATAGATCAATCAAAAAAACGTCTCAAAGGCGCATCCGTTTCGAGTTGTTGTCGATTCAAAACAAAGCGTCATGGAAACTGCACAAATCAGCGATTTCCGCTGCGGCGCGGCCGCAGGGAAATCCATTTACCGCTATAATCGCCGCCTTTTTTGACAGACCGACTACTCGTCGACGGGTTCCTTAATTCCGATGACCACTCAGGCCGCCGAAGTCGCGAAGCGCCGTACCTTCGCCATCATCTCGCACCCCGATGCGGGCAAGACCACCATCACTGAAAAGCTGCTGCTGATGGGCAAGGCGATCGCCGTTGCCGGCACGGTGAAATCGCGTAAATCCGACCGCCATGCGACGTCCGACTGGATGGAAATGGAGAAGCAGCGCGGCATCTCCATCACCACCTCGGTGATGCAGTTCCCCTACCGCGAGCACATGATCAACCTGCTGGACACCCCCGGCCACGAGGATTTCTCGGAAGACACCTACCGCACCCTGACCGCGGTGGACAGCGCGCTGATGGTTCTCGATGGCGGCAAGGGCGTCGAGCCGCGCACCATCGCGCTGATGGACGTCTGCCGCCTGCGCGACACGCCTATCGTGAGCTTTATCAACAAGCTCGACCGCGATATCCGCGACCCGATCGAACTACTCGACGAGATCGAGGCGGTGCTGAAGATCAAGGCCGCACCGATCACCTGGCCGATCGGTTGCTACCGCGACTTCAAGGGCGTCTACCACCTCAAGGACGACTACATCATCGTCTACACGCCGGGCCACGGCCACGAGCGCACCGAGGTCAAGATCATCGAGAAGCTCGATTCCGACGAGGCGCGCAAGCACATCGGCGACGAGTACGAGCGCTTCCTCGAACAGCTGGAACTGGTCCAGGGCGCCTGCCACGAGTTCGACCAGGACGAGTTTCTCAGCGGTCAGCTGACCCCGGTGTTCTTCGGTACCGCGCTGGGTAACTTCGGCGTCGATCACGTGCTCGACGCCGTCGTCGACTGGGCGCCCATGCCGCTCGCCCGTGCAGCGAACGAGCGCGTTGTCGAGCCGATCGAGGAGAAGTTCACCGGCTTCGTGTTCAAGATCCAGGCAAACATGGACCCCAAGCACCGCGACCGCATCGCCTTCATGCGCATCTGCTCGGGCAAGTACGAGAAAGGCATGAAGCTGCGTCACGCGCGCATCGGCAAGGATGTCCGCATCGCCGATGCCCTGACCTTCTTCTCCAGCGAACGCGAGATGCTCGAAGAGGCCTGGGCCGGCGACATCATCGGCCTGCACAATCACGGCACCATCCAGATCGGTGACACCTTCACCGAAGGCGAGAACCTCGGCTTCACCGGTATCCCGCACTTCGCCCCGGAACTGTTCCGCCGCGTGCGCCTGAAGGACCCGCTGAAATCCAAGCAGCTGCGCCAGGGCCTGCAGGAACTGGCCGAGGAAGGCGCGACCCAGGTGTTCTTCCCCGAGCGCAACAACGACATCATCCTCGGTGCAGTCGGTGTGCTGCAGTTCGACGTAGTCGCCAGCCGCCTGAAAGAGGAATACAAGGTGGAATGCGCCTACGAGGCGATCAACGTCTGGTCGGCGCGCTGGATCGAGTGCGGTGACAAGAAGAAGCTCGAAGACTTCAAGAACAAGGCCTACGAAAACCTCGCCATCGACGGCGGCGGCCACCTGACCTACCTGGCGCCGACACGGGTGAATCTGAGCCTGATGGAAGAGCGCTGGCCGGATGTTAAGTTCAGGGCGACGCGAGAGCACCACTGAGACATTGACGAAGTGCCTAGGCCGAGCAGCACCGCGCGTGCGGATGGACTGCTCGAGGAGACTCTCACAGCAGGCTAGCTCCGATCAGCAGCTAAACCGGACCCGTAGGAGCGAGCTTGCTCGCGAACAGGCCGGCGTTAAATGCCAAGCTTCGCCAGCAAGCTGGGCTCCTACAAAAGCGTTTGCCGCTCCGGACCCGTAGGAGCGAGCTTGCTCGCGAATGATTTCCTGATTGCGCAGCTATCGGGCTTCCTCCTCGAGCGTCCATGCGATCAGTGAGTCGCCCAGCCTGGTCCCGAACGAGCCATGCCCGCCCGCCATCTGCACCACGTACTGCTTGCCGGTCTTCTCCGACACATAGGTGATCGGCGTCGCCTGGCCACCCGCGGGTAAGCGGCCCTTCCACAGCTCCCTGCCATTCTGCAGGTCGTAGGCGCGCAGGTAATAATCCAGGGTGCCGCTCATAAAGGCCACGCCACCCGCGGTGACGATCGGCCCGCCCAGTGTCGGCGTACCCACCGGCAGCGGGATACCCAAGGGCGCGCTGTCGCGACTCGTGCCGTTCTTGTGCATCCAGACCTTCTTCATGCTGCAACGCTCTCCAACCGATCCACTGTCGAAAAAAGCCGGCGACACGTTTTGACATGAAGCCTCGCCGGCCTTCAGTGGATACGGCGGGTAAGCCGTTAGTTCAGCCACCCTCGCCCGCTGATCAGGCTGCAGCACCTACAGTCAGCGGCTGTGCCTCGGGCTGTTTGATCAGCGCATAGATCACCCCGGTCAGCAAACTGCCGGCCAGGATCGCCAAGAGATATAGCAAGGCATGATTGATGGCGTTGGGGATCAGCAGCACGAACAGTCCGCCATGGGGTGCCAGCAGCTTGGCACCGAACGCCATGGACAGCGCGCCGGTCAGCGCACCGCCGGCGATACTTGCGGGGATCACCCGCAGCGGGTCCTTGGCAGCGAAGGGAATCGCGCCTTCGGAGATGAAGCAGCAGCCCAGCACCAGCGCAGCCTTGCCGGCTTCGCGCTCGGTCTGGGCGAACTTGCGCCGGGCGATAAAGGTGGCGATACCCATGCCGATCGGCGGCACCATGCCGGCGGCCATGGTGGCGGCCATCGGCGCGTAGCTCTGCGAGGCGAGCAGGCCGACCGAAAAGGCATAGGCCGCCTTGTTCACCGGACCACCGAGGTCAACGCACATCATGCTACCGAGCAGCAGCCCGAGCAGGATGGCATTGGAGGTGCCCATGGTGTCGAGGAACTCAGTGAGCCCGGCGAGCAATTTGGCCACCGGCGTGCCGACCACGTAGATCATCACCAGGCCGGTGAACAGGCTCGCCAGCAGCGGGATGATCAGGATCGGCTTGAGCGATTCGATGCTGCTGGGCAGCGGGACCCAGCGGCTCACCGCCTTGGCCGCGTAGCCGGCGACGAAGCCGGCGATGATCCCGCCGATGAAGCCCGCACCAAGCGTACCGGCCAGCAGCCCGCCGATCATGCCGGGCGCCAGGCCGGGGCGATCGGCGATCGAATAGGCGATGTAGCCGGCGAGCAGCGGCACCATCAATTGGAAGGCAGTGTCACCGCCGATCTTCATCAGCGCGGCGGCCAGGGTGCCCTCCTCCTTGAACGCTTCGATCCCGAAGACGAACGACAGCGCGATCAGCAAACCGCCGGCCACCACCATCGGCAGCATGTAGGAAACACCGGTCAGCAGGTGCTTGTAGACCCCCGTCTTCTCGCCCTTCTGCTCGCCACCGACAGCAGTGGCGGGGGCGCCAGCACCGAGCACCGCGCCTTCTTCCAGCGCGCGGTCCAGTGTCGCCTCGGGTTGTTTCAGCGCAACGCCGGTGCCGCAACGGAACACCCGCTTGCCGGCGAAACGGGCGACGTCGACTTCGATGTCGGCGGCGAGCAGCACCACATCCGCCTCCTCGATGGCCTGCGGCTCGAGCACATTGCGCGCGCCCACCGAGCCGCGAGTCTCCACCTGCAGCTCGTAGCCCTTGCGCATGGCAGCCTGCTGCAGGGCTTCGGCCGCCATGAAGGTGTGCGCGACGCCGGTCGGGCAGGCGGTGATGGCCACCAGCCTGGGCTTGCCGCTGGCCTGGGGGGCATCGCCGTCATCAACAGCCTGCAGCTCGGTGGCCGTATCGGCGGCGCTGCGCAGGAAGCCCTCCGGATCGAGCAACGCTTCGGCAGGTGTCGATTGCACGACGCGTTTGCCGATGAAGCGCTTGAGCGATAGCGGTCCGGTCCTGACCACGACGACCAGATCCGCATCGCTGATCTGCGCTGGCGTCAACGGCGAGCCGATGGCCTTGGGGTCGTGCACCTCCACGGCCGTCGACCAGCCCAGGCGATGGGCGGCCGCTTCGAGCAGGCGTGACGTCAGCACGCTGGTGACCATTCCATTGGGGCAGGCCGTGACGATGAGAAGATTCATTCCTTCACCTCTTGTTCGAATCATTGACTCAGCGGCTGGAGCCGGACCGCGGCCTCCAGCTCGGCGAGGCGTGCCGTATCGGAAATGCCGAAGCCGACCTGCCCGACCGCCTGCGCGGCGATCGCGGTGGCGTGCGCGAGCGTGCGTTGCGCCGGCCAGCCTTCGAGCAGGCCGTGAAGCATGCCGGCCAGCAGCGAGTCCCCGGCGCCGACGGTGCTGACCACCCGAACCCTGGGCGGCCGGGCGTGCAATGCCGTACCCGGCGCAAACCAGCTGACGCCCTCGGCGCCTTGCGAGACGACCACATGCTCGATACCCCCGGCCTGCAGTCGTCGTACTTCGGCTATCAGCGCTGAAGACCCGTTGAGCTCGAGGCCGCGCGCTTCGCCCAGCTCTTGCTCATTGGGCTTGATCAGCCACGGCTTGGTAGTCAGCCCTTCACGCAATGCGGCGCCGCTGGTATCCAGCGCAATCCGCACGCCGAGCTGCTTGAGTCGCTGCAGCAGCTGGACGAACCACTCGCAGTCCACGCCGCGCGGCAGGCTGCCGGCCACCACCACGAGGTCGTGGGCCGGGGCCAGCCGCTCGAGGCGCGCCAGCAGCGCGTCCCGTTGCGCCGCACTGACCTGCAGCCCCGGGCCGTTGATATCGGTGACCTGCCCATCGGCTTCGGCCAGCTTGAGATTGCTGCGGGTGTCGCCCGCCACGCGGACGAACGCGTCGGCAAAGCCACGCGCGGCGAACAGTTGCTCGAAGGCCTGCGGATTACCTTCGCCGAGAAAGCCGGTGACGGTCAGCTGGTGGCCGAGATCGGCCAGCACCTGGGCCACGTTGAGCCCCTTGCCCGCGGCATGCACCTGCAGGCTGTCGCTGCGATTGACCTCGCCCAGACGCAGCGAGGGCAGTTGCACGGTCAGATCCAGCGCAGGATTGAGGGTCACGGTCAGGATGCGCGCCATCAGCAATGCTCCGCGACGAAGGCGCGCACTTCATGGGCGCCAGGCAGCATCAGGGCTTGCTGCGCCAATTGCCGGCAGACGGCGAAATCCAGTTCGCGCACCCGCGCCTTGACCAGCGCGATACTGCGCGCCGATACGCTCAACTCGTCGACCCCCAGCCCCACCAGCATCGGCACCGCCAGCGCGTCTGCGGCCAGCTCGCCGCACACGCCGACCCACTTACCATGCGCATGTGCGGCCTCCACCGTCATGCCGATCAGGCGCAACACGGCAGGGTGCAGGCCGTCAGCCTGGCCGGAAAGCGTCGGATGGCCGCGGTCGATGGCCAGGGTGTACTGGGTCAGGTCGTTGGTGCCAATGCTAAAGAAGTCGACCTCGTGCGCCAGCACGGGCGCGATCAGCGCGGCAGACGGAACCTCGACCATGATCCCGACCTGCAGATCGGCCACTGGCTGCTCCATAAGCAGGCGATCGACCATGGCCCTGGCAGCACGCCACTCGTCGATGTTGCCGACCATGGGAAACATGATCCGCAACGGGCGCCCATCGGCGGCCGACAGCAAGGCGCGCAGCTGGGTTTCGAGGATATCCGGACGCTGCAGGCTCAGGCGGATGCCGCGCACGCCGAGGAACGGGTTTTCCTCGGCCGGCATCGGCCAGTACGGCAGCGGCTTGTCGCCGCCGACATCCAGCGTGCGCACCACCAGCGGACGCCCCTCGAGCGCTTCCAGCACGCGGCGGTACTCGGCTTCCTGGGTCGCCTGGTCCGGCGCCTGGGCATGGTTCATGAACACCAGCTCGGTGCGTAGCAGGCCGATGCCCTCGGCACCCAGTGCCACGGCTTCCGGGGTTTCACCAGCGGCGCCGATGTTGGCGGCGATTTCCAGCGGGTGACCGTCGCGGGTGACCGCCGGCTCCATGCGTCGCTCATGGGCCAGACGCTTGCGTTCCTCGCGTGCGGCGCGTTCGCCGTGCGCCTGTTCCAGCTGCGCATCGGTCGGCGCGACCAGCAGTTCGCCACGCTCGCCATCGAGCAGCAATAACGTGTTGCGCGCCAAGCCGAGCACACCCGGCCCGGCCCCAACGATCGCCGGGATGCCCAGCGCGCGAGCAATGATGGCGCTGTGCGAAGTCGCCCCACCGCCAGCGGTCAGGATGCCCGCGACACGCTGGGTATTGAGCGTGGCGACATCCGAAGGGGCCACTTCGTCCATCACCAGAATGTAGGGCCGGCCCGGGGCCTGCTCGGCTTCCACGCCAGTCAGGCAGGCCAGTACGCGCCGGCCGACATCACGCAGGTCAGCCGCGCGCTCGGCCAGGAGCTTGTCGTGCAGGGACTCCTGCTGCTGCGCCGCACTCTCGATCTCCTCCATCCACGCCGCTTCGGCGCTCGCGCCCTTCTGCAGGCTGACCTGCACATCCTCGCGCAACGCCGGGTCACGCAACATGGCCTGGTGGGTGGTGAAGATGTCACGAATGCTGGCGACCTGGCTTTGCGCGATCAGCGTACCGATCTCGCCATGCACCTTTTCCAGCGCGGCATCCAGCCGCTGCAATTCGATTGCCGGGGATTCGCCGCGGCGCGGATAGTCGATCGCCTGCGGCTTGCGCACCAGCACCGGGCCAATAGCGATGCCGGGCGAGGCGGCGATTCCGATGACCTGCTCGCCGGCCCGCAAAGCAGGCACGTCCTGAGCCGCTTCATCCAACTGCACGATGCCAGCTGGCTGCTCCGCCGGCTCACCGCCGACCGGCAGCGGCTCGACTTCCTCGCCCAGCCCTTCTTCCACCGCGCGGACAAGCGCCGGCAACGCATCGTCGGCGATCGAAGGCTCGGCGATGAACTCCAGCACCTGCCCCCGATGCGAACCCATCGCCAGCAGTTTGCTCAGGCTCTTGGCCGACACGCCGGCGCTCTGGCTGCCGGCCAGGCGCACCCGGATCTCGCCGGCGAAGGCCTGGGCGACCTCGGTCAGCAGCTTGGCCGGGCGTGCGTGCAGGCCATGGGGATTGGCCAGCGGCACCCGGGCGCTCGGCCAGTCCGCCGGCACCTCACCGCCCAGCGCTTCGAGCACCACGCGGCTGGAGGTCGCCTGGCTCAACGCCTGTCCGCGTCCTTCGATCAGCAGGTTGCACAGGCGCTCCAGCATCGCCCGGTGTGCTTCGCCCAGACTGGCCAGCACGAACAAACCATTGAGCGGTTGGCCCTGGTGCGCCAGCTTCGAGGCTGGCGTGACGAAGGCGAGGCCGGGGCGCTGCACCGCCTGTTCGCTGCTCAGCCACCACAGGCCGTCACCCAGCGGCAGCGCCTGCTCCAGCGACAGACCCGCATTGAAACCGGGCGCCACGCACTGGGCACGCTTGAGCCGCTTGACGCCCTGCCAGGCCAGCTCGTCGAAATCGTCGGCGGCGATGCCCAGCCCCACCAGTTCGCCATCCAGTGCCAGTTCCTGCGGTGCGCCCTGCAGCAGGTCGATGATCGCCTCGGGGCTTTCGGCCTTCTGCAGCGCCTCGCTGAGATCGCCCTCGCCCAGCGCCCGGGTCAGCAACTGCAGCAGACGCAGATGCTCATCCGAACGCGCAGCGATTCCGATGGCGAGGTACACCTGCTGGCCGTTGCCCCAGTCGACGCCTTGCGGAAAGTGCAGCAACCGCACGCCCGTGGTGAAGACCTGATCGCGGGTTTCCGGCGTGCCATGAGGAATTGCGATGCCCTGCCCGAGAAATGTCGAACCCTGCGCTTCGCGTGCACGCAGTCCGTCCAGATACCCGGGCGCCACCAACCCGTCGGCGACCAGCACCTCGCCCAGCAGCGCCAACGCGGCAGGCTTGTCGGCCGCGGCCTGATGCATGTGGATGTGCTGTGCATTCAACTCAAGCATGGAGAACTCCTGCGGGGCTCGCGATTGTTGTGGCCGACGGTCGCGCCGGCTCTGCCCGAATCCTCGGCTGGCGCTTCAGACCGAAACACTGCTGAAACGTTTCACCTAAGGCTGGCACATTACGCAATATTGGGTAATTCTAGAAGCCCGAGTTCACGCCGCCCGTCTCAGGACCCTCTGTTGAAACTGACCGACATCGCCCGCCTCGCCAACGTTTCGGTGACCACCGCCAGCTACGTCCTCAACGGCAAGGCCGCGCAGCGGCGGATCAGCCAGGCCACGGTCGAGCGGGTGATGGCCGTGGCCGAACAGCAGGGCTTTCATCTCGACCAGCAGGCGGCCGGCCTGCGACGCGGGCAGTCGCGCACCCTCGGACTCATCGTTCCGGATCTGGAAAACCCCAGCTATGCGCGCCTGGCCAAGTTGCTCGAGCAGCGTGCCCGCCAGCGCGGTTACCAGTTGCTGATAGCAGGTTCCGACGACGAGCCGGAGACCGAGCGCCAGGTCATCCGGGTGCTGCGCTCGCGCCGTTGCGATGCCCTGCTCGTCGCCAGTTGCCTGCCGGCCGATGACGCCAGCTACCGCGAGATCCAGGCGAGCGGGACGCCGGTGATCGCCCTCGACCGGGCGCTGGATGCCGGGCAGTTCTGTTCGGTGGTCAGCGCTGACCGCGAAGCCGCAGCCCAGCTGACCCACTCGCTTGAGGTACCGCCCGATGCGCATATCGCACTGATCAGTGCGCGCCCCGCTTTGCGCATCAGCCAGGAGCGCGAGGCTGGCTTCCGGCAGGCGCTTGCGCGGCACCGGGGCCGGATCAGCGTTTTGCAGGCGGAGCAATTCAGTCGCACCTGCGGCCGTGAACGGATGCTCGCCCTGCTCGGCCAAGGCCCACTGCCTGACGCGCTGATCACCACCGCCTATGTATTGCTCGAAGGCGTCTTCGACGCGCTGCGCGAACGTGACCTGCTGTGGCCCGACCGGCTGCGATTGGCCACGTTCGGCGATGCACAGCTGCTGGATTTCCTGCCGATCCGGGTCAACGCGATTTCCCAGCAGCACGCGCAGATCGCCGAACGGGCGCTGGAGCAGGCGATCCGCGCCATCGAGCAGGGCGACTACCGTCCTGGCGTGCAGGCAATCGAACGCAAGCTCAAGATTCGCCGCCCCTGATCAACCCTTGCGGGCCATGACTGGCTGACGGAAGCTAGCGGCCTTCGAACGAGCGCGCATCCTGAAATGAACATCGAACAGATCACCCAACGCCTGCATGCGATCCGCGATCGCAACGACTGGCAGCGCTTCCACAGCCCGAAGAACCTCGCCATGGCCGCCAGCGTGGAAATGGCCGAGCTGGTGGAAATCTTCCAGTGGCAGACCGAGGACGAGTCGCGCCGACTGCCGGCCGACAAGCTCGAGCACGCCGGCCAGGAGGTCGGCGACATCCTCATGTACCTGCTGCTGATGTGCAGCGAGCTGGGCATCGACATGGAGCAGGCACTGCTGGCCAAGCTGGCCGACAACGAGCGGCGGTTCGCCCGATGAGCGACCGCCATTTCGACGAGCTGGCGACGCGCTTCGCCGAGAAGATCTATGGCGGCGCCAAGGGTGCGATCCGCCTTGCCGTGCTGCAGGCCGACCTCGCGGAAATCCTGCCGCAGCGTCCGTTGCGGGTGCTGGACATCGGCGCCGGCCTCGGCCATATGAGTCTGTGGCTGGCGCAGCAGGGCCATGATGTGACCCTGGCAGAACCGGCAGAGCCGATGCTAGAAGGCGCTCGCAAGCAGTTTGCCGCAGCCGGCCAGCAGGCAGCCTTCATTCAGGCGCCCTGGCAGACAGTCGAAAACCAGGTCGAGGGCCGCTTCGATCTGGTCATCTGCCACGCGGTGCTGGAATGGCTGGCCGAGCCCCAGGCGATCCTGCCGGTGCTGCATCGCCTGACATCAGCCGACGGCTGGCTGTCGCTGGCCTTCTACAACCGCGACGCACTGATCTACCGCAACCTGCTCAAGGGTCATTTCAAGAAGCTGCGCAGCCAGACCTACGCCGGCGAGCGCCAGAGCCTGACGCCGCAACAGCCGCTCGACCCGCGCGAGCTGGCCGCGCAACTCGCGCCGCACTGGCAGGTCGAAGCAAGCAGTGGCGTGCGCGTATTCCATGACTACATGCCCGCCGATTTCCAGGCCCGCACCGAGCCGGCCGACCTCGTCGAGATGGAACTGGCCTACCGTCGCCATCCCGCCTTCGCCGGTCTCGGGCGCTACCTGCACTGGTTGTGTCGGCCCCGCTGAGCGCCGACCGGAGGTCACCGATGTCGATCCGCATCGCACTGCCACTGCTCTGTCTGAGCCTTGCCGCCTGCCAGGGCAGCAACCCCTACACCGGCGACGCCGCGCCGATCCCGCCCGCGCCGCCGGTGGAACAGATCCAGTCACCCACCTACCCGGCCGCACCTCGTGATTTTTCCGCCTACCAGAGCTGGAGCTGGCGCAACCCGCCGGCCGGCACCGCCTCGATCAGCGGCGAAGCGCTGCAGGAAATGGTTTCCGGCGCGCTCGACCAGCGCGGCTTGCGCCCCGCGGCGCAGGGCGCCAAGGGCGACGTGCAGATCAACGCCATCGCCCGGATGGAGACACGGCTGCGGCATACCTATGACGACTATGGCCCGGGGATCGGTGCCGGGCGCTACGGTGGAGGGTATGGAACGGGCTACGGCATCGGCACACGGGTTCCAATCGTGCGCAGTTATGAAGAGGAAGTGGTTACGGTGCGTATCGAGATGTTCGACGCGGCCTCCGGCCAGGCCGTATGGAGCACACGCGCCGAGGCACGCAGCAGCGACAGCCGCTCCAGCCAGGAGGAAGCCGTGCGCCAGGCGGTAGAGCGCGCACTCGAAGCCTACCCACCTCGCTGAGCGCAGCCAGTGAGCACGGGCCAAAAACGTGCGCCGGGCCTAGACTGAGCAGATTCCACCGCAGGAGAACGACCATGCTCCGCCGATTGTTGCCGATTGCCCTCATCCTTGCCCTGGCGGCTTGCCAGAACCTGCAGTTGCAACGCGATTTCGATCCAGCCAGAGACTTCTCCGCTTACCGCAACTGGAGCTGGAAGGAGCCGGCGCTGCAGTATCGGCCAGACGACCCGCGTATACACAGCGACCTGACCGAGCAGCGCATCCGCGACGCCATCGCCGCACAGCTCGACCAACGCGGCCTGCGCCCTGCCGCCGAAGGAGCTGCAACGGATGTCCGGGTGCAGGCCTGGTACATCGTCGACCAGCGCACCCAGCAGTACACCACCACGTCCGGCGCGTGGGGCAACCCCTGGTACGGCTATTGGGGCGGGCCGATGTTCACCGATACCCGCACCGTCGACTATCAGGTCGGCACGCTGCAGATCGACCTGTATGACGCAGCCGACGGCAAGCTGGTCTGGCGGGGCAGCGCCGAGCAGGTGCTGCGCAGCCCGCAGGCCTCGCCTGCCGAACGCGCCGAAGCGGCCCGGGAAATGGTGAGCAGGGTGCTCTCGCAATACCCGCCTCGCTGATCCAGCCTGGCCGGTCGCCCAACAGGCTGGCGAGCCGTTCCGGGGATCGCCATACTGTCGCGCCCCTGATGCTGGAGATTCGAAATGCCTGCCGTTGCCTGGTGGTTACTCACCCTGCCGTTCATCGCCGGTGCGATGTTGCCGCTGCAGGCCGGAATCAACGGTCAGGTGGCACGTCAACTCGGCAACGTCATGAGCGCGGCATTGCTTTCGTTCGCAGTGGGGACGCTTGCACTGTGCGCCATCGTGCTGATTCAACGGGACATGCCGGCACTGCAGACGCTCAGAAGCCTGAACTGGTGGCACTGGACCAGCGGCCTGCTCGGCGCGTTCTTCATCGCCACTGCCGCCTTTGCCGCACCACGCACCGGCGCGCTGCTGTTCATGGCACTGCTGCTGGCCGGACAATTGTTCGTCGCGCTGCTGCTGGATCACTTCGGCTGGGCCGGTTTTCGTCAGTCGCCCATCAGCCTGGGGAAGGTGGCCGGCCTGCTGCTGATCTTCGCCGGTGTATGGCTGATCCAGCGCGGCTAGCGCGAAGAGGCCGGCTCACTCGTGTTCGAAGGCGTAGAACAGATTGGGTTCGCTGACCAGATAGAGATTGCCCCCGGCATCGAAGGTCATGCCCTCGGCCTGCGGCACACTGCGCTCGAGCCCGGCGAAACCGCTCCATAGCGAGCGGAAGCTGACCAACTCGCCCTCGGCATCGAGTTCCAGCATCATCTTCGCCTCGTCACTGAGCAACAGCAGATGGCCGGTTTGCTCGTCGAAATGCACCGAGGCCAGGTCGCTGGCCATGTCGAGCCTCTCGATCCATGCCTCGCGGTCGATGATGGTGATTGCCATGTCACCCGCCAGGCTACGCTTGATACCGCGTATCTCGTAGAGCTTGCGCGGCGAATGCTCCTTGACCACGAACAGCCGGTCCCCGGCCCGGTCGTATCCCACGCCCTCGAAGCCGGTATTGTCCGCATCATTCAAGGCCAGGGTGAGGGAGAGCGCCTCGGCACGCAGCAGCGGCCCGGCAGCACTGGGCACCTGCACCACCACCAGTGATTGCTTGCGTTCTTCGGTCAGGACCAACAGGTCATCGCCGAGATAGGTCACCCCTTCGACATCCTCGAAGCCCTGCAACGGGTAACGCGCGATCAAGGCGCCGTCGCGGCCCAGCGCCAGCAGCTCTTCCGGGTTATTGAGCACCGCCCATAGATGATCGCGTCGATCATCGTAGGTCAGCCCGGAAAGGTTGTTCGTCACCGTCGCGACGGGCAGCGCATCGATCTTCACACGGTACTCAGGCAGCCACAGGCTGCGCCGCTCCCAGCTCGCTTCATGCCAGGCGGTCTTCAGTGAATAGAACACTCGCTCGTCGAGATGAAGCGTGGCGGCGAGATAAAGCAGGCCGAACAGCACGAAGGCGTAGACCCAGGTGAGTGGGCGCAGCGTCGCTATCCGCCCTAGGTGCGCTATGGCGAGGGCTCGCATCGTCGTTTACTCGTTCAGGTAGTACTGGGCAGGCTGCCCGGCGCATGTTGCAATTGAATGACGGCGGACTCCGGGGGATGCAGCGAGGGTCACGAAGCGACATACCGACCCGCGTTTGCCACGCTTGGTTCCCGCCTACGGCCCACACATGGAACTCTAGGGCCTGTGCGGCAGCCCAATATGCAGGGCCGGGCTTGCGCCTTGCATTCGACTGGTTTGGGAGAGTGATACATGCGGGTAGAGGGATTCTTCGAATGGCTGGGTCAGGCGATCGGTACGGTCATTCGCTTCATCGTCGAGGGACTGGGCGACTTCTTCGGCCTGTTCGCCCGCGCCGGGCACAATTTTCTCGAGGGCCTTTCACGCACCCTCGGCATGGACCGTTCGCTACTGAGCCTGGTCGCGCTGGTGATCGGGTTGCTGTTGCTGGTCGCCGCGATCCGCGCATTCTTTCGCGGATCGATCATCGGCGGCCTGGTCTGGCTGTTTTTCGGCCTATGGCTGCTGAGCTGGCTGATTCAGTGACCCGGGACACGCAGCACACCGCATAGCGGGCCGATCGATTCGCACGAAGCACATCGCCCGGTCAGCCACCTCTCGCCTTACGCTCCAGCGCTGGCCGCGCCCCTGAGCGCGACGTATCATGTCCGGCTGCTCTGGAGACCTTCATGTCACGGCTGTTGACCGCCTGGCAGCACGCCCCGACCCACAAGCGCGTCTGGGCGCTGGCTGCGCCGATGATCCTGTCGAACCTGTCCGTTCCGCTGGTCGCCCTGGTGGACAGCAGCGTGATCGGCCATCTGCCGCACGCACATCAGTTGGGCGCGGTGGCCGTTGGCGGCAGCCTCTACACGCTGCTGGTCTGGGTGATGGGTTTCCTGCGCATGGGCACCACGGGCTTCACGGCACAAGCCGCCGGCCGCGACGATGGTGGAGCGCTGCGTCAGATCCTGTTGCAGGGCCTCTTGCTGGCACTGGGCTTCGCCCTGTTGCTCGGTGCACTGGGCGTCCCGTTGAAAGGCATTGCCCTGCAGTTCATGCAGCCCTCGGCCGAACTGGACGAACTGACCCGCGACTATTTCCAGACACGCCTTTTCGGCCTGCCCGCGGCATTGGCCAGCTATGCACTGATCGGCTGGTTTCTCGGTACGCAGAACGCTCGTGCGCCGCTGGCCATCCTGCTGACGACCAACCTCATCAATGTCGTGCTGGACCTTTGGTTCGTCCTCGGCCTCGACTGGGGCGTTGCCGGCGCTGCCCGCGCCTCGGTGATTGCCGAATGGAGCGGCGCGCTGCTCGGCCTGGCGCTCACCCGCAATGCGCTGGCCCGCTATCCGGGCCGACTCGACGCCGGCGCGTTGCGTCGGTGGGCAAGCTGGCGGCCGTTGCTGGCGGTCAATCGCGACATCTTCCTGCGCTCGCTGGCGCTGCAGCTGGTGTTCTTCCTGGTCACGGTGCAGGGCACACGACTGGGTGACGCGACGGTTGCAGCCAATGCGCTGTTGCTCAACGGCCTGCTGCTGACCGCCCATGCGCTCGATGGACTGGCTCACGCCGTGGAAGCGCTGAGCGGGCACGCCATCGGTGCCCGCGATCGCAAGGCGCTGCAGCGGGTGATGGTCGTCGCTGGCGGCTGGTCGCTGATGGCCAGCTTAATCTTCGGCCTGTTCTTTCTCTGTGCCGGCCAGTTGTTCATCCAGTTACAGACCGACATCCCCGATGTTCGCCAGACCGCGCTGACCTACCTGCCCTATCTGGCGGTGCTGCCGCTGGTGACGGTCTGGAGCTACCTGCTCGATGGCCTGTTCATCGGCGCCACCCGCGCGCGCGAAATGCGCGACAGCATGCTCTTGGCGGTGGTGCTGAGCCTGCCACTGGGCTGGTTGCTGCAGGGGCTGGGCAACCATGGACTGTGGCTGGCCTTCCTGAGTTTCATGCTGATGCGCGGCCTCTGCCTGGGTACTGTCGCCTGGCGCCTGCAACGCCGCGGCGCCTGGTTTACCATGACCGGGCCTGCCGTCGGACACCCTGTCGAAGGAACCTGAACACATGGCCTATGCCGTCGCCGCCTACCTGCACTTTCTGGCGATATTCGTGCTCTTCGCACTGCTTCTGCTGGAGCATCAGCTGTTTCGCCAGCCACTGACGCTGGAGCGGGCACGCAGTCTTTTTCGCATCGATATCGCCTTCGGCATCACCGCGGCGGCGGTACTGGCGAGCGGTAGCGCACGGGCGATCTTCTATGGCAAGGGCCTGGACTATTACCTGAAGAACAGTCTGTTCCACGCCAAGGTCGGCCTGTTCGTGGTGGTCGCGGTCCTGTCCATCTACCCGACCCTGACCTTCCTTCGCTGGCGCCCGGCCCTGGCGGCAGGCCAGACGCCGGTGGTGTCGGGCAGCTGCGCCAGATGGGTCAGGCTGAGCATTCGCCTGGAACTGTTTCTGCTCCTGCTGATCCCCATGCTGGCGGTGCTCATGGCGCGTGGCTTCGGTGTCATGCCGGGCTGACCGCGCACAGCCCGGCACATCGCTCATCCCCTCAAGGCGTCAGATAGGACGATCGCGTCAGCCCCAGGCGTAACGCATCGATGTACTGGGTGCGCTCCTTGGCGGTCAGCCTGGCGCCGGCAACCTTGTCCCGGTAGTAGGTCATCAGCTCCTCGGGTGACAGGTGCACGTAGCGCAGCATGTCCTCGATGGTGTCATGGGTCTCGATGCCGGCGTGGTAATAGCTGCCATCCTCGCGCTGATAGACGTTCACCGAATCGGTATCGCCGAACAGGTTGTGCATGTCGCCGAGGATTTCCTGATAGGCGCCCACCAGGAACACGCCAAGGAAGTACTCCTCACCCGGCGCGACCTCATGCACCGGCATGCTGCTCTCGATGCTCTGCTCGTCGACGTAGTGCTTGATCTTGCCATCCGAGTCACAGGTCAGGTCCTGCAGCACGGCACGACGCACCGGCTCCTCGCTCAGTCGCTGCAGCGGGACGATCGGCAGGATCTGGTCGATGGCCCAGGTATCCGGCAGGCTCTGGAATACCGAGAAGTTGCAGATGTACTTGTCCGCCAGCTTGTCGTTGAGTTCGTCGAGCACCGCGCGATGCGAGCGCTGACGGGCCTTGAGCTGGTTGTACAGGCGTCGGCAGATGGCGAAGTAGCTCTGCTCTGCCAGCGCCTTCTGCGCCAGGCTCAGCTTGCCCGACGCGTACTGCGCGCCGGACTCGCTCATGTAGTGGGTAGCGCGCCAGTAGGTTTCGGTGACCATCTCCGGGTCGGTCGGCCCGAGCAGGTCGACCAGCGACTGGACGATCTCCGGCAGTTCGTCGTAGTTGTCGATCTGCGGCACCTCGTCGTTGTGCCGTTCGATGTCGGTGACCTGCATGACCAGCACGGCATGGTGCGCGGTCATCGCCCGGCCGCTCTCGGAAAAGATGTGCGGATGCGGCAGTTCCTGACGGTCGCAGAACTCCTTGAGCATGCCGACCACGGTACCGGCGTATTCGTCCATGTCGTAATTGATCGAGCTGGCATTGCGCGAATGCGTGCCGTCGTAGTCGACCCCCAGGCCACCGCCGACGTCGATGTAGTCCACCGGCAGCCCCAGCGCACGCAGCTCGGCGTAATAGCGGATCGCCTCGCGAAAGCCCTGGCGGTAGTCAGCCAGATTGGCGATCTGCGAGCCCATGTGGAAGTGCAGCAGGCGAATGCCCTGATCCATGCCCACCGCGCGGAAACGCTCGATCACCGAAAGCAGCTGCGCCGCGGACAGGCCGAACTTGGAGCGCTCGCCACCGGTATCGGCCCACTTCGACGACGCCAGGGACGACAATCGCACGCGCAGGCCGACCTGCGGGGTCAGCTTGAGCTCGTTGGCTTCCTCGATCACCAGCCCGACCTCGGACTCCTTCTCGATGACGATGAACACGTTATGGCCGAGCTTCTGGCCCATCAGTGCCAGACGGATGAACTCGCGGTCCTTGTAGCCATTGCAGACGATGGTGCCGCCCTTCGGCGCCAGCGCCAGCACGGCCATCAGCTCCGGCTTGGAGCCGGCCTCAAGGCCGATGGAAACGTTCTGCGTGGCGATGATGTTCTCCACCACCGCTTCCTGCTGATTCACCTTGATCGGATACAGCGCGGTGTACTTGCCGGCGTACTCCATGCGCTCGATATTCGCATCGAACGCACCGGTCAGACGCCGCACACGGTCCTGCAGGATGCCAGGGAAGCGCACCAGCAACGGCAACGAAAGTCCCGCTTCGCGCAGTTGCTCGATCAGCCCGCTGAACTCGATCGGCTCGCCGTTCGGGCCTTGCGGCCTGACTTCGACGCTGCCCTGGTCATTGATCGCGAAATACCCCGCGCCCCAGTGGCGAATGCCGTAGATGCTGCGGCTATCGGCAGCTGTCCACTGGCTACCGTCGTCTTTACGTGTGCGTCTTACAGGCATCGAGGCCTCCCGGAAAAATTGACTGGTTCGCAGCGGGCTGAAGCAGCCCGGCGAAGGCTATGCGGCTTCGACAGCCGATATGCGGAAATGGCGAAACTGGCAGCCGGCGCGGCAAGGGTTCTCAGCCACCGGACTTCTTTGCCTTGAAACCACGCTTGCTCAACTCGTCGATCAGCAGCGTGACATGATCGCCCTGAATCTCGATGACACCGTCCTTCAGTGCCCCGCCGGTACCACAGCGGCGCTTCAGCGCGCTGGCCAGCTCCTTGAGTTCGCTTTCCGGCAGTGCAACGCCGCTGATGGTGGTCACGGTCTTGCCGCCCCGCCCCTTGCTTTCACGGCGTACCCGGGCGATGCCGTCGCCTTCGGGAATGGCCGTCTGCCTGCAGGTACACGCATCGACCGGCTTGCCGCAATCGGGGCAATGACGTCCCGATTCGGTGGAATAGACCAGCCCGCCCAGGCTGGCGAGTGAGGTGGTTTTCTTCGCCACCAGACACCTCTCGATCAAACGGATGGAAGCCGCGCCAGCAGGCGGCGGAAGAGGGCGCAATTTAACAGACAGAGGCGAACGAATCCGCCACCGCTCGACAAAACTTTCCGCCACCTCCCGGCGTTTCGGTTTGCCGAGGCTCAACCATCAGCTATTCGAGAAGACAATGTCCCCGTTTCGTGTTGCACGGAGGCAGTTCTGTAGGGTGGGCTTCAGCCCACCAACAGGGCACCGACGCAGCGATTACCTTGGGATCAGCCAGGCACGCGATTCGCGCGCAGGGCGCGCTCCTACAATGATTCTCCGTGCCTACCTGAACGCCACCGGTTCCGTAGGGTCGGCTTCAGCCCACCAACAGAGCACCGACGCAGCGATTACCTTGGGATCAGCCTGGCCCGCGATTCGCGCGCAGGGCGCGCTCCTGCAATGAATCTCCGTGCCTACCTGAACGCCATCGGTTCCGTAGGGTGGGCTTCAGCCCACCAACAAAGCACCGACGCAGCGATTACCTTGGGATCAGCCTGGCCCGCGATTCGCGCACAGAGC
>NZ_KK020677.1:130663-204119 GCF_000307775.2 Stutzerimonas stutzeri KOS6 | reverse complement strand
AGAGCACCGACGCAGCGATTACCTTGGGATCAGGCCAGGCCCGCGATTCGCACGCAGGGCGCGCTCCTGCAATGATTCTCCGTGCCTACCTGAACGCCACCGGTTCCGTAGGGTGGGCTTCAGCCCACCAACAAAGCACCGACGCACGCAGCGATTACCTTGGGATCAGCCTAGGCCCTCGATTCGCGCGCAGGGCGCGCTCCTGCAATGAATCTCCGTGCCTACCTGAATGCCACCGGTTCCGTAGGGTGGGCTTCAGCCCACCAACAGAGCACCGACGCAGCGATTACCTTGGGATCAGCCTGGCCCGCGATTCGCGCGCAGGCGCGCTCCTGCAATGATTCTCCGTGCCTACCTGAACGCCACCGGTTCTGTAGGGTGGGCTTCAGCCCACCAACAAAGCACCGACGCAGCGATTACCTTGGGATCAGCCAGGCGGGTTGTAAGCCGCCCTACACGATCCGCCCGGCTGGTGCATAGGGCGCAGGATCGACAACCGGCTCACGCCCCAGCATCAGGTCGGTCAACAGCTGGCAGGACGCAGGGGCCAGGACCAACCCGTTGCGGAAATGCCCGCAATTGAGCCAGAGTCCTTCGAAGCCGCTCACCGGCCCGATATAGGGCACGCCGTCCGGCGAGCCGGGACGCAGGCCCGCCCAGTGCCTGACCACCTGCGCGCCGGCCAGCGCCGGCAGCAGCTCGATAGCGGTCGCCCGAAGGCTCTCCAGGGCATCCTCTGTCGGCGTCTTGTCGAAGCCGACATCTTCCAGCGTACTGCCGATCAGGATATGGCCGTCACGCCGCGGAATCGCATAGCGCCGCTTGGCCAGCACCATGCTGGGCAGGAAAGCCTCGGCACACTTGAACAGGATCATCTGTCCCTTCATCGGCTTGACCGGCATATCCAGGCCCAACGTCGCTAGCAGCTTGCCGCTCCAGGCCCCCGCAGCCAGCACCACCTGGTCCGCCAGCATCTCGCCCTGCGCCGTCTGCACGCCCACTATGCGCACGCCGTCGCGCAGGAAGCCCTGGACCGGGCACTGCTCGATCACATTCACGTTCGGCAGCAGGCGCAGCGCCTCGCGCAATGCACGGAGCAACCGCGGATTGCGCACGTTGGCGACACCCGACATGTAAACAGCCCGCTCATAACCTTCACCCAGCGACGGCACGGCGTGGTGCACGGCTTCCATCGGCACCGACGCCAATGGCCGCCCGTACCGCTCGGCCCAGCTCAGTGCCTCGGCCTCGTCATGCAGATCGAGCCAGTAGAGGCCGGTCACATGCAGCTCCGGGTCCACCCCCGTCTCGGCCAGCAACCGCTCGCTCAACTGCGGATAGAAATCCTGCGACCAGTGCGCCAGCGCCGTGACCGCAGGGCTGTAGCGCCACGGATACAACGGCGACACGATCCCGCCGCCAGCCCAGGAGGCTTCGCTGCCTGTTCCGGCTGCCTCCACTAACGTCACCGACGTGCCTGCAGCAGCCAGCTTGTAAGCCGTCAGCAGGCCGATAACGCCTCCCCCCACCACAATCACATGTTGCTTCACTCAGCCTCCGGCACTCAGGTTCACAATTTCAGCCATTTATCCTTGGACTGACCGCAGCGCTGGTCTAAAAAGGCCGTGCTCCATTAGTTGAATGAAGCAAAGCGGCACCGCCAGGACGGCGAACATGATACTTGCAAAGGAGCTGCACCATGCCGAACCAGAATCAAGGCTTCACGCTTATCGAGTTGCTTCTGACCCTCGTCGTACTCGCCATCGTGCTGGCAATCGCGATACCGAGCTTTTCCACCACCCTTGACTCCGTCAGACAACGTACTCAGGTCAATCAGCTCTTGGCTGACCTCAATTTCGCACGCAGCCGGGCGATAACAAGCCGGCGTCCAGTCAGCATCTGTGCCGGAGCGTCAGGTTGTGATGGCATAAAAGACTGGAGCGGCCAGGTTTTCATATTCGATGATATCGACGGCGACGGCACATTCAACGAGGACGACGACGTCCCATTACGCGTAACCAGTGTTGCAGCCAACCATGCCTGGAGATGGCGGAACTTTCGTCAGCAGCGGCACATGACCTTCAAACCCGACGGGACCACCCACAGCCTTAACGGCAGCTTCATTCTGTGCCGCCAGGAAGTAGCCCTGAGGAAGATCGTGATCAACGTCACAGGGCGCTCGAGACTTACCGCACCCACCGCCGAAGACCTTTGCACCTAACATGCCGCACAGTCTTCGAAACCGACCGGACGTCCGGGCGGTATGGGAAGCGAAACGACAAATCGGGATGATCTGATGACCTTGCAATCGAGAAGAACCATGCGGTATTCCCGAGGCTTCACCCTCATAGAGCTCATGGTCACGTTGTCGATCCTCGCGATCCTGCTCGCCATCGCGGCACCGTCTTTCCGAGACCTCATCCAGAGCAACCGAACCCAGACCATCGCCAACGACCTGACCACGGCGCTGCAATTCGCTCGCTCCGAAGCGGTCAAGCGTGGCGTCAACGTCGACATCTGCCGACGCAACGGCAACACCTGCGCGAACTCCACCGGCTGGGGTAACGGCTGGTTGGTAAAAGTGAACGGCGGAGCAATTCTGCGTGTATGGGAAGCGGTTGGTGGCCGGGATACCGTTACCGGCCCGAACGAGACCCTCACCTATCGCCCGAGCGGGCTGCTCACCAAAGCAAACACCGCTGCTGACACAACCTTCACCGTTGCCTTTTCCAACTGCACCGGCAAGCCCCAATACAGCATCGCGCTGACCGCCACGGGACGAGTGACGAGCGCAAAAGGAACGTGCCCATGAAACGCCGTCCATCAATTTCTGCCGACCAGAGGGGTGCGACACTCATCGAGGTGCTAGTCGCCATGCTGGTTCTTTCCATCGGCCTGCTCGGTCTGGCGGGCATGCAGATGACCGCGTTGAAGAGTAACCAGAGCGCCTACTATCGCTCGCAGGCCACGGTGCTTGCGTACGACATCATCGATCGCATGCGGGCCAACCGCGCCGACGCACTCAACGGTGTTTACGACATCGCCATCCAGAACCAGACCTGTGATCCAGGCCTTGCCCCAAACGGAACCCTTGCACAGAGGGACGTGGCCGAATGGCTGAACGCCCTTTCCTGCCTTCTTTCTCCAGATGCTCGCGGCAGTGTGGTGCGCAACGGTCGTACTTTCACGATCTCCATCGAGTGGAACGACAACCGTGGGCGTATCGATGATGCAGGCGATGACGACCGCGAAACCTTTGTTTATCGGACCCAGTTATGAAACCAGCCTCTCTCTTCCGGCAGACGGGCCTTTCGCTCATCGAGCTGATGGTCGCCATGCTGATCAGCCTGGTTCTGCTCGGCGGCGTGCTCCAAGTCTTCTTGTCCAGCAAGGACATGTATCGCACCAACACGGCAGTTGCGCGTGTTCAGGAAGCTGGGCGCTTTGCTACCGATTTCATTGCCTTCGACGTGCGTCAGGCGGGTTACAAGGGGGAGTGCCTGAGCGAGCCATTCAACCAACTCGATCTATCCTCACCCAAACACGCTTACACGACCGATGGAAAAAACGCCTACAGCCCGACCCCGGCAATCCAGGGATGGGATAACAGCAAGCCTGTTTTCTTCGGCAATACCGATACAACACGTGCCGACACCGATGCCTTCATCGTCAAATATGCCGGCGAGGGTACAGAGTTCATACCCAACGGATCGAACAGCGCCGGTGCAGGCAACCTAAATGTCAAAGGCCAAACAGGGGCCTATAGCGGCCAGATCGTCTTGGTCGCAAATTCTACCGGCTGCGATATTTTCCAAAACACAAACAATAGCAACGCGAGCACGTTTCAAACGAACGGAAACAATGAAACCCCCGGCAATACAAAGGCAGGCATGAGCCAGGCCTATGATGAAAAGTTTACAGCTCACGTTTTCCGCAGCCACACCTATTTCATTCGAGAAAATGCGGATCGCCTGCCCTCTCTCTGGCGAAGGGTGCTCAGCCCAAAGCCCGTCATGGAAGAACTGGTTGAGGGAATCATCGACATGCAGGTCACCTACGGCATAGACAAGGACGGTGATCGCCTGGCGGATGAGTATGTCAAGGCCGGAACGAACAACCTCACCGCCAGCGGCGCGGGCGGCTGGGATAAAGTGGTATCGGCGCGCATATCCCTGCTTGCCGTCAGCCCTGAAACGAATGTACTGGAAGAACCTCAGACATTCGTTCTTCCGGCAGTTTCCGGCATCGACCGGGATGACGACTATGCACTTTACGAAGATGACGGCAAGGTGACCATCAAGAACAACCGTGTCGCCCAGGTGTACACCGCCACCATCGCCATTCGGAATCGCCTGCCATGAACACGATATTTACCGGACGTTCGAGTCAGCGCGGCGCCGTGCTGCTCGTGTCATTGATCATGCTATTACTGCTGACGATTCTCGGTGCTGCTGCGATGCGCGATACCAATCTTCAGGAACGCATGGCCGGAAACATGCGCGACCAAAACCTCGCCTTTCAAGCAGCCGAAGCCGCTCTGCGCTTCGCCGAGCAAGAAGTCAAAACAGACTACGCAAATCTGATCCGCGACGATCTATATCCGGTAAACGACGAATCCCCGGAAATTGTGAGGTTTAGCGGTTTTACCGGCAATGTGGCCAGTAAACCCACCTATACCATCACACGATTACCGCACCCGGGTCAGCTCGACATGCAAAACATGGTCAACCCTACCACGGCCGGGGGCGACTCACTCGCCGCAGGGGAATCGCTGATTCTCGACTTCGTTCTGGTGCGTATCGAAGCGACCGGCACTGGCGCCAGTCCGGACTCGAAGGTCACCCTTCGTTCCCTGTATTTCGTAGAGGAGTGACATGATGCCGCTCGATATTTGCCGCAAGTCTAAGAACGGATTTGGCGCAAACTGGCGTTCATGGGGGCTTGCCGGCAGCGCACTGCTCTGGACCCTAAGCGCCGGCCAGGCCGCAGCAGACGTGTCCCAGACGCCCTTGTTGTTGGGTAGCGGCAATGTACCCGGGAACCTTGCCCTGGTGCCCTCGGTGGAGTGGCCCACTTTATTGTCTATCGCCAACACCGGTGACTACAGCTCTACCAACACCTACTTGGGGTATTTCGATTCCAGCAAATGCTACGTCTATGACGGAGCCAATGAATGGTTCGTACCTAATGGCAATGCTTCTGCGCGCAAGTGCAGTGGTGAAAAAGCGTGGAGTGGCAATTTTCTTAACTGGGCTGGCACACCAACCATTGATCCGTTCCGAAGCGCGTTGACAGGAGGCTACCGCTATCGTGATGAGGTTGGGCTGACTGTACTCGAAAAGGCTCGCCACACCGGACAAAGTACAGCTGGTGATCGCGCCAACTCAGACTCGGGAGTTCTACCCGCAAACGAGTTTTCTGGAGCCGCACCCATAGCAGGCGACTGGGCAAACTTCTATATTCGCCTGAGCGGCCGAGGTATAGAAATGCTCTTCTCTAATTGGCGCGACAAGATTGGCGGACTAGATGCAACTGGAACCAACACGAACGAATGGACCTACTACAACCCAAATAACGCCGACCAATGGCAAAAAGGGAAACTAAAGCCCGCATTCTATGCAGGGAACCAAGTAAAAAGTGTTTACCGCGTAAAAATTCGAGTAAAAGTCTGCGTCACGGGACAAATCGAATCAAACTGCAAAAAATACAGCGATACAAATTACAAGCCTGAAGGGTTATTGCAACAGTACTCCTCCAGCATTCGATATAGTGTATTCGGTTACCTTAATGATAAAAGCCAACTCCGTGATGGCGGGGTGCTGCGTGCCGGCCAAAAATACGTCGGCCCGCTTAAAAGAGAACGTGGCGCTGCCGGGGAGCTGGATAACACTAATAAGGAATGGAACGAAAGTACTGGTATTTTAGTTACAAACCCAGACCCGAACGATGTAGCATCCACCCAAGCACTGTTTGGCACTTCAGTTAGCAATAGCGGCGTTATCAACTACCTGAACAAGTTTGGCCAGCTTACTGATTTCAACCACAAGAGCAACGACCCAGTCAGCGAACTGTATTACGCTGCATTCCGTTATTTTCGCAACAAGGGCAACGTAACGGAATACAGTACGCCGACCCCAGCGCATGCAGCAAACGGGGACTCCAAAGAAAAGTGGCTGGATGGATTTCCGGTCGTCACCGATTGGGATGACCCGATTCAGTATGCCTGCCAGAAAAACGTAATTTTGGGGATAGGTGACACTAACACCCATGCGGACCGCAATCTGCCGGGCGCCACCGTAACGAACCTTGAGCCCTCCATACCCGCACAAGTCGCAGCCGACGCTGCCAACTTCGATGTAGCTGCCGCTACCGCCCGGGTCGGAGCGTTGGAAAGAGTTGATACAAAGGCGACGTCCGCCAGTGCTTTTGGTGATTGCTGCAGTAATAACTCTGCATATATCGCCGGGATGGCGTATCACGCCAATACTGTTGACCTTCGTAGAGACATCAGTGGCGAGCAGCTGCTTTCGACTCATTGGGTAGACGTTCGAGAGAACGGCGTGCTCAAGGGCCGCGCCAAGAACCAGTATTGGCTCGCTGCAAAATATGGCGGCTTCAAGGTCCCTAGCGATGTTGACTATGGCGACCCCTATGCGCGTACCGCCGCTCTTCCTAACAGCTGGTGGACGGATGGCGACCGGACAGAGCAGAACGACCTTCGTCCACGAAACTTTTATGTTGCCAGCGATGCCACCAAAATGGTCGAAAGCTTGAAAACTGCTTTCGCGAATATCGCTAACGAAGTGCGCAGCACTACCGCCGCACTCTCAACCAACTCCACCAAGCTCGAAACAGAGACCGTGGTCTTTCAGTCAATGCTCGACAGTGCCGACTGGAGCGGTGATTTGTTGGCCAAGGCTGTCACAAGCAACGGAACAGTAAACGAAACACCCACCTGGAAAGCAGCAACGAAGCTAGATGCATTGACCAACACGGAGGTGGCGAATCGCAAGATACTTACATCTCTGCCACCAACGGCCGACTCCTCATCCGGAGCGTTGGTCTCTGCCACAGGCCGCATTTTTGCCTGGGCGCAGCTGCATTCAACTCAGCAGGATGCCATGAGGATGACTGCCGGGGGCTCGTTGGCTACAGAGCAGATGGGCCAGGATCGGCTCAATTTCATCCGTGGCATCCGCAGCCTGGAGCGAACCGACTCAGCTCCCAACAATCCGTTCCGGCAAAGAGGCAGCCGCCTTGGCGACATCGCCAACTCGGACCCGCAATATATTCACAAGCCAAACTTCGGTTACTCGCAGCTCCCGGAGAGCGCAGGATTTACCGCGGCCACCACGAGCGCCTATACCTCCTTCCGCGCCTCCAGTACCTATCAGAACCGTCCGCCACTGGTAGTGGTTGGGGCTAACGACGGGATGTTGCATGGCTTTGACGCAAGCCTGGGCTCCAACGGCGGCAAGGAGCTGTTTGCCTACATACCGAACGATCTGATCGACGACCTGTACCAACTCACCGATCCGACTTACTCGCACCGCTACTATGTTGACGGCACCCCACGCATCGGTGACGCCTGGGTCGGTAATGCGTGGAAAACACTGGTCATCGGCTCCTCCGGAGCAGGTGGTCGAAGCATTTTCGCACTGGATGTTTCCAATCCGGCCGATATGACCAGCAGCAGCGTGCTCTGGGAATTCACCCATCCCGAGATGGGCTACAGCCTCGGCCGACCTAGCCTCGTACCCCTCTACAACGGCAAGTTCGGCGTGATAGTCACCAGCGGCTTCGATCGCTCCACGGACACGACGAGTGGCTATGTATGGGTCCTCGATGCGGCTGACGGCAGCGTATTGAAACGCTTCGACTTGCCGGACAGCGGCGACCTGGGCTCACCGTTGGCGGTCGACCTGGACAACGACCGTGTCACCGATCGTATCTATGTCGCGGATACGAAGGGCAATGTTTGGCGGCTGGACACCAGCAGCACGAGCATTGGCGACTGGGATGCGCCAAGCAGCCTGAGGTCCGGCGGAAATATTGAGCCGCTGTTCATCGCTCAGGACAGCGACGGCAACCGGCAGCCGATCACGGCCCCTCTGGACGCGGCGTACACAAAGGATCGCAAGATCATGCTTGTGTTCGGCACTGGCAGTTTCTACCAGACCACCGATAACGAAATCCCCTCGTCCCCTCAAGTCCAATCCTTCTATGGAATTATCGACAGCGGATCGCCGGTTGATGGACGTACCCGGCTGCTGGAACAGGAAATCCTGAAGGAAGTGAGCGGTACGGCTCTCAATGGCCGTGCCATCAGCCAGAACACCATGGATGACACAGACCAGGGCTGGTATCTGGACCTGATATGGAAAGTAAGCAAAGGCGGCCCAGGCGCCAAAGGGGAGCGGGTTATATCCCAGGCACAGCTGGGCGGTAACCGGGTTACATTCAGCACCCTGATTCCGTCGTCTGACCCGTGCGATGCTGGCGGAACCAGCTGGATCATGAGCCTGGACCTCGCCACTGGCAGCCGCCTCGCCTACTCCTACTTCGACTACAACGGTGACGGAAATATCGATGAAGACGACTACATCGAGCTCGAAGACGGCACCAAGGTACCGGTCAGCGGCGTTGCCGACCCCGATGAGGGTGCGGTCAAGGGGACCATTGGCCTGAACGACCAGAGCACGGGCAGACGCTACCTTTGTTACGCAAGCTCGGCGGCCAGCACAGACTCGGACGGTGTAACTCCGGTTTGCATCGAGGTCATGGGAGACAACAATGACTCCAACCGCCTGTCCTGGCATGAAGTGAGGAACAACCTTTGAAACTGCTCAGACCCAGCCAGCGGGGAAGTCGCGCTTTTACATTGATAGAGCTGATGATCGTGGTCGCGATCATCGGCATCATCGCAGCCATTGCCTACCCCAGCTATCAGGGGTATGTACGCAGCGCCAAACGGGCCGATGCAGCGACTGCGCTGATGGAGCTGGCCCACTTCATGGAGCGTTACTACACGGCCAACGGCCGCTATGTCGACGAGGATGGTGATGAGCCCGACCTACCATTTACTCAAGCTCCACGGGACGGCGGAACCAAGAGTTACGACATCCAGCTTGTCGAGGCCAGCACATCCGCTACTGCTTACGTGCTGCAGGCCGTACCGACGGGCAGCATGACCAACGACAAATGTGGGACCTTGACGCTAGCCAACACCGGCGCCAAGGGGCAGAAAAGCGGCATGACATTGGCAGAATGCTGGAAACGCTAAACGGCTGAAACGAAAACGCCCGGCATCGCCGGGCGTTTTCGTTTTGCAAGGCTATCAAAGAGCCTTCACCCGCAGCTCCTTCGGCATCGAGAACGTCACGTTCTCGGGACGTCCATCGAGCTCATCCATGTCAGTCGCCCCCCATGCACGGAGCTGGTCGATCACCCCGCGCACCAGCACCTCAGGCGCTGATGCACCTGCGGTGATACCGATACGCTCGATGTTCTCGAACCATTCGCGCTTGAGGTCTTCGGCGCCATCGATGAGGTAGGCCGGGGTGTTCATGCGCTCGGCCAGCTCACGCAGACGGTTGGAGTTGGAGCTGTTGGGACTGCCAACCACCAGTACCACATCACACTCATCGGCCAGTTGCTTCACCGCATCCTGGCGATTCTGGGTGGCGTAGCAGATGTCATCCTTGCGCGGGCCGCCGATGCTTGGGAATTTGCTGCGCAGCGCGTCGATGACACGACTGGTGTCATCCATGGACAGCGTGGTCTGGGTGACGAAGGCCAGCGCCTCGGGATTGCGCACCTGCAGCCTGGCCACATCGTCCTCGTCTTCCACCAGGTAAATCGCGCCGCCGTTGCGCGGGTCGTACTGCCCCATGGTGCCTTCCACTTCCGGATGGCCCTGGTGACCGATCAGGATGCATTCACGCCCATCACCGCTGTACTTGGCAACTTCCAGATGCACCTTGGTCACCAGCGGGCAGGTGGCATCGAAGACCTTCAATCCGCGCTGCTCGGCTTCCTGCCGTACCGCCTGGGAAACGCCGTGGGCGCTGAAGATGACGATCACGTTGTCTGGCACCTGGTCCAATTCCTCGACGAAAACCGCGCCACGCGCGCGCAGGTCTTCCACGACGAACTTGTTGTGCACCACTTCATGCCGCACGTAGATTGGCGGCCCGAAGACTTCCAGAGCCCGATTGACGATCTCGATGGCGCGATCTACGCCCGCGCAGAAGCCGCGAGGGTTGGCGAGTTTGATTTGCATGGTGAGTCTCGGCACGCGAAAGCTTGATGACGGAAGAGTGTAACGTGATCCAGCACGGACATTCGCTGATGCCCTGGATCGGCCAGCGGCCACCCAAAAGGCACCCGACTGGCCTGCAATCCGGTTACACCGGTTTGACGTCGATGATTTCGACTTCGAAGGTCAGGGTCTTGCCGGCCAGGGGATGGTTGAAGTCAACGGTGACCTGGTTGTCGTCGAACACCTTCACCACACCCGGCAGTTCGGTGCGCGCCGCATCCTGAAAGCTCACCATCAGGCCCTCGGAAAGCTTCATCCCGGCGAACTGGCCACGCGGCATGACCTGCACATTCTGCGGATTCGGCTGGCCGAAGCCCTGCTCCGGCGAGACCTGCAGGGTACGCTTGTCGCCGGCCTTTAGCCCATAGAGCTGCTGCTCGAAACCCGGCAGCAGGTTGCCGTCACCGACCGTGAAGGTGGCTGGCTTCTTGTCGAACGTGCTGTCGACCAGCTCGCCCGTCTCCAGGCCGAGCGCGAAATGCAGGGTGACTTCCTTGTCCGGCCCAATGCGCTGTTCAGTCATGTGCGGATTCTCCGGTCTTGTTGCTCTTGAACATGTCCAGCGCCAGCATCACGGCGCCGACGGTGATGGCGCTATCGGCGATGTTGAACGCCGGGAAATACCAACGGTTCTGCCAATGCACCAGAATGAAATCGACCACGTGACCCAGGACCACGCGGTCATAGAGATTGCCCAGCGCGCCACCGAGAACCAGCGCCAACGCCACCGCCAGCCAGGTTTCACTGGCCTTCAGACGCTTGAGCCAGATCACCAGCACGATGCTCACACCGATCGCGATCAACGCGAACAGCCAGCGCTGCCAGCCACTATGGTCGGCCAGGAAACTGAACGCTGCCCCGGTGTTGTAGGCCAGGGTCCAGGCAAAGTAGCCCGGAATCACGTCCATCTTCTGATACAGGCTGAAGTTGGCCTCGAAGTAATGCTTGGTCACCTGATCGAAGGCGATTACCAGCATGCTGAGCCACAGCCAGGCGAGTCTGCCGAAACGCGCACTCATGCAGCTGCCTCCGCTGGAACACCGCGCGGTAGGGTGGGCTTTAGCCCACCGAGACTGAAGGCAGCATCGTGATGGTGGGCTGAAGCCCACCCTACGATCGTACGCAGAGGGTCACGCATAGTGACGGACCTCACCGGCGCCTTCGATATTTTCCACGCAGCGACCGCAGATTTCCGGGTGCTCGGCATGGCTGCCAACGTCCGGCAAATGGTGCCAGCAACGGCCGCACTTGCTGTGCTCGGTTTTCTTGACCAGCAGCTTGAGCCCGGCCAGTTCGCTATCCACGGCCTCGGCAGGCGCCTGGGCCAGAGGTGCGATGTCGACGGCCGAAGTGATCAGCACGAAGCGCAGCTCGTTGCCCAGCCTGGCCAGCTCCGCAGCCAGCGCTTCTTCTGCATACAGCGTGACTTCCGCTTGCAGGTTGCCGCCAATGGTTTTCGCCGCACGCTGGTTTTCCAGCTCCTTGTTCACCGCGCTCTTGACCGCCATGACCTTGTCCCAGAAGGCGCGATCCAGCTCGGCGCTTTGTGGCAGCTCGGTCAGGCCCGCGTACCAGGTGTTGAGCATCACCGACTCGTTGCGCTCGCCCGGCAGGTACTGCCAGATCTCCTCGGCGGTGAATGCCAGGATCGGCGCGATCCAGCGCACCAGCGCTTCGGCGATGTGATAAAGCGCAGTCTGGCAGGAACGGCGCGGCAGGCTGTTCGCACCAGTGGTGTACTGGCGGTCCTTGATGATGTCCAGATAGAAGCCGCCCAACTCCTGAACGCAGAAGTTGTGCACCTTCTGGTAGACGTTCCAGAAACGGTAGGTGGTGTAAGCCTCCTCGATCTCGCGCTGCAGCAGCAGCGCACGGTCGATGGCCCAGCGATCCAACGCGATCAGCTGATCGTTCGGCACCATGTGCTGTGCCGGATCGAAGCCGTCGAGGTTGGAGAGCAGGAAGCGCGCGGTATTGCGGATGCGGCGGTAGGCATCGGCGCTGCGCTGCAGGATCTGCTTGGACACCGCCATCTCGCCGGAGTAGTCGGTGGCCGAAACCCACAGACGCAGGATATCGGCGCCCATGCTGTCGGTGATTTCCTGCGGCGCGATCACGTTGCCGAGGGACTTGGACATCTTGCGGCCGTTCTCGTCCACGGTGAAACCGTGGGTCAGCAGGCCCTTGTACGGTGCATGACCATCGATGGCTGCGCCAGTCAGCAGCGAGGAATGGAACCAGCCGCGATGCTGGTCGGAACCTTCCAGATACAGGTCTGCGCGCGGGCCCTGATCATGCCCCATCGGGTGCGAACCGCGCATCACGTGCCAATGGGTAGTGCCGGAATCGAACCAGACATCCAGGGTGTCGCTGATCTTTTCGTACTGTGCCGCTTCGTCGCCCAGCAGCTCGCTCTCGTCCAGTTTCGACCAGGCCTCGATGCCGCCCTGCTCGACGCGCTGCGCCACCGCTTCCATCAGCTCGACGGTACGCGGATGCAGCTCACCGCTTTCCTTGTGCAGGAAGAACGGGATCGGCACGCCCCAGGTACGCTGGCGCGAGATGCACCAGTCCGGACGCCCGGCGATCATGCCATGCAGGCGCGCCTGGCCCCAGGCTGGAACGAATTCGGTCTGTTCGATGGCGTCCAGCGCGCGACGGCGCAGCGAGCTGCCATCGTGGGCGACCTTGTCCATGCCGACGAACCACTGCGCGGTGGCGCGGTAGATCAGCGGCGTCTTGTGTCGCCAGCAGTGCATGTAGCTGTGCTGGATTGACTCGTGCTTGAGCAGCGCGCCGACCTCGGCGAGCTTCTCGACGATGGCCGGGTTGGCCTTCCAGATGAACTGGCCGCCGAAGAACGGCAGGTCCGGGACATAGACGCCGTTGCTCTGCACCGGACCGAGAATGTCGTCATTCTCCATGCCGTAGTGCTTGCAGGAGCGGAAGTCGTCTTCACCATAGGCAGGCGCCGAGTGGACGATGCCGGTACCGGCACCGGTTTCGACGTATTCGGCCAGGTACACGGGAGCGAAGCGCTCGTAGAACGGATGGCAGAAGCGGATCAACTCCAGCGCCCTGCCTTCGCAACGGGCGATGATCTCGCCGGACAGGCCGTAGCGCTGCAGGCAGGACTCAACCAGCTCCTCGGCCAGCACCAGCAGACGCTCGCCGGTGTCGACCAGCGCATAGACGAACTCGGGGTGCACGTTCAGCGCCTGGTTGGCCGGGATGGTCCAGGGCGTGGTGGTCCAGATGACGATGCTGGCGCGTTTGGCCAGGCGATCGAGACCGAACGCGGCGGCCAGCTTGTCGGCGTCCTCGACCTCGAAGGCGACGTCGATGGCATCGGACTTCTTGTCCTGGTATTCGACCTCCGCTTCGGCCAGTGCCGAGCCGCAGTCGAAGCACCAGTTCACCGGTTTCAGGCCCTTGAAGACGAAGCCGCCCTCGACCAGCTTCGCCAGAGCACGGATCTCGCCGGCCTCGTTGACGAAATCCATGGTTTTGTACGGATTGTCCCAATCGCCGAGCACACCGAGACGGATGAAGTCGGCCTTCTGCCCTTCGATCTGCTCGGCCGCGTAGGCGCGGCAGCGCTCGCGGGTCAGGTCGGCGGGCTGGTTCTTGCCGAAGGTGGTCTCGACCTTGTGCTCGATCGGCAGGCCATGGCAATCCCAGCCCGGCACGTAGGGCGCGTCGAAACCGGCCAGCGTGCGTGAGCGGACGATCATGTCCTTGATCACCTTGTTCACCGCATGACCGATGTGAATGTTGCCGTTGGCGTACGGCGGGCCGTCGTGCAGGACGAATTTCGGGCGACCTTCGCCGATCTGCCGCAGCTTCCGGTACAGGTCAATGCTGTTCCAGCGCTGCAGAATCTCCGGCTCGCGCTGTGGCAGACCGGCCTTCATCGGAAATGCCGTGGACGGCAGATTGAGGGTCGCTTTGTAATCGGTCATTTCAGTCCTGACTCGTCATAAGGGGTGAAGCCCGCCAATAATCGCGGGCAGCGGCGATATCCGCATCGATCGCCGTCTTGAGCGCCTCCAGCGAGGCGAAGCGCTGCTCGTCGCGCAGCTTGCGATGGAAGGTGACCTGTACCAGACGCCCGTACAGGTCACCCTGGTAATCGAGCAGGTGCACTTCCAGATGGGGCCTGCCGTCGCTCTCGACCGTGGGCCGCATGCCGATGTTGGCCACGCCCGCCAGCGCTATGCCTTCCAGCTTGAGCGTGACGACGAAGACGCCACTGAGCGGCGTGTTGCGGCGCTTGAGTTGCACATTGGCCGTTGGAGCACCCAGCTGGCGCCCCAGCTTCTGCCCATGCATGACCCGGCCGGTGATGCCGAACGGCCGGCCAAGCAGGGCTTCGGCCAGCACCAGATCGCCTTCGGCCAATACCTGGCGCAATCGTGTGCTGCTGACCCGCTCGCCATCCACCTCGATGGTCGTGGCCGCCTCGACGGTGAAGCCTTCGGCAGCGCCGGCCTTGAGCAGGAAATCGAAATCCCCGGCACGGTCACAGCCGAAACGGAAATCGTCGCCGACCTCCAGATGCTGCACCCCAAGCCCCTCCACCAACGTGGCGTGGACGAACTCCGCGGCGCTCAGCTCACGCAGCCGGCGGTTGAATGCCAGGCACAGCACCAGATCGACGCCCTGCTCGCTCAACAACTGCAGCTTTTCACGCAACCGGGTCAGACGCGCAGGCGCCTTGTCCGGCGAAAAGAATTCACGCGGTTGCGGCTCGAAGATCACCACGCAACTGGGCAAACCCAGCTCGGCCGCACGCTCGCGCAAACGCGCCAGGATGGCCTGATGCCCCCGGTGCACGCCGTCGAAATTGCCGATGGTGGCGACGCAGCCCCGATGTCGGGGGCGCAGGTTGTGAAGGCCTCGAACCAGCTGCATACCGCACTTCTTGCTTGAAAAGTGGCCGATTATACGCATGTGCCGAGCATCCCGGACAGGTTTGCATCGGCCCGACAGCATCGATCAATGCCGCAAATGTCGCGGCCGCAACCCTGTCAGCAGGAGTCCGCCGGCAAATGCCGCCAAGCCGGCGCAGACCAGCAATCCCAGCTGCAGCGCCCGCTGCTGCCAGCCCCAGGCGAACCACTCCTGCGCAGGCACATTGAGCCACCAGACCACCGCCACCATCGCCGCGCAGGCCGCCGCCAGGCGCAGGCCGAACAGCCACCAGCCAGGTGCCGGCCGATAAACGCCGATCTTGTAAAGCCCCCAGAACAGCAGCACGGCATTGAGCATGGACGACAACGATGTCGCCAGGGCGAGCCCCACATGCTGCAGCGGCCAGATCAGGATCAGGTTCATCACCATGTTCGCCACCATGCAGATCACGGCGACACGCACGGGTGTCTTCAGGTCCTGGCGCGCGAAGAAGCCAGGCGCAAGCACCTTGATCAGCATGAAAGCCAGCACGCCCAGCGAATAGGCCTGCAGCGCCCTGGCCGACTGCACCACCGCCTCCTCGCTCATGGCACCGTAATAGAACAGGCTGGCGATCATCGGCTCGGCGAGAATGCCTAGCGCCAGCGCAGCCGGCACACCGACCAGCAGCACCATGCGCAATGCCCAGTCGAGCGTCGCGGAAAATGCCTTCGGGTCCTCACCCGCATGCTGGCGCGACAGACTCGGCAGGATCACCGTGCCGATGGCGATGCCGAAGGCGCCCAGCGGCAACTCGGACAGGCGGTCGGCGTAATACAGCCAGGACACACTGCCGGTCTGCAAAAAGGACGCCAGTACGGTATCGAGCAGCAGGTTGATCTGGCTGACCGATACGCCGAACAGCGCCGGCACCATCAACAGCATGATGCGCCGCACACCCTCGTCACCCCGCTTGACTCGCGGCCGGGGCAACAGGCCCAACTTGGCGACGTACGGCAGCTGGAAAGCCAGCTGTGCAAAGCCGGCGATGAACACCCCCCAGGCCAGCGCCATGATCGGCTGATCGAAATACGGCGTGAGGAATAACGCCGAGGCGATCATGCAGACATTCAGCAACACGGGCGTGAAGCCGGGCACCGCAAAATGCCCATAGCTGTTGAGCACGCCAGAGGTGAAGGCGGTCAGCGAGATCAGCATCAGATAGGGGAAGGTTATGCGCAGCAGCTCGCCAGCCAGTTGCATCTTCGCCGGATCGTCATGGAAGCCCGGCGCGAAGACCATCACCACATAGGGCGCGAACAGCACACCCAGCGCAGTCAGTCCCGCAAGAATGAGCCCCAGCATACCGGCGGTGCGATCCACCAACTGCTTGACGTCGGCCAGCGAGCGCCTGGTGCGATATTCCGACAACACCGGCACGAAGGCCTGGGCGAACGCCCCCTCGGCGAACAGCCGACGCAGGAAGTTGGGAATCTTGAATGCGATGAAGAAGGCGTCAGCCGCGGCACCAGAACCGAAGTAGCTGGCGACGACCATATCGCGTACCATGCCCAGCATGCGTGACAGCAGGGTCATGACACTGACCACCGCGCTGGAACGCAACAATCCGCCCTTGCCGGTTTTTTCGGACATTTGTCTTCCTAGAATTGCAGCGAGATTGATCGACCGAGCGCTCGGCGCCGGCCGGATCGATGGCCAGTTACGACACGAAAAGAGGCGGCGAGTTTAGCCGCAGCCCTTCTGTCCGACCAGCTTCTCAAGCCGTTCGACCAGGCTTGACAAGCGACCTTCGCGTCGGCATGATTCGCGGCCTTATTTGCTTTGCAATCCCCCACGTTTTCGAGGAGTTCGACGGTGGCCAACAGCCCTTCCGCCAAAAAACGCGCAATTCAGGCTGAGAAGCGTCGCAGCCACAACGCCAGCTTGCGCTCCATGGTTCGTACCTACATCAAGAATGTGGTCAAGGCCATCGACGCCAAAGACCTGGACAAGGCCCGCGCAGCCTACACTGCAGCCGTACCGGTCATTGACCGCATGGCTGACAAAGGCATCATCCACAAGAACAAAGCTGCTCGTCACAAGAGCCGCCTGAACGGCCACATCAAGGCCCTCGGCGAAGCTGCTGCAGCCTAACTGCGGTGTTCTTGAAAAAACCGGCCTGGCGCCGGTTTTTTTATGCCTGCAGTTTCTCCAAACGCATGGCCACAAGCCCAAAAGCAACAGCGCACCTGCGGGAGGCGCACCCTCGCGACGATGCAGGCCACAGACCCGCCTGAAGCCTGGCTTTTATCCTGCTGCCACCCTGCGGAGTATTGAGCGAAGCCTCGGTTCGCCGCCCTCAACCCAACCTACGGCCTGAACGCCTGCGGCCAGGGCAGGATCGGAATCGCCGTCACCGCATTCTGCGGACTGCCCTCGATGACACGGTCACTGTAGACGAGATAGACCAGCGTATTGCGCGACTCATCGAAGAACCGCACCACCTGCATGGTCTTGAAGACGAGCGACGTGCGCTCCTTGAAGACCACATCGCCATCCTCGAGCTTGCCATTGATGCGAATGGGCCCGACCTGGCGACAGGCAATGGAGGCCTCCGCACGATCCTCGGCCAGACCCAGGCCACCCTTGATACCACCGGTCTTGGCGCGCGACAGATAGCAGGTCACGCCTTCAACCAAGGGATCATCGAACGCCTCGACCACGATCTTGTGGTTCGGCCCGAGCCACTTGAACACGGTATCCACTTCGCCGACCTGCTCGGCCAATGCCGGCTGAGCCAATCCCAGCATCAAAGCCATCGCTACCAGACGCATCATCACCTCAGACCAGAATCATGTTGTCGCGATGGATCAGCTCCGGCTCGTCAACATAGCCAAGCAGCTTCTCGATCTCGTCGGACGGCCGCCCCAGAATCCGCTGCGCCTCGGCCGCACTGTAGTTGACCAGGCCACGGGCAACCTCGGCACCCTGCGGCCCGACACAGACCACCATCTCGCCACGACGAAACGCCCCCTGCACCGCCTTCACCCCGACCGGCAGCAGGCTGCGATTACCCTGGCGCAGCGCGTGCACCGCGCCATCATCCAGGGTCAGCGTGCCACGCGTCTGCAGGTGCCCGGCGAGCCATTGCTTGCGCGCCGCATGCCGACTGCACTCGGGAGCCAGCAACGTACCCAGACGCTCACCCGCCTTGAGCCGCGCCAGCACCTGCTCGATCCGCCCACCCACGATCACCGTATGCGCACCAGAGCGCGCCGCCAGACGAGCCGCACGCAACTTGGTCTGCATGCCGCCGCGACCCAACGCCCCACCAGTACCGCCCGCCACCGCATCCAGTGACGGATCATCGGCCCGAGCCTCACTGATGAGCTGTGCATCGGGATTGAGACGAGGATCGGCATCGAACATGCCATCCCTATCGGTCAGGATGACCAGCAGATCAGCCTCGACCAGATTGGCGACCAGCGCGGCAAGGGTATCGTTGTCACCGAAGCGGATCTCGTCGGTGACAACGGTGTCGTTCTCATTGATGACCGGAACGACACCGAGATCGATGAGCGTACGCAGCGTGCTACGCGCGTTGAGGTAGCGCTTGCGATCGGACAGATCGTCGTGAGTGACCAGGATCTGCGCCGTCTGCTGATCGCAGCGCGCAAAACTCGACTCCCAGGCACGGATCAGCCCCATCTGCCCTACCGCAGCCGCAGCCTGCAGTTCATGGACCGCCCTGGGACGAGAAACCCAGCCAAGACGACTCATGCCCGCGGCGACGGCGCCCGAAGAGACCAGCACGAGCTCCACACCTGCCGCACGCAACGCCACCATCTGGTCGACCCAGACGGCCATGGCATCCTGGTCGAGCCCGCGCCCATCAGCAGTCAACAGCGCACTGCCAATCTTCACTACCCAGCGCCGCGCGCCGCTCACCTTGTCCCGCATCGTTCCCGCCTTCTATTCGGCCAAAACACGTTCGGATCGGACTGCACACGAGCCAGCCCACCGACCACCCGCATGACCAGGCCGCGCAGCGGCCCGGCACTCGAATCAGCGAACGTAGATGATCTCGGCACCATCCTCGTCGTCGTCATCATCGTCGAAGTCATCGTCATCCACCTCGTCGACGGCCTTGACACCCGCGCGCCGCAGGGCGCGCTGATCGTCGAGCTCCTGCAGTCGGGCCCGAGCCTCGTCTTCGATCTGACGATCCAGCTCAGCCAGGGCCTCGGCGTACTCGGGCTCCTCGGCGATGCGCAAGGTGCGCTCATCCAGGTAGCGCATGATGGCCTGACTCAGCGCCTCGGTACCCTCACTTTCAAGCGCCGAGATGACGAATACCGGACCCTTCCAGTCCAGACGCTCGACCACCTGCCGGACACGCTGCTCACGCTCGTCTTCCAGGAGCTGATCAGCCTTGTTCAACACCAGCCAGCGGTCGCGCTGCGTCAGCGCCGGGCTGAATTTCTCCAGCTCATGCAGGATCACCTCCGCCGCATCGGCCGGATCGCCACCATCCAATGGCGCCATGTCGACGAGATGCAACAGCAGGCGAGTCCGTGCCAGGTGCTTCAGAAAGCGAATACCCAGCCCCGCACCCTCGGCCGCACCCTCGATGAGACCGGGAATGTCGGCGATCACGAAACTTTTGTAACGCCCGACACTGACCACGCCGAGATTCGGTACCAGCGTGGTGAAAGGATAATCGGCCACCTTCGGCTTGGCCGCCGACACCGAACGAATGAAGGTACTCTTGCCGGCATTCGGCAGCCCCAGCAAACCGACATCTGCCAAGACCTTCAATTCCAGCTTGAGGTCACGCGCATCGCCCGGTTTGCCTGGCGTGGTCTGTCGCGGTGCCCGATTGGTGCTGGACTTGAAGCGCGTATTGCCCAACCCGTGCCAGCCACCCTGCGCCACCAGCAGGCGCTGCCCGGCCTTGGTCAGATCACCCATGATCTCCTGGGTAGCGGCATCGATCACGGTGGTACCGACCGGCACCGGCAGGATCAGATCGTCGCCCTTGGCACCGGTGCAGTCGGTGCTGCCACCCTTCTGCCCGTTCTGCGCATTGAAGCGACGGGTATAGCGGTAGTCCACCAGGGTATTGAGGTTCTCATCGGCCTCCAGGTACACCGAGCCGCCGTCGCCGCCGTCGCCGCCGTTGGGACCACCCTTTTCGATGAACTTCTCACGACGAAAGCTCATCATGCCGTTGCCGCCGTCGCCGGCCTTTACAAAAATCGATACTTCATCGACGAATTTCATGGGAACGCCTCCCGTCGCAGGACGGGCTTAAGAAACAAGAAACGTAAGGGTCTTGCAAAAAACCCAGCGAAAACTGAATGAGCACCGAGCAGTTCTTTGCAAGAGCCTCACAGGATACAGAAACAAAAAAGCCCCGTCGCATGACAGGGCTTCTTCAGCAACGCCGCAGTTAGGCTGCGACGACGCTCACGTAGCGACGGCCGAAAGCGCCCTTCACTTCGAACTTGACCACACCTTCGACCTTGGCGAAGAGAGTGTGATCCTTACCCATGCCAACGCCGTAACCGGCATGGAACTGGGTGCCGCGCTGACGCACGATGATGTTGCCGGCCTTGATGACCTGGCCGCCATACATCTTCACGCCAAGGCGTTTGGCTTCTGAGTCGCGACCGTTGCGGGTAGAACCGCCAGCTTTTTTGTGTGCCATGAGTTCAATACTCCTGTAGGGGGATTCAGGCCCAGATTAGCCCTGAATACCGGTGATTTTGACCTCAGTGAACCACTGACGGTGGCCCTGACGCTTCATGTGATGCTTACGACGGCGGAACTTGATGATGGTCACCTTGTCGTGGCGGCCCTGGGCAACCACTTCGGCAGTGACTTTGGCACCATCGACCACCGGAGCACCGATCTTCACATCGTCGCCGTTGCCGATCAGCAGAACGCGGTCGAAAGTGACAGCTTCGCCAGTCGCAACTTCGAGTTTTTCAATCTTGAGGTATTCGCCTTCGGCAACCTTGTATTGCTTGCCGCCGGTAACGATAACTGCGTACATCTCGTATCTCCGTTGATCCTGCTCACCCAGCGCTTTGAAAGAATGATTAGTGGCTGGCATGGCTGCATGGGGCCGGAAGTTGACGCCCGTGCAATTGCGTAAGGCAGGGAAATGCCCAGGGGGAAGTTCAGGGTCCGCGATTGTACGCATGCGGCACACCCCGCGCAATAGCCAACGGGCGTTGCCTTGACAGTGCCAGACCCGCCCCCTAGCATGCCGCGCAATCTGCGAGGAGTCCCCGATGCAACCCCAGCCTTTCTATCAAGTTGTGGCGGACGATTTTGCCGCTGTCGACGGCATCATCCGCAAGCAACTGACTTCGCGCGTCCCTCTGGTGGAAAAGATCGGGGATTACATCACGTCGGCTGGCGGCAAACGCCTGCGTCCGCTGCTGGTGCTGCTCAGCGGCAGTGCGCTCGGTCATCAGGGCGACCAGTTGCGCCTGCTTGCCGCCATCATCGAGTTCTTGCACACCTCGACCCTGCTTCACGACGATGTCGTCGACATGTCCGGCATGCGTCGCGGCCGCTCCACCGCCAACGCCCTGTGGGGCAATGCGCCCAGCGTGCTGGTCGGCGACTTTCTATATGCGCGCTCGTTCGAAATGATGGTGGAACTGGATTCCATGCCGGTGATGCGCATCATATCGCAGGCGACTCGCGTCATCGCCGAGGGCGAGGTCCTGCAGCTGTCCAAGGTACGCGACGCCAGCACTACCGAAGAAATCTACATGGAAGTCATCCGCGGCAAGACCGCCATGCTCTTCGAAGCCTCGACGCATAGTGCGGCCACCCTGGCCGGTGCCAGCGACGAACAGCGCGAGGCGCTGCGCACCTTCGGCGATCACCTCGGCATCGCCTTCCAACTGGTCGACGACCTGCTCGACTATCAGGGCGACGCTGAGACGCTCGGCAAGAACGTCGGCGACGATCTCGCCGAAGGCAAGCCCACGCTCCCACTGATCTACACCATGCGCGAAGGCACGGCCGAGCAGGCTGCCCTGGTACGCCAGGCCATCCAGAAAGGCGGCCTGGAGGATCTCGAGAGCATTCGCGCAGCAGTGGAGGCCTCCGGCGCACTGGCGTATACCGCCAGGCTGGCACGCGACTACGCCGAGCGCGCCATCGCCTGCCTCGAAGTGGTTCCCGCCAACCAGTACCGCGACGCCCTGATGGAGCTCTGCCGCTTCGCCGTGGCGCGCACGCACTGATACCCGGCTGCTTCCTTCCTCCGCTGCGCCGCTCGGCGCAGCCATCCTGACTGACCACAACCCTCCTTCGCTACAAGGCGAGGCACCTTTGCGCTTGCATATTTGCAAATAACAATTATTCTCATTAGAAGATTGAATTGGAGGTGCCACATGACCTATCTGATAGACGCCTGGCTGGACCGGCCGCAGCCTTATCTGCGCATACTCGACCGCAATACGGGAGCCGTCTGCGTATCACTGGAAGGGGAAGCGCTGGAGGAACTGCGCGAACAGGGCGAGCTCGACCTGCAGGAACTGAGTACCAACGAACCCAGCGTGCTGAAGGAACAGATCCGCAACCTGTTCCTGTTCAGCTATGCCAGGGCGTTGCGCCCCTAGCATTCATGGCGCCGGAACGGCACCGAACCGGCGAAGCGCGCACGACGAGCATTGGCTGTTGCCGTGCGCTGAGCAGCCGATCAGAGAACGTCCAGTAGCTCGACGTCGAATACCAGCGTGCTATGGGGCGGGATGCTGCCCACGCCCTGAGCGCCGTAGGCCAGCTCGCTCGGCACATAGAGGCGCCACTTGCTACCTGCACTCATCAGTTGCAGCGCCTCGGTCCAGCCAGCGATCACGCCGCCAACCGGGAACTCGGCAGGCTGGCCGCGCTGATAGGAGCTATCGAACACGCTACCGTCGATCAAAGTGCCATGGTAGTGCGTGCGCACGCTGTCCTCTCGGGACGGCTTGGCGCCATCCCCCGTAGCCAGCACTTCATACTGCAGACCGGATTCCAGCACCACCACGCCGTCGCGCTTGGCGTTCTCGACGAGGAAGGCACGGCCTTCGGCAGCGGCGGCCTCGGCCTTCTGCTGCGCCTCGGCCTGCATCCGCTCGCGGATGACCGCGAAACTGGCGTTCAGCGCTTCCGGGGAAACCTGGCTGGCTGCACCAGCGAAGGCATCGCGAATGCCGGCGATCACCGCATCGAGGCTGATGCCCGGCGGCGGATTGTCCCGCAGCTGGTCGCCCAGCTGACGGCCGATGCCATAGCTCACGCGGGTTTCATCGGTGGAGAGATTAAGATCGGTCATGCCGGCTCCGAGAGGAAAAAAATGGTCGGCCAGCCTAGCACAGCTGAACCGGCCTGGAGCAGCGACTGCCTCGATACAGCGTTCAGCACCCTTCGGTCGCCTGGAACCTTGCGTACCCCGTGCCCTTCGGAGCACGACGGCAACGCTCCGAACAGTAGCGCACCTCGTTCCAGCAGCGCGCCCACTTGCGTCGCCATGCGAACGGGAGGCCGCATGCCACGCAAGTTTTCCGTGGGAGATCGGCCTTCTTTCTCACAGCGCTTCCCCTGCATCCAGCCGCGCCAGCAGCGTTTCGCCGCGCTGCCACAGCGCCCGCTGCCTGTCCTCGGCCATGCGCGCCAGGTTTCGGTAGGCCATGACCATCCGCGGATTGGATTGCAGCCGCTCGCGGTGACGCATGAGAAAGTGCCAATACAGCGCATTGAACGGACAGGCATCTTCCGTCGTGCTCTCGCCCACCCGGTACGAACAGCCCTGGCAGTAGTCGGACATCCGCTTGATGTATTGACCACTCGCACAGTAAGGCTTGGAACCCAGATAGCCGCCATCAGCGTGCAACACCATACCCAGCACATTGGGCAGCTCTACCCACTCGAACGCATCCATATATACCGCCAGATACCAGTCGCACAGTTCCGGCGGCGCGATACCCGCGAGCAAGGCGAAATTGCCCGTCACCATCAGCCGCTGGATGTGGTGGGCGTAGGCATGATCCAGGGTCTGCCCTATGACCTGACGCATGCAGTTCATGCGCGTCCGTCCACTCCAGTAGAACTCAGGCAGCGGCCTGGTATTTCCGAATGCATTGCGTAACGCGTAGTCGGGCATCTGCAGCCAGTAGATGCCGCGGACATATTCGCGCCAGCCGATCAGTTGGCGAATGAAACCCTCGGCAGCGTTCAGCGCAACATGGCCCTGCCGGTACGCTGCCTCTACATCGGCACATAGCCGCCGCACATCCAGCAGGCCGACGTTGAGCGCGGCGCCGATGCGCGCATGAAACAGGAAGGGCTCATCGCTGGCCATGGCATCCTGGTAGTCGCCGAACGCAGCCAGACCGAAGTCGAGAAAATGCAACCACAGCTGTTCGGCTTCTGCATGAGTAACCGGGTAATCGAAACCTTCGAGACGTCCGTAATGACCGGCGAAACGCGCAGCCACCAGCTCGAGCACTTCGCGGCTGATGGCGTCCTCGGGAAAGCGCAACTTGATGGGACCGCGCAGCCCTCGCGGCAGTGACTTGCGGTTGTCGGCGTCGAGATTCCAGACGCCGCCCTCGGGCGTACCGTCCGGATGCAGCAAAAGGCCGCACTTGCGGCGCATTTCGCGATAGAAGAATTCCATGCGCAGCTGTCGCTTGCCGTGCGCCCAGCGCGCGAACTCGCCACGCGAGCAGAGGAAACGCCGATCCTCATGCCAGGTGATCGGCAACCCGGAATGTTTCAGCGCCTGCTCGACACGCCAGTCACCGGCCTCGGTGGCATGAATCGCCCCGGGGCTATGCAAGGCAGCGAAACGCGCAAGCTCACCGGCCAGCGAGCCACTGTTGGCCGGATCGTCGAGCCGCACATAGTCCACCGTCACCCCACGCTGGCAAAGTGCCTCGGCGAAATGGCGCATGGCACTGAACAGAAATGCAATCTTCTGCGGATGATGCGGCACGTGACCCGCCTCCTCCGCCACTTCGGCAAGCAGCACTCGATCACGGGACGGATCGAGACCGCTCAGGGCGGACAAATCGAAGCTCAGCTGATCGCCAAGCACCAGCCGCAATGCCGCGACACTCACGATTCGTCATCCTGAAGAGCAGCGGTCACCGCATTGATGCAGCGACCATGGCAAAGGAACCTCACCACTGCGAGCGCATGCCGATCGGCACACGCAGCGGTTCGCGGGCACCCTCTGCGAGACCGCACATCTCGTCGTAGGGCGACTGCTGCACCAGATGAAAAGGCAGCGAGGGCAATTCACGCAGCAGGTCGCGGGCATGCTCAACCGAGCGCAGATGCCAGACCTGGCCGCGATCATCGATCAGACTGTGGCGCTGCCCTTGTAGATGGATGTCGAGAAGATAGATGCCGCCCTCGAGGGAAATCAGCTCGAGGGCATCGATACGCCCGGCATCGGCATGGCGCGCGAGGTCCTGAAAATTCATGGCAAATCCCCGGAAAAAACCGATACAGAATATTTAACAAAAATAGATTTCTGTACAGCTTTTCCAGTCGATGCCAGTAGAACGACGGGCGTTTGCCCTCAGTGCTTGGTGAGCTTGTCGAGATAACCCATGGCGAACGCCGAGACCACGAACGTCAGGTGAATGATCACATACCACATCAGCTTCTCGCTATCGAGCTGCTGGGCATCCATGAACATGCGCAGCAGATGGATCGAGGAGATCGCGACGATGGAGGCCGCGACCTTCATCTTCAACGAGCCCGAATCCATCTTGCCTAGCCAGTCGAGCTTTTCCTTGCCCTCCTCGATGTCCAGTTGCGAAACGAAATTCTCGTAGCCCGAAATCATCACCATCACGAGAAGGCCACCGACCAGCGCCATGTCGATCAGCGACAGCAGCTTGAGAATGAGCTCGGCCTCGCTCAGCGACAGGATGGCCGGCAGGATATGAAAGATTTCCTGGAAAAACTTGATCGCCAGCGCCAGCAGGGCGAACGCCAGGCCGAAATAGATGGGGGCCAGCAGCCAGCGAGCGGCGTACATGGCATTTTCGAGAATGCGCTCCATGGAGATCTCACACGAGAATGACGAAGGAAGGCGAGTATACGCAGCCGCGCCAGGCGCACCAAGGCAGGCAAGCTGCGCAGTCCGGGTGTGGATAAGATGCTCGGCCGATGCCAGCTCTTCTCGGAATAACGGGCCGGCGCAAGCGCTTCGTAGCACTCTGCTGCCGAACGGACTCTATTCCCAGCCGCTCAGAAAGCGCCCCTGATTCGCGTTGACCCGACGCAACTCAGCTTGCATGTGCAACTGCCAGATGGACGGGGCGTTCGACTCGCTGTAGCCCTGCTTCATCAGGTTCTCGGCTATCGCGGCAAGCACCGACTCAGCCATCACAGGGCCGTGGAATGGGCCCTGCACCTTGATCGCGGTGGGCTGACCGTCGGCCAGCCCGGCTGCACAGAGCAGTGTCCACAGACCGTTCCCGCCGGCAAGCGGGCGTATCGCGCATTCGATTCGGGTAACCAGGCCCAGGCACTGGCGACTCAGACATAGGTTGTGCAGCATGGCGGCGGTCCTCGCATCGGCTGGCGCGGATCTCCGGAAAATGGAGTTCGCACGCAGGCCGGTTTATCCCCTGAAGCTGTGGATAACCCTGTGAATGGAGGGTGGATGCCCTCCTTCACTGCAGACCCGCCGCCAGCGCTATCGTTCCGTTCAAAAAGCGCACAATTCGAGCAGCCTAGCTTTCCCCAGCAGCAGACGATGCCTGATCCGCTGGTGCCGACTCGCTCTTGCCTTCCTCTTCCAGTTCAATTTCGGCAATGTCACGCAGGCGCTCGACCACCCTGGCGTTGACGCTGCCCTTGGGGAAGTGCCCCTGCTCGTTGACCGTGCCGACATCCTCCCCCGCCAGAAGCGAGAGCGCCTCGTCCACCTGCCTCACCGCATAGACATGAAAGCGCTGCTGACGCACGGCTTCCAGCACGCGTTCATCGAGCATCAGCGTGGTGACGTTGGCGAAGGGAATGATCACGCCCTGCTCGCCGGTCAGCCCACGCGCCTCGCAGAGGCGGAAGAATCCTTCGATCTTCTCGTTGACGCCACCAACCGCCTGCACCTCGCCGAACTGGTTGATCGAGCCGGTGATGGCGAAGCATTGCTTGAGCGGCGTGCGAGACAGCGCCGAGATCAGTGCACAGCACTCACCCAGTGAAGCGCTGTCGCCGTCGACATAGCCGTAGGACTGTTCCAGCGCGATGCTGGCCGAAATCTCCAGCGGAAATTCCTGGGCATAGCGGCTGCCGAGGTAGCCGGTGAGGATCATCACGCCCTTGGAGTGGATCGGCTGGCCGAGGTTTACTTCGCGCTCGATATCGACGATTCCCGAGCCCCCCGGATAGACCGTGGCGGAAATACGCGCCGGCATGCCGAACGCCGAGTCGCCGACCTCCAGCACCGTCAGCCCGTTGCACTTGCCGATCGCCGCGCCTTCGCTGTCGATCAGGATCACGCCGGCGAGGATGTCCTCGAGAATCCGCGCCGACACGCGGCCGGTACGGGTCGCCTTGGCTTTCAGGGCACGTTCGATGTGGCCGACGTCGGTCACCTCGTCCTTGGCCAGTTGGCGGATGAAATCAGCCTCGCTGACCAATTGGAACAGGTCGCCGATGCGCGCCGACAGGCGCCCCTGATGCTCGGCCAGGCGCGCACTGTAGGTGGCCAGGCGCGCCACCGCTGCCGCCGTGAGCGGCGCCATGCCCTCTTCAGAGGTGCGGGTCTTCATCAACTGGGCGAATTGCTCGAGGCTGTCTTCGGCCAGCGGGATGTCCTCGTCGAAGTCCACCAAGACCCGGAACATCTCCTGAAAGTCCGGATCCAGGTCCTGCAGCGTGTAGTAGAGCTGGCGCGAGCCAATGATGATCACCTTCACGTTCAGCGGGATGACCTGCGGCGTCAGCGTCACGGTAGCCAGGCGACCCAGTTCGGCGAGCGGCGATTCCATTTTCAGCTTGCGCGACTGCAGGGCGCGCTTGAGTGCTTCCCAGACGAAGGGCTCGCTCAGCAGTTTCTCCGCTTCCAGCATGAGGAAGCCGCCATTGGCACGGTGCAACGCACCCGGGCGCAACTGGCGATAGCTGGTGTAGAGGGCGCCCTGATCGGTGTTGTATTCGATGCGGCCGAACAGGTTGTCGTAGGTCGGATGCGGCTCGAACACCACCGGCGCACCGCCATCCACTGGATGGCCGACCACCAGGCTCGGGCTGTACTGCTCTTCCAGCAGCACGCGGTTTTGCGCCTCCGGACGGTTCTCGTCCACCAGCTGCTCGACCACGGTCTTCAGCAGGTTGACCTGCACGGCCTGCAGGTACGCCTCGATACCGGCGTTCTCCGCATACTTCTCGGACAAGGGCACCAACAGCGGCTGCAGCGCCTGGCTGATAGTCTCGTCGTTGAGCTGGCGCAGTTGGTTGGTCGACTCGCGCTTCCATTGCGGCAGACTCGCCAGTTCCTCGTTCAGACGCACTTCCAGAGTCGAGATGTCCTCGTGGTAACGCTCACGCTCGGCCTCCGGCAGTTGGGCGAACTCGGTTTCGTCCAGCGCCTTGCCTTCCTTCATGGGGGTGAAGGCAATGTTGGTGCTGTCGCGATACAACGCGATTTCCTTCTCGAGCGCGAGCTTCTCGATCACATCCAGCGCCTTGTCGTAGCGCTGGTTGAAGGCGCGATCGATCGCGCTTTTCTTCTGCTGGAAGCTGGGGTGTTCGAACACGGCCGGGAAGGTCGCCAGCAGGTTGTCGATCAGTTGGTTGATGTCGGCAATGAAGGCTGTGGCGCCGCCCTGTGGCAGCTCGAGCACCCGGGGCTCGCGAGGCTCGTCGAAATTGTTCACGTAGACCCAGTCCGACGGCGTGTCCAGGCGCTTGCCCTCGGCCTTCAGATAGCGCCGCACGAAGGAGAAACGCCCGGTTCCCGGCTCGCCCATGACATACACGTTGTAACCGGGACGCGGCATCGCCACGCCGAACTGTAGCGCCTCGACTGCCCGTTCCTGGCCGAGCACGCCGAGAAAAGGTTCGAGCTCGGCGGTGGTCTTGAAGTCGAATTGGCTGGGCTCGAAGGGACGGGTCAGCGCATCGGGTGCCAGGCGCAGGCCGGCAGCGACAGTTTCAGGCATCGGGAATCCTTGCTGGAGTGGCGCGCAGCCACGTATTGATGGCGCCATTCTGGCGCTGCGTCGGCCGCGCCGCAAGGCCGGCACCCGAGCCTTCGCCAGCTCGAGAGCACCATGCAGGGAAATCGCCCGACGGGGTGCGATCCCGGAGTCTGCCAGGTCTGCCCCAGACCACCGACACAGGTAGATACATTTGACCGCACCCGCCTATTCCGATGGCCTTGATGTAGATCAAACGGTCGCTTGACCAAAAAGTGCCTCCTAGCTCCAGCCAACACAAAAAAGGAGCTTCCCGTGATGCGCTCTTCCCTCCCCCTATTGCTTAGCAGCCTAATATTCACCAGCGTCGCGAATGCCGATGACCTTCGCGAACGCGCCAATGCCATCTTCAAGCCGATACCGGACAAGGTCACCGAAGTCCGCGGGCAGAAGGTCAGCAAAGATCAGGCGATACTCGGCCACAAGCTCTGGTTCGACCCACGCCTTTCCAGCAGTCATGTCATCAGTTGCAACAGCTGCCACAACCTGAGCATCGGCGGCAGCGACAACGTACCGACCTCCATCGGCCACGGCTGGCAAAAAGGCCCGCGCAACTCGCCGACCGTACTGAATGCGGTTTTCAACGCCGCGCAATTCTGGGACGGCCGCGCCAAGGATCTGCAGGAACAGGCCAAGGGCCCGGTTCAGGCCAGCGTGGAAATGAACAGCACCCCCGAACGCGTCGTTGCGACGCTCAAGAGCATTCCCGAGTACGCCGCCGAGTTCAAAAAGGCCTTCCCCAAGGACAAGGACCCGGTCAGCTTCGACAACATGGCCTACGCCCTGGAAGCCTTCGAAGTCAGCCTGACCACTCCGAACTCGCCGTTCGACCGCTTCCTCAAGGGAGAGGACAAGGCGCTGGACGACAAGCAGAAGAAAGGCCTCGCCCTGTTCATGGACGTCGGCTGCACCGCCTGCCACAACGGCGTCAATGTCGGCGGCCAGAGCTACTTCCCGTTCGGCGTGATCAAGAAGCCGGGCGCCGACATCCTGCCGGCCGGCGACAAGGGCCGCTTCACGGTCACCAACACCGCTGACGACGAGTACGTGTTCCGCGCGGCGCCGCTGCGTAACATCGCGCTGACTCCGCCGTACTTCCACAGCGGTGAGGTCTGGGAACTGGAGCAGGCCGTGGCGATCATGGGCAACAGCCAGCTCGGCCGCCAGCTCAGCGACGACGAAGTCGGTGCCATCACCGCCTTCCTCCACAGCCTCACCGGCAAGCAGCCACAAGTGGCCTACCCCGTACTGCCAGCCAGCACTGCGGACACCCCGAAGCCGGAGTGACCGCTGCCAGTCACCCGGTGCCATGCGCCGGGTGACTCGTCCCTCTCTTCCAGACCCCGCTCAACCGCGGTTCTGCTCCTTGAGCAGATCGCGAATCTCGGTCAGCAGCAGTTCTTCCTTGGAGGGTGCCGGCGGCGCCGATGGAGCCGCGGCCTCCTTGCGCTTGAGGTGATTGATCGCCTTGATCGCCATGAAAATGGCGAAGGCGATGATCAGGAAGTCCACCACGGTCTGAATGAAGGCCCCGTAGCGCAGCAACACGGCCGGCGTTTCACCTGCTGCCTCCTTGAGCACGATCGCCAGGTCGGAGAAGTCCACTCCACCAATCAGCAGCCCCAGCGGGGGCATTACCACGCCGTCGACGAACGAAGACACGATCTTGCCGAACGCAGCGCCGACGATGATCCCCACGGCCATGTCGACGACGTTGCCACGCACGGCGAACGCCTTGAACTCGTTGATCAGACTCATATTCAAACCATCCTTCTGATAAAGACGGGCCTGCCTGCAATGACAGTGCCTCGGCGGCAGATACTGCCGTAGAGCATAGGCGGGACTGGCGACAGAGGCCACGACCACGCGCCTTTCATCGACCTGCTGCGGCGAAACGGGTTCGCTTGATCGCCGTCAACCGCTTCCGCCGGCCAGGCGATTAAGGTGGCGACCTTTCCTGACCATCCGGAGCAATCTCCATGCACATCGAACACCATCCCTTGATCAAGGAGTTTCCTGAAAAGCGCGAGCAGTTGCACAAGCTGCGTCAGGACGATCCGGCCTTCGCCCGCAAGGCCGAGGAATACGAGTCCCTGGACAAGCGCATCTGCCGGGTGGAAGACGGCGTCGAGAGCCTGGATGACGCTGCGCTGAATGTCCTCAAGCTGGAGCGCGTGAACCTGAAGGACGATATCGCTCGAGACCTCAAACGCGCCTCCGGAAGCTGCTGCGGTGGTTGCTGCGGCTGACCGCCTGAGTCGTTCCGGGAAGCCCGCATTTCGCGGGCTTCTTTCGTTCAGCGGGACGGCTACGCCATATGGGGAGCGCAGGCGCCGACCTTGACCACTGAAATCAACCAAGCAGCCCGCCGAAGCGGAAGCCCGAGCCAACCCAGACGAACGCAACCGCGGTGAGGGTGATCAGCACGATATGCACGCCCAGCTGCGGCAAGCGCTGCGCATCGAGCCGAGGGATGAGCGCAAGTCGCGCGTGGGCACCGAGCAAAGCGGTGGCTACGAGCAGAACCAGTTTGGCCTGCACCAGGCGAGCCATCGCTGACGAATCGAACCACTGGGCATGAGGCAGCCAGAGGCTCGCCAGCCAGAACCCGCTGACGATCTGCACCAGCAATGCCGGAATGCCGATGCGCTCGTAGAGCTGCTCGAAATGCCGCACCGGCTGCGGGTCACGCTGGCGCAGCGCCCCGGGCAGCACGCCGGACAGCAGCACTAGGTGCCCCCCGACCCAGACGCTGGCGCCCAGCAAATGCAGAAACAACAGATGACGCATGGGCTCACTCCTGCTCGATTTGTTTACAGTCTGAGCGGTCGTTCGCCGCTTGTGGCTGATGGCGATCAAGTCAGCCGTTATCATGCGGCACCACTGTCCCCGATCTGGAGTTTTCCATGGCCAAGGCCAAGCGCATGTATGGCTGCACCGAATGCGGCTCGACCTTCCCCAAGTGGGCCGGCCAGTGCGCTGACTGCGGTGCCTGGAACACACTGGTGGAAACGCTCATCGAAGGCGCCGCGCCACCGTCCGGGCGCGCCGGCTGGGCCGGGGAGCAGGCCAACATCAAGACCCTCGCCGAAGTCAGCGTGGAGGAAGTGCCACGCTTCTCCACCGCCTCCGGCGAACTGGACCGCGTGCTTGGCGGCGGATTGGTGGACGGTTCGGTGGTGCTGATCGGCGGCGATCCGGGTATCGGCAAGTCCACCATTCTGTTGCAGACCCTTTGTGCCATCGCCCAGCGCTTCCCGGCTCTCTACGTCACCGGCGAGGAGTCGCAGCAGCAGGTCGCCATGCGTGCCCGGCGCCTCGACCTGCCGCAGGACAAGCTCAAGGTGATGACCGAAACCTGCATCGAATCGATCATCGCCACCGCGCGCCTGGAAAAGCCCAAGGTCATGGTGATCGACTCGATCCAGACCATCTTTACCGAGCAGTTGCAGTCGGCACCAGGCGGAGTCGCCCAGGTGCGTGAAAGCGCGGCGCTGCTGGTGCGTTTCGCCAAACAGAGCGGCACGGCGATCTTCCTGGTCGGCCACGTGACCAAGGAGGGCGCACTGGCCGGCCCACGGGTCCTCGAGCACATGGTCGATACCGTGCTGTACTTCGAAGGCGAATCGGACGGGCGCCTGCGTCTGCTGCGCGCCGTGAAGAACCGCTTCGGCGCAGTCAACGAACTGGGCGTGTTCGGCATGACCGACAAGGGCCTGAAGGAAGTCACCAACCCGTCGGCGATCTTTCTCACCCGGGCCCAGGAGGCGGTACCCGGCAGCGTGGTCATGGCGACCTGGGAAGGCACCCGGCCCATGCTGGTGGAAGTGCAGGCACTGGTCGACACCAGCCACCTGGCCAATCCGCGGCGCGTCACCCTGGGGCTGGACCAGAACCGCCTGGCCATGCTGCTCGCCGTGCTGCATCGCCACGGCAGCATCCCGACCTACGATCAGGACGTTTTCATCAATGTCGTCGGCGGCGTGAAGGTGCTGGAAACCGCGGCGGACCTGGCGCTGATGGCGGCAGTGATTTCCAGCCTGCGCAACAGGCCGCTGGATACCGATCTGCTGGTGTTCGGCGAGGTCGGGCTGTCCGGCGAGATCCGCCCGGTACCCAGCGGTCAGGAACGCCTGAAGGAGGCCGCCAAGCACGGTTTCAAGCGGGCCATCGTGCCCAAGGGCAATGCGCCGAAGGAGGCACCGGCCGGGCTGCAGATCATTGCCGTGACGCGCCTTGAACAGGCGCTCGACGCGCTGTTCGAGTGATCGCTACTCGCCGCCGAGTGCAGCCAGTTCGCGTTCCAGCAGCGCCTCGTCGCCCAGATTGAGTTCGACCAGGCGACGCAGATGAGCGATCGAATCGAGGTCGGCATGTTGGCAGACGAAGCCGATCAGCTCCCCCTCTTCACGAGCCATCTCCACTTCCATGCGCACCACGGTGTCGCCGGAAAGGCGCACCTGCGCCTGGAACGGCTGCCGCGCATCGGCGTCCCAGCATTCCGGGCGGCGGACCAGCAGCCCCTTGAGGGAAAGATCGAGCAGCTCGACCGACCAGCGGCGCTCTCCCTGGACCAGTTCGGTCGCCGCATCGAACTCGATGCGCTGGAAGCGTCGGCGGTCACTCGGGGTATCACGCATCAGGTCACTCCGCAAAATTCTGGGTTCACTATAGACATCCATGCCCGGCAATGGCGTCACAGCCAGCGGCGGACACGACCACAGTACGCATGATACTCGGCCCCGAACAGCTGGCCGAGCAAGCGTTCCTCGTGCACGATCACGCCCCTCTGCATGGTGAAGATAACCAGCGGCAGCAGCAACCACGGCCACAGCGAGCCCCACAGCAAGGCGATACCGACATAGATCAGGCTGTCGGCAAGGTAGATGGGATTGCGTGAAAAGCGGAACGGGCCCTCCTCCACCAGCCTGGCGGGCCTGCCGTAGGGATTGACGGTGGTCCTGTGCCAGAGCATCAACAACCCGGCCCAGAGCATCAGCAGCACGCCGGCATCGATCAGTCCCCAACCCAGGTAGTGAGTCCAGAGATTGCGCGGCAATGCGATCGGCAACACCGACTCCAACAGCCAGGCCGCCGCGAGAAACAGCAGATAGATGACCGGTGGCGGCAGGATCACACCCGTGGCGCGCTTGAACATGAATCGGACTCCGAAAAAACGACACACGGCAGTCTAGCGCGCCACATGGCCCGCAATCAGGAAGATGCGTCGCGACAGCCGCCAGACAGCAAAAAGCCCGCTTTCGCGGGCTTTTCGATGCAGCGTTAGAACGCTTAGTTGCCGTATACCGGGAACTTGGCGCAAACCGCCTCGACCTTGCTGCGTACCGCTTCGATTACCGACTCGTCGCCCATGTTGTCGAGGATGTCGCAGATCCAGCCGGCCAGCTCGCGGCACTCGGTCTCGCCGAAGCCACGAGTGGTCACGGCCGGAGTGCCGATACGCAGACCGGAAGTCACGAACGGGGAACGCGGGTCGTTCGGCACGCTGTTCTTGTTCACGGTGATGTGCGCGTTGCCCAGGGCAGCATCAGCATCCTTGCCGGTGATGTCCTGCTTGATCAGGCTGAGCAGGAACAGGTGGTTCTGAGTGCCACCGGAAACCACGTCGAAGCCGCGCTGGATGAACACCTCGGCCATCGCCTGGGCGTTCTTCACCACCTGCTGCTGGTAGACCTTGAACTCGGGCTGCAGCGCTTCCTTGAAGCACACCGCCTTGGCCGCGATGACGTGCTCCAGCGGACCGCCCTGGGCACCGGGGAATACGGCCGAGTTCAGCTTTTTCTCGATCTCGGCGTTGGCGCGAGCCAGGATCAGGCCGCCGCGCGGGCCGCGCAGGGTCTTGTGGGTGGTGGTGGTGACCACATCGGCGAACGGCACCGGGTTCGGGTAGACGCCGGCGGCGACCAGACCGGCCACGTGGGCCATGTCGACGAACAGGTAGGCACCGACCTTGTCGGCGATCTCGCGGAAGCGGGCGAAGTCCAGCACCTGCGAATAGGCGGAGAAGCCGGCGACGATCATCTTCGGCTTGTGCTCGACGGCCAGACGCTCGACTTCGTCGTAGTCGATCAGGCCCTGGTCGTTGATGCCGTACTGCACGGCGTTGTACAGCTTGCCGGACGAGGACACGCTGGCGCCGTGGGTCAGGTGGCCACCGTGGGCCAGGCTCATGCCGAGGATGGTGTCGCCAGCGCTGAGCAGAGCCAGGTAGACGGCGGCATTGGCCTGCGAACCGGCGTGCGGCTGGACGTTGGCGTAGTCGGCGCCGAACAGCTCCTTGGCGCGATCGATAGCCAGTTGCTCGACCACGTCGACGTACTCGCAACCGCCGTAATAGCGCTTGCCCGGATAGCCTTCGGCGTACTTGTTGGTCAGCACCGATCCCTGGGCTTCCATCACCGCCGGGCTGGTGTAGTTCTCCGAGGCGATCAGCTCGATGTGGTCTTCCTGACGCTTGGCTTCCTGCTGCATGGCAGCGAAGAGATCGGCGTCGAAACGGGCGAGGGTCAAATCACGGCTGAACATGGCAGTCCTCTGAGATCAGCTGGCGGTAAAAGAGAGGCGCGGATTCTACCCCATCCGACTGCTGGCGGGTATGAGCGATAGTCATGCACAAGATGAACAGCCAGCGCTGCCTGAGCGCGCCCGAGGCGTCCCCGCGGTTTGCCCTGACCGGTGCATTCGGGTAGCTTTGCGCTCCTTACATGCCTCCCGTTTTTCCCGGCCCTCGCGGCCTCCGGGCGGCATCCTTCACCACCGTCACGGGCATTCGTTTCCATGGCTCAATACGTCTACACCATGCACCGGCTGAGCAAGGTCGTTCCGCCGAAGCGTGAGATTCTCAAGAACATTTCCCTGTCGTTCTTCCCCGGCGCCAAGATCGGTGTGCTCGGCCTGAACGGCGCCGGTAAATCCACCCTGCTGCGCATCATGGCCGGTGTCGACACCGAGTTCGACGGCGAAGCCCGCGCCATGCCGGGCATCAATGTCGGCTACCTGCCGCAGGAACCGCAGCTCGATCCGGAAAAGACCGTGCGCGAAGTCGTCGAGGAGGCGGTTGGTGTAATCAAGGACGCCCAGGCCCGCCTGGATGCCGTCTACGCCGCCTATGCCGAGCCGGACGCCGACTTCGATGCCCTGGCCGCCGAGCAGGCCAAGCTCGAAGCGATCCTGCAGGCATCCGACGGCCATAACCTGGAACGCCAGCTGGAAGTCGCGGCCGACGCACTACGCCTGCCGGCCTGGGACGCCAGGGTCGCGCACCTGTCCGGTGGCGAGAAGCGCCGCGTAGCGCTGTGCCGCCTGCTGCTGTCGGCGCCGGACATGCTGCTGCTGGACGAACCGACCAACCACCTGGACGCCGACTCGGTGGCCTGGCTGGAGCGCTTCCTCCATGATTTCCCGGGCACCGTGGTGGCGATCACCCACGACCGTTACTTCCTCGACAACGTCGCCGGCTGGATTCTCGAACTCGACCGCGGCGCGGGCATCCCGTACGAAGGCAACTATTCCGGCTGGCTGGAGGCCAAGTCGACCCGTCTGGCGCAGGAATCCAAGCAGCAGTCGGCCCATGAAAAGGCCATGAAGGAAGAACTGGAGTGGGTGCGCAAAGGCGCCAAGGCCCGCCAGTCCAAGTCCAAGGCTCGTCTGCAGCGCTTCGAGGAAATGCAGTCGCAGGAATTCCAGAAACGCGCAGAGACCAACGAGATCTACATCCCGGCCGGCCCGCGCCTGGGTGACAAGGTCATCGAATTCAAGAACGTCACCAAGGGCTACGGCGATCGCGTACTGATCGACGACCTCTCCTTCAGCGTGCCGAAAGGTGCCATCGTTGGCGTGATCGGTGGTAACGGTGCCGGTAAGTCGACCCTGTTCCGCATGCTGATGGGCAAGGAAACCCCGGACTCCGGCAGCATCGAAATCGGCGACACCGTGCAACTGGCCTGCGTCGATCAGAGCCGCGACGACCTGGATGGCGGCAAGACGGTGTGGGAGGCGGTCTCCGACGGCCTCGACCAGATCCGCATCGGCAACTACGAGGTGCCATCGCGCGGTTACGTCGGCCGCTTCAACTTCAAGGGTGCCGACCAGCAGAAGTTCGTCAAGGACCTTTCCGGGGGTGAGCGCGGGCGCCTGCACCTGGCATTGACGCTCAAGCAGGGCGCCAACGTGCTGCTGCTCGACGAACCGTCCAACGACCTCGACGTGGAAACCCTGCGTTCGCTGGAAGAGGCGCTACTGGACTTCCCTGGCTCGGCCATCGTGATCTCTCACGACCGCTGGTTCCTCGACCGCGTCGCCACGCACATCCTCTCCTACGAGGACGATGGCGGCGTCATGTTCTTCGAAGGCAACTACACCGAGTACGAAGCCGATCGCAAGAAACGCCTCGGCGATGCGGCCTCGCAGCCGCACCGCGTCAAATACAAGAAGCTGGCGCAATAAGCCCGGCATTGGACGAAGAACGGAGCCCAGGCGGCTCCGTTCTCGTGCCAGGGATGCGACTCACAGCTGGTGGCAAAACGCCTTCTGGCTGATAATCGCCATCCAATTTCCGGTCCGCAACTGGACCTCGCGACAGACAAGGGACTATCCGCATGGCTGCACTGGGACTGCGCGGCAAATCACTGCTGGCCTTGTTGCTCAGCTGCCTTCTTGCATTCGTCTTTGCCGGCTTCATCGGCCGTGAAGCGCTGCTCGGGGTGCAGAGTCGCTTCGGCGAGGCATACGCGCAGAACATCGTGCAGCTCAACCGCGAGCGCCTGTTCGCCCCGGTTTCTCGCGAGCTGGCCCTTGCCCAACGGCTCGCGGCCTCGCAAGCGACGCTCGCCTGGCTGAGCGACGAACAGAACCCCGCCAAGCGCGCGAGTTTTTTTAAGGAGGCGGCGGGCTACCAGCAGGCTTTGGGCGATCATGCCTACTTCGCGGCCTCGGCCCTGAGCAACAGCTATTACTCCAACGGCGCAGACCAACCGCCCAGCGAGGCCCCACGTTATACGATGGGCCCGGAAAACCCTCGCGACGAGTGGTTCTACCTGACCCTGGAAAGCGATGCGCCCTATACGATCAACGTCGATCGCTCGGCGGTCACCGGCGAGCTGAAGGTATGGTTCAACGTGCAGGTGCGCGACGGCGATCGGCGCCTGGGCATGGTCGGCTCCGGCATCAGCCTGAAGGCGTTCGTCGATGACTTCATCGAGTCCAGTACGGTTGGAGTCGAATCGATGGTCCTCGATGCCTACGGTTCGATTCTGGTCCATCCGAACCAGAATCTGGTCACCCTGAATGCCGACACCACCCGCGGCCGCTCGCTGTCCACCAGCATCCTCGGCCTGCTCGACGACGCCGAGGCAGCCTCGGCCGTGCGCCAGGCCATGGCCGAAAGCCGCAACAACCCCGGTACCGTGGCGGCACTGCAACTTGCCCTCGATGGCGCCCCGCGCTTGCTGGCACTGAGCTGGATACCCGAACTGCAGTGGTTCGTCGCCAGCTCCGTCGACCTCGGTACCGCTCAAGTCGTCGAGATTCGTCCACTGCTGCCCGCCATCGCCCTGTTCCTCGTGCTGTTCCTGCTGCTGATCGGCGGCGGCGCCTGGCTGGTGGAAAAGCGGGTGCTCAAGCCGCTGCGGCAGCTGCGCCGCAGCGCACAGGCGCTGGCAGCGGGGCAGTACGACACACCGCTGCCGCTGCACCGACAGGACGAGATCGGCGAGCTCAGCGCCGCCTTCGGCAGCATGGCGCAGAAAGTGCGTAGCCATACCAGCGAGCTGGAGCACCGCGTACGCGAGCGAACCCGCGATCTGGAGCAGGCCAACCTGGAAATGGCCGCCGCGCACAAGAAAATCGGCGACTCCATCGATTACGCCAGCCTGATCCAGCGCTCCATCCTGCCCAACCGCCAGTTGGTCACCGCCATGGGCGACCGCCATGCGGTGCTCTGGCGGCCACGCGACGTGGTCGGTGGCGATTTCTACGTCTACCGCGCCGACGAGCAGGGCTGCCTGTTCGGCGTCGTCGACTGCGCGGGCCACGGCGTACCCGGCGCGCTGATGACCATGCTCGCCCACGCCGCGATCGACCAGGCGCTGGGCAGCACCGGCCTGCAGGATCCTGCTGCGGCACTTTCACGCACCGACGCCATCGTGCGCAGCATGCTGCGCAACGAGGACGGCTCCCACGCCCTGGCGACGAACATGGACGTCGGCCTGGCCTATGTCGATCTGCGCCAGCGCAAGGTGCATTATTCCGGGGCGAAGATCGCGCTGTATTACTGCGACGGCGCAGAGGTGGAGGAAGTCAAGGCGGCGCGCCGCGCCGTCGGCGACAAGCGGATCGGCGAGTACCACAACACCACCATCAACCTGCAGCCGGGACGGACCTTCTACATGACCACCGACGGCTTTCTCGACCAGGCCGGCGGCGAACAGGGTTACGGCTTCGGCAACAGCCGCTTCGCCAGCATGATCCGCGAGCATGCTCGGCTGCCGCTGGCCGAGCAGGGCGAAGCCTTCAGCCTCGCTCTGGCGCGCTACCAGGGTGATTTCCCGCAGCGCGACGACATCACGATGTTATGTTTCCGTTTCGATTGAGACAGGGAGTTGGCCATGGCCCCCATCGACATGTTCGCGATGCGCGAACGCTACAACCAGCAACAGATCATGCTGTGCTTCAACGGTCCCATATCACGCAGCCTGATCGAGGAAATCGGTAATGCGCTGCGCAACTACATGGCCGAAGAGCAGGCGCACCCGTCATCGGCGATGGACGTGTTCGCGGTCTACATCGAAATGACGCAGAACATCCGTCACTACACCCGTGAGAAAAACTGGTCCGATCAGCAGGCCGGTGCCACGGTGGTGGTGTCCCGTGACGAACAGGGTCGGTACGTGGTTTCCGCCGGCAACCTGGTCGAGACTGCCGACGGACAGCTACTGCTCGATGCGGTGGCCGAGCTGGCGAAACTGGACAAGGCCGGACTGAAGGCCCTGTACAAGGAACAACTGCGCAAACCCCACGATGAACATGTGACCACTGGCGCCGGGCTCGGCCTGATCGACATCGCCCGCAAGTCCAGCGAGCCACTCGAGGCCTCGCTGCAGCCGGTCTCCGACGGACTTTCCTTCCTGAGCCTGAGCGCCGTCATTTGAATATCGAGAGTATCCACATGAACGATTTTTCCATCCCCGGCAGCCAATCCACGCCCGCCATCCAGTCCGACTGGGAGAAGGGCATCGTCTCGATGCAGGGCGACTCCTTCCCGGAAAACTCCTATGAACTGTTCCGCCAGGTCTACGAATGGATCGAGCGATTTCTCGCCGATGCCGCGCATCCACTGAGCCTGGAATTGCGGCTGCTGTATCTCAACACCAGCAGCATCAAGGCGATGATGGACATCTTCGACCTGCTGGAGTCGGCCTTTCAGAGTGGTCGCCAGGTGGGCGTCAACTGGTACTACGACATCCGTAACGAGCGTGTGGTAGAACTGGCCGAGGAATTCAAGGAAGACTGCAGCTTTCCCTTTTCCATCCAGAGTCATGACTGACTAGAAGGTCGATATGCGCGGGCCATCCCCAGCCGAGCAGGAGGTAGCCATTCTCCTCGCCGATCCACAGTTCGAAGGGCATCCATTGAAAGAGGCCCTGAGCAGACTGTGGGCAACCCACCATGATCTGCTCGGACGGATAGAACGGATCACTCGCGTCTCGGACGGCTACCAGAGCATTGCCCGCGAGCGCGAGCAGAGCCTGGCCGCGCGCTTCGAAAAGCAGCTGCGTCAGCTGGAAAAGGTCGCACGCATTTCCGATCGCTACCAGATGATGATGCAGGACCTGAATGCCTCGCTGCGCGAGGCCTCGACCCTGGACTCGCTTACCGGGATCGCCAACCGTCGCCTGCTGACCGAGCGCCTGCGCGAGGAAAGCGAGCGCGCCAAACGCTATGCCCGTCCGCTGGCGGTGGTCATGCTGGATATCGATCGTTTCAAGGGAATCAACGACGACTACGGCCATGATGTCGGTGATCGCGTGCTGATCGAGGTGGTTCGCGTGATGGAGTCCGAGATACGTGAGCACGACCTGTGCGGGCGCTGGGGCGGTGAGGAGTTCCTCATCCTGATGCCGGAGTGCCCCGCCGAAAGAGCCAAGATGGTGATGCGCCGCCTGGGCGACAGCATCGCTGCCCTCGGCGTACGGGTGAACGACAGTCTGCTCAGGGTGACCGTGAGCATGGGCATTGCCGAATTGCGCCCGGATGAAACCTATTCGAGCACCATCAACCGGGCCGATAGCGCCTTGTTGCGCGCAAAGCGCAGTGGGCGCAATCGCTGCGAACTGGCCGAATAGCCACCCCCGACGAAGCACAGGAATGACGCACTAAGCGCACTATTTCAGTGCAAGTAGAGCGACACCTCCACCACCCAAAGCCTGAAGCCTCGGAAAACCTTTAAATAGGCGCCCCGAGCTGCGCCAAGATCATCAGCTCCATAGCACCACAAATGCACCATTTGGCAGCATTAAAGCCCAACGACGCACTTCCGCGGTGCAAATCAGGTTTGTTACAGTCGCCGGCCGAAATTATTAATGACTGCCGACACGCGGTCGCCGAGGGCCTACCTGATGATCGAAACCGTTGATGCCTTTCTCGCGCGGTTGAAGCAACGCGACCCCCACCAACCCGAATTTCACCAGGCGGTGGAAGAAGTGGTTCGCAGCCTCTGGCCCTTCCTCGAAGCCCATCCGCATTACATGCAGGCCGGCATCATCGAACGCATGGTCGAACCGGAGCGCTCGATCATCTTCCGCGTACCCTGGGTCGACGATCAGGGTCGTGTGCAGGTCAATCGCGGCTTCCGCATCCAGATGAACAGCGCCATTGGCCCATACAAAGGCGGCCTGCGCTTCCATCCGTCGGTGAACATCGGCGTCCTCAAGTTCCTCGCCTTCGAACAGGTCTTCAAGAACTCCCTGACTTCGCTGCCCATGGGCGGCGGCAAGGGTGGCTCGGACTTCAACCCCAAGGGCAAGAGCGACAACGAAGTGATGCGCTTCTGCCAGTCGTTCATGACCGAACTGTACCGCCATATCGGCGCTGACCTCGACGTGCCGGCCGGTGACATCGGCGTCGGCGGCCGCGAAATCGGCTTCCTGTTCGGCCAGTACAAGCGCCTGTCCAACCAGTTCACCTCGGTCCTGACCGGCAAGGGCCTGGCCTACGGCGGCAGCCTGGTTCGCCCGGAAGCCACCGGCTACGGCTGCGTGTACTTCGCCGAGGAAATGCTCAAGAGCAGCCACAGCAGCTTCGACGGCAAGCGCGTGGCGATCTCCGGTTCCGGCAACGTCGCGCAGTACGCGGCGCAGAAGGTCATGGAGCTGGGTGGCCGGGTCGTCTCGCTGTCCGACTCGGGCGGCACCCTGCACTTCGCGGACGGCTTGACCGCCGAGCAGTGGACCTACCTGATGGACCTGAAAAACGTCCGGCGCGGTCGCCTCGAGGAGATGGGCACGCAGTTCGGCGTCACCTACCTGGCCGACCAGCGCCCATGGCGCCTGCCGTGCGACATCGCCCTGCCCTGCGCCACGCAGAACGAACTGGATGGCGAAGATGCCCGCGCGCTGCTGAAGAACGGCTGCATCTGCGTGGCCGAAGGCGCCAACATGCCGTCGACCCTGGAAGCCGTGGACCTGTTCCTCGAGGCCGGCATCCTCTACGCACCGGGCAAGGCATCCAACGCCGGTGGTGTGGCCTGTAGCGGTCTGGAGATGAGCCAGAACGCCATGCGCCTGCACTGGACCGCCGGTGAGGTGGATACCAAGCTGCACGGCATCATGCAGTCGATCCACCACGCCTGCGCCGCCCACGGCGAGGAAAACGGTCGGATCAACTATGTGAAAGGTGCCAACATCGCCGGCTTCGTCAAGGTCGCCGATGCCATGCTGGCCCAGGGCGTGGTCTGACGCAGCGCCAGCGGCAAGCCTCAGGCTCGGCCAGTTGCACGAAAGCCCCTGCCCGATCGAACGGCGGGGGCTTTTCTTGTTCAGCGTGGTCGCCGTACAGCCGTGGGCTGGGCTTTAGCCCAGCGCTGCCGGATCGACATCCCTCGGTGGGCTAAAGCCCACCCTACGAGTGCTCTGTGGTTTTGCACGCGCCATGCGGGGAAGGCCCGGCAAAGACGCCTTACCAGTAATTCTCCACAGCCACCTGCCCGGGTTTGCGGGTAAGCGCCAGGTTCATGCCGCGCACCTTCAGCACCGCACGGGTGTCCTCGTTCATCTGCGGATTGCCGCAGAGCATGATCCGCGAATGCTCGGGTGCCAGCTGCAGATCGGCCGCACGCTCCAGCTCGCCGTTCCCGATCAGTGTGGTGATGCGCCCGTGCAGCGCACCGGGTACCTGCTCGCGAGTCACCACCGGCAGGTACAGCAGCTTCGCGCCCAGCCCTTCCAGGTAATCGCGCTGCGGCAGTTCGGCGATCAGCTGCTGATAGCCCAGTTCACGCGCCTCGCGCACGCTGTAGACCAGAATGATGCGCTCGAAGCGCTGCCAGGCCTCGAAGTCCTGCAGGATCGAAAGGAACGGCGCGATCCCTGTGCCGGTTGCCAGCAGCCAGAGGTCACGGCCATCGGCAAAGCGATCCAGCGTCAGGAAGCCGAAGGCCTGCTTGTCCACCAGCAGTTCGTCGCCGACGGCAAGCCGGCTCAGTTCGCTGGTGAACTCGCCATCCGGCACCACGATAGAGAAGAAATCGAGAAACTCGTCGTGCGGCGCCGAGACCATCGAATAGGCGCGCCAGACGATGCCGCCGTCTGGCTTGCGCACGCCGAGGCGGGCGAACTGCCCGGCGCTGAAACGAAAGCCGGGATCGCGGCTGGTACGCAGGGTGAACAGGTTGGGCGTCAACGTCTGCACCTCGAGCAGGCGTTGGCGGGTGAACTTCTCTTCGCTGGCGGTCATACTTCGCTCCCTCCGAGCAGATGCCGGGGTGCTGTTCGCAATCCCCGTAAACGCTTTGATACTCCATTCCGACGCCCACAAACACCGCCAGTTCTCATGCCTACTCTCGATACTCCCTATGCAAGCCTCGACCTGATCCGCCAGCCGGAGCAGCCGAACGAGCCGCTGCAGGCCTTCGATGCCGCCGACGAATACCTGCTGGCCCAGCTGCACGAACAGGGATTGCCGGTGGCCACACGGGTGCTGATCCTCAATGACAGCTTCGGCGCCCTCGCCTGCGCACTGGCCATGCACGCCGAGGTCACCAGCAGTGGCGACTCGCACCTGGCCCATCTGGCGCTGCAGAAGAACCTGGCGCGCAATGGGATATCCGAGACAAGAGTGAGCTTCGTTGCGGCCAGCGAGGTTGCCCAGGGGCCGTTCGATCTGGTGCTGATTCGCGTACCGAAGACCCTCGCCCTGCTGGAGGAACAGCTGATCCGCCTGCATGGGCAGCTGGCGCCCGGCGCACGGGTGATCGCCGCGGCGATGATCAAGCACCTGCCGCGCGCCGCCGGTGACCTGCTGGAGCAGTACATCGGTCCGGTGCAGGCCTCGCTGGCGGTAAAGAAGGCGCGCCTGCTCAGCGCAACACCGGTCGACAAACCGGCGCCGCAGTCACCCTACCCGACCCGCTACCAGCTCGATCAGCCGAAACTCGAACTGCTCAACCACGCCAACCTGTTCTGCCGCGAAGGCCTCGATATCGGCACGCGCGCCTTCCTGCCGCACCTGCCCAAGGCGTTGGGCGCGCTGCGCGTGGCCGATCTCGGTTGCGGCAACGGCGTACTCGGCATTGTCTATGCGCTGGGCAATCCGCAGGCGCAACTGACGCTGGTGGACGAGAGCCACATGGCGGTGCAGTCGGCGCGGGAGAACTGGCAGGCGATCCTCGGCGAACGCCCGGTCGAGATCCGTGCCGACGACGGCCTGGCGGAACAGCCAGCGGCTTCGCTGGATCTGGTGTTGTGCAATCCGCCGTTCCACCAGCAGCAGGTGGTCGGCGATTTCCTCGCCTGGCGCATGTTCACCCAGGCCAAGGCCGCGCTGGCCAAGGGCGGCGAGCTATGGATCGTCGGCAACCGCCATCTCGGCTATCACCTCAAGCTCAAGCGCCTGTTCGGCAACGCCGAGCAGGTCGGTGCCACGCCGAAGTTCGTGATTCTCAAGGCCACCCGGACATCCTGAAGGTATCGGCGCCCGATCGGCCGACAGCTTGCGCGGGCGGGAACGCAGAGGCCATGACCACGAAGCATGGTCGCGAGCAAGGCTCGCTCCGGCAGGACAACGTGCCGGCTGCAGGGCCGGGGGCTGGCGCGCATAAGGCGCTCGCCGCCAACCTCAGTCGCTCTCGGCGTCGGCGCGCAGCAGCGCCTCGCTGATCGCCCGCCCGACCTGCTCGAACAGCTGCCCGGCTTCCTTGCCCTCGTCCAACTCTTCGGCACAGGCGACCACGACGATCGCGCGGGTTTCATCCCGCGGCTCGATGACGCCGACATGGCAGGCACGTCCCAGCTGGGTGCCGGTCTTCTGGATGAAGGGCACGTCTTCCGGCAGCCCGGCCTCGAGGCGGTAGTTGTCGTAGGAACCGAGCTTCATGTCGCCATACAGCAGGTCCCGGCTGTTCGCTGAGAGCAGTTCGCCACGCACCAGCTTTTCCAGCAGCGCGCCATAGGCCACCAGGCTGCTGGAGTTGAGGTGGCGGGCGTAGTAACGCGCATACGCCTCCTCCATGCTCGCCGCCTTCAGCTCGTCCGGCTGCCGGTTCAGCACCCTGGCCAGCGCCTGGTAGCGCGGCTGGCTGAACGGCGCCGAGGCCAGCTCCACCAACTGCATGTTCTCCAGCCGGGCCGCGTCCGGGTGCACTTCGCCGTAGACATCGCGGCGTACCTGGGTGAACGTCGTGATTGCCTCGAAGTCGCCGCCCATGCTCTTGCCGGTGCGCGCGTTGAGCTCGTCCTCGCCGACCAGGCGGATCAGCATATTGGCCGCGGTGTTGTCGCTCTCGATCAGCATTTCCTCGAGCAGCTCGCGCAGCGCATAGTCGACGCCCGCATCCTGCCAGACCAGATCGCCGGAGCCATCCACCTTGTCCTCGGTTTCCAGGGTCAGGCGCTGATCCAGATTGAACGCCCCCTCGTCGACGCTCTGCAGCACGGCGATGGCGATCGGCACCTTCACCGCAGAGCCGAGATACCAGAAGCGCTCGGCGTCGTAACGCAGCTCGCCGTCATCGCCCAGATGCTTGATGTAGACGCCCAGCTTGCCGGGTGCTGCGGCGTCGATGCGGCGCAGCTCCTGCTCCAGACCATCCTTCCAGGTCGCCTCGGCCTGCTCGGTGCAGGCCGTCAGTCCGGCAAGCGGCAGGAGCAGCGCGCACAGTGCGATCTGTCTGTTCATCGTCGGATCAACCCCGCAGCGGTGACCGCCTCGCCGGTCGCGCGCAACGCCCGCTCGGCCTGGCTGGTGGAAGCGACGCCGCGAACGCAGGCGACGATGATGAGCCGTGTGGACAAGCCCCCGGCCCCGATAGCCGGCGGATCGACCAACCCGGCATCGCAGATGCGCGCGCGCTGGGTGCCGGTCTTGTGCGCGAAGCCCACCCCATGCGGCAGACCGGCCTTGATCCGCTGCTTGCCGGTCGCCACCCGGCGCATCACGCTCAGCAGGTACTCGGTGCTTGCCGGCGCCAGCGCGGTGCCGGCATCCAGTGCCGAGAGCAGATCGCCGTAAGCCTTCAGGGTGCCCGAGTTGAATGCCGTGGCGTAGTAGCGCTCATAGGCAGTACCGAGGCTGATGGGCGCCAGTGCCGTTCGCTCCACACCCAGCAGACGAGCCAGCAACGCAAGGCGGCCGGCGTCGTTCGGCTGGCGCCTTAGCGCAAGAAAGTCCATGCCGGACAGCTCGCGTGCCGCCGGATGCAGTTCGCCGTAGATCAGCCGCCGCACTTCGGCCAGCGAGGTGATCGGGCCGAAGCCTGCGGGCACCAGTTCGCGGACGACCGCATTGACCTGCTCGATCCCGACCAGGCGGATGAGCATGTCGCTGGCAGTGTTGTCGCTGTGGATCAGCATCTGGTCCAGCAGGTAGCGCACGTTGAGGGCCTTGCCCGGCGCATGGCCATTGGTCGGGCCGGCTCCGTCGACATAATCGGACGCCAGCAGCGCCACCGAGCTGTCCAGTGTCAGTTCGCCCTGCTCGATCCGGCGCATCACGGCGATGGCGATCGGCACCTTGACGGTCGAGGCCAGGTACCAGGACTCCTCACCGTGATAGGAGACGGAGGTGCCGGTCTGCATGTCCTTGACATAGACGCCAAGCTGACCGGGCGTTTGCCTGTCGACCCGAGCGATACGCGCCAGAAACGGCCCACTCCACTCGAAGTTGTCCCGGGCAACGGCGGGCTGATCCTGCGTGACGAGCAGCAACGCTGCCAGCAGCAGGCGCCCGGCGACCGGTAAACGAAGCAGCGATGACGGATGCATGGTCCTCCGGAGTCGTGTCATGCGATTTCCAACTATCCGACCACCGCCGTGGCCGGCCGTGCGCACCTCCCGATCACCGGTGGCGCAACGGTCGGGCCCGCTGCGAGTCCCATGTGGAGGATTCGCCCACTTCGTCACGAGGCGCGGACGATCCGGCAAAAAGAGCCCTATGCGCCGTTCCGGCGCCGCCAACCGACGCAGGAGTGAGCCGTGCCGCACAAGGAACATTTCATCGGACTGGAGTGGCTGCGTTTTCTGCTGGCCATCTACGTGGTGCTGTTCCATACCGTGCACACCTACGTCGGGGACGAGCCGTCCTGGCTGGCCGACCTGGCCGGCGTCGGCTTCTTCGCCACCAGCAGCTTCTTCGTCCTCTCCGGTTTTCTACTGGCGCACGTGTACTGCCGGCAGGGTGAACTGCGCGAGCCGGCAGGGCATTTCCTCGGCAAGCGCCTGGCCAATCTCTATCCGCTGCATCTGTTCTCCCTGCTGCTGACCGCCATCGTGCTGACGATCATCGCCAAGCTCGGCATCCCGCCGGACGATGCCAAGGCGAGCCTGCGCTACGTGGTCTACGACACCAACGAGAATGTCGCGGGCGAAGCCCTCGAGCACTTCATGAACAACCGCGAGCTGACGCTCAACTTCGCCCTGCAACTGTTCATGCTGCATGCCTGGAACCCCTACTACCTGACATTCAACCCGCCGCTTTGGTCGATCTCCACGCTGTTCTTCTTCTACCTGTGCTTCCCGCTGCTGGCGCCTCGCCTGATGCGCCAGCGCCACAAGGGCTGGTGGCTGCTGGCGATCGGCGTGCTTTACCTGCTGCCGCCGCTGTGGGCGATCCAGCAACAGGCCTATGGCATTCCTGTCACCGGCATGCTGCACCGCATGCCGCTGCTGCGGCTGCCGGAGTTTCTCGCCGGCATCCTGCTCTGCGGGCTGTTCCGCGAATGGCGCAGCGCTGGCGGACAACTCGGCGCCGTGGGGCGGCTGGCGCTGGCCGTCTTCGTGCTGGGGAGTTTTCTGGCGACGCTGGGGCTGCTCAAGGGCGAGCGCTACTGGTATTTCCTGCTGCACAACGGCCTGCTGCTGCCGGCGCAGCTGGCGCTGGTCTGGCTCTGTGCGCTGGTCGCCACGCCGCGCAATGCCGCGCTGGTCGGCTGGTCGCAACGGCTGGGTGCGGCCTCGTTGCCGCTGTTCGTGCTGCATGTGCCGGTGTTCATTCTCTTTTCGCGCTCGGAGAAGCTGCTCGGGGTGGTGTCGGCGACGTGTTTCGAGGACTGGGCGGATTGTGTGGTGCAGGCGGGGGAGCAGGCGCTGACGCCGGCGTTGTATCCGCTGTATCTGGGGTTGTGCATTATGGTGTGCGTGGTGGCGCAGGAGCGGGCAGTGGTGCCGGTGAGGCGGTTTTTGCTGAGGCGGGTCTTGAAGAGTTGAGGTCTTTGGTCAGGGTGAAAAGGCGCTTAACGAGATGGCTGATGACGACACCCGGCAGCAGGCCACTCGTTATCCGCCCAACGACGCATCTGCCGCAGCCGCGACGGTGGGCTGAAGCCCACCCTACGGTCGCCGCAAGCCGTTACAACAACTTGTCCAGGGTGATCGGCAGATCCCTGACCCGCTTGCCCGTGGCGTTGTAGATCGCATTGGCCACGGCCGCCGCCACCCCGACGATGCCGATCTCCCCGACCCCCTTCGACCCGAGGTCATTGACCACTTCGTCGTGCTCTTCGACGAAGATCACCTCGATATCCGGAATGTCGGCATTCACCGGGATGTGGTACTCGGCGAGGTTGTGGTTCATGTAACGACCGAGCTTGTGGTCGATCAGGGTTTCCTCCTGCAGGGCCTGGCCGATACCCCAGACCACGCCGCCGACGATCTGGTTGCCGGCGGTCTTCGGGTTGACGATGCGCCCGGCGGCGATGGCACTGACCACCCGCTCGACCTTCACCGTGCCCAGTTCCTCGTCCACCCGCACCTCGACGAATACCGCCGAGTGGGTCGCCGTCGCCCAGGCGTCGCGCTTCTCGTCCGGCTTGACGCTGGCCTCGGCCTCCAGTGCGCCACTGACCTGAACGATCTGCCGCAGCGACACGGCATGCTGCCCGGATTTCAGCCGCAGCTCCCCGTCGACGAATTCCACCGCTTCGGGATTGGCCCCGGTAAAGGGCGAGGCCGGGGACTGCTGCGCGGCGTCCAGCAGCTTCTGCCGTAGCCCTGCGCAAGCCCGCTGCACCGCGCTGCCGACGGATGACACCGTCGCCGAGCCGCCCTCCAGCGGCGCCTGCGGCAGGCTCGAATCGCCGAGGCGGAACTCCACATCCGTCATCGGCAGGCCCATCGCATCGGCCGCGATCTGGGTCATCGCGGTGTAGGTGCCGGTGCCGATATCGGCGGTGGCGCTACTGACCAGCAACCGACCGTCGGCATCGAGGCAGGCGCGTGCGCTGGCCGGCATCTGCATCGCCTCCCAGACACCGGTGGCCATGCCCATGCCGACCAGCTGATGGCCGTCGCGCAGACCGCGTGGCTGCGCCGGGCGCCGCGACCAACCGAAACGCTCGGCGCCCTGCTGGTAGCAGGCACGCAGCTCCTTGCTGGAATAGCGCTTGCCTTCGTTACCGTTGATCTCGGTGTAGTTGCGCAAGCGCAGCTCCAGCGGATCGATACCGACTTCGTAAGCCAGCTCGTCCATCGCGCACTCCAGCGCATAGACGCCGATGGTCGCGCCCGGCGCGCGCATGTCCAGCGGCGTATAGACGTCCAGCGGCGCCAGGCGATAGCCCAGGCGCACGTGGTCGCAGGCGTAGAGCATGCCGGACCACTCCACCTCGTGCTCGGTGAAATCCTCGAAGCGCGAGGTCTGGCCGATGGCCTTGTGCTCGATCGCCTGCAGGCGACCTTCGCCATCGGCCGCGAGCTTCAGCTGCTGGATGGTGCGCGGGCGATAGCCAAAGGTGAACATCTGCTGCCGGGTCAGCTCGACGCGTACCGAGGCCTTGAGCTTGAGCGCGGCCATCACCGCCAGCGGCAGCTGGTATTGCGGGCGCAGGCCGGAACCGAAGGCGCCGCCGACGAAGGGCGCGAGCACGCGAATCCTGCCCTGCATGTCGAACACCTGCTCCAGATAGCGCTGGCAGTTCTGCACGCCCTGGGTCTTGTCATGGATCAGCAGCTCGCCGCCCGCTTGGTACTGGACGATGGACGCATGCGGCTCCATCGGGTTGTGATGTTCGACCGGGGTGCTGTATTCGCAGTCGATACGCTTGGCCGCCGCGGCGAATGCCGAGTCGAAATCACCGCGCGGCGCGGGCAATTCGGCCGGCGCCTCGTGGGCCTGCTCGCGCGCCGCCTGCAGATCGGTCTGGTGCGCTTCGACTTCGTACTCGATACGCACCAGGCTCGCCCCGTGCAGCGCCAGCGCCTGGGTCTCGGCAACCACCAGCGCCAGTGGCTGGCCGCTGTACAGCACGCGGTCGTTGTACAGCGGGCGGAACGGCGAGCCATCGGCGGCATCGTCGTCCTCGTACGGCTCGTCGTAACTGGCCACCGCAGGGCGGTTCCGATGGGTCAGAACCAGATGCACGCCGGATAGCGCCTCCGCCGCCGTGGCATCGATGTGACTCGCCCGGCCGCGGGCGATGCTGCTCGACACCACGGCCCCATAAAGCAGCCCGGGCACCTCGGCCTCGGCGGCGTAGCAGGCCTTGCCGGTGACCTTGAGCGGACCGTCGACACGGTCCAGCGGCTTGCCCAGTGGAGAGTTGACGCTGTTCATCGGACGGTTCCTCCCGCGGCTTCGGTGAGTGCGCGCACGATGGCGCGTCGTGCCAGGTCGATCTTGAAGGCGTTGTCGGCGAGCGGCTGCGCACCTTGCAGCAGGCGGTCGGCCGCAGCGGCAAAACGATCAGGCCCGGCAGGCTTGCCGCTGAGCAGGTCCTCGGCCTCTTCCAGGCGCCAGGGTTTGTGCGCCACGCCACCCAGGGCGATGCGCCCACGGCGGATGATCTCGCCATCCATCTCCAGCGCCGCCGCGACGGACACCAGGGCGAAGGCATAGGAGGCGCGATCGCGTACCTTGAGGTAGGCGCAATGGCTGGCAAAACCCTCCACCGGCAACTCGATGGCGGTGATCAGCTCGCCCTCGGCAAGTACGTTGTCCTGCTGCGGCTGGTCGCCGGGCAGCCGGTGGAAGTCCACCAGGTCGATGCGGCGCTGGCCGTGCGGCCCCTGCACGTGCACCCGCGCATCCAGTGCCGCCAGCGCCACGCACATGTCCGACGGATGCACGGCGACGCAGTGTTCGCTGGCGCCGAGAATCGCGTGGATACGATTGCGTCCGTCGCGTGCGCCACAGCCGGAGCCCGGCTCGCGCTTGTTGCAGGGCGTGGCGGTGTCATAGAAGTAGTAGCAGCGGGTGCGCTGCAGCAGGTTGCCGCCGGTGCTGGCCATGTTGCGCAGCTGTGGCGAAGCCCCGGCGAGGATCGCCTTGCTCAGCAGCGGGTAGCGCGCTTCGATCTGCGGGTGCCAGGCCAGGTCGGCATTGCTCACCAGCGCACCGATGCGCAGCCCGCCCTCGGCGGTCTGCTCGATCTCGCGCAGCGGCAGGCCATTGATGTCGATCAGCTGAGCGGGGCGCAGCACGTTTTCTTTCATCAGGTCGAGCAGATTGGTGCCACCGGCGATGTAGCGGCTGTCCGGCCCGTGCAGGGCAATGGCCTGATCGATGAGTTCGGGGCGCTGATAACTGAACGGCGTCATTGCACACCCTCCTGGCCGCGCAGCATCGGCAGCGCGTCTTCGATGGCGGCGAGAATGTTCGGATAGGCACCACAGCGGCAGAGGTTGCCGCTCATCTGCTCGCGGATCTCATCGCGGCTAGTGGCACGGTTCTCGGCAACGAGCCCGGCGGCCGAGCAGATCTGGCCCGGCGTGCAATAGCCGCACTGGAAGGCGTCGTGCTTGACGAAGGCAGCCTGCAGCGGATGCAGCGTCGCATCGCGGGCCAGGCCCTCGATGGTGGTCAGCCGCGCGCCGTCGTGCATCACCGCCAGGGTCAGGCAGCTGTTGATGCGGCGGCCGTCGAGCAGCACCGTGCAGGCGCCGCACTGGCCGTGGTCGCAGCCTTTCTTGGTGCCGCTCAGACCGAGCTGGTCGCGCAGCAAATCGAGCAAGGTGGTCCAGGGTTGTACCTCGAGCTCGCGGCGTTCGCCGTTCAGCTCCAGGCTGATGGTGCAGGTGTGCCCTGCAACTGAAGATTTTTCGCTCATGGCAGCCTCACGGTTTGGGCATTGGGATGCGCTGTCCGTGCGTCTTGGGGTACGACTGGCGCGGCGCCGAAAACGTTCAGCGCCGCTGGCCGGCCGCAGGCTGCCAACGGCTGTCTCGCAGCGAGCAATGTGCGCTCACCGCGGAGGAATCTGCGATACGAGGCGAGGCTAGTTCGTCGTGGCCGGTACCAGCATGGCGGCCGCCACCTCGCGCCGCTTGCCGCGGCCGGCCAGCCGCTCCACCAGCGTCAGGGCGAACTCCAGGGCAGTCGCCGGTCCCTGGCTGGTGATGCAGTTGCCGTCCACCACCACCGGCTGGTCGAGAAAATGCGTGCCGGTCAGGTTATCGCTCATGCCCGGATAGCAGGTCACCTGACGGCCCTTGAGCACACCGTAGGGATGCAACGCCACCGCCGGCGCGGCGCAGATCGCCGCGTAATCGCGGCCGGCGCGGGCCTGCTGGCGCACACGCTCGGCCAGCGGCTCCAGTTCGCCGAGGGTCTTCGCCCCGGGCATGCCGCCGGGCAGCACGATCAGGTCGAAATCCTGCGCCAGCACGTCGAGCAGCATGACGTCAGCGGTAATCCGCGTGCCGCGCGCGCAGCTCAGCATGCGCCGCTGCTCGGCGCTGGCCACCAGTACTTCGAACTCGGCGCGGCGCAGCACGTCGATCAGGGTGACGGCTTCCAGATCCTCGGAGCCGTCGGCGATCGGAATCAGGACTCGTTTGCTCATGACGTTCACCTGCTCAATGGAAATTCAACGGCGCTGCCGGCCGGTGTAAGATGCCCGGCTTTTGCGATGACCCGCTAATCGCCCAGCAGAGGCGACAGCCCACACTTACGACCGGCACAAGAGGATCGACCATGCTGGAAAAGCTGTTTCAACTCAAGGCGCACAACACCACGCTGCGCACCGAGATCCTGGCCGGTATCACGACCTTCCTGACGATGGCCTACATTCTCTTCGTCAACCCGAGCATCCTCGCCGAGGCCGGCATGGACCACGGCGCAGTGTTCGTCGCCACCTGCCTGGCCGCGGCCATCGGCTCGGCGATCATGGGCCTGGTCGCCAACTACCCGATCGCGCTGGCGCCGGGCATGGGCCTGAACGCCTTCTTCACCTACACCGTGGTTCTGACCATGGGCTACACCTGGCAGACCGCGCTGGGCGCGGTATTCCTCTCCGGGGCGATCTTCTTCCTGTTGTCGATCTTCCGGATCCGTGAATGGATCATCCACAGCATCCCGCTGGCCCTGCGCGCCGGGATTGCCGCGGGCATCGGCCTGTTCCTGGCGATCATCGCGCTGAAGAACGCCGGCATCGTGGTCGATAACCCGGCGACCCTGGTCGGCCTCGGCGATCTCAGCGCCGGCGGCCCGCTGCTGGCCTGCCTGGGCTTCTTCCTGATCGCCGCGCTGGCCTACCGCAAGGTCACCGGCGCGGTGATGATCGGCATCCTGGTGGTCACCGGGCTGTCGATTCTGCTCGGCCTGTCGCAGCTCGACGACGTGGTCTCGATGCCGCCATCGCTGGCGCCGACCTTCATGCAACTGGACATCATGGGCGCGCTGGACATCGGCCTGATCAGCGTGATCTTCGCCTTCCTCTTCGTCGACCTGTTCGATACCTCCGGCACGCTGATCGGCGTCGCGCAGAAGGCCGAACTGCTGGACAAGGACGGCAAGCTGCCGCGCCTGGGCCGCGCCCTGCTGGCCGATAGCACCGCCACCATGGCCGGCGCCGCGCTGGGTACCTCGACCACCACCAGCTACATCGAATCCGCCGCTGGTACCGCGGCTGGTGGCCGCACCGGCCTGACGGCCTGCGTGGTCGCGCTGCTGTTCCTGCTCAGTCTGTTCTTCGCCCCGCTGGCCGGTGCCATACCGGCCTACGCCACCGCGCCGGCACTGCTGTTCGTCGCCGTGCTGATGATGAGCAGCCTGGCCGGTATCGACTGGGACGACCTCACCGTCGCCGCACCGGTCGTGGTTGCCGCGCTGGCCATGCCGCTGACCTTCTCCATCGCCAACGGCATCGCCTTCGGCTTCATCGCCTGGACCGCGATCAAGCTGCTGGCCGGCCGCTGGCGCGAGCTGAGCCCGGCGATGTGGGTGCTCTCGGCGCTGTTCGTGGTCAAGCTGGGCTGGTTCGCCGGCTGACGCCGTAGGGTGGATGACGCTTTTTTCATCCACCTTTCATACGGAGACGGTGGATGGATGAAGCGTCAGCTGCGCACCCCGATCCACCCTACGATTTACCTACCATTCCAAGAGTCTTCATGAGCGCTCCGCAATTCGACCCCGCCACCTACGACGCCCAACTCGCCGAGAAAGCCGCCCGGCTGGTGGAACTGCTGGCGCCGTTCGACGCCCCTGCGCCGGAAGTCTTCGACTCGCCGCGTGAGCACTACCGCCTGCGCACCGAGTTCCGCCTGTGGCGCGAGGACGGCCAGCGGCATTACGCGATGTTCGAGCGGGGCGACAAGCACAAGGCGATCCTGATCGACGACTTCCCCATCGCCAGCCGCCGGATCAACCAGCTCATGCCGCAGCTCAAGGCCGCCTGGCAGGCGTCCGAGACGCTGAGTTTCAAACTGTTCCAGGTCGAGTTCCTCACCACCCTGGCCGGTGACGCGTTGATCACCCTGGCCTACCACCGTCCGCTGGATGACGCCTGGCAGGCCGAAGCCGAACGCCTGGCGGCGAGCCTGGGCGTCAGCCTGGTCGGCCGTTCCAAGGGCAAGCGCATCGTCATCGGCCGCGATTACGTGGAAGAACAACTGATCGTCGCCGGTCGGACTTTCCGCTATCGCCAGCCGGAAGGCGCCTTCACCCAGCCCAACGGCGAGGTCTGCCAGAAGATGCTGAACTGGGCCTTCGACGTGCTAGGTGAGCGCAACGACGACCTGCTCGAACTCTACTGCGGCAACGGCAACTTCACCCTGCCGCTGGCCACCCGCGTGCGTCGCGTGCTGGCCACCGAGATCAGCAAGACCTCGGTCAACGCCGCGCTGGCCAACATCGAGGACAACGGCATCGACAACATCGAGCTGGTGCGTCTCTCCGCCGAGGAGCTGACCCAGGCGCTGAACGAGGTGCGGCCGTTCCGCCGCCTGGCCCATATCGACCTGAAGCGCTACGACTTCGGCAGCATTTTCGTCGACCCGCCGCGCGCCGGCATGGACCCGGACACCTGCGAGCTGACCCGCCGCTTCGAGCGCATCCTCTACATCTCCTGCAACCCGGAAACCCTGGCGCAGAACATCGCCCAGCTGGCCGACACCCATCGCATCGAGCGCTGCGCGCTGTTCGACCAGTTCCCCTACACCCACCACATGGAATCCGGGGTGCTGCTGGTTCGCAAGTGAACACCGAGTGAACGCCGGCAGCCCTGCACAACGAATTCGTCAGCCGCGCCGGCTGGATGCTGCGGCTACCGCGCCTCGCTCGCCGCCAGCCTCCTCGAGTGCCACGGGTTCAGCCGGGTGGTCAACGTGCCGGGCTCCTGGACCGCCTGGCGCTGGCACGACCTGCCGGTGGCGCAACGCCAGGCGCGCCGTACCTCAGCCTCCGTTCGCCCCGGGTATCTGGCTCGGCGCCTGGGATGGTGCTTCTGCCGGCGCCGCCGTACTGGCTACCGACACGCCGGCCGCAGCATCACGCTCGCGATCGCCGCTGCTGTTGGCCAGCAGACTGGCGGTCGCGGTCTGCAGGTAGGCTTCCAGCTGACGCTGCAGCAACGCCTGCTGGGCATCCGCCTCGAGGCGCTCAGCCTGCGCATCGGCGCCCAGGCGATAGCGATACAGGCGTGCATCCTGGTCCCTGGGCTGCACCAGCACGCGGTCGCCCCGAATCATCGCCACCGTCTGGTCGCTGCCCGACGGCTTGATGATGCCGAAGCCCGGATCATCCGCCGCCAGGCTGAGCAGGTCGCGTCCCCAGCACTGGTGCCGCACCTCGCCACCAAGCCGGCCCATGATGGTCGGCACCACGTCGACCTGGGTCCCGACCACATCGCGACGGCTGCCGAAACGCTCGGTGATGCCCGGCGCGATCAGCAGCAGCGGCACGTTGAAGCGGAACAGGTCCATCTCGGTCACTTCTTCCGGCACGCCGAAGCCATGGTCGCCGACCACCACGAAGAGTGTCTGCCCGAACCAGGGCTCGTCACGCACCTTGTCGAAGAACTGCCCCAGCGCCCAGTCCGAATAACGCATCGCGGTCAGGTGCTGATCCAGCGCGCCGTGTCCTTCCACTGTGGCAACCGGCAGTTGCTCCGGCAGTGCGTAGGGCGTGTGATTGGACAGCGTCTGCAACAGTGCATAGAACGGCGTGCCACGGTCCAGCTGCTGCAGCTCCTCGGCGGCGCGGGCGAACATGTCCTGATCGGAAACGCCCCAGGTCGGGTCGGCAACCACCGGATCGACATAATCGCCGCGACCGATGAAGCGGGTCATGCCCTGGTTGCTGAAGAACCCGGACTGGTTGTCCCAGGCGAAGTCGCCGTTGTAGACGTAAACATCGTTGAACGCCCTTGCGCTGAGCAGTTGCGGCAGCCCGGAGAAGCGGTTGCCACCCTCCGGCGTCTGCATCAGATACTCGAAGCCCGGCAGGTTGGGGAAGCAGGCCATGCTGGCGAACATGCCCTGGTGGGTATGGGTGCCATTGGAGAAGAAGCGGCTGAACAGCAGCCCCTGCTCGGCGAGGCGGTCGAAGTTCGGCGTGATGCCCTCCCGGCTGCCCAGCGCACCGACGAAGCGCCCGGCGAAGCTTTCCATCAGGATCACCACCACGTTGCGCACTGGCAGCTGCCCGGCCGTCGGCGGCTGGAAGTCGCGGCGCACCGCGGCCAGCCCGGCATCGACCAGCCGGTCGTTGCCGGTCAGCAGTAGCTCGCGGGTGATCGTCAGGGCCTGCTCGGCCGGCAGCGTCGCCTTCCAGCTGTTGTCGCGATGGCTGGACAGGCGGCTCTTGGCGGCGTCGTAAAGCGACAGCGTCGCGTTCAGGCCGAGATGGTTGGCGAACATCGACTCGGTGGTGAAGGCATCGCCCCAGCGCAGCGGCGGACCCTGGCGCAGCGTACCGCGCGCGGCCACCACGCAGACCAGCACCAGCACCGTGAATACCGCGGCACGTGTGTGCCAGGCCGGCCTGCGCTGCCGGACGATGACTGGCCCGCGGGTGCCTGTGCCGCGCGTCAGCCGCTCCAGCCAGCCGAACACGACGAACATCGCAGCACTCGCCACGCCCCATGCCGCCAGCAGCCGCAGGACCGGAAAACCATGCCAGAGCATGCTCAGCACGGTCGCCGGATCTTCCTGCAGATACTGGAACACCAGGCTGTTGAGGCGCTGGTGGAACTCGCGATAGAAGTTCAGCTCGATCAGCCCGAGCAGGATCGCCAGGCTGGCACAGGCACCCAGCCACAGCCGCAGCAGGCGCCGGGCGGCCATCACGCGCACGCTCAGCACGCCGAGCAGCAGCGGCAGCAGGATGTAAACCGTCACCCGCAGATCGAAGCGCAGACCGTTGCCGAACGCTTCGACGAAGCTGCCCAGCGGCGTGCTGCCGATCAGCTCTCGGTTGAACAGCAGCAAGCCCAGGCGCAGCAGGGCGAAAAGCAAAAGCAGCGCCAGCGCGCTGGCGAGGGTGAACCGCAGGTGCGCGGCCAGGCCGCTGAAACCGGGCGCAGAGGGCTCTCGCCCGTCGCGTTGCAGAAAAGAAAACATGAGTACGTCCTTTTAGGGGATCAGGATCACCGTCCAGACCAGGCCGATCAGGCACAGCACCAGCAGTTGTGCGGCGCTGCCCATGTCCTTGGCTTGCTTGGAGAGCGGATGCAGTTCAAGGGAGATGCGGTCGACCGTCGCCTCGATGGCCGAATTGAGCAGCTCGACGATCAGGCCGAGAAACACCACGGCGATCAGCACGGCGCGCTCGACGCGGCTGACGTCCAGCAGCATGGCCAGCGGGATCAGCAGCAGGTTCAGCAGCACCAGCTGGCGGAACGCGGCCTCGCCCCGATAGGTCGCCTTGAGGCCGGCCAGGGAATAGCCGGAGGCGTGCCAGATGCGCACCAGACCGCTGCGCCCCTTGAAGGCCGCGCCATCGGCCGCTGTGCCATCGGTGACCGCTCCGGTCGACTCAGAGGACATGCCGGGATACCTCGCAAGCCGTCTGATGAGCGGCCAGCAGCTGTAGCCAGTCCTGCTCGGGCATCGCCTGCCGGTGACGGTTGAGCTGGCGCAGATCGTGCCGTGCCGCAGCGCTGCAGCGCAGACGGCGGCGGCTCTTCTCCAGATCGAGCAGGGCAACCTCGACCCAGGCCGCGTCGTCTTCGCCGTCGACCCTGATGAAGATGTGCTTTGGGTAGCAACAGCCATGCTGCCAGCGCGCCCGGTGGATGCGGCTCAGGGTGACACCCACCGCCTCGAGCATGCGCTGCTGAATCAGCCGGCCATAGCGCGTGGCCATGTCTTTGTCATACCAGTCCTCCAGGCTGACGAAGCCCTGCAGTTCCGTCGTCACCAGCAGCGCCTGCCACTGCCCGGCCTGCTGCCGGGTGCCGCAATAGACGATTTCGGGCACCCGCACGCCGAGGTCGCTCATGGCCTGCAGCGCATGCCGCTCACGCAGCACCGTAGGGCGGCCGAACGGGTGCAGCAGCGAGCGATACAGGTGGCCGATCTGGCGTTTGCAGTACAGCAATGGCTGCTGGGGGTCGCGCAGCCTTATCCGTTGCACGCCACTTTCACCGGCACGTCGCTGGTTGGGCTGTTCGACCCATTCGCCCTGGGTATTCCACCAGCGCTGGAAGGTACTGGTACGCGCTTCGCGGGCCGGCAGTACGAGAGGTCGGTTCATGTTCACCCCCGCTTGCGCAGCACGTAGACCCGCCACATGGCGTAGCCCGGGAGGAAATCAGCGCGGTCGAGGATGTCGAAGCCGGCCTCGGCGAATTCCGCCTCGATCACCGAACGCGCGACGACGAAGCGGTTCTGGTTGTCCTTGGCCGGACGGCGGAGCTCCAGACGCTTGCGCTTCCAGGCCTTGTAGTTGCCGTCGACCCACAGCGAGACGATCAGGGTGTCGCGGGTGACCCGGTGGAATTCGCGCAGCATAGCCAGGCGGTGCGCCGGGTCGGCGACATGGTGCAGCAGGCGCATGCAGAAGATGCTGTCCACCGCGTTGTCACCCATGTCGATGGCGAACGCCGAGGTCTGGAAGGTTTCCACGCGCCTGACCACCTCCTGCGGCTGCGCCGCCTCGGCGATCGCCAGCATGTCGGCGGAATTGTCCGCGGCGAAGATCATCCGGCTCGGGTGCTCGGCCAGCAGCGGCCAGAATCGGCCGGCGCCACAGGGCAGGTCGAGCACCAGGTCGGGGTCGCCAGCGGTCTTCAGCGCACGCCGTGCCAGTTGCTCGTCACGCCAGTGCGACAGCCGCCTGGCCAGGCCCTGCTGGTGCTTGTGCAGATACTGCCTGGCGTGCTCGCGGTCGTACTTGCGCGAGAACTCCAGTTCGATAGGGCTTGATCTCGTCATGGCGGGCGTTCCGGTTAGAAGCAGAACGCCAAACTAGCGAGACGAAGATCAAGGCTCTGTCAAAAAGATGTGAAAAAAACGTCATGAGCCGCCATCGCGCAGCCGCACCTGGAAACAGCTGCCCTGCGGCTGGCGCGCTGTCACACCGACGTACCAGCCCTGGTGCGCGCAGATCCGCTTGACCAGCGACAGCCCCAGCCCAAGCCCCTCGCCACGCTGCTCGGCACCCCGCACGAACGGCTGGAACATGCGCTCCTGCTCGGCCAGCGGGATGCCCACGCCACTGTCCTCGACGCGGAAACCGCCATGGCTGAGGATAAGTCGCACCGTGCCGCTGTCGGTGTAGTGCATGGCGTTACGCAACAGGTTGGACATCACCGTGCTGAGCAGCGTGTGGTTGTAAGCCGCCTTGTCCTCACCCTCCTGCAGCACCTCGAAGATCAGGCCCTTTTCAGCCAGCAACGGCCCCCAGCGCTCGCCCTGCTCGGCCGCCACGCTTTTCAGACTGGCATCGCCGACGAAGGAAAACTGTTCGGGTCGCGCCCGCGCCAGCAGCAGGAAGGTTTCCACCAGCTCTTGCATCTCCTGCGCGGCACGCTGGATACGCGCCGCCTGCCGTTGTGCACGCGGCGGCAGCTCGCCCTGTTCGAGCAGTTCGCAGGCGCCGAGCATCACCATCAGCGGCGTACGCAGCTCATGACTGACGTCGGCAGTGAACAGCCGCTCGCGCTCAAGGGTCTGGCGCAGCTGGCCGAGGGTGCTGTCGAAGGCGGCAGCCAGGTGGCCGACCTCGTCGTCGGGATACTGCAGTGCCAGCGGCGGCGCCAGCGGATGCAGCTGGTCGCGATGGCGCACCTGGTTGGCCAGCCGGCGCACCGGTGCCATCACCCGGTTGGCCATCAGCCGTCCCAGCACCCAGGCACCGAGCACGCTGAGCAGAAAGCCGACCAGTACCGCATTGAACAGCGCATTCTCGCGCGCTTCGAACTCGTGCTGGTCCTCCATCAGGACATAGCGCTCGCCAGCCACGTCGCGGACGAACACGTAGTGAGCCTCCTTGTCGCGCACCAGCTCGGTGAAACCTGGCGCAAGCGTGGCAAAAACATCCGGCATCGCGTATTGCGGCAGGCCCGAGGCGAAGAAGCGGGTACTCGCATCCAGCCTGGGAGGCAAACCGTGGGCAAGATCCTCGCCGAGTACCGAGTCCATCTCGCGACTCATCTCCTCGGTCACCAGCTGTGCTTCGATGAAATGCACCACCGCGACGATGCCGAGCGAAAACACGCCGCTGACCAGCAATGTCATCAGCGTGAAAGCGATGACGATGCGCCGGAAAAAAGGTTGCTTAGCGAGCATCGCCTTCCTCCGCCAGGCGGAAGCCGACGCCATGTACGGTTTGCAGCAGCGGCTTGGCGAAAGGTTTGTCCAGTGCCTGACGCAACTGATGGATATGGCTGCGCAGGGCATCGCTGTCCGGCACGTGATCGCCCCAGAGCGCTTCTTCGAGCTGCTCGCGCCGCACCACCGCCGGACTCTTCTGCATCAGCAGCGCCAGCAGCTTGTGGCCGATGGGATTGAGGCGCAGCGACACGCCGCCGCGGCTGACGGCGAGCGTGTCCAGGTCGTAGACGAGGTCGCCAACCTGCAGTTGGCGGCGCCGCGAACCCTGGCTGCGACGCAGCACCGCCTCGATACGCGCGACCAGTTCGGACAGCGCGAAGGGTTTGACCAGATAGTCGTCGGCCCCTGCCTGCAGCCCCTGCAGGCGATCGGCCAGCGCATCGCAGGCGGTGAGCATGATGATCGGCGTGTCGCGCCGGGCATCTTCGCGCAGGCGCTTGCAGACCTGATAGCCATCGATGCCCGGCAACATGATGTCCAGCACGATCAGGTCGTATTCATGGGTGGCGGCCAGATGCAGGCCGCTCAGGCCGTCCTGCGCGCAGTCGACCACATAGCCCTTGAGCTCGAGGTAGTCGAGCACGTTGGCCAGGATGTCTCGGTTGTCTTCGATGACCAGGATGCGCATCGCACGAGTACTCACGACAGGTTTCGGAACGGCTGCGACAGACAGTACTGCGCCTGTGCGCGGGGAGAAACATAGCCGACGCGATGTGAAAAAAACGTCGCCCTTGCTGCGCATCATTGCAGCCCCGCGGGCTTAAGACTGCCTTAAGTTTGTCGTCCAACAATCGCCCCAGGCTTCTAACCGAGGTTCCCCGAATGGAACTCCCCTGGGTTGATCAAACTGACGTACTGGCACGCATCGGCCGCGAGCGACCGATGACCCTGCAACTGGCCCAAGCCGATCAAGGCGAGCGCCGTGCTGCGCTGGAAGCCTTCATCCGTCAGCGTTTCGCCGAGCATTACGGGGCGCGCGTGACGCACTTCATGCCTTGCCTGCTCGGCTTGCACGCCGAAGACGGCACCGTACAGGGCGCCGTCGGCCTGCGCAGCGCCCAGCGCCGACCGCTGTTCCTCGAACGCTATCTAGACCAACCGATCGAGCAGGCCGTCAGGCAGCGCTGCGGTCGCCAGGTCGAGCGTGCGCAGATCGTCGAGGTCGGCAACCTGGCCGCCTTCGGCAATGCTTCGGCGCGCCTGCTGATCGTCGCCCTGACCGACCTGCTGGTGGCCCAGGGTTTTCGCTGGGTGGTGTTCACCGGCACGCCGGCCCTGCTCAACAGCTTCCAGCGCCTGGCGCTGACGCCGCTGCCGCTGGGCCTGGCCGATCCGGCCCGGATGGGCGACGAGCTGGCCGACTGGGGCAGCTACTACGCCAGCCGCCCTCAGGTCATGGCTGGAGAGATCCTGCCGGGGCATCAGCATCTGCTGCAGCTTGGCGTCTACCCGCGGCTGGGTTACCAGCCGCTGTTCGATGCCTCGGAGGTGCCGCATGCAGCCTGCAGCTGAACGCTTCCGGGCGGCACTCGAGCAGCACAGTGGCATCGCCCTGGCCGAAGGTGCGCGCCAGCTCAGCTACGCCGAGCTGCGCCACGAAGTCGCCGCTCGCGCCAGCCTGCTGGAGACGCTCGGCGTGCTGCGCGTCGCCCTGGCGCTGGACAACGGTCTGGAGTGGGCGCTGTGGGACCTGGCGCTGCTGCGCGCCGAACGGGTCTGCGTACCGCTGCCGGGGTTCTTTTCGCCGGCTCAGCAGGAGCACGTGCTGCAGCACGCCGGCATCGACTGCCTGATCGGCGCGACCAGCGCACTCAGCGAGCGCTGCGGCTTTCGCCAGACCGCTCGCGGACTGCTGCAACGCCAGCCGGGCGTCGTCACGCCGGTGCCAGCGGACACGCGCAAGATCACCTACACCTCCGGCACCACCGGCCAGCCCAAGGGCGTCTGCCTGGACGCCCACGCGCAGTTGGCGGTGGCCGAGAGCCTGTGGCAGGCCAGCCAGTCCTGTGCCGTGCAGCAGCACCTGTGCGTGCTGCCGCTGGCGACCCTGCTGGAGAATATCGCCGGGCTCTACGCACCGCTGCTGGCCGGCGCCCGGGTCGAACTGCGGCCGCTGGCCGAGATCGGCTTCAGCGGCGCAGCGGGCTTCGAGCTACCGCGCCTGCTCGCCACACTGAACGAGAGCCGTCCGCACAGCCTGATCCTGCTGCCGCAACTGCTGCTGGGGCTGGTCAGCGCCGCCGAACAGGGCCTGCCGTTGCCGTCGTCGCTGCGCTTCGTCGCCGTCGGCGGTGGCCGGGTCGCGCCGCAACTGCTGGAGCGCGCCGACCGCCTCGGCCTGCCGGTGTTCGAGGGCTATGGCCTGTCCGAATGTGCCTCGGTGGTCTGCCTGAACACGCCGCAAGCACGCCGGACCGGCACGGTCGGCCGGCCGCTGGCGCATGCCGAGCTGCGCCTGGCAGAGGATGGCGAGGTGCTGGTCAAGGGCCCGCACATGCTCGGTTATCTCGGCGAGCCGGCGCTGCCGGGCGACTGGCTGGCGAGCGGCGACCTGGGGCATTTCGAAGACGGTTTCCTGGTCCTGCACGGGCGCAAGAAACACCAGTTCGTCACCGCCTACGGGCGCAACGTCAATCCCGAGTGGGTGGAAGCCGAGCTGGTCCAGCAGGCAGCCATCGCCCAGGCCTGGCTGCACGGCGAAGCCCTGCCGCAGAACGTCGCCGTGCTGGTGCCGCGGCGCGCCGACTGCAGCGACGCCGAACTGCAGGCCGCGGTGAGCCAGGTCAACGCCGGCCTGCCCGACTACGCCCGTGTGCACCACTGGTTGCGCGCCGGCCAACCGTTCCGACCCGACAACGGCCTGGCCACGGCCAACGGCCGCCTGCGCCGCAACGCCCTGCTCGTCCATTACCAGACCGCCATCAACGCCCTTCAGCCCTGACTTCGAGGCAACCCCATGGAATTCTTCGACCAGTTGCAACACCAGACCAGCAGCGAGCGCGAATACCTGCTCGGCGCACCGATCATCCACGCCGCGCTCGCCGGCACCGCCACCCACGCGCAGTACATCGCCTTCCTTACCCAGGCCTATCACCACGTCAAGCACACGGTGCCGCTGCTGATGGCCTGCGGCGCACGCCTGCCGGAGCGGCTGGAATGGCTGCGCGAGGCGATCGCCGAATACATCGAAGAGGAGATCGGCCACCAGGAGTGGATTCTCAACGACATCCGCGCCTGCGGCGGTGATGCCGATGCGGTGCGCGACGGCCAGCCGGCGCTGCCCACCGAGCTGATGGTCGCCTACGTCTACGACCGCATCGCGCGGCACAACCCGACGAGCTTCTTCGGCATGGTCAACGTGCTGGAAGGCACCAGCACCGCCCTGGCGACCCAGGCCGCCGGCGTGCTGCGGGACAAGCTCCAGCTGCCGGCCAAGGCGTTCAGCTACCTGACCTCCCACGGCAGCCTGGACCTGGAGCACATCGAATTCTTCAAGACGCTGATGAACCGTCTCGACGACGACAGCGACAAGGCCGCCGTGGTGCACACCGCGCGGGTGGTCTACCGCCTCTACGGCGACATCTTCCGCAGCCTGACGGCCTGAGGGCACGACCATGCAACTCAATCGATGCCGCGCCCTGCTCACCGGCGCCAGTGGCGGAATCGGCCAGGTGCTGGTGGATCGGCTCTGCCGGGACGGCGCACAACTGCTGCTGGTGGGACGCGACAGCCTCGCCCTGGATGACCTCGCCCGGCGCCATCCCGGCCAGGTCAGCCTGATCTGCGCCGACCTCACCCAGCGCAGCGGCCGGCAGACGGTACTCGATGCCGCGCGCCGCTTCGGCGGGCTCAACTGCCTGATCAACGCCGCCGGGATCAACCAGTTCCGCCTGCTCGAACAGCAGGACGAAGACGCCATCGCCCGGCTGATCGACGTCAACGTCACCGCCACCCTGCAACTGACCCACCTGTTGCTGCCGCTGCTGCGCCAGCAACCGCAGGCCCTGCTGGTCAACCTCGGCTCGACCTTCGGCTCGATCGGCTATCCGGGTTTTGCCGCCTACTGCGCCAGCAAGTTCGCCTTGCGCGGCTTTTCCGAAGCGCTCCGGCGCGAACTGGCCGACAGCCACGTCAAGGTGCTCTACATCGCACCACGAGCGACCCGCACGGCGATGAACAGCGCCCAGGTGGTGGCAATGAACGACGAATTGAAGGTGGACATGGACGACCCGCAGCAGGTCGCCGGCGAGATCCTGCGGGCCATCGTCCGCGAGCGCGAAGAGCTCTATCTGGGCTGGCCGGAAAAGCTCTTCGTGCGCCTCAACGGCCTGCTGCCGCGGCTGGTCGACCAGGCGCTGCGCAGGCAGCTGCCGGTGATCAAGCGCTTCGCCGGTGCCGAATCGCCACCACCTGCCTCATCCACCCCCATGCCTGGAGAACACCCATGAAGCGCCTGTCCATTCTTTGCTCCCTGCTGCTGGCCCTGGCCTGCCAGCCTTCCTTCGCCCTCAGCCCGGCTGGCGAGTCGTCGCTGCGCCAGATCCAGAGCCGCTGGGCGGAGATCAACTACCAGTTGCCCCCAGCACAGCGCGAAGCGGCCTTCGCCCGGCTCGCTTCGGAGGCCGAGAGCGCGGTGAACGGCGAACCGCAGGCCGCCGAGCTGCATATCTGGCACGGCATCGTGCTCAGCACCTGGGCCGGCGCCAAGGGCGGGCTTGGCGCGCTGGGCCTGGTCAAGCAGGCCAAGGCGGAACTGGAAAAAGCCATCGAACTCGACCCGCAGGCATTGGACGGCTCGGCCTACACCAGCCTCGCCAGCCTCTACTACCAGGTACCCGGCTGGCCGATCGGCTTCGGTGACGAGGAGCAGGCCGAGGCGCTGTTCAAGCAGGCGCTGGCGCTGAACCCGAACGGCATTGACCCGAACTATTTCCATGGCGATTTCCTGCTGCGCCAGAACCGCTACGGCGAGGCGCAGGCCGCGCTGCGCAAGGCGCTCGCCGCAGCGGACCGCCCCGGCCGTGAAGTGGCCGATGCCGGTCGCCGCGACGAAGCCCGCGCGCTGCTGGCCAGGGTCAAGGAAAAGCTGGAATAACCGGGTGCGGCGGCGTTGAATGCACAGCAATGCCGCGAACCCTTCAGGACGACAGGAACGACATGCGCATTCTGCTGGTAGAAGACGATCGTGCCCTCGGCGAGGGCATCCGCACCGCACTCAAGCCCGAGGGTTATACGGTCGACTGGCTGCAGGACGGCGCCAGCGCGCTGCATGCCCTGAGCCATGAGAGCTTCGAGCTGGCGATCCTCGACCTCGGCCTGCCGCGCCTGGACGGACTGGAAGTGCTCAAGCGCTTGCGCGCCAGCGCCAACCCGGTGCCGGTGCTGGTACTGACCGCCCGCGATGCGACCTCCGACCGCATCGCCGGGCTCGACGCCGGTGCCGACGACTACCTGGTCAAGCCGTTCGACGTCGCCGAACTCAAGGCCCGCCTGCGCGCCCTGCTGCGGCGCAGCTTCAACCGTCCGGAACCGGTGCTGGAGTACCGCGGCATCCTGCTCGATCCGGCCAATCAGCAGGTCAGCTACCAGGACACGCCGATCAACCTGCCGCGCAAGGAGTTCGTTCTACTGCACGAACTGATCGCCCAGCCCGGCCGCGTGCTGACCCGCGATCGCCTGCAGCAGGTGCTCTACGGCTGGGACGAGGAGGTCGAGAGCAATGCACTGGAGGTGCATATCCATCATCTGCGCAAGAAGTTCTTCCCCGAACTGATCCGCACCGTGCGCGGCGTCGGCTATCTGGTGGACAAATGCTGAAGCGCTCGATCCGCAACCGTACCCTGGTGCTGGTGCTCGGCATCCTGCTGCTGTCGCTGAGCCTGATTTCCTGGCGCAGTTACCGCGATGCCCGCCACGAGATCGAGGAGCTGTTCGACGCGCAGCTGGCACACAGCGCGCGGCTGGTGCAGGGCCTGGTGATGCGAGAAATGGACCCGCAGGCGCGCGAGGCGCTGCAGCAGGCGCTGGACGCCGCGGTGAATGCGCGGCGCGACCAGGGCGTGCCGGGGCATGACTACGAAACCAAGCTGGGCTTTCAGGTGTACGCCGCAGACGGCAGTAGCCTGTTGCAATCGGCCGGCGCGCCGAATGGCGCACTGCAGCAGCTGGCCGGCACAGCTTCCACCTCACCCTTCGGCCGCCTGCGCGGCGGCTATCACGACGTACAGCTCGACGGCCACGCCTGGCGCCTGTTCCTGCTGCAGGACCGCGAAGACGACCTGTGGATTCTGCTCAGCGAGCGCGGCGATGTGCGTGGCGAACTGGTCGGCAAGATCGCCCGACGCAGCCTGCTGCCCGATCTCATCGGCCTGCCGCTGCTGGCGTTGCTGATCTGGCTGGCGGTGGGCTGGGGCCTGCGCCCGCTGGCGAGCATGGCGCAGTTGCTCAAGCGCCGCGACCCGGACAACCTCGCGCCGCTGCTGCTGGCGCCACTGCCGCAGGAACTGGAGCCGGTGGCGGCTTCGCTGAACCGCCTGCTGCAGCAGGTCAACCAGTTGGTCGAGCGCGAAAAGCGCTTCATCGCCGACGCCGCCCACGAGTTGCGCACGCCTTTGGCGGTGCTGCGCATCCATGCGCAGAACGCCCAGCAGGCCGGCAGCGAGACCGACCGTGACGAAGCCCTCCGCCAACTGCTCGCCGGCGTCGACCGCACGACCCGCGTGGTCACCCAGCTGCTCACCCTTGCCCGCCTGGAGCCCAACGCCCAACAGTTGCGCATGGCGCCTCTGGACATGCGCTTGCTCGCGCGCGAGACGCTTGCCGAGCTGACACCGCTGGCTATCGCCCGCGAGCAGGAGCTGACGCTGGAAGTGGACGAACGCGCCGATTGCCGCCTCAGCGGCGATGCCGCGAGCCTGGGCACGCTGCTGCAGAACCTGGTGGGCAATGCATTGGAGTACACGCCCGTGGGTGGACAGATCCAGGTCGGCATTCAGGCCACGCAGGCGGCCCTCACCCTGCACGTGGACGACAGCGGCCCCGGCGTAGCGGCGGCGCAGCGCGACAAGCTGTTCGAGCGCTTCTACCGCCAGGGCGAAGGCCAGGGCGCCGGCCTCGGCCTGTCCATCGTCGCCCGCATCGCTGAACTGCACGGCGCCTCGGTCGAACTGGCGGACTCGCCGCTTGGCGGGCTGCAGGTCGCCGTGCGCCTTGCGCGCCAGCCACGACGGTAGGCGGATGGGCACCCGCGAGCAGCCGCGACCGCGCGCCGCAGATGCAGCCGCCACTCGCTAAGGTTCGCTTAAGCCTGGCGTCCTAGACTGCCGACATTCCCCTACCCGGAGTGTGTGAAATGACTGCATCGAACCCGCTGATGCGCTACGGGCGCCTGAGCATCGCCCTGCACTGGCTGATGGTCCTGCTGATCGTCGGCGTCTACGCCACCATCGAACTGAAGGGCAATTTCGCCAAGGGCAGCGAGCCACGCGAATTGCTCAAGCAGTGGCACTTCATGCTCGGCCTGACGGTGTTCGCCCTGGTCTGGCTGCGCCTGCTCGCGCGGTGGCTACGGCCGGCGCCAAAGCCGGTCGCAGGCGCAACTTGGGAACATGTGCTGGCCAGCCTGATGCATCTGGCCCTGTATGCGCTGATGATCGGCCTGCCACTGCTGGGTTGGCTGACCCTGAGCGCGGCGGGCAAGCCGATTCCCTTCTTCGGCCTGGAACTGCCGGCCCTGATCGGACCGGACGAAGCACTGGCCGGAGATTTCAAGGAGCTCCACGAAACCGTCGGTGTGCTCGGCTACTGGCTGATCGGCCTGCATGCGGCGGCGGCCTTGTTCCACCAGTACGTGCGCCGCGACGGCACCCTGCTGCGCATGCTGCCGCAGCGCAGCCAGGTCTGAGGCGCAGACACGACAACGCCCGGTCGACTCACCATCGTCCGGGCGTTTTCATGCGTCAGCCGAGCAGCTCGCTGAACGGCAGGTACTGCACCAGCTCGCCTTCGGCGAGGGTACGCTGACACTCGACGATGGCCAGGCCATCGGCCCAGGTCGCCGAGGTCAGCATGGCAGAGCCCTGGCGTGGGAACAGACGCACCTCGAGCCGGCCATCGACCGCTTCGAGCCGCGCGCGCAGGAACTGCTGGCGCACGTTGGCCTTGCGCCAGGCGAAACCGGCCGGCAGGCGCAGCGGCGTGACCTGCACCTGCGTGCAGCCCTGGGCGCGCAGCAGGAACGGTCGGGCCACCACCAGCGAGGTGACCAGCGCCGCCGCCGGGTTGCCCGGCAGGCCGATCCACGGCGTGCCGTTGACCTCGCCGAAGGCCAGCGGCTTGCCCGGCTGGATCGCCAGGCGCCACAGGTGCAGCTCGCCCAAATCGCGAATCGCCTGCTTGAGGTGATCCTCCTCACCCACCGAAACACCGCCCGAGGTGATGATCAGGTCGAAGCGGCTCGCCGCATCGGCCAGCGCGTCGCGGCTGGCGCCCAGATCGTCGATCAGGATCGGGTAGTCGTGCACCTCGCAGCCGAGGCTCTGCAAAACGCCGAGCAGGCTGTAGCGGTTGGAGTTGTAGATCTGCCCGGCGTCCAGCGGCTCGCCCGGCTCGCGCAGCTCGTTGCCGCTGGACAGCAGCGCCACGCGCAGACGCCGGTACACTTTCACCCGCGCCACGCCGAAGGTCGCCAGCAAGCCGAGTTCCTGCGGGCGCAGACGCTTGCCAGCGTCGATCAGGCGCTCGCCGGCGGCGGTTTCCTCACCCAGGCAGCGCACGTTGTCACCGGCCTTTACCTTCGGCAGCCAGATGCGATCGCCTTCGACGCGGCAGTTCTCTTGGGCCACCACGGCGTCCGCGCCCGGCGGCAACGGCGCGCCGGTGAAAATGCGCACCGCATGCCCGGCCGGCAGCTGCTGACTGGCGGCATCACCGGCGGCGATGCGTCCGGCCAGCGGCAGCGCACCGCCCTCGGCCGGCAGATCGGCGGCGCGCAGGGCGTAGCCGTCCATCGCGCTGTTGTCCCAGGGCGGCACCGGAAAGCTGGCATCCAGCGGCTCGGCGAGCACGCGGCCGAGCGCATCGCGCAACGCGACCTCTTCCACGGCGGGCGGCGCCGGCACCCGCGCCAGCAGCTCGGCGATGGCTTCGTCGACCGGCTTCAGGCCACTGGTGTCGCAGCCACAGGCGCTCATGAGCGTGGTCCGCAGTTATCGAGCGCGGCGGCTTTCAGGTGCGGCACGAAGTTGCACGGCTTGGTGCGGCTGTCCAGTTGCTCGACGAGGATCTTGTTCCAGGCCGTGCGGCAGGCGTTGGTGGAACCGGGCAGGCAGCACACCAGGGTGCCATTGCTCATGCCGGCCAGGGCGCGGGACTGCACGGTGGAGGTGCCGATCTCGCCCAGCGAGACATGGCGGAACAGCTCGCCGAAGCCGTCGACGGACTTGTCCAGCAGTGGCTGCACCGCCTGCGGGGTGTTGTCGCGCGCGGTGAAGCCGGTACCGCCGGTGATCAGCACCGCCTGCACGTTGTCACTGGCGATCCAGCCGCAGACGCGAGCGCGGATCTGCCAGATGTCATCCTTGACGATAGCTCGCTCGGCCAGGCTATGCCCCGCGCTCAGCAGCCCGTCGATCAACGCCTGGCCGGAGGTGTCGGTATCGAGGGTGCGGGTATCGCTGACGGTGAGCACGGCGATGCTCAGCGGTTGGAATTCGGTGTTGGACAGATGAGCCATGGCTCGAAACTCCCTGGAATATGTGTGAGCAGGCTGCACCGGTGCCGCGCGCGAGCCCATTCCCCGTTGGAGGTATCACCGCGGCGCGCAGGTGCAATCAGGTCTGACAACGCTGCGGACAGTTCCGCGACCGCGGCACTCGATGCACCGCTATGCGGGGGAGACCGGGTAAACCGTCCGATGGTACCGAATTCGGGCGGCGGCTCGAAACCTGAAAGCAGCCTCAGCCGCCGCTGGCGTTCATGAAGCGCAGTACCTGGACCTCACCGCCGCTGGAGAATTCATGGCGCAGCGGTTTGCGCTGCAGCGCGGCGTGGATGGCATCGATCAGCGGCAGGTCGCTGGTCGGATGGCGACGCAGCAGCGCGCGCAGGTCGATGGAATGCTCGTGCCCCAGGCACAGCAGCAGCCGGCCTTCCACGGTCAGCCGGACACGGTTGCAGGTGGCGCAGAAATTGTGGGAATGCGGCGAGATGAAGCCGATGCGCGTCTGCGGATGGTCTGCCAGACGCACGTAGCGCGCCGGACCGCCGCTCTGCTCGGCCGAATCGATAAGCGCGTGGCGCTCGGCGATCAGCGCGCGCACTTCGTCGCTGGAGCAGAAGCTCGCGCCGCGCGAGCGACCGACGTCGCCCAGCGGCATTTCCTCGATGAAGCTCAGGTCCAGCCCGCCGGTGATGGCGAAATCCACCAGGTCGGCGACCTCCTCGGCGTTGCGCCCTTTCATCACCACGGCATTGAGCTTGATCCGCTCAAAGCCGGCGTCACGTGCCGCATCGATGCCGTCGAGCACCTGCTGCAGCTGACCGGTGCGGGTGATGGCGTGGAATTTGGCGGCGTCCAGGCTATCCAGGCTGATGTTCAGCCGCTTGACCCCGGCGCGCGCCAGCGGTGCGGCAAGCCTGACCAGTTGCGAGCCGTTGGTGGTCATCACCAGCTCGCGCAGCCCCGGCAATGCGGCGATGCGTTCGCAGAGTCCGACGATGCCCTGGCGTACCAGCGGCTCGCCGCCGGTGAGGCGAATCTTCTTCACGCCCAGGCCGACGAAGATCCGCGCGATGCGCTCCAGCTCCTCCAGGCCGAGCACCTGCTGGCGCGGCAGGAAGGTCATGTCCTCGGCCATGCAGTAGACGCAGCGGAAGTCGCAGCGGTCGGTCACCGACATGCGCAGATAATCGATCTGGCGGTCGTGGGCGTCGCGTAATTGAGTCATCGGTAAAACCTCTGAAGCTTCGTAGGGTGGATGACGCGTTTTTCATCCACCATGTCCCCGCTCGGTGGAGCGAGCCGGTGGAGGTGGCGCGAGTGCCGCTGCGTCCATCCACCGCCAACCCGCGCGGTGGATGGGTGAAGCGTCATCCACCCTACCCAGAGCCAAGCCGCCGTTGCTGCACCAGCTCGTAGGGTGGATGACGCGTTTTTCATCCACCATGGCCCTGCTCGGTGGCGCGACCCGATGGGGTGGCGCAAGTGCCGCTGCGTCCATCCACCGCCAACCCGCGCGGTGGATGGAGGCGTCATCCACCCTACCCAGAGCCAAGCCGCCGTTGCTGCACAG
>NZ_KK020677.1:41469-130219 GCF_000307775.2 Stutzerimonas stutzeri KOS6 | reverse complement strand
CTGCACCAGCTCGTAGGGTGGATGACGCGTTTTTCATCCACCATGGCCCGCTCGGTGGAGCGAGCCGGTGAAGGTGGCGCGAGTGCCCCTGCGTTCATCCATCGCCAACCCGCGCGGTGGATGGGTGATGCGTCATCCACCCTGCGTTTCCGTTACTGCATCAGTGGCGTTTCCGCGCCCTGCAGGTGGATGCCTTCGATATTCGCCGCACCCACCAGATTCTGCAGGTACTGGCTGACGCCGATCTGCCAGACACGCTGGTTGAGCTCGGCACGAATCGAGCCGGCGACTGCCTCGTAAGGTAGTTGCTCGCCTTCTATACGCTGGTCGACAAACACCAGGTGATAGCCGTAGCGGCTCTCCAGCGGTTGCTGGCTGAGGCCTACCGGCAGACGGAACAGCTGGCGTTCGAACTCCGGCACCGTCTGGCCCTTGCTGATCTGCCCCAGCGCGCCGCCCTGTTCCTTGGACGGGCAGGCCGAATGCTGCAGCGCCAGCTCGGCGAAGCGTTGCGGCGCCGCCTGCAGTTGCTGCAACAGGCCCAGCGCCTGTTCCCGCGCCAGGCTGCGCGCCTCGGCGTCATCCGCCGGGCAGGCCAGCAGGATGTGCCGCGCGGCCAGCAACGGCGCGCTGAAGAAGCGCTGCCGGTTGCCGTTGTAGTACTGCTGGCAGGCCGCCTCGTCGGCCAGCGGTAGTGGCACTTCCTGCTCGATCAGCGTGCGGGTGGCCGCCTCTTCCTCGCTTTCGCCGGATTCAGCACGCACCACCAGGCCGAGTTCGGCGATGCGCTGCTGCAACAGCTCGCGCACCACCAGTGCCTGGGTCGCTAGAAAGACCGCCTCGTCGCGGCTCTCGGCGGGGTGATACTGCAACTCCTGGGCGATGGCCTGGGCGGCGATCGCCACCCCATTGACCCGCACCCGCGGCCACTCCTGTTCGCTGCTGGCAATCAGCAATGATTCAGCGGACGCCTGTTCAACAGCCGGCTCGCTGCCTTCCTCGTGCGGTAGCTCCTCAAACAGAGGAGCATCTACCGGTACTTCGATTTCCGGACGCGCGCCGCCACCGCAGCCGCCGCTTCCACCGGTGCTTCCACCACATCCACAACCCATGACGATTACCTCGATAAGACGCTTGAACCTTCGATCCGATCGGCCAGGACGGCTGACGCACGGGGCGTCAGCCGGCGGGAGTCATACCGGGGCCTTGCTCTTTGCCGTGGCAGGCACAGCTTTCGGCGCCACGGTTTCGCGGGCCGGGGCTTCGTAGGTGCGCGGGCGCTGCGGGCGCGGCATGGCCGGCTTGACGCCCTTCTGCCGGACGATCTGGTAGCGCCGGCCCAGGTACCACACCGGGGCACTGACGATGTGCACCAGACGGGTGAAGGGGAACAGCACGAACAGGGTCATGCCGAGGAACACGTGCAGCTTGTAGATGACGCTGACCGACTCGATGGCGCCGGCCGCCTTGACCGGCTGCAGGGTGACCAGGCTCTGCGCCCAGGTGCCCAGCAGCACCATCACCGAACCGTCCAGATGGCCGGTGGAGGCGACGATGGTCAGCAGCCCCAGCACCAGCTGCGCCAGCAGCACGAAGAGGATCATGATGTCGCTGGTGCTGGAGGTGGCCCGCACGCGGGCATCGGTCAGCCGACGACGGATCAGCATCACCAGGCCGATCAGGCAGAGGATGCCGAAGAAGCCGCCGGAGACCATCGCCACGATCTGCTTCTGACCGCTGCTGATGAAGTGGTGATACAGCGCCTCGGGCATCAGCAGGCCGACGAAGTGCCCGGCCAGGATGAAGATGATGCCGACGTGGAACAGGTTGCTTGCCAGGCGCATGCGGTTGTTCGACAGCATCTGGCTCGAGCCGGCCTTCCAGCTGTACTGCGACAGGTCGAAACGTGCCCAGCTGCCGATCAGGCAGATGGCCAGGGCGATGTAGGGGTAGACCCCGAACAGCAGGAAATTGAAGTTAGACATTGCGCACCTCCTGGACGAGCGCGGCGGCCTGCCCGTCATGCTTGAAATCGGTCCAGTGCAGCGGCACCGGGCTTTCCTCGCGGGCCTTGCCCGGCCCGCTCGGCATGGATGGGCAGCGATCCTGCTGCTCGGCCTGGAGGAAATTGACCTGTTCCTCCTCCCAGATCTTGTCCAGCGCTTCCAGCGAGTCGTCGCGTTCCTCGGCGGCGACCTGCTCCTGCAGGCCGGCCAGGGTTTCCTGCACCGGCTCGCCGGCGATCTGCAGCAGCGCACGGAAGCACGCGGCATGCGGGCTTTCGCGTTCCTGCAGACGCGCCGCCAGCAGGGCCAGCAGGTGCGACACGTCGGCCAGCCCCTCGCGGGCCTCGAGGTCGTCGCGGGTGGCGAGGTATTCGAGGTACAGCGGGATGTAGTCCGGCAGCTCGCGTACACCGATGTCGAAACCGGCTTCGGTGTACTGCGCCATCAGGTCGACCATGGCCTGGCCGCGGTCGCGGGACTCGCCATGCACGTGCTCGAACAGGAGCAGCGACAGCGAACGGCCGCGGTCGAACAGGTCGGTGTAGCGCTCCTGCACGTCCATCAGGTCGCCTTCGCTCAGCTCGTCGAGCAGGCGGCGCAGCGCGATGCGCTGCTCCGGGCTGATCTCGCGGGCCGAGCCGATGGCCTGGGCCAGTTCGGCATGGCCGTCGCGCAGGCGCTGGTCGGGGTAGTCCAGCAGCAGGGAAATCACTTTAAGGATGCGCATGGCTCAGTCCTCCCACAGCTGGACGGTCTTGATGATGTCGCGGCGGTTGGCCTTCTTCGCACCGAACATGTTGGTGTCCGAGGCGCCCGAGCAGCCGCTGCCGAAGCTGAAGCCGCAACCGGAACGCTCGGCGAAGGCGTCGCTCATGGCCTCTTCGCGGTGCGCGGTCGGGATCACGTAACGGTCTTCGTAGTTGGCGATGGCCAGGTAGCGGTACATGTCCTCGACCTGGGCCACCGACAGACCGACGCTCTCCAGCACCTCGAGGTCCTGCACGCCATCGACCTGCTCGGCGCGCTTGTAGGCGCGCATGGCGAGCATGCGCTTGAGCGCCAGCTTGACCGGCTCCTCGTCACCTGCGGTGAGCAGGTTGGCCAGGTAACGCAGCGGGATGCGCAGGCTGTCGACATCCGGCAGCACGCCGTCCATGCTGACGTGACCGGCGCTGGCGGCGTTCTGGATCGGCGAGAGCGGCGGCACGTACCAGACCATCGGCAGGGTGCGGTATTCCGGGTGCAGCGGCAGGGCCAGCTTCCAGTCCACCGCCATCTTGTAAACCGGCGACTTCTGCGCGGCTTCGATCACCGACATCGGTACGCCGTCGTTGAGCGCCTGCTCGATGACCTTCGGATCGAACGGATCGAGGAAGATCTCCAGTTGCTTGGCGTACAGGTCCTGCTCGTTGACGGTGCTGGCCACTTCATGGATGCGGTCGGCGTCGTACAGCAGCACGCCGAGGTAGCGGATGCGGCCTACGCATGTCTCGGCGCAGACGGTCGGCATGCCGGCCTCGATGCGCGGGAAGCAGAAGATGCACTTCTCGGATTTGCCGCTCTTCCAGTTGAAGTAGATCTTCTTGTACGGGCAGCCGCTGATGCACATGCGCCAGCCGCGGCACTTTTCCTGGTCGATGAGGACGATGCCGTCCTCCTCGCGCTTGTAGATCGCACCGCTCGGGCAGGACGCGGCGCAGGTCGGGTTCAGGCAGTGCTCGCACAGGCGCGGCAGGTACATCATGAAGGTGTTTTCGTACTGGCCGTAGATGTCGGCCTGTACCTTGTCGAAGTTCTTGTCCTTGCGACGCTTGGCGAACTCGGTGCCGAGAATTTCTTCCCAGTTAGGGCCCCACTCGATCTTTTCCATGCGCTGGCCGGAGATCAGCGAGCGCGGACGTGCAACCGGCTGGTGATCGGAGATTGGCGCGGTGTGCAGGTTCTGGTAGTCGAAGTCGAACGGCTCGTAGTAGTCGTCGATGGTCGGCAGGTCCGGGTTGGCGAAGATGTTCGCCAGCACGCGGAACTTGCCGCCGATGCGCGGGTTGATGGTGCCATCGCCGTTGCGCACCCAGCCGCCCTTCCACTTGTCCTGGTTTTCCCACTCCTTCGGGTAGCCGATGCCGGGCTTGGTCTCGACGTTGTTGAACCAGGCGTATTCCATGCCTTCGCGGCTGGTCCAGACGTTCTTGCAGGTGATCGAGCAGGTGTGGCAGCCGATGCACTTGTCCAGGTTCAGGACCATGCCTACTTGTGAACGAATTTTCATTGTGCGACCTCCACAACCGGCGCCTTGATCTTCAGAGCGGGCAGGGTCCGGGGACCATGCGCTGCCACCTTGGGTGAACGAATCTTCATGGCCTTATTCCTCAGATATCTTGCGGCAGGGGTTGCGGCAGCTCATGCCCATTCGGGCCATCGAGCCAGTCGACCTTGTTCATCTTGCGCACCACGACGAACTCGTCGCGGTTGCAACCCACGGTGCCGTAGTAGTTGAAGCCGTACGCCTGCTGGGCGTAGCCGCCGATCATGTGGGTGGGCTTGAGCACCACGCGGGTCACCGAGTTGTGGTGGCCGCCGCGGGTCTTGGTGCTCTCGGCGCCCGGCACGTTCACGATGCGTTCCTGGGCGTGGTACATCATCACCATGCCTTCCATCACGCGCTGGCTGACTACCGCACGGGCAGTCAGGGCACCGTTGGCGTTGAAGCACTCGATCCAGTCGTTGTCCTCGATGCCGGCCTTCTTGGCATCGACTTCGGACATCCACACGATCGGGCCGCCACGGCTGAGGGTGAGCATGATCAGGTTGTCCGAGTAGGTGCTGTGGATGCCCCACTTCTGGTGCGGAGTGATCCAGTTCAGGACGATCTCGGGGTTGCCGTTGCTCTTCTTGCCCTTCACGTAATCGATGGTGCGAGTGTTGATCGGCGGCCGGTAGCTCATCAGCTGCTCGCCGAAGGCCTGCATCCAGGGGTGATCCTGGAAGAACTGCTGGCGGCCGGTGATGGTGCGCCACGGGATGTACTCGTGGACGTTGGTGTAGCCGGCGTTGTACGACACATGCTCGTCTTCCAGGCCTGACCAGGTCGGGCTGGAGATGATCTTGCGCGGCTGCGCCTGGATGTCACGGAAGCGGATCGCCTCGTGCTCCTTGGGCAGTGCCAGGTGGCTGTGGTCGCGGCCGGTGAATTCCGACAGCGCGGCCCAGGCCTTCACCGCGACGTGACCGTTGGTCTCCGGCGCCAGGCTGAGGATGACCTCGGCCGCGTCGATGGCCGACTCGATCTGCGGACGCCCTTGGCTGACGCCCTCGTCGCGCACCTTGTAGTTCAGCTCGCCGAGGAAATCGACTTCATCCTGGGTGTTCCAGCTGATGCCCTTGCCGCCGTTGCCGAGCTTGTCCAGCAGCGGGCCGAGGGAGCTGAATTTCTTGTAGGTGGCCGGATAGTCGCGCTCGACCACGGTCATGTTCGGGCAGTTCTTGCCCGGCTGCGGATCGACGCCCGCGGTCTTCCAGTCGGTGCCGCCGAACGGCTGGGCCAGTTCGCCGGGGCTGTCGTGCAGCAGCGGCACGGTGACCAGATCCTTCTCCACGCCCAGATGACCTTCGGCCATCTTCGAGAAAGACTTGGCGATGCCCTTGTAGATTTCCCAGTCCGAACGCGCTTCCCAGGCCGGGTCGATGGCCGCCGACAGCGGGTGGATGAAGGGGTGCATGTCCGAAGTGTTCATGTCGTCCTTCTCGTACCAGGTCGCGGTCGGCAGGACGATGTCGGAGTACACGCAGGTCGAGGACATGCGGAAGTCGAGGGTGGTGACCAGGTCGAGCTTGCCGATGGCGCCGTCGTCCTGCCATTCGGCTTCGAGCGGCTTGAAGCCGTCGCGCTTGCCGAGGTCCTCGTTCATCACGCCGTTCCTGGTGCCCAGCAGGTACTTGAGCATGTACTCGTGGCCCTTGCCCGAGCTGCCCAGCAGGTTGGAGCGCCAGATGAACATGTTGCGCGGGAAGTTATCCGGGTTGTCCGGCTGCTCACAGGCGAACTTCAGCGAACCGTCCTTGAGCGACTGGGTGACGTAGTCGACCGGCGACATGCCGGCGGCTTCGGCTTCACGGCAGATCTGCAGCGGGTTGCGGTTGAGCTGCGGCGCGCTCGGCAGCCAGCCGGCGCGTTCGGCGCGGATGTTGTAGTCGAGCATGTGCTCGGGGAACTGCGACTTGTCGGCCAGCGGCGAGAGCACTTCGTGAATGCTCATCTTCTCGTGGCGCCACTGCGAGCTGTGGTTGTAGAAGAAGCTGGTGCCGTTCATCTGGCGCGGCGGACGGTGCCAGTCGAGGCCGAAGGCCAGCGGCAGCCAGCCGCACTGCGGACGCAGCTTTTCCTGACCCACGTAGTGCGCCCAGCCACCACCGGTCTGCCCCACGCAGCCGCACAACATCAGCATGTTGATCAGGCCGCGGTAGTTCATGTCCATGTGGTACCAGTGGTTCATCGCCGCACCGACGATGATCATGGAACGGCCATGGGTCTTGTCGGCGTTGTCGGCGAATTCACGGGCGATCTGGATCGCCTTTTCGCGGGCCACGCCGGTGATGACTTCCTGCCAGGCCGGAGTGCCTGGGACGCTGGCATCGTCGTAGCTGGAAGCGACGTTGGCGCCACCCAGGCCACGGTCGATACCCAGGTTGGCGGCCATCAGGTCGAACACGGTGGCGACCTTGGTGGTGCTGCCGTCGGCCAGGGTGATGCTGCGTACCGGCACGCGGCGCAGCTGGATGCTCTCGCCTTCGGCGTGCTGGAAGTGCTCGTGGAGGATGCCGCCGAAGTACGGGAAGGCGACCTCGGCCGTCTCGCCGCCATCGATCTGGGTCAGGGCGAGGTCGACGTCACGGCCGTCCTTGCCTTCGCGGGCTTCGATGTTCCACTTGCCCTTCTCGCCCCAGCGGTAACCGATGGAGCCGAGCGGCGAAACCAGCTCGCCGGTGCTGCCGTCGACGGCGATGGTCTTCCACTCGGGGTTGTTCTCCTGGCCGAGGTTGTCGGCGAGATCCGAAGCGCGCAGGAAGCGGTCGGCGATGTAGCTGCCGTCCTTCTCGTTCAGACGCACCAGCACCGGGAGATCGGTGTAGCGCTTGGCGTAGTCACGGAAGTAGGCGCTCGGCTTTTCGAGGTGGAATTCCTTGAAGATGACGTGGGCGAAGGCCTGGGCCAGCGCGGCGTCGGTGCCCTGCTTGGGGTTGAGCCAGAGGTCGGTCAGCTTGGCGACTTCGGCGTAGTCCGGCGTGATCGCCACGGTCTTGGTGCCCTTGTAGCGGACCTCGGTGAAGAAGTGCGCGTCCGGCGTACGGGTCTGCGGGACGTTGGAGCCCCAGGCGATGATGTAGTTGGAGTTGTACCAGTCGGCCGATTCCGGCACGTCGGTCTGCTCGCCCCACACCTGTGGCGAGGCCGGCGGCAGGTCGCAGTACCAGTCGTAGAAGCTCAGGCACACGCCGCCGATCAGCGACAGGTAGCGGCTACCGGCCGCGTAGGAAACCATCGACATGGCCGGGATCGGCGAGAAGCCGACCACGCGGTCCGGGCCGTACTGCTTGACGGTGTAGACGTTGGCGGCGGCGATGATCTCGTTGACTTCGTCCCAGCTGGAGCGGATGAAGCCGCCCATGCCGCGCTTGCTCTTGTAGGACTCGGTCTTGGCCTTGTCCTCGACGATGCTGGCCCAGGCGTCCACCGGGGTCATGTTGCGCCGCGCCTCACGCCACAGCTTGAGCAGCGGCTTGCGCACCTTGGGGTACTTCAGGCGGTTGGCGCTGTAGATGTACCAGCTGTAGCTGGCGCCGCGCGGGCAGCCGCGCGGCTCGTGGTTGGGCAGGTCGTTGCGGGTACGCGGGTAGTCGGTCTGCTGGGTTTCCCAGGTGATCAGGCCGTTCTTGACGTAGATCTTCCAGGAGCAGGAACCGGTGCAGTTCACCCCGTGGGTGGAACGCACGATCTTGTCGTACTGCCAACGGGAGCGGTAGACGTTCTCCCAGTCGCGGGATTCGATGCGGGTTTCGCCATGACCATCGGCGAACTCGCCTTGCTTCCTGTTGAAGAAGCGCAGTTGATCGAGCAAGTGGCTCATTGGTTTCTCTCCTCACTCCGGTTGCGAACCACTGGCCCGACCGGTCGGCTTATCAATCTCGGCTTGCGCCAGCCGGGTGGCTGGCGCATTCGTTCGGTGCAACCTCAGGACGCGAGCTTCTGGCGGGCCTCCAGCTCGCGGTCGACGCTGGACACGTAGTACTCGTCGGAGAACGCCCCCTCGGGCTCCTTCAGCCAGAGCAGGCAGAGCCCGAAGCTGACGAACGCACCGGCGGCAATCACCATGAAGAACTGCGAGGGGGTCACGAAGGTGTAGAGGGTCAGGTAGCAGACGGCACCGACGTTGCCGTAGGCCCCGGCCATGCCGGAGATCTGCCCGGTGACCCGGCGCTTGATCGAGGGAATGATGCCGAAGGTCGCGCCCTCGGCGCCCTGGACGAACATCGAGCAGGCCACGGTGATGGCGACGGCGACGATCAGCGGCCAGGACGCGTTCATCAGCCCCATCAGGAAGAAGCCGACGGCGATGCCGAGCATGTAGGCGAGCATGACGAAGCGGCGGTTGCCGAAGCGGTCGGAAACCAGCCCGCCCATGGGCCGCGCCACCAGGTTCACGAAGGCGAAGGAGGCGGCGATGATGCCCGCGGTGGTCGGGGTCAGGCCCCAGGTCAGTTCGAAGAACATCGGCAGCATCGACACCACCGCCAGTTCCGCACCGAAGTTGGCGAAGTAGGTGGAATTGAGCGCGGCCACGGTGTTGAAGGGGTACTTGTCGTCCTCCGGCACACCCTTCTTCAGGATCGGCACGTTGACCCGCAGGATCTGCACCACCTGGAAGATCACCACCAGCGCGATCACCGCATAGCTGATCAGCGCGCCGGTGGAACCGAGGTAACCCAGCTTCTCGATGCGCCAGACCAGGATGCCGAGCACGCCGACCATGGGAATGGTCCAGATGATCAGCTTGATCATGTCCGCCCAGGTGCTGACCTCCAGCGCGCTGGCCTTGTGCGGCTTGCGGTGCACGGTACCAACCGGGCCGTCGGTGAGCGCGAACCAGTAGTAAACGCCGTAGACGGCCATGATGATCGCCGAGCTGGCGATCGCCCAGCGCCAGCCTTCCGGACCACCGAAGGCATGGATGGCGATGGCCGGCAGGCTCATGGCCGCCGCGGCGGAACCGAAGTTGCCCCAGCCGGCGTAGAAACCCTCGGCGAAGCCGATGTCCCTGGGCTTGAACCACATGGCGGTCATGTGGATGCCGACCACGAAGCTGGCACCGATGGAGCTGAGGATCAGCCGCGACACCAGCAGCTGGACGCGGCTGTCACCGAAGGCGAAGAACAGCGCGGGCGCAGCCATCACCACCAGCAGCACCGAGAACACCCGGCGCGGGCCCCAGTGGTCGAGCGCCATGCCGACCAGGATGCGCGCCGGAATGGTCAGCGCGACGTTGGCGATGGCGAACAGCTTGAGGTCCTCGGGCGTCAGCCAGTTCACGCTTTTCAGCATGCTCGAGGCCAGCGGCGCCATGCCGAACCAGACGAAGAAGCAGATATAGAAGGCGATCCAGGTCAGATGCAGGGCCCGGATCTCGGGGCGCTTCCATTCGAACAGCGTAGAAACTCTCATGTTGAGCTCCTCACTCAGGGGCAGGCTTGAATCAGGACCGGGCAAGGCGCCCGGCGGGCCAGGAAGGCGCTGACGCTACCGAAGGTCATGTAGTCGAGCTCGTCGACCAGCAGATTCAGCGAGCGGGAGATGAAGCCGCCGTCCGGTTCGTTGGAATGCCGCGCGATCACCAGCAGGTCGGGCTTCTTGTGCTCGGCGGCCTTGAGAATCATCTTGCGGGCGTCGCCTTCGGCGAGGATCACATCGACGTCCAGGCCGAAGGCGCTGACCTTGGCCGCCGCCTCCTGCAGGAAGGCCTGGAATTCGCGACGTGCGCGCTCGTAGAGCTCGACCGCCGAATCGCTGGTGTCGCGGGTTTCTTCCACCACGCCGATCAGCATGACCAGTGGCTTCAGCGGACCGAACATCTCGAGGGTGGCGTCCAGGGCTTTCCTGGCGTTACGCGAGTTGTCGTAGGCAATCATGATTTTCATGGCGGCTCTCCGGACTCAGGGGTTCTTCACGTAGGCGTTGCGGCGCAGGTAGAACCACCAGTTGAGGATCAGGCACAGCGCGTAGAACACCGCGAAGCCGTACATGGCCACCTCGGGAGTACCGGCCTTGACCTGTTCGCCGATCACGATCGGCGCGACGAAGGAGCCGTAGGCGGCAACGGCGGAGGTCCAGCCGAGTACCGGGCCGGCCTTCTCGCGGTCGTAGATCACGCCGATGGTGCGGAAGGTGGAGCCGTTGCCGATGCCGCTGGCCGCGAACAGCACCAGGAACAGCACCAGGAACAGGAAGAAGTACTCTTCCGGCTGAGCCGAGCCATAGGCCTGCTGCATCACATAGCCGGCGGCGACCGAAGCAGCGACCATCACCACCGAGATCACCTGGGTGACGATGGAGCCGCCGACCTTGTCGGAGATCCAGCCGCCCAGCGGACGGATCAGGGCACCGATGAACGGGCCGATCCAGGCGTAGGTCAGCGCACTCGGTGCATTGGGGTTGGCGACACGGGTCACCACACCGTCGGCACCGACTTCGTTCATGAAGCCGAAGATCACTGTGATCGACAGCGGCAGCGCCATGGAGAAGCCGATGAATGAGCCGAAGGTCAGGATGTAGAGGATGCTCATCGACCAGGTGTGCTTGTCGCGGAAGATCGTGAACTGGCGCTTGATGTTCGGGCTGATGCTGCCCGGCAGCAGGCGCAGCATGCCGAGCGTCGCGCCGATGGTGAGCAGCATCACGCCCCACATGTTCAGTACGCCGAGACCGGTCGGTGCGGGCAGGTAGAGATACAGGCCGATCGCCGCGGCGATGAAGGCCACCGCGTAAAGGCCGAGAATCTTTCCGAAGGCGTTCAGCGGGTAACCCGGCGTGGGCGAAATCACCAGCAGGTTGTTCATGCCGAACCAGCCGGCGAAGGCCAGTGGCACCAGGAACAGCAACCAGACCCAGCCGGCGTTCTGGATCCAGGTATCGGTGCCGGCCGCGATCTTGCCGATCAGTGTTCCGCTGTCCTTGAGCAGCTCCATCGGTGCACCGGCCAGCGCGCCGAACACGCCGGCGGTCATCACCAGCGGAATCAGGATCTGCATGGTGGTCACGCCGAAGTTGCCGAGCCCGGCGTTCAGCCCCAGCGCCAGACCTTGCTGGTTCTTCGGGAAGAAGCTGCTGATGTTGCTCATCGAGCAGGCAAAGTTGCCGCCGCCGATGCCGGAGAGGAAGGCCAGAAACTGGAATACCCAGAGCGGCGTGTCCTGACTCTGCAGGGCGATACCAGCGCCAGCGGCGGGAATCATCAGCAGCGCGGTGGTCAGGAAGATGGTGTTGCGTCCACCGGCGATGCGGATCATGAACGACGCCGGAATGCGCAGCGTGGCACCGGTAAGGCCGGAGATCGCGGTCAGGGTGAACAGCTCGGCGGGCGAGAAGGGAAAGCCCAGGTTGAGCATCTGCACCGTGACGATGCCCCACATCAGCCAGATGGCGAAGCCCATCAGCAGGCTCGGAATGGAGATCCACAGATTGCGATTGGCGATCCGCTTGCCGGTGGTGTCCCAGAATGTCTGGTCCTCCACGTCCCACTTTTCGATATTGCTCATGGTCGATCCTCTTGGCGCAGGACCCCGCTGGCATACGCAGCGGGATCAGGAATGGCTCGCACGCTAAGCGGGGGGGATCGATCCGAATTTGACCCGGGTCAATACACGGCCGGTGGCATTTTGTTTGATGCCCGCCTCATACCTCCAATGGGGTACTCCGTTTTGAACGTAAAAAATATAACAATATCAATAGCTTAATAATCCGAAACGAATGCCTCGAGAGGCCCTCGGAGGAAGCCGAATGCATTGGGAGTACATCCCGCAGCATGGCCAGCGCTCATGACTGAGCGCAGAATGCGCTACCGCCCGAGCGACGATTCGACCATGTCCCTACCCGAAAACGAGCAGCTCTCCACCCGCCACTCGATCGTGTTCAACACCCTCGTGGCCTTCGTGGTGATCATCGGTTTTTCCCTGGTCAGCATGCTTGCCAGCCTCTATCTGGCGGATGCCCTGGAAGGCGACGCCGAAGCGATCAACCAGGCCGGCAGCCTGCGCATGCAGGCCTACCGACTGGCCTTCACCGCGGAGCAGGGCCCACAGAGGCTGCTCGAAGAGCGCATCGCCACCCTCGAACAGACCTTGCTTTCGGCCTCTCTGCGCTCGGCCCTGCACCGCCACGGCAGTACCCAACTGCCGGCCCTGCACGCCGGTGTGCTGCAGCATTGGCAGGCACGCATGCGCCCTCTCCTAGATGCGCAACCGGCACGGCTGCAGGAATACCGTCGGGAGGCTCCGGCGTTCGTCAGCGAACTGGATGGCTTCGTGCGCACGCTGCAGGAAGCATCCGAGGGCAAGCTCGGCGTCATCCGGGCCATGCAGGCGGGAACCCTGTTCATCATCGTGCTGATTGCCTTCGTGCTGATCTACGGCCTGCACAACAACCTGGCCACGCCGCTGCGCAGCCTGACCAAGATGGCCCGCGACGTCGGCAAAGGGGACTTCAGCGGCCAGGTGCAGATCCCCGGCGAAACCGAACTGAGCCTGCTGGCACGCACGCTCAACCAGATGAGTCAGGAGCTGGCCAGTCTCTATGCGGACATGGAGCAGAAGGTCGACGAGAAGACCGCTGCCCTGACTCGCAGCAACGCCACACTGCAACTGCTGTTCAACAGCGCCCGAATGCTCTACAGCCAGCCGGACGACCCGGCCCACATGATGGGATCGCTGCTTCACAAGGTGCAGCAGATCCTTGGCACCGGGCCGATCTCGCTGTGCCTGAATCGCTCCGCCGAGGCGGGCAGCCACACCGCGATGACGTCACGCGATCTGCTGCCACCGGAGTACTGCAAGCTGCCACAGTGCGACGCCTGCCTGGTCAACCAGTCTGCCCGGTTGCCGAGCGGGGAAGAACTGGTCACCTTCGAGTTGCGCTCGGGGCAGGATGACCTGGGTTCGCTGCGCGTTGCCCATCCGCCTGGCGCCCCCCTGGAAGCCTGGCAGACGCTGCTACTGACGACCCTGGCCGACCTGTTCGCCGCATCGCTGAGCCTGGCGCAGCTCGGCCAGAAACAGGCCCGCCTGGCGCTGATGGAGGAACGCGCGGTGATCGCCCGCGAACTGCACGACTCGCTGGCCCAGGCGCTGTCCGCGCAGAAGCTGCAGCTGGCGAGGCTCAAGCGACTGATGCAGAAGGACAGCAGCCAGACGCAGCTGGACGACAGCGTGCAGCAGATCGACCAGGGGCTCAACGCCGCCTACCGCCAGCTGCGCGAACTGCTGACCACCTTCCGCATCAAGGTCAACGAGCCGGGCCTGCGACCGGCGCTGCAGGCGACGGTCGAGGAGTTCGGTGCCAATTCCGGCCTGCAGATCGACATCGACTATCGTCTGGACCACTGCCCGCTCACCCCCAACGAGGAGGTGCATGGCCTGCAGATCGTCCGCGAGGCGCTGAGCAACGTGGTCAAGCACGCCGAGGCGAACCATTGCTGGCTGAACCTGACGCAGGACGGCAACGGCACCATCCACGTGAAGGTCGAGGACGACGGCATCGGCATTCGCCCGGAAGAACAGCGAGCCGGCCACTACGGCCTGATCATTCTGCAGGAGCGTGCCAGCAGCCTGAACGGCACCATCAGCATCGGCCTGCGCCCCGGCGGCGGCACCCGGGTACACCTGCGTTTTCCACCCGCCTATCGCCATATTCCCCTGAAACAGGAGCCTGCCCCGCATGAACGAAGGGACAACCACACGAATCCTGCTGGTCGACGACCATCCCATGATGCGTCGGGGTCTGCGTGACCTGCTGGAACTGGAGGACGACCTGGAGGTGGTCGGCGAAGCCGGCAACGGAGAAGACGCGATCCAGCTGGCCCAGGCGGTCGAACCCGACCTGATCCTGATGGACCTCAACATGCCGGGCATCGATGGCCTGGAGACCACACGGCGCATGCGCGATGCCGACATCGACGCGCGGATCATCATGTTCACTGTCTCCGACGAGCAGAGCCACGTGCTCGAAGCCCTGCGCAACGGCGCCGACGGCTACCTGCTCAAGGACATGGATGCCGAACAGCTGATCGAGCAGATCCGCCTCGCCGCCACCGGCCGCATGGCGCTCAGCCCGGAACTGACGCAGGTGCTCGCCGAGGCGATCCGGGTGCGTCCCAAGCCCACCGGGCAGGTGCAGTTCTCCAGCCTGACCAAACGCGAAAAGGAAGTGCTGCGGCTGATCGCCAAAGGCCAGAGCAACAAGATGATCGCGCGCAAGCTGGGCATCACCGAAGGCACGGTCAAGGTCCACGTGAAAAACCTGCTGCACAAGCTGGGCCTGCGCTCGCGTGTCGAGGCGGCGGTCTGGGTGCTGGAGAACGAAGCCAAGGGCTGACAAGCCGATCTCACTGCGCTTCTGTGTGCCGGCGCACAACCCGGAGAAGCGCGGCCATGCGCTTGACGATCATCAAGGCCATTGCACGCGAACGCCCTATCGTCCGCTCCTCGCCGACTGACCGCCGCGCCAGCATCGCATCCGCCCGGACACAAGGAGCGCCCGTGTTCTGCGCAAGTTCGAGCAATTGACTCTGGATTACGAAGGCCTGGCCGGCAGCGCGCGCTGAGCGCCTGCTACCTCCGCTGCCCAGAAAGAGGTATGGCCAAGGGGAGATGGGATGGAGGCTGCGTGCCACCTAGCATGCCGTCATCGGAAGGGAGGGTGGCCATGCTCACAGGCTCCACAGTATTCAATACGTTGCGTCGTCATCCGCTGTTCGTCGGGCTGACGGAAACGGCCCTGCAGGACATCGCCACGCACACCACGGTCAAGCGCCTGCCGGCGGGCTGCACGCTGTTCCACCAGGGCGACCGGGCAGAGCACTTCCACGTGTTGATCAGCGGCCAGGTCAAGCTGCACCGGGTCACGTGCGAAGGTCAGGAGAAAGTCATCGAAGTCGTTCGCCCCGGCGAAGCCTTCGCCGAGACAATGCTGTTCAATGCACGGGCCGAACACCCTCTGAGCGCCACCACCCTCAAGGAAAGCCTGGTACTCAACGTACAGAACAGCCATTACCTGCGCCTGCTGGAAACCCAGCCGCGGCTGTGCATGCAGTTGCTCAGTTGCCTGAGCGCCCGGCTGAACCAGCGGCTGCACCAGATCGACAACCTCACCTCGTCCAATGTCTGCCAACGAGTGGTGCGTTATCTGTTCCAGGAGCTGCAGGCGGCGCGCAGCGGGGTGATCGACCTGGACCTGCCCAAGCGCCTGATCGCCTCGCAGCTGGGCATCCAGCCGGAAACTCTTTCGCGCACCCTGCACCGGCTGACCGATGCCGGCCTGATCGCGGTACAGCGCCGGCGTATCCGGATACTCGATCCGCACAGCCTCTCGGCCTACCTCGAAGCGGCCGCCTGACTCCGCCTAGCGCGCTGGATCATCGCGCCGAAACGGTTGCGCCGCCACTTCGCTCGGCGGCTCGACCGCTGACGGCGCATCGCCGAGCTGGAAGGGCTTCGGTGGCTCGCTGGCCAGCCTGCGGGTGGCCGGCTCGAGGCGCTCCGGCTCGGGCTCGCAAGGTTCACGAACGAAATGCCAGGCAGCCCCGGCGAGTATGGCCGCCAGCACCCGGTAGCCCAGCGAGGCCAGGTCGAAACTGCCCAGCGCACCACCATCCAGCCAGAGCGAAACCAGCCGTCCCAGCACCAGGGCCGCCATGGTCATCATCAGCATCATCAGCGCCGGCCTGGCCCGTTCGGGTGCCCGCGCAGCCCAGATCAGGAACAACGCCAGGCCCAGCTGCAGGCCACCGTAATAGACCCGCATGTGGCTGACCGAAGCGCTCTCCATCAGCAACATGCCATTCAGGTTGGCCATCTCGTAGGGGCGCAGCCAATAGGCCAGGCTGAGGCTGGCCATCACCAGCGCCTGCGCAAGCAGAACGAAACGGGCAAACCGCATCGAAAACTCTCCAGATGTGCAACCGAGCGTCGTAGCCATGGGACTGTGGCCATGGCTGGTTTGTTCTGCGTCGGCATCACACCGAACGGCCGCAGTCGCGCCAGGTAATGTCCAGGCACGGGCCGCACCTTGGGTCCGGTGGCAAGCCGGCGTATCCTGTCGTTCTCGCTCGTTGGAGGTTCAAATGCGCCGTCTTCTGCTCCTTCCCGCCCTTCTCGCCGGCATCGCCCAGGCTGCCGAACCCATCGCCATCGATGTCTATCGCGATCCCAATTGCGGATGCTGCACGGCCTGGATCGATCACCTGGAAGACAACGGCTTTGCGGTGACCGACCACGTGGTTGACGACATGACCTCGGTGAAGATGGAACACGGTGTTCCTCATCGCCTGGGCTCGTGCCACACCGGCGTGATCGAGGGCAAGTTCGTCGAGGGGCATGTGCCGGCGGCCGACATTCTCAAGCTGCGCGCCCAGCCGGATCTGATCGGTGCCGCGGTACCCGGCATGCCGATCGGCTCGCCGGGCATGGAAATGGGCGAGCGCACGGATGCGTTTCAGGTGATCGGCGTCAGCCAGCTGGGCCAGGAGCGGGTGTTGTCCGACTACCCGGGCAACTGAATCGCCTGCAGGGTGGGCGTCCGACGAAGCCGGGGGCCAGCTTGTAGGATGTGCTTCAGCCCACCAGTGCGCACCCGACGAAGCCGGGAGCCAGAGCCCATCCAGCGAAACGCCATGCGCAATTCAGGCTCCGAAGAGCAACCCGTGCAGCGCATGACAGTCACCCGCCTGTAGGGTGGGCTTCAGCCTACCAGTGCGCACCCGACAAAGCCGGGAGCCAGAGCCCATCCAGCGAAACGCCATGCGTAATTCAGGCTCCGAAGAGCAACCCGGCAGCGCACGACAGTCACCCGCCTGTAGGGTGGGCTTCAGCCCACCAGTGCGCACCCGACGAAGCCGGAGGCCAGAGCTCTTCCAGCGAAACGCCATGCGTAATTCAGGCTCCGAAGAGCAACCCGTGCAGCGCATGACAGTCACGCGCATACAGATCGCTGAGTTCCGGCCACGGGTTCTCCGGCATGTTGACCAGCACGCCGCGGGTCCCCGCCGCCCTGGCGCATTCCAGATCGAAGCGATAGTCGCCGACCATCAGCATCGCCGCAGGCGCCACGCCCCAGCGCTCGGCCAGCTGCAGCAACCCGCCCGGATGCGGCTTGGGCGGTGCCTCGTCGCGCCCGAGGATGTCCTCGGGCAGGAAGCAATCCCCCATGCCCACTGCTTGCAGGGTCACCAGCGCCAGTTCATGGGCATTGCGGGTGAGTACTCCCAGGCGGCAGCCGCGGTCGCGCAGTGCATGCAACAGCTCGCGGGCACCGTCTGCCGGACGCGCCGCATAGGCCAGTTCACGCTCGTGCTCGAGCAACCAGGCACGCTTGGCCGCCGCTTCATCAGCCGGCAACGCAGCCAGGTGATGCAGGATGTCGTCCTCTTCGGGAATCTCCAGCGCACGGCGGATGGCGGCGAAATCATGGACGGCGATGGTCAGGGTGCCGTCCATGTCGAATACCCAGTGGCGGACGTCGGCGACCTTCACATCCAGTCCTCGCGCACGCGGATCAGTCCTTCCTGCGCTACCGAAGCGACCAGCTCGCCCTGGCGGTTGAAGATGCTGCCACGAGCGAAGCCCCGCGCGTTGCCGGCCCACGGGCTGTCGATGGAGTACAGCAGCCAGTCGTCCAGCTTCACTTCTCGATGGAACCAGATGGCGTGGTCAAGGCTGGCCAGCTGGATGAACTTGCTCCACGAGCTGACGCCGTGTGGCTGCAGGGCGGTGCCGATAAAGCTGAAATCCGAGGCATAGGCCAGCAGGTATTTGTGCAGTGCCGGGCTGTCGGGCAGCGCGCCATCGGCGCGGAACCACAGGTGGCGCACCGGCTCGATGGGCTGCGGATTGGCCGGATCGACCAGCGTGACCGGGCGGATCTCGATGGGTTTGGGACGGCGCAGCTTCTCCATCACCCGCTCCGGCACCATCGGCGAGAGCTTGTGCAGCAGCTCCCACTCGTTGGGCAGGTCGTCCGGCCCCGCCACGTCCGGCATCGACAGCTGGTGTTCGTAGCCACTCTCCAGCGCCTGGAACGAGGCGATGCCGGTGAAGATGGTCTGGCCCTTCTGGATCGCGCTGACCCGGCGGGTGGTGAAGCTGCCGCCGTCGCGCACCCGATCGACGTCGTAGACCACCGGCTGGTGCGAATCGCCCGGGCGCAGGAAATAGCCATGCAGCGAGTGCACATGGCGCTCCGGCGTCACGGTCTGACTCGCGGCGGAAATCACCTGGCCAAGCACCTGGCCGCCGAACAACTGGGGAAAGCCGAGGTCCTGGCTGGTGCCGCGGAACAGGTTCTCCTCGATACGTTCCAGGGTCAGCAGGTTGACCAGGGCGTCGAGTATCTGGGTCATTTCAGCGTCCTTGATAGGGAGGGCGTACAGGCGCGCCATGTTACGTATTTCGCCGGCAACGCTCCAGCAACAGGCTGCATTGCCGCCAATCGTCCCGCTGCGCCCGGTAGAGCAGCTGCTGGCGCAGGGGATGGGCGGCAGGAAGCCCGGGATGCAAGATGTTCGTGGCCGGCTCCGCACGCATGCCGAGCCCTTCGATCAACTGGCGGGCCGGCTCATTGATCTGCGCCGTACAGACGACCAGCTCTGCCAGCTCCAGGGTCTCGAAGGCGTAGCGCAACACCGCCTGCGCCGCCTCGTGAGCCAGTCCCTGGCCCCAGTGCTCGCAGGCCACCCGCCAGAGCAGTTCCAGCGAGGGCTCGGGCAACGGCAGGGAGCACCCGGCAAGCCCGCAATAGCCGATGAAGGCACCATCGTCCTTGCGCTCCACAACCCAGAGACCGAAACCATGGCGGAGAAAACCCAGGCGACTGCGCACCATCAGCGCCGCGCTCTCATCGCGCGACATCAGCGAAGGCTGGTAGCGCATCACTTCCGGATCGGTGCAGAGTCGCGTCAGCGCCTCCAGGTCTTCATCGTGCCAGTTGCGCAACCGCAGCCGCGTGGTTTCGAGTGCGATTCGATCGACCATCCCTCCTCCCTTGAGCGCTCCGGCGGCCAGCCTGCATACTGCGGGGCACACCCATAGAGCGCGCGTGGTTCATGTCGCTTCCCCTGGTATTCCACGACGATTACAGCCCGCCCCTGCCGCCGGGCCACCGCTTTCCCATGGAAAAATTTCGTCTGCTGCGCGACCATCTGGTCGCCCTGGGTATGACCACGGACGCGGCGCTATTGCGCCCGCAGATGTGCAGTCGTGACATTCTCGCCCTGGCGCATGACCGCGATTACGTCGAGCGCTACTGCAGCGGCGAGATGGGCCGCGACGAGCTGCGCCGCCTGGGACTGCCCTGGAGCCCGGAACTGGCGCAACGCACGGTGCGCGCCGTGGGCGGCTCGCTGCTGGCGGCAGAACAGGCACTGCAGCACGGCCTGGCCTGTCACCTGGCCGGCGGCACGCACCATGCACATCGCGACCACGCCTCCGGGTTCTGCATCTTCAACGACCTGGCAGTGATCGCCCTTTATCTGCTGGAAAGCGGACGCGTCGGCCGGGTGCTGATCTTCGACTGCGACGTGCATCAGGGCGACGGCACCGCGCGCATTCTGGAGAACGTGCCTGACGCGGTGACCGTCTCGCTGCACTGCGAGAAGAACTTTCCCACGCGCAAGGCCCATAGCGACTGGGACATCCCGCTGCCACCCGGCATGGACGATGACGCCTATCTGAAGGTGGTACACGATACGCTGAACTACCTGCTGCCCATCTATCAGCCGGACCTGGTGCTCTACGACGCCGGAGTCGACGTTCACCGCGACGACGCCCTCGGCCTGCTCTCGCTCACCGACGCGGGCCTCGCCGCCCGCGACAGCGCCGTGCTCGATCACTGCCTGGGCCGCGACATCCCGCTGGTCGGCCTGATCGGCGGCGGCTACGACAAGGACCGCGCCCTGCTCGCCCGGCGCCACGCCACGCTGCATGTCAGCGCGGCGGCAGCCTGGCAGCGCCACGGGCTCGGCTGAGCATCCGGCAGCGGCTACAATGCCCGCCCCGTCACGTTCGCCAGGCCTGCTGCCATGACCCCGCCCGCCCCCTCTTTCCACGTCGCCATCATCGGCGGCGGCCCGGCCGGCCTGATGGCCGCCGAGGTGCTCAGCCAGGCGGGCGTTGCCGTCGACCTCTTCGACGCCATGCCCTCGCTGGGCCGCAAGTTCCTGCTGGCAGGCGTCGGCGGCATGAACATCACCCACGCCGAGGACTACCCCGCGTTCGTCAGCCGCTACGCCGAACGCGCTGGCGAGATGCGGCCACTGCTCGACGCCTTCTCCCCGGGTGCACTGCGCGAATGGATTCACGGGCTGGGTATCGACACCTTCATCGGCAGTTCCGGCCGGGTGTTCCCAACCGACATGAAGGCCGCGCCGCTGCTGCGAGCCTGGCTCAGGCGCCTGCGCGAAAGCGGCGTGCAGCTCCATACCCGGCAGCGCTGGCTGGGCTGGGACGAACAGGGCGCGCTGCGCATCGGCGGGCCGCAAGGCGACTACAGCCTGCAGGCGGACGCCACCCTGCTCGCCCTGGGCGGCGGCAGCTGGGCACGGCTGGGCTCCGATGGCGCCTGGGTGCCGTTGCTGCAGAACCGCGGCATTACCATCGCACCGCTGCAGCCGGCCAATTGCGGCTTCGAGGTAGAAGGCTGGAGTGCCCATCTGCGGGACAAGTTCGCCGGCGCGCCGCTGAAGACGGTCAGCCTGGCGCTACCCGGCGAAGCCCCGCGCAAGGGCGAATTCGTGCTTACCGCGACCGGTATCGAGGGCAGCCTGGTCTATGCGCTCTCGGCGCCGATCCGCAAAACGATCAACCGTGACGGCGCCGCCACGGTGCTACTCGACCTGCTGCCGGATCGCTCGGCGGCGCAGATCGCCGACGCGCTGGCCAGGCCACGCGGATCGCAGTCGATGGCCAAGCACCTGCACCGCCAGCTGAAGCTCGATGGAGCCAAGGCGGCGCTGTTGCGCGAGCTGACCGATGCCGCGACCTTCCAGGACCCGCAGACCCTGGCTGCCGCGATCAAGGCACTGCCCATCCGCCTGCAGCGCCCGCGACCGCTGGACGAAGCCATCAGCAGCGCAGGTGGAGTGCCGTTCGAGGCCTTCGATGACAACCTGATGTTGCGCCAGTTGCCCGGCGTGTTCTGCGCAGGCGAGATGCTCGACTGGGAAGCGCCGACCGGCGGCTATCTGCTCACGGCCTGTTTCGCCACCGGGAAGGCCGCGGCCGAGGGCATGCTGCGCTGGCTGAAGAGCGGCGGGCCGGCAACCGCGCAGGACTGAGCAAGCCCCGGCCACGCGGTCTCTCTACATCTTCATCACCACCCGGCCTTCGATACGGCCGGCACGCATGTCGCCAAATATCTGGTTGACGTTGTCCAGGCTGTCGCTGTGGATCGTCGCCTTGACCAGCCCCTCACTGGCGAAATCCAGCGCCTCCTGCAGGTCGGCACGGGTACCGACGATGGACCCGGTGATGCTGATCGCCTTGAGCACCACATCGAAGATCGGCGTCGGAAAATCGCCCGGCGGCAGGCCGACCAGCGCCACGGTTCCGCCTCGCCGGGCCATGCCGATGGCCTGCCCGAAGGCGCTGTTCGATACCGCGGTGACCAGCACTCCGTGGGCGCCGCCGATGTCGCGCTGCACCACCTCCACCGGATTTTCCGTGCGGGCATTGATGGTCAGGCTGGCGCCCAGCCGCCTAGCCAGTTCCAGCTTGGCGTCGTCGACATCCACCGCAACCACGTGCAGGCCCATGGCCTTGGCGTACTGCACCGCGACATGGCCAAGACCGCCGATGCCGGAAATCACCACCCACTGGCCGGGGCGTGCTTCGGTGACCTTCAGCCCCTTGTAGACGGTGACGCCGGCACAGAGGATCGGCGCGATCTCATCGAACTCGACATTGCTCGGCAGGATACCGACGTAGTTCGGGTCCGCCAGTACGTACTCGGCGTAACTGCCGTTCACCGAGTAGCCGGTGTTCTGCTGCCCCTCGCAGAGGGTTTCCCAGCCGGTCAGGCAATGCTCGCAGCAGCCGCAGGCGCTATACAGCCAGGGCACTCCGACACGATCACCCTCCTTCACGCGCGTGACGCCGGCGCCCACCGCGGCCACATGGCCCACCCCTTCGTGACCGGGAATGAACGGCAGCGCGGGCTTCACCGGCCAATCGCCTTCGGCCGCGTGCAGGTCGGTGTGACATACGCCGCAAGCGGCGATCTTCACCAGGATCTGTCCGGGGCCGGGCATCGGCACCTTGACTTCCTCGAGGCGCAGCGGCTCGCCAAAGGCGTGTACCACTGCCGCTTTCATGGTCTGGGTCATGGGCTTGCTCCTTCAGTCGGGAGTTTCGAGTCTGCATCACGCGGCCCGCTGCAAGCCTAGACCCAGATCAATGACAGCCGGCAGTTCGTGACCGCCGGTCGAAGAACGGTAGCCGTCGGAGCAGCCCGACGCTGCACGAATGTTCCAGACGTCCTGCACAGAGTGGGCGATACTGCGCCGACGCCGCACCACGCCGCTCATGGAGCCGCCATGGGGACCAATGACTGGATCGATCTGAACAAGGATGCCGAAACCGGCATCGAGACGATCCGTGCGCATTTCGAAGGCCATGCCTACGACCCGCATTTTCATGAAAGCTACCTGATCGGCTTCACCGAACAGGGCGTTCAGCAGTTCCATTGCCGCCGGGCACTGCACAGCAGCACGCCCGGCCAGGTCTTTCTGCTCGAACCCGGCGAGCTTCATGATGGCCACGCGCCGACACCCGGCGGCTTCACCTACTCGATGTTGTACCTCGACCCGCACTGGGTCGAGCGCGAACTGCGCGCGCTGTTCGAGGATGCGCCCAACCAGTGCCAGCCGGCATTCGCCAAAACACTGGAAAGCGAGCCCGCACTGGTGACGGTGATCGCCGATGCCTTCCAGGCCCTGCAAAGCCGGGATCTGCGTATCGTTCGCCAGGCCGCACTGGACACGCTGCTCGGCAAACTGGCGCGGCACCTGGCATGGCGACCGCACCTTGCGGCCGACCCGCGCCTGCCCGCCGTGGCACGGCGGGCGCGCGACTATCTGCATGCGCACCTGGATCAGGACATCGGCCTGGACGATCTGGCGCGGGCCACCGATGTCGATCGCTTTCGCCTGTCGCGGGCGTTCAAGGCCGCCTTCGGGCTCGCGCCGCACGCCTATCTGGTCCAGCTGCGCCTGGCCAAGGCCCGCCAACTGCTTGCGGCCGGACAGTCGCCGGCGCTGGTCGCGACAGGTCTCGGCTTCGCCGACCAGAGCCATATGGGCCGCTGGTTCCGGCGCGCCTACGGCCTGACGCCGGCGCATTACCGCAGGCGCTGCTCGAATCTTCCAGACGGCTGAGCCGGGGGAAGCGAACATTCGGTCATCCGCAACCGACCGGAGCCCCTGTCATGTTCTGTATCGCCACCACACCCACATTCGCCCATGGCCCGACCGCCACGACGAGGCGACCGTCATGAGCCAGCTGCTGCCCTTCATGCTGTTCGCCTTCGTCGCATCCATTACGCCGGGGCCAACCAACATTCTGGTGCTGAGCAACAGCTCGCGCTTCGGTGTTGCAGCTGCCGTGCCCATCATCCTCGGTGCCTGCGCGACCGCGGCGCTTATGGTGCTGCTGGCGGGACTGGGTTTCGGCGCATGGCTATTGGGGCACCCGCAGCTGCAGCAGGTAATGTCCTGGCTCGGCGTGGCCTGGCTGCTTTACCTGGCCTGGCAGATCGCCAACAGCCCGACCGAACCGCTCGAGGCCAGCGCGGCAACGCGCCAGCTTGGCGCGCTCGGCGCCGCCGGGCTGCAACTGGTCAATCCGAAGACATGGTTGATGGCATTGGCAGTGATCAGCGTATTCAGCGGCGCCGACGCCGACGTGGATCGCTACGCGGTCCATGCCCTGCTGTTCTTCCTGATCGCCCTGCCCTGCCTGGCGGTCTGGGCGCTGCTCGGCGCTGGCGCGGCGAAGCTGCTGCACTCGGCTGCGCGGATGCGCTGGTTCAATTACGCCATGGCGCTGCTACTGGTCGTCTCGGCCGTGCTGAGCGTGTAGAACGCGGACGCTTACGGCTCCGGCGCCTTGAAAAAGACGGGCATATGGCATTCGACCGAAGGCAATGGAGCCGGACCGGTCAATGGGTCAGCCGGTGAAAAGGCTGTGCCGTTTTCCACCCTGCCGGCAAGTCGCGGGCCGCTAGGTCAGTGGCGTCATCACGGCGCGCTGGTAGGCCTCGCGCTGCCGTAGCCGCTGGTACCAGGCGTGAAGATGCGGGAGATCGGGGCGCTCGATAGGCATTTCGAACCAGGCATAGGCGAAGCAACCGAGCGGAATATCGCCCATGCCGAGACTCGCGCCGGACAGGTACGGCTGCTCGGCCAGGGCCGCGTCGGCGATGGCGAGCAGATCGCCACACTCCGCCAGCGCGGCCGCTACCGCTGCCATGTCGCGCTTCTCGGGCGGAGTCCGCACCATGTTCCAGAACACCACCCGAAACGGTGCCGCCAGGGACGAGGTCACCCAGTCCATCCACTTGTCCGCCTCCGCGCGCTGGCGCGGGTCGGCGTTCCACAGCAGCGGCTCACCGTATTGCGCGGCCAGATAGCGAACGATCGCATTGGATTCCCAGAGCACCAGCTCGCCGTCCTCCAGACAGGGCACCAGACGGTTCGGGTTCTTCGCGACATAGGCCGGTTCGCCGACGATGCCGAAGGCACCACCGGCATCGATACGGGTGTAGGAAATACCAAGTTCTTCGAGGCACCAGAGTGCCTTCTTCACGTTGGTCGAGTTGCTTCGTCCCCAGAGCTTCAACATGCAATGTCCCCTATCTGCTTGCGTCGAACATGAACCCCGGTGATCTGAACGGGATTGCTGCAGTGTATCCGGTGCGCGTAGCGCACTCGTCCTGTTGCTACAGCCCAGGATGACAGATCAACGCTTCTTCGCCGGCTTGCCGCCGCCCAGGCTCGGCACCTTGCGAATCGGCCTGGCGTTGGGCTTTTCACTCTCGTCGAACCAGTTGCCCAGATGAATCTTGCCCTTGCCGCCGCCGTCCTTGGGCTTTTTCGGTTTCTTCGGCTTCTTGATGATCTGCCCGCCCAGCGTGGTGGTCGGCACGCGATGGTCCGGCACGAAACCCAGCTCGTCGTGGCGCGGCAGCACCTGGTTGATCAGGGTTTCGATGGCCGCAAGCTGATCGACCTCATCGGCACTGACCAGCGAAACCGCCTCACCCGTGGCGCCGGCGCGGCCGGTACGGCCGATGCGGTGCACGTAGTCCTCGGCGACGATCGGCAGGTCGAAGTTGACCACCTGCGGCAGATCGTGGATATCCAGCCCGCGCGCGGCGACGTCGGTCGCCACCAGCACCTGCACCTCGCCCGCCTTGAAGCGTTCCAGCGCGCGCAGGCGCGAGGCCTGCGGCTTGTCGCCGTGGATCGCATCGCTGGCGATACCCGCGGCCTGCAGCTCGTCCACCAGTTGGTCGACGCCCTTGCGCGTCTTGACGAACACCAGCACCTGGCCCCAGCGCTTCTGCGCCAGCAGATGCTGGAACAGCTCGCTCTTGCGCTTCTTGTCCACCGGCACCAGCCATTGCCTGACCGTCTTCGCCGCGGCATTGCGCGGGCTGACCTCAATGGACAGCGGATCACGCAGCAGCTCGCGGGCCATCTGCCGGATCGGCTCGGAAAAGGTCGCGGAGAACAGCAGGGTCTGGCGCTTTTTCGGCAGGGCTGAGAACAGCTGGTCCAGCTCATCGGCGAAACCGAGGTCGAGCATGCGATCGGCCTCGTCCAGCACCAGCGCCTGCAGCTGATTGAAGCCCACGGCGTTCTGCCGGTAGAGATCGAGCAGCCGGCCGGGCGTGGCCACCAGCACGTCGATGCCCTTGCGCAGCGCCATCATCTGCGGGTTGATGCTGACCCCGCCATACACCGCATAGGTACGCAGCGGCAGGTCCTGGCCGTAGGCGCGGAAGCTTTCGTGGACTTGCTCGGCCAGTTCGCGGGTCGGCACCAGCACCAGCGCGCGCACCGAATTGCTCGCCACCCTGGCCCCTTCCAGGGTCAGCCGCTGCAACAGCGGCAGGGCGAAACCGGCGGTCTTGCCGGTGCCGGTCTGCGCCGCCGCCATCAGGTCGCGGCCCTTGAGCACGGCGGGAATGGCCTCGGCCTGGACCGGCGTCGGCTTGCGGTAGTCGAGGGTTTCCAGGGTCCGCAGCAGCGGATCGATCAGGCCCAGGGTGGCGAAGGTCATGATAGGCTCGCAGCGCCGGTTCGGCGCGATGAAAAGCGCCGATTCTAGCAGCAGCAAGGCCACGCTCGGCGGCTGATTGCGATGCACCCAGCGCGTCGCCGTCTGCGAACACGGCCAGAACACACCACTGGACTGCAGATTCGGGCCATGCGGCCGTTATCCTTGCAATCCGCCCGCAGACGAGTGCGTCTCATGAACTCAAGCAAGACCAGCAGCAATCCTGCGCCAGGGGCCTACGCCTGCCATGACGCCAGCGAGCACGGCGCCTGCCCCAGTTGCGCCAGCGGCGAACGCCTGGGATTCGGTTTCAGCTACGCCTTCCAGCCGATCGTCGACCTGCAGGCACGGCAGATTTTCGCCCACGAGGCGCTGGTTCGCGGTCCTGCCGGCGAACCGGCACCCACCGTGCTTTCGCAGGTAACCGAGGACAATCGCTTTCGCTTCGACCAGGCTTGCCGCGTGAAGGCCATCCGGCAGGCAGCGCGGCTGGCGATGCCCGGCCGGCTGTCGATCAATTTCATGCCCAACGCCATCTACCGACCGGAGCTGTGCATCCGCTCGACGCTGGAAGCGGCCCGCGCCCACGACTTCCCGGTCGATCGGATCATCTTCGAGACGGTAGAAGGGGAACGCGTCAACGATGCCAAATGGCTCGCCACGGTGCTGCGCGAGTACCAGCGCATCGGTTTTCTCACCGCCATCGACGACTTCGGTGCGGGGTTCGCCGGCCTCAACCTGCTGGCCGATTTCCAGCCGGACATCATCAAGCTGGACATGGACCTGATCCGCGGCATCGACCAGAGCCGCGCGCGCCAGGCCATCGTCCGCGCCGCAGTGGGCATGTGCGCGGAGCTGGACATCCAGGTGATCGCCGAAGGCATCGAAACCGCGGATGAGTGCAGCGCCCTGCGCGACCTGGGCATTCATCTGATGCAGGGCTTTCTGTTCAGCCGGCCACTGTTCGAAGCCTGCGCCCAGCCGGAATCGCTCGGCTGGCCGCAGTGAAAAGGCGATTCAGGCCTGGCGCAGCAAGCCGAGCAGCGCCTGCGCCGCCGCCTGCGACGAAGCCGGGTTCTGTCCGGTGATCAGCAGGCCGTCGACCTGCACGAAGGGCGCCCAGTCCGCTCCCTTGCAGTAGCGCGCGCCGCGCTCGCGCAGGCGATCCTCGAGCAGGAACGGCACCACGTCGGTCAGCGCCACGGCCTCTTCTTCGCCGTTGCTGAATCCGGTGACGCGCTTGCCCTTGACCAGGTACTCGCCATCCTTGCCGCGCACCTCGCTCAGCGCCGCCGGTGCATGGCAGACCGCAGCCACCGGCTTGTCGGCCTTGACGAAGGACTCGAGCAGCGCGATGGAGGTCGGGTCGTTCACCAGGTCCCACAGCGGGCCATGGCCGCCCGGGTAGAACACCGCGTCGAAATCCGCGGCCGAAACCTGATCCAGACGGTAAGTGTTGGCCAGTAGCGTCTGCGCTTCGCCATCGCGATTGAAGCGCTCGGTCGCCTCGGTCTGGGCGTCGGGCTGATCGCTCTTGGGATCGAGCGGCGGCTCGCCACCGCGCGGCGATGCCAGTACTACCTGCGCCCCGGCGTCGAGGAAAACGTAATACGGCGCGGCGAACTCCTCCAGCCAGAAACCGGTCGGTTGGCCGGTATCACCCAACCGGTCATGGGACGTGAGCACGATGAGAATTTTCATGGAGCCTCCTTGTTGATGCGCGACGTGAACAGTTCAGACTGCCGTCGCGCACACAATGCTCCGCTGCTCGATCACGTCCACGACCCGCGGCCTGCAGCGCCCCGAGGTCCGGCCTCGGGGGTGCCTTGAGCTGCTGCCAGCCGGGCTCTAGGCTGGCGTCATGAATCGCTTCAGCGCCCGGCCAGCGCGGGCATGACGCGCGGCCGCAGCAGTTCGCCGAGCACGCTGAGCGCACCGATCGCTCCGCCGATCCAGTACCAGCGCTGCAGCGGGTCGAAGCCCAGCCAGCCAAGGGCATGCAGGAACACCATGAGGATCAGCACCGGGCAGACGTAGCGAACCATGAACAGCCACAGCGCGTAGCCCAGCGGCGGCAGGTTCAGCTCGTCGCGCATGATCTCGCTGCGCAGCGCGTAGCCGGCCAGCAGCACGGTGAAGATCCCGCCCAGCGGCATCATCCAGCGCGAGGTCAGGTAATCCAGCCAGTCGAAGAAGTTCTTGCCCAGCGGCGTCCAGCCCGACAGCAGGTTGAACGAAAGCATCGCCAGCAGGCTGATCACCAGCAGCACCACGCCGGAACCGATGGCCGCCTTTATCCGCGAAATGCCGTGCTTCTCGTTGAGGTAGGCGACGGTGGCCTCGATCATGGAGATCGCCGAGGTCAGCGCGGCGATCGATACCATGGCGAAGAACAGCACGCCGAAGGCGGTGCCGAACGGCATCTGCTGGAAGGCCAGCGGCAGGCTCATGAAGATCAGGCCGGGGCCGGCGGTCGGGTCCATGCCGTTGGCGAAGATGATCGGGAAGATCGCCAGGCCCGCCAGCAGCGCCACGCAGGTGTCGGCGATGGCGACCATGAAGGTGGTACGGGCGATGGACTGATCGTCCGGGATGTACGAGCCGTAGGTCAGGATCGCGCCGGACGCCAGGCTGAGGGTGAAGAACGCGTGGCCGAGTGCCGCCAGCAGCGCCTCGCCGGTGATCTTCGAGGTATCGAAGCTGAACAGGAAGGCGAAGCCCTGATCGAAGCCGCCGCTGGTCACCGCGTAACCGACGAGGATCAGCAGCAGCACGGCCAGCCCCGGCATCATCCAGCGCACCGCGTTCTCGATGCCCTTCTGCACGCCCTTGGCGACGATCCACAGCGTCAGCAATGCCACCAGCAGGCTCCAGCCGCCGAGTTCCCACGGGTTGGCATTGTGCGCCTCGAACACGCCACCGAGCGCCTCGACGCTGGTCGCGGTCAGCGAGCCGTCGAGCATCTTCAGCGTGTAGGCGAAGGCCCAGCCGGCGACCACCACATAGAAGCAGAGGATCAGGAAGCCGGCGGTCATGGCCATGCCGCCGACCGCCTTCCACAGCGGGTTGCCGTTGTTCTCGCGGACCACCCGGCCGATGGCGTCGATCGGGCTGCCACGGCCACGACGACCGATGGCGATCTCGCACATCATCACCGGCACGCCGATGGCCAGGATGCACAGCAGGTACATCAGGACGAAGGCACCGCCGCCGAATTCGCCGGTGATGTAGGGGAATTTCCAGATATTGCCCAGGCCCACGGCGGAGCCGGTTGCCGCGAGGACGAAGCCCCAGCGCGACAGCCAGAGGTTCTTCGGTTTTTCACGAGTCATACGTCACCTGTTTGTTGTTATCTGTGACGGGATCGGGACCGTCGCGCAGGGCGCGGCGGCGTGCAAGGCGGATTCAGTCGTTCATCGGGCGTCGGGCTGCACCTCCGGCGCGGCCTGCTGGAAGGCCGGAAGCGTCTCGCAGCGCGCAACCATCTCGAGAATGCGTGGATACGCCGCGAGGTCACAGGCAAAACGGCGCGCATTGTATACCTGCGGAATCAGGCACGCCTCCAGATAGCCTGGCCGGGTGGTCAGCGAAAGCCTGCCACCGAAGCTTTCCAGCCCCTGCTCCACCGCCGCCAGCCCCTGAGCGACCCAATGCCGGTACCAGGCACGCTTCGCCTCGTCGGCGACGCCCAGTTCGGCGGAGAGGTACTGCAGCACGCGCAGGTTGTTCAGCGGATGGATCTCGCAGGCGATGTGCATGGCCAGCGAGCGCATCTGGGCGCGCTCGACCGGATCGGCCGGCAGCAGCGCCGGCACCGGAAACACCTCTTCGAGGTACTCCAGGATCGCCAGCGACTGGCCGATGCGCGCCCCGCCGTTGACTTCATCGACCAGCAACGGCACCAATTGCTGCGGGTTGAGGGCGCGGTAATCGGCCGCATGCTGCTGGCCGCCATCCTCGACCAGATGCACCGGCACCTGGCGATAGGCCAGGCCCTTGAGGTTCAGCGCGATGCGCACCCGGTAGGCGGCACTGGAGCGCCAGTAGCCATAGAGTTTCAACATTTGGAATCACCCTGAGCCGCAGGGTGGAAAAACGCGAAGCGTTTTCCACCGACACGGCTCCCCAGAAAATGTCGCACTGGCCATGCCAGCCAATGGTGGATCGATAAAGCGTGATCCACCCTATGCGTCATATTTCGCTACCTGCTGGTCGATGGCGCCGAAGATGCTCTGCCCACTGGCGTCGAACATCTCGATGCGCACCCGGTCGCCGAACTTGAGGAACGGCGTCTTCGCCTCGCCGTGCTCGATCACCTCGAGCATGCGCTTCTCGGCCAGGCAGGAAGAGCCGGCGCTGCGGTCGTAGTTCGACACCGTGCCCGAGCCGATGATGGTGCCGGCGCCCAGCGGACGGGTGCGCGCGGCGTGGGCGACCAGGGTCGGGAAGTTGAAGGTCATGTCGGTGCCGGCATCCGGCTGGCCGAACAGCTCGCCGTTGATATGCGAGACCAAAGGCCGATGCACCTTGCCGTCGCGCCAGCTCTCGCCCAGCTCGTCCGGCGTCACCGCCACCGGCGAGAAGCTCGACGACGGCTTGCTCTGGTAGAAGCCGAAGCCCTTGGCCAGCTCGCCAGGGATCAGGTTGCGCAGCGACACATCGTTGACCAGCACCAGCAGTTGGATATGCATAGCGGCCTCGGTCGGCGTCGCGCCCATCGGCACGTCGTCGGTGATCACCGCCAGCTCGCCTTCCAGGTCGATGCCCCAAGCCTCGTCAGCCAGGCGGATAGGGCTGTGCGGCGGGATAAAGGCATCGGCGCCGCCCTGGTACATCAGCGGATCGTGCCAGAAGGATTCCGGCATCTCGGCGCCGCGCGCCTTGCGCACCAGCTCGACGTGATTGACGTAGGCGCTGCCGTCGGCCCAGTGATAGGCGCGCGGCAGCGGGCTGTGGCAGGCGGCCTGGTCGAAGGCGAATGCGCCCTCCTCCAGCCCGTCGTTGAGGCGCTGGTAGACCGCCTCCAGCTTCGGCTTGCAGTAGTTCCAGTCATCCAGCGCAGCCTGCAACGTGGCGGCGATCTGCGGCACTTTCACCGCCTGGGCGAGATCACGGGAAACGACGACGAGCACGCCGTCGCGGCCCTGGTTGAGGGTTGAGAGTTTCATCAGGATTCCTTGCCCGGCGCACGCCAGGAGTTGACGTATTCGGGGACATCGACGGCGGCGGCGGCCTCGCCGACTTCCAGCGCGCGGCGGGTGTCGATCATCACCGCCACCTCGTCGGCAAAGGTCGCCGGGTCGGTGCTGGCCTTCTTCAGCGCCTTCGGATGCGGCCCGTGGGGGAAGCCGCAGGGGTGGAAGGTCACCATGCCCTGCTCAATGTTGTCGCGGCTGAAGAAGTTGCCGCGGTGGTAGAACAGCACTTCGTCGTAGTCGTCGTTGTTGTGGAAGAACGGCACCTTCAGCGCACCCGGATCGGATTCCACCGGCCGCGGCGTGAAGGTGCAGACCACGAAACCGTTGGCAACGAAGGTGGTGTGCGCCGACGGCGGCAGGTGGTAGCGATGGCTCATCAGCGGGCGGATGTCGCGCCAGTTGAGCCGTACCACGGTGTTGTCGCCGTGCCAGCCGACCACGTCCAGCGGGTTGTACGGGTAGGTCACGGTAGTGATCTGCTCTCGCCGCTTGATGCGGATCTGCCAGGGGTTCTCGTCCTGCTGCGCGCGGAAGGCGTCGTCCAGGCGCGGATGGTCGAGCACCGCGGCATCGAAGATGGCGTGCGGGCCGACCAGGCCTTTTTCCGGCAACTGGTAGGCGCCGTCGGTGTTCTCGATCAGCAGCATGAACACCGGCTGCGTCGCCTCGATGCGCCAGGCGGTGCCGCGCGGGATCATCAGGTAGTCGCCGTCGCGAAACTCCAGGTGGCCGAAGTCGCAGTACAGATGCCCGGCGCCCTCGTGGATGAACAGCAGTTCGTCACCGTCACCGTTGCGCACCAGGTGGCGCATGGCGCCGTTGGTCTTCCACAGGCGCAGCTTGACGTCGGCATTGTGCAGCGCCAGCGGCGCCTGCAGCGGGCAGTCGCCTTCGCTGGGGATGTGATTGAAGTTGAAGGCGTGCGGGCGCAGCGGGCCTTCCCAGTCGATCCAGCCGGTCGGCGGATGCTTGTGATGCAGGTGCGAAGCCGGGCCGAAGAAGCCTTCGCGGCCCATTTCGCGCTCGTAGGTGCCCTGCGGAAAATCGCAGTGCGCCTGACGCGAACTCTCACCCTCGCGGATGGGGAAACTGATCCAGTTGCGGCTCATGTGGCTCTCCTCGTGATACCGCGTGATCTGAATGGCGCTGCCGTGGCTGCCGATGCGTAGGGTGGATGTCGCGAAGCACATCCACGCGTTGGTCGGCCCGACACGGACGCGTGGAAGATGCTCCACAGTCTTCCACCCCACGGTCCTCGCGCGGCCTTACTCGCCCGCCTTGATCACGCCGCGGCGCAGTTGGTCTTCCTCGATGGATTCGAACAGCGCCTTGAAGTTGCCTTCGCCGAAGCCCTGGTTGCCCTTGCGCTGGATGATCTCGAAGAAGATCGGGCCGATCACCGTGTTGGTGAAGATCTGCAGGAGGATGCCGTCATCGCCCGACGTACCGACGCCCGGCGCGCCATCGATCAGCAGGCTCAGCTCGCGCAGCTGGTCGAGTGGCTCGCCATGCCCCGGCACGCGGCTGTCGACCTTCTCGTAGTAGGTATCCGGGGTGGTCATGAAGTCCACACCGTTGGCACGCAGGCGGCGGACGGTCTCGTAGATGTCGTCGGTGGACAGCGCGATGTGCTGGATGCCCTCGCCGTGGTACTCGCGGATGAATTCCTCGATCTGCGACTTGTCGTCGGCCGACTCGTTGATCGGGATGCGGATCTTGCCGCAGGGCGCGGTCATGGCACGGGAGAACAGGCCGGTGAGCTTGCCTTCGATGTCGAAGTAGCGAATCTCGCGGAAGTTGGCGATGCGCTCGTAGAAGCCGGACCAGACATCCATCTGCCCACGCATGACGTTGTGGGTCAGGTGGTCGATGCACATCAGGCCGACGGCGTTGTCGTTCGGCGTGCGCCCTTCGATGTACTCGAAGTCGACGTCGTAGATGCTCTTGTCACCGTAGCGGTCGACGAGATACAACAGCGAGCCGCCGATGCCTTCGACGCAGGGGATGTTCAGCTCGCCGAAGTTGGCGTGGCTGCCGACCAGCCTGGCGCCCTGGGATTCGACGTAGGCGGCGGCCTGCGCGGCATTCTTCACCCGGAAGGCCATGGCGCAGGCGCTCGGGCCGTGCTTCTCGGCGAAGGCGCGCACATGCCCGGTGGGGCTGCCGTTGAGCACGATGTTGATGTCGTGCTGCTGGAACAGCCAGACCGCCTTGGAGCGGTGCTTGGCGGTTTCGGTGAAGCCCATCTGGGTGAACAGCGTACGCAGCTGTTCGATGCCTTCGACATTCGGCGCGGTGAATTCGACGAACTCGAAGCCGTCGGTACCGATGGGGTTGTGCTGCTCGATCTTGTTCACGGCGTTCATCTCGCCTCCTGATTATTGTTGTGAGGACTGCCGTTGCACGGCTTGGCTGCGTTCATCACACTCCAGCACAGGGCGGCGAACAATCCCGTTCAGGAGCGCGCCAGGTCGATGACACCGGGGTTGTCTGTCAGCTTTTCCTTACAGCACCATTTGCGGCCAAGCGCCTGGCTCGGCGGCTTGCCAGGCGTAACGAAAAACTGACAACCCGGTGCGGCAGGGTGCCGCAGTCTTCGAACGGCCGGATGAATTCGGCCCTACAGGTGGTGCTTCCGGGCCCGCCGCCAAACCGTAGGGCCGAGCCTGTTCGGCCTGAGCTTCGTCTGCTGCTGGCCGGCGGCGCTGGAAAAGCGCTTCGCGCGTTTTTCACACTACGAGCAAAGACATCGATCACCTGCGCAGGCGAAGCCTTGCCCGCGCGGCTGCCGGCGCCTGTCAGGAAGCCTGGCGCTGGAACGCTTCGGGCCGCGACTCGCCGCCGGCCTGCAGGCGTTCCAGCGCCAGGCGGTCGGCGATCACCGAGGTCGGCTCGCCGCTGGCGAGGCTGCGGGTGAAGATCTCGCGCAGGGTTTCGCCGATGGCGTTCACGTGGGTATTGATCTGCGCGGCGCTGCCACCGCAGCGCTGGTAGTAGACATCGATGATGCCGCCGGCGTTGATTGCGTAGTCCGGCGCATAGAGCTGGTTGCGCCGCTGTAGCTCGACACCGATCGCCGGCGTGGCCAACTGGTTGTTCGCTGCCCCGGCGATCACCGGCGCGCGCAGCACTTCCAGGGTCTGCTCGTTGAGAATGCCGCCCATGGCGCAGGGCGCGAACACATCCACATCGAGGCCGTAGATATCCTGGGGGCGGACCACTTGGGCACCCAGCTCATCCGTCGCCTGCCGCAGATTGGCATCGAACACGTCGGCCACCCACAACCGGGCGCCGGCCGCCTTGAGCTTACGCGCCAGGCCCAGGCCGACATGGCCGACTCCCTGGATCGCTACTTTCAATCCGGTCAGATCGTCACGACCGAGGCGCTGACGCACCGCTTCGCGCAGGCCGACGAATACGCCCTGGGCCGTGGACGGCGACGGGTCGCCGCTGGCAATGCTGCCGTCGAGGGTCGTGCGCGGCGTGGCACCGATGACATGCCGGGTGCGCTGGGCGAAGGCCTGCATCTCGGCATCACCGGTGCCCGAATCGGCAGCGGTGATGTAGCGCCCGCCGAGGCTGTCGACGAAGTCACCCATGGCGTGCAACAGCGCCTGGCTCTTGCCGGAATGCGGGTCGCCGATGATCACCGCCTTGCCGCCACCGAGCCTGAGGCCGGCCAGCGAGGATTTCAGCGTCATCCCGCGCGACAGACGCAGCACATCGCGCAGGGCGTCATCGTCGCTGGCATAGGGAAACATCCGGCAACCGCCCAGCGCCGGACCGAGGCGTGTGTCGTGGATGGCGATGATGGCTTTCAGGCCCGACGCCTGGTCATGGCAGAAGACCACCTGTTCGTGGCGATCGAAGTCGGGATGAGCGAAGACGGACATTTGGCTTACCTCGTTCCTGTTGGTCTGGTGGCCTGCCATGGGCAGGGCCTTCTTATCGAGTGTCAGCCCGGCCCGGGCGGCGCGCCCTGGCGGTGGGCTGAGGCCCACCCTACGAGAGCACGAGGCTGCATTTCGTAGGGTGGGCTTCAGCCCACCAGGAGCAGCCCCGGGCAACCGAGCCCTGCGCCCGCCGAGCTGCGCCAGCTACGCCGCCGGCTGGAACAGCCGCACGCTCTGCACCTCGTCGCCTTTGGCCAATTGGTCCCGCAGCAGCTTCTCCTGCTGGCGGGCCTTGGCGATGGAGCGCTCCTTCACCGGGCCGTAGCCGCGGATCTGTTCCGGCAGCGCGGCGATGGCCACGGCGGTGCGGTAGTTGGTCGGCTTGAGCTGGGCCAGCAGCTCGTCCACGGTGTTCTCGTACTCGCTGATCAGCTGGCGCTCGACGCGGCGGTCGTGGCCATAACCGAACGGATCGAGCGGCGTGCCGCGCAGGAAGCGCAACTTGGCCAGCACGCCGAACACATTGAGCATCCACGGCCCCAGCTCGCGCTTGCGCGGCTCGCCGGTGACGGGGTCACGCTTGGCCAGCCAGGCCGGGGCGAGGTGGAACTGCAACCGGTAGTCGCCCTCGAACTGCGCCTCGAGCTGCTGGCGGAACTCCGGCTCGCTGTAGAGGCGCGCCACCTCGTACTCGTCCTTGTAGGCCAAGAGCTTGAAGTAGTAGCGGGCGACGGCCTTGGACAGCGCCAGATCATCGGCGCTATCGGCCTCACGCACCCGCTCGACCCGCTGGCGATAGCGGCGCGCCAGCCCGGCGTTCTGGTAGCGGGTGAGGAAGTCCACGCGCCAGTCGACGATCTCTTCCAGGGTCTTGCAAATCGGTCCGGCCAGGCTAGACCCGGCGGCCTCAACCGGGCGCGCCAGTTGCTCCACGGCCTCGCGTTCGAGCACCGCGCGGCGGCCCCAGCGGAAGGCTTGCAGGTTGAGCTTGGCCGACACGCCGTTGAGTTCGATGGCCTTCTCGATGGCCTCGGCGCTGATCGGCAAAAGCCCCTGCTGATAGGCGAAGCCGAGCAGGAACAGGTTGGTGGCGATGCTGTCGCCCAGGAGCCGCGTGGCCAGGCGGGTGGCATCGACGAAATGGGTCTTGTCAGCGCCGACCGCGTCGCTGATGGCCTGACGCATCGCCGCGCCGGGCACCTGGGCATCGGGGTTGCGGGTGAACTCGGCGGTGGCGGACTCGTGGCTGTTCACCACGGCGTTGCTGATCCGCTCGTTGAGGCGGGTCAGCGATTCATCACCGGCCGCCACCACCAGATCGCAGCCGAGTAGCAGGTCGGCTTCGCCTGCGGCGATGCGCACGGCGTAGATATCGCTCTGCCTCGCAGCGATGCGCACGTGGGTGGTCACCGGGCCGAACTTCTGCGCCAGGCCGGCCTGGTCGAGCACGGTGCAGCCCTTGCCTTCCAGGTGCGCGGCCATGCCGAGCAGCGCGCCAAGGGTGGTCACGCCACTGCCGCCAACGCCGGGGATCAGCACGTTCCACGGCCGCTCCAGCGAAGGATGCCGGGGCTCGGGCAACGTCGCCGCTTCGATCCCGCCAGCTACAGCCTCGGGCTTGCGCAGCCCGCCGCCATGCACGGTGACGAAGCTCGGGCAGAAACCCTCGACGCAGGAGAAATCCTTGTTGCAGGCGTTCTGGTCGATCTCGCGCTTGCGCCCCAGCTCGGTTTCCAGCGGCAGCACGGCCAGGCAGTTGGACTTCTCGCCGCAGTCGCCACAGCCCTCGCACACCGCCGGGTTGATGAAGGCGCGCTTGGCCGGGTCTTCCAGCTTGCCGCGCTTGCGCCGACGACGCTTCTCGGTGGCACAGGTCTGGTCGTAGATGATCACCGAGACGCCCTTGAACTCGCGCAGCTCGCGCTGCACCGCATCCAGTTCGCGGCGGTGGTGGAAGCTGGTGATCGGCGCAAAGGTATCGCGGCTCGGGTACTTGTCCGGCTCGTCGCTGACCAGGGCGATGCGTTTGACGCCTTCGTCTGCGATCTGGCGGCTGAGCTGGTCGACGCGCAGCTCGCCGTCGATGGGCTGGCCGCCCGTCATGGCCACCGCATCGTTATAGAGGATCTTGAAGGTGATATTGACCCCGGCCGCCACTGCCGCACGCACGGCCAGGCTGCCGGAGTGGAAGTAGGTGCCGTCGCCGAGGTTCTGGAACATGTGCGGGGTATCGGTGAACGGCGCCTGGCCGATCCAGTTGACGCCCTCGCCGCCCATCTGGGTGAAGGTCTCGGTGCGCCGGTCCATCCACTGCACCATGTAGTGACAGCCGATGCCGGCCGAGGCGCGGCTGCCCTCGGGCACCTTGGTCGAGCTGTTGTGCGGGCAGCCTGAGCAGTAGTGCGGCGTGCGCACGGTGCTGTAGCTGCGCGCGGCCAGGGCCTTTTCCTTGGCGTCGAGGAAGGCCAGGCGAGCCTGGATGCTGTCGCTGGTGTAGATCGGCGCGAGGCGCTTGGCGATCACCCGGGCAATCATCGCCGGGGTCAGTTCGGAGAGGTTCGGCAGCAGCGAGCTGCCCTGCTCGTCGAACTCGCCAACCACCCGCGGGCGCTTGTCCACCGGCCAGTTGTAGAGCTGCCCGGTGAGCTGGTCCTCGAGGATGCTGCGCTTCTCCTCGACCACCAGAATCTCGTCCAGCCCCTGGGCGAACTCGTGCACCGAGACCGGCTCCAGCGGCCAGCTCATGCCGACCTTGAGCACGCGCAGACCGACCCGGGCGCACAGCGCTTCATCAAGGCCCAGGTCATCCAGCGCCTGGCGCACATCGAGATAGGACTTGCCGGTGGTGATGATGCCCAGGCGCGGGTTGGGCGAATCGAGCATCACCCGGTTCAGGTTGTTGGCCCGGGCGAAGGCACGCGCGGCGTAGATCTTGTACAGGTTGAGGCGTTTTTCCTGTGCCAGTGGCGGGTCCGGCCAGCGGATGTGCACGCCGTCCTCGGGAAGCTCGAAATCGTCCGGGATACGCGTCTGCATGCGCAGCGGATCGACTTCCACCACGGCCGAGGAGTCGACGTTTTCGGCGATGGTCTTGAGCGCGACCCAGCAGCCGGAGTAGCGCGACAGCTCCCAGCCGATGATGCCGTAGTCGAGGATCTCCTGGACGTTGGCCGGGTTCAGCACCGGGATCGAGGCGGCGATGAAGGCATGCTCGCTCTGGTGCGGCAGCGTCGAGGATTTGCAGCCGTGGTCATCGCCGGCCAGCAACAACACACCGCCATGGGGCGAGACGCCCGCCGCATTCGCATGCTTGAACACATCGCCGGCACGGTCGACGCCCGGCCCCTTGCCGTACCACATGGCGAACACGCCGTCGTATTTGGCGCCGGGGAACAGGTTGGTCTGCTGGCTGCCCCACACCGCGGTGGCGGCCAACTCTTCGTTGACGCCCGGCTGGAAGTGGATGGCGTGTTGCTTGAGGTAGTCGCGGGCTTCCCAGAGGCTCTTGTCCAGCCCGCCCAGTGGCGAGCCGCGATAGCCGGAGATGAAGCCACCGGTATTCAAACCACGGGCCTGGTCACGCTGATGCTGCAACATCGGCAAGCGGGTCAGCGCCTGGGTGCCGGTGAGGTACAGATGACCGGTTGCAAGCCGGTACTTGTCGTCCAGACGGATCTCGGCCAGAGACATGGGGCGCTCCTGATTTGTTGTTATCGGAGTCATGGAGAAACCGCACGCCGTCTCTCCACGCCAGCGATCAGCAGGGGATCGCCCCGCTGTCGCGTGTCGATTAAGAGTCTGGCCGTGACGGGGAGAGATTTTCTTTCTACTTTTGCGGTAGAACAGCACTTGCGTGCATGAACCATTCACGAATGACAAGAAGACGGGAACAACCATGCAGACGCCGCCACTGAGCAGCATCGACCGCAAGATCCTTCTGCTGCTGCAGCACAACGCCGATCTGTCCGCGGCGGAGATCGCCGAAAAGGTCGAACTGTCGCAATCGCCCTGCTGGCGGCGCATTCACCGCATGCAGGAAGACGGGCTGATCGAGCGCAAGGTCGCCCTGCTCAACCCGAAGAAGCTCGGGCTGAACATGACGGTGTTCGTCAACATCAAGCTCTCGGCACACGGGCGCAGCAATCTCGACGAGTTCGAGCGGGCAGTGGTGGGCTACCCCGAAGTGCTCGAATGCCACACCATGGCCGGCGAGTCGGACTATCTGCTCAAGGTGGTGACCAGGGACATCGACAGTTATGAGCGCTTCCTGCGTGACCACCTGCTGCAACGGCCGCACGTGCAGGAGGCGCATTCGCACATCGCCATGAGCGAGGTGAAGCGGACAACGGAGTTGCCGCTGGATTGAGGCTCGTGACCACGGTGGGCTTCGCGCCAGCTGGTGGATAAGGCGGAGCCGTTATCCACCCTACGCGGCGATGGCGCGCCTGCGGGATCGACACGTCACTTTCCACGCGTTACCCGCAAACGCGTAGGGTGGAAAACTGCGAAGCATTTTCCACGCGTTCCCCCAGCACCCCGCAGATACCCCAGACAACTACCCATCCCGTCCCCTCGACCAAACCGGTGGAGCAAGGCAAAGCCGTTGTCCAAGTTACTCCGGTATTCCCTCCAGCCGCGCACCTCGTCCTATATCCCGCTTGTCGAACCAGCCCTGGTTCACCTCCAGCGCATAACGCGCGGGCCGCTGCGAACAACGAATCTCGGTGCTCAGCGGCTCCAGGTCGATGACATCGACAATCACCCCGCCCTCATCGAGAAATGCCGCCGACAACGGCAGCGGCGTGTCTTTCATCCACAGGCAGTGTCGGCGTACCTCGCCGAAGCGGAACAGCATGCCGCTGTCGGCAGCCAACTCGGTACGCCACATGAGGCCAAGCTGGCGCTGATCGGCAGTAGTCGCATATTCGGCCGTCAGCCGATGCTCACCCATGCGCAGCAGCAGCGGCTCGGCCGCCTGGGCCGGGATCGCGACAGCCACCAGTGACAGCAAAAGGACAACTCGCATCGACCCACCTCCAGATTAAGCGCAACGGAACAGCCCCCACGCCAACCGGCGCAAAAATGGCGAAAACCAGGGCGAACCCCGACGGGCTCAACAGAATAGCCGCAGCCGGTAGCCGGCGGCTGCACGCCGGCATTGCTCGCCGTTCGCCCTTTCCAACCCGGCAGGGCCCGATGTGCACCGCAGTAGCGATGCTGGCGCATTCCAGACCGCATGATGTCTGGATTACTGGACAGCGATGTCCACATAGTCGGACACATGCGCCATCCACGAATCTGGACACGTTAAATAAAATCCTTTTGATTCAGATAGTTGCGTAACTGGCACGGAACTCGCTAAATCACCGTGCGGCACTGTCCGCAGCCGAAACAAGAAAAACAATGTGCCTGCCGTGCAGCAGCGAGTCCCCGAACGCCCTCGGCAGCTTTCGGTCGTGCCGCGCGGGGCCAGGAGATCGTCCCGATGAGCGTCGTCATCGCCCTTGCTGCATTGGCCCTGCTGATGCTCGCCGCCTACCGCGGCTACAGTGTCATCCTCTTTGCCCCCATCGCCGCGATGGGTGCGGTGCTGCTCACCGATCCGTCGGCCGTGGCCCCCGCCTTCACCGGCATCTTCATGGAGAAGATGGTCGGCTTCATCAAGCTGTACTTCCCGGTATTCCTGCTCGGCGCGGTGTTCGGCAAGCTGATCGAGATGTCCGGCTTTTCGCGCTCCATCGTCGCCGCGGCGATCCGCCTGCTCGGCACCAGCCAGGCGATGCTGGTGATCGTGCTGGTCTGCGCGTTGCTGACCTACGGCGGCGTGTCGCTGTTCGTCGTGGTGTTCGCCGTATACCCGTTCGCCGCGGAGATGTTCCGCCAGAGCAACATGCCCAAGCGGCTGATCCCGGCGACCATCGCCCTCGGCGCGTTCACCTTCACCATGACCGCCATTCCCGGCACGCCGCAGATCCAGAACATCATCCCCACCACCTTCTTCAACACCACCACCTGGGCCGCGCCCTGGCTCGGCCTGATCGGCACCCTCTTCGTCTTCGGCCTGGGCATGCTCTATCTCAAGTGGCAGCTCGGCAAGGCCATCGCCGCCGGCGAAGGCTACGGTACCAACCTGCGCAACGAGCCGGAAACGCCAGCCGATATCGCCCAGCCCAACCCCTGGTTGGCGCTGTCACCGCTGCTGCTGGTGCTGGTCGCCAACCTCCTGTTCACCCGCTGGATTCCCGAGTTCTACGGCACCAGCCACACGCTGCAACTGCCGGGCATGAGCGCCCCGCTGGTCACCGAGGTGGGCAAGCTCACCGCGATCTGGGCGGTGGAGGCAGCACTGCTGCTGGGCATCGCGCTGGTGCTGGCGACCAGCTTCGGCACCCTGCGCGGCAAGCTGGCCGAGGGCAGCCGCACGGCGGTCGGTGGCTCGCTGCTGGCGGCAATGAACACCGCGTCGGAATTCGGCTTCGGCGCGGTGATCGCCTCGCTGCCGGGCTTCATCGTGGTCGCCGATGCGCTCTCGGCGATTCCCAATCCGCTGATCAACGAAGCCATCACCGTCAACCTGCTGGCCGGCATCACCGGCTCGGCCTCCGGCGGCATGAGCATCGCCCTGGCGGCGATGGCCGACAGCTTCGTCGCTGCCGCCAACGCCGCGCAGATTCCGCTGGAAGTGCTGCACCGGGTCGCCTCGATGGCCTCCGGCGGGCTCGACACCCTGCCGCACAACGGCGCGGTGATCACGTTGCTGGCGGTCACCGGGCTGACCCACCGCGAATCCTACAAGGACATCTTCGCCATCACCCTGATCGCCACGGCCGCGGCCTTCTTCGTGATCGGCGTGTACTACGCTACCGGCATCGTCTGATACGTGCGCGCCTCGGGCTCGCGAGTCGGCTCGTGCCGCGCGCGACACAGGCGAACGCCACGCCGTCAGCGAGTGCCTTCCGTCCACAAAAAAACCAAGGCGCCGCCCCGGGCGGGCGCCAAGCGGGAGAAACCCATGAACCTCACAGGCAAGACCGCACTGGTCACCGGCTCCACCAGCGGCATCGGGCTGGGCATCGCACTGAAGCTGGCCGAGGCCGGCGCCGACCTGATCCTCAACGGTTTCGGCGACGCATCGGCAGCGCAGGCCGAAGTCGGCCGGCACGGCCGCAAGGTCGGTCATCATGGTGCGGACGTTTCCGATCCCGGGCAGATCGCCGAGCTGTTCGCCTACGCCGAACGCGAGTTCGGTGGCGTCGACATCCTGGTCAATAATGCCGGCATCCAGCACGTGGCGCCGGTGGAGGAGTTTCCGCCGGAGCGCTGGGACGCCATCATCGCCATCAACCTGTCCTCGGCGTTCCACACCATTCGCCTGGCCCTGCCCGGCATGCGCCAGCGCGGCTGGGGGCGGATCATCAACGTCGCCTCGGTTCACGGGCTGGTGGGCTCGGAGCAGAAATCCGCCTACGTCGCCGCCAAGCACGGCCTGGTCGGACTGACCAAGGTGGTGGCGCTGGAAACCGCCACCACGCCGATCACCTGCAATGCCATCTGCCCTGGCTGGGTGCTGACGCCGCTGGTACAGCAGCAGATCGACGAGCGCGCGCGACAGGACGGCGACGAGCAGCGTGCGCGCCACGAACTGCTGGCGGAGAAGCAACCCTCGCTGGACTTCGTCACCCCCGCACAACTGGGGGCGATGGCACTGTTCCTCTGCAGCGAAGCCGGCGACCAGGTGCGCGGCGCCGCCTGGAACATGGATGGCGGCTGGGCCGCGCGATAGCGGCGATGCAGGCGCTCGGAGCAGGGCCCGTATGCGCCAGGACGTCGCCTTCAACCGGGTGAGCTGTCGCCGGTTTCTTGCCGGTCATCTCCCTGCCCCTGGCCTTCCTCGGCGATGCACGGCGCCTCGACGTTATCCAGCGCCGCTTCGCCGTAGCGCTTCTGGCATCGCTCGCAAAAGAACGCCCTTCGCCGACTGCGCCCCAGCGCCTTGGCCTTGACCAGCGGAATCCGGCAGCGCACGCAGGTGGTCTTGCCGTGGGCCAGCCAGTGCGCCTTGAGCACACCGGCGCGCTTCCATTCGAGAAACTCGAAGCTGTAGGTGCGTGCCTCTCGGACCAGCTCGCGCAGCTTGGCCGCCGAGAGTTCGCCGATCAGCGACAGCGGATGGACGCGAATGCGATAGAGCACCTCGTTCTTGATGATGTTGCCGGAGCCGGCGAACAGCGTCTGGTCGAGCAGCGCATCGCAGACCAACAACCGTGGCCGCTCGCGCAGACGCCTGAGCGTGGTACGCGGACTCCAGGCGTCGCTCATCAGGTCCATGCTCCAGTCGTACGTCGCATCCAGCGGCCCTTCGATCAACTGCACCGAGCAGGCGTAGAAGTTCAGCTCGCCGTTGGCAAAGCCCAGGCTCAGCCGCGCTACGGCGTCCTTGCGCTCATTGATGCGGTAGCTGCCGAACAGCAGCAGATGGATGCGGACGGAGACGTCCTCCAGCTCGATCAGGAAATGCTTGCCCCAGCTGTGGCAGCCACGTACCACCTGGCCGGCCAGCCGGGACGTGTCGATCTTGGCGCTGCCCTCGGCACGCTCGATGCTGCGCCCGGCGAACGCCGCCGCTTCTTCACGCAGGATGACGATGGAAGGACCTTCGGGCATTGGCTGCACCAATAGCTGGCCTGTCTTCGACTTGAGACTCGCCAACGCCGCGAAGGTGCGCCCGCCGTTACCAGTCCAGTTGCAGTGTGCTCTCGAATTCGCGCAGCGCCCCGCTCACAGGATCGCGAAAGCGCAAGCCGCGCGCCAGCAGCTTGAGTGGCCGCGCGTAGTCGTCGGCCTCACGCTCGCGGCGCTCGAGCAGCTCGGGATAGAACGGGTCGTTGCAGATACCGGCGCCGAGGGTGGCCATGTGCAGGCGTAGCTGGTGTTTTTTGCCACTGATGGGGGAAAGCCCGTAGCGCCACAGGTCGCCACGCCGCTCGAGCACCTCGATCAGCGTCTCGCTGTTCGGCTCGCCCTCGCCTTCGCGCATCAGGAAGAACGGCTCAGCCGGGACCATGCAAAGACTTCGGCGCAGCGGAAAGTCGAGGTGCGGCAGCGCCGGGCAGATCGCTTCGTAGCGCTTGGCGATCTCGCGCTGGCGGAACAGCGCCTGGTATGCGCCGCGGCTTTCCCGATTGGCCGAGAACAGCACCAGGCCCGCGGTGAGGCGGTCAATGCGATGAATGGGCACCAGATCGGTGTTGCCCAGCCGCTTGCACAGCCGCGCCAGCAGGGTTTCGTTGACATACTCGCCAGCCGGCATCACGGAAAGAAAATGTGGCTTGTCCGCCACCACCAGATGCTCGTCGACATGCAGGATGCGCTCCTCGAACGGCACCGGCGTCTCGTCCGGCACCTCGCGAAAGTAATGCACGCGCATGCCGACCCGGTACGGCTGGTTAGCATCGATCGGCACCATGTCCGCATCGAGCACCCGCCCGCGGGCCATGCGCTCGAGCCAGGTGGCACGGTCGATTGCCGGAAACCGAGCGCACAGGCAGTCGAGTACGCTCGACCAGTCGCCGGGAGGCAGGTGCAGGGTGCTGGGACGGGGACTCGGAGCGGACATGATGCGAAGCGCGCGGACAGGCTGGGCCGCCGATGATACTCGCTCAGTGCGCAAAGCGTGCGCTGGCCACAGGGCGCGACCAGCGCATGGTGGCAGAGCGGTGTTCAGTCTTCCTTGTCCCTGACCACTTCGCCGGTGCGGCCGTCGACCTTGAACTCATACTTCTTGCCATCCTGCTTCATGCCCTCGCCTTCCCAGCCGTCTCCATCGGCCTCGATGCCGTGCAACTCGGTATAGCCGGCGGCCCTGGCCTTCTCCACGGCCTGTTCGAGGCTGATCCAGTCGGCACCCGGCTTGTCGGCGGCAATGGCAGCACCGGAGACCAGGACTGCAACAGCGAGTGCGGCGGTCAGTGTCTTGTTGTACATCTCGGCTTTCCTTCTGTGAACCAATCGGGTCGAGCCATGGCGATGGCCCTGCCCTGATTTCGAGCGCAGCGACGCGCGATTGGTTCAGCACCTGCGCGTGTCCGGTCAGCGGCGGCGAATGACGACGATGCGCGGGTCCATCTCGCCATCGGTGAAGCGGAAATCCACTGCGTCGCCGACCGCCAGGCCAGCGAGTTGCTGCCGACTCGCCTTGAACGGCATGACCATGGCCGGCCATTTCAGCGCCGGCACCGGACCGTGGGCGATGGTGACCCGCCCCTGCTGCACGTCGATGGCGCGGATCACCCCGGTGGCGTCGAAGGCCGCCTCGGCTTCAAGGCCATCGCCGGGCGAAACCTCGTCCACCGGCGGCGGCGTGGTGGTGGGTTTGAGAAGATCTTCGGCCAGGGAGGAAGCAGCCGCCCAGAGCACTGCAACGAGCACAGCGATAAGGATTTTCATGGCATCCCCGCGGTTCGACCGGCTGCGAATGAACGATGCAGCGAAGCTTAGCCGCCGCACAGGCGTCCGCCCTCGCCCGAATGATGCATTCGGCGTGGCGCAGCGCATTCAGTTTCGTTTAAGCCGGGCCTCGTAACCTGTGAACCGTCGAAACCAACCACAGGAAATCAACACCATGAAAACCCTGACTACGCTGTTCACCGCCGCCACCCTCGCCCTGGGCGCCAACCTGGCCCTGGCCAAGGACATCGGGCCGGACGAAGCGCTGCGCCTGCGTGATGCCGGCACCATCCAGTCGTTCGAGAAACTCAACGAAGCCGCTCTGGCCAAGCATCCCGGCGCGACCGTCGAAGAGTCCGAGCTGGAAGAAGAATACGGCCGCTATATCTACCAGCTTGAATTGCGCGACGACAAAGGTGTGCAATGGGACCTGGAGCTCGACGCCAAGACCGGCGAAGTGCTGAAGGATCATCAGGACGACTGAGGCCACCCATGCGTGCCCCCCTTCTCGTAACGCTTCCACTGACCCTGCTGCTTGCCGCCACCCCGGCGGTGAGCCGCGACCTGGATCAGGACGAGGCCCTGCGGCTGCGCCGCGAGGGCCTCATCATGCCGCTGGAAACCTTGCTGCAGCGCGCCCTGGAACGTTATCCGGGGGCCAGCCTGCTGGAAGCCGAGCTGGAGGAAGAAGACGACATCTACGTTTACGAAATCGAATTGCTCACGACCGAGGGCGTCGCCCGCGAACTGGAACTGGATGCCCGCGACGGGCGCCTGCTCAAGGATGAAGAAGACTGATGCGCCTGCTCCTGGTCGAAGACAACGTTCCCCTGGCCGACGAACTGATGAGCGGTCTCGGCCGTCACGGCTACGCCACCGACTGGCTGGCCGATGGTCGCGACGCCGAATACCAGGGCGTCAGCGAGCCCTACGACCTGATCATTCTCGACCTCGGCCTGCCTGGCAAACCGGGGCTGGAAGTGCTGCGCGCCTGGCGCGCCGCCGGGGTCAGCACACCGGTGCTGATTCTTACCGCACGCGGCTCCTGGGCCGAACGCATCGACGGCCTCAAGGCCGGCGCCGATGACTACCTGACCAAACCCTTTCACCCCGAAGAATTGCAGCTGCGCATCCAGGCGCTGCTGCGGCGCGCCCACGGCCTGGCCAACCAGCCATTGCTGCAGGCAGGCGGCCTGGAACTGGACGAATCGCGCCAGAGCTGCCGCAAGGATGGTCAGGAAATAGCGCTTACCGCCGGTGAATTCCGCCTGCTGCGCTACTTCATGCTGCATCCGGGGCAGTTGCTGTCGAAGACCCAGCTGACCGAGCATCTGTACGACGCTGAAACCGAGCGCGACTCGAACGTCATCGAGGTGCATGTCAATCGCCTGCGCGGCAAGCTCGGCCGCGAACTGATCGAAACCCGCCGCGGTCAGGGCTATCGCTTCGGCAACCAGCCGTGAAATCCATCCAGCGCAGCCTGAGCCTGGCGCTGATCGCGACCCTGCTGGTGGTGGCACTGGTGCTGGTGCAGACCAGCCTCTGGCTGTTCGAGGCGAGTCTAAGACGCAGCCTGGAAACCGATCTGCGAGAGGAAACCGAGGGGCTGCTGATTGCGGTGGTCAAAGGCTCGTCTGGCGACAAGCTGGATCTTCAGCGCCTCAACCCGCGCTACCAGCGTCCGTTCTCCGGTCACTACTTCAAGATCGAGCTCCCCGGACGGACCTGGCGCTCGCGCTCGCTGTGGGACGCGACCCCGCAATGGCCGCAACAGCCGGGGCTGGCCGACGAGTTGCTGGACGGCCCACAGGGGCAGCACCTGCTGGGCTACCGCGCCGAATACCAACGCGACGGCCAGCCGATCATCATCAGCGTGGCCCAGGACTACACGCCGATCCTCGACAGTTTCGCCCGAGTGCGGCTGAGCGGCCTGGGTCTGGTCGGTTTCGCCCTGCTCGCGCTTTTGCTGCTGCAGCGTTACGCAATGGGCCTGGCGCTGAGGCCGCTGGAGCGCGCCCGCCAGCAGATCGTTCAGCTGCAACAGGGCCAGCGCCAGCAGCTCGACCAGCAGGCGCCGCAGGAACTGCAGCCGCTGGTGGAACAGATCAACCGCCTGCTGACACATACCGACGAGACCCTGCAACGCTCACGACATGCGCTGGGCAATCTCGGCCATGCGCTGAAGACGCCACTGGCCGTGCTGGGCAGCCTGATCCAGCGCGACGAGCTGAGCGCCCACCCGGAACTGCAGGCGAGCCTGCGCGAACAGTTGAACCAGATTCAACAGCGCATCAGCCGCGAACTGGGCCGTGCACGCCTGGCCGGCGACGTGCCCGGCGCGCATTTCGACTGCGACACCGAATTGCCGGCACTGCTCGAGACACTGGCGATGATCCACCGCAGCGGGCTCGAGCTGAGCTGGCATGCGCCGCCCCGATGCCGCCTGCCGCGTGACCGCGAAGACATGCTGGAGCTGCTGGGCAATCTGCTGGACAACGCCTGCAAGTGGGCGAAGCACCAGGTCGTGCTGACCATCGAACGCCGCAGCGACGGCTTCACCCTGCGGGTCGACGATGACGGCCCCGGTATCGCGCCACAGCAGCGGGAAAAGGTGATCAGTCGCGGTATCCGTCTGGACGAGACAGCCGAGGGTCACGGCTTGGGGCTGGGCATCGTCAGCGATATCCTGAGCGCCTGGCGTGGCGAGTGGAAACTCGAGGAAAGCCCGTTGGGCGGGTTGCGCGTGAGCATCGACCTGCCCGCGGCGCGCTGAGCGACGTCAATGCGGGCGGGCCAGTTCGTTACGCATGTCTTCCAGAATGGTTTCCACGAGCAGCGTGTTCTGCACCTGGTAGCCGGCCATGATCCGCGTGGCATGGGTGCCATTGATCGGATAGCCGACATGCACCACCAGCCGGCCATCTTCCTGCGGCTCGACACGCGTGCGGTATTGCGAGGTGAAGGTGTCAGCCAGATAACGGGACAGAGTCTTCATGGGCAGCTCTAGTGATGGTCTGAAACAAGGGACCCGGCCCATCGCTCGTAGATTCCAGCCGTCCATCGGGAACCATGCACCGCTCGGCAAAGCGTGAAAAACACCCGTCATCCAGGGTCGTCCCTGGCGTACGCCAACCAGGCAAAGCGCAACATCGTCATTTGCCCCGCCAGCGCCTATCGGCTGGGCATTGCCCCCAGGTCGATGTCGATCCGCCATCGCGTCGCACGAGTTGTATCACAGCGGGAACATATGTAGCGTTGCACGACACGTCGATGTGCTCGACATAGTCATGCAGCTCCTGCGCACAGGTGCACCCTGATGAAACGCAAGCAATCGATCAGCCAGATACGCTGGGACCTGGCACTGCGCTACCGCCTGATCGAAACCATCGCCTGGTGGGAGGGCCGCCTGACCACCGGTCACTTGATGCAAAGTTTCGGCATCAGCCGCCAGCAAGCGTCGAAGGATATCAATACCTACCTCAACGAGCATGCGCCGAAGAACCTGACCTATGACCGCCACCTGAAGGGCTACAAGCCGACCAGGGCATTCCAGCCGCTGTTCATCGACGGCAGCGCCAGCGCCTATCTGCACCTGCTCGACCAGAACCGTGTCCGCGCCCCGCACATCGAGGGCCTGGCGCTGGCCTACGCCCACACCGAAGTGCTGCAAGTGCCGGACCGCAGCATCCGCCCCGAAGTGCTGCGCCCGCTCCTGCAGGCCTGCCGCGAGGGGCTGCGCCTGGAAAGCGAGTACGTCTCGCTGGCCAACCCGGAGGTGGAGATCCGCGTGATGGCGCCGCATACGCTGGTCTATACCGGCATGCGCTGGCACGTGCGCGCCTATTGCGAGAAGAACCGCGAGTACCGCGACTTCGTACTCAGCCGCTTCCGCGGTGAGCCGGACCTGATGGACGCCAGCCTGCACACCCGCGAGCAGGACGACGCGTGGAATGCCGCGGTTACCGTACTGATCGAGCCGGATGCACGACTGAGCCCGGCGCAGAAGGCGATCATCGAGGTGGACTTCGGCATGGTCGACGGCCAGCTGCCAGTCGAGACCCGTGGCGCGCTGGTGCAGTACGTGCTGCAGCGGTTCGGCATCGACCCGAATACCGTGCAGGCCAATGCGGCGGCGCAGCAGTTGCAGGTGGGGAACCTGCAGGCGTTGAAGGGGTGGCTGTACTCGTGAGGGGGTGTGGAGGTGGTCTTGACCGCGAATGGCCGCTGCACCCGCGTGGGAACGGTCTTGACCGCGAAGAGAGCGGGCACGGAGCTCACGATGGGTGCGCCGCGCTTTCCTCGGCATTTAGCTCAGGTTTCGCCCTGCTGGGCGAAACCTGCACGACAAGCAGCGGCCACCTGCAAACTCGAAAATCAACCAGCTCCGCGGTCAAGTCTGCTCCCACAAGCGGTACACCCGACGCAGTTGCCCAACCCCACAGCGATTTACCCCTGCGCCCGCAAACAAAGAGCCTGAGTCCATGCGCCTGATCCACACCTCCGACTGGCACCTTGGCCAGACCCTCCACGGCCAGGACCGCGACCACGAACACGCCGCCTTCCTCGCCTGGCTGCTCGACCAGCTGGTCGCCCAGCGCGCCGACGCCCTGCTTATCGCCGGTGACGTCTTCGACACCGTGAACCCGCCGCTCAAGGCCCAGGAACGCCTTTACGACTTCATCGTCCGCGCCCACGAAAAACTGCCCCGGCTGGACATCGTGATGATCGCCGGCAACCACGACTCGGGCGGACGCATCGAACTGCCGGCACCGCTGATGAAGCGCCTCAACGCCCATGCCGTCGGCCGCATCAGCTGGGTTGCCGACGGCCAGCTGGACCACCAGCGGCTGCTGGTGCCGCTGCATGACGCCGAAGGCAACGCCGCCGCCTGGTGCCTGACCCTGCCCTTCCTGCGCCCGGCCGAAGTCACCGGAATGGAACTGGGCGACGACTATATGGGCGGTATCCGCCAGGTCCACGAGCGGCTGATCGCCGCCGCCGAGGCCGTGCGCCAGCCAGGCCAGGCGCTGCTCGCCATGAGCCACGCGCACATGGCCGGTGGCGCGGTGTCGGAGGAATCCGAGCGCAACATTGTCATCGGTAATGCCGAGGCGCTGCCGGCCAGCCTGTTTCCCGAGTCCGTCGCCTATGTCGCCCTCGGTCATCTGCACAAGCCGCAGCAGGTCGCCGGACAGGCACGCATCCGCTACAGCGGCTCGCCGCTGCCGCTGTCCTTCGCCGAGGTGAACTATCCGCATCAGGTACTGCTGGTCGAACTCGATGGCCAGGAACTGAAACAGGTCGACAGTCTGCCGGTGCCGCGCGCAGTCGAGATGATCCGTATCGGCCGTGCGCCGCTGGCCGAAGTCATCGCCGAGCTGGAGGCACTGCCACCCACCGGCCTGTTCGACGACAACCTGCCCTGGCTGGAGGTGCGAGTACAGCTCGACGAACCGCTGCCGGACTTGCGCCAGCGCATCGAAACCGCGATAACCGGCAAGGCCTGCCGACTGGTGCGCATCGCCAGCGAATACGCAGGCCGGCGTGGCGAGACGGAATCGGAGGTGCTGCTCGGCCTCGACCAGATCAGCCCGCAGGAGCTGTTCGCCCGCGCCTGGGAAGAGCAGTACGGCAACCCGGCGGATCAACAGGCGCTGGAGGATTTCGCCACGCTGCTGCAGCGGGTCGAGTTCACTGGTGAGGAGAACGATCGATGAAAATCCTCGCCATCCGTCTGAAGAACCTGGCATCGCTGGCCGGCGAGCAGGTCATCGATTTCACCGCCGAACCGTTGGCCAGCGCCGGCCTGTTCGCCATTACCGGGCCTACAGGCGCCGGCAAGAGCACCATTCTCGACGCCCTGTGCCTGGCTCTGTTCGGCAGCACGCCACGGCTGGAGGGCGTCGCCACCCAAGGAAAAGTCCCCGACGGCAGCGACGAGATCGGCAATACGGACGAGCGCAACCTGCTGCGCCGCGGCTGCGGCGCAGGTTTCGCCGAGGTGGATTTCATCGGAGTCGACGGTCACCGCTACCGCGCACGCTGGGAGGTCAGGCGCGCCAAGGAGAAGATCAACGGCAAGCTACAGGCCAGCAGCCAGAGCCTCACCGACCTGGACAGCGGTACGCTGCTGACCAGCGGCAAGAAGGGCGAGTTCAAGGAACTGCTGGAAGCGCGCCTGGGCCTGACCCTGCCCCAGTTCACTAGGGCCGTTCTCCTCGCGCAAAGTGAATTTAGCGCTTTCCTCAAAGCAAAGGATGACGAGCGCGGCACCCTGCTGGAAAAGCTCACCGACACTGGCCTCTACAGCCGCCTCGGCCAGGCTGCCTTCGAGGCCGCCAAGCAGGCGAAAGAAGACCTCTCGCGCCTGGAACAGCAGGCCGGCGGCCTGCAGCCGCTGGAGCCCGAGCAGCGTGACGTACTGGAGCGCGAACATCAGGCCCAGCTCGACGAACTGAAGAAGCTGCAGCAGCAGCTCAAGGAGCTGGAAGCGCAGCGGCAATGGCTCAGCGAACTGCAGCGCCTGGAAAACGAGCGCGACGCCGCCCGCCAGCAGCTGCAGGACGCCGAAGACGAGCGCGAAAGCCTGAGCGAGGCCAGGCGCATTCTCGACCTGTTCGAACGGCTCGCGCCGCAGCGCCATCGTTTTCTGCGTCAGCAGGAACTCGAACCCCTGCTGGGCAAGGCCGCAGCCAGCCTGAACAGCCTGCAGCGCGAAGCGACTACCCTGCAGCAGCGCCTCGACGAATTGCAGGGCCAATGCGAAACAGCCGGCAACCACCTGCGTGCGGCCGAGCAGGCCCGCCAGGATGCCGAGCCCAGGCTGGCCCAGGCACGCCGCGAAGAGGAACGCCTCGGCCATCTGAATGCCGACCTCACGTCGGTCCGCGAAGAAAGCGCCCAGGCCGATGCCGTGGCCAGCGCCGGTGAGGCAACGCTCAAGCAGCTCGGCGAACGGCAACAGCGCGCCGCCGACCAGCTCGCCACACTGACGCGGCAACTCGAAGCGAGTGCAACACTGCAACCGCTCTGTGCAGCCTGGGGCGGTTACCGTCCGCGCCTGCAACAGGCCGTGCAACTGGCCGCGCGCCTGCAACAGGGCCAGAGTGAACTCCCGGCGCTGGAAGCACAGGCCAAGGCTGCCGAAACCCGGCAAAGCCTCGCGCGCGAGGCGCTGGACAGCCTGCAAGGCGAGCGCGACAGCGACGTCGGGCTGGCCGAACAGCTGGCCCGGCTGCATCGCCAACTCGACGAATGGCGCCAGGCCGAGCGCGAAACCGATACGCTGCAACAACTCTGGTCACAGCAGCTCACGCTCACCGCCAGCCAGCGCGAGCTGGCCGATGCCCACCGCCGCCAGCAGGCCGAACTGGAAAGCCTGGTGCCGCTGGGCAAACAGGTCCGCAGCGAACGCGATATCGCCGAGCAGGCGCTCAGGGTCACCCTCGCGCTGCTCGAACGTCAGCGCCTGGCGCGCAGCGAGAATGTCGAGGCGCTGCGCGCGGCGCTGGTCCCCGGCGAGCCCTGCCCGGTCTGCGGCAGCGATGAACATCCCTGGCAGCATACCGATGCGCTGGTCGCCAGTCTCGACCGGCACGACGACAGCGAGGCCGCGCGCGCGCAGCAGGCGCTGCAGGCACAGGATCAGCGTCTGCAGGAGCTGCGTGATCGCCACGTCGCGCTCAGCACCCAGTTGCGCCAGACGCAACAGCGCCAGGGCGAAGTCGACGCTCAATTGCAGGCACTGGCTCCACGCCTGCTCACCCTGCCTGCCCACGCCCATCTGCTCCAGCAGCCGGAAGCGCAGCGTTCGCAGTGGCTGGAGGATCAACTGGCAACCCTGAAGGAGCAGATCGGCAGCGCCAGCCAGCGTCAGCAGCAGCTACTCGCCCTGCAACAGCGCAGCGAAACCCTGCAGCAGGCCTGGCAAGCGGCACGCGAAGCCTGTATCGAGGCGACCCAGCGGCTCGCCCGCCAGCGCGATGCCCTCGCCCGTGATAGCCACCAGCTTGACGAAGAGCTGCAAGCCTTCGCCGAACTGCTGCCGGCCGAGCAGGTGCAGCGCTGGCGCGACAACCCCGCGCAGACCTTCATGCAGCTGGACGCCAGCATCGCCACCCGCCTGCAGCAGCTGCAGGAGCAGGCCGAACTGGCTGAGGAACTGCGCCAGTGCGATCAGCGCCTTGGCGATGAGCAGTTGCAGCAGCACCATCGCCAGGAGAAACAGGCGGGCTGCAGTACACGACTCGCCGAGCGCGAGAAGCTGCTGCTGGCCTGCCAGCAGGCGCTGCGTACCAGCCTTGGCGAACAGACCAGCGCCAGCACCTGGCAACAGCAGCTCGACATGGCCATCCAGACCACCCGCCAAAGCCAGGCAGAAATCGACCGGCAGCTCAACGAGGGCCAGCTGGCGCTGACGCGCCTGCACGGCGAGCAGCAGAACTGCCGCCAGCGTCACACCGAACTGGAGCAGGAACGCGACGCGCTGGCGACCGAGCTTACGAGCTGGCGCACCCGCCATCCGCAGCTGGACGACGCCACCCTCGCCCAGCTGCTGCATATGGATGACCCGTTGCTCGCCGAGGCGCGCCAGCGCCTGCAGCAGAACGGCGAAGCCCTGACCCGTTGCCACGAACGGCTCGACGGCTGCCTCAGCCGCCTGAAGATACATGAACAGCAGCAGGCCGAAACGCCGGACGCCGAACAGCTGCAGCAGCGCCATGCCGGGCAACTGCAGCAGTGCGAGCAAGCCGATCAGCGCTGCGCTGAAACCCGCGCCAGGCTGATCGACGATGACAAACGTCGCAGCCAGAGCCAGGCGTTGCTCGCCCAGATCGATGCCGCGCGGGCCGAGCACCAGCGCTGGGGGCGCATCGCCGCGCTGATCGGCTCCAGCGACGGCGGTGCCTTCCGCAAGATCGCCCAGGCCTACAACCTCGACCTGCTGGTGCAGCACGCCAATGTGCAGTTGCGCCAGCTGGCCCGGCGCTATCGGCTCAAGCGCGGCGGCAGCCCACTGGGGCTGCTGGTGATGGATACCGAGATGGGCGACGAGCTGCGCTCGGTACACTCGCTGTCCGGCGGCGAAACCTTCCTCGTCTCGCTGGCGCTGGCGCTGGGCCTGGCCTCGATGGCGTCGAGCAAGCTGAAGATCGAGTCGCTGTTCATCGACGAGGGCTTCGGCAGCCTCGACCCCGAGTCGCTGCAGATCGCCATGGACGCGCTGGATTCGCTGCAGGCCCAGGGCCGCAAGGTGGCGGTGATCAGTCATGTGGCGGAAATGCACGAGCGCATCCCGGTGCAGATCCAGGTGCAGCGCCAGGGCAACGGCCAGAGTGCGCTGCGGATCGTCGGCGGCATGGTGTAGCTGATCGTTTACAGAGCGCAGTTTGGCGGGACGTGCAGCCCGAGGAGCGAAGCGACGAAGCCCAACATGTTCGTGCCCCAAACTTGCGACAGTCCATCTCGAACATGCGCTGGGGCTCTGGGCAGGCCTGCGGCCTGCATCGCCGCGAGGGCGCGCCTCCTACGGACTCTGCGTGGCTGGCCGCCGGTGTGGGAGACCGCTTGCGATCCCTGTGGGGGGCCCAATGACGGGCCGCCACGCCGATGTGGCAGGTCATTGCGCGCTTTCGTCCGCTTGTGTTTCAGCGCGCCCGGCCGTAAGGTTCGCGCGTTTTTCTTATCCGCCCAGGTGTGCACGACCGCAAGGTCGGCATTAAACGGGAAGCCGGTGCGCTCGCAAGAGCAAGGCCGGCGCTGCCCCCGCAACGGTAATCGACCGCGATCCTTGGGATCGCCGTCCGCTCGACAGCCACTGTGTTCCGGCACGGGAAGGTGAGCGTGATGCGCGTCGAAAGCCCGGAGACCGGCCTGGCGGATTCGACTGGTGTTGCGGAGGGCAGCACCGTCAAGCGCTGCTGCCCGTCATCCCCGCGCTTGTTCCTGCCCTCCTCAAAAGTCTGCGATCTTTTGAGGAATTCCAAGAATGAAACTATCCCGACTTGCTCTCGCCGTGGCGCTGTTGCCAGGCATGCAGGTGTTTGCTGTTGAGCTGACGCGCGACGAAGCGCTGAAGCTGTCCGATACGGTGGTTTCCGCGAACCGCGAACCGCAGCGCCGCAGCCAGACCCCGGCGGCCACCACCGTTTTCAACCGAGACGATATCGAGCGGTTGCAGGTACGCAGCGTTGCCGAGCTACTGGAGCGCGTGCCGGGCGTAAGCGTCGCCCGTACCGGCGGAGCGGGGAGTCTTACCAGCCTGTTCATGCGCGGCACGGCCAGCACCCAGACCCTGGTTCTGGTCGACGGTCAGCGTATCGCTGCAGCGTCCAGTGGCACCAACAGCCTCGAATTCCTCAGCCCCGATCAGATCGAACGGATCGAAGTCGTGCGCGGCCCGCGGTCTGCGCTATATGGCTCGGATGCTATCGGCGGGGTGGTGCAGATCTTCACTCGCCAAAGCAGCGGTCAGGGTCTTGCACCTGAGGGCCGCTTCGGCGTGGGAAGCAACGGCACCTTCGAACGCAGCCTGGACCTCTCCGGAGGCAATGGCCAGACTCGCTTCAACTTGGGGGCCGCGCTGGATGAAACCCAAAGTATCGACGCCACGCGCGATAGCTTCGGCGCCAATGGCGATGACGACGCTTACCGCAATCGCTCGCTTAGCCTGAACCTTGCGCACCGCTTCAATGATTCTGTCGAAGTCGGCATGAGCGCAATTGATCAGCGGGGTGAGAACGAATTCGACGACCTGGGCGGCATATCCAAACCGACCACGGATTTCCAGCTGAGCAGCACCTCCGGGTTCGTTGCTGCCGAGCTTAATGATGCCTGGAACAGCCGCCTCGAAGTCGGACACAGCGAGGATAAGCGGGACACCGGAAACGACACCCCACAGGCTCCTGCCTATATGTTTTACCGCTACTCGACCTATCGTGACTCGGCCAGCTGGGTAAACACGCTTCAACTCGCCCCAGCTCATCAGTTGTTGCTCGGCGCCGATTGGCATGAGGACCAACTGCACAGTTCGAGCGCCTTTGCCCAGGACTCCCGTTGGAATCAGGCAGCCTTCATCCAGCACCGCTATACCGGCAACGCGTTCTCTACAGAGATTGGCCTGCGCCACGACAAGAACGAGCAGTACGGCAGCGAAAACACTTGGAACGCGGCGCTTACCGTACCGCTGGATACCCGTAACGACGTGGTCGTGTCCTACAGCGAGGGATTCCGCGCCCCAACATTCAACGAACTGTATGACTCGTGGTACGGGAATCCTGACCTTGCACCTGAAAAATCCAAGAGCTACGAGCTCCAGTGGCGCAACCGCTATAGCGAAAGCGGCTCGCTGGAATTGTCGCTGTACCGCACTGACATTGAGGACGCCATCGTCTCGGACGCTTTCTGGATTCCTCAGAATGTCCAGACCGCGCGGATCAATGGCCTGGAGGCCACTCTCCAGCAGGATCTGTTCGGTTGGCAGGCCAGCCTCGCCGCCGGCCTCATCGACCCTCGCGATCGCGATAGCGGTCATACACTCGCCCGTCGCGCCAAGCGCACGCTGAGCCTGGACCTGGACCGTCAACTTGGCGCGTTTTCGGTAGGCGCCAGCTGGAGAGCCGTCAGCGGTCGCTACGACGACGCGGACAACGAAATCGAAATGGGCGGGTATGGCTTAGTGGGGTTGCGTGGCAGCTGGCGTGCCAATCAGGAGCTCAAACTCGACCTGAAGCTGGATAACCTGTTCGACAAGGACTACGCCGAAGCGACCTACAGCACCGCCAACGGCCGCTACGGGTACAACATCGAAGGCCGCACGGCGCTGCTCGCCGTCACCTGGACGCCCTCGCTCTAATCGCATCTACCGGCGCGCCCGCTCAGGGCGCTGCCGCCATCACCTCGCAGAGTTTCCCGATCGCCCCGAGCATCTGGAAGCTCGGCCGCTCCAGCCCCTTGTCAGGCACTTCCAGCAGTCGCCCATCGCGCACGGCGCTGAGCTGCGGCCAGGCCTTCCACTCGTCCAGTTGCGCGCCAGTTCCGGCCAGGATCACCTCCGGATCGCGGGCGAGTACGGCCTCGATGCTGACCTGCGGTGCCGCCAGGGTCAGGTCGGCGAAGACGTTCTGTCCGCCGCATACCTCGATCGCTTCGCTGATGATCTGCCGGCCACCCAGGGTATACAGCGGGCGATTCCATATCTGGTAGAACACCCGCAGCGGCTCGGCCCGCGTGTAATTGCTGCGCAACTCGGCGAGGCCTGAACGAAAGCGCTCGGCCAGTCGTTCGCCTTGTTCGGCGCGGCCTACGGCATTACCCACCACAACGAACTGCTCGGCCAGCCCTTCGAGGCGGGTTTGCTCGACGACCAGGACGGGAATACCGAATTGGCGCAGCTGCTCACGCTGGCTCCGCGGCACGCTGTCCGGCCAGAGCAGGACCAGATCGGGACGCAGGCTGAGCAGGGTTTCCATCTCCACCTGGCCGTAGCGGCCGACCGAAGGCACCGACTGCAGCGCCGGCGGACGTTCGCCGCCATCCAGCACGCCGACCAGCCGGTCGGCGGCATCGAGTTCGAGCATGATTTCGCTGAGCGATGGCGCCAGACTCACCACCCGCTGCGTGGCGAGCGCCGGCTGTGTCACCAGGCACACCAGGGCGGCGAGCAGCAGGCGGCGGATCAATGCAGTTGCCGCGGAATGCGATAGAGCACCAGCAGCACCAGACTGCCGAACACCAGCAGCAGGCGGGCAACCGGCTCCATGCCGAATAGCGCACCCGCAGCGCCGAACCAGGCCGGTAACGAGGCGATCAGCAGGCCGCGACGGCGCACGCGACGCAGATCATTCCAGGCATCGCACTCTGCCGGGCCGTTCAGTGCCTGCTCGGTGGCGATCAGCGCATGTTTGAACCGGGTGAAGGCCCGCAGGCTGAAGAACAGCGAGACCAGGCCTGCAGCGAAGAGTGGCAGCCCCCAATCGGCGAACACCACTGAGGTGCGGCCGAGCACCAGTGCCGGCAGTACCATCAGCAGCGTATGCAGCCAGCCGTCACGCGCAAGCTGGCGAAGGGCGGCGGCTCGCGTCACGACTGCTCGGCTTCGCCCTGGTGGATCTCGCCGAGCATGTGGCCGAGCTTGCCGGCCTTGGTGGCGAGGTACTTGCGGTTGTGCGGGTTGTGCGCGATCTGCAGCGGCTTGCGCTCGGCCACGCGAATGCCGAAGCCCTGCAGCGCCTTGACCTTGCGCGGGTTGTTGGTCATCAGCTTGATCTCGCCGATGCCCAGGTGCTCGAGCATCGGCAGACAGATGGCGTAATCACGCATGTCCGGGGCGAAGCCCAGGCGCTCGTTGGCCTCGACGGTATCGGCACCGGCATCCTGCAGTTCATAGGCGCGAATCTTGTTCAGCAGGCCAATGCCACGGCCCTCCTGGCGCAGGTAGAGCAACACGCCACGGCCTTCATCGGCAATCGCGCGCAACGCCGCTTCCAGCTGGAAGCCGCAGTCACAGCGCAGGCTGAACAACGCATCGCCGGTCAGGCACTCGGAATGCAGGCGCCCCAGTACCGGCTGGCCGTCGGCCACGTCGCCCAGGGTCAGCGCGACATGCTCCTTGCCAGTGTCCTGATCGAGAAAACCATGCATGGTGAACACGCCGAACGGCGTCGGCAGTTGAGAAGCGGCGACGAACACGACAGACACGGGCGGAAATCCCAGGCGGCAGAAAAGCGGACATTGTAACACCAACTAAAGGCGAATCTGGCTGGAGAGTTTGGCCGTCGACCGCGCCTATCGTGCCGCCAGGAAGCCGCTCAGGAGGTTTTCGACTCCAGCACCAGCACGCCCTGCTCCTCGCGCCAGCTGACACGGCCGAGGAAACTCATGCCGAGCAGCGCGTCAGTGGGCGAACCGCCCTCGACGACGACCGCTTCCACGCCGATCACCTCGATCGCGCCGACCTTGACGCTGTTGAGATGCACGCGCCAGGCCTTCGCCGTACCGCTGGCGGTGCTCACCACCATGGGCCGACCGTTGACGCGGTAGTCGATGCCCAGGCGACGGGCCTGATGTTCGTTGATCGCCACCGAGGTGGCGCCGGTATCGACGAGAAACTGGATCGGCTGGCCGTTGATCGCACCGGCAATCCAGTAATGGCCGCCGCTGCCCTTGGCCACGCTCAGCTGGGCCTTGCTTGGCGCCGCGTAGGCGCCGCTGTATTCGCGGCTCAGGTTGTAATGGCGCTCGACGCCGTCGACGCGCAGCACCGCACCACTGGCATCGGCACTCACCACCTGGACGCCGCCGGGGCCGGTCTGGCCGACCCTGACCAGCTTGCGTTGACCGTCGACATTGACCACCGCAGCGCCAGGGAACAGCCCGACCACTTGCACCATGGACGCGGCCTGCGCGAGTGCAGGCAGCAGCAACAGGCTGGCGAACAGTACGGAGACGCTACGCATGGCTATTTCTTCCTCGACATCAGGCCCTGAGCCGGACGCCGATCATGCTTCAATGGCCGGCCGCCTGCAGCGACCGGACGCACAATCAAACCAACAGCGCGACCAGCCCCTGCATGACCGCCCAGGCCGCGACGCCGGCGAGGATATCGTCGAGCATGATCCCCACCCCGCCATGGATATGCCGATCGACCCAGCTGATCGGCCAGGGCTTGGCGATGTCCATCACGCGAAACACCACGAAACCGAGCAGCATCCAGTACCAGCCTTCCGGCACCAGCCAGAAGGTAATCCAGATGCCGACGAACTCATCCCAGACGATCCCTTCGTGGTCGTGCACGCCGAGTTCGCACGCCACCTTGCCGCACAGCCAGATACCGAACAGCATGGTCACGCCGAGCATCAGCAGATAGCCCCAGCCCGGCAGCGACTGCCACAGCGGCACGAACGGCAGCGCCACCAGCGAGCCCCAGGTACCCGGCGCCCTGGGCATCAGCCCGGAGCCGAAGCCGAACGCCAGGTTATGCCAGGGATTGGACCAGACCAGGGTTTGCGGCTTGGCCGCGACCGGCAAGGAGTCAGTCAAAACAGCGTTCCTTCTCGGATCGGAGGCGTGCGGCTACAGGCCTGCAACAACCCTCATGCATTGAAATGGTTGTAGCCACGTTCGGACACGGCCACCTCGTTACCTGCCGCATCGATCAACTGCACGCCCTGCCCGGCCGTCACCCGGCCGATGACATGCACCGGCCAGCCGGCGGCCTGCAGCGGTGCCACCTCGGCAGGCGGCAGGGTGAACGCCAGCAAGTAGTCATCCCCGCCAGCCAGCGCACAGCGCAATGCTTCGGATTCACCGGCGAAACGGCGCAACGGCGCGGACAGCGGCAACCGCTCGCGCTCGATGTGCAGGGCGACCCCCGAAGCCACGGCGACATGGCCGCAATCGGCCAGCAGCCCGTCGGAGATATCCAGCGCCGCCGTCGCCCTGCCGCGTAGCGCCTCACCCAGGGCCAGTTGCGGTTGTGGTGACCAGTAGCGCGCCAGCAGATGTTCGGCGATGTCTGCCTCGGCTTCGGCCTGGCGCAGCACCAGGGGCAATGCCCCGGCCGCCTCGCCGAGCACACCGCCCACGCAGAGCAGATCGCCAATCTGAGCACCGGCACGAGTCAGTGCCTGACCGGCAGGGACTCGACCGAATACGGTGACGGTCAGGCTCAGCGGGCCACGGGTGGTGTCGCCGCCAATCAGACGCAGGCTGCAGTCGAGCGCCATGGCATCCAGTCCGCGGGCGAGTTCCGCCAGCCAGAGTGGATCTCCGCCCGGCAGGGTCAGCGCGAGGGTGAAGCCGATGGGTGTGGCGCCCATCGCGGCAAGATCGCTGGCGGCCACGGCCAACGAACGCTGGCCGAGCAGGAAGGGATCGCAGGGATCGGGGAAATGCACCCCGGCGACCAGGGTATCGGTAGAGACGGCCAGTTGCTCGCCGGCCGGGATCTGCAGCAGGGCACAATCGTCGCCGATGCCGAGAACGACTTCGCCGCCAGCCCTGGCGCAAGCGGCGGCGGCGAAGTAGTGACGGATCAGCTCGAACTCACCCAACAAGGCGAGCAGCCCTCAACGCTTGTGGTTGCGCACTTCGGCGCTGCGCAGCGAAGGGGCCAGCTTGTCCAGCACGCCGTTGACGAACTTGTGCCCGTCGGTGGCGCCATAGACCTTGGCCAGCTCGATGCCTTCGTTGATCACCACACGATAAGGCACGTCGATGCGCTGCATCAGCTCGTAGGTGGACAGGCGCAGGATCGCCAGTTCCACCGGATCGAGTTCCTCCAGCGGACGGTCGAGATTCGGCGCGATGGCACCGTCGACTTCGCTCTTGCTCCGCGCGACACCGGTCAGCAGCTCATGGAAATAACTGCCGTCCACGCCGGAGAAATCGTTGTCGACGCGGAACTGCGCTTCGATCTCGTTCAGGCTCTGACCGGCCATGTGCCACTGATACAGCGCCTGCATCGCCAGGCTGCGGGCAACCCGGCGCGTGGCGATCTTGCCTTTGGCCTTGGGCTGCGGTGCGTCCTGGCTATCGTCGTGATTCAGGCTCACTTCGCCTCCAGCTGCGACAGCAGGCTGACCATTTCCAGCGCGGAGAGTGCGGCTTCGGCGCCCTTGTTGCCGGCCTTGGTGCCGGAGCGCTCGATGGCCTGCTCGATGGAATCGACGGTCAGCACGCCGAAGGCGACCGGCACACCGAACTCCATGGAAACCTGGGCCAGGCCCTTGGTGCATTCGCCGGCGACGTATTCGAAATGCGGGGTGCCGCCACGGATGACGGCGCCCAGGGCGACGATCGCATCGTATTCACCCTGCTGCGCGACTTTCTGCGCGACCAGCGGAATCTCGAAGGCACCCGGTGCACGGATGATGGTGATGTCGTTCTCGCTGACGCCGTGGCGAACCAGCGCGTCGACCGCGCCGCTGACCAGGCTTTCGACGACGAAACTGTTGAAGCGGCCTACGACCAGGGCGTATTTGCCCTGCGGGGCGATGAAGGTTCCTTCGATGGTCTTCAGGGGCATGGGTGCTTTCTCATCTCTTTAAAGAACGAAGGCGCCGCGAACTACGCGGCGCCTCTGATTATTCGGCCGGGAGGTATTCTACAACTTCCAGATCAAAGCCGGATATCGCGTTGAACTTCATCGGCGAGCTCATCAGGCGCATCTTGCGTACGCCCAGATCGCGGAGGATCTGCGAGCCCGCGCCGACGGTGCTGTAGGTAGCCGGGGTCGGCGGCTGCTGGCGGGTCAGCTGCGACAGCAACTGCGGGCCGGTCAGCGGATTGCCGAGCAGCAGCACCACGCCCTTGCCGGCCTTGGCCACCTCGCTCATCGCGGCGCGCAGGCTCCAGCGGCCCGGCACGGTGACCAGCAGCAGATCGCGCAGCGGCTCCATGTTATGCACGCGCACCAGCGTCGGCTCCTCGGGGCAAATGTCTCCGCGGGTCAGCGCCATGTGCACGGTGTCCTCGACGCCGTCGCGATAGGTGACCAGCTTGAACTGGCCCAGCTCGGTATCCAGCGGTTGCTCGGAAACCCGCTCGACCGTGCGTTCGTGGATCATGCGGTAGTGGATCAGGTCGGCGATGGTGCCGATCTTCAGCCCGTGCTGTTCGGCGAAGAGTTCCAGCTCCGGACGGCGCGCCATGGTGCCGTCGTCGTTCATGACTTCGCAGATCACCCCGGACGGCTCAAGACCGGCCATGCGCGCCAGATCACAGGCGGCCTCGGTGTGGCCGGCACGCGCCAGCACACCACCGGGCTGGGCCATCAGCGGGAAGATATGGCCGGGGCTGACGATGTCCTCGGCCTTGACGTTCTTCGCCACCGCTGCCTGCACGGTACGCGCACGGTCGGCGGCGGAAATGCCGGTGGTCACGCCTTCGGCCGCTTCGATGGAGACGGTGAACTTGGTGCCGAAGCCCGAACCGTTGCGCGGTGCCATCAGCGGCAGCTTGAGCAGCTCGCAGCGCTCGCGGGTCATGGGCATGCAGATCAGGCCGCGGGCGAAGCGCGCCATGAAGTTGATGTGTTCGGCGGTGACGCATTCGGAGGCGATGATGATGTCGCCTTCGTTCTCGCGGTCCTCGTCATCCATGAGGATGACCATCTTGCCGGCGCGGATGTCTTCGATCAGTTCTTCAGCGGTGTTGAGCGCCATTGGGCGTCTCCTCAATTCTTCAGGTAGCCGTGTTCGGCGAGAAAACCTTCGGTCAGGCTGGAAGCCTTGGGTTCTGCGGCCTTGTCGCCGAGCAGCAGGCGCTCCAGGTAGCGTGCCAGCAGGTCGACCTCCAGATTGACCTTACGGCCCGGGCGGTAGTCGGCCATGATGGTTTCGCCAAGGGTGTGCGGCACGATGGTCAGCTCGAACTCGGCGCCATCGACCGAATTGACCGTCAGGCTGGTGCCGTCGACGGTGATCGAGCCCTTGAGCGCGATGTACTTGGCCAGCTCGCGCGGGGCACGGATGCGGAACTGCACGGCGCGGGCATTATCCTCGCGCGATACGACCTCGCCGACGCCGTCGACGTGGCCGCTGACCAGATGACCGCCGAGACGGCTGGTGGGCGTAAGAGCCTTTTCCAGGTTGACCCGGCTGCCGGCCTTGAGGTCGATGAAGGCGGTACGCGCCAGGGTTTCGCGGCTGACATCGGCCCAGAAGCCGTTGCCCGGCAGCTCGACCGCAGTCAGGCAGACGCCATTGACCGCGATGCTGTCGCCCAGTTTGACGTCGCCCAGATCCAGCTTGCCGGTTTCGACCAGCACGCGAACGTCACCGCCCTTGGGCGTCAGGGCACGAATGGTGCCGATGGCTTCGATTATTCCGGTGAACATGTGGCCTCCCGTGGAAGGCTGATAAGACACTGCATATGACGAACTCCTGTTTTCAGAAAAACAGGGCGCTACGGATCGATAGGGATGCATGACGGACGCACGGATGGCGCCCATCGGGATATCCCGCTCTCTCTCATCCGGACTATACCGTCGGCCCCGGAATCACACCGGGTCTGCTGACCTTGCCTAGGCAAGCGCTCGCGGGCTAGACGCGATTGAAAGCTACTGCGTGCAGAGCATGCGGCGTTGTAGTCCTCATCTGAATGCTCATTTACCGCAGTCTCGTTGACCGCCGTAAAGCCTGCTTTCTCGTCGGATTACGCCTTGCCCTGCGCTCGCTACGCTTTCTCCCTTTTCAGTTGCGTCATTACCGCCGGTGGGGAATCGCACCCCGCCCTGAGAACGTTGGGCCGCTTGCGGCCCGGCAGCGTTTTTAACACAAATAGCGGCGCGGAGCAGCTTGTTATAGCCCGATAGCAGCTATGGGAATGCATGACCCAGGCTATCGGCAGGCGCAGCCGACGCGCGTTGCGATCAGTTGGTCGGGCGCGCCACGATCTTCCAGTCGTCACCCACCGCACGGATGTCGACGATCTTCAGTTCGCGGGCCTCGCTCATCCGCTCCAGAGGCAACTCCAGCAGAGGCCGTGCCGAGGAGCCGAGGAGCTTGGCAGCCATGAATATCCGGTACTCATCGATCAACCCGAGGCTGGCGAACGCCCCGACCAGCCGCGGCCCGGCCTCGACCAGCACCTCGTTGGCCCCACGCGCAGCCAGTTCGCGCAGCAGAGCCGGCAGGTCGACCCGCTCGCGCCCCAGCACCAGCGCCTCGTGGCCAGCAGTGCGATAGGCATCCTCGCAGCCTGCCACTGTGGTGGCGACCAACGCCGCGCCGGCCTGAAAGAACGGAGCATCCAGCGGCACGCGCAGTCGCCCATCGACCAGCACCCGCTGTGGCGGGCGCTGCAGGGCCAACGCGGTCGTTTCCGCGTCCAGCCCCAGTTCGTCGCCCCGCACGGTCAGCCGCGCGGTGTCCATCAGCACGGTGTCGGCGCCAGTCAGCACCACACTGGAACGAGCCCGCAGACGCTGCACCTCGGCACGCGCCGCCGGCCCGGTGATCCACTGGCTCTCGCCGCTGGCCATCGCGGTGCGGCCGTCAAGGCTCATCGCCAGCTTGGCGCGAACGAACGGCAGGCCGCTTTCCATGCGTTTGATGAAGCCGCAGTTGAGTTCGCGCGCCTCGACTTCCAGCACGCCGCTGGCGACTTCGATGCCGACGCTGCGCAGCAGCTCCAGGCCGCGTCCGGCGACCTGCGGATTGGGGTCCTGCATCGCCGCGACCACACGTCCGACACCGGCCCTGACCAGCGCCTCGGCACACGGCGGCGTGCGGCCATGGTGGCTGCAGGGTTCGAGGGTGACGTAGGCGGTGGCGCCGCGGGCGCGTTCGCCGGCCTGGCGCAGCGCGTGGACTTCGGCATGCGGCTCACCGGCGCGCACGTGCCAGCCTTCGCCGACCCGCTCGCCGTCGGCGACGATGACACAACCGACCCGCGGGTTCGGATGCGTCGAATAGAGTCCCTTGCGCGCCAGTTGCAGGGCGCGGGCCATCCAGGCGTGATCGGCGCTGTTCATTCGCTCTTCGCGGGCTCGCGGGACAGCCTCTCGATTTCCTCGCGGAACTCGTTGAGGTCCTGGAAGCGGCGGTATACCGAGGCGAAGCGGATGTAGGCGACTTCGTCGAGCTTCTGCAACTCGGCCATCACCAGTTCGCCGAGCACCCGCGACTTGATCTCGCGCTCGCCAGTGGCACGCAGCTGATGCTTGATATGGGCGATGGCTGCCTCGAGGCGCTCGACACTTACAGGGCGTTTTTCCAGCGCACGCTGCATGCCGGCGCGCAGTTTCTGCTCGTCGAACGGCTGGCGGCTGCCGTCGGACTTGATCAGCCGCGGCATCACCAGCTCGGCGGTTTCGAACGTCGTGAAACGCTCGCCACAGGCCAGGCACTCGCGGCGACGGCGGACCTGATCGCCCTCGGCGACCAGACGGGAATCGATGACCTTGGTGTCGTGGGCACCGCAGAAGGGACAATGCATGGGCTGGAATCGGTCGTACGTCGGGACGGCCATGGTAGCGCATCCGACCGGCAAGACAAGGCGACGGTTTTGCTGCTATACAAGCCCGCATTTCGTCGTTCAGGAGCTCTTCCGTGTCGCCACGTCTTCTCGTTCTGCCCGCCCTGCTGACGCTGCTCGGAGGCTGCAGCAGCCAGCCCGGCGAACCGTCGGTGGCACCTGTCGAACTGAGCAGCGCCCCCCACTCGAAGCTGCTCAACGAGCTGAGCGGAAGTCTGCTTGGTGCACCGGCCGGTAGCGATGTCGAACTGGCGCTGCTCGAAGTCGATCGCCGCGATCAGCCGGATCGCCTGCTGAGCAACGTACAGCTCAAAGGCCGTGGCAGCGAGTTGCCGTTCATCCTGCAGTTCAACCCGGATGCGTTTCCGGCCGGCCAGCGCGTGGAGCTGCGCGGCCGCGTCACGCGGGCCGGCCAGCTGATCATGCGCCTGCCTGCGCGAAACATTTCCAGCCCGGCCAGCCAGGCGCTCGGACCACTGCAGCTGGTCCCCGCGCCGTGATGGTGCCGATGAAATTGCAGGCGGCACTGGGGGAATTGCTGGGCGACGCGCGCCTGGTCGCCGATCCGCTGCCAGGCACTGACCTGCGGCTCTGGCTGATCGATGCGGCCAACATGGATCGCGCCTTCAGTCCGGAGGAAACCCGGCGGATCCTCGAAGAACCACCCTACTGGTGCTTCTGCTGGGCCAGCGGCCTGGCACTGGCGCGCTGGCTGGCGGAACGCCCCGAGTGGGTCAGCGGCAAGCGTGTCCTGGATTTCGGTGCGGGCTCGGGTGTCGCCGCCATCGCCGCGGCCAGGGCCGGTGCCGCCGAAGTGGTCGCCTGCGATCTCGATCCGCTGGCACTGGCGGCCTGCCGGGAAAACGCCGCACTGAATGACGTCGAGCTACGCTATTCGCAGGACTTCTTCGGCGAAGCCGATCGCTACGACCTGATCATCGTTGCCGACGTGCTCTACGACCGTGCCAACCTGCCGCTGCTGGATGATTTCCTCAGCCGCGGCCGTGAGGCGCTGGTGGCCGATTCGCGGGTGCGCGATTTCGCCCATCCGCGCTATCGGCGGCTGGACGTACTGGATGCCTGTACCTGGCCGGACCTGGCCGAGCCGGCGGAGTTTCGTCAAGTCAGCCTCTATCACGCGACGCGTTAGAGGCAGGTTGAAATCGCGAAGCAGTTTCCATCGGTATGTGCCGCTACGAGCGGAGAGCCAGACATGTTCGACGATACCCTGCGCCTGTTTTTCGCCCTGCCCTGTCCGCCCGAGCAGGCCGCCGCAATCTGCGCGTGGCGTGACGAGCAGGCATTCGACGGACGAGCGGTGCCGCAAGACAATTTGCACATGACGCTGGCATTTCTTGGCGCACAGCCGAAGGACCGACTCGACGCGCTGCTGGCCATCGCCGACACGCTGCAGGGAACAGCGTTCGACCTCGTGCTGGACCGCCTGGCCAGCATCGGCAAGGGCTTCGTCTGCCTGCAGCCGAGCGCCACGCCAGCGGCGCTGCTGAGCCTGGTCGAAGCGCTGGACGAGCGGCTGGCCGCGCTCGGTGTGGTGCTCGACAGCCGGCCGTTCCTGCCGCATCTGACGCTGGCGCGCCAGGCGCGCAGCCGGCCATCCGCCCCGGCACCGGATTTCGCCTGGCGCGCCGAACGCTTCGTCCTCTACCTCTCGCGCAATACAGCCGATGGGCCGCGCTATGACGAACTGGGAAGCTGGCCGCTGCTGGTACCGTAGCGACCGATCAGGCCGCCATGGCACTGCAACTCAATGCGGCACTTCGATCAGAAATCGAAACAGCGCACCGTGCTGCTCCACCGCCAGGCAGTGGTAACCCTTGGCCTTGGTGTCCTCCGGGATGCCGTGCACCGACTGCGAGCAATCGGTCACCACTTCGAGCAACTCACCCGGCTGCATGGTTTGCAAGGTTTCCAGGGTAGCGATGGCGTTGTACGGGCAATGCTCGCCACGCAGATCAAGCGAGAGATTCGGTTTGGCCTGGCTCACGGGCAGGACTCCTGTTCGGTTGGAAACGACGCGCATTGAGGTGCACCAGCAACATGGCCACCGCCAGGCCGACGAAAGTCAGCAGCAATCCGCTGGCCGGGCCGAAGCTTTCCAGCAGGTTGACCTTGGGATAGGGCAGCGCCAGCGACGTGCCGAGCTCGTCCCAGTAAACCGCCACCAGCGTGCCGCCGATGACATTACCGATACCGACCACCCAGAAATGCATCTGCCCTTCCATGGCACGGTACATCCAGCCGGTTTCGCAGCCGCCGGCAACGACGATGCCGATGCCGAACAGCACCCCGCCGATGATCGCATTCGGGCCCATCCAGAAAATCTTCGGGCTGGCGCCCAGGGCAATGGCGCCGAAGGTACCGAGGCTGGCCACGGCCATGCCCAGAAGAATGCCGTAGGCCGCGCGGGTGCGGCCGGTAGTCCAGAGGTCACGTGCGGCACTGGTGAAGCAGATCTGCGCGCGTTCGATCAGTCCGCCGAACAGCAGACCGAACAGCACCGCCATGCCCAGCACCAACGAAACATCGAAGCGCCACGCCGCAAAAGCGATCGCGAGCACCGCGACCGCCGTACCGATCCGGGCCTGAATCGTCGCCCGCCGCCGCGTGCCCTCCACGTCGTCGAACAGCGAACTAGCCTGACTGCCCACTTTCAGCGGCGTGCGCAGCCAGGGCAACAGACAGATCTTCACACCGAGCCAGGCGCCGCCGACCGTGGCCAGCATGAACGCCCAGGCATGCAGCGAGAACATCGGAATCCCGGTAAAGAAGGCCGCCAGGTTGCAGCCCATCGCCAGCCGCGCGCCGAATCCGGCGATAACCCCGCCGAGCAGCCCCTGTAGCAGGCGGCGCTTGCTGGTTGGCCAGCGCAGGCTGACGTTGTTTGCCCACAACGCCGCACACAGTGCGCCAAGCAACATACCGATGATCATCACGCCATCGATACGATCGAGCGGCGTGCCGGACAAGCCGATCAGCTTGAAGTAACTCCACTCCTCGGGCCGGAAACCGAACCAGGCGATGACATGGCCACCCCAGCGGGTGAACTCACCGGTGACGGCCCAGAAGGTGCCGGTAATGGCGAAGTAGTAAGCGGAAGCGACGCCCAGCGCGACAAGCGCGGGCAACGGCGACCAGAAGCGCACGAGGTAGCGCTCCCGGAAGTCGGAGAGAACAGACATGTGAAGCTCCTTATGACGCGCGACTGCAAACGCCGCACCGGTCTAGGAAAAGGGTTGTGCCTCAATGAGCGGGCAAGCAGCCGCGACACCTGGCGGGCGCAACCATAGACCAACGGCAACCGTCATGCGAGCCCTTGCTTCCCGCGCCAGGCGACCCCACATACCATGCACGCCTTTCCTGACATTCGTCGTCCACGAGAATCCCGATGAGCCAGACGCCCTATATCTTCGATGCCACCTCCGCCAGCTTCGAACAGCTGGTACTCGAGAATTCGTTTCACAAGCCGGTGCTGGTCGACTTCTGGGCCGAATGGTGCGCGCCGTGCAAGGCGCTGATGCCGCTGCTGGCGAAGATCACCGAGGAATACCAGGGCGAACTGCTGCTGGCCAAGGTCAACTGCGACATCGAGCAGGAGGTCGTCGCCCGCTTCGGCATCCGCAGTCTGCCGACCGTGGTGCTGTTCAAGGACGGCCAGCCGGTGGACGGTTTCGCCGGTGCGCAACCGGAATCGGCCATCCGCGCCATGCTCGAGCCCCACGTGCAGGCCCCTGAGACGCCACAGGGCAACCTGCTGGAAAGCGCCCAGGCCGCCTTTGCCGAAGGCCGTTTCGCCGAGGCCGAGGCGCAGCTGCAGCAACTGCTTAGCGAAGACAACGAGAATGCAGCCGGTCTGATTCTCTATGCCCGCTGCCTGGCCGAACGGGGTGAACTGGGCGAGGCGGAAACGCTGCTCAATGCGGTGAAAGGCGACGAGCACAAGCAGGCACTGGCCGGTGCGCGCGCGCAGCTGACCTTCCTGCGCCAGGCCAACGACCTGCCGGATGCGGCCACCCTGAAGAGCCGCCTGGCGCAGAACAGCGAGGATGACGAGGCGGCTTTCCAACTGGCCATCCAGCAACTGGCTCGCCAGCAATACGAGGCGGCGCTGGACGGCCTGCTCAGGCTGTTCGTGCGCAACCGCGGCTACGCCGATGGGCAGCCGCACAAGACACTGCTACAGGTCTTCGATCTGCTGGGCAACGACCATCCGCTGGTGACGCTCTATCGTCGCAAGCTGTATCAGGCGATCTACTGACCGCCCGGCTTTGCAAAGGCGAGCGGCTCAGGACGGCTCGCCGACCCAGTGATAGCAAGCCGAGTCAGGACCGTGTTCGACTCGTACCTCGTCACAATGACGCAGGCGCACCAGCAGTCGCTTGGCCAGCTGCGCGTCGCCGGCGAGCGCTTCCAGCTCGGCGAACAACTGCGGGCCGTCCAGCTTGCCGGCGCAGCGCAGCCGTTCCCGGGCGCTGTGCCAGAGCGCGTCGGCAGCGGGTGAGGCACTCGACAGCGGCGGACTCGTCGTCGCCTCGACGACACTCACGCTGCGCGCCAGGTTCGACCAGTCCTGTTCATCCAGTTCGATCTGCAGATCGACCGGCCAATCTCCTACACGTCCGCGAACTCGAATCATGCTGCCTCCTCGGTTGTGCGCATTTCACTCACACGAGCGACACGGGCTGGTCAGCGCCGCGCAAAACTTGTTATAACGTAACAAACCCACAAATGGAGCCGACCATGCGCCACCTGCTGCTTGCCGTGCCCGTGCTTCTGCTGCCCTTGAGCTACAGCCAGGCACATGAAGAGCACCACCACCACGAGCCTGAAAACGCCGCCAGCCTGGCCGCCCACGAGCACGGTGCGGCAACCCTCAACGCCGCGCTGGATGGTAGTCGACTGGAGTTGGAGTTGATCAGCCCGGCGATGAATCTACTCGGTTTCGAACATGCACCAGCCAGCGCAGCGGATGAGGCAAAGATCGCCGACACCCGCTCGCGGCTGGAACAGCCCCAGGCATTGTTCGGGCTGCCGCCTGCCGCCGGCTGTACGCTAAGTGAGCAACAGTTTCACGGGGAACTGCTCGGCTCTACCCATGCAGGTTATCAGCGCCGTGACGAACACGGCCAGGCGCCCACGGACGAACACGCACACAACGATAGCGGCCACAGCGATATCGAGGCGCACTACCAGTTCGACTGCAGCAGCCCCGAAGCGCTGCAGCAGCTGGACCTCAAGGACATATTCGAAAGCTTCCCCGGCACGGAGAAGATTCAGGTACAACTGATCGGCCCCAACGGCCAGCGTGGCGTGGAGCTGACCCCGGCGCGCTCGCATCTGCCATTCTGAAACGACACTGGACCTCGATGACCGCTCCGTTACTTGCAATCGAAGGCCTTGGCTTCGCCTGGCCGCGCCAGGCCGAACTGCTGGATATCCCGTCCTTTCGCCTCGAACACGGCGAGAGCCTGTTTCTAAAGGGGCCGTCGGGCAGCGGCAAGACCACCCTGCTCGGGCTGATCGGCGGCGTGCAGAAGGCCAGCCGCGGCAGCATCCGCCTGCTCGACCGCGATCTCGGCAGCCTTTCGGGCGGTGCGCGTGACCGCTTGCGCGTCGATCACACCGGCTACATCTTCCAGCAATTCAATCTGCTGCCATTTCTCTCGGTACGTGAAAATGTGGCCCTGCCCTGCCACTTCTCACGCCTGCGTGCCGAACGTGCGCGCAAGCGTCACGGCAGCACGGATGCCGCTGCGGCCAGCCTGCTGGAGCATCTGGGACTGACACCTGAGTTGTTCGCACGTCGTGCCGACGCACTTTCCATCGGCCAGCAGCAGCGCGTTGCCGCTGCCCGCGCATTGATCGGCCAGCCGGAACTGGTCATCGCCGATGAGCCGACCTCCGCCTTGGATGCGGATAGTCGCGAAACCTTCCTGCAGCTACTGTTCTCCGAGTGTCGTGCAGCCGGGGCGAGCCTGCTGTTCGTCAGCCATGATCAGAGCCTCGCGCCGCTGTTCGACCGTCACCTGTCGCAGGCCGAGCTCAATCGCGCCGCGCACGTAGCGGAGTAAAGCGATGTATCTCCTGCGCCTGGCCCTGGCGAGCCTGAACAATCGCCGCTTCACCGCCCTGCTGACGGTATTCGCCATCGCACTGTCGGTGTGCCTGCTGCTCGCCGTCGAACGGGTGCGCAACGAAACCCGCGCCAGCTTCGCCAGCACCATCAGCGGCACCGATCTGGTGGTCGGCGCGCGCTCCGGCTCGGTCAATCTGTTGCTGTACTCGGTGTTTCGCATCGGCAATGCGACCAACAATATTCGCTGGGACAGCTACCAGCACTTCGCTGAACACCCGCGAGTCGACTGGGCGATTCCGATTTCCCTGGGCGATTCCCATCGCGGCTTTCGCGTGATGGGCACCAGCACCGCCTATTTCGAGCATTACCGCTACGGCCGCAAGCAGCCGTTGCAACTGGCCGAAGGCCGCGCGTTCGAACGCGATCCGTTCGAAGTGGTGCTCGGTGCCGAAGTGGCGAGCGCGCTGGGCTACCAGCTCGACGACAGCATCGTGCTGGCCCACGGTGTCGCCCGCGTCAGCCTGGTGCAGCACGATGACAAGCCGTTCCGCGTGGTCGGCGTGCTGCAGCGCACCGGCACGCCCGTCGACCGCACTCTGCACATCAGCCTGGCCGGCATGGAAGCGCTGCACGTCGACTGGCAGAACGGCATGCCGGCGCGCGGCGCAGCACGGATCGACGCCGAGCATGCGCGCCAACTCGATCTTCAGCCGCAGCAAATCACCGCCTTTCTGCTTGGCCTGAACAGCAAGATCGCGACATTTGCGCTGCAACGGGAAATCAACCAGTACCGTGGCGAGCCGCTGCTGGCGATTCTCCCCGGCGTTGCCCTGCAGGAGCTCTGGAGCCTGATGGGCACGGCCGAGAAGGCGCTGTTCGTGGTTTCGCTGTTCGTCGTGCTGACCGGCCTGATCGGCATGCTCACGGCGATCCTCACCAGCCTCAATGAGCGCCGACGGGAGATGGCGATCCTCCGCTCGGTGGGCGCTCGCCCCTGGCATATCGCAGCGCTGTTGATCATCGAGGCGTTCGGCCTGGCCCTGGCCGGCGTGCTGCTTGGGCTGGTGCTGCTGTATGTCGGCATCGCCGCGGCGCAGTCGTCCTTGCAGAGCCTGTACGGTCTGTACTTGCCACTGGCCTGGCCGAGCACCTATGAGTGGAGTCTGCTCGGCGCTATCCTGCTGGCTGCACTGCTGATGGGCAGCGTGCCGGCCTGGCGGGCCTATCGCCAATCGCTGGCCGACGGCCTGTCGATTCGACTGTGAGGAACCCGATGGCGCGCCTGCTGATCACCCTGCTGCTGCTCTGCGCACTTCCCGTGCATGGCGCGGATGTCCGCGAGCTGCAATGGGCGGAGCTGATCCCTGAAGGCGCCCCGCCAACGCCGCCACCCCTGGCCATGCATGACATGTCGCAGCTGGCCGATGCGCTCGCTGCCGAGGCCGGGCCGGCTGCCGCGCAACAGTCGCCAGCCGCGCCTGTCGTCGAAGCACTCGATGGCCAGATGGTCAAGCTGCCGGGCTATATCGTGCCGCTGGATATGACCGAGGAAGGCCGCGTCATCGAATTCCTGCTGGTACCCTACTTCGGTGCCTGCATTCATGTGCCGCCACCGCCTTCCAACCAGATCGTGCATGCCACCAGCGAACTGGGCGTTCGGGTCGATGCGCTATATGAGCCGTTCTGGATCGAGGGGCCGCTGAGCGTGGAACACGCCAGCAGCGAACTGGCGGAAGCGGGTTACCGCATGCAGGCGCAGAAGATCTATCCCTATGAGTTGCACTAATCGCAAGACGGCAGCGCGGCCATTACGCATTGCCAGCCCGATCAATGCGCGCTGGCGATCTGCTTCTCACGCTCGAAACTGAGCTCGCCTTCGGCCCACTCGCGCCATTCGCGCACGCGACGGCGTTCGGCGCCGGCCCGCTCGGCCCGCTTCAGCGCATCAAGCCCGGCCTGCCAGCGAGCCTGTTCCAGCTCGAGCTGCGCCACATTCATCCAGAACTTCGCGCTGCCGGTCTGAGTCGCCAGCTGGCGATAGATCTTCGCGGCCTCGGTGCGCTCGCGCGCCTGCCACCAAAGCATGCCCATGCGCTCCTGGCGGCTGGCACTATCCGGCAGCAAGCGTGACGCCAGCATGCCTTCGAGCAATTTGGCCCCCTGCCAGGGCTGGCCGGCAGCACTGGCCAGGGCGACCAGGTTGTCCAGTTCCGCTTCACTGAAGCGCAAGCCCTTCGCGTGCGCTGTGCGTAGCGTCGCCAGCGCGCGATCTTCCGCGCCGGCCAGTTGCTGCAGGCCGGCCAGCTGACGCCAGGCCTTGACCTGATCGGGATCGCGCAACAGCAGTCGCTGCTGCCAGCGTTCGGCAGCCTGATAACGCTTGAGCTCGGCGTTGCCGGCAACCAGAAACTGCAGCCAGGTATCGCCCGCCTGCGGATTGGCCTGCACATAACGCTCGGCCAGCGGCAGCGCCTTGGCGTGCTGGCCAAGGCCCTGGTAAGCCTGCACCAGCATTTGCAGCACCTGCTCGTCGGCCTGATTGGCCGAGCCGAGCAGACTGACCACTTTGGCGTAGCGCCCCTCGGCCAGGTTCAGCCGCGCCAGGTTCATCCGCTCGCCCGCCAGCAATTCTTCATCCAGCTTGCCGCTGGCCACGGCCTTGTCCAGCCACTCCAGCGCCTGGCGATTATTGCCTTCGGCCCAGGCCAGGTAGCCGCGGCTACGCCAGAGCAAGGCCTCTTCACTGCTGCCGGCCTTGGCGCTGACACTGTCCAGTGCCTTGCGCGCTGCACTGTAGTCACCCTTGCTCTGCGCGCTCTGCGCGCGTTCGAGCGCGACGAACACCGCCGGAGCGATGGTCTGGGCAGCCTGTGCCGAAGCACCGAGAAACAGGGACAGCACAAGCAGCAGACGAAGCATCTCAGCGTTCTCCTTGCAGGCGGAAGTGCAGGGTTTTCACGGCCTCGCGGGATACCGGCGCGCCGTTTTCGGTACGTGGCGCGAAACGCCAGCGGGATGCGGCGCGCCGCGCCTCGCGGTCGAACACGTTACGGGGTGAGGCTTCCAGCACGCGGATGTTCTCCACCCGCCCCTGCGGGTTGATGGTGAAGGCCAGCTTGATATGCCCTTCGATGCCCTGCTGCCGCGCGCGGTAGGGGTATTCCGGGCGCACGTCATTGAGCGGCATGACCTCCTGCTCGGGGCCGCCAGGCTTGCCCGCCGCTTCGACTGCAGCGCTGGCCGGTGCCGGCGCAGCGGCCGGGGCACTTTGCGCCGCCGTCAGGCCGGACAGGCTCGGCGCCGGCGCGGTCGCCACCGATATGCCGGCATCGATGCGCGGCAGGTCGAGATCGAGCTTCGGCAGGTTGGCATCGGGGGACGCCATGTTCGGCGTCGGCGGCGTAGGCGGTTGCGGCGTCTTCGGCTGCGGCGGTTGCGGCACCTGCTGGCGGGAACGCGTGGCGGTGTCCTCGTTGCGCCCGTCCATGCGCACGAAGTTGGCAATCGCCAAGGGGTCCTCCTGAATCTTGCTGCGCGGTGAATTGACCATGCTCAGCATCAGGGCGAACAGCAGCAATGCCACCAGACAGGCAGCGATGAAGGCCAGACTGAAACGGACCAGCCGCGGTTGCATCAGCGCGACCCCGTGCTGGCGGCCAGCGCGACGTCCTGCACGCCGGCCTGCCGGGCCTGGTCCATGACCTGGACGACCAGACCGGTGCGGGCATCCTGGTCAGCCTGCACGACCACTGCGCCCTCCGGCTGGTCCACCCGCAGGCGCTCCACATGCGCTCGCACGCTGCGCACGTCCACCGCCTGCTTGTCGATCCAGACCTGGCCGTCGGCGGTGACGGCGATGAGAATATTGCCCTTGTCCTGGGCGCTGGCTGTGTCCGCCTGCGGACGCTGGACCTCGACCCCGGACTCCTTGATGAAGGAGCTGGTGACGATGAAGAAGATCAGCATGATGAAGACCACATCGAGCATCGGCGTAAGGTCGATGCCGGTGTCCTCTTCCTGCTGGTAATGGTGACGGCGCATACGCATCCCGCTAATCCTCAGTCGTGACGCAGCTGGTCGGCCAGCCGGTCGAGAGACTGGCGCGCAATCCGCTCGAGGCGCGCCAGACTGAACAATCCTGTGATGGCCAGCACCATGCCGGCCATGGTCGGCAGGGTGGCCTGCCAGACCCCGGCGGCCATGCCGCGGGGGTTGCCGGTGCCACTGAGCGCCAGCACATCGAAGACGGCGATCATGCCGCTGACCGTACCGAGCAAGCCGAGCAGCGGATACATCGCTACCAGGGTCTTGCTCAGCCGTAGTGGCCCGGACAGCTGCTGCTGCGCCTGCGCCAGCCAGGCCGCGCGCACCGCCCGCTGCCAGCTGCCAGGCTCATCGGCCATCTGTGCCCAGGCCTGGCGGCGTGACTCGACCCAGTGCGGGAAGACCCGCCGCATGAACCACAGGCGCTCGAAGACAAGTGTCCAATACAGCACGCACAGGCCGGCCAGCGCCCACATCACCACACCGCCCGCGGCCATGAAGTCGAGCAGCGCATATCCGCTGTCGACCAGTCCCAGCCAGTGGGCGCGCAGATCAGTCACGGCGAGGCGCTCCAGACAGATGCAGCGCGATCAGTCCTGCGCTCTGCTGCTCCAGCAACTGGATCAACGCCTTGCTGCGACTGGCCAGCAGGCTGTGCAGGAACAGCAGCGGAATCGCCACAACCAGGCCCAGCACCGTGGTCACCAGCGCTTGCGAAATGCCGTCGGCCATCAGTCGCGAGTCGCCACCACCACTCTGGGTGATCGCCTGGAAAGTGATGATCATGCCGGTGACCGTACCCAGCAGACCGAGCAGCGGGGCCACTGCGGCGAGCAGCTTGAGCAACGGCTGGCCACGCTCCAGTGGTGGCGTTTCCTGAAGGATGGCTTCGTCCAGCTTGAGTTCCAGCGTCTCCAGGTCCGACAGCTGAGGCTTCGGTCCGAGCACGCCAATGATGCGGCCGAGCGGGTTGTCGTCGCGCGGATGGTTCAGTTCGCGCATCTGGCTGCCGACCTTGCGACCGATGCCGCCGAGGTAGACCATTCGCCAGATCGCCAGCAGCAGGCCGAGCGCGCCGAGCACCAGGATCACGCCGCCCACCAGACCACCCTGCTTGATCCGGTCCCACAGTTCCGGCTGGCGCTGCAGTTGGGCGAGCAAGGTGCCGCGGCTCGGGTCCACGGGTAGCGTGGCCAGGGCATCGGAGCTTTGCAGGTAGTCCTCGACCAGTCCCTGGCCGGACGGCTGACGTGCCGGCACCAGCAACTCGCCGGCATCGGCGTCGTAGCGCAGGAAAGCATCGCCCGTGAAAGCGGAGAAACTGCCTACACGCAATACCGGCTGCTCGCTGCGCGTTCCGTCGGCGGCCACTATCGGCAGCTGGACGCGCTCCACACGCCCGCTGGCGGCCAGGTCTTCCAGCAGCGTCATCCAGAACGCGTCCAGGTCCTCGGCCGACGGCAGCGTGCGGCTTTCCGCCAGGCTGCGCAGCTGCCCCAAGCGCGCGGGATACTGGGCATTGAGTAGGCTGTCCTGCCACTGGCCGGCGATGTCGCCCGCGCTCTGGCGCACCACACCGAACAGCTCACCCAGATGGCCGACACGCTGCGTCAACAGCTTTTCCTGCTCAAGCAGTTCGGCTTCCTGGCGGTCGAAATCGGCTTTCAACCGTTCGGCCTCGGCCTTCTGCTCGGCCAGCGCGGCACGTGCGCGGGACAGGAGTTGCTGCTGCTCGCTGCGGTCCGCGAGAAAAGCCTGTTCGCGGGCCTGCATGGCGCTGACTTCCGCCGCGCGGTCGCTGCGAATACGCTCGAGCAACTGGTCGGGACTGAGCGGCTCTGCCGCATGCACCGTGAACGGCAATAGCGCGACTAGGAAGAGGGGAAACATACGGCTCATTGCACGGCCTCCTCGGCCTGGGTCTTCACGGGCAGTTGCAGATAGGCCGGCGCCTGTTGCTGGCGGGCAATGGCTATGGCCTGCGTCAGCGGCCGCCGGGCGCTGCCGTCGAGCACCTCCCAACTGCGCGTCTGCGGATTCCACCAACCGCTCTCGTGGGCATCGAGAGTCTGGTAATAGAGCATCACCCGACCCAGCCGGAAAAATTCGACGCTGCGCGAGCCAGCATCGCCGGCCAGCTCGCCGCGCCAGGCTTCCAGCGTGCGGCCGTAGTCGCTTTCGATCTGGTAGGCCTCGAGGATGCGCCGGTACTTTTCCGCCAGGCTGACGTCGGCACGCGGGAGCAGATCCTGCAGACCCGCCAGGCGGTCGGCGCGCTCGTCAGGCAGGAACGGCAGGTCGGCCGCGATGAACTCGCCGAGCACCTCGACCATACGACTCATCTGTGGTGTCACCGCCTCCTGGGTGCGCTCGATGCTGTCCAGTTGACGCTGGAACCCGACCAGCTCCTTGCGTTGCGCCGCGGTCAGCTCTTCCAGCTGCTTGTTGTAGGCCTTCAGCGCTTCGGCCTGCTGCAGCGCGCTGCGGTACTCGTTGAGCATCTCGCGCGTGGCGTCGTCGAGCTGCTCGATCCGTGCTTGCGAAGCTTTGGCCTCGGCAGACAGGCGCTCGCTCTCATCGAGTGCAGCATCCAGCGGGGCCGCAGACAGCACCCCGGCATACAGCTGCAACCAGCATGGCAGCACCGCAACCGCCAACAGGCGGGAAATGAAGGAAGGCATGGAAGGGTCCTTGCAGACGGTCGTTAACTCAAAAGAGAAACATTATCATCTGTGAATTGACGCAAAGCAACCCGGGCATTACGTCGCAGCTGGCGAGACGGCTTTCATTGAGCTGGATCAAAAAGCCCCGGCGCTCACTCCCTACCATGGCGCCCAATCGCATTCCAACAAACGGAGCATCATCATGCGCAAGACCCTGTTCACCGCTTCCGCGCTGGCCCTGGCGCTGGCCGCACCCTTCGCCCAGGCTTTCGAGGCAGGGGACATCATTGTCCGCGCGGGTGCGGTTACCGTTGATCCGCACGAGGATAGCGGCAACATAAAAGCTGGCGGCACAGCATTGGCTGGCACGGGCGCGACCTTGGATAGCGATACTCAGCTGGGGCTGAACTTTGCTTACATGCTGACGGACAAGATCGGTATTGAACTGCTGGCCGCCACTCCGTTCAGCCACGACGTAGGCACTAAAGGCCTGGGCGGCCTCAAGCTCGGCGAGGTCAAACACTTGCCGCCGACCCTGAGCGTCGTTTACTACCCGCTCGAGAAGAACTCCGCGTTCCAGCCCTATGTTGGCGCCGGTATCAACTACACTTGGTTCTTCGATGACAAACTGACCAGCGAGGCTGAAAATTCTGCCTTGCAACTCCGCGGTCTCGATATGAAAGACTCCTGGGGCCTGGCTGCCCAAGTCGGTATGGACTACATGCTGACCGATAACGTCATGCTGAACGCCCAGGTTCGTTATATCGATATCGACACCACTGGTACGACTTACTCCGGCAATACCAAAATCAAAGTCGACGTGGACGTAGACCCCTTCGTCTACATGGTCGGTCTCGGCTACAAGTTCTGACGAACCAGCCCAGCCGGATCGCAGACAAACAAAAGGCGCCCAGGGCGCCTTTTGTGTTTTCAGAGTTCGTAACCTACAAACCCAGCAGCTTCGCCAACCCTTCACGCATGCCGGTCGGCGGCTGCGGCAGACCATAGCGCTGCAACAGCCGCGCATTGTTCGCCCGCGAATGGCGGATGTCCCCCGAGCGCGCCGCCTGGTAACTCACCTCGGGCAGCCCCCCCAGCACATCGCTGATGGCTTCGAGCAGCTGATTCAGCGAAGTAGCCTGATTCAGCCCGACATTGACCGCCCCTTCTGCTACTTCGGGCGACTCGAGCGCCTGCACCAGCACCTCGACCAAGTCGCCGACGTAGACGAAATCCCGGGTCTGCTCGCCATCACCGAACACCGCTATCGGCAAACGCTTCTGCGCCCGCTCGGTGAAGATGCTGATCACCCCGGAATATGGCGAAGACGGATCCTGTCGCGGCCCGAAGATATTGAAGAAGCGGAAGACCACCGGCTCGAGCCCATGCTGGCGGCGGTAGAAATCCAGGTAATGCTCGCTGGCCAGCTTATCCGCGGCGTAAGGCGTCAACGGCGCCTTCGGCGTGTCCTCGTCAATGGCCAGGCCTTCGCCGTTATTGCCATAGACAGCCGCGCTCGAGGCGAACAGTACCCGACGCACGCCAGCCTCGCGCATCGCCTCGCACAGATTCAGCGTGCCGATCAGATTGCTCTGATGAGTCGCGAAGGGATCGTCCACCGACGCCTGCACCGATGCCACCGCAGCCAGATGCACCACTGCACGACACCCCTGCACGGCACGACGCACGCAGTCGGCATCGGCCACATCACCGATGATCAGCTCGACGCGAGCGTCCCGCGGCAGATTCTCGCGTTTGCCGGTCGAAAGGTTGTCCAGCACACGCACGGCATCGCCACGCGCCAGTAGAGCATCGACCAGGTTGGAGCCAATGAAGCCGGCTCCGCCGGTCACCAGGATCGGGGCATCAGCCATGACGGTAGTAGCGCTCCAGCAGGCTCGGCAGGCCAGTGCGCCAAGCACGCGGCTTGATACCGAAAGTGGTGAAAATCTTCTTACAGGCGAGCACCCCATGCTGCGGTTCGGCCGCAGCATCCGAGCAGTCGGCATGGGCTACCGCCGTCAGCTTGGCTGTCGCCACATCGCGATACTTGCCGGCCTCGCCAAGCAATGCCTGGGCGACCAGCAAAGGCGTGGAGGCTTCGTGCCCGCCATAATGATAGGTACCCCACAGGGGCGCCTGGCAATCGAGCTGCTTGAGCACCGCGAGAATCACCCGGGCGGCATCGTCCACGGGCGTCGGGTTGCCGCGTCGATCGTCCGCCAGAAGGATTGGCTCGCTCTGCTCGAGCCGTTGCAGCACACGCCCCAGAACACCGTCGCGGCTGTCATCAAGCAGCCAGCCGAAACGCAGCAGCACATGCCGCGGGCATAGCGCGCGCACGCTTTGCTCAAGACGCCAAAGCGCCCTGCCCCGCGCATCCAATGGTGCCACTTCGTCCTTTTCGCTGTAGGCGGTAGTACGCGCACCGTCGAATACCCGGTAGCTCGACGGCTGCAACAGGACGAAATCATGATGCTGACAAAGCTCGGCAAGCCGCTCGACGGCGCGCTCCTGGGCCGTGAGCACGGACTCGTTGGCCTGCCCACTCTGGAACCAGTCGTAGTAGTAGGCAAGGTTGATCACGACATCCGGGCGGCTGTCGTCGAGAAGTTGAGTCAGGCTGGCGGCATCCCAGCCCTGGGCCGGCGGACGCGGCGCGAGGAAGCCGATGTCTTCCTCGGCACCGAGGCGGATGAGCGCCTGGCCCAGGGCATTGCCGCCGCCCAACAGCATCAGGCGCATTCGCATTCGCAAAAACCTAGAACGGTTATAAACACCGGAAACCCAAATGGGTGACCGAGTGAGTGAGTGGGAGGGCGTATTCTTTGGCACCTAGCATGCTGCGCCCCATTGAACTATGGACACTTTCGTAAAAATTTCTGTAAATTTTTGCCATATAGTTACAGTTTAGCACCCATAAACTTTACAAAATACCCTGGGTGACTTTGCGTTCGAGCACCACACAGAGAGATGATTAATTCCGACGAGCGGTAAGGACGCGAGCCACTACCCTGGCTTGCTGCGACTTTCGATCTCCGTCTTTGACTGCGCAGCAGGCCTGGAGAGCTCAGCTTCTAGCAGGGCTTGCAAACCAACCTGCCGTAAGAAGGCCTTGGGAGGTAGCTCAATAGCCTCTTCTACCGCTTCGAAATCCCCCACGAAGATGACCTGCACTTGGGCGCGAGTAGCTGCTGTGTAAACAAAGGTTCTGTCCAGAATACGCGACTTCCGGACGGGAATGATCACGCGCCTAAACTGAGAGCCCTGAGCTTTGTGGACGGTGATGGAATAGGCGAGTTCCAGCGAGTCGACATCGGTATCTAAGATGTAGTGTTGCACGCCCTCAAAGGTGGCTCTGCCCAGCGCAGAGACGATGCGAGGGTTCTCATCACTCCCGATGTTCACTTCTCGTGGGCTATCAAAGACCACGTTGAGCTGCCCAAGCGAGCCGTTCTGGAGGTTCCGCGCCCAATCGTTGGCCGTGAACATCACCAGATCGCCAGCACATAGGCCTGTCGCCTCGATCTCACCTGTTTCTGGATTCTCAGCGAGCAGTGGCTGGCTGTGATCCGCGTATTTGCCGTGGCAGACCCGATTGATCGCATCCACGCCAGCAAAGCCGCAAGACTTGGTAGCCGAGAGAATCTGGGTGTTCCCCGCGTCTTGCTCGTACAGCCTGATTACTGTCGAAAGTATCTCTGCGTCAGGGCATGGCAGGAACACCACATCATCGTGCTCGTCGGCACTGAACGAAGGACGCAACCCTTCCCGGATGCGTCGCGCCGCAACAGGAATTGAGGATTCCTTAGCTTGGCGCTTTACCTCAACCAACTCAGTCGTCGGCACTCCAGCAAGCCTGCACAGCACGTGTAGGATCAGCCCGGCTCCGATTGGGGGCAATTGGTATGGATCACCCACGAGAATCACCTGGCAATCGGGCGGCAGCTTCTGAACCAACCGGAAGAAGGTGACCAGATCAAGCATTGATGCCTCGTCGATGACAATGATTGGCGCTGGCCCCATGTCCTTCTCGGTCACCCTCTTCAAGAACCCGGCAATGGTCGTCGCTTCCTCGCCAGTAGCCTCGATCATCCGTGCAGTAGCCCGGCCAGAAAGCGCCATCTGGAAGCGTGGGAGGCCAGTCGTATCCAAGGCCCTATACAGGGCCTTAAGCACGGTTGTCTTGCCGACGCCAGCACCACCGGTGATCACGCTGAAGCGCGTCGAAAACGACGTATTCACGGCGTCGCGCTGAGCTTGGTTCAGACCGAACGACGGTAGCCCCAGGAACGCCCTCTCCCCTTCCTCAAACTGCGCGATGACTTCACTGACATCCACAGGGAACAGCTGGGGTTGAAGTGATGGGGTGACTATCAAATCCCGGATGAACTCGGCGCAACGACGCTCCATGAGCCAGGATCCCGGAGCGAAGAGCATTGGGCCCAACAGCGCCAGATCCTGAAACACAAACTGCCCAGCTGCGCCCCCATCCATTAGGGCTTTGGCTAGCGCTTCACTAGGCGCAGCATGAGGCTTGATCAACTGGCGGACAGTGGAATGGAGGTCTGCCAATGAGCTACAGGTGTGTCCCTTCTCAGAAGCCCGGTACAGGGCTTCTTCCAGCGCCGCAGTGATCCTGCGAGGATCATCCAGGGTCAGGCCAAAGCTATCCCTGGCGACGCTATCCACCACAGCCCAATCGCCTGCAAAGCTGAGAAGGCGATACGGGTCTGCGAGCAAGGCAGCGATGGTGTTCTTTTTGTGGAAGCGAATAGCCTTCCTGGCGAGCACCAGGGGGATTTTCTTGTCCTGAACGAAGCGGAGTGTCTTGGCGTCACCGTCCTCACTCCAGCGCGAGAACATCCCTTCCCGCACTTCCTCGGTGGGGATGATCATCGAGATAGCGCAGTGATCGGCCTCATCCAGTGCGTTGTACAGCCGCTCTCCGAGGGCATCCCAAAGCCGCGTGGCCTTAACCTCCCCCACGCCCTTGACGTTATCGCCTATCCACTGGATGAGCTGGGATCCACTAGGGCGGACAAGCCGGATATCTTGAGCATCAACCGTCATCTCGTTGATCGCGAAGGCGCCATGCTTCCTCAGGACAGTACTGGCCTCGCCGTATACATCGAATATTCCACCTACAGAGATATCAGAACGCCTGGCGATGGCATCCGCAACCTTGATGACCACAGGGCTGGAGCGGTCATTAATGCCCTTCTGGATGTCCATACGGTGACCGTATGCAATGCACCCCTTGCGATTAACAGAGCGAATGCTGGTGACTCGCACGCTGATATTGATCAAGTTGGGGACAACGGCGTTCACCGGGGCATCCTGCCGGTTTCTTCTAAGAACTCGGTCATAAGCGTGTAGCGAGTGAGCATCTGCTTTGCAGCCTGGAGCTCGGCACGCAGGGCTGCATTTTCTTGCTCCAATGAGTTCAGGCGCTGGCCGTCTTGCCGCCGCTGCTTGGCATCGCCGTCACGCAGTGGAGGCTCGACCTTCTGTCCAGCAGGCAGAGAGGCCACGAGAGGGGCTAGAACCCCGGCAGCTCGCAGCTCGTTCTCCAGCGCCTCTAGCGCCTGGCGAATTGCGGGGTTCTGCGTCAGCGCGCTCTTGCCGAACCCGCACTCAGCAGCGATCTCAGAACGCTTCAGCTTGCCGCGATGCACGTACTCAAGGAAGTCGCCATCAGACTTGGAGGTCGACCAGGCGAGGAACGCGGCCAGGTTTTCTTCGGCGATCTGCTGTCCGTTGGCCATTAGGACTTCTTCTCCGATGAGTTACGGTCAACAAACGGCAGCGGAGCGTCCAGCTTCTCTTGCGAGACGTTGTGCTTGTGGGCGTTGTACTGCCAACGCATGAATTGCTCCAACAGCCGGGCGTTCTCACGCTCCAGCCTGTAGTTCTCAGCCTCCAGCCGGCGAATCCTTTGTTCGGCAATACTGAGGCTTGGTGGACGCTTCGTTGAAACGAACCCTGATTTCAAGCGGGCCTTCTGGTGGGTGAAAGCGCTCTTGATTCGCTCGTGTGAGTTCAGTGTCTGACGGGTGGGCCGAGACCCAATCAGCGGCTCAACAGCATCGCAAAGAGCCTCCCACCCCAGCTTCCCTTCCCAGCCATCGATCAGCTTCACAATCAGATCAAGATCTTTCGCGCTCAGATGTTTGGCCATTGATTAAACCCCCAGCAGAGCACGAAGCTCGTCCATGCCTGGCTCGGCCTCCTTAGGTGCTGGCAGGCTTGGGGCGGCTGAGCGAGCAGCAATAGCGCGCTTAAGCGGACTGAACTCTTGATCACTGTTCAGGCGGATGATCGTCCCATCAAGGGTCTCTTTCGATTCCAGGATTGCGATGAGCTGATCAACCCTTTCAAGTGTTTTGATCTGGTGTGCGCTCCACCGATCAGCCCCGTAGATTCCGTCCTCATTTGCACTCTGGGCCTTAACAAGCTGATCCCAAATTGCATCACGATGCGCCTTCAAACGCTCCAGCTTAACGGCCTCGCCCTTCACACAAGCATGCTCGGTGCAGTTCAAGCAGTCCCGGTGCTTCTGGCAGGGAAGCATTGAGTAGTCATGCACACAGAAACCGAAGATGGTGACGTGGGCTACGCCATCGCCAACCGCTTCGAGATCAGCCAGTGTTACTGGTAAGTTCTGCCTAACCTTTCCCAGAGCAGTGCCGATCCCAGCGTCCCTAGCCATCTCGACGTGCTCTTCGTCGCTCATGTGGTTGTAGGTAGCGTTCTGGTGAATGTTTTTGCGGCCCGACCACTTGGCAATGGCCAACTGCCCCATGTCGCCTCGATTAGCGATGGTGTTCAGGAAGTGCCTGATCTGGTGCGAAGCCATCGAGATGGGGGTTCCGTCGACGTTCTTGTAGCCGTAGCGCTCCCAGATGCTGCGCTCTTGGCCGTCGATGTAGTTGATGTCCGTGGTGAACGTACTTTTCCCAGGGGCCCAAACAATAACGCGGCTCGTGGATAGATCGTCTCGTAACTCGTTCCGCCTATAGCAGCAAAGCGCTTCGCTATACTTGATGTGGCGCTCTTTATTCAGCCATGGCCAGCCTTTCGGTAACCTGCTGTGAACAAACTCATTCAGAAATGCCAAAGTGACGAAGCCGTTTTTGGCGTAGAACTCCTTGAACGGCGCATAAGACTTCAGCATTTGCTTCAAAGCACTCTGAGGGGAATTCCCCGGCAAAAGCCCCAGAGCAGCCAATGCCTGGACGGGCGTTAATGGGTGATGCTCGCCGACATTGGGACAGTCCTCATGTCGATAAAATTTATCAGGATGAGCCTCTAGCCACTGAGCCAGTTTCCGGCCTGGCGCCGACAATTCAGTGAGACGTCGAACAGCTTCTTCGACGACCTCAATCATGACGGTCGGAATCCACTTGATATCGGACTCATAGCCTTTACCGGCATAGAATCGGAGTCCGACTCGTTCCATCCCGGTCTTAGGATCACGCTCCCGGTGGAGGCAGTTCAACGGTAGCTCTTGAACCTCGGTAATTCGCGACGGCGCGCTGGCACACAAGGCGAAAATCGACGTTGTGAAGCGATCCCTTGGCGCTTGTAGGTCGTTAAAGAACATCTCCGCCATGGCCTCTAGAGCGCCTTCTGGGGGCATCTTTTCTTCGCGCTTCTGCTTTGCAATCGCGTCCGTGCGATGAATTTCCTGCGGCTTTCTGATGGGGTTCTTCCAAACAAGCGGGGCTGCAATGATCCCGCTCTCGTTAAGGAACTCAACCAGCTTCACCAGATTGATGCTCGCCTGATAGCTGGAGGATCCATACGCCGCAGCGACCCTGCCGGCCTCATCCAGCACACTCAGATCTGTCAGCGTGATGTCTGCACATCCCTTGACCGTTAAGAGCGCCTCCTCAATACAGCGGATAGCCTTGAACTCGTTCTTCAGCTTGTTGGGGTTATGCCCCTGTTGATAGCGCACATATGCCTTAGCGAAGGACATGATGTCGGCGCTCAACAGCTGAGCTTCTGTGTAGCCGCGAGAAGGCGCTCCTTTCTTAGTGAAGTTACCGACACCAGGCCAGGCGTGGCTGTGCCAATTGAGATCCTCACCGAAGACTGTGAGCTGATCTCGGCACCTGAGCACGAACTCGTTGAGGTTCTCGCGGCAGGTTAGCTGGGTTTTGGGGACGAATAGGAAGACGTTAGACATGCACAGGCTCGCTCTTCATCGCGTTACAGCGAGTGACAACATCACTAACCGCTAGAATGAGCCGATCGTTCACAGAAGCGACCTTTGGGTCACCTGTTGCCTGAAGAACGCTGTCTCGCTCGCTGATCAGCTGATCCAGCACGAGTTCATGAGGGCCTTCCAGCCACGGCTGGAAGTGGGCGCATGTGTAGCAGGCGACAGGAGCCAGTGCACCACAGAAGCCAAAGCTTCCACAGCTGCCGACATTGCCACCCGAACTGTATATCCGGCTGGTGGGATCCCCTCCTCTATGAGCAGCAGCCTCATTGACCACAAGCACCCCTCTGAACGCCTGGGCGAGAGGTGCAAGCTGCAAGGCCACAGCCTTGTCGATTTGCTCGACGAATTCAGGGATGTTTCTAACGTACACGCTCGCGTTTTGAGTATCTGAGTGATCTAGCGCCTCGGCGATGACGTATTCCCCTTTGCCCTCTCTGGCGAGGTTAGTTCCGAGGGTGTATCGGAAGCGAGTAGGGTTCATGTGAGTAATAGCGCCTGTCCGCTCGCTAATTACAGCCACCTGAGACTTAACGGTATTCATTGCGTATGTGATCGCTGAAGTCGGCGCATGTAAGAAATCACCTGAGAGCAACTCCTCTAGGG
>NZ_KK020677.1:17205-40035 GCF_000307775.2 Stutzerimonas stutzeri KOS6 | reverse complement strand
TAGGCTTTTCGATGCATCGTACTTCTCTATAGCAGGGAAAAGCGGCAGTTCCCGTACAAGCTCCAGTGAAACCCCACCAGAAACTCGCTCATTGAATAGCGCCTTTACGCGCTCCGCCTGGGTCTGAAGGAGAAGCCAAAGATCCTCTACGATAGGGAATTTTTTGAACGCAGTTCGCCACTTCCCATAGCGCTGTTTACCGCGCGGGAAATTTATATAGTACTTATCCCCAACAGACAAAAGATCCTTATTCTTAAGGGAAGTGATCTGGATCGACCTTCTGCCTGTCATTGCCAAAATCATTGCGTAGCAAGTGTCTCGCAGATCTAACTGGCCGTTCGAATAGCACTCCAGCACCCCAGAGACTATTCCATCCATCTCTATGTCGGTAAGCGGCCCGCTCTCTGGGCACATGGATTGGACAGCAAAACCCTTTTCGTTCCCCTTGATCCGCCACTTTTCCATCATGGGTAGCGTTTCAGATGGAATACCTTTGTACCCAGTAGAAACCCATGTGCGGATGAAGGCGCGAACACCACTGAGCTTCCACTCTTCACCGAGCAGCTTTGCTCGATATGAAATGATCGACTCTGGACTGAAGACTGCTTGACCTGCGGAGAATCTCAAGTACTCCTTAAGCCTAGCGTGCAAGTTTATAGCGTGCTTTGAAGAGCAAGTTTGAGCATAAACACTCAAAACGTGCCTAAAGCTAAGAACCATATCATCGCTCAAAAATTCGCAAAGCCAATCAAGATTGAAGGCTACATCCTTGCTCAGCCGCCAGTAATCAGATGCAACAACAACCGCATAACCGTCTCTAGACAAAAACTCTGTGCGTTCATATTGCGCGGGTAATCTAGCAGCATAACCATGCATGTTATTTGTTTTCATCAGACAACTTCCTTAGGCGCTTATTCTGCAACTCTATTACGGCCTTACCAGCCTCTTCCCTGATGTGGCGCCTGTTATACGTACTCGCGGTGCCAGATGTTTCACTCCACCCCATCAAATAGGAGCGCAGTTTTTCTTCGCGCTCAGGCGTTATTCCCTTCTCAGTAACTAGTCGTGAAAACACGTAGTTCCAGTGATGGCGAAGGGCGTGCGAGTGAAAGCCTTCTAGATTTGAGGCTATCTCCGTTAAGCCGAAAATGAATTTACCGAAGCCTGAGTTGGATATTGGCCACCCTTGGTTTGGGCCTGCTTTATGAGTAACAAATAGGAACCCGTGCTTTCGAGCGCCTGGCACCTTATTACGGTACTTAGTGATATAGTCGCTGATCCGCTCCATCACCTCCGGCGTCAACGGGAGGGTTCGCTCCCTGGTTTTCGCCAATGGTTGGTACTGCCTAGGGTCTCCAGCGGAGTCCGGTCGCCGCACCACTCGAACAACCTCGGTCTTGAAGTCGAAATCATCGATCTTGAGATTGAGTAGCTCGCCTCGGCGCATCCCCGTTAAACGAAGGATGGTGAACATGAGTGCGTTACGAACCTGGATACCGGAATCGGCTATCGGGTTGGCTTCGCCGCCTGGCCTGATGACATCTTCAAGAGCGTCCAGGAGGCCGTCGTCTAGGTGAGTGTCAGAGCTGTCCTTCTCGGTAAGCTCATTTATCCGAGGCCGATTTGCTTTGATCATTGCCACCATGGCGCTGATGTCTTTGGCACTGGTTGCCGTCACCGGATATAGCCGCCCTGCGATGAACCCCACGTAATCGGCAATCACAGACATTCGATTGAACTGGCTTTCGGTGGAGACCAGCCGCTGGCGACGCTTGATTGAAGTGACCTTGCCCTCATTGGGCTTCGTGTCAGCCAAGCGCTTCTGCGAGAAATCACGAAGAGAGTGGATCTCATGCTCGAAGAGCAGCTCGCTTCGCTTAAAGCGCGACTCCAGGTCAACGCAGTAGTAGTCATCCCATGCGTACAGCAGCTTGATGGCTGTGAGGGCATGACTGATGGTATTGATGGCGCGGTTTCCCCCACGCAGAACCGCTGTCACAAAGAGCGCAGGGTAGTAGAGAGGCATGCCCGCGTCATCAACGAGAATCAGAAACCTCTCGCCTGACTCGGTTTGAAACCTCCTCACTGATAGCCGCATGAATACCTCGAATTCCTTACGTAAATTCAAGGTATGAGCCTAGCCAAAAATCGTCAACTGATTTTTTACGCCCTAAAAACGAGAAAACCCCCGCTAAGCGGGGGTTCTCGACGGAAACTTTACAAAAAAGTCTCAGGGGTTCGCTAGAAGGGGATGTCGTCGTCGAAGCTATCGTAGTCCGGTGCAGGCTGCTGCCTTGCAGCCGGCTGCTGCGGTTGGGCCTGGGGACGTGGCGCCTGCTGCGGCTCGCGCTGCGGGCGTGGCTGGCGCGGCGCATCATCGGAGCTGCCGCCACGGCCACCAAGCAGCTGCATGGAGCCGTTCATGTCGACGACGATTTCGGTGGTGTAGCGCTTGACGCCGTCCTTTTCCCATTCACGGGTCTGCAGACGGCCCTCGATGTAGCACTGCGAACCCTTGCGCAGGTATTCGCCAGCGATCTCGGCGACCTTGCCGAACAGCACGACGCGGTGCCACTCGGTGCGCTCCTGCAACTGACCGGTCTGCTTGTCCTTCCAGCTGTCGGTGGTTGCCAGCGTGATGTTGGTCACCGCATTGCCATTGGGCATGTAGCGGGTTTCCGGGTCGCCGCCGACATTGCCGATCAAGATGACTTTATTCACCCCTCTGGCCATGGGTAACTCCTCATTGGAACATTGAATTGAAGTGGGCTCGCCGATAACGGTTCTGCTACCAGGAAAGCCGATGACCGAGAATCTTACCTCAGCCACCCCTGACAACCAACCGACGCACCCTCAAGTTGCGCCGTGATACGCATCTGTCGCCGCCATGGCTGCGATGCTCAGGCGACCAGGCGATCCAGGGCGTCTCGGTCAAGGTACTGTGTGTCGACCTTTACATAGGCCGCCGCTTCATCGGCGACGATCAGCACATCGCTGACCCCCGTCACGCGCAGCAGCTCGTCTCCGAGCCCGGCATTGGCCAGCGCACCGGCCGACAGCGGCAAGCGCAGGCTGGTGACATACGGCGGCTCGCGCATGCTGAAGACAACGAAGAGCCACAGTGCGCACAATGCAGCGCAGCCGACGAACACCAGCGCCAGCCCACCCTGCTGGTAGAGCAACCCGCCGAGCACGCCGCCCAGACCGGAGCCGAGGAACTGGCTGGTGGAATAGACCCCCATCGCCGTGCCCTTGCCGCCAGCCGGCGCCACCTTGCTGATCAACGATGGCAGCGAAGCTTCCAGCAGATTGAACGCCACGAAGAAGCCCACCATACCGACCACCAGCATCCACAGGCCATTGCCGAACCACCAGAAGAACAGCTCGCAAAGCAGTAGCGCTGCGACTGCGCCCAGCAGGACGCGACGCATCCGGCGCTTCTTCTCGCCATAGATGATGAAGGGAATCATGCCGAAGAAACCGACCATTAGCGCCGTGAGATAGACCCACCAGTGCTCTTCCTTGGGCAACGCCCCCTGCTCCACCAACGCCAGTGGCAAGGCGACGAAGCTAGCCATGAGGATCGCGTGCAGCGCCAGGATGCTGAAGTCCAGGCGCAGCAGGTCGGGGTGACGCAACGTCAGACCGAGCGCCTGCCTGGCGACCCCTGATTCGCGATGGCGCACGTGGGCGTGGGCTCTCGGCAACAGTGCGACGATGACGCCACCGAGCACCGCCATCGCTGCCGTCACCCAGAACAGCCCGGAAAGGCCGAACGCGCGCGTCAGAAGCGGCCCGACGATCATCGCCACGGCAAAGGAAAAGCCGATGCTCACGCCGATCAGCGCCATCGCCTTGGTCCGGTGCTGCTCACGGGTCAGATCCGAAAGCAGGGCCATGACTGCCGCGGAAATCGCCCCGGCTCCCTGCAGAATGCGCCCGGCGATTACGCCCCATATGCTGTCCGACATGGCAGCCAACGCGGCCCCGGCGGCGAAGATCAGCAGACCGAAATAAATGATCGGCAGGCGCCCGATGCGGTCGGAGAGAATGCCGAAGGGAATTTGCAGCAGCGCCTGGGTCAAACCATAGGCACCTATCGCAAGTCCGATCAGGGTCGGCGTAGCGCCCTCCAGATCCATGCCGTAGGTCGCCAGCACGGGCAAAACCATGAACATGCCGAGCATGCGAAACGCAAACACCAGAGCCAGCCCGGAAGCTGCGCGTGTTTCGCTGGCGCTCATGCGCTCGCTGTAAGGGTCCTGCATGGGGGGTCTCGCTTGTATGAACCGGCGGCGATTCTAACAGCCCAACCCTGTTCGGCACAGGCGCACAGTTTTGCCGCGACTATCACCCCGGCCGTATACTTTCGGGTTTCCGCCCGCCACGCGAGGCTGTTTTGGACAAGATTCTGATTCGTGGGGCCCGCACCCACAACCTGAAGAACATCGACCTCACCCTGCCGCGCGACAAGCTGATCGTCATCACCGGCCTCTCCGGCTCCGGCAAGTCTTCGCTGGCATTCGACACGCTCTACGCCGAGGGCCAGCGCCGATACGTCGAATCGCTTTCGGCATACGCCCGGCAGTTCCTCTCGATGATGGAAAAGCCCGATGTGGATACCATCGAAGGGCTCTCCCCGGCGATCTCGATCGAGCAGAAGTCGACCTCGCACAACCCGCGCTCCACCGTCGGCACCATCACCGAAATCTACGACTACCTGCGCCTGCTCTATGCGCGGGTCGGCACCCCGCGCTGCCCGGACCATGACGCGCCACTGGAAGCCCAGACGGTCAGCCAGATGGTGGATCAGGTGCTGGCCCTGCCCGAGGGGCGCAAACTGATGCTGCTGGCGCCGGTCATCCGTGAACGCAAGGGCGAGCACCTGGCCGTATTCGACGAACTGCGCGCGCAGGGCTTCGTGCGTGCCCGGGTCAACGGTCGGCTGTACGAACTGGACGAACTGCCCAAGCTCGACAAGCAGAAAAAGCACTCCATCGATGTGGTGGTGGACCGCTTCAAGGTCCGTAGCGATCTGCAGCAGCGACTGGCTGAATCGTTCGAGACGGCCCTCAAGCTGGCCGATGGCATCGCACTGGTTGCCTCCATGGAAGAAGACGACGACAGCGAGGAGATGATCTTCTCGGCACGCTTCGCCTGCCCGATCTGCGGCCATTCGATCAGCGAACTGGAGCCCAAGCTGTTCTCCTTCAACAACCCGGCCGGCGCCTGCCCGACCTGCGATGGCTTGGGCGTGAAGCAGTTTTTCGACGCCAAACGCCTGGTCAACGGCGAGCTGACCCTTGCCGAGGGGGCCATTCGCGGCTGGGACCGGCGCAACGTGTACTACTTCCAGATGCTTGGCTCTCTGGCCTCGCATTATGGTTTCAGCCTGGACGAACCATTCGACTCGCTGGCAGCCGACCAGCAGAAGTTCATCCTGCGCGGCAGCGGGCGCGAGAATGTCGAGTTCCGCTACCTCAACGATCGCGGCGATATCGTCAAACGCTCGCACCCTTTCGAAGGCATCATTCCAAACCTTGAGCGCCGCTATCGCGAAACCGAATCCAACTCGGTGCGCGAAGAGCTCGCCAAGTACCTCAGCACACAGCCCTGTCCGGAATGCCGCGGCACGCGCCTGCGCCGGGAGGCCCGCCACGTATGGGTCGGCGACAAGACATTGCCCGCGGTCACGGCACTTCCCATTGGTGACGCCACGGATTATTTCGCCAGGCTTTCGCTCAGTGGCCGGCGTGGCGAGATTGCCGGCAAGATCCTCAAGGAAATCAGCGAGCGCCTGCAGTTTCTCGTCAACGTCGGCCTCGATTACCTGACCCTCGACCGTAGCGCCGATACCCTTTCCGGCGGCGAGGCCCAGCGCATCCGCCTGGCCAGCCAGATCGGCGCCGGCCTGGTCGGCGTGATGTATATCCTCGACGAGCCCTCGATCGGCCTGCACCAGCGCGACAACGAGCGCCTGCTGGGCACCTTACGTCACCTGCGCGACATCGGCAATACGGTGATCGTGGTCGAGCACGACGAAGACGCCATCCGTCTTGCCGACTACGTGGTGGACATCGGCCCGGGCGCCGGGGTGCATGGTGGACGCATCGTCGCCGAAGGCAGCCCTGATGAGGTAATGGCACATCCGGACTCGCTGACCGGCAAGTACCTGTCCGGCCGAGTGAAGATCAACTACCCACCAGAGCGCACCCGGCGCGACCCGAAGCGGCTACTCAAGCTCAAGGGCGCTCGCGGCAACAACCTGCGCAACGTCGACCTGGAGATCCCGGTCGGCCTGCTGACCTGCATCACCGGCGTGTCGGGCTCGGGCAAGTCGACACTGATCAACAACACCCTGTTTCCGATCACCGCCACGGCGCTCAATGGGGCGACCACGCTGGAAGTAGCCCCGCACGATAGCTTCGATGGCCTGCAGCACCTGGACAAGGTGGTCGACATCGACCAGAGCCCGATCGGTCGCACACCGCGCTCCAACCCGGCAACCTACACCGGCCTGTTCACGCCCATTCGCGAACTTTTCGCCGGCGTCCCGGAAGCACGGTCGCGCGGTTACGGCCCGGGACGATTTTCCTTCAACGTCAAGGGCGGGCGCTGCGAGGCCTGCCAGGGTGACGGCGTGATCAAGGTGGAGATGCATTTCCTGCCAGACATCTACGTCCCCTGCGACGTATGCAAGGGCAAGCGCTACAACCGCGAAACCCTGGAAGTGAAGTACAAGGGCAAGAGCATCACCGAAGTCCTCGACATGACCATCGAGGAAGCACGGGAGTTCTTCGATCCGGTTCCAGCCGTCGCGCGCAAACTGCAAACGCTGATGGACGTCGGCCTGTCATACATCAAGCTGGGGCAAAGCGCGACCACACTGTCCGGCGGGGAGGCGCAGCGGGTCAAGCTATCGCGCGAGCTGTCCAAGCGCGATACCGGCAAGACCCTGTACATCCTCGACGAGCCGACCACCGGCCTGCATTTCGCCGATATCCAGCAACTTCTGGACGTCCTTCACCGCCTGCGCGACCACGGCAACACCGTCGTGGTCATCGAGCACAATCTGGACGTGATCAAGACCGCCGACTGGCTGGTCGATCTCGGTCCGGAAGGCGGCTCCAAGGGCGGCCAGATCATCGCCAGCGGCACTCCGGAAGAGGTCGCAGGGATGGCCCAGTCGCATACCGGCCACTTCCTCAAGCCACTGCTGGAGCGCGACGCAACCCCCGCCGGCTGACACTGCGCCCGGCCTCTGAAACGAAAAGCCCGCAGCATGCTGCGGGCTTTTTCGTGAACGGCCATTCCCTCCAGAGCGCCGCTGAGCGACGCGGGGGCCTGGGTCAGGCCAGCGCTTCTTCCACCGGAATCTCCAGGGCCTTGGCGATACCGCTGCCGTAGGCCGGATCGGCCAAGTAGCAATGCTTGATGTGGCGCAGCTTGATGTGGCGCTCCACACCGGTCATGGCCCTTGCGGTGTTCTCGAACAGCCGCTGCTGCTCATCGGCCTTCATCAGGCGGAACAGGTTACCGGGCTGGGTGAAGTAGTCGGCATCGTCCGCACGGTAATCGTAGCGATCGGCCGCGCCTTCCAGCGCCAGCGGCGGCTCGCTGAAGTCCGGCTGCTCGTGCCACTCGCCATAGCTGTTCGGCTCGTAGTGCAGGCGACCGCCCTGGTTGCCGTCCACGCGCATGGCGCCATCACGGTGATAGCTGTGTACCGGGCAACGCGGCGCATTCACCGGAATCTGGTGGTGATTCACCCCGAGACGGTAGCGCTGCGCATCACCGTAGGAGAACAGCCGCCCCTGCAACATGCGATCCGGCGAGAAGCTAATACCCGGAACGACGTTGGCCGGGGTAAACGCAGCCTGCTCGACGTCCTGGAAATAGTTGTCCGGATTACGGTTCAGCTCGTAGTAGCCAACCTCGATCAACGGGTAATCGGCATGCGGCCAGACCTTGGTCAGGTCGAACGGATGGTACGGTACCTTGGCCGCATCGGCTTCCGGCATGACCTGCACGTACATTGTCCAACGTGGGTACTCGCCCTGCTCGATCGCCTCGAACAAGTCGCGCTGCGAGCTTTCGCGGTCATTGGCGACGATCGCTGCGGCTTCGGCGTCGGTCAGGTTCTTGATGCCCTGCTGGGTACGGAAATGGAACTTGACCCAATAGCGCTCGTTCATCGGACTGATGAAGCTGTAAGTATGCGAGCCGAAACCATGCATATGCCGGTAGGAGGCCGGAATACCCCGATCGCCCATCACGTAGGTGATCTGGTGGAGCGCCTCGGGCAGACCGGTCCAGAAGTCCCAGTTGTTGTTGGCACTGCGCATATTGGTCCGCGGGTCGCGCTTGACCGCATGATTGAGATCGGGGAACTTCAGCGGATCGCGGAAGAAGAACACCGGCGTATTGTTGCCGACCATGTCCCAGTTGCCTTCCTCGGTGTAGAACTTCAGGGCATAGCCACGGATGTCGCGCTCGGCATCGGCAGCGCCGCGCTCACCAGCCACAGTGGAGAAGCGGGCAAACAGCGGGGTGCGCTTGCCGATCTCGGAGAACAGCTTCGCCTTGGTGTAACGGGTGATGTCGTGGGTCACGACGAATTCGCCGAAGGCGCCGGAACCCTTGGCATGCATGCGGCGCTCCGGAATGACCTCGCGATCGAAATGCGCCAGCTTTTCCAGGAACCATACGTCCTGCAGCAACATCGGGCCACGCCGGCCCGCGGTCATCGAATTCTGGTTCTCGACTACCGGCGCACCGGCGACGGTCGTGAGCTTGGGTTTGTCAGTCATGGCGGATCTCCTTGGCGTCCAACGAATCCAGGGGGATGTCCCGAAGGCCCCTTCTGGTTGAGTGCCATCATAGGAACCAAGCGCAACGCCGGCTAATGATGAAGGCCAACGCGCTCGATAGAGCAAATCTATCAGGCATAAAAAAACCGAGCCCAAAGGCTCGGTTTTTTTACAGCGCCGAATTTACTCGGCCGCGGCCTCAACCTCACCGGTGACCGGACGGTCAACCAGCTCGACATAAGCCATCGGTGCGTTGTCACCAGCGCGGAAACCGCACTTCAGAATACGCAGGTAACCGCCCTGACGGGTGGCGTAGCGCTTGCCCAGATCGTTGAACAGCTTGCCTACGGCAGCTTTCGAACGAGTACGGTCGAAAGCCAGACGACGGTTGGCGACGCTGTCTTCCTTGGCCAGGGTGATCAGCGGCTCGGCAACGCGACGCAGTTCCTTGGCCTTGGGCAGGGTGGTCTTGATCAGTTCGTGCTCGAACAGCGACACCGCCATGTTCTGGAACATGGCCTTGCGGTGGGCGCTGGTGCGGCTCAGATGACGGCCACTTTTACGATGACGCATGATTGAAATTCCTTACCAAACGTTCAGTTCGGTTACTGGGGGCGATCAGGCAGTGGCCTTATCGTCCTTCTTGAGACTTGCCGGCGGCCAGTTATCCAGGCGCATACCGAGGGACAAACCACGCGAAGCCAGAACGTCCTTGATCTCGGTCAGGGACTTCTTGCCCAGGTTCGGCGTTTTCAACAGCTCTACTTCGGTGCGCTGGATCAGATCACCAATGTAATAGATGTTTTCTGCTTTCAGGCAGTTGGCCGAACGTACGGTCAGTTCCAGGTCATCAACCGGACGCAACAGGATCGGATCGATCTCGTCTTCCTGCTCAACAACCACCGGCTCGCTGTCGCCCTTGAGGTCGACGAACGCAGCCAGCTGCTGTTGCAGGATGGTCGCTGCACGACGAATCGCCTCTTCGGGATCCAGAGTGCCGTTGGTTTCCAGGTCAATGACCAGCTTGTCCAGGTTGGTGCGCTGCTCGACACGAGCATTCTCGACCACATAAGCCACGCGACGAACCGGGCTGAAGGTGGCGTCGAGCTGAAGACGGCCGATGCTACGGCTTTCGTCCTCATCGCTCTGACGCGCGTCAGCAGGCTCGTAACCACGGCCGCGAGCGACCTTGAGCTTCATGTTGAGCGAGCCGTTGGCCGCCAGATTGGCGATCAGGTGATCGCCATTGACGATTTCGACATCGTGATCCAGCTGGATATCGGCAGCGGTAACAGCGCCCGCGCCCTTCTTCACCAGGCTCAAGGTCACTTCATCACGGCCGTGCAGCTTGATGGCGATACCTTTGAGGTTGAGCAGGATTTCGATTACATCTTCCTGCACGCCCTCGATGGCGCTGTACTCGTGGAGCACACCGTCGATCTCAGCCTCGACCACAGCACAGCCGGGCATGGAGGACAACAGGATACGACGCAGCGCGTTGCCCAGGGTGTGGCCAAAACCACGCTCGAGGGGCTCGAGAGTGATCTTGGCACGGGTCGGACTGACCACCTGCACATCGATATGGCGGGGGGTCAGGAACTCATTTACCGAACTCTGCATGGATACACCTATTTTCTAGCCCTTACTTGGAGTAGAGCTCGACAATCAGGTTTTCGTTGATGTCGGCGGACAGATCGCTGCGAGCCGGAACATTCTTGAAAACACCGGATTTCTTGTCGGCATCTACTTCGACCCATTCAACGCGACCGCGCTGAGCGCACAGTTCGAGGGCCTGGGCGATACGCAGCTGGTTACGGCACTTTTCACGAACAGCCACGACGTCACCGGCCTTGACCTGGTAAGACGGAATGTTCACGGTCTGACCGTTGACGCTGATCGACTTGTGCGAAACCAACTGACGCGATTCGGCACGAGTGGAGCCGAAGCCCATGCGATACACGACGTTGTCCAGACGGCACTCGAGCAGTTGCAGCAGGTTCTCACCGGTCGCGCCCTTGCGGCTGGCAGCTTCCTTGTAGTAACCACTGAACTGACGCTCCAGCACACCGTAGATGCGGCGTACTTTCTGCTTTTCACGCAGCTGAGTGCCATAGTCGGAAAGACGGCCGCGACGCTGACCGTGCACACCCGGCGGAGTTTCAATGTTGCACTTGGATTCGAGCGCGCGCGCACCACTCTTCAGGAAGAGATCGGTGCCTTCACGACGAGACAGTTTGCACTTGGGACCAATATAACGAGCCATTCTTCACTGTCTCCTGATTACACGCGACGCTTCTTCGGCGGACGGCACCCGTTATGCGGGATAGGCGTCACGTCGGTGATGCTGGCGATTTTATAACCACATGCGTTCAAAGCACGCACGGCGGACTCACGACCCGGACCCGGGCCCTTGACGTTGACGTCGAGGTTCTTCAGGCCGTACTCCAGTGCAGCCTGGCCAGCGCGCTCTGCAGCGATCTGGGCAGCGAACGGAGTGCTCTTACGCGAGCCGCGGAAACCGGAACCACCCGAGGTAGCCCAGGACAATGCGTTACCCTGGCGATCGGTGATGGTCACGATGGTATTGTTGAAAGACGCGTGGATGTGGGCGATGCCATCAACCACTGTCTTTTTGACTTTTTTACGAGGACGAGCAGCAGGTTTTGCCATGACTAAATTCCTGTCGATTCGCTAACGCGATTACTTGCGGATCGGCTTGCGCGGGCCCTTACGGGTACGGGCGTTGGTCTTGGTACGCTGACCGCGAACCGGCAGACCACGACGATGACGCAGGCCGCGATAGCAACCCAGGTCCATCAAGCGCTTGATTTTCATGTTGACTTCGCGACGCAGGTCGCCCTCAACGATGAACTTGCCGACTTCGCCACGCAGCAGTTCGACCTGCTCGTCGGAAAGATCCTTGATCTTTGCTGCCGGATTCACACCGGTAGCAGCGCAGATTTCCTGCGCACGGGTGCGACCAACACCGTAGATGTAGGTCAGCGAGATAACAGTGTGCTTGTTATCCGGAATGTTGACGCCTGCAATACGGGCCATTCAGTGAAACTCCAATTGACAGCTACCTACGCCCCGGAAGCCAAGAAAAGGGCGCGAGATATTAACGCTGTAATAACAAATATTCAACCCGGCAGCGCACTAGCTGCCGGGTTCTAACGCCTTACACAATCAGCCTTGGCGCTGCTTGTGACGCGGTTCTGCGCTGCAAATCACGCGCACGACGCCGTCGCGACGGATGATCTTGCAGTTACGGCACAGCTTTTTAACCGATGCACGAACTTTCATCACCAACTCCTAGAACCTTACGAACCACCTCAGCGGAGCATTCCGCTGCCGTAGCCCTTCAGGTTGGCTTTCTTCATCAGGGAATCGTACTGGTGCGACATGAGGTGCGATTGCACTTGGGACATGAAGTCCATGACAACCACAACCACGATCAGCAACGAGGTCCCACCAAGGTAGAACGGCACATTGGCCGCAACCACAAGAAACTGTGGCAGCAGACATACAGCCGTCATGTACAGGGCGCCGAACATGGTCAAGCGAGTCAACACGCCATCGATATAGCGCGCGGACTGCTCACCAGGACGAATCCCGGGAATAAACGCACCGGACTTCTTCAGATTCTCCGCCACATCCTTCGGATTGAACATCAACGCCGTATAGAAGAAGCAGAAGAAAATGATGCCAGCACTGAACAGCAGGATATTCAACGGCTGCCCGGGAGCGATAGCCTGCGAGATGTCAGCTAACCAGCCCATGCTCTCCGACTGGCCAAACCACTGACCCAAAGAAGCAGGAAACAGCAGAATGCTGCTGGCGAAAATAGCCGGGATAACCCCCGCCATGTTCACCTTCAGAGGCAGGTGACTGGTCTGCGCAGCGAACACCTTGCGACCTTGCTGACGCTTGGCGTAGTGCACGGCGATACGACGCTGCCCACGCTCGATGAAGACCACGAAGCCGATGATCGCCACAGCCAGCAAACCGACCGCGAGCAACGCAATGATATTGATGTCACCTTGACGAGCAGACTCGAAGGACTGCCCGAGCGCACCCGGAAGCCCTGCAACGATCCCGGCAAAGATAAGCATCGATATACCGTTGCCTACACCTCGCTCGGTGATCTGCTCACCCAGCCACATCATGAACATCGCGCCGGACACGAAGGTAGTAATGGCGACAAAGTAGAAGCCGAAGTCATTGCTGAACGCGACGCCCTGGCCAGCCAGGCCTACCGACATGCCGACAGCCTGCACGATCGCCAGCACCAGCGCGCCATAGCGCGTGTACTGACTGATCTTGCGACGACCCGCCTCACCTTCTTTCTTCAACTGCTCCAGCTGTGGGCTGACAGCGGTCATGAGCTGCATGATGATCGATGCCGAGATGTACGGCATGATCCCCAGCGCAAAGATGCTCATGCGCTCCAGCGCACCGCCGGAAAACATGTTGAACAAGCTAAGGATGGTCCCCTCGTTCTGACGGAACAGCTCGGCCAGCCGGTCGGGATTGATCCCGGGCACCGGGATGTGTGCGCCAATCCGGTAGACGATGATCGCCATGAACAGGAAGCGCAGACGAGCCCAGAGTTCGGACAGGCCACCATTACTCAGCGCGGAGAGAGCACCTTGCTTAGCCATTTATTCCTCGAACTTACCGCCAGCTGCTTCGATAGCCGCACGCGCACCCTTGGTGGCTGCGATGCCCTTGAGAGTAACAGCGCGACCAACCTCGCCGGACAGCATGATTTTCACGCGCTGCACGTTCTGGTTGATGACGTTGGCATCCTTCAGGCTCTGCACGGTGACGACATCACCTTCCACCTTGGCCAGCTCGGAAGTACGCACTTCTGCGCGATCCATGGCCTTCAGGGAAACGAAGCCGAACTTCGGCAGGCGACGGTGCAGCGGCTGCTGACCACCCTCGAAGCCGGGGGCAATCTTGCCACCGGAACGGGAGGTCTGGCCCTTGTGACCACGGCCACCGGTTTTGCCGAGACCGCTGCCGATACCACGGCCCGGACGCAGCTTCTCGCGACGGGCACCCGGCGCGGAACGCAGATCGTTCAATTGCATGATTAACCCTCCACGCGGAGAAGGTAGTAGGCCTTGTTGATCATGCCGCGATTCTCAGGAGTATCCTGAACCTCGACGGTGTGACCGATGCGACGCAGGCCCAAGCCCTTGACGCAAGCCTTGTGATTGGCCAGGCGGCCGTTCACGCTCTTTACCAGCGTGACTTTGACAGTAGCGTTAGCCATGGTTAGAGAATCTCCTCGACGCTCTTGCCCCGCTTGGCAGCAACGGATTCGGGCGACTGCATGGCCTTCAAACCCTTGAAGGTGGCATGAACCACGTTCACGGGATTGGTGGAGCCATAGCACTTGGCCAGAACGTTCTGCACGCCAGCTACTTCCAGGAGTGCGCGCATGGCGCCACCGGCGATCACACCGGTACCTTCGGAAGCCGGCTGCATGTAAACCTTGGAAGCGCCATGCGCCGCCTTGGTCGGATACTGCAGAGTGGTGCCGTTCAGATCGACCTGAATCATGTTGCGGCGAGCCGCCTCCATGGCCTTCTGGATTGCAGCAGGCACTTCGCGGGACTTGCCACGACCGAAGCCTACGCGACCCTTGCCATCACCAACGACAGTCAGCGCGGTGAAGGTGAAGATGCGACCACCTTTTACGGTTTTTGCGACGCGGTTAACTTGAACCAGCTTCTCGATGTAGCCTTCGTCGCGCTTTTGCTCGTTATTTGCCATAACTTAGAACTCCAGCCCGCCTTCACGAGCAGCATCAGCCAGTGCCTTGACACGACCGTGGTACTTGAAGCCAGAACGGTCGAATGCAACCTGGGTCACGCCAGCTGCTTTCGCACGCTCGGCAACCAGCTCGCCAACTTTCTTGGCCGCGTCGACATTGCCGGTGGCGCCGTCACGCAGTGCTTTGTCCAAGGTCGAGGCGCTTGCCAGAACCTTGCTGCCGTCGGCCGAAATGACCTGGGCGTAGATATGCTGCGAAGAGCGATACACGCACAGACGCACGGCTTCGAGCTCGTGCATTTTCAGGCGTGCTTTGCGAGCGCGACGCAGTCGAGTAACTTTCTTGTCGGTCATTTGCTATGCCCTACTTCTTCTTGGCTTCTTTACGGCGGACTACTTCATCCGCGTAACGAACACCCTTGCCCTTATAAGGTTCAGGGCGACGGAAATCGCGAATCTCCGCAGCGACCTGACCAACCAGTTGCTTGTCGACACCCTTGATCAGGATCTCGGTCTGGTTCGGGGTTTCAGCAACCACTCCTTCCGGCAACGCGTAGTCGATCGGATGAGAGAAGCCGAGAGCGAGGTTCAGCACCTGACCTTTGGCTTGAGCCTTGTAACCAACGCCAACGAGCTGAAGCTTGCGCTCGAAGCCCTGACTGACGCCGATCACCATATTATTGACCAGAGCGCGGGTAGTACCAGCCATAGCGCGGGTCTGCTGATCGCCATTACGAGCAGCGAAACGCAGTTCGCCAGCTTCCTGGGTCACTTCCACAGACGGGTGAACATTCAGTTCGAGAGCGCCTTTTGCGCCCTTCACCGAAAGCTGCTGACCGGACATCTTGATTTCGACGCCAGCCGGCAGCTTGACGGGGTTCTTAGCAACGCGAGACATGCTTATCCCCCCTTAGAACACAGTGCAAAGCACTTCGCCGCCAACACCAGCAGCGCGAGCAGCCCGATCAGTCATCACACCCTTATTGGTGGAAACAATCGAGACACCCAGGCCGCCACGTACTTTCGGCAACTGGTCAACGGACTTGTACTGGCGCAGGCCAGGACGACTTACGCGCTTCAGCTCCTCGATGACCGGACGGCCTTCAAAGTACTTCAGCTCGATGGACAGCTGCGGCTTGGCGTCGCCACTGACCTGGTATCCCGCGATATAGCCTTCGCCCTGAAGAACATTGGCTACCGCCACCTTCAGAGTGGAAGACGGCATGCTTACGACGGACTTTTCGGCCATCTGGGCATTACGGATACGAGTTAGCATGTCCGCTAACGGGTCCTGCATACTCATGGGCTCTTAGCTCCTAATACAAAAAAATAGCCTTGACGGCTCGTGTCGCCAATGGTCGAACCCTACAAAAATGCGAGGCTCAGGCGAGCCGGACATTCTAGAGAGTTGCCAGAAACGAATCAAGCCCCATAAGGGGCTTGACCGATAAACAAACAGGACCCGAAGGCCCTGGCTGCTTTTATTACCAGCTGGCCTTGACCAGGCCCGGCACGTCACCGCGCATGGCGGCCTGACGCAGCATGTTGCGCGCCAGCCCGAACTTGCGGTAAACGCCGTGCGGACGACCAGTCAGACGGCAGCGGTTGCGCAGGCGCGAAGCGCTTGCATCACGCGGCTGCTTCTGCAGTGCCACCTGAGCTTCCCAGCGCTGCTCCGGAGTGGACTCCGGGCTAACGATGATTGCCTTCAGTGCAGCACGCTTCTGGGCGAACTTGGCGACCGTTTGCTGACGCTTCAGCTCACGGTTCTTCATGCTTTGCTTAGCCATGTGCCTACTCCAATCAGTTACGGAACGGGAAGTTGAAAGCACGCAGCAGAGCGCGACCTTCTTCATCCGTCCGAGCAGTAGTGGTCAGAGTGATGTCCAGACCACGCAGGGCATCGATCTTGTCGTAATCGATTTCCGGGAAGATGATCTGCTCCTTGACGCCCATGCTGTAGTTGCCGCGGCCATCGAAGGACTTGGCATTCAGGCCGCGGAAGTCGCGCACTCGCGGCAGGGAGATGGAAAGCAGACGATCCAGGAACTCGTACATACGCTCGCGGCGCAGGGTGACTTTGACACCGATCGGCCAGCCTTCGCGGACTTTGAAGCCTGCGATGGACTTGCGAGCATGCGTCACGACCACTTTCTGACCAGTGATCTTTTCCAGGTCGGCAACTGCGTTGTCGATGATTTTCTTGTCACCGATCGCTTCGCCAATACCCATGTTTAGGGTGATCTTGGTAATGCGCGGAACTTCCATCACGTTGTCGAGCTGAAGTTCTTCCTTCAGCTTGGGCGCGATTTCCTTCCGATAAACTTCTTTTAGTCGTGCCATGGTTATCTACCTAGCAGTCTCAAGCGTCAACCGGCTTCTGGGTCGACTTGAAGACACGAATTTTCTTGCCTTCTTCAACCTTGAAACCAACGCGGTCTGCCTTGTTGGTCTCACCGTTGAAAATGGCGACGTTAGAGACGTGCAAAGGCGCCTCCTTCTCGACGATACCGCCCTGAACGCCGGACATCGGGTTCGGCTTGGTATGGCGCTTGACCAGGTTGACCCCACCAACAACCAGACGGTCGTCAGCGAGAACCTTCAGCACCTTACCGCGCTTGCCCTTGTCTTTGCCGGCGATGACGATGATCTCGTCGTTGCGACGAATCTTTTGCATGCGGCTACTCCTTACAGCACTTCAGGGGCGAGCGAGACGATCTTCATGAACTTCTCGGTACGAAGTTCACGCGTCACCGGCCCAAAGATACGCGTGCCGATAGGCTCCTGCTTGTTGTTCAACAGAACAGCAGCATTGCCATCGAAGCGAATGATCGAACCATCAGGACGACGAACACCGTGACGGGTACGAACCACTACAGCGGTCATAACCTGGCCTTTCTTGACCTTGCCACGAGGAATGGCTTCCTTGACGGTTACCTTGATGATGTCGCCGATGCCGGCGTAACGGCGGTGCGAACCGCCGAGCACCTTGATACACATGACGCGACGAGCGCCACTGTTATCAGCCACATCGAGCATGGATTGAGTCTGAATCATATAATTTCTCCGACCCCTAGCCCTTAGACTTCGACGGCGCGTTCAACGACGTCAACCAGCATCCAGGACTTGGTCTTGGCCAGCGGACGAGTCTCGCGAATGGTGACCTTGTCGCCGATACGGCACTGGTTGGTTTCGTCGTGGGCGTGCAGTTTGGTCGAACGCTTCACGTATTTACCGTAGATCGGGTGCTTTACGCGACGCTCGATCAGAACGGTGATGGTCTTGTCCATCTTGTCGCTGACGACGCGGCCGGTCAGCGTGCGGACGGTTTTCTGAGCTTCAGCCATGATCACTTACCTGCCTGCTGGTTGAGCACAGTCTTGACGCGAGCGATGTCGCGCTTGACTTGCGAGAGCAGGTGAGACTGCCCCAACTGGCCAGTCGCCTTCTGCATACGCAGATTGAACTGGTCCCGCAGCAGCTCGAGCAGTTGCTCGTTCAGCTGCTCAACGGATTTTTCACGAAGTTCATTCGCTTTCATCACATCACCGTCCGCTTAACAAAGGAGGTGGCGAGCGGCAGCTTTGCAGCGGCCAGGGCGAAAGCCTCACGCGCCAGCTCTTCGGAAACACCCTCGATCTCGTAGAGCACCTTGCCCGGCTGAATCTGGGCTACCCAGTACTCGACGCTACCCTTACCTTTACCCATACGAACTTCCAGGGGCTTCTTGGTAACGGGCTTGTCGGGGAACACGCGGATCCAGATCTTCCCGCCACGCTTTACATGACGAGTGAGCGCACGACGTGCGGCTTCGATCTGACGCGCAGTCAGACGACCACGGGAAACAGACTTCAGGGCGAATTCGCCGAAGCTGACCTTGCTACCGCGCTGAGCCAGACCGCGGTTGTGGCCGGTCATCTGCTTGCGGAATTTTGTACGCTTGGGTTGCAACATTTGGCGTACCCCTTACTTAGCAGCTTTTTTACGAGGCGCAGGCGCTTGAGGCTTGAGCTCTTCATGGCGACCACCAATCACTTCGCCTTTGAAGATCCACACCTTCACACCGATCACACCGTAAGTGGTGTGCGCTTCGTAAGTGTTGTAATCGATATCGGCACGCAGGGTGTGCAGAGGCACACGACCTTCGCGATACCACTCGGTACGGGCAATTTCAGCCCCACCCAGACGACCACTGACCTGGATCTTGATGCCCTTGGCACCAATGCGCATGGCGTTCTGTACAGCGCGCTTCATGGCGCGACGGAACATCACGCGACGCTCCAGCTGCTGAGCTACGCTCTGTGCAACCAGCATGGCGTCGAGCTCCGGCTTGCGGATCTCTTCGATATTGATGTGCACAGGCACACCCATTTGCTTGGTCAGGTCCTGACGCAGCTTCTCAACATCTTCACCCTTCTTGCCGATCACGATGCCGGGACGAGCGGTGTGGATGGTGATGCGTGCTGTCTGAGCCGGACGATGGATATCGATACGGCTTACGGACGCGCTTTTTAGTTTGTCTTGGAGGTACTCACGCACGTTCAGATCTGCAAGCAGATAGTCTGCATACGTACGGCCGTCTGCGTACCAGACGGAGGTGTGCTCCTTGACGATTCCCAGGCGAATGCCAGTGGGATGTACTTTCTGACCCATCTGATCGACTCCGTTACTTGTCCGCAACCTTGACAGTGATATGGCAAGACCGCTTGACGATGCGATCAGCGCGGCCTTTGGCACGCGGCATGATGCGCTTAAGCGAACGCCCCTCGTTGACGAAGACGGTGGAGACCTTCAGGTCATCCACATCTGCGCCTTCGTTGTGCTCGGCGTTGGCAACGGCCGACTCCAGCACTTTCTTCATGATCTCGGCGGCTTTCTTGCTGCTGAAAGCCAGGAGGTTGAGCGCTTCGCCCACCTTCTTCCCGCGGATCTGGTCGGCGACCAGGCGGGCTTTCTGGGCGGAGATGCGAGCGCCCGACAACTTAGCGGCTACTTCCATCTTTCCTTACCCCTTAGCGCTTGCCTTTCTTGTCCGCCACATGCCCGCGATAGGTGCGGGTAGCAGCGAACTCGCCGAGTTTATGGCCGACCATGTCTTCGGACACGAGGACCGGTACATGCTGACGACCGTTATGTACAGCGATGGTCAGACCGACCATTTGCGGCAGGATCATCGAACGACGCGACCAGGTTTTAACCGGCTTGCGATCGTTCTTCTCCACCGCCGCTTCGACCTTCTTCAGTAGGTGAAGATCGATAAAAGGACCTTTTTTCAGAGAACGCGGCACTGTCGTATCCCTCTAGTTACTTGCGACGACGGACGATCATGTTATCGGTGCGCTTGTTAGTGCGGGTCTTCGCGCCCTTGGTCGGGAAGCCCCATGGCGACACCGGATGACGACCACCGGAGGTACGACCTTCACCACCACCGTGTGGGTGATCGACCGGGTTCATCGCAACACCACGAACGGTAGGACGAATGCCCTTCCAGCGCTTGGCACCGGCCTTACCCAGCGAACGCAGGCTGTGCTCGGAATTCGAGACTTCGCCCAGGGTCGCGCGGCACTCGGCCAACACCTTGCGCATCTCGCCGGAGCGCAGACGCAGCGTCACGTAGGAACCCTCGCGAGCAACCAGCTGAGCCGACGCACCAGCGGAGCGAGCGATCTGTGCACCCTTGCCCGGCTTGAGCTCGACACCGTGAACGGTAGAACCCAGCGGAATGTTGCGCAGCGGCAGGCTGTTACCAGCCTTGATCGGGGCATTGATGCCCGAAACCAGCTGATCGCCGGCACTCACGCCCTTCGGCGCGATGATGTAGCGACGCTCACCGTCGGCATACTTCAGCAGCGCGATGTGCGCAGTACGGTTCGGATCGTATTCGATACGCTCAACGACGGCAGGAATGCCATCCTTGTTGCGACGGAAATCGACCAGACGATAGTGTTGCTTGTGACCACCACCAATGTGACGAGTGGTGATACGACCGTTGTTGTTACGGCCGCCAGTCTTCGACTTCTTCTCGAGCAGCGGTGCGTAAGGAGCGCCTTTGTGCAGCTCCTGATTGACCACCTTGACCACAAAACGGCGGCCCGCGGAAGTCGGTTTGCATTTAACGATTGCCATGATGCACCCCTTCCTTACTCAGCACTGCCGGAGAAATCGAGATCCTGGCCCGGCTGAAGAGCGATGTACGCCTTCTTCCAGTCGTTGCGCTTGCCCAGACCGCGAGCGGTACGCTTGGTCTTGCCCTGAACGTTCAGGGTATTGACGGCAGCGACCTTCACGTCGAACAGGCTTTCAACAGCCTTCTTGATTTCCAGCTTGGTTGCATCGGTAGCAACCTTGAAAACGAATTGCTTCTTGCTGTCAGCCAGCACGGTAGCCTTCTCGGAGACGTGCGGACCAAGCAGGACTTTGAATACGCGTTCCTGGTTCATCCCAGCAGCTCCTCGAATTTCTTCACAGCCGACACGGTGATCAACACCTTGTCATAGGCGATCAGGCTGACCGGATCGGAACCCTGGACATCGCGAACATCTACGTGCGGCAGATTGCGAGCAGCCAGATAAAGGTTCTGATCGACAGCATCGGAAACGATAAGCACGTCATTCAGACCCATACCATTCAGCTTGTTTGCAAGCATCTTGGTCTTCGGAGCCTCGACGGCGAAATCTTCGACAACGACCAGGCGTTCGGAGCGAACCAGCTCAGCAAGAATGGAGCGCATGGCTGCGCGATACATCTTCTTGTTCAGCTTTTGCTCATGGTTCTGCGGACGAGCAGCGAAGGTAACACCACCACCACGCCAAATCGGACCACGACTGGTACCGGCGCGAGCGCGACCGGTGCCCTTCTGACGCCACGGACGCTTGCCGCCACCGGACACATCAGAGCGGGTCTTCTGCTGCTTGCTACCCTGACGACCGCCAGCCATATAGGCCACGACTGCCTGGTGCACCAGCGTCTCGTTGAACTCACCACCGAAGGTGCGATCGGAGACTTCGATGGCCTGTGCGCCATTTACATTCAATTGCATGTGAACCCCCCCTTAACCGCGAGCCTTGGCGGCCGGACGCACGAGCACGTCACCACCAGTGGCGCCAGGCACAGCGCCCTTCACCAACAGCAGGTTACGCTCGGCATCGACACGCACGATTTCCAGAGACTGCACGGTTACGCGCTCGGCGCCCATGTGCCCGGACATCTTCTTGCCCTTGAATACACGACCTGGAGTCTGGCACTGACCGATAGAGCCCGGGACGCGGTGGGATACGGAGTTACCGTGGGTATTGTCCTGACCACGGAAGTTCCAGCGCTTGATGGTACCGGCAAAGCCTTTACCCTTGGACTGACCGGTGACATCCACCAGTTGACCCGCCTGGAAAATCTCGGCATTGATCTGGTCACCAGCCTGGAACTCCTCGCCATCAAGGCGGAATTCCCAGACGCCACGACCAGCAGCCACGCTCGCCTTGGCGAAGTGACCGGCCTGAGCCTTGGTGACACGGGACGCGCGACGCTCACCGACAGTGACCTGCACTGCACGATAGCCATCGCTCTCTTCATTCTTGAACTGAGTGACGCGATTCGGCTCGATCTCGATGACCGTAACCGGAATAGAGACACCATCCTCGGTGAAAACGCGGGTCATACCGCATTTGCGACCGACTACACCAATAGTCATTTTGAAACCTCTTGAGTGTACGGGGCTTTCACCCGCTATGGCCGCCCATTTCAGAGCGTTACACGACTAAAACTCTCAGGTTTTAGCCGAGGCTGATCTGCACTTCCACACCAGCCGCAAGATCGAGCTTCATCAGCGCATCGACGGTTTTGTCGGTCGGCTGAACGATGTCCAGCACACGCTTGTGGGTTCGGATTTCATACTGGTCGCGCGCGTCTTTGTTGACGTGCGGAGAAACCAGCACAGTGAACCGCTCTTTGCGGGTTGGCAGCGGAATCGGACCACGCACCTGAGCACCAGTACGTTTCGCGGTTTCCACGATTTCCTGGGTTGATTGATCGATCAGGCGATGGTCAAAAGCCTTCAACCGAATACGGATTTGTTGGTTTTGCATTTTGACCTCAGACTCCAAGTAGCCACCCTACCAGGCGCAATACCCCCGGTAAAAGGAGGCGCAATTGTACGGATGCGCCCACAGGGTGTCAATAAATGATCAACAATAGAAAAAGGCCCCCGAAGGGGCCTTCCTCATCATCGTCAAATATTACT
>NZ_KK020677.1:15611-16790 GCF_000307775.2 Stutzerimonas stutzeri KOS6 | reverse complement strand
CGACGATCTTGGCAACCACGCCGGCACCAACGGTACGACCACCTTCGCGAATCGCGAAGCGCAGGCCGTCTTCCATGGCGATCGGCTTGATCAGGGTGACAACCATTTTCACGTTGTCGCCCGGCATTACCATCTCGACGCCTTCCGGCAGTTCGCACGAACCGGTCACGTCAGTGGTACGGAAGTAGAACTGCGGACGGTAGCCCTTGAAGAACGGAGTGTGACGACCACCTTCTTCCTTGGACAGCACGTACACTTCAGCTTCGAACTTGGTGTGCGGCTTGATGGTGCCCGGCTTGGCCAGAACCTGGCCACGCTCGACGTCATCACGCTTGGTGCCACGCAGCAGCACGCCGCAGTTCTCACCAGCACGACCTTCGTCGAGCAGCTTGCGGAACATCTCGACACCGGTACAGGTGGTCTTGGTGGTATCACGCAGACCAACGATCTCGATTTCTTCCTGAACCTTGACGATGCCGCGCTCGACACGACCGGTTACCACGGTACCGCGGCCGGAGATGGAGAACACGTCTTCGATCGGCATCAGGAACGGCTTGTCGATGGCACGTACCGGCTCAGGAATGTAGGTATCCAGAGTCTCGACCAGCTTCTTCACCGCAGTGGTGCCCAGCTCGTTGTCATCTTCGCCGTTCAGCGCCATCAGCGCGGAACCGATGATGATCGGAGTGTCGTCACCCGGGAAATCGTAGGTGGACAGCAGATCGCGCACTTCCATTTCGACCAGCTCGAGCAGCTCGGCATCGTCGACCATGTCGGCCTTGTTCAGGAACACGACAATGTAAGGAACACCAACCTGACGGGACAGCAGGATGTGCTCGCGAGTCTGCGGCATGGGGCCGTCAGCAGCGGAGCAAACCAGGATCGCGCCATCCATCTGGGCAGCACCGGTGATCATGTTCTTCACATAGTCAGCGTGACCCGGGCAGTCAACGTGCGCGTAGTGACGGACATTGGAGTCGTACTCTACGTGGGCGGTGTTGATGGTGATACCGCGAGCCTTCTCTTCCGGAGCGCTATCGATCTTGTCGAAGTCGACACGAGCGGAACCGAAGACCTCGGAACACACGCGAGTCAGAGCGGCAGTCAGAGTGGTCTTGCCATGGTCGACGTGACCAATGGTGCCGACGTTGACGTGCGGTTTGTTACGTTCGAACTTTT
>NZ_KK020677.1:0-15288 GCF_000307775.2 Stutzerimonas stutzeri KOS6 | reverse complement strand
CCTTAGCCACGACAGTAAACCTCTTACTTAAAGGGCTGAATCAACCTTGTTTTTTGACGAGTGTCTCGACGATGTTCGCCGGAGCCTCAGCGTATTTGGAGAATTCCATGGAGTAGCTTGCGCGACCCTGAGACATGGAACGAACATCGGTTGCATAACCGAACATTTCTCCCAGCGGAACCTCGGCGCGGATAACCTTGCCGGAAACCGAGTCTTCCATACCCTGGATCAGACCACGACGACGATTGAGGTCACCCATCACATCGCCCATGTAGTCCTCAGGGGTCACCACCTCGACCTTCATGATCGGCTCAAGCACTTTACCGCCGCCTTTAGCAGCCAACTGCTTGGTCGCCATGGAGGCTGCAACCTTGAACGCCATTTCGTTGGAGTCGACGTCATGGTAGGAACCATCGAACACGGTCGCTTTCAGGCCGATCAGCGGATAGCCGGCGACGACGCCGTTCTTCATCTGCTCCTCGATACCCTTCTGGATCGCCGGGATGTATTCCTTCGGAACCACACCACCTACCACTTCGTTGGTGAAAACCAGACCTTCGGTGATGTTGCCCTTCTCGTCCACATCCGGAGTGGAGAAGCGAATCCAGCAATGACCGAACTGACCACGACCACCGGACTGACGAACGAACTTGCCTTCGATCTCCACATTGTCCTTGGTGATGGTTTCACGGTACGAAACCTGAGGCTTGCCGATATTGGCCTCGACGTTGAACTCGCGACGCATACGGTCGACAAGGATGTCGAGGTGCAGCTCACCCATACCCGAGATGATGGTCTGGCCGGTTTCCTCATCGGTCTGAACACGGAACGACGGATCTTCCTGAGCGAGCTTGCCCAGCGCGATACCCATCTTCTCCTGGTCAGCCTTGGTCTTCGGCTCCACGGCAACCGAGATAACCGGCTCCGGGAAGTCCATACGCTCGAGGATGATCGGCTTCTCGATCGAGCAAAGGGTGTCACCGGTAGTGACGTCCTTCATGCCGATCAGCGCAGCGATGTCGCCCGCACGGCATTCCTTGATCTCTTCACGCTGGTTGGCGTGCATCTGCACCATCCGACCTACGCGCTCTTTCTTTCCCTTGACCGAGTTCATCACCGAGTCACCGGAAGCGAGAACACCGGAATAGACACGGGTGAAAGTCAGGGTACCCACGAACGGGTCAGTAGCGATCTTGAATGCCAGAGCGGAGAACGGCTCCTCATCGTTTGCATGACGCTCGTCGACCTGCTCCTCGTTATCCGGATTGACGCCCTGGATCGCCGGAATTTCGGTCGGCGCAGGCAGGAAGTCGATAACGGCGTCGAGAACCAGCGGCACGCCCTTGTTCTTGAACGAAGAACCACAGACCGCCGGAACGATTTCGCAAGCAATGGTACGCTGACGCAGACCGGCCTTGATCTCCTCGATGGTCAGCTCGCCACCCTCGAGGTACTTGTTCATCAACTCCTCATTGGCCTCGGCGGCAGCCTCGATCATGTTGGAGCGATACTCTTCGGCGAGGTCCATCAACTCCGCAGGAATCTCTTCCTCACGGTAGCTGGTGCCCTTGTCATCTTCGTTCCAGTAGATGGCCTTCATCTTGATCAGATCGATCTGACCTTCGAAGTTCTCTTCGGCACCGATGGCAAGCTGAACCGGAACCGGAGTATGGCCCAGGCGCTGCTTGATCTGACCGACGACACGCAGGAAGTTGGCACCCTGACGGTCCATCTTGTTCACGTAGACAATGCGCGGCACGCCGTACTTGTTGGCCTGACGCCATACGGTTTCGGACTGCGGCTCGACACCGGAAGTACCACAGAACACGACAACGGCGCCGTCGAGAACGCGAAGCGAACGCTCCACCTCGATGGTGAAGTCAACGTGACCGGGGGTATCAATGACGTTTACGCGGTAGTTGTCGTACTGGCCGCGCGACCCCTGCCAGAAGGTAGTGACAGCAGCGGAAGTAATGGTGATACCACGCTCCTGCTCCTGAACCATCCAGTCGGTAGTCGCCGCACCGTCGTGCACTTCACCCATCTTATGGCTGAGGCCGGTGTAGAACAGAATCCGCTCCGTCGTGGTGGTCTTGCCCGCATCGACGTGGGCACAGATACCAATATTACGGTAGCGGTTGATAGGGGTAGTACGGGCCACAATAAGGTCCTCGTAAAAGTTGCGCTTGATTTAGAAGCGGTAGTGCGAGAAGGCCTTGTTGGCTTCAGCCATACGGTGCACGTCTTCGCGCTTCTTGACTGCAGCGCCCTTACCTTCAAAAGCATCCAGCAACTCGCCGGCAAGGCGCAGCGCCATGGATTTCTCGCCACGCTTGCGCGCAGCGTCTACCAGCCAGCGCATGGCCAGCGCGTTACGACGGGAAGGACGAACTTCGACCGGAACCTGGTAGGTAGCGCCGCCTACACGACGGGACTTGACTTCGACCAGCGGAGCGATGGCATCGAGTGCTTTTTCGAAGACTTCCAGGGGATCGCTGTTCTTGCGCTCCTTCACCTTTTCCAAGGCCCCATAAACGATACGCTCGGCAACGGCCTTCTTGCCGCTTTCCATCACGTGGTTCATGAACTTGGCCAGGATCAGACTTCCGTATTTCGGATCGTCTAGGATCTCGCGCTTGGCTGCTACACGACGTCTTGGCATTGATAAGCCCTCAAACGGTCTTCAGGTTAGCTCGGAACGGTAACGCGCAGGCTACGTCCGACCTTACTCTTATCGACTCAAATAAATAGAAATGCTGCTTACTTCGGACGCTTGGCGCCGTACTTGGAACGACCCTGCTTACGATCCTTCACGCCGGAGGTATCCAGCGAACCGCGCACGGTGTGGTAACGCACACCCGGAAGGTCCTTTACACGACCGCCACGGATCAGCACTACGCTGTGCTCTTGCAGGTTATGGCCTTCACCACCGATATAGGAGGCGACTTCGTAGCCGTTGGTCAGGCGAACACGGCACACTTTACGCAGTGCAGAGTTCGGTTTCTTCGGCGTGGTGGTGTACACGCGGGTGCACACGCCACGACGCTGCGGGCAGTTTTGCAGCGCAGGGACGTCGCTTTTCTCGACGACCCGCTTGCGCGGCTGACGTACCAGCTGGTTGATAGTTGCCATCTACTAGCTCCACTGTTGTCTTTCGACACAAACGAAAAATGGCAGGGCACGAAGCCCCGCCAAATTAGGGGTACGAGAGTCTAAAGAGCTTCTCGCACACCGTCAAGGCAGGCCCCGGCTTGCAAGCCAGGACCCTGCACTCAATTGCCGCTGGAGTTCAGCGCCTCGGTCAGAGCCGCTTCGACTTCGTCAGCACTCACCCGAACCGGCTTCTCGGCATCACGCCTGCGCTTGCGCTCGCTGTGATAAGCCAGACCGGTACCGGCCGGAATCAGACGACCCACGACCACGTTTTCCTTCAGTCCACGCAGATAGTCACGCTTGCCGGTGACGGCCGCCTCGGTCAGAACGCGCGTGGTCTCCTGGAAGGAGGCCGCGGAAATGAACGACTCGGTCGACAGCGATGCCTTGGTGATACCCAGCAGAACACGTACGTACTTGGCGACGAACTTGTCCTCTTCGCTCAGGCGCTCATTCTCTTCCAGCACCTGGGTCAGTTCCATCTGGTCGCCCTTGATGAAGCTGGAGTCACCCGACTCGCTGATCTCGACCTTGCGCAGCATCTGCCGCAGGATGGTCTCGATGTGCTTATCGTTGATCTTCACGCCCTGCAGGCGATACACGTCCTGAATCTCGTTGACGATGTACTTGGCCAGCGCGCTGACGCCCAGCAGACGCAGGATGTCGTGCGGGTTGCTCGGACCGTCGGAGATCACCTCGCCCTTGTTCACCTGTTCGCCTTCGAAGACGTTGAGGTGACGCCACTTCGGAATCAGCTCCTCGTACGGATCGGTGCCGTCGGTCGGAGTGATCACCAGGCGACGCTTGCCCTTGGTTTCCTTGCCGAAGGAAATGGTCCCGCTGATTTCCGCCAGGATGGACGGCTCCTTCGGACGCCGCGCTTCGAACAGGTCGGCAACACGCGGCAGACCACCGGTGATGTCACGGGTCTTCGAGGTTTCCTGCGGAATACGTGCAATGACGTCACCCACGTTGATCTCGGCACCGTCAGCCACACCGACCAGGGCGTTGGCAGGCAGGAAGTACTGAGCCGGTACGTCGGTACCCGGCAGCAACAGTTCCTTGCCATTGGCGTCGACCATCTTGATCGCCGGACGAATATCCTTGCCAGCCGCCGGACGGTCTTTCGGATCCATCACCTCGATGTTGGTCAGACCGGTCAGCTCGTCGGTCTGACGCTTGATGGTGATGTTCTCTTCCATACCGACGAAGGTCACGACACCCTTCATTTCGGTAACGATCGGGTGAGTGTGCGGATCCCACTTGGCAACCACGGCACCGGCATCGACCTTGTCGCCTTCCTTCACGGAAATCACGGCACCGTACGGCAGCTTGTAGCGCTCGCGCTCGCGACCGAAGTCGTCAGCGACCGCCAGCTCACCGGAACGCGAAACCGCGACCAGCGCGCCGTCGGCACGCTCGACGTGCTTCAGGTTGTGCAGACGGATGGTACCGCCATTCTTCACCAGCACGTTGTCGACAGCCGAAGTACGGCTCGCCGCACCACCGATGTGGAAGGTACGCATGGTCAGCTGGGTACCCGGCTCACCAATGGACTGCGCCGCGATCACGCCAACGGCCTCGCCAATGTTCACCTGATGACCACGGGCGAGATCTCGGCCATAGCACTTGGCGCAAATCCCATAGCGGGTTTCACAGGAAATCGGCGAGCGCACGACCACTTCGTCGATACTGTTCAGCTCGATGAAGTCCACCCACTGTTCGTCGATCAGCGTACCGGCCGGAACCAGCACGTCGTCGCCGCCCGGCTTGAGGACATCACGCGCGATCACACGCCCAAGCACGCGCTCACCCAGCGGCTCGACCACGTCTCCGCCCTCGATGTGCGGGGTCATGTACAGGCCCTGCTCGGTTCCACAATCGATCTCGGTGACCACCAGATCCTGAGCCACGTCGACCAGGCGGCGAGTCAGGTAACCGGAGTTCGCGGTTTTCAGCGCGGTATCCGCCAGACCCTTACGAGCACCGTGGGTGGAAATGAAGTACTGCAGTACGTTCAGACCTTCACGGAAGTTCGCCGTAATCGGCGTCTCGATGATGGAGCCATCCGGCTTCGCCATCAGGCCGCGCATACCGGCGAGCTGGCGAATCTGGGCTGCGGAACCCCGCGCGCCCGAGTCGGCCATCATGTACATCGAGTTGAACGAGTCCTGCTCAGCCTCCTTGCCATCACGATCAATGACCTTCTCCTTGGAGAGGTTGGCCATCATCGCCTTGGAGACTTCGTCGTTGGCCTTGGACCAGAGGTCGATCACCTTGTTGTACTTCTCGCCCTGGGTCACCAGGCCGGAAGCGTACTGGCTCTCGATCTCCTTCACTTCCTCGGTGGCCGCGTCGATGATGCGCGCCTTCTCATCCGGGATGACGAAGTCGTTCACGCCGATCGAAACGCCGGAGATGGTGGAGTAAGCGAAACCGGTGTACATCAGCTGGTCGGCGAAGATCACGGTATCCTTCAGACCAACGGTGCGGTAGCACAGGTTGATCAGTTTGGAGATCGCCTTCTTCTTCATCGGCTGGTTGACGACATCGAAGGACATGCCCGCGGGAACGACCTGGAACAGCAGCGCACGGCCGACGGTGGTGTCGACGATACGGGTGTTCTTGGTGATGCTGCCGTCACGATCCTTGATGGTTTCGTTGATACGCACCTTGACCCGGGCATGCAGCGAGGCTTCGCCCGCACGGAACACGCGGTCGACTTCCTGCAGGTCGGCGAAGACGCGACCCTCACCCTTGGCGTTGATGGCTTCACGGGTCATGTAGTACAGACCCAGTACCACGTCCTGCGACGGCACGATGATCGGCTCTCCGTTGGCAGGCGACAGGATGTTGTTGGTCGACATCATCAACGCGCGGGCTTCCAGCTGCGCTTCCAGCGTCAGCGGCACGTGAACGGCCATCTGGTCACCGTCGAAGTCGGCGTTGTACGCAGCACACACCAGCGGGTGCAACTGGATCGCCTTGCCTTCGATCAGTACCGGCTCGAACGCCTGGATACCCAGACGGTGCAGAGTCGGTGCACGGTTGAGCAGCACGGGATGCTCGCGGATCACTTCGGCGAGAACGTCCCAGACCTCAGGCAGCTCGCGCTCGACCATCTTCTTGGCGGCCTTGATGGTGGTCGCCATGCCGCGCATTTCCAGCTTGCCGAAAATGAATGGCTTGAACAGCTCGAGCGCCATCTTCTTCGGCAGACCGCACTGATGCAGGCGCAGGGTCGGGCCCACGGTGATCACGGAACGACCGGAGTAGTCCACGCGCTTACCGAGCAGGTTCTGACGGAAGCGACCCTGCTTACCCTTGATCATGTCAGCCAGGGACTTCAGCGGGCGCTTGTTCGAGCCGGTGATGGCACGGCCGCGGCGACCGTTGTCCAGCAGTGCGTCGACGGCTTCCTGCAGCATGCGCTTTTCGTTGCGCACGATGATGTCCGGCGCCGACAGGTCGAGCAGGCGCTTGAGACGGTTGTTGCGGTTGATCACGCGGCGATACAGGTCGTTCAGATCCGACGTCGCAAAACGACCGCCATCCAGCGGAACCAACGGGCGCAGGTCCGGCGGCAGCACCGGCAACACGGTCAGGATCATCCACTCCGGCAGGTTGCCCGACCCATGGAACGCTTCCATGAGCTTGAGACGCTTGGAGAGCTTCTTGATCTTGGTTTCGGAATTGGTCTGCGGGATCTCTTCGCGCAGGCGACCGATCTCGTGCTCCAGGTCGATCTGGATCAGCAGCTCGCGCACGGCCTCGGCGCCCATGCGCGCATCGAAGTCGTCACCAAACTCTTCCAGCGCCTCGAAATACTGCTCGTCGTTCAGCAGCTGCCCCTTCTCCAGGGTAGTCATGCCCGGATCGATGACCACGTAGCTCTCGAAATAGAGCACGCGCTCGATATCACGCAGGGTCATGTCCAGCAGCAGACCGATGCGGGACGGCAGCGACTTCAGGAACCAGATATGAGCGACCGGCGAGGCCAGCTCGATATGCGCCATGCGCTCGCGGCGCACTTTGGCCAGCGCGACTTCCACACCACACTTTTCGCAGATGACACCGCGGTGCTTGAGGCGCTTGTACTTGCCGCACAGGCACTCGTAATCCTTGACCGGGCCAAAGATCTTGGCGCAGAACAGGCCGTCGCGCTCCGGCTTGAAGGTACGGTAGTTGATGGTTTCCGGCTTCTTTACTTCACCGAAGGACCAGGAACGGATCATCTCGGGCGAAGCCAGGGCAATCTTGATGGCATCGAACTCTTCGATTTGACCCTGGTTTTTCAACAGATTCAGCAAGTCTTTCAAGGCCTTTCCTCCTCACGGACCTGCGACACCCGGCCAGTGCCGGGCGCCGCGCAGGCGGTGCGTGGTTATTCGGTTTCCAGATCGATATCGATACCGAGCGAGCGGATCTCTTTGATCAACACGTTGAAGGACTCCGGCATGCCGGCCTCCATGCGGTGATCGCCGTCCACGATGTTCTTGTACATCTTGGTCCGCCCGTTCACGTCGTCCGACTTGACCGTGAGCATTTCCTGCAGGGTGTACGCGGCGCCATAGGCTTCCAGCGCCCAGACCTCCATCTCCCCGAAGCGCTGACCACCGAACTGCGCCTTACCACCCAGCGGCTGCTGGGTAACCAGGCTGTAGGAACCGGTGGAACGCGCGTGCATCTTGTCGTCGACCAGGTGGTTCAGCTTGAGCATGTACATGTAGCCGACAGTGGTGGTGCGCTCGAACTTGTTACCGGTACGACCATCGAACAACTGCATCTGACCGCTTTCCGGCAGATCGGCCAGCTTCAGCATGGCCTTGATCTCGCGCTCCTTGGCTCCGTCGAAGACCGGAGTGGCCATCGGCACGCCCTTGCGCAGGTTGTTCGCCAGATCCAGCACTTCCTGATCGCTCAGATCGTCCAGGCTTTCCTGGCGGCCGCCGATCTCGTTGTAGATCTCATGGAGGAACTTGCGCAGCTCAGCAACCTTGCGCTGCTCTTCCAGCATCAGGTTGATCTTCTCGCCCAATCCCTTGGCCGCGAGACCCAGATGGGTTTCGAGGATCTGACCAACGTTCATGCGCGACGGTACGCCCAGCGGGTTGAGGACGATGTCGACCGGCGTGCCGTTGGCATCGTGCGGCATGTCTTCGACCGGCATGATCACCGAGACCACACCCTTGTTACCGTGCCGCCCGGCCATCTTGTCGCCCGGCTGGATACGACGCTTGATCGCCAGGTAGACCTTGACGATCTTCAGTACGCCCGGTGCCAGATCATCGCCCTGCTGCAGCTTGCGCTTCTTGTCCTCGAACTTGTCGTCGAGCAACTGACGGCGGTCGGACAGGTAGGCCTGGGCCTTTTCCAACTGCTCGTTCAGCGCATCTTCGGCCATGCGCAGCTTGAACCACTGGCCGTGCTCCAGGCCATCCAGCGTTTCGTCAGTGATCACGGCGCCCTTCTTCAGGCCGGCACCGCCTTCCGCTGTCGCACCAACCAGAGCCGAGCGCAGACGCTCGAAGGTGGCACCTTCGACGATACGGAACTCTTCGTTGAGGTCCTTGCGGATCTCGTCGAGCTGCATCTTCTCGATGGCCAGCGCGCGGGAGTCACGCTCGACGCCGTCGCGGATGAAGACCTGAACGTCGATGACTGTGCCCTTGGTACCAGTCGGTACGCGCAGGGAGGTGTCCTTCACATCGGACGCCTTCTCACCGAAGATCGCGCGCAGCAGCTTCTCTTCCGGCGTCAGCTGGGTTTCGCCCTTCGGCGTGACCTTGCCGACCAGGATGTCGCCTGGGCCAACTTCGGCGCCGACGTAAACGATACCGGCCTCGTCCAGCTTGTTCAGCGCAGCCTCACCGACGTTAGGGATATCCGCAGTGATTTCCTCTGGGCCGAGCTTGGTGTCGCGCGACACACAGGTCAGTTCCTGAATGTGGATGGTGGTGAAACGATCTTCCTGAACCACACGCTCCGACAGGAGGATGGAGTCCTCGAAGTTGTAACCGTTCCAGGGCATGAACGCGACGCGCATGTTCTGCCCCAGGGCCAACTCACCCATATCGGTGGAAGGACCATCGGCCATGATGTCGCCACGCGCCACCACATCACCCTTGCGAACCAGCGGACGCTGGTTGATGCAGGTGTTCTGGTTGGAACGGGTGTACTTGGTCAGGTTGTAGATGTCGACACCCGCCTCGCCGGTCTCGACTTCGTCATCGTGCACGCGCACGACCACGCGACTGGCGTCGACCGAGTCGATCACGCCGCCACGACGAGCCACGACGCATACGCCCGAGTCGCGTGCAACGTTACGCTCCATGCCAGTACCGACCAGGGGCTTGTCAGAACGCAGGGTCGGCACTGCCTGACGCTGCATGTTCGAGCCCATCAGAGCGCGGTTGGCGTCGTCGTGCTCGAGGAACGGAATCAGCGAGGCAGCGACGGAAACGACCTGCTTCGGCGACACGTCCATCAGGGTCACGTCTTCGGGAGCCTTGACGGTGAATTCGTTCAGGTGGCGGACAGCAACCAGCTCGTCGACCAGCTTGCGGCCTTCGAGCTTGGCACTGGCCTGAGCGATCACGTGGTCGGCTTCTTCGATCGCCGAGAGGAAAACGATCTCGTCAGTGACTTCGCCTTCCTTGACCACCCGGTACGGACTTTCCAGGAAGCCATACTGGTTGGTGCGGGCATAAGCAGCCAGCGAGTTGATCAGACCGATGTTCGGGCCTTCAGGCGTTTCGATCGGGCACACGCGACCGTAATGGGTCGGGTGTACGTCACGAACCTCGAAGCCGGCACGCTCACGGGTCAGACCGCCCGGGCCGAGCGCGGAAACGCGACGCTTGTGGGTGATCTCCGAGAGCGGGTTGTTCTGGTCCATGAACTGCGAGAGCTGGCTGGAACCGAAGAACTCCTTCACCGCCGCCGCGACTGGCTTGGCGTTGATCAGGTCCTGCGGCATCAGGCCTTCGCTCTCGGCCATTGACAGGCGCTCCTTGACCGCGCGCTCGACACGCACCAGGCCAACACGGAACTGGTTCTCGGCCATTTCGCCGACGCAACGCACACGACGGTTACCCAGGTGATCGATGTCGTCGACGATACCCTTGCCGTTACGGATATCGACCAGGGTCCTGAGTACCGCGACGATGTCTTCGCGACTCAGCACGCCCGAACCCTCGATCTCGGTACGACCGATGCGACGGTTGAACTTCATCCGGCCAACAGCCGACAGATCGTAACGCTCCGAGGCGAAGAACAGGTTGTTGAACAGCGTCTCGGCGGCATCCTTGGTTGGCGGCTCGCCAGGACGCATCATGCGGTAGATTTCGACCAACGCTTCCAGTTGGTTGGTGGTCGAGTCGATCTTCAGCGTATCGGAAATGAACGGGCCGCAGTCGATATCGTTGGTGTACAGGGTCTCGAAACGAACGACCTGAGCCTTGACGATTTTCGCCATCACGTCGACGGTCAGTTCGGTGTTGCACTCGGCGATGATCTCGCCAGTGGCCGGATGCACGATCGCCTTGGCGACAGTGCGCCCGAGCACGTAATCCATTGGCATCTCGAGCTCTTTGATGCCGGACTTGTCGAGCTGGTTGATATGGCGAGCAGTGATGCGACGACCCTGCTCGACGATAACCTTGCCGTTCTCATCCTTGATGTCGAAGGTGGCAATTTCGCCACGCAGACGCTGCGGCACCAGTTCCAGCGCGAGGCTTTCACCCTTCACATGGAAGATGTTGGTGTCGTAGAAAGCATCGAGAATTTCTTCGGTGCTGTAGTTCAGGGCGCGCAGCAATACGGACGCCGGCAGCTTGCGACGACGGTCGATACGTACGAAAACGGCGTCCTTCGGATCGAACTCGAAGTCCAGCCAGGAGCCACGGTAAGGAATGATACGAGCCGAGTACAACAGCTTGCCGGAGCTGTGAGTCTTGCCGCGGTCGTGATCGAAGAACACGCCAGGCGAGCGGTGCAGCTGGGACACGATGACTCGCTCGGTACCATTGATGATGAAGGTACCGTTCTCGGTCATCAGGGGGATTTCCCCCATGTAGACTTCCTGCTCCTTGATGTCCTTGATGGCCTTGTTCGACGATTCTTTGTCGAAAATGATCAGGCGCACCTTGACCCGCAACGGAACGGCGAAAGTCACGCCGCGCAGGACACATTCCTTGACATCGAAAGCCGGCTCGCCCAGGCGATAGCCGACATATTCCAGCGCTGCATTGCCGGAATAGCTGATAATCGGGAAAACGGATTTGAAGGCTGCATGCAAGCCAATGTCGCGGAACTGATCTTTGGTCGCTCCCGCCTGCAGGAATTCGCGATACGAATCCAGCTGGATGGCCAAAAGATACGGCACGTCCATTACGTGCGGTAACTTGCTAAAGTCCTTGCGGATACGTTTTTTCTCAGTGTATGAGTAAGCCATCAGCGTTCCCCAGCTTGGTCACCTGCTTGTTGGCTTCTCCCGACGGGAGCAGCCAGAAAATCTTGCGAACCCCATGATTCGCACCACCCTCAGGTGGTTTTCCGCGGAATAGCCAGATTGGCTGGCTTTCCATAACGGAAAAAGGCCGGTGGCATGAGCCACCAGCCATCAGCCTTTCGCGAGTCGCTCGGGCTGTAGACGCAAGGTCGTTGCTTACTTGAGCTCGACTTTGGCGCCTGCTTCTTCCAGAGTCTTCTTGGCCGCTTCGGCCTCTTCCTTCGACACGCCTTCCTTGACCACGCCCGGGGCGCCATCGACGACAGCCTTGGCTTCTTTCAGGCCCAGGCCGGTCAGTTCGCGAACGGCCTTGATCACGTTGACCTTCTTCTCGCCGGCTTCAGCCAGGACGATGGTGAACTCGGTTTGCTCTTCGACAGCAGCGGCAGCCGGGCCAGCAGCAGCAACGGTGGCAGCAGCAGCGGTCACACCGAACTTCTCTTCCATTGCCTTGATCAGTTCAACAACCTGCATCACGGACATTTCGGAAACGGCGTTGATGATATCTTCGTTGGTCAGAGCCATGACTCTAGTTCCTGTATTTAGGTGACAGCCTTCGGCCATCTAATTCAAAAAGTGATTGCGAAAGTGCTGGCTACACGCTTAAGCGGCAGCAGCTTCCTTCTGATCGCGAACAGCCGCCAGTGTACGAGCCAGCTTGCTGGTAGCGCCCTGAATGACGCTCATCAGCTGCGAAATGGCTTCGTCGTAAGTCGGCAGAGTTGCCAGCACGTCGATCTGATTGGCTGCGAGGAACTGCCCCTCGAACGCAGCGGCCTTGATCTCGAACTTGTCCTGACCCCTGGAGAACTCCTTGAAGATGCGGGCAGCGGCGCCCGGATGCTCGTTGGAGAACGCAATCAGGGTCGGGCCTTTGAACACGTCGTTGAGCACTTCGAACTGAGTGCCATCAACAGCGCGGCGCAGCAGGGTATTACGTACGACACGTACGTAAACGCCAGCTTCGCGGGCCTCTTTACGGAGTCCGGTCATGGCCCCCACGGTCACGCCACGGGCATCAGCCACGACAGCGGACAGGGCGGCTTTGGCAGCCTCGTTGACTTCAGCGACGATGGCCTTCTTGTCTTCGAGTTTGATTGCCACGGGTTACACTCCTGGATGTTACCGTTTCATCCGGTCGAGACCGGACGGGTTTTGGTGTCTGATTCGGTACGAATCGGGAGCACCTCTGCGTAGGCTTGGGGTTTAAGGCTTTCGCCGCCTACGGTCTTGGATAGCCCCCGCCAGGCAGGGACCCCAATCTTGCAGACGCCCCGCAACAGAGCGGGGCGACACAGTCTTACGCTTCCAGGGAAGCCTGGTCGATGACCAGTCCCGGACCCATCGTGGTGCTCAGGGTCACGCGCTTGACATAAATACCTTTGGACGTGGACGGCTTCAGACGCTTCAGATCCGACAGCAGAGCTTCAACGTTCTGCTTCAACTGACCGGCTTCGAAGCCAACCTTACCCACGGAGGTGTGGATGATGCCGTTCTTGTCGGTACGGAAGCGCACCTGACCGGCCTTGGCGTTCTTGACAGCGGTAGCCACGTCCGGAGTAACAGTACCCACTTTCGGGTTCGGCATCAGACCGCGCGGCCCCAGGATCTGGCCCAACTGACCGACAACGCGCATCGCGTCTGGCGAAGCAATCACCACGTCATAGTTCAGATCGCCGCCTTTCATTTCGGCAGCCAGTTCGTCCATACCAACGCGATCAGCACCTGCAGCCAGAGCAGCTTCGGCACCCGGGCCCTGAGTGAACACAGCTACGCGAACGCTCTTACCAGTGCCGTTCGGCAGAACGGTTGCACCACGAACGACCTGATCGGACTTACGAGGATCGACGCCAAGATTGATGGCAATGTCGAACGACTCGGTGAACTTAACTGCAGACAGCTCAGCCAACAGCTTGGCCGCATCTTCGAAAGCATATTGCTTGCCGGCTTCGACCTTTTCGGCGATGGCCTTCTGGCGCTTAGTCAACTTAGCCATTACACACCCTCCACATTCAGGCCCATGCTACGAGCCGAACCTGCGATGGTTCGAACGGCAGCGTCCATTTCGGCAGCGGTCAGATCAGCCTGCTTTGTCTTGGCAATCTCTTCGAGCTGGGCACGAGTGACGGTGCCGACCTTCTGGGTGTTGGGGCGAGCAGAGCCGCTGGTAATGCCAGCAGCCTTCTTCAACAGCACCGCAGCCGGCGTGCTCTTGGTTTCAAAAGTGAAGCTACGGTCGCTGTATACGGTGATGATCACAGGAGTCGGCAGACCAGGCTCCTGGCCCTGAGTCCTGGCATTGAATGCCTTGCAGAATTCCATGATATTCACACCATGCTGACCCAGAGCAGGACCAACAGGCGGCGACGGGTTAGCCTGACCGGCCTTTACCTGAAGCTTGATGTAAGCTTGAATCTTCTTAGCCATATTCACTCCGTTACGGGTTATGACGCCTTGCGGCTCCCCAATGCTTATTTATCCCGGTGACGACAAAACCCCGCAGCCTGTAGCTGCGGGGTATGGGATACTTCGATCGGTTAAACCTTCTCGACCTGGCTGAACTCCAGCTCCACAGGGGTAGAGCGACCAAATATCAAGACGGCAACCTGGATCCGACTTTTCTCATAATTGACCTCTTCGACCACACCATTGAAGTCAGCGAACGGACCATCGGCCACACGCACGACCTCACCAGGCTCGAAAAGCGTCTTCGGCTTCGGCTTGTCGCTCCCGTCAGCAACGCGACGCAGGATAGCCTCAGCCTCTTTATCTGTAATGGGCGCCGGCTTGTCAGCCGTACCACCAATGAAACCCATGACACGAGGGGTATCCTTGACCAGGTGCCAAGTACCTTCGTTCATGTCCATATGCACGAGAACGTAGCCCGGGAAAAACTTGCGCTCGCTTTTGCGCTTCTGCCCGTTACGCATCTCGACCACTTCTTCGGTCGGAACAAGAATCTCGCCGAACTCATCTTCCATGCCGGCAAGCTTGACGCGCTCGACCAGAGAGCGCATTACGTGCTTCTCGTAACCCGAGTAAGCATGCACAACATACCAACGCTTAGCCACGAGACACCCTTAACCAACAACCATGGAGACCAACCAGCCGAGCAGGGAATCTAGCCCCCACAACAGCAGCGCCATAACCAGAACCACCACAACGACGATCAGTGTGGTCTGAGTAGTTTCCTGACGAGTCGGCCAAACGACCTTGCGAATCTCGCCACGCGCTTCTTTCAGCAGCACAGCGAACGAACGCCCTCTGGACGTCTGCAAGGCAATAAACGCAGCAACCGCGCCTATCGCCAGCACTGCAAGGACACGATACAGAATCGGCTCAGCGGAGTAGTATTGGTTACCAACAACAGCAACCACCACCAAAGCAGCCACAACAAGCCACTTCACCAGATCGAAGCGCGCATCATTGGCTTCAGCTTTGATATTCATCTGCTAGAACCTTGTAAAGACTGCCAAATTCGATATTGAAAATGGCAGGCCAGGAGGGAATCGAACCCCCAACCTGCGGTTTTGGAGACCGCCGCTCTGCCAATTGAGCTACTGGCCTAGAAAGAGTCAGGCCGACTATTATGCCGACCTGCTTCAAACAGATCAATCGTTATT
>NZ_KK020676.1:2442340-2709949 GCF_000307775.2 Stutzerimonas stutzeri KOS6 | reverse complement strand
CCCGTGGCATTGCCGGGTAGCTATGTTCGGAAGAGATAACCGCTGAAAGCATCTAAGCGGGAAACTTGCCTCAAGATGAGATCTCACTGGAGCCTTGAGCTCCCTGAAGGGCCGTCGAAGACTACGACGTTGATAGGTGGGGTGTGTAAGCGTTGTGAGGCGTTGAGCTAACCCATACTAATTGCCCGTGAGGCTTGACCATATAACACCCAAACAATTTGCTGTTTGCGTGTCAGACGGTCGAAGTCGACACAAAGCCGAAGATTTGCAGAGAACACGCAATACCGATATATCACATGCCCAATACGCTGCAGCGGCTCAACCCCGAGGCAGCAACCGAATTGCTTGACGACCATAGAGCGTTGGAACCACCTGATCCCATCCCGAACTCAGCAGTGAAACGACGCATCGCCGATGGTAGTGTGGGGTCTCCCCATGTGAGAGTAGGTCATCGTCAAGCACCTATCCCAAACCCCCGATCTGCGCAAGCAGGTCGGGGGTTTGCTTTTTGCGTCGGAAAATAGGGGCGGGCAAATGCGCAGTCGGCGCTTATGCGCCGGCTGCGCTGCAGATGCATGACCGAGCGCGGTCGGTGAGCGGCGAAAACGATGCGCCCAGCCGCGGGCTGAAGGGTATGGAATGGGGCGGAAGAGCGAAGCCGATCTGTGAACGGCTCCTTCTACCAATTTCCTGCCGAGTGGCCGAGCGCGCCGATCCGGGGGAAGCTGCTCGCAGTCGGCGTTGTTCATTCTTGAGAGGCCTTCGACGCGGTCTGTCTATTTCTGTTGCGTCAAATGGCCCCCGCTATAGGTCACGTTTCACCCCAGCATGGTTTCAGGACGAACCCACTGTTCGAATTCATCGTTGCTCAGGTAGCCGAGTTCCAGTGCCGCCTCGCGCAGGGTGCTGCCCTCCGCGTAAGCCTTCTTGGCGATTTCCGCGGCCTTGTCGTAACCGATATGCGGGTTCAGGGCGGTTACCAGCATCAGGCCTCGTTCCAGATGCTCGGCCATGCGCGCAGGATCAGGTTCGAGCCCCGCTATGCAGTGGGTATTGAAGTTGCGGCAGCCGTCAGCCAGTAGGCGGATCGATTGCAGCAGATTGTGGGCGATCACCGGTTTGAACACGTTGAGTTGCAAATGCCCCTGGCTTGCCGCGAAGCCGATGGTCATATCGTTGCCCATGACCTGACAGGCGAGCATTGACAGTGCCTCACACTGGGTCGGGTTGACCTTGCCGGGCATGATGGAGCTGCCGGGTTCGTTGGCCGGCAGCTTCACTTCGGCGAAACCGCCGCGTGGTCCGGAGCCCAGCAGGCGAAGGTCGTTGGCCAGTTTCATCAACGCCACGGCCAGGGTCTTCAGCGCGCCGGACAGCGCGACCAGGGGTTCATGCCCAGCCAATGCGGCGAATTTATTGGGTGCCGAGACGAAGGGTAAGCCCGAAAGCGCTGCAAGCTCTGCGGCAATGGCTTCGGCGAAACCGTGCGGGGCGTTCAGCCCGGTGCCGACGGCGGTGCCGCCCTGCGCCAGTTCGTACACGGCCGGCAGGCTTTGCCGGATCGCCCGCTCGGCGATGTCGAGCTGAGCGACGAATGCCGACATCTCCTGGCCGAAGGTAATCGGGGTGGCATCCATCATATGGGTGCGCCCCGTTTTGATCAGCTTGTTGTGACGCGCTGCCTGCTCGGTGAGTCCACCGGACAATTCGGAGAGCGCCGGTAAGAGATCGGTATGCACGGCCTTGGCGGTGGCAATGTGCATCGCGGTAGGGAAGCAGTCATTGGAGCTCTGCGCGCGATTGACATGATCGTTAGGGTGCACCGGGCTTTTGCCGCCTCTGTTGCCTACAGCCAGTTCGTTGGCGCGCCCCGCTATCACTTCGTTGACGTTCATGTTGCTCTGCGTGCCGCTGCCCGTCTGCCAGACCACCAGCGGGAACTGATCGTCGTGCTGGCCATGCAACACCTCGTCGGCGGCCTGTTCGATCAGGCGCGCGATGTCCGGTGGCAGATCGCCGATACGGTCATTGACCCGTGCCGCCGCTTTCTTGATCAGAGCAAGAGCATGCAATACTTCGATCGGCATGCGTTCGGTGCCGATCTCGAAATTGCTCAGCGATCGTTGCGTCTGGGCTCCCCAATAGGCTTGTTCCGGCACCTCTACGGGGCCCAGGCTGTCGGTCTCGGTACGTGTCATGCCGTTGCTCCACTGTTTGATTGCTTGGTTTAGGCTGCCTCGCGGCGCTGCGGGTTCCGTGGCGCTGCGGTCCATCGCTTGAGCCATTGGAACTCCGGGCGCAGAATCTGTCCATTGAGAGCCAGCTATCCCCACCCAAGGTATTTCCAATGTCCATGCACCGCACGCTCCGCTTCTGCTGCGCCATTCTTCTCAGCTGTATCGGCCCATCGGCAATCGCCGACAGCACGACCCACGCGGACAGCGCCGAACGCTTCCTGCAACTGGCCAATGCCGATCGTCTCGCGGTGCCGGTCTACGCCCAGGTCCAGCAGATGTTCGCCCAGCGCTTTGCCGAAACCCAGGCGCCGGATAGCAAGAAGGCACTGCTCGAACGCTATCAGGCCCAGGCCGATGCTGCGTTGGACAAGGCGATCGGCTGGGACAAGCTGAAGCCCGATCTGGTCGCGCTCTATACCGGCCAGTTTTCCGAAACCGAACTGAATCAGTTGATCGATTTCTACCAGTCGCCGCTGGGCAAGAAGATGCTTGCTAAACTGCCGGAGCTCAACGCCCGCTCAGCGCAGCTCACCCAGGCGAAGCTGGAAGCCGCAGTGCCGGAAGTGAACAAGCTGTTGGCCGACATGACGGCCGAACTCGATACCCAGAAGCCTTGAGAGAGCCAGGCATGCCCAAACTCGATTCGATCCAGGACGCCCTGCAAGCACTACAGCCCGAGCACCTCGAAGTGTTCGACGAAAGCCATATGCACAGCCGGGGGCAGGAAACCCACTACAAGGCGGTGATCGTCAGCCCTCAGTTCGCCGGGTTGAATTCGGTCAAGCGCCATCAGAAGGCCTATGCGGCGATGGGGGATTTGATGCCGCAGATCCATGCGCTGGCACTGCATACCTATACGCCGGAGGAGTGGGCGCAGCAGGCGGCGGTGCCGCCGTCACCGGTCTGTGCTGGCGGGCATAAGTAAGCGGGGCTGGCCAATCCGTCGTACCCTGCGCAACATTGACCTTGTTTGTTAGAATTCCCCACTCGCGCCGGCCCATGCCGGCGCTTTCGTTTGTATCCGGTCCGCCCTTTACGCGGGCGACCACTGGTGGAAATACCTTATGACACAGAAGATCGTCGTCGCGGCGCTGTACAAGTTCGTTTCCCTGCCGGACTACGTCGCGCTGCGTGAGCCCCTGCTCGAAACGCTCACCGACAATGGCATCAAGGGCACGCTGTTGCTGGCCGAAGAAGGCATCAACGGCACGGTGTCCGGCACTCGCCGGGCGATCGATGCGCTGCTCGCCTGGTTTCGACGCGATGCGCGACTGGCCGATATCGATCACAAGGAATCCTGCTGCGACGAACAGCCGTTCTACCGCACCAAAGTCAAGCTGAAGAAGGAAATCGTCACCCTGGGCGTGGCGGGCGTCGACCCCAGCCAGCGAGTCGGCACCTATGTCGAGCCGCAGGAGTGGAACGCTCTGATCGCCGACCCGGACGTGCTGCTGATCGACACACGCAACGACTACGAAGTGGCCATCGGCACGTTCGAAGGTGCGGCCGATCCGAAGACCAGATCGTTCCGCGAGTTTCCTGACTACATCAAGGCGCACTACGACCCGGCCAGGCACAAGAAGGTGGCGATGTTCTGCACCGGCGGCATTCGTTGCGAGAAGGCGTCGAGCTACATGCTGGGGGAGGGTTTCGAAGAGGTCTATCACCTCAAGGGTGGCATTCTCAAATATCTGGAGGAGGTGCCGGAGGCAGAAAGTCGTTGGCGAGGTGATTGTTTCGTATTCGACAACCGGGTCACCGTGCGGCATGACCTGAGCGTCGGTGATTTCGATCTCTGCCATGCCTGCCGCGCTCCGGTTTCCGTGGAAGATCGGCTGTCCGAGCACTACGCTGCGGGTATCAGCTGTCCGCACTGCTGGAATACCCTGAGCGAGAAAACCCGCGCCAGCGCCCGCGAGCGGCAGAAGCAGATCGAACTGGCCCGCCAGCGCAATCAGCCACACCCCATCGGCCGCGACCCGCGGCAACTGGACAGCTGAGCCGGCCGGCGTATTGCCCAGAAGCAGTGGAGTATCGTAGTGGCCCGACTGATTTACGTGATGGACCCCATGTGCTCCTGGTGCTGGGGCTTCGCGCCAGTGCTGCAGGCGCTGGCCGAGCAGGCCGCTGCGCAGGGCGTGCGACTGGAGCTGGTGGTCGGCGGGCTGCGCCGCGAGCGGGCGGCCATGGATCAGGCCGGGCGGGAGCGGACCCTCTCCTATTGGCAGGCGGTACATGCAGCCACCGGCCAGCCGTTCAACCTCGCCGCGGGGCTGCCGCAAGGCCTGGTCTATGACACCGAGCCCGCTTGCCGGGCGCTGGTAGCGGCACGCAGTCTCGACCAGGCCCGCGTCTGGTCGCTGGCGACGTCGATCCAGCGGACGTTCTATGAGCAGGGCCGCGACGTGACGCAGCCTGCGCTGCTGGTAGAGCTGGCCGAGGCGGCCGGTATACCGCGCGGCAGCTTCGCCGAGCGCTACGACTCCCAAGAGGCGAGGGCCGCCACCCAGGCCGATTTCGCCTGGGTGGAAAATCTCGGGATCGCCGGCTTCCCGACCCTGCTGGCCGAGTGCGAGGGCCAACTGGCGTTGCTGACCAATGGCTACCAGCCCGTGCAGGCGCTGGCACCGTTGCTGGGCCGCTGGCTGGAGCGCAATGCCCATGCCTGACCGGCTCAGTTGGGCGGAGATCCGCCGGCTCGCACTGCATCACCGCAAGGCCTTGATCCTGGCCAACCTGGTCGCCGTGCTGGCGACTCTGTGCAGCGTACCGATTCCCCTGCTGCTGCCGTTACTGGTGGACGAGGTGCTGCTGGGCGATGGCGACACTGCGCTGCAGTTCATGGATCGCTTCCTGCCCGCGAGCTGGGAGAGCGCACTCGGCTACATCGGCCTGATGCTCTGCATGACGCTGTTGCTGCGGGCCCTGGCGCTGGTATTCAACGTGCTGCAGGCACGCCTGTTCGCGCGGTTGTCCAAGGATATCGTCTACCGCATCCGCATCCGCCTGATCGAGCGGCTCAAGCGCATCGCGCTGGCGGAATACGAGAGCCTCGGCGGCGGCACGGTGGCGACGCACCTGGTCACCGATCTGGAAACCATCGACAAGTTCATCGGCGAGACCCTCAGCCGTTTCCTCGTGGCGCTGCTGTCGATCGTCGGCACCGCGGCCATCCTGGTCTGGATGCATTGGCAGCTGGCATTGCTGATCCTGCTGTTCAACCCGCTGGTGATCTACGCCACGGTGCAGCTGGGCAAACGCGTCAAACACCTGAAGAAACTGGAGAACGACAGTACCTCGCGCTTCACCCAGGCACTCACCGAGACCCTCGACGCGATCCAGGAGGTCCGGGCTGGCAACCGCCAGGGGTTCTTCCTGGGCCGCCTCGGGCTGCGCGCCCGCGAGGTACGCGACTACGCGGTGGCATCGCAGTGGAAGACCGATGCCTCCAACCGCGCCAGTGGCCTGTTGTTCCAGTTCGGCATCGATGTCTTCCGCGCAGCGGCGATGCTGACCGTATTGTTCTCCGATCTCTCCATTGGCCAGATGCTCGCGGTGTTCAGCTACCTCTGGTTCATGATCGGCCCGGTGGAGCAATTGCTCAGCCTGCAGTACGCGTTCTACGCCGCCGGTGGTGCGCTGGGGCGGATCAACCAGTTGCTGGCCCGCGCCGACGAGCCGCAGTATCCCGGTAGCCGCGATCCGTTCGCGGGTCAGGCGACGGTCGCCATTGATGTGCGTGGGCTACAGTTCGCCTACCAGGACGAGCCGGTTCTCGAGGGGCTGGACCTCAGCATCGCCGCAGGGGAAAAGGTTGCCGTCGTTGGCGCCAGTGGAGGGGGCAAGAGCACGCTGGTGCAGCTACTGCTGGGGCTCTACCAGCCACAGGCCGGGCAGATCCGCTTCGGCGGCGTGCCGCTGGAGGACATCGGGCTGAACACCGTGCGCGACAACGTCGCCGTCGTGCTGCAGCATCCGGCGCTGTTCAACGACACCGTGCGCGCCAACCTGACCATGGGGCGTGAGCGGGACGACGAACGCTGCTGGCGTGCCCTGGAAATCGCCCAGCTGGCGGAAACCATACGCCAGTTGCCGAACGGACTGGACAGCGTGGTCGGGCGTTCCGGCGTGCGCTTGTCCGGTGGCCAGCGTCAGCGCCTGGCAGTCGCACGAATGGTGCTTGCCGATCCGAAGGTGGTGATCCTGGACGAAGCCACCTCGGCGCTGGATGCGGCTACCGAGTACGCCCTGCATCAGGGATTGAATCGTTTCCTCGAGGGGCGCACGACACTGATCATCGCCCACCGGCTGTCGGCGGTAAAACAGGCCGACCGGGTGCTGGTATTCGATGGCGGACGGATTGCCGAGGAGGGCGATCATCAGCAACTGATCGCCGAAGGCGGCCTGTACGCCCGGCTGTACGGGCACCTGCAGCACTGAGCGGAGACGCTGGCGGACGGGACGCGTTGGGTCGGGGCGCGTAGCCTGAGGAGCGAAGTGACGAACCCGACACGTTTGTGCCCTTGCCTGTTGGGCTTCGCTGCGCTCAGCGCCAACCTACCCGCGGGCGCTCGAACATCGACTGTTGCAAGAAATTCGAGCCAGGCCGGCAATACATGGCCTAAAAAAAACCGCCCCGTGGGGCGGCTCAAACCAAAGGTCTTGCGTGCTCTGGCCGCCTAGCGGGGCCGGAGTCCATCAGAAGGACTTGGAAACGGCGACGGTCAGGTTGGAGTCGCAGTAGTCGTCCTTGCCATAGATGGCTTCGCAGTCCGCAGAGGAAATGTCGGTGTCGGTGTAGGTCAGCGTCACGTCCAGGCCGAAGAGGGTCTTGCCCACGCCGACGGCCCAGTCGTTGTAGTCCTCGCCACCGGCCTTGGCATCGGTGTAGCCGTAGCTGGCGAACAGGGTCGTTTCGTAGGGCAGCTCATATTCGTAGCCGGCCCAGGTGTAGGACGGGTGCACACCCGTCTCGACGCCGTACTTGTAGCCCAGGGTGAAGCCGTAGGCGGTGATGCTCGGGATGATTTCGTAACCGTTCCACTCGCTGGCCTGCGGGTAGGCGTACTTGGCCAGCTGCAGGTCGGCGGAGATGTCATCGGTGAAGCCATAGCCGTAGCCGACGTAGTAGTCGACTTCGATGTCGGCGCCGCTGGTGTTACCCGGGAAAGCCGCATCGTCGACGTTCGAGGCCCAGATGCCGGCATAGAGGCCGCTTTCGTGTGCGACGTCCAGGCTGCCCTGGATAGCGGTTTCGCCGGCGGTCTGCGACTGGCCGCGCCAGATGTAATCGCTGGCCAGAGTGGCGGTCATGCTGACGTCGAAATCGCCGAGCGGAGAGGGCACCGTCTCGCTGACGGCCAATGCGCTGAAGCCCATTGCGGACGCTGCGGCAACTGCCACTGTGAGTTTCTTGAACATGCTTTGACTCCCTGTGTCGGTACGCGAGGGTGGGCCCTCGTCCTGGAAAACCTGATTGCAGGATCAGGTGATGGGTCCAGAAGCAGAATGCTTGCCAACTCAGAAAAGTATTTATAAATCAACTGGATATGTTGATTTTTCGCTTGCAGTGGACTCAACGGCGCGCTGCGCTGGGGCGCTTTGCCAGCATTGTGAAGGGTGTGCACCGCTTCGATGCATGGGGCATATCCTGTCCGTCAGTCTTAAGGCGTCAAAAAATCATGATTAATTGCTCAACTATCAGTACTCTCTGCCGACTTCCCTGTCGTGCCCTTCATTTGTGGAATGTTTCTGATGGAATCAGTGCTGAATTTCTTCTCCAATCTGCCGGTCGGCAAGAAGCTGATCTACGGTTTTGGCGTGGTGCTGCTGCTGACCCTGGGCGTGGCCGGCACCGGCTTCATCGCTGTCGACGAAATCCTCGCGCGGGCGAACCAGATCAATCAATTTTCCACGGTCAATGCCTCCATTCTCGCTGCGCGGGGAGACGAACGTGACTATGCGCTGACGCGCCAGCAGGCCTCGGCCGATGCGCTGCACAGGTCGCTGCAGCGGCTCAACGACGAGCTGGCCACGCTGGCCATCGATTCCAGCGACGTGGAGCAACCCCACTTGGCGCGGATTCGCCAGGCCGCGGATGAATACGGGCGGCAGTTCGACGAATATGGCGTGCTGATCGAGCGCGGCGTGGCGCTGCGCGCGCGGATGCAGGAGGCCGCGCAGGTCAGCCGCGAGGAGTTCGAATTCATCGAACTCGATATGTACGATGCGGTGCGCGTCCTGCAGCTGGAGGGCGATCGCCTCAAGGGCAGCGATCCGCTGACCATCGCCGAGGCCACCTCCGGCTTGACCAAGCAGATTCTCGACATGCGTACCCTGGAGAATGTCTACGTCGGCAACAGCTCCGATGCGGCGGTCGAGAGCTGGAAAGAGCTTCATGGCAACGTGACGGCCGTCGGCGGCAACCTGAAGGTCTGGCTGGATGATGAGCAGAAGGCCTCCATGGACAAGGCCCTGGCCGAACTGGAGAACTACCGCGCGGCCTTCGACGAGTTCCGCCTGAATCGCAGCAAGCGCCTCGCGCTCGAGCGGTCGATGGCCCAGCAGTCGGAGGTGGTGATCGATGCCGCCCGCGAAGCGCTGGCCAGCGCGACTGTCGCCATGGAACAGCAGCGTCGCAGCACCTATACGCTGCTGGCCGTCATCGGTGCGTTGGCGATCTTCATCGGGCTGCTGGCCGCCGTGTCGATCTCGCGGATGATCGTCGGGCCGCTGCGCGCCATCGTGCAGCAGGCACAGCGCGTCGCCGGCGGGGACCTGACCTATTCCCAGGCGAGCATCCGGCGCGACGAAGTGGGCCAGTTGCAGAACGCCATGCACAGCATGACCGAAAGCCTGCGCACCCTGATCGGGCGTATCGGCGGTGGCGTCAGCCAGATCGCGACAGCTGCCGAGCAGCTTTCCGCGGTCACCGCGCAGACCAGCGCCGGCGTGCAGACCCAGCGCCTGGAGACCGAGCAGGTCGCAACGGCCATGCACGAAATGGCGGCCACGGTGCAGGAGGTGGCGCGTAACGCCGAGCAGGCCTCGAGTGCCGCGCGCCAGGCCGATCAGCAGGCGCGCCAGGGCGACAGGGTGGTGCAGGATGCCGTCGGCCAGATCGGCAACCTGGCCGGCGAGGTCGACCAGTCGGCGCATGCCATCGAAGCGCTGCATGCCGAGAGCGGGCGCATCGGCAGTGTGCTGGAAGTGATCCGCGCGGTCGCCGAACAGACCAACCTGCTGGCGCTCAACGCGGCCATCGAGGCGGCCCGTGCCGGCGAGCAGGGGCGCGGTTTCGCCGTGGTGGCCGATGAAGTGCGCGCCCTGGCGCGGCGCACCCACGACTCCACCGAGGAGATCGAAGGGTTGATCGGCAATCTGCAGCGAGTCGCGCAGCAGGCCGTCGAGCAGATGCGGAACAGCCGCGATCTCACTCAGCGTACGGTGGAACTGGCCAACGAGGCTGGCGTCGCCCTGGGGCGCATCACCGAGTCGGTTTCCACCATCGAGCAGATGAATCAGCAGATTGCCGCGGCGGCCGAGGAGCAGAGCGCGGTAGCGGAAAATATTTCCGAGAGCGTGACCCGCGTGCGCGACATCGGCGATCAGAGCGCCAGTGCCACCGAGCAGACGGCCGGCGCCAGCGCCGAGCTGGCGCGGCTCGGTGTCGAACTGCAGGAGCTGGTCCGGCAATTTCGTACCTGAGGGGGAAAGGCGGGCCGGTCCGGGCTCGCCCTGCCTTATCGCTCGCCGTCCAGTTCCGCCGCCCAGGCTGCCAGCGGCAGCGGCGGATACTGATGCCAGATGCGCTTCCAGATCTGCAGCAGGCGATCCAGATCGCCGCGGTCGGCCGGCAGGCGCTCGGGCCGGTCGATGAGCTGCCAGCTGTCCTCCGCGCGTTCGGCCAGGGGAAAGCGGAAGGGATGGAAGCCGGTCATGCCCAGGCGCAGGTCGGTGACCAGCAGTAGGCCAGCGCTTTCGTCGTAGCGCAACACGTCGTCGGTGAACCATCGCAGTCGCGCATGCTGTGGCGAGTCCTGCAGGGCCGCGGCCAGATGGCTGTCGCGCGGGAGGCGCACCAGCTCTGGCGGCATGTCGTCCAGCCAGCTGACCAGCGCTTCGTGATAGAACTCACCGTCCACCACGATTACCCGCCACAACAGGCTGTTGAACGGCGTCGGCGTGCTGAACAGGTGTTCGGCCTGGATGCCTTCGCGGACCATGACGTCTCGCACACGCTGCTCGGCCATCTGCTTGCCGGCCAGCGTGGAGCCCAGATACAGCGACGAAACGAGCAATGCTAGCAGCGGCCAGCGCGCCAGCCGCCCCTGCAGGCCGAACAGGAGGCCGGCCAGCACCGCCAGGAGCAGCGGCACGCTGTACAGCGGGTCGATGATGAAGATGCTCGACCAGGCGACCGGTGTCATGTGCAGCGGCCATAGCAACTGGGTGCCGAAACTGGTGAAGGCATCCAGCAGCGCATGGGTCGCCAGCACCAGCCAGAGCGTGAGAAACAGGCGCCTGCCGGAATAGCGCGGATCGGGGCGCCAGCGCCGGGCCAGCCAGGTCAGCAGCCCGGCAACCAGGCTGACGACCAGCAGCGAATGGCTGAAGCCGCGGTGATAGGTCATGTTGGACACGGCGTCGCCGTAGTCGATGACCACGTCGAGATCCGGCAGGGTGCCGAGCAGGGCGCCGTAGAGCAGCGCCTTGCGGCCTTGCCAGCGTCCCAGCAGGGCGGCCTGGACGCTGGCGCCGAGTACGGCCTGGGTGATCGAATCCATGGCGTGGTCCGTTCGAAGCGGGGCTTTACCTTAGCCGAATGCGCCTGCGTGCATTCGGCGAAATCCATAAAAAACATGTCGGTGGCTGCCGAGGAATACGACAATATCCCCGCCAATCCGTCCCACAGTGAGTTGCCATGCTGGAAATCTCGAATGCCGTGCAATTGCCGGACACCGAAATCGAGCTGACCGCCATCCGAGCCCAGGGCGCCGGCGGGCAGAACGTCAATAAGGTCTCCAGTGCGCTGCATCTGCGTTTCGACATCGATGCCTCGTCGCTGCCACCGTTCTACAAGGAGCGCCTGCTGGTCCTGCGTGACAGTCGGATCACCAGTGATGGCGTGGTGGTCATCAAGGCGCAGCGTTATCGCACCCAGGAGCAGAATCGCGTCGATGCGCTGGAGCGCCTGGCCGAGCTGATCCGCAGCGTCGCCAAGGTCGACAAGACGCGCCGCCCGACCCGGCCGACGCTGGGCTCCAAGAAGCGCCGGCTGGAGGGCAAGGCCAAACGCGGAGCGGTCAAGGCCGGGCGGGGCAAGGTGGATTATTGAGGGCTGGCGCCCGGCGAGTTGCCCGGCCACGCAGCCATTCAGGCGCCGAGCGTCTCGGCCGGCAATGGCTGATGCTGTTCCAGCGAACTCAGGAATTCATCGCCCCAGCGCCGAATGTCATTGAAGCTGACGATGCCGTACAGCTCGCGCAGCCGCGCGCGGGCTTCGCTTTTCGGCATGTTCAACGCCAGATAGCAGGTTGCCGCGAGATCGGCCGTATCGTGCGGGTTGGTCAGAAGCGCGCCCTTGAGCTCCGCCGCCGCCCCGGCGAACTCCGAGAGCACCAGCACCCCACAGCCATCCAGTAGCCCCTGGGTGGCGACGAATTCCTTCGCAACCAGGTTCAGCCCGTCGCGCAGCGGCGTGATCCACATGACGTCGGCCATGGCATACCAGGCCACGACTTCGTCGAACGGGTGGCTGCGGAAGAAGAACTGCACCGGGGTCCAGCCGATGCTGGCGAAGCGCCCATTGATGCGGCCCACGGCCTGTTCGATCTGCCCCTGCAGCTCGTCGTAGATCGAGATTTCCTGCGCCGCCGGTACGCAGATGCTGGCCAGGGTGACCTTGCCGTGCAGTTCGGGATTGCTCGCCAGCATCGCTTCGAACGCCTGGAGCTTCTCCAGCACGCCCTTGGTGTAATCCAGTCGCTCCACGGCGAGAATCAGTCGTACGCCTGCCAGTTCCTGCCGCAGCCGGGCCATGCGCTGGCGCACCGGTTCGCGGGCGAGGGCGTTGCGTACCCGGTCCAGATCCAGCCCCACCGGGTGGGCGCCGAGCTTGACCCGGCGCATGCCGGTGTCCACTTCGGTGGTCACGCTGTCGAGCCCGACGGCGCAGCCATAGGTCACGAAGCGGGGCGCGCAGTTCTGTCGCGCGAGGGTTTCCAGCGGGAACACGCCGCGGGCGACGTCGACGAAGTTCTCCACCTGGCGCGGGATATGGAAACCGATGTAATCGCACTGCAACAGGCTGCCGACGATCTGCCGGCGCCAGGGCACCACGTTGAACACGTCCGCCGAGGGGAAGTAGGTGTGATGGAAGAATGCCAGCCTGAGGTCCGGGCGCAGCTCGCGCAGATAGGCCGGGACCATCCACAGGTTGTAATCGTGCAGCCACACGGTCGCGCCTTCGGCGGCTTCGCGGGCGGTACGCTCGGCGAAGGCGCGGTTGACCTGCAGGAATACCTGCCAGTCGGCCTCGTTGAACACCGCGCGCTCCCAGAAAGTGTGCAGGGTCGGCCAGAAGGCCTCCTTGGAAAAGCGCTTGTAGAAGGTGTCGACCTCATCCTTGCTCAACGGAACCCGGGCGGCGGTGAGGCGCGGGTAGCGCTCGGCATCGACCGTGGTGTGGCTGTCGAACGGGCCGTCGGCCTCGTCATGTTCGGCCCAGGCCACCCAGGACCCCTTGCGGCCATCGGCGAAGAAGCTCAGCAGCGTCGGGATGATGCCGTTGGGGGACGTCGGCCGGCGGCGCTGGATGCGTCCCTCCACCCGGTGCTCTTCATAGGGCAGGCGGTGATAGACGATGACCAGATCGGCCTGGCCGGGCTCGGCGGCCTTGCGACTCTCGGCGGCGAAGCCGTGTTCGCCGAGGAAGCCGAAGTGGGCGAAGGCCTGGATGATGCCGCCGCAACCGGGGGCATCGGCATGCAGCACGCGGGTGCAGCTGCGCGTCTGCTCCAGCAGGCCAGGCTCGGATTGCCCGACGCAGACGCCCTTGAGTCCGCAGCCGAGCATGCTCAGGTCGTTCAGGGTATCGCCGGCGACCAGCACCTGCTCGGGGTCCAGCCCCAGGGTTTCGATCAGGCGCAGCAGGCTGCTGCCCTTGTTCACGCCGCGGGGGAGGAAGTCCAGGTAGAGGTCGGCCGAATAGAGCAGGTCGCAGCCCAGGCGCTCGGCGGCGATTTTCAGGGCGGGATCGGCGGCCTGTTCCGGCGTGCAGAAGTACGAGCAGCGACGGGCCTGGGGTACATCCTGGCGGACCAGCTCGGGGAAGGCGGTCAGGGCTTCGGCGATGGCCGTTTCGCCGGGCCAGCGGGTTTCGATGTGCTGCTGCAGCGGTTGGATCGGCAGCAGGGTTTCGCCGTGATAGAGGCTGGCGCCGACGTCGGCGATGATGTAGTCCGGCTGCGGCAGCGTGGGGTCCGCCAGCAAGGGCAGCACGGCTTCGAGGCTGCGCCCGGTGACGTAGGCGAGTTGAATGTCCGGATGGGCGGTGATGGTCTGATAGAGGCTGAGACGATCCTGTGGTTCGCCGCCAAGAAAGGTTCCATCGAGATCGGTGGCAAGTAGCATGCGCTGTCTTCCTGTCCATGAGTGGTGCAGTGACGCGCCGACCTGGGCCGACGAGCAAATGGCATCCGGCCTACCCTGTAGGCGACCGGGTGTATTGGCAGATTTCAGGGCGGCGACGGTGCCGGGCATGGTCCGGTCGTCGACGCGGCGCCAGGGCGTGGTCAGCCGTGGCGCTGGCGGAGCGCAATCATTGTTGCGCCCTCATCGATTCAAAGCGTGCCGGTTCGCTGGGAGCTGGGTTCCTCCTCCTCGAGAGGCGGCTGGTACTCGTCGAGAATGTCCGCTTCGGCGGTTTCCGTCTGTTCCGCAATGGTTTCGGGCGTGTCGGGCATCAGCTCCAGCACGGTATGGCTGGTGCGCAGCATCGGTGTGAAGTGCCCGTGCGGCTCGGTGACCAGATCGACGACGCGCCGTGGCCGCCAGTACGAATAGAGCGCCAGCAGGCCGAGCGTCACGGCGAAGAACAGCGGCAGGGCGACGGCGCCGAACAGATGCATCAGGCCGCCGGCAACCACTGGCCCGAAGGCAGCCCCGAAGCCGTTGGCCAGCAGCAGCCCGCTGGAGCCGGAGAGAATCTCGTCCGGGTGCAACTGGTCGACCATCTGCGCCACGGCGATGGAATAGATCGAGAAGGCCAGGCCGCCCCAGAGGAACATCAGCCCCAGCAGAAGGGATCCGGCGAGAATCGGCGTGATGATCAACGCCAGCACGGCAGCGATGGTCACGACCCACAGCAGCACCACTCGACGGTCATGCTTGTCGGAGAACAGCCCGATCGGCCACTGCAGCACCGCACCCCCTAGGATGGTCACGCTCATCAACAGACCAACGCCGGCAGCATCGAAGCCGACCTGGCTGGCGTACACCGGTGCCAGGCCCCAGAAGCCGCCGAGCGTCAGCCCGGAAATGCCGGCTGCCATCAAGGGTAGCGGAGCGATCCGGGCCAGCTGCAACAGATCCGTGGCCGGCATGTCCGGCAGCGCAGGCTGGGCCTGGCGGGTCAGGGTGATGGGCATCAGGGCGCTGCTGATGAGAATCGCCGCCAGGGCGAACAGCGTGAAGTTCATCGCCGTGTCGAGGTTCAGCAACTGCTGCGCGGCCGCCAGTGCACCGAGGTTGACGGCCATGTACAGGGCGAATACCTGGCCGCGTTTCTCGCCGCTGACCTGAGCGTTCAGCCAGCTTTCGATGACCATGTACAGCGTCACCAGCGATACGCCGTAGAGTACCCGCAGCACCAGCCACACCCAGGGGTTGACGATCAGCACGTGCAACAGCACGGCCACCGCGGCCAGTGCGGCATAGAAGGCGAAGGTGCGGATATGGCCGATTCGCCGAATGAGCGATGGCGCCAGCCAGGTGCCGAGCAGGAATCCGGCGAAGTAGCCGGACATCAGCAGGCCGATCAGGCCGGTCGAGTAGCCTTCGGCGACGCCGCGCAGGGTGAGGAGGGTGTTGAGCAGACCATGCCCAAGTAGAAGCAGGGCCACGCCAGCGAGTAACGAACTGATGGGGGCAATCAAGGATTTCATCGGTAACACCCTATGTAACAACGCTCGCAAAAACAAGTAGCGCGGCGGGTGAGGGCCGCGCTTCAAGCCGCTGATTCGAGCGATCTGGGGCGCTTTTGAAGCACATCGGCAAGGTGAGAAAATGGCCGATTGCCAGGTAGGGCGACACTCGATCCTCAGGGTTTTCGCAGGTCGTGGGGCAGTGGTTCGGCATGGCTGATGGCCTGATTCAGCGCGCGAACGGCTTCGGCCACGGCCTGCCGGTCCAGGTTACCCTCCAACGAGGTTTCGGCCTGCTCCAGAATCGCTTCCGCATGGCACAGCAGCACCCGCTCTATGGCGATGTCGGACGTGCTGAACAGCAAGTTCTTGTACGCCTGAAGCAGCGTCAGCAATACCTGGAGATCGTTTCTGCCATAGCTGCGCAGTGATCCGAAAGCCAGTAGCAGCATGTGATGCAGGTCCAGCTCGTTCAGAAAGATTCGCGGCGTGCCTTGCTCGGGCGCTACATCGTAATCGGGCAATTGCATTCGCTCGGCGAACAGTACCCCCATCATGTCGATCGCCTTGATCGCCGTGCCCGGGTCATTGATACCCGGGCTCAGCGCGCGCACGGCGATCTCGACGATCTGCTTGAAGCCGAAGAAGAAATGCCGGTGGGCATACTCCTCGACATAGAAGTCGAAACAGTCCAGCAACTGTTCCACGCACTGCTCGTCCAGTTCCCGGTCGATCCGCAGAAGCGGATGCCCTGGCATGACGAAGAAGCCGAAATGCACCTGTACCGTCATGCGCACATCCTGTTCGTCCAGCAATGCCTGCGCAGCCGTCACGTTCAACGCCTTGAAGTAGCCCGAGCGACGTGCCCGTATGGTCAGCCAGTGGCTGTCGTCCGGCCGCTCGGCTATCGGGCATCGCTCCTGGCATTCGCGCCGCTGCAGCAGTTGGTCCCGGGTCTGCTTGTAGACCCGGTTGAGAATGAGATCGACCTGGATCGACAGCGAAATGGAGCGAATGAAATACACGAACAGGCACAGGCAGATCACCGCGAGCCCCAGCGCCAGGAATATGCCCAGGCTCGGCACGTTGATATCGTCACCTTCCTGGATGGTCGAGATCAGCATCAGGGAATTGATGATCGTACCGAGATAGACCCCCAGCACCAACTGATGACTGCGACTGCTGATCAGCCCGGGAATCACGCGCGGCGACAGCGACGACGCAGCCGAATTGAGGACCACCATCACCATCGAGAAACTGAACACCATCAGCGAAATGATGCCGCCGACCAGCGTGCCGAGAATGAGGCGAGCGTTCTCGGCATTTTTCACCAGCCCAAGGTCGAGGTCTTCCTTGTATGGCTGCAGCCAGGTCATTTCCAGCAGGATGGTGACCACGCACAGGGTGGCGAGGCCGCTGGCGATCAGAGTCGGGTAGAAGGCGATGCTACCGGTCACCCGGTGATACAGACGAAACAGCCTGTTGGTCAGTGTGGACATGGTGGCTCCCTGCGATGGCCCGCCGAAGCGGAGCTACCCGGTTTTCGGCAGCATTCGGCGGCTAACGTTCGACTCGGACCTGATCGCCGGGCACCAGCGTGGCGATCAATGCGCGAACGCTGCCGGGCAGGGCCTCCAGCTCACGGACCAGGATGCTGCGTTCACGAACCGCCCAGGGCTCGTCCAGCTCCACCAGCGCCAACTGCATGGTGCGGCTGTGCCGGCGGGCAGCTGACTCCGGGATGATGCCGATGCCGACGCCGGCCTCGATCATCCGGCACACCGCTTCGAAGCTGGATACCTGGATGCGCAGCGAAAGCTGACCGCCCAGCTTTTCCACCTGATCGCGCAGGAAGGTCAGCAGCGTACTGCCTTCGTGCAGGCCGATGTGCTGGTAGGCGAGCGTCTGCCGCAAGGTCATCGTCGGTTCGCCGGACAGCGGATGGCCGACCGGCACGGCCAGCAGCAGGCGGTCGGTGCTGAAGTGCAGCACCTGCAGTCCCTCGGCACGCACCGGGCCGGCGATGATGCCCATGTCCGTGCTGCCGTCCAGTACACCGCGGACGATGTCGCGGCTCAGCCGCTCCTGCAGGTCTACCGTCACGCCGGGACGCTGGGCGAGAAAGCCTGCCAGCACCTCGGGGAGGAATTCGGTCACTGCGGTGGTGTTGGCGAAGATGCGGATGTGCCCGGCCGAGTCGGTGCCGTATTCGGTGAACTCGCTTTTCAGGTAATCCACCTGACGCATGACCAGTCGCGCATGCTGCAGGAGTTTTTGCCCCGCTGGCGTCAGCTCCACGCCGCGGCTGTCGCGGTACAGCAGGCGGCTGTCGAGCTGGCCTTCCAGCGCCTTGATGCGGGCACTGGCGGAGGCCGGCGAAAGGTGGGCACGCCGTGCGCCCTGGGTCAGGCTGGGCGATTCGGCGATATGGATGAACAGGCGCAGGTCGGCCAGATCGAAATGCATGGGATGCGGCTCGTGCAATGAATGCGTTCAGAATATCCGAACGCTGGTGTTGGTAAATACAAATTCTCGGAACGCCGCCTTCGTTGCATCCTGCCGCAAAACAAGACAACAGCCGGAAGCCGAACAATGACCGATACCTCTGCCTGGATTGGCCGCAGCGAAGAAGTCCACGATCAGCTCAGTCGAAATCTGCTGATGCGCATTGCCGCCACCTTTGGCGAAACCACTCCCGCTCATGGTGAGGCGTTGCCGCCGCTATGGCAGTGGTGCTTCTTCCAGGAGCCGATCGCCGAAAGCGGACTGGGCGAGGACGGGCATCCGGCCCGCGGCGGCTTCCTGCCTCCGGCGGAAAACCGCAACCGCATGTGGGCGGGTGGCCGGCTGGAGTTCTTTGCTCCGCTGGAGGCGGGTGGCGAGGCGCGGCGGGTTTCGACGATCAAGCATATCGAGGAAAAGCACGGCCGCACCGGCGCGCTGCTGTTCGTCACCGTACAGCATGACTACCTGCAGGACGGCCGTCTGGCCATCCGCGAGGAGCAGGACATCGTCTACCGCGAGCCCAGTCCGCCGAAGACCAGCAGCGGCGAACCGATGGTTGCCGGCGGCTGGCGCGAGGCCGTGACGCCTACGCCGACGTTGCTGTTCCGCTACTCCGCCGTCACCTTCAACGGCCACCGCATCCACTACGACTGGCCCTACGTCACCGGAACCGAAGGCTACTCCGGGTTGGTGGTGCACGGCCCGCTGATCGCCACGCTCAACCTGCGCGCCTTCTGTCGCGCCAATCCGGACGCACGCCTGCGTCGCTTCTCCTACCGCGGCTTGCGCCCGCTGATTGCGCCACAACCCTTCGAGGTAGGCGGTCGCATCGTTGCGCCGGGCAAGGCCGAGCTGTGGGCCGGCGACCACAACGGCCTGGCGCAGAAGGCCGAAGTGGAATTCGACTGAGTAACGAATCGCAGGGTGGATCGGGACGCGCAGTCGTCGCTTTTTACATCCACCGAAAAACCGACCGGTGGATCGGTAAAGCGTGATCCACCCTACGTCTGCCGCGACAACGAGAAGTTTTGAGGAACCGAGATGACGCCGCACAAGAATGAAGAACTGAACGCCATCCGCGAAGGCGTACGCGCCCTGTGTGCCGAATTTCCCGCCGAGTACTGGCGCAAGATCGACGAGGAGAAGGGCTTTCCCGAGGCCTTCGTCACGGCGCTGACCCAGGCCGGCTGGCTGTCGGCGATGATCCCGGAAGAGTACGGCGGTTCCGGCCTCGGCCTGGCCGAAGCCTCGGTGATCCTCGAGGAGGTAAACCGTTGCGGCGGCAATTCCGGCACCGTGCACGGGCAGATGTACAACATGTTCACCCTGCTCAGGAACGGCAGTGACGAGCAGAAGCGTTACTACCTGCCGAAGCTGGCCAGCGGCGAGCTGCGCCTGCAGTCCATGGGGGTCACCGAGCCCACCACGGGCACCGACACCACCAAGATCAAGACCACGGCGGTGAAGCAGGGCGACAAGTACGTCATCAACGGGCAGAAGGTCTGGATCTCGCGCATCCAGCACTCGGACCTGATGATCCTGCTGGCGCGCACCACGCCGCTGGCCGAGGTGCAGCGCAAGTCCGAGGGCATGTCGATCTTCCTGGTGGACCTGCGCGAGGCGATCGGCAACGGCCTGACCGTGCAACCGATCGCCAACATGGTCAATCACGAAACCAACGAGCTGTTCTTCGACAACCTGGAGATCCCGGCCAGCAGCCTGATCGGTGAGGAGGGCAAGGGCTTTCGCTACATCCTCGACGGGCTCAATGCCGAGCGCACGCTGATCGCCGCCGAGTGCATCGGCGATGGCCGCTGGTTCATCGAGAAGGCCAGCGCCTATGCCCGCGACCGCGTGGTGTTCGGCCGCCCCATCGGGCAGAACCAGGGTGTGCAGTTCCCCATTGCAGAGGCGCACATCGAGATCGAGGCGGCCGACCTGATGCGCTGGCGCGCCTGTGAGGAATATGACAGCGGTCGCAATGCCGGCGCCGCCGCCAACATGGCCAAGTACCTGGCGGCCAAGGCCAGCTGGGAGGCGGCCAACGCCTGCCTGCAGACCCATGGCGGCTTCGGCTTCGCCAACGAATACGACGTCGAGCGCAAGTTCCGCGAGACGCGCCTGTACCAGGTGGCGCCAATCTCCACCAACCTGATCCTGTCGTACGTGGCCGAGCATCTGCTCGAGCTGCCGCGCTCGTTCTGACGGCGCGCGTAGGGTGGATGTCGTTTTTACATCCACCGTTTGCATGGTGGAAAACGCTGAGCGGTTTTCCGCCCTACGAAAGAGGGGGACGTGCGTCATGAACATCAGCCATCTCGACCATCTGGTCCTGACCGTCGCGGACCTCGACGTAACGACGGATTTCTATTGCCGCGTGCTCGGCATGCGTGCGCTGACCTTCGGCGAGGGACGCAAGGCGCTCGCATTCGGCGGGCAGAAACTCAATCTGCACCAGGCCGGGCGCGAATTCGAACCCAAGGCCGAGCGCCCGACGCCGGGCTCGGCGGACCTCTGCTTCATCGTCACCACGCCGCTGGAGGAGGTGATCGCCCATCTCGATGCCCAGGGTGTGGCCGTGATCGAGGGGCCGGTGCAGCGCAGCGGTGCCAACGGGCCGATCCGCTCGGTGTACCTGCGCGATCCCGATTTCAACCTCATCGAACTGTCCAATCCGCTGGAGACCATGGCATGAGCCAGCACACCCAGGCCCTCACCGAATTTCTCGCCGGGCTGCGTTACGAGCAGATTCCCGACGCGGTGCTTGCCCGTACCGAAGACCTGTTCCTCGACTGGCTCGGCTCCGCCCTGGCCAGCGCCGGGTCGCACCCGATTCCGCTGTTCGAACGTTACGCCGAACGCATGGGGCCAGCCGAAGGCCGTGCCCGCATCCTGGTCAACGGACGTTCCAGCTCGGCCTACTTCGCCGCGCTGGTGAACGCCGCCAGCTCGCACCTGGTCGAGCAGGACGACCTGCACAACAGCTCCGTGCTGCACCCGGCCACGGTGGTGTTTCCCGCCGCGCTGGCGGTCGCGCAGGATCTCGGCAAATCCGGCCGCGAACTGCTCGTGGCCTCGGTCGCGGGCTACGAGGCGGGCATTCGCATCGGTGAGTTCCTCGGCCGCTCGCATTACCGCATCTTCCACACCACGGCGACGGTGGGCACCCTGGCCGCCGCCGTGGCGGTGGGCAAGCTGATGGACTTCGACCAGCAGCAGTTCACTCACCTGCTTGGCAGCGCCGGCACCCAGGCCGCCGGGCTCTGGGAGTTCCTGCGCGACGCCGCCGATTCCAAGCAACTGCACACCGCCAAGGCGGCCGCCGACGGGCTGCTCGCCGCCTATCTGACCGCCGACGGGCTTACTGGTGCGCAGGACATCCTCGAAGGTGAGCAGGGCATGGCCGCCGGTATGTCGAGCGACGCCGACCCGAGCAAGCTGTCCGAGCGCCTCGGCACTCGCTGGGCGTTGGCTGAAACCTCGTTCAAGTTCCACGCCTCGTGCCGCCATACGCATCCGGCCGCCGACGCGCTGCTGGCGCTGATGCAGCGCGAAGGGCTCAAGGCAGAGGACATCGCCAGCGTCACCACCCGTGTGCATCAGGGCGCCATCGACGTGCTCGGACGCGTGGCAGTACCGCAGACGGTGCACCAGGCCAAGTTCAGCATGGGCACCGTGCTGGGGCTGATCGCCCTGTACCGCAAGGCCGGCCTGACCGAATTCCACAGCCATGCACTCAGCGACCCGCGTGTCGGCGAATTCCGCGAGAAGGTTTCGATGACGCTCGATCCCGAGGTGGACGAGGCCTACCCGGCACGCTGGCTCGGTCGCGTCGAAGTGACCACCGCCGATGGCCGCACGCTGCACGGCGCCATCGACGAGCCCAAGGGCGACCCGGGCAACAGCCTGAGCCGCGCCGAATTGGAGGGCAAATTCCGTCGCCTGGTGCAGTTCTCTGGCGCGCGCGGCGATGACGAGGCGGGCGTGCTGATCGACACGGTCTGGCGGTTGCGCGACACCGACGATTTGAGCGGTCTGGCCTGAGGGGAGACGTAGGGTGGATCGCGCTTCGTCGATCCACCGAGCGGATCCCGGTGGATGTGAAAGGCGACATCCACCCTACGCCGCTGAGCATGTTGAGGTGAGCGCGGGGTGGGCTTTAGTCCCACCACGTGCCCCCGGTGGGCTGAAGCCCACCCTACAAAAACGCGCGCATGAATCCGAAGTCGGTGGAGGCCCGTAGGGTGGGCTTCAAACCAGCAACAAGGACCACGCGTCAGCGGGCTGAAGGCCCTTACGAACGTGCCATCAGGTTGGCCTGAACCCAATTGCAGGAATCGAACATGACCAACACCCAAGCCAAACCCCGTCCCCTCGACGGCATCACCGTGGTCAGCCTCGAACACGCCATTGCCGCGCCGTTCTGCACGCGCCAGCTGGCCGATCTCGGCGCCCGGGTGATCAAGATCGAGCGCCCGGGCGCAGGCGACTTCGCCCGCGGCTATGACGAGCGCGTCGACGGCCTGGCCTCGCATTTCGTCTGGACCAACCGTTCCAAGGAAAGCCTGACCCTGGACGTCAAGCAGGAGGCCGCCACCCAGGTGCTCGATCAACTGCTGGGCAACGCCGACGTGCTGGTGCAGAACCTTGCACCGGGCGCCGCCGCGCGCATGGGACTGTCGTTCGAGGCGCTGCACGAGCGCTTCCCGCGGCTGATCGTCTGCGACATTTCCGGCTACGGCGAAGGCGGGCCCTATGAGCAGAAGAAGGCCTACGATCTGCTGATCCAGAGCGAGGGCGGCTTTCTCTCCGTCACTGGCGGGTCGGGCGAGACTGAAATGGCCAAGGCCGGCTGCTCCATCGCCGATATCGCCGCCGGCATGTACGCCTACACCGGTGTGCTCTCGGCGCTGATGCTGCGCGACAAGACCGGCGAAGGCAGCCGCGTCGATGTGACCATGCTCGAAAGCCTGGTGGAATGGATGGGCTACCCGCTGTATTACGCCTACAAGGGCGCCACGCCACCCCCAAGGGCCGGCGCTGCACACGCCACCATCTATCCCTACGGGCCGTTTCCCACCGGCGACGGCGGCACGGTGATGCTCGGCCTGCAGAACGAGCGCGAGTGGCTGCTGTTCTGCGATAAGGTGCTGCTGCAACCGGAGCTGGCGCAGGACGAACGCTTCTCGGCGAACTTCAAACGCTCGGAAAACCGTGCCGAGCTGCGCGCCATCATCGTCGAGGCGTTCTCCCGGCTGAGTGCTGACGAGGTGATCGCCCGCCTGGATATCGCGCCGATCGCCAATGCCCACGTCAACGACATGGCCGGGGTCTGGGCGCATCCGCAACTGGAGGCGCGCCAGCGCTGGAGCGAGGTGGACAGCCCTTCCGGCCGCCTGCCGACGCTGCTGCCACCCGGGCGCAACAGTGCCTTTGAACCGCGCATGGATCCGATCCCCGCGCTTGGTCAGCACACCGACGCACTGCTTGCCGAGCTGGGCTATGCGCCCGGCGATATCCAGCGTCTGCACGAACAGGGTGCGGTCTGACCGCACCGAGGAATCAGCCATGAATGCAGCCATCATCCGTAGCGCCCTGTTCGTCCCGGCGACCCGCCCGGAGCGTATTTCCAAAGCGCTGGCCAGCGGCGCCGATGCGGTCATCGTCGATCTCGAAGATGCCGTTGCCGAGAACCTGAAAAGCGAGGCGCGGAGCAATCTCGATGCCTTTCTCGCAGCCAACCCGGACGCTCGCGTGCTGGTGCGCATCAACGCGCCAACGCATCCCGAACAGGCTGCGGACCTTAGCCTCTGCGCACGGCACGCTGGCGTGTCCGGCGTGCTGCTGCCGAAGGTGGAAAGTGCCGTGCAGGTAGCCCTGGCGGCCGGTTGCGGCAAACCGGTGTGGCCGATCGTCGAGAGCGCTCGCGGGCTCGCTCACCTGGCGGAGATCGCGCATGCCCACGGCGTCGAACGGCTGTCTTTCGGGGCGCTCGATCTGGGCCTTGATCTCGGCCTGGCCAGCGGCAGCGCAGCGGCTGAGCGCATCCTCGACCAGGCGCGCTATGCGCTGCTGCTGCAATCGCGGCTGGCCAACCTGGCGCTGCCGCTGGACAGCGTTTTCCCCGATATCAGTAACCTGCACGGCCTCGCCCAGGCGGTTGCCGATGCCCGCGACATGGGCTTCGGCGGGGTCCTGTGCATCCACCCCAGCCAGCTCGCTGTGGTCCATGAAACGCTGATGCCCAGCCCTGCGGAGCTGGACTGGGCACAACGTATCCTTGCCGCCGGTGCATCCGGCGACGGGGTCTTCGTGGTGGACGGACAGATGGTCGATGCCCCGGTCATCGGTCGTGCCCGCCGCCTGCTGCAACGTGCCGGGCAGGCGATCGCCTGATCGCACCCGTCACGACAAACGTACCAACCGACAAAAACAAGAGGGGTACCACCATGTTGAAAACCACCGTCAAGGCGCTCGCCTGCGCACTGTCGCTATCCATCGCCGGGCTCGTGCATGCCGCCGATCCCGTGACCATCAAGTTCGCCCATGTGGTGGCGGACAACACACCGAAAGGGCAGGGTGCGCTGCTGTTCAAGAAACTCGCCGAGGAGCGCCTTCCGGGCAAGGTGAAGGTCGAGGTCTACCCGAACTCGTCGCTGTTCGGCGATGGCAAGGAGATGGAGGCGCTGCTGCTTGGCGACGTGCACATGCTGGCGCCATCGCTGGCCAAGTTCGAGCACTACGCCAAGTCCATCCAGATTTTCGATCTGCCGTTCCTGTTCGACGACCTGGCCGCCGCCGACCGTTTCCAGAGCAGCCCCGAGGGCCGTTCGCTGCTCACCGCGATGGAAGACAAGAACATCACCGGCCTGGCCTACTGGCACAACGGGACCAAGCAACTGTCGGCCAACAAGCCACTGCGCGAACCCAAGGATGCGCGTGGGCTGAAATTCCGCGTACAGGCTTCGGCGGTGCTCGAGGAGCAGTTCAAGGTGGTGCGCGCCAACCCGCGCAAGATGAGCTTCGCCGAGGTCTATCAGGGCCTGCAGACCGGCGTGGTCAATGGCACCGAGAATACCTGGTCGAACTACGAAAGCCAGAAAGTCCACGAGGTGCAGCCGTACATGACGGCTTCCGACCATGGCCTGATCGACTACATGGTCATCACCAACACCAAGTTCTGGAAAGGCCTGCCCGATGACGTGCGCAGCGAGCTGGAAGCGATCATGGACGAGGTGACGGTCGAGGTTAACCGTCAGGCCGATGAACTCAATCAGAAGGCCAGGCAGGCTATCGCGGCTTCCGGCAAGACCGAGATCATCGAGCTGACGCCCGAGCAGCGCGCGATGTGGCGCGAGGCGATGAAGCCGGTGTGGAAGAAGTTCGAGGGCGAAATCGGCGCCGAGCTGATCGAGGCAGCGCAGGCCGCCAACCGCACCTGAAGCCCGGGCGGCGGCTGGCAGTCCCCTTGCCGCCGCCAGCAATGGGTTGCCAAAACCGTAGCGGGCCTGGTCGAATGTGACCGGCCCGCTTTTTTCGTGCGGCCGAAGGCTTATCCTGACAAGCCATGGAACGCACGGAGAAGCCGGCATGAGCCGCTATGCCTTTGTCAGTACGCCGGTGCTGAATATTGCCTATCTCGAATGCAATCCCCGTGGCCGACGGACCGCCGTGCTGGTGCATGGCTGGCCGGACTGCGCGGAGGGTTGGCTAGCGGTGGCCGAGCGACTGGCGACAGCCGGTTATCGTGTGCTCTGTCCGACGCTGCGTGGCTTCGGCCAGACGCGCTTCGTCGACCCGCTGACCCCGCGCAGTGGCCAGTTGGCCGCGCTGGGACGCGATCTGCTCGACTTCATCGATGCACTGTGCCTCGAACAACCGGTACTGGTCGGCCACGACTGGGGCGCGCGGGCGGTGGCCAACGCTTGCGGCCTTCGCCATCACGCGGCCGCGCGGCTGGTGATGCTCTCGGTGGGCTACGGCACCAACGATCCCGAGCAGCAGCTTTCCCTGCATCAGGCGCGCAATTACTGGTACCACTGGTACATGGCCACGCCGCGCGGCGAGCGCACGGTCGTCGAGGATCGCGTGGCCTTCACCCGTCTGCTTTGGGATACCTGGTCGCCGCCCGGCTGGTACGCCGAGGCGGATTTCGCCCAGGCCAGCGAGGCCTTCGATAATCCGGACTGGGCCGCGGTGGTGCTGCATTCCTACCGGCATCGCTGGGGCTTCGTCGAAGGCGATCCGGCCTATGCGCCGGACGAGGTGCTGTTGCAGCCCACACCCGTGCTGGCGGTGCCGACGCTGGTGCTGCACGGCGAGGCGGATACTTGCAACGCACCGGACAGCTCGGCCGGGCGCGAGGGCCTGTTCAGTGGTCCATACCATCGCCAGCTGTTGCCGGGAGTCGGTCATTTTCCCCAGCGCGAAGCGCCCGATGCGGTGGCCGAGGCAATTTTGATATTCTGCCAGGGCGTCTGAGAGCCCGCGTGTGCTAGCGCGCGAACCCGGTCGGAAAGCCGCCGGGCTCGAGCTCTTCAGCCAAACAGGGTGTGGACGGAGAGACTCGAACGCTCAGACCGGATTGTTGAGCCCCGCACGGCATTCACTCGCGAGAACGGAAAAAGCCGACTCAGGCGCCTAATAAGCACAGAGAGTACGCTGTAGGAGCGCGCCATGCGCGCGAATCGCGGGCGTGGCCCGCTCCTACATAATCCTGCAACCAGCTTTTGGCATTAAGCATTAGGCTCAGGCGCCGGCTTCCTGCATCCACTTCGGTTTCGGATAGCGGCGATCCGCCTTGCCGGCCTTGAGCACGGCTCCCGGCACCTCGTGGCCGACCAGTTGCGGCAGGTCCGCGGCGCACTGCAACAGCCGGTCGAGGTCGACCGCGGTATCCAGGCCCATGCGCTGGAACATGTGTACCAGGTCCTCGCTGCAGATATTGCCGCTGGCACCCGGCGCATAGGGGCAGCCACCGAGGCCGCCGAGCGACGCGTCGAAGCGGTCGATACCGGCGTTCAGCGCCGCCAATGCGTTGGCCAGGCCCATCCCGCGGGTATTGTGGAAGTGCGCGGTGAACACGGCTTCGGGCCAGCGTTGCAGCGCCTCACGACAAATGCGCTCGACCTGTGCCGGGTCGGCCATGCCGGTGGTGTCGCAGAGGGTGATGCCCTGCACGCCCATTTCCAGCAGGCGCTGCACCAGTTCGTGGATGCGTTGCTCGGGTACCTCGCCCTCGAACGGGCAACCGAAGGTGGTGGACAAGGAGGCGTTGACGAACACGTCGCTGCCACGGGTGACTTCGATGATCTCGCGGAACTGCACCAGCGACTGCTCGGGCGTCATACGCAGGTTGGCCAGGCCGTGGGTGTCGCTGGCCGACATGACCAGGTTGATTTCGTCAACCTCGCAGGCCAGGGCGCGCTCGCAACCCTTCACGTTGGGCACCAGCACGGTGTACTCGACGCTCTCCACGCGACTTATGCCGCGCATCACGTCCTCGGCGTCGCGCAGGTTGGGGATGGCCTTGGGCGAGGTGAAGGAGGTGACCTCGATCTTCGCCAGCCCGGTTTGCGAGAGACGGTCGATCAGGGCGATCTTGTCCTCGGTCGGCACGAAGTTCGATTCGATCTGGAAGCCGTCGCGGGTGGCGACTTCCTGGATGTACAGGCGTTTACTCATCGGTGAATCCTGTCGGTTATGGGCGGTAGGGTGGATGACGCTCCATCCATCCACCGTTTCGGCAAGTCATGGTGGATGAAAAAAGCGTCATCCACCCTACGTTGTTGGCTCGAAGCTTGTGGCCTGTAGTTCGTAGGGTGGATGACGCTCCACCCATCCACCGTTACGGGGGGTGGATAAAAAAAACGTCATCCACCCTACGCGGCGGTTCAGATGATCCCGCGCTCGCGCAGGCCCTGGCGTTGTGCGTCGGTGAGGCCAAGGCCAGCCAGCACGTCGTCGGTGTGCTCGCCCAGCTGTGGGCCGCCGTGGCCGATGCGTCCTGGCGTGCGCGACAGCTTGGGCAGCACGCCCGGTACCCTGAGCGGGCCGGCGAAGGTCTCGACCTGCTCGATCATCTGCCGCGCCAGGTAGTGCGGGTCCTTGACGATGTCGGCGGCGGTATACGGATAGCCGGCCGGTACGCGGGCACTCTTGAGGGCCCCGATCACTTCGTCACGGCTGTGCTGCGCGGTCCATTCGCCAATGGCCGCATCGATCAGCTCGGCATGCTGGGCGCGTCCGTCGTTGTGCGCGAAACGCGGGTCATCGGCCAGGTCCTGGCGACCCATCAGGGTCATCAGGCGCTTGTAGATGCTGTCGCCGTTGCCGGCGATCAGTACGTAGGCGCCGTCCCTGCACAGATAGGAATTGGATGGGGTTATGCCGGGCAGCGCGCTGCCGGCGGGCTCGCGAACGTAGCCGAAGGCGTCGTACTCGGGCACCAGGCTTTCCATCATGGCGAACACCGATTCGTACAGGGCCACGTCGATTTCCTGCCCCTGGTCGCTGCGGTTGCGCTCCTGCAGTGCCAGTAGCACGCCGATCACGCCATACAGCGATGACAGCGAGTCGCCGATACTGACACCCACGCGCACCGGCGGCTGCCCCGGATAACCGGAGAGATGGCGCAGGCCACCCATGGCTTCGCCGATCACGCCGAAGCCCGGCAGGTCGCGGTAGGGGCCGGTCTGCCCGTAGCCGGAGATGCGCAGCATGATCAGGCGCGGGTTGAGCTTCGACAGTTCGTCCCAGCCCAGGCCCCATTCCTCCAGCGTGCCGGGGCGGAAGTTCTCGATCAGGATGTCGGCTTCGGCGACCAGTTGACGGACGATGGCCTGACCTTCGGCCGCCTTGAGATCCAGCGTCACCGAGCGCTTGTTGCGCGACTGCACATGCCACCAGAGCGAGGTGCCGTCCTTGAGCTTGCGCCACTTGCGCAGTGGATCGCCAACCCGTGGCGGCTCGATCTTGATGATGTCGGCGCCGAATTCGCCGAGCAGCTTGCTGGCAAAGGGACCGGCGATCAGCTGGCCCATCTCGATTACCCTGAGGCCCTGCAGCGGCAGGCTCTTGTCTGTCTGTTCGCTCATCACGACACCTGTGCCGATTGATTCATGGCGCAGAGCATGACCGAGGAGCCGGCACCGGACAATTGGCCGTTGGCCAAGGCCGACTTCGCGATCTGCGAAGCACAGGCTTAGCGAGGCTTTGAATAACGGGAGCCGATCGGTGCATGCTTCGTCTCCTGCGAATACGAAGGAACTCCACAATGCGCCGTATCGATTTCGTCACCCTGCGTCTTTTCGTTGCCATCGCCGACGAGCGCAGCCTGACCCGCGCCGCCGAGCGCGAGCATCTGGCCCTGGCGGCGGTAAGCAAGCGCGTCAGCGACCTGGAAGGGCAGCTCGGCGTCAGCCTGCTCTACCGCCAGCCCAAGGGCGTGGAGCTGACCCCCGCCGGCCATGCGCTGCTGCACCATGCGCGCAACCTGCTGGACAACCTGCAACAGCTGGACGCCGACCTCAGCGAGTTCAGCCTGGGCGTCAAGGGGCACGTGCGCATCCACGCCAACACCTCGGCGGTGATCGAGTTCCTGCCCGAGGACCTCAGTGCGTTCACCCGCCTGCATCCGGAAGTGAAGATCGACCTGGAGGAGCGTGTCAGCAGCGATACCCTGCGGGCGCTGCGCGAAGGGCTCACCGATATCGGCATCTTCGCCGGACACATGCCGGCCGCGGATCTGCAGGTGTTCGGCTATCGCGAGGATCGGCTGGTGCTTGTCACCCCGCGCCAGCATGTGCTGGCCGGGCGCGACAGCATCGCTCTGCGCGAGGCGGCTGGCTTCGATTTCATCGGCCTGCAGCAGGATGCCTCGTTGCACGCATTGCTGCAGCAGTCGGCGCAACAGATGGGCACGCCGCTGCGCCTGCGCATCCAGGTGCGCAGCTTCGAGGCGATCTGCCGAATGATCCACACTGGCATGGGGATCGGCGTGTTGCCCGAGCAGGTGGTACGCAACTACTTGCCGGCGCTGGATGTGGCTATCGTGCCACTGACCGACGCCTGGGCGCGGCGCGAGCTGAAGCTCGGCGTGCGTAACCTGGAAAGCCTGTCGGTCACCGCGCGGCAAATGCTCGAACACCTCACCACTCGCGAAGGCAATGGCTGAAGGGCCGCGTCACATAGCGCGAATTCGCCGCTGCCTTCGCCAAACGCGAAGTTGCGCTTGCCAAAATAGCAATTCAGCCGGCGCCGGCACGGGGGTAGAGTCGCTCCACCTACATGGCTCACACAACTACAAAACGGAGCTTCTCATGGCACGATTTCCGCGTGGCATTACCCGTCTGCTCGCCGCTTCGGCGCTTTTCACCGTCCTCGGCGCCCAGGCTGCCGATCCGATACTGATCAAGTTCTCGCATATCACCGCCGACAGCACCCCGAAGGGGCAGGGCGCGTTGATGTTCAAGAAGCTCGTCGAGGAGCGCCTGCCGGGCCAGGTCGAGGTGCAGGTTTTCGCCAACTCCTCGCTGTATGGCGACGGCAAGGAGATGGAGGCGCTGCTGATGAACGAGGTGCAGCTGCTCGCGCCGGCACCGTCCAAGCTCGAGCAGTACACCAAGCAACTGCAGCTGTTCGATCTGATGTTCCTGTTTGACGACATGCCGGCCGCGCAGCGCTTCCAGCAATCGGACAAGGGCCGTGCCATGCTCAAGTCCATGGAGGACAAGGGCATCACCGGCCTGGCCTACTGGCTCAACGGCATGCGCCACTTCACCGCCAACAAGCCACTGCGTGAACCGGCCGATGCCCGTGGTCTGAAGTTCCGCGTGCAGCCCTCGGACCTGCAGGCTGCGCAGTACACCGCGCTGCGCGCGGTACCGCGCAAGATGGCCTTCGCCGAGATCTACCAGGGGCTGCAGACCGGCGTGGTCAATGCCCAGGACAACCCCTGGTCGAATATCTACAGCCAGAAGTACCACGAGGTGCAGAAGTACATCACCGAGTCCAGCCACGGCATCGGCAACTATCTGCTGATCACCAACACCAAGTTCTGGAACGGCCTGCCCGAAGATGTGCGCGGCGAACTGGAAGGGATCATCGAAGAGGTCACCGTGGAGGTGAATCGCCAGGCCGAGGCGCTCAACGAGAAGGCCAAGCAGGCCGTCATCGACTCGGGCAAGAGCGAGATTCTGGTGCTTACCGATGAACAGCGCGCCAAGTGGCGGGAGGCGGTACAGCCGGCCTGGAAGAAATTCGAAGACGAAATCGGCAGGGACCTGATCGAGGCCGCGCAGGCAGCCAACTCCGCTCCCTGACGGCAAAATTCGACGCGGGTCTGTTAGACCAATGTGCAGTTTCGGTCACCGGCCCTGCCGCCCAGAATGGCAATGTCTATCTGCGTGATCGGACAAGTGTTTTCCAACCGAATGGTTGACCGAGCGGCCCTGGGGCCGCTCTTTTTTTGTCTCGTATTTCAGGTCTGGGCAGGTATCGGCAGCATCGCCAGCGCCGGCAGGCCACGGTCCAGTTCGTTGATACGGGCCAGTACGGTGTTCACCGCCTGGCGGTCCCGCTCGTTCGGCAAATTGGCGTGCGCAGCGGCGCGCAGGGCTTTCAGCTCGTCTGCATATGCCTCCAGTTGCTCAGCCGAAACGACGCCATGCATTGCATTCTTCAGGCATTGCATGAGCGCCATGACGATCTGCGGATCGTGGCTGCCATAGGTGCGGATCGGCCCGAGGATCAACATGAGCAGCCGTTGCGGGCTCAGTTGCGGGCAAAACAGCCTGGGCTTGCCCCGATCGATGCAGCCCACATCCAGTGACGGCAGCCCGCCGAGCCGGCCCAGCAGCACGCCGTGCAGATTGATCGTACGCACCGCGGTGCCCGGATCGTTGATGGACGGGCTGATGGCCTTCACTGCGATTTCGGTCATTTGACGCATGCCGTAGGAGACATTGGCACCGGCAAATTCCTCGTCATGAAAGTCAAAGCAGTCCAGCACCTGACGCGTCCGGTGCGGGTCCAGCTTGGCGCTGACCCTCAGCAGCGGGTGGCCCTCGACCAGAAAGAAACCAGGCTCTACCTGCAGCACGGCTTGCAGGTCGTCGGGTGCCAGCAGTTCGCTCAGGCGCTTCTCATTGACCTCGCGCAGATAGCCCGGTTTGCGCGCCTCGATGCAATGCCAGTGCCGGTCGTCCGGTGTCTCGGTGATGGTGCCCAGCCGCTCGCGCCGCTGCGCGAGATTGCTGCAGGCACTGAGGTACAGCTGATCGATGATCCAGTCCACCTGGATCGACTGCGAGATGGAGCGGATGAATACGACGAACAAGGCCATGCAGCCCAGGCCCATGAGCAGCGCCAGCAGCACACCAAAGGCCGGCAGGCTCTGTGGTTGGTCTTTGTTGATGTAGGCGATCAGCAACAGGAAGAACAGCACGCAGCCCAGGTAGTTGCCCAGGATGAGCCGGTTGCGCATGTCGCTGATCAGGCCCGGCAGCACCCGCGGCGACAGTCGCGCTGCTGCGCCGTTGAGTACCACCATCACCATCGAGAAGCTGAATACGGTCAGGGAAATGATGCTCGTGATCAGTGTGCCGAGAATCTCCCTGGCATTGTCCGCCTCGGTCAGGCCTGCCGGCAGTCGGCCACGCAGGGAGTCGGCCAGCTCGCTTGTCTCGAACAGCAATACCAGCACGCCGAGCAGCAGATAGCCGGCCGGAATCACGGTTGGATAGAACGCGATGCTCTGAGGAATCCGCTTGAGCTGGCGGAACAGGGTGTTGCTGGCGGCTGACATGAGGGTTCCTGGCGTGCGCGGTTACGAATTGAGACAGCGGTCGCGGGCAAATAGCCGCTGCCGAATGTCTATGCTTGGATGAGGGCCGCCGGCTGGCGGCTGCTGCGGTATTCGGCATCGGCTGGAGCAGAGGTCGGACAGGCGCGTGGTTGGCGACCCGCATGGAAAACGCGGATCGATCGGGTGGTAAGGGTTCGCCTGCGTGACAAGGCTGCGACCGAACAAACCAGACAACCCGAGGTGACTGCCATGTGCGCTGCATCCGTGTATCCCGTGTCCGCTGACGCTGCAAAGCATTCCCTGACCGACGAGGCCACTTACCGGGCCATGTACCAGCAGTCGGTGATCAACCCTGAAGGATTCTGGCGTGAACAGGCGGCACGGCTGGACTGGATTCGCCCCTTCAGCGAGGTCAAGCGCACCTCCTTCGACGATCACCACGTCAATATCAAGTGGTTTGCCGACGGCACGCTGAACGTGTCGGCCAATTGCCTTGATCGCCATCTGGCCGAGCGCGGCGACCAGGTGGCGATCATCTGGGAAGGCGACGATCCTGGCGAACATCGCGAAATCACCTATCGCGAGCTGCATCAGGAAGTCAGCAAGTTCGCCAATGCCCTGCGCGGCCAGGACGTGCATCGTGGCGATGTGGTGACCATCTACATGCCGATGATTCCCGAAGCTGCCGTGGCGATGCTGGCCTGCGCACGCATCGGCGCGATTCATTCGGTGGTGTTCGGCGGTTTCTCTCCGGAAGCCTTGGCCGGACGCATCATCGATGGTCAGTCGAAGGTCGTGATCACCGCCGACGAAGGCATCCGCGGCGGCAAAGCCGTGCCGCTCAAGGAGAACGTCGACGAGGCGCTGACCAATCCGCAGACTAGCTGCGTGAAGAAGATCATCGTCGTGCGTCGCACGGGTGCGGATATCCGCTGGCACCCGCATCGCGACATCTGCTACGACGACCTGATGCGGGTTGCCGGCGAGGTCTGCGCGCCCAAGGAAATGGGTGCCGAGGAGCCGCTGTTCATCCTTTATACCTCGGGCTCCACCGGCAAGCCGAAGGGCATTCTGCACACTTGTGGCGGCTATCTGCTGTATGCCGCGCTGACCCATGAGCGGGTCTTCGACTACCGGCCAGGCGACGTCTATTGGTGTACCGCCGACATCGGCTGGATCACCGGTCACAGCTATCTCATCTACGGCCCGCTGGCCAACGGCGCCACCACGCTGATGTACGAAGGCGTGCCGAACCATCCGGATGTCACCCGCATCGCGCGGATCATCGACAAGCACAGGGTGAATATCCTCTACACGGCGCCCACCGCGATCCGCGCGATGATGGCCGAGGGCAAGGCCGCGGTAGAGGGAGCCGACGGCTCCAGCCTGCGGCTGCTGGGCACGGTGGGCGAGCCGATCAATCCGGAAGCCTGGCACTGGTACTACGAAACCGTCGGGCAGTCGCGCTGCCCCATTGTCGATACCTGGTGGCAGACCGAGACCGGCGGCATCCTCATCAGTCCGCTGCCAGGTGCGACCGCACTCAAGCCCGGTTCGGCCACTCGACCGCTGTTCGGTGTAGTGCCCGGGCTGGTCGATAACCTTGGCAATCTTCTGGAAGGGCCGGCCGAGGGCAATCTGGTGATCCTCGATTCCTGGCCAGGACAGATGCGCACCATCTACAAGGATCATGATCGCTTCGTCGATACCTACTTCAAGACTTTCCGTGGCATGTACTTCACCGGCGATGGCGCGCGGCGCGATGAGGACGGCTATTACTGGATCACCGGGCGGGTCGACGACGTGCTCAATGTGTCCGGGCATCGCATGGGCACCGCGGAGATCGAGAGTGCCATGGTCGCCCATGCCAAGGTGGCGGAGGCCGCTGCGGTGGGTGTGCCGCATCCGCTGAAGGGGCAGGCGATCTATGTCTACGTGACGCTGGTGTCCGGCGTGGAACCGACGGAGGCGTTGCGCCAGGAACTGCGGCAATGGGTGCGCCGCGAGATCGGGCCGATCGCCATGCCGGATGCGATCCAATGGGCACCGGGGCTACCGAAGACGCGTTCGGGCAAGATCATGCGCCGCCTGTTGCGCAAGATCGCCACGGACGACTATGACGCGCTGGGCGATACTTCGACGCTCGCCGATCCGAGCGTGGTGGATCAATTGATCGAAACCCGCAAGGCAATGGCGCGCACCTGAGGGGCGGCGTCGGGCAATAGCGTTTGCCTGGCCGAGCAAGACGCGTCGGCGCGGTGTTGCGCCTGCGGCGGCTGGCTGCTCTTGGAGGCCCGGGCCAAAGCGCGCCGCAGTTTCAGACCCCGGCCGGCGGCGTCTTCAGCGTGTCGCTGCCGAGCACGGTCGCGCTGCCGGTCGCAGCCTGGGCATTGGCGTTCAGCTGCTGCTGTTCGGCGTCGGAACGCTCGAAGGGCATCTGCTGCGAGCGGCCTTCGGCCATGCCGGCCTGTTCGTTGATTTCGTTGAGTACGCGTTTGGCTTCGCAATGGCCGGTCGCGCCGCGGGCCAGCGCCATGCCGCCGATGCCTAGCTGCAGCAGCCCGCCCAGGCCGCCACGGCGAAGGCCCTTGGCGAGAAAATACAGGCCCCCGGCGAGGGAGGCGGCGCGCTCCCAGCCGTGGACGTTCTGTGCGGATGGGTTGGAAGAGGTGCGGTTCATTGCTTGGACTCCGACAAGGACATTCCCAATGACTGACTCTCGCCGTGGCCGCTCGTTCGCTGCCGTAGGTCGGCAGCCCCGCACGAATACCTCCCGCCGGGTTGGACGGGGCTGCCGAGGTTCAATGATGGGAGCTCAACGGGCGTGGTTGCGGGCAACGGCCTCGGCCCGGCTGGGCGTCGCGGCCGGCTTTTGCGTGGCGCGGTGTTGGGCCTCGGCGCTGTGCCCCGACGCTATCCGGCCATGCCGAATACCTTGAGCACGAAAGAGTACTCCAGCGCGACGTCCTTGAGCGCCTGGTAGCGACCGCTCATGCCACCGTGGCCGGCGCCGAACTCGGTCTTGAGCAACAGCAGGTTGTCGTCGGTGCGGGTGGCGCGCAGCTTGGCGACCCACTTGGCCGCCTCCCAGTACTGCACGCGGCTGTCGTTGTAGCCGGCCACGGCAAGCAACGGCGGATAGGCCTGGGCGCGGACGTTCTCGTACGGCGCGTAGGCGCGGATGCGTTCGTGCACCTCCGGCTGATTCGGATCGCCCCATTCGTCGTACTCGGTCACGGTCAGCGGCAGGTCGGCGTTGAGCATGGTGTTGAGCACATCGACGAAGGGCACCTCGGCGATGGCTGCGCCGAACAGCTCCGGACGCATGTTCAGCACCGCGCCGATCAGCAGGCCGCCGGCACTGCCACCGCTGATGGCCAGGCGCGCAGAGGTGGTGTAGCCGTCGGCCAACAACTGTTCGGCGCTGGCGATGAAGTCGCTGAAGGTGTTCGGCTTGTGTTCCAGCTTGCCGGCGCGATACCAGGCTTCTCCGAGATCGCCGCCACCACGCACATGGGCGATGGCGAAGACGAAACCGCGGTCGAGCAGCGACAGGCGCGCATGCGAGAACCACGGATCGAGGCTGTGCCCATAGGCGCCGTAACCATAGAGATAGAGCGGAGCCGGCTTACCGAAGCTGTCGCGGCGGCCGACCAGGCTGATGGGGATCTGCGTGCCGTCCTGGGCGGTCGCCCAGATGCGTCGACTTTCATAGGCGTCCGCATCGAAGGGGCCTTCCACCGGAGTTTCCTTGAGCACTGCCTGGGTGCCGTCGGCCAGCGTCAGCTGACGGACTTGCGCCGGGCGGTTGAGCGCCTCATAGCGCAGGCGGATCACCGTGCTGGTGAATTCCAGCGAATCCTGTACGTGCAGGCTGTAGGCTGCATCGGGCAGCTGAAGGCGATAGGGCTGCACGCCCTGCGGCCGCACCTCGATCACCGGCAGGCCGCCTTCGCGCAGGGTCAGGGTGATCGCCTCGGCGTTGAGGCTGACGTCCTCGAGCATCACCGCGTCGTCATGCGCGACCAGTTCCTGCCAGTGCTCCCGCTCGGGCTGCGCCTCGCTGGCGTGATAGAGGGCGAAGTTGATGCCCGCCTGGTTGCTGCGGATCAGCCAGCTCCACTGACCTTCGTGAAGGCCGTGATCGGGAAAGTACTCGTGGTCCTCCTGGCGTGGCGCCAGGCACGTCCATTGCCCTTCCGGCTCGTCCGCCGACAGCGCCCAGGCTTCGCTGGTGGTCTTGCTGTGGGAGAGGATGACCAGCTGGCGCTCGGAACTGGCGCGGTAACAATGCACGAAGAAGCGCCCGTCCGGGTCGTGATAAACCTCGCTGCTGGCGGCTTCTCCCAGGCGATGACGGTAAATCTTGTGCGGGCGGTGGGTATCGTCCAGCTCGCCGTAGAACAGCGTCTGGCTGTCGTTGCCCCAGGTCATGCTGCCGTCGCAATCGTCGAAGGGCAGGGCGGTCACGTCGCCGCTGACGAGATCCTTGACGAACAGCCGGTAGATCTCGTCGCCTTCGCGATCGAGGCTGTAGGCCAGCTTGGCGTGATCCTGGCTGACGCTGAAGGCACCGAGCGAAAGGAAACCGCCGCCGGCCAGCTCGTTGGGGTCGAGCAGCAGCTGTTCGGCGTTCTCGTCAACGCTGAGCGAGCCATCGACCGGGCGCGGGCAGCGATAGTGCCGCGGGTATTCGTCGCCAGCCGTGGTGCGCTGGTAATACAGCCACGGCCCCCAGGGCGACGGCAGGGAAAGATCGGTTTCGCGGATGCGGCCCTTGATTTCCTGGAACAGCGTTTCGCGCAGCCCGGCCTGCTCGGCGAGCTGTTCTTCGAGGTAAGCGTTTTCTGCCTTCAGGTAGGCCAGTACGTCTTCGGCATCCCGCTTTTCCAGCCAGCGATAGGGATCGGTGCCGGTTTCGGCGTGGGCGATGGGGGCTTTGGACATGCAGTACTCCGGATTCGGTTCGGTGGCCCGTGGCGATGGGCTCGAGTGCAGCGAGAGGCGGCAGTGTACCTGCTCGGCTACGTCTAGGATTGACCGAGTTGGTGCGCTGCGGTTTCTGTCGTGGGTCGCCCCGGCGTTGTCATCATCGGTGCAGTGAATGCGGGCGAATCGGCGTTATCGATGATGACCGGCTGGTCGCGAAATATCCTCGTACAGGCCGCTTGCGGTTCGGTGAGAGAGCCGATTGACAACGCGGCGCTTTTCCCCGAAGGTGTGCCGACCCAAATCAAACGGGCGTATGAATCGAGCGTTTGCCAGAGCAGATGCCGGTCACCCGGATTATCGTGTCGGTGGGTGTCGTTCGCCGCAAGGCGCGGCCGAGTCAGGGCCGAAGACGTGAGACACGTAACGTTCAGCTTCCATACCTGGAGATCAGTTGATGATTTACGAAGGTAAAGCCATCACGGTTAAGGCTCTTGAGAGCGGCATCGTCGAATTGAATTTCGACCTCAAGGGTGAGTCCGTCAACAAGTTCAATCGCCTCACTCTCAACGATCTGCGCCAGGCCGTCGATGCCATCAAGGCCGACGCATCGGTCAAGGGCGTGATCGTCACCAGCGGCAAGGACGTGTTCATCGTCGGTGCCGACATCACCGAGTTCGTCGACAACTTCAAGATGCCCGACGAAGAACTGGTCGCCGGCAACCTCGAAGCGAACAAGATCTTCAGTGATTTCGAAGACCTGGGCGTGCCCACCGTCGTCGCCATCAACGGCATCGCCCTGGGTGGCGGTTTCGAAATGTGCCTGGCGGCCGATTATCGGGTCATGTCCAGCGCAGCCAAGGTCGGTCTGCCGGAAGTCAAGCTGGGCATCTATCCCGGGTTCGGTGGCACCGTGCGTCTGCCGCGCCTGATCGGTGTCGACAACGCCGTCGAGTGGATCGCATCCGGCAAGGAAAACCGCGCCGAAGACGCGCTCAAGGTGCGTGCCGTGGATGCCGTGGTCGCTCCCGAGCAGCTGCAGGCTGCCGCCTTGGATCTGGTCAAGCGCGCCATCTCCGGCGAACTGGACTACAAGGCCAAGCGCCAGCCCAAGCTGGACAAGCTCAAGCTCAACGCCATCGAGCAGATGATGGCCTTCGAAACCTCCAAGGGTTTCGTCGCTGGCCAGGCCGGCCCTAACTATCCGGCCCCGGTCGAAGCCATCAAGACCATTCAGAAGGCCGCCAACTTCGGCCGCGACAAGGCCATCGAAGTCGAGGCCGCCGGCTTCGTCAAACTGGCCAAGACGTCCGTGGCGCAGAGCCTGGTTGGCCTGTTCCTCAGCGATCAGGAACTGAAGAAGAAGGCCAAGGCCTACGACAAGCAGGCCCGCGACGTGAAGCTGGCCGCCGTGCTGGGCGCCGGCATCATGGGCGGCGGTATCGCCTACCAGTCGGCGGTCAAAGGTACGCCGATCCTGATGAAGGATATCCGCGAAGAGGGTATCCAGATGGGCCTGGACGAAGCCTCCAAGCTGCTCGGTAAGCGCGTCGAGAAGGGCCGTCTGACTCCGGAGAAGATGGCTCAGGCGCTCAACGCGATCCGTCCGACCATGTCCTATGGCGATTTCGGCAATGTCGACATCGTCGTCGAGGCCGTCGTCGAGAATCCGAAGGTCAAGCACGCCGTGCTGGCCGAGGTGGAAGGGCATGTCCGCGAAGACGCGATCATCGCTTCCAACACCTCGACCATCTCCATCAGCTACCTGGCCCAGGCGCTCAAGCGTCCGGAAAACTTCTGCGGCATGCACTTCTTCAACCCGGTGCACATGATGCCGCTGGTGGAAGTGATCCGTGGCGAGAAGACCAGCGAAACCGCCATCGCTACCACCGTCGCCTATGCCAAGAAGATGGGCAAGAGCCCGGTCGTGGTCAACGACTGCCCGGGCTTCCTGGTCAACCGCGTGCTGTTCCCGTACTTCGGCGGCTTCGCCCGCGCCATCGCTCACGGTGTCGACTTCGCCCGCGCCGACAAGGTGATGGAGAAGTTCGGCTGGCCCATGGGCCCGGCCTACCTGATGGATGTGGTTGGCATGGACACCGGTCACCATGGCCGTGACGTGATGGCCGAAGGCTTCCCGGATCGCATGAAGGACGACACCAAGACCGCTGTCGACGTCATGTACGAGGCCAACCGCCTCGGTCAGAAGAACGGCAAGGGCTTCTATGCCTACGAGATGGACAAGCGGGGCAAGCCGAAGAAAGTGGTCGACCCGCAGGCCTACGAGCTGCTCAAGCCGATCGTCGCCGAGACGCGCGAGCTGTCCGACGAGGACATCGTCAACTACATGATGATCCCGCTGTGTCTGGAAACCGTGCGCTGCCTGGAAGACGGCATCGTCGAGACCGCTGCCGAAGCCGACATGGGCCTGATCTATGGCATCGGCTTCCCACCCTTCCGTGGTGGTGCGCTGCGCTACATCGATTCGATCGGCGTCGCCGAGTTCGTTGCGATGGCCGACAAGTACGCCGACCTGGGCCCGCTGTACCACCCGACCGCGAAGCTGCGCGAGATGGCTGCCAACGGCCAGCGCTTCTACGGTTAATCGAGGGAGAGAGAATTCATGAGCCTGAATCCAAGAGATGCAGTCATCGTCGACTTCGGTCGCACCCCGATGGGGCGCTCCAAGGGCGGCATGCACCGTAATACCCGTGCCGAGACCATGTCCGCACAGCTGATCGACGGCCTGCTGGCACGCAACCCGAATATCGACCCCGCCGAAGTCGAGGACGTGATCTGGGGCTGCGTGAACCAGACCCTCGAGCAGGGCTGGAACATCGCCCGCATGGCCTCGCTGCTGACCCGCATTCCGCACACCAGTGCCGCCCAGACCGTCAGCCGCCTGTGCGGTTCGTCGATGAGCGCCCTGCATACCGCCGTGCAGGCGATCCAGACCGGCAACGGCGATGTGTTCGTCATCGGTGGTGTGGAGCACATGGGGCACGTCAGCATGATGCACGGCGTCGACCCGAACCCGCAGCTGTCGCTGTACGCCGCCAAGGCCTCCGGCATGATGGGCCTGACCGCCGAAATGCTGGGCAAGATGCATGGCATCAGCCGCGAGCAGCAGGACGCCTTCGGTGAGCGCTCGCACCGTCTGGCGCACAAGGCCACCGTTGAAGGCAACTTCAAGGACGAGATCATCCCGATGGAAGGCTACGACGAGAACGGCTTCCTGAAGGTGTTCGACTACGACGAAACCATCCGTCCGGATACCACGCTGGAAAGCCTGGCGGCGCTGAAGCCGGCTTTCAACCCGAAGGGCGGCACCGTGACGGCGGGTACGTCCTCGCAGATCACCGACGGCGCTTCCTGCATGATCGTGATGTCCGCCCAGCGCGCCAAGGATCTCGGCATCCAGCCGATGGCCGTGGTTCGCGCCATGGCGCTGGCCGGTGTCGACCCGGCGATCATGGGTTACGGTCCGGTGCCGTCCACCCAGAAGGTGCTCAAGCGCGCCGGTCTGACCATGGACGACATCAGCCACGTCGAGCTGAACGAAGCCTTTGCGGCGCAGGCTCTGCCAGTGCTCAAGGACCTCAAGCTGCTCGACAAGATGGAAGAGAAGGTCAACCTGCACGGCGGCGCCATTGCGCTGGGTCACCCGTTCGGCTGTTCCGGTGCGCGTATCTCCGGCACCCTGCTGAACGTGATGAAGCAGAACAACGGTACGCTCGGTGTCGCCACCATGTGTATAGGTCTGGGCCAGGGGATCAGTACGGTCTTCGAGCGCCTCTGAAAGACAGATGCAGATGACTGCGCTAGGCTGACAGCCATTTCCGCCATTTCGCGGAAGACCGATTGTCAGCCTGCGCATGGAAGCCGGGGCCTGGTGCCCCGGTTTTCTTTTTTTGGCAGCCGGCTTGTGGAGCAGAGGTAGGCATGCAATTGGAACCAGGGCGTTATCGCCACTACAAGGGCCCGGAATACCGTGTATTCGCCGTGGCGCGCCATTCGGAAACCGAGGAATGGATGGTGTTCTATCAGTCGCTGTACGGCGAGCGTGGCCTGTGGGTCCGCCCGTTGTCGATGTTCACCGAAACCGTCGAGGTCAACGGTGAAACCGTTCCGCGGTTCGCTCTGATCGAAGCCGAGCCGAGCCTTTTTGCCGGTTGAACTGATGTCCAGCCGTTTGCCTCGCGCTTGACCTCACGTCCATCGCCACTATATATAGCGGTGCTTTTCAGGCAGAGCCAAACCTCAGCGTTCGGTTCACGGCATCGAGCCGGTGCTTCGATCGCGGCGGGATGTCGAGCAGGGCAGTTGGCCTGCTTGTTCATTTCGCACGCAAAAATGCACACGAACGCTCGCTGATGCCGACTATCGTTGGCACGGGTATTCATACTGCCGGAGGCGCCGCCTCTGTTCACCTCTCGATTCAGGAACTCTCCTCTCCATGGGTAAATCGCTGGTCATCGTGGAATCACCGGCCAAGGCCAAGACCATCAACAAGTATTTGGGCAACCAGTACGTGGTGAAGTCGAGTATCGGCCATATCCGCGACCTTCCCACCAGCGGCTCGGCCAGCAAGGAGCCTGTCAAGCGCGGCAAGGCTGCCGCTGCCGAGGCGCCTGTGCTGTCGCCGAAGGAAAAAGCCAAGCGTCAGCTCGTCGCGCGCATGGGTGTCGATCCGGAGCACGGCTGGAAGGCCAAGTACGAGATCCTACCGGGCAAGGAGAAGGTGATCGAGGAATTGCGGCGCCTGGCCAAGGAAGCCGACACCATCTATCTCGCAACCGACTTGGATAGAGAGGGGGAGGCCATCGCCTGGCACCTGCGCGAGTCCATCGGTGGCGATGACGGTCGCTACAAACGCGTGGTGTTCAACGAAATCACCAAGAAGGCGATTCAGGAAGCCTTCGCCCAGCCTGGCCAGCTCGACCTGAATCGGGTCAATGCCCAGCAGGCCCGGCGCTTTCTTGATCGCGTGGTCGGCTACATGGTGTCGCCGCTGCTCTGGCAGAAGATCGCCCGTGGCCTTTCGGCCGGCCGGGTGCAATCGGTAGCGGTGAAGCTGGTGGTCGAGCGCGAGCGCGAGATCCGTGCCTTCGTGCCGGAAGAATACTGGGAAGTGCATGCCGACCTGACGACCGCGCAGCAGGCCAAGGTGCGCTTTGAGGTCGCCCGTGAGAACGGCGAGGCCTTCAAGCCTCTGAACGAGGCGCAGGCCAGTGCCGCGCTCGAGAAGCTCAAGGGCGCGCAGTACAGCGTCAGCAAGCGCGAGGACAAGCCCACCAGCAGCAAGCCCTCGGCCCCCTTCATCACCTCGACCCTGCAGCAGGCCGCGAGCAATCGCCTCGGTTTCGGCGTGAAGAAGACCATGATGATGGCCCAGCGCTTATACGAAGCAGGCTACATCACCTACATGCGTACCGATTCGACCAACCTCTCGGCCGATGCGATCGGGATGGTCCGCGGCTTCATCGAGAACGAGTTCGGTGACAAGTACCTGCCGGAGAAGGCGAACGTCTATTCGAGCAAGGAGGGCGCCCAGGAAGCGCACGAGGCGATTCGCCCGTCGGACGTCAACCTGCGGCCCAACCAGCTGTCCGGCATGGAGCGTGACGCCGAGCGCCTGTACGAGCTGATCTGGCGCCAGTTCGTCGCCTGCCAGATGCCGCCGGCACAGTACCTGTCCACCAGCGTTACGGTAGCTGCCGGTAATTTCGAGCTGCGCGCCAAGGGCCGCATCCTCAAGTTCGACGGTTACACCAGGGTCATGCCGCAGCAGAGCAAGGCCGGTGAGGATGATGTGTTGCCTGAGATGAACAAGGGCGACGACATGAAGCTGCTCAAGCTCGACCCGAGCCAGCACTTCACCAAGCCGCCGGCGCGTTACTCCGAAGCCAGCCTGGTCAAGGAGATGGAGAAGCGCGGTATCGGCCGGCCTTCCACCTACGCGGCAATCATTTCGACCATCCAGGACCGCGGCTACGTCTCGCTGCACAACCGCCGCTTCTATTCGGAGAAGATGGGCGACATCGTTACCGAGCGCCTGTCCGAGAGCTTCAACAACCTGATGGACTACGGCTTCACCGCCGGCATGGAAGAGCACCTGGACGACGTCGCCCAGGGCGAACGTGACTGGAAACACGTGCTGGACGAGTTCTACGGTGATTTCCGCAAGAAGCTCGAGGTCGCCGAAGCCAGCGAGAACGGCATGCGCGCCAACCAGCCGACCCTGACCGATATCCCATGCAAGGTCTGCGGGCGGCCGATGATGATCCGCACCGCCTCGACCGGCGTATTCCTCGGCTGCTCCGGCTACAGCCTGCCACCGAAGGAGCGCTGCAAGTCCACGGTCAACCTGATTCCCGGTGACGAAATCGCCGCCGATGACGAGGGGGAGTCCGAGTCCCGCGTGCTGCTGGGCAAGCATCGCTGCCCGATCTGCAGTACCGCAATGGACGCTTACCTGCTCGACGAGACGCACAAGCTGCATATCTGCGGCAACAATCCGGATTGCTCCGGCTACGAGATCGAGCAAGGCCAGTACCGCATCAAGGGCTACGAAGGTCCGAGCCTGGAGTGCGACAAGTGCGGCAGCGAGATGCAGCTCAAGACCGGCCGCTTCGGCAAGTTCTTCGGTTGCACCAATGCCGAGTGCAAGAACACGCGCAAGCTGCTGAAGAATGGCGAGCCGGCCCCGCCGAAGATGGACGCGGTGAAGATGCCGGAGCTCAAGTGCGAGAAGGTCGATGACACCTACGTCCTGCGCGATGGTGCTTCCGGCTTGTTCCTCGCCGCCAGTCAGTTTCCGAAGAATCGTGAAACCCGTGCCCCGCTGGTGCGCGAGCTGATCCCGCACAAGGACGAGATCGATCCCAAGTACCACTTCCTGCTCGAGGCGCCGCAAAAGGATCCGGAAGGCCGCTTCGCAGTCATCCGCTTCAGTCGCAAGACCAAGGAGCAGTACGTGCAGACCGAAGTGGACGGCAAGCCGACCGGATGGAAGGCTTTCTACGACGGCGGCAAGTGGAAGGTCGAGGACAAGCGCTGATCTCGCTCCGGTCGACCGCCAAGCGGATCGGCCGGGCATAGCGCGTTCTTCGGATCGGCTGGCGCTTCGTCAGCCGATCCGGTGCGACAACCTGTGAAGGTTCATTCTCTGTTCATCTTCTTTCGGAGAGCATGCCATGGCTCACGAGCTCTACACGCGCACCAACCAGAAGATCTTCTTCGCCGGCTTGTCACTGGACAGCTGGCGCAAGGCCGAAGAGTCCGTTTCGATGAGTTCTCAGGGCTTGATCCAGGCTGAGCGCGAGGCTTGCCTGTTCCACCTCTACGGCGCCTTGCTTGGACTTTGCCATGAAATCGCCGGTTACTACCGATCGCCAGGTGCGGATGCGCCGGTAGTCGAGGCCTTTCTGACACGTAGCGTGCTTGAGGCAGCGCCGAGTCCGGAGCTCGCCGAATTGCTGGAGTTGTCGGAGCAGCCAGACACCTGGCTCGGCCAGTTGCTTGCCGCCTACGCACAGCTGTTCATGCCGCCTCGTGCCCCGGCGAAGGTCAAGACCGACCCGCGCCAGCCGCTGATCGAGGCGGTCAGTATCGAAGATGAAACGCCTCCGCTGGCGCGTGCCGAGCTGGAGGCCTGGCGGCAGAATCTCAAGGGCTTGGCGTTGCGCTTTCGCGAGTCGCTCACCGAGTGGTGACGGGGCGGGGTATCAGCCGCGGTGCCTGATGGTCAGCACCAGGGCGATACCACCCAGAATCGCCGCGCCGGACAGCATCAGCGTCGCCGTCATTGCTTCGCCCAGCAGCAGGGCGCCAGCCGTGGCGGTCAGGAGCGGCACGCTCAGTTGCACGCTGGCGGCCTGTATGGCTGCCAGGCCAGGCATGGCGGCGTACCAGATGGCGTAGCCGATGCCCGAGGTCACTGCGCCGGACAGGATGGCATAGATGGCGCCCATCCTGTCCCACTGCTGCTGTCCCAGCAGTACCAGGCATAGCAGTGCCGCGAACGGAACAGCCCTGATGAAGTTGCCCGCGGTCGACGCGAGCGGGTTGGCTGTGCCTCTCCCGCGCAGCGAGTAAACGCCCCAGGCCACGCCGGACAGCAGCATCAGCATGGCGCTATCGAGCGCAGGCGCGGTGCTTCCCGGCAGGAGCAGGATCATCAGGCCGCTCAGTGCGAGTAATAAGCCGGCAACCTGACCGGCACTGAAGCGCTCGCCCTGCAGCAGGCCCCAGGCGAGCATGCTCAATTGCACGGCGCCGAAGAGCAGCAGGGCGCCTGCGCCGGCATCCAGTCCGATATAGGCGAAGGAAAAGGCTGCCGCATAGACGAACAATGCGAACGCACTGAACCAGTCGCCACTCAGCGGCCCGGATTTGCCGAGGCGCAGCATCACTCCGAGCGTCAGCGCCCCGGCGACGATGCGCAGTCCTGTGAAGCTGGCGGGGTCGATGGCGGTGTCTCTCAAGGCGATGCGGCACAGTATCGAGTTGCCGGCGAATGCCAGCATCGCCAGAGCGGTGAGCAGCAGGGTACGAGTCGTCATGCAGATCCTTGTCGGGCATGTCGTTGCGCCCGTCTTTTTTGTCACATGCTACGTTGCGATTCTCGATCTATGCAGCGTTTTATTTGCACGGACGGCATTAGCCGCGTTTCAGAGAATGCGCACTCCCGGCCCAAACGCATCGCCCGAGGTCGGGCCTCCCACAAAGGCGGCGAGTGCACCCAGGCCAGGCGCGCGGGGCGCTTTGCGTAGGCAAGGGCTGTCCTGTTGCCGGTCGACTGTTACAATGGCCGCCTTTCATGCGGAGCCGATCCATGCCTACGTCTTTTCTGGAAATCGTCGAACTGCCTGACGGGCGCATCGTGCTTCGTCGCGCCGAGGATGAAGAGGTGCTGGTGACGCTGGATTTTTCCAACGATGCCAAGCTTTTCCTGCAAGGTCAGCATGTCGAGATCGCCAAGGCGATGTTCAATCTGGGTGTACAGATGGCCGGGCGCATGTCGGAGGGCGATTTCGAGCGTGAGGAAGAGGGGCCTCGTGTTCTTCACTGAGGGTCTGGCGTTTCCACGCAATCGTTTCCCACACTCACGATGGCTGCACGTTCCCTGTGCTTGGCCGCTCAACAACCCAGACGAATATTCAGGCTCTGAGCGTCGCCCAGGCTGGACGCTGCATACAGCTTGCTGCGCGTTGGTTCGTCAAGTTGGCCGAGCCAGCTGACAACGGTGTGGCTGCAGCCCGAGGCCAGCGCCTTGCAGGCCAAATCCAGGGCTCCGCTGGAGTCGCGCGGTTGCAGCAGAATGATGCGTTCGCGATTCAGGCCGCACTTGCGCAGCCAGCCCTGCGAAAGGAAAGCGGGAGGGGCGATCAGTGTCAGCCAGCGGCTGTCGGCAGCGTCACCCAGTTCACGCAGGATGGGCGCTAGCAGCAGGTGGCAATGCTGGCTGCTGCCGCTCAGGCTCAACTCGCTCAGGTATTCCTTTTCCTGTTCGGGTCTTGCGCGTGGTTTCAGGCTGCCGAACGGTGCCAGGCTTTGTGCAATGACACCGTCGAATAGCGAGAGTTGGGGTCGGGAAGTGCTGGTCTGGGACTGCATGAACCTCTCCTAAGCGACGTATTAGCGACGTATGACGCCGACACTCAAGCCTTCTATCACCAGTTCCTGATGCTCGAGGTCTACCTCGATCGGCGAAAACTCGGGGTTTTCCGCCAGCAACCAGACCTTCTTGCCGTCCCGCTTGAAGCGCTTCACTGTCACCTCGTCGCCGACGCGGGCGACCACGATCTGGCCATTGCGCGCCTCGCGAGTGGTGTGCACGGCCAGCAGGTCGCCGTCGAAGATGCCGACGTCCTTCATGCTCATGCCGTGTACGCGTAGAAGATAGTCCGCGCGCGGATGGAAAAAGCCAGGGCTGATCTGGCAGGATTCCTCAATGTGTTGCTGCGCCAGAATCGGGGCGCCGGCAGCCACCCGGCCAATGACCGGCAGGCCGTTCTCGGCTGCAGGCTCGAAATCCGGGATGCGTATCCCGCGGGACGCGCCGGGCGTCATCTCGATGGCGCCTTTGCGGGCGAGCGCCTTGAGGTGTTCCTCGGCAGCGTTGGGCGATTTGAAGCCCAGCTCCTGCGCAATTTCCGCCCGGGTTGGTGGGTAACCGTTGTCTTCCAAGCAGCGCTTGATGAACGCGAGGATTTCCGTCTGGCGAGGCGTCAGCTTGATCATGGCGGTCTCTGTTCTTATATACAGTGACTGGGATTATATACAGTGATCGGGCCTTGGCAACGAATGTTTCTTTCAGGGTGAACTGCCTCGTTTCACTTGTTGGCTACCGCGACTGCGACATTGACGCTAGTGCCGCAGGACGTTTCGTGGTTGACTTGCCGGTCGGTGAAACGTAAGTTTCAAACAGTTGTTTGTCTTTCGGAGGGGGCATGGCGCAGTCGGAAACAGTTGAGCGCATTCTTGATGCAGCGGAACAGCTGTTCGCGGAAAAAGGCTTCGCTGAAACCTCGCTTCGTCTGATCACCAGCAAGGCCGGGGTGAACCTGGCGGCGGTGAACTACCACTTCGGCTCGAAGAAAGCCCTGATCCAGGCGGTGTTTTCGCGCTTTCTGGGTCCTTTCTGTGCGAGCCTGGAACGTGAACTGGATCGTCGCGAGTCCCTGGCCGACAAGCAGGACACACTTGAAGAGCTGCTGGAGATACTTGTCGAGCAGGCCCTGGCGGTCAAGCCGCGCAGCGGGGACGACCTGTCCATCTTCATGCGTCTGCTGGGTCTGTCGTTCAGCCAGAGTCAGGGGCACTTGCGGCGTTACCTTGAAGACATGTACGGCAAGGTATTTCGCCGCTACATGCTCAAGGTCCACGATGCTGCGCCGGCTATTCCGCCAATCGAGCTGTTCTGGCGCGTGCACTTCATGCTCGGCGCGGCAGCGTTCAGCATGTCGGGCATCAAGGCGCTGCGTGCGATCTCCGAAAACGATTTTGGTGTCAGGACGTCCATCGAGCAGGTGATGCGCATGATGGTGCCGTTTCTCGCGGCCGGCATGCGCGCCGACAGTGGCGTCGATGATGCGAGCCTGGTCAAAGCGCAGCCCATCGCGCGACGCAGTGCGGCGGTCGTTCAGGCGAAGGCTTGAGCTGCAAGCCCGCTGGGGGATCGGCTAAGCTAGCGGCCCATGGCTATTCTCGATTTTCTGCATGTTTCCATCGCCGATCAGCAGCTCTACGGTTTTACCGATGGGCTGCTGCGTTTGCGCTTGCCTGTGTCCACCGCGCGCAATGGCGTCGGCGAGCTGAATGGCTCCGGTTGCACCCCGCGCGGCCTGCATCAGGTGCGTGCACGCATCGGTGACGGCCTGCCTGAGGGCGCTGTGTTGCGCGGTCGGCGCTGGAGCGGTGAGGTCTGGTCTGCAGAGCTTCACGAGCATTGTCCCGGCCGAGACTGGATTCTGAGCCGTATTCTCTGGCTCAGTGGATGCGAGCCGGGCGTCAATCGCATGGGGTCGGTCGATACCTTCCGTCGCTATATCTACATCCATGGCACGCCCGATTGCGAGCCCATGGGCGTACCGCTTTCCCATGGCTGTATCCGCATGCGCAATGCAGATCTGCTCAAGCTCTTTCCACAGGTGCCGCCCCGCTGTGTGGTGTGCATCGATGAGGCGTCCTGTCCAGGCTGGGCTGCCGCCGAACTCGAATAGGAATACGTCTGCATATGCACGGCTCACTGATGCTGGACATCGCCGGTACCTGGCTGACTGCCGAGGACCGGCACCTGCTGCGCCAACCCGAGGTGGGTGGGCTCATTCTGTTCGCGCGCAATATCGAGCACCCGAAGCAGGTCGATGAATTATGCCGCTCCATTCGCGCTGTACGGCCTGATCTGCTGCTCGCGGTGGACCAGGAAGGCGGCCGCGTGCAACGTTTGCGCCAGGGCTTCGTCAGGCTTCCGGCCATGCGTGATCTGGCCGGCTGCGCCGACGCTACGAGCCTGGCCGAGGCCTGTGGCTGGGTGATGGCGACCGAGGTACTCGCCGTGGGCCTGGACTTCAGTTTCGCGCCCGTTCTCGATCTGGACCACCAGCGCAGCGCGGTAGTGGGCACGCGTGCATTCGAAGCCGATCCGCAGGCCGCCGTGGCACTGATAGACGCCTTTATCCGCGGCATGCACGCCGCTGGCATGGCTGCCACCGGCAAGCACTTTCCTGGCCATGGCTGGGCAGAGGCGGACTCTCATGTCGCAATCCCGATCGATGAGCGTGGCCTCGACGAGTTGCGTGGCTGCGACCTGATTCCGTTCCAGGCACTGAGCGGCACTCTCGATGCGATCATGCCTGCACATGTGATCTATCCTCAGGTCGATGACCAGCCTGCGGGCTTTTCACGACACTGGCTGCAGGGCATTCTGCGCGGCGAACTCGGTTTCCAGGGGGTGATCTTCAGCGACGATCTGTCGATGGCGGGGGCGCATGTTGCCGGCGATGCAGCCGGTCGCATCCAGGCCGCGCTGTCGGCAGGTTGCGACATGGGCCTGGTGTGCAACGACCGGTCGGCGGCGGAGTTGGCGCTCACGGCGCTTCAGCGCCTCGGCGTCACGCAATCGCCTAGACTGTCGCGCATGCGCGGTCGTGCTTTTCCTGCCACCGATTACAAGCAGCACCCCCGTTGGCTGGATGCGGTAGGCGCACTGAAAGCCGCCAATCTGATCGACTGACCTCCTCTTCAAAGGAATGCCCATGACTGTCCATGCCATCATCGGCGGCACCGGCCTGACTCAACTGAGTGGCTTCAAGCTACACCGTGCGCAACTGGTCGATACGCCCTACGGGCGTCCGTCCGGCGAAATCCTGCATGGCGAATATGGCGGGCGAGAGGTGCTGTTTCTCGCCAGGCACGGGCACCCGCACCGCATCCCGCCGCACCAGGTGAATTACCGCGCCAACCTGTGGGCGCTGAAACAGGCCGGAGCCCAAGCGCTGCTTGCGGTCAATGCGGTGGGCGGTATACACCCGGCCATGGGTTCAGGTCATTTCTGCGTACCGCATCAGGTGATCGACTACACCTACGGTCGTGAACACACCTTCTTCGAGGGCGAGATCGACCATGTGACCCACATCGATTTCAGCTACCCCTATGACGAACCTTTGCGTGAGCGCCTGATCGGCGCGCTGGGCGCCGAAGGCTTCGCCTTCAGCAGTCATGGCGTATACGGTTGCACCCAGGGGCCGCGTCTGGAAACCGTGGCGGAGATCGCCCGCATGGAGCGTGACGGCTGCGATATCGTCGGCATGACAGGCATGCCGGAAGCGGCTTTGGCTCGCGAACTGGAGCTGCCTTATGGCTGCCTGGCACTGGTGGTCAACCCGGCCGCCGGCAAGGCGAGCGGATTGATCACCATGGCCCAGATCGAGGCCGCGCTGGCCGATGGAATAGGCAAGGCAAGGCTGGTGCTGGCGAGGGTGCTTGCAGGTTGATTGTTCGTTCAGCGTGGCGACAGTGGCTGTGGAGGGCCTGGCTGCAACGATGTTGTCATATTGCCACCTGAGACTGCTATTTTTGCGCTTGCCCCCCATTGCGGCGGCCATGCTGCTTGTTACACTTGGCTGTCCTATGGAGTACCGGAATGTTTTGCCAGGCACACACAACAAGAATTCTTAGAACCGTCGTGATGCTGAGTCTGCTTGGTGCCATGGCTGGTTGCTCGACCTGGTTCTCGGGGGATTTCAAAGATCCAGGCGTCGAACTCGCCAGGGTCGATATCATCAAGGCGCGCTTGCTGGAACAGCAGTTCATGCTGCGCTTTCGTATCGACAACCCCAACGATCACAGCTTGCCGGTACGTGGACTGGTCTACAACGTTCATCTCAACGACATAGAGCTGGCCAGTGGCGAGTCCAACGGCTGGCTGACCGTACCTGCCAACAGCTTCGAGTATTACGAGGTTCCGGTGCACACCAATCTCTGGCGCCATATGAAGTACATCGTGCGGCTGCTGGAAAAGCCTGATCGTCCGATCAGCTACCGGCTGGTTGGCGAGCTCAAGACCGGCCTGATGGCCGGGCGGCGCGTGCACATTTCCACCGCTGGCGAGATAATCCCCGGCAACTTTATTCCGGAGTAGTAACCAGATGAATCACGAACCCCATGTGCATGGTCCCGACTGCGATCACGGTCACGAGCATGACCATCACCACGTCCATGGGCCGCACTGCAATCACAATCACGAGCCGGTGCGCAATCCGCTGAAGGATGTCGGCCGCAATGATCCGTGCCCTTGTGGCAGCCAGAAGAAGTACAAGAAATGCCACGGCGCCTGAAACGCTCATGAGTCTTTCGCTGAGCCTGCTCGTCATCGCGGCGCTGCTGATCGCGGCGTTGGGCGCATATGCGCTGTATCTCTGGCGTCGTGTCTGGCGCAATGAGCGCTTGCAGGCCGAGGCGCGCGCGCAGCAGCAGACGGCACTGGCAGAGGATCTGCGAATTCTTGCCAGTTGCCTGCTGGACGAGCAGTTGCCTCTCATCGAAGGTGCCATCCGCATCAAGGTGTTGCTCGACAATTACGACGCCTCCTTGGGCCAGCATCCGCGTTGCCAGGTTTTCCAGCAGCTGTTCGAGGCGACCGAGCAGGTACCTACCCATGCCGCCTGGAAGGCTCTGGACAAGAGCGAGCGTCGCCGTCACGAGGCGCATTTCAGCGCGCTGGAGCTGCAGCACAAGGCCGAGGCACGGCGCTCTGCCCGTTGGCTGCTCGACGAGGCTCTGCCAAAATCCCGCGACGCGGCCTGATCGATCTTCTCCGGCGCGCATTCTCTAATCTGTTAGCACTGTTTCCTGCCAAGCTCGCACAGGAGTCTCCGATGTCTCTGCGTCTGCCGTTCGTCCTGGTTCGTCTGACGCTGGGGGTCACGCTCGGCCTGGGCGGCTGTCAGGCCTATCTCGACAATCGCTACAGCGCCAGCCTGCCACCTGAGCAGGGCATCCAGCCGCTGACCGGGCTGGCCGGCAGTGCGAGCATCCGGCGCAACTCGCTGGGCATGCCGCTGATCGAAACGTCGACGTTTCACGATGCGCTGTTCGCGATGGGTTATGTGCACGCAACCGATCGCCTGAGCCAGATGGTCAGCCTGCGTCTGATGGCCCAGGGTCGACTGGCCGAAATGGTTGGCCCCGGCGTACTGGAGACCGACCGCTTCATGCGTGCCGTCAACCTGCGGCAGAGTGCTGAACTGCTCTACCGCGAGTCGTCGCCGCGCATGAAGAAATTCTTCGAGGTATACGCCCGTGGCGTGAACGCCTACCTGTATCGCCATCGCGACAGGTTGCCGATGGATCTTGCCGAGTCCGGCTACAGGCCCGATTACTGGAAGCCCGAAGACTCGGTGCTGGTGTTCTGCCTGCTCAACTTCGGGTTGTCGCAGAACCTGCAGGAAGAGGTCGCGGCGTTGCTGTTGGCGCAGAAGATAGGCAGCGACAAGCTGGCCTGGCTGCTGCCGATCTACCCGGACGAGGCGCTGCCGTTCGATGAGGCCGACAAGCTCAAGGGGCTGGCGCTGGCTGGCTCGCTGCCTGGGTTGGTCGCGCTCGAACAGGCCGCACGGCAACTGGCGGCGTTGGGGCCGACCGGCATGGCTGCCTCGAACAACTGGGCCATCGCCGGCAGCAACAGTCGCAACGGCAAGCCGATTCTGGCCAACGATACGCATCTGCCGCTGTCGATGCCCTCGTTCTGGAATTTCGTGCAGATACGCGCGCCGAAATTCCAGGCTGCCGGCGTCACCATCGCCGGGGTGCCCGCGGTGGTGGCGGGCTTCAATGGCAAGCTCGGCTGGGGCATGACCATGGTCATGGGCGACAACCAGGATCTCTATCTCGAGCAGGTGCGCCGTGAAGGCACACGGCTGATGTACCTGGCCGACGGCAAATGGCTGCCGGCCCGCGAGCGGCACGAAACCTATTTCGTCAAAGGCGAGCGGCCGATCCGCGAAACCATCTACGAAACCCGCAACGGCCCGTTGCTGAATACCGCGCTGGGCGAGCGCAAGGTGCCCTTGCAGCCATTGCAGTTGAGCAGCGGTTACGGCCTTGCGCTCAAGACCACGCAGCGGGAGGCCGATCGTACGCTGGACGCGTTCTTCGATCTGTCCCGCGCGCAGTCGGTGGACCAGGCTTTCGAGGCGACCCGCGAAATTCGCGCGACCGCGCTGAACCTGGTGTTCGCCGACCGACAGAGCATCGGCTGGCAGGTCACCGGTCGCTTCCCCAATCGCCGCGAAGGGCTGGGCCTGGTGCCATCGCCCGGCTGGGATAACCGTTATGACTGGGATGGCTTCGCCGACCCGATGCTGCACCCCTATGACCAGGACCCTGTGCAGGGCTGGCTCGGCACCGCCAACCAGCGCAGCGTGCCGCGTGGCTACGGGATGCAGCTGTCCAGTTCCTGGTATGGCCCTGAGCGCTACGAGCGCCTGTCTGAACTGGCCGGACGGGGCCAGCACGACACGCGCAGCACCATCGCCATGCAATATGACCAGGTGACACCGTTCGCCGCCAAGCTGAGGGCGATGCTCGAAGCGCCGGGCATGGCCGGCCCGCTGCGTCAGGCGATCGATGCCTTGCCGGCTGAGGGGCGCGGCAAGGCGCGAGAGGCGCTGGATCGACTGCTGGCGTTCGACGGCAAGCTGGCTGCGGATTCGGCCGATGCCGCGCTGTATGGCGCCTTCCTGCATGAAAGCGCGCGGCAAATCTTCCTCGACGAGTTAGGTCCGCAGGACGCTCCGGCCTGGCGTGCCCTGGTACAGGCCGCCAATACCTCCTACTCGGCCCAGGCCGACCATCTGCTCGGCCGCGAAGACAGCCCGTTCTGGAACGACCAGCGCACCGCGCAGATCGAAGACAAGCCGGCAATCCTGGCGCGCAGCCTCGCGGCTGCCGTGGAACTGCTGGAAAGCCGCCTGGGCAGCGAGCGCAGTGCTTGGCAGTGGGGCAGGCTGCACACCGCCAGCTGGACCTCTGGCGCGACGCAACTGGCGCCGCACATGCCGGCAGGCCAGCGAAGCAAGATCAACGCCCTGGGCGGCTACCTCGATCGCGGCCCCTACGCCCTGGGCGGCGATCACAGCACGTTGAACGCTTCGGCCTACAGTATGGGGGCGGACTTCGATACCTGGTTGATCCCGGCGATGCGCCTCGTCGTCGACTTCAATCGTGACGAGCCCATGATCGGCCTCAACAGTTCGGGCCAGTCTGGCAATCCTGCCAGCCCACACTACGCAGATGGCATCGACGCCTGGATGCAGGCGCAGTACATGAGCTTCCCGTTCAAGGCGGAGAATCTCGCCAAGATCTATGGCGACAAGCGTCTGCTGCTGACGCCAGCCGGTAAGTGAAGGTGCGCCGCGCCGGCTTCACGCCGGATGCGGCGCCGCCGGGGCTACTTCGAGCACGCGGATCACACCCGCTGTCGGGTAGTGCCAGCGCACGTCCACATCCCAGAACTGGACGCCGTAGCGCCGTTCCGGCTCGGGTTTCTGGTAGGCCGGGCGCGGGTCCTGCGCCAGGCACTGTTCAATGAGTTCCAGCAGCGGCTGGCCGAGACGCTGCGCCTCGCGGCGGGCCTGCAGCAACCCGGCTTCCGACCACTGCACCTCGATCGGCCGCGGCGCGTCGGCGGCCATGGTGTTGCGCGCATCCGGCAGCGCATCGGCGTAGGGCACATAGGGTTTGATGTCCAGCACCGGCGTGCCGTCCAGCAGATCGATGCCGGAGATGAACAGCCGACCAGGCTCGACCCGGTCCAGCCTGACCACCGACTGGCCGATGCCGTTCGGCCTGTGCGTCGCGCGGGTGGCGAACACGCCGACCATCCGATTGCCGCCCAGGCGTGGCGGCCGCACCTTGAGCCGTGGAGCGTTCTCCAGCGTCTGATGGAAGAGGAACAGCAGCCATACGTGGCTGACCTGCTCGAGCCCGGCCACGGCCTCGCCGTTGTCGAACGGCGGCAGCAGCTCGAGCACGCCCCGCGCGGCAGGTGCCAGGCTGGGCTGGCGCGGGATGGCGAACTTTTCCTTGAAGCAGGAGCGGACGAAACCTACGGGTGAGACGCTGTGATCCATGGAGCGGGCCTGGTGGTTGTCGTGCGGCTGCGCATTTTACCGCCACGGCTGCGCGTTGTGCGCAGGGTCGGCGCTACAGGAGTTACAGGCCGAGCAGGTTGGCCACGTAGTCGGCGTCCTTGTCGCCGCGGCCGGAAAGGTTGACGAGGATATGCCTGTCCTTGCCCAGCATCGGCGCCGTGCGGATCGCTCAGGCCACGGCATGCGCGCTTTCCAGCGCCGGGATGATGCCTTCCACGCGCGACAGGGTCATGAAGGCGTCGAGGCATTCCTGGTCGGTCGCAGTCTGGTAGTTCACCCGGCCGATGTCCTTGAGATAACTGTGCTGCGGACCGACACCGGGGTAATCCAGGCCGGAGGCGATGGAGTGCACCGCGGACGGGTTGCCCTCGGCATCCTCCAGCACATAGCAGGCCATGCCGTGCAACTCGCCGGGTTTGCCCTTGGACAGCGTGGCCGAGTGGCGGCCTGGCTTGTCCAGGCTTTCGCCCGCCGGCTCGATACCGACGAGCTCGACCGCGGCATCCTCCAGAAAGGCGGTGAACATGCCCATGGCATTGGAGCCGCCGCCGACGCAGGCGACCACATGATCGGGCAGGCGACCGTGCTTGGAGAGAAATTGCTCACGGGCCTCGTTACCGATGATCGACTGGAAATCGCGGACCATTTTCGGGAACGGATGCGGGCCGACCACCGAGCCGATCGCGTAGATGTAGTTGTGCGGGTCCTCCAGGTATTCCTCGAAGGCGCTATCCACCGCTTCCTTGAGCGTTGCGGCGCCGCGGGTGACCGCTACCAGCTTGCAGCCGAGGATCTTCATCTTGGTGACGTTGGGATGCTCCTTCTCGATGTCCACCTGGCCCATGTGAATCTCGCAGGGAATACCCACCAGCGCGCAGGCGGTAGCCAGGGCGACACCGTGCTGCCCGGCACCGGTTTCGGCGATCACCTTCTTCTTGCCCATGAACTTGGCCAGCAACGCCTCGCCCAGGCAGTGATTGATCTTGTGCGCGCCGGTGTGGTTCAGGTCTTCGCGCTTCAGATGAATCTGCGCACCGCCGAGCTGCTCGGACAGACGCCGCGCATGGAAGATCGGGCTTGGCCGCCCCACATAGTCGGCGAACAGCGACGCCAGCTCCTGCCGGAAGTCTTCGCGCTGGCGGATTTCCTCGTAGGCGAGATTGATCTCGTCCATGGCCTGCTTGAGGTGCGGCGGCACCAGCTGGCCGCCATAGGGGCCGAAGTATCCGTTGACGTCGGGCATGGCGCTGAAGCGAGGGTCGGAGGACATGGCTTTCATCTCTGCGAATAGGTGGGCTGGCGCGGCTGCGCGCAGATGTGATCATAACCAGCGCACTCGGCGCGGGAAACGCGCCGGAAATTCGGTCGCAGATGGGGCGCCGATCGCATCCGCAGTCACATCGTTGCCGCACTGCATGGCCAGCGACTACGGTGCCGCAAACGTCGGCTGAAGAACCTCATGGCGCTGAAACGAGAACGCCCCGCGGGTGCGGGGCGTCTTCGTGTTGCGACAGGGCTCAGATCACTTCGGCCCAGAGGTCGTACTCGTCGGCGTGGGTGACGCGCACGCGGACCTTGTCGCCCGGCTGCAGCGGCTGTTCGCTGTCGATGTAAACCATGCCGTCGATCTCCGGGGCATCGGCCCAGGAGCGGCCGATGGCGCCGTCTTCGTCCACTTCGTCGATGAGCACTTCCATCTCGCGACCGACCTTAAGCTGCAATCGCGCGGCGCTGATGGCCTGCTGGTGCGCCATGAAGCGGTCCCAGCGATCCTGCTTGATCTCGTCAGGCACCGGCTCCAGGCCCATCACCTCGGCCGGTGCGCCGTCCACCGGTGAGTACTGGAAGCAGCCGACGCGGTCGAGCTGGGCTTCGGTCAGCCAGTCGAGCAGGTACTGGAAGTCCTCTTCGGTCTCGCCGGGGAAGCCGACGATGAAGGTCGAGCGAATGGTCAGCTCGGGGCAGATCTCGCGCCACTTCCTGATGCGCGCGAGGGTCTTGTCTTCGAAGGCCGGGCGCTTCATGGCCTTGAGCACCTTCGGGCTGGCGTGCTGGAAGGGGATGTCCAGGTACGGCAGGATCTTGCCGGCGGCCATCAGCGGGATCACGTCGTCGACGTTGGGGTAGGGGTAGACGTAGTGCAGGCGCACCCAGACGCCCATCCTGCCCAGCTCCTCGCACAGCTCGAGCATGCGCGTCTTGACCGGCTGGCCGTTCCAGAAATCCAGCTTGTACTTGAGGTCGACGCCATAGGCGCTGGTGTCCTGGCTGATCACCAGGACTTCCTTGACGCCGGCCTTGACCAGGCGCTCGGCTTCGCTGAGCACATCGCCGACCGGACGACTGACCAGCTTGCCGCGCATGGACGGAATGATGCAGAAGCTGCAGCTGTGGTTGCAGCCTTCGGAAATCTTCAGGTACGCGTAGTGGCGCGGGGTGAGCTTGATGCCCTGCGGTGGCACCAGGTCGACGAAGGGGTCGTGCTCGATGTTCGGCGGCACCACTTCATGCACTGCGTTGACCACCTGCTCGTACTGCTGTGGGCCGGTGACCGCCAGCACGCTGGGGTGCACGCCGCGGATGTTGTTCTCGTCCACGCCCATGCAGCCGGTGACGATCACCTTGCCGTTCTCGGCGATCGCCTCACCGATGGCGTCCAGCGACTCGGCCTTGGCGCTGTCGATGAAGCCGCAGGTGTTGACCACCACCACATCGGCATCCTCATAGGACGGCACGATCTGGTAGCCCTCCATGCGCAGCTGGGTAAGGATGCGTTCAGAGTCGACCGTTGCCTTGGGGCAACCCAGGCTGACGAACCCGACTGTTGGCGTTTTGCTCATCGACTTTGAACCTCGAAAACCGCGCATTAAAAAGGCGCGCGAGTATACAGAGCTGAGCATTTTTTAGCCATGCCGACTGTGCCACAGTACATCCGCTCAGCGGTTCGCCATGGCCGCGGCCGAGGCTCCCGGTGGGCGGCTTCGCGGCAGGTACCGCTTGAGCGCCAGCGCGGGCGACTCGACCAGATGCCAGGACAGCACGGCGGCAGCCAGGCTGGCGATGAAGCCCAGCAGCATGAATGGAACCAGCGGCAGCTGGCCGTCGGTCCAGTGCATGATCAGCTGCTGGATCGGGAAGCTGTAGATATACAGGCCGTAGGAGAAATCACCGGCCCTGCCGAATCGCGCCAGCCGAGGGATCGGCAGTTGTGCGAGGTACAGCGTCAGGTAGGGCAGGGTCAGTACGTGCACCAGTTCCCAGTAGTCGCTCCGGGCACTGAGCAGATTGGCGCCGACCAGCAGAGCAGCCAGCATCCAGTTCCAGTGCACGCTCTGCCGGTACAGGTACAGGGCCATTCCTGCATAGAAGAACATCCCCAGCCGCGAGATCTTGCGCAGCAGATCGCTCGGTATTTCAAGCAGCGGCATCAACTGAAAATGTATGCCCATCAGCAGGACGAGGCCGATCAACGCCGTGCTGCGGCCGAGCACCTTGAGCAGGCCCAGCGTCAGCACCGTGGCATACATCAGCACTTCGTAAGGCAGTGTCCACAAGGAACCGTTGACGGTATGGGCAAACGGATTGGAGACGAAGACGCCTGGCAGATGGAATTCGGTGATCAGCGCGGCGTTGGCCAGGTAGGCGAGGATGCCCGGCGCGGCGAAGTAGTCGCCCAGCGGCAGTGTGGTCGCCAGGGGACCGACCAGCAGCACCACCAATAGCACCGAGACGATGAGCGCGGGGAAGATGCGCAAGGCCCGCTTGGCGGCGAAGTCCAGCACGCTGCGGCTGTTCAGCCAGGAGGCCGCGATCAGGAAGCCGCTCATTACGAAGAACACGTGCACGGCAATATCTGCCGAATCGTAGCTGCCGCTGAACAGGCGCAGGGGCTCCCGCTCCGCCTGGCCGGACAGCCCGTAGCTATGGCCGAACACCACCAGCGCGGCCGCGAAAAAGCGCAGGAAATCGAAGTTGTTGTCCCGTGGCGCGGTCGATGGCGCGTGCATTGAAACCTCCTTGGAGCAGTTAGCGCAGCGGAAAAGCCGGGCTCATTCCCAGCGTGCGGCTTTCGCCGTCGCGGATGGCCTGCTCGATCAGCTGCAGCCGTTGCGGCGCACCCCGCCGCTTGGCGATATGCCGTAGCAGCCCGAGGAAGATCCGCCGGTTCAACCGGTACAGCCAGGGCGTGGCCGCCCAGACGTAGGTGTCGAACCACGCCTGATTGCGTGCGGTGTAGTACGCGCGGAAGTCCGAATCACCCAGCAGGAAAGTTTCGTAGATGTTGCGGGTATGGGCCTTGATGTTCCAGGACAGCTCCAGTTCGTCTATCAGTGCATTGGTTACCAGGCGCAGTCGGCCACCGTTCGAGGTGATGCGCCGGGTGTATTCGGTGTCATCGGCGTAGAGCACCAGTTCACGCAAGGGCACGCCGATGGACTGATACAGGCTGCGGTGGGCAAGCATGCCGCCGTACGGTGCGAACGGCAGGTCGAGCGTGCGCGGAGGAGTGCCTTTCGGCCGCCCCCATGGCAGACGACGCCAGACCTTGTATGGCAGGTGCGCCACGTGAAAGCCGAAGTAGCTGGAGCGCGGCTGGATGGCGAAGCGGCTCGGTACGCCACGCGCGATATCTTCCTGCTGACTGGCGCGGAAGCCCAGCACGGCGGCGCGATCCAGACCGACCTCGTGACCGAGCTGGGCCAGCTCCTCGTGCAGCAGCCGCACCGCGGCGGCGGTTGGAGCATTGTCGTCGTCCATCATCCAGATGTACTGCGCGCCTTCGCCGATTGCCGCGTCCAGCCCGACCGCGTAACCGTTGGCCGAACCGGTGTTGTGCTCAAGGTGGATGATCCGCACCTGACCGGGCCAGCGACTGGACAGTTGCTCGAGCGGCGCACTGGAGGCATTGCTGATCACCAGTACACGAGTGATCTGCTCGAAGCAGAAGGCCTGCTCGATCAGGCGGCGCAGGTAGACCATGCGGTTTCCGTAGGTCACCGTCACGATGGTGGTCTGCTTCATGGGGGAGTCAAGGAACAGCTCGGCTGGCATCACATCCGGGCTGCGGGATTCGATCCGTGCTGGACTCGTCATGGCGTCATCCTCAGCCTTGTTCGGAAGCGGTCAGAGAAGTGTCGCAGGCACATGGCTCGGGTATGGCCTGTTCCTCGTCGGGACTGAACAGCGCGTGAAATATTCGGATGAAACCGCCCTCGTCTGGCGCGCCGCTGGCGTCCCGGACGGGTATGAGTTCCGTGTAGGAATAGCCGTCCGCCAGAACCAGTGGCGTTCTGGATGTTGTTTCTGTGCTCATGTGTAGCTCCTGAAGGAACGGGCGCTGCGGGCCCCTGTATCAGAATGAATAGCGCCTGTTGCTGGCTGGCCGGTATGGGGGCGAGTCCGAGGCTGGTTCGGCGAAACGACGACCCTGTGCGCCCGGCAGCAGGCTGATGCGGTGGTCGCTGGCGGCCTTGCTGCAGGGCGCTGTGCCATCGGTCGGTGATGAGCTGTAGGCGATCATGCTGGGTGCGCTGGACGGATCGCACCCGGCGGCGTGAGGGCTCGACGACTGCGGCTGTGTCGACTCGGCAGGTAGCGCTTCGGCCAGCACCGCAGCGCTGCTCGATTCGCTCGTCAGTACAAGGGCGAAGCCGAGGGCGCAGGTGGCCCTCAACCATTGCTTTACTGTGTTCATCCTTGAAACCTCGTAAAATGTTATGGGTGTGTCTCAGGCTTGCTTGATCGGAACCACTGTGGCCGGGTAGATCGGCGTGCTGGGGACCTGCGCGGGCGCGAAGTCCTGGCCATCGCAGAGCCTCGCTTCCCTGAGCCGCGCTTCGACGAAGGCACTGATTTGTTGCTCGAAGCGCTCGCTGGAAAAGCGTTCGGCGTTGCGCCGGCAATTCGCGGCGCTGATGCGGGAGCGGTGGGTTTCGAATTCGGCGATGGCGGCGATGATCGAGTCGGTGGTCTGTTGCGGATAGAACACGCCCGTCGGATCAGGTTGATCGAGCCCGCGTACGGTTTCCAGTACGCCACCGCGACCGTAGGCGACCACTGGCGTGCCGCACGCCTGGGCCTCGATCGGCGCGATGCCGAAGTCTTCCTCGGCGGCGAACACGAAGGCTCTGGCGCGCTGCATGTGCTGCAGCAGCACGGCGAAGCTTTGGTAGCCGAGCAGGCTGACATTGGGGCCGGCTGCTTCGCGCGCCCTGTCCATCTCAGGACCGGTGCCGATCACGATCAGGCGCTTGTCCGGCATTGCCGAGAACGCCTCGATGATCAGCGGAATCTTTTTGTACGGCACCATGCGCGAGGCTGTCAGATAGAAGTCTTCCTTGGGCTCGTGCAGGGTGAACTGGCGTGTATCGACCGGCGGGTAGATCACCGTGGACTGGCGCCGGTAGCTCTTGTTGATACGTCGCCCGATGAAGAACGAGTTGGCGATGAACTCGTCGACGCCGCTGGCCGTGCGCTGGTCCCACAAGCGCATGTAATGCAGCAGCATGCGCGCCAGTTTGGCCTTGATGCCGCGCTCCAGGCTGGCTTCGTGCAGGTATTGGTGCTGCAGGTCCCAGGCGTAGCGGATGGGCGAATGTACGTAGCTGATATGCAGCTGGTTGGGACCGGTCAGAACGCCCTTGGCCACGGCATGGCTGCTGGAAATGATCAGGTCATAGGAGGACATGTCCAGTTGTTCGATGGCCAGTGGCATGAGCGGAAGGTACTTCTGATAGTGCGTGCGTGCCTTGGGCAATTGCTGGATGAAGGTCGTGATGGCGCGCTTGCCGCCGAGGTGGGCGCGGTCTTCATCGGAAAGGAAATCGATGACGGCGAACAGATCGGCGTCCGGCCAGACGGCGCAGAGCCCGGCGAGCACGCGCTCGGCACCGGCGTACGTCACCAACCAGTCGTGAACGATGGCAACTTTCATGAAATGACTTCCTTGATCGAAAAGAGGAGCGACGGAGGACGCCTTGCAGGCGCAGGCGGTGTATTCAGCGGGAGTGCAGGCGTGCCAGCGGCAACAGGCCGCATTGCCCGGTCAGGCGCTTGCCGGCGTGCGCCAGTGGTTGTTCGAGCAGCAACCGGCAGAGCATGGCGGCGCCCAGCGCCAGTACCAGGCCAAGTGCCGCGCCAGTCAGATCGGCGGCTGCAGCGCTGAGGGCGATACTCTGCATCAGCATGTTTGCCAGCTGTCGCATCGCCGGCAGCAGCAGATAGAGGCCATAGCCGAGATTGCCCAGCCAGAGCAGCAACGGCGTGCGCAATGGCAGGCGGCCGGTGAGCAGCACGAAGGCGGCGAGCGCCACGGCATAGGTGAGCAGGTCGCGTAGCCAGGACGCTTCGCCGCGCGACCAGCCGACGATGAAGATGACCGGCAACACCAGCCCATACGCGCGCAGCGTATAGCGTGCGTACTCCCGTGCCCGGCGCCGCGCATAGCTGCTCTGCTCATGCTGTGCCTCGTGCCACAGCGAGGCGAAGAACATCAGCGACAACACCAGCGGCAGCGTGACCGGCAATGCTTCGTTCAGCAGTTGCCGGGCCATTGCCAGCAGCAGTGCCCCGGCCAGCAGTAGCAGGGCACAGCCGGTCCGGAGGCTGACGCTCTGCAACAGGCCGAGCTGGTGCAGCAATAGGCAAAGGCCGTAGAACATCAGGATCGGCGGCATCGCGCCATACGCACCGGCCACTTCGAACGGGATTGCCGCGGTGGGTGCCTGCACACCCGGCAGCCACGCCGGCGCGTCTGGCAGCAGCATCAGCGTCAGCACGGCGGCCAGCAAATAGGTTGGCACCAGGCGCAGCAGGCGTCGAACGATGAAACCGCGCCCGCCGTCCGTGCTGGCATGCAGGCTGGCCGGCACCACGAAGCCGCAGCCGAGCAGGAACCAGAGTATCGCCAGCAGCCAGAGATCGAGGCCGTAGTCGGTTGGCGGGCCGTCGCCGGCCAGCGGCACCAGCAGGGTCTGGACGAGCAAAAGTACTGCCGCGCTGCCACGTAGCGCGTCGACATGTGCCAGCCGTTCCATGGTCTGCCTCGCTTGATGGATTGAAAGGAAGATGCATTGCCGGCGAAGGCCGGTGGCACCGGGGGTCTATGTTTCGGCGCGGCCGTGAATGAAACGTCGGCAGCCCCTAGCGGCGATCGGATGACCAGGCGATCACCGGCGGCGGGCCGCTCTTGCCCATCAGGGCCTGGTCGATGAGCTGCGACACGATGTGTGCCGAGCGCTTCCAGGAATAGCGCTCGACATTGCCCAGGCCCAGGGTGCGCAGGTCATCGCGCAGGCGCGCATCCTGCAGTACGTGACGCATGCAACGGGCCATATCCTCGACGCTCAGTGGCTCGAAATAGAGCACGCTTTCGCCCAGTACCTCGGGGATCGATGCCGCCCGGGCAGCGATCACCGGGCAGCCGCAGGCCTGGGCTTCCAGCGGCGGAATGCCGAAGCCTTCGTACAGCGACGGGAACACGAAGGCCATGGCGCCCTGGTATTCGCGTACCAGTTGTTCATCGTCTATCCGGCCGAGCAGGCGCACCCGGTGGTCGCTGTCGGTGCTGTTCTGGGCGCCGGAGAAGACCGAGTGCGAATCGCCGACGATGTGCAGTTCGACGTCGTCGAACCCTTCGAGGCTGAGAAAGGCCGCGACCATCCGGGCGAAGTTCTTGTGCGCATTCGGCGAGGAAACCGCCAGCAGATAGGGCTTGCCTCCGTTCCCGGATTCGCCCCGGGCGCGCGGGCGAAAGGTGGTCGCCACGGCGTTCGGTACCACGCAGATCCTCTCGCTCGGATAACCGTAGTAACGGGCGATTTCCTTGCGCGAAAAGTCGCTGACCGTAATCAGTGCCTTGATGCGCCTGAGCAGCAGTGGCGTCAGCCCCTTGTAGAAGCCGCGAAAGGCCCGCGAATAGCTTTCCGGGTGGCGAACATAGGTGATGTCATGGTGCGCCGCGATCTGGTTGCTGTAGATCAGTGGTGCGGTGTTGCACAGCGACACCAGCGGCGGATGCCCGTTGCGCGCCAGCCACAGCGGCAGGTCCAACTGCTCCCATAGCTGGCCGTGGTTGCGGCCGATGCAACGCACCTGCAGGCGCTCGGCGCTGGCGTGCATGCGTATGTCGCTTGGGGCGACGAACGTCAGGTCGTTGCGCGTCGCTCCGAGCTCCAGGCATACCTGCTCGGCGAAACGCTGGACGCCGCGGGTTTCCTGGGTCAGGAAACGTGCGTTGATGACGATCATTCAGGACTCTCCTTGCGGGTTGGTGCTTTTTCAACTGAAGAGGTGTGCTCTGCCAGCCGATGAGGGGCAGGCGCAGGGCCGGTGACACCTGCATTCGGCGGTATGGGCAGGCATTCGGCGTGCCGCCTCGATGCTTCGCACCGGCTGGTGCATTTGTTCACTGTTCGGCGGGAACGGCTCGCATGCTGATGATTTTCGGAAACCCGTCGAGCCTCACCGTGGCGCTGCAGGCGGTGTCCTTGGGCGGGCATTTCCACGCGGTACGTGTGGCCATCCGGCCATGCTGCGGCTGCGCGGTATCGATCATCGCCACGCGCCCGGTGATGCCTTCGTCGTTTTCGTTGCCGCGCAGCTCGACGGAGCGGGGCTTGCCGCTGCTCCAGGCCACCAGCAATTCATCTTCACCGCGAGCGAAGCGCAGTATCACCACGTCGTCATCGGTATCCTCCAGGCGGCCCTGGTACGCGTACTGGCTGACGATCTCGCTGATCGCCGCCAGCACGGCATAGGCAGGCTTGGGCGTGAAGTCCTGACGCACCAGGCCGAAGTTGTGCTCGCGTTCGGTCTTGTCGGTGCCATCGTTGCGGAAGTCGTACCACCACATGCCCTTGATACTGGGCAGCGTACGGGCGAGGAAAAAGGCGCGGGCCAGGTAGGCGGCCTGCAGGGTTTCGTCGATGCCGCATGCACCCTGGTGCGATGGCCAGGCCATCTCGGTGAGGTAGAGCGGTACCGGGCGACCCGCGGCGCGGGTCAGGTCCTTGTCGACTTCGGTCATCCACTCGATCCAGGCTTCCGGAGTGTTGCGGCGCCAGCCCCGGCAATGCACGTAGGGGTGCAGGGACAGGCCGTCCACCGATTGCATCAGACCGTTTTCCAGCAGGCGCAGGGCAAAGCCCGATTCGATTCCCTGGCTGGTCACGGCACCGGCGAGCACCTTCGCATCGGGCTCGCGTTGGCGAACGATCCCTGCCGCGTCGGCGATCAGCCGGGTGTAATCCAGGGTGAACTGCGGATCGCGCGGGTCTTCCACGTCCCATTCGTTCCAGACTTCGTAGTACGCCACCTGGCCCTCGAGGGCTTCGGCGACGAAGTCGACATAGCGGTTGAACGCTGCCCTGACCGGCTCGCTTCTCGGCTTTTCGCCGCCACCGTAATGCACGTTGCCGTAGCCGAGGATGAACTGGGTGGAGAGGCCATGCGCGGCGGTCTGCTTCAGGTAGTGGTGCCAGGAGGGCTCGATCTTCAGCTTGCCTGGTTGGCGCTCGACATAGGCCCAGTGGGCATCGGTGCGAACCGACGTGATCCCGGCGTCGCGCATCATCGCGTAGGCGCGGCCGCTGGGATCGCCCTTGTGCAGCTCATGGGCGCAAACGCCGACGACAAAGGGTTCCTCCGTAGTTTGCGCCGGGCCTTGCAGGGAGTAGCCAAGCAGGCCGCCCAGCAATAGGCCGTTGAGCAGGGAAGTGCGCATCGTCATAGGATCATCCGTGAGTGGCGGGCTCAGATCAGGCGTTGCAGTTCAGGAAGCCGCTGGGCGGCGAGGTTGTTGATCGGCGCTCGCGCCGGTGTCAGTACGTGGGAGATGGCCAGACCGAGGAACAGGCTGGCGATGGGCACTTCCAGCACGTCGGTCGCCCAGGCGACGAGGCAGATGCAGAAGACGATCGGCAGCAGCGCGTTGCGCAGCCTCGGCCCGCGTTCGTGCAGACGCAGCATGAGCGGGAAACTCAGCAGATAGAGCAGCACACCGGACACGCCGAGCATCCCCCACAGGTAAAGCGCGGTGTTGTCGGCAATGCTCAGCAGCTCCAGGCCCGCCAGCGGATAGACCTGGCTGGCGCTGCCCACTACGCCGAAGCCTGCTCCCCACCAGCCCCAGTTCTCTCGCGCTATCACCTCGATGAAATTCGGCCAGCTGTTGATCAGCCGGTCGGCGAAGGACGCCAGCAGGGTCCCGTTGTTGGCGGCGTTGGGGTCCAGGCTCAGCACCAGGCTGGCCATCGGCAACGCCAGCCCCATCAGCACCGCGATGAGGAAAGCCGTTGCGCTGGCGAAGCGGTAGGCGGTGACAATCAGCATCAGCAGGGTCAGCACGTAAGCTGCCGCCGTTGACTTGTTGGTGGTCAGCACGATGCCGAGCAGTGCGGCCATGTAGAGCATCAGCCTGAGTACACGGGAGCTGGTGAAGGCTGCGACGAACAGGCTGTAGATCGCGATCATCACCGAAAGCGCCGTGGACATCCTGGCGAAACCGCCGATGCGGTCGATGTCGTCGAAAGCCCAGGACCGGTTGGCGCTCAATTCCACCTCGCCGACCATATAGCTGTAGCCCTTCCACGGCACGCTGGTGAGCATGTCGAGGGCGATACCGACGAAGCTGGCGATCAGGCAGAAGCCGACGATTCGCCGCAGCAGTCCCAGGCGCAGTTCCAGATGGCGACCACAGATCAGCCCGAACAGCAGCGGAATGTAGATGAACAGGCTGAAGCCGATGTTATGCAGCTCCGCTCCATGCAGCAGCGCCAGTTGGCCCGAGGTGATCAGCCCGAGCAGCACCAGCCAGAACAGGGGCCAGCCACGGTAGCGCAGCAGTTCCAGGCCCAGGGCTGCCAGGCAGGCGACCTTGGGCAGGTAAAGCAGCCAGGTGATCCCGGCCATGTCGAAGTAATAGCGCAAGGCACCGGAGAAGGTTTCAGTCAGCAGCAGCGAGGCGACGACGAGTGTCAACAATGTCGGCTTGTCGAAGGCCAGCGGATTCGAGTCGCGCGGCCGCGGAGTGATCAGCAGGCTCTGGTTCATGGTGGATTCTCGTTCCCTGAAGCGTCTCGTGCAGGATGGACTGGTAGCGGTCCAGCATGCGTTCCATATCCAGCAGCGGCAGCACGCTGGCGCGGGCCTGGCTGGCCAGCCGCTGGCGCAGGTCGGCGTCGATGTAGAGCCAGAGCATGGCGATGCCGAGCGAATCCGGATCGTCGGGCGAGCAGAGCAGGCCGTTTTGCTCGTCGCGGATGATCTCCGGCAGCCCGCCCATGTTGCTGGCAATGACCGGCAGGTTGTTGGCGCAGCCTTCGACGGCCACCAGGCCGAATGGCTCGGCCCATAGCGAGGGCACTACCAGTACATCGATGCTCTGCATGAACGCGTCGGTGTCGCAGTAGCCGAGGAAGCTGACTTTGGCCGGGTCGGCCATGGCTTTCAGCCGGGCCTCGTCATCCAGCTTGCCGCGCCCGGCGATATCCAGGCGGGCATCGATCTCCAGGCGCTGGAACTGCTGGATCAGCCAGCCGACACCCTTGTTCTCCGAGAGCGTGCCGATGTAGCCGAAGCGCAGAGGGACATTGCTGCGCTGCTTCGGCTTGCGGCCCTGTCCGGGGTTGGCCGGCGTGCAGTTGTGCACCACATGCTGGCGGGCGCGGCTGAAATAGCCCTGCGCGGTGATGCGCTCGAGCACGAAGCGACTGACGCCGATGACGGTTGCCACCTGTGCCGAGGCGGCTGCATGGCCGAGACGGAACACCGAGCACAGGCCGCACTGGCGCTGGCAGCTCTTGCCGTGGTTGAACATGGTGTCCTTCGGGCAGAGCAGATACAGGTCGTGCAGTACCTGCACGATGGGCAGTCCTGCGGCGCTTATTTCGTCCCAGGCCGAGATCGACCAGCCGGTGAGGTTGTTGCTGACGACGATGTCGGGCTGCTCGCGACCGATTACTTCGCGTACGTAGCGGCGCATCGCGCTGTTGTAACGGTCGCGGTAGTGCCAGCCGAGCCGGGCATGGCGGCTGGGGCGCTGCTGCGTGTAATGCCAGTAGCTGTTGATCAGCCCGGCGCGGTAGACGCGTACATCGTCCTGGATCTGCAGCTGCAGGCCGGCATCCGGACCGGTGGCCAATACGGCCACCTCACATCCACGCCGCCGCAACCCTTCGGCCAGGTGGCGCAGAATGACTTCCGCGCCGCCGCCGACATGCGGCGCGTAGAACGCATTGAGGAATAGGATCTTCATCGTTTGGCTCGCTGTTTGAACTGTCGGCCCGAGCGGTTGCCCCTTCGGGAACCCGCCTGATCTCAGGCATGGCAATGGAGATAGCGGGTGGGAACCCGGACCTTCTGTTCGCGCTGCAGCAGGTTGAGCAGGATGATCGAGCGCTCCTCGCCGTCGCTGCTGACGAAGATGGCTTCGATGTCGCTGAAGCCGCCGCCGCTGACCTGGACCCGCTCGCCCGGCCTGAATGTCGCAGCCGGTGCACGCTCGGCCATGGCCAGGCGCTGGCGCAACTGCTCGATCAGCTCATCGCGTACCGGTGTCGGCTGCCCGCCAAAAGTCACCACACGGCTCACGCCACGGGTCGAGCGGATCGGATACCAGTTGTCGTGGATGTGATCGAGGCGAATGAACAGGTAGCCGGGGAACAGCGCTTCGCCTGGTCTGGCATTTTGCGAGCCGAGTGCGGGCGAGGGCGCCTTGAGCGGGCGGTAACATTCGAAGTGCTGGCGCAGCAGGTGTTCTTCGGCCCGCGCTTCCTGCCTGGGTTTGGTCTGGATCAGGTACCAGTGTGCGGTGTCGCTCGGTGTCATGAGGAAATCCTTGCCAGTTGGTCTGTCCGTATCCCGGTGAACAGCAATCATCATGCCGGTATCAGTGTCGCCAGTTTCTCGTGGCCTTCCACCACGCTGAAGCGTTGCAGCAGTTCCTTGAGCTGTTCGCGGCTGTTGAACATCAGAACGTCGATGATCGACAGCGATGGCACGAACGGATGCTTGAACTGTGGGTAGGTGATGTCGTCCATGCGCAGAAAGCGCAGCAGCAGGCCATCGGCGCGGAAGCGGGCCGGGCAGTACAGTTCCATGCCGCCGATGGGGTTCAGATACAGTTCGCCATCCATGCGATGGGTGATCTGGATGACGCGGTCCTGCATCTCCATCTTCTCCGGAAAGCCGAGGCTGGAGGCGCGATAGATCGGTGTGCGAATGTCCAGGAAGGCACACAGGCGGCGCAGCGAATGCTCGGTGAAGGATGCCAGGTTGCGGTCAGGGAACTGCAGGATGTTCTGAATCAGCGGCAGCACGGAGTCACGCTGCGGTGCCTTGGCGTAGCAACGCTCGAGGGTCTTCAGCAGCGCCTCGGCTTCCCGTTCGAAATCGTCGCAGAGCCAGCGCTGGTCGATGCGCTCGGTCAGGTGACCCTTCTTCAGCGGGAAGCTGATGAGCTTCGGCTGGCCATTGACCAGGATCCGGTTGCGGTTCATCCATGAGCCCTTCACGTACTGGAGGTCATCGCCCAGCACGAATACATCGCTGAGGGCGATCAGTTGAAAGTAGCCCAGGTATGGAAAAAGGTAGGGCTGCATCATCGAGACGGTTCTGAGCATGGTGCACCTCCTTGGCTGGCGGTCAGGCTTTCTGGGTGGTGTAGGTGTAATAGCCGTAGGCGCCGCTGTCGTACGGTGATGTCGACGCCTTGCGCTTCACGGCATTGAGAATCACGCCCTTGAGAATCACGCCGTTCTGCCCCAGGCGGCGTTTGGACGCATCGATCTGCGAGCCGGTGCTCATGCCGAAGCGGGCGACCAGCAGGTTGGTACCGGCCTGCTGGGCGACGAGTACCGCGTCGGTGACGGCCAGTACGGGTGGCGTATCGATGATGATGAAGTCGTAGAGGCTTTCCGCTTCCCTGAGCAGGCGGGAAAAGTTGTCGTGCATCAGCAGCTCGGATGGGTTCGGTGCAGAGAAGCCGGCGGAGATGAAGTGCAGGTTCTTCAGCTCGGTACGGTTGGTGATTTCCGCCAAGCTCAGGCCACCCGCCAGCGCATCCGACAGCCCGTTGCGTGGCGCCATGCCGAACAGGTTGTGCAGATAGCCGCGACGCATGTCGGCATCGATCAGCAGGACTCGCTGCCCGGTCTGGGCGATGACCGCCGCCAGGTTGCTGGAGACGAAGGACTTGCCTACCGCAGGGGTCGGGCTGGTAATCATCAGCACCTTGTTGCGCGCTTCGAGCATGGCGAACTTGAGGCAGGTGCGCAGGCTGCGCAACGATTCGACGGCCAGGTCGTTGGGCTCGCTGAGGCTGAGCAGACGGGTCTTGCCGTCGCGTGCCTTGCGGCGGCGGTTCAGCTGTTCCTGGGAGGCGCTGTAGGGCAGGCCGGCATAGACCGGCACACCGAGCTTCTCGATCACGTCCGGGCTTTCCACGCCGCGGTAGAAGGCCTGGCGCAGCAGGATCACTGCCGCCGAGGCCAGCAGCCCGACGAAGATCGCGATGGCCACCACCAGCGGGCGAACCGGCTTGGACGGCTTCTCGATCATCGAGTAGGCGTTGTCGATGATTCGCACGTTGCCGATGGTGCCGGCGCGCAGGATGTCCTGTTCCTGGGCCTGGTTCATCAGCAGCGTGTAGGTTTGGGTCGTGACCTCCATGTCACGCTTCAGGCGCAGCAGTTCCTGCTGCGTCATGGGCAGGGCATCGACTTTCTTCAGTAACTCGGCCTTCTGTGAATGCAGTTCGTTCATCTGCGTCATCAGCGTGCGGTAGGTCGGATGGTCTCGGGTGTAGAGACGGTCGTACTCCACACGCTTGAGCGATAGCTTGGAAAGCTGGGTTTCCAGCGCGACGATCTGGTCCAGCACACCCTTGGTCTCGATGCTGATGTCCACGGACTTGGAGCTGGTCTGGTAGGCGTTCAGCGCCGCTTCGGCCTTTTCCAGCTCCTTGCGTACCTGGGGCAGCTGCGAGCGCAGGAATTCCAGGCGCTGTGCTGCTTCGGCCGAGCTGCGCTGGATGTTCTGGCTGACGTACAGACGGCCGATTTCATCCAGTATCCGGCTGGCCAGCCGCGGGTCCGGGTCCTCGAGGGACATGTAGATGATCCCCGAGTCCTTGCCGGCCTCGCCGACCCTCAGCCGGTCCTGATAGTCGAGCGCAGTGGTCTGCGGGCGGTTCCTGACCAGGACGAACTCGGTACCCGGGCGCGCTTCCAGCTCGGCGATCTGCACCTTGAAGCCCCGACTCTCCAGGGCCTGGTTGACCTGGCCGCGCAGGATCGGCTGCTGCTCGTCGTCACGCAGCGTGAAGTTGCCCGCGCTGCCGGCCACCAGGGTGAGTTCCATGCCCAGAAAATCTTCGGGTACGTCGAGCTGGAACACGTCGAGTTTCTCGCCGCCCCAGGCATAGGCGGTCAGCCCGAAGAGCGGCGCCGCCAGTGCGCCATCGGTCGCCGGATCATGCAGGCGGGCCAGGTAGGCGCCGAACAGCGGGAAGTAGCGGGGCTTGGCGACGATGTACAGCTTGAGTTCCTCGACCGCCCTGCCCAGCACGGCGCGGGATTTCAGCAGGGATATTTCGGTAACCGCCTGGGACACCGAGTCAGGTCGTGGAGATACTTCCGGTACGCCGGTAATGGCGGCTTTCTTCGGTTCGATCTGGATCATCGCAGTCGCCTGGTAGATTGGCGTGGCGACGATGGCGTAGATGATACCCAGCGCGGCGAACAGGCCGGTGATGGCGATGATCAGCGTTTTGTGATCGAACGCAGTGCGCATTATTCCGGCGAGATCGACACGGTTGTCCGCATCGTATTCCAGCGAAGAGCGGGTCAAGGCAGTCATTGGGGGTTCCTTCCTCATGGTGCGTTGTTGCAAAGAAGCGGGGCGGGATTCAGCTCTTGGCCAGTCTGGGGCTCAGCCTGCGCAGCAGATTGAGGCCGATGTTCTGGGCGATCGTGGATAGCGCCTGGAGCTTGCTGAATGGCGAAATCAGTGAAAGGCATTCGCCGAACACCTGGATCAGGAAGTGCTCGTACAGCGTCTGATTGCCGATGCGGTCGTAATAGCGCGCCAGTGAATAGTGCGCATGCATGGCCATCTTGATGCGCTGCTTGCTCGGTCGCATGGAGAAGATGCCGCCGTCGTGAACGCGGTAGGCCGCCGGGCTTATCTCTTCGATGAACTTGCCCTTGCCGTAGGCGCCCAGCAGCGACCACCAGCAGATGTCCAGTACCTCCACGCCGAGCAGCTCCGCTGGTAATTCCTGAATCAGGTTGCGAAAGCAGACGGTGAGCGTCGAGATCGGTCGCCCCTGCATCAGCTCCAGCGCGCTGGCGTCCCTGCGCAGTTTTCCGGTGAGCTGGGGGCTGCGGATGATGCCCTTGCTGTTGAACATGAACGCGTCGTGATAAGTCATCACGTAGTCACGATGCTGTTCGAGGAAATCCACCTGCAGTTGCAGCTTGTGCGGATCGGTCCAGTAATCGTCGCCTTCGCAGTAGGCGATGTATTTGCCGGCCGAGCGGGCAAACAGCCGAGTGCTGAATGGCACGCCCAGGCTGAACTGGTTCTGCGTCTGGTAGATCGGCTTGATGATGGCGGGATAGCGCGCCGCGTAGTCGGCGATGATCGCGGCGGTGGTGTCGGTCGAGGCGTCGTCATGGACGATCACCTCGAAGGGGAAATCCGTTTCCTGCTGGAGAAAACTCTCCAGGGTCTTCCTGATGAAGGGGGCGTGGTTGTATGTCAGGCAGACGATACTCAGCAGTGGCTCGGTCTTGCCGCCCCAGCGTTCAATCAAGGCTCGCTCGCTCTTCAATTCCATCTTTGGATGCCCGCTTGGTGATGAGTAGATGCAGCTTGAGTAGGAGTGGCTTCGAACTGGCGGCGACCAGCAGCAGGCAGATCGACCCGCTTGTGGCGAGCGCCACCAGGATCTCGAAACGGTTTTCGCTGACGATGAGCGCGAACAGCGGTTCACCTATGAGCAGGCCCAGGGCGGTCATCGCGGTGATTCGCAGCATTTCGCTCAGCCAGGTGCGATGAAGGTCACGGGCGAAGCGTCGGTGGACCATCGGTGGCCAGACCATGAAGGTCGCCAGCCGCAGGAAGAACCAGGCCAGGGCTGCACCGTAGGCGCCATGCACAAGAGCGGCGTAGACCACGATGGGGACGCTGATGGCCGTCGAGATCACGCTGTACCAGATGTGCAGGCGCAGCTGGCCGTAGGCGTACTGCAGGTAGAACTGGAAGGCTCCCACGGCCATCAATGCGCTGCCCGGCGCGTACCACAACAGCATGCGCGCGCTCCACTCGGCGGCAAGCGGGTCGCCGGTCCAGGCGAATATCAGCGACTGCCCGTGCCAGGCGATCACTGCAGCCATCGGAAACAGCACGCTGCAGACGAAGCGGCTGGCATTCAGGTAGAGCTTTTCCATCTCGTCGATGCGCCCTTCGGCGACGAGCATGGTCATGCGCGGCAGCAGCGTCTGCACCAGCGGGTTGGTCAGGGTCATGATGCCGGTGGTGATCAGTGCTACCAGTGAGAAATAACCGTACTCCTTGAGCAGCAGCACCTTGGAGAGCAATACCTTGTCCAGCTGCGTCAGCACGATCCAGAGCAACGAGGTGAAGCACATGCCGCCGGCGAACGGCAGGACCGGCCTGACCACTCGCCAGTCGATACCGCTGAACAGGCGGGGGCTGGCCAGCTGGGCATAGGCCTTGCCAGCAAAGGCAAGCGTTTCCACAAGCGTGACCGCTGTCTGGAATACGAAGAAGTGCAGTGGCTCCTGCGAGACGTAAGCGACCAGAAACAGCCCGCCGAAGTAGCGCAGGGTCGCGATCAGCATGTTGGCGGCGTTCAGCCAGCCGTGCAGCTCGACGCCTTGCAAACCACTCTTGTAAAGCGTCACATACAGGCGCATGCCCACCATCAGCCCCATCAGGCTGATGCACTGCATGATCGTGCCGGGGCTCAGCTCCCGGGCCTGCAGCCAGGTGTGGGCAATCCATCCGCTGGCCAGGTAGATGGCGACGCTGGCAGCCAGGGCAATCGGCAACAGCAGCAGCTCGAATGAGCGCAACAGCCGACCGGCAGGACCGGGGCGTGCAGCGATGTCGCCCTGGCCCCGATAATGCGCCACCTGCCGCACCAGTGCTGGCGACATTCCGGCGTCGAGCAACTGCAGCCACGCCTGAAGGACGGCGAAGAAACCGATGAGCCCGTAGGCTTCCGCGCCCAGATGCCCCAGATAGAACGGAAGGATCAGGATACCGATCAGCAGTGCATAGGCCTGGCCGAGGTAATTCAGGCCGGTGTTGCGAATCACCGACGGCCGCTTGGGATCTGACATGAGCTGTGGTCGCCCTTGATGGGTCAGGAAATGCGCTTGCACTCGGTGGCTGGTATCTGGTCCGCGACGCCTAGCGCCCCAAAGGCTTCGACGAGCGGCCGGAACATGAACCGGCTCGATTGCGTGCTGTGGATGGATTCCTGGACCAGCGTCTGCATGACCTTCTCCTGCACCTTGCGTGGCAGGCCCGGGTAGATCGGCAGGCACAGCACCCTGCGGCTCAGCGAGCGAGACTGAGGCTGGGGACTCTGGGGCTGCAGGTACTCGAGCGTATCCAGCGAGGGATAGAAGTAGCGGCGCGGATTGATGCCGTTCTCGTTGAGTTGCGTCCGACAGCGCAGCAACTGGCTCTCATCGGCAAGTGCGATGGGAAAATAGCTGTAGTTGCAGCGGGATTCTGGTTGCGCTTTCTGCAGGTCGAAGTGGTCGCCAAGGCACCGCTCATAGCGCCGACCGATCTCCTCGCGGCATTCCAGGATCAGTTCGATGTCATCAAGCACGCACATGCCCATCGCCGCTGAAAATTCGTTGAGCTTGGCGTTGATACCGATCCCTTCGATCTGGTCGGCATCAACGATGCCGAAGTTGCAGAGCAGCCGGACTCGCTCGGCAAGTTCATCATCGTTGGTCACGATGGCGCCGCCCTCGATGGTGTGAAACAGCTTGGTGGCATGGAAGCTCAGCGTGCTGATGTCGCCCCAGTTGTAGACCGAGCGCCCCTTGTGCAGGACGCCGAATGCATGGGCGCCGTCGTAGACGACCTTGAGGTTGTGCTTGCGCGCGACCTGCTCGATGCGCTCGACGTCGCAGGGGTTGCCGAATACGTGGGTGGCGACGATTGCGCTGGTGTCACGGCCGATGTTTCTTTCGATCTGCGCCGGATCGAGGTTCCAGGTAGCCGGGTCGATGTCGGCGAAGATCGGTTTGATGCCTTCCCATTGCAGCGAACTGGTCGTGGCGACAAAGCTGAATGGGGTGGTGATCGCGCTACCGGAGATACCGAGCGCTCGATAGGCGATCTGTAGGGCAATGGTTCCATTGTTGGTGAGAATGATGTTCCTCACGCCCAGATAATCCTTGAGTCGCTGCTCGAGCGCTGTAACCAGCGGCCCATGGTTGGTGAGCCAGCCGGTGTTGTAGATCCTGTCGACGTATGACTTGAACTTGTTCTTGCTGCCCAGATAGGACTTGGTCACGTTGATCATGAGGATTTCCTTATCGAATACACCAGCCGTCCGGCCGGTATTCGGAAGCGAGATCGCGTTGTCATGCACCCGCGGCAGCCGTTCAGACTGGCTGCTGGGTTCCAATGGCGCTTGCGCGGCGTGCGCGTCGCTGGTTGAGCCTCAGGATCAAGCGGGTCAGCAGGCTGCCGGCATGTGGATCGCCGTAGTGGAAGATGGCGGTAGCCCTCAGCTTCGCCGGATCGCAAGGCTCGTTGGCATGCAGCGTCCGATAACCCCAGAACAGGTAGAGGTTGCCCGGCACCAGTTGCAGGCGCTCGGGCTTGAGCAGGCCATTGGCAATTGCGCGAGTGATCAGTTTCCGGCTGAAACGATTTTGCAGCAGCGTCTTCTCCAGTACGTTGAACAACACGCTGCGGCGAATTTTTCGAAGGTTGGGAAACAGCATAAGGTCGCCGCGTTCATCGCCTTCCTGGGGAATTTCGACTGGTACCAGCGCAGTTACCAGCGAGGCGTCGTAGTGGAAGCAGTTCGACTCCCGGCGGCCGGTTTGACCCTGCACGCAGCGCATTACCCGATAGATTCGATTGCTGTGTGCGGGTTTGCCCGCTCCCATGCGGTACACGTCGGCCAATAGAGCCTGGAATTTAGGCTCCGCGCTCAATACTGCGAGCAATGAGGCGGCGACCTGTTCCCCGTCGTGATGCGCGAAGTATTCGCCTTTGTGCTGGTGGGCTTGCTCGCTCACTTGTTCGCGAAGTTGAACTAACTGAGCTTCGTCGAGAAAGTTGGGTAAGCATGCGTAGCCTTGTTGATCAATTTGTCTGGCTATCAGCGATTTGTCCTGCTCTTCCAGTCTGTTGAATATAGACGACATGATGGTTCTCCCTGAGCTTTTTGCTAGGCGAAACAATTCGGTAGTTGAATATATAGTCGATGAACGGTCTGGTTAAGTTAGGCTGCTTCAAGTAGCGGATAACTTGGCGCTATTGATCGAGCGCTGTCGCTTTATTTAGACAAGCTACCGCCATCGACTTAATAAAAAGACGGTGTGAGTACGGCTCTTATAACTGCTGATTAACGGGTATCAACTGGCTGAGGCCGGCGAATCCAGAGGAGTGTGGTTTTTCCTTGGGCAAAGCTACCGCCCTCCGGAATACTTTCCAGCGACCTTTTCGGGATCGAATGGCGAACAAAGCCGCTCCAATATTATTGGAGGTTGCCGCTATTCAGGCAGAGGATTTAAACCTTGCGTCACAAAACTTGACCTGTCCGGTTGGTCTTAAACTGCTTTGTAACCTGTTGCTCCCTGTTGCGAATAGATATCCGTCATAACGTAAGTGAAGTCAAGCGGGGGAGCCAAAAAAATATTGAACCAATCCGGGGCGGGTTGATTGGCGATGCTAAATAATTGATCTGAATGGGGAAGTAGATTTCACGTCAGGGTGAGGCGGCTGCATGGAGCGTTATAGTTGTCTCGTCAATTAGCGCCAGTCCGAATAAGCCAGGATCACGCAATTGTGTCAGTTGATGCTGCTCCGAGACCTTCATAAATGAATTTTATTGCAGCGGAACGATTTAATTCTGCCGCGAATTAATTCGGTTGGGCAGAGGGCTGCTCTCAAGGAGGGGGGGAAGACGGTCATCCGGGATGACTGAAACGAAAAAGGCCACTCATTCGAGTGGCCTTTTCGTGATTTGGTTGCGGGAGCCGGATTTGAACCGACGACCTTCGGGTTATGAGCCCGACGAGCTACCAGACTGCTCCATCCCGCGTCTGTGGGGCGCATTCTACAGAGCGAATGCTCAATGTCAACGGCTTTGCGGAAAAACACATTTTTATTCAAAAGCTTAGAGGGCTGAGGCTGCCTCTGGAGACGAACCGAGGCAGGCGAACTAACCGTCCAAACGAAAAAGGCCACTCGCTTGAGTGGCCTTTCGAATTGGTTGCGGGAGCCGGATTTGAACCGACGACCTTCGGGTTATGAGCCCGACGAGCTACCAGACTGCTCCATCCCGCGATGCGCATTCTACAGCTTTCACTGTCGCTGTCACGGTTTAAATTCGGATTCGCTGATTATTTCGTCAGGCACGGCATGACGAAGGCGGCTCGACGGGGCCGATGGTCCCATGCGGCGGCTGTATGATCCTTTGCCGAGGAGGATGCCGGCGTGCGATCCGCAACATGCCCCACAGCATCGCGAGCGCCACCGAGATCCAGCCGAGGATCATCATCGCGAGTATCAGCGCAAGTTCCATTTGGTGCTCCCCCTGTGCCATCTGAATATCGTCCTTGTGGTTGTGACCCTGTCGACCGCAAGCGGTTCCGGCTGGCCATCGGTCGGTGATGCTGCACTCTTTGGCCGAGGTACTGCCTACAGCGAGGGGGCAGGCGGAGGAGTCGGAAATGCATATTCAGCTGGTTGTAATTCTTGCAGCGCTCGTTTCGACAGCGGCTGCGCATGGCGTAGAGCTTGCCGTTGACGAAGGGCTGCTTGCGCAGAACACCGGTGCGCCAGACCGCGGCGCAGCCGGCAACGGCTCGATGGGGACCGGCAACGGTATCGACTACATCGAGCGTGACCGGGACGGACAGGCGACCCAGGCAGAGCCGGACGGCGCACAAGCCAGGCCGCTCGACAACCAGCAGACCGAGTCGGGGCATGGCGGCAACGAAACCGACATGGAGCATCGCCGCCGCCCCAGGCTGGAAAAGCACAATGATTGACGCCGGCCCGCGTTGGGCATCAGTCGGCGTGAAGCGAAGGTCGCCATGGATACCGCTAACCTGGCGTCACGGAAGTCGGTCATCAAGACATGCGTGATTCATAAAGGTGTCAGGCATCCGTACAATGCCGGCTTTCATCACCTATTGGCTTGATATGCAGATCGCTTTGGCACCCATGGAAGGGTTGGTCGACGAAATTCTTCGCGACGTTCTGACCCGTATGGGCGGTATCGACTGGTGCGTGACCGAATTCATCCGCGTCTCCGATCGGCTGCTGCCGCAGAGCAGTTTTCGCAAGCTGGCGCCTGAGTTGCAGGCGGGGGCTGTCACCGATGCGGGTACTCCGGTGCGAGTCCAGTTGCTTGGCTCCGATCCCATCTGCCTGGCAGATAACGCTGCCTACGCCTGCGCTCTGGGCGCGCCGGCCATCGACCTCAACTTCGGCTGTCCGGCGAAGACGGTGAACAAGTCGCGCGGTGGCGCGATCCTGCTGAAGGAGCCGGAGCTGCTGCATCGCATACTCTGTGAGGTGCGGCGGGCGGTACCGGCGCATATCCCGGTGACCGCCAAGATGCGCCTGGGCTTCGACAGCCCGGACGGCGCACTCGATTGCGCACGGGCCCTGACGGCTGGCGGAGCAGAACAACTGGTAGTGCATGCACGTACCAAAGTCGAGGGCTACAAGCCCCCAGCCCATTGGGAATGGATAGCCCGGGTGCAGGAAATCGTCGCCGTGCCGGTGTATGCCAATGGCGATATCTGGTCGCTGGATGACTGGCGTCGTTGTCGAGAAGTCAGCGGCGCGGAGAACATCATGCTGGGTCGCGGACTGGTTTCGCGACCCGACCTGGCACGGCAGATCGCCGCCGCTGAACAGGGGCAAAACATCGCCGAGATGAGCTGGGCAGAGTTCCAGCCCGCGCTGGTGGACTTCTGGCAGCAGGCGCGCGGCAAGATCGCACCGCGCTACGCGCCCGGCAGGCTCAAGCAGTGGCTTGCCTTGCTGACGCGCAACTATCCCGAGGCGGTGACGCTGTTTGCTGCCTTGCGGCGTGAGAGCGATTGCGCTCGAATCGACGCGATGCTGGGTGTCGATACCTGTAGCGCTCGAGTCACCGCGCTGGGCTAGCTGCGATCAGCGTCCGCCGCTGACATCCAGCAAGGCGCCGCTGGTGTAGCTGGCCTGCTCGCTGGCCAGCCAGAGTATGGCTTCGGCGATCTCTTCAGCCTGACCGCCACGTCCCATGGGTACGCTGGCCTTGACCCGCTCGATACGGTTTGGCTCGCCGCCACTGGCGTGGATGTCGGTATGAATCACGCCCGGCCGCACTGCGTTCACGCGAATGCCTTCGCTGGCCACTTCCTTGGCCAGGCCCAGGGTCATGCTGTCGATGGCGCCCTTGGCCGCGGCATAGTCGATGTACTCACCCGGCGCGCCGAGCCGCGCGGCGATCGAGGACAGGTTGATGATCGAACCACCCAGGCCGCCATGGAGTGTGGACATGCGCTTGATCGCTTCGCGCGCGCACAGGAAACTGCCGATCACATTGGCACCCAAAACGCGGCTCCAGCGTGCAACGTCCATCTGCTCCAGGCGCATCTGCCGTTCCAGCATGCCGGCGTTGTTGACCAGCACGTCCAGACGGCCGAATTCCCGGTCGATGACGTCGAACATGCCCAGCACCTGCTCTTCGTCGGCGACATCGGCCTTGATCGTGATCGCTGCCGCGCCGGCTGCTCGGACCTGTTCGAGCACCTGGTTCGCCGCGTCTTCGCGTTGGTGGTAGTTGAGGCACAGTGCATAACCCTGGCGGGCCGCCAGCCGTGCGGTGGCGGCGCCGATACCACGGCTGGCACCTGTGATCAGCATGACTCTGGACATGGTGTTACCTCTCGTCGGCAGGCTCATTTTTTGTGCCTTGAAATCTGCAGAACGGTTCCTATCTAGGGCTCAGCGGGATGCTGAACTCGGGTCCCGTCTGTTTCAACTCGCTGATTTCAGGAGGTTTTATCATGAGTTCGTTCCCCATGGCCCCTCTGTTCCGGCAATCCGTGGGCTTCGATCGTTTCAATGACCTGTTCGAGTCCGCCCTGCGCAACGACACCGGCAGTTCGTATCCACCCTATAACATCGAGAAACACGGTGACGACCAGTATCGCATCGTGGTTGCAGCCGCAGGCTTCGAGGAGTCCGACCTCGATCTGCAGGTGGAGCGAAGTGTGTTGACCATCAGTGGCGGTCGCCGCGAAAGCGAGGCCGAGAACATCACCTATCTGCATCAGGGCATCGCTCAGCGGGCGTTCAAGCTGTCGTTCCGGCTGGCCGACCACATCGAGGTGAAAGCCGCTGCGCTGAGCAGTGGCCTGCTCAATATCGACCTGGTGCGCGTCGTGCCGGAAGAGGCCAGGCCCAGGCGCATCCCGATCAATGCCGACCAGCGACCCGCGCTGGAGGGTTGATCTGCAACGAAGAGAAGGGCGCCATGGGGCGCCCTTTCTTGTAGTTGTATCGTCTGGTCATTCACCGCGTTCGGCATCCAGCAGCGCCATGAAGGCCCTGGCCGCATTGGACAGGGTGCGTTCCCTGTGCAGGATGTAGCCGAGTTGCCGGGTTAGCTGAATGCCTGGCAGAGGCAGGCTGACTACCTGTTCGTCGAGCATGCGGCGCGGTAGCACGCTCCAGGCTATGCCGATGGAGACCATCATCTTGATGGTCTCCATATAGTTGGTGCTCATGGTGATATTGGGCGTCAGCCCCTCGCGCTCGAACAGGCGCTGGGCGATATGGTGGGTGAAGGTATTGCCGCCGGGGAATACCGCCGGATGGCCAGCGACATCCGCCAGGGTGATATTCGGCTTGCTGGCCAATGGATGTTCGGGGGCAACGACGAAATCCAGTGGGTCGTCCCAGACCTTTACTGCCATCACCGGCTCGGCGGTTTGCGGCGCCAGGGTGATCACGGCCAGCTCGGCACGGCCATGCAGCACCTCGTCGTAGGCCACTTCCGAATCGAGAAAGCGGATATCCAGGCTGACCTGCGGATGCGCGCGGGTGAATGCCCGCAGCAGGGGCGGCAGGCGGTGCAGGCCGATGTGATGGCTGGTCGCCAGGCTCAGCCGGCCGCCAATGTCGCCGTTGAGGTTGGTCAAGGCGCGGCGGGTATCGTCCAGTACGTTCAGGATCTGATAGGCCCGCGGCAGCAGCGCTCTCCCTGCCTCGGTCAGGCCAATCTCGCGGCCGAGCCGGTCGAACAGGCGCACGTCCAGCTGCGATTCCAATGCGGCGATGCGTTTGCTGACCGCCGGCTGAGTCAGGTGCAGCCGTTCGGCGGCCAGGGAAAAGCTGTGGGTTTCCGCGACAGCGATGAAGGCATTGAGGTTGGCCAGGTCCATGAACGATCTCTATCCGGTGTTAATGGAGATTCCTGTGAGGAATGCTTAGGATGAAAAATATGAATTTGAGTAATTCGATGCAAGTCCCTAGCATCGTCCCCATAAGCGCAAGGGCTATTCGCCCCGCATAGAAAGCAGATGAGGAAAAGTCCGATGGCCGGCAAGACGCTCTACGACAAGCTCTGGGAAATGCACGAGGTGAAACGTCGCGACGATGGTTCGTCGCTGATCTACATCGATCGCCACATCCTGCATGAAGTGACCTCGCCGCAAGCGTTCGAGGGTCTGCGCCTGGCCAATCGCAAGCCATGGCGCATCGACGCCAATATCGCTACCCCGGACCACAACGTGCCGACCACCAGGGGCGAGCGCCAGGGCGGTCTGGAGGCCATTGCCGACGAGGTCTCGCGCATCCAGGTGCAGACGCTGGACGAGAACTGCGACGATTTCGGCATCCTCGAATTCAAGATGAACGACGTGCGTCAGGGCATCGTCCACGTCATCGGCCCGGAGCAGGGCGCGACATTGCCCGGCATGACCGTGGTTTGCGGTGACTCGCATACCTCGACCCATGGCGCATTTGGTGCGCTGGCCCATGGTATCGGCACCTCCGAGGTCGAGCACGTGCTCGCCACCCAGTGCCTGGTAGCCAAGAAGATGAAGAGCATGCAGGTGCGTGTCGAAGGCAAGCTGCCGTTCGGCGTCACCGCGAAGGACATCGTGTTGGCGGTCATCGGCAAGATCGGCACCGCCGGCGGCAATGGCCATGCCCTGGAATTCGCTGGCAGCGCGATTCGCGAGCTGTCCATGGAAGGGCGCATGACCATCTGCAACATGTCCATCGAAGCCGGTGCCCGCGTAGGCATGGTGGCGGTCGACGAAAAGACCATCGCCTATGTCGAAGGCCGCCCGTTCGCGCCGAAGGGCGACGACTGGGACAAGGCCGTCGAATTGTGGAAGGGGCTGGTCTCCGATGAGGATGCGTTGTTCGACACCGTGGTCGAGCTCAAGGCCGAGGACATCAAGCCGCAGGTCAGCTGGGGCACTTCGCCGGAGATGGTGCTGGCCGTCGATCAGAACGTGCCGGACCCCGCTGTCGAAGCCGATCCGGTCAAGCGCGATTCCATCGTGCGTGCGCTGAAGTACATGGGCCTGGCGGCCAATCAGCCGATCACCCAGATCAAGCTGGACCGCGTGTTCATTGGTTCCTGCACCAACTCGCGGATCGAGGATCTGCGTGCCGCGGCTGAGGTCGCCAAGGGCCGAAAGGTCGCCGCGAACGTCAAGCAGGCGATGGTGGTGCCGGGCTCCGGTCTGGTGAAGCAGCAGGCCGAGGCTGAAGGGCTGGACAAGATCTTCGTCGAGGCTGGCTTCGAGTGGCGCGAACCGGGTTGTTCCATGTGCCTGGCGATGAACCCGGACAAGCTGGGCAGCGGCGAGCATTGCGCCTCGACCTCCAACCGCAACTTCGAAGGGCGCCAGGGTGCCGGTGGACGCACCCATCTGGTCAGCCCGGCCATGGCTGCTGCTGCTGCGGTGACCGGTCATTTCATCGATGTACGCGAACTGGTCCAGGCCTGAGGAGATAACGAATGAAAGCCTTTACCCAACACACCGGCCTGGTCTGCCCGCTGGATCGTGCAAACGTCGATACCGATCAGATCATTCCCAAGCAGTTCCTCAAGTCGATCAAGCGCACCGGCTTCGGTCCGAACCTGTTCGACGAATGGCGCTACCTGGATGTCGGTCAGCCGAACCAGGATAGCTCGCAGCGTCCGGTCAACCAGGAATTCGTACTGAACTTCCCCCGCTACCAGGGCGCCAGCGTGCTGCTGGCGCGGGAAAACTTCGGTTGCGGCTCCTCCCGCGAGCACGCGCCGTGGGCCCTGGAGGAGTACGGCTTCCGTACGATCATCGCGCCGAGCTTTGCCGACATCTTCTACAACAACAGCTTCAAGAACGGCCTGCTGCCGATCGTGCTGAAGGAAGAGGAGGTCGATGAGCTGTTCGCACAGGCCGAAGCCAACGAAGGCTACCAACTGACCGTGGATCTCGCCGCGCAGGTCGTGACCCGGCCGGACGGCAAGCAGTACGGCTTTGAAGTCGATGCCTTCCGCAAGCACTGCCTGCTCAACGGACTCGACGACATCGGCCTGACGCTGCAGGATGCCGAGGCCATCAAGGCCTTCGAGGCCCGTCACCAGCAGAGCCAGCCCTGGCTGTTCGGCGCGATCAAGTAAGCTGAAAGAAGAGTAGGGTGGGCTTCAGCCCACCGCTACGGGCCGGAATCGCAGGTTGGCTGAAGCCCACCCTGCGGAAGATCTGGTTTCGCTGTGGCCCCTGGATGCTCGGTGCTACTTAGCAAAACAACAAAGCCTGAGGCTGAAGGCTGAATGACAGGTAGGCGGGCTTCAGCCCGCCGGTACACCGCGGCCTCGATGTGACTCCCTTGTTAAGGAATAGGAAATGTCCAAACAGATTCTGGTTCTCCCCGGCGATGGCATCGGCCCGGAAATCATGGCCGAGGCGGTCAAGGTCCTGCAGTTGGCCAATGACAAGTTCGGTCTGGGCTTCGAGTTGAGCTACGACGAGCTGGGTGGTGCGGCGGTCGACAAGTATGGCGTACCGCTGGCGGACGAAACCCTCGAGCGGGCCCGTGCTGCCGATGCCATCCTGCTTGGTGCAGTTGGCGGGCCGAAGTGGGACAGCATCGATCCGGCCATCCGCCCGGAGCGCGGCCTGCTGAAAATTCGCTCGCAGTTGGGTCTGTTCGGCAACCTGCGCCCGGCGCTGCTCTATCCGCAGCTGGCCGAGGCTTCGTCGCTCAAGCCTGAGATCGTCGCAGGGCTGGACATCCTCATCGTGCGTGAGCTGACTGGCGGGATCTACTTCGGCCAGCCGCGCGAGAGCAAGGTGCTGGAGAGCGGCGAGCGCATGGCGTACGACACGCTGCCGTACAGCGAAGGCGAGATCCGCCGTATCGCCAAGGTCGGCTTCGACATGGCGATGGTGCGCAACAAGAAGCTCTGCTCGGTGGACAAGGCCAACGTACTGGCGTCCAGCCAGCTGTGGCGTGCGGTGGTCGAGGAAGTCGCCAAGGACTACCCCGAGGTCGAGCTGAGCCACATGTACGTCGACAATGCGGCCATGCAACTGGTGCGTGCGCCCAAGCAGTTCGACGTGATCGTCACCGATAACATGTTCGGCGACATCCTTTCCGACGAGGCGTCCATGTTGACCGGCTCCATCGGCATGCTGCCGTCCGCCTCGCTGGATGCAGGCAACAAGGGCATGTACGAGCCGTGTCACGGCTCGGCGCCGGACATCGCCGGACAGGGCATCGCCAACCCGTTGGCCACCATCCTTTCCGTCTCGATGATGCTGCGTTACAGCTTCAATCAGGTGGCGGCGGCCGATGCCATCGAACGAGCCGTCAGCGACGTGCTCGACCAAGGCCTGCGTACCGGAGACATCTGGTCCGAAGGTTGTAGCAAAGTCGGTACTCAGGCGATGGGCGATGCGGTAGTCGCGGCCCTCGCGAAGTTGTAATCTTCTGGCCCGCCTTTATTTGCGCGGGCCACTTTTTCTATAGGTGTAGTTGCGATGAAACGTGTAGGTCTGATCGGTTGGCGCGGTATGGTCGGTTCCGTGCTCATGCAGCGGATGCTGGAAGAGCGGGACTTCGACCTGATCGAGCCAGTGTTCTTCACCACCTCCAACGTCGGCGGCCAGGGCCCCGATATTGGCAAGGAAACCGCTACGCTGAAGGACGCCTACAGCATCGACGAGCTGAAAGGCCTCGATGTGATCCTGACCTGCCAGGGCGGCGACTACACCAACGAGGTCTTCCCCAAGCTGCGCGAAGCCGGCTGGCAGGGCTACTGGATCGATGCCGCCTCGTCGCTGCGCATGCAGGACGATGCAGTGATCGTGCTCGATCCGGTGAACCGCCGCGTGATCGACCATCAGCTGGATGCCGGTACCAAGAACTACATCGGTGGCAACTGCACCGTCAGTCTGGCGCTGATGGGCCTTGGCGGCCTGTTCGAAGCTGGTCTGGTGGAGTGGATGAGCGCGATGACCTACCAGGCTGCATCCGGCGCCGGCGCGCAGAACATGCGCGAGCTGATCAAGCAGATGGGTGCCATCAATGCGGCCGTGGCCGATGACCTGGCCAACCCCGCCAGTGCGATCCTGGATATCGACCGCAAGGTCGCCGAAATCCAGCGCAGCGAAGCCTTCCCGGTGGACAATTTCGGCGTGCCGCTGGCCGGTAGCCTGATTCCCTACATTGACAAGGAACTGCCCAACGGACAGAGCCGAGAAGAGTGGAAGGCGCAGGCTGAAACCAACAAGATCCTCGGTCGGTTCAAGAACCCGATTCCAGTCGACGGTATCTGCGTTCGCGTCGGTGCCATGCGCTGCCACAGCCAGGCGCTGACCATCAAACTGAACAAGGATGTGCCGATTTCGGACATCGAAGGCTTGATCAGTCAGCACAACCCCTGGGTCAAGCTGGTACCGAATCACCGTGACGCCAGCATGCAGGACCTCAGCCCTGCGGCGGTTACCGGCACCCTGAGCGTGCCGGTGGGGCGTCTGCGCAAGCTCAACATGGGCTCGCACTACCTGGGCGCGTTCACCGTAGGTGACCAGCTGCTGTGGGGGGCTGCCGAGCCGCTGCGTCGTATGCTTCGCATCCTGCTGGAACGTTGATGCATATTCGCTGACAGGCCAAAAACGCCGCGACTTGTTCGCGGCGTTTTCGTTTGTATGGGTGCCGCTCGGCAGCGCTGCTTGCAGCGAGCCGCCATTTCGCTACAGTGCCGGTCCTTGATGTTTCGGAGGTGGCGATGACTACGGATTTAAGTGTTGCGGTTGTTGGTGCGGTCAGCCTGGTAGGTGAGGCGCTGGTCGAGGTGCTCGAGGAGCGCGCGTTTCCGATTGCCGAGCTGCACTTGCTCGATGACGGCGAGGGCGTCGGCCAGACGCTGCCATTCAAGGGGCGGAACCTGCGTGTTGGCGATGCGGGCCGGCTGGATTTCGCTCGCGTGCAGCTGGTATTTCTCGTCGACAGCCAGGACTCGACCGCCGACTGCCGCGCGCGCGCCGAGGCGGCCGGATGCCTGATCGTGGACCTGTCCGGTTCGTTACCCGTGGAGCATCAACCCTGTCTGGTGCCTGAGGTGAATGGCGGACTGATAGAGACGATGCCGGATATCCGCTGCATTGCCAGTCCGTTGCCGGAGAGCGTCGCGCTGGCGATCGCACTGGCACCCATCCAGCGACAGTTCGGATTGCTGCGTGTCACTGCCACCGCATGTCTTCCGGTTTCCAGCCGCGGCAGGCCGGGCGTGAAGGAGCTCGCGCGGCAGACCACCGAGTTGCTCAATGCGCGGCCGCTGGAGCCGCGCCTGTTCGGTCGCCAGGTCGCGTTCAACATGCTCGCGCAGACGGAGGATGTCGATGCGCAGGGTTATACGCGACAGGAACGTCGTCTGGTCGAGGAGCTGCGGCAGTTGCTCGGTCTTCCCGAGTTGTCCGTGACGGTTTCGTTCATCCAGGCGCCGGTCTTCTTTGGTGAGAGCCTCGTCGTGTCATTGCAGACGAGCGTAGATGTGAATCCGCACGCGCTGGATGCCGCGATGGAGGCGGCGCAAGGGCTGGAGCTGATCGAGAGCGGCGATTATCCAACGGCTGTTGGCGACGCGGTCGGGCAGGATGTCGTGTACCTCGGCAGGCTGCGTCGTGGCATCGGCGACATGCGTGAAGTCAATTTGTGGATTGTGTCTGATAACGTGCGAAAAGGCGCGGCGCTGAATGCTGTGCAGTCTGGTGAATTGTTGATAAAAGAGTATCTGTAAAAGATACTTACCGCTAATTCAAAGATTATTTCTAGCCTAGGCGCTGGACGGCTTATCGCTGATGGGGAGCCACCGCAGGTGGTACGGGCAGTGACATAAGACCCTCTCGTAATACGAGAAAAAGATAAACAAGGGATTAAATAATGGTTCGGGTTCGCAATCTGGTGCTGGCAATCGCGGCTGCTACCGCGCTGACTACAGAAATGGCCCATGCGCTTGGGCTGGGAGAGGTCACGCTTCAGTCGTCATTGAATCAACCGCTGATCGCGGAAATCGAACTGCTGGATGCCAAAAGTCTGGCCCCGGGGGAAGTCATTCCGACTCTCGCATCGCTTGAAGATTTCAATCGTGCCGGTATTGATCGCCAGTATTTCCTCACGGACCTGAAATTCACGCCGGTATTGCGAGCCGATGGCAAGAGTGTCATTCAGGTTTCCTCCAGCAAGCCGGTTCGCGAGCCCTATCTCAACTTTCTCGTAGAGGTGTTGTGGCCCAATGGGCGCCTGCTTCGCGAATACACGCTGCTTCTCGATCCGCCGCTCTACTCTCCGGAGACGGCCGCCGCAGCTGCCCCTCAGTTGCCGATTTCCGCGTCGCCCCGCCCCTTGGAGCCCGTTCGCTCCACTCCCGCGCGTCCATCTGTAGCGCCTTCTGCAGCACCTTCTGCAGGGGTTACGGCTGCAACTGCCGCTTCAACCGGCGGCGAGTACCGGACATCCACACGCGATACGCTCTGGGAAATCGCTGAGCGCAATCGTCGTGGCGGAACAGTGCATCAGACGATGTTGGCGATTCAGGATCTCAATCCGGATGCCTTCATCGGCGGCAATATCAATCGCATGAAAAGCGGACAGGTACTGCGGTTGCCCGAGGCCGAGCAGATTGCCAGTCGCTCTCAGGCTGAAGCGATCAGTCAGGTCGCCCAGCAGAATGCCGCCTGGCGCCAGGGGCGCAGCGGTGCGCTTGCAGGTGCTCGCCAACTGGACGCCACACGTCGTACGGAAGCGGGTGCGGCGCCGTCCCGTAGCGATTCCGGCGACAGTCTGCGTCTCGTTGCGGCCGATGCAGGCAAGTCGACAGAGGGTTCTGACACCGGCTCTGCCGACGGCGGCAAGGCGCTGCGCGACAAGCTTGCGGTGACTCAGGAAAGTCTGGATTCCAGCCGTCGCGAGAATGATGAGCTGAAGGATCGTCTGAATGATTTGCAGGGCCAGCTGGATAAGTTGCAACGTCTGATGCAGCTCAAGGATGACCAACTGGCCAAGCTCCAGGCGCAACTGGCTGCTGGCGGCCAGGTGCCGGCGGCTAACGAAGCCTCTCCTGTTGCGGCGCAGCCTGGAGCCGCCGATGACGATGCGGTACAGGGTACCGATGACAGTGTTGCGCCTGAGCCGAAGGCCGATGCAGGCGCCAGCGACGAAGCGGCTTCGGCCGCGGCGCCAGCGCCAGTGGATCAGCCCTCCACCAAGCCTGCGGCCGAGCCCGCTGCGCCTGCGGTCGAGCCAGCATCGAGGGGCCTGGTAGATGATCTTTTGTCGAACACGCTGCTGCTCGGCGTGGTAGGCGGAAGTGCGTTGCTGTTGCTGCTGGTTGGCCTGATGGCATTGTCACGGCGAAATGCAATGAAAGAGGCGGAGTTGCAGGAAAGGCTGCTGGCGGATGACGAGGCCGACGACTTCCGGGTCGAAGCGCCTGCATTCGACGACATTGACCAGGGGCAACCCGATGAGTCGGTTTTTGCCCAGGCAGCCACTGCATCTGCGCCTGCATCAAATGAATTGAACGCTACGCCGGGCGATGCGTTGGCCGAAGCGGATATCTATATTGCCTACGGTCGCTTCAATCAGGCGGCGGAGCTTCTGCAGAACGCCCTCAACGATGAACCCCAGCGTAGCGATCTGCGCTTGAAGCTCATGGAGGTTTATGCAGAGCTTGGCGACCGGGATGGTTTTGCGCGGGAGGAGGCCGAGCTGCGCGAAATCGGTGGTGCTGCTGCCGAAGTCGAGCAGTTGAAGCAAAAATATCCGGCGATGGCGGCAGCCGTTGGTGGCGCTGCGGCAAGTGCGGCAGTGGCGCAAATGGACATGGACAGCTTCAATCTCGATGACCTGCAACTTGACGAGCCGACCGCTCCGGCTGCCGGCCAGGACCTGGACGATGAGTTCGACCTCAGCCTGGATGATCTGGATATCGATCTGGACGATGAACGCCCGGCTGCATCTTCCGTAGATGAACCGCTGAATTTCGATGAGCTCATGCTGGACGAAGCCGACGAAGCGAAGCCTGTGGCTCAGCCGGCAACCAGTGATTTTTCCCTCGGATCGGAAGAAGAAAATGGCCTGCCGGAGGCTCAGCAGGACGAGCTTGCGGACTTCTCCTTTGATCTGGAAAGCAGTTCCGACGGCACCGTAGCAGAGGATGATTTTTCCCTGGACTTCGATGAGACGCCGGCCTCTACGCCTGTTGCGGTCGATAGCGATGAGCTTGATTTGGAGCTGGCCGAGCCGGCCGCCGAGTCTGAGACGCTGCCTGAAGACTTCGATATTTCGCTGGATGAACCGGAGCTGGAACTGGAACCTGCGGCACGTCCGGACGGCTTTGCCAACCAGTTGGACGAAGTCGAAGCCGAGCTGGAAGACCTGTCCAAGGACCTGGATGAGCCTGTGTCTACCCCCATGGCCGATCTGGCAGAGTCCGATGCTGATGGTGCGCTGGAAGAGGATTTCGATTTCTTCTCCGATACCGATGAAGCTACTACCAAGCTGGATCTGGCCAGAGCCTATATCGATATGGGCGATGCCGAAGGCGCGCGCGACATTCTCGATGAGGTGATCAGCGAGGGTAGCGATGTGCAACAGCAAGAGGCGCGAGAAATGCTCGCCAAACTAGCCTGACCATGAACCAGGCAGTATCCGAAACGGCAGCCGACACGGCTGCCGTTGGCGTCTCCAGAATTGCGCTTGGCGTTGAATACAAGGGATCCCGCTATCGTGGGTTTCAGCGTCAGCGCGCGGGCGTGCCGTCCATCCAGGAATCCTTGGAAACCGCGCTGACCAAGGTGGCGGGCGGTGTTCCTGTTACCCTCAGTTGTGCCGGGCGAACCGATGCGTTGGTGCATGCCTGTGGGCAGGTGGTGCATTTCGATACGCCAGTTTCGCGCAGCATGCATGCGTGGGTCATGGGCGCGAACATGAATCTGGCGCCTGATATCAGCGTCACATGGGCGAAGGAGATGCCTGGCCACTTCGATGCCAGGTTCAGTGCCATGGCTCGCCGCTATCGCTATGTGATCTATAACGACCAGATTCGCCCGGCTCACATGGCGGAAGAAGTCACCTGGAATCATCGGCCGCTGGACGTTGGTCGCATGCGTGCCGCTGCCGCAGCTTTCGTAGGTACTCATGATTTCAGTGCCTTTCGGGCGAGGCAGTGCCAGGCCAAGTCGCCGATCAAGACCATCCATCATCTAGAACTGCTCGAGTACGGCCGACTGATCGTTATCGATGTCAGGGCCAATGCCTTTCTGCATCACATGGTGCGCAATTTCGCCGGCGTACTCATGACCATCGGTGCCGGTGAGCGGCCGCCGGAGTGGGCGGCCGAAGTACTCGAGTCACGAATACGCCGCACCGGCGGGGTTACCGCGCATCCCTATGGCCTGTATCTGGTTGAGGTCGATTACCCCGAGGAATTCGAACTGCCGAGGCGCTATCTCGGCCCGCACTTTCTTTCCGGCTTGCCAGACGTGCGTCGCTGATGGATGAGCTGTGTCGCTGCGGCTATTCGCTTGCAGGTGGCAGCTCTTTTGTTACCATCCGGTTTCCCTTTTGATAGGTGCACGTCCGTTGCCAGTCGTTCGCAGCAAGATTTGCGGGATCACACGCGTCGAGGACGCGCTGACCGCCGCCATGGCCGGGGCCGATGCCATCGGGCTGGTGTTTTACGCCAAGAGTCCTCGTGCGGTCAGCGTCCAACAGGCTCGTGCGATTGTTGCCGCACTGCCTCCTTTCGTCACGACTGTCGGATTGTTCGTCAACGCCAGTCGTTGCGAGATAAATGAAATCCTCGATGCTGTGCCGCTGGATATGCTGCAGTTCCATGGCGACGAAACGCCCGCCGACTGCGAAGGCTTCCATCGCCCCTGGTTCAAGGCGCTTCGTGTAGGTGCGGGCGATGAGGGCATTGCAGCTCAGGTCGAGCGCTATGCGAACGCCAGCGCCATCCTCCTTGATGCCTATGTGCCAGGTGTGCCGGGCGGTACTGGAGAGTGCTTCGACTGGTCGCTGATTCCACCAGCGCTCTCCAAGCCACTGATTCTCGCCGGGGGGCTGACGGCGGATAACGTTCGACAGGCCATTGCTCGGGTTCGCCCCTATGCCGTGGACGTCAGTGGTGGGGTGGAACTCAGCAAGGGGATCAAGGATCCGGCCAAGGTCGCCGCGTTCGTGGAGGGTGTGCGTTCTGCCATGTGACGCTTGGGCGGCCATGACCGTCCAGTAACGAGTCGCTGGTAAAGCCAGCACCCAGGTTTGCTGATCTCTTCCTCCGGGCGGAGATCGGAGTTTCGCGGCTGCGCCCGAAGGCGCATCGCTTACGCGACCGGCGAGTGGCTGCACGCCTCCGGTCGCAACGATGAATCTGCCTGCAGCGCGAGTGCGCTCGGGACTGAAGCTTTGGAGAACAAGAGCATGAGCAACTGGCTGGTAGACAAACTGATCCCTTCGATCATGCGCTCGGAGACGCAGAAGAGCTCGGTACCCGAAGGCCTCTGGCACAAGTGCCCATCCTGCGAGGCGGTACTGTATCGTCCTGAGCTGGAAAAGACGCTCGATGTATGCCCCAAGTGCCAGCATCACATGCGTATTGATGCCCGTACTCGACTCGATATTTTCCTCGATGCCGAAGGGCGCGAGGAGATCGCCGCGGAACTGGAACCCGTCGACCGCCTCAAGTTCCGCGACAGCAAGAAGTACAAGGATCGTCTTTCGGCTGCGCAGAAGCAGACCGGCGAGAAGGATGCCCTGATCGCCATGAGCGGCAAGGTCGTCAACGTTCCGGTCGTTGCCTGCGCCTTCGAGTTCTCCTTCATGGGAGGGTCGATGGGGGCCATCGTCGGTGAGCGTTTCGTCCGTGCTGCCAACGTGGCACTGGAAAAGCGCTGCCCGCTGGTGTGCTTCTCCGCCTCCGGTGGTGCGCGGATGCAGGAGGCGCTGATCTCCCTGATGCAGATGGCCAAGACCTCGGCGGTGCTGGCGCGCATGCGCGAAGAGGGCCTGCCGTTCATTTCCGTGCTGACTGACCCGGTCTACGGTGGCGTTTCCGCCAGCCTGGCGATGCTCGGCGACGTGATCGTGGCGGAGCCGAAGGCGCTGATCGGCTTTGCCGGTCCGCGGGTGATCGAGCAGACCGTACGGGAGAAGCTGCCGGAAGGTTTCCAGCGTAGTGAGTTCCTGCTGGATCACGGCGCGATCGATCTGATCATTCCTCGCTCCGAGCTGCGCGCACGTCTGTCGCGTTTGCTGGCGCAGATGCAGAAACTGCCCGCGCCGGTCGAACCTGCCCAGGTAACGGCCACTGCATGACCTCCCGGAGCCTGGCCGACTGGCTGGCCTATCTGGAGCAGTTGCATCCCACTGCCATCGACATGGGCCTGGACAGGGTTCGTGCGGTGGCATCGCGGCTTGCTCTGGGACGCCCCGCGCCTCTGGTGATCACTGTAACGGGCACCAACGGCAAGGGTTCCACCTGCGCCTTCATTGCCTCGCTGTTGCGCGCCCAGGGTCTCAAGGTCGGCGTCTACAGTTCGCCACACCTGCTGCGCTATAACGAGCGGGTGCAACTGGACGGTACGAACGCCAGCGACCAGCAGCTCTGCGAAGCATTTGCCGCCGTCGATGCCGCCCGTGGCGAGGTATCGCTGACCTATTTCGAAGTGGGCACTCTTGCTGCCCTATGGTTGTTCGAAAGGGCCGGGCTCGATGCCGTGATCCTGGAGGTAGGGCTTGGTGGTCGTCTCGACGCCGTCAACATCGTGGATTCGGATCTGGCTGTGGTCACCAATGTCGGTCTCGATCACGCCGACTGGCTGGGTGATACCCGCGAAAGCGTCGCGTATGAGAAAGCGGGGATTCTGCGCGCAGGCAAGCCAGCGCTTTGTGGCGACCCGGATGTGCCTGCGCCTTTGCTTGAGTACGCCGCATCGCTGAAGGTGCCGCTGTTCCTGCGGGGGCGTGATTTCGACCTGGTGATGGATTCCGAGGCCTGGCACTGGCGTGGTGTCGGTCAGGCAGGCGAGGCGATGCAGTTGCATGGGCTGCCGCCTCTGGCTCTGCCCATGGAAAACGCCGCGCTCGCCCTGCAGGCGTATGCCTTGCTGGGGCTGCCGTGGGATGCGGGTCGTCTTGCCACTGCGCTGCGGCAGACACAGGTGGCAGGTCGGCTGGACAGCCGGCGGGTCGTCTCGAACGGTCGCAGCATTTCGCTGCTGCTGGACGTCGGTCACAATCCTCACGCTGCCAGCTACCTTGCGCAGTACCTCGCACGGCGGCCGGTCGGCGGTCGCCGGCTGGCTGTCTTCGGTCTGTTGAGCGACAAGGATCTGGCCGGTGTGGTCGGGGCGCTGCAGTCGCACGTCGCTGACTGGGCCGTAGCCCCGCTGCCCACGCCGCGCACGCAAACGGCAGAGCAGTTGAGTGCGGCGTTGCTTGAGCGCGGTGCTGCTGTCAGCCAGTATGAGAGCATTGCGCAGGCGCTCGACGCTCAATGCGCCAAGGCCGATTCCACTGATGAAGTTCTGGTCTTCGGATCGTTCTACTGCGTGGCAGCGGCGCTTGAGTGGCTGGACCAACAGGCGGGGGGAAGTGGACATGGCATTGCTGGATAAGGGATTGCTGCAGCGCATGGTCGGTGCGCTGGTACTGATCGCGCTGGCGGTGATTTTCGTGCCGATGCTCTTCAATCGTGAGGATGACCTGCGCCATGTCACGGTCGATGCGCCAGCCATGCCGCCCGCGCCGGTGGTGGCGGAGATAGAAGTGCAGCCGGTGGAGGTGCCCGAGCCGAAGTCCGTGCCGGAGGGCCTCGAGGTCGCCGAGGACCAGGCCTGGCAGGGCGCGGCACCGGCCGAATCGCCACAGGCCCCCGAGCCGAGCGAGCCTGTTGCGCCTGCCGCGCCTGAGATCGTCGAGCCGTCCGTATCGGAGTCGCGGCTGGATGACAACAACCTGCCTGTCAGCTGGTCGATCCAGCTTGCCAGCCTGTCCAATCGTGCCAGTGCCGAAAGCTTGCAGCAGACCCTGCGCTCTCAGGGGTACAACGCCTATATTCGTACTGCTGGCGGCATGAACCGGGTTTTTGTCGGGCCGCTGGTCGAACGCAGCGAGGCGAATCGGCTGCGTGATGTATTGCAGCGCCAGCAGAAGCTCGACGGATTCGTTGTGCGCTTCAAGCCTGAAGACAGCTAAGCCGCCGCCGGTCGACGCTGGTGCCGCAGTCTTACTGTCGGCCCGTCGCCGGTTGTCGGCGCGTACCCCTGGCGGCCAGCCTCTGCTAAAATGCGCCGCCTTTCCCCTATGCGGAAGACATCGTGGCATTCACCTGGGTCGATTGGGCCATCACTGCTGTCATCGCCATATCCAGCCTGATCAGTCTGAAGCGTGGCTTCGTTAAGGAGGCACTTTCGCTGCTTACCTGGATCATCGCCGGCGTGGTCGCCTGGATGTTCGGGGGCGCGTTGTCTCATCACCTTGCCGAATACATCAGCACGCCGTCGGCGCAGGTCATTGCCGCTTGCGCGATTCTGTTCGTGGCGACTCTCCTGATCGGCGCCCTGGTGAATTTCCTGATCGGTGAGCTGATCAGGGTGACGGGCCTGTCGGGAACCGATCGTTTTCTCGGAATGGTGTTTGGTGCCGCGCGAGGTGGGCTTCTGGTCGTCGTGCTTGCCGGGCTGCTAAGCCTGGCGCCCGTCCAGCAGGACCCCTGGTGGCGCGAATCGGCATTGTTGCCGCATTTTCTACTGATCGCCGACTGGTCGAAGAATCTCATTCTCGGGCTCAGCGGCCAATGGATCGCCGGCTCGCTCAACTCCCCAGGTTGAGTCATTTTTTCACGGGATGCGCGGTGTGTCGCAGTATCCGGACAGCCTGTAATAACTGAGAGGTTCCTTGCATGTGTGGCATTGTCGGCATCGTCGGTAAGTCGAACGTCAATCAGGCGCTGTATGACGCGCTTACCGTACTGCAGCACCGTGGCCAGGACGCAGCCGGTATCGTCACCAGCCACGACGGTCGGCTGTTTCTGCGCAAGGACAATGGGTTGGTGCGCGATGTCTTCCAGCAGCGCCACATGCAGCGGCTGGTCGGCAACATGGGCATCGGGCATATCCGTTATCCCACCGCCGGCAGCTCCAGCTCCGCCGAGGCCCAGCCGTTCTACGTCAACTCGCCGTACGGCATCACCCTGGCGCACAACGGCAACCTGACCAACGTCGATCAGCTGACCAAGGAAATCTACGAGTCGGACCTGCGTCACGTGAACACCAATTCCGATTCGGAAGTGCTGCTCAACGTGTTCGCCCATGAGCTTGCCGTGCGTGGCAAGTTGCAGCCGACCGAGGAGGACGTCTTCGCTGCTGTGAGCAAGGTCCACGAGCGTTGCCGTGGTGGTTATGCCGTGGTGGCAATGGTCACCGGCTATGGCATCGTCGGTTTCCGCGATCCCAATGCCATTCGCCCGATCGTTTTCGGCCAGCGTCACACCGACGAAGGCGTGGAATACATGATCGCCTCCGAGAGCGTATCGCTGGACGTGCTTGGCTTTACCCTGATCCGCGATCTTGCGCCGGGCGAAGCGGTATATATCACCACTGACGGCAAGTTGTTCACGCGTCAGTGTGCGGATGCGCCGAAACTCGCGCCTTGCATCTTCGAATACGTCTATCTGGCGCGTTCCGACTCCCTGATGGACGGCGTCTCGGTGTACAAGGCACGCCTGCGCATGGGCGAGAAGCTGGCTGACAAGATCCTGCGCGAGCGTCCCGAGCACGACATCGACGTGGTCATCCCCATTCCGGACACCAGCCGCACGGCGGCTCTGGAGCTGGCCAACCGCCTGGGGGTGAAGTTCCGCGAAGGCTTCGTCAAGAATCGCTACATCGGCCGGACCTTCATCATGCCGGGTCAGGCTGCGCGCAAGAAGTCTGTGCGGCAGAAGCTCAACGCCATCGATCTGGAGTTCCGCGGCAAGAACGTGATGCTGGTCGATGACTCCATCGTGCGTGGCACCACCTGCAAGCAGATCATCCAGATGGCCCGCGAGGCGGGTGCGAAGAACGTCTACTTCTGCTCGGCCGCGCCGGCGGTGCGGTATCCGAACGTATATGGCATCGACATGCCAAGCGCCCATGAACTGATCGCGCACAATCGCTCCACCGAAGAAGTCGCTGAGCTGATCGGTGCCGACTGGCTGGTCTACCAGGATCTGGAAGACCTCATCGACGCGGTGGGCGGCGGCAAGGTCAAGATCGACAATTTCGATTGCGCGGTATTCGACGGCAACTACGTCACCGGCGACATCGACGAAGCCTATCTGCACAAGATCGAACAGGCGCGCAATGACCTGAGCAAGGCCAAGACCAATGCGGTCAGCGCCATCATCGACCTTTACAACAACTGATTCGTGCCGACGCTGCGGCTTCGGCTGCAGCCGGTCGAGGTAAGAGTTATGACCACTGAATGGGAAGCCGGGCGGCTCGACAGCAATCTTGACGGCGCCGGGCTCGACACCCTTGCCGTGCGCGCCGGTCAACGCCGCACTCCGGAGGCCGAGCACGGCGAGCCGCTGTTCTTCACCTCCAGCTACGTATTTCGCAGCGCTGCCGATGCCGCCGCGCGTTTCGCCGGCGATGTGCCGGGCAATGTCTATTCACGCTATACCAACCCCACCGTACGTGCCTTCGAAGAACGCATCGCGGCGCTGGAAGGGGCAGAGCAGGCGGTGGCCACGGCATCCGGTATGGCGGCCATTCTCGCCACGGTGATGAGCCTGTGCTCGGCAGGCGATCACGTGCTGGTTTCGCGCAGTGTCTTCGGTGCCACCGTTTCGCTGTTCGAAAAGTACTTCAAACGCTTCGGTGTGCAGGTCGACTACGTCCCGCTCACCGATTTTTCGGCCTGGGAGGGGGCGTTCAAGGGCAACACCAAGCTGGTGTTCGTCGAGTCGCCGTCCAATCCGCTTGCCGAACTGGTGGACATCGCCGCGCTGGCGCAGCTATGCCACGCCAAGGGCGCGATGCTGGCCGTGGACAATTGTTTCTGCACGCCCGTGTTGCAGCAACCGCTGGCGCTTGGTGCCGATATCGTCATCCATTCCGCGACCAAGTACATCGATGGGCAGGGGCGTTGCCTCGGTGGCGTCGTTGCCGGGCGCAGTGAGCAGATGAAGGAAGTGGTCGGCTTCCTGCGCACTGCCGGCCCGACTCTCAGCCCGTTCAACGCCTGGGTCTTTCTCAAGGGGCTGGAAACCCTGCGGCTGCGCATGCAGGCCCACTGTGCCAGCGCACAGGCGCTTGCCGAGTGGCTGGAGCAGCAGCCGGGAATTGAGCGGGTGTTCTACGCCGGGTTGCCCAGCCATCCGCAGCACGCGCTGGCCAAGCGTCAGCAGAAGGGCTTCGGTGCGGTACTCAGCTTCGAGGTCGCGGGTGGCAAGGACGCGGCCTGGCGCTTCATCGATGCCACGCGACTGATTTCGATCACCGCCAATCTCGGCGATAGCAAGACCACCATCACCCATCCCGGTTCGACCACCCATGGCCGGCTTTCCGCGGAAGACCGGGCGACTGCCGGAATCAGCGATAGCCTGATTCGTGTTGCGGTCGGCCTCGAGGATCTCGCGGATCTCCAGGCCGACCTGGCTCGCGGGCTGGCCGCGCTCTGACTTCGCGGTCCGCCCGCTGCGTGATTCGAGCTCGTCCACCTCGAGCTGAGCACGCAGCGGGTGGGCGCTGCTTCACCGGCGCAGGTCGATCGCCGGTGCCGGTTCGCCCTGGCCATCGAACAGCTGGGCAGGATTGGCCGGCAGGATGGAGGGGCTTTGCGAGTCCGTCTCGATGACCCTGATGTCGCTGTATTTCTTGCCGGAAAGCGCGGCGAGGCCGGCACGGTCGCGGATTACCGTCGGCCGCAGGAAAACCATCAGGTTGCGTTTGATATGGGTTTCCTGTGTCGAGCGAAATAGAGCACCCAGCAGCGGAATGCTGCCCAGTAGCGGAACTCTGGAATTGGTGCGGGTCACATCGTCCTGAATCAGGCCGCCCAGCACGATGACCTGGCCATCCTCGGCGAGGATGGTGCTTTTGATCGCGCGTTTGTTGGTCACCAGATCCACTGCCTGAGCCGTCAGGCTGGCGCTTGGGGCGATCGAGGATATTTCCTGCTCGATCTGCAAGCGCAGGGTGGCGCCCTCGTTGATGTGTGGCGTGACCTTGAGCGTGACGCCGATGTCCTGACGCTCGATGGTAGTGAAGGGATTGTTCGCACCGGCCGAGTCGGTGGTGTAGGAGCCTGTCTGGAATGGCACGTTCTGGCCGACGAGGATTTCGGCCTCCTGGTTATCCAGCGTCAGCAGGCTGGGTGTCGAAAGCAGATTGCTCTTGCTGTTGGACGACAGCGCGGTGATCAGAGCACCAAAGCTGCGCGTGCCGATCCCGATGATAGCGCCATCCGGCAGATTGCTCGGTATCTCGTTTTCGCTGATCGCGTTGAGCACGCTGCCGACTGAGATGCCGGTGTTGCCGAAGCTGACGCCGCCCGCTCCGCCCGTGCCGCCGCGCGCATCGATTGCCCATTGCACGCCAAGCGCATCGGTGATGTCGCCGGAGACTTCGACGATGGCGGCTTCCACCATGACCTGCGCGCGCGGAACGTCCAGTTGCCTGACGATGCTCTCCAAGGTGCCGATCAGCTCGGGTTCGGCGAGCAGTACCAGGGCGTTCAGGCTTTCATCGGCACGAATCAGGATGTTCTGCGGCCGCCCGACGGCGGCCTCGCCGGTGTCCGGGGCCTGCAAGCCTTCGGAGATGTCACCCAGCGTCTCGGCCAGCGACTTGGCGTCGTTGTGGCGCAGACGAATGACCCGGGTATTGGCCGAGCGGGTGGCAGGTGTGTCGAGCGACTGCGCCAGCGCAGCAAGCTTGCTCCGCGCTTCGCCTGGGCCGATGAAGATCAGGCGGTTGGTGCGCGAATCGGCGATGATCTGTACGCCCGGAGTACTTTTCCCCTCGCCCCGTATCAGCGCGTTGCGCAACACCTCGGCAATATCGACGGCCCAGCCATGGCGCAGGTTGAGCACATCGTAGTCGTTGCTTTCGGCTCGATCGAGCTGGCGCACGAGGTCCTGTATGCGGGCAATGTTGGCGCTACGGTCACTGATGATCAGTGCGTTGGCAGACGAAACGGCTGCCAGGTGGCCGAACTGCGGAACGAGCGGTCGGATCAGCGGTATCAGTTCGGCGGCGGACGTATGTTGCACCTGGATCACGCGAGTTTCCAGCTGGTCGCCACCGGTCGGCCCGCCGCCGGCTTCGGCTTTCGCCTCGGCGTTCGGTACGACCCGCGCGACGTCGCCCTGGGTCAGTACGCTGAATCCATGGGTCGCCATTACCGAGAGGAATAGCTGGTACACCTCGCTCAGCGACAGAGTCGCATTGGAGACGACGCTGACCTGGCCCTTCACGCGCGGATCGACGATGAAAGTCTGTCCGCTGAGCTGACTGATCTGGTCTATGAACGCCCGAATATCGGCGTCCTTGAGATTGATGGTCCAACCGTCCTGCTGGCTCGTACTCGGTTCGATACCGGGTTCGGCCGCGATCAGGGGCAGGGGCGAGGCCAGCAGGCCGGCGGCAAGCAGGGCAAGCATTGAGCACGAGAAAGGCTTCGGCATCGGTCAATCGTCTTCCATGGGCTGGTCGTTGGAGGGCTCGGTTTCGGGCTGGTTCACGGCTTCTTCCAGCTGCTGGCGCAGGGCATCCATCTGTTGCTGCATCTGTTGCGTGTCGTCGGCCGCTGGCGTGGCGTAGGGCTGTTCATCCTGATAGGGCATGTCGGCGGGCTCATCCGGGACGTAGGTGGGCGAGCTCACCGTGGGAAAGCGCAGTACCTCGACGGTGCCGTTGCGCAGCAGTTCCACATGGTCGGGGTAGACACTGTGCAGGCTTACCCCTGACTGCAGCTCCTCACCGCGCCAGTAGAGCCTTGGCGGCTGACCTTCGACCTGAATGATGGCGCTCGATCGCTGCGGTTCCAGATGAACGAAGCTGCCGCGCAAGATGAGGTCGCTCGGAGCGGTAGCGGGTGCATAGGCACCCGCTGGTGCGGTCGAGCCAAAAAGAATCTCCAGGCGTTGCAGGTCGGGCCCGTCCATGCCGCCGAAGTCTCGTCCGGAGACATCAGTGGGGACCGGAGCTCGGGTGGTTTCCAGCCATTGCTCGACCTGCGCAGCCAGGTAGATGGCGAAGGCGCAGAGGAGCAGGATGCTGGCGAGCAACGGGGCATGTTGACGGTAATTGCGTAGTTTTCCCGGCAATGACAAGCGAAATACTCCGTGGCGCCTGTTGTTCGGTTCCCTGTGAGCGGGGCCTTTGTCAGACGTGGCATTGCTGGAACGCCTGGACGATGCCGCCGCGAAGTTTCCGACAACTCGGTGATCGGATCGTGCCCACGCAAGGCTACAAAGCGATGCGGCAGCACCAGTTGACCACGGTTCGGTTAAAAAAATTCAACGCTGGTGTTGACTTACCTGAGGGGGGTGAGTAAATTGCGCGCCTCGCAAGGCGATCGGCTGATTAGCTCAGCTGGGAGAGCACCTGCATCACACGCAGGGGGTCGGCGGTTCGATCCCGTCATCAGCCACCAACCTTTGTGAGATTACGGACGAAAGTCCGGCCGACGCGCAGCGGTAGTTCAGTCGGTTAGAATACCGGCCTGTCACGCCGGGGGTCGCGGGTTCGAGTCCCGTCCGCTGCGCCATACATAACCTCTCCTGAGATTAAGGGGAGGACAGAAAAAGCTGCCAAGGGCAGCTTTTTTTGTGCCTGTCGAAAGCCCCGCTCAAAGCGAGGGCGACGGTTCGATTGGAGAAACCTGCGATCCGCTTATGTTCTATCGGGCAAGCCCAAATGCCCAATGAACGGCTCGAGCTGTCTCCAGAAAGTCCGCCATTGGCTTACGAGCGTGCGGGTGTTCAGCACCCCGATTGCGACTCATTGTTGGCCGCCTCACGCCGATTTCTGTTTGATTTCACTACTTCCAGAAAGGCGGCCAGAATTGGAGATCGATCGTCCCGTCTATAAATACACGAAAGATCAATCTTGGTACTGCCGGGAACGTTTCTCAGGGGGCGGTAGGTCAGTCCTGGCAACGATAGCGCGACCGTGGATTTTGCTACGAAGCTTGCCCCGAACCCCTTCGATACCAGCGAGACGGCGGTTACCGCATCGCCAACCTCTTGGGCAATCTTCGGAACGAAACCTGCTTGCTGACACAGACCGAGTACTTTATCGATGAAGCTAGGACGGCCTCCGGTGGGGAAAAGGATTAATGCTTCATCGGCGAGCATGTTGAAATCGATGCTTGCCTGATCGGCTAGTGGGTTGTCTTCATGGATGGCTAGAAACAGAGGTTCCGTATCGACCAGTTCAGCGGCGATATCTGGAGAAAGCGTGAGAATTCTGTTGAATCCTACGTCGATACGACGTTGACGTAGCGCCTCCAGCTGTTCGTCTTTCTGCATGCTGTGCAACACGATCTTGACGTCCGGGTAGGCCTTTCTGAAGTCGACCAGCAGGCGCGGAATGGTGTCGAGGATCGCCGACCCGAAGATGGCCACATCCAATCGGCCGAACTTCCCCTGGCCCGCGCGCTGTGTGCGCTCGGTGGCCTGTTCGATCACTGCGTTGATATTTTTTGCTTCGTCGAGCAGCAGCTCGCCTGCGGGTGTCAACTCCATGCCACGTGGCGTGCGGTTGAAAAGCTGGACGCCCAGTTGATCTTCCAACTGCTGGATTTGCCGCGTCAGCGGCGGCTGCGAGATATGCAGACGCGCGGCGGCGCGGCCGATATTGCGCTCCTCGGCGACGGCGATGAAATAGCGCAGGTGGCGAAGTTCCATGTGTTTTTTCCGGGCTGTGGCTGAGCGGCTACGGCGCGATCGCCGTAACGGCAGTTCAGTGCAGCAGATTATCCTTCTCCATGCCTAAAAGGTATCGACGGCAGGTTTTTTTAGTATTGGACGGTAATCCTGGCGAGCCTTAGTTTTTGCCTCGCGAGCACCGCCATAAAGGGTGGGTTCAGCTACTTCTAACAATAACAATTCAGGAGTACGACATGGTGCCTAGTACCAGTTTACCCACGGTTCGTTTGAAGAAACTGTTTATCGCTGTGGCTGGCACTCTCGCCGGGGCCGCAGCAGCAGTGCCTGCCCATGCCCTACCGATTAACGTTGGTAACCCCGATCTGCGCATTTCCTGGGACAACACCATCAAGTACAGCGCCGCCTGGCGAGTGCGCGGCGCAGATTCCGAGGTGGCTGATAACTCCATTGGTGTGCAGGCCAACACCAACGATGGCGATCTCAACTTCGGCAAGGGCTTGATTTCCAATCGCCTCGACCTGCTCTCCGAGTTCGACCTTCGTTACAAACGCAACTATGGGTTGCGCCTGAGCGGCGCGGCCTGGTACGACGACGTCTACAACCAGTCAAACGACAACCCAGGAGCGCTGGGCGGCGCGCTGGTCAACTCGCGCAGCGCCGACTACGACGACTTCACCGCAGACACCGAGAAGCTCCACGGACGCAAGGCCGAGCTGCTCGATGCTTTCGTATACGGTAGCTTCGCCCCGGCCGGCATGAGTCTCAACGCCAAGGCCGGTCGCTTCACCCAGCTCTATGGCGAGAGCCTGTTCTTCGGCTCCAACGGCATTGCTGCCGCGCAGACCTCACTGGATCTGATCAAGGCGCTGTCGGTGCCCAACTCGCAGTTCAAGGAAATCCTGCGGCCTGTCGGTCAGGTCGCCGGCCAGCTGCAGATCAATTCCAATGTCTCTATCGGTGCCTACTACCAGTTGGAATGGCGCAAGAGCCGCCTGCCCGGCGCTGGCAGCTATTTCAGCTTCGCCGACTTCGTCGACGAGGGCGGCGAATCGCTGATTCTCGGCCCAGGTGTCGCGGCGCTGCGAGGCGACGATATTGAGGCGCGCGACTCGGGGCAGGGCGGCGTGCAGGTGAAGATCAGTTCGGGCGACTACGAATTCGGCATCTACGCCGCGCAGTTCCACGACAAGATGCCGCAGTTCTACCTGTATCCCGATTCGGGCGTCTACGAGCAGGTCTACGCCGAAGACATCCGCACCATCGGCTTCAGCGTCAGCACGCTGATTGGCGAAACCAACGTCGCCGCCGAACTGTCATTCCGCGACGACATGCCCCTGGTGGCCAGCGGCAATACCGTGATCGTGCCGGCCAGCGCCGGTGCCGATGGCAGCGATGATGCTGCGTTCCCCAAGGGGCGCACCATGCATCTGAACCTGTCGGCGATTACCGTGCTTTCGGAGTCTCCGATCTGGGACGGCGCCTCGTTCATCGGCGAGTTCGCCTTCAACCGCCGCCTGAGCATCACCGATAACCCGGATCAGCTTGATCCACTGGCGACCCGCGATGCCGGTGCGCTGCAATTCGTATTCACCCCCGAGTATTTCCAAGTGGCGCCCGGCCTAGATCTGCAGGTGCCGATCGGCGTGAGCTACGGCCTGTTCGGTCGCTCTTCGGTCAACGGCGCGCTGTTTCCGGCCAACAAGGGCGGCAACGTTAGCATCGGGCTGAAGGCCGAATACCAAAAGACCTGGCAGGCCAGCGTCGGATACACCCACTACTACGGCTCGGATGGCTCGATCATCCGCTACGACACTGCGGTGCCCGAACTTTCCTACAACAATTTCCACGGCGACCGCGACTTCGTGTCGTTCTCCGTGCAACGCACCTTCTGATGGCCGAGTCGAGGAGAACGACAATGTATAAGAAAACGGCTTTGTGGGCGGCACTGGCTGCCGTACTGATGGCTGCCAATTGTGCGCAAGCGGCAGTGAGCGGCACTGAAGCGGAGGCCCTGGGCAAGACGCTCAATCCGCTGGGTGGGGAAATGGCTGGCAACAGCGATGGCAGCATTCCGGCATGGACCGGCGTGCAGGGTGTGGATGCGGCCGGCGCCAAGGTCGGCGATATTCCGGTCAAGCCTTTTGCGAACGAGAAGCCGCTGGCGCAGATCACCGCGCAGAACATGGCGCAATACGCCGACAAGCTCTCCGAGGGCACTCAGGCGCTGTTGAAGAAGTATCCGGACAGCTTTCGCGTCGACGTCTATCCGACGCACCGCACCGCGGCGGCGCCGCAGTATGTGTATGACAACACCGCGAAGAACGCCACCCAGTGCCAGACCAAGGACGACGGCAAGTCGCTGCAGGGTTGCTACGGCGGCATTCCGTTCCCGATTCCCAAAGCTGGCGTTGAGGTGGCCTGGAACCATCTGCTGCGGGTTGAGAACGAGGCCACTGATGTTGCCAATTTCAAGAACATCGTGCTGACCGCCGATGGCTCGCGCACCCTGGCGACGATGAACGACCAGGCCAACCAGTATCCCTACTACTACAAGGACGGCTCGGCGGATAAGTGGAGCGGCGAGTACTTCCTGCAGCGCTTCTCCACCATCGCACCACCGTTCAAGGCCGGTGAGTCGCTGGTATTCCGCGACAGCATTGACGTCGACCAGTCGCGTCAGGCCTGGCAGTACCTGGTCGGTCAGCGCCGTGTGCGTCGTGCGCCGACCGTGGCGTATGACACGCCCGACTTCGTCGCCTCTGGCGCCAATTACTTCGATGAAGTGATGGGGCTGATGGGCCATATCGACCGCTTCGACTGGACGCTGGTCGGCAAGAAGGAGCTGTACGTGCCGTACAACGCCAATGAGGTGGTGACCGCCAAGCTGGAGGAGGCCTACGGCCAGCACCACCTCAATCCTGACAAGGTGCGTTGGGAGCTGCACCGCGTGTGGGAAGTGGAAGCGACCGTGGCTGGCGGCAAGCGCCATGCGGTGGCCAAGCGTAAGTACTATTTCGACGAGGACTCCTGGATGGTCCTGCTCATGGACGGCTACGACAGCGAGGGCAAGCTTTGGCGTACCACCCAGGTCACCCCGTTCGTGCTGCCGTCTACGCCGATGCTGGGCCTGAAACCGGCGCACATATTTAATCTGCAGGCCAACACCATGAGCACGACGCAGTCGCTCAACGAAGCCATGTTCCGGGTCGTCGAGCGCAAGCCGGAAATGCACTGGACGGGTGATGCGGTCGCTGCCGACGGCGTGCGTTGATCCGCGCAAACCCCAGGCTGTAGTCCCGGTCCCCCTGCCGCCGGCAGGGGCCGGAGTTCCCTCTCATGACTTTCCCACCCCGCGGGCGCCACGCTTGGCGGCGCAGTGGAGGCGGGAGTCGGATTCGAGTACTGCACCATGCACGCGTTGACTCCGCACCACCGGCGCACGGCCCTGGCCGCCGCCCTTTTCTCTCTGGTCTGCCTGGTAGGCCCCTCTCATGCAGCAACCGGCCAGACAGTGCCCGACCTGCTCGACCTTCCCGCGCGCCAGAGCGTGCGGGCTGAGCACAGCTTGCAATTGGCGGTGACTCGCGCCGGTGATCGCCTGGTGGCGGTTGGCGAGCGGGGCACCGTGCTGCTCTCCGACGATGCCGGGCGCAGCTGGCGCCAGGCGCGCAGCGTTCCGGTGAGCGTGGCGCTGACCGACGTGCACTTCGCTTCCACCAGCCAAGGCTGGGCGGTGGGGCACAGCGGTGTGGTGCTGCACAGCGCCGACGGCGGCGAGAGCTGGGTGCGCCAGCTCGACGGCGGGCAGGCGGCGGTGATCATTCGCGATGACGCCAAGCGTCGTGCCGATACGGGTGAGGAGGGTGCCGAGGCGGCGTTGCGCAGCGCGGAATTTCTTGTGAGCGACGGCCCGGACAAGCCATTTCTCGGCGTGCGTTTCGCCAATGCACAGCGTGGCTACGTGGTCGGCGCCTACGGCATCGCGCTGTATACCTTGGATGGTGGGCAGAGTTGGCATTCGCTGGTCGGGCAGATCGCCAATCCGCGCGGCAAACACCTGTATCAGGTACAGATCGACGGTGATGCGCTGCTGATCGCTGGCGAGCAGGGCGCGCTGTTCCGCTCGGTGGATGCCGGTGCGAGCTTTTCTGCGATACAGACGCCCTACACCGGCACCTTCTTCGGCGCGCTCGAACTGGGTGGCGATGCGCTGCTGGCCTACGGCCTGCGTGGCAACGCCTGGCGCAGCAGCGATGGAGGTGCCAGCTGGACGCGTGTCGAACTGGGCCAGCCGGCCACCGTAAATGCTGCGCTGAACCTTGGCGGCGGCGCCTTGCTGCTTGCCGACGAAGGCGGCCGCCTGCTGCACAGTGCCGATGGCGGCATAACCTTCAGCGCGTTGCCGAGCGCATCGGCCACCAGCATCAGCAGCCTGGCGCCAACCCATGATGGCGCGCTGGTGCTGGCCGGTGCGCGCGGGCTCGCCCGCGTCGAGGCGGCTGCACTAGGCGAGAGCGCTGCACTTGCAGGGAGAGTTCAATGATGAGCCACATGCCGTCCGTACCCACCGATATGATCATCGGTGACATCAGGAATTTCGACCGCAAGTCCGGGACCCTGGCCGAGCGCCTGCTGTTCAACAATCGCCTGATCATCGTCTGCCTGTGCCTGTTCACCACGCTGGTGCTGGGCTATCAGGCGCTCGGCCTGTCGCTCAACGCAGCGTTCGAGAAAATGATCCCCACCAGCCATCCCTACGTTGCCAACTTCCTGGAGAACCGCAAGCAGCTGGCCGGCATGGGCAATACGCTGCGCATTGCCGTTGAGGCGAAAGAGGGCAGCATTTTCGACAGCGACTACCTGGACACCGTGCGCAAACTCAGTGACGAGGTGTTCTTGCTACCCGGCGTCGACCGCCCGTACATGAAATCGCTGTGGGCGCCGGCGGTACGCTGGACTGGCGTCACCGAGGACGGTCTCGACGGCGGCCCGGTGATTCCCGACGATTACGACGGCTCGCCTGACAGTCTCAAGCGGGTGCGCATCAACGTCGAGCGTTCCGGCGAAATCGGTCAGCTGGTGGCCGAGAACTACCGTTCGAGCATCATCCTGGTGCCACTGCAGGAACGCATCGCCGAAACAGGCGAGCGCATCGATTACCACATGCTGTCGCAGCGTATCGAGGAGCTGCGCGGCAAGTATCAGTCAGACAAGGTTGCCATCCACGTAACCGGCTTCGCCAAGGTGGTTGGCGACCTGATCGACGGCCTGCACCAGGTACTGGTGTTCTTCGCCGCTGCCATCGTCATTTGCACTGCGGTGCTGTACTGGTACACCCGCTGCATGCGCAGCACGCTGCTGGTGGTGTTCTGCTCTCTGGTAGCGGTGGTCTGGCTGCTCGGTCTGCTGCCGACCCTCGGCTACGAGCTGGACCCATACTCGGTGCTGGTGCCGTTCCTGGTATTCGCCATTGGCATGAGTCATGGCGCGCAGAAGATGAACGGCATCATGCAGGATGTCGGCCGCGGCACCCACAAGTTGGTGGCGGCGCGCTACACCTTCCGCCGTCTGTTCCTCGCCGGCCTCACTGCGCTGCTGGCCGACGCCGTGGGCTTCGCCGTGCTGATGGTGATCGACATCCAGGTTATCCAGGACCTGGCAATCACCGCCAGCATCGGCGTCGCCGTGTTGATCTTTACCAATTTGGTGCTGCTGCCGATCCTGCTGTCCTACACCGGCGTCAGCCCGGTCGCCGCCCGGCGCAGCCTCAAGGCCGAGCGGATGGAGACCAACGATCCGCTACATCGCAAGCACCCGTTCTGGGCTTTCCTCGACCTGTTCACCCGCATGCCCTGGGCCGGTGCGGCGGTGGCGCTGGGCGCGGTGTTCGGCGCGGTCGGCCTGGCGTTCAGCTTCCAACTGAAGATTGGTGACACCGACCCCGGTGCGCCGGAGCTGCGGGCCGACTCGCGCTACAACCAGGACAACGCCTTCATGGTCGCCAACTACGCGGCGAGTAGCGACGTCTACATCGTCATGGTCAAGACTCCGCAGTACGCCTGCGCCCACTACAGGACCCTGAGCTCGGTAGATGCGCTGGAGCGCGAACTGCAGCAGCTACCGGGTGTGGAAACCACCAGTTCGCTGGCCGGGTTGGCCAAGGTGGCCAACGCCGGGATGAACGAGGGCAGCATGAAGTGGTATGAGATGCCGCGCTCGCAGGACATGCTCAACGCCATCATTACCCGTGCCCCGCGCGAGATGTTCAACCAGAACTGCGACCTGCTGACCGTCTACACCTACCTCAAGGACCACAAGGCCGACACGCTGACCAGCGTGGTCAACACAGTGGAAGACTTTGCTGCGCGCTACGGCAGCGATGAGATCCGCTTCCTCAACGCGGCAGGCAACGCCGGCATCGAAGCGGCCACCAACATCGTGGTGAGGAAGGCCAACGTGCAGATGCTATTGCTGGTCTACGCGGCCGTGATTGTGCTGGCCTTCATCACCTTCCGCTCGTGGCGCGCCGTGGTCTGCGCCGTGGTGCCGCTGATGATCACTTCGGTGCTCTGCGAGGCACTGATGGTCTGGCTGAACATCGGCGTCAAGGTCGCCACCCTGCCGGTGATCGCCCTCGGCGTGGGCATCGGCGTGGACTACGCGCTATACGTGATGACCGTGACCCTGGCGCAGCTGCGCGCCGGCCGCTCGTTGTCCGAGGCCTACTACAAGGCGCTGACCTTCACTGGCAAGGTAGTGGTGCTGACCGGCATCACGCTCGGTATCGCCGTCGCCACTTGGGTCTGGTCGCCGATCAAGTTCCAGGCCGACATGGGCATACTGCTCGCGTTCATGTTCGTCTGGAACATGCTCGGCGCGCTGATCCTGCTGCCGGCGTTGGCGCACTTCCTGTTTCGTCCCAAGGGTTGCGCGGTCGCGTTAGAGCATAGTCGGCGAGCCGCCGCGGCCGTATGACGGCGTAGACAAGGAGAATGGGCATGAACAGCTACTCTCGTGACTGGCTCGCCACTTCGCTGCTGGCCGCAATCGCCATTCTCTGCGGGCTGGACGCATACGGGGTGCGCGGACTGTGGGCTGCGCTGCTGCTGCCGGCGGCGCTGGTGCTGCTCGCCGGTAGCGTGTGCCGCGAACGGGCGATTGCTGCGCGTATCGACGGCATTCGCGCGCTGCTCGACGATGCGCAGGATGCCGGCGGCGACGCCCGGCGTTCGCTCGATCTGCTGCAGCAGGTGCTGCAGGGCAAGGTCGAGGCGGTCAAGCACATGAGCAAGCTGGCCTGCGATTTGACCGTGGCCACCGGCACGCTGGTGTCCGGTTTCACCGAGGCGGTGGCGACCGCCGATAAACAGTCGGCCATGGCGCGCGACTCCATGGGCCGGGTCGAGGATATGGCCGGGCAGGCGCGAGCCACGCTGCAGCAGGCGCAGGGACTCGCCAAGGCAAGCGCCAGCGCCCGCCAGCAGGTTACCGACGGCGGCGAGCAGGTCCGCCAGGTGGCTAGTGCGATGCTCGATCTGTCGGCCAATGTGACTGCGGTGGGCGAAGAGTTCGACGGTGTGCGCCAGCAGGTCGGGCGCATCGGCGAGATCGTCGCGATCATTCAGGGCATTGCCGGGCAGACGAACCTGCTGGCGCTCAATGCGGCCATCGAGGCGGCGCGTGCCGGCGAGCATGGCCGCGGATTCAGTGTGGTCGCCGATGAGGTGCGCAAGCTGGCCGAAAGTACCGGCAACGCGACGCTCAGCGTTGGCGAGATCATTTCGCTGATAGTCCGGGGCATCGATAGTCTCGAGCAACGCTTGGTGGGCGCCCGTCAGGGCACAGCCGACGGCGTAGCGCGCTCCACCGCGGCCGCCGAGGTGCTGCGCGGGATCGCCGCGACCGCTCAGGACACCGTCATCGCGGTGCAGGGCATCGCCGACAACGCCGGCAGCCAGGCGCGCAGCGCCAGCCAACTGCTCGATGATTCCAGCGTGGTTGCGCAGCTGGCCGGCACGCTGGACAGCAAGGTCAATGACTGCAACAAGGGCTTGCGCGAGCTGATGATGGGGCTGGTGGAGCTCAAGAGCCTGGCCACTCGCATCGATGTCAACCGCGACGTCTTCGGCGCGCTGCTTGAGGCCGTCGAGGAGACCCGTGCGCATATCATCATGGTGCTCAACGCGCGCAGCCGCGAGCAGATGCTGCCCCATGTGCAACGCATACAACGGCTCGATGCCGAGGTCGACGGGCTGCTGGAACGGATGCGCGGTGCCGAACACGGTAACGCCCTCGGTCAACTGCACAAGGCGCTGCTCGCCTACCGTGCGGTGCGCGATCCGCTGCTCGGGGCTGCCCAGGACGGCACGCTGGATCAGCAGCGCGAGCGTTGCGTGCCGCTGGTGCGTGCCGCCTATTCCACCGTCAAACAGGCGTGCGCTGCTCTGGCCGCCTAGACTAAAGCCCATGTGACAAGTTCCGGTGGCGCGCATACAAACGACAGAGCCGCCCGACGAGGCGCAGCGCCTGCACAGGAATAACAATAACCATGGGCCGATACGCTATGGATGCCTTAAGAACAACATGACCGAGCAACCTCTGATCGAGCGGTTCAACCTGCGGTCAAGGCTGCGCTTCGACATTCAAAGTGGACAGATCTGGCTCGACGAAAACCGGATGCTGCTGCTGCACGCCAAGGCGTTCGGCGCTCTGCGCCAGGAACTTTTCGAGTCGCTTGGTCCCAAGCGTGCCCAAGGGCTGCTGTTTCGCATGGGGTTCGCCGCCGGGCAGAGCGACGCCGACCTGGCGCACAAGCTCTACGGACAGGGCGACGCCTACGACGTGTTCAAGATCGGCCCGGAGCTGCATGCCTTCGAGGGGCTGGTGCGTTCGACCATCACCGATGCCCGGATCGACTGGGAGGAGGGCACGTTCTTCGGTGATGTCAGCTGCGCCAATTCGTGGGAAGCCGAGTCGCATCTGCAACTGTTCGGCGTCGGCGAGCACATGGCCTGCTGGACCATGGCCGGCTATGCGTCGGGCTATGTGTCGCGCTTCTTCAAGCGGCTGATCGTTTTTCGCGAAACCCACTGCGTTTGCTGCGGCGATTCCGTCTGCACCATGGACGGCAAACCGGCCGAAGCCTGGGGCGATGATGTCGACCTGGACTACTGCCAGGCCGACCTGCAGACACCCTTCGAGGAACTGCAGCAGAACCTCTGGAAGCTGCGCAGCCAACAGGTGGAGTTGCGGGCACCGGGCAAGCTGGTCGGCAGTTCGCCGGCGTTCAGCCGTGCCTTCGAGTTGCTCAGCAAAGCCGCCAACAGCCCGATCACCGTGCTGCTTTTGGGCGAGACGGGCGTCGGCAAGGAAGTCTTCGCCCAGTGGCTGCACGACAACAGTGCGCGGGCGGACAAGCCGTTCGTGGCGGTTAACTGCGCGGCGATCCCCAACGATCTGATCGAGGCCGAACTGTTTGGCGTGCAGAAGGGCGCCTACACCGGCGCGCAGGCGTCGCGCGCCGGCCGTTTCGAGCGCGCCGACGGCGGCACGCTGTTCCTCGACGAGCTGGGCGAGCTGTCGCCTTCGGCGCAGGTCAAGTTGCTGCGCGTGCTGCAGACCGGCGAAGTGGAGCGGCTGGGTGACGACAAGCCGCGTAAAGTCAATGTGCGGCTGGTGGCCGCGACCAACGTCGATCTGCAGCAGGCGATCGCCGACGGGCGTTTTCGCGCGGACCTGTACTATCGCCTGGCGACCTACCCGCTGGTGATCCCGCCGCTGCGCAACCGCAAATCGGACATTCCGGTGCTGGTGTCGGTGCTGCTCGAAAAGTATTCGCCGGCTTACCACAAGACGCTGCAGGGCGTCAGCGACAGGGCGATGCAGGCCCTCATGGATTACGACTGGCCAGGCAACGTGCGCGAACTGGAGAACGTCATCGAGCGAGCCGTGCTGCTCACGCCTTCGGGCTCGCAAGTCGAGGTCAGGTATTTGTTCCCGAGCCTCGATCCGGCGCCGGTACCCGGTGCGCCGGTCGATCACGAGGGGCATGTCGGCAATGCCCAGCAGGCGCGTTTCGAGCGTCTCTATGACGACCTGCTGCAGGACGGCTTTGACCTGCAGGCGCACGAGGCGCATCTGCTGCAACTGGCGGTGCGGCGAGCCAAGGGCAACCTCACCCATGCCGCGCGCCTGCTCGGCATCACCCGCCGGCAACTGGCCTACCGGGTTAAACAGTCGCTGGGCCGACCGCTGCGCACCTGACCAAAACGAACACCTGCATCCACACTTTCTCCCACGCCGGGCGATCACCGGATTTTTCCGTCCAGTGTCGCCCTGCGACGGTTGCACTTACCCGTTTCCCGAGCTCAAAAAGGCCCGAAATACGCTTTACCACGGCGTGATTTGTGCCTGCGCAGGGCGGCGGCGGCCTTTTTTCGGTTGAAGCAGGCGTTGTGCGCCTTACGTTTTTGTAAGGCCACAAGTCCGGTTGGACAGAAACGTCACGCAGGAACGCCCCCGGGGCAGCGAAATTTTTCTATCTTTTCATTACAGATCAATTGCTTAGATTAGTTGGCACCCTCCCTGCAAAGCTTATTGCGAAACCGCAAAAACGTTCGCGGTGAGCCGTCAGGCAAACCGCAACCAAGCCTCATTAGCCAATAAAGGAGACAAGAAATGGCGATGACAGGTGTGTTGAGGCCGGGCCATGCCCAGGTCCGTGTGCTCAATCTGGAAGAGAGTGTGCGTTTCTATCGCGACGTGCTCGGGCTGGTGGAAACCGGCCGCGATGATCAGGGCCGGGTCTACTTCAAATGCTGGGATGAACGCGACCACAACTCCTACGTGATCCGCGAGGCCGACAGCGCAGGTCTCGACTTCTTCGGCTTCAAGGTGCTCGACCGGGCGACTCTGGACAAGCTGGAGGCCGATCTCCGGGCCTACGGGCTGGAGACAGCCCGCATCCCCGCAGGCGAGATGCTGGAAACCGGCGAGCGCGTGCGCTTCCAACTGCCCTCCGGCCATCGGATGGAGCTGTATGCCGACAAAACCAATGTCGGCAACGGCGCCGGGCTGGTAAATCCCGCGCCCTGGACCCAGGCCCGCGAACACGGCATTGGTCCGGTGCGCCTCGACCACGCGTTGATGTACGGGCCGAACGTGGCCGAGGTACTGAAGATTTTCACCGAAGTGCTGGGCTTCTATCTGGTCGAGCGCGTACTCACCCCCGACGGCGAAAACAACGCGGCGATCTGGCTGTCCTGCTCGCACAAGGTCCACGATATCGCCTTCGCCGAGTACCCGGAGCCGGGCAAGCTGCACCACTGTTCGTTCCTGATGGAAAGCTGGGAGCAGGTGCTGCGTGCCGGCGACATCATGTCGATGAACTTGGTCAACGTGGATATCGGTCCGACCCGCCACGGCGTCACCCGCGGTTGCACCATCTATGCCTGGGACCCCTCCGGAAATCGTTTCGAAACCTTCATGGGCGGGTATCAGCCATATCCCGACTACGAGCCGATCACCTGGACCTACGACAACTTCGGCCAGGGCCTCGACTACCCGCAACGCAAGCTGCACGAAACCTTCCTGACCGTCGTGACGTGAGGAGCGGCCCCTTGAGCACGCCTGAAGAAGCACTGGAAATGACGCCGGCGGCACTGGATACAAGCAAGCGCTTCGTGCGGATCACCGGCAGCCGCGGCGCGGAGTTCGTCGAGTTCGACTTCGCCATCGGTGAGCCGGAACTGTTCGTCGAGATGATCCTGACGTACGAGGCGTTCATCGAGTTCTGCACCGCCAATGTGGTGCAAGTCCTGCCACCGGAGCCCGGCGTACTAGACGACGGCTCCGATGCTGCGCAGTGGAACTGGCGGCTCGCTGATGCCACCCGGATTCGTTTCAAGCACTAAGACACTGGCGTCTCGCCAGCGGCGGGACGCAGAGGGAGACAACACATGCACATCGATCTACGTACGGTCAGCATCCAGCCGCTGCGGCAGACGTTCGACCACCTGGTCCGTCGCTTCGGCGACAAACCCGCTTCGCGCTATCAGGAAGCCAGCTACGACATCCAGGCCGCGGAAAACCTGCATTACCGCCCCACCTGGGAGCCGGAGCAGGAGCTCTACGACACGCGCATCACCAAGATCGTCATGCAGGACTGGTACGCGCTGAAAGATCCGCGCCAGTTCTACTACAGCACTTATACCCTGACCCGCGCGCGCCAGCAGGAGAATGCTGAGGCCAACTTCGCCTTCGTAGAGTCGCGCGGGCTGGTCGAGCTGATGCCCGAGGGCATCCGCCGCGCCGCGCTGGAACTCTTGGTGCCGCTGCGTCACGCCGCCTGGGGTGCCAACCTGAACAACACCTTCATCGGCGGCTACGGCTACGGCACGGTGTTCACCCAGCCCTGCATCTACCACGCCATGGACAATCTCGGCACCGCGCAATACCTATCGCGCATCGGCCTGCTGCTTGGCGACACCGAGGCGCTCGATGCTGGCAAGGCGGCCTGGATGCAGGGCGATACCTGGCAGGATTTGCGCCGCTATGTCGAGGACACACTGGTGCTTCGCGATCCGTTCGAGTCTTTCGTGGCGCAGAACGTGGTACTCGACGGCCTGCTCTACCCGCTGGTGTATGCGCGCATCGTCGACGAGCACTTCGCCGCCAACGGCGGTTCGATGGTGGCCATGCTCACCCAGTTCATGAGCGATTGGTTCGATGAAACCCGCAAGTGGATCGACGCCGTGCTTAAGGTCGCCGCCGCCGAATCCGACGCCAATCGCGAACAGCTGCAGGCCTGGACCTGCGCCTGGCGCGAGCGGGCCGTGGTGGCACTGACGCCGCTGGCGTGCCAGGTATTCGTCGATCAGGCGGACGAAATCGTCAGCGAACAACTGGACGCTTTCAAGGCGCGTCTCGACAAGATCGGCGTGGTCATCTGAGGAGTTTCGTCATGTCCACCGTTTTCATCGCACTGCAAGCCAACGAAGAAACCCGCCCGATCATCGAGGCCATCGAGCTCGACAATCCCTCGGCGGTCGTAGACCGCGAACCGGCGATGGTGAAGATCAATGCCGAGGGCCAGCTGGTCGTCAAGCGCGAAACCATCGAAGAGCAACTCGGCCGCCGCTTCGACATGCAGGAACTGAACGTCAATCTGATCACCCTGTCGGGCAACGTCTGCGAAGACGAGGACTCCCTGACCCTCACCTGGCGCTCCTGAGCGAGGACCTTCCCCATGGATATGAAGACCCAGAACAAGAAACTGACGCAAAAGGAAAAATACCGTCTGCTGACCCGCGACCTGGCCTGGGAGCCGAGCTATCGCAGCAGCGACGAGATTTTCCCGTACATCGGTTATGAAGGCATCAAGATCACCGACTGGGACAAGTGGGAAGACCCGTTCCGCCTGACCATGGACGCCTACTGGAAGTACCAGGCGGAGAAAGAGCGCAAGTTCTACGCGATCATCGATGCCCATGCGCAGAACAACGGCCATCTGAACATCACCGATGCACGCTACCTGTCGGCGCTGAAGGTGTTCCTGCAGGCCATCAGCCCCGCTGAATACTCGGCACACAAGGGCTTCGCCCGCGTCGGCCGCGAGTTCCGTGGTGTCGGCACCCAAGTTGCCTGCCAGATGCAGGCCATCGACGAGATCCGCCACGCGCAGACGCAGATCCACGCGCTGTCGAACTACAACAGGTTCTACAACGGCTTCCATGCTTTCGCCGATCAGCGCGACCGCATCTGGTACACCTCGGTGGCGCGTTCGTTCTTCGACGATGCAATGTCCGCTGGGCCATTTGAGTTCATGATCGCCATCGGCTTCAGCTTCGAGTACGTGCTGACCAACTTGCTGTTCGTGCCGTTCATGTCCGGCGCGGCCTACAACGGCGACATGGCCACTGTCACCTTCGGCTTCTCGGCGCAGTCCGACGAGGCGCGGCACATGACCCTGGGTCTGGAGTGCATCAAGTTCATGCTCGAACAGGACCCGGACAACCTGCCTATCGTCCAGGCGTGGATCGACAAGTGGTTCTGGCGCGGCATCCGTGTGCTGAGCCTGGTCAGTACGATGATGGACTACATGCTGCCCAAGCGCGTGATGTCCTGGCGCGAGGCCTGGAACATCTACGGCGTGGAGAACGGCGGGGCGCTGTTCAAGGACCTGGCGCGCTACGGCGTCCGTCCGCCGAAGCACTGGGACCAGGCCGAGGAGGCGATTGATCACATGTCGCACCAGCTCATGCTGGCGCTGTACCAGTGGAAGTTCGGCACCGCGTTCCACGTCTGGGTGCCGTCCGACGAGGACCTGGACTGGCTGTCGAAGAAGTACCCGACCACCTTCGACACCTACTACCGTCCGCGCTGGGAGCACATCAAGATGCACGAGGCGGCCACCGGCGCGCCGTTCAACAACTTCGGCCTGCCCAAGCTGTGTCAGTGCTGCCAACTGCCGACCCTGTTCACCGAACCAGGCGATCCGACGCTGATCTGCCACCGCGAGTCCGACTACAAGGGCGACAAGTACCACTTCTGTTCTGACGGCTGTAAGGACATCTTCGATAACGAGCCGGAGAAGTACATCCAGGCCTGGCTGCCGATGCCGGGGCTGATGCAGGCGCCGCTGCATGGCGACCTGATGGGCTGGATGGACTGGGCATTCCTCAAGGACGGCCAGGACAACGGCGACTTCGCCACCTCGCAGGATCGCGAGAACTTCGAGCGCTGGCGCGCGCAGTCCACCTCCAACCAGTAACCGGCGATCCCTGTGCCCGCCCGCGGGCGCAGGGGTCAGGCGAGGCCGGCTTTTTTGCCGTCACTCGTGAACAGAACAACAAGAAGGAACACCGTCATGTCCGTAGTTGCCCGCAAAGAATACGTCGGCGTCGCCCGCGACCGAATCGAGAATTTCAACGGCAAGCAGCTAGTCTACGTCAGCTGGGACCATCACCTGCTGTTCGCCGCGCCCATGATGTTCTGCGTGACGCCGCAGACCACCCTTGGCGAATTGATCGACCAGCACCTGCAGCCGCTGCTTCAGGCGGACCCGGACGCCGCGGCCATCGACTGGAGCAAGGTCGAATGGCTCAAGGGCAACCTGCCCTGGGTGCCGTACTTCGAGCGCAGCCTGGCCGACAACGGCATCGGCCACAAGGAACAGTTGCGCCTGCGTACGCCTGGTCTGAACAGCGTCTGCGCGTTGAAGTGAAGGGGGAGGCTGATCATGAGCTACGAACTGACTATCGAGCCCCTCGGGCAGACCATCGAGATCGAAGAAGGCCAGACCATCCTCGACGCCGCGCTGCGCGCGGGCATCTACCTGCCGCATGCCTGCGGCCACGGGCTGTGCGCCACCTGCAAAGTGCAGGTGGTGGATGGTGAGATTGACCACGGCGAGGCGTCCACCTTCGCCCTGATGGACTTCGAGCGCGAAGAGCAGAAGTGCCTGGCGTGCTGCGCCACCGTCGAGAGCGATGTGGTCATCGAGGCGGAAGTCGAGGAAGACCCCGATTCGCTGAACCTGCCGGTGCGCGACTACTACGGCGTGGTCAGCCGTATCGAATCGCTGTCGCCGACCATCAAGGGCGTCTGGATCAAGCTGGAGAACGCTGACGATATGCGCTTCCAGGCCGGTCAGTACATCAACCTGATGCTGCCGGATGGCATCGGCAGCCGCGCCTTTTCCATCGCCAGCATGCCGGGCGCCGACGAGCTGGAGCTGAACATCCGCATCGTTCCCGGCGGGCGCGGCACCCTGTACGTGCACGAGCAGATGCAGGTCGGCGAGCGCGTGCACCTCACCGGGCCCTACGGACGCTTCTTCGTGAAGAAGTCTGCCGACGTGCCGGTGATCTTCATGGCCGGCGGCTCGGGGCTGTCCAGCCCGCGTTCGATGATCCTCGACCTGCTGGCCGAGGGCTTCGCCAAGCCGATCACGCTGATCTATGGCCAGCGCAACCGCGAGGAGCTCTACTACCACGACGAATTCCTCGCCCTGGCCATCCGCCACCCCAACTTCCACTACGTCCCGGCGCTCTCCCACGAGCCGGAAGGCAGTCCCTGGAAGGGCTTTCGCGGGTTCGTCCATGACGCGGCGAAGGCGCACTTCGGCAATGATTTCCGTGGCCACAAGGCCTACCTCTGCGGTCCGCCGCTGATGATCGATTCCTGCATCACAGCCCTGATGCAGGGACGGCTGTTCGAGCGCGACATCTACACCGAGAAATTTATCTCGGCGGCTGATGCCCAGCAGGTGCGTAGCCCACTGTTCAAGGCGATCTGATCGAGCCGAGGAGACGCAATAATGAAGGACATCAGACTCGTTGGCGGCTGTGCCTGCGGCGCGGTGCGCTACCAATGCGTGGCTGAGCCGGCCCTTGTCGCCCACTGTCATTGCCGCGATTGCCAGCGCGCCAGCGGTGCGGCCATGTCCACGGTGTTCGCCGTGCCACGCGCGACCCTGCACCGCAGCGGACAGACGCGCACTTACGCCACCCGTGGCGACAGCGGCAATCCGGTGCTGCGGCACTTCTGCGGTGAATGCGGTTCGCCGCTGTTCTCCGAGGTGGCGATCCTGCCAGAGCTGCAATTTATCCGTGTCGCTAGCCTGGATGATCCGGCAAAGGTCAGCCCCACGATGCACATCTACTGCCACAGCGCGCAGCCGTGGGGTCGTCCGCTGGATGGCCTGCCGCAGTTCGCCAAAATGCCTGGCTGAAGGCGCTCGGCAGTTCGCCGAGCATCACGGCAGGCGGGCTGTCGGCTCGGCTTAGTCATACCTTATAGGTATTGATTCGTAAGAAACAAAGTATTGGTCGGTATCAGGCGGCATCCCTAGACTCAATCGAAAAGGTCGGTCCGATCGCACTGGCTGGCCGGTCCAAGAACAACAATGCGGAGTGATCATGCGCCAGATTGAAAACTTCATTGCCGGTGAGTACCGCGCGGCGGCCAGTGACCGACGCTTCGACAAGCGATCGCCGCTGGATAACCGTGTCATCGCCTCGGTCAGCGAGGCGGGTCGCGACGAGGTGGACGCCGCCGTACAGGCCGCGCATGCTGCACTGCAGGGCGAATGGGGGACGATGAGCACCGAGCGCCGCGTCGAGCTGCTCTACGCGGTGGCCAACGAGATCACTCGCCGTTTCGATGACTTCGTCGAGGCGGAAATGGCCGACACCGGCCAGCCCGAGCATGTCATGAAGCACGTGTTCATCCCGCGCGGCGCGGCTAACTTCAAGGTCTTCGCCGACACCATCAAGAACGTTGCCAGCGAGTCCTTCCGGACGGACACCCCGGACGGTCGCGGCGCGCTGAACTATGCGATCCGCAAGCCCAAGGGCGTGATCGGCGTGATCTGCCCGTGGAACGCACCGTTCATGCTGATGACCTGGAAGGTCGGCCCGGCGCTGGCCTGCGGCAATGCCGTGGTGGTCAAACCCTCCGAGGAGTCGCCGCAGACCGCTGCGCTGCTCGGCGAGGTGATGAACGCGGTGGGCATTCCCAAGGGCGTGTACAACGTGGTGCACGGTTTCGGTCCGGATTCGGCTGGTGAGTTCGTCACCCGCCATCCGGGGGTGGATGCGATCACCTTCACCGGCGAGACGCGTACCGGCACGGCGATCATGAAAGCCGCGGCCGAGGGCATGCGCGACGTGTCTTTCGAGCTGGGCGGCAAGAACGCAGGCATTGTCTTCGCCGACGCAGATTTCGATGCTGCCGTGGAAGGCTTTTCGCGCTCGGTGTTTCTCAACACCGGACAGGTCTGCCTAGGCACCGAGCGGGTCTATGTCGAGCGGCCGATCTTCCAGCGCTTCGTGCAGGCGCTCAAGGCCAAGGCCGAGGCGGTGAAGTACGGTCGACCCGAGGTGCATGACAGCAACTTCGGTCCGCTGATCAGCCTGGAGCATCAGCAGAAGGTGCTTTCCTACTACCGCAAGGCCATCGAGGAGGGCGCGACGCTGGTCACCGGCGGCGGCGTACCGGACATGCCGGGCGAGCTGGCCGAGGGTGCCTGGATACAGCCGACCATCTGGACCGGGCTATCGGAGACCGCCGCGGTGGTACGCGAGGAAATCTTCGGGCCGTGCTGCCACATCGCGCCGTTCGACAGCGAGGACGAAGTGGTCGCCAAGGCCAATGCCACCGAGTACGGCCTGTCCACCACCATCTGGACCAGCAACCTGGCGCGCGCGCATCGCGTCGCCGAGCGCGTCGATGTCGGCATCACCTGGATCAACAGCTGGTTCCTGCGCGATCTGCGCACGCCCTTCGGTGGTTCCAAGCAGTCCGGGATCGGCCGCGAGGGTGGGGTTCATTCGCTCGAGTTCTACACCGAAACCCGCAACATCTGCGTGAAGCTCTGAGAACGCCTGTGCCTTGCCCTGCGCCAGGGAAGGCCGTGCCTATCCGCCGCGAACCTGTGAGAACACTATGGATAACAACAAGATCGAACAATACGGCGACGAGCTTTACCAAGCCTTCGTCGCGCGCCGCCCGGTGCCACCGCTGCTGGCGCGCGAGCCGGATATCAGCATCGAGGATGCCTACCGCATCCAGCAGCGATTCGTCGCGCGGCGCCTTGCTGCCGGTGAGCGGGTGATCGGCAAGAAGATCGGCGCCACCAGCAAGCCGGTGCAGGAATTCCTCGGCGTCTACCAGCCGGACTTCGGCATCCTCACCAGCGGCATGGTCTTCCAGGAAGGCGACACCATCGACCTCGGCCAGATGATCCAGCCCAAGGCCGAGGCCGAGCTGGCGTTCGTCCTCAAGCAGGACCTCCAGGGTCCCGGCATCACCGCGATGGATGTGATCCGCGCCACCGACTACGTGCTGCCGTGCTTCGAGATTGTCGATTCGCGCATCGAGAACTGGCAGATCAAGATCCAGGACACCGTGGCGGACAACGCCTCCTGCGGCGTGTACCTGCTGGGCAAGACCAAGGGCGACCCGCGCAAGCTGGATATCACCCTGGCCGGCATGGTGCTGGAGAAGAACGGCGAGCTGTTCTCCACCGGCGTTGGCGCCGCCGTGCAGGGTTCGCCGGCCAACGCTGTGGCCTGGCTGGCCAATACCCTTGGCGAGCTGGGCATTCCGTTCAAGGCCGGCGAGGTGATCCTCTCCGGTTCGCAGTCGGCGCTGGTGCCGGTGGTCGATGGCGACGAGCTGGTGTGCACCGTAGGTGGCCTGGGCAGTTGCCGGGTGAAGTTTTCCGGGAGGAGCGCGGCATGAACCTGACACTTTCGCGGGAAGATGTGGTGCGCCTGTGCGAGCGCGTCGAAGGCGCGCAGGCCCGCGCCTATGCGATTCCCAAGCTGACCAACGAATACCCGGACATGACCATCGCCGATGGTTACGCCGTGCAGAGCGAACTGCGCAAGCGTTTCGTCGCCCAGGGCCACAAGCTGATCGGCTGGAAGGCCGGGCTGACGTCCAAGGCCAAGATGCAGCAAATGGGCGTCGATGTGCCGTCGATCGGCTTTCTCACCGACCGCATGGCGCGCCCGGAGAACTCGGCCATTTCCACGGCTGACCTGGTGCATCCACGGGTCGAATGCGAAGTCGCCTTCGTCATGAAGCAGGACCTACGCGGGCCGGGCTGCACGGCCCGTGATGTCCTGGCGGCCACCGACTACGTGCTGCCGGCGGTGGAGATAATCGACTCGCGGTTCTCCGGCTTCAAGTTCGACCTGGCAAGCGTGATCGCCGATAACGCCTCCTCGGCACGCTTCGTCGGCGGCGGACGCCCACGCTACGTCGAGGACCTCGACCTACGCACCCTCGGCGTAGTGATCGAGATCAACGGCGAAATCGTTGCCACCGGCGCTTCGGCGGCCGTCATGGGGCATCCGGCCGAGGCTATCGCGATGCTGGTCAACATCCTCGCCGAACTGGGCGAGAGCCTGCCAGCCGGCAGTTTCGTGATGAGCGGCGGGATTACCGAAGCCATCGCAGTGAAGCCTGGCGAAAACGTGGTCGCGCGCTTTCAGGACCTGGGCAGCGTATCGATGCGCTTCGTCGAATAACCGGAGAACCACTCATGCCAATCATCGAAATGCATATGGTCGAGGGGCGTACCCACGAGCAGAAGAGCCGCGTTGCCGCCGCCGTCACTGCCGCGGTTGCCGAGAGCCTGGATTGCACGCCGGAAACGGTACGGATCCTCATCACCGAACACCGCAGCGGGGAGTTCTATGTCGGGGGCATGACCCTCGCCCAACGCGCCGCAAAGCAGGAGCAGACGCAATGAAGAAGATCAGATGCGCACTCATTGGCTCGGGGAACATCGGCACCGACCTGATCTACAAGATCATGCGTAGCCCGGTGCTCGAGCCGGTATGGATGGTGGGGATCGACGCAGAGTCCGAAGGACTCAAGCGGGCGCGCGAAATGGGCCTGAAAACCAGCCACGAGGGCGTCGACGGGCTGCTGCCGCACGTGCTGGAGGACAACATCCAGATCGCCTTCGATGCCACAAGCGCCTATGTGCACGCCGAGAACAGCCGCAAGCTCAACGCGCTGGGCGTGCTGATGATCGACCTGACCCCGGCGGCCATCGGCCCGCTGTGCGTGCCGCCGGTGAACCTGCGCGCGCACGCCGAGAAGCTGGAGATGAACGTCAACATGATTTCCTGCGCCGGCCAGGCCACCATCTCGATCGTTCACGCCGTGTCGCGTATCCAGAGCGTCGGCTACGCCGAGATCGTCGCCAGCCTGGCATCGAAATCCATCGGTCCGGGTACCCGCGCCAACCTCGACGAATTCACCACTACCACCTCCAGTGCGATCTGCAAGGTCGGCGGTTCGCGGCGCGGCAAGGCGCTGGCCATCATCAACCCGGCCGAGCCGCCAATGATGATGCGCAACACCGTCTACTGCCTGACCGATGAGGAGCCGGACCGCGACCGCATTACTGCCTCGATCCTCGAGATGATCGGCGAGGTGCAGAAGTACGTGCCCGGCTATCGCCTGGTCAACGGGCCGATCTTCGACGGCAACAAGGTTTCGGTTTTCCTCGAAGTGGCGGGCCTGGGCGACTACCTGCCGACTTACGCTGGCAATCTCGACATCATGACCGCCGCGGCCACCCGTACCGCCGAGATGTTCGCCGAGGAAATGCTCGCCGGAAAAATCCAGCTGCCAGCCCCGGAGGTCGCGTGATGAGCCAGTCCAACAGTCTCAAAGGTCGTAAGGTCATCCTCCATGACATGTGCCTGCGCGACGGCATGCATGCCAAGCGCGAGCAGATCAGCGTCGAGCAGATGATCCAGGTCGCCACCGCGCTAGACCATGCCGGCGTGCCTTATATTCAGGTCACCCACGGCGCAGGCCTGGGCGGCAACTCGATGCAGCATGGTTTCGCTCCGCACAGCAATGAGGAGTACATCAGCGCCGTCGCGGCAGAAATGAAGCAGGCCAAAGTCTCGGTGCTGCTGATTCCGGGGCTGGGCACCATGCAGGAGTTGCAGTCGGCCTACGACTGCGGCGCGCGTAGCGTGCACGTGGCTACCCATTGCACCGAGGCCGACACATCGCCGCAGCACATCGCTTATGCACGCAAGCTGGGTATGGACACCTCGGGCTTCCTGATGATGGCGCACCTCAACGATGCCGAAGGCATTTCCCGGCAGGGCAAGCTAATGGAGTCCTATGGCGCGCAGACCGTCTACGTCACCGATTCGGCCGGCTTCATGCTGCCCGATGACGTCAAGGCGCGGGTCGGAGCGCTGCGTGCGGTACTCGAGCCGGAGACCGAGATCGGCTTCCATGGCCACCACAACCTCGGTATGGGCATCGCCAACTCCATCGCCGCCATCGAGGCCGGCGCGACACGTATCGACGGTTCGGTTGCCGGGCTCGGAGCTGGCGCCGGCAATACGCCGCTGGAAGTCTTCGCCGCGGTGTGCGAGCGCATGGGCATGGTCACCGGCGTGGATCTGTTCAAGCTGATGGACGTCGCCGAAGAGATCATCGTGCCGATGATGGAGCACATGGTGCGTGTCGACCGTGAGTCGCTGACTCTGGGCTATGCCGGCGTCTACTCGACCTTCCTGCTGCATGCCAAGCGGGCGTCTGAGCGCTTCGGCGTACCGGCGCGCGACATCCTGGTCGAACTGGGTCGCAAGAAGATGATCGGTGGCCAGGAAGACATGATCCAGGACACCGCCATGACCATGGCCAAGGCGCGTGGCATCGCTTTCCAGGCCTGATGTCACGTGCAGCGGAGGAGGGTGAACAGTGACCAACGAACTGGCTGTGGTGGTTGGTGCCTCGGGCGCTTTCGGGCGCCGGATCGTCGAGCGGCTGATCGACAGTGGACTCGACGTGCTGGCCGTGGCGCGCAGCGCCGAGCGGCTGCAGGCGTTGCGCGCGGAATGTCCGCGGGTGATTGCCTGCGTTGCCGATATCGCTGCCGTTGATTCGGTCGCGGCCATCGGCGCGGCACTCGACCGCCCGGTTCGGATGGTGGTGCACGGGCCGGGCGTGGCGGTCGCCGGAGGCGTGCTCGATGCGCCGATCACGTCACTGGTGGACGCGGTCAACATCAAGGTCGGAGGCCTGCTGCGCCTGGTCCGTGCGGTCGACCCGAACCTGCGGGCCGGCTCGCGACTGGTCGCCATCGGCGGGCACTATGGGTTCGAGCCGACCGCCTACGCCGCATCGGCAGGCATAGCCAACGCGGCGCTGGTCAACGCGGTGCGTCAGCTGAGCCTGGCCTACGGTGCGCGCGGAATCACAGCGCATCTTGTCGCGCCTGGCCCGGCCGACACCGAACGGCTGCGGCGGGTGGCCGCCGATCGCGCCAGTCAGCGTGGCGTTGATACCGCGGCGGTACTGGCCGAGATGCGCGCGGAATCATCACTCGGCGCCTTTACCACGCCCGAGCAGGTTGCCTGGGCGGTGGCGCTGCTGCTTGCGCCGGAAGCCGACGCGATGACTGGCTCGACGCTGATGCTCGACTCGGGGCGACGACGCGGATTGCCCTGAGCCCACCGACCGAAATGAAGTGGACGAACAATCACAAATACGTCTGGGAGATGTCGCAATGCCAATCGTGATCTTTCATTTGGTGGAAGGCTGCGCAAGCGCCGAGCAACAGGCCGAGTTGCTCGACGAAGCCTCGCGGCTGTACAGCAAGGTACTCGCCGCGCCCATCGACCGTATCCGAGCGATGATAAGCCTGTATCCGCGAGAGTGCTTCTCCGTGTCTGGTGAAACCGGGCGGCAGGCGCCTTACTTCGAATTCCGCGTGTTTGACGGTCGTCCGCTGGAGGAGCGGCGGCGGCTAATGGCCGGCTTCACCGAACTGCTGGTGCGCATCCTTGATGTGCAGCCGCAGTTGGTGCGCGGGTTGTGTATTCGGGTGGATCCGCAGGACTGGTCGATTGGCGGCATACCGGCCGATCTACTGCGCGCGATGGAGATCGATGTACGCGACAAGGCACTGGAAGTCGGGCGATGACGTCCACCGATTTCCTCCGGCCCCAGGGTATGCGTCTCGACTGGCGCGGCGCCGCGGCCGCCGCCCAGGCGGCGCTGGACTGTGCTGAGCGTCAGGGCATCCGCGTGCATGTCGCGCTGGTCGATCGCAGTGGCAACACGCTGGCCTATCTGCGCATGTGCGAGGCGTTCCTGCATTCGGAAAGCATTGCCATCGACAAGGCCTATACCGCCGCCAGTTTCGGTTTTGCCACTGGGAAGTGGCTGGAGGTGATCGGCGACAACCTGCGCCTGCATACCGGCCTGATCACCCGGCCGCGGCTGGTGGTGCTGGGCGGGGGGTTGCCGATCATCGTCGACGGATGCTGCATCGGTGGCGTCGGCGTCTCAGGCGGCAGCGAGGAGCAGGATGAAGCCTGCGCCCGCGTCGCGCTGGCAGCGCTGGGCCTGGACACGGCAGAGTGAGGGCGATATGAAACACCAGATCACCATCGAAGACACCGCTGAGCGCTATCCCTGTGACGAGCATGAGTCTGTCCTGCATGGCATGGCTCGCCTCGGTCGGCGCGGCATTCCGCTGGGCTGCCGCGGGGGCGGCTGTGGCGTGTGCAAGGTGCAGGTCACTCACGGCAGCTACGAGGCGAAGGTCATGAGCCTGACCCACGTCAGCGCTGAGGAGCAGGTACAAGGCATAGTGCTGGCCTGCCGGATCATGCCGCACAGCGACCTCTGCCTGCAGGTGCTCGGCAAGATGAAGAAGCGCGTATGCGGGGCGCCACTGTCGGAAACCCTAAGGACCGAGGCGGCGCCGTCGCAAGTCTGACGGACCACACCATTGTTTCTCGTTTCTTGCATGGCCATTCGGTCTGGACGAGCGCCCTGGTAGCGGGTCGCGTGCGTTATAAAGGCTGCTCTGGGGTACCGACGAGAACGTGCAAGATCAACTCTCCGGATCAATCGAGAGGCGCCCGGCGGGTCTATGGAGATTTGCGAGGTGGCTGCTCAGATTGCCAGCATTCAGGCTGGCTGATTCATCACCTCCAGCCAGCTTGCCGGAGTCGAGGGGCAGCTCTTCCTTCTCGCGGCTGTTGAGCCGGGCACCGCGGAGAATTGTGGCAATGGCCTGCTTGGTTGCGCACGGCCTTTCTAGCCGCCCGCACCGGCCGCGCGGACCGATGCGGGCGGTTTGGGGTGAGGGCGGACGGCGGTCACTCGGTTTCGCTGGGGCGCTGGGTGGGCAGCCCCGGGGAGGCGAAGCGCAGCAGGTGGGTGCGCTCGATCAGCAGGTACAGCAAGGCACCGGCCGCCAAGCCCCAGCCCGCGCCATAGACCGCCAGCACCACGCCCATGGTGCCCGCGATGCCGCGCTCGGCGTTGTTGTTGAGCTGCTCGAAGCCAACCATCAGGCAGATGTAGCCGGTGAGAATCAGCGTCAGCGACAGAGCGATCGGTAGCACCGGCTGGAAGAAGCTCACCAGCGGCAGGACGAACAGCGCCAGGAAGCCAGTGATCCAGAAGGTGCCGGCACCGCTGTAGATCGACTCCATCGCCTTGCGACCGTACTTGTAGCGCTCTGCCATGGTCGCCGCGACCGCCGTCCACAGCGGACCGGCCAGGCCCGGGTAGGGCGCGAAGAAGGCGTGCAGGGCGTTGCGGATGGCACAGACCAGGTGGATGCGGTCGACGTTGATTTCGATCTTCTCGTCGGTACGCAGTTCGTCGGCGCGCTGCATCAGCGACTGGCCGACGATGATGTCGCCGAAGGCGATGATGTAGGCGATCACCGCGGTGGGCACCGCCAGCATGAAGACCTGGGCGTCGGGGAAGCCGACGGCGAAGGGCAGGTACTGCCAGAGCTGGTCGAAAGCCGGTGCTGTGATGCCGACGCGCACGTCCGGCATCCTGTACTCGCCCACCGCAATGCCGGCGACGATCGCCACGATCATCCCCGGAACCATGCCGTAGTTGACGATCTTGCGTGCCAGCGGCACCCGCTCGGTGAGGCCGCGGAACGACACCGAGAACATCAGGTACAGGCAGATCAGACTGCCCAGCACCAGCGAGATGGGCGTGTTGGCCAGGCGTCCGCCGGCCTCGATCTCGCCGATCAGCGCGGCGATGCCGGCGCCGATGATGATCCCGCCCTTCATCGAGTTGGGCACGATGCGCACCATCACGCTGCCCAGCCGCGTGACCCCGAGCAGGAAGAAGATGACGCAGACCAGGATCTGCAGGGCGAACAGCGCGCGGATCGCCTCCGGCCCCGGTTCGAAGTTGCCGAGAAACAGCAGCACCACCGGTATGCCGGGGGTGATCCAGCCCGGCACCAGCGGCACCCCGAGCAGTGCCGGCAGCATGAAGCCGATGCCGCACACCACCACGTAGGCCAGCGCCACGTCGTAGGGCAGGCCCAGGTACTTCTCCAGCAGCGGGATCATGCCCAGGCTGACCACGAACATGATCAGCGCCTGGAGCATCTCCGCGGTTTCCCAGCGGTAGTGCACGAAGGGCAGGCGGAGCTTGAAGGGGCCGGCCTTCCAGCTGGGTTGTTCATCGCCATCGTTGCGTTTGTAGAGTTGCATGGAGCCTCCGTTGGCGCCGCGTGGCGCCTTCTTGTTGTGAACGGATGCCGCTGGCAGCCGCCATCCCTGCGCGGGATGGCAGTGCTAGGCAGAAACGTGGGAATCAGGCTTGGTTACGCTGGGGGCGTAGACCCAGGTGGGGACAGATCGCGAGCCCGCTCTCGCAGGACGTACTTCTGGATCTTGCCGGTCGAGGTTTTTGGTAGAACCTCGAATACCACGGTGCGCGGTACTTTGAACGCAGCTAGATGCTCGCGGCAGAAGGCGATGATGGCGTCTTCGTCGACGGCTTGGTGGTCGGCCTTGAGGTTGATGAATGCACACGGGGTTTCGCCCCATTTCTCGTCCGGTCGGGCCACCACGGCAGCCTCCAGTACGGCCGGATGGCGATAGAGCACACCCTCGAGTTCGATGGTGGAAATGTTCTCGCCGCCTGAAATGATGATGTCCTTGAGCCGGTCCTTGATTTCCACATAGCCGTCCGGATGGCAGACGGCGAGGTCGCCGGTGTGGAACCAACCGCCTTCGAACGCTTCGGCAGTCGCACTGGGGTTCTTCAGGTAGCCCTTCATCACCGTGTTGCCGCGCATGAAGATCTCACCGATGGTCTGGCCGTCGCGCGGCGTCGGCTCCAGCGTCTTGGGATCGGCCACCATCAGTCCTTCCAGGGTCGGGTAGCGCACGCCCTGTCGCGCCTTGATTTCCGCTCGCTCCTCCAACGGGCGTTCGTCCCATTCGGCATGCCAGGCGCAGATGGTTACCGGACCATAGACTTCGGTCAGGCCGTAGACATGCGTCACCTTGATGCCCATTTCCTCGACAGCGCCGATCACTTTGGCCGGTGGTGCGGCGCCAGCGACCATGGCCTGCACCGGATGGTCGATGGCGGCCTTTGCCGACGCCGGCATGTTAACCAGCGCATTGAGCACGATCGGCGCGCCGCACAGGTGGGTGACCTGATGTTCGCGAATCAGTCCGAGGATCTTCTGCGGGTCGACCCGGCGCAGGAACACGTGCACGCCGGCCAGCGCCGTGACTGTCCACGGATAGCACCAGCCGTTGCAGTGGAACATCGGTAGCGTCCAGAGATAGACTGGATGGTTGCCCATCGCCCAGGTCATCTGGTTGCCCAGCGCATTCAGATAGGCGCCACGGTGGTGATAGACCACGCCCTTGGGGTTGCCGGTGGTGCCGGAGGTGTAGTTGAGGCTGATCGCCTGCCACTCATCTTCCGGCCACTGCCAGGCGAACGCCGGGTCTCCTTCGGCGAGCAACGCCTCGTAGTCGAGGTTGGAAACCGGCTCGCCCTCGCCGTACTCGGGGTCGTCCACATCGATCACCAACGGAGGGTGGTCGAGCATCCCGACGGCGGCGCGCACTACCGAGGCGAACTCGCGGTCGGCGATCAACACCCGGGCCTCGCCATGCTGGAGCATGAATGCTATGGCCTCGGCGTCCAGTCGAACATTGAGCGTGTTGAGCACGGCGCCGATCATTGGCACGGCAAAATGTGCCTCGAGCATCGAGGGAATATTGGGCAACATCACCGCGACCGTATCGCCCTTGCCGATGCCCCGCCCGGCCAGTGCCGAGGCCAGGCGCCGGCAGCGCGTGTAGGTGTCGGCCCAGGTACGACGGATAGAGCCGTGTATCACGGCTGGGTAATCGGGATAGACGCTGGCGGTGCGCTCGATGAAGCTCAGCGGGCTGAGGGCAACATAGTTGACTGCGGCGGGCGCAAGGCCCTGTTCGTAGATGCTCATGCAAGACACCATTTGGCTGATTATTAGCTCTTGTTTTGTGTCGCCCGGTGCTTTGCTCGGGCGGCTTGCAAACCTTATAGATCAATCGGAAAAAACATGGAAGTATTGCTTAACTAATATGGTAATAGTCCTATATCAGTTTCCAGGTATTCTGCTGGTACCACCTGGCCCTCCTTTCAGACGGATCGCCTATGAGCACAACTCCCGTTCGCCTTCACACCTGGCTGCGCCTGCAGCGTGAACAGGTGGCTCTCGGCGCGCGCGCCGATGCCCTGTGTCGGGTACTGCGCGGCTGCCCCAGGGTGCGCCAGGCCTATTACATGACCTGGCAGGCGGGTGCCGAGATCTATGCCCATGAAGGCAGTGGCGCACAGTTGCCTCCCGGGCAGGGAGATCCACTGCAGGCCAGCGATCGCCTGCTGCGTGATCGACTTGGCTGCGACGGCATACTCGACCTGGCCGCGGTCCGCGTATCGGACTGCTGGCTGGCCGGCCGGCTTCGTCGGGCAGGCATCGTTCAGGGCGCCGTGCTGGCGCTGGATATGGACGAAGCCGTACCCGGCTTGCTGTTGCTCGTCACCGATGGCGATGCCGGGCCATGCTCGCTGGGCTGGGTGCGCGAGCTACTGCTGAGCCTGCTCGCATGCGCGGGCGGGCTGGCGCGCCATTCGCCGCTGCTCGGCCTGGATCCGCAACCGAGCCTGTTACTGGATGACCATGCACGGCCGATCGAGCTGAACGCTGCCTTGCTGGCACTGTTGGCCGATCGCCCGCTGGACGAGCTGTTGCGCTTCCTGCCGGTCAACCACGCCGCGTTGGTCGGTGCCTGTCTGGCTCAGCAGCGGGCGATAGAAGGCGTGGAGGCTGAGTACGGCCAGCGCATTCTGATCTGGACTTTTATCCCGGACCCAACGCAAAACCGAGTCCTGGCACGCTGTCGTGAAGCAACGGAACAAGTTCTGGCCGAGCGGGATGCGGCGCGAGCACGGCGTCTTTATCGGCTGATCACTGAAAACACCACTGACCTGATTTCCCGTCATGCACCGGATGGGCGGTTTCTCGACGCTTCCCCGGCGGCCTGGCGGCTGCTCGGCTACTGGCCGGAGGAGCTGCGCGGGAAACTCGTGGAAGCTTTCTTCCATCCCGAGGATCGGGCTCAACTGCCGGCACGCAGCCGCGACGCGCTTGAGGTGGATGGGTATCACACCATGACCTATCGGGTACGCCATCGCGATGGCCATTACCTGTGGTTCGAAACCGCGAGCCATGCCATCCGCGAAACCTACACCGGTGCGGTGGTCGAGGTAGTCAGCGTGTCGCGCGACATCACCGCTCGGGTGCAGGCCGAGGAGAACCGCCGACGCCTTGCCGAGGTGGTGGAAGTGAATACCGACCTGGTGTTGTTCATCGATGCCGAGGGGCGGGTGACCTATCTCAACCCGGCTGCAAGGCGCACGCTACGCCTGCTCGAGGGGCACATGCCAGCGCTGGATGCGCTGTTCGACAGCGAGATGTTGGTTCTGCTGCGCGGGGCTGGTCGTGACACCGCCGAACGCGAGGGCGTCTGGAGCACCGATTCCCGATTGCTCGCGCAGGATGGCGGTGCCTCGGTACCGATTTCCCTGGTGTTACTGGCGCATCTGACAACAGGCGGTGAGCGCTATTACTCGCTGGTTGCCCGCGACATGAGCGAACGCGAGCTGCGCGAGGCGCAACAGCGTCGCCACCAGGACGAGCTGGCACACACCGGGCGCCTCGTCACACTCGGCGAGTTGGCATCCGGTATCGCGCATGAGATCAACCAGCCACTCGCGGCGGTGGTCAACTACGCCAGCGCCAGCCAGCGCTATTTGCAGAGCATAGGGCAGAACCCACGAGCCGCCGAGCGGGTTGCCCAGGGCCTGGAGCGCATTACCGAGCATGCCAACCATGCCTCGGAGGTGATCAAGCGCTTGCGGGCATTTCTACGCAAGGGGCAGCGGCGCATGCAGTCGCTCGATGTTGCTGAAGTCGCGCGCGACGCGGTGCGCCTTTGCGCCTGGGAGACGACTGCTGCCCAGGTGAGCATCGAGCAGCAACTGGCGGGCGACCTGCCACAGGTCTATGCCGACCGTGTGTTGCTCGAGCAGGTGTTGATCAACCTCTTGCGTAATGCCATAGAAGCGAACCGCGAAGCCCATCCAGGGCAACCGTCGCGTATCGTGTTGCGAGCCGAGCGTCAGGCTGGCGAGGTGGTCCTGGCGGTTGAGGATCAGGGGCGCGGGTTGGACGAGTACGAACTGGAGCAGGCCTTTACGCCGTTCTTCACCCGCAAACCGGATGGTCTCGGGCTCGGGTTGCCGATGAGCCGCAGCATCATCGAGGGGTTTGGCGGTGCGCTGCAAGGACGGCCGGGCGAACTCGAGGGACTTTGCATGCGCTGCCGTTTACCGATCAAGAAAATAACAACAGAGGAACGCTGATGAGCGATGCTCACGAGCAGGTGGTGTATATCGTCGATGACGACCAGGGCATGCTCGACTCGACGGTCTGGTTACTAGAGTCAGTTGGGCTGCGTGCCAGGCCCTTTACTGGAGGGCGGGAATTTCTCGAGGCCTGTAATGGCTCGGATAACGCCTGTGTGCTGCTGGACGTTCGGATGCCAGGTATGGGGGGGCTGCAGGTGCAGGAAGCCATGCGCGCGCGCGGGCTGGAGCTGCCTGTCATCTTCGTCAGTGGCCATGCAGACGTGCCTATCGTGGTCCGCGCGTTCAAGGCCGGGGCTGTGGATTTCATCGAGAAGCCCTACAACGAGCAATTGCTGCTGGACAGTGTGCAGCACGCGCTCAGTCGTCACGAACGTCGCGGCGGCGCAGGCGAGCACGCCAGCTTGCAGGCCCGTCTGGACTGCCTCACTCCGCGCGAGCGCGATGTGCTGCTGCCGCTGGTGCAGGGCTACACGACCAAGGAAATCGCTCGCCAGCTCGACATCAGTATCAAGACGGTCGACCTCTATCGTTCCCGGGTGATGAAGCGCATGCAGGCTGAGCGTCTGGCCGATCTGGTCGGGATGGCGGTAGCGGCGGGCCTGGTAGACCCGATGCGCTTGCGCGGCTAGCCGCCGGGACATCGGTCGGCCCTGCTCGCTGACGACCGATGCGGTCTCAGGCGAGTGCAGCGTCCCGATAGGACCTTGGGCTTCCGCCGGTCCACTGGCGAAAGGCACGGGTGAAAGCCGAAGGTTCCGAGAAGCCAAGGCGCTGGGCAATTTCGCTGATCGGCAGGCCAGCCTGGCTGAGGTAATGGATGGCCAGATCTCGGCGCAGGCCGTCCTTGAGCGTCTGGAAGCGCGTGCCTTCCAGGGCGAGGCGCCGCCGCAGCGTGCGCTCGGTGATGTGCAGCGCGTCTGCCGCGGCTTCGATGCTCAAATCCCTGAAGGCACCGCCCTGCTGGAACAGGTCGCTGACGCTGCGCGTGCAGGCAGCCTGATAGGACGGTCGCGTGAACCACTCCAGCGGGGCCCGCTGCAGGTGCTCGCGAAGGGTGGCGGCGGTCTGGACCACCGGCATGCCCATGCACTGGGCTTCGATGACCAGGCGGCAGTCGGGCATGGAGAAGCGTGCCGGGCAGGGAAACATCAGCCCGTATTCGGCATGATTAGTCGGTTGCGGATAGTCGAAGTGAACCTCCCGCAATCCGATGCGCTGGCCCACCAGCCAGCTGGAGAAGCGATGCCAGAGCAACATGAACACCTCCCGTAGAAGATGCTCAGGGTCGCGCTCCGGGTCGGCCAGGTGCATCACGAAGGCCACCTGCTCGCCATCGGCGACCAGTTCCAGGCGCAGCGAATCATTGGTCAGATTGTAGAAGCGCGCCATCCGGTAATAGACCGAGGCGAGGCGACGACAACCAATGACCTGGCGGGCCATCAGGGCGAACACACCATGGCGGCTGCGGTAGGGCGCAAGGCCCATGAACTCGTCGTCGCCGACGCGCCACAGTGCCAGCATCAGCCGGCTGAACTGCAGCGAGGTAAGGCGCATCTGCGGGTTGTCGAGCAAGCGCTGGCCGATACCAGCCTCTTCCAGCAGTGCGTGTTCATCGAGCCCATTGCGCTGCGCCGCTTTGATGGCGCTGCAGACGAAGTGGACCGAAATACTGTAGCCCTCGTATGACATGGTGAGGCTCGCTGGTGTCCGTTTATGTCAAGTATTAGGCAGCTTTGGTTATGGCTGGCGCCTGCGCGACCGGCGAAGATACTGGCGCTTGACAAGAGAAGCGAGCAACGACGTATTCGGCTGGCGAGTCGGCCGGCTCGAGGCTTTCGTTCGCTCTATCCGACAACTCTACCTGACCAGGGAGCCTTCCATGCAAGTACGAGAGGTGGTAATCACCGGCGCCTTGCGCACGGCGATCGGGGATTTCGGCAGCAGCCTTAAAGACGTCAGGCCCAGTGAACTCGCAACCCATATGGTTTCCGAATCGGTCAAGCGCTACGGAGTGGATCCGGCGAGCGTCGGACACTGCGTGTTCGGCAACGTGCTGCCGACCGAGTCGCGTGATCTGTATCTCGCGCGGGTGGCGGCCTTGGAAGGAGGGCTGACTGATCGCTGTGTCGCCATGTCGGTGAACCGCCTCTGTGGCAGCGGCCTGCAGGCGGTGGTCAGTGCCGCGCAGCAGATTCAGCTCGGCCTATGCGACGTGGCAATCGCCGGTGGTGCCGAGTCCATGAGCCGCGCGCCTTATCTGCTGCCCGCCGCGCGCTTCGGCCAGCGGATGGGGGATGGACAGACGCTCGACCTGATGGTCGGCGCGCTGACCTGTCCGATCAACCGTTATCACATGGGGATCACTGCGGAGAACGTCGCCGAGCGCTACGGCATTACTCGTGCGCAGCAGGACGCCCTGGCGCTGGAAAGTCACCGCCGCGCGGCCCAGGCCATCGGCGAAGGGCGCTTCGACGGACAGATCGTACCGGTGGAGCTGAAGACCCGCAGAGGTACCCAGCTATTCGATACCGACGAGCATGTACGCCGCGATTGCACGCTGGATGAGCTGGCGGCCCTGCGGCCGGCATTCAAGCGCGAAGGCGGTACCGTCACCGCGGGCAACGCTTCGGGCTTGAACGATGCCGCCGCGGCGTTGCTGCTGATGGACCGCGAGCACGCCGAGGCCAGTGGTCACCAGGCGATGGCCCGGCTGGCGGACTATCAGGTGTCCGGTGTGGCGCCGGACGTCATGGGCATCGGCCCGGTGCCGGCAGTGCGCGAGCTGTTGGCGCGCAACGGGCTGGAGATCGGCGACATCGACTTCTTCGAACTCAACGAGGCGTTCGCCGCCCAGGCGCTGGCGGTGGTGCAGCAGCTCGATCTGCCGATGGAGAAGGTCAACCCCAACGGTAGTGGAATCTCTCTCGGCCATCCCATCGGCGCTACCGGCGCCATCCTGATGGTCAAGGCGGTGCACGAACTGCAACGCACCGGAGGCCGCTTCGCCGTGGTCAGCCTGTGCATCGGCGGCGGCCAGGGCATCGCCGCACTCCTGGAGCGACTCTGATGACTCTCTTCCAAGGGCAGGCGCTGCGCCTGGAAAGGCTCGACGACGGTTTCGCCGAGCTGGTGCTCGACCTCGATGGCTGCTCGGTGAACAAGCTGGACCGCACCACGCTGGCGGAACTGCGTGCTGCGGTGGAGGTGCTCGAACAGACCGCGCTGCGCGGACTGCTGGTGCGCAGCGCCAAGCCGGCGTTCATGGTCGGCGCGGACGTTACCGAGTTTCCCGAGTTGTTCGAGGCGGGCGAGGCCGCCATGTATGTCTGGATCGAGCAGACGCTGGAGACCTTCGGGCGTCTTGAGACGCTGCCGTATCCTTGCGTTTCGGCGGTCAACGGACTCGCCTTGGGCGGTGGCCTGGAGCTGGCGCTGGCCACCGACTACCGGGTGCTGGCCGAGGACGCGCGGGTCGGTCTGCCGGAAGTCACCCTCGGCATCTGCCCCGGCTTCGGCGGCACCGTGCGGCTGTCGCGCCTGATCGGCGTGACCGGCGCGCTGGACTGGCTGCTCGAAGGCAAGCCGCGGAAGGCCAGTGCCGCACTGGCGGATGGCGCCGCCGACCGCATGGTTGCGCCGCAATCGCTGCGCGAAGAGGCACTGGCGCTGTTGCGCGAGGCTGCTGAGGCGGACGACTGGCAGGCGCAGCGTGCGCGCAAGCGTCACCCGGTGGCGGTGCCGGACGGCATCGCCACCCGTGGTGACACGCTCGATGCACGCTACCCGGCGCCGCGGGCGATTCTCGCCGCGCTGCAGGCCCACGCCGGGCTGGCGTGGGCCGAGGCGCTGCGGGTCGAGAGTGAGGCCTTCGTCGGCTTGGCGCGTGGACCCGAGGCAGCATCGCTGGTCGGTCTGTTCCTCGCCGACCAGGCGGTGCGCAAGCAGGCCCGTCGTTATGCCGAAGGTGCCGCGCCGGTGCGCCGCGCCGCAGTGCTCGGCGCCGGCATCATGGGCGGCGGCATTGCCTACCAGGCGGCGGCCAGCGGCACGCCGATCCTGATGAAGGATATCCGCGCCGAGGCCCTGGAGCTGGGCATGCGCACCGCTACCGCGCAACTCGACCGTCAGATCGCCAAGGGCAAGCTGAGCGAGACGCAGAAGTCGGCGATCCTCGAACGGATTACCCCGACGTTGGGGTGGGAAGGATTTGCCGAGACCGATCTGGTCGTCGAGGCGGTGGTCGAACGGGCCGACGTCAAGGCCGCGGTGCTGGGCAAAGCCGAGGTGATACTGGCCGCCGACGCGGTGCTCGCCTCCAATACCTCGACCATTTCCATCGACCGGCTGGCCGAAGGGCTGAGCAATCCCGAGCGCTTCTGCGGCATGCACTTCTTCAACCCGGTGCCGATGATGCCGCTGGTGGAGGTCATCCGCGGTCGCCACGCCGACGAGGCGACGCTGGCGCGCACCGTGGCTTTCGCCCAGGCGCTGGGCAAGATGCCCATCGTGGTTCGCGACTGCCCGGGCTTTCTGGTCAACCGGGTGCTGTTTCCCTACTTCAATGGCTTCAACCGGCTGCTGCAGGATGGCGTCGATTTCGTCCGCATCGACCGGCTGATGGAGGGTTTCGGCTGGCCCATGGGCCCGGCATACCTCGCCGATGTGATCGGCCTGGACACCATGGTCCATGCCGACCGGGTGCTGCAGGAAGGCTATCCAGAGCGCATGGGACACGACGGCGAGCCGTTGATCGAGCAACTGCTCGCGGCCGGCTGTCTGGGTCAGAAGAACGGCAGGGGCTTCTACCTGTATGGCATCGATGATCAGGGCCGGCGCCAGCGCGAGCCCTCAGCCGAGGCACGGGGGCTGCTTGGCACGCCGAACGGCGAGGTGAGTGACCAGGACATCATCGACCGGCTGATGATCCCCCTGTGCCTGGAAACGGTGCGCTGCCTGGAAGAAGGCATCGTCGAGAGTGCCGCCGAAGCGGACATGGGCCTGGTGCTCGGCCTCGGTTTTCCACGCTTGCGTGGCGGCGCCCTGCGTTACATCCAGAACCTGGGGCTCGCCGAATTCGCCGCCCGCGCCGAGCGTCATGTGCGTCACGGCGGCCTGTACCAGTTGACCGAAGACTTTCGCGCCCGGCTGCAGGCTGGTCAGCGCTACCACTAAACGCACCGAGAGAAAATGCTCATGGCCGAATACGTCCATCCGTACCGTGACACCGAATTCGTGCTCGACGAAGTGCTGGGCTTCGAGCGTCTATGCGCTGAGCTCGGCCTGGCTGATATCCAAGGTGATCTCGCCGCGGCCGTACTGGCCGAGGCGGGAAAGCTGGGCACGGAAGTGCTTGCGCCGCTGAACGCTGTCGGCGACCGGCAGGGCGTCCGGCTGACCGAACAGGGCGTCCAGGAGGCTCCGGGGTTCGCCGACGCCTACCGGCACTTCAGCGAAGGGGGCTGGTGTTCGCTTACGGCGTCCGAGGCCTTCGGTGGCCAGGCGCTGCCCAATGTGCTGGGGACCGCTGTCAGTGAGATCTGGCACGCGGCCAACATGTCGTTCGCGCTTTGCCCGCTGCTGACTCAGGGCGCGATCGAGGCACTGGCGCACCACGCCTCACCTGAATTACAGGCGCTCTACCTGCCCAGGCTGGTCAGCGGCGAGTGGACTGGCACGATGAATCTTACCGAGCCGGATGCAGGCTCCGATCTGGCTGCCGTCAAGGCTCGAGCGGTACCCGAAGGCGAGCACTATCGCATCACTGGGCAAAAGATTTTCATCAGCTGGGGCGACCACCAGATGACACCCAACGTGATTCATCTGGTGCTCGCCCGCTTGCCGGATGCGCCTGTCGGAGTGAAGGGCATCTCACTGTTTCTGGTCCCCAAATTCCTGCTGAATACTGCAGGTGAAGCCGGTGAGCCGAACGATGTGCGCTGCGTGTCGCTGGAGCACAAGCTCGGCATCCACGGCAGCCCGACCTGCACCATGAGCTTTGGCGAGCAGGGCGGGGCGATCGGCTACCTGGTCGGTGAGCCGCACGCGGGGCTGGCCTGCATGTTCACCATGATGAACCATGCCCGGCAGGCAGTTGGGCTGCAGGGCCTGGCGATTTCCGAACGTGCCTGGCAGGACGCCCGCGCCTATGCCCGCGAGCGTCTGCAGGGCAGCCACCGCGACGGTAGCCGCTACCCGATCATCCGTTTTCCCGACGTGCGCCGCATGCTGATGCAGATGAAAGCCTCCACCGAGGCCATGCGCGCCCTGGCGCTGATCGCTTCGGCCGAGCTGGACTGTGCCCGTCACGCGCCCGACGAGGCCAGCGCGCGTGCCCGCCAGGGCCGCGTGGATCTCTACACGCCGATCATCAAGGGCTGGTTGACCGAGCTGGCACAGGAGGTGACCTCGCTGGCTGTACAGGTCCACGGTGGCATGGGCTATGTCGAAGAGACCGGCGTCGCGCGGCATTTTCGTGATGCGCGCATCCTGCCGATCTACGAGGGCACCAGCGGCATCCAGGCGATGGACCTGGTAGGACGCAAGACCCTAGCCAACGGCGGTGCACTGCTTGCCGAGTTGCTCGACGACATTGAGACGACCCTCGGCCACCTGCGCCAGGATGCTTGCTGCAGCGCGCTTGCTACCCCGCTGGCCGAGGCGCTGACGGCGGCGCGTCATGCTCGCCAGCATCTGCTGGAGGGCGCAGCGAACGATCCGGCGCTGCCCGGCAGCGTCGCCTTCAATCTGATGATGTTGCTGGGCTATCTATGTGGGGGGTGGGCCATGGCGCGCTCGGCGCTGGCCGCTTCGTCTGCGCTTGCGGCCGGGCGGGGCGATCCCCTCTTCCTCGAGGCCAAACTGATCACCGTGCGCTTCTACGCCGACCATCTGCTGCCTCGTACTGGCGCACTGCTGTCCAGCGTGCTCGCCGGTAGCCATAGCACCATGGCGCTCGCTGAAGAGCTTTTCTAAATCGACTCAGCAGGTGCCCGCGCTACCTGCCCGCATGGGCGGGCACCTGCTCCCGTGAGATCCAGAGGTTTACCGCATGAAAATACTGGTAACAGTCAAACGAGTGGTCGATTACAACGTCAAGGTTCGCGTCAAGGCGGACAATTCCGGCGTTGATCTCGCCAACGTCAAGATGTCGATGAACCCCTTCTGCGAAATCGCCGTGGAAGAAGCCGTACGCCTGAAAGAGAAGGGCGTGGCGAGCGAAATCGTCGTCGTCTCCATCGGTCCGAGCGCTGCTCAGGAGCAGCTGCGCACCGCGCTGGCACTGGGCGCCGATCGAGCCGTGCTGGTCGAGTCCAATGACGAGCTGAACTCGCTGGCGGTCGCCAAGCTGCTCAAGGCCGTGGTCGACAAGGAGCAGCCGCAACTGGTCATCCTCGGCAAGCAGGCCATCGATAGCGACAACAACCAGACCGGCCAGATGCTCGGCGCACTGACCGGCTATGCCCAGGGCACCTTCGCCTCCAAGGTGGAAGTGGCGGGCGACAAGGTCAACGTGACCCGCGAAATCGACGGCGGCCTGCAGTCCGTCGCGCTCAGCCTGCCGGCGATCGTCACCACCGACCTGCGCCTGAACGAGCCGCGCTACGCGTCGCTGCCGAACATCATGAAGGCCAAGAAGAAGCCGCTGGAAGTGCTGACCCCGGATGCACTGGGCGTCGCCACCGCTTCCACCGTGAAGACCCTGAAAGTCGAAGCGCCGGCTGCCCGCAGCGCCGGCATCAAGGTCAAGTCCGTGGCTGAACTGGTCGAGAAACTGAAGAACGAGGCGAAGGTAATCTAAATGACTATCCTGGTTATCGCTGAACACAACAACGCCGTCCTCGCGGCCGCGACCCTGAACACCGTTGCTGCCGCTGCCAAGATCGGTGGCGACATCCACGTACTGGTAGCCGGCAGCGGTTGCGCTGCCATCGGCGAGGTCGCCGCGCAGATCGAAGGCGTGGCCAAGGTACTGGTTGCCGATGACGCAGCCTATGCCAACCAACTGCCGGAAAACGTCGCGCCGCTGATCGCTGGCCTGGCATCCAACTACAGCCACGTGCTGGCGGCTGCCACCACCAACGGCAAGAACTTCCTGCCGCGCGTCGCCGCCCAGCTGGACGTCGACCAGATTTCCGAGATCATCGCGGTTGAAAGCGCCGATACCTTCAAGCGCCCGATCTATGCCGGTAACGCCATCGCGACCGTGCAGTCCAGCGCCGCGATCAAGGTCATCACCGTGCGTGCGACCGGCTTCGATGCCGTGAATGCCACCGGCGGTTCGGCTGTGGTCGAGCAGATCTCCGGCACCGGCGACGCCGGCAAGTCCGCCTTCGTCGGCGAAGAGCTGGCCAAGTCGGATCGTCCCGAGCTGACCGCCGCCAAGATCGTCGTTTCCGGCGGCCGTGGCATGCAGAACGGCGACAACTTCAAGCACCTGTACTCGCTGGCCGACAAGCTCGGCGCGGCAGTCGGCGCCTCGCGTGCCGCAGTCGACGCCGGTTTCGTGCCGAACGACATGCAGGTCGGCCAGACCGGCAAGATCGTCGCACCGCAGCTGTACATCGCGGTCGGTATCTCCGGTGCCATCCAGCACCTGGCCGGCATGAAGGACTCCAAGGTGATCGTCGCGATCAACAAGGACGAGGAAGCGCCGATCTTCCAGGTAGCCGACTACGGCCTGGTGGGCGACCTGTTCGAGATCGTGCCGGAGCTGGCCAACCGCCTCCACTGACCAATGTACGGTGCCGGCCCGACCCTCCATGCGCTTTGGCGACTGACGGCCAGCACGTCGTGCAGCCCTGGGTGAGCAGAGCAACGCTTGCGTCCAGGGGCTGTTGACATTCACATGGGTCGACAAAGAAAAGTACATGCCATGCCGGAGTCGCAGGTTCGAGTCCCGTCCGTTGCGTCATAAGCTCACTGAACGGCTCTGGCTTCAGGAAAGCGCCCTTCGGGTTTTCTGGGCCCCAACTCTTCGAACTTCGTTCGTTGGCAGAAGCAGTGCACTGGGTTGGGGCTGGCAGTTGTGTCGCGCTCGCTTATGGTGCGCAGTGCGCTCCGGCGACTGGCCGAGACAGCCGGATCATTGGCTGACTGCCCCAGACTGGAGCGTTTCTTGCTGTGCAGGAAGTTTTCTGCCTTTCCTGCACGTTGTGGTGTTCGTACCGCTTCCATGAGCCGACAACATCCGCGGCAGGAACATTTGCCAAGATACGCAATGACCCGAGAATCTTCTGCAGTAACCAATCGACGCAGCAGCCTGCTCAGCTGTGAAGTTCTGGACCGCTCACGCGTCCTCGATACCCTGATCCACAATCTCGAGGGCATGGCCTTTCGTTGCCGCAACGACGCGTCCTGGACAATGATCTTCGTCAGCCAGGGTGCCCTGGGTCTTTGCGGCTACAGTGCTGCTGAGCTGGTAGACGCCACCCGCATCAGCTGGGAGCAGATCACCCATCCGGATGATCGCCTGCGGGTCCGACATTGCATCGAGGCAGCCATTGCAGGTTGTGGAAGGTTTTCCGTGCAATATCGGATCAGCACCGCGATGGGGAGCCTCAAATGGGTGATCGAGCGCGGTGTCGCCGTACCGGACGAGCAGGGCGAGATCGTGGTGGAGGGCTTTATCGAAGACATCAGCCCGCAGCGGGCGGTGCTCGATGCCCTGGAGCAGGCGGAATTGCGCTACCGCAGCATCTTCGAGAATGCCTCCGAGGGCATTTTCCAGTCGACGCGCGATGGCCGTTACCTGGCGGCCAACCCCGCGCTGGCACGCATCTATGGCTATGACAGTGCAACCGAGCTGGTTGCCGACCTGGCTGACATAGAGCGCCGCCTGTACGTCCAGCACGGACGCCGCGAGGCGTTCTGCCTGTTGATGGAAGAGCAGGGTGAGGTGCTCAACTTCGAGTCCGAGGTGTATCGCCGCGACGGCGCGCGGATCTGGATTTCCGAGAACGCACATGTGGTGCGCGGTGCGAACGGTGAGTTCATCTGCTACGAAGGAACCGTACAGGACATTTCCGAGCGCAAACATTATCAGCAGCAGTTGGAACGCCAGGCCAACCACGATCTGCTGACTGGCTTGCCCAATCGCGTCCTGCTCAATGATCGCATCGATCAGGGACTCGCCCGTGCGGCACGTCTGGGTTACTACCTGACGCTGGTGTTCATCGATCTGGACAATTTCAAGTTCATCAATGACGGTCTTGGCCATGTCGCCGGCGACGAACTGCTCAAGAGCATCGCCGCTCGTCTTGCCAGCAGTCTGCGCGGCTCCGACACGGTCGCAAGGGTCGGTGGCGACGAATTCGTGCTGGTGCTTAGCGATCACTACCGTGTCAGCACGGTGATCTCGCTGCTCGAGCGGGTGCTGAACGAGATTCGCCGGCCGGTCGCGCTTTCCGGTCGCGAATTCCAGGTCGGTGCCAGCCTTGGCGTCGCGATGTTTCCCGACGATGGCGACGACGCCCAGAGCCTGCTCAAGCACGCCGACATCGCCATGTATGCGGCGAAGAAGCGCGGGCGCAACAATTTCCAGTTCTTCACCCCTGAACTCAATCGGATTGCGGACGAGCGTCTGAATCTGGAGGCGGCGATGCGCGTCGCGCTGGAGCGTGACGAGTTCGCGGTGCACTACCAGCCGAAGGTCGATGCATCCTGCCGGATAGTCGGTGTCGAAGCGTTGGCGCGCTGGACGCACTCGGAGCTGGGGGTGATCGGGCCCGATCGCTTCATCCCGGTGGCGGAGGAAAGCGGGCTGATCATGCCCCTGACCCTGGCCGTCCTGCGCCGTGCCTTCAGCGATGCGCGACGCTGGAACGAGGACCGCGATACGCCACTGCTGGTGGCTGTGAACCTGTCGCCGCTGCTGTTTCTGGGCGACGACGTGGTCGAGCGGGTCGCCGCTGTACTGAACGCAGTCGGTTTGCCGGCCACACAGGTCGAACTGGAGATTACCGAAACCCTGTTCCTCGGCGATGACACGCGGGCCGTCACGATACTTGCCGAGTTCAAGGCGCTCGGCTTCCGGCTGGCCATGGACGATTTCGGCACCGGCTATTCATCGCTCAGTTACCTGCGGCGTTTTCCGCTGGATATCATCAAGATCGACCGCTCGCTGGTCACCGGGCTTGAACAGGAGGAAGAGGTGGCGATGATCGCGCGAGCGGCCATCTCGCTGGGCAAGAGCCTGCACAAGACGGTGGTGGCTGAGGGCGTGGAGAATCAGCTGCAGTTCGACTACCTCTGTGATCACGGCTGCGACGAGTTCCAGGGGTATCTGCTGTCACGGCCGCTGCCCGCTGCGCAACTTACCGCTCTGCTCGATGCCGGTGGCATCGTGCGGCTGTAACGCTCATATGCCTCAGGTCACGTCAGTGATGGCGCCGTGCTGCCATAACTGCACCAGTTCCCGCGGTGCGCGATCCTCGGGTATCTGCAGGACCAGCTCGGCGTCTGCATTTCCGCGACGGTAGTGCAGCTCGACACGGAAGTAGCGCTGGTCACCGCTGCCGACGATCTTGCCGGCCACCGCTAGACACCGCTCGAGCACCGAGCAGAGCGCCTGCCGCTGGGTCGTGTCGCAACCGGTGAATTCGATCCGGCGAGGCCGGGCGAGCCCCGGTGCCGCGACGAAACCGCCTTCGCGGGATACCCGCAGCGAAGTATTCGGCCCCAGCTCCGGCATTTTCATCCTGCCTCCTCAACCTTGCAGTACGCCGACTGCGTGCCAGGCCTGGTGCAGCACTTCGACGTGCCTGGAATGCGCGCCGAAGGAGCGGGCGGCATGCTCGAGCGTCGTATGGGCGAAAGTCACGAAATCGGCATCTTTCGGTAGTTGCCGGTCGCAGATGGCGTCGTACCAGATGCGTCCTGCCTGTTCCCATGCATAGCCACCCAGCGCAACGGCGGCAAGATAGAACGCACGGTTGGGGATGCCGGAGTTCAGGTGCACGCCGCCATTGTCCTCCCGGGTTTCGATGAAGTCGCGCATGTGCGACGGCTGCGGATCGCGGCCGAGCAGGGGATCGTCATAAGCCGTGCCGGGGTTCGCCATGGAGCGTAGCGCCACGCCGCGTACCTTGTCGCTGAGTAGCTCGGCACCGACCAGCCAATCGGCTTGCGCAGCCTTCTGACCGAGCGAGTGCTGCTTGGTCAGTACGCCGAAAACGTCCGAAACCGATTCGTTCAGCGCGCCGGACTGGTTGAAATACAGCAGCCCGGCTTCGCTTTCGATCAACCCGTGTGCCAGTTCATGAGCCACCACATCCAGTGACCGGGTGAAACGCTGGAACAGCTCGCCGTCACCGTCGCCGAATACCATCTGCTCGCCATTCCAGAATGCGTTTTCGTAACCCTGGCCATAGTGCACCGTGCCGATCAGCGGCATGCCCAGATCGTCGATCGAGTCGCGCTGGAACGTCTGCCAGAAGAATGTGTAGGTCGCGCCTAAGGCGTCGTAGGCCTCGTCCACGGCTGGATCGCCGGTACCCGGCTGGCCTTCGCGGCGACGCACGGCCCCCGGCAGTTGCATGCGCTGCTCGGCATCGTGGATGCGCCGTTGCGGATGACCGGGCGTGCGTTGCTCGCCCAGCTCGGCGATTGCGGTACGGCGCGGCGGGCCGGGGTTGGGTAGCAGGCCGCGCAATTGGTCAAGCGTTGCCAGGGCGCAGTCACGCTGATGGGGCGAGCCGCGGTCAACGATACGGTCAAGGATGTACGGCGGAATGACTGAACCGATCGGCATCGACGGTGCTCCTGATCTGGCGCGGCAAGATCAGCATAGACGCCGGTTGCTCTGCCGCATCGACCGCTGATCATGGGCCGGCGTGACGATGTGGCACCGAAACCGGGCGCACCCTCGGCGCGATCTGCTGTCACTTGTCCTGACCCGCATCTGCTGGGGCAGGGCAGGGGATCATCTGACGAGGAGTTGCCCATGTTCGGATTGGAAGCACTTGAGCTTGCGCGAATCCAGTTCGCTTTCACCATCACGTTCCACATCATCTTCCCGGCGATCACCATCGGGCTCGCCAGTTATCTCGCCGTGCTCGAAGGCCTGTGGCTGAAGACGGGCGAAGAGGTCTACCGCGATCTCTACCATTTCTGGCTGAAGATCTTCGCCGTGAATTTCGGCATGGGTGTGGTTTCCGGCATCGTCATGGCCTACCAGTTCGGCACCAACTGGAGCGCCTACTCCGAATTCGCCGGCAGCGTGACCGGGCCGCTGCTGACTTATGAAGTGCTGACGGCATTCTTCCTCGAGGCGGGGTTCCTCGGCGTGATGCTGTTTGGCTGGAACCGCGTTGGTCCGCTGCTGCACTTCTTCTCCACCGTCATGGTTGCGCTCGGCACGCTGATATCGACTTTCTGGATCCTCGCCTCGAACAGTTGGATGCACACCCCGCAGGGCCACGAGATCATCGATGGCATCGTGGTGCCGGTGGACTGGCTGGCGGTCATCTTCAACCCGTCGTTTCCGTATCGCCTGTCTCACATGGCCGTCGCCGCTTTTCTGGCCACCGCTTTCTTCGTCGGTGCCTCGGCCGCCTGGCATCTGTTGCGCGGCAACGACAACCCGGCGATACGCAAGATGCTTTCGATGGCGATGTGGATGGCGCTGCTGGTGGCGCCAGTGCAGGCCATGATCGGGGACTTGCACGGGCTGAACACCCTTGAACATCAACCGGCGAAAATCGCCGCGATGGAAGGACATTGGGACAATTCCGGCGGCGGTCCGACCCCGCTGCTGTTGTTCGGTTGGCCGGACATGGAAGCGGAGAAAACGCACTTCAAGGTGGAGATTCCCTATCTTGGCAGCCTGATTCTCAAGCACAGCCTGAGCGAACCGATTCCGGCGCTGAAGGACTTCCCGCCGGAGGATCGACCGAACTCGACCGTCGTGTTCTGGACGTTTCGCATCATGGTCGCCCTCGGCCTGTTGATGATCTTTACCGGCATCTGGAGCCTGCTGTTGCGTCGCGGTGCGCGGTTGTACAGCACTCGGCCGTTCCTGCGGCTGGTGCTGTGCATGGGGCCGGCCGGGCTGATCGCTATCCTGGCTGGCTGGTACACCACCGAAATAGGCCGCCAACCCTGGGTGATATACGGGCTGATGCGCACCGAGGATGCGGTCTCCAGCCATGGCGCCGGCCAGCTCGGGCTTACCTTGGCGATGTTCGTCATCGTCTACTTCGCGGTATTCGGGATTGGCATGCTCTATATCCTGCGTCTGGTGAACAAAGGCCCGGTGATCAGCGAGGGACGCGAGAAAGGTGCCGGCGGTCCCGGCGAAGCGCGCACGCCGATGCGGCCGCTATCGGCTGCCGACGAAGGCATTGGCGAGGGGCAAAGTGATCAACTGGGCGAGAGGAACTGAGCCATGGGTATCGATCTTTCACTGATCTGGGCGGTGATCATCATCTTCGGCATCATGATGTACGTGGTGATGGACGGGTTCGATCTGGGCGTCGGCATTCTCTTTCCGTTCGTTCGGGACAGCTCGGCGCGCGACGTCATGATGAACACCGTGGCACCGGTCTGGGACGGCAACGAAACCTGGCTCGTACTGGGTGGGGCCGGCCTTTTCGCGGCCTTCCCGCTGGCCTATTCGGTGGTGCTATCGGCACTGTATCTACCGATCATCTTCATGTTGATGGGGCTGATCTTTCGCGGTGTGGCGTTCGAATTTCGCTTCAAGGTCACCCGCGCGCGCCAGCACATCTGGGACCGGGCCTTCATCGGCGGCTCGCTGGCGGCGACCTTTTTCCAGGGCGTCGTGCTCGGCGCCTTCATCAGTGGCTTGCCGGTCGAGGGCAGGGCCTATGCGGGTGGTGCGCTGGACTGGCTGACGCCTTTCTCGCTGTTCTGCGGGCTGGCACTGATCGTTGCCTATGCGCTGCTGGGCTGCACATGGCTGATGATGCGTACCGGGGGGGATCTTCAGCGACGCATGCATGACATCGGCGTCCCGCTGGTCTGGGCCGTGCTGGCAGTGACCGGCATCGTCAGCCTGTGGACGCCGCTGAACCATCCGGATATCGCCGAGCGCTGGTTCAGCATGCCCAATCTGCTTCTGTTCATGCCGGTGCCGATCCTGGTGCTGCTATGCGCCTTCGGCCTGCTGCGTTCGATCCAGCGTTACGCCAACTACACGCCGTTCCTGTTGACGCTGGCCCTGATCTTTCTCGGCTACAGCGGCCTGGGCATCAGCTTGTGGCCGAACATCATTCCGCCGTCGGTGAGCATCTGGCAGGCAGCCGCTCCGCCCGAAAGCCAGGGGTTCACGCTGGTCGGGGCGCTGCTGATTCTTCCCCTGATCCTGATGTATACGGCCTGGAGCTACTACGTGTTCCGCGGCAAGGTCAGCGCCGAGGATGGGTATCACTGATGGATGGAGATCATGAAAAAGCGCGCCGCGCCAACGAGCAGAAGCCGCTGTGGCAGCGCATGAGCTGGCTGGTACTGATCTGGGGCGCCAGTGTTCTGGCATTGGGGATCGTTGCCTGGCTTTTACGGCTGGCGATGAATGCTGCCGGACTCGCTGCGCCTTGATGCCGTGCCCCGTCATGGGGCGTTGGCAGGACGGCAGGTACCGGTTCGGCTTCGGCCCGATCATGCCCGGCTCCAGCCGGTGCTGTCACATCCGCTTCATCCGCGGCTTGTAGGGTAACTGGCATGAACCTTGAAGGTTCGTCCATCACCCGCCAGGCAATGCAGACAAAGCAGGAGTCTTCTATGGACGATTATCAGGACGAGCTATTGGAGTGGCACGCGGCCGAGCAGGATCACCCGGACTGCGCCGAGGATGCCGTCGAGCTTTGAAAACCCACCCATGCGACCCGTATCTGCTCAGCCGCTGCGGCGCTGAGCGCGTCGGTAGTCGCCGGGCGTCCGTCCGCTCCAGCGTTTGAAGGCGCGCTGGAACGCTTCCGCGGACGAAAAGCCGAGCAGCCAGGCGATCTCGCCAAATGCCGACTCGGTGTCGCGGATATAGGCCATCGCCAGGTCGCGGCGGGTGTCGTTGAGGATCGCGCGATAGCTGCTGCCTTCATCTGCCAGTTTGCGCCGCAGTGTCCAGGGCGGCATTTGCAGGCGTGCCGCAATCTGTTGCAGGTCCGGCTCCTGGCCCTTGAGCAGCGGGCCGAGTATCTGTGCCACCCGCTCGCGCAGACTGCGAGTGCGGGTGCGCCGTTCCAGTTCGGCCTCGCATAGTTCGAGCAGATGCCGCCAGGTGCCAGGGCAGTGCTCTGGGTTGCGCAGGGAGAGGGTGCGCTGGTCCAACTGCAGCTGATTGGCTTCGGCGCCGAACGTCACCGGGCGGCCGAACAGCGCTTCGTAGCGCGGAGCGTAATCCGGGGCTTCGAATTCGATATGTACTGCAGTCGGCGACACTGACTGTCCGCTCAGGCATGCCAGCTGCGTGACCCAGCTGGCGAGCACGGTATCGACCACGAAGCGGTTGTAGGCGTTGTACGGACTGATGGAGTAGAAGCGTAGCCAGGCTCCGGACGCGTCTTCGTGAAGGCTCGAACTACCCCGGTAGTTGGATGCGTACAGCGCTTCGTAGCGGATCAGTGCCCGTGCGGCCTCGCGCACCGTGGGCGCCTGGGCCGCAGTCAGGCCGGCAAGGCCGAGGTGGCTGGGTTTGCGCAAGCGGCCCATCTCCAGACCCAGCGCGGCATCGCCGGCAAGCTGGATGGCCGCATGCCCCAGCCGCATGTAGCGGGGGATCGACAGCCGTGCATGCGGCTCGGCGAGGCGCTCGGCATCCAGTCCATAGGCCAGCAGCAGTGGTTGAGGGTCCTGCCCATACAGCTGCAATGCTTCGCCGAGGCTGTGCAGGAAACCGACCGACAGATCACCCAGGCGTACGCGCTGCGCATTCATGGCGCGCGACCGAGCCACTGGTTCTTGATTTGCACCGGGACGCCATGACCCGGCGGGGCTGGACGGCGCGGCGAGCCGAGCAGGTTCCAGGGGACTGCCAGTGTGTGCACGGCCATCTGCGGCCGTTCGGCCAGTCCGTCATCGAGCGTGCCTGCACAACTGGCTCGCGGATCATCCAGTGCCCCGGGTATCGCCAGCAGCCTGGCCTGCGCGGGCGGTCGCTGTTGGTAGGCATCACAACCCAACAGTACCGCCAGGGGGCCGGCCGGCGTTTCAATGAGGTGTCGTGGTTCCGCGGCGGGCGCCAGGCTGTAGCGGCGCTCGTAGCGGCTCAGCGCATACTTGTACTGCAAGCTTCCCAACGGTTGGCCACGGCCATCGAAGGTCAGGCTGACCTGGCGCAGGGGGCCATCGCCGATCCTGAGCCGGTCGTTTTCCAGGTACGGCTCCGGCAGCACGATCGAGCCTGCCACCAGGGTTACGCCGAACTCTCGGGCAAGGCCACCGAAGACCGCCTGGTAGTCCTCGGCCATCTGTCGTGCTTTCAGTCGCAGCACGGCGTCGGTGCGTCGATCATCGCTCTGGTTGCCGGTCAGTGCCCGCAGGTAGCCGCCTGGATTGCTGAGGGCCATCCACTGCATCGCATCGCGCAACGTGCGGGCCTGCTGCACTTGCGGCTTTTCACCCAGGGCGAACAAGCCCGTACCGACATGCTCGGGCAGCACGACCACGGTTCGCTCGTTGAGCATGCCGGCTTCGGCGGCTTGCAGAAGGTAGGTTCGAAACTTCAGCTGCAGCCTTTCACGACTCTGGTAATCAGCCGGTTGCAGCCGCGTTTCGATACCCAGCAGGTTGCCATCGGTGCCGGCCTGCCCGCGGCTGTCGATGGGCAGGGTACGCAGATCGGACAGCAGGGGACCACTGCGACGGTCACGAGTCCAGTCGATGTAGGCCACCAGCGAAGCGCCGGCGAGGAATAGCAGCAGGGCGAGCTTGAATGAGGTGCGCATTGGATGCGGAGCTGTGATGGACCCTGACAGCCTAGGTAAGGCGATGCCTGTTGCCAAGCGTTTTGCGCTGAATGATCAGAAAGTTGTCATTTATGATCATTGAGTGCGGCGTTTGGCCTGTTTATCGTCGTCGCATATCCGACCGCAGCCCCATGAGGCTCGGCACCGAAACCGATGAGGATGCACCGATGACCGCTTTCCCGAATCTGCTGGCTCCGCTCGATCTGGGTTTCACGACCTTGCGCAACCGCGCCCTGATGGGTTCGATGCATACCGGTCTGGAAGAAATGCCCAACGGCTTCGAGCGCATGGCGGCGTTTTTCGCCGAGCGTGCCCGTGGTGGCGTCGGCCTGATCGTGACTGGCGGCGTAGGACCCAACGAGGAAGGTTCGGTGCGTGCCGGGGCGGCCAAGCTCTCCACGTCTGAGGAGGCCGAGGAGCACAGGATCGTCACGCAGGCGGTGCACGAGGCGGGCGGCAAGATCTGCATGCAAATCCTGCATGCCGGCCGTTACGCCTACAGCCCGCAGTTGGTGGCACCGAGCGCGATCCAGGCGCCGATCAACCCGTTCACCCCGCGCGAACTGGACGAGGAGGGCATCGAGAAGCAGATTCGCGACTTCGTCAATTGCGCGAGCCTCGCCCAGCGCGCCGGTTATGACGGCGTCGAGATCATGGGATCGGAAGGCTACTTCATCAATCAGTTCCTGGTCGCGCATACCAACCACCGTACCGATCGCTGGGGTGGCAGCTACGAGAATCGCATGCGCCTGCCGGTAGAGATCGTGCGTCGTGTACGCGAAGCGGTGGGTGAGGAGTTCATCATCATCTATCGCCTGTCGATGCTCGATCTGATCGAGGGCGGCAGTGTCTGGGAAGAAGTCGTGCAACTGGCCAAGGCGATCGAACAGGCCGGTGCCACGCTGATCAACACCGGCATCGGCTGGCACGAGGCGCGAATCCCGACCATCGCCACCAAGGTGCCACGTGCCGCCTTCACCAAGGTCACCGCCAAGCTGCGGGGCGAGGTGAGCATTCCGCTGATCACCACCAACCGCATCAATACGCCGGAGGTAGCCGAGCAGGTACTGGCCGAGGGTGATGCAGACATGGTGTCCATGGCGCGTCCGTTTCTCGCTGACCCGGAATTCGTCAACAAGGCGGCGGCCGGTCACAGCGAGCGGATCAATACCTGCATCGGCTGCAACCAGGCCTGCCTGGATCATACCTTCAGCGGCAAGCTGACGACCTGCCTGGTCAATCCACGTGCCTGCTACGAAACCGAACTCAACTACATTCCCACCACGACGGTGAAGAAGATCGCCGTCGTCGGTGCCGGCCCGGCAGGGCTCGCCGCCTCGAGCATCGCCGCCGAACGCGGTCATCGGGTGACGCTGTTCGATGCGGCGGGCGAGATCGGTGGCCAGTTCAACGTCGCCAAGCGAGTGCCGGGCAAGGAGGAGTTCTCCGAAACCCTGCGCTATTTCCAGAACCGCCTGCAGGAAACCGGGGTCGAGGTGCGCCTTAACACTCGTGCGACGGTCGAAACGCTGCTGGCGGGTGGCTTCGACGAGATCATCCTGGCCACCGGGATCGTCCCGCGTACGCCGGACATTCCAGGCGTCGACCACCCGAAAGTGATCGGCTATCTGGATGCGATCCTCGAGCGCAAGCCGGTCGGTCAGCGCGTGGCAGTGATCGGGGCCGGCGGCATCGGTTTCGATGTCTCGGAATACATCAGCCACGATGGCCAGTCCACCAGTCTGGATCGCGAAGCGTTCTGGAAGGAGTGGGGTATCGACCTGGGGCTTTCGGTGCGCGGCGGCATCGCCGGTATCCAGCCGGCGCCGCATGCGCCCAAGCGCCAGGTCTATCTGCTGCAGCGCAAGAAGTCCAAGGTCGGTAACGGGCTGGGCAAAACCACCGGCTGGATTCATCGGGCCGGGCTGAAAAGCAAGCATGTGCAGATGCTCAATTCGGTGGAGTACCTGCAGATCGACGATGCCGGCCTGCATATCCGGGTAGGCGACGGCGAGCCGCAGGTGTTGCCGGTGGATACGGTCATTCTTTGCGCGGGTCAGGAGCCGCTGCGCGAGCTTCAGCAGGGGCTGGAAGCGGCGGGCGCACGGGTGCATCTCATCGGTGGCGCAGACGTGGCGGCCGAGCTCGACGCCAAGCGCGCTATCAACCAGGGCTGCCGCCTGGCTGCAGCGCTCTAGGTTTCGGAGGTCGCCGGTGAATGAGGAGAAGGACGCGGGCGCAACCCTGTTGCAGCCGGGTGCTGCGAGCAGCCTGCAGGTCTGGCATCGAATGATCGGCGAGCGCGATCTGAGCCGCCTGCCTGAGCTGTTGCATCCCCAGGCGGTGTTTCACTCACCGATGGCGCACAAGCCCTACGAGGGTGCGGCGGCGGTCAATCTGATCCTCAACACCGTGCTGCAGGTCTTCGAGGAGTTCCGCTACCACCGGGAGCTGGCGAGCGTGCAGGGCACCGATGTCGTTCTCGAATTCAGCGCCCGCGTGGGCAGCCGCGAGCTCAAGGGCATCGACCTGATCCGCTTCGACGAGGCAGGCAGGATCGTCGAATTCGAGGTCATGATCAGGCCGATGAGCGCGCTGCAGGCGCTGGGCGACGAGATGAAGCGTCGCCTCGCAGCCTACGGCGGCGGGTGATTTAGCCAAGCTCATCGCAAATCCGCAGGGCGTCTTGCCGGACGGCGTCCGATGCGGGAATTGCCTGCCAACCCAGTCACATTGCCTGCTTTGACATTTCCCCTAAACTTGCGGCACCAACGGGGCGGGCGCTGCTTTGCTCCCGGAATTCGCTGGCTCGCTGTTACGGGCGAGAAAGGAAGTCGAGCATGCAGAACAAACCGCAGATGGTCGAAGCCGTGCTGTTCTTCAACGAAGGTACCGTCTGCAAGGAAATGCTGTATCCGGAGTTCGAGGCGGTGCTGGATGGAGTGGTCGCGCTTCCCGAATTTGCCGACCGCCAGATGTGCGCCGTTTACGTGATGATCAATCCACGGCTGCAGATTCGTGCCGCGGTGTTCTTCTGTCTCGACTTCAACGACGATGGCTCTGCCGACTCGGGCTGGAACATTCCGTTGCGCCAACTGGCCGAGCGTACCGGGCGTGGCCCGGACATGGGGGCCGGGCCTATCCGCCTGGCCTGCCGCAGCCAGTGCCCGGTGTCCTGGCATCAGATGCACATGTGGGACCCGAAGTTGACCGCCGAGCGCAACGACCTGGTGGTTTTGCGTGAAACCATCAAGCGCAACCAGCTCGGTTTGCTGGTCGATGAGGACTTGCCCCTGACGGTGCCTGCCGAGCGGTTGCAAATGGTTGCCGAGGACACCTGGTATGCCGCTGAGGTGGCCAGGGAGGCGGCCGTCAGGCGTTCCGAGGCGCATGCGCGGGAACAGCGACAGAAGGCGGCGTTGCTGATCAGGCAGCAGCGTCAGCGCATTGCCAATCTCGAGCGTCTGCGCGAAGAGGAAACAAGCAGGCTGCGCGCTGGCGCGGAGAAGGAGCGCAGGCTGCTGCAGGACGAGCTCCGTTCACTGCAGCAACAGCTGCAGCAGCAGAGCGATATCAACACGAGCCTGCACGCGCAGCTGGCCGCGCAGGGCGAAAGCTTCCAGACGGCGCGTGAAGAGATGAGCAGGCAGCTACGTACGCTGGAAGCGAATGGTCGGGTCGAGGTAAGCGCAGCCCGTGACCAGTTCGAACACGAAGCGCAGGCACGCATTGCCGCGGCGGTCGCCGAGTACAGGGAGCAGGTAGCGATCCGCGATGTCGAGCTGGCCTATCGCAACGAGCTGGATGCTCAGCTCGAAGAGGAGATCCAGCGGCTGAAGGCCGAGTGCGATGAGCTTCGCCGCAGTGTCGATCGTGTGCCTGAGGAGCTGTCGCGCCAGGGCGTGGTGTTCATGGCCTACCATCCCGGCGCCGGGCATCTGACCATTGCCGTGCAGGACCTGGCACGTTACCGCGCCAACCCAATGGCCTATGCCGCTGCCAAGTGCCTGGTTGCGGAAGAACAGTACCGACAGTGGCTGGAGCACTATCAGATCCCAGCCTGTGTCGCGACCTTGCCGAGCGGTGAGCGCTGCGCGATGCCACTGGACAGGATCGACTCGCCGGCTCGCTTCGTGATCGGTGCGTCGAACTGCTGCGCCCGGCACCGCAAGGAAGACCGGCAGCGCGCCGGTAGCTGAACGACGTGCCTCTGCTGAATACCCGCATCGGTCCGGATGCTCCGCTGATCCTGCAGCCGCTGTCGCTGGAATGGCTGCAGCGCAGTGGCGTGGAGGCTGCGGTGCTGCGGCTCGACCTGGTGGATCCGGAGCTGTCGGGCAACAAGTGGTTCAAGCTCGTCAGGCATCTGGAAGCGGCCCGGGGCGTTAGCGCGGGCGGACTGATCAGCCTTGGCGGTGCCCATTCCAATCATCTGCATGCGCTGGCGGCCGCCGGCCGACGTTTCGGCCTGGCAACGGTCGGCTTGCTGCGCGGTCACGAGCAGGACACGCCGACGGTAACCGACCTGCGAGCCTCTGGCATGCGCTTGCACTGGCTCGGCTATGGTGGTTATCGGGCGCGCAATCTGCCTGGCTTCTGGGAGCCCTGGCAGGAATGCTATCCGGGCTTCTACAGCGTTCCCGAGGGCGGTGGCGGTTTACTCGGCGCGCTGGGTTGCGCCGACCTGGTGCGCCGCTTGCGTTGCGCCCTGGCAGCGGTTGGCTGGGATGACTACGACGCGATCTGGCTCGCTGCCGGGACCGGGACTACCGTCGCCGGGATGGCCATTGGCGAAGCAGGTCGACATCCGGTATTCGGCGCGTTGGCGGGGCCGCCCTCGCATGCGGTCGACCGGTGTGTGAGCGAACTGCTGGCCGAAGCGGGCATGACGCAGGCCGACTATCAGCTTCTGGACGCCAGTCGCGGGGGCTTTGGCCGTTTCGACAAGGAACTCGCCCAGTTCATCCAGGCCACTGAGCGCGATGCTGGTGTGCCCCTGGATCCGATCTATACCGCAAAGGCATTGATGGCATTGCGCCTTTATGTCGAGCGCGGTTATTTTCCCTCGGGCGCCCGCCTGGTTTTTGTTCACACGGGCGGACTGCAGGGCAGCCGTGCCGCTCAGGTCGAACTGAAACGGCTGATGGATGGATAGAGCCTCGGGTTTGCCAGGATGAACCGACCGCTGCACCCCGACCAGTTGCGCAAGCTGGTACCGCTCGACGGCCTGTCGCCCCGCCAGCTGTGGCAGGTGCGTACTCGGCTGGTCCCTTGCCAGCTAGGGGCTGGCCAGGTGCTCGAGCGAGGCCTCGGGCGGGGCGAAACGCACGATTACCTTCTTTCGGGGCGGTTGCTGCTAACCGGCAGCGATGGTCAGCAGACGCTGCTGCATGCCGGTACCCCCGCGGCGCTACACCGTCTTTCGTTGAGCCTGCCCGGGGAAGTGCGAGCGCTGGACGATTGCCTGTTGCTGTCGATCGACAGTGGCGAGCTTGAGCGGCTGCTGTCCTGGCGCCAGGCCCTTCAGGATGTATTGCTGGAATTGTCCATGGAGGGCGAGGTGGAGGTGTGGTTGGAGCGATTGCTGGAAAATCCGCTGTTTGCCCAGGTGCCGCCAGTGAACATCCGCAGCATGCTCAATCGGCTCGTGAGCATCGAGTCGACGGCAGGGCAAGCCCTGCTGCGTGAAGGTGAGGCTGGCGATTGCTGTTACTTCCTCAAGAGTGGTCGTGCCCAGGTACTGAAGAATGCCGATAACGGCCGGCAGTTGCTCGCCGAACTGGAGCCTGGTGCGTGCTTTGGCGAAGAGGCGCTGCTGGAAGACTGTGCGCGCAACGCCAGTGTCGTGATGATCGAAGACGGTTGTGTGCTGCGCCTCGATCGGGCCGACTTCCTCGAGCTGCTCAAGGCTCCGGTGGTCGCCGAGGTCGGTCTTGCCGAGGTGGCCGATCTGCTCGGCTGCGGCGCCCAGTGGCTGGATGTGCGCCAGCTCGAAGATTACGAGCGGGGTCATGCCATGCAGGCACTGCATATGCCTCTGCACCTGTTGCGTATGAAGACCCGCCTGCTGGACCCGCAACGCACCTACCTGTGCTACTGCGAAAGCGGCAAGCGCAGCGCCAATGCGGTGTTCCTGCTGACTCAGCTCGGCTTCTGCGCCTATGCGCTTCGGGGTGGTCTCGACGCGCTCGGCATGGAGGATCGAGCGGCGCTGCTCTGGGAGTGCGGCAGCGGCTACCTGGCACGATCCGACGGCCGCATTGAGCGCAGTCTCTGAGGCGACTGGCTCATGCTGCGGTTCTGCGTAGCACCTTATGCCGCCGTATTTCATGTCGAGCGCTGCGCGCCAGGCGCACGCTGAGCAACAGCGCCGCGCAGCTCAGGCCGGCGATAAGGCCCTGCCATAGGCCGCTCGGCCCGCTGGCGGTGCCAAGGTGATCGGTCAGTCCCAGCAGGTACCCTACCGGCAGACCGATGCCCCAGTAGGCGAACAGCGTGTAGATCATGGTCATTCGGGTGTCCTGATAACCGCGCAATGCCCCAGCGGCCGTTACCTGGATCACATCCGAGAACTGGAACAGCGCAGCATAGAAGAACAGGCTGGCGGCGACCGCGATCACGGCCGGGTCCGGCGTATAGATCCGGGCGATCTGCTCGCTGAAAAGCAGCATGGCGCTGGCCGAGAAGCAGGCGTAGACCAAGGCTGCGGCAATCCCCACGCCAGCGACGAAGCGGGCATTCCGCGGGGCGTTGCGGCCCAGTTCCTGGCCGATACGCACGGTCACGGCCATCCCCAGTGACAACGGAATCATGAAGATCAGCGATGTGAAATTCAGGGCGATCTGGTGGCCGGCGACGACCGTCGCACCCAGTGCGCCGATCAGCAGGGCGATCACGGAAAAGATGCTGGCTTCGGCAAACACGGCGATACCGATCGGGACGCCAACCGACAGCAAGTGGCGAAGCATGGGCCAGCGCGGCCATTCGAAATGGGAGAACAGCTGACTCGCCTGGTAGGCCGCGGCGCGCTTCACCCAGAGGCTCATGGACACCAGCATGAAAAGCATCACCAGGGCCGTGGATACGCCACAGCCGACCCCACCGAGCGCCGGCATGCCGAGCTTGCCGTAGATGAAGACATAGTTCAGCGGGATGTTCAGCAACAAGCCGAGCAGGCCGATCACCATGCTTGGTCGCGGATGGCCCAAGCCATCGCTGAAACAACGCAAAACCTGATACAGCGCCACGGCGGGGAAGCCACAGGCGACGGCGCGCAGGTAGGCCATGGTCGGCTCGATCAAGGCAGGCTCGACGCGCATCAGACGCAGTACCGGTTGGGCGTTCCACATCAGCAGGGCGCTGGTCACGCCGATGCCTGCGCCCATCCACAGTGCCTGACGCACCAGGGGGCCGATTTCGGCATGACTGCCTGCGCCGAAGCGCTGCGCGACGTTCGGCGTGGTGGCCAGGGTGATCCCGCAGACCAGCAGGTAGACCGGCACCCAGATCGAGTTACCCAGCGCGACCGCAGCCAGGTCATGCGGGCTGACGCGCCCGGCCATTACGGTATCGACGAAGCCCATGGCGGTACTGGCCAGTTGGGCGATCATCATGGGCAGGGCTAGGGCGAAGAGGGTGCGCAGTTCAAGGCGGACCCGTCTGAGTCTGAGCTCAGTGGGCATCACGAGGCGTTCCGACTGTATACAAAGCGCGCTAGTCTACGCTCCAAGGCTGCGCTCAGGAAGGCGGCGAAGCACTGGCGAACCGTCTAGAATTCGCTTCCCCCCAAACGGAGCCATGCCATGCACATCCTCGCCGACGAAAACATTCCGCTGGTCGATGAGTTCTTTGCCAGTCTCGGAGAGATACGTCGCATGCCGGGCCGCAGCATAAATCGAGCGGCGCTGGAACAGGTCGATGTGCTGCTGGTGCGTTCGGTCACCCGGGTCGACCGCGAGCTGCTGGAAGGCACGGCGGTGCGCTTCGTCGGCACCTGCACCATCGGCACCGACCATCTGGATCTCGATTACTTCCAGCAGGCCGGTATCGACTGGGCCAGCGCGCCAGGCTGCAACGCCCGGGGTGTGGTCGATTATGTGCTGGGCAGCCTGCTGGCGTTGGCCGAAGTGCGGGGCGAAGTCCTTTCCCGTCGCCGTTTCGGCGTGGTAGGGGCTGGCGAGGTGGGCGGGCGCTTGCTCGATGTGCTGCGCGGGCTCGGCTGGGACGTGCGCGCCTGTGATCCGCCGCGCCAGGCCCGGGAGGCCGGCGGCTTCGTCTCGCTGGACGAGGTGCTCGCCGAATGCGATGTGATCAGCCTGCATACACCGCTGAGCATGAGCGGCGACTGGCCGACCTTTCACCTGCTCGATCAGCAGCGGCTGAGCAGGCTGCGGCCCGGTGCCTGGCTGATCAACGCCAGCCGGGGGGCTGTGGTGGATAACGCGGCGCTGCGCGAGCTGCTGTTGCAGCGACCTGACCTCGAGGCGGTGTTGGATGTCTGGGAGGGCGAGCCGCAGGTGGATGTCGAGCTTGCCGGCCTGTGCCGTATCGCCACCCCGCACATTGCGGGCTACAGCCTGGATGGCAAGCTGCGCGGGACGGCGCAGATCCATGCGGCATACTGCGCTGCCCGCGGTCTGCAGCCGGGAGTCGAACTGGCGCAGCTGATGCCTGAGGCGCCGCTGCGCGAACTGACGTTGGCCGCATCGGCAGAACCGGCCGCAATGCTGGCGACGCTGTGTCGGGCGGTCTACGACCCGCGTCGTGACGATGCCGACTTTCGCCGCAGCCTCGTCGGTGACGCAGCGCAGCGTCGGACAGCGTTCGATCTGCTGCGCAAGCGCTATCCGTCGCGGCGCGAGATCGACGGGCTCCAGGTGCGGATTGCCGGTGACAACCCGCCGCTGGCGGCGCTGGTCGAAGCGCTTGGTGCCCGATTGCTGGGCTAGTCGGTGGTTCGGTCGCAGCCCGGATGCAATTTCCATCCTGCTCCGCTAGCATTACCCGTCCTCCGCCCTGTTCCCCCGCGATGGTGTTATGAGTTATCAGGTTCTCGCACGTAAATGGCGTCCGCGCTCGTTCCGCGAAATGGTCGGCCAGACACATGTGCTCAAGGCCTTGATCAATGCGCTGGACAATCAGCGCCTGCACCATGCCTACCTGTTTACCGGTACCCGCGGCGTCGGCAAGACCACCATCGCGCGGATCATCGCCAAGTGCCTGAACTGCGAAACCGGCGTCAGCTCAACGCCTTGCGGCCAGTGCTCGGTATGCCGAGAGATTGACGAAGGGCGTTTCGTCGACCTGATTGAGGTCGACGCCGCGAGCCGCACCAAGGTCGAGGATACCCGCGAGCTGCTGGACAATGTGCAATACGCGCCCAGTCGCGGGCGCTACAAGGTCTATCTGATCGACGAAGTGCACATGCTCTCGTCGCACTCGTTCAACGCCCTGCTCAAGACCCTTGAAGAGCCGCCGCCCCACGTCAAGTTCCTGTTGGCCACCACTGACCCACAGAAGCTGCCGGTGACCATTCTCTCGCGCTGCCTGCAGTTCTCGTTGAAGAACATGCCGCCCGAGCGCGTGGTTGAACACCTCAGCCATGTGTTGAGCGTCGAGAACGTGCCATTTGAGGATGACGCCCTCTGGCTGCTTGGGCGAGCGGCCGACGGCTCGATGCGCGACGCCATGAGCCTGACCGACCAGGCGATCGCCTTCGGCGAGGGCAAGGTACTGGCGGCCGATGTGCGGGCCATGCTCGGCACGCTCGATCACGGCCAGGTCTACGGCGTGCTGCAGGCACTGCTCGAAGGCGATGCCAAGGCGTTGCTCGATGCGGTCCGCCATCTCGCCGAGCAGGGGCCGGATTGGGCTGGCGTGCTGGCCGAGATCCTCAATGTGCTGCACCGTGTCGCCATCGCCCAGGCGCTGCCGGAGGCAGTGGACAATGGCCAGGGCGATCGTGATCGGGTGCTGGCATTGGCCCAGGCGCTGCCGGCCGAAGATGTGCAGTTCTATTACCAGATGGGGTTGATCGGTCGACGTGATCTGCCGCTGGCGCCCGACCCGCGCAGCGGTTTCGAAATGGTGCTGCTGCGCATGCTGGCGTTCCGTCCGGCGGGCAGTGACGATGCGCCGCGAACATCGCTAAAGAACCTGGGAATCAGCCCGGCCACAGCTGATTCCGGACCTGCAGCGGTGGCCGACACGGCTCCGACTGGCGTGTCGCCCGCTCCATCGGCTGCGCCAACCAGCGACGTGCCGGCGTCAGCGCCTGTTGCAACCCGCCTTGCCGAATCGGCGGATTCACCAGCGCCCGAGCGCCCTGTCGTGGCTGAAGCGCCAGCGCCGCTCGAAGCAGAAGAACAGGCGCCGCCGCTGGTCGACCTGCCCTGGGATGAGCCGCCCGACGTGCCGCCGGTTGCGGTCGCGGCCGATGCCGTTCTGCCCGAACCGGTCCCGCTCGACAGCCCACCCGGGCAGGTGGCCTCGGTGGTGCAGGTCGAAGAGCCGGACGATGACGAGCCGCCGCTTACCGACGAAGATTACTTCGAGGTCGAGAATCAGGCTGAGGCCTACCTTGACGAACTGGACCAGGCGAGCGCCGAGCCGGCAATGGCTGAGCCGCTGCCTTCGGTCGAGCCTGCGACGGGAATGGCTGCCGAGTGGCTGGAGCTTTATCTCAAGCTCGGCCTGTCCGGTCTCACAGGGAGCATCGCGGCCAACTGTACGCTCATCGCCGTCGAAGATGATCGCTGGCTGATGCACCTCGATCCGGCACAGAGCGCGCTGTTCAACCCGACCCAGCAACGACGACTGAACGATGCGCTGAACCAGTACCATGGCCGCACCCTGCAGCTGGATATCGTGCTGCAGAAACCGGAGCAGGAAACCCCGGCGCAGGCTGCGCAACGCCGTCGTGCCGAGCGCCAGCGCGCAGCGGAGCAATCGATTCACTCGGACCCTCTGGTCCAGCAACTGATGCAGCAATTCTCGGCGGTGGTCCGTGAAGGCACCATCGAACCCGTAGAACAATCCGAACCCTGATCGAATTGAGGTGATATCCCATGATGAAAGGTGGCATGGCCGGCCTGATGAAGCAGGCGCAGCAGATGCAGGAAAAGATGCAGAAGATGCAGGAAGAGCTGGCGAATGCCGAGGTCACGGGCCAGTCGGGTGCCGGCCTGGTCAGCGTCGTGATGAACGGACGGCATGACGTCAAGCGCGTCAGCCTTGACGACAGCCTGATGCAGGAGGACAAGGAAATTCTGGAGGATCTGATCGCTGCTGCAGTCAACGATGCGGTGCGCAAGATCGAACAGAACAGCCAGGATAAGATGGCGGGCATGACCGCCGGGATGCAACTGCCACCCGGATTCAAGATGCCGTTCTGATTCGCGTCGATCCAGGCTGGAGGTTGCTGAGCACTGCCCGTCCATTATAGGGCGGCGTGCCAGGGGCCCCAGCCCCAGCCTTCAGCTTCGAGATGTCCATGAGCTTCAGCCCCCTGATTCGCCAACTCATCGATGCCCTGCGCATTCTTCCCGGTGTTGGGCAGAAAACCGCGCAGCGTATGGCGCTGCAGTTGCTCGAGCGTGATCGCAGTGGCGGTCTGCGCCTGGCGCAGGCGCTGGCAGCCGCGATGGAAGGCGTGGGTTACTGCCGGCAGTGCCGCACCCTGACCGAGGATGATTTGTGCCCGCAGTGCGCGGATCCACGGCGCGACGACTCTCTGTTGTGCGTGGTGCAAAGTCCAGTGGATGTATTCGCCGTGGAGCAGACCGGCTTCCGCGGGCGTTATTTCGTGCTCAAGGGGCATCTGTCCCCGCTCGATGGCCTGGGACCGGAAGCGATCGGTATCCCTGAGTTGCTTACCCGGGTGGCGGACGGAGCGTTCAGCGAGGTCATCCTGGCGACCAACCCGACGGTCGAGGGCGAGGCGACGGCGCACTACATCGCGCAGATGCTGATTCCAAAAGGGCTTACGATCAGTCGAATCGCCCACGGGGTACCCTTGGGCGGCGAGCTCGAACTGGTCGATGGCGGTACGCTGGCACACGCGCTGGCAGGTCGCAAACCGATCAGCCTATAACCTGAAGCGTTAACGTTATGACGTCTCGGTAGTGCCGTTTTGCGCATAGTTCGGGTAAAGTTCTAAGCCGGAAAAGTTAGATAACCTAATCGAATATGCTTCTTCGTTTTGGTTATATGCGCTGGCTATATGAATCGAGGTCGAAATGAAAGCAAAGCATTGGCTGGTTCCAGCTCTCCTGTTACTGAGTGCCTTCGCGCAGGCTCAGGAGAAGTTCAAGGTGGGCTACATCCGCGTGATGGATGACGCTCAGGCGATGGTTGCGCATGAGGCCGGGCTGTACAAGAAGCATGGCCTGGACGTCGAGCTGATCGAGTTCAGTTCCGGCACCGATCTGATCAAGGCCATCGTTGGCGGGCAACTGGACACCGGCGTGCTGGGCTTCACCAACGCGGTGGCCTGGGCCTCCAAGGGTGCTGACCTCAAGGTGGTAGGCGGTGCCCAGCAGGGCTACCACTCCATCGTGGCGCTTGAGGGTTCGGGCATCGAGAAGGTCGCCGACCTGAAGGGCAAGATCCTCGCATCCCAGAAAGAAGGGAGCACGGCCGATGCGGTGCTGCGCGGAGTCACGCTGAAGGACGCCGAACTCAAGCCGAGCGACGTCAACATCATGGGTGTCAGCCCCGCCGTGGCGGTGCAGTCGCTGGTATCCGGACGTGTCGATGCCGCTTTCCTGTTCGAGCCTTATGATCGTATCGCACAGCTGGTTGCGCCGGTTCAGCAGGTTTACGAGATCGGCGAAGTCTGGCCATTCCCATGCATGGTGGTGATCACCTCCGGCGATACCCTGGCCAAGCGCAAGGATGCCGTCTGGAAGTCTCTGGACGCTCAGCGCGAGGCCATCGAGATGCTCGACAAGCAGCCAGCCGAGGCGGCCAAGCTGATCGCGGACTACTTCATCGCCGAACCGACGCTCAAGACGCTCAAGCGTGGCGAGCTGGCTCGCGAGGTGGTCATTGAAGAGGCAATCGGTACCCAGACCTTCAGTGCCAAACTTGGCGAGGACGATCTGGCGCGCATCCAGGAGCTGGCGGACATTCTGCAGGAGCTCGGTTCGCTGAAGACCCGCGATGGCAAGCCGTTCGACACCAGCGCCATTGTCGATCTGTCCTGGCAGGAAGCTCGCGAGCTCTGATCGTCTGGTTTGCTGACACATGGGCCCGGCCTCGTGCCGGGTCGTTTGCATCGCCCGCATTGCCGGGCAATTTCGTTTCTGGATTTGCGGATTTTTATGCAACTCAGTTTTGAGGAAGTAGACAAGCGCTTCGGGCAGCTCGAGGTCATCAAGGGCTTCAGTGGTGAGTTCGCCCAGGGCGAGCTGGTTGCCCTGGTAGGTCCATCCGGCTGCGGCAAGTCGACCCTGCTGCACCTGGTGGCCGGGCTGGAAAAGCCCAGTGCAGGTCGCGTGCTCGCCGACGGCAAGCCGATTAGCGCACCTAGCCCGCGGCGCACGCTGGTGTTTCAGGAGCATGCGCTGTATCCCTGGCTGAGCCTGCAGGGCAACGTCGCCATGGCTCTTGAGCTGCAGGGCGTGGCCAAGGCCGACGCATTCGAGCAGGCGCAGGCCTGGCTCGAGCGCGTCGGGCTCAATGGCTTCGAGCATTACTACCCGCATCAGGTGTCTGGCGGCATGCGTCAGCGTACTGCCCTGGCCCGTGCATTCATCGCCAAGCCCGAGGTGCTGTTGCTGGACGAGCCGTTTGGTGCACTCGATGCCCTGACCCGCATGGCGCTGCAGGACGTTCTGCGCGAGTTGATCGAGGAGCATCAGCCGACCGTGCTGCTGGTCACCCATGACGTCGATGAGGCTCTGTATCTGGCCGACCACGTGCTGGTGTTCAGCGCGCGACCGACACGCGTGTTGAAAACCTTCAACTTCACTCACTGCGAGAAGAGCCACGACCTGTCCGACTTCGCCGCCGAGCGTAAGGAAATTCTCAGTCTGCTGGGTATCAAGACGGAGGTAACGCACCCATGAGCCAGGCACGTCGTCTTACCGGCCCGAAGAAATACCTTGCGGTCGTTCTGGCAATCCTGTTCATCCTGCTGATCTGGCAGGCTGCCGCCTGGAGCCTGCCGGCGTTCTTGATGCCTGGCATCCCGACCGTCTTCGAGCGCCTGTTCAGCACCATCCAGGAGCCGGAGTTCCGTGAAGGGCTTTACGGCAGCATGAGCCGCCTCGGCAGCGGCTACAGCTTCGCGCTGCTGTTCGGCATCGGCTTCGGTCTGGTCGGCGGGGTGCTGTTCTTCTTCCGGGAGATCCTGCGCTCGGCCATCGTCATTCTGCAGTCGATTCCGTCGATCGCCTGGGTGCCGCTGTTCCTCATCGTGATGGGTTTCGGCAATCTGCCGATCATCGTGGTGGTCGCCCTGGCCGCCTTCTTCCCGATGGCGCTGTCGGTGATGAACGCCACGGAGAGCGTGCAGCCGGTACACGTGTCGGCAGCGCGGGTGATGGGGGCGTCACGCTGGCAACTGCTGCGTCGTGTCTATCTGCCGGCGGTGATGCCAGAGCTGATCACGGGTGCCCAGTTGGCCTTCGGTAATGCCTGGCGTGCGCTCATTTCCGCTGAGATGCTTATTGGCTTCGGCCAGGGGCTCGGCCGTTCTCTGGCCTATTCCGGGGAGATCGCCGACATGGTGGGGGTGATGATGAACATCCTGGTCATCGCCATTCTCGCCACGTTGATCGATCAGGTGGTGCTGGAGAAGTTCAAGCAGCGGATGCTGCGCTATCAGTATGTCTGAGGACGCCTGAATGGCTGCTCTCCCGCGCCTCGTTCTCTGGCTTGCCTGGCTGATGCCGGCTGCGCTGCTTGCAGAGCCAATGCGAGTACAACTGCCCGAGCATCGGGTTCTGTCGAGCAGCGAAACGGAGAGCCTCGAGCCGGCCTTGGCCGAGCAACTGGCCGGAGCGCTCGGACGTCCCATGCAACTGGTGGCAGAAGGAGCGGCGGATGCCGATGTGCGCATGCTGGCAAGCGATCAGCGTGGCGGCAGCAGCTACTACCGTGCCATGCCGGCCGCGCTCGTCGCCACCGAGGGTGGTCCGGCTGTCTGGTCCGACCTCCGAAACCAGCCGGTGTGCATCAGCAGCGCCAGCCCTTACTCGGCACTGCTGAGTACTCGCTTCGCGGCCTTGCCGCGTGAGTATCCGAGCGCGGCGCACGCGCTCATTGGGCTCAAGCTTGGCGAATGCCGTGCAGTGGTCGATGACGACGTACTGCTTGCGCAGATCGCTGCCTTGCCGGAGTGGCGGCGCTACAAGCGTCTGTTGCCGGCGCTGTCCGATGCTGAAAGGCAGCTGAGGCTGAGCTCGGACGATGCAGGCCTGCAGCGGCAGATCGACACGTTTATCGCAAGTTGGTCAGCAGAAGGGCGGTTGGCGAAGCTCACGCAGCAGTGGATCGATGAGGTGGCGTTTCAGGCCTACGTGCTGGCTGACACTCTGGATTGCCATTGATCGAGACTGAGCTGCAGCCCAGGTTCTGTTCAGCGCTCGCTATCGATGACTTGTGGCAACATCCGTTGCAGCCCGGTGAGTTTGAGCGGCGCGCGGATATGCCCGCGCAACGTGCCATCGGGCGCGACCAGCGCCAGGTTGCCGCTGTGGCTGACACTGTAATCCCCTTGAGTGTCGGTGGCTGGTACGAAGGGGAGGCCCAGTGCCTTGGACAGCCGCTGCAGTTGCTGCAGGTCCCCGGTCAACCCGCTGAAGCCGGCGCGGTAGTAGCTCAGGTAGGTCTTCAATTGTTGCGGCGTGTCGCGGGCCGGGTCGGCGCTGACCAAGACCAGCTGCAGTCGCTCACGGGTTTCGGCCGGTAGCTGGGCGAACAGGCGACGCATATCGCTAAGTGTAGTGGGGCAGATGTCTGGGCAAGCGGTGAAACCAAAGAACAGGATATGCCAGCGTCCCCGCAGAGACGAGGTTCTGAACGGCTGCCCGTCCTGATTGATCAGCTCGATCTGCGGTATGGCACGCTCACGTGGCAGCAGCAGGATGTTCGCCTGGTCCAGCAAGGCATCGCGATCCAGAGCGAAGGCGGGGCCGGCGCAAGCCAGGGCGAGGGCAAGCAGGCCGCCCAAAAGCGTCTTAAACACGGGCAGGTTCCTTCAGGTTGCAGCGAATCGGCGGCACGCCGGCAGGTCGCCCTCAGCGGTCGCTCAGGGCAAAGGCGGTCAGCGTAAAGGTGGGAATGCCTATATCCTGCAGTTTCTGCGAGCCGCCCAGTTCGGGCAAATCGATAATCGCGGCAGCCTCATGGATGTTGGCGCGCATGCGTCTGACCAGTTGGGCTGCTGCGAGCAGTGTGCCACCGGTGGCGATCAGGTCATCGAACAGCAGCACCGAATCGCGTTCGCAGAGGCTGTCTGCGTGGATTTCCAGATGCGCTTCGCCGTATTCGGTGCAGTAGGCCTGTGACAGCACGTCTGCCGGCAGCTTGCCTTGTTTGCGGAAAAGCACCAGGGGTTTGTTCAGCTCATACGCAAGGATCGAGCCGACCAGAAAGCCGCGTGCGTCCAGGGCTCCAATATGGGTGAAGTCGGCTTCCACATAGCGCTGGATAAGGCTGTCGGCCACCATGCGCAGCGCCCTGGGCGACTGGAAGATCGGTGTGATGTCGCGAAACACAACGCCCGGCCGGGGAAAGTCGGGTACGGGGCGGATCAGGGTTTTGATGCTGAACTCGTCGAAGATCATCGGACTACTCCAAAACTCGCTGACTCAGACGTCCATGGCCCCGCCGGCAAGGGCGCACAGACCGATGGAGTCCAGAATGCGCACTTCCTTGCCCTCGGCCTCGAGCAGGCCGCTCTGCTGAAAGCGGGTGAATACGCGGGAAACGGTCTCAACCGCCAGCCCCAGGTAGTTGCCGATTTCGTTGCGCGACATCGGTAAGCGGAACTGGTTGGCCGAGAAGCCTCGTGCACTGAAACGCGCAGACAGGTTGATTAGAAAGGTTGCGATGCGCTCGTCGGCGGTCTTCTTGGAAAGCAGCAGCATCATCTGCTGATCGTCGCGAATTTCGCGGCTCATGATGCGCATCAGCTGGCGGCGCAGCTGCGGCAGCAACACACTCAGTTCGTCGAGCCGCTCGAAGGGGATTTCGCAGACCGACGTGGTTTCCAGGGCTTGCGCGGTTACCGGGTAGCTTTCCGTATCCATGCCGGATAGGCCGACCAGCTCGCTGGGCAAATGGAAGCCGGTGATCTGTTCCTCGCCGCCGTCAGTAACGCTGAACGTACGCAGGGCGCCAGAGCGCACGGCAAATACGGAACTGAAAGTTTCACCTTGCCGGAACAGGGTTTCACCTTTCTTCAGGGGCCGGCCGCGTTTGACGATATCGTCCAGAGCGTCCATGTCCTGCATGTTCAGCGACAGAGGCAGGCAAAGCCCGGAAAGGCTGCAATCCTTGCAGTGTGCTTGCCGCTGCGCACGGACCTTGATCGATTCGGACATAGGGGGCTTCCTGGAAAACCTGAATATAGCTCGCAAGGTTAACCCAGCTTGTCGGCCATAGCCAATCGGCACGAGGGTCGCAGGGCGAGCGATGCAAGCCGTCCGGTCGATGCCTAGATCACGCGTGAGTAGCCGTGAGCGGCATGCTCGGGTAGATAGTGATCGAACAGCATGCATATCGAGTGAGCCAGCAGGCGCCCGGTCGGCTGGATGATCAGGTGGGCATCCGTCAGCTCGATCAGTCCGTCTACTGCCATTTTCTCCAGCATAGGCCAGGGTTCGGCGAAATAACTCTTGAAATTGATGGCGTGCTCGCGCTCGATATGCTCGAAAGACAATTCGAAGTCGCAGATCAGCGCTTGAATGACGGCGCGACGAATGCGGTCGTCCCGGTTGCAGCGCAAGCCTTTGATGATGGGTAGTTGACCCTGATCCAACTGACGTTGGTAGTCGGAGATGTCGAGGCTGTTCTGGCAATAGAGATCGCCGACCTGGCTGATCGCCGAAACACCGAGTCCAACCAGATCGCAGTGTCCGTGAGTGGTGTAACCCTGGAAGTTGCGTTGCAAGCTGGCGTCTTCCTGGGCCATCGCCAGTTCGTCATCGGGCAGGGCAAAGTGATCCATGCCGATGTAGCGATATCCCGCATCGGTGAGCAGCTCGATGCTTTGTTCGAGCATGATCAGCTTTTCTGCGGAGTTTGGCAGTTCGGCGGGGTTGATGCGACGCTGTGACGGAAACTGCTCCGGCAGATGCGCATAGTTGAACAGTGACAGGCGATCCGGCTGGAGATCTATGACCGCCTGCACGGTTTTGGCGAAGCGCGTCGGGTCTTGCAATGGCAAGCCGTATGTCAGGTCGATGTTCAGCGAGCGATATTGCAACGTGCGTGCGGCTTCGATGATGGTGCGGGTTTGCTCTAGGGTTTGCATGCGATTGATCGCGCGTTGCACGTCCGGGTCCAGGTCCTGGAGGCTGATACTGATGCGATTGAATCCGAGCTCCCGGAGCAGGCCAATGGTTGGCCAGTCCGCTTCCCTGGGGTCGACTTCGATGCTGAAGTCGCCGTGGTCGTCGTCCTGCAGATGAAAGTGCTGGCGTAGCTGGTTCATCAGTCGCCGCAGATCGGCATGGCTGAGAAACGTCGGTGTGCCTCCGCCGAAATGCAGTTGCTCGACGATCTGGTCCTGGCCAAGGTGGCAGGCGATCAGCTCTATTTCCTTTTCCAGACGTTCCAGGTAGGGCCCCACGCGACCTCGATCCTTGGTGATCACCTTGTTGCGGCTGCAGTAATGGCAGGCATTGGCGCAGAAGGGCAGGTGGACGTACAGGGACAATGGCTGTGATGCCAGGCGGCTGCTGCGCAGGGCATGCAGCAGGTCGAAAGAGCCGACCTTGTCGTTGAACTGGGCCGCTGTCGGGTACGACGTATAACGCGGGCCAGCCTGATCGTAACGACGGATCAGGTCGGCATTCCAGCGAATGGAGTCGAGCATGTGGCGGGTCCGGTCAGGCAGCGGTGGCAGGATTCTAGGGGGAGCACCTGGCGCCGGACTTGACCTGTATCAAACTTGGTCTGACCCTAGCCAGCTGGACCGGATCGACGGTAAACCCGAAGGTTTTCCTGCATTTGTGGTCGGACGATCACGTCATGTCCCTTTATCAGCAGAGCCTCATATGGCCAAGGAGAGTTTCATGCACAGTCGCCAGCAAGAAATTGCAGCTGCGCTCAATGTATGCGCACCGTTCACGGGGGCGGAGGCGGTCCAGGCCGAGATCGAGCGCCGGGTGCACTTCATACAGCGCTGTCTACGTGAATCGGGAATGAAGACGCTGGTGCTGGGAATCAGCGGCGGGGTCGATTCGACCACTGCCGGCCTGCTGGCCCAGCGGGCGGTAGAGGGCCTGCGCGAGGCTGGGGAGGGCGACTACCGCTTCATTGCGGTGCGCCTGCCCTATCAGGTGCAGCATGACGAACACGAAGCCCAGCTCGCAGTGGATACGATCAAGCCCGACGAATGCCACACCGTGAATATCGGTACCGCCGTGCTCGGCCTGGCCGCAGCCACCGAGGCGCTCGATCCACTGAGCCCCGAGCAGCGCGACTTCGTGCTGGGCAACACCAAGGCGCGCATGCGCATGGTTGCCCAGTACACCATCGCCAATGCCCGGCAAGGCCTGGTCATCGGCACCGACCATGCCGCTGAGGCGGTGATGGGCTTCTTTACCAAGTTCGGGGACGGTGCGTGCGATCTGACACCGCTGGCCGGTCTGGTGAAGGATCAGGTCCGGCAACTGGCCGCCGCGCTGGGCGCGCCGGAACAGCTGGTGCACAAGGTGCCGACCGCGGATCTGGAGGAGCTGACACCGGGCAAGCCCGATGAGGCGGCGCATGGCGTGAGTTATCGTAATATCGACGACTTCCTGCAAGGCAAGCCGGTTCCTGACGAGGCGGCGCTTATCATCGTCGAGACCTACGACAAGACCGCGCACAAGCGCCAACTGCCCAAGGAACCATGAAGCAGCTGCCGGCGCTAGTGCGCGTGGCCGCCCTGCGATGTTGCTGAGCCATGCCCCATCAGCCATTGCTGGTGCGGGCCGGGCATGGTCCAGATGCCGAACAGAATGACCATTATTCCACCGACGACCCGGACTCCGCGCTTGCGCAATAGTGCGGTCAAGCGTTCGGCGGCGACGCCAGTAGCAAGCAGTACAGGCCAGGTGCCGATGCCGAACGCCAGCATCAACAGTGCGCTATCCAGTGCATCGCCCTGGCTGGCTGACCACAGCAGCGTGCTGTAGACCAGTCCGCACGGCAGCCACCCCCAAAGTGCACCCAGCACCAGGGCGCGTGGTAGGCTGGTAACCGGCATCAATCTACTGGCGACAGGTTGAATATGTCGCCAAAGCCCGCGGCCAAGCGCCTCGACGCGGGTCAGGCCGCTCCACAAGCCGGCCAGATAGAGGCCCATGCTGATCAGCAAGAGGGCAGCCATGACGCGCAAAGCCATGGCTGCAGGACTGTTCGCCACTGCCCAGCCTGCCAGTCCGATTAGAAAGCCGGCAACGGCATAGCTCGATACACGTCCCAGGTTGTACATGATCAGCAGGCGCAAACGTCTGGAGCGCTGCTCCGGTGGTATCGCCATGGTCAGGGCGCCCATCAGGCCACCACACATGCCGAGACAGTGACCGCCTCCCAACAATCCCAGTACCAGGGCGGACAGCAACAGTGGTGCCAGTTCATTCACCTTTGTGTTGCTCCGCCTGGTTTTCGGGTGCGGCTTCTGGATCGGCTGCGGCAGGCCGTTTCGGCTCATCGTCATCGAACAGGATGCTGTGTGCCGGGCCGTCGAGGTCATCGAACTGGCCGCTATCCACCGCCCAGAAAAATACCCAGATAGCCAGCGCCACCAGGACCACCGCGACAGGGATCAGGATATACAGAGCGGCCATCGGGACCTCCAGAATCTGAAGCGAAAGTCTTCAGCGAATGATAAGCGCATGGCGGGCGTATCCAACGGGGTAGGGATCACCGCCTTGCGGCACGTTTCAATCGGCGCTCAACTGACGGCCTCGGGTTGGCGCGTCAGTCGAAGAGCGTTCAATACCACCAGCAATGAGCTGATCGACATGCCCAGTGCCGCCCAAAGCGGCGTGACCCAGCCAATCGCGGCGAATGGCAAAATCAGGCCATTGTACAGGCTTGCCCAGGCAAGGTTTTCGATGATGATGCGCCGGCTGCGGCGCGCAACGACGAACGCCTGTGCCAGACTGCCCAGACGATTGGAGAGCAGGACGGCATCGGCGCTGGTTTTCGCCAGATCGGTGGCTGAGCCCATGGCGACGCTGATGTCAGCCGCGGCGAGGATGGGCACGTCGTTGACCCCGTCTCCGAGCATCAACACCCGATGCCCCTGGGCTTGCAGTGCCTGCAAGCGGGCCAGCTTCGCAGCTGGTGTCATGCCGCCTTCGGCCTGGTCGATACCCAGCTCGGTGGCAATCTGTCCGACCATCGGCGAGCTGTCTCCGGACAACAGCAGCGTCTGCCAGCCGCGGCGCCGACAGGCTTCGAGCAGCGCCGGAGCGTCGTCACGAAGGCGATCATCCAGTACCAGCCAGGCCAGCGGCCCCTGCCCATCGCCCAGCAACAGCCATTGCCCCTGTTGTCCCGGAATCGTCGGCGCGGATTGGCCATAGCCATCGGCAACGAAATTCGGCTGGCCTATGCGCAGAATCCGTCCGTTGACGCTGCCCTGCAGGCCGAGGCCCGGCACGCTCTCGACGGACTCGGCTGCCAGTGGTGCACGTCCGAAGGCGCGCGCAATCGGGTGCTCTGAGCGGTTTTCGAGAGCCGCGGCCAGGGCCAGGCAGGTATCGGTGTCGAGCGGGCCTAGCGTATGCACGGCAGTGAGTGTCAGGCGTCCCTCGGTCAGGGTGCCGGTCTTGTCGAACACTACGGTATCGACGTGATTGAGGCCCTCCAGCACGTGCCCACGAGTCAGCAGCAGCCCGAGCTTGTGCAAGGTGCCGGTAGCCGTAGTCAAGGCTGTGGGCGTCGCCAGCGACAAGGCGCAGGGGCAGGTCGCCACCAGCAGTGCGAGGACGATCCAGAACGCCCGTTGCGGATCGATCTGCCACCAGACCAGGCCCACGATGCTGGCTACCGCCAGGACCACCAGCAGGAACCATTGCGCGACCCGGTCAGCCAGCTCCGCAAGCTTCGGCTTATCCGCCTGGGCGCGCTCCAGCAACCGAACGATGGCTGACAGACGTGTGTCGTCGCCCAAGGCCTGGACTTCGACGGTCAGCGGGCCTTCCACGTTCAGCGTGCCGGCCGTGACCGCGTCGTCCACGCCGCGCGGCAGAGGCAGGTACTCGCCAGTCAGGAGCGACTCGTCGACACTGGACTGCCCGCTGATGATCGTCCCGTCCGCTGGAATCAGCCCACCGGGCTGAACCAGTACGTGATCTCCGAGCCTTAGCTCGCTGAGCAGGATGCGGGCGCCGTGGCCTTCAGCGTCGAGCCTCAGGCAGGAGGCGGGCAAGAGGTTGACGAGCTGAGCGGTGGCGGCCGCGGTGCGCTCGCGGGCTCTTCGTTCGAGATAGCGGCCCGCCAACAGGAACAAGGCGAACATGCCGACCGCATCGAAATAGAGTTCGCCCTGACCCGTGATCGTGGACCAGATACCGGCGACATACGCGCCGCCAATGGCCAGAGAAACCGAAACATCCATGGTCAGGTGGCGGGTGCGTATGTCGCGCACCGCTCCCTTGAAGAAGTCGGTGCAGCAGTAGAAGACGATGGGCGTGGTCAGCAACAGGGCGGTCCAGCGCAGGGTGACGAAGAAGCTCTCCGACAGGTCGAGGTTGAACTCGGGCCAGGTGGCCATGGTGGCCATCATGACCTGCATCCACAGAAGGCCGGCGACGCCCAGCTGGCGCAGGGAGCGACGGTTCTCGCTGGCCAGGCGCTCCGCGGCCTCGTCGGCCCGATAGGGATGCGCGGCGTAGCCGATGCGTCGTAGCTCGGCCAGCAGTTCGCTGAGCGGCAGCTGGGAATCGCTCCAGCGCACGTTCAGGCGGTGATTGGAGAGATTGAGGGTTGCTTCGGCGATACCGTTCAGGTTGCGCAGATGACGCTCGATCAGCCAGCCGCAGGCGGCGCAGCTGATGCCTTCGATCATCAGGGAGGTACTGGCCAGCTCGCCCTGATGCTGCACGAATGGCTGTTGCACGTCCTTGCGGTCGTACAGTGCCATCTCCTCGCCCAGCTCCTGAGGCAGGGCCTGAGGGTTGATCGCGGTGTCGCTGCGGTGCTGATAGTAGCTTTCCAGCCCGCCGTTGACGATCGCCTGAGCAACCGCCTGGCAGCCTGGGCAGCACAAGGCCCGCGTCTCACCCAGCACGCGGGCCTGGAAATGGCTGCCGGCGGGAACCGGCAGGCCACAGTGGTAGCAGGGAAGGGGCTTTGCCATCAGCGGCTCAGGGCTTCAGTTCGAGCGCGCGGCCGGCTTCGATGGTTTTTTCCTCGAAAAGACGCCAGTCCTGGTCGCCCTCGCGGCCAAGCAGCTCGACGAAGCGCCGTCCATTGATCGGCTCTTGCATCTGGCCTTGATAAAAGCCGTCACCTTGAGGCTGCAGGATGATACGCCGGTCACGCTCGGGTTGGGTCGGCGAGAGCAGGTTGAGCACCAGCTGCTGGGGCCGACTCGCGCCGCTCAGCTGCAATTCCGCGAGGCCGCGTTCGTCGTTGAGAACGATGCGAGCATGTATCTCGAGGCGCTCGGCCAGCTTCTCGCGCTCCAGCGATTGATTGATGCCCTTGCCTGCGTCGTAGTAGTTGTCCGCGACGAGCGTGTCGGCGTTTCGGATCGCAATGGTCAGCATCGACAAGCCGAGTACCACCGCGATCAGCAGGATCGCGATGACGAACCAGGCCCAGAACTGGGTGTACCACCGCGTTTGTTCGTTTTCAGAGCGCATGAATTACCTTGCTTAGCGGATGCTAGGGCCAATGAAGCGGCTGTCGGCATCGTCGTTTATCGACTCGTCGTCTACCGAGCGAACATGGAAGACGATTTCATTGGTACTCGAGGGAAGATTCTCCGGTGCAATGGACAGCTCGACCGGAACGGTGACCAACTCGCCGGCCTCTGCACGAATTTCGTTGCGGCCCTCGTAGACCAGGCCTTCCAGTCCGGATGCTTCGATCACGAAGGTCTGCTCGCGCTGAGCCTTGTTCATCACCTTCAGGGTGTAGACGTTTTCGACATTGCCCTGCTCGTTCTCGCGGTACAGCACACGGTCCTTGAGGACATCCAGTTTAACCAGTGGCCGATCATACACGGCGTACGAGAACAGGCTCATCATGGCCAGCAGTGCTACCGCGTAGCCGATCAGGCGCGGGCGCACCAGGCGGGTCTTCTGGCCGGACAGATTGTGCTCGGTGGTATAGCTGATCAGCCCGCGCGGGTAGTTCATCTTGTCCATGATTGCATCGCACGCATCAATGCACGCGGCACAACCGATACATTCGATCTGCAGGCCGTCACGGATATCGATGCCGGTCGGGCAGACCTGGACGCACATGGTGCAGTCGATGCAGTCACCGAGGCCCATGGCCTTGTAATCGGCGTCCTTCTTGCGCGGGCCGCGCTTCTCGCCGCGGCGTGGATCGTAGGAGACGATCAGCGTGTCCTTGTCGAACATCACGCTCTGGAAGCGCGCATAGGGGCACATGTAGATGCACACCTGCTCGCGCAGGTAGCCTGCGCTGCCATAGGTGGCGAGGGTGAAGAAGCCGATCCAGAACGCCGCCCATCCATTCACGTTGAAGGTGAGCAGGTCCGGAACCAGTTGGCGGATCGGAGTGAAGTAGCCGACGAAGGTGATGGCGACCAGAATGCCGACGCCGATCCAGATCGCATGCTTGGCGAGCTTGCGGAGGAACTTGTTGGCGCTCATGGGCGCCTTGTCCAGTTTCATGCGCTGGTTGCGATCACCCTCGGTGATCTTCTCCGCCCACATGAACACCCAGGTGAAGACGCTTTGCGGGCAGGTGTAGCCGCACCAGACACGGCCGGCGAATACGGTGATGAAGAACAGGCCGAAGGCGCAGATGATCAGCAGCCACGACAACAGCATGAAGTCCTGGGGCCAGAAGGTTGCCCCGAAGATGTGGAATTTGCGTTCTGGCAGGTCCCACCAGACAGCCTGGCGGCCGTTCCAGTTGAGCCAGACGGTGCCGAAAAAGAGGATGAACAGCACTGCGCCGCCGACGCGTCGCAGGTTGCGAAACAGTCCGCTGAAGGCTCGGGTGTAGATCTTTTCACGCGCGGCGTAAAGGTCGCCGGAGGCGCCGGCCTTGGACGGGGGGGTTACATCACGAACGGGTATCTGCTGAGTCATGAAGTGCGTACCACGGCGGAAGGTGGGTGTCCTGGCCGATACGTGCCGACCAGGATCATTTTCTGTCCAGCTGCGAATGGTACGCCCGGAGCGTTGGGGTCGGGTGCGACAGGTCGTCACCCCCGACCCTGTGGATCACTGCTCCGGCTGCTGCGACAGGCTGTAGACGTAGGCTGCCAGCAAGTGCACCTTGTCATTGCCAAGGATTGCTTCCTGGGCCGGCATGCGGCCATTGCGACCGTAACGGAGGGTCTGCTGGATCTGGGCAAAGCTCGAACCATACAACCAGACATTGTCGGTCAGGTTCGGCGCGCCCATGGCTGCAACGCCCTTGGCTTCCGGTCCATGGCAGACTACACAGTTGGACGCGAAGATCTTTTGACCCTGCTCAATGTCCGCGTTAATACCCTCTGGGGTATCTCGGCCCGACAGGCTGCGTACGTAGCTGGCGACGTTGCGGATACCTTCTTCGCCGATTACGTCCTTCCATGCGGGCATGCCGGCCTGACGGCCATGCAGAATGGTCGTCTTGATGGTTTCCGGCTCACCGCCCCACAGCCAGTCGTTGTCGGTCAGGTTCGGGAAGCCGTACGCGCCTTTGGCGTCGGAGCCGTGGCAGACCGAGCAGTTGGAGGCAAACAGGCGTCCGCCCATCTTCAGCGCCTGCGGGTCCGCGGCAACTTCTTCCACCGGCATGGCAGCGTATTTGGCGTATAGCGGGCCATATTGCTCATTGGCCTTGTCCATCTCACGCTGCCATTCCTTGACCTGGGTCCAGCCACCTTCATAGCCAGGCAGAATGCCTTTCCAGTTGCCCAGGCCGGGATACAGCGCAAGATAGCCAAGCGCGAACACGACAGTGCCGACGAACAGCATGAACCACCAGCGCGGTAAGGGGTTGTCGTATTCCTCGATGCCGTCGTACGAATGGCCGACGGTTTCCTCTGTGCTGTCGGGGCGTTGTCCCTTGCGTGTCGCCAGCAGCAGCCAGACCAGCGCGGCAATGGTGCCGAGGCTTAGCAGGGTGACGTACCAACTCCAAAACGAGGTCATTTATTTCTTACTCCTGGAAGCTTCTTCATCACGCTTCTTGGCGTCGGTCTCGTCGTCTGCGAAGGGCAGGTTTGCTGCTTCGTCGAAGCTTTGCTTGCGTTTGCTGCTGTAGGCCCAGAGCACCACGCCGATGAAGGCGACGAATACCAGAATTGTGCCCAGGCCACGAAGAGTCCCGATTTCCATCATGCGTTACCGTTTGTTGGTGAGTGCAGTGCCGAGTACTTGCAGATAGGCCACCAGGGCGTCCATCTCGGTTTTGCCGCGAACGGCATCCCGGGCGCCGGCGATGTCCTTGTCGGTGTAGGGAACGCCAAGGGTACGCAGCGCCGACATCTTGTCGCCGGTGTGCTTGCCATCGAGGGTGTTCTCGACCAGCCACGGGTAGGACGGCATCTTCGACTCGGGCACTACGTTGCGCGGGTTGTACAGGTGCGCACGATGCCAGTCGTCGGAGTAGCGACCGCCGACGCGGGCCAGGTCCGGACCGGTACGCTTGGAGCCCCACAGGAACGGGTGGTCGTAGACGCTTTCGCCGGCAACGGAGTAGTGGCCGTAGCGTTCGGTCTCGGCACGGAACGGGCGTACCATCTGCGAATGGCAGCCGACGCAACCTTCACGGATGTACAGGTCACGGCCTTCGAGTTGCAGCGCGGTGTAGGGCTTCATGCCCTCGACCGGTTCGTTGACCGCGTCCTGGAAGAACAGCGGGACGATCTGGGTCAGACCGCCGATGCTCACGGCCAGGATCATGAACAGGGTCAGCAGACCGATGTTCTTTTCAAGTATTTCGTGGTTCTTCATCTATCCGTTTCCTCAAGCGATCTGCGCGGCAGCGTCGTACTGGGCTGGCTTGGTGGCACGCACAGTGCGCCAGGTGTTGTAGGCCATCAGCAGCATGCCGGCGAGGAAGAAGGCACCGCCAAGGGCACGGACCATGAAGCCGGGATGGCTGGCTTCCAGTGCTTCCACGAAGGAATAGGTCAAGGTGCCGTCTTCGTTGATCGCACGCCACATCAAACCCTGGGTGATGCCGTTGACCCACATCGAGGCGATGTAGAGCACGGTGCCGATGGTGGCCAGCCAGAAGTGCGCATTGATCAGGCCGATGCTGTGCATCTGCTCGCGACCGAACACTTTCGGGATCAGGTGGTACATGGAGCCGATGGTGATCATCGCCACCCAGCCAAGGGCACCGGCGTGTACGTGGCCGATGGTCCAGTCGGTGTAGTGGGAGAGGGCGTTGACGGTCTTGATGGCCATCATCGGACCTTCGAAGGTCGACATGCCATAGAAGGCCAGCGATACCACCAGGAAGCGCAGGATCGGGTCGGTGCGCAGCTTATGCCAGGCGCCCGAGAGGGTCATCATGCCGTTGATCATGCCGCCCCAGCTCGGTGCCAGCAGGATGATCGACATCACCATGCCCAGGCTCTGCGCCCAGTCCGGCAGTGCGGTGTAGTGCAGGTGGTGCGGGCCGGCCCAGATATACAGGGTTATCAATGCCCAGAAGTGGACGATCGACAGGCGATAGGAATACACCGGACGCTCGGCCTGCTTCGGCACGAAGTAATACATCATGCCCAGGAAGCCAGTGGTCAGGAAGAAGCCCACGGCGTTGTGGCCGTACCACCACTGCACCATCGCGTCGGTCGCACCCGAGTAGATCGAGTAGGACTTGAACAGGGTCACCGGGATTTCCATGTTGTTGACGATGTGCAGCATCGCCGTCACCAGGATAAAGGCGCCGAAGAACCAGTTGCCGACATAGATGTGCTTGGCCTTGCGCTTCATGATGGTGCCGAAGAAGACCAGCGCATAGCTGATCCAGACGATCGCCAGCAGGATATCGATCGGCCATTCCAGCTCGGCGTATTCCTTGGAACTGGTGAAGCCCTGCGGCAGGGTGATGACCGCCAGCACGATCACGGCCTGCCAACCCCAGAAGGTGAAAGCGGCGAGACCGTCGGAGAACAGCCGTGTCTGGCAGGTGCGCTGAACCACGTAGTAGGACGTGGCAAACAGCGCACAGCCACCGAAGGCGAAAATCACCGCATTGGTGTGCAAGGGTCGCAGACGGCCAAAGCTCGTCCATGGTAGATCGAAGTTGAGCCCGGGCCACACCAGCTGCGCGGCGATGAAGACACCCAGACCCATCCCAATGATTCCCCATATCACCGTCATGATGGCGAATTGGCGAACCACCTTATAGTTATAAGCAGTCTCACTTATTGCTGTGCTCATGCAAGGCTTCCACGCTAATGGCATTTTCGAAGGCAAAAACGGCGGCAAGTATGGAGAAAGCAGGGGGGCAATGCAAACGACGACACGGCTCCCTTTTCTCCCCAAAGCCCTGATTTCATGCGTTTTCCATGCGCTGCGCAGGGACGTTACGCACCCGGCCGGCGCGCAGGAATTGCGACTTCGCCTTGTGGTTCTAGGCAGGGCGGCGAGTCGGAAGCAAAGCTTAGGAGTGCAAGCGTAGAGGGGGAAGGGCGTCTGTCAGTTTGCGATGCGACAGATGGTCGCAGTGGTAAGAAGTTGCTCGGGAACAAGGCGGGAAGGGCGGTACCAGTGTACCGCCCTTTTCGGACTCACTGCTTGGCGAGTTGAGCCGGTTTTTGCGACAGGCTGTAAACGTAGGCGGCGAGCAGGTGGACCTTGTCCTCGCCCAGATACTGCTTCTGCGCAGGCATCTGACCGTTGCGGCCGTGACGAATGGTCTGCTGCAGTTGGGCCAGGCTCGAGCCATAGATCCAGCCGGAGGCGTGCTTGAGGTTGGGCGCGCCGAGTGCGGCCATGCCTTCGCCACCCTGGCCGTGGCAAACGGAGCAGGTCTGTGCGTAGACCTCTTTACCTTTGCCCAGGTCGGCGTCCGTGCCTTCCGGCAGCGGCAGGCCAGCGAGTTCCTGGCGGACGAAGGCGGCGACATTTTTCACGCTTTCTTCGCCGATTGCCTGGCCCCATGCCGGCATTGCCGCGATACGGCCATGCAGGATGGTGGTCTTGATCGACGCCGCATCACCACCCCAGCGCCAGTCCTGGTCGGCCAGGTTCGGGAAGCCCAGCGAACCCTTGGCATCGGAACCGTGGCAGATGGCGCAGTAGTTGGCGAACAGACGGGCACCCATTTTTACGGCTTGTTCGTCCTGGGCGACCTGTTCTACCGACATGGCAGCGTACTTGGCGAAGATCGGACCGTACTTCTTATCTGCCTGGGCGACCTCGCGCTCCCACTGCTTTTCCTGAGTCCAGCCACCTTCGTAGCCGGGCAGGACGCCCTTCCAGTTGCCCAGTCCTGGGTAAAGCACCAGATAGAGAATGCCGAACACCAGGGTGCCGATGAACAGCAGGAACCACCAGCGTGGCAGCGGGTTGTCGTATTCCTCGATGCCGTCGAAGGCATGTCCCATCGTCTTGTCGGTAGTGCCGGCGGACTCGCCCTTGCGGGTGGCGAAGATCAGCCAGAACAGAGCGACGATGGTGCCCAGCGTCAGCAGGGCGATGTATCCACTCCAGAAAGTGCTCATGTGCTACTCCTGGACAGCCCGAGCAACTCTGGCTGTCCGCGATTGAAGTCCCTGACGGCTGCTCGGCAGCCCGTCATTTCTTGGCTGTTATGACTCAGCGCTTGTTGGTAAGAGCCGTGCCGAGTACCTGCAGGTAGGCGACCATGGCATCCATCTCGGTCTTGCCCTTGACGGAGTCCTGAGCACCTGCGACGTCTTCGTCGCTATAGGGAACGCCGAGGGTGCGCAGCGCCGACATCTTCTTGGCGGTGTCCTTGCCGTCGAGGGTGTTTTCGACCAGCCACGGGTAGGACGGCATCTTCGACTCGGGCACTACGTTGCGCGGGTTGTACAGGTGCGCACGATGCCAGTCGTCGGAGTAGCGACCGCCGACGCGGGCCAGGTCCGGACCGGTACGCTTGGAGCCCCACAGGAACGGGTGGTCGTAGACGCTTTCGCCGGCAACGGAGTAGTGACCATAGCGCTCGGTCTCGGCACGGAAGGGGCGAATCATCTGCGAGTGGCAGCCGACGCAACCTTCACGGATGTACAGGTCACGGCCTTCGAGTTGCAGCGCGGTGTAGGGCTTCATGCCCTCGGCCGGTTCGTTGACCGCGTCCTGGAAGAACAGCGGGACGATCTGGGTCAGACCGCCGATGCTCACGGCCAGGATCATGAACAGGGCCAGCAGGCCTACGTTCTTCTCAAGTTTTTCGTGTTGTTTCATTTGTGTTGGCTCCTCAAGCGATCTGCGCGGCTGCGTCATACTCGGCCGGCTTGGCCGCTTGAACGGTGCGCCAGGTGTTGTAGGCCATCACCAGCATGCCGGCGAAGAAGATCGCACCACCGATCATCCGCACCACGAATCCGGGGTGGCTGGCTTCCAGTGCTTCGACGAAGGAGTAGGTCAAGGTGCCGTCGTCGTTGATCGCGCGCCACATCAGGCCCTGGGCGATACCGTTTACCCACATCGAGGCGATGTAGAGCACGGTGCCGATGGTGGCCAGCCAGAAGTGGGTGTTGATCAGGCCTACGCTGTGCATCTGGGCGCGACCGAACACTTTTGGAATCAGGTGATACAGCGCGCCGATGGATACCATCGCAACCCAGCCGAGGGCGCCGGCGTGTACGTGGCCGATGGTCCAGTCGGTGTAGTGCGACAGGGCGTTGACCGTCTTGATGGCCATCATCGGGCCTTCGAAGGTGGACATGCCGTAGAAGGCGAGCGAGACCACCAGGAAGCGCAGGATCGGGTCGCTACGCAGTTTGTGCCAGGCGCCCGAGAGGGTCATCATGCCGTTGATCATGCCGCCCCAGCTCGGCGCCAGCAGAATCAGCGACATCACCATGCCCAGGCTCTGCGCCCAGTCCGGCAGCGCTGTGTAGTGCAGGTGGTGCGGACCGGCCCAGATGTAGACGGTGATCAGTGCCCAGAAGTGGACGATCGACAGGCGATAGGAATACACCGGACGCTCGGCCTGCTTGGGCACGAAGTAGTACATGATCCCGAGGAAGCCCGCGGTCAGGAAGAAGCCCACCGCGTTGTGGCCGTACCACCACTGAACCATCGCATCGGTCGCGCCGGCATACAGCGAGTAAGACTTCATCGCGGTGACCGGGATTTCCAGGTTGTTGATGATGTGCAGAATCGCCACGGTCAGGATGAAGGCGCCGAAGAACCAGTTACCGACGTAGATATGCTTGACCTTGCGCGTCGCCAGCGTGCCGAAGAAGACGATCGCATAGGCCACCCAGACGATGGTGATCAGGATGTCGATCGGCCACTCCAGCTCCGCGTATTCCTTGGAGCTGGTGAAACCCAGCGGCAGGGAGATCGCGGCGAGCAGGATGACCAACTGCCAGCCCCAGAAGGTGAACGCGGCCAGTTTGGGCGCGAACAGGGTGGTTTGGCAGGTGCGTTGGACCGAATAGTAGGAGGTCGCGAACAGAGCACAGCCGCCGAAGGCGAAAATCACCGCATTGGTGTGCAATGGACGTAGACGGCCGAAGCTGGTCCAGGGGAGGTCGAAGTTCAGAAATGGCCAGGCCAATTGTGCTGCGATGAAAACGCCGAGCCCCATCCCGACGATTCCCCACACCACCGTCATGATGGCGAATTGGCGGACCACCTTGTAGCTGTAGGCGGTACTGGTTGCTGTGTTCATGTATGGGCTTCCATCCACGGGTAATGAGCAGTTTTTTTCTTTCTAATAGAAAGCGGGGCAAGGATGGGGAAAGGGCAATTTGGCGGTATTGACGCGGGTCAATACACACAAAGTGACAAAGGGCATCTCGTCAGATGGGATCTACCGCAGGGCGATACCCGGGCCAGCTTGATCCTGGCCCATGGTGCCGGTGCGCCGATGGACAGCCCGTTCATGGAACAATTGACCGGACGCCTTGCAGCATGCGGGATCGCGGTGTGTCGGTTCGAGTTTGCCTATATGGCGGCGCGGCGCATGGGCGCAGGCAGGCGGCCACCCAGTCCGCAGGCGCAGCTGCTCGCGCAGTGGCGGGAAGTCCACTCTCTGGTGCGACAGCAGGCCACAGGGCTGGTGGCGATCGGCGGCAAGTCCATGGGCGGGCGCATGGCCAGCCTGCTGGCCGATGAATTGGGTGCAGACGCCCTGGTGTGTCTGGGCTATCCGTTTCATCCTGCCGGCAAGCCGGAGAAGCCACGGGTGGCTCATCTGGCGACACTGCAGACGCCAACGCTGATCGTGCAGGGCGAACGTGATGCGCTGGGCAACTGCGAGACGGTGGCGCAGTATGTCCTGTCACCGATGATCAATCTGCACTGGCTCGCGGCCGCGGATCACGACCTCAAGCCCTTGAAGCGCTCCGGGCTTACCCATGATGGGCACCTGGATGGCGCCGCCGCGGCAATCGTGACGTTTCTTGGCAGCCAGATGTAATCCGCCGCTTGCAGCCGGCTGTCGATAGCGTTGCACCGGCCGCGGGCCAGGTATCAGCGGTTGAAGCGCTCTACCAGCAGGTATTGGGATTGCGCCGTCGCTGCCAGCGCCTCGCTGAGCAATGCCGAGCTGCGGGCATCGCCGGAAGTCTGCTCGGCCAAGTGGGCAATGGTGCTGACATTGCGGCTGATCTCGTTGGCAACGGCGCTCTGCTCCTCCGTGGCAGAGGCGATCTGTGAAGTCATGTCGATGATATTGCCCATCGCCTCGTTTATTCCACTCAGGGCCTGGTCGGCCTCGATCGCTTGGCCGACTCCCCGGGAAGCTTGGATGCGACCCTCTTCCGTCATGCTCACCGCATGGTGAGCCTGTGCTTGAAGCTTTGCGATCAGTTGGTGAATTTCGCTGGTGGCGGCGGTGGTGCGTTGCGCCAGTTGCCGCACCTCGTCGGCCACCACGGCGAAGCCGCGCCCGCTCTCCCCAGCTCTAGCGGCTTCGATTGCGGCATTGAGCGCGAGCAGATTGGTCTGGTCGGCAATGCTCTTGATCACGTCCACCACGCTGCCGATCGCCTCGCTGTCGCTCGCCAGCTGGTTGACTGCTTCACCGGTCTTGGTGACGGAGTCCGATAGTTGCTGGATCGCCGTGCGGGTTTCGGCAGTGACTTCGCGCCCCCGCACGGTGAGTCGGCTGGCTTCCCGAGTGGCATCGGCGGCCAGCGCCACATTGCTCGCTACCTCCTGGGTCGTCGCCGCCATCTCGTTGATGGCCGTGGCGACCTGCTCGGTTTCCTGATGCTGCTGGATCAGCCCATCGGCGCAGTTTTGCGCCAGGGTATCGGCTTGTCGCGCCTGTCCCTGAAGCTGCACGGCAGTATCCTGCAGGCGAGTCAGGCAGGTTTTCAGGTGCGCCTGCTGGCTGAGCATCGCCATTTCCAGCTGCGCCTCCACACCGCGGCTGTCAGTATACATGCACGCGATAAGCGGGTCGCTGGTGGCTTGTTGCGCCAGCTGAAGCAATCGCTTGAGGCCTCGTTGCTGCCATCGCACTCCGGCAAGGCCGAGCGGCACGGCCAACAACGCTGCACCGATGAAGCCAAAGGTATGATCGAAGGCTGTGCCTACCAGGAAACCGATCTGGCTGACGATCAGCAACGGCAGCCACTTGCTCAGCACTGGCAGCCAGACGTCACGATGCGGCACGCCGCTATTGCCAGCATTGATTCGGGCATACAGCGCCTCGGCACGCTCGACCTGCTCACGCGTCGGCTTGGTGCGCACCGACTCATAGCCGGTCACTTGTCGCTGCTGGTCGAGAATGGGTGTTACATAGGCGCTCACCCAGTAATGATCGCCATTCTTGCGACGGTTCTTGACGATCCCCATCCAGGGGCGGCCTTGCTTGAGCGTCTTCCACATGTGCTCGAACACGGCGGGCGGCACGTCCGGATGGCGCACCAGGTTGTGCGGGGCACGGATCAGCTCCTCGCGATCGAAGCCACTGACCTCGGCAAATATGTCGTTGCAGTAGGTGATCTGGCCCTTGAGGTCTGTCGTCGAGATGAGGCGTTGCTGGTCAGGAAAGGCGTGTTCACGCTGTGTTACGGGCAGGTTTTTACGCATCGGCATCACGCCTGAATAAAGATTTCGTGAGGGGGCGCGCCTGTGTTGTTGTACTGAGGCTCAGGCTGGCTAATTGATCGGCTGCGGCCGGGCGTTCTTGAATGAAAAAGCGCAGGGCGAGTCGGACGGCAGGTCCGGGCGCTGACCATGCCGAGCGGCATTGGCAAGAGGGTGGGCTTTGTACACGATGGCTGCCCAGACGGTTGGAGGGCAAAGGCCAAAGGGCAGCTGCCGGCACGACGTGATTCGTGCCGGCGCTTTGCTTTGTGTCTCAGCGTCCGATCAGTTGGCGAAGCACGTAGTGCAGGATTCCGCCAGCCTTGAAGTACTGCACTTCGTTGAGCGTATCGATGCGGCACAGCACCTGGAATGTGCTGCTCGAGCCGTCGGCGCGCCCCACTTCCACGGTCAGCAACTCGCGAGGCTTGAGGTCGACGCCGAGGCCGCGGATCGAAAGCTTCTCCGTGCCGTCCAGGCCCAGCGACTGGCGCGTCTGCTCACCGACGAACTGCAACGCCAGGACACCCATGCCGATCAGGTTCGAGCGGTGGATTCGTTCGAAACTCTCGGCAATCACAGCCTTGACGCCCAGCAGATTGGTGCCCTTGGCCGCCCAGTCCCGGCTCGAGCCTGTTCCGTATTCCTTGCCGGCGATCACCACCAGTGGCACGCCTTCGGCCTGGTAGCGCATCGCGGCGTCGTAGATGGAGAGTTTTTCGCCGCCTGGCTGGTACAGCGTATTGCCGCCTTCCTCGCCGCCGAGCATCTCGTTGCGGATGCGGATATTGGCGAAGGTGCCGCGCATCATCACTTCGTGGTTGCCGCGGCGCGAGCCGTAGGAATTGAAGTCTTCGGGCGCCACGCCCAGCGACTGCAGGTACAGGCCGGCCGGGGAGCTGGCTTTGATGTTGCCGGCCGGCGAGATGTGGTCGGTGGTGATCGAGTCGCCGAACACGGCCAGTACCCTGGCATTCTCGACGTCCGCAGGCGGCGCCGATGGCTGGCCGATGTCTTCGAAGTAGGGCGGGTTCTGCACATAGCTGGAGCCGGCGTTCCACTGATAGGTGTCGCCGGCGCTGACCGGAATCTTCTGCCAATGCTCGTCGCCGCTGAACACGTCGGCGTAGCGGCTACGGAACATTTCCCCGTCGATGCGTGCGACCGCCTCGGCGATCTCGGCGCTGCTTGGCCAGATATCCTTCAGATATACCGGCTGGTTGTGCGTGTCATGGCCCAGCGGTTCGTGGTCCATGTCGATGCGCGTGGTGCCTGCCAGGGCAAAGGCGACCACCAATGGCGGCGATGCGAGCCAGTTTGCCTTGACCAGCGGATGCACGCGGCCTTCGAAGTTGCGGTTGCCGGACAACACCGAGGAGACGATCAGGTCATTGTCGGTGATGGCCTCGCCTATGGCGTCCGGCAGTGGCCCCGAGTTGCCGATGCAGGTGGTGCAACCGTAGCCCACCAGGTTGAAGCCGAGTTCGTCCAGATAACGCGTCAGCCCGGCGCGTTCGAGGTAGTCGGTGACCACCTTCGAACCCGGCGCCAGGGAAGTCTTGACCCAGGGCTGGCGCTTGAGCCCTCGTTCCACCGCCTTCTTTGCGACCAGGCCCGCGGCCATCAATACGTTCGGATTCGAGGTGTTGGTACAGGACGTGATGGCAGCGATCACCACCGCCCCATGCTTGAGCGCAAAGTCTTCGCCCGCGACGGCATAGGGCGTATCGGTTTGCTGTTTGCGGCCGGCGGTTTCCAGCAGCAGATCGAAGTTTGCCCCGATGTCGCCGAGCGTTACCCGGTCCTGGGGCCGCTTGGGCCCGGCGACGGAGGGTCGGACCTGGCTCAAGTCCAGTTCCAGCGTCGCGCTGAAGAGCGGATCGGGCGAGTCGCTGTCGCGCCACATGCCCTGCGCCTTGCTGTATGCCTCGACCAGGGCGATGCGCTCTTCGTTGCGGCCGGTCAGGCGCAGGTAGTCGATGGTGATTTGATCGACGGGGAAGAAGCCGCAAGTGGCGCCGTACTCGGGCGCCATGTTGCCGATGGTGGCACGGTCGGCCAGCGGCAGGTGATCCAGCCCCGGACCATAGAATTCGACGAACTTGCCGACCACGCCGTGCTTGCGCAACATCTGCGTCACGGTCAGCACCAGATCGGTAGCAGTGACGCCTTCGTTCAGCTTGCCGGTCAGGCGGAAGCCGATCACTTCCGGGATCAGCATCGACACCGGCTGGCCGAGCATCGCCGCCTCGGCTTCGATACCGCCGACGCCCCAACCCAGTACACCGAGGCCGTTGATCATGGTGGTGTGTGAGTCGGTGCCGACCAGAGTGTCGGGATAGGCATAGGTTTCACCGTCTTCTTCCCGGGTCCAGACGACCTGGCCGAGATATTCAAGATTCACCTGATGGCAAATGCCGGTACCCGGTGGTACCACGCTGAAGTTGTCGAAGGCCTGCTGGCCCCAGCGCAGGAACTCGTAGCGCTCGCCATTGCGCTGCATCTCGATATCGACATTCTGCGCGAACGCCTGGGGGCTGCCGAAACGGTCGACCATCACCGAGTGGTCGATCACCAGGTCGACCGGCGACAGCGGGTTGATCTTCTGTGGATCGCCTCCTGCCTTGGCCACGGCGTCACGCATCGCGGCCAGGTCCACGACTGCCGGCACGCCGGTAAAGTCCTGCATCAGTACGCGGGCGGGGCGGTACTGGATTTCCTGCTCGGAGCTGCGGGTCTGCAGCCAGCGCGCAAGTGACTTCAGGTCGTCGGAGCGCACCGTTACGTCATCTTCCCAGCGCAGCAGGTTCTCCAGCAGTACTTTCAGTGAAGTCGGCAGGCGGCTGATATCGCCCAGCTGGGCTGCGGCGTCGGGGAGGCTGTAATAGTGGTAGGTGCTGCCGGCGACTTCGAGGCGGCGACGACAGTTCAGGCTATCCAGGGACGGCATTGCGCTCTCCTTATGCCCGCACGGTACGGGCTGGCTGGTGACTGAGAGTCTTGAAACTAGACCTTCGAGAGGGGTTTCGCTAGTGCACTGGACCGGACCATGCAGGCGAGGGTTCCCCCGGTCGGCTATCATGCGCGGCTTTGGCGCAGGTCCGACTGCCGACAGGATTCAAACATGAATACATTGCTGCTGCATTGCCGCCCCGGTTTCGAAGGCGAGGTCTGCGCGGAAATCAGCGAACATGCCGCCACGCTCGAGGTCGCCGGCTATGCCCGGGCGCGGCCGGACAGCGCCTGCGCCGAGTTCGTCTGCGCTGATGCCGCCGGTAGCGAGCGATTGATGCGCAAGCTGCGTTTCGCCGAGCTGATCTTTCCGCGGCAATGGGCGCGTGGAGCCTATCTGCAACTTCCTGAAACGGATCGCATCAGTGTGCTGCTGGCGCATCTGGCGAGCTACCCGGTGTGCAGCGGCCTGTGGCTGGAGGTGCTGGATACTAATGACGGCAAGGAGCTCTCCAATTTCTGTCGAAAATTCGAGGCACCGTTACGCAAGGCGCTGATCAAGGCCGGCCGACTGGACGAGCAGGGCAATGGTCCGCGCCTGCTGCTGACCTTCAAGAGCGGCCGGGAAGTGTTCGCCGGCATCGCCGAAGCGCGCAACAGTGCGCTATGGCCGATGGGCATACCGCGCCTGAAGTTTCCGCGCCAGGCGCCAAGCCGTTCCACGCTGAAGCTGGAGGAGGCCTGGCACCACTTCATCCCGCGTGACCAGTGGGATGCGCGGCTGGCGGCGGGCATGACCGGCGTCGATCTCGGCGCAGCGCCGGGCGGCTGGACCTGGCAACTGGTCAACCGGCATATCAAGGTCAGCGCCGTGGACAACGGCCCGATGAACGCCGAACTGATGGATTCCGGCCTGGTTGAGCATTTTCGTGCCGACGGCTTCACCTTCCGCCCGCGCAAGCCGGTCAACTGGATGGTCTGCGACATCGTCGAAAAGCCGGCGCGCAACGCGGCGCTCCTGGAAACCTGGATCGGCGAGGGCCTGTGCCGGGAGGCGGTGGTCAATCTCAAGCTGCCGATGAAGCAGCGCTATGCCGAGGTGAAACGCTTGCTGGAGCGCATCGCCGACGGACTGGCGGAGCGCGGAGTGAAGGCCAGTATCGGCTGCAAGCAGCTGTATCACGATCGCGAGGAAGTGACCTGCCATCTGCGTCGCCTCTGACGGGTGACCTCCCGACCCATCTGCGCGACAATGCCGACCTGTTTTCCGGAGCCTGCGATGACCCGATCAGCCGAAATGACAGCCGATGCCGTACTCGATGCCAGCGGCCTGAATTGCCCCGAGCCGGTAATGATGCTGCACAACAAGGTGCGTGACCTGGCCAGCGGTGCCTTGCTCAAGGTCATCGCCACCGACCCGTCGACCCAGCGCGACATTCCCAAGTTCTGCATCTTTCTCGGCCACGATCTGGTCGAGCAGCAGGAAGCCTCGGGTACCTACCTCTACTGGATTCGCAAGAAGAGCGAGTAAGGCCGGCGGCGCCATGTGCCGCTCAGGATATCTCCTCGCTCGCGCCACGCGCCTGCTGGCGCCGCCACATGCGCAGCAGCCAACGCCAGGCGATCCAGCCGCCGCCGATCAGGTAGATCAGGCCGCCTGGTACCCACATGATCAGCCCGGCCAGTTGCTGGTCTTGCACTGATCGACCTTCGCCATAGAACGACGTCGTGCCGAAGGTGAGCAGGGCGCCCAGCAGGCCGGTATGCATCAGGGTCAGCAATACGGCCATCAGCGCCTGTGGTACCTGCTTCGGATTGGCGCGAAAGGCCGACCACCAGAACAGCCAGCCGGTGAACAGGAAACAGGCATGCTCGAAGGCGTGCCACCAGAGGTTGTCCAGCGCCAGCACATAGAGCTTCGGTGTATGCCAGATCCAGATCACCGCACCATGCAGCAAGGCCAGCAGGGTCGGATAGCGTCCTGCGCGCAAGATGGCAGTCCATACGGGCCTGGCCAGGCGGCCGGTCACACCGCGCCATTGCGGTAGCGGGCGGGCAAGCGCCCACAATGGCGCGATCACGATGATGAACAGCATGTGCTGGGTCATGTGCCAGCTGGTGCTGCTTTCCGCCCAGTCGTCGATGGGACCGAATACGGCGAACACGACCAGCAGCATGGCGCTGTGAAAGCACAGCGCTTCGTGACGCCGTGGCGGCACCTTGCGTGCGCCGACCACGTAAAGCAGCCAGGCTGTCGCCACCAGCAGAGCCGTGAGCAGCAGTGGTGCGCGGGCGAGCAGGTGGGCATCGAACAGTCCGTGGGCATGGACCGGAGCGGGCAGGATGAGCGCGGCCAGCGCTGAAACGGCGGCCCAGCGCATCGGGGAGCGGCCTACAGGCATGGCGGAATCTGCAGCAGCGGAATGCCGACGAACAGGGTGGCCAGCGCCGCGATGAAATGAATACCGGTGGCAATCCTGGTGACGAACTGCTGGCGTTCGTTCAACTGCTCCGGCGCACGCGACAGGCGCCAGAAGTAGCGTGCCATCCACAGCAGGAGCCCGAGCGTTATCAGGGTCAGCATACCGAGGCTGCCATTCAGCCAGTTCCATACGCCCTGTGCCGGGTCGGGCGGGCTGACCTTGCAGGCCACTGCTTGGCCACCATACATCGCGACGAACCACAGGCTCCAGATGATCAGCCCGATGGGGATCTGGATCGGATGGTAGGGCGAGGTGCGCGCATATTTCATGAGGGACCTCCCCATGTCGCCGGAAACAGCACGATGGCCGCATAGCTGATCCACAGCACGCCGAGGTTGTAGTACCAGAGCTGCTCGACCACGACGGGCTCGTACGGCGCCTTGTCGCCCACGTAGCCGAGCGCTACCCGCCATGCTTGTAGGCCGGTTAGCACGGCAGCCAGGGTGCAATGGATCAGGTTGTACGCCAGCATCACGAAGATCACCGCATCGTGGGCGGTTTCGGTCGGCGCCAGCCCCGCCGACAGCAGCAGCCAGAGCAGCATGGCCGACTGCGCCAGCGCCACCAACGCCAGCAGCACGAGCTGTGACATCAGTCCGCGGTGGATGCCTGCCCGCAGGCGCTTGATCAAAAGGTGCAGCCAGAGCGTCCCGGCACTGAGCAACAATGCGCTGGCCAGCATCAGCCAGCCATTCAATTCGCTATCGGGCACCTGCCATTGCGGCGAAACGGTCCACAGGTAGAACCAGCCGAACAGCAGCGACAGGTACAGTGCACCGTTGGCCAGCAGCGTTACGCCCATGCCCCACAGGCCGGGGCCATCGAACGTGCGCGAGTGCAACGGCGGTTCGCCGGGTTGGGTATGCGCGTCCGGGGCTGCAGCCGGGTGCGCACCGTTATCCCACGACCAGCGCAGCAGCACGATCAGCGTGGCCACGGTGGCGATGATGGCGATGATATAGGCTTTGTTCAGCAGACTCAGGCAGAGCACGGCGAGGAACACCGCGGCAATGAACGGCAGCCAGCTGTTGCCCGGAAGATGGATGATCTCGCGCACCTTGCCGGTCAGTGGATCGCTGCCCCAGGTTTCCCGCCGACCGTGGTCGATCACCGTCAGCGAATGTTCGCCGCGGGCGATGCTGTCGGGCAGGTCCGGGTCTTTCCAGAGCGGATGGCGCTCTGTCACATCGGGCAGGCTGACGAAGTTGTACGCGCTGGGCGGCAGGCTGGTAGCCCACTCCAGCGTGTCGGCTTGCCAGGGGTTTTTCGGTGCCGGAATGCCGAAGCGGAAGTGCAGAATAATATCCAGCAGGATGGTGGCCACGCCCACTGCCATGATGAAGCTGCCGACCGACGACACCAGGTTGGGCATGTCCCAGCCCAGGCCCGTGTCGTAGGTATAGACCCGGCGCGGCATACCGATCAGGCCGGTCCAGTGCATGATCATGAAGGTCACGTTGAAGCCGACGAAGAACAGCCAGAAACCCCAGCGGCCGAGCTTCTCCGATGGCATGCGCCCGGAGAAGTGTGGCAGCCAGTAATACAGGCCAGCCATCAGCGGGAAGACCATGCCGCCGACCAGCACGTAGTGCATGTGCGCGACGACGAAATGGGTGTCATGCACCTGCCAGTCGAACGGCACCAGCGCCAGCATCACACCGGTCAGGCCGCCAGCAACGAAGACGATCAGGAAGCCCACCAGCCAGAGCATTGGCACCTTGTATACCGGTTTGCCGAGCCAGAGCGTCGCCAGCCAGGCGAAGATCTGCACCCCGGTGGGAATCGCCACCAGCATGCTCGCCGCGGAGAAGAAGGCCGTGGCCAGTTGCGGGATGCCCACGGTGAACATGTGATGCACCCACAGCCCGAAGCTGATGAAGCCGGTGGTCAGCACGCCCAGCACGACCCAGCGATAGCCCACCAGCGGGCGCTGGCAGAACACCGGGATCAAGGTCGAGACGATGCCGGCGCCGGGCAGGAAGATGATGTACACCTCGGGGTGGCCGAACAGCCAGAACAGGTGCTGCCAGAGCACCGGGTCGCCGCCGCGGGCGACATCGAAGAAAGGCATGTCGGCGGCCCGCTCCAGCTCCAGCAGGATGGAACCGAGGATCAGTGGCGGAAAGCCGACGACGATCATCATCGCCATGACCAGGATGTACCAGGCGTACAGCGGCATCTTGTGCAGCGCCATGCCGCTGGTGCGCGTGCGCAAAATCGATACCACCAGCTCGACGCCGGCGGACACCGCGGAAATCTCGACGAAGGTGATGCCCAGCAGCCAGAAGTCCGAATTCACTCCCGGCGTATGCGCCGAGCTGGACAACGGCGTGTACATGAACCAGCCGGCCTTGGGCGCGACGTCGAGGAAGATGCTCGACAGCAGGATCAGTCCGCCGAACAGGTAGCAGTAGTAGCCCAGTGCGGACAGGCGGGGGAATATCAGGTCCCGGGCGCCGATCATCTTCGGGATCAGGTAGACCGCCAGACCTTCCATCATCGGTACGGCGAAGAGAAACATCATCACCGTGCCGTGCATGGTGAAGACCTGGTTATAGACATCCGGCTCCATCAACTCGTAGCCGGGCAGGGCGAGCTGGGTGCGGATGAGCATGGCCAGCAGGCCACCGACCAGAAAGAAGAAGGCGCCGGTGACCAGGAAGCGCAGCCCGATGCTGGTGTGGTTGACGATGGTCAGCGCGCGCCAGCCACGTGGGTTGCCCCAGACCTCGTTGAACTGATCGTGGAGCTGGTCTGGATCGGTGGCAGGCACACCGCGGTTGTGAGTCGGGGTCATGGAGCGAGCGTCTCCAGCCAGTCGGCAATCTGGGCGAGTGTTTCTTCGGGGATGTCGTCGTGGCGTGGCATGGCGTTGCCGTGCTTGAGACTCTGGTGATCGCGCAGCCAGCGGCGCAGACCTTCGCTGTCATTGGCAATCACGCCTGCACCCAGTGTTGGGCGTGTCGCAAGGTCGCTCAGGTCCGGTGCGCGACTGCCCGCGCTGACGCCGGCGACGCGATGGCATTGTCCGCAGCGCTCATCGAATACCCGGCCGGCATCGCCGGTCGGTGCCTGGTGTTCGCGCCCGGCGCGGGCTTCGATCCAGCTGGCAAAGGCGTCGGGCTGCAACGCCTCGACGTGCAAGATCATGTGCGCATGCTGGCTGCCGCAGAACTCCGAGCATTGTCCGCGGAACACTCCGGGCCTGGCCGCCTCCAGGCGCAGCGTGTTGGTCCGGCCGGGAACCATGTCCAGCTTGCCGCCCAGGCGCGGCACCCAGAACGAGTGGATCACGTCGGCGCTGGTGACCTCCACGTCCACCGGGCGATCGATCGGTAGGATGAACTGGTTGGCCGTCACCACGCCGCTTTCCGGGTAGCGCACCTCCCACCACCATTGGTGACCGATGACCTGGATGAGCAACGGTTGCTCGCCATCGACCGGCAGCGGCAGCATGCCGCGCCCGGTGGGAATGCCGAAGGCGAGCAGGGCGATGATACTGGCGGTCGGCAAGATGATGCCGCCGCCGATGATCCAGCGCTGGTTGATCCGTTTGGCTTGTTCGGCAGTATGTGTTTTCGGGCGGCGCAACATGGCATAGATCCATAGCGTACTCACCACCAGCAGCACCACCACGGAAAAGCCGAACATCGCCCACCAGACGTTCGCCACGTCGCGGGCCATCGGCCCTGCCGGTGAAAGCGCCGACTGCGGGCCTTCGCAACCCGCCAGCAAAGGAACTGCCAGCGCCAGCGTGGTCCATTTGAAAGGGTTGCCGTCTCGTCTCGTTGGCTGGGCGGCCCGTTTCACTTCAGTGCCTGGGAGGGCCGGATGGCCACAGACCGCCAGTCCATCAACAGCAACGCCGCAATTGGCGGCCATCCACTGCATCCGATGATGATCCATTTCCCGGTCGCCGCACTCATCGGCCTGGTCCCGGCGGACCTTGCCTATCTGTGGACGCTCGACGAATTCTGGTGGCGTGCCGGATTGTGGCTGTCCGGAGTGGGGGCGATCGGCGGCTGGGTCGCCAGCATCGCCGGCGTGATCGATCTGGTGACCGTCCAGCAGATCCGGCGCAAGGTCACCGCCTGGTGCCATGCAATCCTCGCAGTCATGATGCTCTCGCTGGCGTCGCTGAACTGGCTGCTGCGCTATCAGGGGATGGACCGCGCCGACATTGACGCCATGTGGGGGCTGTACCTGTCGTTGCTCACTGCCGTGCTGATCTCGTTGGCCGCGTTTCTCGGTGGCCGCCTGGTCTATGAGCATGCGGTGGGCGTGGACATCGAGGGCGAGGGGCCGTGAGCGCCGGCGCCTCGCGGTCACCAGTAGGCTGCCGAGGCGGCGCAGGAGATAAGCGAATCGGGCCTGAGGGTCGGTCATGCGAGGCGGTCATTCCTTGAGTCAGAAGGGTTTGGCCAGTACCAGCCACAGGGTCATGGCGATCAGCACGGGCACCATCACGCCCAATGTGATGCACTGGTATGTGACGCCACGCTCCGGCTCACGTTCGATGCGCAGGACGAGAACGCCGCATAGCGCATGACAGAGCGCCATGCCCGTGACCATCGTGAGTTTCATGATCAGCCAGCCGGCCAGGGTGCCGTCACGCAGGAACAGCGCCGTGCCGGAACCGATCGCCAGCAGCGCGGCGGGCGTGCTGATGAGGGTAAAGACCATACGGGTAAGGTGCGCATGATCGCGGTAGAAGAGCTGGTCGCTACGCCTGGTGCCTGCGGCGATCAGCGCCGGCAGGTAGAGCAGCGAGCCGCACCAGCAGAGCAGGGCGGCGAAGTGCAGCAGTTTGAGCAAGGGCATGCCGTTCTCCATCCTGCCTGATGCGAATCTGAGGATGTGACAGCCCAGCCTGCGGGCAGTTCGTGATCGTTCGGCGAGGCGGCCGGCCCGCCCTGCGAAAGGGCATGGCAGACGGGTTCAGGCGTCGCCTTGCTCACTCTGTTGCGTCGTGCTCGCGGCGCTCGAACAGCTGGCTGCCGCAGCGGCTGCAGAAGGCGGCATTGGCTTCGTGGGTAAGCTTGTCGCAACTCGGGCAGCTATGACGCAAGCTGTCCTGACGCGCTGCGTTGGCCAGTTCGGCAGTGAAGATGCCGGTGGGCACGGCAATGATCGAGTAACCGGTGATCATCACCATGGTCGCCAGGGCCTTGCCCAGCGGGGTGTGGGGAACGATATCGCCGAAACCGACGGTGGTCAGGGTGACCACCGCCCAGTAGATGCTGATCGGGATGCTGGTAAAACCATTGCTCGGGCCCTCGATCACGTACATCAGGGTGCCGTAGACGACAATCAGCGTGGTGACGCTGAGCAGAAAGACAGTGATCTTCTGTCGGCTGCCTTGCAGGGCGACCAGAAGGAGGTTGGCCTGACTCAGGTAGGGTGTGAGCTTGAGCACGCGGAAAATCCGTAGCATGCGGATGACACGCACTACCAGCAGGTACTGCGCGTCGGGCAGCAGCAGGGCGAGGAACGCGGGAAGAACCGAAAGCAGGTCGACCGCGCCGTAGAAGCTGAAGATGTACTTGCGCGGCTCGGGGTGCGTATAGATGCGCAGCACGTATTCGGCGGCGAAGATAATCGTGAAAGCCCATTCCAGGCCGGTCAGCAGTTGGCCGTATCGCTGGTTGTACGAGGCGATGCTGTCGAACATCACCACCACCAGGCTGGCCAGGATGACCACCAGCAGCCAGGTGTCGAAGCGCTTGCCGGCCGGGGTATTGGTAAAAAAGATGATGGTGTACAGCCGCTCGCGCCAGCTCATCGCTTCCAGGGAGTCGTTATCCATTCGCTATGCTCTCTCGCATTGGGGCAGGTCGAGCCGCTTGCCTGCCAAAACGGCTCATTAAAGCATTGCGGTCGTCCAGCTGCATGTCTCGCTGTGGCACTTGCTGCGCGCCGCTGGTAACGTCACTTTGCCTGATCCGCTTTAAGCGCATAATCTGAACACAGGCGCAGCCAGCAGTTGGAGAGTTCAATGCCCGATTCCCAGTTGGTCGACCCGTTCGGCCGGCGCATCACCTACCTGAGGTTGTCGGTAACCGACCGCTGCGATTTTCGCTGTACCTATTGCATGAGCGAGGACATGGTCTTCGCGCCGCGCGCGCAGATACTCACTCTCGAAGAACTCTATGCCGTAGCCGATGCATTTATCAGCCTCGGTGTCAAACGCATCCGTGTGACCGGCGGCGAGCCTCTGGTGCGCAAGGGGGTTGCGGGGCTGCTCGCACAACTTGGCGCACGCGAGGAGCTGGAGGATCTTGCGATCACTACCAACGGTTCGCAGCTACCGGTACTGGCTTCGACGCTGCGCGACGCAGGCGTCAAGCGTCTCAACATCAGTCTTGACTCGCTCAGGCGTGATCGCTTTGCCGAACTGACCCGGCGCGACCAGCTGGGCCAGGTATTGGAAGGCATCGAAGCCGCACGCCGGGCCGGTTTCACTCGCATCAAGCTCAATAGCGTGGTGCAGAAAGGGCGCAACGATGACGAAATCCTCGACCTGGTGGATTTCGCTATCGAACGAGGCCTCGACATCAGCTTCATCGAGGAAATGCCGCTGGGTAGCGTTTCCAGCCATCAACGGCAGATCACCTTCTGTTCCAGCGACGAGGTGCGCGAACGTATCGAGGCGCGTCATGCGCTGGTGCGCAGCAGCCATGCCACGGGGGGGCCGTCGCGCTACTGGCAGGTCGCTGGCAGCGAGACGCAGATCGGCTTCATCTCGCCGCACAGCAACAATTTCTGCGGCAGCTGCAACCGTGTGCGGGTGACCGCCGAAGGCAAGCTCGTGCTATGCCTCGGGCACGAAGGCGCGCTCGATCTGAAAAGCCTGATGCGCCGTCATCCGGGTGACGGCGAGCGATTGCGCAATGCCCTGATGGAGGCCCTGCAGCTCAAGCCGGAGAAGCATCATTTCCGCACCGACGAGCAAGTCCAGGTGGTGCGCTTCATGAGCATGACGGGCGGTTAGCGAGCCGTCGTACTGGCTGAGCGCTGCTTCAGTTCCGTTGCCCTCGCGGCTGCGGTTCTGTGCGCCGCCACGCTGCGAGCAGAGCCGGGCTGCGTGATAAACTCCCTGGCTTCTTGCCAGTACCCATTCGATGCCAGGATTTCCGATGTTCACGGCGACCCCGCTTGTTCGTTCCCACGCTGACTGCCACGGATAGGCGCATGCGACTGAAAAGCATCAAACTCGCCGGCTTCAAATCCTTCGTCGATCCCACTACGGTGAGCTTTCCGAGCAACATGGCGGCAGTGGTCGGGCCGAACGGCTGCGGCAAATCCAACATCATCGACGCGGTGCGCTGGGTCATGGGCGAAAGCTCGGCGAAAAACCTGCGCGGCGAGTCGATGACCGACGTCATCTTCAACGGCTCCAATACACGCAAGCCGGTGACCCAGGCGAGCATCGAGCTGATCTTCGACAACGCCGACGGCACGCTCACCGGTGAGTACGCCGCCTTTGCCGAGATATCCATTCGCCGCCGCGTCACCCGCGACTCGCAGAACACCTACTTCCTCAACGGGGTGAAGTGTCGGCGTCGCGATATCACCGACATCTTCCTCGGTACGGGCCTGGGGCCTCGCAGTTACTCGATCATCGAGCAGGGCATGATCTCCAAGCTGATCGAGGCCAAGCCTGAGGATCTGCGCAACTTCATCGAGGAAGCGGCAGGCATCTCCAAGTACAAGGAGCGTCGGCGCGAGACCGAGAATCGGATTCGCCGCACCCACGAAAACCTCGCCCGCCTGACCGATCTGCGCGAAGAACTGGAGCGCCAGCTCGAGCGGCTGCACCGCCAGGCGCAGTCGGCGGAGAAGTATCAGGAATACAAGACCGAGGAGCGCCAGCTCAAGGCGCAGCTTTCGGCGCTGCGCTGGCAGGCATTGAACGAGCAGGTCGGCCAGCGCGAGCACGTCATCGGCGATCAGGAGGTTGCCTTCGAGGCCTTGGTCGCCGAGCAGCGTAATGCCGATGCCAGCATCGAGCGCCTGCGCGACGGTCATCACGAGCTGTCCGAGCGATTCAACCAGGTGCAGGGCCGCTTCTATTCGGTCGGTGGTGACATCGCCCGCGTCGAGCAGAGCATCCAGCACGGCCAGCAGCGCTTGCGCCAGTTGCAGGACGATCTTCGCGAAGCGGAACAGGCGCGCCTGGAGACCGAATCCCACCTGGGCCACGATCGCACCCTGCTGGCCACGCTGGGTGAAGAGTTGGCCATGCTCGAGCCCGAGCAGGCGTTGTCCGGTGCGGCCGCCGAAGAGTCCGCTGCCCAGCTGGAAGAAGCGGAAACGGCCATGCTGGCTTGGCAGGAGCAGTGGGAACGCTTCAACCAGCTCAGCGCCGAGCCACGCCGCGCTGCGGAGGTCCAGCAATCACGTATCCAGCAGCTGGAGCAGAGCCTGGAGCGCCTGGCCGAGCGCCAGCGCCGGCTGGATGACGAGCGCGCGTTGCTGGCTGCCGATCCCGAAGATGCGGCGATTCTCGAGCTCGGCGAGCAGCTTGCCGCCAGCGAACTCGACCTCGAAGCGCTGGCGGCGGCGGGCGAAGCGCTCAATGAACGTCTGGAACAGCTGCGCGAAGAACTGCAGCAGGCGACCCGAACGCAGCAACAGGCGCAGGGCGAGTTGCAGCGCCTCAACGGTCGCATCGCTTCGCTGGAAGCCTTGCAGCAGGCCGCCATGGATCCGGGCAAAGGGATCGCCGAGTGGCTCCGTGAACAGGGGCTGGAGCAGCGGCCGCGCCTGGCCGAGGGGCTGCGTGTCGAGCCGGGCTGGGAACTGGCGGTGGAAACCGTGCTCGGTGCCGACCTGCAGGCGGTACTGCTGGACGATTTCGCAGCGCTCGGGCTCGATGGCTTCGAGCAGGGTGAGCTGCGATTGGTCAGCGCCGCGGCGGGTGGCATACGCAGCCCTGGCAGCTTGCTCGAGCTGGTCGAGTCCGGGCATGACCTGGCGCCCTGGCTGGGCCGGGTGCGGCCGGTCGACTCGCTGGAGCAGGCGCTGGCTGCGCGTTCGGGACTGGTCGAGGGCGAAAGCCTGGTGAGTCGCGATGGCTTTTGGGTCGGCCGGCATTTTCTGCGGGTGCGTCGTGCCAGCGAGGCGGAATCCGGCGTGCTCGCACGTGGACAGGAACTGGAGCGTCTTCTGGCCGAGCGCGACGAACGTGAAGCCAGCCTGGCTGCGGTCGAAGAGCGAATCATTGGGCTACTTAGCGATCATTCCCGTCTCGAAGACGAGCGTGAGCAGCAGCGCCGTCGCCAGCAGGACGAGGCGCGCAGCCACAGTGATCTCAAAGCACAACTATCCGCCCGCCAGGCCCGTCTGGAGCAGTTGGCGCTGCGCCGCCAGCGTATGGACGAGGAGTTCGCCGAGCTGTTCGAGCAGCGCGAGGTCGAAACCGAGCAACTGGGCGAAGCGCGTCTGCAGCTTGAGCAGGCGCTGGATGCCATGGCTCAGGACACCGATCAGCGCGAAGCCCTGCTGGCGAGCCGCGACGGCATTCGCGAACGACTGGACCGTATCCGTCAGGAAGCGCGCCAGCACAAGGATCATGCGCATCAGCTAGCGCTGCGGGTCGGTTCGCTCCAGGCGCAGCACGACTCGACGCGGCAGGCGTTGGAGCGCCTGGAGCAGCAGTTCGAACGTGCCATCGAGCGCCGTGAGCAGCTCACGCTGAATCTGGAGGAGGGCGAGGCGCCGCTGGAAGAGCTGCGTATGAAGCTCGAGGAGTTGCTCGAGCAGCGCATGGGTGTCGAGGACGAACTCAAGCATGCGCGCCTGGCGCTGGAGGATGCCGATCGCCAATTGCGTGACGCGGAGAAGCGGCGGGCCCAGGCCGAGCAGCAGGCACAGTTGCTGCGTGGTCAGCTGGAACAACAGCGGTTGGATTGGCAGGGGCTGAGCATCAGGCGCAAGGCGCTGCAGGACCAATTGCACGAGGATGGCTACGATCTGCACGGTGTGCTCGCGACGCTGCCGGTCGAGGCGAGCGAGCAGGACTGGGAAGCGGAGCTGGAGCGCCTGGCCCAACGTATCCAGCGTCTCGGGCCGATCAATCTGGCGGCAATCGACGAGTATCGGCAGCAGTCGGAGCGTAAGCGTTATCTCGATGCGCAGAACGATGATCTGGTCGAGGCACTGGAGACGCTGGAGAATGTCATCCGCAAAATCGACCGGGAAACCCGCAACCGCTTCAAGGAAACCTTCGACCAGATCAACAGTGGCTTGCAGGCTCTGTTCCCCAAAGTTTTCGGTGGCGGTAATGCTTATCTGGAACTTACCGGGGAAGATTTACTCGATACCGGAGTGGCGATCATGGCTCGCCCGCCGGGAAAGAAGAACAGCACCATTCATCTGCTTTCCGGAGGCGAGAAAGCGCTTACCGCGCTGGCGCTGGTATTCGCCATCTTCCAGCTCAATCCTGCGCCGTTCTGCATGCTCGACGAAGTCGATGCGCCACTGGACGACGCCAACGTCGGTCGTTATGCGCGACTGGTGAAAGAGATGTCTTCGACCGTGCAATTCATCTATATCACGCACAACAAGATTGCCATGGAAATGGCCGATCAGCTGATGGGCGTGACCATGCACGAGCCGGGGTGTTCTCGCCTGGTTACGGTCGATGTGGAACAGGCCGTGGAACTGGCGCAAGCCTGAGGATCAAGTATGCGGTTGACCCTTTCTGACAAAGGAAGTGAATAAAAAGACAAGTCCCGTACGGTGAAATCTACCGTTCGTCGTGCTAGCTTAGAACACAATTTTTTCGATGCGCTGAAGGGGTCCAGGTGACCACTCGTTGCGTCTTTATCATCGGATTCAGAGGTCAATGTATTAATGGATATCGGTCTGCGCGAGTGGCTGATCGTCATCGGCATCATGGTCATTGCCGGGATTCTGTTCGACGGCTGGCGGCGCATGCGAGGCGGCAAAGGCAAGTTGAAGTTCAAGCTCGACCGCAATCTATCCAATCTTCCCGACGCCGATGAAGAAAACGAGCTTCTCGGGCCTGCACGCGTGGTCAATCGCAATCACGAGCCCTCGCTGGACGAGGGTGACATGCCACCCATGAACGCTCGCGAGTCCACTCGTGACTTCGGCAAGAAACGTCGCCAGAGCGAGCCGTATCAGGGCGACCTGGAGCTCAATGCCGGCGAACCGGTCCCGACCTTGCTCGACCCTGTGGTTGGCGACGCTGAGGACACCGAGGGGCAGCCAGCCAAGGAGCAGGCGCCTGTCGAGGAGGTGCTGGTCATCAACGTCATCTCCCGCGACCCACACGGTTTCCGCGGTCCGGCGCTGTTGCAGAACATCCTGGAAAGCGGCCTGCGTTTCGGCGAGATGGATATCTTCCACCGCCACGAAAGCATGGCCGGCAATGGCGAGGTGCTGTTCTCCATGGCCAACGCGGTCAAGCCAGGCACTTTCGATCTGGACGATATCGATCACTTCACCACCCCGGCGGTGAGTTTCTTCCTCGGCTTGCCCGGCCCGCGCCATCCGAAGCAGGCGTTCGACGTCATGGTCGCCGCCGCGCGCAAGCTGTCCCAGGAACTCAACGGCGAACTGAAGGACGACCAGCGCAGCGTGCTGACCGCCCAGACCATCGAGCACTACCGCCAGCGTATCGTCGAATACGAACGCCGGCAGATGACCATCAAGCAACGCTGATAACTCACCACACCGGCCCTCACGCCCGGTGTTGCGTTTGGCGGGGGCAAACTCGCTTTCGCTTGCCTGCCGCCTCGCTCCGCAAATGCCGCGGGGAGGACTTCAGCCCGCCGGCACGCCGTGTTCGGGGTATTCCGTAGGGTGGGCTTCAGCCCGCCGGCACGCCGTGTTCGGGGTATTCCGTAGGGTGGGCTTCAGCCCACCAGCACTCCTATCATTCAGCAGTTCAGCCACTAGAACCGGCATTCCTATCATTCAAAGCAGGCGTCCCGTTACGCAGTTCGCATAGTCCGAACTCCGTCCAATGCCGCAGACCTGCCTTCAGCTTCGCATTCGGCTAGAATCCTGCGCCTTCATATCAACCAAGGCGCGCTGATACGGTCTGAATCAGCACTGCCACTGCCACGGCTCCGTCATATGCCTTCCGCCCAAACCGCTGCCGAGCGCATTGCCGAACTGCGCAGCGAAATCGACGCGCACAACTATCGCTACTACGTTCTCGACGAGCCCAGCGTGCCCGATGCCGAGTACGACCGCCTGTTCAACGAACTCAGGGCGCTCGAAACCGAACACCCGGAACTGGTGACACCGGAGTCGCCGACCCAACGGGTCGGCGGTGCGGCGCTTGCGGCGTTCGGCCAGGTGCGCCATGAAGTGCCGATGCTCAGCCTGGGCAATGCGTTCGAGGAGCAGGACCTGCTCGATTTCGACCGGCGTGTGCGCGAAGGGCTGGATCTCCCGGCAGGCGACCTGTTCGGTGATGGTGCGGTGGTCGAGTACAGCTGCGAACCCAAGCTAGACGGCCTGGCCGTCAGCCTGCTCTACGAGAACGGCCACCTGGTCCGCGGCGCCACCCGTGGCGACGGCAGCACCGGCGAGGACATCAGCGCCAACGTGCGCACCGTGCGCAACATCCCGCTCAAGCTGCATGGCACCGGCTGGCCAGCGGTGCTCGAGGTGCGTGGCGAGATCTATATGCCCAAGGCCGGCTTCGAGGCGCTCAATGCGCGGCAGCTGGAAAACGGTGGCAAGCCCTTCGCCAATCCACGCAATGCCGCGGCCGGTAGCCTGCGCCAGCTGGATTCGAAGATCACAGCCAGTCGTCCGCTCGAGCTCTGTGCCTACGGCGTAGGGCGCAACGATGGCGAGTTGCCCGGTACGCACATCGGCATTCTCGAAGCGCTGAAAAGCTGGGGGCTTCCTATCAGCCGTGAGCTGAAATTGGCCAAAGGGGTCGCCGAATGCCGGGCTTACTACGACGCCGTCGGCGAGAAGCGTGATGCCCTCCCGTATGAGATAGACGGCGTAGTGTTCAAGGTGAACTCGGTCGCGCAGCAACGCGAGTTGGGCTTCCGGGCGCGGGAGCCGCGCTGGGCCATCGCACACAAGTTTCCGGCGCGGGAAGAGATCACCGAGCTACTGGACGTCGAGTTTCAGGTCGGCCGTACCGGCGCCATCACGCCCGTCGCTCGTCTGAAGCCGGTACAGGTTGCGGGTGTCACGGTTTCCAACGCCACCTTGCACAACATGGACGAAGTGGCGCGGCTGGGCGTGATGATCGGCGATACAGTCATCGTGCGCCGTGCCGGCGATGTGATTCCGCAGATACTTGGGGTGATAGCTGAACGCCGTCCGGCTGACGCGCGCGTGGTGCATGTGCCCGAGCAATGCCCGGTCTGTGGGTCTGCAGTCGAGCGCACCCAGCTGATCAAGCGCAGCAAGGGGCGCGAGTCGGTCAGCGAAGGTTCGATCTACCGCTGCGTTGGCCGTCTGGCCTGCCAGGCACAGCTCAAGCAGGCGATCATCCACTTCGTCTCGCGCCGCGCGATGGATATCGATGGCCTCGGCGACAAGATCGTCGAGCAGCTGGTTGACAGGGGACTGGTCAAGTCTCCGGCGGACCTCTATTGCCTCACCCAAGAGCAAGTCATCGAATTGGAAGGCTTCGCCGAGCTTTCCACACGCAATCTGCTCAACGCCATCGACGCCAGCCGCAAGCCGACCCTGGCGCGTTTCGTCTATGCGCTGGGCATCCCTGATGTGGGTGAGGAAACCGCCAAATTGCTGGCGCGGGCACTGGGCTCCCTGGATCGTATTGGCCGTGCGCTGCCTGATGTACTCGTCTACCTGCCCGATGTGGGGCTCGAGGTGGCGCACGAGATCCATAGTTTCTTCGAGGACGAGCACAACCGCACGGTCATCACGCTGCTGCGCGAACGCGGCGTCCAGCCGCAGGGGGAGAGCGACGTCCATCCTGAATTTGCCGCCTGCGCGACCCTGGCCGGCCTGCTCGACAAACTGAACATTCCCTTCATCGCCAGCACTGGCGCACAGCGCCTGGCCGATCGCTTCGGCAGCCTGGAAGCGATCATCGCCGCCGACTGGCTCGACCTGCGCCAGGTCGAACGCCTTACCGAAAAGGCCGCACGCTCGCTGCGCGACTACTTCGACAAACCTGAAAACGCCGAGCGCGCCCGCGCTATCGAAGCGCAGTTGCGCGAGTTTGGTATGCACTGGGAAAGCGAGAAAAAGCTGGCAGAAGGCTTGCCCCTTGCCGGACAGACCTGGGTACTGACCGGCACGCTCGAAGCAATGAGCCGCGACGAGGGCAAAGCCCGCCTGGAAGCCCTGGGCGCCAAGGTCGCGGGTTCCGTTTCGGCGAAGACCTCCTGTGTCGTGGCGGGGCCAGGTGCCGGCTCGAAGCTGACGAAGGCCAACGAGCTTGGCCTTACAGTTCTGGATGAGGCAGCGTTTCTTGAGCGGTTGGCGAAGCTGGAAGGGGTTAGGTGGTAGCTGGGCAAGGTAGGAGCGAGCCATGCTCGCGAACACTGACCACGCAGGAGCTTCGCGGGCATGGCCCGCTCCTACAATGTTTCATTAGCCCTGTGGGCGCGGCCTTGGCCGCGAAAATGCTTGCAAGCACTTAACAGCATCTAACGATTGTCCCTCCGTCACCGCTCTGCCACCGCCCTAAAGTTTTACGCGCATCGCCCGAAAAGCTTGTCAAGCAAGTCCGTAGTTGGATGCGCTGGCGTAGCGTTGGAGCGGTGCCGGGCTCACGAAAAAGTTCGAACCTGCCCTAAAGCCAACCCAAACGACGCCGATAAGCTCTTCGAATGCGAACTCAAAGGGTGCCTGGGCACCAGCCGGCCCGGAGTCGCACGCTCAGGCAACCCAAGTAACCAGCGCCCCTGGAGGCTCATCATGGCTCTTACTGTCGGTACCAACATTGCTTCGCTGAATACCCAGCGCAACCTGAATCAGTCGTCTAACGCGCTGACCACCTCGATGGAACGTCTGTCTTCCGGTAGTCGTATCAATAGCGCCAAGGACGATGCCGCCGGCCTGCAGATCTCCAACCGGATGACCAGCCAGATCAACGGTCTGGGCGTCGCAGTGCGCAACGCCAACGACGGTATCTCCATGGCGCAGACGGCCGAAGGCGCGCTGCAGCAGTCCACCAGCATCATGCAACGCATGCGCGACCTGGCACTGCAATCGTCGAACGGCTCGAACAGCGATCAGGACCGCCAGTCGCTGCAGCAGGAGTTCAGCACCCTTTCGGGCGAACTTACCCGTATCGCCAAGGCTACCAGCTTCGGCGGCAAGAACCTGCTCGACGGCTCGCTCGGCAGCACCGCCTTCCAGGTGGGCTCCAACGCCAACGAAACCATTTCTTTCAGCCTGGGCGATATGAGTTCCACCGGCCTGAAGGGCAGCTTCAGCGCTGCCTCGACTCAGGGCCTCGATGCCGAGGGCATGAGCGCTACGGTCACGGGTTCGAAGATCGGTACCACGACCGCTGGTGCAACGGGTGAACCGGTGAGCTCCACCGGAAAGGTGTTCACTGATATCTCGATCGATACTTCGGTTAATATCAATGGCGTTGACATTGCGTTGGATGGTGACCCCACTGCTCTCGATATTGATGATACGGTCGCACTGATCAACAACTCCTTCGACAAAACCGGCGTTACCGCCAGCAAGCAAGACGGCAAGATCGTTCTGACCTCAAACGAGAGCTTCGAGGTTACCGGTGGCACTGCCATTGGGTTCGAGAATGAAACCAATAGCTTGGCGGTTGCCGTTTCCGGACGGGCCAGTGTGGTGGCGGGCGACTTCAACGCTACCGGGATTGCAGACGGCGAAACTATCATTCTTAACGCTGCTGGCTATGCATCAAGCACAGTTACGCTTCAGGCGGGCGATGAGTTGGAGGATGTAGTTACTCGACTCAATGATGCTTCGGCGACTTCCGGCGTTACTGCCAGTATCGAAGAAGGCAAGCTGAAGCTAGAGGCTAAAGGCGACATAACGATTGGTGCGGGCACCGCAAACGGTGATGTGGGTCTGACGGCTGCTACATATGCCGCTGCCGATCTCGGTCAGGCCAAAGTGGTTGGCTCGCAAGCATTCGTTGCGCCTACTTCCAACACTTCTTTCAAACTTAACAACACCGAAATTGCTTTGTTGGATGGCGATAACGCCGCTACCGTGGCAGCGCGGATCAACGATGCTGGGCTAGGCATTACTGCTACCGAAACTGGCGGCATACTGGAGCTGACCTCCAGCAACAACATCGCCATCGACGGCACCGTCAGCGCGCTGGATGCACTGGGCGTCGAGAAAGGCACCACACAAGTTGCTACTGGTAACGCTGAAAAGCTATTTACACTTGGTACGATTGCTGACGGCAAAGTGTCCATCAACGGGAAGGAACTATCCTTCGCCACTGGTGACACTGTAGACACAATCGTCAGGAAAATTAACGATCTGGGCGCAGGGGTCACCGCTGAGGAGCAAACGGGCGGTACCACTATTAAGCTCTCCTCCCAGGAAGGCTTCACTATCAAGGGCGCGGGAACTACTGCCGAAGGAGCTGCGGGTCTGACCGTGCTTGGCCTAGCTACCACCGACTACAACGGCGGCGCTGTGAAGGTTGCGGGTCCGGCAGCTCAAAACAGCGGCACCATCGCCGGAGCTCAAAACAGCGGCACCATCGCCGGCAGTGCATCGATCAAGCTGAACGGCGAGTCGCTGACCTTCAATGACGGCAGCAACCTGAACGAGATCGTCGACTCCATCAACAAGAGCACCGACAAGACCAACGTCACCGCTGAAGTCAAGGATGGTCGTATCGCGCTGCAATCGGCCGACGGCAAGGACATCAAGCTGGAGGACGCGTCAGCCGGTTCGCTGGCCAAGCTGGGCCTGTCTAGCGGTACCACCGAGTCCAAGCTGGCCGCCGATACATCGATCACCCTCAATGGCACCGAGGTCAAGTTCAAGGCCGGCGATGACATGGACAGCATCGTGACCACCATCAACGGCTCGAGCACCGGCGTTACCGCCAGCAAGAACGATGACGGCACGCTGAGCCTCACTTCCAAGGAGGGGTTCGAGGTCGCGGACGGCGCAGCCGGCACTGGCCTTGCAGCGCTGGGCCTGACTGCAGGCAGCAACGCCGCCGTATCGCAGGAGGCCAGCCTGAGCAAGCTCGACATCAGCAGCACCGAGGGCTCGCAGATGGCCATCCAAGTGCTCGACGAGGCCATGAAGCAGGTTGATAGTGAGCGCGCCAAGCTCGGTGCGGTGCAGAACCGCTTCGACAACACCATCTCCAACCTGCAGAACATCACGGAGAACGTATCGGCCGCCCGTGGTCGTATCCTGGACACGGATTTCGCCGCGGAAACCGCCACCCTGAGCAAGAACCAGATTCTGCAGCAGGCCGGCACCGCGATCCTGGCCCAGGCCAAGCAGCTGCCGCAGGCCGTACTCAGCCTGCTGCAGTAACCGGAGCGCGGTCCGATGGGGCGGTTCAGCCGCCCCATCGATTCCTTGAGAGGTGAGTATGGACATCGCAAGAGTAGCGGTTAACCCTTCTGCACCCCCCTCGACGAGCAGACCTACGCCCAGCCTCCTCAGGGACGCTGGGCTTTCGTCGTTCGGCGAGGCGGCTGAATCTGCCAGTGTCGAGCGGGCGGAGGATGTTGGCGAGGCAGTAAAGCGTATCCGCACGCAGGTGCAGAGCCTGCAACGCAACCTGGACTTCAGTGTGGACGACTCCACCGGTCAGGTGGTCGTGCGGGTGGTGGATGGCGACTCCGGAAAGGTGGTGCGGCAGATTCCTTCAGAGGATATCCTGCGCCTGGCTGAGCGACTGGATGAAATGCGAAGCCTGTTGTTCGAGGCGAAGGCATAGCGGCACGTTTCTTGATTGGTACAAGACCGAATTTGGTGTGTGGTTTATTTGACGAGGTAGGGCAATGGCAGGCGTAACGGGCATTGGTTCCGGCATCGACATCGACAGTATTGTCAACAGCATGGTCGCCGCCGAGCGCGCGCCCCGTGAAACCCAGCTTGCCAGCCTGGAAAAAAAGACCACGACGCAGATCACCGCGCTCGGTGCATTGAAAAGCGCCATCAGCGATTTCCAAAAGTCGCTCGACGCGTTGAACAAGCCCGAAGTGTTTCAGGCTCGCTCGGCCACTTCCAGTAAGTCGGATGTGGTTGGTGTAAGCGCCAGCACGGAGGCGAGTGCAGGTACCTACAGGGTCGAAGTCATGGCTTTGGCAAGCAGCAGTAAAGTGGGCTTGCGCGCATTCGACAACTCCGCCGAGGCGCCTGCCAGCTTCGGTAGTGGCACGCTGGCGCTGAAGGTGGGCGACGAGGCGCTACCGAGCATCCGTGTGGATGCAAGCAATAACACGCTGGCAGGCATTCGCGATGCCATCAACAAGGCAGGCGTCGAAATGGGTGTCTCCGCTGCGATCGTTACGGATGACGCCGGCTCGCGGCTGGTGCTCAGCAGCACCAAGGCGGGTGAGGGCGCAGATATTACCGTCGAGGCGACTTCTCTGGACGCGAGCGCAGGCACCTTCGCTCTGGATCAGCTGGCATATCTCACGCCCAGCGTGGAACCAAATGCTGCTGACTACGAAAGCGGCGAAGATCCCGCCTATCTTGCCGCGTTAAGCGAGTACCGCCAGGGGCCGATGACCCTTGCCACGGCACAGAGCGCGCAGATTTCCATTGATGGCATGCTGGTTACCAGTAAGACCAACAAGATCGAGGGGGCGATAGAAGGCGTCACGCTCGATATCAAGGCCAAGACGCCGGAAAACGAGCCGCTGACTATCGGTATCACGCAAGACAAGACCGGTGTGAAGAAACAGATTCAGACCTTCGTTGACGGTTACAACAAGCTGATCGGGGCCATCAACTCGCAGACCCAGGTGACCACGGTTGGCGATGACAAGGCACCGGTCGTTGGCGCTCTGGTGGGCGATGCCTCGGCGCGCACGTTGCTCAACAGTATCCGCAACGAGCTGGTGAACGTGCAGGGGGGCGGCGCGCTGCGCGTGCTGTCCGATATCGGCGTCACTACGCAAAAGGATGGCACTCTCGCCATCGACAGCACCAAGCTGGACAAGGCCATGGCGAGTAATTTTGGCGACCTGTCTGGCCTCTTTACCGGCGAGAGCGGTCTCGCTATGCGTCTGGATAATAAGCTCAAGCCCTATACGGAGACCGGCGGCATCCTTGAGCAGCGCAACAAGGCGATGACCGAGACTATTTCGAAGATAGACGATCAGCGAGAAGATCTTACTCGCCGTGTCACCGCGTTGCAGGAGCGGTTGTACAAGCAGTTCAATGCGATGGACTTGCTGGTCGGGCAACTGACCAATACGTCGAGCAGCCTGCTGGCTTCGCTGGAAAACCTGCCCTGGGCGGCTAATAACAGCAAGGAGTAGGTCGAGCTTGAGTCAAAATGAGCCGCCGTCAGGGCGGCTCTTTTGTTTTCAAAAAACGCTTTTCATCGGTAAAGTTTCGTGGCCTTTGCCCGATACATTGGCATGTCAAATGGTGAAGCAAGAGGCTCATCCAATGAATGCTATGGCAGCAATGCGGCAATACCAACAGGTTGGTGTAAAGGCTCAGGTTACCGAGGCCGATCCACATCGTTTGATTCAAATGCTGATGCAGGGCGGGCTAGATCGTATCGCTCAGGCAAAAGGTGCCATGCAGCGCGAAGCGCATGCCGAAAAGGGCGCGCTGATAGGCAAGGTGATCAACATCATTAATGGTCTGCGCGACGTGCTGGACAAGGAAGCAGGCGGGGAGTTGGCAGAAAACCTCGATCGGCTATATGAGTTTATGACCATGCGGCTGTTCGAGGCGAGTCGTCACAATGATATGAACAAGTTGGACGAAGTGGCCAAGCTGCTCGGTGAAATCAAGGAAGGTTGGGATGGCATCACACCAAAGTTCTAGACGGCAGCATTGATTCAGCGGTACGCAGCAATTGTTTCTAACTAAAAGCACGCCGTTGTTTCTTCGCGGTGAGCTTTTTCGTGAATGCTAATTGTCAGGAAAAATACCCTATGTGGCATTCCTGCGTGTCAGTCTGAGGGGGCTGTTGTTTCGTGCGGTTTGGTGAGCGCCTGATTATGATGTGCCGCTGTGCGCCGATTTGGAGGGGCGCAGCCTGCTGTAAGTGCTCACTCATTTCGAATGCTTGGGGCAGGTTGAGTGAACGCAGCTAGCCAGACAGTCGTGCTGATATCGCTCGCCTGAAGTCTGCTGCAAGGTGTCATCTAGCCGGTCGCGTCCATCGCGAATAAAAATGCCGCGAAAAGCATGGTCTGGAGCACTGTGGGGCTGGTGTGATTTAAAGCACAGCCAGGCGAGGCAAGTATTTTGCGGTTGATGTGGTTAGCAGTCTGTGCAATAGGCTGCTGGTTCTGGCGCTTGCTCGTTATAGGAAGATCTCATCGTGGCGCTGATCGCGGTTCAGGAGGAAGAGCTGAAGACTGGCATGCCGCTGGCTTTTGCTCTGCTGGATGAAGATGGGCGGGTATTGTTGCGTGCGGGCGAGCGTATCGAGGCGTTAGAACAACTTGCCGAGTGGATGAAGCGCGGTCTCTATCGGGATGCACCCGCGGCTCGTGCGGACGAACTTGTGGATGAGCGCCCCGCTCGTCTGGCGCTGTCGCCAGGCGACCCGTTACAGATGCAGCCGGTGGAAGGTAGCGCTGAGCGCTACATGGTAAAAGTAGTGGGGCATCTGGCGCCGCTGAGTTTGTTGGTCACTGCGCCGCAGCTCAATGGTAGGCTTTTGTTTGTCCGCGAAGGGCAGGTCTGGCTGCTTCGCGGTTTCATCGGTCAGGATGCCTTGGCCTGCCGCACCCGGGTAATCAAGACCCAGCTAAGCCCCTTTCCCTATTTGCATCTAGCCTACCCGGAGAATGTGCAGCTCATGCGCATTCGCAAGTCCGTGCGTACCCAGGTCGATGTGGTGGTGGCGATCCGTGGACCACAAGGAAACGCTGCTGGACGCATCAGTGACCTGAGCTTGGGGGGCGCCAGGATCGTCAGTAGCGCTGCCCTTGCCGGTTGCGGGGAGGAGGTGCGGCTTTCGTTCCGCATTCATCCAGGCGGAATGGAGATCTATCTGAATGTGGTGGCCGTCGTGCGTACGTTCCACAGGGAGCAGGATGGTGTCTGTGCTACCGGCGTCGAGTTCATCGGGCTAAGCGAGCAGGATCGGCTGGCGCTGTTGGGTGTGGTTTACCAAAGCCTGTCGCGGGATGTGCTTTGAAGGTGGCGGTGGGTGGAAGGCGCTGCGGGGGGGGGGGCATGCAGCGCCAGTAGCTGTGACGCTTCAGCGATACTCGCACAGATAGGCGGTATCCACAGCCACCTTCAATTGGAACTTGCTGTTCGCCGGCACGGTGAACTGGCTGGCGCTGGCGAATGTTTCCCAGCTATCGCTGCCGGGCAGTTTCACATCCAGGCTGCCGGCAACTACATGCATGACTTCGAGCTGTGCGGTTCCGAATTCGTATTCGCCAGGCGCCATCACGCCGATCGTTGCGGGGCCTTCCGTCATGTCGAATGCGATAGATTTGACGGTGCCATCGAAGTACTCGTTGACCTTGAGCATTTGAATTCCTTTGCAGGGTTGGAAAAGGGTCGCCAGTATGCCCAAGCGTCCGGGCTGCCGTCACCTGGCATGAGTGCTAGCTGCGGAATATGAAATACACGGCGCCGAGCAGACACAACCCTGCCCATAGATAGTCCAGCTTCAGTGGCTGCTGCATGTACAGCACGCTGAAAGGGACGAACACCATCAGGGTGATCACCTCCTGCATGATCTTCAGTTGGCCGACCGACAGTTCGGTATAGCCGATGCGGTTTGCCGGCACCATCAGCATGTATTCGAAGAAGGCGATGCTCCAACTGATCAGGGCGGCGATCAGCCAGGGTTTACCGTTCAGGCTCTTCAGGTGGCCGTACCAGGCGAAGGTCATGAAGAGGTTGGAGCAGCAGAGTAGGACGGCGGTTTGCAACCAGACAGGCATGAATGTGCGCTCGAGATGACGACGCGCTAGCGTATTTCCAAGCACTGCCCCTTGCAACGGTGCATCTGGTGCCTTCGCTTTGTGCGGATTATCATCGCCGCCCGTTTTTTCACGGAGTGGCAGTTCATGGATTGTCGCCCTGGCTGCGGTGCCTGCTGCATCGCGCCCTCCATCAGCTCTCCGATACCAGGCATGCCGCATGGCAAGCGCGCCGGAGAGAGGTGTGTTCAGTTGAGTGCTGATTTGCTGTGTTCGCTGTTCGGTGACCCGCGGCGGCCAGCGGTCTGTTCCGCGTTTTCGGCCGATCCTGCTTTTTGTGGCGAAAGCAGGGGTGAGGCGATTCGGTTGCTGGGTTGGCTGGAGCAGACAACGGCTTGACGATTGTCGCAGGCGTCCGCGCAGTCGTTGGGTTTTGCTGGCGGGCCTGCATCGCCGCGAGGGCGCGGCATCTACGGTTGTGGGCTGTTGCTCGTTGCTTTCTGGGGGCTTGTTCGGGACCAAAAAGAAAGGCTGCCCCTGGGCAGCCTTTCTTTTTTTGCGGTTACGGCTTAACGCGGCAGATCGCGTTTGGTGTGACCAGTGTACAGCTGACGCGGACGACCGATCTTCTGGCCGGAGGCGATCATTTCCTTCCAGTGGGAAATCCAGCCGACAGTACGCGCCAGGGCGAAGATGACGGTGAACATGCTGGTCGGAATGCCGATGGCCTTGAGGATGATGCCCGAGTAGAAATCCACGTTCGGGTACAGGTTGCGCTCGGCGAAGTACGGATCGTTGAGGGCAATCTCCTCCAGCTTCATGGCCAGATCCAGTTGCGGATCGTTGATGCCCAGCTCGCCCAGGACTTCGTCGCAGGTCTGCTTCATGACCTTGGCGCGCGGATCGAAGTTCTTGTAGACGCGATGGCCGAAGCCCATCAGCTTGAACGGGTCGTTCTTGTCCTTGGCCTTGGCCAGGAACTTCTCGACGTTCGACACGTCGCCGATCTCGTCCAGCATGGTGAGGACGGCTTCGTTCGCGCCGCCGTGTGCCGGTCCCCACAGTGCGGCGATGCCGGCTGCGATACAGGCGAACGGGTTGGCGCCGGTGGAGCCAGCCAAGCGCACGGTGGAAGTGGAGGCGTTCTGCTCATGATCGGCATGCAGGATGAAGATGCGATCCATTGCCTTGGCCAATACCGGGCTGATCGGTTTGATCTCGCACGGGGTGTTGAACATCATGTGCAGGAAGTTTTCCGAGTAGCTCAGGTCGTTGCGCGGATACATCAGCGGCTGACCGATCGAGTACTTGTAGACCATTGCGGCGATGGTCGGCATCTTGGCGACCAGGCGTACCGCGGAAATTTCGCGATGATGCGGGTCGTTGATGTCCAGAGAGTCGTGGTAGAAAGCCGACAGAGCGCCGACAACGCCACACATTATGGCCATCGGATGCGCGTCACGACGGAAGCCGTTGAGGAAGGACTTCAGCTGCTCGTGAACCATGGTGTGGTTCTTCACGGTGCTGACGAACTGTGCCTTCTGCTCGGCGGTAGGCAGTTCGCCGTTCAGCAGCAGGTAGCAGGTTTCCAGGTAGTCGGATTTCTCCGCCAGTTGCTCGATCGGGTAGCCGCGATGCAGAAGGATGCCCTTGTCGCCGTCGATGTAGGTGATCTTGGACTCGCAAGAGGCGGTCGACATGAAGCCGGGATCGAAGGTGAAGTGACCCGTGGAGGTCAGGCTTCGTACGTCTATTACATCAGGCCCTACGGTACCGGTTAAAACGGGCAGTTCGACGGGGGCAGCGCCCTCGATGATCAACTGCGCTTTCTTGTCAGCCATGTATGGCCTCCTGTTTTGTGCTTGGAATCATCATGGCCCCCCACGCAGGGCCCGCATCACTATAGTGTGATAAACCGCAAAGTCAATTTGCGCGAACCCATGCCGTAGAGGGCTCTGCAGGGGGATGCGTACAGCTTGGGTGCACTGTTTACGGCATTTATATGGGGGCTGCTATCAGCCTTTAGTGGCACTTCACCACATTGTCATTAGTGACCTAACTGTTTATACTCGGAAACCGACCGGCAGGGGCCTTACAGGCAGTATTCTGTAGGTTGTCACTCGTGGGTAGCGGGTACTGCTGCGTACTCTTCCCAACAACTTTGCCCTGCGCTCTGGGGCTCTCAAGTGTGAAAAAAAGCCGTGAAAAGCCAACGACCTGTAAACCTAGATCTTAGGACAATAAAACTCCCCATCACTGCTTACACGTCGATTCTCCACCGTGTATCCGGTGTCATCCTGTTCGTCGGTGTCGCCCTGCTGCTGCTCGCGCTCGATACCTCGCTGTCTTCGCCAGAAGGCTTCGAGGAGGTTCGTGCGTATCTGGGTAGCCCCTTGGCCAAGCTGGTGAGCTGGGCGTTGTTGTCCGCACTGCTGTATCACCTGGTGGCGGGTGTGCGTCACCTGATCATGGACTCTGGCCATGGCGAGACGCTGGAAGGCGGCAAGCTGGGCTCGAAAATCGTAATCGCCTTGTCGGCGGTGCTGATCGTTCTGGCGGGAGTGTGGATATGGTAACCAATGTCACCAACTTTTCGCGCTCGGGTCTGTATGACTGGATGGCGCAGCGCGTTTCTGCAGTGGTTCTTGCGGCTTATTTCCTGTTCCTGCTTGGGTACCTGGTTGTGAATCCGGGGCTGGAGTACGCCCAGTGGCACGAGCTGTTCTCGGCCAACTGGATGCGCATCTTCAGCCTGCTGGCTCTGGTTGCCCTGAGTGTGCACGCATGGGTCGGTATGTGGACGATCTCCACCGACTACCTGACCAATATGGCGATCGGTAAGTGGGCTACCGGCGTTCGTTTCCTGTTCCAGGCGGTGTGTGGCATTGCCATGTTCATCTTCTTCGTCTGGGGCGTGCAGATTCTTTGGGGTATCTGATTCATGGCTAATATTCGTACGCTTTCCTTCGACGCCATCATCGTTGGTGGCGGTGGCGCCGGTATGCGCGCGGCGCTGCAACTGTCCCAGTCCGGTCACAAGACGGCTGTGGTCACCAAGGTTTTCCCGACTCGTTCGCACACCGTTTCCGCCCAGGGCGGGATCACCTGCGCTATCGCTTCGGCCGACCCGAACGATGACTGGCGCTGGCACATGTACGATACCGTCAAGGGTTCCGACTACATCGGCGACCAGGACGCGATCGAGTACATGTGTTCCGTCGGTCCCGAGGCCGTGTTCGAGCTCGAGCACATGGGGCTGCCGTTCTCCCGTACCGAGCAGGGCCGTATCTACCAGCGTCCGTTCGGCGGTCAGTCCAAGGACTTCGGCAAGGGCGGTCAGGCCGCTCGTACTTGCGCCGCTGCCGACCGTACCGGCCACGCACTGCTGCACACCCTTTATCAGGGCAACCTGAAGAACGACACCGTATTCCTCAACGAGTGGTACGCGGTCGATCTGGTGAAAAATCAGGATGGTGCTGTCGTTGGCGTGATCGCCATCTGCATCGAGACGGGTGAAACCGTCTACATTCGCTCCAAAGCTACTGTTCTCGCAACCGGTGGTGCCGGTCGTATCTATGCATCGACCACCAACGCCCTGATCAATACCGGCGATGGTGTCGGCATGGCGCTGCGTGCGGGTGTGCCGGTTCAGGATATCGAAATGTGGCAGTTCCACCCGACCGGTATTGCCGGCGCCGGCGTGCTGGTGACCGAAGGTTGCCGTGGCGAGGGTGGCTACCTGATCAACAAGCATGGCGAGCGTTTCATGGAGCGTTATGCTCCGAACGCGAAGGATCTGGCTGGTCGTGACGTGGTTGCGCGTTCGATGGTCAAGGAAATCCTGGCCGGCAATGGTTGTGGTCCGGACGGTGATCACGTGATGTTGAAACTGGATCACCTGGGCGAGGAAGTGCTGCATAGCCGTCTGCCGGGCATCTGTGAGCTGTCGAAGACCTTCGCTCACGTCGATCCGGTGACTGCTCCGGTTCCGGTTGTGCCGACCTGTCACTACATGATGGGTGGTATCGCCACCAACATTCATGGTCAGGCCATCACTCAGGATGCCAGCGGTAACGACACCATCATCGATGGTCTGTTCGCCGTGGGCGAAGTCGCTTGCGTATCGGTGCACGGCGCCAACCGTCTGGGTGGCAACTCGCTGCTCGATCTGGTCGTGTTCGGTCGCGCTGCCGGTCTACACCTGGAAAAGGCACTCAAGGAAGGCATCGAGCACCGTGGCGCCAGCGAAACCGATCTGGACGTTGCTCTAAGCCGTCTTGCCGGGCTGAACGAGCGCACCACGGGTGAAGACGTCGCCCCGCTGCGTAAAGAGCTGCAGAATTGCATGCAGAACTACTTCGGTGTATTCCGTACCGGCGAATACATGCAGAAGGGCATTGCCCAACTGGTGGATCTGCGTCAGCGTATCGCCAACGTCAAGATCTCGGACAAGAGCCAGGCGTTCAACACCGCGCGCATCGAAGCGCTCGAGCTGCAGAACCTGCTGGAAGTCGCCGAGGCCACTGCAATTGCTGCGGAGAACCGCAAGGAATCCCGTGGTGCGCACGCTCGCGAAGATTTCGAAGAGCGTGATGACGAAAATTGGCTGTGCCACACCCTGTACTTCCCGGGTGACAAGCGCGTTGCCAAGCGTGCCGTGAACTTCGCTCCGAAGACCGTTCCGGCATTCGAGCCCAAGGTTCGGACTTATTGAGGTCGCCGATATGTTGCAAGTGAGTGTTTATCGCTACAACCCCGATCAGGACGAAAAGCCGTTCATGCAGGATTTCCAGGTCAATACCGATGGTAAGGATCTGATGGTTCTGGACGTCTTGGCGCTGATCAAGGAACAGGATCAGGGTTTCTCCTATCGTCGCTCCTGCCGCGAAGGCGTGTGTGGCTCCGACGGGATGAACATCAACGGCAAGAACGGTCTGGCCTGCATTACTCCCCTGTCTTCCGTGGTCAAGGGAAACAAGCTGGTCATTCGTCCGTTGCCTGGTCTGCCGGTCATTCGTGACTTGGTCGTCGATATGAGCATCTTCTACAAGCAGTACGAGAAAGTGCGTCCGTATCTGATGAACGATACGCCGCCACCGGCTATCGAACGACTGCAAAGCCCGGAAGATCGCGAGAAGCTGGACGGTCTGTACGAGTGCATCCTGTGCGCTTGTTGCTCGACCAGCTGCCCGTCGTTCTGGTGGAACCCGGACAAGTTCCTCGGTCCGGCCGCGTCGCTGCAGGCCTATCGTTTCCTGGCCGACAGCCGCGATACCGAGACCGAGAACCGTCTGGCCGGCCTGGACGATCCGTTCAGTGTGTTCCGCTGCCGCGGTATCATGAACTGCGTTGACGTTTGCCCGAAGGGACTGAACCCGACCAAGGCAATCGGCCACATACGCAACATGCTGCTGCAGAGCGGTACCTGATGACACCCCGGTCGCGAAAGGTTATGCGCTAGCCTGGACTGGCCGGATTGCTTTACCCGTTACACCTGCGGCGCCGAAGTTGAAGCTCGGCGCCGTAGTTTTAGTAGGAATCCCAGCTCACAAAGCCGGGGTTTCACTCTGAAAATTTGATGACCAGCAGGAGCATCCGGGTTGTGCCCGGGAACTATCTGCGCGGTCCGTAGTGGCTTTACCTGAGTCGCTGCTTCAGAACTTGGGAAGTCATGCTGCGGTTTCCACGCTGGTGGTGTCTCCTTATCGAAGGTGACCAGACATGCAAGAAAGCGTAATGCAGCGCATGTGGGACAGTGCCCACCTATCCGGTGGTAACGCTGCCTATGTGGAAGAGCTTTATGAGCTCTACCTGCACGATCCCAACGCTGTGCCCGAAGAGTGGCGCACTTACTTCCAGAAGTTGCCCTCCGGTGGCAGCGCTTCAGCCGATGTATCGCATTCGACGATCCGCGACCACTTCGTCCTGCTGGCCAAGAACCAGCGTCGTGCCCAGCCTGTTTCCGCGGGCAGCGTCAGCAGCGAGCACGAGAAGAAGCAGATCGAAGTCCTGCGTCTGATCCAGGCCTACCGAGTGCGCGGCCATCAGGCAGCACAGCTCGATCCGCTTGGCCTGCAGCAGCGTACCGCTCCCGCTGATCTGGCGATCAACAGTTACAGTCTGACCGATGCCGATCTCGACACCGTGTTTCGTACCGGCGACCTGGCCATGGTCAACGGCCAGGCCACTCTGCGCGAAATCGTCCGGGCTCTGCAAGAAACCTATTGCCGCACCGTTGGTGCCGAGTACATGCACATCGTCGATTCCGAGCAGCGCGGCTGGTTCATCCAGCGCTTGGAGAGTGTGCGTGGCCGCCCCGAGTTCTCGCCGGAGGTCAAGGGTCATCTGCTCGAGCGCCTCACCGCGGCCGAGGGCCTGGAGAAGTACCTGGGTACCAAGTATCCGGGCACCAAGCGCTTCGGTCTGGAAGGCGGCGAGAGCCTGATTCCGCTTCTCGACGAGATCATCCAGCGCTCCGGTTCCTACGGCACCAAGGAAATCGTCATCGGTATGGCCCACCGCGGTCGCCTGAACGTGCTGGTCAACACCTTCGGCAAGAACCCGCGCGATCTGTTCGACGAGTTCGAAGGCAAGAAGGTCGAAGGCCTGAGCTCGGGTGACGTCAAATACCACCAGGGCTTTTCGTCCAACGTCATGACTCCTGGTGGCGAGATTCACCTGGCCATGGCGTTCAACCCGTCCCACCTGGAGATCGTTTCCCCGGTGGTCGAGGGTTCAGTGCGCGCCCGTCAGGACCGCCGTTGCGATCCGGCTGGCGACAAGGTGCTTCCGGTAACCATCCACGGTGACGCGGCTGTCGCCGGTCAGGGTGTGGTGATGGAAACCTTCCAGATGTCGCAGACCCGTGCCTACTACACCGGTGGCACTATCCGCATCGTGGTCAACAACCAGGTCGGCTTCACCACCAACAAGCAGGAAGATGCTCGTTCCACCGAGTATGCGACCGATGTGGCGAAGATGATTCAGGCGCCGATCTTCCATGTGAACGCAGACGATCCCGAAGCCGTGCTGTTCGTCACCCAGCTCGCCGTCGATTACCGGATGCAGTTCAAGCGTGACATCGTCATCGATCTGATCTGCTACCGCCGTCGTGGTCACAACGAAGCGGACGAGCCGAGCGGCACCCAGCCGCTGATGTACCAGAAGATCTCCAAGCAGCGTACAACTCGTGAGCTGTATGCCGACTCGCTGATTCAGTCCAATGTGCTGGACGACGAGCGTGTTCAGGCGAAGATCGACGAGTACCGCACGGCGCTGGACAATGGCCTGCATGTGGTCAAGAGCCTGGTCAAGGAGCCGAACAAGGAACTCTTCGTCGACTGGCGTCCCTACCTGGGCCATACCTGGACTGCGCGGCATGACACCAGCTTCGATCTGAAGACGCTGCAGGATCTGTCCAGCAAGCTGCTGCAGACCCCGGAAGGCTTCGTGGTTCAGCGTCAGGTTTCCAAGATCCTCGAAGACCGCCAGAAGATGGGCGCCGGCGCGCTGGCCATCAACTGGGGCTACGCCGAGACCATGGCCTACGCAACGCTGCTGTTCGAAGGTCACCCGGTGCGTATCTCCGGTCAGGACGTGGGTCGCGGTACCTTCTCGCATCGCCATGCAGCGTTGCACAACCAGAAGGACGGCAACACCTACATCCCGCTGCAGCACCTTTACGAAGGTCAGCCGCGCTTCGACCTGTACGACTCCTTCCTTTCCGAGGAAGCGGTCCTGGCATTCGAATACGGCTACGCCACCACGACCCCGAACGCCCTCGTGGTATGGGAAGCGCAGTTCGGCGACTTCGCCAACGGCGCCCAGGTGGTGATCGATCAGTTCATCACCAGTGGCGAGCACAAGTGGGGCCGCCTGTGTGGCCTGACCATGCTGCTGCCGCACGGTTATGAAGGGCAGGGCCCGGAACACTCCTCCGCGCGTCTGGAGCGCTACCTGCAGCTGTGCGCCGAGCACAACATCCAGGTCTGCGTGCCGACGACTCCGGCTCAGGTCTACCACATGCTGCGTCGCCAGGCGATTCGCCCGCTGCGCAAGCCGCTGGTCGCGCTGACGCCCAAGTCGCTGCTGCGCCACAAGCTGGCGACCTCGACGTTGGAAGAGCTGACCCAGGGCTCCTTCCAGACCGTCATCCCGGAAATCGATCCGATCGATCCGGCCAAGGTCGAGCGCGTCATCATGTGCAGCGGCAAGGTCTACTATGACCTGCTGGACAAGCGCCGTGCCGAGGGCCGTGACGATATCGCCATCGTGCGTATCGAGCAGCTCTATCCGTTCCCGGAAGAGGATCTGGCCGAAGCGCTCGCGCCTTACCAGAACCTCAAGCACATCGTCTGGTGTCAGGAAGAGCCGATGAACCAGGGCGCCTGGTACTGCAGCCAGCATCACATGCGTCGTGTGGCGACCGCGCACAAGAAGGAGCTGTTCCTTCAATACGCCGGTCGTGATGCGTCCGCGGCGCCGGCGGTCGGTTATGCCTCCATGCATGCTGAGCAGCAGGAAAAACTGCTGCAGGACGCCTTCACCGTTTGACCCATTGTGCGAGAGGCCGCGAATATTCGCGGCCTCGATGTAAAAACCGAATCAATAGGACCCCTGAATAATGGCTATCGAGATCAAAGCCCCTACATTCCCGGAATCGGTCGCCGACGGCACCGTTGCCACCTGGCACAAGCAGCCGGGCGACGCGGTCAAGCGTGATGAGCTGATCGTCGACATCGAGACCGACAAGGTGGTCATGGAAGTGCTCGCCGAAGCTGACGGCGTGCTGACTGAGATCGTCAAGAACGAAGGCGATACGGTTCTGAGCGGCGAGCTGCTCGGCAAGCTGGAAGCCGGCGCTGCTGCCGCCGCTCCTGCTCAGGCTGCGGCTGCTCCGGCCCAGGCCGCTGCCCCGGCCGCTTCGGCTGCCGGTGCGGAAGAGCCGATCCTGGCCCCGGCTGCTCGCAAGCTGGCCGAGGAAAACGGTATCGATCCGAACAGCGTTGCGGGCACTGGCAAAGACGGTCGCGTTACCAAGGAAGATGTGGTTGCCGCAATCGAGGCGAAGAAATCCGCTCCGGCTGCTGCCAAGCCTGCCGCTCCGGCTACCGCTGCCCCGGTCGTTGCCGAAGGCGATCGCGTCGAGAAGCGCGTGCCGATGACCCGCCTGCGTGCCAAGGTGGCCGAGCGTCTGGTCGAGGCCCAGTCCTCCATGGCCATGCTGACTACGTTCAACGAAGTCAACATGAAGCCGATCATGGAGCTGCGTTCGAAGTACAAGGACCTGTTCGAGAAGACCCACAATGGCGTACGCCTGGGCTTCATGTCGTTCTTCGTCAAGGCGGCGGTGGAAGCACTCAAGCGTCAGCCGGGCGTCAACGCCTCCATCGATGGCAACGATATCGTCTACCACGGTTATCAGGATATCGGTGTGGCTGTTTCCAGCGACCGCGGCCTGGTGGTTCCGGTCCTGCGCAACGCCGAGCACATGAACCTGGCGGAAATCGAGGGCGGCATCAACGAGTTCGGCAAGAAGGCCAAGGCCGGCAAGCTGACCATCGAAGAAATGACCGGCGGTACCTTCACCATCTCCAATGGAGGTGTATTCGGTTCGCTGCTCTCCACGCCGATCGTCAACCCGCCGCAGACCGCCATCCTCGGCATGCACAAGATTCAGGAACGTCCGATGGCCGTGAATGGTCAAGTGGTGATCCTGCCGATGATGTATCTGGCACTGTCCTATGACCATCGCTTGATCGACGGCAAGGAAGCGGTGACCTTCCTGGTTACCATGAAGGACCTGCTGGAAGACCCGGCCCGTCTGCTGCTGGATATCTGATAGAAACGTCACGGGCTGCAGCTGGCAGGTCAGGTGAGAGCCGGCCGTGCTACCTGCAGCCTTTGGCTTTTAGCTGCTTTTGAAGAGGATTCGTAATGAGCCAGAAATTCGACGTCGTCGTCATCGGTGCCGGCCCTGGCGGCTATGTTGCCGCCATTCGTGCAGCCCAGCTGGGCCTGAAGACTGCTTGTATCGAAAAATACCAGGGCAAGGATGGCAAGACCGCTCTGGGCGGCACCTGCCTGAACGTAGGTTGCATTCCTTCCAAGGCGCTGCTGGACAGCTCCTACAAGTTTCATGAAGCCCATGAGAGCTTCAAGGTGCATGGCATCAGCACTGGCGAAGTGGCCATGGACGTTCCGACCATGGTCGCGCGCAAGGACCAGATCGTTAAGAACCTCACCGGCGGTGTTGCGGCGCTGCTGAAGGCCAACGGCGTGACCGTATTCGAAGGCCACGGCAAGCTGCTGGCCGGCAAGCAGGTCGAAGTGACTGGCCTGGACGGCAACGTGCAGACGCTGGCTGCCGAGAACGTCATTCTGGCTTCCGGCTCCACCCCGGTGAACATTCCGCCGGCGCCGGTCGACCAGAAGGTCATCGTCGATTCCACCGGCGCGCTGGATTTCCAGAGCGTTCCGGGCAAGCTCGGCGTCATCGGTGCCGGTGTCATCGGTCTCGAACTGGGCTCGGTCTGGGCACGCCTGGGCGCCGAAGTCACCGTCATCGAGGCCATGGAGAAGTTCCTCCCGGCAGCCGATGAGCAGATCGCCAAGGAAGCCTTCAAGGTTCTGTCCAAGCAGGGTCTGAAGATTCTGCTGGGCGCTCGTCTGACTGGCTCGGAAGTGAAGGGCGATCAAGTGACCGTCAACTTCACCAGTGCCGAAGGCGAGCAGCAGATGACCTTCGACAAGCTGATCGTTGCGGTCGGCCGTCGTCCGGTCACCGCCGAGTTGCTGGCTGCCGATGCCGGCGTCGACATGGACGAGCGCGGCTTTATCTTCGTCGACGACTACTGCGCCACCAGCGTTCCGGGCGTATACGCCATCGGTGACGTGGTCCGTGGTGCGATGCTCGCCCACAAGGCCTCGGAAGAGGGCGTGATGGTTGCCGAGCGCATTGCCGGTCACAAGACCCAGATGAACTACGACCTGATTCCGTCGGTCATCTACACTCACCCGGAAATCGCATGGGTCGGCAAGTCCGAGCAGGCGCTCAAGGCCGAAGGCGTTGAAGTCAACGTCGGTACCTTCCCGTTCGCCGCCAGCGGTCGCGCCATGGCCGCCAATGACACCGCCGGTCTGGTCAAGGTCATCGCCGATGCCAAGACCGACCGCGTACTGGGCGTGCACGTGATGGGGCCAAGCGCCGCCGAGCTGGTTCAGCAGGGCGCCATCGGCATGGAGTTCGGCACCAGCGCCGAAGACCTGGGCATGATGGTGTTCTCGCATCCGACGATGTCCGAAGCGCTGCATGAAGCGGCTCTGGCAGTGAATGGCCACGCCATCCACATCGCCAATCGCAAGAAGCGCTAATCGGTTTCGTGCTGTACCCGGGCCCGACGTATCCACCGATACGCCGGGCCTTTTGCAAACTGCAGATTCGAAAAGGATTGCAGGTCGCTGAGAGGTATCGTGAATTCGCAGATAGTTTTCAGCGACTTGTGAGGGGGCACGGCGGTTCGCCGTGCCGTAAATGCGCCAATACCTAACCAGACGGTAGAAAGCATGAATCTTCACGAGTACCAAGGTAAACAACTGTTCGCTGAATACGGTCTGCCCGTGTCCAAGGGCTACGCAGTCGATAGCCCGAAGGAAGCAGCGGAAGCCTGCGACAAGATTGGCGGCACGCAGTGGGTGGTCAAAGCCCAGGTGCATGCCGGTGGGCGTGGCAAGGCAGGTGGCGTAAAGCTGGTTCGCAGCAAGGACGAGGCCCGGGCATTTGCCCAGCAGTGGCTCGACAAGCGCCTGGTGACCTATCAGACCGACGCCAATGGTCAGCCTGTGAGCAAGATCCTGGTCGAGGCGTGCACCGATATCGACAAGGAGCTCTATCTGGGTGCCGTGGTCGATCGCGCCAGCCGCCGAATCGTCTTCATGGCATCCACCGAAGGCGGTGTGGACATCGAGAAAGTCGCTCACGACACGCCGGAGAAAATCCTCAAGGCCACCATCGATCCGTTGGTCGGTGCACAGCCGTTCCAGGCGCGCGAGCTGGCATTTCAGCTGGGCCTCAAGGGCGACCAGGTCAAGCAGTTCGTGCATATCTTCGTCGGCCTTGCCCAACTGTTCCAGGATTACGACCTGGCGCTGCTCGAAGTGAACCCGCTGGTGATCAAGAAGGACGGCAACCTGCATTGCCTGGACGCCAAGATCAACATCGACAGCAATGCCATCTACCGGCAGCCCAAGCTGCGTGACATGGCCGACCCGTCCCAGGACGATCCGCGCGAGGCGCATGCCGCCAAGTGGGAACTGAATTACGTGGCGCTCGACGGCAACATCGGCTGCATGGTCAATGGTGCCGGTCTGGCCATGGGTACGATGGACATCGTCAACCTGCACGGCGGCGCGCCGGCGAACTTCCTCGACGTAGGTGGTGGCGCCACCGAGGAGCGGGTGACCGAGGCGTTCAAGATCATTCTGTCGGACAGTAATGTCGCTGCCGTTCTGGTGAACATCTTCGGCGGCATCGTGCGTTGCGACATGATTGCCGAAGGCATCATCGGCGCGGTTCGCGAGGTCGGCGTCAAGGTGCCTGTGGTGGTGCGGCTGGAGGGCAACAATGCCGATCTGGGTGCCAAGATGCTGAGCGAGAGCGGTTTGAACATCATCGGCGCGAGCAGCCTGACCGATGCGGCCATTCAGGTTGTCAAAGCCGCGGAGGGCAAGTAATGAGCGTATTGATCAACAAGGACACCAAGGTCATCTGCCAGGGCTTCACCGGCTCGCAGGGTACTTTCCACTCCGAGCAGGCAATCGCCTATGGCACCAGGATGGTCGGCGGCGTGACGCCGGGCAAGGGCGGCACGATGCACCTGGGATTGCCGGTATTCAATACCGTCAAGGAGGCCGTCGAGGCCACCGGTGCCGATGCTTCGGTGATCTACGTGCCGGCCCCGTTCTGCAAGGACTCCATCCTCGAAGCGGCGTTCGGCGGTATCAAGCTGATCGTCTGCATCACCGAGGGCATCCCGACGCTGGACATGCTCGAAGTGAAGATCAAGTGCGATGAATTGGGTGTACGCCTGATCGGGCCTAACTGCCCAGGGGTGATTACTCCGGGCGAATGCAAGATCGGCATTCAGCCTGGCCACATTCACCTGCCGGGCAAGGTCGGCATCGTTTCGCGTTCCGGTACCCTGACCTATGAGGCCGTGAAGCAGACCACCGACGCCGGGTTCGGCCAGTCGACCTGCGTGGGTATTGGTGGTGACCCGATTCCGGGATCGACTTTCATCGATATCCTCAGGCTGTTCCAGGAGGACCCGCAAACCGAGGCCATCGTGATGATCGGCGAGATCGGCGGTTCTGCCGAGGAGGAGGCAGCCGCCTTCATCAAGGCCAACGTGACCAAGCCGGTAGTTTCCTACATCGCTGGCGTCACGGCTCCTGCCGGCAAGCGTATGGGGCATGCCGGTGCGATCATTTCTGGCGGCAAGGGTACGGCGGAAGAAAAATTCGCCGCACTGCAGGATGCGGGCGTCAAGACCGTGCGCTCCCTTGCCGATATCGGCAAGGCGCTGGCGGAAGTGACCGGCTGGGACATGAAGGCCTGATCGGCCTTGAGGCGCCCGGTAATCGCCGGGCGCTTCTGTTCCAGATTTTCTCGGCTGTGGCGCCGATTGGCGGCGCGCAGCATGCAATTGACTATCCGATAAGTTGCGCGTCGTTCATCGTATTTGCTGCATGCGGCGCAATATTTTCGCGACGTATGCTGACGTTCCGCTCAGCATCCATCGCCGCATCGGTGGCATCATTGTCGCCCCATTCATACGTTTGTTCGGTCCACAAGAGCGACGACGTGCAAGAAGGATTCGGCCCAAACGGCTGAATTACGTTTCCCCTTATCCCTGAAGGAAACCCGTACTCCCATCATTCAGGCCCATATGAAACGTCGACCCGTCGCGCTCGTGAGCTGTGCGTCGCGTTCATTTATGCCGTTGTCCATTTGGTAATTTTTCCTGCATGAATCGTTTGAAAGGTTTTGACTTGCTGGCCCTTGGCTTCATGACGTTCGCGCTGTTCCTCGGCGCTGGCAATATCATTTTTCCGCCTAGCGCCGGGATGGCAGCGGGCGAGTTCGTCTGGCAGGCGGCGCTTGGCTTTCTGTTGACCGGGGTCGGTCTGCCGTTATTGACGGTCGTTGCGCTGGCACGGGTCGGCGGCGGCATGGATCGATTGACCGCGCCACTTGGAAAGGTCGCGGGTACTGTGCTGGCAGTGGCTGTCTACCTGGCGATCGGGCCGCTGTTCGCCACGCCGCGCACGGCCGTCGTTTCATTCGAGATGGGTATCGCGCCGTTCAGCGGCAACTCCGGGACGCCGCTGTTCATCTATACGCTGCTGTTCTTCGCAGCCATGCTGTTTCTGGTGATCAACCCAGGACAGCTGGTCAATCGCATTGGCAAGTTCATCACGCCTGTGCTGCTGGCTGCACTGCTGGTCCTCGGCGGCGCGGCGATTTTCGCACCGGCAGGCGAGGTCGGCGCGGCTACCGAGAACTATCGTGCTGCGCCACTGATCAAGGGCTTTCTCGAGGGTTATCTGACCATGGATACCCTCGGTGCATTGGTCTTCGGTATCGTGATCGCCACCGCCATCCGTGACCGCGGCGTGACCGAGCCGGCATTGGTGACCCGCTATTCCATGATCGCGGGCGTAATAGCCGCCGTCGGTCTGTCGCTGGTGTATCTGGCGCTGTTCTACCTCGGCGCCACCAGCCAGGGTATCGCTGCCGGTGCGGAAAACGGTGTGCAGATCCTGACGACCTACGTGCAGCATACATTCGGTACACCGGGCAGCCTTCTGCTCGCCGTGGTCATCACCCTGGCCTGCCTGACCACTGCCGTAGGCCTGACGACTGCCTGTGGCGAGTTCTTCAGCGCGTTGCTACCGGTTTCCTACCGTACCGTCGTGATCGTCTTCGCGCTGTCCAGTCTGCTGGTGGCCAATCAGGGGCTGACCCAGCTGATCAGTGTGTCGGTGCCGGTGCTGGTGGGGCTGTACCCGCTGGCCATCGTGCTGGTTGCGCTGAGTCTGCTGGATCGTTTCTGGCTGTCGCCGTCACGGGTGCTCGTTCCGGTGATGGGCGTCACGCTGATTTTCGGCATCGTCGATGGTCTCGCCGCAGCGGGCCTGGGTAACTGGGTTCCGGCGCTGTTCAGCCAATTGCCATTGGCGGATCAGAGCATGGGCTGGCTGGTCCCGGTGCTGGTGATGCTGATTCTGGCTGTGGTCACGGATCGCCTGCTTGGGCGTGCTGAACGAGTGCAGAACCGGACATGAAATGATTGTCGCGCGGCATCGCTGCTGGCATTCGTTCGGCCAGCGATGCGGCGCTGTCGTCGAACGTGGTGCTGGTTATAATCTCGCGACGTTTCCGAGGGCGCGTCATGACGTTATCCGATCCAAACCTGCCGCATCTGTTCGCCGTACTGTGGTTCATCGTCTGCTGGGCGGGCTATACCCGTTACGCCAGCTGGCGAGGGCGCGATACGGCCTGTCTGGCAAGTGTGCTGCATCTGTATCGGCAGGACTGGATGCAGCGGCTACTGATGCGCGACAACCGCATCGCCGACGCCAACGTGATCGGCAATCTGGAGCGCAACGCATCGTTTTTCGCGTCCAGTACGTTGATCATCCTCGCCGGTATCCTGACCGTATTGGGGGCATCGGATCGCGCGGTTTCGCTGCTGGCCGATCTGCCCTTCGTGCAGCCGGTCAGCCGCGGACTTTCGGAGCTCAAGCTGCTATGCCTGGCGGTGGTTTTCGTCTACGCGTTCTTTACCTTCAGCTGGTGCATGCGGCAGTACAACTTCTCTGCGGTGCTGGTTGCCTCGGCACCGATGGTCGGCGAGCGAAACGTCAGCGACCAGGAGCGTCGTGCCTTCGCCGACCGGGCCGCGCGTGTCATCTCCATGGCGGCCAACCAGTTCAACTTCGGCTTGCGTGCCTACTATTTCGGCATGGCGACACTGGCCTGGTTCATCCATCCCTGGTTCTTCATGCTCGTCACTGCCGGTGTCGTGGTGATCCTCTACCGCCGGGAATTTCATTCCGACGTACTCGAAGTCATGGTATTCACGCCAACTTCACCGGCCGAAACGCCCAGGGAATAGGGCGCAGCGCAGACCAGGCGGTATGATTCGCGGCTTGATCAACCCTTCGGAATTTCGAATGAGCGATAGCCAGATACTCGAGCGTACCCAGCGCTTCCTGTCCCTCCTGAGGCACTGTCAGGTGCTCGGCCTGAGCGTCGAGCATGCCGACGGTCGCGGGCTCACGTTGCGTCTGCCCTACAGCGAGAAGATCGTCGGCAATCCGGAAACGGGGGGCGTGCACGGTGGCGCCATCACCACGCTGATGGATACCACTTGCGGGATTTCCACGGCCTGTGCATTGCCTGAACTGGAGGTCTGTCCGACGCTCGACCTGCGGATCGACTACATGCATCCGGCCGAGCCCGGCCACGACATCTTCGGCTTCGCCGAATGCTACCGGGTTACGCCGACGGTGATCTTCACCCGCGGCATCGCCTACCAGCGCGACATCAACGAGCCCATCGCCCATGTGGTTGGCACCTTCATGCGCATGGGCAAGGGCACCCAGGGTGTATTCGCCACGGAGACGCCGGCATGAGCGATCTCAATCTGAGCGAGCTGGTGCAGAAAGCGCACGCCACGAACGACTACAACTCGCTGATCCGGCTGGTGCCATATGCCCGGCTGATCGGCATTGAATGCCTGCGTCTGGGTGATGAGATGGTATTTCGCCTGCCGCAGAGCGAGGACAACATCGGCAACCCGATGCCGGCCATTCATGGCGGTGTCATCGCGGGGTTCATGGAGCATGCGGCCATGCTGCATTTGCTGATGTTCATGGGGGCGCCACATTTGCCCAAAATCATCGACTTCTCGATAGATTATCTGCGCGCCGGCCACTATCGTGACACCTTTGCCGCCTGCCAGGTCTGGCGCCAGGGGCGCCGTGTCGCCAATGTCGCGATCACCGCCTGGCAGACCCATCAGGCCGAGCCCATCGCCACTGCCCGCTGTCACTTCAAGGTCGACGAACCCTGATCGCTCAGGGTAGCGGTGTGCGGTGCGCAGGCTCCTGCAATTGCGTGAAGGAATCGAATGGAAGCATTGCTGATACTCGGCGGCCTGTTGCTGATGCTTGCCGGTTTCATCTGGTTGATCAGCCAGGCGTTTGCGACAAGTCTGCTGTGGGGCCTGGGCAGCCTGCTGCCGCCGATGACGCTGGCGTTCGTGTTCGGCCATTGGCGCGTGGCGCGCAAGGCAGTGGTTCTTGCCGGCCTGGGAGTGATTCCACTGGTGGTGGGCCTGTCGCTGTTGGCGAGCCGCGACCCGGACCGCCTGGCTGCCATTTTCAGCATGCGCTGGTTGCCGGCGCAGGTGGAGCCCGAGCTGAGCCTGAAGATACGGGGGCAGCTCAATGGCCATGCCTTCGCGCCGCAACAGGGCGAGCTTATCAATGGCGTGCTTACCCTGCGCGAAGGCCAGGGTTTCTTCGCTCGGCAGGAAGTGATCATTCGTCTGCGCGAACCGTTCGACGAGGCGCTGCGCGTCGACGTGCTGCCCGACGATATCGGTGCGCTGCCCGAGGTCGAAATCGCCTGGCTGAGTAATGACCAGGAGCTGCCGGAAACACGGCGGCTTGATCGCGGCTACACGCTGCATCTCGATTTGCAGCCGGTGGCACCGAACAAGCTCGTCGGCGATTTCCATCTGGTGTTGCCGTCGCAGTATGAAACCAGCCTCAATGGTGTCGTCGAGCTGTTCACCGATCGACTGCGCTACCGCAACGGTCAGGTCGATCGGCGGCACGATTCGCGAGACACCCTGGCCTTCGTCATCGGGGACTATCTGCAGCGCCGTCATGCCAGCCGTGACGTGTCGTTGCAAGCAATGCCCGTGGTAACGCTGCCCGCCGATGAGCTGGAGCTCGAAGTGCCTGCCCGGGTCGGGGGCGAGCTGCAGAGCTTAACCCTGCGTTTGTTCAAGGGGGAGCAGGGCTGGCAGGTCCAGGGAGACGACTATCCGCCTTTGCTGGCCGCTGACGAGGAGGTCGCCGGGCCTGGGCGCGAAGAAACCCGGCCTGCCGTTGCGAACGTGCCAGCGAGCCGTCCGGATCGTCGGCCGGAGTTCTCGATGGAGCGGTTGCTGCGCAATCCTTCGCGCTATGAGCACCTGCTGATGCGCGCGCGTACCGAACGTGGCGGCGTAGCCGAAGGACGCTTCGCCGGCCTGGACGGCGAGGGCAACCTGATCATCAGACAGGTCATCCAGGGACCCGGCGAAGCGACCTACAATCTGGCGCCCGGCGAGATCGTACTGCTCGAGCTTGTCGAGCCCTGATATACCGGCCAGTGCTACAGCCTCAGCGCCGCCGGCCCTTGAAATTCATCGTCGTGCCCCCATCTGCCTGACATCGCCGCAGCCGCGGTCCGTGCCATTACGCTGATGTGGAGTTTGTAGACGATGAGTGTGGAGACTCAAAAAGAAACCCTGGGCTTCCAGACCGAAGTGAAGCAACTGCTTCATCTGATGATCCATTCGCTGTATTCCAACAAGGAAATCTTCCTTCGCGAGCTGATTTCCAACGCCTCCGATGCTGCCGACAAGCTTCGCTTCGAAGCGCTGGCCAAGCCGGAGCTGCTCGAAGGTGGGGCCGACCTGAAGATTCGCCTCAGCTTCGACAAGGAAGCCAAGACCGTCACGCTGGAAGACAACGGCATCGGCATGAACCGCGATGACGTGATCGCGCATCTGGGCACCATCGCCAAGTCCGGCACTGCCGACTTCCTGAAGAACCTCTCTGGCGACCAGAAGAAGGATTCGCACCTGATCGGCCAGTTCGGGGTGGGTTTCTATTCCGCCTTCATCGTCGCCGACAAGGTCGATGTCTACAGCCGTCGCGCCGGCACGCCAGCCAGCGAAGGCGTGCATTGGTCGTCGCAGGGAGAGGGCGAATTCGAAGTCGCCACCATCGACAAGGCCGAGCGCGGCACGCGTATCGTCCTGCACCTGAAGAAGGACGAAGAAGAATTTGCCGACGGCTGGCGCCTGCGCAACATCGTCAAGAAGTACTCCGATCACATCGCACTGCCGATCGAATTGCCGAAAGAGTTTCACGGTGACGAAGCGGAAAAGCCGGCCGAGCAGGAGTGGGAAACGGTCAACCGCGCCAGCGCCCTCTGGACACGTCCGCGCACCGAGGTCAAGGACGAGGAGTATCAGGAGTTCTACAAGCACGTCGCGCACGACTTCGACAACCCGCTGTCCTGGAGCCACAACAAGGTCGAGGGCAAGCTCGAATACACCTCGCTGCTCTATGTTCCGGGCCGTGCGCCGTTCGACCTGTACCACCGCGAAGCGCCGAAGGGCCTGAAGCTCTACGTGCAGCGCGTGTTCATCATGGACCAGGCGGACGAGTTCCTGCCGCTGTACCTGCGCTTCATCAAGGGTGTGGTGGACTCCAACGACCTCTCGCTCAACGTCTCGCGCGAGATCCTGCAGAAGGATCCGGTGATCGACTCGATGAAGTCGGCGCTTACCAAGCGCGTACTGGACATGCTGGAGAAGCTGGCCAAGGACAAGCCGGAGGACTACACGAAGTTCTGGTCGCAGTTCGGTCAGGTGCTCAAGGAGGGGCCGGCGGAAGACTTCGCCAACAAGGAGAAAATTGCCGGCCTGCTGCGCTTCGCATCCACCAGCGATGCATCCGGCGAGCAGTCGGTTTCGCTGGCCGACTACCTGGGCCGTGTGAAGGAAGGCCAGGACAAGATCTACTACCTCACCGGCGAGAGCTACGCGCAGGTCAAGAACAGCCCGCACCTGGAAGTCTTCCGCAAGAAGGGTATCGAGGTGCTGCTGCTCACCGATCGCATCGACGAGTGGCTGATGAGCTACCTCACCGAGTTCGATGGCAAGCAGTTCGTCGACGTGGCGCGTGGTGATCTGGACCTCGGCAAGCTGGACTCGGAAGAGGACAAGAAGGCCCAGGAGGAAATCGCCAAGACCAAGGAAGGGCTGATCGAACGCCTCAAGGGTGCACTGGGTGATGAAGTGGCCGAAGTGCGTGTGTCCCATCGTCTGACCGATTCGCCGGCAATCCTTGCGATCGGCGAGCAGGACCTGGGTCTGCAGATGCGCCAGATCCTCGAGGCGAGCGGGCAGAAGGTGCCTGAATCGAAGCCGATCTTCGAAATCAACCCGCAGCATCCGCTGATCGAGAAGCTCGATGCCGAGCCGGACGAGGATCGCTTTGCGGACCTTTCGCACATCCTCTTCGATCAGGCCGCACTGGCTGCCGGCGATAGTCTCAAGGACCCGGCTGCATACGTTCAACGGCTGAACAAGCTGCTGGTCGAGCTCTCGGCCTGACCCCCGCAGCGCTCTGAGAACGGCCCGTCACTGACGGGCCGTTTTCGTTTCGTGGCGTCTCAGATCAGCACGCTGACCAGGCGAGTGCCGTGGGTGAGATTGTCGGCGACCGGGCAGCGTTTTTCGATCTGCTTCAGCAGCGCCTGTTTACCCTCGCGGTCCAGGTCGGCGTCGATCTCGACCCTGACGCGAAGCTCCTGGAAGCCGGGGCGGACATCGGGGTTTCGGCCGAGCAGGCCAGCTGGATCGTAGTCGGCCTCGATCTCGAAGCGCATGCCGCGCAGTTCGATTTTCTGCTGGTGTGCGATGAAGCGTCCAATGGTGCCAAAACAGCCCGCCACGGCCGCCAGGATGGCTTCCAGCGGAGTCGGCCCAAGGTCCTGTCCGGCAGCACTCTTCGGCTGATCCATGATCAGGCGATGATTGCCACATTCCACCTCGATCGCCATTCCGGCGTTCATCCATCCATGCGCACTGATGGTTTTCATGGCCATGCGATTGTTCCTTTTTTCTGATCTGAATCGATATGGGCGGTCCGGTAAGCTGCGCCATCTGCCGTGATACTACTGGCCTGCGCATGCGCCCTCCCTGATTCCGGTCAAATACGGCCAGGGGTATCGAAGACCAGGGCGTGGCCGCCGTATGTTGCTGGCAAAGCTGAACGGTCGTGCGCTGCAGCGGTCTACTCGCAGGCTGTCAGGAGGACCCAGCGTTGTTCATATCCAGAATCTTGTCCCTGGTTTCCATCTGCCTGCTGTCGCAGCTCGCGATGGCAGAAGAGCGGGAATACCGCTATAGCGATGCGCATCTGCACTACGTGGATTTCTTTCAGGAAACCGATGGCATGCAAAAGTTGCTCGAGGCAATGGATGCCGGCGGCATCGATCACGTGATGATCAGCGGTATTCCGGTGGCGAAGAAATGGCATGAGAACGAGCCCAAGCGACCGCGCTATTACGCTGGTGACGATGCTCCTGTGTACTGGTACAGCGCCACCGATGTGCTGGTTGCGGCCGCCCTGCAGGAACTGGACGAGGAGCAGCGCAAGCGCTTCCATCCGTTCCTCTCCGGCTTCAATCCCAACGACAAGAACGCCGATGCCCATATCCGCCGCATGCTGGAACTCAATCCCGGGCTCTGGCAGGGGTTGGGTGAGGTATTCACGCGGCATGATGACGTGACCGCGTTGACCGAGGGTGATACGCCGCGGGCCAACAATGAGGCGCTGGCGAGGGTCTATCATCTGGCGGCGGAATTCGATTTGCCGGTCATGCTGCACTCCAACGTCACCTCCAAGCGCGAGCGCAATCCGCTCTACCTGAGCGAACTGGAGGAGCCGCTTCGCAACCATCCCCACACGCGCTTCATCTGGGCCCACGCGGGCACCAGCATGGAGCTGCATCGCCACCAGGAAAAGCTGGATTTCCTGCACGGCACGGTCAGCCGCCTGCTCGACGATTACCCGAACCTGTACATCGATCTGTCGTGGACGATGTTGCAGCCCTATCTGCTGGACCCGCAGGGACATCCCGATCCTGAATGGGTAGCGCTGGTCAAGCGCCATCCTGATCGTTTCGTGATCGGTTCGGATGTGGTGGGCAGCTTCGATAGCCTGGCTTCCGGCATGCGGGCCTTTGCGCCTTTTCTCGATGCCCTTCCCGAGCCCGTGGCGCGCCGTGTGGCTCGCGACAACTTCCTCGCGTTGCTGCCGCGCAAGCGCCAGTAACAGCTGCGCTGACCCTCAAGAGTCTGCCGTCGTCACGGCATGACCTGACGGCCTCGCAAGTCGTGGGGGATCAGGTCTAAGTCGCTGGCTCGTTTGGCGCTGGTAGCGAGCCTATTGGGCTGAACATGGCGCGCATGCAGATTGAGGTGGTAGGCCGGATCAAGTAAGTGGCCTGTTCTAACTGGCCGCAAAATATCCGGCGTTGGTGCCTTATACACTGGCCGATGTCAGGACGTTCGTGGTTAACAAGCCTGATGAGTGGATGCGGGACGAATGCGCCTTGGCCTTTCTGGGTGATTACTAGCAGGCAGAGCAGCGCTTCATGGCGCGCACGCGGTAGAGGCACTTTCTTGCCGTCCACCTAAAGTTAGCGCGGCGTCCTGCCGATACTCAAATTAGTCACGGCTGGTGGCTCTGATTCGCCTCTGAAAAAGGTAGTCCCATGTCCATTCGTTCTCTCACTATCGGTAAACGCTCTGCGCTAGCAGCCTGTTGAAATTCGCCCGCGCCCTGTCTGCTTTTGCTGGGTGAGGTTTACGATATCGGCTCCAATCTGTCTGGACTCTCGATTTCCATGCGTGGAGCCGATATCACTCAGGAATCCCTGTTCACCGTCGCCAAGCTCGATGACTTCGTGCCGGCGAACCACCCCCTGCGCGCCATCCGCAAGCTGGCAGACACTGCCCTGCAACGGATGAGCGCCCTATTCGACACCTTGTATGCCGACACCGGCCGCGCCTCGATTGCCCCGGAGAAGTTGATGCGGGCGCAGTTGCTGCAGTTGTTCTACTCGCTGCGCAGTGAACGGATGCTCATGGAGCAACTGGGTTACAACCTGCTGTTCCGCTGGTTCGTTGGCCTGGCTATCGACGACCCGGTGTGGGATCACTCGGTATTCTCGAAGAACCGTGACCGCCTCAATGCCCAGGCCGTGACCGCCGAGTTTCTGAGCGAAGTAGTGCGCCTGGCCGAGAAGCAGGGACTGATGTCGGATGAGCACTTCTCGGTCGACGGCACTCTGCTGCAGGCTTGGGCCTCACAGAAGAGTTTCCGCCCCAAGGACGACCCTCCGGATGACCAGGGGCCCGGCCCGCGCAATGCCCAGCCTGACTTCAAAGGGCACAAGCGCAGCAACGACACTCACGCCTCAACCAGCGATCCAGATGCCCGCCTATATCGCAAGAGCCACAACACCGGCGCGCAGCTGAGCTACATGGGTCATGTGCTGATGGAGCACCGCAGCGGCCTGGTACGCAGCGCCCACGTCAGCCTGGCCGGTGGTCGTGGCGAGCGCGAAGCCGCACTGCTGATGCTGAGCAAACTCGGTGGCCGCCGTCGGCGCACCTTAGCTGCGGACAAGGCCTACGACATAGCAGACTTCGTCGCCGCCTGCCGCGCCCTCGGCGTCACACCCCATGTGGCGCAGAACACCAATGGCCGGCGCAGCGCCATCGACGGCCGCACCACGCGCCACGCTGGTTATGGTCTGAGCCTGAAGATTCGCGCCTGGATCGAAACCCACTTCGGCTGGCTCAAGACGGCGGCAGGCCTGCGTCAGGTGAAGCAGCGGGGGCTTGAGCGTGTCGACGCGCTGTTCCAGCTGGCCATGGCGGCAAGCAACCTGGTGCGCCTACCGAAGTTGATGGCTGCAGGTACAGCGGCATGAGCGCGTTGACAGGAGAGGTGCGCCCGGAGACGGCCCAATTGGGCTATTTCATCTGTCCGGTACCCTGAAAAGGGCTTACCCGACCTGCGACCACTGCCGACAAAAGCAGTGATCGCTGTGATAACGGTGAATTTCAACAGGCTGCTAGGCTTCGGTCTGATTGGTCTGGTCGTCGTGTTTCTCGGCCTGTTCGCTTTGAACCAGATCTCCAACATGCGCGAGGAAAGCAAGGAGGTTGATGAGAACTGGTTGCCCAGCGTCGTGGCAATCAGCGAACTCAACGTCGTCGTCATGCGCGTTCGTGCGCTTACCTTCAGAATGGCGCTGGCTGAAGACGCACAGGTGGTCCAAAGTACGGCCCAGCGACTCACTGAGTTGCGCGCCGAAGTGGTCGAGCTCGACAAGCAGTACGCCGCGCTGTTGACCACGGAGGAAGAAAAGGCGGCTTATCAGCGCTTCAAGCAGGGGTTGGAGCTGTATCTGCCACTACAGCAGCGCGTCATGGACCACCTCTTGCAGGATGAGCATGCCCAGGCTGTCGCAATCATCAACGGCGTGATCAATGAGCACGCTGACAATGTGGTCGGCTCGCTGAGAGAGCTGAAGCGCATCAATAGGGTCGAGGCCGGTCGGGCTGCGGTTCGTGCGGCCGACCAGTATGAAACCGCCTTTGAAGGGGTGGTGGCAACGTTGCTATTGGCCACCGCGGTGACAGTCGTGCTCGCCTGGGGCTTCACGCGTAGTGTCGTCGTGCCTCTGGGTGTGGCAGTTGCCGTTGCTGAACGCATCGCCGGTGGCGATCTGACCGGTAACGTCGCTGTCCAGGGCAAGGACGAACCGGCCCGCCTGCTGTCCTCGCTCAAGTCCATGCAGGGCAATCTGCGCGAAACCATTCGGGGCATAGCCGAATCGTCCCATCAGCTCGCTTCGGCCGCCGAAGAACTCAACGCCGTGACCGAGGATTCGACTCGCGGGTTGCACCAGCAGAATCATGAGATCGAGCAGGCGGCGACGGCGGTCAACGAGATGACAACAGCGGTGGACGAGGTGGCGCGCAACGCCGTGGGGACCTCCGAAGCCTCACGCGAATCCGATGAGATCGCGCAGCGCGGCCGTCAGCAAGTGATTCGTACGGTGGATTCGATCAGTCTGCTGACTGAGGACGTGACTCAGACGGGAACCGAAGTCGAGCGCCTGGCGGGGCTGGTGAGGGATATAAGCAAGGTATTGGGTGTGATTCGCTCGATTGCCGAGCAGACCAACCTGCTAGCACTCAACGCTGCCATCGAGGCCGCGCGGGCGGGTGATGCCGGACGTGGCTTCGCGGTGGTGGCAGACGAAGTGCGTGCGCTGGCACACCGTACTCAGCAGTCGACCGAAGAGATCGAGCAGATGATTGGCGATGTGCATCAGGGCACCGACAAGGCAGTGCAGGCCATGCAGGCTAGCAACGAGCGCGCCAGGACCACCCTGGAGCTGGCGCGCGATGCCGGCGAGGCGCTCGACGGAATCGCCAGTGCCATCAGCCAGATCAGCGAGCGCAACCTGGTGATCGCCAGTGCCTCGGAAGAGCAGGCCCAGGTCGCTCGTGAAGTGGATCGCAATCTGGTGAACATTCGTGATCTGTCCCTGCAGTCATCGGCCGGTGCCAACCAGACCAGCGCGGCCAGCCATGAGCTCGCGCGGCTGGCGGGCGATCTCAGTAGCCTGGTGGCGCGCTTCCAGGTCTGACGCCCCACGGGGTGTCGCAATGGCACCTCGCGCTACACGCGCATATTTTGCCTCCGAGGCAGTACAGCGCTGGGCATGGGTGGGCGAGCGGCGTACCATCCCGCGTTTTTCCAGGGGCGGCAGCGATCCTTATCGGGTCGCTTCGCCTTTGCTGCGAGATGCCCCCAATGCCCTATATCCCTCGATTCGTCCGCTTCATCAGTCGCACCAGCCTCGTCGCCCAGATCGTCGCCGGGTTGCTGGCCGGAGCGTTGCTGGCGCTGTTTCTGCCTGCTGCAGCCAAATCGGTGGCGCTGCTGGGCGACCTGTTCGTGCAGGCGCTCAAGGCCGTGGCACCGATCCTTGTGTTCGTGCTGGTCACCTCGTCACTGGCCAACCACAAGCGCGGCCAGCCCACGCACATTCGACCGATCATCCTGCTCTATGCGCTGGGCACGTTGAGCGCTGCGCTGGTCGCGGTGCTGGCGAGCTTCGTGTTTCCCACTTCGCTCACGCTTGTAAGCGAAGCTGCCGATGTGACGCCGCCGTCCGGTGTCGGTGTCGTGCTGCAGACGCTGCTGTTCAACATCGTCGACAATCCGGTGCGGGCGCTGCTCGATGGCAACTTCATCGGCATCCTGGCCTGGGCGATCGGCCTCGGATTCGCCTTTCGCCATGCACAGGACAGTACTCGACGCCTGATCGGGGATCTCTCCGATGGGGTCACGCTGATCGTCAAGGTGGTGATCCGTTTTGCACCGCTCGGCATCTTCGGCCTGGTCGCCGGTACCTTGGCCGATTCGGGATTCGGTGTGCTGCTGGGCTATGTCCGACTGCTGCTTGTGCTGGTCGGCGCCATGCTGTTCATGGCGTTGGTGATGAATCCGCTGATCGTGTTCTGGCAGATCCGCCGCAATCCGTATCCACTGGTGTTCACCTGCCTGCGCGAAAGCGGCATCACGGCATTCTTTACCCGCAGCTCTGCCGCCAACATTCCGGTCAATATGCAGCTGTGCCAGCGACTCGGGCTGCACAAGGACACCTATTCGGTTTCCATCCCGCTGGGCGCCACGGTCAATATGGGTGGTGCGGCGATCACCATCACCGTACTCACCCTGGCTGCCGTACATACCCTCGGCATTCAGGTGGATCTCGCTACGGCGCTACTGTTGAGTCTGCTCGCCGCAGTCTGTGCCTGCGGAGCCTCGGGTGTGGCCGGTGGCTCGCTGCTGCTGATTCCCCTGGCATGCAGTCTGTTCGGCATCTCCAATGATCTGGCAATGCAGGTCGTGGCGGTGGGCTTCATCATCGGGGTGGTGCAGGATTCGGCCGAAACCGCGCTCAATTCCTCGACCGACGTGCTCTTCACCGCGGCCTCCTGCATCGCCCATGGCGATATCGATGAGGCTGCCGAGCGGCGCGTCTGATGGCCTGATGCAGAAACAGGAACGGCGCCCGAGGGCGCCGTTCTCATTTGCCGCCTGGCCTGGTTCAGGCCTTGTAGCGGCGCAGTACCAGCGTGGCGTTGGTGCCACCGAAGCCGAAGCTGTTGCTCATCACGGTGTCGAGCTGCACGTTCTCGCGGGTTTCGCGAAGGATCGGCATGTCCGCGACTTCCGGGTCCAGTTCGTCGATGTTGGCGGAGCCCGCGATGAAGTTGCCTTCCATCATCAGCATCGAGTAGATCGCTTCATGAACACCTGCAGCGCCCAGCGAGTGACCGGACAGGCTCTTGGTCGAGCTGATGGTCGGAACCTTGTCGCCGAACATGTTGCGCACGGCCTTGATCTCGGCCACATCACCGACCGGCGTCGAGGTGCCGTGGGTGTTGAGGTAGTCGATCGTGGTGTCGACTGTAGACATCGCCTGCTGCATGCAGCGCAGGGCGCCTTCGCCGCTCGGTGCGACCATGTCATAGCCATCGGAAGTGGCGCCGTAGCCGACGATTTCCGCGTAGATCTTGGCGCCGCGCTTGAGTGCGTGCTCCAGCTCTTCGACCACGACCATGCCGCCGCCACCGGCGATGACGAAACCGTCACGCTTGGCGTCGTAGGCACGCGAAGCTTTCTCCGGCGTATCGTTGTACTGGCTGGACAGGGCACCCATGGCGTCGAACAGGCAGCTCTGGCTGTAATGCTCTTCCTCGCCGCCACCGGCGAACACCACATCCTGCTTGCCCATCTGGATCTGCTCCATGGCGTGGCCGATGCAGTGCGCGCTGGTGGCGCAGGCCGAAGCGATGGAGTAGTTGATGCCCTTGATGCGGAACGGCGTCGCCAGGCAGGCCGAAACGGTGCTGCTCATGGTGCGCGGTACACGATATGGGCCGATGCGCTTGACGCCCTTGTCGCGCAGAATGTCGATGGCTTCCATCTGATTGATGGTCGAAGCGCCACCGGAACCGGCCACCAGGCCGATGCGCGGGTTGGAAATGTCATCGAGGCTGAAGCCGGCATCCTTCACAGCCTGCTCCATTGCCAGATAGGCATAGGCGGCAGCGTCACCCATGAAGCGCAGGACCTTGCGGTCGATCAGCTCTTCGAGGTTCAGGTTGACGGAGCCGGAAACCTGGCTGCGCAGCCCCATTTCCGCGTAGGACTGATTGAAGCGGATGCCGGGGCGACCGGCGCGCAGGTTGCCAGAGACGGTCTCTTTGTCATTGCCCAGGCAGGAAACGATACCCAGGCCGGTGATCACGACGCGACGCATGCGGATGTCCTTCAAAAGCTGTCGGTAGAGGTGAACAGGCCGACGCGCAAGCCTTCGGCACTGTAGATCTCGCGGCCATCAACACTGACGGTGCCGTCGGCGATGCCGAGAATCAGCGAGCGGTTGATGGTGCGCTTGATGTGGATGTTGTAGGTGACCTTCTTGGCCGTCGGCAGAACCTGGCCGAAGAACTTCACTTCGCCCGAGCCGAGGGCGCGGCCGCGGCCAGGGTTGCCCTGCCAGCCGAGATAGAAGCCGACCAGCTGCCACATGGCATCGAGGCCCAGGCAGCCGGGCATGACCGGATCGCCTTCGAAATGGCAGGCGAAGAACCAGAGGTCAGGGTTGATATCCAGTTCGGCTACCAGCTCGCCCTTGCCATACTTGCCGCCCACTTCGCTGATGTGAACGATGCGGTCGACCATCAGCATGTTCGGTGCGGGCAGTTGCGCATTACCGGGACCGAAGAGTTCGCCGCGGCTGCAACGAAGCAGGTCTTCCCGAGTAAAGGCGTGTTGTTTGGTCATGCGTATTCCTCAATGGGCCCCGTGCAAGGGCTTTGCTGCTTACATACCGGGCCCTGAATTCGAGGCCTGATCATCAAGACTAGTCATAGACTGTCGCGTTGTGGCTAAAGTCACAGCCTGTCAACGGCGACGCCATTCAACCCGTACCTGCGGCTGAAGCACGCAAAGACAGAATCGGGCGGCTACTTTAACACTCCTGAACGATGAACGAGGACCTTGCGACAGCTTGTCTTCTATAGACAATCGTTGCAGTGACGGTTGCATGCGTTGCGCAGCCTGCAGTTTCAGCATGCTGCGAGGACCTGTCAGCCAACTGTAACTGGATGATTTCACCGGGAGTTGCTTTGCGCTGGTCGCTGTGAACATGAAACGTATAATGCCCGGCAATGCCATTTCATATGGCTCATAACGGAATCCACATGACACGACAGCAACCCATCGCCGTTCTTGGCGGCGGTAGTTTCGGTACCGCGATAGCCAATCTGCTGGCCGAGAACGGTCATCACGTCCTGCTCTGGATGCGTGATGCCGAGCAGGCCGAGAGCATCCGTACTCTGCGGCAGAATCCGCGCTATCTGAAGGGTATCGATATTCTTGCGCAGGTGGAGCCGACAACTGACCTGGTGCGGACGCTGGCTTCCAGCGAGCTGGTTTTCGTCGCCTTGCCGTCCAGCGCGCTGCGCCAGGTGCTGCAGCCGTTTGCCGCGCAGCTGAGCGGCAAGATGTTGGTCAGCACAACCAAGGGCATCGAGGCCGACGGATTCATGCTGATGAGTCAGATTCTCGAGCAGATTGCACCGCAAGCGCGTATCGGTGTGCTGTCCGGGCCCAATCTGGCGCGGGAGGTGGCCGAGCACGCGTTGACTGCGACGGTCGTGGCGAGCCAGGACGAGGCGCTGTGCCGCGCCGTGCAGCAGGTGCTGCATGGTCGCACCTTTCGGGTATATGCCAGTTCCGACCGTTTCGGCGTCGAGCTGGGCGGGGCGCTGAAGAATGTCTATGCCATCATGGCGGGGATGGCCGCAGCCTTGGGCATGGGCGAGAACACCCGCAGCATGCTGATCACCCGGGCACTGGCGGAAATGACGCGTTTTGCCGTGAAGCTGGGGGCCAACCCCATGACCTTTCTCGGCCTGGCGGGTGTCGGTGACCTGATAGTGACCTGTACGTCGCCCAAGAGTCGCAATTTCCAGGTGGGTTATGCGCTGGGCGAGGGCCTCAGCCTGGATCAGGCGGTTTCGCGCCTGGGCGAGGTCGCCGAAGGGGTCAACACCATCAAGGTGCTCAAGTGCAAGGCCGAGGAACTGCAGGTCTACATGCCACTGGTCGCCGGGCTGCATGCCATTCTGTTCGAGGGGCGTACGCTCGATCAGATCATCGACATGCTGATGCGCGGCGAGCCCAAGACCGACGTGGATTTCATTTCAACCGACGGATTCTGAGCCTAGGCTCAGGGAGGCTCCATGAATCAATCCAAGCAGACCACGGAGCGGGAATCACTGATCCTGCGAGCAGTCTGGATGCTGATTTTCTTTTTCGTCTGGCAGTTGGCCGAACTGGTCCTGCTGGTCGTCGTGGTATTGCAGTTGCTGCTGCGCCTGTTCAGAGGGCGCCCGGATCCCGGCTTGCAGGGCTTCGGCGACAGCCTCAGCCAGTATCTGGCTCAGATCGGTCGCTTCGCCACTTTCAATACCGAGCAGAAGCCCTGGCCATTGTCCGACTGGCCGAGTCCGCGGGCAGCTGACGTGGAACTGAGCGTTCCGGCCCAGGCATCCGCACCGAAGGAGCCGAAGGCGCCACAAGAGGGGTCAACGCCATGAAGTTGTGGCTGTTGCGTCATGGCCATGCCGAGCCACGGGCGCGCACCGATGCGGAGCGCAACTTGACGGAGGGTGGTCGGCGCGATGTCCGGCGCAGCTCGACCTTCCTGCGTGGCCAGCCGCTGCAGGCGATCCTGGTAAGTCCATTCCATCGTGCGCAGCAGACGGCCGACGAGGTGCGCAAGGCCCTGGGCTTTACCGGTCCCTGTGAAACCGTTTCCTGGCTCACCCCGGAAGCGGACCTGAACGAGGCGTTGCGTGGGCTGGATCAGCGCAGCGAGAGCGATTTGCTACTGGTCACCCACCAACCATTCGTCGGCAATCTGGCCGGCTGGCTGCTCAATGGCCATCATGGTGACCCGCTGCCAATGGCGACGGCATCGCTGGCCGAGCTCGAAGGCGAAGCGATTGCCGGGGGGCTGATGCGGCTGGTGTCCTTGCGCCACGTTGGTTAGGGTTGGCATGGCTCGCCCGACCGTTCCGGGTTGCGGCGAGCTGAACAACAATAACCGAATGGAGCATGCGCCTTGAGCATCTGGCACCGTCAGCCCGACCTGGAAGAACTTCACAGCACGCGCAGGAACACCATCAGCGAACTGCTGGATATCCGCTTCGAAACCTTCGATGAATCCTCGATTACCGCCAGCATGCCGGTCGATGCACGCACTCATCAGCCCTACGGGTTGCTGCATGGTGGCGCCTCTGTGGTACTGGCTGAAACCCTTGGATCAATAGCCAGCTATCACTGCATCGACACCAGCAGGTTCTACTGCGTCGGTCTCGAAGTGAATGCCAACCACCTGCGCGGCTTGCGCTCCGGGCGAGTGACCGCTGTCTGCCGGCCGGTGCATCTCGGGCGCTCGACCCACGTCTGGGATATTCGCCTGAGCGGCGAGGACGGCAAACCCAGCTGCATCTCCCGGCTTACGGTCGCGATCGTACCGCTGGACAAGGGTGCTTCGGCGGGCTGATGTCGATGCAGGCCGACATTGCGGCCTGCTGATTGGCCTGAATGCCATCCATTCGGCAGGGCTATGGCGATTGCCGCCTGCCGAGGCCTGCCAGACAATGGGCGTCCAGTCTGTCCGGCAACGCCCTCATGTCGCAACGTATCTTCTTCGCTCACGCCAACGGCTTCCCCGCGGCGACCTACCGCAAGCTGTTCGATGCCCTCGCGCCCGAATATCAGGTCACGCACATGGATCGCCATGGGCACGACCCTCGTTTCCCGGTGGACGACAACTGGAGCAACCTGCTCGATGAGCTGTTCGAGCAGCTCGATCGCCTGCGCGAGCCGGTCTGGGGCGTGGGACATTCCTTCGGCGGCATGCTGCATTATCGAGCCGCGCTACTGCGACCCGAGCTGTATCACGGGGTCGTCATGCTGGATTCGCCGATTCCGACCTGGTTCGACCAGACCGTCATCTGGGCGGCCAAGCGCCTGGGCTTCATCGACAGGCTGACCCCGGCCGGCCGCACGCTCGGTCGCCGCGAGCAATTTTCCAGTGCCGAGGAAGCGCGCGCCTATTTTGCTGGCAAGGCGCTTTTCAGCAGCTTCGATCCGGAGTGCCTGGAAGCCTACATCGAGCATGGTCTGGAGCCAGCAGGGCAGGGCATGCGCCTGCGCTTCGACCCGCAGACCGAAATCCGCATCTATCGCAGCGTGCCGCATCTCACGCCGGGCTGGCCGCCCGCGCTGAAGATCCCGCTGGCGATGGTGCGCGGGCGCGATAGTCGGGTGGTGCTGCCTCATCACGGCTACCTGCTGCGCTTGATGGCGCGCGGTGAGGCGCACACGCTCCCCGGCGGCCACATGTTTCCGTTCGAGCGGCCACAGCAGACGGCGAAGTTGCTCAGCGAGCTGCTCGGGCGCTGGAGTGGCCATGCCGAGCTTTCCAAGGGGGCCGCATGAGCGCCTGGTTCGAAGAGGTTCGGCTGCGCCTGCCGCACCTCGAGGTGGCGGCCCATCTCTATGGTCCTGAAGACGGCACGCCGGTGATCGCGCTGCATGGCTGGCTGGACAACGCCGCGACCTTCAGCCTGCTTGCACCGCGCCTGCAGGGGCTGCGCATCGTCGCGCTGGACCTGCCTGGCCACGGCCATTCCGACCATCGCCCGGTAGGGGCTGCCTACAACATCTGGGATTATGCCCACGACGTGCTGCAGGTCGCCGAGCAGTTCGGCTGGCAACGTTTTTCACTTCTCGGGCATTCCATGGGCGCGATCGTCGCGGTGCTGCTTGCCGGTGCGCTGCCCGCGCGTATCGAGCGGCTGGCGCTGATCGATGGCGTGATTCCCTACACCGGCGAAGCGGACAACGCACCACAGAAGCTGGGCGCTGCGCTCGAGGCGCTGCTGGCGGTCGACGACAAGCGCAAGCCGGTCTACGCCACCTTCGATCAGGCTGTCGCGGCACGCATGAAAGGCGTTGGCGCGGTCAGTCACGAGGCAGCCGAGCGGTTGGCACAACGCGGCCTGATGCCCGTGCCAGGCGGTTATACCTGGCGCACCGATGCTCGCCTGATGCTGCCTTCGGCGATGCGGCTGACGCGGGCCCATGCACTGGCATTCGTCGAGCGGGTCGCTTGCCCGACCAGCCTGGTACTGGCGGAACAGGGACTGATGACCCAGCCGGCGCTACGTGAACTTGCCGAAGGGCTGCCGTTCAAGGTGCAGCGCCTGCCCGGTGGACATCACCTGCATCTGGATGACGAGGCGGGTGCCGAAGCGGTCGCCGCGGTATTCAACGCCTTCTTTCGAGAATAGACCTGCCGGCTCTGCAATACTCTCTGGCAAAGCCTTGCTTGACTTGCGTTTGGCAACTGGTGAGGCTGGCAGGCGGTATTTCCGGAGAGCCATGGCAGCCATCGACCGCTGCAGGGTACGAGCCCGAGTCAGGTCTGCATCCGTACTGATGCTCCCGGAACTGGACAATCCATTGGTGTGCCAATCTTTGGCTACGGTTGCTGGTGATCCATTGAGGAGTGTTATGCGAAGTGCATGGATAGCAGCATCGGTTCTTCTGGCCGGTGCCGCGACGGCCGCCGACCTTCCCGGCAGCGCCGATCTGGTTACGCTTCCCCGTTTTGCTCAGGCTCAGATCATCGACTACCGGCAAAGCCGGGTGCACGAGCGCGTCTACCCGCAGGATTCCGTCCGGCGGATCAGCGGCAAGTTGCGCATGGCCGCTCAAGTGACCGCCTCCGGCCAATTGACCACAATCACCTATCAGTTGCCGGCTTCGCACACCGGCATTGAAGCGTTTTCCCAAGCCCGTACCGACTTGCTGCGCCAGGGCGCCGAGCTGTTGTACTGGTGCGAGGGGCGAGAGTGCGGCTCCAGCAGCCTCTGGGCCAACTCGATCTTCGGCCAGTCGAAGCTCTACGGCCCTGAGGGCCAGCAGGCCTACCTGCTGGCGCGTTTGCCTGGGGTCGATGGCAGCCTGATGGCGCTGTACGGGATAACGCGCGGCAGTGGTCGGCCCTATCTGCATGTCGAGCAGCTCCAGCCGGACCAGCCGCTGACCGAGGTGCTGCCGACGGCGGCGACCCTGCTGCGCCAATTGCGCAGTACCGGTGAGCTGCGGCTGCCTCGTCTGGCCGACGAGCCTACGGCGGAGTGGGGCGGTGTTCTGGCCAATGTACTGCGCCTGGACAGTACCGCCCGGGTCAGCCTCGCCGGGCGCGGTGCGGTAGCCTGGCGCGAGGCGCTGGTTGCCGAACGCATTCGTGGCGGACGCCTTGAAGTGGATGAGTCGCAGGAACCTGGCCTGCTCATCAGGCTATTGCGCTGATCCTGCATTGCGGCTGCAATAGGCGACTTCTGCGCGCACTCTGGTGACAGGATGCGCAGGCCCTTCTCAGTAGGACTCGTGCATGCTCAACAATGACCGCCTGTTGGTGCAGATTCTGCTCCTTGGCCTGCTGGCCGCCTGCCTGTGGGTGCTGGCACCGTTCGCTTCCGCATTGTTCTGGGCCGCCGTGCTGGCATTCGCCAGTTGGCCGGTGATGCGCTTCCTGACGCGCTGGCTGGGCGGCAACGCGACTCTGGCGGCAGGTCTGCTGACCTTCAGCTGGATGGTACTGGTGGCCGTGCCGCTGGTATGGCTGGGGTTCAACATTGCCGACCAGATCCGCGATGCCAATGCCCTGTTGCACAACCTGCAGGTCGAAGGGCTGCCGCCCGCACCCGGCTGGTTGGGTGAGGTGCCGCTGATAGGCGACACACTGCTGAACTTCTGGAGCACGGTGGACGAGCAGGGCACGGCCCTGATCGCCAGCATCCGACCCTACATCGGTCAGGTCGCCAACTGGCTGCTCGTGCGCAGTGCGCGCATCGGCGGCGGCATGCTCGAGCTGGCGCTGAGCCTGGTGCTGGTGTTCTTCTTCTATCGTGACGGCCCTCATCTGGCCGCCTTCGTTCACAGCCTGCTGCACCGACTGATCGGTCACCGCGCCGACCACTACCTGGAGCTGGTCGCCGGCACGGTGCAACGGGTGGTCAACGGGGTCATCGGTACTGCCGCAGCGCAGGCGATCCTGGCTTACGTCGGCTTCCTCATCGCTGGAATACCGGGTGCGCTGGTGCTCGGTCTGCTGACCTTCGCCTGCAGCTTCATCATGGTTCCGCCGCTGATCTGGGGACCTGCCGTGGCCTGGCTGGCCTGGCAGGGCGACTATGGCATGGCGGTTTTCCTCGGCATCTGGGGCATGTTCGTCATCAGTGGTGTGGACAACGTGCTCAAGCCCTACCTGATCAGCCGAGGAGGCAACCTGCCGCTGGTGGTGGTGCTGCTGGGCGTATTCGGCGGCATCCTTGCCTTCGGCTTCATGGGCCTGTTCCTAGGACCGACCCTGCTTGCCGTGGCCTACAGCCTGCTGGGCGACTGGTTGATCAAGGAAGTGCCGGATATCCCGCACAAGCCCGCCATACCTCTGAGCGACAAGCAGGAGTCGGTCAAGCCGTAGCGCAGTGTCGGCGTTTCATTGCTCCTGCTCGTGGCGCACCAGCGCGTCGTGGGCGACGATGCGGCCCAGTTCGATCAGTTCCGGTGCCTTGTAGAACTCGTAGAAGCGACAGGCACGCTTGGGAATGTCGACCAGCACGTTCGGCGGGTAGCCGGCGATCTTGTATTGCGCCAGTGACGACTGCATGACGTCGAAGCTCTGGTTGATCAGTTCCAGCAGCGATGCGGGGCCGGCGACGTCGATCACTTTCGAGCCTTCCGCCGATTTCGGCGCGCTCTGGCCGGTTGGCGCTGCTGGCGGCTGATCGCCGCGAGTCAGCTCGCCGTCACGGATCTCTTCGATCTGCTCGGTCAGCTCACCCTCCTTGCGCCAGAAGGGGATGTGCGAGCTTATCGAACTCATGAGGGTGTCGAAGCGACCGGGGCGTTCGATCTCCGGTAGCGGATACTGCTTGTGGTTGTTGGCGTTGAGGTTGACCGCAATGATCAGGTCGCAGTGCGCCGACACCACCGGAACGATCGGCAGAGGATTGAGCAGGCCACCGTCGACCAGCATGCGGTTGCCCTGCATGACCGGGGTGAACAGGCTGGGGATGGCGGCAGAGGCGCGCATGGCGAGCTCCAGGTTGCCTTCCTGGAACCAGATTTCCTGCTGGTTGGTCAGGTCGGTGGCGACGGCGGTGTAGGGGATGGGCAAGTCCTCGATACGGATATCGCCGACCATCTCGCGGATGCGGCCAAAGACCTTCTCGCCTCGAATCGCGCCGAGGCTGAAGCTCGGGTCGACCAGACGCAGCAAGTCCAGATAATCCAGGCTCTCGATCCAGTTGCGGTATTCGTCAAGCTTGCCTGCTGCGTAGATGCCACCGACCACTGCCCCCATGGAGCAGCCGGCAATGCAGGCGATCTCATAGCCACGCGCTTCCAATTCCTCGATCACGCCAATGTGGGCGTAACCCCGTGCACCGCCGGATCCCAGTACCAGTGCAACTGTCTTACTCATGCAGTTCTCCCTGTGCTACTGCTATAGCTTCATGCCTGGCAGGCGTGGCTGCAAGCGCTTGCAGCGATGCTCGCCGCGTGTAGTCAATCGGGACGCCGCTTCCGGCTAATCCAGCGTCGCCTTTGCTACAATCGCCGCCCGTTTGCATGTGCCACGAGAGAGCCCGATGAGCGAACCGATCCGCCTCACCCAGTACAGTCACGGCGCCGGCTGCGGCTGCAAGATATCGCCCAAGGTGCTGGACGTGATTCTTGCCGGCAGTGGTGCACAGAATCTCGATCCGCGCCTGTGGGTGGGCAACGCCTCGCGCGACGACGCAGCGGTGTATGGCATCGATGAGGAGCGCGGTGTGGTGTCGACCACCGATTTCTTCATGCCCATCGTCGATGATCCCTTCGATTTCGGTCGAATCGCCGCGACCAATGCGATCAGCGACATATATGCCATGGGCGGGGATCCGCTCATGGCCATCGCGATTCTCGGCTGGCCGGTCAACGTGCTGCCGCCGGAAGTTGCCCGCGAAGTGATCGCCGGTGGCCGTGCGGTATGCGACGCCGCGGGCATTCCCTTGGCTGGTGGTCATTCTATCGATGCTCCCGAGCCGATCTTCGGCCTCGCCGTCACCGGCCTGGTGAACAAGCGCCAGATGAAACGCAACGACACGGCAACCGCCGGCTGCCGGCTGTACCTGACCAAGCCGCTGGGCATCGGCATCCTCACCACCGCCGAGAAAAAAGCCAAGCTGCGCGCCGAAGATGTCGGCCTGGCCCGCGACTGGATGTGCACCCTGAATACGCCCGGCAGTCGCTTCGGCAAGCTCGAAGGCGTGCGCGCCATGACCGACGTCACCGGCTTCGGTCTGCTTGGCCATCTGGTGGAGATGGCCGACGGCAGCGGCCTGACCGCCGAGATCGACTACGCACGCGTGCCGCGCCTGCCAGGCGTCGAATACTATCTGGAGCAGGGCTGCGTGCCGGGCGGCACCCAGCGCAACTTCGACAGTTATGGCGAACGTATTGGTGCACTCGACGAGGCGCACAAGCAGCTGCTGTGCGATCCGCAGACCAGTGGCGGCTTGCTGGTGGCTGTGGCGCCCGAAGGCGAGACGGAATTCCTTGCGCTCTGTGCCGAGCTCGGCCTGGAGCTGCAGCCGATCGGCCAGTTGGTCGACGCGCGCCGCCATGCGGTCGAGGTGCGTTGATGCGTGGCGATACCGAGAACTATCGCGAGCTGTTTCTCAACGATGTCCCGATGATGGATGCTCGCGCACCGGTTGAATTCGGCAAGGGCGCCTTCCCCGGCGTGGTCAATCTGCCGCTGATGAACGATGTCGAGCGGCAGAAGGTGGGTACCTGCTACAAGCAGCACGGCCAGCAATCCGCCATCGAACTGGGCCACCGGCTGGTTTCCGGCAAGGTAAAGGGCGAGCGCTTGCAGGCCTGGGCCGACTTCGCCCGAGCCCATCCGGACGGCTATCTGTACTGCTTTCGTGGTGGCTTGCGCTCGAACATCGTCCAGCAGTGGCTGAAGGACGAAATGGGCATCGACTACCCGCGAGTCGTCGGTGGCTACAAGGCGATGCGCCACTTCCTGCTGGACACCATCGACCAGGCCGTCGAGCAGTGCGGGTTCATCCTGGTGGGCGGCATGACCGGTACCGGCAAGACCGAGGTACTGGCGCAGCTGGACAACAGCCTGGACCTGGAAGGCTTGGCGAATCACCGTGGTTCCAGCTTCGGCAAGCGCGCAACGCCGCAACCCTCGCAGATCGATTTCGAGAATGCACTGGCGATTCGCCTGCTGAAGATGCGTGCAGGCGGGGTCGAAACCTTCGTCGTCGAGGACGAGGCGCGTCTCGTGGGTCGCTGTTCGATTCCCTTGCCCCTGTTCCACGGAATGCAGGAGTTTCCGCTGATCTGGCTGGAAGACAGCCTCGAAGGGCGCGTCGAGCGAATTCTCAAGGATTATGTGATCGACCTGTGTGCCGAATTCATTTCCGAGCAGGGTGAGAACGGTTTCGCTGCATTCGCCGAGCGTCTGCAGCAAAGTCTGGTCAATATCAACAAGCGGCTCGGTGGCGAGCGCTACCAGCGCCTGGCCCTGCTGATGGATCAAGCGCTGGCAGAGCAGGCGCGTAGCGGTTCGGTGGACCTGCATCGCGCCTGGATCGAAGCATTGCTGGGCGAGTATTACGATCCGATGTACGCCTATCAGCGCGAGAGCAAGGCTGCCCGGATCGAGTTCGCTGGCGACCAGTCGTCTGTGGTCGAGTATCTGCGTAACCGTAGGCGCTAACCGCGCTGCAACTCCTAATGGCACACGAGGGATGATGCGATGAAAACCTGGCTAACTCTGCCTCTGCTGGTTCTGCTGCTGGCCGGCTGTGCGGGCAAGACCGCTTACCGTGACAGCTGCGCTGCGGAACTCGATGCGGCGTGGAAGGAGCAGAGCCTGGCGGAAGCCGAAGGCTTTGCCGGTACCGTGAGCTATTCCAAGGCCATGGCCTTGCTGACCGGCGCCAAGACCCAGCAACAGTTCGAAGCCTTCCGTGGCTGTACGCAGAAGGCGCAGAAGGCGCGCTTCTATCTTCGTGAGTCCCGCGCCGGTCGCTGAGCCTGCGTCTCCAGTTGCCGGCCCGTTCGCTATCGCCCAGGCCGGCAATTGTCCTCGAGCCCCGTGGCTCGCTGGCCGCTTTCCTGCGGTCCGCCATCTCATGAAAAATGTCTGCAGCTGTCTTCCGTCGTCTGGAAACAGGCGCAGCGGCGCGAGCGCTGCAACAGTGCCGGGATCACAAACTCGTCACCGGGCATTTCCTTCGCTTTGCCTGGCCGCAACTGACCAGTAGCATCAGGACGACGAACGAAGGAGAGCCTATGCGCACCCGATTGGACGCCTGCCTGCGAGCAGTCAACGACGTACTGCTCGGCAAGGAAGCTCAGGTCCGGCTGGCCCTGGCATGCCTGCTGGCCCGCGGTCACCTGTTGATCGAGGACCTGCCCGGCATGGGCAAGACCACCCTGAGCCATGCCCTGGCCAAGGTGCTGGGACTGGAGTTCCAGCGCATCCAGTTCACCTCCGACCTGTTGCCTGGCGACATTCTCGGCACCTCGGTATTCGACAAGGACAGCGGGCAGTTCGTGTTCCACCCGGGACCGATCTTCGCTGAGCTGGTGCTGGCCGATGAGATCAACCGCGCCACGCCGAAAAGCCAGAGCGCGCTGCTCGAAGCGATGGAAGAAGGGCAGGTCACCATCGAAGGCGCGACGCGCCCGCTGCCCATCCCATTCTTCGTCATCGCCACGCAGAATCCGGTAAGTTCGGGCGGTACCTTCGCTCTGCCGGAATCGCAGCTCGACCGCTTCCTGATGCGTGTTTCCCTTGGCTACCCGGCCAGGGCGGCGGAAAAGTCGCTGCTGTTGGGCGAGTCGCGACGTGATCTGCTGACCCGGCTCGAACCGCTGCTTGAGCACGACGAGCTACGTGCCATTCAGGACGCCGTTGGCCACGTGCGGGTCAGCGATGCGCTGGTCGACTACGTCCTGCGCCTGGTGGAAGCCACGCGCACCCAGCCGCAGTTCGCCTGGGGGCTGTCGCCGCGCGGTAGCCTGGCCCTGCTTGCAGCCGCCCGTGCCTGGGCCTTTCTCGACGGTCGCGACTATGTGATTCCGGAAGACGTGCAAGCCGTGTTGCCAACCGTGGTTGGTCATCGCCTGCGCGAGCGTGCGGACGCCACCGGTCACGGTGGTGGCGCGCTGGTGCAGTGGTTGCTGCGCGAAGTGCCTGCGCTGTGAGGCAGCTGTCCGCCCACTGCAGCGGGCGCCTGCCGTGAGGTTGCTGCCGCGCTTTCGCGATCGCTGGCTGCTGCGGCGCATCCCTCCCGCATCCAGCGTGCGCCTGAACCAGCGGCGCATCTTCATCATGCCCACCGCGGTCGGGCTGGCGTTTCTGGTGGCGCTGTTTCTGATGCTGCTTACCGCGATCAACTACCAGAACAGTCTGGCCTACGGGCTGACTTTCCTGCTCGGGTCGCTGTATCTCGTCACCATCCTGCATACGTGGCGCAATCTCGCCGGCTTGGTCTTGCAAGCGGGCGGAACCACCGCTGCATTCGTCGGCGAGCAGGCGCTGCTGCGGGTACGTCTGGAAAGTCCCGGTCGCGCCTATCAGGCGGTGGCGCTCGGCTGGCCAGCCAGTGGCTTGCGGCTGGTCGATGTGCCTGCGGGCGGCGCCGTCGAAGTCGAATTGAGCCTGCCGACGCAACGCCGTGGCTGGCTACGGCCTGGCCGCGTCAGGGTCGAGAGTCGTTTCCCGCTAGGGTTGCTGGTGGCCTGGAGCTGGATCGATCTGGAGCTGGCGGCACTGGTCTATCCGCAGCCTTCGAGCGCCGAACGCCCGCCGGGCTGCAGCGCGCCGGAAGCCGAGGATGAAGGCATGCTGGTGCGCGGCTCCGGCGTCGACGACTACCAGGGGCTGCGGACCTGGCAACCGGGCGATCCGCGCCGACGCCTGCACTGGAAGGCGTATTCCCGCGGCCAGGGCCTGCTGGTGAAGGACTTCGCCAGCCTGCTCGGTAACGATCCATTACTGGACTTCGATACGCTGGAGGGCGATACCGAGCAGCGCCTGTCGATACTCTGCCACTGGGTCCTCGACCTCAGCGACAAGCAGCAACCGTTCGCACTGAGCCTGTCTGGCGAGCTGGTCGGCCCCGATGGTGGCCAGGCTCATCGGGATGCCTGCCTGCGTGCACTGGCGCTGCATGGCCTGAGCGAGGAGGGCGCGAAGTGAGCGCGAAGCCGGGCATCCCGCGCAACAGTCTGATCTGGCTGCTGGTGGCTCAGATACTGGTGATCCTGCCGCACCTCACCCATCTGCCGCTATGGATTATCGGCCTGTGGCTGGGCTGTGCCAGCTGGCGAATCCAGATCTTCCGCATGCGCGCGCGCTATCCGCGCAGCTGGCTCAAGGCGCTGCTGATGATCGGCGCCGGCTTCGGCGTGTATTTCTCGCGAGGCAGCCTGGTCGGCCTGGAAGCCGGCGTGGTGCTGCTGATCGCTGCGTTCATTCTCAAACTCGTGGAGATGAGTACCCGTCGCGATGCGCTGGTGCTGATCTTCCTCGGCTTCTTCGCGGTGGTGACCAGCTACCTGTTCGAGGACAGCCTGGTGGCCGGGCTGTACAGCCTGCTGCCCGTCACGGCCTTGCTGGCAGCGATGATCGGCCTGCAGCAGAGCAGCCTGGTCACCCGACCATGGCCTACGGTACGCCTGGCCGGTTCGCTGCTGCTGCAGGCGATTCCGCTGATGTTGGTGCTGTTCCTGTTCTTCCCCCGCCTGCCGCCGCTGTGGTCGTTGCCGCAGGCCGGCGACCGGGGCACGATTGGCCTGGCCGATCACATGGCGCCCGGCGACATCGCCCGCCTGGGCCGATCGGCGGAGCTGGCCTTTCGCGTCACCTTCGATGGCGACATTCCGCCTCGCGACCAGCTTTACTGGCGCGCGGTGACCTTCGAGCGCTTCGACGGTCGCCGCTGGTCGCAGTCCTACGCCTCGCAGCTGCCCCAGGCGCCGGAGTGGCAGGCGGTGGGTGAGCCGCTCAGCTACAGCATCGTCATGCAGCCCAGCGGCCAGCCCTGGCTGTTCGCGCTGGATGTGCCGCAGGTCGAGCCCGGCGAGGCGCAACTGATGGCGGATTTCCATCTGCAGCGCGTACAGCCGGTGAACCAGCCGCTGATGTATCAAGTGACCTCCTGGCTGGACGCGCGGCGTGAAGCGACCAGCGCACCGGCGAGTCTGGGCCGTGCATTGCAGCTACCGGAGCAGGGCAATCCGCGCAGCCGCGCCTGGGCGACCGAGCTGCGGCGCTCTGCGCAGGAACCGCAGGCGATGGTGGATGCGCTGTTGAAGCACTTCAACCGCCAGCCCTATCACTACACCCTGGAGCCGCCGCCGGTGGGGAGCGATATCGTCGATGACTTCCTGTTCGAGACGCGCAGCGGTTTCTGCGCGCACTACGCCGGCGCCATGGCATTCGTGCTGCGCGCAGCGGGTATTCCGGCCCGGGTAGTGGCGGGGTATCAGGGCGGTGAGGTCAACCCGGCGGGCAACTACCTCTCGGTGCATCAGTTCGATGCCCATGCCTGGGTGGAGTACTGGGTCGCCGAACGCGGCTGGGTCAGTGTCGATCCGACATTCCAGGTTGCGCCCGAGCGGGTCCAGCAGGGACTGGAGCAGGCGCTGGCCCGCGAGCAGAGCTTTCTTGCCGATGAGCCGATGTCGCTGCTGCGCTACCGCGATATCGGCTGGATGAACACGCTGCGTTTGCGCTGGGACAGCCTCAACTATGGCTGGCAGCGCTGGGTGCTCAATTATCGGGACGAACAGCAATCGCAAATGCTGCAGCGCTGGTTCGGTAAGCTCGATGCCCAGGCGCTCGGCCTGGGGCTGGTGGCGGCGCTGGGGCTGTTGACCGCTTTGCTGGCGCTGCTGTTGTTCAAGCCCTGGCGCCGTGAAACGGATGCTCGCCAGCGCCTGTTCGGACGCTTCGAACGGCTGCTGGCGCGTCATGGTGTCCGGCGTCACACCGGCGAGGGGGTACGCAGTTTCGCCGGGCGCGCTGCGGCGCTGCTGCCCGGGCAAGCGCCGGCCATCCTCGCATTCGCCAGGCTCTATGAGGCGCAGCGCTATGCGCAGCAGCCCGGGACGGTGGATGAATTGTCGCGTGCCTTGTATCGGCTTCGTCGCGCGTTGCCCTGGCGTCCTGCACCGACGGAGCGTTGCTGAGCGCTTCATTGCCGGTATGGATGATCGGGCATTTCATCCGGCCGGTCCTGTTGAACAGGGTCGCACGCTGGTCAAGGCGCTATTAACATCGCTCGCATAACGAACGATAACGAGGTGGATATGGAGCTTTGCGAGCTGCTGCAAGCGGTGCGTGACAATCCCGGCGATGTGGTGGTGCCGGCCAGCTGGGGCCAGGGGCGGGCGGGTTTCGGTGGCCTGGTCGCGGCGTTGGCCTACGAGAGCATGCGGGCCAAGGTGCCCGATGGCAGGCCGTTGCGCTCGCTGGCGATCACCTTCGTCGGGCCGCTGGCGCTCGACACCCCGGCAAGCTTCGAGGCCGAGGTGCTGCGCGAAGGCAAGGCGGTGAGTCAGATGCTCGGCCGGGTGATGCAGGACGGGCAAGTGGTCACCATCGTCCAGGGCAGCTTCGGCGCACCGCGCAGTTCCGTCGTGGACGTCGCGGCCGAGCCGGCTCCGGCCATGCCACCGGTCGAAGCCTGCCAGGAACTGCCTTACGTAGCAGGCGTAACGCCGGAGTTCACCCGCTACCTGGCCATGCGCTGGGGCATTGGCGGGCTGCCGTTCACCGGCAATGCGTCGCGCGAAATGGGCGGCTGGGTGCGCCAGCGCGGTGATGTGCCCCGCGAGCCAATGAGTGAGGCTCACCTGCTGGCGCTGGTCGATGCCTGGCCGCCTGCCGTGTTGCCGCACCTGAAGAGCTTCGCCCCCGGCAGCTCGCTGACCTGGACCATCGAATTCATCCAGCCGTTGCCCAGCCTGGATACCCATGACTGGTGCATGTACCGCGCCGTGATCGAGCATGCCCGCGACGGCTACGGACATTGCGCTGCCGCTTTATGGACGCCCTCCGGCGAGCTGGTTGCGCTGAGCCGGCAGACGGTGACGGTGTTCGGCTAGGGCTCTGGCGAAGGTTTGGCTGGTGTGAACGACAGAGCGTTCGCACCAGCCGCTGGTTAGCGGTTACACCGCGTAACCGAGCACCCTTGGTAGCCACAGCGCGATCTCGGGAAAGATCGCCACCAGCAACAGGGCGCTGCCCATGACCAGGACGAACAACAACGCCCAGCCCACCGTCTGCTCCAGGCGAATCTTCGCAACTTCCGCGGTGACCATGAGGTTGATCGCCACTGGCGGAGTGAACTGGCCGATGGCGATGTTCATCGCCAGCAGGATGCCGAACCACACCGGGTTCCAGCCGAAGTGCTGCATCAGCGGGATCAGGATTGGCATCAGGATCAGGTAGATCGAGATGGCATCCAGCAGCATGCCGGCCAGGAGCACGGCGATCATCACCAGTACCAGCAGTACCGCGCCGTTGTCCGACAGCGAGATCAGCCATTCGGCCAGGTGGCGGAAGGTGCCGAGCATGGTGCCGGCCCAGGCGAAGATGCCTGCCAGGGCGATGATCAGCATGACCACCCCGGACATCACCGCCGCCTCGCCGAGCAGCTTCCACAGGTTGCGCCAGTCCAGTTCGCGGGTGACGAACAGGCCGACCAGCACGCCATAGGCGACGCCGGCCACTGCCGCTTCGGTGGGGGTGAACAGGCCGCTGCGCAGGCCGCCGAGAATCAACACCGGGGCGAACAGTGCCGGCAGGGCCTGGCGGAAGCTCTCGCCCAGCGGCGGGCGCTCGGCGCCTTCGGGGTTCTCCCAGCCATAGCGCTTGGCCAGCAGCCAGGCCGGCAGCAGCAGCACCAAGCCGGCGATGATCCCCGGGAACAGCCCGGCGGCGAACAGCGCGCGCAGGTCGACGCCGGGCACCACGATGGAGTAGAGGATCAGCGCGATGGATGGCGGGATCAGGATCGCGGTGGACGCCGAGGCGGCGATCAGGGTCGCCGAGAACGGCTTCGGGTAACCGGCGCGGGTCATACTCGGCAGCATCACCATGGCCACTGCCGCAGCATCCGCCGGACCCGAGCCGCTCATCCCGCCCATGATCAGGCAGACCAGGATGGCGACCATCGCCAGGCCGCCGTGGCGCGGGCCGATCAGTGCCTGGGCGAAGCGCACCAGGCGCAGCGCCACGCCGGACTTCTCGAATACGAGACCGGTGAGGATGAACAGCGGAATGGCGATCAGCGGGTACTTGGCCACGCCGTTGTAGGTATTGGTGCCCAGGGTCGCGAGCATGTCCGGCGACAGCCCGGAGAGAATGCCGACCGCCCCGGACAGCGCCAGGGAGAAGGCCACCGGCACGCCGAGCAGCAACAGCAGCAGGAAGCTGGCGATCATCCAGATATCAGGGCTCATCGCCGAGTCTCCCGCGCAGACGGTCGAGGGTCATCTGGGTCAGTCGCAGCAGCATGCACAGCGCCAGCAGCGGCAGCCAGACCACGTACCACCAGTTGGGCAGGCCGAGGCCGGGGGACTGCGATTCCCACTGGTATTCCTCCAGGGCGAACTGGCCGCCGAACCAAACCACCAGCCCCAGCACCAGCACGCTGGCCAGCCACTGCAGCAGGATCAACGGCACCCGCAGGCGCGGGAACAGGCGCTCGACGAAGCCGATGCGGATGTGCCGGTTGCTGCGCATGGCCACCGAGGCGCCGGCGAATGTCAGGATGACCAGCAGAAAGACTGAAAACTCCTCGGTGAAGGCGAAGGAGGCATCGGTGAAATAGCGCACCACCACGTTGGCCAGGCTGATCAGGCTGATGATCCCCAGGGCCAGGGTGGCCAGCACGCGCTCGAAGCGCGCGTCCTGTCGATTGTTCATGGGTTTCCTCGAATCCCGGCGGCATCGCGCTGCCGGGCAGAACGGTTTTACTTGGCGGTGGCCGCGCGGGCGGCTTCCATCAGTTCGGTGCCGATCTTCGGCGCCCACTTCTCATGCACGCTGCGGGTGACCTCGACGAAGGCCTGGCGCTGCTCGGGCGTCAGCTCGATGACATCCACGCCACGGGCGCGGATGTCATCCAGGCGCTTGGCTTCGCTGCTACGTGACAGCTCGATCTCCCACTTGCCAGCGTCGATGGCGGCCTGGCGCAGCAGTTCGCGGTCGGCCTCGGGCAGCTGCTTCCAGACGCGCTGGTTGACCGCGAAGACCAGCGGGTCGGCCATGTAGTGCCAGAGGGTCAGGTGCTTCTGCCCGACCTGGTCGATGCGCGCCACGTCGAATACCGACAGTGGGTTCTCCTGGCCGTCCACCGCGCCGGTGGTCAGCGCCGGCTTGGCGTCGGCCCAGCTCATCTGGGTTGGGTTGGCGCCGAGGGCGGTGAAAGTGTCCTGGAACAGCGGCGAGCCGACCACGCGGATCTTCAGGCCGGCCAGGTCCTGTGGCGTCGTCACCGGCTTGACCGAGTTGGACAGTTCACGGAAGCCGTTCTCGCCCCAGGCCAGCGGCACGATGCCGCGCTTCTCGATGGCGGCGAAGGCCATCTTGCCTGCCTCGCCGCCGGTGATGGCGTCCAGGTCCTGGCTGTCCTGCATCAGGAACGGCAGCGAGAACAGGTTCAGCTCCGGTACCTGCGGCGACCAGTTGATGGTCGAGCCCACGGCCATGTCGATCAGGCCGGAGCGCATGGCGGAGAACTCCTTGGTCTGGTCGCCTGCGACCAGCTGCGAGTTGGGGTAGATGCGCAGGGTGATCTCACCCTTGGAGCGCTCCTCCACCAGGTCGGCCCACTTCTGTGCGGCCTGGCCCCAGGGGAAGGCGTCGGAGAGCACGGTGGATACCGAATATTCGCGGGCGGAGGCGGTGAAAGTGGCAGACAGGGCGGCAGCGGCGGCCAGCGCGGTGAGGCAGCGGGTCAGTTTCATGGGGCGTCCTTGTTCGGATCGGTCTTTTATGATTTGCGTCGGCGAATGCCGCACTGCTGGACAGCGTCGGCAAAAGCGATGGCGGGATGAGGCCATCGGGAACGCGCGGATGGCGCGAAGGGACGCGGCTGGCTGCGGAAGGGTAAATGCAGCGAAACTGGCAAGGCGTCACGGTAGCCGCACGCCTTGTGGGCGAGCGGCAGGTCCGGGCAACTATCGCAGAAGCCGCTGGCGAGCGCCATGGCTGGGCGCACGAGGATGCGCCGAGAGTGCGAGGGCCCGGTGGCGGTATCTTGCCGTGCGAAATCTGCCTTCAATGGGATTGTCGATGCTGATCGTGCCGACGGCCTCGGAGCTGACGGCGAACGCGTTGTCCTTGAGTGTCGGCGAGTCCATCACCGCGGAATGGTTCGATAGGCCGTAGCTCTAGTGGCGGCCCAGCGGGCCGTTGGCATTTCTTCGTGATCGGCCATGACCGGGTAATCATCGGGCTCAACCCGCCGAACTCCATCTGGAGCGCGCCGACCGGTAGGGCATGCCTCCAGGGCGATACCCTGTTCGGTCATCATCGGTAATGATCTGTCGCAAGGTTATCGTCGCTAATGAATCGCGGGGTGATTCGCTGAGCTAGTCTTTGTTGGGTCCGTTCCCGCCTCGTACGGCGTGTGATGAAACTGGGGCAGACCCTAATCACGGTCATGGCGGATTGTGTAACGAGCATGCAGGCTCGTGTCGCTGGCGGCAGGCAACACGCTGCTTTTGCACTGACATGAGGGAGATTTGGCGATGAAGATCGAGCGATTCGAAGACCTGATCGACTGGACACGCGACACCCACGCCATGCTGGCTCGTTGCATGGCACGCTGTTCCAACAAGCACGAGGAAACACGCGCCAAATGGCTGCTGGTGTACCTCGCGGATCATGAGCGCGCGTTGGCCGAAACCATCGACAAGATCGAGAAACATGCCGATCCCAAGGCGCTGCACACCTGGATCTACGACTATCTGACGCGCAACCCCGTGCTGCGCAATCAGGCGTGCAAGGCCTACGACACCATGACGGTGGAGGATATTTCGCTGGATATCTTCACCATCCACAACCAGGTCATCGACCTTTACCGCTCCCTGGCACGTCGTGCCGAGATCGACGGCGCGCGTAGCCTGGCTGAAGACCTGCTACGCCTCGAGGAGCACGAGACGATGCGTCTGGCCCGGCAGGTGGGGCGCATTCACGAGATGTAAGCGAAGACGCGATCCGACCGTTTCAAGCATACTGCCGCACCATTGAGGATGCTGCTCGCGGGGCGGTCGATGTTCGCGTTTTCCGGCTATCTCGGTCTTTTTCTCGCAGCCTTTGGGGCTGCCACGCTGTTGCCCCTGCAGTCCGAAACGGTGCTCGCCGGCCTTCTGCTTTCGGAGCGCTACGGGGTCTGGGGACTGGTGGCCGTGGCCAGCCTGGGCAATGTACTGGGCTCGCTGGTGAACTGGCTGTTGGGCCGTTACGTCGAGCAGCTCCGTCACAGGCGCTGGTTTCCGGTCAACGAGCGGCAACTGGCCCGGGCGCAACACTGCTATCACCGTTACGGTCGCTGGACCTTGCTACTCAGCTGGGTGCCGATCATCGGTGACCCGCTGACTCTGGTAGCTGGCGTGATGCGCGAACCCCTGTGGAGCTTCCTGCCGATCGTCATCCTGGCCAAGACCGGACGTTACCTGATGGTGATGGGACTCACGCTCGGCTGGATGTGACGCAAGTGCTGACAGCACGGCGTGGCTGGCCGATCATGACCGGCATCGAGACCGGGCAGGATCCAGGACGCATGGCCATCGAATGGCAAACGAAACCGGAAGACACCATCGTCCCGGCCAGTGCCAGCCGGGACAGCATCAGCGCCCGGTTGGTGGCCGAGGCGCTGCTCGGCTTCGTGCAGTCCGGGCTGTCGGCCGAGCAGTTACTGGACGAAATAGGACTCGACCCGACCTGCCTGCGAGATCCCGACGGGCGCATGGACGTGTGCGAGTACTCGCAACTCTGGCTGCGCCTGGCGCGACGCTTCGACGACGAGTTCTTCGGCATGGACCCGCGGCGGCTACGCTCGGGCAGCTTCGTCTTTCTCAGCCGTAGCTGCGTCCAGCAGCCAACGCTGGAAAAGGCGCTGACTCATGCATTGAGCTTTCTCGGGCTGGGGCTGGAGAACCTGCGCGGCAAGCTGATCCGCAGCCAGAGCCTGGCCGAGGTCGTGCTGCGCGAGCGCAATGCCGAGCCGGCGCGAGCGTTCTGCTACTTCACCTTCTGGATGCTCCTGCACGGCCTGGCCTGTTGGCTGGTGGGGCGACGCATCCCCTTGCTGGCGGTCGAACTGCGCTGTGCCGAGCCGGACTACACCGACGATTACCGCGTCATGTTTTCCGACAACCTGCGTTTCGACCGGCCCTCGACCCGGATCATTTTCGCCGCCGAAGTGCTCGGCCTGCCGATCCGCCGCAGCGAAGCGGAGCTGCGCAGCTTTCTCGCCGGGGCGCCGGCCAACATCCTGGTGCGCTATCGCGACCACTCCAGCCTGGCCAGCCGCATCAAGCAGCGCCTGCGCAGCCTGCCCGCCGAACGCTGGCCGGACAGCGAGACGCTGGCGCAGGAGCTCTGCATGTCGGCGTCGACCCTGCGCCGTCGCCTGGCGGAAGCGGGGCAGCCCTACCAGGCTATCAAGGACGGATTGCGTCAGGAGATGGCCACCGAATGGCTCGCCGATGCCGCCATCAGCTACGGCGAGATCGCCGGGCAGCTGGGTTTTGCCGATGTCAGTTCGTTCTACAAGGCGTTCCGCAAGTGGTCTGGTATCAATCCCGGGCACTACCGCAATCTGATGGTCGCTCCGGCTCGCGACTGATCGCGCGTTGCTGGGCTAAAGCCCACCCTACGGAGTATCGCCCCCTCACCTGTAGGGTGGGCTTCAGCCCAGCAACTGCCCGTACATCCTTCGCCCATCGACGTAGTCGCCTTTTGCCATTGGCCAAAACGGTCAGGCAGGTTGAGCAGATCGACCATTGCCGCACCCGTGTCGCTGTCCAAAGATGGCCTCGGCATCGCACCGAATAACAACAAACACGGGAGAGCGCCATGCAGATTCTCGACAAGGTATTCCTCGTCACTGGCGGCGCGTCCGGCCTCGGGGCTGCGGCGGCGCAGGCGCTGGTGGAGTCAGGTGGCAAGGTGCTTCTGGTCGATCTCGACGAAACGGCGGCGCAGGCCACTGCCCAGGCGCTGGGTGCCAATGCGTTCAGTGCGGTCGCCGACATCCGTGACGAACAGGCCGCCCGCCGCGCCGTCAGCGCCGCGCGGGAGCGCTTCGGCGCGCTGCACGGACTGGTGAATTGTGCCGGCGTCGCCGGCGGCGAAAAGGTACTGGGGCGCAACGGCCCGCACAGCCTGGACCGCTTCAGTCGCATCGTTGGCATCAACCTGATCGGCAGCTTCAACATGCTGCGGCTGGCCGCCGAGGCGATGGCCGAGAACCCGCCGGACGAGAGCGGCGAGCGCGGCGCGATCATCAATACCGCCTCCATCGCCGCCTTCGACGGGCAGATCGGCCAGACCGCCTATGCCGCGTCCAAGGGCGGAGTGGTCAGCATGACATTGCCGGCTGCCAGGGAGCTGGCGCGCTTCGGCATCCGCGTGATGACCATCGCCCCCGGCGTATTCGAGACGCCGATGATGGCCGGCATGAGCCAGGAAATCCGCGACTCGCTGGCCGCCGGCGTGCCATTCCCGCCACGCCTGGGCCAGCCGGCCGAGTACGCCGCGCTGGTGCGGCACATCTTCGAGAACAGCATGCTCAACGGCGAGGTGATCCGTCTCGACGGTGCCTTGCGCATGGCCGCCAAGTGAAGGAAGCAGAAGATGAAAGATGATCCGATCGTAATCGTCAGCAGCGCGCGCACGCCCATGGGCGGCTTTCAGGGCGACCTGCAGGGCATGACCGCCTGGCAGCTCGGTGCTGCCGCCATCCGCGCCACCGTGGAACGCAGCGGCCTGCCGGTCGAGAACGTGCAGGACGTGCTGATGGGCTGCGTGTTGCCGGCCGGCCAGGGCCAGGCGCCCGCACGCCAGGCGGCGTTGAGCGCCGGACTGACCCGCGCGACCACCTGTACCACGGTCAACAAGATGTGCGGTTCGGGCATGCAGACGGTGATCATGGCCCACGACCAGCTGCTCGCCGGCAGCGCCGATATTGTCGTCGCCGGCGGCATGGAAAGCATGTCCAACGCGCCTTACCTGCTCGACCGCGCCCGCGGCGGCTACCGCATGGGTCATGGCCGGGTACTCGACCACATGTTTCTTGACGGCCTGGAGGACTCGTTCGACAGGGGCCGACTGATGGGCACCTTCGCCGAGGAATGCGCCGACGCCTTCGGCTTCAGCCGTGAAGCCCAGGATTCCTATGCGTTAGAGTCCCTGCGTCGCGCTCAGGCAGCCATCAGCGAGGGGCGTTTCGCCGAAGAGATCGTCACGCTGGAGGTCACCCAGGGCAAACAGCAGCGGCAGATCCGCGACGACGAGCAGCCGCCCAAGGCGATGCCGGAGAAGATTCCCGGCCTGAAGCCGGCGTTCCGCGAGGGTGGTACGGTGACCGCAGCCAATTCCAGCTCGATTTCCGACGGTGCCGCCGCGCTGCTGCTGATGCGTCGCTCCGAAGCCGAGCGTTGGGGCCTGCAGCCACAGGCGGTGATCCACGGCCACGCGGCCTACGCCGATGCGCCGAATCTGTTCACCACCGCGCCGATCGGGGCAATCCGCAAACTGATGGAACGCACCGGCTGGTCCACTGAAGACGTGGAACTGTTCGAGATCAACGAAGCCTTCGCCGTGGTCGCCATGGCCGCCATGCGCGAGCTGGGTTTGGACCACGCCAAGGTCAACGTCAACGGCGGTGCCTGCGCGCTCGGCCATCCGGTGGGTGCGTCCGGCGCGCGGATTCTGGTGACCCTGCTTTCGGCATTGCGGGCGCGTGGTTTGCGCCGCGGTGTGGCAGCGATCTGCATCGGCGGCGGCGAAGCCACGGCCATGGCTGTCGAACTGATCTAGGTTCTGTACGAAAAGTCGTCGAGCGAAGGTCAGGCGAGGCAAAAACGGGTGAGGAAGCGGAGTTTACGTGCTGTAAATGAGCATTCCGAACCCGTTTTTAACGAAGCATCACCGAGCGCAGGCACTTTTCGTACAGAGCCTAAGGAGGCGCCCATGCTGCCCAATGAAGATTACAACGTGCCCGCCAGTCCTGCGCGTGCTGGAATTTGCCGGGATCGGGCCAGGCCCGCATTGCGCGATGCTGCTGGCGGACATGGGCGCCGAAGTGCTGCGTATCGAGCGCGAGGATGGCAACGGCTGGCCGAATCCGGTAATCGATCGTGGTCGCAAGACACTGACGCTGGATATCCGCATCTGCGCCAGCGAGGCGTTTATCAGGAATTCGACGGCATCGATGCGGGTCGCGCCAGCTCCGCGTTTCTCGCGCACGCCCGGCAAGGCTCGGCGGACGCTTGAATGTGCGCTCTGCGCAGACTGGGATTGAGTGCCATGGTCGAGCCGCCGGCGCTCGGACACGTGCCAAGCCGCTCGGCAGCGGCTGTTCTTCAGGCTTTTGAAAAAAACTTTCCTTGTTGAACTGCCGTTTCGTTTGATGTCGGTTGGCGACCGCATATTGGACAGCCGGTCAGGAAAGCGACTTCTGTATATATAACGCTAATGCCGAGCTATCGCTCGAAGGTAATGATTCGATTTCGTTCGGACGCTTTTTATAGGCTGGAATGCGCGTCGTAGACGTGCCGCACGTCGGTTGAAGTTGCGCTGCATCAGCAGCTGGCTAATATGAAATCGGAGGCTGCTTATTACAACAAAAACGGGGAGTCAAACGTCATGAATAACAATGCCGAGCAACAAGTAGTTGCACTTGAACTGTGCCGTTTCCTTGCTCATTGCCTCGCCGCGATCGTAGTCGTGGGGATGCTTTTTGTGGGTCTTTTGGGAACCTGGCACGCTGCCCTCAACGTTGGTGTCGTTCCACTGCTGGCTATCGCGGTCTGCGACTATCTGGCCAGACGCAAGGAAACTGCTGTACTGACAGCAGACGCCTGATACGCCCCAGGCGCTAACCAGCCGACGAACCTGCTATGTCCATCGAGCGACCGATCCCCTGACAGTGACCGCTGCCAGGGGCGTTGGGCCGGGCAAGCAGAGACAGCTACCCAAAGGTGTTACTCCTTTCGTATAGCGTAACGTTCACTGGGGAGCACGGTAACGAATCTGCCGTCGAGCATTCCTGTGGAGGCGTAGTTGAGATCGCTAACCGATTGAAAAATAACGAAACTCATGAGTTGGCATGGCTAATGCTTATGTTGTTCGTATAACAAAAACAAGAAAGCACATCCCATAACAAGAACAACACGTAGCGGCTCCGACACAATAAAAACAAGCATGTGGAGGCGTAGCAAACTGATTCTTTTGGAGAGGAATTGCCCGACAGGTTTCCTGTCGACCGGACCGAGAACAACAAAACTGCCTTGAGGCAGCTCCAGAACCGGTTGAGCCCGCGAGGGCAGTGGCAACATCAGCGACCAAAATAATCCGTTTGTTCTTTATGTCCCTGGTGGACAGCTATACGGACGTTGGTCCGGCCGGGTTACGAACAATAACAACAAGCCCGTCAGCAGAAGAAGAACAAAGCAACACGCCCTGAAGGGGAGCCTCGATGGCTCCCCTTTTTATT
>NZ_KK020676.1:2440595-2441898 GCF_000307775.2 Stutzerimonas stutzeri KOS6 | reverse complement strand
GGTTCATCGCGCTTTCCCGGGGAAGGCGGCCTTGATTTTCAGAAAGAAGTAGGCCGAGTCCCGAAAGCCATAGGCCATGCGCTTGATTACCTTGATACGGTTGTTCACACCCTCCAGAACGCTGGTGTGCAGAGGGAAACGGGCGCTGGCGAGGATGCCGCGGATATAGCGCCCGAGGTTCTTGGCGAAGCGCTGTAGCGGCGCCAAGCCACTGTCACGGGCCTGCCGTAGCCAGGTCCGCCAGCGCTGCCAGCCTTCCCATACGCTCGGGGCGTACCAGACTTCCTTCAGTGCGTCCTTGAGCACATAAACCGTGGCCAATGGTTGGTTGGCGGCGAGCAGTTCCTGCAATTGCACGGCTTGGCCGTCCTTGAGATTCTCAGGGTTGCGCAGCAGCAACCAGCGACTGCGTTTGACCACCTTTCGTGCCGATTTGTCATTGCGCAGTAGGTTGGCCTGATCGACGCGGATGCGGTCGATCACCTCACGCCCGTAGCGCGCCACCACATGGAACAGGTCGTACACCACTTCGGCTTGAGGGCAATGCTGCTTCACCTCCAGATCGAAGGCGGTGTTCATGTCCATGGCGACCGCTTCGATTTGCTGGCAGCGCTCACCGAGCAACTCGAAGAATGGACGAATGGCCTCACGGCTATTGCCGTGACCAACCCACAGCACCCGCGTTCGCTCGGCGTCCATGATCACCGTGGCGTAGCGATGGCCTTTGTGCAGAGCGAACTCATCCATCACCAGGCGACGAACAGCACCCGGCTCGAAGGCGCCGATCTCAGTCTCCAGGCGGCGTTTATCGAGTGCCTTGAGGGTGTGCCAGTGCAAGCCGGTCAGATGACTGACGTGGCTGATAGGCAATATCCGCAGCAAGCCTTCGAGCCAAACCCGTAACCGCTGAGTCAGACGGGAAGCCGGTTCCAGCCAATCGATCCGCTCGGTCACTCGCCCACAGCGCAGGCAGTCGACGCGACGTACGGGCAGTTGGAGTAGGACTCGTTGATCCAACAGATCGCGGTCACGCACTCGCCGTAAACGCCGATCATGGATCAACGGACTGGGCTGCTGGCAGCGTCCGCACCGAGGCACTCGCGTGGCTTGGGGTTCCAGCTCAATTAGCAGGGTATTTTCAGCAACGGGGCGAGAGGCGACGACGTCGTAGCCTGGCCAGAAAACGGCAAGATCAATAGGATGCACGGTGACAGCAGGGTGTGGGAGTTGGTGTGTTTGGCGACTGCCAATTTACCCACTTCCCTGCCTGTCAACTCGCTCTTCCCCCAGAGTCCGCGAAGAA
>NZ_KK020676.1:2433150-2440203 GCF_000307775.2 Stutzerimonas stutzeri KOS6 | reverse complement strand
CCTTTTTATTTGGCTGCAGTCATCCGGTGCTGTCGAATAACCGTCGAGACTGCGGTTGATTGGTGGGCTGAAGCCCACCCTACGGTGCCACGGCGCGCACGCCTATATAACGCCTCGGCCCCCAGGTTTCGTAGGGTGGGCTTCAGCCCACCGAGACCGGGAGCTTCTGCGATGGAAAGCCCATCTCAGTCAAGTCACCTTCAGCATGTAGGGTGGGCTTCAGCCCACCAACATGACCTGACCTCGCGGCGTCTTCCTCTCAAGGCACCGATCCCCCTAAAGCGGATAGTTCGCCAGCTCCCGCGCGATCAGCAGGCGCTGGATCTCGCTCGAGCCCTCGTAGATCTGCGTAATACGAGCATCGCGGTAATAGCGCTCGACCGGATAATCCTCGAGATAGCCGTAGCCACCGTGGATCTGCACCGCCTGCGAACAGACCTTCTCCGCCATTTCCGAGGCAAACAGCTTGGCCTGGGAGGCTTCGGACAGGCAGGGCAGGCCGGCGCTCTTCAGCCTTGCGGCATGCAGGATCAGCAGACGCGCCGCATTCAGCTGGGTCTGCATGTCGGCGAGCATGTTGGCGATGCTCTGGTGCTCGGCGATCGGCTTGCCGAACTGCACGCGCTCGCGGGCGTAGAGCAGGGCGGCTTCGAAGGCCGCACGGGCGATGCCCAGGGCCTGCGCGCCGATGCCGATACGGCCGCCTTCGAGGTTCGACAGCGCAATCGCCAGGCCCTTGCCACGCTCGCCAAGCAGGTTTGCCTCCGGGATTCGACAGTCGCTGAGCGAGACCGCGCAGGTGTCCGAGGCGCGGATGCCCATCTTGTGTTCGCTGCGCTCCACCGCAAAGCCGGGCGTGTCGGTGGGCACCAGAAACGCGGAAAGGCCCTTCTTGCCGAGGTCCGGATCGGTCACCGCGAAGACGATGGCCAACTTCGCCCGCTTGGCGTTGCTGCAGAACTGCTTGCTGCCGTTGAGCACCCACTGGCCGTCCACCAGTTCGGCGCGGGTGCGCAGGTTGTGCGCCTCGGAGCCGGCCTGCGGTTCGGTGAGGGCGAAGCAGCCGATGGCGCGACCGCTGGCCAGTTCGGCCAGCCACTCGTCCTTCTGCGCCTGCGAGCCGTAGTTCAGCACCGGGCCGCAGCCCACCGAATTGTGGATGCTCATCAGCGCGCCGGTGGCGCCGTCGCCGGCGGAGATTTCCTCCACGGCCAGGGCGTAGGCGACGTAGTCGATGTAGCTGCCGCCCCATTCTTCCGGGACGACCATGCCGAGCAGGCCAAGCTCGCCCATCTGGGCGATCAGGGCGTCGTCGATCCAGCCGGCCTTTTCCCAGGCCTGTGCATGGGGGGCGATCTCGCGGCGGGCAAAGTCGCGCGCCATGTCGCGGATCATGCGTTGGTCTTCGCTGAGTTCGAGGTCATGCATTGCGCGGTCTCTTCTTGTTGTTGTGCTGCAAAAGAGGTTCAGGCCGTGGCGCTGCGGCGTGTCTTGCCGGTGGTGGCCTTGAAGCCGTCGAAGAACGCCTGGACGCGCTCCGGCGTGACCTCTGCCAGCGTCGGCGGGTTCCAGCGCGGTGACTTGTCTTTGTCGATGATCAGCGCACGCACGCCTTCCATGATGTCGCCCTTGGCGAACCATTGACGGTCCAGATGCAACTCCAGGGCGAAGCAGTCGGCGATCGGCAGTTCGCGGCCGCGACGCAGCATCTCCAGGGTCACGCACATGGCCAGCGGCGAGCGGCTGTCGAGCACCTTGAGCGTTTCCTCGGCCCAGTCGGCAAACTCCGGGCGTGTCTCGGCGGCCAGTGATGCGCGAATTGCCGCCACATCGCTTTTGCCGAAATGCTCGTCGATGGCCTGATGCAGCGCCTTCAGCTCGGAACCCGGCAGTTTGTTGCTGCCCAGCGTCGCCACCAGGGTGCGCAACGCCTCCTGCGGATGGACGGACCAGCTCATGTGGTCGAGGCAACGATCCAGCTCGGCGATCTGGTCGTGGCTGACGCACCAGTCCGCCAGGCCCACGTGCAGCGCATCGGCGGCGCGGATCTGCAGGCCGGTGACGCCCATGTAGGTGCCAAGCTCACCCGGCAGGCGTGAGAGGAAATAGCTGCCGCCCACATCCGGGAAATAGCCGATGCCCACTTCCGGCATGCCCATGCGCACGCGCTCGGTGACCACGCGCAGCGACGCGCCCTGGACCAGGCCCATGCCACCGCCGAGGACGAAGCCATCCATCAGCGCCAGCAGTGGCTTCGGGTAGGCATGGATGTACTGGTCGAGGGCGTATTCCTCCTCGAAGAAGGTTTCGTGCTCGGTGTCGCCGCGCTGGAAGCTGTCGTACAGCGAACGGATGTCACCGCCGGCGCAGAAGGCCTTCTCGCCATTGGCGCGCAGCACCACGGCATGGATCTGCGGATCGGCCGCCCAGGCGCTGAGCTGCTGTTGCAGCAGGCGGACCATTTCCAGGGTCACCGCATTCAGCCCGGCCGGGCGGTTGAGGGTGAGGTGGCCGACGTGGTTGCGTACGGCGGCCAGCACGGGGCGTTCGGTTGCAGGCATGGTCAGGTGTCCTTGCGGTACTGATTGATGATCGCCGAGAAGTCCAGGCCGCCATGACCCTGGGCGCTGAAGCTTTGGTAGAGCTGCTGGGCGAGGGCGCCGAGGATCACCGGCTGGCGCACCTGCTTGGCGGCCTCGGTGGCCAGGCCCAGGTCCTTGAGCATCAGGTCGCTGCCGAAGCCGCCGCTGTAGCCGCGCGAGGCCGGTACGTTGTCCAGCACGCCGGGGAAGGGGTTGTAGGTATCCGAGCTCCAGCAGCGGCCGCTGGAGGTGTTGATCACCCCGGCCAGGGTCTTGGCATCCATGCCCAGCGCGACGCCCAGCGCCATCGCCTCGGCGACGCCGATCATGGAAATGCCCAAGAGCATGTTGTTGGCGACCTTGGCCACCTGGCCGTTGCCGGCTGCACCGCAGTGCACGATGTTCTTGCCCATGGCCGCGAGGATCGGTTGTGCACGATCGAAGTCCGCATCGCTGCCACCGACCATGAAGGTCAGGGTGCCGGCTGCTGCACCGCCGGTGCCGCCGGAGACCGGTGCGTCGAGCATCGGGTTGCCATGCTCGGCGGCGGCCTTGGCCACTTCGCGGGCGCTGTGCGGATCGATGGTGGAGCAGTCGATCAGCATCACACCGGCACGGCTGCTGGCGATCAGGCCGTTCTCGCCCAGGTACACGCTCTTCACATGGGCGGCGGCCGGCAGCATGGTGATGATCAGTTCGGCGTTGCCCTGGGCGATGGCGGTCGGGGAGTCGACCGGCAGCGCGCCGGCGCCGACCAGGTTTTCGACGGCCGCGGCGTTGAGGTCGAAGACGCTGAGCTGGTGGCCTGCCTTGAGCAGGTTGTGGGCCATGGGTGCGCCCATGTTGCCCAGGCCGATGAATCCGATATGCATGGCGTGTTTCCTCTTGTTGTTATGGCCAAATGCGGCTTAGCGATTGGTGAACTCAGGCTTGCGCTTCTCGCTGAACGCGGCCATGCCTTCCTTCTGGTCGGCAGTGGCGAACACCGCGTGGAACATACGACGCTCGAAGCGGATGCCTTCGGCCAGCGTGGTCTCGAAGGCGCGGTTGACGCTTTCCTTGATCATCATGGTGGCCGGCAGGGATTTCTCGGCGATCACCCGGGCGGCCTTGAGGGTTTCCTCCAGCAGGCTTTCGGCTGGGAATACACGGGCGACGAGGCCGGCGCGCTCGGCTTCGGCGGCGTCCATCTGGCGACCGGTCAGGCACATGTCCATCGCCTTGGCCTTGCCCACTGCGCGGGTCAGGCGTTGGGTGCCGCCAATGCCCGGCAGCACGCCGAGGTTGACTTCCGGCTGGCCGAAGCGCGCGTTGTCGGCGGCGAAGATCATGTCGCAGAGCAATGCCAGCTCGCAGCCACCACCCAGGGCGTAACCGGCGACGGCGGCAATCAGCGGCTTGCGGCGCGTGGCAATGCGGTCGGCTTCGGCAAAGAGGTCATCGAGATAGACCTGCGGGTAGGACAGCTCGGCCATTTCCTTGATGTCGGCGCCGGCGGCGAACGCCTTGGCCGAGCCGGTGAGCACGATGCAGCCGATCTGCGGATCGGCCTCGAGCTGGCCCAGGGCCTGGTTCAGTTCGCTGATCAGCTGCGCATTGAGCGCATTGAGCGCCTGCGGCCGGTTGAGGGTGATCAGCGCAACGCGCTCCTGGATGTCGACGAGCAGGGTTTCGAATGTCATTTCAGCGTCCTTGAGGGCCGGCGCGTCCGCCGGCCCGGTGGGTGATGTCACTTCAGGTTGATGGTGGTGTTGACCGGGCCGCCGACCTCGTTCTCGTCGAACCAGCGCTCGGTGATGGTCTTGGTCTGGGTGTAGAACTGCACCACCTGCTTGCCGTAGGGGCCGAGGTCGCCGAGCTTGGAAGCGCGCGAACCGGTGAAGGAGAACATCGGCACCGGCACCGGGATCGGTACGTTGATGCCCACCTGACCCACGTCGATCTCTTCCTGGAAGTGCCGCGCGGCCGCGCCAGAGCGGGTGAAGATGGCGGTGCCGTTGCCGTTCGGGTTGGCGTTGATCAGCGCGATGGCTTCGTCCATGGTCGCTGCCGCCATGACGCAGAGGACCGGGCCGAAGATTTCTTCCTGATAGATGCTCATCTCGCGGGTAACGCCGGAGAAGATCGTCGGGCCGACGAAGTTGCCCTTTTCGTAGCCGCTGACGCTCGGGTTGCGGCCGTCCAGCTCAAGCTTGGCGCCTTCGCGTACGCCGCGTTCGATCAGCCCGCTGACGCGATCCAGCGCCGCGCAGGAAACCAGCGGACCGACATCGGTGCCGGCCTCGACACCGGCGTTGACCTTGAGGGTCTGCGCCTTGGCCACCAGATCGGGAATCCAGGCCTGCGCCTCGCCCACCAGCACCACCACCGACAGCGCCATGCAGCGCTGGCCTGCCGCGCCGAAGGCGGCACCGGCGATGGCGTTGAGGGTCTGTTCCTTGTGCGCATCGGGCAGCACGATGGCGTGGTTCTTGGCGCCCATCATGCACTGCACGCGCTTGCCGGCCTGGGACGCACGGTTGTAGACGTGGGTGCCAACCCTGGTCGAGCCAACGAAGGAAACCGCCTTGATATCCGGGTGGTCGCAGATCGCATTTACCGCGTCCGCACCGCCATGCACCACATTGAGCACGCCCGGTGGCACGCCGGCTTCCAGCGCCAGTTCGCACAGGCGCATGGTGACCATCGGGTCCTGCTCGGACGGCTTGAGGACGAAGGTGTTACCGGTGGCGATGGCCATCGGGAACATCCACAGCGGGATCATCGCTGGGAAGTTGAATGGCGTGATGCCGGCGCAGACGCCCAGCGGCTGCAGCAGGGTATAGGTATCGACGCCGGCGGCGACGTTGTTCGCCAGATCGCCGAGCTGCAGGTTGCCGATACCGGCGGCGTGCTCGACCACTTCCAGGCCGCGGAACACATCGCCTTCGGCATCGGCCAGGGTCTTGCCCTGTTCGGCGGTGAGGATCGCCGCCAGCTCCTTCATGTTTTCACGAATCAGCTGCTGGTACTTGAGGAAGATGCGCGCACGCGCACCGATCGGCGTCTTGCGCCAGGTCTTGAAGGCTTTCTGGCCGCTGGCGACGGCACGGTCGATTTCCTCGGCAGTCGCAAAAGGCACGCGCGCCAGGACTTCCTGGGTCGCCGGGTTGACGACATCGCGCCAGTCCTGGGTGGTCGATTCGATAAATTCACCGTCGATAAGCAATTTGACGGTAGGAATGGAGCTGGACGTTGTCATAAGGCTCTCCGCCTGAGAAGGCACCTTGTTGTTATGGGCTCGCGGACAGCTGCGAGAAGCTGCACTGAATTTAGCAATGCAAAAAATCACATTACAATGCGGCCTCGCGCAGATTTGGTCTGCATAAATGCACAGAGTTCTAAGGAGGCTTGAACCATGGACTGGGACAATCTGCGTTATTTTCTCGAAGTCGCCAGGGCCGGGCGATTGACGACCGCGGCTCGCCGTCTGGCGGTGGATCACACCACCGTGTCGCGGCGCCTGCAGGCGCTGGAAAAAAGCATGGGCCTGCAGCTGTTCCTGCGTGAGCCCGGCGGCTACAGGCTCACCGAGGCCGGGCGCAACCTGCTGCCGCGGGTCGAGGCGATGGAAAGCGCCAGCGTGGCCATCGAACATTCGCTGCCAAGCATGGCCGATGGGCTTTCCGGGCAGGTGCGCATCGGCGCGACGGAGGGCTACGGCACGGTGATGCTTGCCGGCCAGCTCACCGGGCTCAGTCGGCGCTATCCGCACCTGAACATCGACCTGCTGGCGCTGCCGCGCGCGGTGCGTCTGTCGCGCCACGAGGCGGATATCGTCATTACCCTTGAACGCCCCGAGCGTGGGCCTTTCATCATTACCCGGCTCACCGACTATGCGCTGCGGTTGTACGCTTCTCCGGCGTATCTGGAGGAACATCCGCCGATTCGCAGTCGCGAGGATTTGGTTGAGCACCGCTTCGTCAGTTACGTGGATGATCTGCTCTTCACCAAAGAGTTGCTGTTTCTCGATGGCATCGCCGACGCTCGCTCCATCGGTTTGCGCAGCACCAGCCTGCTGGCGCAGCAGGAAGCGGTGGCGATGGGGGCGGGGATTGCGATCCTGCCGGCGTTTTCCGCCGACGCCGATCCACGGCTGCGACTGCTGCTGCCGGAGGAGGTCAGCTTTACCCGCACCTTCTGGATGCTGATGCCGATCGAGTTCAAGGATCTGGCGCGCATGCGCACGACCTGGGATTACCTGAAGGAAATGGCGCAGCAGAATCAGGGGCGGCTGCTGGGGCAGGGCTGATCGTGGAGGGCCCGCCCCGGTGCGATTTCAGGCGTAGGGTGGGCTTCAGCCCACCGACAGGGGCAGTTCGGGTGGCTGAATTTTGGTGGGCTGAAGCCCACCCTACGATGCTTCGCTTCACTTTCTGGATGCTGATGCCGATCGAGTTCAAGGATCTGGCGCGCATGCGCACGACCTGGG
>NZ_KK020676.1:2362426-2432905 GCF_000307775.2 Stutzerimonas stutzeri KOS6 | reverse complement strand
TACGATGCTTCGCTTCACTTTCTGGATGCTGATGCCGATCGAGTTCAAGGATCTGGCGCGCATGCGCACGACCTGGGATTACCTGAAGGACATGGCGCAGCAGAATCAGGGGCGGCTGCTGGGGCAGGGCTGATCGTGGAGGGCCCGCCCCGGTGCGATTTCAGGCGTAGGGTGGGCTTCAGCCCACCGACAGGACCAGTTCGGGTGGCTGAATTTTGGTGGGCTGAAGCCCACCCTACGATGCTTCATCCGCACCCTACGATGCTGAAGCCACCCTACGATGCTGCTAAGCCCCGGGTTTTTGGCTGCTGCGCGGTGGCGTGTGGGTTTCATGGCCCATCGGTGTGCTGTCGGGCAACTGCACGTCGGCGTCGACGAAGTCCGGGCTGTGCACCTCCGAATCCAGCGGCATATGGCTGTAGCGCTGGCTCGGCAACGACGGCTTGGCCTCCATCTCGGTCAACATGCGCTTGGCTTCGCAGCGCCCGCTGATGCCGCGCGCCAGCGCCATGCCGCCCATGGCCAGCTCGGCCAGGCCGACAAGCCCGCCACGCCGCAGCCCCTTGCCCATCATCACCAGCCCGCCCGCCAGGGAGGCAGCGCGCTCCCAGCCATGGACGTTCTGCGGCGCAGAGCTGTCGAACAGTTGCTTGATCATGCGGTGTCCTCTGTCGATGAGTGTTCAACAGATGACTGCATCGCCGCGCTAGCGTTCCGGCTGTTCATCGCTGCCAGTGAATCAACGGTAGCTCCAGCGGTACCGCCAGCCCCAGCTGGGCGCTGGCTACGACCCGCGCGGTGTAGTCCGCATGCGGGCGATGGGTGCTTAGCCGGCCCTCAAAGACGGCGAATGCGCCGTCGCGCAGGCGAAGATGCAGGGGATGAATATCGGCAGGCTCGCTTCCCCGGCATTCGGCGAACAGTTGGACGGCAATCTGCTCCGGCTTGATATTCCCCAGGTACAGGCGCACTCGCACATGATGTACGTCCCCTTCGCTGGCCCACTGCAACTCGACGAAATCCAGTTCATGCCAGTAGCTGCGCAGTTGGGTTGCCTGATGCGATAGCGCTGAGGCCAGTGCGGAGCCCTGTGCCCAACGTTGTCGATAGGCGCGGGCCATGGGCAGGTAGTAGCGCTCGGTGTATTCGCGCACCGTGCGATCGGCGGAGAACCGTTCCACCAGTTCGCCCATGCTGCGACGCATGCGTTTCACCCAGGCGTTGGGAACGTCGTGCTCATCGCGCTTGTAGAAGGAGGGCACCACTTGCTCTTCGAGCAGTTGGTAAAGCTGTTCGGCGTCCGCCGCGTCGTGTTCGGGGTCGTGCTCCAGTCCATCGCCCACCGCCCAGCCGAGGTCGGCGGCGTAGGCTTCGGCCCACCAGCCGTCGAGCTGCGACAGGTTCAGGCCACCATTGGCCAGCACTTTCATGCCGCTGGTGCCGCTGGCTTCCCAGGGGCGGCGCGGCGTGTTCAGCCAGACATCGACGCCCTGAACCATGTGCCGGGCGATGCGCATGTCGTAGTCTTCCAGGAACACCACCCGGCCATCGACATCGGCGCGCGCGGCGAACTGCTGCCATTCGCTGAGCAGCGCCTGCCCGGCGCGGTCTGCCGGATGCGCCTTGCCGGCGACCAGCAGCTGTACCGGGTGGCAGGGGTGAGTGAGCAGCCGCACCAGCCGCTCGGGATCATGCAGCAGCAGGTTGGGACGCTTGTAGGTGGCGAAGCGCCGAGCGAATCCGAGGGTCAGGCGCTCCGGGTGCAAGCGTGAGCCGGCGACCTCGATGTCCGCGGGCGAGGCACCATGGACGGCGAGGCTGCGAGCCAGATGGCTGCGCACGAACTTGAGCAGGTCGTTGCGGGCATGCTGGCGAATCTGCCAAAGCCAGCGATCGTCGACCCTGGCCAGTAGGTCGTTTACCGATACCTGCCCCATGCCACGCCAGGGCAGATCGTCGCCGTGCAATTGCTGCCAGTGCGCCTCGGCGTCCGGTGCGACCCAGGTCGGCAGATGAATGCCGTTGCTGACATGGGCAATGGGTACTTCGGGGACCGGCCAGCGCGGGAACAGCTCGCGGAAGATCAAGCGGCTGGTGTGGCCGTGCAGCCGGCTGACCGCATTGATCGCACCGCAACCACGCGCCGCCAGGTAGGCCATGTTGAATAGCTCGTGCGGGTCCTGCGCCTGCTTGCGGCCCATCGCCAGCAGCGTCTGCAGCGTGATGCCCAGCTCGTACTCGGCGTAGCGCTCCAGGTACTTGCCCACCAGTTCGGCCGGAAAGCGATCGAAGCCAGCTTCGACCGGGGTATGGGTGGTGAACAGGTTGCCAGCCCGGGTCGCGCTGAGCGCGACGGCAAAGGAAACCTCTTCGCGCGTCATGTAGCTGCGTGCACGCTCCAGAACCGCGAACGCGGCGTGGCCATCGTTGAGATGCAGCACGTCGGGTTGCAGCCCGGCGGCTTCCAACAGTCGCCAGCCGCCAATGCCCAATACCAGCTCCTGGCGCAGTCGCATTTCGTTGTCGCCGCCATATAGCTCACTGGTGATCAGGCGTGCCACCGGCGGATTGGCCGGATCGTTGGTATCGAGCAATAGCAGGCGGTTGCGTCCGACGATGGCTTGCCAGCCGCGCAACCAGATCTGTACGCCGGGCAGGTGGATGGCCAGGCGCAGTGGCGTGCCGCTGGCGTCGCGCAACGGCTCGATGGGCATCTGCCGGGTGTCGTTGACCGGGTACAGCTCCTGCTGCCGCCCATCCGGACCGATGCCCTGACGGAAGTAGCCGTGCTGCCAGAGCATGCCCACGGCCGTGACCGGAACGCCAAGGTCACTGGCCGCCTTGAGCTGGTCGCCCGCGACATTGCCGAGCCCGCCGGAATAGATCGGCAGCGCCTCGCTCAGCATGTACTCCATGGAGAAATAGGCGATCCCCGTAAGCTTCCCGGAGAACTGCTGGCCGGCGAACCAGGTCGGCCGCGCCAGCTTTTCCTGCTGTGCCTGAACGACGCCTTCCAGCAGACGATGGCAGTCGGCACGCTGCAACAGCGCATCCAGTGTCTGCTCGGGGACGGTGCTGAGCACCAGGCTGGGGTTGCGGGTAAGCTTCCACAGCTCGTTGTCGATCAGCTCCCAGAGATCGTCGTTCTGGCTGCTCCAGCGAATGGATTGATCGAAGGCCAGCTGGCGCAGCATTTCAGCCGTGATGGCGGGGCGTTCGGATGCAGGAGCCAAGGGGTACCTCTCATCGGGGCGGTGGTCGTACGGTCTGATTCAGCATAGGCCTTCAACCGCATCGATTGCCCGGTCGCTGCCATCCGTTTGGCTCAGGCCCCGCGTCTGGCAGGAGGCGTGGCATCTGGCTGCGGCACATCGGCAGGAGTCACCGGTTCCTCGGCAATGGTTTGCGTCGCCTGTTGCTGGTCGTCGCGATCGGCTTCGAGGCCCTGCTGTTCCTCAGTGTGCCTGGGGTCGTACTGCAGTTCGATGAACACCGGGAAGTGGTCCGAGCCTATATCCGGCAGGCGCAGCAGGCGGATGAAGCGGAAGTGCGCGCTGTGGAAGAAGTGATCCAGCGGCCAGCGCAGGAACCAGTGATGCGCGTGGAAGGTGTTGTACATGCCGCGGCCGACCCGCGGATCGAGCAGGCCGCTGATCTTGCGGAACAGCCGTGTGGTCGGTGCCCAGGCGACATCGTTGAGGTCGCCGGTCACGATGATCGGGGCATCGTTGTGCTGCACGCTGCGGGCGACCACCAGCAGCTCCACGTCACGCTCGGTCGACTCTTCGTTCTCGGTCGGGCTGGGTGGCGCCGGGTGGAGGAAGTGCATGCGCACCGCGAGCGCGTCGCTGACGCGTACGCAGGCGTGCATCGAAGGCACGTCGTCCTCCACCAGAAAGGACACTTCCGGCTCCTCGAGCGGCAGGCGTGAGTAGACGTGCATGCCGTAGAGATTGTCCTGGGGGCAGCGGATGCTGTGTGGATAATCCTCGCCCAGCTGATCGAGCTGCGTTTCCCACCAGTGGTCGGTTTCGAGGGCTACCAGAACGTCTGGGCGATATTGGCGTACCAGCTCGAGCAGGCGCGCGGACTGACGATTGTGGCCCAGGACATTCGAAGCCATCACCCGCAGCCGTGACCCCTCGGTGCCAGGCGCCGCGGGCAGGACTTCGTTGCGCCAGATTCGCGTATAGGGTGCGATCCACCAGAGCTGGTAGGCCAGACAGGCCCCAGTCAGGGCCGGAAGCAGGTAATGCCAGGGCTGTGCGTAGTCGAGCAACAGTCCCTGTGCCGCCAGCAATGCCGCCATCAGCACAGCGAGTTGCAGGCGCGGGAACTCCCAGATCCGCACCCACCAGCTCCGCTGCCGCCAGAGCGGTAGCAACGTGACGAGCAGGAGAAAGCCCGTAGTGAGCAGGAGTGTCCCTTCGATCATGCTATTTCCTTTTGTCAGCCGAGCGGTTCCGACCGGCCCTGGCGATTCCAAGCTTGAGGCGGCGACAAGCAAACCGGCGCCTGGGTGCGGCGAATCCGCTACCGTCGAATGCCGCTGCAACGGTAGCAGATCAGCGCGAGCGATCAGTTCTCTGCCGAAAGCATACTGCCTCCGAGCGCGGGCAGATGGCGCGGCTGGCAAAGGCTGTCCTGGCCCAGCAGATAGGGTTGCAGGATCGGCGCCATGCCCTTGAGCGTCTGCACCGGCAGCGCCGAAGTGAAGCGGAAGTTGTCGGCTGCACGCCCCGGTACGTAGGCGGTCAGCGTGCCGAAATGGCGCGGCCCGAGATAGAAGACGAAGGTGGCGGTGCGGTTCAGCGCCTGAGAGCTGATCAGCCGCCCCCCGGCGCCGACGCTCTGGATACGATTGTCGCCGGTGCCGGTCTTGCCGCCGAGGCGCAATGCGCTGCCGTCCTCCTTGACGAAGGCACCTTGCAGGCGCCGTGCCGTACCGCCTTCGACCACGTTGGCCAGCGCATCCTGCAGCGCCCGCGCGACCTCCACCGGCATCACCCGCTTGCCGCTGCCGGCGACGAAGCCCATGCGTGTCTCGTAGGGCGTACCTTCGGCAAAGTGCAGGTTGTCGATGCGTACGCTGGGCAGGCGAATGCCGTCGTTGAGGATGATACCCATCAGCTCGGCCAGCGCTGCGGGACGGTCACCGGAGCTGCCGAGCGCGGTGGCCAGCGACGGTACCAGGCTGTCGAACGGATAACCCAGGCGCTGCCAGCGTCGATGGATATCGGTGAAGGCTTCGACCTCCAGCATGATGCGGATGCGACTGTCCCTGGCGCTCTTGTGCCGGCTGCGGAACAACCAGCCGTAGACTTCCTGGCGCTCGGCGCGGCTGTCGGCGACCACCTGGGAAAGCGTCGCCTGCGGGTTGGCGATCAGGTAGCCCAGCAGCCAGAGGTCGAGCGGGTGCGTCCGCGCGATGTATGCCTGATCGGGCAGGCTGTAGGCACCGGGGCGGTAGCGGGTATAGAGGGCATCCAGCTGCTCGTCGCGGAGCTCGGCGTCCGGCAGGCGCTGCCTGAGGAAACGGTCGAAGGCCGGGCGTTCGGCCTCGGGCATCAGGTAGCGATGCACGGCAGCCAGGCGAACCGGTGTCGGCCGCATGCCCTGCAGGAAGATGTCGATACGCTGTTCGGCGGTCTTGTTGCGGTACTTCTTCCAGAAGCGCTGCAGGAACACCGAACCCTCGCGATCGGCGAAACGGGTCAGATAGTCCTGGCGGCGCGGGTCCTTGTCGTCATCCAGCAGTTCGGCGCTGTTGATGGTTTCGTAGGTGCTGTAACTCACCAGATCGCGCATCAGGCGCACGAACGGCAGGTTGATTGACTCGCGCAACGATTCGCGTACGGTGGGGATGCGGCCGTCGTCCTCGTGGCGGAAATTGCCGAAGCGGTGCATGCCTGCCCCGGTGAAAAAGCGCTCGGCGGGGCTGGCCGAATAGTGTCGATCCAGCGCGGCGTCGAGCATGCGTTCGAGGCTGCGGTCTTCGGTGCGCGTCAGATAGTCGATGGCCCAGCGGCTGAGATTGGCCTTGGCGTCGATCTTGGCAAGTTCGCTTGGACTGAGCGCCGAGTAGCGCTGGTGGAGCTCGGCGATGACTTCCAGATAAGTGGCCACCACGCGCAGCTTGGCGGTCGAGCCCAGTTCCAGCTTGCTGCCTTCGTTGATGTCGAAGGGCTGGTTGGTGTTGTCGGTCTGCACCCGCACGCGGAAGCCTTCGTCGCCGCGCTCGAACAGGGTGAAGCTATAGCGCACATCGGCGGTTCGTTCCGGCGACAGCATTCGATCCCCGAACAGACCGACCGACTCGGCGAATGCCGGGTCGGCCAGACGCACCAGATACTCGCTGATCTGCCGTTGCAGGTCGCCCTGCAGCGGTGTGCTGGCGGTCAGGTCGAGGCGGTCGAGGTCGTACAGCGGCAGGCCGAGCAGCCCGGCCAGGCGCATGCGCGCCACGCTGATGCCCTTGGTGGCCTCGACCGGGCGAATCGCCGAGTCGCGGCTGGGATTGTGCGCCGGAATGCGCTGGGCGAGCGCCGCATCGCGTAGCGGCGTATCGATGATGCCACCGTTGGCCAGCAGGCGGATGTGGCTGTCGGTCAGTGCCGCCATCTCCTCGCGGCCGGCGCCCAGGTAGTAGGACGGCCGGCGCTGGGCGATCAGCAACGACAGCACCTGGCGCAGTGCCAGACCACGTGCCAGGGGGGCGACCGGGCTGCCGTTGGGCGGCGCGAGCAGTTGGTTGACCGCGTCGAAATCGGCGCCGAACCACAGCCTCAGGCCGTCGGCGATGCCATGCACTTCGCCATGCCCCGGTGCCGCCGAGAGCGGCACGCTGTTGAGGTAGTCGCGCACGATGCGCTGACGGGTGGCGAGCGTCTGCGGACCTTGACGATAGGTACGCACGCTGGCGGAGATCATCTGCCGAATCTTTTCCTGTGGGTCGCCGGTTCTTCCTTCCGGTGAATGGCGGTATTTTTCGACCTGGGTGGCCAGAGTACTGCCACCGGCGGCCTGGCCGCCGAGACCCAGATGCTTCTCCAGTTGGCTGATGGCCGCCTTGGTGAAGCGCGGCCAGTCCACCGCCGGGTTGGCGTTGGGCCGGCTGGCGTCGAGCAGGCCACGGTCCTCGATGAACAGCAGGCTCATGACCAGCAGTGGCGGGATGTCCTCGAAACGCTCGTAGTACTGGCGTGGATAGCTGTTGGCGTAGAGCGGGAGGCCGCGGCAGTCATTGATCGTCAGCCCGGCCCGGGAGTTCTCGGGGTAGGGCGCGAAGAAGCCGCGACGGGTGTAATCGAACAGTGCACGGGAAAAGCGCGCCTGCTGCTCGATACGGAAATTGCGCTGCGCCAGGCGTTCGATGAAGTGCGGCAGGTCGACATAGCCCAGCCGGCGATCGAACGGGCCGTCCTCCGGGAAGCGGATGCGCGGACTCGGCCCGGGCCGGACGCTGAAATTCAGCTCCGCGGCATAGCGGCTCAGCCATTGCGACTGCCAGCGGGAACTCTCGAGCTCCTGCCAGCCGAGATAGCCCGCGCCGGCCAGCAGCGAAGCGCCGACGAGCAGGGCCATCCGGCGTGCAGTCTTGCGCCGGCTCTTGGCTGATGAACGGGGTGATGCGGGGGAGGGGGCGCGTTTGGAACGCCCATCCTGGGATTTCTTGTCGGACCGCCATACTGCGCCCATGTGTGCCTGGCTTCCTAGCAGTGCTCTCGCGCAAGCATAGTCGGCGCCCAGGGCTTAAGCGATGCCCGCTTGACGAACGGAACGGCTCAAGAACGCCGCTGATGTCGCTTTCAGCACTCCGATACCCGGCAAGCTGCCGCCGTCTATGACCTGCCGGGCGCCTGGCTTGGCTGAGCGTGTCAGAACCAGCGGTCGTTGCGTTTGCGGCCGCGGGTCAGGCTCGGCAGGATCAGCCCCACCAGCAGTCCCGCCCCGGCGATGCTGCCGCCATAGACCATGTACTGCATGAGCACCTGCTTGTTTTCGTCCCCCAGCCGTGCCTGCGTCGCGCGCAGTTCCGACTGTGCTTCGGTCAAGGCGGCTTCGAGGGTCGCTCGGCGTGCATCGAGCTCGTCGATCAGTGCCTTGCGCGAATCCAGGGTTTCCTGCATGCCTTGCACACGTGCCTGCCAACTGTCGTCGATGGTCTTGAGCTCTTCGCTCAGCTCGGCGACCTGTTGTTCAAGCTGCGGCAGTCGTTCGGCCTGGCCGGGTACGTCCTGCAGCTCCTTGCTGGGAATCCAGACGTTGCTGCCGGATTCCGAGCGCACCTGGCTGTAGTCGCCCTGGGTGCTGATCAGCTCGACCTTCTGGCCCGAAGTCAGCGTGCCGACGATGCGATAGCCATCGGTAGGGCCGCTGCGCACGAAGGTGTTCAGGCTGTCGCTGACCCAACGCGTGTTGTCGGAGGCCTCCTGGGCATGGGCTGGCGTGGTAACCAGCAGGGCGCCGAGCAGTCCTGCGCCAATGACCTGGCGCGATCTGAGAAAAGAGAGGCGGGATAGCAGCGCAGAAAGATGAAGAGATATGGACATGAAGAGTTCGCGTTATTGGAAGGAGAAGGCCCATGAGGGGCAGTGATCGGCTGCACCTGGTCCGCGGAGCTTGCCGGATACGCAACGGCCGGTAGGAAGAACGCTCAGCCGGACGGGGTCGGTGGCCGCAGCCAGGAACCCGGCGCGCAATCGGCACGTCAGCCAAAGTGATTCGCGGAATGCATCAGCTGACTGACAGCCCTCGCCTGAGATAGTTCAGGCGGGTGCGGCCGGCTCTGTCGCAATGTGACCTGCGGCTGCGCTGTGCTTGTCGCTGACTGCCAGAAGCCGTCCAGCCGTGCCAGAAGCGCTGGGCGTGCTGCGAGGGCGTTCGCGCCCCCCGGCATGGGGCCCGGCATACATTCAATATTTCGAGCCAGCCAGTTGAACAAGCGAAGCAATGCGCCTAGCCTCTCGCTCTGCTTTCCGGAGCGCCGATTCCGGCAGCTCCCACTCCTCTTGGATCCGTCGGTGTGGATCGAATGAAATCACTGCTGCACCCCGGCAGAGCTGTCGCTCTCGTGTTCCTCCTCGCCATTCTATGCGGCACGGCGTTGCTGTCCTTGCCCGCAGCCCACGCCCACGGCGAGTCGGCGCCCTGGATTACCGCCTTCTTCACTGCGGTATCAGCGGTCAGCGTTACCGGCCTGGTGGTGGTCGATACCGGCACCTACTGGTCGACCTTCGGCCAGGTCGTGATCATGGTGCTGTTTCAGCTCGGCGGCTTCGGCATGATGACGCTGGCCACGCTGCTGGGGTTGCTGGTCAACCGGTCGTTCCGCCTGCGAGCCAAGCTGATCGCTCAGGCCGAGTCGCACGTGCTGGGTTTGGGCGACATCAGCAGCGTGGCGAAACTGGTGCTGGTGGTGACGCTGTTCATGGAGCTGGCGGTGACGGTGCTGCTCACCCTGCGCCTGCATCTGGCGTACGGTCTCGGCTGGGGGGATGCAGCCTGGAGCGGGCTGTTCCACGCCGTCTCGGCATTCAACAACGCCGGGTTCTCGATTCACGGTGATGGTCTTATCCGTTACTCCACCGATGCGCTGATCCTGACGCCGGTCATGAGCGCCATCGTGATCGGCGGGATCGGCTTCCCGGTGCTCTACGACCTGCGCAGCAAGTGGTCCGATCCACGGCATTGGTCGCTGCACACCAAGCTCACGCTCTCTGGCACTGCGGTACTGCTGGCGGGTGGCTTCCTCGCCGTGCTGCTTTTCGAATGGTCCAATCCGGGCACGCTCGGACCGATGGTGTGGGCCGACAAGATGCTTTCGGCGGCCTTCATTTCCGTTTCGGCGCGTACGGCCGGCTTCAATGCCATCGATATCGCGGCGCTGACCCACGAGAGCTGGGCGCTGCACTATTTTCTGATGTTCATCGGTGGTGGCAGTGCCGGTACCGCCGGTGGGGTAAAGGTCGGGACGGTCGTCATCCTGGCTTTGCTGGTGATCGCCGAGATTCGCGGCAGGCCCGACGTCGAGGCGTTCGGTCGCCGGGTCGGCAGCTCGGCGCAGCGCCAGGCTATCACCGTGCTGGTGCTGGGCAGCGCCCTGGTGGTCCTGGGTACGCTGGTGATCCTGCGAGACACCGATATACCCACCGACCAGGTCATCTTCGAGGTCATTTCGGCATTTGGCACCGTCGGTCTGTCCACCGGCATCACCGCGGACCTGCCCGAAACCAGTCAGCTCATGCTGACACTGCTCATGTATGTCGGCCGGGTCGGCACCATCACCCTGGCCGCTTCGCTCGCGCTGGGCGAGCACCGTATGCCCTACCGTTATCCGGAGGAACACCCAATTGTTGGCTAAATTGTTGTTTTCAGAGCAGTTTTCCTTCTCGAAAGGCGACAGCGTGGTGGTCATCGGGCTGGGGCGGTTCGGCAGCTCGGTGGCGCAATCCCTGACTCGCCTGGGCCATGACGTGATGGGTATCGATCAGGCCGCCGAGCCGGTGCATGCCTGGGCCGATCTGCTTACCCATGCGGTGCAGGCCGACTCCACCAATGTCATGGCACTGCGGCAGCTCGGGGTCGCCGATTTCCCCCATGCCATCGTTGGCATCGGCTCCGACATGGCGGCGAGCCTGATGACCATCATGGCGCTGACCGAGTTGGGCATCAAAGACATCTGGGTCAAGGCGCTGACTGCCGAGCACGGGCAGATCGCCCTGCGCATCGGCGCCCATCACGTGGTCTATCCCGAAGCGGACATGGGCGAGCGCGTCGCGCACCTGATCACCGGGCGGATGATGGACTTCATCGAGTTCGACGACGGCTTCGCCATCGCCAAGATCCATGCCCCCGAGCGCGTTCACAACAGCACGCTGGCCGCCGCCGCGGTACGCGAGACGTTCGGCGTGACCATCGTCGGTCTGAAGCGCGCCAATCAGGATTTCCAGCATGCGACACCCAGCACTCTGGTGCTGCCGGGCGACCTGCTGATCGTTTCGGGGCCGACCCACGATATTCAGCGTTTCGCCGGCCAGAGTCGCTAGTCGCGCTGCACGGGGCGGGATGGTCGAAGCAGGGCTAGGCTGCAAGAGCGCCGAGCCTTTGCGGATAGCCAGCAAGCCGAGCTTGGCGATCCCTACGTCCTTCGGAGACACAACGTGGATGCATTCACCGGTGGCTGCCTGTGCGGCAAGGTTCGCTTCATCGCATCGGGCCAGCCCTGGCGAGTCGGCGTCTGTCACTGCATGGACTGCCGCAAGCATCATGGCGCGCTGTTCTACGCCGCTGCGGTGTTTCCACGAGAAGCGGTGACCATCGAGGGGGAGACGGGCGAGTACGCCGGCCGCTTCTTCTGCCCGCGCTGCGGTTCCTCGGTGCTCGCTCGCAGCGGCGATGAGATCGAGGTGTATCTGGGCGCGCTGGATGCCCCCGACCAGTTGGTGCCGACCTATGAGTGCTGGACGGTGCGCCGCGAAGCTTGGCTGCCGGCCTTGCCGCTCAGCCGGCATTACCCGCACGACCGGGACGACGCCGGTCGCTGTGAGTGAGCCCCTACTGTCTGCTGGCGATCAGCTGCCGTCTGCCTTGCGAACTGCTTGGCAGCACGCGAATAGCGATGAATTTCGAGGTCGGCGTGTGGCTGCGCTCGCCAAAGCTTTCCAGTGGCACCAGTGGATTGGTTTCCGGGTAGTAGGCGGCGGCCTGGCCGAGCGGGGTGTCGTAGGCGAGCAGGGTGAAGCCGCTTACGCGCCGCTCGATGCCGTCGTCCCACAGCGATAGCAGATCGACCTGCTGGCCGGCTTCCAGGCCCAGGCGCTGGATGTCGGCGGGATTGACGAAGACCACGTCGCGCATGCCTTTCACCCCGCGATAGCGGTCATCCAGGCCATAAAGCGTGGTGTTGTACTGGTCGTGGGAGCGCAGCGTCTGCAGGATCAGATCGGCGTCCACGCCGTCATGGCGGGCCTGCTCGGGTAGCAGGTCGCTCGGCAGCGGGTGCGCCTTGAACTCGGCGCGGCCGCTGGCGGTATTCCATTCGCGCCGGGCGGCGGCGTTGCCCAGATAGAAGCCGCCAGGGCGGTGCAGCCGATGGTCGAAGCCAGCGAATCCGGCAATGGTCGCCGCGATCAGCTCGCGGATACGGGCGTAGTCCTCCACCAGCCAGAGCCAATCCAGCGGACGTTTGCCCAGCGTGGCGGCGGCGATGCCGGCAATGATGGCCGGCTCCGAACGCATCTCGGCGGACGAGGGTTCGAGCTGGCCCCGTGAGGCGTGGATCATGCTGAACGAGTCCTCCACGGTGACCGCCTGTGGGCCGCAGGCCTGGCGGTCGATGTCGGTGCGGCCGAGACAGGGCAGGATCAGCGCGTCGCGGCCCATGGTCAGGTGGCTGCGGTTGAGCTTGGTGCTGATCTGTACGGTCAGCTCGCAGTTGCGCAACGCCTGCTGGGTGCGCGGGGTGTCGGGCGTGGCCTGGGCGAAGTTGCCGCCCAGGCCGATGAATACCTTGACCTGGCCGGCGAGCATGGCCTGGATGCATTCCACCGTGTTGTAGCCGGGCTGGCGCGGCATCGGCAGATCGAAATGGCGTTGCAGTGCGTCGAGCAGCGCGGCTGGTGGCCGTTCGTTGATGCCCATGCTGCGGTCGCCCTGCACATTGCTGTGACCACGCACCGGGCAGGCGCCGGCGCCGGGCTTGCCGAGGTTGCCGCGTAGCAGCAGCAGGTTGGTGATTTCCTGGATGGTCGCCACCGAATGGCGGTGCTGGGTGATGCCCATGGCCCAGCAGACGATGGTCCGCTCGGCGTTACGGTAGATCTCGGCGGCGTGGCGAATCGTTTCGCGGTCGAGCCCCGACTGCCGTTCGATCAGCGTCCACGGCGTGGCTCCGACCTCGGCCAGATAGGCGTCCAGCCCGTGGCTGTGCTCGGCCAGGAAGGCGTGATCGAACACAGCCGGTGCGCCGCTGGCCTGGGCTTCCTGCTCCCATTGCAGCAAGTACTTGGCGATGCCGCGCAGCACCGCCAGATCGCCGCCGAGATTAGGCCGCAGGTAGGCGCTGTGGGTCGGCGCGTCCTGGTTGGCGAGCATCTCGATGGGCTTCTGCGGGTGCTGGAAGCGTTCCAGCCCGCGCTCGCGCAATGGATTGAAGCAGACCACCTGGGCGCCACGCTCCACTGCCTGGCGCAGCGGTTCGAGCATGCGCGGGTGGTTGGTGCCGGGGTTCTGCCCGAGTACGAAGATCGCATCGGCGTGATCGAAATCCTCCAGCGTCACCGTGCCCTTGCCGACGCCGATGGATTCGGTCAGGGCGACGCCACTGGCCTCGTGGCACATGTTCGAGCAGTCGGGAAAATTGTTGGTGCCGAAGCTGCGACCGAACAGCTGGTAAAGATAGGCCGCTTCGTTGCTGGCCCGGCCGGACGTGTAGAAGGCTGCCTGGTGCGGGTTGTCCAGTCCGTTCAGGTGTCGGGCGATCAGCGCGAAGGCATCGTCCCAGCTGATCGGCAGGTAGCGGTCGCTGGCGGCGTCGTAACGGACCGGTTCGCTCAGGCGGCCCTGGTATTCGAGCCAGTAGTCGCTCTGCTCGCGCAACTGGGTGACGCTGTGACGGGCGAAGAAGGCGGCGTCCACCCGTCGTCGGGTGGCCTCCCAGTTCACCGCCTTGGCGCCGTTCTCGCAGAACTTCACTGCGCCGGCTTCGGGCGAATCGCCCCAGGCGCAACCGGGGCAGTCGAAGCCGCCGTTCTGGTTGGTGCGCAGCATGGCGCGGATGTTCTTCAGCGCGTTGCCGCTACCGAGCCAGGCGCTGGCCACGCTGCGCAGCGCGCCCCAGCCGCCGGCCGGGCCGGCGTAGGGCTGGAAACGGGCGGCGGGATCGAAGCGGGAGGTGCGGCTCATGGGAGGCATCCGTTCTGGTCGGGCAGGGCCGGCGTCGGGCTGTAGACCCGCGGCGCGCTGCGATGGGGCAGGTGAATGAGGTTGAGGTTGTGCCGGCGCGCCCATTCCACGGTCAGACTGGTCGGCGCGGACAGGCTGACCAGCGTGCCGATGCCGGCGCGCACGGCCTTGTGGATCAGCTCCAGGCTGCAGCGACTGGTGACCACGACGAAGCCTTCGCTTGGCCTACGACGCTGCAGCATCAGCGCGCCGATCAGCTTGTCCAGCGCGTTGTGCCGGCCGATGTCTTCACGGCACAGGGCGATTTCTCCATGGCCGTCGACATACAGCGCCGCGTGCAGTGCGCCGCTGTCGCGGGCGAGCATCTGGGCGTCGCCGATGCGTTGACGGAGATCGTGGAAATGCGCTTCGGGCGGCAGGTCGATTGGCGCGAGTGGCGCCAGTTGCGGCAATGCCTGCTCGAGCGCCTGCACACCGCACAGGCCGCAACCGCTGTGGCCAGCCAATTGCCGCCGCTGCTGCTTGATGCTCCAGAACGCCCGCGAGCCCACCTGCACCTCGGCATGCTGCGCGCGGCCATTGCCATGCAGGCGCAGGTCACGCAGTTCATCGATGCACTCGATCAGGCCGCTGCTCAGGCTGAAGCCGATGACGAAGTCTTCCAGGTCCAGCGGTGTCACCATCATCACGGCCTGGTTGAGGCCGTTGTAGCTGATGGCCAGGGCGCACTCGTCGGCCAGGCATGCCGCGCCGAGATCCGGGTCGTTGTTGCTTGCGGTGTTGAGGGTGGCGTACTGCATGGCGGTGGCCTGCGACAGGTCGACGCAGGGAGCCTAGGAGCGCAGGGAGAGGTCGTCCAATCGCTATGTTCGATGGGCTGATCGAGCGTATCGATCAGGGGGCGGTCGAGTGCGCTTTCGGCCGTTGCAGCAGCGCGCGCGCCTCTTCGAAACAGGCCTCGCCCAGGGCCGAGCGGGGCGAGCCGCGGCGCAGGATCAGGCCCAGCGGCGCAAGTGTGCTGGCCCCCTCGATGGGGGTGAGCGTCAGGCGTTCGTCCAGGGCGTCGAGGCCGCTATCCAGCGGCATGATTGCGCAGCACAGTCCGGCCCCGACCGCCTGCAGCAGATGGTGCACGGCATCGGTCTGCAGCCGCGGCGCCAGGCTCAGGCCACGGCTACGCAGCGCGTGGTCGATGGACTGGCGGAAGTGCATGCCGCCGGTCAGCAGGCCGAGCGGCAGGTCAGCCAGTGCTTCCCAGCTCAGCGATGCCTCGCTGAAGCGGAAGTGGCGTTCGTCATGCAGCAGGCCCATGCGGGTTTCGCCCAGCGTCAGGCTGGCGAAATGGACGTCGTCCAGACGTTCCAGATAGGACAGGCCCAGATCCAGCAGATTGCGGTTCAGGCGTTCGAGGATCTGCTCGCTGCTCAGCGCGAACAGCTCGAAGCGCAGGCTCGGATGGCGTTCGGCGAATGCCTGGACCAGTTGCATGGGGTCGAAGCCGGCCAGTGGCACCACGCCCAGGCGCAGGGTGCCGACCAGTTGGCCACGGCAGGAGGCCGCTTCGGCGAGCAGGCCGTCCTGCGCCGCCAACAGGCTGCGCGCCCAGGCCAGGATGCGTTCGCCCTCGGGGGTGAAGCCTTCGAAGCGCTGGCTACGGAGCACCAGTTGCAGGCCGAGTTCGTCTTCGAGGCCACGCAGGCGCATCGACAGCGTCGGCTGGGTGACATGGCAGCGCGCCGCGGCCTGACCGAAATGACGCGTTTCGTCGAGCGCCACGAGAAACTTCAGCTGTTTGATATCCATGTCCGGGCCTGCCCGCGTCGAAGGTTGTGCGGGCGGCACCTTAGCATTTCCGCCGGCGCGCCGAACGAAGGCGGTGGGCTGCCGAACTCCACACCGGCCCGGCGCTTGAATGTGTGGAAAGTGGCGAGGTCTGCAGCATGAGGTTGCCCAGCATGGTGCCTGCCAGGATCGGCGCGCAGGGAAAACCCGTACCATATCGACGATATGTACAGATTCAGGTGAGTTTTTCGATGCTTTCTGCCGTCAAGCGCTACAGAGCCATGCTCGCCCGGGCACTGGTGCGCTGCTTTCCCCGTACATCGGCGCACCTGCGCGACGAGGACGAATTGTTGTTTCGGCACTGGGGCGGGGCGTCGGCCAAATCGCGCCAGGCTCCGGCTGGCAAGCGCAAGGCCAAACCGAAGGGAGCAGCGAGGGCATCCGATGGGGCTGCGCCGCGGCCGCGCAAGACAACCGCGCAGGGCATCTATGCGGCGGCGCAACTGAAGGTGGCCGACGACCAGGTCCAGGCGATGCGCGAGCGGGTCGAGCAGGCGGTGGTCGCCGGGATCATCAGTGCACCGTCGCAGGAGCAATGGGCGATGATCCTCAGTCGCAGCCCGGTGACGCGAATCTTCGCCGGTGCCGGCTCCGGCAAGTCCACCACGCTGCTGCTGCGCGTGGTGTTCATGCTCTGTCACATGGGCGTCGAACCCGGGCGGCTGACCGTGATTTCCTTTACCAATGCCTCCTGCGCGCAGTTGCGCGAACAGCTGGTGCGGGTGCTGGGCTTCTGGCAGGTGCCGTTCGACGCGCAGCAGGCGCGCCAGTGCGTGCGCACCTTCCATTCGGCCATGGCGCAGCTGGCGCGCGAGGTGCTGGCCCGGCCGGTGTGGTTCGAGCAGCTGGACGACAAGGCCGCCGCGGCCGACGAACCCGACAACCCGCTGGCCGCCTCGCGCCTGCGCCCGGCGCAAACGCGCTTGCTCAAACTGGCCTATCAGCAGTGCTACGCCGAGCAGGCGACATTCCGCGAAATAGTGCACCGCCTGCTCGACCTGCCCGCGCCACCACCCGAAACCGAACAGGGCAAGCGCGCCGCGCCGAAAGCGCCAGGCGCTACCTTCAGCCTGGCCGGCGAGTTCACGCCGCTGCCGCTGTACGAGGCCTTCCATGCCCAGGCGGGCTTTATCGAGAGCATCGGCATTCGCATCGATCAATTGCAACCGGCGAGGCTGCAGTGCGCAGCGCGCGAACGGGATTTCGTCGAAGCGCTGGTGAGCTTCCATGGCTACTTCAAGGCCGTACTGCGTGAGCAGGGGCTGATGACCTTCAACGAGGCTTTCCAACAGCTCACCGAGCGCCTGAGCTCAGGCAAGGATGTGTCACAGGCCAGCCTCGCGCCGTTCGAGCATCTGCTGATCGATGAATTCCAGGACATTTCCCCGCAGATCGTCCAATGGCTGCAGGCACTGCATCGCCAGTTGGCGCGACAAAAGAGCAGCCCGAGCCTGATGGCCATCGGTGACGACTGGCAGTCGATCTATGGCTGGCGCGGCAGTTCGCCGGAGTTGTTCATGGACTTCGACAGGTACTTCCCGCGCCGGGGCGCCAAGGGCAGCGAGACGCTGCTGCTGGAAACCAACTACCGTTCCATCGAGCCGGTGATTCGCGATGGCGAGGCGGTGCTGGCCGGGGTGCAGTTCAAGCAGGCCAAGACCAGCCGGCCATGCAAGCCGACACAGCCGGGCGACCACGGGGTAAAGCTGGTCACCGGTTTCGAGCTGAACAAGGGCCTGCCGAAGCTGATCGAGGCGATTACCGCGCAATGTGCCCATGTGGCCGAGCGGCAAAGCCGCGAACGCACCGCGGTGCTGCTGCTCAGCCGGCGCAACGAGCCGCTGCGGACCATCCAGGCGCAGCTGGACCGCAAGTTACCGGTCAAGGCGTACACCATTCACCGCGCCAAGGGACTGCAGGCCGAGGTGGCGATCATCGTCGACGACTGCGCCCCGGTGCAGCCGAATCCGTTGCGCAACGCGCTGTATGCCTACTCGGGTTTCTTCCGCAACAGTTACGACCAGGCGATGACGGATGAGAGCCTGCGCCTGGGCTATGTCGCGATCACCCGCGGCGTCAGCCGGGTACTCTGGTTCACGCGCAAGGTGCAGGGTGCCACCGAGCGCCTGGCGCGGGGCTAGGTCAGCGCAACAGCAGCGCGACGACTGTACCGGCCAGCAGCAGCGACAGGCCTTTCCAGAACAGCAGCGGGTTGCGCTCCAACAGTGGCGGGCGAGCGCGGCTGAGAAAGGCCGGGTTGGGCTGGCGCAGCTCGAAGACGAACTCCGACAGTTCGGCATAGCGCCGCGCGGGATCGGGATGCAGCGCCTTGCCCAGCACTTCGTCGATCCACGCCGGAATGTCGCGCTGAGCGTGGCGTAGCGGCTGGTAGCACAGGCGCTTCTGCGCTGCGCTGGTGCGGGCCCTGGAGACGTCGGCGCCGTAGGGCAAGCGGCCGCTGAGCATCTGATAGGCGATCACCGCGAGGGAGAACTGGTCCGAGCGCGGCGTGCCGGCCTCGCCGAGGAAGTATTCCGGTGCGCTATAGGCCGCGGTGCCAAGCAGGTTGTCCTGGGCGTCCGGCGCATTGCGTTCGGCCAGCCCGGCGACACGGGTCGAGCCGAAATCGATGATCTTCAGCGTGCCGGTCGCGTCGATCATCAGGTTCTGCGGGCGCAGGTCCTGGTGCAGCATTTCCAGGCGATGGAAGGCACGCAGGCCGCGGGCGATCTGCTCGACGATGCCGCGCACGGTTTCCAGGTCCGGCTGTGGATGGTCGAGCATCCATTGCGCCAGCGTCTGGCCGTCGATGTACTCGCTGACCGTGTACAGGTAGCGGCGTTGCCGCGACGGCGGGCAGGCCTTGACCACGTGCGGGTTGTCGAGCCGTCGGGCGATCCACTCTTCCAGCAGGAAGCGCTCGAGATAGGCCGCGTCGCCCCGCAGATCGAGCGAGGGCGTCTTCAGCACCACGGTGGCGCCACTGGCTTCGTCGACGGCCAAGTGCACATGGCTGCGGCTGCTGACGTGCAGCTCGCGAACGATGCGATAGCCGTCGAACTGCATGCGCGGCTCCAGCAGCGGTGGCAGCGCCAGGTCGCCAAGCTGCCGCTGCACGTCGTCGACGGCCTGTTCCGGCAGGCGGTCGATGCGCACCAGCTGTGCGGTGAGGTTGTCGTCGCTGCCGTTGGCCAAGGCCTGCTCGACGATCAGCCGCGCCGCCAGGTCGAGGTCGTCGCCATGCTCGGCAACGAGCTGCGCTACATCCCGCGCGCCGATGTGCTCGTAGACGCCATCGGTGGCGAGCAGGAACAGATCGCCGACCGCCAGCGGCAGGCTGTGATAGTCGATTTCCAGATGCCGGTCGATGCCCAGTGCGCGGCCCAGGTAGCTGGTGTCGGCGGACACGCGTACGCGGTGGTCCTCGGTCAACTGCTCGAGGGCGCCGTCGCGCAGCCGATAGATGCGCGCATCGCCGATATGGAACAGGTGCGCGCTGGCGGACTTGAGCACCAGCGCGCTGAAGGTGCAGACATAGCCGCGGTCGCGATCATAGCGGTGCGGGCTGTGGCGGGTCTGCGCATGCAGCCAGGAGTTGATCGCCACCAGGACCCGCTGCGCCGACTGCTTCACCGACCAGGCGTCGGAGGTACAGAAGTAGTCGGAAAGAAAGCCTGCCACCGCGGTTTCGCTGGCGACATGGCTGACTGCGCTGCTGCTGATGCCGTCGGCCAGGGCCACGGCGATGCCCTTGCTGGCGAGCTGCGCGTCGCTGGGCACGCAGGCAGCGTGGAAGTCCTGGTTGACCGGCTTGCGTCCGCGGTCCGAATGCTGGCCGAGGGAAATGGCGAGTTGGCTGGGCATGCTTTGTCTGCGCGAAGGCCCCGGCGCGCCTGCGCACCGGGGCCTTCGTTCACTCCGATCAGTAGACGGCGCGCTTGGGCGCGGTACGCACGTGGGTGGTATAGAGCGTCAGGCCGGTGAAGGCCAGGCCGCCGACCAGGTTGCCCAGCGCGGTGGGGATCTCGTTCCAGATCATGTAGTCCATCACCGAGAAGTTGCCGCCCATGATCATCGCCGAGGGGAACAGGAACATGTTCACCACCGAGTGCTCGAAGCCCATGAAGAAGAACAGCATGATCGGCATCCACATGGCGATCACCTTGCCGCTGACCGAGGTGGAGATCATCGCGCCGACCACGCCCATCGAGACCATCCAGTTGCACAGCATGCCGCGCAGGAAGATGGTCGCCCAGCCCGCCGCGCCGAACTCCGCATAGCCCAGGGTGCGGGCTTCGCCGACATGCGAGATCTTCTCGCCAATCGGCCCCGGCTCGGTGGAAAAGCCCATGGTGAAGACGAACGCCATCATGAAGGCGACGGTCAGCGCGCCGGCGAAATTGCCGAGGAACACCCAGCCCCAGTTGCGCAGCACGCCACCGACGGTCACGCCGGGACGGCGGTCGAGCAGCGCCAGCGGGGTGAGCATGAACACCCCGGTGAGCAGGTCGAAGCCCATCAGGTAAAGCATCACGAAGCCGACCGGGAAGAGCATCGCGCCCACCAGCGCCGAGCCGGTCTGCACGGTGACGGTCACGGCGAACACGGCGGCAAGGGCGAGGATCGCCCCGGCCATGAAGGCACGAATCAGGGTGTCGCGGGTGGACATGAAGATCTTCGATTCGCCGGCATCCACCATCTTGGTGGCGAACTCGGCAGGGACTATGTAGGACATGGCGGGATCTCTCGAATAGTTGGCAGAAGCGTTGAATCGGATATTCGGGGCGCCGCCGACAGCACGCGCGGCGGCGCTGAATTCATGCGAGGCCGATCTCGACGGCATCGCCATTGAGGCGCACAGGCCAGACGCGCAGGCTTTGTTCGGGGTATTCCAGGCAACTGCCGTCGTGCAGACGGAAATGCTGCTTGTACAGCGGCGAGGCGATCACCAGCTCACCCTTGAGGCTGCCGACGATGCCACGGCCGATGACGTTGGCGCCGGACTTGGGGTCGCGGTTGTCGATGGCGAACAGCTGCTCGCCTTCGTTACCGTCGGGCAGGTGGAACAGCGCCACCTGGGCGCCGTCATGCCAGGCCACCACACCGGAATTGGCGACCAGATCGGAGCGGCTGCACAGTGCCTGCCAGGCCGCCGGGGCTGCGGAACGGGAGTCGAGACGAACGACGTTGGACTGGCTCATCAGAGCACCTCCTGGGTAAGTGGGATCAGGTGAAGTTCGCTGGCGCGTACCGGCCGACGCTGGCCGCGCTCCTTGACGAAGTGGATGTCCGGGTCGGCGCGCCCGTCGTTGACGAAGGTGCGGAAGCGCTTGAGCTTTTCCGGATCGCTGATGGCGTTGGCCCATTCGCACTGGTAGCTGTCGACCACGTGCTGCATCTGGCTTTCCAGCTCGGCGGCGAGATTCAGGCTGTCGTCGAGGATGACGTCCTTCAGATAGTCCAAGCCGCCTTCCAGACTTTCGCGCCAGACCGAGGTGCGCTGCAGCTTGTCGGCGGTGCGTACGTAGAACATCAGCACGCGGTCGATGGTGCGGATCAGCGCTTCATCGTCGAGGTCGGTGGCGAACAGCTCGGCATGCCGCGGTCGCATGCCGCCGTTACCGCAGACATAGAGGTTCCAGCCCTTGTCGGTGGCGATCACGCCGATGTCCTTGCTCTGCGCCTCGGCGCATTCGCGGGTGCAACCGGATACGGCGAACTTGATCTTGTGCGGTGCACGCAGGCCCTTGTAGCGGTCCTCGAGACGCAGCGCCATGCCGACGCTGTCCTGCACGCCGTAGCGGCACCAGGTGCTGCCCACGCAGGATTTCACCGTGCGCAGGCTCTTGCCGTAGGCGTGACCGGTCTCGAAACCGGCGGCGATCAGCTCGCCCCAGATGTCCGGCAGCTCGTGCAGCTGGGCGCCGAACAGGTCGATGCGCTGGCCCCCGGTGATCTTGGTGTAGAGGTCGTATTTCTTCGCCACCTGGCCGATGGCGATCAGCCCCTCGGGGGTGATCTCGCCGCCTGGAATGCGCGGCACCACCGAGTAGGTGCCGTTCTTCTGCATGTTGGCCATGAAGGTGTCGTTGGTGTCCTGCAGCGGAATCAGCGCCGGATCGGTGATCGGGTGGTTCCAGCAGGAGGCGAGGATCGAACCCACCGTCGGCTTGCAGATGTCGCAGCCGACATGGCCACGGCCGTGCTTGGCCAGCAGTTCGGCGAAGCTCTGGATGCCCTCGACGCGGACGATGCCGTAGAGCTCCTGACGGGTGTAGGCGAAGTGCTCGCACAGGCTCTTGTCCACCGCCACGCCGCGCGCCGCCAGTTCGGCGTCGAACACCAGCTTGAGCAGCGCATTGCAACCGCCACAGCCGGTGGCCGCCTTGGTTGCGGCCTTGAGCTCGCCGAGATCGGTGATGCCGGCCTCGACCTGGCAGCACACCGCGCCCTTGCTGACGTTGTGGCAGGAACAGATGGTCGCGCTGGCCGGCAGGGCGTCAGGACCAAGGGTTGGAGCGCCTTCGGTCTGCGGCAGGATCAGCGCGGACGGATCGGCCGGCAGCTTGATGCCGTTCTGCGCGTACTGCAGCAGGGTGTCGTAGTAGCTGTTGTCACCGACCAGCACCGCGCCGAGCACGCTCTTGCCATCGGCGGATACCACCAAACGGCGGTAGCTGGCGCTGGCCTCGTCGATGAAGCGGTAGCTGCGCGAGCCCGGCGTGGCGCCGTGGGCATCGCCGATGGAGCCGACGTCGACGCCGAGCAGCTTGAGCTTGGTCGACATGTCGGCGCCGTAGAAGGGCTCGTGGGGTTCCTCGGACAGCTGGGCGGCGACACTGCGCGCCATGCTGTAGCCGGGTGCAACCAGGCCGAACACGCTGCCGTTCCAGCTGGCGCATTCGCCGATGGCGAAAATTGCCGGATCCGAGGTGCGGCATTCGCTGTCGATCAGGATGCCGCCGCGCGGGGCGATCTCCAGCTCCGCGACATGGCCGAGGGCGTCCTGCGGTCGGATGCCGGCAGAGAACACGATCAGGTCGGTTTCGAGGAATTCGCCGTCGGTGAAGTTCATCCGCCAGGCGTAGTCTTCGCCGGCGACGATCTCCTGGGTGGCGCGCGAGAGGTGCACGCCGACGCCGAATGCCTCGATCCTTGCCTTCAGCGCCGCGCCGCCTTCATCGTCGAGCTGCACGGGCATCAGGCGCGGGGCGAATTCGACCACGTGAGCTTCCAGGCCGAGCGACTTCAGCGCGTTGGCCGCTTCCAGGCCGAGCAGACCGCCACCGACCACCACACCGCGCTTGGCGCCGTTGGCGGCCGCACGAATCGCATCAAGGTCGTCGAGGGTGCGGTAGACCAGTCGCGCACTGCCTTCGGCGCCGGTGATCGGCGGCACGAAGGGGTAGGAACCGGTGGCAAGAATCAGTTGGTCGTAGGCCTGGCGGCCAGCACTGGTGACGACTTCCTTGCGCTCGCGATCGATACCCAGCACCTGTACGCCCAGATGGGTTTGGACGCCGTGGCGGGCGTAGTAGTCGGCTTCACACATGGCCAGCGACTCGGCATCGCGGCCGCCGAAGTATTCGGACAGGTGCACGCGGTCATAGGCGCGCTGGCGTTCCTCGCCGAACACATGCAGTTCGTAGCGGGTAAGCGCGCCGCGCTCGATCAGCTGTTCGATGCAGTGGTGACCGACCATGCCGTTGCCGACGATGACCAGTTTTTCGTGCGTGAGCGGAGTGACGGTAGAACTCATGGTCTTTCCTCAGTCGAGCTGCTGCGGCACGCGGCCGGCAAAACGCAAAAAGGCGCCTGGAGCTGGTATCAGCTCCAGGCGCCTTTGCCTGGTAATTAGTGATGTGTGGGGGTGGCTGGTCAGGCATCGTTGCCTGCTGCACCCAGGTCCCGCGCCTGTTGGCTGGCGGTCGCCGCTGACCGCCTGGGACGTCCTGCCGCGCTGCGACAGGTTTTGCCAGGGAAATTGCAGTTTGCGTGCCAGATCCTGCGGTGAGGCCATTTGCCTGGCGTCGACGGGCGCTATGGCGCGGTATCGAGGGCTGCTCGCGTTTCGCTTCAGGTTTGCCGGTGGTGAGTGCCGAGGGGGTGGCCTGAGGCGAGACTGAACCAGAACGGTGCGACTAGGCTTACGCGATCCCTGCTTTGGGGCAGTCAGCAGAGGTCGGCAGAGAAGGCGTGGGCGCGCTCAGGGGACAAAGCGTCCGGCCTCTGGGATCTGCCCGGGCAGCGGCTATCGGGCAGCAAAGGCCTCGCTGACCAGCAGCGGCAGGACCTCGCCAGCGGGCAGGGCAAGCAGATGCTCGCGCTCGCTCAGGGGGGGGCTCGCCCTGGGGATTGATGTGGATCACCGTAGCGCCGGCATCCCTGGCCACACGCGGTATGTCCGCAGCGGGATAGACCACACCGGAGGTGCCGACCGCCAGCAGCAGGTCGCATTCGCTGGCAGCCTGGAATGCGGCGTTCAGTGCAGCGACCGGAAGATTCTCGCCGAACCAGACGACGCCAGGGCGCAGTCGTCCGCCGCAGTGCGCGCAACGCGGCGGCTCTACACGGCGGCCGGCGTCCGGCTCGTTGGCGGCGGGCAGCGGCTCGGCGGCTGGACGCGAGCAGGCGAAGCAACGCGGCGCATGCAGGCTGCCGTGCAAGTGGATCACCTCGCGGCTACCGGCGCGCTCATGCAGGTCATCGACGTTCTGCGTGATCAGCGTCAGTCTCGGTACATGCCGGGCCAGCTCGGCGATGGCCAGATGCGCGGGGTTCGGTTGCGCCTGGAGTACGCGCATGCGCCGCCATTCGTACCAGCCCCAGACCAGCGCCGGATCGCGGCGGAAGGCATCCGGCGTTGCCAGGGCCGTCGGGTCGAAGCGCTCCCACAGGCCGGTCAAGGCATCGCGAAAGGTGGGGATGCCGCTCTCGGCGGAGACGCCGGCACCGGTAAAGACGACGGTGTGGGCTGCCGAACGCATGGCGGCGAGCAGGGCGGCTGGGATCACGATCGGCTCCTGTCAGGCTTATAAGGGTCTACCAATACCACCCGTTACGGACTTTCCAAAGCGTCGCCGGGACAGGCGCTGACGCAAGGCCATGGCAACCCCGGATTCCAACCGTCCGGCTGAGTGCTGGAGCCATTTGTCACGTCCTTGACGGGAGTCAACGCCGCCCGCGGCGGCTCCGGGATGATGCTACAGCGATATTCGATGCCGGGAGGCTTCTATGCTTGGCTCAGTGTACTGGGACGACGGCCTGGTCCAGCGCCATGGGCACATCGGGCAGCTGCATTGCAGCTATCCCGCTGCGTTCGATTTCAAGGACCGTATCGCGCCGCTGGATCTGTTGCGCGCGATGCGTGAAAGCCGGCGCGCCGAACGTCCGTTGTCCCTGGCTATCCAGCAGCCCGGCGGTGTGCGCATGCGGGCGGACGAGTCGGCCGCCTACCAGTCGCGCCTGGCGCGGGAAATCGAGCAGCTCGGTTGTCACGTCGGACAATCGCAGCAGCTGATGCAACTGCAACTGAGCGTTGGCACGCTGGGTATCGACGCGTTGCGCAGGCTGGTGGCGCTGCTCAAGACGAGCTTTCACTTCGCCGAAGGTGGCGCGGCCAGTTACACCGCCAGAATCGAATTGGCGCACGCCGACTGGCCACTGATCGGCGCCTTGCACGAGCTGGGCTTCAACCAGCTCAGCGTCGGCGTGCCCGACCTGGGTGCGGACGATGGCGGCACGGTGGCGTACTTTCGCAGCTCGGCGCGCATTCGTGCGGTAGTCGAGGCGGCGCATGCGCTGCATTACCGTGCGGTGAATCTGGACCTCGGCTACGGACGCTCCTGGCAGACCCCGACGAGTTTCGCCCGCAAGTTGGCTTCGATCATCGAGCTGGCGCCCGACCAGGTGACGATGTTCGACTACCGCGACGTGACGCAGGCAGGCGGCGCGCGGCTGGGATTGGCCTCGCTGGGCGATACCCTGGCAATGTATCGCCATGGTGTCGAGCAGCTCAGCGCCGCCGGCTATCGCTACATCGGCCTCGGCAAGTTCGTCCTGCCGCACGACGACCTGGCGATGGCCCAGGAAACCGGTGCCCTGCACCACGACATCGCTGGCTACAGCCTGCACGGCGACTGCGATCACCTGGGGCTGGGGGTCGGCGCGGTCAGCCGGGTCGGCGATCTGTACTGCCGCAACGCCGATACGCTGCACGCCTACCAGCGGGCGCTCGAGCAGGGCCAGTTGCCCAGCAGTTGCGGGCTGCAGCCGGCACATCTGGATCGACTGCACCGCGCGCTGTTCGAGCGTCTGCTCTGCACCTTCGAGGTGGACTTCGACGCGCTCGGCAGGCAGAGCGGGGTGGATGTCCGCCAGCGCTATGCGCGGCACTGGCCTGCGCTGCGGCGGCTGCATGCCGAGGGCGTGATCGTGCTGGGCGAAAGCGGGTTGCACATACCGCCACGGGCGCGGCTGCTGGTCGCGGCGGTCTGTGAAGCCTTCGAGCGGTTCAGTGCCGAGGTCATCGGCAGCTCGGCTGGCCATGGCTGGCAACGCTGAGGCCGGGTCTCCGCCTCAGTCACGACGCGCTGATAGCCCCCGCGTTAGGCTCTGTACGAAAATGCCTGCGCTGGGTGATGCTTCGTTAAAAACGGGTTCGGAATGCTCATTTTCAGCAACGTAAACTCCGCTTCCTCCCCCGTTTTTGCCTCGCCTGACCTTCGCTCGACGGCTTTTCGTACAGAACCTAGCAGAGCGCTTGGGCAGCGACCGTGTACAACGGTTTGCGCCGGGCGCCCGGCTTGGCCAGCAGCAAATGCGCGGTGCCGATGGCACGCTCCAGAAAGCCGCCTTCGCAGTAACAAAGGTAGAACTCCCAGAGCCGGTAGAAGTAGTCGTCGTAGCCGTGCTGTTCCAGCTCGCCGCGGGCGCGGCGGAAGTTCTCTTGCCACAGACGCAGGGTGCGCGCGTAGTGCTCGCCGAAATCCTCCATGTGCAACAGGTTCATGTCGGTGTCCTGCGATGCGACGTTGAGCATGCGTTGCAGCGAGGGCAGGGCGCCGCCGGGGAAGATGTAGCGCTGAATGAAATCGACGTTGCGCCGCGCCTGTTCGTAGCGCTGGTCGCGAATGGTGATGGCCTGCAGCAGCATCAGCCCGTCGTCCTTGAGCAGCCGCGAGCACTGGCGGAAGTAGGTCGGCAGGAAGTCGTGGCCGACCGCCTCGATCATCTCGATGGACACCAGCTTGTCGAACTGACCGTCGAGATCGCGATAGTCCTTGAGCAACAGGGTGATGCGGTCCTGCAGACCCTGTTCTTCGATGCGCCGCTGGGTGTAGGCGAACTGTTCGCGCGACAGCGTGGTGGTGGTCACCCGGCAGCCGCGATGGGTAGCGGCATAGAGCGCCATGCTGCCCCAACCGGTGCCGATCTCCAGCAGATGATCCTCAGGCTGCAGGTCGAGCTTTTCGCAGATGCGCTCGAGCTTGTGCAACTGGGCCTGTTCCAGATCCTGTTCGGGGCTGGCGAACATCGCTGCCGAGTACATCATGGTTGGGTCGAGAAACAGCTCGAACAGCTCGTTGCCGAGGTCGTAATGGGCGGCGATGTTGCGCTGCGAGCCGGCCCGGGTATTGCGGTTGAGCCAGTGCAGGGCCTTGATCACCGGTTGGCCGAACAGCGCCAGGCTGCCGCGCTCGATGCTGTCCAGAACGTCCAGGTTGGCGACGAACAGGCGAATCACTGCCGTCAGGTCCGGGCTGTGCCAGTGGCCATGGATGTAGGCTTCGCCTGCGCCGATCGAGCCACGAGCGGCGATCAGGCCCCAGGCGGCGTCGTCGAGCAAGTGGATTTCTGCCTCAAGCGCACTGGCCGGGTCACCGAACTGCTGGCGAACATCGCCGTATATCAGCGTCAGCTGGCCGTGACGCAGCTTTTCGAGCTGGCGCAGCACGCTGCGACGCAGCAGGCCGCTGGCCAGTCCCAGGCCGGCCAGCGGATGGGCTTTGACGGTCAGGCTAGGGCTTTTCATGACGGGCTCCGTTTGGTTGGGTGACGGCCAGTCCGTAAGGGGCCGATGCGGGCTGGTGGGTGAAGATCGGGGTGCGCTTGAGCAGCAGGCGCAACGCCTGCCAGTAGATGGCGAGCAGGGTCTTGGCGGTCATCCAGGGAAAACCCAGCAGGTAGCGGTGCACGGCGCTGCCTGACAGCGACTCGCGCTGCAGGCCGAGGGTGGCGTCGAACAGCTTGCGCTCGCCTTGCCAGTCCTCCATGTGCACACCGATCCGTCGCCCGGGCGGGTTGAAACGCATGCGGTACTCCAGGTCCCCCGGCAGGAACGGCGAGACGTGAAAGGTCTTGGCCACCGAGCAGCGCAGGTTGCGATTGCCGCTGGCCGGCAAGACATAGTGATAGCGCTCGCGCCAGGGCGTGTTGCTGACCTCGCAGAGCACGGCAGCCAGTTGCTCCTGCTCGTCGAAGCAGTAGAAGAAGCTGACCGGGTTGAAGCAAAGGCCCCAACTGCGTGGTTGGGTCAGCAGGCGCACGGCACCGCGGACCGGCCGCCCCAGCGCCTCGCTGACCTGCTGGCGCACGGCGTCGGCCAGGCGCATTCCCTGACCGGTGTAGTGCGGCAGGTAGTCGCTCTCGCGAAAGGAAAAGGGTGCGAAGCGACTCCGGCCACTGAAGGGGGAAAGACCGAGCACCGCGTCCTGTTCGGCCAGATCCAGGTACAGCAACCCCATGCGATAGCTGAACGCATGCGCGCGCGGAGCGAACCGGCGGTGCTGCACCCAGCCGCGGTACAGCGCGCTGTGCTCGATGGCGCCGTTCACAGGGATTCCCCGAATGCGCTGGCGACGCGCAGAGCGCTGAGCACACCGTCTTCATGGAAGCCGCTGCCCCAGTAGGCACCGCAGAAATAGCTGTGATTGGCGCCCAGCAGCTCGTCGGCGCGGGCCTGGGCGGCGATACCCGCCAGGCTGAACTGCGGGTGGTCGTAGGTGAAGCGGGCGAGAATCCGCTCGGGGTCGATGGCCTGGGTCTGGTTGAGGCTGACGCAGAATGTTTCCGGCGCAGCGATGCCTTGCAGGATGTTCATGTTATAGGTCACCGCGGCGGGCTGCTCGCGTGGCCCGCCAAGGCGATAGTTCCAGCTGGCCCAGGCTCGCCGGCGTTCGGGCAGCAGGCGGCTGTCGGTGTGCAGCACCACGTCGTTGCTGGCGTAGCGGATGGCTCCGAGGATGTCCCGTTCTGCACGACTCGGTCCGGCGAGCAGGCGCAGGGCCTGGTCGCTGTGGCAGGCGAAGATCACCTTGTCGAAGCGTTCGGAGCCTGCCGGACTGTGCAACGTCACGCCATGGGCGTCGCGCAGCACTTCGTACACCGGGCAGTTGACGCGGATATGCTGGCTGAAACCCTGCGTCAGCGGTGACACATAGGCCCTGGAGCCGCCCTCGACTACGTACCACTGCGGGCGGCTGTTCACCGAGAGCAGGCCGTGGTTCTTGAAAAAGCGGATGAAGAATTCAAGCGGGAACTCAAGCATGTCGTCCAGCGACATCGACCAGATCGCGGCGCCCATGGGCACGATGTAGTGATCGATGAAGCGCTGGCTGTAACGCCCCAGTTGCAGATAGCTGCCGAGCGTCACATGCGTGCCGATGCGACCGCTGTGATAGTCATCCAATGCTTCACGGTTGAAGCGAAGGATGTCGCGGATCATGCCCCAGAATGCTGGTGAGAACAGATTGCTGCGCTGCGCGAAGAGACTGTTGAGATTGTGTCCGTTGTATTCCAGTTCGCTGTGCGGATCGCTGACCGAGAAGCTCATCTCGGTCGGCTTGTAGCGCACGCCGAGTTTGCCCAGCAGCCGGATGAAGTTGGGATAGGTCCAGTCGTTGAAGACGATGAACCCGGTGTCCACGGCATAGTCCCGGCCGTGCACATGGACGTCGACCGTATGCGTGTGGCCACCGATCCAGCTGGCTGACTCGAAGACGGCGACCTGATGCCGGTGGTGCAGCAGGTGCGCACAGGTGAGACCAGCGATACCGCTGCCGATGATGGCGATCTTCATGGTTATCCTTCCTTGATTTGCGCGCGTGCCATGCGCCGGCCCAGGGCGAATTGCAGGCGTGCGGGCAGTAGTGAAAGCAGACGTAGCGCACCGGTGAACGAGCGGGGAAAGTTGATGTTCAGCGGGCGCCGCTCCAGGTGTCTGGCGATATGCCGTGCGGCCTTGTCTACCGGCCAGCGCAGGGGCATCGGAAAGTCGTTGCGGCGGGTCAGCGGGGTATCGACGAAGCCCGGGCTGACCAGGGTTACGTCGATACCTTCGCCGGCCAGATCCAGGCGCAGCGATTCGAGCAAATAGCGCAACGCCGCTTTCGAGGCGCCGTAGGCGCCGGCGCGTGGCAGCGGTAGCCAGGTGACCGAACTCCCGATGCCGACCAGATGTGGTCGAACGCCCCGACGCAGCAAGGGCAGCGCGGCTTCGATGCAATATCCGGCGGCCAGCAGGTTGGTCTGCAGCACGCGCTCCAGCAGTGCCGCTTCGAAATGCCGGCTGTCGATGTATTCACAGGTTCCGGCGTTGAGGATCACGCTGTCCAGCGCGCCCCAGTGCGATTCGATGGCCGCACCGATGCTGCGCACCTGCGCGGGGTCGGCGAGATCGCCGGGCAGTACCAGAACCTGCCCTGGATAGCGTCTGGCAAATGCATGCAAAGGCCCGGCGCGGCGCGCCGACAGTACAAGGCAATGCCCCTCGGCCAGCAGCACGCGTGCCAGTTCCTGGCCGATGCCACTGCTGGCGCCGGTCAGCCAGATTCGCCGCGAGAGGTTCATGCGAGCCTCCGCTGCAACCAGCGGATGGCCGTGCCGAGCAACGGCACATGCTGGTAGATCAGGGCTCCGGCGTCGAAGTAGTCGAGGTGCCGCTCCACCTTACCCTCGGCATTCCAGCGCAGCAGCGAACAGCCCTCGAGACTGATCAGGGCTCCGCCGTTCAACCGTGGGTGGCGATAGCTCATGATCCAGCGCAGGTAGCCCTGGCCTTCGCAGACCTGGTCGTGGCCGATGAACTCGAAGTGCAACTGCTGGACGCTGGCATACAGCTCGCTGAAGTAGCGCTGCAGTTCATCCAGCCCGCGTACCTCGTGCAGCGGATCGGTGAAATGCACATCGGCGCTGTAGAGGTCCGCCAGACGCTCGAGGTTGGTCGCATCCAGGCTGGCGAAATCGCTGGCGAAACGATGCAGGAAACTGCTCATGGGCGGCCCTCCGGCAGATTGCGGAAGGCGTCCAGGGCCCGGGCGCGGCTCTTGCCGAGATCGACGATCGGTTTCGGATAGTTCGGCGCGCCGAACAGGCCCTGCTGCGCCGAAGGATTGTGGATCTCGCGTTTGCCCAGGTGCCGCAGTTCCGGCAGCCAGCGACGCAGGAATTGTCCATCCGGATCGAAACGCTGTGACTGACTGATCGGGTTGAACAGGCGGAAGTAGGGTACCGAATCGGTTCCGGTGGATGCGCTCCATTGCCAGCCACCATTGTTGGCGGCCAGGTCGCCATCGATCAACTGGCGCATGAACCAGTGTTCGCCTTCGCGCCAGTCGATCAGCAGGTTCTTGCTGAGGAACATGGCAACGACCATGCGCAGGCGGTTGTGCATCCAGCCGGTTTCGCGCAGCTGGCGCATGGCGGCGTCGACGATGGGAAAGCCGCTGCGTCCTTCCTGCCAGGCGGCCAGTTCGTCCGGTGCGTGGCGCCACGGCAGCGCTTCGGTTTCGGCACGGAAGGCACGGTGCATCGACACCCGCGGATAGCCCACCAGGATGTGCTTGTAGAACTCGCGCCAGAGCAGTTCGTTGATCCAGGTCGTGGCGCCCGTGCTGCCGCTATCCAGTTCGCCCTGGTTGTGCGCCAGCGCTGCGTGCAGGCACTGGCGGATGGAGATCACGCCTGTAGCAAGGTAGGCGGACAGCTGGCTGGTGCCCGGTTCGGCCGGCAGGTCGCGGCGCTGGTGGTACTGTTCCAGATCATCGTCGACGAACGCAGCCAGGCGGCGTTGGGCAAAGGTTTCCCCCGCGGGCCAGAGCGCACGCAAGTAGTCGCTCGGTGGCGCGAAGCCGGAAACCTCGACAGGGACCTGGTCACTGTCGACAGGCAATGGCGCCTGCGGGGCGGGTATCGGCTGGCAAGCCGGTAACGATATCTCCAGGCGCGACAGGCAGGCCTTGCGGAACTGCCCGAAGACCTTGAAGTAGCTGCCCGACTGGGTCAGCAGGGTGCCTGGAGCGAACAGCAGCTGGTCCAGATGGCGGCGTACGCCAATCCCGGCGTCTTCCAGGAGCCTGGTCACCGCCTGGTCTCGGCGCTGTTCGTTGACACCATACTCGTCGTTGAAGTGCACGCCTTGCACGCCGAGCTGGCGGCATACCTTCAGCAGGGCATTGGCGACGGCCGACCAGTCATCGACCTCGCGGATCAGCAGCGGGACATTGAGTGTGCGCAGTTGCTCCGACAGCTCGGCAAGGTTGCGCAGCCAGAAATCCACCTTGCATGGCGCATCGTCATGGGCGAGCCACTGGCAGGGCGTGATCACGTAGAGCGCCACGGTCGGTCCGCTCGCCATCGCCGCGGCGAGCGCGGTGTTGTCGCTCATGCGCAAATCGCTGCGCAGCCAAAGCAGCTGGGTCATGATGCTCTCTCTTCATTGCCCGGCAGGAGGCCGGCTTCGTGCAGCTGCTGCAGTGCCTCGAATGGGTCGTCTGCCAGCAGCAGTTCGCGGTGCCGGCGCAGTTCCAGCGCATGGATATGGGCGGCCGGGCCCGCGAGCAGCAGGGGCGCGGCATTGTGCTCGAGCAGGCGTGGCAGCTGGCGTTGCAGACAGTCGCCGGGCAGCGCATGGTCGGCATACAGCAGCACACCGCGTGGCCGGATGCGCTCCGTTGCCAGGCTCAGTTCGTTGAGCGGCACCGGCCATTCGACGATGTCCACCGGACAGTCCGCGCTGGACACGAGCCAGGCGGTGATCCACAGGCCGGGAGTGAAGGATTGTTCGTCGAGGTTGACCAGCAGCAGCGGGCGGCCGGACTGCTGGCGATTGTTGAAATAGATGCGTGTAGCCAGTTTGCTGCGCAGCCAGGAGTGAACCATCGCGCGCTCCAGCGCGGCCCCGTACTGGCCCTGCCAGCGTTGGTCGAGCAGCTCGAGCAACGGATGAAGCAGGTGTTGGCAGAGCGTGCGCGGTGGATACAGCGCCATGGCACGGTTGAAGGCATCGTCCAGGCTGCGCTCGCTATGGCGCTCGATGGCCTGCAGCAGTTCCTCCAGCAGCTCGGTCCACTGATTCTGCCTGGGCAGTTCCTGCGGCAGGCCGGTATCGAGCAGAGGCTTTACCTGGCTGACCGCTACACCGCGATTGAGCCAGACGAGAATGTCGCGGATACGCTGGATGTGCGCCTGTTCGTACAACCGATGGCCCTTGGGCGTGCGAAGCGGCACGATCAGCCCGTAACGGCGTTCCCACGCACGCAAGGTCACGGCGTTGACGCCGGTCAGGCGCGCGACTTCGCGGATGGGAAGAAGTCCGTCAGCAGTCGACTGTGCCTCGTCATGTGATTCGAACATGGTCAGATTCCATTGCGCAGGCTCAGGCTCTCGGGGTGTGGCTGCAGGTAGGCCTGGCGTGCGATGTAGTGATCGGGATGGCGGCGGAAGTGGTGTTTGAGCAGCGTCAGCGGCACCACCAGCGGAATCACCCCGGCGCGGTATTGATCGATGAGGTGGCGCATCTCGCGGCGATCTTCCTGGCCCAGCGCGTCCTTCAGGTAGCCGCTCAGGTGCAGCAGCACGTTGCAGTGGGTGCCACGGGTGGCAGGCTTCTTCAACGCCTGCATCATCTGGCTGAAGTACCGCACAGCGAATTCGTCCAGGGAGCGCTCGGCCAGGTTGGCTACCAGCCTGCCCAGCTCCTTGTATTGCTGGGGGTTGCTGGCCATCAGCTGGTACTTGTAGCGGGAATGGAAATCGACGATGGCCTTGCGCGTCAGGCCGCCCTGGAGCAGACGTTGCCAGTCGGCGTAGGCGTAGACCCGGGTAAGGAAGTTCTCGCGCAGCACGGCGTCGTTCAGGCGGCCGTCTTCTTCTATCGGCAGATCCGGCCGCGCCTGCATCAGTGCCTGAGCGAACACGCCGGTACCGCCGCCGGGCAAGGTATGACCGTTCGTGGCATAGACCTTCACACGCTCCATGCCGCAGGAAGGCGACTTCTGCATCAGGATGTAGCCGCTGATGTCATGCAACTGTTCGGCTATCTGTCGGCCGTATGCGGCCAGGGCATCGGTTACGTCCAGCTGAGGGCGCACGGTGCCCACCGCTCTGGGTGAAGCCGTGTCGCCCACCAGCCGGATCGGCTCGCGTGGTGTGCCGAGGCCGATGGCGACTTCAGGGCATACCGGTACGAATTCGAAATGCTGTGCCAGGGTTTCGCTGCACAGGCGTGATTCCTTGTGTCCACCGTTGAAACGCACCGGGTTGCCCAGCAGGCAGGCGCTAATACCGATCTTTGGCGTAGGGAGGGTGGTGTGCATGGTGGAAACCTCATCTTGTACAAATCGATTTTATGTACAACTTGGAGCCATCATATTGCACATCTTGTACAAGTCAATAATAGATGTACAAGTAAGTTGGGTTTCCTGTACAAAATGCTTGTCGTCATGGCTAATCTGTGCGGCCTGCCGGCTGTTCAGGGTTGTTGGCGATGAAGCTCGTCGCGGCATCAGCTTGCCAAGGCGAGCGCCCGCGGGGGCAATCCATGGGGCGGTTGGCTGTACAGCCGCATTTGCATGTATAGGTGTATGCTGAATGCAACTGCGGCCATTCGCGCAGCTGCATCGCATCGGGAGCTCACCATGAACATCTTGTTGACTGGCGGTACCGGATTGATTGGCCGTGCGCTGTGTCGGCGTTGGCTGGCGGATGGACATCGACTGTGGGTGTGGAGCCGTACACCGGACCGTGTTGCCCAGCTGTGTGGCTCGCAGGTGCAGGGCATAGGCAGCCTGCAGCAACTCGATACGCTGATGCTGGACGCTGTGGTCAACCTGGCCGGAGCACCGATCGCCGACCGGCCCTGGACCAAATCACGCAAGGCGCTGCTGTGGGACAGCCGGGTGAAGCTCACCGAACAGCTGGTCGAGTGGCTGGGCAAGCGCGAGCAGAAGCCTGCGGTGATGATTTCCGGTTCGGCGGTGGGCTGGTACGGCGATGGCGGCGAGCATCGCTTGAGCGAAGCCGATCAGCCGGTATCGGCAGACTTCGCCAGCCAGCTGTGCAACGCCTGGGAAGAGCGCGCCATGGAAGTGGCGGTGCTGGGAATACGTGTAGCTCTGGTCCGCACCGGACTGGTGCTGGCCCACGACGGCGGCTTTCTTCAGCGGCTGTTGCCGGTGTTTCGGCTGGGTCTGGGTGGACGCCTGGGCGATGGGCGGCAGTGGATGCCCTGGATTCATATCGAGGATCAAATCGGCCTGATTGATTTTCTTCTGCGGCAACCGGCGGCCAGCGGCCCCTACAATGCCTGTGCGCCGACGCCGGTGCGCAATGGCGATTTCACGCGCAGCCTCGGTCGATGCCTGCATCGCCCGACACTGCTGCCGGTGCCGGCGGTGCTGTTGAAGACGTCCCTTGGCGAACTGGCAGGGCTGTTGCTCGGTGGCCAGCACGCCATGCCGCAGCGGCTTTTGGGCGAGGGTTACCGCTTCCGGTTCGATGATCTGGACCAGGCCCTGGCCGACCTATTGACGCATCGCTGAAGGCGGCACCCTGTGTGAAAATAGCGCGCCTGCCGCTTGCAGCGGGGCGCCATCCTTAAAACAGTAGTCAGGAAAGTTGCATGACAGAGCAGGCGTTGTTATTGGTCAATCTGGGTTCGCCAGCCTCCACGGAAGTCGCCGATGTGCGCCGTTACCTCAATCAGTTCCTGATGGATCCCTACGTGGTCGATCTGCCTTGGCCGCTGCGACGTCTGCTGGTCTCGCTGATCCTGGTCAAGCGCCCCGAGCAGTCCGCGCATGCCTACGCCTCGATCTGGTGGCCCGAAGGTTCGCCGCTGGTGGTGCTCAGTCGGCGGCTGCAGGAGGCGGTACGTCCACACTGGACAAAAGGCCCGGTCGAGCTGGCGATGCGCTATGGCGAGCCATCCATCGAAAACACCCTGACGCGCCTGGCCGGGCAGGGCATCACCCAGGTGACGCTTGCGCCGCTGTATCCGCAGTTTGCCGACAGCACCACCACCACGGTCATCGAGGAGGCACGGCGGGTCATCCGCGAACGCGGGCTGGGCGTGCAGTTGTCGATCCTGCAGCCCTTCTATGACCAGCCGGAATACCTCGAAGCACTGGCCGCCAGCGCCAGGCCGCATCTGCAGCAGCCGTTCGACCATCTGCTGCTGAGTTTTCATGGACTGCCCGAGCGCCACCTGCACAAGACCGATCCGACGGGCTCGCACTGTCTCAAGCGTGACGATTGTTGTCAGCGCGCCGAAGGTGAAGTGCTGGCCGGTTGTTATCGCGCGCAGTGCATGCGCACGGCGGCGGGTTTCGCGGCCCGGGCCGGGTTGCGTGACGATCAGTGGTCGGTTTCCTTCCAGTCGCGCCTGGGGCGGGCCAAATGGATCGAGCCCTATACCGAAACGCGTCTGGACGAGCTGGCCGGGCAGGGCGTGAAGAGGTTGCTGGTGATGTGCCCGGCCTTCGTTTCCGACTGCATCGAAACGCTGGAAGAAATCGGCGACCGTGGCCGCGAGCAGTTCGTCGAAGCCGGGGGCGAGGAACTGGTGCTGGTGCCTTGCCTGAATACCCACGAAGACTGGGTGCAGGCGCTGGTCACGCTCTGCAACCGCGCACCGCTGGCGCTTTGATCTGCTGGAGGAGACGGCGCGTCTGCGGGCGCCTTCCTCCTGGCAGGTATCTGCCGTTCATCTTGTCTGGTCGAGAACCATTCGTTCGAACTCGCTGAGCGGAAGCGGCTTGCCGAACAGATAACCCTGGTAATGATGGCAGCCATTGCTGAGCAGCATCTCGTGCTGGGCGGCGTTTTCGACGCCCTCGGCAATCACTTCCAGGCCCAATCCGGTGGCCAGCGCGCAGATGGCGCGAACGATGGTCAGGCTGCTGGCATCACCGGGCAGGCGGCGAGTGAAGGTCTGATCGATCTTCAACTGGTCGAGAGGAAGTTGCTGAAGGTAGCTCATCGAGGAGTAGCCCGTACCGAAATCGTCGATGGCGAAGCGGATGCCGTGCTGCTTGAGTAGCTTCATCCGCGCGATGGCCTCGGGCATGTTGTCCAGTAGCAGTGTTTCGGTCAGCTCGAGCTTGAGCCTGGCCGGATTGGCGCCGCTGCCTTGCAGCAGTTCGAGCAGGCTGTCTATGAAGTTGTCCTGATACAACAGGTGCGCACTGAGATTGACCGACAGTGTGAGTTCGGCGAATGCCGGCGCTTTCGCCCACTGGGCCAATTGGTCGCACGCCTTGCGCAGCACCTGTTGATCCAGCAGGTGGATAAGCCCGGCCTGTTCGGCCTGAGCGATGAACGCGCCCGGTGCCAGCAGGCCGCGTCGTGGGTGCTGCCAGCGCACCAGTGCTTCTGCGCCGACGATGCCGTCGTTCTGTTCCAGTTGTGGCTGGAAGTGCAGCACGAATTCGCCGTTGTTCAGCCCCTGGCGAATTTCATCCTCCAGTCGCAGGCGCTCCTGTACCGCCAGTTGCATGCGTGGGTCGAAGAAGCGCAGTGCATTCTTGCCGGATATCTTGGCTTCGTACATCGACATGTCGGCGCGTTTCATCAATTCGTCGCTGCTGCTGACCTCCGCGCCGAACAGCACCACGCCGATACTCGCGCTGCTGTACAGGCGGAGGTCGTCGACGCGGTACGGCCTGTCCAGCGAGTCGAGTAGCTTCATGCCGACGTGCTCGGCCCGGGACGCTGCCCGTAGCGGGTCGAAGCCGAGGTTCTCGATCATCACCACGAACTCGTCGCCCCCCTGGCGAGCCACGGTATCGCTGCCGCGCACGTCGTTCTGCAGGCGTTCGGCCGCGATACGCAGGACCTGATCGCCGGTCTGGTGTCCATGCAGATCGTTGATGTTCTTGAAGTTGTCGAGGTCGATGAACATCAGCGCGCCGAGCTGGCTGCTGCGTCGGCTGGCCGCTATCGCCTGGTGCAGCCGATCCAGCAGCAGCCGACGGTTGGGCAGGCCGGTGAGCGGGTCGTAGAACGCCAGGTTGTGAATGCGCTCTTCGGCCATCTTGCGATCGGTGATATCGGTGAATGCCGCGACATAGTGGCTGACCTCGCCTTCGGCGTTGCGTACCGTGCTGATCGTCAGCCACTCGGGGAAGATGTCGCCGTTCTTGCGACGGTTCCAGATTTCTCCTTCCCAGACGCCGGTAGTCGCGATGCTTGACCACATGGCGCGGTAGAACTCGGAATCGTGCTTGCCGGATGCGAGCAGGGCGGTGGTCTTGCCGATGGCTTCTTCGGCGCTGTAGCCACTGATTCGACTGAACGCACCGTTGACCCGCAGGATGTGATTCTGCGCATCGGTGATCAGCATGCCTTGCTGCGACTCGAAGGCGATCGCGGCGATCCTGCGCTCCAGCTCGGTATTCACTCGTTCGGTGATATCGCGGCTCAGCCAGACCACTGCACGCTTCTCGCCGCATGGCTGTTCCAGCGGCAGCGCGCGGCCTTCGAATGTCCGTTGGCCGACCCGAGTCGGCAGGCTGTATTCGATCAACTGCGGCGCATGGCTGTCGAGCGTCTGCTGGATGAAGTCGCGAAAGCGGCGCACTTCGGCTTGCGGCAGCACGTCCTGCAGGCTCTTGTGCAGCAACAGGCTGGCATCGCTATACAGCGCGTTGCGCTCGGAACAGATGATATCGACGCAGCGGCCGTCTTCATCGATCACCAGCAGGGGATCGGGGATGGCTTCGGCAATGGCCCGCAGCCTTGCTTCGCTTTCTCTCAGTGCCTGTTCGGTCCGATCCCGTTCGAGCAGATCGTCGAGCAGCACGCCGAGGATTGCGGTCGCCAGCGGCAGGGTCAGCAGCACCACAAGGGCGATTTCCTTCACTGCAGCGACGCCCAGCGGGTTGGGCAGCAGCAATGCGACCAGTCCCAGCATGGCCAAGTGCAGCAGCAGACCGAACCCCAGTAGCTGCCAGAACCCGATGCCGAGCAAGCGCCGACGGTAAGCGTATCGGTAGGCAAGCCCGAGCAGGATCGGGAGCAGGATGTTGGCGAGCCCCGGAACGACGCCCGGTCCGCCCATCCACAGGCGATAGCCGGCCGCGAGAATACCGGCGATGCCGGCTACCAGTGGTCCGCCGAACAGGCCCGCCATGCTCAGCACCACGGTACGGGCGTCTACGACGATCTCGGTCTGGCCGACACTGGTGGTCAGCATGCCGAAAATGCAGGCGCTGCCGAACCAGAGTCCGGCGAGCAGCCTGGTAGAGAGCTGTCTGCTCTGGTTCCAGTTGCGGGTGGTAAATGCGAGCAGCCAGCACAGCGCGAGCAGCGTGACCGCGTTTTCAACAACGGCATTTATGGTCAAGACATCATCCCAGAGCGCAATGCCCACAACAGGAGTGGTGAAATGGCGGTTTGCCAGTATTGCACAATCAGTCGGCCCGACGGTAACGGCCCCGGGAGTCTGTACATAGGACGCTCAGCGCGTGAGGCGGCCGACCGGTGCTGATCAGTCTGTCTGGGACCGGGCGAGCTGCAACCTGAGCTCGCGGATCTCGGCTTCGAGCGCTTCGACCCGCTGCAAGGCATCGACTTGCGTGGTGACGTCCTTCTGGATGCCGATGAAATAGGTCAGCTGATCCGCCTCGTTGAATACCGGCGTGATCGACAGCTCGTTCCAGAATGGCGTGCCGTCCTTGCGGTAGTTGCGGATGATCTGGCGGCACGGCCGGTTGCTCTTGACGGCCTCGCGGATAGCCTGGAGCGCTGGTTGGTCACGGTCTTCGCCCTGCAGGAAACGGCAGTCGCGATAGAGGATGTCATCGACTGCGTAACCGGTCAGCCGCTCGAACGCCGGGTTGGCGTAGATCAGGATGTTGTCGTCGCCTTCCTGCTCGGCGACCACGATCCCGTCGTTGGAGGCTTCGATAACCAGTTGCAGCAGCTTGGCATTGATCATGTGACGACATCCTGAAGGGGCATGCGGCGCATTCTAGAACAACTTGGCTCGATCAGTGCCTTGCCGCAAGCAGGCGATGCGCTGCTCAGTCGTTCCGTTTGCGGAAGAACAGCGTCACCTGGCCGACTTCGACGCCGAACTTGCTCATGAACGAGCGATTGGCCAGGGTGTCCTCGTCGATCAGGTACATCCAGTCGTCCATGTCGACCTCGTATACCTTGTCATCCACCGGCAGGCTCAGCACGTAGCGCCAGTGCAGGGTGTTGCCGACGACCTCGCCACGCGCCTCGCCTACGACATCGGCGGCGGTGCCGCGCCAGCTGCCGGGGCTGGTTTCCGTCAGCGTCCAGACGCGCCGCTGGGTGGTGCCGTCGCTGTAGCGGAAGCGCTCGTCGAGAATCAGCCTGTCGCCATCGAGGCTGCCGGTGAGCGCCACATGGAAACGCTTGACCACTTCGCCGGAGCGCTTCTGGAACATGCCCCAGGCATCGAGCCGGCCGACGAAGTAGTCACGCATGTCCAGCTGGGGTGTCTCGTTGCGGTAGCGTTCGACGTCGACGGCGGTACAGCTCAGCAGCAACAGACAAAAAGCCAGGATCATTATCTTTTTCATGGTGTCGGTTCTCCATTGGGCATGGATGTGAGCAGCCGCGCCGCCAGCAGTTTCAGCAGGCAGGGCAGCCCGGCGTAGACCAGGGCGAGATTCCAGCCAGCCGGCGAGCCAGGCTGATAGTTCGTCAAGGCCAGAAGCGGCAGAGCAAGGCCGGCAAGCGCCAGCGCCAACTTTCCGAGCAGACTCCACAGGCCGAAATAGGCAGCGGTGGAGTCGCGTTGATCGGGCGGGATGATGTCGGCGAGCAGTGCTGGCGGCAGCGCCAGGTCCGCGCCCAGGGCGAGACCGGACATCAGGCAAACGCCGGCATAGGCCCAGGCGGAGCCGGGTTCGAGCAGCACCGCCCAGATGAAGGCGGCGCAGGCGGTGAGCATGCCGATTCGCCAGCTCTGCCACTTGCCCAGCCGATCTGCCAGGCGGGTCCACAGCGGCAGGCCCAGCGCCCCGCTGGCGAAATACAGCGCCAGGAACAGGCCCGTCAGGTTCGTCAGTTGCAGGCGATCAGCGATGAAGAACAGCGCCAGCGTGGCAGGAATCGCCACCGCCACCGCATTGATGAAATACACGCCGGCCAGCCATCGGAACGCCGGGTTTCGCAGCGGCCGACCGCTGCCTGGCGATGGAGCAGGCGGCTCACGCTGTGGTCTTGGCGCTGCGAATAGCAGCGTGCTGGTGCCGATGCCCAGCAACAGCGCGAAAGTCACGGCGAATATGCCGAGCGCGGCTGCCATGCCGTACCTCGCTGCCAGTGTCGCGGGCAGCACGCTGGCAATGATCACGCCGAGCAGGCCGGCACCCTCCCGCCAGGCAGTCACTCGCGTGCGAAGCTGCGGCCGGTCGGACAATCGTGCGCCCCAGGCCAGATAGGTGATGTTGATCAGGCTGTGCAGGGTGTAGGTAAGTGCCAGGAGGACCGCGAGCCAGGCGGCGAGGCCGAAGCGGTCGAGCCCTTCGGGCGGGATCAACAGGGCCGCCATCGTCGCGCTCAACAATACTGCCGATCCGCCCATTAGCAGATTCCAGCCACGGGCAGATCGGCGGTCCATCAGGCGGCCGAGCCAGGGGTCCTGCAGCGTATCCAGCAGCCGTGCCAGGAACAGGACGGTGCCAGTCAACGTCAGGCCGAGGCCGAGATCCGCTGCATAGAAGTTCGGCAGCAGTACATAGATCGGCAACATCGCCATGGCCATCGGCAGGCCCAGTGCGGCGTAGGCGGCCAACGCCGGGCTTTTCACCGCTCACCCAGCAGATTGCGCCGCAGTTTCTGGTCGCGGCTGCGCGGATCAAGCCAGATGGCGAAGAAGGCATCGGCAAATGCCGGATCTGCCACCTCGTGCTGCAGGCGGTCGTTGACGTAAAAACGGCAGCCGCGTCCTGGCAGGAAAACGCCGGTAATACGTTCGTTCGGCCGCACATCGACGAAGGCCTGCTGCATTTCCGCCTGCCACCGGGCCAGCCGCGCGGCACCGACGGATGCACCGGACAAGCGCTGGATTTCCTCCAGGCTGGTGCGCACGAAGTCGTCCCGACCGATGGCCCGGTGGTAGGTCAGCTCAAGGGCGAAGGGTGTATCGGGCCGCACTGGCGTGGAACTGCTCCACAGCCGTGCGTCATAGATGCGGAAGCCGAAGAAGCGCAGTTGACCTTCGCCGACCAGCCTGGCGTCCGGCACTGCGTCACGCCAGTCGGCGGATACGACGGGCGGCAACAGCCACAGCAGGCAGGCCAGGGCGGCAACGGATCGGCTGTTCATGGCCAGGGCTCAGCGGCTGCCGGCAAGCGTGATGGATACAGAATCGGCGAAGCGCAGCGCATGGGGCTTGTCGACTTCCACTTCGGCATAGCTGACCGCCGGATGGGCCATGACCAGGTCGAGGATCTCCTGGGTCATGCGTTCGAGCAGGGCGAAGCGGTTCTGCTCCACATGGCCAATGATCGCCTTGGTGATGGTGCGATAGTTGAGCGCCTGCTCGATGTCGTTTTCACGCACCGCTTCGACGGCACCATAGAGAATGGTGAGATTGATCAGTACATCCTGGCGGTTGAGGATCTCGTCTTCGTTGATGCCGATGTAGGTGCGCAGACGCAGATCTTTCACCCGGATGCGCGCCATGCCTGGCTCGAGGCGTGGCATCACTGACCCCTCCCGATCAATTGCAGGAACTCCATGCGCGTGTTGCAGGAGGTCCGGAAGGCGCCGAGCATCACCGAGGTGTTCATGACCGAATTCTGCTTCTCGACGCCGCGCATCATCATGCACATGTGCTTGGCCTCGATGACGACGGCGACTCCGGAGGCACCGGTGACTTCCTGGATGGCTTCGGCGATCTGCCGGGTCAGGTTCTCCTGAATCTGCAACCGGCGGGCGTACATGTCGACGATCCGCGCCACCTTGGACAGACCCAGCACGCGTCCGGTGGGGATGTAGGCCACATGCGCCTTGCCGATGAATGGCAGGATGTGGTGCTCGCACAGCGAGTACAGCTCGATGTCCTTGACGATGACCATTTCGTCGTTGTCCGAGGCGAACAACGCCCCGTTTACCACTTCTTCGAGGCTGCGGTTGTAGCCGCCGCACAGGTACTGCATGGCCTTCGCCGCGCGCTGCGGTGTATCGCGCAGACCTTCGCGCTCAGGGTTCTCGCCTACCCCGGAGAGTATTTCTCGGTAGTGACCAGGCAGATCGTTCATGACGGGTTCCTTTCCTGCGATTAGCTGCGATTGCAGTCGATGAGGTGGCGGCGCGGTAGTCGCGCCGGATGAGATAAAGCTATACGAATATTATTTTTTGTACAATTAAATGTATAGGAATATTCTGCATTACAGCTGGGGACGCGCCAGGCTGCGGCGTTCTTGAGGAAGCTGCGTTACACCTGCTTCGCGTCGAAACTGACTCTGTATAGGTATTGCGCGCTTGAAAAACAAACTGTCGAGGCTAGGACTGCGTTTCGCGCTGTGCCGGGGCCAGATCGTGCGAGTCGAGCTCCACGGCTTGCGCTGTTGCGGCTACAGCGCCTGGGTGATCGATAGCGCCGGGCGTCGAAGGCAGTTCGTCGCGGGCGATCGTACTGTCTGGCACGAGCAGGGCAGCCTGAAGCGCACACTGCACGCTTGCGGGGTGCGCGAGGTCTACTGGCGTCAGGCGGTGAGCCACGACGAGATGATCGGTCGCCCGGCCTGTACGGAATCCGGCGACGGCCTGATGATTGCGCTTTCTGCTCGGGACTAGTGGCCTGTGCGGTTAGATCTGTTGTCTCGAGCTCGGATCCAGCAGGCGCTGAGACGAGGCGCCGCGACGATTCATGGCTGGCCTATGGGAGCAGCGGCAACGCCGTATCGGAGCCTCAAGCCGATATCGCCCAGCTGAATCAGTCAAGCAGGCCACTAGGAGCCTTCTTCCGGCCTGTCGGACGTGGACGAAGGTGGCTGCGCGCTGCGGCACTGCGCGCCGCAGCGGCTGGAACCATCGGGGTGGGGCAGCCAGTCCAGGTGTGGTCGCAACACGCTGAACAGGCCGTAAGCCGGCAACAACAGGGGGCGCAGCAGCTTCCAGCCCAGTGGGGCGGCCCAGAAGCCATGCCCGGCGAGACGCCAGCTCCAGTAGGTCGCGTCAACCCCGGTGAGCCATTGTCCGCTGGCGCTGCGCGCATGCAGGCGGCGACGCAGCTGGGCCTGATCGCGACCGAGCCCGTCGGTGTCGAAGTCCGCAGCACTGATATCCACCAGCAACAGCCGTGCAGGGTCGGCTTGGCGCTCCAGCCAGCGGACTTCGCGTGCGCACAGCGGACAGGCGCGATCGACGTAAAGCGTCAGCGGGAGATCGGGCAGCATTTTATCGCGTCTCGCATTTGTACAATGTTTGTAGAGGGTATGACGGGAAACGCTGAGTTACAATCGCCGTATTCCTTCTTCAACGAGCCGCCCTCATGAGCGATTCTTCAGCCGCTTCGACCCTCGCTGCGAACGCGCTCAGTCAGCAGGATCTGTTTCCGATACGCGAGGTTTCTCGCCTGACTGGCGTCAATCCTGTCACGCTGCGGGCGTGGGAGCGCCGCTACGGCTTGATCCGGCCGACGCGCACGGACAGCGGCCACCGGCTTTATTCGATGGCCGATGTCGAGGCTGTGCGTAGCATCCTGGCCTGGACCGAACGGGGCGTGGCAGTGAGCAAGGTGGGCAGCATCCTGGCCCGCAGCGCTGCCAGCCGTGAAGCCGACGAGCCAGTCGCCACGACCGGCAGTGAATGGGAAGAATGGCAAGAGTTGCTGCGCAATGCTGTGGGCGGTTTCGACGAAGCCCGCCTGGAGCAGGTTTACGGTCAGATATTCTCCACCTATCCACAGGCCGTGGTGTTTCAGGATGTGCTGTTGCCGCTTTGGCAGCAGTTGCTGCTGCGCCAGGATGAGTTCGGGCGTACCAGTGAATGGTTGTTCCTCGATGCGTTTCTGCGGGCGCGGCTGCTGCAACGGTTGCAACTGGCGCGCAATCACTCGGTTGAGCGCGTACTGCTGGCTGCGATGCCGGGACAGTGTCGGGAACTGGAACTGCTGGTCGCAGGGTTGATGTTGAGCGGCGACAGCCTGGCCGTCAGCGTGCTGCCCATCGGGCAGCCCCTCGAAGAGTTGACGCTGGTCTGCGGCAAGATCAAGCCTCAGGCGCTGGTCCTGTTTTCCAACGTGCCGCATAGCGAGGCGCAGCTGCGTCAGCTCAACAGGTTGTCGCTCGGTGTCGATTGCCCGCTGGCCCTGGCCGGCGAGGCGGCCGAGCTTGGCCGTGAGGCGCTGGCCGGCACGGCCGTCGCATGCCTGGGCAGCTCGGGCAAGCTGATGCAGCGGCGGCTGCGACAGTTTCTCGCCGGCCAGCTGGATACCTGAGCGATGCAAGCGGTCGTCTGGTGCCACGGGAGCAATCCATGAATTCAGCCGGCTATCCATCATCCTTGCCGCCACAGCGGACGATGCTGCCTGGCGGGCTGCGCCTGGGTTTCGTTTCGCTGCCGGCCGGCAGCCAGGCTGCAGCGCTGGTGCGCGTGCAGGCCGGCGCACACGATGCCCCGGGCCAATACCCGGGGCTGGCGCACTTTCTCGAGCATTTGCTGTTTCTGGGCAGTGAAGCCTATCCGCCGACCCGGAGCCTGATGCCGTTCGTGCAAGGCTGTGCCGGCCAGCTGAACGCATCGACCCGCGAGCGGCACACCGACTATTTCTTCCAGGTGCCTGCCGAAGCCTTTGGCGAAGCGCTCAAGCGGTTGCTCGACATGCTGGCCCGGCCGTTGCTGGATCCCGCCGCACAATTGCGTGAGCGTGAGGTGTTGCAGGCCGAGTTCCTGGCGCGTGGCCGCGACCGCGACACACTGTGCGATGCCGCAGTCGGCACGGCGTTGAGCTCGGCGCATCCCTTCAGTGGCTTTCACGCGGGCAATCGCGAGACGTTGCCGGTGGAAGATCCGCTATTCCAGCAGGCCCTGCAGGACTACCACCGGCGCTTCTATCACAGCGGGCAGATCGAACTGCTGGTCGCGGCGCCCTGCAGTCTGGAGTCGTTGCGGGTACTGCTGGACTGCGCCGAATGCCGGCTTCCCGTCGCACCACCGGTGCCTAGGCCGGTCGTGCCATTGCGGGCCGACAGCGGTGCCTCGTTGCGGCTGAAGGTCAGCGTCGCTCGGCCCTGTCTGGACCTGGCATTTGCCCTGGACGAGATGCCGGACGAAGTGTGCCTGGCGCTGGACGTGCTCGGCGTCTGGCTGGCTTCACAGGCGCCCGACAGTCTGCTGGCCGCATTGCGCCAGGCTGGCTGGTGCGAGGCGGCGGCGCTGCGTGTGCCTTACTGGCATGACCGACAGGGCGTGGTCATTTTCCAGCTGCAGCTGACCGAGCAGGGCATGGCCGCACGCGGGCAGGTCGTCGCTGTGCTTCGCGACTGGCTGCGGTTCATGACTTCTCAGGCGGCCTGGTCGCAGGTCTGGGATGAATACGTGCAGATCCGCGAGCGTGGATTGCTGGGCAAGGAGCCGCTGGCGCGCTTGCGCTACTGGATCGATCCCGCAGCCTGGCGGCCGTCCACCGACTCTGCTGGCGTGCAGTTGGCATTCAAGACCCTGGGCATACGCCTGGGCAGCCTGCGGCCGATCATCCTGACGGTTGGCAGCGATCAGCCCACAGGGGACGAGCCGATCGTTGCAGCGACAAGCGGCTTCGTCCTGGAACTGGCAAAGGAGCCGTTGTCGGACGCGGCGAATCGGACACGGAGCTGGCGCCTGCCTGCACACAACCGCTGGCTGAGCGAGCGGCTGGCGCCATGCGTGGCGCCTGTGCGCTTGCCGGCGCTGCACTGGCTCGATCATGAGGGCAGTACAGACCAGCAGGCGGTGCTCTACCTGCGTTGGCGCTTTGCCGCAAACCTGCCGCTCGCCGAGCTCTGGCATACGCTGCAGGCCGCGCTGCGGCCGTTTACCCTGGCAGCCGCCCAGGCCGGAGTCGAGGTGCGCTTCGATGATTATGGCCGCAGCTGGTGCCTGGCACTGATCGGCTATGCCGAGGCGCTACCGCTTGTGCTGCGTGATCTGCTCGAAGTGCTGCAAGCGCCGCCGGTCGATGCGTTTGCCGAAGGCAATCGCCTGCATGGGGCGGGCCGGACGCCATCAGCCGACGAGATACTGATTCGGCAGCTCATGCGACGTGTACCCATGCTGCTCGAACCCGGTACAGAAGAATGTCGCGTGCCGATGGATCAGGCGGGACTCACAGAAGCCTGGCGGCGATCGCAATGGGAGGCCCTGGCCATCGGGCTGCCCTCGGGATCGAGCGGGCCATTGCAGGCGGTATTGCGAGCGCTGCCCGGTATTCCCCAGGCCTGCGATGAGGCGGAGGCGGGCGAGGCTGCGCCTCGCTATCTGTGGTCGCGCTTCGGCACCCCCGCCGAAGAGAGCGCCCTGGTCCTGTTCTGCCCGTTGCCGGCGCGCTCGGTGGCTGTCGAGGCGGCCTGGCGACAACTGGCGCGGCTGATGGAAGGTGCATTCTTCCGCCGCCTGCGCAGCGAGCTGCAGCTCGGCTACGCCGTTTTTTCCGGCTTCCGTCAATTCGGCGAACACATGGGTATCGTTTTCGCCGTGCAGTCCCCGAGTGCGTCAGCTGGAGAAATACTGCTGCATATCGAGGCCTTTCTCGAGGCGTTCGCCGGCAGCCTGGATACCCAGATAGCGGGTGCGGCCGGCGATGACTCTACACAGGCTCCAGGCAGCGATCTGCGCCGACGTGCCGAACGAATCTGGCAAGCCCGGCTGGCCGGCTGCGGTCCCGAGCATCCAGCTGCGGTGGCGCGCGCGATGGCGGCGCTCCGGGCTGACCGCCTCGCCGAACAGATGCAGGCACTGCGTACCGCGGTTGGTGGCTGGCGAGTCGTCGCCAATGGCGACGCCCCGGATGCACGCTGGCAGCAACGCTGAGCGGCTTCGCCGGTTTCTGCCGTCGCCGGTCAGAAGCGGTATCTCCCCAGACGTCCACTTTTCCGTGCGTTCCCGTGTCGCTGCCCGGCGGTATCGGCTGACGCTGCTTTGGGTGTACGACCTAAGCCTCATTCATCCAGCCCCGTGGATGACATGCTTTCCGTGCAAGACGGCACCCGCGGCGAAAGTACTAGCCTTTCGCCGCTATCGCAGCGTATGTGCTCCCGGATCGCCTTTCGATAATCGCTCCCGTCACGACTGCTTGTCGTCAAAACCGCGGAGAGCGCCATGCACAACAACAAGAAAGCCGTATCAACCCTGTTGCCACTGGTCCTGGCCAGTGCCGTCGCCATGACCGTGAGCCAGTCGGCTGTCGCCGAAATCGTGCTTTACGATCAGGACGACACCACCTTTTCCACCGATGGTTACTTCAACACCTTCTACGTCCACAGTGACGTCGAGCGTGCGGGCGAGCAGTTCGATCGCAAGCAGTCGCGGGTGAAGATGGGCTTCCTGCCCAACTGGATCGGCTTCAACTTCGGCAAGCAGGTCGGTGATCTCAAGCTGGGCGGCCGTTCCTCGTTCTGGGTGACCATCAACGACAGCGAAAGCAACGGCACCGAAACCGGTATCGACGTGCGTCAGTTCTACGCCACCGCCGGCAACGAGCAGTGGGGTGAAGTGCTGTTCGGTAAGGACTTCGGCCTGTTCGGTCGTTCCAATATCCTGCTCGACGAAATGCTCAGCGGTTACGGCCAGGTCAGCGACACCCTGGGCCTGGTCGATGGCGGCGGCGTATCGTTCGGCAACATCGGTACCGGTTACCCGTATCCGTTCCCGACTTCGCAGATCACCTACCGTTCGCCGAAGGTGAGCGGTCTGCGCGTCGCGGCCGGCATCATGGACCCGGTAGACACCACCGACGACACCTCGTCCACCCTGGACAAGGCCTACCAGGAAGCACCGCGCTTCGAAACCGAGATCACCTACGAGTTCGAGTTGGGCGGCACGCAGTTCTACACCTGGATCAACGGCATGCAGCAGAGCTCGGACAACACCGACAGCAGCATCGAGAAGGTCGACTCCAAAGGCCTGGGTTACGGCGTGCAGGCCAAGATGGGCAACCTGTCGCTGACCGCCTCGGGTTTCCAGGCCGAAGGCATCAACCCGTTCTTCACCAACAACGCCGGCGAAGCACTGCTGCGTGAAGTGGACAGCGACGGTTACCTGCTGCAGGGCTCCTACCGTTTCGGCAAGAACCGCGTCGCGCTGTCCTACGGACAGACCCAGGATGACGGTAACGGTCTGGGTGGCGAGGCTGACTACGAGACCCGCGGCATTGCCCTGTTCCACAGCATCAACGACAACCTGACCCTGGTCGCCGAACTGAACCAGTTCGAGATCGAAGGCAAGAACAGCCCGGCACTCGACGAAGAAACCCGCACCTTCGCAGTGGGGGCGGCGCTGAGCTTCTAAGCGACATGATCAGCCGGGCGCGGATGGAAACCGAACCGTAGGTCGCTCCATGCGTTGCAATGCAGTGGTGCGTACGCTGAGCGTACCCCATGCCCGACACGGCGACTTCGCTGCGCCGCATTACGAAAAGGCTGGCCCATTGGAGGCCGGCCTTTTTGTTGGCGTTAGGTAAAGTCCGGGGCAGGGCGGTGTTGCATTCTGATCTGCCCGGCCCGGCGGTAGTCACATTCCGGGGCCGCCGCTCCTCGTTGCACGCTGCTACGTTTCGTCGCGATGCTACCTAGGCAGGCCTTTACCGGTACTCAAGTAGCATTTTCGCGTCCTATCCCCTGCCCAAGAATGAGCCATCCGATTCAGGCAGTGCGGGGAGCGGCGGGTGACCGAACAACAAGGCGAAGTAATCCGCACGGCGATGTCCGAGGCCCGGCTGGCCGAGACGGTGGCGCAGGATCTGGCGCGTCAGCTGATGCACCCGCATCTGGGCTTCGTGCTGTTCTTCTGCTCTGCCGAATATGACCTGCCGGCGCTGGGCGATGCATTGCGGCAATACTTCGGCGGTGTGCGCCTGGTCGGTTGTACCTCGGCTGGCGAGATTACCGCCCAGGGCTACGGACGCAGCTGCGTGACGGCGATCGGCTTCGACCACCGCAGCTTCTCCATCGCCTGCGAGCTGATCGATGAGATGGAGCGCTTCGGCCTGGTCGAGGCCCAGCAGCTGGTGGAGCGCCTGGGGAACGACTGTCGCAGCAACTCGCTGGCGCCGATCAAGGACCACAGTTTCGCCTTGACGCTGCTCGACGGGCTGTCCAGCCGCGAGGAAGTGGTGCTCTCGGCCCTGAGTGCCGCATTCGGCAGCATCCCGCATTTCGGCGGCTCGGCCGGCGATGACAATCACCTCAGCGACACCTATGTCTACTACGAGGGGCGCTTCTACAGTGGCGCGGCAATCGTGGTGCTGGTCAACACCTGGCTGGATTTCGAGGTGTTCACCACTCACCACATTCTTCCGCTCAGCGAGAAGCTGGTGGTCACCCATGCCGACAGCAACAGCCGCAGGGTCTACGAGCTGAATGCCGAACCGGCGGCCGAGGAGTACGCCAGGCTGATCGGCGTGAGCGTCGCCGACCTCGATCATCGCCTGTTCGCCGCTCACCCGCTGGCGGTGCGGATCAACGAACACTACTACGTGCGCTCGATCCAGAAGGTCAACGAGGACCTCAGCCTGACCTTCTACTGTGCGGTCGAGAACGGCATCGTGCTCACCGCCATGGAGCCCGGCCCGCTGATGCCAAATCTCGAGGCGCTGTTCGCAAGGCTCGAGCAGCGCCTCGGGCCGCCGCTGCTGACCATTGGCTGCGATTGCTTCCTGCGTCGGTTGGAAATCGAGGACAACGGCACCAGCGAGCAGACCTCGGCCTTTCTCCGACGCCAGCAGGTGATCGGCTTCAACACCTACGGAGAGCAGTTCAATGGCATGCACATCAACCAGACCTTCACCGGTGTCGCCATTGGCCGACCCGGAGGGCGGGGCGGTCGCTGAGCTGCTGGCGCGTCAGGCCGAACTGGAACGCGAAAACCACAAGCTCAAGCGCATCAACGCCGCCCTGATCGAGCGTGTCGAATCCGGCGGCACCGGTCGGGATGCCGCCTACGCGGCCTTCCAGCATTCGGTTGAGCTGGCCGAGCAGGTGCGCGAGCGAACCGACGCGCTGAACCAGGCGATGGCCGAACTCAAGGGCAGCAACCAGTTGCTCAGCGACGCGCGGCTGCGCGCGGAAACCGCCCATCAGCACCTGGTCGACGCCATCGAAAGCATTTCCGATGCCTTCGTGCTGTTCGACCGCGACCAGCGCATCGTGCTGTTCAATCGGCGTTTCAAGTCGCTGTGGGCCCGCACCCGTGCCCGTATCAATGCCGGGACCCGGCTGGCAGAGGTACGGCGGCTGGCCGAGAGCACCGGTCTGATCGTCGAGGAACACCGCGGCAAGGGCCAGGAACCCACGGTCTACCGCCTGAACAACGGGCGCTGGGTACAGGTCAGCGAGCGTCCGACCCGCGAGGGCGGGCTGGTGATCCTCTACACCGACATCACCGAGGTGAAGGTCAGCGAAACCATGCGCCGCGAGCAGGCGCTGGCACAGAAGTCGCGGCTATTGCAGCGCGCCGTGGACAACCTGTCCCAGGGGGTGGCGATGGTCAGTGCCGAAGGTGCGCTGGAGCTGTGGAACCGGCGCTTCCTGGAGCTCTGCGGTCTGGCGCCGATCGAGGCGCACCGGCCGTTCGAGGAGGTCATGGCCGACAGCGAGCTGACCCTGCTCACACCCAACAGCCGTGACGCCAGGGGGCGACCGATTCGCGAACTGGAGCAGCGTCTGTTCGACGGGCGCGTCCTGGAGATCCGCACGCATGCGCTACCCACGGGCGGCTTCGTCAACACCTTCACCGACATCACCGAGCGTTACCGCCACGCCGAGGCGCTGCGCGAAAGCGAGCGCTGGATCCGCCTGATCACCGACCATGTACCGGCGTTGATTGCCTACGTATCGTCCGACCTGACCTACGAGTTCACCAACAAGGTCTACGAGGAATGGTATCGCTGGCCCAGCGACGGCATGCTCGGGCAGTCCCTGCGCGAGGTGCACAGCGGTGAACACTGGCGCCAGCTCGAGCCGTACATCGACCGGGCGCTGTCCGGCGAGAACGTCAGCTTCGAGATGGCCGAGCGCAACCATGCCGGCCAGCAGCGCTACATGCTGCGTTCCTATGTGCCCAATCGCCAGCCCAACGGTGAGGTGGCCGGCATCTTCGTGCTGATCCAGAACATCACCGACCGTCGGCGTACCGCCGAGGCGCTGCACCAGGCCTACCAGAACCTGGAGCAGCGCGTACGCGAGCGCACCGCCGAACTGACCAGTCTCAACGACCAGTTGCTGCGCGAGATCGACGAGCGCAGCCAGGTCGAAGCGCGGTTGCGCGAGGCCAAGCGCGAAGCGGAACTGGCCAACCTGTCGAAGACCAAATTCCTCGCTGCGGTCAGTCATGACCTGCTGCAACCGCTGAATGCCGCCCGACTGTTCACCAGCGCCTTGCTGGAGCAACCGGGCGCGCCCAATGCCGGCCTGATTCGTAACATCAGCAATTCGCTGGAAGACGTCGAGAACCTGCTCGGCACGCTGGTCGATATTTCCAAGCTGGATGCTGGCGTGATCAAGCCCGATATCGCCCCATTCGCCGTCAGCGAACTGCTGGAAAACCTCGCCATGGAGTTCCGCCAGATCGCCGGGGCCGAGCAGCTGCAGCTGGATTTCATTCCCTGTTCGGCGCTGGTGCGCAGCGATATCCAGCTGCTGGCGCGGATCCTGCGCAACCTGCTGACCAACGCCATTCGCTACACGCCGCATGGACGCGTATTGCTGGGCTGCCGCCGACGCCGGCAGAGCCTGGCCATCGAGGTCTGGGATACCGGCATCGGCATCGCCTCGGACAAGCTGGAGGAAATCTTCCAGGAGTTCAAGCGCGGGGAGGGCGTGCGGCCCAATCAGGACCGCGGTCTCGGGCTGGGGCTGGCCATCGTCGAGAAGATCGCGCGCATGCTCGGCCATCGCATCCATGTCAGCTCGCAGCCGGGACGCGGCTCGCGCTTCGCCATCGAGGTGCCGCTGGCCAAGCGGGCGCCCAAGGCGCGGCCGGAGCCGAGCACGACCGAGCTGCTGCTGCAGCGCCTGCAGGGGGCTCGGGTATGGGTGCTGGACAACGACACCGCGATCTGTGCCGGCATGCGGACCTTGCTCGAAGGCTGGGGCTGCAACGTCGTCACGGCGCTGTCCGAAGAGGACCTGGCCCGCCAGGTGGACAATTTCCACGCCGAGGCGGACCTGATGATCGCCGATTATCACCTCGACAACGGGCACATCGGCATCGACGTGGTGGCGACCGTCAATGCCCGTCGCGCCAGCCCGTTACCGGCGCTGATGATCACCGCCAACTACAGCAACGAACTCAAGCAGCAGGTGCGCGAACTCGGGCACATGCTGATGCACAAGCCGGTGCGGCCCATGAAGCTGAAGACTGCCATGTGCCATATGCTCGAGCACGGCTCGGCGGGATGACTAGGCTCTGTACGAAGAGTGCCTGCGCTCGACGACTTTTCGTACAGAACCTAGCGCGTCCATATGCCGCGACCTGGCAGACGGTCACGGTCATGGGCGCTGTCAAGGTCCATGGCAGGGCCGCTCGGGACGATGCCGTTGGCGTTGATCTGCCGGTGGCTGGCGTAGTAATGACTCTTGATGTGAGTGAAGTCCACTGTCTCGGCGATGCCCGGCCACTGGTACAGCTCGCGCAGCCAGTTGGACAGGTTCGGATAATCCTCGATGCGCCGCAGATTGCACTTGAAGTGACCGAAGTACACCGGATCGAAACGAACCACGGTGGTGAATAGCCGCCAGTCGGCTTCGGTCAGGTATTCGCCGGTCAGGTAGCGCTGCTTGCCAAGTCGCCGCTCGAGCCAGTCCAGTTCATGAAACAGTTCGTCGAACGCTTCTTCGTAGGCTTCCTGCGTGGTGGCGAAGCCAGCCCGGTACACACCGTTGTTGATCGCAGGGTAGATCCGCGCGTTGAGCGCGTCGATCTCGCCGCGTAGCGGTTCGGGGCACAGATCCAGGCGCGACCCGGTGAGACCGTCGAAGGCGCCGTTGAACATGCGGATCAGTTCGGCGGACTCGTTGTTGACGATGCATCGGCGTTCCCGGTCCCACAGCACGGGTACGGTGACCCGCCCGGAGTACTGCGGATCGTCGCTGGTGTAGCGCTGGTGCAGGTAGTTGTGATCGTCCAGCGCGTCGCCACTGGAACCGGTGCTCCGCTCGAATGTCCAGCCGTTGTCGGCCATCAGCCAGCTCACCACCGAAACACCGATCAGTGGCTCGAGATCCTTCAGCTTGCGGTAGATCAGGGTTCGATGCGCCCAAGGGCAGGCCAGCGATACATACAGGTGGTAACGACCGGCTTCGGCCTTGAAACCACCCTGGCCATCGGGCCCGGGCGCGCCATCTGCCGTCACCCAGTGACGGCGCTTGGCCTGTTCGCGCTCGAATTTGCCATCTCGATTGGCATACCAGCGGTCGTGCCACTGGCCATCTATGAGTAGTCCCATTCTGTCCTCCCGTTATGGAATATTGGAGGCCAGTCTAGGAATGATGGTTCGATCTATGTAGCTGAATAGCAGGTCAATCCTATCGCTCAAGCCGATGATTGGCGTGCCTGCCAGTAGTGGTTCGCCTGCTCGAAAGCAGCTTCGCGCGGCGATCCAAGGCCGCGCAGTGCCAGTGCCATGGTCGCCACGACCGCCAGCTCGCCGTAGGCATCCCGTGCGGTACCGTTCCACACGGCCAGCAGGTGCTCCGGATCCAGTTGCGCCGGTTTGACATGGCGTCGTTCCGACAGCGCCGGCCACTCCTCGTCCCAGGGCGTGCCGGCAGTGGTGCCGTACAGGTGGGCGATATTGTCCGGATTCATCTCGATCTCGCCGCCTTCGCCCTTGATCACAATGGCGTGGTCACCGAGCAGGGTGCTGGCCTGGCGATGGGTATCCTGGTAGCCGGGGTGGAAGATGCTCTGCAGGCCGCAACGGGCGCCGAGCGGGTTGAGCAGGCGTGCCAGCGAATGGATAGGCGAGCGCAGTCCGAGCAGGTTGCGCATGTCGATCATGCGCTGCAGGACCGGCATCCATGCGCCCAGGGCGATGAATGCGAGGCGGTTCTGATCCAGCGCGGCGCCGACCTGCTGCCAGTCTTCGCAGTGAGGGATGCCAAGAAGCTCCAGTTGCTGCTCGGTGTAGATCCGTCCTGCCGTGTGCGCGCCGCCGCCGTGCAGCAGGATGCGCACGCCATTGGCTGCCAGACATTTTGCCGCCAACAGATACCAGGGCAGGTGGCGCTTCTTGCCGGCGTAGCTTGGCCAGTCCAGATCGACGGCGATCGGCGGAGCCTGCACACGTTCGCGCACGGCATCGGTGAAGCCGGCCAGCTCCTCGGCGCTTTCTTCCTTGTGCCGCAGGAGCATGAGAAAAGCGCCGAGCTGGGCGTCTTCGACCTTGCCATCGAGCAGCATGCCCATGGCTTCGCGGGCTTCATCGCGGGTCAGGTCGCGGGCACCGCGCTTGCCCTTGCCGAGGATGCGCACGTAAACGGCAAACGGGTGTTCGGCTGGGGTTTCGATGTTCATAGGCAATTGCTCGGTTTCGGCAGCCCGGCCAGCTTGGCGGCCAGTTTGGCAGGGGTGCCCTTGAACAGGCGGTTGAGGTGCAGACTGTTGCCCTTGTCAGGGCCCAGTTTCAGCGCGGCGTACTTGATCAGCGGTCGTGTCGCTGGTGACAGCTGGAACTGCGCATAGAACTCGCGTAGCAGGTGGATGACCTCCCAATGCCCGGTTTCCAGCACCAGCTCTTCCCGACCGGCCAGCGCTTCGGCAACGGCTTCGCTCCAATCAGACAGGTCGACCAGAAAGCCATCCCTGTCCAGGGCGATCTCACGCCCGTCGACGAACAGGCTCATAACCAGCTATTGACCCGCTCGTAGCGGCAGGTCAACTCGACGAAGCCGGCGTAGTCCAGCTGGCGCACACGGGGCGGCAGGGGATCGAGCGCGCGGGCCAGCACGTCTTCCTCCAGGGCATATACGGCAACATCCTCGGCCAGTTGCTGCAGTGCCGTACACGGAGCGGTGCCGGCGCGCAGGGCATAGCTGGCATCACCGGTCAGCAGCAGTGCATCGCCTGCGCCGAGCAGGGACAGGCAGCTGTGCAGGCGGCCATCGGCGAAAGGGGAATGGGAAAGCAGATGCAGGGTCGCCATCAGATCGTGATCACATGGTCGTAGCGGTTGATCAGGGTGCTCAGGCCGGCGCCGTCGAGCACTTCGACGGGCAGAGCCAGCGCGGTTTCATCCAGGTTGCGCTCGGTCAGGCTATGCCGTGCGGCGAACAGCGCGTCGACGCCGAACAATGGCAGCGCCTGGAGATTGGCCGTCAGATCCTTCTGTTCGAGTGCTGCCGGCTGCTGCGCAGCGGCGAGCTGGAATACACCGTCATCGAGGAACAGCAGGCCCAGCGGCAGCTCGAAGGCGCCACCGGCCAGCACGATATCCAGTGCCTCGCGGGCCGAGGGGCCGGACCAGGGTGCCTGGCGGCTGATGATGAGCAGCGAGCGAGCCATCACTGACCTCCGAAACAGACGAGACGATCGGCCTGCTGCGCAGCCTCATGCAACTGGCCGAGCCCCGACAGCTCCCAGCCGGCCGCGAGATTCGCCGCCGGACGCTGGTAACGTTGCGCCTCGCCGGTATCCAGCACACCGCGGCGCAGGCCCGCGGCGATGCAAACCACGCCGTCCAGTCGGTGGGCGCTGACGAAGCGACTCCATTCGGCTGCGATATCCAGTTCGTCCTGCGCCGCCACGACATTTGCCGAGGCGCAGTGCACGCCATCCTGATAGAGAAACAGGCGAACGATTTCATGGCCAGCACCGAGAGCCGCCTCGGCAAAGCGCAGCGCGCGGCGGCCAGCGGGTGAGTGAGGCGGAGCGAACAGGGCTATTACGAACTTCATCGAGGCACCATTGCGAAACAGCCGACATGATACGCCAGCTACGGGCGTGACGAATCCTCCCCGATCGATTCCGTCGTGCATTTGTCTTGCGATCTCAAACGATGCTGTTGCAGCTATAAGTGCGTGCGAGAGATGTTCGACAGGCGGCAGCGATGGGGTCCCGGAGTGCTACGCCGGGGCCGACCGCGGTTTGCCTGAACTGGCGGCACTCCGGTAGATTGGCCGCCCTTCAGCCCAGCTCATGGGCTTCGTCTGGACCTGTGATGCCTGTTTCCGACGCTTCCGCTTTACCTGCCTCGATCTATCGCCAGCCCGGTTTTCTGCCTTTCCTGATCAGTCGCGTGCTGGCCATGTTCGCCGTGCAGATCCTGGCCGTCGTGGTGGCCTGGCAGGTGTACGACATGACCCGTGAGCCGCTGTCGCTGGCCTATGTCGGCCTGGCGCAGTTCGTGCCCATGCTCGTGCTGCTGATGCCGGCGGGCGATCTGATCGACCGTTACGACCGCAAGCGCATCCTCTCCCTGAGCTGGGCGCTCGAAGCGGTCTGTGCCGCCGCGCTGCTGTGGTTGTCGCTGAGTGGTGGGGCGGTCGCCAGCTTCTACCTCGTGCTGGTGTTCTATGGCTGCGCCCGTGCGTTTACCGGGCCGGCATTGTCCAGCCTGCTGCCGCAGATCGTGCCACGCGAAAGGCTCGCTGCGGCGATCGCCGCCAACAGCATGATCGTGCGCGGATCGACCATCGCCGGGCCGGTATTCGGCGGCGGCTTGTACGCGCTGGGCGGTGGCGGACTGACCTATGCGGCCTGTCTGTTGTTCTTCCTCGCCGCGGTGGCGCTGTTGCAACGCGTGCCGGTGCGCTATGCCGAGGCGATGCGGGCACTGGAGGCCACGGCCTGGCAACGCTTCACCGCAGGTATCCGCTTTATCCGTTCTCGGCCGATCATCCTCGGCACCATTTCGCTGGATCTGTTCGCCGTGCTGCTCGGTGGCGTGGTCGCGCTGCTGCCGATCTACGCCCAGGAGGTACTGGAAGTCGGGCCGGCCGGCCTCGGTGCGCTGCGCAGCGCCATGGCCCTCGGTGAGGTGATGGTGGGCTTCTACCTGAGCACGCGACCATTCAATCGCCACGTCGGTATGACCATGTTCATCGCGGTGGCGGTGTTTGGCCTCGCCAACCTGGTCTTCGCTCTGTCCAGCCTGTTCTGGCTGTCGTTCGCCGCGCTGTTCGTGGCCGGCGGTGCGGACATGGTGAGCATGTACATTCGCTCGACGCTGGTCCAGTTCTCCACTCCCGACGCCATGCGCGGGCGCGTCAACGCCGTGAACATGTTGTTCATTGGCTCGTCCAACGAGCTCGGTGAATTCCGGGCCGGTACCAGCGCCGCCTGGTTCGGTGCGGTGCCGGCGGCTTTGCTGGGCAGTTTCTGCACCCTTGCCGTGACCGGTGGCTGGATGCTCGGCTTCCGAAGTTTGCGGCAGGTGGATCGTTTCGAGGATGCGGCGCCGCATGCGGAACGCGCCAACTGATACGGGGTTCTTGGCCGCCTAAAACGAAAACACCCTGCGAAAGCATGGCTCTCGCAGGGTGTCGGGAGATGGCAATCAGCCTGCCGAAGCAGCCTGGTTCACGACTCGGTCAGTCGTTGCCGCCGAAGATGCCCAACAGCTGAAGCAGGCTGATGAACAGGTTGTACAGCGAAACGAACAGGCCGATGGTGGCCATGATGTAGTTGCGTTCGCCACCGTGGATGATGGCGCTGGTCTGGAACAGGATGCAGGCCGAGGAGAACAGCACGAAGCCGGCGCTGATCGCCAGTTGCAGACCGGTAATCTGGAAGAAGAAGCCCGCCAGCATGGCGCCGATCAGCACGAAGAAACCCGCGGTGATGAAGCCGCTGAGGAAGCTCATGTCCTTGCGGGTAATCAGTACGTAGGCCGACAGTCCGAAGAACACCAGGGCGGTCATCGACAGCGCCGAGCTGATCAACTCACCGCCGTTGGCCAACCCCAGGTACATGTTGAGGATCGGACCCAGCGTGTAGCCCATGAAGCCGGTCAGGGCGAAGGTGGAAACCAGGCCCCATGCCGAGTTGCGCAGCTTCGCGGTGAGGAAGAACAGGCCGTAGAAGCCGATCAGCACGACGAAGATATTCGGGTAGGCGGCGTTGGCCTGCATGGCCATGTAGGCGACCAGGCCGCTGAACGCGAGGGTCATGGCCAGCAGCCCGTAGGTGTTGCGCAGGACCTTGCTGACCTCGCGCTGCTCGACCTGCGTGTGGCTAAGCGCGTATTCGTGTTCGTGCATGGCGACACTCCTTTGGATGAATCAAGCCTGGGACGGTTTGCCCGGATCATAACAGAGGCAGGTTCGCTGCCTAGCATCAGTGTTTGACAGTGTATTTCTATCCGGTACTATTGCGCCCGCTTTATCCGGAAGTGTGGCCGAGTGGTTGAAGGCAGCGGTCTTGAAAACCGCCGAAGGGGAGACCCTTCCCAGAGTTCGAATCTCTGCGCTTCCGCCATATCCAATCCTGAAGGCCCCGTATTCCGGGGCCTTCAGCGTTTATGGGGTCTGGAAAAGCGGGTGTGAGTGTTCCCATATTGTTCCCATCACGATCATGCGAGCGACACGGCAAGCAGCCCGCCCAGGCACATCGCCGCGTTTTCGTCTGACCCATCGAAAATGGGTAATTTAGGTAATCTCCTTTTTCGCAAAGCCTAAACCCCTTTAATATCAATGCTTTAAGCACGATTCTTAAAGGTAACTTTTTTGGTAATTCATAGGTAATCAACTTACCTTTTCTGAGGGTCAGGCACCGAATAACGGAGGCCCTTTAAAATCAATGGGTTACGAAAAAATTACCTATCCACTTACCCGAAATTACCTTTGAAGGTAAGCGGACGAGCCCAGCAAATACGGGGCCTCCAGCCGCATTTCGGAAGGGCCTGACCAAAATTACCCATTTTCGAATTCGCCTCTGAAATCGGTTGGCTCGGCTAGCTACGCAGGCGCTCCAGAAAGAGGCCTCTGTGCAGGGTTTCGCAGGGGTGCCGGGCATCGAAAACGCCTCTCCAGCGCGCAGCCTGGGCCGCTCTCGGCCATCCCGCAGGGGTGCGGAAAATGCCATAGGTTTAGCCCGCAGGCGTGGTGGGGGGACGACGGCGCGCGCCGGGTGCGGATTGGGGGGGTGCTGGCGGCGCCGCGTCGACTGCGCTACGGTTTCGGCTCAGCCGAGCACCAGGAGGGCACATGGCTATTTGCGACGGGATCTATGAGCTGGTCAGCGGCAATGGCGCCGCGAGGCTGGTAACGGTGAAGGACGGCAAGGTCGACCCATACGACCATGGTGGCGATGTGATCGGCAGGCTTGAAGTGGCTGGTGGCGGAGAAGGTGACACCCATGGCCGGATGTTCTGCCTAAGCCTCACCGACCCGAGCCCGACGATCGATGAAACGCACATCCACCATGCCGGCATCAGCTACCGGTACCGTGCGGTGCAGAGCACTCTCGGTGATGAGCTGAAACCCGCATAAATACTGGCGTGCAGCCACTTTGCCGATGGACTTGAAGCAACATTTTTGCTATGGTTTGCTGGGGTTTTGCTAGCTAGCGAAACGCTCTTTTCAGGGTCGGCCAGGCACAAAAAAAGCCGCCTCGAGGGCGGCTTCGGTTTGCGCGATTGGTGGCGAGTTCAGCCCTTCGCCGGCAGCTCAAACTCCCTGAACCTAATCACCTCATCCCCCAGCCACTCATTCACCTGGGCCAGCCTTGCCTGAATTGGCTCCAGCTCGTTGACGGCCCACACCTCGGCCGCCTCGCGCAGTGAGCCGAATCCGCCGGCGTTGGTCGGCACGATGCCCATCAGCTGAGGCGGGATCCGGAGCGCGGCGAGCAAGTCGTCGCGGCTGATGTTCTTGATCGACCCGAATTCATCCTTCGCCGCCACCTCGCTCACCGGGATCAGCTGCAGCCCGTCCTTCTTGCCGTTCGGCGCGTAGACGAACAGGTTGCGGAAGTTGCCCGGGCCCTTGGCCGACTTCAGCGCCTGGCGCAGCGCGTCGACGTCCGCCTCATTCTGGCTCGCGTCCGTCATGTACATGATGAACCCGGCGTGGCTGCCGTTCTGGTAGTACTTCCGCCGGAACAGCGTGGCGCTCTCGTTCAGCAGCGCCGACTGCAGCGCCGACAGCCACTCCGGCAGCCCGTACACCTCCTGATTGATATCCGCCTCGCGCAGATGGCAGATCGTCCCGGGCTTGAACTCATGCTCATCGCGCCACCCGCGCACCTGGTAGTAAGTCTCCAGATCCGCGCCGCGGCGCATGTACTTCGCCAGCGTCGGCTGCAGGCTCAGCGGCTGGCCGAGCATGTTCTGCCGTCGCTCCAGATACGCATTGCCACACCACAGCCAGTCCAGCGCGAACTGGCCGAACGCCTGCCGGCTCAGCAGGCGATGCGGGATGAACGTGCGCTCCAGCATGTTGCGCTTGAAGTTGAGGCCCGACTGCAGAAACACGCTCGCCCGGGTCGACTTCGCCAGCCCATCCAGCGACAGCGGCGGCTCGTACCAGCGCCCGTTCAGCCAGCACTCCAGGTAATCGAGAATCTCACGCCCATCGAGCACCGGCAGCGGGTCGCCGAAGGTAAAGGCCTCCACGCCGGCGGCGGGGGCGGTGATCAATTCGCTCATCAGCAGATCTCCATAAATCCAGTGTTCGCCGAGGTCTGCCCCTCGAGCGGTTCGTTGTGCAGGGCGTGGAACAGCGCCCACGCGAGGTCCGCGTGGCCCGTCTCATCGTTGCGCCCGGCGGTGTATGTGAACTGGCGGCCCGAGGCCGTGATCGTCTTGCGAATCGCCATCAGCGAGCTGGCCACGTCCGTCCAGCCGGCGTCGAACTCCAGCCGGCCGTTGCGGATCACGTCGTAGGCCTTGAGCACCAGGCGCGTCTTCACCTCCGGCGAGTAGCTGAAGGTGGTCACATTGGGGAAGAACTGACGCACCAGCTGCGCCACGCCCGAGCCCAGCCCGGTCACGTCCACGCCGATATAGGTCACCCAGTAGCGGTTGCAGGCCTGGCGGATCGCCTCGGCCTGGGCGGCGAAATCCATCCCGCGGAACTGGTGCCGCTCCAGCAGTCGGAACTTGCCCCCCGGCACCGCCGGCGGCGCCACCACCACCATGCCCGCGCTGTCGCCCGTTTCGGCCGGGTCGTAGCCGATCCACACCGGCCGGTCGCCCAGCGGGCGCGCCGCGAACGGCTTGTAGTCCTCGCCCCATTCCACCCAACTGTCCACCATGCACGGCTGCAGCAGGGGCAGCGGGAAGATGCTCGCCCCGTCATCGACGAACTCGCACATCAGCAGGTTCGCGAACTGCTCCGCGTTGTACTCGAAGCGCAGCTCATCCAGGTCGAACAGATCGCAGCCGCGGCGCTCGGCATCCAGGATCGTCACGATCTGCCGCCAGATCTTGTCCTCCCGGCACAACTTGCCCGGCGCCAGCGTGTCGTGGCTCAGGTCGATCTTCACGTGCTTCGCCGCGGGCTTGCCCTTGTTCAGCCGCTCGCCCGTCCACCACTTGTAGGCCGGGTGCCCCATGCTCGAGGGCGTCGAAAAGTACGTCTTGCGCCACTTCTTGTGCAGCGCCATGCCCGACGCCACCTTGTTCAGCTCGTCGAAGCCATGCACCCAGAAGAATTCGTCGAAGTAGAAATTGCCGCTGCGCCCCTGGGCGGTGCGAAAGTTGGTCCCGAGAAAGTGCAGCTCCGCGCCGTTCGCCAGCACGATCGGGTCGCCCGTCAACTGCCGGCCAAGCACCTCCTGCACGAATGCCTGCATGTAATTCTTGAACTGGTGCGCCTGCGCCTTGCTCGCTGAAAGGAAGATCTGATTGCGCCCCGTCAGCAGCGCGTCGATCAGCGCCTCGCGCGCGAAGTAATACGTGGCCCCGATCTGGCGGCTCTTGAGGAGCATCCGCGTGCGCATGTTGATCGCCCGGTACCAGTCCAACTGATACTCGAAGCAACCGTCGCGGAAGGCCTCCTCCAGCAGCTCGATCTCGCCTTCATCGAACTCGTTGCGCTTCGGCGCCTTCTTCGGCCCGGCGTTTCGCTTGTCCAGGTTCGGATTGAGTTCCGCCTCGGTGCCGCCGCCCTTGAATCGCTCGATTCGCGCCTGCCGCTCCAACTGGCGGTGCAGCAGGTCAATTTCCTTGAAGTCGCCGCCGGTCTTGCCGTCCTTCAGGATCAGCTGCACCAGGCGGGCCTCCAGCGCGCCGCCGATGCGCTCCACGTTGTCCGCCCGGTCCCACTCGTCCCGGGTTTTCCAGCTGTGGACGGTCTTTTCCTTCTCCTCCAGGTAGTCGGCGATATCCGTGATGCGCCAACCCGTCCAGTACAAAAACTTGGCCTGGCGGCGGTTGTCGCGTTGTGCGGGAAGTTCGGCGGGTGCATTCATGGCGCCGATGCTGCCGTTCGCGCGCGCGAGCCCGTTACCCCTGCGCCCTGTAACCGCCGACGCTACACAGCGCGCGAATTGCCCACCCTGCGCGGGCTGCCGACCATGCCCTCACAGCAACTGCACCCAGCAGCCAACAGTTGAGGACAGCCCGCATGGCCGGCAACAGCAAAAAGTACCGCTCCAAGATGTTCCGCATCGGCGTCGAAGGCGCGACCACCGACGGTCGCACCATCGAGCGCAGCTGGCTGGAGGAAATGGCCGCCAGCTACAACCGCGACACCTACGGCGCGCGCATCAACGTCGAGCACATCAAGGGCCTGTCCCCCGACTCGCAGTTCGGCGCCTACGGCGACGTGCTCGCCCTGAAAACCGAAGAGGTCGAGATCAACGGCGAGAAAAAGCTCGCCCTGTTCGCCCAGATCCAGCCCAACGAGGCCCTGCTGGCCCTGAACAAGAAGGGCCAGAAGATCTACACCTCCATGGAGATCCAGCCCAAGTTCGCCAACACCGGCAAGGCCTACCTCGTCGGCCTCGCCGTCACCGACAGCCCCGCGAGCCTGGGCACCGAGGCGCTGGAATTCAGCGCAAAGAACGGCACCTTCGCCAGCCGCAAGCAGGACAAGGACAACCTCTTCACCGTCGCCGAGCCGGCCGAGTTGGAGTTCGAAGAGGTGGACGACACCCCGTCCAAGGTCGCCGGCCTGTTCAAGAAGGTCAGCGAGCTGCTCGGCAAGGGCAAGCAGACCGAGGAACAGTTCGGCGAGCTGGCCGAAACCCTCGAGGCCATCGCCAAGCACTCCGCCGACCAGGCCGAGGCGCTTACCGCCGAGCAGACCGCTCGCCAGGGTCTGGAAACCAAGCTCACCAAGCTGGAAACCGACCTGCAGGCGCTCACCCAGCGTCTCGGCACCACCCACGACCACAACCAACAGCAGCGCCCGGCGGTAGCGGGCGGCAACGGCCAGATCAAGACCCTGTTCTGAGCCCGCTCACACCCAACGCCCCGGAGAAACACCATGCGTAACGAAACCCGCCTCGTATTCACCGCCCTGGCAGCGCAGATCGCCCTGCTTAACGGCGTGGCCAGCGCCACCGAAAAATTCAGCGTCACCCCGTCGGTCCAGCAGACGCTCGAAACCGCCATGCAGGAGTCCACCGGCTTCCTTGGCCGCATCAACATGATCGGCGTCATCGAACAAAGCGGCGAGGCACTGCTGCTCGGCGTCAATGGCCCCATCGCCGGGCGTACCGACACCGCCGGCGGCAACCGCCGCACCCCGGCGCAGCGCCAAGCCATGGCCAAGGACAGCTACAACTGCGTGCAGACCAACTACGACAGCGCGTTCCCGTACTCGCTGCTCGATGCCTGGGCCAAGTTCCCCGACTTCCAGGTGCGCCTCACCAACGCCATCATCCAGCGCCAGGCGCTGGACCGCATCATGGTCGGCTTCAACGGCGTCAGCGCAGCTGCCGCCACCGACCGCGCCAACAACCCGCTGCTGCAGGACGTCAACATCGGCTGGCTGGCGAAGATCCGCACCAAGGCCCCGGACCGCGTGATCGACGAAGGCGCCGTCGCCGGCAAAGTGACCGTGGGCGCCACCAAGGTCATCAAGGTGGCCGGCGTGGACACCGAGATCAGCGGCGACTACCAGACCCTCGACGGACTGGTATTCGATGCCATCCAGACGCTCGACCCCTGGCACCGCTCCCGTCCGGACCTGGTCGTACTGGTCAGCCGCGACCTCATGCACGAGAAGCTGCTCAAGGCCGTGGAGAAGGGCGCCGCCTCCAACCAGGAAGAGAACGCCGCGCAGGAAGTCGTCAGCCGCGCACGCCTCGGCGGCCTGCCGGTGGTCGATGCCCCGTTCTTCCCCGAGGGCACCGTGCTGGTCACCTTCCTCAAGAACCTGTCCATCTACTGGCAGGAAGGTGCCCGCCGCCGTCACCTGAAGGATGAGCCCGAATACGACCGCATCGCCGACTACCAGTCCAGCAACGATGCCTACGTCGTCGAAGACTTCGGCGCCATTGCCCTGGTCGAGAACATCGAGGCCATGACCTACCCGGCACCGACTGAGGCATAACCCATGGCCCTGACCCTCGCCCAGCGCACCCAACTGCGTAAGCGCGCCGCCCTGGAGGCGGCCGCCACCGCACCGGCACAAACCATGGCCGGCGCCACCGCCTACGAACTGCAGCTCGCCCAGCTGCACCAGGACCGCCTGCGCCTGAAACAGATCCAGTCCACCGAGGGCAAGATCGAACTCAAGCGGCAACTGCTACCGGCTTATGACCCTTACGTGGCTGGCGTGCTCGAAGCTGGGCGGGGCGCGCAGGACGATGTGCTCACAACCGTAATGGTCTGGCGCATCGATGCTGGCGACTACACCGGCGCCCTTGACGTCGCCGACTACGTGCTCAAGCACGGCTTGGCCATGACGGACCGCTTCGAACGCACCACCGGCTGCCTGATCGCCGAAGTGGTGGCCGAAGCCGCCCTCAAGGCCCAGAAAGCCGACGGCACCTTCGAGCTGGGCCTGCTGCTGCGCACCGCCGCGCTCACCGCCGAGCAAGACATGCCCGATCAGGCCCGTGCCAAGCTCCACCTGGCGATCGGCCGTGCCCACCTCGGCGCCGCTGAAAGCCACATCGAAGCCGCAGAACTGCAGCATGTCGAAGGCCATCTGGTGGCGGCGCGCGAATCCATCGCCCGCGCCATCGAGCTGCACGACAGCTGCGGCGGCAAGAAAGACCTGGAGCAGGTAAAGCGCCTCCTCAAGAAACACGCGGAAAGCAAGCCAGCCACCACCGGCACCGGCGAGCCCCCAGCGAACGACCAGGCCAACCCCGACCAGGGCAACGGCGAGCCGACCGCAGAGGGCACCCCGATCGATGCCAGCACTGGTGAGCCCCCAGCGAACGACCAGCCCAACCCCGACCAGGGCACCGGCGAACCGGACGCAGAGGGCACTCCGGCCGAAACCGGTACCGGCGAGCCACCCGCTAACTGAGCGTCCCCACGCACCCCGGCGGCTCGGGGCCGATCAGCAGGTTTACTCCTTGCCCAGCTGTGAAGCCCCGACCACCGCCGACCTATTCGAGCCGCGACCATGAGCGCCTTCATCGCCACCAACGCCCCCGCAGCCGCCGAATCGTTCCCCATCACCAACGACGGCTGGTTCCCCGACCTGGACGGCGGCAGCCACCTGCGCGCCGCCCTGCGCCTGGACGGCAGCGTGACCGATGCCCGCCTCGAGGTCGCCGCCGTCAACGCCCTGATCGAAGTCAACCGCGAGCTGAGCCTCTACCGCAGCGCACGCGAGGAAGAAGGCCATGCCAGCCTTGCGGCCGTGCCTGCCTCCCAGCTCCAGGGCGAGAGCTACCTCGTGCACCTTTACCGCCGCGCCATCGCCTGCACCGTCGGTGCCGAGCTGGCCGAGCGCTACCGCGACTACAGCGCCACCGGCGACGGAGCCGAACGCGCCGATGCGCAACTGCCCACCGCCGACGAATACCGCCGCGACGCCCGCTGGGCCATCCGCAACATCCTCGGCATCGCCCACACCACCGTGGAGCTCATCTGATGGCCAGCCTGCGCGCCCAGCAGGGCGACACCGTCGACGCCATCTGCTGGCGGCACTACGGGCGCACCGCCGGCGTGGTCGAGCAGATCCTCGAAGCCAACCCCGGCCTCGCCGACCTCGGCCCGGTCATCCCCCACGGCACGCAGGTTTTGCTGCCCGAACAGGCCGTGCGCGCCGAACAACGCCAAATGGTGAACCTATGGGACTGATCTACCTCGCCCTCTACAAAGGCCGCGGCACGCTGTTCAACCGCCTGGTCCGTCTCTGGACGCGCTCCAAATACAGCCACTGCGAGCTGGTCCTGCCCGATGGTCGCTGGCTGTCAGCCTCGGCCATGGACGGCGGCGTGCGCGCCAAGCGCATCGAGCTGAACCTCGAGCATTGGGACCTCATCCCGGTGCCCTGGGCTGACCAACGTCAGATCCAGCACCTGTTCGAGAAGCACCAGGGCAAAGGTTACGACTGGCTCGGCCTGTTCGGCAGCCAACTGCTGCCCCTGACCATCGACAACCGCCGCCGCATGTTCTGCAGCGAATTCTGTGCCGCCGCCCTGGGCTTCCCCCTCGCGCAGCGCTACAGCCCCGCGCTGCTGGGTGAAGTCGTGCAGCGCGTTCATGCCATCACAACCGCAGGGCAACAGGATGAAGCACATGCCTGACAGACCGGAAACCTGGGCGTTTCTCGCCACCTGGATCGAGCACAACTTCCCTGCGCTCTACGCCGGCGGGCTCGCCTTCCTCATCGCCATCTGGCGCATCATCTACAGCGGCGGCAAGCTCCGGCAGCTCGCCCTCGAGGCGCCCCTGTGCGGCATGCTCGGCGTCGGCGTCTCCTACGGCCCCTCGCTGATCGGCGCGCCGCCCGAGGCTGGCACATTCCTCGCCTGCATGGTCGGCCTGTTCGGCGTCGAGGCCAGCCGCGCCGCGGCCAGGCGCGTCCTGCACAAAAAGGTCGACCAGCTATGAGCGACCTCCTGTCCAACGGCTCGCGCGGCTTTGCCGTGCGCAACCTCCAGGCCGCACTCAGGCTCGCCGGCTTCGACATCCACATCGATGGCGACTACGGCGACCAGACCGAGGCCGTCGTGCGCGCCTACCAGCGCAGCGTTGGCCTCGTGAGCGATGGCGTCGCCGGGCCAAAAACCCTGGCTGCGCTCGCCGGCCGCGACACCTCGCGCTACCTCAAGCAGCACGATCTGCAGCAGGCCGCCGACCGCCTCGGCGTGCCGCTGGCCAGCGTCATGGCCATCAACCAGGTGGAAAGCCGGGGAGAGGGCTTTGCCGCCAACGGCCGCCCGGTCATCCTCTTCGAGCGCCACGTCATGCACGAGCGCCTGCAGGCCCATGGCCTGAGCGCGCGCACAGCCGACAACCTCGCCGCCCAATACCCCAGCCTGGTCAACCGTCAACCCGGTGGCTACCTCGGCGGTACCGCAGAAAACCAACGCCTCGCACAGGCCCGCCAGCTCATCCATGACGCCGCCGCGCTCGAGTCCGCCAGTTGGGGCCTGTTCCAGATCATGGGCTACCACTGGCAGCGCCTCGGCTACCAGGACGCCCAGCATTTCGCCGACACGATGGCGCTCAGCGAGGCCGCCCAGCTCGACGCGTTCGTGTGTTTCATCGAAACCGACGCCGCCCTGCACAAGGCCCTCAAGGGCCGTAAGTGGGCCGAGTTCGCGCGCCGTTACAACGGCCCGAACTACGCCCGCAACCTCTACGACGTCAAGCTCGCCCGGGCCTATGCCCAGTTCGCCGGCGAGCAGGAGCAAGCCGCATGATTGATCTTGAAAAAGTCGCTCAGATGCGTCCGCAAGATGGTGATGTTTTCGCGTTGCCTGCTGATACCCCCATCGAATTTGCGAAGGCGTTTCAGGATGCGATTCAGGCCACGGCTCCGGGTATCAAATGCTCGGTGGTGCTAGGAAACATCCTCCAACTGACTGTCAGCGACATGAACGCCGCCGGCTGGTACCGCAAATGACCACCACCCGCCAACTCCTTTACGGCCTCGCCCAGTTCGCCGCCGCGCACGCCCAGGAGCACGCCGCATGACAGCCCGATACGACCGCAAGCCCTGTCTGCGCGGCGATACCCTGCTGGGCTGGAGCGTAGATATCGCCATCGACGACGCGCCGGCCGAAATCGCCTCGGCCCGGCTGCACCTGTGCACCGAAGCCGGACGTTTGGTCTACGCCTGGCCCGTAGCCATCGCCGGCAACCGCATCACCCTGGCCGACGTACCCGCGCAGGAAACCGCCCGCTGGCCCACCGGCCGGCTCGAATACGATCTGGAGGTCACCCTGGCCTCTGGGCGCACCGTGACCTGGCTAGCCGGCACCCAGCCCATCATCCCCGACCGGACGCGCTGATATGGCCAGCACCGTCACGCTCACCATCCACGACCGCGCTGCCGCGACTCAGTTGACGGTCAACGACAACACCCAATCGGTGGTGCTGACCGTCACCGACGCAAAAGGCGATCCCGGCAAGAGCGCCTACCAATCATGGCTCGACGATGGCAACGAAGGCCCGCCAGCCGATTTTTTCGCGTCGCTGGCCCCCATCAGTGCGGCCGAAAAAAACCGACTTGAGCGCCGGCCGGATGGCCTCTACGTCCGCGACGATCTGACACCCGACCCGCTTGCCTACTACATACTCGCCAAGGGATAACCAAACATGAGCCTAGAAACCAAACTGATCGCCCTGGCGCAGGCCGTTGGCGCCGACATCAAAGCCGCGCGTGCCCAGGTCGGTGACCTGTCCAGCCTGCCGACCACCGCCAAGGCCAGCCTTGTGGCTGCGGTGGCTGAGCTGTTCGACCTGACCAACGCGTTGATCGACGATGCGGCCGGCGACGGCACGCTCGACGCGACCTGGTCCGCAGATAAGATCCACGAGGAGCTGACGCTGCGCCTCAACGCCCTGCGCGACGAGCTGACCGATGGCGCATCTGCCGCGCTGAACACCTTCCGTGAATTGTCGGCTGCAATGGGCGACGACCCCAATTTCGCCCAGACAATCGCCACCGGCCTGAGCAACCGCGTGCGGTTCGACGCCGCGCAGGTACTGACCGCCGCGCAGAAGCTGCAGGCCTGCCAGAACATCGGCATCGGCGACCCTGAGACGGATTTCGCCGCTGCCTATGTAGCCGCTAAGGCCTAAGCATGAGCATGCAGGCGCGTATCGCCGCGCTGGCTGCTGCTGTGGGCCTTGATATCAAGCAGTTATTTGCGGGCAAGCAGGACAAGCTCGTTTCCGGCACGAACATCAAGTCGATCAACGGCACATCGCTGCTGGGCGAGGGTGATCTAGTAATCTCTGGTGGCATC
>NZ_KK020676.1:2360712-2361855 GCF_000307775.2 Stutzerimonas stutzeri KOS6 | reverse complement strand
GGCGGCGGCGGTGGACTCACGCTATTCGAAGAATCCCGAAACACTGCATCGCCAAACGCAGCTGTTCCGGTCCACACGCTGACCGCAAGCGGGGCTGAGACAAACATTGATGCTGTCATTTCCCCGAAAGGGACTGGCGCATTTAGTTTGCAAGTGGCAGATGGCACGGCTGTTGGTGGGGATAAGCGCGGCGTCCAGGCCATCGACTTGCAGACTGGCCGAACCAATGCAACCCACGTCGCCTCTGGAGCGCAGGCGGTCACCATTGGGTATTCCTGTCTGGCCAGCGGAAGCCGAGCTGTCGCATTGGGGGGGTTCTCGTCTGCATACGGCATCGGGACATTTGCGGCTGCCAACGGCACGGCCACTGGCTCCCAGTCAATCTCGTTTGGTGTCGGCGCCTATACGCTCGGTGCTAAATCGGCGGCGTTGTCTCCCGACTCACAGGCTAGGCTGCATGGCGCAGTTGCGCTTTGCGGCGCTAACTGGTCGTCATCTTCAGCCCGCAGCCAGATAGTTTTGCTGCGCGTGTTTGCACTGACCACTGACGCGGCAACGCAGAAGGTGGCAATTAGCGACCAGGGCAGCCCCAGTAGCAGTAATCAGCTGACCTTCGAAAACAACAGTTCAAATTCCGTGAGGGTGCGTGCAATGGCCGTGAATACGGCCCTTGGCGGAGGCTGCAAAACGTGGGAAGGGCGTGTCGTTGTGCAGCGCGGCGCAAATGCCGCGTCCACATCCCTGGTCATGTCCTCGGTAACCAGCGACTACTCCGAGGCATCTATGGCTACGTGCGATCTCGCCCTGTCTGTATCCGAGCATGGGGGGCTGGCCGCTACCGTCACCGGAATCGACGGCATGACGATCCGCTGGTCAGTATTTTTCGAGAACCTGGAGATGCGACCTTGATGTGGATTAATCCCGAAACACTCGCCGTACAGAGCGAACCCGCCGAGGGCTATTCGCTCGTGCTCGACACTCCGCAGCCCCCGACTGGCCGTCTGGAAAAAGCAGTCCCCGGCACGCCCGAGCAAATCGACGGAATATGGTACGAAACATGGGTCATCGAGCCGCTGACTCCAGCTGAGGTTGCGCAGGTCGAAGAGGCTGAGCGCATCAATGCAAATCACGAAGCTGCCGCCG
>NZ_KK020676.1:2288750-2360375 GCF_000307775.2 Stutzerimonas stutzeri KOS6 | reverse complement strand
CCCGCCAGCGCTGGAAAGACAATCGCGCCGCGGCCGTCGCAGCGATTAAAGTTGAAGTGGATGGCATGGTTTTTCAAGGAGATGAAACCAGCCAAACCCGCATGGCTCGCTCGCTTTCAGTGATGAAAGATGACGAAACGATCCGTTGGGTGCTGGCCGATAACACACCTGCCCAGGTAACCAAGGCTCAGTTGGTCGAAGCTTTGCGTCTTGCAGGCGCTGAACAAGCCAGGCTGTGGGTGCAGGAATGAGTAGGTTGGCCGCAAAAACACTAGAGCAACTCGCTGCAATCGCCATCGACTACACCCTGCCGGAGGCCAGCGCATGACAACCTCCCGCCAACTCCTCTACGGCCTCGCCCTGGTCGCCGCGCTCTGCCTGCTGATCTGGACGCAGCAGCAACGCATCGACACCGCGACCGCCCGCGCGGATCTCGCCACCGAGCGCTTGCAAACCGCCGAGCAGCGCAGCGCCCGCCAGGCCGCCACCATCGTGCGCCTTACCGGCGAGGTGGCCGCCCAGCGCCTCGACCAGCTCGCCCTGCAGCAGACGCTCAGCGACCTGCGCCAGGCCCACGCCACCGATCAGCTCAAGAAAAAGGAGCAACGCCGTGAAGACCCAACCCATGCGACTTGGGCTGCTCAGCCTCTGCCTGCTGCAGCTCGCCGCCTGCACAAACGTCCCGCCCTCACCGGAGCAGACGGTTACCGTCAGTGGCTGTCCAGTCGTGACGCGCTGCACGCTGGATCCGGCGGCGCCGGCCAGTAACGGCGAACTGAGCGACGACAGCGACAACTTGATGGCCGCCTGGGGTGAGTGCGCCGCCAAGGTCGACCTGGTGGTGGACCACAACGCGCGCAGCACCCAGCCATGAACAAGCCCGAATCCCTGCGCGAGCACCTCATGGCCGCCGTTCCGGAACTGCGCCACAACCCCGACCGCCTGCTGGTATTCATCGACAACGGCAGCCTGCGCAGCACCGCAGCGCCGGGCCTGTCGTTCGAATACAGCTACACCCTCAACCTGATCCTGACGGACTTCGCCGGCCACCCGGATGCCGTCGCCATCCCGCTGTTCGCCTGGGTGCTGGTCAACCAGCGCGAGCTGATGGAGAACATCGAGCGGGGCAGGGACGCCATCAAGTTCGAGGCCGACATCCTCAGCAACAAGGCGGTCGACCTCTCCATCACCCTGCCGCTCACCGAGCGCGTCATCGTCAAGCGCCAGGCCGATGGCACCCTGCAGGTCAGCCACCCGGCCGAGCCTGTCGTCGACGACGAAACGTTCCTGGTACCGGCCATGCGCGTGGAAACCAGCGAGGGCGAACTGCTCGCCGAATGGGGCAACAATGGCTGACGACCTGCGCGCCCTCGAAGACTGGGCCGGCGCGCTGCTCGCCCAGCTGCAGCCGGCCGAGCGCCGCAAGGTCACCAGCGCCATCGCCCGCGACCTGCGCCGCAGCCAGCAGCAGCGCATCGCCGCGCAGAAAAACCCGGACGGCACACCCTACGCCCCGCGCAAGCCCCGGCAGGAACTGCGCGCCAAGGCCGGGCGCATCAAGCGCAAGCGGCAGATGTTCGCCAAGCTACGCACCGCCCGCTACCTGCGCCTGCAGAGCGATGCCAGCACCATAGGCATCGGCTTCGCCGGCCGCCTCTCGCGCATCGCCCGCATCCACCAGTACGGTCTGCGCGATCGTCCGGCGCCGGGCGCAGCAGATGTGCAGTACGCTCGCCGCGAGCTGCTCGGCTTCACCGACGCGGATCTCGAACTCATCCGCGACCGCCTGCTCGAGCACTTGGTGCCCTGAGCCTGTAACGGCAACCGCTACACAGCCCCGCACATGCGCCCCGCGCGCGCGAACGCCAGCATGGGGCCATGAACATCGCCGACATTCTTCGCCGCCTCGCCAATCTGATCCGCCTCGGTACCATCACCGCGGTGGACCATCAGGCTGAGCGCTGCACCGTCAGCACAGGCAAGCTCACCATTCCGAACCGGCCGTGGCTCGCCCTGCGCGCCGGAGCCAGCAGCGACTGGGACCCGCCCAGCGTCGGCGAGCAATGCATTCTGCTCAGCCCCAGCGGCGAGACTGCCCAGGGCATTGCCCTGGTCGGCCTCTACTCACAGCAACGTCCGGCGCCGTCGAACAGCGCAAACCTGCGCCGCCGCAAATACCCGGACGGGGCTGTGATCGATTACGACCACGCCAGCCATACGCTCACCGCCACGCTGCCAGCCGGCGGCACCGCCCAGCTCGTCGCCCCCGGCGGCGTGACCATCCTGGGCGATGTCGCCATCACCGGCCTGGTCACCGTCAGCGAAGACGTGATTGCCGCAGGCATCAGCCTGGTCGACCACCGCCACCGCGGAGACAGCGGCGGTACCACAGGAGCGCCGCAATGATCGGCATGTCGCGCACCACCGGCCGCGCCCTGAGCGACTCCGCGCACCTGGCCCAATCGATCGCCGACATCCTCACCACGCCCATAGGCAGCCGTGTGATGCGCCGCGAATACGGCAGCCTGCTGCCGGACCTGATCGACGCCCCCTTCAACGACACCACCCGCCTGCAGGCCTACGCCGCCACCGCCATGGCGCTCATGCGCTGGGAGCCGCGCATCCGCCTCAGCCGCGTGCAGCTCAGCCACGGCGAGCAGCCAGGGGAGGCCTACCTGGACGTCGAAGGCAACCACATCGACAGCAACGAGCCGCTCAGCCTGCGCGTGCCGCTCGCCCTGGGAGCCAGCCTATGACCACCGCCATCGACCTCTCGCGCCTGCCGTCGCCCAACGTCATCGAGTCGCTCGACTACGAACAGATCCTCGCCGAGCGCAAGGCCTACCTGCTCAGCCTCTACCCCGAGGCCGAGCAGGCCGCCGTCGCTGCCGCCCTGGAGCTCGAATCCGAGCCGCTCAACAAACTGCTGCAGGAAAACGCCTACCGCGAAGTCATTCTCCGCCAGCGCATCAACGATGCCGCTCGCGCGGTCATGCTCGCCCACGCCGTGGACGGCGACCTCGACCAGCTCGGCGCCAACTACAACGTGCAGCGCCTGCTCATCGATGCCGGCGACCCCACCGCCGTGCCACCGCGCGAGGAAGTCTACGAATCCAACGCCGACTTCCGCCGCCGCATCCAGCTCTCGCCCGAGGGCTACACCACCGCAGGCAGCGAGCAGAGCTACATATTCCACGGCCTCAGTGCCGATCCAGACGTCGCCGACATCAGCGCCATCAGCCCGACCCCGGGTGCCGTCACCGTCTACGTCCTCTCGCGCACCGGAGACGGCGCCGCCTCCGAGGCGCTGCTCGCCACCGTCGCCCGCGCGCTGAACCAGGAAGCCGTCCGCCCCATGACCGACAACGTCCTGGTGCAGTCCGCCAGCATCATCAACTACACCATCGTCGCCGAACTGGTCATGCTGCCCGGCCCCGATTCCGCCGTGGTGCGTGCCGCCGCGATGGCCGCCGCCCAGGCCTATGCCGCCGCCCAGCACGCCATGCGCCGCGACGTGACGCTATCCGGCGTCTACGCCGCCCTGCACCAACCCGGCGTGCAACGGGTAGAGCTCGCCAGCCCGGCCGCCAGCATCAGCGTCGGCCACGGCGAGGCCAGCTACTGCACCGGCATCACCCTCACCGTGGCGGGGCAGACCGATGTCTGAGTTGCTGCCGCCCAACAGCATCCAGCTCGAGCGCATCGCCGCCCAGGTAGGCGTGCATGCCACCGATCTGCCGGTGATCATCCGCGACCTGTGGAATCCCGAAACCTGCCCTATCAACCTGCTGCCCTGGCTCGCCTGGGCCTGGTCCGTGGACGAATGGTCCGACGCCTGGAGCGAGCGCCAGCGCCGCGACACCGTCAAGCAGGCCCTGGCCGTGCAGCGCATCAAAGGCACCATCGGCGCCGTCACCCGCGGCCTGGGCGCGCTCGGCCTGCCCGTGCGCGTGCAGGAGTGGTTTGCTCAAGCCCCGGCCGGCGCGCCCTACACGTTTCGCCTGTTGCTCGATGTCGACCAGATGCCACTCACCCAGGCCAGCCTGCAAAAGGTCCTGCAAGTGGTTGAGAGCACCAAGAATCTGCGCTCACAGCTCGAGACGGCTTTGCTCTCCGCAACCAGCCGCAGCACGCCTTACGTCGCGGTGGTCGCCAGTGTAGGCATCGACGTAACGGTCAGTTACAGCGCGCCGGCCACCCAATGACCCCGACGCTCACACCGAGAGCCGCCCATGACTTTTAAATCAATACATACCGCATACGGCCTCAGTGCCATGTCCAGCGCCGCGGCAACCGGCACGCGGATCAACCTGACGCATATGGCGGTAGGCGACGGTAACGGCAACCCTATCGCCCCAGATCCGCACCAGACCCAACTGGTGCGTGAGCGCTACCGCGCGCCCGTCAACCGCGTCTACCAGTCGCCCGAGGACCCCACACGGTTCACCGCCGAGATGGTAGTGCCCGCTACGGTCGGCGGCTGGACCATGCGCGAACTGGCGGTGTTCGATGCCGCCGGCTCGATGTTCGTGGTTGGCAACCTGCCGGACGTTTACAAGCCCGTGCCCGCCGAGGGCAGCTTCGGCGACGCAGTGCTGCGGCTCGATTTCGCCGTCAGCAATGCCGACGTGGTCAACCTGCTGCTCGATCCCGCCATTGCAGTTGCCAGCCAGGCGTGGGTGATCAACAACGTAACCGCCGCGCAGATCATCCCCGGCGGCACCGTCGGCCAGCTGCTGGGCAAGGCCAGCAACGCCGATGGCGACTACGAATGGCAAGATCCAAATGCCATCAACGTAACGGTGGACACCGTCGCCGAGAAACAACTGCTCGCCGCCGGGCAAACGCTTGTTGATCTGTCGGTCACCACCACCTACGGCCTGGCGGTGTACATCGAGGGCCTGCGCATCGACATGGGCAGCGGCGCGGATGAATGGCAACCCCATGCCACCATCACCACGCGGGTCGTCCTCGGCAAAAGCTATCCGGCAGATACGCGCATCACCCTGGTCAACAACGAGCCCGCCGGTAGCGCCCCGGCGCCGCTGGAGCGCGCGAAAAACCTCAGTGATGTGCTGGACAAGGAGCAGGCTCGCACCAATCTGGACATCTTCAGCAAGGCCGAATCGCGGCAAATGGCGCCGGCCGGGCTGGTCGCCCACTTTGCCCGCAGCACCGCGCCGGCGGGCTGGCTGAAAGCCAACGGCGCCGCCGTCTCGCGCACCGCCTACGCCGAGCTCTACGCAGCAATCGGCGCTACCTTCGGTGCTGGCGACGGCTTCACCACCTTCAACCTGCCCGACCTGCGCGGCGAGTTCCTCCGTGGCTGGGACGACGCCCGCGGCGTGGACGGCGGGCGCGCCCTGGGCAGCAGCCAGGGCGGGGCCCTGCAAAGCCACGCACACAGCGGTAGTTCGGAGGATGCGGGGGCGCATGTGCACAACGGTACGGCGCAGAGTGGTGGAGGGCATAGCCACTCGGCGAGCAGCTCGCCGGCGGGTGGTCACTCGCACACTCAAACGCTAGCCGTCAATAACAGTAGCGGTTCCGACGGGGGGTACGCCACCGATGGGTATGGGGGCACAAAGGCCTCGCAGGCTAGTAACCCCGTTGATGACCACACCCACAGCATTTCAATCGGCACCGCCGGCAGCCACGAGCACGCCCTGACCATCCAAACCGCCGGCACCCACAGCCACGACATCACCATCGGTGCCACCGGCGGCGCCGAAACCCGCCCGCGCAACGTCGCGCTGCTGGCCTGCATCAAGTTCTGAGGACCGCGCCCATGATCGTCTACCAATACAACGCCGCCGGCCTTTACCAGGGCGAAACCGAAGCGGACGAAAGCCCGCTCGAACCCGGCGTGCTCCTCATGCCCGCCCGCACCACCGCGGTGGCGCCGCCGGCGGACGTACCGGCAGGCCGCTGGCCGCGCTGGAATGGCGTGGCCTGGGAACTCGCCACCAAACCCCAAGCCCCCGCAGCGCCAGACCCCGTCGCCAAGCTGCAGGCTTTCCTTAACGAGAACCCGGATGTGGCCGCACTGATCGAGCAGCCTGCAGCCGTATAAGTAGCGCCGGCAGGGACGCCGGCAGTGTCAAAAAAGCACCTCGCCACGGCGGGGTTTTGCTGTTTGCGCCCTGTAACCCCCCTCGCTACACAGCCCGCCGCGTGCGCCTCTTGCGCGCGCGCGTCACCCTCAAGGCTCACTGATCCGGCACTCGCCCAGGAGCCTCAACCCCATGGCCACCGATTACCATCACGGCGTCCGCGTCCTCGAACTCAACGAGGGCACGCGCCCCATTCGCACCGTTTCCACCGCCGTGGTGGGCATGGTCTGCACCGCGTCGGATGCTGATGCGGTCAAGTTCCCGCTCAACAAGCCCGTGCTGCTCACCGACGTGCTCACTGCCTCCGGTTCCGCCGGCGAGCAGGGCACCCTGGCGCGCAGCCTCGACGCCATCGCCGACCAGGCATCGCCCGTCACCGTCGTGGTACGCGTGGAAGAGGGCGCAGACGAGGCCGCGACCACCAGCAACATCATCGGCGGCGTGAGCGCCACCGGCGAATACCTAGGCATGAAGGCCCTGCTGGCGGCCGAGGCCCAGCTCGGCGTCAAACCGCGCATCCTCGGCGTGCCGGGGCTCGACTCGCTGGCGGTCACCACCGAACTGGTGGCCATCGCCCAAAAGCTGCGCGGCTTCGCCTACGCCAGCGCCTACGGCTGCGAAACGGTATCGGATGCCATCGCCTACCGCGCGGGTTTCGGCGCGCGCGAGCTGATGCTCATCTGGCCGGACTTCGTCTCCTGGGACACCACCACCAACGCCAACGCACCGGCCAGCGCCATCGCCCGCGCCCTGGGCCTGCGCGCCAAGCTGGACGAGCAGGTCGGCTGGCACAAGACCCTCTCCAACGTGCCGGTCAACGGCGTGTCGGGCCTCTCCAAGGACATCTACTGGGATCTGCAAGACCCCGCCACCGACGCCGGCCTGCTCAACGCCGACGAGGTCACCACCCTGATCCGCCGCGACGGCTTCCGCTTCTGGGGCTCGCGCACCTGCAGCGCCGACCCGCTGTTTGCCTTCGAGAACTACACCCGCACCGCCCATGTGCTGATGGACACCATGGCCGACGGCCAATTCTGGGCAGTGGACAAGCCCATGCACGGCTCGCTTGTCCGCGACATCGTCGAAGGCATCAACGCCAAGTTCCGCGAGCTCAAGCGCGGTGGCTACATCATCGACGGCGAGTGCTGGTTCGATCCTGCCGCCAACGACAAGGACACCCTCAAGGCCGGCAAGCTCTACCTGGACTACGACTACACCCCCGTGCCGCCGCTGGAAAACCTGCTGCTGCGCCAGCGCATCACCGACCGCTACCTGGTCGACTTCGCCGCCAGTATCACCGCCTGACCCCCATTCACCCGCGCGGCCCCGGCCGCGCCGTAGGAGAGCCCAGCCATGGCCCTGCCCAAGAAACTCAAGAACATGAACCTGTTCAACGATGGCAACAGCTACGTTGGCCAGAGCAAGTCCGTCACCCTGCCGAACCTCAGCCGCAAGCTGGAAGCCTGGCGCGGTGCCGGCATGGATGGCCCCGTGAAGGTCGACATGGGCCACTCCGACGACGGCATCCAGCTCGAATGGACCCTCGGCGGCTGGGACCTGACCGTGCTGCGCCAGTTCGGCGCGGTGCAGGCCGATGGCGTGATGCTGCGCTGGGCCGGCTCCGTGCAGCGTGACGACACCGGCGAGGTCTCTGCCGTCGAGGTCGTGGTGCGCGGCCGGCATGAAGAGCTCGACTTCGGCGACTCCGAGCCCGGCGAGGACACCGAGCACTCCATCACCACCACCTGCAGCTACTACAAGCTCAGCGTGGACGGCAACGTCGAGATCGAGATCGACCTGCTCAACTTCGTCTTCAACGTCAACGGCGAAGACCGCCTCGCCGAGCACCGCAAGGCCATCGGCCTGTAAGCCATGCGCGGCCAACGCCCACCGTTTCGTAACCCGCCGCAGCCACCACGCCCTGCGGCAACCCCAACCCCAAGGAGCACACCCATGAGCAAGACCAGCGAACCCATCGCGCTCAGCGCGCCAATCAAGCGCGGTGACACGGAAATCACCGAAATCGTCCTGCGCAAGCCGGCCTCTGGCGAACTGCGCGGCCTCAAACTGACCGACCTACTCAACGGCGATGTCAGCGCCACCATCCGCCTGGTGCCGCGCATCAGTCAGCCCAGCCTGACCGAGCAGGAAGTCGCCGCCATGGATCCAGCCGACCTGTACGACTGCGCGGATGAAATCGCCGGTTTTTTGAGCTGGAAGCGCGTGAAGGCGCTGGAATCCCAAGAAGCGTAGACGACGTCATGGCCGACATCGCCCTGGTGTTCCACTGGGGGCCAGAGCAGATGAACGCCATGCCACTGCATGAACTGATGGACTGGCGCGAGCGCGCCCGCGATCGATGGGAGCGCACGCATGGCGCGGGATCTAAACCTACGCGTTAACCTCCAGGCCCTGGACAACGCCACCCGCCCGCTGCGCACCATTGCCAGCGGCGCGACCACCCTGGGCCGTGAACTCAAGAACACCCGTGGCGAGCTCAAGGGCCTGCAAGCCCAGCAGAAAGACGTCAGCTCATTCCGCAACCTCAAGGGCGCTGCCGACCAAACCGGCGGCGCCCTGCAGGCCAACCGCGAGCGCATCAAGGCGCTGTCGCGCGAAATCGCCGCTACCGAGACGCCCACCCGGGCGCTAACGCGTGAATTCCAGAGCGCGGTCCGCCAGGGCCACGCCCTCAAGCAGAAACACAACGAACAGCAGCGCGAGCTGCAGGGCCTGCGCGGCAAGCTGGGTGAGGCGGGCATCAGCACCCGCAACCTGTCCGACCATGAGCGCGAGCTGCGCCAGCGTGTCGAGCGCACCAACCAGACCCTCGGCCAGCAGGAGCAGCGCCTCAAGCAACTCACCGCCCAGCAGCGGCGCCTCGGCCAGGCCAAGAGCGAATACGAGCGCACCCAGCAACTGGCCGGTAGCATGGCCGGCGCGGGGGCGGGCGGGCTGGCCACCGGCAGCGGCATGCTCTATGCCGGTGCGCAGCTCATGGCGCCCGGGCTGGACTTCGACGCATCGATGAGCAAAGTGCAGGCGCTATCCCGGCTAGAAAAGGACTCGCCGGAACTTCAGGCACTTCGTGATCAGGCGAGGCAGCTCGGCTCCAGCACACAATTCAGCGCAGTAGAAGCGGCCGACGCACAGGGTTTCCTAGCGATGGCGGGTTTTGATCCCAAGGCTATACAGGCAGCGATGCCCGGCATGCTTGACATGGCCAAAGCCGGTGATATGGATCTGGCCCGCACCGCTGACATTGCGTCCAACATTCTCGGAGGCTTCGGCATCGACCCGTCCGAGACCGGCAGAGTTGCGGACGTGCTGACAAAGGCTTTCACCACCAGCAACACCAACCTGGAAATGCTGGGCCTGACGATGAAGTACGTCGGGCCTGTCGCTCGCACGGCAGGCATGGGGCTGGAGGAGACTGCCGCCATGGCTGGCCTGCTGGGTAACGTCGGCATCCAGGCGGACACGGCAGGCACTACGCTGCGCAGCATGCTGCTGAGGCTGTCCGCGCCTACTGGCAAAGCCAGCAAATCACTGGCGAAGCTCGGCGTCGACGCGCTCGATGCAGAAGGCAACGTCCGCAGCCTGCCAAGTGTCCTGGCAGAAGTTGCCAAAGCCACAGAGAAGATGGGCTCCGGTGACCGCCTGGGCTATTTGAAGGACATCTTCGGCGAAGAGCCAGCGGCGGGCATGTCGGAGCTGATCGCTCAGTCCGGCGCCGGCGGCATCACCAAGTATCTGGGCATCGTCAACGATAATGCCGGCGCTGCCAGCAAGACGGCCGGGATCATGGCCGACAACCTCAAAGGTGACCTCGACGGCCTCGGCAGTGCCTGGGATGACCTCGGCATCCAGCTGCAGGAGCAGCAAAACGGCCCCATGCGCGAAATCACCCAGACGCTCACCGGCATCATCGGTGGCGTGAAGGGCTGGATCGCCGAGAACCCCAAGCTCGCCGCCAACATCGTAAAAACGGCGGCCGGCGTCGGCATCCTCATGGCTGGCATGGGTGGGCTCACCCTGGCAATCGCCAGCATCCTCGGCCCCTTCGCCATGGTGCGCTATGGCATGACCCTCTTCGGCATCCGCGGCGCCGGGCTGGCCAGCACCCTGTTCAACCTGGGCAAGACGGCGCTGCCCCTGGTGGCCACCGGCCTGCGCCTGGTCGCGGCTGCCGCCATGGCCAACCCCGTCGGCGCCCTGGTCGGCGGGCTGGCACTGGGCGCCACGCTCATCTACGCCAACTGGAGCCGCGTCGGCCCGTTCTTCCTCGGCCTCTGGGCCGAAATCAAACAGGGCTTCGCCGGCGGCATTGGCGGCATCGCCGCCACCATCGTCAACTTCAGCCCGCTGGGCCTGTTCTACCGTGCCTTTGCCGGCGTGCTCGGCTACCTGGGCGTGGAGCTGCCAGCCAGGTTCACCGACTTCGGCGGCATGCTCATGCAGGGCCTGGTCAACGGCATCCAGAACATGGCCGGCGCGGTGAAGGGCGCCGTCGTTGGCGCAGCGGACAGCAGTATCGGCTGGTTCAAGGAAACGCTCGGCATCCACTCGCCGTCACGCGTATTCGCCGAGCTGGGCGGCTTCACCATGGCCGGCCTCGCGCAGGGCCTGCAGGCGGGGGAACGTGGCCCGCTGTCGCAGCTGGGTGACACGGCCAAACGGCTGACGGCAGCAGGCGCGATCGGCCTGAGCGCGGCAGTCGGCGCCATGCCGGCAGCAGCAGAGCCGGTGGCGTTCGATACGCGCCCACCGCTGGCTGCCCGTGCGGCTTCGCCATCCGCAGCCCAAAGCACGCCTGCGCCGATCACCGTGCACATCCACACCGCCCCCGGGCAGGACGCCAACGCCATCGCCCGCGCCGTCGCCGCCGAGCTGGACAAGCGCGAGCGCGAGAAGGGCGCCCGTGCCCGCTCATCCCTATTCGACCAGGAGTAACCGCCCATGATGATGGCCCTCGGCATGTTCGTGTTCAGCCTGGAAACCCTGGCCTACCAGGAATTCCAGCGCCAAACCGAATGGCGCCACGGCTCCACCAGCCGCATCGGTACCAACCCGGCGCGCCAGTACCTCGGCCGCGGTGACGACAGCATCACCCTGCCGGGCGTGCTGCTGCCCGCGCTCGCCGGCAGCCAGCTGAGCCTTGATGCCCTGCGCACCATGGCCGACACCGGCAAGGCCTGGCCGCTGGTCGAGGGCACCGGGAAAATCTACGGCACCTGGATCATCGAGAGCCTGAGCGAAACCCGCACCCTGTTCTTCCGCGACGGCCAGGCTCGCCGCATCGAATTCACCCTGGTGCTCAAACGCATCGACGACGGCCGCGTGGATCTGCTCGGCAGCGCCATCGCCGCCGGCGGCAACCTCCTGCGGAGGCTGCTGTTTTGATCGACGCACTCATCGCCCAGGGCAAGGGCCTGCTCGAGCAAGCGGCGGGCGCCTACCGCGACGCCACCGCCTACCCGCAGCCGATCTGCCGCCTGGTGGTCAACGGGCAAGACATCACCAGCGCCATCGAGCAGCGCCTCATCAGCATTGAACTCACCGACAACCGCGGCATGCAGGCCGACCAGCTCAGCATCAGCCTCAGCGACCACGACGGCCTGCTGGCCATCCCCCCGAAGGGCGCCGTCGTGCGCCTCGGGCTCGGCTGGAGCGACACCGGCCTGGTGGACAAGGGCAGCTACACCGTGGACGAAATCGAGCACAGCGGCGCGCCGGACATGCTCACCATCCGCGCCCGCAGCGCCGACCTGCGCGAGGGCCTCAAGGCCAAGAAGGAACGCAGCTGGAGCGGCCAGCCCCTCGGCGCCATCCTGCAAACCATCGCCTCCGCTCACGGCCTCAGCCCCGTCATCAGCGCCGCGCTGTCGGTCATCCAGCTCGCCCAGCTCGACCAGGCCAACGAATCCGACGCCAACCTGCTCAGCCGCCTGGGCGAGCAGTACGATGCCATTGCCAGCATCAAGGCCGGGCGTCTGCTCTTCATGCCGGCTGGCCACAGCACCACCGCCAGCGGCCTGCCGTTGCCCCACATCACGCTCACCCGTGCCGACGGCGACAACCACCGCTACCTGCAGGCCGACCGCGACAGTTACAGCGGCGCGCGCGCCTACTACTACGAGCTCAACAGCGCCGAAAAGAAGGAGGCCATCGCAGGCTCAGGCGACAACCTCAAGGACCTGCGCCACACCTACACCGACCAGCAGGCCGCCCTGCGCGCCGCCCGCGCCGAATGGTCCCGCCTGCAGCGCGGTACCGCCACGCTCAGCTACACCCTGGCAAAGGGCCGCCCGGACCTGATCCCCGAACTCACCTACAGCCTGGTTGGCGTAAAGCCGGACATCGACGCCATCGTCTGGCTCGGCGCCAACGTGCGCCACAGCTTCACCCCGGACAGCTACACCACCGCCCTGGAACTGGAATCCAAACTGCCGGACGCCGACGACATCGCCGAGCTGGCCGAGGAGGGGAGCTACACCGGCGTGCTCGCCTGGTACCGCGACGAGAAAAGCGGCGAGCAGAAGAAACTCACCGAAGGCGACCAGACCAGCCCCAAGCGGCTGCTGCACCTGTACGCCAGCAAAGCCAGCGCCCAGCGCGCCGTGGAGCGGGAATGGAAGCGGATCCAGCAAGTGAACGCGTGATCGAACCCGTGCCGGTACTGGGTGAGCCGCAGCGCTCAGCCTGGGAGCTGATCGACGAGGAGTGGGCGGGCCGGGATGACGCGCCGATGTGCATGTAGAAAAAAGGGCTTGCAATACACGTTTAAGGGTGTATATTAAGACCCATGGAAGGCGCAGCACCAACCACCGCCCCGGCGGAACCGGGCATCCTGATAGGAGCAACATCATGGCTACCGTCACCAAGATCACCCTGAACGGCCAGAACCACTACAACTTCGGCTCCGAGTGTTCTGAAGCCGATGCCGAGGGCTACCGCGAGTGGATCGCTCAAGAGCTGGCCGAGAACTTCCCTGGCGCAGAGATCGAGATCAACGAGGCCGATAGCACCTACTCGGTTGTCGTCGAGATCGATGACGAGTCCTACTACGACGAGGCTCGCGGCCTGAAGGACGACGTCAACGTCTTTTGCATTGACGCCTGGGACCGCTGCCCATGGGACTGGGTCAGCTGATCAGCATCACAAGCCCGGCCGAAGCCGGGCTTCCTCGTTGGGCTGAGCTATGAATGAATTACCGATTCACTTGCGCGTCCCAGCGCCCACCAAGGGTCGCTGGATTCGCGCCTCGCGGGCCGCTGGCCTGCGCCTGACCGACTACATCACCTGTGCCGTGGAGGCCTACATGCAGCAGCAACTCGCCCGCGTGGCGATCCCCGAGGGACTTGACTTCGCCGACCTGCGCCTGTCGCGCGAGCCGGATGGCGGCGTGAGTTTCGACTGGGGCGTGATCGAGCGCATCTGTGCGGCCAGCGGCCTGCCCGTCGAGCTGCTGCGCGACGCGCCGGAGGACAACGTCGCGGGCCTGCTGCTGGCGTGGTACCAGGCGCACATCCAGGCGGGCGGCTCGGCCGATCCGGTGGCCGAGGATTTGCTCGCCGAGGTCCGCGCCGAGGATGCCGCCGGGCAGTTCGTCAGCCACGCGCCGGGGCGCGCATGATGACCGGAGAACAATTCGGCGCCCTGGCCGAGCTACTGCGCCTGCGCGGCGGCGCGAGCCAGGAGGCGGCGCGACTGGTCCTGGTAGAAGGCCTGGCGCCCGCCGAGGCGGCGCGCCAGGCAGGCACCACGCCGCAGGCCGTCAGCAACGCCCTGGCCAGTTGCAGGCGAGGGCTGGAGCTGGCGAGGGTGGCAGCCGGGTAGTCGAAAAACGTTGTGATGAAAAAAGGCGCCTTTCGGCGCCTTCAGCTTTTGATGGGTACGCTCAATGAATTGTGCTTTCTCGCCAGTCGAAGAAATGCGCGAACAGCCGCTGAAGCGGTCCGATCTGCGCAAGCTCTTCTTTCTTGTAGCCCATGGCGCGCATCTGCTCGTTGTGGCACAGGCAGTTGAGTACCTGCATCACTGGTGGCTCTTCGGCCTCGATGCTTAGCCGGGCCTCGCTGACCTCGTGCAGCACCTGTTCGGACTCGGCGCCTAACATTCTTTTCTCCAACGCGATGAAGCGTCGTGCAAAGTCATCGTGCTCGCGTGCGCGGCGAGAACTACCTACCACCAGGTTTACCGCTGCGAGCACCGTCACTAGGCCCGAGGAGATAAGCGCCAGGTCCTCGGTATTGGTGCTCTTCAAAATGCCGTAGATCGCCGCGGAGCCGAAAATGACGCTCAGCATGGAAGAGCATTGATCGAGTCGATCAAAAAAGCCGCGGCGGCGTTTGTGGTAACGAATGGAGCGCCGGACCCCGAACAACATCTCGTGCCAGCGGTCGGCCAGGCTGGCCTTATCGGTTACTTCCTCCATCGTTATCTCTCCTGCTTGGCGGTTTGAGAGTGTCAGTCACATCATCGAAGATCGGGCGGCGGTCTTGCCGTTCTGAATAGTCTTCATGCGATGGGCGGCCACGGTCATGGTGGCTTTTCTCAAGGCTATCATCGTCGCGCTTGTTATCACGGTCTTTCACGCTAAAACTCCTGGTTGTGTCGTGCATTACAGTTATCAATCGCCGCCCTTCAGGCCTGTGATGACGTACAGCACATCTGCCTCGGTACGCGCCGCCAACGCCTGCAGATAGTCGATCGGAATCACCGAAGACCCATTCTCGAAGCGCTTCTGCTTGTAGTCGGTAATCCCGGCGAGGTGGGCCAGTTCGTGGATGGCCAGGCCGAGGCGTTCGCGTTCTTCGGTTAGGCGCGCGCCGAAGGCGTGGTCGAGGGTTTCGTCGGTAAGCATCGGACAATCCTTTTGTCATTGGCGGAAGCGCAGGCGTAGACCGCCAGGCAACGCTGCTGTTCAGGCGAAGTGGCGCGCCAGGCTGCGCGGCCGGATAAGCTCGCCGCTCTCCAGATCGACCACCTCTCCGATCATTCGGTCAATGCGGAAAGTCCGCTCCGCATTGCGGTCGTGGCACTCACCCTTGAGGTAGGTAGGCGTCACCGAGTGCACGGTTATGGTGCGGCTGGTGACATCGCCGTTCGAGTCCTGATAGGTGAAAGAAACGGTGCCAAGGCTCCAGCCAGTGCGCATCGCGCGGCTCGGCTTGGCTGTTCTGTCCGGCGTGCGGCGGATAGGTGAGGGGGAGGCGGTACTAGGGTTCGTATATCGGCTAATCATGTCCCGCTGGGCTTGCTCGTCGCGCTTTGCTTTGCGAACAAGGCGCACGAATAATGCAACACCTGCGGCAACTACCATCAGTGCGGCGAAGTAATCCATGTGCTGCGCTCCTGCCTATTACAGCCGCCCAGGGCGCGCCCTGACATCCAATATCTGCTCGGTCACCGGGTTGTAGTCGCACTCATACACGTGCGGCTGGAAGGCGCCGAAGCCGTTTTGTAGCTCGATCTTGTCGCCGATCAGGGTCAGGGTGCCCTGCTGCTGGTTGAGCCAGCGGAAGTGGCTGAACTTGGTTTCGAAAGTGCCGTCGGTCCACTTGAAGGAGTATTTCGCCAGCTTCTCTACGAACGGCTTGCAGCGCATGCCGCCTGCGATGGACTGCCGGTCGCCCCAACACTGCAAATCTTTCATGCAAGTGGCGTCGTCGACTTTGGCCTCAGCCTGGGCGCTCGGCTCGTCGCTGTCGCTTGAGCACATGGAGAACGCAAACACTACGATCACCGCGAGAATGATCAGCCCCATGAACTGTTGCTTGGCCGTTATGCCAGGGTTGGCAATGCCGCAATGTGGGCAGGTTTTCGCGGAGGTATCGACTTGCTGTTTGCAGGATTTGCAGGAAGTAAGCGCCACTGGTCGGTCCTTGACGTTGAGGGGGAATAGCGCCAAGGCAGCAATTTGCTAGGCGCTGAGTGTTCCATGTTGGAACACATCAGGGCGCAAGATTAAGCCGTTGAATGACCGCCGCCAACTCCTGTAGTTGCATTTCGACATCGCGGAGGCGTTTCTTATCGCGCGCAACGGCCTCGACAGCCCTTTGGCCGTCTTCGTCCAACTCACGGTACAGCTCAAGCATGGCGCGCTCAGGCGGTGGCATGCCGTAGCCGCCTCGATCTTCCTGCTGTGAGCAAATCGCGGCATTTCGCCGCAGCATTTCTCCTTCGCCAGTCAGTAGCCAGTCGATCGATATTCCCAATTGAGAACCTAGACTGATAAGCGCATCTGGACGAGGCTCGCGATGGCCGCCAGCCCAGTTCTGTAGAGAGCTATAAGGGATTCCGCTTTGTTCTGCCGCTTGCTTGAGCGTAAGGCCTTGGGCCTCTATCGCAGCTCGGATTCGCCTACCTATTCCCATTTGGGAAAAATCCTCTTGACTGTTCCCGGTTGGGAACTTAATCTCGCCTCGCATTGGGAACATATTAGCTAACCGGGGACCGCCGAACCATGAACAAGCGCCAAATCCACGCTCGCCTCATCGAGCAGGGCCTCACATTCCGCCAGTTCGCCCTCACCAAAGGGTATGACCCGCGCACCGTCACCCAGACCGTGGCGCGCTGGGCAGGTTCCCAGACCATGCCGAATGGCCGGATTGCGTTCTCCATCATGCGCGACCTCTCGCAGCAGATCGGCGTGGAGCTGATCCCCGGCCTGCTCGCACATCCCTTCGCCAAAGCCAGTTAAACCGTAACCGGCTTAAGCCACAGGGAAAACTAGAAGATGAAGCGCGAAGTTCTAGCCAGCCGCCGCCAGGTGATGACCGCCACGCTCGCCGCCTACCCAGGCGGGCGCGAGTGTGCCGCCGCCCGGCTGGGGCTCCCGCCGAAGAAGCTGGATAACCACATTTACGAGAATGCCGGTAGCCGCCCCCTGAGCGATGAGCAGATCCACCAGCTCGAACAAGAGGCGCGCACCACCCATCTGCCTGACTACATCGCTGCACTGTACGGCGGCGTGTTCGTGCCGATCGCCAACCCGGACGAACTCGACAACATCGACCTGTATGCCCGCGCTCTGGTGACCACAACCAAACGTGGCGCCGTGGACCAATTCATCGCCGACGCGCTCGCAGACGGCGTGATCGATGCCCTGGAGCTGGAGGCCATCCTGGCGGCGCACCGCAAGCACATCGCGGCGCGCCACGAGGAAGTCCAGGCGGTGATTCAGCTTCACACCAAGCGGCAACAAGGAGAGCAACAGTGACTACCAACCTCATCCCGGTGTTACAGGGCGAGATCGAAGGGCGAACGCAGCAGCTGTGCGATGCGCGCGACCTTCACCAATTCATGCAGGTCGGGCGCGATTTCAGCAACTGGATCAAGGGCCGAATCGAGCAGTACGGCTTCGTTGAAGGCGAGGACTTTTCGCCCGTTTTGGCGAAAAGTACCGGTGGCCGACCAGGCCTGGAGTACCACCTCACACTCGATATGGCGAAGGAATTGGCCATGGTCGAGAACAACGACCAGGGCCGCCAGGTGCGCCGCTACTTCATCGCCATGGAGCGCCAAGCGCGGGAAAGCCGAGGCGCTTCTTACCTCAGCATGAACCACCAGCTGGCCATGCACCGGCAGATCCCGAAGCTGATCGCCCAACTCAAGGCTGAAACCGTGCCAGCCATCCGCGCCACGCTGTATGCGCAGCTCACCCAGCACTGCCACCAGCTCGCCATCCCGGCGCCGGCAATGGAAAGCGTGGGCCGTAGCGTGCAGCCAAGCGGCGACCTGTTCGACGGGAACCGTTAAGCACACCCGATACAGCTCCAGCCCACCGTAGGTGGGTCGGAGCCTGGCAAATAGCAGTAGGCGCTACGGCGCTTTCGTTTACCGGCACTGGCCGGGCCGGCTTTACGGCAACAGGGGAGGGGAACCAGTGAGCGTAGCCAACAACGGCGGATACAAATGCCTATGCCCGGCCTGCGGGCACCGCATGCGCATCCGTAACAGCGAGGCGCAAACGCCGACGTTCAAGACCATGTACGCCCAGTGCATGAACATCGCCTGCGGCGCGACCTACGCCGGGTCGCTGACCTGGGACCACGAACTGAGCCCGTCCGGGCTCGATCGCCCGCGTGTACGGCTGCCGGTAGCACCCTCGGTGCAACGCATGCAGGCACTGCGCGACAGCCGCGAGAAAACCGACCAGCTCGACATGCTGGACCACATGGAACCGGAGGTAGCAACCGCATGAACGTCACCACCATCAACGATGCCCACGAATACCGCACCGCCATGCAGCGCGCGGCGCTCACCTTCCTGCAACGCCACCAGGCCGAGCACCTGACCGACGATGGCCTCCTGTTCGAACGCGCCGTCAGCTACTTGGTCAACGCGCTGGACGTGCCGGCCTTCATGGCTGACCAGCTGGTACACCTGGCCATGAGCGAGCTGGAATGCCTCAAGCGCCCGGTGATCGGCATCGACTACGCCTCCGGTGCAGACGAAACCCGCGTGGCCCTGCTCAATTTTTTTTCGGGTGAAGCGGTATTAATCCCCCTGCGCCACCTGCCGGCGCGCCTGCAGCCGCCCGCGGCGCCGCTGGCTGCAGCAGCCACTCACTGATCACCCCCTGAATTGACCCAAGCCCATGCCCGCCTTTGCGCGGGTAGGGGCAAGTTGCGCCCGAACGGTGGCCCCTATGACAAGCGTTTCCATCCAAATCACCCTCGATCCGGCCCAGGCCGAGGCCTACCTGCGCTGGCTGACCAGCCAGTACGAACAGCTGATGGCTGCCTGCTGGTTTGACGACAAATACCGCTACACGCCCCAGGGCCTGCGCGGCCCCAAGATCCTGCGCGACCACCCCCACATCGCCGGCCTCAACCGCACCATGCGCGAGCTGTTGAAGGCACGCAAAGGAGCCCCGGCATGAACACCCAACCGATGCCCGCCTGCGAGGCCCTGGCGGCCGATCCGGCGCGTTACATGTTTAAGCAGCAGCTGGTCGACCTGGTCGAGGCAGGCGACTACGACGAGAAATTTCGCATGGTCTGCCGCCTGGGCGGCTATCTCAGCGCTCTGCTCGAGTGCGACGTGATCACCTGCGAAGAACACATTGCGCTACGGGAAGAGGTGCACGAGTTCGTCTGGGGGCCACGCCCATGAAAGACATGGACCGCCACATCCGCGAAGAGGTGCTGCGCCGTTTCGAGGCTGACTACGGCCTCAAGCGCCGCGCCGGCACCGACTACATGCGCGGCGGCACCTGCCCGAGCTGCGGCAAAAAGGAGCTCTATTCCCGCTATGACCAGCCGTGGTTCATCAAATGTGGCCGGGAGAGCAAGTGCGGCGAGCAGTGGCACGTGAAAGAGCTGTTCGACGACCTGTTCGACGACTGGAGCAAGCGCGCACCGGCAACCAAGGAAGACCCAGCCGCCACGGCCAAGGGCTACCTGCAACACGCCCGCGGCTTCCGCCTGGAGCTGATCGAGGGCTGGTACACGCAGGAGAGCTTCTGGCACCCAGAGTTGCGTATTGGCAGTGCCACTGTTCGCTTCCCGTTGGAGCATGGCGGTTACTGGGAACGCCTGATCGACCGCCCGCACCGCTTCGGCAAGATTAAGGCCCGGTTCACGAAAGGGAAGTCGCCACGCAGCTACTGGTGGTGCCCGCCGAGCGTGGACCTGCTCGAGGTCGACGAGTTGTGGATCGTCGAGGGCATCTTCGACGCCATCGCGCTGCTGCACCACGAACTCGACGCCGTGTCGGCCATGAGCAGCAACGCCTTCCCGGCCGAGTCGCTCAAAGCCCTGGTAAAGGCCCGCGCCGCGGCAGGGCGCAAGCTGCCGCGGCTGGTCTGGGCGCTGGACAACGAGCCGGGCGCGCATCGCTTTACCCGCCGCTGGGCCAAGATGGCGCGCGAGCTGGGCTTTACCTGCGAGGCCGCGCAGATCCCGCAGCGCGACCGCAAGGTGGACTGGAACGACCTGCACCAACGTTGGGCCTTTATCGAGGGCGACGACAAGCGGGAGGAGCAGATCGAGCGCGACCTCAAGGAGGCCCGCTACCACGGCAGCCTGCTGCTGGCCGAAAGCGCCGCGGAGAAGGGCGCGCTGATGTTCGATTGGCGCCAGCGCCACGAATTCCACTTCGCCTTCGAGAACCGCCTGTACTGGTTCAAGATGGACTTGGAGAAGTTCAACAAGGCCAAGCAAGCGCTCGAAGGCAGCGAGCACCACGATGACCAGCTGCTCAATGATCGGCAGATGACTGAGAAAGCGCTGCACCAGTGCGGCGCGGTGGTGGAAATCGCCAACTGCTACCCGCGCGCGCTGTACTTCCAGCGCAACGAGGTGACCGACGAGAGTTGGTATTACTTCCGCGTGGACTTCCCGCACGACGAGCCGACGGTGCGCAACACCTTCACCGGTGGCCAGGTCGCGGCCGCCAGCGAGTTCAAGAAGCGCCTGCTCGGCATGGCCGCCGGCGCCGTGTTCACCGGTACCGGCAGCCAGCTCGACAAAATCATGAAGGACCAGCTCTTCGGCCTGAAAACCGTCAAGACCATCGACTTCATCGGCTACAGCAAGGAGCACGGCTGCTACGTGTTCGGCGACCTGGCCGTGCGCGGCGGCGTGCTCGAGCAGGCCAACAGTGAGGACTACTTCGAGTTCAAGCAGCTGCGCCTCAAGACCCTGCAGAAGAGCATCCGCCTGGAAATCGCCCGTACCGACGAGAGCTACCGCGCCGAGTGGCTCGACTGGCTCTGGACCTGTTTCGGCACCCAGGGCATCGTCGCGCTGGCATTCTGGTTCGGCTCCCTGTTCGCCGAGCAGATCCGCGACGAATACCAGTCCTTCCCCTTCCTGGAAGTAACGGGCGAGGCCGGCGCCGGCAAGTCCACCCTGCTGATGTTCCTCTGGAAGCTCTTCGGCCGCCCGGACGAAGAGGGCAAGGACCCCTCGAAAATGTCCAAGGCCGGCCTGCGCCGCTGGATGGGGCAGGTATCGGGCATGCCGCTGGTCCTGCTCGAGGCCGACCGCAGCGACAACGACCGCGGCGCCGCCAAGGCCTACGACTGGGACGAGCTCAAGCCACTGTTCAACGGAGGCACCCTGGGCGTCACCGGTGTGAAGACCGCCGGCAACGAAACCTACGAGCCCCCGTTCCGCGGCACCATCGTCATCAGCCAGAACGCCACCGTGATGGCCAGCGAGGCGATCCTCACCCGTATCGTCAAGCTGCACTTCGTGCGCCCCGAGGTCACTGCCGCCAGTCGCGCCGCTGCGGACAACCTCAACCACCTGAGCGCCATGGATGTGTCGCACTTCCTGCTCATGGCCACCCGCGCCGAGGGCAAGGTGCTGGAAACCTTCCGCGCCCAGGTGAAGGTGCACGAGCAGGCCCTGCGCGGGCTGAAAGAGATCCGCATCGAGCGAATCATCAAGAACCACGCCCAGCTGCTCGCCCTGGTCGACTGCCTGCGGCTGATCATCCCGCTCACCGATCGGCAGCACGCCGGCGCGCAGCGCGAGCTGGTTGCCATGGCCCTGGCTCGCCAGACCGCCGTCAACGCCGACCCGGCCGAGGTGGCCGAGTTCTGGGAGGTGTTCGACTACCTGCAGAGCCTCAGCGAAGACCCGGTGGTCGACCACAGCAAGAAGCCGGACGTCATCGCCATCAACCTCAACGAGTTCGCCGAACGCGCCTCCGAGCACAAGCAAAAGCTGGCCGACGTGGCGACCCTGCGCACCCTGCTGCCCAACAGCCGCTCGCGCAAATACCTCACCCACAACAAGGGCGTGGACAGCGCCGTGCGCGCCGCCTTCAACCGCCGCAACAACCAACTCACCCAGCGCGGCACAACCGTGAAGTGCTGGATCTTCCAGAACCCCGACCAGACCGGGCGCGGCAACGCCTGATCGGTCGAGCAACACCCCAACCCAAGGAGAAGCACCATGCAAAACCAACAAACCCAGACCCTGGAGCAACTACTGGCCGAGCGCGTGAGCGCGTATGCCGCAGGCGACCGACCGCGCGAACTGATCGACGCCGGTATCGAGAAGCTGTTCAAGGATGTCGTTGACGATGCGTTCCGCTCCTATGGCGACTTCGGTAAAGCCATCAAGGACGCGGTGAAAGAGGCGCTGCCCGCCAATGTCTCCGACATGTTCGAGCTGACTCGCTACAACGCCCTAGTGGCGGAGGCGCTGCGTCAGCGCTGGGAGGCCGCTGCTGTATCCGAGACGCTGATGACCAAGGCGACCGCGTCCATTGAGGAGGTGCTGAAAAACGACGCAGTGTCCGGAGAGGTGTCGCTGAGGGCCCTGCTAGAGGGTTTCATCGAGGCTCATAAGGAGGAGGCCGTAGAAAATGGCTGGGAGGCTCCCGAGATCCGTTTCGAGAAAACGGAAGCCTATGGCAGCACAACACTGACCATCTACTTCGACCCTCAACCGGAAAGTGATTGGAAGTCCGGCAACCCGTACTCGAGCCGCAGCAGCCGCGACGATTACTCGCTGAAGCATCACCTACACATTCGCCTGTCCGACGAGGTGCGCCCAGCCAAGGAGCCGTGGGAGCGTGAGGTCCAGGTCGGCGAGGTCTACTTCGCTCGGCTCGACGACAAGAAGGTCTCTCTGCACCTGGATATCCGTGAGAAATGGGAACGCACATTGGCCTCGCTCTACTTCGGCAACGCCAAGGTGCTGGTCGATTGCGATGCCGACGAGTTCAGCTACGGCATCTACGGCTGAGGGCAACGGCCGTGAACCACTACGACGATGACGAACCAGGCCTCAGCCTGCGCGCCCGACTGGCCATGACCGGCTGGATCGGTACCGGCCTGGCCGGCCTGCTGACCGCGGCCAACCACCTGCCGGACCTGTTCCTGCTGATCGCACGCTGAAAACAAGAAGGCCCCGGTGAGCGGCAACTCACCAGGGCCTGACCAAACCAAAGGAGAAGCACCATGCAAGCACAAACCCCCGAAGTCAGCGCCGAGAAGGCTACCACGCCGGATGAGCAGCGCCTCGTTTCGGTTGAGCTACTGAAGAAGATCCATCGCGACCTGGACGCCTGCCAGAAAGTCATCTGGCTGGCCGGCTGCCGCCCGCAGGTGCCGAGCGGCTTCGACCCGTCCTATGTCACTGATGCTCAGGAGCGGCTCAAGGAAATCGAGGCGCTGCTCGAAGAGCAAGCCACGGCGCAGGATGAGCAGTACCCGCCATGCGATTTTTGCGGTGTCATTCCAGACCATCACCCTTGGCACGGCAGCGGGATGTTCAAGGGCTTCGATAGCCCGCACATTCATGCGTGCAACGACTGCCGGCACCTGCTGCCCAGTCGCCCCGCGCACACCGAGCAGCAGGCAACCGTCAAGGATTGCTTGACAGTTCAGCCGATGGCATACGCCGTGTTCGCCGCAAACGGCAACGCGGTCTGCTTCTCGACTCGGCGCGACCACCCAAGCCTTGTGGCGCTGGAAAAGGAAGGGCATTCCGTCGTGTCGCTTGCCCCCATCGCGCAGACCGCCCCGCAGCCGGTATCCTCAGCCCTGGCTGATCTGGCCGGCGACCGTTTCGAGGCGCCCGTCGCGGGGTGGTCTGCCCCGGCGCAGGATGAGCGGAAAACGTTTGAGGCGTGGGCTAAAACTCAGGGCGACAAGTGGCTGATTGTCGGCGGCCTGCAATGGAGTGCCGGCACTGATGACTACGCCAGTGCACGCACAAACGCAGCATGGGCAGCATGGCAGGAGCGCGCCGCCCTCTCAGCCCGCCCCGCGCAGACCGAGCAGCAGCCTGCTTACGTTGAGTGCCGCGAGTGCACCGGCTGCGGTCATGTCGGCATCAACGACGCTCACCCGACAGACGCGACGTGCGCGATGTGTGACTGGAGCGGGCCAAGCCCGGTCGAGGATCAGTGCCCTGACTGCGGCAAAGAGAACGCGATGGGAGCAGCCTGCCCTAAATGCAGCGGCCGCTATCGGATTCTGGCCGAGACACACGTTGCCGCCCCCATCGCGCAGACCGCCCCGCAGACGGAGCAGAGCGGTCTGGTGGAAGCGTTGCGACGTATCGCAAGGCTGCCGATAGACCCGTGCAGCACCGAAAACGATTATCGCCTGGCTGGCGCTAAAGCCATTGCCGAAGGCGTGCTGCCCGCCCAAGGAGGTGAGTGATGCCAATCACTATCCCCTCCGTGCCTGAAAAGCTTTGCCGCAAGTGCGGCGAGCTATGGCCCGCTGATACCGAATTTTTCTACCGCCAGGCCGCCAAGTCGGACGGCCTCGGCAGCGTCTGCAAGGCCTGCTATGCCGAGACACCCAGCGTCACCGCCCGCAACCGCAACAAGGCCGGGCGCATCAGCTCGGAATGGGAGCGGCTGTTCCAGGAGGAGGTGCGCCATGCTCACGCGTGACGAAGCCGATGGTGCCGCGGAGGTCATGTTGACCGCCTACTGCCGAGCGTGCGGCTGCGCTACACCGGACGAAGTGCGCAAGGCCTGCGAAATGATGATCAGCAAAGCCGCCCGCGCGATCGAGAAGTACAACGATGCCGGCACGGCTATTGAGGTGCTGCAGCGCACCGCACGACATGTGGCACGTGTGCCAGCGGAGGAGGTGGCCAATGTCCACTAAAGCCCGCATCCGCCCAACCATGGCCAGCCACCGGCTGGACCTGCCCAGCCTCTGCGATATCTGCGGCAAGGCGCGCGCCACGCGCCGGCATCAGGCCTGCAGCCGCATCCGCCAGCAGCGCAAAGCCGCCGAGTGGGCCAGCTACATGGCCAACCTCACCGCCAAGAAAGCCCAGGGAGGCCGCCGCTATGCCCGTTGAAATCCGCACCCGCTTCACCACCGGCACCTACGTGGCCACCGTGCGCGGCGACAAGCGCACCGCCAGCAACACCATCAGCGCCCGCCAGGCCGCCGAAGCCTTGGCCCGCAAGCTGGGCCTCGATCCCACCAAGCTCCGCGAAACCCAGCGCGACCTGCTGCGCAGCGGGGTGGAGTTGTTTGTGCATCCGGAAACGCCCAAGGCAAAGGAGGTGGCTAATGGATGACCTATTCCTCCTGCAGGACAGTCGCAGCAATGTCGGCAGCCGAGCGATGTTCTGGCGCCTCGGCGGCGGCTATACGTCCAACCTGGACGAAGCCGAGCAGTTCAGCCGCGAAATGGCCGTCAGGCAGTATGAGTGCCGCGAAACCGATCTCCCTTGGCCGGTCAACTACGTCCGCGCCCTGGCAGAGGTTGGCGTCGATCATCAGTACATCGACGATGCAGACGCGCAGGCTTTCGACCAGGCAGACGACCAAATCTACCTGGCCTACGAACGCATGTGGGATGGCAACGACCTGTACTGGATTCAGTCGCACGGCTCCAGCAGCTCCAACCTGGCAGAGGCCGGCACCTGGCCGGCGACCGAGGCAGAAGAAGCACGGGCCAAGGGCTACCAGGTCTGGCCGAAGCGCTACATCGACGCCCGCAGCCGCACCGTGGTCCAGTCCTGCAAGCTGGATCACAAGAAAGCGCTGCGCTCGGTCGGCCTCAAGCTGCCGAAGATCAAGCGTCAACGCATCCGACGGCATGTCACCCATTGCCACGGCTGCGGCCGGTTCCTGAGCGAGCGCCAGGTGTACGGCGACTGCCCGAACTGCGGCGTGAGCAACGCACCATGAGCGCTCAGGTGGCTGACGCGGATGTTAAACAGCGGATGCTCGAATGCGAGGCGCGTACCTGGCTGCGCAAGGGCTACGACACACCCGAGCGCATCGAGGAACTCACCGAGCTGATCACCAAGCGCCGCGGCCAGGCCTCGGCCGATCGCCTGGTCGAGGAGATGCGCCGGCAGTGGCGGCTGCGGGCCGACTGGTTGACCTAGAACTCACAACACCAAATTCGAGGCCCGGCAACGGGCCTTTTTCTATTGCTGCGAGCGCGGCACCGGTACCGTGCCCGCTGGGTTTCGCGTGGGGACGCATATGGCAGATGGAGTTGAGGTACGGGGCCGCTCGATCAGGGTTTACTTCCGCTACGAGGGGGCGCTGTGCAAGGAGCCGTTCGCCGGCGAGCCAACGCCTGGCAACCTGGAACGTGCGGAGCGGCAGGCGGCGATCATTCGGCACGAGATTCAGGCCGGGACGTTCAACTATGCGCGCTGGTTTCCCGACTCGGCGCGGGTGAAGGAGGCGAACTTCGGCCACTGGATCGACCTCTGGCTGGATATCAAGCGCAACGAACTGGCGCCATCAGCGATCAGCAGTCACGAAAGCAAGATTCGTTGCCATATTCGGCGGCAGTGGGCCGATCGACAGGCCGAGGACATCACGTTCGTTGAGATGCAGCGTTGGGTGCAGAAGAAGCTGATGCCCAAGCTGCACAACAAGACGGTGCGCGAGATCGTGGCGATCGTGCGGCAGATCTATCAGCTGTACCGCACGACGAATCAGGTGGCGTTCGACCCAACGGAGGGCATCGTGATCCGGATGCCGGACGATGAAGACCCGGACCCGTTCGAGCGCAAGGAGATCGATGCCATCCTCGGCACACCATCGCCTGGCCGCGAGCAGGAGCTGGCCCTGATCAAGTTCATGATCTGGACCGGGCCGCGGGTGAGCGAGGCGATCGCGCTGGCCTGGGAGGATGTCGACCTGGAGCGGGGCGAGGTGATCTTCCGCCGCGCCCGGGTGCGCAGCGCCTACAAGGTGACGAAGACCAAGCGCTCGACGCGAAAGCTGAAGCTACTGAAGCCGGCCCTCGAGGCGCTGCGCGAGCAGGCGGAGCGGACGAAGGATCTGCCGGCCGTGGAGATCGAGGTGACGGACCGGGACAACCGGACGATCCGCAAGCAGAACGTGCGCTTCGTCTTCCACAACTCGCACACCGATCAGGCGTATTCAACGGCGGACAACATGCGCAATGGCTGGTGGAACGCTCACCTGCGCGCGGCGGGTGTGCGCCACCGCGGGCCGAACAACTGCCGGCACACGTTCGCGAGCCAGATGCTCACCAGCGGCGTGGTGCCGCTCGACTGGATCGCCGAACAGATGGGGCACACGTCCACGGCGATGATCCACAAGCACTACGGCACCTGGATCAACGAGGACGCCGCCGACATGACCAGCCTCATCGAGCGACAGCTCAAGCTGTAACGCCGCTCATTCCCACGCCAAAAACCGCTGAAAGCCCCGCCATTCGGGGCTTTCGGCTATCCACCGGTTCCCAAAATGTTCCCATTTCGTTCCCATGGGCACTGCGCGCAACGCTGCAGGCCAGCAAACACGCGCCTCTGTAGTCGGCAGACGTTGATTTCGAATCTCTGCGCTTCCGCCATATCCAATCCTGAAGGCCCCGTACTCCGGGGCCTTCAGCGTTTATGGGGCACAAACGGGTGTGAATGCTCTCGCTCCCACGGGGCGGGCGCAGGCAGCTGTTCAGCTGTTTTGCCAAGCCACGACGGCTGCCCCTTTCATCTGGCGACGCGATGAGCTGCAACATCCTTGGGGCATCTTCGAAGCAGGCAGCCCTGTCGATGCGTATTGTGTTGCAGTTGCCAGCCAGCGCATTGCGAAAGCATGGTTGGAATCCGACGTCTGACAACTTGGAGTTGTCGTACATGAAACGCTTCAGGCAACCCGAAGCCTTCGCTGTGGTGCAGCGATACTACGAGCCGCTGGTATTCAGCGCCCGGATGGATTCGCCATCGACGATCCGTGTGATGCTGATAGACGAGGCGGCTGGAGAGTCGCTGCTGCTGACCGGCCTGCCGTGCCGCCTGTCCCTCTCCTCGGCGGAAATCACCGCGCTCATCAATGCCATCGACCTGGATGCCGGGGCGCTCAGGCCCGCGTTGCTGACCAAGGTCAGGCGATCTTGCTTGCTCGGCTAGTCCCGGGGTAATTCTTCACAGGGCGACAGCGCGACCAGTGCCAACAGGTTGTCCGCCATGAAGGGAGCCTGTGCCCTGAGCGAAAACAGCTTGGGCGACAGCAGCCAGGTGTGGGTGATCCCCATCAGGCTGGAGTAGAGCAGGACGGCGAGTGAGCGTGCTGACTGGCCATCCTGCCGGGCTGTGGCGATGAGTTCCTCCAGCAGTTGCACCATGGCGCGGGTCAGCTTGCGCTCACGCTTGAGTGTGCTGGCCATCTGGGCCGTGAGTTCGGTCTTGTTCAGCAGGATCTCGAAGGACTGGCGATACCAGCGCTCCTCCAGCAGCAGACGAAACCATTCATTGATGAAATGAGCGAGTGCGCCAGCCGGCTCAGCGGCCAGTTCCCGGCTGTGTTCGATGAGCTGTTCCAGGGGCTCCTGGGAATAGGCGAGGACCGCTTCGTACAGTTCGTCCTTGCTCTTGAAGTGCCAGTAGATCGGGCCGCGGCTGAAGCCGGCCGTTTCGGCGATCATCGCCAGTGTGGTGTTCGAATAACCGTTGCGGCTGAACAGTTCCAGAGCCGCTTCGATGATCTTGAGACGGGTCTGTTCGGCGTCTTCTTTGGTCCGGCGCATGGGGCTCCTCGAAATGCACAGCGGCCACGCAGCGTGCCGGCAGGGCCCGCTGCGTGGCAAGCCTTCATAGTTCGCCGTCTGCGGCCATCTGCATGTAAGTGGTATCGAAGCGCAGCTTGAGGTTGCCTTGATCGCCGAGCGTGCCGCCAGGCATGGCGATACCGATGAAGTCCACCGAATCGGCGCCGTCGCCCAGCAAACCGTGTTCGAAGGAGAATTGGCGAACGCTGTCCATGGCCTGGTAAGCCTCGTCGCTCTGGATGAAGGCCAGCGAGTCGGCCGGCGCCCAGAACATCTTCATGCCCTTGAGCTGGCTTTCGTACCCGGCCTGATCGGTACCCGAGGCCTGACCGAGCGCCGCCCGCGCCTTGGCGCCTTCCTCGGTATTGCTTGCGAGGATGGCCATGACTTCATACCAGGCACCGACCACGGCTTTGCCGAAGGCGGGGTTGTCCGCCAGGGTCTCGCTGTTGACGATGGTCAGGTCTTTGATATGGCCCGGAATCTGACTGGAATCGAAGGTTTTGTGCGCACCAGGCATGGCGGCCACTTCGTCCAGCAACGGATTCCAGGTGACGACGTTGCGCACGTCGTCCGTGCTGAAGGCGGCGACCAGGTCGGCGTCCGAGGTGTTCACGACCTGGACGTCACGCTCGCTCATGCCGACGCTGTCCAGGGCCTGGGCCAGGAGATAGTGGGAAACCGAAAGTTCGACCAGATGGATCTGCTGGTCCTTGAGGCTCTTGATGTCGTCGCTGTCCTTCATCACCAGGCCGTCGTTGCCGTTGGAGTAGTCACCTACGATCAGCGCGGTGGTATCGACGCCTCCTGCGGCCGGAATCGAAAGGGCATCCATGCTGGTGGCGACCACACCATCGAACTGGCCGGCGCTGTACTGGTTGATGGATTCGACGTAGTCGTTGACCTGGGTGATGTTCACCTCGATCCCGTACTTGTCCGCCCATTTCTTCATGATTTCCGACTCATCGGCGTACTTCCACGGCATCCAGCCGGCATAGATGGTCCAGGCGATATCGAAGGATTTCTTCTCCTCGGCCTGGGCGGCGAACGGGGAAAGGGCTGCGACGATCAGGGCGCCGGCGCAGAGCGCCCGCTTGAAGGGGGTGGCTTGCATGGTGAATCTCCTTTAGTCGATCAGAAGAACTTCAGGTAGCGCTGGATTTCCCAGTCGGAAACATGGGTGTGGTAGGCATTCCATTCGTCGCGCTTGAACTCGACGAATGCCTTGAACATCGCGTCGCCGAATACCTCGCGCGACAGCGGGTCCGCCTCGAAGGCGTCGATGGCTTCGCTCAGGGTGCGCGGCAGGGTTTCGATGCCCATGCTTGCCACTTCCTGCTCGCTGTAGTGGTACATGTTCTCGCGGTGCGGCTGGCCTGGGTCGAGTTTGTCGCGGATACCCTCGAGGCCTGCGGCGAGGATCATCGCCGCGCCGAGATAAGGATTGCAGCCGATATCGGCGGCGCGGCATTCGACGCGTGCGCCCTGTGAAGGGATGCGCAGCATGTTGGTGCGGTTGTTGTTGCCGTAGCAGCAGAACACCGGCGCCCAGGTCGAGCCGGACATGGCGCCCTTGCGGATCAGTCGCTTGTAGCTGTTGACCGTCGGCGCGATGACTGCGCAGATTGCCTTGGCGTGCTTCAGCACCCCGGCGATGAAGTGGTAGGCGAGCGGTGTCACGCCGCAGCCGTAGGTGTCTTCGGTATCGACCTCGAAGAGGTTGTTGCCGGTCTCGATGTCGGCCAGCGACATGTTGTAGTGCGCGCCGCTGCCGGTGCGATTGGCCGAGGGCTTGGGCATGAAGGTGGCGAAGGCGCCGTGCTTGCGCGCGATCTCGTTGGCCATCATGCGGAAGAACACGAAGCGGTCGGCCATGCCGAGGGCGTCGGTGTACTTGAAGTCGGTTTCGAACTGGCCGTTGGCGTCCTCGTGGTCGAAGGAGTAGACACCCCAGCCCATTTCGTTCATGGCCTGTACCAGTTCGTCGATGATGGGCAGGTTGTCCATCAGCAGCCGCGGGTCATAGCAGGGCTTGGCCATGTCGTCGCGTTCGGAGATCGGCGCGAAGCCGCCATCCGGGGTGTCCTTGAACAGGAAGAACTCGGTCTCGATGCCGAGGTTGAAGGTGTAGCCCAGCGCGGCGGCGGCTTCGGTCTGGCGCTTGAGGATACCGCGCGAGCAGGCCTCGAAGGGCTTGCCGTCGAGGTACAGGTCGCTGGCGAACCAGGCCAGGTCGCGATTCCAGCTGCACTGGGTGGCGGTGGCCGGATCGGGCATGGCCGCGACTTCGTTGTCGCTGATCTCCTGCGGCACGCCGTCCAGCGCGGCGCCGGTATAGAGCTCCGAACCGCGCAGCATCTGGCCAAGGTGGGCGAGGGGAACGAACTTGCCCTTGATAACGCCGTGAAGGTCGACGTAGCTGGCCATGGCATATTTCACGCCCTTGTCCTGCAGCTGCTGTTTCAGCTCCTCGACGGAGGAGAGGGGAAAGCTGGTCATCTGCTTGCGCTCCTTGGAGTCATGAATGGCGGCCGGGGCCGCTGGCACGATTCCTTCATCCAATATACATGCCAGCGTGTATAGAGGCGGGCCTGCGCTGGTGCCGTCTGGCCCCCGTTGCGCCGATGCCGGAGTCATGCAGATGATTGAAATCAAAAGGGAAAAGAAGTTTTTCGCGCTGGGCGAAATGCGCCTGGAAAATGGCCAGCATCTGCGTAACGCGCGGCTCTGCTACCAGGTCGTGGGCACGCCGAACCGGGCGCGGGACAACCTCGTGCTGATTCCGAGCTACTACGGCGGCACACATTGGGGCAGCCTGCCCCTGCTTGGTGCAGATGGGCCACTCGCGGGTGGCGATTACTGCATCGTGCTGACCAACCTGTTCGGCGCCGGCTGGTCGACATCGCCGAGCAACGCGGCACCCGGCCAGGCCGCGGCGGACTTTCCGCATGTCAGCCTGCTGGACAACGTGAGGGCACAGAAGGCGCTGCTCGACCGGCTGTATGGTGACGACTGGCAGCTTGCCCTGGTCAGTGGCTGGTCCATGGGCGGCATGCAGGCACTGTTCTGGGCGATGGCCTATCCCGAACGGATGCGCGCCATCCTGCCGTTCTGCTGCACGGCGCGTTGCTGGCCGCACAACCGGGTGTTTCTCGAAGGCGTCAAGGCGGCACTGTGCGCCGATGTTGCCTGGCAGGATGGACGCTACGTCACGCCGCCCGAGCGGGGCCTGCGGGCGTTCGGTCGTGCCTATGCCGGCTGGGCCTATTCCCAGGCGTTCTACCGTCGCGAACTGTGGCGTGGGCTGGGCTTCGAGAGCGTCTATGAACTGCTCGACTTCTGGGAGCGCGACCATCTGGAGCAGGATGCCAACGACCTGCTCTGCGTGCTGCACAGCTGGCAATCGGCCGACCCCGCCGGCAGCTTCGGCGGCGGCTCGCTGGCTGAGGCGCTGCGGCGTATTCGCGCGCGCGCCATCGTGATGCCCGGCAGCACCGACCTGTACTTCACCGTCGATGACGCCCGCCATGAGGCGTCCCTGATGGCGAACGCAGAACTGCGCGTGCTGGAGTCCGACTGGGGACACTGTGCCGGTGGCCCCGGACGCGATCGGCAGGCCATGGCACAGGTTTTCGCGGCGATGCGGGCGCTGCTCGACAAACCGTGAAGGGTCGTTCCGCGGCGGGGTACGGCCCGGACGCGGATGCGTCCTGGCATGAATCGTTGGGGCTCGCTACGCTGAGCGACGACCTGCGCCTGGCGGGATAGCCGATTCCACTGCATGGCATGAATCTGGCAATGGCTTAATGCCATCCGCTTCTTCGACTGGGTGCGGTTTGGCGATCCCTCTTTCATGCGTGGACACGTGATGCCAACAGCCTCGATCGATACCCTCTGGGTCGTGCTATGCGCCGGCCTGGTGTTCAACATGCAGATCGGTTTTCTCTGCCTCGAAGCGGGTCTGACGCGCAGCAAGAACGCCATCAATGTCGCGATCAAGAACATGGCCGATCTGTGCATCGCACTGTTGGTCTACTGGCTGTTCGGTTTCGCGCTGATGTTCGGCGCCAGCCACTACGGCCTGGCCGGGAGCGGGCTGTTCTTCACCTCCTTCGCCATTGACGAGAGCTGGTCGCTGGCGTTCTTCCTGTTCCAGGCGATGTTCTGCACCACGGCGGCGACCATCGTCTCCGGCGCCGCGGCGGAACGGATGCGCTTCAACGCCTACCTGATCGTCGCCGCGTTGTCGGCCGGGCTGATCTATCCACTGTTCGGTCACTGGGCCTGGGGCGGCGCCTTGCGCGAAGGGCAGGGCTGGCTGGCCGAGCGTGGCTTCGTGGATTTCGCCGGCTCCACTGTGGTGCACGGCGTCGGTGGCTGGATCGCGCTGGCGACGGTGATGGTCCTCGGGCCGCGCGCGGGGCGTTTCGACCCGGCCGGGCGGCTGGGCAACATGTCGGGTTCCAACCTCCCGCAGGCCATGCTCGGCGGCCTGCTGCTGATGTTCGGCTGGTTCGGCTTTAATGGTGGCAGCACACTGGCGTTCGACCTGCGCGTGCCGGGCATCATCGTCAATACGGTGCTGGCCGCGATGGCCGGCATCATGGCGGCGATGAGCGTGTCCTGGTGGCGTCATGGCCATATCGAGCCGGTGCTGCCGCTCAATGGCATGCTCGCCGGGCTGGTGGCGATCACCGCTGGCGCTCATGCTGTCAGTGGACCGGCCGCGATCCTGATCGGCCTGGGTGGCAGCCTGAGCATGTGCCTGGCCGAGCGGTTGCTCCTGCGCTGGCGCATCGATGACGCGGTGGGGGCGGTGCCGGTGCACCTGGCCGCCGGCATCTGGGGCACGCTGGCCGTGGCATTGTTTGGCGATCCGCTGTTGCTGGGTACCGGCCTCGGACGTGGCGCACAGTTGCTGGTGCAGCTCCAGGGAATGCTGGCCTGCGCCATCTGGGCATTTGGCGTGACCTATGTGCTACTGCGGATGATCAATCGCCATTCCCCGTTGCGGGTCGACCCGGAAGACGAGCGCATCGGCCTGAACGTCAGCGAGCACGGCGCGCGCACCGAGCTGATCGAACTGCTCCAGGCCATGGACGATCACCAGCGCCACGGCCAGTTCCACCGCGAGGTGGAGGTCGAGCCGTTCACCGAGGTCGGGCAGATCGCCGAGCAGTACAACAAGGTGATCCGCGCGTTGCAGAGTGCTGTGGCGAAGACCCAGAGCATCGTTCGCGACATCCGTGACGGCATCGTCACCTTCAGCGGCGACGGCGTGCTGACCAGTTGCAACCCCGGCGCCGAGCGCCTGCTGGGGCTACCCGCCGAGCGCATCGTCGGCCAGCCGCTACAACAGTTCATCGCCTGCGGTTCTTCGTGGTCCGGCTCGCTGCTGCCGCCGACGGGCGGTGAGGTCACCTGCGAGCTGATGCTGCACGGCCGCGACGGCCAGCCGTTCGCGGCCGAGCTGACCGCCAGCCAGGGCGGCGGCCAGGAAGTCTACGTGTGCACCGTGCGGGATATCACCGAGCGACGCCGCATTGAGGAACAGCTGTTCGCCGAGAAACGGCTGGCCCAGGTCACCCTGGCGTCCATCGGCGATGGCGTGATCACGACCGATCGCGAAGGGCGGATTCGCTATCTCAACCCGAGTGCCGAGCAACTGACCGGCTGGCAGCAGGCGCAAGCGCTGGATCTGCCGCTGGAAGAGGTCTACCGGCTGTTCGACGAGACGTCCGGCGCGCGGCTGACAACGGCTACCGGCGAAGCACTGCGTCGACGCAGCGATGCCTGCGGCCATACCGAGCGACCGCCGGGGATTCTCGAGCGGCGCGACAACACGCGCATCGCGATCCAGGACGCGCTGGCGCCGATCCGCGATTCGGACGGTACGGTCATCGGCATGGTGCTGACTTTCCGCGACGTCACCGTCACCCGCCAGCTGGCACGCAAGCTGACCTTCCAGGCCAACCACGACAACCTCACCGGGTTGGTCAACCGCTCGGCCTTCGAGCGCCAGCTCGATCGTCTGTTGCGCGAACAGCCGGAGGATGGCCGCGAGCATGTGCTCTGCTACATGGATCTCGACCAGTTCAAGGTGGTCAACGACACCTGCGGGCATGCTGCCGGTGATGAACTGCTACGCCAGCTGGGGCGTTTGCTGAAGACCCGCATGCGCAGTACCGATGTGCTCGCGCGGCTGGGTGGCGACGAGTTCGGCATCCTCTTTCTCGACTGCCCGCTGCCGCAGGCGGTGCTGATCGCCGAGGGCATACGCCGCGCCGTGGACGAGTTCCGCTTCAACTGGGAAGGCAAGAGCTTCGCCATCGGCGCCAGCATCGGCCTGGTCGGCATCGACGCCAACGCGCGCAGCCTCGGGCCGCTGCTCAGTGCCGCGGACAGCGCCTGCTACGCGGCCAAGGAAGGTGGGCGCAACCGGGTCCATGTCTACCAGGCCGACGACCAGCAGTTGCTGGAGCGCCGCGGCGAGATGCAGTGGACCCACCGCCTGCGCCAGGCCCTGGATGGCGATCGCCTGCGGCTGTACGTGCAGCCGATCGTTTCGTCTCGCCATCCGGACGACGTCCCGCGCTACGAAGTGCTGGTGCGGATGCTCGGCGAGGATGGCAGCATCATCCCGCCCGGTGCCTTCATGCCGGCGGCCGAGCGCTACGACCTGGCGCCGGCGGTGGACCGCTGGGTGGTGGGCAACTTCCTCGCCTGGGTTGGCGACCTGTGCCGGCGTCAGAAGGGGGCGATCGGTCATTATTCGATCAATCTGTCGGCGATGTCGCTGGGCGAGGAGAGCTTTCTCGAATTCATCCTGGCGGCCATCGAGCGGCACCGGATACCCAGTGAATGCCTGTGTTTCGAGGTCACCGAAACGGCGGCCATCGCCAATCTCAGTCGCGCGATGAAATTCATGGAGCAGCTCAAGGCGGCCGGTTGCAGCTTCGCCCTCGATGACTTCGGCTCCGGGCTGTCGTCCTTCGGCTACCTGAAGACGCTGCCGGTGGACTACCTGAAGATCGACGGTGCGTTCGTCCGCGATATCGAGCACGACCCCATCGCGCGGGCCATGGTGGCCTCGATCAACGCCATCGGCCACGAGATGGGGCTGCAGACGGTGGCCGAATTCGTCGAGTCGCAGGCCATCCTCGATTGCCTCAAGGAGATCGGTGTGGACTTCGTGCAGGGCTACCACCTGGGCCGGCCGCGACCGCTGACCGAGCTCTCCGGGGTGCGGATGATGCCGCGCTGAACAGACCGTGGGAATGCATGGCTTTCTCACGGCCTGGGGGCCCGGCTTTCAGCCTGCGATCGCGCTGAGTCTGGCCAATTGGTCGAGATCGGTCTGCATGCCGGAGGTTTCGCGGATGCGGCCGAGGATCTCGCGCTTGAGTGCGGTGAATTCCGGCGCGAGCTTCATGTCCTGGTTGCGCTGGGCCGGCAGCGGCACCTCGTAGATCGAGTCGATGCGCCCGGGCCGTGGTGCCATCAGCACGATGCGACTGCCCAGGTATATGGCTTCCTCGACGTCGTGGGTGACGAACAGGATGGTGGTCTTTTCCAGCTTGTGCACGTGACGGATCAGGTCGTGCATGACTTCGCGGGTCTGCGCATCCAGCGCGCCGAACGGTTCGTCCATCAGCAGGGTGGCGGGCTTGGGCATCAGCGCACGGGCGATGGCGACACGCTGCTGCATGCCACCCGAAAGCTGGCTGGGGTAGGCGTCGGCGAAGCGCGTCAGGCCCATCAGGTTGAGCAGCGCGTCGGCGCGGCCGGCGGCGGTTTCCACGTCGCCGTCGTTGCGCACGGTATCGCCGATTACCTTGAGCTGACGGCAGAACTTGATGTTCTGCATCACCGTCAGCCAGGGGTACAGGCTGTAGTGCTGGAAGACCATCGCACGGTCGACGCCGGGGCCGTCGATGGCCTTGCCGTCGAGCAGGATGTCGCCTCGGCTCTGGCTCTCCAGCCCGGCGATGATGCGCAGCAGGGTGGACTTGCCACAACCCGAGGCGCCGACGAAGGTGACGAACTCGTTGGCCTGGATATCGAGGTCAATGGTGTCCAGCGCCTGCACTTCACGCTGGTCACTGACGAAGGTCTTGCCAACCTGGCGGACACGGATCTTGCTATCGGACATGGCTCATTTCCTCATCCAGGGGAAGGCCCGGCGGTGCAGCCAGCGGAAGGCCTGGTCGGTGAACAGGCCGATCACGCCGATCAGCAGGATGCCGGCGAAAATCTTGTCGGTGTGCATGTAGCGTTGCGCCTTGAGGATGGCGTAGCCGAGACCGGAATTGGCCGCCACCAGTTCGGCCACCACGAGATAGGTCCAGGCCCAGCCGCAGGTGATGCGCAAAGTGTCTAGCAGCGCCGGCTTGGCCGAAGGCAGGATCACCAGCTTGACGATCTCGCCGCGGTTGGCGCCCATGGTCTGCGCCGCCTCGATCTGTGCCATGGGCACGCGACGGACATCCTCGGCGACCATCAGCACCATCTGGAAAAAGGTGCCGATGAAGATGATCAGCACCTTGGAGCCCTCGTCGATGCCGACCCAGAGCATCACCAGCGGGATGAACGCCACCGCCGGCATGTAGCGGATGAAGTCGGTGAGCGGCTCGAGAAAGGCCTGCACCGGCCGGTAGGTGCCGATGTACAGCCCCAGCGGCAGGGCGATCAGCGCCGAGGCGCCGAAGCCCGCCATGACCCGCCAGACGCTGATGCCGATGTCCCCCAGCAGCCCCTCTCTGGTCCACCAGCGGCCGATGCGTTCGAGCACCGCGCCGGGGCTCGGCATGAACATCGGGTCGGCCAGGCCTAGGGCGGTCCACAGCCACCAGAGCAGGAAAGGCAGACTCAGCCCGGCGCCGGTGAGCAGCCAGGCAGTGCGCCGCGAAAGCTCGCCACGGATGCGCCAGAAACGGGGCTTGCGCCGGGACTCCACGGTGGCGGCCCGGGCGTCCGGCTGTTGCGTGGTGCGGCTGGCGGTGGGCGGGGCGATGGCGATCTGCATGGTCATGCGGGCACCTCCTGTGGGGCGGTGGGCGTGGGAAGGGCGATGCTGACCCAGCCGTCGGCCGGGGCGTAGCGACCCAGGCGGCGAAGGTCCTCGCGGGGCAGGCTGGCCGGATCGGCGAAGCGCCAGTAGCTGGGCAGCAGCGCCTCGCCGACGCGCCCCGGCAGCGTCGAATGGGTGATCTGCCAGGGCGTGGCGCCATTGCGATGACGACCGAAGGACAGCTCGCAGGCCAGTAGCTGCGGCCGCAGTGCGGGGCCGACGGCGGCCAGTTGCTCGCGCAGGTGGCCTCCGCCATTGGCGGCCAGTGGCCGTGGCCGGTCGGCGGCGAACATGAAGTAGTCGCCGGCTACCAGCAGGCAAGCCTGGCGCGAAGGCTGATCGACCGCGCACAACCAGAGTCCCCAGTTGACGCCGTCCGACTCGGGCATACGCTGCCAGACTTCGTGATAACTGCCATCCAGCCCGTTTTCCAGCAGCCGGTCAGTGTCCTCGAAACGCATGAGGCCGATATCGCCCGGGCCACCCGGCGGCTGGAAGTCGATCAGGCGGTGCCACTGGCAGATATCACCATTGACGTCGGTGACGCCGGCGAAGCCGGCCTGCTCGCACAGCGCCATCTGTTGCGCGTGGCTGCAGGTTTCCAGGGAGACGGGCGGCGGCACGGGCTGTGGCTGCGGCAAACGCACGTCGGCATGCAGACGTGCGGTCTGCAGCCAGTACACCTCGCTGGTTTCGTCGCGCAGGCCGGCCGTGGTGGTCAGCAGGCGACGGCGCCACACGCCGAGGTAGGCATCGGGTACGGTTTTCATGCGTGGTACTCCGGGAAGCGTCTGAGGGTGCGCCAGAAGGCCATGTCGTGATTCGGCCAGATGTCGGCACCGGTTTCGCCTGCCAGCGCCTTGAGTTTGCGGATGCTGGCCAGCGCCAGGTCGTCGCGATCTTGCCAGCACAGGCCGGGAGCGACTTCATCGACGAGGTTCTCGCTCAGGTCGGCGGCATCGCCGGCAAGGATCACCGGCTTGCCCCGTGGCAGTTCGATCAGCAGCGACATGTGGCCGGCGGTGTGGCCGGGGGTATTGATCGCCCGCAACCCCGGGAGCAGCTCGTATTCCTCGCGCTGCGGCTTCCAGCGATGGTCACCGGCGAAGTCGTCGGCGAAATAGGCATCGTCGGCCTGGGCGCGGGCCGCGGCGAGCTCGGCCTCGTGCACATGTACGTCGCAGCCGCAGACCTCGCACAGGCCACCGGCGTGGTCGAAATGCAGATGACTGAGGAATACCAGATCGATATCGGCCGGCGTCAGGCCGTGTCGGGCGAGATGCGCGGGCAGGCGTTGGTCTTCGCGCATTTCGGGCGGGCCCATGGGGAATTCCAGTGGGTCGTACCAGCGCGCCCGCGCCGCCGGGTCGCTGAGCTTGGCATAGTCGCAGCCGACGTCGAATAGCACGCGTCCCTGCCTGGTCTCGATCAGGAAGGCGAGGATCGGCGCCTCGATCAGCGTGCCCTGGCCACGGTTGCGGGTAGAGATCGATTTGTCGTAGCGATGCGTGGCGGTCAGCAGCGGCCAGAGCCGCAGTACGTCGGTCATGCCGAACCCTCCAGGCGTTGCAGGAGGGTGGCGCTGTCTATCACGCCGCCGAACAGACCGCCTTCGACCTCGATCATCGCCAGCGCGGCGACGTGTAGCTGCGGGACGGGCGAGGCACAGGCGTCGCTGACGGTCAGGCAGTCGAAACCCAGGTCGATCGCCTGGCGCAGCGTCGAGGACACGCAGACCTCGGTGGTCACCCCGGTCAGGATCAGCCGCTCGATGCCACGCCGGCGCAGGATCAGCTCCAGGTCGGTATGGGCAAAGGCGCTGTAGCCAGGCTTGTCGATGACCGGTTCACCGGCGCGCGGCTGCAGCTCGTCGATCAGGTCGTGGCCGAACTCGCCACGAACCAGCAGGCGCCCGAGCGGGCCGGGACTGCCGATGGGCGCGCCCGCCGCTTCGGCGCGGCGGCGCTTGGGCTCGGGCAGGTCGGACAGGTCCGGGCGGTGTCCCTCGCGGGTATGCATGACCAGCATGCCGAGGCTGCGGGCGCGATCGAGCAGCGCCTGGATCGCCGGAATGGGCGCGCGCAGACGGCTCACGTCCATGCCGGCCTGATCGGCATAGCCGCCCGGCGCGCAGAAGTCGCGCTGCATGTCGATCACCAGCAGGGCGGTGCGCCCCGGTTGCAGGCCTGTCGCGCCAGTCACAGGGCGAACTCCTTGCGCACCGCGCCAGCGATGCCGTCGACGACGTCCGCCGCCAGCCGCTGGCCCTTCGCCGCGCTGGAGCCTTTCGCCGAGGACAGCACGCCGGACGGTGGCACCCACTCGGTGCGGCTGGGGTACATGTCGTAGGGCGGGAAGTCGGCGGGAGCGTCGTCGGGGATGCGCTCCAGCGCTACCAGGCTGGGGTGGTAGTGCAGCATCATCGAGGTCTCGATGACTGCCGCATGCTCCAGGGCAAAGCCGGGAAAGCCGTCGGGGAAGACATCGGTCAGGGTCTGCTCACGGCAGAAGTCCCAGTGTTCCAGGCGCATCACGTCGAGGCCGGCATCCGGGCCCAGCTCACGCAACGCCAGCTGGATGCCCTCGGCGACGAACCACTGGTTCTCGTAATGGCCGACCACCAGCACCAGGCGGCGCACGCCATGGCGATGGAATTCGCGCACCGCGTCGCGTACCAGGGCGCTGAGGGTCGCGCCATCCAGGCTGGTGGTGCCGCAGAAATGCTGACCGCCCCCACACTTGGGTTGCGACTTGTAGCCGTAGGACAGCGCCGGTGCGACCAGCCCGCCGACCTGCCGGGCGACGTCGGCGCTGATCGCGCTGGCCAGCAGCGCGTCGGTGCCCAGCGGCAGGTGCGGCCCATGCTGCTCGGTGGCGCCGCAGGGCAGGAAGACCACGGCGCCCTCGCGCACGCGGCGTTCGTAATCGACCCAGCTGAGTTGGTCCATGTGCACGGTCATGCGCAAGTGCTCCTTGTAGCGACGGAAACGGGACGTTCGGGCCAGCCGGCGATCAGCGCGGCGGCGGTAATCAGTGCGGCACCGAGCCATTCGTTCGGGCCGATGGCATGGCTGCCGAACCAGGCGGAGGAGAGCACCGCGGCGATCAGTTCGAATACCACCAGCACGGCGGCGCGACCGGCCTCCAGATGGGTGAGGCCGTACTGCACCGCGGCCATGCTGACCAGCCAGACCAGGGCGAACAGGGTGATCTGCCAGGCCAGGGTGAAATCGATGGGCGGGGGAGCCTGGCGCAGCAACAGGCAGAACAGCGCACCGAGCAGGGCGCTGCCGACGAAGCTGACCAGCGCCTTGCTCGCCAGCGGCACCCGGTCGGCGGCACGTGTCGCCAGGTTGTTGAGGCTGAAGGCCAGCCCGGCGGATAGCGCCAGCCAGTCCGTGGCGCTGGGAAGCGCCAGCGTTTCGCTGCTGATGCCCAGCGTCAGGGCGATGCCGAGCATCGCCAGCCCGAGGGCGAACAGCCGCGCAGCACTGAAGCGCTCGCCCAGCAGCAGCCAGCCGCCGAGCATCGCCCAGACCGGTGCCAGGTAGAACAACAGCATCACCCGCACCACGTTGCCTTCGGCCAGGGCGGTGACCAGCGCAGCGGTGGCCCAGCCTCCGCACAGGCCCATGGTGATCACGTGGCGATACTGGCTGGCCCACTCCCGCCGTTGCTGCCAGAGCACCGGCACTGCCAGCAGGCTGAGCAGGCTGTAGGTCAGCAACACCAGCGGCATGCCGACCAGGCCTCGAGTGGCGAAGAACTGCAGTGGCAGCCAGCCCAGCCCCCACATGACGGCACCGCCGATCAGCATGCTTTGCGGCATCAGGCTGGTCATGCGCCCATCCAGGAGCCACCGTTGGGCCCGAGAATCTGTCCGGTGAAATAACTCGCCCGGGGCGAAAGCAGGAAGACGATGGCGGCCGCGACTTCTTCCGGCGTGCCCAGCCGTGCCATGGGGATGGCCAGTTCCCTGGCCATCCATTCCTCGCTCATGTGTTCCGGGCTGACCATGGCGGTGGCGATCGGACCGGGTGCGACGCCGTTGACGCGAATGCCGTCGGCGGCGAATTCGCGCGCCAGCGAACGGGTCAGGCCGATGACACCTGCCTTGGCGGTGCAGTAGGCGGCGTAGTGCTCGCGGCCGAGAAAACCGAGATCGGAGCTGACGTTGACGATGGCTCCGCTGCGGCGCGGCTGCATGTGCCTCAGCGCATGGCGGCAGCAGCGGTAAACCGCGCCGAGGTCGACCCCGAGTACCCGGGCCCAGTCCGCTTCGTCGGTGGCGAGGAAGGGCTTTTCCAGGATCACGCCGGCGTTGTTCACCAGCATGTCCAGCTGGCCGGTGCCGAGGATGGTCTCGAACATCGCCGCCACCGCAGCCGGATCGCTCACGTCGGCCTCGATGGCGCAGGCGGCGCCGCCATCCGCCATGATGTCTTCGACCAGCCGCTCGGCCAGGGACTGCTGGTCGCGATGGTTGATCCAGACCCGCGCGCCCTCGCCAGCGAGCGCCACGGCGGTGGCACGGCCAATGCCGGTCGCCGCACCGGTGACCAAGGCAGTCTGGCCCGCAAGGAGCTTGGCGGCCATCAGTGCATCACCTCGCCATGGCTGACTGACAGCGCCTGGCCGGTGAGCGCGGCCGACAGCGGCGAGCCAAGAAACAGGAAGGTACCGCCCAGGTCGGCCGGCGTCAGCAACTCCGGGATGGCCTGGTTGGCGAGGATCGCTGCCAATTCGTCGCTGTCGCTGCGACCGTTGGCGTCGGCCATCACCTGCAGCGAGCGCATCGCCGCATCGGTTCCGATCCAGCCGGGGCATACCGCGTTCACCCGAATCCGCCGCGGACCCAGTTCCCAGGCCAGCGAACGGGTCAGGCCGACCACCGCATGCTTGCTGGCGACATAGGCGGAAAAGCCCGGTACGCCCTTCAGGCCCCAGATCGAGGCCTGGTTGATCACGCTGGCGCCGGCCCGCAGACGCGGCAACAGCGCGCGGGTCAGGCGCTGCATGGAGCCGACGTTGTTCTCCAGCAGGGCCGACCAGCGCTGGTCGGCCTCGGCGCTGCATTCGCCCAGCGGCGTGGCGTATTCGACGCCGGCGTTGTTGACCAGCACATCGGCATGCAGGCCGCGACAGGCGAGGTCGTCGGCGTACTGCTGCACCGCCTGGCGATCGCCGAGATCCAGCGCTGTGCAGTGCAACGGCGTGTCGGCGTCGAGGGTGTCGGCGAAATCGGCGAGTGCTTCGGCATCGCGGTCGAGCAGTTCCAGGCTGGCGCCGGCAGCGGCGAAGCTTTGCGCCAGGCCGCGGCCGATGCCGCCGGCGGCGCCGCTGATGACCACGCAGCGGCCACGGTAATCCAGTGCCTTGTGCATGTCACACCGCCGTCAGGAAGGAGACGCCCACGGCGCCGTAGAAGTTGTCGGCCTTGTTCGGCCCTTCGCTGACCACGCCGTAGTCGTCGTCCAGTACACGGCGCACGCGGTAGCGGTGGAAGCTGCCGAGCAGCTTGCGCATCGGGATCACCTGGTTGTAGGTGCTGCCATACAGTTCGGCGTGCAGCTTGGGTAGGCGATACCAGGGCGCCACCGGCTTTTCGTGGTGCGCGTTGTGGAAGGAGAAGTTCAGCAGCAGCAGGTTCAGCACCGGCCAGCGCTCGGAAACCACGTTGCTGAAGGTGTTCTGCTGCTCGTAGACACGGTCGCGGCGCTTGTCCTCCGGCAGCTTGCCGCCGTCCTCCAGCACGGCGAAGGCCTCGTAGGTGTGCTGGTAGGCATCGGCGAAGCGCAGCACGCTGAGCATGATCATCCAGGCCACGGCATAGAGCAGCACCGCCTTGAGTGAAATGGCGGCCAGGCCGGCGAAGACCAGCGCGCGGATCGCCAGCACGGCGGCGACCTGGCCGCGGCGGGCGCGGTGCTTTTCGTTGTCGGTAATGAAGGGCAGGGCGATCACGTAGAAATGCATGATCAGCTCCACCGCCGGTACATAGGCCCATTCCAACGCCAGCACCGTTTTCTGGAACCACAGCGGGCGTGCCTTGAGGAAGGCCTTGCTGTCGAAGGTGATCACGTCGGCACGGTCGACGTGATGGCGCATGTGCTTCTTGCGCAGGTCCTGGAACTCGGCGTAGCAGCTGCCGCACAGCCAGCTGCAGACGTTGCCGGCCCATTCGTTGTGCTTGGGCACGCTGAAAATGGCGCCGTGGGCAAATTCGTGGATCAGGTAGGCCGCGATGATCATGCCATGGGCCAGCAGCAGCGTACCCAGCGCGTTCAGCCAGCCATTGGCGGCGAACAGCAGGGCCAGGCCGCCGAAATAGGCCAGTGCGGTGTAGAGAATGGCCAGCGTGTTGGGCACTCGGCCGTCGGCGTAGCGGTACAGGGGTTTGGCGGTCATGGTCTTCTCCAGCCTGGGCGGGCAGCAGCCCGCCTGGCATCGGGCTTACTGGGCAAGCGCTTCGGTGAACTGGGCGTCGTAGGTCTTGCTGAAATCGGGAATGGCCGGAATCTGCCCGTTGTCCTTGAGCAGCTTGGCGATGATCGCGCCGCTGCCATGGAACGAATGGGTGTCGTCGCTTGGTGTGAAGCTCTTGCCCATCTCTGCAAGTGGGATGTTGTAGGCGCCGGCCATTTGCTCGACGGCTTCTTCGGCGCTGACACCGAGCACTTCGCCGATGATCTTCGCGGCCTCATCCGGGTGGGCCTTCATGTAGGCCAGGCCGTCGAGGTAGCCCTGGATCATGGCCTTGATGGCGGCGGGCTTCTTGGCGATGACTGCCTCGTCGAACACCAGCACGTCGGTGATCAGGCCCGGCGCGTCCTTGGACGAATAGATCACCTTGAACTTGTCGCCGCCGCCCATGGAGAGAATCTGCGAGACGTTGGGCTCGTAGGTCACGCCGACCGGCAGGTTGCCCGAGGCCATGGCGCCGGGGATGCCTTCAGGGGTCATGTTGACCGCATCGATATCCTTCTCGCTCAGGCCGTTCTGCTGCAGCGCATAGGCCAGCAGGAAATCCGATGGCGACAGCGGGTTGAAACCGACCTTCTTGCCCTTGAAATCGGCGATGGACTGGATCGAGGCCTCGGCGACGATGGCGTCGCCACCGTTGGAGAAGTCGATGGGCATCACTACGCGATGCTTGAGGCCTTTGGCTACCGAGGCGACCACCTGGTCGTAGGTGAGCATGCCGCCGTCCAGCGCGCGGCTAAGCATGGCGGTGGGAATCAGCGCCGGGTCGTTGAAGAACTGCAGGTCGACATCCAGGCCATGGGGCTTGAACAGGTCGAGTTTGTCGGCGACATAGAAGGGGCCGTAACCGGCCCAGACGACGGTGCCGATCTTCAGCTTCTCGGCGGCCTGGATCGCCAGCGGTGAGAACAGTGTCGCGACGGCTAGGCCGGCGGCAATGAGGGTCTTGTTCAGCGAGCGCAGTTTGGACATGGCGTGATTTCCCTACACATTGGAATGACAGGCACGGGATGACATCGCGTCTCCCGGGCTTTTATCCCTCCGTGTAGTCCCGTCCCTGGGACCGGAGAACTCTCGGACCAGCGCCCACTTCCTGTGAGCCGGAACCCTAGTTCTCCTTGAAGTTGCTCCTGATTGTGCCAAGCGTCATGAGTGCCGGTGGCGACCCATCCCGTTCACGGTAGACAGAGCAGGTTGCGTGCCAGGTGCCACGTAAACGCGGCAAACCCCCGTGTGGCGGCGCATCTGGACTCACGCGCCGGACATGTTGCGCTGATCGCCGTGCGCGAATGCAGGTCAATCGGGCAGCCTGCGCTCCCGAATGGTGCTGCGCAGCATGCCGTGCCGTAGCACTCGGAATAGGGAAACCTTGAACGATGGCGGCACCGGCCAGTCGGAACAGATGAACTCACGAAAAACGGGAGCCACCGCATGTTGAAGTTTCTTGGCAGCACCATCGGCATCATCTTTCTCATTGGCCTGATCGTCGTCTTCGGTCTGTTCGCACTGATTTTCTGACCGGACCGCCCCTGCGCCGGTCTGCGGCATCATCCGCCCGCCGTCGATGTCGGGTCGGGATGCGGCGGACGGACGCTGCTGCGCCCTGTTGGTAGCGAGGACAGCGGGTAACGAAGAGAGAGGGGCGCGCTGCGAGCGCGATGGATTGAATGGCAGTTGCCCCGGCTCGGGATCAGGGCCGGGCCGGAGCCTGCCAATGCGCCACGCCATATGGTGTGGCGCTTTTCAGGTGGGACGCCTGCAAGCCAATGGGGCGCGCTGCTGCTCCAGCCGCCTTGCAGGTCGATGGGCGTGGCGCCCAACCGCTATGACATTAGCCGCGTTGCGCCAGCCAGGCCTTCCAGCTGCCGAAGCGGGTGATGTCCTCGGCGCCGTCGAGACCGTAGGCATCGCAAATGAACCCACTTTCCCAACGGCCATCGGCGAGCTCCACCTTGCCGAGGCCGAGCGGGGCAGGGATGCCGGTGAGGAAGGAGCCCAGCTCGGCGCTGGGGATTTCCCAGACCTCCACCGCAATGGCGGCACCACCCGTTGCCACGCGCAGCATGCCCGGCCTGAGTGGCGGGCCGCCGGCCAGGGCGTAAAGCTTGTAATTCGGCGAGCTGCTGGTGGCTTCGATGAGTCGACCGCCGCGCTGGCGGAGCTGCCAGTTCAACGGCAGGCCGTCCAGGTGTGCGCCGCAGACCACCACCTTCGCCCGGTCGTTGCGCGCCGGGTTCTGTGGCGCCGGGGCGCTGAGGGCGTTGCCGCCGATCAGCGTCAGGCCGGTCTGGCGTTGCAGGGCATCGGCCAGGCTCAGCAGGTGCTGGTCGGTGAACACCCGGCCGAACAGGGTCACGCCCCAGGGCAGGCCGTTCTGCATGGTGCCGGCCGGCACCGCCACGGCGGCGTAGTCGAGCATGTTCATGAAATTGGTGTAGTAGCCCAGGTCCGAGTTGCGCTTGACCGGCTCGGCATGCAGCTCGTCGAGGGTGACCGGGCGCGGGTAGGCGGGGGTCAGCACGCAGTCGACCTCGGCCATGATCCGGTCGCAGATGGCTTTCAGTTGCTGCAGCCGATACTGGGCGCGGAACAGCTGTACGGCGGTGGTGCCGGGCGCCTTTTCCAGGACGGCCTTGATCACCGGCAGCACCGCATCGGGCTGCTGCTCGATCAGCTCGCCCGCCACGCTGTAGCGCTCGGCCACCCAGGGGCCCTCGTAGAGCAGACGCGCGGCTTCGAGGAAGGGGGAGAAGTCGATTTCCACCGGCTCGCCGCCGATGGCCTTGAAGTGTTCGATCGTTGCGGCGAACAGCGCGGGGCTTTCCGGGCAGCCGAGGAATTCCAGCTCTTTCGGCACGCCGAAGCGGAAGGTGCCGACTTTGCCGAACGCCGAGCCGTCGTTCCACAGTGGATTGGCGCGGCTGTATTCGTCGCGCGGATCGAGCCTGGCGGTCAGCGCCAACAGTTGGCTGGCCTCGCTCGCGGTGGCGGTGAAGAAACTGACCACGTCCAGGGTACGGCAGGCCGGCACCACCCCGGCGGTGGAGACCAGGCCCTTGCTGGCCTTGAGGCCGACCAGGTTGTTCAGTGCCGCCGGCACCCGGCCGCTGCCGGCGGTGTCGGTGCCCAGCGCGAAGCTGCACAGGCCCAGCGCCACGGCCAGCGACGAACCGGCACTGGAACCGCCGGACGGGTAGGCCGGATGCACGCTGTTACGGCATTCACCGTAGGGCGAGCGGGTGCCGTTGAGGCCGGTGGCGAACTGGTCGAGGTTGGCCTTGCCCAGCGGCACGGCGCCGAGGGCGATCAGTTGTTCGACGAGGGGGGCGCTGGTCTCGGGCGTATAGGCGAAGGCCGGGCAGGCAGCAGTGGTCGGGATGCCGGCGAGGTCGATGTTGTCCTTGATGGCGAAGGGCACGCCATAGAGCGGCAGCTCGGCGGGCGACCTGGCATCGAGGGCGGCGAGGTACGGCTCGAGCTCTTCGGCGCTCAGCAGGTGGATGAAGGCGTTGAACTCGTCGTTCAGCGTGGCCGCCTTGTCGCGCAGGCCGAGGATCAGCTGGCGCGCGGTGGTTTCCCCGGCGGCATAGGCGGTGTGCAGAGTGTCGAGGCGCAGATCGAATGTCGTCGTCATGGCGTGTTCCTTGTAGGGTGGACAACGGCGCAGCGTTGTCCACCATGGTATTTTGGCCGGCTTTGTCGCCGTGCCATCGGTAGGATGGGCCGGGCGGCGCACCGCTTCAGTCCACCGTGCGGAGTTCGCTCTGGAGGGCTGAAGCCCACCCTACGGTGGTCCCGGCGTTTGTCGGGTGGGTCTGGGCCTTACGCCTCCTCGATCACCACCACCCGTTGCCCGGCGCGCACCGGCGAGCCGGGTTGCACACGGATGTCCTTCACCACGCCGGCGACCGGCGCGGTGAGCGGGATTTCCATCTTCATGCTCTCCAGGATCACCAGCACGTCGCCGGCCTCGACTTGCGCGCCTTCGGCCACCGAGACCTGCCAGAGGTTGCCGGCGATATGGCTCTCGATGCCGTGCTGGCCGGTACCCAGCGGGGCGTCCTCGCCCAGCTCGGCGGCGACTTCCTCGCTCTCGAAGTGCGCCTGGCCGGAGGCGATCCAGCGCTGGCGCTCGGCATCGAAGGCGGCACGCTGCTGGGTGCGGAAGGCCTCGATGCTGTCGGCCTCCTTCGCCAGGAAGTCCTGGTAATCGGAGAGGCGCAGCTCGGTTTCCTCGATGCGCAGCGGGTAGCGGCCCAGCGGGAAGTCGCGGCGGATTCGCAGCAACTCGTCTGCCGAGACCGGGTAAAAGCGGATCTGGTCGAAGAAGCGCAGCAGCCAGGGCTGGCCGCCGAAGGCCTCCACCGCGCGGTAGCGGTTCCACATCTGCAGGGTGCGACCGACGAACTGGTAGCCGCCGGGGCCCTCCATGCCGTAGACGCACATGTAGGCGCCGCCGATGCCGACCGAATTCTCGGCTGTCCAGGTGCGCGCCGGGTTGTACTTGGTGGTGACCAGGCGGTGGCGCGGGTCCAGCGGGGTGGCCACCGGTGCGCCGAGGTAGACGTCACCCAGGCCCATCACCAGGTAGCTGGCCTCGAATACGGTGCGATAGACCTCGTCGAGATTGGGCAGGTCGTTGATGCGGCGGATGAACTCCAGGTTGCTCGGGCACCAGGGGGCGTCCTTGCGCACCGTGGTCATGTACTTCTCGATGGCCAACTGGCAGGCCGGATCGTCCCAGGACAGCGGCAGGTGGACGATGCGCGAGGGGACCTTGAGGTCGCGAGCCGAGCAGACGTCATCCCACAGATCGACGATGCATTCGAGCAGGCTCGCCAGCGGCAGGGTTTCCGGCTGGTAATGCACCTGCAGCGAGCGGATCCCGGGAGTGAGGTCGATCACGCCGTCCAGATCCCGCGCCTCCAGCGCCTGCATCAGTGCATGGCCGCGGAAGCGCAGCACCAGGTCCAGCTCCGGCTGGCCGATTTCCAGCAGCAAATGGGTATCGCCGGAGAGGCGGGCGAGCAGACGGGTGTCGGCTTCACCCAGGTCGAGGACGATGGGGGAGCTGAGCGCTTCCCGTTTTGTAGGAGCGAGCTTGCTCGCGAACGATGCACCTCCGAAGACCGGTTCGCGAGCAAGCTCGCTCCCACAGGGGCTGGTGCATTCCTCGGCCAGGGCCTTCGCCAACTCCCGCGCCGTCGCCACGTCCACCGGCACGAAGCGCACCTTGTCGCCCGCCTTGAGCTGGCCGAGCTGCCAGAGGTCGGCCTCGATGAGGGTCACCGGGCAGACGAAGCCGCCCAGGCTCGGGCCGTCCGGGCCGAGGATGACCGGCATGTCGCCGGTGAAGTCCACCGCGCCGATGGCGTAGGGATTGTCGTGGATGTTCGAGGGGTGCAGGCCGGCCTCGCCGCCGCTCTCGCGCACCCACTCGGGCTTGGGCCCGATCAGGCGCACGCCGGTGCGGCTGGAGTTGAAGTGCACTTCCCAGTCGGTGGCGAAGAAGCGCTCGATGTAGCCTTCGGTGAAGTACTCCGGCGCGCCGTGCGGGCCATAGATCACGCGGATCTCACGGATCGCCGGCAGGACGCTGCACTGCTCGGGCGGCAGGCTGGTGCCGGCCGAGGGATCGGTCAATGTCGCCAGGTGCAGCACATCGCCGGCACGCAGGGCGCGGCCGGCATGCCCGCCGAACTGGCCGAGGGTGAAGGTACTCCTGCTGCCCAGGTACTCGGGTACCTGCAGGCCGCCGCGCACGCAGAGGTAGCTGCGTGCGCCGGCACCGGCGATGGTGCCGATGGCCAGGGTGCTGCCGGCCGGAACGAAGAGGGCGGTGCACATGGGTTGCTCGATGTCGTCCAGCTTCAGTGGAATATCCGCGCCGGTCACCGCGACCACCGCGTCGGTGTTGAAACGCAGGATCGGCCCGCTCATGGTGATTTCCAGCCCCGCCGCATCGACCGGGTTACCCAGCAGGGCGTTGCCCAGGCGCAGGGCGCGGCCGTCCATTGGCCCGGACGGCGGCACGCCCACCGCCCAGTAGCCGAGGCGGCCGGGGAAGTCCTGCACGGTGGTCTGGGTGCCGGCGGTGATCACCTCGAAGGTGGTTGCCCGATAGCTCAGGCCTTCCAGGCAGCGGGTCCAGGGATTGCCCACGGCGAACGGACCGTAGGCGAGGATCTGGCGCAGGTAGTCGCGGTTGGTTTCCACGCCGTAGAGCAGGGTGTCGCCCAGGGCGCTATCCAGCGCAGCGCGGGCCGCCTCGCGATCCGGCGCCCAGCTGATGAGCTTGGCGATCATCGGGTCGAAGTAGGGCGGGATCTCGCAACCGGCCTCGACCCAGGTATCGATGCGCAGGGACTTGCCGTCTGCTTCGGGAAAGTCCACCGCGGTGAGCAAACCGGGACTTGGCTGGAAGTCGCGGCCTGGGTCCTCGGCATACAGGCGCGCCTGGATCGCATGGCCACTGGGCGTGAGGTCCTTCACCAGTTCGGCCAGCGGAGCCAGATCGCCGGCGGCCAGCTCGATCATCCAGCGCACCAGGTCGACGCCCCAGACCTGCTCGGTGACGCCGTGCTCGACCTGCAGGCGGGTGTTCACCTCGAGGAAGTAGAAGTGCTGGGCCTCGGCGTCGTAGACGAACTCGACGGTGCCAGCGCTGCGATAGTTGACCGCTTTTGCCAGCGTGATCGCCGCCGCGCACAACGCTTCGGCCATGCCCGCCGGTAGGTTCGGCGCCGGGGTTTCCTCCAGCACCTTCTGGTTGCGCCGCTGCACCGAACAGTCGCGCACGCCGAGGGCGATCACCTCGCCGGCGCCGTCGCCGAACACCTGCACTTCCAGATGACGAGCGCGCTGGATGTATTTCTCGATGAACACGCCCGAGTCGCTGAAGTTGTTCTGGCCCAGCCGTTTGACCGCCTCGAAGGCGTCCGAAAGTTCCTCGGCCGAGCGACACACGCGCATGCCGATGCCGCCGCCGCCGGCAGTGCTCTTCAGCATCACCGGGTAGCCTACCGCCTCACCGGCTTTCAGCGCGGCGTCGAGGTTTTCCAGCAGCTCGGTGCCTTCCAGCATCGGCACGCCATGCTGTTTGGCCAGCGCGCGGGCGGTGTGCTTGAGGCCGAAGACCCGCAGTTGCTCCGGGGTCGGGCCGACGAAGGCGATGCCGGCCGCTTCGCAGGCTTCGGCGAAGGCGGCGTTCTCGGATAGGAAGCCATAGCCCGGGTGGATGGCCTTGGCGCCAGCCTTGCGGGCGATGTCGAGGATCTTCTCGACGACGAGATAGGTGCTGGCGGCCGGGCCTTCGCCGAGGCTGTGGGCCTCGTCGGCCTGCTGGATGTGCAGGCTGGCGGCGTCGGCCTCGGAGTAGACGGCCACGCCCTGGCAGTCTAGGGCCTTCAGGGTGCGCAGGATGCGGCAGGCGATGGCGCCGCGGTTGGCGATCAGGAGTTTGTCGAACATTCAGGTTCCCTCAGGGGGAGGCGGGCCGTCCCGCTTTAGTCCGTTGTCGCCCTCGGTCGTCCGAGGGTTGAAATGCTTTTGCAGGAGCACCCATGGCGCGAGCCCTTTGGGCGGCGTTGTCGCCGTTCGCGGCCATGGGCCGCTCCTACAGGCGCTCGTAGGGTGGGCTTCAGCCCACCGGCCGGCGATTCGGCCTCCATGGTGGGCTGAAGCCCACCCTACGGTGCCTTTAGTTCCACACCAGCACTGCGGCCGGCGTCGGGTTCCAGCCGTTGCACGGGTTGTTCAGCTGCGGGCAATTGGAGATCAGCACGATCAGGTCCATCTCGGCCTTCAGCTCCACATACTTGCCGGGGGCGGAGAGGCCGTCCTCGAAGGTCAGGCCGCCTTCGGGGGTCACGGGGACGTTCATGAAGAAGTTGATGTTGGCGCCGATGTCGCGCTTCTCCAGGCGGCCATCATGCAGGCTGGCGCGCAGGAAGTTGTCGCGGCAGCTGTGCATGTAGCGCTTGTCCAAGGCATAGCGCACCACGTTGCTCTCCTGGGCGCAGGCACCGCCGAGGGTGTCATGGCGGCCGCAGGTGTCGGCGACGATGGTCGCCAGCGGATTGCCGAGGTTGGAATAGAGCACTGTGCCGGCGGTGAGGTAGACCTTGTTCTGCCGGCGCAGGGTGCGCTGCGGGTCGAAGCGCTCGCGCGGGTTGCGTGCAGAGAAGAACAGGGTATCGATGGCCTGATTGCCTTCGACATCGAGCAGGCGCAGGGTCTGTCCGGCCTTGACCTCGAACAGGTAGGGCTCACCGGCCGGGATCGTATGGTGAAACACCGCCGTTTCGGGGTGCAGACTGCTTTCTACGATAGTCATGTCGGCATCCTCCTCAGATGTAGAGCCGTTCGGTGTTGTGGAAGCCGCGGCCGTTTTCCGGGCGCGAAGTGCGGCAGAGCACGCTGATACCGTCGCTTTCGATCTTGTGCCAACTGAGCTGGACCGGCTTGGGCGCATATTCGGGAGCCGGGTCCAGCGGGTGCTGCAGGGCGGTGAGGATCACCAGGGTGTCCATTGGCGCGTAGAGCTCGATGTAGTCGTCGGCCTTGCTGTTGCCGCTCTGGAAGACGAAGCCGCCTTCCTCATCCACGGTGACCTTGCTGAACAGGTTGAGCACCATCAGCAGGTCCTGGACGTTCAGGTTCCACTTGCCCATTTCCACCAGCAGGTTGTCCGTGCCGTTGCGGAAAAAGCCGTTGCGCAGCTCCTGGTAGCGTCCGGCGCCGTACTTCTGCCGTACTTCATCGGCGTTCAGCACGCCGCCGAAGCTGTCGTGCCAGCCGCAGGTGTCGGCGGTGATCGCGGCGAGCACGCGGCCCATGTCCGAGTACAGGCAGTGGCCAGCGGTGAGTTTGGCGGTGTGCTGGCACTTGAGGGTGTCCGGCAGGTTCAGTCGTTCGCTCTTTTCCATGGCGTTGAGCAGCAGCAGGCTGACGTTGGCACCGCCCTGGATGTCGGTGATACGCAGCAGTTGGCCGCGCTTGAGCACGAAGGAGGTATGTCCGCCACCGGGGACGGTTTCCTCGTAAAGGGTCGGGCGCAGGCTGAGGGAAGCACTCATGTCAGGCTCCTTGGTAGGCAGTTGGAAGGTGGGCAGAAAGGTGGCCCGGCAGGCTGTCGGCAGCATTGGCGCCGCGGCTGGCGTGCAAGGGAATGTCGTAGGTCACGCGCGCGCCGTAGGCACCGGGTTCGTGGGGATCGATGCGCGGCTTGTCGAAGACCAGGATGCGGCTACCGAGGGTGAAGCCTTCGGACAGGTCGTGGGTGACCATGAACACGGTCAGCCGGGTTTCCCGCCACAGCTCCAGCAACAGCGCGTGCATGTCCTTGCGAATACCCGGGTCGAGCGCGCCGAAGGGTTCGTCCAGCAGCAGCACGCGTGGCTTCATGATCAGCGCCTGGGCGATCGCCAGGCGTTGCTGCATGCCGCCGGACAGCTGCGCCGGATACTTGTCGAGGGCATGCCCGAGGCCGACCTTGTGCAGCATCTGCGCTGCCTGCTCGCGCGCGTCGCGCTTGCTTTGGCCGAACAGGCGACCCAGCAGTGGTGCACGGGGCAGTTCAAGGCCGAGCGCGACGTTATCCAGCACGGACAGATGCGGGAACACCGAATAACGCTGGAAGACTACGCCGCGGCTGGCGTCCGGTTCGTCGGCCAGCGGCTGGCCATCGAGCAGAATCTCGCCACGACTGGGCGATTCCTGGCCGAGCAACAGACGCAGGAAGGTCGACTTGCCGCAGCCGGAGGCACCGACCAGGGTGCAGAACTCACCCTCGGCGATAGCCAGGTTCAGGCGCTCCAGCACCACCTGATCGCCGTACTGCTGCCAGACATTCCTGACCTGGATGAAACTGTTCGGGCCGCCTGCGACGGTCTTGCCATTCTTGTCGCTCATGCCTTGGCTCCTTCGTACCAGGGGAACAGCTTTTGCGTCAGGCGCCGCAGCAGATAATCCATGGCCCAGGCCAATGCAGTGATCCAGGCGACGTAGGGCAGGATCACGTCCATGGCCATGTAGCGACGCACGAGGAAGATGCGGTAGCCCAGACCGTCGGTAGAGGCGATGGCTTCGGCGGCTATGAGGAACAGCCAGGCCGAGCCGAGCACCAGGCGCAGGCTGATCAGCAGGCGCGGCATCAGTTGCGGCAGCACCAGGCGCAGGATCAGGGTCCAGGTGTTGGCGCCCAGGGTCTGCGCCTTGATCAGCAGCTCGCGGGGGATTTCGCGGGCTCGCTGCTCCAGATCCCGCGCGAGAATCGGCGTGATGCCGATGACGATGAGCATCACCTTGGACAGCTCGCCCAGGCCGAAGACGATGAACAGGATGGGCAGGATCGCCAGCGGCGGCACCATGGACAGTACCGTGAGCAAGGGCGACAACGGCGCTGCGAACAACGGCAGGGTACCGGCGGCAATGCCCAGGCAAAGACCGGCAACGGCGGCGATGGCGAGGCCGGTGCCGAGGCGTTTCAGGCTGGAGGCGCTGTCCTGCCAGAACAGGTAGTCGCCGGAGCGCTTGTCCGGGGTGAAGGCAAGCCGATCCACCGCGGCGGCCATCTGGCTGAAGCTGGGTAGCAGTTTGTCGTTGGGGTTGAGTTCCAGGCGCTGGGCCGAATTGGTCAGGTACAGCGCCAGCAGCAGGGCGAACGGCAGGATGGCCAGCGCCAGCCAGCCGCTGCGGCTCGGAGAGCGATTGATCAGGCGCATGGGCATGCACCCCGCACCGCGACCGACACACGGTTGCTAGCGCTACGAGCGGCTAGTGCACCAGCATGCGGCAGGACAGTGACCGGCAAAGCCGATTCGAATGGGCACATGACAAACCCTCCAGTGTGTGGGAATGGCGCAGGAGCTGCGTGGCATGACGCTCTTCTCCCGGGCTTTTGTCCCGCCGTGTAACCTCACTGGAGGTCGCCAACTCTCGGACCAGCCACTCGCAACGCGAGCCGGAACCCTAGTCGGCTATTTCGGATTGTTCTCGTTCCATGAGCTGCAGCTTCCTGCACCTTGGTCGTAGCAAGAGCAGTGCCAAACGCCGGCATGGCCGTATCCCGGGCGCTGCAAGCGTGAGAACGGCATGTGGCTGCGCCATCGTGGTGCGCATATCGAGAGGGGTGCATGCTTTTCTTGCAGGGAGTGTTCGAAGCGAGCTGTCGCCGGCACGTTGCTGCAGGTGCTTTGCCTGGCGTAGCTACGTGGGTTGGCGCTGAGCGCAGCGAAGCCCGGCAGGCATCGGTGTGGTGCGTTGGGCTTCGTCGCGGCGCTCCTTTGCGGAGCGCCGCCCGGTTCAACCGTAGGAGAAACGGCGGAGGAGTTACAACTTCAACTGGCGGATGGCCCGGCTAAGTTCCCCCGACAGGGCCGCCAGTTCCTCGCTGGTGGTAGCCGAGGCGACGGTCTGGTCGACGGTCCGTTCGGTGACATCGCGGATGCCGGTGACCGAGCGATTGAGCTCTTCGGCAACCTGGCTCTGCTGCTCGGCGGCGACGGCGATCTGCATGTTGCTGTCACGCATCTGCGCCACTGCATCGGTGATGGCTTCCAGCGCCTGAGCCGCTTCATGGGCTTCCCGGACGCAGTCATCGGCCTTGAGCGAGCTTTCCTGCATGAACTCCACTGCATCACGGGTCATGGCCTGCAGGCTGGAAATCATCTGGGTGATCTCGTCCGTGGAGTCCTGTACACGCCTGGCCAGGTTGCGCACTTCGTCGGCGACCACGGCGAAGCCACGACCCTGCTCGCCGGCGCGCGCCGCTTCGATCGCAGCGTTGAGTGCGAGCAGGTTGGTCTGCTCGGCGATGCTGTGGATTACGCTGACGACACCGTTGATCTTCTGGCTGTCGGCAGCGAGCTGCTCGATCATCTCGCCGGTTTGCTGAACACCCCGGGAAAGGCTGGAAATGGATTTCTCGACCTGGCCGACCACCCGGTGGCCATCGCCGGCCAGCCGGTCGGCGTTCTGCGACTGGTCCCGTGTTTCGCGTGCATGGTTGGCGATCTGATGGACCGTGGCGCTCATCTCGTTGATCGCCGTCGCGGCCTGGTCGGTTTCACCCTGCTGACCGCGCATGCCCTGATGGACGTCATTCATGCTCCTGGCCAGGCGCCCGGCACCCTCGTCGAGGCGGGCCGCGGCCTGGGCGACGGTGCTGACCACGCGCTGATAACCGTCCTGCATGGCGTTGAAGGCGCTGGCCATCTGGCCGACCTCATCGCGGCTGTCCAGCGGCACGCGGGCCTGCAGGTCGCCGCTGCGTTCTACGTGCAACATGACATCCTTGAGCGTATTGAGATGGCTGAGCAGGAAGCGGATCAGCAACTGCGATGCAGCCAGCAGCCCGAACATCAGTACCGCGACGGTTGCGGCATAACTGATGAAATGCTCGCTCAGCACCTCGATGATACTGGGCGCACGCGCCAGCACGGCCAGCTTCTGTCCATCCGGGCGCTCGACCACCTGCACTCCAACCACGGGGTTGCTGGAGAACAGACGGTCGTGGGGCAGTTGCGTCCAGCCGCTGTCAGCCACTGGCTGGCCTTCGACCTGTACGGGTTGGCCGGCCTGGAAGGCGATCAGCCCCTGGCCTTGCGGCAGCTCCGCGGCTTCCGGCCAGGCCGCCAGCAATGCGGCCTGGGCCTGGCTGGCTGCGCGGCTATCGGCGCTACGGGCGTCTTGTTCCAGTTGCACGGCGTAAAGCACCAGCAACAGAGCGATGACGAAGGACACCATGTTGAGTGCCCAGAACTTGTACTTGAGCGACAGATCGCGAATCCAGACGGCCATGACTGCTCTTCTTCGATATGGATTTGCCCGAGCGCGGATGAACGCTTGCGGTACGGCTGAACAATTAGCGGCCGCGGTGGGCAGAGCTTGAGCAAATTCTGTGAATCAGTCCAGACCGGGCAGGCCGAAGAATGATCGCGCACAGGCTGTGGAGTGGGCTGCCAGGGACGCTTCGCTTTCGCCGCGATGGCGGGCGACCTCGCGCAGCACCTCGGGCAGATAGGCCGGTTCGTTGTGGCCACTCCTGGGTTTCGGTCGCAAGCTGCGCGGCAGCAGATAGGGGGCGTCGCTTTCCAGCATCAATCGTCCTTCGGGAATGTCCTTGACCAGTGGGTGCAGGTGGGTGCCGCGGCGCTCGTCGCAGATCCAGCCGGTGATGCCGATGTGCAGGTCGAGGTCGAGGTAGGCATACAGCGCGCGCTTGTCGCCGGTGAAACAGTGCACCACGGCAGCTTTCAGCTGGTCGCGGAATGGGCGCAGGATCGCCACCAGCCTCTCGCTGGCCTCACGCTCATGCAGGAACACCGGCTGCTGCAGTTCGACCGCCAGCTGCAACTGGGCCTCCAGGGCGCGCTCCTGCTGTGGGCGAGGCGAGAAGTCGCGATTGAAATCCAGTCCGCACTCGCCGACCGCCCGCACCTCGGGTTCGCTCAGCAGGGCGCTCAGCTGGCTTGCGCTGTCGGCTGTCCAATGGCTGGCGTCATGCGGATGGACCCCGGCGGTGCTGAACAGATGCTGGCGGGTCTCATCGAGGGCGCGGCAGAGTTTCAGCGCTGCTTCGCTTTCGTCGAGGCTGGTGCCGGTAAGCACCAGTTGGGTGACTCCGGCTGCCCTGGCGCGCTCGACGACCGCAGCGGGTGCAGAGGCGAATGTCGGGTGGGTCAGATTGACGCCGATGTCGATGAGCTGCATAAGGGCCTCTTAAAAACATAATAAAATCAGATATATAAACAATATACCTAAAGCGCTTGCTAGGGCTGAACTGGCACAAATCCGGCGCCTGTGAGACGCTTGCCACCGTCGCGGGCAGGGAGCACCGCGTTAGCGTTTTCCAGCGTCTTCGAACCGGTGCATCCTCGATGTCACGATTGCTGCCACTTCTGTTCTCCCTGTTGCTGGCGTTGTTGCCGGCCATGGCGAACGCGCGCCTGGCCGGCCCCGAGGCCTGGCAATCGACCGACAAGGTACGTGATCTTGCCGAAATACGCCGCAGCGGCGTATTGCGCGTGCTGGTCAATCAGAGTCGCAACAGTTCCGGTGAGGTCAAGGGCGAGGCGATCGGCGTGGAGTACGCGCGGCTGCGGGCCTTCGAGCAATATTTGAACCGCAACGCGGCAGCGGGGCGGACGGTGACCCTGAGGCTCATTCCCAAAGCCAAGGATCAGTTGCTTGGCGCGCTGCAGCGCGGCGAAGGCGATCTGGTGGCGCCGGGTGAACTGTTGCCGCTGTCCGGGATGAAAGGCGTCAGCCGTAGCCTGCCAGTGGTTCGTGACGTGTCGCTGGTGATGGTCGGTCGCCAGGGCGGGCCTCGCTATCAGCGGCTGGAACAGCTGTCCGGGCGCAGCCTCGCATTATCTCCGGGCAGCGCCGCCGGGCCTGCGCTGGCGCGGCTCAACAAGCAGTTGATGGCCCGCAGGCTGGCGCCTATCGTCGCCGAGTGGGTCGATCCGACGCTGGCGGTCGAGGATGTGCTGGAGATGGTGCAGGCCGGCGTCTACCCGGCGACCGTCGTTGAACAGACCATCGCGCAGCGCTGGGCCAAGGTCATGCCAAGGTTGCGCATCGAACAGCACCTGAGGTTGGGCGACAAGGCCAGCATTCACTGGTTCGTGCGCAAGGAGGCCAGCATGCTGCGAGCCAGTGCCGACCGCTTCCTCAAGGATTTCGATCTGCCAGACAACCAGGATGCAGCTTTCGAGCGGGTTTACCGACGCTTGTACAAGGTGCAGTACCCGCTCGACCGTGTCGGCCGGCAGCGCCTGGAAAAGGTCCGGCCGACGCTGCAGCGCTATGCCGAACAGATCGAGCTGGACTGGCTGAACCTTGCTGCCCTGGCATTCAAGGAGTCCACGCTGAACCCCGCCGCCAGAGGCGCGGGCGGCGCAACGGGCCTGATGCAGGTGACGCCGGCGACGGCTCGCGCGATGGGCGTGAGCAATATCGAGCAGCTGGACCGCAATGTGCAGGCCAGCGCGAAGTACCTGGCCAGTATTCGCCGCAACTACTTCGCCAGCCCGCGCCTGAACGAGCGCGAGCGCATGGCGTTCATCCTGGCGGCATACAACCTGGGACCTCAGCGGGTACAGAGCATGCGCGCCGAGGCGCGTCGGCGCGGCCTCAACCCGGACCAGTGGTTCTTTCAGGTCGAGCGAATCGCCATGGAAACCCTCGGCATGGGGGTGGTGGCCTATGTCAACAGCGTCAACAAGTACTACCTGGCCTACCAGCGCGAGCGCTACCTGCTGGAAGCCGACCGCAAGACGGCGGCCAACTGATCGCCCGGTCGCTCTACGCGTCGCCTGGCCGGCGGGTCACGGGTAGTCGATGGCTATCACATACCAGAGCTTCGTACCGGTAGGGGTCTGTACCTGAATCTCGGCATCCAGAGCCTTTCCCACCAGCGCGCGTGCCAGCGGTGAGTCGATGCTGATCAGGCCCTTACGCAGGTCCAGTTCGTCCGGCCCGACTATCCGGTAGCGGGCCTCCTCACCGTCCTCGTCCTCCAGCGTCACCCAGGCGCCGAAGTACACTCTGTTCGGGTCGCCGGGGCGCTCTGTGACCACCTTGAGCTTTTCCAGACGCTTGGTGAGAAAACGCACGCGACTGTCGATCTCGCGCAGCATCTTCTTGCCATAGGTGTATTCGGCGTTTTCCGAACGGTCACCCTGCGCTGCCGCCTCGCTCACCGACTGGGTTACCTGCGGTCGCCTGACGTGCCAGAGCTCGTGCAGTTCGGCGCGAAGCCGCGCTTCACCCTCCGGCGTGATCAGGGGGGTGCCAGCCGGGCGGGGGGGACGGTAGCGACTCATGGAATTCCGACCTTGCTGAAAAGCGCCGATTCTACCTGCTCAATTATCGCGCAGCACGGTCAACGGGCTGACGTTGAGCGCGCGTCGCGTACCGATGATGCCCGCTCCGCCGACCAGCAGCGCTCCGATGAGTGGCAAGGTAAGCAGCCATGGATGCGGCTCCCAGCGCAGATCGAAGGCATAGTGATAGAGCAGTGCGCTGACCAGTTCGCAACCGAGCGCCGCGAGCAGCCCACTGGCTGCGCCAAGCAAACCGAACTCGGCCCGGCGAGCGCGGAGCAGCAAGCGTCGCTCCGCCCCGAGCGCCCGCAACAGCGCACCTTGGCGGATGCGCTCGTCGAGCGTCGACTGCAGCCCGGCGAACAACACCGCAAGCCCCGCAGCGAGTACGAACAGCAGCACGTACTCAACGGCCAGCGACACCTGCGCAAGAATGCTGCGCAGCTGGCCGAGCAGCGCCTCGACCTGCAGCAGGGTGACCGACGGGAAGGCGCGGGCCAGCTCCACCAGAGCACGCTCGTTGCCGGCCGGCAGATGGAAGCTGGTCATGTAGGTCGCAGGCATGCCTTGCAGGCTGTCGGGTTCGAAGATCATGTAGAAGTTTGGCTGGAAGCTGTCCCAGTTGACCTCGCGCAGACTTGTGACGCTGGCGTCCCGGGTGAGGCCGCCGATGCTGAAGGAAAGGCGGTCGCCCAGTTTCAGGCGCAGGCTCTCGGCGAGCTCCGCCTCGACCGATACGCCGGGGGTCTGCTGATTCTTCTGGCCCCACCACTGGCCGGCGATCAGTCGATTGTCCTCCGGTAGCTCGGCAGACCAGGTAAGGCTGAGGTCGCGGTGAACGGCGCGCTCACCCTGGGATTCCTTGCTGACCAGTTGGCGCACCGGCTCGCCATTGATCGCAACGAGACGCCCCGGCACGACGGGGTACAACGGCGCGGCATGACTGGAGAGCGCGGCGATACGTTCGGCGAACGCGTCCTTCTCGGCTGGCAGCACGTTGAGTACGAAATGGTTGGGCGCATCGTCCGGCAACTGGTCCTGCCAGGTATCGAGCAGCTCGCCACGCAGCAGCGCGATCAGCGCCATGGCCAGCAGGATCAGGCCGAAGGCGAGCGCCTGGCCGGCGGCAGCCAGCGGGTGCCGCAACAACTGGCCAAGGCCCAGGCGCCAGCTCAGCGACGCGCCGGCCAGCAGCCGCCGCATGCCTTTGAGGCCCAGCAACAACAGGCCGCCGAGCAGCAGCGTGGCCAGCAGACCGCCGCCCAGCAGAGCCAGGGTGATCTTCAGGTCGAGGCTCAGGCGCCACATGATCAGCCCGAGGGCGAGAATCGCCGTGCCGTACACCAGCCAGACACTCGGAGGCACGGGCAGCATGTCGCGGCGCAGCACGCGCAACGGCGGCACGCGTCCCAGTGCGGCAAGTGGGGGCAAGGCGAATCCGGCCAGTGCCACCAGTCCGGTAGCGATCCCGGCAACAGCGGGCCAGAAGCCGCCAGGTGGAATTTCCTGCGCCAGCAGATCGCGCAGGAGGAAGAACAGCCCGTGTTGTGCGAGCCAGCCGAGCAAGGCGCCCGCGACACTGGCCAACAGGCCGAGCATGCCCAGCTGCAGGGCATAGAGTTGCAGCGCATCAGCGCGGGACAGGCCGAGACAGCGCAGTAGCGCGCTGGCATCGAAGCGGCGGCTGGCAAAGCGAGCCGCGGAAAGGGCAACGGCTACACCGGCCAGAAGTATCGCGGCGAGACTGGCGAGGTTCAGGTAGCGCTCGGCGCGCCCCAGGGCGCCGCCGATCTGGCGGTTGCTGTCACCCGCGGTTTCGATGCGCTGGTGCGGCTGCAGGCTGCTTTTCAGATCGTCCTGATACGCGGCCAACGCATCGCTTTCGCCGCTCCAGAGTTCGCGATAGCGCACCCGGCTGCCAGGTTGCACGACGCCGGTCGCAGCCAGGTCGTCGAGATGCATCAACACGCGCGGGGTCAGACTGTAGAAGTCGCCAACCCTGTCCGGTTCATAGGTCAGCACGCGGGTCAGTCTCAGAGGCTTGTTGCCAACCTCGATGCTGTCACCGATCACCAGGTCCAGCGCGGCGAACAGCCGGGCTTCGGCCCATGCCTCGCCGGGTGCTGGGCCGCCGCCCGGCTGCTCGATCGCGTACGGCTGTGCGGAACTACGCAGTGTGCCGCGCAGCGGGTAGCCATTACCGGCCGCCTTCACGCTGGCCAGTTGCAGATTCTGGTCGGTGGCGATGACGCTGGAAAACTCCACCACCTGGGCATGCGTCAGACTGCGCCGCTGGCCTGCCTCTATTTGCTCCGGTGTCGCCGGAGCACTGCCGCGTAGCACCAGATCGGCGCCGAGAAACTCGCTGGCGCGCAGTAGCATGGCGTCGTTCAGGCGCGCGCCGAAGTAACCGATCGCGGTACTGGCGGCGACGGCGACGAGCAGCGCGAAGAACAGTACCCGCAGCTCGCCGGCGCGGGCGTCGCGCACCAGTTGGCGATACGCCAGGGCAAGGAGGCGGGTCTTGGGCAGGCGCATCATGCGCCGGCCTCGACAGCGATCTGCCGGCCGCCCTCGAGCCGCAGCATCCGCTGACAGCGGCTGGCCAGCCGTTCGTCATGGGTCACCAGAACCAGCGTGGTCCCGCGCTCGCGGTTGAGTTCGAACAGCAGTTCGGTGATGTGCGCGCCGGTATGGGTATCGAGGTTGCCGGTAGGCTCGTCGGCGAACAGCACGTCCGGTTCGGCCGCGAAGGCGCGCGCCAGCGCCACGCGCTGTTGTTCGCCGCCGGAAAGCTGGCGCGGATAGTGATGCAGGCGTTCTCCCAGCCCCACTCGCGTGAGCAGCCCGGTAGCGCGCTCGCGCGCGTCATGACGACCGTCCAGCTCCAGCGGCAGCATGACGTTCTCCAGTGCGTTCAGACTGTCCAGCAGCTGAAAGGACTGGAAGACGAAGCCGACATGCTCGGCACGTACCCGGGCTCGCTGGTCCTCGTCGAGCATGCAAAGCGCATGGCCGGCGAGATGCACTTCACCCGAGCTCGGCAGATCCAGTCCGGCAAGCAGGCCGAGGAGGGTGGACTTGCCCGAGCCCGAGGTGCCGACGATGGCAAGGCTGTCGCCCTTGGCCAGCTGCAGCGACAGGTCGGCAAGGATGCTCAGCTCGCCTTCCGCGCTGGGTACCACTTTGTTAAGGTTCCGGGCGTCGAGAATGTTGCCGCTCATGAGGGAATCCGATGCGTAGTTGGCTGAAATGCGGGGCCCTGGCGTTGCTTTGCTGGACTCAGGGAGCCCTGGCCGGAACCGTTCTGGTGGTCGGCGATAGTATCAGCGCCGCTTTCGGGCTGGAAACCAGCCAGGGGTGGGTGCACCTGCTGCAGGAGCGGCTGGTCGAAAAGGATGATTCCTGGCGTGTAGTGAATGCCTCCATCAGTGGCGACACCACGGCTGGTGGGCTTGCCAGGCTCGGACCGCTGCTCGAGGAGCATGCCCCGGAGGTGGTCATCCTGGAGCTGGGAGGCAACGATGGACTGCGTGGTCAGTCGCCGGTCCAATTGAAACAGAATCTTGCCGGGATGATCGAGCGCAGTCGTGGTGCCGGAGCAGACGTGCTGTTGCTGGGCATGCGCATGCCGCCGAATCTCGGTCAGCGTTACACCCGTGCGTTTGCCGATGCGTTCGATTCGCTGGCTAGCGAGAAATCGGTCGCCTATGTTCCCTTCCTGCTGGAGGGCGTAGGGGGCGTTGCGGGCATGATGCAGGCCGACGGCATCCATCCTACGGCGCAAGCGCAGACACTGCTGCTGGAGACGGTCTGGCCGGCGCTCGAGCCCTTGCTTTGAGGCGTGCGCGCAGCTACTGTCGCGCCCTCGATTGGAGCCTCAGATGTCGCGCTCAGCCAGGACCCTTTACGCTTATCGACTTATCGTGCCGGACGAGCAGTACGACATGTTCGCCTGTCGTGAAAATCGACTGCACCTGGCGCTGCGCCAACTGGAGCTGAGCGGTAATGCCGACCGTACGCTGTGCGGCGGCCTGCTGCCGGCCCAGCCGCGCTGGAGGGAGCTCGAACGCGCCACGCTGAAGGATCGGCAGTTGTGCCCACACTGCCGGCAGCTTCTGGAAGCGCGGCGCAAGGGACTTCCGTCCGCGGCAGCGGCGTGGTAGATCACTGTTTTCAGCGGCTTCAAGTACAATCGCCACCATCTCTTCATATTCCATGTCCAAGGATTCTCTGAATGCTCTCGCGCGCGTCCGCTGTCGCCTCCTGTTTGTCATTCGCTGCGTTGCTCTCGGCAGGCACCTGCGCAGCCCTTGAGTTGCCGTTGCCGCCCGAGGGGGACGATATCGTCGGCCAGGTCCAGGTCATCAAGGCTCGCTACGAAGACACCTTCGCGGCGCTCGGTGAAACCCATGACCTCGGTTATCTGGAGCTGGTTGCGGCGAATCCTGGCGTCGATCCCTGGCTGCCGGGGGCGGGAACGGACATCATCCTGCCGACCCGCTTCATCCTGCCGTCCGGCCCCCGCGAGGGGATCGTGATCAATCTTGCCGAATATCGCCTGTACTACTACCCGCAAGGGCAGAATGTGGTGCACACCTTTCCGCTAGGCATCGGCCGGGAAGGTTGGGGTTCGCCAGTCGGCAATACCCGTATTTCGGCGATGACCAGCAACCCTGCATGGTACCCACCGCAGTCGATTCGCGAAGAGCATGCCGCCGAAGGTGATCCGCTGCCGACCGTTGTGCCGCCGGGGCCCGATAACCCGCTGGGACCGTTCAAGATGAGCCTGGCCCTGCCCGGCTACCTGATCCATGGCTCGAACAAGAAATTCGGCATCGGCATGCGCGTCAGTCACGGTTGCTTCCGCATGCTCAACCACAACGTGCTGGAGCTGGCGAAGATGGTCAAGGTCGGCACGCCGGTGCGTATCGTCGACGAGCCATACAAGTTCGGCGTCAGCGAGGGCAAGGTCTACCTCGAGGCGCATGCGCCGCTGGAGGAGGGCGAGGAAAAGACGTTGACCCTGATGGACAAGCATGCCGTTGTCATCAACACGCTGCTCAAGCGTGACGAGGCGGCGGGCAACCTGCATCTGGATTGGGAAATGGTGCGTGAGATCATCGCCGGCGAGGATGGTCTGCCGGTGCAGATTGCCGAGCAGCGTACCGAAGTCGCGGCCCAGGAGGATCAGTTGTTCTGATGGGGCGGTCGTGAGCGTATAAAAAAAGCCGACCTGCAAAGGTCGGCTTTTTTCATTTCGTGAAGCTTACTTGCGGCTGGCGCGTTCCAGCATACGCAGAGCACGCTCGTTGGCTTCGTCAGCAGTCTGCTGAGCCTTCTGAGCGGCGGCCAGAGCTTCGTCGGCCTTGCTGTACGCTTCGTCAGCGCGAGCCTGGGCGCGGGCAGCGGCGTCTTCGGTCGCGGTCAGGCGAGCTTCGCTTTCTTTGGTCATGCTATTGCTGCAACCGGTAGCCAGAACTGCGGCCAGAGCCAGAGCAGAGAATTTCAGAACGTTGTTCATCTTGTTCCCCTTAAGGTGGAAATCCATAAAGCAACTTCCGTTATGGAAAGTTTGCGCGCACATACTACCTATAAGTTAGCTTAAGTAAACTGAGCCGACGGTGGTGCTACAGGTTTTTTTTCAAACTGCCGTTGCTTCAGCGCTCATTACGGCAAGTTGGATGAAAAACATCCAGCCCAGGGCCTGTTTCTAACGCTGCCTGGTTGGAATGATCCGACGCTGGGGTCGAAGTTCCCCTAATCCTGTCGAACAAATATTGATCAGTGAGAGGCTGGCCGAATCGAGCGGAAACAGGTAGAACAGAAGACCCATGAAATTGACGGCGGATGCAGCAACGTGCCTTCTGCCACTGAGAACAAGAAGACAGGGCGACCCTGCTGAGGAGTTAAAGATGAGCGATACGGTGCGCGTTCACCATGATCTTGCCGGTCATCGTTTCGAGGCCGAGGTCGATGGCCACTGCGCCTATCTGGCTTACATGGATCTGGGCAAGCAGACGCTGGATATGTACCGCACATTCGTACCCGATGCCCTGCGTGGACGAGGCATAGCCGCGGTGCTGGCGCAGCACGCGCTCGAATATGCCGAGCGCGAGGGCTATCAGGTCATTCCTTCCTGCTCATATGTCGAACGCTATATCGAGCGCAACCGATCGAGCCCGGACAAGGCCGATCCGGGCCCATGAAAAAAACGCCGGAAGACCGGCGTTTTTCATTTCAGTTGCGCTGCCGCCCGGGCAACACGTCCTTGAGCTTTTCATGCATGCTCATGACGGCTTTCTCGGTGGTCTCCCAGTCGATACAGGCGTCGGTGATGGATACGCCGTACTTGAGGTCGCAGAGATCCTTCGGGATCGACTGGTTGCCCCAGTCGAGGTGGCTTTCGACCATCAGGCCGACGATGGACTCGTTGCCTTCGAGAATCTGGTTGGCGACGTTCTCCATCACCAGCGGTTGCAGGGCGGGGTCCTTGTTGGAGTTGGCGTGGCTGCAATCGATCATGATGTTCGGGCGAATGCCGGCCTTGTTCAGCTCCTGCTCGCATACTGCGACGCTGACCGAGTCGTAGTTGGGCTTGCCATTGCCACCACGCAGCACCACGTGGCCGTAGTTGTTGCCCTTGGTGGTGACGATGGAAACGCCGCCGGACTGGTTGATACCAAGGAAGCGATGAGGGCTGGAGACCGATTGCAGGGCATTGATTGCCACGGTCAGGCTGCCATCGGTGCCGTTCTTGAAGCCGACGGCAGACGAGAGCCCCGAGGCCATCTCGCGGTGCGTCTGCGATTCGGTGGTACGTGCACCGATAGCCGACCAGCTGATCAGGTCCTGAAGGTACTGCGGGGAAATCGGGTCCAGTGCTTCGGTCGCCGTGGGTAGGCCCATTTCGGCCAGGTCGAGCAGGAGCTTGCGGCCGATGTGCAGGCCATCCTGGATCTTGAACGAGTCGTCGATGTAGGGATCGTTGATCAGTCCTTTCCAGCCGACCGTGGTACGTGGCTTCTCGAAGTACACCCGCATGACGAGGAACAGGCTATCGGAAACCTTTTCCGCCAGGACCTTGAGGCGCTCGGCATACTCATGGGCAGCCTTGAGATCGTGGATGGAGCAGGGGCCGATCACCAGAAACAGGCGGTGGTCCTTGCCGTCGAGAATGTCGCGAACCACTTGGCGCCCGTGGGAGACGGTCTGCAGTGCCGAGGCGGTCAGCGGGATTTCACGCTTCAGTTGCTCGGGCGTGATCAGGGTCACGTTGGAGGCAACGTTGAGGTCGTCGATTGGTAAATCAGCCATTTGTTACTCGTCAGGAATCACGGGGGCCGTCCGCCAGCGATCCCGGTGCGGCGGAACACAGCCTGAGGGCGCAGCGGGGAAACGGAACCTTAGCGCTATTGGCCGCACTCGACAACGAGATTGATGGCCCATAGGCGTGATCCGCCCGCTTCTGATGGACGCTGCGCTCGCGAACCGGCCGGGAGCTGGGAGTCAGGCTACCCGACTGCTATTGTTCGGTTTTTCAATCGGTTGGCGCGATGGTCATGACCATCGGTCCTTCTATGGAGCGTGTATGACTGCAGTAAGCCCGCGTATAGGCATCATCGGTACTGGCGCCATCGGTGGTTTTTACGGCCTGATGTTGGCGCGGGCCGGTTACGAGGTCCATTTTCTGCTGCGCAGCGAATATGCTGCCGTTCGCGAGCACGGCCTGCGTGTCCACAGTGCCGTTCATGGTTCCCTGCTGCTGGAGCAGCCTCGGGTCTATCGTGACGCATCGCAGATGCCGCCATGCGACTGGGTGCTGGTAGGCGCCAAAAGTACCAGTAACGAGGAGCTGGCACCCCTCATCGCGCAGGTTGCCGCGCCGGGCTGCAAGGTCGTGGTGCTGCAGAACGGGCTGGGTGTCGAAGACGACCTGCGGCCGTCACTGCCGCCAAGTATCCACCTGCTGGGTGGTCTGTGCGCGATCTGCGCTCATCGCTCGGCGCCAGGAGTTGTGGAGCATCAGGCACTCGGCGGAGTCAGCCTCGGCTACCACTCGGGGCCTGTGCAGGACGATTCGCACGCGCAGCTCGCTCTGCTCAACGAGATGGTCGAGATGTTCCGGTGCGCGAACGTGGATTCGTCGGCGATGCCGAGCCTGGCCCAGGCTCGCTGGATGAAGCTGGTGTGGAACGTGCCGTTCAACGGCCTTTCTGCGCTGCTGGATGCCGGCACCGAAGCGCTGCTTGGCAGTGACGATACGCGCGAACAGATCAAGGCGATCATGCAGGAGGTGTGTGCGGCGGCGCATGCGCTGGGACATATCCTGCCCGAGGATTTTCCGGACAAGCTGCTGATGGGGACGGCACGCATGCCCGATTATCTGCCGAGCATGTATCACGATCGATTCCAGCGCCGCCCCATGGAACTCCAGGCCATCTACGCGGCACCGCTGGCGGCGGCCGCCGCGGCGGGCGTCTGCATGCCGCGGACCGCGTTGCTGCACGACTTGCTGCGCTTTCTCGATCGCCGCGGCCGCTGAAGGCAGCGTCCCGGCTCGGTCGCCGCCGCGCTGCTAAGCTGAATTCGTCGCGGCGTCCACTCTGACTAAAGGTCGCACAGCAAAAACCGGACGGAATATCTATCATCAGGGGTGATTCGTCCATTTGGTTATAAGTGTTGCGGCAGGCGCGGTGGCGCCGTTGCCTTGAGGGATATCTATGAAGCTTCAGCAACTGCGTTACATCTGGGAAGTGGCGCACCATGACCTCAACGTGTCCGCGACCGCGCAGAGCCTGTTCACATCTCAGCCCGGCATCAGCAAGCAGATCCGGCTTCTGGAAGACGAACTCGGCGTGGAAGTATTCGCTCGCAGTGGCAAGCACCTGACCCGGGTGACGCCAGCCGGGGAGCGCATCATCACCACGGCAGGCGAAATTCTGCGCAAATGCGAAAGCATCAAGCAAATCGCCCAGGAGTTCTCCAATGAAAAGAAGGGAACGCTGAGCATCGCCACCACCCACACCCAGGCACGCTATGCGCTACCCCGGGTGATCAGCAGCTTCATCAAGCAGTATCCTGACGTTTCCCTGCACATGCATCAGGGAACGCCGATGCAGATTGCCGAGATGGCCGCCGATGGGACTGTCGACTTCGCTATCGCCACCGAAGGGCTGGAGTTGTTCGGTGATCTGGTGATGATGCCCTGCTATCGCTGGAACCGCTGCGTGATCGTGCCTCAGGGGCATCCGCTGGCGAAGCTGGAAAAGCTCACGCTGGAGACGCTGGCCGAGCATCCGATCGTGACCTACGTGTTCGGTTTCACCGGTCGCTCCAAGCTCGACGAGGCATTCGGTCATCGGGGGCTTTCGCCGAAGGTGGTGTTCACCGCCGCCGATGCCGATGTGATCAAGACCTATGTCCGTCTCGGTCTGGGGGTCGGGATCGTTGCACGCATGGCGGTCGACCCCAAGCTGGATTCGGACCTGGTGGTGCTGGATGCCAGCGAGCTGTTCGAATCCAGCGTGACCAAGATCGGCTTTCGGCGTGGCACCTTCTTGCGCGGCTTCATGTGCGACTTCATTCAGCAGTTCGCTCCGCACCTGAATCGCGACATGCTCGAAACAGCGATCCAGTGCCGCAACAAGGCGGAACTGGATGAGCTGTTCGACGACATTCAACTGCCGACCTACTAGCCGGAAACCGCGGGTCGCGTCTGCGCCCGCCGGCCCTGTTTCAGTCAATCAGCTCCTGGCGATCAGATTGCCGGCATGCAGCCCGCATTCCTTGTGGGTCGCTTCTTCCCACCACCAGCGGCCTTCACGCTCGTGCTGGTTCGGCAGCACCGCGCGGGTGCAGGGCTCGCAGCCAATGCTGATGAAGCCGCGTTCATGCAGGCTGTTGTAGGGGATTTCCAGCATGCGGATATAGCCCCAGACTTCCTCGCTGGTCATCTGCGCCAGCGGATTGAACTTGTACAATGCGTTGTCCGCTGTCGAGAACGCGCTGTCCAGCTCAAGCACCGATACCTGGCTGCGCGTGCCGGGGCTCTGGTCGCGGCGTTGTCCGGTCGCCCAGGCGCGGACGGTCGTCAGTTTGCGCCGCAGCGGTTCGATCTTGCGGATCCCGCAGCATTCGCCATGCCCGTCGCGGTAGAAGCTGAACAGGCCTTTCTCGTTGACCAGCGGCTGCAACAGCGCGGGGTCTGGCGTCATGATCTCGATGGCGATGCCGTAGTGGTCGCGGACCTGCTCGATGAAACGGTAGGTTTCGCTGTGCAGGCGGCCGGTATCGAGCGTGAACACCTTGACGTTCTTGTTCAGCTTCCAGGCCATGTCGACCAGCACCACGTCTTCGGCGCCACTGAAGGAAATCCACAGGTCATCGCCGAACAGGTCGAAGGCAAGCTTCAGGACATCCTGCGGAGATTTTTCGGCGTAGGCGGCGGACAACGCGGCGACGTCGATAGATGGGCTCATCGGGCGGCTTCCTTATAGGTAACATCGGCGCTTTGGCGCTCTGAGGCGGCGGATGGTAGCAAAAGGCGTTTATGCCGCTAAATAACGTTTAGCTACGCTAATCAGCTGCTTCGGATATAAGGCTTGCGTTGCTTCGCTCGCGAGCTGCCGTTAGAGTGCCGCCTTCAATTTTCTGCATTGAGGAGTGGCCCGTGGAAATAGCCTGTCTCGACCTGGAAGGTGTGCTGGTTCCGGAAATCTGGATCGCCTTTGCCGAGGCCACCGGAATCGAATCGCTGCGGGCGACCACGCGTGACATTCCCGATTACGACGTACTGATGAAGCAGCGCCTGCGCATTCTCGACGAGCACGGCCTGAAGCTTGCCGACATCCAGAAGGTCATCGCGACGCTGAAGCCGCTGGAAGGCGCGCCGGAGTTCGTCGACTGGCTGCGCGAGCGCTTCCAGGTGGTGATCCTGTCGGACACCTTCTACGAGTTTTCGCAGCCGCTGATGCGCCAGCTGGGTTTCCCCACGCTGCTCTGTCACCGTCTGATCACCGACGAGAACGATCGTGTGGTGGATTACCAGCTGCGCCAGAAGGACCCCAAGCGCCAGTCGGTCATCGCGCTGAAGAGCCTGTACTACCGGGTAATCGCCGCAGGTGACTCGTACAACGACACCACCATGCTCAGCGAAGCCCACGCCGGCATCCTGTTCCATGCGCCGGACAACGTCATCGCCGAGTTCCCGCAGTTCCCGGCGGTGCATACGTTCGATGAGTTGAGGCAGGAATTCCTCAAAGCGTCGAACCGCAAGCTCACGCTCTGAAGCACCACCAAGCTGCGAGAAAAAGCTCGACAGGCGTTTGCTGCCGGCCGCGCCATTGATTCGCTTGCAGTCCGTAGGGTGGGCTTCAGCCCACCAAATCCTGGCCTGTCGTTGGGCTGGGACACGGGAAAAACCTGACGGATGCCTCGGCCGCGCTTTTGATTCGCTTGCAGCCCGTAGGGTGGGCTTCAGCCCACCAAGTCCTGGCGCTGTCGTTGCGTTGGGCTGGAATACGGGGAAAACCTGACGGATGCCTCGGCCGCGCTTTTGATTCGCTTGCAGCCCGTAGGGTGGGCTTCAGCCCACCAAGTCCTGGCGCTGTCGTTGCGTTGGGCTGGAATACGGGAAAAACTTG
>NZ_KK020676.1:2253572-2288466 GCF_000307775.2 Stutzerimonas stutzeri KOS6 | reverse complement strand
AATACGGGAAAAACTTGACGGATGCCTCGGCCGCGCTTTTGATTCGCTTGCAATCCGTAGGGTGGGCTTCAGCCCACCAAATCCTGGCCTGTCGTTGCGTTGGGCTGGGACACGGGAAAAACCTGACGGATGCCTCGGCCGCGCCATTGATTCGCGCCAGCTTGCAGCCTAAAGCCCTTCCAGCGTTCTCAGCAGAACGCTCACCTTGTCGATCGATTCCTGGTACTCCGCCTGCCAGTCGGAATCGGCGACGATGCCGCCGCCGCCCCAGCAAGAGGCCAGTCCGTCACGGATGAGCAGCGTTCGAATGGCAATGGAACTGTCCATTTCGCCCCTGACATCTATGTAGAGCAGCGAGCCGCAGTAGATCGCTCGGCGGGTGGGCTCCAGCTCGTCGATGATCTGCATCGCGCGAATCTTCGGCGCCCCGGTGATCGAGCCGCCGGGAAAGCTGCCGGCCAGCAGGTCGAACGCATCCTGGCTATCGGCCAGTTCCCCGGTCACGCAGCTCACCAGGTGATGGACGTTGGGATAGCTCTCCAGGGCGAAAAGCTGGGGGACGCGCACGCTGCCGATTCGACAGCTGCGTCCGAGGTCGTTGCGCAGCAAGTCGACGATCATCAGGTTCTCGGCGCGGTCCTTCTCGCTGGCGAGCAGCGCCTGGGCTTGTGCGCTGTCACTTCGCTCGTCGTGGCCCCGTGGCCGCGTGCCCTTGATCGGGCGGGTCTCGACCGCCCCCTGGCGCAGGCGCAGGAAGCGCTCCGGTGAAAGGCTGGCAATGGCGCCCTGTTCGAGCGCGACGAATCCCGCATAAGGGGTCGGGCAGGCGGCCCGGAGTGCGCAGTAGGCTGTCCAGGCATCGCCAGAGCATTCAGCGCGAAAGCGTTGCGTGAAATTGACCTGATAGCAGTCACCCGCCTGGATATAGGCCTGGATACGTTCGACGCCCTGGCGATAGGCATCCACGCTGAGATCGGCGGTAAAACGTCCGAGCAATCTGAACGGCGCCGGTTGCCTGGCGGCGACAGACCCGAACAGGGCGATCAGCCGCTCACGCTCGGCATCGGGCGTTGCCGGGTGAAACAGTAGCTGGCTGGTCTGTCGCTGGTGATCGCTGATCAGTGCCCAGCTGTAGAGTCCAAAGCGAGCCAGCGGCAGGCCGCTGTCGTCCGTCGCGCGCTGGGGTAGGGTCTCCAGGCGCTCGCCGAAGTCGTAGCTGAGCAGGCCGATCAGACCGCCGACGAAGGGCAGTTCGCAACCTTCTGGCGGGTTGGTCTCGCCCAGCCGGCTCAATGCCTGACGCAGGCGCTGCAGGAAGTCGCGCCCCGACTCATCGGCACCAGGCTCGAGCACGCTCAGCGGCCAGGCGCTGAGTATGTCGAAGCGCCCACGGTCGGCTTTCGGTCTGCCCGAATCGAGCAGGATCGCGCCGGGGGCATGGCGGATGCGTTCGAACCAGTGGGCGGGATCGGCCCGATAGGGCAGGGCATGCAGCGTGCAGGTGGGCATGGGCGGAATCGATGAGGGCCAGCCCGCGAGGATACGCGGGCGGCCGGTTCAGGTCATTCAGGCGTGAGGCGGAACGTGTCCGAAGAGCTCCTGAGAGAACTTCACGCGTTCCTCCGGCGTTTCCTGGATGCCTTTGTCCTTGAGTTCGGCCAGGCGGTTCTCGACCGCGTGCGCCCGGTGCGTCAGGCCGCAGTCGTTGGCGATCTGGATGTTCAGGCCCGGGCGGGCGTTGAGTTCGAGAATCAACGGCCCCTTGTCCTGGTCGAGCACCATGTCGACACCGATATAGCCGAGCCCACAGAGCTCGTAACAGCCGGCGGCAAGCTTCATGAAGCCGTCCCAGTTCGGCAGCTGTACGCCATCCACCGCATTGGTGGTGTCCGGGTGCTTGGTGATCTTGTTGTTCAGCCAGGTGCCGCGTAGCGTGATGCCGGTAGCCAGGTCCACGCCGACGCCGATGGCGCCCTGATGGAGGTTGGCCTTGCCGCCGGACTGGCGTGTCGGCAGACGCAGCATGGCCATCACCGGATAGCCCATCAGCACGATGATGCGGATATCCGGGACGCCTTCGTAGCTGATGCTCTTGAAGATCGGGTCCGGGGTGACGCGATACTCGATCAGTGCGCGATCACGATGCCCGCCGAGCGAATACAGGCCGGTGAGGATATTGGAGATCTGATGCTCGATCTCCTCATGGGCCATGATCTTGCCGGAGACGGTCTTGTAGCGGCCCTCGAAGCGGTCGGCGATCACCAGGATGCCGTCGCCGCCGGCACCCTGGGCGGGCTTGACGACGAAATCGGTGTGATCCTTGACGATCTCCTTGAGCTTGTCGATGTCCTTTTCGGTCTCGATGATGCCGTACATCTCCGGTACGTGAATGCCGGCTTCGATGGCGCGCTGCTTGGTGATGATCTTGTCATCGACGATCGGGTACAGGTTGCGCTTGTTGTACTTGAGCACGTAATCCGCGTTGCGGCGGTTGATGCCCATGATGCCCTTGGCTTCCAGGGCCTTCCACGTCTTGATCAGACCGAACATGGCTCAATCCTTCAGAAAGGCTTTGAAGCGGAACAGCTCGGTCAGGCGGTAGCCGCGGTAGCGACCCATCGCCAGCATGAAGCCCACCATGATCAACAGCACCGCCGGGAAGGTGAAGATGAAGTAGGTCAGCGCCTGGATGTTCATCAGCATGAACGCCAGGCTTGCGGCGATCAGGGTGCCGACCGCCACCTTGAAGGCATGGCCGCCGCCGCGTTCTTCCCAGGTGATCGACAGGCGTTCGATGGTCATGGTCAGGATCACCATCGGGAACAGCGACACCGAAAGCCCGCGCTCGAGGCCGAGCTTGTGGCTGAGCAGGCTGATGACAGCGATCAGTACCACGACGAACGTCAGTACCACCGACAGGCGCGGCAGCATCTGCAGCTTTAGGTGTTCCAGGTACGAGCGCAGGGACAGGCCGAGTGCCGTGATCAGTGTGAACAGGATGATGCCGAAGCCGATCTGGGTTTCGCGGAACGCCAGGGCGATCAGTACCGGGGTGAACGTGCCCAGGGTCTGCAGGCCGCCGAGGTTGCGCAGAATCAGGATCACCAGCACGCCGATCGGAATCATGATCATGATCTGGTAGGTCTGCTGCGTTTGCAGCGGCAGGCCGTAGAGCGAGTATTCGAGGAAGTCCGCGTCGGTATTTTCGTCGGTCAGCTTGGCCAGGCGGATGGCATTCATCTCGCTGTTGTTGAGCGTGAAGGTGACCTGCGGATTGCGGCCACCCTCCAGGTTGACCAGCGGCTCGTCACCGGTCCACCAGACCAGGCGGTCAGTCGGCAGGCCCTGTTCGCCGGTACCTGGATTGAAGTACAGCCACTTGTCGCCATTGAAGCTGCGTAGCCAGAGTTCGGGTGTCTGCGGCTGATCGGCGTTCAGGCGCACGGTATGCACCCGCTCCATCGGAACGTGGGCAATGGACAGCAGCAGCTCGATGACACTTGCCTTGTTGGCAATGGATGCATCGCCGCCAAGCAGCAGCTTGACGTTGTCATCATTGGGGTTGTTCACCCGCTTGATGGCTTCGCTGATGAAGGTTTCGACATCGGCCGAATGCTGGCGGATGGGTGAAAGCAAGGCTTCCGCGGCGATCTTCTCCGGGCCTTCGACCGGGATGCTGTCGCGGAAGATCGGGCCGGTCGACTTGGTTTGTTCGCCGCTGTAGCGCTTGGTCAGCACAAGGCGGTAATAGAGAGTCTGATTGCCACTGGCCCGGCGCGCCGACCAGGTGACGCGACGGTTGCCGTCGGCCCGATTGATGCTGACGCCGTAGTTGTTGGAAATGAAGCTCTCGTTGAGGCTGACGAATTCCTGGTTCAGCGGCGGTACGTACATCTGCAGCTTGACCGGCTCGCGCGGGCTGGCCTGGAATTCGATCTTGGCATCGATGTTCCACAGGTCGTCGGTTTCGTCTTCTGTAACCGGAATGCCGAGTACGAATATCTGGTAGGCGGTGATCGACACTCCCAGTGCGACGAGCAGGAAGATCAGGACTTTCAGATGCAGGGTGAGAGCGCGCATGGGGTTACTCGTCAGCGTCAGATTCGTTGAGGCAGCCGGGGGTGCCGGCAGTGAAGGTGCGACCTGGGTCTACCAGGGCGCCGAAGCGGGTGAGCGCATCGGAACCGATCAAAAGTGGGTATTGGAAAGCGCTACGATCCGTGAGGTTCACTTCAATGGTGCGTTTTGCCTTGCCCATGCACAGATCGAGCTCGATGACCGGGCGCGCCGTATAGGTCTTTTCCTCTTCCGGATCGAAGTCGCCGGCTCGCCGCTTGATCTTGCTGATACGCGTCAGTGGGCGTTCGATGGGATGGGAATGAGCGTCGTCCAGCGCCAGATAGAAGCGCACCCAGGGTTCGCCGCCGCGCTTGAAACGCTCGATATCACGGGCGCTGAGCGACGCGGTCTGTGCGCCGGTGTCCAGCTTGGCTTCTACCTCAAGGCCGAAATCGGGTAGCCCGACGTATTCGTTCAGGCCATAGATCGTGTTGTTGTTGGCTAGGCTGGTCGTGGGCAGGATCGATACGCAGAGCAGCAGAAAAAGGGCTTTGACTCTCATGGAACCTGTTGTCTTGAGGGAAGGAACGGAACGAGCTGATGTAAGGCCAGGCGCGTCTGGTTGCGATAGCGGGCGAGCGAGCTGGGCGCGAAAGGCTGGCATTCTAGCATGCTGGTTTCGAGTCGGGACAATGGCAGGCCATGGGTCGTGCTCCGTGTTCCCTGTGATTACGACTTTAGTAAAAGTGTCGACAATCTGTACGGGCCTCCTGTTGACCATGTGAGTAATGCGGCGTAGTTTCGGCGAACTCAAATAACGATTGTCGACAATGATGCTGGATACACTTGAAATTCACCCGGCGGCGCAATCGATCGACAGTGGAACGCTGGCCGAGCATGTCTTTCGCCTGATACAGGCCGCGATCGTCAAGGGAGAGATCGCGCCGGGCAGCAAGATTTCCGAGCCTGAGCTGGCGCGTACCTATGGCATCAGCCGCGGGCCGCTGCGCGAGGCGATACATCGCCTGGAAGGGCAGAAATTGCTGGTTCGTGTGCCGCATGTCGGGGCGCGGGTGGTGTCGCTCAGCCATGCCGAGCTGATCGAGCTTTACGAGATTCGCGAGTCGCTGGAGGGCATGGCCTGTCGCCTGGCTGCCGAACGCATGAGCGAGGCTGAGATCGATGACCTGCGGCGTGTGCTGAGCACCCACGAGCGCGACGAGGCGTTTCAGGCCGGCGTCGGCTACTACCAGCAGGAAGGCGACTTCGATTTCCACTACCGGATCATCCAGGGCAGCGGCAACCGCACGCTGGCCAAGCTGCTCTGCGACGAGCTCTACCAGCTGGTGCGCATGTACCGCATCCAGTTTTCCACCACGCCGAACCGGCCGCACCAGGCCTTCGCCGAACACCACCGAATTCTCGATGCCATCGCCGAGCGTGATGGTGAGCTGGCGGAACTGTTGATGCGCCGTCACATCGCCGCTTCCAAGCGTAATGTCGAGCGTCACTTCAAGGGCGCTCTAGAGCAAACACCAGATGAAAGGGGTAATGCATGACTCAACCTTCTGCCGGTCAGCGTTTTCGTGACGCCGTGGCCAGTGAACATCCGCTGCAGGTCGTCGGTGCGATCAACGCCAACCATGCGCTGCTGGCCAAGCGCGCCGGCTTCAAGGCCATCTACCTGTCCGGTGGCGGCGTTGCGGCCGGCTCGCTGGGCCTGCCGGATCTCGGCATCACCGGGCTCGACGACGTGCTCACCGACGTGCGTCGCATCACCGATGTCTGCGACCTGCCGCTGCTGGTCGATGTCGACACCGGCTTCGGCTCCTCGGCCTTCAACGTGGCGCGCACGGTGAAGTCGATGATCAAGTTCGGTGCGGCGGCGATCCATATCGAGGATCAGGTCGGCGCCAAGCGCTGCGGTCATCGCCCGAATAAGGAAATCGTCTCGCAGCAGGAGATGGTCGACCGCATCAAGGCCGCCGTCGACGCACGTACCGACGACAGCTTCGTGATCATGGCGCGCACCGACGCGCTGGCGGTGGAAGGCCTGAACGCCGCGCTGGATCGTGCCGCCGCCTGCATCGAGGCCGGGGCGGACATGATCTTCCCCGAGGCCATCACCGAACTGGCGATGTACAAGACCTTCGCGGATCGGGTGCAGGCGCCGATCCTGGCCAACATCACCGAATTCGGTGCCACGCCGCTGTACACCACCGAAGAGCTGGCCAGCGTCGACGTTTCCCTGGTGCTGTACCCACTGTCGGCCTTCCGCGCCATGAACAAGGCAGCGGAAAACGTCTACACCGCGCTGCGCCGTGATGGCACGCAGAAGAATGTGATCGACACCATGCAGACCCGGATGGAGCTCTACGATCGCATCAACTATCACGCATTCGAGCAGCACCTCGATGCGCTGTTCGCCCAGAAGAAGAACTGAGTGAGGCAACCCCGGCGGGTTTGCCATCGGGGCTTTTCTGATCCATTTTCGACGTGATTTGCAGTATCCAGAACAAATCCAAGAAGGAGATAGCAATGGCTGAAGCAAAAGTACTGAGCGGCGCGGGCCTGCGGGGACAGATCGCCGGACAGACCGCCCTGTGTACCGTCGGCAAGACCGGCGCCGGGCTGACCTACCGTGGCTATGACGTACGCGACCTCGCGGCCGAGTGCGATTTCGAAGAAGTGGCCTACCTGCTGTTCTACGGTGAGCTGCCCACCGTTCAGCAACTGGCCGACTACAAGAGTCGCCTGAAGACCCTTCGCGACCTGCCGCAGGCGCTGAAGGAAGTGCTGGAGCGTATTCCGGCCAGCGCCCATCCGATGGATGTGATGCGCACCGGTTCGTCGGTGCTCGGCACCCTGGAGCCGGAGCTCAGCTTCGATCAGCAGCGCGATGTGGCCGAGCGCCTGATGGCCGCCTTCCCGGCGATCATGTGCTACTGGTACCGCTTCACCCACGACGGTGTGCGCATCGACTGTAGCAGCGACGAAGACACCCTCGGTGGGCATTTCCTCGCGCTGTTGCACGACAAGAAGCCAAGCGACCTGCACGTCAAGGTGATGAACGTCTCGTTGATCCTCTACGCCGAGCACGAGTTCAACGCCTCGACCTTCACCTCGCGCGTCTGCGCCTCGACCCTGTCCGACCTCTATTCGTGCGTGACCGGCGCCATCGGTTCGCTGCGCGGCCCGCTGCATGGCGGCGCCAACGAAGCGGCGATGGACATGATCGAGCAGTGGAAGAGCCCGGAAGAGGCTCGCGAAGCGATCCTCGGCATGCTCGAGCGCAAGGACAAGATCATGGGCTTCGGCCACGCGATCTACAGCGTCTCCGACCCGCGCAACGAGGTGATCAAGGTCTGGGCCAAGAAGCTCGCTGACGAGGTGGGCGACACCGTGCTCTACCCGGTCTCGGTGGCTGTCGACGAAACCATGTGGGAGCAGAAGAAGCTGTTCCCGAACGCCGACTTCTACCATGCCTCGGCTTATCACTTCATGGGCATCCCCACCAAGCTGTTCACGCCGATCTTCGTCTGCTCGCGTGTCACCGGCTGGGCGTCCCATGTGTTCGAACAACGCGGCAACAACCGGATCATTCGGCCGAGCGCCGAGTACATCGGTCCGGAACAGCGCAAGGTCGTCCCGATCGCCCAGCGTTGATCGGAGCGGGGAGTTCGTCGCCGGACTCCCCGAACCTCGCCCCACAGAACATTACTGGATTGAGTTCTTCCGGCATGAATACAGAACACCGCAAACCTTTGTCAGGCACCGGGCTGGATTACTTCGACACCCGCGAGGCGATCGAAGCCATTCAGCCGGGCGCCTACGACAAGCTGCCCTATACCTCTCGCGTCCTGGCCGAACAGCTGGTGCGTCGCTGTGAGCCCGAAGCGCTGACCGATTCGCTCAAGCAGATCATCGAGCGCAAGCGCGACTTGGACTTTCCCTGGTATCCGGCTCGTGTGGTCTGCCATGACATTCTCGGGCAAACCGCGCTGGTCGACCTGGCCGGCCTGCGTGACGCGATCGCCGAGCAGGGCGGCGACCCGGCGAAGGTCAATCCGGTGGTGCCGACCCAGTTGATCGTCGACCACTCGCTGGCGGTCGAGTTTGCAGGCTTCGATCCGGATGCGTTCGAGAAGAACCGTGCCGTCGAGGAGCGTCGCAACGAGGACCGCTTCCACTTCATCGAGTGGACCAAGACCGCGTTCAAGAACGTCGACGTGATCCCGGCCGGCAACGGCATCATGCACCAGATCAACCTGGAGAAGATGTCGCCGGTGATCCAGGCCCGCGGCGGCGTGGCCTTCCCGGATACCTGTGTCGGTACCGACTCGCACACGCCGCACGTCGATGCGCTGGGTGTGATCGCCATCGGCGTCGGCGGTCTGGAGGCCGAAACCGTGATGCTCGGCCTGCCGTCGATGATGCGACTGCCCGATATCGTCGGTGTGCGCCTGACCGGCAAGCGTCAGCCGGGCATCACCGCCACCGATATCGTCCTGGCGCTGACCGAGTTCCTGCGCAAGGAACGTGTGGTCGGAGCCTGGGTCGAGTTCTTCGGCGAAGGTGCCGACAGCCTGACCATCGGTGATCGCGCGACCATCTCCAACATGTGCCCGGAATACGGCGCCACCGCTTCGATGTTCTACATCGACCAGCAGACCATCGATTACCTCAAGCTGACCGGACGCGAGCCGGAGCAGATTGCGCTGGTCGAGCAGTACGCCAAGCAGACCGGTCTGTGGGCGACTGCGCTGGAAGGCGCCGAATACGAGCGTGTGCTGGAATTCGACCTGTCCAGCGTTGTGCGCAACATGGCTGGCCCGTCCAACCCGCACAAGCGTCTGCCGACTTCGGCGCTGCACGAGCGCGGCATCGCCGACGAAGACAAGCTGGCTGCAGCGCGGGCCGAGGAGGCCGCAGGTATGCTGCCCGATGGTGCGGTGATCATCGCCGCCATCACCAGCTGCACCAACACCTCCAACCCGCGCAACGTGGTAGCTGCCGGTCTGCTGGCGAAGAAGGCCAACGAACTGGGTCTGGTGCGCAAGCCCTGGGTGAAGACGTCCTTCGCGCCGGGTTCCAAGGTCGCCAAGCTGTACCTGGAAGAGGCTGGGCTGCTGAGCGAGCTGGAAAAACTAGGTTTCGGCATCGTCGCCTACGCCTGCACCACCTGTAACGGCATGTCCGGTGCGCTGGACCCGGTGATCCAGCAGGAAATCATAGAGCGTGACCTGTACGCCACCGCGGTTCTCTCCGGTAACCGCAACTTCGACGGTCGCATCCACCCGTACGCCAAGCAGGCCTTCCTGGCCTCGCCGCCGCTGGTGGTCGCCTACGCCATCGCCGGTACGGTGCGCTTCGATATCGAGCAGGATGTGCTGGGCACCGACAAGAGCGGCAATCCGATCACCCTGAAGGACCTCTGGCCGTCCGACGAGGAGATCGACGCCATCGTCGCGTCCTCGGTCAAGCCTGAGCAGTTCAAGCAGATCTACATCCCCATGTTCGATCTGGGCACCATTGAGGAAGCCAAGAGCCCGCTGTACGACTGGCGCCCGATGTCCACATACATTCGTCGTCCGCCGTACTGGGAAGGCGCGCTGGCTGGCGAGCGCACACTGAAAGGCATGCGTCCGCTGGCGATCCTGCCGGACAACATCACCACCGACCACCTGTCGCCATCCAACGCGATCCTGCTGGATTCGGCCGCCGGTGAATACCTGGCGAAGATGGGCCTGCCGGAGGAAGACTTCAATTCCTACGCGACCCACCGCGGCGATCACCTGACGGCGCAGCGGGCAACGTTCGCCAACCCACAGCTGGTCAACGAGATGGCGGTGGTCGACGGCAAGGTGCAGAAGGGCTCGCTGGCGCGCGTCGAGCCGGAAGGCAAGGTGATGCGCATGTGGGAAGCCATCGAAACCTACATGAACCGCAAGCAGAACCTGATCATCGTGGCCGGTGCCGACTACGGGCAGGGCAGCTCGCGTGACTGGGCTGCCAAGGGCGTGCGCCTGGCCGGTGTGGAGGTGATCGTTGCCGAAGGCTTCGAGCGTATCCACCGCACCAACCTGGTAGGCATGGGCGTGCTGCCGGTCGAGTTCAAGCCGGGCACCACCCGCCTGACCCTTGGCCTGGATGGCACCGAAACCTTCGATATCGAAGGTGATCTGTCGCCGCGCTGCGATCTGACCCTGGTCATTCACCACAAGAGCGGTGAAGAAACCCGTGTTCCGGTCACCTGCCGCCTAGATACCGCGGCCGAAGTCAGCGTGTATCAGGCTGGCGGCGTGCTGCAGCGTTTCGCCAAGGACTTCCTCGGGCAGGCGTGAGCGTCCGACCTCGTAGGGTGGATGGCGGTTTTTCCATCCACCGCACCAGCCCCTGCGGTGGATCGGTGAAGCGCGATCCACCCTACGGTCCATTCATTTTTCAGCCAGGAGTCACTCATGGCTCATCAACCTCAAATCAAGATTCCCGCGACCTACATGCGCGGCGGCACCAGCAAGGGTGTGTTCTTCCGGCTGCAGGACCTGCCGGAGAGCTGCCAGGTGCCGGGCGCTGCGCGCGACAGGCTGTTCATGCGCGTGATCGGCAGCCCCGACCCGTACTCGGCGCACATCGATGGCATGGGCGGCGCCACGTCGAGCACCAGCAAATGCGTGATTCTGTCGAAGAGCAGTCGGCCCGATCACGACGTCGAGTACCTCTATGGTCAGGTGTCGATCGACAAGCCCTTCGTCGACTGGAGCGGCAACTGCGGCAACCTCTCAACCGGCGCCGGTGCATTCGCCCTGCATGCCGGCCTGGTCGACCCGTCGCGCATTCCCGAGAACGGTACCTGTGTGGTGCGCATCTGGCAGGCCAATATCGGCAAGACCATCATCGCTCATGTGCCGATCACCAGCGGGCAAGTGCAGGAAACCGGCGATTTCGAGCTGGACGGCGTGACCTTTCCGGCTGCCGAGATCGTGCTGGAGTTCCTCGACCCGTCCGACGATGGCGAGGAAGGCGGCTCGATGTTCCCTACCGGTAACCTGGTGGATGATCTTGAGGTTCCCGGCATCGGCACGCTCAAAGCGACCATGATCAGTGCGGGCATCCCGACGGTTTTCGTCAATGCCGAGGACATCGGCTATCAGGGCACGGAGCTGCGTGAAGACATCAACGGTAATCCAGAGGCGCTGGCGCGTCTGGAGTCGATTCGTGTGGCCGGTGCGCTGCGGATGGGCTTGATCAAGACCGCGGAGGAGGCGCTGACCCGCCAGCACACGCCGAAGGTTGCGTTCGTTTGCCGGCCGAAAAGCTATCGTGCGTCTTCCGGCAAGAACATCGAGGCGGGCGAGGTCGATCTGCTCGTCCGTGCATTGTCCATGGGCAAGCTGCACCACGCCATGATGGGCACCTGTGCGGTGGCCATCGGCACGGCGGCGGCGGTGCCCGGTACGCTGGTGAACCTCGCTGCAGGCGGTGGCGAGCGCCAGGCCGTGCGCTTCGGGCATCCATCCGGGACCTTGCGGGTCGGTGCCGAGGCGAAGCAGATCGCCGGCCAGTGGACGGTTACCAAAGCGATCATGAGTCGCAGCGCGCGCGTGCTGATGGAAGGCTGGGTACGTGTGCCGGGTGACGCGTTCTGATGTGCTTCAGCCGAAAAGCGAATTCTTCCAGCTGAAAAACGCAAAAAGTCCGCACCAAGCGGACTTTTTGTTGTCTAGCGAAGCGGCACTTATTTGAGTCGACGCTCGACGCCTTTCTCCACGAGGATCTTCGCCGAGATTTCCTCGACGGAGAAGTGGGTGGAGTTGATGTAGTTGATGTTCTCGCGGCGGAACAGGCTTTCCACTTCGCGAACTTCGAACTCGCATTGGGCGAAGCTGGCGTAGCGGCTGTTGGGCTTGCGTTCGTTGCGAATGGCGGCCAGGCGGTCCGGATCGATGGTGAGGCCGAACAGCTTGTCCTTGTATTCCTTGAGAACGCTGGGCAGCTGCAGGCGCTCCATATCATCTTCGGTCAATGGGTAGTTGGCGGCGCGTATGCCGTACTGCATCGCCATGTACAGGCAGGTCGGTGTCTTGCCGCAGCGTGACACGCCGACGAGGATCAGGTCGGCCTTGTCGTAGTAGCGTGTGCGGGCGCCGTCATCGTTATCGAGGGCGAAGTTGACCGCTTCGATGCGCTCCATGTAGTTGGTGTTGTGGCTGATGGAGTGGGATTTACCGACGGAATAGGAGGAACGTGACATCAGCTCATGTTCCAGTGGAGCAAGGAACGAAGAGAAGATATCGATCATGAAGCCATTGGATTCGGCGAGAATGTCACGAATTTCCTGGTTCACCAGCGTGTCGAAGATGATCGGCCGGCCACCGTCCTTTTCCGCGGCATTATTGATTTGCTGTACCATGGCCCGCGCTTTTTCCGCGGTGTCGATGTACGGGCGGGTCAGTTTCGTGAAAGTGATGTTCTCGAACTGTGCCAGAAGACTCTGGCCCAGGGTTTCCGCGGTGATGCCTGTGCCGTCAGAAATGAAGAAAGCAGTTCGTTTCATGTGCCTTGGGCCTTAAGTCGAGAACGGTTCCCAGCTATAGTAGGCCCTTCGCCGAGCCCGGTTGGCGGGCATTGTTACTTATTTTGCAGGGCCGGGCCACAGTCGTGCCGCCTGGCTCCGGTTGAGTTTCCAACACTAATGTGGAGAGATCACCTTGGTAGAGTACGTAGTTTCCCTCGATAAGCTCGGCAATCATGACGTTGAGCGTGTAGGGGGCAAGAACGCCTCCCTGGGCGAGATGATCAGCAACCTCGCAGGCGCGGGTGTTTCGGTGCCTGGCGGTTTCGCCACTACGGCCCAGGCCTATCGTGATTTCATGGAGCTCAGCGGTCTCAACGAGCAGATCCATGCGCTTCTCGATGCGCTGGACGTGGATGACGTCAACGCCCTCGCCAAGGCCGGTTCGCAGATTCGCGGCTGGGTCATGGACGCTGAATTCCCGCCCCAACTGGATGCCGACATCCGCACCGCATTCGCGGAAATGTCCGGCGGCAATGACAACATGGCGGTCGCGGTACGCTCCTCGGCCACAGCCGAAGACCTTCCGGATGCCTCTTTCGCCGGCCAGCAGGAAACCTTCCTGAACATTCGTGGGGTGGACAACGTGATCCGCGCCACCAAGGAAGTGTTTGCATCGCTGTTCAACGATCGCGCCATCGCCTACCGCGTGCATCAGGGCTTCGACCACAAGCTGGTTGCCCTGTCTGCCGGTGTGCAGCGCATGGTTCGCTCGGAAACCGGCACTGCCGGCGTCATGTTCACTCTGGATACCGAATCCGGCTTCCGTGACGTGGTATTCGTCACCGGCGCCTACGGCCTGGGTGAGACCGTTGTCCAGGGTGCGGTGAACCCGGACGAATTCTATGTTCACAAGCAGACGCTGGAAGCCGGGCGCCCGGCCATCCTGCGTCGCAACCTGGGCAGCAAGGCGATCAAGATGATCTACGGCGCTGAAGCCAGCGCTGGCAAGTCGGTCAAGACCGTCGATGTCGATCAGGCCGATCGCATGCGCTTCTGCCTGAGCGACGAAGAAGTGAGCAATCTCGCCAGGCAGGCGATGACCATCGAGAAGCACTATGGGCGTCCGATGGACATCGAGTGGGCCAAGGATGGTGACGATAATCAGCTGTATATCGTCCAGGCACGGCCGGAAACCGTAAAAAGCCGCAGCAGCGCCAACGTCATGGAGCGCTACCTGCTGAAGGAAAAGGGCACCGTACTGGTCGAAGGCCGTGCCATTGGCCAGCGCATCGGCGCCGGCCCGGTCAAGGTCATTCACGATGTCAGCGAGATGGACAAGGTCCAGCCGGGTGACGTGTTGGTCTCCGACATGACCGATCCGGACTGGGAGCCGGTGATGAAGCGCGCCAGCGCCATCGTCACCAATCGTGGCGGACGTACCTGCCACGCTGCGATCATCGCCCGTGAGCTGGGGATTCCTGCGGTGGTTGGCTGCGGCAACGCCACCGAGCTGCTGAAGGACGGTCAGCGGGTGACCGTTTCCTGTGCTGAAGGCGATACCGGGCTGATCTTCGATGGCGAGCTGGGCTTCGACATCCGCCAGAACTCCATCGACGCCATGCCGGAACTGCCGTTCAAGATCATGATGAACGTCGGCAACCCCGACCGCGCCTTCGACTTCGCCCATCTGCCCAACGAAGGTGTCGGCCTGGCCCGTCTGGAGTTCATCATCAACCGCATGATCGGCGTGCACCCCAAGGCGCTGCTGAACTTCGACGGTCTGCCGGCCGACGTGAAGAGCAGTGTCGAGAAGCGCATCGCCGGCTATGGCGATCCGGTCGACTTCTACGTAGAAAAGCTGGTCGAAGGGGTCAGCACCCTGGCTGCTGCCTTCTGGCCGAAGAAGGTCATCGTGCGCCTGTCGGACTTCAAGTCCAACGAGTACGCCAACCTGATCGGCGGCAAGTTGTACGAGCCGGAAGAAGAGAACCCGATGCTCGGCTTCCGCGGTGCTTCGCGCTACATCAGCGACTCGTTCCGTGATTGCTTCGAGCTCGAATGCCGAGCGATGAAGAAGGTCCGCGATGTCATGGGCCTGACCAACGTCGAGCTGATGGTGCCTTTCGTGCGTACCCTGGGCGAAGCCTCGCAGGTCATCGATCTGCTGGCCAGGTACGGGCTCAAGCGCGGCGAGAACGGTCTGCGGGTCATCATGATGTGCGAGCTGCCGTCCAACGCCCTGCTGGCTGACGAATTCCTCGAGTTCTTCGACGGCTTCTCCATCGGTTCGAACGACATGACTCAGTTGACGCTCGGCCTGGACCGCGACTCCGGCATCATTGCCCACCTGTTCGACGAGCGTAATCCGGCGGTGAAGAAGCTGTTGGCCAATGCCATCCAGGCGTGCAACAAGGCTGGCAAGTACATTGGTATCTGCGGCCAGGGTCCGTCGGATCATCCGGACCTGGCCAAGTGGCTGATGGAGCAGGGCATCGAAAGCGTGTCCCTGAATCCGGACTCTGTACTCGATACCTGGTTCTTCCTCGCCGATCGTGAGATCTGACGGGGTCGGGCTGTAACGAAACGGGGCGTGAGCCCCGTTTTCGTTGGTGCCGCCGATATCATTGATGCCGGACGTCCGTTCCGCCGCTTGTGCGTAGCCGTTAACATGTCGCACCTTTGGTTGTACGGCTGGATGTTCGACCGCAATCCCTAGCAGAAGGAGCTTCCCATGCAATACGTCACGCCTGATCTGTGCGATGCCTACCCTAACCTGGTACAGGTCGTCGAACCGCTGTTCAGTAACTTCGGCGGCCGCGACTCCTTCGGCGGGGAGATCGTGACTATCAAGTGCTTCGAGGACAATTCGCTGGTCAAGGAGCAGGTCGATGTCGACGGCACCGGCAAGGTGCTGGTAGTCGACGGCGGTGGCTCGCTCCGTCGCGCGCTGCTTGGCGACATGCTCGCCGAAAAGGCGTCGCGCAACGGTTGGGAGGGGCTGGTCATCTACGGTTGCGTGCGGGACGTGGACGTACTTGCGCAAACCGAGCTGGGTGTTCAGGCGCTGGCCAGTCACCCGATGAAGACCGACAAGCGTGGGATTGGTGATCTCAACGTGCCGGTGACGTTCTGCGGGGTGACGTTCCGTCCCGGCGAATACGTGTACGCCGATAACAACGGCATCATCGTTTCGCCCGAGCCGCTGTCAATGCCGGAGTAATGCCGGCGATTGACGATGAGCACGTCATTTTCTTTGGCCCGGCTACGCCGGGCTTTTCATGAGTAGCGACGGAACGGATTGATGCAGGACACCGATAGTGAGCAGTATGGCTTGATTCATGCCTTGCTCCTCGATGGTAGCGGGGGTGGCCGGCCGCTCGCCTACGCGGATCTGGCCGGGCTTCAGCTTGCGGCCCAGGAAAGCATCTGGCTGCATTGGGATCGCAGCCGCCCTCGCGCCCAGGACTGGTTGCGCAGGCACAGTGGCCTGAGCGCATTCGCCTGCGACGTACTGCTTGAGGAGAACACTCGTCCGCGAATGCTGACCCTGCCGCGGGAGGAGCTGTTGTTGTTTTTGCGCGGGGTCAATCTGAATCCCGAGGCAGAGCCGGAAGACATGGTTTCCGTGCGCGTATTTGCCGATCCTCAACGAGTCATTTCCCTGCGGCTGCGCCCCCTGCGCTCCACCGAGGTGGTGATTCGGCTTCTGTCGGAGGGTCGGGGGCCGAAATCCGCCTCCGAGCTCCTGTTGTATCTGGCCGAGGCCATGACCGATCGCGTCGATGATCTGGTCACGCAACTGTCCGAGCGTATCGATGCCGAGGAAGAAGCGCTCGAGGGCAACGAGCGGTATACGCCGGAACATGACTCGATGCTGTCGTTGCGACGTCAGGCGGCAGGTTTGCGGCGCTTTCTGCTTCCCCAGCGCGAGCTGTATGGCCAGCTTACCCGGCATGGGCTGAGCTGGTTTGTCGAGGATGATACCGAATACTGGAATGAGCTCAGCAATCGGCTCATTCGCTATCTGGAGGAGCTGGATATGGTCCGCGAGCGGATCAATCTGGTGCTCGAATCAGAGCAGCGCCGGCTCGGTGAGCGAATGAACCGCACGATGTATCTGCTTGCTATCATCACCGGCTTTTTCCTGCCTCTCAGTTTTCTTACCGGCCTGCTCGGGATCAATGTGGGCGGGATTCCGGGTGCCGAGTTCCCCTATGGTTTCCAGGTTGCCTGCCTGCTGATCGGAGGCATAGCGCTGCTGCAATGGTGGATGTTGCGGCGTCTTCGCTGGCTCTGAATGTGACTCCCGACCGACCATAGACCGTCTAGGCGACATACTTTAGCGAGGTTTGCATGCGCGATCCCTTTGAAGAATCCCTGCGAGATCTGCTCAACAAGCCTTCGGTGCATGACGACGATGCTTGCCTGGGGCGTGTGCTCAAGACCGCCAACCGGCAGGTGGGCGCCGGAGATCTGTTCGCTTTGGCGGGGCGTTGGCTCGAAGCATTGATGATGGCCGTCAATAGCGGCTCGCGGCATCTGGCGCCGGTTTCTCGCCGGGCAGACTCCACCCATTCATTCGATAAGGCTGATTGATCATGGAATTCAATTCCTGGACCCAAAGTCTGCTGTCGGCGATGAGCTCGCTCTGGGCATCTGTTGCGGCCTTCATTCCCCGGCTGTTCGGTGCTTTGATCGTCGTATTGCTCGGATTCGTGGTGGCCAAGCTGCTCGATACGCTGCTTTCCAAGGTGCTCGCCAAGCTAGGGCTGGACCGGCTCATGGCCGGCACGGGTCTCACCAAGCTGCTGAGCCGGGCAGGTATCCGTATCCCGGTTTCCGCACTGATCGGCAAGGTGGTCTACTGGTTCGTCCTGCTGATATTTCTGGTTTCTGCCGCCGAATCGCTGGGGCTCGAACGCGTTTCTGCCACGCTCGACATGCTGGCCCTCTATGTTCCGAAAGTATTCGGGGCCGCGTTGATCCTGCTGGCCGGCGTGCTGCTGGCGCAATTGTTGAGCGGGCTTGTTCGCGGCGCCGCCGAAGGTGTCGGCTTGGACTATGCCACCGGTCTTGCGCGAATGGCGCAAGGTCTGGTCATCATCATCAGTATCTCCGTGGCGATCGGCCAGCTCGAGGTCAAGACCGAGCTGCTCAATTACGTGATTGCCATCGTGCTGATCACGGTCGGCCTGGCTGTGGCCCTGGCTCTCGGCCTTGGCAGTCGTGAACTGGTAAGCCAGATTCTGGCAGGCATCTATGTGCGCGAATTGTATGAAGTAGGGCAAACGGTTCGATTGGCCGAGGTGGAAGGGCAGATCGAGGAAATTGGCACGGTGAAGACGCTGCTGCTGAGCGATGATGGAGAGCTGGTGTCGGTGGCCAACAAAGTGCTGCTGGAGCAGCGAGTCGGCAGCCGTTAACCTTGCGGATCTGCTAAAGTACGTCGCCTTTTTTCCGGTTTCCATGAATGGCGGCCGAGACTTTGATTGCCGGCTCGAAGCGTCTTGACTAAAACCCCAACGTCCACATCGCGCTACGACCCCCGCCAGCTCAGTGATGAAGAGCTGGTGCAGCATGCTCATGTCGAGCTGTTTCATGTTACCCGTGCTTATGAAGAGCTGATGCGTCGATATCAGCGCACGTTGTTCAATGTATGTGCGCGCTACTTGGGTAACGAGCGAGACGCCGATGATGTCTGTCAGGAAGTAATGCTCAAGGTTCTATACGGCCTCAAGAACTTCGAGGGCAAGTCGAAGTTCAAGACGTGGCTATATAGCATCACGTATAACGAGTGTATTACCCAATATCGCAAAGAGCGTCGCAAGCGGCGCTTGCTCGATGCGCTCAGCCTGGATCCACTCGAAGAAGCATCGGAGGAGAAGGCTCCCAGGCTTGAAGAAAAGACCGGTCTGGATCGCTGGTTGGTGCATGTAAACCCGATCGATCGCGAGATCCTGGTGTTGCGTTTTGTTGCTGAACTCGAGTTTCAGGAAATCGCCGATATCATGCACATGGGGCTAAGCGCGACGAAGATGCGTTACAAGCGCGCGCTGGACAAGCTCCGGGAAAAATTTTCCGATCAAATTGAAACTTAACCCCGGAAACTTGTCTTACTCGTAGCGAACAGCTTGGGCATACATGCAGCCGGGTTCCTTAGATTGTTCTGATTCTAACCACCAGATGGGGATTTACGGATGAAACTTAAAAACACCTTAGGCGTCGTAATCGGTTCGATGGTCGCCGCGACTTCTCTCAGCGCGCTGGCCCAAGGACAGGGCGCCGTAGAGGTGGAAGCGTTCGGTAAGCACTATTTCACCGACAGCTCGCGCGACGTACAGCGTGACGGCGAGCTCTACGGCGCTGGCGTCAGCTACTTCCTTACCGACGATGTTTCGCTGGGTCTTTCCTATGGCGAATATCATGATCTGACTTCCGAAGAGCCCGGTGCCGACGGCAGCCACAAGAACATCAAGGGCAGCCTGACTTCCCTGGATGCCGCCTATCACTTCGGTGCGCCTGGTGTAGGCCTGCGTCCGTACGTCTCCGCTGGTGTCGCTCACCAGAGCATCGGTCAGGCTGCCCGTAGCGGTCGTGACAGCAGCACCTTCGCCAATGTGGGTACCGGCCTGAAGTACTACTTCACCGAAAACTTCTTTGCCAAGGCCAGCGTCGACGGTATGTACAACATCGATGCGGACGAAGCCGAGTGGATGGCTGGCGTTGGTGTCGGCCTGAATTTCGGTGGCGGTGCTCGTCAGGTGGCAGCCGTCGAGCCGACCCCAGAACCGGCCCCGGCTCCGATCGTCGACAACGAGCCGGAGCCTGCTCCGGAACTGGTCCGTGTTGAATTGGACGTCAAGTTCGATTTCGACAAGTCGCGCGTTCGTGAAGAAAGCTACAGCGACATCAAGAACCTTGCCGACTTCATGCAGCAGTATCCGCAGACCAGCACCACCGTCGAAGGTCACACCGACTCCGTCGGTACTGATCAATACAACCAGCGTCTGTCCGAGCGTCGTGCCGAAGCCGTGCGCAACGTTCTGGTCGAAGAGTATGGTGTGGAAGGTGGTCGCGTGAGCTCGGTAGGTTATGGCGAGTCTCGTCCGGTTGCCGACAACGGTACCGATGAAGGTCGCCAGATCAACCGTCGCGTTGAGGCAGAAGTGGAAGCTCAGGTTCAGTGATCTGAGTTAGCTACGCAAAGAAAAGCCCGGCTAGTCCGGGCTTTTCTTTGCCCGTAGAAAAAGCGCTATCGCTAGCGGGCAATCCATACATCGTCATGATGCTTCACCCTGAGGCGAGGGCCGGCTGCGTGGTCGTCGAGCGCTGCTGTAGCAGAGTGTGTGCCGATCTGCGTAGGCGCTGATTGCCGCTCTGGCGATAGAGGGAAGGCGGCATTTGAAGAAAAGCCAAGCATAAAAAACCCCGCCGAAGCGGGGTTTTCTCATTGCCCTACAGCGTCAGACCTCGACGACCTTGATCTTGGCCTTTTCCGCAGCGTCGCGGAACTCGGCGATCTGGTCGAAGGACAGGTAGCGATAGATGTCGGCAGCCATGCTGTCGATGTTCTTCGCGTACTCCATGTACTCCTCGACGGTCGGCAGCTTGCCGGTGATGGAGGCTACGGCCGCCAGCTCGGCAGAGGCCAGGTAGACGTTGGTGGCGTCACCCAGACGGTTCGGGAAGTTACGGGTCGATGTAGAGACCACGGTAGAACCGGTCTGTACACGAGCTTGGTTGCCCATGCACAGCGAGCAGCCCGGCATTTCCATGCGCGCGCCGGCCTTGCCGTAGATGCCGTAGTAGCCTTCTTCGGTCAGCTGGTGAGCGTCCATCTTGGTCGGTGGAGCCAGCCACAGACGGGTCGGGATGCCGCCCTTGACCTTGTCGAGCAGCTTGCCGGCAGCGCGGAAGTGGCCGATGTTGGTCATGCAGGAGCCGATGAAGACTTCGTCGATCTTCTCGCCAGCTACGGTGGAGAGCAGGCGGGCGTCGTCCGGGTCGTTCGGTGCGCAGAGCACGGGCTCTTTCACTTCGGACAGGTCGATTTCGATCACGGCAGCGTATTCGGCGTCCTTGTCGGCTTCCAGCAGTTTCGGATCGGCAATCCATGCTTCCATCGCCTGAGCGCGGCGCTCCAGGGTACGGGCATCACCGTAACCTTCGCTGATCATCCAGCGCAGCATGGTGATGTTGGACTTCAGGTACTCGGCGATCGAGTCTTCCGGAAGCTTGATGGTGCAACCGGCGGCCGAACGCTCGGCGGAGGCGTCGGACAGTTCGAACGCCTGTTCGACGGTCAGCTGGTTCAGGCCTTCGATCTCGAGAATGCGGCCGGAGAAGATGTTCTTCTTGCCTTTCTTCTCGACGGTCAGCAGACCCTGCTGGATGGCGTAGTAGGGGATGGCATGAACCAGGTCGCGCAGGGTGATGCCAGGCTGCATCTGACCCTTGAAGCGCACCAGTACGGATTCCGGCATGTCCAGCGGCATGACGCCAGTGGCGGCAGCGAAGGCTACCAGGCCGGAACCGGCCGGGAACGAGATGCCGATCGGGAAGCGGGTGTGCGAGTCACCACCGGTGCCGACGGTATCCGGCAGCAGCATGCGGTTCAGCCAGCTGTGGATGATGCCGTCACCCGGACGCAGGGACACGCCGCTGCGGTTCATGATGAAGTCCGGCAGGGTGTGGTGGGTGTTGACGTCGATCGGCTTAGGGTAGGCAGCGGTGTGGCAGAAGGACTGCATGACCAGGTCGGCGGAGAAGCCCAGGCAAGCCAGGTCCTTCAGTTCGTCGCGGGTCATCGGGCCGGTGGTGTCCTGGGAGCCGACGGTGGTCATCTTCGGCTCGCAGTAAGTGCCTGGGCGTACGCCCTGGCCTTCCGGCAGACCGCAGGCGCGACCGACCATCTTCTGCGCGAGGGTAAAGCCCTTGCCGCTGTCGGTCGGCGCTTCCGGCTTCTTGAACAGAGTGGACGGAGCCAGGCCCAGTTCGGCGCGAGCTTTCTCGGTCAGGCCGCGGCCGATGATCAGCGGAATACGGCCACCAGCGCGGACTTCGTCCAGCAGGACATCGGTCTTCAGTTCGAAGGTGGTGATGACTTCTTCGGTGCCATGCTTGCAGACCTTGCCGGCGTACGGGTAGACGTCGATCACGTCGCCCATGGCCAGGTTGCTGCAGTCGAATTCGATCGGCAGGGCGCCGGCATCTTCCATGGTGTTGTAGAAGATCGGGGCGATCTTGGTGCCGAAGCAGAAGCCGCCAGCGCGCTTGTTCGGTACGTAGGGGATGTCGTCACCGAAGAACCACAGCACGGAGTTGGTGGCGGACTTGCGCGAAGAGCCGGTGCCGACCACGTCGCCAACGTAGGCAACCGGGAAACCCTTGGCCTTCAGTTCTTCCATCTGCTGGATCGGGCCGACGGATCCCGGTGCGTCCGGGTTGATGCCGTCGCGGGCCATCTTCAGCATGGCCAGTGCGTGCAGCGGGATGTCGGGGCGCGACCAGGCGTCCGGAGCCGGCGACAGGTCGTCGGTATTGGTTTCGCCAGTCACTTTGAATACGGAGAGGGAAACTTTCTCGGCAACGGCCGGACGGTTGGTGAACCACTCGCCCTCGGCCCAGGACTGCATGACGGCCTTGGCATTCTCGTTGCCGGCCTTGGCCTTTTCGGCCACATCGTGGAAGGCATCGAACATCAGCAGCGTGTGCTTCAGTTGCTCGGCGGCAACGGCGCCCAGTTCGGCGCTGTCCAGCAGTTCGACCAAGGTGGAGATGTTGTAGCCGCCCTGCATGGTGCCCAGCAGTTCGACGGCGCGCTGCTTGCTCAGCAGCGGCGAGGAGGTTTCACCCTTGGCCAGGGCGGACAGGAAGCCGGCCTTTACGTAAGCGGCTTCGTCGACGCCAGCGGGGACGCGATTGGTGATCAGGTCAACGAGGAATTCTTCTTCGCCGGCCGGCGGATTCTTCAGAAGCTCGACCAGGCCAGCGGTTTGCTCGGCGTTCAGCGGCTGGGGCACGACGCCCTGGGCGGCACGCTCTTCTACGTGTTTGCGATAGGCTTCAAGCACAGTTTTTACCCTCATCATTGGTCCCTTGGGTGTTTCGGGACGCGCATCCGGAAGCTGTTTTCAAAGTTTTACGCCGGACGGGCGAGACCGGATGGGCAGGAAACAGTCAGTTCTGCCCATCCGGCACGCAGCCGGTTCAACTGTGCTCGTGACGCTTTGAAAACAGCTTCGTATGGACTGTGGCGCCAAAAACGGCGGGCCGATTCTACTGGAAACGCCCTGCAAAGTTAAGTCGAGCACCGGCGGAGGAGGCTGGCGCAAGTGTATCCGCCGCGGCTGGCGATATGCTCTGCAGGCCGCTCGCTCTGGCCTTTGGAGTGTTCTTCGAGCGAACACGGGTGACCCTGGTTGGACAAAAGTCTAAGATGCCCAACCCTCCTGTAGCCTGCTTCGCCCATGTCCACTCAGCGTATCAAGACCCCTTGCATAGGCCTCTGCTCGACGGTGTACGGCGATGTCGTCTGTCGCGGCTGCAAGCGCTTTCATCACGAAGTGGTGAACTGGAATGCCTACGGTGAGCAGGAGAAGCGTGCCGTATGGCGCCGTCTGGAAATTCTCCTGGCGCAGGTGATGGCGGCCAAGCTCGAAGTCTTCGACGCGCAGCTGCTGCGGCAGCAGTTGGAAAACAGGCAAATTCGCTTCGTGGCCGCGCAGTCGCCGTATTGTTGGGCTTATCAGCTAATAGCGCGCGGTGCCCGGCTCATCCAGCAAATCGAAGCGTACGGGGTCGTCTTGATGCCGGAGTTCCGTGATTGGGCGCTTCCTGAGTTGCGCGATGCCATTGATCGGGAGTTCTTTCTGCTCTCCGAGGCGCACTATGAGCGCTACATCGCTCCGCTATTCTTGCGTGAGGGCATGGACCTGAGGGTCTGAAGCCGAAAGCCTCCATCGAGGCTTTCGTTCGTGGGTCAGTGGCGCACCAGATCTTCGAGGTGGTCGATGATGTCATCGGGTTTGAGTACGAGGACATCGCTCTCCAGTGTGTCGAGTACGACTTCTGCCGTGTTGCCCATCAGAGCGCCGGAAAATCCTGTCCGCGCCACGGTTCCGATGACGGTCACCACCGCCTGGAGTTGATGGCAGACGCGCGGAATCAGTGCATCGGCAGGGCCTTCCTCGACATGTAGCTGGGCGTCCGGAATGTCGAATTCTTCCTGGAATTGCTTGCAGGCATTCCGGTATCGCGCCTCGATGGTTTCCTTGAGTTGAAAAGCTGGATCGGCAGCGGAAAGCATGGCCGAGGGGTGGGCGCTGATGACGTGGAGTTTGCCGTCAGCGAGGCGGGCGATCTCATAGCCGTGGTTGACGATGGTGGCGTGAAGTGTACGATGTTTGAGGTCGGCGTTGCCGACATCCACCGCGGCAAGAATGTTGCCCCCCATCCATGACTTGTCGGTTTTCACCATCAGCACCGGGCAGGGGCAGTAGCGCAGCAGTTTCCAGTCTTCCGGGGTGAGCAGCGCACGCTTCAGCGGGTTGTCGGGGACGTGCTGCTTGACCACCAGCCCGCAACCTTCTGCCTGCTGTACGGTGATGATGGTCTGGTGAACGCTCTCGTGCCATGCCTGCTGCGTGGTGACCTCATGGCCCTCGCTTTTCAGTTGCTCGCACAGTGTCGCCAGATGCCCGCTGTGATCGTGCCTGGAATCGCAGGCCAGCAGGTGCAGGCGCGACTGGCTGACGCTCGAGATCAGGCGGGCACGTTTCAGCGCCAGTTCTTGTGGCTGGATCGGGTCTATTACCACGAGGATGCAGCGAATGGCTTGCATGATCGGCTCCATGTCCTGATGCGGGTTGCTCAACTATAGACAAGCCTGCGGGACCAGCCGTGATGTATATCAAGCAAGGCTGGTGGCAATGCGCGGCATTCGTATAATGCCCGCCGCACGTCGGGCAGGGCCACGAGGTCCGCCCGCTATCATGTTCCTGAATATGCAAGGTTCGACATGCTTCCTGATCTGAACGACTTTCTCGGTTGTGTCACCCCGGCGGCCTGGTTGGACGCGGCGCTGCTGAATCAGGACATCATGCTGATTGACCACGGCAACTGTGAGAAGAAGGCGGCAGGCGCGGCGTTTCAGCTGATGTTCCGCTACGTCGACAAACCGGATCTGCAAAACAAGATGTCGCGCCTGGCGCGAGAGGAGTTGCGTCATTTCGAGCAGGTGCTGGCGATCATCCGTCGCCGCGAGATTGCCCTGCGCAACGTTGGGTCGTCCCGCTATGCCGCCGGCCTGCGCGAACTGGTGCGCAATCACGAGCCCTACCGGCTGACCGATACGCTGGTCATCGGTGCGTTCATCGAGGCGCGGTCCTGTGAGCGCTTTGCAATGCTGGTTCCGTACCTGGACGAGGAGTTGGGCAAGTTCTACAACGGCCTGCTCAAGTCGGAAGCGCGCCACTTTCAGGATTACCTGAAGCTGGCGTATCAGTACGGCGAAGCTGCTGATGTCGATTCGACGATCATCCGGGTGCGAGAGCGAGAGCGCGAGCTGATCGAGAGTCCGGACGCGGAGTTTCGCTTTCACAGCGGCGTGCCGCTGGCGGCTTAGCTTAGATCGAACGGTGCCTGGTGGTAGCCGTTTTCATCCACCTGTAGCGCCCAGCCCTGTCGGTCCCAGTCGCCGAGCACGATGCGACGGGCGGCGTGGCCGTCGACATTCAGTTCGTGCGTGGCCGGGCGATGGGTATGACCGTGGATCAGTGTCCGTACGCCGTGCTCGGTCAGCATGCGCGGAATCATTTCCGGTGTGACATCGATGATGTCGGTGGCTTTCATGCGTGTCTGCGTGCGGCTTTCGTTGCGCAGTTTGCGCGCGAGTTTTCGCCGGGTGCTCAGCGGCAGATTGCGCAGGATGAACAGGCTGAGCGGATTGCGTAGTGCGCGCCGCAGGCGCATGTAGTTTTCGTCACGGGTACACAGGCTGTCGCCGTGCATCAGCAGAACGCGTTCGCCATCGAACTCGACCACGCTGGGGTCGGCGAGGAGTTCGCAGCCGGCTGTGCGACAGAAGCGCTTGCCCAGCATGAAGTCTCGATTGCCGTGCATCAGATAGATGCGCGTGCCGCGATCACTCAGGGCCCGGAGCGCCTGGGCGATCTTTTGCTGGAAGGGCGTCATTGCATCGTCGCCGATCCAGACTTCGAAGAAGTCGCCCAGGATGTACAGTGCTTCGGCCCGGCTGGCGCGTGTCTCGAGAAAATGCAGAAACGCCCGGGCGATATCCGGGCGTTGCTCTTCGAGATGCAGATCCGAGATCAGCAGGATCACTCGACGATCTCGGCCTTCTCGATCACTACGTCTTCCACCGGAACGTCCTGGTGACCGGACTTCATGGTGGTTGCCACGCCCTTGATCATCTCCACCACATCCATGCCTTCGGTCACTTCACCGAACACGGCGTAACCCCAACCCTGAACGGTCGGAGCGCTGTGGTCCAGGAAGTCGTTGTCCTTGACGTTGATGAAGAACTGCGCGGAGGCGGAATGCGGCTCCATGGTACGGGCCATGGCCAGGGTACCGGTCTTGTTCGACAGGCCGTTGTTGGCCTCGTTCTTGATCGGTGCGCGGGTAGCCTTTTGCTTCATGCCTGGCTCGAAACCGCCGCCCTGGATCATGAAGTTGCTGATCACGCGATGAAAGATGGTGCCGTCGTAGTGACCGCTCTTCACGTATTCCTTGAAGTTGGCAGTGGTTTCCGGGGCCTTGTCTTCGAACAGGTTGACGGTGATGACGCCGTAATTGGTGTGCAGTTTGATCATCGGGAGGGATTCCGTTTTCGTTGGGCAGGCCAGGAGTGGGACGGGCCGCTGCGAGGCTCGTCGATACCGAGTGCCGCCAGTCGCTGATGGCAGTGCCGCCTGGGCGCATTGCTCTGTCAGGGGGGTGACGGGTCCGCTATGATAGGCGCTTTGATTTGGTCGGCCTACCCTGAGAGGGTATTTACGAACTGCTGCGCTCGGCCACGGTATTGAAACCAGCCTCAAAATGCTCATGTACAACCTGTACATTCCGCTTATTCGGCTGATTTCGCTTTGTCTGACCATCGCTCGCTACTTTGTAAACCTCTCCAAGCCGCACACTCGCTGATCGTTAAGGACATCATGAGCAAGCCCGAGACTCCCGCCGCAAGCAACTTTCTCCGCCCGATCGTCCAGGCCGACCTGGATTCCGGCAAGCACGCCAAGATCGTCACCCGTTTCCCGCCGGAACCCAACGGTTACCTGCATATCGGCCATGCCAAGTCGATCTGCCTGAATTTCGGCCTGGCGAAGGAGTTCGGCGGGGAGTGCAACCTGCGCTTCGATGACACCAACCCGGCCAAGGAGGACCAGGAGTATATCGATGCGATCAAGAGCGACGTGCAGTGGCTGGGCTTCCAGTGGGCCGGCGAGGAACGCTATGCCTCCAGCTACTTCGATCAGTTGCATGAGTGGGCAATCCAGCTGATCAAGGCTGGCAAGGCCTATGTCTGCGACCTGACGCCGGAGCAGGCGCGCGAGTACCGCGGCAGCCTGACCGAGCCGGGCAGGAACAGCCCGTTTCGCGAGCGCACCGTGGAGGAAAATCTCGACCTGTTCGCGCGGATGAAGGCCGGCGAGTTCCCGGATGGCGCGCGTGCGCTGCGGGCGAAGATCGACATGGCCTCGCCCAACATGAACCTGCGCGACCCGATTCTCTATCGCATCCGCCATGCCCATCATCACCAGACCGGTGACAAGTGGTGCATCTACCCCAGCTACGACTTCACCCATGGTCAGTCGGATGCCATCGAGGGCGTTACCCACTCGATCTGCACCCTCGAGTTCGAGGATCACCGTCCGCTGTACGAGTGGTTCCTGGCCAGCCTGTCGGTGCCCTCCCAGCCGCGCCAGTACGAATTTGCCCGGCTCAACCTGAACTACACCATCACCAGCAAGCGCAAGCTTAAGCAATTGGTTGACGAGAAGCACGTCCACGGTTGGGACGATCCGCGCATGTCGACGCTTTCGGGCTTCCGTCGTCGCGGCTACACGCCGGCCTCGATCCGTAACTTCTGCGACATGATCGGTGTGAATCGCGCTGGCGGCGTGGTGGACATCGGCATGCTTGAATTCGCCATTCGCGAGGATCTTGACGCCAACGCAGCGCGCGCGATGTGTGTGCTCAAGCCGCTCAAGGTGGTGATCACCAACTACCCGGAAGGAAAGGTCGAGAACCTCGAGCTGCCGCGCCATCCCAAGCAGGACATGGGCGTAAGGGTGCTGCCGTTCAGCCGCGAAATCTACATCGACGGCAGCGATTTCGAGGAGGTTCCTCCGGCAGGGTTCAAGCGGTTGATTCCGGGCGGCGAAGTCCGCCTGCGCGGCAGCTATGTCATTCGTGCCGATGAGGCGGTGAAGGACGAACAGGGCAATATCGTCGAATTGCGCTGCTCGTACGACGAGAACACCCTCGGCAAGAATCCGGAGGGGCGCAAGGTCAAGGGCGTGATTCACTGGGTGCCGGCTGCCGAGAGCGTCGAGTGCGAGGTGCGCCTGTACGATCGCCTGTTCCGCTCGGCCAATCCGGAAAAGGACGAGGAGGGCGGTAGCTTCCTCGACAACATCAATCCCGAGTCGCTGGTTGTGCTCAAGGGTTGCCGTGCCGAGCCGTCACTCGCCAGCGCCGCCCCGGAAGAACGCTTCCAGTTCGAGCGCGAAGGCTATTTCTGCGCCGACATGAAGGACAGTAAGCCAGGCGCTCCCGTGTTCAACCGCACCGTCACGCTGCGTGACTCTTGGGGTCAATGATGGCGCTGTCGATCTACAACACGCTGACCAAGAGCAAGGAAGCGTTCCGCCCACTGGAAGGCAACAAGGTGCGCATGTACGTCTGCGGCATGACGGTCTATGACTTCTGCCACATCGGTCATGCACGGGTGATGGTCGCGTTCGACGTGATCACCCGTTGGCTGCGCCATCGCGGGTATGACGTGACCTACGTGCGCAATATCACCGACATCGACGACAAGATCATCCGTCGCGCCAGCGAGAACGGCGAGCCGTTCCAGGCCCTAGTCGAGCGCATGATCGCCGCCATGCACGAAGACGAAGCCCGCCTCAACGTATTGCGTCCGGACCTCGAGCCGCGTGCCACAGACCACATCGCCGGCATGCACGCGATGATCCAGACGCTGATCGGCAAGGGCTTCGCCTATGCGCCGGGTAACGGCGACGTCTACTACCGGGTCGGCAAGTTCGTCGGTTACGGCAAGCTGTCGCGGCGCAAGATCGAGGATCTGAAGATCGGTGCGCGCATCGAGGTCGACGAGGCCAAGGAAGACCCTCTGGATTTCGTGCTCTGGAAGGGCGCCAAGCCGGGCGAGCCGAGCTGGGATTCGCCTTGGGGTGCCGGGCGTCCGGGCTGGCACATCGAGTGTTCGGTGATGTCCACCTGCTGCCTGGGCGAAACCTTCGACATCCATGGCGGTGGTCCGGACCTGGTGTTCCCGCACCACGAGAACGAGATCGCGCAGAGCGAGGCGGCCACCGGCAAGCAGTACGCCAATGCCTGGATGCACGCTGGTGCGGTGCGCGTCGACGGCGAGAAGATGTCCAAGAGCCTGGGCAACTTCTTCACCATTCGCGAAGTGCTGGAGAAGTACCATCCGGAAGTGGTTCGCTACCTGCTGGTTTCCAGCCACTACCGCAGCCCGATCAACTACTCAGAAGAGAGCCTCAAGGAAGCCAAGGGCGCCCTGGAGCGTTTCTACAACGGCCTGAAAGGCTTGCCAGAGGCTCAAGCGGCTGGTGGCGAGGCCTTTGTCGAGCGCTTCGGTGCGGCGATGGACGACGACTTCAACTCGCCGGAGGCCTGCGCCGTGCTGTTCGAGATGATTCGCGAGGTCAATCGCCTGCGTGAGTCCGACGTGCCGGCCGCGGCCGGCCTGGCTGCCCGGCTCAAGCAACTGGCAGGTGTGCTGGGCGTGCTGCAGCTCGAACCGGAAGCCTTCCTGCAGGCCGGTGCGGCAGGGAAGGTCGATGCCGCCGAGGTCGAGGCACTGATCGCTGCGCGGCTCACGGCGCGGGTGGAGAAGAACTGGGCCGAGTCCGACCGTATCCGTGACCAGCTCGCCGCCATGGGCGTGGTGCTGGAGGATGGCAAGGGCGGGACGACCTGGCGCCTGGCTGACTAAGAATGCGGAAAACAAGAACGGCACCGAAAGGTGCCGTTCTTGTTTCAGTGCTCGCCGTCAGTGGTGCAGATGCTCGGCTGCATGCAGGGTGTTTTCCAGCAGGCAGGCGCGGGTCATCGGCCCTACGCCACCGGGAACCGGGGTGATCCAGGCGGCGCGTTCGCTGGCAGGGCCGAATTCCACGTCACCGAGCAAGCGGCCATCGGCCTGGCGGTTTATGCCGACGTCAATGACGATCGCGCCTGGCTTGATCCACTCACCCTTGACCAGCCCCGTGATGCCGGTGGCTACCACCACCAGATCGGCACGCCGAACGTGCTCTTCGAGGTTGCGGGTGAAGCGATGGGTCACAGTGGTAGTGCAGCCAGCCAGCAGCAACTCCAGCGCCATCGGCCGGCCGACGATGTTCGATGCCCCCACGACGACAGCATCCAGGCCGTGCAGATCGACGCCAGTGCTCTCCAGCAACGTCATGATTCCCTTCGGGGTGCAAGGGCGCAGCAGTGGCATGCGCTGGGCGAGGCGGCCGACGTTATAGGGGTGGAAGCCATCCACATCCTTGTCCGGGCGGATGCGCTCGAGCAACTGCGAAGCGTCGAGATGCCTGGGCAGCGGTAACTGCACGAGTATGCCGTCGATCGACGGGTCGTCGTTGAGCTGATCGATCAGCGCCAGCAGATCCTCCTGGCAGGTATTGCTGGGAAGATCATGAGCGACGGAGTGGAAGCCCACTTCTTCGCAGTCCTTGCGCTTGTGCGCCACGTAAACCTGGGAAGCTGGGTCGCTTCCCACCAGAATCACGGCGAGGCCGGGGGCGCGGAGCCCTTGGGCGCGACGTTCGGCAACACGACCGGAGATCTGTTGGCGAATGTTGGCAGCAATCGTTTTACCGTCGATCAGTTTTGCGGTCATGACGCTTGGTTAACCATTGGAGAGGACTTGGAGAGGGCGCGTATTCTCGCATGTCGGAGCGATACGGCAAAGGCGAAGCAGCCATCACCTCCTGTAACTCCTTTATCTAAATGAAATTTTTTTAAATTTGCTGTTGACGAGTGTGGGCAGTCTCTATAACATTCGCCCCGCTTGTCGAGCACAGCCTGCTGCTGGGTAAGATGGCTTTCGAAGGAGGCGACTTCTTCAATAGCCGGAGCTTCAAGTCTGCGCTCCGAACAGAATGCAGATAAAGCGCCCGTAGCTCAGCTGGATAGAGCATCCGCCTTCTAAGCGGATGGTCGCAGGTTCGAGTCCTGCCGGGTGCGCCATTTCGGGCTCTGGCACAAGCAAATGCAATATGGTGGGCGTAGCTCAGTTGGTAGAGCACAGGATTGTGGCTCCTGGTGTCGAGGGTTCGATCCCCTTCGTCCACCCCATATTCCAGAGAACGCCAGGCGCTGCCTGGCGTTTTCGTTTAAGTCCTGCTTGGCGGACGTGGTGAAATTGGTAGACACACCAGATTTAGGTTCTGGCGCCGAAAGGTGTGAGAGTTCGAGTCTCTCCGTCCGCACCATGCAACAAGCTGAAAGCCCCGCATTGCGGGGCTTTCGCGTTTCTGGTCGGGCGAAAATGTGTGGACCATTAGCGCGCCATGCTTGCGTCGATCAGGACGCTGGTGGGGGACTGTCCGCCTCCACCAAGTCATCGATGTAACGCTCACCTGGCCTGGGGTGGCGGTTGTGGTGCCGAGGCGCAGACGCACGTGCCGGGCCTTCTCGAGGCGGATGTGGGGCGTGGATTTGTCCGGTCGCTTCTGCCTTGAATCTTTATCGCGTCGTGGTTCTTGGCGGTTTTCCTTCCAGGCGTGAATGGGTGGGGCGGCGCGCAAGAACTTGCCAGTTCATGGTCGATGGCTTGCACGCCTGAGCGAATGGCGGGGCTGGGTTGGCGCATCGCCGGCCGATGCAAGGAGAGAAGGAATCAGGATTGCTCTTTCCAGGCCGGCCAGAAGCAGTTCGCTCACTAGATTCATGGCATCAATCGTACTTTCAGGTCCTCTCGTTCAAAGGTCGCGAAGCGATCAATAGTCCCAGTGCGTTCGCATCGAGCCAGCCCCGAATTCGACTACTTTGCGCTGCGCGACATACCTGCATTGTTGAAGATCGATCCAGGCGGGGCGAGATTGCGCAAAAATGAGGATCACCATCTCGGAGGTGGAGGGCGAGTCCGATTTCCAGCAGGGTTAGCGCAACGTCTTTCTCGCAACGCCCTGGTCACGATTCATCGCCTGGCGCTGCGTCGTCCGAAGCGCACCTTCAGCGGTAGCCAGATCGTTGCGACGCAAGCGTGCAGGTCTGCCTTCGGTAGCTGCACGGATGCCTGGCGGTTGAAGATTCTATGCTGGCAGCTGCGATCCAGTGCGCGGTGGGCAGGTTCGCGGCATTCGTAAGGAGGGCGGACTTTAAAGCTTAGGAAGAAAAAGTATCGCGTGGCTGCGGGGCAAATGCCACCTGGCGTTCTGCTCAATGGATGTCCGTTGAATTTGTAGGTATCAATACCTATCTTATGTAGGTATTAATGCCTATTTTTTACATGATTAAGAGTGATAAAGCGCTATCCTTAAAGTCATTTTATCTTTCGAGTAAGCCTTGGATGTTGATTCAGCCTTTCTAGAATGCATAGGGGGATGGATGGTCGGTCCTGTCTGGCTGGCTCGACGGATCCTCGGTTAAAACGAAATATCCTCAGCTTCTACATCGCGGGACCGGTTAGGCCGGTTCGCAAGCCTCCCGGCGTCATAAAAAGCGCAGAAGGAACGAGTGGGCGATCATGGTTGCGCTACCATCCTTGAACGGGGTGGCTAGTTTCTAATGGCGGCCAGCGTAACTACGTCCTCAATGATTACTTGGCGCCATAATTAATTCATATGACTATTGTGCAGCCTGACCGTATTTCCAAAGCCACGATTCATGTTGTTGACGATGACCATGGTGTTCGTGAATCACTTTACCGACTGCTATACCGCGCAGGTTATGAGGTTAAGTTGTATAGCAGTGGCGGTGCGTTCCTGCAGGGCTATGATGGTGCTCCAGGTTGCGTGATCCTGGATCTGGTAATGCCTCATATGCGCGGCGAAGTCCTGCTGGAGGAAATACTGCGCCGGCAGCTGAATGTCGCCGTACTTGTTCTAACCGGGCACGCTACTGTCGAGTCGGCTATTCGGGTGATGCGGGCGGGGGCATTTGATTTGCTGGAAAAGCCGTTTGATGCTTCCCAGTTGTTGTTGATTTTAGGGCAGGTGCTGGACAGGGCTCGGCCATTCTTCGCTCGTCGTGCGCTGGCGCAGGATTACCAGCAGCGATTGGCAACGCTGACCCCTAGTGAGCGTAAGGTCATGGATCTCATGTTGGCTGGGTTGACCAGTCAGGAGATTGCCGACCGGCGGGGTAACAGCAAGAAGACGATCGATATTCATCGCGCGCGAGTCATAAAGAAAATGTGTGTCGGATCTACTGCGGAGTTGATCAAATGCAGCATCGTGTTAGGTGGCTGATATATTCAATTCGCATATTTCAGGGGGGGGCGTCTCTCCTGGTCACGTTGTTTTTTTAGCGCTTCACGTATGGCGTACTCAAGATCATTTGTAAAGTAAGGCTTGTGCAGCGCAATTGCATCAACATTGATGGCGTGGATAGGATTGCCAGATGCAAGTATGGCAGCAACCCGCGGATGATATTTTATAATGCGTTCGATTAGCTCGCCGCCTGTCATTTGGCGCATGGAGAAGTCAGTGATGACCAGGTCGATTGCTTTTTCGTCAAGCAACTGAACAGCCTCTTCACCTGATTCGACCTCGATGTATTTATGGCCTAGTTCGTCCAGCATGGAGCCGGTTGTCAGGCGTACTAGCGGGTCATCTTCCACGACTAGAATGGCTAGCTGTTCTGCTTTTTTTTCCTTTTGGTCGCTTGTCTCGCGATTGAATTTTCCATTCTCACTCTCCAAAATCGCAAAGCCTCTACATCCATCCGGCATGCTTGCCAGTGGAGTATTGATTGCCTTGCTCGGCTATAGGTATTGCTTCTTATTTTTTGTGCAAGTGCTCGCAGCGTAAGGTCTGCAGGTTGATGGGGCGCTGCGTCGTTCATGCCTACTGTTCACTAAAGGCCGGGGCTTTCAGATAGTCCAATCTGATGGTCGTAGGGTAAGTGTGTCCACTCAGACTTGCTTTGTTGGAAATTTTGTAGGTCTTATCGTTGAGGCGGCATGTCAGCTGGTATACGTCGAGAAATATTCATCAAGTTCGCCTTCGTATCTTTCCAGTGAGTTGATGGTTGAGGATGCGAGCAGGTCGAGCAACACCAGCCCGTTGAGGCTGGAGTCTTCCCGGGCAGCTTCTCTCAAGCGGCTCGCCATGGCTCTGTTCACTATTCGAAGTTTTTTATAGGCGTCCTGGAGGCCGGAAAGTGACCAGTCTGCAGATAGGTTGCGCTGTGCACGCAAATGCTGCCCCAGTAAGTAAATGCTCATGGACCTTAATAGTGTTTCTTCATCATCGCTGAAAGGCTGATGGAACCAAACCATCGGCCGTAGAAAATCGGTGTGTGGACATCCGCTGGTTGCACCAATGGCACCCAGCAAGGATCCGAGGGCGCGCTGAAGCGTAGTTGTTTGTGAAATGGTCCTGCCCCGGAAGCGCACTGTCGCTTCCACGTCCGTAAAGGACGGTCGATGGCCCAAAAGCTTTAGTGGGGCTTCCAGTCCTGCGGCGAACGGGCAGAGCATCTGGTCACTGGGGTTCAGTGGACAATTTTGGCACTGGTGAAAACCGAGATGCGTCCATTCGGCGGGCGTTGCGCAATGACTAGATTGATCCGGCATTACGATATGCTCGACGGACTCTCCGTCCGGAAAGACGAATCGGTAGTAGATCCACTTGGGATTAGGTTTTTTTGTCATGACTGCGTGGGTCTCTTTGCATTTGACTGTATTCGATGATGTCGGTTTGATACTAATATTGATGGTGCGGGCTTCTAGCGTTATGGGCTCGTATCCTGGTTTGGCTTGGGTTCCCGTGTGCGGCTAGCGGAGTAGGGGAAATGAACAAGAATATACCGGAGCTTTTTGGTGCCCTTGTAGGCCAGATCGACTTA
>NZ_KK020676.1:2240030-2252119 GCF_000307775.2 Stutzerimonas stutzeri KOS6 | reverse complement strand
CCTTAGGCATAATTGTGCTCGACGACGATTTGCGTATCTGCTGCTGGAATCAGTTCGTCACTCAGCGAAGCGGGATAGATCCTGCTGATGCATCCGATAGACTTTTCCTCGAGGTCTTCCCCTATACGGACCGGGCAATGTTCACCAGGATCGTGGACCTTGCCAGAAAAAGGGGACGTCACGTTTATAACCATTGGCTCGACCAGGCCCCCCTGTTGAGGTTGTCCGCGCAAGAGCCCGATGATGCGAGCCAGCAACTGCAAAGCACGCTTTTCTTTCCCTTCGAAATGAACGATGGGCAGCGATTCTTTTCGTTGGTCATGTATGACACGGCTGCGGTAGCCAAGTCGAGTGCCCATCTGGAGTCAGCGCTCAAGGCGCTCCGTCGCAAGCAGCAGGAGCAGGATGTGCTGTTGCGCAAGCTGGAAACCGCCAACAGTCAGTTGCTGCAATCGGAGAAGCTTGCAGCGATAGGTCAGTTGGCCGCCGGCGTGGCACACGAAATCAACAACCCGATTGGCTTCGTGTTTTCCAATCTCAATACGTTAAGCGGCTATGTGCGCGATTTGCTGCGCATCATTGATTCAATTGATGGCGCGGGCGGCCTTGAGGAGCTTCGTGGTATCAGGCAAAGCCTGGAATATGACTACATCCGCGGAGACATCGAAGCGCTGATCCATGAGTCCGAGGATGGCCTCGATCGCGTCAAGCGCATCATAAGTGCGCTGAAGGACTTTTCTCATATCGAAGAGGAGGCGTTTCGTGTCTCGGATATCCATCGGGGCTTGGATACCACGTTAAATGTCGTAAACAACGAGCTCAAGTATAAGGCTGAGGTCGTCAAGGAGTATGGTGATATCCCGGAAGTAGAGTGCATTTCATCACAGATCAATCAGGTTGTATTGAATCTGTTGATAAATGCTGCTCATGCCATTGAGGGGTACGGCCGGATTGTACTGAGGACGGGTTGCTCCCAGGACCAGGTCTGGATTGAGGTAGAGGATACCGGTAAAGGCATTGAGCCAAAATTGCTCAATCGTATTTTCGAGCCGTTCTTCACGACCAAGCCGGTAGGCAAGGGTACCGGGCTGGGTTTGGCGCTCTCTTACAATATTGTGCAGAAGCACGGCGGCCACATTGATGTAGAAAGTACCTTGGGCGAGGGTACGCGCTTTCGCGTCTATCTGCCGATCAAGCAGCCCGCCGAGGATAAGGAGGCCCGCTGATGACCTCGCAGTCGGAACACGCGACTTCGATTACCCTGCTACTGGTGGATGACGAGGAGAACATCCTCAACAGTCTTCGCCGCGTGCTTCGCGCTGAGCCATACAGGTTGCTTGTGGCCAATAGCGGTGAGAGTGCACTGGAGGTTCTGACAAGCACGTCGGTGGATCTGGTGGTCTCCGATGCGCGGATGCCGGGGATGGACGGTGCCACGCTCCTCGCGCACGTTCAACAGCGCTGGCCGCAATGCCTGCGTATCCTGCTGACTGGTTATGCGGATGTATCCACGACCATCAAGGCGATCAACGAGGGGCAGATCTATCGTTATGTCAGCAAGCCTTGGGATGACGACGAACTTCGGCTAATCATCCGGCAGGCACTGGCTTACCAGCACTCGGAACGAGAGCGTGAGCGGCTGGAAAAGCTCACTCGCGAACAGAATTGCGAATTGCAGGAACTCAACGCCTCGCTTGAACAGCGCGTGAGGGCACGAACTGCCGAGTTACAGCAGACGGCCGAAATGCTCGACCTGGCCTATGGCGAATTGCGCAAGAGCTACACCACGGCCACCGAAGTCTTCTCCAACCTGATCGCTCAGCGCCTTAGCAAGGGGCGTCAGACCAATACCGAGGTCATCGCACTGGTCAAGGCGTATGCCGAGAACCATGGACTGGATGCTATCGCCGCAAACGATCTATCCATGGCGGCTGCCCTGTACAACATCGGCAAGCTGACTTGGGATGACCACCTCTTGTCGCGGCCGGCAGATCTGCTCTACAAGGAGGATCGGGCACGTTTTCGCAGGTATCCCGAAGTCGGCGAGAGCCTGCTGATGGCGCTCGAGCCGCTGCAAGATGCGGGTCGGCTGATTCGCAATCACCAGGAACGTTGGGATGGCCAGGGCTATCCAGACCGACTGGAGGGCGAGCAAATCCCGCTCGGATCGAGAATTCTTCGTCTGGCTGTGGATTTCATCGAGCTGCAAAGGGGGCTTGTGCTCGACCGCAGGCTCAGTCGCGATGATGCCCTAAGCCTCATTCAGAAACATGCTGGCCGGCTCTACGATCCACAAGTCAGCGAGAGGTTCGTCGAGCTGTGCACCTCGCAGGCACCCGATCTTGCGCTGAACGACCCCAGAACCATGTGCGTTGATACACGCAAACTCCTGGCTGGAATGGTTCTGGCTCGCAACCTATACGCCGATAACGGTATGTTGTTGCTTAACGAAGGCAAGGTCCTGACTGCCTCCCTGATCGAAAAACTGACGGCCTTCGAGGCTTCGGAATCGGCGCGCTATACCCTGTTGGTGCGTATGCCAGAGGAGGCCACCTGACTTGGGTGGGCGAAAACCATGACCAAGATCCAGATAGTGGACGATGAGCTGCAAGTCCTCTCTGCCTTGCAGCGGTTGCTGCGTCCCCAGGGTTGGGATTTGCACCTGTTTACCGATCCTCAGGAGGCCCTGCAGGCGCTAACCGAACATGAGTATGCGGTTATCGTTTCCGACTACAGGATGCCCGTTCTTGATGGCATTACCTACCTGCGATTTGCCAAACAGCGCCAGCCAGAGGCGTTACGGATGGTCTTGAGTGGATATGGCGATCGCGAGGTGATGATGCAGGCTATCAACAGTGCGGAAATCTACCGATTCCTTGCTAAGCCTTGGGAAGACTACGAGATAGAGGCAGCCTTACGGGGCGCCATCGAGCTCTACAACACCCGACGTGAGAACTCGCGATTGCTCGATCATTTGCGTCGACAGCGGAATGCGCTGGAGCGGCAGCGTCAGGAACTGCTGCGCCTGGAGGCGGAGCAGCCCGGCATCACTTACGTCCGGCGTGACGCAGACGGTGCATTGTTGCTTGGCACAGACGAAATGGAAGAGGATCCCCATGGCTGAGTATCGAGCGCACGAGCGTAAGTTGCTGTTGAAGGTCGTCTACTACGGACCTGCCCTGAGCGGCAAGACAACCAACCTGATGCAGTTGCACACCTTGCTGCAGCCACAGCGTAAGGGCGAACTCATGGTGCTCGAGACGCGGGACGACCGGACTCTGTTTTTCGATGTGCTCCCCATTGGTTTGCGAAGCGAGACAGGGCTCGATCTGCGGTTGAAGATTTATACCGTTCCAGGGCAGGTCCAGCATGACAGCACCCGAAAAGCGGTGCTGTCGCGCGCCGACGGCGTGATTTTCGTAGCCGACTCGCAGCCTGCCCAGCAGGACAATAACGCCAATGCATTCGAGAACCTGGCGAGTAACCTTCAAAAACTGGGCATGGACATCGAGCGCCTGCCCCTGGTCGTGCAGTTCAACAAGCGCGACGTGCCGGGTGCGGTTGATGAGGATGAATTACAAACGCGCTGGGCAGAAACCCCTTGGGCACCGCTGGTAATGGCTTCGGCGTTAAACGGAACAGGGGTGATCGAAAGCTTCCGCTTGTTGTTGGAGCGGCTGTATCGGAACCTGGACCCGGAATTTCAGCTTTCCATGCATGAAGGACTGCGGCTCGATGCCTTCGTCCGCCAACTGAGTTGTATGCAGGAGGTCCCAGGTGCGTAGCTTCGATGAAGATCCAAGCCTGCGTGATTTGCTCGATGATGGGCGTCAGGCGTTGCTGCTTGGTCTGATGGCCGAAGTATCCGGCGTCGAGTTCAGCTTGCTCGAACACCCGGAACCTCAGGCGCAGCCACTTGAATTCAATCTTGAAACCATTGCCTGGCTGCGTTGCGAATCGGAACCCGCACGACAGGAGCCTGCTGCGCGGCTAATGGAGTTCGTGTTCCATTACATCGCCAAATATCGGATGGCGGCGAGTCTTCATCACGATACCACCGAGGCCAGCTTCACCGAACTGCAGCGCCAGCATGCCGCTCTGCAGGAGTCGGAAGAGCGTTACAGGCAGCTGTCCGAGCAGTTGCAGCAGCGAGTCGATGAGCAGGTGAAGGTGATCGAAAGTGCTCAGCAACAGCTCTATGAAAGTGCCCGGATGCGCGCGATTGGGCAGTTGGCGGCTGGCGTGGCCCATGAAATCAACAATCCGATTGGTTACATCACCAGCAATCTTCGGGTGGCGGGGGAGTATCTCGACGAATTGAATGCCGAGCTTGCGCCGGGCTCGCCTGTCATGGCTGTGCTGGAGGACTTCCGGGCGCTGCTCCAGGAGTCGATCGGTGGTGCGCAGCGTATCGCCAGTATCGTTGCCGACCTCAAGACATTTTCGAACATCGATCAGCAGGATTTCGTGCCGTGCGATCTGAATCACCTCATCGCCACGGCGTGCCACCTTCTGGAGGCCGAGTCCAACCACAGTTTGCGGGTCACTCAGTGCTTGGGCAGCCTGCCGAAACTGGCCGGTTACCCGGCAAAAATCTCGCAAGCGCTATACAACGTACTTGATAACGCCGCCCGTGCAGTGCAGCCCCTTACCGGCAGTGTTCGTGTAACCAGCCGACAGGCAAGTGAGGGGAGTTGCGAAGTCATCGTCGAGGACAACGGGTGCGGCATTGCGCCAGAGCACCTGGAGCGCTTGTTTGACCCGTTTTTCACTACGCGGCCCGTTGGTTCCGGTACGGGACTGGGGCTGACGGTCGCACGTGACATTCTGACTGCGCATCGCGGGACCATCGAGGTCCGCAGCGAACCGGGAGTCGGTACTCGAGTGACAATGCGTTTTCTTTGTCACTAAGGAGCTAGCTTGGCCAAGCGTTATGCATCGTTGTTCGTTGGCGCAGAGCCGGCCAGCGAAACGACAGAGCCGCTGCAGAGTCCATACGAAATTCTGCTGGTGGATGACGAACCGGGGGTGCTCGCCGCGTTGCGTCGTGTGTTTCAGCGCGAGAATTACCAGATGCACTACGCCCGCAATGGGGGGGAGGCGCTGAAGATTCTGGCCAAGCACGACATTCAGCTGGTAATCAGCGATTTCATGATGCCGGGCATGAACGGCAGCGAGCTCCTGGCAAAGGTACGGGAAGACTGGCCACATACGATTCGAATCATGCTGACAGCTCATGGGCATACGGAAGCGGTGATGGGCTCCATTCGGGACGGCGCTGTCTATCGCTTTATTCTCAAGCCATGGAATGACGACGATCTGCGCCTGACCATTGCGTTGGCGCTGGAGCAATATGCACTCCAGCAACGCAACCGCGCTCTGGAACGGCAAAACCAGAAGCAGCACCGCGATCTCGAAACGCTGGCCAAACTTAGCGTCACCAACCGCAGTCAGCTAGCCATTCTGCTGCACAAGAAAGGCATCCTCAATGCGCAGCAGATCCAGCTACTGCATAAGGAGATGCAGCAGCATAAAACACCCGTATTGCCGCAGCTGATGCAGCATGAGTGGGTCGACAGGCAGGTTATCTACGACTTGCTGCGTCAGGATCTGATGTTCGAAGAGGTCGATCTGCGCGAGTTCCAGATGGACGCCGATCTGCTGGCATTGGTGCCACATAACATTTGCGTCCGGCAATTGATCCTGCCGCTGCGTATTGTCGGAAAGCGACTTCGCCTGGCCATGGCCAACCCGCTTGATCAGGGCCTGATCGACGAGTTGGGCTTCATGTCCGGGTTGACCATTCATCCTCTGCTGTGTGATCTGCAACAACTCCAGGCGAAGTTCGCGGAACTGTTCGGCGATCAGCAAACGCTGGAGGATATCACCACCGTAGTTGGGAACAGCGATCCGTATGAAGGGATCGAAATCATTCTCGACGATGATGGCGATGGTGAAACGCTGGAGCAGTTGCTTGGCAGCTCAGAGGACCCGCCGGCGGTTCGGCTGGTCAATGCTGTCATTCTCGAAGCGTTGCGCCTTGGAGCCAGTGACATCCATATCCATCCAAGGACGAAGTATGTAGCTGTCCGCTATCGCATAGACGGGATTCTGGAAGACAAGATACAGATTCCCAGCGCGCTGCTGATGTCACTGGTATCGCGGATCAAGGTCATGGCCGAGCTCGACATTACCGAGCGTCGCCGCCCTCAGGACGGGCGGATAACGGTCAAGACCCCCATGCGAATTGTCGATTTGCGTATCTCGACGCTGCCGACAATCAACGGGGAAAAGGTCGTGATGCGTGTGCTAGAGCGTCAGTCGGCAGCGCAGTCGCTCGGTGATCTGGGCTTGTCGCCGCACAATTTGCACCGCCTGCTGCATGTGGTAAGCAAGCCGCAAGGCATTATCTTGGCCACCGGGCCCACCGGAAGTGGCAAGACCACGACCCTCTTTGCCTTGCTGCAACATGAGGCGTCCCCGCAAAAGAACTACGTCACCATTGAGGATCCGGTTGAGTTTCATGTGGATATTGCAGGGCAGGTGCCGGTACGTGAACGCATAGGCCTGAATTTCGCAAGTGTGCTCAGAGCGATACTGCGTCAGGACCCGGATGTCATTCTGCTGGGTGAGATTCGCGACGAAGAAACTGCCGATGTAGCCTTTCATGCGGCGCTGACGGGGCATGTCGTGTTTTCCACGCTACACACCAATTCCGCCGCCGCGACCATCGCCCGGCTACTCGATCTCGGCCTAAAACCCTTCGTTGTGGCCTCTGCCCTGGAGGCGATCATTGCGCAACGACTGGTACGACGTATCTGCCCTTATTGCCGCGAGCCAGATGAACCCTCAGAGGCAGCCAGACGCAGCCTGGGTTTGGAGTTTCTTGCTTCCGATCTGACATTTTACAAGGGCAGGGGCTGCAATCAGTGCAGTCATGGCTATCGGGGGCGGGTGGGCCTGCATGAGGTGCTGATCATGAGCAGCGGGCTGCGTGACGCCATCGCCCGGGGTGAGAGCGTCATGTCGCTGGAAGGCATCGCGAAAGAACAGGGGATGACCACCTTGCTCGACGATGCTCGGGAAAAGGTACGTCTAGGGCTGACTACCATCGACGAAGTCCTGCGGCTTCTCGGGCCACAGGATTTGCCGGTGTTGCAATGAACGCGCGCTATTATGTGGCTCAGGTCTATCTGCACGTACTGGCCTTTGCGCTGCTGTGCGTGGGGCTGGTGAGTCTTTGCGGCTATGCGGCAACCCGGAAGCCCGGCTTGTACGACATGGTTTTGCTACCGGAAGTGGCAGTGGCATCGGCTCTGACTGGCGGACTGCTGCTCGGCGTGCTCTATGGCCGACGCTACCTGCTGTTGGCGCTGTTGGTGCTGTTGATGGGCGTGACGCTCTATCCGGGCTACGAGCTTCTGAGTGAGCATGCCGAGATAGCGCGGATCTTGCCGGAAGAGCTTGTCCTTAGAGCCCATATCCCGCTATTGCTGGGCTTTCTTGCAGCAGGTATTGCGCTCCTGCTGTGCCTGGGGCCGACAACGGCTCGTTGGCTTGCCCGGTTCGGCGGCGCTGTCCTTATCTTTGCCGCTTTGCTGGCTCCTCTCTTCGCAGATACGCAAGGCCGTCTGGGATTCAGCTACGGCGTCGCAGTTTCCTCGTTTCCTGTCGCACGCCTGTTCATTCTTTTGCTTGGCCTTGCGGTCTTGCTGCTCAGCGTGGCGCCCGCTGCCAAGGCCGTCAAGACAGCGCCGCTAACGATGCTGGCTGGCATTTCGGGCACCCTGCTGACCTGTATTGCCTGGTATCTGCTCAGCCAGCACCTCTTCGAGACGGTGACTCGGCAAAGCGAATTATTGTTGTCCGACGTGCAGCGCGCCACTGAGCGTACCCTGCGGGATCAATTGGCCTTGCTCGGCCGAATGGCCGAGCGCTGGGAAAGCGTGGGAGCCATGCCCTCCGAGGGATTTTGGAGCCAGGAGGCTGGCAGTTACCTGCGTGATGTATCGAACCTGCACCTGATCGCAGTGCTCGACGAAAGGATGCAGCCGGTGCTTCTGGAGAGTCTTGGCCCGACGGATGTCGAGTGGCTGCAGACTGTTCTGGCCAAACCCGAGTTTCGGGGTTGGCTCGAACATACGCAGCAGGATGCGCAACCGCACCTGAGTCAGGCCGTCAGTCTGGATTCGGCGGATCAGGAGCTTCTTGTCGCATCCCGCTTGCGGATTGATGGCCAGCCGCCCCGTTATCTGGTCGCCAGCCTGAATGTCCGGGATACGATCCGCGAGGTGGTAGGCGAAGGTGTCGAGGGCCTAGGGGTTAGCATTTACCAAGGTGACACCCTGATCTACTCGCCGGATTTACCTGGGATGAACCATGTCAGGTTTCCGCTCGGCGCGCGTGACATCCGCCTTCATCATGACCAGCATTGGCGTGTGGAGTCCTTCATCATCGACGTGGCGGACTTGTCGGCGTCACCTCATCTTGCTGTTCTGATTATGGGGTTTGGTCTGGCCCTCAGTTTTCTGCTGATGTTGAGTCAGCAACTTGCAGGGGCGGCTGCAGACACTGCAAGGCAGCTGCATGGCACTAACTACAGGCTGAAGACCAGCCTGGCAGCTCGGGCCAGTGCTCAGGCACTCAACCAGCGCATCATGCAGTTCACGATGGATGTGCTCTGCTCCTTCGACAATGAAGGGCGCTTTCGCGAGGTAAGTCCCTCGTGCTTCAAACTGTTCGGTTACAGACCGGATGAGCTCATCGGCAAGCCGTACCTGGATCTGGTCCTTGAAGAAGACCGCGAGTCGACAGTTCTGGAAGCGCTAGCGCTGAAAGATGGTCGCGCCACCTACGGATTTCGCAATCGCTATCGCCACAAGGATGGCCGCATCCTGCATATCCTCTGGTCGGCGGACTGGTCCGAGGCCGAGCAGACCCTGTTCGCTGTGGCGCACGACATAACCACGGTGGTGCAAAACGAGGCCTTTGCCGATAACCAGCGGGAAATTCTGGGGATGATCTCAATGGATCGCCCCAAGACCGAAATTCTTGGAGCCGTCTGCCGTATGGTCGAGGCGCAAATGACAGGTGCGCTGTGCTCGGTTCTATTGCTCGATGGCAACGGAGATCGCCTGTATACGGCGGCAGCTCCCAGCTTGCCGGACGCCTTCAGAGCGGCCATCGATGGTCCGGCGGTAAACCCTGATAGCGATAGCTGTGCCGCCGCGCTCCATGAGCGGACCCCCATAGTGGTGGAAGACCTCGAATGCGATGCGCTCTGGAGTGATCGGCGCCATCTGGCACGGCCCTTTGGTCTGCGTGCCTGCTGGTCGTTTCCGCTGATTTCGCTCCACGGCCAGGCGTTCGGTGTACTTGTCGTTTACTTCAAGATGCCGCTTGCCCCGTCCGACGAACAGACCGACCAGCTAGCGACCGCTTCGCGGCTTGCGGCCGTCGCTGTGGCCCGATCCCGCGATCGGCGCCGATTGCGTGAAAGCGAGCAGCGCTTTCGCTCGCTGTTCACCTTCAATCCCGACGCGGTTTTCTCCTTCGATCTGGAGGGAGCATTTCAAGACCTGAACAGTGTTGGCGTCGGGCTCATTGGTTTGCCGGAGGAGAAGATCCTTGGGCACCACTTCGGCAAGTGGATCTACGAAGAAGATTTGCCACGTGTCAGGGAGTATTTCTCCGCCGCCTGCCAAGGCGTTCCACAGCGGTATGAAGTGCGCTTGCTTGATGGTGCCGGTCAGCTGTTGCATCTGGACGTCTGCAACTTGCCGATTATGGTCGATAGCGACATTGTCGGAGTCTTCGGTATCGCCAAGGATGTCACCCAGCGCGAGCGGATGACAGCCGAGTTGAAGCAGGCCTTGCTTCGCAGCGAGCGGCAGGCCGAGCAACTGCGTCGACTGGGCCACGCAGCAATTGCCACAGCTCAGCTTCATGATCATCAGCAGCTCATCGATTATCTGGCAGAGCAGGTTCGCCTGACCATCGGCGCGCATCAGGCCCTGATCAGCCTGACCGACGGAACACAGTGGTGCCAGGGCTTAACGAGCGTTTCCGTCTCCGACGAGTATGCCCACTCGCAGAACCTCGACGAGGCGGCGACGGCCCAGGACATCTGCGGCGTCATCTGCGACACGAATGAACCCATGTTGCTTACCCGGCAAAGCCCACAATGCCATTCTGGCAAGCACGCTGATCCTCAGGCCGCACACGGCTTGCTTGCCGTACCGTTGATCGCGAAGGACGGCAGCAATCTCGGACTGATGCAGCTATCGAACAAGTACCAGGATGATTTTCTGCCTGACGACCTGGCAATAGCCCAGCAGTTCGCGCAAATGGTGGTGTCGATCGTAGAGAACGGTCGCCTGCTGAATGAAGTACTGGCCGCTGAGCAAGGTCTCAAAACGCAACTGGCTTTCACTTCAACTATTACTCAATGCATGGCCGAAGGGTTGCTGGCCATAAGCGGCGAGGGCAGGCTGAGCTTCATGAATCCGGCAGCACAGCGCTGGCTTGCAGCTGACGGTTCGGAAGCCATTGGCCAACCCATCGAGCATTATCTGCCGCTACGGTTAGCGGATTTCAGTGCGGCACAACAGGGTAAGGAGCAAGGTGAGCTACGTATCGGCGAGCGGGTTCTGCGCTATGAGGCACGACCGCTGGTTGGCGAGACCGATTCAGGTGGATGGGTACTTGCGCTGCATGATGTGAGCGCGCTATTACGTGCCGATCAGGCAATGCGTGAACGTGATCAATTTTTTAACTTGTCGCTGGAAATGTTCTGCATGGTCAGCCTGGGTGGCCGCTTTATCCAGGTCAATCCAAGCTTTGCCGAGACATTGCGCTATAGCTCCGTCGACCTGATCGGCAGTCCTTATATGGCGCTTATCGATGAGGCTGACCGGGAGATCGTCGAGCAAGCGGTTACCCTGCTGCAACAAGGAGAGCGGATTCACAACCTCATCATCCGAGTCTGGGATGGCGAGGACCAATTGCATTGGTTGCAAATCAGTGCTGCGTTGGGAGCCGATCAGGTGATTTACTGCGTGGCGCGTGACATCACCGAGTCGCGAGCTATTCAGCACCAGCTCGCCCAGAGCAATCTGATCCTCAGCTTGGCGGGACAGACTGCCAAGCTGGGTGGCTGGAGCCTCGAGCTGCCGGGTCATGAACTCGTCTGGTCGCCGGAAATGTTCGCTCTGCTAGGGTTCGCGAGCGATGCGACACCTGACCTCGAGGAAAGTCTGGCGCTGTATCCGTATGAGCATCGCGCAAAGATCGTGCAGGCCCTGGAGGCCTGCAGGTCACGAGGCGAGCCTTTCGATCTTGATCTACAGGTCCTCGACGCCCAGAAGGCCTTGCTCGATGTGCGCCTAACCGGACAGGCCGTGCGCGGCGAGGGTGGTGATATCGAGCGAATCTGCGGCGCGTTGCAGGATATCAGCGAACGCAAGCAGGCTCAGCGCGAGTTACTGAGATTGGCACAGCGGTTAGGTTCGACGCTGGAGAGTATTACCGATGCGTTCATCACTTATGATCAGCAATGGCGTTTCAACTACATAAACCGCGAAGCGGCGACGCTGCTGGGCGCGAGCAAGGATGAGCTGATCGGACAGACGCTCTGGTCGGTATACCCGGACTTGCGGGAAAGCGATATCGGGCGGCGCTATTTGCAGGCCGTACAGCATGGGCAAGCCGCTCATTTCGATACTTACTATGCTCCCCTGGCTAGCTGGTTCGAAATTCATGCCTATCCGTTCGAAGAAGGTCTTGCTGTATATTTTCGAAACATTTCTGCGCGTAAACGTACGGAGCAGGATCTGGAAAGATCACTACGCGAACTGGAGCGTAGCAACCGAGAACTTCAGGAATTTGCCTTTGTTGCGTCTCATGATCTGCAAGAACCGCTGCGCAAGATTCAGGCTTTTTCCGAGCGGCTACAAACTCGCGTCGATCAGCTTGACGAGGAGGGGCGTGACTACCTTCGTCGCATGGTATCTGCCGCATCACGCATGCAGGCGCTCATTGTCGACCTGCTCAATTATTCCCGTGTAAATACCAGAGGGCAGCCTCTAGGG
>NZ_KK020676.1:2177470-2238560 GCF_000307775.2 Stutzerimonas stutzeri KOS6 | reverse complement strand
TAGAAGCGGTAGCGTTGGATGGTGTGCTTGATGACGTTCTGATTGATCTTGAAAGTAGCATCGAGCAGGCCGATGCATGCATCGAGCGTGAGCCATTGCCCCATGTCATGGGCGATGTCAGTCAGTTACGTCAGGTGTTCCAGAACTTGCTCAGTAATGCACTCAAATTTCGCGACCCGTTGCAGACACCACGCATTCGTATCTACTCCGAGCCATCTGCTTCGAAAGGGCTGGCGGTATGTGTGGCCGATAACGGTATCGGCTTCGATGAAAAATATTTGCCTAAAATATTCAACCCATTTCAGCGCCTGCATGGACGTGAAGCCTACCCAGGAACCGGAATAGGGCTGGCCATTGTAAAGAAGATTGTCGAAAGACATGGTGCGAGTATCAGTGCTACCAGCGCTCCTGGAAAAGGCTGCGTATTTCGTGTCACGTTTCCGCTTGGCGATACGGAGCTCCATGAACAATAAAAGGATTCACATTCTTGTTGCCGAGGACGATCCGGACGATTGTCTATTGATGAAGGAAGCGTTTCGGGAGTGCAGCATCCAAAGCCACCTCCACTTTGTGCATGATGGCGAAGAATTGCTCGATTATCTTATGCATCGAGATCCATTTCTCGATGAAAAAAAGTATCCAAAGCCTGGATTGATTTTGCTGGATCTGAATATGCCGAGACTGGGCGGTCGAGAGGCGCTGGGGATCATCAAGGCAGACCCAAACCTGAAAGTCATACCCGTGGTGGTGTTTTCGACGTCTTGTGCCGAGGAGGATATTTCGCATAGCTATGAAAGCGGCGTTAACGCCTTCATCAGCAAACCCATTACTTACTCCGGTCTGGTTGAGGTTGTTCGCATGCTAGGGCGCCATTGGCTGGACATCGTGAACTTACCTATCCAGGAGAAAGGCGAATGACACCTATCGATCGGCCTTGGCGTTTACTTCTGGTTGATGATGATGAGGATGACTACATCATCACCCGCGACCTGCTACGTGATTCGGCCCAGGCGATCGTCCTGGATTGGTGCTCGGACTTTCAGGAAGGCTTGTCTGCCTTGCTCAGGGAGAAACATGACCTTTATCTGATCGATTATCGTATCGGAGCCGAGTCTGGTTTGGAGTTGCTTCGCCAGGCGGTCCAGGCGGGCGTCAGCCGGCCCGTCATTCTGTTGACTGGGCAGGGTGACATGCATCTGGAGGCATCGGCCATCGAGCAGGGGGCGGCTGACTATCTGGTCAAGGGACGATTCGATGCCGAGCAGCTGGTACGTAGCGTCCGTTATGCCATCGACCGTAGTCTGGCGACGGCCCGAATAGCTGAAAGCGAGGCGCGATATCGCCTGTTGTTTGATGCAAACCCTGAACCGATGTGGGTGTTTTCGAGACAGACGCTGTCGTTCCTGGCGGTCAACCAGGCAACCTCGCGCTTCTTTGGCTATAGCCAGGCCGAGTTGCTTGGCATGTCAATACTTGAAGTGCGCTCGGAGGCAGAACGCAGCCGCTTTCTCGATTATTTTGAGTCCTACCTCAGTGTTCGAGTCTTCGATAGTTCCGCAGGCGTTTGGACTTACCGACACAAGTCGGGGCGAGAAGTCTTGGCAGAGATTCTTGTCCACGATTTCGAGTTTGACCAACAGCCCTGCTACCTTGTCCTGGCCATAGACGTCACGGAAAAGCAGGCCGCCCGAGAGCAGGCCAGAAAGCGCGAGCATGCCTTTCGTCAGCTATTAAACGATACCCGTGATGCCGTGCTGGTGATTTCTTCCCATGGTGAGGTGTGCTTCGCCAATCCAGCGGCGGAAGCGATGCTGCAGCTAAAACTCCAAGAACTGCAGCAGTGGGAGCTGCCACTACCGCCACACAATGACCGTTTGATTGAGTGGAGCCTTCCCTTGTCCGCAGGTGGTTTCGTGGACGTCGAAATACACAGCAGCGAAACCGACTGGGAAGGCGAGCCGGCCCGTTTGCTGACGCTTCGTGATATCACTGATAGAAAGACCGCGGAGCGACAGTTGCGCCTGCTACAGCGTAGTTTGGAGGCAAGTTACAACGGTGTCGTTATTGTCGATGCGCAAGCATCAGACATGCCGATAATCTACGCGAACCCGGCTTTTGAGCGCATTACGGGCTACCCGCCCACCGAGGTGGTGGGCAAAAACTGCCGCTTTCTCCAGGGGCCTGATCGTGATCCCTTGCGAAGCGAGGAAATCCGTCGCGGCCTGAGCCAGGCGCGCGACGTGCATGTGGTGGTCCGTAATTTCCGCCGGGATGGACAGGCTTTCTGGAATGATTTGTATATCTCGCCGATCTTCGATGAGCGAGGCGTAGTTAGTCACTTCGTGGGCGTTCAGAATGACATCTCCGAGCGGAAGCGTTTCGAGGAGGAGCTCAGCTTCAATGGCAGTCATGACCTGCTGACGGGACTTCCGAACCGGGCTTTGCTGGAGGATCGGTTGCGTCAGGGGTGCAAGATCTGCCAGCGCTACCACCGCCGGCTGGCTGTTCTGTTTATCGATCTGGATGGCTTCAAGCCTATCAATGACTCGATTGGGCATGGTTTTGGTGATTTGTTGCTGGTGGAAGTTGCCAAGCGGATGAGCGCCCAGGTGAGGCCGGGCGATACGGTTGCCCGAATGGGCGGGGACGAGTTCATCGTCCTGCTGCCTGACCTGGCTGTGGAAGATGATGTCGTACCGATTGCCGACAGGCTCATCGATGCTATTTCTCAGCCCTATCGAATTCAGGAAATTGACCTTCACGTTACAGCGAGCATCGGCATTACATTAAGCGACGGCACCCTGGAACAGCCTTTGCAACTGATACAGCAGGCCGACTTGGCTATGTACAAAGCCAAGCAGGAAGGGCGCAATAATTATCAGTGGTATACCAATGACCTGAATTTGCGGGTCAGCGAGCGAGTAAGTTTGCGCAACGAGTTGCAAAAAGCACTGGACTCCGGGGCTCTGGAATTATATTACCAACCCCAGGTCGATAGTCGCAGTGGGCGTGTCGTGGGGCTGGAAGCACTCCTGCGCTGGTTCCACCCCACGTTGGGTTATATCCCGCCAACAACATTTATCCCCGTGGCCGAGGATACCGGGCAGATCATTCCGCTAAGCGCCTGGGTGCTGGATACCGCGTGCCGTCAAATTCGTCTGCTTATCGACAAGGGTATGGCCGGGCCGTCAGTAGCGGTGAATGTCTCACCGGTACACTTCCTGCGCAGTAACTTTGTCGAGAGCATACAGGCGGTGCTCGAGAAGTATGAGCTGGAGGCGCATGTCCTGGAACTTGAGATAACCGAGACGGTACTTCTGAACAATCCGGAAAAGGCAATTGAGACACTACGTCAAGTCAAGGATCTTGGCGTCGGTATTGCCATAGATGACTTCGGAACGGGATTCTCCAGTTTGAACTACCTCAAGCGTTTGCCGATAGACAAAGTCAAAATCGATCGTTCATTCATTCAGGAAATCATCAGTGATCGTGATGACGCGGCGATTACGCAGGGCATTATCTCAATGGCGCATCATTTGCGCCTGATCGTAATAGCGGAAGGAGTGGAGACAGAACCGCAATGTGCATTTCTGAGAAAGAGCCAGTGCGATCAATTTCAGGGCTACTACTTCGCCAAACCCATGCCTTTTGCCGAGATCGAGCAGTACCTGCGCCAGCGCATGCTGGTGCGCGAGCCCATCACTGCGAGCGTGAGTGAGGAGCCGGTCCAAACGGTACTGCTTCTCGATGATGAGGAGAACATTCTCCGCGCCTTGGCCAGGGTGTTACGTCGCGATGGCTATCGCATCTTGATGGCAACACGTGCTCAGGATGCTTTCGAGTTGCTGGCCAAACATGATGTTCAGGTCATTCTGTCAGACCAGCGCATGCCGGAAATGAATGGAACAGAGTTTCTCAGTCGCGTAAAGGGGCTTTATCCCAATACCGTGCGTATCGTGCTTTCAGGTTATACGGATCTGAAGTCGGTGACTGAAGCGATCAATGAAGGGGCGATCTATAAGTTTCTTACCAAGCCTTGGGATGACGATCTTCTTCGCAAGGACGTAGCGCAGGCTTTCCGGGAATTGAAATTGGATCAGGCGCGCTAGCCGGCGCCTTCACCTGATACTGGCGACTCTCCATTCACCGGGTTACTGGCGGGACATCGGTCCGGACGCAAGTCATCACGCCATGCAGAGGCTGATCTGCCTCTGACTGCTTCGGTCTGATTCTGCTCGCTGAGGTTTGCTGTGCAAGCGAGAGGGTGGGATGCCCCCGTGATTTGCCTGCATCCGATAATTCATCCTATGATCCAAACATAGGATGAATTTGGAGGCCTACCTATGTCGCTAGGACGGACAGCTCGCTCCTCGCTGGTGGAGCGGGTGATTGAACAACTCCGTTCACAGATTGTCGCCGGCGCGTGGCCATGCGGTGCGCGAATACCTACTGAGGGCCAACTGAGCACCTCGCTTGGGGTCGGCCGCAATACGATTCGCGAAGCGGTTCGGGCGTTGGTCCATACCGGTGTTCTGGAAGTGCGGCAGGGGGCTGGGACATTCGTCCGTTCCATTCGTGATCCGGCAGGATTACTGGAGCGCCTGGATCATGCCGCGCTGCACGATCAGCTTGAGGTTCGCCGCGCACTGGAAGTAGAAGCGGCACGTCTTGCTGCGTCGCGCCGTACCGAAGAAGACTTGCGAGCGATACACGAGGCGCTCGCTGCGCGGGGAAGTTGGTGCGATGAAGCCTCTCTTGAAGACTTCGTCGAGCGAGACGCGCGGTTTCATCTCAACATCGTCAGGGCCAGCCACAACTCCGCGCTTGTGGAAATGTATCAATTCTTCTGGGCTGGCCTGCAGAACACCATTGCCAAAACAGAGTGTGAGCAACAGCTTCCCGAGCCGACTTACCAGGCGCACGCGGCCGTCTACGATGCCATTCTCTGCCGCTCTCCAGAGCAGGCTGCCCTGGCGGCCAGTGAGTTGCTGAGCCCATCCTTGGAATCCCTTGCCAAGGCTCTTGAACAAGACTCTCGAACATCGAACGAACAGGAGAATTAAGCGCCATGGAACATTCGATCGGCACCTGGGCGATTTTGCTTGTCGCCGCATTCCTTGGCGGCGGTTTGAACGCCATTGCCGGCGGCGGTAGCTTTTTCACATTTCCCGCACTGGTGTATGCCGGGGTGCCAGCCATAGCCGCCAACGCCTCTGGCACACTTGCGCTTTTGCCCGGCTATTTCGCCAGTACGTGGGGGTATCGGGAGGATATTAAGCCGCCCGCGACGCTGACGATGACTGCACTTGTCGTCATCAGCCTGGGCGGTGGTGCCGTTGGCGCGGCGCTCCTGCTAACGACGCCAGATGAGCTGTTTCGCACCCTTGTCCCATGGCTACTGCTGGTCGCGACCCTGCTGTTCGCGTTCGGGCCATGGCTGCTGCGCACGTTCACGCGCACTGCGTCCTCCGGCGAAGCCGGCGCATTGATGCAGGGTTGTACATTAGCCGCGGTGAGCGTTTACGGAGGATATTTCAACGGTGGACTGGGCATCGTCCTGCTTGCGGCATTCAGTCTGCTTGGCCACAGCAACATCAATTCGATGCAGGGGCTCAAGAATCTGGTCTCGTCGGTCCTGACCGCGATCGCTGTGTCGGTATATGCGTTCGGAGGTGCCATCCTGTGGAAGGAAGCCCTGGTCATGATGCTGGCAGCCACTGCTGGCGGATACGTCATGGCGCGCGTAGGTCGGCGCTTGCCTCCGTCCCTGGTGCGCGCGGTCGTGATCGTGACCGGTTCGATCATGACCGTGCTGTTCTTTCGGGGCTGAAGCCAGGTGTTTTCGCTATAGCGGACGCCGGCAGCGCCTAGCCGACCGGTGCAGCGTACGGGGTAGGAGCGGAGGCGGTTGCGGATCAGGGGGCTTGGGTGATTCTGCGAATTTCCATGCTTGAGCCGTGGTATCGGTACACAGTCAATCCAGCGGGCGCCATGGATCGCGTGCCTTTTCAGTCAGTGTGACAGGCAGGGTGACTTATGTTAGCCGAGCCACTAGAATGCTTGCCCATTCTGGGGCCGGAACGCCCGGCTTATGTCTGTGCAACGAGGAAAATCCATGCAAGTTTCTGTTGAAAGCACCTCCGCTCTTGAGCGCCGCATGACCATCGGCGTGCCGGTCGAGCGCATCGAGACCGAAGTCAACAAGCGTCTGCAACAGACCGCCAGCCGTGCAAAGATTCCTGGCTTCCGCCCCGGCAAAGTGCCGATGAGCGTAATCCGTCAGCGTTACGAAGAAGCCGCTCGCCAGGAAGCGCTGGGCGACCTTATCCAGTCGACCTTCTATGAGGCCGTCGTTGCGGAAAAGCTGAATCCGGCTGGCGCTCCTTCGGTGGAGCCGAAAGTGTTCGAGAAGGGCAAGGATCTCGAATACGTTGCCACCTTCGAAGTATTCCCCGAGTTCGAAGTTGCCGGTTTCGACGCCATCGAGATCGAGCGTCTTCAGGCTGAAGTGGCTGATACCGACGTCGACAACATGCTGGACATCCTGCGTAAGCAGAACACCCGCTTCGAGAACGTCGAGCGCGCTGCCGAGAATGGCGACCAGCTGAACATCGACTTCGTCGGCAAGATCGACGGTGAAGCCTTCGCCGGTGGTTCGGCCAAAGGCACTCAGCTGGTGCTCGGCTCGGGTCGTATGATCCCCGGGTTCGAAGATGCTCTGGTTGGCGCCACGGCTGGCGAAGAGCGCGTCATCAACCCGACCTTCCCCGAGGACTACCAGAACCTCGATCTGGCCGGCAAGACCGCTGAGTTCACCGTCACCGTCAACAGCATTGCTGCTCCGCAATTGCCGGAACTCAATGATGAGTTCTTCGCACAGTTCGGTGTCCAGGAAGGCGGTCTCGCAGGCTTCCGTGCCGAAGTGAAGAAGAACATGGAGCGCGAGCTGCGCCAGGCCATCAAGACCAAGGTGAAGAACCAGGTCATGGAAGGACTCGTCGCCGGCAATCCAATCGAAGTGCCCAAGGCGCTGATCGATAGCGAAGTCAACCGACTGCGCGCTCAGGCTGTCCAGCAGTTCGGCGGCAACATCAAGCCCGACCAACTGCCGGCCGAGCTGTTCCAGGAGCAGGCCAAGCGCCGTGTAGTCTTGGGCCTGCTCGTCGCTGAAGTCGTCAAGCAGAAGGAATTGAAGCCCGATGAGGCACGCGTTCGCGAGCTGATCGAGGAAATGGCTTCGGCCTATCAGGAGCCGGAGCAGGTCGTCGCCTGGTACTACAAGAACGCCGAGCAGTTGAACGAAGTCCGTTCGGTTGTGCTCGAAGAGCAAGTTGTAGATACTGTCCTGCAGCAGGCCAAAGTGACCGACAAGTCGGTTTCCTACGAAGAAGCTGTCAAGCCTGCGGAAGCCCCGCAAGCAGCCTGACTTCTTCACATAACCGAGTGCACAAACATAAGCCAGCCTCGTGCTGGCTTATGTCTTTTAGGCATGACATAGGGAGTATCGTTGGAACATGTCCCGCAATCCTTTTATGCAAGCTCCGGACATTCAGGCCGCCGGCGGCCTGGTCCCGATGGTGATCGAGCAATCCGCACGCGGTGAGCGCGCCTATGACATCTATTCCCGTCTCCTGAAGGAGCGGGTGATCTTCATGGTTGGCCAGGTCGAAGACTACATGGCCAACCTGATCGTCGCGCAGATGCTGTTCCTAGAGGCGGAGAACCCCGAGAAGGACATCCATCTCTACATCAACTCCCCAGGTGGCTCGGTGACAGCCGGTATGTCGATCTACGACACCATGCAGTTCATCAAGCCGGACGTGTCGACAATCTGCATCGGTCAGGCCTGCTCCATGGGGGCTTTGCTGCTGGCCGGCGGTGCAGCTGGCAAGCGTTACTGCTTGCCACACTCGCGGATGATGATCCACCAGCCGCTGGGAGGGTTCCAGGGTCAGGCTTCGGACATCGAGATTCACGCGCGCGAGATACTCACCATTCGCGAGCGCCTGAACAAGGTGCTGGCTCATCACACCGGCCAGCCGATGGATGTGATCGCTCGCGACACCGACCGCGACAACTTCATGAGTGGCGATGAGGCCGTCAAGTACGGGCTGATCGACCAGGTTCTGACTCAGCGTCAACTGACGGCCTGATCTTCGCAGCCTGCGATATCCGGCTGCTGCGTGGGCTTGAAAAAGCCCACGATTGCCTTCATCTTGTGTTTCAAGCCTTCCCGATTGGATCGATCGAATGACTGACACCCGCAACGGCGAGGATTCCGGCAAACTGCTCTATTGCTCTTTTTGCGGCAAAAGCCAGCATGAAGTACGCAAGTTGATCGCCGGGCCCTCCGTTTTCATCTGCGACGAGTGCGTCGACCTGTGCAACGACATCATCCGCGAGGAGGTGCAGGAAGCGCAGGCCGAGAGCAGTGCGCACAAACTGCCTGCGCCCAAGGAGATCAGCGGCATTCTCGACCAGTACGTCATTGGTCAGGAGCGCGCGAAGAAGATCCTGGCAGTGGCTGTTTACAACCATTACAAGCGTCTGAACCAGCGCGACAAGAAAGAAGAAGTCGAGCTGGGCAAGAGCAACATTCTGCTGATCGGTCCCACCGGTTCAGGTAAGACGCTGCTGGCCGAAACGCTGGCTCGCCTGCTCAATGTTCCGTTCACCATCGCCGATGCCACCACGCTCACCGAAGCGGGTTACGTGGGTGAGGATGTCGAGAACATCATTCAGAAGCTGCTGCAGAAGTGCGATTACGATGTAGAAAAGGCCCAGATGGGCATCGTCTATATCGATGAAATCGACAAGATCTCACGCAAGTCCGACAATCCGTCGATCACCCGCGATGTTTCGGGCGAAGGCGTGCAGCAGGCGCTGCTCAAGCTGATCGAAGGTACCGTTGCGTCCGTGCCACCGCAGGGCGGGCGCAAGCACCCGCAGCAGGAATTCCTGCAGGTCGATACGCGCAATATCCTGTTCATCTGTGGTGGAGCTTTCGCCGGCCTGGAAAAGGTGATTCAGGGGCGTTCGACCCGGGGCGGTATCGGCTTCAATGCCGAGGTTCGCAGCAAGGACCCAGGCAAGAAGATTGGTGAAGCGCTGCGTGCCGTAGAGCCTGATGATCTGGTCAAGTTCGGTCTTATTCCGGAATTCGTTGGCCGTCTGCCGGTTATCGCCACGCTCGATGAACTCGACGAGGCCGCGCTGATCCAGATTCTCACCGAGCCGAAGAATGCGCTGACCAAGCAGTACGCGAAGCTGTTCGAACTCGAAGGTGTGGATCTCGAATTCCGTTCGGATGCACTGAAGGCCGTGGCCCATCGTGCACTTGAGCGAAAGACCGGTGCGCGGGGCCTGCGCTCGATTCTTGAAGGCGTATTGCTGGATACCATGTATGAGATTCCTTCGCAGAAGGATGTCAGCAAGGTGGTCATCGATGAAAGCGTGATCGAAGGCACATCCCAGCCATTACTGATTTACGAGAACAGCGAGCCGCCAGCTAAGGCTGCGCCTGAGGTTTGATTGAAGGAAGGGGCCTGCGGGCCCCTTTGCATTTGTACGTCGCCTTGTTTTTTGCGATGCACGCCCTCATCTTTGCTGAAAGGGTGTTGCCCCGTCCGTTTACCGCCGTATGGCCGTCGTAGAGCTGAATTTATGAAGACAACCATCGAATTGCCCCTTTTGCCGCTGCGCGATGTGGTGGTCTACCCGCACATGGTGATACCGCTTTTCGTTGGCCGTGAGAAATCGATCGAGGCCCTCGAGTCGGCCATGTCTGGCGACAAGCAGATCCTGTTGCTGGCTCAGAAGAATCCGGCTGATGACGATCCGGTCGAAGATGCGTTGTACCGCGTCGGTACGGTGGCCACGGTGCTGCAGCTTTTGAAGTTGCCTGACGGAACGGTCAAGGTGCTGGTGGAGGGCGAGCAGCGTGGCGTGATCGAGCGATTTATCGAGGACGACGGCCACTGCCGTGCAGAAGTTGCGCTGATCGAAGAGGCAGAGGTCGATTCGCGGGAATCCGAGGTGTTCACTCGCAGCCTGCTTAGCCAGTTCGAGCAATATGTGCAGTTGGGCAAGAAGGTTCCGGCTGAAGTGCTGTCGTCCCTGAGCAGCATCGACGAGCCCGCTCGTCTGGTCGACACCATGGCGGCGCACATGGCCCTGAAGATCGAGCAGAAGCAGGAAATCCTTGAGATAACCGAGCTGCCTGCCCGTGTTGAGCACGTCCTGGCCTTGTTGGACGCCGAAATCGACCTGCTACAGGTCGAGAAGCGCATCCGCGGGCGCGTGAAGAAGCAGATGGAGCGCAGCCAGCGCGAGTACTACCTGAATGAGCAAATGAAGGCCATCCAGAAAGAACTCGGCGATATCGACGAAGGGCACAACGAGATCGATGACCTCAAAAAGCGCATCGAGAATGCCGGTCTGAGCAAGGATGCCTATGCCAAGGCTCAGGCTGAGCTCAACAAGCTCAAGCAGATGTCACCAATGTCGGCTGAGGCCACGGTGGTTCGTACCTATATCGACTGGCTGGTAAACGTGCCGTGGAAGGCTGCGAGTAAGGTGCGCCTGGATCTGGCCAAGGCCGAGGAAGTGCTCGACGCCGACCATTATGGCCTGGAGGAGGTCAAGGATCGCATCCTCGAGTATCTGGCGGTACAGAAGCGGGTCAAGAAGCTCAAGGGGCCGGTGCTCTGCCTGGTCGGTCCGCCCGGTGTAGGCAAGACTTCTCTTGCCGAGTCCATCGCTCGTTCGACCAATCGCAAGTTCGTCCGCATGGCACTGGGGGGCGTGCGCGATGAAGCCGAGATTCGTGGCCACCGGCGCACCTACATCGGCTCCATGCCGGGTCGTTTGATCCAGAAAATGACCAAGGTCGGGGTTCGTAATCCGTTGTTCCTGCTCGACGAGATCGACAAGATGGGTAGCGACATGCGCGGTGATCCCGCTTCGGCGCTGCTCGAGGTGCTCGATCCGGAACAGAATCACAATTTCAACGATCACTATTTGGAAGTCGATTACGATCTGTCGGATGTCATGTTCCTGTGCACTGCGAACTCGATGAACATCCCGGCGCCTTTGCTCGATCGCATGGAGGTCATCAGGCTTCCCGGCTACACCGAGGACGAAAAGGTCAACATCGCGACGCGCTACCTGGCACCCAAACAGATACAGGCCAACGGGCTCAAGACGGCAGAGCTTGATTTCCACGAAGCGGCAATCAGGGACATCATTCGCTACTACACTCGTGAGGCGGGCGTGCGCAGCCTGGAGCGCCAGCTGGCGAAGGTCTGCCGCAAGGTGGTGAAGGAGCATGCGGCGGAAAAGCGCTTCCATGTGACCGTGGACGCCGAATCGCTGGAGCATTTCCTGGGCGTTCGCAAGTTCCGCTATGGCCTCGCAGAGTTGCAGGATCAGATAGGGCAGGTGACTGGGCTGGCATGGACCCAGGTTGGTGGTGAGTTGCTGACGATCGAGGCTGCCGTGGTGCCCGGCAAGGGGCGTCTGACCAAGACCGGCTCGCTGGGCGAGGTCATGGGAGAGTCGATAACCGCAGCGCTTACGGTCGTTCGCAGCCGTGCTGCCAGCCTTGGAATAGCGGTAGATTTCCATGAGAAGCAGGACATCCATATCCACGTGCCGGAAGGCGCAACACCGAAGGACGGACCGAGTGCGGGCATCGGCATGTGCACGGCGCTGGTTTCCGCGTTGACTCAAATTCCGGTGCGCGCCGATGTCGCAATGACCGGGGAAATTACATTGCGCGGACAAGTCCTTGCCATTGGTGGATTGAAGGAGAAACTTCTTGCGGCTCACCGCGGCGGGATCAAGACGGTGATCATCCCGGAAGAAAATCAGCGTGATCTGAAAGAGATTCCTGAAAATATTAAGCGAGACCTGCAGATTAAACCGGTCAAGTGGATTGACGAGGTCCTGCAAATTGCGCTGCAATACGCGCCGGAGCCCTTGCCCGATGCGGCTCCCGAGATTGTTGCAAAGGATGACAAGCGCGAGTCTGATTCCAAGGAGCGAATCAGCACGCATTAGTCTGGAAGGCCACGTTGACACATTTCAGGTGCCCTTGTTTAATCGGCCTCTTGTGTCATAGCCGTCTAGCACCGCTTTGCCTACACCCGCAAATTAAAGATACGACTCAACAGAAATAAGGGGACTTAGAGTGAACAAGTCGGAACTGATCGATGCCATCGCTGCATCTGCTGATATCCCAAAAGCTGTTGCTGGCCGCGCGCTGGATGCAGTAATCGAATCCGTCACCGGCGCCCTGAAGGCTGGCGACTCCGTGGTACTGGTTGGTTTCGGTACTTTCGCTGTCAAGGAGCGCGCTGCGCGCACTGGCCGCAACCCGCAGACTGGCAAGCCGATCAACATCGCTGCCGCCAAGATCCCGGGTTTCAAAGCTGGCAAGGCTCTGAAAGACGCTGTCAACTAAGCGTTTTTACCCGGCCAGTCAGCTTGCGCTGCTCTGGCTTGGGGCGGTTGCAGAACAGGCCAGGCCTGCTGCAACCTGGCTTGGGGGATAAGCCCAACGCTCCACAAGCTCCGAGAAGGCGCATCCCTGGATGCGCCTTTCTTTTATCCGGTTTCCACGCGTTGCGCATCCCGTCGCGCCGCAGACTCCTGGGGGTCGCATGCTTCAGAACATCAGGGACAATTCACAAGGCTGGATAGCCAAAACAATCATTGGCGTCATCGTGGTGCTGCTTGCGCTAACCGGCTTCGATGCCATCTTCAATGCTGCCAGCAACAGCCAGAATGCGGCAGAGGTCAATGGCGAGGAGATTTCCCGTTACGATCTCGATCAGGCGATGAACATGCAGCGCCGCCAGTTGGCCCAGCAGCTTGGCAGGGACTTCGATCCGTCCCTGCTCGACGATCGGCTTCTGCGCGACGCAGCGCTGGGTTCGTTGATCGAGCGCATGCTGCTTCTGCAGGGCGCCAAAAACGCTGACTTCGCTTTCTCCCGCGAGGCGCTCGACCAACTGATACTGCAGACGCCCGAATTTCAGGTCGAAGGCGCCTTCAATGCGGCGCGTTTCGACCAGGTCCTGCAGCAGATGGGCTATTCGCGCGTTCAGTTCCGTCAGCTCCTCGAGCAGGAAATGCTGATCGGGCAACTGCGAGCGGGCATTTCCGGGACCGGTTTCGTGACGGATCAGCAGGTGGAGAGTTTTGCTCGCCTGGAAACGCAGACGCGCGATTTCGCAACGCTTACCGTGCCTGCGCAGCGCGAGACGATCGATGTCAGTGACGAGCAGATCAAGGAATACTACGACGCCAACGCCGAGCGTTTCCGTACGCCCGAGCAGGTCATCGTCGAATATGTCGAGTTGAAGAAAGAGTCGTTCTTCGATCAGGTCGAGGTTTCGGACGAGGAGCTGCAGGATCTGTATCAGAAGCAGATCGCCAACCTGGCCGAGCAGCGTCGCGCCGCTCACATTCTCATCGAAACCGGCGCTGAGTTGAGTGACGACGAAGGCAAGGCCAAGATCGATGAAATAGCTGCGCGGCTGAAGGCGGGTGAAGAGTTCGCCGCTGTCGCCAAGGAAGTTTCGCAGGATCCGGGCTCCGCCAACGAGGGCGGCGATCTGGGCTTCGCCGGGCCGGGCGTGTATGACCCGGCTTTCGAAGATGCGCTGTATGCATTGAACGAAGGACAGGTTTCGGCACCGGTAAAGTCCGAATTCGGCTGGCACATCATCAAGCTGCTGGGGGTTCAGTCGCCCGAAGTCCCGCCGCTCGAGAACATGCGGCCGGAGCTGGTGCGCGAGCTCAAGGCACAGCAGGTCGAGCAGCGTTTCGTCGAAGCCAGCAAGCAGCTTGAAGACGCTGCGTTCGAAGCTGCGGACCTGAGCCAGCCGGCCCAGGACCTCGGTCTGATGGTGCAGGCTACCGAAGCCTTCGGGCGTGACGGTGGGGACGGCATCGCTGCCAATCGCCAGGTCATTCAAGCTGCCTTCAGCGAAGAGGTCCTGGTCGATGGGGCAAACAGCAGCGTCATCGAACTCGATCCCGACACGTCCATCGCGCTGCGCGTGAAAGAGCACCTTCAGCCCGCGGCCATTCCGCTTGCCGATGTGCGTGACGATATCGTCCAGCAGCTTCAGCAGAACCTGGCCGCCGAGCGTGCTCGCAGCGAGGGCGAGCGTCTGCTGGCCGATTTGCGCAACGGTCAACAGGCGGACGGTCAATGGCAGGCGATCGAGGCTGCGACGCGAAGCCAGGAAGGTGTTGCGCCTGCGCTGTTGCAGGAGGTCTTCCGCATGCCGCATCCTGCGGATCAGGACAAGCCGAGCTATGCCGGAGTGGCGCTTGGCAACGGTGACTACGTTGTAGTTCGACTCAACGGCGTCAACGAGCCTGAGACTGCGCTAACCGACGAAGAGAAGCTGAACTACCGGCGTTTCCTTGCATCCCGCATGGGGCAGCAGGACTTCGCGGCGTTCCGCCAGAAGCTGCAAGCCGAGGCGGAAATCGAGCGATTCTGATTGCCGCCGGCAGACGCGCATGGGCCTTCAAGCGCATGCGTTCTGGTAATGGCATGGAGCACCAAGCGCCCCGACCGGTTCGGGGCGTTTTCTTTTCAGATCGGGACCGGCTGTAGCAGTCGCGCTGCCAGCCATGGGCCCTGGCGTCCAAGCGCTGCATGGACCTGAACCAGCCGGGCACCAGCGTCCATGCGCATCCGCAGATGGGTGGCGGTCTGGATGCCGCCTACCGACATGAGGGTCAGCTCGGTCCCGCACAGTCCCGCACAGTCCTTGCAGTTGCTCGATCTGGTCACAGGCCTGCCGTTGCCGGTGCTCTTGCTGCCAGTCCCGGTAGCGCTGGCGTGTCGCCGGAGGGCCAGGGTCGTGTGCCGCGAGAAGTCCGTCATAGCCCAGTTCCAGCAGCATGTCGGCCTGCATGAGGGGCGCCTGCCCCGGCAGGCAGCGCAGCTTGACCGCCAACGGAACGCTGCGGGCGCCGGCTCGGTTCAACTGGTGCTGTTCGTGTCGAAGCGCGACGAGCATCTGCCGCAATAGTGCATGCTCCTGCAGCAGCGGCCTGCTGGCTGGCCCCATCAGGTTCAACATCAGATAGTCCGCGTGAGGCCAGGCATCGCGCAGCACCTTGCAAGCTTGTGCGGGCGATTGCCGGGAATCCAGCGTGAGATTGATGCCGAGCCTTGCAGTACCGTCATTGGCAGATTTCAACGCTGCAACGCCCTCTGCGCCAAGACTGCCTACCTCGTTGAAGCCGAAGCCCAGTACGGAGACCCGTCGTCCCAGTCGGTTGTCGCGATCGAAGCCTGCGGCAAGCCCGACGGGCGAGCAAAACTGCAATCCCATAGCCGTAACCGGTCGGCCGATTCGTACGCCCGGCCCAGCCATGCGGCAGGCCATGCTGGAGACATGCAGCGCCAGTTGCTGCGTGAGGTGGTTGCGCAGGGCGCGAAGATGGAATCGGTCAGCCGTGATCATGTTCGAACTCTTTCATGAACTCCACCAGCCGGGCCACGCCCAATGCCGGCATGGCGTTGTAGAGACTGGCTCGGGCGCCGCCTACGGCGCTGTGGCCCTGCAGGTTTGCAAGTCCGGCATTTGCTGCCTGGGCGATGAACCGCTCGAGCAGTCGGTCATCAGCGAGTTGAAAACACACGTTGATCATCGAGCGGTGGGCATGAGTTTGCCGGCACAGGTAGAGGCCGCTCGAGTCGATATAACGATAAAGTTGCCGGCTGCGGGCATCAGCCATCTCGGCCATCGCTGGCAGCCCGCCACGTCTTGCTATCCAGCGCAGCATCAGCCCGGCGACATAGAGTGCGAAGGTCGGCGGTGTATTGAATCGACTCTGCTGTTTGGCTTGCACTGCGTAACTGAACGCAGCGGGCAGTCCGCGTGGAGGTGCGCGCAGGAGGTCGTCGCGTACGATCACCACGCACAGCCCGGCGACGCCGAGGTTCTTCTGCGTACTGGCATAGATCAGCCCGAAGCGCTCGACAGGAAGCGGTCGGGTAAGGAAATCTGAGGTCATGTCCGCCACCAGCGGTACAGGCAGTTCCGGAAAGTCCGGAAGTTGCAGGCCGTTGCCCGTTTCGTTGCTGGTGATGTGGCAATAGCCGGCGTCTGGATCGAGGCACCAGTATTCGGATGAGGGCAGGGCGGTGAAATCCTGCTCTGCACCACTGGCGATGACGTTCACGGGTGCATGACGGCGTGCTTCGGCAATCGCCTTGCGCGCCCAGTGGCCGCTTTCCAGATAGTCGGCGCTCTGCCCGGGTTGCAGCAGGTTGAGCGGCAGCAGGCCGAATTGGGCTGAGGCACCGCCGTGCAGGAACAGCACGCGATAGTGCCGAGGAATCGCCAGTAGCGAACGCAGCTCTTGTTCTGTCTCGGCCATCAGTTGCTTGAAAGCGGGGCTGGTGAACGGCTCTTCCAGAAGGGAGTGGCCAGTGTCTCGCCAGTCGGGTAGCTCCTCGCGAATCTGTTCCAGCACTTCGGCTGGCAACATCGCGGGGCCGGCCGCGAAATTGTAACGTTCGGGTTGCTCAAAAGAGATGAAGGCCATGACCGCTTGCCGCCATCAGGAACAGCAGAGGAAAAGAGAGAATCGTGTTGCTGCGCGAGGATAGGAAGGTAATTCTTGAGCAGCGCACCCGTTCCTCCAATGTCGCCGGGACGAATCCGAGCAGTTTCTTCTGATGCGGCCAGAGCACCAGCCAGAGGTTGAGCAGCATCAGCGTGCCGATCCAGGCACCAAGGCCAATCACCGCCAGCGGGCCCTGCAGCAGTAGGGCATCGAGCAGCCAACCGCGTTGCCAGAGCATGGACATGCCGGACACCCAGACCACTACGGATGCGTAGCGGAAGATGCCGTGCTCACGCTTCATCCGTGCTTCCAGATCGCGGTTCAGCGCGGCGGTGTCGATGCCGTTCTGCAGCGGCACGAAGCGCGTATTTTGTATGAAGTTGGCATAGTTGTGGCCGACCCAGACCAGTGCGAACAACAGGTGCGCGTAGCGGGCGAGTACATCGAGCAGGGACAGTGACATCGGAGCGCCTTCTAGACCAGAACGCACAGCAGCAGGTAGCAGCCAAACGTCAGCGTGAGGCCGGCGCCGATGGTGCCGGCAAGGGAGTCATGGGGCAGTTTCAATTTCCACCCCTTGGCTGGCCTGTCTTGTGATCAGCGCGCCACTGGGACGCGTGGCATCCTGCGCCAGTTCGACGGCCTGGCGAATCAACTGATGATGCGGTGATTTGCTGCACGCCGGATCGCTGTTGGCGCCGTTGCCGGTCAGCAGCAGGGCCTGGCAGCGGCAGCCGCCAAAATCTTTATCCTTCTCGTCGCAACTGCGACAGGGCTCGGGCATCCAGGCATCGCCGCGGTAGAGGTTGAATACCGGTGAGTCATGCCAGATCTGCTCAAGCCGTTGCTGGCGTACGTTGGGGAAGTTGAGATCCTGGAAGTTGCTTGCCTGGGAGCAAGGCAGCACGTTGCCGTTCGGCGCGATGGTCACATGAATGGCGCCCCAGCCGTTCATGCAGGCCTTCGGGCGGCCTTCGTAATAGTCGGGGATGACGAAGAAAATCGTCAGACGATCGCCGTAGCGTTCACGGGCGTCGTGCACCTCGGCCTCGGCGCGCTGCAGTTCGGCGTGGCTCGGCATCAGGTGCTCGCGGTTGAGCAACGCCCAGTTGTAGTACTGGACATTCGCCAGCTCGAGGTATTCCACCCCGAGTGCCACGGCAAATTCGATGATGTCCGGTACCTGGCCGATGTTCTGCCGAGTGATCGGCACGTTCAGCACCATGGGGAAGTCCATGGATTTGATCAGCCGCGCCATGCCGAGCTTGCGCTCCCAGGCATCGACACCGGCCAGTTGGCGCGCCACGCCGCGATCGGTGGATTGAAAGCCGAGCTGGACGTGTCGCAACCCGGCATGCTTCAGCGCGCGCAAGCGCGCTTCGGTCAGGCCGATACCCGAGGTAATGAGGTTGGTGTAGTAACCTATGCGGTCGGCTTCAGCGACCAGCGTCTCGAGGTCCTTGCGCAGCGTGGGCTCGCCTCCGGAAAAGCCGATCTGCATGGCGCCCATGGCGCGGGCCTGAGCCATCACGTCAATCCATTCCGCGGTACTCAGCTCATCCTGGCGGTAGTCGGCGAAGTCGCGCGGATTGCTGCAGAACACGCACTGCAGCGGGCATTGGTAGGTCAGCTCCAGCAGCACCCAAACCGGGTTGCCGCTGCCATCAAGCCTTAGCTCGGATCCAGCCTTTGCCATGGGATACCTCCAGGAAGTTCAGCACGCCTGCGCAGATCGCGTCGATATCGGATGCGTGGTAGTGATGGCTCAACTGCTCGATCAGCTCGGCAACACTGGTAGTGCCGTCACAACGCTTCAGTATTTCGCCCCCGGTGGCGTTCAGCTTCACGATACCTTCGGGGTAGAGCAGCACGTGGGCCTGCTGTGATTCTTCCCAGCGGAACAGGAAGGGTGGACGAATCTCGTAGCAGCTGGCCGGTGATATGTTCGTCGTTGTCGTCATATCCATTTTTCCTCGCTCGACCGGCGCGAAGGTCTGACCTTCGCGCCGGCCCGGGACTCAGCGCACGTATACGTACGCGGTGACTTCGAAGCCCAGTCGCAGGTCGCAGAAGTCCGGATTGATCCACTGCATGGCGTATCTCCTCAATCGGTTAGCTAGGGTGAACATGATGTTGCAGGTCGAAGCTAAGGCGCTTTTTAGTGGTACCTAATAGGACTTTCAGGTCGCTTTTTTCCGCTTTTGGTCGTATTTTCTCGATGTTGGAAAAGCTTTTGCTATGCGTCAGGACGCCCTTGTGCATGGTCAATTTTGAGTTGCCGGAAACGCCCTAACCTGTGTGCTTTTTTTTGCGCCGGATCGAGCATCTGACGTACCCGTCAAACAGCCTTCACGCCTGCCCTTGCGCCTTGGCATCTACTACCAAATGAGGAGTCCTCCGCTGCCATGGGTGCATACCGGAGCCAAGACCGCGCTGCCTAAGATCGGTCCATGTCCTGCGCACTTCCCGGCGCAGGCTCCGACAAGCAGAAGAGAGGCCCATCATGATCTACGCCCAGCCCGGTACCCCAGGCGCCGTCGTTTCCTTCAAGCCACGCTACGGCAACTACATCGGTGGTGAATTCGTTCCGCCGGTCAAAGGTGAGTATTTCGTCAACACTTCGCCGGTGAACGGTGAAGTGATCGCCGAGTTCCCGCGTTCGGGCGCTGAAGACGTCGAGCGCGCACTGGATGCCGCCCACGCGGCTGCCGATGCCTGGGGTCGCACTTCTGTCCAGGACCGCTCCAACATCCTGCTGAAGATCGCCGATCGCATCGAAGCCAACCTGGAAAAGCTCGCCGTCGCTGAAACCTGGGACAACGGCAAGGCTGTGCGTGAAACGCTGAACGCGGACGTGCCACTGGCTGCCGACCACTTCCGCTACTTCGCTGGCTGCATCCGTGCCCAGGAAGGCAGCGCCGCCGAGATCAACGAGCACACCGCGGCCTATCACTTCCATGAACCGCTGGGCGTTGTAGGACAGATCATCCCGTGGAACTTCCCGCTGCTGATGGCAGCCTGGAAACTGGCTCCGGCCCTGGCTGCCGGTAACTGCATCGTGCTCAAGCCCGCCGAGCAGACTCCGCTGTCGATCATGGTGTTCGTCGAAGTGATCGGTGATCTGCTGCCGCCGGGCGTGCTGAACATCGTGCAGGGCTTCGGCAAGGAAGCTGGCCAGGCGCTGGCCACCAGCACCCGCATCGCCAAGATCGCCTTCACCGGTTCCACTCCGGTCGGTGCCCACATCATGCGTTGCGCGGCCGAGAACATCATTCCGAGCACGGTCGAACTGGGCGGCAAGAGCCCGAACATATTCTTCGAAGACATCATGAATGCCGAGCCTGCGTTCATCGAGAAGGCCGCCGAAGGTCTGGTACTGGCCTTCTTCAACCAGGGCGAGGTCTGCACCTGCCCGTCGCGCGCGTTGATTCAGGAGTCGATCTTCGAACCCTTCATGGAAGTGGTGATGAAGAAGATCAAGGCGATCAAACGCGGCAATCCGCTGGATACCGACACCATGGTCGGCGCCCAGGCCTCCGAGCAGCAGTTCGACAAGATCCTCTCCTACATGGAGATCGCCCAGCAGGAAGGCGCGCAGATTCTCACCGGCGGCGCCGCCGAGAAGCTTGAGGGCGGCCTGGCCTCCGGTTATTACGTGCAGCCGACCCTGATCAAGGGTCATAACAAGATGCGCGTGTTCCAGGAAGAGATCTTCGGACCCGTGGTCGGTGTCGCGACCTTCAAGGACGAAGCTGAAGCCCTGGCGATTGCCAACGACACCGAGTTCGGCCTGGGCGCCGGCGTCTGGACCCGCGATATCAATCGTGCCTATCGCATGGGTCGTGGCATCAAGGCCGGTCGCGTCTGGACCAACTGCTATCACCTGTACCCGGCGCATGCCGCCTTCGGTGGCTACAAGAAGTCCGGCGTCGGCCGCGAGACCCACAAGATGATGCTCGACCACTATCAGCAGACCAAGAACCTGTTGGTCAGCTACGACATCAACCCGCTCGGCTTCTTCTGATGAGGGCCCCGGCGCGTGTGCTCCAGCGCGCCGGTTTTTTGCTAGGCACGTCATGTGCAGGGACCCGCGCCGCTTCTGTATGAATCCCCTTTCGAACCGAGCGCAAGGTTCCTATCGCAACGCGGCTTCGGCCGCGTTTTTTTATACCCGAGGGAAACCAGCCATCGCGAGCATCGAACTCCCGGCCGCCGACACGTCTCACATCTGCATCGCCCACATGTCGGAAGGATGAGGAAATCACCATGTCGCAACTGCTTGAGCCCTATTCGTTGAAGCACCTGAGCCTGCGCAATCGTGCGGTCGTCGCGCCCATGACCCGCGTCAGCGCCGAAGCAGAGGGCACCGCCAACGAGTTGATGCGTGACTACTACGCGTCGTTCGCCAGGGGCGGTTTCGGCCTGATCATCAGTGAGGGCGTCTATACCGATACCGCTTACAGCCAGGGCTACTTCAATCAGCCCGGACTTGCCACCGAGGCGCACCGCGACAGCTGGCGGCTGGTGGTCCAAACCGTGCACGATGCCGGTGCGGCCTTCATCGCTCAACTCATGCATGGCGGTGCGCAGGCCCAGGGCAACATCCACCATGCGCGGCATGTCGCCCCTTCAGCCGTGCAGCCCAGCGGCTCCCAACTGACGCTCTATGGCGGCGAAGGTCCCTACGCGACCCCGGCGCAAATGAGCGAAGAGGAAATTCAACAGGCCATCACCGGATTTGCCCTGGCGGCGCGTCATGCCCGCGAGGCGGGCTTCGACGGCGTCGAGCTCCATGCTGCCAATGGCTATCTGTTGCACGAGTTCATCAGTGCCGAGTTCAACCAGCGCGACGATCGTTGGGGCGGCGATTTCCTCGAGCGCTTGCGCATGCCACTGGCTGTGATCAGCGCAGTGCGGGCCGAGGTGGGCAGCGACTTCGTGGTGGGCATGCGACTGTCCCAGAGTATGGTGTGCGACGGCCGAATGAAATGGCAGGGCGGGGTGGACGAAGCCCGGCAGCGTTTCACCACTTTGGCTGCGGCCGGCCTCGACTACCTCCACGTCACCGAGCCCGACGCTGCGGCCCCGGCGTTCGGCGACGGGCCGAGCTTCGCTGCGATCGCCAGCGGCAGCGTCTCGATCCCGCTGATCGGCAACGGTGGTATCGTGACCGGCGAGCAGGCGGAGGGCATGCTCGCCCGTGGCGAGATGGATCTTATCGCCATCGGCAAGGCAGCACTGGCCAACAACGACTGGCCGCAGCGTATCCAACGGGGCCTGGCGTTGAACGAGTTCGATGGCGCCATGTTCGCTCCCATGGCGACGATCACCAATGAGCTGGCTTGGCGCAACGCCAATGATCGGCCCGCACAGCGTCCGGGTTGACACCCGGGCATGAGCAGGCGTTAGCTGGCACCTGAGACGCCAATTCAATGCAGCCGCCTGTCGGGCACTACCAAGGCACGGCGCTGTCTCCTTCCAAAGTACCATTCTGCTTCAGGCAGAACAGGGGGCTTAATTGGGGTGTCGGAATACTCCGGCGCCATAACAAGAGGACCGACCCATGTGGACTAAACCCGCTTTCACCGACCTGCGTATTGGTTTCGAAGTCACCATGTACTTCGCAAACCGTTGATCGATCAGCCCCGGCTTCGGCCGGGGCTTCGCTTTTGGGGGCTGTCCATGTTCATCCGAATTCTCGGTTCCGCTGCGGGCGGAGGTTTTCCGCAATGGAACTGCAACTGCGCCAACTGTGCAGGCTTGCGTGCCGGCACGCTCAATGCCCGGGCGCGTACCCAGTCTTCGATCGCCATCAGCGACAACGGCGTCGACTGGATCCTGTGCAATGCTTCGCCGGACATCCGTGCGCAGCTCGAATCGTTTCCGACCCTGCAGCCTGCCCGGGCGCCGCGCGATACCGCCATCGGTGCCATCGTCCTGCTGGACAGCCAGATCGACCATACCACCGGCCTGCTGACGTTGCGCGAGGGCTGTCCGCACGAAGTCTGGTGTACCGAAATGGTCCACCAGGATCTGACCAGTGGCTTTCCGCTGTTCAATATGCTGGAGCACTGGAACGGCGGGCTGAAATGGAACCCCATCGCCCTGGCCGGCAGTTTCACCATTCCCTGCTGCCCGAACCTGCATATCACGCCGGTTCCTTTGCGCAGCTCGGCACCGCCCTATTCGCCGCACCGCAACGATCCGCATCCGGGTGACAACATCGGGCTGCTCATCGAAGACCGCAACACCGGCGGAACGCTGTTCTATGCGCCGGGGCTGGGCAAGGTCAGCGACGAACTGCTCGCCACCATGCGCCAGGCCGATTGCCTGCTGGTCGACGGAACGCTGTGGCGCGACGACGAGATGTTGGTGCGCGAGGTGGGCACCAAGCTCGGCAGCGAGATGGGGCACCTGCAGCAGCGTGGCCCGGGCGGCATGATCGAAGTGCTGGATGGCATGCCTGCCGTGCGCAAGGTTCTCATCCACATCAACAACACCAACCCGATCCTCGACGAGGATTCCGTCGAGCGCGAGATACTCGGCGAGCACGGGATCGAAGTCGCCTTCGATGGCATGGACATCGAGCTGTAGCTCTGAACGAGGGCTCCAGGCTGCCACCCACGCCGCTTCACGAACACCGGAACGACAAGAAAAGGAACGACACTGCCATGATCCTGCCAGCCATGAGCTCTGCGGAATTCGAACAGGCACTACGCGCCAAGGGCGAGTACTACCATATCCATCACCCGTTCCATCGGGCCATGTACGCCGGGCAGGCGACGCGTGAACAGATCCAGGGCTGGGTCGCCAACCGTTTCTATTACCAGGTCTGCATTCCGGTGAAGGATGCCGCGATCATGGCCAACTGCCCGGACCGTGACACGCGTCGCGAGTGGATTCAGCGAATCATCGATCACGACGGTGCACCGGGCGAGGAGGGCGGTATCGAAGCCTGGTTGCGGCTGGCCGAAGCCGTCGGGCTGGATCGCGAGCAGGTGCTGTCGCAGGAGCTGGTCCTGCCTGGCGTGCGTTTCGCCGTGGATGCCTACGTCAACTTCGCCCGGCGTGCCTGCTGGCAGGAAGCGGCCAGCAGTTCCCTGACCGAACTCTTCGCTCCGACCATCCACCAATCGCGTCTGGACAGCTGGCCGCAGCACTACCCATGGATTGATGCGTCGGGCTACGACTATTTCCGCAAGCGCCTGAAAGAGGCCCGTCGTGACGTCGAACATGGTCTGCGTATCACCCTGGATCACTACCGCACCCGCGAATCCCAGGAGCGCATGCTGGAAATCCTGCAGTTCAAGCTCGACGTACTCTGGAGCATGCTCGACGCGATGAGCATGGCCTACGAGCTGGATCGTCCGCCATACCATACCGTGACCCGCGAGCGCGTCTGGCACAAGGGAATCAGCTTCTGACCAGGGCCGGACGGTGGCTCCGCGCCCAGCAGGGTGGGCTTCAGCCCACCACCTCCAGGACCTGATTGACGCCGGCCCGCCCATTGACGAGAAAAGACATGAGCGAAATCCAATTGACCCAGGTTCCGGCGTTTCGCCGCGGCTTCCGCTTTCAATGGGAACCGGCGCAGAACTGCCATGTGTTGCTCTATCCCGAAGGCATGATCAAACTCAACGAGAGCGCTGCGGCGGTTCTTACCGAGGTTGATGGCGTGCGCAGCGTAGGCGCCATCGTCGCCGATCTGCAGGCCCGCTATCCCGAGGCTGAAGGGATTCAAGAAGATATTGTCGCGTTCCTGGAGGTTGCCGTTGAACGGTTCTGGATCGAGCTACGCTAAGCCCGGCTACGAGCCCGGCCCTCCGCTCTGGCTGCTGGCTGAGCTGACCTATCGCTGCCCGCTGCAATGCCCGTATTGCTCCAACCCGCTGGACTTCGCCCGCAGCCACGACGAGCTGAGCACCGCCGAATGGATCGAGGTGTTCCGCCAGGCACGCGAGATGGGCGCGGCACAGCTGGGCTTCTCCGGTGGCGAACCGCTGGTGCGCCAGGACCTGGCCGAGCTGATCGAGGCTGCACGCGGACTCGGCTACTACACCAACCTGATCACTTCGGGCATCGGCCTGACCGAAGAGAAAATCGCCAGCTTCGCCGAGGCCGGCCTGGACCATATCCAGATCAGCTTCCAGGCCGCCGACGAAGAAGTGAACAACCTGCTCGCCGGCTCGAAGAAGGCCTTTGCCCACAAGTTGGAAATGGCCCGGGCGGTGAAGAAACACGGCTACCCGATGGTGCTCAACTTCGTCACCCATCGGCACAACATCGACAACATCGACCAGATCATTCGTCTGTGCATCGAGCTCGAAGCCGATTTCGTCGAACTCGCCACCTGCCAGTTCTACGGCTGGGCCGAACTGAACCGCGCCGGATTGCTGCCGAGCAAGGAGCAGCTGGTACGTGCCGAGCGCATCACCAACGAGTGGCGCGACAAGCTCGCCGCCGAAAACCATCCGTGCAAGCTGATCTTCGTGACGCCCGATTATTACGAAGAACGGCCGAAGGCCTGCATGAACGGCTGGGGCAACCTGTTTCTCGACATCACCCCGGACGGCACCGCGCTGCCTTGCCACAGTGCAAGGCAATTGCCCGTGGAATTCCCTAACGTACGTGAGCACAGCATCGAGCACATCTGGCGGCACTCGTTCGGTTTCAATAAGTTCCGTGGCTACGACTGGATGCCCGAACCCTGCCGCAGCTGCGACGAGAAGGAGCATGATTTTGGTGGCTGTCGCTGCCAGGCCTTCATGCTCACCGGTGATGCCGCCAATGCCGACCCCGTGTGCAGCAAGTCCGAGCATCACGGCAAGATCCTTGCGGCCCGTGATCAGGCTGACTACGGCGCATTGGGGCTCGATCAGCTAAAGCCGCGCAACGAGAAGGCCTCCAGGCTGATTCTCAAGGCATGAAGTCGCACAGCAGCCACGATTCAACGACTGCCAACCCAGCCGCCGAGTGTCTGCCTTACGGCTTCTGGCCCAGCAGCTGGAGTGCCGAGGCAGCTGCGGCAGCCAGCCAGGACTATGCCGAGCTGCGCGCTGGGCAGGGCGGGCTGTTCTGGAACGAGTACGATCCCGCCCACGGGCGCTGCACGCTGTGGTTCTGGCGGGCCGGAAGCACGCGTTGCCTGACCCCGGTGGACTTCTCGGTGCGCAGCCGCGTCTACGAGTATGGCGGCGGTGCGTTCTGCCTGACCGAGCAGGGCCTCGCCTTCGTCAACGAAGCGGACCAGCAGATCTACCTGCAGGCGCTCGGCGAAGATGTAGCGTCGCAACCCGTAGTGCTGAGCCGGCAGCCAGCTTGCAGGTATGGTGACCTGCAGCATGACCGCTACACCAATGCAATCGTGGCGCTGGAGGAGTCCCACCAGGCGGGTGGCGTGGTCCATCGCCTGGTGAGCACGGCCATTGCAAACGGCGAGCGTCGGGTTCTGGTCGAGGGGGCCGATTTTTATTCGTCTCCTGTCCTCAGTCCGGATGGCGGGCGGCTGGCCTGGATCGAATGGGACCGTCCCGAGCAGCCCTGGACTTCGACGCGCCTGTGCCTCGCCGAACGCATGCCCGACGGGCATTGGGGCAACAGGCAGTGCCTGGCTGGCGCTGCGGGTGGTGAGTCCCTGCAACAGCCACGCTTCGCCGCTGATGGACGCCTGTTCTGTCTTGGTGACCGCCAGGGGTACTGGCAACCCTGGGTCGAGGCGGGCGGACAGCTGGTGACTCCTTCCAGCCATGCGCAAACCACGGATTTCGACTGCGCCCCGGCACCCTGGCAGCTCGGCACCAGCAGTTACCTGCCGCTGGCCGATGGCGGTCTGTTGCTGACACACATGCTCAGCGGCTATGGCTTGTTGTTCGAGCATGCAGCCGACGGCCGCCAGCGTCAGCTGGCGACCAGCTTCAGCCGCTGCCGTCAGCTGGCTGCGGACGCGACCTATGTGTTCTGCATCGCCGGTTCGCCGGAGCGCACGCCAGCTGTCCTGGCCATCGAGCGGGCCAGCGGTGCCGTGCAGATTCTGGCGGGCGGGGTGGCGCCGCTGGCGGCCACGCAGCTGTCGCGCCCACAGGCTTTGCAATTTGCCACCGGGCACGGGGAAGTCGCGCATGCCTTCTTCTACCTCCCGGCCAATGCAAACTGCCGCGGCGAGGCCGAGTCTCTGCCGCCGCTGGTGGTCTTCGTCCATGGCGGGCCGACGTCTGCGAGCTACCCGGTGTTCGATCCGCGCATCCAGTTCTGGACCCAGCGTGGTTTCGCCGTGGTGGATGTCAATTACCGCGGCAGCAGTGGTTTCGGGCGTGCTTATCGGCAGCGCCTGCACCAACAGTGGGGCGTTGTCGATGTAGAAGACGCCTGTCAGGCCGCACGGGCACTGGTGGAGCGGGGCGTGGTCGATCCGCAGCGGCTGTTCGTCCGCGGCTCCAGTGCCGGTGGCTTCACCGCACTCAGCGCATTGGCGGCTACCGATCTGTTCCGCGGCGGCGCCAGCCTGTACGGCGTCAGCGACCCGCTGGCCCTGCGCCGGGTGACACACAAGTTCGAGGGTGACTACCTGGATTGGCTGATCGGCGATCCGCAGCAAGTGCCGGAACGCTTTCTTGAGCGGGCGCCCTTGCACAACGCCGGGCGTATAGCTGCGCCGGTGATCTTCCTGCAGGGGGGGCAGGACGCCGTGGTGCTGCCCGAACAGACCGAGTCGATGCTGGCGGCGTTGAGTAGCCGTGGAATCCAGGTGGAATATCGCCTGTATCCCGAGGAGCGCCATGGTTTGCGCCAAGCACGCAATCTCGCGGACGCCCTGGAGCGCGAATGGCGTTTCTACCAGCAGTTGCTCTGACGCTTTGCGCTAGATGGGCGGCTCGGCCAGCCATTAGGCGCATTGCTTTACCTAACCAATGCAGTAGGCTTGTGCCCGTTGTTACAAAAAATAAAAAAGGCCGCATTGATGAGCCCGAATATCAGCCTTCAGCGCAAGTTCGTATCCCCTGAAATCATCTTTGGCGCTGGCTGCCGCCACAGCGTCGGTAACTGTGCCGCCAATTTCGGCGCGCGGAAGGTGCTTGTCGTTTCCGACCCCGGCGTGGTCAAGGCCGGCTGGGTTGGCGATGTGCAGGCAAGCCTCGACCGACAGAACATCGCACACTGCCTGTTTACGGATGTATCGCCCAATCCGCGCTGCGAAGAGGTAATGCTGGGCGCGGAGCTTTATCGCAGCGAAGGCTGTAACGTGATCGTCGCGGTCGGCGGCGGCAGCCCGATGGACTGCGCCAAAGGCATCGGTATCGTCGCCGCCCACGGACGTCATATCTACGAGTTCGAGGGCGTGGACACGCTCCGAGTGCCGAGCCCGCCGCTGATCCTGATTCCCACCACCGCGGGCACTTCGGCGGATGTCTCGCAGTTCGTGATCATCTCCAACCAGGAAGAACGGATGAAGTTTTCCATCGTCAGCAAGGCAGCCGTGCCGGATGTTTCGCTGATCGATCCGGAAACCACGCTCAGCATGGACCCGTTCCTTTCAGCCTGTACCGGTATCGACGCGCTGGTGCATGCCATCGAGGCGTTCGTTTCCACCGGCCACGGCCCGCTGACCGATCCGCATGCGCTGGAAGCCATGCGCTTGATCAACGGCAACCTGGTGCAGATGATCGCCAACCCGGCGGATATCGTCCTGCGCGAACAGATCATGCTCGGCAGCATGCAGGCCGGACTGGCCTTCTCCAACGCGATTCTCGGCGCCGTGCATGCCATGTCGCATAGCCTTGGCGGCTACCTCGACTTGCCGCATGGCGTCTGCAACGCGGTATTGATCGAGCATGTGGTGGCGTTCAACTACGACGCCGCGCCGGAGCGTTATCGGATGGTCGCCGAAACACTCGGGATCGATGCGCGCGGGCTCAGTCACCGTCAGGTTCGCGAGCGGCTGGTGCAGCATCTGATCGATCTCAAACAGCGAATCGGCTTCCGGGAAACCCTCAGTCTGCACGGCGTGAACCTTTCCGATATCCCGTTCCTGTCGCAGCATGCGATGCAAGATCCCTGCATTCTCACCAATCCACGCTCGTCGACGCAGCGGGACGTCGAGGTCGTTTATGCCGAAGCCCTCTGATGACCAGCATCAGGCCCTGACACAACTGCTCGGCTTCGGCAGCCATTCGGCGCGCAAAAGCCATTACCCCGAGCTGCTGGCGCGCCTGGAAGAGCTGGAAAGCGAGCGCAACCGCTACAAATGGCTGTTCGAGCATGCGGTACATGGCATCTTTCAGGCGAGTCTGCACGAAGGCATTCGGGCAGCGAACCCGGCGCTGGCGCGCATGCTGGGCTACGACAGCCCTGACGAGGCGCTATGGGTACTGACCGATCTGTCTCATCACCTGTTCATCGGTGGCGAGGACGAACTGTTGCGGATTCGCCAGATCTTGAGCCGGCAACACGGCCTGTTCGGCTACGAGACGCTTCTGCGACGCAAGGATGGAAGTGCCATCCATGTGGTGATGAACCTCTTGCTCAAGCCGGACGAGGAAGGCCTGGTGGAAGGGTTCGTGGCCGATGTGACCGAACGCAAGCTGGCGCAGCTGCGCCTGCTGCAACTCAATGAGGAGCTTGAGCAGCGCGTGGCCGAGCGCACCTGCGAACTGCGTGAAGCTCGTGATGCAGCAGAGGCGGCCAACCTGAGCAAGGATAAATACCTTGCCGCCGCCAGCCATGATCTTCTCCAGCCGCTCAATGCGGCTCGCCTGCTGGTTTCGACATTGCGCGAGCGCAGCCTGCCAGCGAGCGAGCAGCATCTGGTCGAGCGTGCCCATCAGGCGTTGGAGGGCGCCGAGGATCTGCTCACCGATCTGCTCGACATCTCGAAGCTCGATCAGAGCGCGATCAAGCCGGATATAGATGTCTATCCACTGGATGACATCCTGCTGCCGCTGGTTTCCGAGTTTCAGCCAGTAGCGGCCGCCGCAGGGCTCGAGCTGAAGCACTACATTCCCCGTTATGCCATCAAGAGCGATTTCCGCCTGCTGACACGGATTCTGCGCAATTTCCTCAGCAATGCCTGTCGCTATACCGATCACGGCAGCGTGCTGATCGGGGCGCGGCGGCGCGCCGGGACCCTGCGGATCGAAGTCTGGGACAGCGGCCGCGGTATCCCGCAGGAGGACCTGCACTCGATCTTCCTCGAGTTCAACCAGCTTGGGACCGGCAAGTCCGCGAAGAGCAGCGGGGTAGGGCTGGGCCTGGCCATCGTCGAGCGCATCGCCAAGATGCTGGACTACCGCGTGCTGGTGCGCTCCAGGCCTGGATGCGGCTCGGTTTTCAGTATCGACGTGCCTTTGGCCGAGGCAGTGCCTCGCGAGCGGATCAGTGCACCGGTGATCGCTCCGCAACTGGGCGACCCGCTGCCTGGGCGGCGGCTGCTGGTGATCGACAACGAGGAAAGCATTCTGCACAGCATGGCCGCGCTACTCGGGCAATGGGGCTGCACGGTAGTGACGGCCACCGACGAGCAGAGCGCATTGGCGGCACTGAACGGGGTTGCGCCGGACGCGATCCTTGCCGATTACCACCTCGACCAGGGTATTACCGGTTGGGAGGTCGTACTGGCGGTGCGCGAGCACTTCGCTGATACGCTGCCGGTGGTGATGATTACCGCCGACCGCAGCGACCAGTGTCGCCAGCAGTTGCAGGGCTGCGGCGTGCCGGTGCTGAACAAGCCGGTCAAGCCCGGCAAGATGCGTTCGGTACTCAGCCATCTGCTGGCTGGCAACGGCAGCACCGGCGGCGCCGAAGCGGGCTGATAGATCTGGGTCGACTGCGCTATGCCACCGGGATTGCTCAGGCCAGCAGCAACAGAAAGGAGTAGCCAAGCGCCCCCAGCAGGAACGCGCCGAAGCGGCTGTTTCGCTCGGAGGGCAGTTCCTCCTTGAGCACATTGAGAATGACCGCTCCTGCGATGAATGCCGTGACGGCGGATACGCCAAGATCGGACAGCTCGGCGATCGTTCCAAAGCCCCAGCCCACCAGCGTTGCAGTCGCCAGTATCCAGCGCCCGCGTCGGGCGAACAGCTGTTGATGGTCGTGCTGAAGTGCGACATCGTTGCCCATGAAGTGCAGGCTCATGGCCACGGTGTACCAGATCAGTTCGAGCGCTCGCCCGGGGTCACGGTTCGCCAGAACATAGCCGATCAGCGCGTTGTATCCGGCGAACGCCGCGATGTGCAGCCAGAACACGCTGGCATGCGAGGGCGCTTCGTCGGGGTGTTCGCTGCGGTGCGACTTGATCAGCCGTTCGAGTCCGTAGAAGCAGGCCAGGCCGATCAAGGCCAGCAGATAAGCGTGATGTTCCAGGTAGCGCAATGGGTGTAGTCCGCTGTCCTCCATCACCTGCTGTCCGCGTGCCAGTTCCGGAAGCAGATGCACGAACACATAGGCAACGGCGACGCCGCCGGCTGCTGACAACCAACGACTGCGCGGCAACCTGTGCAACTCGTGTAGCTTGCCGGCCAGCAGGTGTGTCGCCGTCAGCACCAGTGCGGCGATCAACGTGAGCATGGCTTACCCCAGATATAGCCCTTTGGTGTATGACTTTGACCGTCCATCCGTGTTCATCATGCAGTTCGTCGGCTGTAGCGCGAGTCTCATGATCTCGGTCAGTTACCTATGCCGGGATCGGCCAGATCGATGTTTTTTTTGTTAGAGTGCGCTCCTGAAAAAGCGAGCAGCCAGCCAGCTTTCAATACGGTCAATGAGGTGTCTGCTTGATTAGGGTGCTGGTGGTCGATGACCACGATCTGGTTCGCACGGGCATCAGCCGCATGCTGGCGGACATCTCCGGTCTGCAGGTGGTGGGCCAGGCGGACTCCGGCGAAGATGCCATCCGCAAGGCCCGGGAGCTCAAGCCCGATGTCGTCCTGATGGACGTCAAGATGCCGGGCATCGGTGGCCTCGAGGCGACCCGCAAGCTGCTGCGCAGCTATCCAGACCTGAAGGTCATAGCCGTGACCATTTGTGAAGAAGACCCCTTTCCCACGAGGCTGCTGCAAGCTGGCGCGGCGGGCTATCTGACCAAGGGCGCAGCGCTGGAGGAAATGGTCCAGGCGATCCGCATGGTATTCGGCGGCCAGCGCTACATCAGTCCGCAGATCGCCCAGCAGCTGGCCCTGAAGTCGTTCCAGCCGCAACTCAGCGAGTCGCCGTTCGACCTGCTCTCGGAGCGGGAAATCCAGATAGCATTGATGATCGCCAACTGTCAGAAGGTACAGAGCATTTCCGACAAACTCTGCCTCTCGCCGAAGACGGTCAACACCTATCGCTATCGCATTTTCGAAAAACTGTCGATTACCAGTGATGTCGAACTCGCCCTGTTGGCCGTTCGCCACGGGATGGTCGATACCGTCAACTGATGACAGAAACCTTCGATTCCTCGGCGTTCCTGGCGGCCTGCAGTGGCCGGCCAGGTGTCTATCGCATGTTCGATGCGCAGGCCAAACTGCTTTACGTCGGTAAGGCCAAGAACCTCAAGAAACGCCTGGCCAGCTACTTCCGCAAAACCGGACAGGCGCCGAAAACCGCTGCGCTGGTGGCCAAGATCGCGCAGGTGGAAACCACCATCACCGCGAACGAGACCGAGGCGCTGCTGCTCGAGCAGACGCTGATCAAGCAGTGGCGGCCGCCCTACAACATCCTCCTGCGTGACGACAAATCCTATCCGTACGTATTTCTCTCGGCAGGCGAATTTCCCCGGTTGAGCATCCACCGCGGCGCGAAGAAGGAACCCGGCCGTTATTTCGGCCCCTATCCAAGCGCCGGCGCCATTCGCGAGAGCCTCAGCCTGCTGCAGAAGGCTTTCTTCGTGCGTCAGTGCGAGGACAGTTATTACCGCAATCGCACCCGGCCCTGCCTGCAATACCAGATCAAGCGCTGCAAGGCGCCCTGCGTGAAACTGGTCGACCCGCAAGAGTATGCCGAGGATGTGCGGCACTCGGTGATGTTCCTCGAAGGGCGCAGTAATGCGCTGGCCGAAGAGTTGTCGCGCAACATGGAAAAGGCCGCCATGAACCTGGATTTCGAGCGCGCCGCCGAGATTCGCGACCAGATCGGCATTCTGCGCCGGGTTCAGGACCAGCAGAGCATGGAAGGCGGTTCCGGCGACGTCGACATCGTTGCGGCGACGGTGAGTCCGGGTGGGGCCTGCGTACATCTGATCAGCGTGCGAGGTGGTCGCGTGCTGGGCAGCAAGAATTTTTTCCCGCAGGTCGCAATCGAGGAAAGCGTCAGCGAGGTCTTGCAGGCGTTTCTCGAGCAGTATTACCTGGGTGCGTCCGAGCGCGATCTGCCCGGCGAGTTGATCGTCAATGCCGTGCATGAAGACTTCGCCACCTTGATCGATGCCATCGTCGAGCTGCGAGGCCTCGAGCTGACGATTACCCACCGTGTGCGCGGTACTCGTGCGCGCTGGCAGCAGCTGGCACTGACCAATGCCGAACAGGCGCTGACGGCACGTCTGGCCAACCGTCAGCATCTGTCGGCGCGTTTCGAGGCGCTGGCCGAGGCACTGGAGCTCGACGAGCCGCCGATGCGCCTCGAATGTTTCGATATCAGTCATTCCAGTGGCGAGGCGACAGTGGCCTCCTGCGTCGTATTCGGTCCGGAGGGGCCGCTCAAGTCGGACTACCGACGCTACAACATCGAGGACGTGACCGCCGGAGATGACTATGCGGCGATGCACCAGGCATTGTCGCGACGCTTCCGCAAGGCGGCCGAGGGGGAGGGCAAGCTGCCGGACATCCTGCTGGTCGACGGTGGCAAGGGGCAGCTCAACATGGCCCGCGAAGTGCTGGAAGAATTGGCGGTGCCGGATCTCATACTGCTCGGCGTAGCCAAGGGCGTGACTCGAAAGCCCGGGCTGGAAACGCTCTATCTCAACGATGCGGCGCACGAGTTCACCCTGCCAGCAGACTCGCCGGCGCTGCACCTGATCCAGCAGGTACGTGACGAGGCACACCGTTTCGCCATCACCGGTCACCGCGCGCGGCGTGGCAAGACGCGGCGGACGTCTACGCTGGAAGATGTTCCGGGTATCGGCCCGAAGCGCCGGCGCGAACTGCTCAGGCATTTCGGCGGTCTTCAGGAACTGTGCAGGGCCAGCCTCGATGAGATAGCCAAGGCGCCCGGTATCAGTAAAAAGCTTGCCGAGTCGATTTATGCCGCTCTGCACAGTGAGTAAACTGTGTCCCGAATTCCTTCGATCAGTGGTACCGATGAATATCCCGAACCTGCTCACCGTACTGCGCGTGCTGCTGATACCTATCTTCATCCTGCTTTTCTATCTCCCGTTCTACTGGAGCTATCTGGCTGCCAGCGCGGTATTCAGCGTGGCGGCCCTGACCGACTGGCTGGATGGCTATCTGGCGCGCCGACTGCAGCAGAGCACTCCGTTCGGCGCCTTTCTCGACCCGGTCGCGGACAAACTGATGGTGGCCGTCGCGTTGGTGCTGCTGGTCGAGGAGCACGCGAACCTCTGGCTGACCTTGCCGGCCGCGATCATCATCGGCAGGGAAATCGTCGTGTCGGCGCTGCGCGAGTGGATGGCCGAACTGGGCGCGCGAGCCCAGGTGGCGGTTTCTAGCCTGGGCAAATGGAAGACAACCGCACAGATGGTCGCGCTGGTGATCCTGCTGGCGAACCCGCCACAGCCCACCATGTGGGTTGGCCTGGGCTATGCCTTGCTGATCGTCGCGGCGGGCCTGACGCTGTGGTCCATGATCAATTACCTGATGGCCGCCTGGCCTCACCTGAGCACCACGGAAAAGAAATAAAACTTTTTTAATCAAGGGGTTGACGGCAGCATCCGATCGTATAGAATGGCGCCCGTCACCAAGACAACGCGGGAATAGCTCAGTTGGTAGAGCACGACCTTGCCAAGGTCGGGGTCGCGAGTTCGAGTCTCGTTTCCCGCTCCAGTTTGTAAGATTGCGCCGCAGATTTCATGCGGCGCTCTCGTTTTGAGGCCGGTTGGCAGAGTGGTTATGCAGCGGATTGCAAATCCGTGTACGCCGGTTCGATTCCGACATCGGCCTCCATATTGAAGAGCCCCAGACGGTTATCTGTCTGGGGCTTTTTCTTTTGCGGCGAAAAAATCCCTTGTGATCATGTCGGCAGGTTCGACGGCCAGCGCTTCTGCCGGGGCTGGCTATACTGCATGAGCGCCTCTTGCACAGGAGAATAGCCATGCGACGCCTCCCGGCTTTTGCTTTTGCAATCCTGTTCAGCTCGCCGCTGCTGGCCATGCACTGTCCCATGGACATGGCCAAGATCGACGAGCAGCTCAAGACCAATCCGCCGAAAGATGCGGCAACGCTGCAGCAGGTGCGCGAGCTGCGCGCCGAGGGTGAGCAGTTGCACCATGCCGGCAAGCATGCGGACTCGGTACGGGTGCTTGGTCGAGCGCTGTACCTGCTGGGTCTGAAGCCCTGACCAGCACCGTCCGGCGCGGCCCCGCCAGCCAGCTGGCTGGCGGTTCTCCGCTCAGGCAGCTGCGAGCGCGCGGTTGTACCAGTTGCGGCTGCGATTGACGCTGCGTACCAGCCAGAGCATTACCGGGACTTCGATCAGTACTCCGACCACCGTCGCCAGGGCGGCACCCGAGTTGAAGCCGTAGAGCACGATGGCGACCGCGACCGCCAGCTCGAAGAAGTTCGATGCTCCGATCATCGCCGACGGTCCGGCAACATCGTGACGAACCTGAAAACGGCGGTTGAGCCAGTAGCCGAGTGCGGCGATGAACAAGGTCTGCAACAGAATGGGCACGGCCAGCATCGCAATGATCAGCGGTTGGGCAACGATGGCTTCGCCCTGGAAGGAGAACAGCAGGACCAGGGTCGCCAGCAAGGCAATGATGGAGAACGGCTGAACCTTCGTCAGGACGGCCTGGAAAGCCGGTTCGCCGCGCTTCATCAGGCGTGTGCGGATGAACTGGGCGATGGCCAGTGGAATGACGATGTACATCACCACCGAGAGCAGCAGGGTGTCCCATGGAACCGGGATGGAGGATACGCCGAGCAGCAGCGCGACGATCGGGGCGAAGGCGAATACCATCACCAGGTCGTTCAGGGCGACCTGGGTCAGGGTGAAATTGGCGTTGCCATTGCAGAGGTTGCTCCAGACGAACACCATGGCGGTGCAGGGAGCGGCGCCCAGCAGGATCAGGCCGGCCATGTAGCTGTCCAGTTCGGCCGCCGGTAGCCAGGGCGCGAAGACATGTTTGATGAACAGCCAGCCCAGCAGCGCCATGGTGAACGGCTTGACCGCCCAGTTGACGAACAGCGTGATCCCCATGCTCGCCCGCTGCGCATAGACCTCCCGCAGCGCTGAGAAGTCGATCTTCATCAGCATCGGGATGATCATTACCCAGATCAGCAGCCCGACCGGGATGTTGACGTGGGCGATTTCCAGCGCGCCGACCGCTTGCGCCGCGGCAGGCAGGCCCAGGCCCAGGAGGGTCCCGGCTATGATGCAGAGGAATACCCACAGCGTCAGGTAGCGCTCGAAAAATCCGAGCGGGGCCCCGGCGGCCTTCTTGCCGACCACTTCACATTGGTTGGACATCAATATCTACACCTTTTCGCATGATGATCGGGGTTATTGCAGTTGCTGCCGCGGTGTCCTGGCGAGCGCTTCGACGATCTGATCGACGGTGCTTCGCGCGGTACGGGTGACGCCGATCAGCGTGGCGGAGGCTGCGCCGGTCCAATCGCCGTACCCCACCAACCAGAGGTTGGGCTGTCTCACGACACGAGTGCCATCCATCTGCACCTTCCCATCGTCTTCCATGACATCAAGTTCGCGGAGGTGATCAAGGGCCGGGCGGAATCCGGTGCACCAGATCACCGCATCGAGCTCGGCGCGGTGCCCGTCTGCCCATTCGACGCCGTTCTCGGTAAAGCGCATGAATGGACGCTCGGCCACCAGCACGCCGCGCTCGCGGGCTTCGCGTACCGGTGGAACCATGACGATGTCGCCGAAGCCACCTATCGGCTCGTCGATGCTGCGGCCTTCCTGCTGCGCCTTCCAGCGTGCGGTCGCTCGCTCGAACAGCACACGGCCGTCGACGTCGTCGGGCAGGAATGCAGGCGGCTGCTGGGTGACCCATAGTGTTTCGCTGGCGCTGGATAGCTCGGCGAGAATCTGTGCGCCGGAATTGCCACCACCGACCACCATTACGCGCTTGCCTGCGAACGCTGAGGGGGCATGGTAATGCGCCGAATGAGTCTGCTCGCCCTGGAAAAGCTCGCGGCCCTGGTAGGGCGGTATGAATGGCTTGCTCCAGGTGCCGGTCGCGCTGACCACGGCGCGTGCCTGCCATCGCTGGTCGCCGGCCTCTACCTGCCACAGGTCGTCCACGTGCCGGAGAGCGTCGACATGAACCGGCCGCAGGATGGGAAATCGATAGCGGTCTTCATACCGTCGCAAATAATCGATAACGTCGTTGCGGGCAGGGTTGCCCGGTTCGCCAGGGGCAGGCATCGGCCAGCCGGCAATCGAGCTCCAGGCAGCTGGTGAAAACAGCTTCAGCGATACCCAGGCATGCAGCCAGGCTCCGCCGGGGCCGTGCTGGGCGTCGAGCAGCAGATAGGACAGCGATGTGCGACGCAGGAAGTAGGCTGTGCTCAGGGCCGACTGCCCAGCGCCAATGATGATCACATCGAAGACGTTGGATGCTGTCATCAGGGGCTCTCTCTGGAAGCAAGCGGTAATATTCGAATCCGGCTATATACGCTGATCGGAATATACGCCCATTGCTCTGACTGAAGCAAACGCATGCTGATTGCATTTTCCTTGGGTGTGAAGCCCGCTCAGTGCGCTTTACTTGTTCATACGATAAGCAATATATTTGCCTGGCCATACGTTCCGGGCGCGGGCAGCATCCATGTCCGGTCCGCACGCAGCGGCGCAACCGGATGCATATCGGCACGCAGCTCAGACGGTCCATGAGCGGATCGCGTCCGTGCTGATCAGAACATTTCGCCGAAGGTATTCCCGTGGTCGAGCACCTGACACCCACTACCGTATTCAAATGCCTGGCAGACGAAACCCGGGGGCGGATCGCGCTGCTGATCGCTCGTGAAGGCGAGTTGTGCGTCTGCGAGCTGACCTGCGCGCTTGATGAAAGCCAGCCGAAGATATCGCGCCATCTGGCACTGCTGCGCGGCTGCGGACTGCTGGAAGACCGCCGCCAGGGCCAATGGGTCTATTACCGGTTGCACCCGCATCTGCCTGACTGGATTACCGACATGCTGCAGCCGATCCTGGCGGCCAATAAAAATTGGCTGAGTGACAACGTGCAGCGCCTCGAACACATGCGCAACCGCCCCGAACGCTCGGCGGTGTGCGCCTGATTCCGCTCGACAATGGCTTGGCTGCGTTGAAATGCGCACCGGCCCCAATAATGATTTCAGGACGCCACATGTACGACGATCTGCCCAATATCGATTCCGAGTTGTTCGACCTACCGGATCTGGACACGCTCGGCTTGCCGTCAGGGCCGGAGCACAAGCCGCGTATTCTTCTGCTCTACGGCTCCAACCGCGAGCGCTCCTACAGTCGTCTGCTGGTCCAGGAGGCGGCGCGCCTGCTCGAACGTTTCGGCGCTGAAACACGCATTTTTCACCCGGCTGGATTGCCGCTGCCGGACGATGCGCCGGACAGCCACCCCAAGGTTCAGGAGCTGCGCGAACTGATGCAGTGGTCGGAAGGGCAGGTGTGGTGCTCGCCCGAGCGCCACGGCTCGATGAGCGCGGTATTCAAGGCGCAGATCGACTGGGTGCCGCTGGCAATGGGGGCGGTGCGGCCGACCCAGGGCAAGACGCTGGCGATCATGCAGGTCAGTGGCGGTTCGCAGTCGTTCAACGCGCTGAACCAGATGCGCGTGCTGGGCCGCTGGATGCGCATGCTCACGATCCCCAATCAGTCCTCGGTGGCCAAGGCCTTTCTCGAGTTCGACGATGCCGGGCGGATGAAGCCCTCGGCCTACTACGACCGCGTGGTGGATGTGATGGAGGAGCTGATCAAGTTCACCCTGCTGGTCCGCGGTCGCGCCGACTATCTGGTGGATCGCTATTCGGAGCGCAAGGAGTCGGCCGAAGAGCTGTCCCGTCGCGTCAACCAACGTTCAATCTGACTATCAGGAATCGCCCGCGTGCCCAACCATCCCTACGATGTTCTCGATGTGCCCGGCAGCACCGCCCGGCTGATCTTAACACCGTGCCCCGGTAGCAAAGCCACCAGCGTCGGCGAGGCGTTGGCTACCCTGCAGGCGGCCGGCGCCGAGGCGCTGATCACCTTGATGCCCAGCGAGGAGCTGGTGCGCAACGAAGTGGCGCAGCTGTCGCAGCTCTGTACCGAACGAGACCTTGAGTGGCTGCACCTGCCGGTAGCCGACGAACAGGTACCGCTGGACGATTTCGACCAGGCCTGGGCGCAATCCGTTACCCGGATCAACGAACTGCTGGATGCCGGAAAAAGCATCGCCATCCACTGCAAGGGCGGCTCCGGTCGTACCGGACTGATCGCCGCACGCATCCTGATCGAGCGGCAAGTGTCGCGCGAAGCCGCCATCGCCAGCGTCCAGGCGCTTCGCCCCAGAGCGATCCAGCATCCGGCGCACGTCGGCTGGATCGAACGCTTCGACGCGTGACGAGGCCCCCATGCTGAAGACGCTCGGCCTGTTCGTCATCACCGCCGTGGCAGAAATCGTCGGTTGCTACCTGCCGTACCTCTGGCTGAAACACGGCAAGAGTATCTGGTTGCTGGTGCCGGCTGCGTTTTCCCTGGCGCTGTTCGCCTGGTTGCTGTCGTTGCATCCCACCGCTGCCGGGCGCGTGTACGCCGCCTATGGTGGCGTGTATGTCGGTGTTGCGCTGGTCTGGCTGTGGCTGGTCGACGGCATCCGCCCGACCTGGTGGGACCTGCTCGGCTGCGCCGTGGCGATGCTGGGCATGGCGATCATCATGTTCGCGCCACGAACCCCCTGATTCATCCACTTCGAAGAGAGTCATCCATGAGCATCAAAGTTGGCATCAACGGCTTCGGCCGCATCGGACGCCTGGCGCTGCGGGCGGCGTGGGATTGGCCAGAGCTGGAATTCGTCCATATCAACGACCCGGCAGGCGATGCAGCGACCCATGCGCACCTGCTGAATTTCGATTCCGTACATGGCCGCTGGCAGCATGAAGCCGGTTTCGACAGCGACTGCCTGGTGATCGATGGGCAACGTGTGACGGTCAGCGCGAACAAGACGATTGCTGAAACCGACTGGTCGGGTTGCGACCTGGTCATCGAGGCCAGCGGCAAGATGAAGACCGTCGCGGTGCTGCAGCAGTATCTGGATCAGGGCGTGAAACGTGTCGTGGTCAGTGCGCCGGTCAAGGAGCCGGGTGCGCTGAATGTGGTCATGGGTGTGAACGACGGCCTGTACGACCCGGCGAAGCACCGCATCGTCACGGCCGCATCGTGTACCACCAATTGCCTGGCTCCGGTGGTCAAGGTCATCCACGAGCAGCTCGGCATCCGCCACGGCTCGATCACCACGATCCACGACCTGACCAATACGCAAAGCATCCTCGACCAGCCACACAAGGATTTGCGCCGCGCGCGGGCGTCGGGCATGAGCCTTATTCCGACCACCACCGGTTCGGCCACTGCCATCGCCGAGATCTTTCCCGAACTGCGCGGCAAGCTGAATGGTCACGCCGTGCGAGTGCCGCTGGCCAACGCGTCGCTCACCGATTGTGTGTTCGAGGTCGAACGCCCAACCGATGCCGAACAGGTCAACCAGTTGCTCAGGGCAGCTGCCGAAGGTGAGCTGAAGGGCATCCTCGGGTATGAGGAGCGCCCGCTGGTTTCCATCGACTATCGCACCGACCCGCGCTCGTCGATCATCGATGCGCTGTCGACGATGGTCGTCAACGGTACGCAGGTGAAGATCTACGCCTGGTACGACAACGAATGGGGCTACGCCAACCGCACCGTCGAACTGGCGCGCAAGGTGGGACTGGCTGGCTGAAACGGCGAGGTGCTCGTGGTTGGAGTGACGCGGGAGGTACGGGCCGAAACCGGCCCCGGCCTCGATGAGTGGGCTCCAGCCACCGCTCCGCCTCCACCCACGTCTCTGCTGAGCCGCATCTTCGCCGTCCTCGTCTTCGCGTCACCCCCAGGCCAACCAAACCGGAATCCGCCATGCAAGCCCTTGCCCGACTGTCCCCCGAGGTGCGCCAGTACCTGATCGTCACCGGTAACTACTGGGCCTTCACGCTCACCGATGGCGCGCTGCGCATGCTGGTGGTGCTGCACTTTCATGAGCTGGGCTATTCGCCCCTGCAGATCGCTGCGCTATTCCTGTTCTACGAGATATTCGGCGTCATCACCAACCTGGTCGGCGGCTATCTCGGTGCGCGACTTGGCCTGAACCGGACGATGAACCTTGGCCTGGCGATGCAAGTGGTGGCGTTGCTGATGCTGACCGTGCCAGCCGCATGGCTGACCGTCCCCTGGGTGATGGGTGCACAGGCGATGTCCGGCATTGCCAAGGACCTGAACAAGATGTCGGCCAAGAGCTCGATCAAGCTCCTGGTACCCGACAGTCAGCAGGGCACGCTGTACAAGTGGGTCGCTATCCTGACCGGCTCGAAGAATGCGCTCAAGGGCGTGGGGTTCTTCCTCGGCGGCGCCTTGCTCACGCTGCTGGGGTTCGCCGGCGCCGTGCTGGCAATGGCTGCAGTGCTGGCTGTTATCTGGCTGGGCAGCCTGATGCTGTTGAAGAGGGACCTCGGCAAGGCGAAGGCCAAGCCGAAATTCAAGGACATCCTGTCCAAGAGCCAGGCGATCAATGTGCTTTCTGCGGCGCGCCTGTTTCTCTTCGGGGCTCGTGATGTGTGGTTCGTCATCGCCTTGCCGGTGTACCTGAGCACGGTGTTCGGCTGGAACTTCTGGATGGTCGGAGGTTTCCTGGCATGTTGGGTCATCGGCTACGGCATCGTCCAGTCGCTGGCACCTGCGATCACCGGCAAGCGCCGCGGGCAACTGCCGGATGGGCGCGCTGCCTTCATCTGGGCGGCTTTGCTGGCGGCCCTTCCGGCGGCCATCGCACTCGGCCTGGCGAGTGGCGTATCGCCTCAGTGGGTGTTGATCGGCGGGCTGTTGCTGTTCGGCGCGCTGTTTGCAGTGAACTCCTCGCTGCACAGCTACCTGATCGTCAGCTATGCCAAGGAAGATGGCGTCTCGCTGGACGTGGGCTTCTACTACATGTCCAACGCGATGGGCCGCCTGATCGGTACCTTGCTCTCTGGCTGGGTGTTCCAGGCCTATGGGCTGCAGGCCTGCCTGTGGGTTTCGTCGCTGTTCGTGATGCTCGCGGCCTTCATCTCGCTGAGGCTGCCCCGTCACCCGCAGTAACCGGCGGGGTGCCGGTGACAGCAGGGGCGGGTGGATAACGGTCCGGCGCAAAGGTGAGGGCAGCTGAGTGAAGCGGATTTCGTCTGCTGCCCCGTGGTAACCCTAAGGGCTGCCTGCTGTGTTTGCGCTGATCGTCGAGAGGGCGACGAGGCGCCGGGAGCGGCCTTTGCGAGCGATTGAAAGGAGAGGGGACTGCGTTAGTGCCTGGGCAGGATCGAGCGCAGCATGCCAACATCGCCTGCTGCACGCTGGATCAGCGCAGCGGCGTTCGGCCCCGACCTGTCGTTACCGCCACGACGGCCGCGGCGCCAGTGAGCCATTGGCTGGAGGGCGCTGATATCCGATCGGGTAACCAGTTCTTCGAGTGATCGCTTGCTCATGGTCGCGTCCTCACATCGTGATTGGGTGGCGCGTCCCTGCGCCATTGGGGTGATCCTTGAGCAAAGAGTGCGCGCTGTTTGTTACAGCTGTTTGGCAACTGCCGATAGCCGATGATCGGTCATAAGCTGGAAGGAGCCGGCGCCTTCGTGCGGTGCCTGAATGACACTCAGACTTCACCAATCGCACTGACACTGGTAATCCCCGCATTCCAGATCATCTCGTAATGACTGGTCTGGACGATGGAAATCAACGACCTCGGCGTCATCAGCGCCCAGCAGTCTTGGCCGGGCTTGCGTACGGAGTGGTAACGCAAGCCGGGGAAGCCCGCCTGTCTTGCCTGCCTCGCGAAATGGCGCGCCTGTGAATAATCGTCAGCGTCGTAGATCGGATCGGACAGTGCCACGGCGGTGGCATCCAGCAGTCCGGCCTCGTTGAACAGGCATGACAGGCCGCGAAAGACGAAGCGCTCGAAGTTCAGCCCCTCGACGTTTGACCAGTACAGTTCTTGGTGATACCGGACCTCGGCAACTGCCGTCTCCATGGTGTCGGCCAGGTAAAGCACTCCGTAACTGCCGTCACTGAAGCGCGAGCCAGCCGGATTCAGATGCGTGAACGGGGCGGTGGCATAGGAGCAGCCTGGAATGCCGAATGGAATCTCCGCGCGCGGTATCAGTTCCAGGCGTCCGGTTTCATTGTGCAGCCGCGGATTGGTAAGGGCCTGCACTTGATACAGCGCGTCGAACTCGTCGGCGTCGGCCACGTCATCGAACAGGTGGAGCGGCGGAAATTTCGAATTCACCAACCGATATGCGTGCACCTTGGCATCGGCCCGTAACGGCAGCTGCGCGGGTGTTACCACTGTGCGCCTCGCAGTGAATCGATCCGGCGAAACGACTCATACAACGAGATCATGTCCCCCTGAGCCATGACCTCCAGGGGGGAGCGCCCATTGAAGAACTCGTTGTGGTTTGGCATCCCCACAAAGCCGTATTGATTGTCGGGGTTGTCGAAGACGAGCCGCAGCGCCGCATGAATGTTGAGAATGAAGCTGACCCGCTGCATCTGATCGGAGTCGAGGCTGACGGACCAGTCGGTAGTTCCCAGTTTGGCCCGCGCATGAGTGCTGCGTGAAATCCGCAGGATGCGGCATGCCTGATCCGTGGAGGCCTTCCACTTATCGAGAATGTTCACTGCGGCACGCAGACCAATGGTGCATTGGTCCTTGGTTAAAGAGGGAGCCAGAAGCGTCGCTGTCATGCCATCGATCTCCGCTGTATCTGTAGATCGATATTAGCACTGTATGAGTCTACAGATAGAGGTCGCCGTCATTTTATGTTCGCGCGCAGCAAGGCACGGCGGAGCTCATGGTTCCACAAGCAGACTGGGGGCTGGCATGGATGGTTGCGAGGCGCATGTGATGCGCGCAGGGGATTGGTGCCCGGAGCGGGGGTCGAACCCGCATACCCTTTCGGATGAGGGATTTTAAGCCAGAGCATGGCATCCGCGCCGGGCTAACGATGGGCTTGGATGAGGCTTGCTGTAGCAGGTTTTCCGCCAGGCCAAGGTCTTCCATCATATCCCGGTGCGCGATGCAAACCGCCCCGGCTCCCTTCCGCCTGGCTCCTAGCCGGCCCCTGGAATCGGGGCCTTTCAGGAGCACCTCATGGCGAAGATCAAACTCACCAAGTCCGTCGTTGACACGGCGCAGGCGCAAACCTGCGACGTGGAACTCCGGGATACGCTCGTTCCGGGCTTCTTGTGCAAGGTTACACCAGCCGGCCGCAAGGTATTCATGGTTCAGTACCGCACGAACTCCGGCGTGCGGCGCAAGCCGGCACTCGGCCAGTTCGGCGAGCTGACTGTCGAACAGGCCCGGTCGCTGGCGCAAGACTGGCTGGCCGAAGTCCGGCGCGGCGGCGACCCCGGACTCGACAAGGCCGAAGCCCGCAAGGCTCCGACAGTCAAGGAGCTGTGCGGCCGGTTCATGGACGACCACTCCAAGCTGCACAACAAGCCGAGTACGCAGGCCGGCTACCAGTACCAGATCGACAGCTTCGTCATCCCGGCTTTCGGCAGCAAGAAGGTTCACGAGGTCACGCGCCACGACATCACCGCGCTGATGAAGCGCATGGAGAAGTCGCCCACCCAAGCCAACCGCGTGCTGTCGCTCGTCCGCAAGATGTTCAACCTGGCCGAACTGTGGGGCTACCGACCCGATGGCTCCAACCCCTGCCGCCACGTGCCCAAGTATCCCGAAAAGGGTTCGACCCGGCTCATTACCGACGAGCAGATGGTCAAGCTGTTCGCCTATCTGGACAAGGCCGAGGCCGAAGGCTTGGAACATCCCATCCACCTGCTTGCCGTCCGCCTGCAATTCGAGTTCGCTGCGCGCATGTCGGAGGTTCTTCTGTTGCAGTGGGATTGGCTCGACCTGCCCAATGGCCGGGTGGTCTGGCCGGACAGCAAGACCGGCGATATGTCCAAGCCCTTGAGCGAGGAAGCCCGCCGGCGGCTGACGAATGCCCCGCGCTACGGCGATTCGCCCTACGTTTGCCCGGCGATCCTCGACCACAGCAAGCCCCTCAGCCCCCATACGTACTACCAGGCGTGGCGGCGCATCCTCAGCAATGCCGGTGTACCGAAGGTCGGCACCCACGGCATCCGCCACCGCTCGGCGACCGACATTGCCAATTCGGGCGTGCCCCTCAAGGTCGGCATGGCGCTGACGGCGCACAAGACCGTGGCGATGTTCATGCGCTACGTCCATACCGAGGACGATCCGGTGCGGCAAGCGGCCGAATTGGTGGCGGCCCGGCGCAAGACGATCACGAGCGCGCAGCGCCCGGCAGAGGTAGAAGCATGAGAAGGACGCCGCCCACGGGGGCTGCGCGGGGCGCTGCCACAGCCGGCCCACAAGGAAATCCGAGACAGTGTCTCGGAAATGTGGGCGCTGGCTCGCCCCCTTCTCCTTGACTTTCATTCGTCTATAAACGAAAATGACCATGTACCGGATCGAGCACTACCTTACGGGCGACGGGCAGAAGGATCTCTACACCGACTGGCTGCGGCGCTTGCGTGATGCCCAAGCCAAGGTGGCGGTCATCCGTCGCGTGGCCCGTGTCGAGCAAGGCAACTTTGGCGACCACAAGTTCTGCCGCGATGGCGTGTGGGAGCTGCGCATCGACGTGGGGCCGGGCTATCGGGTGTATTACGGCCTAGCAGGCCAGCGGCTGGTGTTGCTGCTGTGCGGTGGCGACAAGCGCACGCAGGATGCGGACATTGACCGGGCGGTGGACTATTGGCAGGACTGGCAACGGAGAACCGACGAATGAGAAGCAGACCCCATGACGAGGCGATGGCCGAGCTGTACCGCAGCGATCCGGCGCTCGCACTTGAAGTCATCAACAACATCCTGGCCGAGGGCGACCAGGCCGAGTTGATGACCGTGCTGCGCCAGCTTGCGCAGACAGTCGGCGGCGTGCAGGCGGTGGCCGAACAGGCTCACCTGAACCCGACGCAGCTTTACCGCACGCTGTCGCCGAAGGGCAATCCCGCCCTGAACAGCTTGACCGCCATCCTCAAGACGATGGGCCTGCGTTTGGCGGTGCAGCCGCTGGCCTCTGCGCCCTCGGCGCACGCCGCTTGATGTTCGATGCCTATGGCGAGCACCGTTCACCCGATTCACTTTGAAGACTACAGCGGCGTTCAATTTGAGCGTCTTGCTTTTGCTTATCACGTTCGTGCTGGCTGGCGCGATCTGATCTGGCACGGCCAATCGGGGGGCGACCAGGGGCGAGATATCTTGGGGATCGAGGAGTTTGACGATCGACCTGCGCGCAAAACGATCATCCAGTGCGCCAATCGTGACACCCTGACCCTGGCGAAAGCCCGAACCGACATGGAGAAGGCTGTTGCGGCTGCTGGCGGTAAGCCAGATGCCTTCAAATTCATCTGTCGTGGTTCAGTCTCCGACGCCAGCAGAACACGGATCAGCGATGCCGCTGCTGCACTTGGCGTAGCGCATGTGACGATTTGGTCGAGCGTCGAGTTCGAGGAGAACTTGCGTCTGCGTGGCGAATATCTCTTGCACCGCTTCGTCCAGGGCGTCGAGTTCCCCGAAGGCGAAGCTGAAATCCGCAAGTTCGCTGACGACTTCCCTGATTTATCCGACGCCGATGCGCTGGGTTTGATGGCCGCTGTATTCGACCGGCCCGCTTTTCGCACACCGTTTCAGCAGGAAAGTTCGCTGCCCGCTTTCCAGCAAGCTGTTGAGGACACCATCGGAGCACTCAACACCGGCGCGTGGAGAACACGTGAAGGCACCGAAATCCGGCGCATCCCATCGATCCATCACATCAGAGATCAGCGTGTTCGCAAGGTGCTGGCCCAGGTTGTGCGTCAGGTCGATGAACTACGCCGCATTTTCGTCTCTCGCCTCCGAGAGGGCGAGATCCGGCATTGTGGATGCGGCAAAGCGGACTGCCCTACCTACATGCTCGGTTCTCGTGTGGCCGACGAACTGGATGCCGCCCGTGACCGCGTCCTCACCACCTTCCGCTCGGTGCATGCACCGTTCGATGTTGCCGTTCGATAGACGCGGAGAGGTCGGCAATGGCGGCGCAAATTGACCCGTTCAGCTCGCAGCATCTTGAAGCTGCCTGCCGTGTGCTTGCAGACACCGAGCGCGGCTTGAGTGGCACGCAGATTGGGAGGCTGCTGCAAGAGATGGAGGTTGCCGACCCGTCACCGAGCATGACGAAGTGGAAGCGGTTGTTCAACGCGCTTGCCGAGGTGCAGAACAAGCATCAGCGAGGCAACCATCTGATCATGTTCATCAACCGCGCAATGAACCCGGTGAACTACGTGCGCGATCCTGGGACATTTGCTTGGCTGCGCGATGAACTCAATGTCGTGCTGTCGTTCTCGGGCTTCTATGTGCGCGACGATGGCAGGGTGGGATATGCCGACAAGGCGACGACGTTGGATGCAGCCCGCGCACGCGCTGGCCGTCTCAAAGCGGCGCTGGAAAGCCGGGTCGTCCATGCAGAGGTCTTGAACTACTGCCGCGCCGAGCTATTGGACGAGAACTATTTTCATGCGGTCTTCGAGGCGAGCAAGGGTGTCGCCGAGCGAATTCGCATATTGTCGGGGTTAACCGGCGATGGTGGCGACTTGGTGAACAAGGCGTTCGCGGGCCAGCAGCCAATCTTGGTCTTGGGGCCACTGAGCACCGAGTCCGAAAAGAGCGAGCAGAGAGGATTTGCGAACCTGCTGATCGGGCTGTTCGGCGCCGTGCGCAATCCCTTGGCCCATGCCCCGAAGACGAATTGGCCTATGTCTGAGCAGGATGCGCTCGACATCTTGACCCTGGTGTCACTGATCCATAGAAAACTGGATGGCGTGCAGAAAGCGGCCGTGTCCTTTTCGTAGGCATCGCAATGCCGTCCTGCTCGATTGTCGTATCGTGATACGACAATTAATCGCCTCCACTGAATAGGCCGTCCCGGCGCCGGGTCCGCGGGCTGCGCCCCCCCGCCTCGCACCGAGTCGCGGCGGTCATTCTGCTTTGACCCCTGCCGCCTCCGGCCCTTTCGAGCCTGCACGCTCCGCTTGCCGAAGCACAGGTGCGTGCAGTGACGGGGTGTGGGAGCCTGACAGAGGGTCCGGAGTCACCGTACACTTACAAAATGAAACAGCGGCGCACCGATCATCAATACTTGCGGCGGCTAGCAACTACTACACGGCTATTGAAAAAGCGCGCGTGATGCTGCCGCGTCGGCACGCGTGAGCGCGACCATGCCTCCCTTGAGCAGGCTGCTCAATGCCGCGGTCGTAGAACTCAGCTTCATCGCCAATTCACGAAAGATGCCGGCGCTGACGAAGTTATTCAAGGTCTTGGATCGCCACCCCGAGTTGGTGAACGAAGTCGAGACGGCTTAAAACAAGGAGTCTTCATGTCCCAAGCGGCGTTCAATGTCTTCGATGCGCTGTCCGCTTGGGGCAAGACGCTTTCCAACTGGCAGCGGTGCCTGCTGGTCAAGCTCGTCGGTGCCGTCGATTTCCCGGACGAGGCTTTGGATGAGGTCTACCGGGAGTACCTGATGGACCAGCAACTGGCCCCCGCGGAGATGCCACGCGCCACATGGGACATTGCCTTGCCTCAGATCCAAGGCGGCCCCACAACGGCCGCAAGCGTAGTGACCGCCATGACCGCACTGACCGGCGTCAACGCCCTGGCGCCGGGTGAAACACTGACTTTCGGGCGCAAGCTCACTGTGATCTATGGTCCCAACGGTGCGGGCAAGTCCGGCTATGCGCGAGTGCTGAAAGCCGCATGCTTCACTCGTTCCAAGCAAACCGCGATTCTTGGCGATGTGAAGTTGGCCAAACACAAGCAACCCACGCCGAGCGCGACGTTTGCCTTCGACGACGGCTCCAACACGGCGTTCGTCTACAAGGAGCCTTGCCAGCGGCTGCGCGACAACTTCGCGGTGTTCGACTCGACCTGCGTGCGTGTCCATCTGGATGAGCGCAACGCTTTCCAGGTCATGCCCTATCTGTTCGATGTTTTTCCCCGCATGGTGGAGGTCTTCGGAAAGCTGCAGCGCAAGTTGCGCGATGACGTCGCTCCACGTTCCCACGCTACGGACAAGTTCGCGATTCCAGGCAGTACGTCCGAAGTCGCTACGCTGCTGGCCACCCTGACGGCACAGACGAACCTCGTTCGCTTGAAGGCATTGGCCGTCTTTGGCGACGAGGAGCACGCGCGCCTGGAATCGGTTGTCCAGCAACTCGCGACACTCAGGACCACCGATCCCAAGGAGATCATTCGCCAGAATGAGCAGCGCATCACCGATCTGGACGCACTGAAGGCATCGCTCTCCGGCTTGCACACGGCTGTATCGCCAGCACTCGCGGAACAGATCATCAATGCCGTCAAGCAGATTCAGTCGTTGACGGAAAAGGCAGCCGCGCTCTCAGCGGCACAGTTGGGCGAGGAGCCGGTGCAGCCCATCGGCACAGCAGCATGGCGTGACCTGCTGGCTGCAGCCATCGCATATAACGCCGAAGCCTACCCTGACGAGGCGTTTCCACCGAAGGCGGATGCGGCCCGATGCGTGCTTTGCCATCAGGTTCTCGACGAAGACGGCCTTGCACGATTGACCCGCTTCTATCAGTTCGCAACCAGCGATGTCGAAGCGCAGCTGGGCCAGGCCAAGACAACGCTCGCAGGGTATGGCACGAAGTTGTCGAAGATCAGTCTAGCCTTCTTCGACGAGGGCAGTGTTGCGCGCCGGACCTTGACTGAGGTGGATGCCGCAATGGCCGCGGCGGTTTCCAGTCATGTCGAAGGCTATCGGGAAGTCATCGGAGCATTGGTGCGGGCGGTTGCCGGTGCCTTCGACCCTGGCTTGAGCATGCTGGACCATGACCCGGTCTCGGTACGCATCACGGAGTTGGTGGAGCGCCTGAAATCCGACAACGATGCCTTGCGACAGAAGGACCCCAAGGTACTGATGGAGTCGTTGATGGCCGAGGAGCGGCTGTTACTCGATCGCCAGGTGCTCTCCAGCCAGTACGATGCCATCGCCACGGCGGTGGCGGACCTCAAATGGGTGGTGAAGGCCAATGCGTGCATCCGCAGCTTTGCTGTAACCCAACGCGAAGTGACCAGCAAGCAGAAAGCGCTGGCCACAGAACTGGTCGCGCAGGGCTTCATCGCGCGATTCACGGACAACTGCGCCGCCCTGCAGCTGAAGCTGCCGGTGCAGTTCCGCTTCGCGGGCGATGCTGGAACGACTGATCGCAAAATTGAGATTGCCAACGCCAGCGTGGCCGGCATCGACCCTTCTTCGGTGCTGAGCGAGGGCGAACAGACAGCAGCGGCACTGGCCGACTTCCTCACCGAAGTGGAACTCAATGGTTCCTGTTTGGGCGTGGTGTTCGATGACCCCGTGACCTCGATGGACCATGTACGCAAAGAGGCGATCGCGCAACGCCTGGTGGACGAAGCCGCCAAGCGGCAGGTGATCGTCTTTACGCACGACATCCTGTTTACGAACTATCTGGCGACGGCTGCGGTGGATAAGGGTGTCGATTTCGCGGGCCGGACCGTGTGGCGTGGCGAGGCCGAAGAGCCAGGTGTCATCGACAGCCTGGCCTTCCCTCACGAACACTACGAAGGTGCTGCACACGATCGCGCACGAAAGCACCTCGACGTGGCCCGCACGCTAGATGGCGACAAGCAGCGCGACAGCCTGGAGAAGGCGTGTGGCAGCCTGCGTACCGCCTATGAGGACTTCATCCAGCGAAAGCTGTTCGGCAATGTCGTGCGCCGCTGGCGGGAGAACATCACCTTCACGCTCAGTCAGGTGTATTTTGATGAAGGCATTGCTGCACAGGTTCACACGCGCATGGTGATGTTGTCCCGATACATCGATGCTCACTCCCATTCGCCAGACTTCCACGAAGTGCCGTTGACGATTGATTTCGTGGTTGACGAATTGGCGCAGATGGACCGCATCAAGGCTGAATACGGCACAGCGCGCAAGGCATGGGAGAAAGCCAAGCCCCAGGCGGCGACCTTTAGCTGATCGGACATCAATGGCAAAGCCCACGATTGTTCTCGACAAGAACTACCTGCAAGGATCGACGGCGGCGCACATCCTGCAGCTCGCGCAGTCGCACCAATTATTGATGGCCGACGTACTTTTCTACGAGTTGATCTCGTCGTCAGAGCCAGGACGCTCGCGCTGCTTCGCCAAGTTTCCCAAGACCGAGAACCCGGTAGTCTTGGTCCATCAGATGGGGGCGTTGCTGAAGCAGGAGATCGAGTCGCACGAAGCCTGCGGGAAGCCCTCTACGCGGTACGAGGATATTCGCTTCCAGTTTAACGAAGCGCTGGCCAGCACGAACTACGCGCTACCGCCTTCGGCGGCTGAGGCGCTTCAGGAGCAGACGGCGGAACTCCGTGAAGATGTCGAACGATTTCTTGACCGCGTACGCCTGATCCCGACCTTGATCCCGAATCTTCTGGAAGGCACCAGCGCGGAGCTGCAGTCGCTGCGGGAGGCCGCCGAGGATGTCATCGCGACCGATACCGATGCCATGTTGAAGTTCTACGGGAGCTTGGTAGCCCCTCCGGGCGAACTTCCACTACCGCCTGTCACGATCATGACCCGGGATTGGGCGCTGTTTCGTTGGCAGCAGGTCCAGTTGCTTTTCGCGTTGGACGCATATTGCCGCTATGGCGGACATGTACCCGACACACTGAGCGGAAAAGCCTATGAGAAGATCGAGCACGATGTTCTCGACGCACACTACCTGCTGTTGGGAGTGCTGGAAGGATCGTTCGCCACGCGAGAAAAGAAGCTGCAGCGGTGGTTTGGCCTGCTCTGTCCCGACGGCCAGCTCGATTCCTAGGCAGTGGCCTTGCGCAGGCATCCTATTCAGATCGTCGGGTAGACCACCTTCTCGTTGTGATCGCTGAAATCGTCGCTCCACGTCAGCTTGATGGGATGCTTGCTTTTGCTATCCAGTGATATGGAGGCAATCAGTTCCACCGACTGGAGCGTGTCCAGTGTCTCTAGCGGGAATTTCGAGTCGATGTCCGATTGAACCAGGCAGTCGTTGCCGTCGGGAAACGACAAAGACACGTTGCGCGCGGCCGATTTCCCCTTGTTCCAGATTTTTAGCCGTCTATTGTTGCTGCCGATCTTGATGAACGTCGCGCCCAGGTCTGCTTTCTTGACGTTGAGGACTTCGGTGGTTTCTTTTTCCAGAAGTAGCTTGTTCAGGCGATCCTGGCTCTCAATCAACTTGTTCTGCTTCTGATTGAATCTGAACGTCGTCCAGGTGGCATACGCGGACAGCAAAAGAGCGCCTATGGCGATGGCATCACCAACACTGATTGGGAAGGGCATCATCGGATCTTGATGTTCTTGCTGCCGCGGAATGCCCTCTTCAGCGATTCGTGCAGTTCCTTCTGAAGATCCTTGACGACGGCTTGTCCGATCTCTTTGGCATGCGCTTGCACGTTCTCGTCGTTGGCTCTGATGAGATCATCCTTGGAAATCTGCAGCCCACAGTTGCCACAAGTGAACAGCTCGCTCGTCTGCCCATCAGCGCCATCGTGCGAAAACTCAGTGCTACCGCATGTCGGGCAGTTCAGGCTGACCGATCGGTTGTATTTGTCCGCTTTGAAAGTCATGCCGTATCTCCGGTCGTGTCAAAGCTGTGAGCCATGAATGATCGCAGCAAAGAAAAAATAGCTTCGCTGCACGGGAATCTTTCGTCGACGCGATGCTTATTTATTTTATCTGACAGTCTTCATCGCGTACCGGCGTACCGCCGTCGGGCTCGCGGGCTGCGCCCCGCGCTTCGTGCCGAATCGCGGCCATCCGGCTTGATCCCTGACGCCTCCGGCCCTTGAGGGCCTGCGCGCTCCGCTTGCCCCAAAAGCCGACTGTGTGCAGTGGGCGGGGTGTGGGCGGTCTTGCTGTTCCCTTCACCGTATCACGGCGTTCTCGCCGTCAAGGGCGGCGCGCGCTTGTGCGCGCTTGCGTCCTGGCGGCCGTCTGCGACCCCTGACTGCTTGCGCTGCGCCGTGCTGGCCACGGTTCCGGGCAATTCCGCCCGAGCAACCGGAGCACGATCATGTCGCAACTGTCCTTTTCCTCGTTCGATGCCTCGCTGATGGTGCGTGACGCACAGGGCCGCTACCTGCTGGCGACGGCAGACCAGATTTTGGAGGCCGCGCGCCACGCCATCGAGCAGAAGATGCAGCGTGGTGCCTCGTTCAGTTCGCCGGCGGCAGTCAAGGAGTACCTGCGCGCCAAGCTGGCTGGCTTCGAGCACGAAGTGTTCGCGGTGCTGTTCCTCGATACGCAGCATCGCCTGATCGAGTACGCGGAGATGTTCCGCGGCACCATCGACAGCGCATCGGTGTATCCGCGCGAGCTGGTCAAGGAGGCGCTGCGGCTCAATGCGGCGGCGGTCATCGTTTCGCACAACCACCCGAGCGGAAATCCCGAGCCGAGCGGCGCCGACAAGGTGCTGACCCAGCGACTCAAGGAGGCGCTGGCGTTGGTGGACGTCCGCACGCTGGATCACATCGTCGTGGCGGGCGGCAGCACCACGTCCTTCGCCGAACGCGGCCTGATTTGACTGAGGGGGCTTCGGCCCCCTTTTTGCTGCGCCCGGCGGCGCAACTCCGGCCCTCGCGGGCCTGCGCGTGCTACGCACTTGCCAAAAACAGGTGTGGTGGTGTCGGGTTGGGGGCGGTCTTGCTGTGTCCCTTCACCGTATCACGGCGTTCTCGCCGTCAAGGGCGGCGCGTGCCAGCACGCTTGCGGCCCGTGGCCGTCCTTGACCCCTGACTGCTGCGCTGCGCCGTGCTGGCGACGGTTCCGGGCAATTCCGCCCGTGCAACCGGAGAACAGTCATGCACGACAAATCACACGTTTCCCTCGAACAGCACGTTTGCTTGGTCTGCGGCACAGCGTTCGATACCGGCGCCGTCCTGTTGGACAAGCGCCTGCGCGCGAGCATGGAGCGCCATACGGCAACCGGCTGGGGGCTTTGCCCCGAGCATCAGAAACTGTCCGACGACGGCTTTGTCGCGCTGGTCGAATGCGATCCGCAGCGCAGCGGCTCGCAGGCCGGTGGCCGCATGAAGCCCGAGCAGGCATATCGCACGGGCCGCCTGGCCCATCTGCGGCGCACGGTGTTCGCGCAGGTGTTCAACGTGCCGATCGCGGACGAGCAGGCTTGCGTGTTCGTTGAGCCTGGCGTGATCGACCAGTTGCAGTCGATGACGGCGCCGGCGGCGAACTGATCGCGCCGCGCTGCCTTCGGTGCGTCGTTCCTGCGGGGGCGGCGCACCTTTTTTTCTGCTGCGCCCGTTGCCGATACCTTCGCGCCTGGTGCGCTGCGCGCTTCGCTTGCCTCCAGGGGAAAGCCCTGCGGGCTATCCCCGCCGCGCGATGCTTGGCGCCCCTCGATGCCGCCGAACCGGCTGCGCCGGATCGGCCAGACCACAGTAGTCGCTGTCGAACCTGTTTCCCGATGACTGGCGCATGAGCTTGTGCATCGAGCCTTGAAGGCTGTGCGTCCCCGGCCAAGAAGCATGGCCGGTCGCGCTGTCGTGCGCGTGGCGCATCGAGCCGCCTGCGGCGTCTCGCCCCTGACGGGCTTCCATCGTTCCCTCGCTCCGCTCGGCTGACGCCTCCGGCCCGGCTTCCAGCTTCGGGCCTGCGCGCTTCGCTTGCCGTGCGGTCGGCGTGTGGGATGGCCGTTGCCATGTCCAGCCGTCTTCCCTGACTCCATCACCTTGTCCGCGACTGTAGCCCGCGGCCGTGTGCCGTCAAGGCGCGCAGGGCCGTGTCCTCGGCTTCGCCTGCGGGCCGCACCAACCCTGCGCTTTTCTCCTTGACGGCCCCCGTCCGCGCGCTCCTGACCGTCGCGGGCGATGAACTCAGGAAAGACGGTGGCAACAGGGCCAACCGGGTTCCTCGTGCCGACCGCACCGAACAGCCGAAAGGCTGGGCTTCCGAATCTAGGAATCCGGTGTGCGGTGTGAACAGCAAACCTCTTTTTGTCAGGAGAAAGACCATGCAACTCGCATCCCGTTTCGCTTCCCGCTCCCCGGCACTGCGCAGCGATTACCCGCTGTCCGATGACCAAATCCGCAGGGTGGCCCCGTCCATCTTCGCGGACGCCCCGCACGAAAGCCGCTCCGAGCGGTACAGCTACATCCCCACCGCGACCGTGCTGCAAGAACTGCGCGGGGAAGGCTTCGAGCCTTTCATGGTGACGCAAACCCGCGTGCGCCACGAAGACCGCCGCGACTACACCAAGCACATGATCCGGCTGCGCCACGCCAGCCAGATCAACGGCCGCGAGGCCAACGAAATCATCCTCCTGAACTCCCATGACGGCACCAGCAGCTATCAGATGCTGGCCGGGATGTTCCGCTTCGTTTGCAGCAATGGCCTTGTCTGCGGCGACACCGTGGCCGACGTGCGCGTGCCGCACAAGGGCGACGTAGCCGGGCACGTCATCGAAGGCGCTTACGAAGTCCTGCACGGCTTCGATCGGGCGCAGGAATCCCGCGATGCCATGCGCGCCATCACGCTGGACGCCGGGGAATCGGAAGTGTTCGCCCGCGCTGCGCTGGCGTTGAAGTACGACGAAGACAAGCCCGCGCCCATCACGGAATCGCAAATCCTGATGCCGCGCCGCCATGACGACGACCGCCGCGACCTGTGGAGCGTGTTCAACCGCACGCAGGAGAACTTGACCAAAGGCGGCCTGTCCGCCCGCGCCGCGAATGGCCGCCGTCAGACCACCCGGCCCGTGCAGGGCATTGACCAAAGCGTGCGCCTGAACCGCGCCCTGTGGCTGCTGGCCGATGGCCTGCGCCAGTTGAAAGCCTGAACCCCCACGCGGCAGGGGCAGGCAGCAGCCCTTGCCGCTTCTCTCGCTGCTGCATCCCTGAACCGATAGGAGTTATCACCATGAACGCCGTACTCAAAACCGAAGCCGTCGCCATCGAAGCCGCCGCACCGCTGGAAGTGGCCGACCCGACCAAGAACCTGATCTTGGTTCCCCTCTCGCAGTTGCTGCCGCGCCGCTCCAAGCGCAACGCCCGCACGACCCCACGCCAGTCCATCCCCGAACTGGCCGCGAGCATTGCCCGCATCGGCCTGCTGCAAAACCTGATCGTCATCCTCGCCGCCGATGGGGAGCCATACGAAGTCGTCGCAGGCGACCGCCGCCTGGCCGCCTTGAAGCTGCTGGCGAAGAAGAAGCGCATCCCCGCCGACTACGAAGTGCCGTGCCTGCTGGTGGCCGATGCTTCCGCCCGCACCGTCAGCCTCGCGGAGAACGTCCAGCGCGAGGCCATGCACCCCGCCGACCAGTTCGCGGCCTTCGCCGCGCTGGTCAAGGAAGGTCGCCCGGTGGAAGACATTGCCGCCGACTTCGGCGTGACCCCGCTGGTGGTGCAGCGCCGCTTGAAGCTGGCGAACGTCTCGCCGCGCCTGATGACCGACTATCGCGCCGGCAGCGTGACGCTGGAACAGTTGATGGCCTTGACCATCACCGACGACCACGCCGCGCAGGAAGCCGCGTTCTATGGTGCGCCGGAATGGCAGCGCAGCCCGTCCAAGCTGCGCGAGCGCCTGACCGAGCGCGAAATCGACGCCACGCACGCGCTGGTGCGCTTCGTCGGGCTGGACGCCTACACGGCGGCGGGCGGCGGCATCCGCCGCGACCTGTTCGCGGAAGGCGATGCCGGAACCTACCTGACCGACGCAGCGCTGCTGGAAACGCTGGTGCGCGGCAAGCTGGATGCGCTGGCCGGGAACGTGCGCGCCGAGGGTTGGGCGTGGGTGGAAGCCGTGCCGCACATGAGCTACGCCGAGCGGCAGGCATTCCAGAACGCGCCGCGCCAGCGCCGCGAACCGACCGCCCGCGAAGCCCGCCGCATTGCCTCGCTGCAAAGCCGCCTCGACAAGATCGACGCCGAACTGGAAGAAGCCTACGACGCCGAGGACGAGGACAAGACCGAAGCGCTGGAACCGCGCCGTGAACAGGTCGCCGGGGAACTGCAAGCCGTAGAGGAAGCCTTGCAGGGCTACGCCCCGGACGTGCGCGCCGTGGCCGGTGCCATCGTCACGCTCGACCGTGAGGGAGAAGCCGTGATTCATCGCGGGCTGCTGCGCGAAGCCGAAGCCAAGGCGCTGCGCACGCTGGAGCGCTTGCGGCAGGGTTTCGGCAGCGCAGAAGGCGAAGCCGGGAACGACGACGAAGGCGAGGACGCCGAGCAGCCCAAGGCCGCGAGCCTGTCCGACCGGCTGGCGCAGCGGTTGAGCGCCCACCGCACCGCCGCGCTGCAAATCGAAGTCGCCCGGCATCCGCACGTCGCGCTCGCCGCGCTGGTGCATGGCATGGTGCAGACCGTCTTGCAGGACAGCCACTACGGCCACGACCTGCCGCTGGGCGTGCGCCTCACGGCGCAAGACCGGCTGGAAGGCATGGCCCCGGACTGGCCGGAATCGCCTGCCGCCGTGGCGCTGCGCGAACTGCAACAGGTAGCCGGCGAAGCCTTGCCGGAGGACAGCGCCGAACTGTTCGCCGCGCTGCTGGCGAAGTCGCAAGACGAACTGGTGCGGCTGCTGGCCGTGTGCGTGGCTTCCACGGTGGACGTGGTGACGCCCCGTGCCACGCCGCACCAGCCCGGCGAGGAACTGGCGCAGGCCGTGGGCCTCGACATGGCCGCATGGTGGAAGCCGACCGCAGAAGGCTACTTCAAGCACGTTTCCAAGGCTGTGATTCTGGATGCCGTGGGCGCGTTTGCACCGGAATCCGTCACCCGGCTGGCGAAACTCAAGAAGGCCGACATTGCCAGCGAGGCCGAGCGGCTGGCCGATGGCACGGGCTGGATGCCCGCTATCTTCAAGGCCGCAAGCCCGCAGGATGCCGCGCAGGAGGAAAGCTCGGAGCAGGAAGCCCCGGAGGATGCCGAAGCAATGGCGGATGAACCCGCCGAGGCGCTGGCCGCTTGACCCGCGCTGAAGGCAAGCGCCCCGGCCTCGACCGGGGCGCTTCGCTTTGTGTGGTGGCGCACCGAGACGAAGGAATAACCGCGATCAGCACCGCGCCCTGGGCGCGGTGGACGCGAAATCCGGGTGCGACAGTGGCCGCGCCCGGTGTTCAAGGCCCAATAGCCGAATTAAAACGCCGCCGCCTTCGCGCTGGCTCAGGCGGCGGCGTTGAAGGCATCGCTGTAGTGCGCGATGCCTTCCGGCACTGTCCCATGCAGGGCCAGCGCCATGAAATGGCCGGGCAGCACGCCCGGCAGTTGCAAGCCCGCATGGGCCTGGAAGCCAAAGCGCGTGTAGTACGTTGGATCGCCCAGCAGCACGCAGCCTGCGGCCTGCATAGCCCGCAGTTCAGACAGCGCCTGTTCCATCAGGCGCGAACCGATGCCTTGCCCCTGCCTTGGCGGCAGGACGGAGATCGGCCCCAACCCATACCAGCCCTCGGTCTTTCGCCCGTGCTCATGGGTGATCGTTACTGGCGACAGCGCGACGTGACCGACGACGCGCCCATGTTCTTCGGCCACGATGGAAAGCGTCAGTTCGTTGGCGGCACGCAAGGCGCGCACGATGAATTGCTCGGTGTGGCTGGTGTGTGGTGCATCAGCGAACGCGGCGATGGTCACGGCCTCGATGGCGGCAATGTCGTCCGGGGTTTCGTGTCGGAGCTGGAGGGTCATGGGCTTGTCTTCGATTGCTTCCTGAAAATATAGAACAGCCTGGGCGTGTCGGCGCACTGCGCCGCCGGGCTTTCGGGCTGCGCCCCGTGCCGCCTTTGCCGTCACAGCCATTCGGCTTCAATCCCTCACGCCTTCGCGCCTGCGGCGCTGCGCGCTTCGCTTGCCTCCAGGGGAAAGTCCTGCGGGCTATCCCCGCCGCGCGATGCTTGGCGCCCCTCGATGACGCCGAACCGGCTGCGCCGGATCGGCCCGGCCAGCGCCCCGCCGCGATGGGCGGGGCGCTGGCGAACACGCTGGCGCTCGCTGCGGCAGGTTGTGCAGGTGCGTGCCGTCCTCAACGCTGGCGGTTCCTGCCCATCACGTCACGAAGGACGGTTCACGGACAACCCGCCCGGCATCGCTATGGAGCTTCCACGCCACGCCTCAAGAGCGGCGCCGCAAGGTGCGGCGGGGGCGTTCTCGCCTGTCGTCGGGTGGTTGACCTGGCCCGCGTCAGTGGGCGAGCCGGAGAAGCCTTCGTGCGGGGATGCCGAGCCGGCCCCATCTCCTTTCGGAGCGGTCCGGCCCAAGGCCGTCCTTGTCTCGTTGTGAATCCTGGCGGTGGCGCGGCTGCGCCTCGGGCTTCATGGCTGCAACCGTCCGGCGAAAACAATTTCCCCTGCGCTGCGCGCATTCCTCGCGGGCCAAATTCTTTTCGCCTCCCGGCTCTCCACTGCGTTGCGACCGCAAGCGGTGCAGCCAGCCCGTCCCCCGCCGGCCGGATCACAACAAGGACGCGATGGGCGCGAACCTTGTTCAACCGAAAGGAGAAAACATCATGGCCAACATCGGCACCTTCACCACCGACAAAGACGGCTTCACCGGCACGCTTCGCACCCTGACGCTCAACGTCAAGGTCAAGCTGGTTCCCAACGACAAGGGCAGCAGCGAGAACGCCCCCGATTTCCGCCTCCAGGCCGCCAGCCACGACATCGGCGCGGCATGGAACAAGACCAGCGAGGCCGGGCGGGAATACAAGTCCGTGACCCTCGACGATCCTTCGTTCCCGGCTCCGGTCTATGCCCGCCTGATCGAAGGCGAGGACGGCACGCACGACCTGATCTGGTCGCGCAGCAAGCCCCAGGCGGCGTGACCGCCGCAGCGCCCCGCCCATCGCGGCGGGGCGCTGTGCTGTTGGTACAGCACCTATCCAGTCAGCACCTATGAGAAGCAGGCTCGTTCCGAACCGCTATTGGAAATTACACGCCGTTCCTAGCGGATTTAATGTCAAGAAGATTGATCTGGTCAATCTTATCTTTGTGGATCACGATGGTCAGCTTCGCGGGATACTTGAATCGCATTTCGCTGATCCTGAACGTCCACAGCATTATCTTCAGGAGATCCTCGTCGGAAATGTTCTTGTGTCCTTTGATTCGCGTGATTCCCGAACCGAAGATTGTGGTCGATACGCTTTGCTGGGCGTAGACGTTGTTTACCTTGTCCCAGAAATTGATGAGAAACTCAAGGTACTCCGGCATCGTTAGCAGCGCCTTGTTGTTCTCGTCGAACTTGGAGAACGCGGTCAGGAGGTAGTCCTTGTACAGGCAGATCGTGCCTATCTGATATCTTTTCTTCTTCCCCTGTTTCCTGGCCTCGTTCTCATCCAGCACTTCGCTGATATCAAAAGCGTATTCCTCGATGTGGCGGTCCAGTTCGGAGAGTGGGACGCCGAGATGCTTCTGGATGAAAACGCCGTTGAGGGAAGTCTCGCCAATTATCTTGTTATCAACCTGCGTGTCGAAATACTCATTGAAGGCGATTGCCTTCAATCCAGGCTGCTGGAAAATGTCTCCAGTCTTGATCGCGACATCGCTGCCCTCGACATTGATGTCGATACTATTCAGGTTGTTCGACCAGAGCCATATCACCAAGTAGGTGAGCGCCAGTATTACTAAGAAGGCCAAGCCAGCCTTCAGCTTCCACTCGGTAGGGACGTCAACAAAAATAACTACGAATGACAGCGTACCGCTGATGACAGCGGTGATCTCAAGGAATTTCTTGATGACCCGCCTGTCAAAAAAGTTGACCTTCGCCATGACGTGGATCATTCGCTCCGATATGTCGATTGATTATGGGTTGTACCTGTAGATGCCTGGGGCCTTCATGCTCCCAACCATGAACTCGCCGTCCTGCAAGGATTTTTTTATGAGTTCCTTGTTCATTGGGACATGAAGCGTAGGGATTTTGCTCATCGAATCCCGGAATACGGGAAGATTTCCCCACAGGTTCTTGACCGCCTGCTTCAATGATCCACCGACCAGCAGGCTTTCCTTGGTGGCATATTCAGGGTAGACGACGATGACGGGTAGCCCCTGGTCGTTGATCCCG
>NZ_KK020676.1:2172446-2176412 GCF_000307775.2 Stutzerimonas stutzeri KOS6 | reverse complement strand
ACTTCGCACTGATCGTCGAATCGTTGCGATAGTGTTAACAGGCCCTAGTCCGGTGGCAGCGGCGCCAGCGGCGCGTACCTCGGCAGCAACAGCAGCAATTTCGCCCATTTCCTGGGCGGCTGGTTCGCGCACAACACCCGGGTGAGCCGCAATCTGGCGCCCGAAATCGCCGGCCTGACGGCGCGCTACGCCAGTCCCGCCAGCGCCGCCGGTGTTGCCGTCGTCCCGCAATTTTCGAGCGGCTGCGCCAGCTCCTCCCACTTCGATGCCGCCGGCCGCGCCGCGATCAACCTTGCCGGGACCAGCGGCTGCGGTTCGCCGCCCACCCGGCGTCCGGCAGCTACCTGTTCCTCAGCGCCAGCACCCCGCCAGTGCTGCGCTCTCCGACCACCACGATGTGCTGCTGATCTCCGATGGCGGCACGCTGGTACGCACGCCGGCGGCGCACATCGCCCAGGTCGGCCGCAACACGCAGGGCGTGACCCTGATGCGCGTGCAGGCCGGCGAGAAGCTGCAGGCGATCGAGCGGCTGGATGTCTCGCTGGACGACGCCGATGCCGAATCAATTACGAGCGTCGACGCGGACAGCAGGGGCGAACAGTCGTAGCCTGCGCGGGCGGGGTCGGCAGTAACAATACCGGCATCGTCCCCGCCATCAAACGCGCTTACCTCTGGGCACCTTCGGGTGCCCAGATCATTTGCGGGCCGCGAAAAGCCGTCCGGACAGCCATATAGATCTCAAATCGAATTCAAATATCAGATGATATACATTGCCGTGGGAGTGACCTTTCGCTAGATCGATGACCTTGAACTTCCCCGACTGGAGTCCGTACATGTATTACAGCAGTGGCAATTACGAAGCCTTCGCCCGCCCGCGCAAGCCAGACGGGGTCGACGGCAAATCCGCATGGTTCGTCGGCTCCGGCCTGGCCTCGCTGGCCGGCGCCGCCTTCCTGATCCGCGATGGCCAGATGCCGGGCGAGCGCATCACCATCCTGGAACGCATCGACGTGCCGGGCGGCGCACTGGATGGACTTGAGAAGCCGGACAAGGGCTTCGTGATCCGCGGCGGCCGCGAGATGGAGAACCATTTCGAATGCCTGTGGGATCTGTTCCGCAGCATTCCGTCGCTGGAAGTCGAGGGGGCCAGCGTGCTCGACGAGTTCTACTGGCTGAACAAGGACGACCCCAATTTCTCCCTGCAGCGCGCCACCATCGAACAGGGCAAGCCTGCGCCCGACATGGGCAAGTTCACGCTCAGCAAGGCCGCGCAGAAGGACATGCTCAAGGTCTTCATGGCCACGCGCGAGGAGATGGAGAACAAGCGCATCAACGAGGTGTTCGGTGAGGACTTCCTCGCCAGCAACTTCTGGATGTACTGGCGCACCATGTTCGCGTTCGAAGAGTGGCATTCGGCGCTGGAAATGAAGCTCTATCTGCACCGCTTCATCCACCACATCGGCGGTCTGGCGGATCTTTCCGCGTTGAAGTTCACCCGCTTCAACCAGTACGAATCGCTGGTGCTGCCATTGGTGAAGTGGTTGAAGGACCAGGGCGTGGTGTTCCAGTACTGCACCGAGGTGACAGATGTCGATTTCGACATCGATGCCACCAACGGACGCAAGCAGGCCACGCGCATCCACTGGAACCGCGACGGCCAGCCCGGTGGCATGGCACTCGGCCCCGATGACCTGTTGTTCATGACCATCGGCTCGCTGGTGGAAAACAGCAACGAGGGCGACCACAAGACCGCGGCGCTGCTGGACGAAGGCCCGGCACCGGCTTGGGATCTGTGGCGGCGCATCGCGGCCAAGGATCCGTCGTTCGGGCGGCCCGACGTGTTCGGCACGCACATTCCGGAGACCAAATGGGAATCCGCCACCATCACCACGCTGGACGCGCGCATCCCGAAGTACATCGAGAAGATCGCCAAGCGCGACCCGTTCAGCGGCAAGGTGGTGACCGGCGGGATTGTCACCGCCAAGGATTCCAGCTGGCTGCTGAGCTGGACGGTGAACCGCCAGCCGCACTTCAAGAAGCAGCCCAAGGACCAGGTCGTGATCTGGTTCTATGGCCTGTTCGCGGACGTGCCGGGGGATTACGTCAAGAAGCCGATGCAGGACTGCACCGGCGAGGAAATCACCCAGGAATGGCTGTATCACATGGGTGTGCCGGTTGAGGACATCGCGGAGCTTGCAGCCACGGGAGCCAACACCGTGCCGGTGATGATGCCGTACATCACCGCCTTCTTCATGCCGCGTCAAGCCGGTGATCGCCCTGACGTGGTGCCAGCGGGCGCTGTGAACTTCGCATTCATCGGCCAGTTCGCGGAGTCGAAGCAACGCGACTGTATCTTCACCACCGAGTACTCGGTGCGCACGCCGATGGAAGCGGTCTACACGCTGTTGGGCATTGAACGCGGCGTGCCGGAAGTGTTCAATTCCACCTACGACATCCGCACCCTGCTGGATGCACTGCACCAGCTGCGCGATGGCGAAGAATTGGCCTTGCCGGGCCCGTCGTTCCTGCGCGACCGCGTGTTGGCCAGGCTCGACCGCACCGAGATCGGTGCATTGCTCCACGACGCCGGCCTGCTGGCCGGGGAGGACGCATGAACATGACACAGGACACCACAAAGACCGTCGCCTCGCCCTCCGGCCTGCAGCGGGTGACCGTGCTGGGCACTGGCGTGCTCGGCGCGCAGATCGCCTTCCAGTGCGCCTTTCACGGCAAGAGCGTCACGGCGTACGACATTGACGCAGCAGCGCTGGAGCGTGCCCGCGACGCCCTGACGCGATTGGCTCAGACATATGCCGCCGACCTGCCGGGGACGACGCCCGAGGCGACCACCAGGGTCGCGGCGGCCATCGCACTGAGCAGCGACCTTGCGCAGGCCGTGCGCGACGCGGACCTGGTAATTGAAGCGGTGCCGGAGAAGCTGGAACTCAAGCGCTCAGTCTATGCCGAACTCGCCAGGCTGGCGCGCGAAGGCACCATCTTCGCCACCAACTCCTCCACGCTGCTGCCCAGTGCATTCGCGGATGCGACGGGCCGGCCGGAGAAGTTCCTGGCGTTGCATTTCGCCAATCACATCTGGCGCCAGAACACAGCGGAAGTGATGGGTACGCCGCAGACCGATCCTGAGGTGTTCGAGCAGGTGGCGCGCTTCGCTGCGGAAATCGGCATGGAACCGATCCGACTGCACAAGGAGCAGCCGGGTTACGTGCTGAATTCGCTGCTGGTGCCGTTGCTCAACGCGGCCGCCGCCTTGTTGTTGAAAGGTGTGGCGAGTCCGGAGGACATCGACAAGACCTGGCGAATCGGGACCGGCGCCAAGCTGGGGCCGTTCCAGATCTACGACATTGTCGGCCTGCGCACGGCGTACAACATCGCAAGCGCAAATCCCGCAACGCAGGGCTGGGCCGAATATCTCAAGGTGAACTACATCGACAAGGGTCGCCTGGGCGCCGGTGCGGGGGGTGGCTTCTACGATGATTGACGCCATGTCCGCCGCCCGTGCGTGCTCCGTCGGGAACGGTCACCGCACGCTGACGGCGTCCTGTGCAAGGCGGTGGCATACTGCCGCCCCGTCGCGCCGGAGCCGGCCGTGAGCCAAGCCCAACGCCACGCACGTCCGCTCAACCGCAGTGAATCGCAGGCCCGCACGCGCGCGGCGCTGCTGGATGCCGCCGAGGCGCTGATCGTGGAGCACTCGATCCCGGCGCTGTCGCTGCGCGCCGTCTGCACGCGTGCCGGCTATACGCAGGGGGCCTTCTACTCCAACTTCGCCGATCGCGAGGAGCTGCTGCTGGAGGTGATGGAGCGCAACCTCGAACAGAAGGCCGCCAGCCTGGAGCAGATGCTGGCGACCTGCGGCGACGCAGGTCTCGACGGCACCCTGGCGTGCATCCTGGATTGGCTGGACACCATCCACCATCGGGGCGAATGGGCGCGCATCGCCATGGA
>NZ_KK020676.1:2168693-2171521 GCF_000307775.2 Stutzerimonas stutzeri KOS6 | reverse complement strand
TTGCGTCAACCGGCGCCGCATCGCCCGCAGGCCGCCTGCCGCGCCCCGAGGGCGTCAGCTGCGCACGCAGGTTTGCATTCGGGGCGAATACGCCGTGGAAGCGGGTGAGATGCGCGCGAGGTGGCGGGACCAGTGCCGCCAGCTTGGCGATAAAGTCCACCGCATCCCATTCGACATGCGTGGTCCCATTTCGCCACGGCGTCTTGAGCTGATACCGCACCCTACCCTGCGGTGAGATCGACAGCCGCTGCTCGCTGATCGCCGGGCGCGTGATGTAGCGGCACAGCTTTTCGAGCTTGTGGCTTTCGTGTGCTTCCGCGGCCACGCCGGCATGCAGCGAGAAGCCGCCGACCTTGCCGGCATCGCCCTCCAGCGAGCCTGCGTCACCGGGCAATGTTTGCAGCGTGACGACCTTGCGGCCAGCGTCGCGACCGGTGGCGATGCGGTAGGTCATCGAACTCATCCGCAGCCCATCCATGCCGTCGTCGCTACCCGCGCTGTCGGACAGGAACACGGATTCGTCTTCGCCTTCGAGCCAGCCGCGGCGCGACAGGTGCCGGCACACGCGATGCGCGATGGTGTTGGCGAGCTGCGTCAGTTGCGCAGAGGTGGGGGCACGGGCGCGGCGCAGGCGCGGCTTGCGCCGCGGGGGCTCGACGTTCGCGTCGTACACGCCGTCGAGCCACAGCATGTGGAAGTGAACATTCAGGTTCAGCGCGCTGCCGAAGCGCTGGATCAGCGTTACCGCGCCGCATTGCGCCGTATCCCGCGGCACGCCGGCCTGATCGGCAAGCCAACCGGCGATCACACGATGCACGATGCCCAGCACCGGGCTGATGGCATCCGGTTTGCCGGCGAACAGGAAGCGCAACGGGTAGGGGAAACTCAGCACCCATTGCCGCACCGGCCGCGGGCCGAACACCTCGTCCACCAGATGCCGCGCCGACTCGGCCATGCGCCGTGCGCCGCAGCTCGGGCACAGCCCGCGCTTCTTGCAGGAATACGCCACCAGCCTCTCGGCACGACAGTGCTCGCAGACCACGCGCAGGAAGCCGTGCTCGAGCACGCCGCAGCGCAGGTAGGTCTCGAACTCCTCGCGCACATACTCGGGCAGCGGGCGGTCTTCTACCTCACGGCGCGCGAGAAAGTCCGGCCAATGCGCCTGCACCAGCGAATACAGCAGCGTGCGCTCGGGACGGTGAGGCGCATAGCGAGCCGTGGGCAGATGCGCTGCCGGCGACGTTGCGTGCGCCACGGCATCCTGCAGCTGCGACACGGTCGCGGCGAAGCGCGGCACGAGCTGCGGGCTGCTCATCAGAATCGCGACCCGTTTTCAAGCTGCGTAGTCCAGCGCACGGGCCGCAGAAATCTGCGGCAGGCGGGATTTCGAAGCCGAAGATTCGTCCACCGCCTCGGGCACCATCAGCTCGTCGGGTCCATGGGACGTGTCGGCGCCTGCGGTGACAACGCCGCGATGGAATCCTTCTTCGCGCTCCTGCAGAAGAACGTCCTCAACCAACGCCGATGGGACACCCGCGAACAGCTACGGATCGCGATCGTCACCTGGATCGAGAGGACCTACCACCGCCGACGACGACAGGACCGCCTCGGCCGATTGACGCCCATCGAATACGAGACCACCATGACCACACCAGCCGATCAGGCTGCGTGACTACCGACTGTCACCTATCCGTGCAGCAGTCCCGCCAGAAGGAACGGCCCCGCAACCGGCGCGCAGGCTCTGACAGGCTCCCCTCCAGGCGCCTCCCGCGGCCTCGCCCAAAACCCGAACAACGCCTCATCCCTACAAAACACTCGACCTACCAAGGAGTCATTCGATGTTGATGAACGCAGCCAGTTATGACCGCATCGGTGCGGCACGAGAGGTGCTGACCGTGCACAAGTTGGAGGTCCCAGAGCCTGGGCCCGGCGAGGTCCGAGTGAAGATCGCCCTGTCGGCGATCAATCCCAGTGATGTGAAGGCTCGGAGCGGCTTCACTCCCCGCCCCATCGACGGTTTCCAGGTCCCACACATGGATGGTGCAGGCCAAATCGACGCCGTTGGCGTCGGGGTCGATCCGGAGCGGCTCGGCCAACGCGTCTGGCTCTGGCTAACGGCATATCGAAACCGCTGGGGCACTGCTGCGGAATACTGCGTCGTAAAGGCCGACCAAGCGGTTCCTCTGCCCGACCAGGCTTCAGACGAACTCGGCGCCTGCTTGGGCATTCCGGCGATCACGGCCCATCTGTGCTTGTTCCCGGACGGACCAGTCAACGGTCTGGACGTTTTGGTGGCCGGCGGCGCGGGGGCTGTAGGACACTACGGCATCGAACTCGCCAAGTGGGCCGGAGCGCGTGTTGTCACGACTGTGAGCAACGACGAGAAGGCCGAACTCGCTCGACAAGCGGGGGCGGACCTCGTGGTGAACTACCGGGAAGCCGACGTCGTCGATCGCATCAAGGGCTTCAGTCGAGGCATCGACCGCGTCGTCGAAGTGGCGCTGCTGGACAACTGGGATCTGGACTTCGCAGTTGTCAAAGCCGGGGCACACATCGTTTCGTACACAAACGATGGCCGCAAATTGACCGTAGACCTGCGCCAATGCCTGACCACCTGCATATCCCTCCGCTTCCTCCTCCTCTACACCGAGCCTCGCCAAGAGATGATCGAGGCCGCTCGCAACCTCACTGCTGCCATGGCAGGCGGCGCTCTGACCCCCCTACCGGTAAACGTTTTTGCTCTCGACCAGATTGCAGAGGCGCATGAGGCTGTCGAGGCCAACGTGCTGGGCAAGGTTCTCATCGACATGCGCGACTAGGGCGTGTCT
>NZ_KK020676.1:2164869-2166084 GCF_000307775.2 Stutzerimonas stutzeri KOS6 | reverse complement strand
TGACGTCCACCGGCACTGCATCGCTCGCAGGCCGCTTGCCGCGCCCCGATGGCGTCACCTGCGCGCGCAGATTCGCGTTCGGGGCGAATACGCCGTGGAAGCGGGTGAGATGCGCGCGTGGCGGCGGGACCAGTGCCGCCAGCTTGGCGATGAAGTCCACCGCATCCCATTCGACATGCGTGGTGCCATTGCGCCACGGCGTCTTGAGCTGGTAACGCACCCTGCCCTGTGGCGAGATCGATAGCCGCTGCTCGCTGATCGCCGGGCGCGTGATGTAGCGGCACAGCTTTTCGAGCTTGTGGCTCTCGTGTGCTTCCGCGGCCACGCCGGCATGCAGCGAGAAGCCGCCGACCTTGCCGGCGTCGCCGTCCAGAGAACCCGCATCACCGGGTAGCGTTTTCAGGGTGACGACCTTGCGGCCAGCGTCGCGACCGGTGGCGATGCGGTAGGTGATCGAACTCATCCGCAGCGCGTCCATGCCGTCGTCGCCCGCCGCGCTGTCGGACAGAAACACGGATTCGTCCTCGCCTTCCAGCCAGCCTTTGCGCGTCAGGTGCCGGCACACGCGATGCGCGATGGTGTTGGCCAGTTCCGTCAGTTGCGCCGATGTGGGCGCACGGGTGCGGTGCAGGCGCGGCTTGCGCTGCGGACGCTCGGTGGTGTCCTCGTACACGCCGTCGAGCCACAGCATGTGGAAGTGGATGTTGAGATTCAGCGCGCTGCCGAAGCGCTGGATCAGGGTCACCACGCCGCATTGCGCCGTATCCCGCGGCACGCCGGCCTGATCGGCAAGCCAACCGGCGATCACACGATGCACGATGCCCAGCACCGGGCCGATCGCCTCAGGCTTGCTGGCGAACAGGAAGCGCAACGGGTACGGGAAACTCAGCACCCATTGCCGCACCGGCCGCGGGCCGAACACCTCGTCCACCAGATGCCGCGCCGACTCGGCCATGCGCCGTGCGCCGCAGCTCGGGCACAGCCCGCGCTTCTTGCAGGAATACGCCACCAGCCTCTTGGCACGACAGTGCTCGCAGACCACGCGCAGGAAGCCGTGCTCGAGCACGCCGCAGCGCAGGTAGGTCTCGAACTCCTCGCGCACATACTCGGGCAGCGGGCGGTCTTCGGCCTCAAGACGCGCGATGAAGTCCGGGTAGTGCGCCTGCACTAGGGCCTGTTAATACTATCGCAACGATTCGACGATCAGTGCGAAGC
>NZ_KK020676.1:2098969-2163617 GCF_000307775.2 Stutzerimonas stutzeri KOS6 | reverse complement strand
GTCGATTTCTTCTCGAAGGGCACGGGAATTCGTCGTGATCGAACTCAAGATGAGGATGATGTTCTTCGAATTCCGAAGGCGCTCCCTGAGTCTCGGCTTCAGGGTGTATTCCCAATCGCTGCCGTCGCGGACGCTGTAAGTTTTGTCGTGCGAATCGACAAAGGGGAACGTCGCATCAGCGCCTTTCCACATCCGCAGGGTGTTGTAGTATTGAAAATCTTTTGTCGCATTGGCACCCAGCGAGCTGGGATGGAATGGCTCCGCAACGTAGAAGGCGGTGTAGTTTCCATTTCGATATGCCATGGCGCTTCTCAATCTCCGTCTGAATTCAATACCGCCTCAAGTTCCTGGCGAACCTGCGCCAGCAACTCGTCGGCCTTGCGCGTGCTGTCGCCTGCGTAAGCCAGCGTCAGCAGCGTGAGCGGGTGGATCTCCATCACCTCGCACAGCTCGGCCAGTTTGTTCAAGGTCGGGCTTTTAAGGTCGCGCTCCAGGGTACTCATATAGGTGCGGCTCGACACGTCCGAAAACGCTTCTTGGCTCAAGCCACGCGCTTTCCTGACTGTCTTCAAAGCCTTCGCCAATGAGTACCGAGCCGCCACCTATGGTTCCCCTGAAAAACCAAGATGACAACTCATTGCGCTCTATAGGGCTACAATCTATAGTGTTCATTGTTGTTCTCCGCTTTCGTGCCTTTACGGAAATCCGTATCGACGGGTTCCAGCAAAGCCACAGAACCGCATCCGTGCTTGCGCAAGAAGGCGTACATCCGTTTTCGCGGTTCTGCGCTTCGACGTGGAACAGCATTTGTGCATCATTGGATTTGTGGGATTGCCGACCATGCCCCAGTCACTCACCACCGCCCCGGAGCGCGCGCAACTGCTCGCCAACGGCGCGGCCCGTGCCGCTGGCCGGGCCATCGACCCGGTGCCCGTGGTGCGCCTGTTCACGCCGGACGCGCACGTGACCTGGCTGCTGGCCGCGCTCGACCCCGTCGATGGCGATACCGCCTGGGGCCTCATCGACCTGGGGATCGGGATGCCGGCGCAAGGCACCGTCAAGCTGTCCGAGCTGGCCGGCATCGTCGGGCCACGCAAGCAGCCCGTGATGCGCGATCTCTATTTCCAGCCCACGCGCACACTGTCGGAATACACCTGCTTGGCCGAGCAAGACGGGGCTATCCCGGACTGAGCACAGCCCACTGTGACTTTTTCAGTCTGGTGTCATACCGGGCAGGTCTCAATCAGCATTCTTGCGGCGCAGCCGCACCAGTCTGATCCAAATAGACATGATGCCCGACGCGGGCTACGGCAGGCTGGTCTGTACGGCGCCCCACCTCGGGGCGTTGCCGCCGCAGCATTGAGACAACTACCGCAACGCATCGGAGCCAATCGGTCTTGACAGTCCCAACTATCTTTTTTCTCCATGACGTTCTGATGATGGCGATGTAGCGCGTAGCCCTGCCGTGGCGGCCTGTCCTGTTCGCAGGGAGGTTGCGCCATGGTCGATCCCCATCACGTCGCGCATTGGTATCCGACTGCCGCTTACCTGTACGTCCTTTGGCTGGATACGCTCGCGCTCGCCTGGGAGTACCTGCGCAGGCATCCCGACTACCGGCTTGACTGGCTGCGCCGTCATCGCCGGCCTGAAGCAGCGCATCGCTGGGGCTTGCGCCTGCTGGAAGACCCGGCCTTGGATGCGCGTGACGCGCATCCCGCTTGGCTGCCTGGTCATGCGGCCGTGGTGCAGCTCTATCCCGATGCCGACCCGCCGCAGGATGCCGCCACCTTCGCGTTCTGGTGCATCCCCGGCCACAAGCAACTTCTCCACGACGGCAAGGGGCTGGCGCTGATCGCGCGCAGCCCAGGCCATTGCCTGCGCTTCGCGTTGGCGTCCGCCCTGGAAGACGGCATGGCCGTGGCCTATGCCCATCGCGGCGGCGCTGCCGCGAATGCGCGTCGCCATACGCACGGCCCAGCCTTGGCCGACGCCAAGCCCAGGCCAACACCTGCCGCGCTGCTGGAGCTGCACACCTTGCAGGCGCTCGACGCGACCCTGGCGGGCGCATCCTTGCGCGATGTCGGCGAAGGGCTGTTCGGTGCCGAGGCCGTGGCCGATTGGTACAGCGATGGCGGCCTGCGCTCCAAGGTGCGCCGCCTGGTGCGGCGCGGCGATGCGCTGATGCGCGGCGGCTATCGCCGATTAGCACAGCTTCCGCCGCTTGAGAAGGGTCGTTTTGATGCGGACGCAAAACGGCCCTGATCGGAAACCTCTCGCTTCTTGAGACTGCCTCCATCCGGTCGCGCTGTGTGGCCGGGCGTTTTCAAACGATGGAGGTTCACACCATGCGTCCCGCTCCTTTGCGGCCTGCCGCCACTGTCTCGACCGCTGCCGCGCAACCTCAACGCTATCTCACCAACGACGAAGCCGCCGAGTACCTACGCCTATCGCCGCGCACGCTGGAAAAGCAGCGCGTGATTGGCGGTGGCCCGCGCTTTCGCAAGTTCGGCCGCCGTGTCATGTACGCCGTGGCCGACCTCGATGCCTGGGCTGCCGACCGCAGCTTCGAGACGACCTCCGATCCCGAATACGCCGAGCACCACTTGGCCGACAGCCGTGCGCGCTGATCGGCGGCGCGCGGCAGGCCATCGCCATGTCCAGCACCGCGCTGCCGTCTCGGCAGCGGCCGTTGCAGGAGCGCGAACAGCTCGACCTGTTCCGCGCCTTGCCCGGCGACATGGCGCCGCGCGACAGCCAGGATTTGATGGCCTATCCGTTCTTCTCGCTCGGCAAGTCCAAGCGGGTCAAGCCCATCGACTTCCGCGCGGGCAACGTCACGATCCGCGTGGAAGGCACGCAGGAGCACGGCATCGCCACGATTTGGGATGCGGACGTGCTGATATGGGCGGCCTCGCAGATCGTGGAAGCGAAGGACGCGGGCCTGCGGCCGTCGCGGCTGATGCACGCCACGCCCTACGAGATTCTGCGCTTCATCGGGCGCGGCAAGTCGCTGCGCGACTACCAGCGCCTCAAGGCCGCGCTGGATCGCCTGCAATCGACCACGGTGGCCACGTCCATCCGCGAGACGACCGGGCGGCGCCTGCACCGTTTCTCGTGGATCAACGAATGGAAGGAACTGGCCGATGCCAGCGGCACGCCGCTGGGCATCGAGCTGATCCTGCCGGACTGGTTTTACGCGGGGGTGTTGGATGCTGCGCTGGTGCTGACCATCGACCCGGCGTACTTCCGGCTCACCGGCGGCATCGAGCGTTGGCTGTACCGCCTGGTGCGCAAGCACGGCGGCAAGCAGGCATACGGCTGGCAGTTCGACTTTCGCTACCTGCACCAGAAATCCGGCAGCACCGCCAAGCCTTACGACTTCGCCTGCGACCTGCGCGCGCTGGTCGCGCGGCAGTCGCTGCCCGGCTATGTCCTGGGCATCGAGCGGATGCCCGACAACGGCATGGAGTTGCTGACGTTCCGGCCCGTGCCGCAGACGGCACGGGGATAACTCCGGGAAAACTTGTGAATGGTGTCGTGCTATCAGGCGTGCGGGGTATCGTGCTATCAGGCGTGGGACTATCGTGCTATCAGGCGTGCCGATCGGCCGCAAACCCGCGCCAGCATTGGGTTTCGCGCCCCTCTAACTTCCCTAACTTAAATTCTCTAACTTTTAGTAGGGAAACGCCGCTGCGGTGGACAACCACCACGCGGCCACAAACGGCAGGCAATACCAGCCGGCAGCCGACAGGTTTTGCAGGCCAATCAAGGCAAGGCTTTCCAAGAGGGAGGGCCGCGCCATGATCGTCGCTCTGCTCAACCAGAAAGGCGGCGTGGGCAAGACCACGCTCGCCACGCACATCGCCGGCGAGCTGGCGATGCGCGGCCAGCACGTCGTCCTGCTGGACGCCGACCCGCAGGGTTCATCGCTGGACTGGACACAGCGCAGAAGCCAGCAGGGTTTGCCAAGGTTGTTCAGCGCCGTGGGCCTGGCACGCGAAACGCTGCATCAGGAAGCACCAGAACTCGCCAGGCGGGCCGACCACGTCGTCATCGACGGCCCGCCACGCATCGCGGCACTGGCGCGCTCCGCGCTGCTGGCGGCCGAGCGCGTGCTGATCCCCGTGCAACCCAGCCCCTACGACCTGTGGGCCAGCGCCGAGATGGTGGCGCTGATCCGCGAAGCGCAGGTGTTTCGGCCTGCGCTGCGCGCGGCCTTCGTCATCAATCGGCGCATCAGTACCACCGTCATCGGGCGCGAAGCGCGCCAGGCGCTGGCCGACCAACCGCTTCCTGCGCTGCGCTCGGAAGTGCATCAACGCATCGTGTTCGCCGACAGCGTGGCCGCTGGCCGACTGGCACGCGAGACGGCGCCGGACAGCGCCGCCGCGCGTGAAATCACCGCCCTGGTGGACGAACTGCTGCGGTGGCCGACATGACCGCGAATCCGCCACCGAACAGCAAGCGCATGGCAAAGCGCGTCGGCATCGGCGCGCGTCCACCCGCGAATCCTCACGCCGAGGCGTGGATTCGCCAAGGCGATGCCGATGCGCTCAATAAGGGCGACCTCTACACCGCCCGCCTGACCCTCGACATCACGCCCGCGCTGCGCGCGCGCATCAAGGTGTCGGCCTTCACGCAGGGCGTGACTGTGGCCGATCTGCTGCGCGGCCTGCTGGAGCGTGAGTTTCCAGAGCATCGCAGGGAGAACACCCCATGACCGCATCCGCTTCGCCTGCCGTTGGCGCGGCTACGGCTGCGCTCGCAGCACCTTCCGGTCAGCCTGCCAGCGCGCCGTTGACGCGCGTGGCACTGGCCTACATCGAACCGCGCTTCAAGCTCTACCTGCGCTTCGGCGAACCTGCGCGCACGCACCAGCTCGACCGCTGGCGGCGCTGCGCCGTGTTCCTGCCGGGCGCGATGTTGTGCCGCATCCGCTGGCAGGCCAACGACTACGGCACGATCCGCTGGCAGCTCATGGTGATGCAGGCTTGCACGCCGCTCGATGCGGCGCAGCGCATTCCCGGCGTGCAGCCGGGCGCACGCCTGCTGCTGCACGCCGAGGGCGAGAATCAGGTGCGCGCCGTGCTGGAGCGCATCGACGCCATCGAGGCGCTGGGCATCGCACCTGTCGGTGCCTCGCCCGCGTACTGGCGCACGCTCGCCAACCGGCTCGCTGCGCGCCTGCCGCTGCCCGAATACACCGCCGAGCGGCACGCCGCCTGGCTGACCGGGGGGGCGCTGCCATGACGCTTCCATCCGCCGTTGCCGGTGCAGCGGGCATTCCGCCGCGTCCTCACTCGCGCCTGCGCGCTCGCATCGTGCTGGCGGGCCTGTCCGCTTGCGGCCTCGCTGCGCTGGCCTGGGCGTCCTTCGTGCATCCGCTGCCGCGCCTGATCTACAACCCGTCCGACAGCGTGGCGGTCGGCTGGTATCGCGTCGATCCGCTGGGCCACGGCACCGGCTCGCTGCCACGTCCTTTGTCTGTGGACAGCATCGTCCTGACCACGCTGCCGCCAGATGCCGCTGCGCTGGCCGCGCAGCGCGGCTACCTGCCGGCGCGCGTGCCCCTGCTCAAGCGCGTGGGCGCCATTGCGCCGCAGGAGGTGTGCATCACTGGTCGCATCGTCCGCATCGATGGCGTGCCTTCGGCCGCCGTGCTGCCTGCTGACCGCTGGGGCCGGCCGCTGCCATCTTGGCAGCAATGCCGTCACCTTGAGTCGGGCGAACTGTTCCTGCTCAGTGTGACCAATCCGGCGTCGTTCGACAGCCGGTATTTCGGGCCGGTCAGCGCATCCGCCGTGATCGGCGTCGCGCATCCGGTCTGGCTGGAATCCCGCCCATGAAGGCCGTCGATTCGCTGCACGTCGCCGTGCATCTCATCGTGCCATCGGGCGTGTCGTTCTGCTGTTCGTCGCCGTGTCGTCGCGCGTGCAGTGCGGGTGCCAATCCTACGCATTGGGCACCGCACTTCGCGTTGCCTTCGGCGCAGCCGTCCAACGTGCAGGCGTCTTGCCTCGAACGCGCCCGGCCTGCGGCCGTGTCCGCGTTCGCCGGCGCGCTGGCTGCTCGCGCAGCAGCGCCGCCGGGCCGCCGCTGCCCGGAGCGCCAGCGAGGGGCAAAGGCGGAAGGCAAGACAAAAGGACGCGGCACCGGGCCGCGTCAAAAGCCAGTCTGCACATGGGGGTTGCGCGGCACGCAGCGGCTTCGCCGCCGTGCCGCTTGTGGCGCGAAGCCGGCGCCGATGCGGGCATGTCTGCGTGCTTCGCACGACCGGACACGCCGGAGCTTGCAGGGAACGCAGCCATGACCGACCGCCGCGACGACGATTTCCGCATCCGCCCCAGCGCCCCGAAGAATCGGGGCCAGGGCTTCGTCTCCAAGGTGCTCAAGCAGGCAGGCAAGGCCAGCAGCGGCAAGTCCGCTGTGCGCCGTCCTGGCACTGCCAGCGGCACCGGGAGGGGCACCGGCCAGCGGCCCGGCTCGCGCCTGGGGCGCGGCCACACGGCGGCGCGCTTCGCCGGGGCGAAGCTGACGCCCATGTCTCGGCGTGTGACCATCAAGACGCTGTTGGTCAACCAGCGCCAGGCCAGCCCGCAGTCGCTTGCAAAGCACCTGCGCTACATCGAGCGCGACGGTGTGGGCCGCGATGGCGAGCCGGGCCAAGCCTACGGGCCGCAGACCGATGCCGCCGACCTCGACGCCTTCAAGGAACGCTGCGCCGACGACCGGCACCATTTCCGTTTCATCCTCTCGCCCGAGGACGGCGCGGAACTGGAAGACCTGCGCACCTACACGCGGCACCTGATGGGCCGCATGGAAGCCGACCTGGGCACGGGCCTCGATTGGGTGGCCGTCGATCACTGGAACACCGACAACCCGCACACGCACATCGTCGTGCGCGGGCGCGATGACACCGGCATAGACCTCATCATCGCGGGCGACTACATCGCCGATGGCTTCCGCCATCGGGCCGCCGAGCTGGCGACCGAATGGCTGGGGCCGCGCACCGAACTGGAGATCCAGCAGACCTTGCAACGCGAGGTGGAGCAGGAGCGGTGGACGAGCCTCGACCGTACCCTGCAACGCGAGGCCGGCGAGGATGGTCGGGTGCAGATCGAACGGTTCAACGAACCTCGGCTGCAACGCCAGCGCCTGCTGCTGATCGGCCGCCTACAACGCTTGCAGCGCCTGGGCCTGGCCGACGAGATGCAGTCCGGCACCTGGGCCGTCCATGCTGATGCCGAAAAAACGCTGCGCACCCTGGGCGAGCGTGGCGACATCATCCGCACGATGCAGCGGGCCATGCGCGGCGAGCCGCGCGAGCTGGCGGTGTTCGAGCCGGGCGACGATGGCCGAACCATCATCGGCCGCGTGGCTGCCAAGGGGCTGGCCGACGAGCTGCGCGACCGAGGCTATCTGGTCATCGACGGGGTGGACGGCAAGGCCCACTACGTCGCGCTCAACGCCCGCGACGAGTTGGCGAACTATCCGACCGGCGCCGTGGTGGAGGTGAAGGGTTCAGCCGACGTGCGTGCGGCCGACAAGAACATCGCCGCGCTGGCGAGCGATGGCCTGTACCGCACCGACCATCACCTTGCCATCGTGCGGGGACAGGCCGTACCGGGCCGCGATCCGCAAGAGGTGGTAGCCGCCCACGTTCGACGGCTGGAAGCCCTGCGCCGCGCCGGCATCGTGGAGCGCATGGCCCAGGGGCTATGGAAAGTGCCGGACGACTTGACCGAGCGTGGCCGCCAGTACGACGCGCAGCGCCTGGGCGGCGTAGCCGTAGAGCTGAAATCGCACCTGCCCATCGAGCGGCAGGCTCGCGTGATCGGGGCCACCTGGCTCGACCAGCAATTGATCGGCGGTGGCAAGGGGCTGGGCGATCTGGGCTTTGGCGGCGAGGCCAAGCAGGCGATGCAGCAACGCGCAGACTTTCTGGCCGAACAGGGGCTGGCCGAGCGGCGCGGGCAGCGCGTGATCCTGGCGCGCAACCTGCTGGGCACCCTGCGCAATCGGGAGCTGGCGCAGGCCGCCAAGGACATTGCCGCCGACACCGGCTTGGAGCATCGGCCCGTGGAGGACGGGCGGCGCGTGGCCGGTATCTACCGGCGCTCCGTCATGCTCGCCAGTGGCCGCTACGCGATGCTCGATGACGGCATGGGGTTCAGCCTCGTGCCCTGGCGGCCTGTGATGGAACAGCGATTAGGACAGCAGCTTGCCGCGACGGTACGCGGCAGTGGCGTGTCATGGGAGATTGGAAGACAGCGCAACCCCGCTATCTAAAGACTTCTACGGACACGCAATACCTGGATGAAATGGAGAGCATCTACTCATCCACGATTCAGCGTGATCCTTCTGCTTCAGGCGGACGTCTCCAGTATCTCAACATATCCAATCAATTCGGCCGAATAGCTGCCATCTCCATTTGCCGCGCCCTTGTGCTTCAGTTCGCGTTGCAGGGTCGGCTCCACGGTGTGGGCAAACAGCGCCAGCCGCTGCTCCGGTGTAAAGCTCGGCGAGATCGTCGGCGCTTGCAGATACCGTTCGCACTGCCGCTCAATCGCCGGTACCCGCGTCCCGTCCTGCTTGACTGCGATGGGCTGCACCACCACACGGCGCTCACCGTTGCCCGCAGATGCCTCCACCATCCACAAGGACAGCAGCACCGGCTCGTCAACATCCCCGGCCACCGCAATGCCGATGTCTTCGGGTATCACGCTGCGCCAGCGGCCCAGCTCTTCCTGTGCCAAGGGGTGATCCAATCCCATCAGTTCCAGATCGTCCCTGCTGGTGGCGGTATTACGGTTTAGCGTGAAACGTGTACGGCGCGTGCCATCCACTGTTACAAGGTCGTAGGTTTCCTCGTCCACTTTCAGCAGCTTCTGCTGGCGATCTGCCACCGCCGCTGACAGGAAACGCACTAGCCGATCCAGGCTGGATGACACATCCGAGAAAGGCTGGTAATCATCGAGACTGAAACCGTCGAGGTCTTGAAACAGGTCGAACACCACCTGCCGTGCCTCACGGGAATTGGACAGCGCCGCTTCCAGCTCCACCTGGGTGCGTTTCAGTTCGGGATCGGATAGCGCCTCCTGGTACAGGCGGTCATAGTTCAACCGCTCGGAAAGCTGCCCCAGAATCTGCGCCCTCATGTCTTCGGCCACGTTGCCCTGATCATCGACCTTGCCGACCGTGCGTGCAATTTCAGTCAACTTCTCATCCAGCAGCAGGAAGATGCGACCCTCGATGGTGTCCGACAGCACCAAGTTGTAAACCTGTGCCGTGTCGCGCTGGCCGTAGCGATGGATGCGCCCGATGCGCTGCTCCATGTCCATCGGGTTCCACGGCAGGTCGAAATTGAACAGGATGCGCGCGAATTGCAGATTCAAGCCTTCGCGGCCAGCCGCTGTGCACACCAGCACACGCGGCCCATCTTTCAGGCGGAACTTCCGCTCTGCTGCCAGCTTGGCGCCGTGGTCGCCGCCACGCAGCACCACCACGCCCTGGCCGGGATAAGCCTGTTCAACCTCGCGGGCAATCAAATCGACCGTGCCGAGGTAGGTGGCGAAGATCACGATCTTTTCGTTGGCGTTCTGCCGCCACAGATGCCCCAAGCCATCGAGCAGCTTTTGCGCCTTGGTCTCGCGCTGCTGCGGGAAGATGCGCAGCAAGTCGCCAATGCGCAGGCGCTCCTCGGGCAGATGCAAATCGACCACCGCGGAAGCCGCCTCCTCGGCGTGCGTAGCCGAATACTCGTTGCCATAAGGGTCGGAGGCCATTTCCAGCGCCTCTTCATCCAGCTTTTTCACCAGCCGGTATTTGAGATCAGCCAGCACACGGTCTACCTCGCTGCGACCGATGCTGTCCTTCGCCAGCCCAAATTCTGCGTGGATCAGCTCGCGGGCTTCTTCCGTCAGCCGCTCGCGGCCTTCGATGTCCAGTTCCTTGTCACGCAGCAGCGCCTCGTGCAGCGTCAGCATCAACAAGCGGCGCTTGAGCGTGCGGCGCACGGCGGCAAAGCTCGATGCCGCGATCTTCTGGAAGATCGCCATCAAGAAGCCCAGTGCGCGCCCTTGATTGCCCTGGCGGCGGGCCAGATCGAACCCATCTTCAAGGTATTCGCGCAGCTTCTCGTAAAACAGCCGCTCCTCCTGATTCATCAGGAAGGATTCGGTATGCACCCAGCGCCGTGCAAACAGCGGTGAGCCATCGGGTTGGCAGGCATCGGCCTTGGTGCGGCGGAACATCACCGTGTTCAGGCGATGGCGGTTTTCCAGCATGTCCTCGGGACTGCCAAAGAGCGTGGGGTTCAAGAGCTGCGCCAGCATCCAGAACTGGAAGTGATTGCCTTGGTGCGGCGTGGCAGACAGGAGCAAGAGATCACGCGCGTGATCCTTCAATGCCTCGGCCAGTTTGTAGTTTTCCGTCTTGCGCACCTTGCCGCCCGTGCGGTGGGCGGTCAGGTGATGCGCCTCGTCGAACACCACCAGATCCCACCGAGGCGCGTCCAGCAGACGCTTGATGCGCGCCGGGCGCTTCAATGTGTCGATGCTGGCGATCAGCCGGTCGTGTTTGGCGAAGGCATTGGTCTTGCGGTCGGTGATGTCGCCCTCGGAGCCAAACACCTCGAAGTCGAGATTGAACACCTCGTTCAGCTCGCGGTGCCAGTTGTTCACCAAGCCTGCGGGCACCACCATTAGCGCCCGCGTCAACTCGCCCCGGCTGGCCAGTTCACGCAGAATCAGCGCGGCTTCGATAGTTTTGCCCAAACCCACCTCGTCGGCGATCAGATAGCGTCGTGGTGACGCAGTGGCTATGCGGTGCGTCAGCACCACCTGATGCGGCAGCAGATCAATGCGCGCCGAGGTCAGCGCCGAGGCGCTTTCCATCACCGGCAGTGCGTGCGCCTCGTAAGACAGCCATGCCTTTCGTGCCCGGTCTGAACCGCCTGCCACCGATTGCAGAATGCGCTCGGTACGGGTGCGCTCGCGCCGCACCGAACTGACCGGCACGCGGCGCTCGCCCACGCCGAAGAACGCGCGCAGATAGCCATCGTGCGCTGGTTCGAGCACCACGCCTGAGCCGAATTCAGTGTGGGTGATGCGCTCGCCGGGCTGGAATAAATCCTCAAAATCATCTGCTTGCACGCGCTGGCCTCAAGTAATCCGAAGGTGGAACAGGCCAGCCGCTTTCGCGCCCTCGCGCAGCAAAATTTCCTGCGGGTACTCGTTGGCCTCACCCCACAGAAGGCGGCCAAAGTCCAGCTGTTGACCCCGATGCGGCGCTTCACACAGCCAGTTCACTGCGTCGGTGGAAGCCTGCACGCGCAAACGGCCTTGGCCCTGCGGCAGCCAGAAAATCAAGGCGGCTTCGCCTGCGTATTCATCCTGAAATGACAGGATGGCGCGTTTGATCGTGTCGCCCAGCCAGATTTCGCCTTGATCGGGTGCCAGCAGGTCCAGACTGCCTTCCAGCCCAGCCACCAGCAACGTCTGCCCGCCGTTGCTGGGCAGGTCATCCGGCCAGCCCTGCGCACCGGGGGCAGCCGCCTGCAAAAACTGCCGCAGGCTCCAAACCTCGCCCGCCGCGCACACTGTGTTGCGTGCCTCCTCATCCCACAGCCAGCTGGTGCCGCGCCGTTGCCATACCGTATCGAGCACCTGCCTCATTGCGTGTACTCCCCATCGTCATCGAACAGCGAAACCTGCTGCGGCTTGGGCGCCTGGCTGGCTTGCCAGGTGGAGAAGATCGCCACCGCGCGCGACGCCGCGTTGCGGGTGGTCTGATCCGAGCCGTTCTTTTGCAGCCATTCCAGCAGCGGCTTGAGCGCGATGTGCGGCTTGAAGTTGTCGTTCGTCAGCGTGTCCGAGGCATTGATGCCGCTGCCATCCACGCACGCACCGATCAGCACCATCGCCTGATCGAGATCAGAGGTGAGCTTGCGCCTGTGCTTACCCGACCAATCGCGGGCGAAATCGAGCGGATTGGTGCGTGTAAATACCTTCTTCTCTTCGCTGCACCAGCCACGCTGTACAAAGTCATCCGGCGTGGTGATGGTGCCGCGCAGAAACTTTTGCAACTGGTCGCGCTTCATTTCAGTCGCAGCCCCGAAGGTGCGCAGAAACTGGCGTGACATCGGTTCGGCGTTGACCGGCGGCGGTTCCTTTCCCTTGTCGGCGTCTTCGTCGATGAGCTGGTTGATACCGACCAGCGCGTCGCGGACGGAGATGGTGCGGCCTTCGTCCACATAGACCTTGCCGTAGTGGCGCGAGAAATATTCCAGCGCCTTGCCGCGCCGGATGACCTGGATGTCGGCGGCGGGCAGACCCTCTTTGGCGTGGTTTTCCAGCATCGCTTGTAGTTGGCGCACATCGGCCATCACTTCGCGGCGCATCCGGCCCCAGCTCACTGGCTTGGGTTCTTCCGTGCGCTTGCGGCAGACGTGGATGATGTCGTACTCGATGGTCTTGGAGCCGAATTCGCCTTCACCCTTGGTTTCATCAGAGCGGATCGGGTAGGTCGCTTCGAGGTAGTAGCCCGCGTCGAACAACGACTCCAGTACCGCCACCCACGGCTCGTCCTCGCTGTGGTGGAAGGTGAAAGCCAGGATGCCGCTGGGCTTCAAGAGGCGATGTGCCTCGCGCCAGCACTGCGTGAGCAGGCGCTGGTAGAAACCATCTGGATCTTCCGGCTCGCGAGCGCGGTTGGCCACTGCCTCCAGTGACTTGGGCGTGTATTCCGTGCCAAAGATCGCTGGGTACTTGCCCTTGAGCGCCAGGCGCAGCCAGACGTAGAAGAAGTCGGATAGTTCTGAGTAGTGCAGCAAGCCCCCAAAGGGTGGATCGGTGATGACCAGATCGAGGCTGCCGCTTTCAAGCTGCGCCAGATCAGTGGATGAGCCCTGATGCACGGCCACATCCAGCACTGGATCGCCTGGAAACACCTTTTCGCTTTTGCCGCTCAGTTGGTCAGCCAACACGGGATCGCGGCGCTTCAGCCCCTCCATACTCAGCGAGTCCCACGGCTGAGTTGCCCATTCGCGGCCTTCAATGATCCCCTCGATGCAAGAAGCCCAGTTACCGCGGCCTAACGAAGGGAACACACAGTTCTCGACGACATTGTTCTTAGGGTGATAGTTGTTATTGCTCAGATGGGGAGCAAGGCAGTCTCTACTGATGTCCCAGAAGCAGAACATGTTCTCGTTGCGCAAATACTGCTGAAAGGCGCCAAGAACATACTCCCGCACCTGCCAGCCGTAGGTGCCAAGCTCTACTACTGCCTTGAGCAATTGCGCTTGCACCAGCAACTGGCGGGGATTGAACATCGTCCACCAGTGCGTGAAACCGTGGTTCGGAACGCCACCTTGTAGGTGGTGGGTCATGAAGCCGTAGGGAAGCTCAGAGCGTGGCCAGTAGTCCTTGAGGTCGTCATCCTTGCGCGCTTCCCATTCAGCGAACGCCGTGTCGTATTGCCGCGCGTGCGGCGTGCCGTAGGCTGCGAAGAAGCGGCCGCTATAGGGTTTGCCTGCCGCATCGCGCTTGGGCGCATAGCCCTGCACCGCATACGCCGCCATCGGCCCGGTCTTGCCCGTCGCCTTGATGGTCGTCAACACATCCTGCACCGTGCCACAAGCTGCGCAGGCGTAGTGGGATTTTTTCGGCACCGTGCCGTTTTCCGGCGCAAAGGTGATCTTCGTTTCCGGGCAGGTCACCTCATCTGGCAGCGCACCACGCACCTCTAGCAGGCGAATCTTGGATGCGCGCGCACCGTCCCACCGCGTTGTCGCGGCCACGTCGTCCTGCGCCGAGCCGCCGTAGGGCTGGCCATTCGCGTCCTGCTTGGCTTCGCCCGCCAGCCATTGCGGATGCACCAGCAGGCTCAGCTCGACCTTTTTGTTCGGCTTTTTCGGCTTGCCCAGGTTGACCATTGCCGCATGGTCGCAATGCGGGCAGATCACGCCTTTCCTGCGATCGAGCACGGAGAACGGGTATTCATCCGGCGCCACATACAGCGGCGAATCGGGCGCCATCCGTGCGGCTTCCTCCTCAACGTGGAATTCGCCGCCGCATTTGCTGCACGTGTGCTCCCAGTGCTTCACGCTGATGGTCTTCACGGCCATCACCGGGCTGGTCATGATCGGCGTGCGGTGGCCGCAACCCGTCACCTGACAAGGGCCGTGCTTGGCCCAGAAGGTATAGATCGCCTCCGGGCCTTCGTAACGGTAGTCCTTACGCTCGTCGCGCGGGATGGTCAGCGGGTCGAAATCGGAAGGCATCGCCTTGTTGGACGGCAAGTGTGTCCACGTGCCTTTCTCACCCTCCGGGCCGTCGCAGTAGTAGTACGGCATGATCTGCGGCTTGACCTCGGCCTCAATCTCGGCGAGCAGCTTCTTCACTTCCTCCAGATCGACGTTGGCCAGTTCCTGCTTGACCACGAACCACGCGACCGGGTTGAGGTCGTTGCCGACCATCTGCATGCCCAGGCGCGAGCCTTCCACCAGCGTGGTGCCGCCGCCCATGAAGATGTCGGCCACCTTCAGGTGCTTGAACGCGCCTTTCTTCTGGTGATTGGCGTAGTAGTTGTCCCACACCAGCTTGGCCGCGTGCGATTTATCTTCGGGGGCCTTGGTGGCTGCCGCGATCAACATTGAGCGGAATACGCTGGAGCGTCGCCGCGCCCACCACTTGGACATCTGGTAGATCGGCTTGCCCGCGTTGCCTTCGATGATCGCCACCTGATTGACGGGCAGGATCGGGAAGTCCACCTCCAGGCAGGTCTTGGGGCGGTTGGGGTCGTTGAAATCGACGGTTTCCAGCGCGACAGGCTTTCCCGCACCGACGGCTTTGGCGACGGCTTGTTGAAGTAGTTCTTTTTTGGTGGCCATTTAAGGTGTACCCCCAACTGCACTGACAGCGACTTGAGGCTGAAGCCGGGTGCGCAGTTGTTCGTAAATTGGAATCTGGATGCCTTCGGCCACCTCCAGGGTGACAGCCAGGCCATAGGGAATGGCATCGTCCAGACGTGCCGTTGCATCCTTCTTGCACGCGATGTGCAGCAAGATGCTGTCGCCGTCCTGAAATGCCGCGATTTGGTCTGTGCCTTCGAGCACCTCATGCTGCACCGTTCCGCGCAGCACCTGATTGTGATCCCCGTCTTGACGCGCAAGCTTCAGCGGCAAAGTGCCCCAGTTATTGGCTGGGGACATTTCCAGCTTGGCCTCGCGGAAATTCCGGTGGTTAGGATTGACTGCGCTGAACCATGCCAAGGTCACCACCATCCGACGCCATTCCTGGCTGCTGGACAGGCCGGGCGGTAGCGGCAGGCGATATTCGTGGATTTCGTTCTCACGGATTTCGCCGCAGCCCAGCACCGTGCCGCGCTGCTCGGTACACGCCAACACACGTTCGATCTGCACTGCGCCATAGCCAAGATAGCGCGACATCACCTCTTTGAATTGGCGCGAGTTATCTCGCGTTTTCAACGCGGCAGCGATGGCCTCGCAAGCGTCATCATCCTGCTTGGCACCATGAACCAGTAGCGCCTTGATGAGTACGGAAATCAGCCCCTGCGGAATGCTGTCTTCGTGATCCCCGCGCAGCGCATCCAGCATTTCATAAATGCGTGCCGCACTGCGCGTGGCAAGGGCGGTGGCGTTGCTGGTGCCGCGTGTATGGACGGTTTTCGACAAAGCGCCAGCCTGATTGCTGTCCCAGGCGACTTGTTGCCCCGGCGCTGCAAGCCCACCATCGGGTTGATAGACGGTTTGGCTGTCCAGCACTGGCGTGCGATACAACTGCCGACCACCGGGGAACAGGATTTCCGGCTTGACTGAGCGACGGAAGCCATGCCCAAGCCGTGCGGCAGGGCTGAACAACGGCGCGCCGGGCAGCAAGTCTGTACGCTGCCCTTGATAGTAGTTTCCGCCATTGTCAGCGTGGGTCGCGCCGACAGTGATGGCATTGATGGCTTCTGCCGGGGACAGGATGCGCCGTCCGGATAACTGGGCCTGGATGCACTTGAGCACATGCTCGACCTTCTTCGGGTCGGTCAAGGCCAAGTAGTCCGTTCCAGACAGTGCAATGTCGATGGCTTCGGGATAGTTCCCGGCGCTGACGCAGAAAAGCACGCGGTATTTCCACGACAGCCAATCCAGCAGTCTTGCCCAAGGGCTGGGTGTGTGAATGAACGGGCGTGAAGGGTCGCCGATAGAGAGGTTGATGACGCAAATGGTGGGAGCCTGTGCAGGCGCCGCGCCTTCGCCTTCAAACATCCGCCGAACCGCTCGCGCGATGCGATCCTCGAAAAATACTTCGTCGGGGACATGCTCGCTCCGGTTCATGGAGTGAGGGTCTGGCTGCATGATGGGCAGCACATACACCAGACGCGGCAACGGATCGGCTTGGCCGTCAGCCATTTCTCCATGCACCACCAAAGACGCCATTGCCGTGCCGTGCTTTCTGTCGCCCGGTTGGTACTGCGCGGAAAGATTGTCCGGGTCGTCCAACAGCAAGCGGCCCTTCAGTGCTTGATGCTGCACATTGGGCACACCGTCGAGAATGGCCGCGATGGGAGGAAGGTCAACGACCCCTTCGGCTATTTCCGTATCGACACCCTCACCATCTTCCGTGACTGCAAGGCTTTGCCCAGTGGGGCGGAAATACATGACGCCATGAAATTTGAAGAGCTGGATGTCAGTGTCGTGGCTCTCGGATTCCAGGTCGTTCAAAAGTTGCTGGATGCGCTCCGCGGGCAGTTCAGCCTTCACCGCGTGAAAGGCAATTTCCGGCATGTCGATGAAGCCGCCCAAAGTTTTACCGCCCGCAGCTTGCAGAAGAGTGGCGACGTTGCGTTCGCTCTGCCTGCGCCTGTCTTCTGATCTGCGGTAAAACAGCTCGATCTGAAAGCGGATCGCTTCAGCAGGATTGATGGGGTTCAGCAAATCCTGCCAGCGATCCAGCATGCCTGTCTCGCGCAGCGCCTCTTCAATTCCCCAGCGGCGGATTTGCACGGTCTGGTTGAAGACATCGCGCCATTTTGTTTTTCCGCTTGGCAGCGTTTTGTTGTCCCGCCACTTCTCCCACAGCGAGAGAAGCTCCCGCATTCCTGCTTCGTTGCCGAGCGAGAGGAACATGCGTCCTTTGATGGCCTTGTTCGTGCGCTCCCCTTTGGTGTTGCGCTCGAAAAAATCCTCATCGGGCGGAATGTCATCAATATCCCATTCGCCCATCCACTCTAGGCCAATGGCTTCGACAGCCTGCCGAAACTCATTGACGCTACCTGCAATCACAATCACCAAGACCGTTTCAGGCTCAAGGCCAGCCACGGAGCCGCTGACGCTGGCTTTGTAGCGCTCGAAGTCTTGTTGCAACGTGGTCAGTTGCACATCCAAGCGCTCCACCTGCTTTCCATGTCCGGGAACATGGGGTTGGCCGATTACGATAGGCCGTCCTTTGGGCGGGGGGATGGTTCTTGCTTGCGGAAACATCAGAAGCGGAAGAGAGGTTGCCATCAGCGGTTCGTCCCCTCTTCAGTCACATCGCCAGCGGCTTTCGGGTGCTTTTTTGCGGCTGGCTTCAGGCGGCCTTTCCATTGCTCCAGCTTCAGCTTGGTAATTTGTTGGGCGTTATCCGTTTTCATGTCGAGCACGGCACGACGAACGACGCCCAAGCAAAATTCTTCGGTCTCTGCAAAATTCAGCCCCAGCAGATGCTTTGCCAATGTTTCAGGTTCATAGCCGAATTTCACACTGCATCGCTCGCCAATGGAGGCGATGTATTGCGTCAGTTGCTCACGGGTCGGGGTTGCCAATTCAATGCGCAACTGAAAGCGCCGCCAGACCGCCTTATCCAAAAGCTCTGGATGGTTGCTGGCTGCAACGACCACCACATAGTCAGGCATTTCATCCAGTTGCATCAGCAAGGTGCTGACGACGCGCTTTATTTCTCCCGTTTCATGGGTATCGCCACGCTCCTTGCCAAGCGTTTCAAATTCGTCGAAGAACAGAACGCAACGCTGCGTTCTGGCGTATTCCATTACGCTCTTCAACCGGCTGGAGGTTTCACCTAGATAGCTGCCAACCAAGGTTTCGTAGCGAATGACGATGAGCGGGTACATCAGCTCGAATGCCAGCGCTTCCGCCAAGGTGGTTTTTCCGTTGCCTGGCGGGCCAGCGAGCAGGACGCTGTTTCTGGCGCGCAGATTGTGGGCGTGCAGCAACTCTGCCCGATGCTGTTCCTCCACCAATTCTTGTATCTGTGCCCTGATCTTTTCTGGCAATACCAAGCTTTGCAGGTTGCGCTCAGGCGTGATCTCGTAGAACAGGTCTTTGTGCGGACTGTTGCCCACGGCCTTGCCAGCCGGCGGGCGTGCGGCCTGAATGGCACTGGGCTGCAATGCCTTGGCAAGCCGCTCTGCAAGCAGCCGGTGCCCTTTCTGCTTCTCCTCCTGGATCAGCCCTTCAGCCGCTTTGCGAAAGGCAAGCTGATCCCCGCTGGTCGCGGTTTTGACCAGATCAACTAATAAATCAGCTTGCGCCATTAGCCTATGCTCCGAAATATGTGCCCAAACCTGCTCATTTGCTTATCTCAATCCAAGGCGAAAGCACCTCCAGCAGCGAGAGGCCACCATGCGTCAACGTCGGATAGCCACCTTGACTGCGCCATTTCCTGCGGCCCAAGGCCAACAGATGCGCACCATGCGGGCTGTCGATTTGCAATGCGACCGGAGGAACGAAGGGGCCTACATCGCCATTCCCCGCCTTGCTGCGTCCGCTTGAAAAAGTTTGTTTAAGGTGAGCGGCAACCTCGCCATCGGCATCAGGGAAATAGCCAGTGGCAGCGTAGCCGTGATCCGATGTGATGACCAAGCGCCGCCCAGCGGCGAGGCGCTCAACAAAGCCCCAAAAGTCGTCACTGGTAAGTTGCTGCGCGGCATCTTTGGTTAGGAGCTCCAGCCCCTGGCCTGCGCCGTAATCGTGCAGCTTGGCATCTGGCCAGTGGTGCCAGAACACCCAGTTCTTCGCGCCCGAGGCGTTGCCCACCAAGCCCGCGCAGTCCTTCCACGGCAGATCGATGGTTTCGGTCTGTGCCGGTTGCAGCTTATGCGCCAAGCCGCCGCCGTTGGCTTGCAGTTGGCTGCGGCTGGCCAGCCCTAATGCGCGGGCAAACGGGTTGGTCTCACTAGGCAGCTCGGATGCAGTAGCGGCCACTGTGTGCAGGGTGAATCCACGCTCTTTGGCTCCTTGCAGCAGCCAGGGCAGTTCACGCAGCGAGAGGGCGTCAAGAATCAGTACGGCGCGAGCGGCGCTATGGCCATAACCAGGCTCGTTCCACCAGCACGCAAGCCGGTCTGAGGTACGTTCCACACCACTGACTTCGGGTTGACCAAAGGTCTGCCACAGATCCCAGCCGCTAGAGGCAAGGAATAAATCGAGCTCGCCAATTTCGCGGTCACGCTTGACCACTTCGCCGGGGGCATTGCCTTCGGCCAGCGGTTTGGAGGCAATCTCTAGCGCCCGTTCGGTAATGATGCGCCACGCCTCTTTCGGGCTGTCCTGGGTTAGGCGCTGCAAGATTTGAGCATCCAACGCCATCAGTTGTCCTCCTTCTCAAGGCTCAGCTCGAAAGTCATGCCATCGGGCAGCTTCTTGAGCAGTTCTTTGAGCTGCGCGCCGGTGGCGGCAGATACCTTGATGGAGATTTCGGCCACCGGTGTGGCTGGGCCAATGCCCCAGCCTTCGAGCTTACCGATCAGGTTGAGCGGCGAGGTTGGAGGGTTAGAGAGAGGGATTCGCGGTTTGGTGGTGCTGTTTGTGCCACCGAAAATTCCGCCCGGCGTAGAGGCTGGGGTGGATGGAGTACCAGGCTGCGGCTCTTGTACACCGGGGGCCGGGATTGTGCTACCGCCAAAGATATTGCCGCCCAATCCGCCATTGCCGCCAGCAGGTGGCCGCGGAGCGGGTGGAGTTGTGCCGCCGGTGGCGGACACCGCCGAGGGTTCCATCAGGAACACTTCATCGAGCTGACGCCCGGTGTAGGAGAGCTTGGGCCGCAAGCGCCGCCAAGCGGTGTCCTCATCTTCGCCCGCCTGCGTTTGCAGATGCTCCAGATTACGCAGGTTGATTGCGATCTTGCCGCGCGCGCACAAGCGCAGGATGCGCTCCTTCATCGCGGTTTCACCCAGCCAGGGGATGCAATCCTGACCCGCAGGGCGAGGCTCTTGCAATTCACGCAGCAGCTTGCCGAGGGGGGCGTTCTCCGAGGCAGCTTCAAGCACGAGGTCTTCGAAGTCTTCGGGAACAAAGAGGTCGTTGGTCAGCGTTTCCTCGATGCCCTCGGGGATTTGTGCACCTTGCTTTTTCAGATGTTCCGTACTGAACAGCGATTGTTGCGGGTTCTGGTGGTCGTAGCGGTGCAGGATGGCAAACCGATCGAAGCGCTTCTTCAGGTTCTCGCGCAGCGTGCCTTCAAATTCTTTGTGGAGTTTCTTGTATTCGGGGTTCTGCCCACTCCATTCCTGCGCCTTCATTTCGGCACGGGCAAGGATGAGCAGGTCGCGATCCTGAAAGGCATTGGTGGAACCGGCGCGGGGCAACAAGAAACGAATGGTGTTGCGGCGCTTTTGCAGGTGATCCTTGAGCCAGCGTCCCAGCGTCTGGTCAACTTTTTCCGGTTCTTCGGGCAGCACCAGAATGGGAAGCCGGTCATCCCAGCGCTCCGGCTGCTCGGCTTCGTCGAGCGAGGCCCACGGATCGTTCTGCCACGATTTCGGCAGCGCAATCACGCGGAAGGTTTTAGCGACCTCGTCGCTGCCTCCAATAACATAGCGCACCTGCTTGGCAAGCTGCGCCTGATCGGAACCATCGGTGAACAGCTTATCGTTGCGCGCGCAAGCCATCAGCTTGGCGCGAGGGTTTTCTTCTTCGCGGAAGACCAAGCGCGGGCCATCCTGATGGATGTTGAAGCTGTTTTCCACGATGGTCGCCAGCTCAACCTGGAATGCGTTGCTGTCGACCGGCTTGTTGCGGGTGATGTCTACTTGCAACGTAGCGGGCTCGGCGCCGGCGAGGTTGCCGACGGCGATGGAGCGCAGCCACAACGCACCTATGATTTCTTGTAGGTGAGGCGCAAGGTTGGCATGGTCGTACACCGCTTCGGTGACCGAAATGATGTTGTGTTGTGCTTTTTCGCGCAGGGTGCGATGGTGCTCGTTGGACACTGAATCCAGCAGCGCTCCAATGCCCGAGGCATCGTCATCCAGCCGGAAATCAGCAGCAGTGAGCACCGGCACCGCTTCGCCCCGGCTCTTGTAGAGGTTGGCCAGGATGCGAATCATGTCGCGCGTTTCTTGCGCATCCGTGGCGATCAGCACCTGTTCCTCAAGCAGACGCAGCAAGTGCGGTGCGTAGGGCCAGGACTCGGTGAATTCGCGGCGCTTGCGATCCTGCTCGGCGGGCGGCACGTCCAGCAGTCGGAAATATTCGGAGACGTGTTGCGCAACCAGGGATTCGATGGTGCCGTCTGCAATCTGCAGGCGGTTGTCGAACAAACGATGCAACAGCATCCGCCGTCGATCCTGTTGGATACGCTCGGCATTGCCTCCCGCCTTGAAGTCGATGGCCACCGGGTTGACTCGGTGCACCTGCTGGTAGGCGTCGCTGCCGCCGTTGCGCACAGAGATCACCAGCACCAGTAGGTCGGGGCGCTCTTTGGCGATCTCCGACAGGATCTGGATGAAATTGAACGCCCAGTGCTTCCATGGGTACTGCTTGGTGTTGGTCAGGCCGTCGTACCAAGTCTGGAATTCGTCGAGGAGCAGCATCGTGGGCCGATGCTCCAGCAGTTCGATGATGAGCTTGTCCGAGGGGATGTCGGTCTTGGCCGCGCCCATACCCTCCCACTTGCCCTTGATGAATTCGCCGCGCGGATGGCGCTCGAACAGCAGGTCCCACAGGAATTTGTAGCGTTGACGGTGCAGGCTCTCGCCAATGACCAACATGCCATCGCGCAGCGCGATCTTGCCGATACCGGGATCACCCAGCGTGCTTGACCAAGAGTTGAGCCACGCGCCCGTCGATGCGGCATCGTTGACAGCGTGGTAGAGCGCTGCCATCAAGTGCGACTTACCCAGGCCGCGCTCGCCGATCACGACCACTGGCCGCCCCTGGTTGGGGCCAACGGCTTCGATGCCCTTCAGCAGATCGTGGGTGGGGTAGGTGATCTCCAAGAACGCCTGTGCGGCGATCTGGGTAGCACCAGTGTTCGAGTCGTTGGAAAGCTCAATGGCTGTCCCCTTGAGGCGCTTGCCCCGAAACTCATCCCGAAGAGTCAATCCAAGCATTACTTACGCACTCCATCGTTCGTTTGGCCATTGGCCGTGTGGTCACCCTCGCGCGCAGCGTCGAGTCCTTCCAATGACTGCTGCTTGATCCAACTATCAATGTCTGCACGCGAGAACCGCCACGTCCCGCCAACTTTGAAGGCTGGGATCTTCTTGACTCCGGCCAACCTGTAGATCGTTCGCTCCGTGACCTTCAGGTAGTCGGCTACCTGCCTGATGGTGAGGATTTCGCCTTCGTTGCTGTCTGTGGGCATGGTGGAGGCCATTTGATGTCAAACGACGACAGGATAGTACAAAATTTTCATGTTCAGAGTGATAATTGTGCATCCGAAGCGGATTTTTCAAACTGCTGCCGGTCAAGAGACATACGTAAGATCAAGTAGGTAGCGTTGGTGAGACAAGATGCTCGAATAAGGGATCGGCCTAAAGTCTCGTATCTGCGTGTAACAAGTGCCCACTGGTTTTGAAGGAATTCGCCCTCCGCTAATCAGGACATGAATTCCATGCCGGTTGCATTGGAGGCAAAACAATGGAACTCCGACATCTACGCTGTTTCCTCGCTGTTGCAGAAGAATTGCACTTCGCCCGTGCAGCAGAGCGGTTGCATATCGAACAATCACCTCTTTCGCGGGCAATAAAGGAATTGGAGGAAGAACTTGGCGTGGTGCTACTTGCCCGCACCACTCGCAGTACACGACTGACACGAGCAGGCAAGCTATTTTTGGAGCACGTGCGCCGTGTGTTCGCTGCCTTGGAACAAGCGCGTGACAGTGTGAAAGCGGCGGCGAATGGCTTTCATGGACAATTGCGCGTCGCCTTGTCCGACGGCATCACACCCTCGCGTTTGGCGGCCTTGCTGGCGCTATGCCGACAGGAAGAACCTGAAGTCGAAATCCGCTTCTTCGAGGTGCCGCTGTCTCAGCAGATCAAGGGTCTGCATGACGACTTATATGACGTGGGGTTCGCGCAGTCCAATGAAACGGGCGATGGCATCACCTCCATACCAGTCTGGAGCGATGCGATCATGGTGGCAGTGCCTGCGCGGCATCCGCTGCTGGCCCACAAGCGCATTCCCCTGGAAGAACTGCTGCGCTATCCGCTTGTCCTGTGTGATCCGCAAGTGTGTGAAGGCCCTGCTAAACACTTCGATCGGATACTACGCCGGACGGACATGGAGCCACTGGTCGCAGAACGAGTTGCTACGTGTGATCTGATGATAGCGCTGGTATCAGCCGGCTTCGCGCTTGGGTTGGCTGGTGCCGCGCGCATTGCCGCCAACCCTGACTCGGGCGTGGTAGCCCGACCGCTGGCGTTGCGCGTGCCGCCGCTGACTACCTACCTGTTGTACCCCGACAGCGAGCCGTCCGATGAGCTGGCGCACTTCATTGAGCGCGTGCAGGCCATCGAATTGCCGGACTTCCATAGGCCCAAGCTGGGCGACGATCCTGATCCGCCGGAGAAACTTACGCCATGAAGAAGATCATCCCGTTCTTGTTAGTGGCAATCTTGGCTGCCTGCGGCCAATCCGAGGCACCTCAAAGACCCACCGTTTCAGAGGCGAGCATTCCGACGGTGGAGGAGCTGGCATCCAACCCCGAACGGCTCAAAAAACTGCGCCAGCAATGCAAGACCGACCGTTCCCAGCTCGGCGACGTGCTGTGCAACAGGGTGGCAGAAGCCACGCGCAAGCGGTTCTATGGTGACGGCGAAACACCTTACACGCCGCCGAAAGAATCGCCGAAGTTCTGACCGTTGGCGGCTCGCCGCCTCGCCTTCATCTTTCTGGCCGACACGCCGTAATGCGCCATCGCTTGCGGCGTTTTTCTTTGGCTCGCCGTCGCGCGAACTCTGTCTTTTTGCTCGACCTTTCTGCTTGAAACGGTCTTTGACCGGCACTGACCCGGCACCGATCCTGACGCCTGCAGCACGTTGTTGTGCCGCTTCTTCCAAGAGGAATCAGCGCAGGAGAAATCGGAGGCCAGGTCATGCAAGGGACGAACGTGCTGTTCGGTCAGATCGCCGTCGTATTCGGCATCGTGATCGCCGGCGTGTGGGGCGCCACACAATGGACAGCCGCCGCTCTTGGCTATCAAGTACGCCTTGGCTCGCCCTGGTTCGATTTTCTTGGCACGTCGATCTACCACCCGTGGAAGCTGTTTGAGTGGTGGTTCTTCTTCGGCGCCTATGCGCCGGAGGTCTTCGACACCGGCGGTGCCATTGCTGGCATCAGCGGCATGGTCGCCGTGGTCGTTGCCATCGCCATGTCGGTCTGGCGCTCGCGGCAGGCACGCCTCGTCACCACCTACGGCTCTGCGCGCTGGGCGAGCGCGCAGGACATTCGCAAGGCTGGCCTCACACAGCCTGCCGGCGTGTTCCTCGGCCAGCACGAGCACCAGTACCTGCGGCATGAAGGCCCGGAACACGTCCTGACCTTCGCGCCCACGCGCTCGGGCAAGGGCGTGGGCCTGGTGGTGCCCACTTTGTTGAGCTGGCCAGCATCGGCCGTCATCCATGACATCAAGGGTGAGAACTGGAGCATCACCGCCGGCTGGCGCAGCAGGTTCAGCCACTGCCTGCTATTCAACCCGACCGATGCGAAGTCGGCGGCCTACAACCCGCTGCTGGAGGTACGCCGCGGCGCGCATGAAGTGCGCGACGTGCAGAACATCGCGGACATTCTGGTCGATCCCGAAGGTGCCTTGGAGAAGCGCAACCATTGGGAGAAGACCAGTCATGCGCTGTTGGTCGGCGCCATCCTGCACGTCCTCTACGCGGGCGAGGACAAGACGCTGCGCGGCGTCGCCAACTTCCTCTCCGATCCGGCCAGCCCGTTCGAGCTGACCCTGCACCGGATGATGACCACGCCGCATCTCGGCGATGGCCCGCATCCCGTGGTGGCCTCCGCTGCGCGCGAAGTGCTCAACAAGTCGGACAACGAGCGTTCCGGCGTGCTGTCCACGGCCATGTCGTTCCTCGGTCTGTACCGCGACCCCACGGTGGCCGAAGTCACCTCGCGCTGTGACTGGCGCATTGCGGATCTGATTTCTGCCGAGCACCCGGTATCGCTGTATCTGGTGGTTCCGCCTTCGGACATTTCGCGGACGAAGCCGCTCATTCGTCTGATCCTCAACCAGATCGGGCGGCGCCTCACCGAATCGCTCGATGGCTCCGACGGCATCGAGCGCCGCCACAAGCTGTTGCTGATGCTCGATGAGTTCCCGGCGCTGGGGCGCCTGGACTTCTTCGAGACGGCGCTGGCCTTCATGGCCGGCTACGGCATCCGCAGCTTCCTCATCGCCCAAAGCCTGAACCAGATCGACAAGGCGTATGGGCAGAACCATTCGATCCTCGACAACTGCCATGTGCGCGTGACGTTCGCCACCAACGACGAGCGCACGGCCAAACGGATCTCCGAAACGCTGGGCACTGCGACCGAGCTGCGCGCGCAGCGCAACTACGCGGGCCACCGGCTCGCGCCGTGGCTTGGGCATCTGATGGTATCGCGCCAGGAAACCGCACGCCCGCTGCTGACGCCCGGCGAAGTCATGCAGCTTCCGCCCGACGAGGCGGTGGTCATGGTGTCCAGCGTGGCGCCGATCAAGGCGAAGAAGCTGCGCTACTACGCGGACAGCAATTTCAAGCGGCGCGTGCTGCCACCACCGCCGCTGTCAGACGGGCAATACGCCGACGCGCCGCCGACTCGCCCGGACGACTGGAGCGGCCTGGCGATTCCCGCCACGCCTACCGCACCTGCAACCGATGCCGCCGAAGGCCTCGCCGCTTCGGCCGACGACGGTGGCCCACGCCGTCAGCCCGAACTCTCCGAAACCGTCGCCTACGACCCCGAGCTGGCCGCGCCCGCGGCCGACCTTGCGCTGCTCGATGACGACGACGACTTGCCGCTTCCCCTTCCTCGCCAGCTCGATCCAGCCATGCAGCGCACGGCCCGGCTGGCTTCCCTCGACCCTAACGACGGAATCGAGCTATGAGCCACTACCGCCTCAACCTGTTCATCCAGCCGGAGCACGCCAAGCGCCTGGACGAGCTGGCCGCCAAGAAAGGCGTGTCCAAGTCGTCCATCGTCGCGGCGGCGCTCGCATCGTGGCTGTCGCCCGATGCCGCTGACCAGCGCGAGGCGGCCATTGCCAAGCGGCTTGATCGCTTGTCGCGCCAGGCCGAGCGCATGGAGCGCGACCAGAACATCGCCATCGAAACGCTGGCGCTATTCATCCGCTACTACCTGACCGTCAGCACGCCGGTTCCCGAGGCGCACCAAGACGCGGCACGCGCGCAGGGCAAAGCGCGCTTCGAGCAGTTTACCGAGCAGCTTGGCCGCCACCTGCTGCGGGGCCGCAGCCTGGTGCGCGACGTGGTGGAGGAACTGCATCCCGACCCAATGCGGATGGAAGACGCGGAAGCAGCCGCGCAAGCGCGGGAGCGTGCGTCATGAGCGCCCGTATTTCCACTGAAGGGCAGTCCATGACCGCCACGTCGCTCGACCGCCGCATCCAGATGCTGCGCACAGCGATGGGGCCGCTGATCGCCGCCGCGCTCGAAGACCCGGACGTGGTGGAGGTGATGCTGAATCCTGATCGCACCCTTTGGGTGGATCGGCTTTCCAGTGGGCGCGCGCCGATGGGCGTGGAACTGCCCGAGGCGGACGGCGAGCGAATCATCCGCCTGATCGCGGCCCACGTCGGCGCAGAAGTCCATCGCGGCCAGCCGCTGCTGTCCGCCGAGTTGCCCGAAACGGGCGAACGCTTCGAGGGCATCTTGCCGCCGGCAGCGCCGGGGCCAGCCTTCGCGCTGCGCAAGCGCGCCATCGGCGTGATTCCGCTGGAGCGGTACGTCATTGACGGGATGATGACCAGCGCGCAGGCGGGCTTTCTCGTTCGCGCCGTGCGCGAGCGGCAGAACTTGCTGATCGCCGGCGCCACCAGCAGCGGCAAGACCACGCTCGCCAATGCGCTGCTGGCTGAGATCGCAGCCACGGGCGACCGCGTGCTGGTGCTCGAAGACACGGTGGAGCTGCAATGCGCGGCCCGCGACCACGTTCCCCTGCGCACCCGCGCAGGCGTGGTGTCGATGACCGAGCTGGTGCGCTCGTCCATGCGCCTGCGGCCTGATCGCGTCGTCGTCGGCGAAGTGCGCGGCGCCGAGGCGCTGGATCTCATCAAGGTGTGGGGCACGGGACACCCCGGCGGCATCGCCACGATCCACGCAGGTTCCGCGCTGGGCGCGCTGCTGCGCCTGGAGCAACTGATTCTCGAAGTGGCCGTGAACCCGCCGCGTGCGCTGATCGCCGAGGCGGTCAACGTGGTGATCCACATTGCCGGGCGTGGGCGCAAACGCCGCATCGAGAGCATCGCCCGCGTCGTCGGCTTCGACGGCGTGGGCTACCGATTGGCGAATTGGGAGGCGGACGCGCTGGACACGCCGTTTCCCGAGTTGTCGCCAAACCCCGATGCCGCATCCGCTGCGGCGACTTCCCCATCCCCTGACTCACTTGGAGAACTGCCATGACGCAGATGACTTTTCCTGCTTTCCGTTTTTCTGCAAATCCGGCATTGCGTCTTGCGCGGCTGCGCTGCCTGGCCCGCCCTGCGGGGCAAGGGCTGCTGCTGGCCGCGCTGCTGTTGTTCCTGACCGGAACCGCGCAGGCCGCCGGTTCCTCGATGCCGTGGGAAGGCCCGCTGCAATCCATCCTCGAATCCATCCAGGGGCCGGTGGCGCGCATCGTCGCGGTCATCATCATCATCGCCACGGGCCTCGCGCTCGCCTTCGGCGACACGTCGGGCGGATTCCGCAAGCTGATCCAGATCGTGTTCGGTCTGTCCATCGCGTTTGCGGCTTCGAGCTTCTTCCTGTCGTTTTTCAGCTTCTCCGGCGGGGCCGTCGTATGAGTGCCCCGGACACCTTCGCCGCCGGCTTCGAGGTGCCGCTGCATCGGTCGCTCACGGAACCGATCCTGCTGGGCGGTGCGCCGCGCACCGTGGCAATTGCCAACGGCACGCTGGCCGCCGCCGTCGGGCTGGGCCTTCAACTGTGGATTCCCGGCGTGGTGCTCTGGATCGTCGGCCATTCTTTGGCGGTGTGGGGTGCGCGCGTTGATCCGCAGTTCATGCAGGTCTTCGCCCGGCACATCAAGCACCGCCCGCTGCTGGACGTGTGAGGGGAGGACGCCGCGATGCTGAATCTCGCCGAATATCGCCAGCGCCCGGCCTTGCTTGCCGACTGGCTGCCCTGGGCCGGGCTGGTCGCACCGGGCGTCGTCTTGAACAAGGATGGCAGTTTCCAGCGCACGGCCCGGTTTCGCGGGCCTGACCTCGACAGCGCGACGCAAGGCGAGCTGATAGCCACGTCGGCGCGGTTGAACAACGCGCTGCGCCGAATGGGATCGGGCTGGGCGCTGTTCATTGAAGCCGAACGCCGTCCCGCTGCCGACTATCCGCACTCGGAGTTTCCTGAGCCGCTGTCGTGGCTGGTGGACGAGGAACGTCGCGCCACCTTCGAGGACTCGGGCAACCACTTCGAGAGCGGCTATCACCTGACGCTGGTGTATCTGCCGCCCGAAGAATCACGCGCCCGCGCAGCGGGCATGCTGTACGAAAACCGGCCCACCGAAGGCGTGGACTGGCGCGGCCGACTCGATGCCTTCGTGGCGGAAACTGATCGCGTCTTTGACCTGCTCGATGGCGTGATGCCGGAAATCGCCTGGCTGGACGACAGCCAGACGCTGACCTACCTGCACGCGACCATCTCGACGCGGCGCTACCGCGTCGGCGTGCCCGAAGTGCCGTTCCACATCGACGCACTGCTGACCGACTCCGCGCTGGTCGGCGGCCTGGCGCCCATGCTGGGCGACCAGCACCTGCGCGTGGTGTCGGTGCGCGGCTTCCCGACCTCGACTTGGCCGGGGATTCTGGACGACCTCAACCGCCTCGGTTTTGCGTACCGCTGGAGCACGCGCTTTCTCTGCCTCGACAAATCCGAAGCGGAACGGGAGTTGGGACGCCTGCGCCGCCAGTGGTTCGCCAAGCGCAAGAACGTCATCGCGCTGCTGCGCGAAACGATCTTCCAGCAGGAAAGCCCGCTGGTCGATACCGACGCCAACAACAAAGCCGCCGATGCCGACGCTGCCTTGCAGGAGCTGGGCGGCGATCAAGTCGCCTTCGGCTATCTGACGGCGACCGTCACCGTCATGGACGAGGACGCTGCCGTCGCAGACGAGAAGCTGCGCATGGTGGAGCGCGTCATCCAGGGTCGGGGCTTCGTCACCATCCCTGAAACGCTCAATGCCGTGGATGCCTGGCTGTCCTCGCTCCCCGGCAACGCCTACGCCAACGTGCGCCAGCCCATCGTCTCGACGCTGAACTTGGCGCACATGATGCCGGTGTCGGCGGTATGGGCTGGGCCGGAGAAGAACGACCACCTCGACGGCCCGCCGCTGATCGTCACACGCACCGATGGCGCGACGCCGTTCCGGCTGGTGACGCACATCGGCGACGTGGGCCACACGCTGGTCGCGGGGCCGACTGGCATGGGCAAGTCGGTCTTGCTCGCCACGCTGGCGATGCAGTTCCGCCGCTATCGCGGTTCACGCATCTTCGCCTTCGACATGGGCCGCTCCATGCGGGCCGCGATCCTCGGCCTGGGCGGCGAACACTACGACCTGAGCACGGATGGCGAAATCGCCTTCCAGCCACTCGCGCGCATCGACCGTGAGGGCTACCGCACGTGGGCCGCCGAATGGATCGAAGGCCGCTTGCTGCACGAAGGCGTGGCGGTCGGCCCCGACGAGAAGGCGGCTATCTGGTCGGCGCTGGGAAGTCTCGCCGGTGCGCCGGTGGAGCAGCGCACGATGACGGGACTTTCCGTGCTGCTGCAATCAAACACGCTGCGGCAGGCGCTGTCGCCCTATGTGCTCGGTGGCGCGCACGGCAAGCTGCTGGACGCCGACCATGACCGCCTCGGCATGGCCGACGTGCAGTGCTTCGAGATGGAGGAGCTGATGCACAGCAAGGCCGCCGTCATGGCCGTGCTGCATTACCTCTTTGCGCGCTTCGATGAACGCTTCGACGGTGCGCCCACGCTGCTGATCCTCGATGAAGCGTGGTTGTTCCTCGATGACCCGGTGTTTGCTGCGCGTATCCGCCAGTGGCTCAAGACACTGCGCAAGAAGAACGTCAGCGTCATCTTCGCCACGCAGAGCCTTGCCGACATCAAGGATTCGAGCATCGCGCCCGCGATCATCGAGAGCTGCGCGAGTCGGATTTTCTTGCCCAACCCGCAGGCGACCGAGCCGCAGATTCGCACGATCTACGAGGGCTTCGGCCTCAACAGGCGGCAGATCGAAATCGTCGCCACCGCGCAGCCCAAGCGCGACTACTACTACCAATCCCGCCTCGGCAACCGCCTGTTCGACCTCGACCTGGGGCCGGCGGCTCTGGCGTTTGCGGGCGCTTCCACGCCGCAAGACCAGCGCGACATAGACCGCGTGCTGCTGGACGCCGGCGTGCCCGGCTTCGCGGGCGCCTGGCTGCGCCATCGCGGCCTCGATTGGGCGGCCGACCTGCTGCCCTCGTTCCCCGGCCTCGCGCCGGGCTCCCTCGCTGACCAACCCCTGGAGAACCTGTCATGAAAAAGCGCCTTATCGCCGCCGCCATCGCGGCCATGCTTTGCACCGCCACCGCTCATGCGCAATGGGTCGTGGTCGATCCGACGAACCTCGTGCAGAACACGCTAACCGCGATCCGCACGCTGGAGCAGATCAACAACCAGATCCAGCAGCTTCAGAACGAAGCGCAGATGCTGATGAACCAGGCGCGCAACCTCGCCAGCCTGCCGTCCAGCGTGGTGAACCAGTTGCGCGCCAATCTGGCAACGACCGAGCGGCTGATCGCCCAGGCCAGGGGCTTGGCCTACGACGTGACGAATCTGGATCGGGAGTTCGCGCGCCTGTATCCCGAGCAGTACGCCGCCACCGTCAGCGGCGACCAGATGTACCGCGACGCGCAGGAGCGTTGGCGGAACACGCTCAACGGCTTGCAGACCACCATGCAGATGCAGGCGCAGGTGTCGCAGAACCTGGGCGAAGACGAAAGCGTGCTGGCCGATCTTGTGGGCAAGAGCCAGTCGGCCGAAGGTGCGTTGCAGGCGATGCAGGCCATGAATCAATTGCTGGCCTTGCAGGCCAAGCAGTCGATCCAGTCGCAGCGGCTCCAGATCACGCAAGACCGGGCGGCGTCGCTGGAGCTGGCGCGGCAGGCGGCAGCCACGGAGCGCGCCCGCGAGGTGCGGCGGCGCTTCCTCGGCGACGGCACGCCGTACACGCCGCAGTCCGTGAACTTCTACGGCAACTGACGGGAGGCCGCCATGCGATGCGTCCTCGTCCTGTGTGTCGCGCTGCTGGCCGCTTGCGGCGAGCAGCCGGCCGACCACCTTGCCGATGCCCTGGCCGCCGATCCCGTGCGGCTGAAGGCATTGCGCGCGCAATGCGCGGCCGACCGGCAGGCCACGGGCGAGGACGCTTGCCGTGCCGCCGCCGAAGCCTTCCGGCGGCGCTTCTTCTCCGGCCAGGCCGGGCCGGATGAATACCAGACGCTGGCCGACCTGCCGCCGATCCCGCCGAGCTTCGAGGAACCGGCCGATGGCATCGCGCCGGCCGTTCCCGCCGAACCGGAGGACACGCCATGAATGACGTGACCATCATCGACCAATTCCTCAACACCTTTGCCGCTTATATCGACTCGGGTTTCGGGCTGCTGCGGGGCGAAGTGGCGTTCCTCACGGCCACGCTGATCGTCATCGACATGACGATCGCCGGCCTGTATTGGGCCATGAGCCATGCCACCGGCCAGGGCGAGGACGTGATCGCCAAGCTGCTGCGCAAGGTGCTCTACGTCGGTGCCTTCGCCTACATCATCAATAACTTCAACTGGCTGGCCAGCATCGTGTTCCGCTCGTTTGCGGGATTGGGCATCACCGCAACCGGCTCGGCCATCACGATGGAGAACTTCTTGCAGCCGGGCCGGCTGGCGAAAACCGGCATCGACGCCGGGGCGCCGATTCTGGAGCAGATCGGCGAGATGGCGGGCTTTCCCGAAGTGTTCGTGAACCTCGACCCCATCGTGGTGATGTTCCTCGCGTGGCTGGTCGTGGTCTTGTGCTTCTTCGTGCTGGCGATCCAACTGTTCATCACGCTGATCGAGTTCAAGCTGACCACGCTCGCCGGATTCGTGCTGGTGCCATTCGCGCTCTGGAACAAGACCGCGTTCCTCGCCGAAAAGGTCTTGGGCAACGTGGTGGCCTCCGGCGTCAAGGTTCTGGTGCTGGCCGTGATCGTCGGTATCGGCTCGGGCTTGTTCGCTCAGTTCCAAGTCCATCCCGCCGAGCCGTCTATCGACCACGCGCTGGTCATCATGCTGGCCTCGCTCACCTTGCTGGCGCTCGGGATCTTCGGCCCCGGCATCGCCACGGGCCTGGTGTCCGGTGCGCCGCAGCTCGGCGCGGGCGCAATGGCCGGTGCTGCTGTCGGCGCTGCCGGCACGGCCGTCGCCATCGGCGCCGCCGCGACGGGCGTGGGTGGCGCCGTGGCTGCTGGCGCGCGCATGGCCCCGGCTGCCGCCAAGCTGGCCGGTAGCGGTGCGCGCGCCGCCACGTCGGCGGCCAGCAGTGCGAAGTCGGCGTTCCAGGCCGGTTCCGCCGCCGCTGGCGGCGGCGCAAAGGGCGCGATGGCGGGCCTAGGCAACGTCGCCAAGACCGGCGCGCAGTCCACCGGACGCGCGGCTGCATCCCGCGCCTCCGCTGCCGGGCAACGCATGGCCGCTCCCTTCCGCGCTGGCTGGAATGGCGCTGCCGCCGATGGCGGCGCGGGCGCGGCATCCGGTCAGGGCGCCGCAGGCGAGGCCGCATCCGGCGCCGCTACCGCGCAGACGCAGGAACAGCCCGCTTGGGCCAAGCGCCTGCATCGTCGCCAGCAACTCACCCATGCCGCGACCACCACCGCCCACGCGCTGCGCGGTGGCGATGGCGGCGGCTCCGGCCAGGGGCCGAGCCTGCGCGATTCCGATTCATAAGGAGAACCGACCATGCGATTCAAGAAACCGCAGGTGCGCTACGCCGACACGCCGCAGCCTGCCACGCCGTACCAAGCTGCCGGCCAGGTGTGGGACGACCGTATCGGAACGCCGCGCGTGCAGGCGAAGAACTGGCGGCTGATGGCCTTCGGCTGCCTCACGCTCGCGCTGTTGATGGCCGGCGGCCTGGTGTGGCGCTCGGCGCAGTCCTTCGTGACGCCCTACGTCGTAGAGGTGGACAACGCGGGCCAAGTGCGCGCCGTGGGCGAAGCCGCCACGCCGTACCGGCCCAGCGATGCGCAGACGGCGCACCACATCGCGCGCTTTGTCACGCTGGTTCGGTCGCTGTCCATCGACCCGATCGTGGTGCGGCAGAACTGGCTGGACGCCTACGACCACACCACAGACAAGGGTGCAGCCGTGCTCAACGACTACGCGCGTGTGAACGATCCGTTCGCGCGCATCGGCAAGGAGTCGGTGACGGTGCAGATCACCAGCGTCGTGCGCGCCAGCGACACGTCGTTCAACGTGCGCTGGACCGAACGCCGCTACGTAAATGGCGCCGCGGCTGGGCTGGAGCGGTGGACGGCTGTGGTGTCCATCGTGCTCCAGCCGCCGCGCACCGAAGAACGCCTGCGCAAGAACCCCCTGGGCATCTACGTCAACGGCCTGTCGTGGAGCCGCGAACTGGACTCTTCCGAAGGAGCCAAGCCATGAATGATCTTTTCCGTAAATCCGCCTTGCCGGTGATCCTGCTTGCCCTGGCGGGCTGCGCCACGCAGGGCAAGCCACCGCCGACCATCTCGCTCGATGAGCTGGTGCAGGCCCAGCCGCTGCCCGAACCAGTTGCACCGGTGGAGGTGGTGGCCGTACCCGAGGTGTTGCCGATGCCGGCGCAGTTGAAGCCGTTGCCAGGCGCCGAGGACGCCAAGCCTGTGCCGGAGCCGACAGACGAGAAGGTGCGTGTCTCGCGCGCCAATGCCGAGGCCCGCGTCGCGCCCACGCGCGAGGGCTACGTCAACGCGATTCAGGTGTGGCCCTTCACGGATGGCGCGCTCTATCAGGTCTATGCGGCCGTGGGCCGCGTGACCGTGGTTTCGCTCCAGCCGGGCGAGGAACTGGTGACGGTGGCCGCCGGCGATACCGTGCGCTGGATCGTGGGCGACACCTCCAGCGGCAGCGGTGCCGACCTGCGCGTGAACGTGCTGGTCAAGCCGATTCGCTCGGGCCTCAAGACTAATCTCGTCATCACCACCAGCCGCAGGACGTACTTGCTGGAGCTGGCTTCGACGGAAAAGACGTGGATGGCATCGGTGTCCTGGGAGTATCCGCGCGACCGGATGCTGGCGCTGCAGCGTCAGGCGCATGCGGCCTATGCCGCCGCGCCTGTCGATACCGGGCTGGCACTGGAGAACCTGCGCTTCCGCTACACGATCAGCGGCAGCAATCCGTCGTGGAAGCCGCTGCGCGCCTTCGACGACGGGCAGAAGGTCTATATCCAATTCCCCGCCGGCATCGCGCAAGGCGAGCTGCCGCCGCTGTTCGTGATTGGGCCGGAAGGGGACGGGCAACTGGTGAACTACCGCTTCCGCTCGCCGTACTACATCGTGGATCGGCTGTTCGGCGCGGCCGAACTGCGCCTGGGCGGTGACAAGGGCAACGTGGTGCGGATCGAGCGCACGGATGGCATGGCACGGAGGAACTGACCATGAGCCAGGACGACAACCCCGATTTCGCCACGCCGCAGGCGGGCAAGGTCGCGCCCGAGGCGGTGGCGCTGCGCGCCCAGCCGCGCCCGGTCACGCGCCTGAACCGGCGCACGCTGGCCATCCTCGTCGGTAGCCTATCGGTTGCCGTGCTCGGCGCCACGATCTGGTCATTGCAGCCGCAGCGGCGCGGGGCCAGCGAGCAGACCGAGCTTTACAACGTCGATCGCGTGTCGAAGTCCGAAGGGCTGGATGGCCTGCCGGCCGACTACTCGAAACTGCCACCCCCTTTGCCGACGTCCGTGCCCGAGCTGGGGCCGCCGCTGCCGGGTGATCTCGGCCCAGCCATCGTGAACTCGCAGCAGCCGGCCGTGGCCGCCTATGCAGCCCCCGGCCACGACCCCAACGACGGCTTGCACAAAGAGGCAGAAGCCGCTGCGGCTTCGTCGGTGTTCTTCCGCTCGGGTGGCCAAGCCGCCGCCACGGTGGCGCAGGCGGCGCCGGGTGCAGCAAGCACGCTCGCGGCCTTCGACCCGCTCGCTGCCGGGCCGGCTTCGACGGCGGCCCAGCCTGCCGACCCGACCGCCGTGCAGAACCGGCAAGACCAGAAGGAGACGTTCCTGAAAGCCGGCTCTACGGAAACCCGCAATTCCGGCAATCTGGCGCTGCCAGCGTCGCCGTATCAGGTGATGGCCGGGACGGTGATCGCAGGCGCCTTGGTGACGGGCATCAAGTCGGACTTGCCGGGCGACGTGATCGCCACGGTAACGGAGCCGGTCTATGACACCGCCACGGGCAAGTTCCTGCTGATCCCGCAGGGATCGCGCATCCTCGGGCGCTACAACAGCCAGGTCAGCTACGGGCAGAGCCGTGTGCAGGTGGCGTGGAACCGGATCATCTTGCCCGATACGTCCTCGCTGACGCTCGACAACCTAGTGGGTACCGACCCCGCCGGCTACGCGGGTCTGGAGGACGACGTGAACTGGCACTGGAACCGCATCTTTGCCGGTGCGGTGCTGACGACGCTGCTGGGCGTCGGCGCAGAGCTGGCCGCGCCGGAGAACCGCCAAGACGGCAACCGCATCGTCATCGCCGGACGCGACAGCGCGCAGGACAGCATCAATCAGGTCGGCCAGGAGATGACCCGGCGCAACATGAACATCCAGCCGACGCTGACCGAGCGGCCTGGCCTGCCCGTGCGAATCATCGTCAACCGGGATCTGGTGCTGCGGCCGTACCAGCCGCTGTTCTTCAATCGGGGAGCTTCGCAATGAGCACGACCAAGAAGATGCGGCTCGGGCCGCTGCCCAAGACCGAAAGCGTCAAACTGACCTTTGCCTGCCCGGCCAGCTTGAAAGCCGACCTCGACCGCTACGCCGCGCTGCACGCGCAGGCGTATGGCGAAGTTGTCGATGCAACGAGGCTGATCCCGCACATGCTGGAGGCATTCATCGCGGGCGATCGGGGCTTCAAGCGCACGCAGCCCAAAAACGGAAAAGCCGCCCCTGCGTGAACAGGGGCGGCTCTGGATTGGTGCCCGAGGCCGGAATCGAACCGGCATGACCGTGAGGTCGAGGGATTTTCTTACCACTTCGACTTTCGCCGCCAGCGCGCATGCGCTGTTCGTGGTCTGGAGCACGCCTTCACCATAGCCTTGCGGCCGTAGGTGCCCGCCGTCTGCTCTCTACACCTTCCCACGAAGCTTTCGATTCAGGGCTTGGCTCGGCGTTGGCTCGGACGCTTGCGCGTTCAGGGCGTTCACCGAATTTGACGGGCTTCACCTTCGGAGTTTCCTCCGGAGGGCTCAAATTGCTTCAAGTCCCTTGTGTCTACCAGTTTCACCACTCGGGCTGGCTTGACTCGTTGCCGAGTCCATTTTCGCCCGACTACCGCCGGGCTTGCTCTAACTGTACCGCTCGCTTGGCCCCTAGCTGGCTCCTAGCCGTTCAAGAGACCAACACAGGCTGCATACCAGAAGGCATGGAAACCTGCGCCATTCCTAGCTTTGCGGGCCACTCACTTACGAAAAAAAGACTTGACAAAGGAGGTTTTAAGTCCCTTGCGTATACCAATTTCGCCATCCGGGCGGAGGTTGCGTTGCACTGTGCCGATGGAGAATCGGCGGCGCAGGACTATAACGAGCCTCCGTGGCCCACGCAACCAGAATGGCAAGCGGCTCAGTGGTCCGTGCTGGCGGAAAGGGCCCACCAGCTCGGCAGCAGGCGGCGGATCTGCGGGCGGCCGAAGCGATCATCGATCAGGTGCACGACACCTTCGTCGTTTTGCGTGCGGATGACCCGTCCCGCAGCCTGGATGACCTTCTGCAGGCCCGGGTAGAGATAGGTGTAGTCATAGCCAAGGCCGCGTCCGAACAGGTCATCGAGTCGTACCTTGAACTGTTCGTTGATCGGATTGACCTGCGGCAGGCCGAGGGTGGCGATAAAGGCACCGATCAAGCGCTGGCCCGGCAGGTCGATGCCCTCCGCGAAGGCGCCGCCCAGCACGGCGAAGCCGATGCCCTTGCTGTGCTCCGTAAAGCGCTCGAGAAAGGCGTTGCGTGCCGCCTCCTGCATGCCGCGGGTCTGCTCCCAGAAGGGCACGTCCGGATGCAGCTGACGCAGCCGCGCGGTGACCTGCTGCAGGTAATCGAAGCTGCTGAAGAAGGCTAGGTAGTTACCGGGGCGCTCGGCATACTGTCGGGCGATCAGCTCGACGACCGCACCCAGCGAGGCTTCGCGATGCTGATAGCGGGTCGAGATATGTTCGGCCAGGCATACCCGCAGTTGCCGACTCTGAAACGGCGACTCGACCGTTATCCAGGCGCTGCCAGCGGGCAAGCCCAGCATGTCGGCATGGAACTGCCGTGGATTCAGCGTCGCCGAGAACAGCACGCTCGACCTGGCCTGCTTCAGCCTGGGCGCAAGAAACGGAGCGGGCACCACGTTGCGCAGGCACAGGCATGATCGTCTGCTGCCGCCTGCTGACTTCGGCGGCAGCAGGCTGATGTCGAACAGCGAATGCTCGCCGAAAAGCTCGGCGACCCGGCAGAAATGCATGGCATCGAAGTACGCCCGCTGCAGCTGCGCATCCAGTCCGTCGGGCTGTTCGCCCAGATAGTCGGTGATGGCACTGACCGCCTGCTGCAACGCGCCAAGCAGCTTGAGCGGCAATTCGCGGTGGACCCGGTAGGCAGCGGTCTGCTCGCGATGCAGCTCATTCCAGCTGCGCTGGATTCGACCCAGCGGCCGCTTCAGCACTGCGGGCGCCTTGCTGCCGAGGCCGGCAAAGGCGCGCTGGTCGAGCTCGGCGCTGTACATGCCGCGCGCCCGTTCGAGCAGGTTGTGCGCCTCGTCGACCAGCACGCAGATGCGCCAGTCATTGCTCAGTGTCAGGCCATAGAGCAGGGCGCTGATGTCGAAGTAGTAGTTGTAGTCGCCAACCACCGCATCCACCCAGCGCGCCAGCTCCTGGCTGAGATAGTACGGGCAGACCTGATGGGCGAGCGCCACCTCGCGCAAGGCAGCCTGATCGAGCATCGGTAACTCCAGCGCGGCCGCACGTGCCGCCGGCAGGCGATCATGGAAGCCCCTGGCCAATGGGCAGGATTCACCATGGCAGGCCTTGTCCGGGTACTCGCAGGCCTTGTCGCGTGCCACCAGCTCGAGTACGCGCAAGGCGCCCGCACCGTGGCGCTGCAGCATTTGCAGGGCGTCGAGCGCCAGCCGGCGGCCCGACGTCTTGGCGGCGAGGAAGAACAGCTTGTCCAGCTGCTGGCCCTGAAACGCCTTGAGCTGCGGGAACAGCGTGGCGAGCGTCTTGCCGATGCCTGTCGGAGCCTGGGCCATCAGCGTGGTGCCGGTGCAGGCTGCCTTGTATACCGCTTCGGCCATTTGCCGTTGGCCGCTGCGAAAGCCGGCATGGGGGAAACGCAGTGCAGCCAGCGCCTGGTCACGAGCGGCCCGGTGCGCCTGCTGCTGTTCGGCCCAATCGATGAAGCGTCGGCATTGGGTTTCAAAGAACGCATGCAATTCCTGCGCATTGTGGCGCTCGGTGAACAGCGTTTCCTTGTGACTGACGATATCGAAATAGACCAGCGCCAGTTCGACATCATCGAGCCCGCGCGCCTGGCACAGCAGCCAGCCATAGATCCTTGCCTGGGCCCAGTGCAGCTGACGATGATTGGCCGGCTGGCGTTGCAGATCGCCGCGAAAGGTCTTGATCTCTTCCAGGCGGTTGCGTGCCGGATCGTAACCGTCGGCACGGCCGCGTACGCTCAGTTGCCCGTATTGGCCTTCCAGCGCGACTTCGCGCTCGTAGCCCTCGCCGCGCCTTGCGCTGACCTGAGCGTGGCCGGCGATGCCTTCCAGTGCGCTGGGCGAGGGCGTGAAACGCAGATCCAGATCGCCAACCTTGGCGGTGAACTCACAGAGCGCACGCACCGCGACCCGATAGCTCACGCCACCACCTCGGCCCATTGCACATGGCAAACCGCGATGGGCAGGCCGTGCTGGTGGGCATAGTCGATCCAGCGCTTCTGGTTGTCCTGCAGGCGATCGCCCGGACCTTTCACCTCGATCATGCGATAACGGCCTTGCCCCGGCCACAGCTGGACCAGATCCGGCAGACCGGTACGATTGCCACTGACATCCACCAGGATGCGCTGGAACATCAGCTTCAGATGCGACGCCGGAATGCAATCCAGCGCCTGTGCAAGCAGTTGCTCGTCGACCAGCCCCCAGGCGACGAACGCATTGTGGATGCCGAACTTCGCCTTGAAGGTGCGCCAGATGCAGTCGCGGTAGTCATCGCGGTCGAGACAGGCCAGGCACGTGGCGAACAGGTTGGCACGTCGCCGGTGGAAATCCGCGCGGTTGAGGTCGGCCGGCGCCCAGTGGAACGGGTGGAAGAAAGCGCCGGGCAATGGTGCGAATATCGCGTCCCAGCAGAGCAGGCCGAACAGCGAACCGACCAAGGCGTTCTCGACGTAATAAACCGGAGCCTCCGGCGTCGCCAGGAACTCCCGTACCGCATGTTCGACGTTACAGCCGGACCTGGGCAGAACCAGCTCGAGCTGCTCCGGCTTGCGGCTGCGAGCGCGATCCGTCGGGGTACCCAGGCTGCGCTGCAGGCGCGGCAGGATGCGTTGGATCTGCTGCGACTCATGCTCGCTTTCCGGCGCAGCCTGGGCCTGCAGCAGCAGTTCCAGCGCTGCCTCTGGTTGGCCGCAGCGCTCCAGCACGCGAATCGCCCGCTCACGCGCGCCGGGATAGGCATTGGCGGCATGCACGCGCAGCGCCTCGGAGAGTTCGCCGAGGCGCTCAAACTGCTGGCCGAGGCGCAGCAGCAGTTTGCCGCGGCGGCTTTCCAGCCAGGTGTTGGTGAAAGGCACCGCCGGCACGTCGGCCAGGATTTCGGCCTGCGTCTCGCCGGCATCGAAGCGCTCGCGGCAGCGGTGCAGGTGCAGGTACGCATCCAGTTCGCTGCGGCAGCCGAACGCGCGGGAGGCGGGTGAGAAGGGCACCCGTTCGTAGCGATAGACCCCAAGATCGGCGAGGACGAACTCCGACCAGTCCTGATGGATATTGCCGAAGAACATCAGTCGCAGTCGCTCGCAGAGCTGGTCGATAGACAGGGCGAACACCGCATCCTCGACACCCTTGCACCATTCGCTGAACGGCTTCGCCGAATGTTGAGCTTCATGCAACCGCTCCAGGAGCTCGGCCTTGCGCAGGCTGGCCGATGCAGGTGAGCCGACGATCTGAAGCAGTTCGCGCTTGGTCAGCAGGCCGAACAGTTGCTCCAGCGTGAGCGGTCGGTCGACTTCGATCCAGCCGTGTTGGATCAGCGCACTTGCCGCTCCATGCGGGCAGCCGATTTCCGGGTAACGCAGCTTGCTTGCGCGGAACAGCTCGCCCTTGCGCATGACCATGCGTACCAGAAGGGCCTGAGACGCCTGTGGCAGCTGTGCGAAGCCGTCGATGAATGCACGCTCGGTTTCGTCGAGCAGATCGCCATGGTGCTGGCCTACCCAGCCCAGCACCTGCCGAAAGTTCTCGAGATAGTAGAAGGGGTTTTCCAGGGCCTGACGCATCGCACATCCGCTACAGCCGGGGGGCGCGAACGGCCCGCTCAAAGACTGGCTATTTATACAGCTGAAGCGGGTTTTGGCAATCCCTGGCTGATCAGCGGAGTGGATCGAGGCCGGTTGTACGGGGCGGTGGGAATACCGCCCCGGAGGGGGCGTCAGACCGTGCGCGAGAAGCGGCCGCGCTGTTCGCCGCCGAGGTAGGCATCGAACGCCATGGCGACATTGCGCATCATCAACTGTCCTTGAGGCAGCAGGACCAGCGCATCGTCGTGCAGCTCGACCAGCCCGTCGGCGACGGGTTCGGCCAGTTTTGCCAGCGACTCGGCGAAGTACTCGCGGAAGTTGATGCCGTGCTTGCGCTCGATCTGCAAATAATCGATGCGGCTGTGGCACATCAACGACACGATCACCTCGCGGCGCAGGCAGTCGTCGTCGCTCAGCCTGTAGCCGCGCTGTACCGGCAGCATGCCCTCGTTGAGTCGCGCGTAGTACTGCGAGAGCTCCTTGACGTTCTGGCTGTAGCTGTCGGCGACCTTGCCGATGGAGGAAATGCCCAGGCCGATCAGGTCGCAGTCGGCATGCGTGGAATATCCCTGGAAATTGCGTTGCAACGTGCCGTTGGCGCGGGCCAGGGCCAGTTCATCCTCGGGCAACGAGAAGTGATCCATGCCGATATAGATGTAACCGGCGGCGGTGAGGCGCCGGATGGTCAGTTCCAGCAGTTCGAGCTTGCGCTCCGGCGGCGGCATGTCCTCGGGGCGAATCAGTTTCTGTGCGCGTACCAGATCCGGCAGGTGGGCATAGCTGTAAGCCGCGATGCGGTCCGGGCGAATGTCGATGATCTTGTCCAGCGTGGTGTCGAAGCTGGCGACCGTCTGCAGCGGCAGGCCGTAGATCAGATCGACGCTGATGGACTTGAATTGCGCGTCACGGGCAGCCTGGACCAGTTCGCGGGTCTGCTCCTCGGTCTGGATGCGGTTGACGGCGATCTGCACCTGCTCGTCGAAGTCCTGCACGCCGAAACTGAGGCGATTGAAGCCCAGCTTGCGCAAGCCATGAATCTGCTCGGGCGTAATGGTGCGCGGGTCGACCTCCAGCGAGAACTCGTGGTTGTCGCTGTCATCCATGTTGAACGCCTGATGCAGGCTCGCCATCAGGTCGGCCAGCTGCTCGCTGCTGAAATAGGTAGGCGTGCCGCCGCCGAGATGCAGTTGCGTCAGCTTGCGCGAGCGATCGAACAGCTCGCCCTGCATGGCGATCTCGCGCTTGAGGTATTCGAGGTACTCGACCGCACGTTCGGTCTTGTGGGTGATGATCTTGTTGCAGGCGCAGTAGTAGCAGAGGCTTTTGCAGAACGGAATGTGGATATACACCGACAGCGGCTTGGGCGTTTGCGCCTGGTTGCTGCGCGCGGCGGCGGCGCGGTAGTCGTCCTGGGCGAAGGCCTGGTGGAACTGCGGGGCAGTGGGGTAGGAGGTGTAGCGCGGACCGGGGCGGTCGTATTTCTCGACCAGGGCCCGGTCGAAGCTCGGCAATTGGTCCATGTTCGTTTTCACCTAAGGGTTGAATTCGGAGTCGGGTGCGGAACGCGGCGTCACCCTCGGGTGTGTCCGGCTCAGGCAAGTCATGGGCGCGGATTATGGACGATTAGCCCCTGCGCGCCGACTGTCTCAGATCAAGAATAGTGGCCCGGAGGCCCACGGACGCCGCCGTCGGGCGATGCGGGTCGGTCCGCGAGGGGCGGACCGGCCTCGCAGCTGCCTCCTATAGCTTGAACTGGCCGACCAGGCGGTTCAGTTCGGTTGCCAGGCGTACCAGCTCATCGCTGATCTGCGAAGTCTGGGTGGCGTCGGCCGATGTGGTGTCGGCGATCATGCTGATGGTCGAGATGTTGCGGTTGATCTCCTCGGCGACCGCACTCTGCTGTTCGGCGGCCGTCGCAATCTGGGTGTTCATCTCGTTGATGGTACCGACCTCGTCGGCGATCAGGCCCAGGCTTTGAGCCGCCTTCTCGACGCATTGCGAGCCGGAGCGGGCACGCAGTTGCGCTTCGTTCATCGCCTGCACGGCGTTGCGTACTCCGCTCTGCAGCTGTTCGATCATCGCCTGGATTTCTTCGGTGGATTTCTGCGTGCGCGACGCCAGGGTGCGCACCTCGTCAGCCACCACCGCAAAGCCGCGGCCTTGCTCGCCAGCGCGTGCCGCTTCGATCGCCGCGTTGAGGGCGAGCAGGTTGGTCTGCTCGGCGATGCCGTTGATCACGCCAAGCACCATGTCGATGCTGGCGCTGTCGGTCTCGACCCGCTGGATTACCTGAGCCGCTTTCTCGATCTCGGCGATCAGCACTTCGATGCCGTCCAGCGCTTCGGTAGCAACCTTCACACCGGCCTTGGACTCGTTGTCGGCGCCGCTGGACGCGGTGGCGGTCTGGCTGGCGTTGCGCGCCACTTCCTGCACGGTCGCGCTCATCTCGTTCATCGCCGAGGCAACCATGTCGGTTTCACTGCGCTGTTCGTTGACGGCGGCGAGCGTCTTCTCCGCAACATGCGAAACGCGCTCGGAAACGTCGGTGAGCTGATGCGTCACGCCGGCAACGGCTTCCAGGCTGTGACGGAACTTGCCGATCATGCGGTTGAAGGCATGTCCCATGGCGCCGATCTCGTCCTGCGCGCCGACCGTCACATTACGGCTCAGGTCCTCGTCTTCGGCCATGGTGTCCATGGTTTGACGCATGGCGTTGATGCGGCGGAGGATGACGTGCCGCACGGTCAGGCACATCACCACAACGCCGACGACCAGCAGCAACAGCTGGATACCGGCAGTGGTCAGGATGTTGCGGTCGACCTCCTGGTCCAGCGCCTTGAGGTCATAGGTGATGCGAACCGCCCCCATGATCGCGTTTTCGGCAACCTGGTGGCAGGACAGGCAATTGGTTCCACGATAGTCGGAATGGGCCAGGATCGGGTTGATCACCGTAAGCACCCGGCCACCCTCCTGATGGGTTACCTCGATGATCTCCTCGCCACCCAGCGCGCGACGATCCAGGCTGTCGACGGGGGCCTGGTGCTCATAGCCGGGGCCGAACACCCTGGTGACCTCGTCGCTGCGAATGATGCGGGCGTCGATGACTCCCGGGCGCGCAAGAATCTTCTTTCGCAGGACATCACGCTGCGCCATCGTGCCGGTGAGCATCATGGTGTTGATGCTGTCGAAATAGGAGTCGGCAGCATCCTTGGTCTGCTGCTCGACGACCTGCAATACCAGGCGTTTCTCTGTGCTGGCTGCGATGAACAGCGAGGCTGACATGATGGCCACCAGTACCAGCACCAGGGCCAAATTGATCTTTGTCTGTACGGACATTTGTCGAGAGGCGGAGCTGTCGTTCATGTTGTTCCTCGGTACTACTGCCGCGCGGCTCAGCCGCCCTTGCACATTATTGTTCTATCGGTACCCGCAGCGCAGCGTTGAGCAGAGCAATCATGTGCTCATATCGGCGCGCTGCGTGGATACTTGAAGTTGGCGACGGCTGCTAGCCATGCGCCATTATCGGGCGGCGCTATGGTATTGCTTTTCAGCGCGGGGGGAGCGACTCGATCTGTCGAACACCCCTGCTATTGCACATTTCCCTGACTCAGATCATCGGTCGACAGGCTTGCCCGAGGAGTTGGCTGCTACAAAATGTAATGAGCAACCGCTAAGGATATTTGCGCCGCTGCGCTTCCTGTTGTCCCTTGTCGTGGCGCGGAAAAAAAACACCTGCCAACGGCTTTACAGAATGTCAAACCGCCATTAGCGTTGCCGCCCGCCGGGACATCGAAGCGAGCATCCCCAGCCGCAGGCACATAATCTGCATTGGCCGTGATGCTCACTGCGAACCCCAACGGAAAACGATGGTCGTAGGCTCTACGCCGGCAAGGCCGGACAACACCGCAAGGCAGCTGCTGTTCTCGATGGCAGTGCATCGACTGGAACCTTTATTTCAAGGACTCACATGATCAAGAAATGCCTTTTTCCTGCCGCCGGATATGGCACGCGTTTTCTCCCTGCAACCAAGGCCATGCCCAAGGAAATGCTGCCGGTGGTGAACAAGCCCCTGATCCAGTACGGGGTAGAGGAAGCGCTGGCCGCAGGGCTGACGCAGATCGCCATGGTTACCGGTCGCGGCAAGCGCTCCCTGGAGGACCACTTCGATATCAGCTACGAGCTCGAGCACCAGATCCGCAACACCGACAAGGAAAAGTACCTGGTCGGCATCCGCCGCCTGATCGAAGAGTGCAGCTTTTCCTATACCCGTCAGGTGGAAATGAAGGGTCTGGGTCATGCCATCCTCAGCGGTCGTCCGCTGATCGGCGATGAGCCGTTCGCAGTAGTACTGGCTGACGACCTGTGCATCAATCTGGACGGCGATCCGGTGCTGGCGCAGATGGTCAAGCTGTACAACCAGTTCCGCTGCTCGATCGTTGCCATTCAGGAAGTGCCGCCGGAAGAAACCAGCAAATACGGTGTGATTGCCGGTGAAATGATCCGTGACGACATTTTCCGTGTCAGCCACATGGTCGAGAAGCCCAAGCCGGAAGACGCCCCTTCGAATCTGGCGATCATCGGCCGCTACATCCTGACGCCGGACATCTTCGAGCTGATCGAGCAGACCGAGCCGGGCAAGGGCGGTGAAATCCAGATCACCGATGCCCTGATGAAGCAGGCGCGTGACGGCTGCGTGCTGGCTTACAAGTTCAAGGGTCAGCGCTTCGACTGCGGTAGTGCCGAGGGTTACATCGAGGCAACCAATTTCTGCTACGAGAACTTCTATCTCACCGGCAAGGCGTTCTGAACCACTTGGGCCACCGCAGGGTGGCCCAGTCGTTTCAAGGCAGTGGCAGGTCTTCAGCCCCGGGGCCAAGCGGCTGTCCATAGCTGAATTCGACGTAGTTGCCTGCCGGGTCGCGCAAGCCGCAGTAATAGCCCACCGGATACGGTTCGTCTCGCGGCTCCCAGATCAGGCAGCCGTCGTTACGTGCCCGTTCGGCAATCGCATCCACTTCCTCTCGACTGGCCAGCGCGAAGCCAAAGTGGCTGTAGTCGTTCGCCGCCAGTGATCGCGCCGTGCCGCCAGGCATGAGCACGAAGATGAATTCGCGTTCCTTGCCGGGCTCGGCCATCCAGACGATTCGCGAGCCCTTGCCGGGTCGCTCGTGGAACACGTGCATGTTGCAGAAGCCGCTATAGAAGGCGATGCAGGCTTCCAGATCGGGCACGTGCAGAGCCAGGTGGGTGAGGGTGGGGCGCATGCGGCACTCCTTCGGTGATTCGGGGCAAGCCTGGGTTATGCTGTTCGCTACACAAGGAGACAACTCTACATGGCTTACGACTTCGATCTATTCGTCATCGGCGCAGGCTCCGGTGGCGTTCGTGCGGCACGCTTCGCGGCCGGTTTCGGTGCAAGAGTAGCGGTGGCGGAAAGCCGTTACCTGGGCGGTACCTGCGTAAACGTGGGTTGCGTACCGAAGAAGCTGCTGGTCTACGGCGCGCATTACGCCGAAGACCTCGGACAGGCACAGGGCTACGGCTGGACCATCGACGGGGCGACCTTCGACTGGAAGACGCTGATAGCCAACAAGGACCGTGAAATCCAGCGTCTGAACGGAATCTATCGCAGCATTCTGCTGGACAGTGGCGTGACGCTGTTGCAGGCGCATGCCAGGCTGGTGGACGCACATACCGTCGAAGTCGCGGGCAAGCACTACAGTGCCGAACATATCCTGATTGCCACTGGCGGCTGGCCGCATGTGCCGGAGATTCCCGGTTGCGAGCACGCTACCACCTCCAATGAAGCGTTCTATCTCGAAGCGCTGCCGCGCCGGGTGCTGGTAGTGGGCGGAGGCTATATCGCCGTCGAGTTCGCCTCGATCTTCCACGGCTGCGGCGCGGATACCAAGCTGCTCTATCGAGGCGAACTGTTCCTGCGCGGTTTCGACGGTTCGCTGCGCGATCACCTGAAGGACGAAATGATCAAGAAGGGCGTGGACCTGCAGTTCAACGCCGACATCGCCCGTATCGACAGGCAGGCCGACGACAGCCTGCTGGCGACGCTGGCGGACGGTCGTACCCTGGAGGCAGACTGCATTTTCTACGCCACCGGACGCCGTCCGATGCTCGACAACCTCGGGCTCGCAGAGGTCGGCATTGAACTGGACAAGCGCGGCTACATCTCCGTCGATGATGAATACCGTGCCTCGGTGCCATCGATTCTGGCCATTGGCGACGTGATCGGGCGGGTGCAACTGACCCCTGTCGCACTCGCCGAAGGCATGGCCGTCGCACGGCGTCTGTTCAAGCCGGAGCAATACCGCAAGGTCGACTACACGACCATCCCCACCGCGGTATTCAGCCTGCCGAACATGGCGACAGTCGGATTGACCGAAGAACAGGCACGCGAGCAGGGCCACAAGGTCAGGGTCTACGAAAGCCGTTTTCGGCCGATGAAGCTGACCATGACCGATAGCCTGGAGCGCAGCCTGATGAAGCTGGTGGTGGATGCCGAAACCGACCGTGTGCTGGGTTGCCACATGGCCGGGCCGGATGCCGGCGAAATCATGCAGGGGCTGGCCGTGGCGCTGAAGGCCGGCGCGACCAAGCAGGTATTCGACGAAACCTTGGGCATCCACCCTACGGCGGCGGAAGAATTCGTCACCATGCGCACGCCAGCGGCGATCTGAACGTAAAACAGGGCGTGCGCATGGCGGCACGCCCATAGCGTTCGGTCAGTGATGATGCCCTTGCGCCGAACCACCGGCGGCCGGGGCATCTTCTTCGATACTCACCTCGGAGGTGAGCTCGCTTCCATTCTCGAATTGCAGCGTGAGCGGGAAGCTTTCGCCCGCCACCAGCGGCTGCTTGAGCCCGAACAGCATCACGTGATTGCCGCCGGGCTTGAATTCCACCTTGCCAGCGGCAGGCACGTCGACCGCCTCGACCTGCTGCATCTTCATCATGTCGCCATGGTGGACGTGCGTATGCAGCTCGGCTTTCGCAGCCCTGGGGGTTTGCGCGCCGATCAAACGCTGTGGCTGTTGACCGCGATTTTCCAGAACGAAGTACACCGCACCGGTCGGCGCGCTTGGCGGCATCGCGCGCGACCAGGCGTGGCTGACTGCCAGCTCGCTGGCGGCCGCCTGCACCGGAGCATGATGGTTGTGTTCCTGCGCGACGGCAGGCAGACAGAGCGCGGCGAGAACGCCTGCGGCCAATGAGCGAAGCAGCATGTGAAGACTCCGTTTTCGGTTGGATAGCGCCATATTACGCCGCTTGGCGCCGTCCGGCAGGTTCGGGTGCACGGACAGCCAGGACGTTGATTACGATCAAACACGTCGGCGCCACCCTGAACAAAGCTGCCATGGACTGCACAGGAGGATGCGTTCATGAGCCACACCAAGCTTCTGTTCCGCAGTGCCGCACGCGAAAAGGTGCTGCACGGTGCCAACCAGCTGGCCGATGCGATCCGAATCACCCTTGGCCCCAAGTCGAAATCGGTGCTGATCCAGAGCGCCTATGGCGCGCCCAAGGTCTGCAATGACGGCGTGACGATCGCCAAGCAGGTCAATCTCGAGGATCCTGAAGAAAATCTGGGTGCGCAGATGTTGCGGCAGGCGGCCGAACGGACCGGCGATGCCGTCGGCGACGGTACCAGCACGGCGACGATCCTGGCCCACGCCATTCTGACCGAGGGCATCCGCAACGTGGTGGCCGGCGCCAGCGCCATCGATATCAAAAGGGGGCTCGACAGGGGGCTACGCGTGGCCATCGAGTCGCTGCATCAACAATCGCGTGCAATAAACAGCCGCAAGGAAAAGGCCCAGATCGCCAGCATCTCGGCGCATAACGATCCCGCCACGGGTGAACTGGTTGCCGAGGCGATGGAGCGGGTGGGCGATGACGGCGTCATCACCGTGGAAGAATCCAAGACGACCGAAACGGTACTCGATGTCGTGGAGGGGATGCAGTTCGACCGCGGTTACGTCTCTCCGTACTTCATCACCGACAGCGAAAAGATGGAGGCCGTGCTGGAGGACGCCTTCGTACTGCTTTGCGAACAGAAGGTCGGGCTGCTCAAGGATCTGATTCCGGTTCTGGAAACCATCGCCAAGAGCGGCCGGCCGCTGCTGCTGATCGCCGAGGAAATCGAGGGCGAGGCGCTGGCAACACTGATCGTCAACCATATCCGCGGCGTGCTGCGCGTAGTGGCGGTCAAGGCGCCGGGCTTCGGCGACCGGCGCAAGGACATGATGCAGGACATCGCCGTGCTGACCGGTGCCCAGGTGGTATCGGCGGACCTCGGCACGGCGCTGGAACAGGTCGGACTGGAGCAGCTTGGCCGCGTTCAGCGGGTGGTGGCGGATCGCGAACACACGACGCTGGTCGGAGGCAGCGGCGGTCGCCCGGCGATCGACGCACGCATGCAGCAGATCCGCACGCAGATCGACAAGAGCAGCAGTGACTATGATCGCGAAAAGCTGCAGGAGCGGCTGGCCAAGCTATCCGGTGGGGTTGCGGTCATTCGTGTCGGCGCCCCGACCGAATCCGAGATGAAGGCGCGCAAGGATGCTTTCGATGATGCCATCGCCGCTACCAAGGCTGCCATGTCCGAAGGTATCGTGCCGGGAGGCGGGCTGGCCCTGCTGCGTGGGGTCGCGGCGATCGGTGCCGAAGAAGCCAGCGTTGAAGGGGATGAGCGGACCGGACTGCAGATCCTGCGCCGCGCACTGGAAGCGCCGGTACGCACCATTGCCGACAACTCGGCCGTGGATGACGGCGTGGTGGTGGCTCGGCTATTGGCCGAGTCAGGAAACGTCGGCTTCGATGCCGCTGCGAACCGCTACGTCGATATGTACGAAGCGGGCATCATCGATCCCGCCAAGGTCGTGCGGATTGCGCTAGAGAATGCCGTTTCGATTGCCGGCGTGCTATTGCTGACCGAGGCCACCATGATCGAGATACCGGACAAGCAGGACCGTGAGGCGCCGTTGCCGGGCTGAGCACTGCAGCGAGCCGGAGCCGGCCGGCCATCATCATCTTCCAGGCGCATGGCTGGCTCGGCAGCGAGCGGGAGCGCGCTTCACTCGGCCAGGCTGGCTGCTCGCTGCGGCAAGGCTTCGCGGGCATCCCACAACGAGCGGACATCCAGCAGGCAGATTTCCCGCGCATTGCTTTCGATCAGGCCGAGTCGACGGTAGCGGGTGAACAGGCGGCTGACGGTTTCCGTGGTAAGCCCCAGATAACTGCCTATTTCGGCTCGGGTCATCGGTAGCGTGAACCTTGTCGGGGACAGCCCACGTCGAGCGAAGCGGGCGGAGAGGTCGAGAACGAAGGCGATGAAGCGTTGGTCGGCGCTCTCACGGCTGTGACGCAGATGTGCCTGTTCGACCTGCAATTGGTGGCTGATCGATTTGAACAGATTGCTGCGCAGTTGCGCGCTGCTGCTCAGCAACTCCTCGAGCGCGTCGACCGGTATCGCGCATACCGTCGAAGACTCCAGTGCCACGACGTGGCAGCCAGACCGCTCGCCAGCGAAGACATCCAGGCCAACAAGCTCACCAGGAAAGACGAATCCGGTTATCAGCTCCTTGCCGCCAATGCCGGTCAGATAGCTCTTGAGCGAGCCGCTGCGCAGGGCATAAACGTGAGTGGCCGGCTCATTGGCCCGGAAGAGATGTTGCTGTCTAGCCAGGCACCGGTTGTGCCTGATGCTGCCTTGCAGGTATCGCAGCTCGTCGTCCAGCAACGTCGCCGGCAGACAGATTCGCCGCTGCGAGCATTCGCAGCACTTCAGCGGAGCGGTCCTGCAGACCTTCGGTTTTGCATCCATGACAGTAACCCTCGGTTGCATGGCATTTTCCTGACTGACCGCATGACTGTAGTCAAAAAAATACCAGGACGAAGCGAAGATTGTCCGTTAAGGACCTCAAGCACGACCTTAAGGCTTCGCCTTCAACGGCCGTGAGACCATCAGCAGCCTTATTGTTCCGAGCTGATACCCTCTGCGGCCCCAGCCGTAATCCGCAAAGCCTGCATATCGTCCTGCACTTGTGGCGTTTGCGCCGGATGGCTCAGGTATTCATTGGCCTGTTCCACCGTGTCGCTCGCGGCGAATCGGCCGAGCGCCTGACCCGCCTCACCTAATGATTGCCCGCCCTGGTCGGCCTGCTAGACCGCTTTATAGACACCTGCCGGCTACCAAGACGAGTTAGAAAACTCCGCCAAGGTTGACCGCGTCAAGCGCTCCAGAAATTGCATCAGATCTCTTACCGAATCGATCGCGAGCTCTACGTTTCCAGCAATGATTGCTTCAAGTACCCGGCTATGGCAGTCAGCGCCTTCATCGAAGGCTTTGTTCTGTTGGATGTTCTGATACCAGAAGCGCCTGGATTGCGCATGGCTCGCAGCCATGACATTGGTCAACATTCCGTTGTGTGCGGCTTGTACTTCCTTCTCATGGATCTGTCTGTTGATTCGCAGGTAATTGATCACATCACCTTCCGCTGCCGCATTTCGAATGTTCTTGCTCAGCTCGCTCAGGCCGCGGCGTTCTTCGTCGGAGGCGCGTAGCGCTGCACAGCGGGCAACTAACTCTTCAAGAGGACGGCGAACCTCCAATAGTTCCAACTGTTGCCGAATATCCGTCCCACAAACCATGGTTCCTCGACGAGGCTGCATCTCCACAAAGCCAATCTGCCGAAGTCGCTGCAAGGCTTCGCGAATTGGAGTGCGCCCCATTTTCAGCTCGGCGCTCAGCTGTAACTCGGAAACCATGGTATTGGGCGGTAGTTGACGAGTAACAATCATTTCCTCCAGCCGTTCAAAGGCGACATCAACCAAGCGGACGTCTAGCGGTGTGGTGCTGCCAGTTTGTTGCTCTTCGCTGCTATCCATCGATTGCATCCATCCGATCATTACGTTCTTGACGAGTGATTCTATGACGATTATAACTGTCGGCAGCTGACATATCAGGAGGCGACAGTGGAAACAAAAATAACAGATCATCGTCCGGCAGAGCGCATTTCCTGCGACGTACTGGTTGTGGGGGGTGGAGCTGCAGGTCTCGCCGCCGCGGTTACTGCAGCGCGACAAGGCTGTCGGGTTGTAACGGTGGGCTAGAGGTTGCTTACACGCTATATGGCCAAGGAGTTCGGTGATCGACGTATACGGGCCAATGCGGTTTCCCCTGGAGCGATTCGAACCGAGTTGGGCGGCGGGCTCAATGATGAGTTCGAGGCGATGCTGGCTGCGCAAACGGCGCTGGGCAGGGTCGGTGAGCCCGAAGATGTGGCTCGGATCATCGTCATGCTGCTGGCGGAAGAGGGCGCGTGGATCAACGCGCAGAGCATTGAAGTCGCGGGCGGCTACATCATCTGATCAATCGAGGGACTTGCCATGCTGGATCACATTTTTCTGTCTGTGAGCGACATCGAGCGCTCCATCCGTTTCTACGAAGCGGCCTTGGTGCCGCTGGGTATCACCGCGCGTCTGGATTACGACGGCAAGGACGGCCCACCTGGGCATCCAGACCTGAAAGGCTTCGGCGCCAACGGCCGCATGTTTTTCTGGCTGCGCAAGGGTGACGTTGATAGCCGCGCCGTGCATGTCGGTTTTGTCGCAAACAGCAAAGCCCAGGTCGAAGCCTCCTATGCGGCCGCGCTGGCCCATGGCGCGGTCGATAATGGCGCACCGGGCGCACGCCTGCACTACGACCCGAACTACTACGCCGCTAACGTTCTGGATCCAGATGGCTACAGCCTGGAATTCGTCTACAAGAACTGGCAGCACGTCCAATGAAGACCTTAATGATCTATGGCGCAACCGGCTACGTGGGGCGCATGGCAGCCGAGTATGCCGTAGCGCAGGGAATGGAGATTGTCATTGCCGGGCGCAATCACGACAAACTGCGCGTGCTGGCTGCCCAGTTGGACATTCCTTATCGCGTGTTCACGCCTGATGCCCCGACAGCAGATTCCCTTGAAGGGGTCGGCGTGCTGGTGAACTTCGCCGGACCCTTCGTGCAAACCGCCGAAGCCTTGATGCAGGCCTGTATCAAGGCTGGCGTCGACTATCTGGATATCACGGCCGAGATCAATGTGTACCGGCTGGCCGAGCGATTGGGCGCTGAGGCGGCCGACTCAGGCGTGATGCTGCTGCCTGGGGTCGGCTGGGACGTGGTGCCCACAGACTGCCTCGCGGTGCATGTTGCTCGCCGTGTGCAGAATCCGCAGTCGCTTAGCATTGCGCTTCAGGTCGCGGGTTCCATGTCGCGTGGATCGGCCCGCAGTGTTGGCGAAATCATTGGTGCAGGGCTGCTGGCTCGGATTGATGGGCAGCTTGTGGCAACGCCCGATGCGCAACCGCGACACTTCGATTTTGGCGACGGCCTGGAGCTGTGTGCACCGCTGTCTTTTGGCGATCTGGTCACCGGCTGGCACTCCACCGGCATTCCCAACATTGCCATGTTTGTGCATTTCTCCGGCGATCCCTTCCCGCAAGGAGACCTCTCACAGCTTCTCGAGGGCCCGGTCGCGCACCAACGTGAAACTCATCGCGCCCGAGCAGTGGCCGAAGTGACCGGCGCTGACGGCACTGTTGCGCGTTCAGTGATCGAGACCGTCAACGGCTACAGTTACACGCCGCTTGCTGCCGTGGAGGCCGCACGCCGCGTATCGAGTGGTGAGCGACAGCCGGGGTTCGAGACGCCGGCAAAGCTGTTGGGAGCCGGATTCGCCGAGAGCATCGCCGGTACGGTCATTACTGATCTCTGAGTCGCTTGGGAGATAGCGGAAATGCGCTTGCTCAGGCGTCCGTAGCGCTGCCGCTTGCCTCGAACGGCGTAGAAGCTCGGCGGCTCGATGTTCATGACCTCGGCCAGATCGGACAGCCCGATCGCATCGAAGCCATGCGGGTGAAGCAGGGCCTGTGCGACGGCTATGCCTTGCTAGCGGTCGAAGGCAGGGCGGCGCTGCCGGGTTTTTCGTTCATTTCGTCGTCTCCGCATTAACCTGGCTGGCTCCTGAAACGACTACGCGGCGCGGTTGGCACCGCCGCTCGGTGTTGATGGAGACCTTACGAACTTGCCGGGTGACCGGCATTTTATGGAGTTACTGATGAGCAACTTTGCTGGTTCGGCAATTGATCACGTGGGCATCGGTGTTTCGGACATTTTGTATGCGCGCGCATTCTACGAGCGGGCACTTGAACCGCTGGGGATCACATTGATGATGAGCATTGAGGCCGATTCCCCTCGATCGACGCCTCGGCGATTGGGGTTCGGTTCCGCAGGAAAGCCATTCCTCTGGCTGCATGCCGCTCCCGTCCCCAGCCACGGGGCGCATATAGCGCTGATCGCGCAAAGTCATGAGGCGGTCGACGCGTTCCATGCGGCTGCGATGGCCGCTGGCGGGCAGGACAACGGGGCGCCGGGCATCAGGCCTCGTTACCATTCCGGTTATTACGCGGCCTATGTACTGGCGCCTGACGGGGTGAATTTGGAAGCCGTTTGCCAAGCGACAGCCTGAGCACCGCCGAGCGTGTCAGAACCATTCGTACAATTGCTGGGCAAGCTAAGTTGAGGCACACCACGAGCACCCGGTGGGTGCTTTGATTCAAACAGGACGCCAACGAGGAAGGTAGCCGAAAGGGCATACGCATCGAACGGGCCAAAAGAGCAACCATCGACCCCTTACCGAATCGGTAACCGGGCTTGGTTGCGAGGTCAGTAATTGAGCCGTAGGGTCGAATTTACTCGACCATTCATAAACTGTGGCCGGCTCGGCTTCGGGACCAGGGTGCGTTCGGTGTCGAGGTAGGCCAGACGGCCTTCCTGTCTGGCAGGATCTTACGCTTAGGCTCTGTACGCAAAGTGCCTGCGCTCGGTGATGCTTCGTTAAAAACGGTTCGGAATGTTCATTTACAGCACGTAAACTCCGCTTCCTCACCCGTTTTTGCCTCGCCTGACCTTCGCTCGACGACTTTTCGTACAGAACCTAGGAGCTTGAACTCAGTCAGGGTCAGCTCCAGCTTCTGCGCCTGACCAGCGACCTGCACGCTGGCTGAGTGGCTGTCCAGGGTCGATCTGGAATGCACCGACGCGCAGCACCTGCGAGACGGCGGGGGCACTGGCCCGTGTACGCCGCAATACGGCCTGCACCCGCGCCACGACCTCGGCCGGGTTGAAGGGTTTTACCACGTAGTCGTCGGCGCCCAGGCGCCAACCGGGCAGATATATTGATCGATGTTGCTCGCATGTTCTGCAAGCTGGTGCGACGCATGCACTTTTAACAGAAGCGAAAGTGCGCATTTCAGTAGAACTGCAATTACTGAACTCGTATACGCACAAAGCCGCAACTGTGCGTTCGTGTATTGTGCTGATAAAAGCAAATACGCTTTTACGTTTTTGTCTGAATACAGGCGGGAAGTTGATCTACCGTGGCGCCTTCTGGTTATCCGCTCGTGGTCGTGTTAGTTTGCCCGACGGTATAACGCCTGGCCAATTATGTCTTATGGCTTTGAAGAGGAAAATGATGAGCAAGATCGCCGAGTACAAACGCCTTGAAGCCCAACTTGCCGAGCAACTCGCGGCGCTGGACAAGCTCAAGATCGATGGCCAACTGAAACGGGAAATGGAGTTTGAAGACAAGCTCAACGCCCTGATCAGCGAGTACGGTTTCAATGCCCGTACCGTCCTCGATATCCTCGACCCAACGTCGGCCGAAGATGTAGCGCCTGTCAGCCGCCGCCGTGCCCGTGAAACCAAGACCTATACCAACCCGCACACCGCTGAGGTGGTCGAGACCAAGGGAGGTAACCACAAAGTCCTCAGTGCCTGGAAAAAGCAGTACGGCGCCGAGGCGGTGAAGTCCTGGGTCGCCTGAACGAAATTTCCTGCTAGTTTGCCAACAGTTGCTCCTGACGCAGGCCAACTTGCTTGGCCTGCGCCGCCATGCTGGCGATAAAGTCGATTAGCCTATCGAGAGCCGTCAATTCCGCGGCCGGCAGTTGGTCCTTCATTCCGAGCAACTTGATGGTTGCCTCGTCCCGACGCTGTCGCGACGAGTACTCGATGTTGATCAGCTCATTGATCATCGTCTGCACCAGAACCTATGACCTGTTGCAAGTGATCGAGGAGGGCGGCGGCCCCTGGAGCGTTGGCCTGGCCAAGGAGCCGGGAGCTGACGAATCGGCTGCATTGCACTAAACGATGCATTCATGTCGAGAAAGGGGCAGGTAAGGATGTACGGCATTACCGCCATTACGCATTACAACGGCGCCAAGGCGTGGCGCGTCACGCTTTATCGCGCCGGCGCCAAGCAGGTCGAGAAGGAATTCCCGTTTCTTTCGCATGGCGGAGAGCTACAGGCCCTGGCGAAGGCCCAAGCCTATAGAGATGAGCAAATGCTGCTCCACCCACCTCAGCTGAGTCGAGAGGTAAGGCAGCGGTTGCGCCAGACCAATACGAGTGGCCATGCCGGGGTATCGCGCTACCGAATCGGCAAGCATTGGTATTGGGTCGCCCAGACCAAACGGCGCGATGGCAAGCCCCTGAAGAAGTCGTTCCGAATCGATCGCTACGGCGAGGACCAGAGTCAGTATGCCCAGCTGCTCGCGGATGAACGTCTCGACACCGACGCCCTTGGCAAGTGCCCGCAACCCCCTGCCTGAAACTTTGAATCCGGTCGTATTTCTCGGACGTTTTCTCGCCAAACGTGAATTGGTTCGGCGGTGCGCAAGAATTCGCCAGTGCTTTGCCGATAGCCTCCGCGCCTGGAACGAACGCCGGGCTGGCGCTTCGCCGCCCGACGCAAGGAAGCAGAGGAAACAGGATGTTCTCATCGGCCAACCAGAAACAGTTCGCGCTCAAGATTCTCGGCATCAGCCATGACTTCCAAGTCCTGTCGTTCAAGGGGCGCGAAGGCATCAACAGCCCCTACGCATTCGATATCGAGCTGATCAGCGATCGTCCGGACTTCGACTACCCTGCGCTGCGCGACGTGCCCGCATTCCTGGAGATCGACTCGGGCGGGACGGGGTTCCACGGGCTGCTCTATAGCGCGGCTCAGGGCGAATCCGGCCGCCGCATGACACGGTATCGGGTCACGCTCGTACCGCAACTGCAATACCTGGCGCACCGCCACAATCAGCGCATCTTCCAGCACCAGAACGTACCGGACATCATTGCCGCGGTGCTCAAGGATCACGGCATTCTCTCGGATCAGTACCGATTCAAACTCTCGGTCACATATGAGCCGCGCGAGTACTGCGTCCAGTACGACGAGAGCGATCTGCACTTCGTTAATCGCCTGTGCGAGGAAGAGGGGATCCATTACCACTTCGAGCACGCCGCGACCGAGCATGTGCTGGTGTTTGGCGACGACCAGACGAGCTTCGCCCGACTGCCCGATGCGCCCTACCAGCAGGACAGCGGGATGGTGGCCGACCACCGTGTGGTTCGCGCGTTCTCGGCCCAGTCCAACACCCGCACCTCGCGCGTCACGCGGCGAGACTACAACTTCGAAACGCCTCGCCTGCTGATGGAGGCCACCCACAAGGGCGACGCTTCGCGCGATCTGGAGGATTACGACTATCCCGGTCGCTTTGCCGATCGCGCCCGAGGCAAGCACCTGAGTCACCGCGCCGTCGAGCGTCACCGCGCAGACCACCATGTGGCGGACGGGCGGAGCGATATTACCGGCCTGGTCTGCGGCCACTTCATGCCCCTCACCGAACATCCTCGGGCCGACTGGAACGACCTCTGGCTGCTGACCGAACTGGTCCATGAGGGCAGGCAGCCTCAGGTCCTGGAGGAGTCCATAACCTCGGCCGACGAGGGCGACCCCGATTTCCAGCAGGGCTACCGCAACTTTTTCGTCGCAACGCCCTGGAGCGTGAATCATCGCCCCGCGCTGCGCCATCCGAAGCGCGTTATCAGCGGCAGCCAGACCGCGGTCGTGACCGGTCCGCATGGCGAGGAGATCCACTGCGATCAGTACGGTAGGGTTCGTGTCCAGTTCCATTGGGATCGGCAGGGCCAGGGCGATGACAAGACCAGCTGCTGGTTGCGTGTGTCGAGCAGCTGGGCCGGTGGGCGCTATGGCGGGATCGCCATACCGCGGGTGGGCATGGAGGTGCTCGTCAGTTTCCTCGAAGGTGACCCGGATCAGCCGCTGATCACCGGCTGTCTGTACCACGCGGTCAACGAGGTGCCGTATGAACTGCCGGCCCACAAGACGCGCACGGTGTTCAAGACGCTGAGTTCTCCAGGCGGTGGCGGCTATAACGAACTGCGCATCGAGGACCGCAAGGGCGAGGAGCAGATCTACATCCACGCCCAGCGTGACTGGGACGAAAACATCGAGCACGACCAGCACGTCCGCGTCGGGAATGAGAGACACGATACGGTCGAAGCCAACAGCTACACCGAGCTACGCAAGGAAGAGCACCGTACGACCTTCCTGGATCGCAGGGTCGAGCTCAAGGCCAACGATCACCTGACGGTGGCCAAGGCCCAGCACACCAGGATCGGTACCGGGCAGTACGTCAGCGTCGGCAAGGAGTTTCATCTCTCGACGGGGCAGAAGGTCGTGATCGACGCCGGCGCGGAGCTGACGATCCAGGCAGGCGGCAGCTTTATCAAGCTCGATCCGGGCGGCGTCACCATTGTCGGCCCCCAGGTCAAGATCAACTCGGGCGGCGCCCCGGGGCGGGGGCCGGGTGCCCACCCCGTCCGGCCGGGCAACAGCGAGGCCGTCGACCCTGGCATCGGCCCCGGCACGACGGTCGATTTCTATCGCACCCAGTCGCTGGCCGGCCACCTGCTCGTCGAAAAGAACTGCAGCCTGTGCACGCAGGGCACCTGCGAGGTACATCACTATGCGTGACGTCTCGCCGATCCGCCCGATCCCCATGCCGTTCGATGAGTCCGGGGCGCTTGCCGGCGCTCGTCGGTTCGCCATCCTCGACGGTGCGTTCGACGAGGATCTGGCCATGCAGATCTATCTCAAGGCCAATGACGGCCTGCCGACGTGGCACCCATTGGTCATCGACACACCCTACGCCGACCTCTACAAGGCCAGCCCGTGCCTCGTCCTGTGCGAAGACCATCCGGCGCTGATGGACTATGCGTCGGCCATGCTTGGCCAGCTGGACGCAGGCTGTGTGCTGTGGCTGGAGGAGGGCATCCATCCCGATCAGGCGGCTGCGCACTGCCGCAGCCTGCTCAGTGCACGTGACGAGCGCAACCAGCAACGCATGTTCCGCTTCTATGAGCCGCGCTGGCTCGAGCCGATGTTCTCGGTCATATCGCAAGATGAGGCGCACGATTTCCTGGGACCATTCTCGGCCATTGCCTGGCGCAACGAGCGCGGCTGGCGCCAGGTTTCCCGCGCGGGTACCTGGAGCGGCGAGATCAAGGAGCACGGCTGGTTCTGGCTCGACGGCGAGCGCCAGGCCCAGCTCGGCCAGGCGCGCTTGCCGTTGATCGCCGCCCGGCTCGCAAGCGACTACCAGCCGTATCACCCCGCTGCCACCGAGGAGCGCGTGCTCGAGGCCCTGCTGCAGGCGAGCACGTGGGGCTACGACGACCTGGCATCCCAGGAGCGATGGCTGAGACTGGAGCTTCAGGCGCCGGCCGGCTCGCTTTCCTCGGACCGCGCCCAACAGATTCTTACCCGCCCGGACCTGGCCAAGGGCGAGAAGCTCGACGAGCTCGAGCGCACGACTGCATAAGGAACATGCACCATGACCACCACTAGCTACCTCGTCCGCGCGGGCGACACGCTCGGCTCGATCGCCAAGGCCCACGGCACGAGCCCCGCCGATATCCAGGCGGCCAACCCCATTATCCAGGACCGGGACAGGATCCAGGCTGGCTGGAAGTTGAGCATTCCGGGGTCCGGTCAAACGTCCGCCTCCGCGAACATGACTGCCGCAACGCCCATCCAGGAGCAAAAGACCACCGACCTGCCACCACCGCAACATGCTGGCGACTGCAGCAGTTCGTCGGTCAAGGGCGCACCGCCGTGTTCGGACGAAGTGCTGGATGTGGTGCACTTCACCGGAGACGGCAACCAGCTATTCGTGCTCACCGAAGCCCAATCGCGCGAACTGAAAACCGAGGTCGATCGCGTCCATGCGCTGATGGACGAGTTCCACGGCATCGTCGCCGCGGCCACCGGTGGGCAATGCCTGAAGACGGCGGCCAACCCCGAGGCTGCCTGTTCCTGTGCGGCCTGCAAGAAGCGGGAGTGGGCCAAGAAGGCGGAGGAGGCCGGATTGCTCGAACTAAAGCCGGTCCTGCCGCCACCAGCGGTGCCGGATGCGAGGGAGGCAGCAATCCAGGCGCAGATTGCCGAGCTGCAGCAAGCCCGCGACTTCTTCCAGGAGTACGGCAGGCTTGCGGCGCTCCGGCACGGCCATATTCATAACTCGGTTGAGAACAACTGGCGCACCCTGTGTGCAAGAAAGGTCGCTCAGATCGAAGCGGAGATTGCAGCACTGCAGGCAAAGTTGCCCGCGAGCACGGGGCCCAAAGATTCCGAGACCTTTGCCGGCGGCGGCAAACCGGATGCAAACAGCGCCTACTCGCGAAGCCGTTCGGTTGAGACCGGCCGCGGGAGCGCCACGCGCCACGGCATCCGGGAAGTCATCATCTTCAGCAGGCCGGACCGCCGCTACTACGTGTCTGCCCGTTTCATGGAGCGCGTTACGACGAGGTGGAACTACAAGCTCAACACCCAAGTCATGCGCGAGAAGCCCTTCGGTCCGGCGCTGGCCAGGGAGCTGATGGACGAGATCAAGAAGCAGATTGGTGAAAGCGCCAAGGCCGGGCCGCTGGGCAAGCTCGAAGGCAAGCTGTCGCTCTGGAAATCCCAGGACGACAACCTGCTCAACACGCTGCACCAGGAGCTCTACAAGTACGAGTCCACGCAGCGCGACAATGACCAGTTCGCCCTGTCTGCCGAGGCACACGCGCTTCGCTTTGCCGCCAGCGCCAGTGCCGGCATCAGGAGTTTCAATCCGAAGAAGGGCGAGATCGACGTCGGGGTCAAATGCGAGGCGGCCTTCTCGCTCGCCGAAGGCAAGGTCACAACGACAACCTACTTTCCCAACCGCGCCGGCAGCACGCTGCAGATCAGCTACCGCAATGCGGTCGGCCAGCCTGTAAGGCACTCGTTCGGCAGCTTCCGCCTGAACGGCAGCCTGGAATTGTCCTGCTTCGCGGGCGTCAAGGGCGGTGTCGAGGCGGGCGTAAAGACCGGCAAGGGTGCGGCCGAAGGCCCCTCAGGCGCGCTCGCCTTGCTGGGAACACCGTCGATCGATGCAAGCAAGGCCGGCGGCCGCGCCGGTCTAAAAGCCGAAGGGTTTGCCGGCGCAGAGGCCGGCGGTGCACTGAGTGGTGCCGTCGAATGGCTGCCGCCAGCCGATTTTGGAAAAGGCTCTACCAACCCCGGCGCACTCACCAGTGGCAACTCCAACTGGAACGCGCTGGCGCAGATCAAGGCGGAAGGAAACGTTGCGTTCGGCATTGGCGCCGAAGCGGACTTCGGAATCAGCCTGACGTTGGATCAGTTCTCCCTTCATTGCAAAGCCAACCTGGTCTTCGGACCGGGGGCTGGTGGCGGCTTCGGTACCGTCGTTGACCTAGAGAAGGTATGGGATCTTGTCGTGCTGGTCTGCCAGACCCTGAACGAGATCGAGTATCGCCATATATTAGGCATCGAAAAAGATGCGTTCAGCGCTATTAATCAGTTGCTTTATAGGGCCGCGCTTTCACCGGGGAAAACCGTCGGGCAACTAATGGAGCATGGTGCGCGTGAGTTGAGCACTTGGTGGGCGCGAAGAGAGGCGGGACGTCTTGAGGCAGAATCCCTCACCATATCGATTCTGTCGCATAAGGCCGTACTGCTTGAAGGACGCATGCTGCCGATCGATAGGCTTCCTCCCGAGACCTTGGGTCCTATGCTTTGGATTTTGACCGAAAGCTATATTGGGGTAACCCATAGCCCCCGACAGGAGCAGGCGATCGTCGAGTTGCTATCTAGAATACGCCGTTGGCGGCATATGATCGAAACGCTGGAGCATATGTCGGTAAATGGGAAGAAAGTTGAAGCGACAGATAGCCTAAATCGAATAAACAGTTTCCTGTTGGATAAGCAACAGGATGACTTCAATAACTTTTTAGATGGTCTAGCTGTGCATGGAAAGCCCGCCGTTCCGGCTGCTAGGTATGCTTGGGATACACGACAGTCCATCATGTTTAGCGAAGATAAAGTGCGAATACTGGCTGCAGCAGCTAGGTCACCTGCGTCTTATAGCCGATACGCTTAAGGCGGCAATGGTAGTCAGGGTGGCGTCGCCACCCTGATTTATTCGCTATATGCGTTCACTGAGGTGAACAGCGCACCTGAAGCTATCAGTGAATAAATGCGTGTTCATGGATAGAGCCTGCTTTCTTCTGAGTACGGTATTAGCTGAGATCCAGGGTGTCTCCACGTAATTGGTTCCGCGTGCTACCTTTCCAACTCCTGATTTAGGTCCGATGGGGTTTTTGGACGGAGAGTGTTTGAAGTAATCCGCTTGATACCAATCATTGACTACCTCGGTTGCGCCAGCTGTCATCAGGTACAAACCTAGGGCGTTAGGGGGAAAAGCGTCGACGCGTATTGTCTCGGTATCGTCGTCAGGATAGTTTTTCCCGAGTTTCAGACTTCCGTCGTCCGTCGGATAAAGAATCTTCTCCCCGCGGTTCCTTGCGGCAAACTCCCATTGGGCCTCGGTAGGCAAGTCGACTGGGTAGCCACTAAGGCTGCCGAGCCATTGACAGTAGTCCTTGGCCTCTTGCCATTCCTTAATAGGAGCAGGATGCTTCGGATCAAATAGATATTTGAGACGGTCTCGTTGTCTCAGCTCGGCTAGTACTGGCTCTTTGTTTTGGGTGGCTCGATAGGCGTCGAAGTCGCTCAGCGTCGTTTTCTTCGCGGCCAAATGGTAGCTAGACAGCTCTACCGTATGCGGCGGCGCATCGCCCGTCATGGTGATGTTGCAGAGATTGTCTTCAGGCGCTCCGCACGGCCAGGTGCAGGCCTCGGCGGGGTCGAAATCGCACTTCCATCCGAAGTCACCCATCTCGAAGGTGCCACCCTCGATGAACACCATTTCGTCGAGCGAGCGGACCACTGTGCGTAGCACGTCGTCCTGCTTGTCTTGGGATAGGTCTGGATACTGTGAGTCAATTCGAGCGGCGATTTCGCCGACCTTCGAAGGGGAGAGCTTCTGGCTTTCGGGAAGGTTCGCCGAGCTACAGGATGCCGCCGTAGCGCATCCTATAAACAGGGCTAGTATTCGGGGCTTGTTCATCACATTCGTCCTTGAAACGGCACGTCACAAGGGGCGTAGTCTAGCAAGGAGCGAGGGTGGGGAAGGGCCAGCATGGCTCAAAGTCGGAAGCAACTCACACGGAACATACTCGGAGCTCTCGCGGTTTCATTGCGCAACTTACTACGTGCTTATGGCTGTCCGTGGCTTCGTCATCTCCGACGGAGACAATAGGTCAGAGCTGCTCGCTTCGCTGAACCGCACACCGAAAGCTCTCAGTAAAAAGATGCTTATCGATGTCGAGCGGGCGACTCCGTCGGATCACTGTGTTGGCTGAAAGCCAAGGGGCCTCTATGGAATTCGTCCCTCGAGCCACCTTTGTCGATCCGGCTTCAGGGCCCTGAGGATCCTTGATCGGCGACCGTTGGAAATAATCCTTTGAGTACCAATCATTCACCACCTCCGTGGCAATACCCGACATAGCATAGAGCCCGAGGAGTAGGCGTCGACGCGCTCAGTTAGCATTTTCCCGCCTGGCTTCGCGTAGTTTACGCCGAGCTTCAAGCTTCCGTCGTTCGTGGGGTACAGAACCTTTTCGCCCCCGCTTCGCGCGGCATACTCCCACTGGGCTTCAGTCGGCAAGTCAACAGGATAGCCACTGAGTTCTCCAACCCACTGGCAATAGTCCTTGGCTTCCTGCCATTTCTTTATTGGTGCCGGATTCATTGGGTCGAATAAATGTTTAAGTCGTTCTCGGTCCCGTAGGTCGCTCCGAACCGGTGGCAGGCCCTTCACGGACCGATACAAGTCGAAATCACCCAGCGTAGTCTTCTTCGCAGCGAGGTAATAACTGGAAAGCTCTACGGTATGCAGCGACGCATCGCCCATCATGGTTATGTTACATAACCTGTCTTCAGGCGCTCCGCATGGCCAGGTACAGACCTCGGCGGGGTCGAAATCGCACTTCCATCCGAAGTCACCCATCTCGAAGGTGCCACCCTCGATGAACACCATCTCGTCCATCGAGCGGACCACCACGCGCAGGATATCGTCGCGCCTGGCTTGGGATAGGTCCGGATACT
>NZ_KK020676.1:2092315-2097502 GCF_000307775.2 Stutzerimonas stutzeri KOS6 | reverse complement strand
GCCTCGGCCCGGACAACGGAGGCCTCGGCCAACTGGCGGCGGGCCTGGCGTTTGTCGCCATTGGGAACCTCTTGCATGAGCCCAATGCGGCGCATGGTCATTGAGTCACGATTCAGGGTGTAACGATCAGGCCCTTCGATGGGCAGATTATCGATGCCGAGAATCAGCTTGGGATCGGGCAGGGCGTCTGCGGGAACTACGGCCTGCTGTGCCGAAGCGACCTGTGCTTGTCGTGCCAGGTTCTCAGGTGCGCGCTGTTCGGCGAGCGCCTGCGCTCGTTCGAAGGTTAGGGGCTGCGCCTGTGCAGCAACCCAGGGAACTGCCCAGAATGCGGCAGCTAACACACCGAGATAGCCACGGCGTGGGAAAAGGAAAGCGGGCATGCTTTCGCCTCCAATGCGATTGATCGAGGTCGCCACCAAAAGCGTGGCCGCGACGATGCGCCTGGTTTAAAGGCGCGAAGATCACTGCATTAGACGAAACGAGGAGGGCGCCAGAGTCCTGCGGGCTCCCGCTTAATCACCGACTGGGTCAGCAATATCTAGGGGCGTGAGGGAAGAGGGGATATGCTCTTGATAACGGTGGTCTGGAGAAGTCCTCCGGTCTTGCATTCCTGGCCGGATTTGCAGGGGGACTTACTGGCCACCCCATCAGACTTATCCATTTGCTCGCAGCACGGAGCATCGGCCATTGCATGGCTCTGATGATCGGCGCTCTGCATCGGGCAAGGTTGTGCAGGCATGCTGAAAGCCATACTGCCGAAGGTCGGCAGCACGAGGCTAGCAATCATTACCAGGATCAATCCAATCCGACGCACAGCAATTCACCAGGCGGGGCGATAGGGCGACGATAGCAGATTGCCCCGGGGCATGAACGCTCGTTTTGGCGATAACAGCACTTCGTTGATTTGGATCAAATAGAGTGTCAGGCAGGGTATCGGGCTCAACTAGTAGCTCCGTTTAACCGGATTTCTCAAGCTCGTAGGGTTCGCACCGCCCATTCGGCGCGCTAGCACAAGACCGGCCTCGCTAGCCGTCAAGTCGAGCCCCTAGGTGCTTGGGTCCTAGTCAAACATCTGTGGTTAGCCGAGGTGCAGGAGCTGCCTGCTTCGGGCATACCCAATCAGGCACCAAAAGCGAATTCTATAATTGTTCTATAATCACTCTATAATCGACTATAAACCCGGTTCTAGAGCGCTCGGCGCTGCCTAAGAAGCCGATCAGTTGCTGTATGCATGTGTCACTTAGATACTGCATACAGGGGTAACCATCCGGCAAAGACATCTGGTTGGCGAGACTGCTTTCGGCTCGGCAGTAACGAAATGGCCAGTCATAATGGACGACAGTCCGCAGCCCTTCGTTGCGTAGGAGTAGCCCATCATGATCTGCCCAATTGAAACCCGGGTTATCACGGCTCACGTCCCAGTACAGCTAGCTGAGAGAGTCGATCAGATGGCCGCACATCTGGGCCGCTCCACGGACTGGATTCTCAAGCAAGCCTTGGCCACATGGATTGATCAGGAAGAAGAGCGCGGCCGCCTGACCCGAGCGGCCCTGGCCGATGTGGACGCAGGCCGCGTGATCGATCACCAAGCAGTTCAGGCCTGGGCCGACAGCCTTAGCAGCAATACACCGCTGCCGGTGCCTCGCTGAAGGTCATTTGAGTAGGTGACCAGTAAGCGTACGGGGAATACGTCTTGCGCAGGTCAGCCCGGCATCCATTGATGCGGCAACAGGTGCTCAATCTCACTGGCCTTCTACGTCGGCAACCGCGTCAGTACATCGTTGAGGTACGCGTACGGATCATGCTCGCTCATGCGTGCCGACTGGATCAGGCTCATGATCGCTTGACCGTTATGATGTGTCACCCAGCGGCAATGTGATCACCGCCGCTTCTTCAGCCGGCCGCCCGGCAGTCGCTTGTACCGGCACGAATGCCTGCAGGCCGGGGGGCGGTCGAGGTAAATCGGCAGCCACTTGCGGATCACGTTGGCGTTGATGCCGTGGCTGATGGCGACGCCGGAAACTGTGGCCCACCGGTTGCCGGCATTCCTGCGCGACCTGGGCCTTGAAGGTTTTTGGATAGGAGCTTCGTTGGCGCATGGGAATCCTGGCGATAAGGGTGATCGCGTCCGCTAAAAGATGGGTGGCCACCATCACCCTTAATGCTGGAGTTCAGAAGGTGTGTTCACCGGGCGCTTACATACAAGGATTCCATCATCGAAGTCGAGAAGGAAATCCCGGACCACCGGAAGCTCGCCATTGAGGTGAAGAAAGTTAAGCTCGTGGAAACGAGCGAAAGTCTCGAAAAGTGGCTGTGGGTGTTGCGGCATGGGAGGATCGACCTGAAAGAATGCATCTAAATCAGCGCTTCTGGATCAGTATAGAGCAATATCCGGGTCTGGTGATTATCGGATATTGAATATGCAACCCTGTCCGTACGTAGCCGCAATACCGCGCCTGGCCTGGAAGCATTGTCTATTCCCGCATTGCCTCGCGAACGGCATTCAAAGGGTAACCTGATGAAACACGACTTCTTGAAACCGCCGGTATGCAGCTTGCGTGTTCACTCAGGCTCGCAGGAGGCAAATTTTTCCAGGCCATTCATTAAGTGTCCAGTGAGGCATATCCACGCCTTGAGCCACCCGATATGGACATCAGATGGCTATGGATTATGCCGCCCAGTGGAAATGCGATTCAGTGTTCGACTAGACCGAGTACCCCGGAAACGCTTGGTGACCTGCATTTGGTTTGACCGGTATTTGGGACGATACGATTTCAGATTCAAGAATTCACCGGCAAATGGCTTGGACCCGCAGAGCCAGAGAGATCCTGCAAATATCGACCGGAAAGGGTTTATGAATTTTTAGGTCGGTTTCCCATTCTGGAGAGGCAGAAGCGCGCATCTAGCTGTTTTGAATATTCAGCCAATCCGGCATTCCCGTAGCACGCTTCCACACACCTCGAGACGACGATCTATAAATTCGCATAATCAGAATGGCCTTATGTTGAGCGTCGTCTGGAAACTGCCTCCGGCTCCAGGCGGCGCGTAACATAGGGCCGATTATGCGACGCGCTATTGACCTTGAATCTCGCCTGATCAAAACCGCCGAGTTGTATGCTCCGGGCCGCAAGGGCTCCGACGCCGTGACCTGGATTCTCGACGACTATCCCCGACTCGTTGCTGAGATTCGCGAACTGAGAAAGCGAGTCGCCCAGTTCGACCAGGAAGGCGCCGAACTGGATGACCTGCTCGCCGAGCTGCAGCGCATTGCTCGCCGAATCCTCGAGGTCTGATTGCTAGCTTTTTCGTCCTTAAGCACCAGGTCCTGGACAAGAATCTGCTAGCACCTCACTCGATAGACCTGCTAGCATTTCATGACCTGGTGCGATCGATCCAGGACCATAATTGCTAGCAGGGAGATAGAGCTCATGTTGTTGACCATCCGTGATGTTGACGAATATCTGGTTCGCCAAGCCAAGCTGGCAACAGGGAAGGGCACCGGTAGCCAGGCTTTCATCGCCGGTATCGAACTCATGATTGCTCAGCGTGACCGTATCGAGGATCTGCAGGAAGAAGTCCGCACTCTGCGCGAGCAGGTCGGCGTCTACCGTCGCACACTTCATGACGCTCATGCTGCCGCCGTCAAACTGGCTGAGGTGGCCGGTCAAGGTGATATGTTCCAACCATCCTCCGACAACCCGCTTCGTCCAGGTTACCGGCGCTAGCACTTTTCGTTCTGCAGCTGCTGCACCAGGTCGATTACTGCTAGCAAAACGCTCTGCAGATCTCGTCCAGGATCTCGCCAGCTGCTAGCGATTCGGTGACCTCGACCTCGCCGCTTGCGGCGATTAGTCGCCTGCACGTCCTGGACTGATCGCCTCGTCGTCACCGCGACGGAACCCGCGTAGCGGCCTCAATCCAAGGCAACTAAAAAGCCCCCGACGGCCTCAACGGCTCGCCAGGGGCTTTTCGCGATCCTCGCTCTATCGTCCCGCTACCAACGCAACCCGCGCCGTGATCACCCACCTGGACTACACCCCGTCTACATCTCTGCCGCTCTCCCAGGACCCCCAGCACCATCGCCGGTCAGGTCACGACAGTTCCCCCCGTTTCAGCCCCGCTCTTGCTTTTCGCTCTCCAAAACCAAAACAAAAATCCGCTTTGTCCGAGAGGCGAATGGGGCCCCCGCTTGCGGGGTTGAGCCTTGATAGATATCCACGGCTGAGGAACGAAGCGGTGGGTATCTGTCCCAGGCGATCACGTCCTCTCCTTGTGAACCGTTCTCACTGGCGCGGCTTTGGGGTGGGGGTGCTGTAACACCCCCACTTTGCCCCGGAACTCCGGGGTGGCCCTTCTTACTCCGCGATGATCACGATCTCGCCGTTTGCTGTTAGTTCTACGTAAGGCACTGATTTTTCTAGGATTTTATGCACAAGCTCGCTGTCCCGCAGCGGCTGCCGCCCCTGCTTTATCAGTAACTTGTTGATTTCTATAGCTTTTTGGCGAATCGCCTCTTGCTCTCCCTGCGTTAGCCGCACGTTAGTTGCCACACCGTCACCATTCATCCGGAAACCCTCGCGGATAATACATGTGTGCACGCAGACAAGTGTTGACGTGTGCAGTTTCACATGTGTAGATTCGCAGCCAATGTTATTTGTGTGCATGTGTAAGGGACGGCATGTTCTACGATTGGATCAAGGCGTTTCAGGAGTACGACTACGATCTACCTCGCATCGGCGACATCGTTGTGCGCCGTCATGACGCCGAAACCGATCAAATTCTCTCTACCTCTGTTCCTGCCTTCTTTGCTGAGGGCAGCTACTGCACCTCTTTCCGCATCCATGTTTGCGGTCGAAAAATCACCGTAGACGGCAATCCATCTCGCATTAATCGCCTCGATAACGTGTTCGGCCTCTCCACCCTTGACGAGTGTTTTCGAGTTATCAACGCATTGCTTGCTGAGTACGGCCTGCCCGCAATGACCCGCTGCACTCGCATCGACCATCTTCAAGAGGGTGGCACTATCGCTAACGGTGCTGTTCTCCAGCGTCTCGATTGCACCTCGAACTTCTACGTCGGTTCAGGAAACGAGCGCGCTTATCTGCGCGGTATTTCGAGCCAGCGTTTCCGCCACTCCATTGGCTACCTGTACCCGGACGGCAACACCTGCGTTTGGACTCCTAA
>NZ_KK020676.1:1989767-2090883 GCF_000307775.2 Stutzerimonas stutzeri KOS6 | reverse complement strand
CCCTAAGGGTGGCGAGAGGGCGGGGCGCTTGGTTTATCCAGGTAATTACAACAAGGCAGCAGAACTAGATGCGCACCTTCTTCCGAAAGTAAAGCGCACATATGGCGAAGAATCTGACGAGTACTCTTACGTTAAACAGCTGCGCGATTGGTGTGCATCTGTTGGGATGTTGCGATCCGAAATTAAGTTACGTTCTGAGTACCTTAAGCGAGAGTGCCTTTCCTATTGGGGGCTATTTGATGAGGCCAGATTGGCCGCAATACATGACGAATTCTTACGAGTAGGTGAGAAAATGACCTTAGATGCTTACGACATACAGTCGATCAGCGAAAAGTTATTGGCTGAGAAAATTTGCGCCTCTATGCAGGCTGCAACCCGTACAGCTACTTATGCTTATGAGTGGATGAACGGAAAAACCTTTGACTTTAACAAAAGCGCTGTTCAAGACCATCGTGCTCGTCTTCGTCAGATCGGCATAGATATTAAGTTGCCCTATGACACCACCAAGTCCGGCGTTGTGTTTATTACCAACTGTCGTGAGGTTAACGTATCTCATGATGTCCAGATTCCGAGCTTCTACCGTCATGCCGTAGTGCCTCGTCATCTTCAATTGGTGGCTGCATGAAAACTCTTAAGGGATACGCCTGCGATTGTTGCGGCGCTGAACTAGTGCTGGACATTGAGCTTGATGCTCGCGGCGCTGTTGATTGGGCTAATCAAGCTGAGCATGTATGCGAGCTTTGCGTTTTTGGCGTTCTTCCTGATCCGGTCGAGGATTTCGAATGCGGAAGGTAAGTTTTCAAGGAACTGCGTTAAGCTCCAAGCAGCGCGCACGCATTGCCTCCCAAAAACCGTATGACTCCATTGATTGGGATTCTCTTCGCCAAACTCTCAAGTCTCGCGAGACTACGCGTTCTCCTGTTATTCCTGATGATGTTAGTAATGATTGGTACCGGGACCTTGAAAATCGGTTCCGTCAATATGGCCGTTGCGAATTCCAAGCGCAAGGCACTCCATGTGTTGCCGATATGTTCGGCTTTTAAATAGGTGATTCTATGACTCAGATTGCTAACGGTTTCGTCCAGGGTGTTGTTGATAAGGGAGAGGGCGACAAGGCGTTCGCTATTATTGGTATCAGCATTACTAAGACAAATCGTAATGGCTTTGAGGAAACAGCCATTATGGAATTTACTGTTCGTGGCGAACAGTTTAAAAACGGTCTGCACAACGTATATCGCCAGCTTAAAGGCACCGAAGTTTATGCCCCATATAGCGATGAGATTGATACGTACTATAAGGACAATCCTCGTATTCGATACACCCTTGGCGGAATACCGCTTCGCTTGCAAGAGGCTCTTGCCGGTAACGGCTTAAAGCAAGTCGATAAAGCATCGTAATGGACGTTTTTCTAGCGAATATCACGCTCGGCGATTTATGGGCGTTGCAGTTCGTTACTGGCATGGCTCAGATAATTGGCCTTGGCCTTATTCATGGTCACCAGCGATAGGAGGTCACATGGCGTTGTCCTGGTCTGTTTATCTCTTCGTTGCTGGTGTCTATCTAGGTTGTCTCGGGATCGGCATCGCCTGGGGTATGTTCCGGCTCGGCTGGAAGGAAGTTCTCGATGCCTCTGTTTAACTCAAACTCAACAAGGATTATTCCTATGCAACAACTGAAAAAGCTTTTCTCCCGCGCTGCGGGTTCCAAGTCGGTCGCCGTCATCACTGTCGGCGCTGCCTCCGCTGTTCCGGTGGCCGCCAATGCTGCTATCGAAGTGCCGCCGGAAATGCTGGCCGTCTTCACCGATCTGGCTACCGCCTTCGGTACTTTGATGGCTGCGGGCGCTGTGCTGTTCGGTGTTATCCGTGGTGGTGTTGCTCTGTTCAAACTCGCCCGGACCATGTTCGGCGCGGCTGGAGCCTAAGACGATGGCCGGTAGTTCGCGCAGGTCTATCGGCCTAACTCTGACCCTCACGCTGATGGCGTGGGGGTTTTTTCCGAATTTATATGCTGCCGATGATGGCAGTATTTACTATACCGATGCTGTTTTAAATGGTGTTTCCAATCGTTATCTTGGCGACACTAAAGAGAATGCTTGTAGGCAGATTCCTGAGTCTGATATTACGTCGCAATATTCCACTTGGTACTCAAACGGTACTAACTGGACCTTTGTCGGCTTTGCATACGCTGACAGTTATTGCCGCTATAACTATAAACATCCTACAACTGGCGAAGTTAAGGTTGGCGGTTTTAATTCTCGTGTTAATTTATTTGGTAACTGTTCTGGTACTGCTGGGCAGACAAAGGAGCTAAAAGGCCCTGAATCCCCTATAGTTTGGTCTGGTGGTTCCCCTTATGTAATTTCTACGTTTGATCCTGATGCGGAATATTGTGTTGATGCCTGTGTTTATACCGGCGCATCTAAAACTAATTGTTATGCTTCCTCTGGTTCCACTGATCTTGGTTATTGTAATTTTTATGTTGGTAGTCTTGGTACTAAATCCTGTTCCGGTAATGCTCCGACTGCTGTAGTTGGTGACTCCTTGCCTACTGTTGATCCAAACCAGCCAACCGACCCGACTGACCCCACCGACCCCACCGACCCCACGGACCCCACTAATCCCACTGATCCTGGTACTGGTGGCGGCAACGCTGGTGATCCTGTAACGCCTCCCGATCCTGTCGATACGTCTGATCCTGACGCTGCTACAACTGGTGATGTCGCGACTCTCGGTAATCGTCTCGTTGAGTCCACTTATGAGGCTGCAAATGGCGTCATATCCGCTATCAATGGTCTAGGCAATAAGGTTGATGCTGTTGGCGATAAGGTCGACGGTCTAGGCGACAAAATCGACGCTCTCAACGGTGACCCATATTCAGAGGGAGAGGGCGAGGCGCCTGGTAACGCTGAAGGCATCGGCGACGATGCTGGTACTAGTCTGGCCGACCAGATTAACCAGGCCGTCGACGCAGAGGTCCAGGCGCGATCTGATGCCTATGATGAAGATTTAGCCCAAATTGACGGCATGGTTTCCGACATGCTTGGCGATGATGCCTCTAGTATCGGTGGCGACATTATTGATGGTCTATTTCCTGCTGCCGCTTCCTGTTCCGACTATACAGTTACTTGGAATCCTGATTACGCGCCGTTAGTTCTTCCTGTCTGCCAGCTCACCAGACTTAAATCGATCTTGGAATGGTTATTCGGCATCCTGACTGCTATTTATGTCTGGCGCACGATAATGAATACGCTTAATCAATCTGCTACTAACGCTGTCCGCAACGCGGCTTAAAACGCGATGACTGCCGCAACTCGGCGCAGCCGGGGCGGCGGTAGTCGGCGCGTTTCATCACTCGTAATGGGTTATTAATATGCAATTTCTTGTCGGTTTCTTTGCTCGTTTCTTTTTCAGATTGTTTTCTTGGGTTGGTACTTTTCTTCTCGCCTTCCTTTCTCCTCTTGTTGTCCCTGTTATTAAGGGTATCGGAAAGTTATTCTCTAACCGCGCCCGCTTTCTTCTTATGTTCGCTACTATAGCCGGTTATATAGCCATATTTATTGGCGTCATGACTGCGCTTGCCGCTTCCGTTATGTCGTTTGTCCCTGCCGAATATGTTTCTGTAGCTAGAATGTTTGTCCCTGACAATTTGGCCCTTTGCATGGGTGTTGTATCCGCTGCAAAGTTCTACCAGATTACGTTGCTTTGGAAGATCAAAATTCTCGAAACTCTTACGGCTGCTAAATAATGGCTGTTTATATTGTTACCGGAAAGTTAGGTGCAGGCAAAACTCTTCTTTGCATCCAAAAGATAATGGATTACTTGAAGGCTGGCCGGCCTGTTGCCGTAAACGTCGACGTTAGAATGAATAAGCTGTGTCGCAAGTCTAATAAACATTCTAGGCTCGTCCGTCTTCCTGGCTTGCCGACTGCTAATGATTTGCTTGGCCTTGGTTTCGGCTCTGATGTTTACGACGAAGAAAAGTTTGGCGGTATATTTCTCGATGAGGCCGGTGTCTGGCTCAACTCTCGTGATTGGAATGCAAAGGGTCGAACTGATCTACTCAACTTTTTTCTTTTTCTCCGTAAACGTCGTTGGGATTTGTGGTTGTGCGTTCAAAACGTCAACGTTATTGACAAGCAAATTCGCGAATCTATTGCCGAGCATGTTGTTTATATAAGTCGCCTCGATAAGCTTAAGTTGCCTTTTCCTTTCGGCCTTCTTCTTCGTATTTTCACTCTTGGGCGATTTAAGGGCAGGCTGCCTAAGGTCCATCTAGCAACTGTCAAGCTTGGTTGCAAACATCTTGCTCCCACTGTCGACACATGGGCATATCGGGGCGAGGAGTTTTATAGTTTTTACGACACGACTCAAGAATATAACCAAGGATATGACAAGGGGTCATATTCCATGTTGCCTCCCGGTTACTGGCGTTCGCCTATTCCTGCCGCAAAGCGTGGACTTCGTTTCCTTATGCGTATGACAAAGATATTTTTTCGCCGCACTCGTTTTATTAACTCCTTTTTTCTTGGCGGGGTTCTTTCTCTGGTTTTGTCGTTCGTGATCTTTTCTGGCTTGGTTTTTGTTTCTTCTCCTGCTGCTGTATCTGGTGTCCAGTCTGTTTCTTCTGATTCCCTTCATCAGTTAGAGAAATATCGTGGCTATCGTGTCGCCTTCTATTCATTTGTTAATGGCCGGCATGACTATACGTTTATGGATGAATCCGGTTCTCGCGTTACTACAAATGATCTGATATCGCTTGGTGTTCTCGTTGTTCCTGCTGGTCCTCGGTCTGCCGTGCTTCGTCGCGGCGATGAATCTTTGACTCTCACTCGGTAGTTGCTATGGTTCGCTATCTGTTGTTTTTCGTTATTTTTTTTGCCTCTTCTGCATTCGCCCAGGAACGCGTCGAGTTTTTCGACAGTTCACTTCGTGATCTTGTCGAGTGGTCTAGCCCTATCATCGGTCGTCCTGTTGTTGTCGGTGCTGACGTAAGTAATGTTCCTGTATCGGTTTTTGCTTCCTTTGATGGGGCAGGGGAGTTAGCTGCGCTCCTGGAGCAGACCGTTCTGTCGTCTGGCCTCTTTTATTCTGATTCCGGCCGCGTCATTCGTATTAGCTCACAGCCCATTCCTGAGACGTTCGAATTGGAAACCGCTGTTTTGCAGTTGCAGCATTTGCAAAGCGATTTCGCTGCCGGCTCTATTCGTGAACTCTTGTCGTCCTTGTCTAATGTTCCAGGCTCCGACACTCCCGTTACTGGCGTTCAGGTTTCTGCGTCACCTACAACTAACTCCGTCATCATCACCGCCACCCAGTCGCAGATTGCCGCTGTCCGTCGCGTCCTGGATGAAATAGATCGACCACGCCGTCAGGTGGTTATTACTGCGGTTGTGGCCGAGCTGGCCGACGACGATTTCGAGTCGCTTGGCCTTAATGTCGGCGCTGCCCTTGGTGGTGATTCGTCCGACTTCAACGTCTCTGGCCGTGCTGTGGCTTCTCGTGATGTGTCTGATTTGGGTTTCAGCCTTACATTCAACGGGCCGACACTTTCCGCATTTCTACAGGCTGTCAAATCGACTGGCCGTAATCGTATCCTCTCGACTCCTCAGCTCCTGACGCTCAATCGGGAGCCTGCCAGCATCGTTGTAGGTCAGAACGTCCCTTTCATCACTGGTGAGACAACTAGCGGTGCAACGCCTGCGTCTGACCCTTTCCGGACCATTTCCCGGCAGGATGTAGGCGTCACCTTGAGTGTGCGTCCTCTGATCACTCCGTCCGGCTCTATCGAACTCCAGGTCGAGCAGAGTGCATCGTCTGTTTCGTCTGACCTATCCGCCGCTGACATCATCACCAATACGCGCCGTATTAAAACTACTGTCCAGCTCCAGGACGGTGGCGGTGTGCTGCTTGGTGGCCTCCGATCCCAAGAGACTGAGCGGACTGCCTCTCGTGTTCCGGTCCTTTCGTCGATCCCTGTTGTTGGCCGGCTCTTCCGTTTTGATTCAACCCGTGATCGGGCCACCAATCTCGTTGTCCTGCTCACCGCTCGTGTTCACGGCGACAACGATGTTGTCCAGGTGCCTGATCCTGTCTTGCCCTTGCTTGGTGTCTTAGGAGACGACTGACGTGTTATCCGATGAACTGTTCTACAAGGCTCGCGAATTCAAGAAGGCCCATTTCGCCTATTTCCATCAGTCACACGATGACCCTGAGCAACTGGCTTTGGCTCGTACTCGATGGCAGGCGGAAGCGTGCGAATTTGCTTCTATGGTCCTGGAGCACATCGAGGCAGACGGAACCATCCCGCTGGCTGTTGGCAAATACGTTGATGGCCGCGGCTGGTCCTGATCTCGTTACCGGCCGGCATCGATATGGATATTCATGTATGACTTGGTTTGAGAAGATGATTGACCGTCACCCGTACCGTTTCATTTTTGCCGGGCCGGTGCTTTTGGTTGCATTCATGCTGGTAGCTACTCTTGTTGAGGTCAGCTAAGGCGCTTCGCATAATCTATATTATGTTAAACCAGATGCCATGTTAGAAATGTTCATGAGCTTCGTAAGTCATGCAGCGTTCGCCATTTGTGGCTCCTGACAATAAAAGAGACAAATCTTGCTCAAAAAAAATACAGATTAATCAATGATATGGAAGCTGCAGGATCCTGGAGACCCTTTCGTTGCCCGCCGATATACAGTCAAAAAAGTGGACTCCTGAAGCAATTTTGACTGGTTAAAAAAAATAAAAACAAGACTAGAAATGCTCTGCTACGGTTACGGAAAGCAACTCTAGATTTCGCCACCGGCCGCTGGAGTCTCCGATGCCAGCATACACCATAGACCCGCATCCACTCTTTGCCGGTCCCGAGTCAATGGTCCTGGGCATCGAGCAGTATTATGCTCGCTACCCCTGTGTTGCGGCCTACCTCAAGAGTTTCTCGACTGAGCTTGATGTCGAGAAGGATTTTAAATGGAGCCTGCGCTTCCTTGCGCGCCATAACCGTGCCCCGGGGACTTTCGGTAATTACCGTACATTTGTTGAGCGCTTGCTTCTTTGGAGCTGGGTTTTTGCCGGAAAATCGGCGTTGACGTTAAACCGTGATCAATTTGGACAGTTCCTCTCTTTCTGCAAAAAGCCACCTTCGAATTGGGTCGGTGCTTCGCCGGCGGTCCGATTTATTCAAGATGATGGGAATTGGACTTTTAACGAAGGCTGGCGACCTTTCGATATTCGAAGCCAAACAGAGGCTGACTCCTATCGACCGTTTACGGGTACCTTGCGACAGATACACAGCATCTGTAGTTCTTTTTACAATTTTCTCCATGCAGAAGATGCGGCAGCACTCAATCCTGTCACTGCGTCTCGATCGCACAATGGAAATGCAGAGAGTGGGATTTACCCTGTTCGCAGATATCTTAGTTCAGACCAGCTATATCATGTATTACGGATTCTAGAGTGCCGCGCAGTAGTCAATCCGACAGACGAGCGTGCTCTTTTTATAGTGGCGGCGACGGTTTTTATGTACTTGCGAGCTGCGGATCTCGCAAAATCTGGCGAATACTGTCCAAGTATGGATTGCTTCGTGCTTGAGGACGGCAAGTGGTGGCTGGTGCTAGATGCTCCAGGCACGCCGTCGCAAAGGCTCGCAGTCAACCCAAAATTCTTGCCCTATCTGAAACGCTACCGGAAAAGCCGAGGTCTATCGCCGTTGCCGGAGCAAGATGAGGGAGTACCCATGTTGGAGACTAGCTATGGGCGTCCGGGGCTTTCTGTTCGTCAAATTCGAGATATTGTTCAAGGAGCTCTCAGACAGGTGCATGCGGCTATTACCTCTTCAGGAGAATGTGGTGATCATTGGAATGTTTTACTTGGATCTAGCCTCAGGTTTTTGAGGGACAGTGGCGCGAGGAGTGCTGCTCAAACCCGCGAGCCCGCCGAACTGCAGCGAGATCTACGTATTACGAGTATCGCTTACACCTACGGCAGATATTACCGTGAGTGAAGTAACGACCAGCTTGCGGTCAAGGTGCTTGTAATATCCGATAATGGCTAGACCCGGATATTGCGGAAGTGCCTGAAAGTCCGCATCCTAGACGCATTACACAACCGTAACGGACGTCATGCCTCAAAGTCCTCAGCCCTTGTTCGATACCTTCGAACGCTTCCACGAACTCAATTTCCTCGGGCTTGGCTCTGAGCTTCCAGCAGTGCTCAGCTATCTGCGAGACCTGCCGGCTCGAGCCATGGCCATTGATAGCTACCTGGCTGTGCGCGGCTTCCTCAAGTCTTACGCAGGAAACGAAGCTACATACAACTCGTACCGCACTCACGTCGAGCGGCTGCTTCTCTGGTCTGCCCTGGTCGTCGAAAAGCCTCTCATTGAGCTGCGTCGCCGAGATGCGGAAGCCTTCATGGAGTTTTGCCTGAACCCGCCTGCTGACTGGATCGGTCCCATCGTAAAGTCGCGTTTTGTACGGATTGGAGGCAGGAAGAAAAGTGATACTGACTCCTACAGCGTCAATGGAAATTGGCGTCCATTCGCTACCACAGTGCCAAAGCGGGATCGGAAAATAGCCTCGGAAATGCTAACCGCCCTCCCCTCGAGCGCCTACAAGATGTCACAGGGCTCGGTGGCTCAGGTGTTCGCAGTGTGCGGTAGTTTCTTCCAGCACGCGATAGATGAAGGGTTTACCGAGGTAAACCCGTTCAGGGCAGTTAAGCAGAAGTCGATTTATAAGCAGCGCAACACCCTTGACGTTGCATCTCGTTCGCTAACTCAGCTGCAATGGAGCTTCGTTATCGAGACGGCCGAATTAATGGCCGCAACAGACCCTGTGCACGAGCGAACGCTATTCATCGTCGCCACGCTTTTTTCCATGTACCTCCGCGTGTCCGACCTCGTTGGCCGAGAAAACTGGCAACCGGTAATGGGCGATTTTCGCCGAGACAGCACTGGAAATTGGTGGTTTCACGTTGTAGGAAAAGGCAACAAGGCTGCGAAAATCAGTGTGCGCGATGAGTTCATTGAGTTTTATCTGACCCGCTATCGCAGGTACCTGAAGTTGCCTCCGCTCCCTTCGGCGCATGAGAAACGGCCGTTGCTCAGTACACTTAAAGGCCGAGGTGGCCTTTCTGACCGTCATATCAGGCTACTACTGCAGCAAGTTTTCGATCAGTCTCTTTTGCGAATGACTGAAGATGGCTGGAGCGATGATGAAGTTGACCAGCTTCGATCGGCTTCGCTCCATTGGTTGCGCCACACATCTGCGACTTTCGATGCCCCTCATCGAGACATGAAGGATCTACAGGCCGATTTACGTCATAACAGCCTTAGTACGACACAGAATACTTATTACAACTCTCTCGATGAGCAGCGAGCGCACTCTATCAAACGATTGAAAATAAAAGGCTGACGGTTTGTCTTCCATCCAGTTTGGAAAAACCATGACTTGCGAGGTATTCGCCGTTGCAGCAAAAGCCTTGCCGGCCTGTCGTGGCGTGCATGCCGATCACTTGGATGCGGGTTGTCTGGCGGTTTCGCTTTGCCTAGAATCTCCCGCATGAGAATACGTGTAAGGCTTTTCCTTCTGCTGCTGAGCATCGTGCTTCCCGTGAATGGGATGGCACAGATGCTCATGTCCGTGGGACAGTTAATGCCGCAGGCGCATGTCGAACACGTACCCACTCAGAGTTACGCCGATCACGGCATGAACGATGGCGGTTCGGATTGCGTGGACCAGCACGAAGCCGGCCACGGTTCGTTCGTCTGCAAGTCCGGCCATGAGTGCAAAAGCAGCAGCCTGCTGCAGATCTCTCTCGGCAAGCCGCCGGCGCTGCCACTTGGCCAGCCATTGCTTCTTCACCCCAGCGACAACGCTCCCGCTCTGATACCGGATGCCGTCTGGCATCCCCCCCGCGCCTGATTTCCGTTCTGCCCTAGCTCCTGTTCCATACGTTCGTTCGTTCGGACAGGTATTGCGCGCCCTTTGGCTCGCCTGGAACGTTACTGGAATCCCTACGCATGAAATCCCTACGCCTTCAGGCGCGGCCGTCTACGGTCGCGCTGGCGGTCGCACTGGCGCTCCCTGCCATGGCCAGTGCGCTGAGCCTGGATGAGGCCTTGCGCCTCGCCGAACGCGACGCCCCTTCCCTTGCAGCTCAGGCAGCGAGCGTCGATGCCGCCCTCAATGCGGCCATACCGGCTGCCGAGTTGCCCGATCCCAGACTGGCCATCGGCCTGAGCAACCTGCCCGTTGAGGGCGATCCGGCCTGGCGCACCAATGCTGAGCCGATGACCATGCAGACGATCGGCCTGATGCAGGAGGTGCCCAATCGAGCCAAGCGCCGCGCTAGAACAGATGTGGCGCAGGCTGCCGTTGCACTGGCGCGGACTCAGCAGCACCTGACCCGCCTCGAGGTCCGCCGGCAGACCGCCGAAGCCTGGATCAGCGCCCGTGCGGTCGATGAAAAGCTCGAGCTGTTCGAGACGCTGTATGACGAGAACCGCCTGTTCGCTCGTGCGGTTCAGGCACGCATTGCTGGCGGTGGCGGCAATGCCGCCGACAGCATTCTGCCCAGGCAGGAAGCCGCACTGCTTGCCGAGCAGGAAGATCAGCTGTTGCGGAATCGCCAGGTGGCGCGCGCTGCTCTGCGTCGCTGGATTGGCGACGTCGCCGAGCAATCGCTGAGCGACGAGTGGCCGCGCTGGCCGACCGAGGCCGCGTTTTACCAGGACCACTTGCAACATCATCCGGAGTTGCAGGCCTACGATCCGCTGACCCGTGAAGCCGAGGCCCGAATGCAGGAAGCCATCGCCGACAAGCGTCCGGACTGGGCCTGGGGCGTGGAGTATGGCCGTCGCGAAGCCTACGGCGACATGATGAGCTTCAATTTGAGCTTCGATCTGCCGGTATTCGCCGGCTCCCGCCAGGACCCACGCATCGCCGCGGAACGGGCCCGCATCGCCCAGGTCGCGGCTGAACGTGACGCCGCATCACGCATGCACCGCGAGGATCTGAGCGCGGGCCTCGCCGAAATGGAGCGCCTGGAGCGCAGCCTCGCCCGTCTCGATGAAACGCTGGTTCCGTTGGCCGAAGAGAAGGTCCGCCTGGCCATGGCCGACTACCGAGGTGGGCGCGGCAGCCTGGCTGCCGTGCTCGAGGCCCGCAAGGACCTGGTCGAGACGCGCCTGCGGCGTATCGACGTCACCCGTGACAGCGCCCTCGCCAATGCCCGCCTGTATTTCGCCTTTGGAGCCGAACAATGAATCCGCGTCTCAAGCGTCTGGCCCTGATGGTCAGCCTCCCGATGCTGCTCAGTGCCACCGATGTCTTCGCCGTATCGAGCCATGCCGACAAGCCGGATAGCGACGGCCGCGAAGTGCTCTACTGGTACGACCCGATGTACCCGCAGCAGCAGTTCGACAAGCCCGGCAAGTCACCCTTCATGGACATGGACCTGGTGCCGCGCTACGCCGAAGAGGGCGGCGATGCCGCCAGCATCCGTATCGATCCGGGCATCGCCCAGAACCTCGGCATGCGCGTGGCCACGGCCAGCCGACAGAACATCAGCCAGACCCTCGATGCAGTGGGCGCACTGGCCTTCGACAACCGCGACGTTGCGCTGGTGCAGGCGCGCGCGGGCGGCTTCGTCGAGCGGGTCTACGACCGCGCGCCGGAAGATGTCATCGAAAAAGGCGCGCCACTGGCCGATCTGCTGATACCGGAATGGGGCGCCGCCCAGGCCGAATACCTGGCCCTGCGCGACCTCGGCGAGCCGGGCCTGCTGGCCGCGGCTCGCCAGCGCCTGCGCCTGGCCGGGATGCCGGCCGAGCTGATCGCCCGCCTGGAGCGGACCGGCCAGCCGCTGACCACCTGGACCGTGACCAGCCCCATCGGCGGGGTGCTGCAGTCACTGGAGGTGCGCGAGGGCATGACCCTCACGGCCGGCGCCACCCTGGCGCGGGTCAACGGGCTGGACACGGTCTGGCTGGAAGTGGCCGTACCCGAGGCGCAGGCTGCCGGCCTCAGCCAGGGCCAACCGGTCCAGGCGCGCCTGCCGGCGTTCCCCGGCGAACCGGTCGAAGGCCGCATCCAGGCCGTGCTGCCGCTCGCTGATCTGCAGAGCCGTACGGTGCGGGTGCGGGTCGAGCTGCCCAACCCCGAGCAGCGCCTGCGCCCGGGCATGACGGCCGAAGTCACCCTGAACGCCGAGGAGCAACTGGCCCTGGTGGTGCCCACCGAAGCGGTGATCCGTACCGGCAAACGCAGCATCGTGATGCTGGCCGAGGCGAACGGCCGCTATCGCCCGGTGGGGATTCGCACCGGGCGCGAGGCCGGTGACTTCACCGTGGTGCTCGAAGGGCTCGAGGAAGGCCAGCAGGTGGTCGCCTCCGGCCAGTTCCTGCTGGACTCCGAAGCCAGCCTGCGGGGCATCACCGCCCAGGCAGTCAGTGCACCGGCCATCGCGGGGCCAGCGCTGCATGAGGCGGAAGGCACCATCGTCGAGATCGACGGCGACATGGTCGGCCTGTCCCATGGCCCGTTCAAGACCTTGGGCATGCCGGGCATGACCATGCCCTTCCCTGTGGCGAACATGGTCGTGCTGGAGGGCTTCAAGGCCGGCGACCGTGTCCGCGTCGGCGTGTCCCAGACCGACGAGGGACTGTTCATCGAGCGCCTGGAAAAGCTCGATGAACACGCTGGGCATGGGGGGCATCAGCCATGATCGCCGCCATCATTCGCTGGTCGGTGGCCAACCGCTTCCTGGTCATCCTGGCCACCCTGTTCGCCGTGGCCTGGGGCGTGTGGTCGGTGAAGAACAGCCCGATCGACGCCCTGCCGGACCTGTCCGACGTGCAGGTGATCATCCGCACGCCCTATGCCGGCCAGGCACCGCAGATCGTCGAGAACCAGGTCACCTACCCGCTGGCCACTACCATGCTCTCGGTGCCGGGCGCCAAGACCGTGCGCGGCTATTCGTTCTTCGGCGACAGCTATGTCTACGTGCTGTTCGAGGACGGCACCGACCTCTACTGGGCCCGCTCGCGGGTGCTGGAATACCTGAGTCAGGTGCAGGGCCGCCTGCCCGAGGGCGCAACCCCGGCACTGGGGCCGGACGCCACCGGCGTCGGCTGGATCTACCAGTACGCGCTGGTGGACCGCAGCGGCACGCATGATCTGGCCCAGCTGCGCTCGCTGCAGGACTGGTTCCTGCGCTACGAGCTGAAGACCCTGCCCAACGTCGCCGAAGTGGCGCCCATCGGCGGCATGGTCAAGCAGTACCAGGTGGTGCTCGACCCGGTGCGCATGGCCAGTCGCGGCATCACCCAGCAGCAGGTAGCCCAGGCCATCGACGCCGCCAACCGGGAAACTGGCGGCAGCGTGCTGGCCCTGGCCGAAGCCGAGTACATGGTGCGCGCCTCGGGCTACCTGCAGTCGCTGACGGACTTCCGCCAGATCCCGCTGAAGCTCGATGCCGCCGGCACGCCAGTGACCCTGGGGGACGTCGCCCACATCCAGCTCGGCCCGGAAATGCGCCGGGGCATCGCCGAGCTGGATGGCGAGGGCGAAGTAGTCGGCGGCGTGGTGATCCTGCGCAGCGGCAAGAATGCCCGCGAAACCATCGCCGCGGTGCAGACGCGCCTGGACGAGCTGGGCAAGAGCCTGCCGGCGGGCGTGGAGATCGTTACCACCTACGACCGCAGCCAGCTGATCGACCGCGCGGTGGAGAACCTCAGCCACAAACTGATCGAGGAGTTCATCGTGGTGGCGCTGGTCTGCGCCCTCTTCCTCTGGCACCTGCGCTCGTCGCTGGTGGCCATCGTCTCGCTGCCGGTTGGCGTTCTGGTGGCCTTCATCATCATGCAGAAGCAGGGAGTCAACGCCAACATCATGTCCCTCGGCGGGATCGCCATTGCCATTGGCGCCATGGTCGACGCCGCGGTGGTGATGATCGAAAACGCCCACAAGCACATTGAGCACTGGCGCGAGAAGCATCCGGGCGAGGCGCTCAAGGGCGCCGCGCACTGGAAGGTGATCACCGAAGCGGCGGTGGAAGTCGGCCCGGCGCTGTTCTTCAGCCTGCTGATCATCACCCTGTCGTTCATCCCGGTATTCACCCTCGAGGCCCAGGAAGGCCGCCTGTTCGGCCCGCTGGCCTTCACCAAGACCTACGCCATGGCCGCCGCCGCGGCGCTGTCGGTGACCCTGGTGCCGGTGCTGATGGGCTTCTGGATTCGCGGCAAGATCCCGGACGAGGCGAAGAACCCGCTCAATCGCGGGCTGATCCGCATCTACCGACCGGCGCTGAATGCGGTGCTCAAGTGGCCCAAGACCACCCTGGCCGTGGCCCTGGCGATCTTCCTCACCGGGCTCTATCCGGTCAGCCGGCTGGGTGGCGAGTTCCTGCCGCCGCTGGACGAAGGCGACCTGCTGTACATGCCTACCGCCCTGCCCGGCCTGTCGGCGCAGAAGGCCAGCGAGCTGCTGCAGCAGACCGACCGGCTGATCAAGACCGTGCCGGAGGTGGCGCGGGTCTTCGGCAAGGCCGGCCGTGCCGACAGCGCCACCGACCCGGCACCGCTGGTGATGTTCGAGACCACGATCCAGTTCAAGCCCAGGGACCAGTGGCGCGAAGGGATGACCCCGGAAAAGCTGATCGAGGAACTGGACCGCGCGGTGCAGGTGCCGGGTCTGGCCAACCTGTGGATTCCGCCGATCCGCAACCGCATCGACATGCTCGCCACCGGCATCAAGAGCCCCATCGGGGTCAAGGTGGCTGGCAGCGACCTGGCGCAGATCGACAAGGCCACCGCCCAGGTCGAGCGGATCGCCAAAGAGATTCCCGGCGTGTCCTCGGCGCTGGCCGAGCGGATGACCGGCGGCCGCTACATCGACGTAGACATCGACCGCGCCGCGGCGGCGCGCTACGGGCTGAACATCGCCGAGGTACAGGCCATCGTCGCCGGCGCCATCGGCGGGGCGAAGGTGGGCGAGACGGTGGAGGGCCTGGCCCGCTATCCGATCAACCTGCGCTACGGCCGCGAGTGGCGCGACTCGGTCGGCGACCTGCGCGAATTGCCGATCTACACCCCCCGGGGCAGCCAGATCACCCTCGGTACGGTCGCCGACATTCGCGTCTCTGACGGCCCGCCGATGCTGAAAAGCGAGAACGCCCGGCTGTCTGGCTGGGTGTACATCGACGTACGCGGGCGCGACATCGGCTCTGTGGTCGGCGACCTGCGCCAGGCCATCGACGCGCAGCTCGAACTCGCCCCGGGCATGAGCCTCAGCTACTCCGGGCAGTTCGAGTACATGGAGCGGGCCAACGCGCGGCTGAAACTGGTGGTGCCGGCGACCCTGGCGATCATCTTCGTGCTGCTCTACCAGACCTTCGGCCGTGCCGGCGAGGCCACGCTGATCATGGCCACCCTGCCCTTCGCCCTCACCGGCGGGGTCTGGTTCCTCTGGCTGCTCGGCTACAACCTGTCGATCGCCACCGGGGTGGGCTTCATCGCCCTGGCCGGCGTGGCCGCCGAGTTCGGCGTGATCATGCTGCTGTACTTGAAGAACGCCTGGGAAGAGAAACAGCTCGCCGGGCACGTCGGCGAGCCGGCGCTGCTCGATGCCATCCGCTTCGGCGCGGTGCAGCGCGTGCGCCCCAAGGCGATGACCGTGGCGGTGATCATCGCAGGACTGCTGCCGATCCTCTGGGGCAGCGGCACCGGCAGCGAGATCATGAGCCGCATCGCCGCGCCCATGGTCGGCGGCATGATCACCGCCCCCCTGCTGTCCCTGTTCGTCCTGCCGGCGGCCTATCTCCTGATGCGCCGCCGCCAGTCCTCGGCCGTCGTGCCAGCCACCGCCAACACCACTGTTACCGAAACGGGAGTCACGCCATGAAAACCCTGATCAGCACCCTCGCCACCCTCGCCCTGGTCCCGGCCGCCTACGCCGCCGACATGCAGCACTCAGGCAGCATGCCCATGGACCACTCGAGCATGAACCACAGCCAGATGCAGCACGAGCAGGCGGCGCAGACCGCCAGCGCCACCGGCACGGTGAAGAAGATCGACCCGGACCGGGGCTACATCACGATTGCTCACGGGCCAGTGGAGTCCCTGCAATGGCCGGCGATGGTCATGCCCTTCAAGGCCAGTACCGAGCAACTTGCGCAGGTCGAGATCGGCGATGAGGTGACGTTCGAGTTTCTATCCGCCAGCGGCATGACGGCCAGGCTGACGTCACTGAGCAAGCGCTAGAGGAACAGGCTGCCAGCAGTTGGTCGGGCGACGGTTATGGCGTTCGGCCGGTTCGCTGGCACGTGGCGCCCTCGATCGGTTACGACCTAGGCTCTGTACGAAAAGTGCCTGCGCTCGGTGATGCTTCGTTAAAAACGGGTTCGGAATGCTCATTTACAGCACGTAAACTCCGCTTCCTCACCCGTTTTTGCCTCGCCTGACCTTCGCTCGACGACTTTTCATACAGAACCTAGAGCCCCAGCCGCTCGCGCATCAGGGCGCTGATGACCTGTTTCGTCTGGCCGATATCCGCCCAGGGGTCGTCAGCGCCCTGTTCGCGCAGATGATCGAGCAGATTGGCAACCGTCCACTGGTTGGCGCCCCGGAGTTCGGAAAGCCCGTCGCGGTGGACCGGTACCGAAACCGGCAGCCCTTCTCGCGCACGCACCGAATAGGCCGCCACCGTGCTGGCGCCGCGGCTGTTGCGCAGGTAGTCGATGAAGATGCGGCCTACCCGGTTCTTCGGCCCGCTGACCGCCGAGAAATGCGTCGGCAGCAACTTCGCCAGGTACCTGGCGATGGCCTGGCTGAAGCGCTTGACCTCGGCCCAGTCATGGACCGGCTCGAGCGGCACGACGATATGCAGCCCTTTGCCGCCGCTGGTCTTGAGAAAGGATGCCAGACCGATCTCGTCCAGCAGGGTCTGGGTCAGCTGGGTCGCCTCGATCATGCGTTTCCAGGGCAGCGCCGGGTCCGGGTCCAGGTCCAGGACAAAACGGTCCGGGTGCTCCAGATCGGGCGCCACGGCGTTCCAGCTATGCAGTTCGATGGTGCCCATTTGCGCGGCGCCGATCAGTGCCTCGACGCTGTCGATGACCAGCAGGGCGCCATGCTTCGGGTCGAGCGCCGGATCAAGTTGGGTGATATGCGGTATGGCCAGCTTGTCGGCGTGTTTCTGGAAGAACAGCTCGCCATCGATGCCTTCCGGTGCGCGCACCAGCGCCAGTGGACGTGCTTGCAGCTGTGGCAGCGCCCAAGGCGCGATCTGCGCGTAGAAACGGGCCAGTTCGATCTTGGTCGTGCCGCTGTTGGGGTCGATGACCCGTTCGGGATTGGAAATCCTGATCCGGCCGTCGCCAACGGAGGTGCCGGCACGTCCAGCGGGCGCTTTGCCTTGGCCGCCGACCGCTTCGGCGCGCTCATGGGTGATGGCCTGGGCCGGCTTGTCCGAACGCAGGCCGTGGAACACCGAATGGCGAACGACACCCTGACGGGTCATTTCGGCATAGCCGACTTCACACATCAGCTCGGGCCGCAGCCATTGCGCGCCGCGTGCATCGGCCGCTGGTGGTGCCTTGGCTAGCGGGCTGTGGTCGCTCTCCAGCTGCTTCAACTGCTTATGTAGACTTTGCAGCGTGGCGTGATTGAAGCCGGTGCCGACCTTGCCGGCGTAGCGCAGCGTGCCTGCCTCGTCGTGCAGCCCCAGCAGCAGCGCGCCGAAACCCGCGCGCGTGCCCTTGGGCTGGGTGTAGCCGACGATGATAAATTCCTGGCGATTGCTGCATTTGATCTTGACCCAGCTGCTGCTGCGCCGGGAGCTGTAGGTACTGCCGGCGCGCTTGCCGATCAGGCCTTCGAGCTTCATCTGGCAGGCGCTCTCGAGAATGCTGTCGGGCTGCTCGGTGAAGTCTTCGGAAAAGCGCAGCAGTTCGCTGTCACCGTGCTCCAGTACCTCACGCAGTGCTGCACGCCGCTGCTCGAGCGGTGCCGCACGAAGGTCCATGCCGTTCAGGTATGGCATGTCGAACAGGTAGTAGAGGATGTTGCCGCTGCGTCCCGCCTCGAAGGCGTTCTGCAGGGCCTGGAAATCCGGCGTGCCCTCCTCGTTCGGTACCACCATTTCGCCATCCAGCCAGCCGGATTCCAGCCCCAGCCCGGCCAGGGCCGCCGCTTGCTGCGGCATCTTCGCGGTCCAGTCATGGCCGTTGCGGGTGAACAGCCTGACCTTGCCTGCCTGGATACGCGCGAGCATGCGATAGCCGTCGAACTTGATTTCGTAGTGCCAGTCACCCGGCGGCACCGAGTCGACCAGCGTGGCCAGCTGAGGCTTGAGGCTGTCCGGCAACTCCGCGGGAGCGGCCCCCTCCAGCACCAGCGTCGAAGGCCGCTCGCGGGGCGGACTGCTGGCAGGTGCCTTGACCGCCTCGGCGGGCGCTTCAGCGATGCGCTGCCTGGCCGTGCCGCGCTTGCGTGGTACAAGCGTGCGGTCGCTGAGCACGCTGTCGGGCTCGGCAGCAACGATGTCGTAGTCATCCTCCGCGCGCGCGGCCTCGTCGCGGGACTTGATCAGGAACCACTGTTCCTTCTTGCCATCCAGGTGCGTACGCACCAGATTCCAGCTGCCGGCGAGCTTCTCGCCCTCGAGCCTGAACTTGAGTTTGCCCTTGCGGTAGCCGTCATGCGGGTCGCCTTGCGGTATCCAGATGCCACGATCCCAGACGATCACGTCTCCGGCGCCATAATGCCCCGCGGGAATGCTGCCTTCGAAACTCGCGTATTCCAGCGGATGGTCTTCCACGTGCACCGCCAGCCGGCGCACGCCCGGGTCCAGGCTCGGCCCCTTGGGAATGGCCCAGCTTTTCAGCGTGCCGTCCAGTTCCAGCCGGAAGTCGTAATGCAGGCGCGTGGCGTCGTGTTTCTGGATGCAGTACTGCAGCGCCTCGGTCTTGCCGCGTCGCTTGCCGTGCCCCTTGCCTGCCGGCTCCGGGGTCGCGGCAAAATCGCGTATGCGCTGGTATTCGTCGAGGGCCATGGCTGGTCTCCAGCGGACGATGCCTTGCGGTTATTCCAGCTTGCCGGCGTCCGTGGAGGGATCGTTGGGACCACCCGGCGCGGAATGGCGGGTTGGATCGGTCGACGACTCACCGTTCATCGGTGGCGCGACTGGACGTCCATCCTCGGTGACTGTGCGTCCCTTGTGATCCTTGCGCGTCTCAACCTCTTCCTGCGGGGTTGGATTGCCCATCGGACTGGGCCGCGAACCCGTATCGTCCCTGGGGGTGCCGGCCGGAAACTGCGCCATGGCGGATGTCGTCATCAAGGCACTCAGGATGGCCGTCAGCAATAGCCTGTTCATGTCAGATCTCCGCGAAGGGTTGCGTACTTCATTTGGTCATCCCCCGCTGATACGAGTTCAGCTGGCGAGACTTGCGGTGCATCGGCGGCTCCGACAAACGGCACCGCCTGCAAAGGCGTTGCAGAGCGTTGCCGGAGTTAATCCGCTCAGTGGACATATCGCCGCATTTACATCCCGACCGGGACTGCTACGGTTTGATGGACGTCGGGTAACCAGGGACGCGCAGCGGCCATTGCGCTGCGCTTCAGCAACCTCCGTACATTTAGGGAGGATTTATGAGCACGCGTCTTCCTCTGTTCAAGATCGAAGCGATCCTGCACACCTACCTTCGCCCGTTTCAGTGCGAGTGCCGCGCCGAACCCGACAGTTCGCTCAGTGTGCGTCTCTACCATGAGCCCCCGGACGAGGAATTGACCGTCCTCGGAATTTCCTACGATCAATGCCGAGACGCGGCCAATCTGGTGCGCCTGGCTCAGGAGTTGCGCATCGAAATGCGCGCGACTCGCAGCACGCTGACGACCGATGTACCGTCCAGCGAGCCGCTGAGCTGAGTGCCGTGCCAGGCTTCAGCGCTGCGATCGAGCGATGCGGCTTTCGGTGCCCTGCCCGCCGCCCATGTACTTGAGAAACACGTCGTGACCGTAGCTGTGGGACCGCTCGGCCTTGCGGCGTCCGAAACGCTGCCACGCCCGCTCGTGCAGATAGAACACCAGCGTGTTGCAAAGCGGTTCGATCAATGCGACAGCACCGCCCAGCACCAGGCTGCCGGTCAGGGCATAGACCACGATGAACGCGGTAGCGAAGTGCAGTACGGCGAAGGTCAGGGTCTTGATTAGCGGTCGTTGCTTCATGTGTCGTGTGCCACCGGGCAGGCTCGCGCCGGCCTCAAGGGAAAAACAGAGGGGATACCCGGCGCGAATGCGACCGGGTATCGTGCCGGTCAGCGCTTGGCTTCCACTTCAGGTTCAGCCGCTCGGGTGAGATAGGCCTGGGTGAGTTCCGCCAGGTGCTCGCGCAGCCAGTCGGCCATTGCCACTTCCTCGACCAGAATGCGCTCGCACACCTCTTTGGTCTGCATGTCGCCCACGGCCTCGGCCGCGGCAATGAGGATCGTGTAGGAGGCGATCTCGAGATTCTCGAAGACGTAACCCATCTGGGCGCCCTTGACGATTTCGTCATTGACCATCATGCCGCCCATGGCCTGCCCCATCGCCATCATCTTGCCGCCCAGGTCCTTGAGACCCGAGTAGGACTTGTCGTAACGCTGCAGGCAGCCTTCGATCAGCCTCGCCTGGCTCTGGGTCTCGGTGATGTGCTGTTCGATGCGCGCCTTGAGTTCCGGATAATGCTCGATACGACTGGCCTGCTTGTTCAGCATGGTTTCGGCCTGGGCCTCCATGGCGTGCGCATCGCGTAGCCATTCGATCAGGCGTTCGGTACGGACGTCATTGCCGGTCTGTGCACTTTGCATGGCTCTACTCCTGTCAGGTCTGCAACTCGAGCCGTCTTTTCGGCCCGCTTGAGTTTGTGAAAGACCCTGCCAGCAGGAGTTCCCCCCACCCGTCCGGCCCTGCCGGGAAGTGCTTTTCCTGAACTTTGCCGGATGCTGCCAGTCATTGGCCCTGACGAACGGCAAACCGGAGCCCGCGTTATCGACCTTCCTGCCTTCCTTTTGCAATGGGATCAGTACATCAGCCAGCCGGCACTGCGCACCATCGCCGCCGCGCTGTTCGTGGCCCTGGTGCTGAGCCTGTTCGGCCGGCTGCTGAGCGCATTGATGCTGCGTCTGGCCCGGGCTTTCCTGTTCATCCGCGAACTCTCCGAGCAGATGGAAAAGCCCGTTCGGGTGCTGCTGCCATTGGCGGGCATTCAAGGCGTCTGGGCATCTGCGCCAAACGACTTGCTGCTTATCGATGCCGCCCGACACATCACGACGCTGCTGATCATCGCCACGCTGACCTGGCTGGTGATGCGCCTGCTCCGTGGACTGCAACAGTTCATCCAGCTGCGCAATCCGCTGGATGTCGAGGACAATCTGCGCGCCAGGCAGATACAGACGCAATCCCGGGTATTGCTGCGCACCCTGGGCTTCTTCGTGCTGCTGGTGGGTGCCGCAGCGATGCTGATGACTTTCCCTGGTGCACGGCAGTTCGGTGCCAGTCTGCTGGCCTCGGCAGGACTCGCCGGTCTGGCGGTAGGCTTCGCCGCACGTCCGGTGCTGGCCAACCTGATTGCCGGCCTGCAGATCGCCATGACCCAGCCGATCCGCATGGACGATGTGGTCATCGTCGAGAACGAATGGGGCCGCATCGAAGAAATCACCGGCACCTATGTCGTCGTGCGCATCTGGGATGACCGGCGGTTGATCGTGCCCCTGCAGTACTTCATCGAGAAGCCGTTCCAGAACTGGACGCGGCGAGGCTCGAGCCTGATCGGCACGGTGTTTCTCTGGGCCGACTATTCATTGCCACTCGAACCGCTGCGCGAGGAACTTCGTCGATTGTGCAAGGAAGTTCCGGAACTGTGGGATGGCCGGGTCTGCGTGCTGCAGGTGACCGATACCAGCGAAAAATCCATCCAGCTCCGCGCACTGGTCAGCTCGTCGGATTCCTCACGCAACTGGGATCTGCGCTGCCACATCCGCGAGAACCTGCTGGGCTTCATCCAGCGCCAGTATCCCCACGCGCTGCCGCAGGTTCGCGCGGACCTGAGTGTCGGTCATAAGCCGCGCGTCGACATGACGCAGCCCGAGCACGCCGAGCCGGAACGGCAGCCGCCGGTATGAGCGGCTCGCCCATGCTGGCAATGCCGACCCGGTATCAGGGGGCATCGATGGCGCTGAGTTTCTCCAGCAACAGGGCGTATTTCTGCGCTAGCTGGGCCAACCCATGTCGGGCGGCCTGCTTGCGAATCGCGACCCGGTCGCCATCGAACTGCACCGTTTCGCTCACCACCACCTGCCGCTCGCCCTGCATCAGTGCATAGGCATAGCACTGCGTGCCGCCCTCATCCTCCTGGTCATCGTCGGCAACACCGGTAATGGCCACCGCCAGCGTGGCGCCGCTGGCATTCAGCGCACCGATGGCCATTTCCCGGGCGACCTCTTCGCTGGTCAGGCCGAACTGCTCGATGGTTTCGAACTCGACCCTGAGCAGGCGGTTCTTGGCCTTCGGTGAATAGACCACGAAGCCGCTGTCCAGCACCTGCCCGCAGCCGGGAATGTCGCCCAGCAGCGAAGCCATCAGGCCACAGGTGCAGGACTCGGCGGTGGTCAGGCTGAGCGCCTCGCGTTTGAGAAATGCAACCACTTGTTCGATCTCTTGCATGCTTTTTGCTCCGCTATTACTGGGGGCTGGTCAGTTCGGCTACGTCTGTAGTCGGAGCAGTTTGGCCAGGTGTGAGTTCCGACATGCGCTATTGATCGGATTTTCAAGAACTTCTTCCGCGAAGCCGGGTCTGGTTTCTGGTAGGGCCAGTGCAGCCCCTCCTGCCCTCGCGGCAGCTCCGAACAAGATTTCAGCCTTGTCGTGTTCATGGTGTGCAGCGGTCACAAGATCGTTGCATAGGAGAAATATGCTCGTAGCTGGCCCCGGCACCTGGAAGCCGGGCGCTCTGGGGAGATATTGATGAGTATTGCCGCTGTGAACACCCAGCCTGTCGGATTGCCGAAGGCCAAATCCGCTCTACCCCCGGTTACTCGCCCAGCCCTGCAGATTCGCAGTAGCCACGACGACAAACGCCGAATCCTCTTCGTTACCTCGGAACTGACCGATCTGGTCAAGACCGGTGGCCTCGCCGACGTCTCCGCTGCCCTGCCCCGCGCCCTGGGTGCCCGGCACGATGTGCGCGTGTTGATTCCCGGCTACAAACAGGTGATAGACAGCGGCCATGCCATTCGCATGGTTGGCACGCTTGGCGGCTACGCCGAGATTCCCGGATGCCGGGTCGGCCGGATGGACATGCCCGACGGCCTGATCATCTATGTGCTGATCTGCCCCGAACTCTATGAGCGCGACGGCTCGCCCTACGGCAACGAGCATGGCGAGGATTGGCCAGACAACCCGGTCCGCTTCGCCCGCCTGTGCCTGGCCGCTGCCGAAATCGCTTCCGGCACTGCCTGCATCAGCTGGGCCCCGGAACTGGTCCACGCCCACGACTGGCCTGCCGGGCTCACCCCGGCCTACATGCACTGGCGCGGACTGTCCACGCCCAGCGTCTTCACCATTCACAACCTGGCCTATCAGGGCAACATCGACATGGGCCTGCGTCGCAATCTGGGCATCCCGGGCGAAGCCTGCGATCCGGAGCGGATGGAGTTCTACGGCCAGCTTTCCTTCCTCAAGGCCGGTATCGCCTACGCCAATCAGGTGACCACCGTCAGCGAGACCTATGCCAGGGAAATCACCACGCCCGAGTTCGGCTGCGGCATGGAGGGTTTCCTCAGCATGAAGGCCCGGCAGGGACTGCTCAGCGGCCTGCTCAACGGTATCGACGAGAGCTGGGAGCCGGAAAGCGATCCCTATCTGGTCAAGGGTTTCAGCGCGCGCAACTGGGCAGGCAAGACGGCAAACGCGACCTACATCCGCGAGTCGTTCGGGCTCGACGCCGGCGAGGCGCCGTTGTTCGCGGTGGTGTCGCGACTGGTCCACCAGAAAGGCGTGGATCTGACCCTTGAGGTCGCCCACAGCATCGTCGACGGCGGCGGTCAGTTAGCCATTCTCGGCCAGGGTGAAAGCCATATCGAGGAGCAGGTGCGCCAACTGGCTCGCCAGTATCCGGGGCGTGTCGCGGCGCATATCGGCTTCAACGAAACCGATGCCCGCCGGCTGTTCGCCGGCAGCGACTTTCTGCTGATGCCGTCGCGCTATGAGCCTTGCGGTCTCAGTCAGATGTACGCGCAGCGCTACGCCTCGCTGCCGATCGCGCGCCGCACCGGCGGGCTGGCCGACTCCATCGAGGATGGCATCACCGGTTTCCTGTTCGACGAGCCGAGTGCCCACAGCTATCGGCAGGCAGTCCAGCGGGCGCTGGCATGCCATCAGCGGGCGCAGCTGCTCGGTGCCATGCGCTGTCGGGCGATGGCCGCCGGCTTCTTCTGGCGTCACGCGATCGAACAATACGACGTGCTCTATCGGAAGTTGCTCGCGGAGCGCCGTGAGGTTCGTCTAATCATCTGAAGAGGGTGTTCAATGCAGAAGCAGCGTGCCTATATCGGGCATCACGGGCCGGAGTTGCTGGATAGCGGGACCACCCGCTTCCGCCTCTGGGCACCAGATGCACGAAACGTCAGTCTGATCGTAGTAGGCGCACAAACGCTGCCAATGATCGCCGCAGAAGATGGCTGGTACAGCATCGATGCGCCCTATGGTGCCGGAACGCTCTACCGCTTCCTGATCGACGACGAACTCCACGTGCCGGACCCCGCCTCGCGCGCGCAAGCCGGTGACATTCACACGCCAAGCCTGGTGGTCGATACCGGTAACGACTATCTATGGCGCAACGGCCAGTGGCAGGGCCGGCCCTGGCACGAAACCGTGCTTTATGAGATGCATGTGGGCCTGTACGGCGGCTACCGGGCGATGGAACTGCACCTGGCGGAGCTGGCCAACCTCGGTGTCACGGCTATCGAGCTGATGCCGATCGCCGAGTTTCCCGGCGACCGGAACTGGGGCTACGACGGCGTGCTGCCCTATGCCCCGGAAGCGGCCTACGGCAGCCCGGAAGAACTCAAGCATCTGATCGACACCGCCCACGGCCTCGGGCTGATGGTCTTCCTGGACGTCGTCTACAACCACTTCGGTCCGGACGGCAACTACCTTGGCCGTTATGCCAAGCACTTCTTCCGCCACGATCAGCAGACGCCCTGGGGCGACGCCATCGATTTCCGGCGCCGTGAAGTACGCGACTTCTTCATCGACAACGCACTGATGTGGCTGATGGATTACCGCTTCGACGGGCTGCGGTTCGACGCGGTGCACGCCATCACCGACCGCAGCTTCCTCACCGAGCTGGCCAGCCGCGTGCATGCCAGCGTCGAGCCGGGCCGCCACGTGCATCTGGTGCTGGAGAACGAGGACAACCGCTCCAGCCTGCTCAGCCAGGGCTTCACCGCGCAGTGGAACGATGACGGCCACAACGTGCTGCACACGCTGCTCACCGACGAGAGCCAGGGCTATTACGCCGACTACCATCAGGACGCGACCACCAAGCTGGCGCGCTTTCTCGGCGAAGGCTTCATCTATCAGGGCCAGAACAACCGTCGCGGCGAGGGCCGCGGTGAGCCCAGCGGCCATCTGTCGCCGACGTCGTTCGTGCTGTTCCTGCAGAATCATGACCAGACCGGCAACCGCGCCTTCGGCGAGCGTCTGGTAAGCCTCGCCGATCCGGACGCACTCCGGGCCGCGACCGCCGTGCTGTTGCTGTCGCCGATGGTGCCGCTGCTGTTCATGGGCGAGGAATGGGGTGCGCGGCAGCCTTTCCTGTTCTTCACCAGCCATCACGGGGAGCTGGCCGATGCCGTGCGTGAAGGCCGTCGCAACGAGTTCGCCGAATTTGCCGAGTTCGCCGACGAGGCGACCCGCGAGCGGATTCCCGATCCCAATGCCGTATCCACCTTCGAGGATTCACGCCCCGACTTCACCGCCCGCAACGAGCCGGGCCACGCCGACTGGTACGCGCTGTACCGCCAACTGCTGAGGATCCGCCATGCCGAGATCGTGCCGCGCCTGCCGGGTGCCCGCTTTCTCGACTCCAGGGTACTGGGCGAAGCCGCCGTCATGACCCGCTGGCAGCTCGGCGATGGCTGTCGCCTGCGGCTGGAGCTGAATCTGAGCGACGCGGATGTGCCGCTGCATGCTGCCCCGGAAGCCGCCACGCTGCTCTTCGCCAGTCGCCAATCGACCGACCAGGCGCAAGATCTGCTAGCGCCTCGTATGGCCAAGCTGTATCTGGAGAAAGCCATATGAGCGACGCATCCCTGATCCGCCTGGCCGAAGCCGCTGGCTTGTCCATCGACTGGGTCGACGCCGACAACTGCCAGCAGCGCGTGGAGCCAGCGGTGCTGCGGCAGGTACTCGCCTGCCTCGGGTTGACAGCGGAAAGCGCCGAGGACATCGACGCCAGTCTGGAAATCCTCGCGCACAAGAACAATCACGGTGGCGTTCCACCGCTGCTGACCTGCGACCAGCATGCCGCCCTGGAACTGGCCACGTTCTTCCCGCCGTCGAGCTCCTTCGAGCTGGAAGGCGAAGACGGAAGCGTTCGACATGGCTCGCTCGACGAACAGGCTCGCTTGCCGGCCATCGACACACCCGGCTACTACCGGCTGACCATCGACAAATACCAACTGACGGTTGCCGTCGCCCCCCGCTCCTGCCCCACGGTCGCGGAAATAGCCGGAACCGGCGCCTGGGGCCTGACCGCGCAGCTGTACGGCCTGCGGCGCCCCGGCGATGGAGGCCTTGGTGATACCCAGGCACTGGAAACGCTGGTCCGTAGCGCTGCCGCGCAAGGCGCCGATGCGCTGGGCATCAGTCCGGTGCATGCGATGTTCGGCGCGCACCTCGATCAGTACAGTCCCTATTCGCCATCCAGCCGCTTGTTCTACAACGTGCTGCATGCCGCGCCGGGTTCGATACTCGGCGAGCGGCCCCTGCGCCAGGCCATCGAATCCTGCGGGCTGGGTGAAGAACTGCAGCGCCTGGAGCGTCTCGACCTGATCGACTGGCCGGCCGTATCCCGGACGCGCCAGCAACTGCTGCGACGTCTGTTCGACGACTTTCGCACCGGCGGCAACGCCCAGCAGGCGGACTTCGACATCTTTCGCGCGAGCGGCGGCGAAGCGCTGGAAAATCACTGCCGTTTCGAAGCGCTGCATGACCATCTGCGCGATGCGCAAGGGCATCCGCAGCAATGGAACGACTGGCCGGACGACTACCGCGACCCGGCGAGCCCGGCCGTGGAGGCGTTCGCTCGCGAGCATGCCGACGAGGTCAGCTACCACGCGTTCGGCCAGTGGCTGATGGCCCGTGGGCTGGAACGTGCCCACGTGGCAGCGCGCAGTGCCGGCATGCGTATCGGCCTGATCTCCGACCTGGCCGTGGGCGCCGATGGTGGAGGCAGCCAGGCTTGGAGCCGACAGGCTGAACTGCTGGCCTCGCTGAGCGTGGGGGCACCGCCCGACATCATGAACCGCGACGGCCAGAACTGGGGCATCTCCGCCTTCTCGCCGTGGGGACTGAGGCAGAATGGCTTCCGTGCCTTCATCGAGATGCTGCGCGCCAACCTGGCCCACTCCGGAGGCATGCGGATCGACCACGTGCTGGGGCTCAAGCGCCTCTGGGTGATGCCCGCCAGTGCCGATCCCAGGCATGGCGTGTACCTGAACTTCCCGTTCGACGAGATGCTCCGGCTGCTGTGCCTGGAAGCCTGGCGGCACCGGGCGGTGATCCTCGGCGAGGACCTGGGGACCATACCTCCGGGCCTGCGTGACGTGCTCGCCGCGCGCGGCATTCTCGGCATGCGCGTGCTGCTGTTCGAACAGCACGACGGGCATTTCCAGCGTGCAGGGCAGTACTCGCCCCAGGCGCTGGCGACCACCACCACCCATGACATCCCGCCGCTGGCGGGCTGGTGGAACGGCCACGATATCGACTGGCGCATCAAGGTCGGCCAGGTTCAGGAACAGGATCGCGCCAAGCAACGGCACTCGCGCGAACACGAGCGTGCCGGCCTGAACCGGGTGCTCTGCGAAGACAGCGGAAAGAATCCCGAACACCTTTTGAGCGCGGAGCAGGCCGTGGATGCCGCCGCCTGTTTTCTCGGTCACACGCCGGCACCGCTGGTGCTGCTGCCCATCGAGGATGCCCTCGGTCTGGAGGAGCAGGCCAACATGCCCGGCATTGTCGAAACCCATCCCAACTGGCGACGCCGCTACCCCGGCGACAGCGCGACGCTGCTCGACGGAGAAGCCAGCCGGCGCCGCCTCGAATGCCTCGCGCAGGCCCGCCGCAACCATCGTGGAGCTGCGCATCGATGAAAGACCTCACCGCAACGTTGCGACTGCAATTCCATCGCGACTTCACCCTGGACGATGCCACAGCGCTGGTCGACTACTTCGCCGAGCTGGGCATCAGCCACATCTATGCATCCCCGTTGCTCACGGCACGCCCGGGCTCGATGCACGGTTACGATGTGATCGACCCGACCCGCATCAATCCGGAGCTGGGCGGCGAGCCCGCGCTGCAGCGTCTGGTCGACGCGCTGCGGACCAGAGGCATGGGGCTGATCCTGGATATCGTGTCCAACCACATGGCCGTCGGCGGTGCCGGAAATGCCTGGTGGCTGGACGTGCTCGAATGGGGCCGTCGCAGCCCCTATGCGCAGTTCTTCGACATCGAGTGGAACTCACCCGACCCGCTGCTGGAAGGCCAGCTGCTGGTGCCGTTCCTTGGCAGCGACTATGGCGACGCCCTGCTCCAGGGAAGCGTGGCGTTGCGTCTGGATATCGACACCGGTGCCTTGTATGCCGAACACTACGAACACCGTTTCCCGATTACTCCGCCGAGTTATGGCGAGGTGCTTCGCGCCGCCGACCACCCGCAGTTGCGCGCCCTGGCACAGCACTTCGATGCACTGAAGACCGAACCTGCGCCCTACCAGACCGCGCGACTGTTGCGCGGCGAGCTGGCCCAGCAGCTGGAGGATGCCGATACTCGCCAGGCGCTGGAGCAGGCGCTCAACGGCTATGACTCGACCAGCGAAGAAGGCTTTCGCCGCCTGCATGCACTGCTCGAGCGTCAGCACTACCGGCTGGCCAGCTGGCGCACCGCGGGTGATGACATCAACTGGCGGCGTTTTTTCGACATCAACGAGCTGGGCGGCCTGCGGGTCGAGCGCCCCGTCGTGTTCGAGGAAACCCACGCGAAGATCTTCGAGCTGATCGGCGACGGCCTGGTCGATGGCCTGCGCATCGACCATATCGACGGTCTGGCCGACCCGCGCGGCTATTGCCGACGTCTGCGTCGGCGCGTCGACCGCCTGAATGCCGGGCGTCCCCCGGAAGCGGCGCAAAGCCATGTGCCGATCTATGTCGAGAAGATCCTCGCCGGTGGCGAGCGCCTGCACGATGACTGGGGCGTGGACGGGACGACCGGCTACGAGTTCATGAATCAGGTTTCGCTGCTGCAGCATGATCCTGCCGGTGAATCCTCGCTCTGCGCGCTGTGGAGCGAAACCAGCGGACGCACCACCGACTTCATGGAGGAAGCCCGCCAGGCGCGCCAACTGGTGCTGACCGGCCCGCTGGCCGGCGACTTCGAAACCGTCGCCCTGGCCCTGCTGCAGGTGGCGCGTGGTGACGTGATGACCCGCGACATCACCCTCGGCGCGATCCGTCGGGCGCTGCTGGAGCTGATCATCCACTTCCCGGTCTATCGCACCTACATCGCCGCATCGGGGCGCCGCGAGGCGGACGAGCCATTTTTCCAGCAGGCGCTGGATGGTGCCCGTACGACGCTGGGCGAGGCTGACTGGCCGCTGCTCGAGCATCTGCAGCGCTGGCTCGGTGGCCAAAGCTTGCGGCAGCTGCCGCGCAGTTTGCGCAAGATTCGCCGCTATGCCTGCACGCGCTTCCAGCAGCTGACTTCGCCAGCGGCAGCCAAGGCCGTGGAGGATACCGCCTGCTATCGCTCCGGTATCCTGCTGTCACGCAACGATGTCGGCTTCGACCCCCAGCACTTCAGTGCACCGCCGCAAGCCTTCCACGACGAATGCCGGCAGCGCGCCGAGCATTTCCCGCGCAACCTGCTGACCACCGCCACCCACGACCATAAGCGTGGCGAGGATACCCGGGCGCGGATCGCCGTGATCAGCGAGCGTGCCGAGTGGTTCGCCGGCAAGGTTCGCCGCTGGCGCGACATGGCCGCCAAGCTGATCCAGCAGCAGGACGATGGGCCGGCTCCTTCACCTGCCGACGAACTGATGCTGTTTCAGATTCTGCTCGGCAGTTGGCCGCTCGACCTGCGTAGCGACGATGAGACAGGCATGGCGCAGTACTGCGAGCGCATCCTGCAATGGCAGGAGAAAGCCCTGCGCGAGGCCAAGCTGCGCACCACCTGGGCCGACCCCAATGGCAACTACGAAGGCGCTTGCCGGCGTTACGTCGAGCACCTTCTGGCGAGTCGAGAAGGTGCCGTGCTGCGCGACGACATCGCCGCGGCGGCAACCGAACTGGCGCCGGCGGGCGCACTGAACAGCCTTGCCCAGTGCCTGCTGCGCATGACCACCCCAGGCCTGCCCGATCTCTACCAGGGCACCGAATACTGGGACTTCAGCCTGGTCGACCCGGACAATCGCCGGCCGGTCGACTTCGGCGCACGCCGTGCCAGCCTCGAGCTGGACGTCCCGCTCGAGCAGCTGCTGCAGAGCTGGCACAACGGCCACATCAAACAGTTCGTGGTCAGTCGCACGTTGCAGTTGCGTCGGAGCCAGCCGCGGCTGTTCAGCGAGGGCCGTTATCTGCCGCTGACCACGGTGGGCGCCCAAGCATCGCACCTGCTCGCCTTTGCCCGCGAACTGGACGGCGAGTGGCTGGTGGTCGTGGTACCGCATCTGGCAGCCGGCCTGCTGGCCGGGCAGAGAACGCCGAAAGTACCGCAGCAACATTGGGGCGATACCCGTATCGCGCTGCCCGAGGCGCTGGACGGTCGGGAGTTCCAGCGACTTTTCGACGGAACGACAGTCACATCCCAACGAGCCAGCCTCGAGGCTGCGCATGTTCTGGACGGACTTTCGGTCGCCGTCCTGCATACGTCCATCTGTGCAAAAGGAGAACCCCAACAATGAATTCAGAAGAGCAAAGAATCCGCGAGTTCGCTTATCAGATCTGGCAATCCGAGGGGTGCCCCCACGGCGAGGAAGAGCGGCACTGGGAGATGGCCCGCAAGCTGGTCGAAGCGGAGAACGGCGGCGGCGCCACGAAAGCCCCCGGCCGTACCCGCAAGACCGCTACCAAGCCCACCGACGCCATAGCGAAGACCGAGACCGCACCGGCGGCCAAGGCTGCTCCGGCATCCAAGCCGCCGCGTGCGAGCCGAGCGGCGCCGAAGGCCGACACCGAAGCCAAGGCCGGTACCCCGGAAACCATCAAAAAGCCACGCGCGCCGCGGGCGAAGAAGGAGAGCTGACCGGCGGCTGCACCTTGTCCGCAGCAGACCGGTCGAATGATCGCCCCCATGTCGGCACTCTCGCCCGCATGCCTTCGAGCATCCATCACTGGAGATTTCATGAGTAAGAGAAAGTCCCATGCGCCACAGGTCATGACCCCATCCAGGATCCGCGAAGGCCAGCCCTTTCCGCTCGGCGCCACCTGGGACGGGCTGGGCGTGAATTTCGCCATTTTCTCCGCGCATGCCACCAAGGTGGAGCTGTGTCTGTTCGACTCCAGTGGCGAAACCGAACTGGAGCGCATCGAGCTGCCCGAGTACACCGACGAGATATGGCACGGCTATCTGCCCGACGCTCATCCCGGCCAGATCTACGGATACCGCGTGCATGGTCCCTACGACCCGGAGAACGGCCACCGCTTCAATCCGAACAAGCTGCTGATCGACCCTTATGCCAAGCAGCTGGTTGGCGAGCTGCGCTGGTCGGAAGCACTGTTCGGCTACACCATCGGCCATGCCGATGGCGATCTCAGCTTCGACGAGCGTGACAGCGCGCCGTTCGTGCCGAAATGCAAGATCATCGACCCGGCGTTCACCTGGGGTCGGGATCATCCGGTGCAGGTCCCCTGGGATCAGACGATCATCTACGAAACCCACGTGCGTGGTTACACCATGCGCCACCCGGCGGTCGCCGACGATGTGCGCGGCACCTTCGCCGGGCTCAAGACGCCGGAAGTGATCGACTACATCCGCAAGCTCGGCGTCTCCTCGATCGAATTCCTGCCGATTCATGCCTTCGTGCAGGACCAGCACCTGCTGGAGAAAGGCATGACCAACTACTGGGGCTACAACAGCATCGCGTTCTTCGCGCCGCATCCCAAGTACCTGGCCAGCGGCAAGATCACCGAGTTCAAGGAAATGGTCGCGCATCTGCACAACGCCGACCTGGAGGTGATACTCGACGTGGTCTACAACCACACCGCCGAAGGCAACGAGCTGGGGCCGACGCTGTCCATGCGCGGCATCGACAACGCTTCCTACTACCGCCTGATGCCGGACGACAAGCGCTACTACATCAACGATTCCGGCACCGGCAACACGCTGGACATGAGTCATCCCTGCGTGTTGCAGATGGTCACCGACTCGCTGCGCTACTGGGCCACCGAGATGCACGTCGACGGCTTCCGCTTCGATCTGGCGACCATTCTCGGGCGCGAGCATGAAGGTTTCGACGAGCGCCACAGCTTCCTGGTGGCCTGCCGCCAGGACCCGGTGCTGGCCAAGACCAAGCTGATTGCCGAGCCTTGGGACTGCGGCCCCGGGGGGTATCAGGTAGGACGTTTCCCGCCTGGCTGGGCAGAATGGAACGATCAGTACCGCGATACCGCACGGGCGTTCTGGAAAGGCGATGACGGGCAGCTTGCCGACTTTGCCAGCCGCCTCACCGGCTCCGGCGATCTGTTCAACCAGCGCGGACGCCGGCCCTTCAGCTCGATCAACTTCGTTACCGCCCATGATGGCTTCACGTTGAAGGACCTGGTGTCCTACAACCACAAGCACAACGAGGACAACGACGAAGGCAACCGCGACGGCAGCGACAACAACCTGTCGTGGAACCACGGCGTCGAAGGCCATACCGACGACCCGGAGATCAACGAGCTGCGCTATCGGCAGATGCGCAATTTCCTCGCCACGCTGCTGTTCTCCCAGGGTACGCCGATGATCGTCGCCGGCGATGAATTCGCCCGCACCCAGCACGGCAACAACAACGCCTATTGCCAGGACAGCGAAATCGGCTGGGTGAACTGGGATATCAGCGAAGAAAGCTACGGCCTGCTGGGTTTCGCACGCAAGCTCATCCGGCTGCGCCAACGCTTCCCAATGCTGCGTCGCGGGCGCTTTCTGGTGGGCGCCTACAACGAAGAGCTGGGCGTGAAGGACGTCACCTGGCTTGCGCCCCATGCCGAAGAAATGTCCATCGAGCAATGGGAAGACGCCAACAATCGCTGTATGGGCATGTTGCTCGACGGTCGCGCCCAACCCACCGGCATCCGCCGTGCAGGCTCCGATGCGACCCTGCTGCTGATCGTCAACGCCTATCATGACCTGGTGAACTTCACCTTGCCGGAGGTGCCCCAGGGCATCTACTGGAACCGCCTGATCGACACCAACCACCCGAGCGCCCGGCCGGAGCGCTTCAACTTCAACGACGAATATGCCGTGACCGGCCGTTCGCTGTTGCTGCTGGAACTGATCAAGGCGGACGAGTGAACTGATCCGTCGGGCGGCTCGGCCCCGGTCATGCCGGGGGCGAGTCGCCCGTCAGCCAGCAAAAAGCGACCTGCGGTAGTGAACCTCGGTGTGTGACTCAAGTCCCAAAACCAGCGCGGCTCACCTAACCAACCAACGGACTCGTTCTGCTCGTCGCCGGCAGCTTCTTCCGTGACGGATCACACGCCATGCTCTCTTCGCAACCGCTTCTGTACTCGCTTCTTTTCCTGCTGGGCCTCGCCCCGCTGTACTCGGCCCAGGCTTCTACCCAACCGAAAGCCACCGACAAGCCCGGCAGCGTGCGGCTGTTCGTCAGCCGAGCCGGCAGCGGCAAGGCGATGGATGTCAGCAACACCCTGCAGGTGCCGGTCGAGGTCACGCTTCGTCTGACGCGCATGGTCAACGTGGCGGGCGTTGGCAAAGGCGTGATCCGCAAGACCGTGCCGGCCAACAGCCGGGTACGCGTGGCCACGCTGAGCAAGCGTCAGGCAGGCGGGCCGATCATGTTCAAGCATGCATTCAGCTATGCCCTGCTGTACTCCCCGGAGCCCGACCAGCCCGGCTCGGTCGATGGGCAGGCCTACGCCTTGCCCTGGCGAGGCGGCCCTTTTCGAATATCCCAGGGCGCGGGAGGCGACTTCAGCCACAACTCGCCGAGCGGTCGTTACGCAGTCGATGTCGCCATGCCGGTCGGCACGCCGATCGCCGCTGCGCGTGCGGGTACCGTGGTGAAGGTTCGCAACGGTCAGGCGGGGCGTCTGCCGGACCCTGCCGGCAACTACGTGCGCATCGAGCATGACGACGGCACGCACAGCGCCTACCTGCACCTGAGCCGCGGCTCGGTGCGGGTCAGTCCGGGGCAACGGGTCGAGGTCGGCACACTGCTGGGCAAGTCCGGAAGCACCGGTCGCAGCACCGGCCCGCATCTGCACTTCGTGGTGCAGAAGCCCTACGGCAAGTCGATGCTGTCCATTCCGTTTCGCTTCAGCCAGCCGGTGGAGTCGCTGCCCAACTTCGCGCTGAGCAGCCAGTGAGGGCCGCTCAGAGCATGCGCTGCATGATGTCGTCCCGTTTGACCAGCCGGTGATAGAGCGCCGCGCCGATATGCCCGATGACCAGCAACAGGGTCAGCCAGGCCAACACTGAGTGCAGGCTGCCGACCGAAGCCATCCAGCCGTTTTCTGGCCCTTTTGCCAGCAGTTGCTGGCCGAACACCTTCAGTCCATAGCCGTTGCCAACCAGATACAGCACACCGGTGATCGGCATCAGCACCATGCACGCATATAGTGCCAGGTGACCGGCCTTGACCAGCCAGGCGGTGGCGGGATCGTGCAGCGGTCGCCGCTCCAGCTGACGGGCCGACCAGATGATCCGCAACACCACCAGCAGCATCAGAACGGCACCCAGCGACACATGCCAGGGCACCAGCGTCTGGCCGATCCAGTGCTCGCCCTCGGCTATACGGTCACCCAGCTTGAGAAACTGCCAGACGATCAGCAGCGCCATGAGCCAGTGAAAGGCTCGCGATACGCTGCCGTACTTCGCTTTCGAATCGTTGACCATCTCGATATTGCCTCCCTTGAGTGAATCAGGACTGCCAGTCGATGCTCAGCGGCTCGTCACCGGCCATGCGAATCAGGTGGTCGGCTGCCACCGTCTGCAGGCGCTGCAGCTGTTGCTGATCGGCGCACTGCAGCTCTGCATCCAGGCAGCCCTCGCCCCAGCGCAGACTGCAACGGCCGAGCGGCAGTTCGATCACCCCGCCCTGCTCGTCCAGCTGTACGGCGAACTTGTGCCGCCAGTGGTTGCACAGGCGCTTGATCAGGCGTTCCGGGTTTTGCTCGACGATGTGGGCTGTGGATCGATACATAGGCTTTCTCCAGTTGAAAACGCCTTGCCTCAGCCAAAGCGATAGGCCGACAGCGTGGTGTGCATGACGCGATCGCTGAAGACCCGGTGCCCGCTCGAGTGCCCAGCGGCGCCAGCGGCCACCAGCAATGGAATGAGATGTTCCTCGGCACGCGGCGGATGGCACAGGCGCGCGGCGGGCGCCTGCTCCCATCGCTGCAGCGCGAGATCGCGTTGCGCGGGCGCGGACTCGACCGCGGCAGTGAGCCAACGATCGAATTCGTCGGAAATCGCTGCGAAACGCGGATCGCCGTAGCCGCGCATGTTGTGAAAGCTCATCCCGCTAGCGACGATCAGGACCCCTTCCCCGCGCAGTGCATGCAGGGCGCGACCGGCTTCTATGTGCGCCAGAGGGTCGAGGTCGCTGCGCAGGGACAGCTGCACCACCGGCACGTCGGCCTCGGGGAACATCAGTTTCAGCGGAATGAATGTGCCATGGTCGAAACCGCGTTGCGCATCCGCGTGGCCGGCCAGCGCTGCCTGATCCAGCAGCGCGACGATACGCGCCGCCAACTGCGGCTGCCCCGGCGCTGGGTAGCGCAGCTCATAGGTGTGCGGCGGGAAGCCGTGATAGTCGTAGATGAGCCCGGGCCGTGCGGCGCTGGTGACGCTGAAGGTCGGCTGCAGCCAGTGTCCCGAGATCAGTACGATGGCTTTCGGCCTTGCCGGCAGCGTGGAGGCCAGGCCCTGGAGAAACACGGCCATGGCGTGCCAGGCGGTCGGCGGATTCCAGTCCATGAAGAAACAGGGGCCGGCGCCGTGCGGCACGAACAGGGTTGGCATGAGCTGGCCTGTGGACATATGGAAAACACTCGCAACTACGATGCGGGCAAGCATGAATTACACTTCACGGAATGAGAACCTCGCCTGATCCATCAACACTTTTAACTGAGAGTAGGAGCCCGGATGCTTGATCGATTCACCGGCATGCGCGTCTTCACGCGTGCCGCAGCCGCGGGCAGTCTCTCGGCAGCCGGGCGGCACCTGGGCATGTCGCCGGCCATGGCCAGCAAACATGTGGATGCCCTGGAGAGCCGCCTGGGCGTCAAGCTGTTCCATCGCAGCACGCGCCGGCTCAGCCTCACCGAGGCCGGCAGCCATTACCTGGACGCCTGCCAGCGGATCCTGTCGGACATCGATGAGGCCGAGGCCAGCGTTGCCTCGCAGCGGATCGAGGCCACCGGATTGCTGCGCATGAACGTGGCGTTGACGTTCGGCACCCGCTTCATTGCCCCGCTCATTCCCGACTTCAGTCGGCGGCATCCAGCCGTGAAAGTGGAGCTGGGACTGACCGATCGTCAGGTCGACCTGCTCGATGGCGGCTGGGACATGGCCGTGCGCATCGGTTGGCTGCGTGACAGTCCGCTGCAGGCCAGGCGCCTGGCCGATTGCCCGTTGCAGGTCTGCGCTGCGCCGCGCTATTTGCACCAGTGGGGTCTACCACGCAGCGTATCCGACCTCGCCAAGCATAACTGCCTGGGCTACAGCCTCTCTTCCCTGGGCGGCGGCAAGCACTGGGCTTTCGGCGAGCGCGGCGAGGTGCGGGCGGCCGTCAGCGGCAACCTGCTGGCCAACAACGGCGAGGCCCTGGTGGCCGCCGCAGTGGGCGGCCAGGGCGTGATCTACCAGCCACAATTCATCGTCGCTCCCGCGCTGCGTAGCGGCGAACTGGTCGCACTGGAACTGGACCAGCCATGCATGGGCCTTGGCATCCATGCGGTCTACCCGGCGGACCGCCGCCCACCGGCCAAGGTCAGAGTGATGATCGACTACCTGGTCGACGCATTTGCCGAGAGGCAACCCTGGAGCCTCGACTGAATCGCCGCTCCGAACGGCCGGCAGTCGCCTGGCCTGTTGCTGAAACCCGCCGGATACGCCCTCGACGACAGAAAAGATGAACCGCCAAGGCCGGGACAAGTCGGAACAGATGTGCCCGGCCGCCATCGGGTCGCGCACGTTCGAATTTTCTCGTAACCCCGCGGGGCATGAGATTCGAGCATCGCGCCGGTTCGCTTCGTCTGCCGCGCTGCCCGTTTCGCCCCGACAGTCAACGCCCGGTGGCCGTGCCGTGCACGTCACGGGCCGATATGGAGTCGCTATGAAAGCTGTGGTCTACCATGCCGTCGGCGATATACGTCTCGAAGACGTACCCGAACCGCGCATCCTCGCCCCTACCGATGCCATCGTTCGCATCACCGCTTCGGCCATCTGCGGCACCGACCTGCACTTCGTGCGGGGCACCGTCAGTGGCATGCAACCCGGCACCATTCTCGGCCATGAAGGCGTCGGCATCGTCGAGGAGCTGGGCGCGGACGTGCGCAACCTGCAGGTCGGCGATCGTGTGGTGATTCCTTCCACCATCGCCTGCGGTAACTGCTCCTATTGCCGTGCCGGCTATTTCGCCCAGTGCGACGGCGCCAATCCGAATGGCAAGGAGGCCGGTACTTCCTTTTACGGCGGACCGGAAACCACCGGCCCGTTCCACGGCCTGCAGGCCGAGAAGGCCCGGATCCCGTTCGCCAACATCGGCCTGGTCAAGCTGCCGCCGGAGATCAACGACGATCAGGCCATTCTCCTCTCCGACATCTTCCCGACCGGCTATTTCGGCGCGGAAATGGCTGAAGTGTGTAGTGGCGATACGGTGGCGGTCTATGGCTGCGGTCCGGTTGGCCAGTTCGCCATCGCCAGTGCCAAGTTGCTGGGCGCCGGCCGTGTATTCGCCATCGACCAGCATGACGACCGTCTGCGCATGGCCCAGCGCCAGGGAGCGGAAATCATCAACTTCAACCGTGAGGACCCAGTCGAGACCCTGAAGCGCCTGACCGGCGGGATCGGCGTGGATCGGGTGATCGACGCGGTTGGCATCGATGCCGAGCATGGCTGTTGTGGCGGCAAGCCTGCCGATGGCGCCACTGCTGGCGGCCTGTGGCAGCCCGGCGATGCCCCGGCGCAGGCGCTGGAATGGGCGGTACAGAGCATCGCCAAGGCCGGCACGCTGTCGATCATCGGGGTTTACCCTCCGGACGCGATGACCTTCCCCATTGGCATGGCGATGAACAAGAACATCACCATCAACATGGGCAACTGCCACCACCGCAAATACATCCCGCTGTTGATCGAGATGATCCAGGCACGCCGCATCGATCCGGCAAAGATTCTCACCCAGGTAAAGCCGATGACCGACGTGATTGCCGCCTTCGAAGCCTTCGATCGCCGCGAAAACGGCTGGATCAAGGTCGAGCTGCAGCCACAGCGAGGCGACTCGCACGGCAGCGAGGAGAAGGTGCTCGACGAGGCGGTGGCCGATACCTTCCCGGCCAGCGATCCGACGACCGTGCAGAACCCCAGGTAGCTCGCGCATGGCCGCCATCCACATCGGCATCTCCGGCTGGCGCTATGCACCCTGGCGTGGTGATTTCTATCCCAAGGGGCTGACGCAGAAGAACGAACTGCGCTTCGCCTCGCGGGCGGTCAACAGCATCGAGATCAATGGCTCGTTCTACTCGCTGCAGACGCCTGAACGCTACGCCGCCTGGTATGCCGATACGCCCAAGGGCTTCGTCTTCAGCGTCAAGGGACCGCGCTACATCACCCATGTGCGCCGGCTGCGCGAGGTGGACAAGCCGCTCGCCAACTTCTTTGCCTCGGGGCTTTTCCTGCTCAAGGAGAAGCTGGGTCCGATCCTCTGGCAGTTCCCGCCGTCGTTCCGATTCGATGCCGAGCTTTTCGAAGCGTTTCTCCGCCAGTTGCCTCATGACACCGATGCGGCGCTGGCCATTGCCAGGCAATGCGAAGCGCGTATGGAAGGTCGTCTTCACCTGTCGATCGATCGCAAGCGGCGCATGCGTCACGCCGTGGAGATCCGGCACGAGAGCTTCATCGATCCGGACTTCATCGATCTCCTGCGCAAGTATCGGGTGGCGTTGGTGATAGCCGATACCGCTGGCAAGTGGCCGCATCAGGAGGACCTGACCAGCGACTTCACTTACATCCGCCTGCATGGCGCCGAAGAGCTCTACACCAGCGGCTACACCGATGCGGCGCTGGATGCCTGGTACCAGCGCATCCGCAGCTGGAGCAGCGGCGGCCAGCCCGACGACGCGCGGCTGATCAGTTCGCGCAAGCCCAGAGCGCGACGATCGCGCGACGTCTATTGCTATTTTGACAACGACGTGAAGGTTCGCGCGCCCTACGACGCGCGGCAACTGCTGCACAGGCTGGGCCTGGACGAACACCTGCAGGCCACCCCTGGACAACTGGAAGGAGCTGTCGATTGACTCTGGATAAAGACCATCCGATCGCAAGTGCCGACCTCGATGCGCACATGGCCACGGCAGTCAATGCCATCCGTATCCTCACGGTGAACACCCACAAGGGCTTCACCGCGCTGAACCGCCGTTTCATCCTGCCCGAACTGCGCGAAGCGGTACGCAGCGTCTCCGCCGACGTGGTGTTCCTGCAGGAAGTGCTCGGCACCCATGAAAAACACGCGATGCGCTTTCACAACTGGCCGAAGACCCCGCATTACGAGTTTCTCGCCGACAGCATCTGGACCGACTTCGCCTACGGCCGCAATGCGGTCTATCCCGATGGCGACCACGGTAACGCCCTGCTGTCGAAGTTTCCGATCATCCGCTACGAAAACCTGGACATTTCCATCGCCGGCCCCGAACGCCGCGGCCTGTTGCACAGCGTGCTGCAGGTACCGGGACACGACGAGTTCCATGCCATCTGCGTCCATCTGGGCCTGCGCGAATCGCACCGCCAGCAGCAACTGGAGCTGCTCTGTAATCTGCTCGATTCGCTCCCCGAAGGTGCGCCAGTGGTGGTTGCCGGCGACTTCAACGACTGGCGGCTGAAGGCCACGCGCACGCTCGATCGCTGCGCCGGACTGCACGAAGTCTTCGCGGTGTCCCAGGGCCAGGTGGCGAAAACCTTTCCCGCACGCTGGCCAATGCTGCGCCTGGATCGCATCTACGTGCGCCATGCCAGCAGTCACCGCGCGCAGATCCTCGGTAACAAACCCTGGACACACTTGTCCGATCATCTGCCCCTAGCGGTGGAGATACACCTATGAGTTACCACTGGAGAGACGGCAATCGCCTTCAGTTGCTGGAAAACGGCGAGGAATTCTTTCCTCGCGTATTCGAGGCCATCGCCCTGGCCAGGAAAGAGGTGCTTCTGGAAACCTTCATCCTGTTCCAGGACAAGGTCGGCACCGAATTGCAGAAGGCGCTGATCGCGGCCGCCGAGAACGGCGCCAGCGTCGATGTTACCGTCGACGGCTACGGCTCGGCCGACCTGTGCGGTGAGTTCGTCACGAACATGACCCGTGTCGGCGTGCGTATCCACATGTTCGACCCGGGTAAGCGGTTGCTCGGCCGGCGGCTGAACGTGTTCCGCCGCATGCACCGCAAGATCGTCGTGGTCGATGGTGAAACCGCCTTCATCGGCGGAATCAATTTCTCCGCCGATCATCTGAGCGACTTCGGCCCGGCTGCCAAGCAGGACTATGCCCTGCAGGTCGAAGGGCCGGTGGTACGCGACATCCATCATTTCGCCCTGAGCCAGATCGCACCGGACAGGCCACCGCAACGCTGGTGGCGGCGGCGCCTGCGGCAGCCTACGCCGGGCTATGGCGGCATAAGCCGCGGCGAGGCGCGGGCATTGTTCGTTACCCGGGACAATGACCAGCACCGCAACGACATCGAGCAGCATTACTTGCAAGCCATTCGAGATGCACGCTCCAGGCTATTGATTGCAAACGCCTATTTCTTCCCCGGCTATCGCGTACTGCGGGAAATCCGTAACGCCGCACGGCGCGGAGTACGGGTAAGGCTGATCCTCCAGGGCGAACCGGACATGCCCATCGCCAAGTTCGGCGCACGCATGCTCTACAACTACCTGATGCGCGACGGCGTGGAGATCCACGAATACTGTCGCCGGCCGCTGCACGGCAAGGTCGCGCTGGCCGACTACGAATGGTCGACGGTTGGCTCGAGCAACCTCGACCCGCTGAGCCTGTCGCTCAACCTGGAGGCCAACCTGATCATTCGTGATCACCTGTTCAACCGCCACCTGCACGAGCGCCTCGATCATCTGCTGCAGACCGACTGCCGGCGCATCCCGCTTGAGCGGATCATCCGCGGCTTCTGGTGGCGGGCGCCGCTGGCCTTCCTGATCTTCCACTTCCTGCGTCATTTCCCCGGCCTGGTGGATCTGTTTCCCACCCACAAGCCACGTCTGGAGTTGCTCGAACCCGAGAGCCCGCCACTGGACCCGGTGCCCGCCCCCCTGCAGCGAGAACAACGATGAGCCATACGACCCAAGGCGAGGCAAAGAGCGGCTGGCGGCGGCGCTGGCCGCTGATCAAGAAGATACTGACCTACGTCTTCTTCATCCTCGTTGCCGGCCTGCTGGTCGGGCTGGCACGCAATCTGGACTGGCAGGAGGTCTTTAGCACCCTGCGCAACTACCGCGCCGAAACCCTGTGGATGGCCGGTGCGGCGGCGCTTGGCAGCTACGTCGTCTACTGTTTCTTCGACGTGCTGGGCAAGGGCTATGCGCGCCACGACCTGCCCATGCGACAGATTCTGCCGGTGACCTTCGTCTGCTATGCCTTCAACCTCAACCTGAGCGCCTGGGTTGGCGGCATCGCCCTGCGCTTTCGTCTTTATTCGCGCCTCGGCTTGCGTCCATCGCAGATAACCCGGGTCTTCACCCTGAGCCTGCTGACCAACTGGCTGGGCTACATGTGGCTGGCCGGGCTGATCTTCGCCATGGGCTGGGTCACACCGCCAGCGAACTGGGAAATCGGCTTCACCGCCCTGCGCTTCCTGGGCTTCGGGCTGTTATTGGTGTGCGTCGTGTACCTGGGACTGTGTGGTTTTTCCAAGCGACGCTCCTGGACCATCCGAAAGCATGAAATCCAGTTGCCGTCCCTGCGCCTGGCTTTGGTACAGCTGGTACTGGGTGCGGCGAACTGGTCGCTGATGGCGCTTGTGGTGTATTTCATGCTGTCCCGGCAGGCGGCCTATCCGGAGGTACTGGGCATCCTGTTGATCAGCAGCATCGCCGGCGTGGTCACCCACATCCCCGCCGGGCTGGGAGTGATCGAGGCGGTGTTCGTCGCCATGCTCGCCGACGACATGAGCAAGGGCGCCATCGTCGGCGGTCTGATCGGCTACCGCGTGATCTACTTCCTGATTCCGCTGCTGCTGGCCACGCTGGTCTACGTCGTGCTGGAAGCCCGCGCGAAGAAGCTGCGCAGCGGTAACCAGGCCGAAACCCAACAGGCGGCCTCGCAGGAATCGGCTTGAGCTTGCCGAATTTGAACGCCTGGTGGGCTGAAGCCCACCCTACAACGTGGCGGACTACCGAGGTGGGCATCTCTGGTGGGCTGAAGCCCACCCTACAACGTGGCGGACTACCGAGGTGGGCATCTGGTGGGCTGAAGCCCACCCTACAGCGTGGCGGACTACCGAGGTGGGTATCTGGTGGGCTGAAGCCCACCCTACAGCGTGGCGGACTCCCCGTAGGGTGGGCTTCAGCCCACCGATCGAGCTGCGATAGAAGCAAAAACGCCACCCGGGCTGCCCCGAGTGGCGTTTCTCCTCATCTTGCTAAACCTGCGGCCGCAGCACCAGCACACCCAGTGGCGGCAGGGTCAGCGACAGCGAGACCTTCTCGCCGTGGCTCTCCACCGGCTCGGCAAGCATGCCGCCGCCGTTGCCGGTGTTGGAGCCGCCGTAGCACTCGGCATCGCTGTTGAATACTTCCAGCCAGCGGGTATCCAGCGGGACACCGATGCGATAGCCCTCGCGCACGACCGGCGTGAAGTTGGCCACCACCAATAGCGGCCGGCCGTCGGAGCTCTTGCGCAGCCAGGCGAATACGCTGTTGGCGCGATCGTCGCCGATCAGCCACTGAAAACCACGTGGATCGCTGTCCAGTTCGTGCAGTGCAGGCTCCCGGCTGTACAGGTGATTGAGATCACGCACCAGGTTCTGTACGCCGCGATGGTCCGGCTCGTCGAGCAGATACCAGTCCAGCTCGCGATCATGGCTCCACTCGCGCCACTGGCCGAACTCGCAACCCATGAACAATAGCTTCTTGCCCGGGTGCATCCACATGAACGACAGGTAGGCACGCAGGTTGGCGAACTTCTGCCAGCGATCGCCCGGCATCTTGTCGATCAGCGACCCCTTTCCGTGAACCACTTCGTCATGGGAAATCGGCAGGACGAAGTGCTCGGAATAGGCATACACCAGGCTGAACGTCATCTGGTCGTGGTGATATTGCCGGTTGATCGGGTCTTCCTGGATGTACTTCAGCGAGTCATGCATCCAGCCCATGTTCCACTTGTAGGAGAAACCAAGGCCGCCTTCGCTGGTGGGCTTGCTGACACCGGGAAATGCGGTGGACTCTTCTGCGATCACCAGCGCACCCGGTGTTTCGGTGGCCACCACGTCATTCAGATGACGCAGAAAGTCGATCGCCTCGAGATTCTCGCGACCACCATGGCGGTTGGGAATCCATTCGCCCTCCTGGCGCGAGTAGTCGCGGTAGAGCATCGAAGCCACGGCATCCACGCGTAGCGCATCGACGTGGAATTCGCGTAGCCAGTGCAGCGCCGAGGCCAGCATGAAGCCGTGCACCTCGGTACGGCCGAGGTTGTAGATGTAGGTATCCCAATCCTGGTGGAAGCCCTCGAACGGGTGCGCGTACTCGTACAGCGCCGTTCCGTCGAATTCACCCAGGCCATGGGCATCGGTGGGAAAGTGGGCCGGGACCCAGTCGAGGATCACGCCGATGCCAGCGGCGTGGCACGCATCGACGAACTCGGCGAAGTCATGGGCGTTGCCATAGCGCGCGCTGGGTGCGAACTGCGAAAGCAGCTGGTAGCCCCAGGAACCACCGAACGGGTGCTCCATGATGGGCATCAGCTCAATATGCGTGAAGCCCAGGTCCACGACATAGGGAATCAGTCGCTCGGCCAGCTCGTGCCAGTCGTACAACCGGCCATGATCGCCCCCATCGCGCCGCCAGGAGCCGGCGTGCAGTTCGTAGATGGTCATCGGTGCGTCGACCGATTGCCGAGAGCTGCGCCGCTGCAGCCAGGCCTGGTCTTTCCACTGGTAATCCAGCGGTCGCGCGATGACGGACGCGGTGCCCGGCGGATGCTCGGTGGCCAGCGCAACGGGGTCGGCCTTCAGCGGCAGGATGCCGTGAGGACCGAGAATCTCGTACTTGTAGGTGTCGCCGGGCTGCAGTCGGGGAATGAAAAGCTCCCACACCCCGGAAGGAAAGCGCAGCCGCATCGGATGCCGGCGACCGTCCCAGCCATTGAAACTGCCGACCACCGATACACGGCGCGCGTTCGGTGCCCAGACCGCGAAGCGCACACCCTGCACACCGTCAGCCTCGATCAACTGCGAGCCGAACACCCGGCCGATCTGCCGATGGTTGCCTTCGGAGAACAGGTGCATGTCCAGTTCGCCCAGCTGCGGACCGAAGCTGTACGGGTCTTCGGTGATCTGCTCGCCACCGGCCCAGCGAATCTTCAGCAGGTAGGGTTGCGCATGGGGTAGCCGGGTGAAGAAGAAGCCGGGTACCTGCCCCTGCTCCATCACCAGCAGCAGTTGCTCACTCCGATCGAGGACCTCGACACCCAGCGCATTGGGCAGGTAGGCGCGTATCACCATCCCTTCCCCGTCCGGATGAGGTCCGAGTATGGAAAACGGATTGCCATGCTCGGCGCGCACCAGGGCGTCCACATCGGCGTCGCTGGGCATCAGGGTTTCCCCAGGCATGGTCAGTAGCGGACGATCACTCATTGGAACCTCCATCGAAAAGCTGTTGTGCCAGGGCCAGCAGTCCCTGTAGCGGGACGGGCAACCAGGCTGGGCGGTTCTCCGCTTCGTAGACGATCTCGTAGGCGCATTTTTCCAGGCTGAACAGCAACAGTGCAGCATTCGCGCCATCTTCGCTGAGCCAGGCATGGGCAAGTTCCGCGCTCGCCTCGCGATAGGCCTCGAGGAACGCTTCCCGCGCGCTGCTTCGGTAGCTTGCGGCAATGCGTTGCCGTACCTGGTCCGCTTCGGCCGTGCTGTCGCTGATCTGTGCTCCGCGAATGGTCATGGCCGCGGCGTATTCGAACGAGCGCAACAGGCCTGAGACATCCTTGAACGGACTATGTTTGGCGCGCCGTTCATCCAGCGGCCGGGCTGGCTCGCCCTCGAAGTCGATGAAATAGGCATCGCCCTGAACCACCAGCACCTGCCCCAGGTGCAAGTCACCATGCACGCGGGTCCGCAGGCCTCCCAGGGTTCTAGCAGCCAGACGTTGCACTTGTGCGAGCAGCGCGTCGCGACGTTCGAGCAACTGGCCGACCGCCGTGGCGTCCTTGCGCTCGAAGCTTGCACGATGCTCTTCGAGACGCGCCAGGGCCTGCTCCAGCTGGTCGGAGACGCTCTTCGCCCATTGCTCGGCGTTGGCCTCGCTGGTGCTCTCGTAGGCGAAGGCCGGGTCATCGGTCTGCGCGGCGAGAGCACAATGCATCTCGCCAAGACGCTGGCCGAGCAGCCGGTTGAAGGCCTGCAGCTCATCGAGCGCGCTGAACTGGTTCTCGTGCAGCGATACGCCACCGGCAATTTCGTCGCGCACGGCGCGGTCGAGGTTGTTCAGGGTCCATTCCCAGGCGTCGCCCTGGCTGTCGAGGAAGTGCTGGATCACCATCAGCGCGACTGGCTCGCCCTGCTTGTTGATACGACTGACCTGGCCGAGCATCGCGGAAATATGGGCGAAGCCACCCGCGGTAAGGAAGGCGCCCATTTCCAGTTCAGGGTGAACCCCCGGCGCCACCCGGCGGAGCAATTTGAGCATCACGCTGTTATTGACGATCACCGAGCTGTTGGACTGCTCGGCGGAGATGTAACGCACTTCAGGATGAGCCGGCAGTTGCAGCTCGGCCAGTTGCGGCATCGGCACGAAGCGTATCTCGCCGTCGTTGCAGGGCACCACGCGCTCATCGCGCAAGCCCTGGATGACCGCGCTGATGAACTGCTCGAGGGCGAACGCATCGGTCATCAATCCGACTCGCGGGCCGCGCCGCACGCGCGCCATGGCCAGTTGTTGCGGCAGCACGGTGTCGAAATCCGCTTCGTCGAGGAATCCCAGCGGTAGCTGATAGAGATCGCTGCGTCCGGCCGATTCCACGCTCAGTTCGCTGAGCAGCACAGGCCGGTTCGGATCGCCAAAAGGTACGCAATAATTGATGTGAACGGAGTCGATTGGCACGTCCTTGGCGGCGAACCAGCGCCGTTTTGGCAGGTAGGCCGGTAGCGACTCGGTTTCCAGGATGCGTCTGTTGGCGGCGGTCAGGGTATCCAGTCGCTTGAGCACCAGGGTCTGGAAATCGGGCAGGGTTTCCACCGGCTCTTGGTGCCAGCTGGGCATCTGGTTGGTGGGCGCGAGCTGGAACCAGTAGAAGCCATAGGGTGGAAGGGTCAGCAGATACGGCAACTGGCCGATGGGCGGAAACGCGCTGCCGCCGACCATCTCGACCGGCACCATGCCGGCGTATTGCGACATCTCCAGCTCCGCCGCCTGGGCCGAACGGGACACATTGGCCACGCAGAAGATGATTTCGGTCTCGCCATTGACGCCGGTGAATTCGCGCAGATACGCGAGGATGCGGCGGTTGCTCGGTGCCAGCATTCTCAGCGTGCCACGGCCGAACGCCTTGAACTGCTTGCGGATGGTCAACATCCGCCGCGTCCAGTTGAGCAGCGAATGCGGATCGCGCTGCTGGGCCTCGACGTTGATCGTGTAGTAGCCGTAGAGCGGATCCATCACCGGCGGCAATACCAGATTCGGCGGATCGGCGCGGGAGAAGCCGCCATTGCGGTCTACCGACCACTGCATCGGCGTGCGCACGCCGTCGCGATCGCCGAGGAAGATGTTGTCGCCCATGCCGATCTCGTCACCGTAATAGATGACCGGGGTGCCGGGCATCGACAGCAGCAGGCTGTTGAGCAGCTCGATACGCCGACGGTCGCGCTCCAGCAGCGGTGCCAGGCGACGACGGATGCCGAGGTTGATACGCGCGCGCTTGTCCGAGGCGTAGTAGTTCCACAGGTAGTCGCGCTCCTTGTCGGTCACCATCTCCAGCGTCAGCTCATCGTGGTTGCGCAGGAAGATCGCCCACTGGCAGTTCTCCGGGATGTCCGGGGTCTGGCGCAGGATGTCGGTGATCGGAAAGCGGTCCTCCTGGGCGATGGCCATGTACATGCGCGGCATCAAGGGGAAATGGAAGGCCATGTGGCACTCGTCCCCCGGCCCGCCATCCTCGCCGCCGAAATACAGCTGGGTGTCCTCCGGCCATTGATTGGCCTCGGCCAGCAGCATGCGGTCGGGGTAGTTGGCGTCGATCTCGGCGCGGATCGCCTTGAGCACCGTATGGGTTTCCGGCAGGTTCTCGTTGTTGGTGCCGTCGCGCTCGACCAGATAGGGAATCGCGTCCAGCCGCAAACCGTCGATGCCCATGTCGAGCCAGTAGCGCATCACCGCCAGCACGGCCTTCATCACCTGCGGATTGTCGAAGTTGAGATCCGGCTGGTGCGAATAGAAGCGGTGCCAGAAGTACTGCTTGGCCACTGGGTCCCAGGTCCAGTTGGATTTCTCGGTGTCGAGGAAGATGATCCGCGTGCCCTGGTACTTGTCGTCGGTATCCGACCAGACGTAGAAGTTGCGCGCAGCCGAGCCTTTGCGCGCCTTGCGTGCGCGTTGGAACCACGGGTGCTGGTCGGAGGTGTGGTTGATGACCAGTTCGGTGATCACCCGCAGCCCGCGCCTGTGCGCCTCGGCGATGAAACGCCTGGCGTCGGCCATGCCGCCGTATTCGGGATGTACACCGCGGTAATCGGCAATGTCATAGCCATCGTCGCGCCGCGGCGAGGGGTAGAACGGCAGAAGCCAGATGGTGTTCACCCCGAGGTCGGCGATGTAGTCCAGTTTTTCGATCAGCCCGACGAAGTCGCCGACGCCATCGTTGTTCGAGTCGTAGAAAGATTTCAGATGAACCTGGTACACCACCGCGTCCTTGTACCAGAGCGGATCCTTGATGAAAGCAGCCGGTTTGCGCGGTTTTGCCATGTTCTTCATTCCTGTAGCGGTGCGTAAGCCCGCACCTGAACTGCGGGCTGGGCAAGATGAATAGAACCTGGAAACGACATTCTAAAAGCCGTCTAACACTCTGATTAAAAACGATTTAAGTATCTAATCTAGAATCTACTTGAGGTCCGGGTCGGGCTGCTGCGCCGTCAGTCGCCAGATGCCGAAAGGCAGATGCCAGGGCTCGATGCGCATCCACTGCGTCTTGCCGTACCAGGTCCAGCGATGGCCGTTCATCAGGTCCTCGCCCTGGGTATGGGCGTCGTCGGGCAAGCCGAGTTCCCATAGCGGCAATTCGAAATGCGCCTCCTGGGCATTGTTCGGATCGAGGCTGATGGCGATCAGGATGAAGTTCGACAAGTCGGGCGTGCGCTTGCCGAAATAGAGGATGTTGTCGTTCCAGGCCAGATAGGCCTTGAAGCCGAGGTGGGTCTGCAGCGCCGGGTTCTGTCGGCGGATGCGGTTGAGCTGGGCGATCTCGGCGACAATGTTGCCCGGCGCGTGGTAGTCGCGGACGCGAAGCTGGTATTTCTCCGAGTCCAGGTACTCCTCCTTGCCGGGAACCGCCGCCGATTCGCACAGCTCGAAGCCCGAGTACATGCCCCACAGCCCCGAACCCATGGTCGCCAGCGCAGCGCGGATCAGAAAGCCCGCACGCCCCGAGTCCTGCAGGAAGAACGGGTTGATGTCCGGCGTGTTGACGAAGAAGTTGGGGCGGTAGCAGTCGCGCAGCGGCGGCTCGTTCAGCTCCGTGAGGTACTCGCTGAGCTCGGCCTTGGTGTTACGCCAGGTGAAGTAGGTATAGCTCTGGCTGTAACCGATCTTGCCCAGCCGCGCCATCATGCCGGGGCGAGTGAACGCCTCGGAGAGGAACATCACGTCGCGGTCGCGCTCGCGGATATCGGCGATCAGCCACTCCCAGAACGGCAGCGGCTTGGTGTGCGGATTGTCGACGCGAAAGACCTTCACGCCCTGCTCCACCCAGTGCCAGACCACGTCGCGCAGGGCCAGCCAGAGATCGGGCTTGGCGTCCTCGGAGTAGAAGTCGACGTTGACGATGTCCTGGTATTTCTTCGGAGGGTTTTCCGCGTATTTGATGCTGCCGTCCGGCCTCCAGGAGAACCAGCCCGGATGCTCTTTCAGCCAGGGGTGATCCTGCGAGCACTGTATGGCGAAATCGAGGGCGATCTCCAGTCCGTGCTCGCGGGCGGCTGCAACCAGCTCGCGGAAATCGTCCAGCGTGCCCAGCTGCGGATGAATCGCGTCGTGGCCGCCTTCTTCGCTGCCGATGGCATAGGGACTGCCCGGATCGTTCGGGCCTGCCTGCAGACTGTTGTTCGGGCCTTTGCGGTGTTTCCGGCCGATCGGATGAATCGGCGGGAAATACAGCACATCGAAGCCCATGTCGCGAATGGCCGGCAACCGCTTGTGCACGTCGCGGAACGTACCGTGACGCTCGGGATCGTCGGTTTCCGAGCGCGGGAACAGCTCGTACCAGCTGGCAAACTGTGCCAGCGGGCGCTCTACATCCAGCGGATACAGCGGGCTGCGGCTGCAGTGTTCACGCGGATCGGCCGCCGCCATCGCGGCAGCGGTTTCCGCTGCCAGCAGCAGCGACACGCGCTCGTCGTCCAGGTGCGAGGTGCCCAGACGGTGCAGCAGATCTTCCAGAGTCGCGCGGTTCTCGCCCTGGGCGCGGGCGGCGGCCTTCTCCAGCAGCATCCTGCCTTCTTCCAGCTCCAGCGGCACCGGCACGCCAGCGGTGTGTTTCTTCGACAGCTCGTAGCGATAGGTTTCGAAGATGTCCCACCAGGCCTCGATGACGAACTCGTGCTCTGCCACCTGTGTCGGAGTGAACTGGCCCTGCCAGCCATCGTTGCCGAGCAGCTTCAAGCGCGCCCGACACCAGCTACTCTCGCCCTTCTCGCGCCAGCACACCGCCGCGGCGAGCTGGTCGTGCCCATCGGCGAAGATCCTGCTGGTGACGACGACCGGCTGGCCGATGATCGCCTTGGCCGCGAAACGACCGCCATCCACCACGGGCAGAGTGGCTTCTATGGCGATGCGGGGCATCTGCAGGGCGTCTTCGAGTCGAGGGTGAAACGTCGCGTTGGGCTGTACATCGCTCATCGAACGGGCTCCTGGGGGCGCAAGGGTGCGGGTTGCCCGAGCCGCCTCTGGGTGCGTCATCGTGCGGTTCGGAGGCGACCGGTACGGTTTTGTCGGCTCTTTCTTCCGAGCCAGTGGGCCCGGGAAAGTTCAGCCCTGCGCGGCCATTGGCGGGGGCCTTTCGGTGATCGGTCGGGAGTGCCGGCGGTGGCGGGCGCGCTGCGACGCAACGCCATCGGGCCGGCTGTCGCCGCTGGCGCGGGAGCCGACGGCTGGCTGGAACCCCAGCCAGCCAGACACCTCAATGCAGAACGCCCCGCGCTGCCGAGCCGGCAGCTTCGCCGTCAGGAGAACGACCATGACCCACCCACGGCCCGATGTCCCGCAACCCGACCCGATCATGCATGACAAGCCAGGCGACGTGCCGCAGGTGCCCTGTGCCGACGAGCTGGACGAGTACAAGCCCGGCTCGCCATACGGCGATCAGACGGTGGTGGATATCGACAGCGCGCAGCCCGCTGGCTAGTCGTCACCGAATACCAGCAGCGGGTTGTAGCCACTCCTGGCGTAGCTCCCCTGCTCGGCCAGCATCAAGTCCAGCGGCAGGCTGGCGAGATCGTCGGCGACCGGGTCGGCGCGGCCCTGGATCTGCCGCAGTACGATCTTCAGGTAGCTTTCACAGGCGCCGCAGGCTTCCGCCTGCACGGGCAGGAAAGGCTCACCCTGCTGGTCGTTCAACCCGACGTAGAGCAACTGGCCGCCGGTTTCGCAGTTGCTGCACTTGACCCGCTCCAGATGCCACTCCGTCGCGCATAGCGCACAGTGCAGGAAGCGCACGCCGCTGCGATGTGGTTCGTTGTGCACCACGCTGGCCACCGGGGGCGAGCCGCAAGAGGGGCACAGCGCCCGGGCGTCGTCCAGCGGTTGGGCCGGCGCGCGTGGCAGGCCTGCCGCCAGGCGCGCCCAGCTGACCTGCAAGGCAGCGGCGACCAGGGGCATCAACCCGCGGCTGGCCTCGCTGCCACTGCGCTGCTCCAGCACATCCTCGGCGATCGCCTGCAACTCATCCGCACCGAGGCTGCGCAGGGCCTGTAGCAAAGGCCGTTGCCGCTCCCCGACATGCAAGGCCAGGGCATCGAGGATGGCGCTCAGATCGGCCTGCCAATCGAGATCGCGGCGCAGCGCACGGAAGCCCAGCGGCGGCATGCGATGGGCGAATGCCTGGTCGAACGCATCCGGCGCCGGGCGCCAGGCCGGCTCGCGACCGCCGAAAACCTGCTGCTGGGCCTGGGCCAGACGCGCCATGAAGTCGAGGAATTCATCCAGCGCCGGGACCATGACCATCAGCTCGCGCAAACGCAGCGCTCGCCGACTGAACAGCTGGTCGTCGGGCAGCACCACCTGCGGCGGCTCCATGATCGTGGTGGGTGCGTTGCCGAACTCGTGGCCAACTGCTCCGCGCGTTCCTTTCATGTCGGGCTCCCTTTTCCTGTTCGATTTCCAGGCGCGGCCGCATCGCCGGGCTCGCGATGGGGCAAGGCGCTGTCGTCGCCGTGCTTCTCGCCGGCCATGACTTCGTCGTACCAGAGCTTGTGGTGGTGCCTGGCCCAGGCCGGGCTGACTCGCCCCTGGGTCATGGCGCGTACGGAGCCCTTGACCCAGATGGCGGAGTAGATATGGATGATCAGCGTGAGGATCGCGACGAAGGCCGTTAGCGCGTGGATCAATACCGCCCAGCGCAGCGCCCAGACCGGCATCTCGCTGGCGATCCAGGGCCGCCAGAGCACCACGCCGGTGACCAGCAGGATCGGCACCGTGGCGAGGAAGACCCAGTACACCAGCTTCTGCCCGGCGTTGTTCTGCCCCACCGGCGGCAGTCGTTCGTCGCGGTTGGACAGCACGTCGCCGATCTGCCGCGCCCATTGCACGTCGTAGCGGCGAAACAGGTTGGCGCGGAAGAAACGCACCGCCTGGATCAGGAAGAACAGCGACATGAACACGCCGATGTACGGGTGCACGATCCGCGTCGGCTCCGGCCCGCCGAACAGCGCGGTGAGGCCGAAGAATGCCGGATAGAACAGCGCCAGTCCGCTGAGGCTGAGCAGCACGAAGCAGATCGCGACGATCCAGTGGTTCGCCCGCGCCCAGGGCCCATAGCGCAGGATGCCCTTGCCTACATTGGAATGACTCATGGCCGCCGCTCCTCGTCGCGTCTGTCCAGCTCACGTTCCGCGGCCGCCTTGTCGGCGTCGGGATCGTCCTCGGGCTCCTCCTTCGGCCCCTTGGTCATGTAATGGAAAAACCCGGCCAGTACCGAGACGCCGAGTACCGCCGACATCAGCGGCTTGGTCACGCCCTTCCACAGCTCCACCGTCGGGCTGATCTGCGGATCCTTCGGCAGGCCGCTGTAGATCTCCGGCTTGTCGGCATGCTGCAGTACGTAGACCACGTGCGTCCCACCCACTCCGGAGGGGTCATAGATGCCGGCATTCTCGTAGCCGCGCTCCTTGAGCTTGCCGACCCGGTGCGCGCCGTAGTCGAGCATCTGCTCCTTGGTGCCGAACTGGATCGAGCCGGTCGGGCAGCTCTTCACACAGGCCGGCTCCAGGCCGTGGTAGACACGGTCGGAGCAGAGCGTGCACTTGTAGGCCTTGTTGTCCTTCTTGGAGATGCGCGGAATGTTGAACGGGCACCCGGCCACGCAGTAACCGCAGCCGATGCAGTGCTCGGAGTTGAAGTCGACGATGCCGTTGGCGTACTGCACGATGGCGCCGGGCGACGGACAAGCCTTGAGGCAGCCCGGCTCGGCGCAGTGCATGCAGTTGTCCTTGCGGATCAGCCACTCCAGGTCGCCCTCCTCGTTCTCGTACTCGGAAAAGCGCATGACTTCGAAGGACGACGGCGTCAGGTCCTGCGGGGCGTTGTAGGTGCCGTCGCATTCGCCGACCTCGTCGCGCAGGTCGTTCCACTCCATACACGCGACCTGGCAGGCCTTGCAGCCGATGCACACCGACACATCAATCAGCTTGGTCACCTTTTCCACGCCACCGGAGCGAATCTGTGGCGAGGGCTCGGTAGTCGCCGAACGCGCGATGATGTTCTGCAGGTTGATCTGGTCACCTCGCATCAGGCGTCTCCTATAGCTTCTCGACGTTCACCAGGAACGACTTGAATTCCGGGGTCTGGGTATTGCCGTCACCCACGAAGGGCGTCAGCGTGTTGGTCAGGTGGGCCTTCCTGGCCACGCCGGTGAAGCCCCAGTGGATCGGGATGCCGACCTGGTGCACGGTGCGTCCGTCCACCTGCAGCGGTCGCAGACGCTTGGTCACCACCGCCACCGCATCGATATGCCCGCGCTTGGAACGCACCCTGACCTTCTCGCCGGCCGCGATACCCAGCTCCCCGGCCAGCACCTCGCCGATCTCGACGAACTTCTCCGGCTGGACGATGGCGTTGAGCAGCACGTGCGTCGTCCAGTAGTGGAAGTGCTCGGTGAGGCGGTAGGTGGTCGCCGCGTAGGGAAACTCCTCGAAGGTACCGAAGGTGTCGCGATCCTCGGGGAAAATCCGCGCGACCGGGTTGTGGTAGGCCAGCGGATTGTCCGGATGCAACGGGTTGTTCGGGATCGGCGATTCCAGCGGCTCGTAGTGCTCGGGGAACGGCCCTTCGCCCAGCCACTCGCTGGCGAAGAAGTGCCCGGTGCCACTCTCGGTGAGGATGAAGGGCTTGACGTCGTCCTCCGGTGGCGCGGCGATCGGATAATCCGGCACGTCGGCACCGACCCAGCGTTCGCCGTCCCACCAGATCAGCGCCCGGTTCGGATCCCAGGGCGTGCCGTCCGGGCGCGCCGAGGCGCGGTTGTAGAGAATCCGCCGATTGAGGGGCCAGGCCCAGGCCCAGCCGAGGGTGACGCCGATGTCGTAGGGGTCGGAATTGTCCCGCCGGTCCATCATGTTGCCCTGCTCGGTCCAGGCGCCGGAATAGATCCAGCAGCCGCACGACGTGCTGCCATCGATGCGCAACTCGCCGAAGTCGTTGAGCAGTTCGCCCTTGCGCCGGATGATCCGGCCCTGATCCTCGATATCCGCCAGCGCGCGGCCGTTGTACTCCTGCGCCAGTTCCGCCGCGGCAGGCTGGGCGGGATCGCTGTATTCCCAGGTCAGGTTGAGGATCGGTTCGGGGAAGGCGCCGCCTTCCTCCCGATAGAGCTTCTGCAGCCGATGGAACACACCGGCGAGGATCGCCGTGTCGCTCATCGCCTCGCCGGGTGGCGGCACCGCCTGGTGGTGCCACTGCAACCAGCGCGAACTGTTGGTGATCGAGCCGTCGTCTTCGGCGAAGGTCGTGGTGGGCAGCCGGAACACCGCGGTCTGGATCTGGCTCGGGTCGACGTCGTTGAACTCGCCGTGGTTCTTCCAGAATTCGCCGGTCTCGGTGGCCAGCGGGTCCATAATCACCAGCCACTTGAGCTTGGACAGTCCGTCCAGCACCTTGGCCTTGTTGGGGAAGGCGGCCAGGATGTTGAAACCCTGGCAGAACGCGCCGGTCATCTTGCCCTTGGTCATGTCGTTGACCGCGTAGAGCACGTCATACAGCGGCTCGGACAGCTTGGGCAGCCAGTCGTAACACCAGTTGTTCTCGGCGGTGGCGGCATCGCCGTAGAAAGCCTTCATGGTGCTGACGAAGAAGCGCTCGTAGTGCTTCCAGTACGCCACCTGGTTGGGCAGCAGCGGCTTGCGGACCTTCTCCCGAATGTAGTCGTCGTAGCGCTGGGCGCCGGCCGCGGGCAATGTCATGTAGCCCGGCAGCAGGTTCGACAGCAGGCCGATATCGGTCAGCCCCTGGATATTGGAGTGACCGCGTAGCGCGTTCACGCCGCCGCCGGGCATGCCCATGTTGCCCAGCAGCAGCTGAACCATGGCGCCGCTGCGGATCATCTGCGAACCGATGGAGTGTTGCGTCCAGCCCAGGGCGTAGAGGATCGTCATGGTCTTGTCCGGCGCCGCGCTCTGGGCCATCAGCTCCCAGAGTTGCAGCGCCTTCGCTTGCGGCATGCCGCAGACCCGCTCGACCATCTCCACGCTGTAGCGGCTGTAGTGCTTGCGCATCAGCTGGAACACGCAGCGCGGGTGCTGCAGGGTTTCATCGCGGCGGACGAAGCCCTGCTCGTCCAGGTCGAAGTTCCAGGTGCTCTTGTCGTACTGAAGGCGTTCCTCGTCGTAGCCGGTGAACAGCCCATCGTTGAACTCGAAGCCCTCGCGAACCAGGTGCGCGGCGTCGGTGTAATGCAGCACGTATTCATGGGCGTAGCGGTCATTCTCGATCAGATAGCTGATCAGGCCGCCGAGGAAGACGATATCCGTGCCGGTGCGAATCCAGGCGTGATAATCCGCCACCGCCGTGGTGCGGTTATAGCGCGGGTCGATGGAGATCAGGATCGCATCGCTGCGCTCCTTGGCCTGCATCACCCAGCGGAAGCCCACCGGATGCGCTTCGGCCGAATTCCCGCCCATGGACAGGACGATGTTCGCATTGCGAATGTCGACCCAGCTGTTCGTCATGGCACCGCGACCAAATGAAGGGGCAAGACCTGCCACCGTCGGTCCGTGTCAGACGCGCGCCTGGTTGTCGAGTTTGAGAATGCCCAGCGCCCGGGTGATCTTCTGCGTGAGGTACGCCGTCTCGTTGGTGCAGGCCGAAGCGGCCACCATCGAGGTGGTCATCCAGCGATTGACCAGCCGGCCTTCCTCGTCGTGGGTCTCGAAGTTGCGATCGCGGTCGTCCTTCATCTGGCGGGCGATGCGGTCGAGCGCTTCATCCCAGCTGATGCGTTTCCACTCATCGGTACCCGGCTCGCGCACCTGCGGGTAGCGCACCCGCGAGTCGCTCTTGATGAAGTCGAGCACGCCGGCGCCACGTGGGCAGAGCGAACCGCGACTGACCGGATGATCGGGGTCGCCCTCGACATGGAAAATGTGATCATGGCTGTTGATCGCGCCGTCGCCGCGCGCATAGAGCAACATGCCGCAGCCGACGGAACAGTAGGTGCAGATGTTGCGGGTGACCTTCGCGCCACTGAGCTTGAAATGACGCACGGAGGCCTGTGCTTCCTCAGGGGCGAATCCCATCATCGCCATGCTGGAAGCGCCCAATCCGGCTGCGCCGAACTTGAGGAACTGCCGCCGGGATACTCGTACCGTCATCGGTCTCTCCTGTCATGGATGCTCGGCCCAACTTAAGGGTCGACTTCGCTCGCCCTGGAGGGTTCAGCCGGAGGGACGGACGGCTCTGGCGCGCTACCAGGGGCAATCTCTAACGACATTCGGCCGCTGCTGTTGCCGGTCAAGTTCAGCGATCGACCAGACGCTTGAGCAACGCCTGGCTCAAGCCCTGACGCAGCGAACCGTAGCGCGCCCAGGGGTCGCTGGGCAGCGTCTGCAGACGCTCGTGCAGGTTGCCGATGTTCCACTGGTCCGCACCGTCGATCCGCGCCAACTCCGCATGCTCGATGGGCACCGAGACAGCCAGCCCCGGACGTGCCCGGGCCGAATAGGCAGCCACGGTGCTCGCGCCCTTCTGGTTGCGCAGATAGTCGACGAAGATGCGGCCAACGCGATTCTGCGGGCCCATCTTGTCGACGATCAGTCGTGGCGCTTCCCGGGCCAGGCGTTCGGTGAGGCTACGGGCGAACTGGCGAGCCAGCTCCCAGTCGCAACGGCGGTCGATCGGCAGCACGACATGCATGCCGCGCCCACCGCTGGTCTTGAGGAACGCTTGCAGGCCCAGACTCTCCAGCAGCTTCAGGGTCAGCTCGGTGGCCTCGACCATGCTCGGCCAGCCCAACGCGGGGTCCGGGTCGAGGTCGAAGATCAGCCGGTCCGGCCGCTGCACACGGTCGCTGCGTGCATTCCAGGTGTGGAATTCCACGGTGCCCATCTGCACCGCTTCGATGACGGCGGTGATGCTGTCCGCCTGGATCAGGCGTGCGTGGTCAGGGTCCAGGGCCTTGGGCAATGCTCGCATGTGCGGCATCTTCAGCCGGCCGCAGTGGCGCTGGAAAAAGCTTTCTGCACCGGTCCCCTCAGGTGCGCGGACGATGGACAGCGGCCGCCCGGCCAGGTGTGGCATCAGCCACTCGGCGACCGACAGGTAATACTCGGCCAGTGCGAGCTTGGTGGTGCCGCTGGCCTCGTCGATGACCCGCTGCGGATTGCTGATGCCGACGCCGCCCACCAGCGGACGGCTTCCGCTCTTGCGCTGTGCAGGCATGCTCTACCTCGGTCAGCTCGCCTTCTTGGATTTGCTTCCCGCCGCGGGTGTCTTGAGCGCGGGCGAAGAAGAGGACGAGGCAGACTTGGTGGTCTTGGCCTTGCTCGCCGCCTTGGGCTTGGCCGCGGCTTTTTCGGTTTCCTCGGTACCCTCCTCTTTACTGGCCTTGCCCGGCTTGGCGGCAAGGCTGCGCTTGAGCAGTTCGGTCAGGTCGATGACATCCGCCGAGCGACGATCCACGCCCTCTTCCGGCCCGCCGACAGCTTCGAGCTTGCCTTCGCGGGCCTTCTTCTCGACCAGCGCCATGATCTGGTCCTGGAAGGTGTCCTTGTACTGCTCCGGCTGCCACTTCTCGCTCATGTCCTCGACCAGCCGCTTGGCCATGTCCAACTCACGCTCGGCGAGGTCCGGATCGAGTGCCTCGTCCTTCAGTTCCAGGTACTCGACACCGCGAACCTCGTCGGCCCAGCGCAGGGTGTTCATCACCAGCGCCTTGCCCAGCGGCATCACCACGGCCAGGTGCTGCTTGTTGCGCAGCACCACGTTGGCGATGCCGACCTTGCCGGTCTGGAGCAACGTTTCGCGCAGCAGCGCATAGACCTTTTCGCCGCGGCGGTCCGGGGTCAGGTAGTACGGAGTGTCGATGTAGAGAAAGGAGATGTCGCTGGCATCGACGAAAGCGACGATGTCGACGGTCTGGGTCGCCTTGGGGTGCGCGGCCTTGATTTCGTCGTCGCTGATCACGACATAGTGGCCCTTCTCGAATTCGACGCCCTTGACGATGTTCTCGCTGTCGATGTCCTCGCCGGTGGTCTTGTTGATGCGCTTGTAGCCGACCCGGTCCATGCTGCGCTTGTCCAGCCAGTCGAAGTCGATGCCCTGGCGGGTGGTGGCCGGCACCAGCGCCACCGGGATGTGTACCAGTCCGAAGCTGACGGCGCCTTTCCAGATCGTGCGTGGCATGGTCGTTCTCCAAGCGTTGATGTGGCCGGGCCGTACTGCGGCCCGGCAATGGGTCAGCCGTTGACCACTGTCCCGCCGTTGACATGGATGACCTGTCCGCTGACGTAGGCCGCATCGCTGCTCGCCAGGTAGACATAGGCCGGCGCCACATCATCGGGCTGGCCGGGACGCTTCATCGGCGTGTTGGAGCCGAATTCGGCGACTTCATCGGCCGCGAAGGTCGAGGGAATCAGCGGCGTCCAGATCGGCCCCGGTGCAACGCCGTTGACGCGAATGCCGCGCTCGGCGAGGTTCATCGACAACGATCGGGTGAACGCGGTGATGGCGCCCTTGGTGGCCGAGTAGTCCAGCAGCTTCGGGCTGCCCTTGTAGGCGGTTACCGAGGTGGTATTGATGATCGACGCACCCTTGCCCAGATGGGGCAGCGCGGCCTTGGTCATCTGGAACATGCCGAAGATGTTGGTGCGGAACGTCTTCTCCCACTGCTCTTCGCTGATGTCTTCCAGACCGTTCTGCGGATGCTGCTCGGCAGCGTTGTTGACCAGGATGTCGAGTTTGCCGAACTTGCTCAGGGTTTCCTCGATGGCGTTGCGGCAAACCTCGCGGTCGGCCACGTCACCGGCGAAGGTCAGGCAGCGACGGCCGTACTGTTCCACGACCTCGCGGGTTTGCTCGGCGTCCTGGTGCTGGTCGAGGTAGAGGATGGCGACATCGGCGCCCTCCCGGGCAAACAGCACCGCCACCGAGCGGCCGATACCACTGTCGCCTCCGGTGATGAGCGCCACCTTGCCCTCCAGCTTGCCAGCCGCCTTGTAGTCCTCGCCGCGGTATTCCGGGCGGGGGTTCATCAGGCCTTCCTTGCCTGGTTCCGGCTGCTCCTGTGGGGGTAGCGTCTGGTTTTCATCGGCCATGCAAAGATCCTCCGTCAAGGTGAATAACCTGTCTTCGGAGGACTTGAGTGGCGTCGAGAAAGTTTCGGCCAGGCGATGAGAGGCCCGGCAGGCAGGTCAGCCCAGTGTCAGCACCACACGACCACGGGGCAGGCCGCTTTCGACGTACCGATGCGCTTCGACTGCGTGCTCGAAGGGGAACTGGCGGTCCAGCTGTGGCCAGATCAGGCGGTCGGCGGTGAGCTGATTGATGTGCTGCAGCGCCCGCTCCACAGCTTCACGGTTCTGCTCGATGCCCAGTTCGGGCTGCCCGGTGAAGTCGCACAGGCAGTGCAGGAAGAACTTGAAGTTCTTCTTGAATGCCGCGCAGACCGGCAGTGCCGTCTCGTTGCCGCCGTTCATGCCATAGAGAATCAGTTTGCCCAGCGGCGCCATGACATCCCCGAGCAGCTTCATCTGCGAGCCACCGCAGGCATCCAGCACCACGTCGACACCACGGCCTTCGGTCACCTTCTGCAAGCGACCCACCAGGTCTTCCTCCTCGGTGACGATCACCGTCTCGGCACCCAGCTCACGCAGGTAGTCGCGGTCGGCAGCCGTCTCGCAGGTGGCGATCACCCGCCCGCCCAGCGCCTTGGCCAGTTGCACGGCCGCCGGCCCGGTGCAATGCGCGGCCTGGTTGACCAGCACGTACTGGCCCGGCTCCAGTTGCGCCAGCTCGACCAGCGCGAAATAGCTGATCAGCATGGGCGTGTAGTGGATCGCCGCCTCGCTGGCGCTGAGCATGTCCGGATAGCGCACCAGCGCCTGCTGCGGCAACAGCACGTGTTCGGCATACAGCGGGTACTGGTTGAGATCGTGAGCCGGGAACCCGGCCAGACGATCGCCGACGCTGAAACCCTCGACGCCCTCGCCCACCGCCAGCACCTCGCCGGCCACTTCGCTGCCGAGCCCGGCAGGCAGGCGCGCATGCCGCGGTGCGAGGTCCTGCCGCCAGAGCACGTCGTTCCAGCTGACGCCGATGGCGCGAACACCGAGCAGCACCTCGCCGGGACCGGCTAGCGGCTCTGCGCGCTCTTCGTAACGCAAAACGTCGGCCGGACCGAACTGGTGGAAACGGATGATGCGGGACATTGCGACCCCTCGCCTTACTACTGTGCAAACGGACTCTATCGCCAGTATCGTCACAACTCCAGCCGGCGGCGCGGATTCCTGTCGATAGTTTCCATGCGCGGGAATGATGGAGCCGCGTATGTATCCATGACAACACATTGCAGCTTTGTGCATTTCGAAAGCGCAATCGGGCATGCCGTTGGCAGGCGAAGCTGTCTAGAATGCAGACCACTTCCAGAGCCGGCCCCCCTTCGTTCGGCCGCAGGCACGATGTGAACCAGGCATGAATCGCAACGACCTTCGCCGCGTCGACCTCAATCTGCTGATCGTCTTCGAAACGCTGATGCATGAGCGCAGCGTTACGCGCGCCGCCGAAAAACTGTTCCTCGGCCAGCCGGCGATCAGCGCTGCGCTGGCCAGGCTGCGTGCGCTGTTCGACGACCCTCTGTTCGTGCGTACCGGCCGCAGCATGGAACCCACCGCCCGCGCCCAGGAAATCGCGCAGTTGCTGTCGCCAGCGCTGGACTCGATCTCCACCGCGGTCAGCCGCGCCTCGACCTTCGACCCGGCCACCAGTACGCAAGTGTTTCGCATCGGCCTGACCGATGAAGTCGAGTTCGCCCTGCTGCCACCACTGCTGCGTCGGTTGCGCGCCGAGGCGCCGGATGTGGTGCTGGTGGTGCGGCGCGCCAACTATCTGCTGATGCCGAGTCTGCTGGGGTCCGGCGAGATTTCCGTGGGCGTCTGCTACACCGAGGAACTGCCGGCCAATGCCAAGCGCAAGGTACTGCGTCGCCCCAAGCCGATGCTGCTGCGCGCCGACAGCATTCCCGGCCGCCTGAGCATGGAGGACTACTGCAGCCGCCCGCATGCCATGGTTTCCTTTGCCGGCGACCTGAACGGCTACATCGACGACGAACTGGCGCTGCACGGCTGCAAGCGCAAGGTGGTCCTGGCGGTCCCGCAGTTCAACGGGCTGGCCAGCCTGCTCGCCGGTACCGACATCATCGCCACCGTACCAGACTACGCGGCGGCCGCGCTGGCCGCCAATGGCGGCGTGCGCGCCGAACCACTGCCATTCGAAACCAGCCAGGATTTCGAGCTGTCCATGGCCTGGCGCGGCGCCCAGGACAACGACCCCGCCGAGCGCTGGCTGCGCTCACGCATCCAGATGTTCGTTGGCGATCCGGACAGTCTCTGAGCGGCGACCTTGTAGGGTGGGCTTCAGCCCACCGCGTGTTTGCCGCCATCAAGCCCTCGCCTGGTGGGCTAAAGCCCACCCTACGAAAATTGCGCCAGCCAGAACTTCGAGCGGCCCATGCCTGACCGGCACGCTGGGCAACGCGTACTGCCGCACACCAACCGTAGGGTGGGCTTCAGCCCACCATCGCTGGTTCGACTGGACTCGGTCGGTGGGCTAACGCCCACCCTACGAAAAATAACGAACCTGTTCGTCCTCGCGTTGCGCTGATATCGAATGCTCAACCATCATCGCCAATGATATTCACCTTCGGCTCGTTCGATTTCTGCTGGCCGGCTTGACCACGCAGACTCCCGCCATCGATAAATCCGACTTGCGGAGTCAAGCATGGAACGTACGCTCAGCGCCTTGCGCTTTCCCCTCATCGGCCTGGTGGTGCTCATCACCGCTGCCTGTGGCAAGGAGCCGGAGGCCACCCAGTCGGGAATGCCACCGCCCGCCGTCAGCGTTGCCGAAGTCATCGAACAGCGGGTGACCGAATGGGATGAAGTCACCGGCCGCCTGCAAGCGCCGGAATCGGTGGAGATCCGTCCGCGTGTCTCCGGTTTCATCGACCAGGTGACGTTCGACGAAGGTGCGCTGGTGAAAAAAGGCGACCTGCTGTTCCGGATCGACCCGCGGCCGTTCCAGGCCGAGGTCAAGCGCCTGCAGGCACAGCTGCAGCAGGCCCGTGCCAGCCAGCAGCGCACCGCCGCCGAAGCCCAGCGTGGCGAACGCCTGCGGCAGAAGAACGCGATTTCCGCCGAACTGGCCGACGCCCGCGTCAGCGCCGCTCAGGAAGCCCGGGCAGCGGTGACAGCGATCCAGGCGCAGTTGGACAAGGCGCAGCTGGACCTTTCGTTCACCCGCGTCACCGCGCCCATCGATGGCCGCGTCGGTCGTGCGCTGATCACCGCCGGCAACCTGGTCAACGCCGGCGAGGCGCTGCTGACCACGCTGGTCTCCACCGACAGGGTCTATGCCTATTTCGAGGCCGACGAGCGCACCTACCTCAAGTACCGCGAGCTGGCGCGCAATGGCGACCGTGGCGAGGCGACCCCGGTCTATCTCGGCCTGTCCAGCGAGGAAGGTCATCCGCACCTGGGCCACATGGACTTCATCGACAACCAGGTCGATTCGCGCACCGGCACCATTCGTGGCCGCGCCGTGTTCGATAACCGCGACGGCCGTTTCACTCCCGGCCTCTACGCCCGCCTCAAGCTGGTCGGCAGCGCCACCTACGATGCGGTACTGATCAAGGACGTGGCGGTCGGCACCGACCTGGGCAAGAAGTTCGTACTGGTCCTGGCCGATGATGGCACCGTGGCCTATCGCCCGGTCGAACTGGGACCGAAACTCGAGGGCCTGCGCATCGTCCGCGCAGGCCTGGCCAAGGGCGAGACCATCGTGGTCAACGGTCTGCAGCGCGTGCGCCCGGGCAATCCGGTGCAGGCCGAGCCGGTAGCCATGGCCGATGCCGACACCCTGGCCGCCCTGCGCCAGCAGAACCGCGCCATCCGTGAGGCGCTGAAACCACAGGTGGTCGAGCGCGCCCTGGCGCAGCGCCCGAGCAGCTGAGCGCGGCCAAGCCGCCGTTCCGAACACCGGCGCGCCTGGCGCGCCACCCCGATCGATCCGCCAGGACGCGCCCGCCGCGCCCTACCCCGGAGTGCGCCATGAATTTCTCGCAATTCTTCATCAAGCGGCCGATCTTCGCCGCCGTGCTGTCACTGGTGATCCTCATCGCCGGCGCCATCTCGCTGTTCCAGTTGCCGATCAGCGAATACCCCGAAGTGGTCCCGCCCACCGTGGTGGTGCGTGCCAACTTCCCCGGCGCCAATCCCAAGGTGATCGGCGAAACCGTCGCCTCGCCGCTGGAGCAGGCCATCACCGGCGTCGAGGGCATGCTCTACATGTCGTCCCAGGCGACCGCCGACGGCAAGCTGACACTGACCATTACCTTCGCCCTCGGCACCGATCTGGACAATGCCCAGGTGCAGGTGCAGAACCGCGTCACACGCACCATGCCGACCCTTCCCACCGAAGTGCAACGGCTGGGCGTGACCGTGGACAAGGCCTCCCCCGACCTGACCATGGTGGTGCACCTGACCTCGCCGGATCAGCGCTACGACATGCTCTACCTGTCCAACTATGCCGCGCTCAACGTCAAGGACGAGCTGGCACGGCTGGATGGCATCGGCGATGTGCAACTGTTCGGCATGGGCGATTACTCACTGCGCGTCTGGCTCGACCCGGAGAAGGTCGCCTCGCGCAACCTCACCGCCAGCGACGTGGTCAACGCGATCCGCGAGCAGAACCGCCAGGTCGCCGCCGGTGCCCTGGGCGCGCCGCCAGCGCCCGGCGCCACCGACTTCCAGCTGTCGATCAACACCCAGGGCCGCCTGGTCGACGAGGAGGAATTCGAGAACATCATCGTCCGCGCCGGCGAGGACGGCGAGATCACCCGCCTGAAGGACATCGCCCGCATCGAGCTGGGTTCCAGCCAGTACGCTCTGCGTTCGCTCCTGAACAACCAGCCGGCGGTGGCCATCCCGATCTTCCAGCGCCCCGGCTCCAACGCCATCGCCATCTCCGACCTGGTGCGCGAACGCATGGCCGAGCTCAAGCAGAGCTTCCCGCAGGGCGTGGACTACGAGATCGTCTACGACCCGACCATCTTCGTGCGCGGTTCCATCGAGGCGGTGGTACACACCCTGCTGGAAGCCATCGTGCTGGTGGTGCTGGTAGTGATCCTGTTCCTGCAGACCTGGCGCGCCTCGATCATTCCGCTGGCCGCCGTACCGGTATCACTGATCGGCACCTTCGCGGTGATGCACCTGTTCGGCTTCTCGCTCAATGCACTGTCGCTGTTCGGCCTGGTGCTGGCCATCGGCATCGTGGTGGACGACGCCATCGTGGTGGTGGAAAACGTCGAGCGCAACATCGGCCTGGGCAAGTCGCCGGTGGAGGCGACCCGCCAGGCCATGAAGGAAGTCACCGGTCCGATCATCGCCACCGCCCTGGTGCTGTGCGCGGTATTCGTGCCCACCGCGTTCATTTCCGGCCTTACCGGGCAGTTCTACCAGCAGTTCGCCTTGACCATCGCGATATCCACGGTGATCTCGGCGTTCAACTCGCTGACCCTCTCGCCAGCGCTGGCCGCGGTCCTGCTCAAGGCCCACGACGCGCCGAAGGATGGCTTTTCGCGCCTGCTCGACCGGCTGTTCGGCGGCTGGCTGTTCCGTCCGTTCAATCGGGTCTTCGATCGCGCCAGCCACGGCTACGTCGGCGTGGTGCGGCGCATCCTGCGCGGCAGCGGTATCGCACTGGTGATCTATGTCGGCCTGGTCGGCCTGGTCGGCCTGGGTTACCTGGGTTTTGCCAGCACGCCGACCGGCTTCGTTCCGCCGCAGGACAAGCAGTACCTGGTCGCCTTCGCCCAGTTGCCCGATGCCGCCACGCTCGACCGTACCGAGGATGTGATCAAGCGCATGTCGGAAATCGCTGGCAGGCATCCGGGTGTGGAAAACACCGTGGCCTTCCCCGGGCTGTCGATCAACGGCTTCACCAACAGCCCGAACAGCGGCATCGTCTTCACCCCGCTCAAGCCGTTCGATGAGCGCAAGGACCCGTCGCTTTCGGCCGCTGCCATCGCAGCCGACCTGAACGGCCAGTTCGCGCAGATCCAGGACGCCTTCATCGCCATCTTCCCGCCGCCGCCGGTACAGGGCCTGGGTACCATCGGCGGCTTCCGCGTGCAGGTGCAGGACCGTGGCAACCTGGGCTACGAGGCGCTTTACCAGCAGGTGCAGAACGTCATTGCCAAGAGCGCCGACTACCCCGAACTGGCCGGTCTGTTCACCAGCTATCAGGTCAACGTGCCGCAGGTAGATGCCGACATCGACCGCGAGAAGGCCAAGACCCACGGCGTGGCCATCGACGAGATATTCGACACCATGCAGGTGTACCTGGGCTCGCTGTACGCCAACGACTTCAACCGCTTCGGCCGTACCTACCAGGTCAACGTCCAGGCCGACCAGAAGTTCCGCCTGGCGCCGGAGCAGATCGGTCAGCTGAAAGTGCGCAACAACCGCGGCGAGATGGTGCCGCTGTCGACCTTCGTCCGCGTCACGGACAGCGCCGGTCCCGATCGGGTCATGCACTACAACGGCTTCCTCACCGCCGAGATCAACGGGGCGGCCGCGCCGGGCTACAGCTCCGGCCAGGCCGAGGCGGCCATGGAGCGCCTGCTCGAGGCCGAGCTGCCGAATGGCATGAGCTACGAATGGACCGAGCTGACCTTCCAGCAGATCCTCGCCGGCAACACCGCGGTATTCGTCTTCCCGCTCTGCGTGCTGCTGGCCTTCCTGGTGCTGGCCGCGCAGTACGAGAGCTGGAGCCTGCCGCTGGCAGTGATCCTGATCGTGCCGATGACGCTGCTCTCGGCAATTGCCGGGGTGATCCTGGCTGGTAGCGACAACAACGTGTTCACCCAGATCGGCCTGATCGTGCTGGTGGGACTGGCGTGCAAGAACGCCATCCTGCTGGTGGAATTCGCCAAGGACAAGCAGGACGAAGGCATGGACCGCCTCGCCGCGGTGCTGGAAGCCTGCCGCCTGCGCCTGCGGCCGATCCTGATGACCAGCTTCGCCTTCATCATGGGCGTGGTGCCGCTGATGCTTTCCAGCGGGGCCGGCGCCGAGATGCGCCATGCGATGGGGGTGGCGGTGTTTTCCGGGATGCTCGGCGTGACCTTCTTCGGCCTGCTGCTGACCCCGGTGTTCTATCTGGTGATTCGCGCCTTCGTCGAGAAGCGCGAAGCCCGCAAGGCGGCATTCAAGGAGGTCCGCGCATGAAGTTCTTCGCCCTTTCCCTGCTCGCCCTGAGCATCACCGCTTGCGCGGTCGGTCCGGACTACCGCGCGCCGCAACCGGAGCCGGCGCGACTGCTCCAGGCCGAGCACGGCGATCACGATCGCTCGCGCTTCGAGGCGGCCTGGTGGCGGCAGTTCGACGACCCTACCCTGGACGCCCTGGTCGGCGAAGCGCTGGGTGAAAACCGCGAGCTGCGCATCGCCTATGCCCGCCTGCGGGCGGCCCGGGCGATCCGCGACGATGTCGGCAATGATCGCCTGCCCACCGTCACGGCAGGGGCCAGCGCCGATATCGGCAAGGCCCAGCAGCCGGGCTTCAGCGAACAGCGGGTGAACGCAGAGCGCTACGATCTGGGTCTGGACATGGCCTGGGAACTCGATCTGTTCGGCCGTATCCAGCGTAGCCTGGAGGCCAGCGAAGCGCAGGCCGAGGCCGCCGAGGCCGAGCTCTACCAGTTGCAGGTGAGCCTGATCGCCGAGCTGGTGGACGCCTATGGCCAGCTGCGCGGTGCGCAGTTGCGCGAACGGATCGCCCGCGACAACCTGGCCAACCAGCGCAACTCGTATGAACTGACCGAGCAATTGCGCGAAGCCGGTGTGGGCAGCGAACTCGATGTGCTGCGCGCCGATGCCCGGCTGGCGGCCACCGAGGCCAGTCTGCCGCAGCTGCAGGCCCAGCAGACCCGCGCCCGCAACCGCATCGCCACCCTGCTCGGCCAGCGCGCCGATCAGCTCCGTGTCGACCTCTCGCCGCGCGAGCTGCCGGCGATTGCCAAGGCCCTGCCGATCGGCGACCCGGCCGAGCTGTTGCGCCGTCGCCCGGACATTCGCGCAGCCGAACGCCAGCTCGCGGCGGCAACCGCCAACGTCGGTGTGGCCACCGCCGATCTGTTTCCGCGGGTGAGCCTGTCCGGCTTTCTCGGCTTCGTCGCCGGACGCGGCTCGCAGATCGGCTCCAGCGCGGCGCAGGCCTGGGGGGTGGCACCCAGCATCAGTTGGGCGGCCTTCGACCTGGGGAGCGTGCGCGCCCGCCTGCGCGGCGCCGAGGCCGATGCCGAGGCGGCGCTGGCCGGTTACGAGCAGCAGGTGCTGCTGGCGCTGGAAGAATCCGAAAATGCCTTCAGCGACTATGCCCGCGCGCAGGAGCGCCTGCTGTCACTGCTGCGCCAGTCCAAGGCCAGCCGCGCTGCCGCGCGACAGGCGGAGATCCGCTACCGCGAAGGTACGGCGGACTTCCTCGTGCTGCTCGACGCAGAGCGCGAAAGGCTGACGGCCGAGGACGCCCAGGCGCAGGCGGAAGTGGAGCTGTATCGTGGTGTGGTAGCGCTGTACAAGGCGCTGGGGGGTGGCTGGGAACTGAATGGCCAGACGCCTCGCCAGGCAGCGGTCGCGGCGGGAGCGGAACTGGCAGCGGGGCCGGCAAAAATGTGACACGCTGCCGCTCCCGCCTGGTTGGTCAGGGAAAGCGCTTTCAGTCGTCATCTATCTTTGGCATAAGGGGCGGCCGAACGCCTGGAAGCGTACCGCGGTCGGGCCGCACGGATGCACTGCCAACCAACCAGAACGAAGAGTCCACCATGAAGCCGATCATTACCCTTGCCGGGCTCGTGCTGGCGGCCGCCAGCGCACTCGCCCAGGCAGAACCCATCGTCATCAAGTTCTCCCATGTCGTGGCTGAAGACACCCCCAAGGGCAAGGGTGCATTGCTGTTCAAGCGCCTCGCGGAGGAGCGTCTGCCCGGTCAGGTGCGTGTCGAGGTCTATCCGAATTCAACGCTGTTCGGCGATGCCACCGAACTGGAAGCCCTGCGCAACGATGAAGTCCAGCTGCTGGCACCGTCCCTGGCCAAGTTCGAGCAGTACACCAAGCAGTTGCAGGTCTTCGACCTGCCCTTCCTGTTCGACGACCTCGACGCGGTCAATCGCTTCCAGAAACGTGCCAAGGGCCGCCAGCTGCTGCGCTCGATGGAAGACAAGAACATCACCGGCCTGGCCTACTGGCACAACGGCATGAAGCAGCTCTCGGCAACCCGCATGCTGCGCCTGCCCGGCGACGCGTCGGGCCTGGAGTTCCGCATCCAGCCGTCGGCGGTACTCGAAGCGCAGTTCGCCGCGATCGGCGCCAGCAGCCGGAAGATCGCCTTCGCCGATGTCTACGACGCGTTGCGCAGCGGCACCGTGCAGGGCGCGGAGAATCCCTGGTCGAACATCTACAGCAAGAAGATGCACACCGTGCAGCCTTATATCGTCGAAACCAACCACGGCGTACTCGACTACATGGTGGTGAGCAACACGCGCTTCTGGATGAGCATGCCGCACAAGGTCCGCTTCGAACTGGAAGCGATTCTCGACGAGGTGAGCTTCATGGTGAACCGCGAAGCCGAGGAGCTGAATCAGGCCGATCTCGAGCGTATTCGCCAGGCTGGCACGTCGCAAATCGTCACGCTGACCGCCGAGGAGCGCGAGCGCTGGCGCGAGGCGATGCGGCCGGTCTGGCAACAGTTCGAGCCGCTGATCGGCGCCGATATCATCCGGGCTGCAGAAACGGTCAATCGCAAGCAGCGCAAGTAACCACTCGCAGCGGCGAAACCCCGCCTGGTGGCGGGGTTCCTTATGGCCTTGGCACAGTCACTCGGAGATGTCGGGGGACGTCGAGGGCACGGGTTCCTGATCCAGCTGCTGGCTGTCCCAACCACCGCCCAGGGCAGCGATCAGCAGGACACTGGCGGTCAGGCGGTCACCCAGCAGGGTCAGGTTGGTGCGCTGGTTGTTCAGGGCAGTGGTTTGCACGGTCGCTACGCTCAGATAATCGACGGTACCGGCACGGTACTGGTTTTCGATCAGGCGCAGCGACTCCTGAGCGGCCTCCAGTGCCTCGCGCTGCACCACCGCTTCCTGTCCTAGCACCCGCAGCTGCACCAGGTAATCCTCTACCTCACGGAAGCTGTCGAGCACGGTCTGGCGGTAGTTGGCCACCGTCTGCTCGTAGCTGGCTTCGGCCCGTTCCAGCTCGGCGCGGCGGCTGCCGAAGTCGAGCAGCGTCAGCGCCAGTTGCGGGCCCAGTGACCAGAAACGATTGGGCACGCTGAACAGATCGCTGAAGCTGCTGTTGCGATAGCCGCCACTGGCCGAGATCGTCAGGTCCGGATACCAGGCCGCCTCGGCCACACCGATGTCGGCGTTGGCCGCCATGACCAGGCGCTCCGCCGAAGCCACGTCCGGGCGGCGCTCCAGCAATTGCGAGGGCAGCGCCAGCGGCACTTCCGGCAGCGCCGGGATGTCCTGGCGCTCGGCGATGTCCAGCTCCGACGGGGCGACGCCGATCAGCACGGCGATCGCGTGCTCCATCTGCGCACGTTGCCAGCGCAGGTCGATGGCCTGGGCCTGGGTGCTCTTGAGCTGGGTCTGCGCCTGGCTGACGTCCGACTTGGGCACGATACCCGCACGGTACTGGTTTTCCGTCAGACGCAGCGAGCGCGCATAGGCTTCGACAGTCTGCTCCAGCAGGCGCTGATGCTCGTCGATCACGCGCAGTTGCAGATAGGTCTGCACCAGTTCCGCCTGCAGGCTCAGCCTGACCGCGGCAAGGTCGGCGGCACTGGCCTGCATGTTCGCCCGATTGGCTTCCAGATTGCGCCGCAGACGGCCCCAGATGTCCGCTTCCCAGGAGGCACTGAGCCCGGCCTCGTAGCTTTCGCCGACACCGCTGCTGGTCGTCGAGCCGGTCGTACCGCTGCCCTGTGCCGAGCGGCTGACGCCGGCGCTGCCGGATACGATGGGGAACAGCTGCGAACGGGCGCCACGTACCAGCGCACGTGCCTGCCGGTACTGCGCTTCTGCCGCGGCGACGTTCTGGTTGGACAGGTTCAGCCTGGCCACCAGCGCATCGAGTTCGGCATCGCCATAGAGACGCCACCATTCGCCGCGCTGGACGACATCGGCCGGCGCCGCAGGTTTCCAGCCTTCGGCCTGTTTGAATGCGGCCGACGGCGGTAGCTCCGGCCGTTGATAGTCCGGCCCCAGGGTACAGGCGCCCAGCGAAAGAGCCATCACGGCGACAGCGAGGGGGCGCAAGGCGAGGTTCAGCGACAGCGGTTTCATAGCGAGTTTTCCAGGGCGGCATCGGTGCGCACACCACGCCAGCTGTTGAAACGGTGACGCAGACGGTCCAGGTACAGATAGACCACCGGCGTGGTGTAGAGGGTCAGGATCTGGCTCAACAGCAGGCCGCCGATGATGGTCAGGCCCAGCGGCTGGCGCATCTCGGCCCCCTCCGCGCCGCCGAGCAACAGCGGCAGGGCACCGAGGATGGCGGCCATGGTCGTCATCAGGATCGGACGGAAACGCAGCAGGCAGGCACGATGGATCGAGTCGGCCGGAGACAGCCGATCATTGCGCTCGAACTGCAATGCGAGGTCGATCATCAGGATGGCGTTCTTCTTCACCACACCGATCAGCAGGAACAGGCCGAGCAGCGAGATCAGGCTGAACTGGTCGCCGGTGAGGATGATCGCCAGCAAGGCGCCAACCCCTGCCGAGGGCAGCGTCGAAAGGATGGTCAGCGGATGAATGTAGCTTTCATAGAGAACGCCCAGCACGATGTAGACCAGCAGCAAGGCGCCGAGAATCATCAGCGGCTGCCCTTGCTGAGTCGTCTGGAAGGCGCTGCCGGTGCCGCCCAGACGCCCCTGCACCTCGCTCGGCAGGCCGATGGCCGCCACGGCACGCTCGATCGCCAGGGTCGCCTGGTCGAGGCTGACGCCAGGGGCCAGGTCGAAGTCGATGTTCTCCGCGGCGAACTGCCCGTCGTGGCTGACCCGGTCTTCCTCAAGGCTGCGCTCGTAGCGGGCGAAGGCGGCCAGCGGCACGCGACGACCGTCCTCGGTGACGACATGGATCTGCTGGAGCACGTCCGGGTACTGGGCGTAGCTCGGATCGATCTCCATGACCACCTGGTACTGGTTGAGTGCCTCGTAGATGGTGGAAATCTGCCGCTGGCTGAAGGCATTGTTGAGCAGTGCCGTCACCGTGCTCATGTCGATCCCCAGACGCTTGGCGGCGTCCCGGTCGACCTTGAGGCTGATCTGCTGCGCGCCCTCGCCGTCGTTGGCATCGATGCTAGTCAGTTCCGGCAGCGCCGAAAGCGCCTGGGTCACGCGTGGCACCCAGGTGCGCAGGTCGTTCAGGTCGCTGGCCAGCAGCGTGTAGGCGTAGGCCGAACTGCTCTGCCGGCCGCCGCCGAACTGCAGGTCCTGATCAGCCATGAGGAACATCCGCCCGCCGGGCACCTGGGGCTGGTTCCTGCGGATACGCTCGATGACCTTCTGTGCCGATATCTTCCGTTCGCTCAGCGGCTTGAGCCGCACGATCATGAAGGCATTGTTGATCCCGCCCTGTCCGCCGATGAAGCCGGCCACGCTTTCCACCGCCGGATCGGCCAGCACGGCCTTGCGGAAGACTTCCATCTTCGGCTGCATGACCTGGAACGACAGACCGTCGTCACCGCGAATGAAGCCGGTCAGCTGGCCGGTGTCCTGCTGCGGCAGGAAGGTCTTGGGCACCTGCACGTAGAGCACCACGTTCAGCGCGATGGTCGCCAGCAGACTCAGCAGGGTGATGCGGCGATGACGCAGCGCCCAGCTCAGCGAGCGGTCGTAATGGCGCAGCAGCCACTGGTGCGCGGCATGGCTCCAGCGTTGCAGGCGACCGTCCTGCGCCGGCTGGTGCGGCTTCAGCCAGCGCGCGCAGAGCATCGGTGTCAGCGTCAGCGACACCAGCAGCGATACCAGGATCGCCGCCGCCAGGGTAATGGAGAACTCGCGGAACAGGCGCTCGACGATCCCGCCCATGTAGAGGATCGAGACGAACACCACCACCAGCGAGAGGTTCATCGACAACAGGGTGAAGCCGACCTCGCGAGTCCCGATGTAGGCGGCACGCAACGGCGGTATACCGTCCTCGATGTGGCGGGCGATGTTCTCCAGCACCACGATGGCATCGTCCACCACCAGGCCCGCGGCCAGGATCAGCGCCATCAGCGACAGCACGTTCAGCGAGAAGCCGAACAGGTACATCACCGCAAAGGTGCCCACCAGCGACACCGGTACGGCCAGCGCCGGTATCAGCGCGGTACGCAGGCGGCCGAGGAACAGGAACACCAGCACGATGACCAGCCCGACCGCGATCAGCAGCGTGCGCTCGGCTTCGTGCAAAGTGGCGCGGATGACCGGCGAACGATCCATGGCGATGTTCAGATCGACGCTGCCCGGCATGATTGCCTGCAGCGCGGGCAACTCGCGGCGAATGCCCTCGATGGTTTCGATGATGTTGGCGCCCGCCTGGCGGTTGACGATCAGCAGCACCGCCTGTTCGTTGTTGAAGAAGCCGCTGTTGTAGCGGTCCTCCACCGAATCTCGTACCCGGGCGACGTCGCCCAGGCGCAGCGCGGCGCCATCCTGATAGCGGATGATCAGCGGCGTGTAGTCGGCGGCCTCGTGGAGCTGGTCGTTGGCGCGCACCTGCCAGTGCCGGTCGGCATCCTCGACCATGCCCTTGGGCCGGCGCACGTTGGCATTGGCGATGGTCTGCCGCACTTCGTCCAGCGATACGCCGTACTGCTCCAGCTGTTGCGGTTGCAGCTCGACGCGCACTGCCGGCAGCGAACTGCCGCCGACCTGGATCTCGCCAACCCCGGACACCTGCGAGAGCTTCTGCGCCAGGATCGTCGAACCGATGTCGTACAGATCGGCCTTGTCGAGCACATCGGACGTGAGCGAAAGCACCATGATCGGTGCCTGCGACGGGTTGATCTTGCGGTAGGTCGGCATGCTGCGCATGCCGCTGGGCAACAGGTTGCGCGCGGCATTGATCGCCGCCTGCACGTCGCGGGCGGCGCCATTGATCTCGCGATCCAGATCGAACTGGATGATGATCCGCGTCGAGCCCTGGCTGCTGCGGCTGGTCATCTGGCTGACCCCCGCGATGCTGCCCAATGAGCGTTCCAGCGGTGTCGCCACGCTGGAGGCCATGATCTCCGGACTGGCGCCCGGCAGGCTGGCCTGCACCGTGATCACCGGGAAATCCATGTTCGGCAACGGCGATACCGGCAGCAGACCGAAGCTGACGCCACCCAGCAACAGGATCGCCAGGCTGAGCAGCATGGTCGCCACGGGACGGGCGATGAAGGGTGCGGAGAGGTTCATGCCCGCCTCTCCACGGTCGCAGGCTGGCTCACGCTTCAGCCTCCTGCAGCGTCCCGCGCCGACGGCCGAAGCGCTGGCCGAGGCGATCGAAGAACAGATAGATCACCGGCGTGGTGAACAGCGTCAGCAACTGGCTGAGCAACAGCCCGCCGACCAGCACCAGGCCCAGAGGCTGGCGCAATTCGGCGCCGGAGCCGGACGCCAGCATCAGCGGTATCGCGCCGAACAGGGCCGCCAGGGTGGTCATCAGAATCGGCCGGAAGCGCAACAGTGCCGCGCGATAGATGGCGTCCTGCGGGCTCATGCCCTGCTGCCTCTCGGCCTCCAGGGCGAAGTCGATCATCATGATCGCGTTCTTCTTGACGATGCCGATCAGCAGGATGATGCCGATGATCGCAATCAACCCCAGGTCGTTGCCGGTCAGCAGCAAGGCGAGCAGTGCCCCCACCGCCGCCGAGGGCAACGTGGAGAGGATGGTGATCGGGTGGATATAGCTCTCGTAGAGCACACCCAGCACGATGTACATGGTCACCACCGCGGCGAGGATCAGCAACAGGGTGCTCGACAGCGAAGCACGGAACGCTTCCGCAGCCCCCTGGAAGCGGGTCTGGATGCCTGCGGGCAAGCCGATCTGCTGCTCCACCGCTTCGATCACCTCCACCGCCCGGCCGAGGGAAACCCCTTCGGCGAGGTTGAACGACAGGGTAACGGCCGGGAACTGGCCGATGTGGTTGATCAACAGCGGCGCGTTGCGTTGCTCGATACTCGCCAGGCTCGACAGGCGCACCGGGGTGCCGCCCTCACTCTGCACGAACAACTGCTCCAGGGCCTGGGGGCCGAGACGACTGCCCGCCTCCGCCTCGAGCACCACGCGGTACTGGCTGGCCTGGGTGAAGATGGTGGAGATCTGCCGCTGACCGAAGGCGTCGTACAGCGCGTTGGTAATGTCGGCGACCTGAATGCCCAGGCGCGCGGCGGCGTCACGGTCGATGTCCAGGTAGATCTGCAGCCCGGCGTTCTGCAGGTCGCTGGCCACGTCGGTCAGTTCCGGGCGCTCGCGCAGGGCTTCGACCAGGCGTGGCGTCCATTCCTGCAGCAGCTCGCTATCGGGGGTTTCCAGGCTGAACTGGAATTGCGTGCGGCTGATCCTGTCCTCGATGGACAGATCCTGCACCGGCTGCAGGTACAGTTCGATACCCGGCACCCTGGCCAATTCCGGGCGCAGGCGGTCGATCACCTGGCTTGCAGTCAGGTCGCGCTCGCCGTGGGGCTTGAGGTTGATCAACAGGCGACCGCTGTTAAGCGTGACGTTGTCGCCATCGACACCGATATAGGACGACAGGCTGGCCACCGCCGGATCGGCGAGGATCACCCGTGCCAGCGCCTGCTGACGTTCGCTCATGGCGCGGAAGGAAATCGACTGTGGCGCTTCGCTGATGCCCTGGATCACGCCGGTGTCCTGCACCGGGAAAAAGCCCTTGGGCACCGCCAGATAAAGCACGACGGTCAGTCCCAGGGTCGCGACGGCAACCAGCAGGGTCAGCGTCTGGTGCCGCAGCACCCAACTCAGCCAGCGCGAATAGCCGCCGATCAGCCGCTCGACCCAGTCCGGCCTGGCTTCGTCAGCGGTCTGCGGCTTGAGCAGCTTGGCGCACATCATCGGCGTCAGCGTCAGCGACACCACCAGCGAGATCAGGATCGCCACCGCCAGGGTAATGGCGAATTCGCGGAACAGCCGGCCGACCACATCCTGCATGAACAGCAGCGGAATCAGTACGGCGATCAGCGAGAAGGTCAGCGAGATCAGGGTGAAGCCGATCTGCCGAGCACCCTTGAGCGCAGCGTTCAGCGGCGTCTCGCCCTCCTCCAGGTGCCGCGCGATGTTCTCCAGCATGACGATGGCGTCGTCCACCACGAAGCCGGTGGCGATGGTCAGCGCCATCAGCGTGAGGTTGTTCAGCGAGAAGCCGCACAGGTACATCACGGCGAAGGTGCCGACCAGCGACAGCGGCACGGCAATGGACGGGATCACCGTGGCCGAGAGTTTCTTGAGAAAGACGAAGGTCACCATCACCACCAGGACGGTGGCGAGCATCAATTCATGCTGCACATCGGTGACTGCGGCGCGAATGGTCTGGGTGCGGTCGGTGAGGACCACCACGTCGAGGCCGGCAGGCATGCTGGCGGTGATTTCCGGGAGCAGCGCCTGGATCCGCTCGACCACCTCGATGACGTTGGCGCCCGGCTGGCGCTGAATGTTCAGCAGCACCGCCTGGCTGTCGTTGGCCCAGGCCGCGAGGCGTTCGTTCTCCGCACCGTCGACGATCTCGGCGACATCCTTCAGGCGCAGCGCAGCGCCGTCCTGATAGGTGAGGATCAGCTCGGCGTATTCCTCCGGCGTCTTCAGCTGATCGTTGGCGTCGAGCATGGAGACGCGGGTCGGGCCGTCGAAATTGCCCTTGGGCTGGTTGACGTTGGAGTTGCCGATAAGCGAACGCACATCGGCCAGGGACAGGCCGTAGGCCGCCAGCGCTTCGGGATTGGTGCGAATGCGCACCGCCGGCCGCTGGCCGCCGGCGATGCTGACCATGCCGACGCCGTTGATCTGCGCCAGCTTCTGCGCCATGCGGGTATCGACCAGATCGTGCAACTGCGGCAACGGCAGCGAATCGGACGTCACTGCCAGCGTCAGTACCGGGGTGTCGGCCGGATTGACCTTGTTGTACACCGGCGGTGCCGGCAGGTCGTTGGGCAACAGATTGTTCGCCGCGTTGATCGCCGCCTGCACCTCCTGCTCGGCGACATCCAGTGCCACCTCCAGAGAGAAGCGCAAGGTTATCACCGATGCGCCGCCGGAACTGGTCGACGACATCTGCACCAGCCCTGGCATCTGTCCGAACTGGCGCTCCAGGGGAGCGGTGACGGCGCTGGTCATCACCTCCGGGCTGGCGCCCGGATAGAGGGTCATGACACGGATGGTCGGATAGTCCACTTGCGGCAGCGCCGCTACCGGCAGCAGCTTGTAGGCGATCAGGCCGGCGAGCAGGATGGCGACCATGCTCAGCGTAGTCGCCACCGGCCGCAGGATGAACAACCGGGAGATGTTCATTGCGCTTCGCGCTCCGCGGCTTCGCCGCCTCCGAGCACCGGCTTCTCGGCAGCCTCCTCGGCCATGCGCCGGCTACCCACGACCTCGACCTCGACACCGTCGCGCAGGCGGTCGGTGCCTTCCATCACCACCCGCTCGCCGACCTCCAGGCCTTCGAGCACCACCGTAGTCGCGCCGTTGGCCGGCCCGGCCTGCAGCGGCCGCAGTTGCACCTTGCTGTCGTCACCGACCACATAGGCGAAGGTACCGCGCGAGCCGAACTGCAGCGCCGCAGACGGGATCAGCACGGCATCGGGCAGGGTTTCCACGCGCAGCCGGACGTTGACGAACTGATTGGGGATCAGCAGTTCGCCCTCGTTGTCGAAACGCGCCTTGAGCCGCAGAGTACCGGTGCTGGCATCGATCTGGTTGTCGATGCTTTCCAGCACACCCTCGCCAAGCAGCATTCTTTCGCCACGATCCCAGGCCTGCACCACGAGCTTGGCGCCTTGCCGGTAACGGCTCAGCACTGGCAGCAGATCGCCTTCCGGCAAGGTGAAGCTGATCGAGGTCGGCTGGGTCTGAGTGATGACCGCCAGCGGCGTGGTGTCGTTGGCGGCAACCAGGTTGCCTGGATCGAGCTGGCGAAGGCCAACCCGGCCATTGATCGGCGAACGGATCTGCGTGAACTCCAGGTTCAGACGCGCCTCGTTGACCGCCGCCTGGTTCGCCGCCAGGGTGCCCTGGTACTGGCCGACCAGCGCTTCCTGGGTATCCAGCGTCTGCTTGGCAATGCTGTCGTCGGCATACAGACCGCGATAACGCTCGAGATCAACCTGTGCGTTCTTCAGTTGCGCGCGATTCTGCTGCAGCGTGCCCTCTGCCTGCTGCAGGGCAACCTCGTACGGCCGGGGATCGATCACCGCCAGCAGATCGCCAGCCTTGACGCGCTGGCCCTCCTCGAAGCGCAGTTCGACCAACTCGCCCCCTACCCGGCTGCGCAGGTTCACCGTATTGAGTGGCGTGACGCTGCCGAGAGCTTTCTGGAAAACCTCGAATTCGCCCTGCTCCACCTTGGCAACACGCACCGGGACCGGCCCGCCGAATGCGCCGAAACCGGGGCGACCGCCTGGGCGTTGTGGATTTTCCTGAGGTGCCGGCCATAGCCACCAGACCAGCAGTCCGATGGCGACGACGGCAAGAAAGGCGAGCAGCCAGCGAAGGCTGGAACGAGCGGGAGTTGAGTGAGCCTCGGACATGAACGGTGTTCGCTTGGAAAGGAGCGTGAACCATAAGCAGTCGCGAACCGCTCGCAAAGTGCCTTTACGGCATTTTTACGTATCCACATGTTGTATGGCGCAAAGGCATCGCTTCGGAACCATGCGCCAGGCCCCCAGTCTATTTAGCGTTCTTCTTGCAGGGCCAGCCCCACTCGTAGAGCCGAGGGCAGCTCATTTGGCTGGCCACACGTCGAATCGGACATTGCCGTGTCGTTAACAGGCCACTGCATCGGTGGCCGGATAGGATCAAGGAATGAATGCATCGCTGGTCATTCTGGCGCTGACCGTCGCCAGTTTTCTTCTCGGGTTTCTACGCGATCTGTTCATCGCCCGCTCCTTCGGCCTCAGCTGGGAAGCGGATCTGATCTTCGTCGCCCTGATTTTGCCGTTGTTCTTCGAGAACTTCCTCGGACTGGCGCTGCGCGACGCCATGATTCCCTACCTGCAGAAGCTGCGCAGCCAGTCGGAGCCCCTGTTCGAGGCGGTCGCACGCTGGCTCTACTGGCGCGTCATGCTGCTCGGTGCTGCCGCCTGTGCACTGATTGTGCTCACCAGCTACTGGGTGCTCAACGCACTGGCGCCCGGCTGGAGTGCCGAACAGGTAGCCAGCGGTCAGTTGGTGTTCTGCGTCGGGGCCTTGCTCATCGCCGTGCAGGCGGCGCTTTATTGCCAGGGCGCGCTGCTGAACATGGACAAGGTGTTCATCCTGCCGATGACGCGCACCCTGCTGCTCAACGCGGGGGCGATCGTCGGCATCCTGCTGTTCGACCCCAGCGGCATGTCGATATTCCTCGGCATGCTGCTGCCGCAAGTGGCGCTGATCATCGTGCAGCACCGGCATATCCGCTACCTGCGCGGCGAGGCGTTGCCTCTGGAGAAAGGACACGGCAGCCGGTTCGGGCTGGCCTTCGCTCCGGTGCTGTTGGCGGCCGGTGCCCAGCAGGCCTGCATACTCGCCGAGCGGATGTTCGCCTCCTTCCTCGAGGAAGGCAGCATCACCATGCTGTCGTTCGCGTTCCGCATCGTCACCATTCCGCTGACCCTGTATGCGATGTCGGTGCTATCGGTGCTGTTCCCGCAGTTTTCCTCCAGCTGGAACGACAAGGACCATGCCGCTCATGCGGCCGTCATTCGCAAGGGCCTGCTGGCAACGCTGTTGTTTCTGGTACCCGCCACGGTTGTGCTCTGTTCCTTCCCGGAGGCAGTTGTCTCGGTTCTGCTGGAGCGTGGGCAATTCGGCGCGGCGCAAACCGAGGCCACGGCTTCACTGATGGTGATCTATGCGCTCGGCCTGCCGGCCATGGGGCTTGCCCTGCTGTGGGGTCGCGCCCTGCTGGCGCAGCACCAGGCTCGTGTATTCCTGCTCATCACGCTGATCAGTTCGGCCATGACCATAGCGCTGGATGCTGCGCTTTACCGGCATTATGGTGCCGCCGGCCTGGCGCTGGCCTTCTCCGGCGGCGCCATGCTGCAGGCGCTGTTCATGGGCCTGTTCGTCTATCGGGTATCGCCCATGGGCGCCGGAGTAGCCGTGCTGGCGCGCTGGCTGGCGACCGCGCTGATCCTCGCCGGGGCGGTGCACTTCCTGCCCTCACCCCGGGGGTTCGTCGAGCTGTGCCTGTACATCGGCCTGGTACTGGTCGGGTTTGCCGCCGGGGTAACCCTGCTCGGGGAGCGCGACCTGTTCCGGCCGCGCTACTGGTCCATGCGCAAGGCCTGAAGCCGTTCCCGCAGGGTCCCAGCCGCGCAAACACGAAGGCCGCTGCACGATGCAGCGGCCTTCGTATTGCAACGCTCCTGTTCAGCCGCCCAGGGCGAGCATTCCCATGGTGTTGATACAGGGTGTCCAAGCGTCGGCCTTGATCTCGGCTGCGGCCGCATGTGGCCGGCGCTGCTCCATCACGATGTCCAGGGCACGGCTCGGCAGGATATCGATATCGTCGAAGGTAATGATCTGGCCCGGCTCGACGGCTCGCTTGAGCGCGGTCTTGCGTAGCAAGCCGATGGGAACATGATCCGGGTGTTCGGCAAGCCTGATCGCTTCGCCGCGGAACTGGAAGCCACCTATTCCCCGCTCGATCAGTTCACCCGCTTTCATGGTGCGCTTGGCAATGGCGGCGACCCCCAGGGTCGGCTGGGTGGAGTTGTTGAGCAGCACGCCGCCCCCGCCGAGGACCCGGCGCACAGTCTTGCCCACTTCCAGCGAGCAGAGGTGGAACGGGCGCACCAGCGTATAGAAGGGGCCGCGCCCGAGCTTGAAGTACTCGATGGCACGCGCCTGGTCTTGATCATGCCTGCCGACCAGGAATACGCCACCGGCCGGATAACCGGAGGGAATCACGTAATCCACGATAGGCTGTCCCGCCCGTTCGGCCATCATTCCGAGCAGGCTGGCGCTGTCGTCCAGGTTGGTGGAAGCCAGGCCCTCCATGCCTTGCCGGGTAATCGTCGCACCGAGCCCGTTGCCGATGATCACCTGCTCGATCTGCACCTTGGTGCCATCGGTGAACGAGGTCGTCTGGTCGACGCTGATCCCTTGTCGGTTGGCCCAGTAGACCATGTCCTCCGGCGAAGGATCATGATTCAGGTAGCCCTTCATGTTGCCGTAGACCAGCGGCTGGAAACCCATTTGCAGGGCGTCCTCGCGCAAGGCGGCAAGCGAGCCCGGCTGGTCACCCTCCGCTTCGGTGATGAAGCCCTTGCCTGCCAGATAGGACCCCGTGGTCACCTGCAATTCGGCATTCACGGTCACGACCTGCAATCCGGCCTCGAAGGCGCGCTCGATCACGGATGTCCCATGGAATACATCGCCGCTGCATTCGATGATCAGGTCCGAATGATCGATCAGCTCGTCCAGCGAGTTGGTCAGTACGTCTGTCAGCGGGAAGTCGGTCAGGGAAAAAAGCGGGCGGCGAGTCAGGACGCGAGAAATCTCCATGTCCTGATAATGTTGCTTGATCAACCGAACGATGCCGTAAGCGATCATTCCGGTTCCGGATATACCGATTCTTTTGATATCTGAGTTAGGCATAACTGAATCCATTCAAATGGGCATCAGCTCTATGACAGCAACCGTGCAAAAAGATTTTTACAAAAAAGTCGATTTGCGACGTTTGCAGGCTCCTGCTCACCCCTGTAGTCCTGAATCCGGGCGGCATGCAGAAGCTAGTTGCCGTGAAGGCAATCCGCTAATTGACCTCGACAGGCGGTTTTGCCCTTTTCGATGGATTTCTGTCGCCAGAAAAACGAAACGGCGAGCGCCGGTAAGGCAGCTCGCCGTCTTTGTCAGCGCAGCCGATCAGGCAAGGGACGCGATAGCCGCCTCATAGTCCGGCTCGCTACCGATCTCGCTGACCAGTTCGCTATGCAGCACGCGATCCTGCTCGTCCAGCACGATTACCGCGCGAGCGGCAACGCCGGCCAGCGGGCCGCTTGCGATGGCGACGCCGTAGTCCTCGAGGAACTCGCTGCCACGCATGGTGGACAGGTTGATCACGTTCTCCAGCCCCTCGGCGCCGCAGAAGCGTTTCTGCGCGAATGGCAGGTCGGCGGAGATGCACAGCACCACCGTGTTCTGCAGCGCGTTGGCCTGCGCGTTGAACTTGCGCACCGACGTGGCACAGGTCGGCGTGTCGATGCTGGGGAATATGTTCAGCACCTTGCGCTTGCCGGCGAACGCCGCCAGCTCGACATCGGCGAGATCGCCACCGACCAGACGGAAGGGCTTGGCCTGCTGGCCGGTTTGCGGGAAGTCGCCGGCCACCAAGATGGGTGTGCCACGCAGCGTAACTTCGGTCATTGTTGTATCCCTCGACAGGGTTGGTCAGAAAAAGGAAGGCCGTGAAGATCGACGATCTGCACGGCCTTGGAAGCTTGCCATAGCGCCGGAGCCGGCGCAGGACTTATTGAACAGCGCCCGCGCCGGGTAACATCAGCTACGTGCGAAATACTCCTTGGTCAGCTTCACCACTACCGGACTCAACAGCAGCAGCGAGATCAGGTTGGGGATCGCCATCAGGCCGTTGAGGGTGTCGGCCAACAGCCAGGCGAAGTCGAGCTGGGCGATGGCACCGAACGGCACCGCCAGAACCCAGATCACGCGGAAGGGCCAGATGGCCCGGGTGCCGACCAGGAACTCCCAGCACTTCTCGCCGAAATAGCTCCAGCCAAGGATGGTGGTGAAGGCGAAGACTACCAGCGCAATGGTCAGGATGATGCCACCGACACCCGGCATGGCCGACTCGAAGGCCGCTGCGGAGAGCGCTGAGCCGCTTTCGCCGCTGGTCCAGACGCCCGTGCAGATGATCGCCAGACCGGTCATCGAGCAGACGATGATGGTGTCGATGAACGTCCCCAGCATGCCGATCATGCCCGAGCGCACCGAACTGGTGGTGGTGCCGGCGGCCTGGGCGATACCGGCGGTACCGAGGCCCGCCTCGTTGGAGAAGATGCCGCGGGCAACACCGAAGCGAATCGCGGCCATGACCGCAGCGCCGGCGAAGCCACCGGTCGCGGCGATCGGCGTGAAGGCATGGGTGAAGATCAGGTCGAACGCTGCGGGAATCGCCGAGGCATTGACTACCAGCACCACGGCAGCGGCGATCAGGTACGCCAGGCACATGAACGGTACCAGCGACGCGGCGACCACACCGATGCGGCGAATACCGCCGAGGATCACCAGGCCGACGATCACCATGGTAATCAGACCGGTCGCCCACAGCGGCACCGAGAAGGTGGTTTCCAGCGCGTGGGCCATGCTGTTGACCTGCACCATGTTGCCGATGCCGAAGCCCGCCAGGCCACCGAAGATGGCGAAGGCGGTACCGAGCCAGACCCACTTCTTGCCGAGACCGTTCTTGATGGCATACATCGGGCCGCCGACATGCTCGCCACGATCATCCTTTTCACGGTAATGAACCGCCAGCACGACCTCGCAGTACTTGGTGGCCATGCCGACCAGCGCCGTACACCACATCCAGAACAGCGCGCCGGGGCCGCCCAGGAAGATCGCGGTAGCCACACCCGCGATGTTCCCTGTTCCCACCGTAGCAGCCAGGGACGTCATCAGCGCCTGGAACGGGCTGATTTCTCCGGTCGAATCGTCACCCTTGGCGCGACCGCGCCACATCAGAGCGAAGCCCGTGCCGATACGGGTCAGCGGCATGAACTTGAGCATGACCATCAAGAACAGGCCGGTTCCAAGGATCAGCACCAGCATGGGCGGGCCCCAGACGAGCCCGTTGACGCCATTGACGAGATTGTTCAGAAATTCCATTCGTTCACCTTATTTCTTATCGGCGAGTTCCCTCGCGTTTGGGCCGCGTCACCATGGAGCCGTTGAAAAACATGACGCTTGTGGCGGTGGTTTTTCAGCGACCAGGTAACGACGATTCCGATCAGTCCTCCCGGTCCTGTAGGACCCGAGGTACGCCAGCGCTGCAAGACTCGTGCTAGAGCGCTGTAGCGTCGCGACCGCGACAGTCGGAAGAACCGATGCTACCACTGGATATACCGATTGGAACTGTGACAATCACGCCAGATTCGATGGTCGAATCGACGCGTAGACCAGACCGAGCGGTCAGATCCCGATAGCCCATACCCGCGCCAATCGTAAACGCGGGCAAAGTGGCCTCAGCGTAGCCCAGTCTGGTGCGTACGCCAGTGGCGAACGCTGCGCCCTGGTGCGCCGTCCCGCCCCGCCCGGTCAAGCGCCCGGGACTCGTCTCGGTGCACCAGGACAGCCGTGGCGGCGCAATGGCTAGAAGTTGCGCCGGTAGAACAGATCGAGGGAGCTGGCCAGTCCGCTGGCAGCCTCGAGAAACAGCCGGCGGGTCAATTGGTAACGCAGGGCGATGGTATTGGAGGGCTCGAATACACCGACGCCGTAACGCAGCGCCAGGCGATCGGTCAGCCGCCCGGTGGCAACCAGGCTGGTGGCGGCACCCGTGCCCTCGGTATCGAGCTGGAAGTCCTGGATGCCCAGTCGCTGCGCCAGGCTGCCGGTGATCGACGAACTGCCCGCCAGGCCAAGTCCCAGAGCCGCCTGTGCCAGCAGGTTGCTGTCCCCCGTATCGCCGCCCAGCGGCCGGCCGAGCACCAGATAGGCCAGCGCCTGTTCCTGGCTCATGGCCGGCTCGGAGAAGACATCGATCCGTGGCTGCTCCGCGCTGCCGGTGATGCGCAACCCGGCGACCACGTTCTCGGCATCGATTCGGCGAATCGCTTCGATATTGAGGAATGGCTGACTGAGCACACCGGTAAACAGCAGTTCCGCACGGCGAATGGTGAGACGCTGGCCATAAGCGCGATAACGGCCATTGTTCAGTTGCAGCTCACCGCGCGCATCGAGGTTATCGCCAATATGCAGGTAACCCGCGAGGTCGGCGGTGAGACCGAAGCCGGAGAAGCGCAGGCGATCCTGGCCCACCTCGACATCGACATCCATCCTCATGGCCAGCGGCGTTGCCGGTTCCTCGGCTTCACGACCGACGATCACCGTGTCCTCGGAAACCTTTACCGTCGTCGGCGGCAGCTCGCGCACCGTGATGGCGCCGCGCGGCACTTGCACGCGCCCGCTCAGCAGCAGCTCCCGACCACTCAGCTCGACGCGCAGGTCGGGCTCCACTTCGAGTTCTGCATAGGGCTCGACCACCACCGGCAGGCGACTGCCCCTGATGGCCAGGTCCAGATCCAGCTCGTCGGCCCAGTCCACCACGCCGCTCAGGGTGCCACGCCCCTCTTCTCCGGCATGCCAGTCGCCATCGACGGCAAGGCGTTCACCCTCGATCAGCATGCGCATCCGCAACTGTTCGAAGGTGGTGGGCAGTTCGCTGCCGGCTATTTCGCCTCCCGTCAACAGCAGCTGACCGTTCAGCCTGGGCTGCTGCAGGCTGCCGGCCAGTTGGCCGCTGCCGTTCAGTTCTCCGTTGAGCCGCTCGACCATGGGCATGAAGGGCCGGGCGATGGCCAGATCGAGCCCGCCCAGGCGAAACTCACCATCGATCGGCATGGTTTCCGGGCGCGGGTCGATATGCAGCTGCAGGTCGAGCTCGCCCAGCTCATCGCCGCGGAAACGCAGTTCACTGTCGATCCGCTCCGGTAACAGACGGCTGTTGAGCGACAACGTCTGGTAAGGGAAGTCGTGCCAGACCTCGGCTTCCCGAATGCGCAGGACACCAGGCCCGGCAGTCAATAGCACACGCCCCGTCGGTCCGCTGGCGGGCAGATCCAGTTCGACATCGGCGTTCAACTCGCCCTGCCAGCGGAAATCCTCGGGCAGGTATTCGGCCAGCGATTGCAAGCCAAAGTCGCGCAGACGATAGCGGATGCGTGGATCGGGCAGCAGCCGCTGGTCCTCGGCACAAAGGCTCGCCGGCCCGGACTGCCAGCAGTGCGCACCGAGCTCGAGCCTGCCGTCGGCAAGCCGTTGCAGCGCAGCGGGACGCTGCAATGCCCAGTCCTGCTGCTTTGCCCTGAGCTCGCCGCGCGACAGCCGACCTATCCAGTCGGCGCCACGCAACCCGCCGTCGAAGCCCAGCACCAGATCCAGCAACGGCCCCTGCAGAGTCACCTCAGCCTGGTGCTTCTCGGCCGTTCCGGCGGCATCGACCTGCAAGGTTCCGAGTTCGGTTTCGCCTGCACGAATGCGCTGGGCGTTCAGCGTCAGACGGCCACGCTCGCCAGCGGACAGCTCGCCCTGAAGACCGAGGCGACGCAGCCGGTGGTCCTGATAGCCGAGCCGGCGCCCGTTCAGCTCGGCGCGCCCGCTCGGCGCAGCGGCCGTGCCGCTCAGCAGGACCTGCCCGCTGAGCTGCCCACTCAGGTCTGGCCAGAGCTGGGCCAGACGGACCAGTTCCAGTTGCACCCGACCATCCAGTGTCGGCCCCCAGCGGCCACGTCCGTGGATACGGTTGTCACCCATGCGCACATTGATGCCGGGCACGTCCCAGCGATCGTCCTCGCCGCTGACCTGCAGTTGCAACTGGGCGCGCTGCCCGCGCAGGCGGCCAGCAATGTCGAGGCTCGCTTCGGCCTGCAGGCGCTCATCACGCAGCGCACCCTGGCTGCGCAGCGAACCGCCGAGCCTGCCCGGCAGTTCGGCCAGCCAGTAGGCCGGATCGAGATCGCTGAGGGCCAGGTCCGCCTTCCAGTCGATGCCCTGGGCAAAACCGATACTGAGCGAACCGCTTGCACTACCCTGCCCGGCTCGCAATTGCAGCTGCGGCAGATGCACGGTTTCAAGGTTGCCGCTAACCGGGCTGTTCAGCGTGAAGTCGCCTGCCGGACCGCTCATGGCAGATTCGAAATTGCCCAGGTAGTTGCCATCGACGTACTGGATCTGGGCCTTGAGCTGGCGCAGCGTCACTGGCGGCTCTTCGATCTGCGGATAGAGCCGCTGCCAGGGGAAGTCGCGCCACGACAGCTCGGCATTCGCGGCGAGGCCGTCCTGCCAGTCCACATCGCCGCTCAGCCGGATGGCACGCTGCTCGCCGGCGTCCAGTTCCAGCACGTCGAGCTGCGCGCCACTCGGGCTGACCACACCTTCGAGCGCCACGCCCACGGCGCCAGCGTCAGCGGGCAGGTGGGTGGTGCCCAGCACACGGTAGCCCTCCGCCATATTGCCGCTCGCAGTCAGCTCGAGGTCGTGCAGGCGCAAGGTGTCCGGCAGGTCGGGCAAGGCCTTGAAGGCATCGGCATGCAGCCTGATGGTTGCCGGAAGTTGCTCGTCGAGCGGTCGCAACTGGCCGCTGAGCGTGCCATCGAGATAACCCTGGCTCTGCATCTGCACGTGCAGTTGCTCGCGTAGCTCACCCTCGACGGCGATCATCAGCGCCCAGGGCTGCTCGTCCGGCGACTGCAACGCTGCCTGTCCGCCCAGCGTCAACGGCCAATCACCGCTGGGCTGCAGCCGGCCGCTCAGCGACAGGTCAATGTCACTCCTGAGCACGTCGAGCCGCTGGATATCCAACCCCTCGGCGTGCCAGTTCGCGCGCAGTTGCAGGCGCCGCAGCTGCTCGGTGTCGTTCAGGCGTAGCCGGCCGATGTCGACCCGCTCGACCTGCAGCGCCAACGGCAGATGGATTTCCGGCAGGCTGAAAGGCTCCGCGTCGGGCTCCGGCTCGCTGGGCGGGAAACGCAGGTCGATGTCACCACTGACCAGCTCGTCGATGCACAGCGTGCGCTTGAGCAGGCAAGACGGCGACCAGGCAAGACCAGGCTGGCTGACCTCGACGCGGCTGCCGCCCTGCTCCCAGATCAGCCGCTCGGCCTGCCAGCGCTGCCCGAGTCGGCCATCGAACGCTTCGACCGTCAGCCCCGGCACCAGGGTCAGCAGCCAGCGACTGCCGCTGGTGGTGCCGAGCAGCAAGCCAAGCGTCAGCACCAGCAGCAGAACCAGGCCTAGCAGCGTCAGGGCGATCCCCCGGCCGACGCGCCTCACAGCTCAGGCCCCATGGAAAAGTGCAGCCGCACGCCGCCTTCGCTATCCAGCGGATGGGCCACGTCGACGCGGATCGGGCCGACTGGCGAAACCCAGCGCACACCGACCCCGACACTGCTCTTGAGGGTGGGGATTTCCAGCGAGTTGAATGCGTTGCCCTGATCGACGAAGGTCGCGATACGCCATTTCTCGGCGATCGAATACTGATACTCGGCACTGACGGCGAACTGGTAACGGCCACCGATCTTGTCGCCATCGGAGTTGCTCGGCGACAGACTCTGGTAGTCGTAGCCACGCACGCTCTGGTCGCCACCGGCGAAATAGCGTAGCGAAGGCGGCACGTTGACGTATTCGTCGGTCCAGTTGCCACCGAGCTGTACCCGCCCGAGAAAGCGATGCCGCCGCCCCACTGTGGTCAGCCCGCGCACCAGCATGTTGGCATGCACCAGGTCCGCGTCCGACAGCACGCCGGCCTTGGCCGCGGCCACCTCGAACTGCAGGCGGTAGCCATGACTCGGATCGATCCGGTTGTCGCTGCGAAGATAGCTGTAGGCCACGCCAGGCATCAGCAGCGTACTGATCCCGGAATCGTCGCCGAGGCGATACTCCTCATGCTGCCATTTCAGGGAAACCACTCGCAGCCAGCCACTGGACAGCTGGCTGTGCCATTCCGGGCCAAGCCTGAGCAGGCGGCTCAGGCTGTCGGTGCCGGCGATCTCTTCGTACTGGTAGCCGCCAACGAAGCGCAGCTTGTCGGTCAATGGCGGGTCGAGCGGGATGTCGTACCAGAGTCCGACATTCTGCCGCGGCGCCGAGAGCTCCGTCTCGGCGCCATAGCTGTGCCCCTGCGGGTTGACCCAGTGGCGCGTCCAGTCCAGCCGTACGCGCGGGCCGACATCGGTGGAGTAACCCAGTCCCAGGCCAAAGGTGCGCGGCTTTCGCGTCACCAGGCTGACCGCCACCGGGATGCGCTGCTGGTTGGCACTGCCGGGGTTGGCGTCGACCCGCACGCCCTCGAAGTAGCCGCTCGATTGCAGCGCCTGAGTCAGTTCCGCAATCAATTCGGAGTCGTACGGCGTATTGGCGTCGAACGGCACCATGCGGGCAAGCAGCTCGTCATCGAACGGCGCATCGCCTTCGAAGCGCACATCGCCCAGGCGGTAACGTGGCCCGCTGTCGAACAGCAACTCGATATCGGCGGCATTATCCCGCGGATCGACCGCCAGCCGCTGGCGGGTGAAACGCCCATCGAAATAGCCGAAGCGCGAAGCCTGGTTGAGGAACTGCTGCTTCACGTCCTCGTAGCGCCCGTGATGGAGTACGTCACCCTGGCGCAAGCTGCGCTGGTCGACGCTGAAACCGGGAAACTCGGCGGCCGGCCCTTCCAGACGGACGCTGATGCTACGCAGGCGCACCGGCTCGCCGGCCTGCACGCGCAGCACCAGAGTCGGCTCGTCACCTTCACGTACGTCGCTTCGAATGCGGCTGCGGTAGTAACCCAGCGCTTGCAGCGCCTTCTCCGCCTGGCGCTGGGCTACCCTGCCGTAGCGCAGCAGCTCGCGCGCATCGCGATCACCGAGGTCGCCTATATAGTTTTCGATGTTTTCCCGGAGTGCGCGGTTCTCCGGCTCGATACGAACGTCGAGCTCAGCGGCGCTGGCCGGGATACCGCACAACATCAGGAACGCGGCTGCCAGCGGGCCGATTCGGTTCGTTCTGCTCATGGCGCGCAATGCTAGCACGAGCTGCCTGGCATGCCCGAGGCCCCGGGCGAGACGGTGTGTGAGGCAATTTTGCGGAAGATGGGCATCGGCTGACATCGCATAGCTTCAGACCCGTCAGACCGGCTCGCCCGGCAAAAAATTCGCTCCGGCCTAACGCACCGCTTCCAGGCGCCGTGGCGCCGGGTGGAAAAAGATGTGTTCCACCACCGGCCCGACCGCAATCTGGCCGATCTCCTCATAGCCCTGACGCTGATAGAAATTCAGGTAACGCGGGTTACCGGTATCGACCACCAGCCCCTGGGACGTTTCGTCCTCGGCGCACCATTGGTGTACGGCCTCCAGCAGCTGCTCGCCATAATGCTGCCCTTGAAAACGCGGATGCACGCCCATCAAGGGCAGCAGATGCACCGCACCGGTGGGCACGCAGGCAAGCACCGCAACGTGATAATCCAGATAGCGCCGCGTGCAGCGAAACCCGGCCGTCAGCAGCATCCGCGCCCGCCAGGCCCAGCTTTCGGTGATATCCAGGCGGCGTTGTGGCGGTGCAATCAGCGCGACGGCAATCAGCCGGTCATCCAGCAGCAGACCCAGCGCCGGCTGCTGCTGGAGGAAATGCTGGTTCACCAACTCGCGCACCGTGGCCCGTACGCGCCGCTGGTAGCCCGGACGGTCGGCCTCGAACAGATAGGCGAAGGTGGGCTCGTGACGGTAGGCGTGATACAGCAGCGAGCGGGCTTCGCGGTCGTAACCGCTATCGAGCATGCGAACCTCGGCAGACATCGGCATGGCGACTCCGGTTGTTCTGAAGGATGATTGCAACTTAGCAGCGCTTGCTACGCCCTGCCACGCCAGCGGACCAGGGACGCGCACGGCAACTGCGACCGGAAGCCGTTCCCACCTGGCACGAGCGAGCTGGTATCACTAGAATCACGGCCTTTCGCCCGCCCTGAGCAAAGCGCCCACTCGCTGCGCAGCTCAAGCATCCAGCAGGCAACTTACGGACTACTTATGAAGATCGTTTCATTCAATATCAATGGGTTACGCGCCCGACCTCATCAACTTTCCACGATCATCGACAAGTACCAGCCCGATGTCATCGGCCTGCAGGAAACCAAGGTCGCCGACGAGCAGTTCCCGCAGGCAGAAATCGAGGCGCTCGGCTATCACGTGCATTACCACGGGCAGAAAGGCCACTATGGCGTCGCCCTGCTCTCGCGCCAGGCCCCGCTCGAGATACACAAGGGCTTTCCCAATGATGGCGAGGAGTCACAGAAACGCTTCATCTGGGGCCGCTTTGCCGATGCCGATGGCCAATCGGTAACCGTCATGAACGGCTACTTCCCGCAGGGCGAAAGCCGGGCGCATCCGCTGAAATTTCCCGCCAAGACCAAGTTCTATGCCGACCTGCTGGCATTGCTCGAACAGCGATTCAAGCCGGACGAAGCATTGGCGCTGATGGGCGATTTCAACATTTCGCCACAGGATTGCGACATCGGTATCGGTGAAGTCAATGCCAAGCGCTGGCTGCGCACCGGCAAGTGCAGCTTCCTGCCGGAAGAGCGCGAGTGGCTTGAGCGACTCAAGAACTGGGGGCTGCAGGACAGCTTCCGCACCCTCAACCCTGAGGTCGCGGACCGTTTCAGCTGGTTCGACTATCGCAGCCGCGGCTTCGAGGACGAGCCACGCCGCGGCCTGCGCATCGATTACATCCTGACCACGGCAGCGCTGCACGAGCGGGTCACCGGCTGTGGCATCGATTACGACATCCGTGCGATGGACAAGCCCTCGGATCACTGTCCGGTATGGATCGAAGTGCGCTGACCGCGACTCTGGCACAGTTCCGGCAACGCCCGGCCCGCTGTCATTTGTCAGTAACCGAATCGTCTTAATCTCGCGACCTTCTACAAGGAGGTCGCAAGATGACGCCACGTATCGCTGGACGGTTCCGGACCCGGCTGTTGCCCCTGCTATTGATCATGCTCGGTGGTGGACTCTCGGAGACCAGCATCGCTGCCTTGCCGATCCCCACTGACGGGTCGGCGGCGCTGAGCATCAACGGTTCCAATACCGTGGGCGCCAAGCTGGCGCCGATGCTCATCGCCGGCCTGTTCGAAGCCGAGGGCCTTCGAGAGGTCGGCATCCACCCGACCAATGTGGAGAATGAGCAGCGCATCAGCGCGCGCACGGCGGATGGCAGGCCGGTGCATGCGACAGTCGCCGCGCATGGTACCGGAACCGGTTTCGCCGGCCTGAAGAACGGCCAGGGCGATCTTGCCGCTGCCTCCCGGCCGATCAAGGCCAGCGAGCGCGCCGAGCTGAGCGAACTGGGCGACATGCGCAGCGCCGGCGCAGAGCAGGTCGTGGCCATCGACGGCCTTGCCATCGTGGTGCATCCGGGCAATCCGCTGACCTCCCTGAGCACCGCCCAGCTGGCTGCACTGTTCGCAGGCGAAATTCGCAACTGGCGTGAACTGGGCGGGCCAGACCTGCCCGTCCGGCTGCACGCACGCGATGATCGCTCCGGCACCTACGACACCTTCAACGAACTGGTGCTGGCGCGCCAGGGCAAGACGCTCTGGACTGGGGCGAGACGCTACGAATCGAACGACGAATTGTCCCGCGCGGTCACCCTGGACGCCGGTGCCATCGGCTTCACCGGCCTTGCTTCGCTGGGCAAGGCCAAGGCCCTGGCCATAGCCGACGGCGAATCCCAGCCCATGCTGCCCCACCGCGCGCTGATTGCGACCGAAGACTACCCGCTGTCGCGCCGGCTGTTCCTCTATGCAAATCCGACCACACAGTCCGACTGGACGCGGGCCCTCATCGACTTCACTCACAGTGACGCCGGACAGCGCATCGTCGAGCAATCCGGTTATGTGGCCCAGCACATCGAGGCGATTCGCCAGACGGCGCAGGCCGACATGCCTGCCTTCTACCAGCAGCTGGCGAACGAGGCCGAACGACTGACGGTGAATTTCCGCTTCGAGGAAGGCAGCGCCCAGCTGGACAACAAGGCCCAGCGCGATCTGGAACGGGTCGCCGCTTACCTGCGCAGTCGCGACAAACTCACCGGCAGCGCGGTACTGGTCGGCTTCGGCGATGCGAAAAGCGATCCCTCGCGCACCGCGCTGCTGTCCAAGCTGCGCGCGATGGCAGTCCGTCGCGAATTGAACAGACGCGGTGTCTATCTGAAGGAAATCAAGGGAATGGGAGCAGAACTTCCAGTCGCTTCTAACGAAGCGGACCGCGGCCGGGTGAAAAATCGCCGCGTGGAAATCTGGCTCTACTGATCCAGGGCTACCGGCCGGGCAGCCCTGGACCCGGCCCGATCAGCGGCTGCGCAGCATGTCCCGCGGCACGTACTTGCCCAGTTCGTGGCGGGCGATAGCCACGCGATGCACCTCATCCGGGCCATCGGCCAGCCGCAACGTACGCTGCATCGCGTACCAGTGGGCCAGCGGGAAGTCCTCGGAAACGCCTGCGCCGCCGTGGATCTGGATGGCCCGGTCGATAACCTTCAGCGCCACGTTAGGCGCGACCACCTTGATCTGCGCGATCTCGCTGGCGGCGATCTTGTTGCCCACCGTATCCATCATGTAGGCCGCGTTCAGGGTCAGCAGACGCGCCATGTTGATCTCGATGCGGCACTCGGCGATGTGGTCGAAGTTGGCACCCAGGCGCGCCAGCGGCTTGCCGAAGGCGGTGCGGCTGACCGAGCGCTCGCACATCAGCTTGAGGGCGCGTTCGGCGACGCCGATCGAGCGCATGCAGTGGTGAATGCGGCCTGGGCCGAGGCGACCCTGGGCAATCTCGAAGCCGCGGCCTTCGCCAAGGATGACGTTGTCGTACGGCACGCGAACGTTTTCCAGCAGCACCTCGGCATGCCCATGCGGGGCATCGTCGTAGCCAAACACCGGCAGCGCGCGCAACACCTTCACGCCCGGTGCATCCATCGGCACCAGGATCATCGAATGCTGCGCGTGGCGCGGTGCATCGGGATTGGTCAGGCCCATGAAGATCATCACCTTGCAGCGCGGATCGCAGGCACCTGAGGTCCACCATTTACGACCATTGATCACCCACTCGTCGCCCTCACGCACGGCGCGAGCCTGCATGTTCGTCGCGTCCGAGGAGGCCACCGCGGGCTCGGTCATGCCGAAGGCGGAACGGATCTCGCCGCGCAGCAGCGGTTCCAGCCACTCGTTCTTCTGCGCCTCACTGCCATAGCGCACCAGTACCTCCATGTTTCCGGTATCCGGCGCCGAGCAGTTGAAAGCCTCCGGTCCGAGGCCCGAGCTGCCCATGATTTCGGCCAGCGGTGCGTATTCGGTATTGGTCAGGCCGGCGCCCAGTTCCGACTCCGGGAGGAACAGGTTCCACAATCCCTCTGCCCTGGCCTTGGCCTTGAGTTCCTCGACGATGGCGGTCGGCTGCCAGCGATCCCCTTCGGCGACCTGCTGATAGAAGACCTTTTCGGCGGGATAGACGTGAGCGTCCATGAACGCTTGCACACGCTCTCTGAGCTCTTGAACCTTCGGGGAGTAGGCGAAATCCATGGCGACGACCTTCTGCAGGTAATGTTTTGTAGCCAGGATGCTAGTGGACGCTCATTGATCTATCGAAGCTATTTTCCCCGTGTATAAACATTCATAACCGATATATGATCGGCGCATCCGTTATATGCCGGAGAGCACAACAATGAACCTGAACAAGGTCGACCTGAATCTTTTCATCGTTTTCGACGCCATCTACACCGAAGCGAACCTTACGCGTGCCGGGCAGATCGTCGGTATTACCCAACCCGCCGTTTCCAACGCCCTCGCCCGCCTGCGCGAAACCTTCAACGATCCACTGTTCGTGCGCACCGCGCAGGGCATGGTGCCGACCCCAATGGCGCAGAACATCATCGGTCCGGTGCGCAATGCACTGCAGCTGTTGCGGGTGTCGGTGCAGGAAAGCCGCACCTTCAGCCCGGCGCAGGCGAACAAGACCTTCCGCATCAGCATGACCGACCTCACCGAGGCGGTGATGCTGCCGCCGCTGTTCCAGCGCCTGCGCCGTCTGGCGCCAAACGTGAAGATCGAGAGCATGCTGGCCAAGCGCCGCGAAACTACCAAGGAACTGGCTGCCGGTCGCCTGGATTTCGCCATGGACGCACCGCTCAACACCGACCCGCAGGTACGTCACGTCAAGCTGCTGGAAGATCGCTACATCTGCGCCATGCGCCGTGGCCACCCGCTGGCCAAGGACAAGCTGACCCTGGAGCAGTACCTGTCGCTGTCGCACATCCACATTTCCAGCCGCCGCAGCGGCCTGGGCCTGGTGGACCTGGCGTTGGGCAAGATGGGCCTGCAGCGCAAGATCGCCCTGCGCTCACAGCACTATCTGATGGCGACCCAGGTAATCGACCAGACCGACATGGCGGTGACCGTTCCCGAGCGCTTCGCACGCCGCCACAACCTGCACCAGGTCGACCTTCCGGTGGATATCACGCCGCTGGAAACCCACATTTACTGGCATGAAAGCACCGACCAGGACCCGGCCAACCGCTGGATGCGCGAGCAGATGATCGAGATCGCACAACAAGTCACTGCGCAGCAAAGCCAGGTCTGACTCGCTGGCGGGTACCGGACGCCCGCCTCAGGCGCTGTCGCGCATGACCACTTCGAAGCCCACGTCGATACGCCGCTCGGGCGGCTGCTGGCCACGCATCAGGCTCAGCAGCATCTGCGCGGCCAGTTCGCCGATTTCGCCGCGACGGGTGCGTACGGTGCTCAGCGCCGGGTGCATCCAGGCCGCCGCCGGCAGATCGTTGAAACCGGCGATCGCCAGCCGTCCCGGCACGTCCAGCCCCAGCTGACGGGCACGAAACAGCGCGCCGAGGGCCAGATCGTCGTTGTTGAAGAACACAGCGTCGATCTCTGGATGCTGCGCCAGCAGCCGATCGAGCAGCTCCGCGCCCAGCCCGATGGAAGACAGTTGCGGCGTCAGCAGTTCCAGCGTCGGTTCGTAGCGGCCGGCCTGGCGCATCGCCTGGCGGAAGCCTTCGGCGCGCTGCAGGGTCCGAGGGTCGAGCTGCGCCGCGGCGAAGGCGACGTGACGGTAGCCGCGCTCGAGCAAGGTGCGGGTCATGGCCACGCCGGCTTCCAGTTGCGAGAAACCCACGCAATAGTCGTCCGGCCGCTCGCTCAGCTCCATCAGCGTCACCAACGGTGCGCTGTAGTTGGCCAGCACCGCACGCGCGGCGTCGCTGCGCTCGAAACCCGTGATCAGCAGGCCCGCCGGCTGATGGGCCAGATAGGCGCGTAGCAGCCGCTCGTCTTCCTCGGGACGATAGTGGCTGACGCCGATCATCATTTCGTAGCCGGCCGGCATCAGGACGCGCTGGATGGCCTCGACGGTGTCGACGAACACCGCGTTGGACAGCGAAGGGATGATCACCGCCACCAGATTGGAACGCGAGCTGGCCAGGCTGCGCGCCGCCGGGTGCGGTACGTAGCCCAGCGCCTTGACCGCCAGCTCGACGCGCTCACGCAACGCATCCGAAACCAGCTCCGGCTGCGACAGCGCACGGGACGCCGACATCAGTGAGCAGCCGGCGCTACGTGCGACATCCGAGAGGGTTACCCGCTCGGCAGAGCGGCGGCGGCGTGTGGTCATGCGCGTTCCATTGTCAAAAGCGGCGGATTCTAGCAGCGGGCAGGTGCCGCTCGGCTCCTAGCGCGCGGCCTTTTCGACTTCGGCCTGCACCTGGTCGAACAGATCCTGGCCGACGGTATCGATCACCGTCTGGATCGCCGGCTTCGCCTGTTCGCGCATGCGCTGGATTTCCTCAGGGCTGACCTCGTTGATCTGCATGCCACGCTCCTTCAGTGCTGCCAGCGCCTGGCTGGCCTCGCGACGGGTGTCCTCGCGCTCGGCATCGCGGGCCTTCTCCGCGGCGTCCATGATGATGCCCTGCTCGGTTTGCGAAAGGCCGTCCCACCAGCGCTTGGACACCGTGACGATCCAGGGGCTGTAGACGTGATTGGTCACGCTCAGGTACTTCTGCACTTCATAGAACTTGGAGGACAGGATGGTGTTGTAGGGGTTTTCCTGGCCGTCGACCGCCTTGGTTTCCAGCGCGGTGAACAGCTCGGAGAACGGCAGCGGCACTGCGTTGGCGCCCATGCGCTTGAAGGTGTCGATGAACACCGGGTTGGGCATCACGCGCAGCTTGACGCCGTCGAAGTCCTCGAGCCTGTCGATCGGCCGCGCGCTGTTGGTCACGTTGCGAAAGCCGTTCTCCCAGTAGACCAGGCCGACCAGACCCTTTTCCTCGAGCTTGTCCATGACCTGCCGACCTACCGGGCCGTCCAGTACCTGATCGGCCTGGCGCGGATCGCTGAACAGGAACGGCGTATCCCACACCGCCATCTCCTTGCTGATGCCGACCAGCGTCGCGGTCGAGCCGACCATCATTTCCTGCGCGCCACCGATCAGCGCGTTCTGCATCTGGTCGTCGGAACCGAGGCTGGCAGAGGCGAAGGTGCGCACCTTGAGCTTGCCGTCCGAGGCCTTGGCGACTTGCTCGGCCAGCAGCCTGGCCGCCCTGCCCTGGTTGCTGTCTTCGTTGAGCCCGTAGCCGAAGCGGATCATGCGTGGGCGGATGTCGTCCGCCGCCTGAACCTGGCCGACGCTGAGTGTGCTGCCGAGCAAGGCGGCAGCCAGGGTGCCGATGAAGAGTCGTTTCATGATGCGGTACCTTCTTGTTGTTGGACGTTGGGGTTGCAAGCCGGCGTTACCGCAGCCAGGCCAGGGGCACGGTGATGATCGAGGGCACGGCAATGAGCAGCCCGACGATCAGCAGATAGATAAGGAAAAACGGGATGACGCCACGCACCAGGGTTTCCATGCGCAGCCGGCCGATGCCGCCGACCACGTTGAGCACCGTGCCCACCGGTGGCGTGATCAGCCCGATGGAACCGATCAGCACGAACATCACGCCGAAGTACACCGGGTCGATGCCGGCCTTGATCGCGATCGGCGCCAGCACCGGGCCGAGGATCAGGATGGTCGGCGTCAGGTCCAGCACCATGCCGACGGCGATCATCAGCAGCATGATGGCGATCATCAGCAGTTTCGGATCCTGCGCCAGCGGCCCGAGCATCGCCGCGATCTCGTCGGGCAGTTGTGCCAGGGTGATCATGTACGCCGACACGGTTGCGGCGGCGCAGAGGAACATCACCGAAGCCGTGGTGCGGCTGGCACGGGTCAGCACCTCGACCAGCCCGGCCCAGTTCAGCTCGCGATACAGCAGGGTCGAAACGGCCAGGGCATAGACGGCGGCGACCACCGCCGCTTCGGTCGGGGTGAACAGGCCGCCACGCAGCCCGCCAACGATGATCACCGGCAGCATCAGCGCGGCGGCGCCGTCGACCAGCACACGACGGCGCTCGGCGGCGCTGGCCTTTTCCTGTTTCGGTTCGTCGATCCGCCGGGCGATCAGCGTCCAGGCGACGATCAGGCCCATGCCCATGATCAGCCCCGGCACCATGCCGGCGAGAAACAGCTGGCTGATCGACGTGCCGGTCACCACGCCGTAGATCACGAACGGCATGGAGGGCGGAATGATCGGTGCGATGATCCCGCCCGCCGCCACAAGGCCCGACGACGAGTTCAGCGGATAACCGCGCTCGCGCATCATCGGCAGCAGCAGTGTCGCCAGCGCAGCGGTATCGGCCAGGGCCGAGCCGGACATGCTCGCCAGCAGCACCGAAGCGGCGATCGCCACGTAGCCCAGGCCGCCACGCTTGTGACCGAAGTAGGCCTGCGCCATGGCGATGATCCGCCGCGAGATGCCGCCGGCATTCATCAGTTCGCCGGCCAGGATGAAGAACGGCACCGCCAGCAGCGGGAAGCTGTCGGCCCCGGCCTGGAGGTTCTGCGCCAAGAGCTGTACGTCCCAGAAATCCAGGTACCACATCAGCACCGAGCCGGTCAGCAGCAGCGCGAAGGCGATGGGCATGCCGAGCGTCATGAAGCCCAGCAGCGATGAAAGGAAGACGACGACGGTCATACAAGGTCCTCTGGGCAGTGCCCGTATTGTTCTGAATGCGGCGTCGCTTCAGTCCGCGGTGACATTCGCAGCGGCAGTGGCCGATGGCTGATCGCGCCGCCAGACGTTGACCAGTTGCACCAGCGCCAGCGCGACCAGGGCAACCATGCTCGCCGCCACCGGCAACATCGCCAGGCCCAGCGGATAGCCGACCACAGGGCTGTTGATGGTCCAGCCGAACTGCATCTGGTTCCAGCCGCCCCAGGCCGCCAGGCAACTTGCAACCGCCACCAGCAGCCAGCTGAGCGAATCGACCAGACGGCGCAACAGCCGGGGGCAGCGGTCACGCAGCATGGCGAAACTCATCAGTTCGCCGCGGCGCATGCTGGAGGCAACACCGACGAAGACCAGCCAGACGAATGCCAGCCGCGACAACTCCTCGGCGCCGGTCCAGCCGGTGCCGAAGGCATAGCGCAGCACCACGCTGGAGAACACCACGATGACCATGAAGGCCATCAGTGCGGCCATCAGCCAGTCGGTCAGGCGGTCGAGGCGCTGGGCCATGGCGCCGCTGTAGATCGGCTCATTGGTCAGTGGCGGCGCAGTGGTAGCGCTGTCAAACGGACGCGAAGACAGATCGACACGGGTCTCGATAAGCTCGTCCAGATCGGCGCCCTGCATCCATTCGACGATCTGGCGCAAGACGACTTCGCGCGGTTGACTGGCATCCACCGTCAATACGCCGGGTTCGCCCTCGGGTGATTCGAGGGTGGCGAACTGGCTGTCGACCAGCGAGATCGGCATGAAATGCCCTGCCCGGTCGCCAACGCGCCGCACCGCGGTTTCGTAATCGATGGCCAGATGGGCGAAACGCAGCTCCGGGACCGCACTGCGCAGCAATTCCCGGTAGCTGCGCTTGAGCGCCGAGCAGGCCAGCACGAAACCGTTTCCGGCCTCCAGCGTGCGCTGCATTTCACCGATCAGGGCATGCAACCACTCCACGCGGTCGGCGTCGGACAGCGGCGTGCCGGCGCGCATGCGCGCCACGTTCTCGGCCGGGTGAAAGTTGTCCGCTTCGATGTGCGGCAGGCCGAGCGCGTCGGCTACGGCGTGGCTGGTATCGGTCTTGCCGGAACCGCTGACACCCATGATGACCAGGACTGGCTGCGCGGGTACCCGTGAGGGCTGCATTGATGGCATGCGATGAGTCCGTTGTTGTGTTTGTTTCACTCGATGTTAGCGCTATCAGAATTCAACTTAGAACTACCACTCGTCGAACCCCAAAAGACGAAACGGCCAGCTGGACATGGCGTCGCGGTCGACTTCCACGGCAACGGGACTACAATCGCGCCCTTCACGAACGAGGACACCGAGCATGCCCAAAGCCATGGCCCGCCACATTCTGGTCAAGACAGAAGCCGAAGCCGCGCAATTGAAGAAACGCCTGGCCAGCGGCGAGGCCTTCGATGTGCTGGCGCGCAAGTACTCGACCTGCCCATCCGGCAAGAAAGGCGGCGACCTCGGTGAGGTGCGCCCAGGACAGATGGTACGCAGCATCGACCAGGTGATCTTCAAGAAGCCACTGCGCGAAGTTCATGGCCCGGTAAAGAGCCAGTTCGGCTATCACCTGGTGCAGGTGTTCTACCGCGACTGAGGCCAGGCGAAGCGCTCTCGACGCTTCCCGGGAAAGCCATACGCATGGGCTTTCCGGTCCTCGTCGTACTCTCCCGTCCAGCGCCCAGCATAAGCTTGTCAGGCTGTCCTTACGCCGGCCGGTGCAGCTATGCGACAATGCGCGACTGAAGTTCGGTAGCCACCCCGCATTCATCCGGCAGCAGGCGCAAACGCCCACCGTTGTCATTCACCTCAAGAATCGCTGGATCGACCAGCTCCTGTCGGAGCGAGCTGGACCGCTGAGTATTGGTATCGGATCGGTATCAGCCTGATTCACGCAGCCACATGTCATTGATAGGTAAGCCCTTGATCTCCACCGCCAAC
>NZ_KK020676.1:1976056-1989426 GCF_000307775.2 Stutzerimonas stutzeri KOS6 | reverse complement strand
ATCACCATGCAGTTCTAATGGGGGTTTTGGCGGGGTAAACTCCCCGTATTTACTGGGCTGCATGCCCTCACGGGCCCTCGAAAAACCGTACTCTGCCCCAAAAATTGCCCCAGGATTTGGCCCAAATCAGCGGCGCATAACGGAGCTCCTATGCCCGTCCGGATCATCGTCTGCGGAGGCCGCGACTACGCCGACCGCGCCCGCGTTTTCGAAGTGCTCGACAAGGTCCACGCTTTGCGCGTCATCGCCGAAGTGATCCAGGGTGACGCGCCCGGGGCCGATAGCCTGGCCAAGGAATGGGCGAAGGCTCGCGGCATCAAGCACACCGACTGCCCGGCAGACTTGAAGTCACTCGGTCGCCGAGCTGGCCCAGTTCGAAACCGCTATATGCTGACCCTCAAGCCAGACGGCGTAGTGGCGTTCAGCGGCGGTCGCGGAACGCTTGATATGTGCCGAGCAGCACAGGAGGCCGGAGTCCCGGTCTACCGTCCATAGCCCGTCCGGGCAATCTCAATTCCCCCTCACTGCTTCATACGATCGCTGGCAAACTGTTCCGGCGTTCGCGGCTCTTTCAGCATAAGCAGCAAGTTCTCCCGCAGCCTCGTCAAGCCGGCTGGACACGAGGGCAAGCATATCCCCGGCCTCTCCGGCTGCATCCCCTCCACCGGCAGCACCGGCACAGCTGGCGGGTCTGCGTGATAGCTCGGCGACTCGTGCGCGCAGCCGGCTAGCAGCGTCATCAGCGGCAGCAGCATCAGCGGCAACCGCGGCGATTTGTTCTTGTGCGTCACGGCGTATTCCCTCGATGGCGGTTTGTCGGCGCTGTTCTTCGGAGCGAGCCTGCGCCAGTGCGACCCGGGCGGCTTCGGCATTTGCCGCCCGGATTTCGCTTATCTGGCGTTCGTAGTTATTGGCCTGCCACTGCCACGCCCCGGCAGCAGAAAGCGCCATCAGTGCGAGCACGGCGGATGCCAGGGCGATCAGCTTGTACTGCTTGAGCAGGGCGATCACAGCCCCTCCTCGAACAGCTTCTGTTCAGCAGCGCGGCGACGAGACAGTCCGGCCATCACCTGGCCTCCGGCCTTATTCCACCGCGCGAACTGCAGTGCTGCATCTGCATACAGCCCGGCATTGAGCAGGCGAAGCAGTGTCGAATTGCTGAGGTTCGCCGCACCCAGGTTATAGGTGAAGGAAACTAGCGCATCGAACTGGCCCTGAGTCAGCGGGACATTAACCATGCGGTTGACCTGCTGCTCGAAACGAGTCACATCCTCGCGCAGCAGCTCCTCGGCGCGCTTTTTCGTGATGGTCTGGCCTTCCTTCACGCCTGCCGTGGTGCCGTACCCTATCGTCCAAACATCCGCCGGGCATTTATAGGCAGACAGGCGCAGCCCCTCGAAGGACTTGATCAGGTCAAGCCCCTTCTGTGATGTGTGCATGGGAAACTCCAAGCAAGAAAAAGCCCCGGCTGGCGGGGCTCCTAGATGGACTTGAACGGGTTGAGCTTGAAGGTCAGCCCCTTGCGCGGCTCGCTTAAACCCTGATGCCCTGGCTTCACCTTGAAACCAAGGCGAATGACGAAGGCGCGCGTGGCGCTCCACTCATGCACCAGGTAGAAGCCATACCAGCGCTTGCCGTCGTTCTCGACGATGACGAACTGCCAGCCGCCCATGCCGGACTTATCCTCGACGGTGTAGCGCCCGCGATAGCTGATCTTGCTGTCGACCACTGGAGCGGAGAAGGCATCGAGCAGGCGCATGTTGTTCGCTGGGTTGCGGAGGGCCGCCCACCACCACATGGCCGCGAAGGAATCGACTGCCCAGCCGAATGGCGTATTGGCCGCCCACCATCCTCGCTTGTCGCCCAGCAGGCCGTCGAAGTCGTTACCCCACAGCCAGGCCCAGCGCGGCAGGTTCACGATCGCCCGGCCATCACTCAGCGACACGGTATTGACTCGGAACGGGATAGCAAGGGCGACCACTAAAAGGCCGGTCACGATGCCGGCCAGTCGCGCAAGGATCAGCCAGGACCATTGAAGCAGTGCGTGCAGGATCATAGGGCAAGTGCCTCGTCTAGGTTAGCCGGCCAGCTCAGAGCCGGAAGCTCGGCGCGGATATCCTCGAAGCCAGAAGGCGCCGGGCGATTGCCTGCCATAACCTCGGCCTCAATGCTCGCCACGACATCCCAGCAGGCGTCACGCGCCTGGACGCAATACTGGCCCTCGGCGGCAAAGCGAGGCACGGTGGATGTGGCGTAAGTGCAGGCAGAGAGGATGTTGTCGTAGGCCTTGGTCTGCGCGAAGTCGTCGAGATAGCGCTGTACGCCATCCATGATCTCGCGACGGAGCTGCTCGGGCGACTGGCGCCACGATCCGTCGACCCATACGTCTGTAGATCGCATTGGCGCCGGGCATGGCTCGGCGCCGGCAGGAGGTTCGACACCATCGAAAGCGCCGATGTATCGGTCATTCAATCGGAAATGCTTCATGCGAATGCCTTTATGCGAAGGTTGAAGTTGGTGGGGGTGATGTAGGTACTGCCCCCCCCTCCCGTGTCTGCGTTGAGCACAATCCCGGCACCTTGAGTGCCGACCCGGATGCGCAGCTGCGTTGCGTCGATGCGCCCAAACAGCCCGCTCGATCCAGTCGTGCCTGCATACCCAAACGCCAGCGGGAACACATCGCCAACCACATAACCGGCAATGGCAGAAGTACATACAGCCTCAACCTGAAGTATTCGCGGAGCAGCACCAAGCCCGTGAGCGAGTGTCAGCAAGCCTCCGAGGGTAAATTCGGTCGTCACCTCATACATGCTTTTGATGGCCAGGGACTCGACAGCTTCAGCTGATGCCGCCCCCAGCGTAGCCCGCGCCGACGCCGCATCCTCATCATCGAGCAGGGTGCGGGCGAAGGTGCTGAGCACTGCCAGCGCCATGGCGTCCTCGCCGGTGAAATACGGGAGGCGATCTGCAGTGCCATTGAGGTCTGCGAGAGAAGAAAGCGTGGCGGCCTTTGGCTGATACAGCTGATCAGCTTGCGAGCGTTTTGGCAGATCGTCCGGGCCGGTGCCGGCGTTGAGCAGCGCCGCCGTACCAAGCGCCAGTGCGCCGTCGGAGCGCAGAACAAGCCGCTCCTCGTCACTTGCCCACGACCCGCTCAGCGTTGCCGGAAAACTCTCAGACGGCTTGACGCTGTAGTACGTTTCTGGAAACCCTGTGCGGTAAATCAGCTGCGTCGGGCGCAAAACCTGAAGCGGGCCGGTGCCCGTGTATTCCAGCGCGGGCAGCTCAAAGCTGGATGCACCGAGCCAGGCAAAAAACTCGGCCTCTAGCCCTGCCCAGGTTTTGCGCTGGATGCCGCGCCGATCAGACCATGTAAGCGACTCGGTGTTTATGGCCAGATCCAGATTTCGGACGTTGCCCATGAAATCGCGGGCGTCGGTGCTCGGCACAGTGTTGCCGGTGTTGTAGGACATGCAAATACTCCAGGCGTGCGAATGCGCACGGCGTCCGTTACGGGCCGTGTCCGGTTGTGTGTTGGCTAGTTGTTAGGTGGGTGCGTTGTTGTCGTCGGCGTAGTAGTCGTCGCTGTATTCCACAGCCGAGACGCTGCAGCCGCCGTCGCTGTCGGGCGTGATGCTCGAGATCAGCGCCGGGTAGCCGACGCGGCTCGAGGACGCGAACAGCAGCCGCGCCGGCTCGATCGACAGATCGGTGACGAGCTCGAAATCAATCAGCGACTCCGGCACGCTCAGCGTGTAGTCGTCGATTCGGGTCGGCGTGGCCAGGCCAGTGACCGTCCCGTCGTGGCGCCTGATCAGGCAGCGAGGATTGCTGACGCTCCAGTCAAATGCTTCGGTGAGCGTCAGCACAGCCTCGTCGCCCACAAACTCGGCATCAACGATCAGGGCGCTCTGGGTAGTGCCGGGGATGTCATCTGCCAGCACGACATGATCGAGGTACTCGTAGCACAGCGCGTCCATCTCGGTGGAGCAGTCAAACGTCAGTCGCTGCCCCTGATGTTTGCGCAGCCGGCGCATACCGATACGCCAGGCGCGCGTTTCATCGGTGACGCCTTCCAGCTTGATATTTTCGACTTTCGCGCCCTGGCTGCCGGGCAGCCGGCATGGCACCGTTTCCCAAGCCCAAGTGGCAGAGCTGAAATACTTAACATCCACGCCGTCGAAGTCGTCCGCCGAGGGCACGCTGAAGCCAACAGTGAGTTCGCCAGTCATCTCGTGCGGCGTGATCATCCCTTTAGGCTGCTGCACACCCTCCCGAATCGCGCTGATCAGGCCCCCGGACAGGACAAGATGCCCCATGCCGGCCGCGAAAATCATCTGCAGAACGTCGCGGACGGTGCTCTGCTCGGTCGCCGCGTAGTCGAATCGCTCGCCGCGCGGCGTCCAGTACGCCGCCTCAAGTGCCTGCAGCTGCGCTACGTCGACGGAATCCCGGCTGATGCCGAGGCTGTCGAGCACGCACAGCGCGGCGCCCGTGACAGAACGAACGGGGAATCCATCGTAGAGCCGAGTCGCAACGAGGTTGATCTTGCGATCGCTCTGCGCGCCCAGTCGATCGCCAGTGCGAATAGTCAGCGCAATCGTGGTCAGGCCGGGGTATGACGTTGCGCGGGCATTGAGGGCGCAGCGCAGGCCGTACCAGTTGATAGCGTCACGCACCTGGTTGCCGCCGAGCTGCTGGACGCGCCGCATTCTGACTTGGGGGCGCATTGCGTACGGCAGATCCAGCGAATGCGTGAACCCGATTGCGTCAGGCGTTGCCTCGACATAGCGGTGTGTGACAGTGACCCACTCGCCATTTGTCCCAGCATCACGCCACTGCAACTCGACATCGCGCGTTGCTGCCCGTTTAGAGCCGCTGTCTTTGTAGCGCGCCAGGCCCTGCGGAAAGTAAATGTCGTACTCAATGCGGCTTGTGACTTCCGATTCCGGGCAGGCCATGAAAGGCCCGATCCAGTTGTAATCACCCACCTCCTCTGAGTTGAGCAGAAAGTCGATCAGCGTTCTGCCGGCAAAGCCTGGCCAGCCGGTATCGACCGCCCCCGCGGCATTGAGGCGGCTCACGGTCATCGTGAGGCCGTCGATACTGTTGATCCGGTACTGATTGCCGCGATAGCCGATAGCCAGCCGCTGCTGCCCGGTGGGCAGGCCGATGAATGGGCTCCCGTCGTCCAGCTTGAGGGTGACAAAAGCATCCTGCTCCGCGCTACCGCCCGTTGACGCGACGCCTTCGACGTATGTAGGGCTTGCCCCGAACAGCGAAACCGGCGCGCTTGACTGACTGATCGCGCCGCCCTGATACGGACTGAGGGGCTCAATAATCCGCAGGCGGCCATCGCTGTCTTGCGCGACAAGGCCAAGCCCCGAAAGCTGAGCAGTGATCTCTGATATCAGGCCGGACATGTTCAGGTAGTTGGCCGCCAGCGATACGGTGCGGCTGCTACCCTGAAATGCCACAGTCCACACGGCAGGCAAGCCGGTGAAATCGTAAGTTGACGGATCTGTATCGGCTTCAGCGTAGGATGGCGAGCCGCCAGTGCCCGGAATCGGCGCGACGTAGGGCGAATAACTGGCAACCGCCAGGTCGTACTCCTCGCCGCCAGCGCTAAGGGTTACAAGCTGTCCGACAAATGGCGCGAGGTCGGCCAGCGGCCCGGCTATGCGGCTATAGCCAGCCACTTCGGTGACCTCGAACGTGTTTGGGGTCTGCAGCGTCACGATCGTGCCGGCGTCCCATGCCTCTGGAAATTCGGGTTGCGTGACGCCGGCCAAGGTCACGCTTAGGCCGGAAATCACCAGAGCATCGGCCAGCACTGAGCTGCCGCTTGGCGCTGTAGAGCTGAGGTCAAGGCCCGCGGTACCGGCATCGGTGCCGCCCACTTCGCCGCACAGGTACCAATTTTCAGATCGAGAATCGCTGATTACGCTCGCGCCCGGGTCGTAAATGCTGAGGCTGGCATCTGAGCCAAATGCAGCAATCGGGGTGTCGCCAATCTTGATTGAGCTGGGCAGGATCGAATGCCGGCCGACGCCGACCGAAAGAAACATTCCCGTCTGCATCGTGCGTTTATTGACGAACCGCGTAACCGGCTGCGTCAGGTAGTCCGGATAGACGCGATAGGTGCCCAGGATCTCGCGCACCGGCTGATGCAGCTTGACGCTGTTGGCCTTCGCGGAATTGAGATCCATCTGATCGCCAGTCGCGGCGCCGCCAGCCATATCTGGCGTCATCGTCAGCGCATAGGCCAGCGACACGGCAGCGACGGCGACGGCGGCCCAGATAGCGATCTCAAGGCCGGTACCCATCGGCACCGGGTAGATCCTCACGTCCGACTCGGCGCCAATCTCGCGGCAGTACCACTCATGCGGATGCACCGGTAGGCCGTCGATGTCGATGCTGATCGGATGCTCAATGTCCGGCTCGTAGCCAGCGACGTTGCGCGCAAGCCAGGCGCCGATTGTGGTCGCTCCATGCGCGTGCGTCTCCAGCGGCTCGCCCGGCAGGCGGCTCGGATAGATGCGGATCATCGATAGTACTCCACGCGGACGAAACGGCGCTCAAAGCGGCGCAGGGGCAGACAAGTCACGTTGCGGCGAGGGTTGCACTCGACTGCATAGAGCAGGCCGTCGCGCTCGACGACGACAGCGACGTGAGTGAGCAGCGAGCCGCTGTAGCACGCAGCGACAGCGCCCTCCTGCGGCTCGCACAGCTCGGCTTCGCGCGCCTGCTTTGCCCCGGCATGATGCAGGCCGTCTTCTGCTTTCGTGACGCCCGCCCAGTCCGGCCAATCTGGCAGGCCAAGATCTCGGCGCACCTCCAGCACGATCCCGTAGCAGTCGATTTCCGGCCACACTCTGCCGCCCTCGAGGTACCGGCCATCAAGGTATTTGGTCATATCCAGCATGGGGTGTCCTTATGCGATGTAGCGCAGGCCCGGGTGATCGACCAAGTTGTAGGTCCGGCGCGGCCAGGCGGTTTCCAGCAGGTTGAAATAGCCGGCAGTGATGTCGACTTGGGTAGCCGTCCACTGCCCGCCCTTGACTTCAAACCGGTGCGGTGGCTCTGCTGGCCCGGTCAAGTCGACACTCAAGAACGAGCGGTACGCGAGCTGGCACCTGCGGCCTTCGCGCAGCACTTGCTGGATGTACGCGCTGATCTCGCCAGTGATGTTGCAGAGCGCGAATTTGAGATCCTGCGTTCCGTCGGCGTTGCGGGCCGGCAGCGCGATATCCATGCCGCAAGCCAGAAACGTGACTGTCTGGCCGTTTTCGAGCGTTGCTGTCAGGTCATCCCAGCCGTTAGTCAGGTAGTGCGTGACCACGCCGTCGGTGATTTCCAGCGTCTGGTGGATGATCTCCGGCCCGGCGCTGGCGTAGAGCCTGTTAAGAATGGTCATGCTGCAGGCCACTCCTGATTCATCGCCTCATCAATCAAGCCGAATTGCGCGAAGTACTCCGGCGCGTACAGCCCCCATCCGCCGCGCAGGATTGGGCGTTCGAATAGTTCGAGTTCGGCCTGGAACATCCACTGACCCGGGCCGTCCTCTGTCGGCCCTGTGTAGATGTCGACAAACCGGCACTGGTAAAGCCGATCCCCCTGCGGAGACGACAACGGGCACTCAAACCACTGCGTGCCCGATATCAATGCGTCCTCAAACCACGACTCAAACAGCTGAGCCTGCAGCTCGTTCATGGACCACGAGACAGACGCAATTGTCGGCACCGACGAATAGTTGCGCCTGACTCTGGACCGACCTGTTTGCATCTGCGTGCGTTTGATCGGGCTGACTGGCGTAAATCCGTAACCCGACCGGTTCGGGTATGGGAGCCCTTGCGGGTACTGGATCATGTGGGTCTATCCCTCAGTCCGTAGCGATTTTTGAGCGCTTTCGATAGGCGACCATCGCTGGCCAGGTCGGCGATCAGGACATCGACGTACTGCTTACCGTCGGAGCCTCGGCGAGACTTCACCTCGGTTCCCGGTGGCGCGTTGTTGACGTTGACGACTACGCCGCTTCCGCCGCCCTGCCCGCCAGAGCCGAGGAACTCCTTCAGGTCGGCGTTCGTGCGCCGATCGACCACGCGCTCGCCTTTGTCGAGCAGCCAGGTGCCCTCTCGCGGGATGGAGTCGATACCGTCGTGGGCGATACCCGCCAAGGAGAGCGATGCGACGGCGCCAACCATCGGAGAGGTTGCTGCGATTGCCGCCGTTGCAGCAGCAGGAGCCAGCAGCGGGCCAACGATCGGTATTGCAGCAGTCGACGCAAAGGCGTTCAGCGCAGCCATCTGCTGGGAGGCCAGTGCGTTGAAGGTCATCGTCGTGGCGGCGCTTGCCTGGGTAGTTGATCCGACCAGCAATTGCACGGCCTGGTAGGCCAGCCACTGCGCGGCCATCTGGCCAAGGGCATTCACAACTGCCCGAGCCATACCCTCGGCCAGTCCGGAAACCGCATCGCCAAGCGATTCGGCGTCAAACACCATCGACTCGAAAGCGCTGCCAACCTGCGCCGAAAAGTTGTTCATGATCCCTTCGGCAAGCATATTGAAATTGCCAAGGTTCTCTTCGGCGGCGGCCATGTACCGTTCCCAATAGGAGCCGTTCGCCTGAATCATCTGCTCGTCGTGCTCTTGCTTCAGGCGCATGATCGCGTCGTTCTTTTCCTGCTCAGTTAGCAGGGTTGCGCTGAGAATGATCTGCCGGCGGCGCTCGTACGAGTCGCGGATCGCCTCTTCTTCTGTTCGCAGAGATTCGAGAATTGACGCGGCGTCGCGGTTGGTTTGCTCCTGGGCATCATTGGCGAGTTTGATAGCTTCCGCTTGCCTTTCGTAGGCGTCGACAGCCTCCAAGGCTGTGCGCGCACTAGCAATCTGGGCAGGGGTGGCGCCTTCTATCTGTAGTCGATACAGAGCGGCCTTGGCTGCACTCATGCCAAGCGTTTCGGACTGCAGTCTAAGTGCGGCGATCTGGCGTTCTATAGCCTTCGTGGCATTGTCGGTGACGGTTGCTGGAGGGGTGATTGGCGGCGTGCCGTTGCCGCCATCTTTAGGGGCTTCCTGCCCGGGCTTATCCGCAATCTCGATCAGGCGATCACGCGCTTTCTGAAAACGCTGAATCTGCCCATTCAAGCCGGATATCTCGGCGTCCAACTCCTCCTTGTTCCAGAACTTGAACCCGAAAAGCACGGTGTCTTCGGGGTCGTTCTTGTCCAGCCTCGCGCGGGCATTACTTAGGTCGCGAATCCGTGAAAGGGTGACGCTGATTTCGTTGTTGAAGCCTTCAGCGGTCTGCTTACTGTCACGGAAGTAATCCATGAACTCGCCGCTGCTAAAGCGATCCAGCGCCGCGGACAGGTCGAGCACGGCACTTGCGAACTTGCGGCTCGCGCTGGTCGTGTCATCCAGCTTGCCGACCGTCTCCACCAGCGAATTGCGGAACGTCACCATCGCCTGTCCGGCCGTCACGGTCATGGTGCGCGACATATCTTCGACGGCGCCTTCCTGGGACTTCAGGGCCGAAACGATCTTTGCTGCGGTCAGTTCACCGTCCGCGCCCATCTTGCGCAGTTCGCCGGTTGATACGCCAAGGCCGCGGGCGATGGCTTGGGCGAGTGCCGGAGTGCCTTCCAGGATCGAATTAAGTTCGTCGCCGCGTAGCGATCCAGAGGCCAGCGCTTGGCCAAACTGGCGCATAGCTCCCTCTGCGGCCTGGGTATCTGCGCCGCTTAGCGCGATTGTGCGGCTTACCGTCTTGGTGATGGCCTCGACCTCGGCGAACGAGAGCCCTAGAGCGTTGGCATTCTGCGCGATCCGCTGATACACCTCTGCAGTCGTCTCAAGCGGCTGGTATGTCTGCTGCGCGGCGCGCATCACCGCTTCTTGTGCGTAGGCAAGCTGCTCGCTGCCTTCGGTCACTAGGCGCAACCGGTTGGTCATGTTGACGTATTGCTCGGATGCGCTGGCTATCTCGCGAATACTGATCGCAGAGGCAAGAATTCCGCCGAGCTTGGCAAACGATGCGCCCATGCGGTTTGCTGAAGATTCAGCGCGGCCGGCGGCGCCCGGCAGCTTTTCTAACTCTGCCCGGGCTTTCGCAGCTTGAGTGCTGTCGACCGCGACAACCAGCCTTGCGTATTCGGTCATTTTTCAACTCCAAAGTGCAAAGCGTGGTTTTCGGCGATCAGCTCAATCTGGCGCCGAAGCCGAGGATTTTTGATTAGCAGGTCAACCGGGCCCACAGGAATCGACCACTCGGCTATTAGGGATGCGGCAAGCACTGCGCGCCGGCGGCGTGCCAGCGCTTTTCGCTGAGATGGGTCTTCTGCGACGGCGCGCCCATCAGCAATGGCTTGACGAACAAGCTCTTCACGAGCTTTGCGGTGTTCCTCGCTGATCACAGACCTGACGCGCACCCATTCTTTATGACCTGCCGGATCTTTCAGCTCAATACGAATGCCTGCGCTGGCCCGAGTCCGGGTGTAGAAGTCTTGAGGTCGCATCTTTTCTCCAGGCATGAAAAAGCCCGCACTAGGCGGGCTTCTTACGATCAGTTACTGCTACTTAGGCGGCGAGCCCTGCTGCATAACTTTGTACGACGATTCGATCGACTTCTGGCTCGCCTCCAGCATGTCATCGGTGAGGGTCTGGTTACCCCATCGCGCCACCTTGCCATCCTCGAACGTGACCACGAGTCGATCTTGGGCTAGCTGCTCGTTGTCTACAGGCGTGAACCCCATCATGACCGGGTTCCAGTAGATCCAGCGTTCACGATCCTGATTTACATCCGTTCTTCGCGGGAGCCCCATGACAGCCTGCACATCGGCTTTAGACATGCCCAGCGATAGGTTCATGGACTTCTGGTTGTAGTCGATACGATTGTTAGCGCAGCCAGTCAGGGTTAGCGCAAATAGCAAAACTGCAATAATGTTACGCATGTATGCCTCTTTCTTAGCGATTGACGCATGCGTCTAGGATCATCATGTTGTCAGAGCTAAAGCCGTAGCGCGGGTTGTCGTCCCAAATAGAGGCCAAGGTCGCGCCAGCGAAGAATCGTTTCTTGCCCACGTAACCGCCGTAACTGTTCTTGGCATTCACGTAACCGCAAAGCCCTGTTGGTCCTTGCCCATCGATACGCTTAACTGCGTACAGACCGCTGAATTTCGCTGAGTCCGGGTCCTTCAGTGAATCTCGCACAACTGCAGTCCCGGATTCTTCAATTTCCTTGGTGAGCTCTACGTTTTTCCATGTAGGCACTGGTGGTGACTTAGGCGCCGGAGCTGGCCTTGGCTGAGCGCAGCCTACTAAAAGAACAGAGATCCCAATCACTGCTGCAAGCGTCTTCATACGCCGACCCTCCCTAAGAAAGCGCCGACTTTACCAAATCGGCTCCCTACTGGCTCGCCACGCGATGCTCAACCGATGCCAACCGGCGCAGCAGCATGATCTCGTGAGGCTTAAGCGCGTGTCCATAGAGATCGGCCCACGCCTTCAGCTCGACGAGCGAACCTATCGGCCTGGCTGAGCAGTACCAGTCCCAGAGGTAGGCCAGCTCAGGCGGGCACGGCGGGCCATCCAGGCGAGCCGGGCGCTTACCTGTTTTCTCCGCGATGGCTTCCAGCTGGGCGCGGATGGTGATGCGCTTATCTGGGCCTTTCTTCGGCCGCGGCCCGGCAGGACGCAGCAGCCCTAGTTGATGCTCGGCGTGCGCGATCAGTCCGTCGGCGAGCCCGTCGAGCGTTTCCCAAAAAAACGGCGGCGGTCACTCGCGAATCGGTCAACCTCAGCCGTGATGTAGGGCGATTCGCGCAGGAACTCCAGCAACGCGGCCTCGGCGAATTCGACTTCGAACGACCAGCCGATCACGAGCGCTGCATTCAGCTTCAGTCGAGCGGCTTCGGTTTTTTCGGCGCGCTCTGCTTCGTCCTTCACAGACGCCAGAACCAGCAGCTCGCGCCGGAAGTCGTCCATAGCGTGCCGGAACTCGTCCGAATCCACACCCCGGATCAGCAGCCACTCGTCCGTCGGCGCCCCGTCGGGCAGGGAGAGCGGCATGCGCTCCCCCTCGTTCGCCTTGGCACGAGTGAAGAAGTCACTCGGTTTCATCTGGATTCCTTACGGCGCTGCCGGAATGCGAGTAATGGTGACTTCAGTGCCTACAGCTGGGTCATTGAACGCCCGATAGTCGTAGTTCTGAATGATCGGATCGTCGCCGCTGCCTTCCTCGCTCGAGGTCGTCAGCTTGGCCTGGGTCATGCTGATCTGATAGCTGTTCTCGCCATCGGTCAGGGTCACGACCAGCGGGGTCTTGGTCTCGCCGAGGTACTTGTCCTTCAGGCGGTTGTCCTCGATGTAGGCGGACAGGGAGCCGCTTACGTTGATTCGGCCCAGCTTGATGTCGTAGGCGTCGCGGCTGAACAGGCGGTAGATCGCCTCCATGCCGTTGTCGAGCGACAGGTTCAGCGCCGTAGCGTGGTTGAGGCCGGTGCCGCCCTCAGTCAGCGAGCCCTCGAACGTGGTCATCATCACGGTTTCAGTCGGATCGGCGATGCTCTCGGTCAGCGCGTTGAAGGTGTAGGCCTCCTCCTTGGTGCCGATCATCGAGAAGGTGATGCCGATCTTGCCCTGCAGCGGGCAGTCGATGGCGACAGTGCCGACCTCGCAGCCGCGGTAGACCAGCCAGCGGCCAATGTCCTCGTTGTGCTTGAGGATGGCGAACTTGCGGCGAGTGCTGCCGGTCTTCAGGACGTTGGCGGTCCAGGTGCCGTGGAAAGCCGCTTCCAGCAGCATATCGAACGTGCCGTAGGTCAGCTCGGCCTCGAGGTCGCCGGCCACACTCGAGACGCCACTGCGGGACTCGGCCATGTGCCGGCCGGGCAGCATCTCGTCGGACTCCAGTTCCTCGATCGACTGATTCAGCCCGTTGGTGATGAGGCGCAGCGGCACCCAGTCGACGGCCGGATCAAGAGTGCCGCCGACGCCCTCAAGCTTGATGTAGGTATTTTGGTTGACGCCTTGTGCGTAGGGCATTTGCTATCTCCAGAAATGCAAAAACCCGCTCAAGGCGGGTTGTGGTGTGTTTCGTGCGGTTATGCGGTCATGCGAGCCAGAGGCGATCCTGCTCGGCGCTGGCCAGGGCGAGCGCCTCTTGCAGCTCTTGCGCGGTCACTGTGGCTGCGGTGTTGTCTGCCAGGACCCATTCAGCCGTCTCGCCCGGGCCGGAAGCCTGCAGCACTGCAATCTTGCGGGCCATGCGTGCTTGGCTCGTCTCGTCGCCCTGGTATGTGTTGCCGGCAGCGGTCGTGACCTTGATGGCTGCAACGGCGGCGGCTCGCTGGTCTTTCCAGCGCTGGCGGT
>NZ_KK020676.1:1934897-1974653 GCF_000307775.2 Stutzerimonas stutzeri KOS6 | reverse complement strand
AACTTCAATATTACCGGGGCCGATTAGCGACTCGCCGTTGACCGTCTTCACCTGCGTGATGTAGTTCGCCGGGTACGCAACGACGATGCCGGAGCCGTTCGTGACGTAAACGTCGACCCCATCGCCTGCACGCACGTAGTAGATCGAGTCGGCTTCAAGCGGATCGGGCAACGAGGCGACGACTTTGTGGTGCTTGACTACTGCCATTTGGTCACCAGTTGTTCGTGGCCCAGCGAGACGACACACCGACGCCGCCGTATGTTAGGCCCTCGGAATCGGCGCTCAGCAGGTCGAGGACTGACTTGTTCGTGTGGCTGTGCGCCTGGCTTACGGCGCTATCGATCTGAGCCGGGGTCGAGGATGGGCCGCCCTGGATCGATGACCACTGGATGATCACGTCCATCGACTCGTATTCGGCCAATTTGTACACGGTCGAAGTCGAAGCCCCGTAGGCGTACAGGGCCGAGCCGCTATCGACAGTCGCGTCCGCGCTTGCATCAATGACGAGGATCATCGCGTTGACGTCGAGCGTTGCGGTCAGCGCGTCACGCGCAGCGATGTCGGCGACGATTTCAAGAGCGGAGGCATTGCCCGACCAGCTCGCCAGCGCGGCATTGACCAGCGAGTTGATCATCGCGGAGTTGCCGATGGATCTCGCGGCGCCGGCCGAGTTTGTCAGGTAGCTCTCCGTGTAAGTGCCGTTTTCGACGAAATAGAAGGCGTCGGCTTCAAGCGTGCCCGGCAATGTCGCGACTTTGTAAAATTTGACCTGCGCCATTACGGCCTCCTAGTTACCAATGATTTGCGCCCCAGGCTGCAGGGGCTACGTAGAGTCGTTCATCGCTGCCGAGCGATAGCGCGTTGCCCGCATCGTCGCTGATCAGCCAGCCGATGCCGTCGGGCTGATTGGGGTCGATCCAAGGGTCGTTGTCGGCCTCTGCGGTGGTTTGAGCGGTGCAGTACACGCTGATGCTGACGGACTGCCACACATCCTCCTGCCGGATCTGCGATCGCTCTGCGCGGCGAATCAGAACGCTCTGGCCCTGCCGGATAAGGCGACGGCCGGAGCGGAAGAACTCCATGGCCGCATCGGCCCCGGCCAGCAGCGCAGCGTGGCCGCTTCCCTTTGGGTGGTACAGGTCGATCTGCAGGATCCCGGTCCACTCCTGCAGCGCAGCAGAGCCAAGCCCGGCCGGCGCGCGGCCAGTGGGCAGGCCGGTTAGCCGCGCCCAGCTCTGCCCCTGCACTGGGGTGTAGCTGCGCCCTTCAACCGCAGTGCGCTCGATCGGCATCACTTCGGACGCGATAAATGCCGCGACCAGCGCAGAGTGGATTTTGGCTTCGCTCATCGTCACACCCTGTTTTTTCGGATTGCCGCGTCAACCATGGGCTGGACGCGGTCCATGTTAATCCTGACCATCCCCGCGGGCGCCTGCCGGCTAAATCCGCCGTCGGTAACTTTTTCGGTTGGGCCGCTGTAACCGCCAAGCTCAAGGTCGTGGATGTAGGGCATGTTGTTGGCCAGGAAGGTGACTTGACCGGCCCCGGCCGGTGTTTTTTCGTAAACTTCCGCCATGGCCGCACCGCCGTTCTGGCCGACCGCTACCTTGTCTGAGCGATCTGGCGAGTCTGCCGGCGCGCCGACTGATGTAGTCCAGGCACCTCTGGCCCTGCCAGTGTCGACCGGCGTTGCTCTGATCACGCCGCCAAATAAATCCAGCGTGGCAGTACGCGTGATCTTGTCGCCCGCGGTGATCGTCTTTTCCGTGAATCGGCGCATGTCGTCTGCGAAGCTCATCAGCACCTCCCCTGGACCTCGTAGGCCAGCACGTCACCTGTCGGATTCAGCGTCACGATGCTGACGATTTGCCACACCTGGCCGGCTGCGGTAATCGTCGTCTCAAGCGTTGGCGCCCATTCCAGACCAGCTGCGCCGAAGAAAAACTTCTTGTCGTCGCGCTTGATCATGGTGCCGTCGGCATACTGCGTGCCGGATGACTGCGGACTGTAGTTGTCGAGCACGGCGCGAACTGTTTGCGTCAGCGTGGCGCCAGGCGTGTTCTCGCCCGTCACCGGGTCATAGCTACCCGGCTGCACGAGCGTGAGGGTGATCAGCTCGCCGATCTCCTCGACTACAGCAAGGGCCTCGGCAGCGCCGGCCAGGATCTCGTCGCGTAGCGCCATGTCAGCCTCTCACTAGGCGAATCTGGCTTGAGCCGGCCCATGGGCGGATCAATGCCAGCGCGAATGACTCGGCAGCGGACAGGGCCTTGCTGCCTTCCTTGAAGGTCTTGCTCGACTGCACAGGGCCTGCGGTTACGCTAGTGCTCGTCGCCTCACGCTCCTGGGCCGCATACAGCCCGCCAGACGCGGCAAGCTGAGCGATTTCCGCCCCGGCCTGCACGACGGCATCAGGAACGTCCGTAAACGTCACAGAAAGCCGCTCCGTCAGCCAGGTGTTAGCCATCAGCACCGCGCGGGCCTTCTTGTCTTCGGTGGTCCATGCAGACCCCAGCAGGCCGTCGACCTGCGCGATGGTGATGTACTCGGTCATGGCTTATCCCTGAGGTGCTTCGTCGAGCAGCTTGGCCAGTTCAGCGCGCTCTGCGCCGTCCTCGAAGGCGATGCCCTTCTCAGTCAACTTCGCCTTGATGTCATCGATGCGCAGGCCGTGGGAAGGCTTGCGGCCGGCGCCACCTGTTTCCGGCTCGCCTTCCACGTCGACCGGCTTGAATCGAGCGTCGATGATCTTGAAGCCCTGAGCACGCAGCTCAGCCTTCCGTTCCGGTGTGACCGGATGTTCAACGTATGCAATCTTCTGCTCGGACATTTCATCCTCCAGAGAAACGGGGCGAGCCGGAGCCCGCCCCTATCGGTTACAGGGAAGCGTCGCCGATGGTGATGACGCCGGCCGAAGCCTTGATCGAGTCGGCGACCAGATCCCAGTTGGAACCGGTGGCCAGCTCGGCGTCGGTCGGAGACTTGCCACCGTTGGCGGTGTCCCAGGTATAGCCGCGCAACGCCAGACCGAAGGAATAGTCTGCCTGGAAGGTCGTCTCGATGCGGCCCTTACCGTTGCTGGTCTCGATATTGGTGATCAGGTCGGAACCGTCCATCACCATGCCAGCGCCATCGGCCAGGGACAGCACGCGCTGCTTGGCCGGAGCGGCTGGGGTGGCAACCGCGGCCGAGTACAGCGCCGGGGAGTCGGTCACGATGACGGCTTTGCCGAGGATATCGACGATCGTCACGTCGCCAGCACGGAACAGCTGCTGCGCGTTGGTGAGGTTCTTCCCGATGAGGTCGTGGAAGGTCACGCCGTTCATTACCTGCGCAACCAGACGGCCGGAGGCGTCGCCGAACTTGGCGTGAGCCGCGTTGATGGCTGCGTACGTGACGCCAGCGGTTGCGGAAACATCGTTCACGGCAGCGGCCTGGTTGCTGATAGCAGCGACCAGGGCGGCGATTACGGTGTTCAGCTGATCCGCCACGATTGCCTCGGACAGGTTGCGGCTGATGACTTCCAGCGCCTCTTCCGGGCTCTTCTGAATCCAGGAGAGCTGCGAGGGCTCCCACAGGATCGGACCAAAGCCACCGGCCACCTTGACAGCGTCGTACTGCTTCTGGGAGAGCGCGGTTGCCGACTGGGCGCCGTTGGCGGCGTAGCGATCGACACGACGCTGGGCGCCATGCAGGCCAGCCCAGAAGGATTCTTGCAGGAAGTCGCCGTCGATGCCCTGAGTGGTCAGGCGGATAGCGCCGGCAGAGGCAGCGTTGAATTTCTCAACGTCCTGTGCCAGGGTTTCGATGGTGGTGTTTTTGAGGTATTCGTTGAATACCTTCATATCGGAAAGGGCCATTGGGCCTCCTTATGCGTTGGCGGTTTGGGCCTTGATGGCTGCCAATCGCTCTTCGCGGCTGCCACCGAAGTTGCCCTTTGTCTTGGGGGGTTGACCGCCACCAGTAGGAGCGCCGCCGCCGTTTGCAGTAGCCGGCCACCAGTGCGGGGCCTTTTCCTTCATTTCGGCGAAAAACTCTTTCATGGTGAGCGGGTTGCCGTCCTTGCCGAACGCGCCTTCCACTGCGGCGGGGTTTCCCTCGTCATCCAGGGTGAAAAGCGAGCCGGCGCGGAACAGGGCGTCTTCGATTGCGTGCTGGTGAATACCGGCAGCGCTCGCTTCGGCACGGATGCTGTTCTCAAGGACTCGGCGGGTGAATCTTTCAGCGCGCTGCTCTGCTGCTTCGCGAGCTTGGCGCTCTTTGGCGGTCTCCTTTTCGAAACCTGCCTTCATACGCTCGGTGCGCTTGTTCAAGACCTCATCGATCTTGCCGGACGCGATCAGCTTGGCCTCTTCATCGTCCGAAAAGCGCTGCAGGATGTTTTTCACGGCGTCAGGGTCGATCCCATCGAACCGCTTCAGGTTTTCGCTGGACTCCCGGACCTTGCCAAGTAGCTCGGTGTTTTTGGCCTTCAAGCCGCTGACAGCCGCGCTTACCTGAGCATCGATAAGAGCTTGGACTTCAGGAGTGATTTCTGGCCCTTGGCCGCCACCGCCCTCTCCGCCTTCGCCAGCTTCCTGCATCAGAACGTATTTGCGTTGAAACATGAGTTGATCCCCTTGGGACGATTAACGGCCTTGCCGCATGGTGAAGACGCCAGCTTTGCCAGCGCCAGAAACGAGAAAGCCCGCTCAATGGCGGGCTGTAGTGTGGTTTGCTGGTTGCTGCGTTATTGGTTGACGCAGCCTATCGCTTAAGCAGCTTGCATCGCCTGCTTCGCAAGAGCATTTCGCTTTCTAGTTGCGACGCGCTTGGCTACGCTTTCTGGTGTTTGCTTTCGGCCTTTACTGGCCTTGGATATGTTTCGCTTGTGCTCTTCTGTTAGAGGGCCAAATATTCTCCCAACCCTAGCAGCTGAAATGTTTGCCCTCTCAGCCTCAGACTTAACTCGCCCCTTAGCCGCAGCACCTATTCGGCTCTTGGCTTCCTCTGTGTGCTTCATCCCAAGGGTGGCAGCAGAAAGCTTTGCTCTTGTTTCAGCAGAAACGGTCTTCCCTTTATGCGCCGCTGAAAGCTTGGCTCTCGTATCTGGGGATTTGCTTCGCCCCTTCAGGGCTAACGAGATACTCTTCTTGTGTTCATCAGATAGCGGAGCAAACACCCTGCGGGCCTGAGACGCTGACATTTTTGCGCGCGTCTCAGCAGATCTTTTCACGCCAAGGATGCTTCCAGCCACAGGGCATACGTTGTAACCATGCAAGGCTGATCCGTGATGATCCATCCAGAACTGCTCACGAGCTATCAGGTCGTTGATCTCAACTCGCTCAAGCAGGACGAACTCAAAACAATCTTCGCCATACTTAGCCCATGCTCTTTGTAGCTTCGGGGAATGGTGGGCGCCAGCCTTCAACCTCTGCCGATGCTCTTTAAGTCTGCGATCAATATTTACAGCGGAGCCTATGTAGGACTTTTGGCTCTGCTTGTTGCGTATGGCGTAAATCCCGGAACCGGATAGAATGCTGTCAGCCACGTTGACCTCCGAACAGGTTGGCTTGGTTAGAAGCCCGGCAGTGTTAGCGCACTCCGGGCTTCGTCATTATAGCGTTATAGCCCTGTTTTTCCGAACGCTTCGGAATCTCTTTTCCTGAGCTCGGCAATCGTATACTCCTTCCCATTACGATCAACAAATCGGTCAAGCTCCAGGCCGCCATCCCTGAACAACTTCCCTCTGACCGGGCCTAATATCTCGTCCTGAAAGCCTGCGGGTTTCCCTTTCAGCCATTGCCCATAACTGATGTCGCCAGGAATTTGCCCGTCCATACTCGCTTGATCGGCGATGGTTATCTCGTCCTTGCTCAGCCCCAGAGCCTCCCATGCCGATTTGAGCACGGGAACCGAGGTGCTGCGGCAATTCCAGTGCCTGGGGGGCTGCGGCCCTGTTCCAATCTTGAACGTCTTCTGCGATAGGGCGCGACATGAAGCGCTGGTTCTCCCGTCGAGGGTCGCCAAAAAAAGCCACTCTCTCACGATGTCGGCATTTGCCTCGAACACCGCCTGGCGGGCATAGTTGGCGGTATGGTTGACTGCGGTACGCACCAAAGCCTCAGCGCCGCGCCGGTCGATCTCCAGCAGTCCGTCAGCGTAGCCATTGGTGCGCGTGCCACGCAGCCGGCGAACCATCTGACTGATCGTCTCGCCCTCGACAAACCCCATCCGGATTGCATCACGAATGCGGATTGCCTTAGCGGCTTCCACGTCCTTTAAGGCTTCGCGAAGCAGCTTGCCCTGAAATGGCCTGGCCATTGCTGCGGCGTAAGCCTGATTCGCCGGCACCGTGGCCAATGTAAGGGCCTCGGCAACCTGGGCAGGCAGGACGCTCTGCAGCATCTTGTGCTGATAACTAGCCTCATAGCCGGCCAGCTCTAGCAGGGCATTGTCTAGCTCCTCTCCAGCGGCCCTGTACGCCTCGGCATTCAGCCTATTGACCTCGACAAGCAGCTGATCAAGGCGCTGCACGGTGAATGACTCGGGCGGCATCTTCTCAAGGGCGATGACCATCTGAGCAAACAGGTCGGCGTCGACTCGATTCAGGATCGCCATTACGCGCCGAACCACCCCGGTTCCGTAGCGCTGCAGCCCGATCTGATGGCTGATCGCTGCGTCGACGATCTTGTCATTCGCCGTTGCCATCACATCCCCCCAAGGGCCGGCCCTTGATTCTGTATTCGCTCCAGCTCGTCCGCCCAGTCGTACTCATCGCTGATGATGTTGCGGCGCTGCATCTCAGCGAACAGGGTTTCGTCGCTGAGCTTGCCGGAGTTTGCCATCTGCAGCAGTTGCGGAACCGATACTTCCGGCGCCCAGTCCTGATCGAAGTTTCCGCGCACCTCGACCGTGCCACCGTCACCCAGGGCGAGGTAGTCGGCCATGATCTGCAGCATCTGCGCGATTGCATCTGCAAACTGGTTGGCCATGCGAGCCAGCGGGGACAGCTCTTGCGCTGCCTCTTCGTTCGCCTGGGTCGCCGTTTTGGTCTGCTGCTTGTCTTTCTGCAGCAGCTTGGCGCCGGCCATGCGCATTTCTTCGATCAGGTCTTGCAGCGCCTCGCGGCCTGCATTGATCGCGGCACCGGTGTGCTCGACGTACTTCGCGTCGCCGTCCTTCGGCATGCGGGTCGCGCTGCCGGAGCTGATGACCAGCTGGAACTGCTCGTCATCGGTGAACATGAACAGCAGCGGCACGCGGGCGACGTGCAGGAGGTTGTCCTGATCGCTCTGGGACTGCCAGTGCTTGACGTTGAGGTGTGCCAGCTCGATCAGCGACGGGCGAGCCGTCATGTAGCCCGTGCGTCCGGTGTAGAAGGTCACCAGCGGGACATAGGCAAGGCTGGTAGCGCCTTCGTCGTGCTGCACCCATGCACCGCCATTGTCGGCCTTGCGGTAGGTGCGCCACACGCCAGGCTCCAGGACTCGCACCTGGGCGACAGACTTCACGCCGAACTCGCCGTCTGCCTCCTCTATCGACTCCATGTAGCGGAACTGCACGAGCTTGCCGGCCTCGACGCGCCATCCCAGCACCTGCTCGGGGCGGATCATCACGGCGTATGGGCGAACACCTGCAGCGATCTCGTCTGCGCGAGTGCGGAGCCCTTCAGCACGCGGGTACTCAACCAGCACGTGACAGAGGCCATGGCTCAGCGCGTGGCGGAACAGGTCAACCGACCAGCTGTTGAGGTCGTTGCCGGCAAGGTCGATGTCCTCGCACAGTTCAGCCAGGCGGTCAGGAACGTCGTCGCCCAGCTGCAGAGGCTCAGCGAACACCCGCGAGGTCATGTTGTTGACCGTCTCGGCGTAGGCCGGCAGCAGCGTGGAGAGGCGCAGGCGCTCCTTATAGGTGTCGTCCTCTTCGGCCGGGTACTGAGGCAGCAGAGCACGCCCGGCGGCCCGCATAGCCTTCGTGCCGCCCATCAGCGGCGCAACGATGGCCCAATCCTCGCGCATGGCGTCCACGGCCGGGATCGTTTGGCTTGGGTCGTTGCTCATTGGCGTTACATCCGTAGTGATTTTGTCTGCGGCTTGGCCGGTTTTATGATTGGGAAGCGGTGAACGACGAAGTACCCGAAGGCATCGGCCGGGTCTTCCGTGCCGTCCTTGTTGGGCTCTCCGTGCTCGTTGTATGCCTGCTGCTCGAGCACCTGGGTGGTGACCGGGCATTTGTCGGTGTTGATCTTGAGTCGCCGCACACCGTCGCCATTGAGGAACATGGCGTTAACGGCCAGAACGCGGTCACGAACCATCGGGTTTGCCGGGTTGACGCGGACCGTGAAGCCGGCCTGCCTGAGCAAGCTGTGATCCGATTCGCTGCCGTTGACGCTCTTGCGGTTCTTACCGCTGGCGTCCGGGTACACGGTGATCTTGTGGCCGGGGAATCGCTCAAGTAGCGCAGCGATCATTGCCGGCGTATCGAATAGGCTGGTCAGTTCATCAAGTTGCCGCGGCTCACCGTCACGAATGACGAACACGCAGGCCGCCATCCGATTGATGTTGAAGTCCATCCCGACATGCAGCTCCTCACCCGGCCGAATCGTCTCGTCGGTGTGATTTAGCCGCCGGCAGAAGTTCGGATAGACCGATCCGCTGACCAGGTTGACGAACTGGCCGTCAATGTAGGCGTCGACCAGATTGGCCGGGTACGACTCACGCAGCGACGGGATGTAGTCCTTCGGCAGGTTCTTCGCGTTCTGCCGTGTGCTGGCATGGACGATGCCGTACAGCGGGCGCTGGCTTGGGTTTGCGGCCAGCTCCTTGACGAATTTGCGATATACCCAGTTGAACCCCTCCGGCGTGGTCGTCACGTCGATGGTGTTCTCTCCGCGGGTCGGCCAGACGGTAGACATACGGGCAATGATCTTCTTCCAGGCGCTGTCGGCCTTCTTGATCGGCATACAGTCGATCTCGTCGACCAGTGCGTGCGCGATGTTGAAGCCGACGATGCGGCCAGGGTGCTCCATGCTCTTGCAGACGATCGTCGACAGGCAGCGGCCTTTCGAGTCGCGAAGATGCACACGTTTGTTGCTCGGCACGATGTCGGCGAACAGCCCGAAGGCCTCAGCAACGCCCGGGATCGTGTCGTAGAAGATGTCCGCGATTTGCGGATAGGTCGGCGCGAAGTAGCCCTGCGGAATGCCAGGGTGCTCCAGTGCGTTGATACACAGCCGCACGCAGCCTACGAACGTCTTGCCGCTTCGATACCCACCAACGAACGCAGAGAACTTCTTCGGGTGGCTGATGAATTCGAACTGCGGCTTATTCAGCTTCAGGGTCGCTTGCATCTTCCACCCCGATGATGACTTGCTTCGGCTCAGGCAAGCCCTGATTCGGGTCTTCCAGTTCGCGGCGCAGCTTTTCGATTCCTAGGCGCTTTGCTTCAAGATCAAGACTCAGATCTGGGCGATCTAGGCCGAGCAGCTTGGCCTTACCGAGGGTGGCGCTTACCGCTGCAGATGACTGGGGGTTCTCGCAGCTCAGCGCTTTAACGCGGGCCTCTTCCAGTTCACGCAGCAGGTCATCGACCGTGATCTGGTTGCGCTCTGCAACTGCCTGGCGCATCTCAGCCAGTCTTACCGCGACCTTACCGTTCGCCAGTAGCTCGCTGGCCTTCACCGCAATGGTGCCGGCCTTCATGTTCTCGGCGTTGTACGCCCTTCGGTAGGCCTCGCTGGCATTCCCCGTCTCCAGGTAGGCCGAGCAAAAGGCCTCCTGCTTCAGGGTTAAGCTCATGCGAGGAACCTCTATTGCGTTTCCATCACCGTCTAGCCGCTTCCCCCATTTCCCCTGCACAGAGGCAGGCGATGCAGATGCCTAGCCAGGTGATGATGAGGATGGCGTGGAGGCGTTTCACTGTGCCGCCTTGAAGCGAATCACTGTGCCGCGCCGAATCCACTGACTGACCTTTTGCCAATCCGGGCCAAGTCCAGTGATGCGAGAGGCTGCAACCACTCCGGCGAGATACAGGCGCAGCCACCAGCGAATCTTGACGACGGCCACTAGCTGGACGTTTGCCATACAACCTCCACGCGACCATGCAGGCGCTCAGTAATGAGGCGCTCATCGCGGCTATGGATCTTCAAGGGCTGGCGATAGCGATCAACGATTCCGCGCTTCTGGTCGGCGAAGACAGCCATCTTGATCTCTTCCCCATCAAGGAACACCTTGCGGACACCGCGGCCGTCGCCTGCGCGATGAATCCATGGTGGCTGCTGCTTCATTGCTGCTCTCCAGTGACCTTCGGCTGCGACACCACCCGGGCGATAGCCATAGCCACACCGAGGACCATGTTCACGCTGGCCCATGCGACGGGGCTGATGTGGCCCTCGAACGCTACCCATGCACCTGCAGCTGCGTTGAGCACTGCGGTGAGGATGGCGAGCTGCACACTGGTGAGACGCCAGCACTTGCGCCATTCGGGAATCAGGTTCATGACGTGACCGCTCTCAACAGATGAGGCCCAACGATCTGCACCACGGAAATGATCGCGCCGGCAGCGCCGAGGCCGTACATCACCTTCTTGCCCATCTCCCGCACGTTCACATCCAAGGACTTGAGCAGTTCGGATTGTGTCTGTGCTATCAGCTCCAGGCGCCCCACCCGCATCGGGAGGTCTTCGTGGTGCCGGTCGAAGCGATCAAGCCTGTGCTTGACCAGGTGCATGTCTTGCTCCAGAGCACCGACCCTTTCGGGCACGGAGCGTCCGGCCTCGTGATGGCTGTCGGTCATAGTGGAGTCTCGTTGGTGTTTGGTCCGGCCTCACACGCAGCTGCCATCCGCCTGAGGGCAAAGAGGCAGGCGCGGGGCCGGAATAGGGTTAGAAGGCGTCGATGCGCTCTTCCAGAACTGTTGCGTAGTCACGCATGGACATGGCTTGGCGAAGCAATCGATCTTGCTCGGCGTCCGGCAGAGTCTTGAAAAACTCGGTGCCGATGAAGCCGTTGAGCTTTTGCACCTTGTCGTCAAGCTGCACCTTCTCGCCAATCACTCGCTGTTGGTGCGGAGGCAAATGCCCAACATGACCCATCGGTAGATAAGCGGCCTCGAATACCTCCCTCGGGCTCCAGCTCACGTAGCCGTCGGCATACTTCACCGCATATCCGGACTGGCCGTCTTTGTCCTGCTCCCATGCGGTGATCTGCTTGGTGCCGATGTAATCCTGAGTCATGCGATGCTCCAGAAATAACAAAGCCCCGCACTAGGCGAGGCCGAAAGGTGTAGAGCCCGATTCCCCGCACGTCTGCGGGGCGATACCTGTTATCAGGTCGCGCAGTGTGCTGCGTGTGGCGCGTAGCCGATCGCAAGCAGGCCGGGGATTGGGTTGGGCGCAGGGTGGCGAGCCCTTCAAGCTGCCGTTTGCGATGCCCGGAAACTGGTGGTGCGCAGATGGGCCTAAATCATCCGTTCTCACACCGCCACGCCAGTAAATCCGGGCGTTTCGCGGTGGTGCTCGGGGTGGGCCTAAGAACGAAAAAGCCCCGACCGAAGTCAGGGCTCTGGTCTGCATCAGAGATGCAGAGGTTGTATTTCCGGTTACCGTATCCGGGGAGGCCATTACGCTGCCTCGGTCACACGCCTCGCCGTGTCTCAACCCGTCGACCGCTTCACGGTGCAGTTGCTCGACGGCGGCCGCGTCGTCGCGACCCGCTGGCCAGCCCATGGAGAGAGGATCCGGGCCTTTCGGCTTGATGGCTTTCGCCACCCTCTCTTAACCCATCGCATGCTGACTTAATGCAGGTGGCCGGTGCTGATCTCCGGCATGACTATTAGCGGCCTTAGTGACACCAGAGTTTCACTGGGGCGAAGGTTTCAGCCGCTTATTATTGGACTCGCCGTGGCCATCTGGGCGCTTACTCACTTTACCGGCCACGATTCCCGCAATCCATCAGGTCTTACACTTGCGCATCAGCCTGCGCACTCACCTGCTCTCGGCCATCTCAACGCGTGAAATGACAAAGATAGCCGTATCTTCTATCACTTTATTACTCTAGTCAAGCGCTTCTTCGAGTTCGTACCGATGCACGCCATGATTCGTGAACTCTCCATGCAAGGCTTCACGAGCGGCCTTTATCTCTCGCTCTGCGTCCTCAAGATTTTTGAAGGCCTTGCGGAACAGGTACTGCTCCTTGTTCTTTATCACCGCAACCCAACGCTTCCTCTGATTGTCCCAATGGACGCCCTTCACTCCGCTGGTGTTGAGTGCGTTGCGCTTCATATTCATTGAGTTCTGCTCCTGCGACACTTCGCGCAGGTTGCTCAGCAGGTTGTTTGAGCGGTCACCATCTATGTGGTCGATCTGTCCTGCAGGCATATAGCCGTGATGCCAAAGCCAGACGAGATGGTGTGCGGTGTAGTGCTCGTAATCGATGCCGATCGTAATGTATCCACGCCCACGATTCACAACACCGGCAGTTTTGCCGTATGTCCTGGGATTGGACTTGTCCCGCCACGTGAAAACGCCAACGTGCTTGTTGTAGTGCAGAACTTCTTTCAGTCGCTCTTGAGTGAGCATATCGAACGTCTCCTATTCGATGAGTCTCAGGTGATGACGTGGCAGGGAGTGAGACAACTCCTTTTCGGCCGCTAAGCCTAGCCACGCATGATGATTATACCTTACGCGGCGCAGCGGATCAGGCCTTCGCGGTCGAGTATTTCCTGCGCACGAATCAACGCTTCGTTCACCTGATCTTCTAGGCTTCGGCGGATCGCTGAGCGCCAACGGTAGAGCGTGGAGTCTGGCTTGCCGCCATCGTCCCAGTTGTTAATTTCGTACCACGCAGTCGGCAGAACACTCGTGCTGCGCTTGCCTTCCACACCCGGCAGCTTCGGGAATGCCCACGTCGCTACGGCACACTGAACGAACCGCTCGGGCGCTGGAGACTTCACCGAGCCGGCCAGAGCCATCATTGCGTCGTGCTTGCGCTCCAGATGTGTCGAATATTTCGCGACGAGAGCCAGCCACAGGCCAACCGGCAGCGCCTTGTGCAGACGGCCATGCACCCAGCAGTCAGTCAGGAAAGCCTCTTCCTTGCCGCAGATGGCGCCCGGCACACGAGCGGCCTGCACCTTTGGCTCAAAATCGCAGCCCCCAGCCGAGTTGATCACTTCGCTCGCCAGGGCGCGCACTACTGCGGAAACCACGTTCTGATAGATCATGCTGCTGCTCCCCTAACCATGTCGGCCGAAACAATGATGCGCCCCACTTCACCGTGCTCGCTGTGGTAGGTGATGACCTTGGCGTCACGTCCGCTCATCCATCCTCCGCGGCTTGCGTGGCTGTCTGGCGCGGCCAGGGTGCGGTGCTGCTCGATCTGCATGGTGTTCGTCTCGCGCAGGACGTTGTGATGCAGGTGGCCTGTGTGCGCGTAGCTGTGCTTGGTGCGGCCGAAAACCTCGCGGAACTTGGCGATGAATACCGTTTCGAGCGAGTCCATGCGCTTCTTGTGGCCGTGGTGGAAGAACAGCGACGTGCGACCGTGCTCGATGCAGTAGTAGGGATCGGGCCGGGTGATAACTTCGATGCGGGGCTCGTCGGCGTACAGGGCCGCGAACAGCTCACGCAGCCAGGCGCTCGACGCCAAGTCGTGGTTGCCCTCGGCCATCAGGAGAACGACGCGCTCGTGCTTCTGCAGCAGCATGGCCGTCACGCGGCGAATGACACTGATTGCCACGCGGACCAGCTTCTGGAACCGGGTGTCAGCGTCAAGGACGTGGCCGGATGTCGGAGTCACCGCTTGGATGCCATCCCAATGCAGCAGATCCCCAAGCTGAGCGAATACGCCGGTATGTGAGTCCGGCGCCTGAGCGATGGCTGCACCAAACCAGCCCACCAGAGTTTCCTCGGCAATCTTCATGTCCCATGCTGCGCCCGTTTCCTCTGCCCAGGCATTCATGCCCAAGTGGTAGTCGGTGATGACGTAGCAGTTGAGGAGGTGCGCCAGGGTGTGCAGCGGTGCCGGCAGCGCTTTCTCTGCCTTCAGCTCTTCCTGCATTGCCGCAACGGTTGCCCGCATGGCGGCCATCTGCTTCACCATGTCAGGCGAATATCTCGGCCAAGTCTTTTCGATCTCGCCGTTCTTGCCGCGCTGCACGGTCAGCTTGGAGAGCAGGAACGTCTCAGGCGCGCCGATTGTCAGCCCATGCTCCGGGCTCCAGCCTTCACGCGCGAAGCGAGCCTTGTGCTCCCATACCCGGCGCTCATGCAGATTCAGGATCTTTGCGGCGGCAGCCACAGTACGCCCAGTCAGCGCGGCCTTGATTGTCTCGTCGTCGTGCTTGCGTGCGGCCATCAGGCTGCCTCCCCATCTATCTCTGAAATGGTCACCTCGACGCACCCTAGGGCCTTGATAGGGCCTCTTTTGATGGTCAGATGGTCGATCTGGCTGTCGTCTTCCCAGGCTCCGCCGTGGGTGAGTGCGTCCAAAAGCCCCTTGAGCAGATTGTCGAGGTCACGGCGGCGGCGGTCGGGCGGGCACGCCTCTATCACCACAGCCAAACGCCCGTCCTGCCTGGTCACCTTGGCTTCGGCGCACGCTTTCACCACCGCGGCGCAGTACTCCCGCCCCTTGGCGCTGATCAGCGTCTTGGCGCCAACGCGGCGGTAGTAGGTGTTGTTGCTCGGTGGGAACGGCAAGGTGATGGCGGTCACAGACCCACCCTCCGAACCAGCTTGCCCAGCCAGCGCGGCATCGACAGGCCAAACGCCCAATCGCCGCAGCTGAATAGCCGAAAACCAATCTCCCGCATGTTGGAGTAGAGAGGCCCCGTCTCGGATATCCGGAACCACACCGGGCCAATGCCGAAGAAGATCAACTTCTTCACGTCGTCGCGCAGGGCGAACTCTGACTCGGTGATGAACAGCCAGCAGACGAGGCCTGCCATAACCGAATAGCCAAAGATCATCGCGATATCGTTCATCACCTGGATCATCTACTCCCCCTCGCCTTCGCTTCCAGCGCAGCGCGCACCATCAACCGGAGCAGCGGGCTCATCCTCGACAGCTCGGCCGATACCCACTGGCGCCACTTCGGCAGTCCCATTGGCTTGCAGCGCTCCCGCATCTTGTCCGCGATTACCAGGGCAAGCGCTTCCGCATTGGCCTTGGCAGTCAGGCCTTCCGCTGTTAATCCACGCCTCGCCGCAGAGGAAGTCATTCACTGTCCACCTCGACTCCGCATTTCGAGCACTTACTGAACCACTGCTTGCTTCCTCCCTCCGCCTCACGCCAGCCGTTTATGTCAAAAACGTGCTCACACGCCGGCGCGAAGTTCATGTGCTTCTCGGTCGGGAACGACAAGTCCAGGCCGACTACAGTGCGCGGGTCGTTGACTACTGATGCAGTGATGCGGGTTTGCGGGCAAGGCGCGCTTCCGTGTTCACCGAAGCACACAAGGCAGCGTCTCGCCTCAAGCGTCCAAGCCGGCCCGGGCTGCTGTACATTCTCGGCATCCGTGCGGCAGTCGATGGTGTTCTGCTGGCCGAAGTCCTGATTCGCGCGCTCAGCCCATGCGGCCTCACCCTGCAGGCCGGCATATGCGGCCAGGTCTTCGTAGTTGTCAGCGCGGAACCCGCCTTGCTGGCTGCGAACCATCTTGAGCAGGCCCATGAAGAGCCAGCCCTGTTCTTCGGTGAGGTCGTGGCCAGTGATGGCGCGGAATGCGTCAACCGTGGCGCCCATGCTCCGCTCGCCGGCTGGCTTGTCGTAGGTGGCAGAGCGGTCCTTCATGTGGCCTAGGCCGGCTTCGAGGATCTGATGGGCCTTCATGCCTGCTGCTCCTTGAAAGCCGATGCAACAATGAGCATCGAAAGAACCAGGCTGAATGCGGCCAGCACCGGGTGGCCGGAGAAGATCAATGCCGATATCTGCACGACCGATAGAAAGCCGCTCCACCACACTCGGTCGCGAATCGTCTCAGCGGCCTCACCCTTGACGCCAACACAGAGCAGGGCCAGCCAGCCCAGCGAGACGAACACCAGCAGAACGTAAAAGGCGAAGTCTTGCAGCGCCCCGGAACCAAAGGCGAGGGCCGCGCTGAGGCCGACGGACAGCAGGTCGGCAAATACGTGTTTTGGTTTGATGGTCATTGCGGCTTCCTCGTTGCTCTGTTGTTTGCGATCAGGGGTATCTGGCCGGGCTTTAGCGGCCATGGGTGTTCCTTGCGGCAGTCGTGGCAGTACAGGGTCTGCCGGCTGCTGAAGGCCGTTGTCTTGTGGGTGGAGTCGATGGGGCAGGTCTTCATGCCGCCCCCTTAACGGTCAGCAGCCCGTCGCGGAGCCAGATCAGTTGTGTTTCGGCCAGGGCGCGCAGCATGTCGCCCTCGGTGATTTCGCCCTTGCGGCGGCCATCCAGTACGGAATGGCAGTGGTCGCAGGCGAAGCAGGCAATCTGGTCAGGACCCTTCATTCCCATTCCCTTCTGGCCGCACGGCAGATGAGCGAGAACGACTGTTCCGTCATCGAATCCACAGCCAGGAAGGCGAAGGGTGCAGGACTGGCCGCGAGCCGAATCGCGCAGTTTTTTGCTGACTATTCGGCTCATGCCACCTCCCGGAACGTCTCGAACTCGGCCATCTCGGTCAGGCGCTCTTCGGTGAGCGTCGGCCAATCGGTCTTCACCAGATACGCGCAGCACTGGCGCCAGAAGTCTTGGAATGCCTCCTCGCCCATCGAATCGAACGCGAGGCTTTGCGGAACCTGCCGGCTCAGTCGGCCCAGCCCCGGAATATCGAACTCCTCCCTGTCGCAGTACACGCCCGATTCGGCCTGCAGCTCCTTGATGGCTGCATGGGCCTGCATACCGGCAAAGCGGTCGATGTTCTGGGCCAGTACGCGCCCAAGGCCATGAACCAGTCGGTTGAAACGCTCGTTGCGGGGCTGCTTGATGTCGGCGCGCACCTTGGCGTTGAGCTTGAATCCGCGCTCGGCCATCAGCGATGCGTCGGCCTCTGAAGCGGCCACGAATGCGGCGCGCTCCTTTCCGGTGGCCGGGTCGATCATCTTGCGCAGGGTCAGGTAGACCGGCATGGGCTTCGGCGCCTTAGCCATTCGCCACCTCCTCACCCATCGCCGCACGACGAAACTCACACTCAGCAATAGCCGCGTCGATGGCCTGACCGATCTGGGCCGGCGTCAGCCCGGTCTCGCAAAATGCGCGCTCGTCGTCACCCCGACGCCAGGCGTTGTACTGACGAAGAACCTCCAGATGGTCAGCCATGGCGACGCTCCCTCAGCCCCTGGCAGTCCACGCAGCACACCGCCCACGGCGCAGCCTTGCGGCGCGCCTTGGGTATCTCAATGCCGCACTCCTCGCATTCCTCAGCACCCTGCCCCTGCAGCCGTTCACGCACCAGCGCCACGCCACCGATGCGATCCGCTTCCTCTAGGCCAGAGGCGCGGTCTGTTACGTCGGGAGCGGTGCGGGCCTGCTCGAAGGCGGCTGTGATTTCCATGTGGTCGCTCATCGTTTCGCTCCTACGCCGCGCTGGGTGCTTCCGTCAGCACAGACGACGCGATGGTCATTGCCGCGGGATAGGCCTATGCCTGCCCCGGTGATTGCTTGAGGGCGGAAGCCCTGCTTCTGGAGAGCCAGAACGGCCAGGCGCTGCTGTGCCGGGGCGGCGTATATGCGCTGGCGAACCTTGGCGCAGGAACGGTGCGAGCCGTTGTTGCGAGGCTTCAGGCAGATGTCGCAGGTAGTCGGGCAGCAGATGCCGTTGTCGTGGATTCGGCGGGTGCCGATGGATGAGGTCATGCCGGCACCTCGCTTTCCTTCTGGCGCTCGGGCTGGAAGTCGCCGCGAAGGGGCATGAGGTTTTTCTGGGAGAAGAGCCAGACATCATTAGCGCCACCGAAGTCGACGAAGGCAGATGGAGAGCCGTCTGCATCGCCCTCATGAATGCACCCGTACGCCTCGTACTCCTTCTGGCTGTCGAGCAAAACCTCAAGAACTTCAACTGTCTTGCCGATCAGCTCTTCTTCGCCGCTGCTGATCACCAGCGCCAGATCGCCTGGCTTGAAGTTGTGGTTCATGCCTTGGCCTCCAGTTCCTTGAGTGCCTTGAGCTGCGCCGCGCGCTTCGCCTCGAAACGCTCCTGCGTCACCTTGATTTCAGCGAGGCGGGCTTTCTCTTTCGCGGCCTGGCTCTCTTCAACCGCCTCTTTCACCAGTCGCAACTTGGCGCGGACTTCTGGGTTCGGCATAGCGACGCGGCCAGTGATCAACCCAGCGATGGCGGCACCGTCTTGAGTGATAGGCTCGTGGGTCAGCTGGGCGCGGTATTCCTGAACGACCGGGGCAGGCAGGCGACCGAGGCGACCAGCTTCCTCGACGGCCATCAGGCGGCGCTGCTGATCAAAGCCGGGCGATAGCTTCCAGCTAACCGGTTTGCCTTCACGGCGAGCGGTATCAACCTGGCGCTGGTATGCGGACAGGAAAGACATGCGCGCCCCCACCTTGTCGCCAGCGTCGAGAATGGCGCGGGCGGCGCCGAGGGCCAGCTGGATTTCGTCGGTCAGGACAACGCTGTCGAACTCGTCGGACGCAGCCAGGGCCAGCGACCACGCTTCGTTTGGCTCGGGGCGCCCATCAGCTGCCTGTACCCGCTGAAGGATCGCAGCCAGTGTCAGCTTTCCAGTCAGTTCTCGGCGGCAGGCTGTCAGCGCGGCAATGATGTCCGGCGCGGGGTATTCAGACAGGTCTGATGCCATCAGCTCAGCCGCAGCCGCGCTCATGGTTTGGCCAAGAGTCTCTGCGGTAGCAACGATTGCGGCGGCGAGCTGCGCCTGCTCAGCGAAGGAAAGGGTTGTCATTGCGGACACCTCCGTTTTCGCGGGCGCGGATGCGGGCAGCGGCTTCCTGCGCGGCGTTGAGGTTCGCCTGGGTGTCTTCAATCTGGCGGGCGGTACGGCCGTTCATCTGGCGGCCAGTAGCCCACTGGGTGCGGTAGGACTCGGCCTTGGTCAGCAGCGATCCAAGGTCGTGGCAGTTGCGGATCAGGTAGGAATCGTTGATCGAGACGAAGTATTCAGCGACCGCAGCAGCTTCGGCACCGAGCCGCTTCCAGAGATCGACAACCTGGCGGTTGACCTTGGCATTGCGAACAGGCGCTGCGCCGTAGCGGTTGACATAGGCCTGCGCATACGAGCCCCAGATTGCGCGACAGGCTTCTTGCCGTGCCTGCTCAGCCTCACCGTTCGCTTTCGGCCGGCGCTTGCTCGCCGCGTCAGCGGAGACGAGCGCAAGTGAAGTAGTCTCTGCTGTAGTCTCTTGTGTAGTCTCTGTAATAGTGGGCTTAGCGGAAGACTGCTTGTGCTTCTTCTGTAGAGCTTCAAGTTCTACTACGGTAGAAGAACTAGACTTCTCTACGGAGAGGGTTCTAGTTGCGCTAGCCAAGACCTTCGAGCCCTTGGCTCCGTTGCAGCTAGCGTGAGCCGGCTGGAGGTTGGCGAACACATGGGTGCCGCCAGCGGCAAGCGGGATGATGTGATCGAAAGAGAGATGCTGACCGCCCTTGCCGGGGCTGCGAACGATGGCCTTGCCGCAGCAGCCGCAGACCATGCCGTGCTTTTCTAGCACCGCCGCATAGTCAACGTACTCAGCGGTCACGCCAAGCTTGGTTGCGCGCATCAGCCCTGTCTTGGAGAGCTGTGTCAGCTTTGTGCGGTGAATGGTGAGTACTTGCTCAAGGGTTACCTCTTGCACGTCACCAGCAAGCGCTGCCATCAGTACGTCCGCGTTAATGCGGAAGAACATCTTGGCCGGGATGCCTTTACGCTGCTCATCCAGAATGCCGAGCGCCTTCAGGTTTCTGCGAGCATCGCGCACCTCGTCAGGAGCCAGACCAATCTCGCCCTCCCATTCCGCTTCGGTCTTGTAGAACCAACCGTCGTTGGTGCGCTCAGCCCAGTACACCGCCTGAGAGAGAAACTGTGCGGCTGCAGCGTTTAGCCCCAACACCCTTCGGAAGGCTGGGTAGTACGCTACAGCGTCCCCTGCTGCTTGTTGGAGCTGCATACGCAACCGCCCTTTGCTTATCGTGTGTAGTGCTGCCATAATTGGCCTCGTCAAGTTGTGTTGCTGTTGAAGAGCCCGGTCTTTCCCACCGGGCTTTTTTGTGCCTGCGATTCAGGCTGTATGGGTGCCCGGCGCATCCGTGATAGCTTTTTGCTTCCACACGAAAAGCCCACGGAGGCCGAACATGTCACTCATTGACGCGCAACCCCTTGAGGTCACCTGCAGCAGCTGCAGCCACCAGTTCACGCAGCCTGTCGGTGACGTGAAGCGAGACAGCCAGACGATCTGTCCCGGCTGCGGCCATACCGCGAAACTCGATGAAGCCGGGGCGAAGCAGATCGCGCTCGCAGAAAAGGAGTTGGTAGACCTCCAGGCCCACGCTCGGGGCGTCTTCAAAAACCTGTTTAAGCGTGGCAAGTAATCCACGCAGCTCTGCAATCCCCGCCTGGGCTTGAACGCTCAGGCGAACCTGACTGATGTTTTTCTGCTCGATCATCTCGCCACCCCTTAACCTTCCAAGCGCCTCAGGCGACCTTTACCGACTCGATCAGCACGTTGAGGCTTCGCTGAGCCTCCCCAATCTCGCGCTTGATCAAGGCTTTCTCGGTTTGGGATACATGGCCGTCCTCCAGGGCTGCGGTGACGGCGCGAGTCACGTCAGCGACCTCGGAGTGCATGTGCAGGACGGCGCTAGTGAGCTGTTCTGCCTTCGGCTGCTCCTTGGCTACCAGTTCAAAGCCGAACTCGCCGACAAGCGCCTGCAGAACGCGCTGGCGACCCTCTTCCGAGACATGCGCAAGGATCTGGCCGAACATCTGCAGGTTCATGCGGTGCTCTTCGCGATTTGGGTTTGCGCAGTCGAGCAGCCGGGTGCGGTTGACGCCCATGCGCTTTGCCAGATCGGTACCGCCTTCTGCGATCACTTCGTCGTGCAGTGCACGCTCAAAAACTTCCATCTCGCGAACCTCTTGTGTTTTTCGCGTGGCGCCCTTTTCAAGCTGGGGCGACACTTACAACCATGGAAACCACTGACAGGGATGTCGCTTATGCAGCTACTGGAGCCTTGCGAACCGCTTTGAACTTGCCCCGGGACAGGACCTGAATTTGGTACTGGCGGGATTCGGGAACCGTTTCCCCCCACATGGTTACTGCGCTTGGGCGGATACCGAGGGCGTCCGCTAGCTTCTTCTTGCTGCCGAAGAAATCGGCCACGTCTTGAGTCTTCATTGCTCAACCTCGGGTTAGCTTGCCGCAATTTCAGCATGCTTAAATTACTAGGTCAAGCAATTACTTAAGCGCAGTGCATGCTTAAATTCAGGATGCTTAACATGTGTGTTATGGAACGACACGAACGAATTGCCCGCGCCATCCAGGTGAGCGGGCTCAAAAAAGGCGAGATCGCCGCCCAGTGCAACGTTGCGAACTCGGCCGTGACTCAGTGGCTATCAGGCGAGAGCAAGAGCCTCAAGCCTGAAAACTTGTTCGCCTTGGCGAAAGCCACTGGCTTCAGCGCCCAGTGGCTTGCTATCGAAGAAGGCCCTGAGCGCATCGAGAGCAATGCCGAGCACTCCAACGTCGCCCCCGCATTGCAGCCACGTCGCGCCCCGCGGGCTTACCCTCTTATCAGCTGGGTAGCTGCTGGCGAGCGAGCAGAGTCGCCGGATAACTACTACCCAGGCGACGGCGAGGAGATGCTGGAGTCAACCGAGAACGCTGGCGAGCACGGATATTGGCTCAGAGTAAAGGGTAGGTCGATGACCTCGGAGACACCGCCCAGCTTTCCGCCAGATACGCCGATCCTTGTGCGCCCTGAAGGCTTCGACGTGATCAGCGGCAAGTTCTACATCGCCAAGCATCGCGACGGCGAAACCACCTTCAAGCAGTACGTGCGAGACGCGGGAACCGCCTACCTTGTGCCGCTCAACCCAGCGTTCAACCAGGTTGAGATGGACGACGAGTGGCGGCTGATTGGGCGCGTGGTGGACGCGAAGATAACCGGGCTCTAGGGCATGGCCGGGCGATGTGAGGGGCGGCCACATCGTGGCGCCGAGCAAGGTGCGGATGTGGGCGAATGGGAACGCTGCCATTCTCGGGTGGCGTTCTCGAGGGTGGAGTTGCTGTAGCTGGCACGGAGGCGCGCATGATTACAGATCTTGAAATAGCCCTGCTGCTCGCAGAGGCCAAAGTCATCACCAACCCCAGAGCCAAGAGTAAAGAGCAGCGCAAGTCCGTTCAGGCCGGCTACTCAGTCGTCTCGGCAGCAGGCTCAAGCCGGTTCGAGATCTACACCCGACAGAACCTGATTGACCCGGAAAACTACTCCTGCGGGCTGATCTACAAGCATCCCAGCGGCAGCGACATCACTCTGGCGCGCTACAACGGCAGCAACCACGAGCACCGCAACCCACTGGAAGGCGGCGAGCTGATCCGTTTCAAATGCCACATCCATCGAGCCACCCAGCGCTATATCGAGCTGGGCGACAAGGCGGAAAAGTACGCCGAAACCACCGATAGGTACACGGACCTTGAGGGCGCTGTTCGCTGTCTATTGGTGGACTGGAACATCACTGGCTTCCATACTGTTCACCCTGAACAAACCGATAACGGGGCGCAGTTACCACTCCTATGATCGACCTGGCCGAGCTGAAGCAAACCCTATGCAGCGCGTTCTGTGCGGACGTAGGCATTCGCTCGTCCGGAGATATGGTGTCCGTTTCCCTGCCGATGACCGCGCGCGACGGTGACTCGTTCTGTATTTACCTATCGCGCAGCAGGTCCGGCTGGCGGCTGTCCGATGCGGCCTCGACGATGATGCGCCTGAGTTATGAGAACGACCTGTCCAAGCTGCTCACCGGCCCCCGTCTGCGCCTCTATGAAACGATCCTAGCCGAGAACGGGCTTCAGGAAGACGATGGCGAGCTGTTTGCCGAGGTGCCCGCCGACCAGTTGATCGCCGGCATGTTTCGCGTCGGCCAGGGGCTCAGCCGCATCGAAGACATTGCCCTGTGGACGCGAAGCCGCGTGGAGTCGACCTTCTACAGCGACTTGCGTGCGGCGATACTAGCCACAGTGCCGGCCGAGGACGTGACCGAGGGCTATACGCCTGACTTCGAGGGCGGCGAGGATTATCAGGTGGATTACCGCATAGAGGCGCCTGCTCGGCCTCTGTTCGTTTTCGGCGTCAACGGCAAGGACAAGGCTCGCCTGACCACCATCACCCTGCTGAAGCTCAAAGCTTCCGGCACGCGCTTCGACTCCATGATCGTCTGCAGCGACATCGCCGATCTGCCCCGCGCCGATGAATCGAGGTTGCTCTCAGCCGCCAACGATATAGTCCCCAGCATCGCCAACGTGACCGCCATTCGCGAGAAGATCGAGCACCGCAGGGCCTAGCCGTTGCCCTGCGCCTGACCCAGCCCCGCTTCGGCGAGGCTTTTTGTATCTGCCCTCCTCCCCGCCACCTGCACGGCCTGCGCTTTTCCGGTCGGCCTGCACCTTTTCGCTCGACCTGCTGATTCCTGATCAACCTGCAGCCCGCCGCTGAGCGGGCGCAGTGCAATAGCCTAGCTACGCTTGCCGCCGTACCGCTCCCATGCCAGCAGGACCTCACGCATTGCCGCCTTCTGGGATTCCGGTAGCGTAAAGTCGCTGTAGTACTGGTTTCCGTTGAAGCGAATAATTACCTTCTGTCTTGCTAGGATTTCATCCAGCATTTTGAAATCAGTAACCGGCTGATCCGCCCACTCCCATATCGTCCCGCTGGAGTGATCGCGCTCGAAGTTGCCAGTGCGCAGCTCTATCGTTTTCTCGCCAGCCTTGACGGTGACGTTTCGGACGAAGAGCCAGTCATCGGCTGAATATTGCAGCTTCATCCGCAATGGGTAGGTGCTGGCGGATCCGTTTTTGGTGCCGAAGTACAGAGACACCTTCTTGCCAAGGACCGGCTCTTTCTTGTGGCTGAGCCAGGTGATTTCGCGCACCTCATCTACTTCTTTTCGAAGGTTTTGTTCGGCCCGGGCGATAAGCTTGCGCTGCTCTTCTGCCTTGCGAGCCTCCTCCCTTCGCTTTTCCTCTTCGATTTGCGCAGCCTTCCGATCCAATTCGGCGATCAGCGCCTTGGCTTCTTTAGCCTGCTCTGCGCCCGGATGGCGCTCCACCAAGGCCAAAAGCGCCTGCTTTGCCTTTGCTGCCGCCCCGCTTTCTAGCTCGTTTTTCGCGACGGCTAGCAGTCGCACGGCTCCGTTCCTCTCATCATCTAGCGCCGTCTCTACTGTCTTGAGCTTGGCCTGCAGTACTGCTATTTCTTTCTGCAGCTGCTCAATTTGCCCCTGGTCGCCCTGGCCGCAGCCGGCAAGCGTTAAAACCATCGACGCAGCGATCATCCAATTTCTCATAGCCCCTCCCTCATATTCTTAGGCGCCACGACTATATCAAATAGCCACCGATAGCTTGGCTTAAGGTTTATCAAGCCGACCCTGCGCGGCGAAACGGCAGATCTCGCGCACCATAAAATTTCAGTAAGCTTAAAAAAAGACTTGACCTGTAAATTCAGCATGCTTAAATTACACCCATCGAAGCGCAACACAGCGCACCGACAGGCAGCGATGCCTCGGGTGATCCCGGAATGCTCTTTACACAACTTGACGTGACCCAACGACGTACCGGACAACCCGGTGGTGAGAAAGCTAAACCGTCGTCCATGCCAGCTCTGGAACTGGCCGTGGCTCCACATGCAGTCACGCGAAGTTGCGCAGCCACCCGATGCGACGCCAGTAGCGGCAGCGGGCAGAGAGATGACTCCGGCAGACGCGCAACGAGATCGAACTATCAAGGATTCCTTGAAAGTTCAGCCCAGCCCACCGTGGCAAGTAACGGAGGCCAGAAAGAACGATAGCGCCGGGGTAATCGCCCCGGCTGTATCGGTGAGTGATCTGACTGGCGCCCAGAGTAAGCGGCTTCCGCTGAGAGCGGGGTAAGCCCTCACCAGATCACTCAACCCATACAGAACAGGAAGGAATCGAGATGGAAATCAGCGATCACGATGTTGCTTTTGCGCGCAGCCAGATCGGAAGGCAGCTCACCGACTTACGCAACTGCGACGACCGGGAAGGCGTTGATGTGTTGGGGCCGCGCTGCCTTGGCTTCATCAGCGCGCTGGCCGTGGTTGGAGTCATCACTCAGCACGAATACATGCGGATCAGCACCCTAGCGAACAACGCCTGGGCATACGCCGCTAAAGACACAAGGAGATAGCAAATGGCACGTTTCTATATCGATGGCAGCCTGAGCAACGGCAAGCGCCTTGACTGGCTGGTAGCTCCCGACAAGGGCGACACAGCGGAAAGCTGTGTCATCGAGGTTCGCCGTGCGGCCATGAAGAAGTTCGGCGATGACGTTTGGTTCAATCGCTGGACGCACAGAGTGGAGAGCAATGGCTTCGTGACTGTGCAGATGCATGCGTGACGGAACATTCACTTCTGGCCATTCGCAAGAGTGGCCAGCGGGAAGACAACCGAACGCCGATACGCCGCTCGGCGACTGGATGAGGCGCAGTGGGCGGCTTAACACAACGGAGGTAATCAGGATGAGCAATCCAGTTTGGCCGGATCACTTCCGGTACATCGACGCGATCGGGCCTGAAGGGGTTTCGATCATCTGCAAGCGATACGTAGTGATTCGTGAAACCGAGCACTGCTACTGGCTGGTCGTTCCGAGCTACGTCTTTATCGCAAAAGCCAGCCTCGAGCGTGGCGTGATCCCCAAGTATGCCAAGCGCGTGTTGAAGGTGTCGGGCCGGCGCTTTGCGTATCCCGAGAAAGAGAGGGCGCTTGAGTCCTACAAGGCAAGGAAGCGCTGGCAGCTAAGCCACGCCAAGCTGGCCACCGAAAGGGCTATGGCTGCTCTGGACGAGATCAAGGAGCTGTCAGAAATCGAAGACCTTCGAGTCTGCGCTGGCGGCGAGTACATCAAGAATCTCGGCTGGGAAGCCGCCTAACCCCACCCCCGCAGCTTGGCTACAGGCTGCAGCGGGGATTAACAGAATGGAGAGAGAGATGAGTACATACGTTGTTTGGTGCTCGGACCTGGGCCAGGAGCAGGAAGACGGCGCGACGATCACGGCGACTGACCCCGCCGATGCGGCAGAAGGGTGGGCGGAATGGCACGACCGCAGCAGTGCAGAATATCGGATTGCCAGCGGGCGCGAGGAGATCGTGATAGTCCGCGACGTGGATACCGGCGAGCAGCGCGAATGGATTGTGCGCGGCGAGGCGATGCCGTACTACACGGCGCAGCCTGGGGAGTCCGCGACGATCCGGGCGCAGGTGGCGCCGGGTCGGTGGGAGGATGTACCTAGACGTAGCGAGGCAAACAAATGAAATGGCAGCCGTTCTATTAGCCGCCCTGGCTTATGAGGTGTGGCTGGAGAAAAACAAATGAACATCACCGATCCAAAGCTTGACGACCAGATCCGCGCAGCGCTTCGCAATGCGGACAAGAAAGGCCAGCTGCAGGCGGTTGCAGCTGTGACCGGAATCGTAGGAGGCGTTAAGGAGCTGAGACGGATCATGAACAGCTCCGGCGAGCTGCCAATCATGGATCGCGGAATGCTCGGAATACATCTGCGCTAACCGCCCCATGGGCACCCATCAGCACATAGGAGGATGAGATGAGCGAATTTACGCCGGGGCCCTGGCTCCGCGATGAGTATGGAAACGTGGTCGCGGGATCAGGTGATCGCGTTGCCTTCCGTTCGGTGACGACGGTCTGCTCTGGAACTGACGAGCGAATCTCTGAGGCCGAGGCAAACACAACCCTGATAGCCTCGGCGCCTGATTTGCTTGAGGCGCTGGAGATGATCGTGGCGGAGGCGGATAGCTACACGGCCATGACCGGAAAGCCAGTTTACAACTGGCTCGATCAGGCCCGTGCCGCCATCGCCAAGGCCCGCGGCACCCCATGCTAACCCTACCCCAAACCCTCCTCCTCATCTGCGTACTAGCTGCGCTGTATGCGTGGGAGTGGTGGAGAAGGAATTGGAAAGGAGAAGGATGATGGAAGAAATGCAACAAGCATTCCTCAAATACAGAAGTCGGGTTGCCAGTCAGCTGATTGAAGGCGAAACCAATGCGCACTGGAAGCGAGCATTCGAGCTCGCAGATGAGATTGTCAGCATCGACAGCTTCTGTTCTGGCTGGGAAGCCTCTCGCTCTGCACTGCTCAAAGAGCAAGCCCGCACCAAATAACCCCCTCCTGAGCCAGCCAGACCAGACCCTAACGGGCCTGTAATAACCGGACGGCGCCCGGTGCTGGTAGCGCCATGAATCACATCCGCGCGCGGCGGACCTTCGGGATATCCGCGACGGGGATAAGCCGGCAAGTGCCCCGATTGCTGAAAAACACCGGCAGCCGTTGGCGGGACTCCACTACACCCCGTTGAGACGGCCGAATGGCTCACGTTACGAGCCTGCATCGGAGAGTGATTTGGCGCGGACCGCGAGCCTGATGCGCGGCCGGCGTGAACGGGTAGCCCCCATGTAGCGCCGGCCGGTGCCGGACCTGATCAATCTGGCGAGAAGCCCAGCATGTCTTCCCTGTTCGACTCAGGGCAGATCACTCCCCGATGCAGTGTTGCGCAGGCTTCTGCGCGGTGTACTAGGTACAACTGGCCAGTGGTAGCAATACCCTGAAATGAGCCGCCGGATGGCCCCAGTTCCAAGCCGGCTGCCGGATAGCACCGGCCACTGCATCACCCCTTCCATCGCCCATCCGGGCAACCGAGGTATCCACCATGAAGCACTACGGACCCACAGGGCGCCGCGAACAGCCGTGCCCGGATGACAGCTCTTCCGCGAGGATTCAACGATGAAATTCGAGATCGACCTAGATGAATACCTCCTCTCCGTTGAGGTAACCCATTGCGCAGTCGTTGAGCCTGACTATCGGTGCCGGGACAGCGCAGACGACTACTACGGCTACCGAGAGATGGAGTTCGAGGTAATCAGCGGGTCCGTCTTTGACGAAGACGGCAACGAGACGGAGTTGGGGCGCAATGGCTGCGCCGGCGTAGCCGAGCAGTACGCCGAGGATATCGAAGATCGGCTATGGACGCTCATCGAAAAGAAGCGGGAGGCAGCATGAAGACCGAAGACACCATTCGCGAGCACTTCAAGCACCTGCGGGGCGCCCGGTACGCAGCCACTGCCGACTACCACTGCAACGTGCTGTACGGCTACCTGAAAGCCTTGCGCGACACCGGCCAGATCGAAACGAGCCTTTACCTGCGGATGAATCACGCAGTCACGAAGGCATGGACGCTCAAGACGAAATTCACCGTGAGGACGGCGGCATGAGCAAGGAAGTGAAGCGTTTTTACATCATGCCTGGCTCTGTACCGGTGCTACTGAGCGGTGACCCTGCGTACACGCCAATGACGAACCACTTGACTGATGTTCATACGGTCCCGTTGGTGCCGGCCTCCGACTACGAAGCCCTTCTCGCTGAGCGGGATGCGCTGCGGGATGCGCTGACAGCGATGCTTGAAATTCACGGTGTAACCCAGCGCTACGCAGACACCCATATCGAAATACCTCAGTCGTGGGTAGATGTTTCTGACTTTGCCCGCGCCGCCCTGCAAGGAGAGCAGCCATGACACGAATCACAGCAGATAAAGCCCGCGACAAGGCAAAGGCGAAGGACCCGTCAGCCACGGTTGACGCAATCCTCACAATGGTCGACGCGGCTGCCGGTGACGGAAAGTACGAGATTCAGATTCGCCAGTTTGGCTTCGGTGACGGCTGCTACTACTCGACGGAAGACAAGTGGCCGGAGTTCGGCAAGGCGATCATCAAGCAACTGACTGCGCTCGGCTATCAGTGCCGGATTCGCTGCTACGAAGGCCAGTTCGTCGACATGTGGCTAGAAGTCAGTTGGAAAGGAGCCCAGCCATGACCCTCAAGAACCTAGCCGGCGCCTTACTGCTGTATTGCGGAGTGGCGCCTTTCTTAGCGGCTCTCGCCTACGTGGCGCTATTGGGGGGTGTGTGATGGCTAGCCAAAGACAACGATCCCTGCGCTACGCATGGTGGCGGGGCTTCGCAGTGACCCTTGCACTACTCACCGGCTGGGCTCTCGCTCACGGCCTTGCAGATCGAATCACCAACGGGGCGCCGTTATGAGCAACGAACAAAGCATCGCGTCAGGTAGCGAGCTAAACGCAAATACCTGGGCCGAATTCGTTTCACGGCTACGCCATGACTGCATCGGTGTAGGCGTCCACGATCATTGCACAGCAGACGCCATCTTCATCGTGGAGGCTCGCCAGCTTGTGTATGGCATTGACGAGGACTATGCGGAAGATCGCGTCGTTTACTGCGATGACTGTGAGTGGTTCAGCCCGCAGGAATATTGGGACGATTGCGATGAACATCAGCGTACTCGCTTAGATCTCCTAGCTCAGGACGCTGGTGATTGCGATTTCCTAGAGCTAGATGCGAGCGACCAATGGGACACCATGAACGACCTAGAAGACCATCACGTCGTCGGATATGTGGAGCGTTGGGAGTACGTCAATTCGCACTTCACCAAGGACGCGGCAGAGGCATTCATTCGGCGCAAGCGGCACGACTACCCGAAGGGTCTGCGCGTTTATGTTGACGCCCAGTCCTACTGCTGGGAATACAACACCATCAAGGAAGCGATCATGTCAGGACGCCTCGTCTTCGCAGATAAGGTGACCCCATGAACCGCACCCAATCCATCCCCTACGACGACACCCCATCAGGACACAGCTTTGCAGCGGCGTGGTGGACCATTACCGGGTTCGGCGTGCTGGCTGGCGTGCTGCTGATCGGCCTGGCTGGCGAGGCGGCGATCTACAAACTTTTCGGAGGTTGAGCATGAACAACCAGAACATGAGCATCTGGAGTCAGGTCGAAAAGACCGCTCCGGAGGCCACCAAGTCAGCGAAGGTAAACGGCCAGCAGATCACGTCGATCAGCGGCCAGCACATGATCAAGCGCGCTACGGAAGTGTTCGGCCCGGTCGGTATCGGCTGGGGCTGGACGGTCGCAGAGGAGCGATTCGACCAGGGCGGCGAGATCCGCAACGACAAGGGCGAGCTGATCGGCCACGAGGTCGGCCACACGATCCGCGTCAAGCTCTGGTTCATGCAGGGCGACAAACGCGGCGAGGTCGAGCAGTACGGGTGCACGCCGTTCACCTACAAAAGCAAGTGGGGCGTCACCACGGACACCGAGGCGCCGAAGAAGTCGCTCACCGACGCAGTGAAGAAGGCGCTGGCGATGCTTGGCTTCAGCGCTGACATCTTCCTTGGGCTGTACGACGACCGCGATTACGTGGCCGAGCGCGAGGCAGAGGCCCAGCTCGAGCAGGCCGAGAACAAGGAAGCCGAGGCGGCGCGTCAAGCGCAAGAGCGGCTCGACTGGCTCAAGGCTGCTCTCGAAACGATGGCCAAGGCGCAGACGATACACGAACTGACCAAGCTGCACGCGACCTACGTGCGCAGCGCAGACCGGCGCGGAGAGGACAAGTTCGTCAAGCGTCTGGCCAAGGCCTTTGCTGATCGAGAGGCCGAATTGAAGCCAGCCGATGCCAAGCCAGAGGACAAATCAGCATGAGCGCACTCTACGAGATCACCGGCCAGTTCAAGGAGCTGGCCACGCTGCAGGAGACGGCCGACGAGGATCTGGCCGTCGCCATCCGCGACACGATGGCCGGCATTGAGGCCGAGTTCAACGACAAGGCGCTGGCCGTGTCGCACGTCATCCTGAACTTCGACGCCGACGTTGCCGCGCTGGACAAGGAGATCGAACGCCTGCAGGAGCGCAAGCGGCTGGTCACCAACCGTCAGCGCGAGATCAAGGAGTACCTGCGCGAGAACATGGAGGCGGCCGGCATGACGAAGATCAGCTGCCCGATCTTCACTATCACCCTGGCCAAGGGGCGCGAATCAGTTGTCGTGGACGACGAGAACTCAATCCCTGACGAGCTGATGAAGGTCAAGACCGATATCTCGCCAGACAAAACTGCCATCTCCGCCAAGCTCAAGGCTGGAGAGGAAGTGCCCGGTGCGCGCCTGGAGCGCGGCCAATCATCTATCCGCATCAAGTAAGGGGCGCCATGAGAACAAGCAAGGCGCCGTGCCTGCTCGGCCAAGTATTTGGCAGGCTCACAGTCATCAGTCGCGCCGAAAACGACAAGCGAGGCAATGCGGCCTGGCATTGCCGCTGCTCTTGTGGTGCCGAACGCAGAGTTCTCGCGCAGTCCTTGCGGGCGGGCGCAACCCAATCGTGCGGATGCCTGAACAAAGAAATCGTTTCCCGCAACGGTCTGACGCACGGGCGTAGCGGCAGCCTCGATTACAAATCGTGGCACGCCATGATCCAGCGATGCACAAACCCTAAACACTGGAAATGGCCTCGCTACGGAGGCAGAGGGATATCTGTTTGTGAGCGATGGCTGAAGTTCGAGAACTTTCTTGAGGATATGGGCGAGCGGCCTGCCGGGCTAACAATCGACCGGATAGACAACGACGGCAACTACGAGCCGGGCAACTGCCGCTGGGCAACCCAGCTAACGCAAGGCTCGAATCGAGGCAACAACCGACGATTCCAAATAGACGGCAATGACCTCACGCTATCTCAAGCGGCTAGGAAGTACGGCATAAGCCTAGTGACGATCAGGTCTCGCCTTCGCGCCGGATGGCCGGCTGAAGACGCAATAAAAACACCCGCAAAACCACAAAGAGGAACACGCAATGCCGCAGCTTTTTGACACCGCTCGAATCGCAAACGACCCGGAGTTACGCTACACGCAGGGGCAGAACCCGCAAGCGGTGCTTGAGCTGGCCCTTCCGTGCGACTACGGCCGAAAAGATCCGGCAACAGGCCGCAAGCCGACGCAGTGGCTGCAGGCGTCGCTCTGGTCAAAGCGCGCCGAAGCCTTGGCGCCGTACCTTGTGAAAGGGCAGTGGGTCAGCTTTACGGTTGACGACGTGCACATAGAGGAATTTCAGCGGCGCGACGGCACGGCGGGCAACAAGCTTGTCGGCACAATTTCTCAGATCAAGCTTGTCGGCGGGGCACCGCAGGAACAGCGCCAGGCAGCACCACAACGCCAAGCCGCACCGCAGCAACGGCAGGCAGCGCCCGCTCCAGCCGATGATTTCGACGACATGATCCCGTTCTGATCCACCACGGGCGCCCCGCGCGCCCTCCTCCAGGTACATCCCAATGCAAGAGTTCAAGTACGACCGCGTGCACACGCCGGCCGCGCACGAGGCTGCGCGCCAGGAAATCGCGCAGAAGATGGCAGCGTTTGAAGCTGCGAAGGGCCCAGTGGAAACCCAGCCCATCCGCGTAGAGGAAAAACTCATTCCCTACCGCATCACCTGCCCGGAGAAGAAGCAAGCGGCGCGAGCCAAGGCTGTGGCGACCAGAAAGGCGCGCTCGGTGGCGGCATGAGCAGGACATTGAAAGGCCGGCTTGTCCGGCGAGAGATCAACGGCATCAGCGAAAAGTTCTGCGGCGGATGCAATGAGTGGAAGCCGCTGGACGATGAGCACTTCCAGTTCATCAAGACGACTGGCGTCTGGCAGTGCTACTGCCGGCCGTGCCTTTACGCGAAGGCAGTGGCGCGGGCGCAGGCCCGCAGGAAGGCAGCATGACCAGAGCCGAATACCTAAGCCGCGCTTATGAGTTTGCGCCGCGTGGTGAGCAGTTACCGCACGCCAGGCTGAACGCTGAGCTAGTCCGCGAGATCCGCACCAATCGCCGCGGCCTAACCGCCCGCCAGTGGGCCGAACAGCTTGGCGTCCATCAGCGAACCATCGACAAAGTGCGCGACTACCGCAGCTGGCGGCACGTCGCCTAGGAGGAGAGATGACTTGCGCGAGCCCGCTCGCCGGTAGGCGCCGCACGGAATACCGGCACTGGACGCCGGCAGAGGACGCAACTCTGGCGGAGCTGTACGCCACCAAGCCAATCACCGAGATAGCAGCCCTGATGGGGCGCGGCACCGGCTCGATACACAACCGCGTGTCGAAACTCGGACTGACGCGACCGGATGAGTTCAAGGAAATCACCGGCTGCGGAAGATTCAAGCCGGGCCACCAGGCTTGGAATGCAGGCCGCAAGGGCTGGCAGGCAGGAGGCCGTGCAAAAGACACGCAGTTCAAGCTAGGCCATCGCCCATCGAACACCTGGCGCCCCATCGGAGCGGAGCGCACCGACAAGGGAGGCATCCTCTACCGAAAGGTGGCCGATACCGGAGATAAGAAAGCCGACTGGAAAGCTGCGCACGTGCTCGTTTGGGAGGAGCACAACGGGCCGGTGCCGGAAGGAAGGATCGTCATATTTTTGGATCGAGACAGACAGAACTTCGACCCGGAAAACCTAATCGCCGTCACCCGCGCCTACAACATGCGCCGCAATTCAATTGACCGCTACCCGCCTGAATATTTAAGCGCGGCGCGGTCGCTCGACTGGTTTAAGCGGAAGCTGAACAAACTGGAGCAGCACCATGAACAACCTCAGTGATCTGCGCGCCATCCTCGGCAAGACGATGGAGGGCGTGCTGGCCGGCACTTACTCGATTGAACAAGCGAAGGCTATAGCCCAGGTCGCGGCTGAAGTGAACGCCACGGCACGGCTAGAAGTGGACATGGCGCGCGCCACTGATGGCGATTTTCGAGGCTCCGGTTTCATCGACGTCGAGCCGCGCATTGCGCCGCGTGAGCCTCTTCGGAGGATCGCTCCGTGACTGATCGCACCTACACCATCACCGTAACCGAGCGCCAGGCCGCAGAACTGCAAGAGGCCTGCGAGCTGCTGGCGCGGATCAAGATCGGCCAGATCGACCACGCCATTGAGCGGCTGCCGGGCTTCTACGACCGGCGCGACTTGGAGCAGGTCCACGCCACGCGGCACGAGATACAGCGCCTGGCGAACACGCTGATGCCGGAGGCCACAAAGCGCCGAGAGGATGGCGTTGCGTGGGACTTGTATCAGGTCATCCGGCATCGCCTTTCATGGGATCGCGCACACGACAAAGGCGTCATCCAGCCCGGCGAGCCTCGCAAATGGCCCGAGATGATGGGCGTCAGCTACGACGAGCCGCTGGCAATGAGCGGCCTGCCGCTGGCCACAATCAAGGAGATTGAGCAATGAACGACACACTGAAGGCCGTAGGGAACCTCGGCGCTGAGCTGGGGGCTGCGAAGGCTGAAAACGAGAGGCTGCGCGGGTTGCTGCGTGAATGCCTGGGCAGCGCAGTGCTGCCAAGCTTCACTGAAGAGCGCGTCAACGCCGCCCTATCCCAGCAGGCCGAGCCAGCCCCGGCGCAGGATGAGAGGGAGGCGTTCGAGCGCGACGTGAACCTATTCGGCGTCGGGTTTCTTGTTGATGGAATCAGGGTGTCGCCCGATAGGGTTGTTATGCAGTATTCCACAGGGCGCCCCGCGCAGACCGGGCAGCCTGTGGCGGTTAACCCTGACCCGCCAGAAATGATTATCCGCTGGTACGAGAGCCCAGAGTCTGTACACCGTGCTATGTGGGAGCCGATGGCAATCGGAGAGGGCATGACCTACGACGAGCTGTTGGCGGAAGGTGTGACCTGCGGCTTTGACGAGAGCGGCAACGAAGTCGAGATGGAGGCTGGAGCAGACATCGAAGGCATGCGCATGCAGGGCTGCTGGGCTTTCGTTGACACGCTGAACAGCTGCATTCACGCCTGGGCAGCACCTGACGCTGATCGCGGGAAGATATTGCACATGCTGGCACATGAGATTGGCCATGCTACCGGTACGCCGCATCCGGACGGCTTCCAGGAAGAAATGCGCGCCGAACAGTTCGGCCGGGTGGCTGCGGCGGCATACAGCATGTTACTCGACAAAGATCGGCCGCAGTGCACCGCACCGGCTTGCGGCTGTGCCGATGCATATTGCATGGCCTGGCCTGACGAAGCCGCCCCCATCGCGCAGACCGCCCCGCAGCCGGAGCAGAGCGGGCTGGTGGAGGCGCTGGACTGGCTCGACACCGAGGTTTCAGCCATTGACACATGGTATCGCGGCTCCCCTTCGTATGAGCGCGACGCCGGCTGGTTCAAGTCTGAAGTGCTGCGCCTGATCGAAGGTTGCCGCGCCGCCTTGTCCACCCAAGGAGACCCCGATGCGCCCGATACCACCAGCCATCGCTGAGTTCGCAATGCGCCGCGCTGCCGACCAAGCCAAGCGCATTGCGGCGCTCGAAGCGGCTCTGCACCGGGCGGCAGATGCACTGCAGCGAGCTGAGTTTTTCGAGGAGGCCGAGGCTGCGCTTGCGGTCTTGAAGTGCGGGAGCACGAACGAGCCCGCCAACTAACCGCGCCACAGGGCGCAAGGGGAAAGGAATGAGCGAAGAACTGAAACCGCGCCCGCTCTGCGGCGGAACCGTCAACTTTCACGCTGACGATGAGTGTGACGGGTGTCATTACCTACACTGCAGCGGATGCCAAGGGATGTTCGACCTATCAGCGTCTGCCGACCCGAAGAACACAAGCGAAACGCTGGGCGAGCTGCGCAGCGTGGTTGCTCAAGCCTGGAACCGCCGCGCCCAGCCCGCAGAGGCGGAAGGGGTGGAGGTGGTCGGCTTCCTCTACAAAAACAACGGGGAAGCCTTGACGGCGGCTGACATGGATGCCGACACGTTCGCCTTGATGGCGCGATCTGATTTCGGCGGAGAGGTCGAAAAGCTCGTCCGCCAGTCCGACCACCTCGCCGCCCTGTCAGCCGTGACCGCCGAGCGGGATGCCCTTGCCGCACGCCTGGGCGAATGGGAGCGGTCGTCGCTGGCGCGAATCATGCGCGAGAACGGCGAGCTGACCGCCGAGCGGGATAGGCTCCTACAAAAACTGGCGCAGGCCGAAACGCGCACGATGGATATCATGGTCAGGCACTTCGCAGGCAGCCTGAACAATCGCGAGCGGGAGCGGGAGCTGGACGAGTGCCTGTCCGAAGGAATTGCGCTGCTGGAGGCCGGGCGGGATAGGCTGCTGGAGCACACGTCCAAAGCACAAAAGCACGCGCTGAACATGGGCAACAAAGCGCTGGCCGCAAATCAGCTCGTGATGGAGGTTCGGGGCGTTGTCTATCAGTCGTACATCGACCGGTGCGACCCGGAAGCCGCAGGCGAGTGCCTTGCCAAGATTGACGCCGTTATCGCCGCCATGGCTGAGAAGGAGGGGTGAATGCGTAACTTCAGGTCAGCGCTAGCGCTTGCATTGAGCGCAGCAGGGTGTGGCGGCTGGGCTGCTAACAGCCTGATCAAGCGCGCCGACGATCCATATGCCAGATCGCCGCGCAGCAAGGGCGAAAAGGCGCGTAACAAGCGATACCGCCGCCACTAACCCTAACCCCACCCAACCACACAGCCTGCCGGCGAGAGTCGGCGGGGAGGAGAAGTCATGTCTGGAGAAAGACACCGCATCGTTGTTGGCGACTGCTTGGAATCACTCAGGGGCATGGCTTCCGAGTCGGCCAACTGCTGCGTAACGAGTCCGCCTTACTTCGGCCTGCGCGATTACGGAATGGCCGGGCAGATAGGCCTGGAGGAAGCCCCGGCTGCGTTTATTGCTCGCCTGGTCGAGGTTTTCCGAGAGGTACGCCGAGTGCTTAGGGATGACGGAACGGCCTGGGTGAACATGGGCGACACCTACGGAAAAGGGAAGCAGCTGCTGGGGATTCCGTGGCGGCTCGCCTTCGCATTGCAAGATGATGGCTGGATCCTTCGCCAGGAGATCATCTGGGCAAAGCCGAACCCGATGCCTGAGAGCGTCCTCGACCGGTGCACGAAGTCCCACGAGCATATCTTCCTTCTGAGCAAGTCACCCCAGTATTACTTCGACAATGAGGCGATCAAGGAGCCGGCCGCCGAAAGTTCCCTGGCTAGGCTGGCGCAGCCGACGCTTGCGCAGCAGGTTGGCAGCGCTCGCGTTCCGGGGAAGACAAACGGGAATATGAAGGCTGTCGGCGGCGAGATGCGCAACAAGCGAAGCGTCTGGACCGTCACCACCCGCCCTTACAAGGGCGCCCACTTCGCCACCTTCCCACCAGAACTGATCCGCCCATGCATCCGGGCGGGCTGCCAGCCTAACGGCTTGGTGCTCGATCCATTTGGCGGATCCGGAACTACAGCGGTAGTAGCCATGCAGGAGGGCCGGCGGTCGATCCTCTGCGAGCTCAACCCCGAATACGCCGAGATGTCCAGAAAGAGAATTGATGCAGCCTGGCTAGACGGCGCTGCGCAGATGGACATTCTGCGCGATCAACCGGCCGCCTAACCAAATACGCAGCAGGAGATAGACATGCCCGAACTCATCAAGCGGTTCGCCAAGAACACGGCGGGCCGGGACTTTGCCGTGGGCGACATTCACGGATGCTTCACGAAGCTGCAGCAGGCGCTGGACGGGATCGGCTTCGACCCGGCAGTCGATCGTCTGTTCTCGGTCGGCGATCTGGTTGATCGCGGGCCTGAATGCCAGATGGCGCTGGAGTGGCTGGCGAAGCCCTGGTTCCATCCGGTGCGCGGCAACCACGACGACTATGTGTGCCGGTACGACAGCTGCGAGCTGGGCAACTGGCTCGTCAATGGCGGCGGCTGGTTCCTCTCGCTAAACAGCGACGAGCAGGCAGAGTACGCCGTCCAGTTTCGCGAGTTGCCGATCGCCATTGAGCTGGAGACGGACGCCGGCCTGGTTGGCATCGTGCACGCAGACTGTCCTTTCCCGACATGGGCGCAGACGGTCGCCGAGCTGACCGCGCCGGAATCGCCAAAGCGCCTGAAGCTGGTCAAAAACAGCTGCATGTGGTCGCGCACTCGAATCGAGATGGTCGACACCAGCGGGATACCGGATCTGCTCGCGATCGTGGTCGGCCATACGCCGCTGCGCACACCGGCAATACTCGGCAACGTGGTTCACATCGACACGGTCGGCTGGCGGGATGAAGGCTATTTCACGCTGATGGACTTGAGCACGCTGCCTGCAGTTATCGAAGCAGCCGGCGTAACGGTGAGGGGGTGAGCATGAGCCTGTGGCAATCATTTAAGCGCCTGCCGGAGCAGGAGCAGAAGCGCCAGTTTGAAATCCTCGCCAAGTCGGACATGCAGAGAATCCGCATGGAGGTGTGGATCGAGGAAGAAGGTGAGCGCACAAACGTGTGCGTGAAGAATGTCCTCGGCAAGCGTTGCAGCTACTGCGGCTGCCGGGAATTGGAGGGGTGAGGAATGGGCGCAGAGAAACTAGAGAATCTGCCGGAGTGGTTCCCCGACAAGGTGACTGAGCAGCAGATGGCCATGATACTTGGCACAACCGATCGAGCCCTAGAAGGCAGGCGAAGCCGAAACCAGATACCCGAAGGCGTCTGGAATCGCATCAATGGACGAATCTACTACAGCCGATCAAGGTACGAAGAATGGCAAGAAAGCCTATGGCACTGCCCACCGGAGTTGAGCTACGCAACGATACGATCCGCATCAGATTCAGCTGGAACGGAAAGCGCTGCTCAGAAACCCTCGCCCTCCCCCCGACGCAAGCGGGCATTGCCGCTGCATCCCGTCTACGCGATCAAGTAGTCCAGCAGATCAAGCACGGCATCTTCGACGAGCGGAAGTATGCCGAGCTCTTCCCCGGCTCGCCGAACGCTATTTCCAGCGTCTCGCGCGGGTTCGGGCAGTACGCCCAGGTCTGGCTCGACAGTCGATCGATATCAGAAGGGACGCGCGACAACTACAAGTCGGTGCTTAACATCTGGTGGATGCCGTATCTAGCCACGACCCCGCTACCCAACCTGACGACCGCCTTCATGCGCGAGCTCGTCGTCCAGATCCCCTGGACCTCGGACGGCGTGAAGGCGAACGCCATGAACAAGCTGAGCACCATACTTGAGTCGGCGGTTTCGGACAGGCTCCTGGCAGAGAACCCGATTCAGGCGCTGGACATACCGACGCGGACGGAGGCCAAAGTTGACCCGTTCACCCAGGATGAAGCAGACAGGATCATTGCCAGGCTCTACGAAACGGAACACTGGCCCAGCCAGATATACGCGGCGTTCTTTGAGTTCGCGTTCTATACCGGGCTTCGACTAGGAGAGATCGCGGCCCTTCGCTGGGAAGAGGTCGATCTGAAGAGGCGTACGGTCCACGTCTGCAGGTCCGTAGCGAAGAAGAAGGTCGTCGAGAGAACGAAGACCAAGAAGGATAGGTTTGTGCTGCTGAATGACCGGGCCGTTCATGCCCTTTTGTTCGCCAAGCAGTACGCCGAGCGGCGCGCGTCCGGCAGCGGCAGGCTGACTGACTTCCCGTTCTGCTTCCCGCCCAGCAAGAGCTCACAGTTCATTCAGCAGACGAGTGACCTGCATCATCAGTGGCGCCCGACGCTGAAGGCGCTGGGTATTCGCTACCGACCTCCGTACAATGCGCGCCACACTTACGCAACCATGTGCTTGATGGTGGGGATGACCCCCGCCTTCATCGCCAAACAGCTCGGCCATTCGATACAGATTCTGCTGTCTCGCTATGCCCGCTGGATCGATGGCGAAGGCGACTGGGCAGAGATGAGCAAACTACGTTTTGCCCCAAAAATGCCCCAAGCCGAAGCATGACACTCCGAAACCCCCGAGATAGAGCACCTTGATTTCTACCGCAAAT
>NZ_KK020676.1:1899820-1934589 GCF_000307775.2 Stutzerimonas stutzeri KOS6 | reverse complement strand
ATCACCATGCAGTTTGGTGCCAAGCCGCTGTTCGAAAACGTTTCCGTCAAATTCGGCGGTGGCAACCGCTACGGCCTGATCGGCGCCAATGGCTGCGGCAAGTCGACCTTCATGAAGATCCTCGGTGGCGACCTGGAACCGTCCGCCGGCCAGGTGATGCTCGAGCCGAACGTGCGCCTGGGCAAGCTGCGCCAGGATCAGTTCGCTTACGAAGAATTCAACGTGATCGACACGGTGATCATGGGTCACGAGGAGCTGTGGAAGGTCAAGGCTGAGCGCGACCGCATCTATTCGCTGCCGGAGATGAGCGAAGAGGACGGCATGAAGGTCGGCGAGCTCGAAGGTGAATTCGCCGAGATGGACGGTTACACCGCCGAATCCCGGGCCGGCGAGCTGCTGCTCGGCCTGGGCATTCCGCTGGAACAGCACTTCGGCCCGATGAGCGAAGTCGCACCCGGCTGGAAGCTGCGCGTGCTGCTGGCCCAGGCACTGTTCTCCGATCCGGATGTGCTGCTGCTGGACGAACCGACCAACCACCTGGACATCAACACCATCCGCTGGCTGGAAACGATTCTGACGGCGCGTAACAGCACCATGATCATCATTTCCCACGACCGCCACTTCCTGAACTCGGTCTGCACCCACATGGCCGACCTGGACTACGGCGAGCTGCGCCTGTTCCCGGGCAACTACGACGAGTACATGACCGCCGCCACCCAGTCGCGCGAGCAGTTGCTGTCGGACAACGCCAAGAAGAAGGCGCAGATCGCCGAACTGCAAACCTTTGTCAGCCGCTTCTCGGCCAACGCCTCCAAGGCCAAGCAGGCCACCAGCCGCGCCAAGCAGATCGACAAGATCCAGCTGGCCGAGGTCAAGCCGTCCAGCCGTATCAGCCCGTTCATCCGCTTCGAGCAGACCAAGAAGCTGCACCGCCAGGCAGTGACCGTCGAGCGCCTGTCCAAGGGCTTCGACGACAAGGAACTGTTCAAGAACTTCAGCTTCACCGTCGAGGCCGGCGAGCGTGTGGCGATCATCGGGCCGAACGGTATCGGCAAGACCACCCTGCTGCGCACCCTGGTCGGCGAACTGACCCCGGACAGCGGCAGCGTCAAGTGGACCGAGAGCGCCGACTACGGCTATTACGCCCAGGACCACGCGCATGACTTCGAGGATGACGTCAGCCTATTCGACTGGATGGGGCAGTGGACCCAGGGCGGCGAGCAACTGGTGCGCGGCACCCTCGGCCGCATGCTGTTCTCCAACGACGAGATCCTCAAGTCGGTCAAGGTCATCTCCGGTGGCGAGCAGGGCCGCATGCTGTTCGGCAAGCTGATCCTGCAGAAGCCCAACGTGCTGGTGATGGACGAACCGACCAACCACCTCGACATGGAATCCATCGAGGCGCTCAACCTGGCGCTGGAGAACTACCCGGGCACGCTGATCTTCGTCAGCCACGACCGCGAGTTCGTCAGCTCGCTGGCTACGCGCATCATCGAGCTGTCGGAAAACGGCGTGACCGACTTCAGCGGCAGCTACGACGACTACCTGCGCAGCCAGGGCGTGCTCGTCTGAAATGAGGTGGCGGGATCGGCATTGACCAAAGACCGATGCCCGCCTCAGCGGAATCAAAAAAAACGCCCCGACAGATGTTGGGGCGTTTGCTTTTCAGGTCCTGAACGGTGCTGCGGCCACGGTTAGCCCGCCGCAGTGCTCCAGTCGATCATGCCCAGCTGCCAGGTGGCGAGAATCAGCAGGCCGAAGCCGATCCGGTACCAGGCGAATGCTGCATAGCTGTGATTGCCGATGAACTTCAGCAGCGCACGCACCGCCAGCATGGCAAAGATGAAGGAGGTGACGAAGCCAATGGCGAACACGGCGAAGTCGCCGGGCTGGAACAGGTCGCGGTACTTGTAACCGGAATAGACCGCAGCCCCCACCATGGTCGGCATGGCCAGGAAGAAGGAAAACTCGGTAGCAGCCTTGCGTGACAAACCGAACAGCAGCCCGCCGATGATGGTCGAGCCCGAGCGCGACGTACCCGGCACCAGCGCCAGACACTGGGCAAAGCCGACTTTCAGCGCCAGCACCCAGTTCATGTCATCGACCGTCTCGGCGCGGATCGCATGGTCCCGCTTCTCTGCCCAGAGCATGACGATGCCCCCCACTACCAGCGCAGCAGCCACGGTGATGGGATTGAACAGGTATTCATGAATCAGGTCGGCGAAGGCTACGCCCAGCACGACGGCGGGCATGAAGGCGACCAGCAGGTTGACCGTGAACTTCTGCGCCTGGCGCTCCCTGGGCAGGCCGACCACCACGTCGATGATCTTGCGCCGGTACTCCCAGATCACTGCCAGTATCGCGCCCAACTGGATGATGATGTTGAAGGCCAGCGCTCGTTCGCCGCCAAAACCGATCAGGTCCGCCACGATGATCTGATGACCGGTGCTGGACACCGGAAGGAACTCCGTGACCCCTTCTACCACACCCAAAATCAACGCCTGAACCGCAATCCAAAGATCCATCTACTCCCCAAAAGCGATGCTGTACATCGCGCATGAATGCCACCAAGGTATATATCAGAAAGCCATCTGAGCGCTGTTCTGACTCGCCGCGGCGAATTAAATTCCACGGCTGAGGAAAAGGGGCTCATTTTTAGCCACGTGTAGCCGAAAAGCCATACATGGCCAGCCAGGCCAGCAACAAGTGGCCGAACGCATCCAATCCGCGGGTCACTGGATCCGGCGCACAGGCTTCAAGCCGCCGGCCCACGCGAGCCGGCGCCGTCGTCACGGCTGATGCTTCGAGTATCGATCCACCTACTCGCCAAAAGATAATAAAGACATCAAGGAGCTGCATTCATGAATCTGCTGCGTAATATCCCCATCAGCAGGCGTCTTTGGCTGATTCCCGTGTTCGCCGTCGCCATGCTGTTCATCCTCGGCCTGCTGATGATCCAGCAGGTCCGCTCCGATCTTTACAAAGGCAAGCAGGAAGGGACGCGCAACGTGGTTGAAGCAGCCACCGGTGTTTTCGAGCATTACCGGCAGCTGGAAACCAGCGGCGCGATGAGTACGGCCGAAGCTCAGCGTGCCGCCATCGAACAGGTACGCCTGCTGCGTTATGACGGCCAGGATTACTTCTGGATCAACGATCTCGGCCCGACCATGATCATGCATCCGATGCAGCCCAAGCTCGAAGGTCAGGACCTGTCGAAGATCGAGGACCCGGACGGCAAGCAGCTGTTCAACGAGATGGTAGCGATCGCTCGGCGCGACGGTGCGGGCCTGGTCGACTACATGTGGGCCAAGCCGGGCCAGCAAGATCCCGTGCCGAAAATCTCCTATGTCCAGCTGTTCAAACCGTGGGGCTGGATCATCGGATCGGGCATCTACGTAGACGACGTCGAACAGGAGTTCTGGAACTACGTGGTACGCTTTTCCTTCATTGGCCTGTTCATCGCTGCGATCATGTCCGCCATGGTCGCCATCCTGATCCGCAGCATCGTCGGCCCGATACACCAAACCATCGGGGCGATGGCCAATATCGCCAGCGGCGAAGCCGATCTCAGCCGCACGCTGGACGTTTCCGGCAACGATGAACTGACCACGCTTGGCCGCGACTTCAACCGGTTCACGCAGAAGCTACGTACGGTGGTCGGCCAGTTGTTCGAGACTGCCGGGGCCCTTGACCAGTCCTCGCGCTCGCTCAGCGAGCTGTCCGGCCAGGCGCATGAGCAAAGTCAACGGCAGATGCTGCAGATGGAGCATGTTGCTACGGCTGTCAACGAAGTCACCTACGCGGTGCAGGAAGTCGCCAAGAATGCCGAGCATGCCTCCACCGAGGTGGGCGCGGCGGAAAACCAGGCAGGCCTCGGACAGCGCAATATCGAGACGAGCCTGCAGCAGATCGACGCACTTTCGGCAACCATCAGCCAGGCCGTGGACGTCATCCAGTCACTGGCCGACGAAACCACGAAGATCGGTTCGGTACTCGAGGTCATCGGCTCGATCGCCGAACAGACCAATCTCCTGGCGCTGAATGCGGCGATCGAAGCGGCCCGGGCCGGGGAACAGGGACGCGGCTTCGCCGTCGTGGCAGACGAGGTCCGCCTGCTGGCCCAGCGCACACAGCAGTCGACGGCCGAGATCCAGGGAATGATAGAACGCCTGCAGAAGAACTCCGGCGCGGCGGTGAACGTCATCATGGAAAGCAATCGCGCGTCGCAACTCACCGTGGAGCAAGCCAGCCAGGCAGGTGAAAGCCTCGCTGAAATCGCCCAGGCCCTGCGCAACCTGTCGGGCGTCAACGCCTCGATTGCCAGCGCCACGCTGCAGCAGTCCCACGTGGTGGAGGAAATCAATCAGAACGTGACCCAGGCAACCGGACTGGCTCAGGAAAGCACGCTGGCAGCCGAACACTCCAGTGAGGCAGGCAAACGCCTGGGCGAGCTGGCCAGCCAGCTCAATCGTCTGCTCAGCCAGTTCCGAGTCTGACGCCGCACCTAGCGGTCCGCTTCCAGCGAGCGGACCGCCCTCTTTTGACGCAGCGCGTCGATAGCTGCTCGCCGCTGACGTCACGTCTCTGGTTATTGCACTTCGGGCTCGCGACAAGTTGTCGCAACGGCAGATAGCCGTAAACCTCGGCAGGCCCGCCGAGGCGCCGGTTATTTCTATTATTTCTTTCTAATACAACGAGTTAAATGATGCGCTCAGGCATTCGCAAGCCATGCGCAAGACCTATACCTTTGGCTAATTGCGTAGCGGCTCAGAAATTTTTGAACTCGCATGTGACTCGCCCGTCCTCTGGGTACATCAACTGCAATGTAAGACCAACGCCAACGAACTTGGCTGCAGGTATTTTGGGTATCACACAGAGAGACATGCCCCATGCACACCCCGCTGCGTATCAACGAAGCCCTTTTGATCACCGACCGTGCGTTCAAGCCATTCCAGTGCGTCGCCTGGACGCTGCCCGAAGGAAACGGTGAAGTCAGCATCACCGTCGTAGATCGCAATGAAGCGCGCCTGCTGGGCCGCTGCAAGATGTCCAGCAGCGTCTTCACCGATCCAATCAAGCTCGGCGAGACCCTGGAGCAAGCCCGCGAGCAACTGAGCCGCGACGGCGCCCATTTCTCGCCCTGGCACATGCCCGAGTAATCACCACGTCTTGCGAAAGAAGGCCTGCCGCCCTGCCCCAGGCCTTTTTTCGTACTCCCCCATATGCCTGGCGCGTGAGTTCTCGACTGATCCATTCGCCTGTTTGACGGTCCTACGTTGAACAGGCAAATCGGGAGAAGCAGATGAAAGGCGCAGAAGCATACGTCAACGACCAGTGGCAGAGCAGCGGCCTCGGCGATCTACCCCAGGGGCCGGACGAACACCATGTCCGGCTGCACTTCATCGTCCCGAGAGATGCTCAGAGCCCCGGACTGATCGACCATATCTACGAGGTCGCACAGCGCCATCTCTGCGATTTCTACACCGGACGCGAGGTCACCCACAAGCCGTCGGTCGGTTCAGTGGTAGGTGACGGCAGTGGCGACGGCATTGATCTGGACTTCAACGTAGCGCCAGCCCGCTGACCTCATGTCGAGTAGCGCAGCGCATGGTTGCGCCGAAGTTTTCGGCGCAGCGCATCTGCGCTGCTGTCCTCTCCTGCCCGCTTCGACCGGAAGGATGACCTGGAAATGACCCCCTTCGACCTGCAGCGCATGCTCTTGCACGAATTTCCGCTGATGTTCGTCATGGAGGTGGCACTGCGGGCGCTGCTTGCCTTCATAGCGGTATTCGTTTTCCTCAAGGTCAGCGGACGGCGCGGAATCCGCCAGTTGTCGGTCTTCGAACTGGTGATCATCCTGACCCTCGGCTCCGCTGCGGGGGACGTATCGTTCTATGACGACGTGCCGCTGCTGCCGGTTGCGGCAGTGTTCGTCACGCTGCTGGCGCTCTATCGCCTCACCGTATTCTTCATGAACCATAGCCCGCGGTTCGGCGTATGGCTGGAAGGCAAGCCGGTGACCATCATTCGTGACGGCATCTACGAGCTGCGCAGCCTGGACAGTCTCAATATCTCGGCTGACGAGTTCTTCATGGAACTGCGCCAGCAGGGCGTCGAGCACCTCGGTCAGGTGAGACTCGGCATTCTGGAAAACGATGGCAACGTCAGCCTGTACTTTCATGAAGACGAGGCTGTTCGCCCCGGGCTTTCCGTGCTGCCTCCCGAGTACCGCCCGGTGTTCCAACAGGTGCCCGCCAGTGGCATGTATGCCTGCAGCCGCTGCGGTTTTCCCCAGGCGTTCGAAAGTCAGCAGGCTCAGAGCTGCCCTCGTTGCGGCAATCCCAGCTGGTCGAAAGCGCTTTCCACGCTCCGCTCCCGCTGATGCACGGTAAGAACCGTCGAACCCGCTGCCGGTCAGTTGCTAGAGGCTGCAGAAAAATCTGTTCATGACAGCCATCTTTCCCAACCAGAGGCAGGAGCACACCATGCTTGGCGACTATTCATCGATCAACGACCACCTCGAGACTGCTCGCAAACATGCCGACCAGGCAGAGACCGAAGGCAAGCACGAACTCTACCGCGAAGCGGTCGACGAACTGGTGGCAGCCATTCGACTGCTGATGCGCAACAGCGACGAGAAGGACAGCTGAGTCAGCGATCGCCTCGCCCGCGGTGCTGGCGAGGCCCCCAGCGGATACCGCCGCACGTGCATAACGAAAGCGTAACGGAGGGCCTTTTGCCAGTGGCTGATGGACTGCGTCCTGTGCCCGCTGACGAAAGCAGTGACACTGGCACCCTGCTGTGCCCGACCCTGCCGCCGGATCTCCACTACGTCGACGATGCACAGCCCGGCGTCAGCCGGCGAAAACAGCGGGGGAAATTCATCTATTTCAAGCCGAACGGCGAGCGGATTCGCGATGAGGAGGACATCCGGCGAATCAATAAGCTGGCCATTCCACCAGCCTATCGCGACGTCTGGATCTGCCCGGACCCACAAGGCCATCTGCAAGCCACGGGGCGCGATGCCCGCGGACGCAAGCAGTATCGCTATCACCCGCGCTGGCGAGAGGTCCGCGACAGCAACAAATACGAGCGGATGCTCGATTTCGGCGAAGCCTTGCCGAAATTGCGCAGCAAGCTGGAAAAGCATCTCGCCCACCCAGGAATGCCTCGCGAAAAAATCATGGCACTGGTGGTTCTGCTGCTCGAGTCGACCCTGATACGAATCGGCAACCCGCGTTACGCCCGCGACAATCGCTCCTATGGCCTGACCACACTGCGCCCGCGGCATGTGGATGTTCGAGGCACCTCAATTCGCTTTCGCTTCCGCGGCAAGAGTGGCGTAGAGCATGAGGTTACCTTGCGCGACCGCCGCCTCGCCCGGCTCATGCGGCGCTGCATGGGATTACCGGGGCAGCAGCTGTTCCAGTACCTGGATGCGGACGGCCAGCGCCACGCCGTCAGCTCCGGTGACGTGAATGCCTATCTGCGTGAAATGACCGGGCGTGACTTCACCGCCAAGGACTATCGCACCTGGGCTGGCAGCGCCCTGGCGCTGGAGCGGCTGCGAAAGCTGGATGCGTCATCGGAGCACATTGCCCGACAGAACATGGTCGAAACGGTCAAGCAGGTCGCCAGCCAGTTGGGCAACACACCGGCGGTGTGCCGCCAGTGCTACATCCACCCTGCGATCCTGCAGGCGTTCAGCGAAGGCTCGCTGACCCGGCTGCGTGCAGCTCGAAAACGCAAATGGCTGAGCGCGGAAGAAGTCGCGCTGCTGACCTTTCTCAAGAAAGCCGCTAACTGATGCGGTAGGCGTACGCCGGTCCAGTGCTAGTGCTAGTGCTAGTGCTGATGCAGCGTGACGCGGTTGCGGCCCGCGCCTTTCGAAGCGTAAAGCGCGGAGTCGGCCCATTCGATCAGCTGCGCATGGCTGTTGGTGGGCGCACTGAGATCTGCCACCCCGAGGCTGATGGTGAAGCGAATGCGATGTTGCTCGTGTACAACCTCATGGCTTTCCACGGCATGCCTCAATCGCTCGGCGAATATCATGGCCCCCTGCTTGTCGGTGTCTGGCAACAGCACCACGAATTCTTCACCGCCATAGCGCCCCGCCAGGTCGGTGTCCCGCAAATTATCACGGATGATGTCGGCGACCTGCTGAATGACCGCGTCGCCCGCCTGATGCCCGTAGGTGTCGTTGATCACCTTGAAGTGGTCGATATCGAACATCACCAGGGCAGCCTGGCTGTCGTAACGCCGATGGCGCGCATAGCCCTGGCGCAGCATCTCTTCCCAATGGCCGCGGTTGTACAGCCCGGTCAGGCGGTCGGTACTCGATAACCGCTGCAATTCGGCATTGGCTGCCTGCAACTGGAGGCGGTTCACGGCCACATGCGTCACGTCGTAGATGATCAGGCAGACCTGACCGATACTTCCATCGAGCCCCTTGAGCGGCAACAGGGTGGTGTTCTGGTACATGAAGTCTTCCAGACCGGTGATCGGCTGGTAGTTCTTGAAACGCAGGAGATACGGACGCTGCTCCCAGACGGTGAACGACGGCGTGCCAAGGGTCATGACGCTTTCCACCTTGCGACGGAACCACTCCTCGTCAACCTCGGGAAAAAGCGTGAAGAAGGAGCTGTTGCGCGCCGTCCTGGGCGGCAACCCGGAGCGATTTTCCATGAAGGTGTTCCAGACTTCGACGCGGAAGTCGCGGTCCAGTACCACGACGCCGACATCGATGCTCTGGACGATGGCCAGCAACCAGTGAAGCTCATTCAGTTCGGTTGAATCGCTCATGCTCAATCCATCAAGTGGGCGAGCTTGCGAGTCAGCAGCTCGACCGAATCTTCCGTGAACAACAGCAGCAGGTCAAAGTGGATGTCGTGCCCTTCCAGGCTATAGCTGATTTCGACGGCCAAGGTCTTTTTCCATCTGGCACTGTTGAGGCGTATCAGCTCCTCGATCGATGCGTGCTGCCCGAGCACCTGGGGATGCCCCTGGGAAAACACCAGCCCGATCTGTTCTGCAATTCCGCTCAGGCAAGCGCTGATCAGCAGGCTCGACAGGTCCAGGAGCATTTCCATCTCCAGGTAATCCTGCCGCTGCATCAGCCGCGCCATGTCGGAGACTTCCGAATCATGGAACAGCAATAGCGCCTCTCCGGCGATGCCGCCACCGATGTAACCCTGACAGACGGCAGTCATTTTTTCACCGCGCGCCGCATCGGCCAGCGCCATGTGCAGCTCGCCGACCTCGAGGATGTTGACGTTGGGGATCGGCAGCTGGATGAAGACGCCCAACACGCGTGCCAACAGGGCTGCAGCCCGCCCCATGGCAATGTTGACGACCTCCCGAAACGTATCGCGGAAACTGACTTGCTCGCCTTGCGTACGGCTGATCAGCGACGACAGATCGTCCAGCAAGCCAAAACTGGCAAGTGTCTGCTGTAGATGAACGGGATCGGCCGGTTTCTTGATGAACGCCAGCGCGCCGAGCTCCAGTACCCGCCGTACCGCCTCGTCCTGGATGTCGGCGGAAACGACGATGGTCTTGCACTGCAGCCGCTCTTCACGAAGCTGCGCAAGCACCTGATAGCCGTCCAGCTCGGGCATTGTGAGGTCGAGCAGCAACACGTCGATGTCGCCCTGACGGATTCTCTCCAGGGCTTCGACGCCGGTAGCCGCTTGGCTGACGATGACAGGCCAGCCGGCAGGTAGCGCTTGCCGGAGCTGCTTGCGCGCCAGAACGGAGTCATCGCAGATCAACAGGGATATGGCAGACATCTGGTACGAGCTCTCGTTGCCCGATCAACCTAAGCGCGAGAGCTTATCGCAGGACAGACGCTCTGTGTACGTCACCCGCGCAAAAATAGTGGCAATTTGCCCAAAAACCGCCAAACGGCCGGCGAAATCTGCCTCGCCGGCCAGGCGGCATCAATAGTATGCGTTTTCGCGATTGGTATGATCGGTCACGTCGCGCACCCCTTTCAGCTCCGGAATCCGCGCCAGCAGGGTTTTCTCGATGCCTTCCTTGAGGGTAACGTCGGCCTGGCCGCAGCCCTGGCAACCACCACCGAACTGCAGGACCGCGACGCCCTCTTCGACCACATCGATCAGTGTCACCTGCCCGCCGTGGCTGGCCAGGCCAGGGTTGATCTCGGTCTGCAGGTAATAGTTGATGCGCTCGTTCAGCGGGCTGTCGTCGTTGACCATCGGCACCTTGGCATTCGGCGCCTTGATGGTCAGTTGCCCGCCCATGCGATCAGTGGCGTAGTCGACCAGCGCATCTTCCAGGAAAGGCTCGCTGACGCCGTCGATCCAAGCAGTGAAGCTCTTCAGCGCCAGGGCGATGTCATCCGGCTTCTCCTCGCCTGGTTTGCAATAGGCGATGCAGGTTTCCGCGTAAGGGGTGCCTGGCTGGGTGATGAAGATACGAATGCCGATGCCGGTGGTGTTCTGCTTTTCGAGCAGGTCGGCCAGATAATCGTGTGCAGCTTCGGTAATGGTGATCGCGCTCATGAGAACTCCTCGCAGACATGCGCGGCAGTGTACGCCAAACCACTGCCGCGGTTAAGTCCTAGTATTTTAGTCAGGATAACGCTCATTGCGTTCCGCTCCATCTGCGGAATCCAGGCCGCACTCACAGGTTCTGGTATCGATTCATGTCGAGGACGCCCGCCTCTACCGGCTCGGTCTCTTCGAGGTAGCGCGTCATGTCACCGAAATAGTCCCAGAAACGGGGATGGCTTCGACGCACTCCCCAGCGCCCGACCAGCCGCTCCATATCCGCGGCATCGCGCACCTGCTCCAGCGCTGCGACGAATACGGGTACTTGCGCTGCCGGTATAACGAACATGAAGTTCGGGTAGCTGCTCAGGATGCCCGGGTAAACGGTCAGGGTGTCCAGCCGAGGCTGCCAGCGAAGCGTCTCGCCAAACATGAAGGCGACGTTACTGTGCGCGCGATTGCGCAGCAGGCTGTAGATTTCGCGGCGTCCCTGCCCGTACTCGACGCGTAGCAGGGTGGCCTCCGGCAGCTGCAGGATGGCCGGCAATCCACCTGCCAGGCGGTTGCTCAGGCGACTCAGCGCCTGCTCGGCGCGCTGCAGTGCTGCCGGCTGCTCGGGCCGGTAGCAGCGAGTGCCCTGGCAGCGATTGATCGGATCCGGCGCCGCATTGATGCCGGCAAAGCGCTCGAGCATCTGCCCGGCGAAAGCGCGCTTGGGATCGGCCTTGCCCAGTTGGAGCAGCGAGGGTGTCGAACGGTCGATGGAGGTATAGGCCAGCAGCAACTTCAGCTGCCCGCTCTTTTCGTACCAGTCGTCGAGGATCGCCTGCCGGGAATCAGCGGGCAGCAGGCGCAGGAAATTCAGCTCGGCGCCATTGCGGATCAGGTCGAAGTAAAGCCGTGTCTGCCCCTGATGGGACACGTTGCCGAACACGTCGAAGTTGACCACCAGTTGGTAGTAGGTGCGCTCGAGCAGCGGATAGTCCATCCACCAGAGCGTCTGTGGAACCTCGCCGATGAGCCCCTTGCGCACCGACGCGCTGTCATGCTGACGGAAGATGCTCAGCAGGGCATTGTCGTTGCCGGACCAGATCTGCGGCCACTGGGCAGGCTTGTCGGCATAGGCTTTCATGCGCAACCGTTCGTACTGATTGCGCTTGCTGCGGTAGGTCTGCCAGAAGGCCAGCAGGTCGCCCATCTCATCGAACTGGCCGGGGACCGCCAGCAGCGGCGTGGCCTGCTCGCGGAAGTGACGGTCCGTCACGTACAGGTCGTGCTGCGGGTCCTGGAAGAACACCCAGAAGTTGTCGCGAATCACATCGGTGGCGATCGGCCCGCGACAGACCGGCCCGCGGATGAAGGTGCGCACGAAGTATTCGGCGTTGTCCAGCATGAACTGGTAACGCGCCTCGGCCGGAATCGCCTGGAACGTCTTGAACGGGTTGGCCCGATGGCCGGCGCCGTAACCGGGCACGACATCGACGCTCCAGTCGCTCTCGAAGAACAGCGACCTGACCCGCGCCAGCTTCGCCACGCTCAACGGATAGGTAATGTGCGTCTTGTGCACGATGACGTCTGCGATCGGCCGTAACCGATAGCTGAAATGCGTGCCCGGGTCATCGTTCGGGCGGCGCGTGGCGATCGGATCGACCGGCTCTCCGCTGGGGCTGCGCGAGCGCACCAGTTGGTAGAAATGACCGCCGTCCGCCCCTTCGAAATACAGGTGGGCAATGAAGAGGTGCTCATAGAGCCAGCGGCCGACCAGGCTGCCACGCGGGCCGGGTGTATTGAGCAGTCGTTCCCACTCAGCGATCTGCGCCGCCTCGGCGGCGGATGGCTGCAGCGCCTGGCTCTCGACTGGCGCGCCCTGCTCCAGCCAGCGCTGCAGTCGGGCATATTCGTCGTCGCTCAGTCCGGTCACGGCGAACGGCATTCCGCCATGGGCATTGCCGCGGGCATAGGCATCGAACTCTTCCGGCAGCGGGCAACTGTTTTCCCTGCCGATGCCGATATCCAGCTCCGCTGGTAGTTTGGCGTTGGCGACCAGCGGCTGGCTGCGACCGAGTTCCAGCATCCGCGCCATCAGTGCTGCCTGGCTACCCTGGGCATCGAGCACCGAATGAAAGCCCTTGCGCCGCCAGGCCGCCTCGCCTTCGGCATCGAGGAACAGCCGGCTCGGGGCCTGGGCCTTCACGCGGACGCCATCGTAGACCGGCAGTTTGTGCCCACCACGGGACGCGCCCTCGGCGCTGCCCAGATTGAGCTGGCAAGGCGAGTCGTAACAGGCATGGCAGGCGACGCACTTGGCGGTGAAGATCGGCTGGATGTCGCGCTGATAGGAAAGGGCTTCGGCTTGCGCAGCATTACCCGAGAATAAAAGCAGACAGACGAGCCAGAAACGGAAGGACATGTAACGAGCGCCTGGAAGTGAGCCCGCATTCTATTCGTCCCGGTCGATGACCGCTAATCGCCGCGCCAACCTGAATAATCTTCATGCAAAAGCCCGGAAGCTAAAAAAGCATGCAGCTTTGCTATCATTCGCGCTCTTTTCGTTCCCGCTTTTTCAGGTAGTCCCCATGTCCACTCGCAACGCCCGTCTTCAGGCCCTCCAACAAGCGCTCAAGGAGCGCATCCTGATTCTGGACGGTGGTATGGGCACCATGATCCAGAGCTACAAGCTGGAGGAATCCGATTACCGCGGCACGCGCTTCGCCGATTGGCCGCAGGACGTCAAGGGTAACAACGACCTGCTGCTGTTGAGCCGCCCGGACGTGATCCAGGCCATCGAGAAGGCCTATCTGGACGCCGGCGCCGACATCCTCGAAACCAACACCTTCAACGCCACCCGCGTGTCCCAGGCCGACTACGGCATGGAAGAGCTGGTCTACGAGCTGAACGTCGAGGGTGCGCGCCTGGCCCGCGAAGTGGCCGACGCCAAGACCGCCGAGACGCCGGACCGCCCGCGCTTCGTCGCCGGCGTGCTCGGCCCGACCAGCCGTACCTGCTCGATCTCCCCGGACGTCAACAACCCCGGCTATCGCAACGTCACCTTCGACCTGCTGGTGGAAAACTATGTCGAGGCTACCCGTGGCCTGATCGAAGGCGGCGCCGACCTGATCCTGATCGAAACCATCTTCGATACCCTCAATGCCAAGGCGGCGATCTTCGCCGTGCAGCAGGTGTTCGAAGAAGACGGCGTCGAGCTGCCGATCATGATCTCCGGCACCATCACCGATGCGTCCGGCCGCACCCTGTCCGGCCAGACCACCGAGGCGTTCTGGAACTCGGTGGCCCATGCCAAGCCGATTTCCGTGGGCCTGAACTGCGCCCTCGGCGCCAAGGACCTGCGCCCCTACCTGGAAGAACTGGCCAACAAGGCCGGGACCCACGTTTCCGCGCACCCCAACGCCGGCCTGCCCAACGCCTTCGGTGAATACGACGAAACCCCGGCGGAAATGGCCGCGGTGGTCGAAGAGTTCGCTGCCAGCGGCTTTCTCAACATCATCGGCGGCTGCTGCGGCACCACGCCGGCGCACATCCAGGCCATCGCCGAAGCCGTGGCCAAGTACCCGCCGCGCGCCATCCCGGACATCCCCAAGGCTTGCCGCCTGTCGGGCCTGGAGCCGTTCACCATCGACCGCAGCTCGCTGTTCGTCAACGTCGGTGAGCGCACCAACATTACCGGTTCCGCCAAATTTGCCCGGCTGATCCGCGAGGAGAACTACACCGAGGCGCTGGAAGTCGCCCTGCAGCAGGTGGAAGCCGGCGCCCAGGTGATCGACATCAACATGGACGAGGGCATGCTGGATTCGAAGGCGGCCATGGTCACCTTCCTCAACCTGATCGCCGGCGAGCCGGACATTTCCCGCGTGCCGATCATGATCGACTCCTCCAAGTGGGAGGTGATCGAGGCGGGCCTCAAGTGCATCCAGGGCAAGGGCATCGTCAACTCGATCTCCATGAAGGAAGGCGTCGAGCAGTTCAAGCAGCACGCCCACCTGTGCAAGCGCTACGGCGCCGCGGTGGTGGTGATGGCCTTCGACGAAGCCGGCCAGGCCGACACCGCCGCGCGCAAGCGCGAGATCTGCCAGCGCAGCTACGACATCCTGGTCAATGAAGTCGGCTTCCCGCCGGAAGACATCATCTTCGACCCGAACATCTTCGCCATCGCCACCGGCATCGAGGAACACAACAACTACGCGGTCGACTTCATCGAAGCCTGTGCCTTCATCCGCGACAACCTGCCCTACGCGCTGACCTCGGGCGGCGTGTCCAACGTGTCATTCTCCTTCCGCGGCAACAACCCGGTGCGCGAGGCGATCCACTCGGTGTTCCTGTTCCATGCGATCAAGGCGGGCCTGACCATGGGCATCGTCAACGCCGGCCAACTGGAGATCTACGACGAGATTCCGAAGGAGCTGCGCGACGCGGTCGAGGACGTGGTGCTCAATCGCAGCGCCAACGGTACCGAAGCGCTGCTGGAACTGGCCGACAAGTACAAAGGCGACGGCTCGGTCAAGGAAGCCGAAACCGAGGAATGGCGCAACCTGCCGGTGGACAAGCGACTGGAACACGCGCTGGTCAAGGGCATCACCGCCTTTATCGTCGAAGACACCGAGGAATGCCGCCAGCAGTGCGCGCGCCCCATCGAGGTCATCGAAGGCCCGCTGATGAGCGGCATGAACGTGGTCGGCGACCTGTTCGGCGCCGGCAAGATGTTCCTGCCCCAGGTGGTGAAATCCGCCCGCGTGATGAAGCAGGCCGTGGCCCACCTGATCCCCTTCATCGAAGCGGAGAAAGGCGACAAGCCGGAAGCCAAGGGCAAGATCCTCATGGCCACGGTGAAGGGCGACGTGCACGACATCGGCAAGAACATCGTCGGCGTGGTGCTCGGCTGCAACGGCTACGACGTGGTCGACATGGGCGTGATGGTGCCGGCGGAGAAGATCCTGCAGACCGCCATCGCCGAGAAGTGCGACATCATCGGCCTGTCCGGCCTGATCACGCCGTCGCTGGACGAGATGGTCCATGTGGCCAAGGAAATGCAGCGCCAGGGTTTCAGCCTGCCACTGATGATCGGCGGCGCCACCACCTCCAAGGCGCACACCGCGGTGAAGATCGACCCGCAGTACCACAACGATGCGGTGGTCTACGTCACTGACGCCTCGCGCGCGGTGGGTGTCGCCACCACCCTGCTGTCCAAGGAGCTCAAGCCCGCCTTCGTCGACAAGACCCGCGAAGAATACGCCGTGATCCGCGAGCGCACCGCCAACCGCAATGCGCGCACCGAGCGGCTGAGCTATGCCCAGGCCGTCGCCAACAAGCCGCAGTTCGACTGGACCGACTACACGCCGGTCAAGCCGAGCTTCACCGGCCGCCAGCTGCTGGAAGACATCGACCTGCGCACCCTGGCCGAGTACATCGACTGGACGCCCTTCTTCATCGCCTGGGACCTGGCCGGCAAGTACCCGCGCATCCTCGAGGATGAAGTGGTCGGTGAAGCAGCCACCTCGCTGTTCAGCGACGCCCAGGCGATGCTGAACAAGCTGATCGACGAGAAGCTGATCCGCGCCCGCGCCGTGTTCGGCTTCTGGCCGGCCAACCAGGTGCAGGACGATGACCTGGAGGTCTATGGCGACAGCGGCGAGAAACTGGCCACCCTGCACCACCTGCGCCAGCAGATCATCAAGCCGGACGCCAAGCCGAATCTGTCCCTGGCCGATTTCGTCGCGCCGAAGGACAGCGGCATCACCGATTATGTCGGCGGCTTCATCTGCACCGCCGGCATCGGCGCCGAAGAGCTGGCCAAGGCCTACCAGGACAAGGGCGACGACTACAACTCGATCATGGTCAAGGCGCTCGCCGACCGCCTCGCCGAGGCCTGCGCCGAATGGCTGCACGAACAGGTGCGCAAGCAGTACTGGGGCTACGCCAAGGATGAGCAGCTGAGCAACGAGGAGCTGATCCGCGAACAGTACAAGGGCATCCGTCCTGCCCCCGGCTACCCGGCCTGCCCGGACCACACCGAAAAAGGCACGCTGTTCCAGCTGCTCGATGCCGACGGCATCAGCCAGGTCACGCTCACCGAGCACTACGCCATGCTGCCTACCGCGGCGGTCAGCGGCTGGTACTTCGCCCACCCGGAAGCGCAGTACTTCGCGGTCGGCAAGATCGATCGCGACCAGGTGGAGAGCTACAGCCAGCGCAAGGGCCAGGAGCTGGCCGTCAGCGAGCGCTGGCTGATGCCGAACCTGGGGTATGACGACTGATCCGCAGAAACGACGACCGAGGGTCAGAAGATCACACCGAAGCCGAAACTGACCTTTGCCGAACTGGAGGATGCCTATCGCTGGGCCGATGCCGGAGATCCGGGCTTCGCGGCCTGGATCTGCCGGACGGCCGGAAAGATCTATCTGCAGGACGAATCCGGAGCGACCGACATGGGCGAGCCTCTACCCGAGGCTATCGATGACGAGGCCCGCTACGTCCAGGTGCCGGATGCCCGCGATCTGGACCTGGGCACCGCCTTGGTGTTCGATTTCGCCGCACGGCACATGCCCGGTGACTATGACGAGGTCCGCCAGATATTTCGCAAGCGCGGCGCCTACGGCCGATTCCGCTCGCTGGTCGAGCGCAACGGGCAGTTACAGGCCTGGTATGACTTCCAGAAAGAGGCGACAGCAAAAGCCCTGCGCGACTGGGCTGCAGAGAACGATCTGGAAGTAACGGACTGAATTGCAACGCTTTGCGCCATCCTTTAGGAGCCTCCGCCCCGTGCGTGACGGTGCGCTGTCGCGCAGCAAACATGGGGGCAGGTTCCTGTAGGAGCGCGCCATGCGCGCGACTCGCGGGCATGGCCCGCTCCTACGGGAGGTATAAGCTGAGTTTTGAAATTTCTCATAAAAAACAATACGTTATTTTATGTTTGATGAGAGCGAGCTTGCTCGCGAAGAGGCCCCATAGCCCGGAAAGATGGCCATTGGCCTTCCCTTTGTCTCGCCCGCAGGATTAAGCTCCACCGAGTAACGGACAGACAACGGCGAGCAAGGACGTGCCTTCCCCTCTCTTCACCGCGCCCGGACAATCCCCATCAGCGATCCAGCGGACCGCGCACCCCGTAGCCCACTCGATTGAGCACGTGCGTGTAGATCATCGTCGTCTTCACGTCCGCGTGCCCAAGCAACTCCTGCACCGTGCGAATGTCCTGGCCGCTCTCAAGATGATGCGTGGCGAAACAGTGCCGCAGCGTACGCGGCGTGGCCGGCTTGTCGATCGCCGCCTCTGCCACCGCACGCTTGAACGCCCGCTGCACCCGCTTTTCATCCAGGTGATGACGTCGGCGCGCTCCGGAACGTGGGTCCATCAGCCGCAACCCGGAGCCGTAGAGCAGGTTAACGACCAGCCCGACCTCACCGTCGAAGCAAACCAACAGCCGGCGCGTCTCCTCAACCGAAAGTACAACCGGCAGACGCTCCGGTTTCCTCGCTCGAACCACTTCATCGAGCCAGGGCAACGGCGCTGCCAATACGTGCCTGTACAGAAACAACAGTCCAGCCAGCGCCTGGTTCTGCGTCGACGCCGAGACATTGCGCGACACGGCCAAATGCGAAAGGAAGTGCTCAACCTCCACAGCGCCCATCTGCTCGGGATGGCGCATCCGGTGAAAACGAATGAAAGCCCGAACCCAGTAGACATAAGCGGTTTCGGTCCGAATGGAATAATGACGAAGACGGATCTGCTCACGAAGCCGATCCAGCAATTTGGGCTTGCCGTCCATGGTGCATAACGTTCCTTGTACCAGAGACAAGAACTTCCAGAGCGTAGCGAGACGTAGACTTTCATGGAATAGGCAAGGGACGATTACACACCATTTGGTGCATTTGTTCACACCAAATTGGGGACGAATAGTAGTTAGGAAAAAGAGGAAAAACCATGGATCCAACCTTGGCCGCGGGAATAGTAGGAGCAACAGGCTCAATTGCAGGAGCACTACTAGGAACTATTCTTGGCTACAAGATGAGCAACTCGAAGGCCGATGTAGAAGTCTATGTAGACAATCGAGTTTGGCTATATTACTACGAACACTGCTTTTCCATGTTTATTCCGATTTCCGTAATTAACGAAGGATCAAAATCCTTCACAATAACAAATTTTGATCTAACTCTAATTTCCCCAACCAATCAAAACTGGAAACTATACTGGCAAGATTTTGCCGAGGAAAACTCACACAAAGGCGAAGGCTGGAGCATAAGCAAAACTGCCTCACCATTCTTGGTTCATGGTAAATCAGGAGCACAGCATTACATCAGACTAACCAGTTTCACTAAAACGTCAGAAAATTTTTCAGACGTTATTCTGAGCACAGGTCAGCATCAGATAATTCTTAATGTATTTGATCGCTCAAACAAAAATTTCCTATCGAAGAAGTATTACTTCAACGTTGAAACAGAGCCCTTTGAGGTTCTAGCACGACGCCGCAAAGATATCGCCGACCTTGACACTTGGTGGCTCCCTGTTCGCTCGGAAGCCTAACAATTCGCTCAAATCGCTCGTTTCACTCGCTGGGACCGGCGAAGCCGGCCCCTTAGCTTAATCGTTAAGTGCCAAAGATGAATCGTACTCGCCAAGAAAAGCTCAACATGATTACCAGATACACCTATAGGTCTTTGGTGAAAATGTTCACGCCCTATGTTTCGCAAGATTTCAAATATCTACTTGAAGATCTAACAGAGAACGAGCAGTCGTTTGGTCGAAAAATTGACCAGGCGTATGAGTCCCTTCAAGAAACTTCTCATCTAGTAGAACGCTTAGAAAGCGAGCTAAAAACAAAAATGGCGAGCGTTTCAAGATTAAAAGATGAACATCAACGGTATGCAGCGCTAGCCAGCATTGAGCAAGAAAACGCTAAGGCATTACTGTCGCAGTTAGACGCTTCTCTCAACAAAGGAAAAACCTCAGAGAGAGTCATCGCCTTCCTAATTAATCTAGCTGCGGGAACAATACTTTTCGTTGCGGGTCTAGCCGCAAGTCCTTACCTAACAAAGTGGCTGGGCGTTGCAGTTGGCACTTAACAACTGGTTCAAATCGTTCGCTTCGCTCACCGGGACGGGCTAAAGCCCGCCCCTTAACCAAACGTTAGCTTCAAAAGGGAAAATATGGAGATTATATATACCACTTTAAGTTCATCAGTTTTTTGGCGATTCTAGGCTTCTTATTTAAGAATCTGATAAAAACTAGGCTAACCAATGCTGTTAAGCATGAATATTCCGAAAAAATAGAAAACTTGAAATCAGAGTTAAAGGCAAAAAATGAAGCAATAGCATCTGAACTGGCGTATTTAAAAGATTTTAGGCTGCAGAGAAATGCTGAGGCACGAAAAATAAAACAAGATTATTACCACATGTTTCTAGAGGCTGTATCAATAAAGTTTTCGCATATAAATAGCATGGATACAGAAGACAGCATTCTGGCAAATCGAAAGTTTTGCATAGAATTTAATCGATTACCTTTGTATGCATCACAAGAAGTGGTGGAATTTGTTAGCCGATCTGCGGGAGGCGGTAAAGCCCCTAATTTTACAGCGCTATACGAAGTCATTAGAAATGATCTATGCTCTGATACATATAATGAATTTAATAACCTTTCACAGTTTCACTTTCAAATTCCTGAAAAAATTAAAGCTAACAAGTCAATGCAGCCGACCGCTAAAGCGGCGGCTGATTGAAGCGTTAGCGTTAAAACAATAGGAGCGGTATGAACGAAGAACAAATTCGAGAAATTGTTGAAGCTGCAATAGAAAAAAGTGCAGGCATGGATGGATGGCAGATTTTTGTGCTCATTATTGCAAGCTCAGTAGCGGCGTTCTTTGGTGCCTACTTAAAGGAAAAGGCGAAAGGCACCGCAACAAAAGAAGATATTGAAGAAATCACAAGAAAGATCGAAGGAGTAAAGCTGGAGCTGGGAAAGAACAAGGAGATTGACTCAATTAAATATAATCTAAGGTATGAGGCATGCCTAAAGTCATTAAGCCTTATCGACGCGCACTTCAGTCATTTTTTTACACCGCCAGAAGATGGCGGCATTGTTAAACAGCATGCGTCTACAAAAGAGGCACGAGAATACCATAGTAAATTAATCCTTTCATGTGATAACACAGAAATAGTCGTAAAGTTTGACGAGATCATGTTCGGCCCAAAAAATCAAACTGAAACACTTCCTCCACCCACCGACTTATTGAATGAATATCGAAATCTAATTCGTAAAGAACTAGGGTTTGGTGCAGAGTTACCGCTTGATCGAGACCGTGCTTGGTTTGCTAGACTGAACTGCGATAAGGAGAACGGCTAACAAGGAAAACTCACTCGGACGTCAAAAAGCGTCGCTCCTTCGTCGCTCTGCTTTTTGCAGCCGGCGATTTGCGACGTTAGGAGTCACATGTGTTCACCAACCCAACAGCTGTGCACATTAGCTTATTACGGCAATCGGTGCATTTGCAACTGCTGGCATTAGTATTATTTGCGGTTACCTCTTGATATCAAGCGGAACGGGAAATTCAGAAACAGGTTTATCTATAAACACTACATCAGTGCAGGTAAATTTCTACACTTTTGTACCAGGTGTCGCATTTGCCATGTTTGGTGCTTCATTTGCAGCTTGGTCAGTGCATCGTTTAATCAAGAAGTAGCTCCTAATAATGTGCTCAAATCACTCACTTCGTTCGCTGGGACGGGCTTAAAGTCCGTTCCTTAACCAAACGTTAGGCATTAGTTGTGGAGAAGTGCATGCCCATAAGCCGACAAGATATTGAATTACACTTTTCAGTTAACGACATAATCGCATCAGGCGGCGGAAGACGCTATTTCCAGATAACAGAAATTCTTGATGACCGAGTTAGAATACAACCAACACAATCCAGAACAGCCAGTCGCCTCAGGCTAGATAAGCTAACGGTTGTCGTAAACAATTTTCACGCCATTGATCCACAACGAATTGAGGCCAGCGTAGGAGAATTTCTTTCCGCCAACGGCCTAATTGACACACAGAACGAGTCATACCTGTATGGCATGGCTAGAGAATATATTAACAGGCGGAATCCAACCCCTGCCTCATTCATTGATAGTGAATTTGAAAAAGCAATTGAAGAAGCAAAGAAATCTTCCCCAGCAGAAAGAAAATCAAGGCTAAATAATGCGAGCAAAAGACCTAGGAAGGTAACTACTACGTCCACAGCATATTTGCGCAATCCATATGTTGTAGTTGAGGTCTTGGAAAGAGCAGGAGGAGTATGTGAAGGCTGCAATAAAATAGCTCCATTCCTTAGAGCAAAAGACAAAACTCCATACCTAGAAGTACACCACATTATCCAACTAGCGCATAACGGCGAAGACACAGTGGCTAATGCAATAGCGCTATGCCCAAACTGCCATAGGGAAAAGCATTTCGGAGCTAATGCCTAACAATGCGCTCACATCACTCGCTGGGACCGGCTAAAGCCGGCCCGTTAGCCAAACGTTATGTGCTCATCTGGCACTGGAGTAGCCTTTGAAAATCTATTACGTCGACGCTGAAAATATCGGCCTCAGCATGCTGGATGAACTAACGATTTCCATCCTCGATAGAGTTTTCGTATTCACAAACTCAGAAAGCCTAAAATCCGCATGCAGCAATGCGCTATTAACCTGTGTAAGCGGCTATCCGTCGGGACAGAATCAAGCAGACTTCTACATAATTGCTCATCTATCCAACGTTCTATCTCACCTCTCAAAAGCTGAGAAAAAAGCAATAGACTTCAATCTTTGCTCTAAAGACCAAAGTCTGTGGAAGGCATTTGAGTTTCAATGCTCACTTGCAGGCTAAAAAGCTAGCGCTCCGCATATCGCCATAGAACCCGAGACCAACAACGTTGTAGTGGCAATTGACACATTTATTGAGGCAAAAATTCTCAAGCTAATGTCTCAGCCCATCACATCAATTGAAATTCAAAATAAGCTCAAGGTTCCGCAGTCCGAATTTACCGCATCGTTTAATCAGCTTATACGAACTGGCAAAATCAAGCGTCAGGAAAATTCAAAAAAGCATTGGCTACGGGTTAAAAGCACATAACAACTGATTTAAACCGTTCGCTTCGCTCACTGGGACGGGCTAAAGCCCTAAAAATTAGCAAAAAGACAGGAATCGAGAGATGCTGAGAAAATTACTGCGTGCCTTGTTACGTGGCGCGGCGATATATTTTGGCGTTGTAATTTGCATACTTACATTCAAGGTGATATCAGAATCAGAAAACGACCGCTTTGAATTATTAATTTTTTTTGCACTGGCATTTTATTCTTGATTTATGGCTTTGGCGGCAACGCAGGTGTACGCAAAATTTTCCCTTGGCTTGCTAGCGCCGCATCAAAGAATATAAAATTTAACACGAATTCTGATCTCACGAAAATGCCAAACCAAGCTACAAAATCCGACTACTCGAATTGCTTGGTCAAGCACTAATGGCATTTTCACTTTATGAAATTGCAGTTACTAAGCCAGTTCTTTCAGAAGGCTTCCACTGTCCTTATTATCCATGGATTTTCTTGATTATGGGTTTTGCTCTAGGAGTTCCAAAAATAATCTTCATCATTAAAAACAGAACGCAAATCAAAAACAACCAATAGACGAGATCGGCCTTCTGATTTCCTACTTTGGCTCTTGTTTTATTCACAGAAAAGACCACTGAGCGCGCGCGTGGCATGCGTCCAACTGGCCCTGGCCCTTGACGCCAAAACGGACTATCGGGAAAGGACGCAAGATGGCTTTCGGGTTTGTGGCGGTCACAGGCGGCTCCCTGGCCATCAGCCTGTGGCACTGTCGAGACGAGGGCTCTGAACCCGTCGCCTGGCGCCCAGCAGATCGTTTCCGGCCATTTGCCTGTCTCTCGACCTCTGCCCGTCCAGATCCGCACAATACCCGCCCTCCTCACCAACAGGCGATCCCCATGACTGACACCCCTTATCTGCTGGACGAACTCGAAGCCGCCGACATGCTGATCATCGACGGCCTGCATGCCTGGCAGTTCTCCCTCGCCGAAGCCCTGCTCGATCAGGCCGATGCAGCCGCCGAGGCCGGGCAGCCGTTCGCCAGCGAAGACATCCTGCTGACCATCGACTCGGTCGACGGCCGCACCCGACGCCAGTGGCAGTTCAGCTACAACCAGATCATGGAAGCCCAGCGCCAGGCCGATGGCGCAAGCTGGCTGCTGGAAGGGCCGCATCAGTTGCAGTGCCTCAGCGCCATTGCTGCAGAGGACGAAGCGGAATAACGCCCTCCTCCATGCCGGGCAGCTATCCCGGTGAGTGTTCAGCGCGACGCGGATCAGCCACAACACGGGAGTCCGGGGTCAGCGGGTACGCTGCCTGCGAGGCATTCAGCGGCCGCGCGCCGAAGCGCTGTCGCGCGCAGAAAATCCGTTGCTCAGACAGCCGGAGGCAAGAATCCGGATGCCAGGGGGCAAGCGCCGCAGAAGGCCACGGCAGCGCGCCAAACGGAGCTGATCGGATCGCGCACATCCGCCTTGCAGCCATGACGGCCACCGTCCGTTATGATCGCGCCCCTCGCTTGCAACCCGGTCGCATGCCATGTCGTCTCTCGAACTGATCGCCTCGCTGCTCGGCGTGCTTGCCGTATGGCTGACGGTGCGCCAGAACCCTTGGTGCTGGCCGATCGGCCTGGGCATGGTGTCGCTGTATGCCTGGTTCTTCTTCGAGGCGAAGCTGTATTCACAGGTGCTGCTTCACAGTGTCTTCGCGGCAATGCAGCTGTACGGATGGTGGGCCTGGACAGGCGGAGCGAGCGGCGGTCGCAGTCGCCTCGTAAGCCGGGCCAGCTCCCGTGAGGTGTCTGTCGGGATCTTCAGTGCAACGCTGATCAGCCTGCTGCTCGGCGGCGCGATGGCCAGCACCACCGAAGCGGCATTTCCCTGGATCGATGCCACCCTGACGGCATTCAGCCTGCTAGCCCAGCTATGGATGGCGCTCAAGCGATTGCAGTGCTGGGCGCTGTGGATCGTGGTGGATGTGCTGTTCATCGCGTTCTTCAGCTATCAGGGCTACTGGCTGACGGCCGCGCTCTACGCGCTGTTCACCGGACTGGCGCTGATGGGGCTGCGCGAGTGGCGTGCTGCGCTGGTGGCGGCACGATGAAAGTGCTGGTGCTCACGGGGCCGGAGTCCACCGGCAAGAGCTGGCTTGCCGAGCGGCTGCTGGCGACGTTCGGCGGGGCCATGGTCGGTGAATACGTTCGTCACTACATCGAGCGCACGCAGCGCGACACCTGCCTGTCCGACGTCCCGGCCATCGCCCGCGGCCAGCTGGGCTGGGAAGACGCTGCGCGAGCCCGGGCGCCGCATCTGCTGATCCTCGACACCCATTTGCTGAGCAACATCCTCTGGAGTCGCACGCTGTTCGGCGATTGCCCGAGCTGGCTCGAAGACGAGTTGCAGGCACGTGACTACCACCAGCACCTGCTGCTGTCGCCCGAGGGAGCCGAGTGGCATGCCGACGGCCAGCGCTGCCAGCCCGACCCAGGCGCACGGCTGCGCTTTTTCGAGGCATGCCGTAGCGGATTGCAGCAGCGAGGCCAGCCCTTCGTCGAGATCAGCGGCAACTGGAGCGAGCGCGAGCGACAGGCCATGGCCCATACCCGCGCGCTGCTGGCCGACTGATCCTGGCGCCCGCCTGAGGGTCAGCGGTCACGGCGCAGCAGCAGGCCGATGGCGAGCATGACCAGCAGGCTACCCGGCAGCCAGTGCAGGCCCATCCGCGCAGGCTGGTCGAAGAACAGCAACAGCATCGAGACGAAGGGCACCAGATAACTGTAGGCCGTGACCGCACCGGGGCTCAGCACGGAGGTCGCTCGCTGCTGCAGGAAAAAGGTCATGGCGCTGGAGAACACGCCGAGGTAGGTCAACAGCAGCAGATCCAGCAGATTCATGCGCAGCAGTGCCGGCGGCCGTTCCCATACCAGGCCCATCAGGCCGATCAGGACGGCCCCCGCAACCAGGCTCCAGAAGGTGCGCAAACCCGCCTGCCTGGGCAGCACACCGTTGGCCAGCCCCCATTTGCTGAGCACCGGGTAAAGCGCCGACGCGACACAGCCGAGGAAGAAGCCCAGCTCACCGAGGCCCAGTTGCATGCCGGAGAAGTCGCCACCGTTTTCGGCCCACGCCAGCCCCAGTGCCCCGCTCGCCCCAAGCGCCAGAATGGCGAGCAGACCGCCAGCCGGCTGTTCGACCCCCAGCCCGCGCCCCAGGCAGTAGGCCAGCAGCGGCACGCTGACGAACAGCGTTGCCATGGACAGAGCACTGACCCGATGAGCAGCCCAGAACATGGTGCCGAAGAAGGCTGCCAGGCACAGGCCCATGGCCGCGTAAAGCAGCAGGGCGCGCCAGTCCGGGCGCCCTTCGCTCTGGCTCCAGGCCAACGGTGCCAGCGCCAGCGCGGCGATGCCGAATCTCATGGCGGTCAGCAGCAGCGGCGGCAGTCCGTCGCTGAGCAACCCCACTGCCGGGAAGGACAAGCCGACGAACAGCGCCCAGAGCAGCATGCCGAGATGTGCAAGGACGGTCCTGCTACCGCTATCGGCCATGGGCGAACCCCTGACAGGTCGAAGTGCGGTTGCTCAACCCGGCGTATGGGCTGCAAGCGTGGTCGTGCGAATGGCTCAAAAGATCGCTCCCGGATCGGTGCGTCGCTGTGCCGACATCGGCTACAGACGCGAAGGTGACCGTCGAATGACCTTGATCGAGTAGCTGAGGTTCGGTTTGCGCGTCACGCTGATCGGACGACGCGTCACCGTATCGAGGGTGATGTTCCAGAATCCGGTGCTCGGCACCACGATCTTTGCCGGGAATTTGTCGAACGCGCCGCCATGGTAGGTATGCCGGCCGCCATTCTTGAAGCTGCGAAAGTTCGCATCGTTCATCAGGCGAATATTGCAGGTCTGCGAGCACTGGATGACGACGATGTCGCCCTCGTTGATGTGCTCGCGCTGGTGTATGAACTTCATCGATTGCTCCGACACGGGTGAGACAAAGCGCAGAACGATAGCATGGGCACCCGCGAAATCGGCGCTGCGAACGCTCAACGCCGCGCATCCCCACGACTGCAGCCTGCGTGGGCGCCATTGCCCTGGTGCCGCTATGCCGGGGCTGATCAGACGCGGCTTGTTCCGGCAAGCGGGTTGTGTATGCTCTGGGACCTGTCCGATCGTCTGCCTCTTGCCATGTACAGCACGCCACGCCCCTGCTCCTCAGACCTGCCCGCGGGAAGCCGGCTGCTGTTTCTCTTCGATACCGGATTGCTGGCCCTCTGGTGACACGACTCGTCGTGCCCCAGAGATCGCCAATCAGCTCATCGAGGAATGCCGCCCATGCCTGCGGTCCGCAATACCGTCCAGATCGACGCCCCCATCGTGCGCAACGCGACCCGTTGCGGTTTCTTCATGGCCGGCTTCGGCCTGTCCGTCTGGGCGCCGCTGGTGCCCTACGTGCGCGAACGCATCGAGATGACCGATGCGGTGTTCGGTCTTTTGCTGCTGTGCATCGGCGTCGGCTCGCTGAGCTGGATGCCACTGTCCGGCGTACTGGTGAGCCGCTGGGGCATTCGCCCGGTGCAGCTGTGCAGCGTCGTGTTGCTGGCGCTGGCCCTGGCCGGCATGGCGCTGACCGATTCGATGTGGCTGCTGGCCCTGGCGCTGTTCTGCTTCGGCGGCAGCCTGGGCGTCATCGACGTGATCATGAACATCCAGGCGGTGCTGGTGGAGACGGCCGTCGGCCGCCGGCTGATGTCCAACTTTCACGGCATGTACAGCCTCGGAGCCATCTGTGGTGCGCTGATGCTCACCGGCCTGCTGACCCTCGGCCTGGCACCGGCGTTCGGCAGCTTTCTGATGATCGGGCTGATCGTTGCGGCGAATCTCGCAGTCGCACGAGGCTTCCTGCCGAACCGTGCGCCGGGCGGCGGCTTTGCCTTCGTGCGCCCTACCGGCGTGGTGCTGCTGGTGGGGCTGATGTGCTTCGTCGTGTACCTGGCCGAAGGCGCGGTACTGGACTGGAGCGCGCTCTACCTGACCGGCGAGAAGGGCCTGGAAGTGGCCAAGGGTGGCCTCGGTTATGCGGCCTTCGCCCTGATGGTGACGATCGCGCGTTTCGCCGGCGGGTCGCTGGTGAACAGCCTCGGCACGGCGCGCGTCATCACCTTCGGCGGGTTGCTGGCGGCGTTCGGCATCGTCCTGAGCCTGGCCGCCGAGCATTGGGTCGTGGCGCTGATCGGCTACGGGCTGTGCGGGCTGGGCTGCGCCAACGTCTCGCCGGTGCTGATTTCGTCCTTGAGCCGGCAAGACGGCATGCCGGTGCAACTGGCCGTCACCGTGGCCACCACCATCGGTTTCGCCGGGGTGCTCGCCGGCCCGGCCATGATGGGCATGGTCGCCCATTTCAGCTCGCTGGGCATGGCGTTCGCCCTGCTGGCGGTGCTGTTGCTCGGCATCGTGCCGTTCAGCCGTCGCTTCACCGCGTGACCCCGGATAGAATGCGCGCCCTATGCGAATCCCAGACTTCCAGCAACGCCTCGCCGACATCGGCGCCAAGCCCCGTCATATCGGGCGGATGACCCGTGCCTGGCTCAAGGGCCTGCCACTGGACGTCGGCCGGCGCCAGCAACAGGCGCAAGACTTCCTGCCGCTGAGCGTGCGCGAAGGGCTGCCGGCACTGAGCGCGGAACTCGACGGTCTGGCGCGGCTGCGCTCCGAGCATCCGGCGGCCGACGGTTCGGCGCGCCTGCTGGTGGAACTGGGCGACGGGCAGATGGTGGAAAGCGTGCTGCTGCCGCGCGACGGCCTGTGCGTCTCCAGCCAGGTCGGCTGCGCGGTGGGCTGCGTGTTCTGCATGACCGGCAAGAGCGGCCTGCTGCGCCAGTTGGGCAGTGCCGAGATCGTCGCCCAGGTCGCCCTCGCCCGACGCTTCCGCCCGGTGAAGAAGGTGGTGTTCATGGGCATGGGCGAGCCGGCGCACAATCTCGACAATGTGCTCGAGGCCATCGACCTGCTCGGCACGGACGGCGGTATCGGTCACAAGAACCTGGTGTTCTCCACCGTCGGTGACAGGCGGGTGTTCGAGCGGCTGCCGCAACAGACGGTGAGGCCGGCGCTGGCCCTGTCGCTGCACAGCACCGATGCGGCGCTGCGTCAGGCCCTCTTGCCGCGGGCGCCGCAGATCGCTCCCGACGAACTGGTCGAGCTCGGCGAGGCCTACGCCCGCGCGACCGGATTCCCGATTCAGTACCAATGGACCCTGCTCAAGGGCATCAACGATAACCAGGACGAGATGGACGGCATCCTGCGCCTGCTCAAGGGCAAGTACGCGGTGATGAACCTGATCCCCTACAACAGCCTGGAAGACGACGAATATCAGCGCCCGGATGGCGAGCGCATCGTGCAGATCGTGCGCTACCTGCACAGCCGCGGCGTGCTGACCAAGGTACGCAACTCCGCCGGCCAGGACATCGACGGCGGCTGCGGCCAGCTCCGTGCGCGAGCCGAACAGGTGCTCGATCGCAAGCGGTCACGCTGATCCGGCCTGAACCCGCTCGGCTGCACACTGTCCCAGCGCAATACCACCGACGGCCGTCTCCGGCCTCACTTCAGCAAGGAAAGCGCAAAGCCGCATGCACACACTGGCACAACTCGAACAGGGCGAACTGACTGGAATACGCCGCCTCGATCTTTCCGCCGACCTGCGAACCTTTCCCGAAACGATCTTCGGCCTGGCCGATACGCTGGAGGTGCTGAACCTCTCGGGTAACCGGCTGGACGCCCTGCCGGCCGGGCTGTCCCGCCTGCGCAAGCTGCGCATCCTGTTCTGCTCGGACAACCTCTTCAGCGCGGTGCCGGACTGCCTCGGCGACTGCGAGCAGCTGGAGATGATCGGCTTCAAGGCCAATCAGATCCGCCATCTACCCAGCGCCGCGCTACCGCCTGCGTTGCGTTGGCTGATCCTCACCGACAACCAGTTGCAGGCGTTGCCCGACGAGATCGGCAACTGCCGACGTCTGCAAAAGCTGATGCTTGCCGGAAACCGGCTGTCTTCGCTGCCGGACACGCTCGCGAGTTGCGTCAACCTGGAACTGCTGCGCATCGCCGCGAACCGCCTGCAGGTACTGCCCGAGTGGCTGCTATCACTGCCGCGCCTCAGTTGGCTGGCCGCAGCCGGCAATCCCTTCAGCGACAGCAACGAAGCGCTGAGCCTCGCGCGCCATTCGCTGCCCGCGATCCCGCGCGAGCAGGTGGTCCTGCACGAACAGCTGGGCCAGGGTGCATCCGGCATCATTCACCGTGCCGAGTGGTATCCGACCGGACAGCCGCCGAAGCAGATGGCCGCCAAGCTGTTCAAAGGCCAGGTCACCAGCGACGGTTTGCCCCACAGCGAGATGGCCGCCTGCATAGCGGCGGGCGCGCATAGCCACCTGATCGATGTTGCCGGGCCGCTGGCCGAGCAGGCGGGCCAGACGCCGGGCCTGCTGATGAACCTGGTCGAGCCAAGCTTCCAGCCGCTGGCCGGCCCTCCCTCGCTCGCCAGCTGCACACGCGACTGCTACGCCGAAGGCACGTCGTTCAGTCTCGATCAGGTGCTGCGCATTGCCCGCGGCACCGCCTCGGCTGTGGCTCATCTGCACCAGCGAGGCATCCTGCATGGCGACCTGTACGCCCACAATCTGCTGGTCGATCCGAATGGCGACTGCCTGCTCAGTGATTTCGGTGCAGCCTCGTTCTTCGAGCCGGACAGCGCGGCCGGGCGCGCCCTGAAGCGTATCGAATCGCGCGCCTTCGGTTGCCTGCTGGAAGAATTGCTGCAACGCTGCCCGGACTTCGACGACGACCCACGTCGGCAGCTCCTGGCCGATCTGCAACGCCGGTGCATGGCCGAACAGGCGGATCACCGACCGGACTTCGGCCAGCTGTACACCTCTCTCGCCGCGCTCTGACGCGCATTACCGGAGCGATTCCAGCCATGACTTCACCCGCAGCGGACGACGAACGCACGCCCTATCCGAAACCCTATGCGGAGACGCCCCTGGACCAGGACCCCTTCGTTCGCGGCCTCAAGCAGCGGCTGCCCGAACACCTGCGCGAATCGTTCAGCGAAGAACAGCTCGATGCACTGCGGGGTGTTTTCGGCGCGCGCTCCTGGGTCAAGCACCGCATCGATTATCGTGGAACGATCAGGCTCTGGCGCGACCGCTACTACTTCGCGATCGTCGCCGGCCGCAACAAGCGCAGCCTGACGCGCCCGCAGCAGAATCTCTCGCTGATAGCCAAGGCCGCGCTGGCGACGCTGTTTCTGCTGTTCTGCGCGCTGGTCGGGCTGGTGATCCTCTATCTGCTCAAATCCGCACTGGGCATCGATCTGCTCCCTTCTTTCTCCCTCGGGCTGTGGGACTGGTTCAAGCAGAACCTTTGACCAGCGCCTCGCCGGCATCACCCATACGATTGATTCGGGCCGAGTGGTAGCGGTCCGCGCCCGACAGCTTGATCGGGATCAAACCCGAACCCTTTGGCCGGCAGAACAATGGCTGAGCTCTGAATCTCTCGAGCTTAATGGAGGTTACGAAATGAACGACACTTCGAACAAACCTGCAGTAAGTACCGATGACAAGAAGCTGCCTTCGACCCCGCAGGAGCCATGGCACCCCTTCGACTCGCTGCGCCGTCAGGTCGATCGTCTTTTCGACGAATTCGATCGGCCCTGGCATCTGCCCTTTGGCCGTCACGGGCTGGAATCCACGCCGCTATGGCAGGGAGGCCCCACCCGGATTCCGGCGGTGGATGTCGTCGAAAAGGACAACGCCTTCGAAATCACAGCCGAACTGCCAGGGCTCGACGAAAAGGACGTCGAAGTGAAAATGGTTGGCGGCAACCTGATCATCACCGGTGAAAAGCGCCAGGAACACCAGGAGGACAAGGACGGCTACCACCTTTCCGAGCGGTCCTACGGCAGCTTCCAGCGCAGCTTCGCCCTGCCGGAAGACATTGACCGCGAGCAGATCGACGCCAGGTTCAGCAAAGGTGTGTTGCGTCTTTCCGTGCCCAAGAAGCCAGGCACTGGCAGCGGCGCGCAGAAGATCGCCATCAAGGCCGAGTAGCACTGGGCGAGGGATCGGTCGCATGCGACCGGTCCCTTCATGGATCTCCACTGCAATACCGCCCGCTGTCGCCAGCGCTCAGCCCTAGCTCACGCAGCAAGCCCGACACGCTCAGCTAGACTTCGGGAAAACCGCGATCCGAGGCAGCCATGAACGACGAGCAGGAAAAGAAGCTGACGCTTCGTGAAATGACGAGCAGCGTCCTGGCAGCGGCGCTGGGCGTGCAAAGCGGCAAGAACAGGGCACGGGACTTCGTCCACGGCAAGCCCATCCACTTCGTCATCCTCGGCGTCGGTTTTACCGTGCTGTTCGTGCTGGCTATTCTTGGCCTGGTAAAGCTGGTGCTCTATCTCGCCGGACAATGAGCCGCAGCCTATTGATGGCTGACCCAGAATACCGCGGCGCCCACGGCGAGCATGATCAGAGTGAATATGGCTGCTGCGTCCACCAGGCTGTCGCGCCGATCGTTTCTCATGGCATTACTCCTTCTTGCCGCCCAATGACGGTCACGGCCTGTTTCCACGCAGTTAAGACCACGGATCGGCGTTGCTCAAGGACGTGGCGCCGTAAGTCCATTTCGCTTGGTTTCGTTCTAAACATATTCCCAAACATCACTTTTGCGCATAACAACTAGCTGGTATCTTGCCGCCCTCCCTTAACGGGTGCGCGGCCGTGCGCGCGAATGCTGTAGACAGCCTGAAAACAGGACATTTATGTACGTTTACGATCAGTACGACCAACACATCATCGAGGATCGGGTCCGGCAGTTCCGCGACCAGACCCGCCGCTTCCTGGCGGGCGAACTCGCTGATGAAGAATTCCGCCCGCTGCGCCTGCAGAATGGCCTGTACATCCAGCGCTATGCGCCGATGCTGCGGGTAGCCGTGCCCTACGGCCTGCTCTCCTCGACCCAGGTACGCAAGCTGGCCGAGATCGCGCGTCATTACGACAAGGGCTACGCGCACATCAGCACCCGGACCAACGTGCAGTTCAACTGGCCCGAGCTGGAAGATGTACCCGAGATACTCGCCGAGCTGGCCACCGTGCAGATGCACGCCATCCAGACCAGCGGCAACTGCATCCGCAACACCACCACCGACCAGTTCGCCGGCGTCGCCAAGGACGAGCTGATCGATCCGCGCCCCTGGTGCGAGATCATCCGCCAGTGGTCGACCTTCCACCCCGAGTTCGCCTTCCTGCCGCGCAAGTTCAAGATCGCCGTGAACGGCGCCGTGAGCGACCGCGCCGCCATCGAAGTGCACGATATCGGCCTGGAAGCGGTAAAGAACGACGCAGGCGAGCTGGGCTTCCGCGTTTCGGTCGGCGGCGGTCTCGGTCGCACCCCGATCGTCGGTAGCTTCATCAACGAATTCCTGCCGTGGCAGCACCTGCTGAGCTACCTCGATGCGATCTTGCGGGTGTACAACCGCTACGGCCGCCGCGACAACAAGTTCAAGGCACGCATCAAGATCCTGGTCAAGGCGCTGACGCCCGAGGTTTTCGCCGAGCGCGTCGATGCCGAATGGGCGCACCTGAAGGACGGCCCGAGCACCCTGACCGAAGCCGAAGCCCAGCGCGTCAGCAAGTTCTTCGTCGATCCCGAGTACAAAGCCCTCGAGGACCAGGACGCTGCCCTTGCCCAGCTGGATGCCGAGCATCCGGGCTTCGCCCGCTGGCGCCAGCGCAACGTGGTCGCGCACAAGAAGGCCGGCTATGCAGCGGTGACCCTGTCGTTGAAGAGCACCGGCGTGGCACCTGGCGACGTCACCGACAAGCAGCTCGACGCCATCGCCGAGTTGGCCGATCGCTACAGCTTCGGTGAGGTGCGCAACTCCCACGAGCAGAACATGATTCTGGCCGATGTCGAGCAGGCCAAACTGTTCGAACTCTGGCACGAACTACGCGAGCTGGGCCTGGCCACGCCGAACATCGGCCTGCTGACCGACATCATCTGCTGCCCGGGCGGGGACTTCTGCTCGCTGGCCAACGCCAAGTCGATCCCGGTCGCCGAAGCCATCCAGCGGCGCTTCGACAACCTCGACTACCTGTTCGACCTGGGCAACATCGACCTGAACATCTCCGGTTGCATGAATGCCTGCGGCCATCACCACGTCGGCCATATCGGGATTCTCGGCGTGGACAAGAAAGGCGCCGAGTTCTACCAGGTCTCGCTGGGAGGCAGTTCCGGCCGTGAGGCCAGCCTCGGCCAGATCCTCGGCCCGTCCTTTGCCCAGGATGCGATGCCCGACGTGATCGAGAAGATCATCACCGTCTACGTGGAGCAGCGTACCGAAGATGAACAGTTCATCGACACTTTCCGCCGCATCGGCATTGATCCCTTCAAGGAGCGCGTCTATGCAGCGAATCATTAAGAACGATCAGCTGGTCGACGAAACCTGGCACCTGCTGCCCAAGGAACAGACGCTCGATGATCTGTGCAACAGCGACGACCTGATCGTTCCGCTGCACCTGTGGCTCGACCATGCACATGCGCTGAAGGCCCGCGACGGCGGACTCGGCGTCTGGCTCGATGCCGATGAGCAGGTGGAAGACATCGCTGACGATCTTGCGCACTTCCAGGTCATCGCCCTGAACTTTCCCAGCTTCACCGACGGTCGCCACTACTCCAGTGCGCGCCTTTTGCGCGAGCGTTACGGCTACAAGGGCGAGATCCGCGCGATCGGCGACGTGCTGCGCGACCAGCTGTTCTTTATGCGCCGCTGTGGCTTCGATGCCTTCGCCATCCGCGCCGATCGGGACCCGCTCGACGCGCTGGAAGGCCTGAAGGACTTTTCGGTGACCTATCAGGCTGCAGCCGATGATGAACGACCGCTGTTCCGCCGTCGCCAGGGCTGAACTGACCCCCGAATAGCCCCCTCCCCGGCGCCATGCCGTTCAGTTGAACGATGGGCTTGAAGCTTTGCCGGTCTTTCGGCCGCATCGCCGCGGGGGCGCGCCTCCCACAGGTTCGGTATGTGCCGGCTGCTTTCGCGGGAGGCCCGACCTCGGGGCGAGTCTTTTCGAGTGTCCGGCCTCACGCTGCAGGTTTCGCGATTTCGACAGCCCTGATGCCCGCATCGCCGCG
>NZ_KK020676.1:1892966-1896627 GCF_000307775.2 Stutzerimonas stutzeri KOS6 | reverse complement strand
CCTCGGGGCGAAGCTTTTCGAGTTTCAGGTCTCATGCTGCGAGTGTCGGGATTTCGGCAGTCCTGCTGCTCGTATCACCGTGAGAACGTGCCACCCACAGAGAACCCGCTTACTGATACATCCAGAAGTTGGGGTGTTCAACCGGAACGCTGGGCACGGATGCTTTCTTGCTGGTAGCGATCTGCTTGATCTTTTCGGCGAGTTTCTTCATGAGCGATTTCCTCGGTTGCGTTCAGGAGTGGCGCCAGAATCCGCCAAACGCCGCTTCCGAGGAAATTCATTGCCGCTATCGCGCCGATAAAGGTTCGTCAGCCACGACGGTCTTCAGTCCAGGCGCACCAGCATGCGACCGACCTGGCCGCCGGCGAGGATTCGCTCGATGGCCTCCGGCAGCTGATCCAGGCCGATCTCGTGGGCCAGTTCATCCAGGTTGGCCAGCTTCCACTGCAGCGAAAGCTTGTCCCACATGGATGCCTTGACCACCAGGGGGATTTCCACCGAATCCACGCCCAGCAGGTTTACGCCGCGCAGGATGAATGGCAGGACGCTGCCCTGGAAATGCGTACCTGCGGTGAGTCCGCAACAGGCGACACTGGCGCCACGCTGCAATGACTTGACCACGTTGAACAGAATGTCGCCGCCCACCGTATCCACTGCGCCGCCCCACTGCTCCTTGAGCAGCGGCCTTTCCACACCGGCCTGCAGCGCAGCACGTTCGACGATCTGGCTGGCACCCAGTTGCGTGAGGAAGTCGGCCTGATCGGCCTTGCCGGTCACGGCGGCGACCTTGTAGCCGAGGCTCGCCAGCAACGCCACCGCGATGCTGCCGACGCCACCGGTTGCACCGGTCACCAGCACCGGCGCCTCGCCCGGTTCGAGGCCTGCCTGCTCCAGCTTGTCGATACAGAGAGCTGCCGTCAGCCCGGCAGTGCCGAGGATCATCGCATCACGCAACGACAGCCCCTGAGGACGCTTGATCACCCAGGCAGCGGGAACCCGGATGTACTGGCCGAAGCCCCCAGCCGTGTTCATGCCCAGGTCGTAGCCGGTGACGATCACCTCATCGCCTTCGGCGAATTCGGCCACGCTCGACGACGCCACGACACCCGCGGCGTCGATCCCTGGCGTATGTGGATAGGAGCGGGTCACGCCGCGGTTGCCGCTGGCCGACAGTGCGTCCTTGAAGTTCAGCGAGGAATAGCGCACCCGGATGAGCACCTCGCCGGCCGGCAGTTCATCGACGGCCCGTTCGACGACTTTCGATTCGAAACGACCCTCAGCGCTCTCGCTGACTTGTAATGCCTTGAAGCTGCTCATCGCGATTCCCCTTGTCATTGCCAAAAACGTTGTTCGTTCAACCGGCTCCAGCCCTTGAGCAAACCATGCTCCATGACCGTGCTGGCCGCCATGCCGAAGCGTTCCGGCAGGCTTTTTTTCTGGATGTAATGCAGCTGGAACAGTTCTGCCTCCTGGGCCCGCTCCGCCAGGTACTGATCGCTGGTCTTGAGCTCATCCGCCAGGTGCTTGCCCAGCGCCGCGATGCCCAGCCACACCTCGCCCGTCGCCACGTCATCGATCGACAGGTTCTGCCGGTAGCGGGCAACGAAGTTCTTGAACAGCTCATGAGTCGTTTCCAGATCCTCCTGGAACTTCTCCCGGCCCTTTTCGGTGTTTTCCCCGAACACGGTCAGCGTACGCTTGTATTCACCTGCCGTGAGTACCTCGAAATCGACGTCATGCTTCTTCAGCAGTCGATGCACATTCGGCAACTGCGCGACCACGCCAATGGAACCGAGGATGGCGAACGGCGCTGTGAGAATCCGGTTGCCGATACAGGCCATCATGTAGCCACCGCTGGCGGCGACCTTGTCTATGCAGACCGTGAGCGGCACGCCCGCATCGCGGATGCGTACCAGCTGCGAGGCGGCCAGACCGTAGCCATGCACCATCCCTCCGCCGCTTTCCAGGCGCAGGACCACTTCATCCTGGGGGGTCGCCATCGTCAGCAGTGCAGTGACCTCATGACGCAGGTTGTCGACCGCCGAGGCCCTTATGTCACCGTCGAAATCCAGCACGAACACCCGCGACGGTGTTTCCGCTTTCTTCGCCTGCTTGGCGGCCTTGGCCTCGCGCTTGCGCAACGCCTTGAAGGCGTCCTTGTCCAGCACAGCCTGCTCGAGGCGCTCACGCATGGATTTGTAGAATTCGTTGAGCTTGTGTACCTCGAGATGACCGCCGCCCTGCTTGCTACGCCCGCGACGCATGGAGGCAAGCGCAATGAGCACAATCACGATCGCCACCACCAGCGTGACGGTCTTGGCCAGGAAGCTGGCGTAGTCGGCAAGAAATTCCACATGTCCCCCTTTATGAGTTCCAGGCGCCGACATGACCCTTCGGCACTGAGTCGCCAGCATACCGACGGGCTTGAAATGGAGCCAGCGCAGGCGATTCAAACAAACGTTCGAATTATCGTTGACACTCCCTGACGATGCCCCTACCCTCGCGAAAAAACAGTGCCGGGCGGAGTAGCAGCATGGGCAGTATCTACCTGATCAGGCATGGTCAGGCGTCTTTTGGCGCAGAAAACTACGACGTGCTGTCTCCTCTGGGATATCGCCAGTCCGAAGCGCTGGGCGACTATCTGGCGCAGCTCGGCGTGACCTTCGACCGCTGCCTCAGCGGCGAACTGGATCGGCAGCAAGATACCGCCCGAACCACGATGGCCAGGCTGGCCGCCGGACCCGATCTGGAAGTCGACGCCGCCTTCAACGAATTCCATGCCGATGCGGTGATCCGTGCGCATCTGCCCGCCCTGCTCGAAGTCGAGCCGAATGCAATGCACATTCTGCGCAACGCAGCCGATCACCGCGCCGACTTCCAGCGACTGTTCACCTATGTCGTGCACCGCTGGATTTCCGGCGAGCACGAAAAGGATGAACTGGAGAGCTGGCAGCAATTCCTCGACCGTGTACAGGGAGGCCTGGAACGGGTGCTCGAGCAGGCCGGCAAAGGTGATCGCATCGCCATCTTCACCTCCGGCGGAACCATTACCGCCTTGCTGCAACTGATCATCGGGGTGCCGCCGATCAAGGCGTTCGAGATGAACTGGCAGATCGTCAACACATCCCTCAGTCTGTTGAAGTTCCGCGGGCGCGATGTGGCGCTGACGTCCTTCAATAGCCATGCTCACCTGCAATTGCTGAAAAATCCGGAGCTTGTCACCCACAGATGAGCCCAGCCCCAAGCGGCCCAAAGCTGCGTGTATCCATAACGACCGAAAAGGAAACCCTCATGAGCAACGTCGCCGAGACTTTCAAAGGCATGCAGTCGAAGTTCAACCCCAGCGCTGCCGCCGGCCTGGACCTGGTCTTCCAGTTCAACATCACCGACGCCGAGAACTACTATCTGGTCGTCAAGGACGGCACCTGCGATCTGCAGCAGGGCGAGTCCAGCGATGCCAACGTCACCCTGATCATGGACAGCGAAACCATGCAGGGCATCGTCAGCGGTGAAACCGACGGCATGCAGGCTTTCATGGGCGGCAAGCTGCGCGCCGAAGGGGACATGATGCTGGCTCTCAAGCTCAGCGAGCTCTTCCCGGCCTGAGCCACGCGCCAGCAGCCGAGAGACGAAAAACCGAAGCCCAGCTTCGGTTTTTTTA
>NZ_KK020676.1:1811342-1890832 GCF_000307775.2 Stutzerimonas stutzeri KOS6 | reverse complement strand
CTATGCCTACGCCGGGTATTGGGTTTGACGTAGAAGACCCGAATCCCAAGCCGGTGGGCTGAAGCCCACCCTACCGCTACACGCATATGCCCGCAGGGTCTGCTGGGTGGCCCACCAACAGATGGATGTGGACGAATCAGGGCTCTTGATTGACCGGCAACACTCCGGCCAATAACGGCAGGCATCGCTTGGTCTCAGGCATCTCCAGCATTAGATTACTGAATCATCTTGGGCACCAAACATAAGTAGAAGGGATAAACAATGGCGCTTACAGATCAAACCACCCGTGTCCGAGAGGGCGAGGAATTGCCCGTCGGCGTCATCGATCAGTATCTCAAGGCGCATATACCGGGCCTGGAAGGGACGCCGCAGATTTCCCAGTTCCCCGGCGGAGCGTCGAATCTGACCTACTTGCTGCAGTACCCCGGCCAGGACCTGGTACTGCGCCGGCCGCCATTCGGGCACAAGGCCAAATCAGCCCATGACATGGGTCGTGAGTTCCGCATACTCAACCAGCTCAACGCAGGCTTTCCTTACTGCCCGAAGGCATACGTCTACTGCACCGACGAATCGGTGATAGGGGCCGAGTTCTACGTGATGGAGCGGGTCAACGGCATCATCCTGCGCTCAGAGCTGCCGCCCGAACTGAACTTCGACGAAGGCCAGACCCGCGCCCTGTGCGAAAGCTTCATCGACAAGTTCGTCGATCTGCACAACGTCGACTATCAGGCCTGCGGCCTCGGCGACCTGGGCAAGCCGGAAGGCTACGTGAAGCGCCAGATCGAGGGCTGGAGCGAACGCTATGAGCGCGCTATCACCCCCGACGCCCCCGCCTGGGAGGCGGTCAAGGCCTGGCTGAAGGACAAGATGCCGGCCGATCACCCCAAGCCCGGGATCATTCACAACGACTACCGCTTCGACAATGTCATTCTCAACCCCGGCAATCCGATGGAAATCATCGGTGTACTGGACTGGGAAATGACCACCATCGGCGATCCGCTGATGGATCTGGGCAACACCCTGGCCTACTGGATCGAAGCCGATGATCCCCAGCCGATGCAGGCAATGCGCCGACAACCAAGTCATCTTCCCGGCATGCATACCCGCCAGGGCTTCGTCGACTACTACGCCCAGCGTGCCGGCATCGAAATCCCCTGCATCGATTTCTATTACACCTACGGCCTGTTCCGCCTGGCCGGAATCGTCCAGCAGATCTATTACCGCTTCCACCATGGCCAGACGCAGGACAAGCGTTTCGCCCAGTTCATCCACATGAACAAGCTGCTCGAACTCAAGGCGCTACAAGTGATCGGGCAATCGAAGCTCTGATACCAACCCACGCCCTGTGGCCCGCCACGGGAACGAACAAGAAAAGAGGAACGACCATGTCCAAGACCACCCTGTTCGATCTAGACGGAAAGATCGCCTTCGTTTCCGGCGCCAGCCGCGGCATCGGCGAAGCCATCGCCAAGCTGCTCGCTCAGCAAGGCGCTCACGTGATTGTCTCCAGCCGCAAGATCGAAGGATGCCAGGCGGTTGCCGACGCGATCATCGCCGCAGGCGGCAAAGCCACTCCGGTTGCCTGCCACATCGGCGAACTGGAGCAGATCCAAGCCGTTTTTGCGCAGATCCGCGAACAGTTCGGTCGCCTCGACATCCTGGTCAACAACGCGGCCACCAACCCCCAGTTCTGCCATATTCTGGACACCGACGTATCGGCCTTCCAGAAAACCGTCGACGTGAACATCCGCGGCTACTTCTACATGTCCGTCGAGGCCGGCAAGCTGATGCGCGAGAACGGCGGCGGCAGCATCATCAACGTCGCGTCCATCAACGGCGTGTCACCTGGCAACTTCCAGGGCATCTACTCGATTACCAAGGGTGCCGTGATCAACATGACCAAGGCCTTCGCCAAGGAATGCGCGCAGTTCGGGATCCGCTGCAATGCCCTGCTGCCCGGCCTGACCGACACCAAGTTCGCTTCGGCGCTGGTCAAGAACGATTCGATTCTGAAAATGGCGCTGCAGCACATTCCGCTGAGCCGAGTCGCCCAGCCAAGCGAGATGGCCGGTGCCGTGCTCTATCTGGCCAGCGAGGCGTCGAGCTACACCACTGGTGTATCGCTGAATGTCGACGGAGGCTATCTGGCCTGATCTTTCCAGGCCGGACCGAAAGGGAGCCCAGGCGGCTCCCTTTTTCGTCTACCAGTTCTTCAACGCCTCGCCAGCCGCAGCACTCACCGGCCTGGCCAGCAGCCCTGTGGGCGCCAGATCAATGGCATAGACGGCACCATCGGCGATCGGTATGTAATCGACGCGCAGCGTTTGCGGCTCCAGCAGATGCAGACTCCGCCGCTCCAGTTGCAGCCACTGCCAGACATCCATCCCCAGAGGCTTCTCGCTCAGGATCACCTGGCCGAGACGCGAAAGATTCTGCTGCTCGACCGCCAGATAGCGTCCGGAAAGCCGCTCCAATCGATAGCCCGGTTCCAGTCCGATCAGCTCGGCGAGGCTCTTCCAGCGAAGCAAGCGCAGGTCGAGCTGCCACAGGTCGCCTTCGAGGATCATCGTGCGCGTCTCCCCACCCTGCTCCAGACTGACTTCGTATCGCTGCGGGCCCTGGGCCTGGAAACCAACGGTGACCAGCGGTCCCTCTTTCGGCAACGCGGCATAGGTGCTGACGTCGCAGGCAATCACGCCGATCACTCCGGCAAGGGCGAGGACCAGGAATCCGCACGTACCGCGCAGCCAGCCCAGCAGCCAGTTGCCTCCCGTCAGCAAGCGCAGCGCCACCAGCAGCACCAGCAACGCCAGCAGAGCGACCACGACCGCAAGCCCGAGATATTGCATAACCAAGCGTCCTTTTCGTTGGGTGCGACATTATCCGCAGAGACAATCAGGGCAGCCAGCGCCAGCGTGGGACGGCGGTCACGGGCTGGCGTTGTTGTGCTGCCGGGCGAGACTGGCGGTCATGCAACCAAGTCCTTTTCTCCGTACGGCGGCCGCATTATTCTCCGCTGTCCCTCCGCCTACCGAGGCCTGCATGCCCTTCGCCCTGGAGCTCGCCCTCGAGCCGTCTACGCTGCTGATTCTGTTTGCCGTCGCCTTCACCGCCGGATTCATCGATGCCATCGCTGGCGGCGGTGGGCTGCTGACGATTCCTGCCCTGCTCACAGCCGGCCTGCCGCCACATCTGGTGCTGGGCACCAACAAGCTGTGTGCCACCTTCGGTTCGGCCACGGCCAGCTACACCTTCTACCGGCGGCGTCTTTTCGAGCCCGGGCTGTGGCGCCGCGCGCTACTCGGCACTGCAATTGGTGCAGCCCTGGGTGCGCTGCTAGCGCAGTTCCTGCCCGCGGACTGGCTGAACCAGCTGCTACCCCTGGTGGTTTCCGCCTGCGGCATCTATCTGCTGTTCAGCCACATGCCGGCCAAGGGCGGCAGCGACACGGCGAGCATCGGGCGCAGACGCCAATGGCCGCATAGTCTCTTGCTCGGCTTCTACGACGGGGTGGCCGGGCCAGGTACCGGTGCGTTCTGGACGGTCAGCAGCATGCTGCTCTACCCACTGGACCTGTTACGCGCCAGCGGTGTTGCCCGAACGATGAACTTCGTCAGCAATGCAGTGGCGCTGGCCATGTTCATCATCGGCGGGCATGTCGCCTGGGTGCTTGGTATCGGCATGGGCCTGGCCTTGATGGCCGGAGCCTATTTCGGCGCACGCACGGCGATTCGCGGCGGTTCGCGATTCATCCGCCCGGTCTTCATCCTGGTCGTTCTTGCGATGAGCCTGCGCCTAGCCTGGCAACACTGGTTCGGGGCGGCCTAGCCGGCGCGCCAGATAAAGCTCGATCAGGTAGCGGGCAATGGACTGCCGGGCAGGCAGCGCCGGCAGGTTGTCGATGGAAAACCAGCGAGCATCCTCGATTTCCTCAGGCTGCAGCACAATGTCGCCACCGGCGTATTCGGCGTGGAACCCCAGCATCAGCGAATGCGGAAACGGCCAGCCCTGGCTGGCGATGTATTGCGGTGGATGGATGGCAACCCCCACTTCTTCGCGCACCTCGCGGGCAACGCATTGCTCCACCGACTCCCCCGGTTCCACATAGCCGGCCAGGGTGCTGTAGACCCCGGGCGCAAAGCGTGGTGAGCGCGCCAGGAGCAACTCGTCTTCGCGAGTGACCAGGACGATCATGCTCGGCGAAAGCCGCGGATAATGCTGCAAGCCACAGGCCGGGCAATACATCGCGCGTTCGCCCGCCCGTGACAGCATCGGCGAGCCACAACTGCCACAGAATCGATGCTGGCTCACCCATGTGCCGATCTGCGTGGCGTAGCCGAGCAGCCGGAACAGGTCCTGGTCTTCATGCTGCATGAACTGACGCAGACCCTGCCAGCGTGCACCCGGCACCTCGGCCGGGACATCCAGTTCGAACAGGAACACCGGCTCGCCGTCGAAATGCCCCAGGCCCTGCTCGCTCAACAACGGCAGCTCCAGACGCTTGAGCCAGTCCCGCGGAAACAGCACGCCACTGTCATCGAGCAGGAACTGCTGGCGACAGTGCACCACTGCCCACCCTCCCGGCATCGAGGGATCGAGCAGCGCGGCTTGCCAGCGCAGGCTCATCAGGCCGCCACCCGCATGCCCAGCGCACGCACACTTTCGCTGGCCAGGTCGAGCACGTTCAAGCGCGAGTCATCACGGCGCAGCACGGCACCGCCCTCGAGGTAGTACTCCAGGCTGGTCAACGCATCGGCGAGCGTTTCGAGCAGTTGCTCAGGCGGCATCTGATTCGATTCGAGCATTTGCTTCTGGATGAAGTCCGCACAGGCACCGATCAGTTCCGCGGCGCGTTCCTGCTCGAGGAAGCGCAGCCCGCCGCGTACCGCCTGGAGGCTGAACGGCACATTGGCCAGGTGCAGCTTTTCACCGCTGGACTCGAGATAGGCGGTAATGGCCCGCTTGGCCAGCGCAAGCCCGGCAGTCGCTTCTTCGATCACCACGATTCGGGCCTCGGTCAACTGGTGGTTGGCAAAGGCTTCCGTTTCCATACCAGGCCGGACGACCTGTGGCTTGGCATCGCGGCGGTCGCCCCGCTCGAGGCTGGCGACCATGCTCTCGACATACAGCACGGCATCGGCAAGCCGCTGGATGACGCCCGGCTCTGGCGGATGTTCGAGACTCCAGCCGGACACGTCGCCCAGTTGGGCCTGCAGGGTGCTGGCAGCGGACGACAGCCCCACCATTCCCAGCGTCTTGGCCATCTTGCCAAGCAGGTTGTACAGGCTCGAATAGGCGTCGGCTTGCGCGGTGCCGCGCTCGATCAGGTCGAGCAGATCCTTGAGGCTGGCCAGCTCTTCGCGGATCGCCGACGACAGCGAGCGCATGACGGCCTGGCCTGGGCCGGCCAGGCGCTGAGACTCCTCCTCGAGCATATGGTCGGTGAACGGCAGCGGGCTCAGCGAAAATACCTGGCGCACCTGACTGGCGACCGGTCCGCGGCTGTCAGCCAGGGCCACCACGTACAGCAGTTCCTTTAGCAGGCTGCGCGGCGCCTCGTATGCAGGGTTGCCATTGAGCAGCTTGAGTTGCCTGTCCAGCCGCGAAAACAGTTGTTTGCGCGCCTTGCGCGGCAACAGCTGCCCGTCCAACTGGGACTCGACGGCCGCGCTGCCAATCCAGCACAAACGACTTGCCGGGGACTCGATGAACAGCTGATCGAGACGAGTGAGCGCACGGCACATCAGCTTCAGGCTCGCCGCCAGGTTCTCTTCGCGAATGAAACCCAGTAACCCGATCTGATACATCTGTCGCAGCCGCCGAGCTTCGCTAGCTGGCGCGTCGCCAGCCCGAACCGGTACGTCGGCCAGTGGACGAGCGTTATCGAGCCGCACACTGAAGAAGAAGCTTTCCGGCAGCGGTGACTGCGCGCAGACCTGACGCAAGGCGTTGATGGCTGGCAGGAGCAGCTCGGGAATCTCCTGGCGACTGGCGTCGACACTTTCCAGATAGCGGCGCAATACGTAGAGCGCATTGCTCAGCGCAGCGATCTGTCCATCTCGATCCTCGCCGGCACCGACGGGTATGTCAGTCGCGAGCTGCAGTATTTCCTGCGCCAGCAGCTCGGCTCCGGTCAGCTCGATCAGGTTGAGGGTGCCGCGCACCTGCTTGAGATTTTCCACGGCCTGTTGCAACAGGCCACCATTGTTGCGATCGATGATGAAGTGCTCGAGGCTCTGTTCCGCCTCTTCCATCGTGGCAAACAGCTCATCACGAACCAGCCCGAGTGAAGTAGCTCCAGTGACCATGCCTAGCGCGCCTCCCGCGCAAACGTCAGGTGATGCATCAGTCGGCAAAGTCCGGCTTCTGTTTGCTCATGTGGGCGGCGATGGCGACCTTGATATCCGCCGACTGCAGCATCGCGGCGTTCCAGGTGGCGATGTATTCGAGGCCGTCGTCGACACGATGGTCGCGCATGTAGCGAATCATTTCCTTGGTACCACGGATGGCAACGGGCGATTTGCTGGCAATGTCGCGAGCCAGCTCGAGCACGCCATCCATCATGCCCTGCTGATCGGGGTAGGTGCGATTGACCAAACCGATGCTGCGCGCTTCCTCGCCGTCGATGGTACGACCGGTGAAGGCCAGCTCACGCATCATGCCGTCGCCGATGATCCGCGGCAGACGCTGCAGGGTACCGACATCCGCGGCCATGCCCATGTCGACTTCCTTGATGGCGAACTTCGCGCCCGTCGTGCTGTAGCGCATGTCGCAGGCCGAGATCAGGTCGATGGCGCCCCCCAGGCAGTAGCCCTGGATAGCCGCGATGACGGGCTTGCGACAGTTGTCCACGGCGTTGAAAGACGCCTGCAGGGAGAGGATCTTGCTCCGCAGCCGCTCGGCATTGCGGCCGATGTCGGTGCCCAGCTGGCTACCCACCGAGGCCAGCAGTTGCAGATCGATACCCGAGGAAAAGTGCTGGCCGGCGCCGCTCAGAACGACTACGCGAACTTCGTCGGTGGCATCGATCCAGTTGAAGATATCGATGATTTCCGACCAGAACGCGGCATCCATCGCATTGATCTTCTCCGGCCGGTTGATCACGACTTGGGCAATCTTGTCCGCCAACTCTACACGGAAGGCTTTGTATTCGGTCACGCTATCATCCTCGACAGCAAGGGCGTATGGGGACCGTCGCAGCGGGGCAATCCCTACGACGGCGGACAACTATAACAACTGCTACCACGGCGAGTGAATGTGGTTGCAGACGATGTGATACAGACCTCGCCGCCGGGCGACCTGTCATGCCGTGCAGAAGGCGACGGCAGGCAGGCGATCACCCTTCGCGGATGCAATCGACGGTATATGCGTGACCGGACGAGCCGGCTTCGTGCTGCAAACCGTGGACGTCTGCATCGAACCCCGGGAAGCGCTCGGCAAAATCACGCGCGAAAATAAGGTAATCGAGAATCGAGCGAGTTGCCTCGGTGAAGCGTTCGCCCGGCATGATCAGCGGGATTCCCGGCGGATACGGCACCAGCATCACCGCAGCGATACGCCCGCTCAGCGCCTCGATCGGCACGGCCTCGACTTCGCCACGAACCAGCTTGTCATAAGCCTGTGCTGGCGTCATCGCCGGCTCCGGCAGCGCCATATACATCCGCCGCATGGCACGTGCCGTGGCATTCTCGCGGTAGCAGGCATGCAGCGCATCGCACAGGTCGCGCAAGCCCATGCCGGCGTAGGCCGTCGCGCCGGAGCGGGCAATCGACGGCAAGGCGTCGACCAGCGGGACGTTGGCATCGTAATGGCGCTTGAATTCGAGCAACTCGGTCAGCAGCGTGCTCCATTTGCCTTTGGTGATGCCCATGGAGAACAGCACCAGCATCGAGTACAAGCCGGTCTTCTCCACCACCAGGCCGCGCTCCCAGAGGAACTTGCTGACCACCGCCGCCGGGATACCGCTCGCGCCCAGCGCGCCCGAGGCGCTGAGCCCCGGCGTCACCAGCGTCACCTTGATCGGGTCGAGCAGCACGTAATCGTCGGCCACATCACCGAAGCCATGCCAGTCGGCTGTCGGCTCGAGCAGCCAATCCGGCGTCACCAGGGACTCGGCACCATCGACCAGCGGCGGCTGCCAGATGCTGAACCACCAGTCGTCGGGATCGAAATGCTGGCGCAGGTTGGCCAGCGCCCGACGAAAGCTCAGCGCCTCGTCGAAGGTTTCCTGGATCAGCGAACGACCGGCCGGCCCTTCCATCATTGCCGAGGCCACGTCCAGCGATGCCAGGATGCCGTACTGCGGGGATGTGGAGATGTGCATCATGAACGCTTCGTTGAAGCGGTCGCGGTCGAGCTGGCGGGTCTGGCTGTCGAGTACGTGGATCATCGAGGCCTGGCTGAACGCCGCCAGCAGCTTGTGCGTGGAATGGGTGGTGAACACCAGCGGCCCCTGCTCGCGGGTATCCATGCCGTAGCGGCCATCGTAGAACTCGTGGAATGCCGCGTAGGCATACCAGGCCTCGTCGAAATGCAGCACCTCGACATTGTCCGCCAGGGTGCGCTTGATCAGGTTGGCGTTGTAGCAGAGCCCGTCATAGGTGGAGTTCGTCACCACCGCCAGCTTGACCTTGGGCGGCCGCCCGCGCGCCAGCGGGTTGGCAGCGATCTTCGCCTGGATCGACTCGCGGGTGAATTCCGCCAGCGGGATCGGCCCGATGATGCCCAGTTCGTTGCGCGCCGGGCTCATGTACAGCGGGATGGCACCGGTCATGATGATCGCGTGCAGGATCGACTTGTGACAGTTGCGATCGACCAGCACCAGATCGTCGCGCGCGACCATGGAGTGCCAGACGATCTTGTTCGCCGTCGAGGTGCCGTTGATCACGAAGAACGTGTGGTCCGCGCCGAAATTGCGCGCGGCACGGGCTTCGGCGGCGGCCAGCGGCCCGGTGTGATCGAGCAGCGACCCGAGTTCGGGCACCGAGACCGACAGGTCCGAGCGCAACGTGTTCTCACCGAAGAACTGATGAAACGCCTGACCCACCGGGCTCTTGCGGTAGGCCACGCCACCACCGTGGCCCGGCGTATGCCAGGAGTAATTCGACTCGCCGGTATGCTGCACCAGGGCACGGAAGAATGGCGGCAGCAGGTCCTCGAGGTAGTTGCGCGCCGCCCGGGCGACCTGCCGGGCGAGGAACGGCACGGTGTCCTCGTAGAGATACAGCAGCCCGCGCAGCTCGTTGAGATCGGCCATTGCCTCGGCCGGAGCGTTTTCGATGGTGATCTGCTCACCCAGGGCGAAGATCGGCAGCCGTGGCGCGCGGCGTCGGGCGACCCGGATCAACTCCACCACATCATGCAGCAGCCGCTGGTTGTCACCGGCGCCTTCCGCTGCCACCAGAATGCAGGCCAGGCCGTGATGCGTCGAAGCGACGATCCGCCCCTCGTTCGAACTGGCAGTGGGCAGGATGTTGAAGCCGTCGCGCTCCAGTTCCGAAGCGATACCGCGCACCCGTTCGCCAGCGACGGTGTCGGCCTTGATGTCGCGGTGAACGATGAGGATGGGGAATTTCAGGTCTTTGTACATGCGCGCTCTCTGCAGACGATCCATCTACAGGGTAGAAGCGTCCGCAGCAAAGGAACAGCGCAGCACGATCAGCCGCCCACCTGCACAGCGGTGCAGCGGTGCAGCGGGTATCAGCTTTCCAGCTGCAACCAGAGCGGCGCGGCGCCCGCGGCCTTCTCGATGGCGGCCATGCGCGCCATGTGCGCGGCGACCTCCTCCTCGCTGGCACGCAGGATTGCCGTACGCGCTCGATCCGCCGCCAGCCGGCGAATCGGGCTGGGCTGCGGACGACCGCCATCGGAGCTCTCGCCCTCCCCGGCGAGCGACAGGTTGGTCTGCCCGCCGGTCATGGTCAGCCAGACGTCGGCAAGAATCTCCGCATCGAGCAAAGCGCCGTGCAGATCACGACCGGAGTTGTCCACGCCGTAGCGCTTGCAAAGCGCATCGAGGCTGTTGCGCTGACCGGGATGCCGCTCGCGAGCCATCAACAGCGTATCGAGCACCGAGCAGTGATCGGTGATCTCGGCGCGGTCCTGCTGGCCGAGCAGGGCGAATTCGTTATTGATGAAGCCGAGGTCGAACGCCGCGTTGTGGATGACCAGCTGCGCGTCCTTGATGAAATCGAAGAACTCGTCGGCCACATCGCGGAAGCGCGGTTTGTCGAGCAGAAACTCGTTGGTGATGCCGTGAACGGCGATCGCGCCCTCGTCCACCTCGCGATCGGGTTGCAGATAGACATGGTAATGCCGACCGGTCAGGCGCCGGCCGATGACCTCGACGCAGCCGATCTCGATGATGCGGTGGCCATCGGTCACCGGCATGCCGGTGGTTTCGGTATCGAGCACTACACTGCGCATTCGTTTCGCTCACTCACACAATCGGTTGTCTTTTGGCCTGTACTACGCCGCGGTTGGCCAGCAGGTCGGCCTGCTCGTTGCCTGGATGTCCGGTATGACCACGGACCCACTCCCAGCTCACCTGATGGCGACCGACCTGCTCGTCGAGCTGCTGCCACAGATCGGCATTCTTGACCGGCTGCTTGCTTGCAGTCTTCCAGCCACGCTTTTTCCAGTTGGGCATCCAGTCGTTGATACCCTGCATGACGTACTGCGAGTCGGTCACCAGCCGCACCTTGCAGGGGCGCTTCAGCTCGGCGAGCGCCCGGATCGCCGCCATGAGCTCCATGCGGTTGTTGGTGGTATCCGGCTCGCCGCCCCAGAGCTCACGCTTGACGCCCTTGTAGACAAGCAGCGCACCCCAGCCGCCCGGGCCAGGATTGCCCTTGCAGGCACCGTCTGTATAAACCTCGACCCAATCGTCGCTCATGTGGATTGCTAACTCGCTCTGTCGGCTTCTTTCGGGCTGTCACGCAGGCCGGCGCTATTCGGCGTCCCGGCGGCTGACCTTGGCTACTGGCATCGGTAGCAGCTTGCCCATACGCTCGCGGCGCTCTTGGCGCAACGGCCGCAGGCCGATCATCAGCTTGCGCGCAACCAGCAGGTAGAAGCCGCCGGTCGGCGCCTGCAACTGCTGTCCGAATGTCTCGAGCCTAGACAGGCGCGCCTGCCAGTCGCCCGAGGAAAGCGGTGGACAATAGCACCCGAAGCGACGTTTCTCCAGCGCGAATCCCAGCAGGTTGAGCCAGTCACCGACACGCGATGGACGAATGCAGCGCGCTTGGCGCAGGGCCTCGCGCGACAGCAGGTGGCGCAAGCCCCAGGCACTCCACGGGTTGATTCCGACGATCAGCAGATGCCCGCCGGGACGCACGCCGCGTGCCGCTTCGCGCAACAGCCCGTGCGGCGAAAGACTGAAGTCCAGCGCGTGCTGCAGGACCACGACGTCCGCGGCATGCTCGCCGAGCGCCCAGGCCTGCTCTTCACAGTGGATTTCCACACCAGGCAAGGGAGCACCAAGGCGCACACTGCGCTTGATGTTCTGTGGCTGCACCGGCTCCCCGCCGAATGGGCCGTTGTGCACCAGATAGCTACCGAAACAGCGCGCCAGCTCTTCGCTGAGGATATGCCGTTCCTGCGCCAGCAACTGCTGGCCCAGCGGCCCCTCGAACCATTCGGCAGCCTGATTGATCAGGGACAGCCAATGGTCGCTGCCTTGGGTCGACGGTCGATCGTTCATCGCTCGGCTCCGTTCGCCTGCGGGTTTGCGCGGCGCTGAATTCGCTCGGATTCAACTGCCCATGGGACCGCCAGGGTCTGTCCACGTTTCGCACGCGGCTTGCGACCAGGCGGGAACAGACCCTAGGATGCGCCTTTGTCACACGATTGGCGACCCGCCCATGTTGAAGATCGAAGCCCTCCCCGCTTTCACCGACAACTACATCTGGTTGCTGCAGGATGACGCAACGCAGCGATGTGCCGCAGTCGATCCCGGCGATGCCGCGCCTGTCCTAGCCTGGCTGCAAAGCCATCCGCAATGGCAGTTGAGCGATATCCTGGTGACCCATCACCATCACGATCACGTCGGCGGAGTCGAACGGCTGAAGGCGCAAACCGGCGCCAGGGTCTACGGCCCGGCAACCGAGAAAATTCCCGCACGCGACGAAGCGCTCGACGACGGCCAGTGCATACGGATACTCGGAGCGGATCTGCAGGTCATCGCGGTGCCCGGGCACACCCTGGGGCACATCGCCTATTTCCATGCCGACACCGAGCAGCCCTGGCTGCTGAGCGGCGACACGCTGTTCGCCGCCGGCTGCGGCAGGCTCTTCGAGGGCACCGCCGGGCAGATGTTCGAATCGTTACGGCGCCTGGCGAGCGTACCGGACGACACGCTCGTTTATTGCACCCACGAATACACCCAGAGCAATCTGCGCTTTGCCCAAGCGGTAGAGCCGGACAATGCGGACATCCTGCAACGGGCACGAGAGGTGGCGGTATTACGCGAGTCGAACCAGATCAGCCTGCCCACCACGATGCGGACCGAACGCCTCACCAACCCCTTCCTGCGCACTGGCGTAGCGGCGGTCAGGCAGGCCGCCAGGCGGCATGGCGGCACCGATCCTGTCGGCGAAAGCGACGTTTTCGCGGCGTTGCGGGCCTGGAAAGACCGCTTCTGAACAAGCTCGACAGGTTCCCGAAACGAGACGGGCAAACTTGACCCCATCAGGGTGCGTTCCTAGAATCCCCCGAATTTTGTTTCAGGGGACGAATCCAGCCAATGCCGCCAGCTCCCAAGAAACGCCTCGAACCGGACGCCTTGGCAGCCTCTGGTCGTGCGTTGGCCCTCGCCGTATGCGTTGCCCTAGCGGGCTGTCAGAGCAACTCCGAGCGCGATAACCATGCACTCGACCTCTCGAGAGGCGCGAATGGGCCCGTGCCGCAGGAGCCGATCTGGCTGAGCGAACCCCCCGCCGTCACCGAGCATGAGGACATCTGGACACGCATCCGTGAGGGCTACAAGCTTCAGGAATACCTGGACAGCAACCCCCGCATCGAACAACAACGCCTGCTTCTCGCCAGTCGCCCCCAGTCCATCGAAATCTCCAGCGAACGCAGCAGTCCTTTCATCCACTACATCGTCGAACGTCTCGAAGAGCGGGACATGCCGCTGGAGCTGGCGCTGCTGCCGGTCATCGAAAGCTCGTACGATCCCTTCGCCTACTCTCCTGCTCACGCGGTGGGACTCTGGCAGTTCATTCCATCCACCGGCAGGCACTTCAACCTCCGGCAGACCAACTGGTACGACGGACGCCGCGACATCACCGCGTCGACGAATGCCGCGTTGCGCTACCTGAGCTACCTGCACGGGCTGTTCAATGGCGACTGGCTGCTCGCCCTGGCGGCCTACAACGCAGGCGAAGGGACAGTCAGCCGAGCGATCGAGCGCAACCAGAAGCTGGGCCTGCCAACCGACTACTGGAACCTGCCGCTGCCGCGGGAAACCCGCGACTATGTGCCGAAGCTGCTGGCACTGTCCCAGCTGATCGAAACCCCTGAAGCCTACGGGATCAACCTGAACCCGATCGCCAACGAACCCTATTTCGAAGTCATTGCGCTCAAGCAGCGCATGGATCTGGCCCGGGTGGCGAAGCTTGCCGATCTGGACGAGGACGAGCTGTACCAGCTGAACCCCGCCTTCACTCGCCGCATCACGCTGGATGGCCCGCAACAGTTGCTCGTGCCCATGGAAAAGGCCGAGATGCTGGCGGCCAACCTGGCACTGATGAAGCCGCAGGAATTGGTCGACTGGAAGCAATACACCGTCAGTGCGGGCGACACGCTGGGCGCGATCGCCAACCGGCACCACCTGACGGTGAATATCATCCGCGACGTCAATCGCCTCAGGAACGACTCGCTGCGTATCGGCCAGGTGCTGAACATTCCCACCAGTTCCGATGCCAATGCCTCCAGGGAGTTGCTGCATGCGGTTGCGCGCCAGCCGGCCTCGACTCCGCGCAGCTACCGGGTCAGGCCTGGCGACAACCTATGGGACATTGCCAAGGCGCAGCGCGTCTCGGTGCGCGACCTGCAGCGCTGGAACAACCTGTCCGGCAGCCAGCTCAAGGTCGGACAGGCGCTGTTCCTGCAAGGGCCGGCCGCCACCACGGCGAAGGCTGAAGGCGACTCGCCGACCTATTACAAGGTGCAGAAAGGCGACTCGCTGTACGAGATCGCCAAGCGGTTCAACGTTCAGTTGACCCATCTGAAAATCTGGAATCCGAAAGGCACCGAGGTCCTGCGCCCCGGCCAGTTGCTCACCCTCTACCTGCCGAACTGATCCCTGCTCCCGGATTGGCCCGCCTGGCCGTGCACCCTTGCAGGATAGACTTCAGCCCGCCATTGGAGACGAAACCAGAGCGGGCCGACAAGACCGATCCGCGAAGAGCACCCGCCTCCAGCCTGGACAGCTTGCGCCGGGCCGAGGGCCCGCAGGGCCTGTTGGCGGACTGAAGCCCAGCTACCGCGCTGCAGCCCCGAGGGACAGGCACATCCTAGCGCTCACCTCGACCCATGCAAGAGGGGAAATGAAAGCCGCTTCGCCCAGGCTGCCTGGCCTTTTTCCAACGCATACAAGCTGTTACTGTACCGGCCCGAGAAGCCCGTAAGCGCCAAGGATCGGATCCCCCGTCTGATGCGAGCCCTGCTACTGTTACTGACCTGCCTGGCCTTGAGCTTTCCCGCCCTCGCCACCATCAGCGAAAGCCATGGTTATGCGCAGTTCGGCACTCTTAAGTATCCAGCCTCATTTACCCACTTCGACTGGGTGAATCCGCGTGCGCCAAAGGGTGGCCGGATCAAGCTGATGGCGTCCGGTACCTTCGACACGCTGAACCCTTATACCTTCAAGGGCACCAGCCCCAGCTCGACCCCCGGTTTCCTGCAATATGGCATCAGCGAATTGAACGAGCCGCTGATGGTCGGCACCGGCGTCTACGATCCGTCCGGTGACGAGCCTGCCTCGAGCTACGGCCTGATCGCCGAATCGGTGGAGTACAGCGACAACCACAGCTGGGTGGTATTCAACCTGCGCACAGAGGCACGCTTCCATGACGGCAAGCCCATCACTGCCTATGACGTCGCCTTTTCCTACCGGGTGCTGGTCAGGGACGGGCATCCGCGTTACCGCACCAACCTGCAGGGTGTGAAACGCGTCGACATTCTCAACCGCCATCGCATCCGCTTCGTCTTCGAGCAACCCAACAATCCCCTGCTGATCATGCGCCTCGGCGAGTTGCCGGTGTTGCCGCAGCATTACTGGAAGAATCGCGACTTCAAGGCCACCACCTTCGAGCCGCCGCTGGGCAGCGGCCCCTATCGCATCACCCATGTGCAGCCAGGCCGCCAGGTCGTCTTCGAGCGGGTGCGCGACTGGTGGGGCGCCAAGCTTGCGGTCAACCGGGGCAAATACAACTTCAACCGTGTCGACATCGAGTTCTACCGCGATAACGTGGTGGCCTTCGAAGCCTTCAAGGTCGGCGAATTCGACTTCTTCATCGAGCACCAGGCGAAGAACTGGGCCAACGGCTATCAGTTTCCCGCCGTGATGCGTGGCGACATCATCCGTGCCGAGATTCCCCATCAGATTCCGACCCAGACCCAGGCCTTGTTCATGAACGGCCGCCGCTCGGCCTTTGCCGACAAGCGCGTCCGCGAAGCGCTCGGCCTGATGTTCGACTTCGAATGGACCAACCGTGCGCTGTTCTATGGCGCCTACCGCCGCAGCGAAAGCTACTACCCCAACAGCGATTTCACCGCGACCGGCAAGCCGGAAGGCGGCGAGTGGCTGCTGCTTTCGCCCTATCGCAAGCAGCTTCCGGCCAGGCTGTTCAGCGAGCCGTTCCAGCTCCCGAAAACCGACGGTCGCGGCATTCCGCGCGAGACGCTGCGCCATGCACTGGGTCTGCTCGCCGAAGCCGGCTGGAAAGCCTCGGATGCGGGCCTGCTCAACAGCTCCGGGCAAGCGCTGCGCTTCGAGATCCTGCTGGTCAATCCGCGGCTGGAACGCATCCTCCAGCCTTACGTCGAAAACCTGGCCCGCATCGGCATTCAGGCCACCCTGCGCACCGTTGACAGCGCGCAATACAAGCAGCGCCTCGATCATTACGACTACGACATGATCCTGATGACCCTGGCGCAGAGCCTAAGCCCGGGGATCGAGCAATACCTGTACTTCCATTCCAGCCAGGCCAATGTCAAGGGCGGGCGCAATTACGCCGGCATTGCCAACCCGATCGTCGACGACCTGATCGACAAGCTGCTCGCCGCGCAAACCCGCGACGAGCAGGTCGCAGCAGCCCGCGCCATCGACCGGGTGCTGCTCTGGAACCACTACACCATTCCAAACTGGTTCATCAGTAACCACCGCCTGGCGTACCGCAATCGGTTCGCCCATGTCACCACGCCGCCCTATACGCTGGGCTTGCGCGCCTGGTGGCTGAAGAGCCTGGAGAAGACCAAATGAACGATCGCGCGCGCCATTCGCTGCTTCGAGCCGGGCTGCTGGGGCTGCTCTGCCTGGCAGGTATCGCCCAAGCCGGCCCTCGCCATGCCCTGACGCTGTATGACGAGAAGCCCAAGTACCCGGCCAATTTCCAGCATTTCGACTACGCCAACCCGGACGCGCCCAAAGGCGGCACGTTGCGCCAGGCCGGTTTCGGCAGCTTCGACTCGCTCAACCCGTTCATCAACAAGGGCGTTGCCGCCGACGACATCGGCCTGATCTACGACACCCTCACCAGCAACAGCCTGGACGAGCCCTTCACCGTCTATGGCCTGCTCGCGGAAAAGATCGAAAAGGGCCCGAACAACAGCTGGGTACGCTTCCATCTGCGACCTGAGGCTCGCTTCCACGACGGCGAGCCGGTGAAGGCCGAGGACGTTGTATTCACCTTCGAAACCCTGATGAGCCAGGGTGCGCCACATTATCGCGGCTACTATGCCGACGTGGAGAAAGTGGTCGCCGAAAGCCCACGACGGGTGCGCTTCGACTTCAAGCACGCCGGCAACCGCGAACTGCCGATGATCCTCGGGCAACTGCCGGTACTGCCCAAGCATTGGTGGGAAGGCCGCGATTTCACTTCGGGTAGCCTGGAGCCGCCCCTTGGGAGCGGCCCCTATCGGGTCGAGAAGGTCCAGGCGGGGCGTTCGATTCGCTATGCCCGCGTCGAGGATTACTGGGGCAAGGACCTGCCGGTGAATCGCGGCTTCTACAATTTCGACCAGGTGAACTTCGACTACTACCGGGACAACACCGTGGCGCTGCAGGCGTTCAAGGCCGGTCATTTCGACTATTGGTTCGAAACCAGTGCGAAGAACTGGGCCACCGCCTACGACATCGCCGCAGTGCGGGACGGGCGCATCGTCAAGGACGAGATTCGCAACCACAACCCGACCGGAATGCAGGGGTTCATCTTCAACATCCGCCGTCCACAACTGCAGGACCGCCGTGTCCGCGAGGCGCTCGGACTGCTGTTCGACTACGAATGGACCAATCGCCAGCTGTTCAACGGCGCCTACACCCGCACCCGCAGCTACTTCGACAACTCCGAGTTGGCTTCTTCAGGGCTGCCGGACAAGGACGAGCTCAAGGTACTCGAACCGCTGCGCGGCAAGATTCCGGACGAAGTATTCGACAAGCCGTTCGACCTGCCGCATACCGAAGGTGACGGCGTGATCCGCAAGCAGCAGCGCCAGGCGTATCGTCTGCTGACCGAAGCGGGCTGGAAGGTCGAGAACGATCGGATGGTGGATGCTCAGGGCAAACCGGTGAAGCTGGAGTTTCTCCTGGTGCAGGCCGAGTTCGAACGCGTCCTGCTGCCGTACAAGCGCAACCTGGCCGACCTGGGCATCGAACTGGAGATCCGCCGGGTAGACGTCTCGCAGTACATCAACCGGCTCCGCTCGCGCGACTACGACATGATCGTCAGCGGTTTCGGCCAGTCCAACTCGCCGGGTAACGAGCAGCGCGAATACTGGCATTCGGCGAGCGCCGACAATCCCGGCAGCCGCAATTTCATCGGCCTCAAGGACCCGGCGATCGACGCCCTGGTTGAAGGCCTGATCGGCGCGGACTCGCGCAAGGAACTGGTCACCCACACCCGCGCCCTCGACCGGGTGCTGCTCTGGGGCCATTACGTGGTGCCGAACTGGCATATCAAGACCTGGCGAGTGGCCTACTGGAATCACCTGGCGCATCCGCAGGTCACGCCGCAGCAGGACATCGGCCTGATGACCTGGTGGCACAAGCCCGACGCGCCGGTTCCCGCAGCCGCGCCGGCCGAGGCGAACGAAGCCGAACAGGCCGGTACCGCCGGGGCGGAGCGCTAAGCATGCTGGCCTACATCGTTCGCCGACTGCTGCTGATCATCCCCACGCTGTTCGGCATCCTGCTGATCAACTTCATCATCATCCAGGCCGCGCCTGGCGGCCCGGTGGAGCAGGCGATCGCCAAGCTCGAGGGCTTCGAGGGCGCGACCAGCCGCATCGCCGGAGGCGGATCGGAGGTCGCGGTGGGCGGCACCAGCTACCGCGGCGCACAAGGCCTGGACCCCGAACTGGTCGCCGAGATCGAGCGCCTGTACGGCTTCGACAAGCCGCCCGCCGAGCGTTTCTGGATCATGCTCAGCAATTACCTGCGACTGGACTTCGGCGAAAGCTTCTTCCGTGACGCCAAGGTGACCGACCTGATCATCGAGAAGATGCCCGTATCGATCTCGCTCGGCCTGTGGAGCACGCTGATCATGTACCTGGCCTCGATTCCGCTGGGCATCGCCAAGGCCACCCGCCACGGCAGCAAGTTCGACGTCTGGACCAGCTCGGCAATCATCGTCGGCTACGCCATTCCGGCATTCCTCTTCGCCATCCTGCTGATCGTGCTGTTCGCCGGCGGCAGCTACTGGAACTGGTTTCCGCTGCGCGGGCTGACCTCGGCCAACTTCGACGACCTGACCCTGGGCGGCAAGATCATCGACTATTTCTGGCACCTGGCCCTGCCAGTCACCGCACTGGTGATCGGCAACTTCGCGACGCTGACGCTGCTGACCAAGAACAGCTTCCTCGACGAGATCAACAAGCAGTACGTGATCACGGCCCGGGCCAAGGGCCTGAGCAAGAATCGGGTGCTTTACGGCCATGTGTTCCGCAATGCCATGCTGATCATCATCGCCGGCTTTCCGGCCGCCTTCATCGGCATGTTCTTCACCGGCTCGCTGCTGATCGAGGTGATCTTCTCCCTCGACGGACTCGGTCTGCTCAGCTTCGAGGCGGCGATCAACCGCGACTATCCGGTGGTGTTCGGCACCCTCTTCCTCTTCACCCTGCTCGGCCTGGTGGTGAAGCTGATCGGCGACCTGACCTACACCCTGGTCGATCCGCGCATCGATTTCGAAAGCAGGGAGGCCTGAGATGCAGTTGTCCCCCCTCAACCAGCGCCGATTGGCGCTGTTCAAGGCGCACAAGCGTGGCTGGTGGTCGCTGTGGATCTTCCTCGCCCTGTTCGTGCTGAGCCTCGGCGCGGAGATCATCGCCAACGACAAGCCGATCGTGGTGCGCTACGACGGCGAATGGTTCTTCCCGGTATTCAAACGCTATCCGGAAACGGCGTTCGGCGGCGAATTCCCGCTACAGGCCAACTACAAGAGCCCTTACATCCAGGAACTGATCGCCGAGAAGGATGGCTGGATGATCTGGCCGGTCATTCCCTTCAACTATTCGAGCATCAACTACGAACTGCAGGTGCCCGCACCCGCGCCGCCGTCGCTGGATAACTGGCTGGGCACCGACGACCAGGGCCGCGACGTGCTGGCGCGGGTGATCTACGGCTTCCGCATCTCGGTGCTGTTCGCCCTGACTCTGACCCTGATCAGCTCGGTCATCGGCGTGATCGCCGGAGCGCTGCAGGGCTTCTACGGCGGCTGGGTCGATCTGGTCGGGCAACGCCTGCTGGAGATCTGGTCCGGTCTGCCGGTGCTCTACCTGCTGATCATCCTCGCCAGCTTCGTGCAGCCGAACTTCTGGTGGCTGCTCGGCATCATGCTGCTGTTCTCCTGGATGAGCCTGGTGGACGTGGTCCGCGCCGAGTTTCTCCGCGGCCGCAACCTTGAATACGTGCGCGCCGCGCGCGCACTGGGCATGCAGAACGGCGCGATCATGTTCCGCCATATCCTGCCCAACGCCATGGTTTCCACCATGACCTTCATGCCGTTCATTCTCACCGGCGCCATCGGCACCCTCACCGCCCTGGACTTTCTCGGTTTCGGCCTGCCAGCCGGTTCGCCGTCGCTGGGTGAACTGGTCGCCCAGGGCAAGGCCAACCTGCAGGCGCCCTGGCTGGGTATCAGTGCCTTCATGGTGCTGGCGGTCATGCTGACTCTGCTGGTGTTCATCGGGGAGGCGGCGCGCGATGCCTTCGACCCAAGGAAATAAGATGGCCGAGAATCCGATTAGCGAGAATCTGGTCGAGGTCCGCGACCTGGCCGTCGAGTTCGTCACCGGCGAGCAGGTCCAGCGTGTCGTCGAAGGCGTGACCTTCGATATCCGCAAGGGCGAAACCCTGGCGCTGGTCGGTGAAAGCGGCTCGGGCAAGTCGGTCACCGCGCATTCCATCCTGCGCCTGCTGCCCTACCCGCTCGCTCGCCATCCCCAAGGGCAGATCACGTTCCACGGCCAGGACCTGCTCAAGGCCGACGAAAAGGCCATGCGCAAAATCCGTGGCAATCGCATCGCCATGGTCTTCCAGGAGCCAATGACCTCGCTCAACCCGCTGCATACGGTGGGCAAGCAGATCAACGAGGTGCTGGAGATCCACAAGGGCCTGCGCGGCAAGGCCGCAACTGCCCGCACCCTGGAGTTGCTCGAACTGGTCGGTATCCCGGAGCCGCGCAAACGCATCCGCGCCTACCCGCACGAGCTGTCGGGCGGCCAGCGGCAACGGGTGGTCATCGCCATGGCGCTGGCCAACGAGCCTGAACTGCTGATCGCCGACGAGCCAACCACTGCGCTGGACGTCACCGTGCAGCTGAAAATCCTCGAACTGCTGAAGGAGTTGCAGGCCCGCCTGGGCATGGCGCTGCTACTGATCAGCCACGATCTGAACCTGGTTCGGCGCATTGCCCATCGCGTATGTGTCATGCAGCGCGGTCGCGTCGTCGAACAGGCGTTGTGTGAAGATCTGTTCCGCGCGCCTCAGCATCCGTATACCCAGGAACTGCTCGCGGCCGAGCCCAGTGGCGGTCCCGTCGCAGTGGAAGAAGCGGCACCACTGCTGGAAGTGGACGACCTGCGCGTATGGTTCCCGATCAGGAAGGGCCTGTTGCGGCGCACCGTCGACCACATCAAGGCGGTCGACGGCGTGAACTTCAGCCTGCCCAAGGGGCAGACGCTGGGTATCGTCGGCGAAAGCGGCTCCGGCAAGTCCACCCTGGGACTGGCTATCCTGCGCCTGCTGGGCAGTCGCGGGAATATCCGCTTCCAGGGCGAACAACTGCAAGGCATGTCGCAGCGCCAGGTACGGCCGTTGCGCCGGCAGATGCAGGTGGTCTTCCAGGATCCGTTCGGTAGCCTGAGCCCGCGCATGTCGGTCGGACAGATCATCGGAGAGGGACTGCGCATCCACCGGATGGGCAATGCGCAGGAGCAGGAACAGGCAATCATTGACGCGCTCGTGGAGGTTGGCCTCGATCCGGAAACCCGGCATCGCTACCCCCATGAGTTTTCCGGCGGACAACGGCAACGCATTGCCATTGCCCGGGCTCTGGTGTTGAAGCCGGCGCTGATACTGCTCGACGAGCCGACCTCGGCACTCGATCGCACGGTTCAGCGCCAGGTGGTGGAGCTTCTGCGTTCGTTGCAGGCCAAGTACAACCTGACCTACTTGTTCATCAGCCATGACCTGGCGGTGGTCAGGGCGCTCAGCCACCAGATGATGGTGGTCAAGCAGGGCCAGGTGGTGGAACAGGGTGCGGCCGCTGAAATCTTTGCGGCGCCGCAACATCCGTATACACAGCAGCTGCTGGAATCCGCCTTCATGGCGCCCCGCGCTGCCGAACAACCAGAAGAGGGACAAGCACATGGGTTTTCTCACCGGTAAGCGCGTACTGATCGTCGGCGTTGCCAGCAAACTGTCGATTGCCTCGGGCATCGCCGCCGCCATGCATCGCGAAGGTGCGGAGCTGGCTTTCACCTACCAGAACGACAAGCTCAAGGGCCGCGTCGAGGAATTCGCCGCCGGCTGGGGTTCGAGCCCCGAGCTGTGCTTCCCCTGCGACGTCGCCCACGACGAGGACATCGCCCGCGTATTCGAAGAGCTGGCCAAGAAGTGGGACGGCCTGGATTGCATCGTGCACTCGGTCGGCTTCGCGCCGGGCGACCAGCTCAACGGCGACTTCACCGAAGTGACCACCCGTGAAGGTTTCAAGATCGCCCACGACATCAGCGCCTACAGCTTCGTGGCCCTGGCCAAGGCCGGCCGCGAGATGATGAAGGGCCGCAACGGCAGCCTGCTGACCCTCTCCTACCTGGGTGCCGAGCGCACCATGCCGAACTACAACGTGATGGGCATGGCCAAGGCCAGCCTGGAAGCAGGCGTTCGCTACCTGGCCGGCAGCCTCGGCCCGGAAGGCACCCGCGTGAACTGCATCTCCGCCGGCCCGATCCGCACCCTGGCCGCTTCCGGCATCGCCAGCTTCCGCAAGATGCTCGCCGCCAACGAGAAGCAGACCCCCCTGCGCCGCAACGTCACCATCGACGAAGTGGGCAATGCCGGCGCATTCCTCTGCTCGGACCTGGCTTCCGGCATCAGCGGTGAAATCCTCTACGTCGACGGTGGCTTCAACACCACCGCGATGGGCTCGCTGGAAGACTGATCGCGGCTTTCCCGGATTCGCTTTCGGAACGCAACGGACCCCGCCTGATGGCGGGGTTCGTGTTTCTGTTGCCCGAGCATCTGCTGCCCGAGCATCTGTTGCGCTGAGCAGGTCAACGAGCCCGCCGTGCATGCGCACGCCCGGCCCTGACTGATTACCCAGAACGCAAAAACCCCGGCCATCGCGACCGGGGCTCTGCTTGCACAAGCCCGACAACCGTCGGGCTTGTGCACACTGCTTGGGATCAGCGCTTGGCGACCAGCTCCTTCGGCAGCTTGAAGGTCCAGAGCATGCCGCCCTGGTTGAACTCCTTCACACGCTTGGCCACTTCGCCACCCCACAGCGGTACCGCACCGCCCCAGCCGGACAGGACGGAGACGTACTGCTCGCCGTCCATTTCCCAGGTGACCGGAGAACCGATGACGCCCGAGCCGGTGTTGAACTCGTAGACCTTCTTGCCGGTCTTGGCGTCGAAGGCCATCAGATAGCCCTCGGGGTTGCCGGTGAACACCAGGTTGCCCTTGGTCGCCAGCACGCCGCCCCACAGCGGAGCGTAGTTGTTGTAGCGCCACACTTCCTTGCCGGTCTTCGGATCGATGGCGCGCAGCACACCGATGAAGTCTTCGTTGAGCGGCTTGATGGTGAAGCCGGCACCCAGGTAGGCGGCGCCCTTCTTGTAGGCTACACCTTCGTTCCAGATGTCCATGCCCCACTCGTTGGACGGCACGTAGAACAGGCCGGTGTCCTGGCTGTAGGCCATGGGCATCCAGTTCTTGCCGCCAAGGAAGGACGGTGCGACGAACACCGACTTGCCCTTGTCCGCATCGGCAGGATTGCCCGGGCGGTGGGTTTCGTCATAGACCGGACGGCCATTCTTGTCCAGGCCCTTGGCCCAGGTGATCTTGTCGACGAACGGGAAGCCACGGATGAACTTGCCGTTGGTGCGATCGAGCACGTAGAAGAAGCCGTTGCGGTCGGCGGTGCCGGCAGCCTTGATGGTCTTGCCGCCGTCCTGGTAGTCGAAGGAGATCAGCTCGTTCACGCCGTCGAAGTCCCAGCCGTCGTGCGGCGTGGACTGGAAGTGCCACTTGATCGAGCCGTCGTTCGGGTCCAGCGCCAGACGCGAGGACGAGTACAGGTTGTCGCCAGGGCGCAGGTGCGAGTTCCACGGTGCCGGGTTACCGGTACCGAACAGCAGCGAGTCGGTGTCCGGATCGTAGTAGCCGCCCAGCCATGGAGCCGCGCCGCCGGTCTTCCACAGGTCGCCCGGCCAGGTCTTGCCGGCTTCCCCGCCGGAAATGCCGCTCTCGACCTTCTTGCCGTCCTTCCAGACGTAACCCATGTGGCCTTCCACGGTCGGACGGGTCCACAGCAGCTCGCCATTCTTGGCGTTGTAGGCCTCGATCTTGCCGACCACGCCGAATTCGCCACCGGACACGCCGGTGATCAGCTTGCCATTGACCACCAACGGTGCGGCAGTCAGCGAGTAACCGGCCTTGTAGTCAGCGACGGTCTTTTTCCAGACCACCTTGCCGGTGTCCTTGTTCAGGGCAACCAGCTTGGCGTCCAGGGTGCCGAAGATCACCAGGTCGCCGTACAGCGCAACGCCGCGGTTGATCACGTCACAGCACGGCATGATGCCGTCGGGCAGGCGCGCATCGTACTGCCACAGCTCCTTGCCGGTACGGGCATCCAGTGCATAGACGCGCGAATAGGAACCGGTGATATACATCACGCCGTCCTTGATCAGCGGCTGCGCTTCCTGACCGCGCTGCTTTTCACCGCCCAGAGAGAAGCCCCAAACCGGTCGCAACTGATCGATGTTATTGGTGTTCAACGTATCCAGCGGGCTGTAGCGCTGGCCCTGCAAACCCAGACCATTGGTGACGATCTGGTTGGTGGATTTGGCGTCGTTCAGGATTTCCTGGTCGGTTACGGCCCAGGCGTGCAGGCTGGACATCGCCACCGCGGCGCATAGCGCCGTCATGGCGAAGGGCTTGCGAAGACCGGTGTGCTTCATTGCGGCTACCTCTGCGGGTTCATTGTTATGCCGGGAAATTTTCCCGGTCTGTTGTAGATTCTTGGTTTGCACCGCCTCGCCAACAATTGCCCGCAGTACCGATTTTCCTCCTCCCTTGGTAGCAATACGCCGCCGCAGGCCAGCAAAGACGTGGGCTGTCCCGCTCACGCCAAGCACGGGCGGCAACCAAAGTCGCATCGACCCAGCCGAAAAAGACTATTCCGCAGCGCTATCACAGGCCCTACAACGGACCTCCCTTCGCTCACAAGGATACGAGCCATGTTTCGCCCTTCCCTGGTCGTTGCCCTCCTCGCCTTCGCACTACAAGGCGCCCATGCGGGCGAACCGATCCGCCTCGGCCTCAACTACCCCGGCACCGGCAACTACAAGTCCGAAGGACTGGAGCTGCGCCGTGGCGCCCTGCTCGCCGTCGACCAGATCAACCAGCACGGCGGCCTGCTCGGCCGGCGTCTGGAGCTGGTCGGCCGTAACTCGGCGGCGCGCGAGGAGAAGGCGCTCGGCAACGTCGAGCACTTCGCCAGCATGGGCGCGGCCATGATCTTCGGCGGCGCCAACAGCGAAGAGGCGCTGAGCGCCGGCCAGCGCGCCCGTGAACTCGGACTGCTGTACTTCCCCACCCTCGGCTACGCCAACGAGATCACCGGCCGCGACGGCCATCGCCACCTGTTCCGCGAGTCCAACAGTGCCTGGATGAGCGCCCGGGTACTCGGCGAGTACCTAAGCTGGCACATGCCCAACCGCCGCTATCACTACATCAGCCTCGACGATGCCTGGGGCCGCAGCATGGAGCAGGCCCTGCGCGAGGCGACCAAGAGCCGCGACCGCGCACGCCATGGCTACTCGAAAATAGCCGAGCGCGGTGCCCGTCGCGACGACTACCTGGCCGCTCTGCAGAAAGCTGCGGCCAGCGACGCCGACGTGCTGGTGATCGTCCTGCTCGGCCAGGATCTGGTGCAGACCATGCGCCTGGCGCACACGCTGGAACTCGGCAAGCGCATGCAGATCATCGTGCCCAACCTCACCCAGAGCATCGTCGAGCAGGCCGGACCGCTGGTGATGGAAAACGTCATCGGCACCGAGGCCTGGACCTGGCGCGTGCCGCAGCGGGAACAGAGCGAAGAGGGCCAGGCCTTCGTCGATCGCTACATTGCCCAGCATCAGGCATACCCCGGCAGCACCGCCGCCTCGGCCTATGGCATCGTCCGGCAGTGGGCCGCCGCCGTGCAGCGCGCCGGCAACCTGGACAGCGAAGCCGTCATCACGGCGCTGGAGAACCATCGCTACCGCCTGTTGAAGGACGAGCAGTACTGGCGCGACTTCGACCATCAGAACGTACAGAGCATCTATGCGGTACGGGTCAAAGACCGTAGCGAGATCATGCGGGATCGCTTCAAGCAGGACTATTTCGACATCATCCACCGCATGGACGGCGAAGAGGCGGCACCAAGCCTGGATGACTGGCAGCAGGAGCGCGGCGAGCTATTGCAACTGCAATGAGCCGGCCACTCGGCGCGCGCAGCGCTCAGGCCTACCCCAGCTTACTCATCGACGCGCTGCAGGGCATTCGCTTCGTAGCGCGGATACAGATGAGTGACACTGCGGATCAGCTCATAGCGGGTCAGGCTGATGCTGGCGAAGCGATCGGGAATCGGGCTCTGGATCACCTCGTTCATGTCTGCCCCGCTACGGGCGGCGTCACGCAGCAGCCCGTCGAGCCAGCCGAGATAGTCTCGCATCTGCCTGAACGGTCCGGCATCGTCGGCCACCGGGCCGTGGCCTGCCACCAGACGCTTCCAGGGTAGCGCCTCGAGGGTAGCGAGATCCTCCAGCCAGACATCCAGCCCCGGACTGTTCGGCGTCGTCAGCGCACGCTGGTAAAACAGAATGTCGCCGGCGAACAGCACGCCGCTGTGCTCGTCGAGAATGGCCAGGTCGGCACCGGTATGGCCCCGCAGCGCCAGCAGGCGCAGGGAACGTCCGCCGATCTGCAGTGTGCCGGGCGCAAGCGTCTCCGACGGCAGCACGACCTCGGTACCGCGCATCCAGTCACCGACCAGACGGTACATGTTCTCCGCCATGGCATTGCCCTGCTCGCGCAGCAGCTCGGTGGTCCCGTCCAGCGCGGCGATGGGCACATCGGCGAAGGCCTGATTGCCCAGGACGTGGTCGGGGTGATGATGAGTCAGCAGCACCTTGATCACGGGCCGGTCGGTGACCTCGGCGATAGCCGCGCGCAGCGCCTCGCCGTAACGCCGGGATGGCCCGCTGTCGATCACCACCACGCCGGCATCCGTCACGATGAAACCGGTGTTGACGATGTTGCCGCCATTGGCCTTGTCGAAGTTGTCAGTGGACCCCTCCAGCAGCCAGACGCCATCGGCTATCTGCCGCGGCTGCAGCGTATAACGCAGCTCGGCCTGCACGGGCACGGTCAGCCAGAACGCAAAGATCAGAATGAACAGGCGCATGAGGCCTCCTTGGCTTGGATTGCTGGCTCTCGGAGAAGAACGCGGAGCGGTTGGCTCAGAGCGCGGCTTCGAACTCGTTGCCGTTGTTGTCGCGCAGCCATAGACGAGTGTCCTGGCTGCCCTTCACTTCCAGGCTCAGGCTCGGGTTTTCCGCCACGGCCGGATACAACTCCAGCTCGGCAAGGACCTGTCCGTCTCTGTCGCGCAGCTCGGCCTGGTTGAGGAAGAATTCGGGGATGCCGCCGACCAGGCCGTTGTCCATCGGATGCGATATCTGCAGCCGCAGCCGACTGATATCGCCGCGAGCGAAACGCCCACCAATGACTTCACCCAGGCGGTCTTCCCAGCCCGGCAGGGCACGCACCACGCTCGGCGCCGTACAGCCGCCACCGGCGGCATCGACCCTGGCCGAGCCGATGTGCCAGATGCCATCGCGGGTCAATACCGCGGCACGAATCGGGGTCGCCTGTTCGACGCGGATGCGGATGGCCACCAGGGGCAGCACCTGCTCGCCAGGAGTGAAGGTAAAGATCCTCGGGATGGGATTGAGATCGGCCCAGGCCTCGATGCGCACCACCTCATCGCCCAGGGCGCGGGCATCGATGTGCACCGGCACCTGTCGCGAATCCTCGGCGAACGGCGGCACCTGGACCTGCACGCGCTCGTCGAACACGTAGGGCTCGCCGTGCAGCAAGCCCTTGTGATGGTATTCCCACATCACCGACTGAAGCGGATCGGCATCGGCCGCCAGCGCGCCCAGTGCATGGAAGGAAATCAGCAGCAGCCAGATTCGAATGCTCATGTCGACTCCTCGAACGGCGATCCGCAGCGGGATCGGCATGGCGTAGCCGGTCAGCGTCCGGCCACGTCGCTTTCCACGTCCTGATACAGCCCTGGCAACTCATAGTGCAGGCCGTAGCTGGCGTAGGTCTTTTCCAGCTCCCCCTCGAGAATCAACGGCTCGAGTACCGCTTCCAGCGCATAGGCCAGTTGACGATTGGACTCATGCACCGCCATCCCCAGGTCCCAGACCTGCTTGCCCATGTTCGGATAGGCATTGTCGGCCAACTTCAGATGGGGCTCGCCGGCGCGCTGGAGCAACCACTCGATCTCGCTGCGCATGGCCATGGTCGCATCGACCTCCCCCTGCTGCAGCGCGGCGAACGCCTGCTGCACGGTCGGATAATGGTGCGTGTTGTTCGCCATCCGCCCGCCGAACACCGAAGACAGGTAGAACGAAGGAACACTGTCGACTTCCACGCCAATCGGGTGGTACTGGAAGACCGCCACGCTGGGCACCTCGTCGATCCGGCGGTCGTCGTAGGCGGTCTGCCAGCGCTCGCGCTGGTAGGGGCCGAACATCACCACCAGCTCGTTGACCAGCTCACCCAGCTCGTTGCGCTTGTAGGAGAACTCCCGATCATAGGGCACGCGCAGCATCACGTCGGCCAGCACGTTCGGCCGCAGGTAGTGCCCTTTCCAGATGAAGTTTCGCAGGTCGTCATCCAGTGTTTCGTCCGGGGTCACCCAGAGCACTTCCAGCTCGAGGCCGAGCCCTTCGGCGAGCTTGCCGGCCAGCTCGATATCGACCCCGCGCGGCTGGCCGTCTTCCTGGTAGCTGTACGGTGGGAAATTCTCGTACACAGCCACTTTCAGCACGCCGGACTCAATGATGTCATCGAAGGCGCGCACCTTGACCACGTCTGCCTGCGCCAGGGCGCAGCAAAGCGTCAGCCACAGTGCCAGAACCAGCCGCACGGCACTCATCAGCGCTTGGCCGCTTCGCTTTCGATATAGGTCCGGATCGCCCACAGCGCTTCCTGACTGAGAGTATCGGCCATGCGCGGCATGTACACGGCACCGTCACGCACCGCCCCGTTGATCACCCGTTCCTTGAACCACTCGTCGCCGTCGAAGCTGGCCTCCAACTCGCGCAGGTCCGGCGCGATGCCGCCGGAAATGGCTTCCAGACCATGGCAACGGGCGCAGTTCTGATTGTAGGCGGACGAGCCGATCTCGACGGCCAGATCGTGGTGCTCGCTCGGGGTGCGGTAAGGGTTCTCGTCCAACCACTCTTCACCGAGCGCCGGCAACCCCTTGGTGTCGACCGCCTGCGGCGTCACGTCACCGTGCGCCAGAACCAGGCCGGACATACCGAGTACACCCGCTGCCAGCAGTGAGCGCAAAAAGATCTTGTTATTCATGACTACCACCCTCTATTCGAGAATCTGTGCAAGGCAGCCCCATCGGAGCGCATGGCGGTCATGTTGGCGGCGCAGGCCAATTGGCAGAATCCTGCTTTGGATGCCTGCATCTCCTCCCTTGGTACTAGGTTTTACCACCACCTTTGGCACCCCACTGGTAGCAAGGCCAAATCGGCGGGGGTTGGGAAGGATTCCCGGCCTTCGCGGGAGCTTTTCCGTGTCGGCGCGCACGGCACGCTCCCAATAATCGAATCGCCAGGCCAGCCGTACACGGCGGCCTCGTTCGAACCGACCAAGGGAATCGCAAACATGACAACAAGATCGCACCCCGGCAGCAAACGCCCACTCGCCATTGCCGTGCAATGTCTGGTGCTGGCCGGAGGCCTCGCATTAGCGGCTGCCGCACAGGCCAAACCGGTCAGTTGGGAAGACATCGCCAATGACCACCTGTCCACCGAGAACGTTCTGCAATACGGCCTGGGTACCAACGCGCAACGCTGGAGCCCACTGGCGCAGGTAAATGAAGACAACGTGTTCAAGCTGACGCCGGCCTGGTCTTTCTCGTTTGGCGACGAGAAACAGCGCGGCCAGGAATCCCAGGCCATCGTCCATGATGGCGTGATCTACGTGACCGGCTCCTACTCACGGGTCTTCGCCCTCGATGCCAAGACCGGCAAGCGCCTGTGGAGCTATGCCCACCGTCTGCCCGACGACATCCGCCCGTGCTGCGATGTGGTCAACCGCGGTGCTGCCATCTACGGTGACAAGATCTACTTCGGCACGCTCGATGCTCGTGTAGTAGCGCTGAACAAGGACACCGGCAAGGTCGTCTGGAACAAGAAGTTCGGCGACCACTCCGCCGGCTACACCATGACCGGCGCGCCGACCCTGGTGAAGGACGCCAAGAGCGGCAAGACCCTGCTGATCCATGGCAGCTCCGGCGACGAGTTCGGCGTGGTCGGCAAGCTGTTCGCGCGCGACCCGGACAGCGGTGAAGAAATCTGGATGCGGCCCTTCGTCGAAGGCCACATGGGCCGCCTGAACGGCAAGGAGAGCACCCCCACCGGCGACATCAAGGCACCCTCCTGGCCGGACGATCCCAACCACCCGACCGGCAAGAAGGAAGCCTGGAGCCAGGGCGGCGGCGCCCCGTGGCAGAGCGCCAGCTTCGACCCGGAAAGCAATACCATCATCGTCGGCGCCGGCAACCCGGCTCCCTGGAACGGCTGGGCACGCACCAGCGACGGTGGCGATCCGAAGGACTACGACAGCCTCTACACCTCCGGCCAGGTCGGCGTCGACCCGAGCACCGGCGAGGTGAAGTGGTTCTACCAGCACACGCCCAACGATGCCTGGGATTTCTCGGGCAACAACGAACTGGTGCTGTTCGACTACAAGGACAAGTCCGGCAAGACGGTCAAGGCCACGGCCCACGCCGACCGCAACGGCTTCTTCTACGTCGTCGACCGCAAGGACGGCAAGCTGAAGAACGCCTTCCCCTTCGTCGATGGCATCACCTGGGCCAGCCATATCGATCTGAAAACGGGTCGGCCGGTCGAGAACGAGGGCCAACGCCCGCCCAAGCCGGAGCCGGGCGAGAAACATGGCAAGTCGGTGGAAGTCTCCCCACCCTTCCTCGGCGGCAAGAACTGGAACCCCATGGCCTACAGCCAGGACACCGGTCTGTTCTACGTGCCGGCCAACCACTGGAAGGAGGACTACTGGACCGAGGAAGTCAGCTACAAGAAGGGCTCGGCCTATCTCGGCCAGGGCTTCCGCATCAAGCGCATGTATGACGACCACGTCGGCATCCTGCGCGCCATGGACCCCACCACCGGAAAGGTCGCCTGGGAGCACAAGGAAAAGCTGCCACTCTGGGCCGGCGTCCTCGCGACCAAGGGTAACCTGGTGTTCACCGGCACCAGCGACGGCTACTTCAAGGCGTTCAACGCGAAAACCGGTGACGAGCTGTGGAAATTCCAGACCGGTAGCGGCGTCATTTCTCCGCCGATCACCTGGGAACAGGACGGCGAGCAGTACATCGGCGTGACGGTCGGTTATGGCGGTGCCGTGCCGCTGTGGGGCGGTGACATGGCCGTGCTGACCAAGCCGGTCGCCCAGGGCGGCTCTTTCTGGGTATTCAAGCTGCCGGATTGGGAGAAGAAGACCGCCAAGCGATGAGTCGAGCCGTGCCCGCTATCGCGCGGGCACGCCTCATGTTCTCAAGGTACAGCGGTTCGCGCGGCATGCCTGGCCCAGCCGGCTCCGGGTTGGCGCTCTCGCCGACAGGCCAGAAGCGCCGCGCGACCGCTTTTCTCTCCTGCCCTGCCCTGGTGACTTCCCATGAACAACCCTAACCGCTTGCTTTTGCCACTCCTATTCGCCAGCGCGTCCGTCTTCGCCGCGGATGACGGTCCTATGACCATCGACGGCTGCGTGCTCCAGCCCGACAGCCAGTGCCCCAACGCCGACCTGCGCGGGGCTGATCTCAGCAACCAGGATCTGCGCCGGATCAATCTTGCCGGCGCCAACCTGTCCGGCGCCAACCTGCGCCATGCCAACCTCGACCTGGCCAATCTGGAAAAGGCCGACTTAACCGGGGCGACCCTCAACCGGGCGAGCCTGCAACAGGCCAACCTGCGGCTGGCCAACTTCACCGATGCTCGTCTGGTCGCCATCCAGGGCTGGGGGCTGTTTGCCCAGGCCGCGCAGTTCCAGCGCGCCGACCTCACCGGTGCCTACCTCGAGTTCGCCCGCATGAGCGGTGCAAAAATGCACCGGACCAGCCTGCGCGCCGCCGACCTGGAAATGACCTGGCTGAGCAAGGCCGACCTCAAGGGCGCCAACCTGACCGATGCCAACCTCCAGGAAGCCAAGCTCAATGACGCCAACCTGGCCGATGCCGTGCTAAGCGGCGCTCGACGCCACTATGCAACGTTCCAGGGCACGAACATGGAGGGCTGCACGGACTGCCCGCATGACTGGGAAAAGTGAGTCCTGCCACGCCCGGGGTAGCCTGAGCGCATTCATTGATCCAAACTATCGAGGCAATTGGATAATCTTCTCCACTGCGGACTCACGAATTGCCTTCTGGCGCCGATCCAGATAATGGGCGATCTTGCCTCACAATGGATGCCGACACGATGTTCAACAAGCACCTCAAACGGGAACTGGCAGAGCTGCGCGAGGAAGTCGCGATCAACCGGCAGATCCGGGACTCGTTTTACAGGGAGATGATGGTTCTGGAGCTGGACCAGCAAGGACGCATCCAGTACGCCAACGAGCCGTTTCTCAGCGAAATGGGCTATCGTCGGGAAGACATCGTCGGTCGCTCGGTGGACGACTTTTTCGGTCAGCAGTTCAGGAACGAGCCGAACTACGCTCGCCTGAAGACCGCCATGCAGCGCGGCGAACACACCAATGGCGCGTTCCGCATGCTGCGGGTCGATGGCCAGGAAGCCTGGCTACGCTCGATCTGGCAACCGATCAAGGCCCCGAACGGTACGCTGCAGCAGTTCGTGTTATGTGCCACCAACCTGACCCGCACTATCGAGAGCTCCCGCGAGTACGAAAGCCTGGTCAAAGCGCTGTTGCGCTCAACGGCGGTGATCGAGTTCGATCTCCAGGGGCATATGCTCAAGGCGAACGACGCCTTTCTCGATGGCATGGGTTATCGCCTCGAGCAGATCCAGGGCAAGCACCACCGCATGTTCTGTGAGCGCGAGGAGGCCGAATCGCCGGCCTACCAGGAGTTCTGGGCCCGCCTGAACCGCGGCGAATATATTGCCGATCGCTTCAAGCGCATCGACGCCCAGGGCAGAACGGTCTGGCTGGAAGCGTCCTACAACCCGGTCTACGATGCCTACGGCAAGCTGTACAAGATCATCAAGTTCGCGACCGTCATCACTGACCAGGTCAACCGTGAACTGGCCGTCGCCGAAGCCGCGACCATTGCCTACGAGACTTCGCAGCGTACCGATCTCAGCGCCCAGCGCGGCGCGCAGGTGGTCCAGCAGACGGTCGACGTGATGCATCGCATCGCTGAACAGGTGCAGGAGGCTGCGCAGGGCATCGAGGCACTGGACCAGCAATCGCAGCTGATCAGCGCAATCCTCAAGACCATCAGCAGCATCGCCGACCAGACCAACCTGCTGGCGCTCAACGCTGCCATCGAAGCGGCCAGGGCCGGCGACCAGGGCCGTGGTTTCGCCGTGGTTGCCGATGAAGTACGCCAGCTGGCCGCCCGCACCAGCAAGGCCGCCGAAGAAATCGTTGGCGTCGTGCAGGAGAACCAGGATCTGGCGCAGGCCGCCGTGCACAGCATGTCGGCCAGCCGCGAGCAAGCCGAACAGGGGCAGGAATTCGCCAACCAGGCCGGTGCGGTGATCGTCGAGATTCAGGACGGTGCCAAGCGTGTGGTCCGGGCCGTCGGGCAGTTCTCCAGCCAGCTGAAGACATGAGGGCCTGCGCCGATCCGGCGCTCGCCCGCGACAGCGCGCCGAGCGAGCCGGCTAGCGGTGGCATGACACACCGTGCCGGCATTCGCGCCGCAAGCTCTGGTTTTGCGAGGTGTACCGATTGAGCCAGGCGCCGGCCATCCATATTGCCCAGCGCCAGGACATCGATGCGCTGCCGCCATTCCAAGGACTGGCAAGCGATCGCATCGTCATGCCTGCCAGCGCAACCGAGTTCGCCGCGGCCATCGCCAGTATCCGCGAATGCCCTTGCGTCGGCTTCGACACCGAATCCAAACCGACCTTCAGGGTCGGCGAAGCATCCAGCGGCCCACACCTGGTCCAGTTCGCCACGACCGACCAGGCCTATCTGTTCCAGGTCGGCGTGCCGGGCTGCCTGGAGGCAACACGCGAAGTGCTGCAAGCGCCGGATGTGGTGAAGATCGGTTTTGGCTTGAAATCGGACCGCAGTCGACTGCGCAACAGGCTGGGCATCGAATTGCATTCCTATATCGACCTTGGCACGGCCCTGCGCTATCAGGGCCGGAAGGGCCAGGTCGGCCTGCGCGGGGCGGTCGCCGGCATACTCGCCAGCCGGCTGCACAAGTCGCGCCGCGTGGCCACTTCGAACTGGGCGAACGCGGTACTGAGCGAGGCCCAGCGAGCCTATGCGGCAAACGATGCCTATGCCGCGCTTCGGGTCTTCCTCGGACTGGACCGCGTGCAACGGCAGATGCTGCTGGTCGCCGCGACAGGCGCCTGACGAGACGTCTCAACCGAGCCCGCGCGCCGTGCGCTGCAATAGCGACAGCGCAAGGTAGGCCAGCACGCCCAGAGCCGCCGATAGCCACAGCGCACGCGTGCCGAAGTCATCGATCAACAGTGCGAATACGAAGGGCGAAAAGGCCTGGGCAAAGCGTGCCGGCACCATCAGCAAACCCTGGCGCAGGCCGTAGCCATGCGGGCCGAAGATTGCCAGCGGCAAGGTGCCTTTGGCGATAGTCAGGATGCCATTGCCACCACCATGCAACAGCGCGAACGTGGTGGTCGCCGGCGCGCCGAACAGCATGATGCCGGCGGCGCCGATCGGGTGCGCGATGGCCGCCAGCCGCGCCGAAAGCAATGGGTGAAATCGCTGCAGCAGGATGAACTCCAGGCAGCGTGCGCCAACCTGGGCCGGCCCAACCAAAGCCGCAACGCCGATGGCCGCCGCGGCCGACAGCCCGGACTCCTGCAGCAACCGCGGCAGGTGCGCGGCCATCGCCGTACTGGTGAACCAGGTGGCAGCGAAGACGAACGCCAGAAGGCCCATGGTCAGGCCGGAACCGGCAGGCGCCTGCTCCGGCGGTTGCACCGCTGCCGGCGGTGCGGCCTGCACACCGACGGGAATCAGCAGCCGGTTCAGCGGCAGGCCGAGGACGATATGCGCACCCGCCCAGACCAGGCAGGTCGCACGCCAGCCGTACTCGGCATCCAGCCAGCCGGTAATCGGCCAGCATACGGTACTGGCGAAGCCGGCAAGCAAGGTGATGCCGGTGATCGCACCGCGCGCATCACGGCCGTAGATGCCGGTCAGGGTCGAGAATGCCGACTCGTAGAGCCCCAGCGCCATGCCGATGCCGATCACCAGCCAGCCGAGCCAGAGCATCAGCGGGCCGCTGGCAAGCCCGAGCGTCGCCAGCCCGGCCGCGAAGACGATGCTGGAAAGCGCCAGTACATCACGACCACCGTGATGGTCGATGCGCTTGCCGGAGAGCGGGCCGAGGACGGCCGTGACGATCAGGGCCAGGGAAAACGCGGCGAATACGTTGCCGGTGGAAAGACCCAGCTCGCGCGCCATCGGCTCGGCAAGAATCGCCGGCAGGTAATAGGTCGAGCCCCAGGCCAGGGTTTGCGCGCTGCCGAGCGCGAGAACGATGCGCAGACGTGACGGCATGCTCAGCGCCCGGCGCCGGACGCGGCATGCGGCGATCGGAAGGCACAAGCGATTGCAGCGGAACGAGTCATGCGGGCTCCTGTGGTGCCGTCGGTGAAGACGACCAAGCTCGCCAGCATAGCCAATTTGCCGTGACTATTTCACGTCAGCAGCCCCATACAGGACAGGACGTTCGCCTCGCCCCTACCGCCCGCCAGAGGAAAAAACCCATGCCGGGCAGCGGGGCTCGGCATGGGCATGACGACGCCGGGTTATAGCGCATCCCAGCGATAACGCACGCCCACCCAACCCGCCCGTGGGGCACCGGGGGCGATGAATTGCTCGTGGCGCCACTCGTCCGGATCCGATTCGAAGGCACTGCCTGCCCCGACGAAGGGGTTCTCGGCCAGCGCTCCCCCGGTGGCATAACGCCTGTCGAACAGATTGTCGACCCGCCCGAACAGCGTCCAGTCGCGGGCAAAACGGTAATCGGCGCTCAGGTTCACCACCGCATAACCGGCAAGCTTGCCACTGCCCTCGAGCTCGTCATTGGCCTGGTGACGATTGTTCTCGTTGCCGCGCACATACTGCGACGAATAGGCCAGCACGCTGGTGCCGACGCGCAGCCGATCATTGATGTGCCAGTCCAGACCCAGCTTCAGGTTGTGCTTCGGCAGCCCTGGCAGGTAGTCGCCGCTGTTGACGCGAATCTCGTCATCGGGGCAGCCACCCTCGCCTTCGGTACTGTTGTTCTCCGCCAGGATGCAGGCCGAAGAGCGGAAGGTCGCATGCAGATAGGTGTAGTCCACCCGCCAATCGAACGGACCTTGTGCCCCGGAGAGCCCCAGCTCGATCCCCTGGCGCCGGGTGCGCCCGAAGTTGGTGAAGTAGCCCATGCTGCCGCCCGTGCCAACGAACAGCAGGTCGTCATGGTTCATGCTGCGGAAGGCCGTGGCGTTCCAGCGCGTGCCGCCTGCCAGCTCGCCGCGCAAGCCGAATTCCAGGGTGCGGGTCACGACCTGCTCGAGGAAGGGATCGGCAGCCATGGCGTTGGGCAGGCTGCAGGGGTTTTGCGGGTCAGCGCAGCCCAGCTCGATCGGCGTCGGCGCCCGGTTGCCCTGTGAAAAGCCACCGTAGACTGCCACCGCGGGTTGCAACTGCCAGGCAAAACCCAATGCGGGGTTGAGCTTGCGATAAGTGAAGTCGCCGTTGAGTGCATCCCCCATGCGGTCGGTATTGACCACACGGGTTCGGTTGTAGCGCAGCGAGCCGGTGAGCTGCAGATCATCGCTCAGTGACCAGGTGTCGGTGGCATAAAGACTGGACGTGCGGGTGCGACCCAGCAGACGGTTCGCCTGCTCCTCGTCGTCGGTGGCGAGGATACCGCGGTCGTCAGTCAGCTCGCCGCCCTGCTCGCTCTGCTGGAAGCTGGCGCGGGTGTTGTCATGGCTGAGGCCGAAGGCGAACTGGTGCGCACCGGCGGCGCGCGCCCACTGCAGTGCCAGACCGTAGGCCCGCTGCGCGGTTCGCGTGCGATTGAGCACACCACTTTCGGGACCTGCGCCGACGAAGCCGCCATTTTCCCATTGCTCATATTCCTCTTCATACTCGTCGTTGCCGTCGCCGTTGAGGGTCGCGGTGCGGGTGCGCCGCAGGTAAACGGTGCCGGACAGGCGATCGGCATCGTTCAGCCAGTGGCTGGCGGTCAGGGCCATCAGATGGCTGCGGTTCTCGGTCTGGTCGGGATGGGTAAAGATGGCCTCACGTTTCTGGTCGTGCATGCTCTCGGGGATCAGGCCGTTGCCGATCAGGTCGTTGTCGGCGTGGGCCAGGGTCAGCGCCACATCGGTGCTGTCCGTGGTCCAGGCGAACTTGCCGAACAACTGCCGAACCTCGGATGGCGAATGGTCGCGCCAGCCATCCTCGTCCATGCCCTCGGCCGCCAGGTACCAGGAAAACTCCTCGTGTTTGCCACCATGCTCCACCGAGCCGCCCTGGCGCCCGAACGATCCGCCATAGACTTCTGCCGCGCCACCCGGATGCGTATCGCCGCGCTTGGTTTGCAGCGCCAGCGCGCCACCCAGGGTATTCAGGCCGTACAGCGGATTGGAGCCCGGCACCAGTGCCATGCTGGCGATGGCGGTATTGGGGATCAGGTCCCAGTGCACCACGTCGCCGAACGCTTCGTTGACCCGCACGCCGTCGAGAAAAACCGAAAGTCCCTGGGGCGTACCCAGCAGCGGCGAAGCGGTAAAGCCGCGATAATTGAGGTCGGCCTGGTAAGGATTGCCCTGAATCTCGTTGACGTTGATGCTGGGCATGCCACGCTGCAGCTTTTCGGCGAGAGACTGGCCGCCCAGTTGGCGCAGGTGTTCGGCATCCAGTGTCTGGATATTGGCCGGGACCTGATCCTTCGGCAGCTCGATGCCGGGTAGCGGCGTGGTGGCGATCACCTCATCGGCGCCGAGGACGAGAGGCTCCTGCGCATGGACCAGGCCAGGCACGAGGCCGGTGATGGCAAGGGAAAGCAGCGTGCGCCGGGTCAGCGCGCTACAGCAAAGCTGGTACGGCATGGGTGTTCCTTGTTCTTGTTGGCGAATCGGGCCGGGCGAGACACCAGCAACCTGCGCGGGCGCTCCCGGTTCCGCTGGCCGAGGTCGCACTGGCAACCTGCCGGGTGGCGATTATCGGAACCCGCCGCGCAACGCGGACAGGGAAAAAATCCCGGCTTCGTCGGGAAAAATTCCCGGTTGGCCAGCGATTGGTTGTACTACCGAGGGACTAGGTCGCAGCAAGACTTTGGCAGGCACACGACCAGCCGCCCACCAACGCACGTCCGAAGGAGATGCACCGGCAGTTGCCACAACGAGATGGATAGACAGACAGGGGCTGCACGGGCTGCAGCCGAGCGACTCGAGCTATTGATCGCGCGCGGGCAGGAACTGAATCGCTAGGGCGAAGCCTCTTTCAGGCTCGGGCAAGCATGTGCTCGCCGACGCGCAGCAATCCCTGGTCGATGGCCAGGTGCACCAGCTCCGCCTGCGAGCTGACCTCCAGCTTGCTCTTCAGCAACGCCATATGGTTCGACACGGTCTTGCTGCTGATGCATAGCCGCTCGGCAATCTCACGGTTGCCGATACCGCGTGCGAGCATGATGAATATCTCCATCTCCCGCGGCGTCATCTCGGCCAGCCGGCCTTTCATGGGTGACTGCGAAGGACGCTGGCAGGCCAGCTCGGTGGCCAGCGGCTGTTCGATGAAGGTCTGCCCGGCGAGTACCTTGCGTACCGCCTCGACCAGCACGTCCGGTGCGCAGCGCTTGGTCAGATAGCCGGAGGCACCGGCATCCAGCGCCTGGCGGACCAGCGCCAGCTCGTCGTGCATGCTGAAGATCAGCACCGGCAGCAGCGGCAACCGTTGCCGCAACCTCCGGCAGGTTTCCAGACCGCTGATACCGGGCAGCCCCAGATCCAGCACCACCAGGCTCGGGATGCTTTCCTGCACCAGTTGCAGCGCTTGCTCGCCACTCGCCGCTTCGCTGACGAGCACTTCCGGGAGCAGGGCCGTAAGCAGGCTGGCGTAGCCCTGGCGCACCACCGCATGGTCATCCACCAGCAGGATCTTCATGATGTCGCTCCTTGCAGAGGCAGCTTGAGGAAAAGCGTCCAGCCTGCGCCGGGGCGATGACGCACGCGCAGCCGGGCGCCAAGACAACGGGCATGTTCGCTCATCGAGCGCAGGCCCACTCCCGCGCGTTCGGGGGGCTGGCCATGGCCGTCATCGCATAACAGCAGGCGCAGCCCATTGCGCCCGCCACGCAGCAGCACCCTCACCCGCGTGGCACGCGCATGGCGGGCAACGTTGGTCAGCGCCTCCTGAACCATGCGGTACAGGTGCAGCTTGGCGTCCATCGGCAGAATGGGAAGCGCCCCATGCAGCTGAACCCGGCATTCGATGCCCTGGGAGTTCTGCCATTGATCGGCAAGCTGCCCGAGGGCCTCCTCCAGGCTCAGGTGATCGAGCATCACCGGATACAGATCGCGCACCAGCAGGCGAAAGCCGTTCTGCAGGTCGAGGCTGTGCTGCTCAAGGTGCGCCGCGGTTTCCCGCACGGCGTCGGGCTTGTCCGCCTGAACCCGCAGCAGACAGGCCCGTGCGCGGATACCGGCGAGGTATTGCCCCAGGTCGTCGTGCAAGGCCTGGGCAAGCCGGGTGCGCTCGCGTTCCTGCAGGGCGAGCAGCGCCTGGGTCAGCCGGTCGTTGTCGATTCGCGCTTCCTCGAGCGCGGCCGCCATATGGTTGAAGCGTTGTGCCAGTTGCCGTGCTTCGACGAAACGATGGGACGGTAGCCGGGTATGCAGCCTGCCATCGGCTATGTGCACCAGCGCGCCGAGCAACTCGCTCAGCACACGCATGCCGGGGCGGACCGCCCAGCGGATCGCCAGCAGACAGAGCAGCAGCGCCAGGCCGAACAACACCAGCAACTGCAACAGCGAATCGCGGACCTCCTCGACCTCGTCGCTAGGGTCGACGCTGATCTGCAGTCGCTGACCATTGGCCAGCCGCAATACGCTGGGGGCCGCTTGCTCGGCGGGATACAGCCAGGCGCTCAGCCAGTCGCCGAAGGCTGGATCGGGGTCGCCAGCCGGTTCCTCTGCCGCCAGCCAGCGCACGCGGACATGGCGCAGGCTATCGGTCAGGCCAGGGCGCAGCGAGTCGGGATTGCGCTCGGCCATCTCGCCGAGATAGCCGACCACGGCGGCGGCCGCATTCAGTTCGCGCTGCACATCATGACTGGCCTGACGCAACAGGACCGCCAGGCAGACTACCGTTACCAGCGAGAAGAACAGGGTAACCAGCAGATTGATTCGCCATAATGCGGACATCTCAGTCATCTCCGTCAGCCAACACCTGATGAGTGCTCAGCCTGTCTGGCGTCTCACTTGACCACGAACCGCCCTTCCATCCCCTTGCTCTGCAAGCCCTTGCAGTAGAACGGATAGCTACCCGGCTTGATCGGCAGGAAGAAAATCTCCGCCTCGCCCACGTCCTCGAACTCCAGCTCGACCAGCGTGATTGCCTTGATCTCCACGCCGCCGGCTTCGACCTTGCGCAGGTAGATCGACTGAGCGAACTCGGGCGCCTGGAAGGCACACTCCTTCTGGCCGTCGGAGCTCACCTTGAGCTGGTAGGCCACGCCGGTCTCGAGCTGATACTCCTTCTGCGAGACCGCATAGTCGCTCTCTTGCGAGCCGAAGCGCAGATCCGGCAATGACTGGGTGCGACGGGTCAGGTCGCCCGCTGCCTGGCTCTGATCGAAGCCGACCAGGCTGCCAATGAAAAGGGCGTTGAGCAGCAATGCTTTGTAGGTGGGCATGGGGGTGGCCTCGTTATTGTTATCGGACGTGACCATGCTAGGGGCAGGCGCCGCTTGCTTACCTACTACCTTGGTACCGCCAGAGCGGTACTTTCTGCATATTCCCCCGCCCCGCCATGCTTCCTATGCTGCTGACAACGCCACAGGAGCAGCCCATGCGCCAAGTATTTCGACGAGCCGGTATCCTGATCGCATTCGCCTGTTGTGCGCCCTTCGCCGTTGCGGCACCCGCCGCCGCCGAGCTGGCGATACGCATCGGTTACCTGGCCTATCGCCCGGACCCCGGCCCTGTGCTCTCCAATGTCATCCCTGAACCGGAAGATGCCGGGCTGCGCGGTGCCGAGCTGGCAATCACCGACAGCAACAGCACGGGGCGCTTTCTCAAGCACAGCTATGCACTGCAAACGGCAACCGGCGAAACAGCGGAAGATCTGCTGCAACAGGCCGCCCGGCAGTACGCCGATGGCATTCGCCTGTTCGTGATCAACGCTCCGGCCGCCACACTGCGTCAATTGTCGGATGCCATGCCAGATGCGCTGCTGATCAATGCCGGCAGTGCCGATGACAGCCTGCGCAACCAGACCTGCCTTGCCAATGTTCTGCACACCCTGCCCAGCCGCAGCATGCTTGCCGATGCTCTTGGCCAGTTTCTCGCGGTACGCCGCTGGAATCGCTGGCTGCTGATCGTCGGCCCTACCGCTGAGGATCAGGCCTACGCCGATGCTTTGCGCCGGGCGGCCAAGCGCTTCGGCCACCAGATCGTCGAAGAGAAGCCCTGGAGCTTCGACAACGACCAGCGCCGGAGCGCCCAGGCGGAGATGCCACTGTTCACCCAGGCCGCCGAGTACGATGTGGTACTGGTGGCCGACGAGCGTGGCGACTTCGGCGAGTACGTGCCCTACCAGACCTGGCTGCCACGCCCGGTGGCCGGTACCCAGGGCATGACCGCGAGCGGCTGGCACAAGACAGTGGAAACCTACGGTGCGGCCCAGTTGCAGAAGCGTTTCGAGGCCCATGCCAAGCGCTGGATGAACGACCGCGACTTCGCCGCCTGGATGGGCGTGCGCAGCCTCGCTGCGGCGGTCACCCGCCTGCGCAGCAGCGAGGCCGCGGCGATCCGCCAGCTGTCCCTGAGCGGCGAGCTGCCACTCGATGGTTTCAAGGGCCGCAAGCTGAGCTTCCGTCCCTGGAACGGCCAGCTGCGCCAGCCGATACCGTTGGTTCACCCGCGTGCGCTGGTGTCCAACTCACCCCAGGATGGATTTCTGCACCCCACAAGCGAGCTGGACACCCTTGGCTTCGACGCACCGGAAAGCAGCTGCCGGCTGAGCGAGGCCCGCCCATGAAGCGTGTTCTGGCGACAGCCCTGCTGGGACTGGCCACGCTTCCCGCCGGCGCCGACGAGCTGGGCTACGAGGCCTATGTCGACAGTCCCAAGCGCATCAAGTGTCTCTACGGCTATGTCACCGCCAAGACCGGCAACTTCGAAGCCGCCAAGGCCATCTTCGAGGACTGCGTGAAGCGCTGGAACGATGTCTACTCGCTGATCTCGCTGGCGCAGATGTACGAGAGTGGCAGCGGCGTGGAAAAGGATCTGGGCAAATCCGCTGCCCTGCTCAGGCAGGGTGCCGAACAACCCGACGACGTCAGCTATGTGAGCCTGGCGCGCTACCACCTGGGCGTTGCACTGGCCGAAGGGCGCGGCCTCGAAGCCGATCGCAGCGAGGCCCGTAGCTGGCTGCAACGCGCCGCCGCCGGCGGACAGCAGGAAGCCGACGATTATTTACTGCGCATGGACAGTTCCGACATCGCAGCCCCTGCCACACGATAACCATAAGAGAGAGCCCCAAGATGCCAAGAACCTTGCTAGCCACTGCCATTGCCTTCGCGCTAAGCCTGAGCGCTGGCGCCGCCTCCGCAGCCACGGCCTATGTCTCCAACGAGAAGGACGACAGCATCAGTGTCATCGACCTGGGCACGATGGAAACCGTCGAAACACTTGAAGTCGGCATGCGCCCACGCGGCCTCGCGCTCTCCCACGACAACAAGCTGCTCTATATCTGCGCCAGCGATTCGGACACGGTGCAGGTCATGGATCTGGCCACGCGGCAGATCATCAAGCAGCTGCCTTCGGGCGCCGACCCCGAGCAGTTCGCCCTGCATCCCAACAACAAGTGGTTGTACATCTCCAATGAAGACGACGCGCTGGTGACCGTGGTCGACGTCGACAAGGAAGACGTACTGGCGCAGATCGATGTCGGTGTCGAGCCCGAAGGCATGGCAGTCAGCCCGGATGGCAAGTGGGCGGTCAACACCAGCGAAACCACCAACATGCTGCATTGGATCGACACCAGCACCAACCAGTTGGTGGACAACACCCTGGTCGACCAGCGTCCGCGTCATGTCGAATTCACCAAGGACAGCAAGCTGCTCTGGGCCTCGGCGGAGATCGGTGGCACGGTCAGCGTGGTGGACGTGGACAAGCGCGAGATACTGAAAACCCTGACCTTCAAGATCAAGGGCGTGCACCCGGACAAGGTCCAGCCGGTGGGCATCAAGCTCACCTCCGACGGCAAGTACGCCTTCGTCGCGCTCGGCCCGGCCAACCACATCGCCGTGGTCGATGCGAAGACCTACGAGGTGCTGGATTACCTGCTGGTGGGTCGGCGCGTCTGGCACATGTCGTTCAACCCCGACGAAAGCCTGCTCCTGACCACCAACGGCGTCAGCGGTGACGTCTCGGTGATCGACGTGGCCCAGTTGAAGGTCACCAAGTCGATCAAGGTAGGTCGCTACCCATGGGGCGTGGTGGTCACGCCGTGAGCGCACTCGAGGTCGGCGACATCGCATTCGCCTATGGCGCGCGCCGGGCACTCGACGGGGTGACTTTTACCGCGGCCCAGGGACGCTTCACCGCGTTGCTTGGGCCGAACGGCGCCGGCAAATCGACGCTGATCGCCCTGCTGACCAGGCTCTACGACCTTCAGCAGGGGCAGATCCGCATAGCCGGATTCAGCCTTCGGGATGACCCACGCAAGGCTCTGGCCCGACTGGGCGTGGTCTTCCAGCAGAGCACGCTGGACCTGGACCTCACGGTGGAGCAGAACCTGCGTTATCACGCGGCATTGCACGGCATGCCCCGGGCCATGGCGTCCGAGCGTATCGAGCTCGAACTGCAGCGGCAGCAGCTCGAAGAGCGGCGCACCAGCAAGGTTCGGGAGCTGAACGGTGGCCATCGCCGGCGCGTGGAGATCGCTCGCGCGCTGCTGCATCGTCCTGAACTGTTGCTGCTGGATGAAGCCAGCGCCGGCCTCGATCCGGCCAGCCGCCAGGCGCTCAACCAGCATGTCCGTTCGCTGTGCCGGGAACAGGGTATGAGCGTGCTGTGGACCACCCATCTGCTCGATGAAATACGCCCCGAGGACGACCTGCTGGTACTCAACCGCGGCCGGCTGGTGGCCCAGGGGCGCGCCCCTGAGCTGAGCAGCAACGGCGACACCCTGGAACAGACTTTCAACCGACTCACCCGCAACGACGAGGCGGAGGCCTGAATTACGGTGCCCGGAGTTCGTTCGATTCGAGCCTGCGCCATGACCTGGCCGGTGTGCATCGAAACCACCAGCGGTCCCGTTCGACCTCGCCCTTGCCTGTCGGACAATCAGGAGCTATCGGCATGATGCCGTACTGGGAATGCCTGCGCGGTATCGTGCTGCGTGAATGGCTGCGTTTCGTTCAGCAGCGCTCGCGCTTCTTCAGCGCCTTGGTGCGCCCGTTGCTCTGGCTGGTGGTATTCGCCGCCGGCTTTCGCGCCGCACTTGGCATCGCCATCATCGAGCCATACGACACCTACATCACCTACGAAACCTACATCGTGCCTGGCCTGGCCTGCATGATTCTGCTGTTCAACGGCATGCAGGGATCGCTCTCGATGGTCTACGACCGCGAGATGGGCAGCATGCGCGTGCTGCTGACCAGCCCGCTGCCGCGCGGCTTTCTGCTGGCCAGCAAGCTCGTCGCCACGGCGTTGATCTCCCTGCTGCAGGTCTATGCGTTTCTCGCCATCGCCTGGTTCTACGGTGTCCAGCCTCCACTGCCGGGCCTGCTGGTCGCCCTGCCCGCCCTGCTGCTGGTGGCGCTGCTGCTCAGCGCCCTGGGTCTGCTGCTGTCCAATGGCATCCGCCAGTTGGAGAACTTCGCCGGGGTCATGAACTTCGTGATCTTCCCGATGTTCTTCCTGTCCTCGGCGCTGTACCCGTTATGGAAGATGCGCGAGGCCAGCGAATGGCTGTATTGGATATGCGCCATCAATCCGTTCAGCCATGCAGTGGAACTGGTGCGTCATGCTCTGTACATGCGCCTCGCACCCACCGCACTGGCGGTCTGCCTTGGCCTGACCATGCTGTTCAGCCTGCTCGCGGTGCTCAGTTTCAACCCCCAGCACGCGGCCTTGCGCCGCTCGGCATGAGCCGATTACTACTTTGGTGTCGGTTTTCCCCTCCATCGTAGGATTTCAAAGACGTGCCCGTTGTTCTGTAATCGACCCGGCGAAACGCAGGGGCCGCTGTCGTTGCACTCGCGAGCGTGATCGCAGCGCTGTTTTTTTGCACGGGCAAGGCATGAGGAGAAAGGTTTGGCCACTCCCACGGGATGGCGAACGCCGCGGCACCACGCACACATCCGCCTGGCCCGACGGGTTGCGTTGCAACGCCGAAACGTCAACAGACCTTGAGGAATACGGACTATGTTCAGGTCGCTGCTGCCATTGCTGATCGCCATGCTGCCCGGGCTCGGCATTTCACCGCTCGCCTCGGCCGAGGAACAGCTCGCCTTGTTCTCAGCCGATGGCTATCGACAGACACAATACCGCAGCCCGACGCCAGCGACGGCCGAGGGTGCCACGACACTGGACACACCGGCATTGCAGGCGCTCCTGGCCAAGGATCCCGCTGTCGTGCTGGTGGATGTCTATCGCAGCCAATGGCTGGCAGGCCGCTTCATCGACAGCGAACCCCACGCCAACCTGCCCGGCAGCACCTGGCTGGCCAATACCGGCAATGGCATTCTGCAGGCGGAATGGGCAAGCTACTTCAGCGATAACCTGGCTCGTCTCAGCGAGGGCGATCTGGAGCGACCGTTGGTTTTCTACTGCCGCTCGGATTGCTGGCTCGGCTGGAACGCCACCCGGCGCGCCCACGCGCTCGGCTACAAGCGACTGTATTGGTATCGCGATGGGGTGGATGGCTGGGAGCAGGCGGGCCTGCCCTTGCACCCCGCTACTCCGGAACCCTTGCCTGGCGGCGATTGATCCCCGAATGAGCATGCCCCACCATAATCACAACAAAGAGGTGACCGGCCTTGTACAAGATTCTGATTGCGGATGACCATCCGCTATTTCGCGAAGCCATCCACAACGTCATCCGTGATGGCTTCCCCGACAGTGAAATCCTCGAAACTGCCGATCTGGACAGCGCGCTGGCGCTGACGCTGGAACATGATGACCTTGATCTGGTGCTGCTGGACCTGAACATGCCCGGCATGCACGGGCTTAATGGCCTGATCAACCTGCGCAACGAGGCGCCGACCATCCCCGTGGTGATCGTCTCGGCCGAGCAGGACAAGCAGATCGTGCTGCAGGCGATCACCTACGGAGCGGTCGGTTTCATCACCAAGTCTTCGCCACGGGCGCAGATGACCGATGCCATCGAGCAGATACTCAACGGCAACGTATACCTGCCTTCGGACATCATCCGCAGCCAGAAGACCAGCAGCCGTCACTCCCATCACAGCGAGCCATCGATACCGCCGGAACTGCTGCAGGCTCTGACCCGCAAGCAGCTGCTGGTGCTGGAACGCATGACCAAGGGCGAGTCCAACAAGCAGATCGCCTATAACCTCGATATCGCCGAGACCACGGTGAAGGCGCATGTCTCGGCGATCCTGCGCAAGCTAAACGTGCACAACCGCGTTCAGGCAATTCTCTCGGCTGGCGATATCGACTTCACCGCCTACCTGCGCCGCTGAAGCGCGGCGCCGGGGACAGGCTGGTTTTCGGCGTCAAGCGCTCGTCTGGGCACCTTCGAACCAGGCGAGTTTCTCCCGCAGTTGCACAACCTCGCCGACGATTAGCAGCGTCGGCGCCTGTACGTTTTCCTGGGCTATCAGTTGTGCGAGCGTTTTCAGCGTGCCCGTGAAGACCCGCTGATTGCTGGTGGTACCCTGCTGTACCAGCGCCGCCGGGGTTTCAGCCGAACGACCATGGGCAATCAGCTGCTGGCAGATCACTGGCAGGCCAACCAGGCCCATGTAGAACACCAGCGTCTGTCCGGCTGCGGAGAGTTCGGCCCAAGGCAGATCGCAGCTGCCGTCCTTGAGGTGGCCAGTGACGAAGCGCACCGACTGGGCATGGTCACGATGGGTCAGCGGAATACCCGCATAGGCGGCGCAACCGCTGGCAGCGGTGATGCCGGGGACGACCTGGAACGGTACGCCGTTGGCCGCCAGTTCCTCGATCTCCTCGCCACCGCGACCGAAGATGAACGGATCGCCGCCCTTCAGCCGCAGCACGCGTTTGCCCTGCCTGGCCAGCTCCACCAGCTTCTGGTTGATCTGCTCCTGCGGTACGGCGTGTTCCGCGCGCCGCTTGCCGACATAGATGCGGTCGGCATCGCGCCGGCACAAGTCGATGATCGCCGGAGCGACCAGGCGGTCGTAGAGCACCACATCGGCCTGCTGCATCAGGCGCAAGGCGCGGAAGGTCAGCAGATCAGGATCACCGGGGCCAGCCCCGACCAGGTAGACCTCGCCCAGCGCACGCGGCGCCGCACCCGCGAGCTTTTCGGCGAGCAGCCGTTCGGCCTCGGCTGAACGCCCGGCCAGCGCCTGCTCGGCGATCGGGCCCTGAAAGGTTTCCTCCCAGAACACTCGTCGCTGCTGGACGTTGGAAAACTTCGCCTTGACCTGGGCGCGAAACTGCTTGGCAAGCCCCGCCAGCTGCCCGTAGGCCGCCGGAATCCAGGTCTCGATACGTGCCCGGATCAAGCGCGCCAACACCGGCGCGTCGCCGCCGCTGGACACCGCGATGACCAGCGGCGAACGGTCGACGATCGCCGGAAAGATCACGCTGCACAGCTGCGGCGAGTCGACCACGTTGACCGGTATACCCAGCGCGTTGGCGTGCTGCGAAACCGAGGCATTCAGCGGCTCGTCATCGGTCGCGGCGATGGCCAGCACGCATCCGTGCATGTCCTGCAGGTCGTAGCCCCGATTCAGGCACTCACCGTTTCCTGCCTCGACCAGTTCGACCAGTTGCGCCTCGATGCTTGGTGCTACCACCCGCAACCGCGCTCCGGCTTCGCTCAGCAGCCGGGCCTTGCGCAGCGCAATTTCTCCACCACCGACGATCAGCACCGTGCGGCCTTTGAGGTTGTGGAACAGCGGGAGGTATTCCATGGGCGAATCCTGGAGGGTCGTTGGAGGTACAGGCATCACAGCCATTACGGCCGCGATGCCCCTTGTCGAATATCAAGGATCCGGCCTGATGCCGGACCGCAGGTGGCGCAGCGCGCCAAAACTTCAGCCGATGACTTCGATACCACCCATATATGGCTTCAGCACCTCGGGTACGACAACGCTTCCATCGGCCTGCTGATAATTCTCCAGTACCGCGACCAGCGTGCGACCGACCGCCAGGCCCGAACCATTGAGGGTGTGCACCAGCTCCGGCTTGCCGGTCTCCGGATTGCGATAACGTGCCTGCATGCGCCGCGCCTGGAAGTCGCCGCAGTTGGAGCAGGAGGAAATCTCGCGGTACTTGTCCTGGCTCGGCACCCAGACTTCCAGGTCATAAGTCTTGGCCGCACCGAAGCCCATGTCCCCGGTACACAGCGACAGCACGCGGTACGGCAATTCGAGCAGCTGCAGCACCTTCTCGGCATTGCCGGTCAGCGCTTCCAGCGCCTCGAAGGACTTGGACGGCTCGACGATCTGGACCATTTCGACCTTGTCGAACTGATGCTGGCGGATCATGCCGCGGGTATCGCGACCGGAAGCACCGGCCTCGCTGCGGAAGCACGGCGTATGGGCGACGAACTTCAGCGGCAGCTGCTTGGCATCGAGAATCTCGCCGGCGACGATGTTGGTCAGCGACACCTCGGCAGTCGGAATCAGATAGAAGTCGGCTTCGCCTTCGCGGCTGATCTTGAACAGGTCTTCCTCGAACTTCGGCAGCTGGCCGGTGCCCTGCAGGGCCGGCGCCTGCACCAGATACGGCGTGTAGGCCTCTTCGTAACCGTGCTCGCGGGTGTGCAGGTCGATCATGAACTGCGCCAACGCCCGATGCAGACGCGCGATCGGTCCGCGCATCAGGGCGAAGCGCGCACCGGACAGCTTGGCCGCGGTCTCGAAGTCGAGCCAGCCATGTTGTTCGCCCAGTGCGACGTGATCCTGCACCGCGAAGTCGAAGGCCTTCGGCGTGCCCCAGCGGCGGACCTCGACGTTCTCGTCCTCATCCGCGCCGACCGGTACCGACTCGTCCGGCAGGTTGGGGATGCTCAGCATCAGCTGGTCCAGCTCGGTCTGGATGCGCTCCAGCTCCTGCTTGCCGGATTCGAGTTCCGAGCCCATGCGATCCACATCGGCGAGCAGCGGCGCGATGTCCTCACCGCGCTGCTTGGCCTGGCCGATGGACTTGGAGCGCGCATTGCGCTCGGCCTGGAGTTGTTCGGTGCGGGTCTGCACGGTCTTGCGCTGAGCTTCCAGCGCTTCGATGCGCGCCACGTCCAGCTGGTAGCCACGGGTGGCCAGGCGGGCCGCCACGTCCTGTAGCTGAGTGCGTACCAGTTTCGAATCAAGCATGGTGGGTCTCGTCTGTGAAAGCTTGGATGAAGGGCGAAGAGGGAGCGAAGTTTACTGTGAACGGGCGCCGGTTCATAACCTGGCGAGCGCGAGGCCAGCCCAGGCCGCCAGCAGACCGCCCAGCACGCTGCCGCCGACGTAGGCGAAAGCGGTCGCCAGCTGACCGCTTTCGAGCAGCCGCAGTGCGTCCAGCGAGAAGCTGGAGAAGGTGGTCAGCGCACCGAGAAAGCCGATGATCAGCGCGGCACGCAATTCCGGCGGGATATCCGGCCTGGCCAGGAAGGTTGCGTAGAGATAGCCGATCAGCAGGCAGCCGAGCAGGTTGACCGCCAGTGTGGCCAGATAGAAATGCCTGGGCCACTGGGTACTGGCCCAGGTAGCGACGGCAAAACGCAGCAGTGTTCCGATCATGCCGCCACAGGCGACGGCAAGGGCTATGCGGATCATTCCTTTCTCCGTTGTATCGGGCTTTCAAGATCGAGCCGAGCCAGGTGCTCAAGCTTGTCGCGGATCTTGCTTTCCAGCCCGCGCGGAGCCGGATGGTAATAACGGCGCGGCTGCATGGCCTCGGGAAAGTAATCCTCGCCTGCGGCATAGGCATCCGGCTCGTCATGGGCGTAGCGATATTCGTTGCCGTAGCCGAGCTCTTTCATCAGTTTGGTCGGCGCGTTGCGCAGGTGCAGCGGCACTTCCTGCGAGCCGTTCTCGGCGGCATCGCGCATGGCCGCCTTGAACGCGGTATAGACGGCGTTGCTCTTCGGCGCGCAGGCGAGATAGACGATGGCCTGTGCCACGGCCAGCTCCCCTTCCGGGCTGCCCAGGCGCTCCTGCACGTCCCAGGCATTCAGGCACAGCGGCAGCGCCCGTGGGTCGGCATTGCCGATCTCTTCGCTGGCCATGCGCACGACGCGCCGGGCGATGTACAGCGGATCGCAACCGCCATCGAGCATGCGCGCGAACCAGTACAGTGCCGCATCGGGATTGGAGCCGCGCACCGACTTGTGCAGCGCCGATATCTGGTCGTAGAAGGCCTCGCCGCCCTTGTCGAAACGGCGACGGCTGTCACCCAGCAGATCCTGCAGCAGGTCGGTGCTGATGCTGCCGCCCTCCTCGGCCAGGTCCGATGCGTTCTCCAGCAGGTTGAGCAGCCGACGGCCATCGCCATCGGCCGCAGCCAAAAGCATCTGAAAGCTTTCCTCCGGCAGCTCGAGGCGCAGATCACCGAGCCCCTTGGGCTCGTTAAGCGCCCGCGCCACCAGCTTGCGCAGTGCGGCTTCGTCGAGGCTTTTCAGCACATAGACGCGGGCGCGCGAGAGCAAGGCATTGTTCAGTTCGAAAGAGGGGTTTTCGGTGGTCGCGCCAATGAAGATCAGCGTGCCGTCTTCGACGTAAGGCAGGAAGGCGTCCTGCTGGGACTTGTTGAAGCGATGCACCTCATCGACGAACAGAATGGTACGTCGGCCATATTGCGCCGCCTGCTGCTTGGCGATCTCGACCGCCTGGCGGATCTCCTTGACCCCGGCGAGCACCGCCGAAACCGTCTCGAAGTGGGCATCGGAGACCTTGGCCAGCAGGCGCGCCAGGGTGGTCTTGCCGACCCCGGGCGGCCCCCAGAACACCATCGAATGCAGCGCGCCCTGCTCCAGCGCCTCTCGCAAAGGCTTGCCGCGGGCAAGCAGATGCTCCTGCCCGACATACTCGTCGAGGCTGGCTGCACGCAAGCGTGCGGCAAGCGGCTGGGCGACAGGTTCGCGGCTGAACAGGTCCATCGCGGCTGGTTTACCTCAATTGCAGCGACCTGCCGCTACGCAGGCCGCCCGGAACGTATGGCAGACGACGGTCACTCGGCGATGACGTCGGCACCCTCTGGAATCTCGAAGGTGAACAGATCGGCCTTGAGCGGCTGATTCATCTTCACCCCCATGAAGAGGATGTTGGTGCGTTGGCCGACGCTGTCGATCAGTTGCATGTCGTTGATCACACCACCCCGGAAGGACAGGCGCAGGTTGTCGAACAGCGTGTCCTTGGCCTTGGGCTTGAGGGTGAAGTCCACGACTTCGCCCGCCTCTTTGTGGGAAACCTCGAAGTTCTCGCTGATGCTGGATACATCGCCGGAAAGCAGCAGCGCGGGGGTATGCGTCAGGCGCTGATCGAGCTCCTGGATGGTGACCTGCTCGAGATCCGGATCATACAGCCAGACCTTCTTGCCGTTGGACACCAGCAGTTGCTCCATCGGCGCATCGGTGTGCCAACGGAACTGGCCGGGGCGCTTGAGCGCTAACTCGCCGGAGGTTTCCTGTAACTGGGTGCCGCTGCCGTCGAGCGAAAGCTGCGAGAAGCGGCCGGTCAAGGTTTCGGCCTGGTTGAGCAGGTCGGTCAGTCGTTTGGTGGAAGCAGCCTGGTCGGCATGTGCCGGAGCCAGGGCGACCATCAGGACAGATGCACACAGCAAACGGATCAATTGCATGTAGCCCTCTAAGCGATTCAATCGCGCATAGGCGGCGGCGCGATGACTTCGCGCGAGCCATTGGTGTTCATGGATGTCACCACGCCGGCCATCTCCATGGCCTCGATCATTCGCGCGGCACGGTTGTAGCCTATCTTCAGTTTGCGCTGCACAGCGGAAATCGACGCGCGGCGGCTTTCAGTGACGAAACGAACCGCTTCGTCGTACAACGGGTCTTCTTCGCTGCCTTCCCCGCTGCCCTCACCGCCACCGCCATCGAAGCCGCTGCCGGCTTCTTCGACACCAGCAAGAATGTCTTCGATGTAATCGGGAGCACCACGAGCCTTCCAGGCCTCGACCACGCGATGCACCTCATCGTCGGAGACGAAGGCGCCATGCACACGGATCGGCAGTCCGGTGCCCGGCGGCAGGTAGAGCATGTCACCGTGGCCGAGCAACTGCTCGGCACCGCCCTGATCGAGGATGGTGCGCGAATCGATCTTGCTGGAAACCTGAAACGCCATGCGCGTGGGGATGTTCGCCTTGATCAGGCCGGTGATCACGTCCACCGACGGGCGCTGGGTAGCAAGGATCAGGTGGATGCCCGCCGCCCGCGCTTTCTGCGCGATGCGGGCAATCAGCTCTTCGACCTTCTTGCCGACGATCATCATCATGTCGGCGAACTCGTCCACCACCACCACGATGGTCGGCAGGGCTTTAAGCGGCGGCGGCTGGTCGTCCATGCTCTCGCGGCGGAACAGCGGATCGGTCAGCGGCGTGCCCGCTTCCTCGGCTTCCTTGACCTTGCGGTTGAAGCCCGCCAGGTTACGCACCCCCATGGCCGCCATCAGCTTGTAGCGTCGCTCCATCTCGGCAACGCTCCAACGCAGCGCGTTGGCCGCCTCTTTCATGTCGGTGACCACCGGGCAGAGCAGGTGTGGAATCCCCTCGTAGATCGACAGTTCCAGCATCTTCGGGTCGATCATGATCAGCCGCGCTTCTTCGGGCGTGGACTTGAACAGGATCGACAGGATCATCGCGTTGACGCCCACCGACTTACCGGAGCCGGTGGTACCGGCCACCAGCAGATGCGGCATCTTCGCCAGGTCGGCGATGACCGGCTTGCCGCCGATGTCGTGCCCCAGGGCAATGGTGACCGGCGACCGGGCATCGTCATAAGGGGCCGACGAAAGCACCTCGGAGAAGCGCACGATCTGCCGATCCTCGTTGGGAATCTCGATACCCACGGTGGTCTTGCCAGGTATGACCTCGACCACACGCACGCTGATCACCGCCAACGAGCGCGCCAGGTCCTTGGCCAGGTTGGAGATCCGGCTGACCTTGACGCCGGCCGCCGGCTGGATTTCGAAACGGGTGATGACAGGACCTGGATGAACCGACTCGACGATGACCTCGACGCCGAACTCCTTGAGCTTGATCTCAAGCAGACGCGACATGGCCTCCAGGGACTCGGGCGAATACTGCTTCTGCTGCTTCTCGGCGGCATCGAGCAGGGAGATCGGCGGCAGGCTACCCTCGATCAGAGGGTCGACGAACAGCGTGGCCTGTTTCTCTTTAAGCACCCGTTTGCTCGGCTCGGCAGCTTTGGGCGGTGCAGGCGGTGCGATCACCGGCGCCACGCGCTTGTCGCGCTCGCTCATGTGCCTGGCCAGAGCTTCGTCACGCTCGATGATGCGCTCCTTGACCTTCGCCTGCTCGCGCCGGTCGCGCACCATGGGCGCGGCCACCTCGCTCACCACATCATCGACCTCGCGTAGCTGAGCGACCATCTGCTTGCGCTCGGCCCGGGCACTCCACCAACGGCTGAAGAAACTCTGGATCAGCTCGAGCAGATCCAGGGTGATCTTGCCGGTGATATCCATCGCCTTGAACCAGGAAAGGTCGGTGAAAACTGTCAGGCCGAACAGAAAGAACGCCAACAGTGCCAGCGTGCTGCCCTGTACATTCAGCGACAGCACCGCCAGCTGGCCGAGGCTTTCGCCAAGCGCGCCGCCAGCGGATGCAGGCAAGCCAATTGCTGACTGGAAGTGGATATAGGCCAAGGCCGAGCCGGACAGCACCAGAAACACCAGACCGATCAGGCGCCAGGAGAACAGCCAACCGTTCCAGCTCCAGGGCCGATGGCGTGCGCGAAACACCTGCCAGGTCTTGACACCCAGTAGCAGGGGAAACAGATAGGCAAAGTAACCCAGCACCATGAACAGAACATCGGCAAACCAGGCTCCAGCACGTCCCGCGGCATTTTGAACCTGGTCGACATTGCTCGTGTGCGTCCAGCCCGGATCGCCCGGATCGTAGGTCAGCAGCGCCATCCACAGGTAGACGCAGAGCGCACCGAGCGCTATCAACGCGCCTTCCTTGAGGCGATAGTGCAACTGTTGCCGCCAGGCGGATGCCGGCGCGGTAGATGAGGAATTCTTCAAAACGCTTTCTTTCCTGCGCCTGCGGCGCGATGAACCGTAGTCAGCCAGAACCCCGGCATTGTACGGGTTTGTCGATTCGATGGCATGCGGGTTCCACGGCGGCTTGGGCTTTTGCCGATGCTTCGGTGTAGCATAAACGCCCAATTTCCCGGCGCGGCTCGACTGGAGCACGCTTCTCTATTTGCAACAAAGGCTTATGAGGGCTTTTTATGAGTGAAGTCAAGCATTCGCGTCTGATCATCCTCGGCTCCGGCCCGGCCGGTTATACCGCCGCGGTATACGCCGCCCGCGCCAATCTGAAACCCCTGATGATCACTGGGATGCAGCCCGGCGGCCAGCTGACGACCACTACGGAAGTCGACAACTGGCCCGGCGACGTCGAAGGCCTGACCGGCCCGGACCTGATGGTCCGCATGCAGAAGCACGCCGAACGCTTCGACACCGAGATCGTCTTCGATCACATTCACACCGCAGAGTTGCAGCAGCGGCCGTTTACCCTCCGCGGAGACAGCGGCGTCTATACCTGTGATGCCCTGATCATTGCCACCGGTGCTTCGGCGCAGTACCTCGGCCTGCCTTCGGAGGAGGCGTTCGCCGGTCGTGGCGTATCCGCCTGCGCAACCTGCGACGGCTTCTTCTACCGTAATCAGGTTGTGGCCGTGATCGGTGGCGGCAATACCGCTGTCGAGGAAGCGCTGTACCTGTCCAATATCGCCAAAGAAGTCCACCTGATCCACCGCCGCGACAAGTTGCGTTCGGAGAAGATTCTTCAGGACAAGATCATGGACAAGGCGACCAACGGCAACATCCGCCTGCACTGGAACCACACGCTCGAAGAAGTGCTCGGCGATGCCAGCGGCGTCACCGGCGTTCGATTGAAGAGCACGCTTAGCGGTGACGAAACCAAGCTCGATCTCGCTGGTGTATTCATCGCCATCGGCCACAAGCCGAACACCGATCTGTTCCAGGGTCAGTTGGAGATGAAGGACGGCTACCTGAAAATCAGGGGCGGCGGCGAAGGCGATGCCACCTGCACCAGCATTCCCGGCGTGTTTGCCGCTGGTGACGTGGCCGACCACGTCTATCGCCAGGCGATCACCTCGGCCGGCGCCGGCTGCATGGCGGCACTGGATGCCGAAAAGTATCTCGACAACTGATCCCTCGGCGGGCTTCGGCCCGCCCCTCCCTATCTGCGTGCCGACATGCTGACCTGGCTAAAGCGCGACGACCTCAGCTTCCCTCCGCTCGAAACGGCTCTACGCGAACCCAACGGCCTGCTCGCTGCCGGTGGCGACCTGAGCCCCGCGCGATTGCTGGCCGCCTATCGTCACGGCTGCTTCCCCTGGTACCAGGATGGTCAGCCATTGCTGTGGTGGTCCCCCGATCCACGCACAGTGCTCTTCCCAAACGAACTGCATGTCTCACGCAGCCTGCGCAAACGCCTTCGGCAGGGCGATTACCAGGTCACCTTCGACCAAGCCTTCGCCGATGTGATCCAGGGCTGCGCCGGTCCGCGTGCCTACGCTGACGGAACCTGGATCACTACGCCGATGCAGCAGGCCTATATCAGGCTGCACGAAATGGGCACGGCACACTCGGTGGAAGTCTGGCAGCAGGGTCATCTCGTCGGCGGGCTCTACGGACTGGCAATGGGTGAGCTATTTTTCGGCGAGTCGATGTTCAGCCGCGCCACCGATGCTTCCAAGGTCGGCTTCGTCACACTGGTGGAGCGGCTGCGTGACTGGGGGTTTGCCATGATCGACTGTCAGATGCCGACGCAACACCTGGCAAGCTTCGGAGCTCGCAGCATCCCGCGCACGGCATTTGCCGACGCCCTGGCGAAACACCTGGATCGGACCAGTGCAGCCGACTGGCGCGGCTAGTCTGCCAACCCATGCTGTCCTACACTGAGCCCAAGATTTCTGAGAGTTGACCATGACCTCACTGGCTCGCCTCAAGTTCTACGCCACCCAGCCGCATGCGTGCAGCTACCTGCCCGATGAACAGGCGACCACGCTGTTCCTCGACCCCAGCCAGCCAATGGATGTCCAGGTATATGCGGAACTATCGGAAATGGGCTTCCGGCGCAGCGGCGATCATCTCTACCGCCCCCATTGCCAGCGCTGTTCGGCGTGCATCCCGGCGCGAATTCCCGTAAGCGCACCCGAGCTCAGCCGCCAGCAGAAGCGGATTCTCAAGCGCAATGCCGACCTGCAGGTCCGCGCCATTCGCCCGGCTTTTAGCGAAGAGCTGTACGCTCTCTACGCCACCTACATCGAGAAACGGCACACGGACGGCGACATGTACCCCCCCAGCCGCGAGCAGTTCAACACCTTCCTGGTGCGCGACCTACCCTTCTCCAGATTCTACGAGTTCCGCCTGGGCGGGCGACTGCTCGCGGTTGCTGTCACTGACGTGCTGCCCAATGGACTTTCCGCCGTCTACACCTTCTACGACCCCGAGGAGCAACGCCGCAGCCTGGGGCGCTATGCGATTCTCTGGCAAATCGGCGAAGCGGCCCGCCTCGGGCTGAAGGCCGTCTACCTCGGCTACTGGATCAAAAATTGCCGAAAGATGAATTACAAGACCGAATATCGCCCCATCGAGCTATTGGTTAACCAGCGCTGGGTTTCACTCAGCTGAAGTCCTTGGCTCGTCGAGCCATTTCGGGCACAATGCTTGCCGCTTTTGCCCGCGCACGCATGCGCCGGGTCAATCATTTGGACACCGAGGACTTTACTGAATGTCGAAAGAAGACAGCTTCGAAATGGAAGGTACTGTCGTCGACACCCTGCCTAACACCATGTTTCGCGTGGAGTTGGAAAACGGGCACGTCGTTACTGCGCACATCTCCGGAAAGATGCGCAAGAACTACATCCGGATTCTTACCGGTGACAAGGTTCGCGTGGAGCTGACTCCCTACGATCTGAGCAAGGGTCGCATCACCTACCGCGCTCGCTAAACGAGCCGCGAGAAAAATGCCCGGTCTTTACCGGGCTTTTTTGTTGCAGCAACAACGCCCAGGGCATCGAAGCCTGGCTACTGCCGAAACGAAAACGCCCGGCAAAAGCCGGGCGCTCGACAGGGCGAATATCAGGCCAGCTCGGCAGCGGTTTCGAATTCGAAGAACGGCTCGTCGCCGCGAACATCGATATGCACCACCCCGCCATGCTCCGCCAATTCGCCGAACAGGATCTCTTCGGCCAATGGCCGCTTGATCTTGTCCTGAATCAGCCTCGCCATCGGTCGCGCTCCCATCTGGGCATCATAGCCATGCTCGGCAAGCCACCCCCGCGCGGCATCGGATACCTCCAGCGTCACGTGCTTGTCCTCGAGTTGCGCCTGCAGTTCGATCAGGAACTTGTCGACGATGCTCTTGATGACTTCATGGCTCAAGCGGCCAAATTGAATGATGGTATCCAGACGATTGCGAAACTCTGGAGTGAAGCTCTTCTTGATGACCTCCATCGCATCCGATGCATGATCCTGCAAGGTAAAGCCAATCGAGGCCCTCGCCGCAGTTTCCGCACCCGCATTCGTGGTCATGATGATGATCACGTTGCGGAAGTCGGCCTTGCGCCCGTTATTGTCGGTTAGCGTGCCGTGGTCCATCACCTGCAGCAGCAAGTTGAATACCTCGGGATGCGCCTTCTCGATCTCATCGAGCAGCAGCACGCAATGAGGCTGCTTGGTGATCGCCTCGGTCAGCAAGCCGCCCTGGTCGAAACCGACGTACCCAGGGGGCGCGCCGATCAAGCGGGACACGGTATGCCGCTCCATGTACTCGGACATGTCGAAGCGAATCAGTTCGACGCCCAAGGCCCTGGCCAGCTGTCGCGCAGCCTCGGTCTTGCCGACACCGGTCGGCCCGGCGAACAGGAACGAACCCACCGGCTTGTCTGGCGCCTTGAGCCCTGCGCGCGAAAGCTTGATGGCCGTAGCCAGCGAATCGATTGCATCGTCCTGCCCAAACACCGTGAGCTTCAAGTCACGCTCGAGATTGCGCAGCAACTCTTTGTCCGAGCTGCTGACGTGCTTTGGAGGAATCCGCGCGATCTTCGCCACGATGTCCTCGACCTGCTCGACATCAATGCACTTGACCCGCCGATCCTCGGGCTGCAGACGCTGGTAGGCACCCGCCTCGTCAATCACATCAATGGCCTTGTCAGGCATATGACGATCGTTGATGTAGCGCGAAGCAAGCTCTGCCGCTGCACGGAGCGCCTCGTCGCTGTACTCGATATGGTGATGCTGTTCGAACCGCCCCTTCAGGCCGCGCAGGATGCCGATAGTGTCCTCGACCGAGGGCTCGCTAACGTCGACCTTCTGGAAGCGCCGCGCCAGCGCGCGATCCTTCTCGAAAATCCCACGAAACTCCTGGAAGGTGGTGGAGCCGATGCAACGAATCTCGCCCGAAGAAAGCAGCGGCTTGAGCAGGTTGGAGGCGTCCATCACGCCACCGGACGCCGCGCCGGCACCAATGATCGTATGAATTTCATCAATGAACAGAATGGCATGGGGCCGTTTGCGCAGCTCCCCCAGCAAGGCCTTGAACCTTTTTTCGAAATCACCGCGGTACTTCGTGCCCGCCAATAGCGCACCGAGATCCAGCGAATAGACGACGCTGTCAGCGAGCAGGTCCGGCACCTGATTGTCGACGATGCGCTTAGCCAGCCCCTCGGCGATCGCAGTCTTGCCGACACCCGCCTCACCTACAAGAAGCGGATTGTTCTTACGCCGACGCGCCAGAATCTGCGCCACACGCTCGACCTCATGTTCACGCCCCACCAAGGGATCGATGCGCCCCTGGCGCGCCAGTTCATTGAGATTGCTCGCATAGGCATCCAACGGATTGCCTGACGCTCCAGGCTCACTGCCGTCCTCGTCCTGCATCTCCGCGTCGCTATCCGGATTGCCAGAATTGCCGGGCACCTTGGAAATACCGTGGGCGATGTAGTTGACGACATCGATACGTGCCACGTTCTGCTGCTTGAGCAGAAACACCGCCTGACTCTCTTGCTCGCTGAAAATAGCCACCAAGACATTGGCGCCGGTTACTTCACGCTTGCCCGAGCTCTGCACATGGAAGACAGCGCGCTGCAGGACGCGCTGAAAACCCAGCGTGGGCTGTGTCTCGCGCTCCTCATCGTGCTGTGGAATGAGTGGAGTGGTGGAATCAATGAACTCCTGCAGATCGTGGCGCAGCTTGTCCAGGCTCGCGCCACAGGCTCGCAATACGGTCGCAGCCGCTTCATTGTCCAGTAGGGCCAACAGGAGGTGTTCAACCGTCATGAATTCATGGCGCTTGGTACGTGCCTCTTTGAAAGCCAGATTCAGTGTGACTTCGAGCTCACGGTTCAACATAGCTTTCACCTCTTCCCCAGCAGTCGGAGTTAACCGTCCTTCTCGATCTCACAAAGCAACGGGTGCTGGCATTCCCTTGCATATTGATTCACTTGTGTCGCTTTGGTTTCGGCAACATCGCGCGTGTAAATCCCGCAGACGGCCCGCCCCTCGGTATGGACGGCCAGCATGATCTTGGTGGCCTGCTCCCTGCCGTGATTGAAAATGCCTTCCAGCACCTCCACAACGAAATCCATCGGCGTGTAGTCGTCATTGAACATGACAACTTTATACATCGGTGGTGCCTTCAGCTCCGGCTTGGCCTCCTGTATCGCCAGGCCAGAGGAATCGTCTTCATCCCCCAAAGGCCGATCCTGATTGAATATTAGTCGAATCTGAGCAAGAGCATGCATACGCATAACGGTTCTAGGTCGTGGCGCCGGGGCCAGATAAATATGGGCAGGTTCGCAGCCGCCCGACGAGTCGCCTTGACTATCGGCAAAACGGTGATACAAACAGTATGTGCCTACAAGGGCAAATGGGTTGCGCAACATGAGGCCTCGGGCTACATAAGCGCGGAATGAAATGGATGTTACTCCAGTAATGGACTCCTTTGCAGAGGGATAACAGCATGCTAAGTGGAAAGGTCAAGTGGTTCAACAACGCCAAGGGTTACGGCTTCATCGTAGCAGACGGCGGCGATGAGGACCTGTTCGCCCATTACTCGGCCATCCAGATGGAAGGCTACCGTACTCTCAAGGCTGGGCAAGCGGTCATGTTCAACATCCTGCAGGGCCCCAAAGGCCTTCACGCAACCGATATCAAGCCGCAGGTCATGCCCGAGGCGACCACTCCGGCTGCATTTCAGGACGCGTCAGTGGTAGATGCCTGAACCCCATCAGAGGGGCCGATCGAGTGATCGGCCCCTCATGATCCGCTACATATGGCTGATCATCGCATCGCCAAACTGTGAGCAGGACATCAGTTTCGCACCGTCCATCAGGCGCTCGAAGTCATAAGTGACCGTCTTCGCGGCGATGGCGCTTTCAGTCGACTTGATGATCAGGTCGGCCGCCTCCACCCAGCCCATGTGACGCAGCATCATCTCAGCCGAAAGAATCAGAGAGCCGGGATTGACCTTGTCCTGACCGGCATACTTTGGCGCCGTCCCATGAGTCGCCTCGAACATGGCCACCGTATCGGACAGGTTGGCTCCCGGGGCGATACCTATGCCACCCACCTCGGCAGCCAGGGCGTCGGACAGGTAGTCACCATTCAGGTTGAGCGTGGCGATCACATCGTACTCTGCCGGACGCAGCAGAATCTGCTGCAGCATGGCATCGGCAATGGCGTCCTTGACGACGATATTCTTGCCAGTATCCGGGTTCTTGAACTGCATCCACGGGCCGCCATCCAGAAGCTCGGCACCGAACTCATCGCGCGCCACTTCGTAGCCCCACTCCTTGAAGGCACCCTCGGTGAACTTCATGATATTGCCCTTGTGCACCAGGGTGACCGAGCTGCGGTCATTGTCGACGGCGTACTGCAGGGCCTTACGGACGAGGCGCTTGGTACCTTCCAGCGAGACGGGCTTGATGCCGATGCCGCAATTCTCGGTGAAGCGGATCTTCTTGACACCCATTTCCTCGGTGAGGAACTTGATGACCTTCTCCGCTTCCGGAGACCCCGCCTTCCACTCGACGCCGGCATAAATGTCTTCGGAGTTCTCGCGAAAAATCACCATGTCCACATCGGCCGGCTTCTTGACCGGGCTAGGCACGCCGGTGAACCAACGCACAGGGCGCTGACAGACATAGAGGTCCAGCTCCTGGCGCAGAGCGACATTCAACGAGCGAATTCCGCCACCTACGGGCGTAGTCAGCGGCCCCTTGATGGAAACGACATAATCACGGACGACTTCCAGGGTTTCCTTGGGTAGCCAGGTGTCCTGATCGTAGACCTGCGTAGCCTTCTCCCCGGCATAGATTTCCATCCAGGCGATCTTGCGCTTACCGCCGTAGGCCTTCTGCACAGCCGCGTCCACAACCTTGATCATCACCGGACTGATGTCGACGCCGATGCCGTCGCCTTCGATATAAGGAATGATCGGGTTGTCGGGAACGTTCAGGGTGTTATCGGCGTTGACGGTGATTTTGTCACCGCTGGCTGGCACCTGGATCTTTTGGTATCCCATGCTGGACTCCGTCTTCGTGGTTAGACATCGTTCGTCGTTTGAGGGTAACCCACTCGATTTGCCTGAAACTACATGTTCGTTCGTCGTATGCGCAATGCCGTTCTGCCAGAGACGGGCTCGATGGTATACTGCCCCGATGACTCACAAGTCATAAGGGACGGGCCTGTATCAGACCCGTCTCTTGAAACCCCGAGCTGCTACCGCGGCTCACCGGTTCAAATGCTCGACACTCTATTTGGTGCATCCATCATCACCGCGGCGAGTCCCAATTCTGGTTCATCTAGACGGAGAGCCAGGGCGCCTACCCGGCGCATCAGGGATTCTGTGCACGCCCAGCAAGAAGAGAGTTAACGCTAAATGTCCACCCCTTCGAAGATCATCTATACCTTCACCGACGAAGCTCCAGCCCTGGCTACCTATTCGCTTCTTCCCATTGTAGAAGCCTTTGCGGCCTCCGCTGACATAGCCGTCGAAACGCGCGATATCTCTCTTGCAGGGCGCATCCTTGCGAGCTTTGCCGACCAACTGGACGCAGACAGGAAAGTCGAAGACGATCTGGCCAAGCTCGCCGAGCTAACCAACCAGCCTGACGCCAACATCGTCAAGCTCCCGAACATCAGCGCTTCCGTACCCCAACTCAAGGCCGCCATCGCCGAACTGCAGGCGCAGGGCTACAACATTCCGAATTTCCCGGAAGATGCGCAAACCGACGCCGAGAAGGATGCGCGTGCACGCTACAGCAAGGTCCTTGGTAGCGCGGTGAATCCGGTCCTGCGCGAAGGCAACTCCGACCGCCGGGCTCCGGCAGCGGTAAAGGCCTATGCCCGCAAACACCCGCACTCGATGGGCAAGTGGAGCAAAGCATCGCAGTCTCACGCCGACTACATGCGCGGCGGCGATTTCTTCTCCAGCGAGCAGTCCGTCACCATGGACAAGGCTGGTGAGGTGCGCATCGAGTTCGTTGACAAGGACGGCAAGGTGGAAGTCAAGAAGCAACTCGCCCTGCAAGAAGGCGAAGTGCTCGACGGCATGTTCATGAGCTGCAACAAACTGCGCGCCTTCTTCGAGGAAACGCTGCAGGACTGCAAGGAAACCGGCGTGATGTGGTCCCTGCACGTCAAGGCCACCATGATGAAGATCTCGCACCCGATTGTTTTCGGGCATGCCGTCAGCGTCTACTACAAGGACGTCTTCGACAAATACGGCGAGCTGTTCAAGGAACTGGGGGTCAACCCGAACAACGGCATCAGCAGTGTCTATGACAAGATCAAGGTCCTGCCCGCCTCGCAGCAGGAAGAGATCCTGCACGACATCCACGAGGTCTACAGTCATCGCCCGGAAATGGCGATGGTCGACTCGGTCAAAGGCATCACCAACCTGCACATCCCGAGCGACGTAATCGTCGACGCCTCCATGCCGGCCATGATCCGCAACTCTGGTCAGATGTGGGGCAAGGACGGCAAGCAGAAAGACACCAAGGCAGTGATGCCGGAAAGCACCTATGCCCGCATCTACCAGGAGATGATCAACTTCTGCAAGACCAATGGCGCCTTCGACCCGGTCACCATGGGCAGCGTACCGAACGTCGGCCTGATGGCGCAGAAGGCCGAGGAATACGGCTCGCACGACAAGACCTTTGAAATGCAGGCTGACGGCATCATGCGCGTCGTACTGACGGACGGCACCGTGCTGATGCAGCACGCAGTCGAGAAAGGCGACATCTGGCGCGCCTGCCAGACCAAGGACGCGCCGATCCGCGACTGGGTCAAGCTGGCCGTCACCCGGGCCCGCCAGTCCAACACGCCGGCAATTTTCTGGCTGGACCCCGAGCGCGCCCATGACCGGCAGTTGCAGAAGAAGGTCGAGGCCTATCTGCCGGAGCACGACCTGAGCGGCCTGGACATCCGCATCATGGGTTATAACGAGGCCATCCGCGTTAGCATGGAGCGCATGATTCGTGGCATGGACACCATCTCCGTGACCGGCAACGTGCTGCGCGACTACCTGACCGACCTGTTCCCGATCATGGAGCTGGGCACCTCGGCCAAGATGCTGTCCATCGTTCCACTGATGGCTGGCGGCGGCATGTATGAAACCGGTGCCGGCGGTTCCGCGCCAAAGCATGTCCAGCAACTGGTCGAAGAAAACTACCTGCGCTGGGATTCGCTCGGCGAGTTCCTCGCCCTGGCGGTGTCTCTGGAAGAGACCGGCATCAAGACCGGTAATGCCAAGGCCAAGATTCTCGGCAAGACGCTCGACCAGGCCACAGGCCAGCTGCTGGACAACAACAAGTCCCCGGCACGCAAGGTTGGCCAGATAGACAACCGCGGCAGCCACTTCTATCTCGCGCTGTACTGGGCACAAGCTCTGGCCGCGCAGGACGAAGACGCCGAACTGAAGGCTCACTTCACTCCGCTGGCCAGGACGCTGACCGAACAGGAAGCAGCCATCGTCGCCGAGCTCGCCGCCGTACAGGGCAAGCCAGTCGATATCGGTGGCTACTATCGCTCCAACCCGGAGCTGACCAGCAAGGTAATGCGCCCCAGCGCCACCTTCAACGCAGCCCTGGCCGCGCTGAACGCCTGAGTCACCTGAGCGTCACCACGAACCCCGGCCCCGCGCCGGGGTTCGTGCTTTCTGGGGCAAAGGTGGCTGCTATCATCCCGTCATTTACACGAGGCAGCTGTTATGGACTGGCAACCGCATATCACCGTCGCGACCGTTATCGAAGACCAGGGACGTTTTTTATTGGTAGAAGAGCTCAAGGCAGGCCGCCTCGTGCTCAATCAGCCTGCCGGGCATTTGGAGGCCAATGAGAATCTGCGCCAGGCTGCTGTACGGGAAACGCTCGAAGAGACCGGCTGGGACGTCGAGCTTGTTGGTGTCGTCGGCATTTATCTGTACACCGCCCCTAGCAACGGCGTGACCTACCAGCGCGTATGCTTCGCTGCGAGAGCCCTGCAGCATGATCCAGGGCGCCCGCTCGACGAGGGCATCGTCGCCGCCCGATGGCTGACCCGCGAAGAACTGGAGGAGCAACCTGATCGCTGGCGCAGCGAACTGGTGCCCCGCTGCATCGATGATTACCTGGCCGGGCCACTGTATTCACTGGACGTGATCCGCAATTGATCACGGCTTCGTCATGCCGACTGCAGCCTGTTAGAATCCGCCCCTTTGCATAGCCTCAGCGTGTCCCTATGTCTGTAACGACCCTCACCGCACCGGAAAAAACACGTGTCATCGTCGGCATGTCCGGCGGAGTGGACTCTTCCGTTTCCGCTCTCCTGCTTCTTGAGCAGGGTTATCAGGTCGAAGGCCTGTTCATGAAGAACTGGGAGGAAGACGACGGCACGGAATACTGCACAGCCAAGGAAGATCTGGCCGATGCCCAGGCCGTCTGCGACCGGATTGGCATCAAACTGCACACTGCCAATTTCGCTGCCGAATACTGGGACAACGTGTTCGAGCACTTCCTTGCCGAGTACAAGGCCGGACGCACCCCCAATCCCGACATCCTCTGCAACCGCGAAATCAAGTTCAAGGCGTTCCTTGATTATGCCCTGATGCTCGGAGCAGACCTCATTGCCACCGGCCATTATGTCCGTCGCCTTGACAGAAATGGCCACAGCGAACTGCTAAAGGGCCTGGACCCGAACAAGGATCAGAGTTACTTCCTGCACGCTGTCGGCGGCGAGCAGCTGAGCAGGACGCTTTTCCCCGTCGGCGAACTGGAAAAGCCCGAGGTGCGTGCGATTGCCGAAAAATATGGCCTCGCCACGGCGAAGAAGAAGGACTCCACCGGTATCTGTTTCATCGGCGAGCGACGCTTCAGTGACTTCCTCAAGCAGTACCTGCCAGCCCAGCCAGGGGATATCGAAACCGTCGACGGCGAAGTGATCGGCCGCCACCACGGCCTGATGTATCACACAATCGGACAGCGTCAGGGTCTGGGCATCGGTGGCCTCAAGGATGCCTCGGATGAACCCTGGTACGTCCTGAGCAAGGACCTGCAGCGCAACGTGCTGGTGGTCGGCCAGGGCAACGACCATCCCTGGCTGTTCTCCCGCGCCCTGCTGGCCTCGGAAATCTACTGGGTAAACCCGATCGACAGCAGCGTCCCGCTCAAGCTGACCGCCAAGGTTCGTTACCGCCAGAGCGACCAGGCCTGTACGCTGGAGCAGACGCCAGATGGTTATCGCGCCATATTCGAGGCTCCGCAGCGAGCGGTGACGCCCGGCCAGTCGGTCGTTTTCTATGACGGGGAAGTCTGCCTGGGCGGCGGTGTGATCGAACGAGCCGAGCCCTGGTTCGAGGGACGGTCATGAGCAAACTCGATGAACAGCTGATCGCGCTCGGCGCAGTATTCGAAGCCGCGACGCTGGTGGATCGCATCGCACGCACCGGCCAGGTCCCGAGCGCATCGCTCGGCTGCATGCTTGGCAGCCTGCTGGCGCGCAATCCAGGGACCACACAGGAAATCTACGGCGGCGACGACCTCAACCTGCGCGACGGCTACCGCGCATTGGTCGGCGCGCTGGAGCGCGACAGCAGCGCTCTGCAGCGCGAGCCGCTGCGCTATGCACTTGCCATGATTGGTCTGGAGCGGCAGCTGGACAAGCGTGACGACATGCTTCAGGTCATCGGCAGCCGGCTGGACCAGATCCAGCAACAGGTCGAGCACTTTGGCATCACTCACGAAAATGTCGTCGCCTCGTTTGGCGCGCTCTATCAGGATACGCTGAGCACTTTCCGCCAGCGCATTCAGGTTCAAGGCGATATGCGCCACCTGCAACAGACGGACAACGCCTCCAAGATCCGCGCCCTGCTGCTGTCTGGTATCCGCTCGGCGCGCCTGTGGCGCCAGCTCGGCGGTCATCGCTGGCAGCTGATCTTCAGCCGCCGCAAGCTGCTCGACGTGCTCTATCCCAAGCTGCGCTCCTCGCAGGTCGACGATCTCTAACCTGGCGAATGTACCGGGCCCGCCCGGTACATTCGTGTATAATCTGCGCCCTCTTTTCGTTGCCTGACTGTCCGAGAATGCCCCCTATGCAGCTTTCCTCGCTCACGGCGGTTTCCCCCGTCGACGGCCGCTACGCCGGAAAAACCAGCGCCCTGCGCCCGATCTTCAGCGAATTCGGTCTGATTCGTTGCCGTGTTCAGGTCGAAGTCCGCTGGCTTCAGCGCCTCGCAGCTCACCCAGGCATCCCGGAAGTCCCTCCCTTCTCCGAGGAAGCCAACGCCGTGCTGAATCAGTTGGCCGAAAACTTCCAGCTGGAGCACGCTGAGCGCGTCAAGGAATTCGAGCGCACTACCAACCATGACGTCAAAGCGGTTGAGTACCTGCTCAAAGAACAGGCCAAGCAGCTTCCGGAACTGGCCAAGGTCAACGAATTCATCCACTTCGCCTGCACCAGCGAAGACATCAACAACCTGTCGCACGCGCTGATGCTGCGCGAAGGACGTGACGCGGTGCTGCTGCCGCTGATGCGTCAGCTCGCCGAAGCGATCCGCAGCCTGGCCGTACAGTTTGCCGACGTGCCGATGCTTTCGCGTACCCACGGCCAGCCTGCTTCGCCGACTACTCTCGGCAAGGAACTGGCCAACGTCGTCTATCGACTGGAGCGCCAGATCGCCCAGGTCGCAGCAGTACCTCTGCTGGGCAAGATCAACGGCGCGGTGGGCAACTACAACGCCCACCTGTCCGCCTATCCGGAGATCGATTGGGAAGCCAATGCCCGCGAATTCATCGAAGGCGAGCTTGGCCTGTCCTGGAACCCCTACACCACGCAGATCGAGCCGCACGACTATATCGCCGAGCTGTTCGACGCCATCGCCCGCTTCAACACCATCCTCATCGACTTCGACCGCGACGTCTGGGGCTACATCTCCCTCGGCTACTTCAAGCAGAAGACCGTGGCCGGCGAGATCGGCTCCTCGACCATGCCGCACAAGGTCAACCCGATCGACTTCGAGAACTCCGAAGGCAACCTCGGCATCGCCAATGCATTGTTCCAGCACCTGGCGAGCAAGCTGCCGATTTCCCGCTGGCAGCGCGACCTGACCGACTCCACCGTACTCCGCAACCTCGGCGTCGGCTTCGCCCATAGCGTCATCGCCTACGAGGCGAGCCTGAAGGGTATCGGCAAGCTGGAGCTCAACGCCGCTCGCATCGCAGAAGATCTCGATGCCTGCTGGGAAGTGCTGGCCGAGCCGGTGCAGACCGTGATGCGCCGCTATGCCGTGGAAAACGCTTACGAAAAGCTCAAGGACCTGACCCGCGGCAAAGGCATTACACCTGATGCCTTGCAGGCATTTATCGATGCGCTCGACATTCCGGCCGAGGCCAAGGCGGAGCTGCGCAAGCTGACCCCGGCCAGCTATATCGGCAACGCAGCCACCCAGGCCAAGCGCATCTGAGCGACCCAATGTACGCACGCCCGGCTGTGCCGGGCGTTTTTATTTCAGCTCTGCCTTATAGAGCAAGGTGTTACGCATGACTTCTGATATTCCACTTCAAATTCTGGGCGGTATCAGCGCGCGAGAATTTCTGCGCGACTACTGGCAAAAGAAACCGTTGCTCATCCGCCAGGCCATTGCGGATTTCCAAAGCCCGGTTTCGCCGGACGAACTTGCCGGCCTCTCCTTGGAGGAAGACGTCGAGTCCCGCCTCGTCATCGAGCACGGCCAAAGCCCCTGGGAACTGCGCCGCGGTCCCTTTGCCGAAGATACCTACCAGAAACTCCCGGAGCGTGACTGGACCTTGCTGGTCCAGGCGGTGGATCAGCTGGTTCCGGATGTAGCCGAGTTGATCGAGCATTTCCGCTTCCTGCCCAACTGGCGCATCGACGACGTGATGATCAGCTATGCCGCACCCGGCGGCGGTGTCGGCCCGCATTTCGATAACTACGACGTGTTCCTGTTGCAGGCCCACGGCCAACGCCGCTGGCGCATTGGCCAGATGTGCGACAGCGAGAGCCCGCTGCTCGCCCATGGCGACCTCCGGATTCTTGCCGATTTCCAGGGCACCGATGAGTGGGTACTGGAGCCAGGTGACATGCTTTACCTGCCCCCTCGCCTTGCCCACTTCGGCACCGCTGAAGATGCATGCATGACCTATTCGATTGGATTCCGCGCACCGAGCGCGGCCGAGGTCCTGACCCACTTCACCGACTTCCTCGCACAGTTCCTGCCCGACGAGGATCGTTACAGTGACGCCGACCTGCAGCCAACCGACGACCCCTACCAGATTCAGAGCGACGCGCTGGACCGGCTCAAGGCCCTGCTTGCCGAACACATGAACGACGAGCGCCTGCTGCTCACATGGTTCGGCCAATTCATGACCGAACCGCGCTACCCGGAGCGGGTCGAAGGCCCCGAACTGAGTGAGGACGACCTGCTTTCGGCGCTGGAGGATGGTGCCGTACTGGTCCGTAACCCCGCGGCACGCCTGGCCTGGAGCGAGGTGGACATCGGCCTGCTTCTGTTCGCCAGTGGCCAGAGCCGCCTGCTTCCCTCTAAGCTGCGCGACCTGCTGAAGCTGATTTGCTCGGCCGATGCGCTGCACATCGAAAATGTCGGCCAATGGCTGAGCGACGACGATAGCCGCGGCCTCTTGTACGAACTGGTCAAACAAGGAAGTCTGGAGTTTGCTGATGAATAGCATTCAGGTACGGATCGCCGACTGGCAGCAGGACAACACCGAACTGCGGCGCATCCGCGAAGCGGTGTTCATCGCCGAGCAAGCGGTGCCGCCAGAGCAGGAATGGGATGCCGATGACGCCGACGCCATTCACTTTCTCGCGCTGGAAGGCGACTACCCGATCGGCACCGCGCGGCTGCTCGCCGACGGACAGATCGGACGGGTAGCCGTACTGCGCGACTGGCGCGGCATGAACGTCGGTGATGCGCTGATGCGTGCAGCCATTACCGAAGCCGAACGCCGCGGCCTGAGCGAACAGACGTTGACTGCCCAGGTTCACGCCACGGCCTTCTACGAACGCCTTGGCTTTGAAGTCGTCAGCGACGAATTTCTCGAAGCCGGCATTCCGCATGTGGACATGTTACGTCGGAGCCATTGAATCCATATGAGCGATAACGCCCCGGACGAAAGAATTGATCAGACCGAATTGCCGGCTATCGACTTTCACTCCCCGGGGCGTTTTGCTGTCCACAACCCCCAGGCATGGGAGGCAGCGCCCTTCCAGCTCGGGCAAGACACCACGATGCAACGCTTCAGCGAACCGAGCGAGGTTCGCCGGCACGCGTTGGCCATGCTGCAGCAGGCCACACGAACGCTGTGCATCTACAGCCCGGACCTGGAACCCTGGCTCTATCACCACAGCAGCGTCCAGCAGGCCTGCACTCGCCTTCTACTGGCTCATCCTCGCAATCAACTGCGCATCCTCGTCGGCGACCCCACGCGCGCAGTCAAGGAAGGCCATTACCTTTTGCAGCTTGCCCGCCGCCTGACCAGCAGTGTACATATCCGTAAGCTGAACCCAGACTTCCCCGGACAGAGCGATACCTATCTCATCGCTGACGACTGCGCTCTGCTGGAGCGCCCCAGCGCCGAGCAATACGACGGCCATGCCTGGTATCGAGACCTCGCACGGGTGCGCGGACGCCAGGCCGAGTTCGACAAGGCGTGGGCGCATGGACTATCGGATGCCAACCTGCGGAGTTTCCTGCTATGAGCCCTCGTATCCTGCTGGCGGCCCTTGCGCTCAGCACCTGCCTTCCGTTGCAGGCGGCGACTGAGGTCATCCAGCTCAACAATCGCATGGCCGAAGACGTGCTCGTCGTGGCCGAATCCGTGCTTGGCGACCAGGGCAGAGTCACGGCCTATGGCAGCCAGCTGATCATCAACGCACCGGATTCGCTGATCAGCGAGCTGCGCCAGGTCATCGATCAACTGGATGTCGAGCCAAAACGGCTGCTGATCAGTGTCGAAACCCAGGACTCGGCTAGCAGCGCCGCCCAGGGTTATCGAATAGATGGTTCGGTGCGCTCCGGCAACGTGGAACTGGAGACCGGTAGAGGCGAAGTCGCCGGACGGGACCAGCTTCGCATCATTCGCCGCAGTACCAACAGCCGCGACGGAGGTATTCAGCAGATCCAGGCCAGCGAGGGTTATCCCGCGCTAATTCAGGTCGGCCAGAGCGTGCCGCTGACGTCCCGAAGCGCAGACAGCTACGGCCAGGTCTACCAAGAGACGCAATATCGCGACGTTCTCCGGGGTTTCTATGCCACCGCCACGCTGCAGGGTGACCGCGTGCAGATCACCATCAGCAGCACACGTGACCGGCTCTCGCAGGGTAATAGCGGCGTTGTCGAGGTGCAGAACGCCGATACTCGCGTCAGCGGCCGCGTCGGCGAATGGATCACCGTTGGCGGTATCGATGAAAGCGCCAGCTCCGAGCAGGACGGGACTCTGCAGCGCTACTCGACACAGGGCAGCCAGAACCTGTCCATGCGCCTGAAGGTGGATGTTCTGGACTGAATACCAGCCACCCCGACGCCTCAATCGAAAAATGTAGTGACTTAAAAAAAACACTACAAAGCAATTGACGACGCTTTTCCAGCGGCGCATTATTGCCCCGCTCCCGCTAACCAGGGGCCCTGGCAAGGGTCTCCGGGGCGTGCTCCAGCCAACCAGCCGAGCCGCTCCGTGACTGTACTGCCCACAAGGCGGACTGACGAGGTTGCGACTGGAACGAGTCGTCCTGAGGGACGGGGTAGCGATTGACGTATCGGCCAGACTGACAGCTTCTCGTTGTTGTAGCGCACACGGCAGCCACGCCGGCTGTGGGCGCAGCAACCGGAACCAGCCCGGCGATCGTATCCCCCCTTCTCTCGGTTCATCCTCGTCCCGGTCGATATTTCGACGCTCTGCCGCGTGTTGCCCGCACTGATCAGCGATAGCACGTAGGTTTCGGTGGGAAAAAGTCGGTGCTCAACCACACTCATTTTTGAAGGATTGAACATGTCCGCATATCAAGACGACATCAAGGCAGTTGCCGCCCTGAAAGAGCAATACGGCAGCAGCTGGGCCGCCATCAACCCTGAGTCCGTCGCTCGCATGCGCGCCCAGAACCGCTTCAAGACCGGTCTGGAAATCGCTCAGTACACCGCCGACATCATGCGCAAGGACATGGCCGAGTACGACGCCGACTCGTCCGTCTACACGCAGTCCCTCGGCTGCTGGCACGGCTTCATCGGTCAGCAGAAGCTGATCTCCATCAAGAAGCACCTGAAGACCACCAACAAGCGCTACCTCTACCTGTCCGGCTGGATGGTCGCTGCTCTGCGTTCCGAGTTCGGCCCGCTGCCGGACCAGTCCATGCACGAGAAGACAGCCGTTTCCGATCTGATCGAAGAGCTCTACACCTTCCTGCGCCAGGCCGATAGCCGCGAGCTGGACCTGCTGTTCACCGCACTGGACGCGGCTCGTGAAGCAGGCGACAACGCCAAGGCTGCCGAGATCCAGAACCAGATCGACAACTACGAAACCCACATCGTACCGATCATCGCCGACATCGATGCCGGCTTCGGTAACCCGGAAGCCACCTACCTGCTGGCCAAGCGCATGATTGAAGCAGGCGCTTGCTGCATCCAGATCGAGAACCAGGTTTCCGACGAGAAGCAGTGCGGCCATCAGGACGGCAAAGTGACCGTTCCGCACGCCGACTTCCTCGCCAAGATCGCAGCCGTTCGTTACGCCTTCCTTGAGCTGGGCATCGACAACGGCGTCATTGTTGCGCGTACCGACTCCCTGGGCGCCGGCCTGACCAAGCAGATCGCCGTGACCAAAGAGCCGGGCGACCTGGGCGACCTGTACAACTCGTTCCTCGACTGCGAAGAAATCTCCGAAGCCGAGTTGGGCAATGGCGACGTCGTCATCAAGCGTGAAGGCAAGCTGCTGCGTCCGAAGCGTCTGCCGTCCAACCTGTTCCAGTTCCGCAAGGGCACTGGTGAAGACCGCTGCGTACTGGACTGCATCACCAGCCTGCAGAACGGCGCCGACCTGCTGTGGATCGAGACCGAGAAGCCGCACGTTGGCCAGATCAAGGCCATGGTCGATCGCATCCGCGAAGTCATCCCGAATGCCAAGCTGGTCTACAACAACAGCCCGTCGTTCAACTGGACCCTGAACTTCCGTCAGCAGGTGTTCGACGCGTTCGTTGCCGAAGGCAAGGACGTCTCCGCCTACGACCGTGCCAAGCTGATGAGCGTCGAGTATGACGAAACCGAACTGGCTCAGGTTGCAGACGAGAAGATCCGTACCTTCCAGCGCGATGGTTCCGCTCACGCCGGCATCTTCCACCACCTGATCACCCTGCCGACCTACCACACTGCCGCACTGTCCACCGACAATCTGGCCAAGGGGTACTTCGCCGACCAGGGCATGCTGGCCTACGTCAAGGGCGTCCAGCGTCAGGAACTGCGTCAGGGTATCGCCTGCGTCAAGCACCAGAACATGGCTGGCTCCGACATCGGTGACAACCACAAGGAATACTTCGCTGGCGAAGCTGCCCTGAAGGCAAGCGGTAAAGACAACACCATGAACCAGTTCCACTAAGAGCCGGTTCGCAGTCTTCCCTGGCTGCGGTGTTTGAGAAGGCCTCGGCATATGCCGAGGCCTTCTTTTTTGTGGGTACAAAGCCACTGCATTGACACTTCGTCGGGCAACGGAAAAGTGTCATTCTGTTGTCGCATAGGGAATCTAGCGTCATGACTCCGACAACAATCGTATGGAGCTGCGCCGTGATTACTGACAACAACGACATTCTGTTCGGTAACGGGGACGAGTTACCCAGCAACCATTCCACGAATCCACATATTCAGGACGTGATATCCGTCGGCCGCCGAAAAGTGCTGGCTGGGAGCGCAACCATAAGCGCCTTGGCCTTTCTCGGCGCGTCCTTCCCAGGTCTTGCCCAGGCAGCTGAGCCAGCGTCCCGCGGCCTCAAGGAAATGCCCTTCAGGCGCCGCCGCCTGCCCTTCGCTCCGGTTGCCGTAACCCGTGCCGATATCATCACCGTGCCCGCTCAATACTCCGCGACAGCCTTCATACCGTGGGGTACCCCCATCACCGGGAGCTACCCAGCCTGGCTGGAAGATGCCAGCAACAGCGCAGAAGACCAGGCCCAGCAGGTAGGCATGCATCACGACGGAATGCATTTCTTTCCGATGAATGCAAAGCACGGCGGACGGCAGAGCGATCACGGCCTGCTGGTACTCAATCACGAGTACATCGATGCACCTCTGCTTCACCGCAACGGCCCGACCGTGTTGGATAGCAAGCGTGTAGATGTCGACGAGGTTCGCAAGGAGATCAATGCTCATGGCGTCTCGGTCGTGGAAATAAGGCGAGGCCCTCGTGGCGAATGGTCCGTGTTGCCAACAGCGCGGAATCGCCGCATCACAGGCGCGACGCCGATGCGAATCGAAGGTCCCGCACGCGGCCATGCGTTGATGCGCACCCGCTACAGCCCGAGCGGTACCTCTACCCGGGGTACCCTCAACAACTGCGCCAACGGACATACGCCCTGGGGCACCTACCTCACCTGCGAAGAGAACTGGGCCGGATACTTCGCCAGCGCTGATGCCGAGCTGCCGCGTGAACTCGATCGCTACGGAGTACGCGACAGCAGTCGCTACGGCTGGGAAACCGTGGCGGGCGACGAGTTCGAGCGTTTCAACGCAACGCGTAGCGCGACAGACGCACAAGCCGATTACCGGAACGAGCCGAACACGTTCGGCTGGATAGTCGAAATAGACCCCTTCGACCCCACCTCTACCCCGATCAAGCATACCGCCCTAGGCCGTTTCGCCCATGAAGGCCTGGTGTTCGCGCCAGTAAAGCCAGGACGCCCCATTGTCTGCTATTCCGGCGACGACTCGCAGAATGAATACATCTACAAGTACGCCAGCAGGGATCGATACCGGCCACAGCACAGCGATGGTCGTCTGCTGGATGATGGCACGCTCTATGTCGCACGCTTCAATCCCGACGGTAGCGGTGACTGGCTTGCACTGGATCATGCCAGCCCGGAGTTTCAGCGAGCCTGCCAGGCTGCCGGTGTGCAGTTCGCTGATCAGGGGGAGGTGCTCGTAAACACCCGACTGGCTGCCGATATCGTCGGCGCCACCAAGATGGATCGCCCGGAATGGGGCGCCGTCCACCCGGATACCGGCGAAGTCTACTTCACGCTTACCAACAACAGCAGCCGACAGGAGGCAACCCCTTCCAATCCAAGAACACCCAACACGTTTGGCCATATCATCCGCTGGCACGAAGCCAGCCGTGATTTCGCGGGCACCCGATTCAACTGGGACATTTACCTCCTAGCAGGTCCCGAAAGCGACAGCCGCTCCCCGACAGGACGCGCGCTGGATAACAGCAACATCATGGCCAGTCCGGATGGGCTTTGGTTCGATGATGAAGGCCGCCTGTGGATTCAGACGGATATGAGTGGCAGTCAACTGCAAACCGGGCCATTTGGAAACAACCAGATGCTGGTGTCCGATCCCGCCACTGGCGAGACCAAGCGATTCCTCGTCGGCCCGTTGGGAGCGGAAGTGACCGGGATAACGGCAACACCAGACTTCAGAACACTGTTCGTGAACATCCAGCATCCCGGTGAAGGCTCGACGTCGACAAGCTATACCAGCAGCTGGCCGGATGGTGCCGGGCGCAGGCCCAGGTCCGCCACGGTCATCATCACCCGCGACGATGGAAAACGGCTGATGTAGTCATTCGGGGCCTGGTGAGCCAGGCCCCTTCATCGTATTCACTGGTCTGCGAAGGGCTCGTCCGGCGTAGTAAAAAGCCCCCAGGTTGAAATGAAAAGTGCGGCAACCAGGGGCCCGATAACGAACCCATTCAGGCCGAACAATGCCAACCCACCCAAGGTCGAAATCAGCACGACGTAATCCGGCATTTTCGTATCCTTGCCCACTAGAATCGGCCTGAGAATATTGTCCACCAGGCCAATCACCAGCACGCCGTAAAGCGTAAGTATCACGCCCTGCCAGATAGCGCCGGTCATCAGGAAGTAGATGGCCACAGGCGTCCAGATCAGTCCCGCCCCTACCGCTGGCAACAAGGACAAAAAGGCCATCAATACTCCCCACAACAACGCACCTGAGATCCCCAGTACGGCGAATATGATTCCGCCCAACACACCTTGCGTCACGGCAACGACGATATTGCCCTTCACCGTCGCACGAACCACTCGAGTGAACTTGTTGAAAAGGCGTCGTTTCTGAGTGTCGCTGAGCGGGATGGCTTTCCGAATTTTCGCAACCAGGTCGCGCCCATCTCGGATGAGGAAGAACAATAGATAAAGCATCACGAAGAAGCTGACCAGAAACTGAAACGTCCCTTGGCCAAAGCTGAACGCCTGGGTCGCCAGAAACTGGCTTCCCTCCAAGGCGCCTGAGGCCAGACGATCACGCATGTCGTCAAGGTCGCCAAATCCGAAGCGTTGCAACTGCAATTGAACAGACTGAGGGAGCAGCTCACGCAGACCAGCTACCCAGCGGCCCACATCGAGCTCGCCACTCTCTATTCGCTTGTAAAGGGTTGCAACCTCCTGCACCAGCATCCCCGTAATCAGGATCACCGGCAACACGGCGACGAGCAGGCAAACCAGCAAGGTGAGTAGCGCAGTCAGGTTACGGCGCTGGCTGAAACGCCGGTACAGGTATCGCTGCAGCGGCGCAAAAATGATGGCAAGTATCACCGCCCAGAAGACCGCTCCGTAGAATGGCAGCAGTATCCAACCAAAGGCGAAAGACACCACCACCAAGAGCGAAAGAAAGACCTTTTGCTCAAGTCTTGAATTGACCATGACCGACTCTGCCGCTGCGTATTCCTTTATTAGTCAACGAGCGGCAGAGCGAGTGCGGTACGTAGAGAAATCGGCAAATGTGTCTGGCTTAAAGCGAGCGCCCGACATACCGATCGAGGGGCTACAAAGTCATTGCAGCCAGCCAGCCGAATGCCAAAAGCGGCAGGTTGTAATGCAAAAAGGTGGGCACGACAGTGTCCCAGATATGATTATGCTGCCCATCGGCGTTCAGGCCTGCCGTTGGACCCAGCGTAGAATCCGAAGCGGGCGACCCTCCATCCCCCAGAGCACCCGCAGTGCCGACCAGACTCACGATTGCCAATGGACTGAAACCCAGCTCCAAACCAAGCGGGACGAAAATCGCCGCAATAATCGGAACCGTAGAAAAAGAGGAGCCAATGCCGATGGTGACCAGCAAGCCGACCAACAGCATCAGCAAGGCACCTACGGCCTTACTATTACCAATCCACTGAGCAGACGCGTCAACGAGCTGCTTCACCTCGCCCGTCTCACGCATTACCTCGGCAAATCCCGCGGCAGCGATCATGATGAAGCCGATCATGGCCATCATCTTCATCCCTTCGGTGAAGAGATCATCAGCCTCACGCCAGCGGACCACGCCGGAAACGGAAAAAATGACGAACCCGGCAAGCGCTCCCAGGATCATCGAATCCAGCCAAAGCTGGATCACAAAGGCGGCGGCAACAGCGATCGCAGCCACCATTACGGTGATCGGGCTGCACTTAACGCTGGTCTTTTCAACCTGCTCGATACGCCCAAGATCATATTCTCGCGGCTTGCGGTAGCTATACAGGGCAATCAACAGTCCTGCGAGCATACCCATTGCAGGAATGAACATAGCATGAGTGACCTTGACGCCGGTGACGTCGACTCCACTCTTGGCCACGTTCGCCAGCAAAATTTCATTCAAGAAAATATTGCCGAATCCAACCGGCAAGAACATGTAGGGAGTGATAAGTCCGAACGCTAGAACGCACGCAATCAAGCGTCTATCAATTTTCAGTCTCGATAGTACATAGAGCAGCGGAGGGACCAACAAGGGAATAAAAGCAATATGAATCGGCAAAATGTTCTGTGATGAAACGGCTACCGCTAGCAGCAAAGCGATCATCATCCACTTGACGGCTCCGGCCCCCTGAGTCCCTTGCCGACCAACCAGTGTCAGTGCTTTGTCAGCAAGCGCATGAGCCAAACCACTCTTGGCTATGGCAACGGCAAAAGCGCCTAGTAATGCGTACGACAAGGCGACCGTTGCGCCGCCCCCCAACCCCTTGTTGAAAGCAGCCAGACTACCCTCGACACCCAAACCACCTATCAACCCTCCAGCCATGGCACCAGTAATCAACGCCACCACCACATGCACGCGGCAAAGACTCAAGATCAGCATAATGCCGACAGCCGCAACCACTGCGTTCATTCGTACTCTCCATATAACCGACCGAAGTCGCATTTAAAAAGCGCGGTACTCTGCAGCATGAAACTGCAGCTGTCAAAGCCGAGAGGCGCCGTCAGCACCACAGCTAATTAGCGGATCAATCAGTCGCCTGCATACTCGCAGCCACTTGTGCAGGTTTCGTGGATCCGAATGCGAGAGAGTTCAGGAAGCAGGGGCTTCAGCTCATCCCAGATCCACTTAGCGAGATTCTCGCTGGTCGGGTTCTCCAGTCCTGGAATGTCGTTCAAGTAGTTATGGTCGAGCCGCTCGTACAATGGCCTGAATATGGCCTTGAGCTCGCCAAAATCACGAATCCATCCAGTATGAGGATCGACTGGACCACTGATATATAAGGCGACACGAAAGGAATGTCCATGTAGACGCCCGCACTTGTGCCCTTGGGGGACATTGGGTAGCCGATGTGCCGACTCGAAAGTAAACTCTTTGAAAATTTCCACTGTGTATGCGCTCGTAATAAGACCGAAAAACTTCAAGAATTTTACGCACATTCTCAGCCAGATACATCGTGCAGTGGCGCATCGCGGTAGCCC
>NZ_KK020676.1:1807860-1811242 GCF_000307775.2 Stutzerimonas stutzeri KOS6 | reverse complement strand
CTTTAGCCATCGAGACCGTCTCCCATCGTTGAATTGAGCTAGTCACGCCACCATTAAAACAAAGGCAGATATTCACATATCTGCCTTTGATGTTTGGAGCTCATGAGCGGATTTGAACCGCTGACCTCACCCTTACCAAGGGTGTGCTCTACCAACTGAGCTACATGAGCGAAGCAATCCGTAACCATCGAAGCTGGAGCGGGTAGCGGGAATCGAACCCGCATCATCAGCTTGGAAGGCTGAGGTTCTACCACTAAACTATACCCGCGAACGCCGAAGCTTACGCTTGAATCTGGTGGAGGGGGAAGGATTCGAACCTTCGAAGTCTATGACGTCAGATTTACAGTCTGATCCCTTTGGCCGCTCGGGAACCCCTCCAAAGTGAGGCGGCATTTTCATCACTTGCCACCCAGCTGTCAAGCATTTTCTCATATAAATCTTGAGGTTAGCTTTACTGACAGCCGCTTCGCGAGCGAGACATCTACCCTCGTTGCGAAGCGGGCGCCATTCTATGCAAACTAACCTGAAGATGCAACTGCACAAGACATCTGCTGATGCTGCAATGCGGGCATATCCACCTTCAGCGCACTTAATAACGCATCACCTACCTGATGACGGCTCGCAGCAGCTACCCGAACCCAATACTTACGATGCATTCTCGGCAGCTCACGCATCAATGCCACGTAGTCCACTTCTCGAAGGCGAGCAACCACGCCCTCAGCTGAGTCCTTGCGCGAAAAGATTCCAAGCGAAATGCCGTTGGCAAGATCACCGACCGTAATTATGTAGCTATCAATACTGCGGCTTTGCAGCTCACGAAGTTGCCGCAAGGAAGCCTGCCTTGAGGCAAGAGGCGGCAGATACACCCAATAATCAACACTACCAGCCGTATCTACCACCTGGAGGTCTGACTGAACATCCAGGCTCAGCAGCCTCTGCTCCAATGAGGCGGCAGCGCGCTCCTCATCGAAGCCCCCAAGAAACAAACACGTATCTTCGGCCTGATGCCCCGGCACCACCTCCTCCCTGCGCTCCAGAGGCTGCGACTCACTGAGCAGCTTGATGCCGTCATTAGCACGGCCGTAAACATCAAGCGGGGCCACTTCCTTGACCCGAACGGGGGCCTGATACTGGTGCTGCACCCAGAAGAAAGCATTCAAAAGCACTAGCAGGAGAAAAAACCAACGCATGCAGATCTCGACTCTTCAGTGAAGCGACTAGGGGCAGGCGATAGCCAAACCACGGAACACCAGATCCGGCACACACCGCACCCCGGCGATATCGTCAATCAGCGCCGCGTCGCCGCCCGTAGCATAGACCTCGAAATGATCGCCGAGATAAGTCGGCGCCTGCTGGATCTGAGCATCAACAAAACTGCGCAGCATCATCAAGCACCCCCGCTCAACGGCCTGCGCAGTAGAGCACCCGGGGGCGAGCTCACTGATATGCACCCCTGCATCCTCGGAGTATCTAATTCGCTGGGTGTGGGACTTGAGCAGATGGCGAAGCAAGGAAATGCCTGGACAAATATACCCACCGAGGTGTTTTCCTTGAGCATCGACCAAATCAACCGTAACAGCCGTCCCCAAGTCGACCACCAGCATTGGGCCACCTTTGACCTGATAGGCGCCAACAATCGCCAGCCAACGGTCCATACCAAGCTGCTCGTATTCGATATACCCGTTAACCACACCACCAAGCTGCGGCGTCGGCATTGCCCGGGAAACCTGGATCCCCAACGCAAGAGAAAGCCGTGAACACACCAACTCCGTCTGCTCGTCGCTACGCACACTCACCAATCTTGCCCGAGAGATACTCACCTCAGAGAGAGTGGAAAGCGCAGCAACCAGATCATCAACCAAACACGAGGAGCCCTGCGCGACAACCGTATTCGTAATCAGCTCGCATATCCGCCATTTGATCAGGGTGTTCCCACAATCCAGCTCAAGAATCATCGTGCCAGCCTCAAGCTAAGCTCCCCACCACTGAACGAACGCTCCTCGCCATTCACGTTCAACCGAAGCGCCCCCTGATTATCAACACCCAAGACAGTCCCGGAGAAGTCTTGCGCTCCAGTACTGAGCGTACAATCACGAGACTGCCATATGTGGCTGGCCTCCCATTCATTCTTCAGCGCTGAAAAGCCAAGAGAAGCATGCCGATCCAGGTACCGCTTAAGCAGATCACTCAAGGATACGACCAACTCGTTTCGATTGATCATACCCACTGATGACCTCATAGAGGTCCAAGGCTGATCGATGCCCTCGGCGACGAGCATGTTCACGTTAATACCGATACCGATCACCACATGACATGCGTCTGCGGGATCACCGGTTAGCTCCAAGAGCACACCAGCGACCTTCTTTCCATCGGCATAAACATCGTTAGGCCACTTCAAACCAACCTGAGCAACGCCGGCCAGGCGTAGCGCCTGCATCACGGCCAAGCCCACAACCAAGCTCATGCCTGAGAGCTGACGAGGGCCTCCTTGCACCTTGATTACCAGACTGCAATATAAATTAAGCCCAAAGGGACTTATCCAGGCACGTCCACGACGCCCCCTACCGGCGGTCTGTGCCTCTGTGAGCACAACGAAAGGGGCCGGCACTCCGCGCTGCAACGCCCGGAGAGCCTCGGCATTTGTAGAATCAACGGATTCATGGACCACCAGCCCCCAGTGAAGCCCTTCAAAGTGCGGAATTAGCAAATCCGCATCAAGCAAGGATATCGGCTCTGCCAACCGATACCCCCGCCCCGGAACCTTATACAGTGGCAGCCCGGTTTCGGTTTCCAGTCGCTGCAGATGCTTCCAGACCGCACTGCGGCTTACCCCAAGCGCCTCGCCCAACTCGAGCCCGGAATGGAACCTGCCATCTTGGAGCAACCTTAAAAGCCTGTTCATGCCACCCCCTTTAACGAGGCCCGAATAATATCGATACCCACGCAAAGTGCCTACATCGCATTTTTTAGACGCGCAAAAGCAAACCCCCGACCGGCGTTAGCCGATCGGGGGTTTGTAATAGGAGCTTGACGATGACCTACTCTCACATGGGGAAACCCCACACTACCATCGGCGATGCGTCGTTTCACTACTGAGTTCGGGATGGGATCAGGTGGTTCCAACGCTCTATGGTCGTCAAGCAATTCGGTTGCTGCCTCGGGGTTTAGCCGCTGCAGCGAATTGGGTATGTGATATACAGGTATTGCGTGTTCTTGCAAATTTTCGGTTTGTTTGTCGACTTACCGTCTAACAGCCAAATTGTTTGGGTGTTATATGGTCAAGCCTCACGGGCAATTAGTATTGGTTAGCTCAACGCCTCACAGCGCTTACACACCCAACCTATCAACGTCGTAGTCTTCGACGGCCCTTCAGGGAGCTCGA
>NZ_KK020676.1:1804265-1807344 GCF_000307775.2 Stutzerimonas stutzeri KOS6 | reverse complement strand
CGTGACAACCGGAACACCAGAGGTTCGTCCACTCCGGTCCTCTCGTACTAGGAGCAGCCCCTCTCAAATCTCAAACGTCCACGGCAGATAGGGACCGAACTGTCTCACGACGTTCTAAACCCAGCTCGCGTACCACTTTAAATGGCGAACAGCCATACCCTTGGGACCGGCTTCAGCCCCAGGATGTGATGAGCCGACATCGAGGTGCCAAACACCGCCGTCGATATGAACTCTTGGGCGGTATCAGCCTGTTATCCCCGGAGTACCTTTTATCCGTTGAGCGATGGCCCTTCCATACAGAACCACCGGATCACTAAGACCTACTTTCGTACCTGCTCGACGTGTCTGTCTCGCAGTCAAGCGCGCTTTTGCCTTTATACTCTACGACCGATTTCCGACCGGTCTGAGCGCACCTTCGTACTCCTCCGTTACTCTTTAGGAGGAGACCGCCCCAGTCAAACTACCCACCATACACTGTCCTCGATCCGGATAACGGACCAGAGTTAGAACCTCAAAGTTGCCAGGGTGGTATTTCAAGGTTGGCTCCACGCGAACTGGCGTCCACGCTTCAAAGCCTCCCACCTATCCTACACAAGCAAATTCAAAGTCCAGTGCAAAGCTATAGTAAAGGTTCACGGGGTCTTTCCGTCTAGCCGCGGATACACTGCATCTTCACAGCGATTTCAATTTCACTGAGTCTCGGGTGGAGACAGCGCCGCCATCGTTACGCCATTCGTGCAGGTCGGAACTTACCCGACAAGGAATTTCGCTACCTTAGGACCGTTATAGTTACGGCCGCCGTTTACCGGGGCTTCGATCAAGAGCTTCGCTTGCGCTAACCCCATCAATTAACCTTCCGGCACCGGGCAGGCGTCACACCCTATACGTCCACTTTCGTGTTTGCAGAGTGCTGTGTTTTTAATAAACAGTCGCAGCGGCCTGGTATCTTCGACCGGCATGGGCTTACGTAGTAAATACTTCACCCTCACCGGCGCACCTTCTCCCGAAGTTACGGTGCCATTTTGCCTAGTTCCTTCACCCGAGTTCTCTCAAGCGCCTTGGTATTCTCTACCCAACCACCTGTGTCGGTTTGGGGTACGGTTCCTAGTTACCTGAAGCTTAGAGGCTTTTCCTGGAAGCATGGCATCAACCACTTCGCTTTCTAAAAGAAAGCTCGTCATCAGCTCTCGGCATTAAGATCCCGGATTTACCTAAGATCTCTGCCTACCACCTTAAACAAGGACAACCAACGCCTTGCTGGCCTAGCCTTCTCCGTCCCCCCATCGCAGTAACTAGAAGTACGGGAATATTAACCCGTTTCCCATCGACTACGCTCTTCAGCCTCGCCTTAGGGACCGACTCACCCTGCGTCGATTAACGTTGCGCAGGAACCCTTGGTCTTTCGGCGTGCGAGTTTTTCACTCGCATTGTCGTTACTCATGTCAGCATTCGCACTTCTGATACCTCCAGCCAGCTTCTCAACTGACCTTCACAGGCTTACAGAACGCTCCTCTACCGCTCATCTTACGATGAGCCCGTAGCTTCGGTACCTGGTTTGAGCCCCGTTACATCTTCCGCGCAGGCCGACTCGACTAGTGAGCTATTACGCTTTCTTTAAAGGGTGGCTGCTTCTAAGCCAACCTCCTAGCTGTCTAAGCCTTCCCACATCGTTTCCCACTTAACCAGGATTTTGGGACCTTAGCTGACGGTCTGGGTTGTTTCCCTTTTCACGACGGACGTTAGCACCCGCCGTGTGTCTCCCGTGCTGACACTTGCTGGTATTCGGAGTTTGCATCGGTTTGGTAAGTCGGGATGACCCCCTAGCCGAAACAGTGCTCTACCCCCAGCAGTGATACACGAGGCGCTACCTAAATAGCTTTCGAGGAGAACCAGCTATCTCCGAGCTTGATTAGCCTTTCACTCCGATCCACAGGTCATCCGCTAACTTTTCAACGGTAGTCGGTTCGGTCCTCCAGTCAGTGTTACCTAACCTTCAACCTGCCCATGGATAGATCGCCCGGTTTCGGGTCTATTCCCAGCGACTAGACGCCCTATTAAGACTCGCTTTCGCTACGCCTCCCCTATTCGGTTAAGCTCGCCACTGAAAATAAGTCGCTGACCCATTATACAAAAGGTACGCAGTCACCTAACAAAGTAGGCTCCCACTGCTTGTACGCATACGGTTTCAGGTTCTATTTCACTCCCCTCTCCGGGGTTCTTTTCGCCTTTCCCTCACGGTACTGGTTCACTATCGGTCAGTCAGTAGTATTTAGCCTTGGAGGATGGTCCCCCCATATTCAGACAAAGTTTCTCGTGCTCCGTCCTACTCGATTTCACTTCTAAGATCCTTTCGCGTACAGGGCTATCACCCACTATGGCCGCACTTTCCAGAGCGTTCCGCTAAAATCAAAGAAGCTTAAGGGCTAATCCCCGTTCGCTCGCCACTACTAAGGGAATCTCGGTTGATTTCTTTTCCTCAGGGTACTTAGATGTTTCAGTTCCCCTGGTTCGCCTCACACACCTATGTATTCAGTGTGTGATAACCATCTTATGATGGCTGGGTTCCCCCATTCAGACATCTCCGGATCAAAGTCTGTTTGCCGACTCCCCGAAGCTTTTCGCAGGCTACCACGTCTTTCATCGCCTCTGACTGCCAAGGCATCCACCGTATGCGCTTCTTCACTTGACCATATAACCCCAAGCAATCTGGTTACTGTCTATAACGTGAAGACGACATTCGCCGAAAATTTGCATAGAGAACACGCAAATTTTACCTTGACTTGAATAATCACCAGTGAAAGTGACCACTCAAATCTACTTCTATCACATACCCAAATTTTTAAAGAACAGTTCTGGCGCAAAGTCCAGAAATCAGTGTTCCAACCAAGCAATCAACAATCATCTTGGTAAACACTCATTTCTGAGCTTTCGGCGACTAGAGTTATGGTGGAGCCAAGCGGGATCGAACCGCTGACCTCCTGCGTGCAAAGCAGGCGCTCTCCCAGCTGAGCTATGGCCCCTTCGATTGGTGGGTCTGGGCAGATTCGAACTGCCGACCTCACCCTTATCAGGGGTGCGC
>NZ_KK020676.1:1400575-1801066 GCF_000307775.2 Stutzerimonas stutzeri KOS6 | reverse complement strand
ACCCTGTCAGCTCGGCGCATTCTACTCGAATCCGCCATCCGTGCAACCCTTTTTTTTCGCTAACCTTTTGATTTACAAGAGGTTTTGCTTAAGGACTGCGCCGGAAGTGGTGCGCATTATAGGGGCCTGAGAATCAACGTCAACCGTTTATTTCAGTTTTATTCCGTCGCCAGCACGATACGGGCAAACGACTTCTTACCCGCCTGGCAAACATGGACTGCGCCACGCTTGAACACAAAGCTACGATCTACGACCTGGCCATCAACGCGCACACCGCCAGAGTTCAGTAAGTCGCGGGCCATCGCAGCGTTCTTAACGAGCCCGGCCTTATTAAGAACGGATGCGATTGGCATATCCTCGTCAGACTGCAGCTCGATTTCTGGCAGATCTTCCGGGAGCTCGCCCTCTTTCATTCTATTGCCAGCCGATCGATGAGCGCTCGCCGCAGCCTCCTCCCCGTGAAAGCGAGCAACAATTTCCTCTGCCAACTTGATCTTGATGTCCCGAGGATTGGCCCCGCGCTCTACGTCGGCACGAAACTCCGCCACCTCCTCGATTGAGCGAAAGCTGAGCAGCTCAAAATATCGCCACATTAGCGCGTCAGGAATCGACACGAGCTTGCTGTACATAACGCCAGGCAGCTCTTGGATCCCGACATAATTGCCAAGCGACTTGGACATCTTCTTGACACCATCCAAGCCCTCAAGCAACGGCATGGTCACCACGCACTGGGACGCCTGCCCGTATACCCGCTGCAGCTCGCGCCCCATGAGAAGGTTGAATTTCTGATCCGTACCACCAAGCTCGACATCAGCCTTAAGCGCAACCGAGTCGTATCCCTGGACCAGCGGATAAAGGAACTCATGGATAGCGATGGGCTGATTGGTCGAGTAGCGCTTGCTAAAGTCGTCGCGCTCAAGCATTCGAGCTACTGTGTATTGCGAAGCTAGGCGAATGAAATCTGCCGGCTGCAGCCTGTCCATCCAAGACGAATTGAACGCCACCTCGGTCTTCGCCGGGTCCAAGATTTTGAAAACCTGGGTCTTGTAGGTTTCAGCGTTCTCAAGCACCTGATCTCGAGTCAATGGCGGCCTAGTCGCGCTTTTGCCGCTAGGGTCACCGATCATCCCGGTGAAATCCCCTATAAGAAAGATGACCTGATGACCCAGATCCTGAAACTGGCGCAGCTTATTAATGAGCACCGTATGCCCGAGATGGAGGTCGGGGGCAGTAGGATCGAATCCAGCCTTGACGCGCAAAGGCTCGCCTCGCTCAAGCTTGGCGACCAGCTCCGACTCGACGAGCACCTCATCAGCGCCCCGTTTGATCACCGACAGTTGCTCTTCAACCGATTTCATGGCATGCCCCGTACCATTTAATAAAGGGCAACAACCTTACAATATCGCGGCCCGAATACAAGCCACACCCCCCCTTACCAATCGGCAGTTCGGCCGTCCCAAGGGTTGCCTCCGGGGACCTTTGCTTATATTTTAGACAGTTATTTCCGTTCAAAAATGCCAGAAGCCGAATGATGCCTTCCAAATCAAAAGCTCCGAACTACCCCAAGAGCCATCTTCTGGCTGCCAGTGGTGTAGCTGCGCTGCTGAGCCTGGCTCTGCTCGTATTTCCATCACGCGAAGTCGAAGCCAAGAAGACCTTCATTGATCTCCAACTCGAATCATCTTCAGAGCAGTTCTCCGCCGCGCCCGAAGCCGATCCACAAAGCCCACCGGATTCGCCTTTTGCGCACACACCGGCGCCGGATGCATCGACAGAAGCCCAGCATGAAGCACCTTCTAATGAGCCAATAGCTCAGGCCTCAGTTCCCCAGGCGGACCCACAGACGAAGACCATAGTCGTAGCCAGTGGCGATACCTTGTCGACGGTGTTTGCCAAGATCGGCCTCCCCTCGTCAACCCTGCATGCGGTGCTCTCCAGCAGTAAGGAAGCCAAGCGTTTTTCCCGGCTGAAAGTGGGCCAAATGCTCGAATTCGGGCTGACCGAGCAAGGCGAACTGAAGAGCCTACGCAGCAAACTCAACAGCCTGGAAACTCTTGCGCTGGAGAAGACCTCTGACGGGTACGCTTTCAAAAAGGAGCAAATCAAACCGGAAGTCGGCACCGTCTATGCTCGCGGCGAAATCGACAGCAGCCTGTTTCTCGCTGCAAAGCAGGCCGGTCTTAGCCACAACCTGACGATGGACCTAGCCAATGTTTTCGGCTACGACATCGATTTCGCGCTCGACATTCGCAAGGGCGACAGTTTCGAGGTGATCTACGAAGAGAAAACCGTAGACGGCGAGCGCGTCGGAACCGGCAATATCCTTGCCGCGCGCTTTACCAACCGAGGCAAGACGTACTCGGCCGTTCGCTACACCAACAAGGATGGCGCGACCAGTTACTACAACGCAGACGGCACCAGCATGCGCAAGGCGTTCATCCGAACGCCGGTCGATTTCGCCAGGATCAGTTCCCGCTTCTCCAATGGCCGCAAGCATCCGATCCTGAACAAGATCCGGGCGCACAAAGGCGTCGATTATGCGGCTCCCCACGGGACGCCGATCAAGAGCGCGGGAGACGGCAAGGTGCTGCTTGCCGGGCGAAAAGGCGGCTACGGCAATACCGTGATCATCCAGCATGGCCATCGTTACCGAACCCTCTATGCACACATGCAGGGTTTTGCCAAAGGCGTGCGTAATGGATCGGCCGTCAAACAGGGTCAGATCATCGGCTACATCGGGACCACCGGCCTGTCCACCGGACCGCACCTACACTACGAGTTCCAGGTCGATGGCGTACATGTCGACCCACTCGGGCTGAAGCTGCCAATGGCTGACCCCATCGCCAAGGCCGAGAAGCAACGCTTCATGCAGCTAAGCCAACCACTGATGGCTCGCATGGACGAAGAAAAGGCCACCATGCTGGCTCTGAACAGGCAATAAGCATGCCCTTCTACCTTGGCGTGATGTCCGGTACCAGTCTGGATGGGCTGGACGTCGCCCTTGTCGAACAGAGCAGCAGCACCCGACTGCTGGCAACGCGCTTCGCATTGCTGCCAACGGCGCTTCGCCAGGAGCTGTTGGCGTTATGCTCTTCCGGGCAGGATGAGTTGGCTAGAGCGGCACTCGCCGAGCAACAGTGGGTGAGATTGACTGCGGAAACCATCGCCGAACTGCTGGACCAGCAGCAGATATCCCCGCGTGCAATACGCGCCATCGGCAGCCACGGACAAACCGTAAGACACGAACCACAACGCGGCTTCACGATCCAGATCGGCAATCCGGCGCTCCTGGCCGAACTGACCGGCATTACCGTCGTCGCCGACTTTCGCCGCCGCGATGTCGCTGCCGGCGGCCAGGGCGCTCCGCTGGTGCCTGCCTTCCACGAATCCCTCTTCGGGGGCGACGCGCAGCAAGCCCGGGCCGTTCTCAACGTCGGGGGATTCAGCAACCTCAGCCTGCTCTCCCCCGGTCAGCCGTCCTATGGTTTCGATTGCGGTCCGGGTAACGTGCTGATGGATGCCTGGACACAGCGGCATCTGGGCCAGCCTTTCGACCGCAACGGCGCCTGGGCAGCGAGCGGTGCAGTGAATCGGGAATTGCTGACCGCCATGCTCAGTGAGGCTTTTTTCACGGCCAGGGGTCCAAAGAGCACTGGACGTGAGCTGTTCAACCTGGATTGGCTCGATGCTCACCTCGAACACCGCAAGGGCTTGCACCCAGAGGACGTTCAGGCAACATTGCTCGAACTGACGGCCAGCAGTATCAGTGAGTCGCTCTTGGCGGCACAAGCCGATACCACGGAGCTGCTGGTGTGTGGCGGTGGCGCGCATAACACCACCCTGATGCATCGCTTACAGACACTGCTTGCGCAGTGTGAAGTCAAGAGCACGCAAGGTTACGGCGTTCCGCCGGACTGGGTCGAGGCAATGGCTTTCGCCTGGCTGGCCCACTGCTGCCTGGAAGGAATTCCGGCCAACCGCCCACAGGTCACCGGCGCTCGAGGCAGCCGAATCCTGGGTGCCATCTATCCGGCTTGAGGACAAATGAAAACGCCGTGCATCGCACGGCGTCTGGCACAGAACCGTAACGTCAGATGGAAAACGACTGGCCACATCCGCAAGTAGTCGTGGCATTCGGATTCTTGATGACGAAACGAGAGCCTTCCAGGCCTTCCTGGTAGTCGACCTCCGCACCAGCCAAGTACTGATAGCTCATGGGATCAACCACCAGACTGACGCCCTCCCGTTCGATCACGGTATCGTCATCGGCAATGTCTTCATCGAAAGTGAAGCCATATTGAAAACCCGAGCAGCCACCACCCGTGACGAAGACACGCAGCTTCAAGCGCGGGTTGCCTTCCTCATCGACGAGGCTCTTCACCTTGCTCGCAGCCCCCTGACTGAACTGGATGGCGGTGGGCGTGAAGGATTCGACACTCATTGGGTTCTCCTGGCGTGATACGCCCTACTGCATTGACGATGCATTATCGGCTTTCCTGACAAATCCGGTCAACTATTCAGCGCACCTTGGCCCGCAGCTCCGGAATGGAGCCTCAGGGTAGCAATGCGACATTGCCAAGCCCCAGCCGCTCGTCCAGGCCAAACAAGATATTCATGTTCTGGACGGCCTGACCTGACGCACCCTTGACCAGATTGTCGATCACCGAAAGCACGACCACCAAGTCTCCGCCCTGAGGCCGATGGACGGCAATACGGCAGACATTTGCCCCGCGAACGCTGCGCGTCTCCGGATGACTTCCAGCAGGCATCACGTCCACAAAGGGCTCATCGGCATAGCGCTGCTCGTAAAGCCGCTGAAGATCGACCGAAGTATCGGCGACAGTCGCATACAGCGTTGCATGGATGCCTCGAATCATTGGTGTCAGATGTGGAACGAAGGTCAACCCGACATCAAGGTTGGCCGCACGGCGCAATCCCTGACTGATCTCAGGGAGATGCCGGTGCCCCTTGACGGCATAGGCCATCATGCTTTCACCTGCCTCAGCGAACAACGACCCGATCTTTGCCGCGCGACCGGCACCGCTAACGCCCGACTTGCAATCAGCAATCAGGCGTGACGTATCGGCCAGCCCACGCTCGAGCAAAGGGATAAAGCCAAGCTGCGTCGCAGTTGGATAGCAGCCAGGAACGGCAATGAGCCGCGCCTTTCTGATTTGCTCACGATTGACTTCAGGCAAACCGTACACAGCCTCCGGAAGCAACTCAGGGGCACCGTGGGGCTGGCCATACCATTTGGCCCACTCTTCGGCATCCTGCAGACGGAAATCGGCCGATAGATCGATTACGCGGGTGCCGGCCGCCAGCAACTCAGCAGCCAGTGCATGGGCCACGCCGTGGGGTGTTGCGAAGAACACGACATCGCAGCTACCCAGCGTAGCCGCATCCGGCACACTGAATGCCAGGCCGTCGTAGTGGCCCCGCAGATTGGGATACATGTCGGTGACTTTCACGCCGTTCTCGGAGCGTGAGGTTATGACCGCCACTTCGGCCTGCGGATGCTGAGCAAGTAGGCGCAGCAACTCGACGCCCGTATAGCCTGTGCCGCCAACGATACCGACCTTGATCATGACCTACCCTCAACTGACAACGTAAAAGCGCGATGATAAAGCTGCTTGGAGCTCGGGCCAACCGCCGGGATGACGGAGCCCATCCCAGCCACTACTATCGACGCCATTCGCCCCTCAAGGATTCAATCAATGCTCTACCTCTGGCTCAAAGCGCTGCACATCATCGCCGTCGTCTGCTGGTTTGCCGGCCTGTTCTATCTACCACGCCTGTTCGTCTATCACGCGATGAGCGACGATCAGCCGAGCAGGGAGCGCTTCAAGGTCATGGAGCGCAAGCTTTATCGCGGCATCATGCTGCCCTCGATGATTGCCACGCTGGTGTTCGGGGTATGGATGATTGCGCTCAATCCAGGCCTGTTCGGTACTGGCGGCTGGCTCCACGCGAAACTGAGCCTGGTACTTGTGTTGATCGGCTATCACCACATGTGCGGCGCTCAACTCAAGCGCTTTGCCCGTGACGAGAACGCTCGCAGTCACGTGTTCTACCGCTGGTTCAACGAAGTGCCGGTTCTTTTCCTGCTCGCCATCGTGATTCTGGTTGTCGTCAGGCCCTTCTGATCCGGCGTGGGCCAGAAGGATTTTGCTGGCCCGTTCGACTACTGCTCGAAGCGCCTTGTTTCGGCCAGGCAAGCCCTCTACCCTCTCGACCGATATCGACCCTGTGACATGGACGCCACATGCAGGAAACTCAGTTCAAGATCGTCTTCAACGGCGAGCTCGTATCCGGAATAGCGTTGCAAACCGTCAAGGACAATCTCGCAGCACTATTCAAGACCGACGCCACCAAGATCGAGCGGCTGTTCGATGGCCAAGCGACGGTGATCAAGAGCAAGCTCGACAGCGCCGAGGCGGACAGATACCTGGCCGCACTGCTGCGCGCCGGCGCCCGGGCCTACAAGACGCCGGAGCGCCCGGACCCGCCGCTGTGCCTGGCACAGACGGAGGAAGAGGCCACAGCGCTGGCCGCTCAGACTGAAGCCACCCCCATGGCCTGCCCCAAATGCGGTCATACGCAGCCGCAGTCCACTAGCTGCCGGGCATGCGGGATCGTTATCGAAAAATACCTGGCCCGACAGGCGCCGCCACCCAGCGGCACGACGCCGGCTGCCGCAGCGGCATCGCCCTATGCGCCGCCCTCCGCAGAAGTTGGCGAGCCCATGCCAGTGCATGGCCAGCTCAGACCATTCTCGGTGACGGGACGCATCGGGCGTTTGCGTTATCTCGCCTGGTCGCTGGTCGCCGTGTGCGCTGCGGTGGGGCTGTTGGGCGTCGCCGCGATCATCATGGCGATGTCCGGCATTGCCGGATTCGTCTGCATCGGCCTGATCGGCATGGCCTGGATGGTGGTCAATGTGCAGCTCGGTGTGCAACGACTGCACGACTTCGGCTGGTCCGGCTGGCTTATCCTGCTGAATCTGGTACCGCTGGTCGGCAGCCTGTTCCCCTTCGTCATGCTGCTGGTGCCGGGAAACCGCGACGTCAATCGCTATGGATCTCCTCCGCCACCCAACAGCCGAGCCGTCAAGGTCCTCGCGCTGCTTTGGCTGGTGCTCATCGTAGCCGTTCTGGTGGCAGCCCCCGCGCTGATGGATCTGCGCCCCGGCACCCGCTGATAGTGCCGGACGTTGCGGTCAGCCGGCCTGAACAGTGCGGCCACGAGCCCATTGCCGCAGCGCAGCGAGATCCTCGGCCATCACCACCGACAGCGGCGACGTCCCGCGAATGCACTCCACCAGCATCGCCTGGTCGATTGGCCGTTGCTGGGCCTGTCCGGCATAGACAGCACTGACCACCACCTGCTCGATCTCGGCTCCGGAAAAGCCATCACTGGCCTCGGCCAGCGCCGTAAGTTCCAGATCATCGACGGCAAGCTCGCGCCGCTCAAGATGAATGCGGAATATCTCGGTGCGTGTGGGCTGGTCTGGTAGATCAATGAAAAAAAGCTCGTCGAAACGCCCCTTGCGCAAGAGCTCCGGAGGTAATCGATCGATTGCATTCGCGGTAGCAACCATGAAGACCGGGGCCGTTCGCTCGGCCATCCAAGTCAGCAAGGTGCCCAGCACCCGCTGACTCACTCCGCCATCCATATCGCCGCTCGCCAGCCCTTTCTCGATCTCGTCCATCCACAACACGCAAGGGGCCATTTGCTCCGCCAAGGCCAGAGCTTCCCGCAGATTGCGCTCCGTTTCGCCAAAATACTTGTTGTACAGGCAAGCGAAATCCAGCCGCAGCAACGGCAATCCCCACAATCCCGCTACAGCCTTGGCAGCCAGGCTTTTGCCACCTCCCTGAACGCCAACCAGCATGACCCCCCGCGGCCAGTCATCACCCCGTGCAGACAGAAAGGCGCCTTGCCGCTCTGCCAACCAACGCTTGAAGTTAGCCAGGCCGCCCACCTCGGCGAAGCGGGCAGTCTGGTATTCGAAACCCAGCACCGCACCGAGATCCAGCAGCTGAAACTTGCTGCGATTGAGCTCCGGCAGATCTTCCTGTGTGATGGCGCCGTCATCGCAGATCACGTTTCGCGCCAGAGTGCGCGCCTCCGCGTGACTCAAGCCACGAAGATTCTTCACCACCTGCTGCAGCGTGCGGTTGTCCGTACGCACCCGCGCTGCGCGGTTGCGCTCGCTCCAGCGGGCTGCTTCTTCGCGGACGATGGCAAGCAACTCTTCATCGGCCGGCAGAGAAAGGCTGAATCGTGCCGAATAGCGTTGTACCTCCGGCGGCAGCTTCAGCGCGTGGGAAACCAGCACAAGGGTGGGTGCGCAAGACGCCTCGTTCATTGCGATGTCCTTGAGCAGCCGGACCAGACGAGGCTCGTCGAGAAACGGGTGCAGATCGCAGAACACATAGAGGTTGGCAAGCGGGTCGTGCTTCACCAACCTCAGCGCGACCTCCGGCTTGCAGCTATCCTCCCCGCCCTGCAGCTCTCCAGTAAATCCCAGGCGCCGCAGGCCGTCGCTCGCTGACCAGACAGACAACCCCGTCCCCTGCCGGACGGCCAGCCCACTCAGCGTTTCGAGCACCCTGCGCTCGTCCCAGGACTCGACCAGCACCAGCTTCACCCTGGACTCCAGGACCAGGCCCAGATCATGTATATCGTTCCTCACATCACCTCCCTGTGCAGACTCACTTCGGCACGGATGCCCTGATACACTGTGCGCCCGATCTCTCCCGGAGAACTGCCATGGATTGTCTGTTTTGCAAGATCGTGGCCGGGGATATCCCCGCGCGCAAGCTTTACGAGGACGATCAGGTCATCGCCTTCCACGACATCGCCGCCCAGGCCCCGGTTCACTTCCTGGTCATTCCCAAAAAACACATTGCCACCTTGCACGACCTGCACGAGGAAGATGACAAGGCATTGGCTGGACACATCCTCTTCACCGCTCAGCGTCTGGCTGAAGAGCAAGGCTGCCAGGACGGCTTTCGGGTGGTGATGAACTGCAACGACCTGGGTGGCCAGACGGTTCACCACATCCATATGCACGTACTCGGGCAACGTCAGATGCATTGGCCACCCGGCTGACAGCTACACTCTTACAGCCGCCACATCACTACCTGTCACCGGTTTCGTCTCTCCGGAGGAAACATGCTCAGCCAACGTCACTATTCCCCAGCCGACCGCCTGTTGATGCAGGCTGACGCTGCGCTACGTACATTGCTACCGTTCAGCGGGCAGCCATCGCGGCCTTCTCCTGCCGTACTGAAGAACGAAACAGAGCTCAGCGAAAGCGAAACCCGGCACGTGGCGGGTCTGATGCGGATCAATCACACGGGGGAAGTCTGCGCCCAGGCGCTGTATCAAGGTCAGGCCCTGACGGCACGACTGCCGCAGGTGCGTCAGGCAATGGAGCACGCCGCCGATGAAGAGATCGACCATCTGGCCTGGTGCGAGCAGCGCATCCGCCAGCTGGGTAGCCATACCAGCGTGCTCAACCCCTTGTTCTACGGGTTGTCGTTCGGTATCGGCGCCTCTGCCGGCCTGGTCAGCGATCGCATCAGCCTGGGCTTCGTCGCAGCCACAGAAGATCAGGTCTGCAAGCATCTGGACGAGCACCTTGGCCAACTGCCAGCCAGCGATGAAAAGTCCCGTGCGATTCTCGAGCAGATGCGTGAAGACGAGGCGCAGCATTCAACGGCAGCGCTGGAAGCGGGCGGTCTGCGTTTCCCGGCACCGGTCAAGTTCGGCATGAGTCTGATGGCCAAAGTCATGACCAAGGCAACCTATCGGATCTGATACGACTACCCGAGCACACCACAAAGGGCGCCGAAGCGCCCTTTGGTTACCGCCAATGCGGCATACGACGGTGCATAGCCTGGCATCGATATCTCGGTATCCCTTGACGCAGACGCTCACCGCCCAGCTTGCGCAATTGCAGCGGTGAATTGCGGGCCGCATCCGAACAGGTAGTTCTCCGTTAGCCCTACGCACCAGTCATCTGACATCTGAATGCTTTCAGGCTTGCCCTTGCAGTTAATCGAGCTCGACGATTTCATATGCGTGGGTAATCTCGACGCCGGCGCGTCCGAGCATGATGGACGCCGAGCAATACTTCTCGGCCGAGAGCTCCACGGCCCGCTTGACCTGCGCCTCCTTCAGCCCGCGTCCCTTGACGACAAATCGCAGGTGGATCCGGGTGAACACCTTCGGATCTTCCGAGGCTCGCTCGGCCTCGACGAAGGCTTCGCAACTGTCCACAGCCTGGCGAGACTTCTTCAGAATGCTGACCACATCGAAGTTGCTGCAGCCGCCGAGCCCCAGTAGAAGCATCTCCATCGGGCGCACACCGAGATTGCGGCCGCCACTCTCGGGCGGGCCATCCATCACAACCACGTGGCCGCTGCCGGACTCGCCCAGAAACATTGCGCCGTCGACCCATTGAATGCGCGCTTTCATCGCCAACTCCATAGAAAACAGGACGAATAGCTTACCACGGGGCTCTGGATTGGCCTCGGCCACGTACGCGACTAAAGGTGCCTTGACCCAAGCGTTTCGATTGTCGCAACTTGTCGCCCGTCTATCTTCGTCTGTTAAGCTGGCTACAGCTGAATGACAGCACATATAACAATAATCAGCCCTTATCGAGTACTTATTCCGGGACCCACAGCATGGTAGCTATATCTCTTACGCCCAAGATAAAGAATATCGACAAGCTGCTTGCGCACTGCCATAGACGGCGGTACACGGCAAAAAGCACCATTATTTATGCTGGCGACCGATGCGAGTCGCTGTTTTTCATCGTCAAAGGCTCGGTCACCATTCTCATCGAGGATGACGACGGCCGTGAAATGATCATTGCTTACCTGAACGCCGGCGACTTCTTCGGAGAGATGGGGCTTTTCGAGAAGGAAGGTACGGAAAAGGAGCGCAGCGCCTGGGTCCGCGCGAAGACAGAATGCGAAGTGGCGGAACTGAGTTATGCAAAATTTCGCGAGCTGACCCAGCAGGACCCGGACATCCTGTACGCGCTCGGCAGCCAGATGGCCGAACGCCTGCGCAACACTACCCGCAAGGTCGGCGACCTGGCTTTCCTCGATGTGACCGGCCGAGTGGCCCGCACGCTGCTGGATCTGTGCAAGCAGCCAGACGCCATGACCCATCCGGACGGCATGCAGATCAAGATCACCCGGCAGGAAATCGGCCGCATCGTCGGCTGCTCCCGCGAGATGGTTGGCCGCGTGCTCAAGAGCCTGGAATCCCAGGGGCTTGTCTACGTCAAGGGCAAGACCATGGTGGTGTTCGGCACACGCTGAAACCGACCGGCCCGCCTGCCGGCGCAACGCGGGCGGGCGCGCTCATTACTGCGGGTCGGCCGCCACCACACGGCCCCGGGCGCGGTCGGGATAGAACAGGCGCTGCAACTCGGCACCCGGCTGCTCGGCGCGCATGAACGCCTCGCCAACCAGAAACGCGTAGACCTGGTTGATTTCCATCAGCTCCACATCGGCGCGATTGAGAATGCCGCTTTCGGTGACGACCAGACGATCCTTCGGAATCCGCGGAAGCAGATCCAGCGTCGTTTCCAGGCTTACCTCGAATGTATGCAGGTTGCGGTTGTTGATGCCCACCAGAGGTGTGTCCAGTCGCAATGCTCGCTCCAGCTCTTCGCCGTCATGCACCTCGACCAGCACATCCAGCCCCTGCTCCGCGGCTACCGCCGCAAGTTCGTGCATACGCGCATCGTCCAGCGCCGCGACGATCAGCAGGATGCAGTCGGCACCGAGCGCGCGCGCCTCGACGACCTGGTAGGGGTCGATCATGAAGTCCTTGCGAATGACCGGCAGAGAGCAGGCTGCACGTGCCTGCTGCAGGTAGGCATCGGCGCCCTGGAAGAAGTCGATATCGGTCAGCACCGACAGACAGGTCGCGCCGCCTGCTTCGTAGCTGGCGGCGATTTCCGCCGGCAGAAAAGGATCACGAATGACACCTTTGCTCGGAGATGCCTTCTTCACCTCGGCGATGACGGCCGCCTCCTTGTCATGTACCCGTCGCTGCAGCGCCGCGGCGAAGCCACGAACCGGATCGGCTACAGCCGCGCGCTGCTCGAGCTCACTCAGCCCGACCTGGCGACTGCGCTGGGCAACCTCCTCGAACTTGCGCGCGATGATTTTTTCCAGCACGGTCGGCACGCTCATTGCTGATTCTCCTGCTTGAACACTGCGGTAAAGGAAACCAGTTCCTCCAGCTTGTCACGCGCCAGCCCCGTGCTGATCGCATCGTGTGCCATCTCGACACCCTGTTTCAGGCTGCTCGCCAGATCGGCGGCATACAGGGCAGCGCCTGCGTTGAGCACGATCATGTCGGCCGCCTTCTGACCATTTTCGCTCTGCCTGCGCCCCAACGCATCGCGGATCAGGGCCAGCGAGCCCTGGGCATCCTCGACGTCGAGCCCGATGAGGCTCTGGCTCTTGATGCCGAAATCCTCCGGCTGGATGCTGTATTCGCGGATTTCGCCATCCTTTAGCTCGGCCACGAACGTTGGCGCCGCCAGGCTGATCTCGTCCAGGCCGTCCTGTGCGTGCACGACCAGCACATGCTTGCTACCCAGGCGCAAAAGGACTTCGGCCATTGGCCGGCACAGCGCCTTGCTGAAGACACCGAGCACCTGATGGCGTACACCGGCCGGATTGGACATGGGACCGAGGATGTTGAACAGCGTGCGCAGACCCAATTCGCGTCGTGGGCCGGCTGCATGCTTCATGGCGCCATGATGAGCCGGGGCGAACATGAAGCCGACGCCCACCGTATCGACGCTGCGCGCCACCTGTTCGGGCGTCAGGTCGAGGAAAACCCCGGCCGCCTCGAGCAGATCGGCGCTGCCGCTCTTGCCGGACACCGCCCGATTGCCGTGCTTGGCGACCTTGCCGCCAGCCGCAGCGACGACGAACGAAGCGGCTGTCGACACGTTGAAGATATTCATCCCATCGCCACCCGTGCCGCAGGTGTCGACCAGCTTGTCCGTATCGAAGCGCACCGGTTCGGCCAGTTCCCGCATCACCTGCACGGCACCGACGATCTCGTCGATGGTTTCGCTCTTCATGCGCATGCCCATGAGGAACGCACCGATCTGAGCGTCCGTGCACTGGCCGGTCATGATCTGCCGCATGACCGCCTGCATTTCCTCGGTGCTCAGATCAAGCTGGCCGACGATGCGGTTGAGGGCTTCCTTGATATTCATCAGCGCACGCCTCCGGTCTGCTTCAAAAAGTTCGCGAACAGTTCGTGGCCCTGCTCGGTGAGTATCGACTCTGGGTGGAACTGCACGCCTTCGACGTTCAGCGTCCGGTGGCGCAGGCCCATGATCTCGTCCACCGAGCCATCGTCCAGTTGGGTCCAGGCGGTGACCTCCAGACACTCAGGCAGGCTTTCGCGCTTGACCACCAGCGAGTGATAGCGCGTGACCTTGAGCGGATTGTTCAGGCCGGCGAAGACGCCCTGATCATGATGGAACACCGGGCTGGTCTTGCCGTGCATGGCCTGCCGGGCACGCACCACGTCGCCGCCGAATGCCTGACCGATGCTCTGATGCCCCAGACACACACCCAGAATCGGCAACTTGCCGGCGAAATGGCGGATCAGGTCCAGCGACACGCCCGCCTCGTTCGGCGTGCATGGCCCTGGCGAGACGACGATGCGTTCCGGCTGCAGCGCCTCGATCTCGGCCACGCTGAGCTCGTCGTTGCGCACCACTTTGACGTCCGCGCCCAACTCGCCGAGGTATTGCACGACGTTGTAGGTGAAGGAGTCGTAGTTATCTAGCATCAACAGCATGATCAGTTCTCCTGCTGGTCGCGTTCGGCCAGGGCCACCGCGCGGAACATCGCGCGGCGCTTGTTGAGCGTTTCTTCCCATTCCAGCGCTGGCTGCGAGTCGGCAACGATCCCGGCACCGGCCTGCACATGCAGCTCGCCGTCCTTGATCACCGCGGTACGGATGGCAATCGCGGTATCCATGTTGCCGTTCCAGGCCAGATAGCCGACGGCACCGCCGTAGACGCCGCGCTTGACCGGTTCCAGCTCGTCGATGATCTCCATCGCGCGGATCTTCGGCGCACCGGAGAGTGTGCCGGCAGGCAGGATCGCACGCAGTGCATCCATCGCCGACAACGGAGCTTTCAACTGGCCGGTGACGTTGGAAACGATATGCATCACGTTGGAATAACGCTCGATAACCATCTGCTCGGTGACCCTGACCGTCCCGGTCTCCGCCACCCGCCCGACATCATTGCGCCCCAGGTCGATCAGCATCAGGTGCTCGGCCAGCTCCTTGGCATCGGACAACAGGTCCTTCTCCAGCACCAGATCCGCCTCCTCGGTGGCGCCGCGCGGACGCGTGCCGGCGATCGGCCGCACCGTGACCAGGCCGTCCTCGACGCGCACCAGCACCTCCGGCGACGAACCGACCACGTGGAAATCGCCAAAGTTGAAGAAGTACATGTAGGGCGTCGGATTGAAGCAGCGCAGCGCACGATAGAGGTCGATCGGTGCAGCCTTGAAGGGAATCGACATACGCTGGGAGATCACCACCTGCATGCAGTCGCCGGCGAGGATGTACTCCTTGATGCGGCGTACGGCCTGCTCGAAATCCTCGTGGCTGAAGCTGGAGCGGAACGCGGGCTCGGCGCCATTGCTCTTTTCGAAATCCAGCCCCAGGCGCGGCGCAATCGGCTGGCGAAGCTTTTCACGCAGCGCTTTCAAGCGGGCCAGGCCCGTCTCGTAGGCTTGCGGCTGCGCCGGATCGACCAGGACGATGCAGTGCAGCTTGCCAGCCAGGTTGTCGAATACCACCACCGCGTCGGAAACCATCAACAGGATATCCGGCGTGCCCAGCGGATCGGGGTTGGGGCAGCCGCCAAGCTTGCGCTCGACGTAGCGCACACTGTCGTAGCCGAAATAGCCCACCAGGCCGCCATTGAAACGCGACAGTCCTTCGACCGGCGCGACGCGATAGCGTTGCTGGAACGTCTCGACGAAGCCCAGCGGGTCTTCGACCTGGAGGCTCTCGGTTTCATTGCCATCGACGCTCACACGTACCTGGTTGCCATCTACCCGCAGCACGGTGCGGCACGGCAGGCCGATGATCGAATAGCGGCCCCACTTCTCCCCGCCCTGTACCGATTCGAGCAGGTAGGAGTTCGGCGCGTCGGCCAGTTTCAGATAGAGCGACAGCGGCGTATCGAAGTCGGCAAGCGTTTCGAACGACAGGGGGATGCGGTTATGGCCTTCGGCGGCCAAACGCAGGAATTCTTCGCGGGTCATGTCAGCCTCGTGGTCTTGAGGAGGTTTCGATCAAACAACGGCAAACGCGCCGGCCGGGCCGGCAGAGAAAGTCAGGCGCGCCAGCGCCAACGGGCCAGGGCCTTGATGACTTTCATCCATTGTTTGCGGGTAATTACCACGAGCTGATCTCTTCGGCGGGGCAAAAAAGAGTTCGGCCACACTAGCGCAGCCCCGTATCCGACGCAACCAGCAGCCGCAGGTCATCCAGCACCAGATCGGGTCGCTCGTCTTCGATTGGCCGGCCATGGTTGTAGCCGTAGCTCAGCCCGACACAAGGCACGCCAGCCGCCTGTGCGGCCTGCACGTCATTGCGCGAATCACCGATGAACAGCGATTCGGCCGGCGCCACGCCGACCTTGTCCATCACCCAGAAAAGAGCTGCCGGATCGGGCTTCTGTTGCGGCAGCGTATCGCCACCGACCAACCAGCCGAAGTAACCGCCCAAGCCCTTCTCGTCCAGCAGTGGCGCAACGAACTGCGCCGGCTTGTTGGTGATCACGGCGAGCGCCACATTCCGCGCTGCCAGCCAGTCCAGGCATTCGCGCACACCAGGGTAGACGGTGGTCAGCGCATGCCCCCCGGCATAGGCCTGCATGAACAGCGCCAGCGCCGCGTCGGTCTCGTCCTCGTCGACCCCGGCATGTTCGTAGCGGCCGGCCAGGGCACGACGCACCAGCACGCGCGAGCCGTTACCGACCCAGTCGCGCACCCGCTCCACACCGGCGGGCGGGCGGCCCAGCAGCATCAGCATCTTGTCGACGGCGGCGGCCAGGTCCGGCACCGAGTCCATCAGGGTACCGTCGAGATCGAACATCACCAGGCGCGGCAGCTTGCCGCCACACAACTGCTCGATGCGGCTCATGGGCGGGCCAGCGCCAGTTCGGCGCGCATCTGGTCGATCACCGCCTTGTAATCCGGCTGGTTGAAGATCGCCGAGCCGGCGACGAAGGTGTCGGCACCCGCCGCCGCAATTTCGCGAATATTGTTCGGATTGACGCCACCGTCGATCTCCAGGCGGATCTCACGGCCGCTGGCATCGATCAGCGCACGCGCCTCGCGCAGCTTGTCCAGCGTGCCGGGAATGAACTTCTGCCCGCCGAAACCGGGGTTGACGCTCATCAGCAGGACCATGTCGATCTTGTCCATGACGTACTTGAGCACGTCCAGCGGCGTAGCCGGATTGAACACCAGGCCAGCCTTGGCACCGCCATCCTTGATCAGCTGCAGCGAACGATCGATGTGATCCGAAGCCTCTGGGTGAAAGGTGATGTAGCTGGCGCCGGCTTCGAGGAAGTCGCCGATCATGCGATCCACCGGGCGGACCATCAGGTGCACGTCGATGGGTGCGCTGACGCCGTGCTTGCGCAGCGCCGAGCAGACCATCGGGCCGATGGTCAGGTTAGGGACGTAGTGGTTGTCCATGACGTCGAAGTGGACGATGTCGGCGCCGGCGGCGAGCACGTTGTCCACTTCCTCACCCAGGCGGGCGAAATTGGCGGAAAGGATGGAGGGGGCGATGGCGAACGGCTGCATGACGACCTCGGTAGCACGGCGGAATGCCGCGCATTGTAACCGAGGGCCGCGGTTGCGGCGCGCCTGAAGTCCGTTTCGGATAGCGGCGCGCCGCGGTCCGATCAGGCCAGCTCGTCGAAGCACTCGCCGATGATGGCCAGACCGCGATCGAGCAACTCGTCCTCGACGGTCAGCGGCACCAGCACGCGCAGCACGTTGTAGTAGGTGCCACAGGACAGCAGGATCAGCCCCTTCTCGCGCGCCCGGGCGACGATCTGGGAGGTGAGCGCGGCGGCCGGTCGCGCATGGTCGCCATCTTCGAACAGCTCGATGGCGATCATCGCGCCGAGGCCGCGCACCTCTCCGATTTCCTTGTGCGTGGCCTGGATTGCCCTGAGACCGGTGGTGAGCTTTTCGGCCACCGCCTTGCAGCGATCGAGCAGCTTCTCCTCCTCGAAGATTTCCATGACCGCCAGCGCCGCCGCACAGGACAGCGGGTTGCCGGCGTAGGTGCCGCCCAGGCCGCCTGGGGCGATGGCGTCCATGATCTCGGCCTTGCCGCACACTCCGGCAATCGGGAAGCCGCCGCCGACCGACTTGGCGAAGGTGGTCAGATCGGCTACCACGCCCATCTGCTCCATGGCGAAGAAGGTGCCGGTACGCCCGGCGCCGGTCTGCACTTCGTCGGCGATCAAGAGGATGCCGTGCTGGTCGCACAGCGTGCGCAGACGGGCCATGAAGTCCTTCGGCGCGACGTTGAAGCCGCCTTCGCCCTGCACCGGCTCGATGATGATCGCGGCGATGTCACGTGGCTCGGCATCGTTCTTGAAGATGCGCTCGATACTGGCGATCGACTCGTCGACGCTGACGCCATGGATCGCACAGGGATACTGCGCGCGAAAGATCCCGCCCGGCATCAGGCCCATGCCCGCGGAATAGGGCGCAACCTTGCCGGTCAGGCCGAGGGTCATCATGGTGCGGCCGTGATAGGCACCCGTGAAGGCAATCACCCCGGCGCGACCGGTAGCCGCACGGGCGATCTTCACCGCGTTTTCCACGGTTTCGGAGCCGGTGGTGACCAGCAGCGTCTTCTTGGCGAAATCACCCGGCACCCGTGCATTGATCTTTTCGCACAGCTCGACGTAAGGCTCGTAAGCCAGTACCTGGAAGCAGGTATGGGTCAGCTTGTGCAACTGCTCTTCGACTGCCTTGACGATTTTCGGGTGCAGGTGGCCGGTATTCAGCACAGCGATGCCGCCGGCGAAATCGATGTACTCGCGCCCTTCGACATCGACCACGCTGCTGTTCTTCGCGTGGTCGGCGAAAATCGGATGGATCTGACCGACGCCACGGGGAACAGCCGCGACACGACGTTGCATCAGGGATTCGTTGGTCTTGCTCATAAGCTCCTCGGTAGCCGCTCATCGTCGGCACGGGTCGGAAAGAACGCCAGGAAGCGAGCGCGGCAGCATACGATGATCGACTGCCGCGACATCCGGAGCGCTCGGATAACAGTAAAACTCCGTGCATTATTTTGCACGCTGGTTTTTAACCGCCTGAGCGGATTCCGAACACAGGCCCACACCCGGCACCTGGAAGCTCTTGGCGGCGGCCCTGACGCAGGCAGATGCGCGCCCCCCCCTGGACGATATGACGCGAAGCAGCGACGGCCATCTGCAGATGCCTGCATGGATACCGTCGCAGCCATCGCGACGATCCGATCGGTTATTCCTGCATGGCGGACGCGGCAAGGCAAAAGACGGCATTGGTCAAAGCGCACTCAGGCAATTGATGGGCGTGCCGACATGTTGCTGTAATGCAAACCCTGCCAGCACCAGCGCGGCACCAGTTCCAATACAGGAGACATTCCATGCGTCGCGGGCCTGCTTTCGTGCTTCTGTTCGGCATCACGCTTGGCTGTGGCTTGCCGCATATCGCAGCAGCGCAGGAACCGGAAGCCGTCGCGCAAACACCCGTAGACGAGCCCAAGCCGATATCGCGACCGGCACCGCAAACGCGCAGCGAGGCGCTGGCCGCAGGCCTGCAACGGCAACTCGATGCCGCAGCACAGGTCCAGCTCGGCACCGACGATACCTTTCTCGCACTGTGGCAGCCGGCCAATGTCGGTCAGCCACGCGGCGTGCTGGTCATCGTGCCGAGCGAGGGCGAAACCGCTGACTGGCCGCGCGTGGTGGGCCCGATTCGGCGTAGCCTGGCCGAGCATGGCTGGCACACCCTCAGCCTGACACCTGTTGATCCGGCCCTGAGCCCGGGCCCGCGCCCGCCGGCGCCGGAGACGCCGGCAGCGACCGCAACGCCCGATTCGGAAGCACAGGCTGGCAGCACCGACGAGCAGCCACCTGCCGAACCCGACTCGGCGGGCTATCTGCCCGAACAGACGGCTTCGGCGGGCAGCGAGTCGACGGAGCCGCCGTCGCAAGCACAGCAGCAGACAGCGCAACCGACCCATGCCGAACGTATGCAGGGGCGCCTCGATGCCGCCATCGAGCATGCCCGCGGCCTCCAGGCACCGGCAATCGTTCTGCTCGGCCACGGCACGGGCGCCTATTGGGCCAGCCGCTATCTGGCGCAACTCAAGCCGAAGGACGTTGGTCAGTTGATCCTGATCGATCCGCGCCCCCCATTGCAGTCCGACTCGCCCCTCGAGTCGTATCTCGCGGCGCTGCCGGTGGGCATAGGCGACTTCTATACAAACTCTCGCCCTGGTGCACAGCAGCAGGCATTGCAGCGGCGCAACGCAGCGCAACGCGGGGGTCATCCTGACTATCGTCAGGTGGCGCTGCCGCCCCTGGCGACTGGCCGCTACGGTGAGCAGGAACAACTGGTGCGCCGCATCAGGGGCTGGCTGGACCGAAAGACCGCCCAGTAAGGACAAATCAGCGAAAACCGCGGCGCTCGCGAATCAATGCGTAGGCACTGTGCAGCTCGCGAGTACGCTCGGTGGCTTCGCGAACCTGCGCCACGCTCGCACCGGCACCGGCCTGCTTGTCGGGATGATGCTTGCTCAGCAGGCGCCGGTAGGCACGCTTGACCTGCTGTGGGTCGCTGTCGTGACGCACGCCCAGCAACTGCAGCGCCTGCTCATAGGCACCGCCTCGCCCGGCAGGCGCCTCCTTGCGACGGGTCGCCCCTGGGTCGAGTGCCGCAACAGCCGCAGCATCCCATCCCAACCATTTGCCCCAGAGCAATACCAGCTCGTGCTCGCGGGCGCCCATGCCTCCCTGCGCACGAGCCATGCGCCAGCACGCCTGGAGCAGGCGGCGACTGTCCTCGCGCTGTCCGCGCAGGCGCTGCAAGGGAATCCGCAGGCCATCGCCGCTGGCCTTGCCACGGTTGAAAGCGGCAATGGCCACCCGCTGCGCTGCCGCGTCGAGCCCCTGGCGGCGCATCTCGTCGCGCGCCGCCTGAATGTGCGCGGGACTGACACGCCCGCCACTCTTGGCCAGACGGCCGAGCAGCAAGAACAGCAACTCGTTGCCGTGCAAGGCAGGCTTGCCGGCCAGGCGCTCACGCAGACTGGCCCAGGAGTCCAGACCCAGCCGGCGATCCAGCACCTGGCCCAGCAGACCGCCAAGCAGCGCTCCCGGAATGCTGGCCAGCAGCCAACCGATCAACAGTCCCGACAGGGTGATGGGCCAGAACATGTCAGCGCCGCGCCTCCAGGATTCGTTCCACTTCGGCCAGACGCTCATGCGTACCGACATCCACCCAGGTGCCGGCAAAGCGCTCGCCGCTCGCCAGCTGGTCTGCCATGGCACGACGCAACAACGGCGCAAGCTTGAAGGCACCGGCCTGGCAGCCCTCGAACAGCGCGGGATGCAGTACCGAAATACCGGCGAAGGTCAGCGCCTCGCCGCCGCTCCCGGGCTCCGAGACGGCGGTTCCGGCCAAGCTGAAGTCGCCCCCGGGGTTATGCGCAGGGTTATCCACCAGTACCAGATGCGCAAGTCCGCCCAATGGCCGGCGCAGCCGCGCGAAATCATAGTCGGTCCAGATATCGCCGTTCACCACCAGGAAAGCATCCTCGCCCAGCAGGTCCAGCGCCTGGTGAATACCGCCGCCGGTTTCCAGCGGCTCAGCTTCGGCCGAATAACGAATCAGCACGCCGAACCGACTGCCATCGCCCAGATAGTCCTCGATCTGCTGGCCAAGCCAGGCATGATTGATCACCAGTTCGTCGAACCCGGCGGCGGCCAGCGCACGAACGTGGTACTCGATCAGCGGCACGCCGGCGGCGCGAACCAGCGGCTTGGGTGTATGCAGCGTCAGCGGGCGCAGCCGCTCGCCCTTGCCCGCGGCCAGGATCATGGCCTTCATGCTTGCGCTGTCCGCGGCAGCTCGCCGATCAGCTGCTGCAGTTCGGCCAGCTCCGGCCGCCGCGCCAGCACGGCCTCGATATAGGCGAAGAATCGCGGCACATCCGCCAGGTAGCGCGGCTTGCCGTCGCGATGGCAGATACGCGCGAAGATGCCGATCACCTTCAAGTGCCGTTGCACGCCCATCAGGTCGCTGGCACGCAGAAAGTCATCGAGCGTTTCGGGTAGCGCGACGCCGGCAGTACGCGCCTTGTGCCAATAGCCTTCCAGCCAGGCCCGCACCTGCGGCTCGGGCCAGCTGAGAAAGGCATCCTTGAACAGCGAGGTGATGTCATAGCTGACAGGGCCGAGCACCGCATCCTGAAAATCCAGCACGCCGGGATTGGGCTCGCTGATCATAAGGTTGCGCGGCATGTAGTCGCGATGCACCAGCACCCGTGGCTGCGCCAGCGCCGAGTCGATGAGTTGCCGGCAGATGCGCTCCCAGGCCGCCTGCTGCTTCTCGCTGAAGGCATGGCCCAGATGGCGCTGCACATACCATTCGGGAAACAATTGCAGCTCGCGACGCAGCAGGGCCTCGTCATAAGCAGGCATCGGCTGCGTAACCGGATGCAGCTGGAACTTCAGCAAGGCCTCAACTGCATCATCGAACAGCTGCTCGGCATTGCTCTGATCGATTACATCGAGGTAGGTCTGGCGCCCCAGATCGGTCAGCACCAGAAAGCCGCGCTCGAGATCGGCGGCCAGCACCTGCGGCACATGCACCCCGGCGTCAGCCAGCATCCGCGCAATCTTGACGAAGGGGCGGCAGTCCTCCTGCGGCGGCGGCGCATCCATCACGATCAGGCTGCGTTCGCCGGCTTGCCAACGAAAATAGCGGCGAAAGCTGGCATCACTGCTGGCAGCGGTGAGCTCCGCGGCCGGCGCCTCCCCCCAGCCGCAACGGGCAAAGAGTTCCGGTAGTTGCTGGTCCAGCCAGGCGCTGAGGTCCAGCAGGCGTTGATCTTGATGCGGCATCCAGGGGGTCTCCACGGCGCTAGCCGATAGGCGGGTCATGCTTTATTATCCTGCATCTTTCTCAGCCCATCGAGAGGCGTGCGGCCCAGCCGGCCGATGGCTCGCCGCAAGCACGGACCAAAAAACAAGATGGCAGTCAAATACCCCGCGTTTCGTAAAAAATTCCCCCTACTGGTTACTGGCGGTCTGCTTGCATTGCAACCGGTAGCTGTTCCTTTCGTCTTTGCCGCCGAACAGTTTGCCTGCCAGCCCGACGCTTCCGGCGGTTGGAGTTGCGCTTCCAATGCGGCCAGCTCCGCTCTACCGCCGCGCCCTGTGCACAGTGGCAGCGCCGTGACCACGCCGGGCACCTCGAAGTCGATGACCGCCAAGGCGCAAGAGCCGACCGCGAGCACCAGGCTGGTTACCGAGAGCAAGGGCCGCGCGCTCGCCTCGCGCAGCGCCGACTACAGTCACCTGGACTGGGTCCCGCGCGATCAGCTGACCCCGGCCCAGCTCGCCGAAACCGGACCTTACTGTGCCGGCACCTATGTCGAGCCCGATCGTCCCGGCAAGTTCGACACCACGCCGATGAGCGAAGCGCCGACCTATGTATCGGCCAAGGCCACCCGCTACGAGCAGGAACAGGAAATCGCCACCCTCGCCGGCGACGTGCTGCTGCGTCAGGGCAGCATTCAGGTAGAGGCAGACGAAGCCAGCCTGCACCAGCTGGAGAATCGTGGCGAACTGACCGGCAACGTTCGCTTCCGTGACCGCGACGCACTGCTGGTGGGCGACCGCGCCGAGATTTTCCTCGACAGCGGTGAAGCCAAGGTAGAGAACGCCGAGTACGTCATGCACTCCGGCAAGGTCCGCGGCAGCGCGCAGTACGCCAAGCGCGAAGAGACCGCGGTCATCCGCCTGAAGGACGGCACCTACACCAGTTGCGAACCCGGCGAGAACAGCTGGCACCTGAAGGGCAACAACGTCACGCTCAATCCAGCCACCGGCTTCGGTTCGGCGACCAACGTCACGCTGCGGGTCAAGGATATTCCGGTGTTCTACACCCCCTATATCCACTTCCCCATCGACGACCGTCGCCAGTCGGGCTTCCTCGCACCGAGCATCGGCTCTTCGAGCGACAACGGTCTCTCCTTGCAGACGCCGTACTACTTCAACCTGGCGCCGAATTTCGACGCGACGCTGTATCCGCACCTGATGACCGACCGCGGACTGCTGATGGAAGGCGAATTCCGCTACCTGACGCGCGGCAGCGAAGGGCAGTTCGGGGCGGCTTACCTGGATGACAGCAACGACGATCGCAAGCAGCAGTCCGAATACGAAGACCAGCGCTGGATGTACAGCTGGCAGAACCGCACCGGCCTGGACTCGCGCTGGCTGGCCGAGGTGGATTACACCGATATCAGCGACCCGTACTACTTCCAGGACCTGGATACCAACCTCGGCATCGACCAGCCTGACCATCTCGATCAGCGCGGCACGCTCAGCTATCGCGGCGACAGCTACACGGCACGCCTGAACGTGCATGCCTACGAGCGCGCCACCGTCGCCGACATCACGCCTTATGAGCGACTGCCGCAGCTGACCCTGGACGGACGCCTGCCCTTCCAGCCGGGCGGGCTGAATTTCGCCTACAAGACCGAATTCGTCAGCTTCCAGCGCAGCCTGCGCAGCGGCAACTTCATTAATGAGAACGGGGGCGTAGAAACTTGGTACGACGAGAACCTAAAAGGCCTCAGCCGCGCTGAAGGCGAGCGAGCACACGTAGAGCCTGGTGTCAGTCTGCCAATGGATTGGAGCTGGGGCTTCATCAAGCCTTCGCTTAAGTTCTTGTACACCTATTACAACCTCGATATTGATCAGCAAGGAGAAAACTCACTCTTCCTAGAGCAACAATTCGAGAAGACTCAGGATCGGCAGGTTCCGATATTCAGCGTAGACAGCGGCCTGTACTTCGACCGCGATACGCAATGGTTTGGCGACAGCTACCGTCAGACGCTCGAGCCAAGGCTGTTTTACCTTTACGTCCCAGAAAAAGATCAAACCGACATTCCGATTTTCGATACCGGCGAGAGCGCTTTTAGTTATTCCTCGCTGTGGCGGGAGAACCGTTTCTCCGGCAAGGATCGCATAGGCGACGCGAACCAAGTCTCGCTCGGCGTCACTAGTCGCTGGGTCGAGCCCAATGGCTTCGAGCGTCAGCGTTTCAGTATCGGCCAAGCGGTCTACTTTAAAGACCGCAAAGTAACGATGCCTGATAGCTACAACGGCCAAGCCGATAGAACGCCTTTAAATCAACGAGCAGACTACACGTCCGGTGTTTCTCCCTATGCACTGGATTATATGTATCGCTACAACCGCGATTGGCGTTTCACGTCGACCTTTAACTGGGACCCCGACACGCATCGAACCCGATCCGGTAGTGCCATGTGGCATTACCAGCCGGCCGACAACCCTGGCAAAGTCGTCAACATTGGCTATCGCTATCGCAACGACACCATGCGTTTCGACCAGGCGACTGGCGAATGGAGATATGGCGGCGATTACGGCAATGAATTGCTTTCGAATGGTGATCCGAATCCGAACTACATCAAGGACTACTACAAGATCAACCAGCATGACTTCTCCGTCATCTGGCCGATCGTCCCGCAATGGAGCGTCATCGCCCGCTGGCAGCATGACTACAGCCGCAGCCGCACGCTGGAAGCCTTCGGTGGCTTCGAGTACGACAGTTGCTGCTGGAAGCTGCGCCTGATCAATCGCTACTGGATCGACTACGACGAGACCAGCCTCAACCCTGATCGCAACGACGAGCCGGATAACGGCATCTTCCTGCAGATCGTGCTCAAAGGGCTGGGCGGTGTCGTCGGCAATGCGACCGAAACTTTCCTCGACGAAGGCATCCAAGGCTACCGTGAACGTGAAGATCAAGCTTTCTGAAGTACTGCGCCCGCTCGCGCTCGGCGCACTGCTGCTGAGCGGTGCGAGCCTCGCGCCTGTGGCGCTCGCCCAGGTTCAACCACTGGACCGCGTGGTGGCGATCGTCGACAACGACGTCATCATGCAGAGCCAGCTCGAGCAACGGATTCGTGAAGTTCAGCAGACCATCGACAAGCGCGGCGCCGATGCACCACCGATGGACGTACTGCAGCAGCAGGTACTGGAGCGCCTGATCACCGAAAACCTGCAATTGCAGATCGGTGAGCGCTCCGGCATCCGCATCTCCGATGAAGAGCTCAATCAGGCCATGGGCACCATCGCCCAGCGCAACAACATGTCGCTCGAACAGTTTCGCGACGCATTGTCACGAGACGGCTTGAGCCTGGAGAGCGCCCGCGAGCAGATCCGCCGCGAGATGATCATCAGCCGCGTGCGCCAGCGTCGGGTGGCCGAACGCATCCAGGTATCCAACCAGGAGGTGCAGAACTTCCTGGCCTCCGACCTCGGCAAGCTGCAGCTGTCCGAAGAGTATCACCTGGCCAATATCCTGATCCCGGTTCCGGAAGCTGCCGACTCGGCCACCATCCAGGCCGCCGAACGCACCGCCATGGATACCTATCAGCAGCTTCAGCAGGGCGCTGACTTCGCGCGCCTGGCCGTTTCCCGCTCAGCCAGCGAAAACGCCCTGGAAGGCGGCGATATGGGCTGGCGCAAGGCGGCCCAGCTGCCCCCACCCTTCGATACCGCCGTACGCGGGATGTCGGTCGGCGAAGTGACCCAGCCGGTCCGCACGCCGCCAGGCTTCATCATGCTCAAGGTGCTGGACAAGCGTGGCGGCGAGACACAGGTGCGCGACGAGGTGCATGTCCGCCACATCCTGATCAAGCCCAGCGCGATCCGCAGCGAAGAAGAAGCCCGCCTGCTGGTACAGCGCCTGCGCGACCGCATCAGCGCAGGCGAGGACTTCGCCGAACTGGCCAGGAGCTTCTCCGAGGACCCCGGCTCGGCGCTCAATGGCGGCGATCTGAACTGGATCGATCCCGCCTCGCTGGTGCCCGAGTTCCGCGAGGTCATGGCGAACACCGCGAGTGGCGAACTGTCGCAGGTATTCAAGTCGCCCTACGGCTGGCACATTCTCGAAGTGCTTGGCCGCCGCGCCACCGATGCCAGCGAGGAGTTCCGCGAGCAACAGGCAATGAGCCTGCTACGCAACCGCAAGTACGATGAGGAACTGCAGGCCTGGCTGCGCCAGATCCGCGATGAAGCCTACGTCGAGACCAAGCTCTAAGCTGGAGAAAAGCGTAGGGTGGATGTCGCTTTTTACATCCACCGCAACTCCGCTCGGTGGATCGATGAAGCGCGATCCACCCCTACGAAGCTGCAAGCCAGGATGCGGGGTGACGACCGAAGGGTCGCCACCCCGTTTTCATTTCAGGCGGACAACCGCCGCACTCAATGCCGAGAACCGCGATGACTGCTTTCCGCCCCTTCGTTCTCACCCCCGGCGAGCCAGCCGGCATCGGCCCGGATCTGTGCCTGCTGCTGGCACGCCAGGCACAGCCGCGAGTACTGGTGGCGATTGCCAGCCACGCGCTGCTGAAGGAGCGCGCCGCGCAACTGGGGCTGGCCATCGAACTGCTGGATGTCGGCCCGCATTGCTGGCCAGGCAAACCGGCTCCGGCCAACAGCCTGTACGTCTGGGACACCGCGCTCGACGCACCGGTGACGGCAGGCCAGCTCGATGCGCGCAACGGCCGCTATGTACTGGAGACGCTGACCCGCGCCGGACGCGGCTGCCTGGATGGCAGCTTCGCCGGCATGATCACCGCACCGGTGCACAAGGGCGTGATCAACGAAGCCGGCATACCCTTCTCCGGGCACACCGAGTTTCTCGCTGAACTGACCCATACCGAGCAGGTCGTGATGATGCTCGCCACACGGGGCCTGCGCGTGGCACTGGTAACCACCCACCTGCCACTCAAGGACGTCGCAGCAGCCATCACAGCCGAGCGCCTCGAGCGGGTCACGCGCATCCTGCACGCCGATCTGAAAAACAAGTTCGCTATTGCCCGACCGCGCATACTGGTCTGCGGGCTGAATCCTCATGCCGGCGAAGGCGGCCATCTGGGCCGCGAGGAAATCGAGATCATCGAGCCAACGCTTGCCCGTCTGCGCGACGAGGGCCTCGACCTGATCGGCCCATTGCCTGCCGATACGCTGTTCACGCCGAAGCACCTGGAGCACTGCGATGCCGTGCTGGCGATGTACCACGACCAGGGGCTGCCGGTGCTCAAGTACAAGGGCTTCGGTGCCGCCGTCAACGTCACGCTCGGCTTGCCGATCGTTCGCACCTCGGTGGATCACGGCACGGCGCTGGATCTGGCGGGCAGCGGCAATATCGATACCGGCAGCCTGCAGGTGGCACTGGAAACCGCCTATCAGATGGCCGACGCGCGCAGCTAGTGGCCGCAGCCGGGCGGGATATGGGCGCAACCGATCTTCTTGCCGCCCTCGCCTGCTAAAATACGCGCCTTATTCGCTTTCAGCTTCGAGCTTCAGGCTTCAAGCTGCTCCCTGGAGCCCCGATGTCCGACTATCAACACCGCGCACGCAAGCGCTTTGGCCAGAACTTCCTGCACGACGCCGGCGTCATCCACCGCATCCTGCGGGCGATTCATGCCAAGCCGGGCGAACGTCTCGTCGAGATCGGCCCAGGCCAGGGCGCACTGACCGAAGGACTGCTCGATAGCGGCGCGCACCTCGATGTCGTCGAGCTCGATCTGGATCTGATCCCCATCCTCCAGAGTAAATTCGCCGGGCGCGAAAACTTCGATCTGAACCAGGGCGACGCGCTGAAGTTCGACTTCAGTCGCCTCAGCGACGTCCCGAACAGCCTGCGCATCGTCGGCAACCTGCCTTACAACATTTCCACGCCGTTGATCTTTCACCTGCTCGACCACGCGCATTTGATCCGCGACATGCATTTCATGCTGCAGAAGGAAGTGGTCGAGCGCCTGGCAGCGACGCCGGGCGGTGGCGACTGGGGACGGCTGTCGATCATGGTGCAGTATCACTGCCGGGTGGAGCACTTGTTCAACGTCGGCCCAGGCGCATTCAACCCCGCGCCCAAGGTCGATTCGGCGATCGTACGCCTGGTGCCGCACGAGACGTTGCCGCATCCGGCACGTGATCACCGTCAGCTGGAGCGCGTCGTGCGCGAGGCCTTCAACCAGCGGCGCAAGACCTTGCGCAACACCCTCAAGGGCCTGCTGGATGCCGAAGCCATAGCCGCGGCGGATGTCGACGGCAGCCTGCGTCCCGAACAACTGGACCTGGCGGCCTTCGTTCGCCTTTCCGATCAACTGACAGAACGCAGCTAGGGCTTTTGCCTGCCTGCCTTCACCAGCGAGCCCCCATGTCCGACGATAACCGCTACCGCATCGACGTCAGCGTCACGCCCCGCTATCTGGCCGCGCAGTCCGAGCCGGAACAAAACCGCTATGCCTTTGCCTACACCGTTACCATCGAGAACAAAGGCGAGGTGGCAGCCCGGCTGCTGTCGCGGCACTGGATCATCACCGACGGCGACGGCCGCGTGCAGGAAGTGCGCGGCGCCGGAGTCATCGGCGAGCAACCGCTGATCGCGCCTGGCGAACACCACGTCTACACCAGCGGAACGCTGTTTCCGACCTGTGTCGGCAGCATGCAGGGCAGTTATCAGATGCTGGCCGAAGACGGCCACAGCTTCGATGCGGTGATTGCACCGTTCCGCCTGGCCGTACCCGGAGCATTGCATTGACGACCTATGCTGTCGGCGACCTGCAAGGTTGCCTCGAACCGCTGACATGCCTGCTGAAGCGCGTCGACTTCAGCCCCTCGCGCGATTGCCTGTGGCTGGCCGGTGACCTGGTCAACCGCGGCCCGCAATCGCTGGAGGCGCTGCGTTTCGTGCGTGACCTCGAAGCCTCCGCGATCACCGTGCTGGGCAACCATGACCTGCATCTGCTTGCGGTAGCGCACAACATCGAACGCATGCGCAAATCCGATACGCTGCAGTCGATCCTGGATGCTCCGGACCGCTCGGACCTGATCGACTGGCTGCGCAAGCAGAAGCTCATTCACTACGATGCCGGGCGCCACACCGCCATGGTGCATGCCGGTATTCCGCCACAATGGTCACTGGATAAGGCGCTCAAGCGTGCCGCCGAAGTCGAGCAGGCGCTGCAGGACGACGCCCTGCTGCTGCCCTTTCTCGATGGCATGTACGGCAATCAGCCGGCGAAATGGAACAAGGAACTGCACGGGATACCGCGGCTGCGCCTGATCACCAACTATTTCACGCGCATGCGTTTCTGCAAGGCCGACGGCACGCTCGACCTGGAAGCCAAGGAAGGCGTGGACAGCGCACCAGCCGGCTACGCGCCCTGGTTCAGCCACGCCAGTCGCAAGACCCGTAACGTCAAGCTGATCTTCGGCCACTGGGCCGCGCTGGAAGGCCAGTGCGACGAGCCGAACGTCTTCGCACTGGACACCGGCTGCGTCTGGGGCAACGCCATGACACTGATGAACCTCGACAGCGGTGAAATGCATCGCTGCGAATGCTAGGAGCCCGCATGACCGACTTCAAACGCATCCCACCGGAACAGGCCCAGGCCATGCGCAGTGCCGGCGCGGTGATCGTCGATATCCGTGACCCGCACAGCTATGCCAGCGGCCACATCAGCGGCTCGCTGCATCTGGACAATCATTCACTACCCGACTTCATCGCGGCCGCCGATCTCGACCATCCGCTGATCGTGACCTGCTATCACGGCCACTCCAGCCAGAGCGCTGCCGCCTACCTGGTCAATCAGGGGTTCTCCGACGTCTACAGCCTCGACGGCGGTTTCGAGCTCTGGCGCCACACCTATCCCGCCGAGGTCGAGCGCGAAGAGCAAGCGTAAAAAATTATTTCTCCCCAACCTCCCGCCATCCGTGGGCTAGGCGCTGCCAGCAGCCGAGCGACAGCGCCGAAAGTCCCTCCCGCCCCTTGATCTTGCCGAATCCGAACTATCCTTCAGTTCAGGCCATCCAATTAAGCGAAGCCGGCAAACGGCTTACTGAATTCAGGGTTTCGACCATTAGGTGTTCGGGGGAACTCCACTGGCCGCCACTTCGGCCGGGCTCCAGAGTGCCTGATGACGCGCCTATTCGTGCATCGATCGAGGTGAAGTCATGAGCATTTTCAGCCACTTCCAGCAACGTTTCGAAGCAACCCGCCAGGAAGAGTATTCGCTCCAGGAATACCTCGATCTGTGCAAGTCAGACCCGGGAACCTACGCCAGCGCCGCCGAGCGGCTGCTGATGGCGATCGGCGAGCCGGAACTGGTGGACACGTCCGCCGATCCACGGCTGTCGCGCATCTTCTCCAACAAGGTGATCCGCCGCTATCCGGCATTCGAGGACTTCCACGGCATGGAGGAGTGCATCGACCAGATCGTCTCCTACTTCCGGCATGCCGCGCAGGGGCTGGAAGAGAAGAAACAGATCCTCTACCTCCTCGGCCCGGTCGGCGGAGGCAAATCCTCGCTGGCCGAAAAGCTCAAGCAACTGATGGAACACGTACCCTTCTACGCCATCAAGGGCTCGCCGGTATTCGAGTCGCCGCTGGGGCTGTTCAACCCGGTGGAGGACGCGCAGATCCTCGAAGAGGACTATGGCATTCCGCGGCGCTACCTGAATTCGATCATGTCGCCCTGGGCGACCAAGCGCCTGCAGGAGTTCGGCGGCGACATCTCCAAGTTCCGCGTGGTCAAGCTCTATCCGTCGATCCTCAACCAGATCGCCGTGGCCAAGACCGAGCCGGGCGACGAGAACAACCAGGACATCTCCTCGCTGGTGGGCAAGGTCGATATCCGCAAGCTGGAAGAATTCCCGCAGAACGATGCCGACGCCTACAGCTACTCGGGCGCGCTGTGCCGGGCCAACCAGGGCCTGATGGAATTCGTCGAGATGTTCAAGGCGCCGATCAAGGTGCTGCATCCCTTGCTGACGGCGACCCAGGAAGGCAACTACAACAGCACCGAAGGGCTCGGCGCGATCCCCTACAGCGGCATTTTGCTGGCCCACTCCAACGAATCGGAATGGCACAGCTTCCGCAACAACAAGAACAACGAAGCCTTCATCGACCGTATCTACATCGTCAAGGTGCCCTACTGCCTGCGCGTCAGTGACGAGATCAAGATCTACGACAAGCTGCTGACCAACAGCTCGCTGGCCCATGCCCATTGCGCGCCGGATACGCTGAAGATGCTTGCGCAGTTCTCCGTGCTGTCGCGCCTGAAGGAGCCGGAAAACTCCAATATCTACTCGAAGATGCGCGTGTACGACGGCGAGAATCTCAAGGACACCGATCCCAAGGCCAAGTCGATCCAGGAATACCGCGACACCGCCGGCGTCGACGAGGGCATGAACGGCCTCTCCACCCGCTTCGCCTTCAAGATCCTCTCGAAGGTGTTCAACTTCGACCCGCACGAGATCGCCGCCAACCCGGTGCATCTGCTCTACGTGCTGGAACAGCAGATCGAGCAGGAGCAGTTCCCCGCCGAAGTGCGCGAGCGCTACCTGCGCTTCATCAAGGAATACCTGGCACCGCGCTACATCGAGTTCATCGGCAAGGAAATCCAGACCGCCTACCTCGAGTCCTACAGCGAGTACGGGCAGAACATCTTCGATCGCTACGTGCTGTATGCCGATTTCTGGATCCAGGATCAGGAATACCGCGATCCGGAAACCGGCGAAATCCTCAACCGCGTGGCGCTCAACGAGGAGCTGGAGAAGATCGAGAAGCCGGCCGGCATCAGCAACCCGAAGGATTTCCGCAACGAGATCGTCAACTTCGTGCTGCGCGCCCGGGCCAACAACAACGGCAAGAATCCGTCGTGGCTGTCCTACGAGAAGCTGCGCGTGGTGATCGAGAAGAAGATGTTCTCCAACACCGAGGATCTGCTGCCGGTCATCAGTTTCAACGCCAAGGCGAGCAAGGAAGACCAGAAGAAGCACAACGATTTCGTCGTGCGCATGGTCGAGCGCGGCTACACCGAGAAGCAGGTTCGCCTGCTGTCCGAATGGTATCTGCGGGTGCGTAAATCGCAGTAAGTGGCTGGATGCCTGAGGCTGGCAGCACCGCGGCACGCTTCCCGCTTCAGGCCCATGTTTTCAGCCTAGCCCGGAGGGCCTATGAGCTACGTGATCGATCGTCGCCTGAATGGCAAGAACAAGAGCACGGTGAACCGCCAGCGCTTTCTGCAACGGTACCGTGGACATATCAAGAAGGCCGTGGAGGAAGCCGTTGGCCGTCGCTCCATCACCGACATGGAGCATGGCGAGCAGATCAGCATTCCCGGGCGCGATATCGACGAGCCGGTGCTTCATCATGGCCGCGGTGGGCGCCAGACCATCGTTCATCCGGGCAACAAGGACTTCGTCGCGGGCGAGCGTATCCCCCGGCCGCAAGGGGGCGGTGGCGGGCAAGGTGCCGGCCAGGCCAGCAACAGCGGCGAAGGCATTGACGACTTCGTTTTCCAGATCACCCAGGAAGAGTTTCTCGACTTCATGTTCGAGGATCTGGAACTGCCCAATCTGGTCAAGCGCCACCTCACCGGCACCGATACCTTCAAGACGGTGCGCGCCGGCATCGCCAACGAAGGCAATCCATCGCGCATCAACATCGTGCGCACCCTGCGCTCGGCTCATGCCCGACGCATCGCACTGTCCGGCAGCAGCCGTGCCCAGCTGCGCGCCCTGAAGGCCGAACTGGAACGTCTGCGCCTGGAGGAGCCGAACAACTTCGGCGATATCAAGGCTACCGAGGAGGAGATCGAGCGACTGAAAGCGCGCATCAACCGCGTGCCATTCCTCGACACCTTCGACCTCAAGTACAACCTGCTGGTCAAGCATCCCAATCCCAGCTCCAAGGCGGTGATGTTCTGCCTGATGGACGTTTCCGGCTCCATGACCCAGGCCACCAAGGACATCGCCAAGCGCTTCTTCATCCTGCTGTACCTGTTCCTCAAGCGGAACTACGACAAGATCGACGTGGTGTTCATCCGCCACCACACCAGTGCCAAGGAAGTCGACGAGGAGGAGTTCTTCTACTCGCGGGAAACCGGCGGCACCATCGTTTCCAGCGCGCTGAAGATGATGCAGGAGATCATGGCCGAGCGTTATCCGGCCAACGAGTGGAACATCTACGCCGCGCAGGCCTCCGACGGCGACAACTGGAACGACGATTCGCCGCTGTGTCGCGACATCCTGATCAACCAGATCATGCCGTTCGTCCAGTATTTCACCTACGTCGAAATCACCCCGCGCGAACACCAGGCACTCTGGTACGAATACAACCAGGTGGCCGAAGCGTTTTCCGATGCGTTCGCCCAGCAGCAACTGGTGAGCGCCGCGGACATCTACCCGGTATTCCGCGAACTGTTCCAGCGGCGAATGACCAGCTGAGGTGCGCAGCATGAAACGACAGCCCATTTCCAACGGCTCGGAATGGACCTTCGACCTGATTCGGACCTACGACCGCGAAATCGGTCGCATCGCCGAGCGTTACGCGCTGGACACCTATCCGAACCAGATCGAGGTGATCACCGCCGAGCAGATGATGGATGCCTACGCCTCGGTGGGCATGCCGCTGGGTTACCACCACTGGTCCTACGGCAAGCAGTTCCTGCATACCGAAAAGCACTACAAGCGCGGCCAGATGGGCCTGGCCTACGAGATCGTGATCAATTCCGACCCCTGCATCGCCTACCTGATGGAAGAGAACACCATGTGCATGCAGGCGCTGGTCATCGCCCACGCCAGCTACGGCCACAACAGTTTCTTCAAGGGCAACTACCTGTTCCGCACCTGGACCGACGCCAGCTCGATCATCGATTACCTGGTGTTCGCCAAGCAGTACATCATGCAATGCGAGGAGCGCCACGGCATCGACGCGGTGGAAGACCTGCTCGACTCCTGCCATGCCCTGATGAACTACGGCGTCGACCGCTACAAGCGCCCCTATCCGATCTCCGCCGAGGAAGAACGGCGCCGGCAGAAGGACCGTGAGGAACACCTGCAGCGGCAGATCAACGATCTCTGGCGCACCATCCCCAAGGGCGCGGACAAGGGCGATGGCCAGGCGGACAGCCAGCGATTCCCGGCAGAGCCGCAGGAGAACATCCTCTACTTCATCGAGAAGCACGCGCCGCTGCTGGAGCCCTGGCAGCGCGAGATCGTGCGCATCGTGCGCAAGATCGCGCAGTACTTCTACCCGCAGCGCCAGACCCAGGTGATGAACGAAGGCTGGGCGACATTCTGGCATTACACCCTGCTCAACGATCTCTACGATGAGGGGCTGGTCACCGACGGCTTCATGATGGAGTTCCTGCAGTCGCACACCAGCGTGATCTATCAGCCCGGATTCGACAGCCCCTACTACAGCGGCATCAACCCCTACACCCTGGGCTTCGCCATGTACCAGGACATCCGCCGGATCTGCGAAAAGCCGACGGAGGAGGACAAACGCTGGTTCCCGGACATCGCCGGAAGCGACTGGCTGACCACCGTCAAGTTCGCCATGAACAACTTCAAGGACGAGAGCTTCATCCTGCAGTTCCTCTCACCCAAGGTGATCCGCGATCTCAAACTGTTCAGCATCCTCGATGACGACCGCAAGGACGAACTGCTGGTGCCGGCGATTCATGATGAAAGCGGCTACCACCTGATTCGCGAACTGCTCGCCGCGCAGTACAACCTGGGCAACCGCGAGCCCAACGTACAGGTATGGAGCGTCGACCGCCGCGGCGACCGCTCGCTGACCCTGCGCCACATGCAGCACGACCGCAAGCCACTGGGCGGGTCCACCGAAGAGGTGCTCAAGCATCTGCACCGGCTGTGGGGCTTCGACGTGCACTTGCAATCGATACAGGACGACAAGCTGGTCAACACCCACCACATGCCGCTGCGCACTGGTAGCAACACCGAAGCCGAGAGCCGCTTCCCCGGCATCAACTTCGCCTGAACGCACCGCCGCGGGAAGGGTTCTCACGGCCCTTCCCGCATGCGGCGCTGTAGCCTCGACATGGATATCCCTTATCCTCCGCGCCAACGGAGGTGGACATGCAGATCTATAAAGTCGGCGGCGCGGTACGCGATCGCCTGTTGGGCCGCGCGGTCAGCGAGGTGGATTGGCTGGTGGTCGGCGCCACGCCGGAAGAAATGCAGGCCCGCGGCTTCCGCCCGGTCGGCGCGGATTTTCCGGTGTTCCTGCATCCGCAGACCGGCGAGGAGTATGCCCTGGCGCGCACCGAGCGCAAGAGTGGCCGCGGTTATGGCGGGTTCACCTTTCATGCCAGCCCCGATGTCACCCTGGAAGAAGACCTGCAACGGCGCGACCTGACCATCAACGCCATCGCCGAAGACGACCATGGACAGCTGATAGATCCCTACGGTGGCCAGCGCGACCTGCAGGCACGGCTGCTGCGCCACGTTTCCCCGGCCTTCGCCGAAGACCCGCTGCGCGTGTTGCGCGTGGCGCGTTTCGCGGCGCGCTATGCCGAACTCGGTTTTTCCATCGCCCCCCCGACGCTGGAGCTGATGCGCCAGCTTGCTCGCTCCGGCGAACTGTCGGCGCTGACGCCGGAGCGCAGCTGGAAGGAAATCTCCCGCGCGCTCATGGAGCCACGGCCCGACGTGTTCATTCAGGTCCTGCAGGACTGCGACGCGCTGGCCGAGCTGTTCCCGGAACTGAGCGCGACCTTCGATGCCGCAAACGGACATGGCAAGCACCTGCTCGCTCGCCTGCGCCAGTGCGCGACGCATGCACAACCGTTGCCGGTACGCTGGGCCTGCCTGCTGCTCGGCTGCGCAGGACCAGCCGCAGACCAGCAGGCACGCCTGGAGGCCATCGCCGCGCTCAACCAGCGCTGCAAGGCACCGCGGGATTGCCAGGACCTGGCCACGCTGCTCGGCAGATACCACCAGGACGCTGTCGCAGCACATGGATTATCAGCCGAGGCGCTACTCGACATGCTGCAGCACTTCGATATCTTCCGCCGTCCGGAGCGCTTCGAGCAGTTCGTTGCCGCGTGCGAAATGGACGCCGCGGCAGGCAACGCGCAACAGCCATTCTTCCAGGCCGACTATCTGCGTGCGGCAGCGAGCGAGGTTCGCGCCGTGGCGGTCAAAGCGCTGCTGGAGCAGGGCTACCAGGGCGCGGAGCTGGGCAGGGCCCTCACCGCCGCCCGACTCGAGGCGCTGCGGCTCTATTGCCAGCGGAATGCGGATATTCGCTAGTTACGCGGCGGGTGTGCGCCGATCAGCTCCGCCGACGTCAGCTGCGCGCCACGCCACTGAAACGGCACCGGCCAGAGCTGCTGGTCAATGCAGGACTGTTGCCAAAGCTCGGCGAAGCATGCGCCGGACGCCGGGTGTCGAACGGCCGGTGCCAATATCGCCAGCGGCCAGAGCACGAAGGCGTTCTTCAGGATCTCCGCGCGTGGCAGCAGCAAGCCGTGGAAATTGCCGACCAGCTCGCCATAGAGCAGCACGTCGATGTCCAGCGGCAGGCCCTTGCGGTCCGGGGCGTAACGACCGTTGTCCGCCTCGATGAACTTGAGCCGGCGGTCGAGCTCGGTCAGTGGCAGCTCGGTATCGCCGGCCACCACCAGGTTGTAGAAGTTATCGCCCCTGTAGCCCACCGCCAGGCTCTCGAACACCGGCGAGCAGCGCATGTCCTGCAGCAGTTCGGCCAGCGCATCGAGGCCTGCATGCAGATGGCGCTCGCGCTGGACATTGCTGCCCAGGCCGAGCAGCACGGGAGTCAGCGACATCCGCGTTCGATCTCCACACCCAGCGCGCGGGCGCGCGCATTGACGCCTGGCTTGGTGACCCGCAGGCGCAGCCAGACAATGCCGTACTCGCTCATCAGGCTTTGTGCCAGGCGCTCGGCAAAGGTTTCGACCAGCTCGAAGCACGCCGCGGAAGCGAACCGATCGATGGCCGCAACGACCTTGGCATAGTCCAGGGCCTTGTCCAGCTCATCATTCTCGGCGGCGGGACGGATGTCCCACCCCAGCGTCAGGTCCAGGTGCAGGCATTGTCGGATGCCCCGCTCCCAGTCATAGGCGCCGATGACCGTATCCACTTCCAGGCCTTCGATGAAGACTGTGTCCACGCAACATTCTCCTACAGCACGACAAGCTAGAAACGCGCCGCTAGACTCAGGGCTCCCTGCCCCGGATGGATTTCATGTTCTGGCTGCTGACATTGCTCGCGTACCTGATCGGCTCGCTGTCATTCGCCATTCTGCTCAGCCGCCTGGCCGGGATGCCCGACCCGCGTGCCGGCGGCTCCGGCAATCCCGGTGCCACCAATATGTTTCGCCTGGCAGGCAAGCGATTGGCGATCTGCACGCTGTTCGGCGATCTGCTCAAGGGCCTGCTGCCCGTACTGCTGGCCGCAGCGCTGGGCATGTCCGTCCAGCAGCAAGCCTGGATCGCCCTGGCGGCGGTATGCGGCCACCTCTACCCGCTTTATTTCCGCTTCCGCGGCGGCAAGGGCGTAGCCACCGCCGCCGGTACGCTCCTCGCCCTCCATCCCCCTGCCGCGCTGCTGGCCATCGGAGCCTGGCTGCTGGCATTCCGCCTGACCCGCACCAGCTCGCTGGCCGCCCTGATCGCCCTGCCAGTCTGCCTGCCTTTGCTGGCCTGGCAACAGCCGGGCGCCCTGCTGCCGATGGGCCTGCTGGCCACACTGATCGTCTGGCGCCATCGCAGCAACCTGCGCAACCTGTTCGCCGGCCAGGAGCGGCATTTCTGACGGCCCCTGCGTCGTTCAGATTGCCGGCAGCGTTTCCATCGACCAGCGTGGCTGTACGCCGATCGCCGGGCCATCATGCTGCCCGGCGAGCAGCCGCTGACAGCCAGCGTAGGCGATCATCGCGCCGTTGTCGGTACAGAAGCGTGGCCGCGCGTAGAACACCTGGCCATCGAACTCTGCGAGCATCCGTTCCAGCGACTGCCGCAGTGACTGGTTGGCGCTGACCCCACCGGCGATGACCAGCGAATTCAGCCCCGTCTGCCTGAGCGCGCGGCGGCACTTGATGGTCAGGGTTTCGACGACCGCCTGCTGGAAGGCCAGGGCGACGTCGCAACGGGTCTGCTCGCTGTCGTCGCCGCCATTCCGACACTGCTGCCAGGTATTGAGGGTGAACGTCTTCAGCCCGCTGAAGCTGAAATCCAGCCCCGGCCGATCGGTCATCGGTCGCGGAAAGACGAACCGGCCGGGCGTACCCTGCTCGGCCAGCCGGGCAATCTCCGGTCCACCGGGGTAGCGCAGGCCCATGAGCTTGGCCGTCTTGTCGAAGGCTTCGCCGGCGGCATCGTCCACCGACTCGCCGAGCAACGCGTACTGACCAATGCCATCCACGCGTACCAATTGGGTGTGGCCACCCGACACCAGCAAGGCGACGAACGGAAAGGCCGGTGGCTGCGCTTCGAGCATCGGTGCCAGCAGATGGCCTTCCATGTGATGCACGCCGACTGCCGGCACTCCCCAGGCCAGCGCCAGCGCCTGGGCGCAGGAGGCGCCGACCAGCAGCGCACCGACCAGGCCAGGACCGGCCGTGTAGGCCACGGCATCGATCTGGCCGGCCACGCGACCGGCCTCGCCCAGCACCTGGCGGATCAACGGCAGCATGCGCTTCACATGGTCGCGGGAAGCCAGCTCCGGCACCACGCCACCATAGACGCGATGCAGGTCGATCTGGCTGAATAGCGCGTCGGCCAGCAGGCCCCGCTCGCTGTCATAAAGCGCGACACCAGTCTCGTCGCAGGACGTTTCCAACCCCAGCACCAGCATGGGTTCAACCTTCCGGAAGGCGAATGAAGCCGTGCATATTAATCGTCGGGCCGTCCGACCGACCAGCGCTTTTCGATCAGGGGCTTTGCATTCCGCAATTGGAGCGGGTAACATCCGCAACCCTTAAAACCAGCGTGCTTGCGAGTCATTGCCGAAGCGCGTTGCCACCGGTAATCAAGTGAAGGTAAGTCCTGGATGCCCGCTGTCAAAGTTAAAGAGAATGAACCCTTCGACGTAGCACTGCGTCGCTTCAAGCGTTCCTGCGAAAAAGCAGGCGTTCTGGCCGAAGTCCGCTCGCGCGAGTTCTACGAGAAGCCGACTTCCGAGCGCAAGCGCAAGGCTGCCGCTGCAGTCAAGCGTCACGCCAAGAAAGTGCAGCGCGAGCAGCGCCGCAGCGTTCGCCTGTACTGATCCAGTACGGCTGACGTCGCATCAAGCCCGGCTCACGCCGGGCTTTGCATTGCATGCAGACTCCGCTTCGCCAGCTGGCGAAAGGCCGGAGTTTTTTTCATTTCCGGCCCATGCATTGCGAGCGTAACCTGATACCCCTATGGCCGGACTGATCCCCCAATCCTTCATCGATGACCTGCTCAACCGCTCCGACATCGTCGATGTGGTCGGCTCGCGCATCCAGCTGAAAAAAGCCGGCAAGAACTACAGCGCCCTCTGCCCCTTCCACAAGGAAAAGTCGCCGTCCTTCAGCGTCAGCCCGGACAAGCAGTTCTACTACTGCTTCGGCTGCGGCGCCGGCGGCAATGCGCTCGGCTTCGTCATGGACCACGACCAGCTGGACTTCCCCCAGGCGGTCGAGGAACTGGCCAAGCGTGCCGGCATGGAAGTCCCCCGCGAAGAAAGCGGATCGGGCCGCAAGCCACGCCAGCCGGTCGATTCACCACTCTACCCGCTCCTCGCCGCCGCGGCCGACTACTACCGCCAGGCGCTCAAGAGCCACCCGACCCGCAAGGCCGCAGTGGAATACCTCAAGGGCCGCGGCCTGTCCGGCGTGATCGCCCGGGATTTCGGCCTGGGCTTCGCCCCGCCCGGCTGGGACAACCTGATGAAGCACCTGGGCGGCGATCCCCTGCAGCACAAGGCCATGATCGACGCCGGCCTGCTGATCGAGAACGCCGAGAACGGCAAACGCTACGACCGCTTCCGCGACCGCGTGATGTTCCCCATCCGCGACAGCCGCGGGCGGGTGATCGCCTTTGGCGGGCGAGTCCTCGGGGACGACAAGCCCAAGTACCTGAACTCGCCGGAAACCCCGGTATTCCACAAGGGCCAGGAACTCTACGGCCTGTACGAAGCACGCCAGGCCAACCGCGATCTCGACGAGATCATGGTGGTCGAGGGTTACATGGACGTCATCGCCCTGGCCCAGCAAGGCTTGCGCAATGCCGTCGCCACGCTCGGCACCGCGACGAGCGAAGAACACCTCAAGCGCCTGTTCCGCATCGTGCCCAGCGTACTGTTCTGTTTCGACGGCGACGCCGCCGGACGCAAGGCCGCATGGCGCGCACTGGAAGCCACCCTGCCCAACCTGCAGGACGGGCGCCGTGCACGCTTCCTGTTTCTGCCGGACGGAGAAGATCCGGACACTCTGGTCCGCGCCGAGGGCACCGACGCCTTTCGCGCGCGCATTCAGCAGCACTCGCAGCCACTGGCCGACTATTTCTTCCAGCAACTGAGCGACGAAGCCGATCCGCGCTCGCTGGAAGGCAAGGCCCACCTGGCCACGCTTGCAGCACCGCTCATCGAAAAGATACCAGGCAGCAATCTGCGCACCCTGATGCGCCAGCGCCTCGCCGAGATCACCGGCCTCAACCGTGAGGCACTGCAGCAGATGACGACCGCACCCGCAGCGCCATCCAGCAGCGCGCCCACGTACGACGACTCCGCCTACTACGACACCAGCCCGACCTACTCCGAAGCTGACTATTTCGAGCCCCAAGAGGCGCCCCAGCAGCCACGCAGCGGCAAGCCCGGCAAGAAAGAATGGAAAAAGGACTGGAAAAAAAACGGACAGGGTCCAGACTTCAAGCCACGCGGGCCACGCACGCCCGCCACGGTCGAGCCACCGACGCTGACCACCCTGCGCACCTTGCTGCACCACCCGGAGCTGGCGCAGAAGGTAGAAGATGTAAGCCATTTCGCCGCGGAAGACGACATCTACGCCCAACTATTGGTCGCCCTGCTCGGCACGCTACAGAAGAACCCGAGGTTGCGCAGCCTGCAGTTGATTGCCCGCTGGCACGGCACCGATCAGGGGCGACTTTTACGTGCACTGGCCGAGAAAGAATGGCTGATCTCTGCCGATAACCTTGAACAGCAGTTTTTCGACACCATTAATAGCCTTGTCGCCAGACAGCGAGAACGGCACCTCGAAAGCCTGCTGCGCAAGGCTCGCCAGAGTGAACTCAGCGCAGAGGAAAAAGACCAACTGCGTAACCTATTGAGCCGCAACGCAATACCCGCTACACCGACCTCAACTGGCGCGTGAGGTCCTAGCTCAGCTATAATGCTCAGCTTGTTTTCAGCCCGCCAGAACCTTCAGTGGATAGGGTTATATGTCCGGAAAAGCGCAACAGCAGTCCCGCCTCAAAGAGTTGATCCAGCGTGGCCGTGAGCAGGGTTACCTGACTTACGCAGAGGTCAACGACCACCTGCCGGAGGATATTTCCGATCCGGAACAGGTGGAAGACATCATTCGCATGATCAACGACATGGGCATCAATGTATTCGAGGTTGCCCCGGATGCCGATGCCCTGTTGTTGGCCGAAGCCGATACTGATGAAGCCGCAGCCGAAGAAGCCGCAGCCGCACTCGCTGCGGTCGAGACCGACATCGGCCGCACCACCGACCCGGTGCGCATGTACATGCGCGAAATGGGCACCGTTGAACTGCTGACCCGCGAAGGCGAGATCGAAATCGCCAAACGCATCGAGGAAGGCATTCGCGAAGTGATGAGTGCCATCGCGCACTTCCCAGGCACCGTCGACAGCATCCTCGCCGATTATGATCGAGTGACGAACGAAGGCGGTCGCCTGTCCGATATCCTCAGCGGCTACATCGACCCTGACGACGACGGCGCCGCCGCCCCCCAGGAAGTCGAGCCCGAAACTCCGCAGACCACCGCGAAACCGGCTGCCGAGGACAAGGACGACGAGGACGAAGACGACTCCGACAGCGAAGAGGAAGAAGGCGATGGCGGCCCGGACCCGGAAGTCGCGCGCGTGCGCTTCGGTGCCGTTGCCGAACAGCTGGAAAAGGCCAACAAGGCCCTGAAGAAGCACGGTCGCGCCAGCCAGCAGGCTACCGAGGAGCTGGAAGCCCTCGCCATCCTGTTCATGCCGATCAAGCTCGTGCCCAAGCAGTACGATGCCCTGGTCGAGCGCGTTCGTGACGCCCTGAACCAGATCCGCGCTCAGGAACGCGCGATCATGCAGCTGTGCGTGCGCGATGCCCGTATGCCGCGCGCGGACTTCCTGCGCCAGTTCCCCAGCAACGAAACCAACCTCGACTGGGCCGACCAGTTGGCTGCCGGCAAGAGCAAGTACGCCGAAGCCATCGGCAATCGCAAGGAAGAGATTCAGCGTTGCCAGCAGAAGCTGATCGAACTGGAGCAGGTCTGCGAACTGGCCATTGCCGACATCAAGGATATCAACCGTCGCATGTCCATCGGTGAGGCCAAGGCCCGCCGGGCCAAGAAGGAAATGGTCGAGGCCAACCTGCGCCTGGTGATTTCCATCGCCAAGAAGTACACCAACCGCGGCCTGCAATTCCTCGATCTGATTCAGGAAGGCAACATCGGCCTGATGAAAGCCGTGGACAAGTTCGAATACCGTCGCGGCTACAAGTTCTCGACCTACGCCACCTGGTGGATTCGCCAGGCGATCACTCGCTCCATTGCCGACCAGGCGCGGACCATCCGTATCCCGGTGCACATGATCGAGACGATCAACAAGCTCAACCGCATCTCCCGTCAGATGCTGCAGGAAATGGGTCGCGAGCCCACTCCGGAAGAGCTGGGCGAGCGCATGGAGATGCCCGAGGACAAGATCCGCAAGGTACTGAAGATCGCCAAGGAACCGATCTCCATGGAAACCCCGATCGGTGACGACGAAGACTCGCACCTGGGCGACTTCATCGAAGATTCGGCCATGCAGTCGCCGATCGACGTAGCCACCGTGGAAAGCCTCAAGGAAGCCACCCGCGAAGTACTCTCCGGCCTCACCGCCCGTGAAGCCAAGGTACTGCGCATGCGCTTCGGCATCGACATGAATACCGACCACACCCTCGAGGAAGTCGGCAAGCAGTTCGATGTCACCCGCGAGCGGATCCGTCAGATCGAAGCCAAGGCGCTGCGCAAGCTGCGCCACCCGACGAGAAGCGAGCATCTGCGCTCATTCCTCGACGAGTAATGACAAGAGCCCCGGTCCTGCCGGGGCTTTTGCTATCCGCGACCTGCACCACCCCGCCAAGCGCGTTATCCTCGGCTCTCGCCCACGACCGACCGAACCGCCATGCACGGATCCGACAGCTCGCCCCTGTTCCAGGCCGCCCTGCTGCAGGGCTTCCGTCAGCGCAACCTGATCGAAGGAGAACTCATCGGCAGCCCCGGCGCCTCACGCGACAGCGTGTTCATCGTGCGCAACGGGCGAATCCGCGTGTACCTCGCCTCGGAAGACAAGGAATACACCCTCACCTTTCTCGAAGCCGGCGATATCTACAGCACCCACAGCGGCGCCTACATCCAGGCGGCCAAAGCGAGCGAAGTGCTGATTGGTGAAACCGCCCTGATGCTTCGCACACTCGATGCGCTACCCGGCGCCGCACCCTCCATCATCCGGGCCCTGGGCCAGACCCTGGCGAACTCCATGCAACTGATCGAAGACCTTGCCTTTCGTGACGTCGAAGGACGCCTGGCGCGTTTCTTCGACGGCATGCTCGCACGCAAGGGACACCCCCACGGAGACGCCCAGCGCCTCGAGCTGGACCTGAACACCGAAGACATCGCCCACCTGCTAGGCACCACGCGGCAGACCGTCTCCTCGCTGATCAACCGCCTGGCCCGCCAGGGCATCCTCAGCCGAGTCGCCCCCGGCACCTTCGACATCCACCGCCCCGACATGCTGAGAACACGCAGCCGGCAACCCGGCAAGCTGTCGGCTGGCTGACAGACGCCGGCCCAGTCTCGCCCTAGGATCAGTGCTTCCCCAAACCGACCACCGCCCAACCGGCCAAGGAGAAGCGCAATGCCCAGCGCCGTAACCTATCGCAGCGTCGCCGGCGACCAGCCGTTACCCTACATCGAGTGCGACCGCGGCATCCGCACCCTCTACTCGCGCATTCGGCACTACATCAGCCAGGACGACGGCAACTGCCCCCTGTGCCGCTACCTGCGCGACAAGATCGGCAGCCGCAATGGCTTCGAGCCCGATGCCCGGCTCATCCTCCACGCGCAAATAAACGTCATCCACGAACTTTTCGAGCGCAACGACGATCACGAAATCGCTCTCCTGCTGCAACGCGTGGAAGACGACTGCTGCTGAACCCCAGCAATCAGTTGGCGCCCCAGGGACCCGACCGGTATAATCCGCCGGCCTTCTGGGGGCCTATAGCTCAGTTGGTTAGAGCAGAGGACTCATAATCCTTTGGTCCACGGTTCGAGTCCGTGTGGGCCCACCACCTTTAAAGCCGCGCATTGCGCGGCTTTTTCATGCATGCAAGAAAAGCAGCCGCACCAATCCTGTAGCCCAAAGGGAGCAATTCAGTACAGCGCGGTGCAGCGGTGCGTTCCGGGAGCAGGGAAATATGGTTGCCATCGTCAGCCACAGTCCATGGACGGTGCCCGGAGAGGCGAGCCCGATGGCAGCCGAATAGCAGGGGCAGGAGCCTGGGCATGTCAGCCAGCGTTTCGGAGCGAAGTACTGAAGCGCCTTCGAGAACTGGACCAACAGCGCTGGCCAGGTACGCCACTCACGCCAGGCGAGCCAGGTTGAGGATTCGACAGCGAGCCGAATAGCCGGCATTATCGGCTCACCTTATGAGCCGAATAGGCTCGCTAATCGGCTCATAGATGAACACCCCTAATGAATGACCCACCCTGGATCTGGCAGCAGACCGACTGGCCGCACTTCAGTTGGCAAGCTGAAGCGCTGGCACCGCGGCTGCGCGCTTGTGGTCAGGCTCAGGGGCGTTTGTTGGGAATGCTCGGTGCGGTGGGGAGTGACACCGAAGTGCAGAGCAGCCTGGATGCCATGCTGCAGAACATCGTCACTTCTTCAGCCATCGAGGGTGAGCAACTGAACGCCGGTTCGGTGCGCTCATCATTGGCGCGGCGCCTGGGGTTGAACGAAGAAGGCCGCACCACCCCACGCTCCGAAGGCCTGGCGGAACTGCTGCTCGATGCCACCCACGCGCATCAGCAGCCGCTGGAGATGCAGCGACTTTTCACCTGGCACCGTTGGCTATTCCCCAGCGATGACCAACTGCTGGCTCGACCGCTACACATCGGCGCACTGCGCGGCGACGAGCCCATGCAGGTGGTTTCCGGTCGCATCGACCAACCGACCATACATTTCGAAGCCCCTCCCCGCGCACGGCTGGAAGCGCAACTGACGGACTTTCTCGCCTGGTTCGAAAGCAGCCGCAGCGATGCCAGCCTCGACCCGTTTCTGCGGGCCGGCATTGCGCACTTCTGGTTCGTTACCCTGCACCCCTTCGATGACGGCAACGGTCGCCTTACGCGAGCCATCACCGACCTGGCACTGGCGCAAGGCGAACAGCAGGCCATCCGCTTCTACGCCATGTCGGCGAGCATCCTCGACGACCGCACCGGGTATTACCGCATCTTGGAATCGAGCCAGAGAGGCACACTGGATATCACCGCTTGGCTGCAATGGTTCCTCGCAACGCTGCTCAAGAGTCTGGAGCAGGCCCTTGCTCGTATCGACCGTGTACTGGTCAAGGCGCGCTTCTGGCAGGCTCACCGCAGCCAAGCCCTGTCTGCCGAGCAGATCAAAGTGCTTAATCGTTTACTCGATGGCGGCGAGAGAGGTTTCGAAAACGGTATCAGCGCCGCGCAATACCAGGCCGTAGCCAAAGTCTCGAAAGCCACCGCCACGCGTCATCTGAGCGATCTTGTCGAGAAGGGCTGTCTTGCCCGGCTGCCCGGCGGCGGGCGCAGCACGCGTTACCAAATACAGGACTCGACAAACGCTCACGGCTAACCCACGGCAACAAAGCAGCGCACCGTAATGGTGTAGTGCCATTACGCCAGGTTTCGGTACTATCCGGTTAATTCTGGATTGCTAGGACAGGAAATGGACTTCACTCCGATCATCGCACAGGTCTGGGGCACGCTGGGCTGGTTTATCCCGCTGATGCTGCTTATCTGCCTGCTCAAATCGCCTTGGGCCAAGGGCCATATTGGCGAACTCCTGGTGCGACTATTCGCCCATTGGCAGCTGGATAAGCAGACCTACCAACGCCAGCACAACGTCACACTGAACACGCCAGACGGCACCACGCAGATCGACCACGTATTCCTCTCGCCTTACGGCATCTTCGTGCTAGAAACGAAGAACATGAGTGGCTGGATCTTCGGCAGCGAGAAGCAGGCGCAGTGGACGCAGAAGCTCTACAAACGCACCTTCAAATTTCAGAACCCGCTGCGGCAGAACTACAAACACCTCAAAGCCCTGGAAGCCACCCTTGGCGTTAACCCCGAGCACCTGCACTCGGTCATTACCTTCGTCGGCGGCAGCACCTTCAAAACCGAAGTGCCGGCCAACGTCACCCAGGGCATCGGCTTTATCCGCTATATCAAGTCATTCCAGCAGCCGGTATTCAGCGCAGCTGAAGTCGACGCCATGCTGCACACCCTGCAAAACGTCCGCCGCGCGCCGACCCTCGCCACTCACCGCGAGCATGTGCAGAACCTCAAGCGCCGTAGCGATCCGACAGCCGAACGGCAATGCCCGAAATGCGACAGCGCGTTGCTGATGCGCGAAATAAAGTCAGGCCCTAAAGCTGGCCTGAAGTTCTGGGGCTGCTCAAGTTTCCCAAAGTGCCGAATCACTCAAAAACTAGTCTGATGAAAGCCACAGACCCAGCAGATCCCAAACTCTGAAAAAAATAGCTGCCCAGCAACTAATAACCCAGGCCAAAAAAATGATTGAATTTATCTCTCAAAACAACAAAAAAAGCCTCATCTTATTCGTTCACGGATTCTGTGGCGGCGAAGCAACTTGGCGAAACGGCACTGAAAAATCATTCCCCGAGCTACTTCGCGACGACCCAGAAATATCAGAAAATTATGATATTGCACAATTCTTATATTTCACAAAACTATTAAATCTTTTCGCAAAAGCCGGAAAATTCTCCACACTCCTCAAAAGGCTATTTTCAACATCGCACGGAAAACTAACAAATAACATAAGCATCGAAGAAATCGGAAACCTACTTAGAACCGAGATTCGCTTTAGACTACAAACATACGATAACGTAATAATCATTGCCCACAGCATGGGCGGCCTAGTCACAAAGAGCGCAATAACAAAAGACATCGAAGATAAAAATCCGTCAAAGATCAAGCTATTCATTTCTTTAGCAGTACCTCACCAAGGCGCCGAGGCTGCCACATATGGCAAGCTCATCAGCGACAACCTTCAAATTGAAGGGCTATCACCTCTTAACGACTTCATACATAAGATTAGTGATGAATGGCTAAAAACCAGCATAAGACCGGCAACTAAGTATTTTTATGGCGTTCACGACTCAGTCGTCAAAAAAACCAGCGCAGCGCCGTCTGACAAGGAAAAGTCAGACATCATTCCAGTTAATGAAGACCACACTAGCATAACAAAGCCAGATAGCGCTGACAGCACTACATACATAGCCGTCAGACAAACAATATTGGACTTTGAAAATAACGACCCAGGAATATCAAACCTGGAATTTCAAGAACTCCTAGACGACACCGACTTTGACGACGAGTTATTTGTACTAAAGCTAATTAGCGCAGATATCCACAAAACATCAATAAGGGAAGCAAAGGAAGTCTTCCTCAACGCCGAGTACATAAGAAAAATATTCAACAGCCCATCAGATCAAAAGCGACTATCAGACCTATACACAAAAATAAGAAAAATATACCAGACCAGCTATTCAAAATATCTCCACAACGGCATCCCAAACTCAGGCCTATTGCTTGCCGACGTCCACGAGACAATTCTTAAAGAAGATAAGGTTTTTCTAGACACTTTTATACCATTTATAAATGCCATTCACAAACAAGGCATGCTTCACCAACTCTCCAACTCAGCCGATGAGGAAATCTGGTGGACTAAGGACGCCTCAGCAGGTTCTTTGAAAAAACTTTTAAAAGGGGCTGGCGATGACTAAGCTACCCTACATTCAGCCGGAGAGAGAGCTACACTACAATATCGGGATAGTGCTGTTAGTGCTACACATCCTGGCCCAAACCAAAAATCAAAAAAAAGTACTGACGATCGATAAAATCCAATCATTCTGCTTCCTTGCCACACGCCCTACGCTCCTTAATAGAGTTCTGCACTTAGCCAACAAAGAAGGAATTTATATTGATGAAAGCGACTACTACACAATAGAAACACTATCTCCGAATACCGAAGAGCTTTACGACAGAGAGCGTCTATTAATAATCATGAAAATTCTGGCTTCCAAAGAATTTCTACTAGTAGACCACTCCAATGCTGACGGCTTCTTATTCGACCTAACAGCAATAGGAAAGGCAAAGGCAGAACAATTAAACGACGGCTACTTTCAAAAGATCCGCTCGTTTACCGAATTGTTATCAGCATTACAGTCACAGAGCCCAACAAAGCTCAATGGATACATAGTTTCAGCTTTGAAGCAGGAGGCGTAGTGGACACATCTCAAGGTCTTCTTCTCAAGAACTTGGTTCTTCACGGCCACAGGAAAGACTATAGAGTTCCTTTCCATCCAGGAATTAATATTATTTACGGAGATGCTGACACGGGCAAGTCAAGCACTCTCCGCCTTGTTTATTACCTTCTTGGCGGAAAAGAAGTCAAACTCGACAAAGAGATAACCTCCTCTGTCAAATACGCCACACTCGAACTACAGATTAACGGTCTCCCCTACTGCATAAGCCGCGATTTATTCAACGCATCAAGAGACGTGGATGTTTACTCTTGCGAACTAACCAAAATATTCACCACATTTCCAGAAAAATACAAATCCAGCGTAACCAAAGGGGACGAACAAAATAAAAGCCTCTCTGACTTCTTGCTTGAAGCCTTAGAGTTCCCTTCTGTCCGCATAAAGCAAGCGCCGACGAAGGACTCCTCTGAGACTGCAAGATTGAGCTTCCTCGATCTCTTCAAATTTATGTATCTCGATCAAGATGATGTCGGCAGTACACATATGCTGAACATCGGAAATCCTGTACTTGAAACAAAGAACAGAGAAGTATTCAAATACATCTTTAACGTTTTAGACTCAAGCATCTCTGAGCTTGAGGTTGACATCTCTAAGAAGACACAGGAGAAAACACAGCTAGCCAGCCAATACTCTGCTGTAAGCGCATTCTTGAGCCAAACAGAATTCAAAAGCCCCCAGGTACTCGATGAAGAAATAAGTAACATCGACGCAATCAAAAACGAATTCAAAGAACAGCTTTCCGACCTAAACAAGAGAACGACCAGTGACAGTGAACTCTACGAAGGTCTTAAGGACGCACTCAACACCATCAATTTGAATATCGAACAACAGGAAAGTAATCGACAATCTAACCTGAGAAACATTGAACGATTTTCTCGACTCCTCAATGATTACCAGAATGATATCGAGCGCATCAAAGCCGGATTATCCTCCAAAGAAATTATCGGCAGAGATGTGAGCGAGCAGACCAACTGCCCAATCTGCGAGACCACCATTTCCATCCAAAAAATATCTGAGAAATTTGATATTCCGACCGACAGCCGTCTAAAAGGCGAACTGACGTCAATTACACGCAGAACAAAAGATCTAAAACAACTAATTTCCGAAAACAGAGCAGACCTAGAGACAACCAACTCGTTGCTTGCAGAGCTATATGCAGAGAAAAGCAGAGCTCGAGAAATGATAGATGAAGAGCTCAAGAGCTCTATATCTCCATACCTAGCTGAGCGAGATGCGGTAATTTCGGAATTAGCACAGCTTGATGAACGTAGAGCAAGAGCAGTTCACTCTTTGCGCGTGCGAAATACGCAAACAGCCATCGCCGACCAAATTGGCCGTTTAGCCGGAACTATCGAAAACCTAAAAATCAAACTAGAGGAACTTAAGAAAAACTCCCCCTCCCTAGAGGGCGTTATCAAAGACCTAGGCATAGATCTCAATGATTTTATAAAAGAAATCAAAATAAAAAATCACTATGGCGTAGGAATAGACAACAGAACATTTTTCCCATTGGTGAGAAATACTGAATATCGAAAGATTAATTCAGGCGGACTCAGAACGATTGTATCCATTGGATACCTTGCATCAATCTTGTCCCAGAAATTACGCAAAGATACAAACATCCCCGGATTGCTTATGATTGACACCGTAGGGAAGTTTCTCGGAAAAACTCCCGAGAGCGCAAAGGAAAGCCAGCTAGAAACCTTTGACGATATCGACGGGGTAGCAGATCCAGAAAAGTACAAAAACCTATTCGAAGCCTTAATTAAAACCGCTGAGACATTCGACGAGAACAATAAGCTTTGCCAAATCATCTTGGTTGACAACGACATTCCACACAACGTTGCCTACGAGATCCAAGGATTTGAAATAGCACACTATAGATCAAACGGTATCAATGGACTGCCAACCGGTCTTATTGATGATTGGGACTCGGTTGATAACAAGGAACCCTTCCCTCCTGAGATAGAGTAAAGACCTGAACTGGCGTATGCGGCGCTTGCTCGTATTGCTCAGTAGAGCGAGCAAGCACCCTGACTAATGCTGCCAGAGGGCCGCGAACCGACGATGCAGCTAAGGCTCACTATGGCGAACAGCTGGCTCCTGAAGACTCAACGGTACAAAAAACAGTACACTGGCGGTACAGTGCCCAGCTTTTACAGATTTCGCTAAATTGCGATTAACCCGCTCTACGACGCTGCTTTCAGCTAACTGTACCTGCGCTAAGCTACGCCCGATTTCACTGGACTTGCAGCGTTTCTAGGCAACTCATAATCCCTTGGTCCACGGTTCGCTCTACAGCGGCCAAGTGGACGGAGGAAGATTTATGAAGAGAGGAAGCAGAGCGTGCTGGCGAACCGCCAGGCCTGGCGCGCTCGCCATACGCGCCCGACGCGTTCATCGTTGGTTTTTCAAGCAGGGGCTTTCGCGAACGGCAAGCGCCCTGCGCGCATTGCATCGCTCTCGTCTGACAAGTCAGCACGAGGAACGAGGCTCCGCTAGCGCAGGGCGGTTTGCCTTACAACTTAGATGACTTTTTCCAGCTCCGGCACGATCTCGAACAGGTCGCCCACCAGGCCGTAGTCGGCCACCTGGAAGATCGGCGCTTCCTCGTCCTTGTTGATCGCGACGATCACCTTGGAGTCCTTCATGCCGGCCAGGTGCTGGATGGCACCGGAGATACCGACCGCGATGTACAGCTGCGGTGCGACGATCTTGCCGGTCTGGCCGACCTGCATGTCGTTCGGCACGAAACCGGCGTCGACTGCGGCACGCGAGGCGCCGACTGCCGCGCCGAGCTTGTCGGCCAGCGAGTACAGGTGCTTGAAGTTGTCGCCGTTCTGCATGCCGCGACCACCGGAAACGACGATCTTGGCAGCGGTCAGCTCCGGACGATCCGACTTGGCCAGCTCTTCGCCGACGAAGGCGGACGTGCCGGCGTCGCCGGTGCCGGAGATCTGCTCGACCGCAGCCGAACCGCCGGTGGCATTCACGGCATCGAAGCCGGTCGCACGCACGGTGATGACCTTGATCGCGGCGCTGGACTGCACGGTCGCGATGGCGTTACCGGCATAGATCGGGCGCTTGAAGGTATCGGCGCTTTCAACCGCGATGATCTCGGAGATCTGGTCGACGTCCAGCTGGGCGGCGACGCGCGGCAGGAAGTTCTTGCCGTTGGTGGTGGCAGCCGCCAGCACATGGCTGTAATCCTTCGCCAGATCGGCAATCAGCGGCGCGACGTTTTCCGGCAGTTGGTTGGCATAGGCTGCGTCATCGGCAACCAGTACCTTGGCCACGCCTTCGATCTGCGCGGCGGCCTCGCCGATGGCAGCGCAACCGCTGCCGGCTACCAGTACGTGGATGTCGCCACCGATCTTGGCAGCGGCAGCAACGGTGTTCAGGGTCGCGGCCGCGAGGACGGCGTTGTTGTGTTCAGCGATAACCAGGATCGTCATTTAGATTACCTTCGCCTCGTTCTTCAGTTTCTCGACCAGTTCAGCCACGGACTTGACCTTGATGCCGGCGCTGCGGGCAGCCGGTGCTTCGACTTTGAGGGTCTTCACGGTGGAAGCGGTGGCGACGCCCAGTGCATCCGGGGTCAGCACTTCCAGCGGCTTCTTCTTGGCCTTCATGATGTTCGGCAGCGACGCGTAGCGCGGCTCGTTCAGGCGCAGGTCGGTGGTCACGATCGCCGGCAGGCTGAGCGCGACGGTCTGCAGGCCGCCGTCGATTTCGCGGGTCACGTTGACCTTGTCGCCCGCCACTTCCACCTTGGAGGCGAAGGTACCCTGGGCATAGCCGGTCTGGTTGCTGTCGCTGTCGATGGCCTGCTTGCCGAGGATGACCAGTTGCGGCTGCTCCTTGTCGACCACGGCCTTGAGCAGCTTGGCGACCGCCAGCGAGTTCAGCTCGTCATTGGACTCGACCAGCACGGCGCGATCGGCACCCAGTGCCAGCGCGGTGCGCAGCTGCTCCTGGGCAGCGCTCGGACCGATGGAGACGACGACGATTTCGCTCGCCACGCCCTTCTCTTTCAGGCGTACGGCTTCTTCCACGGCGATTTCGCAGAAGGGGTTCATCGACATCTTGACGTTGGCGAGATCGACGCCGGAATTGTCCGCCTTGACGCGAACCTTGACGTTGTAATCGACCACTCGTTTGACGGTTACCAGTATTTTCATGAATGTCTCCGATTGCAGGCACCACGGGGGTGGTGGCGATCAATGGGTGCGCAGCGATTGTATGTAGCGGTGCAAGGCAAAGCCCAGGGAGAGCACCGTCAGGGCGATGAAGAACCAGTCGATGGGGCCACGAACGAACACATCGAAATTGTTGTTGCTGATCAGCAGCGAGCGGCGGAAGTTATCCTCCAGCATCGGCCCCAGGATGAAGCCGATCAGGAATGGCGCCGAGGCGAATCCGGTGCGATTGAAGATGAAGCCGACCAGGCCGAACACCAGCATGACCGCGATATCGAAGGTGCTGTTGTTCACGGCGTAGGCGCCGTAGATGCAGAACATCAATACGATGGGGAACAGGATCTGCTTGGGCACATCGGCAATGCGGGAGAAATACCGGATCGCCAGCTTGCCGGTACCGAACAGCACCACGGAGCTGAGCATGATGCCGCAGAACAGGGCGTAGATCAGGTTCATGTTTTCCTGGAACAGGATCGGTCCGGGAGTCAGTCCATGGATCATGAAGGCGCCGAGGATGATCGCGGTGATCACGTCGCCGGGGATGCCCAGCGACAGCAGCGGAATCATGGTCGCACCGGCGACTGCGTTGTTGCCCGCCTCGGCCGCGGCGACACCTTCGATTTCGCCCTTGCCGAAATTGTCCCGGTTGGGCGAGTTGCGGCGTGCTTCCGAATAGGAGATGAACGAGGCGGCAGTCGCGCCGGTACCCGGAATCGCACCGATGATCACGCCGATGAAGCTGCCGCGAATGATGCTGCGCATGCTGCCCTTGAGTTCCTGCCAGGTCACGTCGGCACCGGACACGGCGGTCTGGATGTGCTCACGAGCGCGCGACAGATAGAACTCGAGGATTTCGGGAATGGCGAACAGACCAATCAACAGCGGGATGAAGTTGATGCGATCCATCAGGTTGTAGTTGTCGAAGGTCAGGCGCTCGGTGCCGTAGACCGGGTCCATGCCCACCAGCGCGAGGATCACGCCCAACGCCGCGGCGATCAGCCCTTTCATCACCGAGTCGCCGGATACGGAGATGATGATGGTCAGCGAGAAGCAGATCAGCCAGAAGTATTCCGGCGGCCCGAAGCTCAGCGCCAGCTTGGCCAGGTAGCCGGCCAGGAAGATCAGCGACAGGTTGGAGATGAAGTCGGCGATGCAGGACGCGTACAGCGCCATGGACAGTGCCTTCTTGGCCTCACCCTTCTGCGCCATCGGGTAACCGTCCAGCAGGGTGCTGGCCGATGCCGGGGAACCGGGGGTGCGGATCAGGATGGCGGTGATCGATCCGCCATACATGCCGCCCTTGTAGATCCCGACCAGCAGCAGAATCGCGGTGACCGGCTCCATGCCGAAGGTGAACGGCAGGGCCAGGGCTACCGCCATGGTTGCGGTCAGCCCGGGAATGGCGCCGATCACGACGCCGATGACCACGCCGAGCGCGATCATCAGGATGTTTTCCACGCTCAGGAAAAGGCTGAGCACCTCGAGGATCTGGTCCATTTCATAGTCTCATCAGGCGGGACTCAATATCCCCAGAGAGAGCCGTAAGGCAGGGGAACATTCAGGCCATAGTCGAAGGCCAGGCAGATGCCGACCGGCATCGCGACACCCAGCAGATAGATGCCGATGCGCCTGACGCCCATGGCGATGAACAGCAACAGGGTGGCCAGCACACCGCATACCGCCGCGCCGATCGGCTCGAAACCGAAGTAGTAAACGGCGAAGGCCAGTATCGGCAGCAGCCACTGGCGGACCGGCAGATCACGCAGGCGAGAGTTGCGTTCAACCCGGGCGCGCTCCGGGCCGAACAGCATGCCCAGCACCAGGCCGATGCCGAGCAACAGGATCAGCCAACCCATGATCTGCGGAAGGATCAGCGGCGACAGCAGAGGAGACTGCAGCCGGCGAGGCTCCACGATGTACTCCGGAACCATATAAAACAGAAACGCAAGGGATGTCGCGATCAGAATCAGGCTGACAGCCGCATCGGCGCTGGCAAGCCTGGACGCTCTCTGGCGAATAGTCGTGTTTTTCATAATCTACCCAGTCAGACAGGGGCGTCGCCTGCGGCGACGCCCTGCGAAGCTGCAGTGGTTTATTCGCCGAGGCCGGCGGCTTCAACCAGATCAGCCCACTGCTTGATATCCCGCTCGACCATGGCCTTGAACGCGTCACCCGACTCCTTGCCGGCGACAGCGCCCAGCTGGGGCAGGAAGTCCTTGAACGCCTGGCCTTGCATGACGCTGCCCACCGCGGCCTGGAGCTTGCCGTAGGCCTCGTCGGACATCGATTCGCTACTGATGAGACCGAACCAGGCTGAGGTCGCGAAGTCAGACAGCCCCTGCTCGGCGCCAACGGACTGCACGGTCGGCGCGTCCGGCAGGAAGGGCGACGGCTCGCTGGTGGTCACAGCCAGTACTCGCAGTTGCCCGGACTTGATCATCGGGTACACGGTCGGCAGGTTCTCGAACGAGAAGTCCACGTCGCCGGCCAGCAGCGCCGGAAGTGCCTCGCCGCTCCCACGGAACGGAACGTGAGTCATGTTCTGCGCGCCGATCTTGGCCTTGAACAGTTCACCCGACATATGGATGGAGCTGCCGATGCCGGGCGAGCTGAAGGAGAGCTGCTCGGTTTTAGCCGCCTGCACAAACTCCTGGAAGGTCTGGAACTTGCTCTTGGCCGGTACGACCAGGACGTTGGGGATGTCGATGACGTTCTGAATGAAGCGGAAGTCCTTTACCGGGTCATAGGACAGCGGATACAGGCTCGCGCCAACGGTGTGCCCCGGCGAGGCCATCAGCACGCGGTAATCGGCATCGCGCTTGGAAACCCGGGCCAGCTGCGCGGTGGCAACCGTGGTACCGGCACCCGGACGGTTCTCGACGATCACCGTCACACCCAGTTCGGTGCCCAGCAGGTCGGCCACCCGACGGGACAGGATATCCGTGGAGCCGCCAGCGGCATACGGAACGACCAGCGTGATGTTTTTGGCCGGCCAGTCGGCAGCCTGGGCAGTCGAGGCCATCAGCGGAAGGAATACGGCGGTGCTTGCCGCCACCAGCATTTTCATCAGCTTGTTCATATTGTCTCTCTTATGGTTGGGTATTTGCTGATCCGGTGCATGCCGCGACATGACCGGTTGGACGTCCGGCTCGGGCAGTGAGCCCGTACCGGTGGACGAGATGGGCTATTCGAGTTGCTCGATGACCCCCTTGCTTTTCAGAACCTCCAGCGCATCGGCCGAAAGCCCAAGCCGGGACTTCAGCACCTGCTCCGTGTGTTCGCCGAGCATCGGTGCCGGCCGCTGGTACTCGACCGGGGTATCGGAAAGCTTCACCGGGCTGCCGACCATCCTGAAGTCCGGGTTCATGGCGTGCGGGATGTTGACCAGCATGTCGCGGGCCAGCACCTGCGGCTCGGCCAGGGCACGGCCGATGTCGTTGATCACGCCGACCGGCACCTTTGCCGCGTGGATCCGGCTGACCCAGTTGTCGGCGGTATCCTTCAGGAAGCGTTCGGCGAGCAACCCGACGATGGCCTCGCGGTTGCGCACGCGATCGGCGTTCCTGGTGAAGCGCGGGTCCAGCGGCAGTTCTGGCAGGCCGATGGCATCGCACAGGGCGACGAACTGGGTGTCGTTGCCGCAGGCGATGATGAAATCCATGTCGCTGGCAGTGAACACCTGATACGGCACGATGTTCACGTGGGCATTGCCCTGGCGCCCCGGCGAGCGGCCGGTGCTCAGGTAGTTCTGGCTCTGGTTGCCCAGGGCCGCCACCTGTACGTCCAGCAGCGCCATGTCGCAGTGCTGGCCGCGGCCGGTCTTCTCACGGGCCAGCAGCGCGGCCTGGATGGCGACGGTCGAATACAGGCCGGTCATCACGTCGGCCACGGCCACGCCTACCTTCTGCGGACCGGCACCCGGCACACCGTCCTTCTCGCCGGTGACGCTCATCAGGCCACCCATGCCCTGGATGATGAAGTCGTAGCCGGGCTCCTCGGCGCGCGGGCCGGTCTGGCCAAAGCCGGTGATCGAGCAGTACACCAGACGCGGATTGATCTGGGACAGGCTGGCGTAATCCAGACCGTACTTGGCCAGCGAGCCTGCCTTGTAGTTCTCGATCAGCACGTCAGAGGTAGCAGCCAGTGCGCGCACCAGCTCCTGGCCTTCCGGCGTGGCGATGTTGACGGCCACCGACAGCTTGTTGCGGTTGGCGGACTGGTAATAGGACGCCTCGATGCTGTTCTCGCCGTCCGGGGTTTTCATGTAGGGCGGGCCCCAGCCACGGGTATCGTCGCCCACGCGCGGGCGCTCGACCTTGATCACTTCAGCGCCCAGGTCGGCCAGAACCTGACCGCACCAGGGACCCGCCAATACACGACTCAGGTCCAGCACCCGAATCCCATTCAATGCACCCATGTCTCTTACCTTTCTAACGCGGCCGGCGCAGAACTCCGCCGGCCTGGTTCACATGGCCAAAGGCCTTTTGCTCAGACGCGCTCGATGACCATGGCCAGGCCCTGGCCGACACCGATGCACAGGCTGATGACCGCATAGCGCTTGCCGCTGCGCTGCAGCTCACGCGCGGTGGACAGTGCCAGCCGCGCGCCAGAAGCCCCCAGCGGGTGGCCCACGGCGATGGCGCCACCGTTGGGATTGACGCGCGGGTCGTCGAACGCCACGTCCAGGCCCTTCAGGCAACCCAGCACCTGGGAGGCGAAGGCTTCGTTGATTTCGATGATGTCCATGTCGGCCAGGCTCAGGCCGGCGCGGGCCAGCGCCTTGTTGATGGCTTGGACCGGGCCGACACCCATGATGCGTGGCTCGACGCCGGCGACCGCCGCCGACAGGATGCGCGCCATGGGCTTGAGGCCATGCTTCTCGCCCGCGGCCTGGCTGCCGATCAGCAGCGCGGCGGCACCGTCGTTCACGCCCGAGGCGTTACCGGCAGTGACCACGCCGTTCTCGAACAGCGGGCGCAGTTTGGCCAGTGCGGCCATGTCGGATTGCGGACGCGGATGCTCGTCCTCGGCGATCACGTTCGGCGGGGTCTTGCGCCCGGTCGGCACGCTCACCGGCAGGATTTCCTCGGCGAAGAAACCGGCCTGGCGGGCGGCCTCGAACCTGGCTTGCGACGCGGCGGCGAAGGCGTCGGCCGCTTCACGGCTGATTCCGAACTCGCGGGCCACGTTGTCGCCGGTCTGCGGCATGCTGTCGTTGCCGAACTGCTCGATGAGCTTCGGGTTCGGGAAGCGCGCGCCGATGGTGCTGTCATACATCGTGAAGTCGCGGCTGTAGGCCTTTTCCGCCTTGGCCATGACGAACGGGGCACGGGACATGCTTTCCACGCCGCCGGCCACGAACAGCTCGCCCTCGTCGCAGGTGACGGCGCGGGCGGCATCGACCACCGCGGCCAGGCCGCTGGCGCACAGGCGGTTGACGGTCTGGCCGGGCACGCTGACCGGCAGGCCGGAGAGCAGCACGGCATGACGCGCGATGTTGCGGCTGTCCTCGCCGGCCTGGTTGGTATTGCCGAGAATCACGTCGTCGACGGCGGCGCCGTCGATTCCGCTGCGGGCGATCAGCTCGCGGATCACGTCGGCGATCAGGTCATCCGGGCGCACCGGCGCCAGACCACCGCCGTGGCGTCCGAAGGGTGTACGCAGACCTGCGTAGATGTAGGCGTTCAACATTACGATACCTGTATAGAAAGCGGTTATACGGCGGACGGCTCATCCAGGCGCAACGACAGCCCCAGTTGGGCACGACGACGCAGCCAGGGGCTCGGGCGATAACGCGGGTCGTTGGTCACGCTCACCATGCGCTCGAGTATGGTCAGCAGGCGACGTGGACCGAGGCTGTCGCCCCAGGCCAGCGGACCCTGCGGGTAACCCAGACCCAGGCGCACGGCCTGGTCGATGTCCTCGGGGCTGGCGATCCGCTGCTGAGCGATGTCGCAGGCCAGGTTGACCACCATGGCCAGCACGCGCTGGGCCACGAAGCCGACACTGTCGCGGATCACGCTGACGCCCACACCGTCGCGGGCGAACAGGGCATGGGCGGCAGCGCGCATGTCCGGATGGGTGGCCGGGGTCATCATCAGCGTGCGATGGCGAGACAGGTCGGTCAGCAGGTCGATGCACAGGGTGCGCGCTGCATCCACGCCGAAGCGCCCGGCGGCGGTGGTGGCGTCATAGCCGTAGGGGGCGATCAGGCACAGCGCCTGATCGGAGGGACGCTCACCCGTCTCCACCTGCGCACCCAGCTGGTCGAGCAGCTCGACCAGCTTCTGCCGGTCGTTCGCGTTTTCGGTGGCGACCCACACCGGCGGCAACTGCTCGATGCTCGGCACCGGTTGCGGTTGCGGCGCATCGACCATCTGGCCGTTCTGATAGCGGTAGAAGCCCTGCCCCACCTTGCGGCCCACGCGACCGGCCACCAGCATCTGGCGGGTCAGCGGCGACGGCGTGTAGCGCGGGTCGTGGTAGAACTGGTTGAAGATGGATTCCATCACCGGATGGGAAACGTCCAGCGCGGTGAGGTCGAACAGCTCCAGCGGGCCCATGCGGAAACCGGCGCCCTCACGCAGGATGCGGTCCACCTCGCCTTGCTGGGCGACACCCTCGCCGAGGATCTTCAGGGCTTCGGTGCCGTAGGCACGGCCGGCGTGGTTGACGATGAAACCGGGAGTGTCCTTGGCGCGCACACCGGTGTGCCCCATGCGCCGGGCCAGCTCCAGCAGGGCATCGCTGACGGCCGGATCGGTGGCGATGCCGTCGATGACTTCCACCACCCTCATCAACGGAACGGGGTTGAAGAAGTGAAAGCCGGCGACCCGCTGCGGATACCGGCAGGCGGTGGCGATGGCGCTCACCGACAGCGACGAGGTGTTGGTCGCCAGGATGCACTCGGCGTCGACGATGCCTTCCAGCTGGGTCAGCAGGCCACGCTTGGCATCCAGATTCTCGACGATGGCTTCCACCACCATGTCGCATCCCGAAAGCTCTTCGATGGTGGCGACCGGCTTGAGCAGCGCCAGGGCGGCGTCGGCGGCGTCCTGGGCGATCTTGCCCTTGGCAACCAGCTTGCCGAGGGTTGCGCCGAGGTTGTCGCGAGCGTCCCTGGCCGCGCCTTCGCGGGCATCGTACAGACGCACCTGCACGCCAGCCTGTGCCGCGATCTGGGCGATACCGGCGCCCATTACGCCGGTGCCGACCAGCCCCATGATGTTGATCGAGCGAGCCATGCCTATTCTCCGCGGTAGGTGGGTTTGCGCTTCTCGAAGAAGGCGGCGGCGCCTTCCTTCTGATCGGCGGAATCGAACAGCAGCTGGAACGCCTTGCGCTCCAAGGTCAGTGCGCTGTCCAGCGGCAGATCGGCGCCGGCCAGCATCACTTCCTTGATCTGTTGCACCGCCAGCGGCGGCAGCGCGGCGATTTCGCTGGCCAGGGCCAGGGCGCGCCCGAGGGTCTGGTCGTCCGGCACCACTTCGCTGACCATGCCAATGGTCAATGCCTCGGGCGCCTTGACCATGCAGCCGGTCAAGGCGATGCGCATGGCCTGGAACTTGCCGACCGCGCGAATCAGGCGCTGGGTACCGCCGGCGCCCGGCATCAGGCCGAGCTTGACTTCCGGCTGGGCGAAGCGGGCCGACTCGCCGGCCACGATGATGTCGCAGTGCATCGCCAGTTCGCAGCCGCCGCCCAGGGCGAAGCCGTTGACGGCGGCGATGACCGGCTTCGGGCAGCGGGCAATCGGCTCCCATAGCAGCTCGGTGTGACGGCCATACATCTCGATCGGCGAGGCGCTGGCGAATTCCCTGATGTCCGCCCCCGCCACGAAGAACTGCTCACCCCCGGTAAGCACGACGGCGCGGATGTCGTCGCGCCGGGCCAGCGCGCGGAAGTGCTCGGCCAGCTGATGGCGAACGGCCGCATTGAGCGCGTTCTTGGCGTCGGGGCGGTTGATACGCACGAGGGCGACACCGTCGGCCGGGTACTCCAGCAGCACGACTGGATCGATTGGTTGACTCATTTCGGCTCCGGTTTGATCATGCAGCAATGTCCGCTATGCGAAATGCCATTCCACACTTTGACCGAATAATAGGTTCCAACTTCGTTTTTTGTAAATGTCACTTCTTGTCGATACGTCGTTATCCTCAGCAAAAGCCCATTACACGGGCTTTTGAGAGACAAAAAACTTTCCGTATGTCGCAGTTGCCAAATGTCCGCTATGCGGAATACAATTTCGAAAACTTGATTTTATGAAAATGGAGGCTCTACCATGCAACGCAAGATCAAGGATCGGTCCCCGGACAAGGACGCAGCTTCGGAGATCGAACGGGTACTGATCGATCCGATGTCGACCCTCGATGAGGAGGAAAAGGACCGCCAGTTCGTCACCGCTCTAGCCCGGGGCCTGGAGTTGCTGCGCTGCTTCAGCCCGCGTGAAAGCGTGCTGAGCAATCAGGAGCTGGCCCGCAAGGCCAACCTGCCGCGGCCGACCGTCAGCCGGCTGACTTACACGCTGACGCGCCTGGGCTATCTGAAGCAGTTGCCCCAGGGCAAATACCAGCTGGACGTCGGTGTGATGTCGTTCGGCTACGGGATGCTCTCCAACCTGTCGATTCGGGCTGTGGCGCATCCGCTGATGGAACAGTTGGCCAACCACGCCAATGCGGCGGTGGCGATGGCGGCTCGGGACCGGCTACAGATGGTTTACCTGGACGTCGTGCACGGTCAGGGCAACCTCACGATGCGGCGCCAGGTGGGTACCCATCTGCCCCTGCATCTGAGCTCGGCGGGACGTGCATGCCTGGCCGGCCTGCCGGAAAGCGAATGCGATTTTCTGCTGGACCACATCCGGACCCGGCATGCGGAGGACTGGCCAAAGATCCGCAAGAGCCTGGAAAAGGCCTTCCGGGACTACGCCGACTATGGCTATTGCCTGTCGATCGGCGAATGGCACCGGGATGTGAATGCGGTTGCCGTGCCCATGGTGCATGCGCAGCACGGGCTGCTGGTTTTCAACTGCGGCGGCCCGAGTTTCCAGCTCTCGCGCGAAAAGCTGGAAGAGGACATCGGACCGCGACTGGTCCACATGGTTAGCAACATCGAGGCCAGCACCCGCTGATGGAGATGCGGGTCGCGCCTCGACGACATGACGCGTCCGACCATCGGACCCCCGAGGAGCACACATGATCCGCGATCCGGAAACGCTGCAAATCCTGCTGGATTCCATCCGCCAGTTCGTCAACGAAGCGCTGATCCCGCGCGAAAACGAGGTCGCCGAAACCGACTCGATGCCGGCGGACATCGTCGAGCAGATGAAGGAAATGGGCCTGTTCGGCCTGACCATTCCGGAGGAATTCGGCGGCCTGGGCGTGACCATGGAAGAGGAAGTGAACATCGCTTTCGAACTGGGTCGCACGTCCCCGGCGTTCCGCTCCTATATCGGCACCAACAACGGCATTGGCTCCATCGGCATCCTGCTCGACGGCACCGAGGAGCAGAAGGCCAGGTACCTGCCCAAACTGGCAGCCGGCGAGTTCCTCAGCTCTTTCTGCCTGACCGAGCCGGACTCCGGCTCCGATGCCGCCTCCCTGAAGACCACTGCCGTGCGCGACGGTGAGTTCTACGTCATCAACGGCACCAAGCGTTTCATCACCAACGCACCGCAAGCCGGCATCTTCACCGTGATGGCTCGAACCAGCCGTGAAATCAAGGGCGCCGGTGGCATCAGCTCGTTCATCGTCGAGGCCGACACGCCTGGTGTCACCGTCGGCAAGCGCGACCACAAGATGGGCCAGAAAGGTGCCCACACCGCCGACGTGATTTTCGAGAACGTCCGCGTACCGGCCGGGAACCTGATCGGCGGCAAGGAAGGCGTCGGCTTCAAGACCGCCATGAAGGTGCTCGACAAAGGCCGCCTGCATATAGCCGCGCTCTCCGTCGGCGCCGCCGAACGCATGCTCGCCGACTCGCTGCAGTACGCCATCGAACGCAAGCAGTTCGGCCAGCCCATCGCCGAGTTCCAGCTGATCCAGGGCATGCTGGCCGACAGCAAGGCCGAGATCTATGCCGCCCGCTGCATGGTGCTGGACGCCGCGCGCAAGCGCGACGAAGGCCTGAACGTGAGCACCGAAGCCTCCTGCGCCAAGATGTTCGCCACCGAGATGTGCGGTCGCGTGGCCGACCGAGGCGTGCAGATCCACGGCGGCGCCGGCTATGTCAGCGAATATGCCATCGAGCGCTTCTATCGCGACGTGCGGCTGTTCCGCCTGTACGAGGGCACGACCCAGATCCAGCAGGTCATCATCGCCCGCAACATGATCCGCGAAGCACAGCGCTGACAGACGAGCCTGTCTCAGCCTGGGCGGGTGGCCAGCCGCGCCGCAATGAAGCCAACGACGGCTTCGATTTTCGGCAGCGGCTGGCGGACCACGGAACGCCGAACCTCAGCAGGCCCTGAATAGCCATCCCGCAACGGGACAAGACGTCGCCGTTCGCTGGTTCCGCCACATGAAGTCCGCCAGGCACGCAACGTCCTGCCGCACCTCGCCGCCTTAGGTAGCGGATCGAGCGCCGTGCTGACGGCAATCCGCGGCCAGTCCAGGCTCACCTCTTTGTCACCGCCAAACAACGGCCAGCAGCCTCAAGCCGCTGCGCTGCAGAAGCCGGCCAGGGCCCTCGCCGCTAATAACTATAAGGAATATAAACATCAGGAAAGGTTTCTGGACTCTCTAAGCCGACCTCTCTATCGTGCGCCGCGGAGCCGCTGTTTCGACTCGCCATAGCCGCCACCCTTAAGGACGTCCATGCTTCCAGAATCGCTGCCGCTGTTGTTCGTCTGCGCCTTGCTGATCTGGGTGCTGGTGGCATTCGTGAGGGAAAGCTGGAGCCCCGATATCGTCGTGGCGATTGCCGTGGCGGTGTTGCTGGCGACGCAATTGCTGACGCCTGGTGAAGTGCTGGGCGTGCTGTCCAATTCCGCCCCGGTCACCATCGCCTGCATGTTCATCATTTCGGCGGCACTGGAGCGCACCGGCTGTATCGATGCACTGGGCAACTGGCTCGGCAATCTGGTCGGCACCAGCCCTACGCGGGTGCTGGCGGGCCTGACCATCACCGCGCTGGTGATCTCCGCCTGCCTGAACAACACGCCAGTGGTGGCGATCCTTACGCCGGTCGCCATTTCCCTGGCGAAGCGTGCCGGGACCACCCCGTCGAAGCTGCTGATTCCCCTATCCTACGCCACGATTCTCGGCGGCACGCTGACGATGATCGGCACCTCGACCAACATTCTCGTGGATGGCGTGGCCCGCAAGGCCGGTCTCGCCCCCTTCGGCATGTTCGAGATCACCGCGGCCGGGCTGATCCTGGCGGCTGCCGGGATGATCTATCTGCTGACCGTCGGCAAGCATCTGCTGCCGGAGCGCGACACACTGTCCAAGCTGCTCGGGCCGCGCCTGGATCGCACCTTCATGACCGAGCTGCGCGTGCCGCTGAACTCGCCGGTGATCGGCAAGACCATCGCCGAGGCCAACCTGAACGGCGGCAGTGGCCTGCAGGTGCTGCAGGTGAACCGGGACACCCAGCTGTTCAGCCGCCCCGAGCACGACTTCAGCCTGCATGCCGGCGACCTGCTGATGATCCACGGCCAGGTCAAGGACGTGGTGGAGCTGCGCGAGAGCGGCCACCTGACCTTCAACCGAGGCGATGCCTTCGAAACCATCAGCAGCGAGGATGTGATCCTGGCCGAGGCGATCGTCGGCCGCGGCTCGCGCTACAGTCACCGGCCGATGCGCGATCTGGACCTGTCCGCGCGCTACGGCATCAGCGTGCTGGCCGTGCACCGGCAGGACGAGAATATCCAGGGCAATTTCGACGACTTCCAGTTGCAGTTCGGCGACGTCATGCTGGTCGAGGGCACGCCGGCACAGATCAAGCGTTTCGCCGACAACGGCGAGCTGATCAGCCTCAACGCGGTGCAGGAGCGCGCCTTCCGCCGTGACAAGGCACCGATCGCGATCATCGCGACGCTGGCCGTGATGTTGCTGGCGGCGTTCGGCGTGATGCCGATCGAGGGGCTGGCGATCATCGGCGCTGCCGCGGTGCTGGCGACCCGTTGCCTGGATGTCGAGGATGCCTACAAGGCAGTCGACTGGAAGATCCTCAGCCTGATTTTCGGCATGCTGGCGGTCAGCATCGCCATGGACAAGGTCGGCCTGGTGCAACTGATCGTACAGAACGTGGCTACGCTGACGCCCTGGGCGGGGCCGCTGTTCATGCTCTCGTTCATCTACCTGCTGACCTCGATGCTCACCGAGATGCTGTCGAACAACGCGGTGGCCGTGCTGATCACCCCGATCGCCATTGGCCTGGCCCAGCACCTGGGTGTCGATCCGCGGGCGTTCGTGGTCGCGGTGATGTTCGCGGCCAGTGCCAGCTTCGCCACGCCGATCGGCTACCAGACCAACACCTTCGTCTATAACGCCGGCGGCTATCGGTTCACCGATTTCCTCAAGGTCGGCATTCCGCTGAACCTGCTGCTTTGGGTCGTGGCGACACTGGTGATTCCGCTTTTCTGGCCGCTCACGCCGCTTTGACCAGGCTTGCCCTGGATCATTGACCGGCCAGGCGTTCAGTTTCATGCTCTCGGACCCTCGCCCGACGAACAAGAATCAGGAGCGCGCGCCATGAAACTGGAAACCCTCGCCATCCATGCCGGCTACAGCCCGGACCCGACCACCCGGGCCGTGGCGGTGCCGATCTACCAGACCACGTCCTACGCTTTCGATGACACCCAGCATGGTGCCGACCTGTTCGACCTGAAGGTGCCGGGCAATATCTATACCCGCATCATGAACCCCACCACCGACGTGCTCGAACAGCGCGTCGCCGCACTGGAAGGCGGCGTGGCGGCACTGGCGGTGGCATCCGGCATGGCAGCGATCACCTATGCCATCCAGACCATCGCCGAAGTCGGCGACAACATCGTCTCGGTAGCCAAGCTCTACGGCGGCACCTACAACCTGTTCGCCCATACCCTGCCGCGCCAGGGCATCGAAGTGCGCTTCGCCGCCCACGACGACATCGCCGCACTCGAGGCGCTGATCGACGACCGCACCAAGGCGGTGTTCTGCGAGTCCATCGGCAACCCCGCCGGCAATATCATCGACCTTGCCGCGCTGGCCGAAGCGGCACATCGCCACGGCGTACCGCTGATCGTCGACAACACCGTCGCCACGCCGATACTCTGCCGGCCGTTCGAGCATGGCGCCGACATCGTCGTGCATTCGCTGACCAAGTACATGGGCGGCCACGGCACCAGCATCGGCGGTATCGTGGTCGACTCCGGCAAGTTTCCCTGGGCGCAGCACAAGGAGCGCTTCGCCCTGCTCAACACGCCCGACGTGTCCTACCACGGCGTCACCTATACCGAGGCATTCGGCCCCGCGGCCTTCATCGGCCGCTGCCGGGTGGTGCCGCTGCGCAACATGGGCGCGGCGATTTCGCCGTTCAATTCGTTCCTGATCCTGCAGGGGCTGGAAACCCTGGCGCTGCGCATGGAGCGGCACTGCGAAAACGCGCTCAAGGTCGCCGAATATCTGCAGGCTCATCCGCAGGTGGCCTGGGTGCAATACGCCGGCCTGGCGGACCATCCCGAGCACGAACTGGCGCGCCGCTACATGGGCGGCACGCCGGCGGCGATTCTCTGCTTCGGTATCGAAGGCGGCATGGAGGCCGGCGCGCGCTTCATCGATGCACTCAAGCTGGTGGTGCGTCTGGTCAACATCGGTGACGCCAAGTCGCTGGCCTGCCACCCGGCGAGCACCACGCACCGCCAGTTGAACGCCGAGGAGCTCGCCCGCGCCGGCGTGTCCCAGGACCTGATCCGGCTGTCCATCGGTATCGAGCACATCGACGACATCCTCGCCGACCTGGCCCAGGCGCTGAGTGCCTCAACGGGCTGACTCGCGCTTGATATCCGCCGACGAGGCTCCACATTACCGGCATACCGCCGTGGAGCCTCGCCATGACCGACACACTGATCGTCCCCTGCGCACACTGCGCCAGCCTCAACCGCATTCCTGCCGAACGGGTGCACGATGCGCCACGCTGTGGCCGCTGCAAGGCCGAGGCGCTACCGAACAAGCCGTTCGATCTGCAACAGAGCCAGTTCGCCAACCAGATCAAGGGCGACCTGCCGCTGCTGGTGGATGTCTGGGCCAGCTGGTGCGGACCGTGCCGCAGCTTCGCACCAACCTTCGCCCAGGCCGCCAGCCAGCTGCAAGGCCGCTGCCGCATGGCCAAGCTCGACAGCGAAGCCAACGCACAACTGTCGACGCAGCTCGGCATCCGTTCCATCCCCAGCCTGATCCTCTTTCGCAACGGCCAGGAAGTCGCGCGCCAGAGCGGCGCCATGCCACTGCCGCAGCTGTTGGCCTGGCTGGCGCAGCAGGGCATTCGCTAGCTCCACGTCCCGCGCTCAGACAGCGGCGACAGAAGCCTGAAATCGGTGTCAGGCGCGGCAGGCGCCGCGCCTTTGCCAGCCGTTGACCTTCGCCAATCCGTCATGCCCGCCGGAACGATTGGCCGCCCCGTCGAGTCCACTACACATCAACAACTCGACTGGAGCCCCTCATGTTCGGCAAGTCTTCGCATACCTTCGAAATCAACTACATCTACCAGAACGATCCGCGCGCCGTGACCTATGACGCCGACGTCGACAGCCTGTCCCAGGGCGCAGCCGCGCGTCATCTCATCGAGCTGCACAATGGCGATGCCGAGAACAGTCTGGTCATGCCGGACGCCGACGCCGACGAGGCCCGGTTGCTGGAGCAGGCCGAGGTCATGGATATCACCGACATCCGCGTGACCCGCGTGCACAAGCAGGAGAAGGGTGAGACGCCCGGCCACTACAAGCAGCCCTGAGCGCCCGAGCACTTCAGCGCCGGCCCAGCGCCTCTCGCGTAACCAGTTCCATGAACGCCTGGGCCAGCGGCGACTGTTCCTGGCGGCGCTTGACCAGCCAGACGGCAGTCGTCGCATCCTTATCCAGCAGGGTGCGATAGCGTACGCCGTCGACGCGGATACGCTGGAACGAAGCCGGCAATACCGAAACCCCCAGCCCCGCAGCGACCAGCCCGATGATGGTGAGCGCCTCGTTCGCTTCCTGGGCGATGCGCGGGCTGAATCCCGCCTGCCGTGCCAGGTTCAGTAGCTGATCGTAGAGTCCGGTACCGTAACTGCGCGGAAAGAATACGAAGGCCTCATCGGCCAGCTCGGCCAGTGCCAGCCCCTCCTCGGCCGCCTGCGCCAATGGATGATCGGCGTGCATCAGCGCTACCAGCGGCTCGCTCAGCAGCTCCACCGTCTGCAGTCCCGGCGGCAAGGCGAAGGGGCGGATCATGCCCACCTGCAGCGTCTCGTCCTGCACGGCGTCGACCACTTCCTTGCTGGTCATTTCCTGCAGGGCGAGATGGACGGCTGGAAAGGCCTGGCGGAAGGCCAGGATCGCCCGCGGCAGGATCGAGGTAAAAGGTGCCGACGAGGTGAAGCCGACCTGTAACTCGCCAATCTCGCCCTGCTCGGCACGCCGCACCACATCGACGGACTTGTCCACCTGGGCCAGCGTACGTCGTGTCTCGTCGAGAAAGAGCCGCCCTGCATCGGTCAGCGAAACCCGCCGGTTGCTGCGATCGAACAACAGCACGCCCAGTTCCTGCTCCAGCGCCTGGATCTGCTGACTCAAGGGTGGCTGCGAGATGCGTAGCCGCTCGGCCGCGCGTCCGAAATGCAACTCCTCGGCCACCGCCACGAAATAACGCAGATGTCGCAGCTCCAAGAGCCCTCCTTACGATTCGCAAAACATATCGATTTGGTCGAATAATATATTGGATAGCTCAAATAAAGCTCCCTATCATTTTTCCTTACGAACCCAGCCGAAGCATGTGCGCCCGCGACCACCGGTGCTACAGGCAGGTCTGACCTGGAAAAAGCGAATCCCTCAGAGAGCGAAATCTTGAACAGCACGCAGTGCGCCACAGGGGCGCTGGCAGAAGCCGGCGAAACTTGCATGCCGATCAGCCATACCGAGAGAGGCACACCGCGCTTCGCGCGCACGGCGCTGGCCCTGTTCGCCGGCGGCTTCGCCACCTTCGCCCTGCTCTACTGCGTCCAGCCGATGATGCCCATGCTGTCCCGGACGTTCGGCATCAATGCCACGCAAAGCAGCCTGATCCTCTCGCTCTCGACCATCACCCTGGCCATCGGTCTGCTGATAACCGGACCGATTTCCGATGCGGTCGGGCGCAAGCCGGTCATGGTCGCGTCATTGCTCGCCGCTGCCGTGTTCACCTTCGGCAGCGCGCTCGCACCCAGCTGGCATGGCGTGCTGCTGATGCGCGCGCTGGTGGGCCTGGCGCTGAGCGGACTGGCCGCGGTGGCGATGACCTACCTCAGCGAGGAAATCCATCCTCAGCATCTGGGCCTGGCAATGGGGCTGTACATCAGCGGCAATGCCATTGGCGGCATGAGCGGGAGATTGCTGAGCGGTGTCCTGGTCGACTACCTGTCCTGGCACAGCGTGCTCGGCGTGATGGGCGGCCTGGCCTTGCTGGCGGCGCTGCTGCTCTGGCGATTCCTTCCGCAGTCGCAGCATTTTTGCCCGCGCCCCTTGCGTGCGCGGGGTCTGCTGCAGGGGTACGGCATGCATTTCCGCGACGCCGGCCTGCCCTGGCTGTTTCTGCAGGGCTTCCTGCTGATGGGCAGTTTCGTCACCCTGTACAACTACATTGGCTATCGCCTGATCGCCGAGCCGTTTCATCTCAGCCAGACCCTGATCGGCCTGCTGGCAGTGCTCTATCTGTCGGGCATCTACAGCTCGGCGCAGGTGGGCGCGCTGGCCGACCGCTTCGGCCGCCGCCGGGTGCTCTGGATGGTGATTGCGCTGATGCTTGCCGGACTGAGCCTGACGCTGTTCGACCGATTGCCCATGGTGTTGCTGGGCATGCTGCTGTTCACCTTCGGCTTCTTCGGCGCCCATTCGGTCGCCAGCAGCTGGATCGGCCGCCGCGCCAGGCAGGCACGGGGACAGGCGTCTTCGCTCTATCTGTTCAGCTACTACCTGGGCTCCAGCATCGCCGGAACGCTGGGCGGCGTGTTCTGGCATGCCGCAGGCTGGGATGGCGTGGGCCTGTTCATCGCCTCGCTGCTGCTGATCGCCTTCGCCGTGGCGCTGCACCTGGCGCGCCTGCGTCCGCTGCCGGAGCCGCAGGCGGCGCACTGAGCCCGCAATGCAAAACGCCCCACAAATGCGGGGCGTTCTGTTTCGAGCCAGCGAAAAGTCAGGCGTGGTACTGCGCGGACAGCTCGTGCACCGACTCGATGAACGCGCCGGCATGCGCCGGATCGACTTCCGGCGTGATGCCATGGCCCAGGTTGAATACATGGCCATTGCCATGGCCGAAGCTGGCCAGGATGCGCGCCACCTCGGCACGGATGGCATCAGGCTTGGCGTAAAGCACGCTCGGGTCCATGTTTCCCTGCAGTGCCACCTTGTCACCGACGCGGCGGCGCGCCTCGCCGATGTCGCAGGTCCAGTCCAGACCCAGCGCTTCGGCGCCGACATCAGCCATGGATTCGAGCCACAGCCCGCCCCCCTTGGTGAACATGATGACGGCCACACGGCGGCCGTCATGTTCGCGAATCAGGCCATCGACGATCTTGCGCATGTAGGCCAGGGAGAACTCCTGATAGGCCGCCGCCGACAGGCTGCCACCCCAGGAATCGAAGATTTGCACCGCCTGGGCTCCAGCCAGGATCTGGCCGTTGAGGTAGCTGGTGACCGACTGCGCCAGCTTGTCCAGCAGCGCGTGCATGGCCTGCGGGTTCTCGTACAGCATCGCCTTGGACTTGCGGAAGTCCTTGGAAGAACCGCCCTCGACCATGTAGGTCGCCAGGGTCCAGGGACTGCCGGAAAAGCCGATCAGCGGCACGCGGCCATTCAGCTCGCGGCGAATGGTGCGCACGGCGTCCATCACGTAGCCCAGATCCTTTTCCGGATCGGGAATCGGCAGCGCCTCGATGTCAGCGGCGCTGCTGACGACCTTCTTGAAGCGCGGACCTTCTCCGGTCTCGAAGTACAGGCCCAGGCCCATGGCGTCCGGCACGGTGAGGATATCGGAGAACAGGATCGCCGCATCCAGCGGATAGCGTTCCAGCGGCTGCAGGGTCACCTCGCAGGCCAGCTCGGGATTCATGCACAGGCTCATGAAGTCGCCGGCCTTGGCGCGGCTGGCCCGGTACTCGGGCAGATAGCGGCCGGCCTGGCGCATCATCCACACCGGGGTGACGTCGACGGGCTGCTTGAGCAGGGCACGAAGGAAGCGGTCGTTCTTCAAGGCGGTCATGGCAGGTTTCCAGCGAAAAAGTGCCGTGCATTGTCGCAAAGCAGCAAAAAAAAAGGCACGGCGAGCGCCGTGCCATTTAGCTATGGGCTTGATTCAAATCAGGCCACTGCGGGCGCCTTCGACGCCCGGCGACGCCCGATCAGACGCCGAGGTAATCCATGATGCCTTCGGCGGCCTGACGACCTTCGAAGATCGCCGTCACCACCAGATCGGAACCGCGCACCATATCGCCGCCGGCGAAGATCTTCGGGTTGCTGGTCTGGTGCTTGAACTGGCCGACCTCAGGTGCCACCACGCGGCCCTGGTTGTCGACCTGAATGCCCTGGGCCTCGAACCATGGCGCCGGGCTCGGCCGGAAGCCGAAGGCGATTACCACGGCATCGGCCGGCAGCACCTGCTCGGAACCCGGAATCGGCTCGGGGCTGCGGCGACCGCGTGCATCCGGCGCGCCGAGACGCGTCTCGACCACCTTGACGCCCTCGACCTTGCCTTCGCCAACGATGGCGATGGGCTGGCGGTTGAAGAGGAACTTCACGCCCTCTTCCTTGGCATTCTTCACTTCGCGACGCGAGCCCGGCATGTTCGCCGCATCGCGGCGGTAGGCGCAGGTCACGCTCTTGGCACCCTGGCGGATGGAGGTGCGGTTGCAGTCCATCGCGGTATCACCGCCGCCGAGCACCACGACTCTCTTGCCCTTCATGTCGATGAAGTCTTCGGCAGACTTCTCGAAGCCGAGGTTGCGGTTGACGTTGGCGATGAGGAAATCCAATGCGTCGTACACGCCCGGCAGGTCCTCACCCGGGAAGCCACCCTTCATGTAGGTGTAGGTGCCCATGCCCATGAACACCGCGTCGTACTCGGCCAGCAACTGGTCGATGGTGATGTCCTTGCCCACCTCGGTGTTGAGACGGAACTCGATGCCCATGCCGCCGAAGATTTCGCGGCGGCGGCTGAGTACGGTCTTTTCCAGCTTGAATTCGGGAATACCGAAGGTCAGCAGACCACCGATCTCGGGATTCTTGTCGAACACCACCGGGGTCACGCCGTTGCGCACGAGGATATCGGCACAACCCAGGCCCGCCGGGCCGGCACCGATGATCGCGACCTTCTTGCCGGTCGGCTTGACCTTGGACATGTCCGGGCGCCAGCCCATGGCGAAGGCGGTGTCGGCGATGTACTTCTCCACCGAGCCGATGGTCACGGCGCCGAAGCCATCGTTCAGCGTACAGGCGCCTTCGCAGAGGCGATCCTGCGGGCAGACACGGCCGCAGACTTCCGGCAGAGTGTTGGTCTGGTGCGCCAGCTCGGCAGCGGCGAGGATGTTGCCCTCGGAGACCAGCTTGAGCCAGTTGGGAATGTAGTTGTGGACCGGACACTTCCACTCGCAATAAGGGTTGCCGCAACCCAGGCAGCGGTGGGCCTGCTCGCAAGCCTGCTGCGGCTTGAAGGGTTCGTAGATCTCGACGAATTCCTTCTTGCGCTGGCGCAGCAGTTTCTTCTTCGGATCCTTGCGCCCGACCTCGATGAACTGGAAGTCGTTATTCAGACGTTCAGTCATTTCAAAACCTCTCAACAGCAGCCGAAGACAGTACATCCGGCCGCAAGACAATCAGGGTAAGCAGCGACCCCGCCCATGGTGGGGCCGCTGCTGAAGCGGCTTCTTGTTATTGCGGGTTGGCCCGGGTGCTCGACAGCAGCGAGGCCAGGTTGGCCGCCTTGGGCTTCACCAGCCAGAAACGACGCAGGTAGTCGTCGAGGTTATCCAGCAACTCGGTACCCCACTCGCTGGATGTTTCCGCGACGTACTCGCGCAGCACGTCCTGCAGATGGCTGCGATGGGCTTCCATCGCCTCGCCGGTGATGCGCTGCAGGTTCACCAGTTCGTTGTTCACCCGGTCGACGAAGCTGTTGTCCATGTCCAGCACATAGGCGAAGCCACCGGTCATGCCGGAGCCGAAGTTGTGCCCGGTCTTGCCCAGTACACAGACGAAACCGCCGGTCATGTACTCGCAGCAATGATCGCCGGTGCCCTCGACGACCGCATGAGCGCCCGAGTTGCGCACGGCGAAACGCTCGCCCGCGGTACCGGCAGCGAACAGCTTGCCGCCGGTGGCACCGTACAGGCAGGTGTTGCCGATGATCGCCGAGTCCTGCGAGCGATAGCTGGCGCCGCGAGGCTGGGTGACCACCAGCTTGCCGCCGGTCATGCCCTTGCCGACGTAGTCGTTGGCATCGCCTTCCAGGTACAGATTGAGGCCACCGGCGTTCCACACCCCGAAGCTCTGACCGGCCGTCCCCTTGAAGCGGAAGGTGATCGGCGCGCCAGCCATGCCCTGGTTGCCGTGCAGGCGAGCGATCTCGCCGGAAACGCGGGCGCCGATGGAGCGGTCGCAGTTGCAGATTTCCAGTTCGAACTCGCCGCCGCTCTTGGCATCGATGGCGCCTTTGGCCAGCTTGACCATTTCTTCGGCCAGCAGGCCCTGGTCGAACGGCGGGTTCTTCTCGACCTCGCAGAACTGCGGCTTGTCGGCTGGAATGTTGCTGCTGCCAAGCAGCGGCGTCAGGTCCAGGTTGTTCTGCTTGAGCGTTTCGCCCGGCAACACTTCGAGCAGGTCGGTGCGACCGATCAGCTCGCCCAGGCTGCGCACGCCCAGTCTGGCCAGCCACTCGCGGGTTTCCTCGGCGACGAACTGGAAGAAGTTGACCACCATGTCGACGGTGCCGATGAAGTGATCCTTGCGCAGCTGTTCGTTCTGGGTCGCCACGCCGGTGGCGCAGTTGTTCAGGTGGCAGATACGCAGGTATTTGCAGCCCAGCGCGATCATCGGCGCGGTACCGAAGCCGAAGCTCTCGGCACCGAGGATCGCGGCCTTGATCACATCCAGGCCGGTCTTCAGGCCGCCATCGGTCTGCACCCGGACCTTGCCGCGCAGGTCGTTGCCGCGCAGCGTCTGGTGGGTTTCGGCAAGGCCCAGTTCCCACGGCGAGCCGGCATAGCGAATGGACGTCAGTGGCGAAGCGCCGGTGCCGCCGTCGTAGCCGGAGATGGTGATCAGGTCGGCATAGGCCTTGGCCACACCGGCGGCGATGGTGCCGACGCCCGGCTCGGCCACCAGCTTGACCGACACCAGCGCCTGCGGGTTGACCTGCTTGAGGTCGAAGATCAGCTGAGCCAGATCCTCGATCGAGTAGATATCGTGGTGCGGCGGCGGCGAGATCAGCGTGACGCCCGGTACCGCATAGCGCAGTCGAGCGATCAGGCCGTTGACCTTGCCGCCTGGCAACTGGCCACCTTCGCCGGGCTTGGCGCCCTGGGCGACCTTGATCTGCAGCACTTCGGCGTTGACCAGGTATTCCGGCGTGACACCGAAGCGGCCGGTCGCGACCTGCTTGATCTTCGAGCTGCGCTCGGTGCCATAGCGGGCCGGGTCTTCACCGCCCTCACCGGAGTTCGAACGCGCGCCGATGCGATTCATCGCCGCGGCGATGGCTTCGTGAGCTTCGGGCGACAGTGCGCCCAGCGAGATGCCGGCAGAGTCGAAACGCTTGAGGATCGCTTCCAGCGGCTCGACCTCTTCCAGCGCCAGCGGCTGCTCGGCCACCTTGACCTTGAGCAGATCGCGCAGCATCGCTACCGGGCGCTGGTCGACCAGCGCGGTGTATTCCTTGAAGCGGCTGTAGTCGCCGCTCTGCACAGCCACCTGCAGCGCGCTCACCACGTCAGGGTTGTATGCATGGTACTCGCCACCGTAGACGAACTTCAGCAGGCCGCCCTGCTGGATCGGCTTGCGGCTGCTCCAGGCTTCGGCGGCAAGAGCCTTCTGCTCGGCCTCGAGGTCCTCGAAGCGCGCGCCCTTGATACGGCTGGCCACGCCACGGAAGCTGAGCTCCACGATGTCGTCGGACAGGCCCACCGCCTCGAACAGCTGCGCGCCACGATAGGAAGCGATGGTGGAGATACCCATCTTGGAGATGATCTTCATCAGCCCCTTGGAGATACCCTTGCGATAGTGCTTGAACACCTCGTAGAGATCGCCCAGGACCTCGCCAGTACGGATCAGGTCGCCCAGCACCTCGAAGGCAAGGAACGGGTAGACCGCAGTCGCACCGAAGCCGATCAGCACCGCGAAGTGGTGCGGATCACGGGCGGTGGCGGTTTCCACCAGGATGTTGCAGCTGCAACGCAGGCCGGTTTCCACCAGGCGGTGATGGACCGCACCCACGGCCAGGGACGCATGCACCGGCAGCTTGCCTGGCGCAATATGACGGTCGCTCAGTACCAGCAGGACCTTGCCGCCACGTACGGCTTCTTCGGCCTGATCGGCGATATTGCGGATCGCCGCCTCGAGGCCCATGGCTTCGTCATAGTTCAGATCGATGACCAGGCGCTCGAAACCCGGGCGCTCCAGGTTCATGATCGTGCGCCACTTCGCCGGCGAGATGACCGGGGTGGTCAGGATCGCGCGATTGGCGTGCTCGGGTGTTTCCTCGAAGACATTGCGCTCGGCACCCAGGCAGGTTTCCAGCGACATGACGATGGCTTCGCGCAGCGGATCGATCGGCGGGTTGGTGACCTGCGCGAACTGCTGGCGGAAATAATCGTAGGGCGAGCGCACGCGACGCGACAGGACAGCCATGGGCGTATCGTCACCCATCGATCCGACCGCTTCCTGGCCTTGCTCGGCCAATGGGCGCAGTACCTGGTCACGCTCCTCGAAGGTGACCTGGTACATCTTCATGTACTGCTTGAGCTGGTCGGCATCGTAGAAGGCCGAGCCATGATCATTGTCGTCCAGGGTCGACTGGATGCGCAGGGCATTCTGGCGCAGCCACTTCTTGTAGGGCTGCTGTGCCTTCAGGCGGTTATCGATGTCGTCGGTGTGCAGCACCTTGCCGGTGTGCGTATCGACGGCAAGGATCTGCCCGGGGCCGACACGGCCCTTGGCCAAGACATCCTCAGGCTTGTAGTCCCACACGCCGACTTCGGAGGCGAGCGTGATGTAGCCGTTCTTGGTGGTCACCCAGCGAGCCGGGCGCAGGCCGTTGCGATCGAGCAGGCAGACCGCATGGCGACCGTCGGTCAAGACCACGCCGGCCGGGCCATCCCAGGGCTCCATGTGCATGGAGTTGAATTCGTAGAACGCCCGCAGATCGGGGTCCATGGTCTCGACATTCTGCCAGGCCGGCGGAATGATCATGCGCAGCCCGCGGAACAGATCCATTCCGCCGGTGACCAGAAGCTCCAGCATATTGTCCATGCTGGAGGAGTCCGAGCCGGTGCGATTGATCAGCGGCGACAGGCTCTCGAGATCGGGCAGCAGCTCGTTGGCGAACTTCAGGCGACGCGCCTGAGCCCAGTTGCGGTTGCCGGTGATGGTGTTGATCTCGCCATTGTGGGCAAGAAAGCGGAACGGCTGAGCCAGCCGCCACTGCGGCATGGTATTGGTGGAAAAGCGCTGGTGGAACACGCAGATGGCTGTGGCGAGACGTTCATCGCCCAGATCGGGGTAGAACTGCGCCAGATCGGCGGGCATCATCAGGCCTTTGTAGATGATGTCCTTGTCCGACAGGCTGCAGACGTAGAAAGCGCTGTCGTCAGCCAGAGCGACTTCCGCCCGGCGCCGAGCGAAGAACAACTTGATGCCGAATTCGCGCTCCTCGAGCCCTTCCCCAGCAACGAACACCTGTTCGATTCGTGGCAGACGCTCGAGGGCGAGCTGACCGAGAACACCTGTGTCAACCGGCACTTCACGCCAGCCGACCAGCGTCAGCCCTTGAGCGAGGATTTCTTCGCTCAGGCGAGCCCGTGCGCGTTCGGCCTTGTCGGCATCCTGATCGAGGAAGATCATGCCGACGGCATATTGCGCCGGCAGCTCGACATTGAAATGCTCCAGCGCCTTGGCACGCAGAAAGGCGTCTGGCTTCTGCATCAGCAGACCGCAACCGTCGCCGGTTTTGCCGTCGGCATTGATGCCACCACGGTGAGTCATGCAGGTCAGGGACTGAATGGCAGTCTTTAGCAGGTGATGGCTTGCCTCGCCCTGCATGTGGGCGATCAGACCGAAGCCGCAGTTATCCTTGAACTCTTCAGGACGAAAAAGACCTGCTCTCATAGGCACTCCACCAGCTAAATGCGTTGTAAATCAACCCCTTATTGACGGTGCAGCAAATCACCCGTCATTCACGTGGGCAAAAGGGGGAGCAGTTTACAAAGCCAGCTAGAGCGGCACAATTTATTTTTGCAAGCGCCACGGAAATGCACTACGCACTTCCATGGCGCATTTTCTCATCGAGACTGCGCGATCTCCTTTTGCACGCTCGAAAACGAGCGCACCCATGGTTTGCCGGACTGCAGCGAAGCCGGCAGGGTTTTGATCGCCGCGACAGCAGCGGCACGGCTGGCAAAGTTGCCGTATGTAACGACGTAGAGCGGCTTGCCCTCGTGCTGCTTGACGAAATAGCGGTAGTTGCCGCCGTGCTGCCGGACGAATGACTGAGCGTTCTTCTCGGCACGAGTACCAAGAATCTGTAGCAGATGGTTGCCGCCCGGCTGACTTGCATACCAAGCGCCCTGGCCCGACGCAGGCGATTTCGCTGCGGGAGCAGACGCAGACCCTGCGACACTCTGCCGCACTGCAGGCGGCGCCGGTGGTGCAACTACCGGCGCCGGCACATTAGCAACCGGCGCTGCCGGAGTGGGCGCTGCCGGCGCGGCAGGAGCGGGAGCGGGAGCCGGCGAAGGCTCGGATATCCCCGGCGCCCCTGTATCCGGCGGAGCAACCGCATCGCCGTCATCTTCGCCGCCTGCGGCAGCAGCCAATGGCTCACGAATGACAGGCTGCGCATCGCCCCCCAACGGCAAGGACAACGGCCGTTCGGCACCATTGAACTCAATTGCGGCCTGTCCATCTTGCTCAGCCGACTCGCCAACAGCATCATCACCAGCCGAGCGATCAAGCGAAAGCTGCGTCACTTCCGGCGCAGCCTGTCGCTGTGCATCCTCGCCTTGCAACGTCAGGAACCCAACCACGACCACCGCAATGACTGCCAGAGCAGCCAGCAGGTGCTTCCTCGGCAAGACCAAGGAAATGCCGCTCGCCTTGCGCCGCCCCTTGCTGCTCTGCATCGCAGCAAGGAGCTCATCGCGAGCGATCTCGTTGATAGCCCCCGGCCAACCACCCGACTCCTCGTGAATACGTGCTATCTGCTCTTCATTGAGGCACTCGATACCACTGCCTGCTCCCTCAAGCCGCAGCGCCAGGTATTCACGAGTCTCGTCTTCCTCGTATGGCTGCAGCTCGATGGCGTGGTAGCGCTCGTCCCCTTCACTCAGCGCCTCGAGCCGCGCAGCAAGCGCGGTTTCGCCGAACAGGAACACGTGCGGGCGGGCCTCAGGAGTACCTGCGGCAAGGCGCAACAGGGTTTCAATTGCAGCGCCGGTCAAACGCTCGGCGTCATCCACCAACAAGTAGACTTCCTGCCCGGTCAATGCCAACTGAATGATCTGCGCCATCACGCCTTCGAAGTCGGCCTGATGGCTACTCAATGCCTGAGCGATCTGCGCGATCAACGCGCTGGCGTCCAAGGTATCCTGAGGGGCAATGACAATGCTCTGCACGGACTGTTTGTTGCTGCTGGCCACCAGCGCCTGTCGAAGCAGTGTCTTGCCACTTCCTTCCGGCCCCGCCACCAGCAGCAGCAGTTGGCTGTAGCGCGCCAGATGATGCAACTGCCCAAGCACCGGCTTGCGCTGCGCCGGAAAAAACTTGAACCCCGGAACACGAGCAGCGAAAGGGTCATGGCTGAAGCCATAGTGGTTCAGGAAAGCATCGTCCGCAGACAAACTGGTCATGGAAATTTTCTTACGCTCCCGTCTGTTCCGACATTGCGCCGTAATTGGCGCTCAAGGTGGCCTCCAGCACATCACGAGGAAAATCGCCGGTCACCACGGCTTCGCCCATCTGGCGGAGAAGGACCAGACGCAACTGCCCGTTCAGGGCCTTCTTATCGACTGCCATATGCTCCAGGAAATCCTCTGGCTGCATTTCGGCCGGCGGAACCACCGGAAGCGCCGCCCGCTGCAGCAACCGTACCGCTCGATCGCGTTCTGCCTGCTGAATCCAGCCAAGTCGACATGACATCTCGAGCGCCATTACGGTTCCCGCCGCTACCGCCTCGCCATGCAGCCAGACGCCATAGCCCATATGGGTTTCTATGGCATGCCCGAAGGTATGACCCAGATTGAGAATGGCTCGCATACCAGACTCTCGCTCATCGGCATTGACCACCCGCGCCTTGGCGGCACAGGAGCGATGGATCGCCTCGCTCAGCGCCACCGAATCGAGTGCGCGCAGCCGATCGACATTCTCTTCGAGCCAGCCAAGAAACGCTTCATCGCAGATCAGCCCGTACTTGATGACCTCGGCCAGACCCGCCGACAACTCGCGAGGCGGCAGAGTGGCCAGCGTGGTGGTATCGATCACGACCGCACGAGGCTGGTAGAACGCACCGATCATGTTCTTGCCCAGCGGATGATTGATGCCGGTCTTGCCCCCGACCGAAGAGTCCACCTGAGACAACAAGGTCGTCGGCACCTGGATGAAGTCGACACCACGCTGATAGCTGGCGGCAGCATAGCCCGCCATGTCACCAATGACGCCACCACCCAGCGCGATGACCGTGGTGTTGCGGTCGTGCCGGGCATTGAGCAGGCCATCGAAGATGAGCTGCAGTGTCTGCCAGTTCTTGTATTCCTCCCCATCGGGAAGAATCACCGGAGTGACGGCGTAGTCGGAAAGCGTCTGGATCAAGCGATCGAGATACAGCGGCGCAACGGTTTCATTGGTGACAATGGCAACCTTCCGGCCGCGGATCTTGCTGCTGAACAGCTCGCCGCGGTCGATCAACCGCTCGCCGATATGAATGGGATAGCTACGCTCGCCGAGATCGACCTGAAGAGTCTGCATGAGGCCCCCGAAAATAAAGGGGATTAGGATAGCGCAGATTGATCGCGGCTTTCACGGGGCGACAATGCCGCAAGGCGATCCAGAATCTCCAAGACCACCAGCCGCGGCGGTCGCTCATCCGTTTCGATGATGATGTCTGCAATCGATCGGTACAGCGGATCGCGGATGGCCATCAGCCCGGCAAGGACGCTTCGCGGATCGGGCGCCTGCAACAACGGTCGATTGCGGTCTCGGGCTGTGCGCTCGAGCTGCTGATCGACGGATGTACAGAGATAGACGATTCGACCACCGGCGCGCAGCGCATTGCGATTGTCTTCACGCAATACCGCCCCACCGCCAGTAGCGAGCACCACGCCATCGAGCCGACAGAGATCAGCGATCGCCGCACGCTCGCGCTCGCGGAAGCCGTCCTCACCTTCGACGTCGAATATAAGAGGAATACTGGCGCCGGTCCGCTGCTCGATCTCCTTGTCGGAGTCCTTGAATGGCAGGCGCAGCTCTTTGGCAAGCAAACGCCCGATGGTGCTTTTTCCAGCGCCCATCGGGCCTACGAGGATAATGTTCTTCAACGAATGTCAGCGACTTACGGCAACTGCCTGGTGGTTGAGGATCTTGGGCGTCAGGAAGATCAGCAACTCGGATTTCGAGTCAGCCACGACATCCCTGCGGAACATGCGGCCAAGATAAGGTAGATCGCCCAGGAAAGGAACTTTATCCACCGACTTGCTTTGAGTATTGGAGAACACGCCGCCAATCACGACCGTTTCTCCATCATTGACCAGAATCTTGGCGTTGACCTCGTTCTTGCGAATGGTTGGAGTCCCATTGACGTCATTGGCGAAATCAGGCTCATCCTTGGTCACTTTCACTTCCATGATGATGCGATTGTCTGGTGTAATTTGAGGCGTAACCTCCAGCGAAAGCGCCGCCTCGACAAAAGTAGTCGACGTAGCCCCGCTTGAGCTGGCTTCCTGGTAAGGAATCTCGGAGCCTTTGAGAATCTTCGCGGTCTCCTTGTCAGCGGTCATGACTTTAGGCTGAGAGACGACCTCTCCATTGCCGGACTTTTCCATCGCGGAAAGCTCGAGATCCAGAATGAGATTGTCGGTGATATAACCAATCCCGATGCCCGCAGTGCGGTTGGTCACGCCCAGATCAACGAATGGGTAATTGCCGCCACTGTCTTCGCCGGAATCCCCGCCTTCGTCACCAAGATCGTCATTGCCATATACGGCGCCCCGCCCATTGGCAAAGAGCTGCGTTCCACCCCAACGCACCCCCAGCGCCTTGTCATAGTCGACGTTCGCCTCGACGATCCGCGCCTCGATCATGACCTGGCGAACCGGAATATCGAGCTGGGCGACGATGCGCCGCAACTCGTCCAGGCGCTCCTGGGTCTGGTAGGCGATGATATTGTTGGTCCGGTCGTCGACCGCTATCGAGCCACGCTCGTCCGCTTCACCCTGAGTGTTAGTCACCGACTGGAACAGCCTCGCAATATCGGCTGCCTTGGCGTAATTGACCTGAACGACCTCACGACGCAGCGGAGCAAGCTCAGCGATCTGCCGCTGCGACTCGAGCTCCTGCCGTTCACGGGCCGCAATCTCGTCGGCAGGCGCAACCAGCAGCACATTGCCAACCTGACGCTTATCCAGGCCTTTGGTCTTGAGCACCAGATCCAGCGCCTGGTCCCAAGGCACGTTCTGCAGGCGCAGGGTGATATTGCCGCTCACAGTGTCACTTGCCACCAGATTCAGGTCGGTGAAATCGGCGATCAGCTGCAACACCGAGCGAACATCGATGTCCTGAAAGTTCAACGAGAGCTTCTCGCCCGAATACGCAAACCGGTCAGCCTTGCGCTTCTCGGCTTCATCAACGGTCAGAGGCTTGACGCTGATGGTCAGCTTGTTATCGGTCTGGTAAGCCAGATAGTCGTACCGACCTGTCGGCTCGATGGCGATGCTCGCGCCACCCGATTGGGCAGTGGCATCGACAAACCTGACCGGCGTGGCGAAGTCCTGGACATCCAGGCGAACGCGCAGAGATTCTGGCAGTTGAGTCTTGTCGAAATTGACGCGGATTTTCCCGTTCTGCTCCTCGATGGTCGCACTCACCGACGGATCGGACAGGGTGATGACAACATTCCCCGCGCCCTCATCACCTCGGCGGAAATCGATATTGTCGATCGCCTTGCCAGCCACAACCGATTTCACAGGAGCGGGCGCAGGCGCAGCGACTGGCGTGGCCGAAACGACTGCAGGGCTGCCAGCACCAGCGCTTTCACCCAGCACGATGAACAGGTTGTTGCCCTCTACTCGAGTGGTATAAGGCACAAGCGAAGAGAGATTAAAGATGAGCCGGGTACGTCCTTGCGCCTCGACGACGGTGACGCTACGCGCATTACCGACACCCAACTCCCGGTTCTTCGCACCCAGATTATTCGATACACCGGGCAAATCGAGCGCGATCCGGGCGGGCTGGTCAAGCGTATAACCACGCGGCGATGCAACAGGTTCATCGAAGGCCAGCTTCAACTCGACTCGATCACCTGGCAGTGTCGCAACATCCAGAGCATTGAGGCTGGCAGCCAGCAGAGTCGGCGATACCAAAACCACCAGCAAAGACATGCCAACGCGAGAGAGGATACTGTTCATAAATTGCTTCCGTTGTGCAGACCGGTAAAGGTTTTCCATGCTATTGCCCCGCCCTAGGTGCGCTCTTTCAAGGTCAGACTGCGCGGGCGCTCTAGCCACCCACCCTCTCCATCTGGAACGATCTCCACTACGTCCACCCCAGCCTCGCTGATCTCCACGATGCGCCCATGGTTACGCCCCAGATAGTCACCGACCTTGACCCTATGGACTCCGTCGCCACCCTTGATCAGAGCGTACCGCCCGCCAGCATTGCCCAGCGTGCCCACCATGGTGAAATTCTCGATATTGAAGCCTTCAAGGAACTGCTTGACGCGCGACTCGTCTGGTTGGATATCTTTCGAGCCTTTCTGCCGCTGCGCCAACTCAAGTTTCACGGGGGGCTGAAACGGATGGCGCAAGGCCGCCGCACTATATGTAAAAGCCTCATAGGGGATGAATGCCGGCAGCGGCTCGATCGTTCCCTTCGGCTTTGCCCTTACCTCGTCCATGAATTGCTGCAGGTCACCGAAGTCCGAACCGCCACCACAGCCCGCAAGCGCTGCCAGGCTCAAGCCCAGCGCAGTGAGTCGTCTCCTCCTCATTTCTGCAGCCCCTTGTCGTTGTAGCGATACGTCTTGGCGACAATGCTCATCCGCAACTTGGATGTCGTTTCATTACTCTCTGGCTTAATCTCGAAATCATGCAGCGTAACGATGCGGGGAAGGCTGGCAACTCCGCTGACGAACGTGGCCAGATCATGGTATCCACCGACGACCTTGATAGTTATCGGCAATTCGATATAGAACTGCTGCGCTACTTCCGGCTGCAGTTTTATTTCCTCGAATTCCAATCCGCTACCCAGTCCTGTTCGGGTGATATCTTCCAGAAGCCCAGGCACTTCGGTATCACTCGGCAGTTGCCGAAGCAAAGCACCGAAAGAGGTTTCCATTTCGGCCATTTGTTTCTTGTAGGCGTCCAAGTTGGCAGCCTGGAACGCCTTGGTCGAAAACTGCTGCTTCAGCGTTGCTTCCTGGGCCTGCTGCTGCTCCAACTGCGTCTGCATGTCCTGCAAATGGAAGTAATACCCGAGGGCAAGCACCACTGCGAGCAGAATGAAACCGGTTATGACCTTGATGGGCGCCGGCCACGACCCGAGATTGTTCAGATCCAGATCGGCAACATCGATCTTGCGAAGACTTTCCAACGACTCGGCCAGGCTCATGGCTTCGCTCCTTCCGTAGAGACACCCGGCTGGGTCTGCTGGACCGTCAGTTGGAAGATGTTCTCCTGATCGACCGCACCCGCAGTTACGGCCTTGACCTCATTCAGATTGGGGGCTTCGAGCCACTCCGACCCATCCAGATTGCGCATGAGATTGGAAACGCGGTTGTTCGATTCGGCCGCGCCGACGATAGCGATATTCTTGCCAATCATTGTAAGTGCGGTGAAATACACACCGTCCGGTAGCGTCCTCACCAGTTGGTCAAACACTCGACCGATAATCGGCCGGTTGCCCTGGAGGTCCTGAATGATCTTCATACGCTCCAGCAATTGCTGCCTGCGCTCCTTCAGCTCCTTGATTTCCTTGATGCGTGCATCAAGTACCGCGATTTCCTTCTTGATGAATTCGTTTCGTGCAGCCTGCTGCTCTATCGCACCCTGCAAATATCGATCACCGAGAAATAACAGACCCGCAGCGACAACAAGCACACCGACAAGGGATGCCAGGAAGCGCTGCTTGCGCTCTTCACGCAGTTGCTCGCGCCATGGAAGAAGATTGATCTGCGCCATCAGTCGAAACTCCTCAGCGCCAGTCCACAGGCAATCATCAGCGAGGGCGCATCACTGGCCAGCGCTCCGGCATTGACCTTGCTGCTCAAGGCCATGTCGGCGAACGGATTTGCAACGTGCGTTTGGGTGCCGATCTTCTGCTGTATCAGATGGTCCAGCCCGGGGAGGGACGCCGTTCCACCCGCGAGCAGAATGCAATCGACGTCGTGGAACTGCCCTGCAGCGAAAAAGAACTGCAACGAGCGTGAAACCTGCTGAACGACCGCCTCCTTAAATGGAAGCAGAACCTCGTTGTCGTAGTCGTCCGGGAGCCCGCCCTGTTTCTTCGCCAGACCGGCCTCCTCCTGGGACAGGCCGTAGCGGCGCTGGATTTCCTCGGTCAGTTGGCGCCCGCCGAACAGTTGCTCGCGACTGTAGATGGTACGGCCGTTATGCAAGACGCTAAGCGTGGTCATCGTCGCACCGATGTCCACAATCGCGACCGTCAGCTCGCTGTGACCACCATTCAACTGCGGTGCCAGGAGCCCATAGGAACGTTCAAGTGCATAGGCCTCGACATCGACTACCTTTGCGGTCAGGCCGGCCAGCGCCAAAGCGGCTTCGCGGACCTCGACGTTCTCCTTTCGGCAAGCCGCGAGCAGAACCTCGACTTTACCCGGCGCGCGCGGTGCCGGCCCCTGGACTTCGAAATCGATCGCCACCTCTTCCAGCGGATAGGGAATGTACTGGTCGGCCTCGATCTTCAGCTGGTTTTCGAGCTCGTCGTCGGACAACCCGGCATCCATCTCGATCGTCTTGGTGATGACGGCCGAGCCCGAGACGGCCACTACAGCGGATTTGCACCCGGTCTTGGCCTTGGCGATCACACGCTGCAACGCCTGGCCGACACCTTCCAGTTCAGCGATGTTCTTTTCGACAACAGCATTCGGCGGAAGCGGCTCAACGGCATAGGCCTCGACCCGGTACCGGCTACCCGATCGACTTAATTCGAGGAGCTTGACCGAGGTCGAACTGATATCGATCCCAAGCAGCGTGTTCGCTTTCTTAGTGAAGAGCCCTAGCACGACCGATTTCCTATCTTTATCCGCAACTTACGGATTAATTATGTTTATCCACATTAGATAACAGCCTTGACAGAAGCGCAAATGGCTACCCGGCAAAAAAAGCGCATATAATGTGAACGGTTTTCCCTTTCAGCATCGCCGCCTCTCCCCCTCCTAAAATTCCGGACTCCAAGACCCCCGATGCGTTTTCTGAAATTTCTTCTCTGGTCGTGCTTCGCAGTCTTTTGCGCGCTGTTGCTCAGCATCAGCGGCGCGTTTCTCTATCTCAGCCCCAACCTTCCCTCGGTCGACTCCCTGCGCAGCATACAGCTACAGATTCCGCTGCGCGTCTATAGCGCTGACGAAAAGCTGATCGCCGAATTCGGCGAAATGCGCCGCTCACCAATCCGCTTCGATGACATTCCCAAGGAGTTCATCCACGCCCTGTTGGCTGCCGAGGACGATAATTTCGCCAATCATTATGGCGTCGACATAACAGGCCTGATGCGCGCTGCCACGCAATTATTGAAAAGCGGTCAGATTCAGACCGGCGGCAGCACCATCACCATGCAGGTGGCCAAGAACTACTTCCTCACCAGCGAGCGGAGTTTTTCACGCAAGATCAACGAGATACTTCTGGCCCTGCAGATCGAACGCGAACTCAGCAAGAACGAGATCCTCGAGCTTTACGTCAACAAGATTTATCTGGGCAATCGCGCCTACGGCATCGAAGCCGCCGCGCAGGTCTACTATGGCAAGCCCATCTCGGAGTTGAACATCGCTCAACTCGCGATGATCGCCGGGCTGCCCAAGGCACCGTCCGCTTTCAACCCACTGGTCAATCCTGCCCGCAGCAAGGAGCGGCGCGACTGGATACTTGGGCGCATGTACAAGCTTGGCTCGCTGGATGAAGCCGGGTATCAGCAGGCGCTGGCTGAGCCCGAGAACGCCCGCTACCACGGCGCAGCCCCGGAGCTGGACGCTTCCTATATTGCCGAGATGGCTCGAGCCGAAATGGTCGGTCGCTACGGCAGCGCAGCATATACCGATGGCTTCCGGGTACACACCACGGTCTCAAGCGAGCGGCAGGTCGCTGCCAATGCCGCACTCGACAGCGGCCTTATCGAATACGACCAGCGTCACGGCTATCGCGGACCAGAAGCGCGCCTGGCCGGCCAGCCACGCGAGAGCTGGACTCAGGAACTGAACAAGCGCAGGACGCTTTCGGGGCTGCATCCAGCCGTGGTGACGCGAGTGGAGAACAGCGGCATTCTGGTGCTCACCCGTGACGGCAAGGAGCACCCGGTTGCCTGGGACAGCATGAAGTGGGCCCGCCCCTTCCTTGGCACAAACAGCATGGGCCCGAGGCCGCAGCGTCCGGCCGACGTAGCGAAAGTCGGCGACCTTGTCCGCATTCGCTGGCAGGACGACACGGTATTGTTCAGCCAGGTGCCGCAGGCCCAGGCAGCCCTCGTTTCACTCGACCCCCTGGATGGCTCGATCGAAGCACTGGCGGGAGGCTTCTCCTTCGGGCAGAGCAATTACAACCGGGCCATTCAAGCCAAGCGCCAACCCGGCTCCAGCTTCAAACCCTTCATCTACAGTGCCGCACTGGACTCAGGCTATACCGCGGCCAGCCTCGTCAATGACTCCCCTATCGTCTTTGTCGAAGAAGGCATGGACCGCATCTGGCGCCCCAAGAACGACAACAATACGTTCCTCGGCCCGATCCGCATGCGCGAAGCGCTATACAAATCCAGAAACCTGGTTTCGATTCGCCTGCTGCAAACGATGGGCATCGACCCTACCATCGACTACATCAGCCGCTTCGGCTTCAACCCGCAGGACCTGCCGCGCAACCTGTCGCTCGCCCTGGGCACCGCGACATTGACTCCGATGGAGATAGCCACCGGCTGGACCACCTTCGCCAATGGCGGCTACAAGATCGAACCGTACCTGATCCAGCGAATAGAAGACCGGGAGGGCGAACTGCTTTTCGAGGCCAACCCGGCGCGGGTGCCGCCGCCACACCAGGCGCAGGATTCCGAAGTCCAGATCAGCGCCGCACCGGAACACCATGGCCGCCTGGACGAAGAGGTGGACGCCCAGCCGCGCATTGCCGAGCGGGTACTCGACGAACGCACGGCCTACATAATGACCAGCATGCTGCAAGACGTCATCAAGCGCGGGACGGGACGCCGTGCACTGGCCATGGGCCGTGACGACATAGCAGGCAAGACCGGGACCACCAACGACTCCATCGACAGCTGGTTTTCCGGCTATAACGCCGATATCGTGACGACCGTTTGGGCCGGCTTCGACCAGCCGCAGAGCCTGGGACGCAACGAATACGGCGGCACGGTCGCCCTGCCGATCTGGATGAGCTACATGGGCGCGGTACTCAAGGATATGCCGGAGCATCCGCCGGCAGAGCCGGATGGCTTGCTCAAGCTACTCGTCGACCCTGTCAGCGGACGGGCCGCGACACCGGGAACACCTGACGCCTACTTCGAAGTATTCAAGAGCGAGGATTCGCCACCACCGATGGGTGAATTCGATCCGGGCTACCAAGCGCCCGGCAGCCCCTTGCCGGCCGACGAGGCGGCACCGCTGGACCTGTTCTGATCACGGCAGACTTGCCTTCCGGCAACAAAAAACCCCGCCTTGGCGGGGTTTTTTGTTTTCAGGCGGATCAGCCGCTGAAGACGTCGTTCACCGACTGCAACGGGTAGTGCGACGGGTAGGGCAGCGTAGCTACACCGCTTTCGATCGCTGCCTTGGCCACCGCATCCGACACCAGGGTGATCAGGCGCGGGTCCATTGGCTTCGGAATGATGTACTCACGACCGAACTCCAGGCTGTCCACCCCGTATGCGGCAGCCACTTCGGCCGGCACCGGCAGCTTGGCGAGGTCCCGCAGGGCCAGCGCGGCGGCAATCTTCATCTCTTCGTTGATGCGCTTGGCACGAACATCCAGCGCGCCGCGGAAGATGAACGGGAAGCCGAGCACGTTGTTGACCTGGTTCGGGTAGTCGGAACGACCGGTGGCCATGATGACGTCCGAACGGGTCGACTGCGCAAGCTCCGGGCTGATCTCTGGATCGGGGTTGGAGCAGGCGAAGACCACCGGGTTTGCCGCCATGCGCTTGAGGCCTTCCGGGCTCAGCAGATTGGCGCCGGAAAGACCGACGAAGACGTCGGCGCCGTCCAGGGCATCATCCAGGGTGCGCTTGTCGGTCTCGTGAGCGAACACGGCCTTGTACTGGTTCAGATCATCGCGACCGGCATGGATCACGCCCTTGCGATCGATCATGAAGATGTTTTCGATCTTCGCACCCATGCTGACCAGCAGCTTCATGCACGAAGTCGCTGCAGCGCCCGCACCGAGGCAGACGATCTTGGCCTGCTCGAGGGTCTTGCCGGCAATTTCGAGCGCATTGAGCATGCCTGCTGCGGTAACGATCGCAGTACCATGCTGATCGTCATGGAAAACCGGGATGTCGCACTGTTCGATCAGCGCGCGCTCGATTTCGAAGCATTCCGGCGCCTTGATATCTTCGAGGTTGATACCGCCGAAGGTGATCGAGATGCGCTTGACGGTATCGATGAAGGCCTGCGGGCTTTCGGCATCGACTTCGATGTCGAATACGTCGACGCCGGCGAAGCGCTTGAACAGCACGCCCTTGCCTTCCATCACTGGCTTGGATGCCAGAGGGCCGAGGTTACCCAGGCCGAGAATAGCGGTGCCATCGGAGATCACCGCCACCAGGTTGCCCTTGCCGGTGTAGCGGTAAGCCAGCTCCGCATCGCGAGCGATCTCGCGAACCGGCTCGGCTACGCCCGGGCTGTAGGCCAGGGACAGATCACGAGCAGTAGCGGTTGGCTTGGTGAGCTCTACGCTCAACTTCCCCGGGCGGGGCTGGGCATGGTATTCGAGAGCGGCAGTTTTCAGGTCAGTCATGTGGCATTTCCGCTTATTTTACTGGGACAGACAGACGGCCGAGCATACGCCAAGAATGCGCGCACTCACAAGCCAGTCGGCAAGCGGACTGTCAAGCCTGGGCCGATACGACTTTTCGGGTAGACCGCGCGCCCGGCGCCCAAGAGTCCGGCACCAGCGCCGGTTCAGGGCGTCACGGTGAGCATCGCCGGGTGCGTAACCTGCAGCATCCAGCGTGCTTGCGCCCGCGATGTGGAGCGACTACGCCGATCGAGAACCCAGCCCCGGAGCTCGATCTTCTGCCCGACCAGCGCTGGCAACGCCTGCAGATCGAACGCATCCAATGCCTGCGGCGGAATACGCGCCACCAGCGGACCCTCAAGCTCCAGCCAGTAGCCCCCGCGATTGCGCTCGACCCGCTCGACCCTGCCCTCGATGATTGCGAAACCGCCCTGTGTCAGCGCCTGCGCAGCCCGCACCCCAGGCTTGCGCCAGACACCCAGGCCACGCTGCCGGGCATCCTGCTCGGCCCGCTGGTGACAGGCGACCAGGGCGGTGTTCGGCGCCACAGCGACCATGAAGCCAAGACCTTCGGCGAGCAGCATGGCCTCGAAATTTCGACCCTGCTCATCGTAGGCATGGGCCAGGGTGCGACCATAGCGATCCTGCGCCTCGCGCCCGGCGACCAGCCCGACCCGGCCGCCGGCAGCCCTCAGCAGCGCCTGCAGGCGCCGGTGCGCTGCTTCGGCGAACGCTTCGGACCTGCGGCCTTTGCGCCCGAGCTCCGGCGCATTGATGCCAATCAGGCGAACACTGCGCCCGTCAGCCAGCCGCAGGGTGTCGCCATCGACCACATGCGCCACATCCAGCATCGGCAACTGCCCAGGTGCAGGGCAAAAGGCGAGCGCCTGGAGACTGCATAAGGCTGAAACGAAAAAGGCGCCCACAAGGGACGCCTTTTTCATGTACCCGGAAAACCTCATGGGATTCCCGCAACGCCAGCTTACTTGGCGCCGAACACACCGAAACGCTGCTTGAAGCGGTCGATACGGCCGCCGGTATCCAGTACCTTCTGCTTGCCGGTGTAGAACGGGTGGCACTCGGAGCACACGTCGAGGCTCAGGTTCTTGGCCAGCGTGGAGCGGGTCTTGATGACGTTGCCGCAGCTGCAGGTGGCTTCGATTTCGACGTAGTTGGGATGGATATCGGCTTTCATGATGAATCCTCTAGGATTGCGTGCCGCCACCCGACCCTATGTCGAGTACCGCACGAAGTAGGGCGCGAATGATACCAGAGCGCTAGGGTGATGCAAGCTCGGGCGACCGCGTCGTGCGGCTTGCAGCTCCTGCGCTTACAACCGGCGCCGAACGGTATGATCGTTTACCATCGGCGCTTACTGCCAAGGATCATCGCGTGTCTTCCAGCATCCTCCGCCTGGCGCTGCCCTCGCCCCTGCGTCGCCTGTTCGACTACCTGCCGCCGGCCGGCATCCCCCTGAGTGCATTGCAGCCGGGTATGCGCCTGCGTGTTCCGTTCGGGCGGCGTGAAATAGTCGGCATTCTGGTGGAGATGACCGACCAGAGCGAAGTGCCGCTCGAGAAACTCAAACCGGCACTCGAACTGCTGGACGCCAGGCCGCCGCTGCCGGCGCCATTGTTCAAACTCTGCCTGTGGACCGCGCAGTACTATCAGCACAGCCTCGGTGACACCCTGAGCTGGGCGTTGCCGGTGCTGCTGCGCCAGGGCGAACCGGCCGAAGCCCGGCAGGAACGCTATTGGAGGTTGACCGAAGGTGCGCACCCGGACGATCCGCGACTGGCGCGCGCACCCCGGCAGCGCGAAGCGCTCAAGGCCATCGCGCAGCACGCACACGGACTGCCGCACGCACTGATAGGCAAGCTGCAACTGAGCAGGGACAGCCTCGAGCCACTGCTGAAAAAGGGGCTGGTACGCATCGAAACGCGGCGCAGCAGCCTACCCCGCCAGCACAGCGGCAGCTGGCTGCTGCAAGCGGAGCTCACCTTGAACACGCAACAGCGAGCCGCCTTCGAAGCCATTTGCGCGGGCCTCGGCGGCTTCCAGGCATTCCTGCTTGCTGGCGTTACCGGCAGCGGCAAGACCGAAGTCTATCTGCAGCTGATCCACCGGGTGCTCGAAGCCGGCAGGCAGGCCCTGGTGCTGATCCCGGAGATCAACCTCGGGCCCCAGACCCTCGCTCGCTTCGCGCAGCGCTTCAACGCGCGAATCGCGTTGCTGCACTCCAACGTCAATGATCGGGATCGACTCGATGCCTGGCTCGCCGCCCGCGACGGTGAGGCGGACATCATCATCGGCACTCGCTCGGCGCTGTTCACGCCGATGAAGAATCCTGGCCTGATCATCATCGACGAGGAACACGACGCCTCCTATAAACAGCAGGAAGGGCTGCGCTACCACGCTCGCGATCTGGCCCTGCTGCGCGCCAGGCAGGAAAACCTGCCGATCGTGCTCGGCTCCGCCACGCCTTCGCTGGAAAGCCTGCACAACGCCCACAGCGGCCGCTATGCGCTGCTCAAGCTGACGCAGCGCGCCGGCAATGCCCAGCCGCCGCGTTTCCTGCGCCTGGACGTGAAAAGCCGTCCGCTGGACGCCGGTATTTCAGGCCCGCTGCAGCAGGCCATCGGGCAGACCCTCGCGGCCGGCCAGCAGGTCCTGGTCTACCTCAACCGTCGCGGCTTCGCACCCACCCTGCTCTGTCACGACTGCGGCTGGCTCAGCCAGTGTCCGCGCTGTGATGCGCGCATGACCCTGCACCAACGCCACAACGAACTGCGCTGCCACCACTGCGGGCACGTCGAACGACCACCACGCAACTGCCCGGACTGCGCCAAGGTGGACCTGCGGCCGGTCGGCGCCGGAACCGAGCGCGCCGAGGAACGCCTCGGCATTCTCTTTCCCGACTATCCGGTGCTGCGCATCGATCGCGACAGCACCGCGCGCAAGGGTGCGATGGAGCAGATGATCGGCACCATCAACCGCGGCGAGCCCTGCGTGCTGGTGGGCACGCAAATGCTTGCCAAGGGCCACCATTTTCCACGCGTCACGCTGGTGGCGATTCTCGATGCGGACGGCGGGCTGTTTTCCGCCGACTTCCGTGCCAGCGAGCGCATGGCCCAGCTCATCGTCCAGGTCGCCGGCCGGGCAGGCCGCGCGGAGGAACCCGGCAAGGTGATCATCCAGACCCACCTGGCCGACCACCCACTGCTGGTACAGCTGACCGAACAGGGTTACTTCGCCTTCGCCGAACAGGCGCTATCCGAACGCCGCGCAGCCGGCCTGCCGCCCTTCAGGCATCTGGCGCTCTTGCGCGCCGAAGCGCAGAAACCCGGCCAGGCCGAGGCCTTTCTCGACAGCGCCTGCAGCCATGCCGAGCAGCTGCTCGAGCAACTGCAACTCAACGGCGTCGAGCTGCTCGGTCCGGTTCCCGCGCCGATGGAACGGCGTGCCGGCCGTTATCGGGCCCAACTGCTGCTGCAGGGCAATGCCCGGGCTGTGTTGCACCGACTGATGGGCGCCTGGGTCCCGCTGCTCGAACAACTGCCCGGAGGTCGCGCCGTGCGCTGGAGCCTGGATGTCGATCCGATCGACCTGTTCTGATCGCCCGCTCGAAACCCGGACTTTTGCCGCCCGGCGCGCACGCACCTTGAAGCGATACCCATCGCACCGCGATAATGCCGGGTTTTCGCGCACACTTGCGGACTGAGCCGACCATGAAAGACAGCATTCGCCACCTGATCCAGCAAGCCCTTGTCCGCCTGACCGCCGAAGGCGTCCTGCCTGAAGGGCTGACCCCTGCGATCCAGGTGGAAAACACCAGGGACAAGAGCCACGGGGATTTCGCCAGCAACATCGCCATGATGCTGGCCAAACCGGCCGGACTGAAGCCGCGCGACCTGGCCGAGAAGCTGATCGCCGCGCTGCCGCAGGACGCGCAGATCAGCAAGGTGGAAATCGCCGGGCCAGGCTTCCTGAATTTCTTCCAGAACAGCGACGCACTGGCCGAGCGCCTCGAAACGGCTTTGGCCGATCCACAGCTGGCTGTGCGCAAGGCTACGGCCGCCCAGCGCGTGGTGATCGACCTGTCATCGCCGAACCTGGCGAAAGAGATGCATGTCGGCCACCTGCGCTCGACCATCATCGGTGACGCCGTCGGTCGTGTGCTCGAGTACCTCGGCGACGAGGTGATCCGGCAGAACCACGTCGGCGACTGGGGCACCCAGTTCGGCATGCTGCTGGCCTACCTCGAGGAAAAGCCGGCCGCTGCGGAAAGCGAGCTTTCCGACCTCGAACAGTTCTATCGTGCCGCGAAGCAGCGCTTCGACGAGTCCGCCGAGTTCGCCGACCGCGCCCGCGAGCTGGTCGTCAAGCTACAGGCCGGCGACAGCCAGTGCCTGAACCTCTGGAATCGCTTCAACGACATCTCGCTGTCGCACTGCCAGAAGCTCTACGACCGCCTCAACGTCAGGCTGACTCCCGCTGACGTCAAGGGCGAAAGTGCCTATAACGCTGAACTCCCGGGGATCGTCGACGCCCTGCGCAGCCAGGGATTGCTGACCGAGGACAACGGCGCCCAGTGCGTCTTCCTCGACGAATTCAAGAATGCCGAAGGCAATCCGCTCCCGGTGATCGTGCAGAAGGCCGGCGGCGGCTATCTCTACGCAACCACCGATCTGGCGGCCATGCGCTACCGCAGCCAGGTCCTGCATGCCGATCGCGCGCTGTATTTCGTCGATCAGCGTCAGGCCCTGCACTTCCAGATGGCTTTCGAAGTGGCGCGCCGCGCCGGCTTCGTCCACGAGGGCATGCAACTCGAGCACATGGGCTTCGGCACCATGAACGGCGCCGACGGTCGTCCGTTCAAGACCCGCGATGGTGGCACCGTGAAGCTGATCGATCTGCTCGACGAAGCCGAACAGCGCGCCTATGCCCTGGTCAAGGGCAAGAACCCGGAACTCGATGAGGCCGAACTGCGCCAGATTGCACGGGCCGTGGGCATCAGCGCCGTCAAATATGCCGACCTGTCCAAGCACCGCACCAGCGACTACCGCTTCAACTTCGAGCTGATGCTGAGCTTCGAAGGCAATACCGCGCCGTACCTGCTGTATGCCTACACCCGCGTGGCCAGCGTGTTCCGCAAGCTCGGCAAAGGCATCGACGAGATCGGCGGACACATCCAGCTCGAGGCCGAGCAGGAACTGGCTCTGGCAGCCAGGCTTGCCCAGTTCGGCGAAGTGCTGAACAACGTCGGCGAGAAAGGCGAGCCACACCTGTTGTGCACCTACCTGTACGACCTGGCCGGGCTGTTCTCCAGCTTCTACGAGCATTGCCCGATCCTCGCCGCCGAACAGGAGGAGCAGAAGCAGAGCCGCCTGCGCCTGGCCGCCCTGACCGGCAGGACACTCAAGCAGGGCCTGGAATTGCTCGGCCTGGAAACACTGGAGCGCATGTAAGGTGGCCGCCAGGAAGAAAGCCGCGCCCAAGCGGGGCGCCAGCCGCTACCAGGCACCGGCCAGGCAGGCCGTGCCGGGCTGGATCTGGCTGGTATGCGGCCTGGTGATCGGCGGCTTCATCATGTTCCTGATGAGCCTCGAGCCGGGTGGCGACGAGATCAAACGCAGCAAGGACACCCCGAAGACGGCCGCAAAGGAACAGCCCACACGGACCCAGAGCGTCGAACAACCGCCAAAGCCCAAATACGACTTCTATACGCTGCTGCCCGAATCCGAAGTGATTTTGCCGCCGGAGGTCCAGCAGCCGGAGCCACCCGCGCCGGTAACCCCGGAGGAAGCGGCAAAGCTCGATGAAGCGCGCGCACAGGCAGCGCTCAACGGCCAGGAGCCGCCACCACCGCCCAGCGTGGCCAAGGCGCCGGTCACCCAGTTCTTCCTGCAGGCAGGCTCGTTCCGCCAGCAGGCGGAGGCCGATCGGGTACGTGCGCAGATCATCCTGCTGGGTCAGGACGTGCGCGTGGAAGGCGTCAAGGTCCGTGACGAGCCCTGGTATCGCGTGCTGGTCGGGCCGTTCAGCAGCCGCGAACAACTGAACGCAGCGCAAAAGACCCTGTCCGCTGGTGGTTACAAGAACCTGTTGCTGCAACAGCGCCAGGCACACTGAACGAAAAACGCCGGGTCGACAGCCCGGCGTTTTTTATTTTGCCGCAGTACGGCGAGTCAGCTTTCGCGCGGCGCGTAGGCGAACACGTCGGCACGCATCTGATGCGCGTCCATGCCCGCCTCCACCAGCGCATCCAGCGTGCCATAGACCATCGACGGCGAGCCGCTGGCGTAGATATGCAGCGGCTTGAGATCGCTGAAATCCTCGCGGATTGCCTCGTGCAGCATGCCACAACGCCCCTCCCAGCCACAGAGGTCGCTGACCACACGGTGCAGATGCAGATTACTCATGCCCTGCCACTCGTCCCAGTGTGGCAGCTGGTAGAAGTCTTCCGGCCGGCGCACGCCCCAGTACAGGTGAACCGGATGCGGGAAACCCGCGGCACGGCAGTACTCGATCAGACTGTGCATCTGCGCCATGCCGGTGCCGGCAGCCACCAGCACCAGCGGGCCATCCGGCAGCTCGGCGAGATGCGTATCGCCGAACGGCATCTGGATTCGCGCAAAGCCCTGGCGCCGCAGGAAGGCCAGCAGCTCGATGGCGGACTCCTCGCGGGCCAGCACGTGCAACTCAAGCTCTCGTCCGCTGCCGGGTGCCGAGGCGAGGGAAAAGGCCGACCACTCGCCATCCCCACGCTGCAGCAGCAGGTACTGACCGGCGTGGTAACGCGGCTGCCTACCGGCAGGCAGGCGCAGGCGCAGGCGTACCACATCGCCCCCGACGTCCTCATAGCTGCTCAGCTGGCAGCTCAGCTCGCGCACCGGCAGTTCGCCGGGCGCCAGCACGCCATCCCAGAGCACTACGCAATCTTCCAGCGGCTCGGCCAGACAGGCCAGCAACTCGCCGTGATCACGCACCTCGCCGTCCTGACGGACACGCCCCTCGACCAGCAGCGAGGCACAGATATGGCAATTGCCGTTGCGACAGCTCTGCGGGCATTCGTAGCCCAACCGTCTGGCCGCATCGAGGAGTTTTTCGCCGGGCCATACATCGAGTACGGCACCGGAAGGCTGCAAGGTTACTTTCATGTGCACGTCGCTATCAGTGAACGGGAAGACCCGCCAAGGCTTCGGGCGGGCTCGGGCCTGCCTCTTCGGTTATGTCAGTCGATACCCAGCTGTGACCAGAGCTCATCGACCCGCTGCTTCACCGCAGGGTCCTGAACGATGGCGCGCCCCCACTCTCGACTGGTTTCGCCCGGCCACTTGTGGGTGGCATCCAGGCCCATCTTCGAACCCAGCCCGGAGATCGGCGAAGCGAAGTCGAGGTAATCGATCGGCGTGTTGTCGATCATCACCGTATCGCGCTTGGGGTCCATGCGCGTGGTAATGGCCCAGATCACATCGTTCCAGTCACGCGCATTGATGTCGTCGTCGGTGACGATGACGAACTTGGTGTACATGAACTGGCGCAGGAAGCTCCACACGCCGAGCATCACCCGCTTGGCATGGCCGGGGTACTGCTTCTTCATGGTCACCACCGCCATGCGGTAGGAACAGCCTTCCGGAGGCAGGTAGAAGTCGACGATTTCCGGGAACTGCTTCTGCAGGATCGGTACGAACACCTCGTTCAGTGCCACGCCGAGAATCGCCGGCTCGTCCGGCGGCCGGCCGGTGTAGGTACTGTGGTAGATCGGATTCCTGCGCTGGGTGATGCGCTCTACGGTGAACACCGGAAAACGGTCCACCTCGTTGTAATAGCCGGTATGGTCGCCATAGGGCCCTTCGTCGGCCATCTCGCCGGGATAAATATGCCCTTCGAGGACGATCTCGGCGTACGCCGGCACCTGCAGGTCGGAGCCGATCGCCTTGACCAGTTCGGTGCGCGATCCGCGCAGCAGGCCGGCGAAGGCGTATTCGGACAGCGTATCGGGCACAGGCGTGACGGCACCGAGAATCGTCGCCGGATCGGCGCCCAGCGCCACGGCGACCGGGTACGGACGATCCGGATATTTCTCGCACCACTCGCGGAAATCCAGCGCACCGCCGCGATGACTGAGCCAGCGCATGATGACCTTGTTGCGACCGATCACCTGCTGACGGTAGATACCGAGGTTCTGCCGCTCCTTGTTCGGTCCCCGGGTAATGGTAAGCCCCCAGGTGATCAGCGGCGCCGCGTCACCCGGCCAGCAATGCTGCACCGGGATCTTCGCCAGATCGACGTCGTCACCCTCGAGGATCACTTCTTGGCAGGGCGCATCCCTGAGCACCTTGGGCGCCATGCTGATGACCTTCTTGTAGATCGGCAGCTTGCTCCAGGCGTCCTTCAACCCCTTGGGCGGCTCCGGCTCCTTGAGGAAGGCCAGCAGCTTGCCGATCTCGCGCAGCTCGCTGACGTCCTCGGCGCCCATGCCGAGGGCGACCCGTTGCGGCGTGCCGAACAGATTGCCGAGTACCGGCATGTCGAAGCCGGCCGGGTTCTCGAAAAGCAGCGCCGGGCCCTGCTTGCGCAGGGTGCGGTCGCAGATCTCGGTCATTTCCAGTACGGGAGAAACAGCAGCCGTGACGCGCTTGAGCTCACCGCGTTTTTCCAGGCCGCTGATAAAGTCGCGCAGATCGCGATACTGCATGCTTGAGCCTCGCATGGGCCGGCAGGTCGGGGCGCAAAGTTTAGCCCCAGCGCCGTGTTTTCCAAACCTGCAGACAGACGAAGGCCGGGTTTCCCCGGCCTTGCTGGCAACGACGAGTTGCTTACTTGCGCTTCATGGACATGAAGAATTCGTCGTTGGTCTTGGTGTCCTTGAGCTTGTCGAGGAGGAACTCGATGGCGGCGATCTCGTCCATCGGATGCAGCAGCTTGCGCAGAATCCAGATGCGCTGCAGCTCGTCCTCGGCGGTCAGCAACTCTTCGCGGCGGGTGCCGGAGCGGTTGATGTTGATGGCCGGGAACACGCGCTTCTCGGCGATGCGGCGATCCAGTTGCAGCTCCAGGTTGCCGGTGCCCTTGAATTCCTCGTAGATCACCTCGTCCATCTTCGAGCCGGTTTCCACCAACGCGGTGGCGAGAATGGTCAGCGAGCCACCCTCCTCGATGTTGCGCGCGGCGCCGAAGAAGCGCTTGGGCTTCTCCAGGGCATGGGCGTCGACACCACCGGTGAGTACCTTGCCGGAGCTCGGGATCACGGTGTTGTAGGCCCGTGCCAGACGGGTGATGGAGTCCAGCAGGATGACCACGTCCTTCTTGTGCTCGACCAGGCGCTTGGCCTTCTCGATCACCATTTCGGCGACCTGCACGTGGCGGGTCGGCGGCTCGTCGAAGGTGGAGGCGACCACTTCGCCGCGCACGGTGCGCTGCATCTCGGTCACTTCTTCCGGGCGCTCGTCGATCAGCAGGACGATCAGATGACACTCGGGGTTGTTGCGGGTGATGTTGCTGGCGATGTTCTGCAGCATGATGGTCTTGCCCGCTTTCGGCGGAGCGACGATCAGGCCGCGCTGGCCTTTGCCGATTGGTGCGCAGAGGTCGATCACGCGGCCGGTCAGGTCTTCGGTGGAACCGTTGCCGGCTTCCATCTTCAGGCGCTGATTGGCGAACAGCGGCGTCAGGTTCTCGAAGAGAATCTTGTTCTTCGCGTTCTCCGGTCGATCGTAATTGATCGAGTCGACCTTGAGCAGGGCGAAGTAGCGCTCACCTTCCTTCGGCGGACGGATCTTGCCGATGATGGTGTCACCGGTGCGCAGGTTGAAGCGGCGGATCTGGCTGGGCGAGACGTAGATATCGTCCGGGCCGGCCAGATAGGAAGAGTCCGCGGAGCGCAAGAAGCCGAAGCCGTCCTGGAGAATCTCCAGCACGCCATCACCGGAGATTTCCTCGCCGCTTTTCGCGTGCTTCTTGAGCAGGGAGAAAATCACGTCCTGCTTGCGCGAACGGGCCATGTTGTCGATGCCCATCTGTTCGGCCATTTCCAGCAGTTCGGTGATGGGCTTTTGCTTGAGTTCAGTCAGATTCATAGAAAGAGATCAGGAAGGATGTAGAAAGCGATTAGCTTGAGAAGCCGCGCAGCAGGAGACGAACGGATTCGTTGTGCTTTATGAGGCTGAAGTGCGTCGGCGACGGCATGCAGAGGGCGACGGAAGAAAGCGTCGCGAGGCCGAATGTAGCACCGTGCAGGCGAAGCGTCCACCCTGCCGATAAAAAAACCCTCGCATCTGCGAGGGTTTTGCAAACGAACGTCGTCGTTCTCAGATGTTGCTGTCGAGGAAGGCAGCCAGTTGCGACTTGGACAGCGCACCGACCTTGGTGGCCTCGACGTTGCCGTTCTTGAACAGCATCAGCGTCGGGATACCGCGCACGCCATACTTCGGCGGCGTTTCCTGGTTCTCGTCGATGTTGAGCTTGCAAACCTTCAGACGGCCTTCGTAGTCCTTGGCAATCTCGTCGAGTACCGGCGCGATCATTTTGCAGGGGCCACACCACTCAGCCCAGTAGTCGACCAACACGGGACCGTCGGCCTGGAGGACGTCCTGCTCGAAACTGCTGTCACTGACATTATTGATGTATTCGCTCATGGAATTTCTCCAGGGTCGGAACGGAAAGGCCGCCATCATAGCCCTACTGGGAACAGACCGAAAGCCGCAGACCCGCCAGGGGACGACGAGCGCCCGCTCTTGGCGGCATGGTGCGGCGACGTCTGCGTTGGCGGATGGGGACGATCATGTCAGGATGTCGGGGTTTTGCATCGAGACTGCCCAATGCGCCAGAACACCACTGAGACTTTTCCCATGATCGCCGCCCTGGATCTGGGCTCGAACAGCTTTCACATGGTGCTTGCTCGCACCAGCAATGGCGAGGTGCGGATCCTCGAACGGCTCGGCGAAAAGGTTCAGCTGGCCGCCGGCATCGACGAGAACCGGCTGCTCGACGAGGCGGCGATGCAGCGCGGACTCGACTGTCTGCGACGCTTCGCCCAGCTGGTCAATCACCTGCCCCAGGGTGCGGTGCGCATCGTCGGTACCAATGCCCTGCGCGAAGCGCGCAATCGCGCCACCTTCATCCGCCGCGCCGAAGAAATCGTCAATCACCAGGTCGAAGTCATCTCGGGCCGGGAAGAGGCGCGCCTGATCTATCTGGGTGTGTCGCACACCATCCCGGCCAGCCAAGGCCGCCGCCTGGTCGCCGACATCGGCGGCGGCAGCACCGAATTCATCATTGGCGAAGGCTTCGAGTCACAACTGCGCGAAAGCCTGCAGATGGGTTGCGTGAGCTACACCCAGCGGTTCTTCCGCGACGGCAAGATCAGCCCGGCGCGCTACGCCCAGGCCTACACCGCGGCGCGGGTCGAGCTGATGGGTATCGAGCATGGCCTGCGCCGACTCGGCTGGCAGGAATCCATCGGTGCTTCCGGCACCATCCGTGCCGTGGGACTGGCCATCAAGAGTGGCGGATTCAGCAATGGCGAGGTCACAGCCGAAGGCCTCGGCTGGCTCAAGCGCAAGCTGTTCAAGCTCGGCGACGTGGAGAAGATCGACATCGATGGCGTCAAGCCGGATCGCCGCGGGGTGTTTCCTGCGGGCCTGGCGATTCTCGAGGCGATCTTCGACGCGCTCGAGATCGGCAGCATGGCCCACTCCGAAGGCGCGTTGCGCGAAGGTGTGCTGTACGACCTGCTGGGCCGCCATCACGACGAGGATATCCGTGACCGCTCGCTGAGCTTCCTGATGGAGCGCTACCACGTCGACATGGAACAGGCTGCACGCGTCGAAGCAAAGGCGCTGGAGGCGTTCGACCAGGTCGCCGAAGCCTGGAATCTCGATCAGGACTGGCACCGCGAGCTGCTCGCCTGGGCCGCGCGGGTGCACGAGGTGGGCCTGGACATCGCCCATTACCACTACCACAAGCACGGCGCCTATCTGATCGAGCACTCCGATCTGCCCGGCTTTTCGCGCCAGGATCAGCTCATGCTGGCACTGCTGGTGCGCGGCCATCGGCGCAACATTCCGCAGGAAAAATTCGGCGAGATCGGTGCCGACGCCGATGCACTGGTTCGCCTGTGTATCCTGTTGCGCTTCGCCATCCTGTTCCATCACATCCGCGGCGCCAACGCCGTTTCCGAGGTGCAGCTGAAGGCCGCCGAACGCAGCCTAGAGCTGATCTTCCCGGCCGGCTGGCTCGACGCCAACCCGCTGACTCGGGCCGACTTCGAAGCCGAAGCGGCCTGGCTGGCACGGATCGGCTACGAACTGCGGATGAAATGAAACAAGGGCCCGTTAGGGCCCTTGTCGATTCAGGTGTCCAGTCTTCGCCTCATGGGCCGGAACGGTGCGCCCGTCCCGCCATAGCCGGAAACGAAACGCCGACGGCTGCTTGACTCAGCGCGCCCCCACCTGCGGCCCGGTGAGGCGCTCCAGCAACGTGCTCTGCACATTGCGCGCATTCTGGTTGCCGGTGGGGCTGTTGCGCAGGTAACTGCCGTCAGACTGCAGGATCCAGCTCTGGGTGTTGTCGCTGAGGAAGCCCTCCAGCTCCTTCTTCACCCGCATCAGCAGTTTCCTGCCCTCCACGGGGAAACAGGTTTCCACCCGCCGATCGAGGTTGCGCTCCATCCAGTCGGCACTGGAAAGATAGAGTTTCTCGTCGCCATCATTCTGGAAGTAGAACGCCCGACTGTGCTCGAGGAAGCGACCGATGATCGAGCGCACGTGGATGTTGTGCGACACCCCGGCGATGCCCGGCCGCAGGCAGCACATGCCACGCACGATGAGATCGACGCGCACGCCAGTCTGGCTGGCCTTGTACAGCGCCTTGATCATCTTCGGATCGGTCAGCGCGTTGATCTTGAGGATGATATGCGCCGGCCGCCCCTCCGCCGCGTGCTGGGTTTCCAGGGCGATCAGGTCGAGCAAGGTCTTCTTCAGGGTGAAGGGCGCGTGCAGCAGCTTCTTCATGCGCATGGTCTTGCCCATGCCGATCAGCTGACTGAACAGCTTGGAGACGTCTTCGCACAGTGCGTCGTCGGAAGTCAGCAGGCTGTAGTCGGTGTACAGCCTCGCATTGGCCGCGTGGTAGTTGCCGGTGCCCAGATGCGCGTAACGGCATAGCTCGCCGTTCTCGCGACGCAGGATCAGCATCATCTTGGCGTGGGTCTTGTAGCCGACCACACCGTAGATCACCACCGCACCAGCCTGCTGCAGGCGGCTGGCGAGCTGCAGGTTGGATTCCTCATCGAAGCGGGCGCGCAATTCGATCACCGCAGTGACCTCCTTGCCGCTGCGTGCAGCATCGACCAGCGCATCGACGATCTCGGAGTTGGCCCCCGAGCGGTACAGCGTCTGCTTGATCGCCAGCACGCAAGGATCCTTGGCCGCCTCGCGCAGCAGATCGACCACCGGCGTGAAGGATTCGAAGGGGTGCAGCAGGAGGATGTCTTGCTTGTTGATCACACTGAAGATCTTGTCGCTGTTCTGCAGCAGCTTGGGGATCGACGGCGTGAACGGGTTGTATTGCAGCTCCGGATGGCTGTCCAGGCCGGTGATGCTGAACAGCCGGGTCAGGTTGACCGGGCCGTTGACGCGGTACATTTCGCTCTCGCCGAGACTGAACTGCTTGAGCAGGAAGTCGGCCAGGTGCTGCGGGCAGGTGTCGGCCACCTCCAGGCGCACCGCATCACCGTAACGCCGGGAGATCAGCTCGCCACGCAGCGCGCGGGCCAGATCCTCGACGTCCTCGGTGTCCACCGAGAGGTCGGCGTTGCGGGTAAGGCGGAACTGGTAGCAGCCCTTGACCCGCATGCCGTGGAACAGGTCGTCGGCGTGGGCATGGATCATCGAGGAGAGGAAGACGAAGTTGTCGCCAGGCCCACCGACCGACTCCGGTACGCGAATGACTCGCGGCAGCAGGCGTGGCGCCGGGATGATCGCCAGACCGGAATCGCGCCCGAAGGCGTCGACGCCTTCCAGCTCGACGATGAAGTTCAGGCTCTTGTTCACCAGCAGCGGGAACGGGTGCGTGGGGTCCAGCCCGATCGGCGTGACGATCGGCGCGATCTCGTCACGGAAGTAGCGGCGCACCCAGGTCTTGAGCTTGGCCGTCCAGTGCCGGCGGCGGATGAAACGAATCTGATGTTCGGCCAGGGCCGGCAGCAGCACATCGTTGAGGATCGCGTACTGCCGGCCGACCTGCTCGTGCACCAGTTCGGAGATGCGCGCCAGCGCCTGATGCGGCTGCAGGCCATCGGCACCGGCCTGCTCGCGCGCGAAGGTCACGCGCTTTTTCAGGCCGGCGACGCGGATCTCGAAGAACTCGTCGAGGTTGCTGGAAAAGATCAGCAGGAACTTCAGCCGCTCCAGCAGCGGGTAGGACTCATCCAACGCCTGCTCCAGCACGCGGATGTTGAACTGCAGCTGCGAAAGCTCGCGATGGATATACAGCGCGCTGTCATCCAGATTCAGTACCGGCGCGACCGGCACCTCCTCGACGAGTTCCGGCGGCGCAGGCGGCGCCACCTCCGGCAGCGCCTGCTCCAGCGCCTCGCTGACGATGGCGTCCTGCAGTTCCTTTTCGCTGAGTCCCTGGTTGATCATCGACTTGCCTCAGAAAGGGCTCACTGGCCCCGCTTCAATTGTTGTGCCGCCTGTTTGGCGAAGTAAGTGAGGATGCCATCGGCCCCCGCACGCTTGAAGCCGACCAAAGATTCAAGGATCACGGCCTCGCTCAGCCAGCCGTTCTGGATGGCCGCCATGTGCATGGCGTACTCGCCACTGACCTGGTAGACGAAGGTTGGCGCCTTGAAGGCATCCTTGACGCGCCAGACGATGTCCAGGTACGGCATACCCGGCTTGACCATCACCATGTCCGCGCCTTCGGCCAGATCGGCCGCGACCTCATGCAGCGCCTCGTCGGCGTTGGCCGGGTCCATCTGATAGGTGTTCTTGTTGCTCTTGCCGAGATTGGCCGCCGAGCCCACCGCGTCGCGGAACGGGCCGTAATAGGCGCTGGCGTATTTTGCCGAGTAGGCCATGATGCGCACGTTGTGGTGTTCGGCGACTTCCAGCGCCTCGCGGATCGCCTGGATGCGGCCGTCCATCATGTCCGATGGCGCGACCACCTGGGCACCGGCCTCAGCATGGGACAGCGCCTGCCTGACCAGCGCATCGACCGTTACGTCGTTCTGCACGTAACCGTTTTCATCGAGGATGCCGTCCTGACCGTGCGTGGTGAACGGGTCGAGCGCGACATCGGTGATGATCCCCAGCTCGGGGAAGCGCGCGCGCAGCGCGCGAGTGGCACGCTGGGCGATGCCGTCGGGATTCCAGGCTTCGGCCGCATCGAGGGATTTCTTCTCCAGCGGTGTCACCGGGAACAGCGCCAGCGCCGGAATGCCCAGTGCCACCAGTTCCTCGGCCTCTTCCAGCAGCAAGTCGATGGACAGCCGCTCCACGCCCGGCATCGATGGCACCGGCTCGCGGCGGTTTTCGCCGTCCAGCACGAACACCGGCAGGATCAGGTCATCGACGGTCAGCACATTTTCGCGCACCAGGCGGCGGGAAAAATCGTCGCGACGGTTGCGACGCAGACGAGTGGCGGGGAACAGCCGGCTGGCAGGAACGAAACTCACAACGAACTCCTGGCCCGTAGTACGGGCGAATGTGACGTTTATAGGCCCGCCGCATGACGAAATGATGACAGCGCCAGCATGCGGGCCTCCGAAACCGGCCCCATTGTCGCCAGCCCTGCCGGCAACTGCCAGTGCTTTGAGCAACTCTCTCGCCCGTCGCAAACCTGCATGGCAGACCTGCGGCGATGAACAACGGCGCGTCACGGCGATCCAACCAATCGAAGCGGGGCTTACTTGAAACCGCTCTGGGTATTAGCATCGCACGCATCCGCCGTGCCCGTTGCAGGGCCGCTGAACTTGACCAGGAGCATCGCTATGAACAAGAAGGTCGCCGTGATCCTTTCCGGCTGTGGCGTCTACGACGGCTCGGAAATCTATGAAAGCGTGATCACCCTGCTACGCCTGGATCAGCGCGGGGCCAAGGTGCAGTGCTTCGCACCGAACATCCCGCAGATGCACGTCATCAACCACCTGACCGGCGACGAGATGCCGGAGTCGCGCAATGTGCTGACCGAATCGGCACGCCTGGCCCGCGGCGAGATCAAGGATTTGCGCGAAGCTCGCGCCGAAGATTTCGATGCGCTGATCATTCCCGGCGGTTTCGGCGCCGCGAAGAACCTGTCTTCATTCGCCACCGAGGGTGCCGACAGCAAGGCATTGCCGGATGTGATCAGCCTGGCCCAGGCCTTCAGCAAGGCCGGCAAGCCAGTCGGCATGATGTGCATCGCGCCGACCATGGCAGCACAGATCTTCGGCCCCGGCGTACTCTGCACGCTGGGCAGCGACGAAGCCGATGCAGCCAAGGCAGTTGCCCAGATGGGCGCCAAGCACCAGGCCTGCGAAGTCAGCGATATCGTCGTCGACAAGCAGCACCGGCTGGTGACCACTCCGGCCTACATGCTGGCACAGTCGATCAGCGAAGCCGCTTCGGGTATCTACAAGCTGGTCGACCAGGTGCTAGAGATGACCACCGAAGGCTGACCTGCGGACGTGGAGTCCCGGGCAGCCCCGGGATTCTCTGCGCGGAACTCGCCAAAGCCGCGGGCGCTCGTGCCGCGGCTCTGGCCAGTTCGACAAACCTCGGGCAGCTTGCTGGAACCTCCACAGGAAGGCTGACCGATGAACGATGAAGATGCAGTGCTGGCCGAGCAGGCCCAGGCAGTGCGCCAGATGTTCGAGCGCATCCCCTTCAACCAGGCCCTGGGCATCGAACTGGACGAGGTGTCGACCTCACGGGTGGTGATGCACCTGCCGATGAAGCCGGAGCTGGTGGGCAACTTCGTCCACGGCATCCTGCACGGTGGCGTTATCGCCTCGTTGCTCGACGTCGCCGGTGGCGCGATGGCGATGCTCGGCGCCTTCGACAAGCATCGCCACCTGACCGCCCAGGAGCGGGCGGTACGGCTGTCCCGCCTGGGCACCATCGATCTGCGCATCGACTACCTGCGTCCCGGCCGCGGCACCTGCTTCAGCGCCAGTGCAATGCTGCTGCGTTCGGGCAACAAGGTCGCCGTGGTGCGCTCGGAACTGCACAACGAATCGGACACCCTCATCGCGGTCGGCACCGGCACTTACCTTTGCGGCTGATCGGCCGATAGAAGATTGGCGGGCCGAGCGAGCTCTCGTACACTCCCGCTTAAATGGCGAAATGCCACTATCTTCAACGAGGCAGGATGCCTCGACCAGCGAGTGCCAACGCGTGTTCCAACTGTTGTTTTCCGAACCTCCCGCCGATCAGGTTGCACTGGGTCACAGCCACGACCCGCTGCTGGTCATTCTTTCCTATCTGGTTGCCAGTGCCGCCGCATTCACCGCGCTGGCACTCGCCAAACGAGTCAGCCGCAGCAGCAGCCCCCGCAGCCGTGAACTATGGCGCTGGGTAGGTGCACTGACGCTGGGCGGCGGCATCTGGTCGATGCATTTCATCGGCATGCTGGCCCTGCGGGCGCCACTGGAGATCAGCTACGACCCAGGCATTACCCTGTTCTCGCTAGTGATTGCCGTCGCCGTGTCATATGTGGTGATGCACCTGCTCGGGCGCGATCGCCTGAGCGTGGCGCAGTATGCGGTAGCCGGCACCGCAGCCGGCATCGGCATCGCCGCGATGCACTACACCGGCATGGCCGCGATCCGCTCGGTAGCCACGCTCTACTACGCACCACTGGCCTTTGGCGTATCGGTCCTGATCGCCATTGGCGCGTCGATCGCCGCCCTGGTGCTGGGTTTTCACTTTCGCGCCAGCCAGAGCCGCCATCAGCGCTGGCAACGCCTGCTCTGCAGCCTGGTGATGGGGGTGGCGATCGTTGCCATGCATTACACGGGCATGCATGCGCTGACCCTCGCAGTCCCGGCTGCCATGGTCGAGCACGCCACCCCCATCGGCAGCCATGGCAGTCATGGCGCCCTGGCATCGGCAATCGGCCTGGTGACACTGCTGGTGATCGTCACCGGGATCGTCGCCAGTTGGGCCGAGCAGCGCTTCAGCGAGCAGCGCCAGGCACTCGACCAAGCCGCACACCAGCTTAATGCGATGACCCACTACGACCCGCTGACCAACCTGTTCAACGGTCGCGCCTTCACCGAGACGGTGTCCCAGATCCTCGCGGCGCGAGCAGAAGGTCAGGCCCTGGCCGTGCTGGTGGTCGATCTGGACAACTTCAAGCGCATCAACGACAGCCTGGGCCACCGCAGCGGCGACCTGACGCTGCAGCAGGTGGCGCATCGAATCCGCGCGGTACTCGGCCAGCACGACATGCTGGCGCGCTTCTCGGGCGACGAATTCTGCGTCTTGACCCTCGGCCATTGGGAACATGCACAAGCGCTGGCCCACCGGATCCTCGAGCAGTTGCGTCCGCCCTTCGTGCTGGGCGAAACCCAGCTGCGTCTGACCGCCAGCATCGGCATCAGCCTGTACCCCGAGGACGGGCTGAGCTTCGACACGCTGTTCCGCAACGCCGGGCTGGCTGTCGGCCAGTGCAAAGCCAGCGGGCGCAACCGCAGCCTGCGCTTCAACCCCGCGCTGGAGCTGCGCGCCCAGGAAGACCTGTCGCTGGAACAGGACTTGCGCCGAGCCTTGAACGAGAACCTGCTCAGCGTGCATTACCAGCCCATCGTCGATGGTCGCAGCGGCCAGCCGGTAAGCCTCGAAGCACTGGTGCGCTGGCAGCATCCGCAGCAAGGTTTCATCAGTCCGGAGCGCTTCGTCGGGCTGGCCGAACAGCACGGTTTCGTCGCCGAACTGGACGCCTGGGTGGCACGCCGCGCCTGCGCCGATCTCGCCACGTTGCTCGCCGAAGGCCATGATCTGCGCGTGGCCGTCAACTGCTCGGCACTCAACCTGTCCAACCCGCACATGCCCGAGGTGGTCGCCCGGATCATCGAGCGCACCGGCCTGGACCCGGCGCGGCTGACCGTGGAAGTCACCGAGAATGCGCTGATGAACAGCCTTGGCGCAGCGGTACGCACGCTGGACGCCGTGCGTGAACTCGGGGTGAAGGTGTCCATCGATGACTTCGGCAGCGGCTATTCCTCACTTGCCTACCTGAGCAAGCTGCCGGTGGACACGCTGAAGGTCGACCGTGCGTTCGTCCAGGAAATTGCCGAACAGGCCAACGACCGCGCCATCACCGCGGCAATCATCGCCATGGCGCACAAACTGGGCCTGAAGGTGGTGGCCGAAGGCGTGGAGGAAGAGGTCCAGCTCGCCTACCTGCGCGAGAACGGCTGCGACTTCATTCAGGGGTACTACTACAGCCGGCCGCTTGCCTTGCCTGCGCTGCGCGACTGGCTGGCCGCTCGGCAGCTCAGTGCGGCCGAGACAGACGCGTAAGCAGACGGTCCAGCGCATTGGCGAAGGCCTGACGATCACGCTCGCCGTAGGCACCCTGGCCACCGCCCACCTGGCCCTGGTCACGCAAATCGGTGAACAGGTTGCGGACCGCCAGGCGCTCGCCCATGTTGCGCTCATCGAACTCGCGTCCCCGCGGGTCGAGTGCAGCGATGCCCTTCTTTACCAGCCGATCGGCCAGCGGCACGTCACTGCAGATCACCAGGTCGCCGGGCTCGGCGTGTTCGACCAGGTAGTCGTCGGCTGCATCCGGCCCGCTCGGCACCACGATCAGCCGGACGCAGGCGAACGCCGGCTTGACCTGGCTCTGCCCGGCCACCAGCAGCACCTCGAACTTGCGCTTGAGGGCGAACCTGATGACCTGATCCTTGGCGGCACGCGGGCAGGCATCGGCGTCGATCCACACGCGCAGGGCAGCCGGCACGCTCATGCGGCAGCACGCCGGACAGTCGCCAGCAGCGCCGCGGCACCGGCGAACATGACAGCGAAACTGCGATTGACCTGGCGCTGCTGGCGCGGCGTGCGCAGCAGGCGCAACACCTTGGCGGCAAGACCGGTGTAGCCGGCCATGACCACCAGATCGACCGCCACCATGGTCGCGGCCATCTCGCTATATTGCAGCAGCAACGGCCGCTGCGGGTCGAGGAACTGCGGCAGTACGGCGAGGATGAAGACGATCGCCTTGGGATTGCTGGCATTGACCAGAAAGCCGCGCAACACCAGGCTGAGCGGCCTGCCGATGGGTCGCGGCGCCGCCGAATCGTTCAGCGTCTGCGGTTGCGCCTGCCATTGCTTCCAGGCCAGCCACAGCAGGTAGCCGACACCGAACCACTTGATCAGGCCAAACGCCAGTTCCGAGGTAGCCAGCACGGCCCCGACGCCTGCGGCGACCACGGCAATCTGCAGCACCAACGCCAGTTGCAGGCCGATGGCGTTCCAGTAGCCGCGCCAGAAGCCGTACTGCAAGCCGCAGGACATCGAAGCGATGGCGCCGGCGCCCGGCGACAGGCTGATCACCCAACAGGCGACGAAGAAAGCGAGCCAGGTTTCCAGTGACATCGTGAAGCCCTCCGTTCAGGCGGTTGCGCCGGCCACGGCCGGCGCTTCGGTTCAGTCCGGCGAGCCCTTGCCCAGCTTCACCGGCTCCTTGAGCTTGCGCTTCATGGCCTTGCGCATGCGAATGTTCAACGCCTCGACACCCAGCGAGAAGGCCATCGCGAAGTAGACGTAGCCCTTGGGCACATGAACGCCGAAGGCTTCGGCGATCAGCAGCGTGCCGACGACGATGAGGAACGACAGGGCAAGAATCTTCAGCGTCGGATGCTTCTCGATGAAGTCGCTGATGGTTCCGGCGGCCAGCATCATCACCAGCACGGCGATGACGATCGCAGCGACCATTACCGGAACGTTCTGCACCAGGCCGACCGCGGTGATCACCGAATCCAGCGAGAAGATGATGTCGATCACGGCAATCTGCAGGATCACGCTCAGGAAGCCGGCCTTGACCGCACCGCCGCCATCCTGATGTTCCTCCTCGCCCTCGACGCTGTGCCAGATCTCCAGCGTGCTCTTGAACAGCAGGAACAGGCCGCCGAAGAACAGGATCAGATCGCGCCCGGAAACGCCTTCGCCCCAGACCGTGAACAGATCGTTGGTCAACCGCATGACCCAGGCGATCGACAGCAGCAGCAGGATGCGCGTGCCCATCGCCAGCGCCAGCCCGAAGAACCGCGCCTTGGGTTGCTGTTCCTTGGGCAGCCGGCTGACCAGGATGGAGATGAAGATGATGTTGTCGATGCCCAGAACGATTTCAAGGGCAGTCAGGGTCAGAAAAGCGACCCAGATTTCAGGGTTGCTGAGCCATTCCATAGTGGTTATTACTCGTTGGGGTTACGGTTGAAGAGTTGCACTTCGCTGCCACGCCAGCGGCGCACGGCTTTCTGGAAGAACAGGCTGTTGGGTACTTGCACGATGGCGCCGGTACCCGCCTCGGCCACTTCTTCCAAAGTGGTGTAGAGCAGATTGATATCGATGACGCGCCCCTTGACGATCGGCTTGTCGAACGCCTCGACGATCTCCACCACGTCACCCAGGCGGAACGGACCGACAGTCAGGATCAGCACCGCGCAAAGCAGGTTGGACAGTACGCTCCAGATCGCGAAGAAGGCGATCGCTGCCACCGCGACGAAACCGGAAATGGCCGTCCACAGTACGGTGGCGGAAACCCCGAAGCGCTCCAGCACCATGATCAGCGCGCCGCCCATGATGAACCAGCGGATGCCGCCGCGCACCGGCAGCAGGAGTTCGGGCGGCAACGGGTAGCGTGACGACAGGCGGGTCAACCCGCGTGCGACCAGACGCTGCAGCACGTACCCCACCAGCAGGATCAGCACTACCTGCAGGCCCAGCACCCACTGCAGTCGCCATTCCTCGACCAGGGAAAACCACGGCTCGCTCATGCACTGGCCTCCAGCTGTGCCTGCAGGCTTTCCAGGGTTTCCAGCGCTTCCAGCCAGGCCTCCTCCAGTTCGCCTTCGCGCACCTTCAGCTCGGCCTGCCGGGCCAGCAGCTCGCGCAACTCATCCCGGCGTGCCGCTTCGTAGAGCGCGCTGTCACCCAGGCTCGTCTCGAGCACGGCCAGTTTTTCGTGCACCGTCGCCAGGTCCTTCTCCAGCTTGTCCGCCTGGCGCTTGTGCGGCGCCAGCTGCTGGCGCAGTGCGGCGGCAGCCTGACGCTGGGCGCGCTTGTCGGTCTTGTCCGCCGCAGGCTCGCCGCTTTCCACGGGTTGCTGGCGCGCCCGGTAATCCACCAGCCAGCGCGCATAATCCTCGAGATCGCCATCGAAGTTCCGGACCTGGCCGTCGGCGACCAACAGGAACTCGTCGGTGGTGCTCTTGAGCAAGTGACGGTCGTGGGATACCACCAGCACAGCGCCCTCGAAATCCTGCAAAGCCAGGGTCAGTGCCAGGCGCATCTCCAGATCGAGGTGGTTGGTCGGTTCGTCGAGCAGCAGCAGGTTGGGTTTGCCCCAGGCGATCAACGCCAGCGCCAGGCGTGCCTTCTCGCCGCCGGAGAAATTCAGCACCGGCTCCTCGCAGCGCTCGCCGCGGAAATCGAAGCCACCGAGAAAGTCGCGCAGGGTCTGCTCGCGCTCGCTGGCGGCGATGCGTTGCAGATGCAGCAGCGGGCTGGCCTTGGGGTCGAGCGAGTCCAGCTGGTGCTGGGCGAAGTATCCGACCACCAGGTTTTCACCACGCTGCAGACGACCGGCGATGGGTGCGAGCTCAGCGGCGAGGGTCTTGATCAGGGTCGACTTGCCGGCGCCATTGGGACCCAGCAAACCGATGCGGGCGCCAGGTACCAGCTGCAACTTGACCTTTTCCAGCACCACCTTCTCGCCATAGCCGAGCCGTCCTTCGGCCAGATCGAGCAACGGGCTGGACACCTTGTCCGCCTCGCGAAAGCGGAAGTCGAACGGCGAATCCACATGTGCCGGCGCCAGCTCTTCGAGACGCTCCAGCGCCTTGATCCGGCTCTGGGCCTGGCGCGCCTTGGTCGCCTGGGCCTTGAAGCGGCGGATATAGCTTTCCATGTGGGCGCGCTGCGCCTGCTGCTTCTCGAAGGCTTGCTGCTGTTGCGCCAGACGCTCGGCGCGGGTTCTTTCAAAGGCCGAGTAGCCGCCGCGGTAGAGCGTCAGCTTGCGCTGTTCCAGATGGATGACGTGATCGACCACCGAGTCGAGGAAGTCGCGGTCGTGGGAAATCAGCAGCAAGGTGCCGGGGTAGCCCTTGAGCCAGTCCTCCAGCCAGAGGATGGCATCGAGATCGAGGTGGTTGGTCGGTTCGTCCAGCAGCAGCAGATCCGACGGGCACATCAGTGCCTGCGCCAGGTTCAGGCGCATGCGCCAGCCCCCGGAGAAGCTGCTGACCGGCAGCGTCATCTGCTCGTTGGCAAAGCCCAGCCCGGCGAGCAGCTTGCGCGCACGGGCATCGGCGCTATAGCCATCGGCGCTGTCCAGCTCGGTATGCAGACGGGCCAATGCGTTGCCATCATGTGCCTGCTCGGCGGCGGCAAGCTCGCGCTGAATGCGGCGCAGCTCGACGTCACCATCGAGCACATAGTCCACGGCCAGACGATCGAGGGTATCGATCTCCTGGCGCATGTGCGCGATGCGCCAGTGTGGCGGCAACTGGCAATCGCCGCCATCGGGCACCAGCTCGCCACGCAGCAGGGCAAAGAGGGTGGATTTGCCAGCGCCATTGGCGCCGACCAGGCCGGCCTTCTGGCCGGGGTGCAGGGTCAGCTCGGCGCCTTCCAGCAGACGCTGGGGGCCACGCTGTAGAGTGAGATTGAGAAGTCGGATCATAATGCCGGCGAGTTTATCAGTTCGCCTGGAAAGCCAGCCGGACTGCCAACAAAAAAAGGTGCGCGCTATGTCGAACCCCAACCTGTGGACTTTTGCCCTCGCCTGCTATGCGCGGCCGGGCGTCGAAGCCGCCTGCCTGAAGCTGCAGAGCCAGGGCGCCGATATCTGCCTGCTGCTCTGCGCGACCTGGCTGCAAATGCGCGGCGTCGCCTACGATACGGATCGCCGGGACGCACTCGAGCAACGAGCCACGCCCTGGCGACAGCATGTGATTCAGCCATTGCGCGGATTGCGCCAGGACTGGCGTCCGCTGGCCGAGCAGGATGCTGCGCTGCACAAGCTGCGCGAAGCGCTCAAGACGCTGGAACTGGAGGCCGAGCGCAATCTGCTGGAGCGACTGCAGGCAGCGAGCAGCCAATGGCCGGCAGATGGCGGAACTGACGAGTGGCTGGACAGCCTGGCACCCGTCGACGGATGCCGCGCGGCGCTTGAGACGCTGCGCTGCGCGGCAGCCCAGACTCAGCTGGAACTGGATGACACCTGAGCACTGGCGGTACTGCGCTTGGCCGCCGGCTTGCGCACGGCCGGCTTGGCGGCAACGGGCTTTGCCGGGGTCTCCACGGCAGGTGCGGCAGCTTCGGCTGGCTGAGGCACCGAGGCGGCCTTGGCGCTACCGCTCGACCGGCTACGGGCTGGAGCCTTGCGCGCAGTTGACGGCTTGGCGGACGCATTTGCAGGAGCCTTGGCCGGGCTTTCAGCCACCGGCTTCTTGGCGGCTGTGGTCGTGGCAGGAGCCGTGCTCGTTTTGGCGGCGCTGGCAGCAGGCCTGGTGGCCAGTTTGCGCGCGGGCCGCCGCGGAGCCGCCGCGGGCTTGACGGCAGCTGGTTGCTGACGGCTTTGCAGCGCCTTGTCCGCCGCATCGGCTACCTGACGGATGCCCTGTGCCAGCTTGAGGCTCTCCTGCGCGTCATGCTTGAGCTCAGCCAGATAGGTCAGTGTCTCGCTCTGGCGAGCCTGCAGCAGCGCGAGCGATTCCTCGAGTTCGGTGTGTCGCGTGCGAGCCTTGGCCTGTGCCTTGGCCTTGCCGGCGCTACCCGCTTCGTCCAGCTTGGCGCGGGCCTTGGTCAGCTTGTCCTGCGCTTTGCCTCTTTGCTTCTGCAGCTTGGCGAGGGTGTTTTCGGCATCCCTGATCGCCTGGCTGCACGCCTTGTCGAGATGTTCGATGAGACTGTGGGAAAGCTGCTGCAACAAATGCAGCGGAGTAGTAACCGACTTCTTCTTAGCGGGCATGAAGGTGCCTCCTGGCAGGAACAGTGCACCCATACTAGACGGCCCGCGTTGCGGCCGCCAGCCGCCGCGGGGCAGCCGGTGGCAACACTGGAGCGGGACCAGAAGCCTCAGGCGGTGGTAGCGGCAGCCTGCGTGTGCGCGGTGTGCAGCACTTCGATCAGGCAGTCTTCCAGCTCGAAGCGCTCGTGCAGCAGTTGACCCAATTGCTTGAGCTCGTCGCTCAACCCCGGGCTACCCAGGCAATCACCCTTTTCGCAGCGATCATTGAAGCCAAGCGCGACCTGGGTGATGGTTTCGATACGCGGATAGATCTGCTTGGCCAATTCGATGGCCCGCAGATCGCCGAAGGCCTCGGCCTCGGCCAGCAACTGCTCGTAAATCTCGAAGTGGCCGGCCGAGACATAGTCGACCAGATACTCGCAGAAGCGCTGAAGAGCCAGGCGAGCGGCTTCGTCGCGCTCGGTATGCAAACCGTCGTATGCGCTGATCAATGCATGGCGCTCGTGCAACCAGCGATCGATCAGAAGATGTACACCACCCCAGCGTTCCTGGGCATTGCGACAGCTCTCGAGCATGATGACCTCACTTCCCTAATCGATGATGCTTTGTACGCCATTCCGAGACGTTTTTTTGTCTTTCGGTATCGGCCCCGGGTGAGTGGCGGCAGCGAATGGCAAGAATCCGTCACCGCAGGAGCAGACTATGCCGCGGCGCTCGATGCATCAAGCGAAATGCCTACGAATCTCACCAGCACGCAGCGCCAGCTGCACGTCCATGAGAAGACCCTGCGAGCGCAGCAGGAGTTCGATGCAGGAAGGTAAAGATGGCTCAGTCGCGGCGCAGTATCTGCCAGCTACAGACGATGGCCATGCCGATGAAGGCCAACAGGCTCCACTCGGGGATGCTGAGCCCCAGCATCGTCCAGCTTACTTCGGCGCATTCGGCGGTGCCGTGCAGCACCAGGCGGGCAATATCCTGAAACGGAAGCGCCTCCATCATGTATTCCAGGCTCGGCAGGCAGCTCGGCAACTGATCGGCCGGCACGCTCTGCAACCAGATCTGGCGAATCGCCGTGGCGCTGCCGAACAACACGAACAGCAGGCCGAAGCCGGCATAGACGCGTCGACCGATCCTTGCCGGGCCGTGAATCGCAGCCGCCAGGCAGACCAGCCCGAAGGCGATCACGCAGATGCGCTGGACGATGCACAGCGGGCATGGCGCCAACCCCATCGCGTGCTCCATGTAGAGCGCAACGGCGATCAACAGCGCACATGCGACAGAGGCGAGAAGGAACAGGGAACGGGGGCTGGCCAGGCGCATGGTGGCTCCGCAAGCTGGAAAAGTCCGCTACGGTAGTGGAAACGGCGATTGTCTTACAAGCGGCGCGAAGGCGTCAGGCCCGCACCTTGCGGACCTGACGTACCCATCACGGGGTGGTGGGGAGATTGCGATCGAGCAGACCGACGCCCTGCTGGAAGAGCCGGTTGCTGCTTTCGGTATCGCCCAGCTGTCCCAGCAAACGCGCAAGCTCGGCATAGGTCTGCGGACGATGATCGAAGCGCAGGCTCGCCTCCAGATAGTCACGCGCCTTGCCCCACAGTTCGTTGCGCTGGCTGATCCGCCCCAATGCCAGTAACAGCACCGGATTCTGCGGGTGATCCTTGAGCCAGCCTTCGGCATGGGCGAGCTGCCGCGCCGGCTCCCGGCCCGGCACCCGTCCATACCGTTCCACCAAGCGGTCGTCGAACTGGCGCTTGATCGCTGCGTACAGCACTTCCTCAGCCTTGGCCTGGGCACCCAGGCGAGATAACCCGTCGGCATAGGCCCCCACGACCAGGGCTTCGCCACGCAGCGCGCTGGGTACCGTCTGCCAACGCTGATTCAGCGCCTCGATGCCAGCCTCGGCAGACGACTCGGACGGCTGTCCGGCCTGCTCGACCGCGGCGGTCCAGGCGAGCAGCTCGAGCTCGCTCAGGCGTGCCGGCGGCAGCACGCGATGCTTGCGCAGCTCCGGCAGCAGCCTGCACAGCGCCGGCCAATCCTGCAGCTGCACGTAGAGCTGCTGGAGCAACGTGAGAACGTACGGGTGACGCGGGTGTTCGTTCTGCAGCTCGCTGAGCGATGCGCGCGCTTCGACATACTGGCCACGGGCGATCTGCAGCTGCGCCTGGGTCAGACCGATCGCCAGCGCCGCCTCGGGCTCACGCTCACGTGCCTTCTGCAGCAACTCATCGCTCTGCGCATATTCGCCCAGCTCGTTGGCCGCCCGCGCTGCGCCCAGATAGTGAACCAATGGCTGGCGATCTTTCTCTGCCGCCAGTTGCAGATGACCGAGCGCCGGCCCCCACTGACCTTCGGCAAGCTCGCGCAGGCCGAGGCGTGACGCCTTCTCCACCCGCCGCGCACGGTGGCGCCTCGACCAGGGGTTGACCAGCGCCCCGGACACCTGCAACAACCCAAGCAACCAGTGCACGGCCATCGCCAGCAGCCAGAGGCAGCCAACCAGTGCGAGGAAGACCCAGAAGCTCGACTCGTAGCGGAACCGGTCGTAGGTAATCAGTACATAACCGGCGCTCTGGCTGATCGCCCAGCCGAGCAAGCCTGCAACCGCAAGCAGAACAATGAGTACCAGGGCCAGACGTTTCATGAGCGCTGGGCCTCCTGCGCCTCGTTTTCCGTCTCAGGCTTTGGCGTCGGCGACTCGGGAACGAGTCCATCCGCGCCGCGCTCACGCTTCTGTACATAGCCCTGCAGGGCCTGCAGCGCGGGCGTTAGGTCGGGCAGCGTCACCTCCACTTCGCGTTGCGCGAGCGTCTCGAGGCGCTCGCGCAGGCCGCGGGCCTGGCCGTTGTCACCGCTGAAATGATCCTCGAGCAATGCGCTCGCCTGTTCGAGCGACTGGCGATAGACCTTGGCATTGCCGTTGAGCACCGCCCACTGCGCCTGCTCGATGGCCAGCGACAAGGCCAGACGCACCTGCCCCAGCGTCTGTCCGGCGAGCAGCGGCTTCACGTCGGCACTGGCATCGAAATCCACCCGCACGTAACGCGTCAGCTCGTTCAACCAGCGCTGCCAGCGATTGTCCTGCGCACCTTCAGGCAGCGCCGCACCATTGACGAACTCCGGTGCCAGCGCGCTGAGCTGGCTGCTCTGCCCGCGTAGCGCGCCGAGCTGCAGGAACAAACCGGTCCGGTCGAGTTCCGGCAGGCTGCGCAGCGCCTCGAGCCCCTCCAGCAGCTTCTGCCGCGTACCGTACGCAGCAGGATCGTCCTGTTTCTGCAGAATCAGGTCGGCTTCGTGCACCAGCATTTCGGCACTCTTCACGTCCTGCATCGCCGACAGCTGCAACATGGCCATGCGCAGCAGGTGTTCGGCCTCGGCCAGACGCCATTCTTCGCGACTGGCGCCGAGCACCTGCTCCACACGGCCGGAAAGACGCTGCTGGTCGCTCTGCAACGCGCCCAGCAGGCGCCGCCGCTCTTCCAGCTCACTGGCCGACGGCAGTTGCTCCAGGCGCCCCAGACGTGCGGCCAGCTGACGCTCGCGCTCGGCCAGTTGGCGGGTCTGTTCACCGGCGCTCTGCAGCGCTTCGAGCTGACGATCTTCCTGAGCACCGAGTTGCTGCAACTGCCATATCGCATAGCCGCCGAGCGCTACACCGCCCAGGCCTACCAGCAGCGCCAGCGATGCCAGCAACGGCTTTGCGCCTGCATTGGGAGACGGTCTGGAAGGGGCGGGCTTGGTAGGCTCGACGGCGGGAGCCGGCTCACTGGCGGGGGGTTGCAGCGGTTCTTTCTTGGAATCTGCTTCGCTCACGTTTCCATCCTTTGCATCAGGAAGCGGCCTGCGCGGTTTCCCGCAAGGCCGCCAGCAAGGCCGCGGCTCCGGCGCCACGGCAATCCACAATTCGTTTGGCGCCCAACTGGCGGGCCATCTCCGCTACCCGAGGGCTGGGCACGAACAAGGGTAGCTCAAGCAGTTCGGGCCAGGTATCGGCTGCCAACTCACGCAGCGACAACAAACCCTGCCCACTGCTGACCACCAGGCCGTTGAGCCGTTCCGAGCGAACGGTGCCTGCCAGCGCTCCCGGCGGGTAGTCAGGCAGGGTGCGGCGGTAGAGTTCAAGGATATCCACCTGGACGCCACGCCCGCGCAACGTCTCGGCAAGGAGCTCGCGCCCGCCCTCGCCGCGCAGAATCAGCACCTTCGGATCCGGCCTGGCCAGCGCCTGCTCGAGGCGCGGCAGCGCCAGCAGCGCCTCGCTGTCGTCGCCGAGCGACGGCCAGCTGACATCCAGCCCGTAATCTTCGAGGATCGCCCCGGTGGCGGCACCGACACTGAACCAGGCCTGACCGAACGGCGGCTGCGGCCAGTATCGGTCGAGTAGCTCGAGACCCAGGCGCGCGGCAGGCTTGCTGACCACGATGACGGCGCAATAGCGATCCAGATCGAGCATCGTCGCCCGCTGCCCGGCGGTCTCCGACAGGGGTTCGATCGCCAGCAGCGGCAGGCTCGCGCTGTGCACACCGGCCTCGGCCAGGATAGCCGTCAGTGCCACACACTCCTCGGCGGGCCGGGTCAGCAACAGGCGCCAACCGGTCACGCGTGACCAGCCTCACCGTACACCGCCTGGAGAATCTGCTCGGCACCCTGGGCGAGCAGGGCTTCAGCGACCTGCACGCCGAGTGCCTCGGCATCGGCGACCGGTGCGCGGCCTTCGGCCCGCAGCAACAAGGTGCCGTCGGGTTGCCCCACCAGCCCGCGCAGCCACAACTGCTCGCCTTCGAGCACCGCGTAACAGGCGATCGGCACCTGGCAGCCGCCGTTCAGCCGCTTGTTCAGCGCGCGTTCGGCGGCGACGCGGGTGGCGGTCTGCGCATCGTTCAGACAGGCCAGCAGCTGGTGCAGCTCGCTGTCTCCGGTACGGCACTCGATCCCCACCGCACCCTGACCGCCGGCCGGCAGGCTCTCGTCGACACCGAGACTGGAACGGATGCGCTCGCCGAAGCCAAGACGAATCAGCCCCGCAGCAGCAAGAATGATCGCGTCATATTCGCCGGCGTCGAGTTTGGCCAGGCGCGTATTGACGTTGCCACGCAGGAACTGGATCTTCAGGTCCGGCCGACGCGCCAGCAGTTGCGCCTGACGGCGCAGGCTGGAGGTGCCGACCACGCTGCCGGGCGGCAGCGCGTCCAGGCTGTCGAAGTGATTGGAGACGAACGCATCACGCGGGTCTTCGCGTTCGCAGATGCAGTACAGGCCCAGTCCTTCGGGGAACTCCATCGGCACATCCTTCATGGAATGCACGGCGATGTCCGCCTGATTCTCCAGCAGCGCCGTTTCCAGTTCCTTGACGAACAGCCCCTTGCCCCCGATTTTCGCCAGCGGTGCGTCGAGCAACTTGTCGCCACGGCTGACCATCGGCACGAGACTGACTTTCAGCCCGGGGTGCGACGTTTCCAGGCGCGCCTTGACGTATTCGGCCTGCCACAGGGCCAGGGCACTCTTGCGGGTGGCGATGCGAATTTCGCGAGACATGGGCAATTCCAGAACAATGAATTGCCGGCGATGATAACAGGCCGGACAACCAGCCTGGGTTGGCCGGAATCAAGTAAAGGGTGGTGTAGCGCCACCGCGCGGAGCCCGCCAGTTGCTCGAGCTGACGGCCACCTGCGCAGGGAACCGTGCTGGCTCAGAGGTTCTGCATCAGCTTGCGCACACCCGCCACATGCCGGCGGCTCACCGTCAGCGCCTCGCCTTCGAGGCCCTTGAGGAACAGCTGGAAATGCCCGAGCGGCGTGCGTTGCAGGCGCTCGATGCGATCACGGAACACCAGCGCATTGCGATGGATGCGCACGAAGCGATCACCGAATTCGTCCTCCAGGGATTTCAGCGGTTCATCCAGGAGCACCTCGCCACCGGCATGGCGCAAGGTGACGTACTTGTGGTCGGCGATGAAGTAGATCACCTGGTCCAGCGGAATCAGCTCGATGCCCTTGCGCGTCCGCGCACTGATATGGCTGCGTGGCCCGCCGCCGGATACCGCCGCCGGCCGGGTCAACGCGGCGAGCTGCACCCGGTTCGGCCGCTCGGCCTTCTTCAGCGCCTCGGAGAGGTGCTCCGGGCGCACTGGCTTGACCAGGTAGCCAACCGCGCTGACCTGGAACGCCTCCAGGGCAAATTCATCATGGGCCGTACAAAAGATCACGGCAGGCGGCGCATCCGTCTCGCAAAGCCTGGCTGCAACCTGCAGGCCATCCAGCCCCGGCATGCGGATATCCAGCAGCACGACATCAGGGCGCAGTTCCTCGATCAGCCTCAATGCTTCTTCGCCATTGCTGGCGGCGGGTTCGAGGACTCGGTAGCCGTCGAGGTCACCTACCAGTCGGCTGAGGCGCTCGCGGGCTAGAGGTTCGTCATCGACAATCAGGACATTCATATAGATCAGGCTTCCTGCGTTTGTCTCGCACATGGATAGCGTAGACATGTGTAATGGCGGCCTTCACGGCGCTCCACGCTGAGACTCGCTAGCGGACCGAAAAGTGCCGCTAATCGTGCGTCGATGTTCTGCAGCCCCTGGCGCGTACCGCGTGATGCCTGCGCTTGAGCGGATTCATCGAAAGGGTTGCTGACCACCAATCGAAACACGCCACCGACATAATCGGCGGTTACGCTGACCACCCCACCCTCGATCCGCGGCTGTATGCCGTACACCAGTGCATTCTCCAGCAGAGGCTGCAGCGTGAGCTGCGGTATCGGCAGGTCGTCCGGCACGCCGTCGACCTTCCAGTCCATCTGCAGGCGATCTCCCAGACGATACTGTTCGATCGACAGATAGCGCCGCGACAGCTCCAGTTCGTCGCGCCAGGCCACGAGCGTGCCGGGCCGCGCCAGGCTCGCGCGAAACAGGTCGGACAGATCCAGCACTGCCTGCTCGGCCTTGTTCGGGTCGGTCGCCACCAGGCTGGCGATACTGTTGAGGCTGTTGAACAGGAAGTGCGGTCGAATGCGCGCCTGCAGTGATTCGATCCGCGCGCGCAGCTCGGCCTGTTCCTGACGGCGCCATTGGCTCTGCAGATAGAAATAGCGTAGCAGCAGCCCCGACATGATCAGGCTGATCAGCGCATGGCGCAGGTAAAGATTGGCCTCGCCCTGGCGCGACAGCGGGCCGCCGAGCTGATAAATGTCGGCCACGGCGGTGCAGGCAAGGGTCAGCCCGACCACCAGCGTGCAGCAGGCAAGCCCTGCTATCGCCGCGCCGAGCCGCGCCAGCAGAGGACGTAGCAGGCACATGGTGCCGGCCGAGAGCAGGACGATCCACTGCACGAACAGCGAGGTCAGCGCCAGCCGCATCCAGTTGAAGCCGGGCTGCATCGGCTCGGCCAGCACCAGCACGAATACCAGCAGTTCGGCGAGCAGGACCAGGCCGAGCAAGGCATCGGGCTGACATAGCTCGGGCACGAAAAAGTCATCGGATACGGCAGTGGATTTCACACGATTCAGCCTGTCGGTTCGCCTGCCTGGCAGTTTCCTTGCCGACTTGCACAACGGCAAGCCGAGCGCTCGTGGACAGGCTCGCAATCGTGCGGATTTGCCAGCCAGCTCACCCTTCGCGGTGGGCACGCCCTCAGCGTCATCCCTGTTATCATCGTCGCCTTTCCTCAGCCTTCGGATTTCAGCGAGCGCATACATGAGCACCGACAAGACCAACCAGTCCTGGGGCGGCCGTTTCAGCGAGCCCGTCGACGCCTTCGTCGCCCGATTCACCGCCTCCGTCGAGTTCGACAAGCGCCTTTATCGCCACGACATCATGGGCTCGATCGCCCATGCCACCATGCTGGAAAAGGCCGGCGTGCTGAGTGCGGACGAGCGCGACCAGATCATCGCCAACCTGAAGGACATACAGGCCGAGATCGAAGCCGGCACCTTCGACTGGCGCGTCGATCTGGAAGACGTGCACATGAACATCGAGGCGCGCCTCACCGACCGCATCGGCGTGACCGGCAAGAAGCTGCATACCGGGCGCTCGCGCAACGACCAGGTGGCCACCGACATCCGCCTCTGGCTGCGCGATGAGATCGACGTGATTCTCGGCGAGATCACCCGTCTGCAGCAGGGCCTGCTGGGCCTGGCGGAAGCCGAAGCCGACACCATCATGCCCGGCTTCACCCATCTGCAGACCGCACAGCCGGTGACCTTCGGCCATCACCTGCTGGCCTGGTTCGAAATGCTCTCGCGTGACTATGAGCGCCTGGTCGATTGCCGCAAGCGCACCAACCGCATGCCACTGGGCTCGGCGGCGCTAGCCGGCACCACCTACCCGATCCAGCGCGAGATCACCTGCGAACTGCTGGGCTTCGAAGCGATCTCCGGCAACTCGCTGGACGGCGTCTCCGACCGCGACTTCGCCATCGAATTCTGCGCTGCTGCCTCGTTGGCGATGATGCACCTGTCGCGCTTCTCCGAAGAGCTGGTGCTGTGGACCAGCGCGCAGTTCCAGTTCATCGACCTGCCCGACCGCTTCTGCACCGGCTCCTCGATCATGCCGCAGAAGAAGAACCCGGACGTGCCGGAACTGGTGCGCGGCAAGAGTGGCCGCGTATTCGGCGCGCTGACCGGTCTGCTGACCCTGATGAAGGGCCAGCCGCTGGCCTACAACAAGGACAACCAGGAAGACAAGGAGCCGTTGTTCGACGCCGCCGACACCCTGCGCGACAGCCTGCGTGCGTTCGCCGATATGGTTCCGGCGATCCGACCGAAGCGCGAGATCATGCGCGAGGCGGCGCTGCGCGGCTTCTCCACCGCCACGGACCTGGCCGACTACCTGGTGCGCAAGGGCCTGCCCTTCCGCGACTGCCACGAGATCGTCGGCCACGCGGTGAAGTACGGCGTCGAGAGCGGCAAGGACCTGGCCGAGATGAGCCTCGACGAACTGCGCCGGTTCAGCGACCAGATCGGCGACGACGTCTTCGCCGTGCTGACCCTGGAAGGCTCGGTGAACGCCCGCGACCACATCGGCGGTACCGCGCCAGCTCAGGTCCACGCCGCGGTCAAGCGTGGCCAGGAACTGCTCGCCGGTCGCTGATGGTCCGCTCCTGGCAGCGGGGCGCCGCAGTGATCCTGCCGATGCCTGCCCCGCTGCCGCCCTCGCTACCGACCGCCGAGTCGCCGGCCGGAACTCTCGGGCATTACGCTTGACCTACATGCAGCCGGCGGCAAATTGCAGCCGCGCCTCCCGTACTCATCGAGGCCTGCATGACCGACCTGCGCACCCTGCTGCTGAACCAGGATACCCAGGGCGCCGAGCTCTTCGACTCGCCCAAGGAGCGCCTGGCGTTCTACCGTTCGGAAATCCATTTCGAATCCTCGCTGCTGGCCGAACGCACCAGTGCCTACATGTCCTCGCAGTCGTTCCTGATGATTGCCTTCGCTTCATCAATGGCCAATAGCAACCCGGAATGGGGCGAGCTGTTCCGCCTGGTGGTGCCGGCGATCCTCGCCGTGCTCGGCCTGACCACTTCGCTGCATGCCATGCCCGGCATCAAGGCCAACTTCGATGTCATCGAGCGCTGGCATCAGAAGCAGTCCGAACTGCTGCAGCTCGAAGGCCGAGTCGGCATGTTGCCGAACAACGAGTCGGCGCTGTTCGGCGAGGGCAGCAGCCCGGTCGGCGGACATCGTTACAAGCGCACCCTGCTGTTCTCGCTGCGCACGCCATTGATCTTCTCGCTGGTCTGGAGCGCATTTGGCGTACTGTGCCTGGCACTGAGCCTCATCGATTGAGGCGATATCGGCATGCATTATCCCGGCATCTGCCTGGTGGCTAGCCGCAGTCATACTCTGGAGCAACTCATGCGCGACCCAGACCGCCCACGCTATCGCATCGATGCTCATCGCCAAGCCGCTCATCGGCGGGTACGCTACGTCGAAACCAACCGACCGGATGATGGCAGCTGCACGATCTGCCAGCTCGACGAAGAGAATCCGGCACCGCACGACGAGAAACCCGCCATGGCGCAAGACATGCCCAGCAGCGACGAAGATGAAGCCTTCGCCGAATCCACTCTGATCCAGGCTATCGAGAACCAGCTGGAAGCAGGCGATCCGCCCGCCACCCAGGCGACCCTGAACAAGCTGACCCTGGTCGGCTATGAGCGCGATGAAAGCCTGCAGATGATGGCACTGGTCCTGGCCCATGAAATCCGCAGCATGCTCAGTGAGGACCGCCCCTTTGATGGCGAAGCCTACGAGAGCATGTTGCGCAATCTGCCGGAGTTGCCCGAATAGGACCTTCAACGCGCCGCAGAAGCGCATGGGACGCAGCCAGGTCGAGCGCCCCACTGCGGAGGAAAGCACGCCGCCCGAACCGGACCTGCGGTTGGTACCGATGCTGCGCACCTCCTCCTCCGGACCGGACCTGGATCAAGGCGAAGTCGCCGACAGCAACTACACTCAGCACACAGGGCAAGAGCCCACCACCCGAGGAGCGAGCATGTCGTACACCCCTGAGTTGGTCGCCGAACTGGAAGTCCTTCGACAGTTCAATCTGGAAAATCTGCAGGAAGGGCTGAAGGTGCATCACGATGCCAGCCCATCCACCATTGCCGCTTTCGGGCGCCTGCATGCCAAGGGCCTGATCACGCAGGCCGATGGCGGCTATCTCACCAGCCTCGGTCGCGATGCGGCCGAACAGGCGCAAACGCTGCTGACCATCCTGTCGGAAACCGCTGCCGCCTGATTGCTTCGGTTGCTCCGGGCGGGAAAGGAGGCCTGCGCCGGGCGACGAGTGACAGCTTTTGCAACCTCAAGGCCTGCGTCCGGCGGCCGATGAACAGGGTCCGCCTCGCCTGCACGAACCGCCATGACCCGCACCCAGCACATCATCCATCCGATTCTCGAAGAAGGCATCGATCGCAAGGTGCTGAGCGCGCTGCGGGCGCGATTCCTCGCAGTCAACAGTGCACGCCTGGCGCGGGCCGCACAGGCTATGTCGACACGCCAGCAGCAGGTACTCAAGCTGTTGCCCCTGTTGTTTCACGTCAATCATCCGATCCTTCCCGGCTATGTCTCGGCCACTACGCCCGCCGGGCTCGCCAACTACGAGCCGGATGCCGATCAGTTGGCAGAAGTGCAGCGTCTCAGCCGCTCGTTCATCTACAAGCCACTGCGCGGCAAGGCGCCCCAGCCGATCCTCGGGCTTTATCTCATGGGCAGCCTGGGCACCGTGGCACAGGACGAACACAGTGATCTGGACGTCTGGGTCTGTCACGACCCGGAACTGGATGCCAGGCAGATAGCGGAGTTGCGCCGCAAATGCGATGCGCTGCGAAGCTGGGCAGCCACTCAGGGCAGCGAGGCACACTTCTTCCTGGTCGATCCGCAGCGTTTCACTCAGGGCCAGCGTGAAGCCAAGCTGACATCCGATGACTGCGGAACCACGCAGCATTATCTCTTGCTGGACGAGTTCTACCGTACCGCGCTCTGGCTCGGTGGTTGTACCCCGCTCTGGTGGCTGGTGCCCGACTATGAAGAGCATCGCTACGATGAGTACGTGGCCACCCTGCTGGCCAAGCGTTTCGTTCGCGCAGACGAAGTACTCGACCTGGGCCACCTTGGCCAGATCCCGCCGGGTGAGTTTGTCGGTGCCGGCCTCTGGCAGCTCTACAAGGCCATCGACTCGCCCTACAAATCCCTGTTCAAGCTGCTGCTGGTGGAGGTCTATGCCAGCCGGCACCCGCAGCTACGCTGCCTGGCGCTGGATTTCAAGCAGGCGGTCTACCAGGGCCGCATCGAACTGGAGCAACTCGACCCGTACATCGCCGCCTACCGGGCCATCGAGCACTATCTCGGCGAACGCGGCGAACGCGAGCGCCTGGAGCTGGCACGCCGTTGCCTGTATCTGAAAATCAATCGCCCTCTCAGCCGGCCGCCACTCAACCGCAACAAGAGCTGGCAGCGGACCGTGCTCGAAGGCCTGACTCGCGACTGGCAGTGGGACGAACGACAGTTCAACCTGCTCGACAACCGCAGCCGTTGGAAGGTGCGCCAGGTCAGCCAGGAGCGTCGCGCACTGGTCAACGAACTGACCTACGGCTACCGTTTTCTCAGCGACTTCACCCGCCGCCTGCAGGCGGCCAGCCCGCTCACCAGTCGCGACCTCGGCGTACTGGGTCGCCGCCTGTACGCCGCCATCGAGCGCAAGGCCGGCAAGGTGGAGTTCGTCAACCTCGGCATTTCCCCGGACATGAGCGAGGACAGTCTGACCCTCGTGCACGACTACGATGCAGCAGGGGATGCGCGCTGGACGCTCTATCAGGGCCAGCTCACGGTCCTCGAGCTGGCCCACTTCGCGCCCCTCAAACGCTTTCGTGAGCTGGTCGCGCTGCTTGCCTGGGGTCATCGCAACGGGGTGATCGACGCAGGTACCCAGCTGTCGCTGTTCCCCGGTGACAGTGGCCTGAGCGAAGCAGAACTGTTCTCGCTGCTAAGCGATCTGCGCCGCGTGCTGCCCCTGCCGCTGGCACCGGTTGGCGAAGAGGCGCTGCTGGCTGCCAGCAGGCCCAGCCGCGTGCTCTTGCTGGTCAACATCGGCCTGGACCCGACGCTGCTCACACCGGAGCAGCCAGCGAGCGCCGAGCAGGCCACCCGGAACGCAACGCCGGAAAATCTCGTGCTGAGCGTGGACCAGATCACTCTCAATAGCTGGAACGAGCTGCTGGTAACCCGCTACGAAGGTCCGCAGGCGCTGCCCCAGTGCCTGCGCGACTACCTGAGCCACTCATGGAGCGCAGCAGAACCGCCACTGCAGGTGTTCTGCTTCGCCCGCAACCGCGGCCAGGCCATCGCCCGCCGGATGGAGCAGATTTTCCATGATGCATACCACAGCCTCGCCGGCTCACCTCGCGCACGCCACCTGCTGCAGATCCGCCAGCACTTCCATGTCCTGCAACGCGCCGACGACACGCTGCGACTGACAAGCCTGAACGACCGCGAGGCATTGCTCGAACACCTCGCCGAGGCACATCATGCATTCAGCCCGCTGCTGCTCGATAGTCGGGCGCTGGCCGGTGACGAACTGGCGCTGATCCTCGCCCAGGGGCGTCCGGGCTGCCTGCAGGTGTTCTATCGCAAAACCGGCGAGACGGCGGCTCTGAGCGTACTCGACGAGTGCAACGCACTGTGGCACCAGACATTGCCCTATCGCGACGAACGCACGCTACTCAAGCCGCTGATGCGCTTTCTCGAGTCGGTATTCTACCGACGCCGGGCCCAGCAGCCGAGCCCGGTTCCGGAGGCGGCAGATCCGGAAGTGCTCATCTACCGCATCAGGCCGGGCAACGATACGCAGCCACTTCAGCTGGAGCGACGCCCGGTACCGCAGGGCGAAGTGAGCGACCCGTTCTACGATGTGCAGGCCATTGTCGAAGCCGGCGAAAGCGGTCGCTCGCAGGTCACGCTGTACTGCAACCAGCAGGAATTCTCCGGGCTGGAGTATGGCGCCGATCTATTCGCCGCCGTGGCCCGCACCATCATTTCGCACCGCCGTGATGGCGAGCGCTACCCCTGCTACATTACCGACCTGGACCTCTCAGGCCTGCATGGAACCGGGCGCAGCCAGACGGTGCAGTACCTGCGCTACAAGTCACGGCTGGAAGCTGCGCTGAATTCGGCTATCAGGTACTGAGGACAGGAGCAGCAGTTTCCCAGGCGCCAGGATCGCCCTGCCGCAGCACTGCCGGCACCAGCCCGGCAAGCGTAACCAGCGGGCAGCTCATCGAGTGAACGGCGCGCCTCAGAACGGATCGCCCGCGGCCTCGGGCTGGTATTCGATGGCGAGCAGGGTGAGCTTGATCAGCTTGCCGGTCGGAGCCGGCCAGTCGATGTGCTGGCCGACGCTCATGCCGAGCAGGGCCGTACCCACCGGCGCCAGCACCGAAACGGTACCTTCCTTGCCGGCGTCGTGAGGATAGACCAGCGTAAGGTGGTAATCCTTGCCGCTGCCCTCGTCGAGGCAATGTACCCGCGAGTTCATGGTCACGACACCTGCCGGCATCTCGCTGCGTTCCACGATCTGCGCCCGCGACAGTTCCTGCTCGAGCGCCTCGGCGGCCGGACCGTAGTCGTCCAGGCTGTCAAGCAGCCGCTCGAGGCGCTGCAGGTCGAGTTGGGTAAGAATGATCGGCGGTGCACTGGTCATGGGTTCTGGCAAGCTCCTGCGAAAATCGAAAGGACGAAAAAAGCAAAACCCCGCCCGAAGGCGGGGTTTTGTGACCTGCGAAAGACACTATCACAGCAGCCCGAATAAGCAAGGCCCCTGCCTGCAGCCCGCGGATTTCGGGGCCTGCACACCGAAAGAGTCAGATATCCTCGAATTCCAGCGCCTCGCCGCCCTGCTCCAGCGTCACCCGTGAGAGCAGCTCGCCGAGCCGCTCGCCACTGGCATCGCACAGCCACAGCCGACTGCCTTCGTCGTAGTCGAAATGAAACCCGCCGGAGCGCGCCGCGACCCACAACTGGCGCAGCGCGGGCTGACGGCTGAGGATCAGCTGGCTGCCGTTGTCGAAGCGCACGGTCAGCACACCACCGGAGTTTTCAAGATCGACATCCAGGCTGGTGTCATCGAATACATCTTCGACACTCTCCTGCAAGGCATCGATCAGATCGTGGTAACGGGCTTCGCTCAGGCTCATGCAACACTTCCTCGAATTGTTCTGCAGGCGGCGCTGGCCGCACGCGATGGCGGCGAGCTTAGCAGGGCCCGGCCGGATCAGGCGAGTCGCCGGGCCTTGCAGCCGCCGTGTGGCGTGCAGCTCGCATAGGCAATCCGGCGGGTGCTGGGTATACTCCGGCGATTAGATTTTTCAAGGATTCCAGCCCTCATGAAGCGCCTCCTGCTTCCCTTCATCGCCCTCGCCGTCTTCGCCGCCGCGCTCAGCGGTTGTGGCCAGAAAGGTCCGCTGTACCTGCCAGACGACGAGAAAGCCGTCAAAGAACGTTCCAAAGACCGTTTCGAACTCTAAAGGAGGCTGTTCATGGAGGCCTTCTCGTACCGCGACGGTCAACTCTTCGCGGAGGGCGTGGCACTGCCCGCACTCGCGCAACGCTTCGGCACCCCGACCTACGTCTATTCCCGCGCCCACATCGAGGCCCAGTACCGGGCCTATGCCGATGCGCTGGATGGCATGCCGCACCTGGTCTGCTTCGCCGTCAAAGCCAACTCCAACCTCGGCGTGCTGAACGTACTGGCACGCCTGGGCGCGGGTTTCGACATCGTTTCGAGTGGCGAACTGGAGCGCGTGCTGGCCGCCGGCGGGCAGCCGGACCGTATCGTCTTCTCCGGCGTCGGCAAGACCCGCGACGACATGCGCCGCGCGCTGGACGTCGGTGTGCACTGCTTCAACGTCGAGTCCACCGACGAGCTGGAGCGCCTGCAGCAGGTCGCCGCCGAGCTCGGCAAAAAGGCGCCGGTGTCGCTGCGGGTCAATCCGGACGTGGATGCCGGCACCCACCCGTACATCTCCACCGGCCTGAAAGAGAACAAGTTCGGCATCGATATCGACAATGCCGAGGCAGTCTATACCCGCGCCGCCGAGCTGCCGAACCTGGACGTGGTCGGCGTCGACTGCCACATCGGTTCGCAGCTGACCAGCCTGCCACCCTTCCTCGATGCCCTCGACCGCCTGCTGGCGCTTGTCGATCGGCTCGCCGAACGAGGCATCCAGATTCGTCACCTTGACCTCGGTGGCGGCCTCGGCGTGCGTTACCGCGACGAGCAGCCACCGCTGGCGGGCGACTACATCCAGGCCGTGCGCCAGCGCATCGAAGGCCGCGGCCTGGCGCTGGTGTTCGAGCCGGGCCGCTCCATCGTCGCCAACGCCGGCGTGCTGCTGACCCGCGTGGAATACCTCAAGCACACCGCGCACAAGGATTTCGCCATCGTCGATGCGGCGATGAACGACCTGATCCGCCCCGCGCTGTACCAGGCCTGGATGAACGTGGTGGCGGTGCAGCCACACGAGGGCGATACGCGTCGCTACGACATCGTCGGACCGATCTGCGAGACCGGCGATTTCCTCGCCAAGGATCGCGAGCTGGCGCTGGTCGAAGGCGACCTGCTGGCGGTGTGTTCGGCCGGAGCCTACGGCTTCGTCATGAGCTCCAACTACAACACCCGCGGCCGCGCCGCCGAGGTGCTGGTGGATGGTGACCAGGCCTTCGAAGTGCGCCGTCGCGAGAGCGTTCAGGAGCTATACGCCGGCGAAAGCCTGCTGCCCACTTGAGGCCGAGATCATGCTTCTGCGCTTTACCAAGATGCACGGTCTGGGCAACGACTTCATGGTCATCGACCTGGTCAGCCAGCACGCGCACATCCAGCCCAAGCACGCCAAGCAGTGGGGTGACCGCCACACCGGCGTCGGCTTCGATCAGTTGCTGATCGTCGAGCCGCCGCAAAATCCGGACGTGGATTTCCGCTACCGCATCTTCAACTCCGACGGTTCGGAAGTGGAGCAATGCGGCAACGGTGCGCGCTGCTTCGCCCGTTTCGTGGTCGACAAGCGCCTGACCGTCAAGCGCCGGATCAAGGTCGAAACCAAGGGCGGCATCATCGAACTGGACATCCGCCCCGATGGCCAGATCCGCGTCGACATGGGCCCGCCGCGACTGGTGCCGGCCGAGATTCCGTTCCAGGCCGACCAGGAGGCCCTGAGCTATTCGCTCGAGGTCGATGGCCAGCGCGTCGAGCTGGCCGCCGTATCCATGGGCAACCCCCATGCGGTGCTGCGCGTCGACAACGTCGAACAGGCGCCGGTACACGAACTGGGCGCGAAGATCGAACATCACCCGCGCTTTGCGCAGCGAGTCAATGTTGGCTTCCTGCAGATCGTCGACCGCGCTCATGCCCGCCTGCGGGTATGGGAACGCGGGGCCGGAGAGACCCAGGCCTGCGGCACCGGCGCCTGCGCCGCCGCTGTCGCGGCAATACGCCAGGGCTGGATGGACTCGCCGCTGCAGATCGAGCTGCCGGGTGGCCGTCTGTCCATCGAATGGGCAGGTCCGGGACAGCCGGTTATGATGACCGGTCCCGCCGTTCGCGTATTTGAAGGACAGGTTCGCCTATGACCGACCAGACCCAGGGCAGCACACCGCTACCCGACGCCGAAGCCGTCGCCGCCTACCTGCGCGCCCATCCGGAATTCTTCGTCGACCATGACGAGCTGATCCCGGAACTGCGCATCCCCCACCAGCCGGGCACCGCGGTGTCCCTGGTGGAGCGCCAGGTCAAGTTGCTGCGCGAGCGCAATATCGAGATGCGCCATCGGCTTTCGCAGTTGATGGACGTGGCACGCGACAACGACCGCCTGTTCGACAAGACCCGCCGCCTGGTGCTCGACCTGCTCGACGCCAGCAGTCTGGAAGAAGTGGTCGGTGCGGTGGAGGACAGCCTGCGCCATGAGTTTCAAGTGCCCTACGTCAGCCTGATCCTGTTCAGCGAAGCGACGCTGCCGGTCGGGCGCTGCGTCAGCATCGGCGAGGCCAAGCAGAGCATCGGTGGACTGCTCGACGGTGGCAAAACCATCTGCGGCGTGCTGCGTCCCCACGAACTGAGCTTCCTGTTCGGCGAGGACGGCGGCAGTGTCGGCTCCGCCGCCGTGGTCAGCCTGAACAGCCAGCTGGGCGTGCTGGCCATCGGCAGCCCGGACCCGCAGCACTACAAGAGCTCGCTGGGCACGCTGTTCCTCGGCTACATCGCCGAAGTACTGACCCGCGTCCTGCCACGCTTCGCCATGCCGCTGCGGTCGGTGCGCTGAAGCAGCTGCACGCTGCAAGAACGCAGCGCAGGCCAAACGCTTTTACTGGGAGCTTGTAGCTTGACGCTTGCCGCTGCCCTCGACGCCTATCTCGAATACCTGCGCAGCGTCCGGCAGCTGTCGGGCCATTCGCTGGACGGCTACCGCCGCGACCTGCTCAAGCTGCTGGCCTTCTGCGAGCGCGAGCGGATCGACGACTGGCGCGCACTGCAAAGCCGCCACCTGCGCCAGCTGGTCGCCGAGCTACATCGCCAGGGCCAGTCCAGCCGCAGCCTGGCGCGCCTGCTGTCGTCGGTACGCGGCCTGTATCGCTATCTCAATCAGGAAGGTATCTGTCAGCACGACCCGGCCGCCGGGCTATCCGCACCGAAGGGTGAACGCCGCCTGCCGCGCCTGCTGGATACCGACCGCGCCATGCAGCTGCTCGACGGCGGTGTCGAGGACGACTTCATCGCCCTTCGCGACCAGGCGATGCTCGAGCTGTTTTATTCCTCCGGCCTGCGACTATCGGAACTGGTCGGCCTGAACCTCGACCAGCTCGACCTCGGCGCGGGCCTGGTACGGGTACTCGGCAAGGGCAGCAAGGTGCGTGAGCTTCCGGTCGGGCGCAAGGCCCGCGAAGCGCTGCAGGCCTGGCTGCCATTGCGGGCGCTGGCCAACCCTCCCGACGGTGCCGTATTCGTCGGCCAGCAGGGCCGCCGTCTCGGCGCGCGCGCCGTGCAGCTGCGGGTGCGCCAGGCGGGCGTGCGCGAGCTCGGCCAGCACCTGCATCCACACATGCTGCGCCACAGTTTCGCCAGCCACCTGCTGGAGTCCTCCCAGGACCTGCGCTCGGTGCAGGAACTGCTCGGCCATGCCGACATCGGTACCACGCAGATCTACACCCACCTGGACTTTCAGCATCTGGCCAAGGTCTACGACCAGGCGCATCCGCGCGCCAAGCGCAAGCAGGACACTGACACATGAACATTCGCCTGATCACTTTCGACCTGGACGATACCTTCTGGGAAACCACACCGGCCATCCAGAGCGCGGAGACAGCGCTGCGCGACTGGTTGGCCGCGCACGCACAGCGCCTGGGTGAATTTCCCGTCGAGGCGCTGGGCGCGATACGCCGCATGCTGGTGGAGCGGGAACCCGCGCTGCGCCACCGCATCAGCGAGCTGCGCCGACGCATTCTGCAGCACACGCTGCGGGACGCCGGGTATCCGGGCGACGAAGCGGACGAACTGGCCGAACGCGCGTTTCAAGTGTTTCTCGACGCGCGCCACGAGGTCCAGATATTCCCGGACGTGCAGCCCACCCTGGAATTTCTCGCCAATCACTACACCCTCGGCGTGATCACCAACGGCAATGCCGACGTGCGCCGCCTGGGCCTGGCCGATTACTTCCAGTTCACCCTGTGCGCCGAGGAGCTGGGTGTCGGCAAGCCCGACCCGCACCCGTTCCAGCAGGCCCTGCGCCTGGGCGATGCACGCCCCGAACAGGCGGTGCACATCGGCGATCACGCCCTGGATGACATCGCCGGGGCACAGCAGGCCGGTCTTCGCGCGATCTGGTTCAACCCGAAGCGGATCGCCTGGTCGCACGATTACCGAGCCGACGCCGAGATCCAGAGCCTCGCCGAGCTTCCCAAGCTGCTGCTCGACTGGCGCAGTGCCTGAGCAACGAGCCCGGGTTATCCCGAATACGAACAAGCCCGCCTGATGGCGGGCTTGTTCGTTTGCGTAATCCGTGGCTCAGATAGGGCGGCTGCCGTACTTGCTATCCGGCTTCTTCGGCGGGTCGGCGACGACATTGGGCTCGACTTCCTGCACGCGGCCACCTCGTGCCAGAAACTCCTCCATGGCCCGCGCCAGCGCCTCGCGCTCTTTCTGCTTGGCTTCCAGGCTCGGCAGCTCGTCCGGCTCGGCGGCCTTGGCCTTGGCTTTCTTGGCCGGCGTGGCGCGCTCGCTGTCGGTGCCCTCGTCATCGAGGCTGTCGTCGCCGTCATCGGCAGCGTTCAGCTCCTCGCCTTCTTCCTCGTCGCTCACGTCCAGATCGTCTTGTTCGAGTTCTTCGTCGCTCATGTTCTACCTCATGGCTTGCCAAAGCGGAGTAAGTTATAGCCCAGCGATGCGGAATGACCGACATCACCAAAAAAAATTCAACTTGCCGTCCCGTGCAGCGTTGCCACTATCTGCCGCGCGCCACCCTGGTCGCGGTGTTCCCCGAGATAGATCCCCTGCCAGGTGCCGAGCGCCAGGCGGCCTGCGCTGACCGGCAGGCTCAGTTGGCAGCCGAGCAGGCTGGCCTTGAAGTGTGCCGGCAAATCGTCCGGCCCTTCGTAGTCATGCTCGTAACCTTCATCGCCCTGCGGCACCAGGCGGTTGAAGAACCGTTCGAAATCGCGCCGCACAGCTGCATCGGCATTCTCGTTGATGGTCAGCGAGACCGAGGTATGTCGCAGCCACAGGTGTAACAGACCGACCTGGCATTGCCGCAGTTCCGGCAGCGCGGCGAGCAGCTCATCGGTGATCAGATGAAAGCCACGTGGCCGAGCGCGCAAGGTGATCAGGTTCTGTAGCCACATCTCGTCATGCTCAACGGCTGGTCGCGCGCATTCTAGCGTGACGCAGGAAAAAACAAAGGGCGCCAAAAGGCGCCCTTGTCATGAACCTGCGAATCGTTACTGGCGAGTGAACTCCGGGTAGGCTTCCAGGCCACACTCGACCACGTCCACCCCTTCGTACTCCTCTTCCTCGCTGACGCGCAGGCCCATCACCGCCTTGATGATGCCCCAGACGATCAGGCTGGCGATGAACACCCAGAGGAAGATCGACACCAGACCCAGCAGCTGCGCAGCGAAGGTGGCATCGGCGTTGGTCAGCGGCACGGCCAGCAGGCCCCACATGCCGGCAACACCATGCACGGAGATCGCACCGACCGGATCATCGAGCTTGAGCTTGTCCAGGCCGAGGATGCTGAACACCACCAGCACACCACCCACGCCACCGATCAACGTGGCCTGCAGGGCGCTCGGCGTCAGCGGCTCGGCAGTGATCGCCACCAGACCAGCCAGTGCGCCGTTGAGGACCATGGTCAGGTCGGACTTGCCGAACAGCAGGCGCGCGGTGATCAGCGCAGCGATCAGGCCGCCGGCTGCAGCCATGTTGGTATTGACGAAGACCTGAGCTACGGCGTTGGCGTCTTCGATGGTACTCATCTTCAGCTGCGAGCCACCGTTGAAGCCGAACCAGCCCATCCACAGAATGAAGGCACCGAGGGTCGCCATCGGCATGTTGGCACCGGGAATGGCATTGATCTGGCCGTTCGGGCCGTACTTGCCCTTGCGCGCCCCGAGCAGCAGGACACCCGCCAGAGCGGCAGCGGCACCAGCCATGTGCACCAGGCCCGAACCGGCGAAGTCGAGGAAACCAGCAGCGTCGAGGAAACCGCCACCCCACTTCCAGAAACCCTGGATCGGGTAGATGAAGCCGGTCATCACCACTGCGAAGGCGATGAAGGCCCAGAGCTTCATGCGCTCGGCCACCGCACCGGACACCACCGACATGCAGGTCGCGGCGAACACGATCTGGAAGAAGAAGTCGGCACGCGCGGAGTAGTAAGGCGCATCCTCACCACCGGCAGCGACCACGTCGACGGCGTTCTCGTCACCGATCAGGAAGCCCAGGCTCGGCAGGATGCCGCCGTCCGGACTGGAGTACATGATGTAGTAGCCGACCAGCAGATACATGATCGACGCCAGCGCGTAGAGCACGATGTTCTTGGTCAGGATCTCGGCGGTGTTCTTCGCCCGCACCAGACCGGCCTCGAGCATGGCGAAACCCGCCGCCATCCACATCACCAGCGCTCCGCAGATCACGAAGTAGAAGGTATCGAGTCCGTACTGGACGGGTATCAATGCAGTGCTATCCATGTTTCACCTCTTGCTGTCGCGCTTTTGCGCTGTTCGGCCCACAGGCCATCGCATGTCGCATCGATGGCCTGTGCCGCTTTTCGGATTGGCCCCGGGGTTGGCTCCGGGGTGCCCTGAATGGATTACAGGTTGTAGCCGCGCTCGTTATGCAGGCTGAGGTCGAGGCCGATGGTTTCCTGCTCCTCGTTGACCCGCAGCCCCATGACCAGATCGATCGCCTTGAGGATCAGGTAGGTGACGATGCCGGTGTAGACCACGGTGAAGAGCACGCCCTTGAACTGGATCCACAGCTGCAGGCCGATGTTCTCCACCTCACCGAAGCCACCCAGCATGGGCGCGGCGAAGATGCCGGTGAGCAGCGCACCGACGATGCCGCCGATCCCGTGCACACCGAAGGCGTCCAGCGAATCGTCGTAACCGAGCTTGCGTTTCAGGCTGGTGGCGCAGAAGAAGCAGACCACCCCCGACACCAGGCCGATAATCAGGGCGCCCATCGGGCCGACGGTGCCGGCAGCAGGCGTAATGGCGACCAGGCCTGCAACGACGCCGGAGGCGATACCCAGGGCGCTGGGTTTGCCGTGGCCGATCCACTCGGCGAACATCCAGCCCAGCGCAGCCGCCGCAGTGGCGATCTGGGTGACCAGCATGGCCATGCCGGCGGTGCCGTTGGCTGCGATGGCCGAGCCTGCGTTGAAGCCGAACCAGCCGACCCAGAGCATCGCGGCACCGATCAAAGTCAGACCCAGGTTGTGCGGCGCCATCGGCGTGGTCGGATAGCCCTTGCGCTTGCCCAGCACCAGGCAGGCCACGAGCCCGGCGATACCGGCATTGATGTGCACCACGGTGCCGCCGGCGAAGTCGAGCACGCCCCAATCCCACATCAGGCCGCCGTCGCCGCCCCAGACCATGTGCGCGATCGGCGCATAGACCAGGGTGAACCAGACCCCCATGAACACGAGCATCGCGGAGAACTTCATGCGCTCGGCGAAGGCGCCGACGATGAGTGCCGGAGTGATGATGGCGAAGGTCATCTGGAAGGTGATGAAGACGCTTTCCGGGAAGGCACCGACCAGACTGTCAGGGGTCAGGCCGCTGAGGAAGGCGCGATCCAGGCCGCCGACGAAGGAATTGAAGTTGGTGACGCCTGCTTCCATACCCGTGGTGTCGAAAGCGAGGCTGTAGCCATAGACCATCCAGAGGATGCTCATCAGGCCGGTGATGGCGAAGCACTGCATCATCACCGAGAGGATGTTCTTCGAGCGGACCATGCCGCCGTAGAACAGCGCCAACCCAGGGATGGTCATGAATAGCACCAGCGCAGTGGCCGTAAGCATCCATGCCGTGTCGCCTGAATCCAGCGTTGCCTCCTGCGCCATGGCCAGACCGGGGCTTAACAGAGACAAAAGGGCTCCTAGCCCTGCGAATCTTCGCAGAGTCATGGTTTTACTCCTGGGGCGTGGGGGTTCGGAGGTACGGCTTAAATCGCGTCGGTATCGGTTTCGCCGGTACGGATGCGGATGGCTTGTTCCAGGTTGACCACGAAGATCTTGCCGTCACCGATCTTGCCGGTGTTGGCCGCCTTGGTGATGGCCTCGATCACGCGATCGAGCTGGTCGTCAGCGATGGCCACGTCGATCTTCACCTTCGGCAGGAAGTCGACGACGTATTCGGCACCGCGATACAGCTCGGTGTGACCCTTCTGGCGACCGAAGCCTTTTACTTCGGTAACAGTGATGCCCTGTACGCCAATTTCCGACAGCGACTCGCGCACGTCGTCCAGCTTGAACGGCTTGATGATGGCAGTGACTAGTTTCATGAAAACTTCTCCCGTTTTAGGTGGACTTGCCCCAGAAGTACGAACCCGGCTCAAGTCTAAGCTCAGTGTCTGGCTCTTGTAACGCTCCGGCTGTAGCCGGGCGGCGGACCGACACCACCAACCTCTCCGACAAAGCGTCTCGAATCGCCCATGCACCGCAACCCGGTGGTGCATGCGTCGCTGGGGACAAAGCAGAATCGATGCCAGCTTTGCGCAAAGCCCGGTTTACGGGGCGCGCGCCAACATGGACGGGACCCGACGGACGGTTGCGCGCATGCAGTGCACATTATTGGTGCAAGGACGCACCACCGCTTGCTCATTTTTCGTGCACGCGCTGTCGCATAAGGTCGGAAAAAGCCCGTGCTACACTGCGCCCCGTTCAACGACAGGTGTTCTCAATGTTGCCGCCAAAAGCTTTCCTAGATGCCATCGGCTCCCAGGCTTCGCGCCTGTTCAATGGCGAAACGCCGCTACCACGTGGCGAGTTCGAAGCCCAGCTCAAGGCAGTCGTGCAGGGCGCGCTGAACAAGCTCGACGTGGTCAGCCGCGACGAATTCGACAGTCAGATGGTCGTGCTTGCCCGCACCCGTGCGCGCCTCGAGGCGCTCGAAGCCAAGGTCGCCGAACTGGAAGAAAAGCTCACACCGCCCGCTTCCTGACAGAGCGGGCCAGACGATCAAAGGAGTGATCGAATGTCCCTGGCCATTGTTCACAGCCGCGCCCAGATCGGCGTCGAGGCACCATCGGTGACCGTCGAGGCGCATCTGGCCAACGGTCTGCCGGCGCTGACACTGGTCGGCCTGCCGGAAACCGCGGTCAAGGAGAGCAAGGACCGCGTACGCAGCGCGATCCTCACCTCCGGCTTCGACTTTCCGCCCCGCCGTATCACCCTCAATCTTGCCCCCGCCGATCTGCCCAAGGATGGCGGCCGTTTCGACCTGTCCATCGCCCTGGGCATCCTTGCCGCCAGCGGCCAGCTGCCCGGCGATCGCCTGGACAGCCTGGAATGCCTGGGCGAACTGGCGCTATCCGGGACCCTTCGCCCGGTTCAGGGCGTATTGCCGGCGGCCCTCGCCGCACGAGCTGCGGGGCGCGCGCTGCTGGTGCCCAGGGCCAACGCCGAGGAAGCCAGCCTCGCCTCGGGCCTGACCGTCTATGCTGCCGAGCACCTGCTGGAAGTCGCCGCGCACTTCAACGGCGTTACGCCGCTCGAACCCTACGTGGCCCAGGGGCTGCTGCGGCAGATCCAGCCCTACCCGGACCTGGCCGACGTGCAAGGCCAGCAGGCCGCCAAACGCGGCCTGCTGATCGCCGCCGCCGGGGCACACAACCTGCTGTTTTCCGGGCCACCCGGCACCGGCAAGACACTGCTGGCCAGCCGCCTGCCCGGTCTCTTGCCGCCGCTGGACGAACAGGAGGCGCTGGAAGTCGCCGCCATCCACTCGGTGGCCAGCCACAGCCCGCTGCAGCACTGGCCGCAGCGCCCGTTTCGCCAGCCCCATCACAGTGCATCCGGCCCGGCGCTGGTGGGTGGCGGCAGCCGGCCGCAACCCGGCGAGATCACGCTGGCGCATCAGGGCGTACTGTTTCTGGACGAACTGCCGGAATTCGACCGCAAGGTGCTCGAGGTTCTTCGCGAGCCTCTGGAATCCGGCCACATCGTGATCGCCCGTGCGCGCGACAAGGTGCGCTTTCCGGCGCGTTTCCAGCTGGTCGCGGCCATGAATCCCTGCCCGTGCGGCTATCTAGGTGATCCCAATGGCCGCTGCCGCTGCACGCCGGACCAGATCCAACGCTACCGCAGCAAGCTCTCCGGCCCGCTGCTCGATCGCATCGACCTGCACCTGACCGTGGCGCGCGAGGCCACGGCGCTCAACGCGCCCCCACAAGCGGAGCAGAGCAGCGCCATACTGGCCGCCCAGGTGGCGCAGGCGCGGCGACTGCAACTGGCCCGCCAGGGTTGTGCCAATGCCTTTCTCGACCTTGCCGGTATGCGCGAGCACTGCCGGCTCAGCCACGAAGACCAGACCTGGCTGGAACGCGCCTGCGAACGCCTCACGCTGTCACTGCGGGCTGCACACCGCCTGCTCAAGGTGGCGCGCACCCTTGCCGACCTGGAACAGGCCGAGCGCATCGGTCGCCAGCACCTCGCCGAAGCCCTGCAGTATCGGCCCGGCAGCCAGGCCTGAGCCACCTTGCGACGGGGGTTTGGCAGGTATCGATTGCCAGCCGACAGACGGAAGCCTTGGCCGTCTGTGTTAAGTTGCATGCTTTTCGCCGACGGCGAACACTCCCCAGACGCAACCGAAGGAGCGCAGCATGGAGGCAAAACAGCCCTCTTCCTCCCATCTCAACGCACCGGTCTTTTACGGCTCGGCACTCATCATCCTGGCGCTGGTGATCTACAGCGTAGCCTTCCAGGGCCATGCACAAGCGCTTTTCGGCGATACCCAAGCCTGGATCATCGCCAATGTCAGCTGGCTGTACATACTCGCCGTCGCGCTGATCCTGCTGATGGTCGTGCTGCTGGCCTTCAGTCGCTACGGCGACATCAAGCTCGGCCCGGATCACAGTGTGCCGGATTACAGTGCACTGACCTGGTTCGCCATGCTGTTTTCCGCCGGCATGGGTATCGGCCTGATGTTCTTCGGCGTTGCCGAGCCGGTGATGCACTTCCTCTCGCCACCGACCGGTGAAGGCGGTACCACGCTCGCCGCGCGCGAGGCGATGAAGATCACCTTCTTCCACTGGGGCCTGCATGCCTGGTCGATCTACGCCATCGTGGCGATGATCCTGGCTTATTTCGCCTACCGCCATGGCCTGCCGCTGACCCTGCGCTCGGCGCTCTACCCCTTGATCGGCGAACGCATCTACGGGCCGATCGGGCATGCCGTGGACATCTTCGCCATCATCGGCACCGTGTTGGGCGTGGCGACCTCGCTAGGCCTGGGCGTCACCCAGATCAACACCGGCCTGAACCACCTCTACGGGCTGCCGATCTCGGTGCCGGTGCAGATCGGGCTGATCATCGCCACCACCCTGCTGGCCACGGTTTCGGTCGTCACCGGCCTGGACAAGGGCGTACGCCGCCTGTCGGAGCTGAACCTGACGCTGGCGGCGCTGCTGCTGCTGCTGGTGCTGATTGCCGGGCCGACGGTTTTCATCCTGCAGACCTTCGTGCAGAACACCGGCAGCTACCTGTCGGATATCGTCAACAAGACCTTCAACCTCTACGCCTACGAGCCGAACGACTGGATCGGCGGCTGGACCCTGTTCTACTGGGGCTGGTGGCTGGCCTGGTCGCCCTTCGTCGGGCTGTTCATCGCGCGGATTTCGCGCGGACGGACGATCCGCGAGTTCGTCACCGGCGTGCTGCTGGTGCCGACCGCCTTCACCCTGCTGTGGATGACCGTGTTCGGCGATACCGCGATCCACATGATCCTCTGGGAACATGTTGGCAGCCTCGGCGAGGCCATCGAGCGCGACAGCTCTCTGGCATTGTTCGCCTTCCTCGAGCACTTCCCCTTCTCGGCGCTGATATCGCTGATCGCCATCGTCATGGTGGTGGTGTTCTTCGTCACTTCGGCCGACTCCGGTGCGCTGGTCGTGGACATGCTCGCCTCTGGCGGCCAGCAGGGCACGCCGGTATGGCAGCGGATCTTCTGGGCGGCATCGATGGGCGGTGTCGCCATCGCGCTGCTGCTGGCCGATGGCCTGACCGCGCTGCAGACGGCGACGATCGCCAGTGCCCTGCCCTTCACCATCGCCCTGCTCTGCTCGATGTGGGGCCTGCTCAAGGCGCTGCGCCTGGACGCGACCAAGCAGGGGCTGCGCTATCAGGCGCTGAGCACTTCACCCAGCGCACCGCGCAGCGAGGGCGGCTGGCAGCGGCGCCTGCGGACACTGATGCTGTTCCCGCGCCGCGCCCATGTGGTGCGTTTCATCGCCGAAGTGGTGCATCCGGCCTGCGAGGCCATCGCCGAGGAAATGCGCAAGCAGGGCTATACCGTCGAGATCAGCGAAGGCGAGGACCGCCGAGTACGTTTCGAGATCGTCCACGAGGGCGAGCCGGACTTCATCTACGAGGTTCGCCCACGGGCCTATGCGATGCCCAGCTTCGTCGCCGCCAGCAGCGAGGATGACGAGCGCGAGGAGCGCAAGTACTTCCGCGCCGAGGTGCATCTCAAGGAAGGTGGCCAGGACTACGACGTGATGGGCTGGAGCCGCGAGGACGTGATCAGCGACATCCTCGGCCAGTATGAAAAGCACATGCACTTCCTGCACATGGTCCGCTGAAGCGCAGACCGGTCTGCCGCGAACGCGGCGGACCGGTCAGTGCGCCAGTCCCGCGCGTTGCTCGACCTGCATGAAAGCCATCAGCTCGGCCAGCGGTAGCGGCTGGCTGACCAGGTAGCCCTGCACCTGCTGCGCGCCGAACTGGCGCAGCAGCTCGAGCTGCTCGGCCGTTTCGACCCCTTCGGCCACGACCTCCAGGCGCAGGTTGTGCGCCAGCCCGACCATCGCCTGCACCAACTGCCGTTTTTCCGGCCGGACGCTCATGCTGGCGACGAAACTCTTGTCGATCTTCAACAGCGTGATGGGCAGGCTGGACAGGTGGACGAACGAGGAGAAGCCGGTGCCGAAGTCGTCCAGCGAGAAGCGCACGCCCAGCTGGCCCAGCGCCGCCATGGCGGTCTGCACTTGCTCGCTGCGGCGCATCACCGCGGTTTCGGTGAGTTCGAATTCCAGCCAGTGCGGGTCGATGCCGCGCTCCTCGATGAGCCGATTGAGCGTCGGCAGCAGCTGGCTGTCCTGGAACTGGCGAAACGACAGATTGACCGCCATGTGCAGCGCATCCGCCCCACCCTCGTGCAGGCTCTGCAGGTCGCGCAATGCCCGGGCGATCACCCAATAGCCGAGCGGCACGATCAGGCCACTCTCCTCGGCCATGGGAATGAAGGCATCAGGCCCCAGCAGCCCGTGCTCGGGGTGCAGCCAGCGTACCAGCGCCTCGATCCCGACGATGCGCCCGGTGCCCAGGCACAGCCGCGGCTGATAGTGCAGTTCCAGCTCGCCGCGACGCAGCGCACGACGCAACTCGCCCTCCTGATCGGCCAGGCTGCGCGCCCCGCGACTGACATGCTCGTCGTAGAAGCACCAGGTGCAACCCTGGCCAGCCTTGGCCTGACGCATGGCGATCTGTGCGTGCCAGAGCAGCGGGTCGGCGCCGACACCAGTGCTGGCGCGCGCCAGCCCGAGACTGCAACCGAGCATCAGGCTCTCGCCTTCCACCCAGTAAGGTTCGGCCAGCGCCTCGACGATGCGATCGGCAACCGCCTCGGCCCGCCCAGCGCCGCCGTGGGTGTCGAGCAGCAGAGCGAATTCGTCACCGCCCAGCCGCGCCAGCATGTCGCCGACCTCCAGCTGCGCCTTGAGCCGCGCCACCACCTGCAGGATCAGCCGATCGCCGGCCTGATGACCGAGCGCGTCGTTGACGTGGCGGAAGTTGTCCAGGTCCAGGTAACCGAGCACCAGCCCTTGCCCCTGATGCCCGGCCAGGGCATCGGGCAGCAGCGCCTGGAAGCCCTGGCGATTGACGATGCCGGTATGCGGGTCCTGCTCGGCGAGTCGTTGCAGCGTGCCCTGCAGGTTGCAGCGCTCGCGCACGTAGCGCAGGCAGCGGCGCAGCACCTCGGCACTCAACTGATCGGCCACCAGCCAATCCACCGCACCTTCCGGCGGCTCCGCAGGCTCGTCATCGAGCAGCAGGATCAGCGGCCAGGGGTAGCGCCCGGCCGCTGGCCGGCACTGCGGCGTGGTCAGCAGCACGCAGGGCGATTCAAGCTGTGCGCGGGCGGCGTCAGGGTCTTGCGCGACGACCAACTGCTCCTTGCCGGGTGAAAGGCAGGCGCGCAGCCGCTCGGCCCATTCGGGCTGATCGGCGATCAACAGCAGCGGCATGGATTGGACGGGCGCTGGCACGCAGCCTCCGGACTCGATAGGTTGAAGACGCGCCGTGCGCGCCCGGTTCCCGCACCGTCCCTATGCAACTGCCTCCGGCAACGCACAAGACTAATCGATTATTTGCCCCAGCCAAGCCCCGGGCGCGACGATCGGCGCTTTAGCAAGCATGCAACGGACCAGCATCGGCGCACCAGCCTGTTAAACTCCCGTCCCCGCTTCGAACGACCTGAACGACATGTCCCGACTCAATCCTCGGCAACAGGAAGCCGTGAACTACGTCGGCGGCCCCATGCTGGTGCTCGCCGGCGCCGGCTCCGGCAAGACCAGCGTGATCACCCGCAAGATCGCCTACCTGATCCAGCAGTGCGGCATCCGCGCCCAGTACATCGTCGCCGTGACCTTCACCAACAAGGCCGCACGCGAGATGAAAGAGCGCGTCAGCAGCCTGCTGCGTGGTGGCGAAGGCCGCGGCCTGACGGTTTCGACCTTCCACAACCTCGGCCTGAACATCATCCGCAAGGAATACGCCAAGCTCGGCTACAAGCCCGGCTTCTCGATCTTCGACGAGGGCGACATCAAGGCCCTGCTGACCGACATCATGCAGAAGGAATATGCCGGTGATGACGGCGTCGACGAAATCAAGGGCTACATCGGCAACTGGAAGAACGACCTGATCACCCCCGAGGACGCGCTGGCCAACGCACGCAACCCCAAGGAGCAGACCGCAGCGATCGTCTACACCCACTACCAGCGCACGCTCAAGGCCTACAACGCGGTGGATTTCGACGATCTGATCATGCAGCCGGTGAAGTTGTTCCAGAACCACCCCGAGGTACTGGAGAAGTGGCGCAACAAGGTGCGCTACATGCTGGTGGACGAATATCAGGACACCAACGCCAGCCAGTACCTGCTGGTGAAACTCCTCGTACAGGAGCGGGCGCACTTCACCGTGGTCGGCGATGACGACCAGTCGATCTATGCCTGGCGCGGCGCGCGGCCGGAAAACCTGATGCAGCTGAAGGAAGACTTCCCTTCGCTGAAGGTGGTGATGCTCGAACAGAACTACCGCTCCACCAGCCGCATCCTCAAGTGCGCGAACGTGCTGATCGCCAACAACCCGCACGCCTTCGAGAAGCAGCTGTGGTCGGAAATGGGCCACGGCGACGCCATACGGGTGATCCGCTGCCGCAACGAGGAAGCCGAGGCCGAGCGGGTGGCGGTGGAGATCCTTACCCTGCACCTGAAGACGCAGCGTCCCTACAGCGACTTCGCCATCCTCTACCGCGGCAACTACCAGGCCAAGCTGATCGAACTGAAGCTGCAGCACCATCAGATTCCCTATCGGCTGTCCGGCGGCACCAGCTTCTTCGCCCGCCAGGAAGTGAAGGACCTGATGAGCTACTTCCGCCTGCTGGTCAATCCGGACGACGACAACGCCTTCCTGCGGGTGATCAACGTGCCGCGCCGCGAGATCGGCTCGACCACCCTGGAAAAGCTCGGCAACTATGCCACCGCACGCAAGATCTCGATGTACGCCGCCTGCGACGAGATGGGCCTGGGCGAACATCTGGACAGCCGTTTCACCGATCGCCTGTCGCGCTTCAAGCGCTACATGGACAACCTGCGCCAGCAATGCGCGCAGAACGACCCGATCGCCGCCCTGCGCAGCATGGTCATGGACATCGATTACGAGACCTGGGTGCGCTCGCAGACCTCCAGCGACAAGGCTGCGGATTTCCGCATGGGCAACGTCTGGTTTCTCATCGATGCGCTGAAGAACACGCTCGAGAAGGACGAAGAAGGCGAAATGACCATCGAGGAAGCCATCGCCAAGCTGGTGCTGCGCGACATGCTCGAACGTCAGCAGGAAGAGGAAGAAGGCGCCGAGGGCGTGCAGATGATGACCCTGCATGCCTCCAAGGGGCTGGAGTTCCCCTACGTGTTCATCCTTGGCATGGAGGAGGAAATCCTCCCGCACCGCTCCAGCATCGAGGCCGACACCATCGAGGAAGAACGTCGTCTGGCCTATGTCGGCATCACCCGCGCACGGCAGAACCTGGCGATGACCTTCGCCGCCAAACGCAAGCAGTACGGCGAGATCATCGAATGCATGCCCAGCCGCTTCCTCGACGAACTGCCGCAGGAAGACCTGGAATGGGAAGGCCAGGAAGATGCGCCGGTGGAGGTGAAGGCCGCGCGCGGCAACGACGCGCTGGCGGCGATGCGGGCGATGCTGAAGCGTTAGGCGGAAAAAACGCCTGAAGCCTGAAATGCGACAGCAACCTGCCTTCTCCAGACCTGTGGGCGCGGCCTCGCGGCGATGCCGGCCGAAGGCTGGCAAACAGCCCGAAGCCTGAAATCGCCCTGCGCCCTGAATTCCGACGATCATCATCGGTCTGTCTGTATCCCGTAACCCACACGCGGCATGCTTGGTTGGTCGCGCTTCCTGGAGGGACTCGATGTATCACGGCGAACGCTTCAATGCCTGGACGCACCTGGTCGGTGCCGTGCTGGCCTGCCTGGGTGCCATCTGGCTGCTGGTGCTGGCGACACTCGACGGTACGGTAACCAAGATCGTCAGCGCAGCGATCTACGGCCTCAGCCTGATCCTGCTCTACAGCACATCTACCCTGTACCACAGCCTGCGCGGGCGACCGAAGGTGGTGATGCGCAAGCTCGATCACTTGTCGATCTACCTGTTGATCGCCGGCAGCTACACGCCGTTCTGCCTGGTGACCCTGGCCGGCCCCTGGGGCTGGACACTGTTCGGCATCGTCTGGGGCCTGGCGGTGATCGGTATGCTGCAGGAGATCAAGCCACGCTCGGAAGCACGGGTGCTGTCGCTGGTGATCTACGCGGTGATGGGCTGGATCGTGCTGGTGGCGGTCGAACCGCTACTGGCTGCATTGGGTGGCGCCGGCTTCACCTGGCTGCTGGCCGGCGGCATCTGCTATACGGTTGGCATCCTGTTCTTCGTCTTCGACGACCGCTTCCGTCACTGGCACGGCATCTGGCACCTGTTCGTGATGGTCGGTAGCCTGCTGCACTTCGTTGCCATCCTGTTCTACGTGATCTGAGTCAGCGCTGCTCCAGCGCCGCCGCGCTGCCAAGCACGGCTTCCAGCTCCTGGGCGGCGGTGCGCAGATGCGGCACGAACTCCAGCAGCTGTGCCATCGAGCAGCGGATCACCGGCGCATGGCTGAACAGACAGGCCAGCAACTGGCCCTGGGCATCGCGCACCGGCACTGCGCAGGCCACCATGCCGTCGATGAACTCCTCCGAGTCGATGCCCAGATCCTCCTCGCGGATGCGCGCCAGGTCGTCACGCAATGCGCTGAGGTCGGTGATGGTATTGCGAGCCATGCGTTGCAGTGGCAGGCGCGGCAGCACGCGCTCCAGCTGTTCGGCTGGTAGCGAGGCAAGGTAGAGCTTGCCGCTGGCGGTGCACCATAGCGGCGTGTGGCTGCCGATGGGCAGATTGATCTGCAGCGGCCAGTTGGTCTGCACGCGGTCGAAGTAGAGCATGTCCAGGCCGTCCGGGATCGCCAGGCCGCAGGTCTCGCCGATCGCTTCGGACAGCTGACGCAGGATCGCCTGACGCAGGGCCTTGTGCCGACTGCTGCGCAGGACGTTCAGCGCTGCGACATGCAGGCGCTCGCCGGGCAACAGGCCGCCACGCAGGCCGAATTGCAGGAAGCCTTCCCTCTCCAGCGTTTGCACCAGCCGGTGTGCGCTGGCCTTGGGAATGTCCAGCCGTTCGGCCAGGGCAGTCGGGCTGAGCGGCTCCTTCGCTGCAGCCACCGCCTCGATGATTTCCAGCACACGAGTGATGGAGGAGCCTTTTTCGCGAAGAGTGCTGCGCATCGTCTGCCTTGTCGTTGATGAATAGGAGTGGCTTGCGGAAGTCGCAGTGTATCGCTGCCGGCATGAGATCGGCTGGCCCGCTGCCGCGCTGGTGGGCTGAAGCCCACCCTACGTCGAACTGCCCAGGCCCGGCAGGGTGGGCTTCAGCGCACCGATACGTCACAGCGCCAGTCATGGGATGAGCGCCCCTTGGTGGGCTGAGGCCCGCCCTACGGAACTACGGAGCGAGGCCGGCCCGGTGGAAGCCGGAACCTACTTCATGGTCGGCATGGCGAAATCCGCCCCCGCGCGAATCCCGGTCGGCCAGCGCCGGGTCACGGTCTTCATCCGGGTGAAGAAGCGCACGCCGTCCGGGCCATGCATGTTCAGCGGGCCGAACACCGAGCGTTTCCAGCCACCGAAGCAGTGGAAGGCCATGGGCACCGGGATCGGCACGTTGACGCCGACCATGCCGACCTTGACGTTCTCCTCGAATTGCCGCGCCGTATCACCGTCACGGGTGAAGATCGAGGTGCCGTTGCCGTATTCGTGGTCGTTGACCAGTTTCAGTGCTTCGTCGAACGAATTCACCCGCACCACGGCGAGCACCGGGCCGAAGATCTCTTCCTGGTAGATGCGCATCTCCGGGGTGACGCGGTCGAACAACGTCGGGCCGACGTAGAAACCATTCTCGTAACCCTCGACCTTGATCCCGCGACCGTCGCAGACCAGGCTGGCGCCTTCGGCGACACCGAGGTCGATATAGCCGCTGACCTTCTGCTGATGCTCGCGGGTCACCAGCGGACCCATGTGCGGTTCGGGCTCGACGCCCAGTCCGGGGCCGGTGCGCATCTGGCCGATTTCGCTTTGCAGCATGCCGACCAGCTTGTCCGCCACCTCGTCGCCGACGCATACCGCCACCGAAATCGCCATGCAGCGCTCGCCGGCCGAGCCGTAGGCTGCGCCCATCAGCGAGCTGACCACCTGCTGCGGATCGGCATCGGGCATCACCACCATGTGGTTCTTCGCGCCGCCCAGCGCCTGGCAGCGCTTGCCGTGGGCCGAGGCGGTGGCGTAGATGTACTCGGCGATCGGCGTCGAGCCGACGAAGCTGACCGACTGCACGCGCTCGTCGGTGAGCAGCACGTCCACCGCCTCCTTGTCGCCGTTGACGATGTTCAGCACGCCAGCCGGCAGCCCCGCCTCGGCCAGCAGTTCGCCGAGCAGCATGGTGGCGCTGGGGTCCTTTTCCGAGGGTTTGAGCACGAAGGTATTCCCGCAGGCGATGGCCACCGGCAGCATCCACAGCGGCACCATGGCCGGGAAGTTGAACGGGGTGATCCCGACACAGACGCCCAGCGGCTGCATCAGTGAGTTGGAATCGATGTCGCGACCGACGTTGGAGGAGAACTCGCCCTTGAGCAGGTGCGGGATGCCGCAGGCGAACTCGACCACTTCCAGCCCGCGGGTGACTTCGCCCTGGGCGTCGGAAAATACCTTGCCGTGCTCGCTGGTGATCAAGCGGGCAACGTCGTCGCGGCGCCACTCGAGCAGTTCCTTGAAGCGGAACATCACCCGTGCACGCACCAGCGGAGGGGTCTTCGACCAGCCTTCGAAGGCGGCCTGGGCGGCCGCGATGGCCTCGCGGGTCTCGTCCGCCGAGGACAGCGAGACGTACAGGCGCGGCTCACCGGTGGCCGGGTTGTAGACGGTCGCGTGGCGCTCGGAGCGGCCGGCGACGGCCTCGTTGTTGATCAGATTGCCGAGGGTCTGCATGGCTTCACTCCTGGTTCCAGACGGTTTCGTAGAGATCGATGATTTGCGCTTCCGTGGGTACGCGCGGGTTATTGCCAGGCGAGCCGGAGGCAAGGGCCTGGCGCGCCATGGTTTCGCGCAGCTCGAAGAAGCGTTCGCGGGCGATGCCGAACTGCTCCGGGCTCGGCACCTGCAACTCTTGATTGATCGCGCGAAGCTCGGTCAGCAGCTTGTCGTTCGCCACTTCAACGCTGTCGCCCTCACCCGCCACGCCCATGGCACGCGCGCAGTCGGCGTAGCGCTCGGGAGCGGCGGGAATCGAGAACGCCGTGATCGCCGGCAGCAACATGGCGTTGGACAGCCCGTGCGGCACATGGAAGAAGGCACCGATCGGACGGCTCATGCCGTGCACCAGCGCCACCGAGGCGTTGGAGAAGGCGATCCCGGCCAGCGTCGCGCCGAGCATCATCGCTTCGCGGGCGGCGCGGTTGCCGGGCTCGTGATAGGCCGCGCGCAGATTGGGCGCCAGCAGTCGCATGGCCTGCAGTGCCTGGGCATCGCTGTACAGGCTGGCCTTGCGGCTGACGTAGGCCTCGATGGCATGGGTCAGCGCGTCGATGCCGGTGTCGGCGGTCACCCGCGGAGGCAACGACAGGGTCAGTTCGTAGTCGATCAGCGCAGCGACCGGCATGAAGCCGAGGCCGGCACAGAGCATCTTCTCGTCACTGGTCTCGTCGGTGATGATGGTGAAGCGCGTCGCTTCCGAGCCGGTTCCGGCCGTGGTGGGGATGGCGATCAGCGGCAGGCCGGCTTCGCTGACATCGCGTGGGAAGCGGTAGTCGCGCATCTCGCCGCCGAACTTGCCGAGGATGCCGATGGCCTTGGCCGAATCGATCGGACTGCCCCCGCCGAGGGCGATGATCGAGTCGTAATCGCCCTGGCGAACCATCTCGACACCCGCATGAATCGACGCCGCGGTCGGCTCCGGCAGGGTGTCGGCAAAGCAGTCGCAGGGGATATCGGCCTTGGCCAGCGTTTCGCTGATGCGCGCGACATAACCCAGCTCGACCATCATCCGGTCGGTGACGATCAGGGGCTTGCTGCAGCCCAGGTTGTGAAGCACGGAAACGATCTGCTGACTGGCGCCGGCGCCGACTTCCATCAGGCGCGGCAGGACGATGCGGTGGCTCATGGCTTTCTCCGTGTGCAGCCGCAAGGTCCAGCGCCCGACCGAACGGCCAGTGCATGAAAAAGCGGCGATTGCAGGGTGGCCTCAAGGCCTCTTTTGTTATTTCGGAACCCTATGTCTCACTTCGGCTTGCAGACTAGAAACAACACGCACCAGCCGTCAACAAAAATGAGACTTTTTTTCTCATTTTCGATCCGTCACTACTCGCTTGATTTCGCAGCCCGTCTGCTCGCCAGCAGACACGCCGCTGCAGCCGGCCCGGCGCGAGCACCTGATCAGTCGACGTGCGCAGCAGCGTCCTGAACCAGATCGAGCAACCGCCGCAGCCGCTCATCGGCCTGTTCCTGCAGCCGTTGACGTGCCTGGGCAACCAGATCGCGCTCGGCGACGTCCTCGACCATTGGCAGATCGGCATCGACATTGATCAGCGCGGCGCTGAGCCCGGCATGCACGAGCACAGCGCCGGCCTGCACATCGCTGCGCAACATGGGCAGCACCAGGGGCCAGGCGGATACGGCGAGGCCGAGCGCCTGCAGGCAGCAATGCGCCGTGGCCAGTGGCACGGCGCAGGTCTGGCGAGATGCCGCCTGCCGGCTTTCGGGCTGGCCGCGACGAGCAGCACTCAGATAATCGTCGAACGCCTGCATGTCATCGTCGGCAAAGGCGCCAGGCCTGCCCAGCAACGTTTCGGCCGATCGCACAAGGTGCTGGCGCTCTGCGCCAGTCCCGTGAACCTCGCTGATCCGCAGCCCCTTGAGAATCAGCGCCAAGCCGATATCAGCGGTGACGGCCGCCGCTGCGCCGCAGCCGGGGGTCGGCTGAGCGGCGGCAATCGCGGAACGGAAGTCGGCCAGTGTCCAGTTCCAGGCGCCTTTCGTTTCCGGCATTTTCGGATTCCCCTGCACCGAATCGGATAGTCATTCAGACCGGGTCCATTCTGCAGAGTTGCCGGCGCGCAGCCGCCCGGGGTTCAGCTGCTCTCGCCCAGCAAGGTCGGCACCACCGACATGCCCACACGCAACCGCGCCAGCGCCGGCTGACCGGGTTCGAAGACGATCTTCACCGGCAGCCGCTGCACGACCTTGGTGAAGTTGCCTGTGGCATTGTCCGGCGCCAGTGGCGAAAAAGTGACGCCCGTCGCAGGAGCCAGGCTGTCCACATGGCCGCGCAGCTCAACGTCCGGCAGCGCATCGATGCGCAGCGTGACCGGTTGCCCCGCATGGATCTTCGCCACTTCGGTTTCGCGGAAGTTCGCCGTCACGTACAACTCGGCCAGCGGGACGACCGCCAGCAGGTTATTACCCGGCGCAACGTAGGCGCCGGGAGTGACGGCACGAGCACCGACCGTGCCCTCGAACGGCGCAAGGATCTCTGTGTAGGAGAGCTGCAGAGCAGCCTGATCACGAACCGCCTCCGCCCTGGCCAGGGCGGCCTTGGCCTGGTCGATCTGCGCCTCGATCACGAAGATTTCCTTGCTGGCAGCAGTCCGCGCGGCCCGGTCGCGCTCGCGCACGGCGATCCAGTGCTGCAATTCAGAACTGGCCTTCTCCTGCTCCTCACGTGGCACCGCGCCGAGCCTGGACAGCCGCAGATAACGCTCGGCACTGGCCTGCGCGAAGTTGAGCGAGGCGCTGTCGGCACGGATGGTCGCAGCAGTTTGCTCGATCAACGCATCCTGGCGGACAAGCATCGCCTGAAGATTCGCGATTGCCGCGAGGGCGGCAGTGACATCCGCTTCTGCCAGCCTCAAGGCGACGCGATAGTCACGATCATCCAGGCGCACGAGCGGCTGGCCGGCCTGCACGCGCTGGTGGTCCTGCACCAGCACCTCGGCCACGTGCCCGGCGATCTTCGGCGCAATCCACGTGGCATCGGCACGCACATAGGCATCGTAGGTGCTGGTATCCGATGGGCCGGCAACTACAAAAAATCCGCCGATGAGCAGGGCGGCGGCCATGGGGAGCATTAATAGTTTGGCGTTCATAAAAGACTCAACGAGTGGCGGCAACGGCCGGCGGTTGCGGTGGATAGGCACGCGTGGGTAAAAAAACCAACAAGAGCAACATCAGCATCAGCACGCCGATGATGCTCAGGTAGGCATCGGCCATGGACAGCACGTGGGCCTGGTCGCGGACACGTCCGGCAACATCAGCCAGGTTCGCGCCGTTCCAGAACCCGGACTGCGCCCCGAGCTGATCGAGCAGAACGAAGGAATGGAACTGCTCGCGATGGCTGAGCAAGGCGTCCATCAGGGCTACGCCGATGACGCTGCAGATGCCGCGAATCCCATTGACCATGGCGGAGGCGAACGGTCCTTCCATGGGATGCACCACGCCGGTCGAAATCATCAAAAGCGGCACGACCACCATCGGCTGGCCCATGGCCTGAAGCACCTGGCTCAGATAGAAATTCTCCACTGCCCAGGCGGAAGTCAGCCGGCTTCCGGCCAGGCACGCGCAGATCATCAGCAGCAGCCCGGCACCTGCCACCCAACGGGCATCCACGGTCCGGCGATTGATCAACGTGGCCACCAGGGGCGCCAGCAGCAGTTGCGCCAGCGCATGGCCCAGCGCCAACGGCGCGACCTGCACCGGCCGAAAGCCGTGCACCTGGCTCATGTACAGCAGCGGCAGGTTGCCGGCAGTCACGACCAGCATCATCAGCGCCAGCGTCGAGACGCCATAGGCAAAATTACGCCGGGCGAACAGTTGCAGCTTGATCAGCGGCAGGGGGTGAAACCACTCGTGCAGCAGGAACAACGGCAACAGCACTGCCGCGCCCAGCAGCAGCGCCCTGATCAGTTCGGAATTCAGCCAATCGAGCCGCTCGCCCTGCTCCAGCGCGAGCACCAGAAAGACAATCCCGAGGCAGCCGAGTAGCGCACCCTGCCAGTCCGCCTGCCTGAAACGTTCCAGGCGCAGGGGGTCTTGCGGCAGGCCATAGGCGATCAGGCTAGCGCCGAGCAGACAGGGCGGTACGATCTGCCAGAACACCCACTGCCAGCCAACCGCCTCGGTCCATAAGGCCGACAGTGGCAGTGCGAGGTTCGGCCCGAAGGTCGCGGTCAACGCATAGGCACCCAGGCCGTAGATCTTCGCGTGCCAGGGAAGAAAGCGCAGTGCGGCGGTCATCAGCAGCGGCGGCAGCGAACCGGCCGCCAGCCCTTGCAGGATGCGTAACAGAATCAGGCTGTCGGCGTTCGGCGCCAACGGGCACAGCACGCCCAACCCGGCGAAGATCAGCGTCATGCCGATGCCGAAGCGGCGCAGCGAGAAGGTCACGGCCAGCCAGGGCGCAATGAACATGGCCGCGACCTCGGCGGCTACATAACTGGCAGTGACCCAGGTGCCGGCGTCATAGCTGATGCCGAATGCGCCGCGCAGATCGGCGAGAGCGATCGAGGTGATCCGGCTATTGATGCCGGCGGTCAGGGTGGCCAGCAATACCCCGACCAGCCCCAGCGCCAGCCGAAAGGTGAACGGCGTGGGCAGCGACGGGCTCGCCGCAACCGCTGTCGCAGCAGCCGATTCTCGAATTGCAGACGCGACCATGATAAGAGCTACCCACGGATGACCGAGGGCTCCGAAAATTTCGATGGATGGAAATATTCGGTGCAGTGTACCGTATAACGATACAGGCACAACACAGGCGAACCGATGACTACCAGCACAGCAAACAACCAGGACGATGCCGGCCGCGGGGCGATCCAGGTCATCAGCCGTGCGGCAGCGGTCTTGCGTGCACTCGAAGGTCAGAACAAGGGCATGAGCCTTGGCGCCATCGCAAAGGCCATCGCCCTGCCCCGCTCCACCGTGCAGCGCCTGGTTGCCGCGCTGGAAGTCGAAGGCCTGGTGGAAGCCGCACCGGGTGGCATGCGCCTGGGGCCGGCAATCCTGCGACTGGCGTCAAGGGTCAATGGCGACCTCGTCAGCCTGGCCAGGCCGCATCTCCAGAGCCTGGCAGAAGCATGCGACGAGACCGTCTGCCTGATCCAGGCCAAAGGCACCACGCTAGGTATCGTCCACGCGCTCGTCTCCAGCCAGGAACTGCGCGTGGCGCCGATGCCAGAGCAGTTTCTGCAAATGCATGCCACCAGTGCCGGCAAGGCCCTGCTGGCCGACCTGCCCGAGGAAACCATCGACGGCCTGCTGCCCGATCCCCTGCCTCAGCTCACCGCGCGCACCATCAACAGCCGCGCGGCGCTGCACAGGGAGCTCGCCCAGGTTCGCCTGCACGGCTTCTCCTATGACAGGGAGGAGCATGTCCAGGGCGTATGCGCCATCGGCACCGCGCTGCACGTGGGCGGGGTGACGTACGCGCTATGCATACTGGCGCCCGCCTTCCGCTTCGAATCGGCCCTGGAGCGCTTGCGCCAGGGGCTGCTCGAATGCAGACAGGCAATCGAGCGCAGTTGCGGACTCTAGCCGTGTCCGCCGCGCGCTCGAAGCCCTGGGCACAAGGCTATGCAAACGGCCTCATGCGGCCGCACCGGCTGCGCCCCATGCCAGCAGGACATCCAGCATGCGGTTGGAAAAGGCCCATTCATTGTCATACCAGGCCAACACCTTCACCAGGTCGCCCTGAACCCGGGTGTGGTTGAGATCGGCCACGCACGACGTCGGGTGGCCGAAGAAATCGCGGGAAACCAGCGGCAGGTCGTTGCACTCCATCACGCCGGGCAGCATGTTCTTCGCGCCTTCGCGCAGGATCTGGTTGACCTCCTCGACGCCCGCCGGCGCACGCTCGGCGGTGAAGGTCAGGTCGACCAGCGACACGTTCGGCGTCGGCACCCGCACCGCCAGGCCATCCAGACGCCCGGCCAGTTCCGGCAGGACCAGGCCGATCGCCTTGGCCGCCCCGGTGGTCGAGGGAATCATCGATTCGGCCGCCGCGCGGGCGCGGTAGAGGTCCTTGTGGGCCTTGTCCAGCAGGCTCTGGTCGTTGGTATAGGAGTGCACGGTATTGAGCAGTCCCTGACGGATACCCAGCGCTTCGTGCAGCACCTTGGCCAGCGGGGCCAGGCAATTGGTGGTACACGAGGCGTTGGAAATCACCTGCTGGCTGGCACCGAGCAGCTCATGATTGACCCCGTAAACCACGGTCAGGTCGGCGTCCTCCAGGGGATGCGAGGCGAACACCCGGCCGGCGCCAGCCTGCAGGTGCTGCTCGATCTGCGAGCGCTGCTTGAACTTGCCGGTGCATTCGAGCACCACGTCGACAGCCAGGGCCTTCCATGGCAGCTGGGTCGCATCGCGCTCGGCGAGCAGGCGAATGGACTGGCCACGCACCACCATCGAATCCCCCTGCAGCTCGACCGGTTCGGGAAAGCGACCGAAGGTCGAATCGAAGCGCGTCAGATGCACCAGCGTCCGGTGCTCGCTGAGATCGTTGATGGCGACCACCTGTACCCGGTCCTGCAGCCCGCGTTCGAACAGCGCGCGCACGACCGCGCGACCGATACGCCCATACCCATTGATGGCAATACGCAGCATGGCAAATCTCCTCGGAGCGGATTGAAAGTCAGATGCTAGCTTAGGCGCAGTATCCGGCCTTGCGTTCGACCCCGATCAATGAACCGACGAACCCATGCGCCGATGACCAGTCGTAACCTGACAGAGCGGCGGTGCAGGGCCGGCCGCAAGCGAGACGCATGGGGGGTGCAGAGCATGAGCGAGACAACCCGAACACCCTGGTGGATCGGCGCGACCGTCTATCAGATCTACCCGCGCTCCTTCGCCGACAGCAATGGCGATGGCATCGGCGACCTCAATGGCGTGCTGCACCATCTGGATCACCTGCAGGCGCTGGGCGTCGATGCGCTCTGGCTGTCGCCGATCTTCCGTTCACCCATGGCCGACGCCGGCTACGACATCAGCGACTACTGCGACATCGACCCGCTGTTCGGCTCGCTGGAGGACATCGACCGGCTGATCGGCGAAGCCCACGCCCGCGGCATTCGCGTGCTGCTCGATTTCGTGCCCAATCACAGCTCGGACGAACACCCCTGGTTCATCGAATCGCGCAGCTCGCGGGATAACCCCAAGCGCGACTGGTACATCTGGCGCGACCAACCGAACAACTGGCGCGCCGCGCTGGGCGCCGGCAGCGCCTGGACCTGGGACGAGCACACCCAGCAGTACTACCTGCACCTGTTCCTCGCCAAGCAGCCGGACCTCAATTGGCGCAACCCGGAAGTCGTCGAGGCGATGCACGGCGTGCTGCGCTTCTGGCTCGAGCGCGGCGTCGACGGCTTTCGCATCGACGTCATCCACTGCACTGGCAAGGACCCGAGTTTCGCCGACGACCCGCGCTGCCAGGCCGGCCAGCCGCTCTCCGACTTCAACGACCAGCCCTACAGCCACGAGGTTCTGCGCGGCCTGCGCAAGCTGGTCGAAAGCTACCCGGGCGAGCGCATGCTGGTCGGCGAGGTGAATATCCGCTCCACCGAGCGCGTGCTGCAGTACTACGGCGCCGGCGACGAGCTGCACCTGGCCTTCAACTTCAATCCGCTCGATGCGCCCTGGGACCCGGTGCTGTTTCGCACCTGCATCCGCGAGGTCGAGCATTGGCTGCAGCCAGCTGGCGCCTGGCCGACCTGGGTGCTGTCCAACCACGACAACGTGCGCCAGCGCAGCCGCTACCAGGGCTGCGAGCGCGCCGCACGGGCTGCCGCGTTGCTGCTGCTGACATTGCGTGGCACGCCGTTCATCTACCAGGGCGAAGAGCTGGGCCTGGAAGATGCGCCGATCACTGCCGAAAGACGTATCGATCCGGGCGGACGTGATGGCTGCCGGGCGCCGATTCCCTGGCAAGCCAAACCGCCGCATGGCTGGAATGGCGCGACGCCCTGGCTGCCTTTTCCACCCGAAGCGGACGAACTGGCGGCGGAACGGCAGGTCGGCGCGGCGAACTCGATGTTCGCGCTCTATCAGCGCCTGCTGGCCACGCGCAAGGCCAGCCCGGCGCTGCACCACGGTGATTTCGAGGAGCTGCCTTCGCATCCCGAGGTGCTGGCCTATCGCAGGCAGCTTGGCGAGGATCGCCGGCTGGTCTGCATCAATTTTTCCGATCACCCACACGCCTTCCCGCAGAGCGATCACTGGACGGTGCAGATCGCCAGCGATGGCATCGGGGAAGACGAATCGTTCGACGGCCGCCTGGCAGCCGGCCAGGCGCTGATCCTGCGTCCGAGGGAGACCTGAGCATGCGCCCACTCTGGTATCGCAACGCGGTGATCTATCAGGTCGATCCCGCCCTGTTTCGCGACAGCAACGGCGACGGCTGCGGCGACCTGCGCGGCATCACCGAACGCCTGGACTACATCCGCGGACTGGGCGCCACCGCGGTGTGGATCATGCCGTTCTACGCATCGCCCTTTCGCGACGCCGGTTACGACGTCACCGATCACCTGCAGGTTGCACCGCGCTTCGGCGACCTGGCCGACATGGTCGCGCTGCTGGAGAAGGCCGAGGAGCTGGGCCTGCATGTGATCGTCGAACTGCTGGTGCAACACACCTCCAGCGAGCACAAGTGGTTCCAGGAGGCCCGCCGGGACCGCAACTCGCCCTACCGCGGCTATTACATCTGGGCCGACGAGCCGGACGACTCCATCGAGCCGGTCTTCCCGACGGTGGAGGACAGCGTCTGGACCTGGGACGAGCAGGCCGGGCAGTACTACCGCCATCTGTTCTACAAGCACGAGCCGGATCTTGACCTGACCAACCCGCGGGTGATCCACGAGATCGAGCGAGTCATGTCGTTCTGGCTGCGCCTGGGCGTCTCCGGCTTTCGCATCGACGCGGCCGTGCATATGGTGCGCCAGGCTGGCGGCGGCGACCTGAAAAAGGGCTACTGGCTGCTTGAGCATATGCGTGATTTCGTCACCATGCGCCGCCCGGAAACCGTGCTGCTCGGCGAGATCGATACCGATCCGGAGAAGTACGTCGAGTATTTTGGCGACGAGGCCGACCGCGTCACCCTGTTGCTCGATTTCTGGACCAACAACCACTTCTTCCTGGCGTTGGCGCGACAACGGGCAGAGCCCCTGTGCCGCGCCCTGAACGGCCAGCCACTGCCGCCGAGCCACTCACAGTACGCGCTATGGATTCGCAACCATGACGAACTGAGCCTGGATCGCCTGAACGAAAGCGAGCGCAACGAGGTGATGGAAACCTTCGCCCCCGACCCGCGGATGCGCGCCTACAACCGCGGCATCCGCCGAAGGCTCGCGCCCATGCTCGATGGCGATGAACGCCGCATTGCCGCCAGCCACGCCCTGCTGTTTTCACTTCCGGGCACGCCGATCATCCGCTACGGCGAGGAGATCGGCATGGGCGATGATATGGAACGCCCGGAACGGGAGGCCGTGTGCACGCCCATGCAGTGGTCCAACGAGCCAACGCCGGTTTTTCCTGCACCACTGGCGAGCTGGCCGCGCCGTTGATCGACGAGGGTCCGTTCAGCTACGCGAAAATCAACGTGTTCGCCCAGACTCTGCGCAGCGACTCGCTGATGGCGCGCACCGGCAACATGATCCGCACCCGCATCGGTCTGCGCGAAATCGGTATTGGCGAGCGCCAGACAGTCGGGGTCGACGATCCCGCGGTATTCGCCATTCGTCACGACAACGGCTCCACGGTGCTCATGCTGGTCAATCTGGCGGACCGGGAGACAACCGTGACGATTCAGGCCGATGACCTTCAGGACATGGTCGACGTACTCGCCGATCGCGAATACGGCCAGCCGGAAGGGTCGCCCTTGAAGCTCGGGCTCGGACCTTACGGCTACCGCTGGCTGCGGCGCAAGCAGCAGCTGTTCGGCTGAACATCGCCGGAATACTGCAGGCTGACCGCGACGGCGCACTGCGTTAGCCATTACCCCGCCGCCATTCGCCCCGCCAAATGTCGCTGTTCGATGGGGCGGCGGGCGCTCGCCGGCTGTCGTTCGAAATAGCGGACTGAACGGTCCACTTGGACCCGAGCATGGAATTGAGCGAGAATGCGCGGCTTTCCAGGCTGCGGGAAACGCTGGCGAATGGATGCAGGATCGAATCGGGCTGGGCGCTCGCCATCATGGCGCAGCGCCCAGTCGGCTTTCGGGAGCGCGAATCGTCAGGGGTACCGAGCCGCCCACGCTTGAGGTAGCGCGTTTGTGGAACAGCTGAAACAGAAGATCCGCAATGAAGGCGTCGTACTGTCCGACCGAGTGCTCAAGGTCGATGCCTTCCTGAACCATCAGATCGACCCCGTGCTGATGCAGCAGATCGGCCAGGAATTCGCCCGGCGGTTCCGCGACGAGGGCATCACCAAGATCGTCACCATCGAGGCCTCCGGCATCGCCCCGGCGATCATGGCGGGACTGGAGCTGGGCGTGCCGGTGATTTTCGCCCGCAAGCATCAATCGCTGACGCTGACCGACCATCTGCTGACCGCTTCGGTGTATTCCTTCACCAAGCAGGTCGAAAGCACCATCGCGATTTCAACCAATCACCTCTCCGACGCCGACCGCGTGCTGATCATCGATGACTTCCTGGCCAACGGCAAAGCGGCCAAGGGCCTGATCTCAATCATCAACCAGGCCGGTGCCAGCATCGCCGGCCTCGGTATCGTGATCGAAAAGTCATTCCAGACCGGCCGCCAGGAACTCGAAGAAGCGGGCTATCGCATCGAGTCGCTGGCACGGGTCGCCTCGCTGGCCAACGGCGAAGTGCAGTTCATCGACTGACCGGCGCCGCCTCGCCACGCCAGAGCGTCACCAGCGCACCCTGGGTGCCCGCCAGCGGATCGCTGACGGGCACGCCGACCCGGGCGATGCGCTCGCGTGCCTGGTCGTGCGTGGCCGCATCCGGTCGCTGCATGTCGTACTGCTGATCGACGGGATAGCCCGCCACCACCTGAAAATCCTCGCTCGCCTGCAACGCGCAATGCCCGGTCCCGGCTGGCAGCACCAGCGCATCGCCGGCGCGCAGATCGACCTCCTGTCCCTGCTCGCCTCCCAGCTTGAGCCGCGCCCAGCCGCTGGCCACGCCCAGCACCTCATGGGCGGTGGAATGGTAGTGGTGATAGTCATAGACGGTGCCACGCCAGGCCGAAGGCCAGAGATGGCTGTCGAACAGCCGCTCGAAGGCGTCCGCGGGACTCGGCCCGGCCAACGGCAGCTGACGATAGATCAGTACCGGATGCGGGCTGTTGGGGGTGCGTCCGTCGCTGGTCAGGCGCAACTGCTCGGGTTGTGGTGCGGTACTGGGCATGCAGGGCTCCTCTGGCGTCGATTGCATCCGGCCTGTAGCCGTTCGACTCGAACCAGCCGCGCTTTGCTCCCCGCAGAAACGACAAAGCCGCCCGAAGGCGGCCGTGTCGATAATGCCAGACGCTCGATCAGAGGCCGGACATGTGCTGGATCGCAGCCTTCAGCTCGTCATCGGAGCAATCGCCACAGGTACCTTTCGGCGGCATGGCATTGATACCGCTGATGGCATGCTTGAGCAGGCCATCCAGGCCACCCGCAGCATCGGCACGTGCGGACCAGGCGGCAGTGTCACCGGTTTTCGGCGAGTTCAGCAGGCCGGAACTGTGGCAGGCAGTACAGAATTTGCCGTACACATCGGCACCACTGCGGGCTGCGCCACCTGCGGCGGCGGCAGCGCCGGCACCAGCAGCGGCACACTCTTCACCTTGAATACATACTTCGCCCACCGGCTTGAGACGCTCGGCGATGGCTTCGTCAGTCGCAGCCTGAGCGCTCATTGCCCACAGGGCCACTACGGCAGTCTGTGCTACCAGGATCTTCTTAATCAGGTTCACCTTACACCCTCATTGTGGCTAGACACGCCCGCGGCCACGGTTACGCAGGCGGGCGCTAGTATAGCGGCAAGCCTGGCCCGCCGAAACAACCCTTGCCGGCACGGGGCCTAGCCGCGACCCATTGTCGCAACGGGCGATGCAGCAGCAGCTGCCACGGCCGCTCAGAAATTGGCCGGGGTCGTCGCACTGATCAGACGAGCAGGCTCGTCGAACGGATTGCGGAAGCGATGCGGTTTGCTGCTCTCGAAATAGTAACTGTCGCCGGTTTCCAGTACGTACACCTGGCCGTTGACCGTCAGCTCCAGCCGGCCATGAATCAGCATGCCGGCCTCTTCGCCCTGGTGTGCGAGCATTTCCTCGCCGGTATCGGTGCCGGGCGGGTAGGTTTCGTCGAGAAAGGCGATGGCTCGGCTCGGGTGCGCCTTGCCCACCAGCCTCATGCTCACTGCGCCATCGGAAATATCGATCAGCTCACCCGCCTTGTAGACCACCGGGGTGTCGCCATCCTGTTCGAAATCGGGCGAAAAGAACTCCACCAGCGACATGGGGATACCTCCCAGCACCTTCTTCAGCGAGCTGATAGACGGGCTGACGCTGTTCTTTTCGATCATGGAAATGGTGCTATTGGTAACGCCTGCACGCTTGGCGAGTTCACGCTGGGACAGGCCCTTGAGCTTGCGGATGGTTTGCAGTCGAACGCCGACGTCCAATACGGGAGCCCCCTTTCAAGAGCGAAGCGATGAGGGGGCTTATCATGGCAATGGCGTTCAGAATTTACAACACTCTGATCGAAACGTCGGTCGCCCGCATCGGGACTCAGAGCACCGGACCGGCGAGAACGGGCATCGCGGCGGCGACGGTGATTTCCACCCGCACTTCGGGTACGTACATCAGCGCCTGGACCGTGGTACGTGCCGGCGCCGTGCCCGCCGCGAGCCAGGCGTCCCATACCTCGTTCATACCGGCGTAGTCGGCAGCGATATCCTTGAGATGGATCGTCGCTGACAACAGCCGGGCCTTGCTGGTGCCGACCTCGTCCAGCAAGCGCTCGATGCTCGCCAGGGTTTCGCGGGTCTGCTGGCGGATGTCGCCGGCCAGATCATCGGCCAACTGTCCGGACAGATACACCACGCCGTTGTGGATGACCGCCTCGCTGTAGCGGGTTTCAGTGTGCAGCCGCCGGATGGGCATGTTTACGGGTTTCCTTACGCTTGCCATAACGGAAGATGTCCAGCCCCTCGGTGCTGATCTGCGGGCGCCTGGAAGCCAGCAGATCGGCGAGCACCCGGCCGGAGCCGCAGGCCATGGTCCAGCCGAGCGTACCATGGCCAGTGTTAAGGAACAGGTTGCGATAGGGAGTGGCACCGATGATCGGTGTCCCATCCGGCGTCGCCGGTCGCAGCCCGGTCCAGAATTCCGCTTCGGCCGGATCACCGCCCATCGGGAACAGATCGCCGACGACCATTTCCAGGGTTTCCCGCCGACGCGGATTGAGCGAGAGGTCATGCCCGGCAATCTCGGCCATGCCACCAACTCGGATACGCTGATCGAACCGGGTAATGGCCACCTTGTAGGTTTCATCGAGCACGGTCGATTGCGGCGCCATCGCCGGATCGCTGATCGGCACGGTCAGCGAGTAGCCCTTGAGCGGATAGACCGGAGCGCGAATGCCCAACGGCTTGAGCATCTGCGGGCTGTAGCTGCCGAGCGCCAGCACGTAGCGGTCTGCCGTCTCCAGCTTGCCGTCGATCCATACCCCGTCGATCCGGTCGCCGGCATATTGGAGACGCTGGATATTCTGTTCGAAACGGAACTCGACCCCAAGCTCCACGGCCATTTCGGCCAGGCGCGAGGTGAACATCTGGCAATCGCCGGTCTGGTCGTTAGGCAGGCGCAGAGCGCCACTCAGCTTGTGCGCCACTTTCCCCAGGGCCGGCTCGACCCGCGCGATACCCGCACGATCCAGCAGCTCGTAGGGCACGCCGGAACGTTCCAGTACGGCGATGTCCTTGGCCGCCGCATCCAGCTGCGCCTGGGTGCGGAACAACTGTGTGGTACCGAGCTGGCGTCCCTCGTAACCGATACCGGTTTCGGCACGCAATTCGTCGAGGCAATCGCGACTGTATTCGGACAGCCGCACCATCCGCTCCTTGTTCACCGCATAGCGGGCTGCGGTGCAGTTGCGCAGCATCTGCGCCATCCACAGGTACTGGTCGACGTCACCGGTGAGCTTGATGGCCAGTGGTGCGTGGCGCTGCAACAGCCACTTCATCGCCTTGAACGGAACGCCGGGGGCAGCCCAGGGCGAGGCATAACCGGGCGACACCTGGCCGGCATTGGCGAAGCTGGTTTCCATCGCCACCGCCGGCTGCCGATCGACCACGACTACCTCGAAACCGGCTCGCGCCAGATAGTAGGCGCTGGCAGTGCCAACCACACCGCTACCCAATACCAGTACACGCATTGCTGCCTCCCACCCGTTGCAACGGGCTTTTCCAGATCACTATTGAGCGGAGTATAAGAAGGCCTATGCAGTGATATTCACCATATAAAAAGCTATCTTTGGCATTTTTCCACGCCTCGATTGCTTTTAATGGAGGGTATATCCCTTGAGAACCCGGCATCAGACACGTCGCGAACTGGACAAGATCGACCGCCATATCCTGCGCATCCTGCAGGCTGAAGGACGCCTGCCGTTCACCGAACTGGGCGAGCGCGTCGGCCTGTCGACCACCCCATGTACCGAGCGGGTACGCCGCCTGGAGCGCGAGGGCATCATTATGGGCTACTCGGCCAGGCTGAATCCGCAGCACCTCAAGGCGGGCCTGCTGGTATTCGTCGAGATCAGCCTGGCGTACAAGTCCGGCGACATCTTCGAGGAATTCCGCCGAGCCGTGCTCAAGCTGCCCCATGTACTGGAGTGTCACCTGGTGTCCGGCGACTTCGATTACCTGGTCAAGGCGCGCATCTCGGAGATGGCCTCCTATCGCAAATTGCTCGGCGACATCCTGCTGAAGCTGCCGCATGTGCGCGAATCGAAGAGCTATATCGTGATGGAAGAGATCAAGGAATCACTCGACCTGCCCGTCCCGGACTAGAGCGGCTAGAAGCCGGGCAGCAGCACCATGACAGGTATCGCATGCCACCGCTGGTAAGGTTCGGCTTTGCTCCGCGGCATCGCTCCGGTCTACCCTAGGCGCATGCAGACATATGACTCTTCGATAAAGCATCAGGCATCCGCGTCGAACGACAGCGTACATGCGCCCTCCTACTATGCCGCCAGCGTCAATCGCGAGCTTGCTTGCGAATCGTTGCAAGGCGAACAACGGGCCGACGTGTGTATCGTCGGCGGCGGCTTCTCCGGCCTCAACACAGCCATCGAACTGGCCGAACGCGGTTTCAGCGTCATCCTGCTGGAAGCGCAACGCATCGGCTGGGGTGCCAGCGGACGCAATGGCGGCCAGCTGATTCGCGGCGTCGGGCATGATGTCGAGCAGTTCGGCAGAGTCCTCGGCGAAGAAGGCGTCGACGAACTCAAGCGCATGGGCTTCGAAGCGGTGGACATCGTCCGCCAGCGCATCGAGCGCTACGCCATCGACTGCGACCTGACCTGGGGCTATTGCGACCTGGCGACCAAACCCCGGCATCTGAAGAGCTTCGACGAAGACTATTCCGACCTGCTGCGCCTGGGCTATCCACATCCCCTGCAGCGCGTGTCACGCCCCAACCTGGCCGCGGTGGTTGGCTCCCAACGCTACCTCGGCGGCCTGCTGGACATGGGCTCGGGGCACCTGCACCCGTTGAACCTCGCGCTTGGCGAAGCCGCCGCCGCGCAATCGCTGGGTGTGCGCCTGTTCGAGCAATCGGCCGTCGAACGCATCGAGTACGGCCCGCAGGTGCGGGTCCATACGCGGCAGGGCGTGGTACAGGCGGACAATCTCGTCCTGGCCTGCAACGCCTACCTCAAGGGCCTGCAGCCGAAACTCGCCGGCAAGGTGCTGCCAGCCGGCAGCTACATCATCGCCACCGAGCGGCTGCCCGAACCCCTGCGCCGGGAATTGCTGCCGCAGAACACGGCGGTCTGCGACCAGCGGGTGGCACTCGACTACTTCCGCCTCTCCGCCGATGGCCGGCTGCTGTTCGGTGGTGCCTGTCACTATTCGGGGCGCGACCCCAAGGACATCGCCGCCTACATGCAGCCGAAGATGCTCGAGGTATTTCCGCAGCTCGTCGGCATCGGCATCGACTTCCAGTGGGGCGGGATGATCGGCATCGGCGCCAACCGCCTGCCGCAGATCGGCCGCCTGCCGGAGCACAGCAACGTGTTCTATGCCCAGGCCTATTCCGGGCATGGCCTGAACGCCACGCACCTGGCGGGCCGACTGCTCGCTGAGGCCATTGCCGGGCAGCAGGACAGTGGCTTCGACCTGTTCGCCAAGGTGCCACATCCGACCTTCCCCGGCGGGCCTGCCCTGCGCTCGCCACTGCTGGCCCTGGGCATGCTCTGGTATCGACTGAAGGACCGTTTCTGAATTTTCGGACGAAGCGCAACGTCCAAGCATGAATGAAAGGATGCATAGCCGGAGAAAACTTGCGCGCCTACCTGACCGTTTTGCTGCTGGTGCTGCTGGCCGGCTGTGCCAGCCACCCCGAGCCGAGCGAGTCCTATGCAGTGGCACCGGAGGCGTCAGCACTGGGCCGGCGCATACAGCAGCTCGCCGCCGGCCACCCGGCCGGCCATTCGGGCTTTCGCCTGCTGGCCGAAAGCACCGAGGCGTTCGCCGCCCGTAGCGAAATGATTCGCGCCGCGCAGCTCAGCCTGGACGTGCAGTACTACATCGTCCACGACGGCCTGACCACCCGCGCACTGATCGACGAACTGCTGCAGGCAGCCGATCGCGGCGTTCGCGTGCGGTTGCTGCTGGACGACACCACCAGCGACGGGCAGGACTACCAGATCGCGACGCTGGCCGCGCACCCCAACATCCAGATTCGTGTCTTCAACCCTCTTCACCTCGGGCGCAGCAATGCCGTCACCAGGACCCTGGGCCGCCTGCTGCACCTGTCACTGCAGCACAGGCGCATGCACAACAAGCTGATGCTGGTCGATGGTAGCCTGGCGATCGTCGGAGGCCGCAACCTGGGCGACGAGTATTTCGAGGCGGATCAGGGCATCAACTTCACCGATATCGACCTGCTCGGCGCGGGACCGGTAGCCGAGCAGCTGGCACAGAGCTTCGATGAATACTGGAACGATCAACTGAGCGTGCCCATCCAGCATTTTCTCTGGCAGCAACCACGGCAAGCCAGCCTGGACAAAGCGCGGCAGAAGTTGCGTGACTACCTGCAGCAGGCGCGTCACGAAAACAGCGAGCAGTATCGACGCCTGATGCGCTACAAGCAGCGCCCGCAACTGGCGCAATGGCTGGGCGAACTCATCTGGGCGCCCGCCGAAGCACTGTGGGACGCGCCGCAAAAACTGCTCGCCGAAGGCGTACCGGATACCTCGCTGCTGCTGACTACGCAACTCGCCCCCGCCCTGCGGACCGTGAGCCGCGAGCTGACGCTGGTTTCCGCCTACTTCGTGCCCACCGACAGCGGCGTGCAATACCTGGCCGACCGCGCCGGAGCAGGCGTCAGCGTGCGTATCCTCACCAACTCGCTGGAGGCCACCGATGTGCCAGCCGTTCATGGCGGTTACGGCCCTTATCGCGAAGAGATGCTGACGCTGGGAATACGCCTGTTCGAACTGCGCCGGCAGCCGGACCAGGAGCCGTCGTACAGTTTCCTCGGCGAATCGGAATCCAGCCTGCACAGCAAGGCCGCGGTTTTCGATCAGGAGAGGGTATTCATTGGCTCGCTGAACCTCGATCCACGCTCGGTGTTATGGAACAGCGAAGTGGGAATTCTGGTGCAAAGCAGGGAGCTGGCCCGCGAAGTCCACCGTCTGACGCTCGAAGGCATGTCACCGGCCCTGAGCTACGAGGTACGCCTGGAGGAGCGCGACGGGCACAGCAGGATGGTCTGGATTGCCGAGGACAACGGCCGCCTGCGCGTCATCGAAAAGGAGCCGGGCGGGCTCTGGCGCCGTTTCAATGCCTGGTTCGCCACCTTTATCGGCCTCGAGAAGATGCTCTAGCGATCGCGTCCGACTGTCGCACGATACCGCCTGATTGACTGCAAAGCGGCACAAATCATTCTTTGGGGTGATACCACTTGGCCAGCACTCCGCTAGGCTCGGATCGCTGCCAACCTGCACGCAGCGCTTCTATAAAAATAAGAAAGGAGCACGACGATGAATCGTTTCACTCGTTTCTGGCTACTGCTGATACTGGCGATGCTGCCCGGCTTCACCGAAGCAGCCCAGGCCGAGCCAATCGCACCCCTGCAAAGCATGCAGATCCACGCGAACCGCGCCACCAGCAGCCTGCTGCTCTACCGCGGCGAAGGTTTCCAGAAGGCCCACCTGATGCGCCTGGAAGCAGACATCCAGGCGCTGAATGCCGCTTTGCTCGACGTTCCCGCCCCCACCAGTGCACTACGCGAAAGCCATCAGGCGCTTCAGGCCCGACTGCGCGAAGGGGCGAGCTTCGGTTACGAGGAGGACGACATGCCCTGGGGCTGGCCGTTGCAGCTGAGCAAGGCGCTGCGCGACTTCCTGTCCGCGGTTCGCGAGCAACAGGGCGCAGACGCGCGGGCGGAATTGCCGGCGAAGGTCGAGTATCTCGCCGTGCAGTATCTGAGTCGCGCCTATATCGGTTCCTTCGAGATCGCTCGCGAGCAGCCGGACACCTACCTCGGGCAGGACGAGCGCGGTTTGGTGCCAGCCATCGATGCGCAACTGGCGGAACTGGATGACAAGCACGACCCGGCGCTGGCCAGGCTTAAGACCCGCTGGGATTTTCTCAAGGTGGCGCTGGAGGACATGAACAGCGGCAGCAATAATTTCACTACCGCCTCGGGCCGCCCCTTCGCGCCGATCACGGTCGACCGCCATGCCCGTAGCCTCAGCGACCAGTGGATGGCTGTCAGGCCCTGATGCACTCAGCCGCGCGCTACTGACTGACGCAGGCGCACCGGACCGACGCGTGCCTCGATGGCCTGGCGCAGCGACTCGCGCAAACCAAGCATGAAGCCGATCTCGGCCGCTACGAAAAGCGGCCCGATGATCAGCCCGCTCAGATCGTCGACGAACGCTGGCTTTCGACCTTCGAAATAATGGCCGACGAACTGGATGATCCAACCGAGCACGAACAGGCCGAGCCCCACCCCCAGCCAGAGCGCCGTGGCAGCAGCGGCGAGCCCCGCGCCCAGCCAGAGACATAGCAGCAGCACGGTGCTCATCAGCAGGCCGTAGCGCAGATCCAGGCGAAGATAGAAAACCGCAGCGGCAAACGACAGCATTGCCGCCGGGCTGATCCAGAGTCCTGCCCATGACAGCCCCGGGCGCGACAGCAGAACGGCCACCGCCATGACGATCAGCGGAATGCCGACGAAATGGGTGAGCAGGTTGCGCGGGTCGCGGTGGTAGGCGGCGTACTGGGCCAGGTGATCGGTGAGGGTTTTCATTGGGCGCAGTCCCAGGCAATTGCGATCAGCCAAGCTTAGCCGTTGCGGGCGCTTGCGGCCCTGTCACACACAGGGCTATAGCGCCAACCTGCATGGCCGAATGCTATTCCTCGGGCCGATAGCCCAGCCGCAGCCCGCCCCAGTGACGCCCGCCGACCATGATCGGAACGGACAGGTCATGCATCAGCTCGCCGGTGTCGCGGCTGTAGGTCTGCAGCAACACACGCCGCTGATGGCTGCCACAACGAGCCCCGGTACGATCATTGAACAGGCGCTTGCTGCGGCTGTTGACCCGATCGATCTCCGGATTACCGACCGGCGGCTGGTTGAATGCTCGGTTATGGGTCGGCACGTAGCCTTCAGGGGTCGTGGCAATGGCATAGACCAGTGCAGGATGCAGCAGCAGCGGCTCCTGAATGGCCGGCAGCACCTGGTCCGCATAATGGTCGAAGCGCGTCTGGTACTTCACCGGATCGGTGTTGGGCAGCGCCCGATAATTGCGATCGAACAAGTCGGCGAGGCTGATACGCCCGGCCTGGATGTCGGCCTCGAAGCGCGCGGCGATGGCCGCAGCGCCTTGCCGAGCCAGGTCGAACATCGCCTGGTGATAGTCGTCGAGCTGTACCTCGGCCAACTGTTCGCTGGCGCTTTCGGCCTGTGCCACCAGACGCTCGGCCGCGTGCTCGAGCTGCAGCGTCTGCTTCTCGCTATCCAGCGCATCCGCGCGCAGTTGGTCAAGCGCCACGAACTGGCCTGTCAGGCGCTGATGGTTGTCGGCGGCCCCCGTGGTGATCTGCGCCACCTGGCTCTCGACGCTGCCAGCCAGGCCGGCGATGCCGCTGAGCTGCTCTCCGGTATTTGCAATCTGCTCGGCCGCTGCGTCCAGCTCATTGCCCTGACGCTGGATATAACTGACCACCGCCTCGCTCTGTTCGCGAATATCGGCCACCATCCGCCCGACTTCCTCGGTAGCGCTGGACGTGCGCGCCGCCAGGCTGCGTACCTCGTCGGCAACCACGGCGAAGCCACGGCCAGCCTCTCCGGCGCGCGCAGCCTCGATGGCAGCATTGAGTGCGAGCAGATTGGTCTGGCTGGCGATGGACTGGATCACATCAGTGATCTGGCGAATCTCTTCGGTGCGCGCAGAGAGGCCATCGATCAGTTCGCGACTGGCATGCGTCTGCGCACTGAGCTGTTGCATCCGCTCGATCGCCCGCTGCAGTTCGGCTTGTCCGGCATCGCTGCGCTGGCGCACGGCTTGGGCAGCCTCCAGCGTCTGCCGCGCGCGCTCGGCACTGGCCTGCTCCGTAGCCGCGATGGCCTGAGCACCATTGGCAATTTCACTGACGGCCTGCAGCTGCGACTGCAAGCGATTGGCCAATTGCTCGGCGCTGAATGCGACCTGGGCGGCAGACAGCGCGTTGTGGCAGGTATTGCGCGACAGGTTCTTGCTCAGCTCGGTGAAGACCTGTGAGGGGCCGTCGTCGACCGAAGCGCTGCCTTGCGCTGCCAGCCCCGTCGTGAACCACGGCCAGAGCGACGCAGCCAGTAGCAGAACGGCAGTTACCAGCATCGGCGGCGCCAGCCAGTAATGCATGAGCAGCAGACCGACGACCAGCGCGGCATGGAACACGACGGCCTTGGGGTGACGGTTGGCGGGACTCATGGACGCCTCTTACTCTTGCCGGAACGATCCGACGTTTTACCCGTACGCTCCGCTAAAGACCAGTGTGCCTTAGTAGCAACATGCCGTTATCGGAGTTCACCCCAGCGTTAGCGGCCGTACCCGAGCCAACTTAAGCCGCTCGGCTCGTTCATCTGCAACATGGCTGGCGCATCCCGCGATCGATCGAAGCGGGAAGACCGATCGAATGCGCGACGCTGGCAGGCCCCGCAGCACTGCCATCGTGCGACTGCAATTCGCTCCGTCGACCTGACAGCAATTTCGCATAGCGGAATGGCATTCCACATGATTGACCGGGCATCTAAAGACTGCCACCCTGCTGCGCAAGCCCTAGCCCGATACTTCTACATGTCCGATCAGTCTTGCTCCGACACCTCGCTACAGAAGGTGGAAGCCTCGCTAACGGGATTCTTTCAGGACCTTGGGTGCCGCCTCAGTGAATACGGCCCCACCCAGGTGGTGATCGAACTGCGGCTGCAGCCAAGGCACCTGAACAACGCCAGCAGCCTGCATGGCGGCGTCAGCGCAACTCTGCTCGACGTGGCGATGGGACTGTGCGGCACCTGGGTGGAGCAGGCAGACCAGCGGCGCGTGGCGACCACACTCTCGATGAATATCAATTTCAGCGCACCGGCGCGCGCCGGCAGTCTGGTCCGCGCCGTGGCTCGCTGCCGTTCTTCCGGGCACAAGGTGTTCATGGCCAGCTGCGACCTGCTGGATGAGGAAGACCGACTGCTGGCGTTCGGCGAAGGCGTCTATCAGCGTGGCAAGCTACGAAGCGAGTTGCCCTGAACAATGATTGCCCTGCTACCGCTGGCGCTCGCCTGCGAACTGATCGCCTTGATCACCCGCACGCAACTGCCGAGCGTGATCAGCGGTGGTCTGCTGGTGCTGTTCTTCGGCTGGCACTGGCGCTCGCTCATGCCTTATCCGCGCCGGCTCGGGCTGGCGACCCTGGGCCTGTTCGGCTGCTGGCTGCTGTTCGGCGAGCCCAGCTGGCAGCAGGCGCAACGAATGCTCGCTGCAGCGGCTTATTACGGAGCATTCATTGGCGCGCTGGGGCTGGCGCACTGCGCGGTCAAGCGCCTGCCGCAACTCGGCGAGCTGCACCGATTGCTACTGCGACAGCCGGGCGCAAGTCTTTACCCGAGTTATCTGCTGAGCACCTTCGCCATCGGCTCGATACTGAGCTTCGGCATGCTCAATCTCGTCTGCGGCTCGCTGGAGCGCCATCTGGATCGACACGCCTACAACCAGACACAGCGCCGGGAAGGCACCAGGGGCGTTATGGTTACGGCCCTTCGCGGCTTTGCGCTGGTGCCGCTGCTGGCGCCAACCAGCGTGGCCGTGGCGATCCTCACCCGTGAACTGCCCGGGTTGAGCTGGAGCGCCTTGCTGCCGTTCGGACTCATTGCCGGGGCCATCCTGCTGCTGATCGGCTGGCCGCTGGAAAATGGCCGGCTGCAGCAGTTGCAAGGGACCGACGACTCGCTGAATGGCGCGCAACCTGCCGGCCCGGCGAATGGCTTGCGCAGCCTGTTGTATGGCAGCCTGCTCGGTATCCTGCTGATCGCACTGCTGGCCAACCTGACCTGGCTGTCGGCAACCCAGGCCGCGATGCTGCTGGTGCCGCCGGCGGTAATCGGGCTGCTGCTCTATCAAGGCGCCTCACGGTCAGGCGCCTATGTCGAGGTACGGGACACGCTGGCCGGAATGCGCAACGAGACCTTCATCTTTGCCTGCTCCGCACTGCTCGGAGGCCTCACGGCGGCGCTGGTACCGGTAGATGCATTGGCCAGTCACTTCAGCAGCACCCCCCTGGCGTTGTTCGGCCTGAGCAGCGCCGGCATGTTCACCATCATCGCCCTGGCGTTGCTCGGCGTCGCGCCGATCATCTCGCTGAGCCTGTGTACGGCACTGCTGGCGCAGTTGGCAGGCCACGGCGTGGCGGTCATGCAGCCGGCTGTCGCGCTGCTCACCGGCTTCTCGCTGGCGATGCTGCTTTCGCCCTACGGCCCCTCGGCGCTGATGCTGGCACGTCACGCCGGGCTCACCCCGTGGCGCATCGCCTTTGGCTGGAACGGGCGCTTCGTGCTGCTGGCACTCGGCCCGCTGCTGCTGGTGCCGCTGCTGGCGTAGCGCCGATCACATCCAGCCATGCTCGGCCATCGACAACGGTTCGCCATCACCGACGATGAAATGATCGAGTACACGCACGTCGATCAGCGCCAGTGCCTCCTTCAACCGCTGGGTCAGTTGCCGGTCGGCCTGGCTGGGCTCGGCCACGCCGGAGGGGTGGTTATGCGTCAGGATCACCGCTGCCGCATTCTGCGCCAGCGCGCGCTTGACCACCTGCCGCGGATAGACGCTGGCGCCGTCGATGGTGCCGCTGAACAGCACCTCGAATGCCAGGACACGGTGCTTGGAATCGAGGAACAGGCAACCGAACAGCTCATGGGGCTCATGACGAAGACGCGCCTTGAGGTAGTCGCGCACCGCCTGTGGCGATTCCAGCGCCGAATCGCGTCGCAGCCGTTCGGCCAGATGCCGGCGCGCCATCTCCAATACGGCCTGCAACTGCGCGAACTTGGCGGGCCCCAGCCCCAGATGCGCGCTGAACTGATCCAGCTCGGCCTCCAGCAATGCCCGCAGGCTGCCGAACTCGGCGAGCAGGTGACGGGCCAGGTCCACCGCGCTCTTGCCGGCAACGCCGGTACGCAGGAATATCGCCAGCAATTCGGCGTCGGAAAGTGCCGCCGCCCCCTGCTCGAGAAGCTTCTCCCGCGGCCGCTCCGCCGCGGGCCAGTCACGTATGCTCATATCACCTCCCTGTCGAGCAGGCCCACTTTTCCACTGTGGGCGCTGTGCTATCTTAGCCCGTCATTTTTCCGGGGTAACGGGCGAGTTCTGACCTGGTTCTCACTCCGGACAGTCCCCCATGAGATAACAAGGCAGGCCTATGCAGCGGCTGTATCGTAAACGCATCGTCCTGGGCGTCGGCGGCGGCATCGCCGCCTACAAGAGTGCCGAACTGGTCCGCCGCCTGCGCGATCATGGTGCCGAAGTCCGGGTGGTGATGACCCAGGGCGGGCGTGAATTCATCACCCCTCTCACCCTGCAGGCGCTTTCCGGTCACCCGGTCCACCTGGATCTGCTCGACCCCGCCGCGGAAGCGGCCATGGGCCACATCGAACTGGCCCGCTGGGCCGACCTGGTACTGATCGCGCCGGCCACCGCCGACCTCATGGCACGCCTGGCCCAGGGCATAGCCAACGACCTGCTGACCACCGTAGTGCTGGCGACCAACGCCCCGGTCGCCCTCGCGCCGGCGATGAACCAGGCAATGTGGGCCGACCCCGCCACCCAGGCCAACCGCGAATTGCTACTCGAGCGCGGCATCCGCCTGTTCGGCCCCGGCTCCGGCAGCCAGGCCTGCGGCGATGTCGGCATGGGCCGGATGCTCGAGGCGGAGGAACTTGCCCAGGCCGCCGCAGACTGCTTCGATACCGGCCTGCTGACCGGACTGCACCTGCTGATCACTGCCGGGCCGACCCAGGAAAACATCGACCCGGTGCGCTACATCACTAACCACAGCTCCGGCAAGATGGGCTTCGCGCTCGCCGAGGCAGCCGCCGAAGCCGGTGCGCGGGTCACGCTGGTCACCGGCCCGGTGTTCCTGCCAACACCCGATCGTGTCCAGCGCATCGACGTGGTCAGCGCCCGCGACATGCTCGCCGCGTGCGAGGCGGCGATGCCCTGCGATCTGTTGATCGCCGCGGCAGCGGTAGCCGATTACCGACCTGAAGTGGTGGCACCGCAAAAACTGAAGAAAGACCCCAACAGCGGTGACGGCCTGCTGCTCCGGATGGTGCGCAATCCGGATATCCTCGCGACCCTGGCCAGCCGGCCGGATCGGCCGTTCTGCGTCGGTTTCGCTGCCGAAACCGAGAACCTGCTGGAGTACGCCACGCGCAAACTGCGCGACAAGAATCTCGACCTGATCGTCGCCAACGACGTGGCCAACCCCAGCATCGGCTTCAACAGCGAAGACAATGCCGTCAGCGTGATCGACCGCCAGCAACATGAAACCCGCTTCAGCCAGGCCAGCAAGGGGCACATCGCCCGTGAATTGGTGGCCTTCATCGCCAACCGCTACAAACAGGCATAGGGCCTGCTGAAGCAGCAATGCGGCTCTCCCAAACATCGAAGGTCCCAGCCATGCACGCACTCCAAGCCAAGATTCTCGACCCTCGCCTCGGCCGCGATTTCCCGCTTCCCGAATACGCCACGCCGGGCTCCGCCGGCCTCGACCTGCGTGCGATGCTGCAGAGCGACACCGTGCTGGAGCCGGGACAGACACTACTGATCCCGACCGGCCTGTCGATCCACATCGCCGATCCGGGACTGGCCGCCCTGGTTCTGCCCCGCTCGGGCCTTGGCCACAAACATGGCATCGTGCTCGGCAACCTGGTCGGACTGATCGATTCGGATTACCAGGGCGAGCTGATGGTGTCCTGCTGGAATCGCGGCCAGAGCGCCTTCAGCATTGCCGTTGGCGAGCGAATCGCGCAGCTCGTGCTGGTGCCGGTGGTCCAGGCCCGCTTCGAACTGGTCGACAGCTTCGACAGCAGTGATCGCGGAGCCGGCGGTTTCGGGCATTCCGGTAGCCACTAGGCAATACGCCCCCGCTTACCTCTCAGGATGATTCGAGGAGCTTCATGGCACTCTTCAAACGTACCGCCAAGGACTCAGGCGTACTGAACCCGGGCGATACCCGCAGCACGCGCCGCGGAATCGACTGCAAGCCCCTGCTTGGCGGCCTGGGTAGCAGCCTGCTCGGGCTCGGCGCGGCTGCCGCACTGCTCTGGATGGGCATGCAGGGTGCTCACCAGCAGCAACAGCTGCGGCTGGCCAATGCCTGGGGCCAGGGTCAGGCCAGCGCCGTGCAGCAGACCTTGCGGCAGCTGCGCATCGACACACAGGCTGCAGCAGACCAGCAACAGCTGGTCGACGTGCTACGCGCCGACGCCGACGCCGAGCGCAGACGCGAAGCCGAGCAGCGCCTGCTGGGGCTGCCCGGCGTGATCGACGCACACCTGAACAGGCGTGGCACAGCCGTACCGGACAGCAGTCGCCCGGGGCCGCTGAACTTCGCCGCCCTCGACCTGCTACAACGGGCCGAAGCCGGCCAGTCACCCGCGCCGGAAGCGTACAAGGTCGGTAACCGCTGGCTGCTCTACAGCGCCCATGCCTTGCGCGCGGAGGGCGAGCAGGCCATACGCGGCAGCCTGCTGCTGGTGAGCGATCTTGAACACGTATTCGCCACACTGCCGATTCCGCCCGCCGAAGCAGGCCAACTGCGCCTCATCCAGCAGTTCCCGGGCGCCCCGGAACAACTGCTCCTGCAGCGAGGCACGACAGGCGATGCGGCGTCCGCTCTGACCCTCGCCAGCAGCAACCCGAACTGGAAACTCGCCTACCTGCCGGTCGGCGACGCGACGCCGGCCGCTCTGTCGCCGCTGCAGTTGATGGCTGCCGCACTCCTGGCGTTGGCAGGCGTACTGGTCGGGTTGCAGCTGGTGCTTGGCGGCCAGCAACGCAAGCTGCGCGAAGACGTGCGGCAGATCGGCCAACTGCTGCAGGAACTCTCGGCCGGCAAGGCCATCCAAGTACCGGCCTTGAGCCTGCCGGTCCTCGACGCACTGGCCAGGAACATCGCTCGACTGCCCGTCCGCCCCACCGGACCGGCTCCAACCCAGGCATCCGCCGCGGCTCAAGCCGTCCGGCCTGCCAAACCTGCCGAGTACATCGATCCGCGCTTGCCGGAAACCGATATTCTCGACATCGATATTCTCGACGAGGACCAGGATATCTTCGGCCTCGACATCAAGGAGCGAGAAACCGCAATGAGCAGCGCCAAAGCCCCGAACTTGCCCGCCAGTATCTTCCGCGCCTATGACATCCGTGGCGTCGTCGGCGACAGCCTGACTACCGAAACCGCCTACTGGGTCGGCCGCGCCATCGGGTCCGAGAGCCTTGCCCAGGGAGAGCCCGACGTATCGGTCGGCCGCGACGGACGCCTGTCCGGTCCGGAACTGGTCCAGCACCTCATACAAGGCCTGGTAGACAGCGGCTGCAGCGTCAGCGATGTCGGCATGGTGCCGACCCCGGTGCTCTATTACGCAGCCAACATCCTCGCCGGCAAGTCCGGGGTCATGCTCACCGGCAGCCACAACCCGCCGGATTACAATGGCTTCAAGATCGTCATCGCAGGCGACACCCTGGCCAACGAGCAGATCCAGGCCCTGCGCAAACGGATCGAGAGCAACGACCTGGCGAGCGGCATCGGCAAGGTCGAACAGATCGATGTGCTGGAGCGCTATCTCGAACAGATCCGCAGAGACATCGCCATGGCCAGGCCGATGAAGGTGGTGGTCGACTGCGGCAACGGCGTCGCCGGCGTCATCGCTCCCCTGCTGATCGAAGCGCTGGGCTGCAAGGTGATTCCGCTGTATTGCGAGGTCGACGGCAATTTCCCCAACCATCACCCGGACCCGGGCAAGCCGGAGAACCTCGTCGACCTGATCGCCAGGGTGAAAGCCGAGAACGCCGACCTGGGCCTGGCCTTCGACGGTGACGGAGATCGCGTCGGCGTGGTGACCAATGCCGGCACCATGATCTATCCGGACCGCCTGCTGATGCTGTTCGCCAAAGATGTGGTTTCACGCAATCCCGGCGCCGACATCATCTTCGACGTCAAATGCACCCGCCGCCTCACGCCGCTGATCAGTGGCTACGGCGGCCGCCCGGTGATGTGGAAGACCGGCCACTCGCTGATCAAGAAGAAGATGAAGGAATCCGGCGCCCTGCTGGCCGGCGAAATGAGCGGCCACATCTTTTTCAAGGAGCGCTGGTTCGGCTTCGACGACGGCATCTACAGCGCCGCGCGCCTGCTGGAAATCCTCAGCCAGGACAAGCGCGACGCCGAGCAGGTGTTCGCCGCATTCCCCTGCGATATCTCCACACCGGAAATCAACATCACGGTGACAGAGGAAAGCAAATTCACCATCATGGACGCCCTGCAACGCGACGCTCAGTGGGGCGAAGCCAACCTGATCACCCTCGACGGTGTGCGGGTCGACTATCCCAAGGGCTGGGGCCTGATCCGCGCCTCGAACACCACACCGGTTCTGGTGCTGCGCTTCGAGGCCGACAGCGAGGAAGAACTCAGCCGTATTCAGGACGTTTTCCGCGCACAGCTGCTCAACGTTGCACCCGACCTCAAACTGCCGTTCTGATTTTGCGGAGCCCTGCATGACCCTCAGCCGTGAAGCTGCCACCCAATTCGCCAAGGTACTGTCCGAGGCCCTGCCCTATATCCGCCGGTTCGTCGGCAAGACGCTGGTCATCAAGTACGGCGGCAACGCGATGGAAAGCGAGGAGCTGAAGACCGGCTTCGCCCGCGACATCGTGCTGATGAAGGCGGTCGGCATCAACCCGGTGGTGGTGCACGGTGGCGGCCCGCAGATCGGCGACCTGCTCAAGCGCCTGAATATCGAAAGTCACTTCATCGACGGCATGCGGGTCACCGACAGCCAGACCATGGACGTGGTGGAAATGGTGCTCGGCGGACAGGTCAACAAGAGCATCGTCAGCCTGATCAACCAGCATGGCGGCAGCGCCATCGGCCTGACCGGCAAGGATGCCGGTCTGATCCGCGCGAAGAAGCTCAAGGCGACCCGCCAGACGCCGGAGATGACCAAGCCGGAAATCATCGACATTGGCCATGTCGGTGAAGTCACCGGAGTCAACGCCGAGTTACTGGAGATGCTGGTGCAGGGCAACTTCATCCCGGTGATCGCACCGATCGGCGTGGGCGAGAACGGTGAGTCCTACAACATCAACGCCGACCTGGTGGCCGGCAAGGTAGCCGAGGCGCTGAAAGCCGAGAAGCTGATGCTGCTGACCAACATCGCCGGCCTTATGGACAAGCAGGGCAGCGTGCTGACCGGCCTGTCCACGGCCCAGGTCGACGCCCTGATCGCCGACGGCACCATCTACGGCGGCATGCTGCCGAAAATCCGCTGCGCGCTGGAAGCAGTGCAGGGCGGCGTCAACAGCGCCCATATCATCGATGGCCGCGTGCCCAACGCCGTGCTGCTGGAGATCTTCACCGACGTCGGCGTCGGCACGCTGATCACCAACAGCCAGGGCTGACAAAGCCACAAAAGGAAAAAGGGAGCCCAGGCTCCCTTTTTCCTTTCCGCCGACTGAATCAGAGGTCGATGCGGAACGACTCGAGCATCGCCGGGATGCCCGGGAACATGCCGATACCCAGCATCACGCCGCAGAGCACGACGAAAACGATCGTCGGGATGACCCAGCGATGCAGGTGACTCAACGACTGGCCGCGCGCCTTGTCACCGATCAGGCCGAGGTTGTCGAGCAGCACGGTCAGTGACCAGCCGAACACCGGGTTAACCAGCGCCGAAGAAAAGATCACGATGGCCGCCGACTGCGAGGTCTTGCCTTCGCGGGTCATCTGCATGCCGGCTTCCAGCAGCGGCAGGAACACCCCGACCATCAACGCCACGCTCAGTACCGGCGGCCAGATCGCCAGGTCCATGGGGTAGCCCCACAGCGCCGCGACCACGCAGAGCAGGCCGGTAAGCAGCGCACCCGCGGGAATCGGCCGTTTGGCAATCGCGGCCGGCACCATGAAGGTACCCCAGGACGAGGCCAGATTGCCGCCGCCCAGGGAGGTACCGACGATCTGCCGCGCGGCTGCGACGCACATGGTGTCGTCGATGTTCATCAGCACCTTCTTCGCCTTCGGCGGGTAGTTGAGCTGCTGGAACACGCGGTGCCCGAGGAAGTCCGGCGACCACATGGCTACCGCCAGCACGGCGAAGGGCGCGACGGCAACAAAGTGATGCAGCTCGGGCAGACCAATCTGCCAGCCGGTGTTCTCACCCCACCAGTACATCGGATTCAGGTTGGGCACGCCCGGCGCGGTGCTGAATTCGAACGGCGCGCCCAAGGCGAAGGCAATCACTGCCGCCAACGCCGAGCCCAACGGAATCGCCAGCCAGCGCATGCGGATATGTTCGAGATAGGCGTACATCACGATGGTGGCGAACACCACGACGAAGGCGATATAGCCCATGTCGAAGCCATCGGCCCAGCCGAACAGCTTCTTGATCTGCGAGGTGATGCCGATGAAGCCCAGGTACAGCAGCAGGCCGCCACAGACGCCGTCGCTGGTCAGGCGTGCCAACAGGCTGCCGCCCTTGAACACACCCAAGGTGAAACCGAGCACGCCCACCATGATCCCCAATGCCATGGGGTGCCCGCCCGATGCGACGATCAGCGGAATCAGCGGAATCAGCGGGCCGTGGGTCCCGGCGAGGTTGGCCGTGGGATTGAGAAAACCGGAGAACACCACGACGAACAGCAGCGCCGCGATCAGCATCTCGTAGCGCGCGTTCTCGATCACGAACTCGTTGGACAGCCCCATCGGCCCGGCAAAAGCCGCAACGACTGCCGCAACCATGACTATCTTGCCGATGGTGGCCGCCATCGCCGGCACCCAGTCTTCGTACTCGAAGCGGTAGTCACGAAACGGCAGGTTCATGCCCCAGCGCTTCGGCGCCATGATCTCCAGTTCGTGCTCGAGGTATTCAGCGCGAGTCGCGAAATTTCCCTTCGGCTTGTGGAGCTCCTGATAACTGCGTAGGTCCCTATCATTCATGCTGATCAGCCGTACCCGATAATTTGCGCCACGGTACAGACTGACCTCGCGCAACTCACCCCTACCTTGAAAGCATTGAGCTAGAGCGCTTCTCTATGATAATGAGCAAGCTATGCATTGATCCGAAAGCTGGCATCTGGCCACTTTCGACGGCAAAGGAGGCTGGCGAACAAAGGTGATACGACGGGGCGCAGCCCACCCCACACGTGACGCGTCTATCGATTGCGCCCAAGCAGTTCGGCAATCCGCTGGCGATCATCGGCAAAGCTGACCTCGGCATCGGCACGCACCGCCTCGAAACGCTTGAGGTCGCGCAGCAGGCTCTGCTCTTCTTGCTCGAGGTTTTCGATCTGCGCCAGCAAATTGTCCGGAACCGTGCGCCCCGCGCGCTCGTGATTGGCGGCCTGTTTCTGCAGCCCGCTACGCTGGCTCCGGAGTGACTGCAGATTTCCCCGAGCCAGCCCGATGACGCTATCCAACTCCGCCAGCTTGCGCGTCTCGGCGCGCTCCACGTCCTCGACGCTGGCGTACAGGCGAAGCAACCGGGTGTCCGCAGCATCACGTGCCTTCTGTGCCTGCTGGCGGGCGAACTCCTCGGCGGTCGGCGCTGGCGGCACCTCGCGAACGACACGACCCTGTTCGTTGAGGACCTGATAACCCCGCGATATATGCTGAGGCGGCACACCATGGCGGTCGAGCACGACCACACCGTGCTCGTCGACATAACGATAGAGCTCGGCAGCCGAGGCCAACGCCGAGGTCAGGCCCCCTAACAGGAGCATCGTTCGCGCGGCTACCGATCTACGCATGGCGGACTACCTACCCGGGTCAGATTCCATACTGCTCGCGATAGGCCTGCACCGCGGGCAGATGCCGTTTCAGTTGAGCATCGTCGGCGAGATACTCCAGCACTTGCTCCAGCGACACAATACTGATTACCGGCATTCGATAATCACGTTCCACTTCCTGAATTGCGGACAGCTCTCCCTGCCCCCGCTCCTGGCGATTGAGCGCAATGAGTACGCCCGCCGCCTCGGCATTCTGCGCCTGGATAATCTGCATGACCTCACGAATCGCGGTGCCTGCGGTGATCACGTCATCGACGATCAGCACGCGTCCGGCCAGCGGCGCACCGACCAGGGTGCCGCCCTCGCCGTGATCCTTGGCCTCCTTGCGATTGAAACACCAGGGCACGTCACGCTGGTGCTGCTCGGCCAGGGCGATCGCGGTAGCGGCACCGAGCGGGATGCCCTTGTATGCCGGACCGAAGATTACGTCGAAGTCCAGACCGCTCTGCATCACCGCCGCGGCATAGAAGCGCCCGAGCTGCGCAAGCGCGCTGCCACTGTTGAACAGTCCGGCGTTGAAGAAATAGGGGCTGGTGCGTCCCGACTTGAGAGTGAACTCACCGAAACGCAGAACGCCGCGCTCGATGGCGAAGCGAATGAACTCGCGCTGGTACGCCTGCATGAAGAAATTTCCCGGAAGACCACTGTTTTAGCTAATTGCGAAGAGCTTGGGTTATCATACACGCACGTGTTTTTAGGGGCCATTTATGCGGATCATCAGCGTCAACGTGAATGGCATTCAAGCGGCGGCACAGCGGGGACTGCTCAGCTGGCTGCAAGCACAGAATGCCGATGTCATCTGCCTGCAGGATACCCGCGCCTCTGCCTTGGAACTCGACGATCCGGCCTACCAGCTGGATGGTTACTTCCTCTACGCCTGCGATGCCGAGATTCCGGAACAAGGTGGCGTGGCGCTCTACTCCAGATTGCAGCCAAAAGCCGTGATCACTGGCCTGGGTTTCGAGACCGCGGATCGCTACGGTCGCTACCTGCAGGCCGATTTCGACAAGCTCAGCATTGCCAGCCTGCTGGTTCCTTCCGGCCATGGCGGCGATGCCAGCCTGAATCACAAGCTCAAGTTCATGGACGACTTCGCCCACTATCTGGACAAGCAGCGCCGCAAGCGCCGCGAGTACATCTATTGCGGATCGCTGTACGTCGCCCATCAGAAGCTGGACGTGAAGAACTGGCGCGACTGCCAGCAGGATCCCGGCTTCCTTGCGCCCGAGCGCGCCTGGCTGGACGAGATATTCGGCAACATGGGCTATGTCGATGCGCTGCGCGAAGTCAACCGGGAAGGCGATCTGTTCAGCTGGTGGCCGGATACCGAGCAGGCCGAGATGCTCAACCTCGGCTGGCGCTTCGACTACCAGATCCTCACCTCCGGCCTGCGTCGCTTCGTACGCACAGCCCGCCTGCCTCGCCAGCCGCGCTTCTCCCAGCACGCCCCGCTGCTGGTGGACTACGACTGGACGCTGAGCCTCTAGAACGCGGCTTGCCCTACTTGACGATCCGCCAGCAGAACGGATAGCGGTAGGGCTTGCCTTCGTTGGCACGAATGCCGGCGATCACCACCAGCACCAGGGCCACTACGCTTACCAGCACCATCAGCGGAAAGCCGATGAGAATCCAGGCGAGCACGCCGCAGACCATCAGCAGGATGCTGAAGGTGAGCTGGAAATTCAGCGCCTCCTTGCCCTGCTGGTCGACGAAGGGATCCATGTCCTTCTTCAACTGCCATACGATCAGCGGGCCGATCACGTTGCCGATCATCGGTGCCAGGAACCAGAAGAACGACGAGTAGTGGCAGAACATCGCCCACTGCCGCGCCTCTCGACTGGGCAGCGGCACGAGTTCCCGATCGGTCATTTCGCGTTACCTCTCACTCAGTCAGCCAGCGCTGCGCGCTGCAGCTCGAACAGCTGGCGCACGCCATCGTGCGCCAGGGCCAGCATGGCGTTCAGCTCGTCAGGGTGGAAAGGCGCACCTTCGGCCGTACCCTGAATCTCGATGAAACCGCCGGCGTCTGTCATCACGACATTCAGATCGGTCTGCGCAGCGGAGTCTTCCAGATAATCCAGATCCAGCACCGGCTCACCCTGATAGATGCCGACCGAGACCGCCGCAATCATCTGTTTGAGCGGATCGCCGCCCTTCAGGCCACCGCGTTTCTTCAATACCTTGAGTGCGTCGATCAGCGCGACCATGGCGCCAGTGATCGAAGCGGTACGCGTACCGCCGTCGGCCTGGATCACGTCGCAGTCGATGAACAGCGTGTTCTCGCCAAGCTTGCTCATGTCCAGTGCCGCACGCAACGAGCGGCCGATCAGGCGCTGGATTTCCAGCGTGCGCCCACCCTGCTTGCCTCGCGCGGCTTCCCGCTGGTTCCGCTCACCGGTGGCGCGCGGCAGCATGCCGTACTCGGCGGTCAGCCAGCCCTGCCCCTGCCCCTTCAGAAAGCGCGGAACACCCGACTCGATGCTGACTGTGCAGATCACCTTGGTATCACCGAACTCCACCAATACCGAACCCTCGGCGTGCTTGGTGTAGTTGCGAGTGATGCGGATCGAGCGGAGCTGATCGGCGGCACGGCCACTGGGTCGCTTCATGGGTACGTCCTGCTAGATAAGAATGTGTGCGGCATTATAGAGCCCATCGACAGGGAAATGGTCGGACCGTCCGGCCATCGCTGCAGTGACGGCCCGTTTTCCTTTACAATCCTCCGCCTTTCGCAGTCCGCATTCGAGAGGTATTCCCCATGGTCCACAGCATGACGGCCTTTGCCCGCAGCGAGCAGGCCGGCGCCAATGGAACCCTCAGTTGGGAAATCCGCTCGGTCAATCACCGCTATCTGGAGCCGCACCTGCGCCTGCCGGAAGCCTTCCGCGATCTCGAGGGCGCGGTTCGCGATGCCCTGCGCAAGGGCCTGTCGCGCGGCAAGGTGGAATGCACCCTGCGCTTCGTCGAGGCGAATGACCGCAACAGCCTGCAGGTCGACCGCGAACGTGCCAGCCAGCTGATCGCGGCGGCCGAGACGGTTGCCGCGCTGATTGCCCAGCCAGCCCTCATCGACCCGCTGCAGGTACTCGGCTGGCCCGGCGTACTGGTTGGCGACGCCGCCGATCCCCAGGCACTCAACCAGAGCGCGCTGCAGCTTTTCCACGTGGCACTGGAGCAGCTCAAGGAAGGCCGTCGGCGCGAAGGCGAGGAACTGGCCAAACTGCTCGGCGACCGACTGGACAGCATGCTCGAGGAAGTCGCCACGCTGCGCGAGCAGGTGCCGCAGATGCTCGCAACCCAGCGCCAGAAGATCATCGATCGCTTTGCCGAGATCCGCGCAGAACTCGATCCTCCGCGCCTCGAGCAGGAGATGGTCCTGCTGGCACAGAAGAGCGACGTGGCCGAGGAGCTCGACCGCCTGAGCACCCACGTGACCGAAGTGCGGCGCGTACTCAAGGCCGGAGGGGCGGCCGGACGCCGTCTCGACTTCCTCATGCAGGAGCTCAACCGCGAAGCCAATACCCTCGGTTCGAAAGCCTTTGACCCGCGCAGCACCCAGGCCGCGGTCAACCTGAAGGTATTGATCGAGCAGATGCGCGAGCAGGTACAGAATCTCGAATAGCCGCCAGCCGCACAGGCGGCTGGTCTACTTTTTCACCCATCAGCACTCATAGCGTTTTCCAGGAACCCGTCATGTCCGCCACCACCGGTACGCTCTATATCGTTTCCGCGCCTTCCGGGGCCGGCAAGACCAGCCTGGTCAAGGCCCTGATCGACGCCCAGCCACAGGTGCGCGTATCGGTCTCGCACACCACCCGCGCCATGCGGCCGGGGGAGGTCGACGGGGTCAACTATCACTTCGTCAGCCGTGAGGAATTCCTCGCCCGCCTCGAGCGCAACGAGTTTCTTGAGCATGCCGAAGTGTTCGGCAACCTCTACGGCACCTCGCAGCGCTGGCTGGAGGAAACACTGGCCGAGGGCTTCGACCTGATTCTGGAAATCGACTGGCAGGGCGCGCAGCAGGTCCGCCGCCTGATGCCCCAGGCCAAGTCGGTCTTCATCCTTCCGCCGTCCCAGGAGGCCCTGCGTCAGCGCCTCAACAATCGCGGCCAGGACAGCGACGAGATCATCGAGAAGCGCATGCGCGAAGCCGTCAGCGAGATGAGCCACTACGTCGAGTACGACTACCTGGTGATCAACGACGACTTCGCCCATGCCCTGATCGATCTGCAATCGATCTTCCGCGCCAACCAGCTTAAACAGCGTAACCAGCAACAACGCCACGCCCGCCTGCTCGGCGATTTGCTGGCTTAGGAAGGTTGAAGGTACAACACAGGTTGGGTTGAGCGCAGCGAAACCCAACACGCCGAGCCCCGAGCGTTGACCAGCCACGCGGCCGCGAAGAAACAGCGCTTCCATTAAGGCTGGTGATTTTTTAGACTACTCCGTCCGCTCGCCCATTCGGGCATGCTCTACCGCTATTGATCACGAGGAACACCATGGCCCGCGTTACCGTTGAAGACTGCCTGGACAACGTTGATAACCGCTTCGAGCTGGTCATGCTTGCCACCAAGCGCGCGCGTCAACTGGCGACCGGCGGCAAAGAGCCGAAAGTGGCCTGGGAAAACGACAAGCCAACCGTGGTCGCGCTGCGCGAAATCGCCTCCGGCCTGGTCGACTACGATGTCATCGCCCAGGACGAGATCGTCGATGACGAACCGCTCTTCACCCAGTACGAGGAAGAGCCCAACGAGGCCATCTGATTAAATGCCAGGTCGAAGTCGAACCGATAACATCGAAGCCCGCTGGCAAGGAGCATTATCTTGCCAGCCATAGACGCGCTCGCGGATCGCCTGTCGACCTACCTCGGCCCGGACCAGGTCAATCTGGTCCGTCGCGCCTATTTCTATGCCGAGCAGGCCCATGATGGCCAGCGCCGGCGCAGCGGTGAAGCTTACGTCACCCACCCTCTCGCGGTAGCCAACATCCTCGCCGACATGCACATGGACCATCAGAGCCTGATGGCCGCGATGCTGCATGACGTCATCGAAGACACCGGCATCCCCAAGGAAGCACTGGTCGCGCAATTCGGTGAAACCGTCGCCGAACTGGTCGACGGGGTCAGCAAGCTGACCCAGATGAACTTCGAGACCAAGGCCGAAGCCCAGGCCGAGAACTTCCAGAAGATGGCCATGGCCATGGCCCGCGACATTCGCGTGATCCTGGTCAAGCTCGCCGACCGCCTGCACAACATGCGCACGCTGGAAGTGCTGGCCGGCGAGAAACGCCGGCGCATCGCCAAGGAAACCCTCGAAATCTACGCCCCCATCGCCAACCGGCTGGGCATGCACACCATGCGCGTGGAATTCGAGGATCTCGGTTTCAAGGCCATGCACCCGATGCGCTCCGAGCGTATCCGCGCGGCGGTTCGCCGCGCCCGCGGCAATCGCAACGAGATCGTCGAGAAGATCGAACAGTCGCTGATCCACTGCCTCGAGCGCGAAGGCCTGGAAGGCGAGGTGCTGGGCCGCGAGAAGCACCTGTACAGCATCTACAAGAAGATGCGCGGCAAGCGCAAGGCATTCCACGAGATCATGGACGTCTACGCCTTCCGCATCGTAGTGGACAAGGCCGACACCTGCTATCGCGTGCTCGGCGCCGTGCACAGCCTGTACAAGCCGCTGCCGGGTCGTTTCAAGGACTACATCGCCATCCCCAAGGCCAACGGCTACCAGTCGCTGCACACGACGCTGTTCGGCATGCACGGTGTGCCCATCGAGATCCAGATCCGCACCCGCGAGATGGAAGAGATGGCCAACAACGGCATCGCCGCGCACTGGCTGTACAAATCCAACGAGGACGAAGTGCCCAAGGGCACCCACGCGCGCGCGCGGCAATGGGTCAAGGGCGTACTGGAACTGCAGCAGCGCGCCGGCAATTCGCTGGAATTCATCGAAAGCGTGAAGATCGACCTGTTCCCCGATGAGGTCTACGTCTTCACCCCCAAGGGCCGCATCATGGAGATGCCCAAGGGTTCCACTGCGGTCGACTTTGCCTACGCGGTGCATACCGACGTCGGCAACACCTGCATCGCCTGTCGCGTCAACCGCCGCCTGGCGCCGCTGTCGCAACCGCTGGAAAGCGGCTCGACGGTTGAGATCGTCACCGCGCCGGGGGCGCGGCCGAATCCGGCCTGGCTGAATTTCGTCGTCACCGGCAAGGCACGCACCCACATCCGCCATGCACTCAAGCTGCAACGCCGCTCGGAGTCGATCAACCTCGGTGAGCGCCTGCTGAGCAAGGCGCTCAGCGGTTTCGAAACCAGCCTGGAGAAGATCAGCCCGGAGCGTATTCAGCAGGTACTCGCCGAGTACCACATGGAATACGTCGAGGATCTGCTGGAAGACATCGGGCTGGGCAATCGCATGGCGTATGTCATCGCTCGTCGCCTGATCCTGAGTGACGACGAGGAGGCACCGGCGCTGCAGGGCCCACTGGCCATCCGCGGCACGGAAGGACTGGTGCTCAACTATGCCAAGTGCTGCACGCCGATCCCCGGCGATCCGATCGTCGGGCACCTGTCCGCCGGCAAGGGCATGGTGGTGCACCTGGAAACCTGTCGAAACATCGCCGATGTCCGCCACAACCCGGACAAGTGCATACAGCTATCCTGGTCCAAGGATGTTACCGGCGAGTTCAATGTCGAACTGCGCGTCGAGCTGGAGCATCAGCGCGGCCTCATCGCCCTGCTCGCCGGCAGCGTCAATGCCGCCGATGGCAACATCGAGAAGATCGGCATGGACGAGCGCGACGGCCGCATCAGCGTGGTCCAGCTGGTAGTCAGCGTGCATGATCGCGTGCACCTGGCGCGGGTGATCAAGAAGCTGCGGGCGATCAAGGGCGTGACGCGGATCACGCGAGTCAAGGCATAAATTACGAAAAGGCGTTAGAGGCAGCAGACCGGACGAAAGAGCGCCCTCGAGCCGCTTGCCCGTCCAGCCTCGACTTCCAACCGCTTTTATCGTCTTTTCCCCCACTGGCTGTTTTATCCTTCGTGCCCCAAGCCAATTCCCGAGGAGTGCGCAAATGAGCAAGACCGTAATCAATACCGATAAAGCCCCCGCCGCCATTGGCACCTATTCCCAGGCGATCCGCGCCGGCAATACCGTCTACCTGTCCGGGCAGATTCCGCTGGACCCCGCGAGCATGGAGCTGGTGGAAGGCTTCGAAGCGCAGGCCGTGCAGGTATTCGAGAATCTCAAGGCCGTGGCCGAAGCGGCTGGCGGCTCGCTGAAGGACATCGTCAAGCTCAACATCTTCCTCACCGACCTGGCCAACTTCGCCACCGTCAACGAGGTGATGAGCCGCTATTGCCAGCAGCCGTATCCGGCACGCGCCGCCATCGGCGTTGCCGCCCTGCCCAAGGGCGCCCAGGTGGAAATGGACGCGATACTGGTCATCGACTGAGCTGATCGTCTGCACCGGCGCGGCATAAGCCTGCCTCGCCGGCATCACCTCAGCGTACCAGTACCTCGACCCGGCGATTACGCGGCTCGACAGTGGCATCCGGTGTCGCTACCAGCGGATTGCGTTCGCCATGGGATTCCACCCGCAACTCCATCGCTTCCAGCCCCTTGGTGCGTAGCAGCTCTGCTACCGCCTGGGCGCGACGCAAACCCACCTGCTCGTTGGCCGCACGATGACCCAGGGTATCTGTGTGGCCGATTACCGTGACCACCGGATAATCACGGCGCCGCGCGGCCAGCAGAACGCTGTCCAGCAACTGCCCGGTCGCGCCGTCCAGCCCACCGGACGATGTCAGGTGAAGCGTGAAGCGCTCGGGCAATGCGGGCTGGGCAGCCAGCGCCTTGTCGAAATCCGCCTTGCGGCGCATTTCGGACACGGCGAAGGGCTGACCAATACCCGCTATCGCCATACCCTTGCCGGGCGCATCCAGCCGATGCTCTCCCTCTTTCCCCAGCATCACGCCACCGCGCCCATTCGCATCGTCCGCCAGCATCACGTAGGAATGCTGCGCGCAGCCGCCCAGTAGCACCACCGTCAGCAGCGCTATCGTTTTGCTCAGCGCCAGCGGTCTCACGGCGCCACCTTCATCAATACCTGGCCACCGCGTACACCGATGCGGCCATCAGGCGTGTCGACGGCGATGGCCTGTGGATCGAGGCGAGCCATGTCACCCGCAATCAGGTTGAGCGTGCCGCGGGTGAGCGTCGCGCGCAGGCGCAGCTCATCCGAAGCCGGAGCGAAGCGATAGTCGTCGAGGATCAGCTCACTGTGCGGGCCGAACGCCAGCACACTGCCGTCGCCAAAAATCACCCCCAGCGCGCCCTCCGCACCGGTACTCAAAACCACTCCCGGCACGATCGCCTGGCCGACCTTGGCAGCGTTGGTATGGCCGCGACTGCTGATGTACGCAGCACCTTCCACCCGCGCCACATGCCCTACCGGTTCGGGCAGGGTTTCCGCGGCGACAGGCGCAATCCAGACTGCAGCAGCCATGTAGAAGGCACGGCGCATGTAGTTGTTGAAGCAAGTCATCGAACTCTCGAATCGTCAGGAATGCGGTTGGAGCGGTCCCGCTCCACTGGACTAAGGCAGTCCAAACCGGCAAAAAATCCCGCCGTCTCGTTTTCCGGTGATTTGTTGGTTGAACAGGCGCACGGGCCGCATCCGCTCGCGGCCTCAACCATCAGCAGGCCGGAATCCCGCCAGCCGATATGCAGTAAGAGCGCGCCAGTCCTCGCTGCGGCAGCCTGAGCCGAGTGCCGTACAGACATGGCTCGCTCATGCCTGGATGGGGATGTGATTTTTCGCAGATAGCGATCTGCGAAAAATCGCGTCAGGGGACGATCACCCGCTCCCCGGTAGCGTGGAACACCTTCAGTTCACGTAACGCTGCGCCGCCTGTTGCAGCAGCCCTTCCTGCATCATCTGGTCGAGGGTCCGCTGCAGTTTCTCGACGACCGCATCCGGCGTTTCCTTGTTCAGCGCCAGGTATAGGTCGACGCGGCTCAGGGTCAGCGCCACGACCAGCGGGCCGACGCCGGCCTGCTTCGCCTCGTATTCGCCGGAGGGGTTGGTGGTCGCCCACAGATCGAACTGACCGGCCTTCAGCTTGGCCGGCGTATCGATCAGCGAACTCTGCACCTCGATACCACGATTGATCAGGTACTGACTGCCCACGCTGCCATCCTTTGAGCCAATTCGATACTGCTTGGCATCATCCAGGCTGGAGACCTGAATCCGGCTCTCCGGAGTCTTGAGCAGCACGAATCTGGATCTCGCTGAGCGGACCGACCCACTTGTACTTGGGCTCGCGCTCGGGGGTACGGCTGAGGGAGAAGACGGCGAAGCCCGGGGTCTTCTCGGCCAGCTGCTGCAGGCGGCTCCACGGGAAACGCAGCGTCATCGCGTAGGGCACGCCCGCGCGCTTGAACAGGGCGGCCACCACTTCGGCGTCTATGCCGCTGATCGCCTCCTCCTTGGCGAAATTCTTGCCATCGTCGGCCATGCTGAACGGCGGGAAGTTCTGCGTGAGCAGCTTGATGGTTTCCCCGTCGGCACTGGCCGACGCAAATGGCAGGAGGGTAATCAGCGCACAGAGAAAGGCGCAGCGAAGATTCTTCTTATTGTTCGGCATGTTGAAGTCTCGGGTCGGTCGGACGTTGTTTTTCCGCACCGGCATCGGTTCCGGGCGACTGTCGGCAGGTTCTTATTGCGCCCGGTTCGTGACAAGCGACCGTGCGACGATGAACCCTAGCAGGCCCTTGCGGGACAATCTCTGCATCGGATCACTTACGTGACAGATGCCATCCGCCGCCCGCCCACGCCACGCATTCGCCGCGAATTTAGTTCCCCGAGGCACCGGTCATTCGTCGAAAACTTACCATCCGTTCGTCGCGTGGCCGCCTCCATGGTGGCACTTGCCGTATTCTCGCCGGCTATCGGAGTCTGCCGACCCGAGACACAGCCGGGCATATAAATCGCATCCAAAACATCCCGAACTGTGGCGCGCCATGCAACTGGCGCCGCGGGGTTTCCCGCAAATACTGTGGTCCGCCTCCTGGCGGTGGTTTTTGATACGTCGGGCCTTCCCGATTGGATGTGAAATGAAAACACCCCGCCTGCTACAAGGCCGCTTCGGCCCTGTACTCTCCATTTTTCTGCTCTTGCTGATCGCCGCCAGCGTCGCCTATTGGCAGCTGCGCCCTACCGCCCCGTCGACGCCAGCCACTGGCGCAGCGGCGAGTATGCTCGAAGCCCTGCAGGACTCCACCGAGCTCTGGCAGGCTAATCGCCGCGACCTCTCGGTACTGATGAACGACTTGCGTGGCGCCAGCATCGCCAGCGCCGCATTGGGTAAGGATGCGGTGTACGTCAGCCTGCACGACGGCCTGCGCTACTGGGTGCCGGACCAGTCCGGTCGTGTCGCCGGGCTGCTGCTCGAGCAGTACGCACAGAGCAGCGGCGAACTGTTCCCACTGGTGATGTTCCAGACCGACGCGGAAAAACCGTTCTACAAGATCCTGCTGCCCTATTCACCGATCGTCCTGCTGCTGATCGGTGCGGCGGTATTCTTCGCCATGAAGACCCGCAGCTTCGAAGTCCAGCGCAAGGGCAGCGGCGTGACCTTCGCCGACGTCATCGGCGCCGCCGAGGCCAAGCAGGCCCTCGCCGACGTCACTGCCTACCTTCGCGATCCGGCCGCCTATGCCCGTCTTGGTGCCCGACCGCCCAAGGGCGTGCTGCTGACCGGCGAGCCCGGCACCGGCAAGACCCAGCTGGCCAAGGCGCTGGCCAGCGAGTCGAATGCCAGCTTCATCCAGGTCACAGGCAGCGATTTCTCGTCGATGTATTTCGGCGTCGGCATCCAGAAGGTCAAGGCGCTGTTCCGCACCGCGCGCAAGCAGGCGCCGTGCATCATCTTCATCGACGAGATCGACGGCATCGGCAAGCGCGCCGAGCAGACACGCTCCAGCGATGCCGAGAGCAACCGTATCATCAACCAGTTCCTCGCCGAAATGGACGGTTTCGATGGTGCACGCGGCGTGCTGGTGCTGGGTGCGACCAACTTCCCCAACTCGCTGGATCCGGCGCTGGTGCGCGAAGGCCGCTTCGACCGCTCCGTCGCTGTCGGCCTGCCCGGCCTCGATGACCGTGAAGCACTGTTCCGCCTGTACGCCGGCAAGATCAGCGCGTCGAGCGCTCTGGACTTCCCGCAACTGGCGCGCAACACCGTCGGCCTGACGCCCGCAGCCATCGCCTACATCGTCAACCATGCCGCCCTGCTGGCCGCCCGCGATGGCGCCCGGCAGGTCGACATGGCGCACTTCGTCGACGCCGTGGAAACCTGCCGCATCGGCGAGCAGCCCTCCGGAGTCACGCCGTTGTCGCCGACCGACCGCAAGCGCATCGCCGTGCACGAAGCCGGCCATGCGCTGGTGGCGGCGGCACTGAAGGTCGGCCGGGTGGAGAAGGTCACCATCCTGCCGCGCGGGCAGGCCCTGGGTGTGACACTGGTCACCCCTGTGGAAGACAAGCGCCTGCACATGTATTCCGAACTGCGCAATCGCATCCAGATGCTGCTGGCCGGCCGTGGCGCGGAGCAGCTGTACTTCCACGAGGTATCGTCCGGCGCCGGACAGGACCTGCAGGAAGCCTCGAAGATCGCCCTATCCATGGTCGGCGCCCTGGGCATGGGCCCGCGCGGTTCACTGTTGAGCCTGCAGGCCGTGCGCGATGCGCATCTGGAAAGCGATCCGCGCGAAGCGCTGGAGGCGGCGGACGAACTGCTGCAGCAGCTCAATCAGGAATGTCTCGCCTTGCTGCAGCGACTGAAACCGGCGCTAGATCACATCACCGAACGCCTGCTCGCAGTGGAAACCGTGCCCGGGGAAGAGGTGCTGGCGGCCATCGAGCGGCTACCCGTGCAACATCACGAAGCCAGTGTCAGCTCGATCATCGGCCATGCGCTGAACAGCATCGACCGCGTCGCGGCCAGCGCCATGGACAGTACCGACAGCTTCGAACTGTCGCCGGTGCTATCGAGCGAGCCGGAAGACGACGGCCCAACCCGGCGCTGAGCCAGGGATCAGTGCATGGCCGGCGCCACCTGCTGCAGTGTGGCAATGCCGGCCAGGCGGCGCGACAGCACGCCGAAGCGCCGCCGGTACTGCGCCGGCGTGAGGCCGACCTTGCGCCGAAACAGTCGCCCGAAGAAGCCGGCGTCCTGATAACCGACCTCCCAGGCGATCGCCTCCACCGACAGCTCACTGCTTTCCAGCAGTTGCTTGGCCTCCTCCAGCCGCAACGTATGGATGTAATCCAGCGGCGTCAGACCGGTGGCCAGGGCGAAGCGGCGCTGGAAGGTCCGCTCCGGCAGGCCACTGATGCGCACCATGGCGCTCACCGGAGCCTCTTCCTCGTAGTGCTGCGCGGCCCACTCCTGGCAGCGGGCGATCACCGGATCGGCCAGTTGGCTGGTGCGCATCATCGCCGCGTAGGCCAGCGGGCTGGTCGCGTCCCAGTCGAACAGGTTCAGCCGCGCCACCTCCATCGCCTCACGCGCACCGACGAAACGGGCGATGAGAAACAGCCCCAGCGCATGCCAGCTGCTGCCACTGCCGGACATCACCAGACGCTGGCCGACCCCGGTACTGACCAATGCCTTGTCCGGATGCCAGTGCACGTCCGGATACTCGCGGCGCAGGCAATCGCAATAGCCCCAGTGCGAAGTCCCTTCACAACCGGTTAGCAGTCCGGTACGCGCCAGCAACATGGCTCCGGAGCAAGCCGCCGCCAGCGTCGCGCCGGCCGCGTAGCGCTCGCACAGCCATTGCGCCTCGCGCGCATAGCGATCGTCCAGCGGCTCCCAGGGGCTGACCGCAAGATTGCTGACGATCACCACATCGGTCGGCGGCGCATCGTCCAGACTGGCGTGAGGGTGGACCGGAATGTCGTTGTAGACGCGTAGCGAGCGCCCGTCGCGACTGACGATCAGCGGCAGGAAAGGCGATGCCACATCGGCGCGGTGCAGCAGTTGCTGCCAGTCGCGACGGGCGCCCAGCAGCAGATCGTAGAGGCCGAACAACGTCGACGCCGTACTGTCCGGCGTCGCCAGCAGGGCGACGGTCAGCGGCGGGCGTTCGGCGATCTCTGAGCGGGCCATGGCGGAAATAGCCGGTTTGTTTCCAGGATGACTGGGGTGCAACGCAGACGTAACCCCGAGTATGGGCACGTTGGCCGATGCCAACGAACCGGACTCATGGAGCATAGAACAATGAAAGACGCACACGGGTACCAACTGACCGGCTGCAACAGCGAGGCGCAGCCCCTGCTCGATCGGGCGCTCGCGCAGTTCCGCTGCCTGCACGCCGATTCGCTGGCGACCACCGAGGTCACACTGCAGGCCTCGCCGGAACTGGTCATGGGCCATGTCCTGCACGCCTGGCTCTACCTGCTCGGCACCGAGGCGGCCGCCCTGCCGGTGGCCCGCGCCTCGTACGAGCGCGCCCGGGAGCTGCCGCACAATGACCGCGAGGCACGCCACCTGCAGGCGCTGGGTCAGCTGCTGGACGGCCACTGGCACGCCGCCGGGCGCGTACTGGAAGACCTCAGCATCGACTACCCCCACGACATGCTGGCGCTGCAGGCCGGGCAGCAGATCGACTTCTTCACCGGCGATGCACGCATGCTGCGCGACCGCATCGCCCGCGTCCTGCCGGACTGGTCGCTGGAAGTGCCTGGCTATCACGCGCTGCTCGGCCTGTATGCCTTCGGGCTGGAAGAGACCGGTGACTATCGGCTTGCCGAACGCTATGGCCGCGAAGCAATCGCGCTGCAACCCGACGATGCCTGGGCGCAACACGCCGTCGCGCATGTGCTGGAGATGCAGGGGCGGCGCGAGGAAGGCATCGCCTGGATGCGCGGCAATCCGGCCTGGCAGCAGGACAGCATGCTGGCGGTGCACAACTGGTGGCACCTGGCGCTGCATCACATCGAACTGGACGATTGCGATGCTGCGCTGGCCCTGTTCGACGGCCCGGTGAATGGCCAACAGAGCACCCTGGCGCTGGAGCTGATCGACGCAAGCGCACTGCTCTGGCGGCTGCAACTGCGCGGCGTGGATGTCGGCGACCGCTGGGCGGGCGTGGCCGAGCGCTGGGCAGCGATGGCAGCGGACGGCAACTATGCCTTCAACGACTTTCACGCGGCGATGGCCTTCGCCTGCGCCGGCCGCGAGGACCTGCTGGGCCTGCTGCGTGAAGCCCAGCGACGGGCCTGCGCGCGGGACGACGACAACGCACGCTTCACCGGCCAGATCGGCGCTCCGGGCGTCGAGGCGGTGGTCGCGTTCGTCGAAGGTGACCATGGGCGATGCGTAGAGCTGCTGCGGGCGATCCGCAATCAGGCGCAGCGCTTCGGCGGCAGTCATGCACAGCGCGACCTGGTCGACCAGACACTGATCGCCGCGGCCGAGCGCGACGCTCAGCAACCCCTTGCGCGCGCCCTGCAGCGCGAGCGCCAGCTACTTGCCGAACAACGACGCATGCGGTGAACGGATGGCGCCCACGGGCGCCATCGCTGCGGGGAGCGCTAAGGCAGCACTACCAGGCGGTTCGGCAGCTCGTTGCGCTCATGGGTCTTGGGCACGTGTCGGGCCAGCAGAGTCCCGCAGGCATCGATGCAACCGAGGAACCCTTCGAGCACCTGGCCGCGCTTCACGCTTTCGGTAAAGCTGTCGACAATCGACTCCCAGGCTGCATTTTCGATGCGACTGGAAATGCCGCGATCGACCAGGATCTCCACATAGCGCTCGGTTTCCGAGACGAAGATCAGCACCCCGGTGTCACCTTCGGTGTGATGCAGATTGAGTTCGATGAACTGACGCCGCGCCAGATTGCAGGCGCGCCAGTTGCGCACCGAGCGCGGAATCAGGCGACTGGTCAGCACAGGCATGCGGAACAGTACCGCGAGCACGATAAAGGTCGCCCACTGCACCAGCAGCAGCTGCCAGGCACCCAGCCAACCGGTGAAGAACAGCGCGGCACCGGGCAGCAGCAGGGCGATCAGGCTGGCCCATAGCAGGGGGATGTAGTGGTAGTCGTCGGCCTGCGAGGCCAATACCGTCACCAGCTCGGCATCGGTGTCACGCTCGACGCGCTCGATCGCTTCGGCTACCTGTTGCAGTTCGCTTTCGCTGAGTAAGGTCATCGTTCATCCATCATTGATTTACCAGCCGCCGGAAGCGCCACCGCCCCCGAAACCGCCGCCGCCTCCACCGAAGCCACCCCCGCCGAAACCGCCGCCACCGCCCCGCCCCATGCCGCCGAGCAAGGCGCCAAGCAGCAGTGCGCGACGACCGCCACCGCGGCCACCGCGCCCGCCGCCGATGACGAAGATCGCTACCAGCATGAGGAAGAAACCGAGAATCCCGAGGCCGCCGGGTTGCTCCTGCGTCATCGGCATGACCGGTCGCAGCTCGGCGGGCAGCGGATCACCGCCCAGCACAGTGATGATCGCCTCCGCGCCTTCGCTGATCCCGGCAGTGAAGTCGCCGCGCTGGAATGCCGGCGCGATGATCCTGTTGATGATGACCGAGGACTGCGCGTCGGTGAGGCGGCCTTCCAGTCCATAGCCCACCTCGATGCGGATCTTGCGATCGTCACGGGCAACGATCAGCAGGGCACCATTGTCCTCACCTTTCTGGCCGATCCCCCAGCTCCGGCCGAGCTCCAGCCCGAGTTCCTCGATGCTGCGTCCGCCCAGGTCCGGCACGGTCACCACGACCACCTGCTCGCCGGTCGCCTGTTCGTGCGCCGCCAGCATGCGGGTCAGGCGCGCCTCGGCCTGGTTATCGAGCAACTCGGCGCGATCGACCACCCGACCGGTCAATGCCGGCAGCTCGGATTCCTGGGCGACGAGGCTACCGGCCCAGAGCACCAGGGCCAGCAGCAGGGCGAACCTTGAGGTCATTGGAACTGCACTTTTGGCGCCTGTTCGGCGTTCTCGGCCGTGGCCTCGAAGTTCTCGCGAATCGGCATGTCGCTGTACATCAGCGTATGCCAGATGCGACCGGGGAACGTTCGAATCTCGGTGTTGTAACGCTCGACTGCAGCGATGAAATCGCGGCGCGCCACGGCGATGCGGTTCTCGGTACCTTCGAGCTGCGATTGCAGGGCAAGGAAGTTCTGGTTGGACTTCAGCTCCGGATAGCGCTCGGAAACCGCCATCAAGCGACTCAAAGCGCCGGTCAGCTGGTTCTGCGCCTGCTGGAACTGCTGCAACTTCTGCGGATCGTCCAGGGTGCCGGCATCGACCTGAATCGAGGTCGCCTTGGCGCGGGCCTCGATCACTGCCGTAAGGGTTTCCTGCTCCTGGCGGGCGAACCCCTTGACCGTCTCGACCAGGTTCGGGATCAGGTCGGCGCGCCGCTGATACTGGTTTTCCACCTGCGACCAGGCGGCCTTGACCTGCTCGTCATAGGTGGGAATGTTATTGACGCCACAGCCGGCCAGCAGCCAGGACATGAGGAAGACAACGGTCAGTTGCCAGGTGTTTCGAAAACGCGTGAGCATGATGCGCCAGTCCATTTGTTAACCAGTATTCGGATAAGAATAGCCAAGGGCCATAGAGTTCACCCCGATAGTACGCCGGGCCTAGGCCCCATGCCACGCTGCTCGCGCCAGCAGCGCCGCACAGCGCCCCTGCAAGTGCTCGCGCAACAGCCGTACCGGCTTGCTCAGCTGCGCACGATGGGCGCAGAGCAGGCTGAGCGGTGCGGCTTCGCCGAGGCAATCGGGCAGCAGTACCCGCAGGCGGCCCGCAGCCACATCGTCGGCAATGTCCAGCCATGACTTGTAGGCCAGGCCGACACCGGCAAGTGCCCAGCGGCGCACCACATCGGCATCGTCGCTGACCCGGTCACCGCCGACCTGCACCGTGAGCGCGCGGCGTCCGTGCTGAAAGCACCAGCGATCATGAACCCGCCCTGCAAGCATGAAACGCAGGCAGTTGTGCGCCGCCAGGTCGTCCAGTCGCCGCGGCTCACCATGCCGCTGCAGATAGGCCGGAGACGCACAGAGCACCCGGCGATTGTCGGCGGCGACCGGCAAGGCCACCAGGCTGGAGTCTTCCGGCGCGCCATAGCGCAGGGCGACATCCACCGGCTGGCGGAACAGATCGGTCAGCCCATCGCCCAACAGCAGGCGCACCTGCAATTGCGGATGGCTCGCCTGGAAGGCGTCCAGCCAGGGCAACAGCACATTGCGGCCAAAGTCCGAGGGTGCCGATAACTGCAACACGCCGCTGATCGCTTCCCGACCACCGACGAGCAACTGCGCGCCCTCCTTCAGGCTGGCCAGCGCCGCGCGGGCATGGCCAAGGTACAGCTCGCCCTCGGCGGTGAGCCGCAAGCTGCGCGTCGAGCGCACGAACAATCGAGCACCGAGCGAAGCTTCGAGGCGCTTGAGTGCGGCGCTGGCCACCGCTGGCGAGGTGTCCAGCGCTCGTGCAGCAGCGGACAGACTGCCGCTGTCGGCCGTGCGAATGAACAGCTGCAGGTCGTCGAAACGCAGCATTTTCAAAATCCTGTTGAAAGAGACTCGCTTATTACCTCGTTTTTCCGCCGAGTCAAATAAACGAGTATGGCCTACCGCAACCAGCCGCCCCCTCTCTGGAGAAACAGCATGAAAGCAGTCGCCTACTTCAACTCTCTTCCCACCGATCACCACGAGTCTTTGCAGGACATCGAACTGCCCGCGCCGGTGCCCGGACCGCGTGACCTGCTGGTGGAAGTACGCGCCATTTCGGTCAACCCGGTGGACACCAAGGTGCGCCGCAATACCAAGCCCGAGGGTGGACAACCCAAGGTGCTGGGCTGGGACGCCGCCGGTGTGGTGGTGGGTGTGGGCAGCGAGGTCAGCCTGTTCAAAGTCGGCGATGAAGTGTTCTACGCCGGCTCGATTGCTCGTGCCGGCGCCTACAGCGAGCAGCATCTGGTGGACGAGCGCATCGTCGGCCGCAAGCCGCAAAGCCTCGGTTTCGCCGAAGCCGCGGCGCTGCCGCTGACCTCCATCACGGCCTGGGAGCTGCTGTTCGATCGCCTGCAACTGGCTGAAGGCCAGGGCAGCGGCCAGCAGTTGCTGATCGTCGGGGCCGCCGGCGGGGTCGGCTCGATCATGCTGCAGCTGGCGCGCCAGCTGACCGACGTCACCGTGATCGCCACCGCCTCGCGCCCGGAAACCCAGGCCTGGGTGCGCGAACTGGGCGCCCATCACGTCATCGACCACAGCCAGCCGCTGTACGACCAGCTACAGCGTGCCGGTTTCGCCAGCGTCAGCCATGTCGCCAGCCTGACCCACACCGACCGTCACTTCGATCAACTGGTCGAAGCGCTGGCGCCGCAGGGACGCCTCAGCCTGATCGATGACCCGGCGCAGCCGCTGGACGTGATGAAGCTCAAGCGCAAGAGCCTGTCGCTGCACTGGGAACTGATGTTCACCCGCGCCCTGTTCGAAACGCCCGACATGATCGAGCAGCACAATCTGCTGCAGCGGGTCAGCGAACTGGTCGACCGCGGCGTGCTGCGCACCACCCTCGGCGAGCACTTCGGCACCATCAACGCAACCAACCTGCGTCGTGCCCATGCCCTGCTGGAAAGCGGCAAAGCCAAGGGCAAGATCGTGCTGGAAGGCTTCTGAGCTAGATGACGCCGGCCTGGCGCAGGCGGGCGATCTGCTCATCGTTCATGCCCAGCAGGCGCTGCAACAGCGCCTCGCTGTGCTCGCCAAGCAGCGGCGGCGGGTTGCGGTAGTCCACCGGCGAGGCGGACAAGCGTAGCGGACTGGCCACCAGCGGCACCGTGCCGGACAGTGGGTGCGGCATGTCGATCTTCAAAGCACGCTGCTGCACCTGCGGGTCGGCGAACACCTGGGCCAGGTCGTTGATCGGCCCGCAGGGCACGCCGGCCTGCTCCAGCGCACGGACCCATTCCGCCGTGGTACGGAACACCGTGACCTGGCGGATCAGCGGAATCAGCTCGGCGCGATGGGCGACCCGCGCGCGATTCGTGGCGAAGCGCGGATCGGCCGCCCACTCGGCATGCCCGGCCACCTCGCAGAACTTGCGGAACTGGCCGTCGTTGCCGACAGTGAGGATGATGTCGCCATCGGCGGTGGGGAAGTCCTGATAGGGCACGATGTTCGGATGGGCATTGCCCATGCGCTTCGGCGCCACTCCGGTGGTGAGGTAGTTGAGCGCCTGGTTGCCGAGGCAGGCGACCTGCACGTCGAGTAGCGCCGTGTCGATGTGCTGGCCTTCGCCGCTATGCTCGCGGTGCGCCAACGCGGCGAGCACGCCCACGGCAGCGTAGAGCCCGGTGAGGATATCGGTCAGCGCCACGCCGACCTTGACCGGCCCGGCGCCCTCTTCCGCATCGCTGCGCCCGGTCAGGCTCATCAGCCCACCCAGGCCCTGGATCATGAAGTCGTAGCCGGCACGGCTAGCGTAAGGACCGTCCTGGCCAAAGCCGGTGATCGAGCAATAGATCAGCCGCGGATTGATCGCCTTGAGGCTCTGGTAGTCCAGCCCATAGGCGGCCAGACCGCCGACCTTGAAGTTTTCCAGCAGCACGTCGCTCTGCGTCACCAGCTCGCGGATGATGCGCTGCCCCTCGGGCCGGGTGAAGTCGACAGTCAGCGACTGCTTGTTACGATTGGCCGTCAGGTAATAGGCCGCCTCCGAGGTGTTTTCGCCATGCTGATCCTTGAGATAAGGCGGGCCCCAGTGACGGGTGTCGTCGCCAGTTTCCGGGCGCTCGACCTTGATCACCTCGGCACCGAGATCGCCGAGAACCTGCCCGCACCAGGGCCCGGCAAGCACGCGGGACAGGTCGAGCACGCGGATATGGGACAGGGCGCCGGGCATGGGTGAAATCTCGAAGCTCAAGTGAACGCAGGGTGGATCGGGGCGCATGGCTGGCGCTTCACCCGTCCACCTTGCGTGGCCAGCGGTGGATGAAAAAAGCGTCATCCACCCTACGGCGGCATCAGAAAAACGCCTGGATGCCGGTCTGCGCGCGACCGAGGATCAGCGCATGCACGTCGTGGGTGCCTTCATAGGTGTTGACCACCTCGAGGTTGACCAGATGCCGCGCCACGCCGAACTCGTCGCTGATGCCGTTGCCGCCCAGCATGTCGCGGGCCATGCGCGCCACGTCGAGCGCCTTGCCGCAACTGTTGCGCTTCATGATCGAGGTGATCTCCACCGCCGCCGTACCCTCGTCCTTCATCCGCCCAAGGCGCAGGCAACCCTGCAGGGCCAGGGTGATTTCGGTCTGCATGTCGGCGAGTTTCTTCTGGATCAGCTGGTTGGCCGCCAGCGGACGGCCGAACTGCTGGCGGTCGAGCACGTACTGGCGGGCGGCATGCCAGCAGAACTCGGCGGCGCCCAGCGCGCCCCAGCTGATGCCGTAGCGCGCACTGTTCAAGCAGGTGAACGGCCCCTTCAGCCCGCGCACATCGGGGAATGCGTTCTCTTCCGGGCAGAACACGTTGTCCATGACGACCTCACCGGTGATCGACGCACGCAGGCCGACCTTGCCGTGAATTGCCGGAGCGGACAGCCCTTCCCAGCCCTTCTCCAGCACGAAGCCGCGGATCTGTCCTTCGTCGTCCTTGGCCCAGACCACGAAGACATCGGCGATGGGGCTGTTGGTGATCCACATCTTGCTGCCCGAGAGGCGATAGCCACCATCGACCTTCTTCGCCCGGGTGACCATGCTGCCCGGGTCCGAGCCGTGGTTCGGCTCGGTCAGACCAAAGCAGCCGATGTACTCGCCGCTGGCCAGCTTGGGCAGGTACTTCTGCTTGGTCGCCTCGTTGCCGAATTCGAAGATCGGCACCATCACCAGCGACGACTGCACGCTCATCATCGAGCGGTAGCCGGAGTCGATGCGCTCGACCTCGCGGGCGATCAGCCCGTAGCACACGTAGTTGAGGCCGCTGCCACCATAGGCTTCGGGAATGGTCGCGCCGAGCAGGCCGGTTTCACCCATCTCGCGGAAGATCGCCGGATCGGTCCGTTCGTGGCGGAAGGCTTCCAGCACGCGCGGTGCCAGCTTGTCAGCGGCGAACTGCGCGGCGCTATCGCGCACCATGCGCTCTTCTTCGGTCAGTTGCTGATCCAGTAGCAGCGGGTCGATCCAGTTGAAGTTTGCTTTGCCGGCCATCGGGGGCTCCTCTTGTTGTCGTGTGCGCCGCACCTCGGCGCGGCGACGTGGCGTGATCCTATGCCCAGCCGGGAAACGCGGCAAACGAGGATTTCGCATCGAGCTGTGCGTTTTATTCACTCCGAGATAAGCTTCCTCGCGATTATTACGCCACTCTAGTGAGGGCTCCGCATAATGCGCCGCAAGATCCCCAGCACTGCCGCCCTGATCGCCTTCGAGGCCGCGGCCCGCCACGAGAGCTTCACCCGCGCTGCCGACGAACTGGCGCTGACCCAGAGCGCAATCTGTCGGCAGATCGGCGGCCTGGAGGAGTTTCTCGGCCTGGCACTCTTCCGTCGCTCGCGCCGCGGCGTGAAGCTGACCGCTGCCGGCCAGTCCTATGCCCGCCGCATCGCCACGCAGCTGGACGCAGTGGAGCGCGACACCCTGTCGGTGATGGGCCAGCAGGGCGCCATGAGCATCGAACTGGCAGTGGTGCCGACCTTCGCTACCCAGTGGCTGGTGCCGCGGCTCCGGCATTTCCAGGCACGGCACCCACATATCACCGTGAACCTGACCAACCGCACCCGCCCCTTCCTGTTCGCCGATACCGAGTTCGATGCGGCGATCTATTTCGGCGATGCCGACTGGTCGGGGACCGAGGCGCATGCACTCATGCCGGAAGATCTGCAGCCGGTGTGCAGCCCGGCATTGCTGGTCGATGGCGCGCAACTGAGCAACGCAGCCCTCGCCGAGATGCCGCTGTTGCAGCAGACCACCCGCCCCTACGCCTGGCGGCAATGGTTCGACTCAGTGGGGCTGAAGGTCGCCCGCGACATGACCGGGCCACGGCTGGAACTGTTTTCCATGCTGGCCCAGGCGGCCGAGCACGGCATGGGCGTGGCGCTGATTCCACCGTTTCTGATCCAGCGGGAACTGGCCGAGGGACGCCTGGTGCTGGCGCATCCGCATGTCTACCGCAGTGAGACGCGGGCTTATTACCTGATGATTCCCGAGCGCAAGGTGGAGTCGGCGGGACTGGTGGCGTTTCGGGATTGGTTGAAGGATGAAGCGAGGGTTTGGCGGGAAGAGCAGCCACACGCTTGAAGCTGCCTTTAGGCCTTCTTCGGCTTCAGGTACTTCGTCAGCCCCTGGAACCACATCACCAGCGCCGGATTACCCTGGATCTGGATGTCCTTGTTCTGAATCCCCTGCATGAACGCCAGCTGCTTGTTCTTCGCCGTCATGGTGGCGAAGCCATAGGCGGCATCCTTGAACCCCAGGGAGAACGCCGGCTCGCTCGCCGGGCCGCGCTTGCTGGTGACGCGCTGGTCCTTCACCACGAAGTGCCGGGCGACCTTGCCATCCAGGGTGTGCAGCTGGAAGCTCAGGTCCTTGTCGCCCAGCTGCTGCTGGAACTCGGGGTTGGTGCGGCTGGCCTTGGCCATCAGGCGGCCCAGCATCCAAAGCAGAAAGCGGAATTTCATGACGTGTTGTCCCGACCGGTACGAGAGGAAGGCCGCATTGTAGTGGCTTGGTCGGCGGGGGGAAGGACGGGTACGAACGGGTCCGGGGAAGACCGGTCGGTCAGGTTTACCCGGAGCCGATCGGCTCCGGGTCGGCGCAGCGTCAGTTGACGGCGTCTTTGAGCATCTTGCCCGGTTTGAACGCGACGGTATTGCTGGCCTTGATGGTGACCGGTTGCCCGGTCTGCGGGTTTTTCCCGGTGCGGGCGCCACGGTGGCGCTGAACGAAGGTGCCGAAACCGACCAGGGTGACGCTGTCCTTGCGGTTCAGCGCATTGGTGATTTCATCCAGCACGGCGTTGAGTACGCGATTGGCCTGGTCCTTGGACAGATCAGCCTTCTCGGCAATGGCTGCGGCGAGTTCCGGTTTACGCATTGGGAGCCTCTGAGACGTTTTTGTTGTTGTGTCCGTACTGTTCACAAGAACAGCGCTAAAGGCGCTGCAACAGCTCTAGGCTGGGGCAGACCCATGGAGAATGGCACGGCGCTAGCACCTGCGCCAGTCCCCGCGGACGCCCTGCAAGCTCAGTTGGGGGACTTTAGCGACAGAATTTGCGGTAGTTCCGCCAGCACTGGCGGTAACTGCTTGTTCAGGGCCATTCGTTCCTGCACCGCCGAACCCGTCAGCGCATAGCCGAGCAACTGCCCGCCAGGCCCGAGATAGAGCGCTTTGACGTCGTTTCCATGGGCCTCGACCGACCAGCTTCCCGCGCGTCCGGCAGGCGGTACCGAAACCACCACCGGACACGCCGAGGTCTTCACCGTGACCGGCATGGGGCCATAACTGACAAAGGTAGGATTGCCAAACAGCGTTTTAGCCAGAGCCCGCGCACCGGCCATCAGCGGCATCACATAGAGCAGGTTCAGCCCCTCCACTTCGGCGCAATCGCCGAGGGCGTAGACGTGTGCAGCCGAGGTCTGCAGCAGGCGATCGACGACGATTCCGCGCGCCACCGCCAGCCCCGCTTCGGCCGCCTGCGCGGTACGCGGACGCAGGCCGACCGCGCTGACCACCAGGTCGCAGGTCAGTTGCGTGCCGTCGGACAGCGTCGCCTGAAGCTCAGCGCCGTTGCGTTCGAGACGCTCCAGCACGTTGCCCAGGTGGAAACGTGCGCCGATGCCTTCCAGGCCACGCCTCACTGCCCGGGCAGCTTCCAGCGGCAGCAGGCCGGGCATGACCTGCTCGCCGGGCGCCACCAGATCGACCTCGTGATCACCCTGCAGCAGGTCGTTGGCGAATTCGCAGCCGATCAGTCCGGCCCCGAGGATCAGGACCCGGCGCTTGCCTTCCAGCGCAGCACGAAAGCGGCCGTAATCGTGCAGGTCGTTGATCGGAAAGACCAGATCCGCGGCGGCGCCTTCGACCTGTACCTGGATCGCCTGTGCGCCCCAGGCCAGCACCAGATCGCGGTACGCCACCGGCTCGTTGCCGATCCAGACGCATCGATTCGCCGGCTCGAGGCGAGTGACCCGGGTATGCGTGCGAATCTCGGCATTGAGTTGCTCGGCCATGGTGCCGGCGGCAGCCATGCCCAGGGTTTCGGCATTCCTGTTGGCGGCGAAGCCGGTGGACAACAACGGCTTGGAGTAGGAACGACCATCGTCGGCGGTAATCATCAGCAGTGGCGTCTGCGGGTCCAGCTTGCGGAATTCACGCGCCAGGTTATAGCCGGCCAGGCCGGTACCGATGATGACTACGGGTGCGCTCACATGATGTCCTCTTGTGCTGGGCGGAACGGGATCAGCCGATCGCGATCATTTCGAAATCGAGCTTGCCGACGCCGCAGTCGGGGCACACCCAGTCTTCCGGCACGTCTTCCCAGAGCGTTCCGGGGGCGATGCCCTCTTCCGGTACGCCCAGCGCTTCGTCGTAGATGTAGCCGCACACCACGCATTGCCACTTCTTCATGGGTCACCTCGCTGCCAGTCGACTGTGACGCACGCTATACCAGAACGTCGCACCGCACCAAGCCCATAAATGAAAACGGGCGGCCCAGGCCGCCCGTTTCGATGCTGCAAGGCTTAGCCTGCGGCACCCACCAGCGGATCGCTGATGCCCATCACGTAGAACCCGATCAGGCCGATGGTGCCGGCCAGGATGAGGTAGTACAGGGTCGGCAGCATGGTCTTGCGCAGGGTGATCCCCTCGCGACCGAGCAGGCCGACGGTGGCCGAAGCCGCTACCACGTTGTGAATGGCGATCATGTTGCCCGCCGCCGCACCGACCGATTGCAACGCCACCATCAACACACCGGACAGACCCAGCAGGCCCGCGGTGTTGAACTGGAACTGCGAGAGCATCAGGTTGGACACGGTGTTGGAACCGGCGATGAAGGCACCCAGCGCGCCCACGGCCGGGGCAAAGAAGGGATAGACATCACCCACGCTGTTGGCGACCAGCTGCGCCATGGCCACCGGCATCGACACCAGGTCGGAGCCGTTAACACCCGAGTTGATCAGGATACGTACCATCGGGATGGTGAAGATCAGCACGAAGCCGGCACCGAGCAGGGTCTTGCTCGATTCGGAAATGGCCGCGCCCAGTTCCCGCGCGCTCATGCGGTGCAGGAAGAAGGTGATCAGCACCACGATGCAGAGGATGCCACCCGGCAGGTACAGCGGCTCCAGCGTACCGGAAACCCCCGTCTCGCCAAGGATGTCCTTCCAGCCGAAGGTCAGCGACATCAGCAGTGCCTTGAAGTCCGGGAACACCCGCGAGCAGACCAGCAGTGCCGCCAGCAGCAGGTACGGCGCCCAGGCCATGGGTACGGAAATCGGCGTCTTGCCGGCGACGTCCTCGATCTTCATCTCGATCTTGCCCATCCATTCGGCGGGCCACTCGCTGGCAGGTGCGAAATCCCAGCTGTCCTTGGGCAGCAGGAATCCGGCCTTGGCGGCAGGCACGACGATGGCCAGACCGACCAGCGCACCGATCATGGAGGGGAATTCCGGGCCGAGGAATACACCGGCAGCGGCGTACGGAATGACGAATGCCAGACCGGTGAACACGGCGAACGGGGCAACTGCCAGCCCTTCGGTCCAGGATTTGTTGCGCCCGAAATAGCGGGTCATGATGCTGATCATGATCAGCGGCATGAGAATCCCGCACAGCGCGTGGATGATCGCGACGCGCGAGAAGATCAGGTGGAAGAACACCTCCCAGTTACTGCCCACCGCAACCAGCTGCTCGCTGATGCCGGTCTTGTCCAGGCCAGCGCCCACACCGACCAAAATCGGCGTACCCACGGCACCGAAGGACACCGGCGTCGACTGCACCATCATGCCCATGACCACGGCGGCCAGCGCCGGGAAGCCCAGTGCCACCATCAGGGGTGCGGCCACCGCGGCCGGCGTGCCGAAGCCCGAGGCGCCCTCGATGAAACAGCCGAACAGCCAGGCGACGATCAGCACCTGGACGCGACGGTCCGGACTGACGTTGGAGAAGCCACGCCGAATAGAACTGATCCCCCCGGAATGTTTCAGCGTGTTGAGCAGCAGGATCGCACCGAAGATGATCCAGAGAATCGCTGCGGTGAGGATCAGGCCCTGCAAGGTGGATGCGACGACCCGGTTGAGGGTCATGTCCCAGGCCAGCAGGCCGATCAGCGCAGTTAGGACGAAAACCAGCGGCATTGCGTACTTGGCCGGCCAGCGAAAGCCGATCAGCAGCACACCCGCCAGTACCAGCGGCACGAAGGCCAGGATGGACAGTAGTGTTTGACTCATTTGTTGGGTCCCTGAGTTTTTGTTGTGAACCGCTTCTAGTGTGTCCGGGCATGCCCGGTTCTTCGCACGAAAACGCCCCCACGCGGTGCGCTTCCAAACGACCCGGCCGAAGCCGTGCCGCTCATGCTCGAAAGCCCCGGGCGCCGCTGGGCACCTGGGGCTGCTGTCCTGCACCGCGCGCGCCGCATATCCGGCAGCACGCGGTTCCTGCTGGCCTGTCAGCCCTGGGCTGCCTTGAAACGCTGGCGCCAGGCGTGCAGCAGCGGCTCGGTGTAACCGGCCGGCTGCTCGAGCCCCTTGAACACCAGATCACAGGCCGCCTGGAACGCCGCCGACTGAGTGTAGTCGCTGGACATGGCGCGATAGAGCGGATCGCCGGCATTCTGCTGGTCGACCACCTTGGCCATGCGCTCCAGGGTTTCCTGAACCTGCTCGCGACTGACCACGCCGTGACGCAGCCAGTTGGCGATGTGCTGGCTGGAGATGCGCAGCGTCGCACGGTCTTCCATCAGGCCGACGTTATGGATGTCCGGCACCTTGGAGCAACCCACGCCCTGCTCGACCCAGCGCACCACGTAACCGAGGATACCCTGGCAGTTGTTGTCCAGTTCCTGCTGCTTCTCCTCGGCGCTCCACGTGGCCTCGGCGACCACCGGGATGGTCAGCAGGTCATTGAGCAGTTGCTCACGCTCGGCGGCCAGGTCGACCTTTTCCAGCTCGCTCTGTACGACCTGTACATCGACCTGATGGTAATGCAGCGCATGCAGGGTGGCGCCGGTCGGCGACGGTACCCAGGCAGTGTTGGCGCCGGACTTCGGGTGGCCGATCTTCTGCTCCAGCATCGCCGCCATCATGTCCGGCATGGCCCACATGCCCTTGCCGATCTGGGCCTTGCCGCGCAGGCCGCAGGCCAGGCCGACCAGCACGTTGTTGCGCTCGTAGGACTGGATCCACGGGGTGGACTTCATGTCGCCCTTGCGCAGCACCGGGCCGGCTTCCATGCAGGTGTGCATCTCGTCGCCGGTGCGGTCGAGGAAGCCGGTGTTGATGAAGGCCACGCGGTGCTTGGCTGCCGCGATGCAGGCCTTGAGGTTGGCGCTGGTGCGACGTTCCTCATCCATGATGCCGAGCTTCACGGTATGACGCGGCAGACCGACCAGGTCCTCGACGCGACCGAACAGCTCGTCGGCGAAGGCGACTTCGGCCGGACCGTGCATCTTCGGCTTGACGATGTAGATGCTGCCGGTACGCGAGTTGCCCTTGCGCGCCAGGTCATGCTTGGCGATCAGGCTGGTGAACACGCCATCCATGATGCCTTCGGGGATTTCACGATCGCCGTCGTAGAGGATCGCCGGGTTGGTCATCAGGTGACCGACGTTGCGCAGGAACAGCAGCGAGCGGCCGTGCAGCTTCAGTTCGTCGCCATTCGGCGCGCTGTACTCGCGGTCCGGGTTGAGGCGACGGACGAAGCTGGAGCTGCCCTTGGCGACTTCTTCGCTGAGAGTGCCCTGGACGATGCCCAGCCAGTTGCGGTAGGCCAATACCTTGTCGTCGGCATCGACCGCGGCGACCGAGTCCTCGCAGTCGAGGATGGTGGAAACCGCGGACTCGACCAGCAGATCCTTCACGCCGGCGGCGTCGGTCTGCCCGATCGGGCTGTTCGGATCGATCTGGATCTCGACATGCAGGCCGTTGTTCTTCAGCAATACGGCCTTGGGCTCGACCGCTTCACCCTGGAAACCGACGAACTTCTCCGGCTGCGCCAGCCCGGTGATGCTGCCGTTTTCCAGGGTCACCTTGAGCTGGCCATCCTGCACGCGGTAAGCGGTGGCATCGGCGTGGCTGCCTTCGGCGAGCGGCGCGGCCTGGTCGAGGAAATTGCGCGCGTAGGCGATGACCTTGGCGCCGCGGACTTCGTTGTAGCCCGGACCCTTCTGCGCGCCACCCTCCTCGGAAATCGCGTCGGTGCCGTAGAGCGCGTCATACAGCGAGCCCCAGCGGGCATTGGCGGCGTTCAGCGCGTAGCGCGCGTTCATGATCGGCACCACCAGCTGCGGGCCGGCCTGGGTGGCGATTTCGCTGTCGACGTTGGCGGTCTCGATCTTCACCTCGCCCGGCACCGGCAGCAGGTAGCCGATGGACTCGAGGAAGGCGCGATAGGCGGCCATGTCCTTGATCGGACCCGGATTGGCCTTGTGCCAGGTGTCCAGCTCGACCTGCATACGGTCGCGCTCGGCGAGCAGCTCGCGGTTCTTCGGCGCCAGGTCATGGACCAGGGTGTCCAGGCCCTGCCAGAAGGCGGCGGCCTCGATACCGGTGCCCGGCAGGACTTCGTCTTCGATGAAACGCTGCAGATTGGCCGCGACTTGCAGGCGGCCCAGGGTTACACGCTCGGTCATCTATTGTTCTCCTGTTGCCTGATCAGTTGGCCAGGGCGGCGACGCCGGCCTTGGCGATCTGCGCGTCCTGCACGGCGGTGACGCCGGACACGCCGACCGCACCGACCACCTGCCCATCGACGATCACCGGCACGCCGCCTTCCAGCGAGCAGACCACCGGCGCCGAAAGGAAGGCGCTGCGACCGCCGTTGACCATGTCTTCATAACCCTTGGTTTCGCGACGGCCGAGCGCCGAGCTGCGGGCTTTCTCGGTGGCGATGTAGGAGGCGATCGGCGCGCAGCCGTCCAGACGCTCCAGCGCCAGGGGATGGCCGCCGTCGTCGGCGACGACGATGGTCACGGCCCAGCCATTGGCCTGCGCTTCGGCGCGGGCGGCGGCAAGAATGGCAGCCACTTCGGTCTGGCTCAGTACGGCTTTGCTTTTCATCTCGATTCTCCGGTTGTCATATTCAAGTTATTCGTGCGTGAGCGTTATGTGGCGCGGCACTCCCGGTCAGTCCCGTAGGGTGGGCTTCAGCCCACCAGCAGCCTCGGGCGCCAACGAACGCTGGGCTGAAGCCCACCCTACCAATCAGCCCATCGATTCCTCGACCACTTCGATCCAGTGCTTGACCGGCGTACGGCCGGCGCCGTCCAGATGCGTCTGGCAGCCGATGTTGGCTGTGACGATCACTTCCGGCTTGCCGCTTTCCAGCGCGTTGAGCTTGTTGTCGCGCAACTGCATGGAGATTTCCGGCTGGGTAATCGAATAGCTGCCCGCCGAGCCGCAGCACAGATGCGCATCAGGCACCGCGGTGAGCTGGAAGCCCAGCCGGGCAAGCACGTCTTCGACCGCGCCACCAAGCTTCTGTGCGTGCTGCAGGGTACACGGACAATGGAAGGCCATGCGCTTGTCGGCGCGCACATTGAGCTTTTCCAGTTCGGCGCTGCGCAGCACCTCGACCAGGTCCTTGGCCAGTTCGCTGACGCGCGCCGCCTTGGCGGCGTAGGCCGGGTCATCCTTGAGCAGGTGGCCGTATTCCTTGACGAAGGCACCGCAGCCGCTGGCAGTCTGCACGATGGCTTCGGCACCGGCCTCGATGGCTGGCCACCAGGCGTCGATGTTGCGCCGTGCGCGGTCCAGACCGGCATCCTGGGCATTGAGGTGGTAATCCACCGCACCGCAGCAGCCGGCCTCACGGGCCGGGCTGACGCTGATGCCCAGGCGATCCAGGACCCGCGCGGCGGCGGCGTTGGTGCTCGGTGCCAGGCTCGGCTGCACGCAGCCTTCGAGCATCAACACGCGACGACCGTGCATGACTTGCGGGCGCGGCTTGGGCGGGCGGATCTCGCGCGGCAGATGGCCCTTGAGCGAGGCCGGCATCAGCGGCTTGAGCGCATTGCCGGTGCCCAGCAGCGCCTTGAACAGGCCCGGACGCGGGATCACCGTGCGCAAACCGCCACGCACTATACGCTCGCCCAGCGGGCGCTGGACCTGGCGTTCGATGAAATCGCGGCCGATGTCCAGCAGGTTGTGATATTTCACCCCGGATGGGCAGGTGGTTTCGCAATTGCGGCAGGTCAGACAGCGGTCCAGGTGCAGCTGGGTGCTCTCGGTCACCTCGCCACCCTCGAACATCTGCTTCATCAGGTAGATGCGCCCACGCGGACCGTCCAGCTCGTCACCCAGCAGTTGGTAAGTCGGGCAGGTGGCATTGCAGAAGCCGCAATGCACGCACGAGCGCAGGATGCTTTCGGCTTCCTCGGCGCGCGGCAGTTTTTTCGCGGCTTCGCTCAGATTCGTTTGCATACGTCGTCAGACCTCGGAATACATGCGGCCGGGGTTGAAGATCCCCTGCGGGTCGAGTGCGGCCTTGAGCTGGCGGTGATAGCGCAGCAGCGGTGCGGCCAGCGGCTGGAACGGGCTCTCGGCGGCACCGGCGCTGAAGCAGGTGGCATGCCCGCCGACTTCGCCGGCAATGCCCCGGATGGTTGCGGCTTCGGCATCGGACTTCAGCCAGCGCTGGGCGCCGGCCCAATCCACCAGCTGATCGCCTGGCAGCGCCAGCGCCGGCGTGTTGTTGGGGAGCGCCAGGCGCCAGAGCGGACGAGGGTCGGCGAAGAAGGCCAGGCGCTGTTCGCGCAGATCGTTCCAGTAGCCGAGGCCCAGGTCCTCGCCGCCGATGCGCTCGCGCGCAGCGTTGACCGAGCCTTCGCCGCCCTCCAGACGCAGGTGCAGCGCCTGGCCGTCATGGCTGGCGGCGCTGATCGGCACCGGCTGCTGACCCCACTCGGCGAGCTTGAGCAGCGCGCGTTCCAGGTCGATCTCCAGACGCAGACTGGTGCACAGGCGCGGCTTGGGCAGGACCTTGAGCGAGACTTCGGTGAGTACGCCGAGGCAACCGAAGCTGCCCGCCATCAGGCGCGACAGGTCGTAGCCGGCGACGTTCTTCATCACTTCGCCACCGAAGCGCAGGAGCTTGCCCTGCCCGGTGATGACCCGCGAGCCGAGCACGAAATCGCGCACCGATCCGCTCCATGGGCGGCGCGGGCCGGACAGGCCGGCGGCGATCATGCCGCCAACGGTGGCTCCATCGCCGAAGTGCGGCGGCTCGCAAGGAAGCATTTGTCCGGCGGCGTCCAGCGCCGCTTCCAGTTCCACCAGCGGGGTGCCGGCGCGCACGCTGATCACCAGTTCGGTGGGGTCGTAGCTGACGATGCCGCGGTGCTCGCGCACGTCGAGCACCTGACCTTCGAGCGCACGGCCGAGGAAGGCCTTGCTGCCACTGCCCTGGATACGCAGCGGCGTATTGGCGGCAAGCGCCTGGTTGACCTGATCCAGCAACTGCGCGCTGGCGTCGTTGGCGATTACGGACATCAGAAACGCTCCAGTTCGGGGAAAGGCAGCTGGCCGTTGTGGATGTGCATGCGGCCGAATTCGGCGCAGCGATGCAGGGTCGGAATGTTCTTGCCCGGGTTGAGCAGGCCGCTCGGGTCGAAGGCCGCCTTGACCGCATGGAACAGGGTCAGCTCGTCGGCGTTGAACTGCGAGCACATCTGGTTGATCTTCTCGCGGCCGACGCCGTGCTCGCCGGTGATGCTGCCGCCCACCTCGACGCACAGTTCGAGAATCTTGCCACCCAGTTCCTCGGCGCGCTCCAGCTCACCGGGCTGGTTGGCATCGAAGAGGATCAGCGGATGCATGTTGCCGTCGCCGGCGTGGAACACGTTGGCCACGCGCAGGCCGAACTGCTCGGACAGATCGGAAATCCCCTTGAGCACGCCCGGCAGCTCGCGGCGCGGGATGGTGCCGTCCATGCAGTAGTAATCCGGCGAGATACGTCCAACCGCCGGGAAGGCATTCTTGCGCCCAGCCCAGAAGCGCACGCGCTCGGCTTCGTCCCTGGCCAGGCGCACTTCGGTGGCGCCGGCCAGCTTGAGTACTTCGCTGACGCGCGCGCAGTCGTCGTGCACGTCGGCTTCCACGCCGTCCAGCTCGCAGAGCAGGATCGCCTCGGCATCCACCGGGTAGCCGGCGTGGATGAAGTCTTCGGCGGCGCGGATCGACAGGTTGTCCATCATCTCCAGGCCACCGGGGATGATGCCCGCGGCGATGATGTCGCCCACCGCACGCCCGGCCTTTTCCACCGAGTCGAACGCGGCGAGCAGCACCTTGGCCACCTGCGGCTTGGGCAGCAGCTTGACCGTCACCTCGGTGACGATGCCGAGCATGCCCTCGGAACCGGTGAACAGCGCCAGGAGATCGAAGCCCGGTGAATCGAGGGCGTCGGAGCCGAGCGTCATGCGCTCGCCCTCGACGGTAAGAATGTCGACCTTGAGCAGGTTGTGCACGGTCAGCCCGTACTTCAGGCAATGCACGCCGCCGGCGTTCTCGGCGACGTTGCCGCCGATGGAACAGGCGATTTGCGACGACGGATCGGGGGCGTAGTAAAGCTCATGGGGCGCCGCGGCCTGGGAAATCGCCAGGTTGCGCACGCCGGGCTGGACACGGGCGAAGCGCCCGGCCGGGTCGACCTCGAGAATCTTGTTGAAGCGCGCCATCACCAGCAGGATGCCCTGCTCCAGCGGCAACGCACCGCCGGAAAGGCCAGTGCCGGCACCGCGGGCGACCACCGGAACGCCGCGCTGATGGCAGAGCTTGAGCAGGGTTTCGACCTGCTCGACGCGTTCGGGCAGTACCACCAGCAGCGGCGTGGTGCGGTAGGCGGAAAGCCCGTCGCACTCGTAGGGCTTGAGGTCCTCGCTGCGGTGGAGGATGTCCAGGTCGGGCAACCGCGCCTGCAGCTCGGCAAGCAGGGCGGACTTGTCGACCTTTGGTAACGCACCATCGACGCGTTCGTCGTAGAGAATGTTCATGGCAAGTTCCGGTTCTCGTGGGTTGCAGCCAGCACCAGCAGCTGCGGTGGAATGACGCATCTTTAGCGCCGATGGCGTCTGGCCGTCTAGGCTCGCGCAAACTGGTCCTACCAGTTTTTTGTAGTTGGCCCCGGCGAGACACTACCTGATATCCCTCTAGACCGCATGCTTACTCTTTTTCCGTCGACCGCGGTAAACTTCGCTTCAACTGGTCCTACCAGCTGGAGAAAGCAGTATGGTGAACGAGTTCAACAATGACCGCCGTCAAGTGGCGGACGTCGTAGCCGAGCGTATCGAGCGGCTGATCGTCGACGGCATATTGAAGGTCGGCCAGGCCCTGCCCTCGGAGCGGCGCCTGTGCGAGAAGCTCGGCATTTCCCGCTCGGCGCTGCGCGAGGGGCTGCGCGTGCTGCGCGGGCGCGGCATCATCGAGACCGCCCAGGGGCGGGGCTCGTTCGTCGCCGAACTGTCGGGCAAGCATGATGCCAGCCCGCTGATGCACCTGTTCAGCTCGCAGCCACGCACCCTCTATGACCTGCTGGAAGTGCGCGCCCTGCTCGAAGGCGAATCGGCACGGCTGGCGGCCCTGCGCGGCACCGATGCGGACTTTATCCTCGTGCGCCGGCGCTACGAGGAGATGCTCGCCGCCCACAGCAACGCGGAAGGTGCCGATCCGCGCGAGCATGCACGCCTGGATCATGCCTTCCACCTGGCCATCTGCGAGGCTTCGCACAACCCGGTGCTGGTACACACCCTGCAATCGCTCACCGACCTGATGCTCAGTACCGTGTTCGCCTCGGTGAACAATCTCTATCACCGCCCGGCACCGAAACGGCAGATCGACCGCCAGCACTCGCGGCTCTATCACGCTGTCACCGAGCGCCTGCCGGATCAGGCACAGCGCGCGGCGCGCGACCATATCCACAGCATTCGCGACAACCTCAAGGAGATCGAGCAGGAGGAGCAGCGCCTGGTGCGTGCCACCATGCGCCTGGAAGGCTGGACATGATGGTCCGGTAGCGCTGTTTGCACAGACCTACAAAACGGGCCAACGCTCGCGTCGTCGCGCGCGTCCTGCAGTAGCCGGAGCGCGTGCTAGACTCGCCGCTCTTTTCATCATGCCCGAACGCGCTGTGTCCGAATTTCCTGACTGGCTGAGTGCCGACCGCCTGCCCTTCCCGCTCGATCCCGCCCTGTACGACTGGCTGTACGTCGACAAGGGCTCGCTGACCCGCCGCCTGACCGATCTGGCCAATGGCGCCTTCAGCGTGACGCCGCTGCATGAAGCCTGGCAGCCGTTGCGCGCCGATGAATGCGCCGTGCTCAACCTTCCGGCCGGGAGCGAGGGCTGGGTGCGCGAAGTCTATCTGTGCGGTCACGACCAGCCCTGGGTGTTCGCCCGCAGCGTCGCGGCACGGGCGCAACTGGAGGAATCCGGCCTCGACCTGCAACGCCTCGGCAATCGCTCCCTGGGCGAACTGCTGTTCAGCGATCCAGCCTTTACCCGCGGCACGCTCGAGGCCTGCCGCTATCCAGCCGCCTGGTTGCCGACGGAGTGCCGCGCCGAGGGCCTCTGGGCACGGCGTTCCTGCTTCCGCCAGAATCGGCTCGGCGTGCTGGTCAGCGAGGTATTCCTGTCGGCACTGTGGCAGGCCGCCGATATCGCCCCCTGAACAGGCGCCCCGCTGCGCACCCCATTCCGCCAAGGAGAGCCGCCGATGTATCTGAAATTGCTGCAATCGTGCAATCGCCTGCACCCGCGCGCCTGGGACTTCATCCAGCTGATGCGCCTGGACCGGCCCATCGGCACCTACCTGCTGCTGTGGCCGACGCTGTGGGCGCTGTGGATCGCAGCCGAAGGCGTGCCCAGCGCAAAGAACCTGTTCATCTTCGTCACCGGCGTGATCCTGATGCGCGCCGCCGGCTGCGTGATCAACGACTTCGCCGACCGCAACTTCGACGGCCATGTGCAACGCACCCAGGCGCGCCCCATGGCGACCGGCAAGATCAGCTCGCGCGAGGCCTGGACACTATTCGCCGTGCTGCTGGGCCTGAGCTTCCTACTGGTCCTGCTGACCAACGCGACAACGGTCTACCTGTCCTTTGGCGCCGTGGCCCTGGCCGCCTGCTACCCGTTCATGAAGCGCTACACCTTTTATCCGCAGGTGGTGCTCGGCGCGGCCTTTTCCTGGGGCATGCCGATGGCCTTCACTGCCGAAACCGGCAGCCTGCCGCCCGAAGCCTGGCTGCTGTTCATCGCCAACCTGCTATGGACGGTGGCCTATGACACCTACTACGCCATGGCCGACCGCGAGGACGACCTGAAGATCGGCATCAAGTCCACCGCGATCCTCTTCGGCGAAGCGGACCGCATCATCATCGTCACGCTGCAGGGCCTGGCGCTGTTCTGCCTGGTGCTCGCCGGCATGCGCTTCGAGCTGGGCCAGTGGTTCCACCTCGGGCTGGTGGTTGCCGCCGGCTGCTTCGCCTGGGAGTACCGGCAGACCGCTTCGCGCAAGCCGCAAGCCTGTTTCAAGGCCTTTCTTCACAACCATTGGGCGGGGCTGGCGATTCTCGCCGGCATCGTGCTGGATTACGCAACCAGAGCCTAGGCGGAATGCCGGCCGTGCGATCCGAGACGCAGCCGCCATTGCCGTCTACCTGTCACATGGCTGCAATAATTCCGTTATCTAATGCCGGCTGATAAGAACGGACCCGAGGCCTGACCATGAATGGCAAGAGCATACTGATCGTCGATGACGAGGCGCCGATCCGGGAGATGATCGTCGTCGCCCTGGAAATGGCCGGTTATGACTGTCTCGAAGCGGAAAACTCCCAGCAGGCCCATGCCCTGATCATCGACCGCAAGCCGGACCTGATCCTGCTCGACTGGATGCTGCCCGGCACCTCCGGCATCGAACTGGCACGTCGCCTCAAGCGTGACGAGCTGACCGCCGACACGCCGATCATCATGCTCACCGCCAAAGGTGAAGAGGACAACAAGATCCAGGGGCTGGAAGTCGGTGCCGATGACTACATCACCAAGCCGTTTTCGCCTCGCGAGCTGGTAGCGCGCCTGAAGGCCGTGCTGCGCCGCGCGGCGCCGATGGACAGCGAGTCGCCCATCGAGATCGGCGGCTTGCTGCTCGATCCGGTCAGTCACCGTGTCACCATCGATGGCAAGCCGGCCGAGATGGGCCCTACCGAGTACCGCCTGCTGCAGTTCTTCATGACCCACCAGGAACGTGCCTACACCCGCAGCCAGCTGCTCGACCAGGTCTGGGGCGGCAACGTCTACGTCGAGGAACGCACCGTCGACGTGCACATCCGCCGCCTGCGCAAGGCGCTCGGTGAAGTCTACGAGAACCTGGTGCAGACGGTACGCGGTACCGGTTATCGTTTCTCCAGCAAGAGCTGAATGCGCCGGGTGAGCATGCGTCCCGGCGTCATTCACCACATCATCGCCACATCTCTGGAGTGCATCGGTTGAATCAGGACTGGCAAGGAGCCCTCGTGCGTCGCCTGCTGCTTCTGCTGGGCGGCTGTCTGCTGGTGGGCCTGATCAGCGGCGAATATGCCTGGGCGCTGGTCGTCGGCCTGAGCGGCTATCTGGCCTGGACCCTGCGCCAGCTGCTGCGCCTGCAGCGCTGGCTGCACCGCGCCGACCCCGACGAAGCACCACCGGATTCGGCCGGCATCTGGGGCGACGTGTTCGACAGCCTGTACCAGCTGCAACGCCGCGATCTGCGTCTGCGCGGCCAGTTGCAGGGCATCATCGATCGCGCCCAGGGCTCCACTGCAGCCCTCAAGGATGCGGTGATCATGCTCGACAGCGACGGCAACCTGGAGTGGTGGAACCCTGCTGCGAACCGCCTGCTGGGCCTGAAGAAGCCGCAGGACACCGGCCATCCCATCGGCAACCTGGTGCGTCACCCGGCCTTCAAGGAGTACTTCGACAGCGGCAACTATGACCAGCCACTGGAGCTGGCCTCGCCGGTCGATGATCGTGTGCGCCTGCAATTCAACGTCACCCGTTACGGCAACAGCGAACACCTGTTGCTGGTCCGCGACGTCACCCGCCTGCATCAGCTGGAGCAGATGCGCAAGGACTTCGTGGCCAACGTCTCCCACGAGTTGCGCACACCGCTGACGGTGATCGCCGGTTACCTGGAAACCCTGCTGGAAAATGCCGAGGCGGTGAACCCGCGCTGGCTCCGTGCCCTGCAGCAGATGAATCAGCAGGCCGGACGCATGCAGCACCTGCTCAACGACCTGCTGCTGCTGGCCCGCCTGGAAACCAGCAGCCGGCCGACGGACAACCAGCCAGTGGCCGTGGGCCTGCTGCTGCAGTCGATCATCAGCGATGCCCGCGCTTTGTCCGGCAGCCGCGGACACCTGATCAGACTCGATGCCGATCCGGCGCTGCAACTCAAGGGTAGCGAGACGGAACTGCGCAGCGCCTTCTCCAACCTGGTGTTCAACGCGGTGAAGTACACGCCCGACGGTGGCAGTGTGCATGTTCGCTGGTGGAGCGACGAAGCCGGCGCACATCTCAGCGTCGAGGACAGCGGTATCGGCATCGAGCAGAAGCACCTGCCGCGCCTGACCGAACGCTTCTACCGGGTCGATTCCAGCCGCGCCAGCAGCACCGGTGGCACCGGTCTGGGGCTGGCCATCGTCAAGCATGTGCTGTTGCGCCACCAGGGACGGCTGGACATTACCAGCATTCCAGGCCAGGGCAGCTGCTTCTCCTGCCATTTCCAGCGCGGCCAAACGGCTACCCGCTGAGCCGCGCCTGAAGCAAAGTCACGCTCGGGCGCTTGAAAAGCCGGCGCGCCGCCGCCATCCTGTCGCGACATTGACTACCAGACCCCTTCATGGACCCTTCCCCCAGCTACGCCGCCTCTTCTTATTTCGCCGATTTCGGCCTGATTCTCTTCGCTCTGTTCCTGGTCCTGCTCAACGGCTTCTTCGTCGCCGCCGAGTTCGCCATGGTCAAGTTGCGCGCCACCAAGGTGGAAGCCATTGCCAGTGGCCATGGCTGGCGCGGACATATCCTGCGCACCGTGCACGAGCAGCTCGACGCCTACCTCTCCGCCTGCCAGCTGGGTATCACCCTGGCTTCGCTGGGCCTGGGCTGGGTCGGCGAGCCGGCCTTCGCCCACCTGCTCGAACCACTGCTAGCGAGCTTCGGCATCGAGTCACCAGCGCTGGTACACGGCATCGCCTTCTTCACCGCGTTCTTCATCATTTCCTACCTGCACATCGTCGTCGGCGAACTGGCGCCCAAGTCCTGGGCGATCCGCAAGCCCGAACTGCTGTCGCTCTGGACGGCCGTGCCGCTGTACATCTTCTACTGGCTGATGTACCCGGCCATCTACCTGCTCAATGCCAGCGCCAACGCCATCCTGCGCATCGCCGGCCAGGGTGAACCGGGCGCACACCACGACCACCACTACAGCCGCGAGGAGCTCAAGCTGATCCTGCACTCCAATCGCGCCCGCGACCCTGGCAACCAGCAGATCCAGGTGCTGGCCTCGGCGGTGGAGCTGAGCGAGCTGGAGGTGGTCGACTGGGCCAACTCCCGCGAAGACCTGTTGCAACTGGATCACGACGCACCGCTGGCCGAGATTCTCGAGGTGATTCGCCGGCACAAGTACAGTCGCTATCCGGTCTACGACAGTGACCGGGGCGAGTACGTCGGCCTGCTGCACATCAAGGACCTGCTGCTGGCGCTGGCGGCAGACGACCACCTGGCCGAGCGCTTCTGCCTGAACGAACTGCTGCGCCCTCTCGAGCACGTATCCAAACACATGCCGCTCGCCACGCTGCTGGAACAGTTCCGCCAGGGCGGTGCGCATTTCGTCCTGGTCGAGGAAGGCGATCACAAGGTGATCGGCTTCCTGACCATGGAAGACGTGCTGGAAGTGCTGGTCGGCGACATCCAGGACGAACACCGCAAGACCGAACGCGGCGTGCTCGCCTACCAGCCCGGCAAGCTGCTGGTGCGTGGCGACACGCCGTTGTTCAAGCTTGAGCGCCTGCTCGATATCGATCTCGACCACGTCGAGGCGGAAACCCTCGCGGGCCTGGTCTACGAAACGCTCAAGCGCGTCCCGGACGAGGACGAGGTCCTCCAGGTCGAAGGCCTGCAGATCGTCATCAAGAAGATGCGCGGACCGAAGATCGTGCTGGCCAAGGTGCTCAAGCAGGGTGAACCAGCAGCAAGCTAGCGTGGGGTAGGTGTAGCTTCTTACATCCACAGTGACTCCGCTCGTCGGGTCGGTGCAGCGCGGCCCGACCTATAGCGGCAAGCGAATCAGTGTGTGAGCCGGCAGCGAACGCCTGTCGAGCTATTCTTGCAGCTTGAAGCCGCTTTTCCTGCCTTTCCTTGAAGCTCGTGACTTGCAGATTGCCGCTGTTATTCCCCGCCCACGGCGAAGTTCGGCAGGCTGTTGACGGGCTGCGAGAAGTCGAAGGGAATCGACTCGATGGCCAGCCCGACGTTGCGCTGCACCACGAAGTGCAGGTGCGGTCCGGTGCTGTTGCCGGTGTTGCCGGAGCGCGCGATGCGCATGCCGGTTTCGATGCGCTGGCCCTCGCGCACCGCCACCGAACCCTTCATCAGGTGCAGGTAGACGCCCATGGTGCCGTCGTCATGCATGATGCGCACGAAGTTGCCGGCCGGGTTTCTACCGCGCCCGCTCTGCTCGTTCTCGACCTTCACCACCATGCCGCCGCGCGCGGCAACGATGGGCGTGCCCTCGGGCATGGCGATGTCCACCGCGTAACGCCCCTTGGGCGTAAAGTGGCTGTACTGGCCGTTGGCGCCCTGGGTCAGGCGGAACGGCCCGCCGCGCCAGGGCAGCGGATACTTGTAGGGCTTGGGCAACAGGCGTGGATCACCCAGCGCATGGCGCAGCCTGGGGGTGTATCGCAGCGGCCTGGATGCGTCACGCGGGGCCAGGGTGGCGAGGCGAATCTGGCTGCGCGGGGGTAGCACCCAGCGGATCGGCTCGTTTGGCGCGCCAACGGCATTCTCGACGTTTTCCAGGCTCAGCTCGATGTCCACCGGCGCGAACAGGTCGTTGCGCACCAACAGCGTCTCGCCGGCAGCGTGCTTGCGGGTTTCCAGCCTGACCTGGGTGTCGAGCTTTTCCACCATGCGGTCACGGAAGACGAAGACCTGGGCGCCAGGCGCGGCCTGATCGCTGTACGTCACGACCCCGTTGGCATCGGTGTACTTGTAGATGGTCAGGGCCAGTGCCGGCGTGGCCAGCAGTGGCAGCCCGAGCAACAGAAGAATGCGCCCCAGCATAACGGCAGATTTCTAGTGATTAGGGTGTTGGAGCGCAAAGACTAGCAGTGGCGACTGGCCTGTGCGAGCCACCGACCGTCGGGGTGTGATGCCGGTCGGGTTGTGCGAACTGCCAGGCGCCGAACGGTCGCCCGGCAGAGCCGCTCAGGCGCCCGGGACGAAGTGCCGCTGCGCCGTGCCGCGGGCGATGAGCCGCGACAGATAGTCGAGCTTCTGGGGATCGCGGTCGACGAAGCGGAACGATAGCTGCAGCCACTCGCTGTCGGGCTTCGGCTCGAAGGCCGCGACAGCGTGCAGATAGCCGTTGAGGCGGGCGATCTCGCTGCCCTCGCCCTGTTCGAGATCAAGATCGAGCACGGCACTTTCCAGCACCTGCGGTAGCTGCTCGCCGCGCTTGACCACCAGCAGCGCCTCCTTGAGGCTCAGCGTCTTGATGACGCAGGCGACGCTGCCATTGGCCAGGCGCAGCTGCCCCTGCCCTCGTCCGGATGGCGCTACAGCGGGAGCTGGCGCAGCGGGTTGCAGCAAGGGTGCTGCCTTGGGTTGCGCAGGCGACGCAGCGGGACGTGGCTCCGCCTTGCCGCCGGTCAGCGCGGCGAGGGAGTCGTTGGCCATGCCGGTAGCCATGCTCCTGACCGGTGCACTGGCAGCCAGCGCATCCAGTTTGCCGGCACGGCCCAGCGCCTTGCGCACCTTGCCGGTGAGCTGTTCGTTGGAAAACGGTTTGCCGATGAAGTCCGATACGCCAGCCTGGATCGCCTGCACCACGTTTTCCTTGTCGCCACGGCTGGTCACCATGATGAAAGGCGCGGATTTCAGCGCGTCCTGCGCGCGGCACCATGTCAGCAGTTCCAGCCCCGACATTTCTGGCATTTCCCAGTCGCAGAGAATCAGATCGAAGCGCTCGCGGGTGAGCATCTGCTGGGCCTTGCGCCCGTTCACTGCATCCTCGATGCGAATACCGGGAAATTGGCTGCGAAGCGCCTTCTTCACCAGATCGCGGATAAAGGGTGCGTCATCCACTACCAGCACACTGACCTTGCTCATCCTTCACTCCTGCTCGAATGTCGGCAAGCATATCCGCACGGCGGGATCGACAAAAGCAGCAGTGACCACTCACCGCCAAGTTGGCGCACCAAGCGGGCCCGGGACAGCCCGCCGGGAGCGGGACAGCACTGTGCCGGCGCGGCATACTTGCGGCTTTCGCCAGCCTCGCGAGGTCGCCATGATCCAACACATTCTCGTCGCTCATGACCTCAGCCCGGAGGCCGACCTGGCTCTGCGGCGCGGCGCGCAACTGGCGCGACGGACCGGTGCCCGCATCAGCCTGCTGCATGTGTTCGACTCACGCGAAGGCGACATCGATGAACAGGCTGCCCGGGCCTTGCTGCAGACCCGCCTGCAGCAAAACGGCCTGGGCAACGGCGAGCCCTGGGTTCGCCGTGGCCATCCCGCGGAAGAAATCCTGACCCAGGCCCAGGGACTGGAAGCGGACCTGCTGGTGCTGGGCCGGCACCATCGGGGCTCCACCCAGGGGTTCGCCGGCACCATGCTGGAGCGCGTGCTGCTCGATAGTCCGGCGGCGCTGTTGCTGGCAACGATCCCCGCGGACGCGGCGTATGGGCGCGCCGTCGCGGCGCTGGACTTTTCCCGCTGTGCCACCCGCGCCATGCAGTGCGCCTGGGAACTGCTGGGCGATGGCGCCGAACTGCATGCCCTGCACGTGCACGAGATGGCCGAGGTTCACGGTCCGGATCGGGAAGGCCTGGCACTGCAGCAGGAGCTGTTCGATCAATTGGTCGAGGACATCCAGCAGCAACTGCCCGACACTGGCGCGCTGCTGAGCCATAGCCTCTGTCAGGGCGAACGCAGCAATTGCATGGACGCCGCCCTGCGCGACCTGCAGCCGCAGCTGCTGGCACTGGGCAGCCACAGCCGGGGCGAATTGAGCAGCGCGCTGCTGGGCAGTCTGGCCCGGCAATTTCTCGACCAGCCGCCCTGCGACATCCTGATCGCTCGCTGAGCAACCCATGCCGGTCCATGCCATTTGCACACACGGGGTCGCCAGCTCCGAGCCTATCCGTATCGTCCGGGTTGCGTCCCGGCAAACCCCTGCTACGTTTAGAGCCAGAACAACAATAAGACGAAGACGCCCATGTGCCCTGCTTCGATCCGTTTCCGGCCCGGCCCCTCACCCAGCGACTCGGCCGGGATCGACGACCTGACGGCGTCACCCGGCACCTGGCGCCGTCCGATCCCCGCTGTCCCCTGGCAATCACCCGCTATTGCTGTGCGAGCGACTCCAGCAGCAGCGCATTCACCGACCTGCGCAGCTTTTCCCTAACCCACTCCATACGCCTCGCTTCGTATGGGGCGAGTCCGTATGCCGAGCAATCCGTGCAAGGAGATTCGCATGAAGCTTTCAGCAATCGCAGCGGCAACCCTGACGGCCGCGGTTACCGTCCCCGCCTCGGCCGAGATTTCCGACGGCAAGGTGAAGATCGGCATCCTCAACGACCAGTCCGGCGTATATGCCGACTTCGGCGGCAAGTGGTCGTTCGAGGCGGCGAAGATGGCGGCCGAGGACTTCGGCGGCAAGGTCCTGGATGCCCCCATCGAGGTCGTCACCGCCGATCACCAGAACAAGCCGGACATCGCCTCCAACATCTCGCGCCAGTGGTACGACCGCGAGCAGGTCGACGCGATCATGGAGCTGACCACTTCCTCGGTGGCGCTGGCGGTACAGGGCATTTCCAAGAGCAAGAAGAAGATCAACCTGGTGACCGGCGCCGCCACCACGGAGCTGACCGGCAAGCAATGCTCGCCCTATGGGTTCCACTGGGCCTACGACACCCATGCGCTGGCGGTCGGCACCGGCGGTGCGCTGGTGTCCCAGGGCGGCGACAGCTGGTATTTCCTCACCGCCGACTACGCCTTCGGCTATTCGCTGGAAGAGCAGACCGGCAAGTTCGTCAAATCCAAGGGCGGCGAGGTCAAGGGTGCGGTGCGCCATCCGCTGGCGAGCACCGACTACTCCTCGTTCCTCTTGCAGGCGCAATCCTCCGGGGCCAAGGTCATCGGCCTGGCCAACGCCGGCCTGGACACCGCCAACAGCATCAAGCAGGCCGCCGAGTTTGGCATCGTCGCCGGCGGCCAGCGCCTCGCCGCGCTGCTGTTCACCCTCGCCGAAGTGCATGGCCTGGGCCTCGACGCCGCCCAGGGGCTGACCCTGACCGAGAGTTTTTACTGGGACCGCGACGACAAGTCCCGCGAGTTCGGCGAGCGCTTCTTCAAGCGCACCGGGCGCATGCCGAACATGATCCACGCCGGCACCTATTCCGGCGTGATGCAGTACCTCAAGGCCATCGAGAAAGCCGGCACCGATGCCACCGAACCGGTCGCCAAGGCGATGCACGAGATGCCGGTGGACGATGTCTTCGCGCGTAACGCCAAGGTCGGCGCCAACGGCCGGCTGATCAGCGACGTCTACCTGATGGAGGTGAAGAAGCCCGAGGAAAGCAAGCGCGAGTGGGACTACTACAAGGTGCTGGCGACCGTACCGGGCAATGAGGCCTATATCGATCCGGCCGAAAGTGGCTGCGATCTGGTCGGGCAGTGAGCATGGCCGCAGCGCAAGGCCTGAACGCAGGCGGACCGTCCGCCGGCGCAGCCACGGACGCGCCGGTGATGCTCTCTGCCCGAGGCCTGCGCAAAGAGTTCGGCGGCTTCGTCGCGGTCAACAATGTCGACCTGGACGTGCGTCATGCACGGGTGCACGCCCTGATCGGGCCCAACGGCGCAGGCAAGACCACGGTGTTCAACCTGCTGACCAAGTTCCTGCAGCCCACCAGCGGGACCATTCGCCTGCTCGACCATGACATCACCCGTACCGACCCGGCCAGGGTGGCGCGCATGGGGCTGGTGCGCTCGTTCCAGATCTCGGCGGTGTTCCCGCACCTCTCCGTGCTGGACAACGTGCGCGTGGCCCTGCAGCGCCCGGGCGGGCTGGCCACGCAGTTCTGGCTGCCGATGCGTTCGCTGAATCGCCTCAACGAACGCGCCATGCAGCTGATCGAGTCGGTCGGCCTGGCCGACAAGCGCAACGAGCTGGCCGCTGATCTGTCCTACGGGCGCAAGCGCGTGCTGGAGATCGCCACCACCCTGGCGCTGGAACCCAAGGTGCTGCTGCTGGACGAACCCATGGCCGGGATGGGGCACGAGGATGTGCACGTGGTCGCCGAGATCATCCGCGAGGTCGCCACCCAGCGCGCGGTGCTGATGGTCGAGCACAACCTCAAGGTGGTCGCCGACCTCTGCCATCAGGTGACCGTGCTGCAGCGCGGCGAAATCCTTACCTCCGGCGACTACCGCACGGTCAGCCAGGACGAGCGCGTGCGCGTGGCCTACATGGGGACCGACGATGACTGAACCCTTGCTCAGCGTGCGCGACCTCAACGCCTGGTATGGCGAAAGCCATGCCCTGCACGGCATCGATCTGGACGTGCAGCAGGGCGAGACGGTGACCCTGCTCGGCCGCAACGGCGTCGGCAAGACCACCGCGTTGCGCTCGATCGTCGGCATTATCCGCAAGCGCAGCGGCAGCATCCGCTTCGATGGCAAGGACATGCTGCGTGTACCGCTACACCGCACCGCCCGCCACGGCATCGGCTATGTACCGGAAGAACGCGGCATCTTTTCCACGCTGACGGTGGAGGAAAACCTCACCCTGCCGCCGGTGATCGCCAAGGGCGGCATGACCCTGGCTGAGATCTACCAGCTGTTCCCCAACCTCGAGGAACGCCGCAAGAGCCCCGGCACCAAGCTTTCCGGCGGCGAGCAGCAGATGCTGGCCATGGCGCGCATCCTGCGTACCGGCGCCAGGCTGCTGCTGCTCGACGAACCCACCGAAGGTCTGGCGCCGGTAATCATCCAGCGCATCGGCGAGGTGCTGCAGACACTCAAGCAGCGCGGCATGACCATCCTGCTTGTGGAGCAGAACTTCCGCTTCGCCAGCAAGGTCGCCGACCGCTTCTACGTGGTCGACCACGGCAAGGTCATCGACACCTTCGACGTCGCCGATCTGCCCGGCCGCATGAGCATGCTCAACGAAGCCCTGGGGGTCTGATGACGACGATTTTCGATGTACCGATCCAGGCCTTCCTCGGTCAGTTGCTGATCGGTCTGATCAACGGCTCGTTCTACGCCATGCTCAGCCTGGGCCTGGCGATCATCTTCGGCATGCTGAAGATCATCAACTTCGCCCACGGCGCGCAGTACATGATCGGCGCCTTCGCCGGCTACCTGCTGCTGGCGACCCTCGGCATCGGCTACTGGCCGGCGCTGATCCTCGCGCCGATCATCGTCGGCCTGTGCAGTGCGGTGATCGAGCGCCTGGCGCTGTCGCGGCTGTACAACCTCGACCACCTATACAGCCTGCTCTTCACCTTCGGCCTGGCGCTCGCCCTGGAAGGCGCGTTCCGCTACTTCTACGGCTCCTCCGGGCAACCCTACGCCGTGCCGAAAGAACTGGCCGGCGGCTACAACCTGGGCTTCATGTTCCTGCCCAAGTACCGCGCCTGGGTGGTGCTGGCCTCGCTGGTGATCTGCCTCGCCAGCTGGCTGCTGATCGAGAAGACCAAGCTCGGCGCCTACCTGCGCGCCGCCACCGAGAACCCGACGCTGGTGCGCACCTTCGGCATCAACGTGCCGTTGCTGCTGACCTTCACCTATGGCATGGGCGCGGCGCTGGCCGGCCTCGCTGGCATGCTCGCCGCGCCGATCTACCAGGTCAGCCCGCTGATGGGCTCGAACCTGATCATCGTGGTGTTCGCCGTGGTGGTGGTCGGCGGCATGGGCTCGATTCTCGGCGCCATCATCACTGGCTACATGCTGGGCATTCTCGAGGGACTGACCAAGGTGTTTTACCCGGAAGCGTCGAATATCGTGATCTTCGTGATCATGGCGATCGTGCTGCTGGTGCGGCCGGCCGGCCTGATGGGGAGGGACGCCTGATGAACAGCCCGGTGAACGTCACGCCTACCACCAAACGCCCGCTGCTGCGCCTGGAGACCGTGCTGATCCTGAGCGGCGTGGTCGCGCTGGCGCTGGCACCGTTCTACTTCTACCCGATCTTCCTGATGAAGGTGCTGTGCTTCGCCCTCTTCGCCTGCGCCTTCAACCTGCTGCTCGGCTACACCGGCATTCTCTCCTTCGGCCACGCAGCGTTCTTCGGCGGCGCGGCGTATTTCACCGCGCACGCGGTTAAGGAGTGGGGACTGCCGCCAGAACTTGGCCTTCTCGTCGGCGTCGGCGGTGCGGCGTTTCTCGGGCTGATCATCGGCTTCCTGGCGATCCGCCGGCAGGGCATCTACTCGACGATGATCACCCTGGCGCTGTCGCAGATGTTCTTTTTCTTCTGCCTGCAGGCGCCCTTCACCCATGGCGAGGACGGCATTCAGAACATTCCGCGCGGGCACCTGTTCGGCTTCATCGATCTGCAGGAGCCGCTGTACATGTACTTCTTCGTGCTCGCGGTGTTTCTCGCCGGGATGCTGCTGATCTGGCGCGTGATCAACTCGCCGTACGGCATGATCCTGCGCTCGATCCGCGAGAACGAGAACCGCGCCATTTCCCTCGGCTATTCGGTGTCGCGTTACAAGCTCGGAGCCTTCGTCATGTCCGCCGCGCTGGCCGGGCTGGCCGGCGGGTTGAAGGCGCTGGTGTTCCAGTTCGCCACGCTGACCGACGTCAGCTGGCAGATGTCCGGCGAGGTGGTGCTGATGACCCTGCTGGGCGGCATCGGCACCCTGGTCGGACCGGTGTTCGGCGCCGCCCTGGTGACCACGCTGGGCAACTACTTCGCCACCTCGGAACTGCCGGTGACGCTGGTCACCGGGATCATCTTCATGGTCTGCGTACTGGTGTTCCGTCGCGGGATGATCGGCGAGCTGTACGCGTCACGGCTGGGCAAGAAGCTGGAGCGGCGTGCCGACGACTGAAGCCGCCAGGCGCAGTCCGGGCCGCTTCAGCCGTTCGCTTCGAGCAGGTCGTGCAGCTCGACGAACTGCTGGCTCAACTTGTGCCGAGGATCCAGGTAGACCAGCGGCATGCAGGCCTGGTGCGACTCGCGCATCTTCACCGAACTCATCAGGTTGACCGGCAGCACCGGCAGTCCTTCGCTCAGCAGTTCGTCGATCATCTGCTGCGGCAACGCGGCCCGTGGCTGGAACTGGTTGACCACGATGCCCTCGACCTCGAGCGTCTCGTTGTGGTCTTCCTTCAACTCTTCGATCTCCCCCAGCAGGCCGTATAGCGCCTGCCGCGAGAAGCTGTCGCAGTCGAAAGGAATCAGGCAGCGATCGGCAGCGATCAGTGCCGACACGGTGTAGAAGTTCAGCGCGGGCGGCGTATCGAGGTAGATTCGATCGTAATCTTCGGCGAGGACTTCGAGCAGTTTGCGCAGCTTGTTGATCTTGTGCTTGGCCTCCAGCTTGGGCTGCAGGTCAGCCAGCTCGGCGGTGGCGCTGATCAGGTGCAGGTTGTCGAAGGCGGTTTCCAGGATCGGCGGGCGCGCCTTCTTGCCAGCCGTACCGCCGGCGAGGATCTGCTTGAAGAAGTCGGCGATGCCGGTGGGAACGTCATCACCGGTCAGTCCGGTCAGGTAATGCGTGGAGTTGGCCTGGGCATCGAGATCCACCACCAGCGTGCGATAACCCTGCGATGCGCTGACCGCTGCCAGGTTGCAGGCGATGCTCGACTTGCCGACACCGCCCTTCTGATTGAACACGACCCTGCGCATGACTCGCCTCCCAAAGTATCCCTGAGCGGTCGAGTCTATACGGCTAATGTGACAGTCGGGTTATCCGCAACGGCAAACCCGACCAAAGTCAGACGGCGACGGGCGCCTTGATGTGCGGATGCGCTTCGTAGCCGACCAGTTCGAAGTCCTCGAAGCGGAAGGCGAACAGGTCCTTGACGTCCGGATTGAGCTTCATGGTCGGCAGCGGCAGCGGCTCGCGGGTCAGCTGCAGGTCGGCCTGCTCCAGATGGTTGGCGTACAGATGGCAATCGCCGCCACTCCAGATGAACTCGCCCGGCTGCAGGTCGCAGACCTGCGCCACCATCAGCGTCAGCAGCGCGTAGCTGGCGATGTTGAAGGGCACGCCGAGGAAGATGTCGGCCGAGCGCTGGTACAGCTGGCAGCTGAGCTTGCCGTCGGCGACGTAGAACTGGAACAACGCATGGCACGGCGGCAGCGCCATCTGCTCGACCAGCGCCGGGTTCCAGGCCGAGACGATAAGGCGACGCGAGTCCGGATTCTTCCTGATCATCGCCAGCAGGTTGGCGATCTGGTCGATGGATTCACCGTTCGGTGCCGGCCACGAACGCCACTGGTAGCCGTAGACCGGGCCCAGCTCGCCGTTCTCGTCGGCCCACTCATCCCAGATGCGTACGCCGTTTTCCTGCAGGTACTTGATGTTGGTGTCGCCCTGAAGGAACCACAGCAGCTCGTGGATGATGGATTTCAGGTGACACTTCTTGGTGGTGACCAGCGGAAAGCCTTCGGCCAGGTCGAAGCGCATCTGATGGCCGAACACGCTGTAGGTGCCGGTGCCGGTGCGGTCGGTCTTGAAGGTGCCGTGTTCGCGCACGTGGCGCATCAGGTCGAGATACTGTTTCATCGATTGACTCGAAGCGGGCGCCGAAGCGCGGTGAAAAGGCTGCGCGAATAGTAAAAGGCCGGGGCCGGCTTGTCGCCCTCATGGCGACAAGCCGCGCTCCCTGGCGGATCAGACCACGGCCTTGGTCGCGTCGCGGCGATAGGCCCAGGCGATCATGCCGACGCCCAGCAGAACCATGGGCACGCAGAGCACCTGGCCCATGGTCAGCCAGCCGAACGCCAGATAACCCAGCTGCGCGTCCGGCACGCGGACGAACTCGACGATGAAGCGGAAGATGCCGTAGCACACCGCGAACAGCCCGGACACCGCCATGGTCGGCCGCGGCTTGCGCGAGTAAAGCCAGAGGATGACGAACAGCGCCACCCCTTCCAGGGCGAACTGGTAGAGCTGCGACGGGTGCCGAGCCAGCTGCTGCGGATCGGTCGGAAAGACCATCGCCCAGGGCACATCGCTGGCCTTGCCCCACAGCTCGGCATTGATGAAGTTGCCGATGCGCCCGGCACCGAGGCCGATCGGCACGAACGGCGCGATGAAGTCCATCAGTTCGAAGAAGCTCTTGCCGTTGCGCCGGGCGAAGATCCAGCTGCACAGCAGCACGCCGATCAAACCGCCATGGAACGACATGCCGCCCTTCCACACCTGCAGGATCAGGCTCGGCTGATGGACGTAGGCGGCCAGATCGTAGAACAGCACGTAACCCAGCCGCCCCCCGACGATCACGCCCATCGCCACCCAGAACACCAGGTCGGACAGCTTGTCCTTCGACCATTCGGGTGCGAAGCGCTGCACCCGCAACGAGGCCAGCCACCAGGCACCGCCGATGCCGATCAGATACATCAGGCCGTACCAGTGAATCTGCAAGGGGCCGATGGATATCGCCACCGGATCGATCTGCGGATAGGGCAGCATCGGTTACTCCTCAAACCAGAAAATTGATGCCGACGCTCAGCAACAGCAGAGCGAACAGCCGTTTCAAAACCTTGGCCGACAGCCGGTGCGCCAGCGTCGCGCCGAGCCGTGCAAAGAACATGCTGGTGGCGGCGATACCCAGCATGGCCGGCAGATAGACGAAACCCAGGCTCCAGTCCGGCAGCTGCGGCTCGTGCCAGCCGACCACCATGAAACTCAGCGCCCCGGCGATGGCGATCGGCAGACCGCAGGCCGCCGAGGTCGCCACTGCCTGCTGCATCGGCACACTGCGCCAGGTCAGGTAGGGCACCGACAGCGAGCCGCCACCGATGCCGAAAATCGCCGAGGCCCAGCCGATCACCACGCCGACCAGCGACAGCTCCGGTCGTCCCGGCGCGTGGCCAGTGGCCTTCGGTCGTAGATCGAGTCCCATCTGCAGCGCCATCGCCAGGGCGAACACGCCGATGATCTTCTGCAGCATCGGCCCCTGGATCGCTGCCGCGGTCAGGCTGCCCAGCGCCGCGCCGAGCAGGATGCCGAAGGTCATCCAGAGCACCGTCGGCCAGCGCACGGCGCCCAGGCGATGATGGGTGAGAATCGAGTTGACCGAGGTGAAGACGATGGTCGCCAGCGACGTTCCAACCGCCAGGTGGGTGAGGATCTCCTGCGAAAAGCCCTGGGCACTGAAACTGAATACCAGCACCGGCACGATGATCAGCCCGCCGCCAACGCCGAACAGCCCGGCCAGCAAGCCGGCGAAGCCGCCCAGCAGCAGATACAGCAGAAACTCCATGTGCCCCGTCCCGGCGAAACAAAGCGGCATGTTAGCTGAAAATCGGGCTGGAGGCTGGGGCTGGAGGCTTTGCGAAAAATCATCCGCTACTGTTGCCGGTTGCGAGGCATGGGACCCTGACTGCATCACCTGCTGGCGCAGCCCCTGGGTTTTCGTCTAGCCTCCAGCCCTCGACGGCTTTTCCGGCTCCCTATGTGCCTGATCGTTTTCGCCTGGCGTCCCGGCCACGCCCAGCCGCTGGTGGTCGCCGCCAACCGCGACGAATTCCACGCCCGCCCTAGCCTGCCATTGGCTCCCTGGGAGGATGCGCCCTGGATCATCGGTGGGCGTGACCTGCAGGCTGGCGGGACGTGGATGGCCGCAACCGCCGACGGCCGCTTCGCCGCGGTGACCAACATCCGCGCGCCCGGACAACCGGCCGGCCGCCGTTCGCGCGGCGAACTGCCCGAGCGGTTCCTGCGTGGCCAGCAGTCGCCAGGGGACTACGTCGCCGCGCTGGCCGACCACCGCGACGAGTATGCCGGGTTCAACCTGCTGCTCGGTGATCGTAACGAGCTGTGGTACCTGAACGCTCATACAGGCAGGCCGCAAGCGCTCGAAAGCGGCGTCTACGGGCTCTCCAACGCGGCGCTGAACACGCCCTGGCCCAAACTGAAGAAAGCCCGCGAAGCACTAGCCGACGAACTCGACCAGCCGGCCCCGGAGCGGTTGCTGATGCTGCTCGCCGACCCCCATCCAGCGGCCGACCATGAACTGCCGCAGACCGGTGTACCGCTGGAGTGGGAGCGGCGACTGTCGAGCATTTTCATCGCCAGTGCGGACTATGGCACACGGGCCAGTACCGCACTGATCCGCCATGCCGACGGCGCCCTGGAAATCGTCGAACGCAGTTTCGGTCCGCCAGGTCTGCTGGGAGAAGTACGCTACCGCCACCCGCCATCGCGCTGAACGGCGAGCCGCGGCTCAGACCGCCGCGGAGGGATTGATCAGCTTGCTCAGGCCAAGGTTGCGCAAGGTCAGCTGGACCGTACTGTGGATGACCTGCGGGCTGTCCAGGAGCATGACCCGCGCCAGCAGCTGCTGGGCGGCATCCATGCTGACCTGGCGTAGCAGCCACTTCACCTTGGGCAGGTTGGTGGCGTTCATCGACAGACTGTCGAAACCCATGGCCAGTAGCAGCATGGCCGCTGCCGGATCTCCGGCCATTTCGCCACAGATGCTCACCGGCTTGCCCTCGCTATGGGCCTCCTTGACCACCCGCTGCAATGCTTCGAGCACGGCGGGATGCAGGTAGTCGTAGAGATCGGCGACGCGCGGGTTGTTGCGGTCGACCGCCAGCAGATACTGCGTCAGGTCGTTGGAGCCGACCGAAATGAAGTCCGCCATGCGCGCCAGCTCACGGGTCAGGTAGACCGCCGCGGGCACCTCGATCATCACGCCGACCGGCGGCATGATCACGTCCAGCCCCTCGTCGCGCACCTCGCACCAGGCACGGTGGATCAGATGCAGCGCCTCCTCCAGCTCGCGGATGCCGGAAATCATCGGCAGCAGGATGCGCAGGTTGTCGAGCCCGGCGCTGGCCTTGAGCATGGCGCGGGTCTGCAGCAGGAAGATCTCGGGATGATCGAGGGTGACGCGGATACCGCGCCAGCCGAGGAAGGGGTTTTCTTCCTTGATCGGGAAATACGGCAGGCACTTGTCACCGCCGATATCGAGACTGCGCATGGTTACCGGCAGCGGGTGGAAAGCTTCCAGCTGCTCGCGGTAGATCGCCATCTGCTCCTTCTCGCTGGGAAAGCGCTCCTTGAGCATGAATGGCACTTCGGTGCGATACAGGCCAACGCCCTCGGCGCCACGCTCCTGAGCACGCACCACATCGGCAAGCAGCCCGGTATTGACCCAGAGTGGTATGCGATGGCCGTCGGTGGTCTCGCAGGGCAACTCGCGCAGCACGTCGAGCCCCTCGGAGAGCTGGCGCTCCTGCTCGGCGAGCACCTCGTACTGCTCACGCAGCACCTTGCCGGGGTTGGTGATGATCTCGCCGCGGTAACCGTCGATGATCAGCTCGATGCCATCGACCTTGGAGTACGGCAGGTCCACCGCCCCCATCACCGTGGGAATGCCCATGGCGCGGGCGAGAATGGCAACGTGGGAGTTGCTCGAGCCGAGTACGGAAACCATGCCCACCAGCTTGCCTTCGGGCACTTCGCCAAGCATCGCCGGTGACAGCTCCTCGCTGACCAGGATGGTCTTGTCGGGATAGGTCAGGGTCTGCTGGCGGGCTTCCTGCAGATAGGCAAGCAGGCGCCGGCCGATGTCCTTGACGTCCGACGCCCGCTCGCGCAGATAGGCGTCGTCCATCATTTCGAAGCGCCGCACATGCTCGGTAACCACCTGCCGCAGCGCGCCCTGCGCCCACTGACCGGTACGGATCACCTTGCTGACCTCGCCACCGAGGGCCGAGTCGTCGAGCATCATCAGGTACACGTCGAACAGTGCGCGCTCTTCCTTGCGCATCTGCGTGGCGAGTTTCTCGGAGAGATTGCGCATGTCGCCACGCACAGCCTCCAGCGCGGCTTCGAACAGCGCCAACTCGGCCTCGATGTTGTCGACGTGCTTGTCCGGCACCACATCCAGATCGGCCGGCGGCAGTACCACCAGCGCCGTCCCGACCGCCGCGCCCGGCGCGCCAGGAATGCCGATGAAACGGGTTTCCTGGATGCCCTTGCCCTGCCGGCCAAGGCCACGGATCGAGCCGGTCGCCTCGGCATGGGCGATGACGCCGGCGAGCTGGGCACTCATGGTCACCAGGAAGGCTTCCTCTCCCTCGTCGAACTGGCGGCGCTCCTTCTGCTGGATGACCAGCACTCCCATCACCCGCCGATGGTGGATGATCGGCGCGCCGAGGAAGGAGGCATAACGCTCCTCGCCGGTTTCGGCGAAGTAGCGATAGCGCGGATGTTCGGAAGCATGCTCGAGGTTGAGCGGCTCCTCACGGGTGCCGACCAGGCCCACCAGGCCCTCGTTGGGCGCCATGCTGACCTTGCCGATGGCGCGCTTGTTGAGCCCTTCGGTGGCCATCAGGACGAAACGCTCGGTTTCCGGATCGAGCAGATAGACCGAGCAGACCTGGCTGCCCATGGCCTCCCTGACTCTCAGCACGATGATGCCCAACGCCGCCTTGAGGTCCTTGGCGGCATTCACTTCCTGGACAATCTTGCGCAGCGTGCCGAGCATGCTCAGAGGCTTTCTCCCCGAATCTCAGTCCCGCACCGGCAAACGCGGTGCGAGTTCTTTAAGTGCGCGACGATAGACCTCGCGCTTGAAGGTGACCACCTGCCCCAGCGGGTACCAGTAGCTGACCCAGCGCCAGCCGTCGAACTCCGGCTTGCCGGTCAGGTCCATGCGCACACGTTCTTCGGCACCGGTCAGGCGCAGCAGGAACCACTTCTGTTTCTGGCCGATGCACAACGGCTGGCTGTGGGTACGCACCAGACGCTGCGGCAGACGATAGCGCAACCAGCCACGGGTGCAGGCGAGGATCTTCACATCCTGCTCTTCCAGGCCGACTTCTTCGTTGAGTTCGCGAAACAGCGCTTCTTCCGGCGCCTCACGGGCATTGATGCCCCCCTGCGGGAACTGCCAGGCGTCCTGATTGATCCGCCTGGCCCACAGCACCTGACCGACATCATTGGTCAGGATGATGCCGACATTGGGGCGAAAACCATCGGAATCGATCACGGCATACAACCTCGCAGACGCATGTCGCGGCATTGTTCCACAAAACCGCGACAAGCCGAAAGCGCGGCAAGCCGCCATTCAGCCAGTGCCTGCGACGCCAGCGACCAGCTGCGTCGAGACTGCCCGCCGGCAGGCCTAACCGTTATGCTTGGCACCGACCTGATCATCCTTGAGGAAAACCGACCGTGCGCCTGGCCCTATTCGATCTCGACAATACCCTGCTGGCTGGTGACAGCGACCACGCCTGGGGCGAATACCTGTGCCAGCGCGGGATCGTCGATGCAAGCAGCTACAAGGCTCGCAACGACGCCTTCTATCAGGACTACCTGGCCGGCAACCTCGACGTGCATGCGTACCAGAATTTCTGCCAGGAACTGCTCGGCCGCAGCGAAATGCCGCAGCTGCAGCAGTGGCACGAGGAGTTCATGCGCGATTTCATCGAGCCGATCGTGCTGAGCAAGGGCGAGGCGCTGCTGCGCCAGCATCTGCAAGCCGGCGACAAGGTGGTGATCATCACTGCCACCAACCGCTTCATCACCGGCCCGATCGCCGCGCGACTGGGCGTCGACACCCTGCTGGCGACCGAGTGCGAGATGCATGATGGCCGCTACACCGGACGCCTGACCGACATTCCCTGCTTTCAGGAAGGCAAGGTCCAGCGGATCGAGCGCTGGCTCGCGGAAACCGAGCAATCCCTGGAAGGCAGCTACTTCTACAGCGATTCGCGCAATGACCTGCCGTTGCTGCAGCGCGTGACCCATCCGGTGGCGGTGGACCCGGACCCGATCCTGCGCCAGATCGCCACGGAGCGCGGCTGGCAGATCATCTCGCTGCGCTGAGGCAAGCCGAGGCTCCGTTCAGCGCCGCCCGATCTCAGACTGGCTTGGCCCCCATCAGCGCGGTGATCGCCAGCAACAGCAGCAGGATCAGCACGGCGTAGATGCCGGCATTGCGTCCCGCCGTTGTGCTGCCCGGCGCCTGCCAGGCGGCGAGGCGACCGGCCAGCAGCAGGACCAGCGGAATCAGCGCCAGGAACAGCACGGAGCTGGCCAGCAGCCACAGCTGTCCCAGCGGCAGGCCGGCCAGGTGCGTCAGCCACCAACCGGTCACCGGCAGCGACAGGCCGATCACGGCGAGCAACGGCAGCGACATACGGCGGGTGCGCTGCAGCTTGCGTTGCAGCACGGCCTGGTCGCTGCCGCGGCCGGCCTTCCACAGCATCAGCAGATGCACGATGACACCCAGCAGCAACAGCACTGCAGTCGCGCCATGAATGATTCTGAGGGTGAGGTAGTGGTCCATTTGCCTTCCTTTGAGTTCGCTTAGCCGAGAAACAGCTTGTAGGCCGGATTCTCGCTTTCGTCCCAGTAGCGGTAGCCGATCTTGTCCAGCGCCGCCGGCACCAGATGGCGCTCGCCGGTGGGCACCTGCAAGCCGACAACCACCCGACCATCGGCTGCACCGTGGTTGCGGTAGTGGAACATGGAGATGTTCCAGCGCCCGCCCAGCTTGTTGAGGAAGTTGAACAGCGCTCCGGGTCGCTCGGGAAACTCGAAGCGCAGCACCATCTCGTCGCTGACCCCGGCCGCATGGCCGCCGACCATGTGCCGTGTGTGCAGCTTGGCCAGCTCGTTGTCGGTCAGGTCGAGGACCGGAAAGCCCTTGTCGCGCAGCCCCTGGACCAGCGCCGCGCGCGGGTCGCTCTCCGGATGGGTCTGCACGCCGACGAAGATGTGCGCCTCGCGGTCGGTGTGGTAGCGGTAGTTGAACTCGGTGATCTGCCGCTTGCCGATGGCTTCGCAGAAGGCCTTGAAGCTGCCCGGCTGCTCGGGAATGGTCACAGCGATGATCGCCTCGCGCTTCTCGCCCAGTTCGGCACGCTCGGCGACGTGGCGCAAGCGATCGAAATTGACGTTCGCACCGGAATCGATGCCCACCAGCACCCGGCCACTGACGCCATCGCGCTCGACGTATTTCTTGATCCCGGCCACGGCCAGCGCACCGGCCGGCTCGGTGATCGAGCGGGTGTCGTCGTAGATGTCCTTGATCGCAGCGCAGATCTCGTCGGTACTGACGGTGATCACCTCGTCGACATGCTGCTTGCAGATATCGAAGGTGTGCTGGCCGATCTGCGCCACCGCCACGCCATCGGCGAACAGCCCGACCTGCTCGAGCACCACGCGCTCACCGGCCGCCATGGCTGCCTGCAGGCAGTTGGAGTCGTCCGGCTCGACTCCGATCACCCGGATCTGCGGATAGAGGTATTTCACGTAGGCAGCGATGCCGGCCACCAGCCCGCCGCCGCCCACCGGCACGAAGATGGCATCGATCGGTCCCTGGTGCTGGCGCAGGATTTCCATCGCCACCGTGCCCTGGCCGGCGATCACGTCGGGATCGTCGTAGGGATGGATGTAGACGTAGCCCTTCTCTTCCACCAGCTTCAGCGAGTAGGCCAGCGCCTCGGGAAAGGCATCGCCATGCAGCACCACCTTGCCGCCGCGGGCGCGCACGCCCTGGACCTTCAGCTCCGGCGTGGTACGCGGCATGACGATGGTCGCCTTGATCCCCAGCTGCTTGGCCGCCAGCGCAACGCCCTGCGCGTGATTGCCGGCCGAGGCCGTGACCACACCGCGCGCCAGTTCCTCGGGCGACAGTTGCGCCAGCTTGTTGTAGGCACCACGGACCTTGAAGGAGAACACCGGCTGCAGATCCTCGCGCTTGAGCAGAATCTGGTTGCCGATACGCTCGGAAAGCTGGCGGGCGGGCTGCAGCGGGGTTTCGATGGCGACGTCGTAGACGCGGGAGGTGAGGATCTTCTTGACGTAATGTTCGAGCATTCTGGCTATCTTGGCGGGCATTGCGTGGAACGGGGAGTCTACTCCCGCGACCGCCTCGCCGACCACCGGCAATCCGCGGCCAAGCCACAGCGGCCAAGACCCACCGCCAGCCGAGCGCTATACTCCACGCCTCGTTCTTCCGCCCGGATTCCTTCCATGACCCAGGATCAGCTCAAGCAGGCCGTCGCCCAGGCCGCCGTCGACCACATCGTTCCCAAACTGACCGACCGCAGCATCGTCGGCGTGGGCACCGGCTCCACGGCCAACTTCTTCATTGACCTGCTGGCCAGGCACAAGGGCTTCTTCGATGGTGCCGTCGCCAGCTCCGAAGCCACCGCCGAGCGCCTGAAGGGACACGGCATTCCGGTCTACGACCTCAACTCGGTGAGCGAACTGGAGTTCTACGTCGATGGCGCCGACGAAGCCAACAAGCACCTGGAGCTGATCAAGGGCGGTGGCGCAGCCCTGACCCGCGAAAAGATCGTCGCGGCGGTGGCCAAGACCTTCATCTGCATCGCCGATGCGAGCAAGCTGGTCGAGCAGTTGGGCAGCTTCCCACTGCCGGTGGAAGTCATCCCGATGGCGCGCAGCCACGTGGCCCGCGAGCTGGTCAAATTGGGCGGCGACCCGGTCTACCGCGACGGCGTGGTGACCGACAACGGCAACGTCATCCTCGACGTGCACAACCTGCTGATCGGCTTCGCGCCGGAACTGGAAGCGCAGATCAACAACATCGTCGGCGTGGTCAGCAACGGCCTGTTCGCCATGCGCCCGGCCGACCTGCTGCTACTCGGCACCAAGGACGGCGTGCAGATGCTCGAGCGCTGATGCCGGGTCGCGCGTTAGGCACGGCCGGCCGGGCGCCGGACCGGGCCTCGCGGGTCACTTGCGGAACACATAGAAGAGGTTCGGCTCGCTGACCAGATAGAGCGCGCCGTCCGCTCCCATGGCAATGCCTTCTGCCTGCGGCACGTCGTGCTGCAGTCCATGCTTGCCGGCACTCAACGACAGGCTGCTGAGCGGCTGCCCGCTGCGGTCCAGCTCCACGACCAGCCGCGACTCGTCGGACAGCGCCAGCAGATGGCCGGTCTGCTCGTCGAACTGCAAGCTGGACAGGTCCCGCACGAACAGCCGGGCGTCGTGCTCATTGATATGCACCGAGGGTTTCGGCGCGGCATAGGGGAAGCCGGAGATTTCGTAGATACGTACCGGATTGCGTTCCTTGGCGACGAACAGTCGCTTGCCCGCCGTATCGTAGGCCAGGCCCTCGAAGCCCTTGTTGCCGTTGACGTCGATTCCCAGCGAAAGCTGCGACGCCTGCGCTGCGTCGATGACCATGGTCTGCTCGTTCACTTCGACGCGCAGCAACCGCTGCAGACGCTCGTCGCTGATCACGTACACCCCTTCGGAAATGTACTCGATGGCCTCCGGGTCGCGGAAACCAACGAGGGGGATCGTCCGCAGCAGCTCGCCTTCGAGGCTGAGCTCGAGCCACTGCGGGTTGCCGTTGGTGACGGCGATCAGGCTGTTGCGGTCCGGATCGAAAGTCAGCGCCGAGAGATCGTCGTCGATGCCGTCGACTCGCTTGCCCTGGATCGTGGCCTGATAGTCGGGTAGCCACAAGGCGGTCTCCTGGCGCTGCTCGCCCTGATGCCATTGGCCGAGATGAAACCAGCCACGTTCGAACAGCCGGTAATGAATACCAGCGCCAACCCCTGACAGCAGCGCCGCCCCCAGTAACACGACCATATGCATTTTCAATGCACGCATAATTCCCACTTATTCTTCTAATTGGAGGCGGGATTGTGCTCGTCCCGAATTACATCAAGCTTAATGAAGCAGGCTTCAGCGCTTGCGACTGAACACGTAGAAGCGGTTGGGCTCGCCAACCACGTAGATGTTGCCCTCGGCATCCATCGCGACGCCTTCGGCCTGCTCGATGCCCTGGACCAGCCCGTTTAGACCACCGAACAGGCTGATGAAGCTGCGCGGCCGACCCTGCAGGTCCAGCTCCACCAGCAGCCGCGACTCGTCGGAAAGCATCAGGGTATGACCGCTGCGCGGATCGATGGTGACCGAGGAAATGTCGCGCACCAGCAACGGCTGGTCAGGCAACGCCTCCAGCGCACCGATGCTGCCGTCCTCGCCGGGAAACGGCAGCTCGAACAGCCCCTGCGGATCACGCTCCTTGGCCAGCAGCAGGCGTTGCGTGCGCGGGTTCCAGGCCAGTCCCTCGAAGCCCTTGTTGCCGGCTTCGGCGAAACCCAGGTCGTAGCTGGCCATGCTATCCAGGTCGAGGCTCTCCACCCCCGGCTCGAGGAAGAACACCGCGACCATTCGGCGGCGCTCGTCGACGATCGCCAGGCGGCCATCGCCCAGCGCCTCCACGGCCTCGGGATCGGCAAAGCCGTTCAGCGCGACCCGACGCAGCACCACGCCGGTCGGCGTGAACTCGACCAGTTGCTCGCCGGTGACGGTAAACAGCGTGCCGGTCAGCGGATTCCAGGTCAGGCCCGAAGTCTCGGCCTTCTCCAGGCCGGCCAGAGTGGTCTCCAGCGTCAGTTCGTAGTCCGGAAGCCAGATGCCGGCCGCACGCTGCTCGGCGCTGACCGAACGCTCGTCCCAGTACAGCCGCAGCTGGTCGTCCCAGTGCAGCAGACGAGCGGCGACGAGCAGGACGATGAACAGCAGCAACAGGACGGCCGCGGTGAACAGACGCCAGCGGGAATAACGGACAACCATGAGAAGCGTTCCAGCGGAAGGTGCCGGATTACAACACGAGAACGGATCGCAAAAGAAGCAGCAGACGCGGCGGGCTTGCCCCGCCGCGCGCAGGTCAGATCACGCGGCTCTCGAAGCGCGACAGCCCGACCAGCTCCAGCACCAGCTCGTCGCCCTGGTTGAGTGGGCCGACACCGGCCGGCGTGCCAGTCAGCACCACATCGCCCGGCTGCAGGCTGAAGTGCCCGGCAACGTGCTGCAACAGCGGCAGGATGGCGTTGAGCATCTGGCTGCTGTTGCCGTCCTGACGCACCTCTGCGTTGATGGACAGGCGGATGCCGATGTCGCCGAGGTCCGCCACCGCATCGCCCGGCACGAACGGCGCCAGCACGCAGGCGCCGTCGAAGCTCTTGGCGATCTCCCAGGGATGGCCCTTTTCCTTCAGCTTGGCCTGCACGTCGCGCAGGGTCAGGTCGAGGGCCGGGGCGAAGCCGGAAATGGCATCGCGCACCTCTTCCTCGTTCGGCTTGCGTGACAGTGGCTTGCCGATCAGCACGGCGATTTCCGCTTCGTAGTGCACTGCGCCGCGATCGCTCGGAATGCTGAAGCCGCCTTCCAGCGGCACGGTGCAGCTACCGGGTTTGATGAACAGCAGTGGCTCGGTCGGCACCGGGTTGTTCAGCTCCCTGGCATGCTCGGCATAGTTGCGACCGATGCAGACCACCTTGCCCAGCGGGTAGTGGATCGGCGTGCCGTCGGTGTAGTGGTGCTGGTAGCTCATCGAAGACTCCTGATAATCCGTGGGCCCACTCAGGCCGCGAAGATCTTGCCCGGGTTCATGATCCCGTTCGGATCGAATACCGCCTTGACCGCTTTCATGTACTCGATTTCGGCGGCCGAGCGGCTGTAGTGCAGGTAATCACGCTTGGTCATGCCGACACCATGCTCGGCGGAGATCGAGCCGTTGTACTTCTGCACGATCTCGAACACCCACTTGTTCACCGTGGCGCACTTGCCGAAGAACTCGTCCTTGTCCATGGCATCCGGCTTGAGGATGTTCAGGTGCAGGTTACCGTCGCCGATGTGGCCGAACCAGACGATTTCGAAGTCCGGATAGTGCTCGCCGACGATGGCGTCGATTTCCTTGAGGAAGGCCGGCACCTTGCCAATGGTGACCGAGATGTCGTTCTTGTACGGCGTCCAGTGGCTGATGGTCTCGGAGATGTACTCGCGCAGCTTCCAAAGGTTCTGCAACTGCTGCTCGCTCTGGCTCATCACGCCATCGAGCACCCAGCCCTGCTCGACGCAATGCTCGAAGGTGGCCAGCGCCTGGTCGGCGCGCTCGTCGGTGGTGGCCTCGAACTCCAGCAGCGCGTAGAACGGGCAATCGGTTTCGAACGGTGCCGGCACGTCGCCGCGGCCGAGCACCTTGGCCAGCGCCTTGTCGGAGAAGAACTCGAAGGCGGTCAGGTCGAGCTTGTCCTGGAAGGCGTGCAGGACCGGCATGATCGAGTCGAAATCCGGCGTACCCAGCACCAGCGCGGTGAGGTTGGTCGGCTGGCGTTCCAGGCGCATGGTCGCCTCGACGACGAAGCCCAGCGTGCCCTCGGCGCCGATGAACAACTGGCGCAGGTCATAGCCGGTGGCGTTCTTGATCAGGTCCTTGTTCAGCTCGAGGACGTCGCCCTTGCCGGTCACCACCTTCATCCCGGCGACCCAGTTGCGGGTCATGCCGTAGCGGATCACCTTGATGCCACCGGCGTTGGTGCCGATGTTGCCGCCGATCTGGCTGGAGCCGGCGGAGGCGAAGTCCACCGGGTAGTACAGGCCCTTGTCCTCGGCGAACTGCTGCAGCTGCGCGGTGACCACACCGGGCTGGCAGACCGCGGTGCGATCCATCTCGTTGAATTCGAGAATCTGGTTCATGTAGTCGAACGACACCACCACCTCGCCATTGGCCGCCACGGCCGCGGCGGAGAGGCCGGTGCGGCCGCCCGAGGGCACCAGCGCGACCTTGCGCTCGTTGGCCCAGCGCACGATGGCCTGCACCTGCTCGATGCTCTTGGGGAAGACGATGGCCGAGGGCGCCGGAGCGAAATGCTTGGTCCAGTCCTTGCCGTAGGCATTCAGCGAATCGGCGTCGGTCAGCACTTTGCCGGGCTCGACCAGGGTTTTCAGCTCATCGATCAGGGCGGGGTCGGTCATCACGGGAACTCTCATACGATTCATGGTCACCCTGAGCACGCTTCAGCACAGGGGTGGGGGTGTTTCGCGGGGCTCGTATGCTAGCATACGCACCCCTTTGAAACGTGCCTCGGCAGACTCCCGATACCGCTAATGACGGGTCGGCCAGCCTTCGCTGGACACTTCAGTCCTATCCTTCGGCCTTAAGGTTTTAATGCAGATGAGCCAGACCTCTCTCGACAAGAGCAAGATCAAGTTTCTTCTTCTCGAAGGCGTGCACCAGAACGCCGTCGACACCCTCAAGGCGGCCGGCTACACCAACATCGAGTACCTCAAGGGCGCGCTGTCCAGCGAGGAGCTGAAGGAAAAGATCGCCGACGTCCACTTCATCGGCATCCGCTCGCGCACCCAGCTCACCGAAGAGGTCTTCGACGCGGCCAAGAGACTGATCGCCGTCGGCTGCTTCTGCATCGGTACCAACCAGGTCAACCTGAATGCCGCCCGCGAGCGCGGCATCGCGGTATTCAACGCGCCCTACTCCAACACCCGTTCGGTGGCCGAGCTGGTGCTGGCCGAAGCCATCCTGCTGCTGCGCGGCATCCCGGAGAAGAACGCCTCCTGCCATCGCGGCGGCTGGATCAAGTCGGCCGCCAACTCCTTCGAGATCCGCGGCAAGAAGCTCGGCATCATCGGCTACGGCTCCATCGGCACCCAGCTCTCGGTACTCGCCGAGGCGCTGGGCATGCAGGTCTTCTTTTATGACGTGGTGACCAAGCTACCGCTGGGCAACGCCACCCAGATCGGCTCGCTGTACGAGCTGCTGGGCATGTGCGACATCGTCTCGCTGCACGTCCCCGAGCTGCCGTCCACCCAGTGGATGATCGGCGAGAAGGAAATCCGCGCCATGAAGAAGGGCGGCATCCTGATCAACGCCGCCCGCGGCACCGTGGTCGAACTGGATCACCTGGCCGCCGCGATCAAGGACGAGCACCTGATCGGCGCCGCCATCGACGTGTTCCCGGTCGAACCGAAGTCCAACGACGAAGAGTTCGAAAGCCCGCTGCGCGGCCTGGATCGGGTGATCCTGACCCCGCACATCGGCGGCTCGACGGCCGAAGCGCAGGCCAACATCGGCCTGGAAGTGGCCGAGAAGCTGGTCAAGTACAGCGACAACGGCACCTCGGTGTCCTCGGTCAACTTCCCGGAAGTGGCCCTGCCATCGCACCCGGGCAAGCATCGTCTGCTGCACATCCACCAGAACATTCCGGGCGTGATGAGCGAGATCAACAAGGTGTTCGCCGACAACGGCATCAACATCTGCGGCCAGTTCCTGCAGACCAACGAGAAGGTCGGCTACGTCGTCATCGATGTGGACAAGGAGTACTCCGATCTGGCGCTGGAGAAGCTGCAGCACGTCAACGGCACGATCCGCAGCCGCGTACTGTTCTGATTCACTGACGCGTGCATTGAAAGGGAGGCTTCGGCCTCCCTTTTTCGTTTGCGCGCATCCGCTTCCACTAGCCGCGCAGCACCCGGGTACCTGCGGCATCGACATCCGTCCCTGGCTGTTCGTCACGCGGCTTGGGCGTTGGCGGTACATCGGTTTCGCCCGGCGCCGGGCGCGGCTGCAGCAACGGCGCTTCGATCTGTTGCGTCTCCTCCGCCTGCCGGTCCGACTGCGGCCGCGGCTCGCGGTTGTCCAGCGGATGCTGACGCGCCTTTTCCGGGTGGGTCGGCCCGGTAGGCTCGGCCAGGGCGGTCGACGCGCCAGCCAAAGACACCAGCAGAATGCTCAAACGCAGCATGCCCATGTGCACCTCCGATCATTGCTCTTGCAGGTTCGTCATGCCGGCACCGACAAGGTTTCCCTGCTGCCGCGTTCAGCGCCCGAGTGGTCGGGCCGGGCGCAGAACGACCCGGCAAGCGCAGCCTGCCAGGCCGTTCATGACCAAAGGTCAGTTGGCGCCGCCCTTGCCGGTCTTGCCCTGCCCAGCGGCCGCGCCATCGCCGCCTGCATCGACGCCGGTGCCGTGATCACTCCCCGTGGTGGTCGCCGGGCGCTCAGTCTCGTCCGGCATCTTGCCGGTATCGGAGGTCGAATCCATTCCGCTGCCCGTGCCACCCATGGCCCCCGGCTGCTCGGTGCTGTGCCCCATCGAGTCGCGGGGATCGGTTTCGGTACCAGTGCCGGTGTTGCCGGCAGCGAGTGCCGCGCTGGAGAGCAGTCCCGCCAGGGTGAATGCCGCAATCTTGTGCATGTTCATGATCGACTCCTGCATGTTTCGGGGGTTCATGTAATCCGGCAGCAAGACGCGCCAGGGGTTTCGCCGTCAGCCTTTACAAAACGTGACAGCCCTTGGCGAACGCCCTGCCAGAGCGCCTAGCCGCTCTGACCGTCGGTCGCCTGCGGCCGGTCACCGAGCAGATCCTCGACGTAGAGCATGCGCACCAGCACCATGCCGACCGCTGCCAGCGGCGTCGCCAGCAGCAGGCCCAGTGTCCCGGCCAGCAGGCCGAACAGCAATTGCACGGCGATGGTCAGCGCCGGCGGAACCGAGACGATGCGCTGCTGCATCCACGGCGTGAAGACGTAGCTTTCCAGCGCCTGCACCAGCAGGTAGAGCGCGGCGACGTAGAGCACCGTGCGGCCGCCCTCCAGCGACGCCAGCAGGAGCGCCGGAATCACCGCCAGCACCGGGCCGATATTGGGAATGAACGACAGCAATCCGGCGATCAGGCCGAGCACCAGCGCCAGCTCGATGCCCAGCAGCCACAGGCCGAGCGTGGTCAGCACGCCGATCAGCAGCATCTCCAGCAGCTTGGCCAGCAGCCAGGCGCGCAACGTCGAGCCGCTCTCGTCGAGCACAGCCGCCGCGCGCGGACGATAGCCCAGCGGAATCAGCTTCAGCAGCCCGCGGACGTATATCTGCGGGTTGATGGCAAGGCAGATGCCGATGGCGAAGGCGATGGCGAAACTGCTCAGTGCACCGACGATCGAGCCCATCACCTTGGTCACCACGCTGAACGCGCTGGAGCCATCGGGCAGCGAGTCCTCCAGACGTTCGCGCCGCTGCAACAGTTCATTGGCCCAGGGCAGTTGCCCGGCGCGCTCGCGCAGGCGCTCGACGGCCTTGGGCAGCGAATCGGAGAGCGCATCGGCCTGTTCGGCGATGCTCGGCGCGACCAGCCAGCCACCGCCACCCAGACCGAGCAGCAAGAGCACGAAGAACGCCGCCATGGACAGCTTGTAGGACAGCGCGGTCTTGCTGCACAGCCAGCGGCTGACGCCGTGGATCAGCACACCAAAGAGAATCGAGGCGAACAGCAGCAAGAGGAAATCGAACGCCAGCCAGGCGACGATGCTCAGCAGCACCACAACGGCCAGCACTGCGGCCTGCACGACCGTGCGATTGGCGACCTTCCTGGCATTGTTCTGCGGTGTCGTCGCGGACATGGCGCTCCCCCTGATGAGTACAAGAGGTACGACAGACCGCGCCGCGCATTAATTCAGCGATTGCCGCCAATCAGCGCAGCAACTGCCAGAGCGAGGCGGCGACGCCGGCCATGCTCTCGCCCGCCACCAGCCCGGCTGCGGCGACGATCACGAAGCGCTCGCCGAGGCTGCGCCAGCGCGACGCGAAGGCCCAGGCGAGCACGGCTCCGAAGGTCATCATCAGCGAGATGGACGCCGGAATGATGAACGCCAGGCCGAGCGCCGCGGAGCTTGGCAACCAGCGCAGCCGACGTTCGGGCAGCAGCCCTTCCAGCGCACCGAGCGTCACGCCACAGGCCGCGCCAACCAGCATTGCCCAGCGCACGTCGGGCGCAAGCGCGCCAAGCCCGCCGGTCAGCGCCTCGGCCACCGCCTTCCAGGTGGCAACCGCCGGCGCCGGCCATTCGGGAGTGATCAGCATGGCCTGCGGATCGGGTATCAACAGCTGATAGGTCAGCACCCCGACCACGCTGCCCAGCAGGATGCCCAGGCACTGCGCCAGCGCCTGGCGGCCCGGCGCGGTGCCGATGGCATGCCCGACCTTGAAGTCATTGAGCAGATCGGTGCATTGCCCCGCGGCACCGCCTGCGGTATTGGCGCTCATCAGATTGACCGGCACCTGGCCCGGGGCGAACACGCCGAAGCCCAGCTGCGAGAGCTGACCGATGGCGCCGATCGGCGGGATGCCGGTGGCGCCCACCACTCGCGCAGCGACCGCCGCCAATAGCAGCGCCAGCGGAATCGACAGCAGCGCCAGGGACCATTCGATGCCGAACAGGCTGATCTGCAATAGCACCACCAGGGCGACCGCCAGCAGGAAGCCCGCGGCCGGCCAGGCGGCCGGTCGCCGCAGCCGCTTGCGGCGCTGTGCTGCGGTGCCTGTGCGCAGCAGGCGCAGGCCCAGTGAAGTCAGGGTGGCGCAGACCATCAAACTGACGCCGGGCCACAGCAGCCAATCGATCAGCACGGCGAACTGCGGCCCCTGGGCATCGGCCGGCAGCTGCAGCAACCCTTCGGCGAGCAGCCAGGGTGCCAGCAGTCCCCAGGCCAGCAATGCCCCAAGCAGCAGCGACAGGCCGACGCGCAGCCCGATGATGCCGCCGAAACCGAGCAACAGCAGCGACGGCTCGAAGGCGAGCGTCAGCCGCTCCAGCTGCAAAGACGGCGCCCAGCGCGGCAACGTCCAGAAGAAGCTATCGACCAGCTTGGCGCTGGCAGCCAGCCCGGCGGCACTGGCCAGCACCCAGAGACGGCGACCGGCCTCCGCCCCATGGCTGAAGATCTGCTGCAGCGTGGCCAGGGTGGCCATGCCTTCGGGAAAGCGCAGCCCCGACGTGGCGATCAGCGACGGGCGCAGGTACCAGGCGACCCAGACACCGAGAAAACTCACCGAAAACACCCAGCCCATCAGGGGTAGCGCATCGAACTGCTGGCCGGTGAGCAGCGTATAGGCCGGTATCGGCGCGACCAGACCGCCGGAGATGATCGAAGCGCAGGACGACGCCGTGGTCTGGCTGATATTGCTTTCCAGCAGCGTCCAGCGCGGCCGACCGAAAGCCGCCGCAGCGCTTTGCCAGAAAGCGAAGCCGATCAGCAGCGCAATGATGGACATATTGAACGACCAGCCAATCTTGAGGCCCGAGTAAACGTTCGACGGCGCCAGCAGTGCGCCCAGCAGCAAACCGGTCAAGAGGGCGCGCGCAGTGAATTCACGAGGCGGAACAGCAGAGGAGGTCGCGATCATCTGACTACCTTAGCAGCCTCCCCGTGCAAAAACGCGCGCTGCTCGCGACGCCCCGCTCGCCCTGTGCCGAGTTGCGCACCTGCCGGCAGAACATCGCCCGTTCACCGTCGCTCGCCTGAACTTCGCAGCAAGGTGCTGGTCGTTTAGTAACTTTTTAATCAATCACGCCCGACTGACTAGGTACCGAACATGGACGCGGAGCTTACACGGGACGATCACTCCCCAACCGTCACGCTGTTAACCGGCAACGAGCTGCTTGGATTGTTCTTTCGTCATTTTCTCGGCGAGCAGGCCCAAGTCGAAGTCGCCCTCGTCGGCCTGGAGACGGCCGAGCATCATGGCGCCGATTTGTTTCTGGTCGACGCCGGCCATACCGAGGCCGAACAGATCTCCAGCCTCATCGACCAGCTCGACGAGCAAACCCCGGTGGCGCTGGTGAACATCGTGCCCGAACAGGCCGAGCAACTGGTCGAGAAGCACCCGGGCATCCGCGGCGTCTTCTACAGCCACGCCACCCGCGAGCACCTGCTCGAAGGCATCCGCGTGCTGCTGCAGGGCGGCGACTGGCTGCCGCGCGTCCTGACCGAGCGCCTGCTCGGCCAGTGGCGACGCATGCGCCAGCTCGCCGAAACCAAGTCCAGCCTGACCCTGCGCGAACGCGAGATTCTGACGCTGGCGGGCAAAGGGCTGTCGAACGCCGAGATCGCCGAACAGCTGTGCCTGAGCCCCCACACCATCAAGAGCCATATCCACAACCTGCTGCGCAAGATCGGCGCCTCCAACCGAGCCGAAGCGGCCTATCTGCTGCGCAGCCACCTCGACTGGGACAAATCATGCCGCGTCTGACAGCGTAGCGACCCGACGCAATCCGGCCACGCCAGGTGAACGCCACACCAGCCGAAGCCGGCTTAATTCCCGCCTACCGCCAGGCCAGTCCTTTTTCCATCGTCGGATGGATATCCAACCCACGCTGCAGCGTTCAAGAATCGCCCCACTGCCTTTCTGGTACCCGATGAGCCATCCCATGCGCCGCATCACGCCTGTCTTCGCCCTGCTTGCATGGCTCGCCAGCTCGACGCTGCAGGCGGCCGACCTGCTGGACAACGGCGACCTCGGCCCAGGCGGCACGCTCAGCGCCGCAACGGCCCAGGCGCTGCCAGCATTAGCGGGGTCGCGGCAGGCCATCCTGCAACAGCAGGGTGAAGGCAATCTGGCCGAGCTGCTGCAGAACGGCCAGACGCTGGGCGCGCAGATCCTGCAACAAGGTACCGATCAGGAAGCCTTCATCCTGCAGCATGGCCATGATCTGCTGGCTGTCATCGAACAGGTCGGCCAGGGCAACTTCGCCGAAATCCGCCAGGCCGGCAGCGACAACCAGGCCACCATCAGCCAGTACGGCGCCTACAACGATGCGCGCATCGAGCAGGTCGGCCAGGGCCTGCGCAGCGCGGTCACGCAGTTCGGCGTCGGTCAGCAGATCAATATCGTCCAGGGTCGCTGATATCCAGGAGAACCCATGTTCAAGCCCGCAGCAATCGCCACACTCCTCACCCTGAGCGTCGCCCAGGCCATGGCTCAGAACGCCGCCGAACTGGAGCAGCTCGGCGCGGAAAACCTTGCAACCATCTACCAGGGCAGCATGGTCGACTCCAGCGAGATCGGCGTCAGCCAGGTCGGCGACCTGAACACGGCAAGCGTCGCCCAGGTCGGCGAGACGCATTTCAACGTCGCCAACCTGCAGCAACTGGGCAACGCCAATGTCGCCGCCATCGAACAGACCGGCCGCGCCAACCAGCTGGACGCCGCCAGTACGGGCAACGGCAACCGGCTCAGCGGCAGCCAGACCGGCTTCGCCGTCGCCGTGGTCGAGCAGCGCGGCAACAACAACCGGCTGACCTTCAGTCAACAGGGGTATTTCGAGGGCTCGAACATGAATGTGTCCCAGGATGGCCTGGGCAACATGGCGGATATCTTCCAGGGCGACGGCAATCGCATGACATTGGCCCAGAACGGCGCCTACAACCTTGCCGAGATCCAGCAGAGCGACTACCAGAACGAGCTGAACTTCAGCCAGAACGGCGACGCGAACCGACTCAATGTCGATCAGGACGGCTTCGGCGGCATCATCACCGGTTCGTCCAGCGGCAGCCGCAATAGCGTCGACATCGTCCAGAGCTTCATGTCGAACCAGGCGACGGTGATCCAGAACGGCACTGACAACCTGGCCAGCATCGAGCAGGCCAACTATGGCCATCAGGCCAGCATCACCCAGCTGGGCAGCGCCAACCAGGCGCACATCCTCCAGAACATGCCGCTGGAGGACTACACCCGCCTGCCGGGCAGCGCGACGATCCAGCAGAGCGGCACTGGCAACAGCGCAAGCATCGTCCAGCAGTAGCGCACAACGACGGCCCGAGCCAGGACTGGCTCAAAGGAAGCAGAACGGATGCTGACCATGACCCTCACCACCTGGCTGCTCGCAGCCGCCCCCGTCCCTGCTGACGCTCCGGTAGCCGTCAGCCTCGAACTGCAGCCGGCCGAGCGAAGCCGGCTTGCGCTCGCCCTGTGCTTCAAGGGCAGCGGACAGCAGGTCCGCTTCCGTCTCAAGATTCGCTCCAGCGGCAGGGCCGGCAGTGCCCAGACCGCGCAGAGCGGCACGCTGCTCGCCACTCCGACGCAGCAATGCCCACTGAACAATCGTCTCGGCGTCGCTGACGACACCCGCGTCGAGGCCGAGCTGCAGTGGTGGATCGACGATGTCGAGCAGTTGCCGATCCTGCGCAACTATCCGGACGACGACGCCGACGAGGGCGATCATGAAAGCCCGGAACAGATCGCATGAGCGCCGACAGCGGACCGGCGGCGCGGCTTTTCGCATCAAAGCTGCAGACGGACTGAACGAAAGACACTCCCGCACGGCCCTGACCGCTGCTAGAGTTCGCTGCCGAGCCATCTGCAGCCCACTGGAGGGCGCATGTCACTGGATGACCGCAAGAAACTCGTCCGACAGCACATCGACCTTACCTGGAACCGCGGGCACCTGGCGCTGGCCGAGCAGTTGCACAGCAAGGATTTTCTCTACAAGACTTCCTTCATCGGTCGGCCGCTCGCCAGCGCCGAGTTTCTCGACATGGTTCGGCAGATCCGCCTGGCCATGCCGGAACTGGAAGTGGTGGTCGAAGAGTGCATCGCCGAAGGCAACCGGGTGGTCACCTGGAGCACGCTGATCGGTACCATCGAGCAGCCGGCGTTCGGCTATCCGCCCAGCGACAAGGTGCTCAGCATCTCCGCCATGGCCTTCTGGACCATCACCCCGACCCAGCAGGTACAGGAAATCTGCACCATGTTCGACATGGAAAGCTTCCGTGCTCAGCTCGGGCTGGATACCCGGCCCTACGCCGAAAAAGCCCTGCCCTGAGCTAGCGATTCACCATAGCCAGCCGAGCCAGAGCAGAAGCACCACCTGCCAGGCGCTGATCGCCAGGGCGCCGCGCTCCCCACTGCCGATTCCAATGCCGTGCGCGCACCCGCCAGCGGTTCCGCTCAAGCCGCATCCCCGGTCGGGCAGTGGCGGGCAGGCTCTTGAGCAAAGGCAGGTGCGGTCCACCGCGGCTATAGCCAGAAATCGGCGTTTCCAGGTGGCGCAAACCGCCAGAGCCTCGATCCGCCTCGACTCGTCGGCGGTAAGCGTGGCAAGAGGTGGTGCGTAGGGGTTGTTGTGGGTGTCCATGTAACCGCCTTGTCGTAGACGGCCTTATCATCCTGCCTGCCATGACTCACGCCAATCGGCGTGCCTGTCGCGTGCTGCACCGCATGCTTTACGGGTCGCTGCCGGCAACAGGATCAGCACAGATGCCTGAGAAACCAGTCGCCGGCCAACCGTGCCACCTCTTCCAGCGTGCCGTGTTCCTCGAACAGATGCGTCGCGCCCGGCACCACCACCAGCTGATGCACGCAATGCAGGCGTGCGGCCGCCGCTCGGTTGAGTTCCAGCACCTCGAGGTCGCCGCTACCGACGATGAACAGAGTGGCCGACTTGACTCGCGGCAGTGACTGATCCGCCAGGTCGACACGGCCACCACGCGACACCACCGCGGCGATGTCCGCCGGGCGCGACGCGGCAGTGATCAGCGCCGCAGCGGCTCCGGTGCTGGCGCCGAACAGACCGATGCGCAAGCCGCGCAGGCTCGCCTCATTGCCCAGCTGATCCACCACGCCGCTCAGGCGCTGACTCAGGAGTGGAATGTCGAAACGCAGTTGGCGGGTGATCTCGTCGACCGGCTGCTCGGCGCTGGTGAGCAGATCGAACAGCAGCGTGGCAAGCCCCATGTCATGGAAGCGGCGCGCCACGCTCTGGTTACGCGGACTGTGCCGGCTGCTGCCACTGCCGTGAACGAACACGACCAGTCCGCTCGCGCCCGGCGGCACGCACAGGTCGCCATGCAGGCGGGCCTTGCCGAGGGTGAAACGCATCGGTTTCGACGGATAGGCGTTCATGCCGGCTGCCATCCCCGGGACCATGCCCGCTGCAGCAGTTCCACCACCTGCTGGTCGGTGGTCTGGCCGAAATTGACGTACCAGCGGCCGATGGCGTAGAGGTCGTGGGGCAGATACAGGCAGACCACACGGTCGGCCAGCTTTTCCAGTTGCGCGACGCTCTCCGGCGCGGCCACCGGGACAGCCACCGTGATGCTGTCGGCACCCAGCTTGCGCACTGCCTGCACCGCAGCACGCATCGTCGCACCGGTGGCCAGGCCGTCGTCCACCAGCAGCACCGCGCGCCCCTTGACCTCCGGCCAGCGCCGGCCACCACGGTAGGCCTGCTCGCGGCGCTGCAGCTCGTGGGTCTCCTGGGCGACGGTGCCATCGATCTCGGCCCTGGACACATCGGTGTAGCGGAGAATGTCCTCGTTCATCACCCGCACGCCGCCACTGGCAATGGCCCCCATCGCCAGTTCAGGATTGCCCGGCGTGCCGAGCTTGCGTACCACCAAAATGTCCAGCTCCAGGCCCAGGTGCTCCGCTACTTCATAGCCCACCGGCACGCCGCCCCGAGGCAGTGCCAACACCAGCGCACCGTTCCAGGAACCTTCCTGCGCCAGACGCTCGGCCAACGCCCGCCCCGCATAGCCACGGTCGGGAAATGGGATGGTCACGGACATGGCGGTCTCCTCGCGTAAACGATCGATTACCTGAGTCTGGCCCAAGAAATCGCCAACGTAGCGGATCCTGTGCCAAATCATCGCAGCCGTCGGTCAGCGCGCCGCACAGCCAGCCTGTGCCGGTGGACTACGCTGCAAAAGCCACCTCTCTTCCTTGAGGCATCGAAATGGACAAGCATCGCCACAGCATCAGCGACAAACTCCTTCAGCCCGAACATCACGATCCCTACCTCAAGGCGTGGCATCAGCGCAGCGACACGCTCTGCCCGCAATGCGGCGCGGCCTATCAGGCCGGCCGCTGGACCTGGCAGGGACCGGTCCATGCCGCCGAAGTGCAGCAAGCCATCTGCCCGGCTTGCCAACGCATGGCCGACGATGCGCCCGCCGGCACCATCAGTCTGCGCGGTGGCTTCGTCAAACAGCACAGCGACGAACTCTGTGGGCTGATACGCAACACCGAGGAGATGGAAAAAAGCGAGCACCCGCTTGAGCGACTGATGGCCATCAGTGACGACGCCGACGGACTGAATGTGACCACCACCGGCCTGCATCTGGCGCAGCGCATCGGCCACGCGCTGGAAGCGGCCTACGACGGCGAGCTGAATATCCACTACGACAACGAGGAGTACTACGTGGATGTGCACTGGCGGCGCGACTGAGCCGGGGCCAGCCCTCCACGCCACGTCGCTCCTCGCCCGTGGCCATACGTGCAGCCCGGCCCTCGGCACAGAGCCAGCTGCCCGATGCCGAGCGGATCGCCCTGGCACGGCTCGACCTTGCCCGTCCTTGGCGCGCAGAACTCCTGCACGCAAGGGGCCGCCCGCAGCGCACGGGCGACCCAGCTGCGCGGAACCTGCCGGTCACAGGCGACAGGCTCGCTACAGCGGCAATTCCACACTCAACTTGATGGCCGAATACCAGCGCGTCACGGCAGCGATGTCGGCATCGCTCAGACCGGACGCGATGACGCTCATCTGCGGGTGCTTGCGCGCGCCGGAACGGAACGCCTGCAGCTGGCGGGCCAGGTACAGCTCGCCATTGCCGGCCAGGTTCGGCGCATCGGCGACCTTGGCGATGCCGTCGATACCATGGCAGGCCGCGCACATCTTGGCCTTGGCCTTGCCGGCGGCGAGATCGTCCGCCTGCGCCTGCGCCTGCGCCTGCGCCGGCACAGCCACCGCCAGTAGCAACGCCAGCCAGCGCAAGCGCCTCTCACGAAAATCAGTCATGCAGCTCTCCTCGGCTTGAACACCGGCCGGCAATAACCAGACAACCAGGCCGGCACGGCGGATTACTTGCCCTGGTAGGAGATGCGATAGATCGCCCCGGCAGTGTCGTCGCTGACCAGCAGCGAACCATCCTTGAGCTGGGCGACATCGACGATGCGGCCGTAGTATTCACCGGTCTCCTCGTCCAGCCAGCCCTCGGCGAAAGGAATGGTTTCGCCGGCCGGTCCGCTGCCGTCGGCGGCAAACGGGGTGAACATCACCCGCGCGCCAGCCGGCACCGTACGGTTCCAGCTGCCGCGCTGGGCGCTGAACAGCCCGCCGCGGTACTGCTCGGGAAACTGCTTGCCGGTGTAGAACATCAGGCCCATGTCGGCGGCGTGAGCGGTGGTCTCCACCACCGGCGGGGTCAGGCCCTCGGGCGGGTTCTCATCGGCATATTCGTTGGTGCGCACCTGGCCGCCGCCGTACCAGGGCATGCCGAACTTCATTCCGGCCTTGGGCGCATGGTTGATTTCGCCCGGCGGGGTGTCGTCGCCCATGCCGTCGACCTGGTTGTCGGTGAACCACAGCTCCTTGGTCGTCGGGTGATAGGTGATGCCCACCGAGTTGCGCACGCCGGTGGCGTAGACCTCGCGCTTGCTGCCGTCGCGCTCCATGCGCACGATGCCGCCGATGCCGTGCTTGGCGTACAGCTCCAGCTTGTCCTTGGGCGGTACGTTGTGCGGCTGGCCGAGGGAGATCGTCAGCTTGTTGTCCGGGCTGATGGCACAGACCCGCGCGCCGTGGTTGTAGCTCTCTTCGTCCCTGGGGATCAGCTCGCCGGTCGGCACCACGATGTCCGCGGCCACGTCCGGCCCCTCGTAGAAGAACTCCGCGGCCGGAAACACCAGTACGCGGTTGTGTTCGGCGACGAAGAGGAAGCCGTCCGGGCTGAAGCAGGGACCGGGCTGGGTGAAGGAGATCGCCGGAGCGAAACGCTTCACCTCATCGGCGCTGCGGTTCTTGGTGCGGTCGGTGACGGCCCACAGGTCGGTCTTGCGGGTACCGACGAAGACCACGCCGCTGGACGGCCCGACCGCCATGTGCCGCGCATCCGGCACCACGGCGTAGAGGTCGATGCGAAAGCCTTCCGGTAGCTTGATGCGCTTGAGATTCTCGCGGATGGCATCGGCGGTGGGGCCATCCTGGGGAATGGTCTTCATGTCCAGCGACTGGCCGGTAGTCTTCATCGAGCGCATGCGCTCCAGTGCTTCGTCGCTGGTCGGCGCCGCGCTGGCGGCGGCGCAACTCATCGCGAGCAGGGCGCTCAGGGTCAGGCGGAAAATCTTCATGGCACGCACCTCGGCACCGCCACGTGGGGCGGTCAGCTTGTTGTTATGGCGTTGCCCGGCGACGCGAGTGACGCGCCGGGCCTGCGGTTTGCTGCCTGCTTCAGCGTAGCGGCCGCTTCGCCATTTACCACTCGAGGTGCCGTGCGGTGTCGGTCACGCCTGGCGCAGCGCGAGGCCCTTGAGGAAGTTGCGCAGCAGCTGATCGCCGCAAGCACGGTAGTTGCTGTGGCCGGGCTTGCGGAACAGGGCGCTGAGTTCGGATTTGGACAGCGGCAAGTCCGCCGCCTGCAGAATCGCCTGCAGATCTTCGTCGCGCAGCTCGAAGGCCACGCGCAGCTTCTTGAGGATCTGGTTGTTGCTCAGTGGCAGCTCCAGGGCCGGAGCCGGACGGCTCTCATCCTTGCCACGGCGGAACCAGACCAGCCCGTCGAGGAAGTGCGCCATCAGCTCATCGCCGCACTCCTGATAGCCCTCGTCTTCTTCCCGCTTGAGAAAGGCGATCAGTTCGGCCTTCTCCACGGCCGCACCGCCGAGCACGGCGATCTCGGCCATCTGCGCGTCGCTGGCCTTGAGGATGTAGCGCAGGCTACGCAGAACATCGTTGTTGAGCATGCTGGGTCCTTGCTTGAGTGTGAGGGCGCGCAGTGTGCGCGCTCAGCGCCGCCACGGCGAGGACCATCAACCCTCTTCGCGCTCGCCCAGGCGTCGGTACAGCGTGCGCCGGCCGATACCGAGCAACGCGGCGGCACGGCGCTTGTTGCCGTCCACCAGCTTGAGCACATGCTCGATATAGCGCCGCTCCAGCTCCTCGAGCGTCGGCAGCAACGGGCCGTCGCTGAGCCGGGCCAGCAGCTCGACGCCGGCGCTGCGGGCGTTGTCGTGACGATAGCCGGCGATACGGCTGGGCAGGTGCTCCAGCTCGATACTGCGGCCATGACAGAAGGTGACCGCACGCTCGATGGCATTCTGCAGCTCGCGCACGTTGCCGGGAAAGGGATAACGCCGCAACTGCTCCAGCGTCGCTGGCGCCAGGCCGCGCACCGGCCGCCCGCTGCGGGCAGCGAAGTGAGCGACGAAGCCGGCAGCCAGCAGCTCGAGATCCTCCTCGCGCTCGCGCAATGGCGGCACCTGGAGGATGAAGGTCTCCAGACGGAAGAACAGGTCTTCGCGAAAGGCTTCGCGGCCGGCCTCGGTTTCCAGCGGGCGATTGCTGGCGGCAATGATGCGTACGTCCACCGTCAGCTCGCGCTCGGCGCCCACCGGGCGGATCGTGCCTTCCTGCAGCACCCGCAAGAGCTTGGCCTGCAGCGGCAGCGGCATTTCACCGATCTCGTCGAGAAACAGCGTGCCGCCGTCGGCCTGTTGGAACAGCCCCTTGTGCGCGCGGTTGGCGCCGGTAAAAGCACCGGCGACATGGCCGAAGAATTCGCTTTCCAGCAATTCGGCCGGCAGCCCGGCGCAGTTGATCGCGAGGAACGGCCCCTTGGCGCGCTCGCTCTCGGCATGCACCGCTCTGGCCACCAGCTCCTTGCCGGTGCCGCTCTCGCCGATCACCAGCACCGGCCCCTCAGCGCGGGCGAGCTGGCGAATCTGGTCGAACAGCCCGCGCATCACCCGGCTGCGCCCCAGCATCCCGTGAAAGCGATCATCGCTGAGCAACTGCTGGAAGCGCCGTACCTCGTCGCGCAGGCGCCGCGTCTCCAGCGCGCGGGCGACCGCCAGGGCGAAGTGCTCGAGATCCAGCGGCTTGGTGAGAAACTCGTCGGCCCCCTCCTTCAAAGCGGCCACCGCCTGTTGGATGCTGCCGAAGGCGGTAATGATCAGGAATGCCGGTGCCGCCTGCATGTTCTTGACCCGTCGCAGCAGCGCCATGCCATCGGCGCCGGGCAGGCGCAGATCACTGACCACCAGCGCCGGCTCCCAGCTTTCCAGCGAGCCGACCGCCTCCTCCGCGCTGGCCAGCGCACGCACCTGCAGGCCGCGATCTTCCAGCTCCTCGACCAGCAACTGGCGCAGGCTGTCGTCGTCCTCGACCAGCAGGACCCGCTCCTGCGACACATCAGTCATGCTCGACCTCCTCTTCGCTCAATGGCAGTGCGATGCGAAACGCCGCCCCCGGCAACTGTCCACTCACCAGCTCGATGCGGCCGCCGCACTCGCTGACCACGCCATGCGCCACGGCCAGGCCGAGGCCACTGCCTTCTCCGACCGGCTTGGTGGTGAAGAACGGCTCGAACAGCGCGGCGCGGTTCGACTCGGCAATGCCGGGGCCATCGTCCTCGACCTGCAACATCAGTTCGGCGCTATCGCGCCACCAGCGCAGCCGTACCAATCCGCCAGGGCTGGCCTGTGCGGCATTGCGTAGCAGATTGGTCAGCGCCTGTTCGAAACGCGGCGGGTCGACCCGGCAGTACAGCGTTTGCGCCGGTGCCTGCAGCTCTAGCCGCACCTGCAGCGCGGCGAGCTCGTCGGCAACCGCCGCGGCGGCCGAATGTGCCAGCACCTCGGCGGGCACCTTGCGCAGCGGCGAGCCAGCGGCACGGCCGAAATCCAGCAACTGGCGGACAATGGCACTGAGCCGCGCCACCTGCTGGCGAATCTGCAACAGCGCGCGGCGATAGGGCTCGTCCAGCGCGTCGTCGCGCAACACGCGCTGCGCCTTGCCGTCGATCACGCTCAGCGGACTGCCCAACTCATGCGCCACACCGGCCGCCAGACGACCCACCGCAGCCAGTTGCTGGCTCTGGCGCAGGCGGGCCTGCAATTGCTCCTCGCGGACCTGCTGCTCGGCCACCTGGCGTTCGGCGGCGGCAATGCTGTCGAGCATCTGGTTCAGCGCACCGGACAGTACGACGACTTCCTGTGGCCCGCTGCGTGGCGCGCGGTGCTCGCGTTCGCCGGCGGCAACCCGCTCCATGCTGCGTGCCAGCTGCTGCAGGTGCCGGCCCACTGCGGAGCGATGGCCGAGCAGGATCACCACCAGCGCCACACCCGCCAGCAGTCCGCCCAGCCCGGCGGCGATCAGTCGCAGGCGACGGATGTCCCGCTCAAAATCGCCCCAGCGCCGTGTTACCTGCAACAAGCCATTGATCTGCCCGCCGCTTTCCTCCAGCGGGACGAAGTAGGAATACACGGCGCGACCGTTGATGCGCTGATAGGCGCCGGTTCGCTCACCGCCAGCGGTAAGCTGCTGGATCGCCGACTCGTCCTGATCCGGCTCCACCGCGCCAGCGTACGCCGCGAGCTTGCCGTCACGGTCGTAGACATAGGCGCCATACACGCGACCGACGCCAAGCACCGACTCGAGCACCTGCTGCAGGGTGCGCTCGTGGTTCTTCTCCAGGCTGGCGCTGAGCGGCAGGCGCACCGCCCGCGCGACCAGTTCCACCTCGGCCTGCAGGCGCCGTTCGCTGCTGCGCTCGACCGTCCAGAGCACCACCGAACTGAAGCCGAACATGATCGCCATGAGCGGCACGATGACCTTAAGCAAAAGCGCGCCACGCAGGCTCGCCGGGCGCTGCCAGATTGATACATGTGTCATACCGGCACACTACAGCAGGCCACTGGCTACGGCCAGCGCGCCCCGATGAAACGATCAATTACTTATCTTTCAATCAGTTACGTTAAAAGCTAGCACCTGGCACGGCTGCTGCACTGTCGAAAGCGTCTTTAACCGAAGCAGGAATGAACATGACCCAGCACAACGCTCGTCTCGCCTTCGCCGGAATCTTCTCGCTGTTCCTCGGCCTGGCCGCCCCCCTTGCATCGGCGCAATCAGCCAACCCGGCCCCTACCGCGCAGCCGGCGGCCGGTGCACAGGCCCAGCAGTTCGGTGAGAAAAAACTGGAAAGCTTTGCCGAGTCACTCGGCGAGATCATGGAAATCCGCGAGGAATTCACCGGCAAGCTGCAGCAGACCGAAGACGCCAACAAGGCCCGCGATCTTCAGCAGCAGGCCAACGAGAAGATGCTCGGCGTGATCGAGGAAAACGACATCAGCATCGACGAGTACAACGCCATCAACGAGGCCGTGCAGACCGACCCGGAACTGCGCAACCGGGTGATCGCGATGATGCAGTAATGCCGGAGGACGCCGGCGAGGCGCAGAAATGGCTGCGCTTCGCCAGCACCCAGGCAGGAGAACCGGCCGGTCAGCCACCTGGTCCAGCGTAACGAAAACAGCGGTGCTAGAGTCGGCGCTGCCTTTTCCACACTGGAGACACCATGCGCTCACTGTTCAATGCCCTGCTGCTGGCCCTGCCACTCTCGCTCTCCTCACTGACCCTTGCTGCCGAATCGCCTGCCGGCCGCTGGCAGACCATCGACGACGAAACCGGCAAGCCCAAGTCCATCGTCGAAATCCAGCAGGCTGCCGACGGCACGCTGAGCGGCAAGGTCGCCGAAATCCTGAAATCGGATCACGGGCCGAACCCGGTCTGCAGCGAATGCGACGGGGAGCGCAGGGATCAGCCCATCACTGGCATGACCATCCTCTGGGACCTAAAGCCGGACGGCGAGCAGGCCTGGAGCGACGGCACCATCCTCGACCCGGCCAAGGGCAAGACCTACCACGCCAAGGCCAAGTTGCTCGAAGGCGGCGACAAGCTGGAGGTGCGCGGCTACATCGGCATCGAGGCGCTGGGCCGCACGCAGATTTGGGTCCGTCAGTAAAGCGGGCGACCGAGGCCGCCCTACCAAGTCCTGCAGGCCGCTGCGCAGCATGCACCTGACAAACCACAAGGACACCCGAAGGTGCCCTTGCTTTACTTCAGTCCCGGCCAGACCTCGTTGCGCTCGTAGCGCTTGCGGTCATTCTCGTTGCACCGCGCCAAGCGCCAACCTACTGGTGTACGTTGCTCGCCGCACTATCCGGCTGCCGGACGAATAGTCCAGCTCCAGGGCCGCCACCATGGGCAGGCCGATCTTGCGCGTGGCGGCAACGGTGTCCACGGTGGTGCGAGCCGCGCTGCTCAACAGGGCACTTTCCCCGTATAGTGACGCACCCGCGCTGCCGACCTAACCGGAACGCCGCGCGCACCGGGGATCTCCGCCAACCGGAACGATCCTCGCATGGCCTTCATCGCAGCCCACCACCCCGGCGCTGCGTAACGCCGAACGCCCTATCCGGGTCGCCGGCCTGATGCTGGAGATACACGATGTCTAGCGAACCCGTCACTTTGATGGTGGCCCGCCGCGTGCGCGACGGTCGTTACCACGACTTCCTCGCCTGGCTTCACGAGGGCGAACAACTGGCCGCCGACTTTCCTGGCTACCTCGGTTCTGGCGTGCTTGCCCCACCAGCGGGCGACGACGAGTACCAGATGATCTTCCGCTTCGCCGACGAACCGACCCTCGATGCCTGGGAACATTCGGCCTCGCGTCGTGCCTGGCTGCAACGCGGCGGCGAACTCTTCGCCCAGCCCCACGAGCACCGCGTCCACGGCATCGACGCCTGGTTCGGCAATGGCGACCGCCTGCCACCACGCTGGAAGCAGAGCGTGGCGATCTGGCTGGCGTTCTTTCCCGTCTCGCTGCTGTTCCACATCCTGTTCGGCGATGCCCTGAGCGAACTGCCACTGACGCTGCGCATCCTGCTCAGCACCCTGGCGCTGACGCCGCTGATGACCTACCTGTTCATCCCGCTGTCGACCCGCCTGCTGGCTTCCTGGCTGCACAAGCCGGCACGCACGGCCTGGCGGCGCAGTGGCGCGCCGGTCACGCCCCGCTGAGCCAGCGGGACCTTACTCAAGCTGGAGCGCGAGAAAGACTAACGCGAGGTCAGGCAAGCGGTCGCATTCTCCAGTCCTTGGAAACGGCGCCAGGTTAGCGGAGATGCCGGAAGCGATCCGAAGCACCTCGCAGACAGGCCAGAATCCCCTTTCCCCTGGCCTTTCTCGTCATATCACCTTTGCCGCGCGGCCGATGAACTGGATGGGGCCAGTCGGTCTGCCGGTCGGCGAGCCTGAAGGTTGCTCCAGCGTGAGCTCGAACAACTGATCGGGTTGCAGCGGAGGCAGGTCGTCGAGGCGAATCTTCAACGGCTCGCCCGGCTTGACCAGACCGAGGGAGACGGGCGCCTGCCAGCTATCGGCCTTGGTCCATAGCTGCAGCGCCTTGTCGGAAGGAATCCGGGTAACGCCCAGCGGAATCAGCTCCAGCTCCCTGCCCTGATTCCCGGCCTGCATTACCCAGCCGGGCGAAAGCTCGTTAGGCGTTGCCAGTACCACAAGCCAGGTCGGCGAGGGCTCTGGCGCCACACGTGTCAGCAGCAGGGCGCCGAGTACCAGCGCGGCGCTCATTCCCGCCGCCGCGAACCCTCGCCATAGTGCCAGGCTATGCCACAGGCCGGACCGACGCACGCTCGGAGCCGGAGTTGTCTGCCGCCGGGACTCATCCAGGCTGCGCTCGATACGCGGCCACAGACGCGATGATGGTGTCTGCGGCGGCGCCAGGTCGGTCAGCGGCAGCAGCCGTTGCTCCCAGTAGTCGACCGCTGCCTGCAGGGCGGGCTCGGTGTCCAGACGTCGCTCGACCCGCTCACGCTCGGCGGCGGACAGGGTGCCGAGCACGTACTCGCCGGCCAGCTCGTGCAGGCTCTCGTCGGGACCTTTCGGTTCGGTATTCATCCAATGCACTCGCGAAGGGCAGTCAGGCTGCGCCGGATCCAGGCTTTAACCGTGCCGAGAGGCGCGCCAAGACGCTGGGCGATCTCCTGGTGGGAATAGCCGTCGACATAGGCGTGGAACACGCAATTGCGACGCACCGGCTCGAGCTGCTCGAGGCAGGCATCCATGCGGCCGGGGCTGACCCGCCAATCGAAGGCGTCGGTCTGCGCCTGCCAGCCGGGAATGGCGTCCTGAGCCTCGACAGCCGCGTCAGAGTCGTCCAGCTGGACCTGCCTGGCGTCGTTGCGCACCGCATTGAGCGCAAGGTGGCGGGTAACACTGAAGATCCAGCCGCGCGCCGATCCGCGCGCGGAGTCATAACTGGCGGCCTTGTTCCAGATGCGAATGAAGGCGTCATGGACAATGTCCTCGGCCAGGGCCGGGTCGCGCACGATGCGCTGGGCCACGCCAAGCAGGCGTGCGCTTTCCTGCTGGTAAAGCCCATGCAAGGCGGAACGCTCACCGCGGGCGCAAGCATGCAGGGCGGCTTCGTAATCGAACAGGGCTGGTTGCGCTGACACGTGATCCGTCACTCGGTTGGAGATGGCCCCGGCAACTGCGCCGGGGCTCGAGGAGCTTAGAGGCAATCGGCGCTCAGTGCGAGCGGATCACCGCTTGAACGCCCCGCTTACTTGCGCGCCCAGAAAAGATAGTCCGCCTGATACGCCACCGTCTGGCGCTCGCCCTTGTTCGACGCCATGCACGCCGCCTCCGGCGCTACACCGCCTTTGGTCGCCAGGCGCTGGATGTAACGAACGCCGGTCATCGCACCGGAGCCTTCGGCCGGGTTCGCCTCGACCAGTTGAAGCGGAATGTTGCCCTCCCCGCCAGGCGCCACGCCCAGCTGCGTGCCAGTCACCTTGGAGCCATCGCTGGCTTCCCAGGTGGCGGGCGGGCCGTAGTAGGTGCCCACCTGCTTGCCGCTGCGATCGTTCAGCGCCGCCTTCGGACCGACGAAGACCCAGGCCATTCCGCCAGCGGCATCGCTTTTGGCCTGGCATTCATAGGTGATCTCGCCGACGCCGACCGTTTCCATGCTGACCCTGTAGCCGTCAGGGACTTTCACCGCGTCCGCGACATCTTGCTGCGCCAGGGCAGTAGCGCTGCCGCCAAGTGCCAAGGCGAGTCCGGTCATGTTCAGGAAGAGCGTCGCGTTCATCGTAATTCTCCGGTAGTGATCTGGTTTGCGGCGAGAGGGCCGCTGTCTGTACTACACGCCAGAGAATCGAACGGATGCACGACAACCGAAAAAAATCGATGCCGGTCTACCCGCTGCCATATCAGCAACCACAAAAAAGCCCCGCCGGCTTTCACCGGACGGGGCTTTCTCTTGCAGCTCTTTTTAGACCTTGCTGCGCTCGAAGCGCTTGCGGTCGTTCTCGTTGAGGTACTTCTTGCGCAGGCGGATCGACTTCGGCGTCACTTCCACCAGCTCGTCGTCGGCGATGAATTCCAGCGCCTGCTCGAGGGTGAACTTGATCGGCGGAACCAGGGCGATGACTTCGTCCTTGCCGGAAGCGCGCATGTTGTCGAGCTTCTTGCCCTTGGTGGGGTTGAGCACCAGGTCGTTGTCACGGCTGTTGATGCCGCACAGCTGGCCTTCGTAGATCTCGTCGCCCGGCGCCAGGAACAGCTTGCCGCGTGCCTGCAGGGTTTCCAGCGAGTAGGTCAGCGCGGTACCGGTGGCCATCGAGACCAGCACGCCGTTCTGGCGGTTGGTCACTTCGCCGGCCTTGATCGGGCCGTAGTGGCTGAAGGTCGAGGTCAGGATGCCCGAGCCCGAGGTCAGGGTCAGGAAGTTGTTACGGAAGCCGATCAGGCCACGCGCCGGGATGGTGTATTCCAGGCGCACACGGCCCTTGCCATCCGGGACCATGTTGCTCAGGTCGCCCTTGCGCAGACCCATCTGCTCCATCACCGGGCCCTGGTGCTGCTCTTCGATGTCGATGGTGACGTTCTCGTACGGCTCCTGCTTCTCGCCGGCCTCATTCTCGATGATCACCACTTCCGGGCGGCCTACGGCCAGCTCGAAGCCTTCACGACGCATGGTTTCGATCAGCACCGACAGGTGCAGCTCGCCACGACCGGATACCTTGAACTTCTCGGGGCTGTCGCCCGGCTCGACGCGCAGGGCCACGTTGTGCAGCAGTTCCTTTTCCAGGCGGTCCTTGATGTTGCGGCTGGTGACGAACTTGCCTTCCTTGCCGGCGAACGGCGAGTCGTTGACCTGGAAGGTCATGCTCACAGTCGGCTGGTCGACGGTCAGCGGCGGCAGGGCCTCGACGGCGTTCTGGTCGCACAGGGTGTCGGAGATGTACAGCTCGTCCATGCCGGATACGCAGACGATGTCGCCGGCTTCGGCTTCCTGCACTTCGACGCGCTGCAGACCGGAGTGACCCATGATCTTGAGGATACGGCCGTTGCGCTTCTTGCCGTCGGCGCCGATGGCGGTGACCGGGCTGTTGGCCTTGACGGTGCCGCGGGCGATGCGGCCGATGCCGATCACGCCGAGGAAGCTGTTGTAGTCCAGCTGCGAGATCTGCATCTGGAACGGACCGTCGAGGTCGACCTTGGGTGCCGGAACGTGGTCGATGATGGCCTGGAACAGGGCGTCCATGTTGTCGTCCATCTTCTCGTGATCCATGCCGGCGATGCCGTTCAGGGCACTGGCGTAGACGATCGGGAAGTCCAGCTGCTCGTCAGTGGCGCCGAGGTTGTCGAACAGGTCGAACATCTGGTCGATGACCCAGTCAGGACGCGCGCCCGGACGGTCGATCTTGTTGACCACGACGATCGGACGCAGGCCGGCCTTGAACGCCTTCTGGGTCACGAAGCGGGTCTGCGGCATCGGGCCGTCCTGGGCGTCGACCACCAGCAGTACGGAGTCGACCATGCTCATCACGCGCTCGACTTCACCGCCGAAGTCGGCGTGGCCGGGGGTGTCGACGATATTGATGTTGTAGCCGTTCCACTTCAGCGCGGTGTTCTTGGCCAGGATGGTAATGCCGCGTTCCTTTTCCTGGTCGTTGGAGTCCATCACGCGCTCGTTTTCCAGCTCCTTGCGGTCAAGGGTGCCGGACAGGCGCAGCAGCTTGTCGACGAGGGTGGTCTTGCCATGGTCGACGTGGGCGATGATGGCGATGTTGCGTAGATTCTCGATCACTGATTCGTTTCTCTTTAGAGAGCTTCGAGCTGAGGCTGGAAGCTTGAAGTAGTCCGGACGGCGTCAGGCTGTCCGAGGTTGTAATGGCATGGCCTTGCGATCAATGCCGGTCGGGAGGGCGGTGGCGGATGCTGCCGCCAAGCAACCCCGGCTGTTTCACCGATGAGTCAGGCCGGACGATAGACGCGTACATTGACATGCCCCTCGCTCAGCAGATGGTGAGCATGCAGGCGGCTCATGACACCTTTGTCGCAATACAGCAGGTACTGGCGATTTTCATCCAGCTCCTTGAATCGGTTGTTCAGCGCGTAGAACGGCAGCGCCTGCACTTCGATGCCAGCCAGTTCGAGCGGTTCGTCGTCGACGGCGTCGGGGTGACGAATGTCGAGGATCACCTGGCCCACACTTGGCTCGGCGACCTCTTCCACTTGCAAATCCTGGCCCAGTTCATCGATCACGCGATCGATGGCGACCTGGCGGGCACTGGCCAGCGCCCGCTCGAGAATAGCCATGTCGAACTGCTTTTCTTCGTGCTCGATGCGGTAGCGCTTGGCCTTGGTGGTCGGGTTCACCGAGATCACGCCGCAGTACTCGGGCATGTTCTTGGCGAACTCGGCGGTGCCGATCTCGAAGGCAGTGTCGATGATGTCCTGCTTGTGGCTGGCGATCAGCGGGCGCAGCACCAGCATGTCGGTGGCCGAATCGATCACCGAGAGGTTCGGCAGAGTCTGGCTGGAGACCTGCGAGATCGCCTCGCCGGTGACCAGCGCGTCGATATGCAGGCGTTCGGCAATCTGCGTCGAGACACGTAGCATCATGCGCTTGAGGACCACGCCCATCTGGCTGTTGTCGACCTTCTGCAGGATCTCGCCGACCACTTCCTCGAACGGGACGCTGATGAACAGCACGCGGTGCGAGCTGCCGTACTTCTTCCATAGATAGTGGGCGACTTCCATCACCCCCAGCTCATGGGCACGGCCGCCGAGGTTGAAGAAGCAGAAATGCGTCATCAGCCCGCGCCGCATCATCTGGTAGGCGGCGACGGTGGAATCGAAGCCACCGGACATCAACACCAGGGTCTGCTCCAGCGCACCCAGCGGATAGCCTCCGATACCATTGTGCTGCTCGTGCACGACGAACAGACGCTGATCGCGAATCTCCATGCGCACCTCGACTTCCGGCGCCTTCAGCGAGATACCGGCCGCGCCGCATTGCTGGCGCAACTGGCTGCCGACATGCCGCTCGACGTCCATGGAGCTGAACGGATGCTTGCCGGCACGCTTGCAGCGCACCGCGAAGATCCTGCCCGGCAGACGCTCGGCGTAGTGCGCCTTGCACTTGGCAACGATGTCATCGAGATCGCCCAGCGGGTATTCATGGACCTCCAGGCAATGGGCGATACCGGGTGTGCAGCGCAGGCGCTCGATCATCTCGCGCAGCAGCTTCGGCTCGCTGAGCGCGGTTTCCACCTCGATGTTGTCCCACACGCCCTCGACCCGCAGGCCGGGATCGAGCTCGCGCAACACGGTGCGGATGTTCTTCGCCAACTGGCGAATGAAGCCCTTGCGCACCGGTGGGCTCTTGATGGTGATTTCGGGGAAAACCTTGACGATCAGCTTCATGGAAACAGCGCGGGTGCCGACGTGGCAGGAAAAGAGGGGCGCGGAGTATAGCGGAAACTGCTCAACATTTAATCGCTTTCTTCAAAAGCGGCTAAACGCACCAAAACAATGCGCACAAACAACATATCGCACCATTTTCGAGCACCAATATCCGGCTATTGCTAAGCTGTGACGCGGAGAATTGCCGCAGCACCGCTGATACGGGCCTGTAGTTCCAAGAAAGAGCACTGGCATGCAATTTGCTCCCTTGTGAGGCAGGTCGCCTTGGCGGAACATCGCCGCCCGGCTTCACCCTGATTCGGAAGCTCACTGTCACGCTTCCACCACTTGGAGAACACCATGTCGAAGTCGCTTCAACTGATCAAAGATTACGATGTGAAGTGGATTGATCTGCGCTTCACCGATACCAAAGGCAAGCAGCACCACGTCACCGTTCCGGCTCGTGACGCCCAGGATGAAGACTTCTTCGAGCACGGCAAGATGTTCGACGGCTCCTCCATCCATGGCTGGAAAGGCATCGAAGCCTCCGACATGATCCTGATGCCGGTCGACGATACCGCCGCTCTCGACCCGTTCACCGAAGAGCCGACCCTGATCCTGGTCTGCGACATCGTCGAGCCGAGCACCATGCAGGGCTACGACCGCGACCCGCGCTCCATCGCCAAGCGCGCCGAAGAGTTCCTCAAAGGCACCGGCATCGGTGACACCGTATTCGTAGGCCCGGAGCCGGAGTTCTTCATCTTCGACGAAGTGAAGTTCAAGTCCGACATTTCCGGCTCGATGTTCAAGATCTACTCCGAGCAAGGCTCCTGGATGACCGACGGCGACGTCGAAGGCGGCAACAAGGGCCACCGCCCGGCCGTCAAGGGCGGTTACTTCCCGGTTCCGCCGTGCGACCACGACCACGAAATCCGTACTGCCATGTGCAACGCCATGGAAGAGATGGGCCTGGTCGTCGAAGTGCACCACCACGAAGTGGCCACCGCCGGTCAGAACGAGATCGGTGTGAAGTTCAACACCCTGGTCGCCAAGGCTGACGAAGTTCAGACCCTGAAGTACTGCGTACACAACGTCGCCGACGCCTATGGCAAGACCGCGACCTTCATGCCGAAGCCGCTGTATGGCGACAACGGTTCGGGTATGCACGTACACATGTCCATCTCCAAGGATGGCAAGAACACCTTCGCTGGCGAAGGCTATGCCGGCCTGTCCGAGACCGCCCTGTACTTCATCGGCGGCATCATCAAGCACGGCAAGGCACTGAACGGCTTCACCAACCCGTCGACCAACTCCTACAAGCGTCTGGTCCCGGGCTTCGAAGCGCCGGTCATGCTGGCCTACTCGGCTCGCAACCGTTCCGCCTCGATCCGTATCCCGTATGTGTCGAGCCCGAAAGCCCGCCGTATCGAAGCGCGCTTCCCGGACCCGGCTGCCAACCCGTACCTGTGCTTCGCTGCACTGCTGATGGCTGGCCTGGACGGCATCCAGAACAAGATCCACCCTGGCGATGCCGCCGACAAGAACCTCTACGATCTGCCGCCGGAAGAAGGCAAGCTGATCCCGCAGGTTTGCGGCAGCCTGAAGGAAGCCCTGGAAGAGCTGGACAAGGGCCGCGCGTTCCTGACCAAGGGCGGCGTGTTCTCCGACGAGTTCATCGATGCCTACATCGAGCTGAAGTCCGAGGAAGAGATCAAGGTGCGCACCTTCGTGCACCCGCTGGAATACGACCTGTACTACAGCGTCTGATCCAGCTCACGTGAAAGGAAGGCCACCCTCGGGTGGCCTTCTTCGTTTCTGCAGTCCGGCGGCGATTCGTGCAGCTTGTCACGCCTCGCAAATCCCACCGATCGCACTTGCCTGCGAGTCGACGCAGTGCAAGGCTTCGGCAGTCCAACTCCGCGGAGTCTCCCATGCGTAGCGCACTGCTCAGCCTGCTGTTGATCTTCAGCGTCCCGGCCTTCGCCGAGATCTACAAGTACATCGACGGACAAGGCAACACGGTGTTCACCAACCAGCCACCGGAAGGCGTAAAGGCCGACACGATCGACCTGCCACCGGCCAACACCGTGAACATTCGCACCCCCGAGCCACCACCGCCATTGCCGGAGCGGCAGGCGCAGCAAGCGCCCTACCGGACACTGCAGGTGAGCGGCATTCCGGACGAGCAAGCGCTGCGTGCCAACAATGGCACCTTCGTCGTCAGCGCCCTGCTGGAACCGGCATTGCAGCGTGGTCATACCCTGCGCTTTCTGCTCGACGGCATCCCCCAGGCCGCCCCCGGCAGCACTACCTCCCTGCAACTGAACAATGTCGATCGCGGCGAGCATCGCCTGCAGATCGAAGTCCTTCGCGGAGAACGCGTTATCCAGCGCAGCGAGCCGCAGTTGTTCACCGTGCAGCGGGTCAATACCTCGAGCCCGGCATTGCGGCCACCGCCACCGAGACCTGCACCTTGAGCCAGCTCCGGCAGTTAGCCGCCAGCCTGCTGCTGATGGCTACCTGGCCCGCCCTCGCCGGCATCTACTCCTATGTAGACGCCGAGGGCAACCGGGTCTTCACCGACCGCCCGGCCGGCCAGGCGGCTGAAGAAGTAAGGCTGAAGCCCGCGAACAGCATGCCGGCACCCACAGCGCCGCCCGCCGCCATCACCGAGCCACCGGTGACGGTTGCCGTCATCGACTATCACTTGCACATCCTCAGCCCTGCCGACGACGAGACGATTCGCAACAACGCCGGCACGCTCAGCGTCACCGTGCAAGCGGAGCCCGAACTGCACGCCGGACATGCCTACCAGGTGCTGCTCGACGGGCAGCCCTTCGGCGCACCGGGCGGGCAGGCCACGTTCGAGTTGAGCAATGTCGACCGGGGCAGCCATCAGCTGGCGGTAGCCGTGCTGGACGAGCAGGGGCACGAACTGCAACGCAGCGCACGCCGGACCTTCCATCTGATCCGCACATCCCTGGCCCAGCAACGTATGGTCAGGCCATGCCGCAAGACCGACTACGGCGTCCGCCCGGAATGCCCACTGAAAGACAAGCCAGTGGAAAAACGCGACATTCCCTTCGTGCCCTTTCTATGATCACAAGGCGCACACATTTGGTGCGTCTTTACATCGCTCAAACCGTCAGTCACCAATATGGGTCATCGGGCAGGCAGCCACTGCGCAGCACTTGGCCAATCCGCGCCGCTTTGGCGCGCCTTGGTTTGGTTCTTGCATTTCCTGCCTGAACATCCGGACGCAGACCAGCCATGATCAACGAAGCCCTGCAACGCCTGCTGATCGAGAATCTGACCACCGCGACGCTGTTGCTCAACTCGCGCCTGCGCCTGGAATACATGAATCCGGCCGCCGAAATGCTGCTCGCCGTCAGCGGCCAGCGCAGCCACGGGCAATTCATCAGCGAGCTGTTCACCGAATCATCCGAGGCCCTCGCCGCGCTGCGCCAGGCTGTGGAAGAAGCCCATCCGTTCACCAAGCGCGAAGCCACCCTGACCTCTGCCACCGGTCAGTCGCTGACCGTGGACTACGCCGTGACCCCGGTACTGACACGCCAGGAAACCATGCTGCTGCTGGAAGTGCTGCCGCGCGACCGCCTGCTGCGCATCACCAAGGAAGAGGCCCAGCTGTCCAAGCAGGAAACCACCAAGATGCTGGTTCGCGGCCTGGCTCATGAAATCAAGAACCCGCTGGGCGGGATTCGCGGCGCGGCGCAGCTGCTGGCTCGCGAGCTGCCCGAAGAGCATCTGAAGGACTACACCGAAGTCATCATCGAAGAGGCCGACCGGCTGCGCAATCTGGTCGACCGCATGCTCGGTTCGAACAAGCTGCCGTCGCTGGCGATGACCAATATTCACGAAGTACTCGAACATGTCGCCAGCCTGATCGAAGCGGAGTGCCAGGGAAGCATCATTTTGGTGCGCGATTATGACCCGAGCATTCCCGAAGTGCTGATGGATCGCGAGCAGATGATCCAGGCCGTGCTCAACATCATGCGCAACGCCATGCAGGCGCTCGCCGGGCAGAACGAACTGGGGCTCGGCCGCCTGACCCTGCGCACCCGCACCTTGCGCCAGTTCACCATCGGCCATATTCGCCATCGCCTGGTGGCGCGTATCGAGATCATCGACAACGGCCCGGGCATTCCGGCCGAATTGCAGAACACGCTCTTCTATCCCATGGTCAGTGGCCGCCCGGACGGAACCGGGCTGGGCCTTGCCATCACCCAGAACATCATCAGTCAGCACCAGGGCCTGATCGAGTGCGAGAGCCACCCCGGGCACACCGTCTTCTCGATTTTCCTCCCGCTGGAACAAGGAGCCATATCAGCATGAGTCGAAGCGAAAACGTCTGGATCGTCGACGACGACCGCTCCATCCGCTGGGTCCTGGAGAAGGCCCTGCAACAGGAAGGCATGGCCACGCAGAGCTTCGACAGTGCCGACGGCGTGCTGGCCCGGCTGGCGCGCCAGCAGCCGGATGTGATCATCTCCGACATCCGCATGCCCGGTATCAGTGGCCTGGACATGCTTTCGCAGATTCGCGAGCAGTACCCGCGCCTGCCAGTGATCATCATGACCGCCCATTCGGACCTGGACAGTGCCGTGGCGTCCTACCAGGGCGGCGCCTTCGAGTACCTGCCCAAGCCGTTCGATGTCGATGACGCCGTGTCGCTGGTCAAGCGCGCCAACCAGCATGCGCAGGAACAGCAGAACCAGCAGCAGCCGGCCAACCGCCACCACACGCCCGAGATCATCGGCGAGGCGCCGGCGATGCAGGAGGTGTTCCGCGCCATCGGCCGCCTCAGCCACTCCAATATCACCGTGCTGATCAACGGCGAATCCGGTACCGGCAAGGAGCTGGTCGCCCACGCCCTGCACCGCCACAGCCCGCGTTCGGCATCACCCTTCATCGCGCTGAACATGGCCGCGATCCCCAAGGACCTGATGGAATCCGAGCTGTTCGGTCACGAGAAAGGCGCCTTCACCGGTGCGGCCAACCAGCGCCGTGGCCGCTTCGAGCAGGCCGACGGCGGCACCCTGTTCCTCGACGAGATCGGCGACATGCCGGCCGACACCCAGACTCGCCTGCTGCGGGTCCTGGCCGATGGCGAGTTCTACCGGGTCGGCGGCCATACGCCGGTACGGGTCGACGTGCGCATCATCGCCGCGACGCACCAGGATCTGGAAACCCTGGTGCAGGCCGGCAAGTTCCGCGAAGACCTGTTCCACCGGCTGAACGTCATCCGCATCCATATCCCGCGCCTGTCCGATCGTCGCGAGGACATCCCGGCGCTGGCCGAGCATTTCCTCGCCAGCGCCGCGCACGAGCTCTCGGTGGAAACCAAGGTGCTCAAGCCGGAAACCAAGGAGTACCTGCAGCACCTGCCATGGCCGGGCAACGTGCGCCAACTGGAGAACACCTGCCGCTGGATCACGGTGATGGCCTCCGGGCGCGAGGTACACGTCGACGATCTGCCGCCGGAGCTGCTCAACCAGCAGGCCGAGGCGCAACCGGCGCACAACTGGGAACAGGCACTGCGCAACTGGGCCGACCAGGCACTGGCGCGTGGCCAGAGCAACCTGCTCGACGAGGCGGTGCCGGCATTCGAGCGCATCATGATCGAAACCGCGCTCAAGCACACCGCCGGTCGCCGTCGCGACGCCGCGCTGCTGCTCGGCTGGGGGCGCAACACGCTGACGCGCAAGATCAAGGAACTGGGCATGCGCGTCGATGGCGGGGACGACGAGGACGGGGACGACAGCTGAGTCCATGCTCCCGTGTGGTGCGCTGCACGCTTTGTGCAAGCGGAGCCGCCGGAGGCTGGTTGAATCGCAGGGTGAAAACCCGCAAAGCGATTTTCCACGCGCAGCGGCCATGGATATGCCTGGTGATGATCCGGCACCGTATCCGCGTGGATGGCTTCGGCCATCCACGCTACGGCGCGACTCGCACCTGAAACCGCCAGCCGCCGGCTTCGGCCCGCCCGGCCCATTCGCCCCGCAATGGGCGGGCGGCGACCAGATGCAGCAGCAGGCCTTTTTCGGTGTCCTGCAGCCGCCAGGCCACGCGCACCCCATCGATCTGCAACTGACCGGACTGCGCCTCGCCTTGCGCCTGGAACAGTAGCGCGACGGCGCCCTCGAGATGCTCACCGTATACTTCTGGTTCGCGATCGAAGCGCAGCGCCAAACCCTGCGGCAGTACCTTGATGGTTTCCAGCTGCACCGGCCCGGGTGCGGTGAGCCGGCCGATCATCAGGCCGACCAGCAGCCCGATCAGCACCAGCGAACCGAAAAAGGTCCTGCGTATGCGCCGCATCGGGTCCTTCTCGGTAGAATGCCGCCGGTCTTCAACCTCGGTGCTGCGCATGTTTCACGTGATCCTGTTCCAACCGGAAATTCCGCCCAATACCGGCAACATTATCAGGCTCTGCGCCAACACCGGGTGCCACCTGCACCTGATCGAGCCCCTGGGTTACGAGCTGGACGACAAACGCCTGCGCCGCGCCGGGCTGGACTACCACGAATACGCCACGCTGGAGCGCCACGCCGATCTGCCGGCCTGCCTGCAGCGGATCGGCATCGACCAGACGAATCCCGATGGCCCACGGCTGTTCGCCTTCACCACCAAGGGCTCGCAGCCGTTTCACGAGGTGCGTTATCGCCGCGGCGATGCGCTGCTGTTCGGTCCGGAAAGCCGCGGCCTGCCGCCGGAGATCCGCGATGCACTACCAAACGAGCAGCGCCTGCGTCTGCCGATGCGCCCCGACAGTCGTAGCCTGAACCTGTCCAACACCGTGGCCGTCGCGGTGTACGAGGCCTGGCGCCAGCACGGCTTCGCCATGGAGTGAGCCGCACAACCTTGTGACAAAGCACCCTGAACGATCCGGCTCGGGTCCCGTCGTACACAGACAAGCTCCCCTGGCAGAAGGAGAAACGACGTGTCCCAGATCAAGTTCAGGCCCTACCGCGCACCCGCCGGCGGCTGGGGGTCGGCCTACTCCGTCGCCAATATCCTGCTGCGTGAACGCGTCTCGCCGGCCGGCATCGGACTGCTGCTCAAGCAGAACAAGCCCATCGACGGCTTCGCCTGCGTCAGTTGCGCCTGGGCCAAGCCGCACCCGGCGAAGCCGCTGTCGTTCTGCGAGAACGGCGCCAAGGCCACCGCCTGGGAAAACACTTCGCTGCGCTGCGGCCCCGAGTTCTTCGCCAGGCACAGCGTCAGCGAACTGCTCAACTGGAGCGACTTCGACCTGGAGCAGCAGGGCCGGCTGACCCAGCCGCTGCGCTATGACGCGATCAGCGACCGCTACCAGCCGGTCAGCTGGGACGAAGCTTTCGCCGAGATCGGTGCCGAACTCAGGGCCATGGCCGATCCCGACCAGGTGGTGTTCTACATGTCCGGCCGCGCGGCACTGGAGACGGCATACATGTATGGCCTGCTGGCGCGGATGTACGGCACCAACAACCTGCCGGACAGTTCCAACATGTGCCACGAGAGCACGTCGGTGGCGCTGCCGGAGAGCATCGGCGTGCCCGTCGCCACCGTCACCCTGAACGACTTCAGGCACACCGACGGGCTGTTCTTCTTCGGCCACAACACCGGTACCTCCAGCCCGCGAATGCTGCATCAACTGCAGGAAGCCCGTGAGCGCGGCGCGCAGATCGTCACCTTCAACCCGTTGCGCGAGCGCGGGCTGGAGCGCTTCGTCAACCCGCAATCGCCGCGCGAAATGCTCACCCCGGACAGCACGGTGATCAGCACCCAGTATCATCAGCTCGTCATCGGCGGTGACATGGCTGCCATAGCAGGCATGTGCAAGGCGCTGTTCGACATGGACGATCAGGCCGTCGCCGAGGGTCGCAAGCGCGTGCTCGAAATCGCCTTCATCGAGCAGCACACCCATGGCTTCGAGGATTTCGAGCAGCGCATTCGCAGCTACAGCTGGGCGCGACTGGAGCGCCGCTCGGGGCTCAGCCGCTCGGCGATGGAAGCGGCAGCGACGGTGTATGCGCGCTGCGAACGAGTGATAGCACCTTATGGCATGGGCCTCACCCAGCACCGCTACGGCGTGCAGACCATACAGATGCTGGTCAACCTGCTGCTGTTGCGCGGCAACATCGGCAAGGAAGGCGCAGGCATCCTGCCGGTGCGCGGTCACTCCAACGTGCAGGGCCAGCGCACCGTCGGCATCACCGAAAAGGCGGCGAAGGTCCCGGCGGACAACCTGCGCCGACAGTTCGGCTTCGAGCCACCGAGCGATGACGGCGTGAACACCGTGGAAGCCTGCGAAGGCATTCTCGATGGCAGCATCCGCGGCTTCATCGGCCTGGGCGGCAACTTCGTCCGCGCCATTCCCGACACCCTGCAGATGGAGCCGGCCTGGCGCAGGCTGAGGCTGTCGGTCCAGGTGTCGACCAAGCTCAATCGCAACCACCTGATCACCGGCGAGGTGTCCTACATCCTGCCCTGTCTCGGGCGCACCGAGATCGACCGCCAGGCCACCGGCGAGCAGCGTCACACCACCGAGGACAGCACCGGCTGCATCCGCGCCTGGCGCGGCGCTGCCGAGCCGGCCGATGCAATGCTGTTGTCGGAACCCGCAATCATCGCGCGACTGGCCAAGGCCACGCTGGCGCCCAACCCGATACTGGACTGGGACGCCTGGGTTGCGGACTACAGCCTGATACGCGAAGCCATCGCCGAGAGTTACCCGGACATCTTCCACGACTTCAACGTGCGCATGATGGAGCCCGGCGGCTTCCATCGTCCGCTCGGCGCCAGCGAGCGACGCTGGGACACCGAGTCCGGCAAGGCCAACTTCATCAACCCGCCGTCACTGGTCGCCGACCCGGATACCGAAGAAGATGGCCACGAGCAGCACGACGTGCTGCAAATGATGACGCTGCGCAGCAATGACCAGTTCAACACCACCGTCTACGGCTACGACGACCGCTTCCGCGGTATCCATGGCACCCGCGCGGTGATCCTGATGAACCGCAACGACATCGTCCGCCTCGGCCTGGCCGAAGGCGACCGCATCGAGGCGATCACCGTGGTCGACGATGGAGTGCACCGTGCGGTCAGCCCGCTGCGGGTGACGCCCTATAACATTCCCGAGGGCTGCTGCGCCGGCTATTACCCCGAATGCAACGCGTTGCTGCCGGTCTGGCACCACGCCGAACGCAGCAAGGTGCCGGCGGCCAAGTCGATTCCGGTGCGCCTGCGCAAGCTGATCGCCGCGGCGGTTGCCGGCGACGTGCCGCGCCAGCCCAGTCGCCCGCAGCGTAGCGAACAACCCGGGCCTGCCTGAGCAGCCGAATGCGCAGTACGAGGCGCCAGCAGCGTACGACGGCGGCCGATGAACCTCGCCGGCCGCCGTTGAAAAGCTGCCGGCAATCCCCCATATCAACCGCAATCGGGCAGACATCGCCCCGCAGTGTGGAGAAATTCCCTTGACCACCATTGTTTCAGTGCGCCGCAACGGCAAAGTCGTCATGGGCGGCGACGGCCAGGTTTCCCTCGGCAACACCGTCATGAAAGGCAACGCCAAGAAGGTCCGCCGGCTGTATCACGGCCAGGTGCTGGCCGGTTTCGCCGGCGCCACGGCGGACGCCTTCACCCTCTTCGAACGCTTCGAGGGGCAACTGGAGAAGCACCAGGGGCATCTGGTTCGTGCCGCCGTCGAGCTGGCCAAGGACTGGCGTACCGATCGCTCGCTGAGCCGCCTGGAAGCCATGCTGGCGGTGGCCAACAAGGACGCCTCGCTGATCATCACCGGTAACGGCGACGTGGTGCAGCCCGAAGACGACCTGATCGCCATGGGCTCCGGCGGCGGTTTCGCCCAGGCCGCAGCCAAGGCGCTGCTGCTCAAGGCCGGCGACGACATGTCGGCCCAGGAAATTGCCGAGACGGCCCTGAACATCGCCGGCAGCATCTGCGTGTTCACCAATCAGAACCTGACCATAGAGGAGCTGGACAGCGCGATCTGACCGGCCGATGAAAAACTAGCTGCGTTGGCAATACTGCGTTAAACACAGGCTCGATTGCGAGCCCAGTCGGCCTGCTCATTTAGGCCACTAAGCCCCGCGTCCTCGCCTGTGTTTGCCTTGTCTTGCCCGCCTCGCCTACGTTTTTCAAGCTGCCTGTTCGTTCCCTGCTCAGCTCTCGGAGTATTGAAAAAATGTCCATGACGCCCCGCGAGATCGTCCACGAACTCAACCGCCACATCATCGGCCAGGACGACGCCAAGCGTGCCGTCGCCATCGCCCTGCGCAACCGCTGGCGGCGCATGCAGTTGCCGGCCGAGCTGCGCCAGGAAGTCACCCCGAAGAACATCCTGATGATCGGCCCGACCGGTGTCGGCAAGACCGAGATCGCGCGCCGCCTGGCCAAGCTGGCCAATGCGCCGTTCCTCAAGGTCGAGGCGACCAAGTTCACCGAAGTCGGTTATGTCGGCCGCGACGTCGAATCGATCATTCGCGATCTGGCCGACGCGGCATTGAAGATGCTGCGCGAACAGGAAGTGCACAAGATGCGCCACCGTGCCGAGGACGCCGCCGAAGAGCGGATCCTCGATGCCCTGCTGCCGCCGGCACGTCCGGTGGGTTTCAGCGAAGAGCCGGTGCATAGCAGCGATTCCAACACCCGCCAACTGTTCCGCAAGCGCCTGCGCGAAGGCCAGCTGGACGACAAGGAGATCGACATCGAGGTGGCCGATAGCCCGGCCGGGGTGGAGATCATGGCCCCGCCCGGCATGGAGGAGATGACCAACCAGTTGCAGAACCTCTTCGCCAACATGGGCAAGGGCAAGAAGAAGAGCCGCAAGCTGAAGATCAAGGAAGCCTTCAAGCTGATCCGCGACGAAGAAGCCGCGCGTCTGGTCAACGAAGAAGATCTCAAGGCGCGCGCCCTGGAGGCCGTGGAGCAGAACGGCATCGTCTTCATCGACGAGATCGACAAGGTCGCCAAGCGTGGCAACACCAGCGGCGCCGACGTCTCCCGCGAAGGCGTACAGCGCGACCTGCTGCCGCTGATCGAGGGCAGCACGGTCAACACCAAGCTCGGCATGGTCAAGACCGACCACATCCTGTTCATCGCCTCCGGCGCCTTCCACCTGTCCAAGCCCAGCGACCTGGTGCCTGAACTGCAGGGCCGCCTGCCGATCCGCGTCGAACTCAAGGCGCTGTCGCCGGAAGACTTCGAGCGCATCCTCACCGAACCGCATGCGGCGCTCACCGAGCAGTATCGCGAGTTACTGAAGACCGAGGGGCTGCACATCGAATTCCTCGACGACGGCATCAAGCGCATTGCCGAGATTGCCTGGCAGGTCAACGAGAAGACCGAGAACATCGGCGCACGCCGCCTGCATACGCTGCTCGAAAGACTGCTGGAAGAGGTTTCCTTCAGCGCCGGCGACATCGCCGCCAAGCAGGATGGCGAGGCGATCCGCATCGATGCCGCCTATGTCAACGAGCACCTCGGCGAGCTGGCGCAGGACGAAGACCTGTCGCGCTATATCCTTTAAAAGCAGCCACCAGCCGCAAGCTGCAAGCCGCAAGCAGGCTCTGCTTCGACTTGTCGCTTGCGGTTTGGGGCCTGGAGCTGATCCATGCGCATCCCCACCGCAATCAAGCTGCACAAGGCATCCAAGACCCTTGAACTGGAATACGCTGCCGACGAGCGCTATGTGCTCAGCGCCGAATTCCTGCGCGTGCATTCGCCCTCGGCGGAAGTACAGGGCCATGGCAATCCGGTGCTGCAGACCGGCAAGCTGAACGTCGGCCTGGAGCAGATCGAGCCCGCCGGCCAGTACGCGCTGAAGCTGACCTTCAGCGACGGCCACGACAGTGGACTGTTCACCTGGGAATACCTGGAACGCCTGGCGCGCAACCAGCAGGCGTTGTGGAGCGAATATCTGCAGGCGCTGGCGGACGCCGGCAAATCCCGCGACCCGGACATCTCAGCGGTACGACTGATGCTGTAGGTTGGGTTGAGGCGCGCAGCGCCGACACCCGACATGCACACGCCGTATAACGATCCGTTCGTTGGGCTTCGCAGGCCCCAGCCAACCCTCACCAATGCGCCGCCAGGGAGCACGGGCGAGCCGCCACGCCCCACGGCTGAGCACGCAATGACGTTGCCAGGGCGGGAAATGCCGCGTTGGTGCAGCCCTGACAGGAAGCCGCGAACCTGACCCGAATCTTGCACAGTCGGTCAGGTTTTCAGTCGGAGTCCGCGGATGTCCCCTCTCTCGTCCTTACTGGCCAATCTATCGGTTGGCCGCAAACTCGCCCTCGGCTTTGGCCTGACCCTGCTGCTGACCCTGGCGGTGATGCTGATCGGCCAGCGCGGCCTGTTGGATCTGGCGTCCGGCAGCGACACGCTGGGAGCGCTCAACGAGCTCGACCGCGCGGCGCTCGGCACCCGGCTGGTGGAGTTGCGCCTGATTCTCGAGGGCGACTCGGCCCATGCCGAACAACTGCAGCAGGACATTGCCGCGCTGCACGAGGCCATCGCCCGGCTGACCGGCTCCATCGGCGCCGACATGGCCGTGCTGGAAGAGGACCTGCAGCGCTACCAGGCTGCAGTCGAAGCGCTACTGGCCGCAGCCCAGGCTCACCGGAAAGCCGAGGACACCCTGATCCACCATGCCGACGCCAGCACACTGAGCCTCGGCTCATTACAGCGTCAGGCTTTGTCCGCACTGGAATTCAGCGACGACATCCCCGCCGGGCTGGCCGACGTACGCGGCCTTGCCGAACTGGTCGACCAGCTATTGCTGACCCGCCAGCATGTCGAAACCCTGCGGGTACGCCCGGACCAGGCCGCCGCCGACGCTGCCAGCAAGGCGCTCGGCCGCACTTTCGACCTGCTCTCGCGTCTGCGCAAGACCCTCGGCCCGTCGCTGGCTTCGCAACTTTTCCTGGTCGACGGCATGCTGCAGAGCTACCGCGATGCCCTGGCGGAGCTGCAGACAAGTCTGGCCAACAGCCAGCGGGCCCGTGCCGAGCTTCAGCGTAGTGCGGATGATTTCGGCCAGCACGCGCAGGCACTGGCCGAGCGCCACAAGCGGCACCTGACCGACGCACAGCGGCGCAGCCAGATCCAACTGCTGATCGGCGCCGCGCTGGCGTTATTGCTGGGTAGCGCCACCGCCTGGCTGATCGCCCGGCAGGTGACCATCCCGCTGCGGCGCACGCTGACCTTCGCCGGCGGCATCGCCAACGGCGACCTGGGGCAGTCGCTACAGGTCGATCGACGCGATGAACTCGGCCAGTTGCAGCGCGCCATGCTCGATATGCAGCACAGTCTGCGCCAGCTCATCGGCGGTATCGGTCAGGACGTATTACGGCTCGGCGAGGCGGCCAGCGGCCTGTCGGCGGTATCCAGCCGCAACCGTGAAGACATCGACCAGCAGAAGCAGGAGACCGACCAGGTCGCCACGGCCATCGAGCAGATGGCGGCGACGGTACAGGAAGTCGCGCGCTATGCGGTGGACACCGCGCAGGCCAGCCAGCAAGCCGGGCAGCAGGCGCAGGAGGGCGACGAACTGGTGGCGCAGATGATCAGCCGGATGGAGCGCACCGCCAGGCAGGTCGCCGGCTCGGCCGATGCCATGGCGCGCCTGGAAGACGACAGCCAGGCGATCGGCAGTGTCCTGCTGGTGATCCGCAACGTTGCCGAACAGACCAACCTGCTCGCCCTCAACGCCGCCATCGAGGCCGCCCGGGCCGGTGATGCGGGCCGCGGCTTCGCCGTGGTCGCCGACGAGGTCCGCGGCCTGGCCCAGCGCACCCGGCAATCCACCGAAGAAATCCAGCAACTGATCGAAGCGCTGCAGCACGGCACGCAACAGGCCATGGACTCGATGCAGCAGAGTCGCGAGCTGAGCGATGCAACCGTCGGCCTGTCCCGCCGCGCCGGCAGCCTGCTCACGGACATCAGCCAGCGCATCGCCGCAATCGATACGATGAACCAGCAGATCGCCGCGGCAACCGAACAGCAGAGCAGCGTCGCCGAGGAGATCAGCCGCAGCATCGTCAGCGTGCGCGACGTCGCCGAACGCAGCGCAGCGGCCGGCGAACGCAACGCCTGCGCCAGCCAGGAACTGGTTCGCCTCGGCGAGAACCTGCAGCAGCGCGTCGGGCGCTTTCGCCTCTAGGTTCTCTACGAATAGTGCCGGACCACGAACATCAGGCAGGTGTGCCTATGCCGTGCAGACATGGCGAACCTGAACGAGACGGCAACCACCGCCTGCTGCGGTCAGCCTGATCGGGGCGGAGCCTGCTGCCGGCCACCGAACCGCGTCACGACAGTTGCGGTAAAAGGTCGCAGCCGCTCGCCAGTCAGGCCTGCAGCGCATGGTCGAGCGCGCGCTCGATCTGCCCCTTGATACTGCCACCCATCGCCGACAGCAGCAGGCCGAGGTTGAGCTGCACCCTGACGCTGTCCTCGCGCACCTCGATGCGGCCGTCCGCCCCGCTGCGTTTGACCGCCAGCACATCGCCCTGCCACTGACAGCGCACGCCATACTCGCTGGCCAGCCGCCCGGCCAACTGCTCGGCCTTCTCTCGCGCCGCATCGCGACCGAGACTGTGGGAACGTTCGACGATGATCTGGGCCATGTGGACTCCCTGGCTGCGCCCGAAAAGGCGCGCACTATAGCAGCAGCTGCAAGCGAATCAGCTGGTAGCTGGCGCCCAGAGAGCCGTCACGCTTTTTCCTGCTTTTTACTTGTAGCTTGCGGCTTGAAGCTTGTGGCTGCTTTTGGGTTTAGAATGCGCGGCACATTCTCCCGGTGACAGTGACATGACCGATCCCCGCAAAGAGCGTGACGCAGAACCGACCACCCATTTCGGCTACAAGAACGTGCCGGAGAGCCAGAAGGCGCAGAAGGTAGCCGAGGTGTTCCACTCCGTGGCCGCCAAGTACGACCTGATGAACGACCTGATGTCGGGGGGCATCCATCGGCTTTGGAAACGCTTCACCATCGAGCTGTCCGGCGTTCGCCACGGCAATCGCGTGCTGGATATCGCTGGCGGTACCGGTGACCTGACCCGGCAGTTCTCGCGCATCGTCGGCCCCACCGGCGAGGTGGTGCTGGCCGACATCAACGCCTCGATGCTCAAGGTCGGCCGCGACAAGCTGCTGGACAAGGGCGTGGCCGGCAACGTCAGGTTCGTCCAGGCCGATGCCGAGAAGCTGCCCTTCCCGGACAATCACTTCGACGTGGTCACCATCGCCTTCGGCCTGCGCAACGTCACCCACAAGGAAGACGCCATCGCTTCCATGCTGCGCGTGCTCAAGCCGGGCGGCCGTCTGCTGGTACTGGAATTCTCCAAGCCGACCAACCAGCTGTTTTCCAAGGCCTACGACGCCTACTCGTTCAGCCTGCTGCCGATGATGGGCAAGCTGATCACCAACGACGCCGAGAGCTATCGCTACCTGGCCGAGTCGATCCGCATGCACCCGGATCAGGAAACCCTCAAGGGCATGATGGAGAGCGCCGGTTTCGAGCGCGTCAGCTATCACAACATGACTGGCGGCATCGTCGCCCTGCATCGCGGCATCAAACCCTGATGCTGCGCACTGCCCTGCTGGCCGGCGCCGAGCGCGGCATCAATCGCCTCCTGCGCCTGGACCCCTCGGCATTGCCGCGACTGGCGCGCCTGAGCGGCCGGGTCATCGAGATCGATTGCACGGCGCCGGCCTGGCGGCTGTTCATCCTTGCCGACGACGAGGGCCTGCGCCTGGCCGGTGACTGGGGCAGCGACGCCGACTGCCGCCTGCGCGCGCCGGCGAGCAGCCTGCTGCGCCTGGCTGGCAGCCGCAACAAGACCGCCGTGCTGCATGGCGCCGAGGTCGAGATCGACGGGGACAGCGCCCTGCTGATGAACCTGGCGGAAGTTCTGCAGGATCTGGAACTCGACTGGGCCTACGAAATTTCCCGCTGGTTCGGCCCGGTCGGCGCGCAGCTGGTCGATTCGAGCCTGCGCAATCCGCTGGGCTGGCTACGCGATAGCGCCGGCTCGCTGCGCCAGGATCTGGCCGACTACCTCAGCGAGGAATCCCGTGCACTGGTCGGCCAGGCCGAAGCCCAGGCGCGTTTCGACGAGCTGGATGACATGAAACTTGCCCTCGACCGACTCGAAGCGCGCGTCGAGCGCCTCGCCCTCAACCTGAATCCAGATCGCCCCGAATGAAGCTGTTCGCCGCCGCACGCCGCCTGTTTCGCATCCTGCTGGTGGTGATCCGCTACCGCCTCGATGACATCATTCTCGACCTGCCGATGCCCTGGTGGTTGCGCGGCACCAGCTATCTGCTGCCCTGGCGCTGGGTTCCGCGCCGGCGCAGCGAGCTGTCGCGTGGCGCACGCCTGCGTCTGGCGCTGGAGGGGCTGGGACCGATCTTCATCAAGTTCGGCCAGATCCTCTCCACCCGTCGCGACCTGCTGCCGCCGGATATCGCCGAAGAGCTGGCGATGCTGCAGGACCGCGTGCCGCCTTTCGATTCAGCCGTCGCCACGGCGCTGATCGAGCGCCAGCTGGGCGCTCCGGTGGGAGAAATCTTCGCCCGCTTCGACAGCAAGCCGCTGGCCTCCGCCTCGGTGGCCCAGGTGCACGCGGCCAAACTGCGTTCCGGCGAGGAGGTAGTGGTCAAGGTGGTGCGCCCGAATCTGCGGCCGATCATCGGCCAGGACCTGGCCTGGCTGTTCATGCTGGCCAATACCGCCGAGCGCATCTCCATCGATGCCCGCCGCCTGCACCTGGTGGAAGTGGTCGACGACTACGCCAAGACCATCTACGACGAGCTCGATCTACTGCGCGAAGCGGCCAACGCCAGCCAGCTCAAGCGCAACTTCGAAGGCTCCGCGCTGCTCTACGTGCCGCAGGTCTACTGGGACTATTGCCGCCCCCAGGTGCTGGTCATGGAACGCATCTACGGCGTACCGGTGACCGACATGGCCGGGCTGGCACGGCAGAACACCGACATGCGCCAGCTGGCCGAGCGCGGCGTGGAGATCTTCTTCACCCAGGTGTTCCGCGACAGCTTCTTCCATGCCGACATGCACCCCGGCAACATCTTCGTCAGCACGCACCAGCCCTGGAGCCCGCAGTACATCGCGGTGGACTTCGGTATCGTCGGTAGCCTCACGCCGGAGGATCAGGACTACCTGGCGCGCAACCTGATGGCCTTCTTCAAGCGTGACTACCGCAAGGTCGCCCAGCTGCACATCGACTCGGGCTGGGTGCCGGCGGAAACCAAGGTCAACGAATTCGAGGCGGCGATCCGCACCGTCTGCGAGCCGATCTTCGAGAAGCCGCTGAAGGACATCTCCTTCGGCCAGCTGCTGGTGCGCCTGTTCCAGGTGGCGCGGCGCTTCAACATGGAAGTGCAGCCACAGCTGGTATTGCTGCAGAAGACCCTGCTCAACATCGAAGGCCTCGGTCGCGAGCTGTACCCGGACCTTGACCTCTGGAGCACTGGGCAGCCGTACCTTGAGCGCTGGATGCGCGAGCGCATGAGCCCCAAGCAGTTGATCAAGAACGTGCACGCGCAGATCGAGCAATTGCCCCACCTGGCGCACATGACCCGCGAATTGCTGGAGCGCATGTCACACCCCCACGCGAACAATCCGCCGCCGCCATGGCATGAACGCCACCAGGGCTGGCCGCTACGTCTGACCGGTGCGCTGTTGCTGGGCAGCGGCGCCACGCTGGCAGCCAGCGCAGAGAACCTTGTCGCGATCACCGCCTGGCCGGCATGGGTCATGCTGCTGGCCGGCATCTACATCGTGGTGCGCCGATAGCCATCGCCCGTGCGGGCTGGCACACTTGGCGCATTGAGCGGAGAATCCGATGAACTGGCTGGACGAAATCAACTGGAATGCCGACGGCCTGGTCCCGGCGATCGCCCAGGACTACAGGACCGGCCGCGTACTGATGATGGCCTGGATGAATCGCGAAGCGCTGTCACTGACCGCGCAGGAGCAACGTGCAATTTATTGGTCACGTTCCCGTGCCAGGCTATGGCGCAAGGGCGAGGAGTCCGGGCATGTGCAGCAGTTGCACGAATTGCGCCTGGACTGTGATGCCGACGTGATCATCCTGATGGTCGAGCAGATCGGCGGCATCGCCTGCCACACCGGGCGGGAAAGCTGCTTCTATCGTGTCTTCGAGAACGGCGCCTGGAAGGTCGTCGAGCCGGTTCTCAAGGACCCGCACGCCATCTATGCGGAGCACAAGCATGAGTGACACCCTGACCCGTCTGGCCGAGGTGCTGGAAGCCCGCAAGGGTGCGGCGCCGGACAGCTCCTACGTCGCCAGCCTGTATCACAAGGGCCTGAACAAGATTCTCGAAAAGGTCGGCGAAGAGTCGGTGGAAACCATTCTCGCTGCCAAGGATGCCGCGCTGAGCGGTGATCCCCGCGACCTGATCTACGAAACCGCCGACCTCTGGTTCCACAGCCTGGTCATGCTGGCCGCGCTCGACCAGCATCCGCAGGCGGTACTGGATGAACTGGACCGGCGTTTCGGTCTCTCCGGACACGCGGAAAAAGCCGCGCGTCCGCAAACCTGATTCACATCGGAGAAATCACCATGGGTTTTGGCGGCATCAGCATTTGGCAACTCCTGATCATCCTGCTCATCGTCATCATGCTGTTCGGCACCAAGCGCCTCAAAGGCCTGGGCTCCGATCTCGGCGATGCGATCAAGGGCTTCCGCAAGTCCATGGGCACCGAAGAGGAGAAGCCCGGCGTCGAAGACAAGCAGAACCACACCATCGACGCGCAGGCGCGCAAGGTCGAAGAACCGACCAAGAAAGACTAGGCATACGTTCGATGCGGACACGCGGACGAAGCCTCGCCGCGCGACCGCTTTCCCTTTTGATGTGAGCACGTCCTGATGTTCGATATCGGTTTCACCGAACTGCTGCTGGTCGGCCTGGTGGCGCTGCTGGTGCTCGGCCCGGAACGCCTGCCGGGTGCGGTACGCACCACCGGCCTGTGGATCGGCCGGCTGAAGCGCAGCTTCAGCAACATCAAGGCCGAGGTCGAGCGCGAGATCGGTGCCGACGAGATCCGTCGGCAACTGCACAACGAGCGCATCCTCGACCTCGAGCGGGAGATGAAGCAAAGCATCATGCCGCCCGCATCGCCCAGCGGTACCAGCGGCAGCGATGCGTCCGCCGCCAGCGAAAGCACAGGCTCACCGCCGCCTGCCGCGGTAAGTTCCAGCACCAGTGTGGACAACGGCACCATCGCCGCATCGCCTGCGCAAACGACGCGCAGCGTCGAGCCGGCGCCCACTCCCCGCCCCGACAGATCGCCCGAGCCATGAACCAGCCTTTCATCAATGATCAGGAAATGCCGCTGGTCGCCCACCTGACCGAGCTGCGCAGGCGTCTGTTGCGCTGCGTGACCGCCATCGGCCTGCTGTTCGGCGGCCTGTTCTACTTCTCCCAGCAGATCTACGCACTGGTCGCCGCACCACTGCGTGCCTATCTGCCGGAAGGCGCGACGATGATCGCCACCGGTGTCGCCTCGCCGTTCCTGACGCCGTTCAAGTTGACGCTGATGGTCGCGCTGTTCCTCTCGATGCCGATCATCCTCCACCAGATCTGGGGCTTCATCGCCCCAGGGCTGTACAAGCACGAGAAGCGCATCGCCGTACCGCTGCTGGTATCGAGCATCTTCCTGTTCTACGGCGGCATGGCCTTCGCCTACTTCGTGGTGTTTCCGATCATGTTCGGCTTCTTCGCCAGCGTGACACCGGAAGGCGTGGCGATGATGACCGACATCGGCCAGTACCTGGATTTCGTCCTCACGCTGTTCTTCGCCTTCGGCGTGGCGTTCGAAATCCCGGTGGCAACCTTTCTGCTGATCTGGGTCGGCATCGTCGATGTCGCGACCCTGCGCAAGAGCCGCCCCTATGTGATCGTCGGCTGTTTCGCGGTCGGCATGGTACTGACGCCACCGGACGTGTTCTCCCAGTCGCTGCTGGCCGTGCCGATGTGGCTGCTGTTCGAGGCCGGGCTGATCTGCGGAAGCATGGTAAAGCGGCGCGAAGAGTCGTCGAGCGGCGACACCGAGGACGAAACGCCGGATACCGGCGGACAGCCGCCCGCACCCCGTCCGTGAATCTGCTGCTGCTCGAGCCGGCCGACTTCATCGCCGATGACCGTGTGCTGCTGCGTGATCGCCGCCTGACCCACCTGCAGCAGGTGCACCGCGCCGTGGTTGGCGAAAGCCTGAAGGTCGGGCAGCTTGGCGGCGCCATGGGCCATGGTTCGCTACTGCGCATGGCGCCCGACGAGGCCGAGCTTCAGGTCAGCTTCGATCAGCCGCCGCCAGCGAAGCTGCCAGTGACGTTGCTGCTGGCCCTGCCGCGGCCGAAGATGCTGCGCCGAGTCCTGCAGACCGTCGCCGCCATGGGCGTGCCGCGGCTGGTACTGCTCAACAGCTACCGGGTGGAAAAGAGCTTCTGGCAGACCCCCTTCCTCGAACCGGCTGCCATTCGCGAGCAGCTGGTATTAGGACTGGAACAGGCGCGCGATACCGTATTGCCGGAAGTCATCATCGAGAAACGCTTCAAGCCCTTCGTCGAGGACCGCCTGCCGGCCCTGGCCGCCGGCACCCGGGGCCTGCTCGGCCACCCGGGCGACTACCCGGCCTGCCCGCGCGCCATCGACGGGCCGGTGACCCTGGCCATCGGCCCGGAAGGCGGCTGGATTCCCTACGAGGTGGACAAGCTCGCCGCGGCCGGCCTGGCCCCGGTGCAGCTGGGCGAGCGCATCCTGCGGGTGGAAACCGCGGTCAGCGCACTGCTGGCCAGACTGTTCTGATGCGCGGCTTTCGCGGGCAAGAATGAAGGCCGCCGGGGCGGGCCTTGTCCGCGAAAGGCGCGCCGCTGCTGTCCTCACCACTCATCCACCAAAACCACCCGGGGCAACGCGCGTGCGCCCTACCAGTTCGCGGTCGTCTCGAAACGCTGCTGCCCCGGGCCCAAGAGGCCGAACTGACGCAGCAGCACAGCCAGTTCCGCGCCCCCCTCGATCCGCCCGCTCAAGTGCGTCCGCCGCGCCAGCAGATCGGCCTCGGCCTCGAAGTGGTGCTCGCCCTCGCGCGCCAGACTCGCCAGCATCCGTGCACCTTCGCTGCAATCGAGCCGGACCCGTCCCTGCCCCAGCAGCATCACCCAGGGCGAGACCAGCCGCAGTTCCGGCACCTGCAACTGCCCCGTACTGCTCTCGCAGCGCCGCCACTGCCCTTCGACATCCAGCCGCCCCTGCCACTCGCCGTCCACCAGGATCAGTGGCGGCTGCCCATTAAGCGGCCCCTGTTCCTGCAGACTGGCCTGCCAGGCCCAAGGCCAGCCGCGTACGGAAGCCGCCCAGCCACGCTGCTGGAAACCGGCCAGCGCATCGATGCCGGGACGCCACAGCGAGACCTCCCAGGTCACCGGCCCGAACTGGCCGATGCTGCCCATCCGTCCCCGCCACAGGCTGCCGGATACCGCCTGCGGCTCCCAGCCCTCCGGCCAGTCGACGCGCGCCAGCCAGAAAGCGGCAGGCGAGCCCAGCAGCAGAGCCAGGGCGAAGACCAGCACGGCCCAGAACAGGAGAAAGCCCCTCACCGGCCGGCCTCCCCGTCCCCGCGCATCGTCTGCAGCTCGAATACCAGGCCCGCATCGGCCCGCTGCAGGCTCCAGCGGCTAACCTGCCAGCCCTGCCCGGCCACCGCCTGCATCAACCGGTTCAGGTCGCGGGCGTCGGCGATCTGTCCCTGGACCCACCAGCCACCCTCGCGCGCCTCCACACCGGTAAGCAGCACCCGACTGGTCTCGGCGAGCAGGCGCCAGCGCTCGGCGGTCAGCGGCTGCACAGCCGGCAGAGCGGCGGCCGCCACCGCCAGCCGCTGCCAGTGCCGGGCCTCCTGCCATCCGGCCCAGAGCGGACGCGCCAATACATACAGCAGCATCAGCCCAACCAGCACCCAACCGGCAAGCAGCAGCCGCTGGCGGGGCGCCGGAAGCGCCTGCCAGTGATTCCGCATGGCCTCCAATGTCATGTTTCGTCTCCTGCACCCAGATCGAAGCGGGCGCTCAGGGTCTGCGCCTGCACCTCCAGCACGGCTGTCGCGCCAGCGGCCTCACCCAGCCGCTGCCAGGGTTCGGGGCGGCTCAGCGATGAACCATGGCCGGACAGGGTCAACTGCCAGTGGCGACCGTCAAAGCGGCTTTCCCGGACCTGCCAGCCGGGCTCATCCTGCAGCCAGCGACCGACCTGCCCGCTCAGGGTGGCCAGTTGGCGTTGGCGGAACTGCCAGTCGCGGTGCTGACGCTGCATCTGCGCCAGCCGCACCTCGGCCTGGCGCGGCGAGCTCAGCGGCCCGAGTAACTCGCCGAGCCGGGCTTGCCAGAGTTGCCCCTGCCGGTGCTCCTGCCAGGCCAGCAGCACACCCCAGCACAGCGCCAGGCTCGCACACAGCCCGAGCAGTCGACGACCGGCGGGCCAGTCGCGACGCTGACTCGGCCGACGGGAGTCGACCAGGCTGACCAGCCGCGCCGGTAGTCCGGCTGCTGGCACGGGCAGCGGTCCGCCCTCAGTCACCTCTCGATACGCTGGCGCCGGCTCGTTCGGCGGCAGCTCGCCAAGCACCTGTGGCCAGGCGAGCCAGTGATGAACTCCGTCCGCCTCGACGCGCTTGAGACAGGCGTATCCGTTCCCGTTCCAGACCACCGGCTCGCCCGGCGCAGGCTCCGGCAGCAGCTGGAACTCCGACCACCAGGCGCGCGGCTGCAGGCCCCGCGCCGCGCATTCGTTCTGCCAGTGGCTGATCAACGCCCGCTCGACCGCTACCAGCCGCAGATAGCGGTCGCGCCGACCGATACAGGCGATGACGAGCGACTCGACCGGCTGCAACAGGCGCTCCTCCAGTAGCAGCGGCCACTCGTGGCGCTTCAGCCCCGGCGGTGCCGGCAGTTCGAAGTGGCTGCAATAGGGCGCCGGCACCACCAGCGCGCAGGACAGGCCGCGCCACTGATCGGGAACCGGCCAGGCGCCCCGCTCGAGCACCTCGCCGTCCCGCCAGACCAGCCAGTCCCAGGGCCTCGTATGGCCTGGCGGCGCGGGGCGCAGCAACAGCGTGGACGCCGGCGCGCGGCGCCGGCCACCGCCGAAAGGATACCTAGACACAAGTGGCGCTCCGTTCATGGCCGCGTGTCCGGCAGGGCAAAGGTGCAGACATAGGGCTCCCCCTGATGCAGGAATTCGAGCCGCACGCCCCGGTTCGGCAGGGCGGCGACAGTGGATGGATAGGCCAGCCAACGCTGGCCCTGACGAAAGCCGAGGACGACCCGCTCGACGCCCTCGAGCCGCTCGCGTGGTTCCCAACGCGGTGCGCCGGCCGCATAGAGGTCCCCGCTGGCATATAGCACCAGTCGCTGTGCATCCGCCTCGTAGCGCAGCCGCTGGCGCTGCAGCCGGGTCATGCCCTCGACCGGCGGCCAGGCGGCCAAGGCCACCCACTGCAGCTGGGCGGCGTCGGCCCGCCAGTCCAGCCAGCGCACCGGTAGCGGCAGGCGCTGCTCGTAGAGCTGGCGCAGCGTCAGGCCGTCGAAGCGGCTTTCCAGCGCCAGGCAGAACTCCAGCACCTCGGGCCGCTGCACGGCGCCCAGCCGTTCGCGCACGTTCAGCCAGCCGTTGACCAATGCCGCCACCAACACGCCGATCAGCGCGGTGAGCGCCATCGCCACCAGCAGCTCGATCAGGGTCAGGCCCCGTTGCCGCCGCCTCATGGCCGCTGCAGAAACAGGGTGAAATGGCCGATCGGCCGGTTGGCGGAGGCATCGGCATGGATCGCCAACTCGCCCCGTCGCAGGTTGACCACGCCGGTGCCGCCCAGTTGCAGCCGCCAGTGGCACTCGCCGGCGCCCTGGCGCAGGAGCCCCTGGACCCGGTTGCCCTGTGGCCAGTAGCCCTCGACCTCGAAGCGGGCACCGAGCTCGCGCGCGCATAGCGTAGCCAGATGTCGCTCGCGCACCGCCAGATGGGTATCGATACGCTGGCGCAACACGCCATTGACCATCACCGCCAGGGTCGCGGCGATCAGCAGCGCGACCATCACTTCCAGCAGGGTGAAGCCCTGCATGCGCCTCATGGCAGGGCGACGACCCGCAACCCGCCGTCGCTCTGCCAGGTCCAGCGTTCGCCGCCACCCGGCCAGCGCCAGCTCACCTGGACCGGCCGGGCGACGCCGTGCGGGGTGAACACCAGCCAGGGCTCGGCCGAGACGGGCCGGTCCGGCACCAGGTCGGCCGGCCAGGCGGGCAGGCGCAGCGGCTCCACGCGCCACCGCGGGACACCGTCCGCCACGCTCAGGCCGACCCGCTCGGGGCCGCCAGCGCCCCAGCGCAGGCCGAGGATGCGCCCGCCCTGCCGGGCCTGCGCCTGCAGTACCCGCGCCTCGTCGGCCAGCCGCGCGAGCGCCTCGCGCACCGGCGCCTCGCCGGGCGCCAGCCAGGCCACGCTCAGAGCGGTCATCAGACCGATCACCAGCAGCACCAGCAGCAGCTCCAGCAGGGTGAAACCCCGGGCCATGGCAGCCGGACGGGCGGGCATCCTCAGAGGTTCCAGTTGCCGATGTCGGCATCCAGTCCCTCCCCGCCCTCGAGCCCATCGGCACCGAGAGAGAACACGTCGATACGCCCGTACTGACCGGGCGAACGGTACTGGTACGCGGAGCCCCAAGGGTCCACTGGCATGCGCCGGACATAGCCATCGGCACGCCAGGCGCGCGGCAGCGGCTCGCTGGTCGGCTGCTCAATCAGGGCTTTCAGCCCCTGTTCGGAGGTGGGATAGCGCAGGTTCTCCAGCCGGTACAGGTCCAGCGCCTGCTCCAGCGTCGCGATGTCGGCGCGCGCCTTCTGCTGCATGGCCTGGTCCTGATTGCCCATTACGTTGGGCGCGACAATGGCTACCAAGAGGCCGATGATGAAGATCACCACCATGATCTCCATCAGGGTGAAGCCGCGCTGGCGAAAGGTGGACGGGACGTGATTGAGCATGGTTTCGGTCTCCTAGAAATTCAGGCCCTGGTTGAGCTGCATGATCGGCAGCAGCACGGCGAGCACGATGAACAGCACGATGGCCCCCATCAGCAGGATCATCAGTGGCTCGAACAGCGCCAGCGCCATGTCCACCTGGCGGGCAAAGGCGCGCTCCTGGCTGTCGGCCACCCGTTCCAGCATCTCGGCCAGAGTGCCGCTGGCCTCGCCGCTGGCGACCATGTTCAGCAGCAGCGGCGGAAAGTGGCCACTGGCCGACAGCGCCCGGTGCAGGCTGACGCCGCCCTTGACCTGTTCGCGCACCATATCCAGCGCCAGACGGATCTGCCCGTTGCCGACCGTGGCGGTGCCCACCTGCAGCGCTTCCAGCAGCGGCACCCCGCTGCCGGCGAGAATCGCCAGGCTGCGTGACAGCCGGGCGCTGTCGAGCACCGCGAACAGCGTGCCGAGGCGCGGCAGGCGCAGCAGCAGGCGGTCGCGCCGCAGGCGCCAGGTTTCGTGGCGCATCAGGGCGGCACCGAGCAGGCCGCCGGCCGCCAGCAGAACCAGCAGCCAGGGCCCGGCCAGCAGCAGGCCATCGCTGATGGCGATCAGCAGTCGGGTGATCCACGGCAGGCTGCGCCCGACGTGATCGAACTGTTCGGTGAGCCGGGGCACGACGAAGGTCATCAGCCCCACCACCACCACCGTGGACACCAGCAGCAGCACCCCGGGATAGATCAGTGCGGTGCGCGCCTTGTGGCGCTGGCGCTGGACCTGCTCCAGATGGTCGGCCAGGCGCTCCAGCACCGGCGCCAGGCGGCCGGAGCGCTCCCCGGCCTCCACCAGCGCGCAGTACAGGGTGTCGAACGGGCCGCCCTGGCGGCGCAGGCTTTCGGCCAGGCCGTGACCTTCGGCGAGCGAGGCGCCCAGCGCCACCAGCAGCGCGCGCGAGGCCGGATCGCCGAACTGGCGCTCCAGGGTCGACAGAGCCTCGGCCAGGGGAATGCCGGCGCCCAGCAGGGTGGCAAGTTGGCGGGTCAGCTCGCACAGCTGTGCATGACTCAGGCGGCGTCCGCGCGGCGCCTGACGGCCGGCCGGCTGCAGGCTCAGCTGGCGGGCGAGCAGGCCCTGCTCGCGCAGCAACTGGCGGGCGTGTCGCTCGCTGTCGGCCTGGATCAGGTCGCGCGACTGGCGGCCATCAACGTCGAGCGCCTGGTAGCGATAGGTCGGCATCGTCCGGGCTCCTAGCGCTGCACCGCGCGCAACACTTCGGCCAGGCTGGTCTGGCCCAGGCGCAGGCGCTCGATGGCGGCGCCGGCGAGACTCTGGCGCCGCGTCGCCAGATATTCCTCCATCTGCACCTCGCTGGCCCCGGCGTAGAGCAGGCCGATCAGCCCGGCGTCAAGCTCGATGAACTCGTAGAGACCCAGTCGGCCGCGATAGCCGCTATGCCCACAGGCCTCGCAGCCAACCGGCTCGTGCAATTGCGCCAGTGCCTCCATTCCCGCCAGCAGCGCACGTTCGGCCTCCAGCAGCGGGCGCGGCCGGGCGCATTCGCACAGGCGGCGCACCAGGCGCTGGGCCAGCACGCCCTTGAGACTGGAGGCGATCAGGAATGCCTCGACGCCCATGTCGCGCAGGCGGGTCACCGCGCCCACGGCGCTGTTGGTGTGCAGGGTGGACAGCACCAGATGGCCGGTCAGGCTCGCCTGCACCGCGATCTGCGCGGTCTCCACGTCGCGGATCTCGCCGACCATGATCACGTCCGGGTCCTGGCGCAGGATGGCGCGCAGGCCGCTGGCGAAGGTCAGGCCGGCGCGTGGGTTGATCGCGGTCTGGCCGATGCCGGCGATGGCGTACTCCACCGGGTCCTCCACGGTGAGGATATTGCGACTGCCGTCGCTCAGCGCATTGAGTCCGGCGTAGAGCGTGGTGGTCTTGCCCGAGCCAGTGGGCCCGGTGTTGAGGATGATGCCGTTGGGCTGGGTCAGGCAGGCGCGCAGGCGCCGCTCCACCTCCGCCGGCATGCCCAGGTTGGCCAGGTCGAGCAGGCTGGCCTGCTTGTCGAGCACCCGCATCACCACCCGCTCGCCATGAATGCCGGGCAGTGTGGAGACGCGGATGTCCACCTCGCGGCCGCCGGCGCGCAGGCTGATGCGCCCGTCCTGCGGCTGGCGCTTCTCGGCGATGTCCAGCCGCGCCATGACCTTGATCCGCGACACCAGCATGGCCGACAGCGCCCGTGGCGGGGCCAGCACCTCGCGCAACTGGCCATCGACCCGCAGGCGCACCAGCAGTTGCTGTTCGAAGGTCTCGATATGGATGTCGGAGGCCTTCAGCCGCAGCGCCTCGGCCAGCAGGCCGTTGATCAGGCGGATCACCGGCGCCTCGTTCTCGCTCTCCAGCAGGTCCTCGATGCGCGGCAGCTCGCTCATCAGTCCGGCCAGGTCGACCTGCTCGGCGATGCCTTCGATCAGCCCGGCGGTGGCCGACTCGCCGGCCTGGTACAGCCGTCCCAGTTCTCGTTCGAAGGCTGCGGTGTCCAGCCGTTGGCACACGGAGGGTACACCATGCACACGCAGCACCTCCTGCAGTTGGTCCGGATCGGCCGTCTCGCGCAGCAGCAGATGCACACCGTCGGCATCCGGCACCAGGGCGATGCCGCTCTGGCGCGCCAGGCGGTAGGGCAACAGTTCGCTCATGGCGTCAGACCGCCCAGGCGCGCGCGGCTGGCGGGAAACAGGCCGAGCAGTCCACCCTCCTCGGCCAGCGCCGGCAGCCCCAGCGGGCTGACCGCATTGAGGTTGCGATACTTCTCCCCGCTCAGCTGCGAGAGGGTCAGGGCGTCGCGGACGATGCGCGGGCGGATGAACACCATCAGGTTCTGCTTGACCTGACTGCGGGCGCTGGAACGGAACAGCCGGCCAAGTCCAGGGATATCGCTCAGAAGCGGCACACCCTGATTGCTGTCGGCCACCTCGTCGCTGATCAGCCCGCCGAGCACCACCAGGCCGTTGTCCTCGACCATCACCGAGGTCCTGATCTCGCGCTTGTTGGTGATCACGTCGCTGGCCCGGGTGCTGTCGGCCAGCGACGAAACCTCCTGGATGATGTCCAGGCGCACGGTGTTGTCGATGTTGATCTGCGGCTTCAGGCGCAGCTTCACCCCGACTTCCTTGCGCTCGATGGTCTGGTAGGGATTGGCGTTGTTCTGGGTGATCGAGCCGGTGACGAAGGGCACCTCCTGGCCGACCAGGATCGAGGCCTCGGCGTTGTCCAGGGTCACCAGGGTCGGGGTGGACAGCAGGTTGAAGCCGGTCTCGCTCTTGAGTGCGTTGAGCAGGGCGATGAAGTTGATACCGCCGCCCAGATGACCGATGCCGGCGGTGACGCCCTCCATACCCGAGAGCAGCGAGCCGAGCGTGCCGTAGTTGCCGGTGGCCGCCGCCGCGGCCAGGCTGTTGATGCCGACACCGTTGTTGAAGTTGACGCTGCCCGCCGGCAGCTTGCTGTCGGGATCGAGGAACAGCCACTGCACGCCCAGTTCACGGGCACGACTGTCGGAGACCTCGGCGATGATCGCCTCGACCACCACCTGGGCACGGCGGATGTCGAGCCGCTCGATGATCTCGCGGTAGGCGGTCAGCTCGCTGTCGGGGCCCAGCATGACGATGGCGTTGGTGCCTTCCTCGGCCTCCAGGCGCACGCCGTCGCTGGTCACCGCCGGCACCGCTGCGACGCCCTCGGTTACCGGCACGGCACTGTCCTGGCCGAGGCCGCGCAGGACCTTGATCACATCGCCGGCCCGGGCATGGCGCAGATAGACTACCTCGGTGTTGCCGACGTGCTCGCGGGCCACGTCGAGCTGGCCCAGCAGGCGCCTGACCCGGTCGCGGCTGGCCGCGCTGCCGCGCACCAGCAGGGCGTTGCTGCGCGGGTCGGCCACCACCTGGGCGCTGTCCCCGTCCGCCTCCTTGCCCAGCAACTGGCTGACCAGCCGGGCGGTATCACGGGCGCTGGCGTGACGCAGCGGCAGGGTTTCCACCGGCTCGTCGCTGACCTGGTCCAGCTGACGCAGCAGGGCGTCGATCCGCCCGAGATTGCTGCGCCAGTCGGTGACCACCAGCAGGTTCGCCGAGGGATAGGGGGTGACGACCCCGACCCGCGGATCCACCAGGGGCTTGAGGATGTTCAGCAGTTGTTCGCTGGCGGCGTTGCGCACGCTGAACACGCGGGTGGCCATGCCGTCGCTGCCCTGTCCGGGACGCTCGGCCGTCTCCACCGGCACCGGCTCCAGGCGCGCGGCCTGGTCGGGCACGATCTTCACGCTGCCGTCGGGCAGGTCCACTGCGGCATAGCCCTGGGCGCGCAGCTGGGCGAGGAAGATGTCGTAGATCTCCTCGGCGCTGCGCAACTCGATGGTGCGCACCGAGACCTTGCCCTGCACCCGCGGATCGACGATGAAGGTGGTGCCGGTGATGCGCGACACGCTGTCGATGAACTCGGTCAGCTCGGTATCGACGAAGTTGACTTCGTAGCGTTCGGTATCCTCGGCCAGCGGCAGATCCAGCTCCTGCGCCGGCACGGCGAAGCCGATGGTCAGCAGTCCCAGCAGTGCACCACGACAGGCAAACTTCACGACAGCATTCATTCCTTCACCCATGGCGCTTGAGTCCCAGCAATGGCCGCCCCGGCGGCCAGGGCAGGCGTTCGCGCCTGCCGTGATGATCGAAAATCAGCCCGCGCTCGTCGATTCGCTCGAGCACGATCCCGGGCGCCAGCCGCTGGCCCTGGGTCAGGGTGCGCTGGCGCTGGCGATAGCCCAGCACCACCACCGTCGCGCTTAGCGGCTCGGCCCTGAGACCGCCGATCCATTCCAGTTCGAGGGTGGTCAGCGGCAGCTCGTCGAGGCTGACCGGCGCGGCAGCTCCCTGCCAGTGATCGGCCAGCAGGTCGACCGCCGGCGCAGCGGCCGGGGAAGCCGCGGGCAGCGGTGCTGGTGGGTGCCAGAGCGTCAGTACGCACTGGGCCGCCAGCCAGGCCGCCAGCGATACCAGAAGCAGGGAGGCGGGGAACCGCAGGCGCGTCATGCCGCGTCCTCGCGCAGCGGATGCCAGCCGGGATGGCCCTGTACATAGAGCATCTCCGGCAGGGTCAGCTCGGCCAGCTGCCAGTCGGCGGGCCGCTGGCGCAGGAAGGCTTCCAGATGCTGCCAGAGCGGCTGGCCAGCCTCTTCGCCCGGCCCCAGGCCGAAGGTGCGGCACTGCTCGGCCTGCGCCTCGACATCCAGCATGCGCCTGCCGGCGGGACTGTAGGCGATCTGCCACGGCTGGCCGAGCAGACGAGGCAGGTCCCGGCTGTTGTCGAGAATCAGGGGGTCGCCAAACAGTTGCTCGGCCGCATTTTCCAGCACCTGGCCCAGTTGCCGGGTAGGTCTTTCCAGCAGCGGGGCCGGATGACTGCCGGTCAGACTCAGCAGATGTTCGCGGGTGATGGCCTGTCCCTGGCGCAGCGGGCTGTCGTAGCGCAGTCCGGGCAGCAGCACGCTGCCGGCATAGCCTTCGGCCAGGGCCTGGTGGATCAGCCGGTCCCAGCTGCCGCCGCGCACATCGCGGCGCCATAGTGGCTCCGGCGCCCGGGCCAGCGGCTGGTCCAGCCAGCCGGCGTGGCTGGCGCGCTGGGCCTGCAGTTCGCCCTGCAGGTGCGCCGCCCGCTGCCGGCCGGCGGCATCCAGGCGCTCGGCGAACGCCGGATGGAAGTCGGTCTGGAAAACCCAGCCGCGGGCCTCGGCGCGGCAACGGATACGGAAGGTGCCACAGGCGCGACTGCCGGCCAGGAGCAGCGGCACCTGGCGGCCCGAGGCCTGGCGCACCTCGATCGGCTCGGGCCAGAGGTCCTGACCGCGGGCACACAGGACGAGATCCACCTGTGTCAGCCGCTCGGCCAGCCACAGACCCGGCCCGGTGCCGACGTCGGCCAGCGCGATGACCAGGTCGGCCTGCTCGCGCGCCTGGTTCAGCGCCGGCTGCAGGGCGTCGAACCACTGCACCAGGCTACCCATCTGGTCCGCCGCGTAGGGGTCGGTGATGCCGACCACGGCGATACGCGCACCGCCCCGCTCGAACAGCGCCAGCGGCCGGGTGCCGAGCCCTTCGGGCAGGCCGGCACCCAGCACGGGCCGCTCCCACTGTCGGTACAGGCCTGCCGCCTGTGCCGGCCAGAGCACGCGCTCGTCGCTGCTGACGCGCACCTCCGAGCCCAGCAGACGGCTGCCCTGCAGCCCCGACTGGCCCTGGGTAAGATAGGCGAGGCCACTGCCGTTCCAGCACTGGCCGTTTTCCAGGACCAGGCTGTTGCCTTCACCCGCCTCGGCGCGAAGCCGCTCCAGCAGCGCGCCCAGCACGGCATATCCGCCGGTTTCCACGGATGCGAAGGACGCATCAAGGAGGGGAGCCAGCGCGGTGTGACGGGCCAGGGCGATACGCGCGCTCGGCCCGGTGATCCAGGGCGCCTGGCCGATACGGGAGGCCGGGCCCAACCGTGTGCGCGGCACCACTGGCAACCCCGGCTGGCGAGCATCCAGGGTATCGGCGACATACAGCAGGTCCACCGAGGCACCGGATGCCGGCCGCCCGGCCGAGCTGGCGCAGCCGCTCAGCCAGGATGCCGCCATGCCTGCCGACAACCACCCCAGTACCTGACGACGCCCCATTCCTGCCATTGCTTCTCACCCCTGACTGCTCGACTGCGGGGCGATATTGAGACGAAAAGGTGACACTTTCATGTCATCTCGCCTTGTTCCAGAAAGAGCTGAAATTACGACGTCTTAAAACCGTTTTAATAAAACCATCAAGGAATCATCACATTTGGCCACTAGAGTCCGGCCCGGAGTCAAAGCCAACCGCTAAGGAGCAGGAAGACATGAGTCGCGAAACAGGCGATAGCCGTACTTTCAATACCAGCCACAACGAACCCATGGATTCGGTGCTGGACAAATACCTGTCCCGTCGCAGCGTGGTCCGTGGTGGGCTCGGCGCCGCCATCGCCATGATCACCGGGGTCGGTCTGACTGGCTGCTTCGACAGCGATAGCAGCAGTTCCGACAGCGCCAGCCCCACCACCCCCGAACCGACGGAACCGGTGGCGCTCAGCCTGGGCTTCGAGTCGATCCCCGGCTCCAAGACCGACGCCGCGGTCGTCGCCGCCGGCTACACCGCCCGGGTCTTCGCCCCCTGGGGCACGCCGCTGAACAGCCTGGCCAATGCCTGGCAGGACGATGGCAGCAACAGCGCGCAGGACCAGGCCAACGCGGTGGGCATGCACCACGACGGCATGCATTTCTTCCCCATCAACGGCAGCTCCGAGGACGGCCTGCTGGTGATGAACCACGAGTACATCGATCAGAACGCCCTGCATCCGAACGGCGCGACCCTGACCGACGGCGTCCGCCCGGCCGAGGAAGTGCGCAAGGAAATCAACGCCCATGGCGTGAGCGTCCTGCGCATCACCAAGGTGAACGGTCGCTGGCAGGTGATCCAGAACGATCCGCTGAACCGCCGCTTCACCACCGCCAGCGTGATGGATCTGGCCGGCCCGCTGCGTGGCACCGATCACGTCAAGACCCCGTTCTCCCGCAACGGCACCCAGACCCGCGGCACCAACAACAACTGCGGCAACGGCTACACCCCCTGGGGCACCTACCTGACCTGCGAGGAAAACTGGCCGGGCGTGTTCGTCAACACGAGCGGTGCGCTGCCCGAGGACCAGAGCCGGATCGGCATTTCCACCCGCAACGGCAACTACCGCTGGGAAACCGCCGCCGGCGACGCCAGCGAAGTGGACGACGAGTTCGCCCGCTTCGACATCACCCCCCGCGGTGCCAGCGCCCTGGAGGACTACCGCAACGAGGCCAGCGGCTACGGTTACATCGTCGAGATCGACCCCTACGACGCCTCGACCCGTGCGGTCAAGCGCACCGCTCTGGGCCGCTTCCGCCACGAAGGCTGCTGGCCGGGCCTGACCGAGGCCGGCAAGCCGGTAGTGTTCTACATGGGCGACGACGCCCAGCATGAATACCTCTACAAGTTCGTTTCCGCCGCCCTGTGGGACCCGGCCGACGCCAACCCGAGCGATCGCCTGGCCACCGGCGCCAAGTACATGAACGAAGGCACCCTCTACGTGGCCCGCTTCGATGCCGATGGCAGCGGTGTCTGGCTGCCGCTCACCGAGGACAGCCTGACTCAGAGCGGCCGCACCCTCGGCTCGATCTATGGCGACCTGCCCAGCATCATCCTCAACACCCGCGGCGCCGCCGACGCCCTGGGCGCGACGCCGATGGACCGCCCGGAATGGACCACGGTCAACCCGGTCAACGGTGATGTCTACCTGACCCTGACCAACAACTCCAACCGTACCGAGGCCAATGCCGCCAACCCGCGGGTGCCGAACGTCAACGGCCACATCATCCGCTGGCGCGACGCAGACAACCAGACCGACTTCACCTGGGACATCTTCGTCTACGGCTCCGACGCCAATGCCGGTCCCGAGATCAACCGCTCCGGCCTGACCGATCTGAACCAGTTCGCCAGCCCCGATGGCCTGGTGTTCGACAGCCGCGGCATCCTCTGGATCCAGACCGACAACGGCGGCAATGCCGTGGCCAACGCCACCAACGACCAGATGCTGGCGGTGATTCCCTCCACCCTGGTCGATGCCGAAGGCAACCAGGTGCCGGTGAGCGCCGAAAACCAGGGCGACCTGCGTCGCTTCTTCGTCGGCCCCAACGGCTGCGAAGTGACCGGTCTGGCCTTCACGCCGGACAATAAGACCCTGTTCCTGAACATCCAGCACCCGCGTAACTGGCCGTACAGCGAAGACGCCACCGAAGCCGCACCCGCCGGCACCACGGTTCGTCCGCGCGCCTCCACGGTCGTCATCGAGCGGATCGACGGCGGCGAAATCGCCCTCTGACCCCCGATGAAAAAGCCGGCGCCCCAGGCGCCGGCTTTTTTGTGCCCGCTCAGGGCATCAGCGGGACGGAAGCGGCATCGTCCGTCCACAGGGGTGCCGGCTGCCGACTGCGGAACAGCACCTGCTGAGCCGGGACGCGGCTGTACCACTTGGAGACGCCACGCACCTCCACCTGATAGACCGTGCGGTAGCGCTGCTCGTCCAGCTCGAATGCGAGGCCCAGCAGGAAGTGGTCGCTGTTGAGCAGCAGACCTTCGGCCAGCCGGGTGAAGGTCGCCTCGTCCAGTGCGCCGAGATGACGCCGCAGCGCGTCCGCATCCCGATAGCCGTCGGCGGGCCGGGCGGTAATCAGCCGGGTCAGCAACGAGCGCGGCAGTTCCCCTTCGTACAACGCCTCCAGCAGCGGCAGCATGTCCAGGGTCAGTGCATTGGCGTTCAGCCGCCAGCCAGAGGTGTCCGGCAGCGCGCACAGCGCCGGGTGACGCAGGTAGCGGCCCGCATCGGCCGGCAGCAGCAGGTTGAGCTCGCTGGTCTCGCGCATCGGCTGGTTGGCCGGCAGATAGGCGCTGGACGCGCGCAGGTACTGATCGGCCTCGGCCCCCTGCATCTGTGCCTGTCCGTCCGGATCGAGCCAGTCCACCAGCGTCTGCACCAGGCGCTCGTCCGCCATGCTCGGCCCCTGCCCCGCCCTCCCCAGCAGGTGCAGGAGCTGACGCCGGGCCCGCTCGCTCTCCTCGCCCAGCAGGGCGTTGACGTTGAAGCAACTGCGCAGGTCCCGCAACTGCAGGCGGGCGCTGCCCTGCGCGAAGCGGTAGGGCAGCGGCTGGCCGCGCAGTGCCTGCCAGAACAGCGGGCTCTGGCGCCAGAGCGGATCGCGCAACGCCTGGACGGCGAACGCCCGCGCCGCCGTTTCCGCCGCCCGGGCCTGCACCCGCAACTGCAGTTGCCGCGCCGTATCGACCTCCTGGCGTCCTTGCTGAGCCAGCCAGCTCAGGCCGCCCGCCAGCAGGGCCAGCGCCAGCAGTACCATCAGCAGCGCCACGCCGTCTTGCCGGTGTCGCTTCATGTCATGCCCTCTCCGGTTCAAACCCGTCAGTTAACCCGGCAATGGTTGCAGAACAGTGGCAACCGGCTCCGCCCGGCGCCTGCCGCCGTCATCCCCCCGTCACACGGGAACGGCATGCTGCAACCATGAGCGAAGCGCATTCGGCTTCCCGCGACTGGAGAGAGAAACACCATGGGACTCGGCGGCATCAGCGTCTGGCAACTCCTGATCATCCTGCTCATTCTCGTCATGCTGTTCGGCACAAGGCGCCTGAAGAGCCTGGGCTCGGACCTGGGTGACGCGATCAAGGGCTTTCGCAGCTCGGTCGCCACCGAAGAGGACCGACCGGTTCTGGAGGAGCGCCCAGCCCAGGTGGCGAGCGGCGACCGCCTAGCCAGCCCCGCGCAGCGCCCCGAACAGGTCTGACGGTCACTGATCGATGCGCCGCGGGTCCGGTGGGCGTCGCACCTTCGCTGCCATCGGTGGTCACAAGCCGTGCGACCCACAGTATCGGACTGCCCATGCGACCACTGACCATCGACATGCACCGTCTGGAATATGCTCTGGACGGGCGCGACATCGCCGACTACTACCTCGATCTGGAAAGCGGGGAGATACGCGCGATTTTCCCTGGCAGCCCGCTACCGGGGGCAACGGAAAAGTACGACGTCAAGACGGATCGCTATCTGCATATCGAACCGCTGGAGCTCGCGCAATCGATCACCATGCGCGAAGCCTTCCTGTTCACCCAGCACGACCCCATCGCCCACGCCGTGCTGAGCAACGCGCTGAAGGGTCGCAAGCCGCTGCGCACCTTCGACTTCAAACTGGAGGACTTTCCGGAGGTGCGTGAGGCCTGGCTGCGCTACCAGACGGTTCAGCTGCGCGAATACGCGATCACCTGGCTGCGCGACAATGATCTGGAACCTGCACGCCACTGACCACGCCAGCCGCTCAGCTTTCCAGCAGGAAGGTCACCGGCCCGTCGTTGATCAGGTGTACCTGCATGTCTGCACCGAAACGCCCGCAAGCCACCTGCGGATGCCGCTGTCGCGCCTGCGCCAGCAGATAGTCGTACAGTGCTTCGCCGTGTGCCGGCGGCGCCGCGCTGGAGAAGCTCGGGCGCAAACCGCTGCGGGTGTCGGCGGCGAGGGTGAACTGCGAAACCAGTAACAGGCCACCGCCGATGTCCTGCAGCGAGCGATTCATCCTGTGCTGATCGTCGCTGAAGACCCGATAGTTGAGCAGCTTGTGCAACAGCTTGTCGGCCCTGGTAGGGTCGTCTTCACGCTCGACACCGACCAGCGCCAGCAAGCCCTGATCGATGGCACCGACCACCTCACCGGCAACCTCGACGCGGGCCTGGCGAACGCGTTGGATAAGCGCTTTCATCAGGGCTCCTCAGGCATCCACCGGCGGCAGGTCGAGCAGACGCTGGGCGATTTCGCCGGTGGCACGCACCAGCGCATCGGTGATGCCGGTTTCGGCTGCCGAGTGCCCGGCATCACGAATGATCTGCAGCTCGCTGTTCGGCCAGGCCTGGTGCAGCGCCCAGGCATTGTCCAGCGGACAGATTGCATCGTAGCGGCCATGCACGATGATGCCAGGCAAATGGGCGATCCTCGGCATGTCGCGCAGCAACTGGTCCGCTTCGAGGAACGCCTGGTTGACGAAGTAGTGGCACTCGATGCGCGCCATCGACAGCGCCCGGTGCGCATCGGCGAAACGTTCTACCACGTGACTGTTCGGCCGCAGCGTGGCGGCTCGGCCCTCCCAGCAGGACCAGGCCTTGGCCGCGTGCATCTGGGCGATCTGATCATTACCGGTGAGCCGGCGATAGAAGGCCTGCATCAGGTCGCTGCGCTCCTCGGGCGGAATAGGCGCGAGAAAATCTTGCCAGTAATCGGGAAACAGCCGGCTGGCGCCCTCCTGATAGAACCAGGCGAGGTCCTGCGGGCGGCAGAGAAAGATGCCACGCAGAATCAAGGCGTGCACATGCTCGGGATTGCTCTGCGCGTAGGCCAGCGACAGCGTCGAACCCCAGGAACCGCCGAACAGCACCCACTTGTCGATGCCCAGATGCTCGCGAATACGCTGCATGTCGGCAATCAGATGCGCCGTCGTGTTGTTTTCCAGGCTGGCATGCGGTGTCGAGCGACCACAGCCGCGCTGATCGAAGGTGATGATGCGGTACAGGGTGGGATCGAAGAAACGCCGACTGAGGGCGTCGCAGCCGCCGCCGGGGCCACCATGGACGAACAGAACGGGCAGACCATCCGGCGACCCACTCTCGTCGACATAGAGCACATGCGGTTCTTCCACCGCCAGCTCATGCCGGGCGTAGGGTTTGATCTCCGGATACAAGGTCTGCATGGCACACTCCTGATCTGCGGCGGGCCGGCCGGCCCGCATGACGTTAGCGGCATCATAGCGAGGTTCGTGGAGTTGAGCATGCCGGCCTGGAAAATAGCGGCGCTGACGTTACTGCCGGCACTCTCCGACGGTGCTCGCTACGACCCGGAAAAACAGCGGCAACAGGCAGCGGAGCAGGTGCAGGCCCTCGTGGAGAACAAGCAGCCCGGCGAATTGATGCTGCACAGCGATTTCAGGCCCGCCAGCAGCATGACCGCGAGCGGGCCAGGCGCAGCGCGACGTCCGGGTGATCACCCGCAGCCAGCGCCACTGGGCCGAGCCGAGCTATCCGGTCCGCTGTCGCGTCTGAAATGGGGCTGAAACGGATCAGAGATCACTCACGCCAGAGCAACTCGTCGGTGTCATAGCCGCGTCGCTCGGCCTCGCCGAGCAGACGATCACGGGTCGCCTGGTCGACCTCGGTGTCCCGCGCGAGCAACCAGAGGTACTTGCGATCCGGGCTGCCGACCAGCGCGGTGTTGTAGCCCTCATCCAGATAGAGCACCCAGTAGTGGCCTCTGGTCAGGCCAGGAAAAAGCCGGCTGAACCAGTTGTCGAAGCGCACCCAGAGTCGATCGGTGCTACCGGCTTCCTGTGGCACCGCCTCGCCTTTGGCTTCCTGCCAGTCGCCGTCTTCCGTCTGGCAACGGTTGGTCACCGCCACGCTGCCGTCGGCCTGCAATCGGTAATGTGCTTCGGAGCGTACGCAATTGCGCTGAAAGAACATCGGCAAGCGCGCCAGCTCGTACCAGGTGCCCTGGTAGCGCTGCAGGTCCACCTCACCCACCGTTTCAGGAGGCTGCTCATAGCCGCCGCCTACGCATCCGCTCAACAGCATCAGGCACAACAGGGCGACACTCGCACGCATGGGGTTTCTCCTGAGTTACTCGGTGGTTATTTCAGCCCCTTGCCGGAAAACATCATCACCTTGTCGCCAGCGAACTGGACGCTGATGAAGCGATTCTTCTCGCCCCAGGTGCAACTCGCCATGCCCAGCGCACCGGCGCATTCGGAGGGTTTGCCGAGCAGTTGCTCGACTTCGACCCGCTCCATGCCGGGCTTGAGCCTGGCGAAGTTCTCCTGGGTGACCGGACTGCAGGCAGCCAGCAGGACCGCGCAGGCAATCAGCAATGGGGTACGCAATGGCATATCGAGCTCCTGGCTTGTTCTAAGGTTCAACGCGCTAAGGGAATGGCACTGCGCAGCGGCCGCCTTGCTCAGAAGGACGAACCCGGCTGTAGCAGAAAAAGTCGTTCGGCGTCACTGGATGCACGACCGACAATGGCATTGCGATGCGGGAAACGGCCGAAGCGGGAGATCACATCGCGGTGGCGCTCGGCATAATCGAGGAAGCCGGCAAACAGCGGCTGTTCCTGCTCGTCGGCAATGTCACGCAACGCCGCGAAGTGGGCCACGGCCAGATCCTGTACCGCCAGGTTCTCGGTGTGTTCCAGCACCAGGTAGATGAACACCCGCTGGATCGGCGCCAGCAGCATGTCGCCGCCATGGGCCAGTCCGTCGCGAACCAGCTGCTGCGCGCGCTCGTCGCCGGCGAACGCACGCGGTGTGTCGCGATGGATCATGCGCGGCAGCTGATCGAGCAACAGCACCAGGGCCAGCCAGCCCTCCGGCGACTCGGCCCAGTCCTGCAACTCGCCTTTCAGAGCCTGTTCGACCAGTGCGCCGAAGCGCTGGCGCGCCTCGTCGTCCTGTTCTGCGCGGTAGCCAAACCAGAGGCGCTGCCTTTCGGCCGCAATCTCGCTGGCGCTGGTGCCCTGGCCGAACCACCAGTGGAGCAAGTCCTGCCAGGGCGCCTGCATCGGTCAGCCCTGGTGGTAGCCGGTGACGCGCTCGACTTCTTCCTTCGAACCGAGGAACACCGGCACCCGCTGGTGCAGGGACTCCGGCTGAATTTCCAGGATCCGCTGCGTACCGTTGGTGGCGGCGCCACCAGCCTGCTCGACGATCATCGCCATCGGGTTGGCCTCGTACATCAGGCGCAGCTTGCCAGCCATCGACGGGTCGCGCGTGTCGCGCGGATACATGAACAGGCCACCGCGGGTGAGGATACGGTGCACATCGGCCACCATCGAGGCGATCCAGCGCATGTTGTAGTTCTTGCCCAGCGGACCTTCCTTGCCGGCCAGCAGCTCGCCGACGTAGCGCTTGACCGGTTCTTCCCAGTGGCGCTGGTTGGACATGTTGATGGCGAATTCGGCGGTGCTCTGCGGGACGCTCAGGTTTTCATGGGTCAGCACGAAACTGCCCAGCTCACGATCGAGCGTGAAGCCCATCACGCCGTGGCCGAGGGTCAGAATCAGCATGGTCTGCGGCCCGTAGATGGCATAGCCGGCAGCAACCTGCTTGGTCCCCGGCTGCAGGAAGGCTTCCTCGCCGAGCGCATCGTTCTGGCTGAAACAGGCATCCGGGCAGCGCAATACGGAGAAGATGGTACCGACCGAGACGTTGACGTCGATGTTGCTCGAGCCGTCCAGCGGATCGAAGACCAGCAGATAAGCGCCCTTCGGGTACTTGCCGGGAATCTGGTAGGCGTTGTCCATTTCCTCGGATGCCATGCCGGCCAGGTGACCGCCCCACTCGTTGGCCTCCAGCAGGATTTCGTTGGAGAGCACGTCGAGCTTCTTCTGCACTTCGCCCTGGATGTTCTCGCTGTCGGCGCTACCCAATACGCCACCGAGGGCACCCTTGGAGACCGCGTGGCTGATTTCCTTGCACGCTCGTGCCACGACCTCGATGAGAAACCGCAGATCAGCAGGCGTGTTGTTACTGCGAGTCTGCTCGATGAGGTAGCGACTGAGGGTTACGCGTGACATGGAAATGACTCCGGAGGAAGGATAAACCCGCGCAGTTTAGCAGGGCCGTAGGAAAACTAACTCCCCTGAGACAGGCCGGGACCCGGCAGAGTTCAGCGCAACGGCGAGCAGATGGCCAGCACGAGCACGTCACCCCGCAGTTTTTGGCTGCCCGCCGGCGGGAAAGCGGCGGCGGGCCTGCCGTCACATCACTGTCCAGACTTCCCGGGCGTACTCGCGGATGGTGCGATCGGACGAGAACCAGCCCGTGCGCGCGGTGTTCAATACGGACGACCGCCACCAACGAGCCGGGTCCCGCCAACACGCCTCGACGTCCAGCTGGGCCTGCCAGTACGCCTCGAAATCGGCACAGACCATGAAGGTGTCGTGCCAGCTGATACCGTCCACCAGGCCGACATAACGCCCCGGGTCGCCTGCCGAGAACGCACCGCCACGAATGGCCGATAGCACTTCGCCAAGCCGCTGCGAGGCACCGATGATCGCTTCGGCGTTGTATTCGTTGGCCTGCTTGCGCGCATTCACCTGCTGGGCCGTGAGGCCGAAAATGAACATGTGCTCCAGGCCGATCTGCTCGCTCATCTCCACATTGGCGCCGTCGAGGGTGCCAATGGTCAGCGCGCCGTTGAGGGCGAACTTCATGTTGCTGGTGCCGGAGGCTTCGAGCCCGGCAGTGGAAATCTGCTCGGACAGATCGGCCGCCGGGATGATGTCCTCGGCCAGGCTAACATTGTAGTTGGGCAGGAACACCACCTTGAGCAGGCCGCGCACGGTGGGGTCGGCGTTGATGGTGGTGGCGATGTCGTTGGCCAGCTTGATGATCAGCTTGGCCTGGTGGTAGCTGGCCGCCGCCTTGCCGGCGAAGATCTTCACCCGCGGCACCCAGTTGCCGCCCGGATCGTCGCGAATCGCGTGATACAGCGCGACGGTGTGCAGCAGGTTGAGCAGCTGTCGCTTGTATTCGTGGATGCGCTTGACGTGTACGTCGAACAGCGCCTGCGGATCGACGCTGATGCCCACCCGCTCCAGAATCACGTTGGCCAGATGGCGTTTGTTGGCCAGCCGCTGCTCGGCGAAGCGCTGGCGGAAGTGCGCCTGCTCGGCGTATGGCTCGAGCTCGCGCAGGCGGGTTTCCGGCGCATCGAGCAGGCCCTCGCCGAGGTGCTCCACCAGCAGTTGGGTCAGCTGGGGATTGGCCTGATAGAGCCAGCGGCGGAAGGTAATGCCATTGGTCTTGTTGTTGATCCGCTGCGGATACAAGCCGTGCAGATCGGTGAATACCGTCTTGCGCATCAACTGGGTGTGCAGCGCCGAAACCCCGTTGGTGCTGTGCGAACCGAGGAATGCCAGGTTACCCATGCGCACGCGGCGCCCGTGGCCTTCTTCGATCAGCGACACCGAGCGCAGCAGCTCGGCTTCGTGGATACCGCGCTCGCGCAGGCAATCGAGATGGTAGGCATTGATCAGGTAGATGATCTGCATGTGGCGTGGCAGCAGGCGCTCCATCAGGCCCACCGGCCAGGTTTCCAGCGCTTCGGGCAACAGCGTGTGGTTGGTGTAGGACAGCGTTGCCGTGGTCAGCCGCCAGGCGTGCTGCCATTCATAGCTGTGCACATCCACCAGCAAGCGCATCAGCTCGGCCACGGCGATGGCCGGATGGGTGTCGTTGAGCTGGATCGAGGTGAAGTCGGGCAGGTTGTCCAGCGAGCCGCGCTGCTTTAGATGGCGGCGCAGCAGATCCTGCAGCGAGGCGGCGACGAAGAAATACTCCTGACGCAGACGCAGCTCCTGTCCCGCCTCGGTGCTGTCGGCCGGATAGAGCACCCGCGAAATACTCTCCGCGCGGGCTTCTTCCGCTGCGGCGCCGATGTGATCACCGGCGTTGAAGCGTGCCAGGTGAAAATCCGCTTCGGGGCGGGCCCGCCACAGGCGCAGGGTATTCACCCCGGCACCACGCCAGCCGACGATCGGGGTGTCATAGGCGATCGCCCGCACGCCCTCGGCCCAATGCCAGAAGTGCTGGGTTGCGCCCTTTTCGTTGGTGGCCGCGGTGACGTTGCCGCCGAAGCCGATCAGGTACTTCACCTCGGAGCGCTCGAACTCCCAGGGGTTGCCCAGATCCAGCCAGGTCTCGGTCTGTTCGTGTTGCCAGCCATCGACGATGGCCTGACGGAACAGGCCGTGGTCGTAGCGGATGCCGTAGCCGTGGGAGACGACGCCCAGCGTCGCCATGCTTTCCATGAAACACGCCGCAAGCCGTCCGAGGCCGCCATTGCCCAGTGCCGCGTCGGGCTCCAGCAGGCGGATCTGGTCGATGTCCACGTCGAGCCCGGCCAGCGCCTCGCGCGCCACCTCGAACAAGCCCAGGTTGCTCAGGCTATCCACCAGCAGCCGGCCGATGAGGAATTCCAGCGAGAGGTAATAGACTCGCTTCTGTCCGCTGGTATATGCCTCGCGCGTACAGTCCATCCAGCGGTCGATGGTGCTGTCGCGCGTGGCCAGGGCTACCGCATGGAACCAGTCGTAATCGGAGGCATTCTCCGGGTCCTTGCCCACCGAATAGGTGAGCTTGCGCAACACCCGCTCACGAAAAGCGGCAACTTCATCGGCGGTAGCAACGGCTGATTCCTGCGTCATGAACAGACCTCGGTTAGCGAAGACACACAAGAGGGACTCACGGCAGTCGCGCCCGTTCACCTCCGTTCGACGTTCCGCAAGAGGTTTGCAGGTTTCCTTTACATCTGCGCTACCGCCTGTCCGGTCAGCGACACCGGAAGACGCTGGTAATCGGCGCGCGAGTCGCTATGATCCGCCCGCCCAACCGCACCGAAAGACCGCCCGTGAAGACAAGACTGATCGCCTCCGCCGACCCGGAACGCCTGGAAACCTGGGTGCGCTACAGCGCCGGCCTGTGCCGTGACTGCCATGCGACCTGCTGCACCTTGCCGGTGGAGGTGCGCATCGACGACCTGATCCGGCTGGAACTGGTCGATGCGTTCGAGCGCGAAGAGCCGGCGAAGAACATCGCCAAGCGCCTGAGCAAGGCCGGCATCGTCGAACACTTCAATCACAAGCACGAGGTCTTCACGCTGACCCGCCACACCAATGGCGACTGCCTCTATCTGGACCGCAAAACCCGTCTTTGCACGGTCTATGCCAAGCGACCGGACACCTGCCGCAACCACCCGCGCATCGGCCCACGCCCAGGCTATTGCGCCTACCGGAGCAAATCCGAGGGCTGAAGCCGACGCACCGTTACGCATCGCGCCCGCCCCTGTGGCGCACCTGCCGCCCAGCCGCAGCGCAGGCGCCATGCGGGCTGCACAAGCCCGGCAAATGGAGCGAACGGACTGGCCAAACCGTGACTCAGGAGTCATGCTTGGCGTCTGTCTGTATCTTTGTAACGTTTAGGAACCTACCCGGCATGAGCCGCGATAGCCGCTACCTGGAAGCCATCCTCCATCACGACATTCCGCTGACCCGCTCGCTGGGGCTGCGTGTCGAGCAGTGGGAAAACCATGAGTTGCGCCTGCAGGTACCGCTGCAGCCGAACATCAATCACAAGAGCAGCATGTTCGGCGGCAGCCTCTACTGCGCTGCGGTGCTGGCTGGCTGGGGCTGGCTGCATCTGCGACTGCGCGAAGCCGGCATCGAAGACGGCCACATCGTCATTCACGAAGGCAAGATCGAATACCCGCTGCCCGTGGTCGACGACGCCATGGCCATCTGCTCGGCACCGAGCCCTGAGGCGTGGGAGCGTTTCGAAGCGATCTATCGTCGCCGGGGCCGCTCGCGGCTGGAACTGCACAGTCGCATCCTGGCCGCCGACGGGCGCGATGCCGTGCGTTTCACCGGGCAGTTCGTGCTGCACAAATAAGAGGCTGGAGGCTGCCGCCCAGCGTTCGGCCCGCAGCCGCCAAGCTTTTTCTTCCAGCCTTGAGCTTGCGGCTCCAGCGGCTTTTCATTGTCCAGCGTTCCCGCGGCCAGCACGTCATGCCGGCTGGCCCTTGTCGCTCTGCGCGGCCATCTCGATCAGGCTGTCACGCCAATCGACACCTTTGGGCAAGGCCAGGAATGATGGGTTGAGATAGCTGTCCCGCGGCGCATAGCGCAGCGGCGCGCCGCTGACCTCCAGCACTTCGCCACCCGCCCCTTCCAGCACGCCCTGCGCCGCAGCGGTGTCCCACTGCGAGGTCGGCGCCAGACGCGGATAGCAATCTGCGGCGCCTTCGGCGAGCAGGCAGAACTTCAGCGAACTGCCCACATTGGCCAACGCCAGCTCACCGAAGCGCTGGCGCAGGCGACCCAGCAATTGCTCTTGCGACGGACTGCTGTGGCGACGACTGGCAACCACCGTGAAGGCATCCGCACTCTGCTGACGCACGCGCAGCGGCTGGGCAGCGCCCGAGGCTTCGCTGCGCCAGGCGCCGAAATCCCTGCCGCCGTAATAGCAACGCCCGGACGCCGGAATGCCGACCACGCCGAAGCGCACCTCGCCCTGCTCGATCAGCGCCACGTTGACGGTGAACTCCTCACTGCCGGCGATGAACTCCTTGGTTCCATCCAGCGGGTCGACCAGCCACCAGCGGGTCCAGCTGGCACGCTCGGCCAGGGGCACCACGCAGTCTTCTTCCGACAGCACCGGAATGCTGCCATCCAGCGCCATCAGCCCGTCCAGCAGAACATGGTGGGCGGCCATGTCCGCCGCGGTCACGGGCGACTCGTCGGCCTTGGCCTCCACCACCAGTTCGCTACGCCAGTGCGGCAGGATCACCTCGCCCGCCTGACGCACCAGATCGATTACCGCCGCCAGATATGCATGAGTCATTGGCCAAACTCCCCACGCTGGGTCAGAAGATCCCGGGCCAGATAGAGCGCAGCCAGGGCCCGCCCTTCGCTGAACTGGGGATGCTGCACCAGGCTCGACAGCTCATGCAGGCTCACCTGCTCAAGACGCATCGGCTCAGGCTCGTCACCGGGCAGCTGCTCGGGATACAGGTCGCGAGCCAGCACCACCTGGATCTTCTGGCTCATGTACCCCGGCGACAATGACAGCTCGGTGAGCAGTTCCAGGCGCCGGGCGCCGAAACCGGCTTCTTCCTTGAGTTCGCGATTGGCGGCCTCGAGCACGTCCTCTCCCGGCTCGATCAGCCCCTTGGGCAAGGACAGCTCGTAGCTGTCGGTGCCGCCGCAATACTCCTCGACCAGCAGTGCATTCTCGGCATCGGCCAGCGCCACGATCATCACCGCGCCATAGCCGTTGCCCTTGCCGACCAGCCGTTCATAGGTGCGCTCCACACCGTTGGAAAATCGCAGCTGCAGTTCCTCGACACGGAACAGCCGGCTGCTGGCGACGATCTCACGGGCAAGTACAGTGGGTTTCTGGCGCATGGAAAACTCCTGGAAACGCGAGCGGCTATCATAACCCGGCTTCCCGCGCCGGCCGCGAGTGCTTTGCGACAGCCGACCGCCGTACCCTGCCCATCCCTTGCCGCCACTCGAGTCCGCCCATGACCGCCAACCTGCCCTGGTCCGAAATCGACACCGTCCTGCTCGACATGGACGGTACCCTGCTGGATCTCCACTTCGACAACCACTTCTGGCTCGAACTGCTGCCGCAGCGCTATGCCGAGCTGCACGGCATCAGCCGCGCCATGGCCGAGCTGGAGCTGGCACCGTTGTTCAACGAACACGTCGGCAAGCTCACCTGGTACTGCCTGGACTACTGGACCCGCGAGCTGAACCTGCCGATTCGCGAGATGAAGCGCGAGATCGCCGAGCTGATCGCCCTGCGCCCTTCGGCCGACGTTTTTCTCGAAGCGCTGCGCAAGGCCGGCAAGCGCGTGGTGCTGATCACCAATGCCCACCGCGATTCGTTGTCGCTCAAGCTCGAGAAGGTGGAGCTGGAGCCCTGGTTCGACCGGCTGATCAGTTCCCACGACTATGGGTTCCCGAAGGAAGAAGGACAGTTCTGGCATGCCCTGCGCCAGGACCTGGATTTCGACCCGGCCCGCGCGCTGTTCATCGACGACAGCCTGCCGATCCTGCGCAGCGCCGGGCGCTTCGGCATCGCGCACCTGCTCGCGGTGCGCGAGCCGGACAGCCGCCGCGCACCCAAGGACACCGAGGAATTCGCTGCCGTCGACGACTACCGCGAGCTAGCGGGAAGCCTGCTCGATCAGCTAGCGTGACGGCTGGCTCTGCCGCCGGCCATCCGGACGATTTACACTACGCGGCAGTTGCCGTCGGCGGGAACCGGCTCGGGAAGAGTCAGGGCCGGCACGCATCGAAACGGCGCGCCGGGCGCTCGATGTCCGCCACCCGCAGTTCAGCCACGGATGATCGATAGGAAGTGACATGGCAGCAGTAGGCGCCGGACCCTGGCCCCACAGTCAAAGCGAGATGAGCGAACGCATTCGCCGGCACCCCTGGGGCGAAACCGCACTCGGCTGCTCCGCCACCTGGCCGCAGTCGCTGCGACTGCTGCTCGAAACCATTCTCGACGCGCCACTGCCCATGTGCATCCTCTGGGGCGACCAGGCGTTGCAGCTGTACAACGATGCCCACGCCGCGCTGCTCGGCGACCGCCATCCGGCCGAACTCGGCCAGCCTGCCTGCCACCGCTGGGGCGCCACCTGGGAACTGCTCGATCCCGCCTGCGACAGAGCCCGTCGCGGCGAGGCGCGAATACTGCGCAATCAGCGACTGGCACTGGAGCGCGACGGGCAGCTGGTCGAAGCCTGGTTCGACCTCGCGCTGAGCCCCATCCGCGATGCGCCCGGCATCGGCGGATTGCTGCTGTGCCTTAGCGAAACCAGCGAGCGCGTGCGTACCGAGACGCGCCTGTCGCGAACCGCCCTGCATTACAAGCTCAGCGCCGAAGCGCACCGGATCAGCGGACAGCGCCTGCAACTGGCGCTGGAGGCGAGCAACCTGATCGGCATATGGGACTGGGACCTCGCCAGTAGCGACCTACCCGAGGATGCCGAACTCCTGCGCATCGTCCCGGTGGAACGATCAGGGCCGACCGGCCTGCGCACCGAAGACTTCTTCGATCATGTCCACCCCGAAGATCGGCCGCGACTGCAGGCGGCACTGGCTCATTGCATCGCCAGGGGCGGCGACCTCGAGCAACGCTATCGCCTGCGCAAGCCAGACGGCGAGACGCATTGGGCACTGGCGCGGGGACGCCGCCATTGCGATGAGGATGGGCGGCCGCAGCGCTTCCCCGGCGCGGTGATGAACATCACCCAGCAGCAGGCAAGCGAAGATGCGCTGCGCCAGAACGAAGCCGAACTGAAGATGATCACCGACGCGCTGCCCGTGCTGATCGGCTATATCGACACGGCCGAACGCTTTCGTTTCAACAACCGCTACTACAGCGACTGGTTCGGCCATCCCATCGAGTGGCTGCGCGGCAAAACCGCCCGGGCGGTGCTGGGCGAAAAGGTGTACGCCGAACGACGCGAGAGCATCCGCGCTGCGCTGGCCGGTCAGGACGTGATTTTCGAGGCCAGCAGCCTCCACCGCGACGGACAGCCACGGCGCATGCTGGTCCACTATCTGCCGCGCCGTGACGCTCAGGACAAGGTGCTGGGCTTTTTCGTCATGTCGCTGGACGTCACCGAGCGCTGGCGCGCCGAGCAGGCCCTGCGCGAACTCAACGAGACGCTGGAGAGCCGGATCCAGGAGCGTACCCAGGCGCTGGCCGAAGTCTACGAGCGGTTGCTCAGGGAAATGGCCAGCCGCGAGCAGGCGCAGGACGCGCTACGCCAGGCACAGAAGATGGAGGCCGTAGGCCAGCTGACCGGCGGCATCGCCCATGACTTCAACAACATGCTGACCGGCATCATCGGCGGCCTGGACCTGATCCAGCGCTACATCCAGTCCGGCCGTCATGGCGAAACCCAGCGCTTCATCGAAGCGGCGGTGACCTCGGCCAACCGCGCCGCGGCGCTGACCCATCGCCTGCTCGCCTTCGCCCGCCGGCAGCCGCTGAATCTCAGGCGCGTAGAACTGAACCAGCTGATCGACTCGATGCACGATCTGCTCAGCCGGACCCTGGGCTGCCATATCCACATTCGCAACCAGTTGCAGGACGGCCTGTGGCCGGTATCGAGCGACGAAAACCAGTTGGAGAGCGCGCTGCTCAATCTGGTCATCAATGCCCGCGACGCCATGCCCGACGGCGGAGACCTGCTGCTGGAAACACGCAATGTCGAACTTCGCCAACAGGGCGAGGTGGGCGAACTGGCGCCCGGCCGCTACGTCATCCTGCGTCTTACCGACAGCGGCTGCGGCATGAGTGCCAAGGTCCTGGCCAGCGTCTTCGAACCCTTTTTCACCACCAAGCCGATCGGCCAGGGCACCGGACTGGGCCTGTCCATGGTCTATGGCTTCACCCGCCAGGCCGGCGGCCACGTGCAGATCGCCAGCGAGCCCGACCAGGGCACCCAGGTCAGCCTCTACCTGCCGGTGTTCGACGATCTGGCTGAGGCGGCCCCGCCGTCCGGCGAGACGGAAGGCCCGTTGCGCGCGCAACAGGGCGAGACAGTCCTGGTGGTGGAGGATGACCCGGCGGTGCGCCTGCTGGTTATCGACGTACTGCGGATGCTCGGCTACCAGGCCCTGGAAGCGGCTGACGGCAACGCCGCTGTGCGCATCCTCGAAGACGCGGCGGCCATCGACCTGCTGGTGACCGATGTCGGCCTGCCGGGGATGAACGGACGTCAGCTGGCCGATATCGCACGCCAGCAACACCCCGGCCTGCCGGTGCTGTTCATGACCGGATATGCGCGCCAGGCGGCCAACCCGGACTTCCTCGAACCGGGTATGGATATGATCGGCAAGCCGTTCAACCTGGACGCGCTCGCCAAGCGCGTGCGCGACATGCTGGCGAAGAACGACCAACGGTGAATCGTCCGCGGCCGGCCACGGTCATAACCCCTATCCATCGGCCGCTGGCGCAGCCATTGGGCGCCTGCCCGGCAATCCGCCTGCCCAACTGCCGACCCTGCAAGACCTATCAGGAACGAGCTTGCCGATGAATGCCCCGCCTCGTCTGACCGCTGGCTGCACCGCCGCCACGCAATCGCCCGCTGGCGCCAGCCAGCGTTATTGCTATCAGCCTATCGAAGAAGCCGAGCAGCGCACGGCGGCTCTCGCCGAGGAATGCGCGCTGGCGGTCGCCTACAACGGCCTCAACCAGGCGGTGATGATGCTTTCGCCAGCCGACCTGGAGGATTTCGTCGTCGGTTTCACACTGGCCAACGGCTTCATTGATTCGCTGGCGGACATCTACGACATCCGCCTGCAGGGCAGCGGCAATGCGCGACGCGCGGAAGTCGAGATATCCAGTCGCACCTTCTGGCGGCTCAAGCGACAGCGTCGACAACTGCCGGGCAACAGCAGCTGCGGCCTGTGTGGCGTCGAGGCGCTGGAGCAGGCCTTGCCCCGGCTGCCGGTGATGCCACCCGCGGCGCTGCCGCCTGCGCACTGGCTGCAGGACCTGCGCCAGCGCATCGGTGAGTTTCAGCCACTGGGGCGTGATTGCGGCGCCATGCACGCCGCATTGTTCATGGACGCCAGCGGCACGCTACGCCTGGGACGCGAGGATATCGGCCGGCACAATGCGCTGGACAAGCTGATCGGCGCCATGACACGCGCCGGCTACACGGCGGATGGCGGACTGGCGATCGTCACCAGTCGCTGCAGCCTGGAGCTGGTGCACAAGGTGCAGCGGGCCGGCATCCCGACCCTGGTGAGCCTGTCTTCACCCACCGGTCTCGCCGCCCAGTGGGCACAACGACACAACCTGAACCTGATTCATCTGCCGCAGCACAGCCCGCCGCGGGTCTACAGCCCGGCTGCACTGATGAAGACGGCACCCGATGCCTGAATCCGATGCCCGCATGCAACGGCGCAACAGTGCTGATCGGGCCCGCTGCAAGCCAGCTGTGACCATCGGAAAGGGCCCCGGTTCCCGCTAAAAATCAAAGAGTTATGAAACGAGCAGAGCATCACGCATTTCATCGGCAAGGCCTTGCCCGAAGCGGAGCGGCGGGTAAGGATCGCGGCGCAACTCCACTTACGGGAACACGCCATGAAGTACGCCTCGATTTGCCTGTTGTCCGCCTCTCTGCTCAGCGGTGCCGCCTTCGCCGGCAATAACACCGAAGCCGCCGTCGGTGGTGCCCTGGGCGGTGCCCTCGGTTCGGTGGTTGGAGAGCATCTGGGGGGCGCTACCGGCGCCACCATCGGTGCCGGTGTTGGCGGCGCGGCAGGCGGCATGGTCGGCGCGGACAAACGCAGCCGCACCGAAGCGGCGATTGGCGGCGGCCTCGGTGCAGCCGGCGGCAACGTCATCGGGCAGCGCGTCGGGGGCAGCACCGGCGGACTCATCGGCGCAGCCGTCGGCGGTGGTGCCGGTGGGGCAATCGGCAATGCCTATGGCGATGACGACGATCGCAGCGACCGCCGCTACCGGGACGATCGCCGTTACTACGGGCATCCCGGCAAGGCCAAAGGCCATTACAAGCACAAGCACAAGCATCACTGAGGACCACAGACGGCAGCATGCCATTCGCAGACGGCAGCGCACCGCCCGGACCAGCCTCAGCCGCTCCGGGCGATCTTTCCAGCTGCCTTAGTTGCCGCAGCGAGCCGCCTCAGGCCAGCGCTTCCAGCGCGGCGCGCAAGCCCCCGGGGATGGCCGTCGGGCGGTTGCTTGCCCGTTCGACGAACACATGCACGAACCTGCCCGCGGCACTGGCCTCCTGCTCGCCTTCGCGGAAAATCGCCAACTCGTACTGCACCGAAGAGTTGCCCAGCTTCGCCACCCGTACACCCACCTCGATAAGATCCGGATAGGCGATCGAGGCGAAATAGTCGCAGGCCGAGCTGACCACGAAGCCGACGATCTCGCCGTCCCGGATGTCCAGACCGCCCTGCTGGATCAGGTAGTTGTTCACCGCGGTGTCGAAGAAGCCGTAATAGACGACATTGTTCACATGGCCGTAGATGTCGTTGTCGTGCCAGCGCGTAGTGATCGGCTGGAAGTGCTTGTAGTCGCGGCGCAGGTGCTTGGGTTGTTCGGGCATGCTCGTTCTCCACGGGAGCGCAGTGATTGAAAGGGTTCGCTCAGTACGCCGCCTGATAAATCGCCAGGGCATCGGCCTCGGTCACTTCGCGAGGGTTGTTGACCAGCAGCCGCTGCTGCAGCATCGCTTCCTTCGCCAGTTGCGGCAGCATCGCCTCCGGCACGCCGGCGTCGCGCAGACGGGTCGGCAGGCCAACCCGCGCGCTCATCTGCTCGAACGCCTCGATCAATTGCTCGGCGTAGCTCGAAGGGTCGTCCTGGCGCAGGCGATCGCCGAGGATGATCGGCGCCAGCTCGCCATAGTGGGTAGCCGCCGCGCTGACGTTGAAACGCAGCACCTGCGGCAACACCAGCGCATTCGACAGCCCATGCGGGATATGGAAATTGCCGCCCAACGGGTAGCCCAACGCGTGCACCGCCGCCACCGGCGCGTTGGCAAAAGCCTGACCGGCCAGACAGGCGCCGAGCAGCATGGCCTGGCGTGCCTCGCGGTTGCTGCCGTTGTGCACCGCCTCGTCGAGATTGGCCGCCAAGAGGCGCAGCGCTTCGCGGGCCAGCAGGTCGGACATGGGGTTTTTCTTCAGCGCGCTGGTGTAGGCCTCGATGGCATGCACCATGGCGTCGATACCGGTGGCTGCGGTCACCGCCGGAGGCAGGCCAAGGGTGAGGTCGGCGTCGAGCAGTGCCAGGTCCGGCAACAAGAGCGTGGAGACCACGCCCATCTTGGTTGTTTCGCCGGTGGTGATGATGGCGATCTGCGTGACTTCCGAGCCGGTGCCCGCGGTGGTCGGCACCTGAATCAGCGGCAGGCGCTGGCCCTTGGCGTTGCCCACGCCATAGATATCCTGCAGCGATTGACTGCAGTCCGGATGCGCCAGCAAGGCCACCAGCTTGGCGACATCCATCGAGCTGCCGCCGCCGAAGCCGATGATCAGATCGGCTTTGAGCGATTTGGCCTGCTCCACCGCAGCCGTGACGATGTGTTCCGGCGGATCGGCGATGACCTGATCGTACACGGCGACCTGCAGCCCTTCGGTCTCGAAGCCCGGCAAGACCTCATTGAGCAGGCCGAAACGGGTAATGCCCGGATCGGTCACCACCAGCACCGAGCGCGCCCCGCGCTCCTTGCAGAGGCTGGCCAGCCGCCGCGACGAGCCGGGCTCGCAGATCAATTGAGCGGTTGTGGCAAAGCTGAACGGATGCATGGTGATCCTCTTGATATGTATGGGTCTCTACAGAAGGCAACTACGTTTTTGTCGTTCCTCGTTTCGCGAGCAGGCTCGCGCCTACAGACGAGGTACGCCGTTTGCCCCTGTAGGAGCGAGCTTGCTCGCGAACACCAACTACGCGTCCCGCCACAACGACAAGGAATGCTCGTCGGGCGCCCTCACCCAGCGCAAAATCAAAACGCAAAATCCGTTTCCGGCAGCGCCATCAGGCATTCGGCGCCGCCCTGGATCGCTTCACGATGCGCACTGGCGCGCGGCAAAACCCGGCGCAGGTAGAAATCCGCACTGGCCAGCTTGGCCTGATAGAACGCCGCCTCGCCCGCGCCCTGCTCCAGCGCATCCTGTGCCCGTCCCGCCGCCTGCAGCCATAATCCGGCCAGCAAGACATAGGCCGAGTACTGCAGAAAATCCACCGAAACCGCACCGATCTCCTGCGGATCGCGGCCGGTGGCCGCGATGATCTCGGCACTCAGTTCGCGCCATTCGCCGATACGCGCCTGCACCTTGCTGGCCATGTCATGCAGTGCCGGCCGGTCGATCTGCCGATCACAGACCTCGCTGAATTCCGCCTGCAATGCCGACAGCTCCGCGCCGCCGTCACCAAGCAACTTGCGGCGTATATAGTCCAGCGCCTGGATGCCGTTGGTGCCCTCGTAGAGCTGGGTGATGCGGCTGTCGCGCATCAGCTGTTCCATTCCCCACTCGCGGATATACCCGTGACCGCCATAGACCTGCACGCCCAGGCTGGCGACTTCCTGGCCCATGTCGGTGAAGAACGCCTTGACGATGGGAATCAGCAGCGCCGCGCGCCTGCTCGCCGCCTTGCGGTCGCTCGGCTCGGGATGGCCGTGCTCGAGGTCCAGCTGCCGCGCGCAGTAGGCAGCCAGCATGCGGCTGCCCTCGACCAGCGTTTTCTGGGTCAGCAGCATGCGCCGCACGTCCGGGTGGACGATGATCGGATCGGCCGGCTTGTCCGGGTATTGCGCACCGGCCAGTCCACGCGATTGCAGCCGTTCGCGGGCATAGGCCAGCGAGCCCTGGTACGCCTGCTCGGCGATGCCAAGACCCTGCAAGCCTACCTGGAAACGCGCGTCGTTCATCATGGTGAACATGCAGGCCAGTCCCTGGTTGGGCTCTCCGACGATCCAGCCGGTGGCGCCGTCGAAGTTCATCACACAGGTCGCCGCGCCCTTGATGCCCATCTTGTGCTCGATGGCACCGCAGGACAGCGCGTTGCGCTCGCCCGGTGTGCCGTCGGCCTTGGCGATGAACTTGGGCACCAGCAACAGGCTGATGCCCTTCACACCGGGCGGTGCATCCGGCAGGCGCGCCAGTACCAGGTGCACGATGTTCTCGCTCATGTCGTGCTCGCCACCGGAGATGAAGATCTTGCTGCCGCTGACCCTGTAGCTGCCGTCGGCCTGGGGTTCGGCCTTGGTGCGCAGCAACGCGAGATCGGTGCCGGCCTGCGGCTCGGTGAGGCACATGGTGCCGCTCCAGCTGCCGCTGACCAGCTTCGTCAGGTAAGCGTTCTTCAGCTCATCGCTGCCGTGCTTGTACAGCGCCAGCACCGCGCCTTCGGTCAGGCCGGAGTAGATGCGGAATGACAGCGACGCCGCCATCAGCATCTCGTGGAAGTTGCAGGCCACCAGCTGTGGGAAACCCTGGCCGCCGTACTCGCTCGGCCCGGTCATGCTCGCCCAGCCATTGTCGACATACTGCCTGTAGGCCTCGACGAACCCTTGCGGCGTCTTCACTTCGCCGTTTTCCAGGGTCACGCCCTCCTCGTCGCTGTTGCGATTGAGCGGCGCGATCTCGCCACCGGTGTAGCGCGCGGCTTCCTCCAGCACACCGTCGATCAGCTCGCGGTCCAGGCCGTTGCCGAGCAGCTCGCAATGGGCCGTGGCGTCGAACAGCTCGTGCAGCACGAAGCGCATGTCACGCAGGGGTGCCTTGTACTCCATCTCAGGCCTCCTGCTTGTAGTCGACGAAACGGCCGCCGAGGGTGGCCAGGCTGTCGATCAGCTCGGCCGGCTGCCAGTGCTCGCCATGACGCTCGGCCAGCGCATTGAGGCGGTCGCGAATCGCCGGCAGGCCCTGACGATCGGCCCAGGTCATTGGCCCGCCGACTTCGGCGGGGAAGCCGTAACCGTAGAGGTAGACGGTGTCGATATCGGCGCTGGACTCGGCCATGCCTTCCTCGAGGATTTTCGCGCCTTCGTTGACCAGCGCCAGCAGGCAGCGTTCGAGGATCTCCTCACTGCCGATGTCGCGCCGCTGGTAGCCGAGGCGTTCGGACTCGCGCTGCACCAGCGCGTCCACTTCAGGATCGTGCTCGGCCTGGCGGCTGCCCTCGGCGTAGCGGTAGTAGCCCATGCGCGACTTCTGGCCAAAGCGGCCCAGCTCGCAGAGACGATTGTCGACCTGCACTTCCGGCTCGTCCTGGCCCTCGCCGGCCAGCTCGCGGGCGCGCCATTCCAGGTCGATGCCGACCACGTCGTACATGCGGAACGGCCCCATGGCGAAGCCGAAGCCCTGCAGCGCGGCGTCCACCTGATGCGGGTAGGCGCCCTCGAGCAGCATCGCCCGCGCCTCGCGCACGTAGGTGGCGAGCATGCGGTTGCCGATGAACCCCTGGCAGTTGCCGGCGATCACGCTGACCTTGCCCATACGCTTGCCGAGCTCCGTGGAAGCCTCAAGCACTTGCTTCGAGGTCTTCGCGCCGCGCACGATTTCCAGCAGTTTCATGATGTGCGCCGGGCTGAAGAAATGCAGCCCCACGACCTGCTCCGGGCGCCCGGTGGCGGCGGCAATAGCGTCGATATCCAGCGCCGAGGTGTTGCTGGCGAGGATCGCCTCCGGCTTCACGATACCGTCCAGCTCGCGGAAGATCTTCTGCTTCAGCTCGAGGTTCTCGTACACCGCCTCGATCACCAGATCGACATCGGCCAGCGCCTGGTAATCCGCGGCCTTGCTGATGCAGGCCCGGCGCGCCTCGGCCAGGGCTTCATCGATGCGGCCCTGGCGAACGTTGTGCGCGTAGGTATCGACGACCACGCCCAACGCCTGCTCGAGCATCTCGGGATTGTTGTCCAGCCAGCGCACCTGCACGCCGGCGTTGGCCAGGCTCATGACGATACCGCGGCCCATGGTGCCCGCGCCGATTACGGCGGCGGTCTGGATAGCGAAGCGGATTTGGCTCATTGCAGCTGTCCTCGTTGCAAGGCTGGAAAAACTGGAGACCAACCATAGACGAAGACGCTACTATTTTTGAAATTTAGTCTTGTGATGTTTCGGATTCACCGAATGAATATTTATAACTTCGACCTCAACCTGCTGCGCGTACTGGATGTCCTGCTTCGCGAACGCAACGTTTCGCGCGCCGCCGAGCGTCTTTCCCTCAGCCAACCGGCGGTGAGCAACGCTCTCAATCGCTTGCGCGAACTGCTCGACGATCCGCTGCTGGTACGTGTCGGCCGCGGCATGCAACCCACCCCGCGGGCGCTCAGCCTGGAAGCACCGATCCGCGATGCGCTGCAGCAGATCGAACACACCCTCAACGCCGGAGATTTCTTCGATCCGGCCACCAGCCGCCAGCGCTTCGTCATCGCCGTGACCGATTACGTCGAGCTGCTCTGCATGCCGAAGCTGATGGCGCGCCTGGCGCAGGTTGCGCCAGGTGTCCAGCTGGCTATCGAGCATCTCACACCAAGCCTGCCCACCGAGGCACTGGACAGAGGCGAACTGGATCTGGTTCTTGGCCGCTTCGTCGAGGTGCCGACGCGCTTCCATGCCTGCCACTGGGCCAGCGAAACCCTGCAGGTCGCGGTGCGCAAGGGCCACCCACAGGTTGGCGAGACGCTCGATCTGGACGATTTTCTGCGCCTGCGCCATCTCTGGGTCCACGGCGGACAGACGCGCGGCATGGTCGATCAATGGCTGGAGGAGCAGGATCTGCGCCGGGACGTGGTCTATACCACGCCCAACTACCTGCAGGCTGCGCACATCATTGCCAGCAGCGATCTGGCTGCCGTGCTGCCGACGCAGCTGGCACGCTATTTCGCGCGATTGCTGCCGCTGCAGTTGTTCGACTTGCCGTTCGAACTGAACGGATTCCAGCTGGATATCGTAAGTCTGGCGCAACGGCAGAACGATACCGCGCTGCGCTGGCTGATCGAACAAATCAGCGCAACCGCACCAAAGGCTACGCACCTCTAGAACATCCCAATGCAGATATCGCGGCAATATCAGGCACGAGGCCGCGCGCTATGTTCATGCTCGCCATGAATCACGTTTAACGAGACGTTGCCAACCACTCGTCTACGCATATCAATATCGCTGAACTCCTTGGGGCGGCTCCCCTCAGACCTTATGAGGCGTTGCTTGAACGTTTTTATTCAAGCGCAAGCGCCGCTAGCGAAATAAACTACAACTCTGCGGAGGCAATTATGGTTGACAAGAATAAGGGCAGCATGAGCGTAAACGAAGCCGGCCAAAAAGGCGGCGAAGCGACCGCGGCAAGCCACGACAAGGAGTTCTATCAGGAAATTGGCAGCAAGGGTGGCCAAAACAGCGGTGGCAATTTCAAGAATGATCCCGAGCGTGCAGCTGAAGCCGGCAGCAAAGGCGGACAAAACAGCGGCGGCAACTTCAAGAACGACCCCGAGCGTGCGGCCGAAGCCGGCGCCAAGGGCGGCGAGAACAGTGGTGGCAATTTCGCCAACGACCGCGAAAAGGCCTCCGAGGCAGGCCGCAAGGGCGGTGAGAACAGCCACGGAGGTGGCCGCAACAGTTAAACCAGGCAAGCGGGAAGCGGGTAAGGAATAACTTTCCCGCTTCGCTCATAATTTTTTCTGGCAACAGGGCTTTTTTCTTTTCCGATGACCGACAAGCGTTTCGGCGCCGAGTCTAAAGCATAATCTTCAGCATTACTGGAAATATAAAAAGCGCGAATAGCTGGGCCCTTTATTTCAGTTCGCAATATGGAAACCAAAAGAATCCATTTATGAGCAGCCATATCATTCATTTCACGGCGCCTATCAATGCTGTGAACACTGCCCAACTTATCGATTACTGCAGCCAGGCAATCAAGCAGGGCGCCTCCGAACTGGTGATCAAGATTGCCACCATGGGCGGAGAGTGCAGTTATGGTTTCTCCCTGTACAACTTTCTTCGATCCCTTCCGGTGCCGGTACATACACATAACCTCGGCACGGTCGAATCAATGGGCAATATCGTTTTCCTGGCCGGGACGCGCCGTACTGCCTGTTGCTACAGCAAGTTCCTGTTCCATCCCTTTCACTGGACGCTGAGCGGATCGGTGGACCATGCGCGGATTTCCGAATATGCGATGAGCCTGGACCGGGATCTGGATCTGTACGCGCGAATCGTTGCGCAAAGAACCCGTGACGCCGAAGAGCAACTGGATATCCGCGCGTACCTTTGCGGCGCCCCACGCATCCTCGAACCGAACGATGCCTTGCGCTGCGGCCTCATCGACGCGATAGATGAAGCAGCCCAGCCAGTCGATGCCACCTGCTGGAGCATTCCCAGCTGAAGCGGGATGGATTGCGGCCTTTTTCTCCAGCGGCTCATCAAGCCGGGGCGACGCAGGCAACAAAAAACCCGCCGAAGCGGGTTTTTTTCTGACCAGTCCGAAGTCCTTTCGAATGCCTTCCTGGCGGTGGTCGATCATCCTGATCCTGAGCGCTTCCTGCGCTTCAGAGTGTGTGTAGATTAATTACCCTGTGGGGTTTGGCAGAAGCGGAGATCGGCGCTACGCCCTGTAAGCCTTTTGCCATACCTCACGCCTGAAATGGCCCAGCGTCGTATGCCAGCTTCCGTGACCCGCGGCCTGGCGCCCGTTTCGCCGCACGTTCGGACGGCGCTCGACTGCTGGCACAAGCGGGGTGCGAGCGGCATTTCAAAGCACCATCTCAAATGCATCCACAGCGGGCGTATTAGGTTCTGTACGAAAAGTCGTCGAGCGAAGGTCAGGCGAGGCAAAAACGGGTGAGGAGGCGGAGTTTACGTGCTGTAAATGAGCATTCCGAACCCGTATTTAACGAAGCATCACCGAGCGCAGGCACTTTTCGTACAGAGCCTAGTCCCGATTCCCTTCATAGAGTGCGTCTGGATCGGCGGGAAGCACTTTGGATTAGCCCGGCGCCTTCGCATAACGACTCGGTTGCCAATAGCCAGAAAACAAGGGAAAGGGAGGACCGCGCCAGCCGCGTTGGCGGAGCTGCCGCGCGATCAGAGCGTTCATGATCTTGTGCCCCATCAGCAAGACGCTGTGGTTGGCTTCGGCCAATTCGATCAGACGATCCGCCGCCCGGCTGGCGCGCTCGGTTGTGGCGCGGACATGCTCGGTGTGGCTGGAAAAACTGAAGAACCATGCCGTACGAAACACCACGCGCCAGAACCTCGACGGCAGCACAGGCAAGCCCCAGTCCGGATAGGGCAGGTGCGGCTCGGCGAACAGCGGGTCGGGCACCTCGCAGCAATCGCACTCCAGGTGTGAGCGGGACTCGATGCAACGCTGCAACGAACTGCAGACCACCACACCCACCGAGGATGCAAGGACTACCAGGCCATCCGGCCGCTCGCCAGCGACGACCGCGGCGGAGTTATAGCGCTCGACCCAAGCCTTCATACCGGCCGGCGTGCTCCAGCGCGCCGCGGCGTGATCGGGTCTACCGTGCCGTACGAGAATGATCTGCATGGATATCGACCGGACTGACCACAGGTAAGCGTTCGCGGCCCATGCCCAGGCGCCAGACAGGTCGGAACGCGAGGAGAGGGTCGATGGCCCGCTCAGGACGGATGCCCCGGCGACCGACCGGGGCCATCGCCGTCACTTGTCGAGCTCGTCCTGCTTTTCCAGGAACTCCTCTTCTAGCATGGCATCCTTGACGGCCTGGGGCTGTTCATCCAGCAACGGATCATTTAGCTCGCCGCTCGACAATACCCGCGTGTCCAGCTTGCCCATCAGATGCTCCAGCGCATGGTGCATCTTCTCGGCGGCGCCATCGACGGCCAACTGCATGGACTCGGCCTTGTGCGTGACGGACACCGCCTGATGGCCCTTGGGACGGGCTTCGATCTGGCAGCGCTTGTCATCGGCACCGGCCTTCTGTGCATTCTCGTCGCTGAGATGGACTTCCACGCGGGTCAGGAAATCGTCGAACCGCTCCAAGCGGCCCTCGACGGTAGTACCGACCCACTCGTGCAGCTCTACGCTGCCGGGAATGTGGTTGCTGTTGACCTGAACATGCATACGACTACTCCTGATAGATGACGTACCTACTAGGGTTCGAGGCGCTGGCGCCTGCGAGGTTCAGCGGCTTCGTCCGGTTAAGGGTCGCGACGATGCCTGGTGCTCCCCATCCTCGCCAGCGCTGGCGCGATCGGCGCGCCCGCCGAGCAACCAGCCCACCAGGCCCCAGAGCGCAGCAAGCACGGCACCGGACACGGCGACCAGCCAGGTCCCCTGCCCGAGGCCGTCGAGCAGACTCCTGGCCCAGCCGCTCAATGCATCGCCACCGCGATAGACGACGGTGTCGATGAAATTCTTGGCCTTGTACTTGCTCTCGGCATCCAGCGGTGCGAAGAGCATCTCGCGCCCCGGCCGGACGAAAGCGTATTCGCCGATGCGACGCACGATCATCACCGCCGCCAGCACGGCGAAGGCCGGCGCCAGTGCCAGGCCGACGAAGCCCAGGCAGACCAGCGCCGGCACCGCGGCGAGCAGTACCCGCACCCCCAGGCGCTGGGCGATGCGCCCGGTGAGAAACAGTTGCGACAGCAGCGCACCGGCCTGCACCAGAAAGTCGATCGCAGCGAATACCCGCACCTGGCCAGCCCTGTCGGGGAACAGTTCCGCCACCAGCCGCGCCTGCTCGAAGTACAGAAATGTGCTGGCCGTGGTCAGCAGCAGCACGAACACCGCGATACCCAGCAGGTAACCCGAACCCAGCACCCGGGTCAGACCGCTGAACGGGTTGCCTGCCACCGGACGTTTCGGCGTCTCGGCATGCTCGGCACCGGGACGCCCGGCACCCTGCACGTCGCGCCAGGCCATCAGATAGTGCTTGAGCGCCACCGCCACGGCCAGCAGCAGTGCCGCCAGCAGCATCAGTCCGAACTGCCCGAGCACGCCCACCAGCAATGCGCTCAGCGCGGGACCAACCAGCCCGCCGACACTGGCCCCGGCGGCGATGAAGGCGAACAGCCGGCGCGCCTGGGGCGCGTCGAACACATCGGCCATCAGGCTCCAGGCCACCGACACCACGAACAGGTTGTAGACCGAGATCCACACATAGAACACCCGTGCCAGCCAGATGCCGTCGCGCAACAGGAAGAACAGCGCGGCGAACAGCAGCAGGTTGGTGCAAAAGAAGCCGTACACCCAGTCGATGTAATGGATGCGCGCCACCCGGGAATTGAGCCAGGCGAACAGCGGCACCGCCAGCAACATGGCGACGAAGGTCGCGGTGAACAGCCATTGCAGGTTCTCCACGCCGCCCTGAATGCCCATGGACTCGCGAATCGGCCGCAGCATGAAGTAGCCAGAGAACAGGCAGAAGAACAGTCCGAAGCCGGCCAGTGCAGCGCGCAGTTCGCCGGGGCGGGCATTGATCAGCGCGGCAATCCGCGCTGCGGTCGCCAAGAGCATCCCACCCGACTCAGCGGAAGGCTTCGACGATCAGCTGGCGTTGCCGCGCATCCGGCAGCCGCCCCTGCCCCGCCAGCAGATTATCTGCCATGTAGCGTGGGTTGGAGGTCGCCGGAATGACGGCGGTGACGGCCGGCTCGGCGAGGATGAACTTGAGCAGCAACTGCGCCCAGGAGCTGGCGTCGAGCTCCGCGGCCCAGTCCGGCAGCGGCTTGCCCCTGACCCGGGAGAGCAGGTTGCCGCGGGTGAACGGCCGGTTGATCAACGTGGCGATGCCGTTATCGGCGCAGTACGGCAGCAACCGCTTCTCGGCATTTCGCTCGCTGACCGAATAGTTGAACTGCACGAAATCGACCTTCTCCTGCTTCAGCGCTTCCAGCAGCCGGTCATGGGCAGACTCCAGATAGTGGGTCACACCGATGTAGCGCACGCGCCCCTCCTGCTTGAGTTCGCGCAGCAAACCCAGCTGGGTGCTGGTGTCCTGCAGGTTGTGCACCTGAAGCAGATCGATGGTGTCGGTCTGCAGCGCCCTGAAGCTCGCCTCGATCTGCGCCATGCCGCGTTCACGCCCGGTCGAGGACACCTTGCTGGCGAGGAACACCCTCTTGCGCTCACCGAGCCGCTTGACCAGCTCGCCCGTGACACGCTCTGAATTGCCGTAGCTCGGCGCAGTGTCGATCAGCGAGGCGCCACCCTCGACCAGGACACGCAGCACATCGAGCAGGCGGTCCATGTCGGGATCATCGAGGCCGACGTCGTGCGTGCGCGAAGTGCCAAGGCCGACGACCGGCAACATCTCCCCGCTGGAGGGAATCGTGCGTCTGCGCAATCCTTCGGCGGCCCGTACCGGTGTCGCCAGCAACGGGCCGAGCGACAGCATCGCAGCGAGCATGGCTGAATGTTGAATGAGTTGACGGCGCGTGGGCATGGCGAAGGCTCCAGGGGACGGTAGGATGGCGGCTGTGACTTCGATCCATGAGTATGGCCGAGTCGTTCCGACACACCCGCCAGGCGACACGCGGGAGCTTTTCCCGATGTTTCAGAACGGCAATCCCTGAGGGTTGCGCAACCAGCCGGGCGCTTCGCCCATAGCGGCAATATGATTTTGTCTGCGGGTTACTGCGCCGCACCTTATGCCTGCCGCGCGGTGATGACTGGCGCGCAACAGACGAGACACCCCACGCCCTTTCACCTTCGCCGGCAGCGCTTCGATGCCTGCGTGTCCTCCACATCGCCGCGCGCATCCATGCTCCGGCCTGATCGCTGCCGGCCTATGCCATCGGGCTGCTGCAGGTATTCAGCATCAGCTGCTTCTCCTGCCCGCCGACAGCGGCCTGGGCAGGCTGCTGTCGGCTCGCCCTGATACGGCGCGGCCGGCATCAGGTGCGGAAGCGGCCGACCAGGTCCGACAACGTCTTCGACAGTCCCGACAGCTGCTGACTGGCGAGCATGCCCTGCGAGGAGTACGCCGCGGCCTCGTTGGACAGGTCACGGATATCGGTGATGTTGCGCGCGATCTCCTCGGTGACGCTGCTCTGCTCCACGCATGCCGTGGCGATCTGCGCAGCCATGTCGTTGATGCGTTGCACCGCCATGGAGGTCTGCGCCAGCACCTGATCGACACCCGAGGCTCGCTCGACGCTGTCACTTGCCTTGCTGCTGCCGGTCTGCATGGCCTGCACCGCCTTGTCGACGCCATTCTGCAACCGCTCGATGCGCGCCTGGATGTCCTTGGTCGAATCCTGCGTTCGCGCTGCCAGCGCCCGCACTTCGTCGGCCACCACGGCGAACCCGCGCCCCTGCTCGCCGGCACGGGCCGCTTCGATGGCCGCGTTGAGCGCAAGCAGATTGGTCTGCTCGGCGATACCGCGGATCACTTCGAGCACCGCGCCGATACTGGCGGTTTCGTCGGCCAGCGCACCGATGCTCTGCGATGCCCCTTCGATATCCTGCGCCAGCTGGCGGATCGACTGGATGGTACTGCTGACTACCGCAGCCCCCTGCTGCGATTGTGTCTGCGCGGCATGCGCGGCGTCCGATGCGCTCCGTGCGTTGAGCGCAACTTCATGTACCGCGGCGCTCATTTCGGTCGCCGCCGTACTGACCTGATCGACCGCAGCGTGTTCGCGGCTGATCAGTTGATCATTGGTCGACGCCATCGCCGCCATGCTGCGCGCCGCGGTCTCCACCTCGCCAGTCACCCGGCCGACCTCGGCGATCAGCGGCTGCAGCTTGTCGAGGAAGCGATTGAAGGCCCTGCCGAGCTGGCCAAGCTCATCGGCCGAATGCACATCCAGGCGAGCACGAAGATCACCATCGCCTTCGGCAATCTGCCGCAGCCGATCGAGCAGTCGGCGCATCGGGCGCAGTACCACCAGCGGCAGGCCAAGCACCAACAGTACACAGCCAAGCAGGCCGACCAGCAGTACCGCCCCCTGCTGGGTGGCAGTGCTCGCACCTTCGGCGATGGCAGCCTCGCCCTCGGCATTGGCCGCCTGCTCTTCAAGCTCGCCGAGCTTGTCCATGGCGTCGCGCATGGCATTGAAGTGAACTTCGCTGGCGCCAAAACTGAGCACGCTGGCGGCCTGATGATCCACACCGATCTGCTCGATGACGCGCAGCGATAGCGCAGACCATTGCTCAAAACCACGGTTGAATTGCTCGACCAGCGCCAGCGCCTCGGCACCCGGCTGCATGGCCGCGTACTTCTGCACCCGGTCGTATGCCTGCTGCAGGTTTTCCGCATGGCTGGCCTTGAGCGCCTGCACATGCTCGCCGGCATCGCTGTCGAGCAGGCTGCGTTCGGCGACGAACGCCTGGTAGAGGTCGCGATCGGCGTTGAGCAGCAGGCCGATCGCCGGCAAATGCCGAGTGGCCAGTACTTCGCTGGAATCGGCGACACGTTCGATGCCGCGCATGCCAACGATGCCCATCAGCATCAGCAAGATGGCCAGTGCACCGATGGGCAGCGTGATTTTCCAGCGGAATCCGAGATCGATGAACAGGCGGGTCATGGGACCGCTCCTTGGAGGGCTTTTCATGGTTTATCGGCTACAACGACTACGGCAACAGTCGCTGATCCAAGCCGACAATTGCACAAGCGCAGCCGAAGTCAATTGAGCCATGGCAAGTCGGAACGCCAGCCAACCCAGTACTTCGGGATGAAGACCATGGTGGCATGGCGATCTTTCAGCCAGCGGCCGATAACTTGACGATAGATGACGCGCCGAGTGGCATGCGGAGCACATCGTCGGCACCGATATCGAAATAGCCTGATCCACTGCCGATCAGTCAGAGCGTGAGTACCGCCCATGATTTCGCTTTCCCGCTTCAAGCCAGGCCACACGCAAACCAACGGTACTGCGAGCCTGCTCTGCTCCGCGCAGCAGCTCGAGCAACGGTTGGCGGCGCTGCGCTTCAACCCGACCTACATCGCCGGATTCGTTTCCCCCCACCTCGATCTGGATCATGTGGCGAAGCAGGTATCGCAGCGTTTCCCGGCGGCGGCGATCAGCCTCTGCAGCACTGCCGGCGAGCTGTCCAGTGAGGGCCAGCGGCTCTATTGCGGCACTGGCGAGCAATGGGACCGGGTGGTGCTGCAGCTGTTCGACGCCAGCGTCATCGCCGCCGCCGAAGTGGTGCAGGTACCGCTGGCCAGCGAGGACATCCGTGGCCAGGGCCAGCGCCTGCCGATGGCCGAGCGCATCGCCCGGCTCAGCGCCTCGATCAAGCGCTTGCAGGTGTCGATGAAGATCGACTACCGCGACACCCTGGCCAATATCTTCTTCGACGGGCTGTCCGCCTCGGAGTCGTTCTTCATGGAGGCGCTGTACGAATCCGGGCGTTTCCCCTGCCTGTTCGTCGGCGGCTCGGCCGGTGGCAAGCTGGACTTCCAGAAGACCCAGTTGCACGACGGCAAGCGCAGCTATCAGAACCATGCGCTGATCGTCTTCCTCAAGTGCGCGCGAGACGTGCGCTTCGGCGTGTTCAAGAGCCAGAACTTCGAGCCGACGCCGCTCAGCCTGAGCGTGCTCAGCGCCTCCCTGGAAGACCGCTACATCAGCCAGGTGGTCGACGCCCGGGGCAATATCCGCAGCATGGTGCAGGCACTGTGCGAGGCGCTCAAATGCGCACCGCAGGAGCTGGAGCAGCGGCTCGCCGACTACTCCTTCGCCATCCGCGTCGGCGAGGAGGTCTTCGTCCGCTCGATCTCGCGGATCGACTTCGCCAACGAACGCGTGCACTTGTTCTGCGATGTGGCGCCCGGCGAGGAGCTGGTCATGGTCAAGCGCACCCCGCTGGCCGAAGCCACGCGCCGCGACTATCAGCAATTCATGCGCAACAAACCCGGCAAGCCGCTGGTGGGCATCCTCAACGACTGCATCCTGCGCCGGCTGAACAACGAGCAGGCACTGGGCGGCATGGACCCGGTGTTCGATGACGTGCCCGTAACGGGCTATTCCACCTTCGGCGAGATCCTCGGACTCAACCTCAACCAGACGCTGACCGCGGTGTTTTTCTTCCGCACCAACGGCAAGGACGATTTCCGCGACGAGTACACCGACAACTTCATCGCTTATCACGGCGAGTTCAAGGCCTTCTTCCTGCGCCGGCAGATCAAGAAGCTCACCGGCCTGAGCCAGGTGGTGGTCAAGCAGATCGAGCAGTTCAAGTGCCACGACTACAGCAGTACGGTGGACGTCAACGGCCTCGACGAACACATCCGCCCGGTATTCCGCGGCCTGGCCGATCTCGGCCAGGTCCTGTCCCAGGCGGCAGAGGAGCGGTATGCGCTGTCCGCCCAGTTGAGCCAGTGCGCCAGTGAACTGCACGGTTCGATGGACGACCTGACACTCAACATCACCGAGCAGGGCAGCGTCATCGAACGGGCCGGCAGCTCGGTCAAACAGATGGTTCATCAGGCCGACGAGGTCGTCAGCAGTGCCCGCGACCTGGCGCAGTCGAGCCTGCGCATCCAGTCGGTGGTGCAGACCATCCAGCAGATCGCCGGACAGACCAACCTGTTGGCGCTGAACGCTGCGATCGAAGCGGCACGTGCCGGCGACATGGGCCGCGGCTTCGCCGTGGTGGCCGACGAAGTGCGCAAGCTGGCCGAGATCACCGGCAAGAATGCCGAAGAGATTGGCACCGACATCGACCGTCTGGCCAGCGAGATCCGCGCGGTGGCGCAGCACATCGAAACGCAATCGGCGGGCGTCGGCTCGCTGACCGGCCTGCTCGATGCACTGGAAAACTCCAGCAACCTGACTGCCGACACGTCGCGCCAGACCAAAGGCGTGGCCGACCGGCTGATCGGCCTGACCGCGCGCTAAGCTGTCAGCCGCTGGCGTACCTCGGCGTAGGGATAGGCCTCCAGCGAAGCGAATCCGGCAATCTGGCGCGCCTTGAGCCGGGTGAACAAGGGCACGCTGATGCCGCACAGGAAGCGCGTCAGGCATTCGGCGCTGGGCGCGTCGCCCTTGAGCTGTCGGTAGCGCTGGCTGAAGTCGGCGCAGCGGCTCTCGAGGTCTATCTCGGCGAGCGGCGACCGCGCAGGCGGTTCGGGCAGCTGCGCGACCTGCCCGCGGCAGACCGAGCAATGTCCGCAGCGCTGCGGCGCCTGGCGATCACCGAAATAGGCGGCCAGCCGCTGACTCAGGCACTCGGCGGACTCGAACAGCGCCAGCATGTTGTCGATACGGGCGATCTCACTCGCTTCGTGCTGCTTGAAATAGGCGTGCAGTTCGCCACTCAGTGCCTCGGCATCGAAGCGCTGATCGAGCAATGCGTAGACCTCGGTCATCTGCTTGCTCTCCAGTTCGATCCAGCCCTTTTCCTGAAAGTACTCCAGCGCCTTGACCACCCGTGCGCGGTCGGCGTTGTACTGCTGGTAGAGCGCGTCGAAATCCAGGGTGCACCAGGTCCGTGCCCGCGCCGAAGTGTGCACGATGGCCTCGACGAACTGCCGCCGCGCGCCTTCGAACTTCGCCACCAGCGCCTCGGGCTCGAGCAGGTACTTGAATCGGTATTCGGCGAAATACGCAAAACGCGGTGCGATGATGCCGCGCAGTTCCAGCTGCACCAGCAGGGTCTTCAGCGGCAACTGGCGGATGTTGCTCTGGTCCGACAGCTGGTTGAGCATCAGCTCCCATTGCCCGCCGGCACCGGTCTGCAGCAGCTCGTCGAGCACGCAGCGGATGCCCTCGCGTTCCGGCGTATCGCCGTAGACGAAGTTCTGCAGCACGCTGAGGCTGTCGCGATTGGCCAGCACCAGGCAGTCGGAAGGCTGGCCATCGCGCCCGGCGCGGCCGATCTCCTGGCTGTAGTTCTCTACCGACTTGGGCAGGTCGTAGTGCACCACGTTGCGAATGTCCGCCTTGTCGATGCCCATACCGAAGGCGATGGTGGCAACGATGCAGTTCAGCTCGCCGCGCATGAAGCGCCGCTGGATCGCTTCACGCAGTTCGTGGGCCATGCCAGCGTGATAGGCGCTGGCCGGAAAGCCGCGCTGCGCCAGGTGCTCGGCGACCTGCTCGGCGGTCTTCTGCTGGGTGACGTAGACGATGGTCGGCTGGCCGCCCTTGTCGCCCAGCCATTCCACCAGCCGACGCTGCTTGGCGAAGCCACTGACCGGCTCCACCAGCAGATTGAGATTGGGCCGGTAGAAGCCGGTGGTCACCACGTCGTCTGCGGCAATCGAGAATTTGGCCTGCATGTCGGCGATCACCGGCGGCGTCGCCGTGGCGGTCAGCAGCAGCACCTGGGGAATGCCGAACTGGCGCTGGTAGTCGGGCAGCTTGAGGTAGTCGGGACGGAAGTTGTGCCCCCACTCGGAGATGCAGTGCGCCTCGTCCACCACCAGCAACGAGATCGGTACCTGGCCGATGAAGTGGCGAAAGCGCTCGTTCTTCAGCCGCTCCACGGAAATCATCAGGATCTTCAGCTCCCCGGACTTGGCCCGCGCCATGGTTTCGCTGGCCTGCTCGCGGCTTTGCGCCGAATCGATGCTTCCGGCAGCGATGCCGTGCCTGTGCAGAAAAGCCAGCTGGTCCTGCATCAGCGCCAGCAACGGCGAGACCACCAGGGTCAGGTACGGCAGCAGCAGTGCCGGCAGCTGATAGCACAGCGACTTGCCAGAGCCGGTGGGGAAGATCGCGGCGGCCGAGCGTCCCGCCACCACGGCGCGGATGGCCTGTTCCTGGCCGGGGCGGAAGCCGTCGTAGCCGAATGTCTGCCTGAGGGTCTGTTCGATCATGCTGAGTCACTCCGTTGACTGGAGGGCCGGAGGGTAGCAAGGCGCGGGGGGCGTAGGGTGGATCACGCTTCACCGATCCACCAAATAGCTGCACTGGCGTCACGGTGGATGTGAAAAGCGACATCCACCCTACGCGCTGCCGCCGCAGGGTGCAGGGCGTGCCGGGGACAAGACGCGAACGAAACGGCTAGCCATTTCGGTCAATCGGCAGGATTGCAATCGTCAATTATCGTTAGGTGACTATCTAGCTCTACGATTGCCCGGCTCCTGAAAAAACATAAGCGACGCCGGGTCGAGTGATTCGGCACGCGAACAGGACCGCCCATAAACCAGAACAGGATGCCCTGCGATGCGTGAAACCCTTATTGCCACTGCCCTGCTTTTTTCCTCCCTCGCCCAGGCCGACAACGGCGCAGCCGAAATCTATACCTATGGCACGAAGCTGGATGTCGCTTCTGTCACCTCGATAAGGATCGAACCCACACCCTACTGCGAAGTGACCGACGCGCTGATGACCTATCGCGATACCACGGGTGCAGAGCGCAGGCTGACCTATCGGACGCTGTCTGAAGCCTGCAAGATCCAGAACTGAGCCAATAGAGCGCGCAACTGGATCAGACGGGGGGGAGCACAGCACATGCTCCCCTCCCGTTGCAGGGATGCGCTCAGAAACGGTCGCGGATGACCACCTCGTCGAACGGCAGCTTGCCCACGCGCGGCTTGGGCTCGGCAGCACGCTTGCCCACCGCGACCATCAGCGCGATAACGTGGTTGTCCGGCAGGTTGATCAGCTTGCCGACCGCGTCGAAATCGAAGCCATCCATCGGGCAGGAATCCAGGCCCTTGCCGCGGGCGGCGAGCATCAAGGTCTGCGCCATCAGGCCGCAACTGCGCATGGCTTCGTCACGCTGCGTCTGCGGCTTGCCGCGATAATAGTTGTCGATCGCACCGGCCATGTAGTCCTGCACCTCAGCCGGCGCGCCCTCCCAGACGCGGCGCACGTTCTTCTCCCAGCTGTCGACCTGGGCGCAGACCACGACCAGCATCGAGGCATCGGTCATCTGCGCCTGGTTCCAGCCCACCTCGCGGATCTGCGCACGCAGCGCCGGATCACTGACTTCGACGAAGCGCACATGCTGCAGGTTGAAGGCAGAGGGTGCCAGCAATGCCAATTGCAGCAGCTCGTCCTTCTCCTCCCGGCTGAGCTGAAAGCTCGGGTCGTAGGCTTTGACGGCGCGACGGGTGCGGATGGCTTCTTCAGTGTTCATGGCGGTTCCTCGTGAGAAAACAGTGGCGCCATGCTAAGGGCACCGACCAATCGAATCCATGCGCCTTGTCCGATAAGAATCATCGACACCTTTGATCCGAGTTGCCATCCGGCCCAAACGAAAAAGCCGCCCGAAGGCGGCTTTTTCGATGACGCAGCGGACAGCTTAGAGCTGCGGACCGGCGTTGCGGATGGCGTCGGAGACGTCGAACTTCTTGAAGTTCTCGACGAACTTCGTTGCCAGTTCCTTCGCGGCCTGATCGTAGGCGCTCTTGTCGGCCCAGGTGTTGCGCGGGTTCAGCAACTGAGTGTCGACGCCAGCGACGGCCTTCGGCACGTCCAGGTTGATGATCGGCAGGTGCTCGGTCTCGGCACCGATCAGCGCGCCGCTCTGGATCGCCGCGATCACCGCACGGGTGGTCGGGATGTTGAAGCGCTTGCCGACGCCGTAGCCACCGCCGGTCCAGCCGGTGTTGACCAGGTAGACCTTGGAGCCGAAACCGTTGATGCGCTTGATCAGCAGTTCGGCGTACTCGCCGGCCGGACGCGGGAAGAACGGCGCGCCGAAGCAGGTGGAGAAGGTCGACTTGATGCCGCTGCCCGAACCCATTTCGGTGGAACCGACCAGCGCGGTGTAGCCGGAAAGGAAGTGGTAGGCGGCCTGCTCGTTGTTGAGGATCGACACCGGCGGCAGTACGCCGGTCAGGTCGCAGGTCAGGAAGATCACCGCATTCGGCTCGCCGCCGAGGTTCTTCTCGGAACGCTTCTCGACGTGCTGCAGCGGGTAGGCGGCACGGCTGTTCTGCGTCAGGCTGGCATCGGCGTAGTCCGGCAGGCGGGTACGCTCGTCGAGCACCACGTTTTCCAGCACGGCGCCGAACTTGATGGCCTTCCAGATCACCGGCTCGTTCTTCTCGGACAGGTCGATGCACTTGGCGTAGCAGCCGCCCTCGATGTTGAACACGCGGCCAACGCCCCAGCCGTGCTCGTCGTCGCCGATCAGGTAGCGGCTCTCGTCGGCCGACAGGGTAGTCTTGCCGGTACCGGACAGACCGAAGAACAGGGTGGTGTCGCCATCTTCGCCGATGTTGGCGGCGCAGTGCATCGGCAGCACGTCGACGTCCGGCAGCAGGAAGTTCTGCACGGAGAACATCGCCTTCTTCATTTCACCGGCGTACTGCATGCCGGCGATCAGCACCTTCTTCTCGGCGAAGTTGATGATCACGCAGCCATCGGAATTGGTGCCGTCACGCTCCGGTACGCACTGGAAGAAAGGCGCGTTGAGGATGCGCCACTCGCTCAGGCCCGCCGGGTTGAACTGTTCCGGGGTGATGAACAGGCAACGGCCGAACAGGTTGTGCCAGGCCGTTTCGGTGGTCATCTTGACCGGCAGGTAGTGCTCGGGATCGGCACCGACATGGACATGAGACACGAAGCTGTCACGCTCGCCGATATAGGCTTCGACACGATTCCACAGGGATTCGAAGTTGCCCGCCGGGAACGGACGATTGATCGGGCCCCAGGCGATCTTGTGCTGGGTGCTGGGCTCTTCGACGATGAAGCGGTCAGCCGGAGAACGACCCGTGCGGTGCCCGGTCTTCACCACCAGAGAGCCATTGGCGGACAGTTCGCCCTCCGTGCGCTTGACGGCTTCTTCAATCAGTTGAGCGGTGCTGATGTCGGTGTACACGGCGTTGGTGGCTTGCGTCATGAGTGTTCCCGTCGGCCCTGGGCCGATTCCTCCATGCTGTTGTAGCCCGCCGAACGACGAGCTACATCGAAAAGTGCGCGCGATTATGCCAGATAATGCGCCGCGCTGGGTATGAGGCCGTGATGGCCAAATAGTTCATTGCTGGCGCCGAGCGCCATCCAGCTAGCGTTAGGGAACGCGCCAAGGCCCGGCCCGACGCGTCCCGCAGTCGGCAATGGCTGATCAGTGGCGCGTATCCGAGGGCGCGTCGCTGCCCCCGCCGGCGAACAGTTGAGCGACGTCGGCGGCATCGTAAGTGTACTTCTCGTTGCAGAACTGGCAGTCGATACTCACCGCACCGCCCTGCTCGGCCACCAGCTGCTGGGCGTCGATCTCGCCCAGGCTGACCAGTGCACGGGCCGAGCGTTCCCGCGAACAGCTGCAGCGAAAGCGAATCGGCAAGGCGTCGAACAGGCGCAGCTGCTCTTCGTGGTACAGGCGATGTAGCACGGTTTCACTGTCCAGCCCCAGCAATTCCTCGGCGGTCAGGGTATCGGCCAGGGTACGCAGATGCTGCCAGCTGGCGTCGCGCTCTTCCGGATCCTTGATGCGATCGGCCGGCAGCTGCTGCAACAGCAGGCCGCAGGCCCGGCGGCTGTCGGCATTCAGCCAGAAGCGCGTCGGCAACTGCTCGGAAGCGGCGAAATAGTTGGTCAGGCACTGGGCCAGATTGACCCCGTCCAAACCGACGATGCCCTGGTAGCGTTGGCCGTTGGCCGGATCGACGGTGATCGCCAGCATGCCTTCCGGCATCAATTCGGCGAGGCTCGCACCCGGCTGGATCTGCTCGGCGTGATAGCGGGCAATGCCACGTACATCGCGGGCGCTGGAACATTCGACCATCAACAACGGCACGGCGCCGCTGGAGCGTGCCTGGAGGATCAGCAGCCCGTCGAACTTGAGCGTGCCGACCAGCAGGGCGGCGGCGGCCAGTAGTTCGCCGAGCAGCTGCGCGACCGGCTCCGGGTAAGCGTGCTTGGCCAGCACGTGCTGATAGCTTTCCTCGAGCGTGGCGACTTCGCCGCGAACATCGGAATCATCGAAGAGAAAACGCTGAGTTTGGTCGGACATGCCCGGACTCGCAGGAAACGGCGGAGGAAGCGGCGATTTTAGGCGCAAAGCCCGTCCGGACCAAGGGCGACTGCCGGGTGGCGGCACCGATCGCCTGCATTGATTGACTAGCCGGGCTTGAAGTCACGCAGGTACTGGATCTGCCGACGCTGCTTCTTGCTCGGCCGTCCGTCGGTCTGCATGCCCAGCGCACCCGCCTTGCGCTGCGCAGCCGCTTCCTCGCGCGCAGCCAGGCTCTGCGGCGTCTCTTCATAGAGCGCCTGCGCCTCGGGAGCACCACGGCGCACCGCGGACAGCGCACGGATGACCAGCGTGCGCTCGTCGAAGCCTATGCGAACCACCAGCTCGTCACCCACCTTGGGTTCCTTGCTCGGCTTGCAGCGCTCGCCTCGACAGTGCACCTTGCCACCTTCGATGGCCGCCTTGGCCAGTGCGCGGGTCTTGAAGAAGCGTGCAGCCCATAGCCACTTGTCCAGGCGCACCTTGTCGTCGTCTTTTTCAGTCATCGGCCAGCTCGGTCTGTATTCGTGGTTCTAGGTTGTTACAGACGGATGCAGTTGTCATGTACGCCGACTAGAATGCGGCAAATTTTTCGGACGCCCCCATTGAAGAGACTCGACCCCCACACCGTGATCGGTCTGCGTGAATGGATCGCCCTGCCGGACCTCGGCGTGGTGGGCCTGCGCGCCAAGGTCGACACCGGGGCCAGCACATCGGCGCTGCACGCCACCGACATCAGCGAATTCGAACGCGACGGCCAGCGCTGGGTCCGTTTCACCGCTCATCTGGGCACGCTGGTTCAGAGCCGCCACCGCTGCGAGGCGCCGCTGGTCACCCGCAAGCTGATCAAGAGCTCCAACGGCCAGGTGCAGACGCGTTACGTGGTGCGTACGCTGCTGGCACTGGGCAGCCACGTGTGGCCGGTGGAGTTTACCCTCACGTGTCGCAAGACCATGCGCTACCGTCTGCTGCTCGGCTCCAAGGCGCTGATCGACGGGCAGTGGCTGATCGACCCGTCGCGAACCTACATCCAGGACAAACCCCTGATCCTCACTTCTTCCGGTGCTCAATGAAAATCGCCGTGCTGTCGCGCAATCCGCGCCTGTATTCCACCCGTCGCCTGGTCGAAGCCGGCCAGCAACGGGGCCATGAGGTTGTGGTGATCGATACGCTGCGCGCGTACATGAACATTGCCAGCCACAAGCCACAGATCCACTACCGCGGCAAACCGCTGGAAGGCTTCGATGCGGTGATCCCGCGCATCGGCGCCTCGGTGACTTTCTATGGCTGCGCGGTGCTGCGCCAGTTCGAGATGCAAGGGGTGTTTCCGCTCAACGAGTCGGTGGCCATCGCCCGCTCCCGCGACAAGCTGCGTGCGCTGCAACTGCTGTCACGGCGCGGCGTCGGCCTGCCGGTGACCGGCTTCGCCCACTCGCCGGACGACATTCCCGACCTGATCCAGATGGTCAATGGCGCCCCGCTGGTGATCAAGGTCCTGGAAGGCACCCAGGGCATCGGCGTGGTGCTCTGCGAAACCGAGAAGGCCGCCGAGTCGGTGATCGAGGCCTTCATGGGCCTCAAGCAGGACATCATGGTGCAGGAGTACATCAAGGAAGCCGGCGGTGCCGATATCCGCTGCTTCGTGGTGGGTGACAAGGTCATCGCGGCGATGAAGCGCCAGGCCAAGCCCGGCGAGTTCCGCTCCAACCTGCATCGCGGCGGCTCGGCCAGCCTGATCAAGATCACCCCGGAAGAGCGCATGACCGCCATCCGTGCGGCCAAGGTGATGGGCCTGAACGTCGCCGGTGTCGACATCCTGCGTTCCAACCACGGCCCGCTGGTGATGGAGGTGAACTCCTCGCCCGGCCTGGCCGGCATCGAGGAAACCACCGGCAAGGACGTCGCCGGCCTGATCATCCAGTACCTGGAAAAGAACGGCGGGCCGCACCTGACCCGGACCAAGGGAAAAGGCTGAAAAGCAGCGGCAAGTAAAAGCGCAATGGCAGGGCACTCACTCGCCTGCTCTTTATTGCCGTTTGAGACTTGCAGTTGGCCGCTGCTTCAGTGCTTTATCGCATCACGCGGCAGCAGCAATCCGAGCGGCAGGCTGACGCGGGCCTCCAGCCCGCCACCTTCGCGATTGCGCAGCTCGACGATACCGCCATGCTGCGCGGCAATGCGCTTGACGATCGCCAGCCCGAGCCCGGCGCCCTGGCCACCGCGGGCGCGATCGCCGCGAATGAAGGGATTGAAGATACCTTCCAGCTCACCGGGATCGACGCCAGGGCCACGGTCGAGCACGCTGAGCACCACGTAGGGGGCATGCTGGTCCCCCGACACGTAGGCCGCCACCTCTACCCCGTCACCGCCGTAGCGCAACGCGTTCTCGATGAGGTTGACCAGCAGCCGCTTGATCGACACCCGGCGCAGGGCGAACGGCGGCATCGTCTCGACGCACAGGCGGACGATCTCCCGTTGCTGGTTGTAGGGCGCCACCACTTCACGGATCAGTTCACCGAGGTCGGTGGTTTCCACCGGCTCGTCGCTGCCGTCACGCACGAAGGCGAGAAACTGGTCGAGGATGGCATTCATGTCCTCGACGTCACGGATCATGTCTTCGGTCAGCTCGTCGTCGCTGGCCATCAGCTCAAGCGAAAGCCGCAGGCGCGTCAGCGGGGTGCGCAGATCATGGGAGACGCCGGCGAGCATCAGCTCGCGTTCGCGGCCGGCCTGCTCGACATCCTCGGCCATCTGGTTGAAGGCACGGTAGACCTCGGTCATTTCGCTCGGCGTGTCGCTGATCGGCAGGCGTACGCGGCGGCCCTTGCCGATCTGCCGCGCAGCGTAGACCAGCCGCTTGAGCGGCAGGTTGAGCTGGCTGACGAAGATCCAGGCCGCCCCCGTTGATAGCAGGCCGATACCGAGGAACCAGCCAAGCACGCTCCAGATGCGCTGGCCGCGCAGCGGATAGGCGTACAGCGGAACCTGCACCCAACCCGACCCGAGGCTGGGTGCGCGCACCCAGATGGCCGTGGACGGCTGGATACGTACCCGTACCTCGGTGTCGTCGCCCAGCTCATCACGCATCTGCCGCTGGAAGATCTCGGTGTAGGGCCAGTGGTATTCGCTGCGCGGAACGTTCTGTTCTGCCACCAGTTGCAGGCCGGCTGCGCGGCCGATGCGCTCGCGATCCTCGAGGTCGGCGGCCCAGTACGCTCGCAGGGTCAGCGCCGCACCGTGGCTGTACTGCCGATCCACCAGCACATCCTCGTTGGTCATCAGGTAGACCAGAGTGAGCACCTTGGAAAACAGCACCACGATCAGCACCATCCACAGGGTGCGGGCGAAGAAACTCTGCGGGAACCACAGCGGGGTTTTCATAGACGTTCGCAGGTTGGGTTGAGCTCAACGAAGCCCAACATGACCGGATGGCCCGACTTGGCAGGAATTGGCGACCGCCGCAAGCCACTACGCTGGGCTTCGCCGCTACGCGACTCCACCCAACCTACGGCTTGCCGCTTCATTTGTTGCCATCGGGCACGAACACGTAGCCCACACCCCACACAGTCTGGATGTAGCGTGGCTTGGACGGGTCTGGCTCGATCAGCCGGCGCAGCCGGGAGATCTGCACGTCGATGGAGCGCTCCAGCGCATCCCATTCGCGACCGCGGGCGAGGTTCATCAGCTTGTCGCGGGTCAGCGGTTCGCGGGCATGCTGCACCAGCGCCTTGAGCACGGCGAATTCACCGGTAGTGAGCATGTGCACCTCGTTGCCCTTCTTCAGCTCACGGGTGGCCAGCGACAGTTCGTACTCGCCGAAGGTGACCGTCTCGTCCTCGCTGCCCGGCGCACCCGGCACCTGCGGCGCCTGCCGGCGCAGCACCGCGCGGATGCGAGCCAGCAGCTCACGGGGGTTGAAGGGCTTGGCCAGATAATCGTCGGCACCCTGCTCCAGGCCCTGGATGCGGCTGGCCTCGTCACCCTTGGCGGTGAGCATGATGATCGGAATCTGATTGTCGCCCTCGCGCAGCCGACGGCAGGCCGACAGGCCGTCCTCGCCCGGCATCATCAGGTCGAGCACCACCAGCTGGAACAGCTCGCGACCGAGCAGGCGGTCCATCTGCTCGGTGTTTTCCACGGTACGGACGCGATAGCCCTGCTCGTCGAGAAAGCGCTCGAGCAGACGCCGCAGACGGGCATCGTCATCGACGATGAGGATCTTTTCGCCTTCGTTGGCTTGCGCAGTGCTGCTCATGAAAACTCCCAGATGGTCGACGGCGCATTATTGCGCAGTGTTGGCCGGCCCTACCGACAGCCATTGTTAGCAGATTTTTCGCCGTGCGGCGCGGTTGCGCGGCGTCAGCCGCACAGTACCAGCAGCCATACGAGCGCAATGCTCAGCAACGCCATGAGTTGCGCAGCACTACCCAGGTCCTTCGCCCGTTTCGAAAGCGGATGAAGCTCCAGCGAAATCCGGTCGACGGTGGCCTCGATTGCCGAATTGATCAGCTCAATCGCAAGCGACAGAAGGATCGGGGCGATCAGGATGGCTCGCTCCAGCGGCACGTCGGTCACGAAAAACGCTGCAACGAAGAGGACGGCGCCCAGTGATGCCAACTGCCGGAACGCCGCCTCGTGGCGCCAGGCCGCTGCGAAACCGGACACGGAGTAGCCCAGCGCCTTGAGCAAGCGTGCCGGACCGGATCCGGACTTCAGCCCGGTTGCATCCGCAATGTCGTCGACGGGTTCACTATTCATCGGTTTCTTCGGCTCAACTGTTCGGCAGGGCGGAACGCATTATTGGCATGATCAGGCACCGTTGATATTATTTTGACATTATTTGCATCGCATCCGACGAGCTGCAGTGCCAGCGCTATAAAGCCGGACAGTTACCTGGCCGATAGCCAGCTGTCCCCACATCAGACGTCCAACCGCAGGTGTCCCCTTGAGTCATCGTGTTTCCGAAATGCGTCCGGCATCATTGGGTACCGAAGACCTTCTGCTGGGCACGCTGACCTACGCGATCGGCACCATCCAGTGGCTGCAGGCCACACAGCCGCATGACGCCGTCCGCATGCTGCGCCAGGCACTGATCGGCGCGCCCCGAGAGCGCGCGATCCTGGTCAGCTCGGCCAACTGCCAGCTGGAGCTGCTGCGCGATCTCCAGCCTGAACAGGGCCCCCGGGAGCTGGTCCTCCTGACCATATCCAGCAAGCGCATGAGCGCAATGCGGCGGTTGCTGCCATCGGAACTCGACCGCGCCACTCGCGTGGAGCATCGCCTGATCATCATCGCCCTGCCCAGCGAGGTCTTCTCCACTAGCGCACTGGCACAGTGGGCAGAAATGCTCCAGGCCTGGCTGACGCGCCGGAGCGCGACGCTGCTGATCGTATCCGAAGGTGACCCGGCCGGCCTAGCCGGGCAGCTGTCCGGTCGAATTCCCGGCCTTTCGGGATTTGCCCAGCTCCACCGGGAACAGGGTGCGCCCCGGCTCACCGTCCACTACTGGCACAGCCGGCCACGCTCAGAGGGCGCGCGCGAGATCCTCCTCGTCGAGCAGGAAAATGGCTTCCAGACTCTCCAGCTGCTGGCGAAGGCAGCGTCGGAAGACGAGGCGGCGCCGGACCGTAACGAGGTCCACGCCGAGCGAAGCGCGCTGGAAGGCAGCATGGCAGATCCGCTCAATTGGTACGTGTATCCCGACAGGCACCAGTTGCTGCATCGTGCCGCAACGGCCCGCCACGCCACGATCGTCCTCGGCATAGGCCGCAGCGGAGAAGTCGACGAACTGGCCGTGGCGCTGGATAGCCTGCGCCGCGCCAGCGGCAGCAAGCTGAAACTGATCGTACGAGAAACGACACCCTGCCTTCGCTACCGTGACGACCAGCTGCTGATCGCCGCCGGTGCTTCGCTGGTGGTGCCGTTCGGTACGCCGCCGTCGCGCATGTTCACGCTCATCGACGGCATCCAGGGCCATGTCTGGCAGCGCCAGAGCCCGGCCGATATCACGGACAGTCTCGACCGCTCGAAGCCTTTGCCACTACGCGGCCGGCTGACGCCTCGTGCCTTCGCCGACGCGGTGCGACACATGTGGGCGGCCAAGGATTTCGGAGAACTGGAGCACAGCCTGCTGCACATGCGGCCACTGCCCGGTCTCGGTGCTGAAAGCCTGATCGCCGAATCGCGCTTCCGCCGTCAGGGAGACATTGCCTGCCTCACCGCGGGCGGACTCTACCTGTTCCTGTTCGCATGCCGCAGCGAAACCGTGGAAGCTGCGCTGGAGAATATTTTCCCGCTGAGCTGGCAGGAGCTGTTTGTCAGTTTCGAGCGACTCGCCGGCCTGGACGCGCTTGGCAGTCCGCTATTTCTCGAGGAACAGTTCAGCCCCTCGATGGCGAAGTCATCCGAACCCGAGCCTCCGGCAGTCAAGATGCTCGCGCCCAGGGCCGTGCGCCTCGAACTGAGCAAGGAATCCCACTCGTGACCAGCGGCTCGTTGCTCGAACTGGCCCTGCTCTTCATCGGCGTGGGTGCACTCCTCGGATGGCTGCTCGCAAGCTGCTGGCAGCCGTTGCTCGCACGGCTCGACCGGTTGCTGCCGCCCCGTCATCTTCGCCGCACGGGCGTTCGCTACCGCTCGGAGCGCACGCGGGAAGAGCGCTCATGACTGTCCCGCAGCCACCTTCCCTGCATACCGGCCATGCAAGCCGCTGGCCCGGCCTGGGCCACTGGAACCTGTATTTCATCGGCAAGTTCGTACTGTTCGCACTCGGCCTGGTGGATATCCAGCCGCTGCCCAACATAGTGCTGGCTGCGTTGCTCAGCATCCCCTTGCCCGGCATGCTGTTACGCGGCACCCGGCAGATAATCGCCATTCCGGCCGGAGCCGCGCTGCTGTATCAGGAAACCTGGCTGCCTCCGTTCCAGCGCCTGCTGGCGCAGCCGGGCGTGCTGGACTTCACTCCGGCGTACCTGCTGGAATTGGCCGGGCGTTTTCTGGACTGGCAGGCCATCGCCGTTCTGGTCCTGCTGTTAATCGGTTACAGCTATCTGTTCCAGTGGTTACGGATGACCAGTTTCACCCTGCTCGGGCTGCTTTGGCTTTGGCTGCCCACCGCCGTACCGGCGCTCGTCCCGAGCGCACCACAGGTGGCCACCGCCGTCGCATCCAGTGTGCCGACGGAGCGCACGGTGGCCGACACCACCACGCTGGACAACTGGCTGCAGCGCTTTTTCGACAGCGAAGCCAGCCGCCAGACGCTGTTCCCTCCGCGAAACGAGCAGACCGCCGCATTCGACGTCCTGGTGGTCAATGTCTGCTCGCTCGCCTGGGAAGACCTCGATGCCGTCGGACTTAAGGAAAATGCACTGTTCGAGCGAATGGACGTGCTCTTCGATCGCTTCAACTCGGCCACCTCCTACAGCGGGCCGGCAGCGATCCGCCTGCTACGCGCCAGCTGCGGCCAGCCGCGCCACCAGGCGCTCTACCAGCCGGCGCCCGAGCAGTGCCTGCTGTTCCAGAACCTGGCGAACCTCGGCTTTCACGCCGAAACCCTGTTCAACCACAACGGGCGCTTCGACGGCTTCAGCGACGATGTGACCGCCCAGGGCCTGCCGCAACCGGCGCTGCCGAGCCAGCGTTTCCCACGCGCCATGGCCGGCTTCGACGGCTCCCCCATCAGCCGTGACCTCGACGTGCTGCGAGGCTGGTGGAAGCACCGCCAGTCGCTAACCGAATCGCACGTGGGGCTGTTCTACAACAGCATCAGCCTGCACGACGGCAACCGCATACTCGGGCCTGACGGTCAGGCCCAGTCGGCGGACTACAAGCTGCGGGCCCAGCGCCTGCTGGGCGATCTGGACAGCTTCATCGACGAACTGGAGCGCAGCGGTCGGCGCGTCGCGCTGCTCATCGTCCCGGAGCACGGCGCCGCGCTGCATGGCGACAGGATGCAGATCGCCGGAATGCGCGAGATTCCTCGTGCCTCGATCACCCAGGTCCCAGTCGGCCTGAAGCTGATCGGCATGGATCTGCAGGCCGGCGACGGGCCGCTGCATGTCGCGCAGCCATCGAGCTTCCTGGCCCTGTCTGAGCTGGTATCGCGCCTGTACGCAGCACAGAGCGCACCCAGCGCAGCGGACCTGGCGACGCTGGTTGCCGGCCTGCCGGCGACCGAACCGGTCTCCGAAACCGCCGGCGCACAGGTCATCGAATACGAGGGCAAGCCCTACGTGCGCGTCAACGGCCAGGCCGTGTGGCTGCCCTATCCGAAGCGTTTCGAGTAAGCCCATGCCCCAGCCTCCGCTCGACGACGTATCGGTCCTTCGCCAGCATCTGCGCATGCCACAGCTGCGCTACCTGGATATCTCGGCCTCGAACGCCCTGGAGCAGGCAGTACGCCGCTGGCCGCTGCTGGCCGAGACGGAAAGCACCCGCGCGCTGGATAGCGCGCTGCGCGCATCGGTGGCCGACCACGTGGCGGCGGCCGCCGAGGAGCAGCGGGCATGAACCGGCTTGCACTGCGTGGATTGTGTGGCGGCACCGGCGCGACTGCAGTGTTGTGCGGTCTCGCCCAGGCCCTGCACGAAAAGGGCGAAAGGGTGTTGCTGATCGACCACAGTGCGGGCGACCTTGCTCGCGTGCATTTCGGCGACGATCTGGCCAACGCGGCGGGCTGGGCTCGGGCGCAGCTCGACGGTACGGCGTGGAACGACGCCCTGCAGGTGCGCCCGGGCCTGCACATACTGCCCTACGGCCGCCTCTCGCCGGCCGAAACGCGCCGGATCGACCAGTTGCTGGAGCTGCAGCCAAGCTATTGGCAAGCGCGTTGCGCGCAACTGCGGCCGTTCCACGACTGGGTACTGTTCGACCTGCCGCCGCGCAGCGGCAGTCCGTACTCAGTGCCGATCGGTGACGGCACCGACCTGCTGATCGACATAGCCACGCCTGCGCCCGGTTGCCATACCCTGCTGCACAGACACCTCGCGACACAGGCAGACCTGCTGCTGGTCAACCGCTTCAATCCGGCCAGCCAGCTGCAGCGCGACCTCTTGCTGCTGTGGCGCACGACCTACAGTGAGAATCGACCGCTGCAGATCATCCACGAGGACGAAGCCGTCGGCGAAGCCCTGGCGCACAAACTGCCGGTGGGGCTCTACGCTCCGCACAGCCAGGCGGCGGGCGACCTGCGCAACCTGGCGCTATGGTGCCTGGCACGCAAGGCGGGCCGCGCGCATGCCTAGCATCCCGGGCTACTACCGCCATCTTCGTTTCAGCCGCGGTGCGGGGCGCCTGGCAGCGGCTCAGTGGACGCTCGGCTATCTGCTCGCTGCCCTGTTGCTGCGCCTGGAAAGCCCGGCCTGGCAGGCCGTGCTTGCCGACCGGCAGAGGCTGTATCCGCACCTGTCGGGCAAGCAGCCGTCCTTCGGCGACCCGTTGCGCGTCATGCTGCAGACCGTCTGGCTACTGCTGGTACGCCCGTCCCGTCCGCGTGCGGCAGTGAACAACAACCCGGCGCCCCGCCGGTTGCGCTGGGCGGCCTCCCTGCGAGAGACACTACGCCGCCGTCGCCGGCTGGCCGGGTCCCTGTCGTCAGGACCGGTGAGCATGCTGGCACGCTCGGGCGAGCGGATCGACCGCCTGCTCGACGCGCTGTCAGCGCCACTCAGGTTTGCGCTTCAGGCCGTCGTGGCGATCGTGGCCATGCTGCTCGCGCTGCTGTGCGTGACCGAGCCGTTCAGCTACGGCGCGCAGCTGGTCTTCGTGCTCCTGCTGTGGGGGCTGGCCCTGCTCGTCAGGCGCATGCCGGGACGTTTTGCCGTACTCATGCTGATCGTGCTGTCGACGATCATCTCCTGCCGCTACATCTGGTGGCGCTACAGCGCCACGCTGAAGTGGGATTCGTCGTTCGACCTCGCCTGCGGGCTGATCCTGCTGCTGGCCGAGAGCTACTCCTGGCTGGTCCTGATCCTCGGCTACGTGCAGACCTGCTGGCCGTTGGACCGCCAGCCGGCGCCGCTGCCCGACTCACCGCAGCAATGGCCGAGCGTCGACCTGCTGATCCCGACCTACAACGAGGACCTCTCGGTGGTGCGCACCACCGTGCTCGCCGCCCTGGGACTGGACTGGCCGGCAGACCGGTTGCGCATCCACCTGTGCGACGACGGCCGCCGCGAACAATTCAGGCAGTTTGCCGAAGAGGTGGGCATCGGCTACATCACCCGCCCGGACAACCGCCATGCCAAGGCCGGCAACCTCAATCATGCGCTCGGCGTGACCTCCGGCGAGCTGATCGCCATTTTCGATTGCGATCACGTCCCGGTCCGCTCCTTTCTCCAGGTCACCGCCGGCTGGTTCGTGCGTGATGCGAAGATGGCGCTCGTGCAGACCCCGCACCACTTCTTCTCGCCGGACCCGTTCGAGCGCAACCTCGGCTCGTTCCGCCACAAGCCCAACGAAGGGGAGCTGTTCTACGGCCTGGTACAGAACGGCAACGATATGTGGAATGCGGCATTCTTCTGCGGCTCGTGCGCGGTGCTGCGTCGCTCGGCAATCGAAAGCATCGGCGGCTTCGCGGTGGAAACCGTCACCGAGGACGCGCACACCGCGCTGCGCCTGCACCGTGCCGGCTGGAACTCGGCCTACCTGCGCACGCCGCAGGCCGCCGGCCTGGCCACCGAAAGCCTGTCCGCACATATCGGCCAGCGCATCCGCTGGGCGCGCGGCATGGCGCAGATCTTCCGCACCGACAACCCGCTGCTGGGCAAGGGACTGACGATATTCCAGCGCCTGTGCTACGCCAACGCGATGCTGCATTTCCTCGTCGGCCTGCCCCGGCTGATCTACCTGACCGCGCCGCTGGCCTTCCTCCTGCTGCATGCCTACATCATCTACGCGCCAGCGCTGCTGATCGTCCTCTACGTGCTGCCGCACATGATCCACGCCAGCCTGACCAACGCCCGCCTGCAGGGCAAGCATCGGCACTCGTTCTGGGGCGAGGTCTACGAGACGGTCCTGGCCTGGTACATCGCCCGCCCGACCACGGTAGCGCTGTTCAACCCCGGCAAGGGCAAGTTCAACGTCACCGCCAAGGGCAGCCTGATGGACGAAAACCAGTTCGACTGGCATATCGCCCGTCCCTATCTGCTGCTGGCGCTTCTCAATGCGCTCGGGCTGGGTTTCGCCGCCTGGCGAATCATCTACGGTCCCACGGCAGAGATCGCCACGGTACTGGTCAGCACGATCTGGGTCCTCTACAACCTGCTGATCATCGGCACCGCGGTCGCGGTGGCTGCGGAGGTCCGTCAGGTGCGCCGCTCGCACCGGGTCCTGGCCAAGCTTCCGGCCTCGCTCCGCCTCCCCAGCGGCCACGTACACCCCTGCACGCTGGGCGACTTCTCCGACAGCGGCGCCGGCCTCGAACTGTCGATGCCGCTGCCGGTTGCGCCGGACGATAGGGTGCAGCTGCTACTGCGCCGGGGCGAGCGCGAGTTCGCCTTTCCCGCGCAGGTGACGCGCCTGGCCGGCACGCACCTCGGCCTTCGCCTCGATGAACTGGACCTGAGCCAGCAGATCGACTTCGTGCAGTGCACCTTCGCGCGAGAGGATGTCTGGCTCAATCGTCACGATCAGTTCGAAGCCGACCGACCGCTGCACAGCTTCATCGAAGTGCTGCGCCTGGGTGGCCGCGGTTATTACCGCCTGCTCGAATATCTTCCCGCCGGGTTCGGCAAACCCCTGCGTCCGCTCTTTCGTCTGGCGGCGTGGCTGCTCAGCTTCTGCCCACGCACGCCGATCGCTCGCCCACTGGAACACCGAACATGAAACGTCGACTATCCCTGCTGGTGCTGTGCTTTATGATCCTCGCCACTTGCCAGGCCCTGTCTGCCCCCGAAGAAGCGGGAGCGGAGCTGCCGGAAGCCGACCTGCCTCCCTCGTGGCAGACCAGCCGCAGCTTCACCGAGCTGGGTCGGCCGCAGGATCAACTGCTACTGGGCATTCGCAACGCCGAACAGGTGGAATTCCAGCTGCGCCGCGACCGGATCGCCACCGATGCGCGCCTGATGCTCGACTACACGCCCTCGCCTGCGCTGCTGCCAGTGCTCTCGCATCTGCGCATCTACCTGAACGACGAACTGATGCGCACCCTGCCCATCACTCAGGACCAGCTCGGCCAGCGGGTTCGCCAGGACATCGTCCTGGACCCGTACCTGCTCGGCGATTTCAACCGCATCAGGGTCGAGTTCGTCGGTCACTACACCGATATCTGCGAGGACCCGGCGCATAGCGGCCTCTGGCTCAACCTCGGCCGCCAGAGCCGCGTCGTGCTGCACGAGCAGGCGCTGGACATCGCCAGCGACCTGGCCTGGTTCCCCCTGCCGTTCTTCGACCAGCGCGACAGCACCCCGCTGCGCCTGCCGATCCTCTTCGCCGATGCGCCGGCACCGCAAATGCTGCGTGCGGCCGGCATCCTGGCCTCCTATTTCGGCACCCGCGCCGCCTGGCGCGGTGCCAGTTTTCCGGTGCACTACGGTGAACTGCCACAGATGCCCTGGTACCCGCAGCCGGCTGTCGTGTTCGCCACCAATGACCATCGTCCGCCGCTGCTACGCGACCACCCGCCGGTGGAGGGTCCGGTCGTCGAGCTGATCGACCATCCTGCCGACCGCTACAGCAAGCTGCTGCTGGTCCTCGGGCGGAACGAGGCCGACCTGGTCCAGGCCGCGACCGCGCTGGCGCTCGATCAGGGACAGCTGCGCGGCAGCCGGGTGGCCATCGAACAGGTCGAGGCCGCACCGCGCCAGCCCTACGATGCACCAAACTGGATTCGCACCGATCGACCGGTAACGTTCTCCGAACTGATCGCCTATCCGCAGCAGCTCCAGGTGAGCGGCCTGCAGCCCTACCCGATCTCGCTGGACATCAACCTGCCGCCGGATCTGTTCGTCTGGCGCAACCAGGGCATCCCGCTGACCACGCGCTACCGCTACACACCGCCGGCGACGCTCGACGAATCGAGACTGAACGTCACGGTCAACGACCAGTACATCAGCAGCATCGCCCTGAAGCCCAATGACAGCCGCAGCAGCGTGGAGAACCTGCGCCTGTCGGTGCTCGCCCCGGATGCCTCGGCCGAAAGCGAGGACCTGCTGGTGCCGGCACTGAAGATGGGCATGCGCAACAAGGTCCGTTTCGAATTCAACTTCGCCAGCAAGCTGGGCAACGCCCAGCGCGACCACTGCCAGACCTACCTGCCGACCAACATCCAGGCGGCGATCGACGAGAGCTCGACCATCGACCTTTCCGGTTACCACCACTACATGGCCATGCCGGATCTCAAGGCCTTCGTGCGCAGCGGCTTTCCATTCAGCCGCATGGCCGACCTCTCCGAAACCCTCGTAGTGGTGCCCGAAAAGCCCACCGCATCAGAGGCCGGCACCCTGCTCGACACGCTGAGCCTGATCGGTTCCCATGTCGGCTATCCCGCCCTGGGCGTTCGCCTGAGCGATGACTGGAACGAAGCCCGAACGGCGGACGCCGACCTGCTGTTGATCGGCAAGCTGCCCGATGCGCTGCGCACCGCGAAACAACTTCCCGCGATGCTCGAAGCCCAACGCAGCTGGCTCATGCAAAAGGCTGCACGCCCCGGCGACAGCAGCGGCGGCACAACGACTCTGGCGATGCAGGCCAGCGCGCCACTGGCGGCCGTGCTCGGCCTGCAGTCGCCCTTCCACGAACAGCGCAGCGTGGTCGCACTGCTGGCGACCTCGGATGACGACTACCACCTGCTGCGTGAAGCGCTCGGTGACGTCGGCAAACAGCAGGCCTTCGCCGGCTCCGTAGCGCTGATCCGCGACAGCGGCGTGAGCAGCCATTCCGTCGGCGAACCCTACTATGTCGGCGAGCTGCCCTGGTGGCTGTTGCTCTGGTTCCACCTGTCCGAACACCCGGTACTGCTGGCCTTCATGGCAACGCTGAGCATCGTGCTGCTGGCCATCGTCCTCTGGCGCGCCCTGCGTTGGGCGGCCGCCCGCCGTCTCGCGGATGACCAGTGAAGCCAGTCTCGATGAACAGGCTGCTGCCGACGCTGCTACTGCTCGCCTTGGCCTGCTCGGCGCAGGCCGAAGGTCCTCGCGACCGTTCGCAGCAACTGGCCTGGTTGCTCGCCCAGGCACGGGCCGGGGAAGCGCTCAACCGTGACGATCTGATCGGCGATGCGCTGAATCGCCTGCGTCTGATCGCGCCCGGGCACCCACAGGTGCAGTTGACCGAGATGCGCCTGGCGCTACGCCAGCGCGACTACGCCCGGGTCCGCGCCCTGCATGATCGGCTGCAATCGGCTGGGGAGGCCAGTCGCGACGTCAAACACCGTGCACGCCAACTATCGGCGCTGGCCAGCGAGCAGACCCAGCAGCGCCTGCAGCAGGCACGCCTGGCCGCGCTGGCCGGCCGCCCCGATGACGCCCTCGCCGGCCTGACGGCGATCTTCGGCGATGCACCGCCGACGCTGGACCTGGCCGTCGAGTACTGGCGGCTGCGAAGCGCCCGTCCGGCTCAGCGGGAGCAGGCCATCAGCGCCCTGCGCATGCTGGACCGGCAATACCCGGGCAACGCACCGGCACGCCAGCTGCTCGCCAACCTGCTGTTCGATGCCGGACAGGATGAAGCGGCCCTGAGGCTGCTGGCCGAGCTCGGTCGCAACCCTATCGCGACGGATGCCGCCGCTCAGCGCGAGTTCGAATACCTCGTCTCCCAGCCGATCGGTGCCAAAACGCTGGCCGGCTGGCAGAGCTTTGTCGAGCGCTATGCCAGCGGGCGCTTCGCCGAAGACGCTCGCCAGCATCTCGAGCGGACCCGCAGGCTCAGCGCGGACCCCTTCTGGCGGGCCGGCCAGCAGGGCCTGGAGCTGGTTTCGCGCGGCAAGGACGAAGCGGCCGAGGTGCTGTTGCGCCAGGCCCTCGAGCGCTATCCCGAGGAACCGACCTTCCTCGGCGGGCTGGGCCGGGCACTGATGCGCCCCGGCCACCGGCCCCAGGCGATTCGCTACTTCGAACGCGCCAGGACCCATGAGGATGACATCGACAACCTCACCCAGTGGAACGACCTGATCGCGGCGACACGCCACTGGCTGACGCTGGAGCAGGCCGACATGGCGCTCGAGCAAGGCCATCAGGCAAGGGCGGCAGCGCTCTACAGCACCGCCCTGCGCCAGCAACCGGACAGCCTGTTCGCCCGCCTCGGCCTGGCCCGCGTTGCCGAGAGTCAGGGCCGGGCCGAGGATGCCGAACGGGGCTATCGGCAAGTCCTCGCGCTCGAGGCTGACAACGCCAGCGCCATTCGCGGGCTAGTCGGACTCTACCGGAGCCAGTCCAGCGAGCGCGCACTGGCTTTCATCGAATCGCTTGCGCCGGCCCAGCGCCGGACCTTCGCGCCCCTGCGCAACGACCTGTTGCTCGAGCGCTACCAGCGCAGCGCCGATCGTGCCCTGCAGGCACAGGACCGGACAGCCGCCAGCCAGGCCCTGAGGCAGGCCCGCACAATCGCCCCGGACGGTCCCTGGCTCGCCTACCAGTTGGCCGGCGTGCTGCAGGAGCTTGGACAGGCACGCCAGGCCGATGCGGTCTTCGCCGACCTGCTTCGGCACCAGGCCGGCGACCCGGCCGCGCGCTACGCCCACGCCCTCTATCTGGCCGGTGCGCAACGCGATGGCGCGGCGCTGGCGACGCTGCATGCGGTTCCGCAAAGGCAATGGACCGACGACATGCAGGCCCTGGCCACCCGCGTGCAGCGCCGCCAGTTGCTGGTCCGCGCCGACAAGCTGCGCGGATCCGGCCGCGAGCCTGCCGCCATCGAGCTGGTCGAACAGGCAGTGCGTGCCAATGACGGCCCGCCGGAGGACCTGGTGATGCTGGCCGACTGGGCCGACGCGCGCGGCGAAACCGGCAAGGCGCTCGACTACCTGCAACAAGCGCTGGCGCTCGATGCCGAGCATGCCGGGGCGCGCCTGGCCCGAATCGAAGTGCTGGTGGCTGCCGGTCGCCTGGCGGACGCCCGTGCCGCGCTGGAGCACGACGCTCCGCAACTGGCCTCCGAGGACCTCAACAGCCGGCGCCGGCTGGCCAACAGCTGGGCCGCCGTCGGCGAGGTAGAGCGCGCGCGCACAACTGACGGCACTCGAACGGCAGCAGCCGGCCGCCGATCCGTTGCTGCGTCGCGATACCGCGCGCCTGTTGAGCACCACCGACCCCCGGCAGGCCCTCGCCCTTTACCGTCAGGCCATGGTCGACGCCGGCCTGCTCGCCGCCGAGGCCGACATCCCAGCCATGACCGAGGCCACTCGTGCCAACCCGGACGACGACTGGCTCGCGCGCGGCCTGCGCAGCGACCTGGCCGATCTCTATCAGGCGCAGAACCCGACCCTGACGCTGCAGCACCATCTGGGCTGGCGCAATGATGACGGCACGCCGGGCATCTCGGAACTGCAGGCCGATACCACCCTGCTGCACCTGGACTGGCCGGGCGATGGCCGGAGCCGCTTCCTGCGCGCCGAGCGCATCGACCTCGACGCCGGCTCGCTCGAAGCCGATGAGGGGACCGGCCGCGGCCCCGACTTCGGCAGCTGCCGCGAGGTCGGCGGCTGCGCAGGCAAGCCGCAGCAGGCCAGCGCCTTGATGTTCGCCGGGGGCCTGCAGAGCGAGCGGCTGGAGCTCGACGCTGGCTTCAGCCAGGGTTTCGAGATCGACAATGTCTTCGCGGGCGTGACCGGCAATGGCGACCTCGGGCCGCTGGGCTGGTCGCTCACCGCCTCCCGGCGTCCGATGAGCAATTCGCTGCTGTCCTACGGCGGCAGCCTCGACCCCGGCACCGGAACCCGCTGGGGCGCCGTCACCGCCAACGGAGTCAGCCTCGGCCTGAGCTGGGACCAGGGCGGCGCCCATGGGGTCTGGGCCAACCTGGGCCAGCACTGGCTCAGGGGCGAGAAGGTCGCGGACAATCGCCGGCTGACCGCCATGGCCGGCTACTACTACAAGTGGCTCGACCGCGTCGACGAGCGCCTGCGGACCGGCCTGACCTTCATCCATTTCGGCTACGAGCGCGATCTCAGCGGCCATACCCTGGGCCAGGGTGGCTATTGGAGCCCGCGGCAGTACAACTCCATCGGCGTGCCGGTGAGCTACGCCTGGCGCAATGCCGACTGGTCCGTCCTGCTCGAGGGCGGTGTCGGCTGGTCGGCATCGAGCAGTGCCGACAGCCGGCGTTACCCGCTCGACGCGCTGAACGCCAGGTTCGCCGACGTGATCACGCCCCAGGCCGCCGCCGAAGAGATAGCCGGATCGAGCAGCCGTGGCGTCAGCTACCGGTTTCAGGGCCTGTTCGAACGGCGCCTGAGCGATCACCTGGTGCTCGGTGGCGCGCTGAACTGGGTCTACAGCGAGGACTACGCACCGAGCAACGCATTGATATTCCTTCGCTACAGCTTCGCGCCCTGGCGTGGCGATCTGTCCTGGCCGGTCGAACCCCTGTCGCCGTACGCCGAATTCCGCTGAGCCGCAGCGAGCCGATCATTCGCAGGACCGTCATGCGGCGGCGGCAGGTATACTGCCGCCCTTTTCCGGCCGGCCGGCCGCCATTCCGCCCGCAGGACAACACATGGAAAGCATCAATTCCCGTATCGCCAACGAGCTGGGCGTGCGCCCGCAACAGGTCGCCGCCGCCGTGGCGCTGCTCGACGAAGGCTCCACCGTGCCCTTCATCGCCCGTTACCGCAAGGAAGTCACCGGCAGCCTCGACGATACCCAGCTGCGCAACCTGGAAGAGCGCCTGCGCTACCTGCGCGAGCTGGACGAACGCCGCGTCTCGATCCTCGCCAGCATCGAGGAACAGGGCAAGCTGACGCCCGAGCTCAAGCGCGAAATCGATCTGGCCGACACCAAGACCCGCCTCGAAGACCTCTACCTGCCGTACAAGCAGAAGCGCCGCACCAAGGGCCAGATCGCCCTGGAGGCCGGCCTCGGCGAGCTGGCCGATGCGCTGTTCAGCAATCCCGAGCTCACGCCGGAGCAGGAAGCCGAGCGCTTCATCGACGCCGAAAAGGGCTTCGCCGACGCCAAGGCGGTGCTCGAAGGCGCCAAGTACATCCTCATGGAGCGCTTCGCCGAGGACGCCGACCTGCTGGCCAAGCTGCGCGAGTTCCTCAAGCACAACGCCACCCTCAGCGCCCGCGTGGTGCCGGGCAAGGAAACCGAAGGCGCCAAGTTCAGCGATTACTTCGAGCACGACGAAGTGCTGAAGAACACTCCCTCGCACCGTGCACTGGCGATCTTCCGCGGGCGCAACGAAGGCATCCTCAGTGTCAGCCTCAAGATCGGCGACGAGACGCCGGGCAGCATGCACCCCGGCGAAGGCATGATCGGCGAGCGCTTCGGCATCGCCAACCGTGGCCGAGCGGCGGACAAGTGGCTGGGCGAGGTGGTGCGCTGGACCTGGAAGGTCAAGCTCTACACCCACCTGGAAACCGACCTGCTCGGCGAGCTGCGCGACAAGGCCGAGGACGAAGCCATCTCCGTGTTCGCCCGCAACCTGCACGACCTGTTGCTCGCCGCGCCGGCCGGCCCGCGCGCGACGCTGGCGCTGGACCCCGGCCTGCGCACCGGCTGCAAGGTCGCCGTGGTCGACGCCACCGGCAAGCTGCTGGAAACCGCCACCGTCTATCCGCACGCACCGCGCAACGACTGGGACGGCACCCTGGCGATCCTCGCCAAGCTGTGCGCCAAGCACGCGGTCGACCTGATCGCCATCGGCAACGGCACCGCCAGCCGCGAGTCGGACAAGCTGGCCGGCGAGCTGATCAAGAAAGTGCCCGGTCTCAAGCTCACCAAGATCATGGTCAGCGAAGCCGGCGCCTCGGTGTATTCGGCCTCGGAACTGGCGGCCAGGGAATTCCCCGATCTGGACGTGTCCCTGCGCGGTGCCGTGTCCATCGCCCGCCGCCTGCAGGACCCGCTGGCCGAGCTGGTGAAGATCGACCCCAAATCCATCGGTGTCGGCCAGTACCAGCACGACGTGTCCCAGCTCAAGCTGGCGCGCTCGCTGGACGCGGTGGTCGAGGATTGCGTGAACGCCGTCGGCGTCGACGTGAATACCGCTTCCGCCGCTCTGCTGGCACGCATTTCCGGCCTCAACGCGACGCTGGCCAACAACATCGTGCAGTTCCGCGATGCCAACGGCGCGTTCAAGTCCCGTAGCGAACTGAAGAAGGTGCCGCGCCTGGGCGACAAGACCTTCGAACAGGCCGCCGGATTCCTTCGCGTGATGAACGGCGACAACCCGCTGGACGCCTCGGCGGTGCACCCGGAAACCTATCCGCTGGTCAAGCGCATCGCCGCCGATACCGGCCGTGACATCCGCTCGCTGATCGGCGACTCGGCGTTCCTCAAGCGCCTGGATCCCAAGCAGTTCACCGACGACACTTTCGGCCTGCCGACGGTCACCGACATCCTCGGCGAACTGGACAAGCCCGGCCGCGACCCGCGCCCGGAGTTCAAGACCGCCGAATTCCAGGATGGCGTCGAGAAGCTCAGCGACCTCGACCCCGGCATGGTGCTCGAAGGCGTGGTGACCAACGTCACCAACTTCGGCGCCTTCGTCGACATCGGCGTGCACCAGGACGGCCTGGTGCACATCAGTGCGTTGTCGGAGAAGTTCGTCAAGGACCCTTACGAGGTAGTCAAGGCCGGCGACATCGTCAAGGTCAAGGTCATGGAAGTGGACATCCCGCGCAACCGCGTCGGCCTGTCCATGCGCATGAGCGACACGCCAGGCGAGAAGACCGATGGTCCGCGAGGTGGCGGCAAGCCACGCGGCAACGCCCCGCGCAGCGAGCGCCATGCCCGTGAAGACAAGCCGGCACCAGCCAATGCGGCCATGGCCGCGCTATTCGCCAACGCCAAACAACTGAGGAAATGAGCATGAGCATCGAAGTCGAGGCTGTAGGCAATTCCAGCGCCTTCGGTCGCCTGCTAGGTCTGGAGATTCATCAGGTCGGTCAGGGCGAGGCCGTGCTCGGCCTGACCATGCACGACGGCCTGCGCAATCTGCATGGCAAGCTGCATGGCGGCGCACTGTTTTCGCTGATCGACACCGCCATGGGCCAGGCCAGCCACAGCCTCGGCGACGGCTCGCCGAACAGCGTGACCCTGGAGTGCAAGGTCAACTACATCCGCCCGGTCACCGATGGCGAGCTGCGCTGCCGGGCCTGGGTGGTGCACGGCGGCCGACGCACCCAGGTGCTCGAAGCCGAGGTGCACCAGGGCGAAAAACTGATCGCCAAGGCCCAGGCGACCTTCGCCTGCCTTTAGTGGCCTGTTTGGCACAGGCCACGCGCCGCCCGCGGAGTCGGCAGGCGTCGACAACGGTCGAAGCAACGCTGCCTCTTGTGAAGCAGCGTTTCCATCCCCATATTGGGCCGACCGTCGCGTGAAGGAATCCACAAAGTTGAGCGCACCCCTCTCCCACCGCCTGGCATTGCTGGCCGAGCCCTCCCATCTGCCGCTGCTCAGCCAATGCCTGCACGGGATCGAACGCGAGTGCCTGCGCGTCGATGCACGCGGCCAGCTGGCCATGACGCCGCACCCGAGCGCACTGGGTTCGGCGCTGACCCATCCGCAGATCACCACCGACTACTCCGAGGCGCTGCTGGAGTTCATCACCGGCACCGATAGCGATCCGGACAATACCCTGGCCGAACTCGAAGCCATCCATCGCTTCACCTATGCCAAGCTCGGCGACGAGTTCCTCTGGAGCCCGTCGATGCCCTGCCCACTGCCGGGCGAGGCGGACATCCCGATCGCCGAATACGGCCGCTCCAACATCGGCCGGCTCAAGCACGTCTACCGCCAGGGCCTGGCGCTGCGCTACGGCAAGACCATGCAATGCATCGCCGGCATCCACTACAACTTCTCGCTGCCCGAAGCGCTGTGGCCGGTGCTGCAGGCCGACGACGGCGATGACCGCTCCGAGCGCGACTATCGTTCGACACGCTACATCGGCCTGATCCGCAACTTCCGCCGTTACAGCTGGCTGCTGATGTACCTGTTCGGCGCCTCGCCGGCACTGGACGCCGGCTTCCTGCGCGGTCGCCAGCACCAGCTCGAAACGCTAGACGCCGACACGCTCTACCTGCCGTACGCCACCAGCCTGCGCATGAGCGACCTGGGCTACCAGAACAACGCCCAGGCCGGCCTCACACCCTGCTACGACGACCTGTCGAGCTACACCGAGAGCCTCTTCCGCGCCGTCTCCACGCCCTACGCACCGTACGAGGCGCTGGGTACCAAGGATGCCGCGGGCAACTGGCAGCAGCTCAACACCAACGTCCTGCAGATCGAAAACGAGTACTACTCCAACATCCGCCCGAAGCGCGTCACCGCGACCGGCGAACGACCACTGCAGGCGCTGCGCGCCCGTGGCATCCAGTACATCGAAGTGCGCTGCCTGGACATCAACCCATTCCTGCCGCTGGGCATCGACGCCAGCGAGGCGCGCTTCCTCGATGCCTTCCTGCTGTTCTGCGTGCTGGACGAAAGCCCCTGCCTCGCGGACAGCGAGTGCGGTGCGGCCACCGACAACTTCCTCAAGGTGGTCAAGGAGGGCCGGCGCCCCGGACTCCAGTTGCAGCGCTGTGGCACCCAGGTACTGCTGCGTGAATGGGCTGACCAACTGCTCGACGGGATCGGCCAGGTCGCCGCGCTCCTCGACCGCAGCCATGGCGATACGCGGCATGCCGATGCGCTCGCGGACCAGCGCGCCAAGGTCGCCGACAGCAGCCTCACGCCCTCGGCGCGCGTGCTCGACGAACTGCGCCGCAATGGCGAGAGCTTCAGCCAGTTCGCCATGCGCCAGACCCTGGCCCACGCCGACTACTTCCGCAGCCGGGCACCGAGTGCGAGCGAGCTGGATCAGTTCGAATCGGCCGCGCATCAGTCGCTGGAGCGCCAAGCCGCAATGGAAGCGGCCGACGAGCTGGATTTCGACAGTTTCGTCGCCGAGTACCAGCGCAGCCTGAGCCTCTGAGTGCAGCGCCGGCGGGCGCAACGCCCGCCGGCATGCCTCAGAGCGGTTTTTCGAAGATCTTCGAATTGCGCTGGAAGTTGTACAGCGAGGCTCGCGCCGCCGGCAGGCGCTCGACACCGATCGGCTCGAAGCCGCGCTCCTGGAACCAGTGGGCGGTGCGGGTGGTGAGCACGATCAGCTTCTTCAGGCCCTGCGCACGCGCACGCTCTTCGATGCGCTCGAGCAGTTCATCGCCGCGCCCGCCGTGGCGGTACTCCGGATTGACCGCCAGGCAGGCCAGCTCGCCGGCATCCGAGTCGGCGATCGGATAGAGCGCCGCGCAGGCGATGATCAGCCCGTCGCGTTCGACGATGCTGAACTGCTCGACCTCGCGCTCCAGCACCTCGCGTGAACGCCGCACCAGGATGCCCTGTTCCTCCAGCGGGGTGATCAGGTCGATCAGCCCGCCGACATCCTCGATGGTCGCCTCGCGCAGCTGTTCGAACTGCTCCTGGGTCACCAGCGTGCCGGCGCCATCGCGGGTGAACAGCTCGTTGAGCAGGGCGCCGTCGTCGACATAGCTGACCACATGGCTGCGCCGCACGCCGCCACGGCAGGCCTGCGCCGCGGCATCCAGCAGCTCGGCCTGGTAGCGGCTGCCAAGGCGCTCGACGTAGGCCGGAATCTGCTGCGGGCGCAACTCGCGCACCAGCTTGCCGCTTTCGTCGAGCAAGCCGGTTTCGGCACCGTAGAGCACCAGCTTGTCTGCCTTGAGGTCGACCGCCGCACGGGTGGCGACGTCCTCGCAGGCAAGGTTGAAGATCTCCCCGGTCGGCGAATAGCCCAGCGGCGAAAGCAGCACGATGGTGCGCTCGTCGAGCAAGCGGCCAATGCCCTTGCGGTCGATGCGCCGCACTTCGCCGGTGTGGTGATAGTCGACGCCATCGAGCACGCCGATCGGCCGCGCCGTGACGAAGTTGCCGCTGGCTACGCGCAGCCGCGCGCCCTGCATGGGCGAAGCCGCCATGTCCATCGACAGGCGCGCCTCCAGCGCGATGCGCAGCTGGCCCACGGCGTCGATCACGCACTCCATGGTCGGCCCGTCGGTGATGCGCAGGTCACGGTGGAATCGCGGCTCGATGCCGCGCGCCGCCAGGCGCGCCTCGATCTGCGGACGCGAGCCGAAGACCAGCACCAGGCGCACGCCGAGACTGTGCAGCAGTACCAGGTCGTGAACGATGTTGGCGAAGTTGGCATGCTCCAGGCCGTCGCCCGGCAGCATGACGACGAAGGTGCGGTCACGGTGCGAGTTGATATAAGGCGAGGAGTCGCGGAGCCAGGTGACATAGTCGTGCATGTAAAAGCCTTCGTGGCGGTTCTGTTCGTCTGGGATGGGCGGCTCAGGCCTGCGGCTGCAGGCAGTAGTGCTCGATCAGCCGGCGCAGCAGCTGCACGGTCGGCTCGATACGCTCGAGCTGCAGGTATTCGTCGGGCTGGTGCGCGCAGGCGATATCGCCCGGGCCCAGCACCAGCGTCTCGCAGCCAAGCTGCTGAAGATAAGGCGCTTCGGTGGCAAACGCCACCGCCTCGGCACGGTGGCCGGTCAGGCGCTCGGCCAGGCGCACCAGCTCGCTCTCGGCAGGCTGCTCGAAGGGCGGCACGGCCGGGAACAGCGGGGCCAGGTCGATCTTCACCTGGTGCTGTTCGGCCAGCGGCTGCAGGCGCTGGCGGATGATCGAACGCAGCTGTTGCGGGTCCATGCCCGGTAGCGGGCGCAGGTCGAACTCCAGCGCGCACTGGCCGCAGATGCGATTGGGGTTGTCGCCCCCGTGGATGCAGCCGAAGTTGAGGGTCGGCTTGGGCACGTCGAACAGCGGGTTGTCGTATTCGCCCTGCCACTGGCGGCGCAGCGTCATCATCTCGCCGATCACGCCGTGCATGGCTTCCAGCGCGCTATGGCCATAGGCGGGGTTCGACGAGTGACCGCTCTGCCCGAGGATATCAATGCGTTCCATCATGATGCCCTTGTGCAGGCGCACCGGGCGCAGGCCGGTGGGCTCGCCGATCACCGCGGCGCGCCCGAGCGGCTGTCCGGCAGCGGCCAGCGCGCGGGCACCGGACATCGAGCTTTCCTCGTCGCAGGTGGCAAGGATCAGCAGCGGGCGGCGGAACGGCTGCTCCAGCAGCGGGCGCAGCGCCTCGATGACCAGCGCGAAGAAGCCCTTCATGTCGCAGCTGCCCAGGCCGTACCAGCGATCATCGGCCTCGCGCAGCTTCAGCGGGTCGGACTGCCACAACGCGGCATCGAACGGCACGGTATCGCTGTGCCCGGCCAGCACCAGGCCACCCGGTCCGCTGCCATAGCTGGCGAGCAGATTGAACTTGCCGGGGGCGACCTCCGGCGTCTCGCAGGCAAAACCCAGCTCACCGAGCCAGGCGGCCAGCAACTCGATCACCGGGCGGTTACTCTGATCCCAGCCGGGCTGCGTGCAACTGACGGAGGGCGCTGCGACGAGCGCGGCAAACTGCTCCTTGAGCGAGGGAATGGGCACCGGCTACCTCCGTGATGCGAGCGGACAGGGCTGCCAGTGAAGCACGAAACGCACCACGACGGGACCCGCAAACGAAAACGCCCCGCCGAGGCGGGGCGTCGACCGTATCCGCTGGACTCAGGTGAAGATGAACTTGAGCACGCTGAAGAAGACGATCGCGAGGAAGGCACCAGCCGGCAGGGTGATCAGCCAGGACATGAAGATCGAACCGACCACGCCCAGGTTCAGCGCGCCGATGCCGCGCGCGATACCAATGCCGAGCACCGCCCCAACCAGCGTGTGAGTCGTGGAGACCGGCAGGCCGATGGCCGAAGCCCCCACCACGGTGGTCGCGGTAGCCAGCTCGGCAGCAAAGCCGCGGCTCGGGGTCAGCTCGGTGATCTCCTTGCCGATGGTGGCGATCACCTTGTAGCCATAAGTCGCCAGGCCGATGACGATACCGACCGCACCGAGCAGCAGCACCCAGCCCGGCACGGCGGACTTGGCGGCGATGTCGGCCGCACCGCCGGACTCGATCACACCAACGATGGCGGCCAGCGGACCAACGGCATTGGCGACGTCATTGGCACCGTGCGCGAAGGCCATGGCGCAGGCGGTGAAAATCATCAGCACGGCAAAGACCTTTTCTACACTGGCGAAGTGGAAGGTCTTGTCGGCTTCGACGTCGACCTTGATCCGCGAGAGCAGCGCGATCCCCGCGAGCATCACCAGCAGGCCGATGCCGAACGCCAGCAGGATGCCCTGGCCGCTGCTGAGGGTCAGGCCGACATGCTTGAGGCCCTTGGTGACCGTCATCAGCGCGACCATGAAGCCGGTGAGGAACATGTACAGCGGGACGAAGCGCTTGGCGTTCTCGAACGGATGATCGGTGTTGATGATCAGCTTCTGCACGCTCATGAACAGGCCGAAGGCGACGATGCCCGAAAGCATCGGCGTGACCACCCAGCTAGCGACGATCGGCCCGATGGCCTCCCAGTGCACCGCGTCGGTCGATACACCGACCGCGGCGAAGCCGATGACGGCGCCGATGATCGAATGCGTCGTGGAAACCGGCCAGCCCTTCATCGTCGCGATCAGCAGCCAGGTGCCGGCCGCCAGCAGCGCCGACATCATGCCCAGCACCATCAGATCGGGAGAGATGACTTCAGCATCGACAATGCCGTTCTTGATCGTCTCGGTAACCTCACCGCCAGCCAGGTAGGCACCGCAGAACTCGAAGATCATCGCCACGATGATCGCCTGCTTGATGGTCAGCGCGCGGGAACCCACCGAAGTGCCCATGGCATTGGCCACGTCGTTGGCGCCGACGCCCCAGGCCATGAAGAAACCGAATGCGCAGGCGAGAATCAGGAGTACGAAGCCGTAATCCGCAATAAGAGACATAAGGAAAACTACCTGTTGAACCCAGAAAGGACGCTGGCGCCTCAGCGCGCCAGCAGTTGTTCCAGACGGTTGCCGACGCGCTCGGCGCGGTCGGCTACATCACCGATCCATTCGATGATCTTGTAGAGGAAGATCACGTCGACTGCTGGCAGGTCCTTTTCCAGGTGAAAAAGTGCACGGCGTACCGTGATCTGCATACGGTCGGTTTCCCGCTCGATTTCCTCGAGCTCCTCGACCATTTTCTCGACGAGCGTGGCTTCGCGGCCGCTAAAACCGGTTTCCAGCAGCGAATCCAGTTCCTTGAGCGCCTTCAGCGCCTGGGCACTGGCATCGACGCTGCGCTGCACGTAGGCCAGCATCTGCGGCTGCAGCGCCTGCGGGATGGTCATGCAACGGCCCAGCATCAGGCCGGCGATGTCCTTGGCGCGGTTGGCGATCTTGTCCTGTACACTCAGCAGGTCAAGCAGATCGGAACGCGGCACCGGCAGGAACAGGCTCTTGGGCAGGTGCTGGCGAACGCTCTTCTTCAGCTTGTCAGCCTCGTTTTCCAGCTGCGACATCTGCTGCTGAATCTGCTCGACCTTCTCCCAGTCTTCGGCCATGACCGCCTGGAACAGCGGCACCAGGTTCGCTGCACATTCGTGCGACTTGGCCATATGCTGTTGCATCGGGCCGATTGGCGAGCGTCCGAACAAGCTGACGAAAGGATTGACTGGCATAGGGTATGGCCCCGGCTTGAAAGAGGCGGCAAGTATACGGACAGGCCATCACGCCTGCTACCGTGCGTCATCAGGCTGCAACATTCACACATCATAGGCACCCAGTCGGCACCATGCAGAAAGAAACCGAAATCAAGCTACGCGCCAGCCGCGAAACCCTGCTCGCCCTGCGCGAACATCCGCTGCTGAAAAAGCGCAACAAGAGTGGCTGGTCGCGCCATGAGCTGTTCAACCAGTATTACGACACCGCCGACCGCGCACTCGCCCAGGCCCGCGTCGCCCTGCGCCTGCGCCGCGATGGCGAGCAGTTCATCCAGACCCTGAAGAGCCGCGGTCAAAGTGTCGCAGGCCTGTCCGAGCGCAACGAATGGGACTGGTATCTGGACAAGGCCAAGCTCGACACCAAGAAGCTTGACGACGACTGCTGGCCGGCAAGCCTTGCCGGGCTGGACAAGAAAAGCCTCAAGCCGATCTTCACCACCGACTTCGTGCGCGAGAAGGCCGAAATCGCCTGGGGCCGCGGCAAGGCCAAGGTCGTCATAGAGGCTGCGCTCGATCTGGGCCAGGTCAAAGCCGGCAAGCAGTCCGAGGAAATCTGCGAACTCGAACTGGAACTGCGCCAGGGCGATCCCGATGCACTGCTGGAACTGGCCGCCGAGCTGGCTGCCGACCTGCCGCTGATGCCCTGCGATATCAGCAAGGCTGAGCGTGGCTACCGCCTGCATGACGCCGATGGCTACAACCTGCAGCTACCGGCGCCGGAGCTCGATGCCACGATGCCGCTGGATGACGCGGTGGTTGCCCTTGGCTGGCAGTTGCTCGGCAACAGCCAGCGCCTGGCCGAGCAGTACCGCTTCAATGGCCGCTGGAAACTGCTGGGCGACTGGCTGCACCAGCTGATCGAACTGCGCGCCCTGCTCGGCAGCCTCGGCCAGGCTGCCCCGCGCGCCTGCAGCCGCGAACTGCGCGAGCTGCTCGATGGCCTGATCCAGGACTGGCGCCCGCGTGTCGAAGCCGGCCAGAACGATGAAGACGTGCGCAAGGCCGCACCGGCACAGTTCGCCGCCGAGCTGGAGCAGACCCGCTGGGGCCTGCTGTCGCTGAAGGCCTCGCTGTGGCTGCTGCAACGCAGCTGGACCGCCGGCCGCAACGCCCGCGGTGATCGCCAGGGTGCCGCCGAACTGGGCAAGTGGCTGCTGCACCTGTTGGCCGAGGAAGCCAAGGCCTTGCAATTGCCGCGTTACCTGCAACAGCCCGAGGACCTCGCCGAGCAGAGCCCGCGCATGGAGCGCCTGCTGGTCTGGCTGCACCTGGCCCGCGGCGTGCTGGAGCTGGCGGAAGTCGATCGCCTGTATGGCGAGCTGGCCAAGCTGTATGAACTGGCCCGCCAGCCCCTCGACGAGGAAGCACGCGAGTTTCGCGTTCAGCAGACGCAGCGGGTCTGGACGCTCAAGGGCTGGAAGCAACTGCTGCGCCACTGATCGGGCCCCGCCACGGAAGGCGGGCCCCAGCCACTGCGTGAGCGATCACGGCAGACAGGCTGCGCCGGGCACAAACATGGCTGTTGGCCATCATTCAATATCGTATTAACATCGCGCCCCCTTGATCGCCGCGCTGGCAGGCTTCGCGCGGCGCGATCCTGATACGACGCGAATCGCCAGCGCCAGCGGAACCAGGCCAGCCCGCTACAGCCACGGATGGACTCCTTACCAGTGACTCGATATGCCAACGCCGTCCTCACATTGGGACTGGCACTGTTTCTGAGCGGCTGTGAAACATTCCGCAGCTACGAAGGCGAACTGACTGCCATCAACCAGCACATCCTGGCCGGCGAGCCCGACGCCGCGCTGACGCTGCTGGAGAAACACAACAGCCGCGAGCAGAAGGACCTGCTGTACTACCTGGAAAAAGGCGAGCTGCTGCGCGCCAAGGGTGACCTGGTCGGCAGCGAGGCGGCCTGGAGCGAGGCGGATCAGGCGATCAGCGCCTGGGAAGAATCGATCAGGCTCGACCCCGCGAAATACCTCGCCCAGTTCGGCAGCCTGCTGGTCAACGACAGGGTGCGCCGCTACGAAGGCTACGACTACGAAAAGGTCATGCTCACCACGCAGCTGGCGCTCAATCGCCTGGCTCGCAACGATTTCGAGCAGGCGCGCATGGACATCAAGAAGACCCACGAACGTGAAGCCTTCATCAGCGAACTGCGCGATCGCGAATACCTCGAGCGTGAACAGGAAGCCGAGGAGAAAGGCATCACCGCGCAGCTCAAGGACCTGCAGGGCTATCCTGTGGAAGTCCTCGACGCGCCGGAAGTCCTGAACCTGAAGAACAGCTATCAGAGCGCCTTCAGCCACTACCTCGCTGGCTTCGTCTACGAAGCGCTGGGCGAAAGAGGACTCGCCGCGCCGGGCTACCGCAAGGCCATCGAACTGAGGCCGGGCGAGCCGCTGCTCGAAGATGCGCTGCTTCGCCTGGATGCGCCAGCGCCGGCCGCCGATGAAAGCGAAGTGCTGATCGTGGTGCAGAGCGGACTGGCCCCGGCCCGCGACTCAGTGCTCATTCCGCTGCCGATCCCCACCTCGACCGGGATCATCGTGACACCGTTCTCCTTCCCGGTAATCAGGAGCGAAGCGCAGCCTGCGGAGCAGGCGCTGCTGCTCGATGAACAGCGTCTCACCCTTGCGCAACTCAACGACACCGACGCCATGTCGCGGCGCGCGTTGCGTGACGACATGCCCGGGATCATCCTGCGCACCAGCGTGCGGGCGATCAGCCGCAGCGTGATGCAGAAGCAGTTGAACGACAACGTAGGCCCGCTGGCAGGACTGGCAGTCGGGCTGATGTCGGCCATCACCGAAGGGGCCGACGAGCGTACCTGGCGGACCCTGCCCAACCAGACCCTGGTGGCGCGCGCACGCCTCAAGCGTGGCGAGCACAACCTGACGTTGCCCACCGGCGCCGTCGCCACGCTGCAGCTGGACCGGCCCTACCAGGTCATTCCGCTGCGGATAGTCGGTAGCCAGGTGTTCACCGCCGGCACCGCTGTCCGGCTTCCAGACCCGCTCACCCGTATCGCCCAGGCCCAGTGACCCAGGAGGTCCCGATGTCCCGTTTCCTTCCCCTCGTTCTCGGCCTGAGCCTGCTTGCAGGCGGCTGTGCCACGCCCCAGCCGCCTGCGCCAGGCAGCGCGGCGAGCAAGGTGGCTTCCCTCGGCAGCATGGAGCACATCCAGCTCGGCGCCATGCGCGTCGCCCGGGAAAACGGCTTTCTCACCGTCAAGGCCGAGCTCAAGAACAGCAGTGCGCGTAACAAGTCGATGTATTACCGCTTCGCCTGGCTCGGCGACGACGGCTTCCCGGTCGCCGCCGAGGAAAGCTGGAAGAGCCTGACGCTCTACGGAACGCAGACCGTCTATCTGCCGGCCATCGCGCCGGTACCACAAGCCACCGACTTTCGCCTGGAAGTCCAGACCCCCGAAAACTCCGTCCATATTTTCCGCTAGGGCCTTGCCATGTCTTTCGTCCGTACCTTCGCCATTGTCTCCCTCGCTGCGCTGGTCAGCGGCTGCGCCTCCACCTCGTCACCCGTACTGGGCGGCGGCAATATCAGCTATGGCGACAGCAAGGCCGTCGAGCTGATCACCAATGAGTTCGGCTCATCGGACCTGCAGAACATCGCCGAATCGATGACCCGCTCGCTGGCGCAGTCCGGCGTACTGCAGGGCCGGCCGGTGATCCAGATCTACGATGTGAAGAACAAGACCAGCGAGTACATCGACACCCGCGAGATCACCACCTCGATCAAGACCCAGCTGATGAAAACCGGCACCGCGCGCTTCGCCAGCGATAACATCGACATGGACAGCCAGGTCGATCAGCTCAAGCAGCAGAACCAGAGCGGTCTGTACAAGCAGTCCACGATAAGCAAGACCGGCAACATGATCGCCGCCAAGTACCGCCTGGAAGGCAGCATCAGCTCGATCGTCAAGCGCAGCAGCGACTACAAGGACGTCTTCTACAAGTTCAGCCTGCAGCTCGTCGACGTCGAGAGCGGCCTGGCCGAGTGGATGGACGAAAAGGAAATTCGCAAGACCACGGAGCGTTGAAATGCGCCTGCTAGCCTCCCTGCTACTCTGCGGCCTGGCCTTCGCCAGCCACGCCGCGCCCAAGGTCGCGGTAACCGACCTCGCTTACGAAGAGCGCGTGCGCGAATACATCCATCTGGTCAGTGCTTCCGAGCAAGCCCAGGTCAATGGTTTCTCCGCATCGGCAAACAGCAACTATCGCGAGCTGGAGGCCACCTACAGCTACCTCGAGCGCGGCGAGCTGAAGAAATTCAGCGCAGACATCAAGGGCGAGATGCTCAAGTCCGGCCAGTTCCAGCTGATCCAGGGCAAACCCTACGGCAAGGCCAACGAGGGGCTGCACGACATCATCGGACGCATTCGCAACGGCGACTTCAAAGGCGCCGACTATGTATTGTTCGGCACCCTGTCCGACCTGGACTTCCGCCAGGAGCTCGGTTCGCTGCAGCATTCGGACAACTACTCGAAGATCTTCGGGCTGACGCTGGTCGCCGAGTTCAGCCTGATCGACACCCGCACCCTGGAGGTCATCTCGGCGTTCTCGGCGCTGGGCGAAGGCCAGGATGTGAAGCTGGTCAGCGCCGCCGATGGGCAAGTCACCGCCAACCGAGGCCGCGTCATCCGCGACGTGTCCCTCTCGCTGGGCGCCGATGTGGCGCGTCAGCTGCAGCAGCAGCTCGGCCATGGCCTGCCAGCGGACGAGGCAGCCCGCGCCGTAACCCAGCCGGGCCTGCCAGCCGATACCGCCCCGGTGATCCTGCGATAGCGGCACCCGACTGCTCAGGTTCTCGACCGCTTCCTGTTGCCGGTCGGACATTTGCGGCATTCTTGCTGCCTGGCGGCCGACGTTCCTGGCCGCCTCGCCTTGAGGAGTCGCCATGTCCAGCTTTGCCGTCCAGCCTGATCGCGTTCTCAGCCTCGACGATCTGTTGCGCGAGCTGGTTGCCCAGGAGCGGATCGCCCAGGACAGTGCCGAGCAATGCCTGGCGGTTCGCCGCAGCGCGGTGGCCAACCAGCAGCATCCGCTGGAGTTCCTCGCCGCCCAGCAGCTCGATGACCTGCAGCGTCCCGGCAGGAAGCTCGACCTCGAAACGCTCACCGTCTGGCTGGCGGAACGGGCCGGCCAGCCGTACCTGCGCATCGACCCGCTGAAGATCGACGTCGCCGCGATCACTCCGCTGATGTCCTACGCCTTCGCCCAGCGCCACGGCATCCTCGCCGTGGCGGTGGACAGCAGCGCGGTCACCATCGCCAGCAGCCAGCCCTTCGTGCACGGCTGGGAAGCCAACCTGACCCACGTACTCAAGCGCCCGATCAAGCGCGTGGTGGCCAATCCCTCGGACATCCAGCGCTTCACCGTGGAGTTCTACCGACTGGCCAGGTCGGTCAGCGGCGCCAGTGGCAGCGAGCAGAAGATCAGCGGCGTCGGCAACTTCGAGCAACTGCTCAACCTCGGCGCCAGCGACCAGGAGCCGGACGCCAACGACTCGCACATCGTCAACATCGTCGACTGGCTGTTCCAGTACGCCTTCCAGCAGCGCGCCAGCGATATCCATATCGAGCCGCGCCGCGAGCAGGGCTCGGTGCGCTTTCGCATCGATGGCGTGCTGCACAACGTCTACCAGTTTCCGCCACAGGTGACGATGGCGGTGGTCAGCCGGCTGAAATCCCTCGGCCGGATGAACGTCGCCGAGAAGCGCAAGCCGCAGGACGGCCGGGTCAAGACCAAGACGCCGGATGGCGGCGAGGTGGAGCTACGCCTGTCGACGCTGCCGACTGCCTTCGGCGAAAAGATGGTGATGCGCATCTTCGATCCTGACGTGCTGCTCAAGGGCTTCGACCAGCTGGGCTTCACCGCCGACGACCTGCGCCGCTGGCAGAGCATGACCGGCCAGCCCAACGGCATCATTTTGGTCACCGGGCCGACCGGCTCGGGCAAGACCACCACGCTCTACACCACGCTCAAGCAACTGGCCACACCGGAAGTGAACGTCTGCACCATCGAGGACCCGATCGAGATGATCGAAGGCGCCTTCAACCAGATGCAGGTGCAGCACAACATCGACCTGACCTTCGCCAGCGGCGTGCGTGCGCTGATGCGCCAGGACCCGGACATCATCATGATCGGCGAGATCCGCGACCTGGAAACCGCCGAGATGGCGATCCAGGCAGCGCTCACCGGGCACCTGGTGCTCTCCACCCTGCACACCAACGACGCGCCCTCGGCCATCACCCGCCTGCTGGAGCTCGGCGTACCGCATTACCTGCTCAAGGCCACGCTGCTGGGCGTCATGGCCCAACGCCTGGTGCGCACGCTCTGCCCGCACTGCAAGGCACCGGTGCAACTGGACGGCGACGACTGGACGGCGCTGACCCGCCCCTGGAACGCACCGCTGCCGAGTACTGCGCAGCAGGCGGTGGGCTGCCTGGAATGCCGCGACACGGGATATCGCGGGCGCGCGGGCGTCTACGAAATCATGCTGCTCAATGATGCGATCAAGCCGCTGATCACCGCCGACACCGACATCGTCGCCCTGCGCCGGCAGGCCTTCAAGGACGGCATGCGCAGCCTGCGCCTGTCCGGCGCACAGAAGATCGCCGCCGGGCTGACCACGCTCGAGGAAGTACTGCGGGTGACGCCGCAGAGCGAGCAAAGGTAGGACAGCCTGCAAGCTGGCGTAGCGTGGATGTCGTTTTTTACATCCACCATGACTCCGCCCGCCGGGTCGGTGAAGCGTGACCCAGCCTACGACAGCAAGCGAATCAGTGAGGCCTGTCCAGCTTTTTTGAAGCCCGTCGGCGCTTTTTCTTGCAGCTTGAGGCTTGAGGCTTGAGGCTTGAGCCTTGTAGCTGCATTTTCTAGCCGCAAATCAACCCCGCCCGGCCGCGAGAATGCCCGCCACCTGGTTCGGCTTGCAGTTGAGGTAGGCCGAGGACCGCAGCCACTGCTGGTCGGGGTACCAGGAGAACATGAACTGGCCACCCTTGAGGCTGTCGACCACCATCCGCGCCACCTCCGGCCGAACCGCCGGACACCCCTGGCTGCGCCCGATGCGACCCTGGGTGGCGATCCAGGACGGATCCACGTACGCCGCCGGATGAATGACGATGGCGCGCTCACGGGCGCGGTCATTGATGCCCGGCTCCAGCCCATCCATGCGCAGCGAATAGCCATGCTTGCCGCTGTAGCTTTCTGCGGTACGGAACAGGCCGATGCTGGACTGATGGCTGCCGACCAGGTTGGAGAAACGGGTGGCGTGGTTGTCGCCGGATTTCTGCCCATGGGCGACCAGATCCTCGAGCAGCAAGCGCTCCTGCTGCAGATCGAAGATCCACAGCCTGCGCTCGCTGGAGGGCAACGAAAAGTCGATCACCGCCAGACGCTGGGCAGCACTGGCGCCATTGTTCACCGCGCACTGCATGGCTGCGACGGCGTGGGTCAGGACCTGCCGGTCGAGCCTGGGTGCCAGGCGACCCAGGCGCTCGACCATCGCCTGATAGGCTGCATCGGCCGCCCAGACCGGCGCGGCGAGGGCGAACAGGCCGGCCATCAGGCAGGCACGAAACGTGGATGTCATGAGCTGGCAATCCGATTGGCCACGGCCTGGCGATGTCTGTCTGGCCGCAGCGCACGAAGCCGGGCAGGACGAACAACCTCCCGAGACCCGGCACGATATGTTTTTATGTCCGAACGCTAGATCGACAGCCGCCGAGGCCGCTGCCCTGAGAGCCGCAGTCTAGCAGCCACCGCAACGGACTGGAGCGGAACATTGGTCAAAAAACGTGCATCTCGTCTGCTCCTCTGGCTCTGTCTCATGCCCTGGGCAGCCTTCGCCGCGCCGCCAGCGCCCTCATCAATGCCGATCGCAAATGCACTTGAAGCGCTGCCACAAAGCTGCCCGGCGCTCCCGGCTGACCTGCCCGCCGAGGCGCTGCAACGCTTGAAGGCGTTCTACCAGGCCGCGCACTGGCATTTGGTCTGGACGTCCTACCCCATGCTGGACGAATTGCTGCAACAGCTCGCCCTGCTGGCCGACGACGGCCTGGACCCGGCGCAGTACCAGCCCGAGCGCATCCGCCAACAGATGCAGCGGAGCACGCCCGCACCGTGGTATCGCGAGTGCAGTGACATCTTCGCCAGCCACGCCTACCTCGAAGCACTGCAGCACCTGTCTCACGGGCGCTTGCGACAGGCCGACATCGAGCCCATCTGGCGCAGCCCGGACGCCCCGGCACGCGACGATCGCGACCTGCTGCAGATCGCCGTGCAGGGCCTGGTCGATCTGCCGCAGGCGTTCGACCGGGCGCGCCCACGCCACGCGCTCTATCGCGACCTGCGGGCGGCCTACGCCGATCTGCGCCAGCGCCCGTTGCCGGCCTGGCGCCCGATACCGACCGGGCCGACCTTGCGTCCCGGCAGCAGCGATGCGCGCGTGCCGCTGCTGCGCGAGCTGCTGGGCGCTGCCAGCAGCGCGCCGGCCATGGACCAGCGCTACGACGATGAACTGGTCGAAGCGGTGAAGGACTTTCAGCTGCAGCATGGCCTGGAGCAGGACAGCGTGGTCGGCGCCGGCACCCTGGCCGCACTGAACGTCAGCCCGGCCAGCCGGCTCGATCAACTGCGCATCAACCTCGAGCGACTGCGTTGGATCAGCCGCGACCTCGAAGCGCAGTCGCTGCTGGTCGATATCGCCGGTGCCCGTCTGATCTACTTCCGCGACAGCTGCCCGTTCTGGCAGACGCGCACCCAGGTCGGCCGCCAGGAACGCCAGACGCCGCCGCTGAAATCGCAGATCACCCGCCTCACGCTGAATCCCACCTGGACGGTGCCGCCGACCATCCTCAAGCAGGACAAGCTGCCGCTGATCCGCCAGGACCCGGACTACCTGGCCCGCAACCAGATGCGCGTACTCGATGCCCAGGGCAACAGCCTGGACCCGTTGCAGATCGACTGGGGCAACCCCCGCGGCATCCTGCTGCGCCAGGACGCCGGGCCGGCCAACCCGCTCGGGCAAGTGGCGATACGCTTCGCCAACCCGTACTCGGTCTACCTGCACGATACGCCCAGCCAATCGCTGTTCAACCGCACTGCGCGAGCCTTCAGTTCCGGCTGTGTGCGCGTCGAGTCGGCACTGCAGCTGGTCGACCTGCTGCTCGACGGCAGCGAACGGGAAACGGTCGCCACACTGCTGCGATCCGGCAGGTCCCACGAATACCGCCTCGCCCGCCCGACACCGATCCTGATCGCCTACTGGACGGCGGACACCGACGCCAATGGTCGCCCACGCTATCGCCCGGACATCTACAAGCGCGATGCGGCACTGCTCCAGGCATTGAACGCCAGTCGTTCCCGGTGAGCGGTGGCAACCCCGAGGGCCGCCAATACCGCTCCGTTCGTCGGGGATTTTGCCGTGCGCAGCCTGAACCAAGCAGGCTCGGCGTAGTCTTTTGCTGACCACGCGGCAACCGCCCCGCAGCCGAGTGTTTCACTATGGATTCGCCTGAATTACTCAACGCCATGGACAGCCGAGCAGGACATTTTGAACGCCGAATACAGCGCCCCCACAGCGACCTGGAACGAAGCTGAGCGGCTGATCGCACTGGCTCGCTATCCCGCGCTCGACAGCCCGCCCGACGCGGACTTCGACGAACTGGCCGTCATCGCGGCGGAGCTGTGCGCCTGCCCAGCCGCAGCCATTCACTTCATCACTGAACGACAGCAGCATTGCAAGGCTGCGTTCGCCCTCGACCACCAGCCGCTGGAACGCGCCCGCTCCTTTTCCGCCTGGGCCATCCAGCAGGCGGGGGCGCTGGTCGAGCAGCGTGCCGATGCGCTTGTTGCGCCGCTGGAACTGCCTTGCCTTGCCGATGGGCGGCGCGCCAGCTTCTGTGCCGCGGCGATCCTGCGTGACGCTGACGGCCTGCCGCTGGGCACGCTGTGCGTCTACGACTGCCAGCCACGCGAGCTGAGCACACGCCAGCGCAGCCATTTGCAGGCATTGGCACGCCAAACCATGGCACTGCTGGAATTGCGCCGACTGCGCCACGAACTGGAGATCATCGACAGTGAGCAGCGCCTGGAAAGCGAGGCCTTTACCCGGCTGCTGCTGGATTCGGCCACCGAAGGCTTCTACTCCATCGACCGCAGCGGTGCGATCACCCTGTGCAACGACGCCTTCCTCAACCTGCTCGGCTTCGGCAGCCGCGACGAGGTGCTGGGCCGGCAGCTGCATCAATTGATCCACCACAGCCACCCCGACGGCAGCCCCTATCGCGTGCAGGATTGCCCAATCCAGCACACCGCCACTACCGGCGAGCCACGGCATGTCGAGCACGAGCTGTTCTATCGCGTCGACGGCAGCAGCCTGCCCGTGGAATACCACGTGGTACCGATCTATCGCGATGGCGAGCTGCAGGGCGCCATCTGCACCTTCAGCGATATCAGCGAGCGCACCCAGCACCAGGCGTTGCAGGCTTTCCTGCTGGAACTGAGCGACTGCCTGCAAGCCGACAGCGAGCATGTGGACATCCGCTGTGTACTCGACGAGCGCCTGGCACGGCTGACGCAATGCGACTGCATCGCCTGGGGCTGGCTGGAGGGCGAGACGCTGGTCGTCCAGCAGCAATGGCTGGCTGCAGGCGCGCCGAGCCGGCTCGGCCAGCATGCACTGGCGGCGGTTGGGGCTGGCCTGGCCGAGCGCCTGGCCCGCGGCAGCACCCTCGTGCTCGCTGCGGACGACACCCGCAGCGAGACTCTGCGTCAGAACCTCGCCTGCCACTCATTGCTGCTGTCGGAGTTGCCCTGCATCGAGCCCGGCACCCAGCCGACGGTGCTGCTGTTCGTTCGCAGCCAACCGCGACCCTGGAGCCAGGACGACATCGGCCTCACCCGCGAAGTGCTGGGGCGAATCCGCGGCGCCGCCGAACGGGCATGCGCCAACAAGGCACTGCGCGAAGCCGAACAGCGCATCAGCCTGGCCAACGAAATCGCCTCGATCGGCGTCTGGGAATACCGCGACAACCAACATTCGTTGCACTGGGACACCCAACTCAAGGCGATGGCCGGCTTGACCCCGGATGAGCCAGGGCTGGGCGTGCATGAAATCCTGGCGCGGGTGCATCCGGATGATCGCGGCCAGCTGATCAAGGCGCTCGGCGATACGCTGGCTGGCAAGGGTGATGGCGAGTTCCAGCTCGACTACCGGATCTTCGACACCCGCATCAACGCTTTCATCTGGCTGGCCAACCGCGGACGCCGGCTGGTGGACGCCCGCGGCGAGGTACGCATCCTCGGCACCGCGCGGGACATAACCGCCGAGCGCAACGCCGCCGAGCGCATGCTGCAGATGAACGAGATGCTCGAACGGCAGATCAGGGAGCGCCAGCAGGCCGAGCAGCGCCAGACGGCACTGATCGAACTGGGGGATCTGCTACGCGAGCAGCACGACAGCGAAACCATCGCCCATGCCGCAGTCAGCGTCATCGGGCGCACCATCGGCATCTCACGGGTGCTGTTTGCCAGCATCGACGCCTCCAGCCAGAGCGCCACCATCGAGCGCTACTGGAGCGACGGCAACTCAGACAGCAGCAGCGAGGTGGTGCATTTCGCCGATTACGGGGATTTCTTCTACGACCTGCAGGAAAAGGAGCTGGTGGTGATCGAGGACGTGCTGCACGACGCCCGCACCGCCAGTCATGCCGAGAATTTCGCCGAGAGTCGCATCCGCAGCATCGTCTGCGTACCGCTGTTCGAGCAAGGCCGCATCGCCGCAGTGATGATGGTGCTCGAGGAGCAGCCGCGCGCCTGGCTGGACGACGACATCTCGTTCATCCGCGAAGTCGCCGACCGTGCCTGGTCGGCCGATGAGCGCATGCGCGCCGAACGCGCCCTGCGCGAGAGCGAAGAACAGTTCCGTACATTGGCCGACAACATGAGCCAGTTCGCCTGGATGGCCGACCCGGGCGGGCGAATCTACTGGTACAACAAGCGCTGGTACGACTACACCGGCACCACCCAGGAGGCCATGCGCGCACTGGGCTGGCGGGCGGTTAACCATCCCGATCACCATGACCGGGTCAGCGCCTCGATGAAGCGCGCCTTCGCCATCGGCTCGATCTGGGAAGAAACCTTTCCCCTGCGCGGCAAGGACGGCAAGTACCGCTGGTTCCTCTCCCGCGCCCTGCCGATTCGCGATGACTTCGGCCAGGTTACCCACTGGTTCGGCACCAACACTGACGTGACCGCCCAGGTCACCGCCGAGGAAGCCCTGCGCGAACTCAACGACAATCTGGAGCGCCGCGTCGCCGAGCGCACCCGCGAACTGGCCGCCATCAACAACCGGCTGCACATCGAGATGGCCGAGCGCGAGCGGGCCGAGGAGGCGCTGCGCCACGCGCAGAAGATGGAGGCCATCGGCCAGCTCACCGGCGGCCTCGCACATGATTTCAACAACATGCTCACCGGCGTGCTCGGCGCGCTGGACCTGATCCAGCGCCGGGTCGCCAGCGGCAACACCGGCGACCTCGACCGTTATATCGATGCCGCCGCCACTTCGGCCAACCGCGCGGCGGCGCTGACCCATCGCCTGCTGGCTTTCGCCCGCCGCCAGTCGCTGGACCCCAAACCCATCGACGTGAATCTGCTGGTGATATCGATGGAAGATATGCTGCGCCGCACCATGGGCGAGCACATCCAGCTGGAGGTCGAACTGCAGCCCGATGCCTGGCTGGCCTACACCGACGGCCACCAGTTGGAAAACGCCCTGCTCAATCTGGTGATCAATGCGCGGGACGCCATGCCGGACGGTGGCCGGCTCGGTGTGACCACCCAGAACCTGCGTGTCGAACGGCGTCATCCGGACGCGCCCGAGCCGGGCGACTACGTGGTCCTGTGCGTCGCCGACAACGGCGCAGGCATGTCGGCACAGACCATCGCCAAGGCCTTCGATCCGTTCTTCACCACCAAGCCCATCGGCCAGGGCACCGGCCTGGGCCTGTCCATGGTCTACGGCTTCGCCAAACAAACCGGCGGCCACGTCAGCATCGACAGCAAGCTGAACGAAGGCACCCGCGTCATGCTTTACCTGCCGCGCAATCCAACCGAGGACGATGCACAGGCGCCGCCCGAGCAGAGCGCCGAAACACCCTGTGCGCTGAACGGCGAGACGGTGCTGGTCGTGGAAGACGAAGCGGCGGTGCGCATGCTGGTGGTGGAAGTGCTGCAGGAGCTGGGCTACCAGGTGCTCGAAGCGTTCGACTCGGCTAGCGCCCTGCCCTATCTGCATGGTGGCCAGCACCTCGATCTGCTGGTCAGCGATTTTGGCCTGCCGGGCCTCAACGGCCGGCAGCTCGTGGAGGACGCCCGACAACATCGCCCCGCGCTGAAGGTTCTGTTCATCACCGGCTACGTACCGGACGACGAGATGCGCAAAGACTTCCTCGGTCCGGGCATGGACATCCTTGCCAAGCCCTTCAGCATCGACAGGCTGGCCGCGCGCATCCGCCACCTGCTCGACGCTCGCGACTAAGCGCAACCGGAACTCTCGTCCGCGCCGCGTACTCTCAAAAGGAAGATAGCAAGGAGGTCCCCGTTCATGCGCAAGTCACTTTTCGCGACGCTCACCCTGGTCCTGGTGCCACTGGGCGGTGCCATGGCCGATGGAGTGCGCGACATCCTCTCCTCCGGCGCGACCACCGCGTCCACCTACCTCACCTTCAAGGACAACAAGCTGGTGCTCCCCGCACGGGAAGAAGCCGGCAGCTTCGTCGCCAGCAACGGCGAGATTCGCGGCGCATACCTGGAGGCCATGCTGCAGCAGTTGCGCAGCGAACGGCCGCAGTTGCAGGCCACCGACATGGAGCTGGCCAGCGCCATCCTGGCGGCCGAACAGTCTCGCTGAGCGGCGCGCCGAAGCATTCACTCATCTATGCGAGGTCAATGTCATGAAGAAAAGCGCTTCCGCCGTCTGGCAAGGCGGCCTGAAAGATGGCAAGGGCAGCATCAGCACTGAAAGCGGTGCGCTGAAGGACAATCCCTACGGCTTCAATACACGCTTCGAGGACGTTCCCGGCACCAACCCGGAGGAGCTGATTGGCGCGGCCCACGCCGGCTGCTTCTCGATGGCGCTGTCGATGATGCTCGGCCAGGCCGGGCTCACCGCCGAGCGCATCGACACCCGCGCCGAGGTGACCCTCGACAAGGACGGCGAAGGCTTCAGCATCACGGCGATCGACCTGACGCTCAAGGCACGGGTTCCGGGAGCGGACGAGGCGCAGTTCCAGCAGATCGCCACTCAGGCGAAGGAAGGCTGTCCGGTATCCAAGGTGCTCAACGCACGCATCAGCCTGAACGCCATGCTTGAGGGCTGAGCCGCCTCGACTGCTTTCAGCGGCGCAAAAAAAACGCCACTCGGTTGCCCGAGTGGCGTTTCTGCATCCGAACCGGTATCAGCCGCGGATGTTGTAGATGTCCTTCTCGTTCAGCTCGGCATATGCGTACAGCCGCTCGAGATAGGCACTCTGCTGCTCCCACACCTTGGCCGCCACCGGGTCGGCCTTGGCCGAGGCGTCGACCACTTCGGCCGCCACTTCCTTCAGCCGCGCCAGCACTTCATCCGGCAGACGACGCACTTCCACGCCCTGCTCGCGCAACTGCTCCAGCGCTTCCATGTTCTTGGCGTTGTAGTCGTCGAGCATGTCGCCGTTGACGTCACGGGCAGCGGCACGAACGATGGCCTTCAGGTCATCCGGCAGGGTTTCCCAGGCCTTGAGGTTGACGTCCAGCTCGAAGGTGACGTTCGGCTCCTGCCAACCCGGGGTGTAGTAGTACTTGGATGCCTTGTGCAGGCCCAGCGCCAGGTCGTTGTACGGGCCGATCCATTCGGTAGCATCGATGGCACCGGTCTGCAGGGCGGTGAAGATCTCGCCGGCCGGCATGTTCACCACGGTCCCGCCCATCTTGGTCAGCACTTCGCCGCCCAGACCCGGGGTACGCATCTTCAGGCCCTGGAAGTCCTCGACGGAGTTGATTTCCTTGTTGAACCAGCCGGCGGTCTGCACACCGGTGGCGCCACAGGCCATCGGCAGCACACCGTAGGGCTTGTAGACTTCTTCCCACAGCTGCATGCCGCCGCCGCGATGCAGCCAGGCGTTCATTTCCTGGGCGTTCGGGCCGAACGGCAGTGCGCAGAAGAACTGCGCCGCCGGGACCTTGCCCTTCCAGTAGTAAGGCGCGCCATGGCCCATCTCCGCCGTGCCGCGCGATACCGCGTCAAACACTTCCAGAGCCGGAACCAGCTCACCGGCGGCGTAGACCTTGACGGTCAGCCGACCACCGCTCATCTCGTTGACCAGATTGGCGAAACGCTCGGCACCGACGCCGACGCCAGGGAAGTTCTTCGGCCAGGACGTGACCATCTTCCAGTTGAACGTTTGCTGCTCGCTGGCCTGCTTGCTGTCGCCAGCGGCCGGCTTCTCGCTCTTGTCATTGCAACCGGCCAGCGCGGTAGCCGCCAGGCCTACGCCCGCGGCGGTGAGAATGTCACGACGTTTCATGAGGTTACTCCTTGTTATTTGTTCTTATTGCGCAACGGCAAGGCTACGCTTTTTTTTGCCGGATCGCCTTGCGCTTTCGTACCGTCCAAGCCTCCGGGCCGTACCGACCACCGGCTCCTACGGCGAAACCTGCGCCGGAAATGCATTCGCCATTCCGCGCTCGACTAACATTAGAGCTTCCGGCGCCTCAAGCCTAGCGCATAAGCTAAAAGTCGTAGGCCGATTGCTGCAAAGCGCCAGTACTGCAAGAATTGCCTTCTCCCGCCAACCTTGCGTCTACCAGAAGGACTAAAAATGTCCCATAGCCCCCCGCCCCTCCTGCGCGTGGCTGGCCTAATCGATGCGTTCAACATGCGCCTCGGCCAGCTTTGTGCCTGGATAACCCTGTTTCTCGTCATCGGCACCGCCATCGTGGTGGTACTGCGCTACGGTTTCGGCATCGGCGCCATCGCCCTGCAGGAAGCTGTGATGTACGGCCACGCACTGGTCTTCATGGGCGCTGCAGCCTGGACCCTGCAGCGCAACGGCCATGTCCGCGTCGACATCTTCTACCAGAAGTTCAGCGGCCGCCGGCAGGTGGCTGTCGACGGCCTCGGCCATCTGCTGTTCCTGCTGCCGGTATGCCTGTTCCTCGGCTGGAACAGCTGGGATTACGTGACCAGCTCCTGGGCAACGCATGAGGTCTCCAACGAATCTGGCGGATTGAAGTTCGTCTACTTGCAGAAGAGCATCATTCTGTTGCTGGTGGGCAGCCTCGCCTTGCAGGGCCTGTCGGACCTGGTCAAGGCCGGCTACCGCCTGACCGGCCGTCTGCCTCTGGAGCAGGAGGTGAACCATGGGTGAGGTAATGGCTATCCTGCTGTTCGTCAGCATCTGCTTCGCCCTGATGTCGGGCTACCCGGTAGCGTTCACGCTGGGCGGCATGGCACTGCTGTTCGCCAGCATCGGCGTGGTCACCGGCTCGTTCGATGTCGGCTATCTGCACGCGTTGCCCAACCGCATCTTCGGCATCATGAACAACCAGACGATGCTGGCCGTACCGCTGTTCGTCTTCATGGGCGTGATGCTGGAGAAGTCCCGCGTCGCCGAAGACCTGCTGGAATCGATGTCACGACTGTTCGGCACCATGCGCGGCGGCCTGGCGATCTCGGTCTGCGTGGTCGGCGCCCTGCTCGCCGCCAGCACCGGCATCGTCGGCGCCACCGTGGTCACCATGGGCCTGCTGGCGTTGCCAACCATGTTGCGCCGCGGCTACGACCCGGCCATCGCCACCGGCACCCTGGCGGCCACCGGCACCCTCGGACAGATCATCCCGCCGTCGATCATCCTGGTACTGCTCGGCGACGTGATGTCCAGTGCGTTCCAGCAGGCACAGCTGAAGATGGGCATCTTCTCGCCGAAGACCGTCTCGGTCGGCGACCTGTTCGTCGGCGCGCTGATACCGGGCCTGGTGCTGGTCGGCATGTACATTCTCTACCTCATCGCAGTGGCGATCTTCCAGCCGAAGAAACTGCCGGCCCTGCCACAGGAAGAGCTCGGACCGATCGAATGGGGCAAGCTGTTCGGTGCCCTGCTGCCGCCGCTTATCCTGATCACCGCCGTGCTCGGCTCGATTCTGGCGGGCTATGCCACCCCCACCGAAGCCGCCGCGATCGGCGCATTGGGCGCCACCCTGCTGTCGATCGCCAAGGGTCAGTTGAACTTCAGCCAGCTCAGGCAGGTGGCGTTCGGTACCACCGAAATCACCTCGATGGTGTTCCTGATCCTCATCGGTGCTTCGCTGTTCTCCCTGGTATTCCGCGGCTTTGGCGGTGAGGTGCTGATCGAGGATGCCTTGCATTCGCTGCCCGGCGGCGTGCTCGGCGCGTTCCTGGTGGTGATGCTGGTCATCTTCCTGCTGGGCTTCATCCTCGACTTCATCGAGATCATCTTCGTGGTGGTCCCGATCGTCGGCCCGATCCTGCTGGCCATGGGCCTGGACCCGGTCTGGCTCGGCGTGATGTTCGCCATCAACCTGCAGACCTCGTTCCTCACGCCACCGTTCGGCTTCTCGCTGTTCTACCTGCGCGGCGTCACGCCCCGCAGCGTGCCGACCAGCGTGATGTACAAGGGCGTGCTGCCGTTCATCGCGATCCAGATCGGCATGCTGGTAGTGGCCTACATGTGGCCAGGCCTCATTACTTGGCTGCCGGAACAGGTCTACGGCAACTAACCTGGCTGCACGCACAACGCCCGTCCTTCGACGGGCGTTGTGCTTCATGCCCCCCTCATCCCGCTACAATCGGCGCCCGTCCGAGAGCCCGGCTTGCTGATGACCGTATCTCCGCTCCTGCTCGAGCGCTTCCATGCACTGGATCGCTTTCTTATCGAGCACCAGTCACTCTGGCGACCGCGCCCGTTCGTGATACGGCCACTGCCATGGGAAAACGACCACCCGGAACTCGCCGCCTGGCTCCGCGCTCGCTCGTTGGGCGATGCCGAAGCCGCGCATAACCGACCGACCGACCTCGCCGCGCCCGCCCCCTTCCCGCAACTGGCGGTACACGCCAGCCAGCTGGCCCGGATCGAGGAGCTACCCGCTGGCCACCAGCCACTGGCCGACCACCGGCAGAGCGTCGACGTACCGGGGCGTAAGTCGCTGCAGATACAGGCGTTCGGCGCCCGCCTGCGATTCCGCGAAAGCCCTCGGCACTGGCTCGACTGGTGCGCCGGCAAGGGCCACCTCGGCCGGCACCTGGCAAGGGACAGAAGTGCGCTGACTTGCCTGGAGTGGGACGAAACGCTGATCGAGTCAGGCGCAAGGCTGAGCGAGCGGCTCGGCATCCGGGCGAGCCATCGCTGCCAGGACGTATTGGCCAGCGATGCCGCCGATCAGCTGCAGGCCGTGCACACGCCGGTCGCACTGCATGCCTGCGGCGACCTGCATGTGCGCTTGCTGCAACTGGCCATCGCCAACGGCTGTCGCCAGCTCGCCATCGCGCCCTGCTGCTACAACCGCACCCGGGACGAGCTCTACAAGCCGCTGTCAAGCGCGGCCCGGGCCTCGTCGCTGACGCTCTCGCGGGACGACCTCGCCCTGCCGCTGAGTGAAACCGTCACCGCCGGCGCCCGCGAACGGCGCAATCGCGACCAGTCCATGGCCTGGAGACTGGGCTTCGATACGCTGCAGCGCCGCTTGCGCCAGCGGGACGACTACCTTCCGGTACCCTCGCTCCCCAGCGCCTGGCTGAAGAAGGACTTCGCCGACTACTGCCGCGACCTGGCCGCCCTCAAGCAACTGCCTGCGCCGGGTAACGAAGACTGGCAAGCGCTGGAGCGCAGCGGCTGGCACCACCTGGCCGAAGTGCGCAACCTGGAGCTGGTACGCGGACTGTTCCGTCGCCCGCTTGAACTCTGGCTGCTACTCGACCGGGCTTTGCTGCTGGAAGAACAGGGTTATCGTGTCCGTATTGGCACCTTCTGCCCCAGCGAACTGACCCCGCGAAACCTGCTGCTGCTCGCCGAGCGCGAGTGACACCACGAAAAATGTGAAGCGACCTCAATAACCAACTGCAAGTCACCGTCAGTCAACGGTTTACTCGCAGCGCGCAATGGATATAATGGCGACCCTCAAATGCCGGTATAGCTCAGCTGGTAGAGCAACTGACTTGTAATCAGTAGGTCCCGGGTTCGACTCCTGGTGCCGGCACCATACAAACCAAGCCTTTACGGGCGTTAGAATTTCGTGACCCCGTAATCAGATGTTCCCGAGGTACAGTTTCGGTACAGTCCCGTACCGAGCACACCTCGGAGCACGTATGGCGACCCTCGTAAAAACCCCCTCTGGTACATGGAAAGCAGTCATCCGCAAGACTGGCTGGCCAACCAGCTCCAAGTCCTTTCGAACCAAGCGTGATGCCGAAGACTGGGCACGCCGCACCGAAGACGAGATGGTGCGTGGTGTCTATATCGAACGCAGCAGCTCGGAGCGCACGACGCTTGAGAAGGCTCTCAACCGCTACCTAGCGGAGGTCTCACCGACCAAAGCCCCCAAGACCGCCAAATCTGAAGCCGGTAGCGCAAAGATACTGATAGCTCGCCTTGGCAAATACTCGCTGGCCGCTCTGTCTGCGGACATCCTGGCTGACTACCGAGACTCCCGGCTAGCTGAGCGCAGCCGGCGTAAAACTCTAGTCAGCCCCAACACAGTCCGACTGGAGCTAGCCCTTCTAAGTCACCTCTTTACCGTGGCGATCCAGGAGTGGCGGATTGGGCTTCCGGCGAACCCGGTTCTCAACATTCGTAAACCTAGCCCCGGCCAAGGCCGTGATCGCCGTCTCTCTGCCGACGAAGAACGCCGCCTGGTGCTAGCTGTGAATGCGCACAGCAACCCTATGCTCGGCTGGATCGTCCGCATAGCCATCGAAACGGGTATGCGCTCGTCAGAGATCACCGGTCTACGCTGCCAGCAGGTCGACCTGCAAAAGCGCGTAGTGCGCCTTACAGATACCAAGAACGACAGCGCCCGAACCGTCCCCCTCACAAATGTGGCCACCGAGACTTTCAAGGCAGCTCTCGCCCACCCCGCCCGCCCCAAAGACTGCAACCTAGTGTTCTTTGGCGAACCAGGGAAGGACAAGAAACGCCGTCCCTATGCCTTCACCAAAACCTGGGGATTGTTGAAGAAGAGTCTCGGCATGCCCGATTTGCGCTTCCATGACCTGCGGCATGAAGCGGTCAGCAGGCTGGTCGAGGGCGGCCTATCCGATCAGCAAGTCTCGGCCATCAGCGGACATAAATCGATGCAGATGCTCAGGCGCTATACACACCTCAGGGCGGAGGATCTGGTCGAGCAGCTGGACAGGATTGGCCGAAACTAGCCGAATCCGATTCTGCATGCGGAATTATTTGGAATTATTGGCTGGCTGATAGAAACGTTGGGCTTTGTCCACGAGGCTAGCCGAATCTCGCCTGTTTTAATCCATTATTGCTAGTTCGGTTGAAAACGCCGAAAAAGGGGCACTCCCTTCCCACTGTTATAGGAAATCCAGAACCAAAAAGGATCTCCTCATGCACAGTGAAAAATTCGAACAGCTGTTGATCGAGCGTTACGGCCCATTGATGACGCGGCGGCAGCTCGCGGAGCTACTGCATCGGAGCGAGGGCGGCCTCAACTACATGCTGTCTCACCCGGGCACGAACGAGCAGGCACACGCGTTTAACTCAGCAAAGGTCAGGCTCGGTCGATCAGTTTATTTTCGCTCATCGGAGATCGCTGCGGTGCTCGGTGGCGGCGATGATTGACCTGCGCTCGGCATTCACAAACGAACCGCCTGCGCTCGATCTAATCTGGCCGGGCTTCCTTGCCGGCACAGTTGGAGCGTTGGTATCGCCCGGCGGCGTAGGGAAAAGCTTCTGGGCGCTTGAGGCAGCGATGGCTATCTCATGCGGCGTGGCAGGCGGCGACCTGGTTCAGCTTGAGCCTCATCGCAACGGGCCAGTGCTGTATCTCGCCGGCGAAGATCCAGCATCGGCTCTAGTTCAGCGCGTGCATGCGATTGGAAAGCATCTCTGCAATCAGTCTCGCGAAAGCATCGCAGCGAATTTGCGGCTTGAGGCGATCATGGGGCAGCGCCTAGATGTTATGAGCAAGGAGGGACTTGATCGTGTCGTCGCGTTAAGCGCCGGGGCGCGCCTGATCGTGCTCGACACGCTTAGTCGAATTCATCAGCTCGATGAAAACAGTAACAGTGATATGTCGCGGCTAATCAGCAGACTTGAGCAATTGGCAGTGGCAACCGGCTCGTCCGTGCTGTTCCTGCATCACGTCAGCAAAGCTAGTGCTCGTGATGGCCAGTTGGATCAGCAGCAAGCCTCCAGAGGCGCCTCTGCGATTATCGACAATGCGAGATGGTGTGGGTATGTGAGCAGGATGAGCGAGGCCGAGGCCGCACGGCTCAGTGATCGCCTTGATCGGGGACCGATCTGTGACAGGCGCGGTATGTTTTTGCGGTTCGGCGTGAGCAAAAACAACTATGGATCGACCCCTCACGACCGCTGGTATGAGCGGCGCGAAGGGGGTGTGTTGATGCCAGTCGAGCTTTTTGCTGCGGCCAATAAGCAAGAGAAAAGGGGGCGGGCTTATGAGCAAGCAGCGTACTAGCTTTGCGCTACTTGATCCTGGCCACGTTTTTGACGGCCTGTTTGTTCCAACTCAAGGTAGGTCACGGGGCCGACTTCTAGTCTCACCACGCCGGTTTGGCAGGCTGGAAATAGGGTTCCAGGGTTACGAGCAATTAGGCGCGGACGATCAGAGTTTTTTGCTAGCGCTGACCGCCCAGTTGGGGATTGAAAAACGAGTCATCGAGGCTTCTCCGGCCGGCCAAATTGGTGCGGAGCTACGTCGCTCGCTGGATCTTAACCTCGACGAAGTCCGTCCCGTGGCGACGAAGGCGGTCAGCCTGAGAAGCCTATTGGTAGATGCCGGTTATCACCCGAGCAGCAGCACCAACAGGGCATGGGAGAGCCTCAACAGGTTGCGGGCTACTCAGATTAGGGAAATCGATAGGGAAACAGGATGGGACCGTGTATGTAACCTCGTCTCGGTCTCGATAAATCGAACTGAGCGCCAAATTTATGTAGCAGCGAACCCGCGGCTTACAGCCGCCCTGTTCGGCGCCCAATATGTGCCTGTCTCTCTTCTGGAAAGAAACCTGCTTGAAACAGATGTCGGCAAAATATTGCATTGCTGGCTGTCATCTAACATCCGTCCAGGGCAGTCACTGGGGAACGGCAACGGTGCACATTTAGAAACTCTCGGCGCACGAGTCTGGGGCCCAACCTGGTCTGGTTCAAGCAGGCAGCAGAGAGGAAAGCGCCGAGGCTTGATCCGGGATGCCCTTGCTGAGCTTGCACAAAAAACAAACGAAAGCTCCAGTCAGGCCGGATGGCAAATCGATCTGTCGCATAGTGAAATCATGATGATTTCACGGCCTCGAGCTATAGCCCGAACCGTTGACAAATATAGCCCGAACCGATGACAGGCATAGCCCTAGGTGATGACATTGTAACTCTGACAATCAGTCTCAAAGCCCCGACGCCAGGGGATCACAGCGCCTGGCAGGGAATCCCCTCTAATACCTTTCTAGGTAGCTTCTACTGCGCAGCAGGACGCTGTTGCGTCAGCTGCTGTGTGGCAGGGAAAACCTAACCTCAGCCGACGCAGCTTTTGCTTTTAGCTGTGCGTCACTACACCTGGGTAGTGACGCACAGCGTATGGGCGCGCAGAGCGCCCACCAGGCTCGCTTTGCGAGCCTGGGAAAAAGCAGGCTTGGAAGGTATAAAGCATTGAATCTTAAGCGGATTTTAAATACGGAAAAAGTGACATGCTTTTGAGTTGCACGAATTTCTCTGCCTGTTAGTTTGAGTGACCGTCAGGTGATTTAACAGAATCCTCATCACCAGCAAAAACGATTTTGCATCCTGTTCGGCATTCCAAACTGGATTGAAATCGGCTGGTGTGGGGTATGCACCCAAGGTATTTCTTGGTGCATACCAGCCCGCCACTGACAGTAGCTAGTGCTTTGTCAGCGGCGGCAAAGGCAGGTTGATTTGGCAACCAATCTGTTCAGCAACACGCCCTCCCGGCTTAGCCCACTCAGCTGAGCCGGGGGTTTTCACAAATGAGTAAAGGTCCAGCTCTAGACCTCAAAAACCGAGTCGTGCCCCGCGAAAACGGCATGAACTGAATGGGAACAGTTCGTAATAAAGCACGGCTCTTGAGCCCCAGGCGCAGCGTGACGCCCTGGTTTCCCGCCGACTAAAAAGTCGGCTTTTTTGTCGATCCACGCTCGACGAGTCGGCATGCCTTGCATGCCCACCGCTGAAGCAGCTGCTGCTCATCGTTTGATTGAGCGCCTGCTGTCGCGCCACCGCCCGCTGCCGGGCAGGTCGTGCGTCGCCCTGTTGGGCTGGCTGTGTGAAACGCCGTTCCGCTCTGAGCGAAAGCTCACTCCCCCGCAGTTTTGCGAAGGGACAGGAACAAACACTTACCTCGAAATTTTGGCGTTTCGAACCTCGTTTGTAACTTACGGATCGGCGAAGAAAATGGATAAGTTGGGCTGGGATTTTATTCAGCAGCAGAAACACAATCGCGATGGCTCGTACGCAACGCAAGCAGCTCGATCTGCAACGCTGAGCCTGAGCGCCCGCCAGCTGCGCGAGCTGGGCTACCGCAACCTCCGAGTCAACACCGTTGGCCAGCGCCATCTGCGCGCCTTGGTTCAGCACTGGCAGGTAACTGGTGTATCGCCGGCGACCATCAAAAACCGGATGGCCCACCTGCGCTGGTCCTGCGAAAAGGCCGGTCGCAGCGGCGTTGCTAAAATCAGTAACGACGAATTGGGCATAGCACGTCGTTCATATATCGCCAAAGAGAGCCGCGCCCGCGAGCTCCCTCAAACAAATCTCAATGCAATCACCGATCCGTACGTCCGCTTTAGCCTGCGTTTGCAGGCCGAGTTCGGGCTTCGGCGGGAAGAGTCGATCAAATTCATCTCAGCAGTGGCCGATCAGGGCGGCCACATCGCTTTAAAAAGTTCTTGGACAAAAGGCGGCAAGCCCCGCGAAGTTCCGATCCGGACACGGTCCCAAGAAGACCTGCTGACCGAGGTTCATGCATTCACAAAAGGCGGCAGCCTGATCCCTTCCCATCTCTCATATAAACAACAGCTCAAGCGATACGAGCATCAGATTGCCGCCGCGGGCCTGAGCAAAATGCACGGCCTACGCCACCTGTATGCGCAGCAGCGCTACCTCGAGCTGACCGGTAAGCAAGCCCCTGCCGTCACCGCCTCAATCAATGCGCAGCTAATCGGCGGCCGCGAACGCGGCTGGCTAGGCCAGGTCGCCGTTCCTACCGCACAGACCTCAATTAGTCCGCCGCTGAACGACCGAGAAGCGCGCCTCCTCATTTCGCACGAGCTTGGCCACGAGAGAATCGCGATCACCAGTACCTATCTTGGATCGACCAAACCATAACGAAGCGGCGAGTAAACAATATGAAGATCTATGGTAACGAAACCACAGTCACCCGACTGGTCGGCACCCTCTTTTCATACCTTTGCGGCGCAACCCTTGCGTCGTTCGGCCCAGACCTATTCCCGGCGCTGGGGGGCTTCGCCGCGTGGCCAGGTATCGTGTTGGGAGGGGCTGGGATCATCTATTGCCTGCCGCCCGAGCCGCCCCAGCCGGGCGAGAAAGGAAGCGAGTAATGGACTCTGCAAAGCTCGGTTGGCTCTTCGCATTGTTCGATGGCGTAGTCGATTTTCTAATCGTTGCCACCTCGCCTTTTTTGTCGATGATTGGCCAGCAGATCAACGAGTGGATAGTCACGCTCGGATTCATATCCCTGATCATCATGGCGATTCGGCTACCTGCGGACGGCCCGCTTCGCGCTGCATTCAGCGGTCCCGCCATCCTCCTCGCGCTTGTCTATGGCCTTCAGCCAACACCTCTGCAGCTGACGAGCGGGGCTACGGTCGACGCAACGAACGCGCAAAAGATTGCGTACACCGTGATCATGACGATCAACAAATCGCTGAATTCTGCGATCGCTAAAACCATGCAAGGCATGAGCGTGGATGGGAATTTCATCCCGGCTGATGCCCTTTTGAATTACAGCGTGCAGCGCACAGCTGGCCAGTATGCAAACAGCGAGCTCGGGCGCCTGATCCGCGATTACAACGAGCAGTGCTCCCCACCAAGTTCGATTTTTTCAAACTCCACCAATAGAACACTGGTCCAGGCTTATCACGCCGTCGGCCTGTTGGGCGGAGCCGGCCTGGGGATCCCCGACGAGCAACGTGGCGTCTGGGCGCAGATGAAAATCGCCGGGCGAGGCGTGGGCGAAATAGTAAAGTCGGTCGGGTCATGGTCAGGGCAGGTCGTTACAGCAAATACGCTCAGTGAAATTCTGGACGCCGGCGCAGTCAGAGAACGCCGCGCCGAGGGCCTGGCCGCGCTTGCAAAAGCCGATACCATCTTCGTGACTAACCGCCCGTACGTTCTCCCAACGCAGGAACATTGGTCGGCGATACAGGCCGGCAAGGCGGATGTGACACCCAGCTACCTCACGATTGGCGACGCGCCAACACAGGTTCGCGATGCCCTCGTCAAAAACGCGGTGGCCTGGCAGGCGGATCAGGGTGGTGAAGAAGCGTCTCAGGGTTTCACGATAAAAAACTGTGTGGAGGCGTACCACGTCGCACAGTTTGCCGCCGAGCAGGCATACCGGGCCCTGGTAGAGAGCGGTGGCCGGACGTCCGTCGGTCAAAGAACCGACATCGATGTGGGCGCGCTTGCCGCGGGCCGCAGCTGGAAAAAAGTTCAGGAAGCTGTGTACGCGGGCGGTGCGAATAAACAGGCTGGTACGGTTTCCACCGTGGTGGCCGGCACCATATCGACTTGGCAAGCCGGTAAAAACTATCTGAAGTGGATCGAGCTGCAGACGTTGCTACCCGCCTATGTGGCCGCGATGGCGGGTGTCTTTTGGCTCGTGCTGATCATCGGTCCCATTGCCATCGCCATGTCACCCCTCAGAGGCTGGCAAACCATCCCGCAATGGCTCGCGATGCTCGCGTTTCCAGTCTTCGCGATCATTTTTTGCCATTTAATTGCCGTCTCAGCATCAGTCGCAATGAGTTCGGTTGCGTTGGCCCAGGCCGCACTATCAGCCGGCTGGCAGGGCGGTGGAACCGATCTCGACCTGATATACGGCAGCATCCAAATGTTGTTCGGCCTGCTGCTTGCAGCAGGCACCTGGTTAGCCACAACGATCACCGGCGTCAGCCTGGGCGGCCTTGGCGGAGCGGCACGACAGCAAGTTGTAACTGGGGCCGATGTCGCTAAGGCAGCTGCAGCCACAGCAACGATCACAGCCAGGGGCGCCGCGCTCGCCAGTAAAGCGGCGGCTAGCCCCAAAAGTGGCGGTGGCGGTGGCGGTGGCGGTGGCGGTGGCGGTGGCGGTGGCGGTGGCGGTGGCGGTGGCGGTGGCGGTGGCGGTGGCGGTGGCGGTGGCGGTGGGAGTGTTGGGGCGAAAATGCAGTTCTCCCAATCAATATCTTCAAATGGCGTACAGCCAAGTGGCAGATCCGAGGCTAGATACAGTGCACGGTTCGGTGCTCAGCTCATACCTTCTCGAAAGCCGAATATCGATGCAAGTCAGCCCGCAAGCAATAGCGATGGCTTCGCCCTAGGCCGCACTCCACGCAGCAAAAAAAAGCGTCGGCCAAAGGATGACGAATGATTAGGCTCCCATATTTCAGAGTCCCGGACGGACCTGGGGAGTGGCTTCTGGCACATCTGCAGATCGGGAAAATAGGCAACCCCACAAAACTTTGGAGTCGCCTGTCATGCTCAGTTTCCCGGCCTGGTTAACGGCTGATTTCACTATGATTCGGGATACCCCAGTCAATCTACGCCACATCTTGGACTGCGCGGCCAAGCACAGGGATCTGTGCTGGCTATTGCGCGGCGATCCCCATCACCTCCATCCGCAGCTCAGCGCAGTCCTCTCGTTTGATCGGAGCAGCAACGATATACCGGTCGAGCTGCGCCCGATCAAAACCCCAGATATCGATTCAGTGGGCGCCTACCTGCTAGTCACCGAGATCAATAGACGCAGCGGCATCGATGCACGCAGTGAGGAACGACACGAGCAATGGTACGAGGAGCTGCTTAGCCAATTGCCCAAAGTGAACGTGCCATACGGCGGGAGGGCCTGATGGCCGAGAAGATCCGCTTGGCTTGGCTCCTCGCAGTAGTGCTGCTGATCCCTGTCGCCGCACTCCTCGCTGGCCAAATAGCATTCCTCACTCCACACCTGACCTACCTGTCGATGCTGCTGATAGCTACTGCTGCAGCAATGAGTGCATTGCATCGACATGGCCAAGCAGAACAGATGCAGAAATTCTGCTGCATTTTCATGGGGCTCTCAGCTGCCCTGCTTTCAGCGTTGCTATAGGAGAAACGATATGGACATGAATCTAGCCCGCGCGCCACTACAGGCCGTCGCGCTCCTAACCGGCGACGGCGCCGCCAGCCAGGCACTGTTCGCATTTCTAGGTGAGACACAAGCGGAGGCCGCTACTGCGTTGGCAGGCTCGCCCTGGGGGGCTAGCGTGAACATGGGGCTCGGACTGCTAGGGCTAGAAATGGCGCTGATGGTCTGCCCGCCGCTGATCCCGGACGGCTCGCCTGCACGCTACCAAATTCGCGCCATGGCGCTGATGACTAACGATGCGCCGACTCGTGCAGCGCTACTGCAGATCCTGGGCGAAAGTGAGCTCCAGGCGCGTACCGAGCTGGAGAACAGCTGCTGGGCCGACGCTGTTGCTGATCCAAAGTACGAGCGGCACCGGCTGGCGCTCGAGCTTGGATCTAATCAATAAACAATTATTGATTTTTCATTATTAAACTATTGACGGGTAGACGATAGATAGCAATATAATGGCATCAGCGGCGCAGTGGGTTATGTAGAGGGACCCTGCCGTTGGGCGAGCTGGGAGGAGGAGCGTAAAAACACTCCTCCCACGGCCCTACACTTTTCAATTGCGCAGGTGGCTCGTGTCAATCAAAGAGGCCGATCTGCGGCGCTATATCGCCGCTGGCATAGTCCAGGAAGCGCAGGCCATAAAAGCCGCTGATGGCTGGCTGCTGCAACTTCAGCTGCAAGACGAACTGGCAACCCTTCAAAGGCAGCGTGGGGGCCCCCGTATATTCAAAAGCCTCGACAAGCTGGCTCAGATGCTTGAGCGAGCGGGTCTGGCGAAGTTCGTGGTCCATATTCTGCCAGCTTCGGCTTCTGCCACGCATACCGAGCAGTGAGGATGTGGTGCGTAGCCCATATGGAACTCATGTATGAATCCGAAATATCTGAACACCTGCTTTATTGCCGCCGCAGCCATAGCACTGGCCGGTTGTGGAAATAGCTATGACGGCATGTACGCAGCCGAGGCTGGCTTTTTAGGGCCCTTAATCACTATAAAAATCGACGGAAGTAAGGCGGACATCGTGCAGATAGATCAGCTTCAACAGCGGATCACACGCGAGGAGACCTGGCGCGCCGAAGACAAGGGCGGCGAAAAGCTTCTGCTCACAAGTCTGGATGACATCACCTACGCCTTCGTGCGCGCCGTTGATGATAGAGGCATCGAGTGCTTGAACTGTGGCGATGACCTACCAGTCTCGTGGCAGCCCTTTAACCCAACCAAATAAGGACGTGACATGGGTTTCATAATCATCTGCTGGATCGTGATGGGTGCTCTATGCGCACTCATTGCGCTCGCAAAGCGCCGGAGCGGCCTGGGATGGTTCCTGCTCGGGTGCCTCTTCGGCCCACTGGCCCTGCTATTCGCGGCGGCTATGTCTGCAGCTCCGAGGCAACTTTGCATGCCAGCTTTGCCAGCGGATCCGCAGAAAACCTGCCCTTACTGCGCTGAGACAGTAAAAATGCAGGCAGTAGTCTGCAAGCACTGCGGCCAGCGGTTAGGAAGCGTAATCGAGAATAATCCCATGCGGGACCAGTGGAGCAGCGAGCTTGAAAAACTCCCGCAGCGCAAAGCAAGCCGTTGGGGATCCTCCCCCCAACAGGATAAAGAGCACGACTAGCGCTCAAGGCATCAAGAACAAAGGCGATTAAGACTCGCTTTTCGCAGCTAGGAAGACGCACCTCTACTCCCTTCGCTAGGTACAGCTAGATCTAGATGTTTCTATTTATCTATCAATGTATGTGCTTTTGCGGGCACCTGAATGCCGATCATTGTGTTGAGGGTGGCGATATAGATGCATTTCGATATTGCTATCTTTGACTATTTCCTATTCTCCTCTTGCTTATTACGTTAGGGTTTCCTTTTGAAAGGCCGCGATCACGACTCATTGAGTAATATTTAGCACCATCGTACTCCATAGCCCAATACGCGAGATCGTCATTCCAGGTCCTAACTATAAGCTGACCGACATTGGCATGATTCGCAATGCTCAGATATGACTTCCATATTTTTCGGTAATGCCAGTCCAAGCTTCCAAATATATAATCCAATTCGTCTTGAAAAGACAAATTGCTAAAGATCAATACCGTGGCAAGCTCAACCCCTGTTTCATTTTCCAAATCCCATCTAGCCCCGCTGTACCAATAGCTTAAGGCTTGAAAAATGCCTCTTGAGCTCTTCCCGTGAAATCCTTTCCCCGTTATTGGACTTAAATATTTTACTTCGACGCCGATGTATTTATCAGTGAATCCATGTTTAACGAGGCTATCCTTCGCTTTTATTATAAAATCTATTCTGATGCGCTCTGGCTCTCTATTTACGAACCCTGTCCCACTGACCTCGTGATGAATATGAAACCACTTCGAAAAGTTTTTTATGAACCATTCGTGAAGCTCACCTTCGCTCTGCCATTTCGATGAGTACCCCTCGTTTATATAGCGCTCACGCTGGCGTACAAGATATATAGGCAGCAATGCCGACTTATCAATCTCGTTATCCGAACAATAACTCTCAATGACGCCTTCCAATTCTGCTAGTTTTTGATCGAAAGTTTTAATATTTCTTGGTTCCAGAGGAAAACTCCGAACAGTTTCCATGGCCAACAGAATCTCTGATCTCTTCTTTGAAAATGCATCTTCCAGATATATGTCGCTAAGCGGAGGTTGTATCTTGACTTTTGCCTTGCTAATTTCTCCGCCCCTGAACTCGCCGCAGAACTGACACTGATTTGCATATGCCGTACCGGCTCCTTTATTTCTCAGTCGCAGCTCTAGATGGTCAGAGCAATCGTGGGTTAGGTCCTCGAGAACTGAGGCAGACTCAATATGTGTGTAGTGCATGGAGCTATAGTCCAGGGCTTGATATTTATAATGGGTGAAATAGCCGTCGGCGTGCCGGTTGAGGGGGCGGCAGATTGGCCGCGCCGGGATCTCATGGCTGTGCACAATAATTGGCGATCAGGCGAGGGCAGCCTGGCACCATGATCAACCACTAGCGGCGATCTCAGATTGCCATAGTCTGCACAAAGAAAGGTACAGCAGAGGTACAGCGCCCAGCTGCCCCCCTCTAGCCAAATCTAACGAAAACTCCATGTATTCAGCTACTTAGATATGTTGAATCTGAATCTAACTTAACCTACTATTTGCGGGCCTCGGTGCGTTAGGCTACGACTTGTAATCAGTAGGTCCCGGGTTCGACTCCTGGTGCCGGCACCACCTTTCAAAGCCCCTCAATGCGGGGCTTTCGCGTTTCTAGTCCCCTGAAAGATTCCATTTCAATTCAGCGACGCGTCCACATTACGTCCACGCTGGATCCATCGGCGCCACATTGGCACTCTCTCCGAGGTTAAACGGCGACCAATTTCTAATGCAGATTCGAGTACCCCGGCTGTTTCTCGCCAGACGATTTCTTGTTTGCAACCTTCGTACAGAACACCGTTTTCGGTGACGTCAGACCTCACGCTATCCACCAGCTGATAGAACCTCACGATTTGCCGCGCCTCGTCGACTGACAACGTACCGAGACGCCCGACGTTTTCTTGATACACCCTGTTGTAGTGTTCAGAAATCGGCACCTTCAGAAAGAAAGCATCCTCAGCGAATTCCTCAAGTTGCTCGTCTGTGAGCGCCTCGAGGTACTCAGCCACCTCCCGAATGTATGGCAAATATTCACGACGATCGCACAGCTCAACTAGCGCTCCCACCTCAGCTAGCAGAGCGGCGCGAACAGAGGTGCGCTCGCGTTTCGCCTGTTTTATCGACAACCACACATTGCCGTATGCAGCGCTTAAGCCCGTAGCTAAGGCGACGAGGACAGTTGTCCAATCAACCTTGCCTGCTATCTCCATCATTGTCGCCATTGAGCACTCCATTTACATCTGCCGTCGCCAGCGGGTTCAGTGTGACCACCTCAGCCAAGTGCCCCGGGCTGAAGTGGGCGTACTTCATGGTCATCGCCAGCGAGGCGTGGCCGAGCACTCGCTGCAGGGTGAGGATATCGCCGCCGTTCATCATGTAATGGCTGGCAAAGGTGTGGCGCAGCACGTGGGTCAGCTGGCCGGCTGGCAGGTCAAGGCCTATCGCGTCGACCGCCTCGCCGAATCGCTTGTAGCAATCGCCGAACGGCAGCGCGGCTTTGATCTTCGTCTGCAGGTCCTCGGTGATCGGAACCGCTCGGTTCTTCGAGGACTTCGTCCTGGTGTAGTGGATCCGGCAGTCGCGCACCTGGCGAGCAGTCAACCCTTCCGCCTCTGACCACCTGGCGCCAGTGGCCAAGCAGATCCGCGCCACCAGCCCGGCTTTCGGCGAGATCTCGTCCAGGGCAGCGAGCAACGGCTGGATCTGATCGCGCTCCAGGTACGCCATCTCCGTCTCGTCGAACTTCAACGCCCGCGCCTTCGCGAGCCGGTTGTCACCCACCCACTCCCCAAGCCGCTCGAGTTCGTTGAACACAGCGCGCAGGTAGGCCAGCTCATGGTTCAGGG
>NZ_KK020676.1:1395583-1398992 GCF_000307775.2 Stutzerimonas stutzeri KOS6 | reverse complement strand
AGGGTATTGGCGCTGACGGGCTTGGCCTTCTCGCCCTTCTTCCGCCCACTGCCTGCCGTTTCTCGGCCGAACTTGCCGGCCAGGCGATCGGGCCGGTACTGGGTGAAGTGGCTGGTGGTGAAATCTGATGCGCGCGGATCACCCATGCGGGTGGCCATCGCCTGCAATGCGCGTTCGCGTTTACGCATGATTGAGCCGTCTTATAAAAGCGGAGTGTGAGCGCGCCACTGCCGCCAGAGCGCCTCGAACGTATCGCCATAACCCAGCTCGTCCGGGTACACCCGGTTACGAGCGACCCAGGTGATCAGGCGCAGGCTGTCGGCGACCAGGGCGTCATCGATGGCCCACAAGCTGGTGGGGTCGAACCCTCCGCTTTCGCAGGTATTGATCCATGCCAACAGCAGGTCGGCAACGTGGCGACTTTGGCCGGTGTCGCCCTGAGCGACAGCGATCAGGCGTTCAAGGGCGGCGCGGGTATCAAGATCAATGCCAGCCATTACGCATCCTCAGGCTCTAGCCGAAAGCGCAGACCATCCCCCACTCGGATGATTTCCATGCCGTCGAGGTGCCCGGCGCGGCCATCGGGGTACTTCGGTTCTCCGGTAATGCCATCGATCATGTTGTAGTAGAAGGTGCCATCTTTCAGTTCACCGCAGCGGTGACCGTCTTCGTAGTAGATGTTGTCCAGCAGGTAGCCAGGAATAGATTCATCGAGATCAATCAAGAGGTAGCGAACGCCAGGTTTCAGCATGGAGAAGGTAAGCGTACGGGCAAGGCATCTTGCGCAGGTCAGGCTGGTATCCACTGATGCGGCAACAGCTGCTCAATCTCGCTGGCCTTCTGCGTCGGCAGCCGCGTCAGTACATCCTTGAGATAGGCGTATGGATCATGCCCATTCATCCGTGCCGACTGGATCAAGCTCATGATCGCCGCCGCCCGCTTGCCGCTGCGCAGTGACCCTGCGAAGAGCCAGTTCGAACGACCGAGCGCCCACGGCCTGATCTGGTTCTCGACCGCATTGTTGTCGATGGGCACAGCACCATCGTCCAGGTAGCGCGTCAGCGCTACCCAGCGTTTCAAGCTGTAATCCAGTGCCTTGGCCGTGGCCGATCCTTCCGGCACACGCTCGCGCTGAGCCAGCATCCACTCATGCAGTTTCTCTGCGACAGGCGTTGCCTTTTCCTGACGTAATCGCCAGCGATCTTCATCGCTCATGGCCTTGGCCTGCCGCTCGATCTCATACAGGCCGCCGATGGAGTGCAGCGCTTGTTCGGCTATCTGGCTCTTGTTCGCCACATGCAGGTCAAAGAACTTGCGGCGGGCGTGGGCCATGCAGCCGATTTCGGTGATGCCCTGCTCGAAGCTGGCCTTGTAGCCAGCAAAGTCGTCACAGACCAGCTTGCCGCTCCACGCGCCCAGGAAGTTGCGCGCATGTTCGCCGGCACGGCTGGGACTGAACTCGTAGACCACGGCCTTCAGTGCCGAGAACGGCGTCGTGCAGTAGGCCCAGACATAGGCCCGATGGGTTTTCTTCTCGCCGGGAGCCAGCATCTGTACCGGCGTTTCATCGGCGTGGATGACCTGCTGGGCCAGCACCGTTTCGCGCAACGCATCCACCAGTGGCTGGAGCTGCACGCCGGTTTGGCCCACCCACTGCGCCAGCGTGGAGCGCGGGATGGCCAGGCCGGCCCGGCCAAAGATTTTTTCCTGCCGGTACAGTGGCAGGTGATCGGCGAACTTGGCCACCATCACATGGGCCAACAGGCCGGCAGTGGGGATGCCCTTGTCGATCACCTGGGCGGGCACCGGCGCCTGGATCAGTGTCTCGCACTGGCGGCAGGCCCACTTGCCACGCACATGTTGCTCGACGGTAAACACGCCCGGGGTGTAGTCCAGCTTCTCGCTGATGTCTTCGCCGATGCGCTGAAGCTGGCAGCCGCAGGCGCACTCGGTGCTATCGGGCTCGTGGCGGATAACGGTGCGCGGCAGTTGCGCGGGCAGCGGAGCACGCTTGGGTTGCTGGCGTGGTTCATCCGCCACCGGCGCGGGACGCAGTGCTTGCAACTCCGCGTCGATGGCTTCGAGGTCGGTGGTGAGCAGGTCATCCAACAAGCTGCCTTGCGCCGGGCTGATCTGCTCGCTGCGCTTGGCGAATTTGTGCCGCTTGAGGATGGCGATCTCGTGAGAGAGCTGCTCGATGATCGTCTCGTCGCGATGGATCTTTCTGCCCATGGTGTCGACCTTGGACAGCAACTGCGCAGCGAGTGCGCGCAGTTGTTCGGGCGTCATTTGATCGAGGTTGGGCGAAGAAGTCATGCCATGGATTTTACCAAAGCAACCTACCTGCCACAGCTAAAGGCGAGGCTCAGAGCACTGTAATCGCGCCCATTCGCTGCCATGGCAAGCCAAGCACCAAGGCTTGAAGCTGTTCGGCATCGAGTTCTACTTCCAGGCCGCGATGAATTCCAGGCCAATGGAACTTCCCTTGGTTGAGTCGGCGTGCGGCAAGCCAAATGCCCACGCCGTCGTGCACGAGCACTTTCATCCGGTTGGCGCGGCGGTTGGCGAACAGATAAGCGCAGTGCGGCTTCGCCGCACCGAACACCTCGACCACGCGGGCCAACGCCGTGTCGGTGCCGGCGCGCATGTCCATCGGCTCGGTGGCGAGCCAGATGGCGTCGATACGGATCATTGCAAGAGGCTACGGATGAAGCGTGCGCAGCCGTCCGGATCTGAGGATGGCCATTGACCGTGATGGATTTGTCACCCAGCGGCAAGGCGATCACAACCGTTTCATCCGCTTGCCGCTTGGGAATCGGCGGCAGCGGTACGAATGCAGGCAGTGCTGGGACTTGGTCACGGTAAATCGGTAACCATTTGCGGATTACGTTGGCGTTGATGCCATGACTGATGGCCACGCTGGAGACGGTCGCGCCGGGTTGCAGGCACTCCCGCACGACTTGGGCCTTGAACGGTTTGGGGTAAGAGCTTCGTTGGCGCATGGAAATCCCGGCGATAAGGGCTATCGCGTCCGCTTAAAAATACGCGGACACCATCGCCCTTAATACTGGAGTTCTGAAGGTGTGTTCACCGGGCGCTTACTGGAGAAGCTCCTTTTCAAGAGAGGGACGGGTACTGCGTAAAACCAGCAGTGCCACCGATGGTACGCCGAGGGGCGGGGGCCTAGTAGCCAGCTAGCAGCAAAGCCCACCGGGGTGGGTTTTGCTGTGGGGGACTATTTAACAATCCCTCCGTTATGCGCACTCAGGCTCGGTCATTTTTGGCGGCTTGTCCAAGCGCCATGGCACAAGCAGCTTACCTTGCTGGATGAGGCGTTCCAGGAAGAGATTCGCAAAGAAGAAAAGAAGCGGCAGCCGATCTACCTAGCGACAGGCTGGCAAGTGCAAAC
>NZ_KK020676.1:1342380-1394136 GCF_000307775.2 Stutzerimonas stutzeri KOS6 | reverse complement strand
CGACCGTTTTGGAAACAGCAGCATCACAGCAGACTGAAGTGGTCTAAAGTAGTGGTGCAGAGGAAAAAAAGGAGGGGGCGATGCCCCCTCCGGTAGGTTTAAGGCACTGTGAAGTGCTCGGTGTCGCTTAGTGGAGTTGGGGACCCGGCTCCTCAAGCTCATCGAACTCCAGCTGAACCTCAAGGGAACCTTGGGGTTTTGCTGGTTTCACTTCATCAACCTCAAAGCAGAAGGCAGTTTTACCTACCTCATGGGCGTACAGGCGACGACCATTGCGAAGGGTGATGAATGGCCTGCAGATCATAGTACTCATACGAAGTTCTCCATTAGAGAGACCTCGGAGGCACCTGGGGTCGAATGACCGTCGGTCAAGCAGGCTTGTCAGGGGTAGTTTATATCCGTAGAATGTGTCCCCGCGATTGAAAAAACCTGGCCTCCAAGGTTGGTTTAGTTAAATGTGCTCTAGGGTTCGCCAAAACCTTCGAAGCACGGCTATAAGCTCACACCCCTGAATCTTGTGGGGAGTGGGCTTTTTGCTGCTCAAGAAACTATCGCAGCAAATCTCATATTCTCATGCGCTCTGTCGTTAGTCAATAGCGACATAAGGGGAAATCTCAATTTTTTCAGGCGCTTGCGCTTCAGGGCGTACCTTCCGTCTCGGTTTTCTGTCGTCAGTCTTCAAGCATCGGCTGTTCTGGGTCAGTGCGCAGGCTGATATGGTCTGCCTGCCACTTTTTGAGTAGTTGTGATTGGGCGTACGATAAGGCTTCGTCAGAAACGATCTCGATATCGACTAGCTCGATCCATTTCCAGGTGTCGTGATCACCCGTTTTGATTCGGCAGCGCTTGTCGAAAATCGACTGAATAGTCTCCGCTGCTTCGACAGCTGCACGCCATGCGATATCAGGGTCGACGTCTGTCGCGTAGAGCAGTGTAATAACTAGCTCGTAGGGGTCGTCAGCCCCGTTCCGGGTATTTTCGGTGCCGCCATCCACATCAAAAAATACGGCAACAATATGGTTGCCGCTATCCTTGAGCGCCTTGGCTAGCCTCTCTGCAACCTTTGTTTCCTCTTTCAGGCGCCGATCAAACTCATCAGGGAAGGCAGACCTACGATACCTGGCTGCCAGCCAGCGCTGAAATATGCCGTGCTCCTTGGCTGTCATCTTGTGCGAGGGACTGGGCAGGTGCTCGCTTAGCCCGTGCCTGGGGTTGTCGGCTGCATCTTTGGGGATGAGGACTCGTCTATTGGTGTCGATTTCGACGTGAACTTCTTCGCCGGTTGCGGAGAATCCCACGTGTAAGCGGCGGAGGTTCTTGCAGTTGGTGTAGTTGCCGTTGGGCGCCCCATCCAGGAAGGCACCAAGCACTACCTCCACAAAGGGCTCGCTATCGGGTAGCTGTGCGAGATCGCAGTCGTGGGAGGCAATGACTGCGGCAACCTTCTCTGGCGGGAGGTGTGGCGCGAGCTCCAGCTCCCGAATCGTTTCCGATTGAAGAAGGCATCCCTGTCGCCAGGATGTATCTCTGCTCCAGCTGCCCATCGGCTACTTCATCCCCTATGCCTGCTCATCAAGGTGAGGGGCGCCTACATCGCTTGGGTCGATGGAGGTGGCTGCCGCTCTTCCTTTAAGGCGATGGGTTATTCCTGAGCGCTGCTGGCTCTCTGCTTGAAGCATTGCTATGAGTGCCTTGGCAGCGGATTCGCCTGACTCCCCGCCTTGCATCTGCTCAAGGAGTGTTTTCCCGCCGGGCAGTCGCCGCTTGATCAGACTGCCGCCAGTGAGACCCTCTCGGTGCAGCAGGGTTGTGGCATCTGCTAGCTGCTGAAGTAATGCCTCGTTGTGTGTGGAGATTGGGTCTCCGGCTTGCCAGTTGTAGATGGCTTGGCGTGATACGCCAAAGAAGGATGCTAATTCGGTGACCGGGGGCTTAAGCGTGTTGCGCACAAAGGCAAGGTTTTCGGCGGAACTGCGTAGCTTGGCGCGCTGTGCGTCTGCATGGATTTTTCGCTCGGAATACTTGATATCGAGCAGGCGGTACCCTTTGTCGTCCCGTATGGTGACGTAATGAGGCGTTGCTATTCCGCCGGTGCCGACCAGCAAGGCAAGCGCAACCCCTCCGCAGCCTCGAATGAAGCGAGAGGCTGCTCCCTTGGCGCGCTCTTCTTGATTGGTGCATGCCGCGACGGCTTGCATTCCTCGCTTTTGGTACGTTGCGCGATACTCAAGGCGCTGGGATGTCAGAAAGCTATTCGCTAGCTGCAGCTGCGCGCTTGTTTGGTTTGAGGGTGCGATGTGCATGGATTGGAGGCTCCCTTCAGGCATCCCAGGCTGAGCGTGCAAAATCGGTAGTCGTTGCGCGGAAGCATTGACCGATAAGCTCGTGTAGCTCGTCCATTCTGGCTCGCACTCCTGAAATGTCGTACGGGTGCCGCTCTACGGAGAAGCCGTCTGTGTCAATGAGAGCGTGAATGCCCGCAATCGACGCGAAGCGTTCCTGTATCTTTAGGCGCTCGGGGTCGATGTCTGGAGGGAACGCCAGTCGGCCATTCTGGATGACGGCGCGAGCTACTACCTGGCCGATCCCGTCTGCCACTAGAACAGCTTCGGCAAAGGAGTGACTGAATGCGGACTCCTTCATCAGGACTGGTAGCCCTAGCACCTGCGGGGCTAGGTATTGATCAAGATCCTCCCCTTGCCTGGGGGCTACGGCATCAAGGTAGCGCAACCCTAGGCGCTCAACGAAGCTCAGCCCGCCAATGGCTTCGTCCAGAATCCTCAGCCCTAGCTCAAGCTGCTCATAAAACTCATCGAAGCCGGCGTAAATAGTTGTCTCAAAGGTGATTGAGGTCGGCTGAAGAAGGAAGGCGCTGGTGTCATTTAGGTCGGAGAAAACAAAGCGATCCAGCTTCTGAATTGTTGGGGTTGGGGCCTTGTCATCCGCTCCGTCTGATGCGCTCTGGAGGGAGAGTTGCATCTGGGATGATTTGGTGAAGCCCGGATAGCCGGCTTTGCGCATGCGCTCCTGGATCTGTGGAATGTAGGAGTCCAGTGAAAGCAGGGGGTTGTGTTGCACCTGGCCTATCGTGAAGAAGACTGGTGGATTCTTGAGTTTGCTGCCCATCGCTCTCGTCCATGCTTGACACTTTGATTGACAGTTTACACATTGCTTTACAGGTGCGCAATTCGATGAGTCGCCACTCTCCAGTTGAGTTCTGGCTTCTGGCGCTATTGGATTTCCGTCGGGCTTGGAGTGCGGGCTGTGCTGCTTAAGTCGCTCGCGACCTGCGCTGGAGGTTCGACTGCCGGTCTTGATGGTCCAGCTGGGCGTCTCGTTCTGGGGTATAGGTGGCGGGGCGGCGAGTACCTATTTGAGTACCTTCTTAGTTGATGGAATGCATTTTCCTTAGCATTATCGGGCTTTTCATCTATCAAGTTATATTCCTGGTGCCGCACCACGATTTGAAGGCTCGCAGAAATGCGGGCCTTTTTCGTTTCTGCGCCATGCATCGGCGCCCGGACCCGCCTGTAAGTTTTCACCCGCCTCGTTGCCTGCTGGACATGAGCGTGTAGAATCCCGCGCCCCAAAATCAGGAGACAGAACGTTGGTGATTCATTACTCCGCCCCCAATGGCAATGTCGCATGCGGGCGCACGGGATCGAGCCTGAACAGCTCGGAGGATGCCTCTCAGGTTTCATGCAAGCTCTGCCTGCGCAGCGTGGAAAAGGCGGTGAGCGAGCCTGTGCGCAAGACGCCGAGCCTCGCTGAGCTGCGAGCTGCAGCGAAGGCGGCGGCGACTGCGACTGCGACTGCGACTGCGACGATTGTTCCCGCAGTGGCGGCGAGAACTGCAGCGAGTAAACCCGTAGTGGAAGTGAAAGCCGTTCCGCCTGCGTCCGAAACGGCAGCGAAGCCAGCTTCAGCTTCCGCTCCGTCCGTGCGCGCCGAATGGCGCAAGCGCCTGGAGCAGTTGCCGGGGCGTAGTCGCCTGCCCCGTGGCGTGTCGCGGCAGGCGTTCATATAGGCTCTGTACGAAAAGTGCCTGCGCTCGGTGATGCTTCGTTAAAAACGGGTTCGGAATGCTCATTTACAGCACGTAAACTCCGCTTCCTCACCCGTTTTTGCCTCGCCTGACCTTCGCTCGACGACTTTTTCGTACAGAACCTAGTCCGCAAAGAGGGGCTGGCGCTCGGTCCTGCAATATGCGCAAGCCTGGCCAGGCGTCCGACCAGCGCTTCGAAGCCAGACGACCCGGATAGACCTGTCGTTTCCCGCCACAAAAGACCGCGGCCGGCCGGACGATCACAGCGAAAGATCGTCCGGCCCAACGGGGCTGGCGACTCGATCTCCCCTTCCTTTTCCAGCCTGACCCCGACGGCCATGGCCGTTTCCGCCCAGTGGCACATCGCGCCCGCCGCCGTCGTACAGGGTCGATCGCCGTTGTGCAGATGCATGCGCGCTGGTTCTTCACTGCCCACATTGCAGCGTCGCTTCGACTCGGCAACTACCGCCGCGCCGATGCAGTGAACCCATACCGCGCCGCGCACGAAGCCTGCGGCCACCCGGCAATCTGGCAAGGCGCACAACTGCATGGATTTTCTTCTCGCGAGCCGGTGCAGCTGGCTACCAGGCGATGCGCAGTGGCGCTGCCAATGACCCCCGCCGCACCGCCTTACCGAACCCCTGTATTGCCCGGCACTCTAAAACCGCAACCCACCGCGAGGATTCACGCATGGACAACTACCACATCAGCGCCACCGATTCGGGCTGGGAGCTGCGCAAGCAAGGGGCGACCCGCGCTTCGAAGACCGCTGCAACCAAGGACGAGATGCTGCAGGTGACGGCAACCTTCCTTGAAGGCAAGACGGCCTCGGTGAAGATCCACAAGAAGGATGGGACCATTCAAGAAGAGCGTACCTACCCTCGCAGCGCTGATCCGAGCCACAGCAAGGGCTGAGACCCTCGGTTTGACTGCTTTCAGGCTGCATCTGCAAAGGTGACGGCGTGAACATACGGTTGCCTGAAGCAACCGGTCGGCGCACGATCGACGGCCCAGTCGACTTGGCTTCAGCCGGCAAGCTGTCGCAGGCTGTTGCCGTTGCCTTCCATCAGCGAGGCTCTCATGCGCATCACCCTGTTCAGCAGCAAGCCCTACGACCGCGACAGCTTCCAGGCCGCCAATCAGGCCCATGGCTTCGAGCTGCACTTCCTCGAAACGCGGCTGGACCCGGACACCGCCGCGCTGGCAGCTGGCGCCGAGGTGGTCTGCCCGTTCGTCAACGACGTGCTCTCGGCAGCCGTGCTGGGGAAGCTAGCCGCTGGCGGCACACGGCTGATCGCGCTGCGTTCGGCCGGCTACAACCATGTCGATCTGCCATGCGCCGGACGGCTCGGGTTGCCGGTGGTGCGGGTACCGTCCTATTCACCCCACGCGGTCGCGGAACACACCGTGGCGCTGATCCTGGCGCTCAACCGGCGCCTGCCACGCGCCTACAACCGCACCCGCGAAGGTAATTTCTCGCTGCAGGGACTGACCGGCTTCGACCTGGTGGGCAAACGCGTCGGCGTGGTCGGCAGCGGGCAGATCGGCACGGTGTTCGCGCGAATCATGCAGGGCTTCGGTTGCCAGGTGCAGCTGCACGACCCCTTCCCCAACCCGGAGCTGGAGCGCCTCGGCATGCACTATGTAGCGCTCGACGAATTGCTAGCCAGCAGCGATATCGTCAGCCTGCACTGCCCGCTCACCGAGCAGACCCGGCACCTGATCAACCAGCACAGCCTGGCGACCATGAAGCCGCGCGCGATGCTGATCAACACCGGCCGCGGCGCGCTGATCGACACACCAGCGCTGATCGGCGCGCTGAAGAGCGGCCAGCTCGGCTATCTGGGCCTGGACGTCTATGAGGAAGAGGCAGGGCTGTTCTTCGAGGACCATTCCGGCCTGCCGCTGCAGGACGATGTATTGGCGCGGCTGCTGTCGTTTCCCAACGTCATCGTCACCGCGCACCAGGCCTTCCTCACCGAGGAGGCGCTGGCGGCCATTGCCGGCACCACGCTGGGCAACGTCGCGGCCTGGCAGGCCGGTGCGATGCGCAACCAGGTCAGCGATTAGCGGCGGCGGTCGAGCTGGCGCAGGCGCGCTTCGAGCAGTGCCGGGAAGCGCTTGAACCAGGTCTGGTTCAACGGCGAGGGGTGCGGTAGCGGATGCAGGACAAACTCGCGGGCATGGCCCTGCCGGTCCTGCAACTGCACATCGATGTCGGCCGTGAAACGATCCTCGCGCTGCCAGAAAGCCTCCAGGCGCTGGCGCTGTTCGCGCGGCTGGTCGATGCCGAACCAGAGGAAGGCTTCGCGGCCAAGCGTGACGATATGCCGGCCCTTCCAGGTGTCCACCAGCAACTGGCGCATCAGCGGATGGAAGCGGCGCTTGACTGCCATCGACCAGGCCTTGTTGCCAATGGGCTTGTACGGCACGGTGTTGATCCAGAAGTAGTGCTGCCCAAGCGCCCGCCCCGCCTCGAAGTCCGGCATCTCCTGGCCATGCAGATGGCGATACAGGACGCGCCTGACGATCTGTCCACCGGAGCCGATGAAGGGTTCACCATGGCGCACCTCCTCGCGGCCAGGGTCGCGGCCGAAGAAGCAGATTGGCGCCTCGGCATCGCCCAGGCCGATGATCGGCTCCAGCGGATCACGTTCGAATGCCTGGTAGACCGGCAGATCGATGCCATCGCTGTACGCGGCAAGCCCGCGTAACGCCTGGCGTATATCGGTTGGTAGCGCCATCGACTGCGAACTCAGAAATCGCTTTCGTCGACCAGTTCGACCGCCGCCGCCTCCAGCGCATAGGCGGCTTCGGCCAGGTCGTTGCTGACCGGTTCGACCTTCAGCCGGCCATCGACCCAGAGCGGCGCATAGATATCATCCAGCGCGATACCCTTGGGATAGCGCACCAATACGATCTGGTTCGGCGGTGGCGGCGGCACGTGGATGCAGGCGCCGGGATAGGGCACCAGGAAGAACTCGGTGCTGCGCCCGCGGGCGTCGCTTTCCAGCGGGACCGGATAGCCGCCGAGGCGGATCTCGCGATCATTCAGCGCGGCGACGGTCTTGGCCGAATACATCACGGCGGGCAGGCCGGACTCCTGCTTGAGTCCACCCTGATCGCTGAAGCCCAGGTTCTCGGGGGTCGAGTGATCGATCTCGGGCATTTCTTCCAGCGCCTGGCGATCCTCGGCAGGCATCAGTTCGAGCCAGTCGAGTTCCGGCAATGCGGCGTGGACGGTGGGAACTAATGCGAGGCAGCAAAACAGCGAAACGATCAATGTGCGCATGGGGGCTACGTGCGAGAGAAGTGGGGGCCGCGAGGAACGGCCCCCGCGGCGGATCAATGCTTGCGGCTTGTGACCATGGCGTAGATCACCAGCAGGATGATCGCACCGACCACGGCACCGATAAAGCCCGCGGCTTCACCTGCCTGGTACAGGCCGAGCGCCTGGCCGCCGTAGGTGGCCAGCAGCGAGCCGCCGATCCCCAGCAGGATGGTCATGATCCAGCCCATGCTGTCGTCGCCGGGTTTAAGGAAGCGTGCGATCAGGCCTACGATCAAGCCGATGATGATGGTGCCGATGATGCCCATTGGATGTTCTCCTCAGGTCCGAAAGGTGGGTAACCAATGGACCCGAAGACTCTGTCACCGTTCGCCGCAGCCAGACAGCCGGGTGTCAAACACGGGGAATCAGCGTTTCCACAGCGGTGATCTGCCGATCCAGCGTGGCACGGTCCGGGCAGCGCAAGGTGGCGTGACCGACCTTGCGCCCGGCCTTGAAAGCCTTGCCGTAGTGGTGCAGATGGCAGTCCTCGATGGCGATCACCTTTGCCACCGGCGGAACCTCGCCGATGAAATTGAGCATGGCGCTCTCACCCAGCTTGGCGGTCGACCCCAGCGGCAGGCCGGCGACGGCTCGCAGATGGTTCTCGAACTGGCTGCACTCGGCGCCTTCGATGGTCCAATGCCCGGAGTTGTGCACCCGCGGCGCGATCTCGTTGGCCTTCAGCCCACCGTCCACCTCGAAGAACTCGAAGGCCAGCACGCCGACGTAGTCCAGCTGCTTGAGCACGCGACCGACATAATCCTCGGCCAGCGCCTGCAGCGGGTGATTGCTGCTGGCCACCGACAGCCGCAGGATGCCGCTCTCGTGGCTGTTGTGCACCAGCGGATAGAAGCAGGTTTCGCCGTCACGCCCGCGCACGGCAATCAGCGAGACTTCGCCGGTGAACGGCACGAAACCTTCGAGAATGCACGGCACGCTGCCCAGCTCGGCGAAGGCATTGCTGACGTCGGCGGGCTTGCGCAGCAGCTTCTGGCCCTTGCCGTCGTAACCCAGGGTGCGGGTCTTGAGCACGGCGGGCAGGCCGATGCCTGCGACCGCAGCATCGAGATCGGCCTGCGACTGGATATCGGCGAAGTCCGGGGTGGGAATGCCCAGATCCCTGAACATGGATTTTTCGAACCAGCGGTCACGGGCGATGCGCAGCGACTCGGCATTCGGGTAGACCGGCACGAATTGCGAGAGGAAGGCCACCGTCTCGGCCGGCACGCTTTCGAACTCGAAGGTCACCAGATCGACCTCGTCGGCCAGCCGGCGCAGGTGATCCTTGTCGTCGTAGTCGGCGCGGATGTGCTCACCGAGAGCCTGGGCGCAGGCATCCGGCGCCGGGTCGAGGAAAGCGAAGCTCATGCCCAGCGGAGTGCCCGCCAGGGCCAGCATGCGGCCCAGCTGGCCGCCACCGATCACACCAATTTTCATCTCAACGGCCCTTCGTTAGGCGGCAGATCTGGCGCGCGCGTTTGCGCAGCGCAGGGAAGCAAGTTTACATCCGCCGGCGGGCGTCGCCGCGCCGGCCGGGTCGGCTCAGACGCGCGGGTCCGGGCTGTCCAGAACGGTCTGGGTCTGCTCGTCACGGAATGTCTTCAGCGCCTGGTGATACTCGGGAAACTCATGACCGAGGATGCTCGCCGACAGCAGCGCGGCGTTGATCGCACCGGCCTTGCCGATGGCCAGGGTCGCGACCGGAACGCCAGCGGGCATCTGCACGATCGACAGCAGCGAATCGACGCCGGAAAGCATCGACGACTGCACCGGCACACCGAGCACCGGCAGATGCGTCTTGGCCGCGCACATGCCCGGCAGATGGGCGGCACCGCCAGCGCCGGCGATGATCACGCGCAGCCCGCGGGCTTCGGCCTGTTCGGCGTACTGGAAGAGCAGGTCCGGCGTGCGATGGGCGGATACCACCGTCACTTCATGGGGAATGCCCAGCTTTTCCAGCATCTCGGCGGTGTGGCTCAGGGTGGACCAGTCGGACTTGGAGCCCATGATCACGCCTACCAGTGCGCTCATCGTCGTGCCTCTCATCGGGCGCCCGCGGGCGCGTCAATAACAACAAACCACGCAAAAGAGCGTGGCTTGGATAGTCGCGAACCGGCCATGGCCGCCCGCGTGCGAAGGCCGCGCAGTATAGCGCAAGGCGGCATCGGCCAGTACCCCGGACGGCCAGCCCGCTAGCAGGCCTTGTTCGGCACGAAGCGTGGCAGCTCGATCCAGAACCGGCTGCCGACGCCGGGCTCGCTGTGCAGTCCCATCTGGCCATTCATCAGCCGGGCGAACTCCAGGCACAGCGACAGACCTATGCCCGTACCCTGGATCATGCTGCTCTCGCGCCCAAGCCGCTGAAAGGGCTCGAACACCTGGGCCTGCTGCGCCGGCTCGATGCCCAGCCCGGTGTCCTCGACCAGCAGGCGGACCAGGGTCGGACCGGCTTCGGCGCGCAGGGCCACGCGCCCTTCGGGGACGTTGTATTTCATCGCATTGGACAGCAGGTTCAGCAGCACCTGGCGCAGACGGCGCGGCTCGGCGAGCACCTGCAGATCCTCGTCGGGCAGCGACAGCTCGAATTGCAGGCCACGCTGCTGAAGGTCGAGGCCGATCATTTCGGCACATTCGCGCATCAGACTGCAGACCGTCACCGGTTGCAGGTCGAGTGGCGGCGCCTCCTTCTGCAGGCTCGACCACTCGAGAATCTCGCCCAGCAGCTGGTTGAGGTGGCGGCTGGCGAGCAGAATCTCGTCCAGGTATTCGGCCGCCTCGGCCTGATTCTGGTCATCACAGTCCATGCGCATGAGCTGGGCGAACCCGAGAATCGCGTTGAGCGGCGTGCGCAGCTCGTGGCTGATTCCGGACAGCAGCCGATCCTTCGCCTCGTTCGCGGCCTGGGCCTGCAGGGTCGCGGCGCGCAGCTCTTCCTCGACGCGCTTGAGTGCGTCGATGTCCACGTGGGTGCCGGCCAGCACCAGCGCCGCGCCGGTTTCCGGATCATGTTCCAGCACCCGTCCCCGGCTGAGCAGCCAGCGGTACTCGCCCCGCGCATCGGCAAAGCGATACTTGGCCTCGTAGCGCTGCTGCAGGCCCAGCCTGATCCGTTCGATCTGGGCCATGGCCTGGGGCAGGTCGTCGGGATGGATATGCTGGCGAAACTCGCTATCGGCAAACGGCCCCGAAGGCAGCCCGAAGTGCGTCACCATGTTGCCGCGGATGCGCAGCGAATGGCTGGGGATGTCGTATTCCCAGAGACCCTCGGTGGCGCTTTCCAGGACCAGCTCCAGGCGCCGCTGTGCGTCGCCACGCTGGGCCTCGCTGAATGCCAGGCGACCGCCGATGTCCTGCGTATGCCGTGACATCTCATCCAGCTCGCGGATATCGGTCTGCACCGGCACCGGCTGCCAGCGCCCGCGGCCGACCTCCTCCATCATCTGCGAGATACCGGCGATGGGATTGCGCAACGCATGGCTGAGCTGGCGTGCACGCAGCCACATGAGCGCGAAGAAGCCGATGTAGAACAGCAGCAACCCGGCGATCAGCAGATAGCCGATCTGCTGGTAGTGGCTGGCCAGGGCGTTGGTCTGGCGAAAGACCGCCGCCTCGTCGACCACCGCCAGCAGGTGCCAGCCGGACTGCTCCACGGTGGCCCAGGCCGCCAGCTTCGGGCGGCCGCCGAGCATTACCCGCTGCACCCCGCTGCCGGCCGTGGAGATCGCCGCGGCCAGCGCCGAGGTTTCCGGGTGGCGATCGAGCCGGAAGTCTTCGGGCTTGAAGACTTCGCGGCGAATCGCTTCGAGGTAGGAGTGCTCGGTCAGCTCGGCTAGACCGAAGTCCTCCTCGCCGAGCTCCGGCAGCGCCATGATCGACAGGTCATCGCTGACCAGCATGGCATAGCCGCCCCAGGGCACCTGCAACTGGCCGATCTGCTTGAGGATGCCGCTGACGGTGATGTCGATGCCGACCACGCCCTCCAGAAAGTCGCCACGGTAGACCGGCGCGATGGCCGACATCATCCAGCCGTGCCCGGCAGGATCGAGATAGACATCGGTCCACACCACGCCGCGCGCCGGATTGTGCTCGGCATCGGCGAGGTAATAGAAGTTGTACTTCGGAATGTCCATGTCCGCGGGGTACTGGTCGCGGGTGAAAAACCAGGGATAGATGTGGTTGAAACTGTCCCAGCTGTTGAAGTACAGGCTGGCGATCAGCGGGTTGCGCGCCTTGATCTCCTTCATCAGCGGCTCCAGCCGGTGGAGCCTGGTGATTTTGCCCAGGTCATGCCGCTCGGCCGGGGTGGCAGCGGAGTAGAACACCGCGGCGCCGCCATTGTCCTGCGGGCTATAGCGCACACCGCCGGGGCTCAGTTCCAGTTCCGGACTGGTGACCGGACCGCCCTCGAGCAGCGCCTGGGCAGCCAGATTGCGATAGAGCAGGGTAAGCGAGGCGATCTGCCCCAGTTGCTCGCTGATCAGGCGTGACTGAGGGCTGACCGACGCTTGCAGGTCATTCAGGGTGGTTTGGCGCAGATGGTCGATCTGCGCATCGCGAATCGCACTGTTGGTCAGTAGATAGATGGCGATCAGTACGGTTTCCACCAGCACCAGCGGAATCAGCGCACTGCCGACGAAAGCCCGCCAGATCCATTGACGCAAGCCGATTGGGTTTGGGGTGGGCACGACTGACTCCAACGACCGCGCTAGACGGGCAATCAGCAGTAGAACGGCATGGCGGTGATCATAGCACCGCTGCCGAGGCGGCGAGCCATCACCTCAGCTGCGGCATTACAACGCGGCTTTCCAGCCGCCGCCAGAGCAATCTCACTGCCCCCTTGCGCATCAGCGAACAGCGGTACAGGCGGATCTCCAAAGGCAGTCGCCATTGCTCGCCACCGCAGATAACCAGCTCCCCGCGTTGCAATTCCGGCTCCACACTCAACCGCGGCACCCAGGCAATGCCGAGACCTTGCAGCGCCATGCTCTTCAGGCTGTCGGCCATGGCGGTCTCGTAGACAGTGGTCGAACGCAACGCGCGCTGGCGCAGCAGCAGGTTCACCGAGCGGCCGAGAAAGGCACCGGCGCTGTAGGCCAGCAACGGCACGGTCTGGCCGCTGTCGACGTCGTACAGCGGAACGCCGTCGGCGCCCACCGCACAGACCGGCAGCATCTCGGTGCGCCCCAGGTGCAGCGAGGGGAACAGCTCCGGGTCGAGCTGCAGCGCGGCGTCCGGGTCGTAGTAGGCCAGAATCAGATCGCAACCGCCCTCGCGCAGCACATGCACGGCCTCGCCGACATTGGTGGCGATCAGCCGCGTGGCAAGGTTCAGTCCCTCGTCGCGCAGGCTGGCGATCCAGGCCGGGAAGAAGCCCAATGCCAGCGAATGCGCGGCGGATATCTGCAGCACTTCACCCTGCTGGCCTTCGACATGGTGCAAGTGCCGCACCACCTCGCCGAGCTGCTCGACCATGTTGCGCGCACTGACGAGGAACAACTGGCCGGCCTCGGTCAACTCGATCGGTGTGCGCGAACGGTTGACCAGTTGCAGGCCGAGGGCCTCCTCCAGCGAGCGTATCCGCCGGCTGAAGGCCGGCTGGGTGACGAAGCGGCGTTGCGCGGCCTGGGAGAAGCTGCGGGTCGCCGCCAGCGCCACGAAATCCTCCAGCCATTTGGTTTCCAGATTCACCAGAACATCCCTCGATACGATTGCCGTCGATGCGAAGTCACACGAACATTATGCCGTTGCGGCATAGGACAGCCACTAACGGCATTGGCAGAAAAATCCCGGAAAACCTTATTTTATGCGCACTGCAGCACCGCCTGCGCCTACCGAAGCCACCTTACCATCATGTCCGAAGTTGCATCATCGCGAGTCGAAAAAGACCTGCTTGGCACCCTCTCCGTTCCTTCCGACGCCTACTACGGCATCCAGACCCTGCGCGCGCTGCATAACTTCCGCCTCTCCGGCGTGCCGCTGTCGCACTACCCGAAGCTGATCGTCGCCCTGGCCATGGTCAAGCAGGCGGCGGCGGACGCCAACCGCGAGCTGGGCTACCTGCCCCAGGCCAGGCACACCGCCATCAGCCAGGCTTGCGCACGGCTGATCCGCGGCGAATTCCACGAGCAGTTCGTGGTGGACATGATCCAGGGCGGCGCCGGCACCTCGACCAACATGAACGCCAACGAGGTGATCGCCAATCTCGGCCTGGAGGCGATGGGTCATCCCAAGGGCGAATACCAGTACCTGCACCCGAACAACGACGTGAACATGGCGCAGTCGACCAACGACGCCTATCCCACCGCGATCCGCCTGGGCCTGTTGCTCGGCCATGACACGCTGCTGGCCAGCCTGGAGAGCCTTTGCGAGGCGCTGACCGGCAAGGGCCACGCCTTCGCCCACGTACTGAAGATGGGCCGCACCCAGTTGCAGGACGCCGTGCCCATGACCCTCGGCCAGGAGTTCCACGCCTTCGCCACCACCCTCGGCGAGGATCTTCACCACCTGCGCGGCTTCGCGCCGGAGCTGCTGCTGGAAGTGAACCTCGGCGGCACCGCGATCGGCACCGGCATCAATGCCGACCCGCGCTATCAGTCGATCGCCGTGCAGCGGCTGGCCGAGATCAGCGGCCAGCCGCTGCGCCAGGCCGCCGACCTGATCGAAGCCACCTCGGACATGGGCTCGTTCGTGCTCTTCTCCGGCATGCTCAAGCGCCTGGCGGTGAAGCTTTCGAAGATCTGCAACGACCTGCGCCTGCTCTCCAGCGGCCCGCGTACCGGCTTCAACGAGATCAACCTGCCGCCGCGCCAACCGGGCAGTTCGATCATGCCGGGCAAGGTCAATCCGGTGATCCCCGAGGCGGTGAACCAGGTCGCCTTCGAAGTGATCGGCAACGACCTGGCGCTGACCATGGCCGCCGAAGGTGGACAGCTACAGCTCAACGTCATGGAGCCGCTGATCGCCTACAAGCTGTTCGATTCGATCCGCCTGCTGCAGCGCGCCATGGACATGCTGCGCGAGCACTGCATCGAAGGCATCACGGCCAACGAAGCCCGTTGCCGCGAGCTGATGGAAAGCTCCATCGGCCTGATCACCGCGCTGAACCCCTATATCGGTTACGACAACAGCACCCGCCTGGCCCGTACGGCCCTGCTCGGCGGACGCAGCGTACTGGAGCTGGTACGCGAGGAACGCCTGCTCGACGACGCCATGCTCGCCGACATCCTGCGTCCGGAAAACATGATCGCGCCACGACTGGCGCCGCTGGGCTGATGCCGAGCGGGCTAGTCGATCTCGAATAGCCCGTTGCCCACCTGCGGCGTCGCCAGCCGCTCGCGGATCTCCGGGTCGATACGTGAATCGTCCGGGCTGTAAAGCATTACCTGGCGATAGGCGCTGACCCGGTTGATTTCACGACCCAGGTACTCCCATACCACAGGCGTGCAGGCCGGCGTACGCCGGTCGCCGGAGGAGACGCCAGTCTTCAGCCCGTTCAGGCGGGTGATGCGGCTCTTGAAGCTGGGAATGAGGATGGTCTGGCTCATCTCGTTGAGCGTCAGCGATTCGTAGTCGATCAGGAACAGGCGGTCCTGCAGGCCGAACGCGACCCCCAGATAGCGGCAGTGCACCCAGCCCTCGGCCTGGCCGAGGGTCGGGCTGGCCCTCTCCTGTCGCTCCTGGCGCTCGAACAGGTACAAGCCGTTTTCTTCGCGCAGCTGCACCAGCGATATCAGGATGCTGCCCGGTACCGACATGCAGTTGGCGTACTCGAAGTAATAGCCGCAGTAGCGCGACAGGCTCGTGGCGTGTTCACGCAGCGGCTGCAGCAGCGCCAGCAGCGGATCGGCACGCGGCACCGCCTGCGCTTCCGGATGGCGCGCACCGACCAGTCGGGCGAACTGCTCCGGCGGCATTTCCAGCTCATAGCCCTCGACGCCGAAGAAGTCACCGATGCGCTTGAGGTTGAATGGTGTCGGTCGGCTCTGGCCACCCAGGTACTTGTTGAACTGCGCCCGGTTGATGGCCAGCCTGCGACACACCTCGGCGATCGAGCGGTAGTGACTGCACAGCAGCCTGAGATTTTCGGCGAGGGGGGAGGTCAAAGGAGGAGTTCCGGAACTGACGCGAGTGCCGCCATTCTAGCATCAGGTCGCGCCACATTGCGGCCATCCGCGAAATTGCTCTGCCGGCCGCCGTGTTGAAACATCCCCCGCTTGCACGGCGCAGCGGCGCGCGCCGACACCCTAACAACGACAACAAGGTGAACATCGCCATGCTCGACCTTCTCAACGACCTTATCTGGAGCAAGCTGCTGATCGTCATGCTGATCGGCCTCGGTCTGCTCTTCACGATCCGCTCCGGCTTCGTCCAGTTCCGTTATTTCGGCAACATGTTCAGCATCTTCGGCCACGCCTTCGAACGTCAGCCGGGACAGCTCTCTTCCTTCCAGGCCCTGATGCTCTCGGTCGCCGGCCGCGTCGGCGCCGGCAACATCGCCGGCGTCTCGGTGGCGATCATGCTCGGCGGACCAGGCGCGATCTTCTGGATGTGGGTGGTGGCACTGGTAGGCATGGCGACCAGCTACTTCGAGTGTTCGCTGGCGCAGCTGTACAAGCGTCGCGAGCCGGACGGCACCTACCGCGGCGGACCGGCGTTCTACATCCAGCACGGCCTCGGCCAGCGCTGGCTGGGTATCGTCGTCTCGATCCTGCTGCTGGTGACCTTCGGCTTCGGCTTCAACGCCGTGCAGTCGTTCACCGTCGCCAGCTCGCTGCATGACACCTTTGGCGTGCCGACCTTAGCCAGCGGCATCGCGCTGACCCTGGTCATCGCCGGCATCATCTTCGGCGGCATCCGCCGTATCGCCAAGTGGGCCGACGTACTGGTGCCGGTCATGGCCTTCTCCTACCTGGGCATGGCGCTGTTCGTCATCGGAAGCAACTTCGGTGCCGTACCGGAAACCTTCGGCCTGATCTTCCGCAGTGCCTTCGGTCTGGAACAGGCCTTCGCCGGCGGTATCGGCGCGGCGATCCTGATGGGCGTCAAGCGCGGCCTGTTCTCCAACGAGGCCGGCCTGGGCAGTGCGCCGAACGTCGCCGCGGTGGCCGAGGTCAAGCACCCGGTGGCACAGGGCATCGTGCAGTCGCTCTCGGTGTTCATCGACACCATCATCCTGTGCAGCTGCACGGCGCTGATCATCCTGCTCTCGGGTGTCTACGAGCCGGGCATGGAGCAGGCCGGCGTGGTCCTGACGCAGACCGCCATGGCCGCCGTGGTCGGCGAGTGGGGTCGGGTCTTCATCAGCATCGCGCTGCTGCTGTTCGTCTTCACCACGCTGATCTACAACTACTACCTGGGCGAGAACGCGCTGGGCTTCTTCACCGAAAAGCGCATGCCGGTGATGATCTATCGCGTGCTGGTGGTGGTCCTCGTGCTGTGGGGCTCGGTACAGGACCTGGGCACCGTGTTCGCCTTCGCCGACGTGACCATGGGCCTGCTGGCCATCGCCAACCTGGTCGCCGTGGCCCTGCTGTTCAAGGTCGGCCTGCGCCTGATGCGCGACTATGACCGGCAGATCCGCGCCGGCATCGAACAGCCTGTGCTCGACCCGAAGGACTTCGCCGACCTCGATCTCGACCCGGCCGTCTGGGCAGCGAACGCGAACGCTGCGGCCGACGCTCCCGAGCATCGCTGAGCGCCGCGATGCAAGAGGCCGGACGCCCGCCGCTCCGTTAACATGGTGCGGCGGGCGGCTGACCTCATCCGCCCGATGTCCTGACGGCCTGCGCCGACGAGCGAGGAGCACGCGTGAACCAATCGATCGAACGGCTGCTGGTGCTCTACACCGGCGGCACCATCGGCATGCAGCAGAGTGCGGCCGGGCTGATGCCGGCGTCCGGCTTCGAAGCCCGCCTGCGTGCCCAGCAGGCAGGCGAGCCGGGGCCGCTGCCCGAGTGGAGTTTCCAGGAGCTGCAACCATTGCTGGACAGCGCCAACATGCAGCCGGGTCACTGGCTGCAGATGGCGACGACCATCCGCGAAGCCGTGGCGCAGGGCGACTGCGATGCGGTGCTGTTGCTGCACGGCACCGACACCCTGGCCTACAGCGCGGCGGCGCTCTCGTTCCTGCTGCTCGGCCTGCCGGTCCCGGTACTGCTCACCGGCGCCATGCTGCCGGCAGGCAGCGAGGGCAGCGACGCCTGGCCCAATCTGTTCGGCGCCATGCGTGTCCTGCAGGCCGGCCAGGTCCATGGCGTACAGCTGTTCTTCAACGGCACGCTGTTACACGGGGCGCGGGTCAGCAAGCTGCGCAGCGACGCCTTCGACGCCTTCGCCGAAGCACCGCGCCAGCGACTGGCCGCAACCGGCCGGGAATGCCCTCCTGCATTGCTGCCGCGGCGTCCGGCACAAGTCGTGGTGCTGCCTCTGTATCCCGGCATCGGAGCGGCGCAGGTACAGGCGCTGGTTGCCAGTGGCGCCCAGGCGCTGCTGCTCGAGTGCTATGGCAGCGGCACCGGTCCGGCGGACGACGTCCAGTTCATCGAAGCGCTGCGCCATGCCCATCGCCAGGGCGTGGTGCTGGCGGCGATCAGCCAGTGCCCGGGTGGGCATGTCGATTTCGGCGTATATGCGGCCGGCAGCGCGCTGCGTGACGCCGGCCTGGTATCTGGCGGCGGTATGACCCGTGAAGCCGCGCTGGGCAAGCTGTTCGCCCTGCTCGCCGCGGGCCTCGACCAGGCCCAGGTGGAATACTGGTTCTGCCGCGACCTGTGCGGCGAAATGGCCGACTGAGATCCTGCTCCCCCGGCAGAATGCGCACTGTCCCGCAGGGTGAGCGCTGCCGGCTGGCCGGGCGCGCCCGGCAGCACTACCCTTGCATGCGCCAACAATTACAAGAATGCGCCAAGGAGCCGATGCCATGGCCAGATCCCGCATTACCGGGGCGCTGTTCGTCCTGCTCGTCGGTGCAGCGTTCGCCGCCCGCGCCGAACTGCCCGCTCGTGACGAAATCACCCTGCAGACAGACAGCTTTCCGCCCTTCAACATGGCGCCCAACGGCAAGGGCTTCGCCCGCGGCGACGACATCGAAGGGATCGCTGCCGATACGGTGCGCGACGTTTTCCAGCGTGCCGGCATCGCCTACAACCTGACCCTGCGCGGCCCGTTGAGCCGTCTCTACGACCAGACCCGGCAGCAGGCGGCGCACGGGCTGTTCTCCGTGGCGCGAACGCCACAGAACGACTCGCTGTTCAAATGGGTCGGGCCACTGGCGCATCACGACAGCGTGCTGCTCGCGCGGGCGTCCAGCGGCCTGGCGTTCGACAACCTGACCCAGGCGCGCGGCTATCGGATCGGCGGCCAGGCCAATGGCAGCGTCAGCCTGTTTCTGCAAAGCCAGGGCATCGACACCAGCAACAGCCTCAACGACGCAGAGAACCTGCGCAAGCTGCTCACCGAACGCATCGACCTGTGGGCGGTGGCCGATCCGGCATGGCGCTATTACGCACGCCAGCAGGGTGTCGACGAGCACCAGCTGCAGGTGGTGCTGAGCTTTCACAGCGAGCCGCTGTACCTGGCCCTCAACCGCGACGTCCCGGATCAGGTGGTCAACCGCCTGCAGGCAGCCCTCGACGAGGTGATCGCCGAGGGCTACGCCGGCTGCAGCAAGACGCCCGACCTCTGCTACCTGATCCAGCAACGCGGCAAGGCGCTGGCCGGCAGCCGCTGAACATTCGGCCGCCTGGAAGCCATCAGCTCGCCAGGTAGCGCGCCCGCGGGGTAGCCATCGGCAGCGGGCCGTCGCCGACCAGGCGGAACTCGCCTTTCTCGGCGTCGTAGGCGCGAATTTCGCTGGTGCCGATGTTGTATACCCAGCCGTGGATGAACAACTGGCCGCTGGCCAGCCGCGCCGCCACCGACGGATGGGTACGCAGATGGTCGAGCTGGGCCACGACGTTTTCCTCGGTGAGGATGCCCAGGGTGTTGTGATCGGCGCAGCCACAGTTCTGCTCGACGACGATCTTCGCCACCTCGGCATGCCGCAGCCAGCCCTTGACCGTCGGCATGCGCTCTAGCTGAGCGGGATTGAGCACCGCCTTCATCGCGCCGCAGTCGGAGTGGCCGCAGACGATGATGTGCTGTACGCCCAGCGCCATCACGGCGAATTCGATGGCGGTGGAAACACCACCGTTCATCTGCCCATAGGGCGGCACCACGTTACCGACGTTGCGGGTGACGAACAGGTCGCCGGGCGAGCTCTGGGTGATCAGCTCGGGAATGATCCGCGAGTCGGCGCAGGTGATGAACATCGCCCGCGGCTTCTGCTCATAGGCCAGCTTCTCGAACAGTTCGCGCTGTTGCGGATAGACCTCTTCGCGGAAATGCTTGACCCCGGAGACAATGTGCTCGAGGGCCTCCTGGGCGGTTTCGCTCGTCCTGTCATCACTCATGTTCAATTCTCCAGAGGATTGCAAAGTTGGCGCCATGAACGGCGCGTCGGAATAGGGAGCCATCGATGCGCTGCGATCACGCTCAATGCCAGAGGCATACCGCAATGCCCGGCAGCTGAGCGCATATCGAAAGCCTCATCGATCTTCAGTGGTGGGTGGACGCCCGCCGACCGACGAGAATCACAGCGCGTGCCAGAACTGCGCCGGGCAGCACGTCTGGCCGTCACCGATAGACATGGGCCTGAAAAAAGAGCCGCGCAGGCTCCGCAGGGGGACATCAGCCAATGGCCATCTCCGGCCGCGGCCAGCCACACGGGGAGCCGCCAGACCGTGCCACGGCCGGCGGCAGCGTGGCGTGTTCACGCCGCCACGCCCCCATCGCTCAGGCCTCGATCTCTATCAGGACTTCACCCGGATTCACCCGGTCACCCTTGCCGACATGAACGGCCTTCACGGTCCCGGCGATGGGCGCCTGGATCTCGGTTTCCATCTTCATCGCCTCGCTGACCAGCACCGTCTGCCCGGCCTTGACGGCATCGCCCACCGCGACCAGCACGTCGACCACGTTGCCCGGCATGGTGGTGCTCACGTCACCCGGAGCACTGGCCTGCTTGCGCTGACTGCCGCCACCACCGACGAAGTCGTTGAGCGGCTCGAATACCACCTCTTCCGGCATGCCGTCGATGGACAGGTAGAAGTGCCGCTTGCCCTCGGCCTTGACGCCGACACCGGTGATGTCGACGCGATAGGTCTCGCCGTGCACGTCGATGACGAACTCGGTCGGCACCCCGCCCTGCGCCGGCGCCGCGGCCGTACCGGGAATCGGCAGCAGCACTTCGGGCTGAAGCGTTCCGGCCTCGCGCTCCTCGAGGAACTTGCGGCCGATGTCCGGGAACATGGCGTAGGTCAGCACGTCCTCTTCGCTCTTGGCCAGTTCGCCGATTTCCCTGCGCAGCTTGTCCAGCTCCGGCGCCAGCAGGTCGGCCGGGCGGCACTCGATGACCTCCTCGCTGCCGATGGCCTGCAGGCGCAGGCGCTCGCTGACCGGCGCCGGGGCCTTGCCGTAGCGGCCCTGCAGGTAGTACTTCACCTCGGTGGTGATGGTCTTGTAACGCTCGCCAGCCAACACATTGAAGAACGCCTGGGTGCCGACGATCTGCGAGGTCGGCGTCACCAGCGGCGGATAGCCCAGGTCCTTGCGCACCTTGGGAATTTCGGCCAGCACTTCGTCCATCCGGTGCAGCGCGCCCTGCTCCTTGAGCTGATTGGCCAGGTTGGAAATCATCCCGCCGGGCACCTGATTGACCTGCACGCGGGTGTCGACGCCGGTGAATTCGCTTTCGAACTGGTGGTACTTCTTGCGCACCGCATAGAAGTACAGGCCGATTTCCTGCAGCAGCTCCAGATCCAGGCCGGTGTCATACGGCGTACCACGCAGGGCGGCGACCATCGACTCGGTGCCCGGATGGCTGGTGCCCCAGGCCAGGCTGGAGATCGCCGTATCGATGCGGTCGGCGCCATTTTCCACACCCTTGAGCTGGCACATGCTGGCCACCCCGGCGGTGTCGTGGGAGTGGATCACCACGTCCAGTTCGGGCAGCGCCTGCTTCAGCGCCCTGACCAGCTCGCCGGTGGCGTACGGGGTCAGGAGGCCGGCCATGTCCTTGATGGCGATGGAATCGACCCCCATGGCCGCCATCTGCCGCGCCTGCTCGACGAAGGCCTCGGTGGTGTGCACGGGGCTGGTGGTATAGGCGATGGTGCCCTGGGCATGCTTGCCGCTTTTCTTCACCGCGCGGATGGCGGTTTCCAGGTTACGCACATCGTTCATCGCATCGAAGATGCGGAACACGTCGATGCCATTCTCCGCGGCCTTGGCCACGAATGCCTCGACCACGTCGTCGCTGTAGTGACGGTAGCCGAGCAGGTTCTGTCCGCGCAGCAGCATCTGCAGTCGGGTGTTGGGCAGTGCCGCCTTGAGCTGACGCAGGCGCTCCCAGGGGTCCTCCTTGAGGAAGCGCACGCAGGCGTCGAAGGTGGCGCCACCCCAGACCTCCAGCGACCAGTAGCCGACGCGGTCGAGCTTGTCGCAGATCGGCAGCATGTCTTCGGTGCGCATGCGGGTGGCCAGCAGCGACTGATGGGCGTCACGCAGGATGGTGTCGGTGACAGTGATTTTTTTCTGGACGGTCATGGTGCGTTCCTCACAGGCCTGCGTGGGCGGCGATGGCGGCGGCGATGGCCAGGGCCAGTTCGCCCGGCTTGCGTTTGATCGAGTAGTTCAGCAGTTCCGGATGGTTGTCGACGAAGCTGGTATTGAACTGGCCGCTGCGGAAATCCGGGTTGGCGAGAATCTGCTGGTAGTAGGTGGCGGTGGTCTTCACGCCCTGCACGCGCATGTCGTCCAGCGCGCGCGAGCCACGCGCCAGCGCCTCCTCCCAGGTCAGCGCCCAGACCACCAGCTTCAGGCACATGGAGTCGTAGTACGGCGGGATGGTGTAGCCGGTGTAGATCGCCGTGTCGGTTCGCACGCCGGGGCCGCCGGGCGCGTAATAGCGGGTGATCTTGCCGAAGCACGGCAGGAAGTTGTTGCGCGGGTCCTCGGCGTTGATGCGGAACTGCAGCGAGAAGCCGCGGTGCTGGATGTCTTCCTGCTTCACCGACAGCGGCAGGCCCGAGGCGATGCGGATCTGCTCGCGGACGATGTCGATGCCGGTGATTTCCTCGGTGATGGTGTGCTCGACCTGGACGCGGGTGTTCATCTCCATGAAGTACACCTCGCCATCGGCGAGCAGGAACTCCACGGTACCGGCGTTCTCATAGCCCACCGCCTTGGCCGCGCGCACCGCCAGGTCACCGATATAGGCGCGCTGCTCAGGGGTCAGCTGCGGGCTCGGCGCGATCTCGATGAGCTTCTGGTTGCGCCGCTGGATCGAGCAGTCGCGCTCGAACAGATGCACGGTGTTGCCGAAGCTGTCGGCCAGCACCTGGGCCTCGATGTGCTTGGGCTCGACGATGCATTTTTCCAGGAACACTTCGGCACTGCCGAAGGCCTTGGTCGCTTCGGATATGACCCGCGGGTAAGCCGATTCCAGCTCCGCCTGCGAGTTGCAGCGGCGAATGCCGCGACCGCCGCCGCCGGAGGTAGCCTTGAGCATGACCGGATAGCCGATGCGCTCGGCTTCGCGCAACGCTTCGGCGAGGTCGGCGACGTTGCCTTCCGTACCGGGCGTGACCGGTACGCCAGCCTTGATCATGCTGCGCCGCGCTTCGGTCTTGTCGCCCATGCGGCGAATGACCTCGGCACTCGGGCCTACGAACTTGATTCCGCGTTCGGCGCAGATATCTGCCAGTTCGGCATTTTCGGACAGGAAACCGTAGCCCGGATGCAACGCATCGCAACCGGTTTCCACGGCCAGGTTCACCAGCTTGCGCGGGTTCAGGTAGCCGGCCAGCGGGTCCTCGCCGATGAAGTGGGCCTCGTCGGCGCGCTTGACGTGCAGGGCATGGCGGTCGGCTTCGGAAAAAACCGCCACCGAGCGCACGCCCATTTCGGCACAGGCGCGGACGATGCGTACCGCGATTTCCCCGCGGTTGGCGATCAGCAGCTTCTTGATCACGCTGTCTTCCCTCGGATCGTTGAGCAGGCGACCCGGCGTGCGGGTCAGGATCTCGCATGTTGCAACGAGTCGTTTCACCCTACGCTCCTAGGGGTAATTACTGAAAATGAATAATTGTTTGCGTGGTCATAAGTATTTACTTATACATAGACCGAAATTGCCAACTTCCTGGCCGATCGGTCAACCCGGCAAGCGCAGTCTGCGCCCACGCCTTTATTCGACGAAAAGCGGAGAACCGGATGCGAAAATCACTGATGCGCATGACACTGCGCCAGCTTCAGGTATTTCGCGCCGTCTGCGAAACGCACTCCTACAGTCGTGCCGCCGAAGAAATGGCGCTGACCCAGCCGGCAGTCAGCCTGCAGATCCGCCAGCTCGAAGAACTGGTCGGGCAGCCACTGTTCGAGTACGTGGGCAAGAAGCTTTATCTGACTGACGCGGCCGAAGCCCTGCAGCGGGCCAGTACCGATATCTTCGGCCGGCTCGACAGCCTCGACATGCAGCTCTCGGACCTGCAGGGTTCGCTGCAGGGACAACTGAACCTGGCCGTGGAATCCAGCGCCAAGTACATCACGCCGCACCTGTTCGCCGCCTTCAAGCGCCTGCATCCGGAAGTCAGCCTGCAACTGGTGGTGGTCAACCACGCCCAGGCGGTCAAGCGCCTGACGCTCAGTCGCGACGACCTGCTGATCATGTCCCAGGTGCCCACCGACATGGACCTGGAGTTCATGCCCTTTCTGAACAATCCGATCATCGCCGTGGCACCACCCGAGCATCCGCTGTGCCATGCGGCCACGCTGTCGTTGCAGGATCTGACGAGCTATCCGCTTTTGGTACGCGAACCTGGCTCCGGCACGCGCAAGGCCGCCGAGGACTACTTGCGACAGAAGCGCGCCCACTTCACCCAGACCATCCAGGTCGCCTCGCTGGATGCGCTGCGCGAATGCGTGGTGGCGGGCCTGGGTCTGGCGTTGCTGCCACGCCATGCGGTGCATCTGGAGCTGGCCTGCGGCCTGCTTCGCGAATTGCCGGTGCAGGAACTGCCGCTACACCGCAGCTGGTGCGTGGTCCACCCCCGCGGCAAGCGCCTGAGCCCGGTGGCCCAGGCGTTTTTCGCCTTCGTCCGTGAGGAGCGCGCGCGAATCAGTGCGCTGGCGGAGCGCTTCGCCGGCTCGCCGACGACTCCAGCAGCGAGCTGAGTACCAGCGCATCGGCGTAGTCGTTCAGTTCGGCGTGCAGCTGGCGCTGCTCGGTGTAGCTTTCGATGGCGCGACGAAAGCGCATGCGGCGCTCGTCCTGTTGTTTGCGACGGGCCTTGCTGTCGAGTGGGGTGCTGACGTCGGTTTGCCGGAGCATGAGCGGTCTCCCAGAACAGGTAACGGGAAACCAGCATCGACGGCGCGGATGACAGGGTGAAGTCAGCGCGATGACGCGCCGATGAAGGTGCAACGCCCCTCAGTCCTCGTGCGCCTTGACCGACTTCGGTGACAGGCGAAGGCTGCGCAGGCTGCGCTTCACGCTCTTGAGGTGATTGACCAGGCTCGGCCCCCGCGCCATGGCAACGCCCATGGCCAGCACATCGATGACTACCAGATGGGCGATCCGCGACGTCAGCGGGGTGTAGATCTCGGTGTCTTCCTGAACGTCGATGGCCAGGTTGATGGTTGCCAGCTCGGCCAGCGGCGTCTGGCTCGGGCACAGGGTAATCAGCGTCGCGCCGGATTCGCGCACCACGTTGGCGGTGATCAGCAGGTCCTTGGAACGACCAGACTGGGAAATGCAGATGGCCACGTCGGTAGGCTTGAGCGTCACCGCCGACATCGCCTGCATGTGCGGATCGGAATAGGCCGCGGCCGACAGCAGCAGACGGAAGAACTTGTGCTGGGCATCGGTGGCCACCGCCCCCGACGCGCCGAAGCCATAGAACTCCACGCGCTCGGCCTTGGCCATGGCAGCGATGGCGCGCTGCAGCGCTTCGGGATCGAGGCGCTCGCGCACCTCCATCAGGGTGTGCAGCGTGGTGTCGAAGATCTTCAGGGCGAAGTCCGCCACCGAATCGTTCTCGCTGATGGCGAACTGGCCGAAGCTGGCACCGGCGGCCAGGCTCTGCGCCAGCTTCAGCTTGAGATCCTGGAAACCCAGGCAGCCAATGGCACGGCAGAAACGCACGATGGTCGGCTCGCTGACGCCGACCACATGGGCCAGATCGGCCATCGAGCTGTGCATCACCGACGCCGGATCGAGCAGGACATGGTCGGCCACCTTCAGCTCCGACTTCCGTAGCAGACTTCTCGATTGGGCGATGTGTTGCAGCAGATTCACGTTGCGGACTCGCTATGCTCACGTCTGACGGCATGAATCGGGCGCGCTGGGCGCCGCTCGGCCATCAGCGGGTTGTAGTGGGGCGGTAGTTATACTACAAGCCTCGCCATGCCGCCCATTTTTTGGCCTCTGGAGAGATTCGATGTCGATTTCCTGTGACATGCTCGTGTTCGGCGGAACCGGTGACCTGACGCTGCACAAGCTGCTTCCGGCGCTCTACCACCTGCATCGCGACGGCCGCCTGCATGCCGACGTACGGATTCTCGCTCTGGCGCGCAGGAAGCTCGACCGCGACGGCTACCTGGCACTGGCCGAACGGCACTGCCGCGCACAGGTCGCGCGTACCGACTTCAGCGTCGACAGCTGGCAAGCCTTCGCCCAACGCCTGGACTATTTCGCCATGGACGCCGCCCAGCGCGGCGAATACGTTCGCCTCGCCCACCACCTTGGCAAGGCCGACGGCCGGGTCCGGGTGTACTACCTGGCAACCGCGCCCGATCTGTTCGAACCCATCGCCGCCAACCTCGAGAGCGCAGGGCTCGCCGCAGACGATGCGCGGATCGTGCTGGAAAAACCCATCGGCCATTCGCTGGATTCGGCGCTGGAGATCAACGAAGCCATCGGCGCGGTGTTTCCCGAGTCGCGCATCTACCGGATCGACCATTACCTGGGCAAGGAAACCGTGCAGAACCTCATGGCCCTGCGCTTCGCCAACGCGCTGTTCGAACCGATCTGGCGCGCCGGGCATATCGACCACGTGCAGATCACTGTCGCCGAAACCCTCGGCGTGGAGAACCGCGGCAGTTACTACGACAACGCCGGCGCCATGCGCGACATGCTGCAGAACCACCTGCTGCAGCTACTCTGCCTGGTGGCAATGGAAGCGCCGGTGCGTTTCGACGCCAAGCACATCCGTGGCGAGAAGGTGAAGGTGCTCGAGGCGCTCAAACCCATCACCGGCAACGACGTGATGGACAAGACCGTGCGCGGTCAGTACGGCGCCGGACGGATCGGCGGCCACGACGTACCGGCCTACTACTTCGAGCCCAGCATCGACAACGACAGCGACACCGAAACCTTCGTCGCGGTGAAGGCCGAAATCGACAACTGGCGCTGGGCCGGCGTGCCCTTCTACCTGCGCACCGGCAAGCGCATGGCACGCAAGCGGTCGGAGATCATCATCACCTTCAAACAGGTCCCGCACCTGCTGTTCGCCAAGGGCGAGGTCAACCGCCTGGTGATCAGCCTGCAGCCGGAAGAGAGCATCAGCCTGCAACTGATGGCCAAGGCGCCCGGCAAGGGCATGCAGCTGGAGCCGGTGGAACTGGACCTGAATCTGGCGAACGCCTTCAGCAGTACGCGGCGCTGGGAAGCCTACGAGCGCTTGCTCCTGGATGTGATCGAAGGCGATTCGACGCTGTTCATGCGCCGCGACGAAGTGGAAGCGGCCTGGAACTGGGTCGACCCGATCCTGCGCGGCTGGCACAGCCACTACCGTAAACCGCGGCCCTATGCGGCAGGCGAAGACGGCCCGGAACAGGCCCATCAATTCATCGAACGCCAGGGACGTCGCTGGTGGCAATGAAGTGCATGGAACCACTTTCCTTGAACTAGCGCGACACCCCGAATAATGCGTGATAGAGGCGACCCGGCAACTTTTTCAACGCTCACTGCGCCCCTCTGCCCAACTATCCTTATGCACTTTCGCAGCGCCGCAACGGAAGCGGCACTTCACAAGATTCATATCAACGAAATATAACCGCCATCTTCAGCCTGATAACTAACGGCCAGCGGACTGATTCTTCCAGTAGTTCGAGGCGGAAATCTCAGGGAGTATCACGCCATACTTCGGCCAAGCTGAACGGACACGGGAATCGAGGCGAAATGCAGTATCTACGGGCCTTGCAGACGCACCTCACGGAACTCAGGCGAACTTCCGCCGACCTCGGCAATCGAAGTCGGTGTGTTATTCCGCCATCGGCGCATGGCCAGGCGACAGCGCCCCAGATATTTCACCGCGAAGCGGTCTGATACAGACTCGCTGCCAGCGCAGATATACCGCGGGATTCGCCGCAATATGCAAGGCAAATCGGCCGACCCATTATCGATAAAGGGTTGAGAAACTTCGCCCGATATGCCTACCCTAATAAGGAATTCAATCAACAACCCCAAAGGCATTGTTTTGAGTTTCCCTACCGTAGTGCTCCGTCGCCCAACCGACGGCGACGGTTACAACCTGCATCAGCTGGTGGCGCGCTGCCAGCCCCTCGATACCAATTCGGTCTACTGCAACCTGCTGCAGTGCTCCGATTTCGCCGATACCGCCATCGCCGCAGAGAACGCCCAGGGCGAGCTGGTTGGTTTCATCTCGGGTTACCGCCCTCCTGCCCGTCCGGACACGCTGTTCGTCTGGCAGGTCGCCGTCGACAGTTCGATGCGCGGCCAGGGCCTGGCCCTGCGCATGCTGCTGGCGCTGACCGCTCGAGTCGCTCGCGAGCATGGCGTGCGCTTCATGGAAACCACCATCTCTCCGGACAACGCGGCTTCCCAGGCGCTGTTCAAGCGGGCATTCGACCGGCTGGGTGCCGATTGCACCACGCGCACGCTGTTCTCCAGCGCCGCGCACTTTGCCGGTCAGCACGAAGACGAGGTGCTCTACCGCGCCGGCCCATTCGCCGTTTCTCATCTAGAAGAAGAGTTCAAGGAGCACGCATGAAAACTTTTGAACAGAACGAATCCAAGGTTCGTAGCTACTGCCGTTCCTTCCCCGTGGTCTTCAACCAGGCCCAGGGCGCCGAACTGGTCACCGAGGACGGCAAGCGCTACATCGACTTCCTCGCCGGTGCTGGCACGCTCAACTACGGGCACAACCACCCGGTGCTCAAGCAGGCGCTGCTCGAGTACATCGAAAGCGACGGCATCACCCACGGCCTGGACATGTACACCGCTGCCAAGGAGCGTTTCCTCGAAACCTTCAACCGGCTGATCCTCGAGCCGCGTGGCATGGGCGACTACCGCATGCAGTTCACCGGCCCGACCGGGACCAATGCGGTCGAGGCGGCGATGAAGCTGGCGCGCAAGGTCACCGGGCGCAACAACATCATCAGCTTCACCAACGGCTTCCACGGCTGCAGCATCGGCGCCCTGGCCGCAACCGGCAACCAGCATCACCGTGGCGGTTCCGGCATCAGCCTGACCGACGTCAGCCGTATGCCGTACGCCAACTACTTCGGCGACAAGACCAACACCATCGGCATGATGGACAAGCTGCTCTCCGACCCCTCCAGCGGCATCGACAAGCCGGCCGCGGTGATCGTCGAGGTGGTGCAGGGCGAAGGCGGCCTGAACGTCGCTTCGAGCGAGTGGATGCGCAAGCTGGATAAGCTCTGCCGCAAGCACGAGATGCTGCTGATCGTCGATGACATCCAGGCCGGCTGCGGCCGCACCGGCAGCTTCTTCAGCTTCGAGGAGATGGGCATCCGCCCGGACATCGTGACCCTGTCCAAGTCGCTGTCCGGCTATGGCCTGCCGTTCGCCATGGTGCTTCTGCGCCAGGAGCTGGACCAGTGGAAGCCGGGCGAGCACAACGGCACCTTCCGCGGCAACAACCACGCCTTCGTCACCGCTGCCGCGGCCGTCGAGCACTTCTGGCAGAACGACGAGTTCGCCAACAGCGTGAAGGCCAAGGGCAAGCGCATCGCCGATGGCATGCAGCGCATCATCCGCCGTCACGGTCCGGACTCGCTGTTCCTCAAGGGCCGCGGAATGATGATTGGCATCAGCTGCCCGGATGGCGACATCGCCTCCGCCGTCTGCCGCCACGCCTTCGAAAACGGCCTGGTCATCGAGACCAGCGGCGCCCACAGCGAAGTGGTGAAGTGCCTCTGCCCGCTGATCATCAGCGAAGAGCAGATCGACAAGGCACTGAGCACCCTCGACAAGGCCTTTGCCGCCGTGATGAGCGAGCAAACGGCTAATCAAGCTTCCTGATTGAGGACCCGACCATGATCGTAAGAACCCTCGCCGAGTGCGAACAGACCGACCGCAAGGTCCATAGCAAGACCGGTACCTGGGACAGCACCCGCCTGCTGCTCAAGGAAGACAACATGGGCTTCTCGTTCCATGTCACCACCATCTATGCCGGCAGCGAGACGCACATCCACTACCAGAACCATCTGGAGTCGGTGTACTGCATGAGCGGCAACGGCGAAATCGAGACCATCGCCGATGGCAAGATCTACAAGATCGAACCCGGCACGCTGTACATCCTCGACAAGCACGACGAGCACCTGCTGCGCGGCGGCAGCGAGGACATGAAGATGGCCTGCGTGTTCAACCCGCCGCTCAATGGCAAGGAAGTGCACGACGAAAGCGGCGTCTATCCGCTGGAGGCCGAAGCGGTTTGATTTACCGGGGCGGCCATGTGCCGCCCCGTCATCACAAGAAAGGAGGTATGCGTGAATTCTATGCAAGCCGACCTGTATCCCTCGCGCCAGGAAGACCAGCCCAGCTGGCAGGAACGCCTGGATCCGGTCGTCTACCGCAGCGACCTGGAGAATGCGCCGATAGCGGCGGAGCTGATCGAGCGTTTCGAGCGCGACGGCTACCTGGTCATCCCCAATCTGTTCAGCGCCGATGAAGTGGCGGTATTCCGTGCCGAACTCGAGCGCGTGCGCCAGGACCCGGCCGTTGGCGGCTCCGGCAAGACCATCAAGGAACCCGGCAGCGGCGCGATCCGTTCGGTGTTCGACATCCACAGCGACAACGAGCTGTTCGCCCGCGTGGCCGCCGACGAGCGTACCGCCGGCATTGCCCGCTTCATTCTTGGCGGCGACCTCTATGTGCATCAGTCGCGGATGAACTTCAAGCCCGGCTTCACCGGCAAGGAGTTCTACTGGCACTCCGACTTCGAGACCTGGCACGTCGAGGACGGCCTGCCGCGCATGCGCTGCCTGTCCTGTTCCATCCTGCTGACCGACAACGAGCCGCACAACGGGCCGCTGATGCTGATGCCCGGCTCGCACAAGCACTATGTACGCTGTATCGGCGCCACGCCGGAGAACCACTACGAGAAATCCCTGCGCAGGCAGGAGTTCGGTGTTCCCGACCAGGACAGCCTGAGCGAACTGAGCAGCCGCTTCGGCATCGACTGCGCCACCGGCCCGGCCGGCAGCGTGGTGTTCTTCGATTGCAATACCATGCACGGCTCCAACAGCAACATCACGCCGAGCGCGCGGAGCAATCTGTTCTACGTCTACAACCACGTGGATAATGCCGTGCAGGCTCCGTACTGCGAGCAGAAGCCCCGCCCGGCGTTCGTCGCCGAGCGTGAAAACTTCAAGCCGCTGGACATTCGGCCGCAACAGTATCTCTGAGGCGATCGGGCGCGTCTGATGACGGGCCCGTTCCCCCGGCTTGGCCGATCACTACCGGCCCAGGGAAATTCATTCCAGCTCGTTGATCGACAGGTGCGCCAGCCGCGCCGGGCCCGTCAACGGCCTGCCAGATTCGGACGCAATAAAAAGATGCATACCGTAGAAAAGATCGGCGGCACGTCGATGAGCCGCTTCGAGGAAGTACTCGACAATATCTTCATCGGCCGCCGGGAAGGCGCCGCACTGTACCAGCGCGTCTTCGTCGTCTCGGCCTACAGCGGCATGACCAACCTGCTGCTGGAGCACAAGAAGACCGGCGAGCCCGGCGTCTACCAGCGCTTCGCCGACGCCCAGAGCGAAGGCGCCTGGCGCGAGGCGCTGGAGCACGTGCGCCAGCACATGCTGGCGAAGAACGCCGAGCTGTTCAGTTCCGAATACGAGCTGCATGCGGCCAACCAGTTCATCAACTCGCGTATCGACGATGCCAGCGAGTGCATGCACAGCCTGCAGAAGCTCTGCGCCTATGGCCACTTCCAGCTCGCCGAGCACCTGATGAAGGTACGCGAGATGCTCGCCTCCCTCGGTGAAGCGCACAGCGCCTTCAACTCGGTGCTGGCGCTCAAGCAGCGCGGCGTCAACGCCCGCCTGGCCGACCTCACCGGCTGGCAGCAGGAAGCGCCGCTGCCATTCGAGGAAATGATCGCCCGTCACTTCGCCGGCTTCGACCTGAGCCGCGAACTGGTGGTCGCCACCGGCTACACGCACTGTGCCGAAGGCCTGATGAACACCTACGATCGCGGCTACAGCGAGATCACCTTCGCCCAAATCGCTGCCGCCACCGGCGCGCATGAGGCGATCATCCACAAGGAGTTCCACCTCTCTTCCGCCGACCCGAACCTGGTCGGGCCCGACAAGGTGGTCACCATCGGCCGCACCAACTACGACGTCGCCGACCAGTTGTCGAACCTCGGCATGGAGGCGATTCACCCGCGCGCAGCCAAGACCCTGCGCCGCGCCGGCGTCGAGCTGCGCATCAAGAATGCCTTCGAGCCCGATCACGGGGGCACGCTGATCAGCCAGGACTACAAGAGCGAGAAGCCCTGCGTGGAGATCATCGCCGGGCGCAAGGACGTCTTCGGCATCGAGGTGTTCGACCAAGACATGCTCGGCGACATCGGCCACGACATGGAGATCAGCAAGCTGCTCAAGCAGCTCAAGCTCTACGTGGTGAACAAGGACTCCGACGCCAACAGCATCACCTACTACACCTCCGGCTCGCGCAAGCTGATCAATCGTGCGGCCAGGCTGATCGAGGAAAAATACCCCGCGGCCGAGGTCACGGTGCACAACCTGGCCATCGTTTCGGCGATCGGTTCGGACCTCAAGGTCAAGGGCATCCTGGCCAAGACTGTCGCCGCGCTGGCCGAAGCGGGCATCAGTATCCAGGCGATCCACCAGTCGATCCGCCAGGTGGAGATGCAGTGCGTGGTCAACGAAGAGGACTACGATGCCGCGATCGCTGCGTTGCATCGCGCGCTGATCGAGCCGGAAAACCACGGCGATGTGATCGCCGCGGCCTGATCCAGGCGCAAGACCGAAACGCCGGGCCCGTCCCGGCGTTTTGCTGTGCGGCTTTCGTCGTGCCTGCCTGACGCCGGTCAATACCGCCGGCCAACGCCGGGACGACCATGGCGACAAGAGGCAATCGGACGTGACCGGCCGATCTGTCCAGCCGCTCAGCCATGCACAGGAGTTGCCATGTTTCCCGAGTACCGCGACCTGATCACCCGCCTGAAGGCGGAAAACAAGACCTTCGCCCGCCTGTTCGATGAGCACAACGCACTGGATCAGCGGGTCAAGAACATCGAAGCGCACATCGTCCCGGGCACCGACAGCGAAGTCGAAACACTGAAGAAGCAGAAGCTGCAGCTCAAGGACCGCCTCCACGAGATGCTCAAGGACGCCTCCGCCGCCTGAGCCTCCGACGCCCCGTTCGCCCGGGGCGCTCCCGCCGCCGTTTGCCGACATCGCAGATCACGCGCAATCGACAGGCAAGCGCAGTAAAATGCCGCGCTTTCGATACCGCTGCGAGTCCCGCGCCATGAGCACCCCCAACCGCACCGAGCTGCTGTCGCCTGCCGGCACGCTGAAATCCATGCGCTACGCCTTCGCCTACGGCGCCGATGCGGTGTATGCCGGGCAGCCGCGCTACAGCCTGCGCGTGCGCAACAACGAGTTCGACCACGCCAACCTCAAGCTCGGCATCGACGAGGCCCATGCGCTGGGCAAGCAATTCTATGTGGTGGTCAACATCGCCCCGCACAACGCCAAGCTGAAGACCTTCATCAAGGACCTGGAGCCGGTGGTGGCGATGGGGCCGGATGCGCTGATCATGTCCGATCCGGGCCTGATCATGCTGGTGCGCCAGCATTTCCCGCAGCAGACCATCCACCTCTCGGTGCAGGCCAACGCGGTGAACTGGGCGACGGTGAAATTCTGGGAAAGCCAAGGCGTCAGCCGGGTGATCCTGTCCCGCGAGCTGTCGCTGGAAGAGATCGGCGAGATCCGCGAGCAGGTGCCGGGCATGGAACTCGAGGTCTTCGTCCACGGCGCGCTGTGCATGGCCTACTCCGGCCGCTGCCTGCTGTCGGGCTACATCAACAAGCGCGACCCCAACCAGGGCACCTGCACCAATGCCTGTCGCTGGGAGTACAAGACCTACGAAGCGAAGGAAAACGAGGTCGGCGATATCGTCCACAAGTACGAACCGATCGTCGTGCAGCCGGCCGAAGCGGACCGTCCCGAACCGACCCTGGGCGTCGGTGCGCCGACCGACGAAGTGTTCCTGCTCGAAGACAGCAGCCGACCGGGCGAATTCATGTCCGCCTTCGAGGACGAGCACGGCACCTACATCATGAACTCCAAGGATCTGCGCGCCGTGCAGCATGTCGAGCGACTGGTGCAGATGGGCGTGCACTCGCTGAAGATCGAGGGCCGTACCAAGAGCCACTATTACGTGGCGCGCACCGCACAGGTCTACCGCAAGGCCATCGACGACGCCCTCGCCGGACGGCCGTTCGACAGGTCGCTGATGGATACCCTGGAATCGCTGGCCCACCGCGGCTACACCGAAGGTTTCCTGCGCCGTCACGTGCACGATGAATACCAGAACTACGAGCGCGGTTTCTCGCTTTCCGAGCGCCAGCAGTTCGTCGGCGAACTGACCGGCGAACGCCGCGACGGCCTGGCCGAGGTGAAGGTGAAGAACCGCTTCGCGGTGGGCGACAGGCTGGAGCTGATGACGCCCCAGGGCAATCTCAACCTGCGCCTGGAGCAGCTGCTGAACAGCCGCGGCGAAGCCATCGAGGTGGCGCCCGGCGACGGCCATACGGTCTACCTGCCGGTGCCGGAGGATGTGGACCTGCGCTACGCGCTGCTGATGCGCGAGCTGGAGGGTAGTACCACCCGCGGCTGAAACCGACCCGGCGCGCTGGCCTAGCGCAGCAGCTCGGCGAACTGCTCGGCCGGCACCGGTGGGCTGAGCAGATAGCCCTGGATTTCATCGCACTGGTGCGCCTTGAGGAAATCCATCTGCGCCTGGGTTTCCACACCCTCGGCCACCACGCGGCGCTCCAGGCTGTGCACCATGGCGATGATCGCCCGGGTGATCGCGGCATCCTGGCTGGAGTGCTCCAGCTCACAAATGAACGAACGGTCGATCTTCACGTAGTCCACCGGGAATCGCTTGAGGTAACTCAGCGAGGAGAAGCCGGTGCCGAAGTCGTCGATTGCCAGCTTCACGCCCAGCGCACGCAGCTGCTCGCTGATGTTGATGGCATTGTCGATATCGTCGAGCAGCTGGCTCTCGGTCAGCTCCAGTTCCAGCATCACCGCCGGCAGGCCGGTTTCGTCCAGTACCTGGCGCACCAGGCTAACGAAGTTGCCCTGGCGCAACTGCTTGGCCGATAGGTTCACCGACACGCGAATCTCGGCCAGTCCCTCCTGCTGCCATTGGCGTGCCTGGCGGCAGGCCTCGCGCAACACGAACTCGCCAAGCGGAATGATCAGTCCGGTTTCCTCGGCCAGCGGAATGAAATGGGCCGGGGCGATCAGGCCGCGCTGCGGGTGGCGCCAGCGCACCAGGGCCTCGGCGGCTTCCAGCGCATCGTCGGCCAGGCTTAGACGTGGCTGATAGAAGACCTCCAGCTGGCCAGCTTCCAGCGCCTTGCGCAGCTGATTCTCCAGCTGCAGGTACTGCATGCTCGACGCCTGCGGGCGTTCGGTGAAGAACTGCAGGGTGTTGCCGCCCAGATGCTTGGACTGTTGCATGGCCATGTTGGCCTGACGCAGCAGCAGCTCCGGATCGCGGCTGTTGTCCGGCAGTAGGCTGACGCCGATGGAGGCGCTGATCACCAGTTCCTGGTCGCAGATGAGCATCGGCTTGCGGATGCGGCGCAGCAGCCGGCTGCCCAGCTGCGTCAGGCTGCCGAGGCCGCCGTAGGCGTCGAGCAGCACGACGAACTCGTCACCGGACAGGCGCGCGATGGTGTCGGCGTCGGCCAGGGTCTGCGTCAGCCGGCGCGACACCTCGCGCAGCAGCGCATCGGCCGCCTCATGGCCCAGGCTTTCGTTGAGTAGCTTGAAGCGATCCAGATCGATGTACAGCACCGCCATGTTGCGGCCGTTGCGACGCACCCGCTGGCAGGCCTGGTGCAGGCGCTCCTTGAGCAGGCCGCGGTTGGCCAGCCCGGTGAGGTCATCGTAATGGGTCAGGTAGCGCAGGCGCTCCTCGATCTGGCGGCGCACGCTGAGATCCGAAAGGAAGGCGACCACGTGGGTGACGCTGTTGTTGGCATCGCGCACCACGCGCAGCTGCACCCACTGCGGGTAGACCTCGCCGCTCTTGCGCGTCTCGATCAGCTCACCCTGCCAGTAACCGTGGCGCTCCAGCGCTTCGCGCATGGCTTCGTACTGACGCTGGCTTTCCGGCGAGCTGGAGATGCGCGCCACACTGCGGCCGAGCAGTTCCTCACGGCTGTAGCCGGACAGCGCGCAACAGGCGTCATTGACCGCCAGCACGCGGTACCGGTCGTTCATGATCACCATGCCTTCGCTGGCTGCCTCGAACACCGCCGCCGCCAGCCGTTGCTGCTCGGCCTGGCGGCGCAGCTCGCTGATATCGCGGCGGGTGCCGATCATGCGCAGGGCCCGGCCGTCGGTGGCGCGCTGGATAACCCGACCGCGGTCCTCGAAGCACAGCTCAGTGCCGTCGGCTCGCACCGCACGGTATTCGATGACATACAGCTCGGTTTCGCCTTTCAGGTGCGCGATCAAGGCGGCGCGAACACGATCCAGATCGTCGCGATGGATATCCGGCAGCGGCGAGCCATTGTCATCCTGATGATTCTGCTGGCCGATGCCGAAGACCACTTCCAGGCGTGAGTGGTGCACACGATTGTTCTGCAGGTCCCAGTCCCACAGACCGAGGCCGCTGGCATCCAGTGCCAGATTGAGCCGCTCCTCACTTTTCCCGAGCTCCTCGGCGACCCGGGCCAGCTCCGCCGTTCGCTCGGCCACTCGCTGCTCGAGACCATCGTAGGCGCTGCGCAGTTGCTGCTCGGCGTGGCGCCGGTGCTCCACTTCCGACGCCAGCCGACAGTTGAGCAGATCCGCGTCGCGGCCGGCCGCCTCAAGCCGCTCGATCAGGCGCAACTTGTGCAGACGCTGGTCCAGCCCATCGCGAACCAGCCGGCTGATCTGCCAGGCAATCAGACTGAGGGTCGCCAACACGATCATCGCCAGCAGGCCCCAGCCCTGCTGCAGCGGATGTTCGCTGCTCATCAGCAACAGCCCGGCCGGCAACAGGCTGGGCACCGCAAAACTGAAGAAGGCCGGCAGGCTGACGCCATACGCGACGCTGGCGGCTACCACTACCGAACCGATCAGTCCGTACAGCGGCGCCTGGATGGCGAAGTTATCGGCCGGCACCAGAACCACCATCGCATAACTCAGGCTGAGCGCCGAGACGCTGCTACCCAGCAAGAACCGCCATCTCCAGTGTGGCGCGGCCTGTGCCTCGGTGTCGGCCTTGTTGAACGCCATGACCTGCTGCAGCCATAGCAGGCCCAGGGTGAGCATCCAGCCCAGCCAGGCCGCGAGTTCGACAGCGGCGCTTTCCCCCCAGAGGAGCACGCCGCAGACCAGCGTGAGAAGCAACAGCAGCAGGGCTGGAATACGCGAGCCCTGATAAAGCAGGCGCGTACGTTCGGCAGCGTGGTCGAAGGCTGCCGGACTGCCTGGAACTGACGTCGCAGAGGCCGGGCAGGCGGTTCGAATGGAATCGGTCATGACTGTTGTTCTAATAGTAGATGCACCCGAATCAGGCTCCTCAGGAACCAAAACACGCCCGATAATGGCACGTTGCTAGCGCCGCGTCATATTACGGCGCGTCGGAAAATCGACAACAGCCACAATCATCGACCAATGGCTAAGCGGAGGCCGACCTGAATGCGGTCCTGCCGGCCAATGCGACTTATCCGAACGGACTACAGGGCGAGCGCAGCGCAGGCATTTCCAATAGAATGCCGCGATGCATGACGATCTCTCTCTCCTCCTGAACTCCCTCAACGACGCCCAGCGCCAGGCCGTGGCCGCACCGCTGGGTCGTCAACTGGTATTGGCCGGCGCCGGCTCGGGCAAGACTCGTGTGCTGGTGCACCGCATCGCCTGGCTGCACCAGGTCGAGCGCGCCTCGCTGCATTCGATCCTCTCGGTGACCTTCACCAACAAGGCCGCCGCCGAGATGCGCCAGCGCATCGAGCAGTTGCTGCACGTCAACCCGCAGGGCATGTGGGTCGGCACCTTCCACGGCCTGGCCCACCGCCTGCTGCGCGCGCACTGGCAGGAAGCCAAGCTGGCGCAGAATTTCCAGATTCTCGATTCCGACGACCAGCAACGCCTGGTCAAGCGGGTGATCCGCGAGCTCGGTCTCGACGAGCAGCGCTGGCCGGCACGCCAGGCGCAGTGGTGGATCAACGCACAGAAGGACGAGGGCCTGCGGCCGCGCAATATCCAGGCCGGTGGCGATCTGTTCCTGGCCACCCAGCTGAATATCTACGAAGCCTACGAAGAGGCCTGCGCGCGGGCCGGGGTGATCGACTTCTCCGAGCTGCTGCTGCGCGCCCTGGACCTGTGGCGCGATCACCCGGGCCTGCTGGAGCACTATCAGCGGCGTTTCCGCCATGTGCTGGTGGATGAGTTCCAGGACACCAACGCCGTGCAGTACGCCTGGTTGCGCCTGTTGGCCAAGGGCGGTGAGAGCCTGATGGTGGTCGGCGACGACGACCAGTCGATCTACGGCTGGCGCGGCGCACGCATCGAGAACCTGCACCAGTTCAGTGCCGATTTCCCGGATGCCGAAACCATCCGCCTGGAGCAGAACTACCGCTCCACCGCCTGCATCCTTAAGGCCGCCAACGCGCTGATCGCCAACAACCAGGGCCGCCTGGGCAAGGAACTCTGGACCTCCGGCTGCGAGGGCGAGCCGATCAGCCTGTATGCCGCCTTCAACGAACACGACGAAGCGCGCTACGTGGTCGAGAGCATCGAGAAGGCCATCCGCGACGGCATGAGCCGCAGCGAAATCGCCATCCTCTACCGCTCCAACGCCCAGTCGCGGGTGCTGGAAGAGGCCCTGCTGCGCGAGAAGATTCCCTACCGCATCTACGGCGGCCAGCGCTTCTTCGAGCGTGCCGAGATCAAGAACGCCATGGCCTACCTACGCCTGATCCAGACCCGCGACAACGACGCGGCGCTGGAGCGGGTGATCAACGTGCCGGCGCGCGGCATCGGTGAAAAGACCGTCGAGTGCCTGCGCCAGCTGGCTCGTCAGGAAGGCACTTCGATGTGGGCCGCGCTGCACCAGGCGGTCGGCACCAAGGTGGTTTCGGGGCGTGCCGCCAGTGCGCTGAACGGCTTCGTCGAGCTGATCGATACACTCGCGCTGAAGGTCGAGGACATGCAGCTGCACAGCATGGCGCAGCTGGTCATCGAGCAGTCCGGACTGCTCGCCTATCATCGCGACGAGAAGGGCGAGAAGGCCCAGGCGCGGGTGGAAAACCTCGAGGAACTGGTCTCCGCCGCGCGCGCCTTCGACAGCTACAGCGAAGAGGATGACGACGTCCAGTCGCCGCTGGCCGCCTTCCTCGACCACGCCTCGCTGGAGGCCGGCGAACAGCAGGCCGGCGATCACGAGGAAAGCGTGCAGCTGATGACGCTGCACAGCGCCAAGGGCCTGGAGTTCCCGCTGGTGTTCCTGGTCGGCATGGAGGAAGGGCTGTTCCCGCACAAGATGAGCCTGGAGGAATCCGGCCGCCTGGAGGAGGAACGCCGCCTGGCCTACGTCGGCATCACCCGGGCCATGCAGCAACTTGTCATCACCTACGCCGAAACGCGCCGCCTGTACGGCAGCGAGACCTACAACAAGATCTCGCGCTTCGTCCGCGAAGTGCCGCCGGCGCTGATCCAGGAAGTGCGCCTGAGCAATACCGTGACGCGCTCGTTCAGCGGCAAGAGCATGAGCGGCTCGTCGCTGTTCGACGGTGCCGGCGTGCCGGAAACGCCGTTCAGCCTCGGCCAGCGCGTGCGCCATTCGCTGTTCGGCGAAGGCACCATCCTCAATTTCGAAGGCTCCGGTGCCCAGGCCCGGGTACAGGTCAACTTCGAGGCCGAGGGCAGCAAATGGCTGATGCTCAGTTATGCCAAGCTAGAAGCGCTGTGAAGCTGAACGACGGGTCGCTCCCGCCCTGCCACCCAAAACCATGACGTTCACGATGACGTGAACGCGCCATACAAAAGAAAGAAGTCACCAAGGAACCGCCCCCATGAAACGCCGCCATTTGTTCGGTGCTGCCGCTGCCTTGCTTGCTACCCTCGGCCTCGCCGGTTGCAACGATGACAAGAAAGTCGAACCCACCGGCCAGCAGGCCGCCAGCGAACCCGCCAAAACCTACACGTGGAAGATGGTTACCGCCTGGCCGAAGAACTACCCGGGCCTGGGCACCGCCGCCGAACGCCTGGCCGAGCGCGTCAAGGTGATGAGCGATGGCCGTCTGACCATCAAGGTCTATGCCGCTGGCGAACTGGTTCCGGCACTGGAAGTGTTCGACTCCGTCTCCCGCGGTACCGCCGAGCTGGGTCACGGCGCCGCCTATTACTGGAAGGGCAAGGTGCCGACCGCACAGTTCTTCACCTCGGTCCCCTTCGGCCTGTCCGCCATCGAGATGAACGCCTGGCTGAGCAAGGGCGACGGCCAGAAGTTCTGGGACGAGGCCTACGCCCCCTTCGGCGTGAAGCCGATGGTGGTCGGCAATACCGGCATGCAGATGGGCGGCTGGTACAACAAGGAAATCAACTCGCTGGACGACCTGAACGGCCTGAAGATCCGCATGCCGGGCCTGGGCGGCGAAGTGCTGGCCCGGCTCGGCGCCACCACCGTCAACCTGCCCGGCGGCGAAGTGTTCACCGCGCTGCAGACCGGTGCCATCGACGCGACCGACTGGGTCAGCCCGTACAACGACCTGGCCTTCGGCCTGCACAAGGCCGCCAAGTACTACTACTACCCCGGCTGGCAGGAACCACAGGCGGTGCTGGAGCTGCTGGTCAACCAGAAGGCGTTCGACAGCCTGCCCCAGGACCTGCAGGCGATCCTCACCGAGGCGACCCGCGCGGCCAGCCGCGACATGATGGATGACTACGTCTACAACAATGCCCTGGCACTCGACCAGCTCAAGCAGCAGGGCGTGGAACTCAAGCGCTTCCCCGACGAAGTGCTCGGGGCCATGCAGGAACAATCGGAACTGGTACTCGGCGAACTGGCCGCGCAGAGCGAACTGAACGGTCGTATCTGGGCGTCGATGAAGGCCTTCCAGGCGCAGGTCAAGCCGATGCACGAGATCTCCGAGAAAGAACTGTACAACTGGCGTTGATCCCTCGTGAACGGAGCCGCCAGGCTCCGTTCACATCTGCGGGCCAGTCGATTCTTTGTCGGCGCAGCCGGACGCGACCAACGGTCGCAAGCAAAAGCTCGTAACATACTGCCCCTCGCCAACCACTGTCCGGCTCGTCAGGATGGCGCGCGTACCTCCACTTAATTCAAGCGGGAACACTCAATGCAACGTGTGCTTAGCATTTTCATGGCGCTGTGTATCAGCCTGACCTTCGCGCTGGACGCCCACGCCAAGCGCTTCGGCGGCGGCAAGAGCTTCGGCTCGGCGCCCAGCCACCAGACCCGCCAGGCGCCTCAGCAGACTCAGGCCGCACCGACTCAGGCCGGCCGTCAGACGCCGGCAGCCGCCAGCGGCGCCTCGCGCTGGCTCGGCCCGCTGGCTGGCCTGGCCGCCGGTGGCCTGCTCGCCTCGATGTTCATGGGTGACGGCTTCGAGGGTATCCAGTTCATGGATATCCTGATCTTCGGCCTGATCGCGTTCCTGCTGTTCCGCTTCCTCGCCGCCCGCCGTCGCCAGCAGCAGCCTGCCATGGCCGGACACGCGCCGATGCAGCGTGAAATGCCGCAGCAGCCGGCTTCGATCTTCGGCGGCAGTGCCGCACCGGCCGCCGCCGCTCCGGTGATCAACGCTCCGGCATGGTTCAACGAGCAGAGCTTCGTCGCCGCAGCCCGCGAGCACTTCCTGTCGCTGCAGCAGCACTGGGACGCCAACGAGATGGACAAGATTGCCGAGTTCGTCACCCCGCAGCTGCTGGGCTTCCTCAAGCAGGAGCGTGCCGAGATCGGTGATGCCTATCAGTCGACCTTTGTCGATGATCTGCAGATCCAGCTCGACGGCGTCGACGACGATGCCGAGAAGACCACCGCCACCCTGACCTTCAGCGGCGTGGCCAAGACTTCGCGCTTCGACCAGGGCGAGCCGTTCAGCGAAAGCTGGCGCATGGAGCGCGTGCAGGGCGAGAACCAGCCGTGGCTGGTCGCCGGTATCCGCCAGAACGCCTGATCGGCATAACGCCGGAAACCACAGGGTCTGCCTCAGGGCCGACCAACGAACAACCCCGCCTTCTGGCGGGGTTGTTCGTTTCCGGGTCGCCAGTAGCAGGACCATTGTTCGGCAGCCACGAAAAAGCCGGCTGCGGAGCAAGCCGCGGCCGACACGACGCAGCGCTCACCACTTCAAATCCAGCAGATCCTGGTTGAAACGCGCCTGATGGGTGTTGGTCAGGCCGTGCGGGACGATCAGCTTCGCCCTTTTCCTGCGCAGCCGGTGCCTTGCCGGAGATGTCCAGCGAGGCGCTAGCGAAACGAGGAATTAATCCCTTCACATTGCGCAAGTTTGACTAAGCTCCTTGGAGGCGCCGGCAATGTATCGGCGTTACAGCCTGATAAGGAGAACCTCCGATGGATATGAACCGTCGACAGTTCTTCAAGGTCTGCGGTGCAGGCCTTGGGGCGTCGAGCATGGCGGCATTGGGCATGGCCCCGCCAGCGGCGTATGCCGAGTCGATCCGGCATTTCAAACTGACCAACACCCGTGAAACCCGCAACACCTGCCCCTACTGTTCGGTCGGCTGCGGGCTGATCCTCTATAGCCAGGGCAGCGGCGGCAAGAACGTCGCGCAGAACATCATCCATATCGAGGGCGACTCCGACCACCCGGTCAACCGTGGCACCCTCTGCCCGAAAGGCGCGGGCCTGCTGGACTTCGTCCACAGCCCCAACCGCCTGACCCATCCGGAAGTCCGCGAAGCCGGCAGCAACGAGTGGAAGCGCATCGAGTGGAGCGAAGCCCTCGACCGCATCGCCCGGCTGATGAAGGACGACCGCGACGCCAATTTCATCGAGCGCAACGACAAGGGGCAGACGGTCAACCGCTGGTTGAGCACCGGTTTCCTCGCGGCCTCGGCGTCGTCCAACGAGGCCGGCTACATCACCCACAAGGTGGTGCGCTCGCTCGGCATTCTGGGATTCGACAACCAGGCACGTGTCTGACACGGCCCGACGGTGGCAAGTCTTGCCCCGACGTTTGGCCGCGGCGCCATGACCAATCACTGGAGCGATATCCAGAACGCTGACGTGGTCCTGATCATGGGCGGCAATGCCGCCGAGGCGCATCCGTGCGGATTCAAATGGGTCACTGAAGCCAAGGCACGCAACAAGGCGCGGCTGGTGGTGGTCGATCCACGCTTCACCCGTTCGGCATCGGTGGCCGATCTCTACGCACCGATCCGCACCGGCACCGACATCGCCTTCCTCGGCGGACTGATCAACTATTTGCTGGAGAACGACAAGATCCAGCACGAGTACGTGGTCAACTACACCGACGTGGCGTTCATCGTGAAGGAAGGCTTCGGCTTCGAGAACGGCCTGTTCAATGGCTACAACGCCGACAAGCGCAGCTATACGGACAAGTCGGCCTGGAGCTACGAGCTGGACGAGGATGGCTTCGCGCGTGTCGACAAGAGCCTGACCCATCCCCGCTGCGTCTACAACCTGCTCAAGCAGCATTACAGCCGCTACACGCCGGACGTGGTCAGCAACATCTGCGGCACGCCGCAGGACAGGATGCTCAAGGTCTGGGAAACCATCGCCGAGACTGCCGCGCCGGGCAAGGCCATGACCATCATGTACGCGCTGGGCTGGACGCAGCACTCGGTCGGCTCGCAGATGATCCGCACCGGCGCCATGGTGCAGCTGCTGCTCGGCAACATCGGCATGCCCGGTGGCGGCATGAACGCCCTGCGCGGCCATTCCAACATCCAGGGCCTGACCGACCTGGGCCTGCTCTCGAACCTGCTGCCGGGTTACCTGACCCTGCCGCTGGAGGCCGAGCAGGATTACGTCGCCTACATCGCCAAGCGCACCGCCAAGCCGCTGCGCCCGGGGCAGCTGTCCTACTGGCAGCACTACGAGAAATTCCACGTCAGCCTGATGAAGGCCTGGTATGGCAAGAACGCCACGGCCGAGAACAACTGGGGCTACGACTGGCTGCCGAAGCTGGATATTCCTGGTTACGACGTGCTCAAGGTGTTCGACATGATGTACCAGGGACAGGTCAACGGCTACTTCTGCCAGGGCTTCAACCCCATCGCCTCGTTCCCCAACAAGGCCAAGGTCAGCGCCGCGCTGGCCAAGCTCAAGTACCTGGTGATCATGGACCCGCTGGCCACCGAGACCTCGGAGTTCTGGCGCAATGCCGGCGAGTACAACGACGTCGACACGGCGAGCATCCAGACCACGGTGTTCCGCCTGCCGACCACCTGCTTCGCCGAAGAGGACGGTTCGCTGGTCAATAGCGGGCGCTGGCTGCAGTGGCACTGGAAGGCCGCCGAGCCCCCGGGCCAGGCAAAGACCGACGTGGTGATCATGGGTGGGCTGTTCCATCGTCTGCGCGAGCTGTACCGCAAGGAAGGTGGCGCCTACGCCGAGCCACTGCTCAACATCGACTGGGCCTACCGCCAGCCGGAGGAACCATCCGCCGAGGAAATCGCCCGGGAGTACAACGGCAAGGCGCTGGGCGACGTGTTCGACCTGCAAAGCGGTGCCCCGCTGGCCAAGGCCGGCGAGCAGCTGTCCGGTTTCGGCCTGTTGCGCGCCGATGGCAGCACCTCCTGCGGCTGCTGGATATTCAGCGGTTCCTGGACCCAGGCCGGCAACCAGATGGCCCGGCGCGACAATGCCGACCCCTACGGCATGGGCCAGACGCTGGGCTGGGCCTGGGCGTGGCCGGCCAACCGGCGCATCCTTTACAACCGCGCCTCGGCCGACCCGGCCGGCAACCCGTGGGATGCGCAGAAGAAGCGCCTGGTGTGGTGGGATGGCAGCAAGTGGGGCGGTACCGACGTGCCGGACTTCAAGGTCGACTCGCCACCCGAGGCCGGGATGAACCCCTTCATCATGAACCCCGAAGGGGTGGCGCGGCTGTTCGCCGTGGACAAGATGAACGAAGGCCCCTTCCCCGAGCACTACGAGCCGTTCGAGACGCCCATCGGGCGCAACCCCATGCACCCGGACAACGCCCAGGCGATCAGCAACCCGGCCGCGAGGGTGTTCAAGAACGACATGGAGCTGTTCGGCACCGCCGAGGACTTCCCCTACGCGGCCACCACCTACCGCCTGACGGAGCACTTCCACTTCTGGACCAAGCATTGCCGGCTCAACGCGATCACCCAGCCCGAGCAGTTCGTCGAGATCGGCGAAGTGCTGGCCAACGAGCTGGGCATCAAGGCCGGCGAGCGGGTCAAGGTGTCGTCCAACCGCGGCTACATCAAGGCAGTGGCGGTGGTGACCAAGCGCATCAAGCCGCTGACGGTGGACGGCCAGACCGTGCACCACATCGGCATTCCGCTGCACTGGGGCTTCGCCGGGGTGGCGCGCAACGGTTACCTGACCAACACGCTGACGCCGTTCGTGGGTGACGCCAACACCCAGACGCCGGAGTTCAAGTCGTTTCTGGTCAACGTGGAGAAGGCATGATGGCTACCCAAGACGTGATTGCCCGCTCCGCCACGACCACCGAGCGGCCGTCGATCCGCGAGATCGGCGAAGTGGCGAAACTCATCGATGTCTCCAAGTGCATCGGCTGCAAGGCCTGCCAGGTGGCGTGTTCGGAATGGAACGACCTGCGCGACGAAGTCGGCACCAGCAACGGGACCTACGACAACCCGATCGACCTCACCGCCGAATCCTGGACGGTGATGAAGTTCGCCGAGTACGAGAACCCCGCCAGTGGCAACCTCGAATGGCTGATCCGCAAGGACGGCTGCATGCACTGCGCCGACCCCGGCTGCCTCAAGGCCTGCCCTGCGCCGGGGGCGATCGTGAAGTACGCCAACGGCATCGTCGACTTCAACCAGGACCGCTGCATCGGCTGCGGTTACTGCATCACCGGTTGCCCGTTCGACGTCCCGCGCATCTCCGAGAAGGACAAGAAAGCCTACAAATGCACGCTCTGTTCCGACCGGGTATCGGTCGGGCTGGAGCCGGCCTGCGTGAAGACCTGCCCCACCGGGGCGATCGTCTTCGGCAGCAAGGATGACATGAAGGAGCACGCGGCCGGGCGTATCGCCGACCTGAAGGAGCGCGGGTTCGACCAGGCCGGGCTGTACGATCCCGATGGCGTCGGCGGTACGCACGTGATGTACGTGTTGCACCACGCCGACCAGCCGTCGCTGTACAGCGCACTGCCGGACGAGCCGACCATCAGCCCGCTGGTCAGCCTGTGGAAGGGCGTGACCAAGCCGCTGGCCCTGCTGGGCATGGGTGCGGCGGTGCTGGCCGGCTTCTTCCATTACACGCGGGTCGGCCCGGTGCGCGTCGAGGAGGAGGACGACAAGGCCGAACTCAGCGAGCCCGTGGTGCACCAGGTCGACCCCTCGGTGCATGTGGTCGACCCCAAGGAGCCGCGACCCTGAATCCGGCGGCCCCGTTCGCGGGGCCATCCTCGGAGTCGATCGCTCAAGGAGCCAACGATGAACAATAACGACATCGAACGCTACACCCCCTCGCAGCGGACCAATCACTGGGCCGTGGCCATCCTCTTCGTCCTTGCCGCGCTGTCCGGCCTGGCGTTGTTCCATCCCGCCCTGTTCGGCCTCTCCGGACTGTTCGGTGGCGGCACCTGGACGCGCATCCTGCACCCGTTCATCGGGGTCGCGATGTTCGTCTTCTTCCTGGTGCTGGCGATCCGTTTCGCCGGGCACAACCGCCTCGAAGCGCGCGACCGCCAGTGGCTCAGGCAGATCAACGACGTGGTACACAACCGCGAGGACAAGCTGCCTGAAGTCGGCCGCTACAACGCCGGGCAGAAGGTGCTGTTCTGGGTGCTGATCGTCAGCATGCTGGTGTTGCTGCTCAGCGGCATCGTCATCTGGCGCGAGTACTTCAGCAGCTTCTTCGGCATCGCCTCGCTGCGCTGGGCGAGCCTGCTGCATGCAGCGGCGGCCTTCGTGCTGATCCTCAGCATCATCGTGCACATCTATGCGGCCATCTGGCTCAAGGGCTCGATGGGTTCGATGCTCTACGGCACAGTCAGCCGCGCCTGGGCGCGCAAGCACCATCCGGCCTGGTACAGGGAGATCAACGAACGCAAGTGAGCGGCGGCACCAATGCCCAACCGAAGATTCCCGTGCGATGCGCGGGAATCTTCGGCTGCGCGCACCCTCGAAAGCCGTGCAACAGGTCACGACGGACTATGCTGTTCGGCACAACCAGAAAGAAAAGGAGTCCTGCGTGGCAGGCACCATTCTCGAGCCAGGGCAGATCGAAGCCGCTGCCAACAAACCACCCTTCCTCAACCTGCCGCCGCACGATCTGTTCGCCCAGCGCAGCGAGCGCCTGAACAGACTGGCGCAAGACCATCCACTCGCCGATTACCTGCACCTGCTCGCAGCGATCTGCCAGGCGCAGCAGCAGGTGCTGGACAACCCGCCGGGCACCGCGCCCGTCGATGAACACCGCACGCAACAATGCCTCAAGCACGACCTGCCACCGCTCGCCGCCGATACCCTGGTGCGCGACGACGCCTGGCTGCCGCTGCTGGACGCCTGGCTTGAGGCTTTCACGGTGCCGGACAAGCCGTCAGTGGCGGCGGTCATCGATCAACTGCGGCACGCCGACAGCGGCCAGCGCAAGGCCTGGGCCGTGGCGCTGGTCAGTGGCCAGTACGACAGCCTGCCGCCGGCCCTGGTGCCCTTTCTCGGCGCCGCCCTGCAACTGGCCTGGAGCCACTGGCTGCTGCAGCTCGACCTGTCAGCCATGCGCGAGCGCGAAGACCAGACCCTCTGCCCCTGCTGCGGCGCGCCACCGATGGCCGGCATCATCCGCCATCGTGGGCAGCTCAACGGCCTGCGCTATCTGGTCTGCTCGCTGTGCGCCTGCGAATGGCACTACGTACGGCTGAAATGCAGCCACTGCCGCAGCACCAGGAAGCTCGACTACCTGCACTTCGAAGGCTCGCCGCAGGGCGTCAAGGCCGAGGTCTGCCCGGACTGCAACGGCTACCTCAAGCAGCTCTATCTGGAACTGGCGCCGGACGGCGAAAGCCTCTCCGCCGATCTCGCCACCCTGGATCTCGACCTGCTGCTGGCCGAGCAGGGCTTCCAGCGCCAGGCACCCAACCTGCTGCTGGCGCCGGGGGGCGATGCATGAGCAGCAGCCACCTGCCCTCGGTCGACAAGCTGCTGCGTGACCCGGCCTGCCAGCCGCTGCAACAGCGCTATGGCCGCCAGGCGTTGCTCACGACCCTGCGCGACCTGCTCGACGAGTTGCGCGAACCGGCCCGCCATGGCCAGCTCGCCGCGCTGGAGCTGTCCGAGGCAGTACTCGCCGGGCGCGCCGGCGAACGCCTGGCCAGCCAGCACCGCAGCCGCGTGCGCCGGGTGTTCAACCTCACCGGCACGGTGCTGCATACCAACCTCGGCCGCGCCCTGCTGCCGGATGAAGCCATCGAGGCCATCACCCTGGCCGCGCGCTACCCGCTCAATCTGGAATTCGACTTGGCCACCGGCAAGCGCGGCGACCGCGACGACCTGATCGAAGGGCTGATCCGCGAGCTGACCGGCGCCGAGGCGGTCACCGTGGTCAACAACAACGCCGCCGCCGTGCTGCTGGCCTTGAACAGCCTCGGCGCACGCAAGGAAGGCATCATCTCCCGCGGCGAGCTGATCGAGATCGGCGGCGCCTTTCGCATCCCCGACATCATGGCCCGCGCCGGCGTGAAGCTGCATGAAGTCGGCACCACCAACCGCACCCACGCCAAGGACTATGAAGCGGCGATCAACCCGCGCTCGGGCCTGCTGATGCGCGTGCACACCAGCAACTACAGCGTGCAGGGCTTCACCGCCAGCGTCGCCACCGCCGACCTGGCGCGCATCGCCCATGCCCACGACCTGCCGTTGCTGGAAGATCTCGGCAGCGGCAGCCTGCTCGACCTCTCGCGCTGGGGCCTGCCGAAGGAGCCCACCGTGCAGGAAGCGCTGCGCGACGGCGCCGACATCGTCACCTTCAGCGGCGACAAGCTGCTCGGCGGCCCGCAGGCCGGGCTGATTGTCGGCAGCAAGGCGCTGATCCAGAAGATCAAGAAGAACCCGCTCAAGCGCGCCCTGCGCGTCGACAAGCTGACCCTCGCCGCGCTGGAGGCGGTGCTCAATCTCTATCGCGACCCCGACCGCCTGGCCGAACGCCTCACCAGCCTGCGCCTGCTCAGCCGCCCGCAGACGGAGATCCGCGCCCAGGCCGAACGCATCGCTCCGGCGCTGGCCGCGGTCCTGGACGAAACCTGGAGCGTTGCCGTGGTCGACGCCCTGGGCATGATCGGCAGCGGCGCGCAGCCGGTGGCACGCCTGCCCAGCGCCGCGCTGTGCATCCGCCCGCAGCAGCCCAGGCGCCTGCGCGGCCGTAGCCTGCGCCAGCTGGAAGAAGCCCTGCGCTGCCTGCCGATTCCCGTGCTCGGGCGCATCGACGACGACGCCCTCTGGCTCGACTTGCGCCAGCTCGACGACGAGCCGGCCTTCCTGCAGCAACTGACGCACCTGCAAGAGGAGCTGGCCCGTTGATCGTCGGTACCGCCGGCCATATCGACCATGGCAAGACCGCACTGCTGCAAGCGCTCACCGGGCAACAGGGCGACCGTCGCCGCGAGGAGCGTGAGCGCGGCATCACCATCGACCTGGGTTACGTCTATGCCGACCTCGGTGAGGGCAGCCTTACCGGTTTTATCGACGTGCCGGGCCACGAGCGTTTCGTGCACAACATGCTGGCCGGCGCCAGCGGCATCGACTGCGTGTTGCTGGTGGTCGCCGCCGACGATGGCGTGATGCCGCAGACCCGCGAACACCTGGCCATCGTCGAACTGCTCGGCATTCGCCGCGCGCTGGTGGCGCTGACCAAGATCGACCGCGTCGAACCAGCGCGAATCGCCGAAGTCGAGCAGCAGATCGAAGCCCTGCTGGCCGCCGGGCCGCTCTCCGGCGCACCGATTTTTCCGGTTTCCAGCATCCGCGGCGATGGCATCGACGCCCTGCGCGCCGCGCTGATCGACGAAGCCGCGCGCACGGCCGCACGCAGCGACAGTGGCCATTTCCGCCTGGCCATCGACCGCGCCTTCAGCGTGACCGGCGCCGGGGTTGTGGTCACCGGTACCGCCTTCGCCGGGCGCGTGTGCATCGGTGACGAGCTGCTGCTCGGACCCAGGGGCAAGCCCGTGCGGGTGCGCGGCCTGCACGCGCAAAACCGGGAAGCCAGTGAAGCCCATGCCGGCCAACGGGTGGCGCTGAATCTGGCCGGCGACCGTTTGGCGGTGGAGCAGATCCACCGCGGCGACTGGCTGCTGCACCCATTGCTGCATGCACCGACCCAGCGCATCGACATCGACTTGCGGCTGCTGCCCGGCGAAGCCCACGAACTCAAGCATTGGACGCCCGTGCACGTGCACCTCGGCGCCCAGGACGTCACTGCGCGCATCGCCCTGCTCGAAGACACCAGCCTGGCGCCGGGGGAACGTGCTTTCGCTCAACTGCTGCTCAATGCACCGAGCCATGCCGTGCATGGCGACCGCATCGTCCTGCGCGACCAGTCCGCCCAGCGCACCCTGGGCGGCGGTCGCGTGCTCGATCCCTACGCGCCACCGCGCAACCGCCGCCGCGCGGCACGCCTGGAGCAGCTGCGCGCACTCGACCAGCCGAGCCTGGAACAGGCATTGCCGCCACTGCTCGCCAGCGCCGCCAACGGCATCGACCCGCAAAGCCTGGAACACCAGTTCAACCGGCCGCGCGAAGGCTGGCAGCTGCCACAGGGCGTGCTGGAGATCGCCACCCGGCTGGGGCCGCGGCTGTATGACAACACGCGCTGGAGCGAGCTAGAAGCCAGCCTGCTCGGCGCCCTGCAACGCTTTCACGAAGAACAACCGGACGAGCTCGGCCCCGACCGCGACCGCCTGCGCCGCTATGCCCTGCCGCAACTGGAACGCCCTGTTTTCATCGCCCTGCTGGAACAGGCATTGGCCGCCGGCAGCATCGAAACCAGCGGCCCCTGGCTGCACCGCCCCGATCACAGGGTGCGCCTGAGCGATACGGAAGAAGGTTTGAAGGAACGCCTGTGGCCGCTGCTCGAAGCCGGCCAGTTCGACCCGCCCTGGGTCCGCGACCTCGCCCGCGAACTCGGCGTCGACGAAGCGCAGATGCGCAACCTGCTACGCAAGCTCGCCCGCCTCGGCCTGCTGCAACAGGTGGTGAAAGATTTGTTCTACCCCGAATTCACCATTCGCCAACTCGCGGGGCATGTACTGCAACTGGAAGCACAAAGCGGCGTAATCCGCGCCGCCGCCTTCCGCGACCGCATCCAGCTCGGCCGCAAACGCAGCATCCAACTGCTCGAACACTTCGACCGCATCGGCTTCACCCGCCGCTTCGGCAACGAACGCAAGGTCCGCACCGACAGCGCCCTGGCGAGCGAGGCAGCGGATCGCTAGGCCGACCTCCTGCAGGCAGCTGCAGGGCGGCTTGAAAAAATAAATGTGAATTGCGTCACACTGATGGCACAATGCAACCACTACCGGCGATCCTGTTTTCCCTCCGATCGCCGCTGTGGTTTTCCCAGCCCGCCTCGCGC
>NZ_KK020676.1:1199766-1340803 GCF_000307775.2 Stutzerimonas stutzeri KOS6 | reverse complement strand
TTTTTTTTTGCGGAAACCGCCGAGGCCGATAGCCATCGCCGGCGGACACTCCGTTGCCGGCAGCCAGTGATATCCGACCCGGCAGGGCCGGAACCTCCACCCAACCGTTGCCCGAATGCCCTTGGCTCCGCATCATTTGCAGGATACTTTGTGGGGCGTCGAGCGGACCTTGCCGATCCTCCGCCGACAGGACGCACAACGCTTGTACCGACAAGGAAGGCAATCGCACCCGGTGGTGCGGCCAGGCTTCAAACCTGGTTGGGGGCGGCAGCCGTTCCCGGGTGAGTTCGACTCTCACTGCCTTCCGCCAATTCTCGCTCTACAAGCCCCGAACTACGCGGCCTCCAGCCAAGGGTGCGCTGCGCCCGTGCTTACGTTCGACGGGACGGTGAAGCTGTCCCGACGAGCCGGGAGCGCGGCCCCTGACCTCCCGGCATTAGCGAGGGCGACGCGGCCCAGTACGTTGCCGGAACCGTGCCGGTCGTGGTACCGCATCGCCCTGATGGTAAGAATGTCCACGAAGGGGATTTCGCTCGGCGTGCGCCCGTCGTCGACGAAGCTCACCGCCATGAAATAGGGGTAATCCCAAACGCCTTCCTTCGACAGCACGACGCCGACGATGTGCACGCAGCACCAGTAAGGCGGCTCGTCTTCGTCCATATGCAGCTCAAGCAGAACGGACTGGCCGATGTAAGCCTTGGCGGTTTCGGCATCCAGGGTGACGGGCTTATGCATGGCTGTAGTCTCCTTCCTTGAACTCCTTTTTGCCTTTCTTCAGGTCGGCCCGCAGGCGCGCGAGGTTGACCATGCGGAAGTCCGCGAGGCGCATCGTTGGAATAGTGCCGGTGGCGGCCCAGTCGGCGGCTTCTTCTACAGATACGCCGCTCATTTCGGCAAAGGTCTTGATGCTGCACAGGTCGAGGCTGTCGTCTGCCTTGCTCATAGCGTCCACTCCTGTTCGAGAAGCTGCTGGGTCAGCAGCGCAACATTGAACATGGTGCGTTTGCCGACCCTTTTGGAAGGCAGGTAGCCACGCTCCACCCAGGTGCGTACCACGATGGGTTCGTCGCCCATGCCGATCCACTCGGCGAACTTCGGCCACGGCATCAGGGGCGGGGCGCCGTGCAGCTTTTGCGGGTCAAGACCTTCCGTATCCATCGGCTTTAATCCACTATATTCAGCATTGATTGATTGATGATCCGAAGGGGAAAATATTGCCCCAGAGCAAATATAGCCCTCACTCGACCGGGAGCAACAGTTGCCCCAAAAAAAGAGAAAATTAATATCTATATGCAAAGCTCCGCCGATAGGGCACGCCTATTGATAAAGATGTATGGCCCAAAAAAAATCAGTACCGAAAGCGGAACTGACCACAATCGTTGGAAGAGCCTTAGCAAAGGCGCAGTGCGGATCAGCACTGAAGAGATAGATGTACTAGTGAAGATCTATCCGCAATACGCGCTATGGCTAGCGAGCGGGCAGATAGCTCCAGAGTCGGGCCAGACGAGCCCTGATTATGACAATGCAAATTAAGCTGAACGAACGACAGCCAAGCACATCAATAGAACATGTTGCATAGCCATGATCGAATATCAAAAGAATTGAGAAAATGGACACATTGCAAGTTTCTCAGGCGGTTCTAGACTGGGCTGCAGGCCAAGCAGGGAAAACTCTAGAAAGCCTAGCGGAAGAAATCGTTGCAAAAAAAATTATTGATCGCTTTCTAGCAGGGCAACTAACTGTTCGCCAACTAGAAAAAGTGGCTGCTACGACTAACATCCCTTTTGGCTATCTATTCTTAGAAGAACCTCCTACCGTTACAAAGCCACAAATACCAGACATGCGTCAAATTCCAAACCCAGCACCGTTTGGAAGTGATTTTTTTGAAGTCCTTGATGACGTGGTAAAAAAACAAGACTGGTATTTAGACTACTTAAATGACGTAGGCGCAGAGCCGCTAGATTTTGTTGGGCGCTATGATAAAAACACACCCGCAAAAATAATAGCAGCAGACATTTCCAAGACAGCTGACATTACCGCAGAAACAAGAAGAAAAGCCCGCAACACGGACGAATACTACAAAATCCTTGCGGAAAAATTCGAAAAAATTGGCGTCCTTGTATTTAAAAGCGGCATTGTTAGAAGCAATACAAGAAAATCCTTATCTGTAGCAGAATTTCGCGGCTTCGCAATCTGTAACAAGTACGCTCCTGTAGTTTTTATTAATGGGCGCGATGCGGAAGCGGCATGGATTTTTACGCTAGCGCACGAGATTGCACATATCTGGATCGGTGAGAGCGGAGTTTCCGACATTCCAGCCCCTACAGACTTTCAAAGCAAAGGAAGCATAGAGTTTCTTTGCAATAAAGTTGCGGCCGAGCTATTAACACCTACGGAAGAGTTTCTTAATCTTTGGAATGAAGAGCACCAGCCCTCTATCGAAACTCTTTCTAAACACTTCAAAGTAAGCAGACTGGTAATTGCTCGAAAAGCCCTTGACTTGGGTAAAATCGGGCGCGACAAATACCATTCTGTCTATGCACAAAGCCAAAGGACTGCCACCACTTCTGGTGGGAATCCTTATGCGACGATCCCGATAAGAAACAGCAAAAAACTAACAAATGCCTTAGTGCGAAGCGCCATGGAAGGTAATGTTCTAATACGCGATGCAGCCAGGCTGCTTAACATTACGCCTGATACCGTTGCCAACATTTACAAAAAGAACCTTCGCAGTCATGCATAAATTTTTAATTGACTCCAACGTATTTTTTCAAGCCAAGAATTTTCATTACCGCTTTGATTTCTGCTCGCAGTTCTGGAAATGGGTAGAACATGCTCATCTGCACGGAATCGCGTATAGCACCGAAAAAGTAAAAAAAGAGATAATGAAGGGAGAGCTGGATGATCCGGTGAAGAACTGGATTGAAGAACTGCCGGCAACTTTTTTCATTCCGGACGATACTGACGCAGCGGTCATGGCGAAATATGCTGAGGTAATGCGCTGGAGTAACGCAAATACGCACTTTAGGCAACACGCAAAGGCAGAATTTGCTAAATCAACTGTGGCCGATGCTTTTTTATTAGCAACCGCGATGGCTCACGGTTATTCAATAGTTACACACGAACTAAGCAAGCCCGAGCAGAGAAAAAAAATTCAATTGCCCGACGCGGCTCTAGAACTCGGTGTAACAACCCATTTTGTTTATGACGTCTTAAACGACTATTGTGACGAGCACTTTAATTTCCGGAAACTCGCCTAAGCTCCTCTCTAATACCTCAGCCCGCTAGAACCTGTGGGCGTGTCGATAAAGTGTCGAAATCACTGCCGTATAGAGCAGAACAAAGCGGGCCTGCGCAAGCGGTAGGCCCAGCAAAGCCGAAGACAGCCGATCACTGCGAGCCAGAAAAACGAGCTCGACTCTCACTGCCTTCCGCCAATTTCGCCATCCGATCTGAACGCCGCGCTCTGCGCCAGCACTACAGCCTGGCCCAGTCGTGATGTCAAAAAGCTATCGACCATCAGCGCGAAGCGCGTCACAATCCGCGTTTTTTCTTTCCAGGGACAGGAGAGGCCTTGTGAGTGAACGGCACGAAGAGCGTCGTGTATTGCACGCGCTGCGTGATCATGTCGATTGCCTGCTGGCTGCAGGCGCTTCGCTGGTTGGCCGGGACCCCGTGCAGCTGAGCTTTCAGGGGCGGACGCTGACGGTTCAGCACGGGATGCTGGTCAACGAGAGCGGGCATCAGGATCTGATCGAAACGCTTGCCGAGCTGGAGTGGACGAACAAGCGCACGCGCGACCTGGCGATCGATATCTGTATCAGGCAGTTGGACCAGGCGATCAACGAAAGCTGCATGAAGGTGCTCGACGGCTCGACGCCGGACGATCCCTGAAGGCGCATTGCGCCGCCATCCCTGCTGGCGGCCGCCGCTTCGTGCCGGGGAACGGCTAAAGCCCACCCGAAGTCGCTTCCATCTCCGCTATTTCCACTGCAACGCCTGGACGTGGGCGTTGGCCGGGTCGAAGTTGTCCAGCCGCATGCGTTCGGCGATGGCAGCCTGTGCGGCCGCGCCCAGCGGGAATTCGTCGCGCACTGCGGCCCAGTTTTCGGGCCGCAGGCGAACCATCCAGCCGGAACCGTAGCAATCCCGATTGATCAGTCCCGGTCGCTCTGACAGCGCCTCGTTGACTGCGAGCAGTTCGCCAGCCAGCGGGCTGCGCGCCGAGGAGGCGGCCTTGGCGAATTCCACCACGCCGAAGCTGCGATCGCGCTCGATGCACGCACCCACTCGCTTGGGCGTGAAGGCGAATATCTGGCCATAGAGCGCGCAGCCGTAGGCAGTCAGGCCGAGGGTGACGCTGCCGTCGGCCTCCTCACGCAGCCACAGGCTGTGCTCCGGCGCGTAACGCAGTGAGTCGGGAAATTCCAGGCCATGCACGTTCATAGGGTCAGCACCCGTTCGTATTCCAGGATCATCTGCGCCAGTTCGCCACCACTGGAGATTTCATCCAGCTCGGCGATCAGTGCCTCGGGATCGACGCGGACGCCGGGTTGACGGCACATCAACAGCCGCGCGCCGGCCTGTCTGGCGTTGCGGATGAAGTGCAGCAGCGACTCGCCACCGTCCACCGCACGGAGTGATTCGGCCACCTCGCGACGCGCCAGTTGCGTGGCCTCGCCGGTGAGGTAGAGGGTCACCTCGGCATCCATGCAGGCGAGCAGCGTCGCGATGTGGAACGGCGCGGCGCAGCGCGCGGGGGTGCTGGGGCCGCTGGCGACCAGGATCAGCACACGTTGTTGGGGGCGGACTTGCTCCATAGCACCTCGTGTCGGGGCATCGGCTTGCGAGTTAAGCCGTCAATGGCACGTTCGCAGCCGTTCGGCCCATAGCATCAAACTATCATCACCATAGCCTACAGTTTCGATTTCATGGTCTAGGATTTTTCCACGGAACGCACAGATAGGAGATCAAGCATGTTGGCGACATTGCTACCGGCCCTGAAAGAACTTGCCTTGCCGCTGAAGCTGCAGTTGTGGGACGGCAAAGAGATCGACATTGGCCCTTCCCCCTGCGTCACGCTGGTCATCAGGGACCCGAACCTCATCACGCAATTGGCCCATCCCAGCCTGGATGTTCTCGGTGCGGCCTATGTCGAAGGGCAGATCGACCTGCTCGGGCCGCTGGAAGAGGTGATCCGCATCGGCGACGAGATCAGTCGGGCGCTGGGCGAGCACGATGCCGCATCCCCCTCGCGGGAGGCGCACGACAAGGCCACCGATGCCGAAGCGATTTCCTACCACTACGACCTGTCCAATGACTTCTATCGGCTATGGCTGGATCGGGAGATGGTCTATTCCTGCGCCTATTTCGAAACCGGCGAAGAAGGCATCGACCAGGCCCAGCAGGCCAAGCTGCGGCTGATCTGCCGCAAGCTGCGGCTCAAGCCCGGCGAACGGCTGCTCGATGTCGGTTGCGGCTGGGGCGGGCTGGCGCGTTTTGCCGCGCGCGAGTTCGGCGTTCAGGTGTTCGGCATCACCCTCAGTCGCGAGCAGCTGGCGCTGGGCCGCGAGCGCGTGGCCGCCGAGGGGCTGCAGGATCAGGTGCAGCTGGAGCTGATGGATTACCGCGACCTGCCGCGGGATGGCCGCTTCGACAAGGTGGTCAGCGTCGGCATGTTCGAGCACGTCGGCCATGCCAACCTGCCGCTTTACTGCCAGCAGCTGTTCGGCGCAGTTCGGCCCGGCGGGCTGGTGCTCAATCACGGCATCACTTCGCGCCATCTGGATGGCAGGCCGGTGGCCCATGGTGCCGGTGAGTTCATCGATCGCTATGTGTTCCCGCATGGCGAGCTGCCGCATCTGGTGAAGATCAGCAGCTGCATCAGCGAAGCGGGGCTGGAAATCGTCGATGTGGAAAGCCTGCGCCTGCACTACGCGCGCACGCTGCAGCTGTGGAGCGAGCGGCTGGAAGAGCATCTGCAGGAAGCGCAACAGCTGGTTGCGGAGCGCGCCTTGCGGATCTGGCGGGTGTATCTGGCAGGCTGTGCCTACGGCTTCCGCCGCGACTGGATCGACCTGCATCAGATCCTCGCCAGCAAGCCGCTGCCGGATGGCACCCATGAGCTGCCCTGGACCCGCGCCGATCTGTACAGCTGACCTTCGCGCGACCGCCTGCGGCGGTCGCGCGGCCGATCAGCGCAGCAACAGCAGCGGCGTGGTGCTGGTCCGCAGCATGCTGCTGGTGGTGCTGCCGACGAAGAACTGGCGAATGCGCGAATGGCCGTAGGCGCCCATCACCAGTAGGTCGATGCCGTGTTCGGCCTGGTAGGCATGCAGCGTCGGCTCGACTTCGCCGGCGCGAATCGCGCTATGCACCTCGAAGCCGCCAGCGGCCAGTGCATCTCGCGCGGCATCCAGCTGCGTTCGGGCTTCATCGCTCTCGTTGCCAACCATCACCAGGTGGATGGGCATGCCCTGGAACAGCGGGCTGCTGGCGAGCATCTCGATACCCTTGAGCGTCGTCGCGCTGCCATCGAAGGCAAGCATCAGGCTGCGCGGCGGCGAGAACTCACCGACCGTGACCAGGATCGGCCGGTGCATGGTGCGGATCACGCTCTCGAGCTGGCTGCCAATGTGCTGGATGGCATCGCCGCTGTCTTCACCCTGCCGGCCAACCACCAGCAGCCGCGTCTCGTCCTGCAGGTCACGCAGCGTCTCGACCAGGTCGCCATGCCGCTGGCGGCACTCAGGCTGCGCTACGCCGGCGGAGATCGCCCGCTGGCGCGCCGCGTCGAGCATCATGCGGCCCTCCTCCAGGGCCAGCTTGGCGCGCTTCTCGTCCAGGGTCGCCAGCTCCTGCAGGAGGAACTCGCGGCTGCCCAAGCCAATGATGCCGCTCAGGTCGCCGGACACCGGGTATTGCTGTCGGTCCAGCACGTGCAGCAGCGTCAGCGGTGCGCCCAGTTGCCGGCTGGCCCAGGCCGCACAGTCACAGACTGCAGCCGCTTGCGGGGAGCCGTCGATACAGGCCATTACATGGGTCATTGTGGTTCTCCTGGTCAGTGGCTCATCAGCTTGTCGATGGCATCGGGTTTATCGTGCACACCGAAGCGATCGACGATGGTCGCGCTGGCTTCGTTCAACCCCAGCACCTCGACCTCGGTGCCCTCGCGGCGGAACTTGAGCACCACCTTGTCCAGCGCCGACACGGCGGTGATGTCCCAGAAATGCGCGCGGGACAGATCGATGGTCACCTTGCCCAGCGCTTCCTTGAAGTCGAAGGCCGCGCCGAACTTGTCGGCCGAGCTGAAGAACACCTGGCCGACCACTTGGTAGCGGCGGGCATTGCCGTCGGCCTCCAGCGCCGAATCGATGCTCATGTAGTGCCCCACCTTGTTGGCGAAGAACATCGCCGCCAGCAGCACGCCGGCCAGTACACCGTAGGCCAGGTTGTGGGTGAACACCACCACCACCACGGTCACCACCATCACGATATTGGTGGAAAGCGGATAGCGCTTGAGGTTGCGCAGCGAGTCCCAGCTGAAGGTGCCGATGGACACCATGATCATCACCGCCACCAGGGCCGCCATGGGAATCTGCCCGACCCAGTCGCTGAGAAACACCACCATCAGCAACAGCACCACACCGGCGACCAGCGTCGACAACCGCGTGCGACCGCCGGATTTCACGTTGATCACCGACTGGCCGATCATCGCGCAGCCGGCCATGCCGCCGAACAGACCCGAGACGATGTTGGCGATGCCCTGGCCCTTGCACTCGCGATTCTTGTTACTGCCGGTGTCGGTCAGTTCGTCGACGATGGTCGCGGTCATCAACGACTCCAGCAGGCCGACCACCGCCAGCGCAGCCGAGTACGGGAGGATGATCGCCAGTGTCTCGAAGGTCAGCGGCACTTCGGGCCAGAGGAAGACCGGCAGGGTGTCGGGCAACTGCCCCATGTCACCGACGGTGCGGATATCCAGCCCCAGGTACATGGCAATGGCGGTCAGCACGAGGATGCACACCAGCGGCGAAGGAATGACCTTGCCGATCTTCGGCACATAGGGGAACAGGTAGATGATGCCCAGGCCGGCCGCCGTCATCGCGTAGACATGCCAGGTGACGTTGGTCAGCTCCGGCAGCTGGGCCATGAAGATCAGGATCGCCAGCGCATTGACGAAGCCGGTGACCACCGAGCGCGAGACGAAGCGCATCAGCGAGCCGAGGCGCAGGTAGCCGGCGCCGATCTGAAAGACGCCGCAGAGCAGCGTCGCCGCCAGCAGGTACTGCAGGCCGTGCTCGCGCACCAGCGTCACCATCAGCAGCGCCATGGCGCCGGTCGCGGCGGAGATCATCCCCGGACGGCCGCCGACGAAGGCAATCACCACGGCGATACAGAAGGATGCGTACAGGCCGACCCGCGGGTCGACGCCAGCGATGATGGAAAAGGCGATGGCTTCGGGAATCAGCGCCAGCGCGACGACGAGTCCGGAGAGGAGGTCGCCGCGGATATTGGAAAACCAGTTCTGTTTGAGGGTATGCAGCATCGGAAAATCCAGAGCAAAGGCACCACCATGCAGACCATGGGCGGTCGGCAGCGATACAAGGCTAGTTTTTTGGTTTGAATGATTCGGCTGTCGATGGGCGAAACCCGCGGACAGCAGGATACGACCGCCCCATGACAGGCAGTCGCAAGGTGACGCGAGGGGGCGGAGCGCTATGGCGGACTAGGCAGCCAGGTCATGGGCATCACGAACTCGTTTCTCTGAGCGATTCGCCGGGCGAATCGCATTCGGGGGCGGCAGTCTAGCCGCAACGAGCCGCTTTTACGACCGCCGGACTATGTCCACAGCTCGTCGAGGTGCGTGAAGCCCCAGGCTGCGGGGTCTTCGCGGCCGACGATGCGATCGCTGCACTGCGGGCTGGACAGGTCCAGTTCCACCGGCGGTATATTGGCGCGCGAACGGGTCGAGTAGAACAGCTTCAGGCGGGGAGCCGTCAGCTGCCGGGCGTTGTGCTCGATGACCACGCCGAGCCGGCCCGACTGCAGGCGCACCAACGATCCCAGCGGATAGATGCCGACCGTGCGGACGAAGGCATGCAGCAGCTTGGTATCGAAGTGCCCTTGCCACTGCGCCATGCGCGCCAGCGAACCGGAGGCATCCCAGGCTCTCTTGTACGGGCGATCCGAAGTGATGGCGTCATACACATCGCAGATCGGGCCCATGCGCGCCAACTGGCTGATCTGTTCGCCCGCCAGTCCATGCGGGTAACCGGTGCCATCGATCTTTTCATGGTGGTGCAGGCACACGTCCAGCACCGCCTCGGACACGGCCGTGTCCGCGGCCAGCAGCATGGCATGCCCGCGCTCGGGATGGCTGCGCATGATCGCGTATTCGTCGTCGCTCAGCTTGCCCGGCTTGTTCAGTACATCCAGCGGCATGGCCATCTTGCCGATGTCGTGCAGCAGCCCGGCCAGGCCGGCCTCCTGAACCTCGTGCTCGCTCAGCCCGAGCTGGCGGCCCAGCGCGACCATCAGCGCGCAGACCGCCACCGAATGCATATAGGTGTACTCGTCCTTGGTCTTCAACCGCGCCAGGCTCAGTAATGCCGAGCCATTGCGCGCCAGGGACGCGGAAATCTGCTCCACCAGCGGCAGGCACTGCTGTGGATCGACCGCCTTGCCCAGGCGCGCCTCGTTGAACAGCGAGGTGACCTGCTGCTTGGAGCGATTGAGCAGTTTCGTCGCGCGCTGCAACTCCTCTTCCACGCTGCACTGCTGCACAGCCGGTGCGGCGGGACGTACCGCTGCCGGGGCGGCCTCGACGAATGGCTGCGGCGCGTCGGTAGCGACCGCCGCAGTGTCGACATCGACGCCTTTGCCGATGTCGATCCATACCGCGCCAACACCACTGCGCTGCAAGGTCTGCAGATCGGCCGGATCGGTCAACAGGAACTTGCTGCGCCAGAACGGGTGATCGAACCAGCTGCCTTCCACCGAATGCACATACATCCCGAAGCGAAGCTGGCTGACGAGAATTTTCCTGAGCAAAGCGAACCTCGACTGATTGGGCGGCGTGGCCTACCGACAAGCGATCCCTGCTCGAGCCGGTTGAAACTCCCTGCAGTATACCGATGCTGGCACTGTGCCTCCACACGCTCCAGACAAGACTTTGGTTGCAACGATGCTTGCCGATCAGCGCCACACAGCCCCTGGCTTTCGCTTACCATCGGCGCATCTTCCCGCGAATCTTCATGCCAGCGATGTCCAGCCGTCTCCGTGTTGTTTTGATCGTCGCGCCGATTCTCGCCGGCCTGCTACTCAGCATGTACTGGGCCGGGCAGCTTGCCGAGCAGCGCGCGTGGAGCGAGCGGGCCCTGGAAGCCCGCGGCCAGCTGGAGCTCTACGCCCAGGCGATCCACACCCAGGTCGAACGTTTCCGCTCGGTGCCGGCGCTGCTGGCACTGGACAGCGATATCCAGGCGTTGCTCGCCGATCCCGATAACCAGCAGTTGCGCGAACAGCTAAACCAGCGCCTGGAACAGCAGAATCATGCCGCCGGCTCCTCGGTGCTGTACCTGCTCGACCGCACCGGCGAAACCATCGCCGCCAGCAACTGGCGCGACTGGAGCAGCTTCGTCGGCAACAACTACGCGTTCCGCCCGTATTTCCGCGACGCGGTGAGCAACGACAGCGGCCGCTATTTCGCCGTCGGCGTGACCACCGGCATCCCCGGCTACTTCCTCTCCAGTTCGGTGAAGAACGCTGCCGGCGAAGTGCTTGGCGTGCTGGTGGTCAAGCTGGAGCTGGAAGACATGCAGCGCGACTGGGTCGGCCAGCCGGGCATTCTGCTGATCGCCGATTCGCTGGACATCGTCATCCTCACCAACCGCCCGGCCTGGCGCTTTCGCTACCTGCGCCCGCTCAGCGACGAGGTGCGCAACCGCCTGATCGACGCCCGCCGCTATGCCGAACAGACGCTGCAGCCGTTGCACAGCAGCCGCATACAGCCGCTCGCCGAAGGCAGCGAGCGGCGCCTGGTGAAAGGTCCGGATGGCCAGCGCGAATACCTCTGGCAACGCCTGGCCCTGCCAGAAGAGGACTGGACGCTGCACCTGCTGCATGACCCGCAAATGGTGGTCGCCAGTGTGCGCAGCTACCGTCTTGCCGCGGCGGGCGTCTGGATGACCCTGGCCTTCCTGCTGCTCTATCTGGCACAGCGGCGCAAGACCCGGCGCGTCGAGATGCGCAGCCGCAGCGAGCTGGAGCACCTGGTCCAAGAGCGCACCCGCGAACTGCACACCGCCCAGGACGAACTGGTGCATGCCGCGCGCATGGCGGCCCTGGGGCAGATGTCCGCCGCCCTCGCCCACGAGATCAACCAGCCGCTGACCGCGTTGCGCATGCAGCTGGCCAGCCTGCGGCTGCTGCTCGACAGTGGCCGAGACGGCGAGGTGCGCGAAGGACTCGGGCATGTCGAAGGATTGCTCGAGCGGATGGCGGCGCTGACCGGTCACCTGAAAACCTTCGCCCGCAAGAGCCCGGCCGGGTTGCGCCAACGGCTGAGCCTGGCCGAGGTGCTCGAGCAGGCTCTGCAGCTGCTTTCGCCGCGCATTCGCAGCGAGCAGGTCGAGGTGTTTCGCCAGGTGCCGGCCGAAGCCACGGTCAGTGGCGACGCCATCCGCCTGGAACAGGTGCTGATCAACCTGCTGCACAACGCTTTGGATGCCATGGCCGAACGGCCACAGCGGCGGCTACGCATCCGTTGCCAGCTCATCGGCAACAGCTGGCAGCTCAGCGTGGCCGACAACGGCGGCGGTATTGCCGACGAACACCTGGATCAGGTGTTCGAGCCTTTTTTCACCACCAAGCCGGTGGGTCAGGGACTGGGGCTGGGGCTGGCGGTGTCCTACGGCATCGTGCGCGACATGGGCGGCACGCTGGACGTCAGCAATGACGAACAGGGCGCGGTGTTCACCCTGACGTTGCCGGCTGCCGAAGGGGACCTCTAAACACTGAACGGCGTGGCGTCGGTGCGCTAGAAACAGGCTCGTGGGCCGTCCGGACAGGGGCAGCCATCGGTATTGCGCTTACAGGCTCGCCTACGTTTTTACAGGTGCCCCGAAGCGGCCGCCGCCGAGTAAACTGCCGCGACGCGACCGCGAGGAGCAGGCAATGAGCGGGCAGGTAATCTTCATCGACGACGAAGCGGCGATCCGCCAGGCCGTACAGCAATGGCTGGAGCTGTCCGGCTTCCAGGTGCGCACATTCTCCCGTGCCAGGGAAGCTTTGACGGCGCTGGACCGGGACTTCGCCGGAGTCCTGATCAGCGACGTGCGCATGCCGGATCTGGACGGCCTCGGCCTGCTCGAAAAGCTGGTCGAGCTGGATCCGGACCTGCCGGTGATCATGGTCACCGGGCACGGCGACGTGCCCATGGCGGTGCAGGCGCTGCGCCAGGGTGCCTACGACTTCATCGAAAAGCCCTTCACCCCCGAGCGCCTGCTCGACAGCGTGCGCCGCGCCATGGACAAACGCCGGCTGGTCTGCGAGAACCGCCAGCTGCGCGAACAGTTCGCGCGCAAGGGGCGCATAGAGTCGCAGCTGCTCGGCGTGTCTCGCGTCATGACCAACCTGCGCCGCCAGGTACTGGAGCTGGCCGGCACCGACGTCAATGTGCTGATCCGCGGCGAGACCGGCAGCGGCAAGGAACAGGTCGCCCGCTGCCTGCACGACTTCAGCCCACGCTCTGCTGGCCCCTTCGTCGCGCTCAACTGCGCGGCGATCCCTGAAACCATCTTCGAGAGCGAGCTGTTCGGCCACGAGAGCGGCGCCTTCACCGGCGCCCAGGGCAAGCGCATCGGCCGCATCGAACACGCCGCTGGCGGCACGCTGTTCCTCGACGAGATCGAAAGCATGCCGCTGGCGCAGCAGGTCAAGCTGCTGCGCGTACTGCAGGAAAAGACCCTGGAGCGCCTGGGCTCGAACCGCAGCATCGAGGTCGACCTGCGGGTGATCAGCGCGGCCAAGCCGGACCTGCTGGAAGAGGTGCGTGGCGGGCGTTTCCGCGAGGACCTGCTGTACCGGCTGAATGTCGCCGAGCTGCATATCCCGCCGCTGCGCGATCGCCGCGAAGACATCCCCCTGCTGTTCGAGCACTTCGCCAGCCAGGCCGCCCAGCGCCATGGCCGCGCCGCCCCACCGGTGACGCCTGGCGAACTGACGCATCTGCTCGCCCACGACTGGCCGGGCAACGTGCGCGAACTGATCAACGCCGCCGAACGCCATGCCCTCGGCCTCAGCGCACCGGCATCGGCACCGGCAGGCAGCGGCGGCCAGTCATTGGCCGAACAGATGGAAGCCTTCGAAGCACAATGCCTGCACAACGCCCTGCAGCAATGCAAAGGCAACATCACCGAGGCCATGACCCTGCTCCAGCTGCCGCGGCGTACCCTCAACGAAAAGATGCAGCGGCACGGCCTGAGCCGCAGCGATTATCTGCCAGCGGACAGTACGGATGGCTGACGGAGCCAAGCGTTGCGCGGACCGCTAAAGACGCGCGCAAACGTCATCCGAAGACGGCGTGCTCCCACCACACGCCTCGCGCGAACCCTGCAGGAGCGGCCATGGCCTGGATGATCGGCGGCTGGCGAGCCGTCCATCGGCACGACAGCTCAGCATGACCCAGCCCGTCCAGACCAGGCGTTTCGTCGGCAACGCTTCGTTGCGCATAGATACCGACAAGCGGAATACGGTTGCGAATTATTCTCGTTGAAATATGATAGTGGCTCCCATATGGCACGCGATCTCAAACGCTCACCATTTCATCGCCACAACAGTTCAACGTCCGGTCAGGTCTCCCATGCCCACACTTCGCTTCCCGCGCAAAACAGCACTGCTGCCCGTTTGCCTTGCCGCCAGCTTCGCTGGCTCGCCGCTCATGGCCCAGGAACAGACCGATGGCCAGCCGCAAGGTGCTGCAGCTGAGCCGCTGGAGCTGCAGTCAGTCGAGATCACCGCCAGCGCCGACGCCTCGGCCGACGGCCTGACCCAGCCCTACGCCGGCGAGCAGGTGGCCCGCGGCGGGCGTGTGGGTATTCTCGGCAATCGCGACTACATGGAAACGCCGTTTACCTCGACGGCCTATACCTCGCAACTGATCCAGGACCAGCAGGCACGCAGCGTCTCTGACGTGCTGCAGAATGACCCGTCGGTGCGGGTAGCGCGCGGCTTCGGCAACTTCCAGGAACTGTACGTGGTGCGCGGCTTCCCGGTGTACTCCGACGATATCTCCTACAACGGCCTCTACGGCCTTTTGCCGCGCCAGTACGTGGCCGCCGAGTTCATCGAGCGCGTGGAAGTGTTCCGCGGCGCCAATACCTTCCTCAACGGCGCAGCCCCAGGTGGCAGCGGCATTGGCGGCGCGATCAACATCCTGCCCAAGCGCGCGCCGAACGAGCCGCTGACGCGCCTGACGCTCGGTGCCGAGAGTGGTGGCCAGGCCATGACCCACGCGGACGTCGCCCGCCGCTTTGGTGAAGAGGAGCGCTTCGGCGTACGCCTGAATGCGGCCAAGCGTGCCGGCGAGACCACGGTCGAAGATGAGGATCGCACCCTCGACATGTTCGCCCTTGGCCTCGATTACCAGGGCGACAACTTCCGCCTGTCCGGGGACATCGGTCACCAGTACCACTTCATCGATAACCCACGCCCGAGTGTTTATCTACGTTCCACGGATCCGATTGTTCCCAGCGCGCCGGATGCTAGAGACAACTTCGCTCAGCCATGGACGTTCTCCAAAGAGAAGCAGACCTTTGGCACCTTTCGCGCTGAATACGATTTCGCTGATTCCGTGACAGGCTGGCTGGCCGCCGGCATGCGCAAAGGCGACGAAGACAACAGACTAGCGACCCCCACCTATAACGGTGATGGCCTGACCACAGCGTCGCTTTTCGAAAATGTCCGCGAAGACGATGTCTGGACGGGGGAAATGGGCCTTCGCGGCAAATTCCAAACTGGCGCTGTAAGCCATCAATGGGTGACCTCAGCAGCGATTTTCGATTCAAAGGAGCGCAACGCCTACGCGACTTCGGCCGTCTTCGGCGGCAACCTGTACACGCCGATCGATGTCCCTCGCCCACAATATGCAACCGGTCCCTTCGCCAGTGGCGGATCGCTCTCGGACCCGGGACTCGTCGCCCATATCCACACCCAAAGCCTAGCCATCGCAGACACTCTTGGCTTTATGGATGATCGGCTGCTGGTCACGCTCGGTGCGCGACGTCAGGGTATCGAGCTCAAGTCTTATGACTACAACAATGGCGAGCGCGGCTCTGCATACAAGCGCTACGAAAACACGCCGGTAGCCGGAGTGGTGTACCAGCTCAACGACGAAATTTCGGTCTATGCGAACTACATTGAAGGTCTGGTCAAGGGCGACATCGCTTCGGCACGAAGCGGCACAACAATCATTACCAATGCTGGCGAAGCGCTTGATCCCTATGTGGCCGAGCAGTTCGAGGTCGGCGTCAAGTATGACGGTGGCGCCCTTGGCGGGAGCCTAGCGGTGTTCACCACCGACCGCCCCTTCAGCATCGTCGAGGACGTCGTTGACACTGGTGGGGTCGAAACTGGCGTGTTCACCGACGGCGGCGAACAGCGCAACCGCGGGGTCGAACTCTCAGTGTTCGGTGAGCCGACCTATGGCGTTCGCCTGTTGGGCGGCGTGACCCTGCTCGATGCCGAGCTGACCAGTACCCAGGATGGGGTCAACGAGGGTAACCGCGCGATCGGTGTGCCACGTACTCAGGCCAATATCGGCGGTGAATGGGACGTGCCCGGCACCAATGGTCTGACCCTGACCAGCCGTGTCGTCTATACCAGCAGCCAGTACGCCGATGCCGCCAATGACATTGAAGCGCCATCTTGGACCCGCCTGGACCTCGGCGCGCGCTACCGCATGGTTATCGATGAGCGTGACGTAACCCTGCGCGCCCGTCTGGACAACGCAACCGGTCGTGACTACTGGGCGTCGGTGGGTGGCTATCCGAATGCCAACTACCTCGTCCTCGGCGCCCCGCGTACCCTCTCGGTCAGCGCCACGGTCGACTTCTGATGCAGGCAGTCACCCTTCGCCGCTGGGGCTGGGTCCACAAGTGGTCCAGCCTCGTCTGCACGCTGTTCATCCTGCTGCTGTGCCTGACCGGCCTGCCGCTGGTCTTCTCGCATGAGATCGATCACCTCACCGGCAACGAGATCGAGGCGCCGGCGCTGCCCGAGGGCACGCCGCGCGCTCCGGTCGATCAGGTGGCGGCGAAGGCGGTCGAGGCCTATCCAGGGCTGGTGCCGCTGTATTTCTTCGCCGAGGAAGACGCGCCGGATGTCTGGTACGTCAAGCTCGACACCCGGGTCGACACCGACGAAAGCCAGTCGACCCTGATCCTTTCCGACGCCCGCACGGCCGAGGTGCTGGGTGCGCCGAACTTCGACGAAGGCTTCATGAGCGTGATGTACCGCCTGCATGTCAACCTCTACGCGGGGCTGGCTGGCAAGCTGTTCCTCGGTTTCATGGGCCTGCTACTGATGGTCGCGATCATTTCCGGCGTGGTGCTCTACGCACCCTTCATGCGCAAGCTGCGCTTCGGCGAGGTGCGCCAGGAACGCGCGCCGCGTACCCGCTGGCTGGACCTGCACAACCTGCTGGGCATCGTCACGCTGGTGTGGGCACTGGCAGTGGGCTTCACCGGCGTGATCAACACCTGGGCGGACCTGATCTTCCAGGCCTGGCAGGCCGAACAGGTCGCCGCGCTGCAAGCCGGTGAGACGCGGGTACTGCTGGCCGCCGATGCCAGCGCTGCGCCTGCGGCCGACGGCTCGCTGCAGACGGCGGTGGACCGCGTGCTGGCCGCAGCGCCGGGCATGGCGGTATCGATGATCGCCTACCCCGGTACGCTGCGCGCCACGCCTGAACATGTGGCCGTGATCCTGCGCGGCGACACGCCGCTGACTTCACGTCTGACTCAGGCGCTGCTGGTCGACCCGGCCAATGGCGAGGTGCTGGAAGCCGGCGCCCGGCCCTGGTACGTCACCGCGCTGCAACTGTCCGAACCGTTGCACTTCGGCGACTACGGCGGACTGCCGCTGAAGATCCTCTGGGGGCTGCTGGATATCCTCACCATCGTCGTGCTGGGCAGCGGGCTGTACCTGTGGCTCAAGCGCGGCGCAACGGAGGTGCGGGCATGAGGCGTATCTGGCTATGGCCGGTCGTGATCGCCGCGCTGTCCGTCATCGGCCTGGTCGCCGGACTGGTGTCAGAAGGCGCGGGCGACTGGCTGAGCTGGCTGGCCCTCGCCGCCCCGGTCGCCATCGGCGCGCATGGGCTGTCCCGCTGTACTGCGCGATCGCCGGCGCGCGCGCTCACGGCTGCAGCGCCTCGGCGAGCTGATCGAAACTGAACGGCTTGCTCAGCGAGCGGGATGGCAGGTCACTGGCGATGTGTCCTTCACCGGAAGCGAATACCAGCCGCAGCCACGGCTGGGTGCGGAGGGCTTCCGCGGCGAAGTCGCGGCCGGATCGCCCCGGCAGGTTGATGTCCAGCAGCAGATGGTCGAAGCGCTGCTCGTGCAGCGCCTGCCCGGCCAGTTCGGCGTTGGGATAACCGCGGGCGCAGTAACCCAGCTCCTCCACCATCTCGCAGGCCAGCGCCAGCAGTTGCGGCTGATCTTCCACCACCATTACCCACTGGCGAGCAACGAACGTGTCGCTGGCGTTGCGTGCGGCGAGCAGGTGGCGCACCTTGCGCGCCAGGTCTTCCTGGCGATAGGGCTTGCTCAGCAGCTCCACCCCGGAGTCGAGACGACCGCCATGCACGATGGCGTTGCGCGTGTAGCCGGAGGTGTAGAGCACGGCGATGTCCGGCAGCAGCAGGCGTGCCTGTCGCGCCAGCTCGGTGCTGCTCAACGACCCGGGCATGACCACGTCGGTGAACAGCAGGTCGATCGCAAGGCCACTCTGCAGGATGCTCAGGGCACTTTGCGCATCATTGGCGCGCAGCACCCGATAACCGAGGCCGGAAAGCAGCTCGATCACCGTCGCCTGTACCGGCAGGTCGTCCTCCACCACCAGGATGGTCTCGCTGCCACCGACGACCGGGCCGGCGACATGCTGCGGCGCGATCACTTCGCTTTGCTCGGTGCGCGGCAGGTAGAGCTTCACCGTGGTGCCCGCATCCTGCTCGCTGTAGAGGCGTATGTGACCGCCGCTCTGCTTGGCGAAGCCATAGGCCATGCTCAGGCCGAGCCCCGTGCCGTGGCCCTCCGGCTTGGTCGTGAAGAACGGCTCGAAGGCATGCTCGATCACGTCGGCCGGCATTCCGACACCGGTATCGGATACCGCCAATAGCACGTACTGACCGGGCGCCACGTCAGTCTGGGTTTCAGCGTAGTGCTCATCGAGCATGGCGTTGCCCAGCTCGAGGGTCAGCTTGCCGCCCTCGGGCATGGCATCGCGCGCATTGATCGCCAGGTTCAGCACCACCTGTTCGAGCTGGTGGGGATCGACCATGGTGGTCCACAGTCCGCCAGCGACCACGGTCTCGATTTCGATGCGCTCGCCCAAGGCCTGGCGCAGCAGTTCGTCCAGGGCGCGCAGCAGCCGGCCAAGATTGGTCGGCTGCGGCCGCAACGGCTGGCGCCGGGCGAAAGCAAGCAGCTGACGGGCCAACTTGGCACCGCGATCGACTGCCGAAGCGGCCGCATCGACCCGCTTGGCGGCCGCGCGGTTGTCTCCCATCAAGGGTTGCAGCAGCTGCAGATTGCCGGCGATCACCTGCAGCACGTTGTTGAAATCGTGGGCGACGCCACCGGTGAGCTTGCCGATGGCCTCGAGCTTCTGCGACTGGTACAGCGCCTGGCGGCTCAGTTCCAGCTCACGGGTGCGTTCCTCGACCAACTCCTGCAGGTGCTCGCGTGAGCGCTCCAGCTCGTGTCGGGCCTGCATCCGGGCGGTCACGTCGTGGCCCTGGCAGAAGATGCCGCTGATCTGTTCGTCCTCGGTCAGCACCGGCTGGAAGATGAAATCCACGTAGCGCCGCTCGGCCTTGCCGCCGGCCTGCGGGCGTACGCGCACGGCGATGTCGCGGCCGAGATAGGGACGCCCGGTTACATAGACCTGTTGCAGCAGCTCGAATACCGCACGGCTTTCCAGCTGCGGGAAGACCTCGAACGCCTGGCGGCCGAGCAACTGGTTGTCGCCAACCAGATGCTGGAAGGCCCGATTGGCGATTTTCAGGACGTGTTCCGGTCCCTCGGTGATGGCGATGAATCCGGGCGCCTGGTCGAACAGCCGCTGGAGCTGGGCACGTTCCTCGCTGAGCTGGCGCCCGTGCAGTTCGCTGGCACGGCGCTCGGCGACCAGCGCCGAGACATCACGCAAGGTCAGCGCAGCACCGATTACCGCACCGTTGGCGGTGGCCACCGCGGCGACGACGACCTCCAGCGTGCGTCTGGCGGCTTCGTCCTCGTGCTGCAGGGTGAGCGTGATGCCGTTATCCAGCACACGGGCCAGCGTCTCGCCCAGCGCCGCGCTCCAGAACGGCAGACTGCTCGCTTCGCGCCCCAGTACCTCGGCCCGCGTCAGACCGAATGTCTCGACAGCACCGGCGCTCCAGTAGAGCACCGCGCCCTGGCGATCGACGCCGAGAATGGCATCGCGCGCGGCATCGATGAAGTGGTGCAGATAGAGGTCTGCATTGGCCGATGAGCGCTTGCCCGCCTGCGTTCCGTCGACTTCGGCATTGACCCGTGCCAGCGTGGTCCGCAGGCGCGCACGGCGCCGCACGCCCGCCAGCGCCTGATCGAGCGGCTGCGCCAGTCCGGGCGGGCCGTCCGCGACGATGGACCAATGCGGCCCCAGCATGGGCGCGGGCCCCAGCTCGCGGTGCAATGCCTCCTCCTGCTCGACGTCGCAGAGAAACAGCAGTTGCGCCGTCTTCCAGCGGCTGCGCATCTGCCGCGCCAGGGCGACCGGACGCTGCAGCTGAGGTCCCAGCAGTATCAGCGCCGGCTCCTCGTCAGCCAACGCCAGCGCCGCGGCATCGAGGTGGTGCAATTGCAAGCGACGCTCTGCCGCCCAGCTGACGAGTTGCCCGCGCATGCGCTCGTCCACTCCCAACAGGGCGATACGATCGAGCAGCAGTTCGCTCATAGCAGCGGCAGCCCGAGCAGGCTGCGTCCGGTCCAGAGCTTGAGCAGGCCGGTGGTGGGTGTCATCACATGGCTGGCGCGGGCATCGCGCAACAGGCGCGCCAGGCAGCTATCTTCCCTGTAGGCCGCACCGCCACAGAGGGTCATCGCCTCGTTGGCCAGATGCACCGCGGTTTGTGCCGCGTCGGCCTTGCACGCCAGAATGAACGGCAGCGCCTCGGGATGCGAGCCATCGCCGCGGCGGGCGGCTTCGCGCACCAGAGCGCGGGTCTTTACCAGGTCGGTCCAGAGCTCGCCATAGCGCACCTGCAGGCTCTCCACATCGCGCAGGCATTCCCCGGAGTGACTGTAGCGGCGCGCGCGAAGGTGCAGGCCCGCTTCGTCCAGCGCCGCCTGGGCAACGCCCAGGTAGGTTCCGGCCATGGCCATGAGGAAGAATGGCGCCACCACCTCGAACACATACCAGACCTGATCGCCCGGCGCGCCCAGGAGATTGCGCGCAGGTACCCGCACCTGATCGAGCTTGAGCGGCCGCGACGAGTTGCCGCGCATGCCGAAGCCGGCCCAGGGATCCAGCCACTGCATCCCGGCACTGTCCCGGTCGACGATCAGACAGCTGAAATCACCGGCCTCGGCACCGGCAGCCACGGTGGATACGACGTAGGAATCGGCATGTCCGCCATTGGTGACGAACTGCTTGGTGCCATCGACGATGAAGTCCTCACCGTCGGCATCCAGGCGGGTTTCCGGCAGGTAGAAATGCGCACCGGTGCCCTGCTCGGACAAGGCCAGCGTGGTGATGTGGCGACCCCGGGCGATTTCCCGCAGATAATTTTCGCGCTGATGATCCGTGGCCTTGGCGGCGATTACCGCCGTGGCCACGCAGTGCATGCCGAAGCACAGCGCCGACGACGGACAGGCGCGGGCGATGGCTTCGGTCAACACGCACAGGCCCAGCAGTCCCTGCCCCAGGCCGCCCAGCTCGCTCGGCACCTGCAGCCCGAGCAGTCCGGCCTCGCCGAGCGCCTGCATCGAATGGGCAGGCCAGCGACACTCGGCATCGACCTCGGCCGCGCGGGGGGCAATCAGGCTTTCAGCCAGACTGGTTGCGATGTTCTGTAATTCGGCAAGCTGTACCGGGAGCAAATGGTCCATGCGTCTTCCTGGAATCGGGGAGCCGGCATACGCCCGGCTGGACATACGACCTTGCAGGGTGCCGCTCGTTCGCACCCGCCAGGGAGCGTTGCGGCTTTACCGCGGTCATAGCGGCATGATTTCAACCATCCGTTCTGCTCTGTGCCACATCGCTTTCGCCCTGCTGGTCGGCGCGGGGCTGGCGGCCGGTGCCCGAGCCGAGAGCCACGACATGCAGATCCTGATCGGCAGCTATACCGACGGAAGCGGCAGCCCGGGCATCCTGCGCCTGCGCTTCGACCCGCAAAGGGGCCGAATCGACCCGCAACCGCTGCAGGTGCTTGCCAGCCACAACCCGTCCTGGATGGTGCAGGAGCGGCAGCGCGGCCGGCTCTACGCCACCAACGAGAACGCTCCCACCCGGACCGACCCGATCGGGCGCGTCAGCGCCTGGCAGCTCGACAGCCGCGGCGACTACCAGCCCATCGGGCAGAGCACCAGCCTCGGCGACGAACCGACCCACGCCAGCCTCAGCCCGGACGGACGCTACCTGTTCGTCAGCAACTACGGTTCGCGGGCGAACCCCGGCGGTCACCTGGCTGTGATGCCGCTTGCCGCAGACGGCCGGCCGCTTCCCGTCACGCAGATCGCCGCCCACCAGGCGAGCCGAGTACACCCGCAGCGCCAGCAATCGGCACATGTCCACTCGGCCGTGCCGACGCCGGACGGCAAGCGACTGCTGGTCAGCGACCTGGGCGCCGACCGGGTCTTCGTCTACCGCTACGAACCAAGCCGTGCCGAACGCCCCCTGCAACCCGACGAGCCGGCCAGCATCGAACTGCCGCCGGGCAGCGGCCCGCGCCATCTGGTGTTCGACCCGCAAGGCCGGTACGCCTTCCTCACACTGGAACTGAGCGCCCAGGTGGCGCGCTTCGACTACACCGACGGCAGGCTTGTCCGGCGCCAACTGCTGAGCCTCGCCGAGGCCGCGCCTGACGTTCGCCATTCACCCGGAGCGATCCACACCTCGGCTGACGGACGTTTCCTCTATGTCAGCGACCGCGGCGACTACAACCACATCATCGGCTTCGCCATCGAAGCCGACGGCAACCTGCGCGAGATCCAGCCAGCGGCAGGCTGGGCGAAACCCTGCAGACGCTGGCCGTGGAGCGCCCGTCGGACGTCAGGTTTTTCTCCGCCCCCTGAGATCGCCTGGCCAAGCCGAGCGACACGCGATTGCCGCTCATTGCGATGACCGTTGCGCGGGCGGCGACTCGTGCAACGCCTCCTCGTCGCTGACATCCTCGGCCAGTCCCGGCGGGACGTTGTAGGCACCGCCCGGCACGTCGGCCTCATCGCCACCGGCGACTTCCCCGTGGGTGGTGGTGGTTTCCGGGTTCTGCTGATGGGCATCCCCGCTCTGGTCGATGGACTCGACGCTTTCGCGGCCCTGTTCGTTGTGACTCATCGCGTTCACTCCGTGCGGCAGGCGCGCCCGGCCGATCCGGGAGCCTTTCGATTAGGAAGGGATGCCGGTGAGGAAGTTGCAGAACGCAGCCGCCTTTCTGGACAAGTGGCCACTCGGCGGCGCGGCTGAACTAAACCACAGGCCCGGCAGCCAAAACTCGACTAGAACTGCCGCAGAACAAAGCCATGCACCTCACTACTCGCAGCCTGCCGATCACCCCAGCCCTCGCGACGCCCGATGCGCAGCCGTCCAGGGATCTGTATTTCGCTCTGCTCCGGGAAACCGACGAGCAGAGCCGCAGGGCGGCCGCCGATTACCTGCGCGGGCAGCTCGAGCAGGTCGCCGCGTTGCCCTGCGACCTGCCCGATGATCCCGCGCAGTTGCAGGGTTGGGTCATGCGGCACACCGAAGCGGTCGGTCGCCAGTACCAGGCCTACCTGGACCAGCGCCGGGCCGGGGCGGCGCGCCGCTATTTCTCCAGCAAGGCGCACGCGCTGCATTTCCTGCGTGGTGTGGCGCCGACCAAACTGGTCGACGGCGCCTGGCTCTATGGCCTGCTGCAGCGCTGGGACGATGCGCGCTTCACCGCGCTGATCCAGACCTATCTGGAAGAGCTCGGCGAAGGTCTGCCGGAGAAGAACCACGTGGTGCTCTACCGCAAGCTGCTGGCCAGCCAGGGCTGCGACGACTGGCAGGAACTGGACGACGAGCACTTCGTCCAGGGCGCCATCCAGCTGGCCCTGGCCGAGCATGCCGAGCAGTTCCTGCCGGAAGTGATCGGCTTCAATCTGGGCTACGAACAGCTGCCGCTGCACCTCTTGATCAGCGCCTACGAGCTGACCGAACTGGGCATCGACCCGTATTACTTCACCCTGCACGTCACCGTCGACAACGCCGACAATGGCCATGCGAAGAAAGCCGTACAGGGCGTGCTGGATGCCTTGCCGCAGGTAGGCGACAGCGCGCAGTTCTATCGACGAGTGCGCGACGGCTACCGGCTCAACGACCTGGGCGCCAGCAGCGTCTCGGTGATCGGTGATTTCGACCTGCCTCGTGAAGTGCAGCGCATCCTCGAGAAGAAGGCCGCGGTCGGCCAGTTCGTTCATTCCGACTACTGCCGCTTCGAGGGCCGCACGGTCAATCAATGGCTGGCCGACGACGTCGAGCAGTTTCTCGCCGTGCTGGACAGTCGCGGCTGGATCAAGCGCGGCCATGACCCGCATGAAAGCCGCTTCTGGCAACTGATCGTTGGTGAACAGGCGCCGATGTTCGGCGTATTCAGCCCTTACGAGCAGCAGATGATCCACGACTGGATCGCCGCCGACTGGCAGGCCGACGGCAAGCGCAGCCCGCGCGGTGCGCTGCTGCAGCGCCAGGCGCTGTTCAACGCGCGCCGTCCGCAGCCCGGCCCGAGGGTGCCAGTGCCCGCGGCGGCCGCTACCGGCAACGATTTCGACGAGGAGCTCAAGCTGCTCGAACAGCAGGTCGCGCGCCTGCCGGACCGCGCCGCGCGCCTGCACCTGCTGCGGCCGTTGCTCGCGCCGCAGCGTCATCACAGTAGCGCCGGCCTGCTGGCCACGCGGCTGTTCAGCGGTCTGTTCAACTGACAAGGCAAACCAGGGAAAGCAACCATGACCATGGAAACCGCGCAGGACCGCGCCCTGCTGCATCTGGGCCAGGCCCTGCGAGATCGCGGCTATCACTTCATCACCCCCACTCCGCTGACCCATGAACGGGTCAACCAGCGTCCGGAGAACGCGCTTGCCGAAGACCTACCGGGTGTCTTCGGCTGGAGTCGCCCGTTCCAGCACGAGCTGCTGCCACCACCGCTGTTCAGCCTGATGGACCAGGCCGACGTGCTGGAATCCCGTGGCTCGCGCTGGCGCTCGAAGGTGCGCCTGTCCAGCCTGGACGGGCAGCTGTTCCTGCACTCGGCATTTCCCACCGAAGCCAGCGACGCGGTGTTCTTCGGCCCGGATACCTATCGTTTCGCCAGTGCCATCTGCTGTCATCTGAACCAGCATGCTGGCGAGATTCGCCGCGCAGTCGACATCGGCTGCGGCTCGGGCGCCGGTGCGATTCTGACCGCACTGGCGCGGCCACAAGCCGAGGTGCTGGCACTGGACATCAACCCGGCCGCGCTGCGCCTGACGCGCATCAACGCGGCACTGGCCGGCGCGGACAACCTGCGCGCCGCACACAGCGATCTACTGGGCGCGGCAGAAGGCGAGTTCGATCTGGTGCTGGCCAACCCGCCCTATCTGGTCGATGCCGACCAGCGCGCCTATCGCCACGGCGGCGGGCCGCTCGGTGCCGGCCTGTCGCTGGCGATCCTCGACGCCGCGCTTGGCCGTCTGGCGCCGGGCGGCACGCTGCTGCTGTATACCGGCGTGGCAATGCTGGAAAACCAGGACCCCTTCCTCGCCGAGGTACGCCAACGGCTGGAACGCACCGACCTGCAGTGGCGTTACCGCGAGATCGATCCGGACGTGTTCGGCGAGGAGTTGCTTGGCGGGGCCTATACCCAGTGCGATCGCATCGCTGCCGTGGTGCTGGAAGTGACGCGGGCGGCGAGCTGACCGCTACCGCGTGGTTTTCCACCCAACGGCAGGCCGGCGTAGGGTGGATAACGCCGCAGGCTTATCCACGCGCCAAGTGAGCGCATGCAAATCAGACCGGCAACAGCACCAGAATCAGCGACAGGCTGATCAGCGAGCCCAGCGTCGACAGCAGCACCACCCGCGAGACACGCGAGCCTTCCCGTCCATAGAACTCGGCGAGCATGTACGGCCCGGTGCCGGTCGGCAGCGCGCTGAGCAGCAGCGCGGAATAGGCCCACAGCGTCGGCAGCTGGAACACTTCGAAGGCCAGGTACCAGGTGATCAGCGGCTGCACCACCAGCTTCAGCCCCACCAGCGGCCATACCCCCCGAACCTGGCCGCCCGGCTGAGGCTGGGCGAGGAACAGCCCCAGCGAGACCAGCGCGCAGGGCGCCGCCGCCGCGCCCAGCAACTTGAGCAGCGTTTCCAGCGGCACCGGCAGCTGCAAGCCGCTGGCTGCCCAGAGCGCGCCGAGCACGGGTGCGATCACCAGTGGATTGCGCGACAGTGCACGGCTTACCTTGCCCAGCGTGCGCAGCAGGCCCTGCCCGGCATGCAAGCCGGTCTCGACGCAGGCCAGGGCAATGGCGAACAGTACGCAAACCACCACGATCGAGGCGACCATCGCTGGCTGCAGCGCCTCATCGCCAAGCACCAGCATGCACAGCGGAATCCCGACATAGCCGGTATTGGCGTAGGACGCCCCCAGCGCATCCAGGCTGGCATCGACCAGCGGCTGCTTCTGCAGCATGCGATAGCCGAGGGTAAAGGCGAACACGCCGAGGCAGCCGATGGAAAACGCGGCGATGAAGCCGGGCTGCCAGAGTTGCTCCCAGGTGGAGGTTGCGACCACGCTGAAGAGCAACGCCGGCAGGCCCAGCCAGACGACGAAACGGTTGAGTTCGGAGGCACCGGTCGGCCCCAACCGCCCTGTGCGGCGGCACAGGAAACCGAGCAGAATCAGGGCGAAGACGGGCAGGACGACATTGATGACCGAGGACATGGACTCTCATCTGCAAACTGGCGGCGCGGCGAAGGCCTGCGACCGAAACGGTCGGCCACCATAGCAAATGCGGCGGATTGTCGCGCACAGAGTCGACCGTGCAGTGGCCCGGTCGCCCCGAATTCCAGCTCAGTGAACCGATGGCGGATACCCATTGGGCTCGGCCCGCGCGGCGGCGAATTCCGCCCCGACGCTGCCGCGCACTTGCGCCGAACCGCCGGGAAAGCCGCTGCGGTCGCTGTAGTCCCATTCGGTGAACGGCTTGCGCTCGGCATCCAGGCCCTTGGCGCAGCTCAGGTCCAGTGCGGTGATGCCGGCCACCGCGCCGGCGGCAATGGCGGCATTGGCCGGCTCGTTGCCTTGCTCGATGCTCCAGCCGAGACCGGCCAGGTCCAGCGCATCGCCGCCGATACGGCCGTAGATCCAGGGCTTGGGATCGTCCGCCAGCAGGATGCCGACGCCGGTGGCGATCTCGCGCAGGCCGCAGGCGCGGATCACGCCATCGCTGCCGGACATGCCGATGAAGCGCGCGACTTGCCGCGGCGCTACCAGCTGGACGACGCCCAGGCCGATACTGAACCAGCCCAGCCCCCGCGCCAGCGTGCGCGCGGAGTGATTGGGCCGGGTGACTTGACGTGGAATGCTCATGAAGACTCCTCGCTCGATGCTTTGGCTCGGCCGATCCCTAGCGTAGGGATCGGCGACAGGTTCACGGCTTCAGAACCACCTTGATGCAGCCGTCATGCTTGTCGCGGAAGGTCTTGTACATCTCTGGACCCTGCTCGAGGCTGACGCTGTGGGTGATGACGAAGCTCGGATCGATCTCACCTTCCTGGATGCGCCTGAGCAGGTCGTCGGTCCAGCGGTTGACGTGGGTCTGGCCCATGCGGAAGGTCAGCCCCTTGTTCATCGCCGCGCCGAACGGGATCTTGTCGATCAACCCGCCGTAGACGCCGGGAATGGAAATGATGCCGGCCGGACGGCAGACATAGATCATCTCGCGCAGCACGTGCGGCCGGTCGCTTTCCAACATCAGCGCCTGCTTGGCGCGGTCGTACATCGAGTCGATGGAACGTGCCGCATGAGCCTCCATGCCCACCGAGTCGATGCACTTCTCCGGGCCCTTGCCACGGGTCAGCTCGGACAGCCGCTCAAGCACGCTTTCTTCGTCGAAGTTGATGGTGATGGCGCCGCCAGCGCGGGCCATGGACAACCGCTCGGGCACGTTATCGATGCAGATGACCTGCTCGGCACCCATCATCAGCGCGCTGCGGATGGCGAACTGGCCCACCGGCCCGGCACCCCAGATCGCCACGGTGTCGGTGGGCTGGATGTCGCACTGTGCCGCGGCCTGCCAGCCGGTGGGCAGGATGTCGCCGAGAAACAGCACCTGCTCGTCGGTCAGGCCATTGGGGATCACCACCGGGCCGACATCGGCATAGGGCACCCGCACATACTCGGCCTGGCCGCCGGCATAACCACCGGTGAGGTGGGTGTAGCCGTAGAGGCCGGCGGTGGAATGGCCGAATACCTTGTCGGCGATGTCCTTGTTGCGGTTGGTGCGCTCGCAGACGGAGAAGTTGCCGCGCCGGCACTGGTCGCATTCGCCGCAGACAATGGTGAAGGGCACCACCACACGGTCGCCGACCTTGAGCTTCTTGTTCGCCGAGCCGACTTCCATCACCTCGCCCATGAACTCGTGGCCCATGATGTCGCCGTGCTGCATGCCAGGCATGAAGCCGTCGTACAGGTGCAGGTCGGAGCCGCAAATGGCGCAGGAACTGACCTTGATGATGGCGTCGCGCGGATCTTCGATGCTCGGGTCGGGGACGTGGTCGTCGCAGCGGATGTCGTGCTTGCCGTGCCAGCGGAGGGCTCTCATGGACAATCTCCTGATCAGGTGTCGGAAACGCCGCCTGTGGTGATTCTCCTTCGCTGCCTCGCTGTAGCTCCCCTATGGCCGGTGCGGCGTGCTGTCAGGATTTAGTAAGCAGCGCCGCACAAGAAGTTGCCCGTTTGCCGACGGGCTGCACACCTAGTGCCGATTGCGCCCGAGCGAGGCATACCCGTCACGGTAGCTGGGGAATCGGGGCGTCCAACCCAACGCACGGGCACGGGCATTGCTGCAGCGCTTGCTGCCGGCGCGGCGGGTCATGCTCTGCTCGGCCCAATGGCTGACACCCAGCCGCTCGCGCAGCCAGTCGACCACCTCGTGCAGCGGCGCCGGGTCGTCATCGACACCGAGATAGCAGTCGTCGAGCGCCCCGCCATTGGCATCGGTCTGCAACAGAAAGGCCAGCAGGCCGGCGGCATCATCGCGATGAATGCGGTTGCTGTACTGCGGCGGATCACGCTCGACGCGCAAGCCGGCGCGTACCTGGTTCTGCAGCCACGGCCGCGCCGGATCGTACAGGCCACCCATGCGCACCCGGGTTACCGGCAGCCCGCATCCGAGCGCCAGCTGCTCGGCCTCGAGCATCACCCGGCCGGTAAAGCCGCCGGGCTCGGTGGCCGAATCCTCATCGATCCATTCGCCGTCGCGCTGGGCATAGACACCGGTACTGGAGACGAACAGCAGCCGCCGCGGCCGCTGGTCATGCTGTTGCAGCCAGCCAAGCACATTGCGCAGCCCTTCGACATAGGCGCGGCGATAGCCGGCCTCGTCGTGCTCGCTGGCGGAAGCGGCATAGACCAGATAGTCCAGCCCGCCGTTGGGCCAGCAGCGCGGGCAGTGCGGCTCGCTAAGGTCACCGTTGACCGGCAGGATCGGCACCGGCAGCTCGGCGGCATTGCGCCGCAGGCCATACACCGTCCAGCCGGCACGACTCAGTTGCAGGCCGAGGCGACTGCCGACGTCACCGCAACCTGCGATCAATACGCTCAGGCGCTTGCCCATGTTCCGCTCCCTCAGGTGGTCCCGCTATGCGGGTGCATGTAGCCGAGTTTACCGGCTTTCGCAGCATGCCGATGGCTTGGTTATGCGCTACGCAAAAGGCTATGCTTGCAGGCACTTTGATGGATGCTGACTATGACTCTGACCGAACTGCGCTATATCGTCACCCTTGCCCAGGAACAGCACTTCGGCCGCGCCGCCGAACGCTGCCACGTCAGTCAGCCAACCCTGTCGGTTGGCGTCAAGAAGCTCGAGGACGAGCTGGGCGTTCTGATCTTCGAGCGCACCAAGAGCGCCGTGCGCCTGACGCCGGTCGGCGAAGGCATCGTGACCCAGGCGCAGAAGGTGCTGGAGCAGGCGCAAAGCATCCGTGAGCTGGCCCAGGTCGGCAAGAACCAGCTGGCTGCGCCGCTCAAGGTCGGCGCCATCTATACCGTCGGGCCCTACATGTTCCCGCACCTGATCCCGCAGTTGCACCGCGTGGCGCCGGACATGCCGCTGTACATCGAGGAAAACTTCACCCACATCCTGCGCGACAAGCTGCGCACCGGCGAGCTGGACGCGATCATCGTCGCGCTGCCGTTCCAGGAAGCCGACGTACTGACCAAGCCGCTGTACGACGAGCCGTTCTACGTACTGATGCCGGCCGACCATCCGTGGACCGCCAAGGAAACCATCGACGCCGAGATGCTCAACGACAAGAGCCTGCTGCTGCTCGGCGAAGGCCACTGCTTCCGCGATCAGGTGCTCGAAGCCTGCCCGACCACGCGCAAGGGCGAGGCGCCGAGCCACACCACGGTGGAGTCCAGTTCGCTGGAAACCATCCGCCACATGGTCGCCTCGGGCCTGGGCGTGTCGATCCTGCCGCTCTCGGCGGTGGAGAGCCATCACTATTCGCCGGGCGTACTGGAGATTCGCCCGCTGACGCCGCCAGTGCCGTTCCGCACCGTGGCGATCGCCTGGCGTGCCAGCTTTCCGCGGCCCAAGGCGATCGAGATCCTCGCCGACTCGATCCGCCTGTGCTCGGTAGGCAAGCCGCCAGCGGCGAAAGCCTGAGGCCATGAGCGAACTGGCGGCCACTCCGGTCACCGCACTCAAGGGCGTCGGCGCCGCGCTGGCCGAAAAGCTCGCCAGGGTCGGCCTGGAAACCCTGCAGGACGTGTTGTTCCACCTGCCGCTGCGCTACCAGGACCGCACCCGCGTAGTGCCCATCGGCGCGCTGCGCCCGGGCCAGGACGCGGTGGTCGAAGGCGTGGTTTCCGGCGCCGATATCGTCATGGGCCGCCGGCGCAGCCTGCTGGTGCGCCTGCAGGACGGCAGCGGCACCCTCAGCCTGCGCTTCTATCATTTCAGCCAGGCGCAGAAGGAGGCCATGAAGCGCGGCACCCAGCTGCGCTGCTACGGCGAAGCCCGTCCCGGCGCCTCAGGGCTGGAGATCTACCATCCCGAATACCGCGCGCTGACCGGCGAGCCGGCCCCCGTCGAGCAGACCCTGACTCCGATCTACCCGACCACCGAGGGCCTGACCCAGCAGCGCCTGCGCAACCTCAGCGAACAGGCACTGAGCCGGCTCGGCCCGCATAGCCTGCCCGACTGGCTACCGCCGGAGCTGGCCCGCGACTATCGGCTCGGGCCGCTGGACCAGGCATTGCGCTACCTGCACCGGCCTCCGGCCGATGCCAACCTGGAGGAGCTCGCCGAAGGCCGCCACTGGGCGCAACACCGCCTGGCCTTCGAGGAGCTGCTGACCCACCAGCTGTCGCTGCAACGCCTGCGCGAGCGAGTCCGCGCCCAGCAGGCGCCGGCGCTGCCGCCAGCGCAACGGTTGCCGCAGCGCTTTCTCTCCAACCTCGGCTTCAGCCCCACCGGCGCGCAGCTGCGCGTCGGCGCCGAGATCGCCTACGACCTGGCCCAGGACGAGCCGATGCTGCGTCTGGTGCAGGGCGACGTCGGCGCCGGCAAGACGGTGGTCGCCGCCCTTGCCGCGCTGCAGGCGCTCGAGGCGGGCTATCAGGTGGCGCTGATGGCACCGACCGAGATTCTTGCCGAGCAGCACTTTCTCAACTTCGGCAAGTGGCTGGAGCCGCTCGGCATCGAGGTCGCCTGGCTGGCCGGCAAGCTCAAGGGCAAGGCTCGCGCCAGCGCGCTGGCACAGATCGCCGGCGGCTGTCCGATGGTGGTCGGCACCCACGCGCTGTTCCAGGACGAAGTGGTATTCCAGCGCCTGGCGCTGGTGATCATCGACGAGCAGCACCGCTTCGGCGTGCAACAGCGCCTGGCCCTGCGCCAGAAGGGCATCGACGGACGGCTCTGCCCGCACCAGTTGATCATGACCGCCACGCCGATCCCGCGCACCCTGGCGATGAGCGCCTATGCCGATCTCGACACCTCGATCCTCGACGAACTGCCGCCGGGCCGCACCCCGGTGAACACCCTGGTGATCGCCGACAGCCGCCGCCTGGAAGTGATCGAGCGGGTACGCATCGCCTGCAACGAAGGTCGCCAGGCGTACTGGGTGTGTACGCTGATCGAGGAATCCGAGGAGCTCACCTGCCAGGCCGCGGAAACCACCTACGAGGACCTTTCGGCCGCCCTCGTCGGGCTGCGCGTCGGGCTGATCCACGGGCGCATGAAGCCGGCCGAGAAAGCTGCGGTGATGGAACAGTTCAAGCGCGGCGAGCTGCAACTGCTGGTCGCCACCACGGTGATCGAGGTCGGTGTCGACGTGCCCAACGCCAGCCTGATGATCATCGAGAACCCGGAACGACTGGGGCTGGCCCAGCTGCACCAGCTGCGCGGGCGGGTCGGCCGCGGCAGCGCGGCCAGCCATTGCGTGCTGCTCTACCATCCACCGCTGTCGCAACTGGGCCGCGAGCGACTGGCGATCATGCGCGAAACCTGTGACGGCTTCCTGATCGCCGAAAAGGACCTGGAGCTGCGCGGCCCCGGCGAGATGCTCGGCACCCGCCAGACCGGCCTGCTGCAGTTCAAGGTGGCCGACCTGATGCGCGATGCCGAGCTGCTGCCGGCGGTGCGTGATGCCGCGCAGGAGCTGCTGGCGCGCTGGCCGCAGCACGTCAGTCCGCTGCTGGAGCGCTGGCTGCGTCATGGCCAGGAATACGGTCAGGTATGACAACCGCTCGTCGCTGTAACATACGGGCGTGACGGCTTCGCTATACTGCGGCAGATAACCATAACAGGCCCGCCCATGAATTCTGCTGTCGACACCGAAAGCTGCGCCGAACTGCCCCTGCTGATCACCAAGCTCCTGAAAGACCTTGGGGTGAGTTACCGGATCCAGCGCGACCGTCCCCACTTTCCCGCCGAGCAACGCGTACAGGCGGTACTGCTGGATGACGTCATCGGCGCGATGCTGGTGCTCTTTCCGCAGAATCACATGCTCGACCTGGCGCGCCTCACCGAACTCACGGGACGCGACCTGGCTGCGGTCAAACCGGAGCGTCTGGCGCGCATGCTCGGCAAGCACGAACTGAGCGTCCTGCCGGGCCTGCCGCCGCTGACCAGCTCGCCCTGCCTGTACGAAGAGCGCCTGCTGCAACAGCCAAGGCTGCTGGTGGAATCCGGCCAGCCCGGGTTGCTGGTGGAGGTTGCCAGCGGCGACTTCAAGCGCATGCTGAACAAGGCCAGCGCCGGCAACTTTGCCATGCCACTGAGCGCCATCCGGCCGAACCTGGATCGTCCGGACGACGACCGCGAGGAAATCAGCCTGGCGGTGCAAAGCTTCACTGCCCGACGCATCCAGAAACGCCTGGAAGAAACCATCGAGATTCCGCCGCTTTCGCACACCGCGCAGAAGATCATCAAGCTGCGAGTCAATCCCGATGCCAGCGTCGACGATATCACCGGCGTGGTGGAAACCGACCCGGCCCTTGCCGCGCAGGTGATCAGCTGGGCGGCCTCGCCCTACTACGCCGCGCCCGGGCGTATCCGCTCGGTGGAAGACGCCATTGTCCGCGTGCTGGGCTTCGACCTGGTAATCAACCTCGCCCTGGGCCTCGCCCTGGGCAAGACGCTGAGCCTGCCCAAGGACAAGCCGCAGGACGCCACGCCCTATTGGCAACAGGCGATCTACACCGCTGCGGTGATCGAGGGCCTGACCCGCGCCATCCCCCGCGAGCAACGTCCCGAGCCGGGCCTGAGCTACCTTGCAGGGCTGCTGCACAGCTTCGGTTATCTGGTGCTGGCCCACGTCTTCCCACCGCATTTCTCGCTGATCTGCCGACACCTGGAAGCCAACCCGCACCTGTCGCACAGCCATGTCGAGCAGCACCTGCTGGGCATCACCCGCGAGCAGATCGGTGCCTGGCTGATGCGCCTGTGGGGCATGCCGGAGGAACTGGCGGCCGCCCTGCGCTTCCAGAACGATCCGGACTATACCGGCGAGGATGCGACTTATCCGAACCTGGTCTGCCTGGCGGTACGCATGCTGCGCAATCGCGGTATCGGCAGCGGGCCGGACGTCGAGGTGCCGCAGCAGCTGCTAGACCGCTTGGGCATCACCCATGAGAAGGCCAACGAGGCGGTGACCAGGGTGTTCGCCGCCGAGGCTGCGCTGCGCGGCCTGGCAATGCAGTTCAACCCGCCGCAATGATGGCGCCGCGCCGCGGGAGCTGCACTGCCACGATGCCATGCGGCGAACCCTGGTCCGCAGTCATCAGCTCCCTGCACGAAAGCTCACCCGAGCGTTCACCAGCCCCTCGCCGGCACGCTCCAGGCTGACGTCGGCGACACTCACGCCCTGCCCTTGCAGCGTGCCGAACCAGCGCAACAGCAGCGCGTAGGAGGCACCGGGCAGACTGACTTGCAGGCTGCCGTCGCTGCCGTTGTCGAAGCTCTCGATCAACAGGTTGCCCTGCTGCGCACTTTCGGTGATCACCCCCTGCAGCTGTTCCGGCGCCAATTCGACCTGATTGCTGCGCTGCAGCTGTCGCGCCAGCTCGGTGTTCTGCGCCATGTAGGCATGCAGCTCGCGCTGCTGCTGGTAATAGGCACTCGCCTCGGCGGCCTGGCGCTGCGCCGGCAGCCAGAGCCAGAGCCAGAGATAGAACAGCACGGCGAGCAGAAAGGCGCCGAGCAGGCTCAGCGAGGTCCGTTCGCGGGGCGCCAGACGTTGCCAGCGCTGCCACAGCGGTGAGTCGGCGAGGCGCACGGCCAGTTGCTGCTTGAGATTCATCATCAGCCTCCGATGACCACGCGGGCACTGACACCGTCGCCTTCGCGGCTGGCCGAGCCCAGCTGTACGCTCTGGCCGGTGTCATCCAGGCGCCGACGCAGGGTTTCCAGCGTGGCGAAGTCCATGGCCTGCACTTGCAAGGCCAGGTCGCCCCGGTCCAGGTTGTAGTCGAGCTGGCCGACGGTCACCGGAATGCCGTCCTCCAGCGCTGCAGCCGCATGGTCGAGCAGGCGCAGGAAGCCGGCCTGGCCGCCGCTGCCACGGGCCAGATGATCGTCGAACTGCGCGCGCAGGTTGACGATGCGGATGTCCTCGGGAAACAGCTCGCGGTACAGCGCCAGGCTGGCCTCGGCATAGGCATCGCCCTGACGCTGGAAGTACCAGGCCTGGCCCAGGTTGAAGCCCAGCTGCAACAGCAGAACCAGCCCGGCCACGGCGAACAGCGGCTTCCAGTAACCGAGCCCGGTATTGCCGACCTCCACGGCGAAGTCGCCCTGGGCGAGATTGACTGCCGCCGCGCGCTGGCTGGCGAGAAATCCGTAGGGATCATCCAGTTGCCGATAGTCGTCCAGTGCCTGCGGCGGCTCGGCGGCGCTGCCCTGGGCCTGCCAGGGCGCCGGGCAGAGGCCGGACAGCTGCGGCCAATCTTGGGTGGCGAAGGCCAGCCGCGTTTCGCCACTGCCGCCGAGCAGGCCACGCTCACCGATGAACAACAGCTGCGTGCCCTCCCGCGGCAGCAGATCGGCGTCGACATGAATCGCCACGATCAGCAGGCCCAGCTCGCGCAACTGGCCAAGCCAGTCATCCAGCAGCTGGCGGCGGATCGCCACGACCCTCTGGCGGCCGTCCGGCAGTGCTTCGCCGAGGGCCAGATGCAGATCGTCGACGTTCTCCGCCAGCAGCTCCTCGGCGGCGTAGGCCAGCGCCTGCTGCATCCAGCGCGCCTTGCGCGTCGGCAGGGTGACGGCGAAAAAGCTGCAGACTTCCGCCGGCAGGATCAGGCTGATCGCAGCGTTGCCTGCGGCGCATTCGCCCAGTGGCTGCCAGCGGCCGGGTTCGTCTTTTGGCAGCCAGTAGACGCGGGTCTCGGCGTCGAGTCGGGCCGGGCATTCGGCGGGCAGAAACAGGCAATCCATGGTCTAGCGTTCTCCGTCGGATGGGAGGGTCTGCCGGGCAGGCTGACCGAGATTTCGCGCGAACACGCGGACGCTGCCGTCCTGCTCACGTTGCAACAGGCTGACCAGCGCCAGCCGGCGGTCGCCTAGGCGCACTTCGCTGGTGGCCTGGAAGAATTGACTGCCAACCGCCAGCGCAGTGCCCTGCAACGTGGTTCCGGCCAGCGCCGGCTGCGCGAGAAACGCCGCGCTGTTGCGAAACGGCGCCGCGCGGCGCAGCTCGACCAGCGACTCGGCCGCGCCGAGGTTGAGGTTGTCGCTGAGGCTGGAAAGCACCATCGGGCTCGCGGTGTTGACGTTCAGCGGCACGTTCGGCGGCAGCGCGACGACATAGGGCGCCAGGCGCTGGAAATCCTCCTCGCGCATATCCAGCAGCAGGCGCAGCTCGGACAGGTCGTAGAGCCGGCGTCCGGCACTGCGATAGGGCGCGTCGAGGCCGAGGTAGGCGTTGTCCTCGGCGCCCAGCTCGCCGCTCGGCTGCTGGTCGGGATCGAGCCAATCGAGCAGGCGCTCGGCATAGGGCGCGCTGATCTGCAGGCGCAGCAGCAGACGGCGAAACTGCGCGACGGCAGCGGGGTTGGGCTGCTGGTCACGCAGCAGGTCGTTGAGGTTGAAACGCCCGGCGAGATCCTCGATGCGCACCCGGATCTCGCCCTGCTCGATCTCGAAAGCCGGTAGCGGCTGCGCCCAGGGCTCGAGGAGATGGTCGATCGCGGCGGCACCGGGCTCGCCGCCCTGCAGATCGCGAGCGAGCATGGCCTGGGCCAGCGCCTCGCCGCCCAGGGCGTAGTGCCAGGCCTGACGCGCCTGCAGCTGGTTGCTGCTGGCACGGATGCTGAGCTGCTGGCGCGCCACCATCGCCGCGCTGACCACGGTGACGATGGCCACTACCAGCAGTACGGTGATCAGCGCCACGCCGCGCTGGTGCTTCATTGCGGCAGCTCCCCTTCGAACGGCTCGGGCACGCCCTCGGCGCCCGGCAGCGCCTGCTGCGTCGCCTGCTCGGCGGCATCGGGCAGGCGCAGCAGGCGAGTGATACGGCCGTAGCGGGCGTGCTCGATATTCAGCTCCAGGGCGATCGGCAGGCGCTCGGCCGCATTCGCCGGGCTACCGCGGCCGAAATCGAACGGCGGCCACTCCTCGTGCCACACCGCCTCCTCGTCCAGATAGCGCAACTGCAGGCCCTGCACGTTTTCCAGTACCCGCTGCACACGCGGCTCGCTGTCGAGGTCGCGGTCCAGCACCACCCAGTAGACCCGTTCCAGGTTCTGCCCGGCCAGGCGCCAGCGTACCCGCTGCAGGTTGGCGCGACGCAGCCCGGTGGGGTTGCGCCAGCCGGCGCGGGTCAGTTCCAGCGCCGGCGCGCCGTCCTCGCCGCCGAGCTGGCCGATGAAGGCGTTGCGCTCGTCACCAAAGCCATCGCGGATCGGTCGCCCGATCACCTGCTGCAGGTCGCGTTCGAAGGCCCACACCGCGCGGCTCAGCTCGCGCAACTGCAGCTCCTGCGCGCGCACTGCCTCATCGCTTTGCAGCACCGCTTCGAGCATGCGGTAGGTACCGAGGCCGAGCAGTGCGAACAGGGCGATGGCAATCAGCAGTTCGAGCAGGGTGAAACCGGCGCTGGCACGAGCGCGAGCGTTCATTGGCGTGCGGCTCCCGGGCCGACACCGATGAAGCCGCTGAGGCTGGTGACCGCGTGCTCGGCTAGCGGGTCGCTGCGGCCACGCGACGTCTGCAGCGCAACCCAGACGGTCACCCGCAGCAGGCCGGGGTCGGCGCTGGCCTCGATTTCGCTGAGGGTCTGCCACTGACGGCCACCGTACTCCAGCGCCTGGGTTTCGCGGCCAATGGCAGGCGGAGTCTGCTGCAACTGCAGTTCGCTGATGCGGTTGTCGGCGATCCAGCTCGCCAGGGTCAGTTCCTCCAGGCGCCCGGCATTGCTCAGGCTGCGGCCGGCAGCGGTGAGCACCACGGCCGAGACGCTGGCGAAGATCGCCAGTGCCACCAGCACTTCCAGCAGGGTAAAACCGCGGCCAACCCTGGCCAGGTGCCTGCTCATCGCCTGTCTCCAAGGGATTCGGCCTCAGGCAGGCGGAAGCCGTCGCTGGCAATCAGCCAGGCTCCGCCACCCGGCTTGCGTTCGGACAGGCGCAGGCTGAACGGCGACAGCTCGCCACTGGAGAGAATCAGCAACTGCGGCTCCTGCCGCGGCGCGCGGCGTGCGGCTCGCTCGCTGTCTCGGGACAGCCCGGCCCGGTCATCCTCGCGCTGGGTCGGGGCCAGCAGCTCCAGCGGCGTGCCATCCAGTTCCAGATCCAGGCGCATCCACTCCGGCACCTTGTGCGTCTTGCGTCGCTCGACTTCCCGCCAGCGCGTGGCCGCCTCGTCGTAGCGCAGTACGCGATAGCCCTCGCTGTTGACCAGCAGGCCGTATTCGCGACTGTCGAGCACCGCCTCGTCGCTGAGCACGCCGATCAGCGCCGCCAGCCGCCGCGCCTCGTCACGCAGCTCGCGCGAGGTGCTCGAACCGCCGACGCTGAGCACCGCCACGCTGACCAGAATGCCCAGCAGGACGATCACCACCAGCAGCTCGATCAGCGTGAAGGCGCGGGCGCGCTGCTGCATCGATTACAGGTCCCAGTTACCGATGTCGGCGTTGAGGTCGCTGCCGCCCGGCTTGCCGTCGGCGCCGAAGGAGTACAGGTCGAACTGGCCCTGGGTGCCTGGCGACAGGTACTGGTAATCGTTGCCCCAGGGGTCCTTCGGCAAGCGCTTGAGATAGCCGTCGCGGTTCCAGTTCTTCGGTTGCGGATTGCCCGAGGGCTTCTGCACCAGCGCATCCAGACCCTGCTGGGTGCTCGGGTAGGCGAAGTTGTCCAGCTTGTACATGTCCAGCGCGGCGGCGACGGCCTTGATGTCGCCCTTGGCCACGGTGACCTTGGCCTGATCCGGGCGGCTCATCACCTGCGGCACCACCAGCGCGGCGAGGATGCCGAGGATGACCACCACCACCATGATTTCGATGAGGGTGAAGCCCCCTTGCGTGCGTCGTTGCAACTTCATTGTCGTTACCCCACCAGTTGGTTGAGAGAGAGGATCGGCATCAGGATCGCCAGCACGATGACCAGCACCACCGCCCCCATGAACACCAGCATGAACGGTTCGAACAGGCCGACCAGCAGAGACACCTGAGCGGCGAGGTCGTTCTCCTGGTTGCGCGCGGTACGTGCCAGCATCTGATCCAGTTCACCGGATTTCTCGCCGCTGGCGATCATGTGCAGCATCATCGGCGGGAACTCGCCGGTGGCCTCCAGCGCGCGGGTCAGGCTGCTGCCTTCGCGCACCTTCTGCGCCGCCTCGACCACCCGCTCGCGGATGCGCAGATTGGCGATCACCGCGGCGGCGATGGACAGCGCCTCCACCAGCGGCACGCCGCTCTTGGTGAGGATCGCCAGGGTCGAGGCGAAGCGCGCGGTGTTGGTCGCCCGGGTCAGTCGACCGATCAGCGGTATCCGCAGAATGAACGCATGCCAGCGCAGGCGCAGCGCCGGGTCGCGCAGGGCCGCACGCATGGCCAGCACCGCGCCGACGAGGCCGAGCACGATCAGCCAGCCCCAGTTCTTCACCACGTCGCTAGTAGCGATCAAGCCGCGGGTCAACGCGGGCAACTCCTGGCCGGTATTGACGAAGACCTTGACCACGTCCGGCACCACGTAGCCGAGCAGCAGCACGACGATGGCCAGCGAGGCGATCATCAGGATCAGCGGGTAGAGCAGCGCCAGCTGGATCTTCTGCCGCGACTGCTGGCGCTGGTCGGTGTAGTCGGCAAGCTGGTCGAGCACCAGCCCCAGGTGACCGGCGTGCTCGCCGGCTGCCACGGTGGCGCGATAGAGCTCGGGAAACGCCGACGGATATTCGCGCAGCGCCGCGGCCAGGCTGTGGCCCTCCATCACCCGCGCACGCACGGCCAGCAGCATCGACTTGATCTTCGCCGAGGTGGATTGCGCCGCCGCCGCGCGCAGGGCTTCCTCGATGGGCAGCGCGGCCTGCACCAGCGTCGCCAGCTGCCGGGTGACCAATGCCAGATCGCGCGCCGACAGGCCGCGGCCGAAACTCAGGCCGCCACGGCTGACATCTTCCCTGGACTTGGCCTGCTTCACTTCCAGCGGCGCCCACTGCTTTTCGCGCAGCAACTGACGCGCCTGGCGCGGGCTGTCGGCCTCGATCAGGCCTTTCTGCTCGCGCCCTCGCGGGTCGAGGGCAAGGTATTCGAAGGCAGCCATCAGGCGATCTCCAACACGGGCGATCCGCGGTCGAGACCGCTCCCACACAGGCAGCGCACACCCGTGGCAACGGCCTTGGCCGCGAACGGCCTCACCGTGCAGCGCCGACCAGGCTGCAGATACCTACCCAGAGCCGGAAACAACCTCATCCCTCACTCCTCACGCGTCACCCGCAGCACTTCCTCGATGGTGGTCACGCCCTCGCGCACCTTGCGCAGGCCGTCTTCGCGGATGCTCGGGCCCAGCTCGCGGGCGTGGCGCAGCATCGCCTGCTCGCTGGCACGGGTATGCACCATGCTGCGCAGGACGTCGTCGAACAGCACCAGCTCGTAGATGCCGGTACGCCCGCGGTAACCGAGGCCGCGACACTGCTCACAGCCCTCGGCGTGGTACAGCGGCGGCGCGTCGGCCGGGCTGACGCCGAGCAATTCGCACTCGGCGGCATCGGCGACGTAGGCGCGCTTGCAGTCATTACACAGCACCCGCACGAGGCGCTGGGCCAGCACGCCGAGCAGCGACGAGGAGATCAGGAACGGCTCGACGCCCATGTCCACCAGCCGCGTGACGGCGCCGATGGCGCTGTTGGTGTGCAGCGTGGAGAGCACCAGATGGCCGGTCAGCGAGGCCTGCACCGCCATGTCGGCGGTTTCCTGGTCGCGGATCTCGCCGACCATCACCACGTCCGGGTCCTGGCGCAGGATGGCGCGCAGGCCACGGGCGAATGTCATGTCGACCTTGGTGTTGACCTGGGTCTGGCCGATGCCCTCGAGGTGGTACTCGATGGGGTCCTCGACGGTGAGGATGTTGCGCGTGCGGTCGTTGAGGGTGGTCAGCGCGGCGTACAGGGTGGTGGTCTTGCCCGAACCGGTGGGGCCGGTGACCAGGATGATGCCGTGCGGCTTCCTGACCGCCTGCTCCAGGTGGTCACGGTCCTGCTCGTTCATGCCCAGATGGCGCAGGGTCAGGCGCCCGGCCTGCTTGTCGAGCAGGCGCAACACGACCCGCTCGCCGTTGGCCGAGGGCAGCGTGGAGACGCGGATATCGACCTCCCGACCGCCGACCCGCAGCGAGATGCGCCCGTCCTGCGGGATGCGCTTCTCGGCGATGTCCAGCTTGGCCATGACCTTGATCCGCGACACCAGCAGCGCCGCCAGTTCGCGCTTGGGCTGCACCACTTCGCGGAGGATGCCGTCGACGCGGAAGCGAATCACCAGGCGCTTCTCGAAGGTTTCGATATGGATATCCGAGGCGTTCTCGGCAATCGCCTCGCCGAGAATGGCGTTGATCAGGCGGATGATCGGCGCATCGTCCTCCTGCTCCAGCAGGTCCTCGGTTTCCTGGATCTGGTCGGCCAGGCTGGCCAGATCAAGATCGTTGCCCAGCCCCTCGACCATAAGCATCGCCGCGGAAGAGTCGTGCTGGTAGGCCGCAGCGAGCGCCTGATCGAAATCCGCCTGCGGCAGCCACTGCATCGGCAGGCGCATGCCGACCACCCGCTGCGCCTCCTGAACCGCGGTCAGCGCGGCGTCCTCGCGCAGGCCGAGGCGCAGCTCGCCACCTCGCTCCAGCAGGATCACGCCGTGGCGCCGCGCAAAGGCGAACGGCAGGCGCCGCTGGGCCGGCCGTTCGAGCAGCGGGGAGATGTCGGTCACATCGAGTTCGGGCATCGTGCAGTTCCACCGGCGATACGCAGCGACCCGATGTCACTGCGTTCGAAACACTCCAGACGGGTCCAACCAGGCTAGTTGGACTACAAGGATTGGATGACATTCAACGCGCAGGCTTATTTCCAGCAGGAGCCTCCCGAATTCGGCACCAAGGTCGAATATGCCCGGCACCGCTGACGAATACCGCGTCAATGGTGCGTCATTCATGATGCGGACGCGTCGTGCGCCCGGCGCGGACAAGCTGTCGCAGGCAGTGTCAAACGGGGCGCAATCTGCAGCGAAGGCCGGAAAACAGGCAGTCATCATGCGACTGGCGCGTCAAATACAATCGCTTGATTGAAACAGTTGTTTGATTTTTCCAAGGCTTGCAGAATGCCGCGCCGGGCCATCGTTTTTTGTCGATGCCGGGCCTGCTTCACCGATTCCAACCCCGTCCGCCAGAGCAGCGGACGGGTGAAAGCACATGGTGCGCGGCTCGCCGCAGCACTGGTCATGATCACGCAGGAGAACAACAACAATGCACATCGGTGTTCCTCTCGAAACCCACTCCGGGGAGACGCGCGTCGCCGCGACCCCGGAAACCGTCAAGAAGCTGATCGGCCAAGGGCACCGGGTGACGCTGCAAAGCGGCGCCGGGTTGCTTTCCAGCGTGCCGGACAGCGCCTATGAAGCGGTCGGCGCAACCATCGGCGATGCGGCCGCGGCCTTTGCCGCCGAGCTGGTGCTGAAGGTCAATGCGCCGGACGATGGCGAACTGGCGCAGATGCAGTCCGGCAGTGTGCTGCTGGGCATGCTCAACCCGTTCGACAACGCCTGTATCGCGCGCATGGCCGAACGCGGCATCACCGCCTTCGCCCTGGAAGCCGCGCCGCGTACGTCCCGTGCGCAGAACCTGGACGTGTTGTCGTCGCAGGCCAACATCGCCGGCTACAAGGCGGTGCTGGTCGGTGCCCATCACTACCCGCGCTTCATGCCGATGCTGATGACCGCCGCCGGTACGGTGAAGGCCGCACGCGTACTGATCCTCGGTGCCGGTGTCGCCGGGCTGCAGGCCATCGCCACGGCCAAGCGCCTGGGCGCAGTGGTCGAGGCTTCGGACGTGCGCCCGGCAGTGAAGGAGCAGATCGAATCGCTCGGCGCCAAGTTCGTCGACGTGCCGCTGGAGACCGACGAGGAGCGCGAATGCGCCGAAGGTGTCGGCGGCTATGCGCGGCCGATGCCGGCCTCGTGGATGGCGCGTCAGGCGCAGGCGGTGCACCAGCGTGCGCTGCAGTCGGACATCGTCATCACCACCGCGCTGATCCCGGGCCGCAAGGCGCCGACGCTGCTCCACGAAGCCACTGTCGAGCAGATGAAGCCCGGCTCGGTGATCGTCGACCTGGCCGCCGGCCACGGCGGCAATTGCCCGTTGACCGAGATCGATCAGGTGGTGGTGCGCCACGGTGTGACCATCGTCGGCCACGCCAACCTGGCGACGCTGGTGCCGGCGGACGCCTCTGCGCTGTACGCCCGCAACCTGCTGGATTTCCTCAAGCTGGTCATCGACAAGGACGGCCAGTTCCAGCTCAACCTCGAAGACGACATCGTCGCCGCGTGCCTGATGTGCCGCGACGGCCAGGTCGTGCGGACCAACGGTTAAGGGAGACGCGAACATGGATCTGATTTCGGACGGCATCTACAACCTGATCATCTTCGTGCTGGCGATCTACGTCGGTTACCACGTGGTCTGGAACGTCACCCCGGCCCTGCACACGCCGCTGATGGCGGTCACCAACGCGATCTCGGCGATCGTCATCGTCGGCGCCATGCTGGCCGCCGCGCTCACCGTTACCCCGCTGGGCAAGGCCATGGGCACCCTGGCCGTGGCGCTGGCCGCGGTCAACGTGTTCGGGGGCTTCCTGGTCACCCGCCGCATGCTGGAAATGTTCAAGAAGAAGGACCGCAGCGCGGCCAAGGCGGAGGGCAAGTAAGCCATGAGCATGAACCTGATCACCCTGCTCTATCTGGTCGCCTCGGTGTGCTTCATCCAGGCACTGAAGGGCCTTTCCCACCCCACCACGTCACGCCGCGGCAACCTGTTCGGCATGATCGGCATGGGCCTGGCCGTGCTCACCACGGTCGGCCTGATCTTCAAGCTCGGCAGCGAGCTGGCCACCGCCGGCATCGGCTACGTGATCGTCGGCCTGCTGATCGGCGGCAGCGTCGGTACCGTCATGGCCAAGCGCGTCGAGATGACCAAGATGCCCGAGCTGGTCGCCTTCATGCACAGCATGATCGGCCTGGCCGCGGTATTCATCGCCATCGCCGCGGTGGTCGAGCCGCAGTCGCTGGGCATCGTCGAACACATCGGTTACGCCATTCCGGCGGGCAACCGCCTGGAGCTGTTCCTCGGCGCGGCCATCGGCGCCATCACCTTCTCCGGTTCGGTGATCGCCTTCGGCAAGCTCTCGGGCAAGTACAAGTTCCGCCTGTTCCAGGGCGCACCGGTGGTGTTCAAGGGCCAGCACATGATCAACCTGGCCGTGGGCCTGGCGATCATCGGCCTGGGCCTGGTCTACACCTTCACCGGCAACCTGACCGCCTTCGCCATCCTGGTGGCGCTGGCCTTCGTCATCGGCGTGCTGATCATCATCCCCATCGGCGGCGCCGACATGCCGGTTGTGGTGTCCATGCTCAACAGCTACTCGGGCTGGGCGGCCGCCGGTATCGGCTTCTCGCTGAACAACTCGATGCTGATCATCGCCGGCTCGCTGGTCGGCTCGAGCGGCGCGATCCTCTCGTACATCATGTGCAAGGCGATGAACCGCTCGTTCTTCAACGTGATCCTCGGCGGCTTCGGCGCCGACGCGGATGCCGGCGGCCCGGCCGGCGCGCAGCTGGAACGCAACGTGAAGTCCGGTTCGGCCGACGACGCCGCCTTCCTGCTGACCAACGCCGACACCGTGATCATCGTGCCCGGCTACGGTCTGGCCGTGGCCCGCGCGCAGCACGCGCTGATGGAACTAGCCGAGAAGCTGACGCACATGGGCGTCACCGTGAAGTACGCGATTCACCCGGTCGCCGGCCGCATGCCGGGGCACATGAACGTGCTGCTGGCCGAAGCCGAGGTGCCCTACGAGCAGGTCTTCGAGATGGAGGACATCAACTCCGAGTTCGGCCAGGCCGACGTGGTGCTGGTGCTCGGCGCCAACGACGTGGTCAACCCGGCGGCGAAGAACGACCCCAAGTCGCCGATCGCCGGCATGCCGATCCTCGAGGCGTACAAGGCCAAGACGGTCATCGTCAACAAGCGCTCCATGGCCAGCGGCTATGCCGGCCTGGACAACGAGCTGTTCTACATGGACAAGACCATGATGGTCTTCGGCGACGCGAAGAAAGTGGTCGAGGACATGGTCAAGGCCGTGGAATGATCGCCTCGCGCTGAAACGAAAAACCCCTCCCGGCCCACGCCGCGAGGGGTTTTTCTTTGCCTGTCGAAGGTCAGACGCTGAAGCCGAACACCTCGCCCAGATGCCGGCGATAGCGTTCGACATCCGCCTCGATCTGCGGCCGCTTCATCACGTCGACGCAGAGGAAGGTCGGCAGGCCCTGCATGCCGAGAAACTCGTTGGCCTTGTGGAAGGGCAGGTAGACCGCGTCCACGCCCTTGCCGGCGAAGAAGTCGCTGGGGTCGTCGAAAGCCTGCTGCGGCGCGTTCCAGGTCGCGGAAATCATGTAGCGCTTGCCCTGCAGGAGGCCACCGCTGCCGTACTTCTGCGAGGCATCGGAACGGGTACGGCCATCGTTGGCATAGAGGCTGCCGTGGCCGACCGTGAATACCTCATCGAGGTACTTCTTCACCGTCCAGGGCGCACCCATCCACCAGCCGGGCATCTGATAGATCAGCGCGTCGGCCCAGAGAATCTTCTCGACTTCTTCCTGGGCATCGTAGCCCGCGTCGATCTCGGTGGTCCTGACCTCGAAGCCGGCCGCCCGCAGCGTTTCGATGGCGGCCTGGTGCAAGGTGGCGTTGTATTGGCCAGCCGAGTGGGCGAATGCCTTGCCGCCGTTGAGTAGCAGAATCTTTTTCATGGAAACCTCACGAACACGATGGCGCGCAGCTTAACCTCGGCAGAGACAGCGTCCCAGAGCGGAGCAGGCAAATCATCTTTGCTCTAACGTCACGAATAGCCGGCGTATTGGCCGACAATCAGCTGGCCTTCACCACGGGCTCCAGTTCCGGGCGTGACGCGTAGCGCTGCGCGATGACCGCACAAACCATCAGTTGAATCTGGTGAAACAGCATCAGCGGCAGGATCAGGGTGCCCAGCGCGCCACCGGCGAACAGCACCTGCGCCATCGGAATACCGGTGGCCAGACTCTTCTTCGAGCCGGCGAACAGAATGGTGATGCGATCTTCCAGCTCGAAGCCCAGCCAGCGCGCGAGCAGCCAGATGATCAGCAACGCCAGCGCCAGCAGCAGGCAGCAGGCCAGCACCAGGCCAAGCAACTGCGGCAGCGGCACTTCATGCCAGATCCCCTCGACCACCGCATGGCTGAAGGCGGTGTAGACCACCAGCAGGATCGAGCTCTGGTCGACGTTCTTCAGCCAGCTCTTGTTGCGTGCCACCCAGTCGCCGATCCAGCGTCGCGCGATCTGCCCGGCAATGAATGGCAGCAGCAACTGCACGACGATCTTGCCGATGGCATCCAGCGTCGATCCACCTTCGCCCTGAGCGCCCATCAGCAGCAACACCAGCAGCGGCGTGAGGAAGATGCCGATCAGGCTGGAGGCTGCCGCGCTGCATACCGCCGCCGGGATGTTGCCGCGCGCCAGGGAGGTGAAGGCGATGGCCGACTGCACGGTGGCTGGCAAGGCGCAGAGGTAGAGCATGCCCAGGTACAGTTCGGCGCCGATCATCGGTGTCAGCAACGGACGCAGTGCCAGGCCGAGCAGCGGGAACAGCACGAAGGTGCAGCTGAATACCAGGAGGTGCAGGCGCCAATGGCTCATGCCGGCGAGGATCGCACTACCCGACAACTTGGCGCCGTGCATGAAGAACAGCAGGCCGATGGCCAGATTGGTGATCCATTCGAACACCACCACGCCCTGCCCGCGGGCCGGCAGCAGCGTGGCAATGGCCACCGCGCCAAGCAAGGCAAGCGTGAAGTTGTCCGGTAACAGGCGGGGTCTGGCCATGTGTGCTCCTGATTGCGAGTGGCTTGCAACGACATGCGGGGGAGTCTACTGTCGCCTCGACTATCCGACTAACGCCATCGGCCACACAAATGTCGCGAAAAGGACATGGGCAGCTCGCCCAGCGCAGCGTTCCGGCAATGGATACATTGCCGCGCCCGCTGTTCGCCCGCAGCGAATCACTGCCCGAGCGCACCACCACGCCGCGCCACAGCCATCCCTGGGCACAGCTCTCCTATGCCATCAGCGGCGTGCTGCGCGTGCACACCGACAGCGGCCGGTTCCTTGCCCCGCCACAGCGCGCCATTTTGATTGCCCCGGGCCTGCTGCATGAGGTGATCAGCTCGCCACAGACCGAAATGCGCAGCCTGTACATCGACCGGCGTGCCGTGGCCTGGGCACCTGCGCATTGCCAGGTGCTGGCCGTCAGCCCGCTGCTGCGCGAGCTGATCCGCGCGTTCGGCGCGCTGCCGGTGGAGTACGACGAAGGGGGTGCCGACGGTCGCCTGGCGGCGGTGTTGCTGGACCAGTTGCGGGCCGCACCGGCGATCGGCTATTCCCTGCCCTGGCCTGGCGATGCCCGGCTGCGCCAGGTCTGTGAGGCGCTTTACGAGCAGCCCGACCTTTCACTCAGCCTGACGCAATGGAGCGAGCGGCTGCAGGTGTCCGAGAAGACCCTGACGCGCCAGTTCCAGCGTGACACCGGCCTCAGCTTCCGCGCCTGGCGCCAGCGATTGCGCCTGCTCAGCGCCCTCCCCCTGCTGGAACATGGCCAGCCGGTCACCGACGTGGCGCTGGCCTGCGGCTACGAATCCACCTCGGCCTTCATCGCCGCCTTTGGCCAGCAATTCGGCACCACGCCCGGCACTCTGGCACGGGCGCCACGTCGCTAGCCGCTCCACGGCAAAACAGTTGCTGCTGCCGCGCAGCGGTACAGCTTCGCGTATCACTAAACTGAACCGGCACAATCGAATTTCCCTGTGGCTGTTGCACGCATTGGGCGCGCGCGATCCTGTATGCCCATAACCGCACCCGGTCACACCGGGAAGGACGTGCACCATGGACCGCACACTGCCTCGTCCGTACGTTGCCACCCGTGCCAGCCGCAACTGGCGGCAGTTGCTGCAAGTGCTGCAAGTGCTGCAGCGTTGGCAACGCAATAGCCGTACCCGCCAGCAACTGGCCCAGCTCGACGACCGCCAGCTGGCCGACATCGGCATCAGTCACAGCGAGCGCGCAGCAGAACTGGACAAGCCGTTCTGGCGCTAAGGCGACAGCAACTATCCAGCCAGCCAATCCCGGCCTATGCTGCGTGCCGACGGCCGCAGCGGCGGGAACGCGACGCACTTGGCGCGGTCTAGAGCCTCACAACTGGAGATCTGCCATGTCCCGAATCCTGCTTCCCCTCTTCACTGCCGGTCTGCTGCTGAGCGGCGGTGCCTCGGCCGCCAGCTTCAGCGCCACCACCGACATGCTGGTCGGCGGCCTGATCAATACCGTGGACGCCACCTCTGACCTGAGCTCGTCCCTGCGCGACGACAAGCTGGTGCTCGACGCTCGCGACGATGCCGCCCGCTTCGTCGCCAGCGAAGGTGACCTGCGCGGCGTGCAACTCGAGGCGGCGTTGCGGCACATTCGCAGCCAGCAGCCACGACTGGAAGCCAGCGATCTGCAACTGGCCCAGGCAATACTCGCTCTCTGAAGCCCCGAGCGGCGCGACCGAACGCAGCCGAAACCTGCGGATGCAAAGGACACTGGCCCTGGCGAAGGCCTTTCGCTAGCCTTGGGGCCGTTTTCCGGCAACAGGTTTCACATGCGCAGGTTTCCAATCGCCATTCTGGCACTCATGCTCGTCACCGGCTCGGCACACGCCTTCGATGTCACCATCGCGGGCGGCGTGCAGAGCAGCTTCGTCAGCAGCAAGCTGACCAGCGCCCCCTTCGACAACAAGCTGATCGCCGAAGCCCGCGACGATGCGGCCAGCTTCGTCGCCAGCGAGGGGCAGCTCGTCGCGGCACGCCTGCAGGCCGCCTTGTCGCGCCTGCGCCAGGAGCATCCGGGGCTCGCCGCCAGCGACCTGGAACTGGCCGAAGCGATCCTCATCCAATAGCCGCACCGGCCTGCCGGTGCTCCGACCCGTGAGAAATTCATCCATGTACAAGCTATTGCTCGCCGCCCCTCTGGCGCTGGCCGTGTTCGCGGGCACCGCCCACGCGCAGACGCTGGTCGCCACCAGCAATATCGTGGTCCGCGCACTGGATCGCAGCATCAACTTCACCTCCGACGTGACTAGTCGCGTCAGTGACATGAAGATCATCGTCGAAGCGCGTGAGGATGCCGCCAGCTTCGTCGCCAGCGCCGGCGAGATCCGCGGTGCGCATCTGGAAGCAGCCATCGGCTCGCTACGCAGCGAGTTTCCCGGGGCGCGAAACGCCAGCGACCTGCAGCTGGCCGAAGCCATCCTCTCGCTGTGATCCACGCCCGCGCCTGGCTGCTGGCGAGCTGCCTGAGCCTGGCCGCAACCGCTGCCCAGGCAGACCTGCGCCTGGTATTCGACCAGCACGAACTGTCGACAGAGCAAAGCGCCGCCAGCCAGGCACTGCTGGACGAAGCCATGGCCACCCTGCCGCCACGGCTGGTGCGCGCCCTCGACCGCGAAGTGCGGGTGCAGTGGCGCGACGACCTGCCGGAGCAAGCCTACGGACGCGCCGGTGGCAATCGCCTCGAGCTCAATCGCCGCCTGCTGCCGGCGCTCAGCGACGGCAGCGCCGCCAGCCAGCGTACCGACCGTCCGCATGGCACGGTGCGACGTGAGCTGCTCGCCACGGTCGTTCACGAAGTGGCGCATCTGTATGACCGCGCGCGCCTGTGGTCGCCCGGGCAGCAGCTGCTGCAGGGCCAGTGCCGCCAGCGTGCCGCCAGCCTCGGACTGATCGGCCTGCCTGACGGCTGCCGGGGACAGACCGCCCGCCGCTTCACACTCAGCGACGATCCGCGCCTGCTCGACCTAGCCGGCTGGCCGCAGCGCATCGGCAAGCGCGGCCAACGTGAGCAGGACAACGCCCAACTGTCGCGCAGCCCCGATCCTTACGAGCTGACCAGTCCGCTGGAATTCGTCGCGGTGAACCTCGAGTACTTCCTGCTCGATCCCAGTTACGCCTGTCGACGACCAACGCTGCATCGTTACTTCAGCGAGCACTTCGATTGGGCACCAGAGCCCCTCGATTGCGCCAGCGGCTATCCCTTTCTCAACGCCGGCCGCGAGTTCGGCCGCACGCCCCTGCTGAGCCTCGACCCTGCGCGCGTCTACCAAGTCGACTACCTGTTCGCCGAAGCCAACGACGCCTGGGTCAGCCGCTGGGGCCACAGCATGCTGCGCCTGGTCATCTGCGCCCCCGGCCGCCAGCCCGGCCCCGATTGCCGGCTGGATCTGGACCATCACCTGGTGCTGTCCTTCCGCGCGTTCGTCGACGACGTGCAACTATCCAGCTGGGACGGTCTCACCGGGGTATATCCGTCGCGACTGTTCATCCTGCCACTGGGCCAGGTGATCGACGAATACACCAAGGTGGAACTACGCGGGCTGGCCTCGGTGCCGCTGAAGCTGCAGCGCGAGGATATTCGCGCGCTGGTCCAACGCAGCGCCGAGCTGCACTGGAGCTACGACGGCGACTACTACTTCCTGTCCAACAACTGCGCGGTGGAAACCCTCAAGCTGCTGCGCAGCGGCACCGCACGCAACGAACTCGTCGCCCTGGACAGCATCCTGCCCAATGGCCTGCTGGAGATCCTGATCCACCGCGGCCTGGCCGACGCCAGCGTACTCGACGATCCGCGTGAAGCGCTTCGCCTGGGCTATCGCTTCGACTCCTACCGTGATCGCTACCAGGCGATGTTCACCATCCTCAAGGAGCGCCTCGGTCTGCCGCAGGACGGCGTCGAAGAATGGCTGGAACTCGACGCCGTCGAACGCCAGCCGTGGATCGAGCGCGCCGACCTGCGCGCCGCTGCCGCCCTGCTGCTGGTCGAACAGGCCGCCCTGCGCCGCCAGTTGCTGCTGGCCCAGGATGAACTGAAGAACCGCTACCTCGGAGGCCGTGGCCGGGACGCCACGCTGAACAAAGCCGACGGCGCCCTGCAGCAAATCCTCGCCAACAGCGGCTACCTCAGCCGCCCCGCCGAACTGCTCGACGGCCAGGGCTACGGCCTGCCACAGCCCAGCGAATGGACCCGCCTGGAACGCGAAAGCGAACAACGCCAACTACGCCTGAATCAGCTGAGCGAGGAACTGGACCAGGAAGTCCGGGTGCTGCTGGGGGACGAGCGGAGGAAGGAGCTGGAAGCGATCGAAGTGAATCTGGCCCAGATCGGCGAGCATCTGCGCGGGTTGCACAAGGCTGGGGGTGGGTTGGAATTGCCGTGAAACGGCAAGTTGCACAGCCTGCTCAAGCTCGCCAGCAATCACGTTGGCAACAGCTTATCCACTGACTTATCCACAGCAGCACTGCGCAAGAGTTTGCACAGCATGGCGATTACGACCAAGCGCCTCGATCCGAGCGAACCGGCTTTTCTGCAGGCAAAAAAAACCTCGAACTTCGTTGGGGGAGGGGGAAGTTCGAGGTTCAAATCCGGACCGCTAGGGCGGGGTCCAGAGATCTGCCAACACTTAACACAACAAGGAGCATTGAAGGGCTTTCACACCCTTCGCAAGCTCTGACCGCCGGGCTACAGCGGAAGTTCAACGCGGGAAAAAAAATTTCGTCGGCTAACGACAACGTTCGGCAGCCCGGTCAGTGCGCCTCGTCCCAGTTATTGCCAACACCCGCCTCCACAAGCAGCGGCACATCGAGACTGGCGGCCTGGCTCATCAGCGGGCAGATGGCTTCGCGTACCTGCTCGAGCAGGTCCTCGCGCACCTCCAGCACCAGTTCGTCGTGCACCTGCAGGATGACGCGGGCGTCCAGTCCACTTTCCTGCAACCAGCCGTCCACCGCGATCATGGCGCGCTTGATGATGTCCGCCGCGGTGCCCTGCATCGGCGCATTGATCGCGGTGCGCTCGGCACCCTTGCGCATGGCGCCGTTCTTCGAGTTGATTTCCGGCAGATACAACCGACGGCCGAACAGCGTTTCGACGTAGCCCTGCTCCGCGGCCTGGGCACGTGTGCGCTCCATGTAGGCGAGCACGCCCGGGTAGCGGGCGAAGTAGCGGTCGATGTACTCCTGCGCTTCCTTGCGGCCGACGTCGATCTGCTTGGCCAGGCCGAACGCGCTCATGCCGTAGATCAGGCCGAAGTTGATCGCCTTGGCACTGCGTCGCTGGTCGTTGCTGACCTGCTCCAGCGGCACGCCGAACACCTCGGCGGCCGTGGCGCGGTGCACGTCCAGATCGTTCTGGAAGGCATGCAGCAGGCCGGCGTCCTGCGCCAGGTGGGCCATGATGCGCAGCTCGATCTGCGAGTAGTCGGCCGCCAGCAGCTTGTAGCCCGGCGCGGCGACGAAGGCCTGGCGGATACGCCGGCCTTCGGCGGTGCGGATCGGGATGTTCTGCAGGTTCGGGTCCGAGGAGGACAACCGGCCGGTGGCGGTCACCGCCTGGTGATAACTGGTGTGGATGCGCCCGGTGCGCGGATTGATCTGCTGCGGCAGCTTGTCGGTGTAGGTGCCCTTGAGCTTGCTCAGGGAGCGGTGCTGCATGATCACCTTGGGCAGCGGGTAATCCTGCTCGGCCAGTTCGGCCAGCACGCTTTCGGCGGTGGACGGCTGGCCGCCAGCGGTCTTGGAAATCACCGGGCAGCCGAGCTTGTCATAGAGGATCGCGCAGAGTTGCTTCGGCGAGCCGAGGTTGAACTCCTCACCGGCGATGTCGAAGGCCTCGCGTTCCAGCTGCACCAGCTTCTCACCCAGCTCGACGCTCTGCTGGCCGAGCAGTTGCGCATCGACCAGCGCGCCGTTGCGCTCGATGCGCGCCAGCACCGGCACCAGCGGCATCTCGATCTCGGTCAGCACCTTGAGCAGCGATGGCGTCTGTTCCAGCTTGCCGAGCAGGGTCTGATGCAGGCGCAGGGTGACATCGGCATCCTCGGCGGCGTAGGGCCCGGCCTGCTCGATGGCGATCTGGTCGAAGGTCAGTTGCTTGGCACCCTTGCCGGCGATGTCCTCGAAGCGGATGGTGCCGCGACCCAGGTACTTGAGCGCCAGGCTGTCCATGTCGTGGCGGGTGGCGGTGGCATCGAGGACGTAGGATTCGAGCATGGTGTCGAAGGTCATGCCGTGCATCTCGATGCCATAGTGCATCAGCACGTTCATGTCGTATTTGCCGTGCTGGCAGATCTTGGTCTTCGCCGGATCTTCCAGCAGCGGCTTGAGCGCGCCGAGCACAGCATCCAGCTCGAGCTGCTGCGGCACGCCCATGTAGGAATGGCGCAGCGGCACATAGGCCGCCTGGCCCGGCTCGACGGCGAACGACACGCCGACCAGCTCGGCGCGCTGGGCATCGACGCTGGTAGTCTCGGTATCGAAAGCGAAGCATTCGGCCGCCTTCAGACGCGTCAGCCAGCGGTCGAAATCGGCCTGTTCCAGCAACGTCTCGTACTGTGCCTCGGCCTGGATCGAGCAGCCCTCGGGCTGCACCTCGCAGTTCTCGCCCGCCGCCTTGGCCTCGCGCAGCAGGTCGTCGAGCCAGTTCTTGAACTCCAGCTCGCGGTACAAGGCGATCAGCGCCTCGCGGTGCGGCTCGCCGGGCATCAGGTCGCCAACCTCGACGTCCAGCGCCACGTCAATCTTGATCGTCGCCAGCTCGTAGGACATGAAGGCCGCGTCACGGTGCTCGGCAAGCTTGGCGCCGAGACTCTTGGCGCCACGGATCGGCAGCCCGGCGACCTGTTCGAGATTGTCGTACAGCCCCTTGAGCCCGCCGGGAATACCGTTGAGCAGGCCGCAGGCGGTCTTCTCGCCGACGCCCGGCACGCCGGGGATGTTGTCGACCTTGTCGCCCATCAGCGCGAGGAAGTCGATGATCAACTCCGGGCCGACGCCGAACTTGGCCTTTACGCCCTCGATGTCGTAGACGCTGCCGGTCATAGTGTTGACCAGCGTGACGTGCGGGCAGACCAGCTGGGCCATGTCCTTGTCGCCGGTGGAGATCACCACGTCGCGACCCAGCGCCGCGCACTGCCGGGCCAGGGTGCCGATCACATCGTCGGCCTCGACGCCTTCCACGCACAGCAGCGGCATACCGAGGGCGCGGACGCTGGCATGCAGCGGCTCGACCTGGGAGCGCAGGTCATCCGGCATCGGCGGACGATGAGACTTGTAGTTCTCGAACAGCGCGTCGCGGAAGGTCGGACCCTTGGCGTCGAAGACCACCGCGAACGGGCTGTCCGGATACTGCCGGCGCAGGCTGAGCAGCATGTTCAGCACGCCCTTGACCGCGCCGGTCGGCTTGCCGGTGGAGGTGGTCAGCGGCGGCAGCGCATGGAACGCACGATAGAGATAGGACGAACCGTCCACCAGGACGAGAGGGGCTTGGCTCATGAGCGGAATCAACCTTTTCGGCGGGCCCGGAGCTAGAATGCGAAGGACCACTTATCGACAAAGGGATAAGGTTACCATGCGCGCTCTCAAACACCTGATGCTGGCCAGCCTGCTGGCATGCGCCCCGCTGGCCGGCTTCGCCCAGGAGTCGGTAGACGGCGAGCCGGACGTCACCATCCGCCAGGAAGGCGACCGTACCGTCGAGGAGTACCGCGTCAACGGCTTTCTCTATGCCGTGAAAGTCACCCCCAAGCACGGCAAGCCCTACTTTCTGGTGCGCGCCGACGGTAACGATGGCAACTTCGTCCGCTCCGACCAGCCGGACATGCTGATCCCATCCTGGAAGATCTTCAGCTGGTAACCGATCATCCGCGAGGAGGACAGCATGTCGGTATTCACGCCCCTGCAACACGATGAGCTGGAGGCCTTCCTGGCGCCGTACCGGCTTGGCCGGCTGCGCGATTTTCAGGGCATCGCCGCGGGCAGCGAGAACAGCAACTTCTTCGTCAGCCTCGAGCAGGGCGAATACGTGCTGACGCTGATCGAGCGTGGCCCTACCCAGGATCTGCCGTTTTTCATCGAACTGCTCGACGTGCTGCAGCGCGCCGGCCTGCCGGTGCCCTATGCGCTACGCACCGAGCGCGGTGAAGCCCTGCGCGAACTGGCGGAAAAGCCCGCACTGCTGCAGCCGCGACTGCCCGGCAAGCATGTGGTGGAGCCCAATCCGCACCACTGTGCCGAGGTCGGTCGGCTGCTGGCCCGCCTGCATCTGGCCACCCGCGGGCATATCCTCGAACGCGCCAGCGACCGTGGCCTGGACTGGATGCAGGAACAGGGGCCGAGCCTGGCACTGAGCCTGCCCGAAGAGCAGCTGCCGCTGCTGCGCGACGGCCTGGCAGAGATTGCCGAACTGCGGCCGAAGCTCCTCGCCCTGCCGCGCGCCAACCTGCATGCCGATCTGTTCCGCGACAACGTGCTGTTCGAAGGTACTCACCTGACCGGCGTGATCGATTTCTACAACGCCTGCTCCGGGCCGATGCTCTACGACCTGGCCATCGCCGTGAACGACTGGTGCTCGCACCCCAACGGCGAGATCGACGGCGAGCGTAGCGAACCGCTGCTGGCGGCCTACTCGGCGCTGCGTCGTTTCACCCCGGCCGAAGCCGAGCTCTGGCAGCCGATGCTGCGCGTGGCCTGTGTACGCTTCTGGTTGTCGCGCCTGATCGCGGCGCAGCATTTCGAGGGCAAACCGGACGTGCTGGTAAAGAATCCCACGGAGTTTCACCGGCTACTGAAAGCTCGCCAGCGTCCCGACAGCGTGCTGCCTTTCGCCTTCTGAGCGCCGCCCTGAGCGAAAGCGTTCAACGCTTCGCAAAATGGCCCGCCAGGAACGGCAGATGCTTGCGACAGCTCGGGCTTTGTCGCAGAGTGCCGAGCGCGCACGGGACCTGCAGGCAGCCGCCCGGAGCGCTCGAAAGCCCCTCATCATCGAAAGGAATCGATGCATGCCCTCCATCTATCAGCTCAAGCCCCGTTTCCAGGCGCTGCTGCGCCCGCTGGTCCGGCGCCTCTTCGACCACGGCGTGACAGCCAACCAGGTCACCGTGGCTGCACTGGTCCTATCGCTGGGCGTCGCCGCTGCGGTCGCGCTACTGGCCGAGCATCGCGGGATATTTCTGCTGATTCCGCTGTGGATGCTGCTGCGCATGGCACTGAATGCCATCGACGGCATGCTGGCCCGCGAGTTCGGCCAGCAATCGAAGCTCGGCGCCTACCTCAACGAACTCTGCGACGTTGCCGCCGACGCGGCGCTCTATCTGCCGCTCGCGCTGGTAGCCGGCGTCTGGCCTGGCGCCGTGGTGCTGGTGGTGGTGCTGGCGGCGCTGGCCGAATATGCCGGCGTGCTCGGCCCGATGGTTGGTGCCTCGCGACGCTACGACGGCCCCATGGGCAAGAGCGACAGGGCGTTCGCCTTCGGCCTGCTGGCCACCGGCATTGCCCTGGGCCTGCTGCCCGCCGCGTGGGTGAACGCCCTGTTGCTGCTGGTCGCCGTACTGTCCGTTCTCACGCTGGCCAACCGGGTCAGGCGAGGCCTGGCGGAAACCGCATCGGTACGAACCGCAGCGAACTGAAGCGGCCACCGGCACCCCTTTGCGCCAATCCCGAGGACCATCATCCATGCTCGGCTCCCTGCTTGCCTTCACGATTACATCCCTTGCGCGCCTGCTGACCGGTACCCGCAGCCTCTGGATCGGCTGCGCGCCGCTCAACACGCAACGCATCTACTTCGCCAACCACAGCAGTCACGGTGATTTCGTGCTGCTCTGGGCCTCTTTGCCGCCCGAACTGCGACTCCGGACCCGGCCCGTGGCGGGAGCCGATTACTGGCAAAGCAGCGCGCTGCGCCGCTTCGTCATTCATTGCCTGTTCAATGGCGTGCTGGTCGATCGCCAGGGCAGTGGCCCGGAGTCGAATCCGTTGCAGCCAATGCTCGACGCGCTGGCCGATGGCGATTCGCTGATTCTTTTTCCCGAAGGTACCCGCAATCCGGAAGACGGCCTGTTGCCGTTCAAGAGCGGGCTGTACCGCCTGGGCCTGCAATGCCCGAACGTCGAACTGGTGCCGGTGTGGATCGCCAACCTGAACCGGGTGATGCCCAAGGGCCGCAGCCTGCCATTGCCTTTGCTATGCAGCGTCAGTTTCGGTACGCCGCTGAGCATCGAGCATGACGAAGACAAGGACGCCTTTCTCCAACGCGCCCGTCTGGCCCTGCTGGAACTGGCCCCCAAGGAAGACCGACATGGAGCGTAATACCCTGCTGCTGTTCGCCGGTATCGGCGCCCTGCTCGCCCTCGCCTCGCTGATCGGCTTCGTGCTCAAACGGCGCAGCGGCGCGGCGCAGAACCCGGTGATCGACAACCTCAATGCGCGCATCAATGCCTGGTGGGTGATGGTCGCCGTGATTGGCGTCGCCTTCTGGCTGGGGCACACCGCGGTGGTGATCCTGTTCTATCTGGTGTCCTTCTTCGCGTTGCGCGAGTTCATGACCCTGACCCCGACCCGCGGTAGCGATTATCCGGCGCTGGTCGCGGCGTTCTACCTCGTGTTGCCCCTGCAATATCTGCTGGTGGGTATTGGCTGGTACGGGTTGTTCACCATTTTCATTCCGGTCTACGTCTTCCTGCTGCTGCCCATCCTGGCGTCGCTCGGCGGTGACACCACGCGCTTTCTCGAACGCGCATCGAAAGTGCAATGGGGCCTGATGATCGCAGTCTTCTGCGTTTCCCACGTGCCGGCACTGCTCACTTTGGAGATTGCCGGCTACGAAGGTCGCAACCTGTTGCTGATCGCCTGGCTGATCATCGTCGTGCAGCTCTCCGACGTACTGCAGTACGTGTGCGGCAAGCTGGCGGGCAAGCGCAGGATTGCACCGCGGTTGTCGCCGTCCAAGACCGTCGAAGGCTTCGTCGGCGGCATCTTCCTGGCCACCCTGATCGGCGCGGCGCTGTACTGGATCACCCCGTTCGACTGGTGGCAGGCGGCACTGATGGCACTGCTGCTGAATCTGCTGGGCTTCTTCGGCGGCCTTGTGATGTCGGCGATCAAGCGCGACCGTGGTGTAAAGGACTGGGGCCACATGATCGAGGGGCATGGGGGCATGCTCGATCGGCTGGATTCAGTCTGTTTCGCTGCACCAATCTTCTTTCATCTGGTTCGCTACGGCTGGACCTGACTGGTCGCTGCCGAGCCGTTCGGGCCGAACCGCCGACCTGCCCTGAAGGTCGAAGTCAGATCGCCATGGGCCACGGGACGATATCGAGGTCGCCGTGGCTTTTTGCCTTCGCGGGCGTCGGCATCGCCTACCGTAGCGCTGTCACCGCGTTAAGATGGCGGCATGCCAGGCAACTGCCATTGACCCGTCCCGCCCGCATCTTCACGCGGATGACAGCCAGGCAGCTGCCGTTCCGACGCACCGGCCATCCATGGTGCGACCATCGTCTTCAGGAATCCTCAATGACCCAACGCAATGTAATCAACGCCTCGGTTACTCCCAAAGGCAGCCTGGAAACCCTGTCGCAACGCGAAGTGCAGCAACTGAGCGAAGTCGGTTCCGGCAGTACGCACAAGCTGTTCCGCCAGTGCGCCCTGGCCATCCTCAATACCGGCACGCGCATCGACAACGCCAAGACCATTCTCGAGGCCTACGAGGACTTCGAGGTGCGCATCCTGCAGCAGGATCGCGGCGTGCGCCTGGAGCTGTTCAACGCCCCGGCCGACGCCTTCGTCGATGGCGAGATGATCGCCAGCACCCGCGAAATGCTCTTCAGCGCCCTGCGCGACATCGTCTATACCGAGAGCGAACTGAGCAGCGCACGCATCGACCTGAGCACCTCCCAGGGCATCACCGACTACGTCTTCCACCTGCTGCGCAACGCCCGCACCCTGCGCCCCGGCGTCGAGCCAAGCATGGTGGTGTGCTGGGGCGGGCACTCGATCAGCACCGAGGAATACAAGTACAGCAAGCGCGTCGGTCACGAACTGGGACTGCGCAGCCTGGATGTCTGCACCGGCTGCGGACCGGGCGTCATGAAAGGCCCAATGAAGGGTGCCACCATCGCCCACGCCAAGCAGCGGCGAGTCGGCAGCCGCTATCTGGGCCTGACCGAGCCCGGCATCATCGCCGCCGAAGCGCCGAACCCGATCGTCAACGAGCTGGTGATCCTGCCGGATATCGAAAAGCGCCTGGAGGCCTTCGTCCGCGTCGGACACGGCATCATCATCTTTCCCGGCGGCGTCGGCACCGCCGAAGAGTTCCTCTACCTGCTCGGCATCCTGCTGCACCCGGCCAATCGCGACGTGCCCTTCCCGGTCATCCTCACCGGCCCGAGCGATGCGGCGGACTACCTGCAGCAATTGCATGACTTCGTCGGCGCAACCCTTGGCGAGGAAGCCCAGCAGCGCTACCAGATCGTCTTCGACGACCCCGCCGAAGTCGCACGGCAGATGACCGAGGGCCTGCGCGAAGTGCGGCGCTTCCGGCGCGAGCGCAACGACGCCTTTCACTTCAACTGGTTGCTGAAGATCGAAGAAGGCTTCCAGCGGCCGTTCGATCCGACTCACGAAAACATGGCGAGCCTGCCGCTGCGTCGCGACCTGCCGCCACACGAGCTGGCCGCCAACCTGCGCCGGGCGTTCTCCGGCATCGTCGCCGGCAACGTCAAGGACAAGGGCATCCGCCGCATCGAGCAGTACGGCCGCTACGAAATCCACGGCGATGCGGCGATCATGCAGCCGCTGGACAAGCTGCTGCAGGCCTTCGTCGAGCAGCACCGCATGAAGCTGCCGGGTGGCGTGCCCTACACGCCGTGCTATCGCGTGGTCCGCTGAGCTCGCGGCTCGGCCGGGCAGCGTATTCGCCGCCCGGCCTGCGCCTTATCGAGAGCGCTGTTGCGGTGCAGCCCTGAATACCAGCGCCAGCCCCAGCAGGATCGCGCCCATCCCCAGCAACCCGATGCGCGATAGCTGGTTGCCGAGGAACAGGTAGTCCATGCCGACGGTCACCACCGGCACCAGGTAGAACAGGCTGGTGACGTTGACCAGATTGCCGGTCTGGATCATGCGGTACAGCAGCAACTGCGCGGCCACCGAAATCACCAGCCCCAGCCAGAGCACCGGAACGACGAAGCCTGTCACCGCTTCCAGGCGGATCGGCTGGAACGGCACGAATGCCAGGCACAGCAGCAGGCTTACCCCGTACTGCATCGGCAGCACTTCCACCGGACTCTGGCGGATCCGCTGTTGCAGAATCGCGCCCAAGGTCATGCACAGCAGCGCAGCGAGGGCGAAAAGCATCCCGGCGAGCGAGAACCGCGCCAGCACCAGACTCTGGAACACCACCGCGGCCAGGCCGGCCAGCGCCACCAGCAGCCCGAGCAGGCGCAGTGGCGAGAAGCGCCGCTCCAGTAGCAGCAAGGTGAGAATCGGCTGCACGCCAAGCAGCGTGGCGATCACGCCTGGCGTCACTCCGTAGGCCATGGCCTGGAAGTAGCAGATCGAATAACAGCCAATCATCAGCAGCCCGGTGGCCGCCGTCTGCCAGGCAGTACCTGGCGCGGGCCGCCAGCGCCTGCGGTACAGGCCGATCAGCAGAACCGCAGCGAGCGCCAGAGAAAATCGCACGACCAGCAGCGCGAACGGAGTGCCGTGATCGAGTCCCCAGCGGGTGAAGATGGCCGCACTGCCCCAGAGCAGAACGAACACGGCCATGACGCCGTAGGACGTCCATAACGATTTGTTGAAAGTCATCAGTCATTACCTGTCGAAGCCAAACAGGCCCCAGCCAATCGTCGAGAACGAACGCGCGCCGAGCCGTCAGGATCGGAAAGCGAAAGCCGGAGCTGCGAAGTGTGGGCGGATCAGCCCAGTGCAACCGCCTGTGGAGGTGGCGGCGCAATTGCCAGGGCGGCAACGACAGATGGAGGGGCGATTGCGCGCAGCGGGGCCGAGCCGATATCGGCTGGATTCACTACGAACAGGCGGCGCGCAATGGGGAACATGAGATCGAGGCCGGAAGGCTGTCTTGATGACGATGCGCTGAAAACTAGCAGAGCCAGGCCCGTCGGGTAAAGGGGCCTGGCGAATATCGCGCCTGCTCTCAGCGCGGCCGGGTCAACCGCACTTGGAGTTGCCGCAGTTCAGGCAGGTGGCGCAGCCGTCCATCTGCACCACCGCCTGGGTGTTGCACTTGTTGCACAGCTGCGCGCCGGCCGGGAAACCTTCGCCCGGCTCCACCGCCACCGCGCCCTGGCTGGCCTCGTAGGCGGCGCGCTTCTCGGCCAGGTACTTGAGCTGGGTTTCATCCAGCGCGTGGCCTTCGAGCATGCCGATGGCGATCAGATGGCGCTCCAGCACCGCACCGATCTCGGCGACGATCGACGGCATGTAGACGCCGCCCTTCTTCAAGTAGCCGCCACGCGGATCGAACACCGCCTTGAGCTCCTCGACGAGGAAGGTGCAGTCGCCGCCCTTGCGGAACACCGCGGACATGATCCGGGTCAGCGCGACGATCCACTGGAAGTGGTCCATGTTCTTCGAATTGATGAAGATCTCGAACGGCCGGCGCTGCTCGTGCGGGGTCCCGGCATTGAGCACGATGTCGTTCACGGTGACGTACAGCGCGTGCTCGAACAGCGGCGACTTGATCTTGTAGGTCATGCCGATCAGGGTTTCCGGACGCTGCAGGCTCTCGTCCATCTCCACCACGTTGACGGTCTTGCTCGCCTTGCTGTCGCTGCTAGACGCAGTGGCCGCGGGGCGCTCGAGGGCCTCGTCGACGACCTTGAAGCCCTTGATGCGCTGGGTGATCTTTACGGTCATTGTGCAATCTCTCCTGCCGGGCGGCGTCGGCGGCCCGGCGTGCAAACGGTTGGCAGACGGGTTCAGTACTTGCCGTAATAGCCTTCTTTGAGGGCGTCGAACAGGTTGGCGGCAGTGTTCACCTCGCCGTCGTATTCGACTTCCTGGTTGCCCTTGAGCTCGACCACGCTGCCGTCCTCCAGGGTGAAGCGATAGAGGGTCTTCTCCAGATCGGCCTCCTTCACCAGCACGCCCTGGAACGCCGCCGGGTTGAAGCGGAAGGTGGTGCAGCCCTTGAGACCCTGGCGCCAGGCGTAGCGGTAGATGTCCTTGAACGCCTCGAACGGGTAATCGGTCGGCACGTTGGCGGTCTTGGAGATCGACGAATCGACCCAGCGCTGCGCGGCCGCCTGGATATCCACGTGCTGGGTCGGGCTGACGTCATCGGCGGTGATGAAGTAGTCCGGCAGTTTCTCGCCCGGCGCGTCGGAACCCGGCTTGGCACGCTCGTTGATCAGCGTGCGATAGGCCAGCAGCTCGTAGCTGAACACCTCGATCTTCTCCTTGGCCTTGCGGCCCGGACGGATCAGGTTGCGCGAATAGTGATGGGCGAAGCTCGGTTCGATGCCGTTGGAGGCGTTGTTGGCCAGGCTCAGGCTGATGGTGCCGGTAGGCGCGATGGAGCTGTGATGGGTGAACCGCGCGCCCTGCTCGGCCAGCGCCTCGATCAGCTCGGGCGCGTATTCGGCGATCTTCTGCATGTAACGCGAGTACTTGGCGTGCAGCACGCGACCGGCGACCTGGTCGCCGACCTTGTAACCGTCCCTGGCCATTTCCGGACGCTTGCGCAGCATTTCGGCGGTGACTTCGAAGGTCTGGCTCAGCAACGGTGCCGGACCCTTCTCCTTGGACAACTCCAGCGCCTGCTCCCAGCCGACCAGCGCCATCTCGCGGGAAACTTCCTCGGTGAACACGCAGGCTTCCGGGCTGCCATAGCGCAGCTTGAGCAGGGTCAGGGTCGAGCCAAGACCGAGGAAACCCATGCCGTGGCGGCGCTTGCTCTCGATCTCGTGGCGCTGCTGCTCCAGCGGCAGGCCGTTGATCTCGACGACGTTGTCCAGCATGCGGGTGAAGATGCGCACCACTTCGCGATACTTGTCCCAGTCGAAGCGCGCATCCGCGCCGAACGGATCGATGACGAAGTGGGTCAGGTTGATCGAGCCCAGCAGGCACGATCCGTATGGCGGCAGCGGCTGCTCACCACAGGGGTTGGTGGCGCGGATCGCTTCGCACCACCAGTTGTTGTTCAGCTGGTTGACCCGGTCGATGAGGATGAAGCCCGGCTCGGCGTAGTCGTAGGTGGAGACCATGATCATGTCCCACAGATGCCGCGCCTTGACCCGCCCGTAGATCTTGCAGGCGACCAGGCCATCGTCGCGCACGATATAGCCGTCATGCACCGGCCATTCGCGCCAGAGCACATGCTCGGCGTCCGCCAGGTCAAGCTCGGCGGCTTCCTTGGCATGCACCGGGAAGATCAGCGGCCACTCGCCGTCGGCCTCCACCGCCTGCATGAACTCGTCGGTGATCAACAGGCTGAGGTTGAACTGGCGCAGCCGGCCGTCCTCGCGCTTGGCACGGATGAACTCGCGTACGTCCGGATGGCCAACATCGAAGGTCCCCATCTGCGCGCCGCGGCGACCACCGGCCGAGCTGACGGTGAAGCACATCTTGTCGAAGATATCCATGAACGACAGCGGGCCGCTGGTGTGCGCGCCGGCACCCGAGACGAAAGAGCCGCGTGGGCGCAGGGTGCTGAACTCGTAGCCGATGCCGCAGCCGGCCTTCAACGTCAGCCCGGCCTCGTGGACCTTGCCGAGGATGTCGTCCATCGAGTCGGTGATAGAGCCCGAGACGGTGCAGTTGATGGTCGAAGTCGCCGGCTTGTAGTCCTGCGCGCCGGCATTGGAAATGATCCGCCCGGCGGGAATGGCGCCGTTGCGCAATGCCCAGAGGAAGCGTTCATGCCAGTGCTCGCGCTGCTTGGCCGGCTCGACATCGGCCAGCGCGCGGGCAACCCGCCGCCAGGTGTCGTCGACGCTCTCGTCGATGGGCGTGCCGTCCTTGCTGGTCAGGCGGTACTTCTGCGACCAGATGTCCTCGGAAGCCGCCTGCAGGGCGATGCTGGAAGTGCTCTTGCTGTCTGCCGCGATGGGCCCGTCCGTCTTCGCCATGCGCTGCGCATCCTCATGCCAAAAGTGGGAGAAAAGAAAGCTCGCACGATAGGCGAATTCGGCAGGCGCCGTACATGATGCACATCAAACTAGGGGGAGCGGACGACGACTGGCAATCGAACGACAAGCCGGCGGCGCCTGGGCGCCAGAAACGAAAAAACCCGCCGAGAGGCGGGTTCTTTCTTCAAGGGCCGATCAATTACTTGATCTTGGCTTCCTTGTAGATCACGTGCTTGCGTACGACCGGATCGAATTTCTTGATTTCGATCTTGTCGGGGGTGGTGCGCTTGTTCTTGTCGGTGGTGTAGAAGTGGCCGGTACCGGCGCTGGACACCAAACGGATCAGGTCACGCATGATTGCTCTCCTTAAACCTTTTCGCCGCGGGCGCGCAGCTCGGACAGAACGACGTCAATGCCGCGCTTGTCGATGATGCGCATGCCTTTGGCACTCAGGCGCAGACGGACGAAGCGGTTCTCCGACTCGACCCAGAAGCGATGATGCTGCAGGTTCGGCAGGAAACGACGACGGGTTTTGTTGTTTGCGTGGGAAATGTTGTTCCCGGTTACCGGACCCTTACCGGTAACTTGACAGACTCTCGACATGCCTCAGCCCTCTAAAACCACATGCCCAACCCGGCATGGGTTGGCCGCTTGAATTCACTTGTCAGTTCGGCGCTCAGCGCCACGTTTCATGAGGGTCTTACCGGCCACGCTGCGAACGAAGATACCGGGCCCCTAGAAAAGAGCGCTGCTTTATATCAGAAACCCCCCTACGCAACAAGCATCGAAACATTTTTTCGCCCGGCCGCCGTGGGTTGGCAGGAGGTACATTCGCGCCGGCCCGCGGGTCTCGCCGGGCTGCTCCGCTGGTCGGCTCGCCACCTTTATATAGGCAGCGTGCAGCCCGCGGCAGCACGTGCCTCATCGCGCAGTTCGCGGCGCAGCAACTTGCCCACCGCCGTCTTGGGCAACTCCTCGCGTATCTCGATCTGGCCGGGCATCTTGTAGCCGGTCAGGTACTGCCGGCAATGGGCGAGCAGGGCCTGCTCGTCAACCGCGTCGTCCCTCAGGCTGACGAAAGCCTTCACCGCCTCACCCTTGCGCGCATCCGGCACGCCCACTGCCACACACTCGCGCACGGACGGGTGCTGCATCAGCACATCCTCGATCTCGTTGGGAAACACGTTGAAGCCGGAAACCAGGATCATGTCCTTCTTGCGGTCGACGATCTTGACGAAACCCTCGGCATCCAGCAGGGCGATGTCGCCGGTCTTCAGCCAGCCGTCCTCGCTGAGCACCTTGGCTGTCTCATCCGGCCGCTGCCAGTAGCCCTGCATCACCTGCGGGCCGCGCAGCCAGAGTTCGCCCGGGGTTTCCGGCGCTACGTCGTTGCCCTCGTCGTCCACGGTGCGCAGCTCGGTATCGATCAGCGCCTGGCCAATGTAGCCCTCGCGGTAAGGGCTGAGCTGAGTGCCGGTCGCCACCACCGGCGATGCCTCGGTCAGGCCGAAACCTTCGCGGATCGGCGCACCGGTCAATGCCTGCCAGCGGCGCCCGACTTCACTGTTCAGCGGCGCACCGCCGGAGGTCGCCCATTTCAGATGAGAAAAATCGACATTGCGAAAATCGGGGTGGTTCATCAGCCCGACGAACAGCGTGTTGATACCGCTGAGCAGGCTGAACGGATAGCGCTGCATGGCACCGATGGTTTCGTCCAGGTTGCGCCCGTCGCGGATGAACACGGTGTGCAGTCCCATGCCCACCGAGCTCAGGCAGTTCGTGGCGAAAGCCATGATGTGGTAAAGCGGCAAAGGCGCAATGCGCACATCTTTTTCCGGCTCCAGCAGGCCCGGCTGGTCGAACAGCTCGATGGTCTGCAGCACATTGGCCAGCAGGTTGCGGTGGCTGATCATCGCGCCCTTGGAAACACCCGTGGTACCACCGGTGTACTGCAGCAGGGCCAGCCGATCGAGGCCAGCCACGCTGTCCAGCGCCGGACTGTCCGCACCCAGCCGCAGCGCCTGCATGAAACGTTGCGTTCCGCCCTCGCTGCTTTCATAGACCGGATTTTGCAGATCGTCCGCACTGCTCAGGATGACCTGCTGCAAGCCGGTGTCCGCCTGCACCGCTCGCACCAGCGGCAGCAGTCGGTCGAGCACGAGGATCGCCTTGGCACCCGAGTCGCGGAACTGGTGCCTGGCTTCGGCAGCGGTGTACTGCGGATTGGTGTTGACGATCACCAGGCCGGCCTTGAGCGCACCGAAGACGGCGATGGGGTACTGCAACGAATTGGGCAGTTGCACCGCCAGCCGGTCGCCCGGCTGCAGCCCGGCGTGATGTCGCAGGTAGCGGGCGAAGGCATCGGCCTGGCTCGCCAGCTCGGCGTAGCTGAGCCGGTCCTCGCCGCAGGAAAACGCCGGCCGCTGTGGATGCTTCGCACAGGCCCGGGCAAGCAGGTCGTGGACGTTCTGGTAGTCGCCACGGGCCAGCTCGGCGGCCACGTAGCCTTGCACGGATGCGGACATCGATATACTCCAAAATGAATTATTATTTTACTGTGCGAAACAGCATATCGAATCCGATACTAGACGATCGATTTTTACCTCGCAATGATCGCAAATGCGCGCACTGCCCGAGACCGAGCGATCTGCTATCGTTCGCCACCGCTGCCCACTAGCCAAAAGACCGAGATCATGAGCGACGACACCGAAGACACCGGCACTCCCAAGGACCGCAAATTCGTCGAGGCGCTGGCCCGCGGACTGGACGTGCTGCGCGCCTTCACCCACGGCTCGGTGGTGATGGGCAATCAGGACATCGCGCGCATTACCGGGCTGCCCAAGCCCACCGTGTCGCGCATGACCTACACACTGACCAAGCTCGGCTACCTCAGCTACTCGCAGCAGCTGGAAAAGTACCAGCTGGACTCCGGTGTGCTGGCGCTCGGCTACGCCTACGTTTCCAACCTGCGCGTGCGCCAGTTGGCCAAGCCGTACATGGACGAATTCGCCCGCCGCACCAATACCACCGTGGGCCTGACCTGCCGCGACCGGCTGTCGATGATCTACGTGGAGAACTGCCGCCCGGCAGAGGTCACCACCCTGCGCATGGATGCCGGCGTACGCCTGCCGCTGGCCACCACCGCCGCCGGCCGCGCCTTCCTCGCGGCAACCCCGGAAAAGGAGCGCGAACACCTGATGGCCGCCCTGGCCACCAAGTACGGCGACGACTGGGCCACCATCAAGGCCTCGCTGGAAGCTTCGTTCGAGGAATTCGAGCAGCACGGCTTCTGCCTGTCGCTAGGCGACTGGGATCGCAACGTGATGGCCGCGGGCGTGCCGCTGCACATGGCCGATGGCAGCATCATGGCGCTGACCTGCGGCGCACCTTCATTCCAGCTCAGCGAGGAAACCCTCAAGGGCTCGCTGGCGCATCAGCTCGAGATGCTCGCCAGGGACATCGAAAGCCTGGGGGTCTGACACCAACCATCGCTCGCGCAGGTTGGGCTGAGGCTCGCAGTGTCTAAGCTCAACATCACAGGGGCTCGGGCTCCCGCCACATGAGCTGCCCTGTCGCTCGGCATCGCGGACTTTTCCGCTGCCCGGCACATGGCGTGCCGGGCTCAATCCAGTTACGCATCCGTGCGGCAGCGCACGCTGTCCCAGGCGATCTGCGCGAGCAGTTCGCGGTAGTCGGCGAGCGGGGCCTTGCTGCGCCCGGCCAGCCAGTTGCGCGCCATGTCCTGTACCGGACCGATCACCACCGAGACAAAGCACTCCTTCGGCAGCGGCTTGAACGCACCGGCTTCGCGGTGCCTGCGCAGGATGCCGGCGATGCGCAGGCCGTGCTCGCGGTTGAACTCGCGCAAGCGCTCGCCCATCTCGCCAGCCTCGACCCGTCCGCGGTTGTGCAGGACGAAACGCGCCCAGTCCGGATTCGCCACCACCCAGTCGACATAGCTGGTGACGAACAGCCTGACGCAGGCCTCGGCATCCAGGCTCTCGATCAACCCCGACTCCAGCAGCGCGGCATAACCACCGATACCTTCCAGATAAAGCGCGGCGATGATCCGTTCACGATTGCCGAAGTGATGATAGAGGCTGCCGATGCTGGCACCGGAGCGATCGCGAATCATCTCGATGGTAGTCGCATCCACGCCGAACTCGGTGAAACAGCCAAGCGCGGCCTGAAGGATTTCCTGCTTGCGGCTACTACGGGCCATCCGGCCTCCCGTCTGGACTAGAATTTTTTTCTAGAACTATCTTCTGCTGTTCGTATACTGCACCGATCGCAGCAATCGCAGAAGCGCGGAGAACAACAAGATGGCGACGATACAGGTTGAAGAACGCTCCATCGACAACGGCAACGGCCATATCCTGTCCAGCTACTGGTACCAGCCGGGCAGCGCTCCCAGCGGTGTCGTGCTGATCGCGCCAGCGATGGGCGTGCCGCAGCGCTTCTACACCGATTTCGCCAACTGGCTCGCCGGGCGTGGCTATCAGGTGGTGACCTTCGATTACCTCGGCATGGGCCGCTCGCGGCGGACGCCGCTTCGCCAGTTGAACGTCGACATCCTCGACTGGGCGCGCCACGACTGCAGCGCGGTGCTCGCCGCGGCGGCCGAGACCGCTGGCGAGCTGCCGCTTTACTGGATCGGCCACAGTGTCGGCGCGCAGATCCTGCCACTGGTCGACGGCCACGAACGCCTGACCCGCATCGTCACCATCGCCGCCGGCAGCGGCTACTGGCGCGAGAACAGCCCGCAGATCCGGCGCAAGGCGTGGCTGCTCTGGCATGGCCTGGCGCCGGTGCTTACCGCAGTCGCGGGCTACTTCCCCGGCGCTCGCATCGGGGCGGTCGGCGACCTGCCGGCCGGGGTGATGCGCCAGTGGCGGCGCTGGTGCCTGCATCCGGATTACCTGCTGGGCGTCGAAGGCGAACCGATGCGCCAGGCCTTCGCCGCAGTGCGCACCCCGCTGACATCGCTGTCGTTCAGCGACGACGAGATGATGTCGGCACGCAACACCGAGTCCCTGCACGGTTTCTACAGCTCGGCGCCGAAGTCGATGCGACGTATCGCGCCTGCCGAAGTCGGCGCCACGCGAATCGGACACTTCGGCTTCTTTCGCCAGCATTTCGCGGACAGCCTCTGGGCACGCTGGCTGCTGCCGGAACTGACGCCTGGCGACCAACGAACGGCGGCATGAGCAAAGCACATCGAATACTGTTTCGCACAGCGGAACATTGATACCACATTTCGAAACATATCCGCAGGTTATTCAACTTGCCGGATGGCTGATCTCCGATAAAAGTGAGGATGGCTGGCTGCAGCCCTCTCGCTAATCGGAGCTTGCTATGCACAACAACAATAATGGCTACCCCTCGAGCACCCGCGCCTGGATGACGGTGGCGATCCTGATGCTCGCGTATGTCCTGTCCTTCGTCGATCGACAGATCCTCAATCTGCTGGTCGAGCCGATCCGCCGCGATCTGGACATCACCGATACCCACATGAGCCTGCTGATGGGCTTCTCCTTCGCGGTGTTCTACACCATCTGCGGCGTGCCCATCGGGCGCCTGGCCGATCGCAAGAGCCGCCGCGGCATCATCGCCATCGGCGTGCTGGTGTGGAGTCTGATGACCGCGCTGTGCGGCACCGCCCGGACGTTCTGGCAGTTCTTGGTATTCCGCATCGGCGTCGGTGTCGGCGAGGCAGCGCTGTCGCCTTCGGCCTACTCACTGATCGCCGACAGCTTCCCGCCCAAGCTGCGCGGCACCGCCATGAGCGTCTATTCGATGGGCATCTACATTGGCTCGGGCCTGGCCTTCCTGCTCGGCGGGCTGGTGGTCAAGTTCGCTTCGGCACAGGGCGATGTGGAACTGCCGGTTCTCGGCATGGTGCGCCCGTGGCAGCTGATCTTCCTCGTGCTCGGTGCGGCTGGCGTGCTGTTCACCGCCGTGCTGTTGCTGATCCGCGAGCCTTCGCGCAAGGGCGTTGGCGCTGGCGTCGAGGTGCCGCTGAGTGAGGTGGCGGGCTACATCCGGCAGAACCGCCGCACCGTGCTGTGCCACAACTTCGGCTTCGCCTGCCTGGCCTTCGCTGCATACGGCAGTTCGGCGTGGATTCCGACGTTCTTCATCCGCACCTACGGCTGGTCGGCCAGCGACGTCGGCGTGCTCTACGGCTCGGTGGTGGCGGTGGCGGGCTCGGTCGGCATCATTGCCGGCGGGCGACTCTCGGACCTGCTGCACCGCCGCGGCTATCGCGATGCGCCGCTGCGCGTCGGCATCATCTCCGCCGCGCTGACCCTGCCGCTCAACCTCGCCTATCTGGCGGGCACCGGCGAACTGGCGCTGGCGCTGATCGCCCTGCACGTCTTCACCATCGCCATGCCCTTCGGCGTCGGCCCGGCGGCGATCCAGGAGATCATGCCCAATTCCATGCGCGGCCAGGCCTCGGCGGTGTACCTGTTCGTCATCACCATGGTCGGCCTCGGCATCGGCCCGACCGCGGTGGCGCTGGGTACCGACTTTGTCTTCGGCGACGACAATGCCCTGCGCTATTCGCTGTTGATCGTCACCGGCGTTGCGCTGGTCGGCGCGATCGCCCTGCTCGGCATGGGGCTCAAGCACTACCGAGGCAGCCTGGATCGCTTGCAGGAGTGGAAGCCGCAGGGCGCCGCTACACCAGCCCCTGCTTGACGAATCGCCGCATATCGGCCGGTGCATTTACACCATGCACTGGCCGCCTGGCTGTTCCTGATCTCATTCACACGATGAGCCGTATTGAGCGACATATCGCCACCGGCGCTTCAGACCCTCGAAGTGCAGCGCCCAGTGCAGTATGCGAATGCGGCCCCCGACCTGCACCGTTAGCCCTGACGTTGCAGATCTAGACTGATTTAGGTTTGTGATACAGGCCATATTTGTGTGTAATTACCGGCCATTTCATGGATTGAAACGGCAGCCCCGTTGGCACGACATCGGCCGTCGAGTCAGTCCTGAATGCTACCTGCCAGCCATTCAGACAAGGACTACCTCATGGGCTTCGCAAAAAAAACCAGCGTGCTGTTGCTCAGCAGTGCCATCGTGTTCAGCGCCGGTTGCGCCAACATGGCCGAAAACGAGTGGGCGAACAAAGAGAACATCGGCACTCTGGTCGGCACCGCAGCAGGCATTCTTATTGGCAGCCAGGTCGGAAACGGTAGCGGTCGCACCGCAGCCATGATCGCAGGCGCACTGGCTGGCGGTTACCTTGGCAAGACCGTCGGCGCGAAGCTCGATGCGCGGGATCGCGAAGCGCTGGCCCAGCAGACTCAACAGGCGCTGCAGCACATGCAGGATGGCCAAGCCACCCAGTGGTCGTCGAGCCACAGCGATGCCAAAGCCACCATTACCCCGATCAAGACCGAAACCGTGCAGCGCGAAGTTGCGGTCAAGCGTACGCCCAAGGTGCAGCCGGTAGCGAACATGACGCTGATCAACCAGCCCTACCAGGCAGTGAAATCGGCGAACGTACGCAATGCGCCCGACCTCAAAGCCGAAAAGGTTGCAGGGTTGCCAGCCGGCACAACCTTTACTGCGATCGGTCGCACCGACAATGACTGGATCATGGTGGGCCGCCGCGGCGTAACCATCGGTTATGTCTACGCGCCGTTGGTGGCGCAGGTCAAAAAGCCCTCCCAGTCGACCCAGACCGCTGCAGCCGAAACAGCTACCGATCTCGACAGCCTTGATGTGGCCAGCGCAGCCTCCAAGGGAATCGACCTGGACGCCATTGATCTGGATGCTGTTCCGGTCGAGCAAACCATGACGGCACAGGCGACCTGCCGGACGATCAAGTACGACGTGACAGCCCAGGGCAGCAATGAGCAGCAGACTGCCAAGGCCTGCCAGGCGGCCGACGGTGCCTGGGAGCTGATCTGATGAACTTGCGCCACATTTCCCTACTGGCCCTTAGCCTGGCCGTAGCGGCTTCGGCTCAGGCAGCCAGCCACCGACTGGCCTATTCGAAGGCGGAAAACGTCGAGGTCTTTGTCGACCACGCCGATGGCCAGCCTTGGTGCAGCGACAACCTGAAGCTGCGTTTCGCATTTGCCGGCCAAGCAAATCAGGACTCCATTAACCGCTTGCTGCCAAAACTTGGTGGCCTGTTCGCTAGCCAGTGCTCGAGCGCCACGCAACTGAGCTGGACCAGTGTAGACAGCACCGGCAAGACACAAGCAAGCGGCCACGCCAGCCAAGCCGCAGGCTGGGCCCCCGCAGCCCCGCAGCCAGCCGCCGAGCCAGCCCCTGCGCCAACCGTCGCCCAAGCGCCGGCTGAGGCCCCCGCTTCCGCTGCGCCTGCTGCGAGCGCGACCGCTCCGGCCACCGCAGAGCCGGAACCGGCCAAGCCGACGCAAGCCGAAGCACCACAACCCACGGCCGCATCACCAGCGCCTGTGGCCGACACTCAACCCGCTGCGCCGGCAGAAACGCCAGTCCCGGCTGAACAGGCCGTGGTTGCCGCCCCCGTTTTCGCCAAAGAGTTCAGCGTCAACGGCTGGCAACCGCCTCTGGCCCGGGACGTTTTCGCCAAGGCCGACCTCATCACCGAGATCGTCGATCAGAACGGCTGTCGCTTCCGCCTGGGCTTCAAGCCGGAGGACGACATAGCGAATATCTCCGCGGCATCCAGCGGCGTGACGTGCGGCCCGGACGGTTACGCGCAGGGCACCGGCTCGCTGACGCTCAACCGCCGCGATGGCGTGCGTCTGCATCAGTTCAAAGGCAGCTTCCTCGATGGCCTGGAAATCTACGGCGACGCGCCGCAGCTCCCGGTAGTGGGCATCGACGAACGCAAGAATCTGCTGCTGCTGTTGCATAGCGAACCAGCCAGCAAGGTGCATTACCTGCTGCGCATGGGCCATAGCTATAACGGCCACTGGAATGCCGGCAGCGTCACGCTGATAGCACTGACCGAAAACCGTGAGCTGTTCCGCGATCTGGAAAGCATTCGCCAGACAATTGACCTGGCCACTGCACACCTCGACAAGAGCGCACCGAAGATCAGGGCCATCCATTTCTACGGCATGCGGGATCTGGAAAAAGGGTTGCACGAAGGCGATCGCGATTTCTGGCTTTACGACATTTCGCTATCACGTCACTACCGTACGCAGAAGTGGGAATACGACCCGGCTCGGGCCGATAACCACCTGTTCGCCTACGAGCGCAAGGAAGCTGAACTGCAGCGCCGAGCCGAGCTGGAGCGCGAGCGTGAAGCCCAGCGTCAGCGCGAGCTGCTGGCTCGCCAGGCAGAGCAACAGCTGCAGCTGTATCGTCAGCTACGCCGTGAAACTCGCAAACCCGAAGAACTCTACGGACGCATCCTCAGCGATGCCAGCTATTCGCCGTTCAGTGGCGGCGGTTATGCCGCGATGATGCAAGGCCGCGCTCAACGCTATAGCCAGATCGTGCATATCGATGGCAAAGCCGATGATGGCTGGGAGGTTGACTATCCGTATACCGCCATACTGGAGACCAAAAACAGCGAACAAAGCGCCGACAAGGGCTGGTTCCTGGTCAAGGGCGAGGCGCGGCTGGACGCGTCGCGCAAGGATGAGCAAAACCTGCCGCTGACGCTGATCAGCGCCACCACGCTGCAAGCCTGTAGCGAAAATGGCTGCGCCGATCTACGCGACCCGCTGAAACTCGCACGACATGAAATCGGTGACCCCGACTGGACGCCGGAAGAGGCCAAATCGCTGATACAAAAAGCCTGGCCCGAACGTGCCGAGCTCCAAGGAGATGACGAATGAGCAAGCGCCTACCCTTGATCGCTGGCGCTGCTGTTGCCGTGCTGGTGGCCGGCTACTTCGGCCTGAGCGCCTACAGCAGCAGCCAGGCAGAAAAGCTGATCGAAGACTGGGTTTACGAGCACGAGCTTGAGGATACCCTGAGTTGGAAGTCGGTTTCGTCCAGCCCATTCGGAGGCCGCGTGACGATTTCCGAACTGCAAGTCGAAGCCGGTGGACGCGAGCCAAGCCTGCAGGTGGCTGAAGTGATCATCAGTGACCGCTCCATCAACGACGAGCGGACCCGCTTGCGCCTGCGCTTCAATGGCGTCGAGGCCGACACGCGCGCACTCGGTGGCCTGAGCAGCCTCGGCGCAATGGCCGGCGGCAGCTTCGGCCGAGGCATGGCGACCGCTCGCGGCTTCGAGCCCGCGCTGATCAGTGGGCTGGCCGAACTCAAGCCCTACGACGTCGAAATCTACGTGGATATCGATGACGATGCCGGCACCCTGGAAACAGAGCTGGCAGTCGACCTGCCAGAACTGTTCGATTCGCGTGTCAGCTACCGCCTGAGTAACCTGCGTGATTTGAATCGTAAGCTGCAGCGCCTGAGCGAGAGCTTCGGTGGCGAAGCCCGAGGACAGTGGGCATTAATGAGCGAACTGGGTGAATTGGCGTCGAGCGTCGAGCGCGCCGAATTGCAAAGCGCCTCGTTCAGCGTCCGGGATCGCGGCATGGCCGAGCGCAGCATTGCCCTGTATCAGCGCTACAACACCCCACTGAACCCCACCGAAGGCAGCGCCGAAAAACAGCGCAAGGCGCATTACGAGAAGGTCGTTGAACAGACCGAAAAGGACTGCAGTCGTGAATTCAAGGACCTGCCAACGGGCATGAAAGACGGCTGCGAACTGCTCACGCAGGCTCTGCTCGGCAAGGTCAACGGCGTGGAGTTGAAGGTCGAGCCGAAAGAGCGCGTGCGCCTGACGGATCTGGGCGACCTGCAGGACGGCCGCCGCAGCCAGCGACTGCTGGACCGCCTGAACCCGCAACTCGACAGCATCTGATCGATAGCTGATCGTGAGGCAGAAAGGCCGGGCATTTGCCCGGCTTTTTCATGTCCGGATCGAATCACCCACAGCCGGTGCGATCACCGCCCACCGGATATAAAAGCTGTAACTTCGGCTGTTTGCACAGCAACCGCCTTTCTAAGCCGTAGGGTGGATCACGCTGCACCGATCCACCGGCTCGGTGCTGCTCGACCCGCGTGGATGTGAAAGGCGGCATCCACCCTACGAAGCTCGCGGAGGGCTGAAGCGGAGCGCCGCTCGCGAACCTGTCTCTGCAAAGCAAAACCGGGCCATGGGGCCCGGTCGCTGTGTTGCGATTGGCGGGTTATGCCACCTGCATCAGCTTCGCATAGGCCTTCAGATGATGGTCATCGTCGCCGAACTGGTGGGCGATCATCACCAGGCGCTTGGCGTGGTGGGCGAGGTTGTATTCCCAGGTCATGCCGATGCCGCCGTGCAGCTGGATCGCTTCCTCGGCCACCTTGCGCGCGGCGCGGGCGCAGATGTACTTGGCGGCGGCGATGATACGGCTGCGCTCGTCGTTGTCTTCGCCATCGGCAAAGGTCGCGGCGAGGATCGCCATGCTGGTGGCCTGCTCCAGTTCGGTCTGCATGTCGACCATGCGGTGCTGCAGGACCTGGAACTTGCCGATCGGCACGCCGAACTGCTTGCGCGTCTTCAGGTAGTCGAGGGTCAGCTTGCAGGCTTCGTCCATGCTGCCCAGGGCATCGGCACATTGCGCGGCGATGGCACGGCCCTGCTGGTAGCGCAGCGCCGGGAGCGCGTTGCCGACTTCGCCGAGCACGGCATCGGCACCGACCTGCACGTTTTCGAGGAACAGCTCGCAGCCCTTGCGCCCGTCGATGGTCGGGTAGACGCGGCGGCTCACGCCTTGCGCGTTCGGATCGACGAGGAACAGGCTGATGCCGGCTTCGTCGCGGCTGTCACCAGCAGTCCGTGCGGAGACGATGATCTGCCCGGCGCTATGCCCGCCGATGACCACGGCCTTGCGCCCGGACAGGCGATAGCCGCCATCGACCACCTCGGCACGGGTCTGCACGTCGTTGAGGTTGTAGTGGCTCTGCGGCTCCTCGAGGGCCACCGCCAGCTGCAGCGAGCCGGCCGCTACCTGCGGCAGCAGATCATCCTTTTGCGCGTCGCTGCCCAGCTGGCCGAGCAATCCGCCACCGAAGATCACCGATTGCAGATAGGGCTCCAGCGTCAGGCCACGGCCCAGCTCGGTCATCACCAGCATGGTTTCCACGCCACCGCCGCCAAAGCCGCCGATCTCTTCGGCGAACGGCACGGCGGTCAGGCCGAGCTCACCCAGCTGCGCCCAGAACTCGGCGGAGAAGCCCAGTTCCGACTCGCTGAATTTCTCGCGCTGCTCGAACGGATAGGCGTCGCGCACCAGACGCGCCGCGGTGTCTTGCAGCATTTGCTGCTCTTCAGTCAGTTTGAAGTCCATTGCGGTGCCCCCTTACAGCTCGAGAATCATCTTCGAGACGATGTTCTTCTGGATTTCGTTGGAGCCGCCGAAGATCGACAGCTTGCGCATGTTGAAGTAGTCGCCGGCCAGCGACGCGCTGTAGTCGGCGTGCAACAGCTCGCCGTCATAGTCCAGCTCAAGTTCCTCTTCCAGGAATGGCAGCGCGTAAGGCCCGATGACCTTGCGCAGCAGGTGGGTGATGGCCTGGCGGATCTCGGTGCCCTTGACCTTGAGAATCGAGGACTCCGCGCCCGGCACGCCGCCCTCCTTCGCCGCGGCGAGAATGCGCAGGGTGCTCATCTCGATGGCCATCAGCTGCATTTCCACTTCTGCCACCTGGGCACGGAACAGCGGGTCTTCGAGCATCGGCTTGCCATCACAGACTTCCTTCATGGCGATGCGCTTCAGATGCGCCAGCACCGCCTTGGAAGAGCCAATGCCGGCCAGACCTGTGCGCTCGTGGGTGAGCAGGTACTTGGCGCAGGTCCAGCCCTGGTTTTCCTCGCCGACCAGGTTTTCCACCGGCACACGGACGTTGTCGAAGAAGACTTCGTTGACCTCATGGTCACCGTCCAGGGTGATGATCGGCCGCACGCTGATGCCCGGCGTGTTCATGTCGATCAACAGGAAGCTGATGCCGCGCTGCTGCTGGGCCTCAGGGTCGGTACGCACCAGGCAGAAGATCATGTCGGCGTGCTGGCCGAGGGTAGTCCAGGTCTTCTGCCCATTGACCACGTAGTGGTCGCCGTCGCGTACGGCGCGGGTCTTGAGACTGGCGAGGTCGGAACCGGCACCCGGCTCGGAGTAGCCCTGGCACCACCAGTCCTCGCCGGAAAGGATGCGCGGCAGGTAGTAGTCCTTCTGCTGCTGGGTACCGAATTTGATGATCACCGGGGCGACCATGTTGACGCCGAAAGGCACCGCGCGCGGCGCACCGAAGGCGGCACACTCCTCGTCGAAGATGTGCTTTTCCACCGGGCCCCAGGTGGTGCCGCCAAGCTCCACCGGCCAGCCCGGCGCATACCAGCCGCGCTTGACCAGGATCTGCTGCCAGCGCTGGTGGTCCTGCTTTGACATGTGCTTGCCGAGCTTGACCTTGGCGGCGATGTCCGCCGGCAGCTCGCTTTTCAGGAAGGCACGCACTTCGTCGCGGAAGGCGAGCTCTTCGGCCGTGTAGTTGACGTTCATGGATAGGTCCTCGATGTCCGATCGGCAGATTGCAGGCGGGCGGCACTCATTGCCCGGCCTGCCATTCGGTGAAGGTGCGGCCTTCGGCGGCCAGTTTTTCCAGCAGCGGCGCCGGCTTCCACCAGTCGCCACAGCGTGCGTGCAGCTCCCTGACCCGCGCCAGCACCTTGTCCAGGCCGACGCTGTCGGCATAGAACATCGGGCCACCACGGAAAGCCGGGAAGCCGTAGCCGTTGAGGTAGATCACGTCGATATCGCTGGAGCGCTGGGCGATGCCCTCTTCGAGAATCTTGGCGCCCTCGTTGACCAGCGCGAAGATGGTCCGCTCGATGATGTACTGCTCCTCCAGTTCGCGCCGCTCGATGCCTTTTTCCCGCGAGGCCGCTTCGAGCATAGGCGCCAGCGCAGGGTTCTCCAGCGGCATGCGATTGCCCGGCTCGTAGCGGTAATAGCCGGCCCCGGTCTTCTGCCCCAGCATGCCGGCTTCGCAGAGCTTGTCCGAGACGGTGGGGAAATCCAGGTGCGCCGGCAGCGTCGCGCGCTGGCGCTTGCGGATCGCCTGGCCGATGTCCAGGCCGGACAGATCGCGCATCGCGAACGGCCCCATGGCCATGCCGAAGTTGCGCAGCGCAGCGTCGACCTGTTGTGGCGTGGCGCCCTCTTCCAGCAGGAATTCCGCTTCGCGGCCGTACTGGAAGACCATGCGGTTGCCAACGAAGCCGTCGCAGACGCCGACCACCACCGACACCTTCTTCAACTGCTTGCCAATGGCCATGGCGGTGGCCAGCACGTCGTCGCTGGTCTTCTCGCCGCGCACGACTTCGAGCAGGCGCATGACGTTGGCGGGGCTGAAGAAGTGCAGGCCGACCACGTCCTGAGGACGCTTGGTGAACGTGGCTATGGCGTTCAGATCCAGCGACGACGTGTTCGAGGCGAGAATCGCGCCGGGTTTGCACACGGCATCGAGCTGCTCGAAGACCTGCCGCTTGACGTCCATGTCCTCGAATACCGCTTCGACCACCACGTCGGCATCGGCAAGGGCACCGTAATCGGTGACGCCGGTGACCAGGCTCAGGCGTTTCTCCATGGCCTCCTCGGTCAGGCTGCCGCGCTTGACGCTCGCCGCGTAGGTATCGCGGGCACGCTGCAGGCCGCGCAGCAGGGCGTCTTCATTGATTTCCAGCAGCTTCACCGGCAAGCCGGCATTGGCGAAGCTCAGGGCGATGCCCACCCCCATGGTGCCGCCGCCAATCACCGCGGCGCTATTGATTGCGCGTGGCTTCACGTCGGCCGGCAAATCATTAATCTTGCTGGCCTGGCGCTCAGCGAAGAAGGAATGCACCAGCGCACCGCGCTGCGGCGAGTTCAGGCATTCGACGAACAGCTCTCGCTCACGCTTGAGGCCCTCGGCCAGCGGCAGCTTGACCGCGGCTTCGACGGCGGCGACGCAACGCAGCGGCGAGAACAGCCCCGGCATGCGCTTGGCCACCTCGGCATGCTTGGCGCGGATCAGCGCCTCGTTGTCAGCGCCCTCCAGGCCACGCGTCTGCTCGCCGCTGCGACGCGGCCCGCGGCCATCGTCGAGCAGGCGCCGCGCAAAACCAATGCCCGCCGCGGCCAGCTCCCCCTCGAACAGCTCGTCGATGATGGTGTGCTCGAGCGCCTCGGCAGCACTGATCGGCTGGCCGCTGACAATCATGTCCAGCGCCTTGGCCACCCCGGCCAGGCGCGGCAGTCGCTGGGTGCCACCAGCGCCTGGCAACAAACCCAGCTTCACTTCCGGCAGACCGACCTTGGCGTCTTTACGGGCAATGCGGTAATGACAGCCCAGCGCGACCTCCAGCCCGCCACCCAGGGCGGTGCCGTGGATCACCGCGACGCTCGGCTTGCTGCAGCTTTCGATGGTGTCGATCACCTCCGGCAGGCTCGGCGCCTGCGGCGGCTTGCCGAATTCCTTGATGTCAGCCCCTGCGATAAAGGTGCTGCCCTGGCAAATCAGGATCACGGCTCGAACCCGGGAATCGGTTTCGGCATCCTGAAAGGCTTGCAGCAGCCCTGCACGCACGGCGTGACCGAGGGCGTTGACCGGTGGGTTGCTGACCGTGATCAGGGCAATGTCGCCCTGAACTTCAAGCCGTACGACATCCGTCATGACTGGCCTCCGCTTTGAATTGCTTGATTGGATTTGTTAATTCACGGAATCATGTTTCGCACAGCAGAATAAAGGAGTCACGCTGCGCATGTCGATAGGATGGCGCCGTCGAGCGCAAATCCGGGCGATACCAGCGCAGGCGCGCCAATAGCGGCATTCCGCGGGACCGGCACGGCCTTGGGCAGCACTATCGATCAGACGAATATCGCGCCAAAGCCGGCGCGGCGGCATCAGCCTGGAAAGGCGTGACGCGGTGCCTCGTCGAGCAGGCCGGGATCCAGCCGCAGCAGGCGCACCGTACGCTCGCCCGCCAGGCTGGCCGGCGTGGCATCGCCAGGCAGTTCGATCAGCAACCGGGTCAGGTTGAGCACCAGCGCTTCACGACGCAGCACGCCGGCACCCAGAGCGTAATAGGCGCTGATCACTTCGCGCAGTTCCAGCGGCAGCGCCCATTGCGCGCGCAGCGCCGAACCGAAACCCGCAGCCCGCTCGTGCAGGCAGCGCTGCAGGTTCGACTCGTCCAGCGCACCACCGCTGTCGAGCCACTCCTGCAGGCTGCGCAGCAGCGCCAGCTCGCCGATGTTCTGCAGCAGGCCCGCGCTGAAGCAGAGCTCACTGTCCAGCTTCAACTGGCATGCCAGCCAGTTCGCCAGCCGAGCCGTACCCAGCGCCTGCGCACTGAGCTGCGCGGCCAATTCGGCAAGACGCGGCTCCGCCAGCCGGGCGTTGTGCTGCTGCGCCAGTTCGCTCACCAGCTGCAGACTTCGTGCGGCACCCAGCTGGCGTTGCGCCTGCGCCAGGCTCAGGCATGGCGTCGGCGGTTGCGCTGCGTTGCTGGCGACGCTGATCAGGCGGGCCGTTACCTGCGGATCGCAGATCAGCAATTGCTCCAGTTCGGCAAAATCCTGGTCGCCGCCCTGCAGACGCTGCAACGCCGTCAGTACGGCGTCCTGCAACGGCCCTCCCCGGTTATGCGGGCGCATGCGCTCGAGAAAACCGTCCAGGTCATCGGCTGCCGCAACGACCGGGGCACCGCCCCGGCCGGCCGAACGCGGCAACAGTCTGTCCAGCCGCTTGCGCAGATCGTCGAGATCATAGGGTTTACCGAGATAGCCCGCCGGAGCGAGCGGGAGCACGGCATGCACGCTGGCAATGTCGGTGCGCGAGCTGATCAGCACGCAGGGCAGCCGCTGGGTCGGTGCGTGTCGACGCAGCTCACGCAGCAGTTGGGGACCATCGAGGCCGTCCAGCTCACCGTCGATGATCAGCAGGCTGGGCACCTCACGCTTGCACTCGGCCAAGGCTGCATGACCGTCGGGCGCCGGCTGCACGCGCATGCCCGGGCGCAGTTCGCGAACCAGCTGGCAGAGCTGATCCGCCCGCCAGGGCTCGTTATAGGCGACCAGAACGAAGGAGACTTGGGGGATGCTCACTGCATGACTCGCTGGCGATTGCGCCGCAGCCTGGCGACGGCATGGTGGGCATGCGATACGTCCAGGAAGAAGGAACCGCGCCGCAGGGGGCGCGATTCTGCCTGCAGAAATGAGCGACAGCCAGCCTCTATGACTATCGTAGGGCTCAGATGCCCATGCACAGATACTTGATTTCCAGGTAGTCCTCGATTCCGTACTTGGAGCCTTCACGACCGAGGCCGGACGACTTGACCCCACCGAACGGCGCCACTTCGGTGGAAATCAGCCCGGTATTGATGCCAACCATGCCGTACTCCAGCGCTTCGGCAACGCGGAATACACGCCCCAGGTCGCGGGCGTAGAAATAGGAGGCCAGCCCGAACTCGGTGTCGTTGGCCTTGGCGATGGCCTCGGCCTCGTCCTTGAAGCGGAACAATGGCGCCAGCGGGCCGAAAGTCTCTTCCTTGGCCACCTTGGCACTGTCCGGTACGTTGACCAGTACGGTCGGCTCGAAATAGCTGCCGCCCATCGCATGTGCCTGGCCGCCTGCCACCAGACGCGCGCCCTGAGCAACGGCGTCCTCGATGTGCTCGCGGACCTTGGCGGCGGCACGCTCGTCGATCAGCGGACCGATATCCGTGCCATCCTCCAGGCCATTGCCGACCCGCAGCTTGGCCACCGCCGCCTGGAATTTCTCGGCAAAGGCCTCGTACACGCCGTCCTGCACGTAGATGCGGTTGACGCATACACAGGTCTGCCCGGCATTGCGGTACTTGGACTGCATGGCGCCCTTCACGGCCTCGTCCAGATCGGCGTCGTCGAAGACGATGAACGGCGCATTGCCACCCAGCTCCAGAGAAACCTTCTTGATCCCCGGCGCGCACTGCTCCATCAGCTTGGCGCCGACTTCGGTGGAACCGGTGAAGGAGATCTTGCGCACCTTGGGGTTGGCAGTCAGCTCGTTGCCGATGTCGCCGGCCGATCCGGTGACCACGCTGAGCACACCCTTGGGTATGCCGGCACGCTCGGCCAGCTCGACCATCGCCAGCGCCGAGAACGGCGTCTGCGAGGCCGGCTTGATCACCATGGTGCAGCCGGCCGCCAGCGCCGGACCGGCCTTGCGGGTGATCATCGCCGCCGGGAAGTTCCACGGGGTGATGGCCGCCGTCACACCGATCGGCTGCTTGATGACGATGATGCGCTTGTCCTTCTGGTGGCCGGGGATGGTGTCGCCATAGACGCGCTTGGCTTCCTCGGCGAACCACTCGATGAAGGAAGCGGCATAGGCGATCTCGCCCTTGGCTTCGGCCAGCGGCTTGCCCTGCTCGAGCGTCATCAGCCGGCCCAGGTCGTCCTGGTTCTCCATCATCAGCTCGAACCAGCGGCGCAGCTTCTGCGAACGTTCCTTGGCGGTCAGATCACGCCAGGCCGGCAGCGCGCGCTCGGCGGCATCGATGGCACGGCGGGTTTCCTCCGCGCCCATCTTCGGTACCGTGCCGAGCGTCTCGCCGGTCGCCGGGTTGTTCACGCTGATGGTCTGGCCGGTGTCGGCATCCACCCAGGCGCCATCGATATAGGCCTGCTGGCGGAACAGGGCGGTGTCTTTGAGTTGCATGGCAGCCTCCTCGGCATCAGTAGCGGCAAGCCCGCTGCAGAAAGTTTGGCGAACGCGACGATCATCTGAACCGTCCTTCGATGCCCGGTTCCGCCGCGCCACCCAGCTGGAAAGCGACCATGCTAGGACCGCAATTGCCTCGCGGGCAAGTTCATGACGCAGAACGTCGTCGCGCCATAGGCCAGCCTGATGGATTGCGTCGCAGTGACGCCTGTCACGCCTTGTTACCCAATCACGGCTGCCGGTCGCGGTATAGTCCGGGCTGGCGGCGCCAGCCGCCGACATCCATGGATTGTTGAGGAGTTACCCTTGAAAGCATTGATGACAGGCGCACTGGCCGCCATCCTGCTGGCCAGCACGGCCGCCCAGGCGCAACTGAAACCGGAAGAAATGGTGGAAACACGCCAGGCGGGCTACCAGTTCATGTCCTGGAACATGGGCAAGATCAAGGCCCAGGTCGTCGAAGGCAAGGAGCCCTATGACCAGGCCAAGGTGGCCGCCGCCGCCAATGCCATTGCCGCCATCGCCAACTCCGGCATGGGCAGCCTGTACAGCCCGGACACCACCACCGAGCAACTGGGCAAGGCGACTCGCCTGAAGCCGGAGTTCTTCCAGAACCTCGACGAAGCCGGGCAGATCGGCCGCAACTTCACCGCCGCCGCCAACCAGCTTGCCAAGGTCGCCGCAGAAGGCGATCAGGCCGCCATCAAGAAGGCCTTTGGTGATGTTGGCGGCAGCTGCAAGTCCTGCCACGACAAGTTCCGCGCCGACTGACTGACCACCCGAGGTCCGGCTGGGCCTGTATCGTAAGGCGGGCTTTAGCCAGCCAAGCGTGGTCCAAGCCGGGTGAACGCACGGTGGGCTGGCGCTCAAGCACGGCCGGCGAAGGTCCGCCGGCCGTGCTTACCAGTCGAGGCTCGGCGCCTCGGCAGCAGGCTCCGGCCTGGCCCAGTCGCCGACCGACTGTACGCCCCAGACACAGCCGGCTGCCAGTGTGATCGCCAGAGCAGCCGCTAACGTCGACCCACCTCGCGCGTCCTGCTGGCTTTCATGCGCACGCTGCGCCCGGCCCACGATCATCGCGCGCACCAGCGACCGACGCATGACCAGTGTGTAGTAGCCGATCGCCGCGATGTGCATGCCGATCAGCACCAGCAGCAACCACTTCGACTGCCGATGCAGGCCACTCAGCGCGCTGCCGGTTTCGCTGCTGACCAACGCATGGAGCGGGCCCTGGAAGGCGATGTCGTCGGTCGCCATCAACCCGCTGGCGACCTGGAAGCCCACCAGCAGCAGCATGGCCAGCACGGAGAACGCGCCCAACGGGTTGTGCCCGGCTTCGCGCCAGTTGCCCTGCAGATAGTCCTTCACGCCGACGGTCGCAGCGAAGATCCTCGCCCAGCGGGCGTAGGTCGAACCGACGAAGCCCCAGATCAGGCGAAACACCAGCAGGCCCAGCACCAGCAGTCCGAGTCGGCCATGCCAGGGCATCAGGTTGCCGCCGACCCAGCCCGTGACGACGGCTGCGATTACCGTGCCGGCGAACAGCCAGTGAAACAGCCGCAGCGGCGCATCCCAGAGTTTGATATGGCCCGACATCTCCATCCCCTCTCCATCCGAACATCCACGGCCCCGAGCCGCGACCCGCAAGGGTATCAGCCGAACCCGTCGCAGGCAGCAGCGAAAAGGCCGCACCCCGCCAGACAAAAGCCCAACCGCGCCAGCATGGACGCCCGCCAACGAGATGCGTATGATTGCGCCCCGCAACGCACTCGTAGCTCAGCTGGATAGAGTACTGCCCTCCGAAGGCAATACTCGTCGAGTTGAGAAGGGTGCAGGCTAGTGGTCAAATAGTTCGCCGCAACACATACGCACCTGTAGCTCAGCTGGATAGAGTATTGCCCTCCGAAGGCAATACTCATCGAGTTGAGAAGGGTGTTAGCTAATGGTCAAATAGGCCACCGCAACAATTACGCACCAGTAGCTCAGCTGGATAGAGTACCGCCCTCCGAAGGCGGGGGTCGTGGGTTCGAATCCCGCCTGGTGCGCCATATCTGTATGATTTAAAAGCCTTTTCCTACAGCTCTGCCGATCCAGATCCCGAATTGGCTAATCTCTCAAAATTGATCTCCATGCGGATACTCAGATTGTGGTGAGTACTGCCCGCAGCGCTCCTTTCCGACTCATTTTCGGGCTGTGCCAATTCTGTGCCTAAACCGTGCCTCAAAGTCTGGCCCCCTATTTTGCGAGCGGGGATTTTGAGTACTAGCATAAAGAGTTGCAGCCACAACGCTCTGTTCTGTTAAGCAAGGTTGCATGGTTCGGCCATTTGCCCGAGAACTGCTGGCCGGCTTTAGCCGTCCCTGCTGATGCGTTGAGCGCCGCCGGCCACCCTCTGGCAGCGCCGGCAGCGAAAAACACATGATCACTCGTGGAGATATGCCCAGCGCCCCAGCAGGGTTTTCGATTCGACCTGGTCGTAATTCTGCTTTGGTAAATAAACAAGTTGGTCCCAGTTCAAACCACTACCCGCTTTGAACAGCAGGGCCCATTGATTGCCATAGAAATCTTTGAGATCCGCCTCGCCCGTTACAATCTCAAGTGGCGGCAGTCTGCCTGGGATCGCCTCGACAAAATCAGGTACAAGTTGTTCCAAGCGCTCAGGTGGCTCTCCGGTTGCCTCAATGTAATGCTCTATCGCAGTGACCAAAACAGCAGCCCGCTCACCCGCCCGTTCATAACCTTCCATTCTCATTGCTGTTCCCGCCTGCAAACCTGCAAGGCCACCCAGAAGCACACCCAGCATGATGGCCGGGAAATACTCCCGCCACTTTCGGGTGACCAGCATAACCAGCAGCGCAACAAGCACGTGGATGACGGAATAAGCCACTACGAAGAAAACAACCACCTCCAGGCTGGTACGCCCCCACGGCGCGTAACCCAGAAAAGGCAGCGCCCCCATGATCAGACTTGGAGCGGCCGCAAGGGATGCTGCCTTGAAAAGGCCGGACTGCAGAATTTTCTTTCGCAATTATTCGTCAACTCTCAAAAGAGCCAGAAAAAGACCAACGAGTAGCCGCCTGCTACGGTTGGATGGAAATGGCCTTCCATCCCCAGCTTTCACGCTTCTTGTTGTAGGCCTGTACCGCTGTACCGGAAACCTGCTGACCGTCTTTGATCTCGCAGTGCTCCACCAACGCCGCCGGAATAAATATTTCGCCCGGGGTAAAGCCCATGCCGTTAGAGACGCGAACCGCCTCGGTGAAGTCTTTGCGTAACAAATCGCCTGGCACTTTTTTGCTCGCCTTTGCGGCAAGCACGCGGTATTGAGGACCACGCTTCGAAACGTAGCGAACAAGCTGCACCTCGATGGCATCGCCCTCGGCAAACGCACACGGCAATGCCGACATCGGGATCTCACCATTGATCTCCCGGCTGACGATATAGCGAATGGCCTGTTTGTCCTCATTCACCTGGTTCACAACTCCTAAAAGCTCGGGCGCGATATCCCACGCAGTTGCGCCAGTCCGGCGCTCCAACACAAACAGGTTGAAGCGCTGATTATCATCAAACTCACCCTTGACCCTGACGGCATCTCCGGCCGCAAGATTCATCCGCGCGACCTTTGACTCAGGAATCGACACCTCCGAGGGGATTGAGCCTGTTTTCAGGAAAACCTTGCGCTTGGGCTTGTTCTCTCTGCCCGGCACGACAAAGGTCTCGCCCAGGCAGGCATCAATCCAGAGCAGGTCATTGAACAGCAGCGCTTCAGCCGCCTTTGCATGAAGCCTGTAGTAGTCACTGTTGGATGCCTTGGCCTGCACCCCGGCAAACCAATCCTGCGCGGCAATGCTGGCAACAGCCTCGGGGATCTTATAACCCTCCTGCTCCTTGGCTCGAATAATGGCTTCGACTTCGTGCTTGGCTGCTGCATAGTCGTTGGCCTCCAGCATGCGCTCGGCGACTTCCAGGCGAATTTTCCCTGTGAACTTGTCTTCTGCCGGACAGGTCAGCGCCTTGCAGTAACAGCCCAGCGCAGCGTCCGGATCCTTCTGCGAGACAATGTCACCCAGCAGTCCCCAGGCCCAGTAGTCGTTTGACTTGGCCTTGGTCACTGCAATCCCGAAAGCCAGCGCCTCGTCATGCCGGCCCAGCGCGAGCAGCAGCTTGGCCTTGTTCAGCTTGAGAAATACATTGTCCGGAAAGCGCCCCATAGCACCATCAATGAAGGGCAGCATGTACGCCTGCCCGTCCGCATCATCGGCAGCAGCCGCTTCCTTGCCAGCCTGCTGGATGACTTTCTCAGCTAGTGACGGAAACTCCCTGCCATCCTCGGCGCGATAGCGCTCATAGTCGTCCTCGCGCAGATGCTGAAGATTCCAATGGCGGGAAAAGGCCAGCATTTTCAGCTTGTCCTGCCCGGCCAGCTTGGCGGCTAAGCGCAGTATGCGAGAGTGGAGCGAAGAGGGCTTTTCGATCGCCAGCTTGAGGTAGTCACTTAAATTACGCTTGGCCTCACCAACGTTGAAGTCCTCCCCGGCCATCAGTGCCTTGGTGTGCTGGTAAAGCTCCCAGCCGAAACTGGTCTGGATATCCTGATCGGCAGCGCCGTTCATCCATACCTTGCGGTAGATTGCAGCCGCTTGAGCGTGCTGCCCGCTCTTGCTGAGCGCCTTGGCCTCGCTGATCTGCTGCCCAAAGGGATTGCACAGCGAGAGCGTATGGCGAACGCCTTTACTCAGCACATCGTCAGCAGGATCGACAACAATGCTCTCCAGCTGACTGCGATAGTGCGGCAGGCTCTCCAACTGCCCATCCTTGACGTCACGCTTGATCAGGTCGATCAAGCACCAGGCAAATGCCTTGCGGTCCCATTCATCGGCCTGCGGCGCAGCCATCAACTCAAGCGCCATCGCGTAGGCTTCGTCGATTGCCCCTTCCCTGCGCTTGGCGAATACCTCCTTGTTGCTAATCATGCCTGCATACCTGCGGTAAGCAGTTGCCCGACCTCAGCGACCATAGTGCCCGGTGAGCACGCTGCGACCACGGGCTGGCATTTCGTGAACTGGTCTTTGCCGTTGTACCAGATGTCATAAACGGCCACAGCACCATCGCGGGTAAAGCTGTAGCGCTGGCACCACTGCTGCTCAACCACCTTTTGCAGCGTGATACCACTGTCCGCACACAGGTTCAGCACCTTGGCGTGAAACTCATTGAGGAACGGCTTGGCGAAATGAACATCGGCAACCCCTGCCGTCCCGCCATCCGCAAGCGGCAAGCCCTTGAGCGCGGCCAGCACAGCACTCAGTTCGCCGCTCAACTCGGAAAGATAAGGAGCCGCTACACCGGTAACCTTGCTCTTGCCGTTATAGGCAATGTCTATACGGGCAGACTCCCCATCACGGCTGAAGAGATATACCTCCTGGTACTGGTGATGGAGAACGTCCTCGATACTGATCCCCCGCCCGGCAATTAACCGACGTACCTCGGTCAGCAACGCGAGCAGCACTGTTGCACTGGCGGGGATGCCGAATGTTTCGTCCTGCGGCGCAGGGGCAACCGCTGCAAATGCTGGCGCTGCAACGCTGGGAGCAGGAGCCGGAGCCGGAGCCGGAGCCGGAGCCGCGGGCATGCTGGGCGCCGCGCCGAGCATCTCCAGCGCCGGATTGGCCACCATCTGAATACCACTCCACGGCTGGTGGTTCGGCGGATCGAGCAGATACAGGTGGTGCGCCGTGCGCGTAATCGCCGTGTAGAGCCAGCGGAAGTAGTCAGCCGTGAGCTGGCTTTGGTGGCTTTTGCATTTCACAAACACATGATTCCACTCACTGCCCTGCGCCTTGTGGCAGGTGATGGCGTAACCGAACTTGAGCCTCAAGGCATTGAAATACGGATCCGCCATCAGGGCGTCCTTGAACGCCTTAGTCCGCCTTGGCAAGTGCTTGTGGCGCATGCAGAAGTCGAGGTATAGCGCCTTGTTCTCATCTGACGAGAGCGTTGGCTCCTTGCTGTAAAGCAGATCCTCGATGATCTTGGCCGGGAAGAAATGCGCTGTGCCATCAAGGTCACGGAAGCCTGCCAGTACGTCCCTGAAGCGCAGCGGCACAACAATTTCCTCGACCACTGCAGTTTCGGGATTTCTCCGCCTCAGCTTGACGCTGCGCTCTTCAACCTCTCCGAGCACCTCACGAATCAGGCCGAAATCACCGTTCGAGATAAAGAATCCGTGCGCATTGCTATTGGCTACAGCCATCACCTTGTCTCCCGGCATCACCTGCGCGCAGCCGGGGAAGAAGTGTTCGCGAATTAGCCGATTGTAATCGCCCACGTCAGCGTTGGAGTGAGCAATGACGATGGACTCGCCGTTGATCTTGCCGCCACAGGAATCCAGATAACGCTGCAACAGCGCCTGATGTTCGACCTTCTCAACGTCCGGATAGGAGAGGTCCATGGTCAGGCGGTTGAACACCTTGCTCTGCAGTGACTGTCGCAGGGGCTGAGCATTGGCCAGAATGCCGCTCTGCGCTTTCTGCCGCACCACCTCAGACAGCTCGTATTCGCTGCAACGGACGCGATGATGACGCAACAGATACTCCGCATCCAGCGCCGGCGAAAAGCTCATGCCCACGGGAGGCAACTGCGCATCGTCACCGATGAAGATGACCTTCTTGCGGTGATCGTTATGGTCCAGATTGACGAACTCGAATAGGTCGGCAAGCAGATAGCCAGACCCGAAGCGGAAGAACTCCGCCTCCTGGTAGATATCCGCCACCATGGACGCCTCATCCACGATGTACACCGTATCCACAGAAAGCGTGTTCACCGCCAGCTTGGCGTAGAACTTGAAGGTCTCGGTACCCTCGGTGTCTGCATCGCGGTACTCGTCCATATCGTCAAACGCATAGAGAGTTTTGTGCAGGGTGTAAGCCGGCGACTGGGTTTTGCTGGCGATCACCTTCGCGGCCTTGCCGGTTGGCGCAGCCAGTACATAGTTGCGGCCAATCGCCCGGAAATATTCGGTCAGCCCCTTGGTGATAAAGGTTTTACCGGTACCGGCGTAGCCCTTGAGGAGGAAGACGTTCTGCGTATTGCTGGCGAGGAAATGCTCGAGCTGATTGACCAGCTCCGTCTGGCCGCTGGTCAGCGTATAACCGGCAAAGGCATCGTGAATGCTGAGATGCCGGCGCGTGTTCGCGGCGCTGAAATCGATGCTACCCAAGGCATGAGCCGAGGCGCACTTGAAATCATCCAGCCTGGCCTGATCAGGTGTTGGGGTTATTGACGCAGCTACAGCCTGAGAGTCTTTCTCTGCAGCTTCCAGGCGGCTCAACTCGTCTTTCGCTAAGGCCAACTGCTCGGCAGGGTCTTCTGCAGGGCCGCCCTGCTCCGAGGCTTCTACAGGAGCCGTGAAAGGCGGATAGGTGTCGGCAGACTCACCGCTGTAGGTCTTGAAGAACCACTGGCCGATCAAATACGCATCCCAAATCAGGGCAAGCGAGACGCTGGCGTCGATTAAACTGCCATGGGCGGCTTTATTGCCGATCATCCGCAGGGCGTGCAGCTTCTGCAGCACGATGTCGCCAACTACCTCCTGAAAGGCAGGATATTTGAGCTTCTCGAAGAACCCATCGGACGGTTCACTGGGCAGGCTCAAATCTCTGTAGAGAACGCCAACCAGAACCTCTGCAAAGCAGCGGAGTTTTATGACAGCAGTGTGCGGGTCGGCAAACACATAGCGCTCAGCAAGCGAGGCGTGAATATACAGCTCGGGCCAGCGAGACTTCAGCGGGGCAAAATTATCAGAAACCATTCATTATCCTTACGCGACCAGGCGGCCCCCTTACGAACCATCGATTCCTTTACTAGCAGAGTGCCTTATAGCGCCCTTTAGCAGACTGACGAAAGTCAAATGGCTACTCAATCACTGGCCGTCATTTGCCCTTTCAACGGCGAATGCTCGAGGCCAAGCCTGTTTTGATAGGCAAACACTCAGCTCTGCTTTAGTGTCTATGCGGCCCCGTGGAAAATTGAGCCTGCAAAAATGTCATTTGTGCGAAACGCATCTAGAGCATGCATGCGTGTGATGTTTCGCTTACTGGTCGATAGGTCGCTGCAGCCCAGGCCTACGGAAGGAAACCTGCACATTCTTATCCCTCGTTGGGATGCCAAGCTGGGCGACTCTATCGTTTCATCCTTCTTCTTTCGAGAGGCTCGCAAACTCAATGCCCGCGTGACCGTTCTGACGGTCGTTGAGCTTGCCCAGATGCACGCGCAGGACTTTGGCGTGGATCAAGTCGTGATTACGAACGCCAATCCTGGAGTACTCGAACTTCGCCGCCTAGCGCAGCAGCTTGGACAGGTGGATGTTGTGGTGCATCTGGTAGGGAGAATCCAGCCTGCGGAGATCCTGTTTTTGCGATTGCTGCACCCGGCCCGCGTGTACTCCCTCGATGACCGTTTGCGCTGTGTCAATCGCAAGTTCGGTGAAGCAACTGCCGGTCTCGACATGGCCGAGCGCTACCGATGCGTGCTTATTGACTTGGGTGCACGCATGGTCGATAGGAAGTACATCGTTCCCCTTCCTGACACGATGCCGAGCGCCACCTCAGCCCGGGAAATCCTATTCAACCCCTACGCCAGCCGCACAGATAAAAGCTTGGCCTTCGACCGATCCGTGAGCGTGCTGAACGCCATCGCCGACACTTATCCAACTCGGTCTATCGGAATCCTATACAGCCCCGTGACACGAGCAGATGCGCTGCGCATGGAAGTCGCGGTGGCTAGACAAAACGTGCGCGTCGTCCATGGACTGGCATCCCCTAAGGATGCCGCCGGGCACATACGCTGCGCACAGGTCGTGGTCAGTGTCGACACGGCAATCGTTCACATGGCGGTCGGCCTAGAAACAAAGCTGGTGGCAATCTACCCAGCCATGGCTGAACAAGCTAACCCGTGGCTGCCCCCACCTTCTCCTTTAACTCGGGTCGTCTATAGCCTGCAACACACTGATCAGGTTCGGCGCACCGGCAAGAGGGACATGAATGCGTTCTCAATAGAGGCTCTGTTGGAAAACCTTCATCAATTGTTGGCCACTACACCCGAAACTGAGCAGCTCCATTCGATCAGAGCGCGGTTAGTACCTGGTCTGGGCGTCGCACAGGGAACCCTCGCCCGTCAGTTACCCCTGATCAGCAAGGACTTCCCCGAGGTCGCTGACTGTCACCCTGGGACCATAAACTTGGAGCTCGAATGTCCTCTCGAAGTGACGCAGCCCGATCATCGCACTGCTCCGCTCGCCTGGACTCCGAGCGGACGGACGACTGAAGTATTCGACCTGGTACGCGTTGAGCTCGAGTTCGGCCCACCACCAACGCGCGTGCCCGCATGGTTGTACGTTGCCCACGCATCCCCTCACCGTGGCACACCGACCGTCCATGAGGTGATAACTCAGCAGTTAAACCTGAGTGAGGTCAGTGAGTGCCAAATTCATCTGCGCGCAAGCGCAGTAACACTGACACTCACACATCAACAAACGGTGCCCATCAGCCGCTCGCTCTCTCCTATCCAATAGCCACGATCAGCCTCTATGTGCAGGAACAAATTGGCCAGCAAGGTACCGCCAGAGAGAAACTCTTCAACAGATTCTATACGCGTGGACGTACGCCGGAAGTAGGTGTTGTAGAGTTTGAGTATGGCAGTATCTCTCACTAGAAAGTCTACAACGCTGACATCCCGACGACGCATCACCTCACAGCTTGCGAAGTTGTACCTTGGACGGTAGCCGGGGTCGACGATATCTCCGGCTATAGGCACTACTTCGTCACCAAATTGATCCACGATGTCCTTGATACGCCCAGGATTACCCCAAGCATGGGCGCCTGCCTCAAGCCCAGTAGCCAATGCGCGGGCAAGAAGTGGGTTTCCTGGTTGGGACGCAAAAATACATTCGTCATACCAATGCAGCTTATGACTGAGGCCTGCCGGAAACAGTAAGCTAGTTGGATCGCACAATAACAATGTGTCTGCATCCACCCACGCACCTCCATATCGATGGACGAAGGCCATGCGAATGAAGTCGCTCCTGGCAACTATGGCCTCGATCCCCTCCGCTAGAGTAAATGGCAACGGTTCAAAGGCCCAAGGTTTATCAAGGATTCGAGGGGCGATCAGGTCCTGGACCGTCCGCGGTGTAAGCAATTGAAAGCGCTCACCCAGGGCTCTACGCATCGAGACCAATGCCAGCGCGACATAGGCTGGCATGACCTGCCCAGGGGCATTTTCCCAATAGCTCACATATCGAACGGAACTATGAAGGCAGCTGTTCACGGGTGAATCGCCATGCCATTGGTACTTAGCAACCCGACATTCGTCAGGTACTCCCTCAGCAACGCCATTGAAGGAGCGCATTGTGGCTGACCTAGAAACTCGTTACCCAAGGCAGACTTGTAGAGGCGCAGCCAGGTCAGCGCAGGCACCTTCGGCAGGAAGGTGGCGAGCGACTCTCGGTTTCCCTCCCCGAACAACAGGCGCAGGGTGCGCAGGATTGGTTGGTAGTCCCGCGCAGACAACAGCTCCGCAACGGTATCGTCCAGCCGTTGCTCGATCACCACACTATTCAGCCGATCCTCAACCGAGGCGTCGCCCAGCGCCACCCGAGGGTCGATCGCCACGGGATAGATTGCGCGGAACGACTTTGCACCGTTACGCATGGATTCATAAAGCAGTTTGTCGGCAGTAGATCCGGTAACCAACACATCGTCGCCGAAGATCACATGCACACCGCTCCAACGATAGAAATTTTCAGCCGGAATGACATGGTCCTGGACCAGATTGACGCGCTCCCGCTCCTCGGTGCTGAGGCTGGCGTAGTCCTCGCAGGGCGGCGCAATCCTGGGCAGCTTGACGTTGATGATGGTCGGCAACGCCATATGCGCCAATTTGACGTTGACCTCCTCTACCACGATCTCATAGAGCACGTTCGCCGTGGACGGCACGTTGCGCCAACCAGTGGTCATCATCACCACGTTGTCACCACAGACCTTGGCGTTCTGGAACAGGTATGACCATTGCGAGTCTGGCCTATCCAGCTCGCCACTGAGGTAGTCGATCAGTTGTCTTGCGAGATACCGGATGTCATGCACACCGCCGTATTTTGCACGGCTGTAGATCCCAGCCAGCGCTGTGGCATCGCTGCCCGAGGCCATGTCGCGGAACAACCCCGACTCGGCAGGTGTAAGGCAGTGCAGGGCAGTACCGCCAAAAATCGAAACATACTCGGTCATGCTGATCAGGTCACGTGCAAACAGGTCGGCTGCGAAAGCGCGGAAACCAGTTTTCACATCATCAGCACAGGGCTGAGCGGAAGCCTGACGAAACATCGCCAACTGGACATCAACCGGGCTATTAAGTACCTCGGACCATAGCGCGGAATATCCGGGGGAAATCATGTTCAAGGCCGTTCAAGTCCTTCTGCCAAAGTTGCTGGTGTGCCCGGTAACGCCAGGCTGTCGAGGGCAACATCGATTCGTCGGCGCCTCTCGTAGTAACTAATGCTCTTCAGCCCCGAAGGCCGCAGGGCCGCGAGCAGCTCGGTAATTCCCGCACCAGCGTCACTCGGGTCATGGGCATCAGACCCAACCGTGAAGGGCACTGCGTGTGCGATGAGCTGCGCCACCAATTCCCGAGACGGGTAAGACCAAAGGCCCTGAACCTCCCCCCCCGTTGCTGGGTCCAGGCTCGACTTTCGAAGACCTGAGGCATTGAGCTCGAATGCAATACCGCTTCGGGCGAGCGGCTCCAGCAAAGGTTCGAAACGGCGCAGGAAGATGTCTTCCGGCACACCGCGCAGCAAGGTGTCGGCGTGCCCTACGGCATCGAACAGTCCACTATCTAGCAGACCTTCGAGATTGGCGAAGTAGCGATCTAGGAACACCTGCTCGGCAAGGCGTGGCAGCTCCCAGACCTTCACCATCGCTTCATCTGGAACCTCCACGTAATGAATCGAGCCGATTACGAAGTCCATCGGGTACCGAGCAAGCAGCTCGCGATTGAAGGCGTCGGTGCCTGGCATGTAGTCGAGCTCCAGGCCACACAGGATGGTGATCTGCCCCTGATAAATCTCCCGCGCCCGCTCGATGTCAGCGAAATAGCGATCAAGTTCGGACGCGAGCAGACGATTGTCCATATCCACGGGGAACGGCGCGTGGTCGGTGATGGTTAGGACGGTCACGCCGGCGGCGATCGAGGCGCGAACTAACTCGTCGACAGTGCCGATCGCATGCTTTGAATAAAAGGTGTGGCTGTGTGAGTCGATCATGCAGCGTCCCACTGTTCAAGCAACCCGGCATGACCTGCCAGCTCCTTCACCAGCCAGTAGGGGTTGTTCGCCTTGGCGATGATCGAACGAAGCAGCTCGGTGTTATCAAGGCGCGTCAGCAACTCGGTCAAGGGTTGCGTATAAAGTGCTCGGGTTAAGGGTGTTTCCCGCACATGGTCGACCAGCCGTTGCCAGTCGACACGGTCAAAATGAATGTTGCCTAGGCGCTGATTCTCGATGCCATAAAGGTATATGTCACCACTAGGCTTCACCGTGACATCCAAGCCGTTGGCCTGCGGCGGTTTGTTCAGGCTGCCGAAGGTGAAGGGCTTGTTGACCTTGGACTCGATCGCCTCAATGTAGCCCAACATATCCAGATAGCCGGGGGCGGTTCCCGGAGTAGGGTGTACGAGGTTCTTGTAGTCGATACCGAAGCAATCGCCGCCCGCGACCAGTACATCTTCCAGCACGCTCTTCGGCTCGATGGTTGCCTCAAGTCCCCAGCAAGCCAGTTCAGACTTTAGGTAGTGACGAGTGAAATCGCGGTCGGTATCGATTGACCGGAACGAGAAACTCAGCCCAGACGGTCGCCGACGCCGCAGGAAGTCTAAGCTGAAACCGTGGGCCCGCCATTTGACCTTCTCGATATGATGGCTGTCGGCACTGAGGCGGATGTTGCAGGTATCACCATTGTCCATGACAATTTGGTTCGTCGTGTCGTAGAAGTCCGCCATCTTGTCATGTGGATAGAACCCGCTGGTGATGAATTCGAAGCACTTGCCGCCTTCGGACAATCCAAGAATCTCATGGAACACTTTAGCGTTGTTGAGTGGCTCGCCTTCACCACTAATAGAGATGCGCTTGACCTCCGAAGCATTGATCAGCCTGGCAAGGTTCTCCCGAGCCAGCGTTGATAGCTCCATGCTGATGCCAGCTTTGTGCTTGTCAGCATACATACAGAAGGCACAACCGATTCCGCATATCTGGGTGATGTCGATGTAAAGAAGATGACCTTCGAGATCCATGTCTGATGACTCTATAATCCCAGCGCCAGCAGCGCGAGGAACTGTTCTATGGAAAGTGCACAGTTGCTCATCACAGCAATTAACCTGAGCTACGATTTTGTCCTGAGTTAGCAATTTGAACTAACGTATATGGACTTCCAGCTCGGAAGGTTGGCCCTGTTATGAGTCAGCTTCTAGCAGCCTGCCCTCTGTGTCGTAAGCCCTGCGAACAGGTTGAATATTTAAGCGCAGTCCATCACTGCAAACTGTCAATTCACCTCCACAACCTGGGTGTGTGAAACCTATTGGCTTTGGATCTGGATAAATGCGGTCGAAGGATGCCGATATCGGTAAAACTGGCAAAATTGTGGATTGCTCAGAGCCACAGGTTAGGCATCGCCCCCCGCTTTTCCGATTAACCATAAGGCTGCACAGCTGCTGCACAAGTCGAAGCCTTTCTTGAGCAGCTACAAGTTCAGATTTAGCGCAAATTAGTGCTGGGGTTTCCACTGCCCTTATCTGCCACCAGCGCCTAATCGGCGGGTTGTTCAACAGCTCGTTTTCAACCACGCTGCGCAGATGCTCAACCTCTTTGGCTATTTCTGCCTCAATGGCTTCATCAGGCTTGACCTCGATACCTGACAAATCATGGCAGCTGTCACACCAACCCATGGCAACACGCATCTTTAGCTCTTTGCCATCAATTATGTAAAAGCGATAACCCCAGGTTTGTGCATCCCATGCATGCAGATCACACCCAGTACACCCATAGGTTAAGACAGGCATCGACACATGCTTGCTCCTCAAAACGCACTAATAAAAAAGCATTCAGATCTTCAAATTTCGCTATAACTCAATAGCAAATCTAAGATCAGCCTGTAATTGACAACGCCCAGCCTCTACGACCCTGCGTCCGGAAATCGTACTTTCCACCCAAAAGCTGCTCATATTGGCGCTGCCCCTTGGGGCCACGCAGGTAGCGAACCGTCCCACACGAGTCACATTCTGCCCTGAATCCAGCCGGACTCTGGAAAATCAAACGCCCCTGTTTTTTGCATACGGGGCAGCACTGCAAATAAGCAAGTTCCTGGTTGCGCTCGAGCAACTCAGAACCAAGCCGAACTGCATTGGCGGACTTCAATGCCGCATGAAGATCCGAAAGGAGGCCATCCCCTAGCATGTCTCGAACTTGCATCGTTTTGGTTTGTAGGTCGACTTGCAATGCCGACGCACCCTTGGTCAGGCTGATTGCTACTGTCGGAATTTTCTCTAGCTGCCGACCATAGCTCTCCAGCAAAATGCGTTGCAGAGTTTGGTCTACTAACAAGCCAAATCGTTCTTCGCAGTACATATCTGAAGGTGAAAGTGGCACCCACTGCCCCAGAAAGGCATCTCCCTGAAGATCGTGACCTATAGCAGGCCAGGCGATATACCGATTGGAAGGTACCTCCACCTCTGGTTCGTGATCAGTTGTCAGCCAGGGTACAACCGTCAGCAGTACTTCTTCGCCAGAAGCGCGTGTAATCAGTAACTCCCATTCCAATCTCTTCTGACGGAGCTGCAGAGTTTTACCGGCCCAAATACCTTGATCCCTGCCACCAAGGTAGGGATGCAGTGCTCTGCGCAGGACAAGCCCTGCGTAACGTGAGTAAGCTTGAGCAAGATTTTGGTTCCGCTTAAAGCGCTCCTCTGCGTCTACAGTAGCACCGGCGTGGGTCTTGCCAAGGAGCTCCCATAGTGTGGCCACATGCCTGTAATGTGGGTCGTGGCTGAGGATGTTGGTACGGTGTAACGCACTCGCAACCCGAGCATTGCGATCAACGAGTGTGTAGAGGCCGCTTTGCCGCAACCCACAAATGGTTTTATGCAGAATTTCTAGTTTGTGTAGGTTTTCATTTAATACCTTGAAAGCCTTCCCTGTAGAACTCTGGTCAAAGGTCATACCCCAGATATCGCACACAGCACGGGCAAGCCGGTGATCAATATCTGCTGACTTGTAAAACTCCATCGCTTGCTCAAGCGTCGCCTTCAAACTGCCAAGTGTTGAAAGGCGGGCCCGCACATACCTATCTGCTTCGTCGAGTAGCCTTGCATAGAGACGGTTTTCGTAAATACCGTAATCATCCTTACTGAATCGAGCCATCACCTTTCGTGGGATAACACCACTCAGCGTCTGTCGCTGCCAGCACTCCGAATGGGACGCAAGATGGACCAGCGCTCCTCTGGACAACCTACGTGCACGAGCAATATCGGTGACCTCATCCTCATAGTGCATGTCCAGCCGCGGGCGTTGAGAAATTCGATGAAGATGGCCTTCACGTAGTACCTCCAGCAGCCTCTCCTCAAACGGTTGGAGATGCCCTTGATCATCGACAATCGCAGCCGGCATAAGCGGGGATATCAATGCGCCAGCCTGCTGGAGATCGGCATCTATGGTGGCTATGGCTTTGAACAGAAGGTCGTTGCTCGCAGCATCGACTTGGTTGGGCAGGATGAACGAGCGAACCTGATCATTGAGCTGGCAGCGCTGTCCGTCATCGCCCACCAAAATGCCCGAGAAATTGGGCGTATGACCATTCAGGGTCAACCCGGTGGTATCTGCCCAATACCGACCAGGTACCACCTTTTCCGGAAGCTCACTCAGCTCCTGACCTGTCAGCCTGTCCAGCCACATCAGCTAACGCCTTCCAGTCGACGAATGTCATTTTCTAGCAGTTCAACACAGCTTTGCGGTACACCTTCAAGACCTGCTTCATCCCAGAAAGTAAGCAGCCCTTCCTGGAGGTTTTTTAGTGCATCAAGGCTCACGTCGTATCGGCCGGTAACCTTACCCTTACGCATCACACGCGTGGACAATAGGTGATCAAGAGCTTCTGCCTCAGATCCTCCCGCAGCTTTAATCACAGGAATAAAGCGCATCGCTTGCTTCTCGAAACGATTACCCCAACCTAAGCCAAAATCCTTTTCCAATCGCGTGGTCAGGCCGTCATTACTGAGCCACCCCAACAACTCAGCGACTTCCTGCCGATGTTTATTGCATGCCTCGTCGAAGGCTTTGTTCAGAGAGGCATACGAGAAACTTGCGGGGTCGTATTGTTTGATACTGAAGCGGTGGTCCTGCTTCGGCAGGGTCATCACATGCGCGCGGTCATAGGTTTTATCAGCCAACTCATTGGTTGTTTCGTCATGGTTGGCGGTACCGATAAACCAGACGTTGCTAGGCACAAGAATCTTGCGCCCATCACGCAGCATGACAGGCGCATTGGGCATGGCCGTCTCTGCAAGGCTGATCAGACGCTCATCCCGATTGTTTTTCTCAAGAGCCGAGAGAAACTCTGCAAAGTACTGCTCGGGGCGAGAAAGGTTCATCTCGTCGAGAAGAATCACATTACAGGTATCCCTCCAGCGCGGTGTTTGCGCCTTATAAAGGGCTTGCAGACAATCCTTCTCGTAGAAACGTCGCTCAAAGGCGTTGTAGTGGCCGAGCAAATCATCCCGATCACGCCAGCCCGCCTGGACGGCAATATCGGTACAGAAGCCACCCATGGCCTTGGCAAAAGCCTTCGCCAGACTGGTCTTACCCGTACCACTGATGCCCTGGAAGACATGCAGCTGACTCATAGCCAATCCGCCTAGCAGCAGGCGAATATCTTCAAGGGGATAAAACAGCTCAACCTGCTCTTCCGCCGTAGCAATACGATGCTGGAGCTCTTCAGCAAACTGTTTGAGTCCAGGCACGGACTCGTGCTCCATGCTTGCTCGATATTCCTTTCCAGAATCCATCAGCGACATGGCTGGGAAAGGCGTCTGAGTCTTCTGGGCACTGGTTAACTGCTCTATGCGGCTTTCCAGATCATCAATGTGCACAGTCAGCGTGTTTTTATGCTGCTCAAGCACACGCTTTTCCCGAGCCACAGCCTCAAGCTCAGTTGAAGCAACACGCTTGCTACTCAACTCGCGCCGCGACTCATCCAACTCGGGTCTTATCACAGCAAGATCACGCTCGAGATCCGCCTTGCTGCTGCGCAGATAGTCGATTTCACGCTGAAGCTCGGAAGTATCCGACTGCTCCAAACTGCGTTTCAGCATTGCGTTCTCACGCTTTAACTCATCGAGTTGTCCCAAGATATCCGCAGCGGATTGATCTCCGAGTGCCTGCGCCAGTTCCTGCAGGTCAGCGAGTTTCTCTTTGAGTTCATCGGCCTTATTCCAGGCCGACTCGCGCTGGCTTTCAAGTTTTGCTATTGCACGCTCGTGGCTTGCGCGCTCAGCTTCCATTTCAGCTGCAACACGTTGTTCAAGGTTGGCTTGCGTAGCTTTGATATCAGCCCACTCGCGATCCATACGACTGCGCTCACGATCAAGCTCCATCTTGCTCTGCTTGATTTCATGTTCACGATCATCGAGCTGCTTTATGCGCTCAGATTCTTCCTCGGAGCAGTTATATTTGATCTCTGCCAAGCGTCGGGCAGCTTGTGCCAGCTCGGCATCAAGCTTGCGCTTTTCATCCTGCAGCTCTCGTAGTGAGCTTTCTTGCTGCTTGATAAGTTGTTGTTGACGCTCCTCAAGCTGGCGCAAGGCCTGTTCATTCTGCTCGACAAAACCCGCCTGAGCGTTGGCTTCGCGCAGGTTAAGTGAGCGCTCTGCATCCAGCAGCTCTGATTTCTTACGCGCCAGTTGGGCCTGCTCGTCTTCAAAGGCAGCCTTTGCTTGATCAAAGGCTGCCTTTGCAGTCGCGAAAGCATCCTGTTGCTCTGCAAGTGCCTGCTCCCTTGAGCCAATACCGGCGACTAGGTTGTTGGCCTGATCCCAGCGCTCTGCATACTCCTCGTGTAAACGCTCCTTGAGCTTAACCAGCTCTTTGCAGAAATCGGCAAATCGCTCAATCCAGCGCGCTAGATCGGTGTCACCTTCGGCCTGAAACCTTTCAAGCACACTAAGTAACCAGTCCTGATCCACATGGATACTCATGCTCATATCAAACGACTGGTAAACCTTGGAGGCGCTCTCAAATGAAGCCTCCCAAGTATGAAGCTGCTTCTCCAGCGAAGGACGTGATACTGCAGCTGCTGCAGGCACTTGTTGAGGGCCAAATTTATTCGCGCTCTTCTTCCCCATTACATCCATTCCTTAAACTGTGCAGTAAAGCTCAGGGCGAACTGGATACTGTCCAGCGCCACACGTGTCGTGAGTTGAATTGGTTGTTTGCCTGTAAAGCTGCTTTGGGCATGGCTGCTCTGATTGCGCAGATCTGCCAGCTCCAACAGCTTCTTAAGCTGCAGCTCGTTTTGCCCCATCACCTTGAGAGGATGGCGTGATTCATTGAGTGTTCCCATGACCGCAGCAAAAAGCAGTGCCTTTAGTGAGGAAACAGGTGTAGCGCAGGCGCGAATGACCTGATCAAGTTTTTGCCTAGCCAGTAGATTGATGACATCAGCTGTTAAGGCAGGCACCTGCAAAGCCTTGAGAAGGTTCTGATTGAGCTTAAAGTCGAGTCTTTGCTGCGTGGGCAATACACCCACATCCGCGGGGTAGGTGCGAATTAGCCACTGCATCAGCACCTCAAGCAGCTTCTGACTTTCTACTAGGGCCGCATCCAGTTCCTGGTGGCTGTTATCACCCTGCTGCAGCTTCTCCCGACGCACCAGCAATGCCGCCAGATGCCGTTTGATATCTGGCTGGCGCTCCACCCAGGGATATTCAATCAGCACCTGAAGCTCTGTCTGTTTGCGCAGCGCTTCAAGCCACTCATCAACAGGCTGGTTTTCTATTCGCGCAATACCGACCAGGCTCTCAAGATGAGCAAGCAAGCGATCATCCTGCTCAATCGCTTGAAGAAGTGATTCCTGCAACCACCACGCATTCTCCCGCAATCCAAAAGGGTCCTTGACAGCCCACAGACCCTGTCCATGCTCATCGGCGGTTACCCAAACCAGAACCCGAGCGGGCTGAGCAATGGCGTCCAGACGCTGAACACCTTGCAAACTAACGTGCTCAGGTAAACCCGTTGACTCTCCCAGTTGCCGTGACGCCGAGTAATCCTCACGGTAATCACGGTAGGCAAACATCAACGACTCATGATCTAGGCTTGGTAGCTTGGTATGTGCAGCGGCAATCTTGAAGGGCCGGATGGATTGACCTGTTTTCCTCTCGATCATGAACTCGGGGAACCGAGCCATTTGGTCCACAGGCTCCATTTGGCTCAGTTGCACAACAAGGCGAGGCCAAAATTTTCCGGTGAGCGCGTCCTGCAATAAATAGCCGGATTTCATATTGGTATCAGCGACATCCTGATCATCCAAGAGCCTTTCGCCATTGAGTGTCAGGGCATCTGCGTTATCAACCAGCCATCCATTACTGACACACTGAGCCTGTATCAACTTGATCAGATTCAGGTGAAGCCCAGTCAATTCAGCAAGATCCTCTGCACGTACAGTTTTGGCACGAACCAAACCAAGTACCGCTCGCTGCAGTAGGTTCAATTGTGGCCGTTTGGGGTCTGGATACAGAACACGGTGTACCAGTACCGGCCAAAGCAATGCCTTTCTCTTACCTCTGGGCTTAGCATCAAACTTTAGGTACAAGCCCGACTCAACGAATGCGGCCACGTTCACCTCCGCACATCTGATGGAAAGCAGCCAGCGCTGGTACAGCTTCAGTAGCCTCAGGTGCAGTGGCTAAAGCCGCATCCCCGACGCAAATCAGCATTTGCCGCTGACGACTCATGGCTACGTTCATTCGGTTGGGTAAGCGTAAAAAACCAAACTGCCGATTTAGTTGCTTTTCACGCTCGGCATTATCGTCGGCGTTATGCAGAGGCTTTGCGGGGGTATAGGTACGAACGCAAGACAAGAGCACAACATCAAATTCTTTACCCTGGAAGGCGTCGACCGATCCGACCCGTAATCTTTCCTCCAGACTTTCTGAGCCGTCCCCACGTACCTTTCTTGCCCACTTGAAATGCTCGTGCGGCTCGAAGGCCCCATTGCGGAACTCCATCAGAGGGGTATCGCCGATACGCTGCTCAGCGAGTTTTTCCATGATCAAGTCGCGCTGGGCTGCATAGAAGGTAATAACGCCGATCGAAAGACTGTCTCCCCCCGCTTTCAGAAGCCTGACCACCTCATCCGCGATGCGTTGCGCCTCAGCCTCTCTGACTCGGCTTGTACCACTGCGCTGATCTTTGCCTTGCGATGCAGGCACATCAATCCACTGGCAAATTCGGTCACGATAATCAGCGGCCAACGGACCAAGACCGGCGAGAAATGCTTCGGTAAATGCAAATTCATCGGCACGGCGAAGGGTGTGAATCTGGCCCAAGCCGACCGATTCATAAAACTGCTTGCTGACAAACTCACCGAGTAATGGATGCATACGAAACTGGGTATCCAGCATTACGACACGGCGAATGTTGTCTACCTTTTCCAAGTCTTGCAGCTTGACCCGCATGCGTTCGAAAAGACTGGAGCGAAAAGCCATCAGCTGCAGTTCGGTGAGCAGATGTTCTTCTTGTAGCTGCCCTTCGATGTCTGGCTCAAGCATGTGCGGCAACTGCCGGTCATCCCCGACCAACACCACACGGCGTTTGGCCATGGACATGGGGATAAAGAGGTCTAGAGGGTTCGCTCGGGCCGCCTCATCGATCACTACAGTATCGAAGTCGACACCAGGGCTATCCAGACCAGGGAGAGCCTTAAGGCTTGCCATCTGTTTGCCTGCTGCCTGCTGACAGGTAGCACCCACTACCATGGAATACTCATAAACAATTGCCTGCGCAGCCCTTCGGTCCATTTCTAGGCTGTCAGCAAGTTGTTCCAGTACCCAAGCCACGCCCTGCTTTCGTTGGCGCAGCCTGTGCTCAACAAAACGATCAATTTCATCGAGTAAAGCAAGGGCTTCAGGGTCTGCCTGCTGCCTGAGTTGCGCCGGTCGGTAATCGGGCATGAACTGATCGAGCAGTGTGTCTTTCAAGGCCGCCAGGTCATGCAACAGCGCATCCGAGGGCTGCGAGCTGTCTGCCGCTTCTTGCAGCAACGCAAGGCAGTCGGTGCTCGCGTCAGCGATGTCGCGCTTCAACCAACTCAGCAAGTCCCAGGCACGATCAGGCCCGTCGTCGCTGAAAGAATTTCGTTCTACCCGCAATGCTCGGATTCGCCTCAAAGCGAAAAACTGTTGTCCATTCGTCTTGGCAGCCGGGCTCTGTCTTTGCAAGTGCTCGATGTAGTCTTCAAGTCGGGTTTCAAGCTTTGGCGGCAGGATCAAACCGTTACCATCCAGCTCACGCAGTGCACTCAAAATACCGGTGAAGGTCTGCGCTTGATGGCTTGGCGAAATACCAGCCATTCTGGCCAGGGCTAATCGGGTCGTCAGGTCCCGGATAAGTTGCAGTTCAGGATACTTGCTGTATTGCTCAGCGATCTTCTCCTGCAAATGAGTGCCTTGCCGATCCAGCCAGGGATCAATTACCGACACCTCATCTTGTGCTCCGCGCTTGCCGCCCACACGAGCACCCGGCAAGCCAAATACATCGCTACGATCCAGCGCATTGTCTACTGCATCGTGCTGGAAACTGCTGATAAGAACCTGTGCAGCGATATTTCTATCTTGGGTTTCCTCCGCAAGGCGACGCTGAAGTGCGGCGATGACCTGCGTTTTCCCTGTTCCGGGCGGACCAATAATGATGGCGATATCAGGAGTATTGAGTGCTGCATCCAACGCCAGCGCCTGCTTCTCAGTCGGCTTTCCGCCTTTGAAGGTTTCCAGCGCATAGGGCGTCAACCCATTCATTGTCCGTCGCCTTGAAGCTGGCACAGTTACACCTTCCAGCAACCATTTTAGTTGTGGCAGGCGCTTGCCCGAATCAATCGACTGTTTGGCAGCAAGACGTCTTTTACCAACAGTACGGTGCCCCGCTAGTGACAGGTAGAGCCAGCCTTCCGGCTTTTTTGGACGGACTCCGGGCCTGGTTGAAGCCGGCTTGAAAACAATAGCGTCACGCTCAAAACGTATACTGCCTCGCGGAGTATTCTGATCGGCCTTCGCTTCTTCTGTAACAAGCTCCTCCGCCCAATCTGGAGGCTCCACACCGAGATCAACTTGTGTGTTTGATGGCAGTTCAAGTGAGCGCCAACGCTCACGAAACTCCCTATAGTCATCCAGCGATTTCGGGGTCAACCGCCATACATTCTCACGTCCTTCTTCAACGCCCTCCCATTGAACGAAGCGCAGTGCGCGCAAGGTCTCAGCCGTCTTTAATGCGCCCTGCCATTCTTTATCGTTGTAGAGATTCCACAACTCAAGATAACTGGCGCTGTCGCGCAGGGCAGCCTCCAGCAATGCTTGCTGGCTTGCACTTTGGAGAACTGCAGCAACGGAGGCATCACGAAACTCGAACTGACCGATCAGTAACGAATAGGCGCCGTCACGACGCGAGTGACGTGCAATGCGTTTGATCAGAAGACCACGATCTTGCAGTTGCTCAATATCCGCACGCCAGCCCTTGCCCAGCAACTGGAAACCACCTTTTGAGGTGCTATTGCTGAATCGAGCAACTGTAAGCCAGTCGCCTTCTTCAAGACCACGTACAAGGAACTGATCGGCTAACCAGCGGCAAGCCAGGTCTATGTTCTTATCTGCGATTTCCTGCTTGCTGAAGAGGTCATCGGCAATCAGCTCATCGACCCCAATCTCAAGCTGCATGGCAGACACTTCAACCGGCGCACAGTACTGCAGCAAAAGCCTATTGCTGCCCTGCTTACTGGTCAGTAGCCAACGCACCTGATCTCGCAGAGCCAGCCGGCTAAAAAGATCCTGATCGGCGGAGGAGCAGCTTACTTTGACGCGTTCGTCGCCCTGCACTGCCAGCCATTCATCCTGATAAGCCTGGATGAAAATCGCCTGGCCGATTTGAAAGCGGTCAATGCGCTCATCCGTGGAAAGAATCAGCACATCCTCGGACAGCATGGGAAAGTCTTTAAGTTCCATATGCCATCACCACCTGAACTGCCAAATGACATAGGACTTCCCAAGCTCGGTTGCACCAAGGCTGGATTTTTCCGGCAGACCCACGTGAATCAGATACGGCTCTTTATGCTGCCCACGCAGAGCTTCGGGTAACCCTTGTTGACGCTCCAAAGGCTTTTTGGCCTCTCCTCGCTGTAGTTGAAGTTGAGGTTTTTCCTTTGCTAGCGGATGAATAACCAGACCCTTTTCGTTGTATTCGATCCGGATATGATCTGCAGGCCATTGGTCATAGTTATACGTTGGCATCAGACGCTTCAGCTCAATCTCAACACCAGGCTGAAGCCAGACCTTGCGCCCGGTTGCATACCTCTCACCTTCCGCAGAATCTTCTTCTGCCGGCAAGGAGATGAACTCTTCAAGCAAGACCAGCCGGCTATCAACAGGCTTGTCGCAGAAAAAACACTCAGCATCTTCAGCTGAACCAAGCCCAGCTGGGAGCAAAGTGGTGCCGCCACAACCTGAGCAGCAATAAATGCGCTCATCAATCTCTGCCAAAGCCTCAAGCCACTCAGCCATGCTTGGACGCTCAACAGGATTGCGCAGGCCCGCTTCAAAACAACGGCCAAACAACTCGGGTAGCTTGCTGTGTTCAAGCAACTGAATCGGCAAGTTGGCAAAGCACTGATTGGCATCGTCCTGCGTGTCATTGATCCAGGGATGCTCGCCGCGAAGCGCAGCTTCTTCTTCCTCGGGCTCGCCGTCACTGACCATCTCACCCTTAAACGGATGGTTATGAGTCAGCAACTGATAGGCGATGACCGCAAAACTCCAAATGTCCGTCAGGCTGGACAGAAGCGCATCGCCACGGACAACCTCGGGCGCACCATAGTCCGCTGTATGCACGGTCAAACCACTGTGAGACTCAAGGCTGATGTTGTCGCAATCAATCAACCAGGTTTCTGCATGGTCAGGATCATCTGACACAAAGATATTGCTGGGAGAGAGATCACCATAAAGCATCCCACGGGCATGCAGTTGGTTCAGTGTGCGGGCGAGTTGGCTCAAAATGCGGATGCGACGCCGCAAGCCGCCTTGGCGCAGGTAATCGGCTGATGCCTCGTCTTCAGCAGCGACGAAGCTGTCAAACAGACTCTGCAGTGGCACCAACCCATCCATAAGCTCCATGACATAGCCACAGCGTGGCTCAGCCAGCAACTTTAGCGGCCTCGCCAATTTCAGCCCGCTGAGCTCCGCGCGAGTCAACCAGGCAATATGGCGGCTCCAACGCAAGCGCGCATGGGCATCCTTATTGGTAAAGCCTTTGATCAAAACTTGGGGATACTGAGTGTGGTAAACGATACCCTGCCCACCCCTGCTCAGCTCTCCACGCAATTCATAAACTGAGCCTTTGGTGTCCTTTACGCTGCGGTTACCCGCCGCTTTTGTGGTCGCGGTCATCTGCTTCAATCCGTTCTGAATATTCCAGCGATTGTCTTGTCATCGCCATGACGTGGAGTGGACCACCCGTTTAATTCCCGGGTCAGCCACTGGCGCATGCGGCGTTTGCTAATGCTCAGCTGACGTTGATAAATCGCATCGAAGAATGGTTCCAGTTGTTCCGGAATCAGGTCATCCGAGATGCCATCGGTCATCAGCAACACGCCGTCACCGGCCTGGCACAACGCGAAAGTTAGGCTGCAGTCGGCCTCTGCCGCCTGCGCCAAGGTCGTGGTCTGGTTGCCAAAGCCTTGGCGCGCATCAGTTACGATTCTGAACACACCCTGACTCCTGACTAGCAATAAGCCATCGCCAGCCTGGCCCGCCACGCCGTGACCCTGATCGTTTACCCTGGCCCAGAGGCAGGTTGTTTCATGCAGCTGATAGCGCTCACCAAAGTGAGCCAGCCAGGCATCACGCAGGTTGTGGGCTACCGACTCATGGGCAATGCCACGCTGTTGGCGGGCGAGTTGCTTGAACAGTTGCACGGCTTTACGCGAACCCAGATGGCTAAGCGGGCGGCTGCCCAGTCCGTCAGCCACTGCAATGCACCACCCGCCTGTGAGGCCGCTGACGCACAGGGCATCCTGATTCGGTGAGCCATCCAAAAAATGAGCAGGGCCCCGCACCGAAGCCCCGCTTGCCAACAAGCGCATCAGAACTCCCAGTCTTGATCGTCAGAGCTGGGGATCTGCAAGGGAGTTGATTGATTAGGCGTGGCCGACTGGCTGCGCGCGCTGACGCTCATAGTTACTGCGCGGAAGAACCGATATATATCGCCCGCATTTTCAGCGCGGAACAATGGGGCCTCTGGGTCATTGGCGAAGTCGCCGAGCATGGCTTCATCCGCATCAGCACCAATAGCCATGGCAAAGCGAGTGGCCTTTGAAGAGCGTTCGCCATTGATCAGCCGAGCAAAGGGGCCTTGCCAGTCATCATTCGGGTAACCGTCGGAAGCCAACACGATTACCGGCTTGTAGGCACGGGAGGGGATGCAGTCCTTGTCTTCGATCATGTCGCAGGCAAGCGTCAACGCACCGCCCAGCGGAGTCATTCCGTCTGCCACAAGCGGGGTAAAGCTTTTTAGCTGATGAGCGGGGGTTAGCGGGAGGTTCAACTCAGCCTGACTGCCGCCAAAGGTGATCAAGCTGACCTGCAGCTCTGCACGCAGACGGCTTTCGCCAGCAAAGCTGTTGATCATGTCCTTGAGCCCCTTGTTAAGGGCTTCGATCTTGCCGTCGACCGACATACTGCCGCTAGTGTCGGCCAATACGATGATCGGCAGCGGGCGAGCGGTTTGGACTTGGAATTTTTTGAGTTCTGACATTTTCATACTTCCTTGGTAATCAGGTGTTTCTATCCTTTAGCGCATTCCGTGCCAACTCATGTGTTCCTTTGAAAACAGCATGTTATGCACTCGGAAAGGCTGAGGGCATTGCGACATAAGTAATATTTCTTATGCAGCTGAAAATTTATTTACACCACATGACCGCTTACAACCCCCAGTAATACTGCTTGATCTTCTGCGCCATCAGTCGGCGGCGTTCGGTGAGGAAGGTTTCGAACTGCTCAGGCTGATAGGCAGCGAGGTCATCCGGGAGGCAGTTGGCCGCCAGGTTGGCCTTAAGGGCATCCAGGCTGATGATCGCACCGTAGTGCGCAGCGCCTTGCTGACACTGGTCAAAGACCTTCGCCATATAAGCGGCCGGGGCGGTGTCGCCGATCTTGATGTTCACTTCCTGCTGCACGTACACGTAGTTGGCCACTTGGTTGTACTTGCTTCTGAGCAGCCCCCGCTGCTTGAGGAAGTTCTTCGGGAAGATGTGGTGGATGTCACCGTGGTGCGTGAGCATGTCGCGCACGGTGATGTCCTTGGACAGGAAGCCCTTGTCACCGCGATTGGCCTGTGCGGCCCAGAACACCTTGATAGCCGGGGCGTTGACGGACGAGGTGTTCAAGGCCTGCGGCAGACCGAAGTCCCAGAAGGCATCAGACAGTTCAGCCGCTTCGATATCAGCCAGTACGTCAGCAAATGCTCGCTCGTGCACGGCCTTGATGTCCTTGTCGAACCTGGACTCCGGCGAACCCGAATAGCGCCCGGTAAGCAGCGACATCACGAACCAGCGGCGCACCCAGCTTTCGATATTGGGGTTGTTGCCCAGGTCGCGTTTGAGCTTGAGGTACAGCACATAGGCGAAGTTCAGCGCGTTGACCGAGCCGATCATGGAGCTGTCCACGTAGCCGGCCGAACGGATGATCATCAGGAAGCGTTTGAAGTGCGTTTCATTGATGAACTCCCTGACCCCTTCGCTCAGGGTCTTGAAGGACGCTTCTTCGATTTCCTTCTCGTAGCTACGCGTCTCGAAGTTACGGCCAGAGAGCAGCCCTACCAGATCCGACAGCCGTCCACGATTGAACTTGGTGGTGAAGGCCACGCGCAGCATGTCCGAGTAGCTGGGGTCGTAGAGGTCGTCGTTTTCACTCTTCAGCCAGCGCATAGCTTTGAAGTATTCGGTCTGCACGAAGGTCTTATCGTTGTTCTCGATATGCGCGTAGAACTCCGGCGCAATGGACAGGTGGCAGAAGTAGTCGATGGCCTTGCGCAGGGTGTTGCCATCGAACTCCTCGTTAGCGGCGATCTTCGACATGACAAAGTCCGCCTGGCTAAGCACCACACCCTTGGAGTTGATGCGGATAAAGATCTCGGTGACCGTCTCGATATCCAGATCTGCCGCCAGCTCGATCAGGCCGATCTGCTTCTTGGTGATATCGCACAACCGGTCCAGCCGCTCGTAAAGCAGGTCTTCATCGACGTCAGGGTTTAGCTCCAGGTAGTCGCGACCGACCTTATGTGCCTTATGTTCACCGTTAACGATGGGCGCGATATCAGCAAACCAGGCTTTGTCCTTCTCAATGGCCGGGTTACTGACCTCGAAGCGTTCTTCGATGGGGTGGAAGGCGATGCGGATACGCACCTGCTGGTAATCCTGATTGACCACCTGCTGCCCGGCGATGGCGGCTGTCAGCGCCGTGACCCGCTGCTGGCCATCGATCAACACCTTCTTGCCCTCGGCCAGCGAGCCGTCTTTCAGCTTCACCGTCGGGTTGCGCCAGGCAATGATGTAACCCACCGGAAAGCCCTGATACAGGCTGTCCATCAGGTCACGCACTTTGGTGGCATCCCACACGAACGGCCGCTGAATTTCCGGTATGGCAATCTCCCCGGATTTCACCCAAGTCAGCAAGGTTTCGATCAGGTGCTGATTAACGGAGTACTTCTGCGCTGACATGGGCATTCCTTTGCATGCGTAAAAACGAATCTACCCGCTTGCCGCAGGTAGCAGATCTACCAGGCCCGAGCGGGAAAGGTATGGCACTTTGCCAGAGGGTACCAGATTGGCAGCGGCTTCCAAGTGCACATCCTGGTCGTCGAAGAAGATGTGCGGGTTGAAGGCGCGAAGGACTTTGGGCTTGCCAACACCCCCCAAAAAGAACGCCTCATCGACATACACACCCCAGGCACGCAGGGTGTTAATGACGCGCATCTCAGATGGAGAGTTGCGTGCGGTAACGATGGCGATTCTGATAGGAGAATCCCTGCCACCGGTGGGCAGGCGCTCCTGCAGACGGGCCAACTTTATCAACAAGCTGGCATAGGGGCCCTCATCCATTGGTGTATGTTGCAGCGCATCTTCCTGAGCCTTGAACGCATCCAACCCCTGAGTTTTGTAGACCAGTTCACTGGCGTCGGAGAACAGCACCGCATCACCGTCGAAGGCGATACGCACCTGTCCCTCGGGGATTTGCGGGGCATTAGCCGGCGGGGCCTTAAGGATTGCTGCGGCGCACTGCCGGGAGTCGATGACCTTTTGCGCGTCCTCCACATTCGTGGTCAGAAACAGGTCCACATCGAAGGCGTCCATATAGTCGGCCACCGATTCGCCGCCGGTAAAAGCTGAACGGGTGATTGCCAACTGATCGCGGCGAATGGTCTTGAGCACTCGAATACCGGTGTCCGGGCTGTTGCGCGACATCACCACTACCTCAACCAGCGGGGAGGTGTCTTCAGCTTTCATATGTCGGTTGAGGTCAAGCAATGCCTTGACCAGGTGATACCCGGTGCCAGGCACCAGTGGCTCGTCCTCGCGCTCCTGCATATAGCGACGGTAGTTGTCGATCACGCTTTCCGGGTCAGCCTCCAGTGCCGCCTTGAACATCTGATCGGACTCGCTCATATCGAACAGAGCAGTTGCCGAGATGCCCACAACCAAGGTGTTGCTCAAATCAAGCGCCATAGAGTTAGTCCTTGTTTCAGCAATTACTCACCGAGTGCAACACGAACGATTTCATTACTCAGTACAGCCATGTTCCACCCCGTCTCAGCCGAATAAGGCACAACCGGATGATGTGGCGAAAACACCTTGGTAACCTCGCGCAGCTTCAGGTCGATATTTGTTAGTTGCTCAGCTGTTGGAGCCTGATGCAGATGACGAGTGATGGGCTCAACTTTGTCGCATTGCCCAAGCGCGTAAATGACTTTGCGCTTAAGCTCTGAGGCCTGGGTCAAATGTCTTACTGCCTGCTCGTCTACGGCATAGTCCCGAGTATCAGCCCTAAGCACATGGACGATCGCGGAAGCATAACTAAAAAAATCAGAATAAAGCTTTAAGTACTCCACATCGCGCTCAAGGCTTTCACCTATACCCGGAAAATCGCCCAATGACAGCCAATAGTTATTACCAATATGAAAGTCGAGACATTGGCACTCGCGGGCACACGCCTCTACGTCACTGGTTTCAAGAATAGGCCGACCGATCAGGGCGTTAACTGTGGTGGACTTGCCATAGCCAGACTTTCCGATAAATAAAACCATTCGCTCCAAGTATCCAAGCCCCGTCGTTTGATCGACCCACTTATGCCAGCCGAAACGATCGGCGTCTTTAAATTGGTCAAACGCGGGGAAGCGCTTTGAGAGCTCGCTGATATCACCGCGGTGGAGGCGGTACTTAGTTATATCCACTGACTACCACCAGCTGAATATTTTGTTCAACACCTTTGTTACCAGCTTTACTGCAGCCTTCGCGATTGGCGCAACAGGAATAATATCGGTCACTATGTTAAATATCTCGCCAATCAAACCATCCTTGGCCTCTGCTTTTGAGTTTTCAGAGCGGTTTTCAGCCTTAACAGAATCAAGAACAATTGCTTTCTTATCCGCCGGCAGGACCTCAATAATCTTTTCAACCAGCTGAACGAGCCCATATTTTTCATTGGCCGATACTGGGATCACGCACGAGTAGGGCAAATCAAAAATCTTTGCCACACTCATACGCTTTTGTTCGATATTTTCTGCCTGCTTGGCCCCTGGCTTTTGAGCTCTTTCATCCCACTCGCGAAACGGCTCAATCTTATCGACTTGATTGAGAGCAATAATAAATGGACGCCCTTTATCAATATAAGGCCTCACCAGACTCTTATAGAATGTTTCATCTGATGAGAACGCCCGATCATCGCCCTTAATTACCCACAGCACCAGATCAAGCTCAGGCAGTATAGAACGGTAAAGCTCGGCATACTCCTTATCCCGCTCATTGCTTTCACCAACGCCGGGCACATCCAGCAGTTTAATGCCTTTACCACCGATATCGAGGATGACTTCCTGCGGCTTACGCGTGCAGCCGGCAATATCGCTGATCTCGCACACGTCTTTGCCGAATACCGCATTGCACAGACTGGACTTGCCCGCGCCGGTCTTACCAAAAACACCGACTACCGGTTGGTAATTTAGAACGCTATTGATCCGACTGAATATCTTCCCAATAAAATCAGCACCAATTTGACTATCTTGCTTCAGTGCATCTTCGAGTAATTTGCTGTGATCACTCATCTTTATTTTCCTTTAATACGTTATTTAAGGCAGAAGCCGTGGCAACTCATGGCTGCGTCGATGGGATAACCCTGGTGGCGCGATAGCCGAAAAAATGGGTAAGTTTGACGGACTTGAGGCGCATGGGGATTACCTTATCTACAGCTGGCCGGAAAAGGCTTTTTGGCTTAGCGCATCGAATGCATTACCTAATGCATCGCTGGAGCTGGCTATCTTCTCCTCAATGGCAAGAATGCCGGCCACCATTGAACTGAACTGTTCTTGCTCTGACTTTGGCGGAACGGGAATCAAAAGTGCCCTGAGAATTTCAAGATTGATATTTTTTTGAGCAGCCTGAGGGGCATTCTCTTCTAAGTTTTTCTGTAAAAAGCCCAGCCAGTGCTGAACATACTCAACAGTCACATGCTTATTCGGAATAAATCCAACCACGCTATCAGGGAAGCAAGCCGGAAAAGTCAAAATTCCCGTTTTAGCAATATTCGCCGCAATTGTTATGCATAGCGTGCCGGCATCCCATTTCTTGCTCTGCGCCAAGCCAAGATCGGAGTATGTTGCGGAGTGCTCTTTGATATACCCCCGAGAGTTCGCCACCTCGCCGGTTTGGATTAGCGGATGAATACCTCCCAAAAGAGCTGGATCATTTCTCGGCCTGTGCCTTGATTTACCTCTATCTAGAGTGCCGACCGCTGAAAACGGCAACAGATCCCATCCCTTCGGATTGGTCACCGGGTCGCCGAACATGTCCAGAAACACGGCGCGGAGGAAGTCGTCGGCGAGCTGGATGGCTTGCTGGCGTTTGCGGCGGATGGCGTCGGCCTTGTCGAGGATGGCAGCGATGCGCTTTTGTTCGGGCAGGGGTGGGAGGGGGATTTCTACTGCTTCAAGCTTGCCTTTAGTAATGTGCTTAAGGCCAACTCCGCCATGAGCCTGGTCAATAATCAAGTCCAGCTTAGAGTTTATTGCATATCGAAGATAGTTTTTGTCGATATGACGTTCATCAATATCAACCCTAAAAATGTGTTGATTTAAAAAGCCCTTGCCCCGATTCCAAAAGAATGCACCAAAGGAAGTCCCTGGGGTACCAGACCAAGAAAAAAGTAAGTCCCCCGAATCAACATGAAATCTTTTTTCCACCTCAAAATCGCAGTAATTGAAAGGTTTACTTTCATCATTCAGATTTTGGATTCGAACAATAGGAGTGCCCGAGGCGGACCACTCCTCCGGCTTAAATGCTCTCCCGTTCTGAAGGCTGCATACACTCCCAAAAGGAACGAGATTCATCACAGCAACCTCTCCAGCTCATCCAGATCCGCCATGATTTCCTGCTCCAACCCTTTTAGCCGTTGCAGAATCACCTTCGGGTCCTCGTACTGCTCCTGCTGGTACTCCACTTCCTTGTAGCGGTTGATGGAGAGGTCGTACTTGTTGGCAGCGATATCCTCGGCGGACACGACAAAGGCCTTTTTGCGCTTGTCGCCGAACAGGGTGTTGATGGTGCTGGCGCTAACGTTGCCCTCGACCATCTGCCGGTATTTGTGCCATTGGGCGATGGCATCGGGCAGGTCGTTGCTGCCCTCGCCTTTCAGCTCGGTGCGTTTGTCATCCAGCGAGTAGCCGTCGGCCTGCAGGTCGTAGAACCACACACGCTCGGTGGTGCCGCCCTTGGTGAAAATCAGGATGGCGGTGCTGACACCCGCGTAGGGTTTGAATACGCCGCTGGGCAGGCTGACGATGCCTTCCAACTGGTTGTTGTCGAGCAGCTCCTGGCGCAGTTGCTGGTGGGCCTTGGATGAGCCGAACAGCACGCCGTCCGGCACGATCACGGCGGCGCGGCCACCGAGCTTGAGCGAGCGGAGGATATGGGCGACGAACAGCAACTCGGTCTTCTTGGTTTTCACCAGGCCGAGCACGTCGGGGTTGGTGTTGGTTTCATCCAGGCTGCCTTTGAACGGCGGGTTGGCCAGCACCACGTCGAAGAAGTCCTGCTCCTGACGCGGGTAGTGCTCCTTGATGGATTTGCTCAAGGTGTCCTGGTAGCGGATGTTCGCGCCGTTCACGCCGTGCAGCATCATGTTCATGCTGGAGACGCGCAGCATGGTGGTGTCGAAGTCAAAGCCCCAGAACATCTGGCTGTTGATGTGCTGGCGGTAAGGTTCGAGCAGGTCGCCGGAGTAATGCAGGTTGCCGTCTTCGTCGGTGAAGGTGCCTTCCGGGCTGGAATGCACGCGGTTGAGGTATTCCATGGTGCGGGCGAGAAAGCCGGCGGTGCCGCAGGACGGGTCGCAGATCACCTCGGTGGGCTGCGGGGCGATCAGTTCGATCATCGCGTCGATGATATGGCGCGGGGTGCGGAACTGGCCGTTGATGCCGGCGGTGGTGAGCTTGCTGAGCAGGTATTCGTAAATATCGCCCTTTACATCGCTCTGGGTCAGCGGCAGGTCGTTGACCATCTCCACGGCGGAAGTGAGCACGGACTCGTTCTTGATCTCCAGATCGGCGTCCTGCATGTACTCGCTGATATGGCCAAGGCCTTCGCGCTCACCGCCCTCGCCTTCGGCACCACCGAGCTTGGCGAAGAATGGATAGACCTTCTGCTTGAGGTGGCTGTGCAGCTCCTTGCCGCTCATGTTGCGGAAGTTCTTCCAGCGCAGCAGTTGGCCTTCCGGCGTATTGGGGAACAGACGGTCGAAGGGCTTGCCGGTGCGGTTGGCTTTGCGCTCGGCCACGTCTTCCTGCATGTCGAGCATGCGGGCGAACATCAGGTAGCTGATCTGTTCGATCACAGTCAGCGGGTTGGTGATGCCGCCCGTCCAGAATTTTTCCCAGAGCTTGTCGATATCGTTGCGGATTTTGCCGGTGAGCATTCAGTGGTCTCGATCTGTAGGTTGTACGGCCATCAGGCGGATGTGCCGGGCTGTTCGGGGTTCTTCAAGAAGGGTTTGAGCACGGCCACCAGCTCGGTGACATCGGCGGGGGCGAACACGCCGTCAATGCCCTCGTGGGAGATGCTGGAAAACGGCGCGTCGTAGAGTGTTTCAATCACGATGCTGCCGTGCTGGGCGATGTAGTTTTTCAGCAGGTTCATAAAGCGCACCTGCTGGGCGGTCAGGCTGGGATGGGCATGGAGGAACTGCTTGAAGTGTTCCTCAATGACGTGTGCATCCAGGCCGATGATCTCGCGCACGGTGAGGTGCAGTTGATCCGCTGTGCGACCGTAGAACTCGTTGAGCACCTCCAGGCTGACGCCGGGGTGGCTGGTGAGGATGGTCGAGGTCAGGGTTTTCAGCTCGGTCTCGGCAATGGGTTCGCCCTTGTGGATTTTCTGCAGGGTCGGGTTGGCGGCGAGCATGCCGGCAAGGATGTCCTTGAGGCGGCGGCGGTAGATCATGGCCTCGCTGGCACCGGCAATCACCACCTTGCGCTCGTTCACTTCTACGCCGTCATCGCCAGTAGAAGTGCTGGGCATGTCATAGCCGCCAGTGCTGCCGGTTTGCCGGTATTTCATGATGCCGCGCAGTTCTTGGCGGGAGTTTTCCAGCTTGTCGATGCTCGGCTGCAGCCAGAAGTCGGCGCTGCGTACTTCGGCAATCAGGGCATCCTTCTGGCGTACGGCTTGGATATTCACGGCGAGCTTGTCCAACTCGGCCAGCAGGGCAATTTTGCCGTCCTCGAAGCAGGTGGCCTGCTCGACCAGGCAGCACTGAATACCGGCGATCAGCTTATCCAGCGCAGTGGCGTGTTTGTCGCGCAGCACGCGGGCGGACATCAGCGGGGCAATGGTGTTAGCCAGCAGGTGTTGGGTTTTGCCATCGAACTGTTGCAGCTGCTGGGTTTGCTGCAACTGGTGCACGGCGCGCAGCTCACGCTTTACCGCAACGCTGGTGTCGGGCAGGTCGTTGATATCGGCGCGCAGCAGGGCAATGGCGGCATCAAAGGCAGCGGCATGGTTGTGACGCAGTGCAGCTTGGGCCAGCGCCAAGCGGGCCTCGAAGGTGGTTTGCAGCAGGGATTTGCTGCCGGTGTCTTCCGGCTCCTGATACTCCTGCTCGAAGAAATCGAAGTTGCCGTAGTGGTCGAAAATCAGGAACTCGGTTTTGTGTTTACCGGGGCCAAACAGGTTGGGGCGCAGGCGTGTGCCGCGGCCGATCATCTGCCAGAACTTGACCCAGGATTTGACCGGCTTGGCGAACACCAGGTTGACCACTTCGGGTACGTCGATGCCGGTGTCGAGCATGTCGACCGAAATGGCGATGCGGAAGTCGTTGTCCGGCTTTTTGAATTCCTTGATCAGGGTGTCCACATGCGGGATGGCGTTGTGGATGACCTTGCAGACCTTGGTGCCGTACTGCGGGTAGAGCTTGCAGAAGAGCTTTTCCAGGTGCTCGGCGTGGTCCTGACGCTGGGCGAAGACGATGGTTTTGCCGACCAGTGAGCCAGTCTCATCCTTGATGCCGTTGTTGATCAGGTTTTCCAGGATGATGCGGTCGGTGTCTTCGCTGAAGATTTTGCGGCCAATGTCCTTGCCGGCGATGGTGGTGCGCTTGGCCTCCTCCTCGCCGAGGTCCTCTTCGAGCTGGCGCTTTTGCTCGTCGCTGAGGTCGTTGTAGTGGATGCCGTCGCGTAGGAAGTCCGTGGTGAGGTCCTTCACGCGGAATGGCACCAGATACGGCGGCTCATTATTGATGGCAGCATCGAGGCCGAACTCGAAGGTGGGGTCGGTGGTTTCGCAGTCGAAAATATCGAAGGTGTTGCGGCTGATGAACTTCACCGGCGTGGCGGTGAGGCCGACCTGCAGCGCGTCGAAGTAATCGAACAGGTCGCGGTACTTGTTGTAGATGCTGCGGTGGCTTTCGTCGGCGATGATCAGGTCGAAGAAGCCGACATCGAGTTGGGCGAAGCGGTTCATCATGCCCGGGTAGGTGGCGATGTAGATGCGCGCGGTCTGGTCGACCTTGCCGGTTTCGCCGATCACACAGCGCGGCTCGCTGGGCAGGTTTTGCTTGAAGGCGTCATCGGCCTGCACGCGCAGCTCTTTGCGGTCGCAGAGGAACAGCACGCGTTTGGCCCAGCCGGTACGCAGCAGCAACTCAGCCAAGGCGATGGCCACGCGGGTTTTGCCGGTGCCCGTGGCCTGGATGATCAGGGCTTTGCGGCGCTGCTGCTGGAAGTGCGCGGCGACAGTTTTGATCGCTTCGATCTGGTAGGGGCGGTCGGCAATGCTCAGCTCGGGGTTGTGTTTCTCCAGCGTGGGGACGCGATACTGGCGCTGATAGGCGAGGTATTCCAGGCTGTCCTTGCTGTAGATGCCGTACACCGGGCGATAGGTGTTGTACTGCTTGTCATCCCAGATAAAGGTTTCGTAGCCGTTGCTGTAGAAAATCACCGGGCGCTGCATGCCCATGCGCTCGAAACCGTCGGCGTACATGCGCGCCTGTTCGCGCCCGGCTTGCAGGCTGACATTGCCGGATTTCTTGGCCTCGATCACGGCTAGGGGCTGACCGTTGTCGCCCCATAGCACGTAGTCCGCACGGCCCTTGCCGGAAACGTTGCCGGGGAAGTCGACCTCGACTTCCTGGCCGACCTGCGCGGGATTGCTGACATCCCAACCGGCTTGCAGGAGCATGGCGTCGATCAGCAATGCGCGGGTTTTGGCTTCGTTCCACTGCAGGCTGTCGGCCACCTGCTGGCTCTGCTGCTGACGCTTTTGCTGGTCAGGCTTGGCAGGCGGGTCGACCTTGTCGAGGTGGCGGGTGCGCTCCTGCTCCAGCTTGTCCATCACGCTCTGCAGCGCTTCCTGCTGCTGGTTGAGTTCCTTCTCATAGCTGGAGACGGTTTTCTGCAGACTGGCCAGCATCGCTGTTGGGTCTTTGACCTCGGCAAATGCGGGGATCGCGGCCTGCGCGGTGCCGTAGTACTTGATGGCCATGTACATGGCCAGTTGGTAGGCGGTCTTCAGGGCCAGCTGGGCATTGCGCAAATCACCTTCGGCACCGTGGGCAGTGTCGTTGCCTTGGATGCGCAGGAAGTTGATCTGGTGCACCAGCGGCTTGCTGACGCAATCGACAAACACCGGGTTTTTCACCAGGTCGTAGAAGCTCGACTGCGGCATACGCGGCAGCAGTTCTTCCTTGTAGATGGCTTTGGTCAGCTCTTCGGCAAAGCTGCGCAGACGGGTGAGCGCGCTGCCCGGATCTATGTGCAGGACAGCCTCGGCAAGACCGGCGAGGTTGGCCAGCAGCTCGTTGCCGGGGCGGAGGAACTCGAAGTTGACTGATTTCATAAAGGCGATTCTGTCCATGTCGGTCCTACAGCGAGGACCGTGCCAGTTTTATTCGATACCGTATTTGTCCATCCAGTTGCTCAGCGTTTGCTGGCTTTTGAGGCCTAGCAGGCTGGCCGCCCGGGTCTTGTTATTGCCGGTAAGCGTCAGCGCCTTGCGCAGATAATGCCCTGCCACCTCGGCAATTACCTGTTGCAGATCAATACCTTGGGTAACATCCATGGCCAATACATCGGCCTGCGCTTGCGGCAGCTTGAACAGTGCCTGCTCGATATCGTGGGCAGTAATCAAATCACCCTGACACCAGAGCGCTGCGCGTAACAAAGTGGACTGCAGCTCACGAACGTTGCCACGCCAGGGGTGCTGAAGGATAAGATTTTTTGCTTCTGCGGAAATTTTCTTATCACCCAGACTGGTGTCCTGGCTGGCAATACCTGCCAGCAGCGCTTCGGACAGCAACAGCAGATCCCCTTCGCGCTCTCTAAGCGGCGGCAGGTGCAGTACGCCCACAGCGATGCGATAGAACAGGTCTTCACGGAAGCGCCCGTGAGCAACTTCCTGCATCAGGTTGCGGTGAGTGGCGGTGATCAGCCGCACATCGACCTTGAGTTCCTGGCTGGAGCCTACCGGGGTGAAGGTGCCTTCCTGCAGTACACGCAGCAGTCGCACCTGTACATCCGGCGTCAGCTCACCGAACTCATCGAGAAACAGCGTGCCGCCGTGAGCCTGCTGGAACACCCCAGGCCGATCGGCAATCGCGCCAGTGAATGCGCCCTTCTTGTGGCCAAACAGGGTGGAGTCGATCAGCTCCGGCACGATGGCACCGCAGTTCACCGCAACAAAGGGCGCTGCAGAACGCGGGCCGGCGTTGTGAATGGCGCGGGCAAACAACTCTTTGCCGGTGCCGGTTTCACCGTAGATCAGCACCGGCACCTGCTTCGCCGCGAGTATTTGCGCCTGCGCCTTGAGCACCAGCATGCGCTCGCTCTGCGTCACGATGCTGTCGAAGGCTGCATCCACAGGGGCATCCAGCCCGGCGAGCTGAACCAGCTTGTCGGTGCTGATGGCATTGGCCGCTGGTACATACTCAGCCGCGATTTCAAACGGCACCTCAACCTGCTGCACGCCTTGCTCAAGTGAAGACTGGTAGAAAGTCGCCGGGTATCGCGTTTTGCCCAGCAGAATCCACACCGCTTGCATGGCCGGCGTGCCGGGGCTGAGCAGAATGGAGAGCTGGTTTGCGGGAGTATTGAGGCGCTTTAAATGCTGACTGGCGGCCTGGTAGATCTCCCCGAAATGAACGGGGGAAGACAAGGTCACGTAATGCGCGGTGACGGGTACATCGACCTGCTGGCGGAGCCAGGCTAGGTAGGGTTCGACGCGCTCGGCGGGGTATGAACAAAGCAGCTCGACTTTATCAACAGCCACAGTATTCAGGGTCGCCAGAATCGGGCCAGCCTCAGCACCTGCAACTGCCTTTAGATCATTCCCGCCAACCCAACTGGCCAATACGCGTTGCTTGTTTACCACTGTCCCTGTTCTCCCGGCCTCCCTCTTGCCCATCAGCGGGCAGGAGAAAAATGTGCTCTGGTTCGCGTCCGGATAGTAAACCAATCCTTCAACGCGGGTCTTTAACTGCCTGACTGGATGTTCAAGTTGAGCTGTAGCAACAGCGCGACTTTTGCTCCAAGCAAATATTGGTATGAGCTGCTGCCGGTGTAGAACGATGAAGGGGCCTTTCGGCCCCTTGTGAGCTTAGTTAGCCAACAGGCTTTCAAGCTTCTCGATCAGGTAATCCAGCGGGCTACGCCCCTCCAGGCGTTTTTCGAAAACTTCGTTGCGGTGGTAGGCGACCCAGGTTTCGAGGGCATGCCGGTTATCCTTCTCGTAGCCAGAGCCCAGGATGCAAACAAGCTCAGTGCCATGGGGGGTCTCGAGGTAGTGACTCATGGCTGAAGCCAGATGCTTGAGGTACTTATGCTCGCGAGCCTCCATCGATGGATACAGAGGGGTTACGTTGTCACGTTTGATCAGTTTCATGGTGGAACTCCTCAGGCCTTGAGATTGGCTTTGATTAGGTTGTCGAAGGCACTGCCATCACGCCGCGTCAGGTTGGGGACATAGCGCGAATAGACACGGAACAGCATCTCGGTGGTGGTGTGTCCCATCTGCCGGGCGATCCACTCCGGGTTTTCACCAGCCGCCAGCCAGAGGGTCGCGGCTGTATGGCGGGTTTGGTAGGGACGCCGCCGCCGCAACCCCAGGTGCCGCAGCAGCGGGTACCAAACCCGGTCGTTGATGTTGCGGTATGCGTGCGGCGTGCCTTCGCGGGTGCAGAAGACGAACTGTCCGCTGCCGGTTTTCTCCCGCTGGCCGAGGAGCGCCTGGTAGACCGGCTCGGACATGTCAATTTCACGCTGTGAGCCGTCGTTCTTGGTGTAATCGAGCTTGCCGCCCACCCAGGTTTCACGAATCAGAATCTGCCGCCGCTGAAAGTCGACATACTTCCATTGCAGACCATCAACTTCGGCTGTCCGCATGCCGGTGAAAAAGCGCACGGTGTAGTAGTTGCGGAAGTCCTCACGCACGGCAGCGAGAATCTGCAGCACCTCATCCAGGGTGAAGGGCTCCACGTCTGTCTTGGGGACTTTCAGTGATTTGATGTTGAGATATGGCGAGGTAAACTCGAAGCGGTCAGCTGCCTCACTAAGGATCATGCGCAATGGCGTCATGATGTGGTTGATTCGCGTCGCTGTCAGACTCTGACCTTTCTGCCCGGGGACTTTGCCGAGTGCCGAGCGAAATGACAGAAGTTCTGCTTTGGTGATGGCGCTGACCTCTTTCTTGCCGAACTCAGGCAGCAAATGCTTATCAAGGGTAAGGCGCACGGTTTTGGCGTGCGTATCACGCCACTCGACCCTCATCTCCTCAAACCACAGTTCGGCAAAATCCTTGAACAGTGGTGTTCTCAGCGATGTACAGCCAGCCTGCAGCCGACTGATCTCTTGCACCTTGCTGCTTTGAGGGAAGTAGGTTGCGTAGTCGAAGCAGCCGAGGGTGATTTCCGCCTCTATGCGCTCAAGGATCTTCTCCAGCTTTTTCCGGTTAGTAGGCGTATCAGGCAGCGTGGTCTGCTCACGGCAGCGCTGATCCAGGTAGGTGAAGTCAAAGAACAACTTCTCGTTGTCGGCACGGGCACGAATCTTACCCATGGCAGATACCTCCACCAGCCATCGGAACCAGCCCAGAAGCCCGCGAGAATTTCTGCATGTCTTCTTCGACGGCTTCCCAGATGAAAAGGATCTTGCGGCCGCCAAAGGGACGGAAGTAGTGAATCCCTTCGAGCAGGACTGAATCTTTCAAGCGATTACGGATGGTGCGCGCGTCGTACTTCATGCGCGTGGCCAGTTCCTCGGTAGTCAGGTATGTGTGAGACATGGATATGCCCTCTCTGCTAAATTGAACGACAGCGGATTCTTATGAGCTTCTGAATACTCATAATGATCTCCTGCAGATCAATATAACGCTCATCTTGGGCTTTGCAAGGACAAAATGATCTTCTGTAGATCATTTTTTGGAGATTGGGATGGTCAAGTGCCATTTATCTCGCTTACTCGGCGAGCGGAAACTGAAGATCAGCGACGTGGTCAGGGACACGGGGATCAACCGCGGAACCCTCACGCGGCTCTATCACGAGACCGCGCAGAGGGTGGAGCTCAAGGACCTGGAAACGATCTGCCAGTACCTGAACTGCCAGGTGGGGGATTTGCTGGAATTGCAGGATGATCCGGAGGGCTGAATGCCCTCCGGGACTTGGTCAGGCACGGAAATGCCAGTCGATGGAGGCCATCAGCATCAGGTAGCGCAAGGCCGCGCCGGAGTGATGGTTCTCCTTAGCCTGATCCTTTAACTCAAGCTTCGCCCTTATACCCAAATGTAGATTCGCTACATCGTTGTTCTCAGGCGCGTGCTGAATGAACGGGCGGCGAGTGTTTCCGAGTTGTTGACGCCAGTAAGACTTGGTTGTCTTCGGCTTGTTGGTGTCGTAGACGATCAGCTCTATAGACCGAGCCGGAACACCTATAACACTGAGAAGCCATAGGTAGTCTTGGGCATGGCCCTCGTCACAATCACGCTGGAATCGTAGCGTGGTTTCAGTCAGCCAGCAGCGCTCAACAAAATCATCAATCACGCGCTGGGCGCGTTCGCTGTCGGGACCTTCGAGCAGTTCGTAGAGGCGCTGCGCATACTCGGCCACTGCGACGCGGCCCCCATGCTTTGGAGGCGATGGCAGCAGCGACAGATACGACGAACCTTCTGCATGCAGAGCAGGTTGGAGCCTGTGTTTTGGGCTTGCGCTGCTTGCTCCCGGTCGCTGCTGCATATCGCGGATACAGCGTGCCCGCTCAAGCATCATTTCTCGTTCATCAGCAGAAAACTCGATCCAATCGAGATTGACCTCTCGACCCGTCTGCTCGGCATATGAGGTATACGCCAGCATCGACTCGATAGTCTGAATTCGCCCAATCGCCCAGTTCTGCTCCACCTGTTGAGCCGGGCTTGGACGCGCCTTCTTCCGAGTGCGCTTGCACTCTTTAATTGGCCTAATGCGACCGATGATGTTGAGTAGCAGTTGGCACTCAACCGGAATGCCATCATTGGGCTCAGCACTCATAGTGGGCTGGCTCACCTCGGCTATCTTGGCAACGTTTGCGGCATTGAATAGCCAATGCTGGGGATTCCATTGCCACATCATGGCCATGCCCTGCGGCAGGCTATGCACGTAGTGCAACAGAGTAGTTTTTGGGCTGCTGTGCCCGAGGATGGCACTGACAATATGGACGATTCGCCGGGTGGGGCCCTCATTCGGCAGCAGTGCTTTGCGCAATCTGAGGTCATCCCTTAGCCAGCGCGTGGTTAGGGGCAGATCACGGAAAATCAGCTCTGGTGAGAGCCGGTTGTGCGCCACCATCAGCTTGAAAAAAAGCCAGGTAGCGCAGGAATGGCGCAGGTGATGGTAATGCAGGGACTCAGAACCAGTAACCGCGCGCATGCAGTTATGCAGGGCCGGGAACAGGCAACTCTCGCTGATCCACTGCGTTTTTAGCTGCGGGATACAGAAAAGGAATTCCGACGTTGGATTTTGGTTTTCTTCGTATTGTCGCTCTCGATACCAGTCAATCAGCAGCGTGAGTTCATCGGGCTCAAGCAACTCACGTAGTGGCAAACGCCGAACGGCATTCTGGGTTTTCAATCCGCGGTGTGCATGGGGACGGATGAGCAGATCAACTGGCAGTTCCATTCCGACCAATTCATTGCTGGATAGCCTGCGCATGTTCGGGCGCCGTGCCTGAATACGTGCTGTTTCCTCTATCGACAACTCGGGCAGATGCAAATCACGTAGGCGAAGCTTGAGAGCCTCGTTACGCCGCAGCCCCAGTCGAAACCCCAGAAACAGTAGGATTCTGGCTGCAGTGACCAGGCGTGGCGAGCGCAGCTCCAGCCCGCAGGTGCCGAGCGCCTGTAGAACCGTCTGGTACTGGTCCTCGCTGATAATACGGGCATCCACACGGGTCACGCCTTTACCGATTCCTAGGATTGAGTAGGGGCTGATTGGCGGATAGCTGTAGCGGCGCTGCAGGAACGTGTGAAACTCATGAATTGCCTTGGCCAGGGTGCGCCGTTTGCCATCTGTGGCCTGAGCATCAAGTGAGGATTCATACACGATTTCCAGCGCGCCAATTTCGAGCTCGAAAATACTTGTGCCATCTAGCTGCGACGTAAGTGCTGCGCCTAGTACTCGGGTATATCGATCTATGGTGCTGCGCCCGGCACTGTGGCCGTATGCAGAGGCGCCGCCCAGCATGTAGGCAATCCAACTCTGGATTAGGCCGGGAAGCTCTCCGGAACCCTCTGCCTGCAACGGCATCTCGATGGGCAGGTTATCCCGGACCCGATCGCGCAGCTCCAGCAACCATGCGGGTGGGTCAGGGCTATCCTCAGGTCCATCCGAAACAGATTCATCGTCATAAGTCCCCGCCGGATCCTCGAGATCCTCTTGGCCGCAGATATTGCCCCACGATGAGGGGCGCAGGGATTGAGAGACAAACTCTTGTCGGCAAGCAAAATTCACCAGCACCTGCGGAAGCCGCAGTTGCATTTGCATCCTAAACAGATCAAACAGCTCACTAAGATTTTGTGGCTGATCCTGTTCAGGTATATCGACCTTCCTCAGAAATGCATCCACACAGCGCATGTGCCAATTCCTACGATGCATCTTGTAACTGCTTTTTTGAACATCATCCGCGCAGCGAATTAACAGGGCCAGCGTGGCGGGGTCAGGGAACCACTGCCGAAATTCCGCGCCGGTCTTGCCACGGATTGATAAAGGCAGACGTATCTCGGGAATTCCCGCCACCCACTCAATGCTTTCCAACGATGAGCCGAGCATCGCATTCAGCTGAGCCACATCGAGCAATCCGCCGCTGTAGGCTGCGCTCAGCAGCAGTAGACCGATACGCTCTTCTCTACTCAGCGCGTCGAGATCCATTTTCAGGCCCTGTTGCAGAGCTTGAACCAGTTGGCCGCTGCGTTGAATTCTCTCGGCTGTGTAGACGTCCGGATTGATCGGGTTCGCTGCCCGCTTGATGGCAATAGCAATTCGCGCTAACGGGAACCCTGGAATCTGATCTCTGATTCGTTGGGTGATGCTACGCAATACGTTACGCAGCGTGTGATTCGTGCCGAGCCACGCCTCAAATTCACGTACGTGCGCCTTCGAAATCCCGGATATGCCACTTTCACTCAGTAGCCATCTTCCGAACGCTGTGCCTGACTCCGCAGCCTTCGATTTCAGAAGTGCCCGCATCTCAGGCATCCATTCCGGCTCATGAAGCCGAGCCGACCATATGACACTGCTCTGCTGATCGTTTAGGCGGGGCAGGTTCATTCGGTCACCCACTGGCTGCTCAGGGCTGACCAGCCAAGTTCCCGCAGTAGCGGGGTAATCCATTCATCGAGAACATTGGCATATGCCGCAGGGCAGAACGACGAATAGGCGTCTTGCGGCTCTTCGCCCCTTAGCCAGTGCCCCATGAGCGCAGTCAGAGCCTCGGGAGGGCAGCCCCGCTCAGTGAGCTCCGTACGTAGGAACTTCCGGTAACTATTGACTCGATGGCCGGTATAACCGGCTACCTGCACCATCTGTTGAACAATTGTGTCCGGGGCAATTTCAGCACGACGTATTCCAGTCGGACTAATCCACAGGAAAAAACCTCGTGACCATCTATCGCGATCATCATCCCGTGACAGATAGCCGATCAATTGCCTACTGATAGATGCGCAGTGCTCGAGGTAATTTGTTATTTGCCGCCTCAACATCGGAGGCATGCAAATCAGCCGACTCATATGACGATCATCGGCATCCTTGTCTGACAGCGCGCCCATACCCAACACAGAATCAAACTCGTCGATGAGCATCAGAGGGTTGCGGATCGCCCTACAGGCTGTAATCAGCGAAAACATCTGCACTGACCATAGGGTGTAACAGTTGTGCCAAGCGAGCATATCGCTGAGACGCCCCTTCGCTTTCTTCCGCAAAACCGCGGCCATTGCACTTACATTGTACGCAATGGTTTCGGGCAGCAGGCAGTGAGTTGCTCCCAGCCCGCCCTCTTGATCAGGATTGAGGCCGGCAGGTTCATACGCCAGACCAGCACATGCATAAACCTGCGTCAGCACTCGCACCAGTGAGGTCGTATAAATGTTGCGGAGGTGGTTGGCATCGAGCTGCAGATAATAGCGCGGGGTTTGCGCCGAGGGGATTTCAACGCCTGACAGCATGGATGCCGCTGCTACGTCCTGAGTGTCAGTGACTATTTGGTGAAACAAATAACTGCGCAGTTTGGTTCGCGTATAGCGTCGGTCGTCTTCACCCAATTCCAGCAGGAGTCCCTTGATCTCGGCGTCTAGCTGCTCAGTTTGATACGTGAATAGCTGATTGGCAGAGTGAGGAAATGCCTTGAGCAGCTGCTTTACCAACTGGGCACTATCAGCGAGATCGGGCAATAGAATTCGCAGCAACGATAGTCGGACACCAGAAGAGGCCTGCCAACGATCGTCGCCAGCCAGGTCTGGGCGCCTGACGACCATACTGAACAGCGCCGAATCCCCTAGGATCAATGCCAAACCATCGGTGTCATCTGTTTCATCATCAACGACGGATAACTGGACGACCTGCGTCATCGACTGTCCCAACCACAGGCTGATATGCAGAGCAACAATCGCCTCCATTCGGAGCTGGATCCGAGCTGGGTCTTTTGTGCAAGACAGTTCCTGCAGACACGAGTGGAATAGGTCGCTGGCGCCAAACAACAAATTCCGCAACTCCACCAAGGTGAGCTGGTTGTACGAAAATGGCAGGAACTGTCTGCTTCGTACTATATGCGCCTCAACATTTTGTTGGCCTAGGAGATCAGCAACATACGGACGCTCGCAACCATCATCATCGAGCACCCAAATCTCAGTTGATGGGCTGATCTCACCGGGTGCCAGATCACCATCAACGGTGTCTGTATGCCCCACTAGGATGTCGTAGTGACCAGGTAGCTGGTCAGGATCATCGGGATCACCCAGCACAAATCCGCGGGGATCCTCTGTTATGAAGTTGACCAGTTCTGGTCGACTCTGCTCCTTACGCTGGCCTCTATGTCCGCCTCCGCCGCCACCCACACGTGGCGACTCGCCGTTGCAGTAACGGACAAATCGGGCGATTGCAGCAAAATTCTCGGCATTTTCTGATCTCGATTTTCCAGGCAGAAATCCTCTACAGCTCACCACAAACTTCTCGGTGGTGTCCCAGACCTTTAACTCAGGTGAGATGAAGAAATTTCGCTGTCCGCATAAGTTGCCGAGCGCTTTGTAAACCTCGTAGCGCTGACTGATCAGGCGATCGGTACCTATTTTATGAGATGCAATGAGCAACTGCGCGAGCAGTCGCTCGTAGTCCTGAGCATTTTCGTAGTCGCTGAATATGTGCAGAAAAGATGCATAGGGAAATCCAAAAATTTTTACACCGCGCTGGTGGACAGGATTCCTTGCCGACCTGTTGTTCCCTAGCCAAAACTGCTCGCCCAAAAGCACTCGGATGTTGGGTTGGCGGGATAAGGAGATAAGCCACTCGCAGGCCTCATGTAAAACGATGTCATCAGAGTTTTCTAGACCAATCGGCACACCAACACTGCATGTGCGGAGCACTCGTACGAGCTGATCAATCGCACGTGGCAGGTCAATTAGTTCGGGGTGAGAACCTAGCAAATTGAGAATTTCACTGACGATCCAGGGAGACTGTCCCTGTTCAGAGGCGAGCCTCAACAGGATTTCGCGCTTGCTCATTTCTCACCCTCACGGCCCTTGAGCGGTTTTACCCCGACCAGCCGAGCTAGGTGGGCGTGACTTCGATATTCGTGAGGCCACTGCTCCTTTGCAGATCCGATGTTGGCGTATAAATCTCGTACCTGTTGCCGCGTAATCTGAGCCAGGGCAGGTGCAACCAAGCGCTCAATCAGCACGAGTTGGTAGGCAAACTGCTTGATTCGCCCCTTCGGCCACTCAATACAGCGCACTGGTGTTTCGGGATCCGTGTGCGCCTTGAGCCATCGATATAGCGTCGTTTGGCCGATACACAGTGCATCTGGGCCACAGATCACCAATGGGTAAACCTCATTGATCCGAGTGGCCAACGCCTTGGGTATCAGAGCTGGATCAGGAAGGCCTATCGGGGCCAGATCCAGCTCGCACTCGACACGAGAAAAATCGGGATGAATTCCGTGGATGTCGCCTAATTTGATCGTCAGCATGACGCCTCTCGCTAGTGTGGGAACTACTAGACAATGCGAGGCGTTAGTACCCTGTTTGAGGGGTGAATTGATGGACACGTGAGCTTGGGTTCGGCCGGATGGCGTGAAATACCCACTCAGTGCCAATAGCCGTTTCTACTGATTCCGCGCATGCGCGGAAAATTCCCCATGTCCTGACCGGGAAACCACCCTGGCGCGATGGAAGCCTGAGCGACGAATTCAGCCAGGATGGGGGCTTTTTGACCAAACGGGGCATCAACCAGCCAACCATCACCACCTTGCTCATGCTGGCTAAACCCCTGGGCTGCACGGGCAGCAGAAATCATCGACGAGGTAGAGCAACTCGTTGCACACCATCCCTGAGCATCGCTGCCCTTCGGCTGACCACACACCAACTGAAACGGACGGCTTGGTGGCCTATCTCCTGAGCCCTCTCTACCCCCAATCCAATCCTGCTCACCCTTGCGAAATTCCGCGCATGCGCGGAATTTCCTCCGCCTTCCCGCAAGCAATTTCATTAGCGCTGTTTCCTTGGCAGGACCTGGAACCGAAAGCTATGCCAATGCGATCTGGTAATCAGGGGTATTTCAAGGGGCACTCTTAATACAAGGCCGTATGCAAATCGAGCGAGGCCAGCCTCGGATTAGGAGCGAGCACAATGAGTGACTGGAAATCATACGCAGGGGAAATGAGCGATCGTGAAGTGGCCAGGCGTTTTGGTATCGGCGCCAGCACTGTTCGGCGCTTCCGTCATTCCAGCGACATTCCAAAGTTCTTCCCCGGAAGGGCCGAGCTTCCCGCAGCGCTGGTTACGCAACTGGCGATGGAAACCAATCATCGACTTGCGAAAGGATTCGGTGTTTCCATCAAACGTATCGAACAAGCCAGAGCAGAGCTTAAGATCCCAGAGCCAAAGACAATTCGAGAGCGCTTCAAGCCTCTCGAGGACATTTGGACCAGCGAGGCCATAGCACTGCTAGGAAGAATGCCGGACACAGAGGTTGCTGACCGGCTCGGCGTCAGCAATTTCCCGGTCAAGAAAAAGCGCAAGGAGCTTGGAATACAGTCGTACAAACGACCGCTGCCAGAAATAACCCCCGAAATTGCATCGGAGTTCGGGGGCGTTTCTGATGCAGAGCTTGCGCGCCGGTTCAATGTGTCGGTGAGCTTTATACGCAGGGCGCGGATAAAGATGGAAAAGGGCAGCTAGCAATAGACGCAGATCCGACACTGATTGGATGGGCAGCCAAACTGACTGGCTGGCTGCCTCTTACCGGTTCATGCAAGCATGCCTGCGCCATGTCAGCGGCATATCGACCAGATTCGGGCGGCTCATGTTGTCTCCAGCGCTGCGCGCATCCATTTCGGCATTCTGCAGGCCACTAATTTGCTCAGGTCTTCGGGGCTGAGAGCTTTTTTGATTACAGCAACATGTTCCGGAGTAGTACCACCTTTGCCGAGATAAAACAGTGCGCTGATGGCCACCCCCACCCTGGTCCCTGCATGCTGCATCAGCATTGGGGCGGCATGTACGAGCCTGATCTCGGCTTTCCCCACAAACAGAGATCGACTGGAGCCGCTCGTGTAATAGATCGGGATGACCGGCATCTGTGTACTCAGCCCGAAACGTCTCACGGCATCAGCGCCATGGATCTGCAGTGCCCAACGGTTCTGCCTGGCAATCAGATGCACCAAGTCCCAAGGCCCAGAACGACGAACCCGGCCGGTGTATTGGCTGTATTTCGGCCGCATGTAGATGCCACGGTACACACGCTCAAGCTCACCGCGACGAACCAGTTGGGCGACTGCCTTGGAGATGGCCGAGCTCGAACCAAGCTCTGCAAGACACCTGATGCTGAAAGGCCTCCCCTTGCGCAGAAACTTAACCCGCTGCGTGACGAGGTGAGACACCGGCGGCTCAGAATGAGGGCGGGACATTGCTATCGTGTCGACTCCAGCGACGAGCAGAGCAACGGCTGATGGAAAGCGATTACCCGACGTCGATACTCATCTTCAGGCCCATCGCTTACCAGGCATTCCTCAAGGCGCCCCAGCGAGAAAATTTGATCGGCAGATGGATAGTGCCTGAGCAGGCTTTTCGCATAGCTGCGGATATCCTGCGGTAACCCCGAATGACGGGAGAGTTCACGCAGGAACTCCTCTGTTTTGACGATGGCGCGTGTTCTTTCATAAGGAAGAGTCAATCTCGTTATCTCCTGGTCATGAACTCAAAGTCCCAGACAGCTGGCTCGCCAGCGCCCGCCACCCAGCGCGCAGTTAAGCGCCGCGGCCATTGAGGCGAAAGTACCAGCACGCCCTTGATTAGCTCCAGTGGGTAGAACAGCAGTCCATCAACCTGGAATTCCTGCAGGCCTTCCCGCCCGCTGTGAAACCGCTCCAGATAAGGTGCAATGCCAATTAGTGTTTGCCGTGCAGAAAGCTGCAAAGCCTGCAGTCTTGGGCATGCAGACCAACCCGGATCTGTGTGCTCAATCATGACTGCACTCCGTCTTGGCCTCCTGCCGCTCCATCCACTTGGCCAGGCCCCACATCGTGCTTCCTAGCGACAGCAAAGACCAAAGCAGCCATTGCGGGATTTGGTATTCGGTACTTAGCCAAAGCCCGATGCCACCGCAAAATATCGCTACGCAAAACCATCTCATCAGCGTGCACTCCCACTCCCGATTACCTACGAGATACCACGGTAACCCGATGTTCGGTTGTGTTAACGCTGGTGCCAGAAATTTCGTCAGATCCCAGGCTGGGAAACGAGAATGATCTATTGGTGGATATGAAACACCGCCATCCAACATGGCCCAGTTATCGGACACCTCGTCCCAAGCACCACGAGCTAGATGAATCTGTCGCCTTGTTTTGAGATTGAAAAAAGGACACGATCCAAGGACAGCCTTTGAGGCAGCTCACTCGTTCACAAAAAAGGAATTATGTGTGCCGCTTGTCCAATGGATTTCAGATTTTTTATCTAGGCGTGGACTGCAAGAGCCGGATGGTCGTCCCCTATTCGCCTATAAGACCTCATCAGAAGAATTCGAGACACTGCGCCAGCTCTTGCATGGGCTCAACCTAGGGCAACACGCGCACCCCGAATATGCTCAGGCCTGGCTACTTTTTGCGGCCGAATGGTGGAAGCGCGAATATCCAGGGGGAGCATGGCGCTGGGGACCACTGTGCGAGGCAGCCGGCCAGAGAAAGGTAGCTCATGAGAAGACCCGCAGCCTGGTAATTGATGGGCGTCGTCAGTGGCGTCTGCAAACCACTATAAAAAGTGAAGGCAAACGTTTCATCGGCCTGGTCGCGGTGAATGGCGGCCTGCCCATGCGCCTTGTCGAGTCGGCACAGGGCGGGTTATCCCGCCTGCTACGCATGGTCACTGAGCAGGCACTGGAATACCGCCTGCAGGATGAGCATCTGCGCCAGGCCATCGAGGCCCAGGCCGAGCTTTTGCCCGCCTGCTACCAGCAGGCGCCGGTCTACGAACTGCTCGACAGCTTGGTCAAGGCGGTGCTGCACATCCGCAAGGCCTATGCCCTGCAGGGCGCCCAAGACCCAATCGCCCGGCTGCAGGAAGAGTGCCCTCACTGGGAAGAGCTCTTCCCCATCGCCCTCGATTCCCAGGCCGCCGCCAGCCTGATCAAGGGTCTGGTCCGGGATACAGTCAGCATCACGCCCCAGTCGCGGCGGCCTCCTTTCCAGATCCAGCGCGGCCTGCGCTTCAGTTCCGATGGCTCCATACCCGTCTACGAGCTGTCCTTCGTGATGCAGGCTCAGGCCAGGCGCGATCAGGTTGCCGAGGCGCTGGGGATGGCCGTGGATGCGCTGCCGCCACACTTCCAGCTCCTGCTGCGCATCGGCGAGCGGGAATACCTGGTCGGCGAAGCCCTGCTTAGAGACGAGGAATACCAGCTGATCGCCAGGCCGCTGCCGGCCATCCACAGCCTGCACAATGCCGCGCAGCTGATCGTCAGCCGCTGGGGCGCCACCCTGCACATTGCCAACCTACCGGGCGGCGAAGCCTTGAGCCATGACGAGCCGCTGATCTTCGAGAATACCTACCCCTTTGCCCGCCTGCTCGCCCAGGGCGATGCGCTGGTCAAGGGCGAGTCGGCACTGGCGGCCATGCCGGCAAGAACCATCGTGTATGCCGAAGAAGGCGAGGCTCGCGAGCTGCATGACTGCCTGGCCGACGGGCAAATGCTGATGGAACTTCCCGCCGGTACCACCCGGCTCACGTACAAACAACAGCCCTTCGTTGTCACCATCAGCGCCAGCGCTACCCGCCACCCGGAAGCCTACTGGCATGGCAACAGTCTGGAGGCGCTCTCCGTGCCGGGGCTGCTGTTCCGTGGCACGCCGCGCCTACGCATTGAGCAGGGAACGGGCTTTTCCAGCTATGCGCCCGCCCATGAGCTGTTTGTCCGCACGCAGGGCAAGGAGCTGCCGCTCGCCCAAGCCCGGGCGCCGGGGCTGTGCCGGCTGATCTGGCGCAAGGATGGCCAGCGCCTGCTGAACACCCGCGCCGTGCTTCTCCCGGACGAAGCCTCCATCACCTACGCGCCGGGCGCCACTACCCTCGAGGGCAGCATTCGCCTTCACCACTGGCCTGATGTGCCCGTGCGCTGCGAGAGCGAACAGATCGCGCTGGAGCGCCGCCATGATGGAACAGGCCTGACCCTGCGGCTGAAGAGCACCGGCAGCCGGCCGGCCACCACGGTTCCGCTGTGCCTGCAGTGGCCCGACGGCGAGCAGAAGCTCACTCTGCCCTTCCCCGGCTATGGCGTCACGCTGCTGCGCAACGACACTCCTCTCAAGCTGAATCAGGCCCTGACCATCGAAGAGCTGATCGGATGCCGTGCGGTATTGATGTCGACACAGGGCGCCGAGAACTGGCAGATTCGCCTGACCTCCGGCGGCACCGACTCACGCTCCACCCTGTCGCAGGAAATTCGCTACACCGGGATCCGCGAAATCCGTCTGTTCGAGCTGATTCCGGCAATCCAGCAGATGATGTCCTGCCACCCCGGACTCGATCATACCGTGCAGCTGGAGCTGATCCACGCCCACCAGACCCACGCCCGCCTGCAGGTGGGCCGCTACTCGACGCGCATCCGCCTGCACAGCCAAAAAGAAATGGCCTCCCTGAGCGATGGCGCTCGTGATCTCCTGCCCGAGCAGCCCCAGGCCGAGGGCCTGATACTGGCCCTGCCTCTGGCCGAGCCGGAACATGACCCAGTCAGCCTGCCGCTGCATTTCTCCGAGCAGGTGTTCACCGGCAACTGGCTGGTCAGCCTGCCGACCGATGCGGTTGGTCCCTGGCTGCTGTACACCCCCGACGACTCCAAACTGCACAGCCGTCCGACCGTCGTGCCGCCGACCGTGAGACAACTGTCGAAGCCCCTGACCCCGCTGCGCGACGCGCTCTGCGAAGCCGATGGTGAAGAGCGCATGCGCCTGCTCCGAGCCGCGCTGCGCGCCATGGCCGCGGATCCAGAAGCCGAGGACTGGCAGACGCTGGAGCTGCTGCTGGACCGGCTGCACCATCTGCCGCTGGCCAGCTTGGATATCTGCCAGGCACTGATCCGCGAGCCGCAGGCGCTGGCCATGGCCACCCTGCGGCTGGACGATTTCTCCAGCCGCCTGGCCGAGCGCCTGCCCTGCGAGCTGCCCTTCGAGTGGCTGCTGATTGCCCCGGAGCACTGGTTCGACACCTTTGCGACATTGCGCCAACAGCTGGCCGCCGACAATCCCCGGCTACTGTCGCTGATCCGCACCGACATCCAGAGTAAGAGCCAGTTCCTGTCTCGCTGGCAGCCCGCGCTGCGCTTTATCTTCGATCAGGGCCTGCACCACTCCTTCGATCTGCAAAGCCCGGATGTGGGGTTCTTCCTGAAAAACCCGGCGATGCTCACCGCCTCCTGGCAGTCGCACCTGTTTGATGGCGAGCACTCGGCCATGCAGCAGATGTTCCGGCGGAACCCTGCCGAAACCCATCAATACCCCGGCAGCGGCAATACGGATATAGGAGCCTTCCTGAAAACGCCCCACGGGCAAATGCTCCTCCGCTGCAGCAAGCTCCCTGCCAACGACTTCAAGTTGGCCACGGTCATGCTGCCCTTCATGGCCGCCTTCGATACCTACGCTGGCCGCGGGCAGCAATGGCAAGCCGACCCGGCACGCCTGTTCAGCCTCAGAGACGCTCGCCAGTTCGATACCGTCTGGTTCGACTCCGCCTATCAACTCGGCCTGGCCATGGCGCAAGCCGCCTCGATGCAGAAGTGAATCACATGCTCTATCAGAAGAACTATTTCTCCGCCCTCACCGACAACCTGAGCACCCGCAGCGAGCGTGCCGCCCAGGGCCTGCTCAGCCTCGGCAACCCGCAGCTGCGCCAGTTTCTACATGACCAGCTGACCGCCGCCCCCGGCACGCCGGGCGCCTGGCTGGCCGATCCGGTCTTCGAGCCGACCTTCGGCTGGCAGGAAAGTGCTGAAACCATGGGTTCACTGGCCGGCGGCAACCTGCTGCACTGGCGCCTTGCCGATACGATGGCACACCCGCCCAAAAAGGAAGACGGAGAAGACCTTATAGATCCTTTTCCAGAAGACCGTAGATTGTTTACGCATCAGTTAGCAGCGTGGGAGATCCTCAACCGTGCGGAGCCGCAATCGCTTGTGGTGACCAGCGGCACCGGCTCAGGCAAGACCGAATGCTTCCTGGTGCCGGTCCTCAACCAGTTGGCCAAGGCCATCGACGCGGGCGAAGACCCGGAAGGCGTTCGCGCCCTGTTCATCTACCCGCTGAACGCGCTGATCAACTCGCAACAGAACCGCCTGGATGCCTGGACCCACGGATTCGGCGGACAGATTCGCCATTGTCTATACACCGGTGCCCTGGAGAACGAACGCAGGAATAGAGACCAGCAGTACGATGGCCAGGTGATCGACCGCAAGAGCCTGCGCGCCAGCCCGCCGCAACTGCTGGTGACTAACGCGACCATGCTGGAGTACATGCTCATCCGTAAGGATGATGAGCCGATCCTGCAGAAGTCGGCCGGCAGGCTGCGCTGGATCATTCTTGACGAGGCGCACACCCACATCGGCTCCCAGGCCGCGGAGATGGCGCTGCTGCTGCGCCGGGTAATGCTGGCCTTCCAGGTCAAGCCGCAGGATGTGCGCTTCGTGGCAACCTCGGCCACCTTCGGCTCGGATACCCAGACCATCGAGAGCCTGCGCACCTTCCTCGCCGATATCGGCGGAGTGGATCCGCAGCAGGTGCATGTCGTGCAGGGTCATCGGGATATCCCGGCGCTGCTGAACGCCACCCCGGATGCCGAGCAGGACACCCCTGAAGCCATCGGCGCCATCGAGGCGGACCGGGAGCAGTCAGCGCTGCGCTACCAGCGCCTCGAGGCCAGCCCGACCGCTCGGCGGCTGCGCGCCCTGTTCATGCCTGATGGCCAGGTGAAACCACAAAGCCTGCAAGGGCTGATCCGTGAGTCCGGTCTACCCTCCGCGCAGGTGCTCGCCTGGCTGGATCTGCTGTCCGGCACCAAGAGTGCCGAAGGGCTGTCCTTCCTGCCGCTGCGCGCACACCTGTTCCATAACGTGATTCCGGCAATCCGCGCCTGCGTGGACCGCCACTGCAGCCACAAGGTTGGCTCCGCGCTGGAGCATGCCGACTGGCCGTTTGGCATGGTTTACCTGGAAGAGCGAACTCACTGCCGCTGCGGCGCGCCGCTGATGCCGCTGGTGTCCTGCGAGGAGTGCAACGAGAGCTTCCTGCAGGCGGCGACTACCAACCACGGGAGACTTATCGATCAGTCGCAACAACAGGTCGATGAGTTCTCTCTTGACGAGGAGCCTACGGATACCGATGACCAAGCTGATGACATTGCATTACTCAGCCGTGTCCTGATTACCAATCGTCCTACCAACTACAGCTATCCCGAGTTTCTGGATCGTGACAGCCAAAGGTTGAAGCACGACGGCCCTAAGGATGGCTACCTAGAGCTACAAGTTTTTCGCAGCCAAAAGAACGAATGCCCCTGCTGTGGCGCCAACATCCAAGGCCGCAGCCTGCTGCGCCCGGCGCGCATCGGCACGCCCTTCACCCTGAGCACGGTGATCGGCACCCTGCTGGAGTTCTGCCCGCCGGATCCGATGCCGACCGGCAAGCCGTTCCAGGGCCGCAAGCTGATCTCCTTCACCGACAGCCGCCAGGGTACGGCGCGGATTGCGGTCAAGCTGCAGCAGGACTCCGAGCGCAACCGGATTCGCGGACTTGTATACCAGCACTTACTGCACTCGCAGCCAGCCAACCCACTCTCACCTACCCAGCAAGACAAACTGAGAGCTCTTGAAGCAAAGAAGGCCTGCGACAGTCTCGACGATTCAGAAGAAATGCTGCTTGACGTGCTGAAAGATAAGCAAGCTATAGCGTTATCGGGCATGGAAATCAGCTGGACCGATATGGCCAACTATCTGGCCGGAACCCCAGAGCTGCAGATGGGCATGCTCGATTATTACAACAATCTCGCGCCGAACACCTTCGGCAAGCAGGACAGTGTGGCCCTGGCCAACATGCTGCTGGCCCGCGAGTTCTATCGCCGTCCGAAACGCGCCAACAGCCTGGAAACCTTGGGCCTTGTGCAGGTGTGCTACCCCAAGCTGGCCAGCATCACCAGCAAGCCCATGGCCTGGCCTGCACACCTGGATGTCGAGTCCTGGCGCATCTACCTGAAGGTGCTGATGGACTTTTTCGTCCGCGAAAACACCATCCTGAACATCGATAAACGCTGGCAGTCGCTGATCGGCGCGCGTATCAGCCCCAAATGGGCTGTGCCGCCGGTCCTGGGGAAAAAACCTGAAAAGCTGCAAAGTCGCTTTGCCCGCTGGCCTACGGTCAACACCGTCAATGGCATCCAGTCGCGGGCCATCCTGCTGCTCTGCAAGGCATTCAACTGGTCGACCGCGGCCCACCAAGACCACATCGACTCGATCCTGAGCGAAGCATGGCGCGTGCTGCAGGGAAAACTGCTGACCTCATTCGGCGATAGCTACCAACTCGATCTCAAGGATCTGAGCTTCCGGCTGCCCGAAACGGTCTATCTGTGCCCGGTATCGCGGCGCTTCATCGACACCCCGTTCGAGCAACTCAGCCCCTACACGCCACGTACCGACCGCGACATGGTCGTCAAGGTGAGGCCCTACACCCTGCCGCGTCCGCCCGAGGCGCTCCTGCATGTGCCGGGTGATGAGGGCCTGCTGGCGGTCCGCGACTGGCTGAACAGCGAGCCGCAGATCCAGCAGTTGCGCAAGGATGCACTCTGGTCGGACATCATGGACCGGGTCATCGAGGGTGGTCACTACTTCCGCGCTGCCGAGCATTCTGCGCAGCAGTCGCAGCAGAAGCTAAAGGGCTACGAGAAGCTCTTTGAAAAAGGCAAGCTCAACCTGCTGAGCTGCTCGACCACCATGGAAATGGGCGTGGATATCGGCGGTATCAGCGTGGTGGCGATGAACAACGTACCCCCGCACCCGGCCAACTACCTGCAGCGCGCCGGGCGCGCCGGGCGCCGCCGCGAGGGACGCTCGCTGGCCCTGGCCGTCTGCAAGAACACCCCGCACGACCAGAGCGTGTTCAACAACCCGCTCTGGCCGTTCAATACGCCCATGCGCATGCCCAAGGTGTCCCTGCAGAGCCCCGATCTGGTACAGCGCCACGTCAATGCCTGGCTGCTGTCGCACTGGCTCAAGCACGTGGTCGCCGCCCAGGAAATCAAATCGATGACCGCCGGTGCCTTCTTCCTAGACGGCAAACTGCCTATGTCGCTGGCCGCGCGTTTCTGCCTGTGGTGCGACAACCAGGCGGTCGATACCGAAACGCTGGTGGGACAGGCCCTCAAGGACATCACCCGCCGCAGCATCCTTGATACCGCCCCGCAGCCCAAGCTGTTCGAGCACGCCAGCCGCCGCATGAAAGAGATCATGCAGGCATGGCAGCAGGAATACTCGGCCAGCGAAGCCCAACTGCAGCAGATTGCCGACAAGAAGGCCGCTGCCTACCGAGCCATGGATGCACAGCTCAGCCGCATCGCCAAGGAGTACCTGCTCAGCGAGCTGGCCGACCGGCGCTTCCTGCCGGGCTACGGCTTCCCGACCGACATTGTCAGCTTCGATAACCGCTGCATGCAGACCTTGAAGCGGGAGGACGGCGACCAGCGCGAGGACAACCGCGCCCGCTACCGCTCACTGGCTTCCCGCGACCGTATCACCGGCCTGCGCGAATATGCGCCGGGTGCCGAGCTGGTCATGGACGGGCTGGTTTACAAATCCTCTGGCATCACGCTGAACTGGCACGCGCCTGCGTCTGCCGAAAACGTCAAGGAGCTTCAGCTGTTCAAGAAGGCCTGGCGCTGTGGGCAATGCGGTGCCAGTGACTCGGCCATCAATCCCGGACTGGAGATCAACTGCCAGGAATGCGGCGCGCCGATCGAGCGCGACAACATCCGTGAATACCTGGTGCCTGCAGGCTTTGCCGTGGACTTCTTCGACGAGCCGCACAATGACATCAGCCGCCTGCAGTATGTGCCGGTCAAAGCGCCATGGCTGAACGTACCTGCTAGCTGGGTCTGCCTGGCCAACCCAGCGCTCGGCCAGTTCCGTGCCAGCCAGCAGGCGCACCTGTTCAACTACACCTCGGGTGCCAATCAGCAAGGCTTTGCCATCTGCCTGGAGTGCGGCAAGGCTGAGCCCATGCTGAGCTATCCCGATGCATCCGCCCCTGCCAATGAACAGTATCTGCCGGCTATTTTCCGCCAGAAGGCACAGCACCGCCGCCTGCGCGGTGGCAAAAGCAATGAACAAGGCGACGGGACAAACATCTGCCCCGGCAGCCACAACAGCTGGAAGATCAAACAGAACGTCCACCTTGGCCATGACAGCCTGACCGATGCGCTGGAACTGGTGCTGCGCAACCCTACCAGCGGCGAACTGCTCAACGACGATATCACCGCCTACTCGATTGCCGTGGCGCTGCGCGAGGCGATTGCCGCCGATCTGGGCATACAAACCGAAGAGCTGGGCTGCGCAAGCCATCCGATCAAGGTCGATGGCCAGCCAACCCGCGCCATCCAGGTGTTCGACCTGCGCAGCGGTGGCTACACCACCCAGGCCGCGGAGCGGCTGAATGAAGCCAGCCTGTGGCGAAAGGTCATCGCTCGTCTGGACAGCTGCAACTGCTCGCATGCCTGCCAGAACTGCCTACTCAGTTTCGATACCCGCTTCGAGGCCGAGCGCCTCAATCGTCACGTCGCGCTGGAGTGGATCAATCAGACTTGGCTTGCCGGCCTGGCGCTGCCCGCCGAGCTCGCTGTCTTTGGTCCGAAAAGCCAGGCAGAAATCGCCACTCTACAGGAAGCGGTCGAAAGAGCGATTACTAGGGACGACAACGCGAAGACCGTAGCCATTTACTTCACTGCACCCGCCGAAGAGTGGGATCTTGCTGTCGCACGCCGCCTGAGGCATCAACTGCATAGCTGGGAAAGCGTCGGACACCTAGTGCAATTACATTTACTGGAAAGTACCGTTTCCAGCCTG
>NZ_KK020676.1:1198069-1199305 GCF_000307775.2 Stutzerimonas stutzeri KOS6 | reverse complement strand
TGTAGTGGTCAACCCATCCCGGACAGTGGGTTAAGTTTTTCTTCGGCCACCGCAGGCGGTAGCCCATCGTTGAATTGATGTGGCCTGATCCAGTTGTAGCGGTGCATCAGGTAATGACTGATGTCCCGCTGAGCCTCCTGAGCCGTCAGGTAACCGGTCGGTGGAATCCACTCCGACTTCAAACTGCGGAACAACCGTTCCATCGGTGAGTTGTCCCAGCAGTTACCTCGACGGCTCATGCTCTGTTCCATCCGATATCGCCACAACCGCTGCCGAAACAGGCGGCTGGCGTACTGGCTGCCCTGATCGGAATGAAACAGTACCTGCTGCGGTTTGCCTCGTTGCTCGTAGGCCATATCCAGCGCCTTGATGACCAACTCCGCATCCGGCTTGGCGGAGAATGCCCAGCCAATTACTCGTCGTGCATGCAGATCCAGCACCGCCGCTAAGTAATTCCAGCGGCCTTGCGCCCAGATGTAGGTGATGTCGCCGCACCACACCTGATTGGGGCGCTCAGTTGTGAACTCGCGGTTCAGCCGGTTCGGAATGTCTGGGCGTTCAACCGTAGCCTGCTTGTACGCGTGCGAGCCTGGTTGTTTGCTGACCAGGCCCAACTCGCGCATTAACCGACGCACGCGAAGGCGGCCAATGCTTACGCCATCCTCACGCAACATGCCCAGAATGCTTCGGCTACCAGCCGATCCTCGACTCTGGTTGAACAGCTGATTGACCTGACTGCGCAGTGCAATGCGGCGTGCATCAACACGGCAGAGCCGTAGACGATGGGCGTAGTAGCAAGACCGCACCACGTCGAACGCTGAACAGACCACTTCCACCGACTCCCGCTCACTCAACTGGTCTATCAGCGCGTACGATTGAACTCGTCCGACATCAAGAGAGCGGTAGCCTTTTTTAGGATCGCTTTCTCCCGCTCCAGTCGGTCGATCCTGGCTTCCAGCTCCTGGATTTTCTGCTGTTCGGGAGTCAATGCTTTGCTCTTCGGGGTAACGCCCTGGCGCTCCTCTTGGAGCTGTTTCACCCAGCGACGAAGCGCCGATTCAACCAGCCCCAGCGAGCGGGCTGCTTCGATATGGCTGTAGCCCTGATCGAGCACCAGGCCAGCGGCCTCTCGTTTGAACTCGGGCGTAAAGGAACGACGTTGCTTGGTCATCAGACACCTCTCTATGGCGAGCATTCTCGCCCTAAATGGGTGTCCGGGATCAGTAGACCACTACA
>NZ_KK020676.1:1171917-1197598 GCF_000307775.2 Stutzerimonas stutzeri KOS6 | reverse complement strand
CTGCCAAGAGACCAAAAGGAATGGTTGGCAAAGCTAGCCTTCAACGGAGTACAGATATGCCTACACAATTCCATACCGGATCTCGGGGCGCTGGCACTCAATGTCTCACTGCAAGGCCCACAAGGCTGCATTGCCTGGGCTAGCGACAATACGAACCTGGCCGCACCTGGCCACACATGGGATCTAGCGGAGGCCGGTGCAAGGATCATCCGAGGCACCCCCTCCGACCTCAAGGCAGAGCGCATCTTGAATGCTGCCGATCTCATGCCGGCCCCACCCCCTGGCTTGATCAAGATCGAGATCGGCAATCAGCTGGATGGCTCGCTCGACAACTTTGCTCGTCGGTTCTGGGAGCACCTAGGTACTGAGGCCAATGGCCTGATTAATGATGCCCTCACAGGCAAGGATCCAATTACAGAGCTGGTTTACAGCGACCGTTACGTATGCAGCCCGCTAGTTGTGAATCTGCTGGTCAGCGTGATCCACGAGCTCGGACGGCTGAGTGATGCAGATTTCGCTATCCGAATCCTAGGCCGACAATATCAGCGGGAAGACAATCGCTCGCCTTGGCAGTGCCGGCATGACTGGCACTCAGCTCGCGAGCGCGATGAGGCCCTCCGCCAGGCTCTGGCGTACTGCGGCCGCGAGGGAGAGGTACTAAGCCTGCCTACCTTGCCGCACTACCGCCGGCTACAGCTTAAGCTGCGCTCCGGTAATCAACTGACCATCCAGTTTGATCAGGGGCTTTCGTATTGGGAAGCCGAGCGCAGCGAAAAGTCTTACCAGCTCAGGTTCGACTTTACATCACGCGAGCTTGGAGAAGAAATCATGGAGCGCATCAGGTGTAAAGTTTCGGCGGCTGGGGAGGAAAACACTCAGATATTCCTCTCTTCCTCTTGAGAGCGGCTCAACTGGTATGAGTATCGGAGGCAATTGCCCAAATTTCAGAACTCCGATACGCACAGTAGCGAAATAAGCCCCTGTTCAATGCAAATTTGGACAGGGTCTCTTACGATTTACGGATTACCAGCCATCTGTCGAGCGTAATGGCGATCGCTTAGGTCTTTCTTGGGGTCAGCCTTGACCCAGCGCTCAGGCCTATTGCAGTTAGTGCAGGTCAATATCTGCTTATCAGGGCTGAGGTTGTATAGGCGGCTCTCAGAGCCAACTTTGACCTTCAATCCAACATCTGAGACCTCGAACCCTGGTACTTCCTGTCCTATGCGATCCATGGATTCAAATCGGAACGACCAGCGTTTAATCTGACTTTTGCGCCAGATAGTCATGATGATCAAGGGGTCTTGTTTCGTTGTTCTCTGATAAACCCAATCGCCTTCATATGGGCCTAGTTTGGTTGCTTCTTCGTCTCGCTTGGCCTGCTCATAAATTTGCTCCTGCATCTTGAGTAGCTCGGCATTCAATGCCTCTTCATCCTTAAGGGCTTGGTCTTTCAGCATCCGCTCTACGTCATAAGGCCCTTGAGGGTCATATTTCCAAACCGCCGCGTCATTGATGCCAAGCACCTTGCAGTTGAGGCAATCGATACTCTGCTCATCTACATTTCGCGTGAGGGCCAAGCGTTCGGAACTATTAACATCATCAAGGAGAAGTTTTTTATCTTTTACTGAAACCTTCATCTTAACCAGCGGCTTGATGCGACCGTCGCTCACATCCTCTCCAAATATCTCAGCCTCATCACCGTGAACGTTGAGAACCATTACCCGCTCGCTACCGGGTATCTTATAACGATACGCGCCTGTGAAATCCTCACTGCCGCAACCAGCAAGAATAGATCCAGCAAGAGCTAATGAAACAAACCCAGAAAAGTTCCGCATAAAATCCTTTACGGCAAATCACATAATCAATGACGTACGACTAGACTGACGACTGTGGAAAATCTAATCAGCCGCATTGCCCTGCTATTAATCGAATCTTAATGCTGTAGTCCATATGGCGTTCAGTTTCATGTAGATCCTTTGGCTTAAAGTCTCGTCGAGAAAAATTAACAATCTCCAAATCAGTGAACCCATACTCCTGCATTCTTTCCAACGTGCACGAACAGAGCGCAGGTGAGGATCCGTGCGCCTTGGAAGCAGCCTCGCATCTTTTAACAAGTTGCTGAACTCCAGTTTCGCCAGCGGAGGCTCCAGACTGCAAAGACAGTGCAAATGACACGAAAGCAGCCATACCAATAATCCTCATATACTTTTAACATCCTTCTATTTAACTGCTTATTTATCGGAAATTAATCGTTTGCACTGAATTACAGCCGATTACGAAGACGGCATGTAGGAAGGCAGCCCTGCAATTCGCTGGGGTGACGCCATGCCATGAGATCACGTTCTACCAAATTCACAATATACTGTGAAGACCAGAGATGACGCCGCCCAGATAGTCCTCCCTTTTGGGGAGTCATCTGTGGAAGTCGGATTGGCGTTCGGAAAGGTCCTGCGCAGACGGCGTGTCGAAGCAGGATTCACCCAGGAGCAATTGGCCCATGAGGCGGAATTGCAGCGTAACTACGTCAGCCTGATGGAACGGGGCATCAACCAGCCAACGATCACCACCTTGATCAAGCTAGCTACACCCCTAGGCTGCACCGCAGCCGAGATCGTCGACGAGGTGGAAAGGCTCGTTGCAGACCATCGCTGAAAACCGGCCGCCTAAAGTGATCAACGTTGGAATTTTCAGAGAAGGAATATCTGAAGACTGTGGTTTAAGGGTAGGCGGTCTCTGGATTACAGGGCTATTGAGCCCACCGCCAGCCGCTCTATACAGGGATCTTTCGAGCCCACTGCTCGATAGCGCGCTCAACTTGTTCCTTTGGCAGGTACTCCTGCTCAAGACGTCCTCGTTCTTGCACCAGCAGATACCGATAGAAGTCCGCTTCGTCAGCCAGCAAACCAGGCGGTGCCGAATCCAGAGCTTTGGTCGGCTCAACGACTGCGCTCACCGGTGAGTGCTGTTCAAACAGCTCTTGCTCCATCAATAGTGCTTCGACTGCTGGTTGATGGAGTCTCGCTCGCGCCAGCATCAGCAAGCCCCAGGTATCCATATCGCCCCAGTATGCGATCTGTTTCCCGGCCAGGTGCGCGGACGCTAGCCACTGCAAATCGAGTCCTGAGCCCAGCACAGCCAGGGTGTCTGGTAAGTTCTCAGGCAGCAAGTGAATGCATTGCTCATTTTCCACCACGAGCAATCGCGAACCGGGAAGTGGGGTTTCGGCCAGTTCCGCAGTGGTGAGTCTGAGCCGCTTGAAGGGCAACAGCTCAGGCTGAAGGGGAACGACCAGAACCCAGTGGCTGCTTTCTTCAAAGGCATCCAGAAAAGTCGTCAGGCCTTGCTCGGACGCCGCGCCTTCGAAACGCTCGTCGAGGAGCCGGGTCAGCAAGCTGGCGTTACGCTCGAAAAACTTGGTGTCTACGCCGTGCTCGGCAAGCAGGCGCAGTGGACGGCCTCGGGCACAGCCTAGCGACAAGCGGGTGGCGAGTTGCGCCGTGGCGACGACTTCTTCAGGGGGCTTCGTCAACCATAAGCCCCGTTGTGCTACCAGCAGCGCATGAAAGGCACTGTCTACCTGCTCAACCAGATACTCGAGTTGAGCGTATTCCCGGCTGACCGCTGGATCATTGGTCGCGGCAATCCATTCGGAAGGGCTATGCAAGTGCCAGCGCATCGGCAAGGAAATGGGGGACAGCCCTGCTCGGTAGCTGACGGGCTCCCAGTCGACTGTACCCACGTTCACGCTCCGCCAGTTCTCCACATGCCGGAGTACCGCCTGGATGTTGTCAGTGAATAGACGTGCCGAAGGCTTGCCGATGTTGAGGCTTTGCGGCCAGCTAGCGGGATTGAGCAAGCGTTCCAAGCGTACGCTGGAGCGCTGCCATTGTCTGGCCAGGCTGCGACTGATGTCAGTGGGCGACTTCATGCATGGCCTTGATGCGCTGTTGATGATGCTCATCCAAAGCTTCCCAGCTCAGGGAAACCAGACTGGATTCCACGCCGCGCCGATGAACGACGACTGCCGAACGCGTATGGTGGCGCAGCAGGCGCATTTCCTTGTTGGGCGTGATGAAGACAGCGTGCAGGCCGAATTCCCTCAGCGCTGCGATGATCCGACCGGCAACCGCATGGGAGCTGCGCGAGAACGCCTCGTCGAGCACGATCGTGCCGAACAACGGCCGGCTGCTGCCGTCGGGACAGAGCGCATAACTGAGGGAAGCGGTCAGCACATAGGAGGCGATGATCTCTTTCTCGCCACCACTACCCCCCTGAGAACCTGTTCGGGTTTCGATGACACTCCTGCTTTCGCGATCAATCACCGAGACCGCGAACTCCAGGCGGAAGCGCGGATCCAGCAGCGCCTTGGCGCCCTGATTCCTGCTGTGCTCGCAAGCATCCTTGAGCAGGCCAACGAGCGCCTGCAATGCCTTGTAGTGGCTCTCGCCTTCATCATCGATGAAACGCGCCGAGTTCAGTTGACGCTGAGCCTGTTGCAAGGTGCGAAGGCTTTCATGAATGACCTTTTTCGCGACCAAGCGCAGATAGCGTCCGGGCTGAAAGTCGACACGCTGCATCGTACTGTTCAGGTCATCCAGGCGCTCCTCAATCATCGAGACTTCATGGTCGATATAGCTGAGCAACTGGGTGACGCCATCATCCGAGGAACGATTGAGGTATTCCAGAAAGCGCTTGAGTTTCTCGGGCAGGGCTTCCTCGGTCAGCACGCGAAGACGTTCCAGATACCTGGGTACGTCCACCAGTTCTCGCCCGACCTCCGCAAGCGCCCCGGTGTCCACCTTCAGAGCGTCGGACATACGTTTGGCTAGCTCTGTTTTCTGATCGCCGAGTTTATCGCCGAGCGCTTTGAGCTGCCCTTGCAGCTCATGCGTATGCTTGCGCTCCAGCTCGACAATATCGCCGAGGTCATCAGCACTCAGGGTCGGGAAGTGCGCTAGCGCCAACTCACGTTGCGTATCGCTCAGCCCCTTTTCGGCGCCGCGATAAGCCTTACGAGTAGCGGATGCGGCCTGCTCGAACTGAATTTTCAACTGACCGCACTGCTCGATAAGTTGTTGCCTCTGTCGATCCAGAGAGTCCAGCAATGCCTCAGCTTCATCCAGCTCAGCCTTGATAAGGGCGAGGTCAGAGTCGGGACGTGTCAGGGTGTCCAGCTGAGCACGCAGCGACTCCAGCTGACGCTCGGCGCCCGGCAGATCAATCTCCTCGAACTGCAGTTCTTCGACGCGCTGCAGCAGCGAAGCTTGATCCTCCAACTTGCGGACATCGCCCTGGGCAGCATCCAAGGCCAGCTTGGCAGGCGCGAGCTGTTCATTGACCTCGCGAATTTGTTCAGTCAGGAAGGCCAGACGGTCGAGGTTATCGAAGCCGGTCAGCCAGTCTTCATCGAGGCGCTTCTGGTCCTGCTTGTCGAAGAAGCGTTCTTTACCCGACATCAGCCCCTGAGCCGTCATGGCGTGCGGGGTATGACGCAATTGCTCCGTGCTCTCCACGCAATGTCGGTCGTTGTCCGCCAGTAGCGCCTTTACCGCTTCGCGGTACGGATGCTCCTTGAAGGTCAGCTTGCGGGTATAACCATCGTCGAAGAACACAGGGCGCGACGACGGTTCCTTGACCTCCAACAAGCGCACATGCAAGCGGTTGTGTCGTTGGTTCACCCAACGCAGTGCAGCCTCGGACGCGCCCTGCGGCACCAGGATACGCAGCCGGTGACTGCCGATTGCCCGCTCGATGGCGCCCCGCCAGGCCAACTCCTCGGGCTTGACCTGCACCAGTTCGGCGACGAAAGGCAGGGCCGATTCATCGACGTCAAGTGCCTGCGCCAGATCCCCTCGAAAAGTATGAAAATGCCCGGGCAGGTTCGAGCCTGGCCGTCGCTCAACCTCGGCACGTTCCTGCTGCAAGCTCTGCAGACGGCCATTGAGTTCTTTCTGGACGATGCCGGCATCGAACGCCTTTTGCCGTGCCTCGGTAATTTGCTCGGCCAGTATTTCCAGGCGTGCCGCGATCTGCTGCTGATTTTCCTCGAGCGCAGCGGCCGATAACTCATCCACGAGTCCAAGCCCTTTGGCCAAGCGTTGATACTGTTCGGCTTTCAAGCGCCGTTTATCACACTCACGAAGCCAATCCGCGATGCGCGCGCGTAACAGATCGATCTCCGCGCCACCTACACGCAGATAGCTCTGGCGATGTTGATCAACCACGCCCTTCTGGATCTCAAGCTGACTCCTGCATTGCTCCTGATCGAGTTCGGCCTGCTTGTGCTCCGTCTCCAGCCTGTTGGTTTCAGCCAACCACAGGCGATACCCCTGCTCGGCGAACCAGACTGGGAGGATGCCTTCGAGAGCTTGTTTATCCTGCAGCTGTTCTTGCAAGGCCCTATAACGCTCCCAGCCTTCGGCGACCGGTTGCAATGAGCGCTGCTGCTTTCTAGCTGTTTCCAGCTCTCGGTGGATGTCAGTTAGATCATCGAAGCTGCTGGCGACCTCGGCAGCCCGCCCGAAAGCGGAGCGGTCATCGAGCACCAACTCGCGAAAGATCTCATCGATGCTATTGAGCTGTTTCAGGCCGGCAGCGCGGTTGAGCAAGGTGAAGGCGTTTTCACCGACTTCGAAGTAATCCCTGAGCCTGGCCAGGAAGGCTTTTTTGCTGGGATACGGCCAGATACCCGTCCCATCCTTCTCCATCTGACGCAGCGCCCGCATGCCACCTGCGTGATGCTGGCTCAGCCAATGCTCCAGCGTCTGCTCAGTGGACTCGCTTAACAGCCACAGTTTCTTCAGATCGGACGCCGAGGAGCTGGTGCCCTCGAACCAGAGCACAGCGCCCAGTCGAACCTGCGTGCCATCACGCTCGAGCGTGGCTGCAATAGCGGTGACCGTCTTACCCTGGCGCGCGATATGAGATTGCTCTACACCTCCGTCCCCGGGGCCGGTAACCCCGCGCACATAGGACACCAGATCACGGTCGCTTTCATGCCCACCTGTGGAAGCTAGGTTGTAGCGCGGGTTGGCGCACAGCAAGGTCATCAGAGCATCCACCAGCGTCGTTTTACCGCTACCCGTTGGGCCGATCACGGCGGTGCCTGAGGGATCGATCTCGGCACGGTGATAGCCCTGAAAGCCGCCCCAGTTATAGAGTTCGATGCTGCTGAGAATGAAGGTCTCGCTGTCACGCCAGAGCAGTGCTTGCTTCACGCCTCGTCCTCCTCAGCAGCGGCAGCCGGGGTAGTCGCGCCCTCCACCTGCTCGCGCAGCCAAACCACCAGTGCCTGCAGGTTCTCCGGGTTGGCCAAGTGGGTAATGATGGGGCGGATGATGACGCGATCATGAGCGTCCAGAGCCGACACCAAACCATGCCCCTTGAGCTGATCCAGCAGCGTGATGACGCGATTGCGCTCCTTCGCCTCACTGCCCAGCTCGCCCAGGTAAACCTGCAATTGCGGAATCAGCTCATCAACAGCTACCAGTGCCTGAGTGGCACCCGTACCGCTTTCCTGTTCGTAGGCGATGAAATGCTGGCGCAGAATGGCGATCAGCAGGGACTGCTCCAGGTTCAGCCTTTGCCTGCGCACAAGGGGGTGCGACCAGTCATCCTGCTCGGCCCCCTCGCCCTGACGAACGGTGACGAACACCAGCCCGCGAACCTCGTCGACCCCCATGGCCAGGTCGAGGGGTTCCAGGATTGTGTCGACCGCCTCGATATTGGCAAGCGCCGAGCGATACAGATTGGGCTTGTGACTTTCTTCCAGCAGCCCGTACTTGAGCATTTCCTGTACGGCCTCACGTACCCGTTGCGGCGTCCGGCGCTCATCGACCTGAACAGCGGCGCTCATAAGAGGCTGTTCATCATCCATGCCGTCATCCAACGCTATGGGCTCCACCGTCAGCTCCGTTTCGTCGGTGCCAGAGGCACCTGCAATTCGATCGAAGATCCCTGCCATGCTCACAACTCCCAATCGATGTCTTTGAGTGCCTCGTGGTCGAGTCCGACATAAGGCAGATTGAAGCACCAGCGTTGCTCATCCTCGTCAACTAACTCCACGAGCTGACGCTCCTCTTTCAGCACCTCAATACCTGCCTCGCGTGCCATCGCCAACCAGAGCGCAAAGGTTTCCAGGTCGTGAGCAGGTGGAAGCAAAGACGCAAGCTCCCCGAGACTCACAGGGCGCCCCTGCTCCGCCAGCACAGCCAGGGTGTCCTGAATCAGCGTTTCACGATCCAGCCCGTCGAAGGCATCCCAGAAGTCATCATCAATCTGCTCCAACCCCGCAGGCTTCAAACTCAGATCCAGCTCGCCCGTATCATCGTCATCCAGAGTCTTGAAGCGCAGACGCTCGATTGCCGGGACACCGGTAATGGCTACGCCAACCGGCGGTAAACGAACAGGCTTACGGCGCTCTGACTGACGTTGCCAGTCGACGCTGAGCGCTAGATTGAAGAAGTCGTTAAGTAACTGTCCGACTCGATGATGCTCGGCGGCCAACCCCGTCTTCATGAAGCCGCGAACATCACGCTCGCTTCGGGCGCGCGCCTGGAGCACAGCCTGCGACTCCCGAACCAGGCGTAACGCCAACCAACGCAGCTCACGCTGCTGGGGACGATTCAGAGCCTTTGGAACCGCTGGATGACGAAGGATGGTGCGCAAGCGCTCACGCATGGCCTCCAGCTCAGCGGACTGCCTCAGTTGCTGCTGGAAGCTTTCAAAGACACGCCCTTCCGGCGTGTTGAGTAGGGCATCTTGCCCGTCCAACAACCGATCGACGATTTCTCCACGGTGAGACTGCTCGCTGATGATGGAGTGTCGAAGGGCGCGATCCGCCTCGCGCCAAGAGTCTTCAACTCGTCGAAAGTCCGCGCGTAGGCTGGTGGCCAGGTTATACACCTCGCGTATGCCCTCTATCGCCTGCGCTTCATCCAGCACGATGACGTGGCCAGCTTCTACCTGCGCTAGCTCGTGCTCCAAATCCTGGATTCGGCGGCGCAGGCTGGCAATACGGCCAGTTGGGCTGGGGTTCAGACCCGTTTCCAGGTTTTCGATCTCGCGCTGAACCACCGAAAGGCGAGATGCCGTGGAGGTCATGATCCGACTATCCAACGAATCGACGAACTGGATGGCGGACTCCAACGCGTCGGTTGCATAGATACGGCCCTCTCGCTCTACGACGAGGCGCCGCTTGATCCATTCACGAAGTTCACGACCTGCTTGGAGATGCGTTGCATCCGGGTCGATTTCGTAAAGCTCCTGGCTGGCATAAGCAGCCAGCATTTCGGACAGCGCTTGCAGCGCATCCTCCATGGGAATCCCATCGTGCGCCCGCTCGAACAGCGTGCGCAGGCAGCCCAATACGAGCGGAGCACGCCGTGAGGCGAGCAAAAGCCACGCAGGGTGCTGGCTGCGGGCGGATACATAGCGTTCTGAACGCTGTTGCGCGCTTTCTTCCATGACGGCCACATTGACAAAAGTTGTCTGAGAGCGAGCTTACCAAGCTAACCCGCTGCCTCATGATACGTATTTGTCCTGGTGGGTGGGCTCCGTTTAATGGTCCGCAGGGGCGGTGTCATTTGAATAGAGCGAGTGAAAGGCCAGGCCAGTCGAGGTTTAACGATTTATTCCGGGGGCGCACGCTGGGTATTGGCGATTTGGTGGAGGGTTCTGTCGTCACGAGGGTGTATTTGGCTAGTTCGGCGAAGGTGTCCCAGTGAGCACTTGTGGCGGCTCAGTGGTTTTTGCAGGACTGCCACCGACATTCTGCGGTAATCGAGTGCAGCCACGGTGGCTACAGAGCGAAGTCTCGATGACCTATCAGTGAGCTGCTGGTGGATTAGCTGAGTGCGGCATGGGGATAGTGAATTTCCCCGGTGGTATTCCGTCGTTTCCTACTCAAAAAGAGCGGCGTCAGTTTAAAGGCCCAAGTGAGCTTTCACTGGCTTGGTTGCTGTGCCGTAGGCTGGGGCGTTGTAAATCAGGGGGGACAGGTAGGGCCTGTTGTTCTGGCCGGTACACGTCCTGGTGCTACGGCTACGTGAAGAGCTGTCAAGCAATCTAAAGGCATTCACCTGAAAGACACTGCTGGCTCAGCCAGCGCAAGCCACTCAGACCTTAACGAGACGCGTATCCAGGCCGAAGCGCTCTTGGCTGATCATTCGATACCTGCCCTCGGCCAGCTCGCGACTGACAAGCAAGTTCCAAGAGTGGCGAGTGACGGCGGATGGGATGAGTACGAACGGATGCTCGGCCAGCAGGGCGTCTGCAAACTTCTGCTGGTTAGGTGAAGCGGATGCACTCGTCAGCCAGATAGGATTGGGAACATCTTCAGGCTGTACGACCTTGATAAGGCTTTGATCGAGCACTTCGAAGCATGTGAGCACATGCGCAACCGTATCCAACGCATCGAAGCCGACATGCACCGCCACCTCCAGGATGGCGGTTGAGGGATCTGCCGATGCGTACACAACGTTTCGCCCCGGAGCGTTCCAGCGGCCACCCAGCTTGTGGGCACCAATGCCACTGTCCCAGGTGTCCTTGTAGAGCTCACGGTCGAGGCGCCATGCGTACCATGAGCCAGACCAGGGAAATGGGTTCACTGATAGACCCCGTACTCGATGCGCTCCAGATAGTCCTCGACTGCCTGAAAACCCACTGGGTTGTCGATAACGTCCAGCGGCACGTCACCGTCCAGATACTTGCAAGGGCGCCCTAGCCATTCTTCGGCCAGCTTTTGAGTGCCGAATACATTGATCGCGTGCTCCAGCACCTTCGCGTACTGAAATGCCACGGCGCTCTGTTGGGAGTTGAGGTGTGCTGGTTGCTTGCTGCCCTGGCGCTGAATCGTCCTGATGGACTTGCCCACAATGCGACTCATGATCTTCTTCGTCGAATACAGATCAGAAATCGCAAGCATGTCTTGCACGTCTTTCAGGTCGAAGCCTTTGACCGTGAGCCTGTAGACCATGACCGGACTGAGCTGGTCAGAGTCACTTTGGAAAAGGTATTCCGTTGGCCTACGGGCGGCGGGTGCTGCCTTGCGGGTGCGAGTGCGAGTGTCGGCGGAAACCATAGAGCATTCCTCCAGATGCGACATATGGCATTATTGTAGCGTCATTTGGCGCATCATGCAGCGGGTAAGTGCCTGGCATCTGGTATCGCTCTGTTCGTGGTCTGAATCGATTGAGCGCATTCCTGACGCCCCATTCCGGGTGCTCGTTCCCGACTTGCGCAGTTGAGCTGCTCGGGTGAGTTTTCGTCCACCGGCAGCAATGGCTGGGTAGACGCGTTCGTTACCTCTCCCTGAGCCTGCCCGCTCTTTGCTATGCTGCCGGCCTGCGCCGCGGGACTTAGTTGGCAGCGTGCCACTGCCTCCCCCTGCGGACATCTCATCCAACCGTCTTCTGGAGCCGCGATGAAACATCACGTTGTGATCGAAGACTGGGACGGCGATGGCGCCATTCGCCTGCCTGACGACGTTCTACAGGAAATGGGCGTCGACGTTGGGGACACGCTCTACCTCCTTGAGGAATACGTGGGTACGACCCGCTGTCTGGTGCTCAGTAAGTCACCGCGCATTCCTGATCGCGTTGATGAACTGGTTGGCCACTGGGAGTCGTTTGGCGAAATCTCTGCCGAGATAAACGCCAAGGACGAGTGAGCTAACTGCTGCACTAACCCCGACGCATCTTGCACGGCTTTGGCCCCTGCGAGAGTAGAGTCTTCCACCAGAAAAGCATCGCTAACTTTAGGGCTTGCGCACTCCTGAGTTGCCTATATGTAAAGCAACAGCCGAGGGCAACAGAACAGGTTTGTGTGGACGCGGGAAAGCCCAAAGCGGCAGGTGTTACTTGATCGTGTTAATGCCCACTGCGACCTTGACCATGCTGGGCTAAGTCGCTGCCCGTAGGCCACCAGCCGCTTGTAGAAACTCAGGTTCGGTGAGAAGACGGCAGGACGAGCTAGGGGCTGGCTAGGTGTCAAAAAGCGCTGGGCCCCATTTCTTTTTTGTGCCCTAGATAACCACCCTTAGATATCGCTAAGAGCTATAAACTGCAGGCAGTTAGATAAGGCCAAAGCTTTGCGGGACGGCACTTAGAGGCATTTTTGAACGCTTGCCACCAACCAAGATTCCTGTACCGCATTACCCTCCGAAGGCAAGGGTCGTGGGTTCGAATCCCGCCAGGTGCGCCATATCCTCTTGATTCAATGGCCTTTTTCTAAGGCTTCGCCGCTTCCGCTGCTGAATCGGCGCCCTCCAGCAAAATTCCCTTGATGCCAGCTCTCAGGCTGCGATGAGCACTGCCCTCAGTGTCATCTAGCCGCGGCTTTTCAGGCTGTGCCAATTCTGTGCCCAAAGCGTGCCGCACGGTGAGATGGCATGCCGGTTACTTCGCAGAGATTGAGTATTAGCCACAATCAGGCACAACTCCCAACCCATCTGAAAGCACCTAAGCAGAAGGGGCCTTTCGGCCCCTTCGTTACTTTAGTTGTTGAGCATGCTCTCCAGCTTTTCGATCAGGAAGTCCAGCGGGCTGCGCCCCTCCAACCGTTTCTCGAAGACCTCATTACGGTGATAGGCGACCCAGGTATCGAGAGCCTGACGGTTATTCTTCTCGTAGCCGGAGCCAAGGATGCAGACCAGCTCATTGCCGTTGGGGCTCTCGAGGTAGTGGCTCATGGCAGAAGCTAAATGCTTCAAGTACTGGTGTTCACGAGCTTCCATCGCCGGATGCAGGTGCGTGACGTTGCTGCGCTTGATCAATTTCATGTGAGTACTCCTCAGGCCTTCAAATTGGCTTGGATCAGATTGTCGAAGGCGCTTCCGTCACGTCGGGTCAAGTTAGGCACGTAGCGCGAGTAGACGCGGAACAGCATCTCTGTAGTTGTGTGGCCCATCTGCCGGGCAATCCACTCCGGGTTTTCGCCTGCAGCCAGCCAAAGGGTCGCAGCCGTATGGCGGGTCTGGTAAGGGCGTCGCTGGCGCAGCCCCAGATGACGCAGCAGCGGAAACCAAACCCTGTTGTTGATGTTGCGGTACGAAAAAGGCGTACCTTCCCGAGAACAGAAGACGAACTGACCACTCCCTGTCTTCTTCTGCTGATCGAGCAGTAATAGCTAATATCTCGCTGAGCCTCCTTGGCTGTCATGTAACCGTTCGATGGAATCCACTCTGACTTCAGGCTGCGGAATAACCGCTCCATCGGCGAGTTATCCCAGCAGCTACCTCGACGGCTCATGCTTGTTCCATCCGATATCGCCACAACCGCTGCCTAAACAGGCGGCTGACGTACTGGTATGCCTCGATTCGCTACACCGAGCGGTTGGCCGAGGCCGGAGTCGAGCCCTCGGTCGGCAGCAAGGGCGACAGCTACGACAACGCCTTGGCTGAGACCATCAACGGGCTATACAAAGCCGAGCTGATTTACCGGCAGTCATGGAAGAGCCGAGAGGCTGTCGAGATGGCGAGCTTGAAATGGGTGCACTGGTACAACCACCAGCGGTTGCTGAGCTCAATCGGCTATATCCTGCCTGCGGAGGCTGAGGCAAACTTCTACCAGCAACAAGCAGGTCAGGCTATGGCGGCCTGACTTAAACGAAATGGCCTCCATAAAACCCGGGGCGATTCATACCGCAAAAGCCCAAAACTTCTATCCGCTCTATATCGAATTCTGGACTTTGGTTCGTTGGCCAAAGAACGAACCGCCGCCGACATCCTCCCTTCTCTATACCTACAACCGAAGCAGTTATAGCCCTCGGATAGCGGATCATTATAAAGCGAATTAAACAAAGTGGACTCTGGCTCATGAACACTCCTTGCGGTGGAAATCACCCCTTAAGTCAGTGTTCGCTCAGCCCAAGACAGACCACATAACTGGTTGTATTTCGGGCTATCAGGCTAGGCCTTCCTACTTAGAAGCTACTTGAGTCCGCATGGACCGAGAAGTCCATCACCTAATTGCGGACAGAAAAAGCGCGCGCTCACGCTCGGTCGGCGGACTTAGGACCTATACAAAAAGCCAGGGAAATCGCTCTTGCCGCTGCCTCTCGAAGCTTTCGATATGTAGCCTCTGTTGCAAGGAAACTGTGATTTCATCCTGGCCTTGTAATAATCGATTTTTATCTGCCAAAGAGATCGAAAAAGGTAGCGGAGCTTCGTCTTCTGTCCGTATGGCTTGCTCTTCCAAGCGTATCTCAAGGCGGTAGCCCGGCTTTGCTCTCACGGCAGCGACCAATTGAGCTATCTGTGCTCCCTCCAGCTGGATGGGCACAAGCCCATTCCTAATGCAATTGGTTCGGAATATATCCGCGAAGGTCTCGGCCACGATTGCTCTGAAGCCGTGCTCCATCAAGCCCCAGACTGCATGTTCTCGAGATGATCCACAGCCAAAGTTGCGCCTACTAAGCAAGACCGAGGCCATTTCATAACGAGGCTTATTCAATTCGAATTCAGGATTCAATGCTCTCCGGGAACAGTCCATTCCGAATACACCAGGCTCCAGATACCTCCACTCATCGAAGACATGAACTCCGTAGCCAGAGCGGCTAATGGACTTCATGAATTGCTTGGGCAGTATGGCGTCGGTGTCCACATCGTTGCAGTCGAGCAACGCAACGATTCCCGAGTGAATATTTATCGGTCTCATTGCTGGAAATCTCGTACATCGACCAACCGCCCGCTGAGTGCGGCGGCTGCAGCCATGGCCGGGCTCAGCAGATGGCTTCGCCCCCCCGAGCCCTGGCGACCTTCGAAGTTTCGGTTGGACGTCGAGGCACAGCGTTCGCCGGGAGCAAGGCGGTCGTCGTTCATACCAAGGCACATCGAACAGCCGGGGTTACGCCATTCGAAGCCCGCCTGCTTGAAGACCGCATCCAGCCCCTCCGCCTCGGCCTGACGCTTGACCGCACCGGAGCCAGGAACCACCAGTGCAAGGCGCAGATTGTCAGCAATCCGCTTGCCCTCGAGGATTCGCGCGGCGATGCGCAGGTCCTCGATGCGGGAGTTAGTGCAGGAGCCTATGAAAACCTTGTCGAGAGCGATGTCCTTGATCGGTGTGCCTGCGGCGAGTCCCATATAGCGAAGTGCCCGCTCCAGGCTCTGGCGCCTGATTGGATCGGCTTCGCTAGCCGGCTCCGGTATGCAACCGTCCACGGTGGTGGACATGTCTGGCGAGGTTCCCCACGTAACCATTGGCTGCAGCGATGTCGCATCGATAGTCACCTCTGCATCGTAGCGAGCGCCCGGATCGCTGTGCAGGGTGCGCCAGTAGGCTACAGCCTGTTCCCAGTTTCGGCCTTTTGGCGAAAGGGGACGGCCCTGCAAATAACCGACGGTGGTGTCGTCTACCGCAATCAGCCCGGCCCGGGCGCCTGCCTCGATGGCCATATTGCACAGAGTCATGCGACCCTCCATCGATAGGCAGCGGACGGCAGAGCCGGAGAATTCGATGACGTGGCGAGCGGCCCCGGCACTGCCGAGGCGAGCAATGACCGCCAATGCCATGTCCTTGGCATAAACTCCGGGCGGCAGCTCACCGTCGATGCGCACCAGCATATTCTTCGAGCGACGGGTCGAGATTGTCTGGGTGGCTAGGACGTGTTCCACCTCGGAAGTACCGATGCCGAATGCCAACGCGGCGAACGCCCCATGGGTCGAGGTATGGGAGTCGCCACAGACGATGGTCATGCCCGGTTGTGTAGCGCCCAGCTCGGGACCGATCACGTGCACGATGCCCTGACCCGGATCCCGGTAGGGATACCAGGCCAATGCGCCCGTTTCCTCGATGTTGCGCTCCAAGGTTTGTATCTGAACACGCGCGAGGTCATCAATGATTCCTTCGTTCCGCTCATCCGTGGGAACGTTGTGGTCGGCCGTGGCGATGATACTGTCCTTGCGCCATGCCTCGCGCCCCGCGCCACGTAGCCCCTCGAATGCCTGCGGACTTGTCACTTCATTGATGAGGTGGCGATCGACGTAGAGCAGAACTTGCTCGTCGTTACCCTGGTGCACGACGTGGCTGCTCCACAATTTGTCATAAAGCGTCTGGGCAGTTGCCATGACATTCTCCTTGTCAGGCCGACTGCTTGCTACGGGTGCGCAGCGTCTTGCGTAATACCTCGTCGTATTCGCCGAGTAGCGGCGGGGCGGTTACGTCCAGGGATCGCTGTCGATCGAAACTGACCGGGGAGCGTACCGTGCGCCATTCGCCGCCCTCGGGATGTACCGTGCTGATTTCCAACTGGAGATGCCTGGCCTGCGGGTCTTCCAGTGCTTCGCCGCTATCGTACATTGGCGCATGGGGAACATCCTCCCGCTCGAGGCGGCGGCACCATTCACTCCGATCATGACGCGCGAAGCGCTCTCCAAGCAGATCGATCAACTGCTCCTGGTTACCGATACGTTCTTCGCGACTGGCGAAACGCGGGTCTTGGAACAGGTCCGGCCATTCGATGGCATTGGCCAATCCTTGCCAAAACTTTTCCGGCGAGGACATGTGCAACGCTATCCACTTGCCGTCGGAACACTTAAGTACGTACGATTGTGAAACGCTCGGCCTGCTGTAGGGGGTCATGATTTCGCCTTCCGAGAAGTAGTGCGTGAAGGCGTCCAGATTGAAATGGCACATTGATTCCAGCATCGACACTTCCACCAGCCGCCCCCTACCGGTTTGGTTGCGCTCGTACAGCGCGCCGAGGATGCCGTAGGCAGCGTAGAAACCAGTCAGGGCATCGGCTAGCGCCGGACCGACTACCCGGGGATTGGCCGGGTTGATCAGCAGGTTCAGGAAGCCACTGGCCGCCTGGGCGACAGTGTCATAGGCGGGCCGCGTGGCAGCGGGCCCATCTTGCCCGAAGCCGCTGATGGCGCAATATATCAGCCTGGGGTTGAGTGCGCGCAGGCGTTCTTCTCCGGCACCCAGGCGCTCGGCCGCACCGGGGCGGAAATTCTGGATGTAAACGTCGGCGTCTTGTACGAGTTGATCGAACAGTTCGCGGTCAGCGGGATCCTTCGTGTTCAGCGTCGCACTGCGCTTGTTACGGTTGTAGGTCTGGAAGTGGGGGCTGTAAAGGCCTCCCTTGAACGCCCGGAACGGATCGCCATTGCCCGGCTGTTCGATCTTGATGACCTCTGCGCCGAGGTCGGCGAGCAGCATGCTGGCGTTGGGGCCGGTAATGAAGGTTCCTTGCTCAATGACGCGGACACCGGCGAGAACTTTGGCCATGATATTTACTCCTGCGATAAGGCGTGGCGGGTCAAGCGTCAGGTTTGAAGCCGCTGGGCGTATTGCCCACGTATTCCACTTCGCGGCTGGCCTGGTAGGAGAGCGCGAACCCGATGGGCTGGTTCATCTCTTCGAACAGGTGGGCGATCAGACCGGCGCTGCGGGCCAGGATCGGAATGCCGCGCAGGGCGCGCAGGGGATAGCCTGCACCGAGGAGAACGGCAGGAATGGCCGCCGAGACGTTCAGGCGCAAGTCCTTCTTCATCACGCCGGGAATAACGCGTTCGACCGCCTCGGCAATCTCGATGTATTGCTGGCCGGCCCCTGCCTGTTTCGAAACTTCGAATAGAGAAGCCACGCGAGGGTCGCGTTCCTTATGCAAGGGATGGCCATAACCAGGTATCGGCTGTCTGGCGGCGCGATACTCACCAATGACGGCCAAGGCAGCCTCGTCCAGCGACTCGCTCTGGCTCTCCTGCCTGGTTTTGATTCGCTCGAACAGATGACCCGCCTGCTCTGCCGCGCCGAGGATCACCGAGCCACATCCCAGGAGGCCTGCCGCAACTGCGCCCTGCAAGGCTTCTGGAGAGGCGGCATAGGTCATGCGCGCCGCCTGAACGCTTGGCACCAGCCCGTGCTCGGTAATGGCGACCAATGCCGCATCCAGGACGGCAAGTGTTTCTGGTCGTGCCCGCTCACCGGTCAGCAATAGATAAAAATATTCGGTGAAGGTGAGCTTGCCGATCAGGTCCCGGCATAGATCAAGTCCGCGAACGACGATCGTTTCCTGGTTCGATGTACAGATTGCCGTACGTGGAATCGTTTCCTTGCCAATTTTCATATTCTTGTCTCGCCCAATGGAAATACCGCAAGAGAAAGTGTCACGACTTTAAAGAGCGACCCAGCGGGTTCTGCTCTGTGTAGGCAGACTAGGGGGTGGCGCAGCTGGTTAAAAGTGATAAATTTCCATAAAAATAATCGATGGCATCAATGGAGCAGCAATGGAGCTTCGTCACTTGCGCTATTTCGCAGCGTTAGCCGAGACACTGAATTTCACGCGTGCAGCTGAGAAGTGCCACGTTACCCAGTCGACCCTGTCGCACCAGATCAAGCAGCTGGAGGACGGAGTTGGTACGCGTCTGTTCGATCGAGTCGGCAAGCGGGTGGTCATTACCGAGGTCGGTGATGCATTGCTGAGCCGAATTCTGCCTGCCCTTCAGCAGATCGATAGCGCCATGGGCGCACTGCATGAGGCGCCCGAATCCTTGCAAGGGCAAGTCCGCATAGGCGCGACCCACAGTTTCAACACGCGACTGGTACCCCAGTGCATCGCCAGCTTCCTGGACCGTTATCCGGCTCTGAAAGTGATGGTGGAAGAACTGTCCCAGGAGCGTATCGTCGAGCGGCTGAAATCGGGGGATCTGGATTTGGGTATCGCCTATCGTCCTTTGGAAGGACACGACCTCTGGTTCGAGCCGCTCTACAACGAAGAGCTCGTGCTGGTAGTCGCTAACAGGCATCCGCTTGCCACACGCAAAAGAGTGCGCATGGTGGAGTTGCATAACCTACGCATGACGCTTTTGCCGCCGGTCTTTTCCACGCGACAGTTGCTCGATGAGTATTTCCGTTCGGTAGGTGCCGAACCACAGGTGGTGGTGGAGCTGAACGCCATCACACCGATGATCGAGCTTATTCGACAGACGGAGCTGGCCGGTATCGTCGGTGAGACGGCCATCGCCGATACCGATGGCCTGAGTGTCGTTCCGCTGGAAAATCCTACACCGATCCGTACGCCTGGCCTGCTTTGGCTGCGCGGAGGAATCGGTGCTTCTGGTAGTCGAGAATTCGCCAAGGTAGTACGGCGAATCCTCGAACGACAGGAGACACGATCCGACTGAGGTCCGCCCTCCACCCTGACCTTTACAGGGGGAAGGTGAACTGCAGCCAGAAGCGGTCGCCTTCGGAGCGATTCTTCGAGGCGAATTCCCGCTGATACTTGACGACTGCCGCGACTCCCGGGCTGAACGTATAGCGCACTTGAGGACCCAGCGCGGCTCCTTGGACTCTGTACCCATCGAGATAGGTATCGCCGGATAGTTCGTCATCTGACATCTGCTTGAAGTAGAAGCCCTGCAGGCCCACCTGGACTTTGTCGGTGATGGAGTAGGCGAGCAACTGTTCGTAGTGCAGGGTCCAGCCGGATCGGTAATCGGTGTCGTCGTTCTTGCTGTTGATGGCGGCCGACAAGGTCCCGCCAATCTCGACCCTTGGGCTAGGAAGCCAAGTCCAGCCGTAGTTTGGCTGCCAGGAATAATAGTTGACCGCGGCATTGGCGGCCCGACCGGAGTCGTATGATCCGCTGGGAATATCCAGATCCAAAGGCGCGATCTGCTGGAAGAACGTCTTGCTGTCGTTATGGGTTCCTATGATCAGAGGCTTCAGGCTGATGTTGCCCACGGCGGTGGTGGTGCTTTTCTGGCCGGCAATCTCGATTGATGCGTCCACCACGGGCAAAACGAAGCCGGATACCAGATGAGTATTGCCCCAGGTCCGCGTCCAGCCTCGATCCAGGCGCAAAGCATTCACGAAGATATTCGCCTCCACATCGAAGCCTACTTTATCGCCGGCGCTATCGTTCAAACGATCGGCACTGTAGAAGAGCGTGTAGTTGTAGAGTCTGGTTTCACCGGGTTGGGTGGCTACCCCGTTCAACACGGTATTCACGCCGATGGGCCAGGAAATATTGCCGTTTTCTGCCGCTTGCCCGTTGGACCAGGCGAGCAAGCCTAGAAGCAAGGCGGTAGTGTGTTTGGTTTTTGTCATTGTTATAGACCTATGGTTGCTTTTTCGAGACAAGCCGACCCCCGCTCGCAAAAGGCGAGTCAAGCGGAAGTCGGAGGAAGGAAGCGTTTAGACGCTGAACAGGCGGTGCGGGTCGATGACGAATTTCTTCGGCACGCCGGTGTCGAACTCACCATAGCCTTGCGGTGCTTGATCGAGACCGATCACCTGAACGCCGACGACCTCGGCGATATTGATCCTGTCCCACAGGATCGCTTGCATCAGCTGACGGTTGTATTTCATCACCGGGGTCTGGCCGGTATGAAAGCTGTGGGATTTGGCCCAGCCGAGACCGAAGCGGATGCTCAGACTGCCGATCTTCGCCGCGGCATCCACCGCGCCCGGATCCTCGGTGACGTACAAGCCGGGGATGCCGATCCTGCCGGCCACACGGGTGACTTGCATCAGCGAGTTGAGGACCGTCGCGGGTGCTTCGCTCCGGGCACCTTCGTGGCCATGGCCGCGGGCCTCGAAGCCCACGGCGTCAACCGCGCAGTCGACTTCCGGCTCGCCCAGCAGACTGGCGATCTGCTCGTGCAGCGGGGTGTCCTGCGACAGGTCGGCGATCTCGAAGCCCTGCGCTTTCGCATGCTGCAGGCGCACCGGGTTGACGTCGCCGACGACCACCACTGCCGCGCCTAGCAGACGTGCCGAGGCGGCGGCCGCCAGGCCGACAGGGCCGGCGCCTGCCACGTATACGGTGCTACCTGGGCCGACGCCGGCCGTGACTGCGCCATGGAAGCCGGTGGGCAGGATATCCGACAGACAGGTCAGGTCGCGTATCTTCTCCATCGCCCGGTCGCGATCGGGCAATTTGAGCAGGTTGAAGTCGGCATAGGGCACCAGCACGTATTCGGCCTGGCCGCCGGTCCAGTCCCCCATGTCGACGTAGCCGTAGGCACCACCTGCGCGAGCTGGGTTGACGGTGAGGCAGACACCGGTATGCATTTCCTTGCAGGAGCGGCAGCGGCCACAGGCGACGTTGAAGGGGACCGATACCATGTCGCCGATCTGCAGATGCTCCACGTCACGTCCCTTCTCGATTACCTCGCCGGTGATCTCGTGGCCGAGCACCAGGCCGACCTGGGCGGTGGTGCGGCCGCGCACCATGTGTTGATCGGAGCCGCAGATATTCGTGGAGACGACCTTGAGGATGACTCCGTGATCGATCTTCTTGCCGCGCGGGTCCTGCATTTTCGGATAGTCGATTGCCCGTACTTCTACCTTGCCGGCGCCTAGGTAAACGACACCACGATTTCCGGTTTGCATTTGGCTGTTCCTTTTATCGTTGTTTTACTCGAGCTGTCTTTCAAATATCCAGCACCAGCAGGGGGAGCGCGCCCGTGAACAGCAGATGGCGATCTGATCGTTTGCCGTCTGTTCCGCCGTCGTCAGAAAGAAATCCCTGTGGTCCGCTTCGCCTTCCAGCAGGCGAGTCAGACAGGTGCCACAGACGCCCTGTTCGCAAGACAGCTCGAAGGCGACGTCGTGCTGAGCCAAAACCTGGGCGATGGTCATGTCTGCAGGGACCTCCAAGGTCTTGCCACTGCGCTGCAAACGGATCTGGAACGCATCTTCCGGCGAAGCGGAGGGTTGCGATTGGGCTGCGAAGAACTCTCGATGCAACTGGGCTTCCGCAAAACCGGCCTCTCGGGCGCTATCGAGCACATGATCAATGAAGCCAGCCGGGCCGCAGACATACAGGTGGGCATGAGGGTCGGCCCTTGTCAGCAGTGCCTTGATATCGAAGCGAGGCGTTTCGGGGCGATCGTTGAAATACAGGTGTACCCGGTCACGGTAGGGCGCGTCCTGGATCCTTCGGTAGAATGCGCAGCGCTCCTGGCTACGGACGCAGTAATGCATTTCGAACGCGCCATGCGACTGGGTCAGGGACTCGGCCATGCACATAAGCGGTGTCACGCCGATGCCGCCAGCGATGAGCAGTGTCCGCTCGGCCGTGGGCTCAAGGGAAAAATGATTACGTGGTGCGCTGATCCGGATGAGTTGGCCAGCCTCGACCTTTTCATGCAGCGAAACGGAGCCACCGCGGGAGCGCTCGTCACGCAATACGGCGATCTGATAGCGGAACCGTTCGAGCGGGTTGTTGCACAGAGAGTACTGGCGCACCAGGCCAGGCTCGATCTCTATATCGATATGGGCGCCGGCGCTGAAGGCGGGCAATTCGGTTCCTTCCACGGCCACCAGATCCAGGCTGACCACATCCAGTGCCTCGGTATGCTTGGTTGCGACCTTTACGGTCATCCAGGCGTTGGTCATGTTCTCATCTCCGAAGGACGCTGAGCCTCGGTACACCGGGGCCCGGCGGCTGTCATGCCATTACGTTCGCCACGGGAATCTGCTCCGAACGAATCAGCGCTTCCATGCTGCGGCGCACCTTGACCGAGGTTACGTCACCCTTGGCGAGAAAGTCCTTGAACTGCCGGTCGCCACTCTTCTGCAGCATCGTCTCCAAGGCTTCCACGGCGTCGACATCTTGCTGCAGCACGGCGGCGAACGCGCTATTGATAACTTCAGTGATGCGCGAATCCTCAATGCCGAAGTTGCGCGAATAGGCGATGAAATAATGGGTTTCATACGGCGTGGCAGGCGTGACAGCATGATGCACGCGGTAGGAACCCAGTTCCCGGCCCTCTTCGCCCTCCTGTTTGCCATGGGCGAGGAAGACTTCCGCCGCCAGATGCAGGCAAGGCAGGAAAAATTCCATGGACATAAGCCGATCAATCGGCTTGTGATAGTCGAGAATGTCCGCGAAGAAGCCGGTGGGGGACTGGTTGTACATGGCTCGCTCATCACGGAACCACATGCCTTCACCTTGTACTTCGAACTCGGTCGCCGCGACATCTTCCACACCGATGATGCCCGGATGCAGAAAGGTCAGGTGGGACAGGTCGCAGAGATTCTCGTGCATCAACTGATGGCGCGCTTTGAGTAGATGAGTTGCCGCCGCGACGGCATGCCAACCTGGGGCAGTCAGCTTGAGCATGTCGTGATCCGGGATCAGAGACTCATCGGCCAGGGCTGGATCGCCCATCCAGATCCAGAACCAGTTCCAGCGCTCGACCACCGGGTAGGACGCGATCTTGCAGGAGGCAGGAATGACCGACTGTGTGGGAATTCGAGTACAGGCGCCTCCGGCGTCGAAGGTGAAGCCATGGTAGCTGCATTCGAGCTTGTCACCGACCACGTTCCCCTTGACCAGAGGGTATTGGCGGTGAGGGCAGCGCCCGTGAAGCGCAACGATCTGGCCGCTTTCCTTGCGGTAGAAAACTACGGGTTCGTTCAGCAGCCAGCGCTCCATCGGAACGCGTGTGACCTCGTTGCTCCAGCCTGCCACATACCACTGGTTCCGGGCGGCCCACAGTCCTTCTGCATAGGGATACATATGCTTTCCTCATCGATGCGGTTTGTTGTTGTATATGAGTTCTGCGGCGTTCGTTTAAGCCGGCACCCACCCTTTTCCGCGGTGGGTGTTGTTGGATAACAAGTCTTCTTCCTGCAGCCATCTGGCAAGCGTTTCGTGGGCAGTTTCACTCGCTTGATTCATGAGTTCGTCGGTCTCGGGAACTAAAGTGGTAAGTTCCACCTGCATGCCGTTCGGATCATGGAAATAAATGGAGTAGCAATAGCCGTGATCGGTCTCGAAGGCTGGAATCCCCGCCTGGGCCAAACGGTCCTTGAAATAAAGAACCGTGTCCTTTCCTTCGACAGTGAGGGCAATGTGATGAGCGAAAGGATTGACGTCGACGAACTTGTTGACTGACTGCTCAAGGCTGGCGGTGTCCGACTTGAACTGGAAGAAGGCGAGGCAACTGCCATCCGAGAGTTCGAAAAATGTATGTACGTAATTGTCGGGCTTCCCTGTAACCGGATTGATGCGTTCGACCCAGGTGCCCACCAGAGGCATACCGAGGATATCCTCGTAGAAGTGCCGAGTCGCCTCCATATCCTTGGCCATGTAGGCATGGTGGTGCAGCTGCCCGACACGATTGCCCTGCCGACGCACAGCGACTTTGTCGCTCTTGTTGGTCGAGTTGGCCTGCGCTTGAGTATTCATTTCGTTGTCCTCTTGTTGTTAACCGACGTGAACGGGCTGATGGTCGTCATGATGAGTGACATGTGCATCGGCCTCTGCAAGACTTCGAACGATCCAATTTCGCATGGCGGCGTTCACCACACAGGGCTGCTCCATAGGGAGCATATGCCCGCAATCACTGATGATCTGCAGCTGGCAGTCTGGAATGAGCGCTGCCATTTCCCGATGTGCCGCAACGGGTCTTAGCGCATCCTCGGCACCAGCCAGTACAAGAGTGGGGACCCGGATTGAGGACAGCTGCGTGGAGGAATCGGGACGGCTCGCCCCAGCTTCGATATGCGCTTCGAGTTGCTCGGGCGAATGGTCGGCAATCATCTGCAGGATTTCATTCGCCAGGGAACGATCAGGCAGACGCGAGGCGGCAATGAGCCGAGGCAGCCATGCCTGGGCCATGGCCGGCATACCGTCTGCATATGCGATCTGCAGCAGTTGGTGCCGGCTGGCGAGCTCCTGCATGCCCTGCTGCCCGGCGGGACAGGGCTTGCACTCGGTACCCATCAGACACAGCCCCCGGACGCGCTCCGGAGCGAGCCTAAGCATCTCCATCGCTACACGACCGCCCATGGAGTGGCCGGCAAGAAGGAACCGCTGGGGGGACTGCCGAAGCACGGCGACAGCCATTTCCGTTACCGAACGTTCCGGGCCATAGACGGCGACACACGGTTCCACCAAGTCGCTAAGGGCTTCGGCCTGTGCAGCCCAGACGCGATGGTTACAGATCATTCCAGGCAGCAGCAGCAATATCGGCTTCGGTTCGATCGGACAAACGCCTTCGCTCCGAACACAGGGTGATACAGATGAATGCCCATTCTTCATGGTGCGCTCCCCGTCTTATTCTGGGTGATATTGGTGGCGCTCTGAGAGCAAAGATAAGCCTGCTTGGAGATGTTTAAAAATGATTATGTTCCATAAAAATCATCGACACTGTCACTTGTTTCTGAGCCTAGCTACCTTCAGCATTTCGCCAGGCGCTATGGGTCCAGGCGAACCCTTGGAGCTGAGTCACCCGCCGAGCAAATGTCGTAACCGCGTCTCGACTGCCGCGGTGCGCCAGCTCGATGGCGGAATCGTCAAGGCCTGCCTTGTGGCCGTATAGGGGTGTTGCGGCGAGGCAGTAGTCGCAACCGTTTCCCTCCGAAGTCGCCACCGCAACGGTCTCGCGTTGGGGCGCACTGAGGGAGTTTTTGCCAAGCGCCTGGGAAAGGGCAAGGTACCGCCCAGCGCAGCAGGCAAGACCTGCCACAGCAGGTGCCAGCGTATTCGCCGACACCTTCATCGCTGCGAGGTGCTGGTCGGGCCGATCCGGCGCAGCCGTTCGGCGGCATCGAGGGGCTTCTGCGCGCGGCGGGGATTACCCGCAGGGCATTCAGCACAGCCCCGCTGGCGCCGAGATGTAAGGGATTGCAGCCGGATGACCGTGACGGCAAAGGCGGCACAGAGCGCAGCCCGAAAACCCGGCGGCGCGGCAGGCGGACTCACTAAGAACAAGCTAAGG
>NZ_KK020676.1:1163584-1170456 GCF_000307775.2 Stutzerimonas stutzeri KOS6 | reverse complement strand
TAATGATTCAAAGCAGGAAGCAGGAAGCAGGAAGCAGGTGCGATGAAACATTGAACTTCCATCAATAAAGAGTTCGGCTCCCATTAAACTACGTCATCTGCGCTATTTCATCGCCGTCGCCGATGAAGGCAGCATTGGGCGGGCAGCCCACGCGTCCGCATATTTCCCAGCCGCCGCTGAGACGGAAGATCCCGCAGCAGGAAGATCAGCTTGGCGTGCAGCTGTTCAACCGCACACCAAGGGGCATGGAGTTAACGCCTGCCGGCAAGCTGTTGTTAGATGAGGCGAGAAACATTAATGCCGTAGTTGTGCAGGCGACTTAGCGGACACAGCGGGCTGGCCAAGGTAGACAGGACGGCTGGACGTTGCGATCTTTGGATCGGCAATTCTGGATACGATTCCGCGCTTGCTGGCCGATTTTCAATCGGCCTACCCAGATGTAGGATAGTGCTGCACAGCATGTTGAAGGACGAGCAGCTAGGGACTCTGTGGTGGAATATCCTGAATCGCCCCGGGTTTCGTGGAGGCCTCAACTCTTGAGAAGATGAGGCCATGCTTCGCCTAACTAGTCAGCTTTCCGCCCGCAAGGAACTAGGTCTATGCGCCGTCGTCAGAGACTGCCGGTTCGATAGATAGCATTGCCTCGCGCAACTGTTCAATCAGTACGCTTACCGCCAGAGGGATTTCACGCTCGGAGTGGCTGCACAAGGTCAACTGGGATTTGGCAATATTCCCATCGGCCAGCGGTTTGAATACCAACTCCTTGCGCGCCAACTCACGCGCAATATCCAGCCTGTTAAGAAACGCGACGCCCAGGCCAGATCGGACCAGCGACTTGATGGTCAACATGCGGTTGCAAGAAGCCACCGGGTTCAGGTGGACATCTGAACGCGCTAACACCTGTGCGAGTGTAGATCCGTGGAACATCTCGGCTCCGGGAAGGATCGTGGGATACGGAGTGAAATCGCGCAGCCGAACCGTCGGCTCTCCGGCTAGAGGGTGATCAGGGGCCATTACCGCACCGAACTCCAGGCCGACCTGTTCAATGAACCGGACCTTGCGGGTAACCGGTGGGTTGATGCAAATACCGATATCCGCGTCGCCTATAAGCACCTGCTCCAAGATCGTTTCGGTCATCCCGGTGACGAGGATTGAACGTACACGCGGAAAGCGCTCTTGGAATCTGTAAAGGATGTTTGGCAGTACCTGATCGGTCAATGACTCCACTGTAGCGATCCGAACTTCGGCGCAGCCGGCGCCCTTGATCTCCCCGATCTGCTCCAACAATCTCCGTTCGTCTCTCTGCCATTGGCGCACTTGCTGAAGAAACAACTCGCCGGCCGGTGACAACCTCAGGCCGCGTGGGAGCCGCTCGAATAATTGCATGCCCAGCTCATCTTCCAATTTCAGAATCTGGCGATTAATGGCTGAGGCTGCTACATGCAGTCGCTCTTCAGCTTTTCGAAGCGACCCCTGACGCGCTACTTCCTCGAAATAGCGAAGCCCTGGCATCAATAGATTCACGATCCACCTCCAATCTAACCGTTGCCGATTCGGCAACGAACCAACCTAAATACAGTTATAGACCAGAACAGTTCGCGCAACTAGGGTTCACTTATCGAGCGGCGAATCCGCTCCAGTAGGCTCCGATCACAAAAATAAAAGGACAGCTGCTATGAGAACGACCCAGACGCCTTTTGAGAAAAGCTTGGATCCGGTGGACGAGAGGCTGCCTATGCGCACCCTTGTCATCCTGGGTCTTCAACATGTGTTGGTAATGGCAGCGGCGCCGATCACGGCAGCATTCTTGATAGGTCATACGTTGGGGCTGCCCGAAGCGGTGACCGTCAGCCTCATGAGCGCCATTTTCCTGGCCTGCGGCTTGGGGACCATCCTTCAATCCGTTGGTGTGGCGGGCTTCGGTGCGCGGCTTCCTTTCGTGCAAGTGCCGGGAGGCGCGCCACTGGTGATCTTTCTAGCGATCGCCCAAGCCACTGACCTACAGACGGCGACCGGTGCCGTCATCATGACCGGTTTGTTCTATTTTCTGGCGCTGCCATTTTTTACCAGAGCGCTGCGGTTTTTCCCGCCTATCGTGATCGGCACCATGCTGCTGTTGGTAGCGGTGAATCTCATCCGGATCTTTGGCAGCCTGATCACCGGCAAGCCTGGCTCTCCCGATTTCGCCAGCATGACAAATATTGCCCTGGCGCTGACGACCATCACTCTTACCGTGGTCTTCGCGCGAGTCTTCACAGGCATGTGGCAGCGCATTGCCGTGATGCTCGGCTTACTTGCCGGGGCTGCAGTTGCGCTCGTGTCTGGAAGCATGACCGTTGAGAACGTGATGACTGGCGCCATGTTCGCATTTCCCGAACCGTTTCCGTTCGGCATGCCAAAGTTCGATCTGTTCGCATCCCTGCCGTTGATGATCTTCAGCGTGGTTTCGATGACCGAAGCGACTGGACAGACCATGGCCACCGCTGAAATCGTTGGCAGGACTGGCGACCACCGTTCGGTCGTGCCCAAAAATATCCGCGCCGACGCATTGGGCTCGATATTTGGAGGCTGCTTCGGTACTTCGCTGATCATCACAAGCGGCGAAAATATCGGGATCATTCGCGCCACGGGTGCCCGCTCACGCTATGTCACGATCGTGGCCGGCTGCATGCTTACCTTGATGGCGCTTTTCGTCCCGCTCGCCAGACTGGCCTATGCGGTTCCCAACGCAGTAGTTTCCGGCACTGCAGTGATCGTATTTGCGATCATCGGCGTGATGGGCATCAACATCCTGCGCAAAGTCGATTTCAACACTAACGGCAACATGTTCACGCTCGCAGCGGCACTCGCCATGGGCCTGATACCCATCGTCGTACCTGGCTTCTACAGCGCGTTTCCGTCCCATTTGCAGATCGTTCTAGGCAATGGCTTGGCCATGGGAACTCTGACCGCCGTGCTCGTGAACATCCTCTTCCACCATATGGGCAAAGCCCCTACTCCGGCGCATGCGGTCGAGCAGGACGATGTCCCGCTGGTTCACACCGAAGGCAGCAAGCCGCCCGTATCGGAATAACTCAGGCGCCTCGCAGCACCGCACCGTCCCGCCAAACAGCCTGGAGCCAGGCAAGGCGTTACACGCCCGCCTGGCCAGCACTTCGGCGGATAGCCACAGGCTTCCGTCGTCACCAACCCTCATCTTGCAACCGCAACCTGACAAGTTTTAAGGATCCATATGAACTCGGCAAACCCGCATCTACCGAACCAGGAGCAGCTGATGGCTCCAGATCAGTTGCTCGCTCCAGAATGGCTGTTACTGCCTGAAGGCCCTCGCCAAGGCTATGCGGTGCTGGTGAGTGACGGCTGTTTTGCCGATGTAGGTGCCTTGGCAACCTTGCAGGGGCGTTACCCGAATTTCCCGGTGCTGCATTTGGAAAGCCAGCTGCTGATGCCCGGTTTCGTCGACACGCATCACCACCTGAGCCAGAGCTTCGGCAAAGGCCTTGTCTTTGGGGAGCCGTCTGAAATCTTCCGGCGCATTTGGGTGCCGCTGGAAGGCAGCCTCAATGCCGACCTGCTGTACCTCACCTCCAAATTAGCGGCCCTTGAAGCACTGCGCGGCGGCTTCACCACCGTTTGCGATGCAGGAACACGCGCTCAGGAAGGATTGGAAGCCATCGCCAAGGCGGCCAAGGAAACGGGCATTCGTTGCATCCTCGCGAAGGCTTGCAGTGACCGTCGCGGTGAGCTGCTGTTTGACTCCGCACCGGTTCTTGCCGAGGCCGAACGGCATCTGGCGGCGTGGGAGAACGATCCGCTGATCATCCCTTCTCTCTCCGTCCCGATTCCGGAAATAGCAACCGATGCCACGTTACGCAGTGTGTACGGGCTATGTGCCGAAGCAGGAAGAGTGTTCCAAAGTCACGTCAACGAGCATCTGGTAGCGGTAGAACGGTCCCTTGAGCGATTTGGCGTGCGGCCGTTGGAGCAGCTGTACAAAGCCGGCGCACTGGGCCCTCAATCGTTGCTGGCGCATGCCACCCTGTTAACGCCCTCTGAACTCTCGTTGATTCGGGAAAGCGGCGCGGCGGTAAGTTACAACCCTGTCGCAAGCGCCTGGAAAGGCAATGCCGTTGCGCAAGCCCTGATGATGCATAGCCTGGGAATTCCCTTAGCGCTCGGCACAGATGGAACCCGCAGCGATGGCTTTCGCTTGCTCGACTATGCGGAAGCAGCGCAGCGATTTGCCCATGGCATCGCTGTTGGAGACTCGGTCTGTGGTGCCGGGCATGTCTGGCTGGATGCGGGCACGCAAGGCGGCGCGAAAGTGCTCGGCCTGGGCGATGTGACCGGACGCATCGCAACGGGGCTTTCAGCAGACTTCCTGCTGGTTGATTTGGCTGTGCCTGAACTGCTGCCTTCATGGGATCTGTCATGGGAACTGGTTCGCCTCGTCAACCGCGACCAGATCCAGGCAGTCGTGGTCCAGGGCCAGTTACGGCTGTGGCAAGGATGGCCGACAGATTGGGACGCGCGCGCGCTCATGCACCAGGTTGATGCACTGGCCAAGGAAGTGGTCGCCGGAGCGCCCATTCACAAGGTCAATCCCAGCCCTTTGAATCGGTGAGCCTTCTTTCGTAAATGTCTGTACGGAACCAGCCATGCTGATTGAATCGTTCTACTTCATCGCTGCCGCCGTTGCTGTTGGTGCGCTCATTCAGGGCACAACCGGGATGGGGTTCGCGCTCATCGTGGCGCCGGTGATGGGCCTGTTAGAGCCATCATTGGTGCCCGTCACCTTGTTGATTCTGATGCTCCCGCTCAACGCTGTCGTCGCATGGCGCGAGCGTGCCGCAATCGATTTCCGGGGCAGCTCCTGGATCACCCTGGGACGACTGTTCGGCACATTCGGTGGGATCGCCGTGCTGTTCTGGTTGCCGTTGTCCCAGCTCAACCTGCTGATTGGCCTGTCGACCATTGCCGCTTGTCTTGCCACTTGGCTGGCACCGGTCTTCGTACCGGGTCGCTACGCGTTCGTTTCGACCGGGGTCATTACCGGCATCACCGAGACCGCCACAGGCATCGGTGGCCCGCCCCTCGCGTTGGTCTACCAGCATTCACCGGTGGCAACACTCCGCGGGTCGGTAGCCCTCTGCTTCCTCGTCGGCGAGGTGGTTTCCCTGGTGGTGCTCGCAGCAGGAAACCATCTGCATATGGATCAGTTGCCCCCGCTGCTGTGGTTGCTACCGCCGCTGGCGGTGGGTTTGGCCGCCAGCCATTGGGCTCGAAAAGTGCTCGACGATGCCCGTCTGCGCCGCTTCGTACTGTTGTTTGCCTTCGTCTCCGGGCTGTTGCTCTTGTTTCAATAGGCGGGATTGGATCGATGCGAAGGCTGACCATTTCCGCTCTGAACGGCGGGTATCGCACCACTTCACGTTTTGGCTGACGCGGTGGCTGATATGACCACGATCCGCTGACCCATTTGTCGCCTGCGGCGGCAGCACCACTCCCCTTCGTTTTTGGCATCCGCAACGGCGGCGGGGAGCCCTCAACCTGAAAAAATGGAAAACAACAACAATGATCCATACAACCCACACCGCTCATGCAAGCCGCATTCTTGCCCCGACCCTGATCGCGGCGTCCATCGCCGCCCTCGCCCCGCTCAATGCCCGCGCTGAGGGATTCGTCGAAGACGCCAAAATCACGGTAAACGCGCGTAACTTTTATATCGGCCGTGAGTTTCGCGATGACTCAGTCGACCGTACCATGGCCGAGGAGTGGACCCAGAGCTTCATTCTCAACATTCAGTCCGGTTACACCCCGGGCCCGGTAGGCTTCGGTGTGGACGTGCTCGCGGGTCTGGCGGTCAAGCTAGACGGCGGCCGCGGCACCTACGGCACCGCTCTGCTGCCACGTGATGGGGATAACCGCCCGGTCGACGACTACGGTCGCTTTGGCGTAGCTGCCAAGGCGAACATATCCAATACCCAGCTGAAGATCGGCGAAATGGCGCCGGTGCTGCCGATCCTGCGCTCCGATGACGGCCGCTCGCTGCCGCAGACCTTCAAGGGTGGCATGGTCACCTCCCGTGAGATCGACGGCCTGATGCTGTCTGCCGGCCAGTTCCGCCAGAACAGCCCGCGCGACGACGCCAGCATGCAAGACATGTTCATGCAGGGCACGCCCGGCGCCACATCAGACCGTTTCAATTACATCGGCGGTGAATACACCTTCAACGGCAAACACACCACCGTCGGGCTGTGGGCAGCTGAACTGGAAGAAATTTACAAGCAGCAGTATGTGCAGCTGCAGCACGTCCACCCGCTGGGTGATGACCTCGCCCTGACCGCCAACCTCGGCTATTTCCAAGGCGACGAAGACGGCAGTGCCCGAGCTGGTAAGTTGGACAACAAGACTTACTCCGGTTTATTCGGCCTCAAGGCCGGCGGCAATACTTTTTATGTTGGTTTACAGAAGGTCAGCGGCGACGCCTGGATGCGCGTCAATGGCACCAACGGTGGTTCGCTGGCTAATGACAGTTTCAACAACACCTACGAGAACGCCGAAGAGCGTTCTTGGCAATTGCGGCACGACTATAACTTCGCCGCCATGGGCATCCCCGGCCTGACCTTGATGAACCGCTACATCAGCGGCTCCAACATCGAGACAGCCAGCACTGATGACGGCAAGGAATGGGGCCGCGATACCGAACTGGCCTACACCATCCAGAGTGGGCCGGCGAAGAATCTCAACATCAAATGGCGTAATTCGAGCTTTCGCTCCCAGGTGAACAACCGCGATCTCGATGAGAACCGTCTGATCTTCAACTACCCGTTGTCGATCCTGTAATCGCTCGGCCGTAACGCTTCGCCTAA
>NZ_KK020676.1:1162028-1163223 GCF_000307775.2 Stutzerimonas stutzeri KOS6 | reverse complement strand
GGGAAGGTCTGAAGTAGCTGGGTATTTCGCGCCAACTTCAGTCCTTGTCGATTTTGAAAGCGAGCAATCGATCAAAAACCAGCCAGATAGCCCACTCATTTCTCCTTTTTTGGCCGTCGCGAGCATCTCGCGGTGGCCATTTCCCGCATTACAGGCGCACCTCTCCTGCGGTGGCGATCAAATGTCGACGCGCCATCCACAAGTTCGACAGTGCGAACAGTGTCATCAGCTGCGCGGTGTTCTTGGCCAGGCCGCGGAAGCGTACCTTCACGTAACCGAACTGGCACTTGATCACCCGGAATGGGTGCTCGACCTTGGCCCGCACCTGCGCCTTGGCCTTTTCAATCTTGCGCTTGGCTTTGTAGAGCGGGCTGTTCTTGCCGAGTTTTCTGTAAGTGCTGCGACGCGCCGCGACCTGCCAGATCACTTCGCGGCCCGCATGTTCTGAGCGCTTTTCGACCCCGGTGTAACCGGCATCGGCGCAGACGACGTTCTCCACGCCATGCAGCAGTTTGTCGACCTGAGTAACGTCTGCAACATTGGCTGCCGTCCCGACCACGCTGTGCACCAGACCCGATTCCTCATCGACACCAATGTGAGCCTTCATGCCGAAGTAGTACTGGTTGCCCTTCTTGGTCTGGTGCATCTCCGGGTCGCGCTTGCCGTCCTTGTTCTTGGTCGAACTCGGTGCATGGATCAACGTAGCATCGACGATGGTGCCCTGACGCAGCGACAGACCGCGGTCACCGAGATAGCCATTGATGACGGCCAGGATGCCGGCAGCCAGTTCGTGTTTCTCAAGCAGCCGGCGGAAGTTGAGGATGGTGGTTTCGTCGGGAATGCGCTCCAGGCTCAACCCGGCGAACTGGCGCAGGATGGTCGTCTCGTAGAGCGCTTCTTCCATGGCCGGGTCGCTGTAGCCAAACCAGTTCTGCATCAGGTGAATACGCAGCATGGCCAGCAGAGGATAGGCGGGCCGACCACCTTCGCCCTTGGGGTAATGCGGCTCGATCAAGGCAATCAGTCCTTTCCACGGCACCACCTGATCCATCTCGATCAGGAACAGCTCTTTACGGGTCTGTTTGCGCTTGCCGGCGTACTCGGCGTCGGCGAAGGTCATCTGCTTCATGGAAGAACTCGGGGGGCGGGATTACCGGCGTATTTCACCAGATTCTGGAAGTGTTTTTCAGAGTGT
>NZ_KK020676.1:1157479-1158701 GCF_000307775.2 Stutzerimonas stutzeri KOS6 | reverse complement strand
GGGTTCTACCCCGTTAACACGGACACTTTCGAGTAAGCTCACACCGAGCTGAAGGAGTGTTCATGAAGCGCAAGAAATACAGTCCTGAATTCAAGCGGGAAGCCATCGAGTTGGTTCGTCGTTCAGGGGCGAGCTGTCGACAAGTGGCCTTGGAGATTGGTGTGGCTCCGAACCTGCTCACACGCTGGGTTCGAGAGGCCCAGCCAGGAACAGAAAAGGCCTTTCCCGGAACAGGTAGCCCGCGAGATGAGGAGCTGGCCCGCCTCAAGCGTGAGTTGGCCCGGGTGACCAAGGAACGTGATTTTTTAAGAGACGCGGCAGCGTACTTTGCCAAGGAGTCATCGAGCGGTACACGGTGATCCAGCGCTGCCGCAACGAGTACCCGGTACGGCTGATGTGCCGTTGCCTGAAGGTTTCTGCCAGTGGCTATTACGCCTGGCAGGATCGCGAGCCAAGCCCACGCGCTCAAGAGAATGCGCGCCTGGTGAGGCGTATTCGGGAGATCCACGAGGACAGCCGTGGTGTGATCGGAGCGCCACGGATGCACGAGGATCTGCTCGACGAGGGCGAAACCGTCAGCCTGAACCGCGTTGCTCGCCTGATGGCCGCTGAGCGAATTCAAGGCTGGCCACGTCGGAAGAGGCGTGGGTTTGGAAGAGCCGCCAGCGGCCGTCCAGCAGGCGTGAAAAACCTGCTGGAGCGCGATTTCACTGCGCAGGAACCGGAGCGCAAGTGGGTCACGGACATCACGGAAATAGTCACACTGGAAGGCAAGCTCTTCCTATGCGTGGTGCTCGACTTGTACAGCAAGCTGGTGATCGGTTGGTCGATGCATCACCGTCAGGATCGGCAGATGGTGATACGAGCGGTGGAGATGGCGATCTGGCAGCGTCAGGGTGACTGGTCAGTGATCCTGCATTCGGATCGCGGTAGCCAATTCACCAGTGCTGACTACCAGCGCTTTCTGAATCGCAACACGCTGGTCTGCAGCATGAGTGCAGTCGGGCATTGCGGCGACAACGCTGCCTGTGAAGGCTTCTTCGGTCAGCTCAAGCGGGAGCGCGTTGCCCATCAGTCGTATCGAACTCGTGATGAAGCACGGGCGGATTTATTCGACTACATCGAGCGGTTTCATAACCCACGAATGCGTCGTAGAGTCGCCCGGCAAGATCTGAAGTTTTCAGCCCTTTTCAAACCGTCCGTGGAAATGGGGTAGAACCCC
>NZ_KK020676.1:933486-1157039 GCF_000307775.2 Stutzerimonas stutzeri KOS6 | reverse complement strand
AGAGACTCGAAACCATCTTCGATCAGCTCCTGCAACAGTGCGTCCTTGCTTTCGATATGCGCATACAACGAGCCTGCGTGCATACCGACAACCTGAGCCAATTCGCGCAGGCTCACTGCGTGATATCCGCGCTCTGCAAAAAGCTGGCGGGCGCTATCAAGCAAGTGCTGACGCCCACTTGGATTCCCTGGTGCGCGTATAAGAGCCGCTGTCATGGTTCGCTCCAAGCCCTGATCGCGTGGGTTCAGGTGAGGTTTTCCAGAATACGTTGTGCGCGCAGAATCACTGGCAAATCGATTAGCTTGCCGTTGAAGCTGATCGCTCCTACGCCCTGATGCTTTGCCACGATGTCGATCACCGCTTGCGCCCACTGCACTTCGTGCTCTGCTGGGAGAAAGCCGTCATTGATCGGTGCGACCTGCTTCGGATGCACGCAGAGCTTACCGGCGAAGCCTTGTTGGCGAGCCCGACGCACATCGCTGGCCAATAACTCCAGGTTGTCCAGATTGGTTGTCACGCCATCTACCGGCGCGCCGATACGGGCAAGAGCCGAGGCAAGCACCAACCGTGAACGGGCAAACAACAATTCGTCACCATCGCCGAGAATCCCGGTATCCACTTGGAAATCCACCGAGCCGAAGGCCAGGCACTGGACCTTGGGTGCGCCAGCAATCTCCTCGGCATTACTGATGCCGCGAGCAGTTTCGACGATAGGCAGGATGCGCAGTGGCTCGGCCAGACGCCGAGCCAGGGCGCTTATTTGTGCGGTGGTTTCTGCTTTGGGCAAGGACACACCGAGCAGGCCGGGAGTAGCGAGCAAGCTGCAATCGTCTGCGTACCATTCGGTGTCACTACCGTTGAGGCGCACCCAGGCCTTGCCACCGGCCTCTAGCCAAGTGCGGATTGCCTCGCGAGCCTGGTTCTTGCGCTCAGGTGACACTGCATCCTCGAGGTCGAGAATGACCACATCAGCGCCAGCGGCGCAGGCTTTATCAAAGCGTTCCGGACGATCTCCAGGAACGAACAGGTACGAGCGGGCTGCCATGGCAGTTCTCCACGTTGGGATTGGAAAGAAAAAAGAGGGAGGGTGAAGCGATGCGGCGTTAGCCAGAGTCGGTGCGCATATTGCTGGCGTCGAAGCGCACGAGTGCCAGGGCAACCAGCACCATCAAGGCGCCGAACAGCATGTATCCACTTGCCAGGGAATCGCCTAACTGAGTCATCCCGGCAAAGAGCGGCGGTCCGGCAACCACGCCGAAATAGGTGAAGAACAGAGTTCCGCCAGTGTATTGACCAGCAGTGCCCGCCGGCGCAAGGCGCGCCACTTCCGCGAGATAGACGCCATTCCAGCCAATTGCGGTGGCACCGAACAACATGCTCACTGCAGCCACCAGTGATAGCGGCCAGCTGTGGGTGAAGGCCGCGGTGAGCAGGGAAGAAGCCGCCATCAGCAATGCCAATAATGGCAACAGTCGGCGCGGCTCCAACCAACGGTCGGCAACCCAGCCCCAAAGCAAACGGCCCACTACACCCGCGCCCTGGGCCAGGGCAAGAATCACCCCGGCTGTGACCAATGCCAGGCCGTAATCATGGGTCAGATAGCTCACCAGATAGGTGGTCAGACACAGCTGCATGGCGCCGAAAAATATCGAACACAAAGCCAAGTTGCGCATGCGTGGCATAGCGAAAACCATCGCCAATGGTTTGAGCAGGTCACTGCGTTGGGGATTGGCCGATGGATCCCGATCATCATCAAGATCACGGCGTGCCCGTTGCGCGATGCCAGCCATGACGACACAGCCAAGAGCCGTCAGCAACAGTGCACCGCGCCAGTCGGTAGCAGCAACCAGCCTTGGAATCAGCATTCCGGCAAGTACACCGCCAATCGGTACGCCGGTCTGTTTAAGGGAAAACATCAATCCCATCAAATGCGGCGCAGTGGTGCGTGCCAGGATGTGCGAGCTGGCCGGCGTCACCGGACCGTAACCCGCACCCAGCGCCAAAGCACTAAGCACCAGACACCAAAGCTGGCCACCTGCTGCGATAGCCAAGCCGGCACCGCACAACAACAGACACACCTGACTGACACGGATCGCACCGAAACGCCGAATCCAGCTGCCACTAAGCAAACTGGAAATCATGGCCCCCAGATAGATTAGCGCCACATACAGGCCAACCAGACCGACGCCACCGCCAAGCTCAGGCAGCACGACAGGAGCCAGCACAGGTACAGTGAACGTGGCCATGGACACCAGCGCCTGAATTGCCAGCGTGACCGCCAACGTCGAGTACCGGCTATTCACCGTTAGCGCCCTGCCAGACCAGTCGTTGGGTAATCGAATAGCTAAAGCGCTCTGCCGGATGGACGTTAACCGCCACCTCCAGCAACTCGTCGTTGTTGCCATAGTACTTACGCACAATGTGCAACCCCGCTGAGCCCGCCTCAACCTGCAAAGCGCGCGCGTCTTCCTCGCTAAGCGTCACTGCGCTGATGGTCTGGCGCACTTCGGTCATTTGCAACCCGAAGCGCCGCTGCAACAGCTCATAAATCGGCGTACGTCCATCACCAAAAGCGTCCAGAGCCGCACGGTAAGCGCTCGGCACGTACACCAGAGTGACAGCCAGTGGCGCGCTGTCGCCTTCACGATGACGCAGGCCATCGGTGCTCACCCAAGACTGGCCGGGCTTGCACTCGAGCAGCTCGGCCAGTTCCTCGTCGGCGTGGACCTCCCGCGAAGTACCCAATTCCATGCGCACGTCACGCACGTATTGATGCAAGTCGGAAATACCTTCACTGGCCTGCACGTAGCGCGATGCAGGCTGGTCCGATTTAACTCGCGTGCCGATACCATGCTGTTTGCTGACCAGCCCCAACTCGTTGAGTCGGCGTATCGCCTCCCGAACAGTGTGCCGACTGACATTAAACTGCTTACACAGCTCATGCTCGGTCGGCAGCAGGCTGTTCAGTGGATACCGGCCAGCTTTGATCGCGTCCACCAACGCCTGTGCGAGAACCAGATAACGGGGCTGACCACCGGACAGTAGGGATGGCAATTCCTGCTTCATCTCAGCAAACTCCAGCAAATTGTTCGCAGCCGCTCATCTATGCCCTCCTGCGCCCAGTATCGACTGATCCGCCCCGAGCCGGGGGGCAGGCCGACTGGGTAGCTGTTCGCCAGGACAGCGAATAGGACAGGCAAGCGTCTTGATCTTACCGCGGACGGGGTGATCACCTTCGACGATTACCCCCTGCTCCAGAGCAAAGGGGTTATCCAGGGCCTGGCCAATATCGTTGACCGGTGCTGCCGGCACCAGACCGCCAAAGTGTTTCAGCCAGTATGCCGTAGGTTGCTGCATCAACACTGCATCAAGCTCTTCAGTGAGCTGGTCACGGTTAGCCAGCCGCGCTTTGAAGCTCCCATAGAGATCATTGCTCGCCCACTCCGGCTTGCCGATCAGCTCCGCCAGTACGGCCCAGAACTTTTCTTTGTTGCACATGATGAACATCCAGCCATCCTGCGTCTTGTACAGCTGGCTTGGGGTCAGCGATGGATGAGCGGAACGTGGGGTACGCTCGGTCTTCACTCCCTCGTTGAGGTACCAGGTGCCGAGATAATTGATGTTGTGCATCGCCACGTCGTAAAGGCTGACGTCAATATCCCGGCCGATGCCTGTAGCGCGGGCGCCGACCAATGCCGAAACCAATGCAAGAGCGGCGGTGGTACCGGTCATCATGTCGACGATGGACAGGCCGAAACGCGCGGGCGGGCCGTCCGGCTCACCTGTCAGCGAGCAGTAACCCGCCTCGGCCTGCATCAAGTAGTCGTATCCTGGCCAAGCCTTGCGTGCCCCCTCACGGCCATACGCGGACAGGTGGCAACACACCAGCGCCGGGTTATGCGCCTTGAGCGCCTCGTAGGTCAGGCCGAGCTTTTCCGGTAGATCGCCGCGTAGGTTGTCATAGAGCGCATCGGCGCTCTTCAGCAGCTCGATCAGTTGGGCTTTCTCTTCGGGACTCTTAAGATTCAGCACCACGCTTTTCTTGTTGCGGTTGAAGGACTGATAGAAATGACTATCGCCTTCCTCGAAAAAGTAAGGCCCGACATGACGGCCAATCTCACCGCCTTCGTTTGGGTTTTCGATCTTGATCACTTCAGCGCCGAGATCAGCCAAGTGCTGGGTACCGAACGGGCCGGCTCCATACTGCTCAACGGCTACGATACGTACACCTTCAAGAGGTAGGGTCATGCCGGATTCCTCAGCACAAGCTGTTTGGCGATGATGATGCGCTGCATTTCATTGGTGCCTTCACCGATGGTCAGCAGCGGAGCATCGCGATACAGACGCTCGACGTTGTACTCCTTTGAATAGCCGTAACCGCCGTGGATGCGCATACAGTCGGTAGCGTTCTCAAGGGCCGCTTCGGTGGCGAAATACTTGGCCATGCCAGCTTCCATGTCGCATCGCTCACCCTTGTCGTAGGCCTTGGCCGCGGACTCGGTGAGCAGTCGCGCCGCCTCCACGCGGGTGGCCATATCGCCGAGCTTGAGCTGAATCGCCTGATGCTCGCAGATCGGCTTGCCGAAGGTCTTACGAACCTGCGAGTAGGCCACGGCTTCGTCCAACGCCGCGCGGGCCACGCCGACGCCGCGGGCGGCGACGTTGATTCGCCCCAGCTCCAAGCCGGAAAGCACCTGCTTGAGCCCAACTCCCTCCACGCCGCCGATCAGACAGTCCACCGGCACCTTGTAGTCCTCGAATACCAGCTCGCACGTGTCGATGCCGCGATAGCCGAGCTTCTCGAGCTTGCGTGCGACCTTGAAGCCGGGGCCTTTCTCGGCGATCAGCCAGCTCATGCCCTTGTGTCGCGGCTCAGCGGTCGGATCAGTCTTCACCAGCAGGGCCAGCACGCCGCCGTGCAGGCTGTTGGTAATCCAAGTCTTGGCACCGTTGACCACATAGTGATCGCCCTCGCGTCGGGCGGTGGTGCGGATCGCCTGCAGGTCGGTGCCGGCGTCGGGCTCGGTGAAGCCAACGGCGCCACGCAACTCACCGCTGGCCATGCGCGGCAGGAAGCGCTCCTTCTGTTCCGGCGTACCGTGACGCTGGATAGCCGAGGCCATGATCAGGTGAGAGTTGATGATCCCTGACAGAGACATCCAGGTGCAGGAAATACGCTCGACGATTTTTGCATAGGTGGCGGTGGATAGGCCCAGGCCACCGTATTCCGGATCGATGATGCAACCAAACAGGCCCATGGCCTTCATTTTTTCGACCATTTCCTCGGGGTAGACATCGTTCTTTTCCAGCTCGTGTACAAACGGCTTGGCTTCGGTTTCGAGGAAGCGATCCAGGGCATCCAGGATCATGCTTTCCTGCTCGTTGTATTCGCTCATGCTCGGTCTCTCCGGATTATTCTTGTCGTGTTCATTTCGAAAGGATCAGGCCCGCGCTGCGAGCGCACGCGAAAGCTCGCGGGCGCTGCCAGCATCCAGGTTCAGCACTGCATCGAGAATCAGTTGGGCGGCTTGTGGGGCGACAGCCGTGTGAGCGTTCTCGCGGTATTTGGCGACAATGTCGTCAGCCGACAGAGGTCGATCGGCCGCGCCACGATTGATTGCCTCACGGTGGCGTAGCTGGCGTCCGTCGCGAAGGGTGACGACCACCTCGCCTGAGTAATGGCGCGGAAAGCCGGATTGAGGATCGACTTGGTATTCAATCTTCTCCATCAGCGCGAGTGCAGCCGGATCAGCGAAAGCGTCTGGTTCCAGGTCAACCAGACCGAAGTGCCCGCGAATCAGCCCACTGGCAATGGCGTACGGCACACTGAACTGCGCCTCGTAACTATTGGCAGGCTTGCGCTTTCTTGCCTCGGGTTCGCAGACGATGCCAACGGTTTCTTTCGGCACTAGAGCAGTGACCCGCTCGATGTCCTCGATGCGAATGCCCTGCTGGTGGAGGATCACCGCCGAGTCAGCGACCGCATGGGTGAAGTGGCACGCCGGCACAGGCTTCACGGCCACCTCGCCGACCTCCCAAATGCTGCCGAGGTTTTCCGTGGCCAGGGCGTAATCGCATTCTGCTTCGCGCTCACCCAGGTGGCTCTTGAACAGGCCAAAGCGCCCTTCATAAGCAGCCTTTGGGCCGCTGAAACCATGACGCGCCAAGGTCGCAGCCGTCAGCCCGGCGACGCCGGCCCAACCGGGATGCATGCGTTTGGTCCACGCGCCGTCTTCGAGAAATTCCAGGCTGCCCGACGCGGTGCTCAAAGCAATGCCCTGAGTCATCGCCAACTGCTCGGCGGTCTGGCCCTGCAGCTTGCCAGCGATCAGTGCACAACCGAACGTGCCGATCAGCCCGGTGGGATGAAACCCGACCTGATGGAAACCACCCTTGGCCACAGCACCAAGACGCGTCGCCACTTCTATGCCGAGTATGTAGGCGGTGAGAAGATCGCGGCCGCTGGCGTCGTACTGTGCGGCGATTCCCAGGGCCGCCGGGAAGCAACTGGCCGTCGCGTGGATCACGCCACGGCCGTGGGTATCGTCGAAGTCCAGCCCGTGGACCAGCACCGCATTGAGCAAAATGGCATCACGTAGCGAAAGTTTTGCGCTGTAGCCGATTACATCGCTTACACCTTCACCAAGCTCGCGTGTGGCAGACAGCGTGCGCTGGGCAAAGTCGTAGCGCGTAGACGCAAGAGCAATACCTACAGCATCCAGGATCAGCAACTTGGCGCGCTGGCGAACCTGTTCAGGGATGGCCTCGAAACTTAACTGCTCAGCAAAGGCGCCCAGGGCAACAGCGATAGGCTTATCGGTAGAGTTATCCATTGTCGTTCGCCTCCTAGCTGACGAGAGTCAGGGAAATAGCAGGGATGAAGGTGATCAAGGCCAGCCCCAGCAAACGCACCCCATAGAAAGGCAGCACGCCACGCGCCACCTCATGCACCGGCAACTTGGAAATGCCGGCCATGACGAACAAGTTGAGTCCTATGGGCGGCGTCAGCGTGGCGATTTCGACGTTGGCAACCATGATCACAGCGAAGTGAATCGGGTTGATTCCCAGGTGAGTCGCGATGGGAAAGAGCAACGGCGCCGTAAGCACGATCAAGGCGATGCCATCGAGGAACATGCCCAGTATCAACAGCAGGATGTTGACCAGGATCAGGAACTGCCAAATGCTCAGATCCATGGCACTGACCGCCGAAACCAGACTGGCCGATACACCCATCCGGGCCAAGGCAAAACCAACCAGGCTGCCACCCATGACCACGGCGAAAATCATTGTGGTCTGTAGCAGCGAGTCGCGTGCCACATCCCAGACGCCGCCAAGGGTTACGCTGCGGTACACCAGCAGGCAAAGGATCGCTGCGTAGGCGGCGGCGAAGGCCGACACTTCCGTAGGCGTCAGGTAGCCGGAGTAGATGCTGCCAAGTATCAGCACCGGCATGAGCAGCGCTGCGCCAGCACCCGGCAAACGACGGCTAAAAGCAGCCCAGTCAGCCCGCTTAGCTTTGGCGCCATAACCATTGCGGCGGCAGAAAAACACGACTGCCACCATCAGCAAACCAGCTTCCATCAGTCCCGGCAGCACACCTGCGATGAATAGCTGATCCACTGGCAGGCCGACGATTGAACCAATCAGGATGAAACCCAGTGACGGCGGGATCATCAGACCCAAGGTTCCGCCTACGGCAACGATTGCGGCGGAAAAGCGAGGCGGATAGTTTTCTTTGGTTAAGCCGTCAACGGTAGAGGCGCCAATTGCAGCTGCAGAACCAACACTCGAGCCGGAAACAGCCGCGAAGAACACGCTGGCAATCATCGCCGTCAACGCCAACCCACCTCGAACGGCTTGCACAACACTGCCAACCAGTTGGATCAGCAACTCTGCGATGTTGCCGCGCATCATCAGGTTACCGGCAAGAACGAACATCGGAATTGCCATCAACGGATAGCTATTCACCGATTTGAAGGCTGTCTGTGCGATGACGGTTGTTGGCACGCCTGCCACAAACAAGATCAGACCCGTAGTGACAAGACCCAGGGCAACCGCGACGTGGGTACCAATGGCAAGGAATGCGAGCATCACCAAGAGGGCTATGAACATCAGCATTGGTAGCCTCCTAGAGCTGTGAGCCGGTTATCTGGCCATTGCCGAACGGATCGCCGCCCTTGAGCGCAATAACCAGACAACGCAGGTAGTAGGCTAGAAACAACAAGGCACCGAGCGGCATGACCAGGAACAGCAACCACAGCGGTAAATCGAGGTTCGACTCAGTCATCATGCCCATCGTGTAATAGCGATGAACCTGCGGCAGCGAGGCGAAAAACAGCAGCCCGCAGAACAGGATGCCGACCAGGCTAGACGCCACGTGGCAGCACGATCTCAAGCGCGGACTCAGACGCTCCACCAGCAGCTCGGTGCGGATGTGATTCCCTGCGCTTCCAGCGATACCCAGGGTCAGGAAAAACGCCCAGACCATCAGGTAACGCACGCTTTCCTCAGCCCAGAAAGAACTGCTGTCGAACGCAGCTCGGGATATGCCCTCGAACAACATGATCGCCGTCGAGACCAGGAACAGCACCGTGGCTACGTTGAGCAGTACCTTGCGTTCGAACAACAGCCAAACACTGCGCCGCCGCGTTTGCGTCTCCTGCCGCGGAGCAGGTGTCGTCCCGACCGACATCACAGACACCTCTTCTCGATGGCATCCATGGCAGGCAGCACGTCGGGGTACTCATTGGCGAAAAGCTTTTTGTTTTTCGCCGCGATGGCCTCGTAGGCCTGGGTTTCTTGCGCAGTGGCCTGAGTGAAGCTCGCCCCGCCCGCCACCATTTTGTCGATCAGCTTCTGATCCTCGACCACTACCTCTTTCCATTGCTTGGCAGTGATCTCGTCCATGCTGCTGGTGATAGCTTTCTGCTCGACTTCGGATAGCTCGTCGAACCAGGCCTTGTCGACAACCACTGCATAGGTAGTCAGCGAGAAGTTCGGCACGTAATAAGCGTGCTTGCCAGTCTGGCCAATCATCTCGGCCCAGCCGCCAGCGGAGGTGAACACACCGTCGATGGCGCCCTGCCCCAACGCGGTGCTCATTTCAGATGCAGGCATCGAGACCGGACTTGCCTCTAGAGCCCGAATAGTGTCGAGGAACACGCGGCCACCAATCACTCGGATCTTGGTGCCTTTAAAATCGGCCATCTGCCTGACATCACGCTTACTCATGATGAAGAACAGATCAGCCGCACGCAGAAGGCCGAGAATCTTCAACTGCCGCGGCTCGACATAGGAAGACATCAGTTCGGTCAACCCTTTCGCATAACACTGATTGCCCATCAGCTTGTCGGTCAGGGTGAATGGCAAGTTGATCGCACCAAGACGCGGGTCAATCGTTTCGATGCGCACCGAGACAGGCCAAACCATGTGCACGGCGCCGGTGCCAAGCGCCGCAAGCGCGTCCTGGTCGTTGTAGAGCTGCGATGAGGGGAAAACCTTTACATCCAGGCTGCCACTGGTGCGCTTGTCCACCTTGGCGGCGAACTCGTTCATGTAGGCCGTCTTCCAGTGACTGGCAGCTACCTCATTTGGCAGAACCAGCTCTGCAGCCAGAAGCGGCGCGCTCATGGCCGCCAGAGAGCAAGAGGTAAGGGTTGCAACGAGAAATTGCTTTAACTTGATCATCGGGTGTTTCCTCGTACTTATTTTTTTGTTGAGGAATTATTTGGATCAATCGCTAGCAGTGCGGAGCAGGTCGTGGCTGCCCTGCAGTCCCAGCCTGTCGCCGGGACACTGCAACTCAGTAACCGGCAGCTTCATCCAGCGTGTTGCCTTCACGCTTCTGGATAAGGACGTTGCGCTCGAAGCTCATGAACTCCGTGCCATCTGCCTTGATGCCGATAGTCTTGACCGTGACGATGCCCTGATTAGGCCGCGACTTGGACTCGCGCTTGTTGAGGACTTCAGAGGCGGCGTAAATGGTGTCGCCGGGAAATACCGGCGCAGTCAGCTTGATGTCAGTCCAACCGAGGTTAGCGATAGCCTTACCGCTGACATCCGGGACCGTCATACCGAGCACAATTGCCACGGTCAGTCCGCTGTTAACCAACGGCTTGCCAAATTCGCTTTTGGCTGCATAGGCAGCGTCGCAGTGCATCGGATGCATATTCATCGTTAGCAGCGAGAACTGAATATTGTCGGTTTCAGTGATGGTTCGGCCTGGGCGATGCTCGTAGATGTCGCCAATCTCGAAATCTTCGAAATACCGGCCGATCTGGCCGCGATAACGCTGTTTACCAATCTGCGTAACGCTCATGGGGAAAACTCCTCTTCTTGTTGTTCTTGCGCAACATTGACCAATCAACCCGCTGCTTGTTGTCAGGTTGTCCGGACAACAAGCTAGTTAAAAATGGGGCTGCTGGCAAGGGCACAGATTCGGCTCAATAGAAGATCGGCCGAGGCGGGAGCTATTGCGTGCAAAAAAACCGTTTTCATACATTGGCTTAGACAGCCAATGACCGTTCGTCTGCTGGATTTATCGGTCAAACGGCCAAGGCGTCGGAGGCGGTTAGCCAGTTGCAAGGAGCTTGCCCGCCTCAAGCGTGAATGGACCGTGTGACCCAGGAGCGTGATTTTCTAAGCGATGCGGCAGCGTACTTTGCTAAAGGGATTATCGAGCGGGAACACGGTGATCCGGCGCTGCCGCAACCCGTATCCAGTTCGCTTGATAGGCCGCTGCCTGAAGGTCGGCCATCGCTGTGATAACGCGGCCCGCGAAGGTTTTTCCGAAGTGCTTAAGCGGAAGAGCATGGCTCACCAATCCATCGGACAGGTGATGAGGCGCGAGCAAACCTGTTTGAACGCATCGAGCGACTCCATAAGCAGAGCATGCGCCCTAGGTTCTGTACGAAAAGTCGTCGAGCGAAGGTCAGGCGAGGCAAAAACGGGTGAGGAAGCGGAGTTTACGTGCTGTAAATGAGCATTCCGAACCCGATTTTAACGAAGCATCACCGAGCGCAGGCACTTTTCGTACGGAGCCTAGAGTCGCCCGGCAGGATCAGGCTGTTCCAGCCCGCTCTACCGTCCGTGGCAATGGGGGTGGGAACCCCTTCGCACCGAGGCGGTTTCAGCTTCGCTAACACAGCCTGCAGAGCCCGTGTCACGGGCGGCAACCCCATGGTTGAACCGGTCTCAGCCATTCACGCATCATCGAATGCCAACAGGCCTCAGCATTCGGCGATCAGGCCCCGCAGCACGGTCTTGAAGGTTCCAATCTGTTCGGGGCTGAAGTGAGCGAATACCTTTTCCTGTTGTTCCCGGGCGATGGTCCATAAATCCTCGGTCTGCTCGACACCTGCCGGCGTCAGCCCGTACCCATCACCGATGTCCGTCACCATCCCCTTGCGCTTGAGGATTTCTACCGCCTGCTCGATTTCGCGCAGCGGCATATCCACTTCCCGCTGCAGATCAGCCATCCCGAGCCCCGAATCATTTTCCAGCACCATCAGCATGCGCGCCTCGCTGGTGCGCAGCCCGCAGGAAAGCTGGCGGGGCTGGTAACCGGCCTGGTAGCAGCGCACTGCCTGGGTCATCAGGTAATAGAGGTTGTCGGACAGACGGCCCTGAAAAGCACTGGTCGGGCGCTGCACTTCGTCCTTTCGATGCATGCGGGTGTGCGGCAGCACCATCGAGTAGGCGCCCTGATGATAAAGCAGCGGCGAGCGACCGAAGTCGTCGAAGGCTACCACCAGCCCAATGAGGATCCAGTGATCGCCACCCTCGACAATCTGATAGCGCTCGCACTGGAAGCGCGCCGCGCAGTCGGCGAACAGTGGTGCCCCCCCTTCACCTCGCTCGAAGTCGTTCCCGGCGAATTTGTCATCCTTCGGTCGGGCAAACTGGTTGGACAGGTCGATCTGGTCGGCGGCAAGAATGTTGACGGCGAAGTGGCTGGCCTCGGCGAATACCTCGTAGCTGGTCGAGCGTTTGTCGATGCTCCAGAGGACCAGTGCCGGGTCTAGTGATACGGAATTGAAACTGTTGGCGGTGACACCAACCTTGCGTCCGTCGGCGGTTGCCGCGGTGATAATGGTCACGCCGGTGGCGAAATTGCCGAGGGCACGGCGGAAGGCGCGCGGGTCGAAACTCGATGTGCAGGCGGTTGTCATGCAAACTCCCCGGCCGCCGGCTGTCGGCAGCCTGTCGTTCTTGTAGGTGAAGGAACCCGCTCAGAGCAGGGTCGGATCGGGCTCCAGCCCCATGAGTTCGCGACCAAGGATCTGCGCGCACACGTCGTAATCGGTATAGGCATGAGCAGCGGTCATGTGCACATCGCGGAACAAGCGCTGCATTTCGTTGCTTTCCATCCAGGCTCCACCTCCGGCGGCCTCGAACAGGCGGTCCACCGCCTGGACGCACATCTTCACGGCATACGCCTGGTTGGTACGCCAGCAGGCGAGCGTGGCGCGCTCGGGATAGCGATGCGCTTCGCTGTGCTCGGCGTGCTCCTGCCAGGTTTTCTCGAGGAAAGCGCGCGCCGCGGCGACCTGATGCGTGGACTCGGCCAGACGCATCAGCGCCGGCGTAGCCGCGCCAACATTGGCGCCGGTATAGGCCCGCACGCGGTTCCGGGTTTTTTCCTTGAAGACGACCAGCATGCGCTCGGCGATCCCCAGACTGACGATCGAAAAACCACTGGCGAAGTACGGTCGGTACGGCGAATAGAAGATTTTGCTGTCTGGATACAGACCGAAGCCGGCGGACTTGCCTTCCATCATGTCCTTGGCGGATTGGATGCGATGGTTGGGTACGAAGGCATCCTTGACGATTAGCGTCTTGGTGCCACTGCCACGCATGCCGACGGCATACCAGTCGTCACGGATTTCGTAATCCGAACGCGGCAGGACGGCGAAGCAGTAGTTCAGATTGCCTTCGGCGTCCTTTCGGCGGCAGCCCATGATGGCCCATTCGGCATGGTCGGAACCGCTGCTCCAGCCCATCTCGCCATTGAAAACGACACCACCCTCCACTTCCTCGATCTTGCCGAACGGAGCGATGCTGCTGCTTGCCGTTGCATCTGGATTTTCCGCCCAGATTTCATCCTGTAACTGCTTGGAAAACATGGCGAGCTGGTGGCTGTGCGTACACAGCAGGCTCATGGCCCAGGCTGTGCTGGCGCAAGCCCCGGCCAGCGCGGCGATGCAGTCCGCGAACTCAGGCAGGGAGACTTCCAATCCGCCATAGGGCTTAGGCTGGAACGCACGGTGCAACCCGATGCTCTTGAGCATCTCGATATTTTCCGGCGGTACCACGCGCGCTTCTTCTGCCCTGGAGGCATTGGCGGCAATTGAGGGAAGCAGAGGCTGCAGACGCTCTAGAAGCAGATTTGGCTTTTTCATGCGATTACCCTGTTTATGGTTGTGCTTTTCCGGGCGTTGCTGACCGCGAGCTTTTTCTAAGGTGAGACGCCTACTCGGGGCCTATTCAGCTCATTCAGCGGTCTTTATTGGCCTGGCCGCCCAGATTATGAATATATGAACGATCATCCGAAATGCACGTTTCGTAGAGCTCATTGCACTTTTCATGAATTACGCCAGCTGCATAACGAGCAACTTGCTAGCGTCTGGGAGATCCAGCGCGTGCGGGCCCACGAGCCACCCAGCGCCTGTACCGGATGAGCTTCAGCGCCACGCCCCGCCCAGGTCACGCGTCGCGCTGAGCCGACTTATTGCAGCGGGATCTCCATCCCGTCGTAGCCGACCACCACCTCTCCGGTGTAGGTCTGGCCGACCGCCTGGCGCCACATGCTGGCCGTCAGGCTGGGATCGTCGGCAGGCACGAAGTGGCTGAGCACCAGTTTCTTGACCTGTGCCGCTTCGGCCATGCGGCCAACATCTTCAGCCGTCACATGATGCGAGATGATCGCTTCGGCGAGCGTGGAGCCGTTGCCGATCCGGTCCGCCAGCCGCTGTACGGCCTCGACGTGAACGACTTCGTTGATCAGCACATCGGCGTTGCGGGCGAAGTCGGCCAGCGGCGGATGGTAGTTGGTGTCTCCAGACAGCACGATGGTCTTGCCGGCCACCTCGAACTTGTAGGCCATGGCCTGGCCCGAGTCGAACGGCGGGTGCGGCACCCTGAGCGCGGTGACCTTGAGCACGCCGTCATCGAACACCGGGCCCTCGTCGATTTCCTGCACGCTGAACAGCGGCCGCGGGTCCGGCTTGCCCTCGTCGACGATGCGCAGGCCGATGTCTACATCGAAGGTCTTCCAGGCGTAATCGGTCATCTGCCGGGTGCCGTTGGGGCCGAACACCTTGACCGGCGTCTTCAGACCGCTGGCCCAGCTGTTCATCAGCACCGAGGGGTAGTCGAGCACGTGGTCGCTGTGTAGATGCGTGATGAAGATGCCCTTGATCTGGCGAAGGGCGATACCGGCATCGACCAGGCGCAGGCTGGCGCCGTAACCGGCGTCGAGCAAGTAGGCCTGGTCGCCCACCATCAGAACCGTCGATTGCGGCAGGCTCTTGGTTTGCAGGATTGACGGGCCGCCCTTGGTACCGAGCAGCAACAGCCGGACATCCGGCTGTGCCTGGGCCCAGGCCGATTGCGAGCCCGCTGTGAAAGTCAGCCCAACGGACAGGGCTAACGCCTTGAAGGTTCTAGTTCGTACGCTCATCTCGCTTTCTCTCTGTTGTGTTTATGAATCGATGGAACGAGAAGTCTTGGCGGCGCAGGCCAGCCCGTAGGCCAGCGCGCTACCGATACCGGTGATGCCGATTATCAGGCTCATGGGTAATGGCGTGCCGTCATGCCAGGCGCTTACCAGTGCGCTGGCCAGCATGCCCAGGCCGAACTGGGTCGCCACGGCGAGGCCGGCGGCCGCCCCGGCATGGTTGGGGTATTCGCCAAGCAGGCTGGCCAGGCAATTGGCACCCAGCAGGCCCGTCACGCTGACGTAGAACAGCAGCGCCAACACAACCGCCGGCAGGCCACCGAGCGACAGCGCGCCGACAATCGCCAGCGCGACGGCCGAGGTAGCGGCCACTGCCACGCCGCCCAGCAGCATCCGGTGCGGCCCAAGCGGGCCCACCCAGCGCGCGTTGATCAGGGTCACCACGATGATTCCGAAGATGTTCAGCGCGAACAGTCCGGCATAGGCCTGTGCCGAAACGCCGAAGTACTCGATGTACACGAACGGTGAGGCGGTGATGTAGGCGAACATGCCGGCAAAACCCAGCGCCATACACAGAATCAGGCCCACTGCGCGGGCGCTGCCAAGCAGGCGTCCGTAGGCGCGGAAGGCGCCGACCACCGAGGGGCTGCGTCGCTCCCGTGGGTGTGTTTCCGCAGTGCCGGCAGCCACTAACACCAGGCAGACGGCGGCGTACAGGGTCAAGGCGCCGAACAGCGAGCGCCAGCCGGTGGCGAGCATCAGGTAGCTACCCAGAATCGGTGCGATAAGGGTCGCCACCATGGTCACCAGGTGCATCAGCGAGAGGATACGGGCGGCCTGCGCCGCGGGAAACAGGTCGCGCACGATGGCTCGGGCCAACACCGTCGCCGCCGCCGCGCCGAAGGCCTGCAGCAGACGCAGCCCGGCCAGTTGCCGGGCGTCAGCCGCGAGGCTGCAGCCAAGGCTGGCGACGATGTAGAGCAGCATGCCACCGAGCAGCAGACGCCGCCGGCCGAAGCGGTCGGACAACGGGCCGTAAACCAGCATGCCGAGGCTGATGCCGCCGAGAAACACCCCAATGGTCAGTTGGATAGCCGCAGCCGACGCCTGTAGATCACGGGCGATCATCGGCAGGCTCGGCAGGTACAGGTCAACCGACAGCGGGCCGAAGGCGACCAGCGCAGCGAGCAGAACAATGAGCCGCTGCGGGCGGCCGAGAGCAGGCATGGGCAGTCTCCAGGCCGGCCGGACCGCATCGGTCCGGCCGGTCGGCAGGGCTTACAGGCTGAGCAGCCAGAGGCTGATCACGGGGAATAGTGTCAGCAGGACGATCCGCACCAGGTCAGAGGCCAGGAATGGCAGCACGCCCTTGGCAGTTTCGGCGAAGGACACATCACCGGCGGCCTTCTGCACAATGAACAGGTTCATCCCCAGCGGCGGCGTGATCAGGCCGATCTCAACCACCATCAGGGCGAGGATGCCGAACCATATGGATTTCTCCGAGGCGTCCATTCCGTAGAAATCCAGCCCCAGGATCAGCGGGTAGAAGATCGGGATGGTCAGCAGAATCATCGCCAGCGAGTCCATCACGCAGCCGAGCACCAGATACAGCAGCAGGATCGCCACCAGCACCAGCATCGGCTCGAGCCCGGCGTTCTTGACCCACTCGGCCAGCTCTACCGGCATCTGCGTAAGGGCCAGGCCGGAGTTGAGCAGATCGGCCCCGAGCAGCACCAGAAAGATCATTGCGGTGGTTTCCGCGGTGCCCAGCAAGCTGTTGCGCATGCCCACCCAGCGCATCCCGCCCTGCAGCACGGCGAGAATGCCACACGCCGCGGCGCCGATGGAGGCCGCTTCGGTCGGGTTGGCCCAGCCGCCGTAGATGCCCACGATAACCACCAGGAACACGGCCGCTACCGGCAGCACCTTGATCAGCGCGCGCACGCGCTCACTGACGCTGGCCTTCTCGATCGAGCCGATGGTCTCCTTGTCGCGAGCCACCATGATGCGGAGCACAATCATGTAGCCGATCACCGCCAGGATACCCGGGATGACCGCGGCGACGAAAAGCTTCGCGATCGACTCCTGGGTCAACACTGCATAGATGATCAGCGGCACCGACGGCGGGATCAGAATGCCCAGCGTGCCGCCGGCAGCCACTGTCGCGGTGGCCAGACGACCTGAATAATTGTGTCGGCGCAATTCGGGCAACGCCACGTGGCTCATGGTCGCCGAGGTCGCCAGCGACGAACCGCAGATGGCGCCGAAACCGGCACAGGCGCCGATAGCGGAGATGCCCAGCCCGCCGCGCAGATGCCCGACGAAGGCCGCGGCGCAGCGGAAGATCGATTTGGACAGGCCGCCGTGGGTTGCGAACTGGCCCATCAGCACGAACAGAGGGATGACCGCCAGGTCGTAGTTCGACAGCCGCGAATAGGCCAGGTTGTTGAGCGTGAACAGCAGCGCATTGAAGTCGCCATTGTTCACCGCCCAGTAGCACAGGGCGCCGCCGGCCAGCATGGTCACGCCGATATGGGCGCGCAGCACCAGCAGCGTCATGGTCACGCCGAGGGCGATCAGCCCAAGAGTCAGGCCGCTCATGGGTTGCCTCCCCGTCCGAGGGCTACGTCGCTCATGCGTACCAGCGCACACAAGGCCAACAGCAACAGACTGGGCACGATCAGCATCAGGGGAATCCACAGTGGAATGGAAAGAAGGGTGGTGACGTCGCCATACTCACGGCTGTCGAGCATCTGCAGGGAGGTCCGCCAGGCGAGGATCGCCGCAGCGGTGAAGCAGAACAAATGCGCAAGGGTGTCGAGCACCCGCTTGACGACCCAGGGTGCGGCCAGAGTGAAAGCGTCGGCTTTGAGGTGGTTGCCGCGCAGCTCGCAAAGCGGCAGGAACGCGGCGATGGCAACGGCGGCGCCGACTTCCATCAGTTCCATGTCGCCACGGATCGGCGAAGAAAACAGCTTGCGGCCGATGATAGAGATCAGCGACATATTGACCAGCGCCAGTAGGATCAGTCCACCGATTAGCGCGAAGGCATACGCACAGCGTTCCAGGCCACGGCGCGCAACGCCGTGGCCCTCCCGTGCCGGCGTGTCAAACGACAGCGATTCGTTCATGGGCTTAGCGCTCGGTGCCGGCCAGCTGGCGAACGCCGTCGACCAGCGCGTGGCCATCAAGGCCCTTGTCGGTCATATCTGCGGCCCAGGCTTCCGGTACCTTGGCGGCCGCCTGCTGCATGGCCTGGTAGGCGGCATCGTCGATGCTGGCAACGCTGCCTTGCGGCGCCGCTTCCAGCGCTTCACCCATGGCCTGATCCCAGGCAGTACCGAACCGCTCGGATAGCGCCTTGCCGCTGTGACGATCAAGGATTCCCTTCAGGTCGTCCGGCATGCTGTCGTACTTCCGCTTGTTCATCAGCATGGTCAGCACGGTATAGCCGAACGCCTTGCGGTCGGTGCCCATCGCTGCGGTGTGATGGTGGGTCACTTCGTCCAGCTTGGTCGGCGGTACCACTTCCCAGGTCGCCATCGCACCGTCCACGACGCCCTTTGAGATGGCCTCGGTCATCTGCGCTGGCGGCATGCTCACCGGCGTGGCGCCTAGTGCTTCGAGCGTCTTGGCGGCGGTGCGGCTCGAGGCACGCAGCTTCAGGCCCTGGAAGTCTTCCAGCTTGGACACGGCCTTGTCGCGGGTATGGATGTCCATGCCGCCGTCGCCAAACAGGGCCAGCACCTTGAAGGGCTTGAAATCTTCCTGGGCGTATTGCTCGTAATAATCCCAGATGATGGCGTTACCGGCCTGGCCGCCATACGGCAACATGAACGGCAGTTCCAGCGCCTCGACACGCGGGAATTTGCCAGCCGAGTAACCGGGCGCGGTCCAGACGATATCGGCCACGCCATTGCGGGCCATGTCGGCCAACGCGGCGGGCGTACCGCCCAGTTGCATGGAGGGGTAGATTTCGCATTCGAGGCGGCCGTTGGATTCGGTCTTCAGATCGGCACACCAGGGCTCGATGACATTGGCTTGCGCATTCGAGGCGGCCGGCAGGAAGTGACCGATCTTCAGGGTGACGGTTTCGGCATGTGCGCTGGTGGCAAGCAGGCACGCGCCGAGCAGCGAGATGGTAGATGCTTTCATGGTGGACCCCGTTTTGTTTTTATCACTGGCCATCTGACGGGGCATGCACCCGCCGCAGCCATTTGTTAATAAGTTAACCTTTTAACAGAACGTGTCAACCGGAAAAACTGGTCCGCTGAAGCGGCTTTGGTCGAGGCGGTCAGCCATGTCAGTATATGGCTTTATAATCAATTGGTTACATTCACCATATCGCTGCCAGACATTACCTATGGTCGTCCAACGAACGGCGTCTTGCCTCATAAAAGCGTTAATATATTAGCTATCGGTAGGCGTTATCGGAGAGGTGGCCGGGTCAGGGAGAGGCGTCAATCTGTCCGCGACTCGCCCGGTACTCGCCCGGCGTCAAGCCGGCATTACGTGAAAAGAACCGGCTGAAGTAGGCCGGATCCTTGAAGCCAAGCTGGTAGCAGATCTCGTTGACCGAACCGCCGGTGAACAGCAGCAGGCGCTTGGCCTCCTGCATGATGCGGTCGAACACCAGGCGCTTGGACGGCAGGTCGGCAATCCGCCGACAGACATCATTCAGCCGCGCCTCCGTCACCTCTAGCCGTTCAGCGTAGCGCGACAGCGACCAATGCTGCAGATAGTGCTGCTCGATCAGCGCGTTGAAGCGCTGATAGATGTACAAATCCTCACCGCGCGCCGGTTGTGCACTAAGCGAGCGGGCCGAAAGTCGCAGCAGACTGACGAAGACTAGCCGCGTCAGCGCCACCAGACATAAGTCCCTGCCTGGCCGCTGGCTGGCGAACTCGCTGCCCAGTTCGTCAAACAGCAGGTCCAGCCGGCGAATGTCGTCCGCGTACTCCGGGCCCAGTTCGCCCAGGCCGACGCAGACCGGCGAGATATTCGGCACCGAGACCAGGCTGGTTTCCTCCGACAGCAATGGCCAGACCAGTTGCTGGCGCACGGTAATCACGTGCCCATCGCTACCGGCCTCGGTAACGAAGGCATGGGTGAAAGTAGGTGGCGTAAGGAAGAACATCGGCGCCGGCTGCTGGAAGCGCTGCTCGTCCAAATAGACTCGCACAGTGCCGCTTTTGACGTAATGCACCTGGAAGAAACGGTCGTGCCGGTGGACTGGCATGTTCCGCCCGAAGAAATCGGCCAGGTTCCCGAGCGCTTCGTAGTGCACGTCGGCATCCGCGTAGCGCTGGTCATAGACCTGACCGATATCAATGTTGGGAATAAGCCGCTGGTCCCGCATGCGCCCTCCAGCCGCCTGGGCCTCGGTCAGGGTCTGATCTGCTTCAGCTCGTTGAGCAGGACGAGCAACTGCTGCATCTTTTCTTCTCCAAACTGCGACTGGATACGCCGATAATTTGCCTCCATCCCATCGCTCATGGACAGGAAGACCTGATGTCCCTGCTCGGTGAGGTTGACATGCACACGGCGCTGGTCGTAGGCCGGCTTGCGTCGGCTGACAATGCCGTCACGCTCCAGGCGGGTCAGCACGCCGGTCATGCTCGGCTTGAGGATGCAGGCCAGCTCCGCGAGGCGGAAGCTCTCCATCTCACCGTGCTGGCGAAGAATGCGGATCACCCGCCATTGCTGCTCGGTCAAGCCGTGCTCATTGAGCAGCGGTCGAAAAAAGCTCATGGCGGCCTCGCGGGCCTGCAGCAGGGTCAACGTCAGAGAAGGTCTGGGTGTAGACATCGTGATTCAGTGCGCGCTGTTGGGAGTAGTGAACATTTTAACGTTCTGTTGCCGACGCCTGGCAAGTGCCACGATGCTCCGGCCGGAGCATCAGGGTTGCCCCTGCGCCTGCACCAGGGCAAACAGCTGGCTGCGAAAGTTGATCCCGAGCCGGTCGAATGCCCGATTGCGGTAAGTCTTGACCGTAGTTTCCTTGATGCCCATCTCCGCGGCGATGCCGGCATGAGTCATGCCCTGCAGCAGGCGCTCGCAAACCCCCAGCTCCTGTTCGGTCAGTTGAGGCGCTCGGCGTAATAGCAGCGGGCGCCAGTCGTCGGCGTGCCGACCACCGCGGCGCAGTGCCATGTGCCCGCGCAGCAGCTGTAGCAGTGCCGGGGTGAGCTGTTCGAAGGCCTCGATTTCCTGATTGGAGAAATAGCCGGCTTCCTCATGCCGGTAGAGGTTGAACAGCACCGGATTGCCATCCTCGTCCCAGGACAGACTCGACAACCGCTCACTCATACCGTTGCGCTGGTAAACATTCTGCCGATAGGGGGCGAATTCTATGTCCTCGGCAAGGATATGACCGATCAGCGCCGGGCTATCGGCATGCCGCGCGTGGCGCATACGGCTGAACAGCTGGTCATGGTTGTGGAACTGGCACGCATAGGCATGCCAGCAGCGCCAAACCAGACGAGGGTCCTGATGACGCGTGCCGGCCAGCAGCATGCTTGGCTGCTGAGGATCCATGCGCAGCACACAAAAATGCTGCGAGCGCACCCAGTGATCGAGGCAGTCAAGCAACGATGAGGCGAACCGGTCGCTGCCCATGATGCAGGTGAGATCGACAAATCGCTGCAGATCCAGGCGAGGCGCCGCTCCGGTTGGACTCCAGACGTTGATCATCGCAGGTCGGCCCTCCGTTACGCGTGACGGCCATTGTGCCGCCATCCTTGGGCGTAGGCCAGAGCAACCGTCCTGTCCTCCTCTTGGAGGACAGCACCGAATCGTCGAGCAGGTAGGCTGTCGGTCAGCAAGCCCTGTCCTTTAGGGCTGACGAAAAGGTATAAAAACAATGAACCTTGCTACCGATACTCTGGTGTTGAGGGTCGGTGGTGTCCGCGCCGAGGCCAAGGACATCATCTCCCTGGAATTTACCTCCCCCAGCGGCGCCGACCTGCCGCCGTTCACATCCGGCTCGCATCTTGAGTTGCACCTGCGCAACGGACAGATCCGTCACTACTCCCTGCTTAACGACCCCACCGAGCGGCATCGTTATGTGGTCGCCGTCAGTCTGGCTGCCGAAAGCCGCGGGGGCTCACGCTTCATCCACGGCTCCCTGCGCCAGGGCGACACCCTGACGGTCGTCGGGCCGCGCAACAACTTCGCGCTCGATGAGCGAGCCGAGCGCTTCTGCTTCGTAGCAGGCGGCATCGGCATCACACCGATTCTGTCAATGCTTCGCTGGTGCATCCGCAACGGCAAGGACTGGCGGCTAGTTTATGCAGCCCGCAACCGCGCCCGCGCCGCCTTCTATGAAGAGCTCCGTGCACTGGACCCCGAACGTGTTCAGTTCCACTTCAACGATGAACAAGACGGCCGCTACCTGGCCGTCGACGATCTGGTGAGCTCGCTGGGAGACGACGAGCATCTGTATTGCTGCGGGCCCGATCCACTCATGCAGGCCGTGCAACAGGCCGGCACAGCGGTCGCCGAACGACTGCACTTCGAGTGGTTCAGCCCGCCCGAGCTGCCGACCCAGGAAGCCAGCGACGACCAAGGCTTCGAGGTCGTGCTACGCCGCAGCGGCCGCACGCTGCGCGTCGCCGAAGACCAGAGCATCCTGGATGCCCTGGAGGCCAACGGCATCGAGGCACCGTTCTCCTGTCGCGCCGGCATCTGCCGGACCTGTGAAACAAGCGTCTGCGGCGGCCTACCTGAACACCGCGACTACGTACTCTCCGACGAGGAGCGGGCCGCCAACGACTGCATGATGATCTGCGTATCGCGCGCCCGGACTGCCTCGCTCGAACTCGATCTTTGACCCCAGCCGCCATAGCCGGCGGCCGAAATGGAGGAATAGACCATGACCCTGCCCTCAGACACACTCATCGCCAGCTCTCGCAAGGCCTCCGCGCAGATGGCCAACCGAGAAACCCCGTTCGTATTCAACGAATGGTATGTCGCCGCCTTCTCCACAGACGTAGGCCGCGAGCTCATGCCGCGCACCCTGCTGGGCAAGCGGGTACTGCTCTACCGCACCCTGGCGGGCAAGCCCGTTGCGATGGATGATCGCTGCATGCACCGCTCCTTCCCGTTGTCGAAGAGCACGCTGGACGGCGACACCATTGTCTGCAACTACCATGGCTTCCGCTACAACGAGCACGGCGACCTGATCGAAGTCCCATCACAGAAAGCCTGCCCGCGCGGCGTCGGCATTCGTACCTATCCGCTGGTCGAGCGCGGGCCGCTGCTGTGGATCTGGATGGGCGATGCTGTGCTGGCCGACGAAAGTCGCATTCCTGACCAACCCTGGAGCCGCAATCCGTCCTGGGAATGCTCGTCAGGGTATTTCCACCATCCCGGCAACTACGTGAGCATGCACGAGAACCTGCTCGACCTCACGCATCTGCAATTCCTGCATGCCAATACCATCGGCACGCCGGACTACGCCAGCGCGCCTTTCGACCTCGACCTCAAGGAAGGCCACTACAAACTTATCCGCCGGGTGGTGCCGACCACGCTGTCGCCGGTATGGGGCAAGACCACCAAGATCGAAGGTCCAACCGCGGCGCGTATCGTCACCTCCGAGTTCCTCAGCCCCGCCCTGCACCTGGTCAGCGTGACCTTCTATGACACCGCATTGCCAGAGGACAGCCGCCCGACCTTCCATATCCATACGGCGCACATCCTCACACCGGAGACGGAAAACACGATGCACTACCACATCATCCACGGGCGTGACTTCGCGCAGGATGACCATGCGCTGGGCGAGTTCATGCATGAACAGCTGTTCGCCGCCTTCGAGGAAGACGTCGAGGGGCTCGGCGCGCTGGAACAGGTGCTCGACAACGTCGACGAGAACCATTACGAGATATCCGTCGCCAGTGATGCGCCCGCCGTGGCCATGCGCATCTACCTCAAGCGCCGCGCGACCCAGGAAGCCGCTGCGCGGTCAGCCTCTCAGGTGGCCTGATCATCTGGGCGGCATCCGGCCGCCCTGCTTCACCCATGCGTGCAGAGCATTCGCTCCAATTACTACAACAAAAAAGGAACCACCATCATGAAACGTCTCACCGCCTTGTCGTTGCTCACTCTCTGCATCGGCGCCCCGCTCAGCCAGGCTGCCGAAACGGTAACCCTGAAAGTCGCCCACTTTCTGCCAGCAGCCTCCAACGCCCACCGCAACGTCATCCAGCCCTGGTGCGATCGCATTGCCAAGGAATCGGACAACCGCATCCAGTGCCAGATTTACCCATCCATGCAGCTCGGCGGTACCCCGGCTCAGCTGCCCGATCAAGTCCGCCGCGGGGTCGCCGACGTGGCCTGGACCGCTCCGGGCTACTCCACCGGCCGCTTCCCACGTAGCGAGGCGGTGGAACTACCGTTCATGCTGCCGCCCAATGGTGAGCTCGGCTCGAAGATCATCTGGGAGTTCTATGAGCAGGCGCTGAAAGAGGACTACAGCGACTACAAGGTACTTGCCCTGCACAGCGACGGCGGTATGCAGCTGCATAACGCCGACAAGAATGTCGCTACCCTGTCCGACTTCAATGGCGTCAAGTTGCGCGCCTCGACACGCATGACCTCACGCCTGCTCGATGCGCTCGGCGCCACCCCTGTAAGCATGCCGCCAGCGCAGATGACCGAGTCGCTGTCCAAGGGCGTGATCGACGGCGCATTGGTGGGCTGGGAGGTGATTCCGGCGCTCAAGCTCGACGAGATCACCCGCTTCCATTCGGAGCCGAAGGACGGCCAGCCGATCTTCTCCACCACCCTGCTCAGTTTCCTGATGAACAAGCAGCGCTACGAAAAGCTGCCCGACGACCTGCGCGCGGTGATCGACCGCAACAGTGGGCTGGCGCTATCGACTACCTTCGGCGCCAGCTGGGACAAGGAAGCGGCACGCGCACGCCAAGTCGTACTCGATCAGGGCGCAACGCTGACCAAGATCGACGACGCCGACTACCAGCAAATGCGCGACGCCGGCGAGAAAGTCACCCGCGAATGGTCCGCCGAAGGTGATGACAAGGGTATCGATGGCACCCAGCTGGCGCAGACCCTGCGCGACATCGCCAAGGCCAACGGCCAGACGTACTGATCCTTCGACACACCGCCTGCCCTGGCCCTTGACCAACCCGATCCGTCATGTCGCGTTGGCCAGCGCCATGGTGGGCGCGCTGTACCGGGCCGAGTCGATGCACGCCACGCATCCAGCAACCCCACCTGGCCCGGGCGCCCCAACGGCTCTCATCACTGAGAGCCATCGGAAAGTAACCAAATCCGCTTACTGCACGAAATGGCAACAACTCTGCACGGGGCGTCAACGGCAGTAGCAAAGAGGCTTGTTAAGGTCCATCCATAACAACAACAGGACCGAATAATGGATATTCCAGAATTGGCAAAACGCGCCATCCGCGAGCGCATGCTGGTGGATGGTCAATGGCGAGACGCACAGTCCGGCGCATCCTTCGCCGTGTACAACCCCGCCACCGGCCTGGAGATCGCTCGCCTGCCCTGTGCCGGCGAGCCCGAGGTCGACGCTGCCGTGCAGGCCGCACGCGCGGCCCTGCGTCAGCCCGGCTGGGCAGGTATGACGCCCTATGCACGAGAGCGTCTCATCTGCAGGCTGGCTGACCTGATCGAGGCAAATGCCGACGAACTCGCCCAGCTGGAAACCCTGAACCAGGGCAAGCTGCTGCAATGGTCACAGGCCATCGAAGTCGGCGGTAGCGTGCAATGGCTGCGCTACATGGCCGGCTGGGCGACCAAGATCGAGGGCAGTACCTTCGATGTATCCCTCCCGATGCCGCCCGGTACTCGCTACCGTACTTCCACCCACCGTGTACCGGTTGGCGTGGTGGGCGCGATCGTACCGTGGAATTTCCCGCTGGCCATGGCCATCTGGAAGATCGCTCCGGCGCTGGCCTGTGGTTGTACGGTTGTACTCAAGCCAGCCGAGGAAACCCCTCTGACAGCCCTGCGCCTGGCCGAACTGGCACTCGAAGCCGGTTTCCCGCCTGGCGTGCTCAACGTGCTGACTGGCGACGGCAGCACGGGCGCCGCGCTGGTGCGTCATCCCGGCGTGGACAAGATCACCTTCACCGGCTCCACCGAAGTCGGCCGACTGATCGGCGCCCAGTGCGGCCGTGACATCCGTCGTGTCGCCCTGGAGCTAGGCGGCAAGAGTCCGGTCGTGGTGCTAGACGATGTTGATGTCGAGACCGCGGTACAGGGCGCCGCTGGCGCCATATTCTTCAACCACGGCCAAGTGTGTACGGCTGGCTCGCGGCTCTACATAGCTCGCTCGAAATATGACCGGGTGGTTGCCGACTTGGCCAGCGTGGCGAATGCGACAGTGCTCGGCTCAGGCTTCGATGGCCAGGCGCAGATGGGGCCGATGGTATCGGCCGGACATCGCGACCGCGTCATGCAGTTGGCGGCGAGCGGCGCCGCCGAGGGTGCCGAACTGCTGGCTGGTGGCGTTCGCGGCGACGGGCCAGGCTACTTCGTTCGTCCCACCGTGATCGCCAACCCGGACAACAAGCCACTGACCCTGGTGCGCGAGGAAGTCTTCGGCCCGGTGCTGGTGGCCATGCCCTTCGACGATCTGGACCAGGTGCTGAAGGACGCCAATGACTCGGTCTACGGCCTCGGTGCCAGCGTCTGGACCAACCGCATGGACCAGGCCCAGCGGGCCATCGATGCCCTGGAGGCCGGCACCGTGTGGGTCAACACGCACAACCTGGTCGACCCGAACATGCCCTTTGGCGGTTTCAAGGCTTCTGGCTTGGGCCGCGAGCACGGGCGCAGCGCGATCGACGCCTACACCGAGCTCAAGAGCGTCTGCATCGCCTACTGACAAGAACAAGGAGAAAGCAAATGAGCGAAAAAACCTATGACTCAGGCCTGGCCATCCGCCACGCCATGTTCGGCGAAGAAGTCACCGATCGCCAGATCGCCGACGCCAGCCCGTTCACACGTCCTATCCAGGACCTGGTCACCGAACAGTGTTTCGGCGAGGTCTGGAGCCGCCCGGGCCTGGACCGCAAGACCCGTAGCCTGGCGACACTCTGCATGCTGATCGGCATGGGACGGTCACACGAGCTGGCTATCCATGTGAAGGGGGCCGTAGCCAATGGCGTGACGGCACAGGAACTGAGCGAACTGATGCGTCACGCCGCAGTGTACTGCGGCGTTCCCGCGGCCGTCGGCGCCGCTTACACCACCGACGCGGCACTACGCGAACTCGGCATCTCGTTTGGGGAAGGGCAAGCATGAGCCAGTCAAAAAATGTGGCCTTCATCGGCCTGGGCAACATGGGCGAACCCATGGTAGCGAACCTGGCCAAGGCCGGCTTCAACCTCAAATTGCACGATGTCGACAGCAACCGGGCAGCGCAGTTGGCCGAGAAGTATGGCGCTACGGCTTGCCTGACCTGGACTGATCTGGCCGCAGGATCCGAGCTGGTGATCACCATGCTGCCGACCGGGGCAATCGTCCGGGACGTGCTTCTCGAGGCCGAAGGCGGTTTGCTGGCCCATCTGACACCGGGCACGCTGGTGGTGGATATGAGTTCGTCCGAACCACTGGGCAGCCGGGAGCTCGGTGAAACGCTGGCCAAACGGGGCGTCGAGCTGATCGACGCCCCGGTTTCCGGTGGCGTGCCCGGGGCACTGGCCGGCACGCTGTCGATCATGGCCGGCGCCCGCCAGCCCTCAATCATTGACCGAGCCATGCCGGTATTCGAGGCTCTTGGCAAACGCGTGTTCCGCACAGGCGGCCTCGGCTCCGGACATGCCATGAAGGCACTGAACAACTATGTGGCCGCGGCCGCCTACACCGCCACGGCAGAAGCTGTGCTGATCGGCGAGCGCTTCGGCCTGGACGCGGCAATGATGGTCGAGATCATCAATTGCTCCACCGGCCGCAGCTTCAACAGCGAGGTGGTGTTTGCCGGCCAGGTCGTTCCCGGCACTTTCCAGACCGGCTTCGCCCTCGGCCTGCTGGCCAAGGACGTCGGCATCGCCACCGGACTGGGCGAAGCCCTGGACGTCAACGCGCCGGTCAGCCGCGCAGTACGAGAGCGCTGGGAGCATGCCCGCACCATCCTCGGTGCCACCACCGATCAGTCACGGGCCTTGACAGCCTGGGGCAAGAAATAGTTAATAACTTAACGAAAGCGCTCCATCCCAATTACAACAAGAGTGGAAGCAATCATGAACCTATCCCGTCGTATCTTCGCGGCCGGCGCCCTATGCCTGGCCAGCACCTTCGTCCAAGCTGAAAACCTCTACGTCTCCCAGTGGTTGCCGGAAGGGCACCCAATCTCCGCGGTCATGCAGGACTGGGCCAAGCAGGTGGAGAAATCCACCGAGGGCCGCGTCAGTCTGCAGACGCTGCCACAGCCGGTCACCAATCCGGCCGGCCACTACAACGCCGTACGCGACGGCCTGGCCGATATCGCAATGACCGTGATCGGCTACACTCCCGGCCGATTCCCATTGTCGGAAATCGCCGAGATGCCACTGATGGCCGACTCTGCCGAGGCAAACTCGGTGGCCTTCTACCGTCTCGCCGAACAAAACCCGCCGATCATGGACGAGTACAAGGACGTCAAGGTGCTGGCCCTGTTCAGCCATGGCCCCGGCGTGGTGTTCAACAGCCAGAAGCCCGTGGAAACACTGGACGATCTGCGTAGCCTCAAGTTCCGGGTCGGTGGCGGCGTGGTCAATGACGTAGCCAAACTGCTTGACGCCAACACGGCGCTCAAGCCCGCCACCGAATCCTATGAGCTGCTCTCCACGGGCGTCATGGACGGCGTCTGGCTGCCATTCGAATCATTGGTGACCTACAAGCTCGACGGCCTGATCAAGCACGCAACTGTCTTCCCGGGGGGCCTTTACAGCTCCACGTTCATCGTCGTGATGAACAAGGATCGCTGGAACGCCCTTAGCAAGGCCGATCAGGCGGCGATCCAGGCGCTGTCCGGCGAGCCCTACTCGCGGGCCCTGGGTCAGGCGTTCGATAAGCGCGACGCCGAAGGACGCGCACTGGCCGAGCGCTCCGGTATCCAGATACTGGCGGCTCCCGAGCCGTTGGTGAAAGAAGCCGAGGCCCGTATCGAGCCACTGCAACAGCGCTGGATCGAACTGGCCCGCAGCCGCGGCGTGAGCGAGCCTGAGCAGAAGATCGCGGCCTATCGCGCAGAGGCACGGGCACAGTGAAGGCCATGTCGGTGGAACGGGCAGTGGACCGGCTCAACGGGCTGCTGGTGTTCGCCGCCGGCAGCGCCCTGTTCGGCCTGATGCTGCTGACCTTCGTCGACGTGCTGGGGCGCAAGTTCTTCCGCTCCGTACCCGGCGCGCTCGAAGTCAGCGAGATGCTGATGGTGATCGTGCTGTTCTGCGCCCTGCCTCTGGTGTCCTGGCGCAGCGAGCACGTCGGCTTCGAGCTGGCTGACGCCTTCTACAAGGGGCGCCTGGCTGTCTGGTCGCGAATGCTGATGGATCTGGTATGCGCAGTCACCTTCGCCTTGCTGGGGCTGGCCTGCTGGCGCTACGCCGGTCGCACTTTGGATGACGGAGACGTCAGCGTCTACCTGCGTATCCCCATCGGCTGGTTCGTCTACCTGATGGCCACCACCGTGTTGCTCGCCGGCCTGTTGCATCTGCTCCGTTGCCTGACCATCGACCGACGGGCTTGAACGTGGCAAGGCCCGTCACGCTGGGTGGCGGGCCCTTCCCTTAAAGGTGTTACTACTTATGTTGGCCTCACTACTTGGCTTTCTGGCGGTGTTCGCCCTGATGTTCATGCGCATACCGATCGCGCTTGCCATGGGCATTGTCGGCTTCTTCGGACTGGCGCTGCTGCGATCCTGGGATGCTTCGCTGATCAGCACGCTATCTGTCATTAAAAGTACTGGCTTTTCCTACACCCTTTCAGTCATCCCGCTATTCATTCTGATGGGCAATCTAACCGCCCGGGCGGGCATGGCAGCTGAACTCTTCGAGCTGGCGCGCTCGTTCATCGGCCATCGGCGCGGAGGTATCGCCATGGCGAGCATCGGCGCCAGCGCCGGGTTCGGCGCCATCTGTGGCTCGTCGATCGCCACTACGGCCACCATGGCGAAGGTGGCCTACCCGGCGATGCGCCAGCTCGGCTATTCCGAGACTCTGGCCGCTGGCACCATCGCCGCCGGTGGCACACTGGGCATCCTGATTCCGCCATCAACGGTGCTGGTGATCTACGGCATCATCACCGAGACCAGTATCGGGCGCTTGTTCGCTGCGGGCATGATTCCCGGCGTGCTGATGATGGTACTGATGTGCTGTGCCATCGCCTGGGTGGCTCATCGCGATCCGCAGGCAGCGCCGGCCTGCGCGCGGGACAATTGGCGGCAGCGGCTGCGCGCCCTGAGCAAGATCTGGGGCGTGGTGGTGCTGTTCCTGGTGGTGATGGGTGGTATCTACGGCGGGCTGTTCACCGCTGCCGAAGGAGCCGGCTTCGGAGCCTTCGGTGCCTTCCTCTTCGCACTGCTGCGCGGAAAGCTCAACTGGGCGATCTTTTCCGAGGTGATGAGCGAGTCGACCCGCGCCACAGCCATGCTGTTCACTATCCTGATCGGCGCCCTGATATTCGGCAACTTCATCAACTTCACCGGCATGCCCGGCGAACTGCGCACGGCGGTTAGCGCCCTGAGCATCAGCCCAACCCTGGTGGTGGTCGCCATCTGCCTCATCTACATCGCGCTAGGCAGTGTCATGGAAGAGCTCTCCATGATTCTGCTCACCGTGCCGGTGTTCTTTCCGGTCATCGTACAGTTGGGTTATGACCCGCACTGGTTCGGCATTCTCATCGTCATGGTGGTGATGATCGGCATGATCAGCCCGCCGGTGGGCATGAACCTGTTCGTACTCAGCTCGCTGCTGCCGGAAGTATCGGTCAAGACCCTCTACCGCGGCGTCATTCCTTTCATCGGCGCTCTCGTAGTAGGGCTGCTGATTCTCATCCTGTTCCCGTCACTGGTCACCTTCATTTTCCAGTGGATCCATTGAACCTGAACAAGCGGACTTTTCCATGACGACTCAAATCAGCAAACCCCGCATCGGATTCATCGGCCTCGGCGTGATGGGCGCGCCGATGGCGACCTGCCTAGCCAATGCAGGCTTCTCCCTGGCCCTGTACGACGTCTCGCCGCTACTGGCCGAGGAGCTCTCTCTGGTACTGCCCGACGCCATGGCCTGCAGGAATCCAGCAGAGGTGGGTCGCAATAGCGATATCGTTGTCACCATGCTGCCGAACGGCAGAGTGGTCAACCAGGTGGTGACGGCTGAGGATGGGCTGCTCGCCGGTATGGCCCCCGGCAGTCTGCTGCTCGATACCTCCTCGTCGGAGCCCTGGCTGACGCGCGAAACTGCGGTACTGCTGGAAAAGCAGGGTATCGAGATGGTCGATGCACCAGTTTCGGGCGCTCAATGGGGCGCTCAGTCGGCGGAACTGGTATTCATGGTTGGCGGCAGTGAGCGGAATGTCGAGCGCGTGCGGCCACTGCTCGACGCCATGGGGCGTGCCGTGTTCCACCTCGGCGATCTGACCTGCGGGCACATGATGAAGTGCATCAACAACCTCATCACCGCCATGACCCTAACCGCCACCACCGAAGGGCTGGTGATCGGCAAGCGGCACGGTCTCGACCCGTCGGTGATGACGGATGTGTTGAACGAATCCACGGGCATGTCCTGGATCACCCACACGCACATCCATCAGCGCGTGATCAGCCGTCGCTTCGACGATCCCTTCAAGCTGGAATTGATGCTCAAGGACATGGGCATCGCCATGGGCTTGGCCGAGCAAAGCGGCGTCGAAGTTCCCGCATCACGCCTGGGCCACAAGCTCTGGGAACAGGCATCGGCGGCAATGGGGCCGGGTGCCAGCGTTAGCGAATTCGCGCGATGGGTCGAACAGACGACCGACACGGCGATCACTGCGAACAGTCACTGACCCCCGCCCGTCAAGGGCAGGCTGTATTCGGAATGCGGAGCGTCGACATGCAAGAGCCAACTCAGCTTAGCCTGCAAAGTCTTCAGAACTGGCGCGACCTGGCCAGCGACCACTTCCTCAAGCTTGACTGCCAGGCGCCGGACAATTTCCGAGCGCGAGCACTCATCGCCCGGTTCGGCAGCAGCCTGGCAGCAGAAATGGACGTCAGCGCATCACGTGTGCTGCGTCGACGTCGCGATGCGGAAAACAGCCAAGTGGCGTTTTTCAAGCTGTTCTGGCAACTGAGCGGTAGCAGCCGGATCGAGCAAGGAAACCACTCTGCCAAGCTTGAATCGGGCATGTGGTCGATCTACGACACAACGCGCGAATACAGCATCGAATCTAGCGATCGCTCACGCTTCATGGTTCTGCTCATGCCTCAGACGGAATGCTATGGCTGGTCCACGAGCGTCGGTGCCTTGGCCGGACAGCCTCTGGGTGGTCGAGGAACGCCGAGTATCGTGATGGCCTCGCTAGCTGGAATGCTGCGTGATGGCAGCACATTAGACCCGGCCAGCCAGGCGACACTGCAAGGATCCACCGTGGCACTGATCGAGCGGGCCCTGGAGAATCAACTCACCCGGACCGGACTGTCAGCCAAAGTCAACAACAACTCGCGGCTGGAGCAGGTCAAGGGCTACATCCAGCACAATCTGGCCAACACGCACCTGACCCCGGAAACCATCGCCCAGGCCTTCGCCATCTCTCGACGCAGCCTGTACAACCTGTTTCTCGATCAGCGCACAACGCCCAGAGCCTTCATCCAGCAGGCGCGCCTGGAGCGAGCCTGCACCCTGCTGGCGCATCCCGAATGGCGCGAGCGCACGGTCGCGCAGATCGCCCTGGGCTGCGGTTACACCGACCCGGCCCACTTCAGCCGCGCCTTTACGGCCCGCTTTGGCATGCCACCCAGCGCCTGGCGACACCGGCACTGAAATACAAACCACTCTGGCAAGGAAAACACCATGTACAAACTGATGGTCCTTTATCCCCATCCGGCCGACCCGCAAGCCTTCAAGGCGTACTACGTCAACCAGCACCTGCCCATGGCACGCAAGCTGGACGGCATGCTGCGTTTCGATTACGCCTTTCCAGAGCCACTGGGTGATGCAACCAGCCCATGGTTCTGCATCTTCCAAGCGTACTTTCCCGACCAGGCTACCTTGCTGACGGCCTTGCAATCACCCACCGGGAAGGCACTTGCCGCCGATGTGCCCAATTACTCCCCGAACGGGGCCACGTTGCTGCACGCTTTCATCCAGGAATGATGCAAGACACCCAGCCCTCCCGGGCTGGCCTGGGTCTGACGCAGCTCGTTACCGACGGTTCATACACGGAGCAGATAAGGAGTGGCGTCCGGCCACTTCAAAATCTCTTTCATAGTTAATCATCTGCTCGGCTTGAGCACTCATAGGCAGCTGAATCGCCAGCATTGCAGTGGATGTCAACTCGGTCTCGAGTTAACAGAAAAATCAATAAATCCAATCCAATAACTAAAAAATCGATCGTTGCACAGGAAGACAATTGTCACTTGCACGCAATGGCAAATTTGCATCACCGATATTGTTAATAGGTTAACAATGATCTATAAAATTTAGTGCTCGCCTTGCACAGGTGTTAGCTGACGCACCCAAAGCCCAAAAGGATAAAAACAATGACTTGGCAAAACACTACTCCCCTCTTCTGCACGCTCGCTGCCGCCGTCGCCTGCGCTTCGAGTGGTATGGCCAGCGCGGCGCTGATCGAAGACAGCAAGGCCTCGCTCGAACTGCGCAACATGTACATGAGCCGCGATTTTCGCAATGAAAACGGCAACCCGACCCAGGAGGACTGGGGTCAAGGTTTCACCTTGCGCTTTCAGTCCGGATTCACCGAAGGCCAGGTCGGTTTCGGCCTAGACGCCATCGCCCAGCTCGGACTGAAGCTCGACTCCACCGCAGGCAACAGCCGAACCGGCGTGCTTGCAGTCAATGATGCCGGCGTACCGGAAGACAACTGGAGCGAGCTCGGATTGACCGCCAAGGCGAACATCGGCGAGACCACCCTACGCTTGGGTGCGTTGCAGCCGGTGCTGCCAGTAATCATGTATAACGACACGCGGCTGCTGTCTGGCACCTTCACCGGCGGCATGGTGAGCTCGCAGCAAGACATCGATGGCCTACAGTTGAATGCCGGGCGAGTCACCGAAGCCAACTTGCGCGACTCCAGCAGTCGCGACGACATGCAGTACGTGTACAACGGTGCGGAGAGCGACCATTTCGACTTCGCTGGCGGCTCCTACGACCTTTTCGACGGGCTGACCGCAAGCTATTACTACGGCGAGCTCAAGGACGCATACAAACAGCACTTCCTCGGCCTGGTTAACGTGCTCCCGCTGTCCGACAAGCTGAGCCTGCGCACCGACCTGCGCTACTTCCAGAGCAACGACAGTGGCGACGCCATCGGTGGCGAAATCGACAATAACGCACTGATGGGCATGGTCACCCTGAATGCCGGCCCCCACAAATTCAGCGGTGCCTATCAGCGCATCTCAGGCGACGGTAATTTCCCGTTCATGGCCGGTAGCGACCCATACAGCGTTAACTTGGTTACCTACAACACCTTCTCCAAGGCCGAAACCGACGCTTGGCAGCTGCGCTACGACTTCGACTTCGTCGCGCTCGGCGTGCCCGGCCTGAGCTTCATGACCCGCTACGTCAAGGGCTACGATATCGAGACGCCGACCGTCAGCGACGGCAGCGAATGGGAACGCGATACCGACTTGGTATACACCGTCCAAGACGGCAGCCTGAAAGGCCTGAATGTACGTCTGCGCAACGTAGCCTTCCGCTCCGGAGACGGGCTCACCACCGACGTAAACGAAAACCGCCTGATCATTGGCTACACCTTGCCACTCTGGTAACAACAGCCGGGCATTTCCCCGCCAGTCCGCTCCCCTGGCGGGGGTTTTTTGAAGGTATTTGCAGCTCTTGGCAACTGCCTGCACCGGCCAATCCAACCTCGCTGTCCACCCTGCTTGATTAGACCCGAGTACTGCTTGGGCATTCCCAGGCGTAGTGCCGTTCGGCGAGAAGCGCCACTCAATCGACCAAATATCTTGACACCAATTAACATGTTAAATATAAAATTAACATGTTAACCAATATTATTTTCAAGGTGCGCCACCCGTCGCCCACCGAGAACCAGAAGGGAGAACACCATGGCCCGCACCCTTGACGAGGCAGCCCACGGCACCCTGTTCGGCATTGCACTGAACTACAAGGGGCTGCTCGAACGCCGCCTGGAAGAATTCGACCAGCCGCCCTACCAGAAGCCTCCGGTCAAACCGGTGCTGTTCATCAAGACGCCCAACACCCGCAACGCCAACGGCCAGCCTGTGGTGTTTCCGGCGGGCGTCGAGCGCCTGCAACCGGGGCCCGCTCTGGGTGTGGTGATCGGCAAGCGTGCCAGCCGCGTCAGCCAAGCCGAGGCCATGAGCCATGTAGCCGGCTACACCATCGTCAATGAATTCAGCCTGCCGGAAGACAGCTACTACCGCCCGGCAGTCAAGGCCAAGTGCCGCGACGGCTTCTGCCCGATCGGCCCCGAGGTGGTGGACGTCAGCGCGATTTCCGATCCCAACGCACTGACCCTGCGCCTGTACGTCAACGGCGAGGTTCGGCAGGAAAACAGCACCGCCAACTGGGTGCGCACCATTCCCCAACTGATTGCCGAACTCAGCGAGTTCATGACCCTGGACGAAGGCGATGTGCTGATCACCGGCACGCCGGAAGGTCGGGTGGACGTTCAGCCGGGCGACACCGTCGTGGTGGAAATCACCGGCATGGGCAAGCTGACCAACACCGTGGTCGCGGAATAAGGAGCCTTCGATGAAACACGCACGCATCCGTTACCAGGGCGATATCCACAACGTTACCGTCGAGGCCGCCAACGCGGTCCGCCTGCCCAGCGGCGAGCTGCTGCTGGAAGATCAGGTCGAGTGGCTGCCCCCGGCCACCGGCAGTATGTTCGCCCTGGGGCTGAACTACGCCGACCACGCCGCCGAGCTGTCCTTCAAGGCACCGACCGAGCCGCTGGCCTTCATCAAGTCGCCAGGCACCTATACCGGTCACAAGCAGATCACCTGGCGCCCGGACAACGTCAAGTACATGCACTACGAGTGCGAGCTGGTCGCGGTAATCGGCAAGCCGGCACGGAACGTCAAGCGCGAGGATGCACTTGAGTACCTCGCTGGCTACACCGTCTGCAACGACTACGCGATCCGCGACTACCTCGAAAACTACTACCGCCCGAACCTGCGGGTGAAGAATCGCGACTGCACCACCCCGGTAGGCCCGTGGATCGTCGATGCCGCCGAGGTACCGGACCCGTCCAACCTGACACTGCGCACCTGGATCAACGGTGAGCTGAAGCAGGAAGGCACCACCGCGGACATGATTTTCGATATCCCTTACCTGATCGAGTACTTCTCCAGCTTCATGACCCTTCAGCCGGGCGACATGATCGCCACCGGCACGCCCGAAGGCCTGGCCGACGTCGTACCGGGTGATGAGGTCGTAGTCGAAGTGGAAGGCGTAGGCCGTCTCGTCAATACCATCGTCAGCGAATCCGACTTTTTCGCGGCGCGTGCCAAAGAGGTTTGAGTAAATGATCAAGCACTGGATCAACGGCCGCGAGGTCGAGAGCAAAGAGACCTTCACCAACTACAACCCGGCCACCATGGAAGCTATCGGCGAAGTCGCCAGCGGCGGTGCAGACGAAGTGAACCAAGCCGTTGCGGCCGCCAAGGAAGCCTTCCCCAAGTGGGCCGGCCTGCCCGCCAAGGAGCGCGCCCGCCTGATGCGCAAGCTCGGTGAGCTGATCGACCAGAACGTGCCGAAGCTGGCCGAGCTGGAGACGCTGGACACCGGCCTGCCGATTCACCAGACCAAGAACGTGCTGATCCCGCGAGCCTCGCACAACTTCGACTTCTTCGCCGAGGTCTGCACGCGCATGAACGGCCATAGCTACCCGGTGGACGACCAGATGCTCAACTACACCCTGCATCAGCCGGTGGGAGTGTGTGGCCTGGTGTCACCGTGGAACGTGCCGTTCATGACCGCGACCTGGAAGACCGCGCCTTGCCTGGCGCTGGGTAACACCGCGGTGCTGAAGATGAGTGAGCTGTCGCCGCTGACCGCCAATGAGCTGGGCCGTCTGGCCGTCGAAGCCGGCATTCCCAACGGCGTGCTGAACATCATCCAGGGCTACGGCGCCACCGCTGGCGATGCGCTGGTCAAGCATCCGGACGTGCGTGCCATCTCCTTCACCGGCGGCACAGCCACCGGCAAGAAGATCATGGCCAACGCCGGCCTGAAGAAGTACTCGATGGAACTGGGCGGCAAGAGCCCGGTGCTGATCTTCGACGACGCCGACCTGGGCCGTGCGCTGGACGCCGCGTTGTTCACCATCTTCTCGCTGAACGGCGAGCGCTGCACCGCCGGTAGCCGAATCTTCATCCAGGAAACCGTCTATGCCCAGTTCGTCGACGAGTTCGCCGCCCGCGCCAAACGCCTGATCGTTGGTGACCCGCAGGACCCGAAGACCCAGGTTGGCTCGATGATCACCCAGGCCCACTACGACAAGGTCACCGGCTACATCAAGATCGGCATGGAAGAAGGCGCCACCCTGGTCGCGGGCGGGCTGGAGCGTCCGGCGGGCCTTCCGGCACATCTGTCCAAGGGACAGTTCATCCAGCCCACCGTATTTGCCGACGTGAACAACAAGATGCGCATCGCCCAGGAGGAGATCTTCGGGCCGGTGGTCTGCCTGATCCCCTTCAAGGACGAAGCCGAGGCCCTGCGCCTGGCCAATGACACCGAATACGGCCTGGCCTCCTACATCTGGACCCAGGACATCGGCAAGGCCCATCGCCTGGCCGCTGGCATCGAGGCGGGCATGGTGTTCATCAACAGCCAGAACGTGCGCGACCTGCGTCAGCCGTTCGGTGGTATCAAGGGCTCCGGCACCGGGCGAGAAGGCGGCGAATACAGCTTCGAAGTGTTCACCGAAGTGAAGAACGTCTGCATCTCCATGGGCAGCCACCACATCCCACGCTGGGGCGTGTAAGGCAGCCAGCGGGGTGGGCTCCACTCCGCTCAAACCAACAACAAGCGCCCTCGCGGCGCCAGGGAGAACCGCCATGGGTGAAATCGTCCTCGCAGCAAAAATCTGCCACGTTCCCTCGATGTACCTCTCCGAATTGCCCGGCCCGAACCACGGCTGCCGGGAGCAGGCCATCGCCGGCCATAAGGAAATCGGCCGCCGCGCCCGCGAGCTGGGCGCCGACACCGCCGTGGTGTTCGACGTGCACTGGCTGGTCAACAGCGCTTACCACATCAACTGTGGCGAGCACTTCAAGGGCATCTACACCAGCAACGAGCTGCCCCACTTCATCAAGGACATGGAGTACGAATATCAGGGCTGCCCCGAACTGGGCGCGCTGATCGCTGAGGAGGCGAACGCCGCCGACGTGCGTACCCTGGCTCACAACATCGCGAGCCTGGAGCTGGAATACGGCACCCTCGTGCCGATGCGCTACATGCACATGGATGTGCCGGAGGACCAGCAGCTCAAGGTCGTCTCCATCGCTGCCTGGTGCGCCTGGCACAGGCTCGAGGACAGCTTCACCTTCGGTGCCGCCGTGCGCCGCGCCATCGAGAAGAGCGACCGCAAGGTACTGGTGCTGGCATCCGGCTCCATGTCGCACCGCTTTTCCGACGACCGCCTGGCCCAGCAGAACCTGAACAACTGGAGCCGCGAGTTCGACAAGCAGGTCGACCTGCATGTCGTGGAGATGTGGAAGCAGGGCCGCTTCAAGGAGTTCTGCGCCATGTTGCCTGACTACGCTGAGCATTGCTTCGGCGAGGGCAAGATGCACGATACCGCCATGCTGCTCGGCCTGCTCGGCGGGCCGGAATACAGCGGCAAGGTGGAAGTGATCACTGAACTGTTCGGCAGCTCCGGCACCGGCCAGATCAACGCCGTCTTCCCGCTCTGACCCGGAGGCCCCGATGCCACATCTGGTTCTGCTCTATACCGCCGATCTGGAAGCCGACGTGCCGATGGACACCCTGTGCCGCGAGTTGGCCGACGCCATGCTCGAACAGCGCGATGAAACCGGCAAGGCCGTGTTCCCCACGGGCGGCACCCGCGTGCTGGCCTACCCGGCCGCGCATTCGGCGGTGGCCGACGGCCAGGGCAACTACGGCTTTCTCTACGCCAACCTGCGCATGGGCGCTGGTCGCAGCAAGGTCGTGCATCAGTCCGTCGGCAAGGCACTGAGCGCCGTGCTGGCGCGCCACACCGAGGCCGCGCGCGCGCGCCGGGCGATCGGCGTGACCCTGCAGATCGACGAAAGCACCAGCCAGGTTTTCGACGCCAAGCACAGCAGCCTGCATCCGCTATTCAACAAGAACACCTAGAAGGTCCCCGTCATGCTCGACGTCTCCCTCATCCAGCAATGCGCTGCCCGGCTCGACGCCGCCGAGCGCTCGCGCCAGCAGGTGCGCCAGTTCTCGCTGGACCACCCTGAAATCACCATCGAAGACGCCTACGCCATCCAGCGCGCCTGGGTCGACATGAAGATCAAAGACGGCCGTAGGCTGGTCGGCCACAAGATCGGCCTGACTTCGCGCGCGATGCAGGTCTCCTCCAACATCACCGAACCCGACTACGGCGCACTGCTCGATGACATGCTGTTCGACGAGGGCAGCGACATTCCCTTCGAGCGCTTCATCGTCCCGCGCGTGGAAGTGGAGTTGGCGTTCATTCTCGGCAAGCCGCTGAAAGGCCCGAAGTGCACCATATTCGATGTACTCGATGCAACCGAATACGTGATCCCCGCGCTGGAGATCATCGACGCGCGCATTCATCAGGTCGACCCCGAGACCAAGGTTACCCGCAAGGTGTTCGACACCATCTCCGACAACGCCGCCAACGGTGGCGTTGTCATGGGTGGCCGGCCAATCCGCCCGCACGACATGGATCTGCGCCGCGTGCCGGCGATCCTCTACCGTAACGGGGTGATCGAGGAGTCCGGCGTTTCTGCCGCAGTGCTCAACCACCCGGCCAAAGGCGTGGCCTGGCTGGCGAACAAGCTGGCGCCGTACGACGTCACGCTGCAGCCGGGCCAGATTATCCTGGGCGGTTCCTTTACCCGCCCGGTCGCCGCCAACCCGGGCGACAGCTTCCATGTCGATTACGACCAGCTGGGCTCGATCGCCTGCAGGTTTGTTTAAACGCGCACCTGGGCTGGGGATAGGGGGAGGCATGGGACAGACAGACCTCCATGAGCCGTATCCCCAGCCCCGGCGCTCCTGAGAGGAATCCGCCATGGACCTGCCTACCAACACCTTCAAGCAGCGGCTCACCAGCGGCGAAGCGCAGATCGGCCTCTGGGTCGGCCTGGCCAACCCCTACTGCGCAGAGCTAGCGGCCAATGCCGGCTTCGACTGGCTGCTACTCGACGGCGAACACGCACCCAACGACCTGCAGAGCCTATTGGGCCAGTTGCAGGCGGTTGCGCCCTATGTGTCGCACCCGATCATCCGTCCCCCAATTGGGGATGCGGTATTGATCAAGCAACTACTGGATCTTGGTGCCCAGACGCTGTTGGTGCCGATGGTGGACTCCGCCGAGCAGGCCGAGCACTTGGTCAAGGCCATGCACTACCCGCCCAAGGGCATCCGTGGCGTGGGCAGTGCGCTGGCACGGGCGTCGCGCTGGAACACCATCCCCGGTTATCTGGGCCACGCCGATGAGCAGATGTGCCTACTGGTACAGATCGAGAACCTTGACGGGCTGGCCAATCTGGACGCCATTGCGGCGGTCGAGGGTGTCGACGGCGTGTTCATCGGCCCGGCCGACCTTTCCGCGTCCATGGGCCACCGTGGCAACCCAGGGCACCCGGACGTGCAGGTCGCGATAGAGGACGCCATTGCCCGTATCCGCAAGGCCGGCAAAGGCGCCGGCATCCTCTCGGCCGACCAGACGCTGGCGCGCCGCTACATCGAACTGGGCGCCGCCTTCGTTGCAGTTGGCGTCGACACCACCATCCTGATGCGCGGGCTGCAGAGCCTCGCCGCTGCATTTAAGGACGCCCCCGCCCCGGCCACCAGTGGCGGCGGCGTTTACTGAAGAGGTTTTTCATGAAGCTGAATGATTCATCCCTGCTGCGACAGCAAGCCTACGTCGATGGCCAGTGGATCAATGCCGAAGACGGCGCCCGCTTTGCCGTACGCAACCCGGCCGACAACAGCGTCATCGTCGAAGTCGCCTCGGTTGGCGTGCGCGAAACCCGCAGCGCCATCGAAGCGGCCGAAAAGGCCTGGCCGGCCTGGCGCGACAAGACCGCCAAGGAGCGCGCCGCCATCCTCCGCCGCTGGTTCGAGCTGATCATGGCCAACCAGGAAGACCTGGCGCGCCTGCTTAGCTGGGAACAGGGCAAGCCGCTGGCCGAAAGCCGTGGTGAAATCGCCTATGGAGCTAGCTTCATCGAATGGTTCGCCGAAGAGGCCAAGCGCGTCTACGGCGACGTGATACCGCACGACAAGCAAGGTCGGCGCCTGGTGGTGATCAAGCAGCCGATTGGCGTCGTCGCGGCTATCACGCCCTGGAACTTCCCCAACGCCATGATCACCCGCAAGGCTGGTCCGGCGTTGGCCGCCGGCTGCACCGTGGTGCTCAAGCCCGCCTCCGAGACACCACTATCAGCGCTCGCGCTGGCCGAACTCGGCGAGCGCGCAGGCATCCCGGCCGGGGTCTTCAACGTAGTGCCTGGCACCAATTCCCGCGCCATTGGTGGCGAGCTGACCGGCAACCCCAAGGTGCGCAAGCTATCCTTCACGGGCTCCACCGGCATCGGAAAGCTGCTTATGGCTCAATGCGCCGAGAGCATCAAGAAGGTCAGCCTGGAACTGGGCGGCAACGCGCCCTTCATCGTCTTTGACGACGCTGATCTTGATGCAGCCGTGCAGGGTGCGCTGGGCTCGAAGTTCCGCAACACCGGGCAGACCTGCGTCTGCACCAACCGTGTCTTGGTGCAAGCAGGGGTTTACGACGAGTTTGCCAAGCGCCTCACCGCCGCAGTCGCCGCGATGAAGGTGGCCCCGGCGACCGATGCTGGCGCGCAGCAGGGCCCGCTGATCAACGAAAAGGCCGTTGCCAAGGTTGTCGAGCACATCGAGGACGCCGTGTCGAAAGGTGCCCGCGTGTTGACTGGCGGCAAGCCGCACGCGCTGGGCGGCAGCTTCTTCGAGCCCACAGTCCTGGCAGACGTTACCCCGCAGATGCTGGTGGCCCGCGACGAAACCTTCGGCCCACTGGCACCGATCTTCCGCTTCGACACCGAAGCCGAAGCCATCGCCATGGCCAACGACACTGAGTTCGGCCTGGCTTCCTATGTCTATACCCAGAACCTCGGCCGCGCCTGGCGTGTCAGCGAGGCGCTGGAGTACGGCATGGTCGGTGTCAACGAAGGGCTGATTTCCACGGAGGTCGCGCCCTTCGGTGGTATCAAGCAGTCCGGCCTCGGCCGCGAGGGCTCGCACTACGGCATCGACGACTACATTGAGCAAAAATACATGTGCCTCGGCATCGGTTGAGGCATTGACCGGACACCCGCGTTATCGGCTTATCCGAGGCCCGGCTTTTCGAGTCGAACGCGGGATTACGCCTGTTGAAGACTGTTGCGTGCCTCGGACAGCATCGACAGGCTGATCTTGCGTACTTCGATCTTGCTCTGTTCGATATGCGAACGCAGAAGCATCTGCGCCTCATCGCGCCGGCGTGATGCCAGTGCCGTCAGAATGCGTGCGTGTTCGTTGTAGGTTTCCTCGATCCGAGCGCTCTTGTAAAAATCCAGGCGCCGGACAATACGGATGCGATCACAGACTTCAGCGTGCACACGCATCATTTCCCGATTTCCGGCGGCTGCGAGCAAACCGCTGTGGAAGGCTTCATCCAGATCGGCGACCTGCTTCATGCCGTGCTCGCGCTCGCCCGGCGGCACCATCCAGATGCGATTGAGTTCCACAAGCGCGCCGGCCAGATCCGGCAGGCCGCATAGACGCTCGATGGCGACGCTCTCCAGTACCACACGCAGGTCGTACAGCTCGTCGATCTGGTTGAAATCCAGCGGCTTGACGGTCCAGCCGCGGCGAAACCCCACTTCCAGATAACCCTCGCGCTCCAGACGATAGAGCGCATCGCGCACCGGTGTACGCGACACCTGGTAGCGCGCGGCCAATTCAGTCTCGCTGAAGCGGTCATGGGGCAGCAGCTGATAGTCGAAGATTTCCTGCTTCAACCGTTGATAGATCTGCTGCGCCAGGGCATTGGTCTGGTGCTTGAGAATGGCATCACCTGTCTGTCAGAGCGTACTGAGATCGACACTTACATGTGCCGAAACCACTTTCCAGCCGGCGGGAAAGCGTACCCAGGTCTGCATTTGCCGGCCAGTACGCAGGGTTTCACCGTCGCTGAATTCCGTGCTGACGGTGGCATAGTTCTCATCAAAAGTGGATATAACCGTGTTGCGCAGCTGGCGGCCGGGCCCTACCGGCGTGCAGATGCGCCGGTAGGTGGCGATATCCCGCGCACCGTAGAGGTTTTCGGCAACGCCATAACGCACGGTATGGTCGGTGTCCCAGAAGTAGTCGTCCAGCACCTCCAACTCATTGGCCAGCAGGGCGCGCTCGTAGTCCTCGAAGGCCAGGCGCACGGCCTCGACCACATGGGGCAGATTGATCAATGGCTCTTTGCCCACGCTCATTCCTCGTTCATGGCAGCGTCCAGCGCTGCCAACGTGGCGGTATGTCCGACGATTCCCCCCTGGGCGACGATCATCTCCAGGGTCTCCTGCTTGAAGGCAGGGAAATAACTGTCGGTTGCGTCTTCGATCAACAGGCAGCGATAGCCCCGGTCGTTGGCCTCGCGCATGCTGGTCTGCACGCAGACCTCGGTGGTCACACCCGCGAAAATCAGACACTCGATGCCCTGTGCGGCCAGCCTGTCCCCCAGACCGGTCGCGTAGAACATCCCCTTCCCCGGTTTGTCGATCACCCATTCACCAGCAATCGGCGCCAGTGACGGGATGATCTGATTGCCCGGCTCGCCACGCACCAGAATGCGTCCCATCGGCCCCGGATCACCGATACGCAAGCCTTCTGCGCCGCCTTCCCGCTTGGCTGCAGGGCAGTCCGAAAGGTCCGGCAGATGCGACTCTCGCGTGTGGATGACCAGCATGCCCTTCTCCCGGGCCAGCGCCAGCAGCGACTCCACCGCCGGGACGATGGCCTGCAACAGACTTACGTCGTTACCCAGCGCCGCACCAAAACCACCTGGTTCGAGAAAGTCCCGCTGCATGTCGATGACCACCAGCGCGGTACGCGTTGGATCGAAGTTGAAGGCTGCCGGCTTGCCCGGCACGCTGATCATGCCGCACCTGCCGTATGGTCAGCGCCGGCCATGTAGTGGCCGAGCGTGGCGCGGTCAGCCTGTTCGGCTGCCACCTCGAAATTGATTTCACCCTCGTGGATCACCAGGATGCGGTCGGACATTTCCAGCAACTCGTCCAGATCCTCGCTCAGCAGCAGCACGGCGGCACCCTGGGCGCGGGCATCGCGCAGACGCTGGTGGATGATCGCCACCGAGGCGAAATCCAGGCCGAACACCGGGTTGGAGACGATCAGCGTGCGCACGTCGTGGGTCAGCTCGCGGGCCAGGACCGCACGCTGCACGTTACCGCCTGACAGCGTACCTATCGGCCGCAGCGGGTCCGCCGGGCGCACGTTGAACTGTTCGATCAGGGCCTCGGCCTGGGTCTGAATCGCCTTCCGGTTGATCAGCCAACCCTGGCGGCACAGTGGCGGCTGGTCGAAATTGCGCAGCGCCAGATTGTCCGCCACGCTCATGCCGGCGATGCAGGCATTGCGCAGGGGCTCTTCCGGCAGGCTGAATACCTTCTCCCGTTGCATCTCCCGGCGGCTGGCCTGGTAAGGAGCGCCATTGATGCGAATCTCGCCACTGACCGACTGCCGCTGACCGAGCAGCGCCTCGGTCAGTTCACGCTGGCCATTGCCGGAAATGCCGGCAATGCCGACGATTTCGCCAGGGCGCACGTCCAGCGACAGCTTGCTGACCGCCAATGTGCCCTTGTCATTGGCCACGCTCAGTTCGCACACCTCCAGCCGAGGTGCGGCGTCGCGGTCGACCGGCTGCTGGCTGGCCGGCTCGGCAGCCGCTTCGGAGGCGCCCATCATCCAGGTGGCCAGTTCCTCCTGGGAGGTGGCGCTGACCTGGGTACTGCCGACCAGCCGGCCCTTGCGCAGCACGCTGACATCGTCAGCGAAGCGCGATACCTCGCCGAACTTGTGGGTGATCATCAATACCGAAATATCCCCACGGCGAGCCATATCGTGCATCAGGCCCAAGACCTCTTCGGCCTCCTGCGGCGTCAGTACCGAGGTCGGTTCGTCGAGAATGATCAGTTGCCGGTCCAGATACAGCTGCTTGAGGATTTCCAGCTTCTGCTTCTCGCCCGCCGCCAGCGAACTGACCGGACGTTCGATATCCAGCCGGAACGGCATGCGCTGCATGAAGTCATTGAGGCGCTTGCGCTCCAGAGGCCAGTCGATGCGCCAGCCCAGATCGCCACGCGATAGCACCAGATTCTCCGCCACACTCAGGCCCGGCGCGACGGTGAAGTGCTGGTAGACCATGCCAATGCCCAGCGCATGAGAGTCTCGCGGGGTACGAATCTGCTGCTGGCGGTTGTTGACCAGCAACTCGCCGTCGTCCAGCGGACCGTAGCCGACGATACCCTTGACCAGCGTGCTCTTGCCCGCGCCATTCTCGCCCAACAGCGCATGGACGGTACCGGCGCGCACGGTCAACGACACCCCCGCCAGCGCCTGAAAGCTGCCGAAGGATTTGCTCGCGCCGATGATTTCCAGGCTGATCGCACGCATGCTCAACGCTCGCTCAACAGCTCGACGAGCGACGCCGAGTCGGACACAGCACCAAACACCCCACCCTGCATCTTGACCATGTGCAGCGCAGCCAGGTGGTTACCCGGATCGGTGGCACCACAGCAGTCTTCCAGCAACAGGCACTCGAAGCCGCGATCATTGGCCTCACGCATGGTGGTGTGCACGCAGACGTCGGTGGTGATGCCGCACAGGATCAGGTTCTCGATGCCGCGGGTACGCAGGATCAGTTCCAGGTCGGTGGCGCAGAACGAGCCCTTGCCGGGCTTGTCGATGATCACTTCGCCAGCCAGCGGCTGCAGCTCCGGAATCAACTCCCAGCCCGGTTCGCCACGCACCAGAATGCGGCCACAGGGACCCGCATCGCCGATGCCGGCACCGATGCGCTGGGATCGCCAGCGCTTGTTGGCCGGCAGATCGGACAGGTCCGGGCGATGCCCTTCGCGGGTGTGGATGATATGAAAGCCCTGCTCGCGCATGACCTTCAGCACACGGTTGATCGGCTCGATGGGCGCACGCACGGCCGCCAGATCGTAGCCCATGGTGTCGACGTAGCCGCCTTCACCACAGAAATCAGTCTGCATGTCGATGATGATCAGCGCGGTATTGGCCGGATGCAACCGCCCGTCATACGGCCAGGGATAAGGATCGGAAACAAGAAAGCGCTCGCTCACGGTGTTACTCCTGGCTGTGCGGGTTGTAGAGTCGCTCGGGCGCGGCAAAGCCGCAGCTGCTGCCATCGGTATGGACTACGTCGTCCTCCCAGGGCAGGCGGTACTGGCCAGCCGCAAGGTCATGCATGTAGGTGTAGGGGCAATCCTGCGCCCCGCCCTTGACCGCCACATAACCGCGGTGGCCGAACTGATAGATATTGTTCTCCACGCCCCAATGCTTGCGCGCCTCGCGGACCAGGTCCGGTCGCAGCTCGCAAGAGACGATCTCGTCCGCCCGCCCGCCGCCCTCGGCCATAGGTGTGCCATCGAAATCGACGAACATGGCTTCGCCCATCGAATCGAAGGTGCCGTCGGAACCGCACATGCACACGCTGGCGGTCTGCATCAGATTGGTGAAGGAATTGACCTGGTTGGTGATCTTCCATGAATGGCGGATCGGTGCGGTGTAGCCGGCGGTACGGATCATGATTTCCGCCCCCTTGTAGGCACACTCACGGGCCATTTCCGGGAACATGCCGTCATGGCAGATGATCAGGGCCAGCTTGCTGCCGCGCGGACCGTCACAGACCGGGATGCCGAGATTGCCCGGTTCCCACGGTTCGACCGGCACCCAGGGGTGCAGCTTGCGGTAGTACAGGCGCACTTCACCGGTATCGTCGACGATGATGCCGCTGTTGTAGGGGTTGCCGTGCGGGTTGGCTTCCATGATCGAGAAGCAGCCCCAGATGCTGTGATCGATGCAGGCCTGCTTCAGCGCCGCCACTTCCGGCCCATCCAGGGTACACATGATGTCGGGTGAGGTATCCATCGACAGCCCGTGCAGCGAGTACTCCGGAAATACGATCAGGTCCATGCCTGGCATGCTGCGCCGGGCCTTGCCGATCATCGACACGACCTTCTGCGTCTGGGTCCAGAGTTCGTCGCGGGTGTGCGGGTCGGGCAGTGCCAGCTGTGCCAACCCGATCACGACACCATTAGGTGATTTGTTCAGCCCACCAAGTCCACTTGCCATGTCATTACCTCTATCGATTGAGACTGAGCTCGCCGGGAGCTCCCGTCAGTGTTCGGTTCGGACGACAGGTCGCGAGCATCACCAGCATCGTCAGGATGTAAGGTGCCGCGCTGTACAGGTAATAGCCGGAGCTGATGCCTACCGATTGCAGCGCCGGGCCGATGGCGCCGGCCGCACCGAACACCATCGAGGCCCACAGGCAGTTCAGCGGTTGCCAGCGGGCAAAGATCACCAGTGCCACAGCCATCAGGCCCTGACCGCTGGACAGCCCCTCGTTCCAGCTGCCGGGGTAATAGAGCGACAGGTAGGAGCCACCGACACCGGCCAGAAAGCCACCCACGGCCGTGGCCATGACGCGTACCCGCAGCGGGCGGTAGCCCAGCGCCTGAGCCGACTCGGAATGGTCCCCAACCAGCCGCAGAACGAGCCCCCAACGCGTGCTGCGCAGCCCCCAGTGCAGGAAGATCGCCAACGCCACACCGATGAAGAACAACATGTTGATGTTCAAAGCCGAGCGCATGCCGGGATCATCACTCCAGGCACCCAGGGAAATGGATGGCAGCATCGGGGCCTGCGGTTGAATGAAGGCTTTACCCAGGAAGAAGGCGAGGCCGGTACCGAGCAACATCAGCGCGATGCCGAAGGCAATGTCGTTGACACGCGGTAGCGAGCAGACAAGGCCATGCAGCAGGCCAAGCAACAGCCCGATTCCACCCGCTGCCAGCACCCCGGTCCAGGCCGAGCCGGACAGGTAGGCGACCGCGTAGCCGGTCATCGCACCGGCGACCAGAATGCCTTCCAGGCCCAGGTTGATGCGGCCACTCTTTTCCGTCAGACATTCGCCCAGGCTGACGAACAGGAACGGCGTACCAACCCGCACCGCACCCGCCAACAGGGCCAGCAGGAAGGTCACGAAATCCAGATCACCCATGTTGCACCTCGGCGCTCCTTACCTTGTTGGCGTGCTCCTCGAGGGCAATGCGCCATCCAGTGATCCTGCCCACCAGCGCCTCCCAGGCGAGCAGATTGGTGAACAGCAGGCCTTGCAGAATCAGTGTCGTGGCGTCGGGCAGATCCAGCCGCCGCTGCAGCAGGCTGCCGCTGGCCTCGATGCCGCCGACCAGCGTCGCGCAGACGATGATCGCCAGCGGGTTATGCCGGGCGGCAAAGGAAACCAGAATGCCGCTGATGCCATAGCCGACGATCAGCGAAGCGTTGGCGCTGCCTTGCACCGCGCTGACCTCGTACATGCCGGCCAGCCCGGCCGCCGCTCCGCCGAGCACACAGGTCAAAATCACCAGTCGGTCGACCGGCAAGCCCAGCATGCGCGCCGTGCGCACATTGCCGCCGACCACGTCCAGGGCAAAGCCCTTGACGCTGTGGCGAACCAGCACCCAGGCCATCACGCAGGCAATGATGCCGGCGACCAGTCCCCAGTGAACGCGGAACGAATCCTCACTGATCACACCGATCATCAGTGAATAATCCAGCCCCACGGTGGACGGCTTATTCAGGCTCGAAGGGTCACGCAGCGGCCCCTCGACCAAATGGTTGAACAGCGCGATGGCGATATAGGAAAGCAGCAGGCTGCCGATGGTCTCGTTCAGCCCGCGCTTCTGCCGCAACCAGCCGTTGAGCCCGATCCAGAAGCCACCGACCAGCATCGCCACCAGTCCCATTGCGATAAGCGTCGCCAGCGGCGGCAGTCCGCTCAGCCACAGCGGCAGCGTCGCGGCCGCCAAGCCGCCCAGTACCAGTGCGCCTTCGCCACCGATGATGATCAGACCGGCACGCGCCGGCAGTGCCACGCACAACGCCGTCAGCATCAACGGCGCGGCGCGCTGCAGGGTGCTTTCCCACGCAAAGGACGAACCGAAGGCGCCTTCGAACACCAGGCTGACGGCCTCGAACGCCGGTTTGCCCTGAAAGGCCAGGAACAGCACGAACAGCGCAAAGGAGCTGATGATCGAAAGCACGGTAGGCAGGCCAGGCAATGCCAGCCTGGCCAACCTGCTTGCTAGATAATGTGGGTTCATGGATCAGATATCGCCGCGCACGCCTTCGACGAGGTAGTTCATCTGCTCCAGCACCACGTCGGTCTGCCCCAGCGACTCGCCAGCGGCCAGCACCACGTTGCCCTTGTTGTCGTTCAGCGGTCCCTTGAACAGGGTGAACTCGCCAGCGATCATCGACGCCTTGATCCGGTCCGCCTGCTCACGGGCCGCAGCACTGACATTTGCGCCGTAGGCCGAGGTCTTGACGAACCCTTCGGCCAGGCCACCGCGCAGGAAGTTGTTCATGGTCTGACCCTTCTGGGCCGCTTCGACGTGTGCCCGGTATGGGGTTTCCCAGTTCCATTCGGCACCCGTCAGGTAACCGATGGGGGCCAGAGCCGCCTGGCTGGCGTGGTAACCGCAGCTCATCACACCGCGACGCTCGGCTGTTTCAACGATGACCTTGGGGCCATCCACGTGGCAGGTCAGCACGTCGCAACCCTGGTCGATCAGTCCGTTGGCTGCTTCAGCTTCGCGTACCGGCAGCGACCAGTCGCCAGTGAAGATCACGGTGGTGGTGATCTCCGGATCAACCGAGCGCGCACCCAGGGTGAACGCGTTGATATTGCGCAGCACCTGGGCAACCGGTTTGGCCGCGATAAAGCCGATGCGCTTGGTTTTGCTCATGTGGCCGGCGACCACACCATTGAGGTACTGGCCCTCATCGATATAGCCAAAGAAGCTGCCGACATTCTTCGGATGCTTGCTCTCGTCCCACAGGCCACCACAGTGCGCGAAACGCACATCGGGGTAGCGCTGGGCCACGCGTAGAACGTGGGGATCGAAGTAGCCGAAGGAGGTGGCGAAGATCAGCTCCGCGCCATCCTGACGGATCATCGCTTCCATCGCCTGCTGCACTGCGGAGGTTTCCGGTACGTTCTCTTCTTCGATGACCTTGACGTTGGGCATGCTGCGAATGATGCGCGCAGCTTCAGCGTGTGCCTGGTTGTAACCGAAGTCATCCCTAGCCCCTACATAAACGAAGCCAACGACCAGGGGCTTATCTGCTGCGCGGGATGTGCTGAAAGGCATCGCGGCGGTAACGCCGATAAGCCCAGCCAGCTTGAGGAAGTTACGACGATTAAAGTCCGACATATGCAGAAGTCCTTAGAGGTATACATAGTTATATTCAAGCTTGTATACATGACTCCAAGCAGGATATATGCCAGCCTTTGGCGCAAGAAAAATCGTCGTTTCTCGAACGAATTCAGCCCCCGTCGCGCTCCACACTGTTGCATTACGAGACTTAGCCGCCCCACAAAAGGGCAATGCAACCGGTGCCGACGCAGGCCGGCGGCGCCGCACCGAACCGCATCAACCTGACCTCACGCTCGTTTTAGATGCATCCGTCGGGTGTTCTGTGAACCCGATCACCGAGCCCGCGGGATAACTGAACTTCAATGCGCCGACCAGGCCGCACCATGCGCGCCTTGCCCCACACACGACTTCAAGGAGGAAATCGCGTGCTCGTGCGCTATTACGCCCTCGTTTCGCTCATCGCCGCCGCCCTGCTCGCGGGCTGCACCGGCAACTACACATTCGACGACGACCACTATCGCCCGCTGGGCGATCCGCAAGCCTTGAATCGCGGCCAGTGACCGCAAGGAGCGACACGACCATGGAACTGGTCCTCGATATGGTGGGCGCCCAGCAATTCGTGCCGGGGCTGCTGACCAGCAAAACCTTCAAGCAGGCCGGCGGCGTGATTGGCCGCGCAGAGGGCTGCGACTGGGTAATCCCGGATCGCAAGCGTGTTCTCTCCGGCCGCCACGCGGTGATCAGCTATCGCGACGGGGCCTTCTTCCTCACCGATACCAGCAGCAACGGCATCCAGCTCAAGGACAGCGGTGCCAGCCTGGCCAAGGGCCAGCCGCAACGTATCGAGCACGGCAGCGTCTATTGCCTGGGCGACTTCGAGATCCGCGCCCGGTTGATCCAGGACCCGGCGCTGTTCGAAGGCGACACCGGCCGCCCGCAACCGGCCGGCAGCATCATCCCCGACGACGCTTTTCTCGACCTCGATCCGCTGGTCGCCATGGATCAGCAGGAGCGCATCTATGCCGAAGTCGACGACCTCGACCTGGCGCTGGTCGCGCCACAACGCCAGGCCCAGCAGCGCGACTACGCACGCATCGACATGGAAAGCCTGCCGTTGCCGGAGCTGGTCATGCCGCAGGCAGCACCGGAAGCCAAGCGCGAAGCCGAGCCCGAACGATTGCCGCAGGGATTCTGGGCACGTTTCGGCGAGGCATTGGGCATCGATCTCGACGATCTCGACGAGGAACAGCGCCAGGCCTTGGCGCTGAATGCCGCCCGCCTGCTCAAGCAGAGTGTCGGCGGCCTGCAGCAGAGCCTGCGCACCCGCAGCGAGCTGAAGAACGAGCTGCGCCTGGCGCTGACCACCGTGCAGAGCGCCGGCAACAACCCGCTCAAGCACAGCGCCGACAGCAGCGAGGCGCTGAACGCCCTGCTGCGCGGCAGCAAGCCCGGCCAGCTATCGGCCGAACAGGCCCTCGGCCGCGCTTTCCGCGATCTGCAGGCGCATCAGGTGGCACTGCTGGCGGCCAGTCGCGCGGCCATCCACGCGATGTTCGAGCAGCTGGCACCAGAACAGCTGGCGCTGCGTTTCGAGCGCGAAGGCCGCAAGCCGCTGATCGCTACTGCCGGCAGTCGCTGGCGCGCCTATCGCCGTCTGCATCACAGCCTCGGCCAGGACGCCGACTGGAGCGAGCGACTGTTCGCCCGCGACTTCGCCAAGACCTATGAGGAGCAGGTGCGCCTGATCGCCACGCTCGATTCAACCCATCAAGGATGATCCCATGCCTCGTCGCATCACCCTGGCCATGCTGGCCTCGCTGCTCGTGCTGGGCGGCTGCTCGGCACTGTCGCCGTACTCCAAGCTGACCAAGCTCGACCTCGAACTGTACGGCAGCGACCGCCTCAACCCCGATCTCAACGGCCGGCCGTCGCCGATCGTGCTGCGCCTGCTGGAGCTCAAGCACCCGGTGGCGTTCGAGAACGGCGACTTCTTCGCCCTCTACCAGCGCCCCAGGGAAGCCCTGGCGCCGGACCTGGTGACCTCCGAGGAACTGGAACTGCGCCCGGGCGAGAGCCGCGAGCTGAAGCTCTCGGTGCAGGAGGGCAGCCGCTATGTCGGCGTGCTGGCCGCCTACCGTGACCTGCCGGAAGCTCGCTGGCGCTATGTCATCGCACTGCCGCCGCAGGGGCGCACCCACGTCGCCCTGAGCCTGGATGAGCGCGGCATCGCGCTGTTCGATCCGCTCGCCGAAGGAGGGAAGTAAGCATGAGCCTGCACAAGGTTGTCTGGCAGGAAGGCATGCTGCTGCGCCCGCAGCACTTCCAGCAGAGCGATCGCTACTACGATCACCAGCTCAAGGCGCGCACCCAGAAGCTGGGCAGCTACGCCTGGGGCTTCTTCAGCCTGGAGATCGACCGCCAGTTCCTCAACATGGGCAAGCTGGTGCTCAGCCAGGCCAGCGGCATCCTGCCGGACGGTACGCTGTTCGAGCTGGGCAGCGAGCGCGAGCCACTGGCTCTGGACATCCCGCCGAACACCGGCAGCACGCCGATATACCTCGCGCTGCCACTGGTCACCGGCAACCACATCGAAACCCGCCGTCCCGAGCAGAAGGACGTGCTGGCGCGCTACACCGCCCATGAACTGGACGTCACCGACTCCAATGCCGGCGACAGCAGCACCAGCCAGGTCAGCACCGGGCTGCCGGATTTCCGCCTGCTCTTGGGCGAGCAGCAGAGCGACCAGGCCTATGTGAAACTGCAGCTGTGCGAGGTGCTCGACACCACGCCGGACGGGGTCATCAGCCTCGACCCCGAGTTCATTCCCAGCTACGTCAACTTCCAGGCTTCCGGCTATCTGCTGTCCTGCCTGAAGGAAGTGATCAGCATGCTCGCCCACCGTGGCGACACCCTCGCCGAGCGCATCAGCGCCACCGGCAAGGTCGGTGGTGCCGAGGTCGGCGACTTCATGATGCTGCAGCTGATCAACCGTCACGAACCGGTGCTGCGCCACTATCTGGGCGTGGAGCAGGTGCATCCGGAGCAGATCTACCGCGACCTGCTTGGCCTGCTCGGCGAGCTGGCGACCTTCTCCAGCGAGAGCAAGCGTCCACGCCTGGACGGTCGTTACCAGCACAGCGATCAGGGCGCGAGCTTCCGCAAGCTGATGGACGCGATCCGCCAGGTGCTGTCGATGGTACTCGAGCAGCACGCCATCGAACTGCTGCTGCAGCAGCGCCAGTACGGCATCCAGGTATCGCCGCTGCACGATCACAAGTTGCTCGGCACGGCCTCCTTCGTGCTCGCTGCCAGCGCCCAATGCGATTCGGAGACCCTGCGTACCCGCCTGCCGGCGCACCTGAAGATAGGTCCGGTGGAGCGCATTCGCCAGTTGGTCAACCTGCATCTGCCGGGCATCCGCCTCAAGCCGCTGCCGGTGGCGCCGCGGCAGATCCCCTTCCATGCCGGCAAGACCTATTTCGCCCTGGAGCTCAGCGCCGAGGACCAGGCGCAGCTGGAGCGCTCCGGCGGCTTTGCCTTCCATGTGTCCGGTGACTTCGCCGGGCTCGAACTGAAATTCTGGGCGGTCAGGGACTGAACGACATGATCAAGGAAATGGATTACGGACAGGACGACCGCACGGTCATCGTCAACCGCGCTGGCGAGGCGCCCGCACAGAGCCCGCTGACCAACTTCGACACCCCACCGCGTTTCGAGCAGTTGGAGGAGCGGATGATCTACGCCGCGCGCCTGCGCCCGGCGGAGACTTTCAACATCAGCCTCAACCCGCTGGTGGCGGCCGCTTCGCCGCTGCTCTCGGAAGTAGTGCGCTTCAAGCACCGCCTGGAAAGCGAAGACTTGCAGGTCCTGCATGATCACTTGAGCAGCGCGATCAAGCTGTTCGAGCACCGCTCGCTGCATGACGGCGCCGAGAGCAGCCAGGTGATGGCGGCGCGCTACGTGCTCTGCACCGTGCTCGATGAAGCCGTGGTGACCACGCCCTGGGGCAACGAGAGCGAGTGGTCGCAGATGAGCCTGCTGTCCTCCTTCCACAACGAGACCTTCGGTGGTGAGAAGTTCTTCCAGCTGCTCGAGCGGTTGTCGCGCAACCCGGTCAAGCACCTGCCGATGCTGGAGCTGATGTACCTCTGCCTGTCGCTCGGTTTCGAGGGCAAGTACCGCGTGCTGCCGCGCGGCATGCTCGAACTGGAAGCGGTACGCGACAGCCTCTACCGGCAGATCCGCCAGATGCGCGGCGACATACCGCGCGAGCTGTCGCCGCACTGGGAGGGCCTGAAGGACACCCGCCGGCGCCTGGTGCGCATCGTGCCCTGGTGGATGGTCGCGCTGTTTACCCTGATGTGCCTCGGGGTGATCTACGGCGGTTTCGCCTGGGTGCTGGGCGAACAACGCGAGAGCGTGCTGCAACCCTATCGCTCGCTGGACATGGATGCCGGCGACTCCACCTTGTCAGGGATGAAATGAGATGAAGACGTTCTTCGGCAAACTCGGCGCCGTGCTGCGCCGAACCTGGGTCTGGAGCCTGCTGCTGGTCCTGCTGCTGGCGGTTCTGGTGTGGTTCGTCGGGCCGCTGTTGGCGGTGAATGACCAGCGCTTCTGGGAGTCATCCAGCAGTCGCCTGCTGAGCATCAGCGTGCTGTTTCTCGGCTGGGGCCTGGCCATGGTCTTCGCCAGCTGGCGCGCCAGCGCGCGCAAGAAGCGCGACGCCGAAGACCAGGACGTTCAGGAACAACTGCGCCGCGACGGCCTGATCGGCGAGGAGCAACAGGAGCTGCGCCATCGCTTCAGGCAGGCGCTGCGCACCCTGAAAACCTCCAGCCTCTATCGCGGGCGCAGCGAGAAATGGCGCAGCGAGCTGCCCTGGTACCTGCTGATCGGCCCGCAGGGCAGCGGCAAGACCAGCCTGCTGGATTTCTCGGGCCTGGATTTCCCGCTCAACCGCAGCGAGCAGCAGCGCCTGACCAAGGATGTTTCCGGTACCCGCTACGCCGACTGGTACTTCGCCGATCACGCCGTGCTGATCGACACCACCGGCCGCTATCTGACGCAGCCCGACGCCACCGTCGACGGTAGCGCCTGGGACACCCTGCTCGGCCTGCTGCGCAGGCGCCGTGCCCGACCGCTCAACGGCGTACTGGTCAACCTGCCGGTGGATCAGCTGCTAGGCGGCAATGAACTGGAGCTGGAGAGTCTTGCCCGTCAGGCTCGTCAGCGCCTGCACGAGATCCATCAGCGTCTGAACGTGGACGTGCCGGTCTACCTGGTGCTGAGCAAGGCCGATCGGATTCTCGGTTTCGACGAGTTCTTCGATCAGCTGTCCCGCGAGGAAAGCGATCAGGTGCTCGGCGCCAGCTTCCGCAAGGAGCAGGACGGCAGCGACGCGCAGGTGGTGCGCCAGGAATTCGAGGAACTGCTGCGCCGGCTGAACAGCCAGGTGATCATGCGCATGCACCAGGAGCGGGATACGCAGCGCCGCGGTCGTATCCTCGACTTCCCGCATCAGCTGGGGCAGATCGGCGAGCGCCTGAGCCTGTTCATCGAACTGGCCTTCGCCGGCAACCGCTACCAGCGTGCCAGCCAGTTGCGTGGTTTCTACCTGACCAGCGCGCCGCAGCTGCGCGAAGGTCTCGACCCACTCACCGCCGGCATCGGCCGCCAGCTCGGCCTGGCCAGCAGCGCACTGCCGACCTACCGCAGCGGCCGCGCGCGTTTCATCAATCAGTTGCTCAGCCGGGTGATCTTCCCCGAAGCCGAGCTGGCGGGCCTCGATCAGCGCGAAGTCCGCCGCATCGGCTGGGGCCAGCGCGCGCTTTATGCGGGCGCCTTCGGTTGCCTGGTGCTGTTCGGCGGCGCCTGGGCACTGAACTTCTCCAGCAACCACGAGCGCCTCGAACAGCTGCGCGGCATCGCCCAGACGCTGGGCGGTGAACGCAAGGCCATCGAGGCAGAAGACGAAGCACTGCGCACCCTCGAGGTGCTCGATGGCAGCTACGCGGCAACTCAGGTATTTCCGCCCAGGGATGATGTGTCCTGGCTACGCCGTGGTGGCCTGTATCAGGGTGAGGCGGTCGACCCGACATTGCACGACGCCTACCGCCGCGATCTGGAAACGCTGCTGCTGCCACGGGTCGGTCGTCAGTTGGAAGCGCAGATTCGCGCCAACCTGAATGACCGCGAACAGCTGCTCGGCAGCCTGCGCGCGTACCTCATGCTGAACCTTGCCGAGCGCCGTGATGCAGCCTTCCTCAAGGACTGGCTGGCCGCCGACTGGTCGCTGCGTCATAGCGGCAACGTGGTTGCCCAGCAAGGCCTGAACACCCATTTTGCCCGCCTGCTGGAGGAGTCGTTCGCGCCGTATCAGCTGAACGACAACCTGGTGGCCAAGGCCCGTGCCCAGTTGCGCAGCGAATCGCTGGCGGCCGTGGTGTACCGCATGCTGCGCGATCAGGCGCGCAACCTTCCCGGCTATCGACTGAACATGCAGCTCGGCCCGCAGGCATCCCTGTTCGTCGGTGGCGACTATGCAATTCCCGGCTTCTACACCCAGCGCGGCTATCAGAAGCTGTTCGTCGCCCAGGGCGCCGAGCTGGTCAGCGAGATCCTGCGCGACAACTGGGTGCTGGGCGAAGGCGACAGCCTTAGCGCCAAGGACCTGAGCCGCCTGCTGGCGGAAATGGAACAGCTGTACTTCCGCGACTACGCCGCACACTGGAGCGAGGCGATCGCCCAGTTGAACGTCCTCCCGGCCGGTAGTGTGGCTCAGGGTGCCGTGCAGCTCGCCGGGCTCACCGCTGCCAGCTCGCCGCTGCTGCAACTGCTGCTGGCGGTGCGCGAAAACACCCGCTTCGCCGGCCTCGCCGACGCGACTTTGGAGGCCGGCGAACTGGCCGATGCCGCCCAGAACGACGGCGGCAAGCTTGCCAAGGCTGCCAAGCTGGCCACCGCGGCAGCGGAGCAGGCCCAGGCCGCGCTGCTGAAAAACGTACCGGACACCGCACGCAAGACCCTCGAACGCCGTTTTGCGCCGCTGCACCAGCTGCTCGACGAAAACGGCGCGGCTGGTCCCGAGCTGACGGCAAGCCTGCAGGCACTCGACGCCCTGCAATTGCAGCTGGTCTCGCTGGTCCACGCCAGCGCACCGGAACAGGCCGCATTCGAGATGGCCAAGGCACGCATGGGGGGTCAGCGCGACGCCATCAACCAACTGCGCAACAGCGCTGCCCGCCTGCCGCAGCCGGTCGGCCAGTGGCTTGGCCTGCTGGCCGAGGACAGCTGGTCGCTGGTGCTCAGCGATGCCTATCATTATCTCAACCAGCGCTATCGCAACGAGCTCTATGCCAGCTACCGCGGTGCGCTGCGCGAGCGTTATCCGTTCAGCGCCCACAGCGCCAGCGACGTCGCCCTCGCCGACTTCCGCGAATTCTTCAAGGCCCAGGGCCTGGCGGACAGCTTCTTCGAGCGCTACCTCAAGCCCTTCGTCAGTGGCAGCGCCGGTCAGTACCAGTTACGCCGAGTCGATGGGCGCGGCCTGCCACTGTCCGAGCCGTTCCTCGCGCAGATGAGCCGGGCGCAGACCATTCGCCGCAGCTTCTTCGCCGAGAACCCCAACGAGCCGCAGATTCTGTTCAAGCTCGAGCCCTATTCGCTGGATTCGAGCCTCGGTCGCGCCGACTTCCGCTTCGGCAACCAGCAGATGGAATACCGCCACGGTCCGATCGTGCAGACCGCGTTCCGCTGGCCGGCCGAAGCCGACGACGGGCGCACCAGCCTGGTGGTGGAAGAACTGGGCGGGCGTCGCGTCGGTATCGAGAAGAACACCGGACCCTGGTCGCTGTTCCGCCTGATCGACCTGATGCAGGTCGACTACCACAGCGGCCGCGATGTGTTGATGCTCAAGGCCGATCTCGGCGGCCTGCGCGCCAACTACCTGCTGCATGCGCAGCGCTCGCCGAATCCGTTCGACCTCGCGCTGCTGCGCGGCTTCAAGCTGCCGGCGACGCTGTGATGAGCGCAACGGCGTGCCGCTGGCGCAGCACGGCGCGCACCGACACCGGCAAGGTGCGGGCGCACAACGAGGATGCCTTCCTCGACCTGCCGCAGGCCGGGCTGTGGGCCGTGGCCGACGGCATGGGCGGGCACCAGAACGGCGCGCTGGCCAGTCGCCTGATCGTCGAGCAGCTGGCTGACCTTTCCGCAACCGGCGACTTGCCGGAGCGGGTGCTGGCGCTGCGGCGTTGCCTGCACGAGCTGAATCGCCGGCTCAGCCAGGAACTGACGGTCACCGCCGAACGTCCCGAACCGGTGATCGGCAGCACCGTGGTCGCCCTGCTCGTGGAGGATGACCGTGCGGCGTGCGTCTGGGCCGGCGACAGCCGCTGTTATCTGTGGCGCAGCGGGCGGCTCTATCAGCTATCGCGGGATCATTCGCTGTTGCAGCAGTTTCTCGACGAGCGACAACTGAGCCCCGAACAAGCAGCCAGGCATCCTGCGGCCCACGCGCTGACCCGCGCCATCGGGGCCAGTGAAGAGCTGGAGCTGGATATCCTCGAGTTCGCCGTGTTCCCTGGAGACACGCTGCTGCTGTGCAGCGACGGGCTTCATCAAAGCATGTCCGCCGATGCCCTCGGTGCGGCACTCAGCCTGCCATCCACCCGGCTGGCACTGGAACGCCTGTTCCGCCAGGCATTGAAGGGGCCGGCGCGGGACAACATCAGTGCCGTGGTGATCCGCCGATGAACGCACCGCGACTGCAGGCCTGCGACCTCACCTACTTTGCCTTGGCGTCCACCGCGGCCACGCCAGCAGCGGTCGAGCCGAAGGCGGTTCCCGGCGAACTGCCGGACGTGCTCGGTGGCCGCTACCGGATCGAACGTCTGCTCGGCGTCGGCGGCATGGGTGCGGTCTATCGCGCCCGCGATCTGCTGCGTGAACAGTTCGGCGATCCGGACCCCTACGTGGCGCTGAAGACCCTCAGCGAGGATTTCGCCGAATACCCCGACGCCAGCGCGCTGCTCTACAGCGAGTACGCACTGACCACCCGCCTCAGCCATCGGCATGTGGTGCGCCTGTACAACTTCGATATCGACCCGGCCAGCCAGCGCGCCTTCATCACCCTGGAACTGCTGAAGGGGCCAACCCTCGACCAGCTGCTGTGCGAACGCCCGCTGGGCATGGCCTGGAGCGAACTGCAGGGCATCGCGCTGCCACTGCTGGAAGCGCTGAGCTATTCCCACAGCCTGGGCGTGCTGCATGGCGACCTGAAGCCGAGCAACGTGATGCTCGCCGAGGACGGCCTGCGCCTGTTCGACTACGGCCTCGGCCAGCCGCTGGAAGGCCTGCTACCCGGTCTGCCGCGCCTGTGCCGCACGCGCTTTGCGGCCTGGACGCCGCGCTATGCGGCACTGGAGCTGCTCGACGGCGGCGAGCTGACTACCAGCGCCGATATCTACGCGCTGGCCTGCGTGCTCTACGAACTGGCCAGCGGCAGCCATCCGTTTCGCCGGCTCAGCGCCCGCCAGGCCAAAGCCATGGAACTGGACCGCGCGCTGCAACGGCCGCCTCAACTGCCCGCGCACTGCTGGCCGGCACTGCGTCTGGCGCTGGCATTCGACGCAGCGCAGCGCAGCATCGATGCGGCGGGTCTGTTGCACGCCTTCAGCCGCCCCGTACCGAGCCGCTGGCAGCGCTGGTTCAGGCACTCCCATGAATGACATCAGGACAAGGAAAGCCCCATGTTCAACGCGGCCAACGAAACCCATTTCAGCCTGACGCTCGAAGGCGTGGAGCACGATCTGCAGGTTCTCGCCTTCAGTGGTCGGGAAGCCATCAGCCAACCCTATCGCTTCGACCTGGAACTGCTCAGCGAGCGCCCCGACCTGGATCTGGAAAGCCTGCTGCACCGCCCGGCCTTCCTGGCCTTCGGTCCCGACGGCAGCGGCATCCACGGGCTAGTACATCAGGCTGCCCAGGGTGAATCGGGCCAACGTCTGACTCGCTATCGGCTCACGCTCGTGCCGCAACTGGCCTATCTCGCCCATCGCAGCAACCAGCGCATCTTCCAGCACCTGAGCGTGCCGCAGATCATCGCCCAGGTACTCGAGGAACACGGCATTCAGGCCGATGCCTACCGCTTCGGGCTTGACCCGGTGGTCTACCCGCCGCGCGAGTACTGCGTGCAATACGACGAATCCGACCTGCACTTCATCCAGCGCCTGTGCGAGGAGGAAGGCATTCACTACCACTTCCAGCACAGCGCGGCCGGTCATGTACTGGTCTTCGGCGATGACCAGACCGTCTTCCCGAAGCTCACCGCCACCGCCTATCAGCAGGACAGCGGCCTGGTCGCCGACCAGCCGGTGATCAAGCGTTTTGGGCTGCGCCTGGAAACCCGTACCAGCCGCGTCACGCGCCGCGATTACGATTTCGAGAAGCCGCGCCTGACCATGGAGGGTGCGTTCCACAGCGATTTCCAGCCGGATCTCGAGGACTACGACTACCCCGGCCGCTTCACCGAACGCGCCCGCGGCAAGCACCTGTCGCAGCGCGCCCTGGAACGCCACCGCCACGACTACCGTCTGGCCGAGGGCGACAGCGACCAGCCGCAGCTGGCGAGCGGGCATTTCCTCCCGCTCGGCGAACACCCGCGCCGGGAATGGAACGCCCTCTGGCTGCTCACCGAAGTGCTGCATGAAGGCAAGCAGCCGCAAGTGTTGGAGGAGTCGGTCACCAGCCATGTCGATAGCAGCGACGGCTTCGTCCAGGGCTACCGCAACCGCTTCAGCGCCACGCCCTGGGACATCCCTTTCCGCCCCGCCCTTCGCCATCCGAAGCCCAAGGTGCTCGGCAGCCAGACCGCCGTGGTCACCGGCCCTGCCGGCGAAGAGATCCACTGCGACGAGTACGGACGGGTGAAGGTCCAGTTCCACTGGGATCGCCACGGCCAGGCCGACGCCAAGACCAGCTGCTGGCTGCGCGTCAGCTCCAGCTGGGCCGGCGACCGCTATGGCGGTATCGCCATCCCGCGGGTCGGCATGGAAGTGCTGGTGACCTTTCTCGAAGGCGACCCCGACCAACCGCTGCTGACCGGCTGCCTGTACCACAAGGAACATCAGGTTCCCTACGACCTGCCGGCCAACAAGACCCGCACGGTGTTCAAGACCCTGAGCAGCCCGGGCGGTGGCGGCTACAACGAGCTGCGCATCGAAGACCGCAAGGGTGCCGAACAGATCTACCTCCACGCCCAGCGCGACTGGGACGAAAACATCGAGCACGACCAGAAGATCCGCGTCGGCAACGAGCGCCACGACACGGTGGAGGCCAACAGCTACAGCGAGTTCCGCGGCGAGGAGCACCTGGCCGTTGCCGGCGACCGCAAGGTCGAAGTCAAACCCGACGACCACCTCACCGTCGCCCAGGCCCAGCACATCAAGCTCGGCACTGCCCATCTGACCAAGGCCGGCCGCGAGATCCACCTCAAGGCCGGGCAGAAAATGGTCATCGAAGCCGGCATCGAGCTGACCCTCAAGGCCGGCGGCAGCTTCATCAAGCTCGACCCGGGCGGCATCACCGTCTCCGGACCGCTGGCGCGAATCAACGCCGGCGGCGCACCGGGCAAGGGCTCGGGGATCAAGATCAACTCACCGGTGCTGCCGGGAGTGGCAGATAGCGACAAGGCCGGAAGCCTACTGGAGCAGGCAATGCCGGGTGAGGCGGACAGCCTGCTCAGCAAACGCAAGCGCTCGCTCAATTTTTCAGGCTGAGAAAAGGACAGAGCCAGCTGCCCCGCCGGCTCGAACGCAAGGATGCATCGAACATGAACGAATCCAAACCGATCAGCTGGGCATACCCGTTTCCCAGCAAGGACAGCAGCCACAATCCGCTGCAGCTGCTTACGCATATGGCCCAGGCCAAGGGCGGGTTCTACCCCACCGGCGAGAACGGCTTATGGCATGGGGGCGTCCACTTCGACGAAGGCACGGCCGCTGCATTCGACCAGTCGAGCGTGCGCTGTATCGCCGACGGAGAAGTAATTGCCTACCGCATCGACGAGCGCTACCCGGTCAGCGAATTCACCGACGACATTCCCCTGGTCAAACGAGCGCCCTTTTCCACGGGGTTCGTTCTGGTCAAGCACAGCCTGCAGCCGCCGCCACTGAAGAACGCTGACGGCAGCATCGCCGAAGGGCAAACGCCTCCAAGTCTTTCCCTGTATAGCCTGTACATGCATTTGCTGGACTGGGCAGGCTACCAGGCACAAGCGGACCTTCCGCGCCCCGCTTTCTGGGAGACCAGGCGCTATACCGTTAATACGCAGAACCAGGGTTTGAATGTCCGCGCCGGCCCGAACAAGCACGCCACCCTGCTGTCGACGCTGTCCAAGGGTACCGAGATCACCATTGGTAGAGCGGAGGGCGAATTCAGCAAGCTGGTCAGCCTGGTCAGCGGGACGGCACAACCCGCCTTATCAGCTGACGACGAGGACCTACCCGGCTATGTATCCACCAGCTGGCTCAAACCGCACAGCGAGCCAGCGGAGTGCGGCAAGGTCGTCGTTCTCGACAGCGCAGTGCCGATCAAGGCGGGTGAACTTATTGGCCATCCCGGTCTGTACCAGAATCACGACAGTGCCGCTCAGTACATGGTCCATGTCGAACTGTTCAGCTGCGACGATGTGCCCGCGTTCATCGCCCGGAGTCGCGTCTGGGCGAGCCGCTTGCCGGACGGCCAGAAAACCCTGCTCAAGGTCTACAAAGGTGCGAGCAAACTGATTCCGCACCGGGACGATATCAATGCCGAGAACCCGCCCAAATTGGACGACGATGGCACGCAGATCGGCGTCGACCTGATCATTCCGCAGTCACTGTTGGATGGGCTCCCCGCTTCGAGAAAAATCCAGGTCAAGGATGGCGCTCACAACACTATGCACTGGTGGCGGTTGGACGGCCTGTTCGCCGACGCTAACGGCAATCCCATCGACGGCTGGCTCGCCGAACAGGAGCTGATCACTACTCGCCACAGCCCGTGGGAGTGGGAAGGCTTCCAATGCATCGGGGAAACCGGAGCGCCCGTCGAAAAGCTCGCCTACGCCTTCAATGCCAGAGGCTTGCTGAGCACAGACGAGCAGCACAACTACCGGGCCCAGATCAGCAAGGCCGATGGCGGCCCAATCGTAACGCTCGCTCGACTCTACGATATCGCCGATACCGACAAGGATGGCGTATTGACCAGCGCTGAAATCCAAGCAGCGCTGACCAGGCCTTGGCACGCTCAAGTGCTCGGGCAATTGATCACTAAGTACGAAAGTGAGTGGTTCTGGAACAAGGGCAAGTGGGATGAGCTTGATCCCTTGTTAGCGGAGGACCCCGGAAAACCGAACCTTGTTTGGGAAGCAGAAAAGCAGCGAATCGAGAAGTTGAGCTGGTGGGGTGAACTGGTTGGGCAGCATGATATTAGTGATGACAGGGAAGCGTGGCATATTCAGATAACTGGATTAATGGCGAACTTTAGTCTCATAGACGATGAAAATGACCTTAAGTGGCTAAAAGTTCCGCGCGGGCAGTTAACATTTGATGCTGAAGGGAACGATATTGAAGGCTCTCATTTTTTCAGTAGGGTTCCCCACTGGCCTCCGGTTGGCGCTTCCGGGGTAACCATAGGTCGGGGGTATGACACCGGTCATCAGCCAAATGTGAGAGATGATTTAGAGTGCGCCGGTATTTCAGAACCGCTGCTATCTTGGCTGTCTGGCAGCAAGGGGCTTACTAAAAACATGGCGAGAGATTATTTAAATTCCGCAAGCGCAGCAATTAGATCTGCACCTATCACAAGAAAGCAACAGCATGACTTGTTTGTCTTTGTATATGAGTTTATGGAGAAGGATGTCAGAAGGATATGTGAAAAGAGAGATGTTATTGAAGCGTACGGAGCTACTGATTGGGATGCGCTTCATCCAAAAATAAAGGACATGTTGGTGGACCTGCGTTACCGAGGAGATTACACGCCGAATATTCGCTCCCTACTTCAGGAATATGTGGCGAATAACGATCTTGCACAATTTAGCAGCGTGATAAAAAACCGATCAAATTGGCCACAAAACCTACCCAATGATCGTTTCTTAAGAAGATTAAGGTACATATATGAATAGTATGCGCTGGAATATGTTGCTTGCTGCATTGGCATTAGACGTTGCGCCGGCTTATTCCGCTGCTGATACGGATGTGTATCGGTATGCGGTAGAAGTTAATGCCAAGAGAGCTGAAGGTCTTTTATTCAAATATACGCGGTTCAATTCGGAGTCGCCATATCCATGTCTTAGGCTTGAATTGATAAACCCTAAGGACGACTGGGCTGTTGTCGAACGAAAGGATATTTGTGAAATGGATGGCCTGTCTCTGGCGAATGGTTTTTCATATGCAGGCTTTTCAAACATAGAGTTTCATGGCAGCGCCGTCAGCTTTGATTTTAACTATCTTCTGAATGAAGAACCAGGAGAGCATGTTCAAAGGTGTACTGTCGAGGCCAAGGGCAGGGCGTTTTCAGAAATGAAATGCACGGATCCTCAAAGTGCTCATTGACTTGAGTTAAGCTTAGCAGCTGCAGGCTCAATAGAAAGGCTTTAAAAAAATTCGCACGACGAAAACTTAAGAAGTCAATTCTACTTCCATGTTAAGGCTCTCGTCTTTAGCAAAAAAATACAATCAGAGTGCTGATTCTGATGTGCTGGAGGATCCTGACTCAGGGCTTTTATCCATAGTAGAAAATTATTGTTTGTCGCCGCATTGCCTTCATGCTTTTGCCTTTGCAAATCACTAACATTTTTTACCTGGCTCGGGGTCACAGCCTCTTCGCTTGATATAGCTGCTATTGATCCGTTAGGTCGCTTTGACGCGGAAGGGCTCATAGTAGTTAGAAGATGCAAATTCTCTTTGCGTCCAACGAATCCACGATCGTAAGCATTAGCGAGCGGGCATATTGCCATCACTGCACAACCCTGCCATAAACGCGCATCCGCCATAACGCTACAAGGATGTACCAATGCGATTGCTGCGCCGAGCCCTGCGGGGTGTCTTGCTGTTGGCCGTGCTGGCTGTAGGGATCGGGCTGTATTTCGTGGCCTATCCAAACCTGCCCGAGTACGAGGCGCCCGAGGCGCTGCATTATCTGGAGCAGTGGGACGCCACGCAGCGGCAGACCTACTACTACACGCCACAGGGCACCCAGGTTAAGGGGCTGGAGTACGACTGGTTCGGCGCTCTGGAGCGGCCTTTCAGCAGTGACAAATTTGCTGCCCCCGAATACCTGGCCCGCTTCGGCTTTCTGGTCGATCCCAAGCAACAGGGAACCGCGCTAAACCCAGGCAACCTGCCGGTGGGTTTTGCCCGCCACGAGGATGACGAGACCGGTCGCACCTATCTGGATGTGACCTGCGCGGCCTGCCATACCGGCGAGCTGCGCTACCAGGGCCAGACCATCCGTATCGACGGCGGTGCGGCGATGCATTCGCTGGCTTCCACCGTGCCGACTCTGCGCGGTGGCGCCTTTGGCCAGGCGCTCGGCATGAGCATGGCCTTCACCTATTACAACCCGCTCAAGTTCCGCCGCTTCGCCCACGAGGTACTGGGCGTCGACTACGAACAGGGTCATGACCAGCTGCGCCACGACTTCAAGCAGGTGCTCGACCGGCTGCTTGGTACTGCCTACAACGATTGGCACCGCGGGCTCTACCCCACCGAAGAAGGCTTCGGCCGTACCGATGCGTTCGGCCGCATCGCCAACAGCGTATTCGGCGACGCCATCGATCCGGCGAACTACCGCGTGGCCAACGCACCGGTGAGCTACCCGCATCTGTGGGACATCTGGAAGTTCGACTGGGTGCAGTGGAACGGCTCGGCCATGCAGCCGATGGCGCGCAATATCGGCGAAGCGCTGGGTGTCGGCGCCACGCTGCGGCTGCTGCACGAGAACGGCCAGCCCGTCGCCGAGGCCGAGCGCTATGCATCGGGCGTTCGCGTACGCGATCTGCATACGCTGGAAACCACCCTCATGCATCTGGCGCCGCCCCGTTGGCCGGAACATATCCTGGGCGCGATCGATCTCGAACAGGCCAGCCTCGGCCGCGCGCTGTATCGGGAAAACTGCGCGCATTGCCACGACGCCAGGCCCAAGCCGGTCGACAAGCGCTTCGCCGCCGAGCGCAACCCCGAATGGCGCATGAAGGTGGTCCCAACCGCCTTCGTTGGCACCGACCCGACCACGGCCGACAATATCGCCGACCACCGTTTCGACCTGACCCGCCTGGGCTGGACTCAGCACCAGCTGGATCGTCTGGACGTGCAGCTGTACGGCGCGCCATCCGGCCCGCTCGATCTCGCCAGCCTGTCCAGCGCCAAGGGGCTGGCCTATATCACCGCCTATGTCGAAGAGCGCGCCTACCGTGACGCCGGCATCGGCGAGAACGAACGCGCAGCGTTCGACGGTTTCGGCCGGCCGATCGGCGTGCAGGAACTGCGCGGCTACAAGGCACGCCCGCTGGACGGCATCTGGGCGACGCCGCCCTTTTTGCACAATGGCTCGGTGCCGACGCTGTTCCAGCTGCTGTCGCCAGTGGCGGAACGGCAGGCGCAGTTCTGGGTGGGCAGCCGCGAGTACGACCCCCGCTATGCCGGTATTCGCACCGAGCGCTTCGACGGCGGCTTCCTGCTGGACACCGCGATTACCGGCAACAGCAACCGCGGCCACGAATTCCGCGCCGGCTGCCGCGGCAACGGCGTGATCGGACGGGCACTGGCACCGCACGAACGCTGGGCGCTGGTCGAGTACCTCAAGGTGCTCGGCGATCCCCGCTTCGAACCGCGCCTGCACGCCATTGCGGCACAGCCGCACGCTCCCGGCCCGACCTGCTACTGACCGACCATCGCACAAGGAACCGCACATGCTTACAAGATTCTGGCTCTGGCTCGGTCGCCTGCTGGGCCGCCTGTCGCTCGGCGTCACGGCCATCGGCCTCAGCAGTTGGGCCGCCTTCGCGCTGCATGACCACTTCACCCATCGTGGGCCGGTTTCCACCGAAGAGGTCATCGCGCCGAGCGAAGCGGCCGACACCCAGGCGATCATTGCCGACGCCATCGCCGTGGTCGAACAGCACAGCGAGAACACCCGCGTGCTGCGCGACGCTCATGCCAAGGCCCACGGCTGCGTGCATGCCGAAGTCAGCGTGCGCGCCGACCTGAACAACGAGCTGCGCCACGGCGTATTCAGCGAACCCGGCAAGACCTGGCAGGCCTGGGTGCGGCTGTCCAACGGCAACGCCTACCCGCAGTTCGACCGCATCCGCGATGCCCGCGGCATGGCGATCAAGCTGCTTGGCGTGCCGGGCGAAAAGCTGACGAGCGATCCGCGCCATGCCGGCGAGCAGGACTTCGTGATGTTCAATCACCCGGTGTTCTTCGTCCGCGACGTCGCCGAGTACCGCAGCAATTTCGCCGCCCAGGCGCAGGGCAAGAAGGCGCTGGCGTTCTTTCCGAGCGTCGACCCGCGCAGCTGGGAACTGCGCCATCTGTTCATCGCACTGCAGACCCTGGCGCCCGCGCCGGAAAGCCCGGTAGCCACCATCTACAGCTCCGTGGCGCCGTACAAGCTCGGCCCGCACAACATCAAGTACCGGGTCATCCCGACGCCGGAGAACTGCCCGACCTACCAGTTGCCCGAGCAGAACCGCGACCTGCCGAACTTCCTGCGCAGCGCGCTCTACCAGCAGCTGTCCCTCGACCGCACGCCCGCCTGCTTCGCCCTGCAGGTGCAGCGGCAAAACGCCGAACACTACATGCCCATCGAGGACACCAGCATCGAATGGAGCGAGACCGTTTCACCGTTCGAGACGGTCGCCGATATCCGCCTGCCAGCGCAGGACTTCGACAGCCGTGAGCAGAACCTGGCCTGCGACAACCTCAGCTTCAACCCCTGGCATGCGCTGCCGGAACATCGCCCCATCGGCGGCATCAATCGGCTGCGCAAGGCGGTCTACGAGGCGATAAGCAGCTATCGGCTCGAGCGCAACGGCGCACTATGACGCGACCGCCGTGGTCCATGGATAAGCAGCAGGCGCCTGCCCGCCGGTTGCCGACCTCGGGCGCGCGGTCCTGTCTAGCCGGGCACAGCCCTGCTAGCATCAATCCAGACTCCATCGCCCGACATAGGCACCCGTTTGCAGAAGATGAGCGCCACCACGTCCTCGTCTCCCGGTTCGATGACAATCGAACCGGGCGCTTCGCCGCTGCGGGCGCGCATCGTCGGTGACTGGACCCTCGCCCATTACGCGGCACTGCGGCGTGAAGTTCAGCGGCTCCGGGAGCGGATCGACGAACGCAGCCAGATCGAGCTGAGCGGGCTGGGTGCGCTGGATACGGCAGGCGCCGGCCTGCTGGTGGAGCTGCTGGGAGCCGAGCGAATCGCCGCCATCGAAGGCTGGGCGCCACAGTTGCCGGCCGAACGCCTGGCCCTGCTGCGCACCGTCGCCACCGCCCTGGATCAACAGGATGCCGCCGAGCCGCCGCGCGGCTATGCCTTCGGCGATGTGCTGGCGCATATCGGCCGCACCGTCGCGGCACTGTGGCAGCAGCAGCGCGCGCTGCTCGGCTTTATCGGCCTGACCCTGCAGACGCTGCTGCTGACCTTGCCCCGGCCGCGGCGCTGGCGGCTGACCTCGCTGGCAGTGCATATCGAGCAGACCGGGCTGAACGCGGTGCCGATCGTCGCGCTGCTGACCTTTCTGGTCGGTGCGGTGGTGGCCTTCCTTGGCGCCACGGTGCTCGCCGACTTCGGCGCGACCATCTACACCGTCAACCTGGTGGGCTTTTCCTTCCTGCGCGAATTCGGCGTGCTGCTGGCGGCGATCCTGCTCGCCGGACGCAGCGCCAGCGCCTTCGCCGCGCAGATCGGCTCGATGAAGTCCAACGAGGAGATCGACGCGATCCGCACCCTTGGCCTGAGCCCGGTCGAACTGCTGGTGCTGCCGCGGGTGCTGGCGATGCTGATCACGCTGCCGATCCTGACCTTCGTCGGCATGCTCAGCGGCATCGCCGGCGGGCTGGTGGTGTGCGTGCTGGCGCTGGACATCTCACCGACCATGTTCTTCACCATCATGGCGCGTGACATCGCCGTCAGCCATTTCCTCGTCGGGCTGGGCAAGGCCCCGGTGTTCGCCTTCGTCATCGCGGTGATCGGCTGCCTGGAAGGCTTCAAGGTCAGCGGCAGCGCACAGTCGGTGGGCGAGCACACCACCTCCAGCGTGGTACAGGCGATCTTCATGGTGATCCTGCTGGACGCCATCGCCGCGCTGTTCTTCATGGAGATGGGCTGGTGATGAGCGAAGAGGCACTGATCCAGGTCCGCGGGCTGGTCAACCGCTTCGGCAGCCAGACCGTGCACGACGGCCTCGATCTGGATATCCGCCGCGGCGAGATCCTCGGCGTGGTGGGCGGCTCGGGGACCGGCAAATCGGTGCTGCTGCGCAGCATCGTCGGCCTGCGCCGGCCCAACGCCGGCAGCATCAGCGTGTTCGGCGAGAACCTGCTGGAACTGTCAGCCGAGCGCCGCTCGCAGGTGGAGCGCCGCTTCGGCGTGCTGTTCCAGCGGGGCGCGTTGTTCACTTCGCTGAACCTGCAGGAGAACGTCGCGTTGCCGCTGATCGAACACGCCGGGCTCGAGCGCCGCGACGCCGAGCACCTGGCGCGGCTCAAGCTGGCGCTCGCCGGCCTGCCGGCGGACGCCGCCTGCAAGTACCCCGACGAGCTGTCCGGCGGCATGGTCAAGCGCGCCGCCCTGGCCCGCGCGCTGGCGCTCGACCCGGAAGTGCTGTTCCTCGACGAGCCCACCGCCGGCCTCGATCCCATCGGCGCGGCGGCCTTCGACCAGTTGATCCTGACCCTGCGCGATGCGCTGGGGCTCAGCGTGTTCCTGGTGACCCACGATCTGGATACGCTCTACACCATCTGCGACCGGGTCGCCGTGCTGTCGCGCAAGCGCGTGCTGGTGGCCGATCGCCTGGCGGTGGTGCAGGCCACCGACGACGCCTGGATCCGCGACTACTTCCACGGCCCACGCGGCCGGGCGGCGCAACAGGCTGCCGACTTGCAGGAGAACTGACATGGAAACCCGCGCCCACCACATACTGATCGGCCTGTTCACCGTGCTCGCCGTCGGCGGCGCCCTGCTGTTCGCCCTCTGGCTGGGCAAGTCGAGCATGGATCGCGAGTACAGCTACTACGAAATCAGCTTCAACCGCGCGGTCAGCGGGCTGTCCAATGGCAGCTCGGTGGAGTACAGCGGCATCAAGGTCGGCGACGTCGAGCAGCTCTGGCTGGAGCCGGACGATCCGCGCAAGGTGCGGGCGCGCATCCGCGTGTATGCCGGCACGCCGATCAAGCAGGACACCCGCGCGCGCCTGGCGCTGGCCAACATCACCGGCAGCATGATCATCCAGCTGCACAGCGGCACACCGCAGAGCCCGCCGCTGGAGGGCAAGCGCGGCGAGCCGCCGCTGATCATCGCCGATCCGTCGCCGCTGAGCGCGCTGCTGGAGAACGGCGAGGATCTGATGACCAATATCAACAACCTGCTGCGCAGCGCCAACCTGATGCTCTCCGAGGACAACGCCGGACGCATCGGCCGCACCCTGGCCAATCTCGAGCAAGCCACCAGCGTGCTGGCCGAGCAGCGCGGCGATCTCAGCGAAGCGCTGACCCAGCTCGCGCAGCTGGGTCAGCAGACCAATACCGCTCTGGAGGAAATCACCCGACTGACACGCAATGCCAACGGCCTGATCGACGACGAAGGCCGCCAGCTGCTGGGCAGTGCTGGCGAGTCAATGGCCGCGCTGGAGCGCACCACCGCGCGGCTGGACGACCTGCTCGCGAGCAACCAGGGCGCGCTGAACAATGGCCTGCAGGGTTTCAGCGATCTGGGCCCGGCGATCAACGAGTTGCGCGGCACCCTCGGGGCCCTGCGCCGCGTCACTCAGCGCCTCGAAGACAACCCGAGCGGCTTCCTGCTCGGTCGCGAGAAGATCCAGGAGTTCACCCCATGAGCCGCCTTGCACTGATCCGTCCCCTGGTCCTCGCGGCGCTGCTCGGCACGCTCTGCGCCTGTACCCTGCTGCCCGAAGCCGAGCCGATCCGGGTCTATCTGCTGCCGACCGCCGAGGCGCCGGCCGATCAGCAGGGAGAGCGGCTGCAGCAGGCGCTGCGCATCCACACCCCGCATGCCAGCCGCATCCTTGCCGGGCCGCGTATCGCCGTGGTGCCGGACGGCAACCAGATCAGCAGCTACCAGGGTGCACGCTGGAGCGATGCGGCACCGACCCTGCTGCGCGACCGGCTGGTCGAGCAGTTCCGCCAGAGCGGACCGGTTGCGGTGAGCAACGAGGACAGCAACCTGTTCGCCGAACTGGAGCTGTTCAGCGAGCTGCGCGCGTTCCAGAGCGAGTATGTCGACGGCAAACCGCAGGTACGGATTCGCCTGGACGCACAGCTGGTCTCGGCCACCGATCAGCACATCCTCGCCAGTCGTCGCTTCGAGATCCTTCAGCCGAGTGACAGCCCGCAGCTGGAGAAGGTGATCGATGCCTTCGGCCTGGCCGGCGATGCGCTGAGTCGACAGCTGCAGCGCTGGATGCTGGATGTGGCAAAACGCCAGTCCAGGCAGTGAATCGCGCCGAAATGGCTGGATAAAAGCTTAAAAGCCGGTTTTATTGATTCAGGCTAAACGCAACCTTCACGGCTATCGCCTAGCATGCGTACCACCGTGTCAGCCAAGGAACGTTCATGAAAGCGCCAGCCCAGAAAACGCTTCGCCGGGTCCTGATAGCGCTCGTCGCGCTGGCGGTCATTGGCCTGCTGGTCTGGTCGGAACTGCGCACGGACGGGCTGGGCGAGGGCTTCGCCAGCGGCAACGGCCGAATCGAGGCTACCGAGATCGACGTGGCGACCAAGCTAGGCGGGCGCATCCGCGAGATCAGCGTCGACGAAGGCGACTTCGTCCAGCCCGGCCAGGTCATCGCGCGCATGGACACCGAAGTGCTGGAGGCCCAGCTCAACCAGGCCCGCGCCCAGGTACGCCAGGCGGAGAACGCCATCCTCACCGCCCAGGCCCTGGTTACCCAGCGCGAGAGCGAGAAGGCCACCGCCGAGGCCGTGGTGCTTCAGCGCCGCGCCGAACTGACCGCCGCGCAGAAGCGCCATCAGCGCACCGCGACACTGGTCGGCCGCAACGCCATGCCGCGCCAGCAGCTGGACGACGATCTCGCCGCCATGCAGAGCGCCCAGGCCGCGCTGGCCGCCTCGCGCGCCCAGGTGTTGTCCGCCGGTGCCGGTATCGCGGCGGCCAGGTCCCAGGTGATCGAGGCGCAGTCGGCGCTGGAGGCGGCACAGGCCAGCGTCGTGCGACTTCAGGCGGACATCACTGATAGCGAGCTGAAGACCGATCGCGTGGCCCGCGTGCAATACCGTGTGGCGCAGCCGGGTGAGGTGCTCGGCGCCGGTGGCAAGCTGCTCAATCTGGTCGACCTGGCCGACGTCTACATGACCTTCTTCCTGCCCGAGCGCCAGGCCGGCCGTGTCGCCATGGGTTCGGAGGCGCGCCTGGTGATCGACGCCGCACCGCAGTACGTGATTCCCGCCAAGGTCACCTATGTCGCCAGCGTCGCGCAATTCACGCCAAAGACGGTGGAAACCGAGAGCGAGCGCGAGAAGCTGATGTTCCGGGTCAAGGCGCGGATCGATCCCGAGCTGCTGAGAAAGCACATGGAACAGGTCAAGACCGGCCTGCCGGGCGTCGCCTACCTCAAGCTGGACGCCGACGCTGAATGGCCGGCGCACCTGCAGATCAACGTTGGCTCATGAGTCAGTCGCTGGTGCCGGTGGCGCAGGTGGACGGGGTCAGCCTGCAGTACGGCGAGAGCCGTGCGCTGGACGAGCTCAACCTGAGCCTGCCGGCGCGCTGCATGGTCGGCCTGATCGGTCCGGACGGCGTCGGCAAGTCCAGCCTGCTGGCGTTGATCGCCGGCGCCCGCAAGCTGCAGCAGGGCCGCGTGCAGGTACTCGGCGGTGACATGGGCGACGCCGGCCACCGCCGCGCGGTCTGCCCCCGCATCGCCTACATGCCGCAGGGCCTGGGCAAGAACCTGTATCCCACACTGACGGTATTCGAGAACCTGGAATTCTTCGGCCGGCTGTTCGGCCAGGCTGCCGCAGAGCGTCACCGGCGCATTGCCGAACTCACCCGCAGCACAGGGCTGGCGCCCTTCGTCGAGCGCCCGGCAGGCAAGCTTTCCGGCGGCATGAAACAGAAACTCGGCCTGTGCTGTGCACTGATTCACGACCCCGACCTGCTGATCCTCGACGAGCCGACCACCGGCGTCGATCCGCTGTCACGCGCGCAGTTCTGGGAGCTGATCGAGCGCATCCGTGCCGAGCGGCCGCAGATGAGCGTGTTGGTGGCCACCGCCTACATGGACGAGGCACAGCGCTTCGAGCATCTGGTGGCGATGGATGCCGGCCGCGTGCTGGCCACCGGCACGCCGGCCGAGCTGCTGGCGCGTACCGGCAGTGATTCGCTGGAGCAGGCCTTCATCCGCCTGTTGCCGGAAGCCAGGCGCAGCCAGCATCACGAACTGGTCATCCCGCCGCAACCGCCGAGCGACAGCATCGCCATCGAGGCCCACGGCCTGACCATGCGCTTCGGCGATTTCGTCGCGGTGGACCGGGTGAACTTTCGCATCGCCCGCGGCGAGATCTTCGGCTTTCTCGGCTCCAACGGCTGCGGCAAGACCACCACCATGAAGATGCTCACCGGCCTGCTGCCAGCCAGCGAGGGCGAGGCGCTGCTGTTCGGCAAGCCGGTGGACCCGCACGACATGCAGACCCGCCAGCGGGTCGGCTACATGTCCCAGGCCTTCTCGCTGTACAGCGAGCTGAGCGTGCGGCAGAACCTGGAGCTGCATGCGCGGCTGTTCCACCTGCCAGCCGAACGCCGCGAGCCGCGTGTGCGCGAAATGCTCGAACGCTTCGGCCTTGCCGGCGAGGCCGGGAGCCTGCCCGGCAACCTGCCGCTGGGCGTGCGCCAGCGCCTGTCGCTGGCGGTCGCGGTGATCCACAACCCGGAAATTCTGATCCTCGACGAGCCCACTTCCGGCGTCGATCCGGTGGCCCGCGACGGCTTCTGGCAGTTACTGGTGCAGCTGTCGCGCAAAGACGGCGTGACCATCTTCATCTCCACCCACTTCATGAACGAGGCACTGCGCTGCGACCGCATCTCGCTGATGCATGCCGGACGGGTGCTCGACAGCGACACGCCGCAGGCGCTGATGGCCAAGCGCGGGCTGCCGACGCTGGAAGCGACCTTCATCGCCTATCTGGAGGAGGCCGCCGCGGCGAATACCGCCGAGCAGCCGGCAGCGGCGACACCGACCGCCGCGCGCGGCCCAGGCGTAGGGTCCGGCGACAGCCCCCGTCAGGCGCGCTTCAGCCTGCGCCGCCTGCTCAGCTACACGCGCCGCGAGGCCATGGAGCTGCGTCGCGATCCGATCCGCGCGACGCTGGCCATGCTCGGCAGCGTCATCCTCATGTTCATCATGGGTTACGGGGTCAGCTTCGATGTGGAAAACCTGACCTACGCCGTACTCGACCGCGACCAGACCACCACCAGCCAGCACTACCTGCTGAACATGGCCGGCTCGCGCTACTTCATCGAGAAGGCGCCGCTGGCCAACCATGCCGAGCTGGACCAGCGCATGCGCAGCAACGACATCAGTCTGGCAGTGGAGATTCCGCCGAACTTCGGCCGCGATCTCAAGCGCGGTGCGGTGCCCCAGGTAGCATTCTGGATCGATGGCGCCATGCCGATGCGCGCCGACACCATCAAGGGCTACGTGCAGGGCATCCACCTGAGTTACCTGCAGCAGCTGGCCCGCGAGGCCGGCGTCGACGGGCAGGTGTCCCCCGCCGACGTGGCCATCCGCTACCGCTACAACCCCGACGTACAGAGCCTGCCGGCGATGGCGCCGGCGATGATCCCGCTACTGTTGATGATGATCCCGGCGATGCTCACCGCCCTCGGCGTGGTGCGTGAGAAGGAGCTGGGCTCGATCATCAACTTCTACGTCACCCCGACCACCCGCCTGGAATTCCTCCTCGGCAAGCAACTGCCCTACATCGCGCTGGGCATGTTCAACTTCGCCACCCTGGCGCTGCTGGCGGTGTTCGTCTTCGGCATCCCGATCAAGGGCAGCATCCTTACCCTCTGCCTCGGCGCGTTGCTCTACGTGGCCTGCGCCACCGGCCTGGGCCTGTTGATGTCGTCGATTCTCAACAGCCAGATCGCGGCAATCTTCGGCACCACCATCGTCACCCTGCTACCGGCCATCCAGTTTTCCGGGCTGATCCACCCGGTCACGGCGATGGAGGGCGCCGGCGCGTTCATCGGCAAGCTCTACCCGACCAGCCACTTCCTGATCATCAGCCGCGGGGTGTTTTCCAAGGCCCTGGGACTGGCGGAGCTGTACCCATATTTCATCCCCATGCTGCTGGCGATTCCGCTGCTGACCCTGCTCAGCATCGCCGGCCTGCGCAAGCAGGAGAAGTGACATGGGCAACGCGCGGCGCAAGCTCGGCAACATCTTCCAGCTCGGCCTCAAGGAGTTGCGCAGCCTCTATCGTGATCCGGCGATGCTGGTGCTGATCGTCTATTCCTTCACCGTGGCGATCTACGAAGGCGCCACGGCCGTGCCCGAGGCACCGCACCGCGCCAGCATCGCGGTGGTCGACGAGGATCGCTCGCAGGCCTCGCTGCGCATCATCAACGCCTTCCAGCTGCCCTACTTCATCGAGCCGAAAGCCATCACGCACGAAGAGATGGACAGCGGCATGGACGATGGGCTCTACACCTTCACCCTGAACATCCCGCCGCGCTTCCAGGAAAACCTGCTCGCCGACCGCCAGCCGAGCATCCAGCTCAATGTCGATGCCACCCAGGTCAGCCAGGCCTTCACCGGCGCCGGCCATATCCAGCAGATCATCGCCAGCGAGACCGCCGAGTTCGTCCGCCGCTACCGCGCCGAAGACGCCTTGCCCGTCGAGGCGGTAGTCCGCACGGCGTTCAACCCCAACCTGAGCCGCGCCTGGTTCGGCGCGGTGAACGAGGTGATCAACCAGATCACCATGCTGGCGATCATCCTCACCGGCGCGGCGCTGATCCGCGAACGCGAGCACGGCACCATCGAGCACCTCCTGGTGATGCCGGTGACGCCATTTGAGATCATGGTCGGCAAGGTCTGGGCCATGGGCCTGGTGGTGCTGGCCGCGGCGGCCTTCGCCCTGCGCTTCGTCGTCGAGGGCTGGCTCGACATCCCGATCCAGGGCTCGCTGTGGCTGTTCGCCGGCGGAGCCGCGCTGCACCTGTTCGCCGCCACCTCAATGGGCATTTTCTTCGGTACGGTGGCGCGCTCCATGCCACAGCTGGGCCTGCTGGTGATTCTCACACTGATTCCGTTACAAATTCTTTCCGGCGGCGTGACCCCGCGCGAAAGCATGCCCGTGCTGGTGCAGAACATCATGCTGGTGGCGCCTACCACGCACTTCGTCGAACTGGCCCAGGCGATCCTGTTCCGCAGCGCCGGCCCGGCGATCGTCTGGCCGCAACTGCTGGCGCTGGCGGTGATCGGAACCGTGTTCTTTCTCGGCGCGCTGTCGCGACTGCGCACGTCCCTGCGCTAGAAACTGGCCGCAACGCCGGCTCCCTGGTATTAAACCGATGACCTATGCTTGCCCGCCAAGCCAGTCGCTCATCCACCACCGCGCGGGAATTTTTGTATCACTGCCCGGTCTATCGTGCCGACATGCTAAGAGCCTGATGCTCGACAGCGCGCCAAGGAAGCCCAATCACTATGCGCATTCTCGTTACCGGCGGTGCCGGATTCATCGGCTCCGCACTGATCCGCCACCTCATTCTCGATACCGAGCACAGCGTGCTCAACCTGGACAAGCTGACCTATGCCGGCAACCTGGAGTCGCTGGCAGCCGTGGAAGACAACCCACGCTATCAGTTCCTCCAGGCCGACATCGCCGATCGTGAGCGGGTCAGCGAGGCGCTGCTCGACTTCCAGCCGGACGCCATCATGCATCTGGCGGCCGAATCCCACGTGGACCGCTCGATCGACGGCCCGGCCGAATTCATCCAGACCAACATCGTCGGCACCTACCAGCTGCTGGAAGCGACGCGCGCGTACTGGCAGAGCCTGCCGGCCGAGCGCCGCGAGGCGTTCCGCTTCCATCACATCTCCACCGACGAGGTGTATGGCGACCTGCATGGCGTCGACGATCTGTTCACCGAAACCACGCCCTACGCGCCCAGCTCGCCCTATTCGGCGAGCAAGGCCTCCTCGGATCATCTGGTTCGCGCCTGGCAGCGTACCTACGGCCTGCCGGTACTCATCACCAACTGCTCGAACAACTACGGCCCGTATCACTTCCCCGAGAAGCTGATCCCGCTGGTGATCCTCAATGCCCTGGATGGCAAGCCGCTGCCGGTGTACGGCGACGGCTCGCAAATCCGCGATTGGCTGTTCGTCGAGGATCACGCCCGCGCGCTGTTCAAGGTGGTCAGCGAAGGTGAGGTCGGCGAGACCTACAACATCGGCGGCCACAACGAGCAGAAGAACATCGAGGTGGTGCGCGGTATCTGCGCGCTGCTGCAAGAGCTGGCACCGAGCAAGCCCGCCGGCCTGGCGCGCTATGAAGACCTGATCACCTTCGTCAAGGACCGCCCCGGCCACGACCTGCGCTACGCCATCGACGCCAGCAAGATCGAGCGCGAACTCGGCTGGGTGCCGCAGGAAACCTTCGAAACCGGCCTGCGCAAGACCGTGCAGTGGTATCTGAACAACCTCGAATGGTGCCGTCGCGTCCAGAATGGCAGCTATCAACGCGAGCGCCTGGGCGCACTGGAGAACGCATGAAAGGAATCATCCTCGCCGGAGGCTCCGGCACACGTCTGCACCCCATCACCCTTGGCGTATCCAAGCAGTTGCTGCCGATCTACGACAAGCCGATGGCCTACTACCCGATATCGGTGCTGATGCTCGCCGGCATCCGCGACATTCTGGTCATTTCCACCCCACAGGATCTGCCCCAGTACAAGAATCTGCTGGGTGATGGCAGCCAGATCGGGGTGACTTTCAGCTATGCCGAACAGCCGTCGCCGGACGGTCTGGCCCAGGCCTTCCTGATCGGTGAGGAATTCATCGGCGACGATTCAGTGTGCCTGATCCTCGGCGACAACATCTTCCACGGCCAGCACTTCACCGAGAAGCTGCAGCGCGCCGCGGCCCAGCCAAGCGGTGCCACCGTGTTCGGCTACTGGGTCAAGGACCCGGAACGTTTCGGCGTGATCGACTTCGACGAGAACGGCAAGGCACTGTCCATCGAGGAAAAGCCGGCGAAGCCGAAGTCCAGCTACGCGGTGACCGGGCTGTATTTCTACGACAACGACGTGATCGAGATCGCCAAATCGATCAAGCCGTCGCCGCGCGGCGAGCTGGAGATCACCGACGTCAACATGGCCTACCTCAAGCGCGGCGACCTCAACGTCGAACGCTTCGGCCGCGGCTTCGCCTGGCTCGATACCGGCACCCACGACAGCCTGCTCGAGGCCTCGCAGTACGTGCAGACCATCGAGCACCGCCAGGGCCTGAAAGTCGCCTGCCTGGAAGAAATCGCCTACCAGAACAAGTGGATCGATCGCCAGCAGTTGCTGCGCCGCGCCGACGCCCTGGGCAAGACCGGCTATGGCCAGTACCTGTTCAAGCTTGCGGGTGAAGACGCATGAAGATCATCGAAACCGACATTCCCGACGTACTGATCATCGAACCCAAGGTCTTCGGCGACGAACGCGGTTTCTTCTACGAGAGCTTCAACGCGGCCGCCTTCGAAGCGGCCACGGGGCTCAAGCGCCAGTTCGTTCAGGACAATCATTCCAAGTCCCAGCGCGGCGTGCTGCGCGGGATGCACTACCAGATCCGGCAACCGCAAGGAAAGCTGGTGCGGGTCGTGGCCGGCGAGGTGTTCGACGTCGCCGTTGACCTGCGCAAGAGCTCGCCGAGCTTCGGCCGCTGGGTCGGCACTCGCCTGAATGCGCAGAACCAGCGCCAGCTGTGGATACCAGAAGGCTTTGCGCATGGCTTCTTGGTACTCAGCGAGAGCGCCGAATTTCTCTACAAGACCACCGACTACTACGCGCCGGAGCACGAGCGCAGCCTGCTCTGGAATGACCCGCAACTCGGCATCCAATGGCCGATCGACGAGCCACCCCAGCTGTCCGCGAAGGACCAGGCCGGCAAGCGCCTCAGCGAAGCGGAGCTGTTTCCATGAAGATTCTGATCACTGGCAGCACGGGCCAGCTCGCCCGCGAACTGCAGCTGGAACTGGCTGGTACAGGCACGTTGCTCGCCCTCGGGCACAACGCGCTGGATCTCGCCGTACCGGAGCGGATTCGGGAACAGGTAGGCCTGTTGCGGCCGGACCTGATCATCAACGCGGCGGCCTACACCGCCGTCGACCCGGCGGAAACCCACCGCGAGCAGGCCTTTGCGGTGAATGCGCGCGGGCCGCAGGTGCTTGCCGAAGAAGCGGCACGCCTGGGCGTGCCGCTGATCCACTACTCCACCGACTACGTGTTCGACGGGCGCAAGGCGGAGCCGTACAGCGAAGATGACCTGCCACAACCGCTGAGTGTCTATGGCGCCAGCAAGCTGGCCGGCGAACGGGCGATTCAGGCGGTCGGTGGCGAATACCTGATCCTGCGCACCAGCTGGGTCTACTCCGAGTACGGCAAGAACTTCCTGCTCACCATGCAGCGCCTGCTGCAGGAGCGTGATGCGCTGTCGGTGGTGAGCGACGAGGTCGGCGCGCCGACCTGGGCCGCCACCATCGCCCGGACCACAGCAGAGCTGATCCGCAAGCGCAGCGCCGGCCAGGGCGGCCCGAGCGGCCTGTACCACCTCACTGCCAGCGGCGAGACCTCCTGGTACGGCTTCGCCTGCAGCATCGCCGAGCGGCTGCAGCAACTGGGTCGCTTGCGTGCCGAGATCAAGCCGATCCTGTCCAGGGACTATCCGACCGCCGCGCAACGCCCGCTCAACTCTCGCCTGAACTGTTCCCGACTGCAGCATGACTGGGGCATCAGCCTGCCCGATTGGGAGACGGCGCTGCACGAGTGCCTCGCGCGCTCCCGCGCCTTCGATGCCGAGAATGCTCCCGAGCCCGTCGCAGTCGGCCGCTGAGCCGACCCGTGGCTGGTTGTGACACAAGGCCACAAGCGCCCAGCGCGTATTGCATCGGCCACGCCCGACTCGATCACAGACGCTGAACGCCGGCACGCTCTGCGTGCATAATGCGCCCGACACTCAGGCGCCCACGCATGACCGCACTGCTTTCTCCCCGCCGCCCTCGCTGGCGCAACCTCGCCCTGCTGGCCTTGCTGCTCGCGCCATTGCTCTGGCCGCTGCAACAGCTCGCCGAGCGTTACTACCGCAATGAGCTGACCGAACAGAACCGCCAGACCCTCGACCTGTACGTTGCCAACCTGCTCGGCACGCTGAGCCGCTACGAGGTCCTGCCGCGGATCCTTGGCGACCTGCCGGGGCTGCGCGCCGTACTGCAACAGGCTGAAGCGCCCGCCGTGCGCGACAACGCCAACCGCCTGCTCAAGCGCCTGCGCAATCAGACCGGTGCCGACGTGATCTATCTCATGGATACCAACGGCAATACCCTCGCAGCCTCCAACTGGGACGAGGAAGACAGCTTCGTCGACCGCAACTTTGCCTTCCGCCCCTACTTCCGGCAGGCGATGGAGGGTCGTCTCGGGCGCTTCTTCGGGCTGGGTACTACCTCAGGCAAGCGCGGCTACTACTTCGGCGCGGCGGTACGCGACGGTGAAAGGCTGATCGGCGTACTGGTAGTCAAGGTCGACCTGGACCACACCGAGACACTCTGGGGCAACACGCCCGAACAGTTGCTGGTGACCGACAACTTCGGCGTGGTGATCCTCACTTCGCGTCCGGATTGGCGCTTCCGCGCGACCCGCGGGCTAGGCGTCGACGAACGCGAGCAAATCGCCTCCGACCAGCCCTATCCGACCCTGGAACCCCGCGACCTGACCCTGGACATCGATGCCTGGCTGATCCAGAGCCGCGAGCTGAAGGAAACCGGCTGGACCGTGCGCATCCTGGCGCCGATCAGCCTGGTCGAGCGCCCGGTACGCACCGTAGTCGCCATCGGCGCGGCCACCCTGCTGGCCCTGCTGCTCTGGCTGGGCCTGCTGATGCAGCGCCGCCGTCACTTCATCGAACGCCTGGCGCTGGACAGCAGTGCCCGACAACGACTGGAACAGCGCGTGCAGGAGCGCACGCGCGATCTGGAGGCGCTGAACAGCCGGCTGAAAGTCGAAGTGCTGGAGCGCGAACAGGCCCAGCAGGAACTGGTGCGGGCCCAGGACGAACTGCTGCAGGCCGGCAAGCTGTCAGCCCTGGGCACCATGTCGGCGAGCATCAGTCACGAGCTCAACCAGCCGCTGGCCGCCATCCGCAGCTATGCCGACAACGCCGGGGTGCTGCTCGACCAGCAGCGCAATGACGAGGCCCGCGACAACCTGCGGCTGATCAGCGAACTCACCGCACGCATGGCCTCGATCATCGCGCATCTTCGCGCCTTCGCCCGCCGTGATCAGCACGCACCGGAGCGCGTCGCGCTGCAGCCGGCACTGGACGATGCCCTCGCCCTGCTCGCCAAGCGTCGCCAGGCCATGGGCGTGGAGCTGGTCCGCGACCTGCCGGACGCCACGCTCTGGGTGCAGGCAGGCGAGACGCGGCTGCGGCAGATTCTCGCCAACCTGCTGGCCAATGCCCTCGACGCCCTGAGCGAACGCCCGCAACCGCGGCGTATCTGGCTACGTGCCGAACAGGAAGGCGATGGCGTGCTGCTGAGCCTGCGCGACAATGGCCCGGGCTTCACGGCCGAAGCGCTGCAACGCGCACGCGAACCCTTCTTCACCACCAAGACCAGCGCCCAGGGCCTGGGCCTCGGCCTGGCAATCTGCGATACCCTCACCCGCGCCCTGGGCGGCGAGCTGCGCATGAGCAACCACTCCCAGGGCGGCGCCCAGCTGGGCCTGTTCCTGCGTAGTGCCGAGCCCGGGGTCGCCTTTCCCACCGAGGACCATTTCCAATGAGCAGCGACAACCTGATCAGCGCCCAGGCCCAGGTGGTGCTGATCGACGACGATCCGCACCTGCGCCAGGCATTGAGCCAGACCCTCGATCTGGCCGGTCTCAAGGTGATCAGCCTGGGTGATGCGCGCGACCTGGCTGCGCGCCTGCCGGCGGACTGGCAGGGCGTGGTGGTCAGTGACATTCGCATGCCCGGCATCGACGGCCTCGAATTGCTGCAGCAGCTGCGCACGCGCGACGGCGAGTTGCCGGTGCTCCTGATCACCGGTCACGGCGATGTTCAGCTGGCCGTGCAGGCCATGCGCGCCGGTGCCTACGACTTCCTGGAAAAGCCCTTCCCCAGCGAAGCGCTGCTGGACAGCGTGCGTCGCGCCCTGGCGCTGCGCCAGCTGGTACTGGACAACCGCTCGTTGCGCCTGGCCCTGGCCGATCGCCAGCAACTGTCCTCGCGCCTGCTTGGCCAGTCCCAGGCGATGCTGCGCCTGCGCGAGCAGATCGGCGCGTTGGCCGGAACCCAGGCCGACGTGCTGATCCTCGGCGAAACCGGCGCTGGCAAGGAAGTGGTCGCCCGCGCCCTGCACGACCTGTCGAACCGCCGAAGCGGCCCGTTCGTGGCAATCAATGCCGGGGCCCTGGCCGAATCGGTGGTCGAGAGCGAGCTGTTCGGGCACGAGCCCGGGGCCTTCACCGGTGCGCAGAAGCGGCGCATCGGCAAGTTCGAATTCGCCAATGGCGGCACCCTGTTTCTCGACGAGATCGAGAGCATGAGCCTTGACGTTCAGGTCAAGCTGCTGCGCATGCTGCAGGAGCGGGTCGTCGAACGGCTGGGCGGCAATCAGTCGATCGCGCTGGATATCCGCATCATCGCGGCGACCAAGGAAGACCTGCGCCTGGCGGCCGATCAGGGGCGCTTCCGGGCAGACCTTTACTACCGGCTGAACGTGGCGCCCCTGCGCATCCCGCCACTGCGCGAACGCAGCGAGGACATTCTGCTGCTGTTCCAGCATTTCGCCGAAAACGCTGCCAACCGCCACAGCCTGCCGATTCGCGACTTGCGCGCCGAACAGCGTGCGCAGCTGCTCAGGCACGCCTGGCCGGGCAACGTTCGCGAGCTGCAGAACACCGCGGAGCGCTTCGCTCTGGGGCTCGAGCTTGGCCTGGAGGACCCGGCCCATATTGCCGAAGGCACTGCGGCGGGCAGCGCGCTCAATGAACAAGTCGAGGCCTTCGAGCGCGCTCTGATCGCCGCCGAACTGGCGCGACCACATGGCTCGTTGCGCAGCGTCGCCGAGGCCCTGGGCCTGCCGCGCAAGACGTTGCACGACAAGCTGCGCAAACATGGCCTGGTCTTCAACGAAGCTGGCGGGACCTCGCCAGATGAGGGCGACTAGCTGGCGGTTTTCCGCCAGACAATGACAAGGCCGCCCCACGAAGCCGAGCTGCGCGCCGGTCGCAATCGGCGCCCTCACAGCAGAATCGCACGGGTCAGCGCTCATCAATCGCGAACCTTCGCCCTCATAAGCCGCATTCCAAGGCCTATGCGTTCGCCAAATACGAAGCCAGGCTTGTTCAAATATGAATTTCCCGCGGTCAGGAGCGCCGAGTAGAGTCAGCCGAAGCATGAATCACGCGAGCGATGAACAAACCGATCGATCGCACAGCAATTCACCATTTTCTGTCTATGCCGGCGGCACGCTGAAAAGATCGCAAACCTGCGAGCCAGAAGGGTCGGCTGAGAATCATTCGTCAGTATTTTGCCATCATGCGAGTAAACTTCCGTGTTACGCGTCGCGTCGCCTTGGGCAATTGGCACAAGGCTTGCTCTCGCTAACACGATGAACCGGCAAGGCGAGCCGTTGAGGGCGCGTACTCCCAATGACGCCTAGACTTGTCTTGCTGGTTACAGCCGAGCTTTTCGCTTCCATGCGGCAGCTCAATTCACAACAAGAGGAAAACAACAATGTTCAAACTGACTGCCAAGGCGCTGGCATGCGCCCTGTCGCTGAGCATCGCCGGTCTGGCCCAGGCGGCTGACCCGATCACCATCAAGTTCTCTCACGTGGTCGCCGAGAACACGCCGAAAGGCCAGGGCGCGCTGATGTTCAAGAAGCTGGTGGAAGAGCGTCTGGCCGGCAAGGTCGAGGTACAGGTCTACCCGAACTCCTCGCTGTTCGGTGACGGCAAGGAAATGGAAGCCCTGCTGCTCGGCGACGTTCAGCTGATCGCTCCGTCGCTGGCCAAGTTCGAACACTACTCCAAGGGCGTTCAGGTCTTCGACCTGCCGTTCCTGTTCGATGACATCGCCGCGGTCGACCGCTTCCAGAAAGGCGAAGCCGGCCAGAGCCTGCTGCGCTCCATGGAAGACATGAACATCACCGGCCTGGGCTACTGGCACAACGGCATGAAGCAGCTGTCGGCCAACAAGCCGCTGCGCGAGCCTAAGGATGCCCGTGGCCTGAAGTTCCGCGTACAGGCTTCCGCCGTGCTGGACGAGCAGTTCAAGGCCGTACGCGCCAACCCGCGCAAGATGAGCTTCGCCGAGGTTTACCAGGGTCTGCAGACCGGCGTGGTCAACGGTGCCGAGAACCCCTACTCGAACATCTACTCGCAGAAGATGCATGAAGTACAGAAGTACATCACCGAGTCCAACCACGGTCTGCTGGACTACATGGTGATCACCAACACCAAGTTCTGGAACGGTCTGCCGACTGACGTACGCGGCGAGCTGGAAAACATCCTGAACGAAGTGACCGTCGCGGTGAACAAGCAGGCTGACGAGCTGAACCAGGGCGACAAGCAGCGCATCCTCGACGCCGGCACCACCGAAATCATCGATCTGACTCCGGAGCAGCGCGAAATGTGGCGCGAAGCCATGAAGCCGGTCTGGAAGAAGTTCGAAAGCGACATCGGTGCTGACCTGATCAAGGCCGCCGAAGCTGCCAACCAGGCTCAATAAGCCCTTGCCGAGGGGCGGTCACACTCCGCCCCTTTGCTGTTCCACCCAGCGATATCCGACAGCTCAGTGAAAAAACAAAGCAGCTAGCGAAGACGAAGCCCGCACCAAGGGCAGACAGGCAAGGCCGAGGCGATCCCGGGCCGACCCGCTTCGATGGCGACAACAAGAGTTTTTCATTGCTCTGTCCCCCAGCCTGCCCCGGCTGGTTCACGGCGCACCTCCGTGCTGCCTTTCGTCACAACTGCAGTCCATTCGGGAGATGTCATCCATGAACGCCCTCTGGCGCGTCTGGGACCACTTCGAGGAAGGCTTCATCGCCTTTCTGCTGGCCGCCATGACCCTGGTGACCTTCGTCTACGTGATCCTCAACAACCTCTACACGCTGTTCTACGACCTGGGCGACCGGTTCGAGGGAAGCGCCGACTTCTGGTTCGCCATCGGTGATTTCATCATCGGCCTGGCCCAGTCCATGACCTGGAGCACCGCGCTGACCAAGGCGCTGTTCGCCTGGCTGATCTTCTCCGGCCTCGCCTATGGCGTGCGTACCGCCGGCCACATCGGTGTCGATGCGCTGGTCAAACTGGCGCCGCGCCACATCCAGCGCATCATCGGCATCATTGCCTGCCTGTTCTGCCTGGGCTATGCCGGCCTGTTGACCGTAGCCAGCTTCGAATGGATTCAGACGCTGTTCATCGCCAATATCGGTGCCGAGGACCTGGGCCACATCGGCATCAAGCAGTGGCATATCGGCATGATCGTGCCGCTCGGCTTCGCCATGGTGTTCATCCGTTTCGCCGAAATATTCGTACGCATCCTGCGTAACGAGCAGACCGGACTCGGCCTCGCCGATGAAGCGGCCGATGCGATCAAGCTCGGCGAAGAGGAGCCCAAGTAAATGACCATTCTGTTCCTGTTCGTTGCCCTCTTCGCGCTGATGTTCATCGGCGTGCCGGTGGCCGTCTCCCTCGGCCTGGCCGGTTCGCTGACCATCATGCTGTTCAGTCAGGACTCGGTGCGCTCGCTGGCGATCAAGCTGTTCGAGACCTCCGAGCATTACACCCTGCTGGCGATCCCGTTCTTCCTGCTGGCCGGTGCCTTCATGACCACCGGCGGCGTGGCCCGCCGTCTGATCGACTTCGCCAACGCCTGCGTCGGCCACATCCGTGGTGGCCTGGCGATTGGCGCGGTACTGGCGTGCATGCTGTTCGCCGCACTGTCCGGCTCGTCGCCGGCTACCGTGGCGGCAGTTGGCTCCATCGCCATCGCCGGCATGGTGCGCTCCGGCTACCCGCAGGCGTTCGGTGCCGGCATCGTCTGTAACGCCGGTACCCTGGGCATCCTGATCCCGCCGTCGGTGGTCATGGTGGTCTACGCCGCCGCGACCGAGACCTCGGTGGGCAAGCTGTTCATGGCCGGTGTCGTGCCTGGCATCCTGCTGGGCCTGGCGCTGATGGTGGCGATCTACATCATTGCGGTGAAAAAGAACCTGCCGGCACTGCCGCGCGCCACCTTCCGCGAATGGCTGTCGTCCGCACGCAAGGCGATCTGGGGTCTGCTGCTGATGGTGATCATCCTCGGCGGCATCTACTCCGGGATGTTCACCCCAACCGAAGCGGCAGCCGTCGCAGCGGTGTATTCGGCCTTCGTTGCCCTGTTCGTCTACAAGGACCTGACCTGGCGTGAATGCCCGAAGGTGCTGCTGGAGTCCGGCAAGCTGAGCATCATGCTGATGTTCATCATCGCCAACGCCATGCTCTTCGCTCATGTGCTGACCACCGAGCAGATCCCACAGGCCATCACCGCCTGGGTGATCGAAGCGGGCCTGCAGCCGTGGATGTTCCTGCTGGTGGTGAACATCGTGCTGCTGGTGGCCGGTGCCTTCATGGAGCCGTCGGCGATCATCCTGATCCTGGCGCCGATCCTGTTCCCGATCGCCATCCAGCTGGGCATCGACCCGATCCACCTGGGCATCATCATGGTGGTGAACATGGAGATCGGATTGATAACGCCGCCGGTGGGGTTGAACCTGTTCGTCGCCTCGGCGGTGACGGGCATGCCGGTGACCCAGGTAATCCGCGCAGTCCTGCCATGGCTGGCGTTGATGCTGAGCTTCCTGGTGGTGATCACCTACGTGCCGTCGATTTCCCTGGCACTGCCGAACTTGCTGGGCATGTAGCCCAACTGCCTGCTTATCTTTGGCCCGGCTCATGCCGGGCTTTTTTTCGCCTGTCGAAAGCTCGGCAAGAGCAGTCAGAGCGCCAGCACATCCGCCGGCCGCCGCCGGAACCAGCCGGTCAGCGACAGGCGGTCGGCCTGGGTGACCAGCACCTCATGGGGGAAATCGCCGGAGAGAAACACCACCAGGTTGCCGGCCAGCGGCGGTACGTCCAGCTGCGAGCCGTCGGACAGGTACATGCGCAGCTCACCGGCATGGGCAGGCTGCCAGTCCGGATTCAGGTACAGCACCGCGGTGACCGAGCGGCTGTCGTCATCGCGAAAGCGATCCAGATGGGTCTGGTAGAAGGCGCCGGGCGGGTAGAAGGCGAAATGGCATTCGAACTCCTCCAGGCCCAGGAAAAGCTCGCGGTTGAGCGCCTGGCGCAGCGCATCCATCAGCTCCAGATACTGATCACAGACCGCCGACTGGCCCGGCTCCAGCCACTGGATATGGTCGCTGCGAATGCCTTCGCGCACCGCCTGCGCCTCGCCGCGGCCGACTCCGGCCGGCGCCAGCTCCCCCACGGCCTCGCGTCTGCGGCACTCGTCGGCCAGCTTGTGGGTCACATCACTGGGAAGGAAAGAACTCTGCAGCGACCAGCCGCGCTCGGCCAGGCCGTCGATGATAGAAGAGAACTGCAAGGAAGTGACTCCGATGGGATACCGAGCGAGTCTAGGGTCGCCGAGACTCCGCCACAAGCTGCCCCGCTGCGCCAAATGGCAGCAGCCCACGCCTCGACAAGCATGCGTCGGGGCACGGAAAATGAACCGCCCGCCAGACAGGAGCTTCCATGCGCGCCCTCTTGACCTGTGTACTGCTGACCTTCAGCCTCACCAGCCTCGCCGATACTTACGAAGAGCTCTACGAAACCGCCGGCTGGACCGAACAGCGGGCCAATTTCGCCGATGCGCTGACCGCCGCTCAGCAGCGTTACAAGGACACCCTGCCGCCAGCGGTGTTCCAGGCCCTGGTGACCAACAGCAACCGCCGCTTCGCCTCCGACGCCATCGATCAGCGCGCGCAGCAGGCGCTGCGCACGCACCTGCCCGAGCCGCAGCCAGCGCTGGAGTTCTTCCAGTCGACGCTGGGCCGCAAGATCGTCTCGGCCGAAGTGCTCGCCGCCCGCCGCGAACAGCTGGCACGGCATGCCAATGGCCTGCCGCAGATCGAAGCCGGCAGCAATCGGCAACTGCTGATTCGTCACCTGGCCCAGGCACTACCGGCCAGCGAAGCGGGCGCCGAAGTCAGCCTGGCGCTGGCCGGTGTCGCCGCCGACAGCCTCAGCCAGATGATCCCCGGCCTGCTCGGTGGCAGCCAGGCCCAGAGCCTGCTAGGCAGCCAGCGTCAGCGCATGATGGAGCAGATCGAGGCCAACCTCGACAACACCCTGCTCTATGTCTACCGCGAGCTGTCCGATGCCGAGCTCGAGGAATACCTGCAGTTCGCCCGCTCGCAAGCCGGCCAAGCCTACTACCAGGCGGCGCTGCAGGCCCTGCGTGCCGGCCTGGCGGTGGGCATGAGCGGCACCGATCTGGAGCCGCAGCAGGGTACCTGACCGACCGCACAGCGGATGCTACCTGAGGCGCTCGCGCAAGAAGTCGAAGTAGGCGCGGCGAACCTCTTCGCGCTCGTTCACCAGATGATGACGTGCATCGGTCAGGCGCAGGATCTCCGCCGCGGCGAACTTGCTTTCGAGAATCGGCAGGTTGTATCGCCAGTCCACGGTCATGTCCGCCTCGCCCTGGACGACCAATGGCGAATGTGCGCTGGCCGGCGCAGCCTCGATACGCGGAATCCAGCGCGACAGCGCGCCGACCCAGGCCGTGGGCAGGATGTCGGGCTGCAGCGGATCGTGGGTCCGGATGAACTCGAGAAAGGCCGGATCGCCGGAGTTGTCGCTGAAAGTCCGCGGAATCTGCTGCACGAAGCGCCGCAGCAGCTCGTAACTGATGCGCGAGCGCAGCCAGGCCCGCGGGCGTACCAGCGGCGCCAGCAGGATGGTACGCCCCAGCTCCGGGCCGTCCGCCTGATGCAGCAGGTGATCCAGCGCGATGGCGCCGCCGGTGCTCTGGCCGAGTAGATGCCAGGGGCGCGGCAGATCGAGCTGGCGCGCCTGCTCGAACAATCCGCCGAGCACCGCCTGGTATTCATCGAACTCGTTGATGCTGGCGCGCGGGCCGCTCGACAGCCCATGGCCTGGCAGATCGCAGGCGAGCACGGCGAAACCCATCTGCAGTCCCCAGTCGACCACATGCCGATACAACCCCATATGGTCGTAGTAGCCATGCAGGATCAGCAGGCTGGCACGCGGTTGCTCGGGCCACCAGGCCTGGGCGACCACGTCGTAGTCATGCACGCGAAAACGCCCCAGGCGGCGCTGGACATGCCGCCGATGGGGCAGGTCGAGGCCGTAATAGGCCTGGTAATGGAGGGCTTCGGCGTGTGCGGCGACTGCCTCGGACAGGGTCGGCAGGCTGTTGCGCAGGCGCTCTGGCTGGATACGCGAGGGCATGGAGTTTCTTCGATTGGGTTGACCCGGGATATTCAGCTCTGTGCCGCTCCATGGCAAGCTTGCGCACCGATTCGGAAGGTCCGCCATGACTAGCCGCCGCAAGTATCTGATCGCCACGCTGATCGCCCTGCTCTGGGCTGGTGCCATGCTGGCCGCGTTCTGGTGGTTCGAGGCGCGCTACCTGCGTACCTTCGAAGGCGAGCGTGCCGAGCTGTTCTCCGGCGACACGCTGCGCCTGCCCGCCGAGCTGCAGGGTCCGGGGCCGGTACGCTTCGTGCACTTCTGGGACCCGGGATGCCCCTGCAATGTCGGCAATCAGCAGCATCTGCAAGAGCTGCTGGAGCGCTTCGACGGGCAGCCCGTCGAGTTCTACGAAGTGCGCAAAGCGGGCAGCAGGGGTCGCCTGCCACAGCCGCTGGCAGCGCTGAAAACGCTGGATGCGCTCCCTGGCGCCGAACAGCTGCCAGCCAGCCCTGCCGTGGGAATCTGGGACCAGAGCGGCGAGCTGGTCTATATCGGGCCTTACAGCGAAGGCGCGGTGTGCAGCTCGGACAACAGCTTCGTCGAACCGATCCTCGATGCGCTGCTCGCCGGGCGCAAGGTGCGCGCCACCCATTCGCTGGCAGTGGCCTGCTTCTGCGACTGGCAACGCTAACGCCTTCGACCGAGGGGCGGGCTCCTGCCCGCCAGCGGACTGCCGTTACGCTCAGCCAGGTGCCGAAGACGATGCAGGTAGCTTGCGGCTGTCGATCACCTGGCGCCAGGTAGGATTGCCGCTGGTTTCATCCATCGCCTGCTGCATCGCGCGGATGCGGCGCTTCTCGGCACGGCGCGTCATGTACCATGCAAGGAAGGTCGCCAGCGACACGCTGAGCAGGATCAGGCTCGCTACCGCGTTGATCTCAGGCTTCACGCCCAGGCGCACGGCGGAGAAGATCTCCATCGGCAACGTGGTCGATCCGGGACCGGAAACGAAGCTGGCGAGCACCAGATCGTCCAGCGACAAGGCAAAGGAGAGCATCCCACCGGCCGCCAGCGAGGGGGCGATCATCGGCATGGTGATCAGGAAGAAGACCTTCCAGGGCCGCGCACCGAGGTCCATCGCGGCCTCTTCGATGGACAGGTCCAGCTCGCGCAGGCGCGCCATCACCACCACCGCGACGTAGGCCGAGCAGAAGGTGGTGTGCGCGATCCAGATGGTCATCAAGCCGCGCTGGGCCGGCCAGCCGATCAGTTGCGCCATGGCGACGAACAGCAGCAGCAGCGACAGACCGGTGATCACTTCGGGCATCACCAGCGGCGCGGTCACCAGGCCACCAAACAGCGTGCGGCCACGGAACACCGGAATGCGGGTGAGTACGAAGGCGGCCATGGTGCCCAGCGCTACCGCGGCAATCGCGGTGTAGGTCGCGACCTCCAGCGAGCGCATCACCGCGCCCATCAGCTGGGAGTTGTCCAGCAGGCCGGCATACCACTTAAGCGACCAGCCGCCCCACACCGTCACCAGCCGCGAGGCATTGAACGAGTAGATGACCAGGATCACCATCGGCAGGTAGATGAACAGCAGCCCGAGCACCAGGATCAGGTTGGAAAAGCTCCAGCGCTTCATAGCTTGCCCTCCAGCTCTTTCGCCTGATTCCTGTTGAACAGGATGATCGGCACCAGCAGGATCGCCAGCATCACCACCGCCAGCGCCGAGGCCACCGGCCAGTCACGGTTGTTGAAGAACTCTTGCCACAGCACCTTGCCGATCATCAGTGTCTCCGGGCCGCCGAGCAGTTCGGGGATGACGAACTCGCCCACCACCGGAATGAACACCAGCATGCAGCCGGCGATGATGCCGTTCTTCGACAGCGGCACGGTGATCTTCCAGAAGCTGGTGAGGTTGCGCGCACCGAGGTCGGAGGCGGCCTCCAGCAGACTCGGGTCGTGCTTCACCAGGTTGGCGTAGAGTGGCAGGATCATGAACGGCAGGTAGGAATAGACCACGCCGATGTACACCGCCGTATCGGTATTGAGGATCTGCAACGGCGCGTCGATAAGACCGAGGCCCTGCAACAGTCCGTTGAGGATGCCGTTGCTGCTGAGGATGCCCATCCAGGCGTAGACGCGAATCAGGATGGCGGTCCAGGTCGGCATCATGATCAGCAGCAGCAGCACCGTTTGCAGGTCCTTGCGCGCCCGAGCGATGGCATAGGCCATCGGATAGCCGATAACGAGGCACAACAGCGTGCTGAAGAAGGCGATCTTCAGCGAGCCCAGGTAAGCGGCCAGATACAGCTCGTCTTCGCTGAGGAAGATGTAGTTGCCGAGATTGACCAGCACCTGCAACTGCTGGTCGGCGTAGGCGAAGATGTCGGTATACGGCGGAATCGCCACGTCCGCCTCGGCAAAGCTGATCTTCAGCACGATGGCGAACGGCAGCAGGAAGAACAGCATCAGCCACACGAAGGGCACGCCAATGACCAGTCGGCGCCCGGTATTCAGCGGTGAGCGCTTCATGCCTGCAACACCACGCCGCTGTCATCCCACCAGTAGACGTACACCTCTTCCTCCCAGGTCGGCAGCTTCACGTGACGTTCGGCGTTGGCCATGAACGCCTGCAGCACGCCGCCGGACGGCAGCTTGATGTAGTACACCGAGTGCCCGCCGAGGTAGGCGATATCGTGCACGACGCCCTTGGCCCAGTTGTAGCCAGGCCGCTCCAGTTCGGGCAGTTCGGTTCCGATCAGCAGCTTTTCCGGACGCAGAGCGTAGGTGATGTGCTTGTCCTGGGCCCGGGTACTGATGCCGTGACCGACGTAGATCGGATTCTCCAGGCCGGGCGAAGCGATCACCGCGTGGTCTTCTACGTCCTCGATCAACTCGCCGTCGAACAGGTTGACGTTACCGATGAACTCGCAGACCAGGCGGCTCGCCGGCGTCTCGTAGATATCCATCGGGCTGCCGACCTGAGCGATCCAGCCCAGGTGCATGATGGCGATGCGTTCAGCCATGGTCATGGCCTCTTCCTGGTCGTGGGTGACCATCACGCAGGTCACGCCGACGCGCTCGATGATCTGCACCAGCTCCAGCTGCATCTGCGAACGCAGCTTCTTGTCCAGCGCGCCCATGGGTTCGTCGAGCAGCAGCAGCTTGGGCCTTTTCGCCAGCGAGCGCGCCAGGGCGACTCGCTGGCGCTGGCCACCGGACAGTTGATGCGGCTTGCGCTTGGCGTACTGGGTCATCTGTACCAGGCCCAGCATTTCGTCCACACGCGCCTGGACTTCCTCCTTCGGCAGGCCGTCCTGCTTGAGGCCGAAGGCGATGTTCTGCTCCACGGTCATGTGCGGGAACAGCGCGTAGGACTGGAACATCATGTTGATCGGCCGCTCGTAAGGCGGCATGTCGGTGATGTCCTGGCCATCGAGGAAGATGCGGCCCTCGGTAGGCCGCTCGAAGCCGGCCAGCATACGCAGCAGGGTCGACTTGCCCGAACCCGAGCCGCCGAGCAGAGCGAAGATCTCGCCCTGGTGAATGCTCAGCGAGACATCATCGACCGCCACCGTTTCGTCGAACTTCTTGGTGACGCGATCGATCTTCAGCAGCACCTGCTTGTGCTGGCTTTCGCCACTGAGGGCCTTCTTGTAGGCGCTGGATGCAACGGCCATGCGCGAACTCCCGAAATGAAAAAGGTTGGCCCGGCCTGGGCCGGAAATCTAATGGTCGCTGCAGCGGGCGCGTCTCCTGACGCCCCCTTCGTCCCAGGCAGAGCCGCAGACGGCTCCGCGGTTTACATGCCGGACTTCACCTTGGTCCAGGTGCGGGTCATCAGCCGCTGAATCTTGGGCGGCAGCTCGGCCGAGACGTAAAGCCGATCGAGTACCTCCTGTGGCGGATACACCGATGCGTCCTGCCGCACCTCCTGGTCCATCAGCTCGCTCGCCTTCAGATTGGGGTTGGCATAGCCGACATAGTCACTCACCGCGGCAATCACCTCGGGACGCAGCAGGTAGTTGATGAACGCGTGGGCTTCGTCGACGTTGCTGGCATCGGCAGGGATGGCGAGCATGTCGAACCAGAGGTTGCCACCCTCCTTGGGAATGGCGTAGGCGATCTCGACGCCCTTGCCGGCTTCCTCGGCGCGGGCAGCGGCCTGGAACACATCGCCGGAGAATCCGGCGGCGACGCAGATATTGCCATTGGCGAGATCGGAAATGTACTTGGACGAGTGGAAATAACGCACATGAGGGCGCACGGCCAGGAGCTTTTCCTCGGCCTTGCGATAGTCGGCGGCGTTCTCGCTGTTGGGATCCAGTCCCAGGTAGTTGAGCATGGCCGGGATCATCTCGTCGGCCGAATCGAGGAAGGCGATACCGCAGCTGGCCAGCTTCGCGGCGTTTTCCGGCTCGAAGATCACCGCCCAGGAATCGATCTTGTCGACGCCAAGCGCCGCCTTGACCTTCTCGACGTTGTAGCCGATGCCGTTGGTGCCCCACAGATAGGGTGCCGCATGGGCATTGCCTGGATCGTTCTTCTGCAGTTGCCTGAGCAGGGCAGGATCGAGATTTTCCCAGTTCGGTAGCTTGCCCTTGTCCAGCGCCTGGAACGCGCCGGCACGGATCTGCTTACCAAGAAAATGGTTGGAAGGCACCACCACGTCGTAGCCACTGCGACCGGCGAGCAGCTTGCCTTCCAGGGTTTCGTTGGAGTCGAAGACATCGTAGACAGGCTTGATACCGGTCTCTCTCTCGAACTCTTCCAGCGTCGTTTCGCCGATGTAATCCGACCAGTTGTAGATGTGCACGGAGGCGGCCTGGGCAGTGCTCGCACCGGCAACGGCGGCGGCGACGATCAGCGACTTGAGGGTCGAGCGCATGGGATGAGTCCTCTTGTTACAGGCCGCGCGGAATCCCGGAGGGAAAGGCCGGCTGTTTATTGGAAAAACCTCTGGAAATCAATAGTTTCGGTGCAACTGTCGGTGCAATGCGAGGTAATGGATGAGTGGGCGAGGGCGCTGCCGCGGGGTGATGTGTTCGCATCGTTGTTCCTCGCAAGCCGCCTCCCCGGACAGCATTCGCCTGACCGGCCGCCATGGCCGGGCACGCACGCTTGATGCGGCCCGGCACCGGAGCGGTTATATCAACGCCCGGACTTGATCTTGGTCCAGCTGCGGGTCATCGCACGCTGGGTCTTCGGATCCAGATCGGGGAAGGTGTAGAGCTTCTGCAGCACCGCCTGGCTCGGATAGATACCCTCGTCGGTACGGATCGCCTCGTCCACCAGCGGGGTGGCGGCAGCATTACCGTTGGGGAACTGCACGTAGTCGGTGATCGACGCCATGACTTCCGGCTTCATCAGGTAGTTGATGAAGGCATGGGCGCTGTCAACGTTCTTGGCATCCGCCGGGACGGCCAGCATGTCGAAGAAGCTGCCGGCACCTTCCTTGGGAATCTTGTAGCCGACGTTGACACCGTTGGCCGCTTCCTCGGCACGCGCCTTGGCCTGATAGATATCGCCGGAGTAACCGATGGCGACGCAGATGTTGCCGTTGGCCAGGTCGGAGATGTACTTGGACGAATGGAAGTAGGCCACGTGCGGACGGATCTGCATGAACAGCTCTTCGGCCTTCTTCAGCTCGCCGCTCTTGCCGCTGTCAGGCGCATAGCCCAGGTAATGCAGGGCCGCAGGCAGGATCTCGGTCGGCGAGTCGAGGAAGGACACGCCGCAGGACTTCAGCTTCTCGATGTTCTCCGGCTTGAACACCAGGTCCCAGGAACTCACCGGTGCATTGTCGCCGAGCACCGCCTTGACCTTTTCGACGTTGTAGCCGATGCCGATGGTGCCCCACATGTAGGGGATCGAGTACTGGTTGCCCGGATCGCTCGGCTCCAGCGCCTTGAGCAGGTCCTTGTCGAGGTTTTCCCAGTTCGGCAGCTTGGACTTGTCCAGCTTCTGGAACACGCCGGCCTTGATCTGCTTGGCCAGGAACGGGTTGGACGGCACCACCACGTCATAACCGGAGCTACCGGCCAGCAGCTTGGCTTCCAGCACCTCGTTGCTGTCGAAGACGTCGTAGACCACCTTGATGCCGGTTTCCTTGGTGAAATTCTCCAGGGTGTCCTCGGCGATGTAGTCGGACCAGTTGTAGACGTGCAGTACCTTTTCCTGGGCCTGCGCAGCCCCGGCAACGGTGCCGGCCAGCGTCATGGCAAGTAGGGTCTTGGCGAAAGAATTCATCCGTGCAGCTCCTGTTGTCATCATTAAAGTCGGGGCAGTGGAACAGGCCATGAACAGCGTGGCGACCTGGAGGTGTGCCGGAACCGACACTCGCCCCCTCGGCAGATCTGGTCTCCAGCACGCGCGCAGTCTGGCAAGGTCAGGACCTTTTTTTCAACAAGCCGAACGCAAACGGCCGTGCAAATGGCCGTCCGAGCTCAGCGGCCGCAGGCTCAAGTCAGCACATCCCTGGCCGTCGCATCCAGGCACAGCCGCACCTTGCCGATCAGCTCGTCGATCTGCTCTTCGCTGATCACCAGCGGTGGCGAAATGATCATGGTGTCGCCAACCGCACGCATCACCAGGCCGTTACGGAAGCAATGCTCACGACAGAGCATGCCTACGCCCGTCCCGGCGAAGCGCTCGCGGGTCTTCTTGTTCCTGACCAGCTCGAGCGCGCCGAGCAGGCCGACGCCACGCGCCTCGCCCACCAGCGGGTGCTCGATCAGCTCCTGCCAGCGGGACTGCAAATAGGGTGCCGTCTTGTTCTTGACCCGCTCGACAATGCCTTCCTCGCGCAGGATTCGGATGTTCTCCAGCGCCACTGCAGCGGCCACCGGGTGCCCCGAATACGTGAAGCCGTGATAGAACTCGCCGCCCTCGTTGAGCGTCTGCACCACTTCGTCGCGTACTACCACGCCACCCATGGGGATGTAGCCGGACGTCAGGCCCTTGGCAATCGGCATCAGGTCCGGTTCGAGGCCGTAATGGTCACTGCCGAACCATTCGCCGGTGCGACCAAAGCCGCAGATCACTTCGTCGGCGATGAAGAGGATGTCGTAGCGCGCGAGGATTTCCTTGACCCGCGGCCAGTAGCTGTCTGGCGGGATGATCACACCGCCGGCGCCCTGGATCGGCTCGGCGATGAAGGCCGCGACCCTGTCCTCGCCGACCTCGAGGATCTTCTGTTCCAGCTGGTCGGCGATGCGTACGCCGAACTCCTCCGGGTCCATGTCGCCACCTTCGCCGTACCAGTAGGGCTGGTCGATGTGCTCGATGCCGGGGATCGGACCGTCACCCTGCTCGTGCATGGCCTTCATGCCGCCCAGGCTGGCACCGGCGACGGTGGAACCGTGATAGCCGTTCCAGCGCCCGATGACCACCTTCTTCGCAGGCTTGCCCTTGGTTGCCCAATAATGGCGCACCATGCGCAGCACGGTGTCGTTGGCTTCGGAACCGGAGCCGGTGAAGAACACATGGCTCATGCCGGCCGGCGCGATGTCGGCGATGGCCTTGGCCAGGGCCACGGCCGGTGGATGCGCGGTCTGGAAGAACAGGTTGTAGTACGGCAGTTCGCGCATCTGCCTGGCCGCCGCCTCGACCAGCTCTTCCCGGCCATAGCCGATGTTGACGCACCATAGCCCGGCCATGGCGTCGAGGATCTTGTGCCCCTCGCTGTCCCAGAGATAGACGCCCGAAGCCCTGGTGATGATGCGCGTACCCTTGGCGTTCAGCGCCTTGTAGTCGGTGAACGGCGGCAGATGATGGTCGCGGCTCAGGGCTTGCCAATGCAGGGTTTGCGAATCGCTCATCAGTCACCTCTCGATAAAAGTTCGTGCATGTTCGGTGAATGAGAAAAGCGCCATCCACCTTACGACCGGCTGCGGCGTAGCCCTACACCGACAGCATCAGGAATTCCCGCTCCCAGGAGCTGATCACGCGGTGGTAGTTCTCCTGCTCGGCGCGCTTGACCGCGACATAGCCGGTAATGAACTTGGGGCTCAGGTACTTCGCCAGCTCGCGGCAGGTTTCCATCCGCTCCAGCGCCGCTTCCAGGGTCAGCGGCAGGCGCAGGTTGCGCCGCTCGTAGCCGCGGCCCTTGACCGGCTGACTCGGCGGCAGCTGCTCGACCATGCCGATGTAGCCGCACAGCAGGCTGGCGGCGATGGCCAGATACGGGTTGGCGTCGGCGCCTGCCAGGCGGTTCTCGACGCGGCGGTTCTGCGGATCGGAGTCCGGCACGCGCAACCCCACGGTGCGGTTTTCCTCGCCCCACTCGACGTTCACCGGTGCCGAGGTGTCCGGCAGGAAGCGACGGAACGAATTGACGTTGGGGGCGAACATCGGCAGCAGCTCGGGAATGTATTTCTGCAGGCCGCCGACGTGATGCAGGAACAGCTGGCTCATGGAGCCGTCTTCGTTGGAGAAGATGTTGCGCCCGGTCTGCAGGTCGACGACGCTCTGGTGCAGATGCATCGCACTGCCGGGCTCGCCGGTCATCGGCTTGGCCATGAAGGTGGCGGCGACGTTGTGCTTGAGCGCCGCCTCGCGCATGGTGCGCTTGAACACCAGGATCTGGTCGGCCAGGTGCAGCGCCTCGCCGTGACGGAAGTTGATTTCCATCTGCGCGGTGCCTTCTTCGTGGATCAGGGTGTCCAGATCCAGGCCCTGGGCCTCGCACCAGTCGTACATGTCCTCGAACAGCGGGTCGAATTCGTTGGCCGCATCGATGGAGAACGACTGGCGACCGGTCTCCTGGCGACCGGAGCGGCCGACCGGAGGCTGGAACGGCAGATCCGGGTCCTCGCAGCGCTTGGTCAGGTAGAACTCCATCTCCGGCGCGACGATGGGTTGCCAGCCGCGGTCGGCGTACATTTTCAGCACGCGCTTGAGGATATTGCGCGGCGACAGTTCGATGGGGTTGCCCATCTTGTCGTAGGTGTCGTGGATCACCTGGGCCGTGGGCTCGATGGCCCAGGGAACGAGGAACACGGCATTGGGGTCGGGCCGGCAGAACATGTCGATGTCGGCCGGATCGAGCAGCTCGTAGTAGATATCGTCCTCGACGTAATCACCGGTCACGGTCTGCAGCAGCACGCTTTCCGGCAGCCGCATGCCCTTCTCGCCGAGGAATTTGTTGGTCGGTGAAATCTTGCCGCGGGCGATCCCGGTCAGGTCGCTGATCAGGCATTCCACTTCGGTGATCTTGCGTTCTTTGAGCCAGCCGGTGAGCTGGTCGAGCTGAGTACTCATGTTGACCTCGGGGGTTGCTGGGGAGGGCCGCCTGGGTCGGCCGTCAGCGTTGTCGGGCGCGCGCCTGGCAGGCTTCGGCGAAGCCGCGGAACAGCGCCAGATAATACGGATGTTCGTGAACCTGCCATTCCGGATGCCATTGCACGCCCAAGGCGAAGCTGCGCGCGTGCTCGACGGAAAACGCCTCGATCAGCCCGTCGGGCGCCAGCGCCTCTATGCGCAGGCCGTCGCCGAGACGCTCGACACCCTGGCCATGCACCGAATTGACCTCGATCCGCGCCGGCAGGCCAAGCCGCTCCAGCAGACCACCCGGCTGTACATGTAGCGCATGGCTGAGGCCGTACTGCACCTCCAGCGGATCATCGGGACGCTCGCGGTGGTCCTGATAGGGACCGGCCTCATGCACCTTCTGATGCAGGCTGCCGCCAAAAGCCACGTTCATTTCCTGGAAACCCCGGCAAATGCCGAACACCGGAATGCCGGCTTCGACCGCCGCGCGGATGAGCGGCAGGGTCAGGCGGTCGCGCGACGGGTCGTGATGGGTGCCCGCCTCGCTTGCCGGACCACCATAATGCAGTGGCTCGACGTTGGAGGGCGAGCCGGTGAACAGCAACCCGTCAAAGGTTTCCAGAAGCGTCGCCGGATCGATCAGCTCATCCAGCGCCGGCATCACCAGCGGCACCCCGGCAATCGCCGCGGCACGCAGGTATTTGTCACCGGCGATGTGGAAACTGTGGTGTCCGATCTGCTTGGTACAGGCAGAAACGCCGATCAGGGGCTTGCGCGACATGGGATACTCGTCGTTCGAAAGAGGCATACCGGAGAGTAGTCTTGTTCATTTTTATAGACAATAGCTCGAACCCTAGCCCAATGCGCGATTGCGTCAACGCCGCCGAGATGCCCCAAAAAGGGCCCGTGGTGGGCGCTGATGGGGCGCTTGCAGGCTACTATTGACAGTGAACAGGCTTTTCGATTGACTCCCCGACAAGCATCTGATGATTGAAATTTTTAACAATTAAGGTAATTCATCATGGCCCCGCCGCGTGCCGTTCAGCTCAACGAAGCTAACGCATTTCTCAAGGAACACCCGGAGGTGCAGTACGTCGACCTGCTGATCACCGACATGAATGGAGTCGTGCGCGGCAAGCGGATCGAGCGCGCCAGCCTGCACAAGGTCTACGAGAAGGGCATCAACCTTCCCGCCTCGCTGTTTGCCCTGGACATCAATGGCATCACCGTGGAAAGCACCGGGCTGGGTATGGATATCGGCGATTCCGACCGTACCTGCTTCCCGATTCCCAATACCCTGTGCAAGGAGCCTTGGCAGAAGCGCCCCACCGCGCAGCTGCTGATGACCATGCACGAGCGTGATGGCGACCCCTTCTTCGCCGACCCGCGCGAGGTGCTGCGCCAGGTGGTGAGCAAGTTCGACGAACTGGGCCTGACCATCTGCGCCGCTTTCGAACTCGAGTTCTATCTGATCGACCAGGAGAACATCAACGGCCGGCCGCAGCCACCGCGCTCGCCAATCTCCGGCAAGCGCCCGCATTCGACCCAGGTGTATCTGATCGACGATCTCGACGAATACGTCGACTGCCTGCAGGACATCCTCGAAGGCGCCAAGGAGCAGGGCATCCCCGCCGACGCGATCGTCAAGGAAAGCGCCCCGGCACAGTTCGAGGTCAACCTGCATCACGTCGCCGACCCGATCAAGGCATGCGACTACGCCGTGCTGCTCAAGCGCTTGATCAAGAACATCGCCTACGACCACGAAATGGACACTACCTTCATGGCCAAGCCCTACCCGGGCCAGGCCGGGAACGGGCTGCACGTGCACATCTCGCTGCTCGACAAGAATGGCAACAACATATTCGCCACCGAAACTCCGCTGGAAAGCGAGCCGCTGCGCCACGCCATCGGTGGCCTGCAGCAGACCATGCCAGCCTCGATGGCCTTCCTCTGCCCCAACGTCAACTCCTACCGCCGCTTCGGCGCCCAGTTCTATGTGCCGAATGCGCCCTGCTGGGGCATGGACAACCGCACCGTGGCGCTGCGCGTGCCGACCGACAGCCCCGATGCCGTGCGCATCGAGCACCGGGTCGCCGGTGCCGACGCCAACCCCTACCTGCTGCTCGCCGGCATCCTCGCCGGGGTGCATCACGGCCTGACCAACAAGATCGAGCCGGACGAGCCGATCGAAGGCAACTCCTACGAGCAGGTCGAGCAGAGCCTGCCGACCAACCTGCGTGATGCCCTGCGCGAGCTGGACGACAGCGAGATCATGGCACGCTACATCAGCCCCGATTACATCGACATCTTCGTCGCCTGCAAGGAGAGCGAGCTGGCCGAGTTCGAGCATTCCATCTCGGACCTGGAATACAACTGGTATCTGCATACCGTCTAGCCCGGCACAAGAGCGCAACGCACGGCGGTTTGCATCCGCCGCCGTGCTGGCTTCAAATAGGCCGATGACCAAGCCCAGCCCAGCGACGCCCAGCCGCCGCCCACGCGCCAGCAGCCAGACGCGCATCCGCCAGATTCTCGCCAGCGCCCGCGAACTGCTCGCCGAGCAGGGCGCCGCGACGCTGTCGGTGTATGCCGTGGCAGAACGCGCCGGCATTCCGCCCTCGTCGGTCTATCATTTCTTCTCCGGCGTCCCGGCATTGCTGGCCGCGCTGACGGCGGATGTGCACGCCGCATTCAGAGCCAGCCTCGAGCAGCCCGTCGACCACCAGAGCCTGGCCTCGTGGCGCGACCTGTCGCGGTTGATCGAACAGCGCATGCTGGCGATCTACCAGCAGGACAGCGCCGCCCGCCAGCTGATCCTCGTGCAACACGGCCTCGGCGAGGTCACCCAGACCGACCAGCAACTCGATCTGGAGCTCGGCCAGGCGATGCAGGCGGTATTCGAACGCCACTTCACCCTGCCACCCCTTCCGCAGGACATCGATGTGTTCGCACTGGCCCTCGAACTGGGCGACCGCGTCTATGCTCGTTCCATACAGCTGTTCGGCAGCCTTACGCCTCGCATGGCCGAAGAAGGCATGCGGGTCTTCGATGCCTACCTCGGCCTGTACCTGCCGCCCTGCCTGCCAAAGCGGGAGCTCGCCGGGATTGATCGATAGTTATCGATTAAAGATATTTACTTCGGCGAAGTGATGCGACATATGCGCTATCAATCCGGATAAATATCGAATAGATTTGCAACCTTCGAAAGCCGTCGCCCATCCAACCGCCGCTGCGAGGTTTCCATGTCCCGAGTCGTTACCGTTGCCGCCACCCAGATGGCCTGTTCCTGGGATCGCCAGGCCAATATCGCCAATGCCGACAAGCTGGTGCGTGAGGCCGCCGCCAAGGGCGCGCAGATCATCCTCATCCAGGAGCTGTTCGAGACGCCCTACTTCTGCCAGAAGCCCAACGCCGAATACCTGCAGCTGGCCACGCCGATCGAGGATAATCCGGCCATCCAGCACTTCCAGAAGGTTGCCGCCGAGCTGCAGGTCGTGCTGCCGATCAGCTTTTTCGAACTGGCCGGGCGCGCACGCTTCAATTCCATCGCCATCATCGATGCCGACGGCAAGCTGCTCGGCATCTACCGCAAGAGCCACATTCCGGACGGCCCCGGCTATCACGAGAAGTACTACTTCAACCCGGGCGACACCGGCTTCAAGGTGTGGAACACCCGCTACGCGAAGATCGGCGTAGCCATCTGCTGGGACCAGTGGTTCCCCGAGACCGCGCGCAGCATGGCGCTGATGGGCGCCGAGCTGCTGTTCTACCCGACTGCCATCGGCAGCGAGCCGCACGATCCGAACATCACCTCGCGCGACCACTGGCAGCGCGTGCAGCAGGGCCATGCGGGCGCCAACCTGATGCCGCTGATCGCCAGCAACCGCATCGGCCGAGAGGAACAGGACGGCTACGACATCACCTTCTACGGCTCGTCGTTCATCGCCGACCAGTTCGGTGCAAAGGTCGAGGAAATGGACGAAACCAGCGAGGGCGTGCTGGTACACAGCTTCGATCTGGATCAGCTCGAACACGTCCGCAGCGCCTGGGGCGTATTCCGTGATCGCCGACCGAACCTGTACGGCCCGATCAGGACCCTGGACGGTGAGCTGCCGTCGGAATGAACGTAGGGTGGAAAACCGCGCAGCGTTTTCCACCAGGGACACCACGTGGTGGAAAAGGTCTGCGGCCGTTTTCCACCCTACCAGGACCTCAGCCATGACCACCCTCAGCTCCACGCCCCGCCAAGATGGTTACTACATGCCCGCCGAATGGGCGCCGCACAGCCAGACCTGGATGGTCTGGCCGCAACGGCCTGACAACTGGCGGGACAACGCGACACCGGCGCAGGCAGCCTTCACCGCCGTCGCCAAGGCGATCGCCCGTTTCGAGCCGGTTACCGTCTGCGCCAGCGCCGAGCAATACCTGGCCGCCCGCGCGGCACTCGATGATCCGCGCATCCGCGTGGTCGAGATGAGCACCGACGATGCCTGGGTGCGCGATACCGGGCCGACCTTCGTCATCGACGACCACGGCGGCCTGCGCGGCGTGGACTGGACCTTCAACGCCTGGGGCGGCGATGACGGCGGGCTCTACAGCGACTGGCAGCGCGACGATGAAGTGGCACGCAAGATCCTCGAGGTCGAACACTGCGACCGCTACCGCACCGAAGGTTTCGTGCTCGAAGGCGGTTCGATCCACGTCGACGGTGAAGGCACCCTGATCACCACCGAGGAATGCCTGCTCAACCGCAACCGCAACCCGCACCTGTCCCGCGAAGAGATCGAAACGGTACTGCGCGACCATCTGGCGGTCGATACTATCATCTGGCTACCCCATGGTTTGTTCAACGACGAGACCGACGGTCACGTCGACAACTTCTGCTGCTTCGTGCGCCCGGGCGAAGTCCTGCTGGCCTGGACCGACGATGCGAACGATCCCAACTTCGAGCGCTGCCAGGCGGCCATGGCCGTGCTGCAGACGGCTCGCGATGCCCGGGGTCGCGCATTGACCGTACACAGGATGCCGATTCCCGGCCCACTGCATGCCACCGAACAGGAATGCGCTGGGGTGCTGCCGCTGGACGGCAGCCAACCGCGCGACCCGTCGATCCGCCTGGCCGGCAGCTACGTGAACTTCCTGATCGTCAACGGCGGCATCATCGCACCGGCCTTCGGCGACCCGCTGGACGCCGAGGCCGAGCGCATCCTCGTTCAGCTGTTCCCCGAGCATGAAGTGGTCATGGTAGCGGGTCGCGAGATTCTGCTTGGCGGCGGCAACATCCACTGCATCACGCAGCAGCAGCCAGCGCCGCGGCCACGTTGAGCGCGCGGCCACGACGAGTCCGGTGCCTGCTGCGTCAGGCAGCGGAAGGCTGACAAACCTGAAGCTCGACGCTGCGGGTCAGACGACGGCCGCCACGCGAAGATGGCGCCGGCCAGGCCCGACCGGACGGAGGCCTGTTTCAGCCGACGATCACCTGATTCTTGCCCAGCCGTTTGGCGGTATACATGGCCGTATCCGCCCGGGCGAACACCGTACTCAGGTCTGAGTCACTGGCCTTGAGATAGGTCAGGCCCAGGCTGGCGGTGACGCGGAAGCGCTCAGCGTTGTCCGCTGTGAACACCACCCGCTCGATCTCGCGTTGCAAGCGCTCGGCGATCTGCTCGGCAAGGTCTGGCTGGCAGCCCGGCAGCACGGCAGCGAACTCCTCGCCGCCGATACGCCCGAAGAGGTCGCTCTGGCGCAGGACCGAGGCGCCGCAACGGGCCACCCGCTGCAATACCTGATCGCCCATCTGGTGGCCGTGGGTGTCGTTGATACGCTTGAAATCGTCGATATCCAGCAACAGGAACGCCAGCGGCGAGGCGAACTGCCTGGCCCGCTCGAATTCGGCGCGAGCGCATTCGAAGAAATGCCGGCGGTTGCTGCTCTGGGTCAACACGTCGGTGGTGGCCAGACGTTGCAGTTCACCTTCGAGCTGCTTCTTCTCGGTGATGTCCTCGGCAATGCCAACGATGATCGGCCCGTGGCCATGCTCGGCCCGACGCCCGAGGAAGCATTTGTCGCTTAGCCAGCGCAGCTGCCCATCGCCACGAATGATGCGGTACTCACGGGTTTCCACGGCGCCCTCGTCGAGCACCGCGAGCATGCTCTTCTGTGCGTATTCCAGGTCGTCCGGATAGATCGCGTTGCGCCACTCGCCGTAGTCGGCCAGCAGCAGCGCGGGCGAGCGGCCGAAGATGCGCTCGTAGGCCGGGCTGACATAAATCATCCGCTGAGCCTGCCAGTCGAAAGCCCAGAGCACCGCATTGACGCCGCCCAGCAAGGTGCTGAAAAGCTGCTCGCGTTCGCCCAGGCGGGCCACCTCCGCCCGCGCGTGCATCAGCGCCAGCACGGTCTGGGGATCACCGCCCGGCAACATGCCCGTTCCCCCCGCATCACCCTGGTTGCTCGCCAGCTGCATGGCCTCGTTCCCGAAACGACCGCCAACCGCGGCGGTGCATGGATTAAGAATGCAGTTCAGAGAGATGGCCGCCAGCAAAGTTCCGGGCGGCGCTACGCCCGGTGCTTGAGCCGATCGAAGGTCATGCGGGGACGGCGCAGGGACGCAGGGAATAGGTTCGCAGATGCTCGGCGAATTCGCGCAGGGACTGGATACCGCTGAGCTCGGCCTCCTGGACCCACTGCTTGATCGCCACCAGCATGTCATGGCCATTGGAGCTGGTTCGCGTCCAGATCTGCTGCAGGGCCAGACGCTTCTCGTAGATCACTTTGAGCGCCTGACTCTGCGCCAGCATGACGTCGATATGCGCCTGCTGTTCCTGTTGCAGCAAGCTCGGCTCGCGGGCCAGCAACCGCCTGGCCAGGCGCGGCGAGGCATCGGCGCGGCCCAGCTCCTGGCGCACCAGCGGCACGATCACCAGCTTGCGGTACTGCGCCATGATCTGGAAGCGGTTGTTGAGGATCGCCATGGCGCTGTCCATGTCCAGCTGCTGCTTGCCCTCGATACGATGGGCGATGGGCGCGGTGCGGTTTACCTTGGCCAGACCGAACAGACTGAACAGGCGAATCCAGGCCCAACCCATGTCGAATTCCCATTTACGTACCGAAAGCTTGGCCGAGTTGGGATAAGTGTGGTGGTTGTTATGCAGTTCCTCGCCCCCAATGACGATGCCCCAGGGCACCAGGTTGGTCGCCGCATCGCGGCATTCGAAGTTGCGGTAGCCGACGGCGTGCCCCAGGCCATTCACCACGCCAGCCGCCCAGAACGGAATCCAGATCATCTGCAGCGCCCAGACGCTCAGGCCGAGGGCACCGAACAGCGCCAGATCGATCAGCAGCATCGATACGATGCCGGCGTTGGGGAAACGCGAGTAGAGGTTGCGCTCGATCCAGTCGTCCGGGCAGTTCTTGCCGTAGATGCGCAGCGTCTCGGCGTTCTTCGCTTCGGCCATATACAGCTCGGCGCCCTTGCGCAGCACGGTGGCCAGGCCCTTGTGCCGCGGGCTGTGCGGGTCGTCGGGGGTTTCGCACTTGGCATGGTGCTTGCGATGGATCGCCGTCCACTCGCGGGTGTTCATCGCCGTGGTCAGCCACAGCCAGAAACGGAAGAAGTGCTTGAGCGCCGGATGCAGCTCCAGCGCGCGATGCGCCGAATAGCGATGCAGATAGACCGTGACGCTGACGATGGTGACGTGTGTCAGCAGCAGCGTGGTCGCGATGAGTTGCCAGACCGACAGGTCGAGTAAACCGGTGTGCCACATGGTAACGGGGTGCCTCATGGAGAACGGCGCGCCGACGAGACTTTCGTCCGCGTACGCCTGTTCGCAGGCTATCACTACCCCGCCGTGAATACAGGAAAGAACCTGACCGACTGTCTAATATCCACCTGCTTTGCTTAGCCCAATAGCACGGCAAGCGCTACGCTTCACGTGCTGCGCCGTGTCGATCCGCCGTCCGCCAGGACGACTGCTGTTTCGGCCCTACTGGCGCAGAGCTATCATGGCTTTTTTCCCTGGAAAGTTGCGGCTCATGCAAACGTCGTATGTCGAGCGCAGCACCTCATGCCCCCGGCCGGCCTGCCAATGAACACGGGTATTTCCGCGCCCCGCTGGATCTTCGCTCTGGGCAGCCTGTTGCTGCTCGTGCTGTTCGGCGGCCTGGCATTCAACGACTACCGCGCGCGCGACACGGCCTGGCATGTCGAAGTCGAGACGCATGGCGAGCTGCAGAGCCTGGCGCTGCAAAGCGCGCAACTCAGCCAGCGACGGCAGGCCGACATGGTCGCCACCGCGCTGGCCGGCAACGCGGAAGTGCTGCGCCAGGTGCGCCAGATCGACAGGGCGCTGCGCCGCGGCCTGACGCTCGATGATCCACGTGTCGAACGACTGCGGCAGCGCCTGCGCTCGACGCTGACCCCCGCGTGGGACTCCATGCAGCGGCACCAGGCCATGCAACTGCAGTTGTTCTGGGGCGAGGCCGGGGTTGCCCTGCTGCGCATGCAGCAGCCCGAACGCTTCGGCGACGGGCAGGCGACGCAACGGCCGATGCTGCAGCGGGCACTGCGTGACGGCACGATGCAAACCGGGCTGGAGGTCGACGCACTCGGCGCCAGCAGTCGCGCCATCATTCCGCTGCGCAGCCTGGACAACCAGGCCGGCTCGGTGATCGGCGCCCTGGAGGTAGGCTACAGCGTACTGCCGGCACTGCCCGACCTGAGCGATCAGCTCGCCGCCGGGCTGGCGCTGCTGGTCAATCGCCGGGCGCTGCAGGCCGCGCAGTTGGAAACACCCAGCGGCGTCCAACTGAGCAACGACAGCGGCTGGCTGCTGATCGGGCATTCGGCGACGCAGATCCTGCACTGGGCGCAGCAGGGCATGCTGCCGGAGCCGGAAAGCGGCATGGCCTTGCGCCTGCTGAATGCCGGTGGGCGAACCTACATGCTCAATCAGATCCCGCTGCAGAACGAGCGCCAGGCGCAGCCATCGCAACCGCCGCTGACTGCGGCGCTGGTCTGGCGCGACATCAGCGTCATGCAGCAGGAACACCAGCACGCCGAACACCGGCTGCTGATCAAGTGGAGCCTGGCCTGGGTGATCGCCGAAGTACTGCTGCTGATGCTGGCCGTGCTGCTGCACCGTCGCTTCAGTGCACAACAACAGCACCAGTTCGTGCAGCAGCAACTAGGGCGGCGGCGGCAGCGCCTTCTGGTTCGCGCGCAGAAGATCGCCAGCCTGCTGCCAGGCGTGGTATTTCAGCTCAAGCGTTTTCCCAGCGGCCGCTACGCCTTCCTGTATGTCAGCGAAGGCGCCCGCGAGCTGTATGGCATCGCGCCGCATGAGTTGCTCGAGGACGCGGCGCGAGCGCTGGCTCATGTTCAGCCGCAGGACCTGCCACGGCTGAAGGCGGCACTGCTGCGCCTGGCCGTGCGCTCGGGTACCGGCTCGGTCGAGTTCCGTCTCCAGCATGCGCAGCGCGGCCTGCTCTGGGCCGAGGGCCGCGCAACGGCCGAGCGGCTGCCGGACGGCACGGTGCTGTGGCACGGCTTCATCACCGAAATCACCGAATTGATGGAGGCCACCCGCGCCTTGCAGAAGAGCGAAAGCCGCTTCCGCACCATGGTCGGCAACCTGCCAGGGGTGGTCTACCGCTGCCGCAACGACGGCCAGCGCCGCATGAGCTATCTCAGCGAAGGCATCCAACGCCTGACCGGCTACCCGGCCAGCGACTTCGTCGGCGAAGGCAGGCGCAGCTACGTCAGCCTGATTCATCCGGACGATCTGCCGCTGGCTCAGCAGCATCCCGACCAGGACAGCTTCGAAAGCATCTACCGACTGATCAATGCCGAAGGCCGGACCGTCTATGTGCGGGAAAAGGCCCGCGTGCTGCGCGAGCGCGACGAATCGGCCGGCTGGTGCGACGGCTTCCTCTGGGATGTGACCGATCAGGTGCTGGCCAAGGAAGAGATGCAGGCGCGCGAGCGCTACCTGAGCATGCTCATCGACAATGTGGTCGACGCGATCATCATCATCGACGCACGCGGCATCATTGAGACCTTCAATCACGCCGCCGAGCAAATCTTCGGTTACAGCAGCGCGGAGGTGCTGGGCCGCAACCTGTCGATGCTTATGCCCGAACCCGATCGTTCCGCCCATGATGGCTACCTGCAAAACTACGAGCGTCGTGGCACGTCGCAAGCGCTGGAGCAGAACCGCGAGCTGACTGCCGTGCGCCGCACCGGCGAAACCTTCACGATCGAGTTGCGCGTCTCGCAGATCAGCCACCATGGCGAGCACAAGTTCATCGGCCTGGTACGCGACATCACCGAGCGCAAGCGCATCGAGCGGATGAAGAGCGAGCTGGTGTCCATCGTCAGCCACGAACTGCGCACCCCGCTCACCTCGATTTCCGGTGCGCTCGGACTGATCGTCGGCGGCGCACTGGGCGAGCCGCTGCCAGCCATGCGCCAGATGCTCGGCATCGCCCACCAGAACAGCCTGCGCCTTGGACGTCTGGTGGGCGATCTGCTGGATATGGATAAGCTGGTCGCCGGCAAGATGGCCCTGGATCTGCGCGTGCACTCACTGCCGGGGCAGGTACAGCAGGCGGTGGCTGCCAATCAGGGCTATGCCGCCAAGCACGGCGTCGAGCTGGAACTGCTGCAGGTGCCCGATGTGCAACTGGTGGCAGACGACGACCGGTTGCAGCAGGTGCTGGCCAACTTCATCTCCAATGCGGTCAAATTCTCGCCGCGCGGCGGCAGCGTCTCGCTCGGTGCCGAGCAGCGCGACGCCTGGGTTAGAATCTGGGTACGCGATCAGGGGCCGGGAATCGACCCCGAGTTCCATCGACGGATATTCCAGAAATTTTCCCAGGCTGATTCCTCCGATACCCGTCAGAAGGACGGCACGGGCCTGGGCCTTGCCATCAGCAAGGAGCTGATCGAACACATGCACGGCCGGATCGGTTTCGACTCCGAGCCTGATCAGGGCGCCTGCTTCTGGTGCGAACTGCCAGTCGCACCAGCCGTGCAGGATCAACCCTGATGCCTGCGTAACGGCGCAACTTCAGGCAAACCCACGGAGGCACAATGACCGAACTCAGGCGCATCCTGCACATCGAAGACGATCCTTCGATCCAGGCGGTAACCAAACTGGCGCTGGAGGCGATCGGCGGCTACGAGGTGCTGTCCTGTTCCTCGGGCGCCCAGGCGCTGGAGGAAGTCGAAGCCTTTGCGCCCGATTTCATCCTGCTGGACGTGATGATGCCGGACATGGACGGCCCGCAGACCCTGCTCAAGCTGCGCGAGCGAATCGACCTGGAGCGGATTCCGGTAACATTCATGACCGCCAAGGTGCAGCCGAGCGAGATCGAGCACCTGCGCAAGCTCGGCGCGCGCGACGTGATCGTCAAGCCATTCGATCCGATGCTGCTGGCCGAGCAGATTCGCGACATCTGGCTTACCGACCAATACTAACCAGGTCTGCTTAAGCCCTGTCGTGACTCGCTCCGACCTGGACGCCACCCACAGAACTCGCAAGGCACCGACGATGGAGTCACCGCAAGCAAGCCCGACGCCATGCCCCGCTCAGCCGCGAGAGCTGTCGCGCCTGGCGGCTCTGCTTCGCTACGAGATCCTCGACACCCCGGAGGACAGCGCCTTCGATGACTTCACCGAGCTGGCCGCACAACTGTGCGGCACGCCCATTGCGCTGATTTCCCTGGTCGACGACCGACGCCAGTGGTTCAAGAGCCGCGTGGGTCTGGATGTCAGCGAAACCCCGCGGGAAATCTCCTTCTGCACCCACACCATCCTCGGCCAGGACATCTTCGAAGTGCCGGATACGCTGCAGGATCCGCGCTTTCGCGACAATCCCCTGGTCGTCGGCGGTCCGCAGATCCGCTTCTATGCCGGCACCCCCCTGACCTCCCCGGACGGCCACAACCTGGGCACGCTATGCGTGATCGACCGCCAGCCACGCCGACTCAGCGCCGAACAGCGCGGCATCCTCGAGCGACTCGGACGCCAGGTGATCCGCCTGTTCGAGCAGCACCTGCAGGCCCACCGGCATGCCGAACAGGCGGCGCTGCAGCAGGCCATCCTCGACAGCGCCTCCAGCGCCGTGCTGGTGACCCGGGCCGACGGCATCGTCACCCGCGTCAACCCGACCGCCGAACGCCTGCTCGGCTACAGCGAGCGAGCGCTGCTCGGGCACCCACTGACAGCGGCGCTGTTCCGTTCCGAGGACCTGCAGCGCCGTGCAACGCTGCTCGCCAGCGAGCTGCAGCTGCCGATCGAGCCGGGTTTCGCCGTGCTCACCGCGCCGCTGCACCGCGGTCGGCGCGACATGTCCGAATGGCGGCTGCGCCACCAGAATGGTGCCGAAGTCCCCGTGCTGCTGGGCGTCACCGCGATTCATGACGAGCAGGAGCAACTGCGCGGCTATCTGGTCAACGCCTACGACCTGGCTCATCAGGAACAGCTGCAGCTGCGCCTGCAGCAGATCGCCGCCCAGGTGCCGGGCATGCTTTTCCAGTTCCACTGGCGGGGCGATGGGCCTTCGTGCTTTCCCTACGTCAGCGAGGGGGTCGACCAGATCTACGGACTGAGCCCTGGGCAACTGGCCAGCAGCCTGGCTCCGATCATCGGCCGGGTCCATCAAGCCGACCGCAGCGGGCTGCTCGCGAGCATCCGCCAGGCGGCGGGCAACCTGACGCCCTGGCACTGCGAACACCGCATCGATCACCCGCGCAAGGGCCTGATCTGGGTCGAGGCGCGGGCCACGCCGCTGCGGCAGGTAGATGGCTCGGTACTCTGGCATGGCTTCGTCAGCGACATCACCGCGCGCAAGGCCGAACAGCTGGAACTGGACAGGCAACAGGAGATGAACCGCCGTCTGCTCGAGGCACTCAGCGAGGCGGTCATCGCCTGCGACGCCGAGGGCAATCTGACCCTGTTCAACGACAAGGCCAAGCACTGGCATGGCGCAGACGCCGAGCCGGGCCCGCCCAGCGAATGGGCTGCCCGCTACCAGCTGTACCGCGCGGATGGCGTCACCCCGCTGCCGCCCGACGAGATACCGCTGCGGCGCGCCCTGCGCGGCGAACATGTGATCGACCACGAAATGGTTCTGCTCGCGCATGGCACGCCACGCTACGTGCTATCCAACGCCGACCCGCTGCATACCTCCAACGGCCAGCCCCTGGGCGCGGTCGCCGTGATGCACGACATCACCGAGCGCAAGCGGATCGAGCGCATGCAACGCGAGTTCATCTCCACCGTCAGCCACGAGCTGCGCACGCCGCTGACCTCCATCACCGGCGCGCTGGCACTGATCTGTTCGAATGTCATGGGCGAGGTGCCGGAGCAGGTGCACGAGCTGCTGGACATCGCCCAGCAGAACAGCCAGCGGCTGAGCGCGCTGATCGACGACCTGCTGGACATGGAAAAGCTGAACGCCGGCAAGATGCGCTTCGATCTGCTCGAGCAGCCGCTGCAACCGCAGCTGGAACTGGCCCTGCGCAGTAACCGCAGCTATGCCGAACGCCATGGCGTGCAACTGCATCTGGGCGACTGCCCGGCGCAGCTGGTGGAGGTGGACGCCATGCGCCTGCAGCAGGTGCTTAGCAACCTGCTGTCCAACGCCGCGAAGTTCTCGCCGCCGGGCGAACGTGTCGAGTTGTCCGGGCGCGTGCGTGACGGGCGCATCCGAGTCAGCGTCCGAGACCGGGGGCCGGGAATCCCTGCCGATTTCCACGATCGGGTCTTCCAGAAGTTTGCCCAGGCCGACTCGTCCGATAGCCGCCAACAGGGCGGAACCGGGCTGGGGCTGGCGATCAGCAAGGAGCTGATCGAACGCATGGGAGGCCAGATCGGTTTCGAGTCCGCCCCAGGTCAGGGCGCCTGCTTCTGGTTCGAATTGCCCGGCCAGGGACAGGTCAAGGAGAGTCCATGATGAAACAGCTCAAGCGCATCCTTCACGTCGAGGACGTACCATCGATCCAGGTGGTGACCCGCATCGCCCTGGAAAAAATCGGCGGTTTCGAGGTACTCAGCTGTCCGTCCGGCCAGGCCGCGCTCGAGCAGGTGCAAGCCTTCGCCCCGGACCTGATCCTGCTCGACGTGATGCTGCCGCAGATGGACGGCATCGAACTGGTGCGCCAGCTCCGCGATCTGGTCGATCTGCAGCAGACGCCGGTGGTGTTCCTCACCGGACACCTGCAGCCTGAACGGCAGCAGGAGCTGCGACAGCTGGGAGTGCGGCAGGTATTGAGAAAACCTTTCGATCCGCTGCAACTGGCGGACCAATTGCAACAGGTCTGGGAGGCCGAGCATGGATGATCGAACGCGCCTGGCTCTGCAGGAACAGCTTGTCCAACTCGAGCGCCAGTTTGGCGAGCGGCTGCAGGCCGACCTCGCGGATCTCGCCGCGTTCGCGCTGAACCTGCAGTCGAACCGCGCCACCGGCCAGCGCCGGCAACTGATGCTGGGCATTCGCGAACGCCTGCATCGCCTCGCCGGGGCGGCGGGCACCTTCGGCTTCGCCAGGCTTGGCGAGCGTGCCAGGCGGCTCGAGCAGCGCGCCGATCGCTGGCTGGACTCGGCCAAGCCCGGCAGCCGTGCAGCGGACGCCTTCGCCCGCGCGCTGCTGCAGTTGGCCAGCGAAACACCGGGGCAAGCGAGCGAAGGTATGCCGGAGCTGCCGGAGCATCACGACGAGCCGGCACCCGGCTGCCGCATCTACCTGCTCAAAACCGATCCCGTCGCCGGCGCCAGCATGGCGCTGACCTTGCGCAACTTCGGCTATCTGGTCAGCCAATGGCGCGACTTCGCCGCCCTGCAAGAGGCCGTGGCCGCCGATCCGCCCGATGCCATGATCGTCAGCGTGCAACACGACAGCGAGTTCGAAGCGCTGGCCGCGTTGCAGCACGGTCTGGAGCAACCGCTACCGTTGCTGGTCATCCATGATCGGACCGACTTCGCCAGCCAGCTGGCCGCGGTGCGCGCCGGCGCCCAGGGTTTCTTCACCCGGCCACTGGACACCACCCAGTTGGAAAACAGCCTGGAGCGCTGCCTCGATCGCCAGCAGGGCGAGCCTTTCCGCGTACTGATCGTCGATGACGATGCCGAGCTGGCGGCTCGCTACAGCCTGGTGCTGCGCAACTCGCAGATGCAGGTACAAACGCTGGCCGAGCCGACCCACGTGCTGGAGACCATGCGCAACTTCAACCCGGAGGTACTGCTGCTGGACGTCAACATGCCGGACTGCTCGGGTCCGGAACTGGCGCAGATGATCCGCCTGCACGACGAATGGCTGCGGGTGACGATCATCTATCTCTCGGCGGAAACCGACATCCATCGGCAGATGGCCGCACTGCTCAAGGCCGGAGACGACTTCATCACCAAACCGATCAGCGATACCGCACTGGTCGCGTCGGTCTACTCCCACGCCCAGCGCGCCCGTTCGCTGAGTACCGCGCTGGCGCGCGACAGCCTGACCGGCCTGCTCAAGCATGCGGACATCAAGGAGCAGCTGGCACTGGAAGTTCACCGCGCGACGCGCAGCGGCAAGCCGGCCAGCGTGGTGATGCTCGACCTCGATCACTTCAAGCGGGTCAACGATACCTACGGCCATGCCGCCGGCGACAATGTGATTCGCGCCCTGGCCAATCTTCTGCGCCAGCGCCTGCGCCGTATCGACAGCCTGGGCCGCTACGGCGGCGAGGAATTCGTCGCGGTATTGCCGGAATGCTCAGCGCAGCAGGCCAGGCGTATCTTCGACGAGATTCGAGAGCGCTTTGCGGCATTGAGCTTCAACGCCGGCGAAAGCCATGAGTTTCAGGTGACCTTCAGCGCCGGCATCTGCGAAACCAGCGGACAGCTCGCATCCGGCGTACTGCTCGAGCGCGCCGATCAGGCGCTGTACGCAGCCAAGCATGACGGCCGCAACCAGGTACGGGTCGCCGGGCACTGAGTCGCGGCAGCGCCGATGATCAGCGCGACCACTCGACGGGCTCGAGAGCGCCGGCCAGCCTGCCGCTGCCCGCGCTTTCCTCGCTCAGTGCCGGGCGGCGCGCTACAACTGGATCCAGGTCGCCTTCAGCTCGGTGTACTTGTCGAAGGCGTGCAGCGACTTGTCGCGGCCGTTGCCGGACTGCTTGAAGCCGCCGAACGGTGCGGTCATGTCGCCGCCGTCGTACTGGTTGACCCACACGCTGCCAGCCCGTAGGGCCCGCGCCGTACGGTGCGCCTTGGACAGGTCGGCGGTCCACACCGCAGCAGCCAGGCCATAAGGGGTGTCGTTGGCGATCGTGATCGCTTCTTCGGCGCTGTCGAAGGTGATCACCGACAGCACCGGGCCGAAGATTTCCTCCTGGGCGATCTTCATCGCGTTGCTGACACCATCGAAGATGGTCGGCTCGACGTACAGTCCACCGGTTTCCTCCAGCGTACGCTGGCCGCCGATCAGCACCTGGGCACCGGCCTCGCGGCCGGCGTCGATGTAGCCGAGCACGGTGTTCAGCTGCTGGGTATCCACCAGCGCGCCGACGTTGGTCGCCGGGTCCAGCGGGTTGCCGGGCTTCCAGCCCTTGAGCGCCTCGACCACCATGGGCAGGAAGCGCTCCCTGATCGAACGCTCGACCAGCAGGCGCGAGCCGGCGGTGCATACCTCACCCTGGTTGAAGGCGATGGCGCCCGCCGCCGCCTGCGCCGCCGCCTGGAGATCGGGGGCGTCGGCAAAGACGATATTCGGGCTCTTGCCACCCGCCTCCAGCCAGACGCGTTTCATGTTCGACTCGCCGGCATAGATCATCAGCTGCTTGGCGACCCGGGTGGAGCCGGTGAACACCAGGGTATCGACGTCCATGTGCAATGCCAGCGCCTTGCCGACGGTGTGACCGTAGCCCGGCAGGACGTTGAGTACACCGGCCGGGATGCCCGCCTCGATCGCCAGCTGGGCGATGCGGATCGCCGTCAGCGGCGATTTCTCGGACGGCTTGAGCACCACCGAGTTGCCGGTGGCCAAGGCCGGGCCGAGCTTCCAGCAGGCCATCATCAGCGGGAAGTTCCACGGCACGATGGCCGCCACCACACCCACCGGCTCGCGGGTCACCAGGCCGAGCTGGTCATGCGGCGTGGCCGCCACCTCGTCGTAGATCTTGTCGATCGCCTCGCCGCTCCAGCGCAGCGCCCGCGCCGCACCGGGAATATCCACCGCCAGGGAATCGCCGATCGGCTTGCCCATGTCGAGGGTTTCCAGCAGCGCCAACTCCTCGCGGTGGGCCTCCAGCAGGTCGGCGAAGCGGATCAGCACCGCCTTGCGTTTGGCTGGCGCCAGGCGCGCCCAGCTACCCGCCTCGAAAACCGCCCGGGCACTGGCCACCGCTCGGTCGGCATCGGCCTGATCGCAGCTGGCGACCTGGGTCAATACGCGCCCGTCCACCGGGCTGATGCAGTCGAACTGGCCGGCGTCCGCCGCCGCGCAATATTCACCCTGGATAAAGGCGCGACCTTCGATGTGCAGGTCACGGGCACGCTGTTGCCAGTCGGCGAGGGTCAGGGTGGGCATGGTGCATCCTCTCTCAGGTCTTCGGGCTGTGAAAAAGGCACCCTAAACCAGTGGTGCGGACCCTATCAATATTTTTTACGAACGGCCGGCCATTCGCCTTGTTTTGTGCGTTTTATTAAACATAGACTCGGTGAAAACGCTGCGGCACCGTCGCAGCCTAGTCGCTCGACGCCGGAGCCAGCCATGACCCAGGATTTTCACCCCAATGCCTCGCCCGAACACTTCTGGATGCCCTTCACGGCCAACCGCCAGTTCAAGTCCAGCCCACGCCTGCTGGAAAGCGCCGAAGGCATGTATTACACGGCGAGCGATGGTCGCAAAGTGCTCGACGGCACCGCCGGGCTCTGGTGTTGCAACGCCGGACACGGGCGCCGTGAAATCAGCGAGGCGGTGAGCAGGCAGATTGCCAGGATGGACTTCGCCCCCACCTTCCAGATGGGTCATCCGCTGCCCTTCGAACTGGCCGAAAAGCTCAGCAGCATCAGCCCCGAAGGCCTGAACCGGGTGTTCTTCACCAACTCCGGATCGGAGTCGGCGGATACGGCCCTGAAGATCGCCCTGGCCTACCAGCGCGCCATCGGCCAAGGCACCCGTACCCGCCTGATCGGCCGGGAGCTGGCCTATCACGGTGTCGGTTTCGGCGGCATGTCGGTGGGCGGCATGGCCAATAACCGTCGCGCCTTCGGCCCGATGCTGCCGGGCGTCGATCACCTGTCGCACACCCTCGATCTGCAACGCAACGCCTTCAGCAGGGGCCTGCCGCAGCACGGCGTGGAAAGGGCCGACGAACTGGAGCGCCTGGTGACGCTGCATGGCGCGGAGAACATCGCCGCGGTGATCGTCGAACCGATGTCCGGCTCGGCCGGGGTGATCCTGCCGCCAGTGGGCTACCTGCAGCGCCTGCGCGAGATCACCGCCAAACACGGCATCCTGCTCATCTTCGACGAAGTGATCACCGGCTTCGGCCGTGTCGGCGAAGCCTTCGCCGCCCAGCGCTGGGGCGTGACGCCGGACATCCTCACCTGCGCCAAGGGCCTGACCAACGGCGCGATACCGATGGGCGCGGTGCTGGTCGCCGAGCACCTGTTCGATGCCTTCATGAACGGCCCGGAAAGCGTCATCGAGTTCTTCCACGGCTACACCTACTCCGGGCACCCGGTGGCCTGCGCGGCAGCGCTGGCGACGCAGGAGATCTATCAGCAGGAGAATCTGTTCCAGAAGGCCATCGACCTGGAACCCTACTGGCAGGAAGCCCTTTTCAGCCTCAGGGACCTGCCCAACGTGATCGACATCCGCACCGTCGGACTGGTCGCCGGGGTGCAGTTCGCCCCTCATGCCGACGGCGTCGGCAAACGCGGTTACGAAGTGTTCCGTGAGTGTTTCGAGAAGGGCCTGCTGGTGCGCGCCAGCGGCGACACCATCGCCCTGTCGCCAGCGCTGATCGTCGAGAAGGCCGAGATCGAGCGGATGATGGAACTGCTCGCCGACGGCATTCGCAAGGCCGGCTGAGCGTTAGCCGGCCTGACGGACCGTCCTCGCCGTGTTTGCAGGGAAACCCGGTGGGCTGAAGCCCACCCTACAGGCGCGGCGGTGGACGTTTCCGTAGGGTCGGCTTCAGCCCACCAATGCCATTGGGGGCGCGGCGTCAGAGCGAATCCAGGCAGTCGGCCAGGGTGTTGCCGAGGCCCTCGAGCAACTGCTCGTAGCCCTGGGCATTGGTCGCCAGGCCGACGCCCAGCACGTCCAGCTCAGCCATCTTCACTGGCAGCCCGGCGGTCAGCGTGTCGGCCAGGCGCGGACGCGCCGGCGGCTCGCTGAATACACAGCTAGGGCCGGCCTGCTGCAGCCGCTCGCGCATCGCAGCGACATGTCGCGCCCCCGGCTGTACCTCGCCACCGGCGCTGAACACACCAGCGTGTCGCAGGCCGTAGGCCGCCTCGAAATAGTCGTAGGCCTCGTGAAAAACGAAGAACGGCTTGTTCTGCATGTCGGCGAAGCGCTGTTTGAGCCGTACGTCGAGCGCTTCGATGCGCTGGGCGAAGGCCGCGATGTTGGCCCGATAACGCTGGGCGTTGGCCGGGTCGGCGGCGGCAAGATCCGCGGCCATGCGCTCGGCGATCACCAGGGCATTGGCCGGCAGTAGCCACAGGTGCGCATCGAGCGTGCCCGGGCGGTGGTCGTGGTCGTGTTCATCGGCATGGGCGGAGTGATCATGCCCGTCATGCCCGTCGTGATCGTCGTGATCGTCGTGATCGTCGTGATCGTCGTGACCGGAATGTTCTGCTTCGGCATGCTCGTGCACTTCACCGAAGCGACGCAAGGTCAGTTTCGGCAGGTCCTGCACCGCTACGGTAGCGCCCTGGCGAGCGTTCAGTGCCTGCGGCAGGAAGCTTTCCAGATCCGGGCCGATCCAATAGAACAGTTCGGCATCTCGGATGCGCCGTACGTCGGACGGGCGTAATGAGTAATGATGCGCCGATGCGCTGGCCGGCAGCAGCACATCCGGCTCGCCGACGCCGTCCTGCACCGCAGCAGCGATCAGCTGCAATGGCTTGATGCTGGTCAATACGCGAACTTCGGCCTGGGCGGAGGTGGCGCCGGCGAGCAGCGCAGCCAACAACGGAAAGGAGCAAAGACGTTTCACGGGGCATCACTCGAAGGGGAGAATTGGTACATAATAACGTCTCCACCTCAACACGTCGCTGCCCATGTCCAAGACCCCGCTGGCCTGCACGCCTCACGATCACGACCACTGCGTCAGCCACGCGCTGGCTGAAGCCGACAGCCTCTGCACGCGTCAGGGTGTGCGCCTGACCGCCCTGCGCAAGCGCGTGCTGGAGCTGGTCTGGCAAAGCCACAAGCCGCTCGGTGCCTACGACATCCTCGCCGTGCTGAGCGAGCAGGACGGCCGTCGCGCCGCGCCACCGACCGTCTATCGGGCGCTGGATTTCCTCCTGGAGAACGGTCTGGTGCATCGCATCGCATCGCTCAACGCCTTCATCGGCTGCAACCACCCGGAGCATCCGCATCAGGGCCAGTTCCTCATCTGCCGTCACTGCCACACCGCCATCGAACTCGAGCAGCCGGCGATCGCCGAAGCCATCGTTGCCGCTGCCGGCAGCGTGGGCTTCACGGTCGAGGGCCAGACCGTCGAAGTGGTCGGTCTCTGCGCGACCTGCCGGGACGCCGCATGAGCGAGGTACTGCTGCGGCTGGACGACATCCATGTCCGCTTCGCCAACCAGAACGTCCTGGAAGGTGCGCAGTTGCAGGTGCATCGCGGCGAGATCGTCACCCTGATCGGCCCCAACGGGGCCGGCAAGACCACTCTGGTGCGTGCCGTGCTGGGCCTGCTCAAGCCCGACCATGGCCTGGTCTGGCGCAAGCCGAGGCTGCGCGTCGGCTACATGCCGCAGAAGCTGCATGTCGATGCCACCCTGCCCCTGTCGGTGCTGCGTTTCCTGCGCCTGGTGCCCGGCGTCGATCGCGCCCGCGCACTGGCGGCGCTCGACGAAGTGGGCGCCGAGCATGTCATCGACAGCCCGCTGCAGAAGATTTCCGGTGGCGAGATGCAGCGCGTACTACTGGCCCGCGCGCTGTTGCGCGAACCGGAGCTGCTGGTGCTGGACGAGCCTGTGCAGGGCGTCGATGTCGCTGGCCAGGCCGAGCTGTACCGACTGATCGGCGTACTGCGGGACCGTTACGGCTGCGGCGTGCTGATGGTCTCCCACGACCTGCACCTGGTGATGAGCGCCACCGATCAGGTGGTCTGCCTGAACCGCCACGTCTGCTGCTCGGGACATCCGGAACAGGTCAGCAGCGACCCGGCCTTCATCGAACTGTTCGGCCAGGATGCCCGCAGCCTGGCGATCTACCACCACCAGCACGACCACAGCCACGACCTGCATGGCAGCGTGGTGACCGGCAAGCACCACGTCCACGGCCCGAACTGTAAACACGGATAGCCCGCGCAATGCCCGATTTCCTTCTCAACGCGCTGCTCGCCGGCCTCGCCCTGGCCCTGGTCGCCGGCCCGCTCGGTTCCTTCGTCGTCTGGCGGCGCATGGCCTATTTCGGCGACACCCTCTCCCACGCCGCGCTGTTCGGCGTCGCCCTCGGGCTGATGCTCGACGTCAACCTGACCCTGGCGGTGACCGTCGGCTGCGTGCTGCTCGCCTTGCTGCTGGTCACGCTGCAGCAGCGCCAGCCGCTGGCCTCGGACACCCTGCTCGGCATCCTCGCGCACAGCACGCTGTCGCTGGGCCTGGTGTCACTGAGCTTCATGCAGGACGTGCGCATCGACCTGATGGGCTACCTGTTCGGCGATCTGCTGGCGGTGGGAACGGGCGATCTGGCCTGGATCATCGGGGGCAGTGCACTGGTCCTGCTGATGCTGATTCCGCTGTGGCGACCGCTGCTGGCAATCACCGTGCATGAGGAACTGGCCAGGGTCGAAGGGCTGCCGGTGGCGGCGATCCGCCTGGCGCTGATGCTGCTGATCGCCGTGGTGATCGCCGTGGCGATGAAGATCGTCGGTGTGCTGCTGATCACCTCGCTGCTGATCATTCCCGCCGCTGCCGCGCAGCGCCATGCGCGCACGCCGGAGCAGATGGCCTTTGGCGCAAGCCTGTTGGGCATCGTCGCGGTGTGCCTGGGGCTGACGCTGTCCTGGTTCAAGGACACCCCGGCCGGGCCTTCCATCGTGGTCAGCGCCGCCGCGCTGTTCCTGCTCAGCTTCGCCTGGCCTCGCAGGACCTGAGCTGTGACCGATCTCAAGTACCTGCGCGGCTACCCCGAGCCATTGCTGACCCAGGTGCGCCAGCTGATTGCAGAGGACCGTCTTGGCGATTACCTGCAGCGCCGCTATCCCGGCCGTCATGAGGTGCAGAGCGACAAGGCCCTGTACGGCCACGTGCAGGCGCTCAAGCAGGAGTACCTGAAAAGCACGCCGCCGATCGACAAGGTGCTCTATGACAATCGCTTGGACCTGACCCACCGCGCCCTCGGCCTGCATACCGCGGTATCACGGGTGCAGGGTGGCAAGCTCAAGGCGAAGAAGGAAATCCGCGTCGCCGCGCTGTTCCGCGAGGCGGCACCGGAATTCCTGCAGATGATCGTGGTACACGAGCTCGCTCACCTGCGCGAGAGCGAGCACAACCGTGCCTTCTACAAGCTGTGCGAGCACATGCTGCCCGGCTATGGGCAGATCGAGTTCGACCTGCGCCTGTTTCTGCATTGGCGGGAGCTACAGGGCAACTGACGTCGAGCCGGCAAGCGGAGCCCACATTCGAGGCTGGACCCTGCGATCAGGCAGCAAACCGCGCCACGGTGGGCTAAAGCCCCCTACGGTTGAGGGCCGCACAACCGCGCCGGATGCGACTCGATTGCACCCGTAGGGTGGGCTTCAGCGCACCACTGGTGCGCCACGCCATGCGACGTGCCTGGCACCGCGTGGATGGCGTCTCGGCCATCCACCCTACGGCCACCCTACGCCGGGACCGCCTCCGCCGCTGCCTCGCGCGCCCAGACCCGATGCTGGCCGAGTGCTTGAGCGAAGTTGCCGAACACGCCGTCCACATCGTCACCTTCCAGCAGCCCGGCATCAGCCTGCAGTGCAAGTGACGCCAGCAGCGGACGGGCTGCGCCGAGCACGACGATGGGCTTGAGGTGCTTGTAGGCTTCCAGCACGTAATGCTTGGCCTCGCCGGACTTGGTCATCGCCGCAGCCGCCTGCTCGCCGCCGGGAATGAAGATCGCGTCGAACATCACCGATGGCATGCCATCCATCGCGGCATCGACCGGCAGCATCTGCCCGTCGCCAGTCTTCACCGGAGCCGGCGACGGGCCGATGATCTTGGCCAGCGCGCCGTGCTCGGCCAGCTTGGCCTTGAACGCATCGATCGCCGCGCCATCGACGCCGTTCGCCACCAGGATGGCGACCTTGCGCGACTTGATATTGCCCGGCACGTGATTCATCAGGCTCAACGCCGGCGAGTTCTGCGGCGTCGGCGTCTTCGGCGCCACCGTCGGCGCGCTCGGTGCCGGCAGGCCAAGGTTCTCGGCTACACGACGGGCCAGCTCCAGGTCGATGTTGGCGAGGATCTCGTTGACCTGGCGCTCGCGGATGAACATCCGTTCGACCTTGCCCAGCTCGAAGGTGTAGGCGCCGATGATGTGCTCCTTCTCCGGCGCGCTCATGCTGTTCCAGAACAGCGTGGCCTGGGAGAAGTGGTCGCCGAAGGATTCGCTGCGGTTGCGGATCTTGTGGCCCTCGACGCGCTCGGGGTAGCTCTCGAAGCCGCCGCCCTTGGCGGCCGGCGGGGTTTCCTTGGGCCAGCCGGCGTCGACGGAATTGGGCTCGTAGTTGGCGCGGCCCTTGTGGATCGTCTGGCGATGAAAGGCATCGCGCTGGTTGTTGTGAAACGGACACAGCGGACGGTTGATCGGGATCTCGTGGAAGTTCGGACCGCCCAGGCGCAACAGCTGGGTGTCGGTGTAGGAGAACAGCCGGCCCTGCAGCAGCGGGTCGTTGGTGAAGTCGATGCCCGGCACGATGTGGCCGATGTGGAAGGCCGCCTGCTCGGTCTCGGCGAAGAAGTTGTCCGGATTGCGGTTGAGGGTCATCTTGCCGAGCTTCTGCACCGGCACCAGCTCCTCGGGGATGATCTTGGTCGGGTCGAGCAAGTCGAAGTCGAACTTGTGCTCGTCGGCCTCCTCGACCACCTGCACGCCCAGTTCCCACTCGAAGTAGTCGCCCATCTCGATGGATTCCCACATGTCGCGACGGTTGAAGTCCGGGTCCTTGCCGGCGATCTTCAGCGTCTCGTCCCAGACCAGCGAAAACGCGCCGGCGACCGGCTTCCAGTGGAACTTGACGAAGCGGCTGACGCCCTCGGCATTGATCAGGCGGAAGGTGTGCACGCCGAAGCCTTCCATCGCCCGGTAGCTGCGCGGCAGGGCACGGTCGGACATGGTCCAGAGCACCATGTGCGCCGATTCCGGGGTCAGCGAAACGAAGTCCCAGAAGCTGTCGTGGGCCGACTGCGCCTGCGGGATCTCGTTGTGCGGCTCGGGTTTGACCGCGTGGACGAAGTCCGGGAACTTGATCGCATCCTGGATGAAGAACACCGGCATGTTGTTGCCCACCAGGTCGAAGTTGCCCTCGTCGGTGTAGAACTTGGTGGCGAAGCCACGGACATCGCGCACCGTATCGGCCGAGCCGCGCGAGCCCTGCACGGTGGAGAAGCGCACGAAGACCGGCGTCTCCTTGCCTTCGGCGGCGAGAAACGAGGCCTTGGTCAACGCGCTGTGGTCGTCATAACTGACGAACACGCCATGCGCCGCTGCACCGCGGGCATGCACGATGCGTTCGGGAATGCGCTCGTGGTCGAAGTGGGTGATCTTCTCGCGCATGATGAAGTCTTCGAGCAGCGAGGGGCCACGGTCACCGGCCTTGAGGGTGTTCTGGTTGTCGGCGATCTTCACGCCCTGATTGGTCCGCAGCGCCTCGCCGGTGGCGTCGCTACGAAACGTCTCCAGCTGGTCGAGCTTGGCGCTATGGTTCGCGCGATCGACGGTATCGGTGCCGGCGAGCTCGCTCTGTTTGGGGGTCTTGTCCGTCATGATGGGCCTCGGTTAGCGGGTGAGCTGGACCGCGAACGATCGGACCGCGAGCGGAACCTGATGCGTGATCGATTCACGGCGTACCGGTTAGTGACCGCCGCAACCCCCGCAAGGTTGCCGCCTGCGACGATTTGCATTGCCTATGACGGCGATATATTCAGCCAATCGAAACAGTGCGGGCGAGCGACCCCGGGGCCAAACGGGTAGAATGTCGGGCTTTCGCCGATTATCCCGGCAAGCAACGTCGCACCCACAAGGTTCGCCCGTGATCGAATTCCATCAAGTCCACAAAACCTATCGGACCGGCGGCAGAGACGTCCCTGCCCTGCAGCCGACCCAGCTGGAGATCGCCTCCGGCGAGGTGTTCGGCCTGATCGGCCACTCCGGCGCCGGCAAGAGCACGCTGCTGCGCCTGATCAACCGCCTCGAGGAACCCTCCGGCGGGCGCATCCTGGTCAATGGCGAGGATGTCACCGCGCTGGATGCCGACGGCCTGCGGCGCTTTCGCCAGCGCGTCGGCATGATCTTCCAGCACTTCAACCTGCTGATGTCCAAGACCGTGGCGGACAACGTCGCCATGCCGCTGCGCCTGGCCGGCAATCACTCGCGCAACGAAATCGACGGACGGGTCGCCGCCCTGCTCGAGCGCGTCGGCTTGCAGGATCACGCGCGCAAGTACCCGGCACAGCTTTCCGGCGGCCAGAAGCAGCGCGTCGGCATCGCCCGGGCCCTGGCCACCGAACCAAGCATCCTGCTCTGTGACGAGGCCACCAGCGCGCTCGATCCGCAAACCACGGCATCGGTGCTGCAGCTGCTGGCGGAGATCAACCGCGAACTGAAGCTGACCATCGTGCTGATCACTCACGAGATGGATGTGATACGCCGCGTCTGCGATCGCGTCGCGGTGATGGACGCCGGTGCCATCGTCGAGCAGGGACCGGTCACCGAGGTATTCCTGCACCCCAGGCACCCGACCACCCAGCGCTTCGTGCTGGAAGACGAAGCCATGGACGAAAGCGAGCTGCACGACGATTTCGCCCACGTGCCGGGCCGCATCCTGCGCCTGACCTTCCAGGGCGATGCCACCTACAAGCCGCTGCTGGGCACCGTCGCCCGCGAGAGCGGCGTCGACTACAGCATCCTTTCGGGTCGCATCGACCGTATCAAGGACACACCCTACGGCCAGCTCACGCTGTCGCTGATCGGCGGCGACATGGACGCGGCAATGGCCCGCCTGCAGGCGGCCGACGTGCATGTGGAGGTGCTGCGCTGATGGAACCCTTGTTCGGCTCTTTGTTTACGAACGTCGACTGGTACGAGATCTGGCTGGCCACGCTCGACACGCTGCTGATGCTCGGCGGCTCGCTGCTGTTCACCATCCTGCTCGGCCTGCCGCTGGGCGTGCTGCTGTTTCTCAGCGGCCCGCGCCAGCTGTTCGAGAACGGCCCGCTGTATGCCGTGCTGTCGCTCGTGGTCAACGTGCTGCGCTCGCTGCCGTTCATCATCCTGCTGATCGTGATGATCCCGTTCACCGTGCTGATCACCGGCACCTCGCTGGGCGTCGCCGGTGCCATTCCGCCACTGGTGGTGGGCGCCGCGCCGTTCTTCGCGCGCCTGGTGGAAACCGCGCTGCGCGAGGTGGATCGCGGCATCATCGAGGCGACCCAGGCGATGGGCGCGACGACGCGGCAGATCATCTTCAGCGCATTGCTGCCCGAGGCGCGCCCGGGCATCATCGCCGCCATTACCGTCACCGCCATCACCCTGGTGTCCTACACCGCGATGGCCGGTGTGGTGGGTGCCGGCGGCCTCGGCGACCTGGCCATCCGCTTCGGTTACCAGCGCTTCCAGACCGACGTGATGGTGGTCACCGTGGTCCTGCTGCTGGTGCTGGTGCAGGTGCTGCAGAGCGTCGGCGACCGGCTGGTCACCCATTTTTCGCGCAAATGAACCGCAACGAGGGCGAACGAGCCTTCGCCTCCCGCTCAATTCACGAAGGAACCGAACGATGAAGAAACTGATTGCCGCCCTGGCCGCCGTCGCGGCATTTTCCGCCCAGGCCGCCGAAACCCTGACCGTCGCTGCCACCGCCGTGCCGCATGCCGAGCTGCTGGAGTTCGTCAAGCCGCAGCTGGCCGAGCAGGGCGTCGAGCTGAACGTGAAGGTCTTCACCGACTACGTGCAGCCGAACATTCAGGTTGCCGAGAAGCGCCTGGACGCCAACTTCTTCCAGCACCAGCCGTACCTGGACGAGTTCAACAAGGGCAAGGGCACCGAGCTGGTCAGCGTGGCCGGCGTGCACATCGAGCCCTTCGGCGCCTACTCGAGCAAGGTCAAATCGCTGGACGAATTGCCCGACGGCGCCACCGTGGTCATCCCCAACGACGCCACCAACGGCGGCCGCGCCCTGCTGTTGCTGGCCAAGGCCGGCGTGATCAGCCTCAAGGACGGCGCCGGCATCACCGCCACCGTCAAGGACATCGCCGAGAATCCCAAGCGCATCAAGATCCGCGAACTGGAAGCCGCGACCCTGCCGCGCGTGCTGACCCAGGTCGACCTGGCGCTGATCAACACCAACTACGCGCTGGAAGCCAAGCTCAATCCTACCGAGGACGCGCTGGTGATCGAAGGCAGCGACTCGCCCTACGTCAACATCCTCGTCGCCCGTGCGGACAACAAGGACAGCGACGCCATGCAGAAACTGGCTGCCGCGCTGCACAGCGAACAAGTGCGCCAGTTCATCGAGGAAAAATACAAGGGCGCCGTGGTCCCGGCTTTCTGAGCCTGGCCGCGCAACCTGCGACAGAAGCCCCGCCTCGGCGGGGTTTTTTGGTTTCCGGCTGGCGTTATTGGTGGGCTGAAGCCCACCCTACATCGCTGAAGAACATTGACCCCAGGTCAGACCGTCGCGGAACGATGCCTGCCACCCTACCGGCTCTTGAAGCCTCTACGTAATGGGCATACCGCGAGCTGAACTGATGTTGGCCAGAAGCCCGACGAGGCTTCCTCGAACAGGCCTGATAAATAGATGCAACCGGGTTGCGGTGTTCAAAGAGCAGAAGGTTGACAGGTGGGGGCGAGTCCATACATAGGGTGGGCTTCAGCCCACCAATTTGCACCAACCGCACCGGCAGCACCCGCTCAGCGCTGCTCATCCGCGAGCTGTAACGCCTTCTCCACCTCGCGCTCCAACGCATAGGCCGGGCGTTCCACGGCAAGGAAGTCGTGCGTGTAGCGCCGGGCGAATTCGGCGACGCCCCATTCCTGGTACTGCTCGACGTGCTTGAGCTCGTGAGCCCAGAGCGCGACGTTGTCCTGCGCATCGCGCTCGTGCCGGAAGACGATGACGTCGATCAGGGTAACGGCGTTGACGTCCGGGTTGCGCAGCAGGGTGTTGCCGGCATTCAGCGCCACCTCGTCGCCGACGCGGTAGTGCGCGCTCTCCAGCACGGCCAGCTCGAAATACGGTTCGAGCTGCGAGCGGACATGCAGCGGCAGCGGCGCGACGCCGCCGGCCACCAGACGATCCCGCGATTGCTGAATCCAGTTCTGCAGCGCCAGCGCGGCCATGCGCTGCAGGCGGCCGTACACGGCCTGGGTATCGGTGGCCGAGCCGGGCACGCAAAGGCAGCTGCCACTCAGGCAGATCGGTTGCTGGCCGGGCAGGCAGGTGGTCTGTGCCGAAGCCGGAGTGCCGGCCCATGCCATACATGCGAGCAGCAGACAGAGGCGGCGAAGAAGCGGGGTGAACGACACGCGAAGTCCTCGAAGGCGAGGACGAGCCCCGGGCCGGCGCGCACTATAGCCGCCTGCCCGGCGCTCGCGAAGAGGCCGCTCAGATCACCGGCGACGCGGCACTCACCACGCGCAGCGCCAGGCCTTCGTAGGGATCAAGGTTGAGCACCAGCTCGCAGTTCTCGGTAAGGTCGCCTTCGACCCGCTCGTGAATGATGTCCACCACCGGGCCGGGCGCCACGCCGGGCAGGCAGACGGTTTCGCTGATGGTCTCGGCGCTGAAGTTCAGCGCGGTGATCTGCACGCCTTTGCCGGCCGGCAGTTCGTGGACCATGACCAGCAGCCCCGGCGCCTGCACATCGGCAATCAGGATCTGCTTGCTCGCGGCGATGTCGTAGGCCTGGCGCACGCTGAGGATGCGCTTGAGCTGGCAGGCGAACGAACCTGTGGTCTGCAGTTGCTCGACCAGGCTGCCGTACAAGGCGCGGGCTTTCGGCAAACCTTCAGCGGACGTGGACGCCTCGGGTGCCAGGTCCGCCAGATCATAGCCGCCACGGTTGATCCAGCGGGTATCGCCGTCGCCCATCAGGTGCTCGACCTGCTCGGCCGGCAGCGGCAGGGCGCCGACCAGGTCCCAGCCGGAGAGGGCGAACACGCCGGGCTGCATGGCGTTGAACATTACCAGCAGGATATGCAGGCGCTGGATCTGCTCGACTTCGGCCGGGCCGATGGCGTCCAGATCACGGATGTTCAGCGCCGCCGCGATCACGCTGGCGGTGGTGCAGGCCACACCGTTGGTGACGAACTTGAGGTTGTAGGGCGCGTGCTCGCCGGTCAGCCGTTCGTACAGCTCCTCGCGGATCAGCTCGCGCAGGTGCCCGCCGGGCAGGGTCTGCCCCTTGTAGTGGTAGTGGTCGTAGGCATGCAGCGTCCAGAAGTGCACCAGCTCCAGGGTCAGTTCGTCGTGGTTCTGCAGCGCATGGATCAGCGAGGCCGGATCGATGCCGAACGCGTGCACCTCACGCAGCATCATGCGCAGGAACTCGGTGTCACCGGTAAGCAGCGCATGGTGATAGGCCGGGCGGGTGATGAAGTCGTAGGACAGGTCGGCGCCGCCGTGCGACATGGCGGCGATATCGTCGATGGTCAGGTTCAGCTCCTGGAAGCTGAAACCGCCGGCCTTGCGGATCGCGCCGGCCAGCAGCTGGTTGCCGGTGACCGACAGCGGATGGCCCTCGGACCAGGCGGTGCCCTCGGCGCGCCGCTCGACACCGAGGAAGCCGTTGGCATCCAGGCGCAGCACCCGTGCGCCGGCGACGTCGATGGCATGCAGGGCATCGCCGATGATCAACTGCTGGGCGGCGAAGGTCGGATCGAGCCAGTTCAGCGATGGCTGGCCCTCCTTGAAATAGTGCAGGTAGACCCAGCGCCGCACCTTGCCGTCGACCCCGGTGATTTCGCCGGTGACGCTCCAGTCGGTGTCCTTGATGCCGGGCTCGAAGAAGATCACCCGCTGCAACTGGCCGACGATGTAGTGCTTTTCATGCAGGCGGTCGACCACTGGCGGCTCGAGGTTGACCGAATCGCGCCCTGGCGGCACATCGGGCAACAGCGCCCAGTCCTCTTCGCGGATCTCGACCATGTGGTAGAGCCCGGGGTAATCGCCGTAGGCCATTTCCGCGAGGCGGAAGTCGGCGCCCTTGCCGGTGTGCGCCGGGACGATGTCGTCGATGACGATGGCGTTGTGTGCGGCGGCGACGCGGCTGAGCCGGAGCATCTGCTCTTCGGTGCCCAGCTTCGGGTCGATATCGAAGCTGATGCGGTCGAAGTTGCCGTCGATGGTCGGCGTGAACTCGCGACCGCACAGGCCGCCGGAACGCTTCATCGGGCCGTTGTGGATGCCCTGCACACCCAGCTCGGAGAGCGCGCTCCACAGGCGATCGTCACCCAGTGCTTCGAGCACCGTCCCGCCCTCGGGGGTGATGATGGCCGCCGGGTAAGCGGTGAACCACACCGAACCGATGGCGCTGGCATCGCGCGGACGCGCCAGGGCATAGGGCCGCTGCCAGAGCCGCGCCTGACCGGCGTAGAGGCGCGACCGCTCGCGCGCTGCCTGCAACATGGACTGCTCGACCAGCCACTGGATATAGCTATCGTCTGGGGTGCTCATTCGACGTCGGTTCCCGCTGTGCTAAGGGAAATGTTGTCGTTTGAGTCGGCTGCTCCGGCATCGTTGCATCGGATCGCCCGGGCGCAGCGAGCTTTGCCAGCCGCGACGGCTGAGCTGGGCGCGCAGCCCTTGCCCTGGCACGCCGTGGCCGACCACGCAGCCGACGCCAGCCCAGCAGCACGCCACTGCTGGCGATCACCAGCATGCCGCCGCTGAACGCCAGCAGCAGGCCGTCACGCAGCAGTGGCCGTTGCAGCAATGGCGGCCAGTCCCAGCTGTGCAGCAGCTTGAACAACCAGCGCACCGCCCGTCGGCGCTGGTCGAGCTGTTCGATGACGGTGCCGCTGTAGGGATCGAGGTGCAGCCAGGTAGCGGCCGGATCGTCGAAGCGCACCCGCAGCATCGGCAGCCGCCGCGGCAGATGGCTGTAGAGGCTCGGTTCGCTGCGGGCGTAGTAGTGGAAGTCTTCCTGCTCCAGCCACTCGAAGCGCAGATGCTGCTCCGGCCAGGCCTCGCGAGCCATGCGCTCCAGCGCCTCGCGTTCCAGGCGCACCTGCGCCGGCGTCGCGGATGCTATGGGCAGGATGCGCGTTTCGCCGCCCGCATCGGTACCGAGCAGGTAAGGCTGATCACCGAGCGTGTGCCACTGCAGTTCCACCGGCGCGATGCCGGCCTGCTGCAGGCGGGCGAGCGCAGGCGCCAGATCCAGGTCCACCATCTCGGCGTTTAGCGGCACCTGACGCAGCACGCCCGCGTCAATGGTCGAATGCTTCTCGAACAAACCCCAGGGCTCCATCGACAGCATGCCGCTGGCCAGCCAGACCAGCAGCGCCACCCCGCCCAGCAGCCCGCCAACGTGATGCACGCGGCCGGCGCCAGTCGGGTAGGGCGAGTGCGAGCCGTTGCGGTAGCGACCGGCGAAGCGCCAGCGCAACAGGCCGATCAGCATGCCCAGCAGCACCAGCACCGCAGCCAGCAGCGCGCCATAGACCAGTGCCACTGACCACATCGGCTTCGGCAGCGCTTCACGCAACGGATAGAGCCAGTGCAGCCAGGCCCCCAGCAGGTTCCAGGCGCGCTCGTGGGCCGTGGCGTCGCGCACCACCAGCCCGGTGTGGCTGGAGACGTACAGAAGGTGTCCCGCGGCATCGTCCGCCTCCACGCGGTACAGCGGGCGCTCGCGGTCCAGGGCATGGTTGCGCGTCCAGGCATCTTCCTCGACCCGACCGAGCAGTTGCACCTTGGCACCCCCTGCGAATTGCCGCGCGCTGGCCAATGCTTCGGTCGCGCCGATGCGTTCGATCCGTCCCCCGCTGCGCGCATCGACCGCCAGCAGCGGGCCGTCGCCGTAGTCCAACAGGTAGCGCGGCGAGCCACCGGCGCTGGTCAGACGCAGGCTGAGCGGCGTACGCGGGTCAGCGCTGGCGGCAAGCGCTGCAGCCGGTGCGATGCAGCAATCGGCACTCAACGGCTGCAGGCGCGACAGGTGCTCCTCCGGGGTCAGCTTGGGATAAGCGACGAAGAGCATCACCACGCCGCTGACGATCCAGAGCAGGACGAACAGGCCCAACCCGATGCCCAGCCAACGGTGCGCGAGATACAGATAGCGCTTCATGCCGGTCAGAAGTCCAGGGTCACGGCCGCATACAGCGCGCGGCCATCACCCGGCGCATGCAGCGTCTCGGCGCCGTCGTACCAGACGTACTCGTAGTAACGGTCGGTGAGGTTCTTCAGCTGCAGGTCGACGACCAGCTGCTCGGTCAGCTGGTAGCTGGCGCCCAGGTTGAACAGCACATAGCCGCCGTACTTGCCCTGGGTGTTCTCGCGCTCGAGGTAGTAGTCGGTCTGGCCGTTGAGCCAGGCGCTGAGCTGCAGGTCCGGCGTCGCCTGGTAGCTGCTGCCGGCCGAGTACAGGCGCTGCGGCACGTGGTCGATCTGCTGGCCCTGGCTGGCCGGCAGGCTGGGGTCGGCCTTCTCGATTTCGGAGAACTGCCAGGAGTGCGCCAGCCACAGACTCAGATCGCTGGCGGGGTAGAGGTTGAGCTGGGCGTCATAGCCCCAGCGGCGGGTCTGCCCGAGATTCTCCGATTCACCGCTGGGGTCGTTGAGCCGGCGCCGCACCTCGTCGGAGGCCACCTGCTCCCAATAGGCGATGCGGCCGTCGATCCAGTGCGCCGGGCTGAATTTGATGCCGGTCTCCCAGCCATCGTTGATCGATGGTGAAAGATCGCTGGTGCGCGGCGGCACCTTGTAGGCGGCCGCCCCGGTGCCGATCTGGAAGGTCCGGCCCCAGTTGCCATAGAGGCTCAACTGCTCGATGGGCGTGTAGATCAGGCTGATCTTCGGCTGCTCGATGCTGCCGTAGTCGTTGATCGTGTAATCGTTGCCGCTCAGTTCGTCGGTGTAGTCGCCCTCGATGCGGTCGACGCGAAACGCCGGGATGATCTTCAGCGACTCGACCGGCTGGACCACCGCCTGCAGGTAGGCGCCGTAGCTGTCGTAGTCGAAGCGCTGGTCGCGGGTCTGGGTCACGATCTGGCGTTCGACGGTGGTGTAGCGCTCACTGCGGTTGCGCTGCTGCTCGGTGTCCAGGCCGCCTTCGAGGGCCAGGTCATGGAGCCAGGCGACATCCGGGCGGTAGGTCAGCGAGGTACGCGCGCCATAGTGCTTCTCCTCGCTGGTGCGTCGCTGTTGCGGCTGGGCCAGGGAGAAACGCACCCAGCGGTCGTCGTCCAGGGTGTTGAGCCAGACCTTGGTCGCCCAGCTGAGATCGCTGGCCAGCTGGCTGTCGAGATGCAGGCTGAGCTGGTTCATGCGCCGCTCACCCATGTCGCTGGACGACAGCGCATAGGACTGGCGTGACGAGTGGCGGGCATCCTCACGGGAAAGATAACCCGGCTCGTCGGCCTCGGCCTCGTAGTGCCGGGCGATCAGGCCAAGGCGCCAGTTGCCGGCGTCCGGCGTGTAGAACCATTTGCCGGACAGGCTGGTGCGCTCGCTGCCGGCATGGTCGCGATAGCCATCGCTCTTCTGCTGACCGATGAAGTAGTTCTGCGTCCAGTTGCCGCTTTCGATGCCCTTGGCCAGCTGCAGCTCCTGGGTGTCGTAGCTGCCATAGCGCAGGCGCGTCTTGCCGTAATCGCCGCCGATACGCGACTGCACGGCAACATTGCCGGCAATGTTGTACAGGCCGTAGCGCGGATCGTTGGTGCCACGGACCACCTCGATGCCGTCGATCTCCAGCGGGAACAGCATGTCCAGGTACGGCATGTTGCCGTCGTTGCTGTTGCTCGGGATGCCGTCGATCAGCAGCTTGACCGCATTGACTTCGCCTTCGCCATTGAAGCCGCGAAAGGACAGCTTGCCGGAGCTGGTGCCCTGGCCGAATTCGGTAAGCATCACCCCCGGCGCGCGACGAAACAGTTCCCAGGCATAGAGCACCGGCTGCTGCTCGAGGATGTCGCCGCCGAGCAGATCGACCGAACTGATCACGCTGCTGGTCGGCAGGCCACCACCCGACTGGGTGGCGGTGATAGTGCTGCTGCCCAGCGACAGCGCGGAGGCGGTGGTATCGGCAAGGCTTGCCGGCAGATAAGCAGCGGCCAGGGCCGCGATGAGCAGACGCGGCCGCGCAGGGCGCCGCGATGGGTGCGCAGGATGGTCGAGCATCTCGCATGTTCCTTGTGCAACAGGCATGGCCGCGCGGCGAATAGCCGTCGGCAGGCGCCCGCACGCCAGCCATCGGCAGGAGCGGGCAGTTCAGGCATGACAACGAAGGATGACGCCAGCGGCGTCAGGCGAGGGGAGAGGCGCGAGGGTTGAGCGCCGGCCACTGATGCCGTGGCGACGGCCGATGGGCGCGCGCATCGACAGCGAGGATCAGGCGCCCACCGGCTTGCTGTGGCAGCAGCGGCGATGGGCTGGGCAGCGTTGCCAGGCCAATCGAACCGGCACAGCAGCAGCACGGCGGCATCCCGCCATGCGTGCTCGGCTCATGCTCGCCATGGGCCGCCGATTCGTGCAGCGCATGCGACTGCTGCGCCTGCATCTGCGGGCAATGACCACTCCAGCCGAGCAGCCGCTTGGCATCCGCCGGCAACAGGCCCGACAGCGGCATGCTCAGCAGGTGGATCAGCAGGGCGAGGCTGGCGAGCCAGGCGGGGAAGCGGCGACGTGTCATCGGCGGTCCGATCAGGCGCGGGTGCGAATGGCGTTCATGATAGGAACGACGCTCGGCAAAAAGAGTTGAGCGAACTCAAGAATTTTCGCTGCGCGGCGCAAGCGCCACACAGCGGGGAACAAAGCTCAGCGGGCTTCGACCAGCACCTGCGCCGCGTCGGCAGGCTGACCGGCCAGTTGCCGCTGCGCCTGCTTCTGCTGCTTGTAGGCCAGCGCCGCGGCAGGCACCGGGGTCACGGTGCCGGTTTCCAGCCACTTCTTCAGGCGATTGGCGTCGGCCATGTGGGTGTACTTGCCGAATGCATCGAGGACCACGAAGGCCACCGGGCGCTTCTTCATGGTAGTGCTCATCACCAGGCAATGGCCGGCGGCGTTGGTAAAGCCGGTCTTGCTCAGCTGAATGTCCCAATTGTTCTTGCGCACCAGCGCGTTGGTGTTGCGGAAACCCAGGGTGTAATTGGGCTTGCGGAACGCCACGGTCTTTTCGCCAGTGGTGCTGAATTGCTGGATCAATGCGTACTGACGGCTGGCACGAATCAGCTTGACCAGGTCGTTGGCGCTGGAGACGTTGCGCTCGGACAGCCCGGTCGGCTCGACGTAGCGGGTGCGGGTCATGCCCAGTGCGCGGGCCTTGGCGTTCATCGCCTGGATGAACGCCGAGTAGCCGCCCGGATAATGGTGCGCGAGGCTGGCCGCGGCGCGGTTCTCGGAAGACATCAGCGTCAGCAGCAGCATCTCGCGACGGCTGATCTCGCTGCCGATGCGCACGCGCGAGAACACGCCCTGCATCTCCCTGGCCTCGCGGATGGTGACGGGCAAGGTCTGATCCAGCGGCAGCTTGGCGTCCAGCACGACCATGGCGGTCATCAGCTTGGTCACCGAGGCGATCGGCACCACCAGGTCGGGGTTGCTGGAATAGAGCACTTCGTTGGTGTTCAGATCGACCAGCAAGGCGCTGCCGGAGGCGAGTTCCTGAACCGCCGGCTTGGCCTGGGCATGGATGCCCGGCAACGAGGCCAGGCAGAGGAACAACAAGCTGGCCAACGTACGACGAAATTTCACGATTGGTTTTCCCCGCGATGAAAGGGCGTGCTGCGCACAATGCGCCGTGGTAGACGTCGCGCAGTATAGGTAATCGCGCGGCGACTCGCCTGTTGCCGTTGAGCGGTCCAGCGAAAGTCGGTCGGACCGAGCCGATGCTCGCTGCGCTGGAGCTGCGCATGGCCGCATGGCACCTCCGGGCCTTTTCGGGGTCAAAGGGTCACACTTACCCGAGGGGAGATCCACCATGTCCCGCTTCAGCAAGCCCACCACCCGCGAAGAAGTCCAGCACGAGATCGACAGCCTGATGCGTGCGCTAGACGAGCTCAAGCACGATGCCACGCGCGACTCGCGCCACCGGCTCGGCGCCCTGCGCTCACGGGCCGAATCGCTCTGGCACGACCAACACTGGGACGAGCATTATGCCGACCTGTCCAAGCGCACCCGTGAAGCTGGCCGCGCCGCGCGCGACTGCGCCAAGGAGCATCCGCTGGGTACCCTGGCACTGGCCGCTGGCGCCTGCGCGCTGATCGGCTACCTGATCACGCGCCGCTGAGCGGCACTCGCGTCGTGCTCAACGCGGAAACCCCCAGGCTGAAGTTCGCGCTGTACGGCGCGCATGCCGATCTGGGCAGTGCGCTGCTGGTGGAACTGCTCAGCCGCCAGCATGAAGCGGTGGCATTGCTCGAAGAGCTCAATTCGATTTCCGCCCGACCGGGACTGCGAACCAAGCCGGGCGATCCGTTCGATCCGCTGAGCGTCAGTGAAAGCGTGGCCGGTATGGACGCTGTGATCTGCCTGTTCCATACGCCACAGCTGCCGAGCCTCGATGCCGTCACCGGCGAATCGCCACGGCACGATCTCTACCAGGCGGTTGAGGCGCTGCTGCTTGGGTTGTCGCGGGCGAGTGTCGGGCGCCTGCTGCTGGTCGCCGACTTTCCGGCGATTGCGCAGCAGCCCGAGGTAGAAGCGGCGCTGCAACGGCTGGCAGCCCATCCGTTGCACTGGACCCTGGTGGACGCACCCTCGGCGGGCAACCGGTTGACCGTCGAGACACTGGCCGAGGCGGCCGCCAAGGGTGACGCCAACCCCTACCGGGAGTTGCAGCGCATCGCGGCAGGGATCGTCGACGAGCTGGAGCGCCCGCAGCACGTGCACCAGCGCATCCATTTCAGCGGCTGATTCAGCTCAACTGACGACGCAGTTCGGCAAGCACCGGCGCGGTGTCCGGTCGCACGCCACGCCACAGCTCAAAGGCTTCCGCTGCCTGCTCCACCAGCATGCCGAGCCCGTCACGGGTGGTCGCGCCCAGCGCCGCAGCCCATTGGCAGAACGCCGTGGGCCTGGCGCCATACATCATGTCGTAGCAGAAAGTGTGGTCGGGCTGGATCAGGCTGTCGGCCAGTGGCGGCAGTTCGCCACCGAGGCTGGCCGACGTGCCATTGATGATCAGGTCAACCGGGTCGGCAAGATCGGCCAGCGCGCTGGCGGACAGCGGGCCGAGTTCGGCGAACGCCTGGGCCAACTGCACGGCCTTGCTCGGCGTGCGGTTGGCGATGATCAGTGCGGCAGGTTGCTGAGCCAGCAATGGCTCGAGCACGCCGCGCACGGCACCGCCGGCACCCAGCAGCAGGATGCGCTGACCCGCCAGCGTCACGCCGGCGTTCAGCAGATCGCTCACCAACCCGGCACCGTCGGTGTTGTCGCCGAGCAGAAGGCCGTCCTCGAGCCTCTTCAGGGTATTCACCGCACCGGCGCGGCGGGCGCGCTCGGTCAGCTGATCGGCCATCCGGTAGGCCTGCTCCTTGAACGGCACGGTGACATTGGCACCCAGGCCATCGCGCAAGAATGCCCGGGCGAATGCCGGGAAGTCGTCCAGCGGCGCCAGCAGCGCCTCGTAACTCAGCGCCTGTCCCGTCTGCGCGGCAAACAGGGTGTGAATCTGCGGCGACTTGCTGTGGCCGATCGGGTTGCCGAATACGCCGTAGCGATCCATCGAAAATACCTCTGCATCAAATTCGCATCAAATTCGTTTCTGAAGAGCCGCGCAGGCCGGAGCACGCGCCGGCGTTCAGGGCAGGTCCGCCAGCCAGTCGCGATCCTGCAGGAAGTATTCGGTCAGCCGCGCTTCCGGCGTGCCCGGCTCGGGGTGCTTGTCGTAACCCCAGGCAACCTGCGGCGGCAGCGACATCAGGATCGATTCGGTGCGTCCGCCCGATTGCAGGCCGAACAGGGTGCCGCGGTCGTAGACCAGGTTGTACTCGACGTAACGGCCGCGGCGCAGCAGTTGGAACTGCCGCTCGCGCTCGCCGAACGGCGCGGCCTTGCGCCGCTGAACGATGGGCAGATAGGCGTCGAGGTAGGCATCGCCGACCGCGCGCATAAAGGCGAAACTGGTGTCGAAATCCCACTGGTTCAGATCGTCGAAGAACAGCCCGCCGACGCCGCGCGGCTCGTTGCGGTGCTTGATGTGGAAATAGCGATCGCACCATTCCTTGTAGCGCGGATAGACATCCGCGCCGAACGGCGCGCAGGCATCTCGGGCGACCCGGTGCCAGTGCACGCAGTCTTGCTCGGTGCCGTAGTAGGGGGTCAGGTCGAAGCCGCCGCCGAACCACCAGACCGGCTCCTCGCCTTCCTTCTCGGCGATGAAGAAGCGCACGTTGGCGTGGGAGGTGGGCACGTAGGGATTGTGCGGATGGATCACCAGCGACACGCCGAGCGCCTCGAAGCCACGCCCGGCCAGTTCCGGGCGATGGGCACTGGCCGAAGGCGGCAGGCTGTCGCCATGCACATGGGAGAAGTTCACGCCGCCTTTCTCGATCAGCGCGCCATTCTCGATCACCCGCGTCCGGCCGCCGCCGCCACCGGGCCGGGTCCAGGCGTCCTCGGTGAAGCCAGCGCCGCCGTCTTCGGCCTCCAGCGCAGCGCAGATTCGGTCCTGCAGATCGAGCAGATAGGCTTTGACGGCTTCGGTCCTGTGGTTCACGAAATCACCTTGCGAATGACCGCACGCAGCCGACATGACGCGGCCGAGCGGTGCTTGAAACGGGGTCGGCCGGCAAGCATAGCATCCGACTGATTGACGAACGCAGCCCCGGCAGGTTGGATAGGCGCTCTTTAAACGACCAGGAGCCAGACATGTCCCAGCGCATCCAATTCAGCCAGCACGGCGGTCCCGAGGTTCTGGAACAGGTCGATGTACCGCTCAGCGAGCCGGGCGCGGGCGAAGTGCGCGTACGCAACCACGCCATCGGCCTGAACTTCATCGACACCTATTTCCGCGGCGGTCTGTACCAGCCGCCCAGCCTGCCGTCCGGGCTGGGCACCGAAGGCGCCGGTGAGGTCGAAGCGGTGGGCGAGGGCGTGCAAGGCCTGCAGCCGGGAGACCGGGTCGCCTATGCCACCGGGCCGCTGGGCGCCTATGGCGAACACCACACGCTGCCGGCGCGGCATCTGGTCAAACTGCCGGATTCGATCAGCTACGAGCAGGCCGCTGCGGTGATGCTCAAGGGTCTGACCTGCCAGTACCTGCTGCGTCAGGTTCACCCGCTGCAGGCCGGCGAGACCGTGCTGTTCCATGCTGCCGCAGGCGGCGTCGGTTCCATCGCGTGCCAGTGGGCCAGTGCACTGGGCGCCCGCCTGATTGGTGTGGTCGGCTCGGCGGAAAAGGCCGAGCGCGCCAAGGCCCTCGGCGCCTGGGCTACCATCGATCGCACCCGTGAAGATGTGGTGCAGCGCGTGCTGCAGCTGACCGAAGGCAGGAAGTGCCCGGTGGTCTATGACTCAGTGGGCAAGGATAGTTGGGAAACCTCGCTGGACTGCGTCGCCCCGCGCGGCCTGCTGGTCAGTTTCGGCAACGCCTCGGGCGCCGTCACCGGAGTCAACCTGGGTATCCTGGCGCAGAAGGGCTCGCTGTTCGTCACCCGGCCGATCCTGGCCGGCTATGCCGACACGCCGGAACGTCTGCAGGCCATGGCCGACGAGCTGTTCGAGATGATCGGCAGCGGCAGGGTCCAGGTCGAGATCGGCCAGCGCTATGCTCTCGGCGAAGCGGCCGAAGCCCAGCGCAAGCTGACCGCGGGGCAAACCACCGGATCGACGATCCTGCTGCCCTGATCGCAGCGCAGGCGGGGCCGAAGCCGCCGCTCGGCGAGTGTGCGGTGAAGGTGCGCCGCCCGCTCAGGCCGGGCGAATCACCTCGCCCGTGCGCAAATCGCGGATGACGCTGGGGTTGCGCCGCCCGCCCAGCGGGCCGTTGAACACGGCGTCGAGCTGTCGCGGGAAATACTGTTCGACCCGCAAGCGCGAGCGCGCCGCGGGACGACCGGCCGGGTTGGCGGAAGTCGATACCAGCGGCCCGGTCAGCGCGCACAGTCGGGCGACCAGCGGATGATCGGTCACCCGCAGGGCAACGCTGTCGTGGCGTCCGGTGATCCACTCCGGCAGGCGACCGCGATGCGGCACCAGCCAGGTGTTCGGTCCTGGCCAGGTTCCGGCCAGACGATCGAGCCAACGCTCGGGCAGATCCTCCAGAAGGAAATCGAACTGCTCGACGGCATCGGCGATCAGGATCAGGCCCTTCTCCACCGGCCGCTCCTTGAGCGCCAGCAGGCGCATCACCGCGTCCTCGTCCCAGGGATCGCAACCCACCCCCCAAACCGCTTCGGTGGGGTAGCCAATCACTCCACCTGCCCGGACTACCCGAGCGACCTGCTGCACACGCCAGTTACCGATCATGGCGACCTCTGCTCGATAAAGGGCAGCAGTGTACCCAAGCTCCTCGCCGCCGCGCAGGGGTTGAACAGCTTGCGTAGCTCGGAGGGCGAAGCTACCCGGGTCGAGGAGCACTGCGACCAGGCCCGGCTCACGCCGCGGGTTATGAGTCGATCCTCCCCGTGCGGGATTACGCTGTACTCAACCCGATCTACGGCACTACGGTGCCCTGGCCTATGACAGCGTCCGGGCCGACCAGAGGCCGTTGTCGCAGGCGACCCGCCCGTCGATTTCCAGCTCGGTGAGTTCGGCCAGCACCTGTGCCAACGGCCGATCGAGCGCCAGCGCCAGCGCTTCGCTGCTCAGCGGCGCGGCCAACAGCTCGCGCAGCAGCGGATGCCCGCGCTGCGCATCCGCCGCTGCGGCCGGCGGATGCGGCGCCAGTCGCTGCCAACCACGCAGGGCTTCGAGCACGTCCTCGACCGACTCCACCAGCGTCGCGCCCTGTCGAATCAGCTGATGACAGCCACGCGCGCCGGGATGGTGAATCGATCCAGGAATCGCATACACCTCGCGACCTTGTTCGGCAGCCAGTCGCGCGGTGATCAGCGAGCCACTGGATGGACTCGCCTCGACCACCAGTACACCCAGCGACAGGCCGCTGATGATGCGGTTGCGGCGCGGGAAGTTGCCCGCCTGCGGTGGGCAGTCCAGCGGCAGTTCGGACACCAGCGCGCCGCCTTGCTCGACGATCTGGCCAGCCAGGTCGGCATGACGCTGTGGATACAGCCGTTCGAGGCCGGTGCCGAGCACCGCGACGGTCTTGCCGCCGGTATCCAGTGCGCCCTGGTGTGCCGCGCCGTCGATGCCCAGTGCCAAACCGCTGGTGATGACGAAGCCGGCACCGGCCAGGCTGCGGGAGAAGGCCCTGGCGTTGTCCAGTCCATTGCGCGATGCACGCCGGCTGCCGACCATCGCCAGCTGTGGCCGCTCGAGCAGAGCCGGATCGCCGGCAATGAAGAGCAGTGGCGGGGCGTCCGGCAGTTCGGCCAGCAAGGCGGGGTAGCCGGGATCGTCCCAGCAGAGCAGGTGTCGCGCAGGCCCTTCCAGCCAGGCCAGGGCCGTGCTGGCGCGCTCGCGGATGTCGGCGCTACGCCGCGGCTCGGCACAGCTTGCCGGCAAACCCAGGGAGCGCCAGGCACTGGCCGGCGCGCTAAGCGCCGAAGCGGCATCGGGGAAGGCACTGAGCAATTTGCGCAAACGCCGCGGTCCCAGCTCGGGCAGCAGATGCAGGCGCAGCCGGGCATCGAGCTCGGCAGGGGAAATGGCAGGCATGGGCGAGCGCTCCTTGTCTCGTTGCACCGCATCCTTGCGGTGGCGTTCCTTGCGGCATGAAAAGGCCCCGCATGCGGGGCCTTGTTCGATCAGGGATTGCGAACCTTGTCGCTTACCGCCAGCGAGCGGGTGGCCTGCAGGATCAGGCCGTAGCTGAGCTTGTCGTAGGTGCGGAATACCATCAACAGGCCAGAGCGCTCGTCTGGAATCTTCACGTTCTCGCCGGTCACCCGGTCACGCACGGTTTCGCCGGTCTTGTACACCGCCAGCACGTTGCCGTCCTTCAGCCCGTCGCGAGCCCCCTTGTTCAGGGTGACCACATCGAACTGGCCGATCTGGGTAACGCCACGCGGGACATCGAGAATCACACCGTTCACGTCCGCCGAGGGCGCGCTGGGCATGAACGTCGAGTTGACCGACCGCTCCTCGCTGGGGAACAGACGATCGCCAATGCGGGCTTCCTGTGTGGTGCGGGTCAGCTGCATGGTGGCGATGTCGCCTTCGACCTCGACGATTTCCACGGTGCCGATGTCATCGGCATTGATGCCGAGGAATTCGCCGGTATCCGGGTCGACGTAGGTCTTGCCCTGGCGGAAGATGCCGTACGCCGGCATGCCCGCGGCGAAACTGCCGCGGCCATAGATCCGATCGCCGGCGCCGCTGATCACCCGCTCGGCATTGCCGGCGACGATGTAGGGCGCACCCTGGAACTGCTCGGCGGTATCGATGATGCGGTTACTCAGCAGGAAGCTGTTGATCGCCTCGAGCGGTATGGTCGGGATGGCTTCGGCCATCGATGTGGTGCGGACGCTGGGGGACAGCTTGATGGTGCCGCGCGAAGCGCCGCGGTCCAGGACCAGCCGCGGTTGGCCGTCGACATAGACCAGGCTCAGGGTGTCACCGGGATAGATCAGATGAGGATTGTCGATCTGCGGATTGGCGTGCCATAGCTCCGGCCATTTCCACGGCTCGCGCAGAAAGCGGCCGGAAATGTCCCAGAGTGTGTCGCCCTTCACCACGGTATAGCGCTCCGGATGATTGTCCTTGAGCTGCACCGCGGCCTGAGCGAGTCCACCCACGGCCAGCAGCAGCAGGGCGAGTAGTGATTTCCTCATGTGGTGAATCCCTTTATTATGTGCCTTCACGTAAAGCGCCCTAGCGCTGCGGAGCCCTTGTGGAACGCGGCATTAAGCCGTTTTCCCTGCTGCTCGGCATCTTAGCAGCGGCTTTTGACTTTATTCCATAAGTGCATCACAAACGCATATGGCCATTCTGAACATCCTTGAATTTCCCGATCCGCGGCTGCGCACCATCGCCAAACCGGTGGATGTGGTCGATGACGACATCCGCCAGCTGATCGACGACATGTTCGAGACCATGTACGAGGCGCCCGGCATCGGTCTGGCGGCGACGCAGGTCAATGTGCACAAGCGCGTGGTGGTGATGGACCTGTCCGAGGACCGGTCCGAGCCGCGGGTCTTCATCAACCCCGAGTTCGAGTCGCTGACCGACGAGATGGACCAGTATCAGGAAGGCTGCCTTTCGGTACCGGGCTTCTACGAGAACGTCGATCGCCCGCAGAAGGTGCGGATCAAGGCGCTGGATCGCGACGGCAAGCCCTACGAGCTGGTAGCCGAAGGTTTGCTCGCGGTATGCATCCAGCACGAGTGCGATCACCTCAACGGCAAGCTGTTCGTCGACTATCTCTCCAGTCTCAAGCGCGATCGGATCAAGAAGAAGCTGGAAAAAATTCACCGCCAGCAGGCTTGATTCCCGAACCTCGAAGGCTTGCTACGGCAAGCCTTTTTCTTAGCGAGCCCCCATGACCCAGCCCTTGCGCATCGTTTTCGCCGGCACCCCCGAATTCGCCGCCCAGCATCTGCAGGCCCTGCTCGATGCGGGCAGAACGATCGTTGCCGTCTACACCCAGCCGGATCGCCCGGCCGGCCGCGGGCAGAAGCTGATGCCCAGCCCGGTCAAGCAGCTCGCCGTGCAGCACGGCATCCCCGTGTTGCAGCCGCAGACGCTGCGTGACCCGACGGCGCAGACGGAGCTGGCAGCGCTGCAGGCGGACCTGATGGTGGTGGTCGCCTATGGCCTGATCCTGCCGCAGGCGGTGCTCGACATGCCGCGCCTGGGCTGCATCAACAGCCATGCCTCGCTGCTGCCGCGCTGGCGTGGTGCCGCGCCGATCCAGCGCGCCATCGAAGCCGGTGACAGCGAATCCGGCGTCACCGTGATGCAGATGGAAGCCGGCCTGGACACCGGGCCGATGCTGCTCAAGGTGCGTACGCCGATATCCGCCGACGACACCGGCGGCACCCTGCACGACCGCCTCGCCGTACTCGGCGCGCAGGCCGTGGTGCAGGCCGTCGATGCCCTGGCCGACGGCACGCTCGCAGGGGAAGTGCAGGACGATAGCCTGGCCACCTATGCGCACAAACTGAGCAAGGACGAGGCCCGCGTGGATTGGGCACGGCCGGCCATCGAACTGGAGCGACTGATTCGCGCCTTCCATCCATGGCCGATTTGCCACAGCATGCTGGCTGGCGATGCGCTGAAGATCCATGCCGCGCGACTGGGTGAAGGGCAGGGCGAGCCGGGGCGAATCCTCGAAGCGAGCAAGGAAGGGCTTACCGTGGCCTGCGGGGAAGGCGCCCTGTTGCTGACTCGCCTGCAATTGCCCGGCGGCAAACCGCTCGGCTTTGCCGATCTGTACAACAGCCGGCGCGAACAGTTCGCCCCCGGCCTGGTACTCGGTCAATGAATCCGCGCCTGGCGGCAGCCCGTGCGCTGGGTGTCGTGCTCTCTGGCAAGGCGTCACTTGGCAGCAGCCTGCCGGAAGTGCTCGGCAAGGTGGACGCGCGCGACCGCGGCCTGACCCAGGAGCTGGCCTTCGGCACCGCCCGCTGGCAGCCACGTCTGGCGGGCCTGGCCGACAGGCTGTTGCAGAAGCCATTCAAGGCGGCCGATCGCGATGTCGAGGCCTTGCTGCTGGTCGGCCTTTACCAGCTGTTGCATACCCGTATTCCGGCCCATGCGGCGATTGGCGAAACCGTCGGTTGCGTCGACAAGCTGAAGAAGCCCTGGGCCAAGGGCCTGCTCAACGCCGTGCTGCGGCGCGCTCAGCGCGAAGGCGAGGCGCTGCTGGCGGAGCTGGAACACGATCCGGTCATTCGCGTCGCGCATCCGCGCTGGCTGCAGAAGGCGCTCAAGGCCCACTGGCCCGAGCACTGGGAAGCCATCTGTGCGGCCAACAACGCGCACCCGCCGATGATGCTGCGGGTCAATCGCCGCCAGGGCAGCCGTGACGCCTACCTGGCCGAGCTGCAGGCCGCCGGCATCGAGGCGCATGCCTGCGTGTTCAGCGAGGACGGCATCCGTCTCGCCACGCCCTGCGACGTGCATCAGCTGCCCGGTTTTGCCGAAGGAAAAGTCAGCGTGCAGGACGAAGCCGCGCAACTGGCCGCCTCGCTGCTCGACCTGGCGCCGGGCCAGCGCGTGCTGGATGCCTGCTGCGCCCCGGGCGGCAAAACCTGCCACCTGCTCGAGCGCGAGCCGCAACTGGCCGGCCTGACCGCCCTGGACCTTGAGCCCAAGCGCTTGGCGCGCGTGCAGGAGAATCTTGATCGCCTGCAGTTGAGCGCCGAGCTGGTCGCTGCCGACGCCCGCGCCACCGCACAGTGGTGGGACGGCCGGCCATTCCAGCGCATCCTGCTCGACGCGCCCTGTTCGGCCACCGGCGTAATCCGCCGTCATCCGGATATCAAGCTGACCCGCCAGGCCGAGGACATCGCGCCACTCGCCGCGCTGCAGGGTGAGATGCTCGATGCGCTGTGGCCGACCCTGGAAGTCGGTGGCGTGCTGCTCTACGCCACCTGCTCGGTGCTGCCAACCGAGAATCGCGAGGTGGTCGGGGCCTTCCTCGAACGCACGCCGGGCGCTCGCGAGCTGGATCTGCCGGGCAGCTTCGGCCTCCAGCAACCGCACGGTCGCCAGTTGCTGCCGCAGGAGGACGGCCACGACGGTTTCTACTATGCCAAGCTGATCAAGATCGCGGCACAACCGCGTGGGCACATTGCCTAAACGACCGGGCGCCGTGCGCTCAAGCCCAACATGGAAGCGGCAACGATTGCCCGCCTCTCAGGAGTGATCGCGTGAAGATCATCATTCTCGGCGCCGGCCAGGTCGGCGGTACCCTCGCCGAACACCTCGCCAGCGAAGCCAACGACATCACCGTGGTGGACACCGACGGTGAACGCCTGCGCGATCTCGGTGATCGCCTGGACATCCGTACCATCCAGGGGCGCGGATCGTTTCCCACAGTGCTGCGCCAGGCCGGTGCCGACGACGCCGACATGCTGGTGGCGGTGACCAACAGCGATGAAACCAACATGGTCGCCTGCCAGGTCGCCTACACCCTGTTCCATACCCCGACCAAGATCGCGCGCGTACGCGAAGCCGCTTATCTGGTGCGCTCGGGTCTGTTCACCAACGAGGCGATCCCGGTGGACGTGCTGATCAGCCCCGAGCAGGTGGTGACCAACTACATCAAGCGCCTGATCGAGCATCCCGGCTCGCTGCAGGTGATCGATTTCGCCGAAGGCAAGGCACAGCTCGTCGCGGTGCGTGCCTATTACGGTGGCCCGCTGGTTGGCCAGGAGCTGCGCCAGTTGCGCCGCCACATGCCCAACGTCGACACCCGGGTGGCGGCCATTTTCCGCCGCAATCACGCGATCCTGCCTCAGGGCGACACGGTGATCGAGGCCGATGACGAAGTGTTCTTCATCGCTGCCAAGGGCCATATCCGCGCGGTCATGAGCGAGATGCGCCGACTCGACGAGAACTACAAGCGCATCGTCATCGCCGGCGGCGGGCACATCGGCGAGCGGCTGGCCGAGGCCATCGAGAGCCGCTATCAGGTGAAGATCATCGAGATGAACCCGGCGCGCTGCCGCTACCTCTCCGACACCCTGGACAGCACCATCATCCTGCAGGGCAGCGCCTCGGATCGCGACCTGCTGGTCGAGGAAAACATCAACGAGGCGGACGTGTTCCTCGCCCTGACCAACGACGACGAGGCCAATATCATGTCCTCGCTGCTGGCCAAGCGGCTGGGTGCACGCAAGGTGATGTGCATCATCAACAACCCGGCCTATGTCGACCTGGTACAGGGCGGCGAGATCGACATCGCCATCAGTCCGCAGCTTGCCACCATCGGCACCCTGCTGACGCACGTACGCCGTGGCGACATCGTCAGCGCCCACTCGCTGCGCCGTGGCGCGGCCGAGGCCATCGAGGTGATCGCCCATGGCGACTCGCGCTCGAGCAAGGTGGTCGGGCGCGCCATCGGCAAGATCGCCCTGCCACCAGGCGCGACCATCGGGGCCGTGATCCGTGACGACCAGGTGCTCATCGCCCATGACAACACGGTGATCGAGTCCGGCGATCACGTCATCCTGTTCCTGGTGGACAAGAAGCACATCCGTGACGTGGAGCGCCTCTTCCAGGCCGGCCTGACGTTCTTCTAGATAACGACTGACGGCAAAAGCGGCCCGCCCTCTGGCGGGCCGTTTCGTTTTATCAATCGTCAGCGATGCAATGCTCGACCGCATGCCTTTCGAGCAATTATCGCGATCGCATCCATTCGAACCATATCCCCTCCGATTTCCCTTTTATGGCCAGCTTTTGTACCCTCCTGGCTTGCCGCCTTTTCGTCGTCCTGATTGAGCCAGGCTATCGTCGATCAGTTTGTTGCGGCACCTTGTCGTTTCGCAGGCGTCCTTACACCTGAAACCAGCAACACCCTCCTAGACAACCAACGATCCGATTCCTCGGGTCTCTAAAAGGAACAGGAGAAACTCCCCATGAGGAACAACACCATCACGACACGCTCCCGCCGGCTGCTGATAGGCTGCGCCACCCTGGCCAGCATCGGTTTCGCCAGCCTCACCCAGGCCGATACCCTGGAAAAGATCAAGGACAGCAGCAGCGTCCGCATCGGCTATGCCAACGAAACGCCCTTCGCCTATACCGCCCTCGACGGCAGCGTCACCGGCGAATCACCGGAAATCGTGCGCAAGGTATTCGAGCGCATGGAGATCGACACCATCAAGCCGGTGCTCACCGAATGGGGTTCGCTGATTCCCGGCCTGCGTGCCGGACGCTTCGACCTGATCGCCGCCGGCATGTACATCACCCCGGAGCGCTGCAAGCAGGTGCTGTTCACCGATCCGCACTACCGCCTGCTGGACACCCTGCTGGTAGCCGAGGGCAACCCGAAGAACCTGCGCAGCTACGAGGACATCGCCAACAACCCCGACGTGAAGATCGCCATCATGTCCGGCACGGTGAACCTCGGCTACGCGCGCAAGGCCGGCATCAAGGATTCGCAGATCCTCCAGGTTCCGGATACCACGTCCCAGTTGCAGGCCGTTCGCGGCGGCCGCGCCGACGCCGCGATCGGCACCCAGCTGACGATGAAGGGGTTGGCTGAGAAGGCCGGCGACGATGTCGAGGCCATCGCCGATTTCAAGGACGATCCGGCCCGCGCCGGTTACGGTGCGCTGGCCTTCCGCCCGCAGGACAAGGCGCTGCGTGACGCGGTCAATGCGGAACTCAAGCAGTGGCTGGGCAGCGAGGAGCATCTGAAGACCATCGAGCCATTCGGCTTCGATCGCTCCAACGTCACCGACAAGACTGCCGCCGAACTCTGCGGCGCCTGAAGCCCGGCGGGCGGCTGGTCGGTGCCGCCGACCGCTGTCCCGCCTGTGAACGCTGACCAAGGCTGTGCCGCCGCTGGCGCAGCCTTGGTCAGCGCTCCGGACAACCGGATAGCGCCATCATGATCGAATTGCTACCCCTCCTGCTGCAGGGCGCCTGGATCACTGTCAAGGTGACCTTGTTCGGCGCGCTGCTGGCCATTGCCTGCGCGCTGATCGGCGCGCTCGCACGACTGTCGCCGCTGGCGCCACTGCGCTGGATCGCCATCACCTATATCGAAGTCTTCCGCGGCTCTTCGCTGCTGGTACAGCTGTTCTGGCTGTATTTCGTACTGCCGATGCCACCGTTCAACATCGAGCTGAGCGCGTTCGCCGTGGCGGTGGTCGGCCTGGGCCTGAACATCGGCGCCTACGGGGCCGAGGTGCTGCGCGGCGCGATCCGTTCGGTGCATCAGGGCCAACACGAGGCCTGCCAGGCACTGAACATGACAGCGGCCACCCGCATGCGTCGGATCATCCTGCCGCAGGCGCTGCTGGCGGCGATCCCGCCGGGAACCAACCTGCTGATCGAGCTGCTGAAGAACACCTCGCTGGTATCGCTGATCACACTCTCGGACCTGGCCTTCCGCGCCCGCCAGCTGGATCAGGCGACGCTGATGACCATGGAGATCTTCGGCCTGGCGCTGCTCATCTACTTCGTTCTGGCCCAGGCGATCAACTTCGGCATGCGCCAGCTGGAACGCCGGCTGGCCCGCGGACGTATGCGCGGAGGCCTGTCATGAATTTCTTCGACTGGCAGTTCGCCCGCGAGATCCTGCCGCGCCTGCTGGATGCCTCGCTGACCACCATCGGTATCGCGCTGGCCGGGTTCGCCATCGCCGTGGTGCTCGGCCTGTTCCTCGCCATCGGCCGACGCAGCCGCAAGCGCTGGCTGTCCTGGCCGCTCACCGGACTGATCGAGTTCATCCGCAGCACGCCGCTACTGATCCAGGTGTACTTCCTCTTTTACGTGTTTCCCAACTACGGCCTCAGCCTCAGCGCCATGCAGGCCGGCATCATCGGCATTGCGCTGCATTACGCCTGCTACACCGCCGAGGTCTACCGCGCCGGCCTGGATGCCGTACCACGCTCGCAGTGGGAAGCGGTCACCGCGCTGAACATGCGGCCCTGGACCGCCTACCGCGACGTCATCCTGCCGCAGGCATTGCGTCCGGTGCTGCCGGCCCTGGGCAACTACCTGATCTCGATCCTCAAGGACACGCCGGTACTGTCGGCGATCACCGTGGTGGAAATCATGCAGCGGGCCAAGAACATCGGCTCCGAGAGTTTCCGCTACCTGGAGCCGATCACCATGGTCGGCCTGTTTTTCCTCATTCTCAGCCTCGGCCTCGCCTGGTGCGTGCGCCGCCTGGAAAACCGCATGGAGCTGGCCCGATGAATACGCTGCTCAATTCCGCCGACGCGGCGAACCGTTCACCTGCACAGACCACCGCGGCGCAACCGATGGTGCGCTTCGCCGGCGTGGCCAAGCGCTATGGCGAGCTGACCGTACTCGATGGCCTCGACCTGGAAATCGGGGAAGGCGAGAAGGTGGCGATCATCGGCCCCAGCGGTTCGGGGAAATCCACCCTGCTACGGGTGCTGATGACCCTGGAAGGCATTGACGAAGGCGTGATCGAAGTCGACGGCGAGCCGCTGACGCACATGCCCGATGCCGGTGGCCAGCTGGTCCCCGCCAACGCGCGCCACCTGCGACGGGTGCGCGGCAAGGTCGGCATGGTGTTCCAGAGTTTCAACCTGTTTCCACATATGAGCGTTCTGCAAAATGTCGTGGAAGCGCCGGTGCAGGTGCTTGGCCTCGGCAAGGCCGAAGCACGGGAACGGGCCGAGGAACTGCTGGCGATGGTCGGCCTGGAGGACAAGCTGGAGCATTTCCCGGCACAGCTGTCCGGCGGCCAGCAGCAGCGCGTCGCCATTGCCCGCGCACTGGCCATGCGGCCGAAGGTGATGCTGTTCGACGAAGTGACCTCGGCGCTGGACCCGGAGCTCTGCGGCGAAGTGCTGAACGTGATCCGCCGCCTTGGCGAGGCCCATAACCTGACCATGCTGATGGTCACCCACCAGATGGGCTTCGCCCGCGAGTTCGCCGATCGGGTGTGCTTCTTCCATCAGGGCAGGATTCACGAGCAGGGCAGCCCGGAAGAGCTGTTCAACAACCCCCAAGAGGAGCGCACCCAGGAGTTTCTCAGCGCCGTGAACGAAGCCCATTGACCGCCACACGACTGTTACACATTGCCCGCAAGATACAGGCGTAACAGCCAGGACCAATGGCGTATGCTGGCGGCCTTGCCCGGTGAATGCTTTGCACTAAAGTGATGAAACCACTGGACGCCACGTACCACTCAAGGCCAAAAGATGCTCGAATCGCTGGAAAAGATGCTCTCCCAAGGCATGGACAATCCGATGCTCCGCTTCGGGCTTGGCAAGGGCTACCTGGACGCCGGACAGCCGGGCAGGGCAGCCCAGCATCTGCGCCGCTGCGTCGAACTCGACCCCAGGTACTCGGCGGCCTGGAAGCTGCTGGGCAAGGCGCTGCAGGCCGATGGCGACAAGCAAGGCGCGCATCATGCCTGGGAGCGCGGCATCGCTGCCGCGATTGCGCATGGTGACAAGCAGGCTGAAAAGGAAATGAGCGTATTCTTGCGCCGGCTCGACCGGATTACCCCCGACTGAGCCGGCCAGTAGTCAGTTTTCGCGCACGAATCGCAGGCCGACTCCTTCGGCATCCACCCGCATCACCACCATCCGCAGTTCCGGCGCCGGAGTGGGCAGGTCCTGGACCTGGCCGGCCACCACGTCGCCGGGATGCAGCACCACCAGCTCCGGATGACGGACGTAGACGCCGCCATCGGATAGATCGCGGGTCTGAGCGAAGACCTCGCCAACGACCGGATGCGCAATGCGGATGCGGCACGTCATATTGGTACGCGGATGCTGTCTCTGGTTTTGCATGCGCTCGTCCCTGCTGTCGTTTGACCCCGATCAGTACCAACGCTTCTCGCCGGCGGGGCGCTTCTTGAAGCGCTTCATGGTCCACATGTACTGGCTGGTATAGGCGCGGACGTACTTCTCGATCATTGCGCTCATCGCCGCTACGCCAGTTTCCACATCTTCGCTGTACATCGCTTCCGGTGCCGCTTCGAGGATCACCTTGTAGCCCGAACCGTCCTCCAGGCGCAGCGCATGGAGAAACACGCCGACCGCTTTGCCACCGGCGAGCATGCCCGGGACGAACTTGCTGGTCAGCGCCTGGGTAGCGAAGAAGGGCACGAAGATGCCACTTCCCTGGCTCGGCTCGGGGTCCGCCGGAATACCGACCGCGCCACCACGGCGAACCTCCTTGATGACACTGAGGATGCCCTCTTTGGTCGAGGGCGCGACGCGATTGCCCAGTTGCACGCGCTGGCGTTGCAGCAGCTCGTCCACCGCCTTGAGCTTCGGTGGCCGATAGAAGATGACCGGCTTGCACTGCGCGCAGTAGAAGTGGTTCAGCACCTCCCAGTTGCCCAGATGACTGGTGATGCCGACTACCCCCTTGCCCGAAGCCAGCGCCGCTTGCAGGACTTCGAGGCCTTCGACCTCCCTGACCAGCCCCAGAGTCTTTTCCGCCGGCCAGATCCAGGCGCAGGCACTTTCGGTGAAGGTCATGCCGGTCTCGCGCAGGGTGCGGCCGAGCAAGGCATCGAGCTGCGCCGGATCGAGTGCGGGGAAGCACTTGTGCAGGTTGATCCGCGCCACCTCGCGGGAACGGTTCGGCAGTTTCCACATCAGCCAGCCGATCGCCGAACCCAGGCCCTGCACCATACGCCAGGGCAGCCGGGCAAAGAGTCGCAGGGAACCGACGACCAGGGCACCTTTGAGCTTTTCCACCACCGCACTCCGAAATGTTCAGGTCGCCTAGTCTACCTGCAACCGCCCTCGCCTTTCAGGCGCAGCAGCGGCAACGGCACACAGCTGGCAGCCCAGCCCTGCAACGGCTCAATCGACGCCGGCCAGTTCGGCATGCCGCTCGCAGTCGGTCAGGTGGTCCATGACCAAGCCGCAGGCCTGCATGTAGGCGTAGCAAATGGTCGGGCCGACGAAACTGAAGCCAGCCTTCTTCAGCGCCTTGCTCATCGCCTCGGCCTCGGGCGAGACCGCCGGGACCTGATCGAGGCGCTCGAAACGATTGATCTTCGGTACGCCGCCGACGAAGGACCAGACGAAGCCTGCCGGATCGTCCAGTTGCAGCCAGGCGCGGGCATTGCTGCGTGCCGCCTCGAGCTTGCGGCGGTTGCGGATGATGCCCGGGTCCTGCATGCGCTCGTCGATCTCGGTGTCGCTCATGCGCGCCAGCCGCTCGGCATCGAAGCCGAACAGCACCTGCCGATAACGCTCGCGCTTGCGCAGTACGGTGATCCAGGAAAGACCGGCCTGGAACGCTTCGAGCAGAAGAAATTCGAATAGTACCTGCCGATCGCGGGTCGGCACGCCCCATTCGCGATCGTGGTAATCGATGTACAGCGGATCGCTGCCGCACCAGGCACAACGTGGCATGTCGTCCTCCATGTACAGATCGCCTCGGATGGCCGAAACCATCGCAAGCGCGACCATGCGGGGGGTATACTTCGAGGCTTTCTGTCGAAGCCCAGCACAGGTGAAATTTTGAGCCAGACTACGCCTGCCGTGCGCACCTTCCAAGACCTGATCCTCGCCCTGCAAAGCTACTGGGCCGAGCAGGGTTGCGTGGTCCTGCAGCCCTATGACATGGAAATGGGCGCCGGTACATTCCACACCGCCACCTTTCTGCGCGCCATCGGTCCCGAGACCTGGAACGCCGCCTATGTCCAGCCTTCTCGCCGCCCGGCCGACGGCCGCTACGGCGAGAACCCCAACCGCCTGCAGCACTACTACCAGTTCCAGGTCGTGCTCAAGCCCAACCCGGACAACATCCAGGACCTGTACCTGGAGTCGCTGCGCCGCATCGGCGTCGACACCTCGGTGCACGACGTCCGCTTCGTCGAGGACAACTGGGAATCGCCGACCCTCGGCGCCTGGGGCCTGGGCTGGGAAGTCTGGCTCAACGGCATGGAAGTCACCCAGTTCACCTACTTCCAGCAGGTCGGTGGCGTCGAGTGCTACCCGGTCACCGGCGAGATCACTTATGGCCTCGAACGCCTGGCCATGTACCTGCAGGGCGTCGATTCGGTCTATGACCTGATCTGGGCCGATGGCCCGTTCGGCACCGTGACCTATGGCGATGTGTTCCACCAGAACGAGGTAGAACAGTCGACCTACAACTTCGAGCACGCCAATGTGCCGAAGCTGTTCGAACTCTTCGATTTCTACGAGAGCGAAGCCAACCGCCTGATGGCCGCCGAGCTGCCGCTGCCCGCCTACGAGATGGTGGTCAAGGCCTCGCACACCTTCAACCTGCTCGATGCCCGCCGCGCCATTTCGGTTACCGCGCGCCAGCAGTACATCCTGCGCGTGCGCAGCCTGGCGCGTTCGATCGCCCAGAGCTACCTGCTGGCCCGGGCCAAACTCGGCTTCCCCATGGCCACCCCCGAACTGCGTGACGAAGTGCTGGCCAAGCTGGAGGCTGCAGAATGAGTGCACTGGATTTCCTCGTCGAACTGGGTACCGAAGAGCTACCACCCAAGGCGCTCGCCAAGCTGGCCGAAGCCTTCTGCGCCGGTATCGAGAAGGGCCTCAAGGATGCCGGCCTGGGCTTCGCCAAGGCGCAGGCCTACGCCGCGCCGCGTCGCCTGGCGGTGCTGGTCGAACAGCTGGCGACCCAGCAACCCGATCGCAGCATCAACCTCGACGGCCCACCCATGCAGGCCGCCTTCGACGCCGAAGGCGAGCCGACCCAGGCCGCCCTGGGCTTCGCCCGCAAGTGTGGCGTCGACCTCGCGGAGATCGATCGCAGCGGCCCGAAACTCAAGTTCAGCCGCACCATCGAAGGCCAGCCTGCCGCCCAGCTGCTGCCAGGCATCGTCGAGGCCTCGCTGAACGACCTGCCGATTCCCAAGCGCATGCGCTGGGCCGCGCGCAAGGAAGAGTTCGTCCGCCCGACCCAGTGGCTGGTGATGCTGTTCGGCGAGCAGGTGATCGATTGCGAGATCCTCGCCCAGCGTGCCGGCCGCGAATCCCGCGGCCACCGTTTCCACAGCCCGGGTCCGGTGCACATTTCCAAGCCTTCCAGCTACCTGGAAGACCTGCGTGGCGCCCATGTGATCGCGGACTTCGCCGAGCGCCGCGATTTGATCGCCAGGCGCGTCGGGCAGCTGGCTGGCGAGCAGAACGGTACGGCCATCGTGCCACCGGCGCTGCTCGACGAAGTGACCGCGCTGGTCGAATGGCCGGTGCCGCTGGTCTGCTCGTTCGAGGAACGTTTCCTCGAAGTGCCGCAGGAAGCGCTGATCACCACCATGCAGGACAACCAGAAGTACTTCTGCCTGCTGGATGGCAGCGGTAAGCTGCTGCCGCGTTTCATCACCGTGGCCAACATCGAATCGAAGGACCCGGCGCAGATTGTCTCCGGTAACGAGAAGGTCGTGCGTCCACGCCTGACCGACGCCGAGTTCTTCTTCAAGCAGGACAAGAAGCAGAAGCTCGACAGCTTCAACGAGCGCCTGAAGAACGTGGTCTTCCAGGCCCAGCTCGGCACCGTCTATGACAAGGCCGAGCGCGTCTCGCGCCTGGCCGGGCTGATCGCCGAGCGTACCGGCGGCGACAAGCAGCGCGCTGCGCGCGCCGGCCTGCTCTGCAAGTGCGACCTGGCCACCGAAATGGTTGGCGAGTTCCCGGAGATGCAGGGTATTGCCGGTTACTACTACGCCCTCAACGACGGCGAGCCGGAAGACGTGGCGCTGGCGCTGAACGAGCAGTACATGCCGCGCGGTGCCGGTGGCGAGCTGCCGAGCACGCTCACCGGCGCGGCCGTGGCGGTGGCGGACAAGCTCGACACCCTGGTCGGCATCTTCGGCATCGGCATGCTGCCAACCGGCTCCAAGGACCCCTACGCCCTGCGCCGTGCTGCCCTCGGGGTGCTGCGCATCCTCATCGAGAAGCAGCTGGACCTGAACCTGGTCGAGGCAGTGAACTTCGCCATTGGCCAGTTCGGTACGCAGGTCAAGTCGGCCGGCCTCGCCGATCAGGTACTGGAGTTCATCTTCGATCGCCTGCGCGCCCGTTATGAAGACGAAGGCGTCGACGTCGCCGCCTACCTCTCGGTGCGTGCCGTACAACCCGGTTCGGCACTGGACTTCGACCAGCGCGTACAGGCCGTGCAGGCCTTCCGCACGTTGCCGGAAGCCGAGGCACTGGCCGCGGCGAACAAGCGCGTCTCCAACCTGCTCAGCAAGTTCGAGGCGAAGCTGCCGGAAGCGGTCGAGCCGCGCTGGTTCGACAACGCCACCGAGTTCTCGCTGTACTCGGCGATCCAGCAAGCCGAACAGGCGGTACAACCGCTGGCCGCGGCGCGCCAATATCGCGAAGCGCTGGAACGCCTGGCGCACCTGCGTGGCCCGGTGGATGCCTTCTTCGAAGCAGTGCTGGTGAACGCCGAAGATGCTTCGGTGCGCGCCAATCGTTATGCCCTGCTGGCCCGGCTGAGAGGATTGTTCCTTGGCGTTGCCGATATTTCCGCACTTGGCTAAGCCCGTGAAACTGATCGTGCTGGACCGCGACGGGGTGATCAACGAGGACTCCGACGAGTACGTGAAGTCGGTGGAGGAGTGGATCCCCATTCCCGGCTCGCTGGAAGCCATCGCACGGCTGTGCACGGCCGGCTGGACGGTGGCGGTGGCCACCAACCAGTCCGGTGTCGCACGCGGCAAGTTCGATCTGAGCACCCTCGGCGACATGCATTTCAAGCTGCAGCAACTGGTGATGGAGCAGGGCGGGCGCATCGACCTGATCGTGCACTGTCCGCATGGCCCGAACGATGGTTGCGAGTGCCGCAAGCCCAAGCCGGGGATGTTCCGCAGCATCGCCGAGCATTTCGGCCTGGCGGATCTGCAGGGCGTGCCGGTGGTGGGCGACAGCCACCGTGACCTGCATGCCGGCATGCTGCTCGGCGGCGTGCCCTATCTGGTCCGGACCGGCAAAGGCCTGCGCACGCTGGAAGGGACCTTGCCACCGGGCACCCAGGTCTTCGATGACCTGGCCGCTGTTGTCGATCATCTACTCGAGAGTTCTCGATGAGCCTCCTGTTACCCGTTCGTATCGTCCTGTTCTATTTTCTGCTGGCGTTCACTGCGTTTGCCTGGTGCCTGGTGAGCCTGGTCTGCGCACCGTTCATGGGCTTTCGTACGCGCTACCGCTTCGTGGTGCAGAACTGGTGCCGCTGCGCCGTCTGGCTGGCCAAGACGCTGGTCGGGCTGCGCTACGAAGTACAAGGCACGGAGAATATCCCGGAGCGCCCCTGTGTGATCCTCGCCAAGCATCAGAGCACCTGGGAAACCTTCTTCCTCTCGGCCTACTTCGAGCCGCTGACCCAGGTACTCAAGCGCGAGCTGCTGCGGGTACCGTTCTTCGGCTGGGCGATCATGCTGCTCAAGCCGATCGCCATCGATCGCGACAACCCCAAGGCGGCGCTGAGACAGGTTGCCAAGCAGGGCCACGAGCGCCTGGAGCAGGGCGCCTGGGTGCTGATCTTCCCGGAAGGTACTCGCGTACCGGTCGGCCAGCAGGGCAAGTTTTCACGCAGCGGCGCGGCACTGGCGGTCAATGCCGGTCTACCGATACTGCCCATCGCTCATAACGCCGGCCTGTTCTGGCCCAAGGCCGGTTGGGGCAAACGACCCGGTACGATCCAGGTGGTCATCGGCCCGGCGATGTACGGCGATAGCGAAAACCCACGGGCCATTGCCGAGCTCAACCAGCGTGCCGAGGAGTGGATCAACGCGAAGGTCAGCCAGCTTGAAGCCCAGGGGCGGCCAGTCGCCTAACTTCGGTATCTGCCCCACCACACGAGGCTCGTATGCAGCAGATCCCCAACCATCAACTGGTCGCCGAATGGCTGCGCCTGCTCGATGGCTATCCAGTCGAAGCCGCCGTCGCGCTGCAGGCCGTAGCCGCTGCAAGGTGCGAGGAACTGGCTGAGCACTTCTATTCGCAAATGCTCGCCGATCCCCACTCGGCCGGTTTTCTCTCCCACGAACAGGTCAGGAGCCGTCTTGGCCAGTCAATGCAGAAGTGGATCGTGACGGTGTGCTCCTCGACGGCGCACGGTGACCTCGACACGGTGGTCGACCTGCAGCGCAAGATCGGTGAAATCCATGCACGCATAGAGATTCCGGTCAGCCTGGTGCTGCGCGGTGCTCGATTGCTCAAGGGCCGTCTGCGTCAGCTGCTGGAGCAGCGCGATCTTGATGAGCCGGTGCGCCGCAAGGCGGCGCGCATGGGCGCCGACCTGATCGACCTGGCAGTGGAGATCATCTGTTTCGCCTATTCGCAGTCCCATGACCGCAATTCCCGGGCGGAGGAAGCCTATCGGCTGTTCTCCGTCTCGCAGAACATCGGCGTCGAAAAAGAACGCCAGCGGGCCGCCCTGCTGGACTGGGAGAATCAGCTGATGTTCGACCTGGCCATCGGCAATCTGAACGGAGCCCTGCCGCAGCTGGCCGGTTCCGAGTTCGGCCTCTGGTTTCGTCACAAGGCCTCTTACGCTTTCCAGGGCTCTCCGGAAAGCGCGAGCATCCTCGCCTATATCGAGCAGATCGACGAGGAGCTCAAGTCCATTGCCCTGCTGCAGGATGTCAGTGGCCGCCTGACGAAGCTGCATCAGATCCGTGAGCAGACTCGCTCGATCAAGTTTCTTCTCGATAGTCTGTTCGAGCAGGCCAACGATCTGGAAGCCGGTCGCGACGTCCTGACCCGTCTGCTCAATCGAAAATTCCTGCCGGTGGTAATGGCCAAGGAAGTGCTCTACGCCCGCCAGTCGAACAACACCTTCGGCGTGCTCGCCATCGATGTCGATCACTTCAAGCGCATCAACGACACTCACGGCCACAGTGCCGGCGACCAGATACTGCAGCAGGTCGGGGCTCTGCTCGCCGGTAATACACGTGGCGGCGACTATGCCTTCCGCCTAGGCGGCGAGGAGTTTCTGCTGGTGCTGGTTGATATCGATGCCGACAAGGCGTTCGCTGCCGCAGAGAAAGTGCGCGAACGCATCGCTTGCGAACGTTTTCGGTTGTCCAGCGGCGAGGTACTTCAGACTACGGTCAGTATTGGCATGGCCGTACATGACGGGCATCCCGACTACGAGCGCCTGCTGCAAAACGCCGACAAGGCGCTGTACCGGGCCAAGCACAATGGCCGCAATTGCTGTGTGCTGCACCACCACCACTGATCTTCAGTAGCCCACACCTAGCGCAAAAAAGGAAAGGGGAGCAGACACAAGTCTGCTCCCCTTCTTTTTTGCCGTCCGATCAGGCCGGTGCGGAGGTGCGGATCAGGTGATCGAAGGCACTCAGCGAGGCCTTGGCGCCTTCGCCCACGGCGATCACGATCTGCTTGTACGGCACCGTGGTCACATCGCCGGCGGCGAACACGCCGGGGATGCTGGTCTGGCCCTTGGCGTCGACGATGATCTCGCCGAAGCGCGACAGCTCCAGGGTGCCCTTGAGCCAGTCGCTGTTGGGCAGCAGGCCGATCTGCACGAAGATGCCTTCCAGTTCGACGTGGTGGGTTTCTTCGCTGGCGCGGTCCTTGTAGACCAGGCCGGTGACTTTCTGGCCGTCGCCCTTGACCTCGGTGGTCTGCGCCATCTTCAACACGGTGACGTTGGGCAGGCTGTTGAGCTTGCGCTGCAGCACGGCGTCGGCGCGCAGTTGCTCGCCGAATTCCAGCAGGGTGACATGGGCGACGATGCCGGCCAGGTCGATGGCCGCTTCCACACCGGAGTTGCCGCCGCCGATCACCGCCACGCGCTTGCCCTTGAACAGCGGGCCGTCGCAGTGCGGACAGTAGGCGACGCCACGGCCACGGTATTCCTGCTCGCCGGGCACGTTCATTTCGCGCCAGCGCGCGCCGGTGGCGAGGATCAGGGTCTTGGCCTTGAGCTCGCCGCCGTTTTCGAACTGCACGCGGTGCAGCCCGTCGTCGCCGGCCGGGATCAGCTGGCTGGCGCGCTGCAGGTTCATGATGTCGACGTCGTACTCGCGCACATGTTCTTCCAGCGCGCGGGCCAGTTTCGGGCCTTCGGTTTCCTTCACCGAAATGAAGTTCTCGATGGCCATGGTGTCCAGCACCTGGCCACCGAAGCGCTCGGCCGCGACGCCGGTGCGGATGCCCTTGCGCGCCGCGTAGATGGCCGCTGCGGCACCGGCCGGGCCACCGCCGACCACCAGCACGTCGAAGGCGTCCTTGGCCTTGAGCTTCTCGGCGTCACGGGCGCTGGAGCCGGTATCGAGCTTGGAGAGGATCTCTTCCTCACTCATGCGACCCTGGGTGAACAGCTCGCCGTTAAGGTAGATGCTCGGCACGGACATGATCTGGCGGGCTTCGACTTCGTCCTGGAACAGCGCGCCGTCGATGGCGACGTGCTTGATGTTCGGGTTGAGCACGGCCATCAGGTTCAGCGCCTGAACCACGTCCGGGCAGTTCTGGCAGGACAGCGAGAAGTACGTTTCGAAGCGGTAGTCACCGTCGAGCGCCTTGATCTGCTCGATCACCTCGGGTGCGGTCTTCGACGGATGACCGCCGACCTGCAGCAGGGCCAGCACCAGCGAGGTGAACTCGTGGCCCATGGGGATGCCGGCGAAACGCAGGCTGATGCTGCCGCCGATGCGGTTGAGCGAGAACGACGGCTTGCGTGCATCGTCGCCGTCGGTCTTCAGGGTGATCTTGTCGCTGAGGCCGGCGATGTCCTGCAGCAGGCTCAGCATTTCCCGGGATTTTTCGCCGTCATCGAGGGACGCGACGATCTCGAAGGGCTGGGTGACCTTCTCCAGGTAGGCTTTCAACTGGGTCTTGAGATTGGTGTCCAACATTGACAAATGTCCTCGTGAAATATTTGGCCCTCAGGGCCCGGCAAGGTGATGAATCTTCGATGAAGCAACCTTACTCCGAGCAGGGATGATTTCGAAATTGATTAAACCAGTCGGGCCGATTTAGACAGCCTATCTTCGAAGATAAAAAACCCCGATCCAGAGGATCGGGGTTCTGTTTGTTGCCCTGGTCTGAAACGGAAATCAGAAGTCCAGGTTCGATACCGCCAGTGCATTGGTCTCAATGAACTCGCGGCGCGGCTCGACAGCATCGCCCATCAGGGTGTTGAAGATCTGGTCGGCAGCGATCGCATCCTCGATCGTCACCTTGAGCATGCGCCGTACGTTCGGGTCCATGGTGGTTTCCCAGAGCTGCTCAGGGTTCATCTCGCCCAGTCCCTTATAGCGCTGGACGCTGTGTCGGCGAGTGCCTTCGGTCATCAGCCAGTCGAGCGCTTCCTTGAAGGTCGTCACCGGCTTCTTGCGTTCACCGCGCTGCACGTAAGCACCTTCCTCGAGCAAGCTATTCAGCTTTTCACCAAGGGCGGTCACGGTGCGGTAATCGTTGCTACCGAAGAAATCACGGTTGAACGTGACGTAGCTAGCCAGGCCGTGCGAACTGATTTCCACCTCGGGCAACCAAAGATGGCGTTCCTTGTCTTCACGCAGGCTGAGATTGTAGATCAGCCCGGAGCGCTCGCCGCCCTTCAGCAGCGTACTGTATCGCTCCAGCCAGGCCTGCATTGCGGCGTGATCAGCCAGCTGCTCGACCGGCACGCGCGGCAGGTAGATGAAGTGTTCGGTCAGTTCCTGCGGATACAGGCGAGACAGACGCTGCAAGGTCTTGATAACCGTTCGGTAATCGTTGACCAGCCTCTCCAGAGCCTCACCGGCAAGACCGGGGGCATCTTCGTTGACATGCAGACTCGCGTCTTCCAGAGCCGACTGGGTGAGGTATTCCTCCATCGCCTCGTCGTCCTTGATGTATTGCTCCTGCTTGCCACGCTTGACCTTGTAGAGCGGCGGCTGTGCGATGTAGACATAACCCCGCTCAATCAACTCCGGTAACTGGCGGAAGAAGAAGGTCAGCAGCAAAGTACGGATATGCGAACCGTCCACATCAGCATCGGTCATGATGATGATGTTGTGGTAACGCAGCTTGTCGATGTTGTATTCGTCTCGGCCGATACCGCAGCCCAGCGCGGTAATCAGCGTACCGACCTCCTGGGAGGAGATCATCTTGTCGAAGCGTGCCTTCTCGACGTTGAGGATCTTGCCCTTGAGCGGCAGGATCGCCTGAGTCTTGCGGTTCCGGCCCTGTTTGGCCGAGCCACCCGCAGAATCACCCTCCACGATGTAGAGTTCGGAGAGCGCAGGATCCTTCTCCTGGCAATCGGCGAGTTTGCCCGGCAGACCGGCAATATCCAGCGCCCCCTTGCGGCGGGTCATTTCCCGAGCCTTGCGCGCTGCTTCGCGAGCACGGGCGGCATCAATCATCTTGCCGACTACGGCCTTCGCTTCGTTGGGATGTTCGAGCAGGAAGTCGCCGAAATATTTCCCCATCTCCTGTTCCACGGCAGTTTTGACTTCCGAGGAAACCAGCTTGTCCTTGGTCTGGGAGCTGAACTTCGGATCCGGCACCTTCACCGAGATGATCGCCGTCAGGCCTTCACGGGCATCGTCACCAGTAGTGGCGATCTTGTGCTTCTTAGCCAGGCCTTCCTGTTCGATGTAGTTGTTCAGATTGCGCGTGAGCGCGGAGCGGAAGCCGGCCAGATGGGTACCGCCGTCGCGCTGGGGAATGTTGTTCGTGAAGCAGAGGATGTTCTCGTTAAAACTGTCATTCCATTGCAAGGCCACTTCGACACCGACGCCGTCATCACGCTGGACGTTGAAGTGAAACACCTCGTTGACGGGAGTCTTGTTGGTGTTGAGGTAGGTGACGAAGGCGCTCAGTCCCCCCTCGTATTTGAACAGCTCTTCCTTGGCCGAGCGCTCGTCACGCAGGAAGATACCAACGCCTGAGTTGAGGAAGGAGAGCTCACGCAGGCGCTTGGCCAGGATGTCCCAGCTGAAGTGGATGTTCTGGAAAGTCTCGGCAGACGGCTTGAAATGAATCTGCGTGCCTGAGGCATCGGTTTCACCCACCGCTGCGAGCGGTGCCTGCGGCACACCATGGCGATAGAGTTGCTCCCAGACTTTGCCATCTCGGCGAATGGTCAGCAGGAGCTCTTCGGATAGCGCATTGACCACTGAAACGCCCACGCCGTGCAAGCCGCCGGAAACCTTGTAGGAGTTGTCATCGAACTTACCACCGGCATGCAGAACGGTCATGATGACTTCCGCTGCGGACACGCCTTCTTCATGAATATCCACCGGGATGCCGCGACCGTTATCCCGCACACTGATGGATTCATCGGTATGGATAGTGATGGAAATGTCACTGCAATAGCCGGCCAGCGCTTCGTCGATCGAGTTGTCGACGACTTCGAAGACCATGTGATGCAGGCCAGTGCCGTCGTCAGTGTCACCGATGTACATGCCGGGACGCTTGCGCACGGCATCGAGGCCCTTAAGCACCTTGATGCTCGACGAATCGTACGTGTGGTTTTCGCTCATGCCTTCACTCCCGAGGGGCCGTGGACTGGGGAAATCTGCCCATGTTCCACGTGAAACATTGAGACCGGCGTCTGTTCGCGCCAGCCTTCTTGCAAAACATTAGAATCCACGCAGGTGATGAACACCTGACAGTTCAGTTGTTCAAGCAACCTGCATAACGCCAGCCGATGCTGCGCATCCAGTTCGGAAGGCAGATCATCGACCAGATAAATACACTGCCCACGCTTGGCCTCGCTCACCAAATGGCCCTGGGCAATACGCAGTGCGCAAACCACCAGCTTCTGCTGGCCGCGAGACAGCACCTCGGCAGCATTGTGGTTTCCCACCTTCAAGCGCAGATCGGCGCGCTGGGGGCCCGATTGGGTGTGGCCTAATGCACGATCCCGTTCCAGCGAGGATGCAAGCACTTCGCCTAACGATCGGTCCTTGTCCCAGCCACGGTAGTAACTAAGCTGCAAACCATCGAGTTCGAGCAGTGCATGCAACGTCGTCTCGAACACCGGCTTCAGGGCCTTGATGTAATCCCGGCGATAGCCATCAATCTCATCGCTTGCCAGCGCCAGTTCACGGCTCCAGGCGGCTTGCGAAGCGCCGTCCAGTGTACCATGACGCAACCACGAGTTCCGTTGCCGCAAGGCTTGTTGAAGGCGCTGCCAGGCATTCAGGAATCGATGTTCCACGTGGAACACCCCCCAGTCGAGAAACTGGCGGCGCAACTTCGGTGCGCCTTCGAGCAGACGAAAACTGTCGGGGTTGATCAGCTGCAATGGCAAGGTATCAGCCAGCTCGGCCGCAGATCGGACGTTCTGTCCATTGATGCGAATCTTGACCTCTCCGCTCCGGTCCCGAGCGATGCCAAGCGCGCAACTATGTTGATCGGCCAGCTGTACCTCTCCGAAAACGGTACAGGCAGACTGCTCGTAAGCGATCACTGGATTGAGACGGATGCTACGGAAGGAACGCGCAAGGCCAAGCAGGTGGATGGCTTCCAGCAAGCTTGTCTTGCCACTGCCGTTATCGCCGAAAAGAATATTGATGCGAGGGGAAGGAGACAGCGTCACCGGGCGCAAATTGCGTACCCCGGTGACGGAGATACGGCTGAGGGACATTTAAAAAGGACGTTACAAACGCATGGGCATGACGACATAGGCGGAGTCGTCATTGTCGAACTCCTGCACCAGCGCGCTGCTGTTAGCATCGGAGAGAATCAGGCGGACCTGATCGGTCGTCATCACACCAAGGACATCCAGCAGGTAGCTGACATTGAAGCCGATTTCCAGCGAGCCACCGTTGTAATCAACCACCACTTCCTCCTCTGCCTCCTCCTGCTCGGGGTTGTTTGCCTGAATCTTCAACAGGCCATTTTCCAACTGCAGACGGATACCGCGATATTTCTCGTTGGAAAGAATCGCCGTGCGACTGAAGGCTTCGCGCAGGAGTTGGCGATCACCCACTACCAGCTTGTCACCGCCACGTGGAAGAACGCGCTCATAATCGGGGAACTTGCCATCGACCAGCTTGGAGGTGAAGGTGAACTCACCCGTGTTCGCCCGAATGTGATGCTGGCCCAGCACGATGCTGACTTCGGCGTCCTGGTCGGTGAGCAGCCGAGCGAGTTCGAGGATGCCCTTGCGCGGAACGATCACCTGGTGGCGATCAGGCTGCTCGATACCGGCCTGCATCGAACACATCGCCAGGCGATGGCCGTCAGTGGCCACCGCACGCAACATGCCGCTTGAAACCTCGATGAGCATTCCGTTGAGGTAATAGCGAACATCCTGCTGAGCCATGGCGAAACTGCTGCGCTCGATGAGCCTGCGCAGCTTGCCCTGTTCAACACTGAATGACAGCGAACCCGGGCCTTCTTCCACGGTAGGAAAGTCATTGGCGGGCAAGGTCGACAGCGTGAAGCGGCTGCGCCCGGACTTGATCACGACCTTCTGATCGTCCAGCCGAACATTGATCAGCGCGTCGCTGGGGAGGCTCTTGCAGATATCCATCAGCTTGCGCGCCGGGACGGTGATCTCGCCCGGCTCGGCGGCGTCCTCCAGCGTAACGCGCCCGACCAACTCGACCTCGAGATCGGTGCCGGTCAGCGACAGCTGCTGGTCCTGCACGACGAGGAGAACGTTGGAGAGCACAGGCAAGGTCTGCCGCCGCTCGACGACGCCAGCAACCAGCTGCAGGGGTTTCAACAGGGCTTCGCGCTGAATGGAGAAATGCATGGTCTGGTCCCTTGCCTAAAAAATGGGTCGCACTCAGGTTGTCAAAGTTCGCAGCAAATTCTTGTAATCTTCACGGATATCAGCATCCGTTTCCCGCAATTCAGCGATCTTACGGCAGGCGTGCAACACCGTGGTGTGATCTCGCCCACCGAACGCATCACCGATTTCCGGCAGGCTGTGGTTGGTCAGCTCCTTGGACAACGCCATCGCCACCTGACGTGGACGAGCCACGGAGCGCGACCGTCGCTTGGACAGCAGATCGGAAATCTTGATCTTGTAGTACTCGGCCACGGTGCGCTGGATATTGTCGACGCTGACGAGCTTATCCTGCAACGCCAGCAAGTCCTTCAGGGACTCACGAATCAGCTCGATGGTGATGTCGCGCCCCATGAAGTGAGCATGTGCGATGACCCGCTTCAGGGCGCCTTCGAGTTCGCGCACGTTGGAACGAATCCGCTGCGCGATGAAAAACGCCGCATCATGGGGCAGATCCACCTTCGCCTGATCAGCCTTCTTCATCAGGATAGCGACCCGGGTTTCCAGTTCAGGCGGCTCGACCGCGACAGTCAGGCCCCAACCAAAACGCGACTTGAGACGCTCCTCCAGCCCGTCGATTTCCTTCGGGTAGCGATCACTGGTGAGAATGACCTGCTGACCACCTTCAAGCAGCGCATTGAAGGTGTGGAAGAACTCTTCCTGCGAGCGCTCTTTCTTGGCAAAAAACTGGATGTCGTCGATCAGCAGCGCGTCGACAGAACGATAGAAGCGCTTGAACTCATTGATGGCATTGAGCTGCAGCGCCTTGACCATGTCGGCCACGAAGCGCTCGGAATGCAGGTAGACCACCTTGGCATTCGGGTTCTTCTTCAACAGGTGATTGCCCACCGCGTGCATCAGGTGAGTCTTGCCCAGCCCGACGCCGCCATAAAGAAAAAGCGGGTTGTAGCCGTGCTTGGGATTATCGGCTACCTGCCAGGCGGCAGCGCGCGCAAGTTGGTTGGACTTGCCTTCGACGAAATTTTCGAAGGTAAAGGTCCGATTCAGATAACTGGTGTGCTTGAGGCCACCTTCGACTTGCACGGTGCGTTCGACCCGGGGTTGCTCGGGCTCGCTGGTATCGGCAGACAACGGCTCGAAACGCGGGGCCTGCGGCTGCGCAGCAGGTGCGGGCGTAGTCGAGACCACAGGTTGCGGCTGAGCACGAGCAACAGCAGCAGAAGGCAGTGCTGCTGCCGAAGTGCGCTTGCTTCCAATTAGCAGAGAGAGCGATGGGGCGAGGCCCGTCGAGCGCTCTGACAATAGCTCAAGCAGGCGGGACACATACTTCTCGTTAACCCAGTCGAGCACGAAACGGTTAGGCGCGTAGACACGCAGCTCATCCCCCTCGGCCTCCACCTGCAGTGGGCGAATCCATGTGTTGAATTGCTGGGCAGGTAGCTCGTCGCGCAAAAGCTCCACACACTGCTGCCAAAGTTCCACCGACACGGAAACTCCTATCGACATCGTCGAGGTTAAACGGCCGGTATTGTAGCTGGGCGAGGTGTGGTTATCCACAACAACAGGAAAACGAAGGCCAACCGAAGCATGTCAACGAATGTGTGTCTGTAAACCACACGACGCCATACAAAGGTTGTGCATAACCCAGCCTGAGCAGGGTGGACGAGGCTGTTGAAAAGCGGAGCACGACCGCGCTTGTGGATATCTAGGCATTTCATCCCCAGCTTGTGCAGAAGCCCTGCACCGGACCGACACCGCTTTCCCACCACCTTTCCAATACGGTATATGCCAGTAACCGCGGGGCCTGTGGCGATCTATCCACAGAATATGGCGAGACCATCTATAAGCACTACATCTTAAAAGCTTATATTTCTTCTCTCTTATATTTTCTGCTAGCAGGCCGCGGCCAGGAAATTGACCTGGCTCGCTAGCTTCTCTACAATCGCCGGTCTCTTAAAAGGGGGCTATTCCGGCCCGCAATGGATCACCAGGTAAACGCACCATGAAACGCACTTTCCAACCCAGCACCATCAAGCGCGCTCGTACCCATGGCTTCCGTGCCCGTATGGCCACCAAGAACGGTCGTCAAGTCCTGGCGCGTCGTCGCGCTAAAGGCCGCAAGCGTCTGACCGTCTGATATCGGAACAGGTAGTGAGTCGGGGCTTCGGCCGGGAAAAGCGTCTGCTGACTCCCCGCCAATTCAAGGCAGTCTTCGACTCCCCTTCCGGTAAGGTGCCAGGCAGGAATGTATTGCTGCTGGCACGGCAGAACGATCTGCAGCACCCCCGCCTAGGGCTGGTGATCGGCAAGAAAAGCGTCAAGCTTTCGGTCGAGCGCAATCGCATCAAGCGGCAGATTCGCGAGACATTTCGCCATCACCAAGTGGAACTGGCGGGTTGGGACATCGTGATCGTCGCCCGCAAGGGGTTGGCTGATCTGGACAATCCCGAACTGGCGCGTCAATTCGCCAAGCTCTGGAAGCGACTGTCACGCAGCCCATCCAAGACCACCGTCGAACCTGGAGCCGCCAAAAGCCCTCATGCGTAAATTGGCCACCGCTTCGATCAAGGTCTACCAGTACGCCATCAGTCCCATGATGGCTAGTCACTGCCGTTTCTATCCAAGCTGCTCCTGCTACGCACTGGAGGCCATCGAAACTCATGGTCTGCTACGTGGCGGCTGGCTGAGTCTGCGCAGGTTGGGGCGTTGCCACCCGTGGAATCCCGGTGGTTACGATCCCGTGCCTTCCCATAACACTTCCAATTCATCTCCGATGGCCGAGTAACCATGGATATCAAACGCTCGATACTGCTTGTATCTCTAGCAGTCGTTGCCTACCTGATGGTTCTTCAGTGGAATCAGGACTACGGTCAGGCAGCACTGCCGACCGAAACCGCGCAAAGCCAGCCTGGCGTTCCTGCGCTGCCGGAAAGCCCGAGCGCATCAAGCGAAGGTGGTGTTGAAGACGTGCCAGCCGTGGCCGGCCAGCAACAGGCCAGCGCCATGCCGAGTTCGGCACCGAGCACCCAGCTCGTTCGCGTCCGTACCGACGTACTGGACCTGGCGATCGATCCGCGTGGCGGCGACATCGTAGAGTTGCATCTACCTCAGTTCCCGCGTCGCCAGGATCGTCCGGATGTCCCGTTCCAGCTGTTCGAGCGCAGCGGCGAGCGCACCTATGAGGCACAGAGCGGGCTGATCGGCGATGGGCCGGACAAGGCCAGCGGCCGTCCCCAGTACAGCAGCGAGAAAACCGACTACCAGCTGAGCGAGGGTCAGGACCAACTGGTTGTCGACCTGAAATATAGCGCTGACGGGATCAACTACATCAAGCGTTTCACTCTCGAGCGTGGCAATTACGCACTGGGTGTCAGCTATCTGATCGACAACCAGAGCGAACAGCCATGGACCGGTTATCTGTTCGGTCAGCTCAAGCGTGACAAGAGCAGCGATCCATCCTCGAGCACCGCTACCGGCACCGCTACCTACCTCGGCGCTGCGTTGTGGACCAAGGAGGAGCCCTATCGCAAGGTTTCCATGGGCGACATGGACGAAAACAACCTGCGCGAAAGCGTCCAGGGTGGCTGGATCGCATGGCTGCAGCATTACTTCGTCACGGCATGGATTCCTCAGCCAGGCGACACCAATCAGGTGCAGACTCGCAAGGATAGCCAGGGCAACTACATTATCGGCTTCACCGGACCTGCCGTCACCGTGCCCGCTGGCGCCCAGGGTGAAACCGGCGCCACGCTGTACGCCGGCCCGAAGAGCCAGGACAAGCTGGAAGAGCTTTCGCCGGGGCTACGCCTGACGGTCGACTACGGCATCCTGTGGTTCATCGCACAGCCGATCTTCTGGCTGCTGGAGAACATCCACGCCCTGCTGGGCAACTGGGGCTGGTCGATCATCGTTCTGACGATCGTCATCAAGCTGGCGTTCTTTCCGCTTTCGGCCGCAAGCTACAAGTCTATGGCGCGTATGCGTGCCGTTTCTCCGAAAATGCAGGCGCTCAAGGAACAGCATGGCGATGATCGCCAGAAGATGTCCCAGGCGATGATGGAGCTGTACAAGAAGGAGAAGATCAATCCGCTCGGCGGCTGTCTGCCGATTCTGGTGCAGATGCCTGTCTTCCTGGCGCTCTACTGGGTGCTTCTGGAAAGCGTCGAGATGCGCCAGGCGCCCTGGATGTTCTGGATCACCGACCTGTCGATCAAGGATCCGTTCTTCATCCTGCCGATCATCATGGGCGTGACCATGTTCATACAGCAGCAGCTGAACCCGACGCCGCCGGATCCCATGCAGGCACGGGTGATGAAGCTGTTGCCGATCATCTTTACCTTCTTCTTCCTCTGGTTCCCGGCCGGTCTGGTGCTGTACTGGGTGGTCAACAACGTCCTGTCCATCGCTCAGCAGTGGTACATTACCCGCAAGATCGAGGCCGCGGCGAAGCCCGCCTGACGCCTCAACCGCCATGCACAACGCCCCTTGATTGGGGCGTTGTGCTATCTGCCTATCTGAAAGGAGCCCCCATGAGTCCAGCTCGCGATACGATCGCCGCCGTCGCCACCGCACCCGGCCGTGGAGGTGTCGGTATCGTCCGAGTTTCGGGACCGCGCGCCAAGGCTATCGCGATTACCCTGAGCGGACGGGAGCCAACGCCACGCCATGCTCATTACGGCGCATTTCACGCCGACGACGGCGAAGTGATCGACGAAGGCCTCTTGCTGTTCTTTCCGGGGCCGCACTCTTTCACAGGCGAGGATGTGCTTGAGCTGCAGGGGCACGGCGGACCGGTAGTGCTGGATATGCTGCTGCAGCGCTGTGTCGAACTGGGCGTGCGCCTGGCGCGGCCCGGCGAGTTCAGCGAACGCGCATTTCTCAATGACAAGCTCGACCTGGCCCAGGCAGAAGCGATAGCGGACCTGATTGAAGCAAGTTCTGCGCAGGCCGCCCGTAACGCGGTGCGTTCGCTGCAAGGCGAATTCTCACGGCGTGTGCATCAGCTCACCGAGAAGCTGATCCAGCTGCGAATCTATGTCGAAGCCGCCATCGACTTCCCCGAGGAGGAAATCGATTTCCTCGCCGATGGGCATGTGCTGGCTCAACTCGACGGTGTGCGTGCCGAGTTATCCACAGTATTGCGTGAAGCAGGACAGGGGGCCTTGCTCCGCGATGGCATGACGGTGGTGATCGCGGGACGGCCGAACGCCGGCAAGTCGAGTCTGCTCAATGCCCTGGCGGGACGAGAGGCCGCCATCGTTACCGACATCGCCGGCACCACGCGGGACGTGTTGCGCGAACATATCCTCATCGACGGCATGCCGCTGCATGTGGTCGATACGGCCGGTCTACGCGACACCGAGGACCAGGTCGAGCGCATCGGCGTGCAACGCGCACTCAGCGCGATCGGCGAAGCGGATCGCATTCTGCTGATGGTCGATGCCAGCGCGCCTGAAGCCGCCGATCCGCTGGCTCTGTGGCCGGAATTCCTCGATTTCACGCCTGATCCCGGCAAAGTCACACTGGTCCGCAACAAGGCGGATCTCACTGGCGAGCCGATCGCGCTGCGAGTCAGTGCCGATGGGCAGGTTACGCTCAACCTCTGTGCGCGCTCGGGGGAGGGAATCGACTTGCTGCGTGAACACCTCAAGCATTGCATGGGGTACGAGCAGACCGCGGAAAGCAGTTTCAGCGCCCGTCGCCGTCATCTGGACGCCCTGCGTCTGGCCGAACAATACCTGCAACATGGGCACGCCCAGCTGACCCTGGCGGGGGCCGGCGAGTTGCTGGCCGAAGACCTGCGCCTGGCCCAACAAGCCCTCGGGGAGATTACCGGCGCATTCAGCTCCGACGATCTGCTCGGTCGCATCTTCTCGAGCTTCTGCATCGGCAAATGACGCAGTCCGAGGCGCTGCAGAGCGCCTAAACGCCATCCATCTGTCTTCAAACAAGTCGATCATTGCCGCCGCAATGGGCTTTCGGCTGCCTGAAAAATACCGCCTTCTGCTGACTAAGCCCTGTGGAAAAGCAGGCCTGAGCCCAGTCGAAAACCCATCTCGTAAGCTGCGCAAAACGTCGCCTGTGCATAACAGCGCAATTTACGCACAGCCTGTTGACGGCAATCACACCGGGACCACCCAGCCGCAGCACAGCTTTATCCTTTTGCGTAAGCCAGAAACGATGGGGCTTTCAAGTGGTTATCCACAGAAAAGGGCTTCACCATACATAAACATATAAACAAGCTCTTTATATATTTCTTCTCTATTTTCTATTTTGTCCCGCTCGTGATCATCGGTCAGGCGGTTGATCATTTTTTGTCCAAAGCCCTTCTTTAGCGAACGCTATATCCCTATACTTCGCGATTTCCCGAATTCCCATATTCTGAACAGGCACGAGGTGCGTGGTGGACTTCCCTTCCCGTTTTGACGTGATCGTGATCGGCGGCGGTCATGCCGGTACCGAAGCTGCATTGGCAGCCGCACGCATGGGCGCGAAGACCCTGTTGCTCAGCCACAATGTCGAAACCCTCGGTCAGATGAGCTGCAACCCGGCCATTGGTGGTATCGGCAAGAGTCATCTGGTCAAGGAGATCGATGCGCTGGGCGGCGCCATGGCCACGGCCACCGACAAAGGTGGCATCCAGTTTCGCGTGCTGAACAGCCGCAAAGGCCCGGCGGTGAGAGCGACGCGCGCCCAGGCGGACCGGGTGCTTTACAAGGCTGCAATTCGGGAGTTGCTGGAGAACCAGCCGAACCTGTGGATATTCCAGCAGGCCGCCGACGATCTCATCGTCGAACAAAGCGAAGTGCGTGGCGTCATTACGCAAATGGGCCTGAGATTCCTCGCCAGTTCAGTTGTATTGACGACCGGGACCTTCCTCGGCGGACTTATCCACATCGGCTTGCAGAATTATTCGGGTGGGCGCGCGGGCGATCCGCCTTCGATCGCCCTGGCGCAGCGTCTGCGTGAGTTGCCTTTGCGCGTCGGACGCCTGAAAACCGGTACGCCACCGCGAATCGACGGGCGCTCGGTGGATTTCACGAAGATGACCGAGCAACCCGGTGACACACCGCTGCCGGTGATGTCCTTCCTGGGTAGCCGTGAACAGCATCCGCGGCAAGTCAGTTGCTGGATAACCCACACCAATGCCCGTACACACGAGATCATTGCCTCCAACCTGGATCGCTCGCCGATGTATTCCGGGGTGATCGAAGGCGTGGGCCCACGTTACTGCCCGTCCATCGAGGACAAGATTCATCGTTTTTCCGACAAGGACAGCCACCAGGTATTCCTCGAACCCGAGGGCCTGACTACCCACGAGCTGTACCCCAACGGCATCTCCACCTCGCTGCCCTTCGACGTGCAGCTGCAGATCGTGCAAAGCATCCGCGGCATGGAGAACGCGCATATCGTGCGGCCGGGCTATGCCATCGAGTACGACTACTTCGACCCGCGCGATCTCAAGTACAGTCTGGAAACCAAGGTGATCGGCGGGTTGTTCTTCGCGGGCCAGATCAATGGCACCACCGGTTACGAAGAAGCCGGTGCCCAGGGCCTGCTCGCCGGTGCCAACGCGGCGCTGCGCGCGCAAGGCAAGGACAGCTGGTGCCCACGCCGGGATGAGGCCTACCTCGGTGTGCTGGTCGATGACCTGATCACCCTTGGTACTCAGGAGCCCTATCGCATGTTCACTTCGCGCGCCGAATACCGGCTGATCCTGCGCGAGGACAATGCCGATCTGCGCCTGACCGAGAAAGGCCGCGAGCTGGGTCTGGTGGATGACGGCCGCTGGGCCGCCTTCTGTGCCAAGCGCGAGGGTATCGAGCGCGAAGAGCAGCGGCTGAAGAGCTGCTGGGTGCGCCCGGGAACGCCGGAAGGCGAGGCCATTGCCGAGCGCTTCGGCAGCCCGTTGGCCCGCGAGTACAACCTGCTCAACCTGCTGGCCCGTCCGGAAATCGATTACCAGAGTCTGATCGAACTGACCGGTGACGGTGCGCAGGATCCGCAGGTCGCCGAACAGGTGGAGATCAAGACCAAGTACGCCGGCTACATCGAGCGACAGCAGGAAGAGATCGAGCGGCTGCGTGCCAGCGAAAACGTCGCACTGCCGGACAACCTGGACTACGCGGGGATTCCCGGTCTGTCGAAGGAGATCCAGCACAAGCTTGGCCAGGCCCGGCCCGAGACGCTCGGCCAGGCATCGCGCATACCGGGTGTGACGCCGGCCGCAGTGTCGCTGCTGATGATCCATCTGAAGAAACGCAGCGCCGGCCAGCAACTGGAGCAAAGCGCCTGATGACTCTGGTCAGCGAATCGCACGCCGCCGAACTGGTGCGTGGCACCCGGGAACTGGGCATCGAGCTGGATGAATGGCAACAGCAGCAGTTGCTTGCCTATCTGGCGCTGTTGATCAAATGGAACAAGGCCTACAACCTCACAGCAGTGCGTGACCCTAACGAAATGGTTTCGCGCCATCTGCTCGACAGCCTGAGTGTGGTGCCGTTCGTGGCCGAGACAGGCCGGAACTGGCTTGATGTCGGCAGTGGCGGCGGCATGCCCGGAGTACCGCTGGCGATCATGTTCCCCGAGCTGTCCTTCACCCTGCTGGATTCCAACGGCAAGAAGACGCGCTTCCTGACCCAGGTGAAACTGGAACTGAAGCTGGCCAATCTTGAAGTGGTACACAGCCGCGTCGAGCAATTCCAGCCATCGAATGCGTTCGATGGTATTACCTCGCGAGCATTCAGTTCGCTCGAGGATTTCTCCAGCTGGACGCGCCACCTGGGCAATCTCGGCACCCGCTGGCTGGCGATGAAGGGCGTGCAGCCGGATGACGAGCTGCAACGACTTCCGGAGGACTTCCGCCTCGATGCCTGTCACGTACTCAAGGTTCCCGGTTGCCAAGGCCAGCGCCATCTGTTGATACTGCGCCGCACTTCATGACCCGGACAGACACTGACCATGGCTAAAGTTTTCGCCATTGCCAACCAGAAGGGCGGTGTCGCCAAGACCACCACCTGCATCAATCTGGCGGCCTCGCTGGTTGCCACGCGCCGGCGGGTGCTTCTGATCGACCTCGACCCACAGGGCAATGCCACCACCGGTAGCGGTGTGGACAAACTCGGACTCGAGTATTCGATATACGACGTCTTGATCGGTGAGTGCAGCCTGGTGGACGCCATGCAGTTCTCCGAGCATGGCGGTTACCAGTTGCTGCCGGCCAATCGTGACCTGACGGCAGCCGAGGTTGCCCTGCTCAACCTGCCGGCCAAGGAAAAACGCCTGCGCGAAGCGCTGGCGCCAGTACGCGAGAACTACGACTACATTCTCATCGATTGCCCGCCTTCGCTGTCGATGCTGACCATCAACGCACTGGCCGCCGCCGATGGAGTGATCATTCCCATGCAGTGCGAGTATTACGCCCTCGAGGGGCTCACCGACCTGGTCAATTCGATCCAGCGGATCGGACAGGCACTCAACCCGAGCCTGAAGATCGAGGGTCTGCTGCGCACCATGTACGACTCGCGCAGCAGCCTGACCAACGATGTTTCCGAACAGCTCAAGGCGCATTTCGGCGACAAGCTCTACGACACCGTGATTCCGCGCAACGTCCGGCTCGCCGAGGCGCCCAGCCATGGCATGCCGGCGCTGGTCTACGACAAGCAATCCAAGGGTGCTCTGGCCTATCTGGCCCTGGCCGGAGAACTGTCGCGGCGCCAGCGACAATCGGTGCGCGGCACCCCCGCATAAGGACTATTCATGGCGACCAAGAAAAGAGGCCTAGGCCGCGGACTCGATGCCCTGCTCGGCGGCGCCAGTGTGTCGGCGATGCAGGAAGAGGCCGCGAAGGTCGACACCCGTGAACTGCAGCACCTGCCGCTGGATCTGATCCAGCGCGGCAAGTATCAGCCGCGCCGCGACATGGACGCCCAGGCACTGGAAGAACTGGCGCAGTCGATCAGGAACCACGGTGTGATGCAGCCTATCGTCGTGCGCCCCGTCGGCGCCGGGCGTTACGAGATCATCGCCGGCGAGCGGCGCTGGCGGGCCAGCCAGCAAGCCGGATTGCAGAGCGTGCCCGCACTGGTCCGTGAGGTAGCGGATGAGGCTGCCATCGCCATGGCGCTGATCGAGAACATCCAGCGTGAGGACCTCAGCCCGATCGAGGAAGCCGTGGCGCTGCAGCGCCTGCAGCAGGAATTCCAGCTGACCCAGCAGCAGGTTGCCGATGCCGTGGGCAAGTCGCGCGTCGCGGTGAGCAATCTTCTGCGCCTGATCGGTCTGCCCGAGGAAATCAAGACACTGCTGTCCCATGGCGATCTGGAGATGGGCCATGCCCGTGCATTGCTCGGCTTGCCGGCGGAGCGGCAGGTGGAAGGCGCGCGGCATGTTGTCGCACGGGGACTCACTGTCCGCCAGACCGAAGCATTGGTGCGCCAGTGGCTGAGCGGCAAGGAAGTGGCGAAAGCCGAGGTCAGGGTCGACCCGGACATCAGCCGTCTGGAACAGCGCCTGGCGGAACGCCTGGGCTCACCGGTGCAGATCCGGCACGGACAGAAGGGCAAAGGCCAGCTGGTGATTCGTTACAGTTCGCTGGATGAACTGCAGGGCGTTCTGGCGCACATTCGTTGATACAAAATGTTTGTAGTGCTGGTCGGAAAATACTACCGGAGAGTTGAACCGGGACTGCCCTGCTCCTATACTCGCCGCGCTTTTTTTGACTGCGTACAATTATTTACGCGGCGGCTGCAGTGATGGAAATCAGGTGAACATACGCAACAGAACACCCTTCCATCGCCTTCCGGCTTTTCGCATATTGCTGATGCAGGCGATGGTCGTAGTGGCAACCGCTGTGTCATGCGGGCTGGCATTTGGTATGGTCGCCGGCTACTCCGCACTGTGCGGTGGTCTGATTGCGCTGTCGGCGAACGTGTATTTCGCGTACAAGGCCTTTCGTTACTTTGGCGCACGTTCGACCCGGGCAATCATCCAGTCCTTCTGGTCTGGCGAGATGGGTAAACAGATTCTGGCAGCAGCGCTGTTTGCGTTGGTGTTCGTGGGAGTGAAACCGCTGCAACCGATTGCCTTGTTTGCCGGCTATCTGCTGGTTCTGGGTGTAGGTGCAAGCGCGCTCCTGCTGATGAAAAACAATCCGAAGCATTGAGCATTGAGGCGTTTATGGCGAGTACCCCTGCTGAATATATCCAGCACCACCTGCAAAACCTCACCTACGGCAAGCTGCCAGCAGGTTACGAGCGTGCTGACGGCTCTGTTCTCGATCAGGCCACCTGGACCATTGCCCAGACCGGCCTCGAAGCTCGCGACATGGGTTTCATGGCGTTCCATCTGGATACCCTCGGCTGGTCCCTGCTGATGGGGGCGATCTTCATTCTGCTGTTCCGCAGCGCGGCCAAGGTCGCCACTGACGGTGTGCCGGGCAAGCTGCAGAACTTCGTCGAGATGTGTGTGGAGTTCGTCGAGGGCGTGGTCAAGGACACCTTCCACGGCCGTAACACCCTGATCGCGCCGCTGGCGCTGACCATCTTCGTCTGGGTGTTCCTGATGAACAGCCTGAAGTGGATCCCGGTCGACTACATCCCGGGCATCGCCAGCCTGCTGGGCCTGCCGGCGTTCAAGATCGTCCCGACCGCCGACCCGAATGGTACCTTCGGCCTGTCGCTCGGCGTGTTCATCCTCATTCTGTTCTACAGCGTCAAGGTCAAGGGCTTCGGCGGCTTCAGCAAGGAGCTGGCGTTCACGCCCTTCAACCACTGGTCGCTGGTGCCGTTCAACCTGTTCCTGGAAATTCTCGGTTTGCTGACCAAGCCGCTCAGTCTCGCACTGCGTCTGTTCGGCAACATGTATGCAGGTGAGGTGGTATTCATCCTCATCGCGCTGCTGCCGTTCTACGTGCAGTGGACCCTGAATGTGCCTTGGGCGATCTTCCACATCCTGGTGATCCCGCTTCAGGCATTCATCTTCATGGTACTGACGGTGGTGTACCTGAGCTCTGCCCATGAAGAACATCACTGAAAACCGTTAAACGTTTCAACCGAAAAACCTTAACCCCCTTAGCTTCAGGAGCTTTACATGGAACTCGTCTACATCGCCGCCTCCATCATGATCGGTCTGGGTGCCCTGGGCACTGGTATTGGCTTCGCCCTGCTGGGTGGCAAGCTGCTGGAATCGACTGCTCGTCAGCCTGAGCTGGCTCCCCAGCTGCAAACCAAGACCTTCCTGATGGCCGGTCTGCTCGACGCCGTGCCGATGATCGGCGTTGGTATCGCGATGTACCTCATCTTCGTTGTCGCCGGTTAATCATTTTTCCGGTTTGAGATGGGGTTCGCCGGGCGAGCCCCGTCGCCGTGGAATGACTCCCGCGTTGAACGAGATAGCACGAGGTAAATCGCTGTGAACATTAACTTGACGCTGTTCGGTCAAACGCTCGCCTTCGCTATCTTCGTCTGGTTCTGCATGAAGCTCGTATGGCCGCCAATCACGGCAGCCATGGCAGCGCGCCAGAAGAAGATCGCCGAAGGACTGGATGCGGCAGGCCGTGCGCAGCAAGACCTGAAACTGGCTCAGGACAAGGTGTCCAACACCCTCCGCGAGACCAAGGAGCAGGCAGCCCAGATCATCGAGCAGGCGAACAAGCACGCCAACGCGATCATCGAGGAAGCCAAGCAGCAGGCACGTGTCGAAGGCGAGCGACTGGTCGCCGGCGCCCGCGCCGAGATCGAACAGGAAGTGAACCGTGCCAGGGACCAACTGCGCAGTCAGGTAGCGGCTCTCGCCGTCGCCGGTGCAGAGAAGATCCTGGAGTCCCAGGTGGACGCCAAGGTGCACAACGAGCTGGTCGAAAAACTGGCCTCCCAACTCTAAGCGAGGCAAGCGATGATCAATACCCAGACGCTTGCTCGGCCTTACGCGAAAGCCGCTTTCGAGTTCGCCAGCGCCGCAGGAACGACCGAGTCCTGGTCGAAAATGCTGAACCTGGCCGCCATCGCTGTTGAAGTCCCAGAAGTCGCAGCGTTGCTGAACGACCCCCGCCTGACCAGCGAAAGCAAGGTCCAGGGGCTGGTGCGTCTACTCGGTGACGATGCCGACGAAGCTTTCCGCAACTACGTCCAGACCCTTGGCGAAAACGATCGCCTGTCGGTCCTGCCGACCGTGTGGGAGCTGTACGAGGACATCAAGGCGCAAGCCGAGAAAACGCTCGAGGCAGAAGTTGAAACCGCCTTCGAGCTCAGCAACGAGCAACTCCAAACTTTGGCTGCCGCCCTGTCGAAGCGGCTAGATCGCACCGTCAACCTCCAGCAGGCCGTGAATCCTGCGCTGATCGGCGGCGTGTTGATTCGCGCCGGTGATGTGGTTGTCGACGGTTCGGTCCGCGGCAAACTGAGCCAGTTGGCCGAATCGTTGAAATCCTGATTTGAGGGTCATGGCATGCAGCAACTGAATCCTTCCGAGATTAGTGAAATCATCAAGCAGCGCATCGAGAAATCGAATGTCGCTGCTCAAGCCCGTAACGAGGGCACCGTCGTCAGCGTTTCTGACGGTATCGTACGCATCTACGGTCTGGCCGACGTCATGTACGGCGAGATGATCGAGTTCCCTGGCGGCATCTTCGGTATGGCACTGAACCTGGAGCAGGACTCCGTAGGTGCCGTGGTTCTGGGTAACTACCTGGGCCTGACCGAAGGCATGAGCGCCAAGTGCACCGGCCGTATCCTCGAAGTTCCGGTTGGTCCGGAACTGCTGGGGCGTGTTGTCGACGCACTGGGTAACCCGATCGATGGCAAAGGCCCGATCAACGCTCAGGCAACTGACGCGGTCGAGAAGGTCGCGCCGGGCGTGATCTGGCGTAAGTCCGTCGACCAGCCGGTGCAGACCGGTTACAAGTCGGTCGACGCCATGATCCCGGTAGGCCGTGGCCAGCGCGAGCTGATCATCGGTGACCGTCAGATCGGCAAGACCGCCCTGGCCATCGACGCCATCATCAACCAGAAGAACAGCGGCATCCGCTGCGTCTACGTTGCCATCGGTCAGAAGCAGTCGACCATCGCCAACGTGGTTCGCAAGCTGGAAGAGCACGGCGCGCTGCACAACACCATCGTTGTCGCTGCGTCCGCTTCCGAATCCGCTGCCCTGCAGTATCTGGCTCCTTACGCCGGTTGCACCATGGGCGAGTACTTCCGCGACCGCGGTGAAGACGCGCTGATCGTCTATGACGATCTGTCCAAGCAGGCTGTGGCTTACCGCCAGATTTCCCTGCTGCTGCGTCGTCCGCCGGGACGTGAAGCCTACCCGGGCGACGTGTTCTATCTCCACAGCCGTCTGCTGGAGCGCGCATCGCGCGTTTCCGAGGAGTATGTCGAGAAGTTCACCAACGGTGCGGTAACTGGCAAGACCGGTTCCCTGACCGCTCTGCCGATCATCGAAACCCAGGCTGGCGACGTTTCCGCGTTCGTTCCGACCAACGTGATCTCCATCACCGACGGTCAGATCTTCCTGGAATCGGCCATGTTCAACGCAGGCATCCGTCCGGCCGTCAACGCCGGTATCTCGGTATCCCGCGTGGGTGGTGCTGCGCAGACCAAGATCGTCAAGAAGCTGTCCGGTGGTATCCGTACCGCTCTGGCTCAGTATCGTGAACTGGCTGCGTTCGCGCAGTTCGCTTCCGACCTCGACGAAGCGACCCGCAAGCAGCTGGAGCATGGTCAGCGCGTTACCGAGCTGATGAAGCAGAAGCAGTACGCGCCGATGTCCATCGCCGACATGTCCCTGTCCCTGTATGCCGCCGAGCGTGGCTTCCTGACGGACGTGGAAGTGGCCAAGGTTGGCGCCTTCGAGCAGGCCCTGATCGCCTTCTTCAACCGCGAGTTCGCCGACCTGATGGCGAAGATCAACGTGAAGGGTGACTTCAATGACGAAATCGACGCTGGCCTGAAGGCTGGTATCGAGAAGTTCAAGGCCACGCAAAGCTGGTAAGCCGCAGCGGGAGCCGAAAGGCTCCCGCCTGCTAACCCGATAGGTGTCAAATGGCAGGCGCAAAAGAGATTCGCAGCAAGATTGCGAGCATCAAAAGCACGCAGAAGATCACCAGCGCCATGGAAAAGGTGGCCGTCAGCAAGATGCGCAAGGCACAGATGCGCATGGCTGCCAGCCGCCCTTATGCGGAGCGGATCCGGCAGGTCATCGGCCATCTGGCCTTTGCCAACCCGGAGTACCGTCACCCGTTCATGGTGGAGCGTCCGGTCAAGCGTGTCGGCTATATCGTCGTGTCTACTGATCGTGGTCTTTGCGGTGGCCTGAACATCAACCTGTTCAAGGTCCTGATCAAGAACATGAAGGAGTGGCACGACCAGAAGGTCGAAGTCGACCTGTGCGTGATCGGCAACAAGGGCGCGAGCTTCTTCCGCAGCTTCGGCGGCAACGTCGTCGCGGCGATCGGCAACCTCGGCGAAGAGCCGTCGATCAACGATCTGATCGGCAGCGTCAAGGTCATGCTGGACGGCTTCCACGAAGGCCGTATCGATCGCTTGTACCTGGTATCCAACAAGTTCATCAACACCATGACCCAGAAGCCCACGGTCGACCAGCTGCTGCCTTTGGCCGCAGACGAGAACGCCGAGCCGGTCAAGAAAGGTCAGTGGGACTACCTCTACGAGCCGGATGCCCAGCAACTGCTGGATGCCCTGCTGGTACGGTTCATCGAGTCCCAGGCCTATCAGGCGGTGGTTGAGAACGGCGCAGCCGAACAGGCCGCGCGGATGATTGCCATGAAGAACGCAACCGACAACGCCGGTGAGCTGATCGGCGACCTGCAACTGGTCTACAACAAGGCCCGTCAGGCTGCGATCACTCAGGAAATTTCGGAAATCGTCGGCGGCGCTGCCGCGGTTTAAGAACGGTTCAAATATTCAGAGGAACCAAACATGAGTAGCGGACGTATCGTTCAAATCATCGGCGCCGTCATCGACGTGGAATTTCCGCGCGATCTGGTACCGAACGTCTATGACGCACTGAAAGTTCAGGGCGCCGAGACCACCCTGGAAGTCCAGCAGCAGCTGGGCGACGGCATTGTCCGTACCATCGCCATGGGTTCGACCGAAGGCCTCAAGCGTGGCCTGGACGTCGTCAACACCGGTGCCGGTATCTCCGTACCGGTCGGCAAGCAGACCCTGGGTCGCATCATGGACGTCCTGGGTAACCCCATCGACGAAGCCGGCCCGATCGGTGAAGAAGAGCGCTGGACCATCCACCGCGCAGCTCCTTCCTATTCGGAGCAGGCTGGTGGCAATGAACTGCTGGAAACCGGCATCAAGGTTATCGACCTGGTCTGCCCGTTCGCCAAGGGCGGCAAGGTCGGTCTGTTCGGTGGTGCCGGTGTCGGCAAGACCGTAAACATGATGGAGCTGATCCGTAACATCGCCATGGAGCACAGCGGTTACTCCGTGTTCGCCGGTGTGGGTGAGCGTACTCGTGAAGGTAACGACTTCTATCACGAGATGAAGGACTCCAACGTTCTGGACAAGGTTGCCCTGGTATACGGCCAGATGAACGAGCCGCCGGGAAACCGTCTGCGCGTCGCCCTGACCGGCCTGACCATGGCCGAGAAGTTCCGTGACGAAGGTCGTGACGTTCTGCTGTTCGTCGACAACATCTACCGTTACACCCTGGCCGGTACCGAAGTGTCCGCGCTGCTGGGCCGTATGCCGTCCGCGGTAGGTTATCAGCCGACTCTGGCCGAAGAGATGGGCGTTCTGCAGGAGCGCATCACCTCCACCAAGAACGGTTCGATCACCTCCGTACAGGCCGTATACGTTCCTGCGGACGACCTGACCGACCCGAGCCCGGCGACCACCTTCGCCCACCTCGACGCCACCGTCGTACTGTCGCGTGACATCGCCTCCCTGGGTATCTACCCGGCGGTCGATCCGCTCGACTCGACTTCGCGTCAGCTGGATCCGCTGGTGATCGGCCAGGAGCACTACGACACCGCCCGCGGCGTCCAGTACGTGCTGCAGCGCTACAAGGAGCTGAAGGACATCATCGCGATCCTCGGTATGGACGAACTGTCCGAGACCGACAAGCAGCTGGTATCCCGCGCTCGTAAGATCCAGCGCTTCCTGTCCCAGCCGTTCTTCGTGGCCGAAGTCTTCACCGGCTCGCCAGGCAAGTACGTTCCGCTGAAGGAAACCATCCGTGGTTTCTCCGGCATCCTCAATGGCGACTACGACCATCTGCCGGAACAGGCGTTCTACATGGTCGGCAGCATCGACGAAGCCATCGAGAAAGCCAAGAAACTGTAACTGGCGCGCCCGTTCGCGGGCGCCAACCAGCCTGAGCGGCAGCTGCCGATCAGGCTGATTACCGAGGCATGAACATGGCTATGACAGTGCATTGCGACATCGTCAGTGCGGAAGAAGAGCTGTTCTCGGGGCTGGTGGAAATGGTCGTCGCCCACGGCAACCTGGGTGACATCGGCGTTCTGCCGGGTCACGCGCCGCTGCTGACCGATCTCAAGCCGGGTCCGGTTCGAGTGATCAAGCAGGGTGGTGACGAGGAGATCTTCTACATCTCCGGCGGCTTCATCGAAGTCCAGCCGAACATGGTGAAGGTTCTCGCCGATACCGCTACGCGCGCCAAGGACATCGACGAGGCTGCTGCTCAGGCTGCCGTGAAGGCCGCCGAAAAGGCATTGCACGAGAAGGGCGCGGATTTCGACTACGGCTCCGCGGCCGCTCGTCTGGCCGAGGCCGCAGCTCAGCTGCGTACCGTCGAGCAGATGCGCAAGAAGTACGGCCGTCACTGATAGGCAAGCGACTTCATCGCGTACGAGTAAAAGGGTAGCCTTGGCTACCCTTTTTCTTTTTTCTGCCATTTATCGTTTCCGACACCAGCAACACCCGGACGCGCTACGCCGGGCCGTCGGATCGAAAGACCGCTCAGGAATCGCTTCATGTCCCTCGATATCGTCATTCTCGCCGCGGGTCAGGGCACCCGCATGCGTTCCGCACTGCCCAAGGTGCTGCATCCTGTTGCCGGCAAATCCATGCTCGGCCATGTCATCGATACGGCGCGTGCTCTGCAGCCGCGCAGCATCCAGGTGGTCATCGGCCATGGTGCCGAGCAGGTGCGTCAGCAATTGACCGGCAACGACCTCAGCTACGTGATCCAGGCCGAGCAGCTGGGTACCGGCCATGCGGTGGCTCAGGCGCTGCCGCATCTGGCAGCCGAGCGCGTGCTGATTCTCTATGGCGATGTGCCGCTGATCGAAGCCGAAACCCTGCAGCGCCTGCTGCAAAAGGTCGGATCGGAGCAGCTGGCGTTGCTGACGGTGACGCTGGACGATCCAACCGGCTATGGCCGCATCGTCCGGGACGAGCGTGGCGAGGTGCAGGCGATCATCGAGCACAAGGATGCCAGCGATGAGCAACGCGCGATTCGTGAGGGCAATACCGGAATTCTGGCCGTGCCCGGCAGCCGTATCGGCGAATGGCTGGGACGACTGTCCAACAGCAATCTTCAGGGCGAGTACTACCTGACCGACGTGATCGCGATGGCGGTTGCCGACGGCCTGCGCGTGGCTACCGAGCAGCCACTGGACGCCATGGAAGTGCAAGGTGCCAACGACCGCATCCAGCTCGCCGAACTGGAGCGCCACTACCAGCGGCGCGCGGCCCGCTGGCTGATGACGCAGGGGGTGACGCTACGTGACCCGGCACGCTTCGATCTGCGCGGCGAAGTCAGCGTTGGTCGTGATGTGCTGATCGATGTGAACGTGGTACTGGAAGGCAAGGTGGTCATCGAAGACGGCGTGCAGATCGGGCCGAATTGCGTGATCAAGGACAGTACGCTGCGTCGCGGGGCGATCGTCAAGGCCAGTTCCCATCTCGAAGGTGCGGTAGTCGGTGAAGGTGCCGATTGCGGACCGTTCGCGCGGCTGCGTCCGGGCAGCGTCCTGGGCGCCAAGGCGCATGTGGGCAATTTCGTCGAGCTGAAGAATGCGACCCTGGGCGATGGCGCCAAGGCCGGTCACCTCAGCTATCTCGGTGATGCCGAGATCGGCGCGCGGACCAACATCGGTGCCGGCACCATCACCTGCAACTACGATGGTGCCAACAAGTTCAGGACGGTGATGGGCGAGGATGTCTTCATCGGTTCCAATAGTTCGCTGGTCGCGCCGCTTTCGCTGGGCGACGGGGCGACCACCGGCGCCGGTTCGACCATCACCGAGGACGTGCCGGCGCATACCCTTGGCCTGGGCCGCGGCCGCCAGCGCAATATCGAAGGCTGGCAGCGACCGAAGAAGCAGTCGTAGATCCAGTTTTGGGGTTGGGGAGGCCGGCTAACAGCTTGCAGCCCTGAAGCACTTATGTTTTGATTCGCGCCAATAACTTTCGAATCGAAACATATTTATGTCGAAGCGCAACACCCCACAACGTCGCCACGCGATCCTCGCCTTGCTCAACGAGCGTGGCGAGGTCAGCGTTGACGAGCTGTCGCGCCGTTTCGAAACTTCGGAAGTCACCATTCGCAAGGATCTGGCCGCCCTGGAAAAGAACGGTTTGCTGCTGCGTCGCTATGGCGGTGCGGTGCTGCTGCCGCAGGAGCTGATCGGCGACAGCGTGCAGCCCGTCTCGCCCTACAAGCAGGCCATCGCCCGCGCCGCGGTCGGCTGCATCCGCGAGCATGCGCGCATCATCATCGACAGCGGCACCACCACGGCGGCAATGATTCCGCAGTTGGGGCACAAACACGGCCTGGTGGTGATGACCAACTCCCTGAACGTGGTCAACGCGCTGCGTGAACTCGAACATGAACCGGTGCTGCTGATGACCGGCGGTACCTGGGATCCGCATTCCGAATCCTTTCAGGGGCAGGTCGCCGAGCAGGTGCTGCGCTCCTATGATTTCGATCAGCTGTACATCGGTGCCGATGGCATCGATCTGCAGCGCGGCACCACGACCTTCAACGAGCTGCTCGGGCTGTCCCGGGTGATGGCTGACGTTGCGCGCGAAGTCATCGTGCTCGCCGAGGCGGACAAGATCGGCCGGCGCATCCCCAATCTCGAACTGCCCTGGAGCAGTGTGCATACCCTGATTACCGATGAGCGTCTCAGTGAAGAGGCGCGCACCAGCATCCTGGCCCGCGGCGTAAAGCTGATCTGCGTGGCCGTCGAAACCCATCTGGAGACCTGACCATGTGTGGCATCGTTGGCGCCGTCGCCGAACGCAACATCACTGCGATCCTTCTCGAGGGCCTCAAGCGCCTGGAATACCGTGGCTACGACAGTGCCGGCCTTGCCGTGCTGGATAGCAGCGCAACGCTGCGACGTCTGCGCCGCAACGGCAAGGTGGCCGAACTGGAGCACGCCCAGCAGCAGGAGCAGTTGGCCGGGCGCCTGGGCATCGCGCATACCCGCTGGGCCACTCACGGCGCGCCGTGCGAGCGCAACGCTCATCCGCATTTTTCCGGTGATGACCTGGCCGTCGTACACAACGGCATCATCGAGAATCACGAGGCGCTGCGGGCGCAGCTCAAGGGGCTGGGTTACGTCTTTCACTCCGATACCGATACCGAAGTCATCGTTCACCTGCTGCATCACAAACTCGAGGCGCTCGGTGACCTGACCATTGCACTCAAGGCGGCGGTCAAGGAACTGCATGGCGCCTACGGTCTGGCGGTGATCAGCGCGAAGCAGCCGGATCGTCTGCTGGCTGCGCGCAGCGGCAGCCCGCTGGTGATCGGTCTGGGCCTGGGAGAAAACTTCCTCGCTTCGGATCAGCTGGCCCTGCGCCAGGTCACCGACCGCTTCATGTATCTGGAAGAGGGCGACATCGCCGAGATCCGCCGCGATGCGGTGCAGATCTGGGACATCGACGGTCAGCCGGTGCAGCGCGAGGCGGTGCAGTACCACGAAGGTGCCGAAGCGGCGGACAAGGGCGAGTACCGGCACTTCATGCTCAAGGAGATTCACGAGCAGCCCAAGGTCGTGCAGCGCACCCTGGAAGGTCGGCTAGGCGATCATCAGGTGCTGGTGCAGGCGTTCGGACCGCAGGCCGCCGAGTTGTTCGCCAAGGTGCGCAATGTGCAGATCGTCGCCTGTGGCACCAGCTATCACGCCGGCATGGTCGCCCGTTACTGGCTGGAGGAACTGGCCGGCATTCCCTGTCAGGTCGAGGTTGCCAGCGAGTTCCGTTACCGCAAGGTGGTGGTGCAGCCGGACACCCTGTTCGTCACCATCTCCCAGTCCGGCGAGACGGCCGATTCGCTTGCAGCGCTGCGCAATGCCAAGCAGCGTTCCAATCAAGACGGCGGTTATCTTGCCAGCCTGGCGATCTGCAACGTGGGTATCAGCTCGCTGGTGCGTGAATCGGACCTGACATTGCTGACCCAGGCCGGTCCCGAAATCGGCGTGGCGTCGACCAAGGCCTTCACCACTCAACTGGTCGGACTGATGTTGCTGACCCTGGCGCTGGGTCAGGTACGTGGCACCCTGAGCGCAACCAGCGAAGCCGAGCTGGTCGACGAACTACGCCGCCTGCCGACCCGCCTGGGCGAGGCGCTGGCCATGGACGCCACGGTGGAGAAGATTGCCGAACACTTCGCCGAAAAGCACCACACACTGTTCCTCGGCCGCGGTGCCCAGTACCCGGTGGCGATGGAGGGCGCGCTCAAACTCAAGGAAATCTCCTACATCCACGCCGAGGCCTACCCGGCCGGCGAGCTCAAGCATGGCCCGCTGGCGCTGGTGGATGCCGACATGCCGGTGGTCACGGTAGCGCCGAACAACGAGCTGCTGGAAAAGCTCAAGTCCAACCTGCAGGAAGTGCGCGCCCGTGGCGGTGAACTCATCGTGTTTGCCGATCGCGAGGCGGGCTTCGAAAATGGCGAAGGCATTTTCCTGGTGAACATGCCGCACATCCACGACGCCCTGGCGCCGATCCTCTATACCCTGCCGCTGCAGTTGCTGTCGTACTACGTCGCCGTGCTGCGTGGCACCGATGTCGACCAGCCGCGCAACCTGGCCAAGTCGGTGACGGTGGAGTGATCGTCTGGCTAAAAATAATGGTGATAGTTGGTTAAGCAATAAATGGATAAAAATAATGGGAACGAACGCGTAGACATAGTTTGACATAGTGCCTAATCCCCTATATCTGCAGTAAAAAGTCCACAGGGGCGATCAAATTTATGGAAAAGCGTCTGGCATCGGCTTCGATCGTTGCCATAGGCGCATCGGCAGGAGGCTTGGAAGCAGTCTCGCATCTGCTGCATGCCCTGAATGTGGAACTGCCGTTTGCCTATGTGGTGTTGCAGCACGTATCCCCGACCCACAAAAGCCTGTTGCCAGAAATACTCGCCCGGGAAACACGCCTCACCGTCTGCGCCATGGATGACGGAGTGATACCTGAGGCCGGTGTGGTCTATGTGGTCCCTCCAAACAGCAATGCCGTCGTCCGCGACGGGCGCTTCCTGCTATTTGCGGCCAGGCCGGACGTTTTCCCCAAGCCTTCGATCAACGACTTTTTTATTTCCCTCGCGGCGGAGCACGGTGAGCAAGCTACGGGCATCGTGCTGTCCGGAACCGGATCGGATGGCACAGCCGGCCTTCGTGCAATCATGGCCGCTGGTGGCGCTACCTTGGTTCAGTGCCCGGAAACCGCCAAGTACGACGGCATGCCGCGCTCCGCCATAAGTGCAGGGGCGGCCGACTTCATCCTGCCGCCGGAGGGTATTGCCACAAAACTGGAAAAACTGGCCCGCCTGCAAGTGCAGGTACCACAACAGGACGGCGATACCGAGCTGCCGGCAGAACTGCTAGAGCTGCTCAAGTCACGCCGGGACATCGACTTTTCCGGCTACAAGCCCGGAACCATATCCCGTCGTCTTCGCCGCAGAATGGTCGCAACCAGTCATACCTCGGTAGAGGATTATCTGCTCCTGACGAAACAGCATCCTGAGGAACTGGACAACCTGTCCAAGGACATCCTGATTTCCGTCACGGCCTTTTTTCGTGACAACACGGCGTTCGATACTCTCAGGTCCTACGTCGAAGACGTCTGCCGCAACGCCATCGAACGGGGCAACGAGATTCGCGCCTGGGTAGCCGGCTGTGCAACAGGAGAAGAGGCCTACAGCATTGCCATGCTGTTTGACGAGGCCCTGGCGCATCTGGGGGTAAGCGCATCGATTCAGATATTTGCCACCGATGTAGATGACGAAGCTTTGGCAGTAGCACGTCGCGGGCTCTATCCCTCTGCTGCGCTGGAGATACTCTCGGAACAGCGCCTGCAGCGTTATTTCGTCCCTGTTGGCAGTAATTACGAGGTAGGCAAGCGACTGCGCGACATGATTGTGTTTGCCCGGCACAACCTGGTGAGTGATCCACCCTTCCTGCGTATAGATCTGGTTACCTGCCGTAATGTGCTGATCTATTTCGACAGCAGTCTTCAGCAGCAAGTACTGAAGCGTTTCCATTTCGCTCTGGTACACGGCGGTCTTCTGTTTCTCGGCCGCAGCGAAAGTATCGGCACCTCGGATAGCCTGTTTGCTCCCCTGGACCGCCGCGAGCGCATTTTTCGCAAGCAGAAAGGTGGCCACAGCCTGCAGGTAGCGGCAATCGACCCCTCGCTCTCGGTGATCAAGGCGCGTCGCCGGCAGGATGTCGAGATCCAGCATCTGTTGGAAACCGTGGTGCTGCACCTTGGCATCACCGTCGCGCTGTGTGACGTCAACGCAAATGTCCTGCGTACGGCCGGTGAGGTGGATAAGTTTTTCCATGTACCCAGAGGACGCGCGAACAGCCATGTCAGCGAACTGATTACCAGCGTTTTCCGTGGCGAGCTGATTTCGCTGCTGCACCAGTTGAACAAGAACCCTCAGTCTCATTTCGGGCGCCCGCGCATCTTCGACGGTGAAGCCTGGCGCCTATCGGTCAGGCCTGTTCCCGGACTGCACGAACAGCAACTGCTGGTCATCCTTGAGTCTGTGCAAACCGGCAAAGCCGCGCCCGAGCCGCTGCAGGCGTCGCCGCTGGTCAGTGGCAGCACCGAAGAGGAACTGGTCGCCACCCGTGAACATCTACAGGCCCTGATCGAGGAGCTGGCGACCGCTAACGAGGAAATGCAGTCGCTCAACGAGGAGGCTCAGGCGTCCAACGAAGAGTTGCAGGCCACCAACGAGGAGATGGAGGCTGCCAACGAGGAACTGCAGGCCACCAACGAGGAGTTGATGAGCCTGAATGAAGAGCTCAATGTCAGAACTGGTGAGCTTCAGGCCCTCAACGACGAGTACACCCACGTTTATGATGCGCTTGACTTTGCCGTGCTGGTGTTCGATCGCGAACAGCATCTGGTGCGCTTCAATGCTGCAGCGGCGCGACTTTTCGGTTTCAAGCACGCAGCCATCCACCAGCATGTCAGCCGGATACGGCTACCGAGCCATTTCCGCGTCATCGAGGATTGCCTGGACCAGGCCAAAAACCGCCGCGAGCCGCAAGAGCTGTTGATTGAACACCATGGCCGGCAGTTTCACCTGCAGATCACCCCAGGGGTGAGTCTGGAACAGCATGTCGAGTTGCTTGTGTGCAGCTTGGTGGACGTGACTGACATACGTAAAACCGAGTCCGACCTTCGCAGTTCCAGAGCACAGCTTGAAACGCTGATGGCGAACACCATCGTGCTGCTGTCGATGAAGGACCTGAGTGGCAACTACACCTTTGCCAACCCGGCCTTTCTGGAGTCCTTTGGTCTGGTCGATGGCAAGGTAGAAGGCCGTAACGACTTCGAGCTGTTCCCCGAATCCTTTGCCACAGCTTCGTGGAGTTGCGACCTGGAAGCCCTGCGGGAAAAGCGCGTCGTGGTAAGCGAGCATGTCCTGCCCGGTGCACAGGAACGGGTATTCAGGTTCGTGCATCAGGTATTGCGGGACGAGCACGGGCGTCCCAACCTGATCATCAACGAGGCGGAAGATATTACCGCCCACAAGATATCCGAACGTCAGCTACGCATTTCCGCCAAGGTGTTCGAGCAGGCCGGCGAGGCCATCGTGGTCACTGATCGGCACATGGTCATTCGCTCGATCAACAGTGCTTTCACCAGGATTACCGGCTATAGCGCCGAAGAGGCCATTGGCTGCCAGATCGACGCCTTGCTGGATTCAGGCGAAAATCCTCAGGAACTCTATCAGTCCATGTGGAGCGGACTGGAGAACCGGAGCTTCTGGCAGGGTGAGCTTACTAACCGTCGCAAGGACGGGGCACTGTTTTCCGAGTGGCTGACCATCAATCGTATTCACGAAAGCGCCAACGACTACTATGTTGCGGTCTTCTCCGACATTACCCGGATCAAGGAAAGCCAGGCCAAGGCCGAATACCTAGCAACCCACGACGCCCTGACCGGGCTACCCAACAGGTCGCTGTTTCAGGATCGTCTCGATCTGGCCATTGCCCAGGCGCGCCGAAGCAACGGCATCGCCGCCCTGATGTTCATGGATCTGGACAATTTCAAGGGCATCAACGACACCCTGGGGCACGATATCGGCGACCAATTGCTGGTCGAGGTGTCACGACGCCTTTCGAGCCTTATGCGCGAAGTGGATACCGTGGCACGTCTTGGCGGGGATGAGTTTACCGTGGTGCTGACCGATATCGACTTTGCCGGCACCGAACGCGTGGCCGAGCGCATCATCCAGGCATTGCGCCAACCCATAGAGGTAGGCAGCAGAAACCTGTATGTCACCGGCAGTATCGGCCTGGCCTTTTATCCGGATGACGGCGAAACCAGCACTACCCTGATCAAGGCAGCCGATACGGCCATGTACCGGGCCAAACATAACGGGCGCAACGGGTTCGAACTGTTCAAGCCGGAGCTGCATGCGCAGCTTCAACGTCAGAGCAACCTCGAAGCCGCATTGCGCGAGGCCTTGCGCGAATGTCATTTGCGGCTGGTGTTCCAACCCAAATTCACCACCGAAGCACCGCGGCGCATGATTGGTGCCGAGGCACTGCTGCGCTGGACCCACCCTGAGATGGGGGTGGTCTCTCCTGCCGACTTCATTCCGGCTGCAGAAACCGGTGGACTGATCAAGGAGGTCGACCGCAAGGTGATCCAGCTGGCGGTGCAGGCGCTGGCGTACTGGCAGGGCAACGAGCTGGACCCGGTACCCGTTGCCGTCAATATCTCCGCTCGCAGCATTCAGGACGATCACTTCCCGGACATGCTTGCCAAGCGCCTGCACCAATATCGGGTGCCCGCGACACTGGTGCAGGTCGAGATCACCGAAGGTACCCTGCTCGAGCGCACCAGCACAGCTCTTGGCAATATCCAGCGACTTAAGGAAATGGGCGTTCGCCTCTCCATCGACGACTTCGGCACCGGTTACTCATCGTTGAGCTACCTGAAACGACTCCCGCTGGCCGAGTTAAAGATCGACAAGACCTTTGTCGATGGCCTCGGCGGCAAGGACAAGAGTGACGAAGCCATCGCCAAGGCCATTCTGGCCATGGCAGCGGCCCTCAACCTCCTAACCGTAGCCGAGGGTGTGGAAACCGAAGGGCAACTGCAATGGCTGAGCGATAATGGCTGCGACTACATCCAGGGGTATCTCTGCTCCCGTCCCCTGGAATACCTCGACTTCACCGAAAAATTGAAAAACGGAAACCGCACATGGCCATGATCGGTGGGTTTATCGACCTGTGCGAGCAGGAGCAGCTGCACTTGTCCGGGGCCATCCAGGCTTACGGTGCCTTGCTGGTTGCCGACGGTGATCGGCTCATCACCCATGCTTCGGCAAACATCGAGCAATGGCTGGCGCAGGCTCCCCAGCAACTGATCGGAACCGTCCTGCCGGATGAACTGACGATGCTTGCCATGGAATTGGGGCAGGCGCCCGGCAGTCGCTATGCGCGAAACAATGTGACCCTTTCTCGGCGACCCGCCTCAGCCGTCGCAACCCGTTCTGGCAATGGCTCGATCACGATGGAGCTGCTGCCGAACGAAAGCAATCCACCCGCCCACGGCCCCATTCCACTGCTGGGCTTCGTCCCATTCGCCGACCTCAATGATCTGGCCAGCGCCCAACAACAACTGGTCGAGCACATCCAGGCGCATACCGGTTTTGATCGCGTGATGCTTTACCTTTTTCGCAATGACGATACCGGGGAAGTGATAGCCGAAGCTCGCAGTCCACAGTGCAAAGGCACTTACCTTGGACTCAGGTTTCCCGCCAGCGACATTCCCAGGGTTGCCCGGGAGCTGTACCTGAAATCGCCCTGGCGTAGCATTCCCGACGCCGGGGCAGCGGCCGTGGACCTGCTCGGACATGGTAGTGTCCCTGATCTTTCGTATGTCGATCTGCGCAGCGTTTCGCCCGTACACCGAGGCTACATGCAGAACATGGGCGTGGCGGGTGCCATTTCCTTCCCGATAAAGACCGCAAGTGGCCTGCGGGCCTTGCTTTCCTGCCACTCATCGACAGCCAGAAGCCTGAGTCTGCCTGAACTACAGCTGCTGGCTGAGCAAGTGCAAAGCTACAACCTGCGTGTCCGCGAGTTACTCACTGGCTTGCTCCTCGGGCTGCACGAGTATCTTGACAGGCAGAACCAGTGGCTCGACAGCATTGCCAATGTCGGCACTGTTGCCCAGGCCTGGCCAGCCTTCAGCCAGTACCTCATGGATGAATTCGGCGCCCAGGGCGTGTTGCTGGAGAGCGGCCACGAAAGGCTCACGGCCGGTGTGATACCCGATGCCGAGAGCATGGAAATTATCGATCCATGGCTGGCCGGTACACAGGATGCAAATGGCATCAGTATCAGCCAGAGCCTGATCGTAGACTGCCCGGACCCGCTGCTGACCGAAGTCGCCGGTATCGCCAGCGTGTCGGTTCGCCAGCGCGGTCGCACCGAATCCCGCTGTCTGCTTTTTCGTACCGAGGAAATTCACGAAGTCAGTTGGGGCGGCAATCCCAACAAACCCGCAGAGCAGCATGCAGGCGGTCTTCTTGTCACCCCGCGGAACTCGTTCGAACGCTGGGTGGAAACCCGGCTGGGTTATTGCCGTGAGTGGCCCGACGAAACACGCATCAAACTGCTAAACCTGAGAAAACTGTTGCTGGACCTGTTGTCCTGACGCAGTCAGCCATGCTCATCGACTTCTAGAATCCCTGTGTACGGACACCGCAGACGACTGTTGCAGGCTGGAGCAGTAGCGAGGCATAGCTGGATCAAATCGCTACCTGAGGCCTCGTGTGGGCAATCGAAAGTCCCTGAACAGGCATCGGCGCTCGCTATGTGCCGGACAGTTCATTGCCGGGCATGAGCCACATGAAACGTTGCCTGCCAGTGTAGGTATATGGAAAACCCCTGAAATGAATTGCATACCAAAGGCCGTGTGGGCCTGGTTTTTCGCTGCAATAAAATCGAGTTCTTTGCAAAAGTTTTCGAAATTCTGCGTTTTTTCACCCCTGGCTTGTGCTCTGCCGCGGATGCTGGCAACGACTCGCCTATTTAGCACCGAAGCTATTGTGGCTCGTTGCCATCATCCCCTAAGCTTCCACTGTCTGCGGCGCAGAGCGATCCGTGGATGGGCATGATGCGAGGTCAGCGCTTATGCCCTGCGTACGTTGGGCTTGTCCGTGATACGCCGTCATTCTTCTTCGAGACCACTACCGGCATTACCGGGCGAAAAACCTGTCGATTGCTAACGCTTTGAGGCGTAAGTGCCTGTAGTTCGCGAGGCTGTACCTCTGCTGTCAGGTCAGTCTGGGCAGCTGGCTAGAAGCGGGCAGGGCAGCGCACGTGCGATTCAGAAAAGTTTTTTAAAGCTGTGTTTCGTTGCACCTTTATTTCGAGTCGCTTCCATACTTTCGAGTGCAGGTTATGAAACGAGTTGCTAGCTATATTGCCTCAAGCCATTGGCTTGTCCGCGTTGGCGTATCTATTGGTGTGGGTAGCAGCCTTGTGCTCTATCTCATTTACCAGGTGCACCTTGTTCATCTTCAAGTTGCTCAGGCCATGCAGGCCGAACTGCAACTCGTTAATGTACTGCGACTCAGCGTCGATGCAGAAACGGCCGCCCGTGGTTATAACCTGACGAAACAGATGCCTTTCCTGGCTCCGTTGATCGATGCCGAGCAGGCTTTGGACAACAGCTTAAAAAAGTTGGAGGCATCGCTGCATGGACTTGAGCTCGAGAATGTCGATCTGAATGTATTCGAGCAGTTGGTCACCGAGCGTGTGAAGTTCGCCCGCGATCTCGCAGGGCAGCGTCTTTATGAACGGGATGCTGGCTATCAGCTGGAGAAGCTTAATCAGGGGGTCTCATTGCAGGACGAGATCCGCCATAAGGCAGGTGCTATTTCTTCTGCTATCAAGAACTTTGTGCAGAACAGACAGAATACGCAACGCAGCATTTTGCTGGCTTTGGTGTTTGGGGTCATTTCGTCGGCGGTGCTGTTCTATCTGCTGTTGATGCACTGGGCGAGAGCGGTAAACCAGCGTGAACGCATAAAAGAGCAGGCCTCAAGGTCCGAGCGGATTTATGCAACGGTATTTAACGAAGTCGCAATCGGCATGTTGGTTGTCGATGAGCACGGCCGTGTGCACTCGGTGAACAACAGTTTCGGGGATATGCTCGAAGCGGATAGTGATTTTCTGCTAGGTATCGAACTACAGACGTTGGTCAGATGGGATGGTCGGGTCAGGTTCACGGATGCGCTTGCCAGCACAGGTGAGCGCAAGGAAAAGGTAGCCACCCTTGATGTCTGCTTCCAGAACGCCGGCCTCTCTGTCTGGACCCGTCTGACACTGGCGGACTTCGCAGTCAAGGCGGGCGAACGGAGAATACTGATACTCGCTCACGAACTCACCGAGGATATCAAGCGCCAGCGACGTCTCAGAAAATACGAAACGCTCATGCGCAATGCCTCTCAGCTGGCGGGTGTGGATGGATGGTCATTGTCGCTTCCGAGCTACCAACTTGAGCTCGGATCGCTAGTGAAAGCCTTGCTCCTCGGCAGTCCAATTGGTGATCTATCCCCTAGGCGCTTCTTGCGCATGCTGGAGCGCTCCGCGCGCAAGGCCCTTCTGGATGCGATTCGGCGTTGCAGCGCTGATTTCAGTAATTTCAAACTGCAATTACTGATCAAGCGGCCCGAGCGGGAGGCTCTCTATCTCGAGCTTATCGGCCAGGCGATGCTGGAGGATGGCCGAGTCGTTTCCATAGAAGGGGCGGCCCGGGATGTCACGGAGATCAACGCCCAAGTACAAGCGTTGGTCAGGAGTGAACAGCGTTTGCTGTCCATCGCCCAGGTCACCAATGACTCCATTTGGGAACTCGATCTGGAACGCAAGATTCTGTCCCACAATCTGAAGAAGGCGGCAGTTGGCGAGAGGCAGCAGCAGTATGTCTGCCAGTGGCTGGAAGGTGTTCATCCTGATGATCAGGCCGGAGTAATACAAAGTTTCAGACAGGCCTTGCACGGTGGCAGTACCGTCTGGGATCGCGAGTTTCGCTATGTTCGCTCGGACGGAGAGATCGAGACCCTGTATTCGCAAGCTGCATTTTTGCGAGATGAGAATGGAGTCGCTCACCACGTCGTGGGTGGCGCGCAGGATCTGACCAAACGCCGAAAGATGCAGGCTGCGATGATGAATATGGCAGCCAGCGTCGCCAGTCTCGAAGATGAGCAGTTCTTTTCCGTGTTGCTACGCAACCTGATGGCGGGTCTTGAGGCCGATGGCGGCTGCATCGCTCGACTCTCCTCCCGCTCTCCGGCTATGGCCACCACGCTTGCAGTTGTGATCGACGGTGTTCGCATTGACAACTTTACCTATGCCGTTGAAGGCACGCCCTGTGAGAACCTGCTGCGAGACGTCGAGTGCCATATTCCTGACAACCTCTCCGGGATTTTCCCGGGTGCAGGCATCGGCGGACTCCAGGCCCGCTCCTATCTCGGGGGGCAGTTACTGGATGCTCAAGGGGAGGTGATCGGCTTCATTTACCTGCTGTACAGCAAGCCACTTGAGCGCTCGGTCCTGGCGACGTCCGTATTGCAGGTGTTTGCGGTCAGGGCTGCCGCCGAAATCAGGCGAATAGAAGCTGACAGTCTGCTTAAGGAGCAGGCCGAGTTGCTCGATCACGCCAGTGAATCGATTGTCGTGCTTGACCTGGATCTCAGGGTTCGCTTCTGGAACAAGGGCGCCGAACAGATGTATGGCCTGAGCAAAGTGCAGGCCGTGGGGCAGTCCGTGTCGGTGTGCTATGAAGATGAGTCGGCGCTGCTCCGCGTGTTCAGCGAAGTCATGCACGCGGAGCAGGTCAACCAGGAGTTCTGTCAGATCCGCGCCCGCGATGGCAGCAAGATGTTCGTCGAGGAGAGCTGGACGCTGATTCGGGAGCCCAATGGCGAGCCGCGCTCGATTCTGAAAGTGGGATCGGACGTCACCGAGAAACGCAGCGCCGAAGAGCAGATCAAGCGACTGGCCTATTACGATACCTTGACGGCCTTGCCGAACCGGCGGCTGTTCATGGAACGGTTGAGCCAGGCGCGTGACAACACGGTTCGTGATCGTAGCCATGCTGCGCTGATGTTCATCGATCTGGACAACTTCAAGACCTTGAATGACCTCCATGGGCATCTCAAGGGGGATGAGTTCCTGGTCGCCATAGCCCGCCTGCTAAGCGGCAACGTGCGGCGAGGTGATACGGTGGCGAGACTGGGCGGGGATGAGTTCGTCATCATTCTCGAGGGGCTGCATACCGATCAGGATGCGGCGACCGAACAGGCCCGGCATGTGGCCCGGCAGTTGCTCGAAAGCTTCAATGTGCCGCTCCAGCTAGGAGAAATATCGGTTGTCGGCACCGCCAGCATTGGCGTTGCACTGTTCCGCGGAGATGGCTATCAGCTCGATGAATTGCTGCGTCACGCTGACCTGGCGATGTACGAAGCAAAGGACGGAGGCCGCAATACCTATTGCGTTTATGACAGCCAGTTGGATGCGCTTACTTCCAGCAAGGCAATGCTCGCTGCCGAACTCAGGAAAGCGCTTGAACAGAAGCAGTTCGAGTTGTGGTACCAGCCGCAGTTCGACAGCTCGCGTAAACCGTATGGCGTAGAAGCGCTGCTGCGCTGGCGGCATCCGGCCAAAGGCATGATTTCGCCTGCCGACTTCATTCCGTTGGCCGAGCGTTCGAGTTTTATCGTGGAACTGGGGCGCTGGGTCATTGCCGAGGCATGCCGTCAGTTGGCGCAGTGGAGCAGAGTCGAGGCGTTGAGCGGCCTGAAAATTTCGGTCAATGTCAGCGTCCAGCAGTTACGACAGGAAAACTTCGTGAGCCATGTAGTCAGCGCACTGCAGACCACCGGGGCCAGCGCAGAGCGGTTGGTACTCGAAGTGACCGAGAGCATTCTGGACGAGAAAATTGGCAGTATCGCCGCCAAGCTGCACAGCTTGCGCAGCCTAGGGGTGCGCATTTCGCTGGATGACTTTGGTACCGGTTACTCATCGTTGTCCAGGCTGCGTCAACTGCCCTTCGACGAGGTAAAGATCGACCAGTCCTTTACCCGGGCCATCCCTGGAGACGAGGACGATGCAGCCATCGTCAATGCAATCATCACGCTGGGTCGAACCATGCGCATGGGCGTCGTTGCGGAAGGCGTTGAAAATGAAGAGCAACTGGCGTTCCTTCTGGCCCACGGGTGCGCCGCGTTCCAGGGTTACCTGTTCGCCCGGCCGATGCCGGCAGAACAGCTCGTGGAGGTGTTGGCGGCTGATCGGGCGATTGCCTGACTCAGCGCCCCTCAAGGCTGAAAGGCGCCGTGGCACCGCTTCGCTTGGGGGCTAGGGACAGGCTTGTTCCAGCAGGGCGGCCGAGGTGAAAAGGCCGAAGGTGGCCTGCGCGCCCGCCAGGATGCGCTCCCATGGGCAGCCCGGCGCGTGCTGCTCGAGGTGGACAAGGAAGGTCGGCCAGAGCCTGGAGACTTCGCCATGCTCCAGGTAGCGTACAGGCGCTGCCGGGTCGGACTTGCGCACCTGCCGTGCAAGCACCCGTCCGCCCAGACGCGATCCTTCCAGGACGTAGGCAGCGCCCCAGCAGCTGCCGATATCGTTCAGTCCAGGCACTTGCAGCGGTGCCGGCGGCGGGCAGTTCAGCTCGGCCAGATCATCCAGCAGCGCATGGCGCCGAACCCGCGCCGGCCAGTCGTCCAGCCATTTTTCCATGCCGGCCTGCTCCAGCGCGATCTCCGTGGCGCTCAGCACCCGGCTGTGGGCACGCAGGAAGCGGCAGTAGCCGTCCGGATGATCCAGGCCAAAGCTGGAGAAGGCGGCATCGACCTGCTCGTGCAGTGGTGCCGTGGCCTGTCTGAGACGGGCGCGCAGTTCAGCCATCGGTAAGACTGCCTTCCCTTAAAGCCAGATGAATCCTGTGCGCCAACTGCTCCTCGCGAAATGGCTTCTGGATGACCGAATAGCCTTCCAGGCCCAGCTCGCACAGCTCGGCGTAGCCAGTGACGAACACCACCGGCAGCTCGGGGTGACGGGCGCGCACGGTACGCGCCAGCTCGCCGCCATTCATGCCGGGCATGGCAAAATCGGCCAGCAACAGATCGACATCGGTAGCGTTGGCGAGGCGCTGTAATGCTTCATCACCACTATCCGCGGTGGTAACCGCGAAGCCCAGGTTCTTCAGCATCTGTGCGGTCACCTCGCGCACGCTGTGGTCGTCGTCCACCAGCAGGATACTGTGCCGGCTGCAGTCCTCGCCGGCGTCGGCGTTCGACGTGGCAACGGGCTCTGGCTGGCGAGGGGCCGTCGTGCGTGGGAGGAATACTTCGACCGTCGTGCCGATGCCCTCACGGCTCTCGATGCGGGCACCGCCGCCGGACTGCTTGGCGAAGCCGAATACCTGCGCCAGGCCCAGCCCCGAGCCCTTGCCGACCTCCTTGGTGGTGAAAAAAGGCTCGAATGCCTTGCTCAGCACTTCCTCGCTCATTCCGGTGCCGGTGTCGGCTACCGAAAGCACCACGTACTCGCCGGGACCGGGGTCCTCGGCGCGCCGGGCCGGCTCGCTGATCAGCACGTTGCGCGTGGCCAGCGTCAGCCGACCGCCATCGCCCATGGCGTCGCGTGCGTTGATCGCCAGGTTGAGGATGATCATTTCGATCTGGGTCGGGTCCACCAGCGCATGCCAGATGTCCGCCTGGGTGTCGGTTTCGATGCTGACGCTGCCGCCCAGCGTGCTTTTCAACAGGCTGAGCAGATTGACCAGGGCCTCGTTGAGGTCGACCGCAGTGGGTGCCAGCTGTTGACGGCGGGCAAAAGCGAGTAGCTGCCTGGTCAGCATCGCGCCGCGCTCGCCGGAGTCATGTATGTATTGCAGTCGACGCAGACAGCGCTCCACCGGCGCGCCCTTTTCCAGATCCTTCTGCAGGAAGCTGGCGCTGGTGAGGATAACGGTCAGCAGATTGTTGAAATCGTGAGCGACACCGGCTGTCAGCTGGCCGACGGCTTCGAGTCGCTGCATCTGCTGCAGGGTCGCCTCGACGCGCTCGCGCTCCTGAATCTGTGCACGTAGTTCGCGGTTGGCCTCGGCCAGCCTGTCGATGGCAGCGATCTCGCTGGTAATGTCGCGTGCGGCCGAGTAGATGCGACCGCCGTCGGCCACCGCCGACCAGGCCAGCCAGCGGTAGCTGCCGTCGCGGTGCCGCATGCGATTGACGAAGCGGTTGGTGACCTTGCCGCGCCCGACGCGGGCGGTCTCCTCCAGCGTGGCCTGCAGGTCGTCCGGGTGGACCATTCGGGTCAGCGGATGCTCCATCAGTTGTTCGAGCGACCAGTCGAAGACGTGCTCCCAGATCGGATTCAGCGCGATGGGCATCATGTCCGGATGGGTCACTGCCAGCAGGTCGCGTGACAGCTCCCAGGTGCGGTCGCGCTCGCGGGTGCGCTCCTGAACGCGCTCGCCGAGGGCTTCGTTCATCTGCCGCAGCGTTTGTGTCGCCAATTCTTGTTCGGTGATATCCATCACCACGCCGACGAAGCGTGTGCATCTTTCGCCTTCGAAGGAAGCCTGCCCACGGGTCTCTATCCAGCGGATGCGCCCGTCGTCGAGCAGCACCCGGTAGGTGGTGCAGAACTCTCCCGCGTCCGTGCTGGAGATAGCGCGGGCGACCTGCTCGCGTATCCGCTGGCGATCTTGCGGATGACAGAGCCGTTCGAACAGCGGCATGTTCACCTGTGCCTGCGGGGCGACCCCCATCATTTTGCGGCAGCGTGTGTCCCAGATCAGCGTGCCGCTCTGCGGTTCGTAGTCCCACATGCCCAGCCGCGCCGCATCGATGGCCAGCCGCGCACGCACTTCGACTTCTCGCAGTGCCTGCTCGGCCTGCAGCCGACGGCGGCGCTCGTTGACCTCGCCCAGCGCGCGTTCAACGGCCTTGGGCAAAAAGCCGAGATTCTGCTTGAGCACGTAGTCGACGGCACCGGAGCGCATCATGTTGACGGCATGCTCTTCACCGAAAACCCCGGAAAGAAAGATGAAGGGGATCTGCGGTGCCAGTCGACGCGCCTCCTGCAACGCCTGGCTACCGGAGAAACCGGGCAGGATGAAATCCGCGAGGATCAGGTCGAACTCGCGCCGTTGCAGGGCTTCGACCACACCGGCGTGGTCATACACCAGTTCGGTGTGCAGGGTGTAACCGCTGCGCTCCAGCGCCAGCTGGGCCAGTTCGGCGTCGTGCGGGCTGTCCTCGATGAACAGCACACTGATGTTCTTTGACGCTGACATATCCATCCGGTCGAGCAAGCAGGAGTCATCGGAACGGCCCGCCAGATGCAGCGGGCAGTCGCTGTTTCAGTTCTGTTCGTCTTTGTTGCGCGCGCGCTTCAGCCGCAGTGAACCGGGTGGTGGCTCGTTGAGCACGGCCCAGAAGACGCCGAGGTCGGAAATTGCGGCGACAAAATCTTTGAATTCGACCGGTTTGACCACGTAAGCGTTCACCCCGAGCTCGTAGGCTTTCATCAGGTCGGGCTCTTCCCGCGAGGATGTCAGCATGACCACCGGAATGCTGCGCAGCTCGGCGGTGTCGCGTACCGTCTTGAGGACTTCAAGCCCATCGACCTTGGGCAGCTTCAGGTCCAGCAGCAGCACTGCAGGGTTGCCGTCCGCACGACCGGCATGGGCACCTCTGCGCAGCAGGTATTCCAGCGCCTCGGCGCCGTCACGCATGATCACCACGTCGTTGGCGAGCTGGCTGCGCTCCAGCGCAATCAAAGTGAGTTCCAGGTCGTGAGGGTTGTCCTCGACCAGCAGGATGGGTTTCAGCATCGGTTGCCTCGGTCCGGTAGGGACTGGGTATAGGTCAGTTTGGGTAAGGAAAAATAAAAGGTGGCGCCCTTGTCGAGCTCGCCTTCGGCCCAGACCTGGCCATCGTGGCGCTCGATGATGCGGCGCACGCTGGCCAGGCCGATGCCGGTGCCCTCGAATTCTTCCATGCGATGCAGGCGCTGGAAGACGCCGAACAGTTTGCTGGCGTACTGCATGTCGAAGCCCACGCCGTTGTCGCGTACGTAAACCACTACCTCGCCCACACGCTGCTCTGCGCCCACCTCGATCACTGCCGCTTCGCGTTTGCGGCTGTACTTGACGGCATTGCCGATCAGATTGCGCAGCACCATGTGGATGAACGAGGCGTCGGCGACGATGATTGGCATCGGCAACAGGTGCCATTCGATCTGTCGGCCTTCGCAGTCCGGCGCGATCTCCTCGCGGATCGAGGCGACCAGTGCACCGAGGTCGACGTCGGACAGGCGCAGCGCCGCACGGCCCATCTGCGAAAAGCTCAGCAGATTGTCCACCAGGGTGCCGGCGAAACGCGCTGCATCGGCAATGTTTTCGAGAAAACGCATGCCGCGTTCGCTCAGGTGACTGCCTTCCATTTCGCCGAGCAGTTCGGTGTAGCCGGCAATGTGCCGCAGCGGCGCACGCAGATCATGGGACACGCTGTAGGAGAACGACTCCAGCTCCTTGTTGCTGGCGCGCAGTTCGCCGGTCAGCTGCGCCATTTCCTCGGCCTTGCGCAGCACGATGCCGAGCACCGCGTTGCGCAATTCCAGGGCGCATTCGATTTCCACCGGGTCCCAGGGCAATGCATAGCCGCGCAGGATCTCCCGCCAGCGCTCGAAGCTGTGGCGCGGACTGAGGGCACCGCTTTGGCTGTCGATGTGCTTCTGCGGCTGGCCGGCCCAGTCGACGGTCTTGATCTGCTCGCGTCGGAACCAGATCAGATAATGCGCATGCAGGCGGGAGATCGAGATCGCCAGCACTCCGGCGCAGTGTTCGGCGAGGCCGGGCAGCTCGGGGATGTCCCGGCTGATGCAATCACTGTGAAAGACCATCTGGGCATGCCGCTCGCCCAGCCAGCGCACCAGCTGCGAGATCTGTTCGTTATCGGGCGTGTCGCCGACGGTTTCGCAGCGGTCGGCGGAAATGATTGCCGCGCCGTTGGCCTCGGCGAAGCTGAGCACGACCTCGGGCAACTGTCGGAAGCCCTCGACCACGCTGTCGCAGTCGGCCATGGCCGAAAGCAGATGCACGATCTGCCGGCGCAGCTCCAGCTTGCGTTGCGCCAGTGTCTCGCTCTCTCGTGCCTCGATCTGCAGTGCGAGGATGCGCCCGAGCAGCTCGCAGGCAGTGCGCGTCTGGTAGCTGACCGCGCGGGGTTCGGCATCGTGGCAGGAAATCAGCCCCCAGAGTCGACCTTGGATGACGAGGGAGATCGACATCGATGCCCGGGTGCCCATGTTGCGCATGTACTGCAGGTGCACCGGGGACACGCTGCGCAGCGCGGCGAAACTCAGGTCCAGCGGCGCACCGGAGGCCGGGTTGAGCGGCGGCACCAGCGGCGAGGGCCGGTAGTCGGCATCCTGGATGACGCGGATGAGGTTGTCGCGGTAAAGGCGACGCGCCTGCGGCGGTATGTCGGCGGCTGGAAAGCACAGTCCCTGATAACTCGGATAGCCCGGATCGGCGATCTCGGCCAGTACCACGCCGTTGTCCTCGGCATCGAAGCGGTATGCCTTGACGCGGCCGAAGCCGGTGATGCGCTTGACCTCCTCGACCGCCAGCTGGCACAGATCGTCGATCCGGCCGGTTTCCTGCAGCCGGGCGACGAAGGTACGCATCAGTGGATACAGCGTGTCGTAGGCCTGGCCGGAATTGCCGGTGCGTTCGAACTCGAGGATCAGCCGCCCTGCGTGACGGTGGGCCATCAGCGCGAAGGCCTGGTCACCGGCACCTTGCAGGGCGAAGCTGACATCGCTCAGGTGAAAAGGGTTGTGGTCTTCCTCGGTCAGCGAGGCCAGGCCAGCCTCGAGCGGTGCAGCCGGCAGCAGGCTCGACAAGGGCTGGTCGAGCAGCGCACTGGCCTCGACCCCGAGCCAGTGCCGAACGTTTTCACTGGCCTGCTGGACGCGCAGTTCGGGCTCGCTGACGGCCAGCAGAAAGCCGTGCGGCTGGATGCTGCCCGGAACGTGGATGGGTTCCTTGGCACATCGGGCGATGGCCTCGAGCAGGTCCGTGGCTTCGGTAGTGGTCATTGCGTGTTGTCCTTGTTCAGGCCCGGTCGGGGCCGACAGCGACGGCAGGCACCAATGCAAGTTGCTACCTAATTTCGGCGACTGTGCGGGAGAATCCGGTGAATCGACTGCAAACGAAATAGTAGAGTGTTTTGCTTGGTTGGCACTTTACCCCGATGGAACTGGCTCGCCAATCGAGCGGGCTGTATAAACGTGGCCTTGCCCGGGGCCTTACGACAGGAGGTGGAGATGGAAGAAGTCATCGAACAGCTGCGCGAACTCAACGAGCCGGTGCCGGTACCGCTGGAGTTGCCAGACGATGATCTGCTGGTGGAGATCGAGGAACAGTTGCTGATCAACCTGCCGTTCGGCCTGCGGGAATTTCTGCTGCAGGTCAGTGACGTGATCTACGGTCGCCTGGAGCCGGTCACCGCCACCGACCCGCAATCGCATACCTATCTGCCGGAAGTGGCGGCCAATGCCTGGGACGCTGGCGTGCCGCGCGACCTGATCCCGATCTGCCAGGATGGACGCGACTATTACGTGGTCGATCTGGATGGGCAGGTGACGCTGTGGGACGGGGACGACGGCGAGTTGACCGAGGAGAGCTGGGAGTCGGTCTGGCACTGGGCCCGCGATGTCTGGCTGGAAAGCTGAGAGCATGTTCGACCACCTCTACAGGGTAGCCGGGCAACGGCCTGCTAAGCTGGGCGCCCGCTGGCCACTTTTCCGATTTCCATGCTGACTCTGGGCAACCTGTTCCTGTTCATGCTGCTGGCTGCCGCAGGCGCCTGGCTCTGGCATTCGCATGGCATTCGCGAGCGAGCGCTGCTGGCAGTACGCCGCCATTGCAAGCAGCAGGATGTCGAGCTGCTCGATGGCAACGTCGCCTTTCGCCGCCTGACCTGGCTTCCAGATGCGCGCGGGCGGCGCCGGCTGGCGCGGGTCTACGGTTTCGAATTCACCGTCACTGGCGAGCAGCGCCATCCCGGCAGCATCGTCATGTTCGGCAGCCAGGTCGGCCGCATCGAACTGGCGGCGCATCCCTTCCGGCCGACCGACGAGCCGGGCCGGGTAATCCAGCTGGACGAATGGCGCCGCTCGCGTGACTGAGCCGCTCAGTCGACGATACGACAGCTGCGCATGCCGTGCTCCAGCTCCTGCTGTGCCTGCGGCTCGGCGAAGATCAGCTCGAGGCGTGAATCCTTGCGCCACTCGCTCGGGCTGAAACGCAGCGGCTGTCCATCCAGCGCATTGGCCGATTGCCAGCCGTCGCGGCCATGCACCACGAGCTTCGCGCGCCGCCACGGCCATTGCACCAGCCAGTGCCTCAAGCGTTCGAGATCGAAATGCTGGGTCGGGTGCCACCGCCAGCCGATGCTCCAACCTTCGGGCGCAGCCTGGATCTGGCAGATGGGCTGGCCTGGATCGAGCCAGACCTGAGGCAGTGCCGCCGGTGCTGGCGGCAGGCTGGTTGTCCCTGCCTGCTGCTCGCTGGCGCGGGCGTGGATGCCCGGCAGCCGATCGAGCGGCAGTTGGCCGTGGCTGGCCCAATACAGCGGCACGTCTGGCAGCCGATTTGCCAGCTGGCGGCGTGTCGGTTCGTCGAGTGCTTCGCTCTTGTTCAGCAACAGCAGGCCGGCATCGCCCAGCGCCTGCTGCTGGCTGTCCGGCAATGGCATGCCTTCGCTCAGCGCCCGGGCGTCGAGGACCAGCACGCTCGGCTGGACCGCCAGCACGCGCTGCCACGGTGGTTGACCGAGCTGGTGCAGCAACTCGGCCGGATGCCCCAGGCCGGATGGCTCGATCAGCAGGCGATCCGGTCGCGCACGGCGCAGCAGGCGCGCCAGGCCCACCTGAAACGGCACGCCGTTGACGCAGCACAGGCAGCCGCCGGGTATCTCCGCCAGCGTGACGTCGGCGTTAGCGCTGCTCAACAGGGCGGCATCCAGACCGATCTGGCCGAACTCGTTGACCAGGACGGCCCAGCGTTCATTGGTTGGCTTTTGGGTGAGCAGATGGCGGATCAGGCTGGTCTTGCCTGCGCCGAGTGGGCCGCCGATGAGATGGGTCGGGATACGTTCGAGCATGGCGCCTATGGTGCGCATTTTCCGTGGCGGCTGAAAGAGGTAGTCCCCCCGCTCGTGCTAAAGTCGCCCGCGATCGGGGGAGGGCGCAAATCATGCGGTTACCGGTATTGCTGACGGCTTTGGTGAGCATGAGCGTCGCGGGTCAGGCCATGGCCGAGGCCTGTGTCATACATAGCCACGCTGATCGGGTTCGGGTGAAGCTTTGCCAGGAGAACCGCAGCATCCCCGCCGAGCTGTTCCGCAAGGGCTTCTGCCAGCCGCAGCTCAGGGATCAGCAGGTCGAGGTGGAGTTCGTCGAGCATTGCCCGGATGGGGCGTTCGGTGTCTGCCGCGACGCCCAGGTATCGAACATGCCGTATCGGCAGGACATCCACTACTACGGCGTCGCCAGTGACGCACGCTTTCTCCGGCCCGCCTGCGAGCAGAACAGCCAGGGCACCTGGAGCGGCGACTAGGCCCGATGCCAGCAGGCATGGGGGTTTCACGTGGAACCTAGCGTGCCGGCCGGAGCTGCCCGCAGTCGTCGGCTATCCAGCGCGCATGGGTTTGCATCCGCGTGGTGCCCGTCTCGGCGCCCTGGCGATACTGGCTCTCGACGGTACTGGTGAATTCGCGGGGGCTTATGAAGCGCGCCTCCCCCTGGCCACGGGCACCCGGGCATTCGAAGCTGAACTTCCACAGTTGGTCGCTGCGCTCGGTGATCGACTGGGTGCAGGCCGGATCATCCTGAAACGGCAGCTCGCCGGATTCGACCTGGGCCTTGCTCAGGCAGACCTGTACGCCCTTGCTGCCCAATTGCACGCCTTGCGCGGCAAGCATCTCCTCCATCTGCCGCCGCTGCTCGGCCGGCAGGTTCCGCATCTGTTCCAGCATCTGGTCCATGCCCGGCATCTGCTGTCCGTCGACCTGGACGTCGCTACTGCTGAATTCCCACAGCCCGGGCAATATTTGTTGCGCATGTGCCGGTAACAGGGGCAGCGAAAGGATGGCCAGGGCGGCAAACGTTGGCAGGCGAGTCATGGGCGGTCTCCGGAAGCGAATGTCTTGTCAGCCTAGTCGAGCCCATGGCGAAAACACCGTCCGGATGTCGGTCGGTTGCCTGATTTGCATTTTGTTGTGAGTTGTCCCTGGCGTTTCCGTTTCAGCGGCCTGTGGCACTGGCAGGCCTGCGGCCTGCATCGCCGCGAGGGCGCGCCTCCCACAGATTCGGGTGTGCACAGACTGCCTGGTGGGAGGCCCGCCCCCGGGGCGATAGCTGTTGCGATGCTAAGGTTCGCGGTTGACCAGTTCGGGCAATTGCTCGGCAAGCTTCTGCACCCGCAGCGGCGAGCGGATGAACCCTTGCTGACGACCGTCCGGGCCGATGAGGACCAGGTTGCCGCTGTGGTCGACGGTGTAGTTTTCCTTGCTGGTATCGCCGGGAATAAAGGGTATGCCGACACCATTGGCCAGGGTCTGGATATCGTCCAGCGGGCCGGTCAGACCCTGGAAGCCGGCATTGAAGTAGCCGAGGTATTCCTTGAGCTTCTCGGGCGTGTCGCGGTTCGGATCGACGCTGACCAGGATGATGCGCAGCTGGTCGCGGACGGTGTCCGGCAGCATGCCGTTGAGCTGGCGCAGCTCGGCCAGGGTGGTGGGGCAAATGTCCGGACAGAAGGTGTAGCCGAAGAACAGCAGCGTCCACTGCCCTTCCAGTTCATCCAGTTTTACTGCTTCGTCGTCCTGGTTGGTCAGGCTCAGCGCCGGCACCGTGCGGCTCTGTGGCAGGAGGACGATGCCGGCGTCCAGCAGCTGGGTGGGATCGAGCTGGCGCTGGCTGTTGAGCACCTTGGAAACCGTCAGCCCGACGACCAGCGCGATCAGCGCCACGAGAATGAAGACGGTTTTCTGGATGCGGGTCATGGATGTCCTTAGTGCAACTGCTTAGAAATCGAGCAGCAGATAATGATCAACCAGCAGCGCGATGAACAGCGCGAACAGGTACCAGATGCTGAATTTGAACGTCTTGATTGCCGCATGTGGCCGGCTGTCGCGGTATAGCGCAATGGCCCAGTAGAGGAAGCGCGCACCCAGCAGCGTTGCGGCAGCAAGATACAGCGGGCCGCTCATGTGGATGGCGAAGGGCATGAAGCTGACCGCCAGCAGCATCACCGTGTAGAGCAGGATGTGCACCTTGGTGTAGGGCACGCCGTGGGTCACCGGCAGCATCGGCACGTTGACCTTGGCGTACTCGTCCTTGCGGTGAATGGCCAGCGCCCAGAAGTGCGGCGGCGTCCAGGCGAAGATGATCAGCACCAGCAGCAGCGGCTCGGCGCTCACCTGGCCGGTCACCGCGACCCAGCCGAGCAGCGGCGGTGCGGCGCCGGCGAGGCCGCCGATGACGATGTTCTGCGGGGTGGCGCGCTTGAGAAAGCCGGTGTAGATCACCGCGTAGCCGATCAGCGAGGCCAGTGTCAGCCAGGCGGCGAGGGCATTGGTGAAGGTCAGCAGCAGGGCCAGCCCGCTGACGCCGAGAACGAAGGCGAAGGTCAGTGCCGCCGCTGGCGAGACCCGGCCTTCGGCCAGGGGGCGCTTGTGGGTGCGGGCCATCACCGAATCGATCTGCCGGTCCACCACATGGTTCACCGCCGCCGCGCCACCGGCACACAGGGCGATGCCCAGGTTGCCGAACAGCAGCACCGTCCAGGGCACGCCGGCGCGGGTGGCGAGGAACATGCCCACCAGCGAGGTGATGAGCATCAGCAGCACCACCTTCGGCTTGGTCAGCTCCAGGTAGTCGCGCCAGCTGGCCTGGGCGCTGCGTTCGCTGAGTAGAGTCGCCATGGGGGTTCTCCTTGTGGTCATGCGCGGGGCAGATCGAGCTGCCCCGTCGTGTTCGAAATCGATGCCGGAACCTCGTCACGCTGAGCGACGCCGGCGGGCAGCCGCAGCCGGTAATTGACCAGTACCAGCACCAGCAGCAGCGCGGCACCACCGCCGTTGTGCGCGACGGCCACCACTAGCGGCAAGTTGAACAGCACATTGCTGATGCCCAGGCCGACCTGCAGCGCCAGTGCGGCGATGAGCAGCCCGGCCAGCCGGCCGAGCCCGCGACGCATGAGCATGGCGGCGAGCAACAGCAGGATCAGCGTCACGCACAGTGCGCCGATGCGGTGGCTGACATGGATCGCGGTGCGTGCCTCGCCATAGAGCAATCCACCGAGGTAGTTGGGGCCGATGTCGTGATGGGCCAGGTTGAAGGCATTGGCGAAATCCATTCGCGGCCACCATTCGCCGTGGCAGGTCGGGAAATCGGTGCAGGCCACCGCCGCATAGTTGCTGCTGACCCAGCCGCCCAAGGTGATCTGGCCGATCACCGCCAGCATGGCGAGGGCGGCGAAGGTGCGCAGCCGGCCATCGGCACCTGGCAAGGGTGCGATGGCGCCGGACAGGCGCAGACACAGCAGGAACAGCAGGCTCAGCGTGCTGAAGCCGCCAAGCAGGTGCGCGGTGACCACCTGCGGCCAGAGCTGCAGGGTCACCGTCCACATGCCGAACAGTGCCTGGGCGATCACCACGGCGAGCAGCAGCAGCGGCAGCTTCAGCGGCTGGCCGGACTGGCTGCGGCGGCGCACGGCCTGCACCGCGAGCGCGAGGATCATCAGCCCCAGCGCGCCGGCGAAATAGCGGTGGATCATCTCGTTCCAACCCTTTTGCACCTCCAGTGGCGCCTCGGGAAAACGCAGTGCCGCCAGCCCTTGCGCCTGCTCGCTCATCGGCACCGCGAGGAAACCGTAGCAGCCAGGCCAGTCCGGGCAGCCGAGGCCGGCGTGGGTCAGCCGCGTATAGGCACCGAGCAGCACGACCACCACCGCCAGCAGCGTGGCGATCAGGGCGAGGCGGTATCCGGGTCTGGCCATCGGGTTCTCCTTGGGCGGCCTGTTTGGGACCGCAGCGCAGCGGCGCAGTGCCTCAGCCAATCTGCGAGATCTTCAGCAGGTATTTCAGGTCATCGAGGATTGCCTTGCCGTTGGCCCCGGCGTCGTAGCGCAGCACCAGGTTGCCGTGCGGATCGACGATCCACAGCTGTGGCGCGGCTGGCGCCTCGGGGTTGCGGGCATACACGCCGGCATCCAGTGCATGGCGCTGCAGCTGCGGATACTCGCGGCGCAGGCGTTGCTCGTAGGCTTCGTCCAGAGGCGTGGCGCTGGCCAGGGCATGGCTGGCGCGGGCCGCTTCGCGGGCCAGGCCGATATTGATCTGCCGGGCCAGGTAGACCAGCTCCCGGCATTGCGCATCGCAACCTTGAGGCGCGGTGACCAGCAGTTCCCAGCGGCGTTCGGCTGCCGCCGTCGTCACGCCGATGGCCGCACGGTCCAGGCCATTGGCGATGAGTACGCCGTCATAGCTGCGGCTCTGTGGCACCCAGAAACCGAAACGGTACATGGCCGAAGCCAGCAGCATCGGCCCGAGCACCACGCCGATGATCAGCAGCAGTTGCAGCCGCCCGTGACCGCGCTTCGGTTCACGGCCGGCGAGGGTTGGATTCATCGTTTCCACTTTGCTTCCCCCGTGCCTGATGCACGCCGAAATAGATGAACAGGGCCAGCAGGGCGGCGGCCAGGGCGAACCACTGCACCGCGTAGCCCAGATGCTGCGATGGGCTCATGCTGGTGATCGGCCAGTCGGCGCGGTAGGCGCCCGGGCCGGGCTCCAGACGCAGCTCGTGGAGCCCGCCTTGGTGGCCGGTCTGCTGCCACATCGCCTCGATGTCCACATGGTTGATCAGGCGTGGCCAGCCTTCGGCCATGCGATGACTGAAGACGAACGGCTTGCCTGGCGGCACGTAGACCCAGGCGGCGAGCTTCAGCGGTTGTTTCGGCGTGTCGAAGACGGGCGGCACGCGGCGATCCGGCCAGGGTATCCAGCCACGATTGAGCATCACCCAGCGATCGCTGAGCTCGTCATGGAAGGGTTGCAGCAGTTCGACGCCAACCTGGCCGTCGCGGGTACGGCTGTCGAGCAGAAAGCTGTGATCGGCATCGAAACGGCCCTGCAAAAAGACCCGGGCGAAGGCCGGATCGTTCAGCCGTTCAATCTCGTGCGGTGCCAGCGGCGCGGCCTGCTGGCGTGCTTCCTGGCTAGCCAGCAACTCGCGCTTCTGCTCGCCGCGCTCCAGCTGCCAGAAGCCCAGCCACACCAGTACCGGCAGCATGGCCAGTACCAGTACGGTCGGCAGCAGCCCCGGCCTGAAGCCGCTCATGGCCGGTGCCTTGGGATGTCGATACGGCTGGCTATACTCCACCCCCAAATACCCCTGTCGTGGAATCGCTCATGCTCAAGGCGGCGATCGTTCTGTTGTTAGTGGCCACGCTGGCCAGTCTGTTCAGTGGATTGTTCTTCCTAGTCAGGGACGAGGGCCGCAGCTCCCGCGTGATCACGGCGCTGTTCATCCGCGTCAGCCTCAGCGCGCTGACCGTTGCGCTGATCGGCTGGGGTTTCTGGTCCGGCCAACTGCGGCCGGCGTTCGGTTTCTGATTCGCTAGATCACATAGACGAAGACGAACAGCGCGATCCAGACCACGTCGACGAAGTGCCAGTACCAGGCCGCCGCCTCGAAACCGAAGTGCTGCTCCGGGCTGAAATGCCCGCGCAGGATGCGCACCAGCATCACCGTGAGGATGATCGCGCCCATGGTCACGTGGGCCCCGTGAAAGCCGGTGAGCATGAAGAAGGTCGCGCCGTAGATGCCCGAGCCGAGGGTCAGCCCCAGTTCGGTGTAGGCATGCACGTACTCCTCGATCTGCAGCACCAGGAACGCGGCGCCGAGCAGCACGGTCAGCGCCAGGCCGAGCTTGAGGTGCTGGCGATTGTTCTTGCGCAGCGCATGATGCGCCCAGGTCAGGGTGAAGCTGGAGCTGACCAGCAGGATGGTGTTGATCAGCGGCAGGCCCCAGGCACTGATGGTGCCTTCCGGTGCCGGATAGAGCTTGGGATCTGGGGTGTTGAGCAGCGGCCAGGTGTATTCGAAGCCGGGCCAGAGCATGTTGCTGATGCCCTTGTCGCCTTCGCCGGCGAGCCAGGGGCCAGCCCAGTAGCGGATGTAGAACAGCGCGCCGAAGAAGGCGAGGAAGAACATCACCTCCGAGAAGATGAACCAGCTCATGCCCCAACGGAACGAGCGGTCCATCTGGGCGCTGTACAGCCCGGCGCGGCTTTCCTTCACCACCGAGCCGAACCAGCCGAACATCATGTAGGCGATCAGCAGGGCGCCGGCGAAGAAGATCATCGGCCCGCTGGACTCATCACGTCCGGCCTTGAGGTCGTTGAACCAGCTGCCCAGGCCGTAGAAGGTGACCAGCAGGGCGACGGTGGCGATGATCGGCCATTTGCTCTGATCGGGAACGTAATACTGCTCGTGGGTGGTCTGTTGGCTCATTGCAGACTCTCCTTGGCCGGGGCCGATGTGGCGTTGACGGCCACCGGCGGCTGGCGGGACGTGATGTCGAACAGCGTGTAGGCGAGGGTCAGGTTGTGCACGTCGGCGGGCAGGTCGCGATCGACGATGAAGCGCACCGGCATCTCGATGCGCTCGCCCGGTTGCAGCACCTGCTGGGTGAAGCAGAAGCATTCGGTCTTGTGGAAGTACGCGGCTGCCCGCGACGGCGAGACGCTGGGGATCGCCTGCGCGGTCATCGGCTTGTCGGTCGGGTTGTAGGCGACGAAACGGATTTCCTGGCTGGCGCCCGGGTGCACGCTGAGCTGGTCGGCCAGCGGGCCGAACTCCCAGCGCATGCCGGCGGCGTTGGTGGCGAGGAACTGCACCCGCACGGCCCGTGCTGCGTCGGCGTTCTGCACGCCGGTGTAGGCGCCGGCGGTCTTGCCGTTGATGCCGAAGGCCTGGCACATGACGTCGTAGATTGGCACCAGCAGAAAGCCGAAGCCGAACATGGCGACCACCACCAGCGTCAGCCGCAGTACCAAGCGGCGCAGGGGAAGCTCGGTGCTCATGGCAAGCCTCCTTGGCAGGCGAACGGGGCGCCTGTGATTTGGTGAGCAACTACCGCGATCTGGTGGGCTGAAGCCCACCCAGGCAGCCACAAACCCCGTAGGGTGGGCTTCAGCCCACCGCCACCAAGGTCCGGCCATGCGGATTGGCGCAAGCTAAGCCCTGCCCGGCCCAGGCGGCTAACCGGGGCCGGTACAGGCTGCAGGATCGGCACATACCGATCAGGCCCGCTGCTCACGGCGTCAGCTCCCCGCCGGTGCCCTTGCGATGCTCGTGCACATCGCTCAAGTCCGGTGGCGTCTGGAAGGTGTGGTAGGGCGCCGGCGACGGCACGCTCCACTCCAGCCCTTCGGCGCCGTCCCAGGGCTTGGCCGGGGCCGGCGCGCCACCGCGGATGCACTTGATGACGATGAACAGGAACAGCAGCTGGGTGGCGCCGAACATGAAGGCACCGATGCTGGAAACCATGTTGAAGTTGGCGAACATCATGTTGTAGTCGGGGATGCGCCGCGGCATGCCGGCCAGGCCGACGAAGTGCATCGGGAAGAACGCCAGGTTCATGCCGATGAAGCTCATCCAGAAATGCAGCTTGGCCAGGGTCTCGTCGTACATGTGCCCGGTCCACTTCGGCAGCCAGTAGTAGGCCGAGGCGAAGATGCCGAAGATCGCCCCCGGCACCAGCACGTAGTGGAAGTGGGCGACCACGAAGTAGGTGTCGTGGTACTGGAAGTCGGCTGGCGCGATGGCCAGCATCAGTCCGGAGAAGCCGCCAATGGTGAAGAGGATGACGAAGGCCACGGCGAACAGCATCGGCGCCTCGAAGGACAGCGAGCCGCGCCACATGGTCGACACCCAGTTGAACACCTTCACCCCGGTCGGCACGGCGATCAGCATGGTGGCGTACATGAAGAACAGCTCGCCGGTCAGCGGGATGCCGACGGTGAACATGTGGTGCGCCCAGACGATGAACGAGAGGAAGGCGATGGCACCGGTGGCGTAGACCATCGAGGTGTAGCCGAACAGCGGCTTGCGACTGAACGCCGGGATGATCGAGCTGACCGCGCCGAACGCCGGCAGGATCATGATGTACACCTCGGGGTGGCCGAAGAACCAGAACACGTGCTGGAACAGCACCGGGTCGCCGCCACCGGCCGCGCTGAAGAAGCTGGTGCCGAAGTGGATGTCCATCAGCATCATGGTCACCACCCCGGCCAGCACCGGCATCACCGCGATCAGCAGGAAGGCGGTGATCAGCCAGGTCCAGACGAACAGCGGCATCTTCATCAGCGTCATGCCCGGCGCGCGCAGGTTGAGGATGGTGGCGATCACGTTGATCGCGCCCATGATCGAGCTGATGCCCATCAGGTGGATGGCGAAGATGAAGAAGGTCACCGACTCCGGTGCATAGGTGGTCGACAGCGGCGCGTAGAAGGTCCAGCCGAAGTTCGGCCCGCCGCCCTCCATGAACAGGGTGCTGACCAGCAGGCCGAACGCCGCCGGCAGCAGCCAGAAGCTGAAGTTGTTCATCCGCGGCAGGGCCATGTCCGGCGCGCCGATCATCAGCGGGATCATCCAGTTGGCCAGGCCGACGAAGGCCGGCATCACCGCGCCGAAGACCATGATCAGGCCGTGCATGGTGGTCATCTGGTTGAAGAATTCCGGCTGCACGATCTGCAGCCCCGGCTGGAACAGCTCGGCGCGGATGACCATGGCCATGGAGCCGCCGAGCAGGAAGGCGCAGAAGCTGAACCACAGGTACATCGAGCCGATGTCCTTGTGGTTGGTGGTCAGCAGCCAGCGCGAGAGACCCTTGGCCGGGCCGTGGTGGTGGTCATGTCCGGCATGACCATGATCATCGATCACTGCACTCATCACCGAATCCTCTTACTGGGTGGCTTCTTCGGCCTGTTTGAAGTCGAGCACGTCTTTCGGCGTGACCATTTCGCCGGTCTCGTTGCCCCAGGCGTTGCGCTCGTAGGTGATGACCGCGGCCAGATCGACTTCCGACAGCTGCTTGCCGAAGGCCGCCATGGCGGTGCCCGGCTTGCCGTTGACGACGATCTCGATGTGCGCCTCGACGTCGCTGGTGGTGATGGCCGAGCCCTTGAGTGCCGGGAACATCGGCGGCAGCCCTTCACCCGATGCCTGGTGACAAGAGCTGCAGTTGGTCTGGTAGACCTTCTCGCCGCGGGCCGTGAGCTCGTCCAGTGTCCATTCCTTGCTGGTCAGCTCGGCCAGCTTGGCGGCCTCGGCCTTCTTCTCGCCGAGCCAGGTGGCGTAGTCCTCGCGGGACTTGACCTCCACCACCACCGGCATGAAGCCGTGGTCCTTGCCACACAGCTCGGTGCATTGGCCGCGGTAGATGCCGGGCGCCTCGACGCGGGTCCAGGACTCGTTGATGAAGCCGGGGATGGCGTCCTTCTTCACTGCCAGGTCCGGCACCCACCAGGAATGGATGACGTCCGCCGAGGTGATCAGAAAGCGCACCTTGGCGCCGGCCGGGATCACCAGCGGCTCATCGACTTCCAGCAGGTAATGCTCACCCTTGGGTGCCTGGTTGTTGATCTGGTCGCGCGGCGTGGTGAGGTTGCTGAAGAACTCCACGTCCTCGCCCAGGTACTTGTAGTGCCATTTCCACTGGTAGCCGGTGATCTGCACGTCCACATCGGACTCGCTGGAGTCGTAGATGTGGATCAGCGTGCGCGTCGCCGGCACCGCCATGCCCACCAGGATCAGCAGCGGGATGACCGTCCAGAGCACCTCGACGCGGGTGTTCTCGTGAAAGTTGGCTGAGTGCTGACGCCTGGAGCGGCGGTGGGCGACCATCGACCAGATCATCACGCCGAACACCAGCACGCCGATGACCACGCAGATCCAGAAGATCGTCATGTGCAGGTCGAACACCGAACGGCTGACGTCGGTGGCGCCGGAGCGCATGTTCACGTCCCAGGCCGCCTGAGCCTGGCCAAATAATGCCGAAAGCCCAAGCCCCATCCAGATGCATGGATGTCGAGACATTGCGGGTTCCCCTTATGATTCTTGTTATCCCGCCGACCGCCATCGCACCGCCGAAAATCGGCTGGCCGGGAAACCATTCCCGTCATGCCAGCTACGTTTTCGATCGGTCCGATTCTGCCCAACGCTGCCAGCGAAATGTTCGATGGCGACATGGGCGCTTGCACGCGCAGTCGGAACTCAATCAGGTACGCCTACGATTCGGAGTATAGACAGCGATCCCACTCTGGCAATTCAAGCGCGGGGCGTGTCTGGCTCGGGTCGTGCGGGGGCATCGTTCTTCTTCACCCCGCGCAGGTTCATCAGCGCCAGGCACACCTGCAGGGTGATCAGCGCCCAGGCCTGGGCCTGCCAGCCCCAGATCACCCAGAGCAGGTTGCTCAGCAGGAAACAGCAGAATCCCAGCGTGCGGCGGGCCGGATTCAGCGAGCCGATGAGCCAGGCGGCCAGTACCGTGACCACCATGGCCGGCCATTGCAGCAAATCGATCCAGTCCACGATGCCTCCGGTGCGGGGATACAGGGATTGGTGCAACGGGGTGGGGGATAGTTCCGCCGCGGGTTCGCTGGCCGGATGGGCGCGACGACCGACGGGTCCGTGTTACCGAGCGGCATAGCTCGCGGTGCGTGCTGCGCTGCGGTGGATGGGTGAAGCGTCATCCACCTTACGTGGAAGCCCACCCCACGGCTGGCGACGCGTTGGCAGGCACACGCCCGTAGGGTGGGCTTCAGCCCACCAAAGTGTTGTTGTCAGATCAGGCTCAGCTGCTGCCCGGGCGGCGCGAAAATGCTGCAATCCAGACCGTAGTTCTGGTCGCGCCGGTTGTAGCCCAGGCGCTTGCAGGCCAGTTGGAAGCGCTGGGCGAGCAGTTGGGCGAACTGGCCTTCGCCGCGCATGCGGCTGCCGAAGCGGCCGTCGTAATCCTTGCCGCCGCGCGACTGGCGCACCAGGCTCATGACATGGGTGGCGCGCTGCGGGAAGTGTTCCTGCAGCCAGCCCTCGAACAGCCCGGCGACTTCGTGCGGCAGGCGCAGCAGCACGTAGCCGGCCGAGCGCGCACCGGCCTCGCGCGCCGCTTCCAGCAGGCGTTCGAGCTCCATGTCGTTGATCATCGGGATCATCGGCGCGCACATCACGCTGACCGGTACGCCAGCGTCGTGCAGGGTACGCAATACCCGCAGACGTGCCGTCGGCGAAGCTGCGCGCGGTTCCATGATGCGCTTGAGCTCGTCGTCCAGCGTGGTCAGGCTGACCGAGACGCTGACCAGCCGCTGCTCGGCCAAAGGCACCAGCAGATCGAGATCGCGCAGCACCAGCGAGCCCTTGGTGATGATGTGCACCGGATGCCTGAAACGCAGCAGGATCTCCAGTGCCTGGCGCGTCAGTCGCTGTTCACGCTCCAGCGGCTGGTAGGCGTCGGTGTTCACGCCCAGCGCGATGGGCTGCGGCACATAGCCCGGCTTGGAGAGCTCGGCTTCCAGGCGCTCGGCCAGGTTGGTCTTGGCGATCAGTCTCGTCTCGAAATCGATGCCGGGCGAGAGGTCCCAGTAGGCGTGAGTGGGCCGCGCGAAGCAGTAGATGCAGCCGTGCTCGCAGCCGCGGTAGGGGTTGACCGAGCGATCGAACCCCACGTCCGGCGACTGGTTGCGGGTCAGTACCGACTTGGCGATCTCCCGGCGCACCTCGGTGGCACGGGTCGGCGGTACATCCTGTTCCCAGCCATCGTCATAGGCCTCGCTGCGCATTGGCGCAAAGCGGTTGTCGGGATTGATCGCGGTGCCGCGGCCGCGTGGAGTCGGCATGGTGAACGTCATGATGGTCGCCGCCGCTATTACTGTTCATGCATACAGTAATCGCCTGCCCGACCGGATGCCAGCGCGGCTGATCGATGGTCGCTGTCACCACCCGTCGGATGGCCGGGGAACATTTGGGCTGCGTTTCGGACAAAAGGGGCTCATCAGGCAGCGATCGCACCGTGAGCGCCTGCCTGTCGACGGAACCCGCCGGCAAACGACAGGGATGATCGGACTGCCCGTCGGCACCCGATCCGGCAGTACCGGCATGGGCGCCCTATCTGCGGCGCCTTCCCGTTCCCAAATCACTGCCGTCAGTCAGGAGCAGCTCATGCATCCCACCGGTTCCTTCCATACCCGGGAAAACAATTTCGATTTCCTTCGCTTCTTCGCCGCTGCGCTGGTGCTGTTCGCCCACTGCTACCCCCTGGTCGGCCGCCGCGAAGACGAACCGCTGTCGCTGCTGACCGGCTACGAAAAAGGCGGCTCGATTGCCGTTGGCATCTTCTTCGTCATGAGCGGCTACCTGATTGCCTCGTCGTGGCTGGCCAGCAGCAGCCCGAAGAGCTTCCTGATCAAACGCGCGCTGCGCATCTTCCCGGCGCTGATCGTTGCGGTATTGCTCTCGGCCTTCGTCATCGGACCGCTGGTCACACAGTTCGATCTCGGCCGATACCTGGCGGCCGACGGCACCTGGACCTACCTACAGAACATCCTGCTGGTGACCCGCTACGAGTTGCCCGGCGTGTTCACCGAAAACATCTATGCCGATGTGGTCAACGGCTCGCTGTGGACCCTGCCGCTGGAAGTGCTGATGTACATCGGCGTAATGATTCTGGGGCTGACCGGTTTCCTCAAGCGCCGGCTGATCTTCCTGCCTATCGCCGTGCTCGCCGTCGGGCATTTCTGGCTACTGGGCAAGCTCGGCATCGAATCCTACTTCATCAAGAACATCTTCAAGCTGGGCCTGCTCTACTACAGCGGCTCGGCGCTGTTCCTCTACCGCGACGACATCCCCTGGCGTGGCTGGATCGCCGCGCTGCTGTTCGTCGCGCTGGTGGCGACCTTCCGCACCGACATCGGTCCGCTGGTGTACTTCCTTGCGCTGCCGTATCTGGTGCTCTACCTGGCCTATGCGCCGCTGCCGTGGATCTCGCGCTTCGGCAAGTACGGCGATTTTTCCTACGGCCTGTACATTTACGCCTTCCCGTTCCAGCAGCTGACGATCCACCTGTTCGGCCCGCAGGTCGGCGTGGCCGGGCTCGCGCTGATCGCCTTCGTGCCGACGCTGATCCTCGCCGCATTGTCCTGGCACCTGATCGAGGCGCCGGCGATGAAACTCAAGCGCCTGTTCGCCCGCACGCCGCAGCCGGGACGGGCGTCACCGAAGGTGGGGGGCTGAAAGGCCCCACAGCAGCCAGAAGCTCAAAAGCATCGCCCCGAGGGCGGGCCTCCCACCAAGCCAAAGCAGTCTGCACGCCCCGAACCTGTGGGAGGCGCGCCCTCGCGGCGATGCGTACAGGTTGAGCGCAGCGAAGCCCAACGAGCGGAGCATCGCGCCAGAATGGGCGTGCAATGTTGGGCTCCGGCGCTGCGCGCCTCAAGCCAACCTACGTCGCCGCAGATCGACGGCTGATGGGCTCCGCAGCAACCATCGAGCTCAAAAGCCTCGCCCCGAGGCGGGCCGCCCAGCAAAGTCAAGGCAGTCTGTGCACGCCTAACCTGTGCAGCAGCCAGTTATGCCGCCAGATCGCCGCAGAACAGTGCTTACTCCGGCTTTTTCAGTTTCGGATTGGGGAAGAACTGCACCGACTGCACCTGTGGGTTGGCCGGCTTGGACTGCGCCTTGTTCACGCGCGTGCCGAGCTCCATCGGCACCGACTGGCCCTGGGCGTTGAGGGTGTCGGCATAGCCGCAGTCGATGCATTCGCGGTGCGGCACACCGTCGACGTCCCACATCTTGATGCAGTCGCTGCCGCTGCACGCCGGGCATACGGCCCCGGCGATGAAGCGCTTGGTGGTGACACGGGATACTTCGTTGCTCATGCCGCGGCCTCCGCTACCAGCCCGAGGTGGCGCAGCAGGGCGTCGATGGACGGCTCGCGGCCTCGGAAATCGACGAACAGTACCATCGGCTCCTGCGAGCCGCCACGCGCCAGGATCGCCTCGCGGAAGGCGCGGCCGGTCTCGGCATTGAACACGCCTTCTTCCTCGAAGCGCGAGAAGGCGTCGGATGACAGCACCTCGGCCCACTTGTAGCTGTAGTAACCGGCCGCGTAACCGCCGGCGAAGATGTGCGCGAAGCTGTTGGGGAAGCGGTTGTAGGCCGGCGGGCGCATCACCGAGACCTCGTCACGGATGTGTTCGAGCACCTGCAGCACGCTGCGACCGTCGCCGTGGGTGGCGTGCAGCTCGAAGTCGAACAGCGAGAACTCCAGCTGGCGCGCCATCATCATGCCGGACTGGAAGTTCTTCGCCGCCAGCATCATGTCCAGCTTGTCCTGCGGCAGGCGCTCGCCGGTCTGGTAGTGGCCGGAGATGTGCGCCAGGCCCTCGGGGTCCCAGCACCAGTTCTCCATGAACTGGCTCGGCAGTTCCACGGCATCCCAGGCCACGCCGTTGATGCCCGAGGCACCGGCGTGCTCGACCTGGGTCAGCAGGTGGTGCAGGCCGTGGCCGAATTCGTGGAACAGGGTGGTGACCTCGTCGTGGGTCAGCAGCGCCGGGCGCTCGCCCACCGGCGGGGTGAAGTTGCAGACCAGGTTGGCCACCGGCGTCTGCAGCGTGCCGTCAGCGGTGCGGCGCTTGTCGCGGGCACCGTCCATCCAGGCGCCGCCGCGCTTGTTCGGTCGCGCATAGAGATCGAAGAAGAAGCGCCCGACATGCTCGCCGTTCTCGCTGATTTCGAACAGGCGCACGTCCGGATGCCAACCGTCGAAGCCTTCCAGCTCGTGGATCTCGATGCCATACAGACGCTGGACGATGCTGAACAGCCCGGAGAGCACCTTGTCGATCGGGAAGTAGGCGCGCAGCTCTTCCTGGTTCAGGCTGTAGCGCTGCTGGCGCAGTTTCTCGGCGTAGTAGCCGAGGTCCCAGCTCTGCAGGTCGTCCAGGCCCTGTTCGGCGGCGAAGGCGCGCAGTTCGGCCAGGTCGCGCTCGGCGAACGGCTTGCTGCGCACCGCCAGGTCGCGCAGGAAGCTCAGTACCTGCTCGGTGGACTCGGCCATCTTGGTCGCCAGCGACAGCTCGGCGAAGTTGCCGTAGCCGAGCAGGCCGGCCAGCTCGTGGCGCAGCTCGAGGATCTCGGCCATCACCGGACCGTTGTCGAACTGCCCGCCATTCGGGCCCTGGTCCGAGGCGCGGGTGCAGTAGGCGGTGTAGACCTCCTCGCGCAGGTCGCGATTGTCGGCGTAGGTCATCACCGCGTAGTAGCTCGGGAATTCCAGGCTGATCAGCCAGCCATCGAGGCCCTTGGCCTTGGCTGCCTCGGCCATCTGCGCCTTGGCCGAATCGGTGATGCCGGCCAGCAGGCTGTCGTCGGTGATGTGCCGGGTCCAGGCCTGGGTCGCGTCCAGCAGCTGGTTGGAAAACTTGCTGCCGAGTTCGGCGAGCTTCATCTGGATCGCGCCGAAGCGCTGCTGCTCGACCGGTGGCAGGTCGATGCCGGACAGCCGGAAGTCGCGCAACGAATGCTCGAGGATGGTCTTCTGCGCCACCTCGAAGCCAGCCGCCGCGGGGCTCGCGGCCAGTGCCTGATAGGCCTCGAACAGCTCGCGGTTCTGCCCCAGTTCGGTGTAATAAGCCGACAGTTTGGGCAGGCAGGCCTCATAGGCTGTACGCAGTTCCGGGCTGTTGCACACGGAGTTGAGATGGCCGACCGGGCCCCAGGCGCGGGCGAGGCGATCGTTCAGCTCGTCCAGCCCGACCACCAGGGTCTGCCAGTCAAGGCTCTCGGCCGGGCGGCTGAGCAGCTCCTGGAGCGCCACGCGGTTGTCACCGAGGATGCTGTCGATGGCCGGCTCGACGTGCTCCGGACGGATTTCGGAATAGGGTGGCAGGTCGAAGTCTTGCAGCAGGGGATTGTTCGCGCTCACGGGGGCACCTTGTGACGAAGAGGATTGCAGGCCGCTCGCAAGAGCGAGGCCGGAAGTGGCAGGCAGATGTCCTAGATGGACGCGCTGTCGAGGTTTTTCAACGCCGGTCGGCCGGTTGTTACTCTGACCACGGCAGGCGGCATGCTGCTCAGCCCTGTTCCGCAGCGGCAATGCCGGTCATCTTAATTACAATCGACCCTTCACGCAGCCAAAGAGGTTTCTATCGTGGCGATACGCAGCTACCAAAACAGCACTCCGAAACTGGGCGAGCGCGCGTTCGTCGATGACTCCGCCGTGGTCATCGGCGATGTGGAAATCGGCGCCGACAGCTCGGTCTGGCCGCTGACGGTGATCCGCGGCGACATGCACCGCATCCGCATCGGCGCACGTTCGAGCATCCAGGACGGCAGCGTGTTGCACATCACCCACGCCGGGCCGTACAACCCGGACGGCTTCCCGCTGACCATCGGCGACGAGGTCACTGTCGGGCACAAGGTCACCCTGCACGGCTGCACCCTGGGCAGCCGCATCCTGGTGGGCATGGGCTCGATCGTCATGGACGGCGTGGTGGTCGAGGATGAGGTGATCATCGGCGCCGGCAGCCTGGTGCCGCCGGGCAAGACCCTGGAATCGGGCTACCTCTACGTCGGCAGCCCGGTGAAGCAGGCGCGCCCGCTGACCGACAAGGAACGCAGCTTCTTCAGCTACACCGCCGGCAACTACGTCAAGCTCAAGGACCAGCACCTCGCCGAGCGCGGCTGATCCGGCTCACTTGGCGAACAGCTGGCCGATGTCCTTGAACGCCTTGAATTCCAGGGCGTTGCCACAGGGGTCGAGCAGGAACATGGTGGCCTGCTCGCCGACCTGGCCCTGGAAGCGCACATAGGGCTCGATGACGAAACCTGTGCCGCGCGATTTCAGCCGCTCGGCCAGCGCCTCCCACGCCTCCCAGCCGAGCACCACGCCGAAGTGCGGCACCGGCACGTCATGGCCGTCCACCGGGTTGCTGTGTGCCGCTTCCTGATGCGCCATCTTCGGCGCCTCGTGAATCACCAGCTGGTGGCCGAAGAAGTCGAAATCCACCCAGTGATCGCTGCTGCGGCCTTCGGCACAGCCGAACGTTTCGCCGTAGAAGGCACGGGCGGCGGCCAGGTCGTACACGGGAATGGCGAGATGGAAAGGCGAAAGGGTCATCGGGTGGTACTCCGTAAATGGCAAGACGTTTCGAGTGTAGAGGCTTTTCCAGCAGTACCGAGAGCCGTTGG
>NZ_KK020676.1:919304-932932 GCF_000307775.2 Stutzerimonas stutzeri KOS6 | reverse complement strand
ACCCACCCTACAAAGCCATGCCGAACCGTAGGGTGGGCTTTAGCCCACCAGGCGTACTGTCGCGGCTCGCATTGAGTTGTTGAGTCGTCGTCGATGGGCTGAAGCGGAGCGCCGCCCGGCCCACCCTGCAAAGCCATGCCGAACCGTAGGGAGGGCTTCAGCCCACCAGGCGTGCCTCGAATCGCCGCTATAGCCAGAGCGCTTTTCTGCCGACCGGCCTACGCTGCAGGAGAGGAAGACGAAAAGGAGCAACGTCGATGCGCGCCATGCTGCTGGAAAAAACGGGCGAAGCGCTGCAACTACGCGAACTGCCCGAGCCGCAACCGGGGCCCGGCGAGCTGCGCGTGCGGGTGCTGGCCTGCGGCGTCTGCCGCACCGATCTGCACGTGGTCGATGGCGAGCTGCCGCCGGCACCGCTGCCGATCATCCCGGGCCACGAGATCGTCGGTCGGGTCGATGCCCTGGGCGAGGGCGTGACGGGTTTCGAGCTCGGCCAGCGGGTCGGCGTTCCCTGGCTGGGGCATACCTGCGGCACCTGCAGCTACTGCCAGCACGCCGAGGAAAACCTCTGCGACGCGCCGCAGTTCACCGGTTACACGCGGGCGGGCGGCTACGCCGAATACGTGGTCGCCGATGCGCGCTTCACCTTCGACCTTGGCGAGGAAGGCGATGCCGTGGCATTGGCGCCGCTGCTCTGCGCCGGGCTGATCGGCTGGCGTTCACTGGTCAAGGCCGGCGACGGCAAGCGTCTTGGGCTGTACGGCTTCGGTGCGGCGGCGCATATCGTCATGCAGGTGGCGCGCTGGCAGGGGCGCGAGGTTTACGCCTTCAGCCGCCCCGGCGACCGCGCGGCACAGGATTTCGCCCGTTCCCTGGGCGCGGTCTGGGCCGGTGATTCGAGCGAGTTGCCGGCGCTGCCGCTGGATGCGGCGATCATCTACGCGCCGGCCGGCGAGCTGGTACCGGCGGCCTTGCGCGCCGTGCGCAAGGGCGGCCGGGTGGTCTGCGCCGGCATCCACATGAGCGATATCCCGAGCTTCCCCTACGACATCCTCTGGCAGGAGCGCGAGATAGTCTCGGTGGCCAACCTGACCCGCCAGGACGGCCTGGACTTCTTCCCGGTCGCCGCGCAGGTCGGTATCCAAACCGAAACCCATGCCTACCCGCTGGAGCAGGCCAACCAGGCGCTGGATGACCTGCGCCACGGACGTTTCCAGGGCGCGGCGGTGCTGGTGCCCTGAGGCTGGCCCGGGCTGGCGGGCGTCTCAGCCCGCCAGCACCGCATCCACCAGCGCCTTGGCCTCGGCCTGGATGCGCGCCAGGTGCGCCTCGCCCTCGAAGCTTTCGGCGTAGATCTTGTAGACGTCCTCGGTGCCGGACGGCCGCGCGGCGAACCAGCCGTTTTCGGTTTCCACCTTCAGCCCGCCGATCGCCGCGCCGTTGCCCGGTGCCTCGGTGAGGATGCGCGTGATCGGCTGCCCGGCCAGTTCCTTCGCCGTGACCTGCGAGGCCGAGAGCTTGCCCAGGCGCGCCTTCTGCTCGCGATTGGCCGCGGCGTCGATACGCTGGTAGACCGGCGCGCCGAAGCGTTCGGTCAGCGCCTGGTAGCGCTCGCTCGGGTCCCTGCCGGTCACCGCGGTGATCTCCGCGGCGAGCAGGCCGAGGATCAGCCCGTCCTTGTCGGTGGACCAGGCGCCGCCCTGCTTGTCGAGGAACGACGCGCCGGCCGATTCCTCGCCGCCGAAGCCCAGACTGCCATCCAGCAGCCCGTCGACGAACCACTTGAAGCCCACCGGCACTTCCACCAGGCGGCGGCCGATGCCGGCGGCGACGCGGTCGATCATCGACGAAGACACCAGCGTCTTGCCGATGCCGGCCTCGGCGCTCCAGCCCGGGCGATGGGTGAACAGGTATTCGATGGCGACGGCCAGGTAATGGTTGGGGTTCATCAACCCGCCGGAACGGGTGACGATGCCGTGGCGGTCGTGGTCGGTGTCGCAGGCGAAGGCCACGTCGAAGCGGTCCTTGTTCTCGATCAGCCCGGCCATGGCGTACGGCGAGCTGCAGTCCATGCGGATCTTGCCGTCCCAGTCCAGGCGCATGAAGCGGAAGGTCGGGTCGACCACGGTGGACAGCACTTCCAGCGGCAGGCCGAAGCGCTCGGCGATGCGCGGCCAGTAGTGCACACCGGCGCCGCCCAGCGGGTCGACGGCGAATGTCAGGCCCGAGCCGCGGATGGCGTCGAGGTCGATCACCTGCTCCAGCCCGCCGACATAGGCGTCGATGAAATCGAAGCGCTGCGTGGTCGCCGCCTTCAGCGCCTGGCGGTAGTCCATGCGCTTGACGCCGTTGAGCCTGGCGACCAGCAGCGCGTTGGCACGTTCCTGAATCCACTTGGTCACGCCGGTATCGGCCGGGCCGCCATTGCTGGGGTTGTACTTGAAGCCGCCATCGCCCGGCGGGTTGTGCGACGGGGTGATGACGATGCCATCGGCCAGCCCGCCCATGCGCCCCTGGTTGTACCTGAGGATCGCATTGGAAATCGCCGGTGTCGGCGTGTAGCCCGGCTCGCCGCCGGTCTCCGGGCAGCCGGCGTCGATGCGCGTCTCGATGCCGTTGGCCGCCAGCACTTCCAGCGCCGAGATGAACGCCGGTTCGGACAGCGCGTGGGTGTCCATGCCCATGAACAGCGGGCCGTCGATGCCTTCCTGGCGGCGGTAATCGCAGATCGCCTGGGTGGTGGCGAGGATGTGCCACTCGTTGAAGCTGCCCTTGAGCGAGCAGCCGCGGTGCCCGGATGTACCGAATGCCACCTGCTGCGCCGGATCGCTCGGGTCCGGCCGGTCGCTGTAGTAGCGCGACACCAGGCGCGGCAGGTGGGTCAGGCTGTGTACGTCGGGCAGGCGACCTGCGTTGGGGGCGATGCTCATGGGGCTGTCCTTCAGGAATGAGACGATGCGCCGGCCGGTCCGGGCGCGGCGCGAAGCGAATGAAACGCCAGTCGGCGCCATTTATCCAGAGTTTCGACCGCGCCAGCGGCGGCGGTTCCCTGCCCGGCCTTCCTGCCGCGTCGTGCTTGAGCCGAACGCACTCGTCGCCCGGCTGGAACCTCCGTCGAGCCGCCCGTTCTTCTGCTTAGCGGCCCGCATTTGCAGGCCCGTTACCTGGAGCACGAGAACATGAACGTCGACGAACGCATCCGCCAGCGCGCCTACGAGATCTGGCAAGCCGAGGGCCAGCCGGAAGGCCAGGAAACCGAGCACTGGCAGCGTGCCCGGGATGAAGTCGAACCCTTCTACAAGGAAGGCGATGCCGAGGCCGGGAGCATCGAAAGCAGTGTCGCCATTCCGATGCCGAAATCGGGCGGTACCCAATAGCGACGACGGCAGGCTGCGAGGGCGCGACATGGGTTGTCGCGCCCGAAGATGTCGTGCGTTTCCAGCCTTCTCATCCCGTTGCCTGGTGCGCGCCATCGCCGGCCTGGTTGCGCAGAACAATCAGCCTGACGGCCAACCCGGCCCGGCGGCGCTGCGGCAGGAAACCGACGCCCACCGAGCTGTTCAGCGGCAATGGCGCTGAATACCGGCCGTTTGCGCCTGGAAGGCGAGCGTCTGGTCAGTTCGCTGCACTACGCCATTGACAAGGTGACCCTCAACGGCGGCGAAATGAGCGTGCCGGAGTTCCTCGGCTTCGGTACAGAGCGCCGGTCTGCTCGGCCATTAAAGCCGGCTGCGGTACATCCGCATTGTGCCTGGACGGATCGCACATCGCGTCACGCTATTCCGATATTCTCCTACGCACCGTCCGGTTACTGGAACCATCGTCGCCCTTACCGTCTCTGCTGAATATGACTAATGCGCCAGGCCGAGCCGGATGTAGCCGAATCCGGCCTGAAGCACCGGGAGGACGCACGCCCATTCACACCATCCAACCTCTGGCAGATGGAAGCGCCCGGCCGGGGTTTCACTCAAGGGTTCCGCTAGTCCGATGACGCAGACGCTCAACTATCAGGCGATATTCGAAGCCGTTCCCAACCTGCATCTGATCCTCGCGCCTGATCAGGATTTCACCATCCTCGCGGCAAGCGACGCGCAACTGCGTGCCACCAACACGCGCAGGGAAGAGAGCGTCGGCAGGCCGATATTCGACGTATTCCGCAAGAATCCGGACGATCCAACCGAGTTCGGCACCGGCGTGCTGCGCGACTCGCTCGAGCGTGTGCTGCGCAGCCGCGCGCCGGACCGCATGGCGATCACCCGCTATGACATCCCGCGGCCCGCAGCGCAGGGCGGCGGTTTCGAGCTGCGCTACTGGCGGCCGCTGAACGTTCCGGTGCTCGATCAGCGAGGCGAAGTGCTCTACATCATCCACCAGGTCGAAGACGTGACCGAGGAGGTTCAGCGCGAGCACAGCGACAGTCTCAGCCACTTCGAAGAGCGCTTTCGCGCTGCCTTGCTGGCTTCCGGCATCGGCACCTTCACCTGGTTTCTCTGCGATGGCAGCCTCAGCCTGGACAGCTCGCTGGAGCAGATCTTCCATCTGCCACTTGGGCAGCAGGTCACCAGCGTCGATGGCTTCGTCCAGCAGGTCCACCCCGATGACCGAGTGCATCTGCGCCAGGCCTTCGACCACTACGCCAGGGGTGATGACTTCACCGCGGAGTTTCGCCTGATGAATGCCGGCGCGGAACGCTGGCTGGCCTGCAAGGCCAAGGCCTTTCGCGATGCCAACGGCACGCTTGCCTACGTTGCCGGCGCCTGCACCGACATCAGCGCACGCCGGTATGCCGAAGACGCGCTGCGCGTCAGCGAGAACGACCTGCGCCAGCTCAACGAGACCCTCGAAGCGCGGGTGGCCACCGAGGTCACCGAGCGCAGCCGCGCCGAGGAAGCCCTGCGTCAGGCGCAGAAGATGGAAGCCGTCGGCCAGCTCACCGGCGGAATCGCCCACGACTTCAACAACCTGCTGACCGGTATCATCGGCAGCCTCGACCTGATGCAGCGTCGCCATCAGCGTGGCGAGCCGCTGCAACTGGAGCGCTATATCGGCGCTGCCGTGACCTCCGCCCAGCGCGCCGCTGCGCTGACCCAGCGGTTGCTGGCCTTCTCACGGCAACAGGCGCTCGACCTCAGGCCGGTCGACGTCAACCAGCTGGTGGCCTCGCTGGAGGATCTGCTGCACCGCACCACGGGCGAAAACATCACCATCGAGACCCGCCTCAGCGGCGGGCTGCTGCCGGCCTGCATGGATGTGAATCAGCTCGAGACCGCGCTGATCAACCTCGTCATCAATGCGCGAGACGCCATGCCCTACGGCGGTCGGATCACGCTATCGACCGCCAGCTTCACCATGGGCAAGTCACCCGATCCTAAGACGAGCGGCATGGCTGCAGGGGAGTACGTGCTGCTCAGCGTCGTCGACACCGGCACCGGCATGGCGCCGAATGTCATGGCACGGGCCTTCGAGCCGTTCTTCACCACCAAGCCGATCGGCCAGGGCACTGGGCTGGGGCTGTCGATGGTGTATGGCTACATCAAGCAGTCCAAGGGCTACATCCAGATCGAATCCGAGCCGGGCGTCGGCACCCGCGTGCACCTCTACCTACCGGTACACCAGGGCGAAAGCGCTGCCATTGCCGGCCAGCCCGACCACGCGCCTGTTGGCGCTGGCGAAACCATCCTGGTCGTGGAGGATGAGCCGGTCGTGCGCGCGCTGGTGGTCGAAGTGCTGAACGAGCTGGGCTATCAAACGCTGGAGGCTGGCGAAGCCAGCGAAGCGCTGCGTATCACCGAGAGCGGGCAGCGCATCGACCTGCTGATTTCCGACGTCGGCCTGCCTGGCATGAACGGCCGGCAACTGGCCGACATCGCCCGCCAGCAACGCCCCGGCCTGAAAGTGCTGTTCGCCACCGGCTATGCCGAGAGCTTCGCTGCCAACGATTTTCTTGGCCCGGACATGGCGGTGATCACCAAGCCCTTCGCCATCGATGTCCTCGCCAGCAAGGTCGGCGAGATACTCGGCAACGACTGAGGCCTGGCCGGCTACGCGCCCAGGCGCTCGCTGAGATAATCGAGAAAGCAGGCGATGCGCGAGGCCAGCGCGGTGTTGCGGTAATACACCGCGTTGATCGGCTGGCGCATGTCGACGCGCTGGGCGGCCAGCACCTCCAGCAGATCGCCGCGCTGGCGATCCTTCTCCGTCATGAAATCGGACAGGCACGCCAGGCCCTCGCCTGCCAGGGCCAGTTCGCGCACCGTATCGCCGCTGGACGCACTCAGCGCCGGGGTGATCCGCCAGCTTTCACCCAGCGCATGGCGCAGCGGCCAGTCGTTGAGTCGGTCCGGCTCGGTGAAGCCGATCAGGCTGTGCCGCGCCAGGTCCTCGACCTGCTCCGGCGTGCCATGCCGGGCCAGATAGGCCGGGCTGGCCAGTACCCGGCGCATGGTGTGGCAAAGCGGCCGCGCATGCAGGCTGGAGTCAGGCAGCGGGCCGATGCGGATGGCCAGGTCGGTGCGCCGCTCCAGCAGATCGATGATGCGATCGTCGCTGTGCAGTTCCAGCTCGATCAGCGGATAGCGCGCACGGAAGTCGGCCACCAGCGGCACGATCACATGCAGCATGAACGGCGACGCGGTGTTGACCCGCAGGCGCCCGGCCGGTGCCTGTCGGCGCAGGGCCATTTGCTCCTCGGCATCCTCGACGCTGGCCAGAATGCGCCGCGCCTGGGCGAGAAACGCCTCGCCTTCCTCGGTCAGCTCCAGGCGCCGGGTGGTGCGGCGCAGCAGCGTCACCGCGAGCTTGTCCTCCAGCCGGCTCAGCGCCCTGCTGACGCCCGAGGCGGTTTGTCCCAGCTGCTCGGCGGCGGCACTGATGGAACCGGCGTCGACCACGCTGACGAAGGCGAGCATTTCTTCCAGGCTGGTTTTCATTATCTAAATCGCATCAAAGGTGGGCGCGCCGACGAACGCAGCAGGTGCACGCCGACCCCGTGGGAGGCGCGCTCTCGCGGCGATTGCAGGCCTGCCCGAAACCAGCAGCACTGCTCCTCGGCGGATACGGCGGCGTTGTGCATGAGTCTGGCGGGGAAGCGGCAAGTCATCAACCGGACGCGCACAGCCGCGCTGGCAACCGGCGGCGCCGCGCGGCACGCTCAGACGCCCCTTTCGCCTGCCTCCGGCACGTGCACCCCGGCCAGCGTGGAACGGCTGTCGCCAGCGCCATCGGTGATCACGCTGAAACTGCCATCGGTCTCCAGCACCACCGCCTCGATGCCATCCAGCGCGGCCAGCCCCTGACTGCGCGCGGCGGCGCGTACCTCGTCCTCGGTCACCCGCGCCACGCGCATGGCATCGCCGAGAAAGCGCCCGCGAAAGAACAGCAGCGCCGGCTCGCCGGTCACCGTACGCCGCACCCACGCCACCCGCACGCTGGACCAGGTGACCACATACTGCAGCCCGATCAACAGCGCGAACGCCAGCACCCCCTCGGCCAGCGACACATTGCGATTGAGCAGAATCGTCGCGAAGGTCGAGCCCAGCGCCACCGTCACCACCAGATCGAACGCATTCATCTTCGACAACGTCCGCCGCCCCGACAGACGCAACAACAGCACCAGGCTGATATAGGCCAGCACACCGACCACCAGCGTGCGTATCAATGTCGTTCCGCTACTGAAAAACATGCCTTCCACGATCACCTCCGCACATGGGCCATGCAGGGGTAGACCGGGTGCGGGGTCTGGAAGTGCAGCCAGACACGACCGATCGGCCCTTGGAGCGGCACTACAGAATGTGTGGATCAAGCCATCCCACGCTTTACCGTTACGGCAGCCGTGGCTAATGTGCCAGCACGCGCAACCACTGCGCACCCGCTCACGATTTCGCTGCGGCGGCACACGACGAGGCACCCGGCCTGTCACCAAGGAAGGCATAGATGGCGCGATTTTTCCCGGTTCGGTCCCAGTGCCAGTTCGATACCGCTGGCGAGCGTCGCTTTGCCGAGCGACTGGAGAAGCTGCTCGAGGACGACTACCTCTGCTGGAGCAACGTCCCGGTCGGCCCCAAGGCGCGCTATCCCGATTTCGTCGTCCTGCACCCGCGTCGCGGCATCCTCGTGCTGGAGGTCAAGGACTGGAAGCTCGCCACCATCCAGAGCATGACGCACGGGAAAGTCACGCTGCACACTTCAAGCGGCCTTAAGACCGTGGCCAACCCGATGCTGCAGGCGCGCTCCTATGTCGTTGAAGTCGACATGGTGCTGAAGAAGGACCCGCTGCTGCGGCAGAGCAAAAGTTCGCCGCGACCGGGCGAACTGATCATGCCGTGGGGCTGGGGCGTGGTGCTCACCAACATCACCCGCCGCCAGTTCGAACAGACCGACCTGCACGACGTGCTCGACCCACAGCGCGTCATCTTCCAGGACGAAATGACCGAAACGGCGGACCCGGAAGCCTTCCAGCAGCGCTTGTGGAACATGTTCCCCCACGTCTTCCCCTGCACCCTGACGCTGCCGCAGATCGACCGTGTGCGTTATCACCTCTACCCGGAAGTGCGTGTCTGCAACGTACCCGGCCAGTTCGGTCTGTTCGTCGAAAGCGATGCGCCCATCCCGAGCCTGATCAAGGTCATGGATCTGCAACAGGAGCAATTGGCTCGTTCGCTGGGCGAAGGCCACCGCGTCATCCACGGCGCGGCCGGCAGCGGCAAGACCATGATCCTTGGCTACCGCTGCGAGCAGTTGGCCAAGGTCTCGCCCAAGCCGATTCTGGTGCTCTGCTTCAATCGCTCGCTCGCCGGGCGCTTGCGCCAGGTGCTTGTGGAAAAAGGGCTGGGTGAAAAAGTCACCGTGCAGCACTTCCATGGCTGGTGCTCGGAGATGCTGACGACCTACAACGTCGATAAACCGAAATGGAGCCCGTCCGCAGCGAAGTACGCTGCCGAACAGGTGGAGAAGACCATCGCAGGCGTCGACCACGATCAGATCCCGCGCGCGCAATACTCCGCCGTGCTGATCGACGAAGGCCACGACTTCGCACCCGAGTGGTTCAAGCTCATCGTGCAGATGGTCGACCCGGCGACCAATTCGCTGCTGGTGCTCTACGACGACGCCCAGTCCATCTACCGCGGCAAGGGCAAGAAGACCGGACTGGACTTCAGCTTCGCCAGCGTCGGCATCCAGGCCCAGGGCCGCACCACCATCCTCAAGCTCAACTACCGCAACACGCTGGAAGTGCTCTCGGTCGCCCGCGCCTTCGCCACCGAACTGCTCTCCGGCCGTGATGCCGGCGAAGACGGCGTGCCCATCATCGTCCCCGAAAGCGCCGGCCGCCGCGGCGCCTTCCCCGAACTCATCCACTGCGAAGGCCATTGGCAGGAATGGGACTGCCTCGTTACCCGCATCCGCGACGAACTGGCCAACGGCCGCGTACTGAGCGACATGGCGATCATCTATCGCAGCAGCTCCCAGGCTCAGGCAGCCGAACATGCCTTGGCGCAGGCGGGTATCGCTTATGCCTCCGGCGCCAGCTCAAAAGCCCGCAGCGAACTCTACGGCAGTGAAGACAGCGTGAAGATCGTCAGCATGCACTCCAGCAAAGGGCTGGAATTCGGGCTGGTCCTGATACCGGGCCTCGGCGAAATGCCAAAGAAGGGCGAGGCCGAAGCGGATGAAGCGCGGTTGCTGTATGTGGCGATGACGCGGGCGATCGATCGGTTGGTGATGACGTATCAGACGCATTCGGATTTTACGAGAAGGGTGCAGGAGGCGATTGGCGGGGTGAGGGAGGGGCTTGGGGTGATGCGCGAGGGTTGTGCATGAGCAAGGAATAAATCTGTCCTCTTTTCGCCCTTTTTGCGAAAGCCCGCTCTCTAACCATACGTTAACCCCAGCACGCATCTAAGTAAGTCGAGACTCTTAGCATGTTATTCAAGTATCTACCTCCTGAGCGAATTGATGTGCTACGACAATCGAGAATAAGGTTCACACCATTACTCTCACTGAATGACCCATTCGAGCACTCCATGAAAATTGGAGAATATGAGTATTCCATACAGCCAGAACTTTGCACCAATGCCACCAGATTTGTTTCATTATCAAGAAACAATAAAAATTTACTAATGTGGTCGCATTATGCTGACTCCCACAAGGGATTTTGCATTGGATTTAGTAGGCAACATAATTACTTCAAAGCAGCAGAAAGCGTACGTTATCGTCGCTACCGTTCCAACCTTAATGGGGCAAGCATAGATTCAACAACACCTGACAGCATCGCAAAGATGGTAGCTTTGGAAAAAGCCATCGATTGGGCGTACGAGGAAGAAGAACGTCTCTTCCTAGACGATGTAAAAATAAATTCTCAAACGGTAGGTATTGACCTTTGGGGGCAGGAAATTCTCCTAAACAAATTCCCTCAAAGTGCTATTGCCTCAATTTATTTTGGACTGCGCGCTGACGAAAGCCTGAAAAATGAAGCGCTGAGCATTGCGAAGCAGAAAAATCTTAAGATTGATTTTTTTCAAGCAAAGAAGAAAGTAAATGAATTTGCAATTGAGTTTTGCCAAATTAATAAAGGAATATAACAACTTTCCAAGCCAGTTCTAACTGGGACGGGATAAAAGCCTGCCCCTTTAACCAACGTTAGAAGCCAGAGGACTGCCAACCCTACGGTGCGTGTGGGCAATGCTTGTTTACCGGCGCTGAAGACTGCGGATGACGGGGCGGCTTGTGGGGTGGCTTGGACGCAACGCGTGGAAAAGGCTTCGCCGTTTTTCCACCCCAGGCAATGCGCGGTGTCGGCAGAGGAGGCGGAGGGGCGTAGGGTGGACAACGCTCCGCTTGTCCACCAATGCGAATCGACGGGCAGGGCATGTGGTTGGCGAAACGCTCGCGGGCTCTGGGCGTCCAACCGGGATGCCGCGCCCGAGCGGTCGTATTCGAGAATGACGCCCGCCCACCTCGCCACAAAGCAGACCTCCCCATGCTGTTCCGCCGTTTCGAAAACCTGATCGATGTCTTCAAGCCCAGCCCGGACGTTGCGCCGCCGGCCGGGATGCTGCGCTTCTATGCGCATTACCTGAAGCAGGTCTGGCCGTTGATGACCGCCGTGCTGGTGGTCGGCTTTTTCGCGGCGCTGATCGAGGTGGCGCTGTTCAGCTTTCTCGGGCAGTTGATCGATATGGCCCAGGCGACCGATGACGCGCGGACCTTCTTTGCCGAGCACCGCAACGAGTTGCTGTGGATGGCGGCGGTGGCGCTGGTGATTCGGCCGCTGGTGTTCGGCCTGCACAACCTGCTGACGCATCAGGCGATCAACCCGGGGCTGACCAATCTGATCCGCTGGCAGAACCACCGCTACGTGCTCAAGCAGAGCCTGAATTTCTTCCAGAACGATTTCGCCGGGCGCATCGCCCAGCGGGTGATGCAGACCGGGCCGTCGCTGCGCGATTCGGCCATGCAGGTGATCGATGCGCTGTGGCATGTGGTGGTCTATGCCGGCAGCGCGCTGTACCTGTTCGCCGCCGCCGACCTGCGGCTGATCGTGCCGTTGCTGCTGTGGATCGTCGGCTACAGCGCCGCGCTCTGGTACTTCGTGCCGCGTATCCGCGCGCGTTCGGCGGCGGCGTCGGCGGCGCGTTCGAAGGTGATGGGGCGGGTGGTGGACGGCTACAGCAACGTCGCCACGCTCAAGCTGTTCGCCCATTCGCGGGAGGAGGAGAGCTACGCCCGCGAGGCGATGCAGGAGCTGCTCGGCAAGTTCCGCCTGCAGTCGCGCGTGATCACCAGCCTGGATTTCCTCATCACCTGCATGAACGGCCTGTTGATCGTCGGCACCGGCGCGCTGGCGCTGTGGTTGTGGAGCGAGGCGCTGATCAGCACCGGCGCCATCGCGCTGGCGCTGGGCCTGGTGATCCGCATCAACAACATGGCTGAGTGGATCATGTGGGTGGTCAACGGCATCTTCGAGAACGTCGGCACCGTGCAGGACGGCATGAAGAGCATCGTCCGGCCGCGTGATGTGCTCGACCCCGAGGACGCCAAGCCGCTCAAGGTGGCGCAGGGCGCCGTGCGCTTCGAGGATGTGCATTTCCATTACGGCAAAAGCGGCGGGGTGATCAGCGGGCTGAGCATCGACATTCGCCCGGGCGAGAAGATCGGCCTGGTCGGGCCGTCGGGTGCGGGCAAGTCAACGCTGGTCAACCTGCTGCTGCGCCTCTACGACCTGGAGAGCGGGCGCATCCTCATCGACGGGCAGAACGTCGCCGAGGTCAGCCAGGAAAGCCTGCGCGCCAATATCGGCGTGGTCACCCAGGACACCTCGCTGCTGCACCGTTCGATCCGCGACAACCTGCGCTACGGCAAACCCGACGCCACGGAAGAAGCACTCTGGGCCGCGGCACGCAAGGCCCGTGCGGATGAGTTCATCAAGACCCTGGACGACAGCCAGGGTGGCAAGGGCTTCGAGGCGATGGTCGGCGAGCGCGGCGTGAAGCTCTCCGGCGGTCAACGGCAGCGCATCGCCATCGCCCGGGTGCTGCTCAAGGATGCGCCGATCCTGGTGCTCGACGAAGCCACTTCGGCGCTGGATTCGGAGGTCGAGGCGGCGATTCAGGAGAGCCTGGATACGCTGATGGAAGGCAAGACGGTGATCGCCATCGCGCACCGGCTGTCGACCATCGCCCGTATGGATCGGCTGGTGGTGATCGACCAGGGCCAGGTGATCGAGACCGGCACCCACGCCGAGCTGATCGCCCGCGGCGGCCTCTATGCGCGGCTGTGGCAACATCAGACCGGTGGCTTTGTCGGGGTGGATTGAGGGCCGGCGCGCGCCGAGCGCTGAACCCTTGTCCGCCGCACCCACTCGTACCTTTAGCCGCCGTTATTTACTGAGAGGAAGTCCGCCATGACTGATAGACAAGCCAGCGTTCGCCACGACGCCGCGCAGCAGCGCTACGAGTTGCTGGTCGAAGGCCAGCCACTCGGTGTCGCCGCGTACAGCGAGCAGGGCGAGCAGATGGTCTTCACCCATACCGAGGTCGACCCCAGCCTGTCCGGGCAGGGCCTGGGCAGTGTGCTGGCCAAGGGCGCGCTGGAAGATGCACGACGCCGTGACAAGCGGGTGGTGCCGCAGTGCGAATTCATCGCCAGGTACATCGAGCGGCACGAGGAATGGCAGGATCTGGTCGATCCGGTCTGACTCGGCTGCCAGCTCTTCGATTCTGTGTCGGTCGGGCGGTCTCGCCAGAGCCTAGACAGCCACCGGGAGACATCTGCATGAGCACTTCCAGCAATCTGTTTTGGGCCGCCCTGGCGATCGGCGCGGTGACTGGTATGCGCAGCCTGTTGGCGCCGACGATGGTCAGCCGGGCGTTGACGGTCGGCAGCGCCGGCTTGCGGCGGGCATTGGCTTCGGGTCGGTAGGGTGGGCTTCAGCCCACCGGGGATTCCAGGCTGGTGATGGTGGGCTGGTGACGGTGGGCTGAAGCCCACCCTACGGTGCTGTCGGTGCTGTCGGTGCGGCGGCAGCGCTGGTCAATGTGGCACTCGGCCTGGCCGAGGAGGGCCGGGCGTTGACGGTCGGCAGCGCCGGCTTGCGGCGGGCATTGGCCTCGGATCGGTAGGGTGGGCTTCAG
>NZ_KK020676.1:917865-919120 GCF_000307775.2 Stutzerimonas stutzeri KOS6 | reverse complement strand
GCGCTGGTCAATGTGGCACTCGGCCTGGCCGAGGAGGGCCGGGCGTTGACGGTCGGCAGCGCCGGCTTGCGGCGGGCATTGGCCTCGGATCGGTAGGGTGGGCTTCAGCCCACCGGGGATTCCAGGCTGGTGATGGTGGGCTGAAGCCCACCCTACGGTGCTGTCGGTGCGGCGGCGGCGCTGGTCAATGCGGCACTCGGCCTGGCCGAGGAGGGCCGGGCGTTGACGGTCGGCAGCGCCGGCTTGCGGCGGGCATTGGCCTCGGATCGGTAGGGTGGGCTTCAGCCCACCGGGGATTCCAGGCTGGTGATGGTGGGCTGAAGCCCACCCTACGGTGCTGTCGGATCAGTCGAGGTCGGCCGCGCTGTGGCGTTCGGGGGCCTGCTGGGATTCATCGCCCCAGGTGCGGTTGACCTTGCGTCCGCGGATCACGGCGGGCCGTTCGGCGATCTCGGCAGCCCAGCGCTGTACATGCTTGTAGTCCTGCACGGAAAGGAATTCGCCGGCGTCGTACAGCTCGCCACGGGCCAGTACGCCGTACCAGGGCCAGATGGCCATGTCGGCGATGCTGTAGTCGTCGCCGGCGATGTAGCGATTCTCCGCCAGCTGGCGGTCGAGCACGTCGAGCTGGCGCTTGACCTCCATCGCATAGCGGTTGATCGGGTATTCGTACTTCTCCGGCGCGTAGGCGTAGAAATGGCCGAAGCCGCCTCCGAGGAAGGGCGCCGAACCCATCTGCCAGAACAGCCAGTTGAGGGTTTCGGTGCGCGCGCGGGTTTCCGTGGGCAGGAAGGCGCCGAACTTTTCCGCGAGGTAGACCAGGATCGAGCCGGATTCGAATACCCGCAGCGGTTCGCCCGCGACGCTGTGGTCGGCCAGCGCGGGGATCTTCGAGTTCGGATTTATCTCGACGAAGCCACTGCCGAACTGGTCGCCGTCGCCGATCTTGATCAGCCAGGCGTCGTATTCGGCGCCGGCATGGCCGAGGGCGAGCAGCTCTTCGAGCATGATGCTGACCTTCACACCGTTGGGCGTGGCCAGCGAGTAGAGCTGCAGCGGGTGCTTGCCCACCGGCAACGGCTTTTCCTCCCGCGCGCCGGCGGTGGGCGCGTTGATGCTGGCGAACTTCCCGCCCGACGGCGCGTCATGCGTCCAGACCCTCGGCGGTACGTAAGTGATATCAGGCATGTCGATCTCCTCGAGTGGGTTGAACCGGGGATGTGCATTGCATCCTACGCGCTTGGCCGGCGAGGTC
>NZ_KK020676.1:868418-916213 GCF_000307775.2 Stutzerimonas stutzeri KOS6 | reverse complement strand
AGTCGAAATCAAGTGAGTCGATATCGGTCATCGATGGGGGCGGTTGCACGGGCGATGGGCGGCAACCGTAGGGTGGGCTAAAGCCCACCCTACGGTTGCGGCAGGGCGCGGCTTCGGTGCGGGGTAGGGTGGGCTTCAGCCCACCAGGGTCAGCGGCCGGCGCAGCGGGTCAGGTGTTTGCACGGGCGATCGGTGGCAAGCGGTGGGCTAAAGCCCACCCTACGGTTGCGGTAGGGTACGGCATCGGTGCGGGGTAGGGTGGGCTTCAGCCCACCAGGGTCAGCGGCCGGCGCAGCGGGTCAGGTGTTTGCACGGGCGATGGGCGGCAAGCGGTGGGCTAAAGTCCACCCTACGGTTGTGGCAGGGCACGGCTTCGGTGCGGGTTAGGGTGGGCTTCAGCCCACCAGGGTCAGCGGCCGGCGCAGCGGGTCAGGTGTTTGCACGGGTGATGGGCGGCAAGCGGTGGGCTAAAGCCCACCCTACGGTTGCGGCAGGGCGCGGCTTCGGTGATGTCAGGGTCCGATATCTACTCGCCAAACGAGCCGCTGGAGTTATCGCTACCGGCCCAGTCATGTGGCAACAATCCGTTTTCTACATACCGGTTAAAGCTTGAATAGGGCCAGTCGGCTGCCCGTGTGACCAGTCCGTGCTTGATCGGGTTGAAGTGGATGTACTCAACGTGACGCTGCAAGTCTGCTGCGTCGCGGATCTGGTGTTCCCAGAAGCGCCGCTGCCACAGGCCTTTTTCTCGCTTGCGTGCCTTGCTGGGGCTTGGTGCGGCTGCGGGGAGCTGGCGGGAAAAGCTGCTTTTGAGCAGGCCCCAGCGGCCGGCGAAGTCGGCGTCGTCTTCCGGGAGCGTCCAGATGGCGTGAAGGTGGTCGGGCAGGATGCAGATAGCGACGGTTCGAAAGGGGCGGGACCGCTGAGTGAGGCCATAGGCTTGGCGCAGCCGAGCGATCTCGTCGACCAACAACCGAGATCGGCGATCGGCCAGGGTCACGGTGAAAAACCAGGTGCCGCCGGGCACCCGGCTTCGGCGGTAGTTCGACATGGAGGCCTCCTTGCCTTCATGGATTGTGCGGACCGGGTCTATCGGAAAAGGTGGGCTGAAGCCCACCCTACGGCCCCAAGTTCACTGTAGGGTGGGCTTTAGCCCACCATCGTTGGCTGAGCCGCGCTGTTCACCTTGCAACGTGGATCAGCCACGTGCCTTGCGAACGCCTTCACTCAACTCCCGGCACAATCCCAACACGCCCTCGACCGCCTGCTGGCCGCTTTCGGCATTGGCGATCTGGTCGATCAGGGCCGAGCCGACCACCACGCCTTCGCTGAGGCGGGCAATGGCCGCGGCCTGCTCCGGGGTGCGGATGCCGAAGCCGACGCACACCGGCAGGTCGGTATGACGCTTGAGGCGCGCCACGGCTTGCTCGACGTGTTCCAGGGTGGCGGAACCGGCACCGGTCACACCGGCCACCGAGACGTAATAAACGAAGCCCGAGCTTCCGTTGAGCACGACCGGCAGGCGCTTGTCGTCGGTGGTCGGGGTGGTCAGGCGGATGAAGTCGATGCCCGCGGCCTGGGCCGGGTCGCAGAGGTCTTCGTTATGCTCCGGCGGCAGGTCGACGACGATCAGGCCGTCGACGCCGGCTTCCACCGCTTCGGCGAGGAAGCGCTCGACGCCCATCTTGTGGATCGGGTTGAAGTAACCCATCAGCACCAGCGGGGTGGTCTGGTTGTCCTGGCGGAATTCGCGAACCATCTGCAGCGTCTTGGCCAGGTCCTGCTTGGCAGCCAGGGCGCGGATGTTGGCCAGCTGGATCGCCGGGCCGTCGGCCATCGGGTCGGTGAAGGGCATGCCCAGCTCGATGACGTCGGCGCCGGCATCCGGCAGGCCCTTGAGGATGGCCAGCGAGGTGGCGTAGTCCGGGTCGCCGCCGGTGACGAAGGTCACCAGGGCCGCACGGTTTTCCTGTTTCAGCTGCTCGAAGCGCGTCTGCAAACGGCTCATATGTGTTCTTCCTGTTCGTCGTAGTGGTGCATGACGGTCTGCATGTCCTTGTCGCCGCGGCCGGAGAGGTTGACCACCATCAGGTGATCCTTCGGCAGGCCGGGGGCGCGCTTGAATACTTCGGCCAGCGCGTGGGCGCTTTCCAGGGCCGGGATGATGCCTTCCAGGCGGCAGCACTTGTGGAAGGCGGCGAGGGCTTCGTCGTCGGTCACCGAGGTGTATTCGACCCGGCCGATGTCGTGCAACCAGGCGTGTTCCGGGCCGATGCCGGGGTAGTCGAGGCCGGCGGAAATCGAGTGGGCGTCGATGATCTGGCCGTCGTCGTCCTGCAGCAGGAAGGTGCGGTTGCCGTGCAGCACGCCGGGCACGCCGCCGTTCAGGCTCGCGGCATGCTTGCCGGATTCGATGCCGTGGCCGGCCGCCTCGACGCCGATGATCTTCACGCTTTCATCGTCGAGGAAGGGGTGGAACAGGCCCATGGCGTTGGAGCCGCCGCCGATGCAGGCGACCAGCGAGTCGGGCAGGCGACCTTCCTGGGCCAGCATCTGGTCGCGGGTTTCCTTGCCGATCACGGCCTGGAAGTCGCGGACCATCGCCGGGTAGGGGTGCGGGCCGGCGACGGTGCCGATCAGGTAGAAGGTGTCGTGGACGTTGGTCACCCAGTCACGCAGGGCTTCGTTCATCGCGTCCTTCAGCGTGCCGGTGCCGGCGGTGACCGGGATCACCGTGGCGCCGAGCAGCTTCATGCGGAAGACGTTGGCCTGCTGGCGGTCGATGTCGGTGGTGCCCATGTAGATCACGCACTGCATGCCGAAGCGCGCGGCGACGGTGGCGGTGGCCACGCCGTGCATGCCGGCGCCGGTCTCGGCGATGATGCGCTGCTTGTTCATGCGCTTGGCCAGCAGGATCTGGCCGATGCAGTTGTTGATCTTGTGCGCGCCGGTGTGGTTCAGCTCTTCGCGCTTGAGGTAGATCTTCGCGCCGCCGCAGTGCTCGGTCAGGCGTTCGGCGAAATACAGCGGCGAGGGACGGCCGACGTAGTCGCGCTGGAAGTAGGCGAGTTCCTTGGCGAACTCGGGATCGTTCTTCGCCTTTTCGTATTCGGCGGCCAGCTCGTGGATGAGCGGCATCAGGGTTTCGGCGACGTACTGACCGCCGAAGTGGCCGAACAGGCCCTTGGCGTCAGGGCCGTTGCGGTATGAAGTCATGTGAGGCTCCTGTTTGGGCTGGCTGCCGGGCACGGTCGGGAGGATTCGCGGTCAAGACCGCTCCCACGGGCCTCGGCAAGTGGCGCCAGATTACGGCTATGGGCGTCCTGTTAAAAGCGATAAGATCGCCGCAACCCGTCAGGAAAACTCACCAATGACCCAGAGCCTTCCGCCGCTCAATGCCTTGCGCGCCTTTGAGGCTGCGGCCCGCCTGCAGAGCATCGGCCAGGCAGCGGGCGAGCTGAATGTCACGCACGGCGCGATCAGCCGGCAGGTGCGGCAGCTCGAAGAGCAGCTGGGCGTCATCCTGTTCGTCAAGGAAGGACGCGGCGTAAAACTCACCGATGCAGGCGTTCGCCTGCGCGACGCCGCCACTGAGGCATTCGAGCGCCTGCGCAGTACCTGTGCCGAGCTGCAACGGCAGACCGCCGAGGCGCCGTTCGTGCTCGGCTGCCCCGGTAGCCTGCTGGCGCGCTGGTTCATCCCGCGCCTGGATCGGCTCAATCGCGACCTGCCCGAACTGCGCCTGCAGCTGTCCGCCAGCGAGGGTGAGCTGGACCCGCGCAAGCCGGGGCTGGATGCCACGCTGTGCTACGCCGAACCGCCGTGGCCGGCGGACATGCAGGTCTTCGAGCTGGCCGCCGAGCGCATCGGTCCGGTGCTCAGCCCCTACCATCCGCGCTGTGCCGAACTGCGCAGCGCGCCGCCAGCGGCGTTGCTCGATGAAGCCTTGCTGCACACCGCATCGCGCCCGCAGGCCTGGCCGGCCTGGGCGCGCCAGCAGCGCCTGGACCCCGCGCAGTTGCGCCTGGGCCAGAGCTTCGAACATCTGTATTTCCTGCTGGAAGCGGCACTGGCCGGCCTGGGCGTGGCCATCGCGCCGCAACAGCTGGTGGCCGACGATCTGGCGGCAGGGCGCCTGCTGGCACCCTGGGGCTTTGTCGAAACGGCGGCCAGGCTGACGCTATGGGTCCCGGCACGGCGCATGGATCGCCGCGCCGAGCGCCTGGCCGAGTGGCTGCGTGACGAGCTGCGCGACAAGGCGGCCGAATGACGCAGCCTTCGCATGCGCGTCCCGCGCTGCTCCCGGCAGGATATGCCGGCGCGCTGAAGGCCATCGGCTCGACCACCAGGCGGGTCGCACGCTGCTGGCCGCGTTTGGCCGTCGGGCCCTACGACGGCTGCGCACCGATCCCGAAGCGTCGGCGGTAGTCGCCGGGCGACAGGCCCACCAGCTTGTGGAACACCTTGCGAAACGCGCCAGGGTCCTGATAGCCCACCGCCCAGGCCACCTGTTCGATGCCTCGGTTGGTCAGCTCCAGCAGTTCACGGGCCTTGCCGACACGCAGCTGCTGGCAGTATTCGGTTGGCTTGAGGCCGGTGGCCGCGCGGAATCGACGCAGAAAGGTGCGCTCGCCCAACCCCGCCTGAGCGGCCATGGCGGCGACCGGCACCGCGCTGGCGCCCTGGCTCTGCAGCCAGCGCTGCACGCGCAGCACGGCCTCGTCGCCATGATCCAGGCGCGGGGCGAAGCTGCTGAAGTAGCGCTGCGAGTGCCGTGTCAGGTCGATCACCAGAAAGCGTGCGGTTTCCGAGGCGATGGTCGGCCCCAGCAGCCGCTCCACCAGCGCCAGCCCGAGATCGGTCCAGGCCATCAGGCCGCCGGCGGTGATGATGTCGCCGTCATCGACGATCATCCGGTCCGCATCGACCTGCACCTTCGGGAAATGCTCGCGCAAGGCCTGGGCCAGGCCCCAGTGAGTGGTGACGGTGCGGCCGTCGAGCAGGCCGGTTTCGGCGAGCAGAAAGGCTCCGGCGCAGACCGAGCCGAGGGTGACGCCGGCCTGGTGGCATTGCTCCAGCCAGGCGGTGAATGGCTGCGCCAGATGCGCTTCGGGCCTGGCGTCCAGGCACGGCGGCAGGATGATGATGCGTGGCGAACTCTCGCTTCCCGGCAGGCTGTCGAAGATCCGCCGCACCTCTGGCAGGCCGTCCTGCAGTGCCCAGTGACTGACGCGCAGGGTCGGCAGCGCCGCCGCCTGGCGTTCGGCTGCCATGCGGTTGGCCACGCCGAACAGGTCGGTCAGCCCATGAACGGCCGCCAACTGGGCGCCCGGGTACAGGAGCAGGCCGATTTCCAGCGTCTCGGGTGCGGCAGGCATGTCAGTTTTTCCCACGATAATGTCGGTCTGGCCCATCCTCGGCGGTCGTCGTGGCACCTACAGTCTGCCTACGGGCAATGGGCTCGACGACAGGAGAAAGTGATGGGCAAGCGAGCGTTGGTTCTGGTCGACATCCAAAACGATTATTTCCCGGGCGGCAAGTGGACGCTGCACGGGATCGAGGCAGCTGCGGACAACGCGGCGCGTATCCTCGCCGCGGCGCGGGCCGCGGGCGATCTGGTGGTGCATGTCCGCCATGAATTCGCCTCGGCGGACGCGCCGTTCTTCACGCCGGGCTCCGAAGGCGCGCGGATTCACCCCAAGGTGGAGAATCGCGAGGGTGAGCCGGTGATCCTCAAGCAGCAGGTCAACTCGTTTCGCGACACCGAGCTCGAGGCGCTGCTGCGGGCGCATGGCATCGAGGAACTGACCATCGTCGGCAACATGAGTCATCTGTGCATCGATGCCATTACCCGCGCCAGTGCCGACCTCGGCTTCAGCGGCACGGTGATCCACGATGCCTGTGCATCGCGTGACGTGGAATTCAATGGCACCCAGGTGCCGGCGGCACAGGTGCATGCGGCGATCATGGCGTCGCTGGCGTTCGGCTACGCCAACGTGCAATCCACCGAGGCGTATCTGGCTGAGCGGCAGTAACGGCAGACGACGGCGAGCGCACAGCGCCTACGCGCCGTGACGCGCTCGCCATCGTCGAAGTGTGGCTGCGCAGCGTGGACTCAGCTGGCCAGCGCGGTCTGCGTGGCGACTGCGACCTTGTCCGCCGCGTAGCCGTGCGGGTTGCGACTCTGCCAGCGCCAGGCGTCGGCGAGCATGGTGGTCAGATCCTTCTCGGCGCGCCAGCCGAGTTCCAGTTCGGCCTTGCTCGGGTCCGACCAGCATTGGGCGATGTCGCCGCTGCGGCGTGGCTTGATCACATGGGGCAGGGTGCGCCCGGTGACCTCCTCGAAGGCGGTGATCATTTCGCGTACCGAATGACCCTTGCCGGTGCCGAGGTTCCACACCGCGGCGCCCTGCATGTGGTCCAGCCGCTGCAGCGCCCGGAGATGACCTCTGGCCAGGTCGACCACGTGAATGTAGTCGCGGATGCCGGTGCCATCGGGGGTCGGGTAGTCGCTGCCGTAGACGCTCAGCTGTTTTCGACGGCCCACCGCTACCTGCAGCATGTAGGGCAAGAGGTTGTTCGGCACGCCGTTGGGATCTTCGCCGATCAGTCCCGATTCATGGGCACCGATTGGATTGAAGTAGCGCAGCAGGGCAATGGACCAGCGTCGGTCGGAGTCGGCCAGGCCCTTGAGCACGCTCTCGGCCATCAGCTTGGACTGGCCATAGGGATTGGTCGGCACGCCGATGGGGAGGTCCTCGGTGATCGGCATCACCGGCGGTTCGCCGTAGACCGTGGCCGAGGAGCTGAACACCAGCCTGAAGATGCCGGCTTCGGCCATCGCCTGGCACAGGGCGATGCTGCCGCCGACGTTGGTTTCGTAGTAGCGCAGCGGTTCACGCACGCTTTCGCCGACCGCCTTGAGGCCAGCGAAGTGCATCACCGCGCTGATCGGATAGGCCGCGAACAGCGCCTTGAGCAGCGCACGGTTGCGCACATCGCCCTTGACGAAGTGCAGTGGCCGCCCCGCCAGCTGCTCGACCCGGTCCAGGGCCAGCTGCGAGCTGTTGCACAGATTGTCCAGCACCAGCACCTCGTGCCCGGCCTGCAGCAGCTCGAGCACCGCGTGCGAGCCTATGTACCCGGCCCCTCCTGTCACCAGAATCATCTGCCTACCTCCGGAATTCGCGGTCTTTTCGACACGCTCAAGACACTGCGGCTGGCCATGGCTGGCGCTGCATGAGTCTCATAACTGGGATCGGCGAAACGGAACGGGACGGCGACGACAGGCTGCGCGCGGAAGGTTCCGATGCCGGTGTTCAAAACAGGTGTCCTGCAGATAGGGACGGAGCAAGGTCCGGGCGAGTTCAATCCACCCGCTGGCCGGTCGGCCGCCTGCGCGATCGGATGATTGGCGGGAACCCGTACCGGTGGATGTCGTCCATTACCGACAGGTGGCGCGGGTTGCAGGACCCTTGATCAACCCCGCGCCGCGCCGCGATGACACGCCTTACGCACGGCAGCGCTGGCTTTTAAGAGACGGGTGATCGGGCAATGGAAGCCTGCCGCCGTCGCCGTGACGAGGTGCTAGATGAGCTGGGCCGGCCCATACCAATACGACATCGGCAAATCCCGCAATGCGCAACAGGCGCCGGCCGAAGTGGTCTTCGACGATCAGGTACCGACGCTGCTATGCCTGTCGCACCTGCGTTGGAGCTTCGTCTACCAGCGTCCGCAGCACCTGATGTCGCGCTTCGCCCGCGACTACAACGTGCTCTTTCACGAAGAGCCGATTGCCACCGAGGATGCCGAGCCCTGGCTGGAGGTGCGCCCCGAACAGAACGGGGTGCAGGTGCTCATCCCGCGGCTGCCCGCCGGTTGCGAAGGCGACGAGGCGAACCGCGTGCAGCGCAAGCTGCTCGACGACTATCTGGAAAAGCTCGGCGTCGGCCAGCTCATGCTCTGGTACTACACGCCGATGAGCCTGGCGTTTTCCGAGCACCTGGCACCCAACCTGATCGTTTATGACTGCATGGACGAACTGTCGGCGTTCCGCGGCGCGCCAGCGCAGCTGATCGAACGCGAAGTGGAGCTGATGTGCCGCGCCAATCTGGTCTTCACCGGCGGCTACAGCCTCTACGAGGCCAAGCGCCAGCGCCACGACAACGCCCACCCGTTCCCCAGCAGCGTCGACGTCGGACACTTCGCCGCCGCGCGCCGGCCACAGCACGACCCGGACGACCAGGCGGAAATCCCCCATCCGCGCCTGGGCTACTACGGCGTGATCGACGAGCGCCTCGACCTGGCGCTGATCGAGCAGGTGGCACGGATGAAGCCGGACTGGCAGATCGTGCTGATCGGCCCGGTGGTCAAGATCGATCCGGCCGAGCTGCCGCAACGCGACAACATCCACTACCTCGGCGGCAGGACCTATGACGAGCTGCCGCAGTACCTGTCGGGCTGGGACGTGGCGATCATGCCCTTCGCCCTGAACGAATCGACCCGTTTCATCAGCCCGACCAAGACGCCGGAATACCTCGCCGGTGGCTGCCCGGTGGTGTCCACGCCGATCACCGATGTGGTGCGCACCTATGGCGACACCGGCATCGTGCGCATCGCCGATACGGCCGAGGCGTTCGTCGCGGCCAGCGAAGCCGCCATGGCTGACGCCGAAGACCGTGATGCGCTGCTGGCCAAGGCCGACGAGATTCTCGGCGACATGTCCTGGGATCACACCTGGAGCCTGATGAAGGAGAAGATGCAATGCGCGATATGAGCCCGCAGGACAGCGACCCGGAACGCCTCGGCAGTGGCTCCGGCGAACGGCCACAGGCGCGCAGGCGCGGCTTCGACTACCTCATCGTCGGTGCCGGCTTTGCCGGCAGCGTACTCGCCGAGCGGCTGGCGGCTGGCTTGAACAAGCGTGTGCTGGTGGTCGACCGGCGCCCGCACATCGCCGGCAATGCCTATGACTACCACGACGAATCCGGCGTGCTGATCCACCGTTACGGTCCGCACATCTTCCACACCAATGCCCAGCGCATCGTCGACTACCTCTCGCGCTTCACCGAATGGCGGCCCTACGAGCATCGTGTGCTGGCACAGGTGGATGGCCAGCAGGTGCCGATCCCGATCAACATGACCACGCTGAACAGGCTCTACGGCCTGAACATGAGCACCGAAGAGGAAGCGGCGGGTTTCCTTGCCAGCCGCGCCGAGCCGGTGGAGCACATCCAGACCAGCGAAGACGTGGTGATCAACGGCATCGGCCGCGAGCTGTACGAGAAGTTCTTCCGCGGCTATACCCGCAAGCAGTGGGGCCTGGACCCGTCGCAGCTGGACAAGTCGGTGACCTCGCGCATCCCCACGCGCACCAACACCGACGATCGCTACTTCACCGACAGCTTCCAGCAGATTCCCAGGCATGGTTACACGCGGATGTTCGAGAAGATGCTGGCGCACCCGAACATCAAGGTCATGCTCAACACCGATTACCGCGAGATCCGCGACGAGGTGCAGTACGACCAGCTGATCTTCTGCGGCCCGATCGACGAGTACTTCGACTACCGCTTCGGCAAGCTGCCGTACCGCTCGCTGAAGTTCGAGCACAAGCAGCTCGACCAGGCGCAGTTCCAGGCCGTCGGCACGGTCAACTACCCCAGCGAGGACGTGCCCTACACGCGCATCAGCGAGTACAAGCACCTCACCGGGCAAGAGCATCCGAAGACCAGCATCACCTACGAATACCCCTCGGCCGAGGGCGATCCCTACTACCCGATCCCGCGGCCGGAGAATGCCGAGCTGTACAAGCGCTACCAGCAGTTGGCCGACCAGACGCCGGGCGTGACCTTCGTCGGCCGCCTCGGCACCTACAAGTACTACAACATGGACCAGGTGGTCGGCCAGGCGCTGGCGCTGTACAAGCGCATCGAGGAAGCCGAGCTGGCGAGCCAGCCGCAAGCGGTGCCCGAGCAACTCGGCTGAAGCGCAGCGGTCGTTATGCGTGAGGCCCGTCGCATGGCGGGCCACGGCCGCCCGGCGGCTGTCCGGCCGGTAGCGAGTCATTCATGAGGTCAACGATGCATCACCCCAGCCTGTTCAAGAGCTTCTTCCTTGGCGGTTTCGAGTGTTCCAATCATCGGCGCAGCGACGGTCGTCGTCTCGATCTGATCGCCGCGACGGCGCATGACCGCTGGGCCGCGCACGACTATGCCGAGCTGCACCGGCATGGCCTGCACGGTGCGCGCGACGGCTTGCGCTGGCACCTGATCGAGCGCACGCCGGGGCAGTACGACTGGTCGAGCTTCCTGCCCATGCTGCAGGCGGCGCAGCGCCAGGGCATCCAGGTGATCTGGGACCTGTGCCACTACGGCTGGCCGGACGACATCGACATCTGGCGCCCGCAGTTCGTCGAGCGTTTCGCCCGCTATGCCGCGGCGGTGGCGCAACTGGTCAAGGACGAGACGAACGACGTACCGTTCTATGCGCCGCTCAACGAGATTTCCTTCTGGGCCTGGGCCGGCGGCGACGAGGCCTACTTCAATCCAATGGCGCGTGGTCGCGGCTTCGAGCTCAAGCACCAGCTGGTACGCGCCACCCTCGCGGCGATGCAGGCGATTCGCGCGGTCGATCCGCGAGCGCGTTTCGTCCAGGTCGACCCGGCGATTCATGTAGTCGCGGCCAACGACCGGCCCGGCCCGCAGCGCGATGCCGAGCGCTTCCGCCAGGCGCAGTTCGAGGCCTGGGACATGCTCTGCGGCGAGCGGTGGCCGGGCCTTGGTGGCGGCCCGGAGTACCTCGACATCATCGGCGTCAACTACTACTCGGATAACCAGTGGTACCACGGCGATGGCCGCACCATCGAGCGCGGCAACCCGGACTATCGGCCGTTCAAGGGCATTCTTCGGGAAGTCTGGCAGCGCTATCGGCGACCGCTGCTGATCGCCGAAACCGGCGCCGAGGGTGATGTGCGCGGCGACTGGCTGCGTTACGTCAGCGAGCAGGCCGGCCTGGCGATGCAGGCCGGGGTGCCGGTGGAGGGCATCTGCCTGTATCCGGTGCTGGATTACCCGGGCTGGACCGATGAGCGGCATTGTCCGGTCGGGCTGCTCGGCTTTGCCGACGAGAACGGCAAGCGCTGCGTGCACCAGGGACTGGCCGACGAGCTGCGTCTGCAGCAGACGCGCTTCAGCCAGTCGAGCCCGGCGCCGCAGTCTGTCGAAACCATGCCATGAACCGGACGGCCGGCGCGGCACCGGCAAAGCCGGGCGAGGTGCCCCTGCCCGGCCGTCCGCTCGCTTTCCTCTGGCATTACATCTGCGCCCGGCCCTGGCATTTCGGCGGGTTGCTGGCACTGATCATCGGTGCGGCGAGCTGCGCGGTGGCGGTGCAGTACGGCATGAAGCTGCTGGTCGATGCCATGGCGCAGGGCGGTACGCAGCGCAGTTCGGCCAATGTCTGGTGGCCGCTGGGCCTGTTCATCGGCCTGATCGTCACCGAAAACGTGTTCTGGCGCCTGGGTGGCTGGCTCGGCTGTCGCACCGTGGTGGCCAGCGTGGTGGATATCCGCGTCGACCTGTTCAAGCATCTGACCGGCCATCCGATGCGTTATTTCACCGAACATTTCGCCGGCTCGCTGGGCAACCGGATTTCCGCGCTCGGTGCCGCTGCCGGCTCGATCTACGGCGGGCTGGCCTGGAAGATCGTGCCGCCGATCGTCGATTTTATCGGCGCGGTGGTGGTGCTGTTCACGGTTGGCTGGCAGATGGCGGTGGCGTTGATCGTCTTCGTCGCCATCGTCGCCGCGCTGATCACCGGCTTCGGCATTCGCGGCCGCTCCCGGCACCAGCGCTTCGCCGCGCAATCGGCGCGGGTCGGCGGCGAACTGGTGGATGCGGTATCCAACGTCTGGAGCATCAAGGCCTTTTCCGCGCGTGATCGCGAGGCCGAGCGCCTGGCCCATGAGATCGGCTACGAGGCCCATGCCCAGCGGCGCAGTTGGATGTACCTGGAAAAAGCCCGGGTGATGCACGACGTCTGCCTGTCGGTGATGGCCGGCGGCATGCTGGTCTGGGCGATCAACCTGTGGGTCGCCGGCTCGGTGACGGCCGGCGACGTGGTGCTGGTCAGCGCGCTGACCTTTCGCATCCTGCATGGCTCGCGGGATCTGGCGCTGGCGCTGGTGGATGCCACGCAGCAGCTCGGCGCCATCGACGACACCCTGCGCATCATCGTCCAGCCGCATGGCCTGGAGGACACCGACAACCAACTGCTGCTGGCCGAGGGCGACATCACCTTCGAAGGGGTCTGCTTCAGCTACCCTGACCGCGGTCGGGTGTTCGAGAAGCTCGACCTGCATATTCCGGCCGGGCAGAAAGTCGGTGTGGTGGGCTCGTCCGGCGCCGGCAAGTCGACCCTGATCAACCTTATCCAGCGCTTGGACGACGTGCAGGACGGACGCATCCTGGTCGATGGCCAGGACATCCGCAGCGTCAGCCAGGACAGCCTGCGCGAGAAGATCGCCGTGGTCCCGCAGGAAACCGCGCTGTTCAACCGCAGCATTCGCGAGAACATCCGCTACGGCCGTCCCGATGCCAGCGACGAAGAGGTCGTCGAGGCCGCGCGCAGTGCCTTCTGCGATGGTTTCATCCGTGAGTTGCCGCAGGGCTACGACACCCTGGTCGGCGAGCGCGGGGTGATGCTCTCCGGCGGCCAGCGCCAGCGCCTGGGGATCGCCCGGGCGTTCCTCAAGGATGCGCCGATCCTGATCCTCGACGAGGCCACCTCGGCGCTGGATAGCCAGTCCGAAGGCGAGATCCAGGCGGCGCTCAACCACCTGGTGCACAACCGCACGGTGGTGGCGGTGGCGCATCGGCTGTCGACGCTGTCGAGTTTCGACCGGGTCATCGTGCTGCGTGACGGCCGTATCGTAGAGGACGGCCCACCCCAGCAATTGCGCCGCCAGGGTGGCGAGTTCGACGCGCTGTGGCGCATGCAGGCCGAGGGTTTCGCCCACGAGCCTGACGCAGCCTCATGAAGCGCGTCGCGGTTAACTCCAGCAGCCTGCGCGCGCTGGGCTACGACCCCGGGCGGCAGGTGCTGGAAGTGGAGTTCAGCAGCGGCGCGCTGTACCGCTACGAGCAGGTCCCGGCCGCGGCGGTGCAGGCGCTGCTCGAGGCCGACTCGCTGGGCCGGCATTTCAACCAGGTGTTCAAGCCGCAGCATTATCGCTATCGGCGGCTGGAATGATGGTGGCTGGAAACCGCGTGGATAAGCTTCGCGTTATCCACCCTACGTGGATGGAGCCATCGGCGGATCGCCTGCTCCGTTGAGCGTGCGGCGCGCTGGCCTTGGCAGGTAGGGTGGGCTTCAGCCCACCAAATGAGGGTGCGCGTGGCGGTGGGCTGAAGCCCACCCTACGGCCCTGACGTTGGAGAGACGGTCTGCAAACCGCGTGGATGGAGTCATCGGCGGACCGTCTGCTCCGTTGAGCGTCCGGGCGCTGCGGGCTTCGGCAGGTAGGGTGGGCTTCAGCCCACCAAATGAGGGTGCGCGTGGCGGTGGGCTGAAGCCCACCCTACGGCCCTGTCGTTGGAGAGACGGTCTGCAAACCGCGTGGATAAGCTTCGCGTTATCCACCCTACGTGGATGGAGTCATCGGCGGATCGCCTGCTCCGTTGAACGTGCGGCGCGCTGGCCTTGGCAGGTAGGGTGGGCTTCAGCCCACCAAATGAGGGTGCGCGTGGTGGTGGGCTGAAGACCACCCTACGGCCCTGACCTTGCTGGCGGATGGAATGACGGTGGCGCCCGCCATCGGCGGATCGACCGTTGCGCTGAACTTCCGGGGCGCTCTGCGGGCCTCAGTCAGACAGGACGCGTCATCACCGAGCGGAGGCTCCTCAGACCAGAAGGGGAAAAGTGCCATGTCGGATCATCACACGTACAAGAAGATCGAAATCGTCGGCTCATCGCGCAACAGCGTCGACGAAGCGATTCAGAACGGCATCGCCGAAGCCGGCAGCAAGCTGCAGAACGTCGAGTGGTTCGAGGTCGGCGAGATTCGCGGCCATGTGGAAAACGGCAAGGTCGGTCACTTTCAGGTGACCATGAAGGTCGGCTTCCGTCTGGCGGACAGCTGACGCCGAGTGTGGCTGGCGCTCAGCCGGCTACGCCGCGGCTGCGCTCGTAACGGTGCAGCAGCGGCTGGGTACTGAGCCCATGCAGCACGATGCTCAGCGCCACCACCGACAGTACCAGCCCGACGACCGTATGCGCCTCGTCCGGCAGCAGGCCATGGGTTACCGCGTAGCTCAGGTAATACAGGCTGCCGATGCCGCGGATACCGAACCAGCCAGCGGTCAGGCACTGCACCCGGTCGAGGTAGCGCCGCGGCATCAGCAGCGTCACGCTCAGCGGACGGATCAGCAGGAACAGCGCCAGCCCGAGCGGTACGGCCCGCCAGTCCCAATGGGCCGAAACCAGCACGCCGAGCATGGTCACCAGCAGCACTTCCAGGCTGCGCTCCAGCTGTCCACCGAAGGCCAATACATCGCCCATCAGCACGCCCGCTGCGACCTGCGGCTTACCCAGCTCCCGGTTGTCGAGTGGCAGGGCACGTGGCGTCAGGCCTCCTTCGGTTTGATGGGGCACCGCATCGTGGATCAGTTCTTCGGAGGGTGTCTCCGAGTCGTCGGCCGCAACCAGTTCCGCATGGCGCAGGCCGAGGCCCGCGGCGAACACGGCGAGAAAGCCCCAGGCGCCGGCCAGCTCGGCGCCGACATAGGCAAGGGCGATCAGTGCCAGGGCCAGCGAGTCGTTGGGCGACATCGCCGTATCGCCATGCCGGGCGCGCAGGTAGATCGCCACGCGGCCGACCAGTTTGCCCAGCAGGAAGCCGATCAGCAGCCCAGCCGGTACCGCCCACAGCAGCCTGTGCAGAGCCCATTCGCCGACCCAGTCCGCTTCCAGTCGGCCCTGGGCGATGAGCATCAGGCCGAAGACCACGAAGGGAAACGCCGTGCCATCGTTGAAGCCCGCCTCGCCGGACAGGCCGTAACGCAGGCGGTCGCTGTCGCGGGCGCTGTTGACCTGCACCAGGCTGGCCAGTACCGGGTCGGTGGGCGCCAGGATCGCGCCGATCAGCACCGCGACACCCCAGCTCAGGCCGAACCCGTAGTGACACAACAGGGTGACGCCGCCGATGCAGGCGAGCATCACCGGCCCTGCCAGCACATAGGCGCTTTTCCAGGCTGGGTGGCTCATTGGCAGGCGTAGCTTCAGCCCGCTGACGAACAGCGAAACCAGCACGGCGACCTCGGTGAGGTGTTCCATCCAGCCGGCGATCTGCAGGAAGTCCATCTGCCACAGGCCGATGCCGAGCTGGCCGATGAGTACGCCGAAACCCAGGTAGATCAGCGACGTGGTGATCGGCAGCCAGCGCAGGAAAGCCGAGGCGAGGGCGAGGATGAGCAACAGGACGCCGAGAACGGCCATCCATTCGATAAAGTTCATGGGTATTCCGCTGGAATGGCGCCGGGCGCCCGAAAAAGTCTGTCCATTGGAACGGCGGGCGGCAGCAGGGTTCGCCGCCAGCGCAGAGGAAGGCCGCCGCCGGTCAGGGCAGCGGCACGGCGATCACTGGCGCAGTTGCGCGACGATCTCGAAGGCGTGGTGGCGGTCGGCGGTCTCGTAGAGGTCGCAGGTGAAGATCAGCTCGTCGGCCTGGGTCTGCTCCAGCAGCACCTCGAGGCGCGCGCGAACCTTTTCCGGGCCGCCGGTCAGTGCCAGGCCGAGGAAGTCGCCCACCGCCTGCTGCTCATGCGGCAGCCACAGGCCCTGCATGCTCTGCACCGGCGGGCGCAGCACCAGGCTCTGGCCGCGGATCAGTGAAAGGATGCGTTGGTAGACGCTGGTCACCAGGTACTCGGCCTGCTCGTCGCTGTCGGCGGCGATCAGCGGTACGCCAAGCATCACGTAGGGCTTGTCGAGCACTGCCGAAGGCTTGAAGTTTTCGCGGTAGAGCTTGATCGCCTGGTGCATGTAGCGCGGCGCGAAGTGCGAGGCGAAGGCGTAGGGCAAGCCCTTGGCCGCGGCCAGCTGGGCGCTGAACAGGCTGGAGCCGAGCAACCAGATCGGTATGTTGCTGTTCACTCCCGGCATGGCGATGACGCGCTGGTTCGGCTGGCGCGGACCGAGCAGCAACTCCAGCTCCTCGACGTCCTGCGGGAAGTCGTCGGCGCTGCCCATGCGGTCACGGCGCAGGGCGTGGGCGGTGAACTGATCGGCGCCCGGTGCACGGCCGAGGCCCAGATCGATACGACCGGGATACAGCGCTTCCAGCGTGCCGAACTGCTCGGCGATCACCAGCGGTGCGTGGTTGGGCAGCATGACGCCGCCGGCGCCGAGGCGGATGCGCGTGGTATTGGCGGCCAGGTAGCCGAGCAGCACGGCGGTCGCGGCACTGGCGATGCCGTCCATGTTGTGGTGTTCGGCGACCCAGAAGCGTTCGAAGCCGAGCTGCTCGACATGGCGCGCCAGGGCCAGCGCATTGTGCAGCGCCTGGGCCGGCGTGCCGTCATCGCGAATCGGTGCCAAGTCGAGGGCGGAAAAGCGGGTCTGTGCAATACGGGACATCGTCTACCTCTGAAAGAAACGGTGGCGCAGGTGGCTCAGTGGCAATGCTCGGCCTGGGCCTCGGCCAGCACGTTGCGCTGTTCGTCGCGCAACCAGCCCTGCGGGGTGAAGCCCAGCGAGCGGGCCTGGAACAGGTAGCGCTGGCCGGGCTGGAAGTCGTCGTAGCGGATTACCAGGGTACAGCGCATGGTATGGGTTTCGCCGAACAGGCCGAAGTCGCCCCCGCTCACTTCGAATTCGTAGCGTGCCTCGAGTTCATGGGCACCAGCCGGGACCTGGAAATAGCGGCCGTCGGGGGTGCGTTCGCCGTCCAGCTGGTCGGACATGAAGATGTCGCTGGTCTGCGCCATCATGTCGACCCAGGCCATGTTCGGATCGGGTTGCGGCAATGGCCCGGCGCAGCCGGCCAGGGCGAGGAGGGCAAGCAGGGCGAGCGGCTGACGCATGGTTGAGTCCTCGGCAATTGGGTGGCGAGACGCCGGCGCCTCGCAAAGGCTGTCGAGGGTGCGCCAGATGGCGGCGCATTTCAACGCGGGCTCAGTGCCCGGCGAGGTCGCCGCAGCCTTTTTCCTCGGCACGCGCCAGTACGTAGCGATGCTGATCGTAGAGCCTGACCCAGGGGCGGAAGCCATAACCGCCGGCCACCAGCTGATAGCGCGCACCGGCGCGGAAACGGTCGTATTCCAGGGTCAGTCTGCAATCGCGGGTCAGCGCGCTGCTGCCCGGGCCGACGTTGGCGCCGTTGACCTCGAAGCGGTAACGCATTTCCAGCGTGCGGCTGCCCGGCGGAACCTGGAAATAGCGGTCATCGTCCAGTGCCTGGCCGTCGACGGCAACGGCCTGCAGGTGGGTTTCGCCGTTGGAGTTTAGCTCGACCCAGGCCTGTTGCGGATCGGGTTTGGGCATCCAGGCTGCGCAACCGGCCAGGCTGGCGATGAATGGGACAAGAACGAAACCGCGCATGAACAAAGCTCCAGCCGGCGATGTGCTCCGGCAAGGGATCGAATGAGGGAGGCGCTGGCGCCGCAGGTTGCAATCGGCAGCAGGGCCTTTGTAGGGTGCGCTACGCACGCCGGCGCGAGCCGGCCCACCGACCGGTCAATCCGATGCCCAAGCCCAACACCGCTTTGATCGACAGCCGCAGCCTGCGCTGGGTTCCACTGCTGCTTGCCGTCTGTCTGAACGGGTGCAGCTACTACGGGCAGCTCGCCGCCGGACAGCTGGAGCTGTTGCGCCAGCGCGAGCCGATCGAGCAGCTGATCGCCGATGAGTCGCGCGATGCGGTGTTGCGGCAGCGTCTGGCCGAGGTGCTGCAGGCCCGTCGCTTCGCCAGCCGGGCGCTGGCGCTGCCGGACAATCGCAGCTATCGGCTGTATGCCGAACTGGGCCGGCCATACGTGGTGTGGAATCTGTTCGCCACCGAGGAGTTCTCGGTGAAGCCGCTCGAGCACTGCTTCCCGATCGCCGGCTGCGTGGCCTACCGCGGCTATTTTCGCCAGGGCGCGGCGCGCGGCGAGGCGGCTCGCTTGCGTCTGACCGGGCTGGATACCCATGTGGCGGGTGTCGAGGCCTATTCCACGCTGGGCTGGTTCGCCGATCCGCTGCTCAGCTCCATGCTGCACCGCAACGACGAGCACTTGGCGGCGCTGATCTTCCACGAACTGGCGCATCAGCAGCTGTACCTGCCGGGCGACACCGCCTTCAACGAGTCCTACGCCAGCTTCGTCGAGCGCGAGGGTTTGCGCCAGTGGCGCAGCCATCGCCAACTGCCGCAGCAGGACGAGCAGAGCAGTATGCGCTACCGGCAACTGGTGGCGCTGCTGCTGGATACGCGCGAACGGCTTGACCGGCTCTATGCCTCCGGGCGGCCGGCAACGGAGTTGCGCGCGCTCAAACGGGCCGCCTTCGTCGAGCTGCGCCAGCGCTATCGGACGTTGCGTGACGAGCAATGGGGTGGCGATGCGCGCTTCGACCGCTGGTTCGCGCAGCCGTTGAATAACGCCACCCTGCTGCCGTTCGGTCTCTATGACCGCTGGGTAACGGCCTTTGCCGTGCTGTTCGAGCAGAGCGGGCGGGACTGGCCGCGTTTTCACGCGGCGGTGGCAGCGCTGGCCAAGCTGCCCGCCGACGAGCGGGAAGCCAGGCTCGGGCGACTCGCCGGCTGAACAGGCGAAGCGTCGCCGCCTGCTGCCACGGGTCCTTGCGCAAAATGTGCGGCGTGCTTGCAAAAAAACGCGATCTGCCGTTCATCGGCGGCAATCCTGCTGCCTGCCGAACGGCGTGAATCCTTTTCCGGACGCCCCGGTCCTCTCTGAAGGTCGCCCATGTTCATGGCGGCGATCTCCCTATGCCTGATACTCACGTATGACAACGGAGGCTCCATGGAGACCATTTCCGGAATTTTCGACAACAAAGGCACGCCACTGGAGAAGCAGAAGTTCACATGGAAGGAAATGGCCGGCAAGCCGATCAGCAAGCTCGATGACGATGCGTTTACCCGTGTGCGCATCATCCTCATGAACGGCGTGGAAACCGATGCCCTGCGCCTCAAGCACGGCATTGCCCGCTTCAACAAGGAGCTGCGCCTGCCGCTGGCCGAAATCCGTCGCACCGAGCAGCACCAGGCGACCATGATCAACTGGCTGATCGGCGCCGACCATTCGCCGCTGGAAACCACCGTCGCCTATGAGCAGGTCGCCATCGAGGTGACCGCCGCCGTGGCCCAGAGCGAGCCCGATCCCTACCAGGCACAGACCTACCGCTTCGGTCTGCTGGAGGATTTCGACCACCTGTACCGCTATTCGGCGATGCTCGATCGCCTCGAGGGCAAGGATGCCAACAACATCCTGCAGGGCTACACCGACATCGTTCCGGGTCGCAAGACATCCGAGCACCATCGCCACCCGGAAAACGACATCCGCGACAACTACGAGAAGAACACCGCCGCGCTGATCACCAAGATCCACGCGGCGCTGATCACCGGCGCGGAGTACCAGACCCACGACTACTACCAGAACATCGGCCCACTGTTCGCCGACCCGCTGGCGCGCCAGCTGTACGCCGAGATCGCCTCGGTGGAAGAGCAGCACGTGACCCAGTACGGCTCGCTGTCCGACCCCAGCGAAAGCCATATCGAGAAGTGGCTGGTGCACGAGGCGATGGAGGTCTACATGTACGCCAGCTGCGCCGAGCAGGAAACCAATCCGCGGATCAAGGCGATCTGGGAGCGCTTCCTCGACTACGAGCTGGGCCACCTCAACGTCGCCTGCGAATGGTTCAAGAAGCTCGAGGGCCGCGACCCGGCGGAAATCCTCGCCGGCCCGCTGCCGAAGATGGTCGAGTTCAAGAGCCAGCGCGACTTCGTGCGGCAGGTACTGGCCGCCGAGGTCAACCTGCGCAGCGCCGGCCCGGCCTACGTGGACAAGGCCAAGGAGCCGAAGTCCTCGCTCGACTACCGCAACCACCTGGCCTCGGAAGGGCTCGCCTCGGACATCGTCTCGGCGGGTTACCAGTGGGCGCCGGGTGGCGAACTGATGCGCAAGGCTTCCTGAGGAGACGACCATGGCTACTGCAGCGAAAGTAGGTTCCAACGTTACCGGCGTGCAGATGTCCCCGAAGGACACCAAGCGCCTGCTCGATGCCGTCAACGACATTCATCCGGACGTGCCGGGCGACGAGCGCGGCATGCTCGTCGAGCGCTCGGAGCGCGCCGCCGAGGCGGACCGCATCGGATCGGTGCCGGTTCCGGGTTCGGCCAAGGGCATGCTCAAGACCGGCTTCGACATGATGCGCGGCAAGAGCCCCGAGGTGTTTCTCGACAAGCTCGGCGAGCGCCTGGCCTACGAGCGCAACGGGGTGCGCCTGTACGAGGCGATGATCGCCAAGGTCAAGGGGCTCGACACCCCTGATTCGGCGCTGGTCGACACGCTGAAGCACATTCGTGACGAGGAGCACGAGCACATGATGCTGGTGCACCAGGCGATCGAAACCCTCGGCGCCGATCCGACGTCGCAAACGCCCTGTGCCGATGTGGTCGGGTCTATGGCGCTGGGCATCGTCAACGTGCTGACCGACCCGCGAACCAATGTCGACCAGTGCCTGAATGCGTTGCTGACCGTGGAGCTGGCGGACAACGCCGCCTGGGAACTGCTGATCGAGCTGGCGCAGGCGGCCGGTCATCCGAACATCGCCGACAGCTTCGTTCATGCCAAGACTCAGGAAGACGACCATTTGGTGAAGATCAAGACGCTGATGCGTCGGGATCTGATCATGCAGACCAAGTAATCGCGTGCAAGCGTGACGTTTTGGCGCACACCACCGAAAGGGGATGTGCGTCTTTTTTTGGCGGGGAAAGGTGATGCGGAGTTTGGGGCATTATCGGCTTTTTGTAGTGGCCGATTTCCGAGCTGCTTGGGAGCTTGGTTTCGCCCAGCAGGGCGAAACCAGCCTTTCAGGCAACTCGCCAACGGCCATGAGGCAAAAACGTTCATCCAACGCACCCAGCCTGCTAGCCCGAAGACAACAGACTAACCAAAGAAAAAGGGGTGCCGCCTGCGCGAACACCCCTCCTCAACGATCACCGGCGAGCCGGTCAATCGTTGCCGACACTCGCCGTTTGCACGGTACAGCCCCAGACTTCCAGCGCCGGCTGGTCCGCTTTTGGCGGGCCTAGCCATTCGCTCATGGCGTGGCAACGCTGGTCGAAACACAGTTGGTAATCCCCTGCCTCGGGGGTTCGCCCCAGGCGCAGGAGTGGCAACGCAGGCATCTGGCGCTGGTAATGCCAGGCCCCGTCGCGCAGTTCGGCGTCATCCGGGATTTCCATCCCGGCGCCAGAACCCTTGACCCGCGCTTCGCCGAGCAGCAAGCCGGCCGGCGTCACGCGGTAATCCTCCTCCCAGCGAATCTTCTCGATGGTGTGGTTCCATGCCAGGGTGAAGGCGGGGGTGGGCAGCTCGGCCCACACCACGCCCGCGAGCCCAAGGCACAGGCCAATCATGCGACCGCCGGCTCGGCGCGGCGGGCGCGCCAGATGTGCTGCGCGAGGAAGATCGCGCCGAGGGCGAAGCCGATCTCGTCACTCATCGGCGTGGCGAGGATCATCGCAGCACCGGCGGCAAAGGCCAGCGCCTTCTCCCACAAGGCCATGCGGCGCTGCAGGTAGCCGGTGAACACCGCGCCCCACAGGCCGATGGCGAAGGCCGCTTTCAACATCATGTACAGCGTGGCACCCCAGTCACCGCCCTGCATCATCAGCGCCGGGTTGTACACCGCCATGAACGGCACGATGAAGCCGGCGATGGCGATACGGATCGCCCACATGCTGATCTTCAGGCCCTTCTCCTTGGCGATCGGTGCGGCGGCGAAGCAGGCCAGCGCCACCGGCGGCGTGAGGTCGGCCATGATGCCGAAGTAGAAGACGAACATGTGCGAGACGATCAGCGGCACGCCCAGGTCGAGCAGCGCCGGTGCGGCGATCGAACTGGTGATGATGTAGTTGGGGATGGTCGGGATGCCCATGCCCAGCACCAGGCAGGTCAGCATGGTCAGGATCAGCGAGAGGAACAGGTTGTTCTCGCCCACGGCCAGGATGTAGCCGGCGAAAGTCGAGGCCACGCCGGTCAGCGAGACGATGCCGATGATCACCCCGACCAGGGCGCAGGCGATACCCACCGGCACCGCATGGCGCGCACCTTCGACCAGCGCGTGCAGGCAGATGACCAGGGTATCGCGGCCGCCCTTGATGAACCAGCAGACCACCACCAGCGCGGCGATGACCGCGAAGATCACCCCGATACCGAGCTGGAAGAAGCCGGCACAGAGCAGGCCGAGGGCGATCCAGAAGGCGATGCGCAAGGCGAAGCTGGAGACCTTGAGAATGATCGCCGAACCGAGGATGACGATCGCCGTCAGCGCCAGGCCGATGGTGCCCGCGAACATCGGCGTGCGACCGGAGAACAGCAGCCAGACCAGCACCAGCAGCGGGATCAATAGATACCAGCGCTCCTTGACTGCGGCCCAGGCACTCGGGCACTCGTCCTTCGGCAGGCCCTTGAGGCCGGCGCGCTTGGCTTCCAGATGGACCATCCAGAACACCGAGCCGAAGTAGAGCAGCGCCGGAATCAGCGCCGCCTTGGCGATTTCGACGAAGGGCACGTTGATGGTCTCGGCCATGATGAAGGCCACCGCGCCCATCACCGGCGGCATGATCTGGCTACCCATCGACGAGGTCGCCTCGACGCCGCCAGCGAAGGCCGGGCGATAACCGAAGCGCTTCATCAGCGGGATGGTGAACTGGCCGGTGGTGACCACGTTGGCCACGCCGGAGCCGGTGATGGTGCCCATCAGCGCCGAGGACACCACCGAAACCTTGGCCGGGCCGCCGAGCTTGTGGCCGAACAGGCCCATGGCGAAATCGGTGAACAGCTTGATCATGCCGGCCTGCTCGAGGAACGAGCCGAACAGGATGAACAGGAAGATGTAGGTTGCCGAGACGTAGGTCGGCGTGCCGTACAGGCCTTCGGTGCCGAACGACAGCTGGTTGACGATCTGGTCCAGGTAATAGCCGCGGTGCGCGAGATCACCGGGCAGGTACTCGCCGAGCAGGCCGTAGGCGAGGAACAGCCCGCAGATGATCGGCAGGGCGATGCCCATGACCCGCCGCGCGGCCTCGAACACCAGCGCGATCAGCGTCAGGCCGACCAGCATGTCGGCGGTGGTCATGTCGCCGGAGCGCTGGATCAGGTCCGCCTCGAAATACCACTGGTAGATGAAGGTGGCGAACCCGGCCAGGCCGAGCACCCAGGCCACTGGCTGGAACGGCTTGCCGTTGCCGCGTGCCGGGTAGCAGAGGAACACCAGCAGCAACAGGAAACCGACGTGACCGGCACGCAGCACCTGGCTGGATACCGGGTGAAAGGCGGCGGTGACGATCTGGTAGATGGAGAACAGCAGGGCGACGTAGAACAGCGCCCTCGGCCATTCGCTGGGGCTGGCATGCAGCCCTTGGCTTTCGCTCATGGAATCACTCTCTCACTGCAAGGTGGGGGCCTGTAGAAGCAGGCTTGCCAACGAGGCGACGCGGGCAAGCCTGCTGCTACAAGGAGCGGGGTGGAGCAGGCCGCAGGGCCCGCTCCCCCGTCTGTCAGCGCTTGGTTACTTGAGAATCCCGGCTTCCTTGTAGAAGCGCTCGGCACCCGGGTGCAGCGGGATCGGCAGGTTCTTGGTGGCGTTTTCCAGCTTGATGTCCTTGGCCGCGGAGTGGGCGTTGCCCAGGGCCGACAGGTTGTCGAACATCAGCTTGGTCATCTGGTAGGCCACTTCATCGGAAACCTTCTCGTGGCTGACCAGGATATTGGTGATGGCCACGGTCGGTACATCGGCATCCTGACCGTCGTAGGTGCCGGCCGGAATCACGCCGGGCAGGTAGGCATCGCTCTCGATCTTCTCGACCACGGCGGCCGGAATCTCGACGAAGGTCACCGGCATGGTGCTGGCCAGGTCGCGAATGGCGGCCATGCCCAGGCCCGAGGACTGCAGGGTGGCGTCCAGCTGGCGGTTCTTGATCAGCTCGACCGACTCGGCGTAGGGCAGGAACTCGACGCGGCCCATGTCCTCGTAGCTCAGGCCGGCGGCCTTGAAGATCGCGCGGGCGTTCAGCTCGGTGCCGGACTTCGGCGCGCCGACGGAGATGCGCTTGCCCTTGAGGTCTTCCAGCGTCTTGATGCCGGACTCTTCGCTGGCAACGATCTGGATGTAGTTGCTGTAGGTGCCGGCGATGGCGCGCAGTCGCTTGAGCGGAGCCTTGAAGCCGGCGTCCTCGACACCGTTCCAGGCGTCAGCGACCGAGTCACCCAGGGAGAAGGCCAGTTCGCCACGGCCGGCCTGCAGCAGGTTGAGGTTTTCCACCGAAGCCTTGGTGGCCTGCACGGAAGTCTTGGCGCCGTCGATCTTGTTGTACTGCTGCGACAGGGCCACACCGATCGGGTAGTACACGCCGCTGGTGCCGCCGGTGAGGATGTTGATGAAGGTCGGCGCAGCAACGGCCGCGGTGCTGGCAGTGAAGGCTGCAGCGGCAGCGAGCAGGCCCAGGCGTTTGGTCAGTCTCATGTTGGATCTCCGTTTCGTTTTTATTGGTTGACTCAGCACGTTGACGATAGACGATGACCGCCACGCAGGTGCGCGGCTGACGAACAAGCAGAGGGGCGATGACGCCGGGAGAGTCCCGGGGAGGTAGGTATCGCTGGCAGCTCTTCTTGTCGTTGGAATCGCATCGAGCACAAATCGTTTAGCAGGAGGCGTGCCAGCACGGCATTCATGCGCGCTAGACGGGTCACGGCGCTGCGGCAGGAGCATCGTCGGCAAGAATCCGCTTATCGTCGTTCGGCCATCGGCGATATTTCGCTCATTGCGATGCCGAACCTTGGTCGGCACAGGTATTCGAATGCTGCACAGTGCCGTTGCGGAGGTTTGTCATGACAGCCGAAATCAGCGCGAAAGACCTGGGCATCGAAATCGACAAAGGCGAGGGCGAGCTGTTCAAGTGGTTCGTCGCCAGCTTTCTGTTCGGCAAGCGCATCCAGCAGGACATCGCCGCCGAGGCCTATCGTGTCATCGTCGACAGGCACAAGCGCGATACCCCGCGCAAACTCGGCAATTGCAGCTGGCAGCAATTGGTCGACATGCTCGGCGAGGGCCATTACGTACGCTACGACGAGTCCACCGCCGAGCGGCTGCTCAAGCTTTGCGAAAAGCTCAACGGCGAATACGGCGGCAAGCTCGGGCGCATCCACGAACTCAGCGAGAACCGCAAGGATCTGGAAAGGCGCCTGGGCGAATTCGAGGGCGTCGGGCCCAAGACCGTGGAAATCTTCCTGCGCGAGGCGGCGAAGATCTGGTATTGAGCGATCGGACGGCGCTTGCGTAGCGCCGGCGTCGGGTTACAGTGGCGGACATCGTTCTGCCGAAGGCGCATCGATGCGCAGTTTCCTCATCGCGTTCAGCCTGTTCCTGTCCATCGCGGCCAGTGCCGCGCCGGCGCCCTATTACCAGTGGCAGAGCAAGCTCGACGGCACCATCATCTGCCGCCAGACCTCCCCGGGCCCCGGCTGGGAACGGCTTTCCGGCCGCCCGTTCCGCGACCTCCATTGCACGCTGCCGGCTGCGCGCATCGAACGCCCGGCCAGCGTACCGGGCTTCCGTCCACAGCCGGGCCGCTGAGGCGGCTTTTTTGTCCGTGCCCAAGGTTTCTCGCCGGGCACGCGTCGTATGGGCCTGACTTGGTGCCTCGCCGGGCACGGGTGCCTTTGGTGGACAAGCTGCGCGTTGTCCACCCTACGATTAAAGCGTCATCCCGTCGTGCGCCAGGCATACGTTGTCCGGCAGTTCTCGTGGCTGCTGCATGAGCCAGGCATCCAGCTCGTGGCCGACATGGGTCAGGACCGCCTGTGCCGGCTGCAGCTCCTCGATGCTCTGCAGTGCACGGGTCAGATCGTTGTGATTGCGCGGCGGCGTCTCGCGTGGCGGGGTCGAGCAATCGAGCACCAGCACGTCGAGCGCGGTGTCCTGAAGAAACTCCCGCGTGGCGTCCGGCAGGCCGACCGTGTCGGTGAGGTACGCCATGCAGCGTCCGTGACCTTCAAGCAGGTAGCCAAAGGTGGGCTTCGAGTGCACCAGCGGCAGCGCCGTGACCCGCAGCGTGCCGAGCGAGCGCTGCTCGAAGGCGGCGAAAGGCCCGCTGAAGTCGAGAATGCCCGGGTGCTTGTAGAGATCGGCAAGGCCCTCGGGATCGTCCGGGCCGAGCACCGGGATGCGCAGCCCGCGGCCCCAGCGCAGTTGCAGCAGACCCTGGGCGTGATCGGCGTGGTAGTGCGTCTGCAGGATGCCGTTGAAGCTGCCCGGCGCGAAGCGCTCGCAGAGGTCCGGCAGGCCACTGTCGAGCAGCCAGCGCTGACCCGTACATTCCACCAGCGCCGAGCAGGCGCGGCGGCGTCGACGCGGGTCGGCCTGGGCGGCGCGACAGGCCGGGCACGCGCAGTTGTACACCGGGACCTGGGCGGCATCGCCAGTGCCGAGCAGGGTCAGTTGCATCGCAGGTGCTCGTCCAGCAGTTCCAGCAGATGCTGGACGCTCTGTGCCAGGGAGGCGGAGTTGTCCAGGCGGATGTAGTCGTCCAGTTCGCCGGCGAACAGCGCGTTGCGCGCCAGGCGCGCCTCGATCTGCTCCGGGCTTTCCCGGCCGCGGGTCAGCAGGCGCTCGCGCAGCACATCCTGCTCGACGGACAGCAGCACGGCGAGCAGGCTCGGGTAGCGCCGCCGTGCTTCAGGCAGATAGCCCCGCGAGCCATTGACCAGGACGTGCTCACCGGCCGCCAGCCAGTCGTCGATTTGCGCCGGGATGCCATAGGCCAGCTCGTTGGCACGCCAGCTGAGGGCGAAGGCCTGTTCGGTTTCCAGGCGTTCGAAATCCTCGTGGCTCACCGATTGCGCGGCTTCGCCGACTGCCTCGGCCGAACGGGTGATGACCCGCCGGGCGATGCGTACGCCACGTTCGGCCAGTGCCGCGCGGGCGGCCTCGAGCAGGCTGTCCTTGCCGGCGCCGGAAGGTCCAGTCAGGTAGATCAAGCGGCCTTGCATAGGGTTCCTCCGGAAAGCCTGCGGTGGACAGGCAGTATAGAGTCGGCCGGTGCAGGCGGCTCGACTCGTGGTTCCGCGCTCGGTTGTTGCTGGCAGGCCCTGCGGCCGGCAATCGCCGCGAGGGCGCGCCTGCCACAGGCCTGCTGGCAGGTCCGGCCCGGGGCGGTGCTCCTGCGCCATCAGAACACCCGCCGGCCCTGGCGCCAGACCTGGCCGATCACCGGCTGGCCCTTGTGCACTTGCGCCTGGACCAGGTCGGCGCGCAGGCCGACGGCGATCTCGCCGCGATCATCCAGCCCGGCCGCGCGGGCCGGCGCCAGGCTGATGGTGGCGATGGCGCGTGGCAGATCGTAATCGTTGTCCTGTTCGGCCAGGCCCAGCGCGGCCTGCAGGAGGCTGGCCGGGTAGTAGTCGCTGGAGAGGATGTCCAGCACCCCACGCCGGGCCAGATCGGCAGCGGCGATGTTGCCCGAGTGCGAGCCGCCACGAACGATGTTCGGCGCGCCCATCAGCACCTTTAGCCCGCGTGCGTGGCTGGCCTCGGCGGCTTCGAAGGTGGTCGGGAATTCGGCGATGGCCATGCCGTAGTCCGCCGACTCGCTAACGTGCTCCAGGGTCGCATCGTCGTGGCTGGCCAGCGCCAGCTCGCGGCTGCGGCAGATGTCGACGATGGCGGCGCGCTGCTGGTCGCTGTGCCGCGCGGAGTTGGCCAGCTGCTCGCTGACGAAAATGTCCATTTCCGCCAGGCTCAGGTGGTACTTGCCCATGTAGTACTCGCGGTACTTCTCCAAGCGCGCGAACTGGCGCTGGCCGGGCGCGTGGTCCATCACCGAGACCAGCTGCACCAGCGGCTGCTCGACCAGCTCGCGGAACAGCTCCAGGCACTGCGGGTGGCTGACTTCGCAGCGCAGGTGCAGGCGGTGTTCGGCGCGGGTCTGTCCGGCCGCTTCGGCCTCGGCGATGGCCTCGAGCATCACGCCGAGCTGCTGCATGCGCTTGCCCTTGGGATTGATGTCGCCGATCGACAGCGCATCGAACACCGTGGTGATGCCGGCGGCGACGATCTGCGCGTCATGGGTCAGCACCGCCGAGGCGGACGGCCAGTCGACGCCCGGGCGCGGGCTCATGTGCTTTTCCAGGTTGTCGGTGTGCAGCTCCACCAGCCCCGGCAGCAGCAGGTCGCCGCCCAGGTCCTGGGCCTGCGGCAGGCTGCTGGCGCCTTCGCTGATGTCGGCGATGACGCCGTCGCGGATCAGCAGGCTGCCATGGATCACCTGATCGGCCAGCACCAGCCGGGCGTTGCGGAGAATCTGTTCAGCTGGCATGGGCCAGGTCCTCCTGCGTCATGTCCAGGTAACGGTCGGCGACTGCCTCGCGAATCGCGCGGTCGTGGAAGATGCCGATCAGCGCGCTGCCGGCGGCCTTGGCCTCGTCGATCAGTTCCAGCACCACGCCGGCGTTGGCTTCGTCCAGCGAGGCGGTGGGTTCGTCGAGCAGCATCACCGGCCAGCTGACCATGAAGCCGCGCGCCAGGTTGACCCGCTGCTGCTCGCCGCCGGAGAAGGTGCCGGGGGCCAGTTGCCAGAGCCGCTCGGGAATGTTCAGCCGGGTCAGCAGCGCCTTGGCCCGCGCCTCGGCATCGGCACGGCTCCAGCCGCGGGCCAGCGCCGGTTCCATCACCACTTCCAGCGCCGGCACCCGCGGAATCACGCGCAGGAACTGGCTGACGTAGCCCAGCGTCTGCCGGCGTACGGCGAGCACCTGGCGTGGCTCGGCGCCGACCAGTTCCAGCCAGTCGCCGGCGTGGCGGATGCGGATGCTGCCGCCGGCCGGCAGGTAGTTGCCGTACAGCGTGCGCAGCAGGGTCGACTTGCCGGCGCCGGACTGGCCGTGCAGCACCAGGCACTCGCCGGCGGCGACGGTGAAGTTCAGCCCGCGCAGCACCTGCAGGCTGACGCCGTGCTGCTGGTGCAGGGTGAATGTCTTGGCGAGGTCACGGACCTCGATCAGGGTATTCATGCGTGCACTCCTCGAGGGAGGGAAGTGGCCGAATCGCGAGCGAGCTCGCTCCTACAGGTGCGACGGTGGCGGCGGGTGGCAGGAGCTGGCTTGCCGGCGCTGGGGCGGGTGAGGGCGTTCATGGCTGCGGTACCGAGAGGCAGCGGATCGCGAGCGACCTCGCTCCTACAGGTGCGACGGTGGCGGCGGGTGGCAGGAGCTGGCTTGCCGGCGCTGGGGCGGGTGAGGGCGTTCATGGCTGCAGCACCGAGGACACCAGCAACTGCGTATAGGGGTGCTGCGGGTCGTCGAGGATCTGGTCGGTCAGGCCCGACTCCACCACCCGAGAGCGGCGCATCACCATCAGCCGGTCGGCCAACAGGCGCGCCACGGCGAGGTCGTGGGTGACGATCACCACCGCCAGGTCCAGTTCGCGCACCAGTCCGCGCAAGAGGTCGAGCAGGCGTGCCTGCACCGACACATCGAGGCCGCCGGTGGGTTCGTCCATGAACACCAGCTTCGGACTGGAAACCAGGTTGCGGGCAATCTGCAGGCGCTGCTGCATGCCGCCGGAGAAGGTCCGCGGCAGGTCGTCGATGCGCGCCGGGTCGATCTCCACCTGTTTGAGCCAATCCAGCCCGGCAGCGCGCAGCTGGCCGTAATGCCTGACGCCCTGGGCCATCAGCCGCTCGCCGATGTTGGCGCCGGCGGAAACTCCCATGCGCAGCCCGTCGCGCGGGTTCTGCTCGACGAAGCCCCACTCGGTGCGCAGCAGCGTGCGCCGCTCGGCTTCGCTGGCGGCGTAGAGGTCGAGCCAGTCGCCTATGCCGTCGCGGTAGAGCACCGTGCCGCGGTCCGGCGGGCAGCGCCCGCAGAGCAGCGAGAGCAGGGTCGACTTGCCCGAGCCGGATTCGCCGACGATACCCAGCACTTCGCCGGGGTAGAGGTCGAAGGACACGCCCTGGCAGCCCTTGTCCGGGCCGTACAGGCGGGTCAGGTCGCGCACCGTGAACAGCGGCTCGGTGCCGATGCCCGGGGCGGGCAGCAGTTGTTCGGCGGCGCTCATGGGCGGCCCTCCTGTGGCTGGGCACGCTGTGCGCAGTAGTCGGTATCGGAGCAGACGAAGCGCTTGCTCCCGGCGTCGTCGACGATCAGTTCGTCGAGGTAGGAATCGCCGCTGCCGCAGATGGCGCAGCATTCGTCCCAGCGCTGGATCTCGAACGGGTGGTCCTCGAAATCCAGGCTGACCACGCGGGTGTACGGCGGCACGGCGTAGAGGCGCTTCTCACGGCCGGCGCCGAACAGCATCAGCGCCGGGCTGCGGTCCAGCTTGGGGTTGTCGAATTTGGGAATCGGCGAAGGGTCCATCACGTAGCGCCCATCCACCGTCACCGGATAGGCGTAGCTGGTGGCGATGTGGCCGAAGGTGGCGATGTCCTCGTAGAGCTTGACGTGCATCACGCCGTAGTCGCCCAGCGCGTGCATGGTCCGCGTCTCGCCTTCCGACGGCTCGATGAAGCGCAGCGGCTCGGGAATCGGCACCTGATAGACCATGATCTGCCCGGCGGCCAATGGGGTTTCCGGAATGCGGTGGCGGGTCTGGATCACCGTCGCCTCGGGCGTGCGCTCGGTGGTGGCGACCCCGGCGGTGCGGGCGAAGAAGCGCCGGATCGACACCGCGTTGGTGGTGTCGTCGGCGCCCTGGTCGATCACCTTGAGCACATCGTCGGCGCCGAGAATCGCCGCGGTCAGCTGCATGCCGCCGGTGCCCCAGCCGTAGGGCAGCGGCATCTCGCGGCCGCCGAAGGGCGCCTGGTAGCCGGGAATGGCCACCGCCTTGAGCAGCGCGCGGCGGATCATGCGCTTGGTCTGCTCGTCGAGGTAGGCGAAGTTGTAGCCTGCCTTGCTGGCCGGACTGGCGTGGGCATTCATGCGCGCTTCTCCTTGGCGGATTCGCTGGCTGCGGCCGGCTCGGCCTGCGGCTGGCGCAGCTTGCGGATCAGCTCCAGCTCGGACTGGAAGTCGACGTAGTGCGGCAGCTTGAGGTGCGAGACGAAGCCGGCGGCCTCGACGTTGTCGCAGTGCATCAGGACGAACTCCTCCTGCTGCGCCGGACCCTGCACCTCCTCGCCGTATTCGCCGGCACGCAGCGCGCGGTCTACCAGCGCCATGCCCATCGCCTTGCGCTCGGCATAGCCGAAGGCCAGGCCGTAGCCGCGGGTGAACTGCGCTTGTGCGGCGCTCTCGCCGACGAACTGGTTGACCATCTCGCACTCGGTCAGCTCGATCTCGCCGAGGCAGACCGGGAAGCCCAGCTCCTGCGGCTCGATCCATACTTCTGTCGTGCCGATGCGGATTTCGCCGGCGAACGGGTGGTTGCGGCCGTAGCCGCGCTGGGTCGAATAGCCCAGCGCCAGGAGGAAGCCCTCGTCACCGCGGGCCAGTGCCTGCAGGCGTTCGGCGCGGCTGGAAGGCAGCTCCAGCGGCTCGCGGGTGAGGTCCGGCACTGGCTCGCCGCGATCGGTCTCCGCGGTCATCAGGCCTTCCTCGCCGAGCAGGCCGAGCACGCGGGGGCAGTTGTCCAGGCTGGTGCTGTCATCCACCGGCGGCCCGGGATGTTCGCCCTCGGCGAGCAGGGCGAAGTCCAGCAGGCGGTGGGTGTAGTCGAAGGTCGGGCCGAGCAGCTGGCCGCCGGGCACGTCCTTGAAGGTCGCCGAGATGCGTCGGCTGAGCTGCATGGCGGCGGTGTCCAGCGGCAGGCTTTCGGCGAAGCGCGGCAGCGTGGTGCGGTAGGCGCGCAGCAGGAAGATCGCCTCGACCAGATCGCCGGCGGCCTGCTTGATCGCCAGCGCGGCGAGTTCCTCGTCGTACAGCGAGCCTTCGCTCATCACCCGCGCCACGGCGAGTGGCAGCTGCTGGCGGATCTGCTCGACGCCCAGTTCGGCGACGCCGGTATCGCCGCGGCGCTTCTTCGCCAGCAGCGCGTGGGCGTTATCGATGGCCTGTTCGCCACCCTTGACCGCGACGTACATCAGGCGACCTCCGCGAGCGAGTCGCCGATGCGCGTGCTGCGCGGCAGGCCGAGCACCTCGCCGTCGGCGCAGAACAGCGCATCCAGCCCGCGCGGGAAGTCGCTGCGCGCGGCGCGCTGCTGCCAGAACGTCGGCTTCAGTGGCAGGCCGACCAGCCGGTTGCCGTCGATGCCCGGACCCTGCCAGCTCAGCGCCGGGCCGCGGTCGAGCCGATCGAGCTGGACCAGCAGCGTGCAGGACTGGTCCGGGTAGCGCTCGCTGCCGTTGTAGAAGCCGGACAGGTCGTCCAGTGCGGCGGCGTCGAGCAGGGCGAACATCGCCTCCTCGCGCGCTTCGACCACCGGGCAGCCGCAATGGAAGGCCAGGTTGGCGCGGATCGCCGGGGTGTCGAAGGCCGGCGCCAGCCACAGCGGCGTGTCGTTATCCAGCAGGCTCAGGCACAGCGCGTAGGTGGCGGCCTGCAAGTGGTCGACGGCGGCGACGCTGACCAGCGGCCGGCGGGTGCCCGGCTCGGACAGGGCCTTGAGCGCGGCGCGGAAGCTCTGCTGGGCGTCCAGCACCGGGTCGTCGAAAGCGGCCTGCAGCAATTCGGATGGGGCGCGATACATCAGTCTTCTCCTCGCAGCAGCGTGAAGAACTCCACGCGGGTAGTGGCGGTTTCGGCAGCCTTGTGCGCGGCGCGACGGGCCTGCGCGGCGGCCAGTGGTTCGATCAGCTCGGCGAGCCAGCGGCTCTGTCGGGCGCCCTGCAGATGGGCGTCGGCGAGGGCGGCGAGCTCGGCCTGGCGCTTGTCGCGGCCGGCGCGGTAGCTGTAGCCGGTGCTGCCGTCGGCCAGGCGCACCACGCAGCGGGTGACACTCATCTCGCCGAGGTTGAACGGCGCGCCGGTGCCGCCCATGCGGCCGCGCACCAGGGTCATGCCGATTTCCGCGGGGCGGATCAGCTGGTAGGCGCAGTCGCACAGGGCGCTCTCGAAAGGCGCCAGCTCGGCGGCGCTGGCGCGGGCCAGCACGGCCATCCAGCGCTGGCGGGGGGATGGTTCGCGGGTGTGCATAGGGTTCTCCATCAGGTGGCGACCTGGTACTGGAAGCGGTCGGACCGGCTGGCCGAGAGGGCGATCTCCAGCGGTCGCCCGGCGGCGTCGCAGGACAGGGTGAACACCGACAGCAGCGGCATGCGCAGCGGCATCAGCAGCCGTGCGGCCTCGTCACGATCGGCCAGGCGCGCGCCGATCAGGCTGAAGCGGCGGGTCAGCGGCAGGCCGCGTTCGCCGAGGTAACGGCGCAGCGAGCCGCCCTGGTAGTCGGCGAGCAGTTCGGCATGGCTGGCGCAGTAGCGGTGGCGGATCAGGCTGACCGGCTCGCCATCGAGCAGGCGCAGGGTGCTCAGCTCGATCAGCGCGGCGCCCTCGGCCAATTCCAGGTGGCGCGCTTCCTCGGCGCTGGCGGCCAGCGTGCGACGCTCGAGCAGGCGCGCCTCGGTGCGCACGCCGAGGGCGGCGAGCGCATCGCTGTAGGCGCTGTCGGCCTGTAGCGGATAGACCAGCGGGCGTTGCAGCACCTGGGTGCCCTTGCCCTGGCGGCGCAGCAGGCGGCCTTCGCTGATCAGCTCGTCGACGGCGCGGCGCAGGGTATGGCGGTTGACGGCGAAGCGCCGCGCCAGCTGCATCTCGCCGGGCAGGAAATCGCCGCTGCGGTAGTGGTGCAATTCGCCCCGAAGCAGCTCGGCGAGTTCAAGGTAGAGCGGTTCGCTGGGTTGTCTAGACAACTGCATGGTTTTTTCGAGAGCCGCGCAGGCCCTCACTCCGTCAGATGAAGAGCTTGCGCAGGCGCTGGGAGAGCAGGTCGATCAGGCTCACCACGGCGATGATGATCAGCAGCAGGGCGGCGGTCTGGCCGAACTGGAAGCCGCGTATGGCCTCCCAGAGGATCACGCCGATGCCGCCGGCGCCGACCATGCCGACCACCGTGGCCGAGCGCACGTTGGATTCGAAGCGGTACAGCGAGTAGGAAATCCACAGCGGCAGCACCTGTGGAGTCACCCCGAAGATGACTTCCTGCAGCGCGCTGGCGCCGGTGGCGCGCACGCCTTCCACCGGGCCGGGTTCGATGGCTTCCACCGCTTCGGCGAACAGCTTGGCGAGCACGCCGGTGGTGCTGATCCACAGCGCCAGAACGCCGGCGAAGGGGCCGAGACCGACCGCGACGACGAAGAGCATGGCGAAGACCATCTCGTTGATCGAGCGGCAGGCATCCATCAGCCGGCGCACCGGCTGGTAGACCCACCAGGGCACGATGTTCTCGGCGCTGAGAATGCCCAGCGGGATGGCGCAGACGATCGCCAGCAGCGTGCCCCAGAGGGCGATATGCACCGTGGTGACCATCTCCTTGAGATACAGCTGCCAGTCGCTGAAGTCCGGCGGAAAGAAGTCGGCGGCGAAAGTCGCCATGTTGGCGCTGTCGCGGATCAGCAGCAGCGGATTCATCTCCGCGCCCTGCCAGGACCAGGCCAGTACGGCCAGGCACAGGCCCCAGCCGAGCAGGCGCAACCAGCTGCGCTTGTCGTTGCCCGCCAGTGGCGGTGTGGTGCTCAGAGTGGACATGTTCGGTTCTCACAAACGGCGCGGACGGGAGCGTGGCGCCAGCGCGCCACGCCCGGCGTTGCTCAGCTGGCCTTGGCGGCGGCGTTCTTCTGCTCGCGCTCGGCCATGCGTTGTTCCAGCTTGGCCAGTTCGTCGTCGATGCCCTGCAGCTGCGCCTGGCGGTCGCTGTCGGAGAGCTTGCTGTCGGCGGCGACTTCGCTGCGCTTCTTGAACAGTTCCAGCTGGCGGATCGGTAGCAGCTGGTCGTTGTCGGAGGCGCGGAACGGTGCCCACTGCAGGCCGGCGAGGATTTCCTTCTCGGCCGGCTTGGCGCCGTAGCTCATGAAGAACTCGCGCAGCCGGTTCTTCTGCTCGTCGCTCAGGCTCTTGCGCCACACCAGCGGGTCGGCCGGGATCAGTGGCGAGGTCCAGACGATCTTCAGTTGCGCGGCCTTGTCCGGCGCGGTGATCTCAAGGCGCTCCATGCCTTCGCTGTTGAAGGTGCCGACATCGACCTGCCTGTTGGCCACCGACAGCGCGTTCACTTCATGGCTGCCGTTGAGACTGCGCTTGAAGATCCGGCCGGCATCGACCTTGTTCTTGGCGAACACGTAGTAGCCGGGCACCAGGTAGCCAGAGGTGGAATTCGGGTCGCCATTGGCGAAGGTCAGGTCCTTGGCATTCTTCAGTACGTCCTCGACCGAGTTCAGGGCGCTGTCCTTGTGCACGATCAGGTGGCTGTAGTAGCCCGGGCTGCCGTTGGCGGCGACGGTCTGGGCGAAGATTTCGCCATTGGCGCGGTCCACCGCTTCCATCGCCGACTTGTTGCCATACCAGGCCAGGTCGACCTTGTCGAAGCGCATGCCCTGGATCACCCCGGCGTAATCGGGGGCGAAGAAGGCCTTCACCTGGTAGCCGGTCTGCTTGCTCATGTCGGCCAGGAAGGGGTCCCAGACGCTGCGCAGATTCTGCGACGACTCGGTGGAAATGATGCCGAAGGTGATGGTCTCGGCGGCCTGGGCCGTACCGAACAGGGCGCCGGCCAGCAGCGTGGAGGCGGCGACGGCGCGGCTGATGGATTTCAACATGGAGGTCACTCCTGAAGGTGTGGCGTTGGGTGTCGGGGCGTTGCCGACGGCTCAGCCGTTGACCAGCTGCAACGTCCGCGGCTCGGCGGCGCGGGCGCGGTCGGAGAACAGCAGGCTGGCATCCAGATCGGCGCCGTAGAGGTCATTGAGCAAGTGGTCGCTGAGCGCCGCAGAAGGCCCGTCGTAATGGATGCGGCCGCCCTTGAGTGCCACCACGCGCGAGCAGTAGCGCAGTGCGTAGTCGACCTGATGCAGGGTCACCACCACGGTCTTGCCGTCCTGGCGGTTGATGTCGGCGAGGATTTCCATGACCTTGCGTGCCGACTCCGGGTCGAGCGAGGCGATCGGTTCGTCGGCGAGGATCACCTCGGCCTGCTGGGTCAGCGCACGGGCGATGGCCACTCGTTGCTGTTGGCCGCCGGAGAGCGTCGAGGCACGCTGCGCGGCGCGCTCGGCCAGGCCGACGCGCTCCAGCGCAGCCATGGCCTGGCGCTTCTGCTCGTCGCTGAACATGCCCAGCGAGCCGCGCCAGCGCGGCATGCGGCCGAGAAAGCCGAGCAATACGTTGTCCAGCACGCTGAGGCGGGTGACCAGGTTGAACTGCTGGAAGATGTAGCCGATGTCGGCGCGCAGGCGACGCACCTCGCCATGCAGGCGGCCGGTGGCCTGCACTTCGCGACCGAGCACCTCGATGCGTCCGCCGGCAGTGCGATCGCAGCAGGCCAGCCCGGCCAGATGGCGCAACAGGGTGGACTTTCCGGAGCCGGAAGCGCCGATCAGCGCCACCATCTCGCCCGGCTGCACCGCCAGCCCCAGGTCGAACAGCGCCTGCTTGCCGGCGAAGGTCTTGTTCAGTCGCTCGACTCGAATAGCTGCATTCATCGTCTTGCCCTTTCGTCTGTGCGGCCGGGTGAGTCGGCCAACTTGTCTAGACGAGAAGCTAGTCAGGCTCTGTTGCAGTCCGGCGAAGCGACGATGAACCTGTGATGACCGTTCGGTGACGTTATGGGGTCAGCGCAGCGGCGAGCCGATGATGGCCGCCCGGCGCACGCCGGCCTTTGCCTCGGGGTTCCGGTGCCCCTAAGCTGGACGCCTTCACCTGCCGCGTCGCCTACACGACGGTCTGGCATTAGAGAAAGAGGAAGAGCATGAAACAGAAGATCGTATTCATCACCGGTGCCACCTCCGGCTTCGGCCGCGCCACCGCCCGCCGCTTCGCCGAGGCTGGCTGGGCACTGGTCCTCACCGGCCGGCGCAGCGAGCGTCTGGAAGAGTTGAAGGGCGAACTGTCGGCCAAGGTGCCGGTGCACATCGCCACCCTCGACGTGCGCCATGCCGGCGCGGTGCAGGAGGCGGTCGCGCAACTGCCCGCTGCGTTCCGCCAGATCGACTGCCTGGTCAACAACGCCGGCCTGGCGCTGGCACCGCAGCCGGCGCAGCAGGTCGATCTCGCCGACTGGCACACCATGATCGACACCAACATCACCGGCCTGGTCAATGTCACCCATGCGCTGCTGCCGACCCTGATCGCCACCGGCAAGGGCGCCAGCATCGTCAACATCGGCTCGGTGGCCGGGCACTGGCCCTATCCGGGTGGCCACGTCTACGGCGCGACCAAGGCGTTCGTCGAACAGTTCGGCTACAACCTGCGCTGCGACCTGCTGGGCACCGGCGTACGCGTCACCGACATCGCCCCGGGCATGGCCGAGACCGAATTCACCCTGGTCCGCACCAAGGGCGATCAGGACGCAAGCGACCGGCTGTACCGCGGCACCACGCCGCTGACCGCCGAGGACATCGCCGAGCAGATCTTCTACGTCGCCACCCTGCCGGATCACATCAACATCAACCGCCTGGAAGTGATGCCGACGCGCCAGGCCTGGTCGCCGTTCAATATCGATCGCGACAAGTAATCGTTAAACGGGGCGTGGCGCGCAAGGCGCCGCGCCTCTCGAATCCGGCGCAAACCGGCGACTCAGACCTATCGTTAACAAAATCGTAACGGTCGATCAGGCTGCTTGATTGATGACCTGTCGGTCATCTCCCTACTGTGCGCTCCACATCGCGGAAATCTGTGGAGTCGTCATGACAACAACAATATCCCCACCGCCGCAATGGTCGCGTCGTCGTGCTGAAAAAGCCCGCCGTCTCGACCAGGTGCGCAGCCTCGCCGATGGCGTGGTATTGCCGAGTGACAAGATCGTCGCGGCGCTCGAAGCGTTGATCGCTCCGGGTGATCGGGTGGTGCTCGAAGGCAACAACCAGAAGCAGGCGGACTTTCTCTCCCGTTCGCTGGCCCAGGTCGACCCAGGCAAACTTCACGATCTGCACATGATCATGCCCAGCGTCAGCCGCGCTGAGCATCTGGATCTGTTCGAGCGGCAGATCGCGCGCAAGCTCGACTTCTCCTTCGCCGGACCGCAGAGCCTGCGCATCAGCCAGTTGCTGGAAGACGGCCTGCTGGAAGTCGGCGCCATCCACACCTACATCGAACTGTATTCGCGCCTGCTGGTGGACCTGATCCCCAACGTCGCGCTGGTGGCCGGCTTCACCGCCGATCGCGAGGGCAACATCTACACCGGCCCGAGCACCGAGGACACCCCGGCTCTGGTCGAGCCCACCGCCTTCTCCGACGGCATCGTCATCGTCCAGGTCAACCAGATCGTCGATGACCCGCGTGACCTGCCGCGGGTGGACATCCCGGCGAGCTGGGTCGATTTCGTTGTGGTCGCCGACAAGCCGTTCTACATCGAACCGCTGTTCACCCGCGACCCGCGCCACATCAAGCCGGTGCACGTGCTGATGGCGATGATGGCGATCCGCGGCATCTACGAGAAACACAACGTCCAGTCACTCAACCACGGCATCGGCTTCAACACCGCCGCCATCGAGCTGATCCTGCCGACCTACGGCGAGTCGCTGGGGCTGAAGGGCAAGATCTGCCGCAACTGGACGCTCAACCCGCACCCGACGCTGATCCCGGCGATCGAGACCGGCTGGGTCGAAAGCGTGCACTGCTTCGGCACCGAGCTGGGCATGGAGAACTACATCGCCCAGCGCCCGGATGTGTTCTTCACCGGTCGCGACGGCTCGATGCGCTCCAACCGCATGATGTGCCAGCTGGCCGGCCAGTACGCGGTGGACCTGTTCATCGGTGCGACCCTGCAGGTCGATGGCGACGGCCATTCCTCCACCGTCACCCGCGGCCGCCTGGCCGGCTTCGGCGGCGCGCCGAACATGGGCCACGACCCGCGTGGTCGCCGCCATCCCACGCCGGCCTGGCTGGACATGGCCATGCCCGGTGGCGAAGCGCCGGTAACCATGCTCGAGCGCGGCAAGAAGCTCGTGGTGCAGATGGTCGAGACCTTCCAGGAAGGCGGCAAACCCACCTTCGTCGAGCAGCTCGATGCCATCGAGGTGGCGAAGAAGAGCGGCATGCCGCTGGCACCGATCATGATCTACGGCGACGACGTCACCCACCTGCTTACCGAGGAAGGCATCGCCTACCTGTACAAGGCGCGCTCGCTGGAAGAACGCCAGGCAATGATCGCTGCGGTGGCCGGCGTCACCAGCATCGGCCTGCGGCACAACCCGAAGGACACCGAGCGCATGCGCCGCGAAGGGCTGATCGCCCTGCCGGAAGACCTCGGCATCCGTCGCAACGACGCGACGCGCGAACTGCTGGCGGCCAAGAGCATCGCCGAACTGGTCGACTGGTCCGGCGGCCTCTACAACCCGCCCGCCAAGTTCAGGAGCTGGTGATGAGTGCCCTCATTGCAAGACAACAGCCCTCGCTGGCCGAGCGGCTGGCGGATCTGGCGGTGCAGGCGCTGGTCGACGAGGCCGACCTGTCGCCCAAGCCCGGCCTGGTGGATCGGCGCGGCAATGGCGCGCACGACGACCTGCATCTGGGCCTGATGCACGCCTCGGCGAACGCCTTGTGGCCGACCTTCAAAGCCATGGCCGACGCAGCGCTGGTGATTGGTGAAGTCGGCCAGCCACTGCGCGAGGCGCTCGGCCAGCTGGGGCGTGATGGCGAAGTCGAGATGCTGCGCGTCACCGGCGGGGTGAATACGCACCGTGGTGCCATCTGGGCGCTGGGGCTGCTCAGCGCGGCAGCGGCACTCGAGAGCGCTGCGCGCAGCGCTCGGCCGATTGCCGCCAGCGCCGCAGCGCTGGCACGCCTGAGCGATCCGGCCGCGCCGGCCAACCCCGACAGCCATGGTGCACGGGTCTGCCGCATCTACGGTGTGCTCGGTGCCCGTGAACAGGCGCAGCACGGCTTTCCCGCGGTCATCGAACAGGGCTTGCCGCAGCTGCACGCCAGCCGCCGCGCCGGTGCCGGCGAGCAGAACGCCCGGCTCGATGCGCTGCTGGCGATCATGAGTGACCTGACCGACACCTGCGTGCTGCACCGCGCCGGCCGCGAAGGTCTGACCCGCATGCAGGCCGGTGCCCGCGCCGTGCTCGATGCCGGCGGTTGCGCCAGCCTGGCCGGCCGTCGTCGGCTGCGCGCACTGGAAGGCGAGATGCTGAGCCTTCGCGCTTCGCCGGGCGGTGCCGCCGACCTGCTCGCCGCCACCTTATTCCTCGACCGCCTGACGCCAGCCGCGTCGGCGCCGATTGGGAGCTATTGATCATGGAAACCCTGTCTTTCGAATTCGCCGCCGGGCAGCCCGCCCGCGGCAAGGCCCTGGTCGGCGTGGTCGGCTCGGGCGATCTGGAAGTGCTGCTCGAACCCGGCCAGGCCGGCAAGCTGGCGATCCAGGTGGTCACCTCGGTCAACGGTGCCGAGCAACGCTGGCAGCAACTGTTCGAGCGGATGTTTCGCGAACAGACGCCTCCGGCATTGAACATCGATATTCACGATTTTGGGGCCACACCCGGCGTAGTGCGTCTGCGCCTGGAGCAGGGACTGGAGGAGGTCGGCCATGACTGATGTGTCCGCTAACACCGTGGCCCGTTTACTTCAATCGCGCAGCTTCGTCGAGCTCGGTGCTCGCCAGCGTGCCCGCGCACTGCTGGATGAAGGCAGCTTCCGCGAACTGCTCGACCCGTTCGATCGCGTCACCTCGCCCTGGCTGCCGAAGCAGGGCATCGTCACCCAGGCCGATGATGGCGTGGTGGTTGCCAAGGGCACGATCGACGGCCAGCCGGCGGTGATCGCCGCCATCGAAGGCGCTTTCCAGGGCGGCAGCATGGGCGAGGTCGGCGGCGCGAAGATCGCCGGCGCGCTGGAGCTGGCCGCCGAAGACAACCGCAACGGCATTCCCACCCGCGCCGTGCTGTTGCTGGAAACTGGCGGCGTGCGCCTGCAGGAAGCCAACCTGGGGCTGGCCGCGATCGCCGAGATCCAGGCCGCCATCGTCGAGCTGCGCACCTACCAGCCGGTGATCGGCGTGGTCGCCGGCTCGGTCGGCTGCTTCGGCGGCATGTCCATCGCCGCCGGGCTTTGCAGCTACCTGGTCGTCACCCGTGAAGCGCGGGTCGGCCTCAACGGCCCGCAGGTGATCGAACAGGAAGCCGGCATCGAGGAATACGACTCGCGTGACCGTCCGTTCATCTGGAGCCTGACCGGCGGCGAGCAGCGCCACGCCAGCGGTCTGGTGGACGCCTACGTCGCCGACGACACCGACGCCATCCGTGCGCAGCTGCACGAGCTGTTCGCCCGGGGCGTGCCGGCGCAACCGCGCAGCCGCCGGCACGCCTGGTTCCTGCAGCGCCTGGCCGATGTCGACACCCGCGCGCAGCTCGATGCCGCCGCGGTGCGCGCCCTCTATGAAGGAGATGCCCAATGAGCCGTGGACTGAATTGGTTGCAAGCCCTGGCCGGCGGTCAGGCACTGGCGGGCTATCCCGCCTCGGTGAAGGTGGTCGACGGCGAACTGGCCGGGCGCGCCGCGCGGTACATCGCCGTGGTGCCGGATGCCGAGAACCCCTTTCCCCGCGCCCGTAACGGCGAGGTCGGCCTGCTCGAAGGTTGGGCGCTGGGCAAGGCCGTGGATGAAGTCATCGAAGCCGATCGCGACAAGGCGGACAAGCGCGTCGTGGTGGCCGTGGTCGACGTGCCGAGCCAGGCCTACGGCCGCCGCGAGGAAGCCCTGGGCATTCACCAGGCGCTGGCCGGCGCGGTGGACGGCTATGCCCGTGCCCGCCTGGCGGGGCATCCGGTGGTTTCGCTGCTGGTCGGCAAGGCCATGTCCGGCGCCTTCCTCGCCCATGGCTATCAGGCCCAGCGGATCATCGCCCTGCGCGATCCGGGCGTGATGGTGCATGCCATGGGCAAGGCCGCCGCGGCGCGCATCACCCTGCGCAGCGTCGAGGAGCTGGAGGCGCTGGCCGAGTCGGTGCCGCCGATGGCCTACGACATCGACAACTACGCGACCCTCGGCCTGCTCTGGGAAACCCTCTCGGTGGACAACATCGAGCAGCCTGCCGACGCCGACCTGCAGCGGGTGCGCGAGTGCCTGCACAGGGCTGTCGAAGACATCGGCAGCAGCAGCGATCTGCGTGGCCGCCTCGGCGCGCCGAATCGTGCGGCTTCTACCAGGGTGCGGGAGCTGCTGCGCGCGCAGTGGTAACGGCTTGCGGCCGCTGCCGAGGCGGCCGCGAACCAGCGCCGGTCAAGCCGGCGATGAACAACAAGAGCAGGAGACTGCCATGTACCAGCCTGAAGATCTGCGGCCCCACGACCTGCTCTGGGGCATGCGCCCCGAGCAGTTGCCCGCCGATGCGCCGGCCTGGGCGGTCGCCGTGCTCGCTGCCGGCCAGCCGGTGGTGGTGCGCCGTGCCGCCGTGGCGCCAGGGCTGGTCGGGGTTGGCCTGCGTGGAGCCACGCGGGAGCAGCGCCTGGCCGCGCTGATGCCGGTCGAGGCGGTCAGCCAGCGGCTTGCGCCGGAACATTTGCTCGATCGCCGCGCCAGTGAAGACCTGCCGGTATTCCGCGTACTGGCCGAACTGCGTCCGCTGCTCGATGCGCTTGGCCATGCCTGGGGCGTCACTGGCTCGGCCGGATTCCAGCTTGCCAGCGGCCTGCCGGCCGCCCATCCGGACAGCGATCTCGATCTGCTGCTCAGAGCCGAGCGGCCGCTGCGACGCAGCGAGGCGCGCCCGCTGCTGCAGTTGCTGGAAGGCCGCGCCTGCCGTATCGATCTGCAGCTGGAAACCCCGCTGGGTGGCGTGGCGCTGCGCGAATGGGCCGGTGACGCGGCGCGGGTGCTGGTCAAGACCAGCCACGGACCGCTGCTGGTCAGCGATCCTTGGGCAGAGGAGCTGGCGGCATGAGCAGCCTGCTTGCCTTTCCCGGCCAGGGCGCACAGAAGCCCGGCATGCTTCATCGCCTGCCGGATGCGCCCGAAGTCGTCGCGACCCTGGCCGAGGCCAGCGCGGTGCTCGGCGAGGACACGCTGGCACTGGATTCGGCTGAAGCGCTGCGGTCGACCCGCGCCGTGCAGCTCTGCCTGCTGATCGCCGGAGTGGCGGCGGCCCGGCTGCTGCTGCGCGACGGTCAGCGGCCGGACTATGTCGCCGGGCTGTCCATCGGTGCCTACGCAGCGGCGGTGGTCGCCGAGTCGCTGGAGTTCGCCGACGCCCTGCGCCTGGTCGCCCTGCGCGGCGAACTGATGCAACAGGCCTACCCCGAGGGTTACGGCATGACCGCCATCCTCGGCCTGTCGCTGACCACGGTCGAAGGTCTGCTGGCCGGCGCCGAGGGCCCGGTCCATCTGGGCAACATCAACGCCGACAACCAGATCGTCATCGCCGGCAGCGATGCCGCCATGGCCGCGGTCGCCGCCCAGGCCAAGAGCCTCGGCGCGTCCTGCGCTCGCCGCCTGGCGATGAGCGTGCCGTCGCACTGCACGCTGCTCGAACAGCCGGCGCGGCAACTGGCCGAAGCCTTCGCCCGGGTCAGCCTGCGTGCGCCGCGCGTGCGTTACCTCAGCGGTTCTTCGGCGCGCCCGGTATTCGATGCCGAACGCCTGCGCGACGACCTGGCTTTCAACATGTGCCGTGTCGTCGATTGGCACGGCACCCTGCGCACCGCCTACGAGCGCGGCGTGCGGCTGCATATCGAACTGCCGCCCGGCTCGGTGCTCACCGGGCTGGCACGGCGGGTTTTCGAACAGGGTACGCTGGTCGCCTTCGATGGCGCCCGTCTGGACACACTGGACGCCTTGCTGCGTCGCGAAACAGATCGCATCGATTAAAGTACGTACTAGACGCTCTGTCTCCTAGCCTTCGGCGCTTAGTGGAAGCCGGTCTGAGCTGGCGAAGGGCACAGGCGATGGCTAATGCCTATCAGTTAAGTTTTTGTCTCCCCCCTGGTGAATCCCGGTCTCTGTAGGAGCCGGCTTGCCGGCGATCCGCCGTAGCAGAGCACCGCCAGCAAGGGCTGGCGTCCCCCAGGATCCGACGAAAAGTGCCCTCTACGGCAAGCAAAATGGGGGTAAAAAGCCTTTATCTGATCAGCATTAAGGCGATGACTGCTCTGTTTCTGTCAGCTCGCCTGAGTGTGCTGCCGGTACCCGGTAGGGTTTGATTGAGCAAAGACGTTTTCACCAAAAGATGATTACGGTAAAGCCTTGCCGAATCGACTTTTCCTGGGGCTTGTCATTTGCTCAGAGTGGGGCAAGTGAGAAAATCAAGATTGGCGGCTTCTTGAACTCCGCCAGAATCGGTGAGCTAAAAGCCGTCGCGATGGAGCGTAGCTGCCGGGCGTTGCCGGTGCAAAAAAAACCGCCCTTGAATAGGGCGGGGAAAGATATTACCGGCGGAATCCGGGGCGCGCCGCCCTTGGGCGGCGCGCGGTCAAGCGTTCAGCCGGGCCATCGGGGCGGTGCTGATGTCCAGGCTCTGGGCGATGTGTGAGGCCGCGTCCAGCAGCAGATCGTCGTACCCCGGACGGGCCGCGAGTTGCAGACCGATGGGCAGGCCGCTGGTGCTGAAGCCGATGGGCAGGTTGATGCTGGGTGCGCCGAGGATGGTCCAGGCGCGGCACAGCAGCGGATCGCCGGTAGAGTCGCGCGTGGGGGCTTCGGTCAGGGTGCCGGCGCTCAGCAGCAGGTTGGCATCGCCGAAAATCAGGTCCGGCTCGATCTTGAGCCGGTTGACCGTCATCCGTGCCGCCGTTTCCAGGGATGGTTCGGCCTGGGCGGCCTGGTCCAGATAGCGCCGCAACAGGGGGGAAAGCTGGCTGACGTGGTCACGGCGCTCGTAGGCCAGGTTGGCTAGCACCTCGGCGGCCATGATGGCTTGCTGGGCCTCGGTGACGTCGCCGAACAACATGCTGTTCGGCGACTCGACGATGTCGAAACCATCGCCGCAATCGGCCAACTGGCTGGCGACCCAGTCGATGCGCGCGCGGATCTCGGTCGCGATATCCTGCCACCAAGGCGTGCGTATGATTGCGATGCGCAGCCGCGAGGGTGACGGCGGCAGCGCCGTGTGCCCGCTGCGCACGGCGTCGAACACTCGGCGGATGTCGCTGATCTGGCGTGCCAGCAGACCGACGGTATCCAAGGACGGGCTGATGTGCTTGAGGCCCGCCGAGGGTAACAGGTTGAAGCTGGGCTTGAAGCCGAAGATGCCGCAGAAGGCCGCCGGGCGGATGATCGATCCGGCGGTCTGGGTGCCCAGCGCCACCGGCACCACGCCGGCCGCAACCGCGGCGGCCGAGCCGGACGAGGAGCCGCCCGGTGTGCGTTCCAGATTCCACGGGTTGCGTGTCTTCGGCGGGTTGAACAGCGCAAACTCGGTGGTGACCGTCTTGCCGAATGGCACCGCGCCGGCCTGGCGTAAGCGGGTAACGATCAGAGCGTCTTTGTGCGGGCGGTTGTCGCTGTAGATCGGCGAGCCATAGGTGGCGGGCGCATCGACGGTGTCGATCAGGTCCTTGATGCCGACGACCATGCCGGTCAGGGGCGCGGCGTCGCTGCGCTCGTCCTGGCTGCGCGCTTCCTCGCGGACGCGTTTTTCGTCGAGCCATTGGAAGGCCTGGATCTGCGCTTCGGTCTCGTGGAAGCGCTCGATAGCGGCCTCCACGGCCTGGCTGGCCGTGGCTTTGGTGAGTGTCGAAGGGGATGCCGTCATGACGCGGACCTCAGAGCGTGAAGGGGGCGATGAGGATGGCAATACTGAGTACTGCCGTGCCGATCAGGAAAGCCACCACGGTGAAGCCCATGACCTGCCGCACGTTCAGTCGCGCGATGGCCAGAACCGGCAGCAGCCAGAACGGCTGGATCATGTTAGCCACGGCCTCGCCGAAGGCGACAGCCATTGACATGAGGCCCATGTAGGCTGCGCTGTCCTGACCGATGGCGATTGCTGACTGCACGGCGATCGGACCTTGCACGCCCCAGTGGCCACCGCCGGAGGGCACGAACAGCGAGATCACGATGGAGGCCAGGAAGGTCAGGAACGGCAGGGTGTACTCGTTCGCGCCGGTGACCAGTGCCGAGGAAAGGATTTCTTCCAGCGCCTGGCTGTTCTCCATGGGCAGGTAGGCAAGCAAGCCCATGATGCCGCCGTAAAGTGGATACTGCAGGATCAGCGGGCCGGCGGTCTTGGCCGACTCGACGAAGGCCTTGATGAAGCGGATGGGCGTCCAGTGCAGCAGAGCGCCAGTCACCGTGAACAGCATGATCAGCGACGAGATGTTCAATGCGAAATCGCTGCGCACGAAGTAGTAGATACCGGCCGCGAAGAACAACACGTTGAGAATCCACAGGTTTTCCAGCTTCTCGGCGAAGGTGGTAGGCTGGGTCTTCGGCTGGTCCTTGCTGGCGTCGTTGAAAACCGCTGGGTCGGGTGCAAGGGCGTGATCGGGCTCCATGCGCAAGATGACTATGGCCAGGATAACGATCAGAGCGACCACCGGAACCCAGCTATAGGGTTGGAAGATAGTCTGACTGAACGGAACGGTCATGCCGGTCAACTGGTAGATGACATTGATGGGACTGTTGGTGTCAGTGTTGGCCAAAGCAATGGAGCTGGACAGCCCCTGGGTCCACAGCAGATAGCCCATGTAGCCGGAGGCGATGAGGTAGCCAAAGTGAACCTTAGGCAGGCGTTTGGCGACTTGGCGTGCGACCAGGGCGCCGGCCACCAAGCCCAAGCCCCAGTTCAGGAGGCAGAAGAACGCGCCCACGGCGAAGCAGAGCAGCGCGCCTTCGACTTGGGTACGTGGGTGCGATGCCAGCCAGATTATGCCACGCTTGAGCGGCGGTGCTTCGGCCAGCGTGTAGCCGGTCACCAGGATGAGGATCATTTGCAGGGCGAATGTGAAAATGCTCTTCGGTCCCCAAACGCCCCGGTACCAGGCATCGACCATGCCGCCTGGCGTGGCGCCCTCGACGAACAGCGTGATCAGGCCCACTACCACCAGAGTCAGAATGACCGCAAAGAGGTAGGGGTCGGGCATGTATCTTTCAACATAGCGTACGCAGACGTTGGTGAAGCGGGTCAACAGATTGGGCTTGGGTGCGCCCACGGCAATGGTAGCGTTACTCATGATTCCTAATTCCCTAGAGCCGGCTCGAGCCGGATGAAATTCAATGGCAGGTGAGAGAAGAAGAGCGCGGTGACGACCGCGGCCCTAGGGAGTGCCGATTGCTGTCTGATACATGGCATGTCTCCTTTTTTGTTTGACTTGTGGGTCACACGATATCGGCTTGCCAAGATCAATCAATCAAGGAGGCTAGAGCACCGTTACGATTAAGTTAATAATCTGCATGAGTTGGTGCTGGAAGACGAAACCAGACGAGATGATATCGGTGGCGACCGTAGCCAAATTCGTAAATACGCTTCGGGGCCATTGATTCAAGTCGGTCCGC
>NZ_KK020676.1:734457-866865 GCF_000307775.2 Stutzerimonas stutzeri KOS6 | reverse complement strand
AGCTCGTGGCAAAAAGTTGCCGCTTGGTCGGACGGGTGCAGATCGCGCTATTTTGTGAGGGTGACCTTGGTCGGGAGTTACTGCCCCCACAGGCCTATTTCAGGAGCTGGGCGAAGCGCTTGGAAGCGCTGCTTCTGATTCGATTACGCAGGAATGATGCTGCCGCGCAACAGACCGCGGCCTCGACGGTGCAGCTGGCCCGACTGGGCAGTGAACTGCAGGAGTTGACCGCGCGCTTGCGGGTCTGACGCGATTCCGCCAGCCGATGAGAGGCGTGGCCTGATGACTTTCGTCACGACGCCTCTCATCCCTTCGGCGCAATGTCGGGGGTTACAGCGGTAGGTTTTTCTGGCAGGGTGTCTCCTGCGATTGCGTGACGATTTGCCACAGCTGGCGATCGGCGCGAATCGATGTGATTGCGGGAGAGACTGCCGCATGGCAGCGCCGAAGGAGCAACCGCCCCGGAAACTCTCAGGCAAAAGGACCGCTATCACCGCTGAAACTCTGAAGAGCCGCCCGGTTTTCGTCGCCGCGCGCACCGAAGGAGCAAGCGAGCCGTGTCACGCGCTCGTGAATCTCTCAGGTCCAGAACAGAGGGGGCGCCCGCCGCGCGTTGGGCGCACGGGCTATGACCCCTCTGACGTTCTGGAGCGACAACAATGAAAACGATCGCAGTCATCGGTGGCGGCATCACCGGCGTCACCACCGCCTATGCCCTGGCCAAGCGCGGCTTCTCGGTCACCCTGCTGGAAAAGCACCGCTACGCGGCGATGGAAACCTCGTTCGCCAACGGCGGCCAGCTGTCGGCCTCCAATGCCGAGGTCTGGAACCACTGGTCGACCATCGTCAAGGGCCTCAAGTGGATGCTCAAGAGCGATGCGCCGCTGCTGGTCAATCCCAAGCCCAGCTGGCACAAGCTGTCCTGGTTCGCCGAGTTCATCGGCTCGATTCCCAACTACCGTCAGAACACCATCGAAACCGCACGTCTGGCCATCGCCGCACGCGAGCACCTGTTCGCCTGGGCCGAGGCCGAAGGCATCGATTTCGACCTGAAGAAGAAGGGCATCCTGCACATCTACCGCGACAAGGCCGGCTTCGAGCATGCCGGGCAGGTGTCGCGCCTGCTCGCCGAAGGCGGATTGCCGCGGCGCAGCGTGACGCCCGGGGAGATGCGCGCCATCGAACCGACCCTCGCCGGTACCTACTACGGCGGCTACTTCACCGAGTGCGACTCGACTGGCGACATCCATAAGTTCACCCATGGCCTGGCCATGGCGATCGAGCGGCTCGGCGTGCGTTGCCTCTATGGCGCGGACGTGCAGGCGGTGGCCACTGACGGCAAGCGCGCCAGCGTGACGCTGGGTGGAGTTGCCGGCGAAGAGCGCCTGGAATTCGACGGCCTGGTGGTCTGCGCCGGCACCGCCAGCCGCGCCCTGGCCGCACAGCTGGGCGACCGGGTGAACATCTATCCGGTCAAGGGCTACTCGATCACGGTCAACCTGAGCGACGAAGTCAGCCGCGCCTCGGCACCTACTGTCAGCCTGCTCGACGACGAAACCAAGCTGGTCAGCAGCCGCCTCGGCGACGACCGTTTCCGTGTCGCCGGCACCGCCGAGTTCAACGGCTACAACCGCGATATCCGCGCCGATCGCATCCGCCCGCTGGTGGACTGGGTCAACCAGTGCTTCCCCGGTGTGAATACGCGCAGCGTGGTGCCCTGGGCCGGTCTGCGGCCGATGATGCCGAACATGATGCCGAAGGTCGGCCGTGGCAGCGCGCCGTGCGTGTTCTACAACACCGGCCACGGTCACCTGGGCTGGACGCTGAGTGCGATCACCGCGGACATGGTCGGCGATGTGGTGGCGCAAAGCCTGGGCAGGCCAGTCCCGGTCGCATCCGAGCAGACGGCCATCGCCTAGCCGTGGCGGACGTAGGGTGGAAGACGGCGAAGCCGCTCGCTTCCACCGTTGCGTTGAGTATCCACACGGAGGCATTGGCGCCATCGTAATCCGGCGGCGTTGCGAAAGGCTGCGTGGATAAGCTCCGCGTTATCCACCCTACGTCTGGCCCTACAGCACGGACGTAGGGTGGAAGACGGCGAAGCCTCTTCCACCGTTGCGGCGCCGATCGAACCATCTTCCCATCCCGCTCGTCCGCATGCGGCCGCTGCTTCAGCTCGGGTTTTTCAGGCTGTACATCCGGCATTCGGCCAGCAGCGCCAGGAGGTTGGGGTCGCGTTCCTTGGCCTTGAGGAACACCACGCCGATATGCTGCTGCAGGTGATACCTCGCCTGCAGCGGTATCAGCCTGACCCGTGCCTCGTAGACCATGCCCACGCGCCCCGGCAGCAGCGCATAGCCGACCCCCGAATTGACCAGGCTGAGCAGGGTGAAGATGTCGTTCACCTGCATCGCCACCTTGGGCTCGAAGCCCGCCAGCTGGAACACCCGGTTACCGTCCTGATGGGTGGCGAAGCCCTGCGACAGGGTAATGAAGGTGGCGTCGCGCAGGTCGCTGAGATCGACCTCGCTCTGGTTGGCGAAGGGCGAATCCGCCGGTGCGGCGAGGAAGATGTCGTCGGAAAACAGCTGCACCTGCTCGCAATCCTGATCGGCGACGCTCTCGTTGAGTGACACCAGGATCGCGTCGAGCTCCATGTTCTTCAGCTTGTAGAGCAGGTCGACGTTGGAGCCGAGGATCAGGTCGATGTTGAGTTCGCTGCGGCGCAGTTTCAGACCCATGATCAGCTGCGGCACGGTCTTCACCGTCAGCGAATACAAGGCGCCGAGCTTGAAGCGCTCGGCCGAGAAACCGGCTGCCTCGCGGGTCTGGCGCACCGTCTCGAGCACGTCCTTGACCAACTGCTGGGCGCGCTCTTCGAGCACGTAGGCGCTCTCCAGCGGAATCAGGTTGCGCCCCTCGTGCTTGAACAGCGGGCAGCGCAGCGCGCTTTCCAGGGAATGGATGGCGCGGTGCACGCTGACGTTGCTGGTGTTCAGTTCCACCGCTGCCTTGCCGAGATTGCCGCTGCGCATGAAGGCCAGGAAAACTTCCAGCTTCTTCAGGGTCAGTTCTTCGTCGATCTGCATGGCCGTTGCTCCGCGGTCGGGCAGGCGATTATGCCGGAGGAGTTCGCGTTGCGGCGTGTTACCAGCGCAGCAGGCGCGGTCCGAGCAGGGCGCCGAGCGCACCGGGCAGGAGCATGCCGAGCAGATACCAGAGCGCCCAGAACGGCACGGCCATCTCCGGGCAGTGCAGGCTGTAGGCGAGCGCGGCGATGCTGCCTGCGAGCAGGCCGGCAGCGCCGCCGGCCAGACGCGGACGCGTCGGTGCCAGCCCGCGTAACGCCCGGAACACGGCGATGAAGGCGGGAATCGACAGCAGGGCGATGTTCGCCAGGCACTCGTGCCAGGTATCGCCGAGCAGCAGCGACATGCGCGCATCGGCCGGGGCGGTAATCAGGATCGCCAGTGCGGCTACCCAGACGACCACCAGCGGCGCTGCCAGCAGCACCCAACTGCGACCCACCTGCGTGCCGGGGCGTGCCATGCGCGTGGCCAGCTGCAGCGCTCCGAGCAGCAAGGCTGCCGGCAGGGCCAGTTTGGCCCAGAACAGTGGCATCGTGGCGATCGCCGCCAGGTCGGGGCGGATGCCATAACCGGTCACGATCAGCAGCAGCGCAGCGGCCAGCCCGCACAGCAACGCCGCGGCGAAGCGCTTGGCGATGACATGCCGTTCAACCGGCGCAACCTCGCTGGCGAGCAAGGCAATCAGGTCATCGGTTTTCATGCTTTACCTCGAATCTTGATCGCCAGGGCCTTGAGCCCGCGATGAATGCCGACCTTGATCGCCGAGCTGGAAAGTCCGGTCAGACGCGCGGTTTCTTCCACCGAGAGGCCCTCCAGTTTGACGTGAATGATGGGTAGTCGCTGGCGTGGCGGTAGTTGCTGGAGCAGCTTGCCCAGGTCGCGGCGGGCTTCGGCCTGCTCATTGTCTTGTACGGCGAGCAGCTCGTCGGCTTCGTCCAGCCAGTCCGTCTGCGCGGCTTGGCGGCCACGGGCGCGGTAGTGATCGGCCAGTTTGTAGCGACAGATCGCCTGTACCCAGACCGTCAGCGGCTGTTCGGCGCGATAGGTCTGCCGCGCATTGTGTACGGCCAGCAGTACCTCCTGCAGTACGTCTTCCAGCTCACTCGATTGCGACAGGCGGCGACGCAGAAAACCGCGCAGATGGCCGCTGAGCTGGCCGAGGAATGCCCGGTAGGCCCTCGCATCGCCATCGAGCCCGCGCAGCAGCAGCGCCCGTAGCTCGCTCTCGCGGGCCTGGAGTGTCTCCTGAGAGGTAGTTCGTTCCATCGGCTGCTCTGGTTACAGGTGGAACCGCGAAATGTCCGCCGCCCGTCGGGCAGGCTCACGGTAGGGCGCCGCGGGGGAAATCTCAAAATAATTTTTCGCTGACTGTAACCACCGCGGCTGACGCAGCGAACTACCTCACGAGCCATCTGCAGTTCCGCCGATGGCCACTCAACGATTGCGGAGAATCCAACATGAAGACTCTCAACCTGGCGGCTGCCGCCATTGCTTTGGCTTCGATCGCCGCCGGCGCTCAGGCTGGCGAAAGCGACAAAGGCGACATGGAAAAATGCTACGGCGTCGCGCTGGCCGGGCAGAACGATTGCAAGGCTGGTGCCGGCACCAGCTGCGCCGGTACGTCCAAGCGTGATTACCAGGGCAACGCCTGGAAACTGGTGCCCGCCGGTACCTGCACCTCGATCGAGACGCCCAAAGGCATGGGCTCGCTGACCCCGGTCGAGCGCTGAGCGTAGCGGTGCCGGCCATGCAGCTTCTCGGAGCAGGACTCGGGCTAAAACCCGACCATTACGCGGATGCCTGTGCCTACGTGGCGGACGGGCTGTGGTTCGAGGTCCATCCGGAGAACTACATGGTCGGCGGTGGTCCGCGGCTTGACTGGCTGGAGGCAGTGGGCGCGCGGCACCCGCTGTCATTGCACGGTGTATCGCTGTCGCTGGCCGCCGACCATGCGCCGGATGCGGCGCATCTGCAGCGGCTCAAGGTGCTGGCCGAGCGTGTGCGGCCGGCGCTGATCTCCGAACACCTGGCCTGGTCGAGCTGGCGCGGCAACTACCATCCCGACCTGTTGCCTTTTCCGCGGACCACGGCGGCATTGATACGAATCGCGGCGAATATCGAGCGGGCCCAGGAGGTCCTTGGGCAGCGTATCGCCATCGAAAATCCCAGCCACTACCTGCGCTTCGAGCAGCACGAGTGGGACGAGATCGACTTTCTCGCCGAGCTCAGCCGACGCACCGGCTGCGGGCTGCTGCTGGACGTCAACAACGTGCAGGTCAGCGCACACAACCTGGGTTTCGCTGCGGCCGCCTACGTTCAGTGCTTTCCAGCCACGCCGATCATGGAGATCCACCTGGCCGGGCACAGCCAGGATGACGCGTCTTCGCTGCTGATCGATTCCCACGATGCGCCGGTGGACGCGGCGGTTTGGGCGCTCTATCGGCAACTGATCGAGCGTATCGGCCCACGCCCGACGCTGATCGAGCGCGACGACAAGCTGCCGGCTTTCGAGACGCTACTGGCCGAGCGTGACCGCGCCCAGCAGGTGCTCAACGAAGGGGGGACCTGGCAATGAGCGGCTCGCTGGCGGCATTTCAGGACGCCTTCGTCGCGGCGCTGACCGACGCGCCCGACAACGTGGCGGGCGAACTCGCTGCGCTGGTCGCGCAGCCCGGATTCGCCGTGTACCGCAACACCCTGGCCAAGGGCTGCGTCGATGCGCTGCGCGCCAATTTCCCTGCCGTCGAACGATTGGTGGGGGAGGAGTGGTTTGCCGCCGCCGCGATGCTGTACGCGCGCGAGATGCCGCCGCGCCGTGGCTCGTTGCTTGAGTACGGTGAGGGTTTTCCGGCGTTTCTCCAGGGCTTCGAACCGGCTCGGGAGCTGTCCTATCTGTCTGGTGTCGCGCAGTTGGACCTGCTCTGGCTCGAGGTATTCAGCGCCGTGGAGCAACCCGTTCTCGCCCTCGCTGTCTTGGCGACACAAAACCCGGAGCACCTGGCCCGGCAGGCGCTAGTTCCGCGCGCTGCGCTGCGCTGGCGGTGGTTCGCCGAGCTGCCGGTGTACAGCATCTGGCGCTGCACCCGCGAGAGGCGCGAGGTGCCGGCGACGCTGGTCTGGCAGGGCGAAGGGGCGCTGCTGAGCCGAAGCGCCGGCCGAATCGGCTGGCAGCCGCTCGAGCGCGCCGGCTGTGCATTTCTCGATGCCTGCGCAGCTGGCCGGTCGCTGGAGCAGGCATCGGAACTGGTGCTGGCGGTCCATCCGCAACTCGACTTCAACGACCTTCTAGGCCGGCTGCTGGCGGCAGGCGCGTTCGCCGCGCTGGTGCCGACGACGCCATCCACATGAGGAAATCGTCATGAGCGCCATGCACAACCTGCCGCTGCGTCTGCGTCAACAATGGAACGCGTTCGCGCAGCGGCTGCAGCAGTTGCTCGGCGATTCGCTGCTAAGCCTGGCGGCACGGTTGGCCATCGCGGCGATCTTCCTGCTCTCCGGGCGCACCAAGGTCAGCGGTGTGCTGGACATCACCCCGGGCACTTTCGAGCTATTTCGCAGCGAATACGCATTGCCATTGCTACCGCCGTCCATTGCGGCGCACCTGGCGACCTATGCCGAGCACCTGTTCCCGCTGTTGCTGGTGTTCGGCCTGTGCACGCGGCTGTCGGCGCTGGCGTTGCTGCTGATGACGCTGGTGATCCAGCTCTTCGTCTACCCCGACGCCTGGCCGACTCACCTGAGCTGGGCGGCGCTGCTGCTACTGCTGATCGGCCGCGGCGCCGGGCGGCTCTCGCTCGATCAGCTGTTGGGCATTCGCTAGCCTCGGCGGCGCGACATCAGGCAGGCACGACGTCCTCATCCTCGGGAATCTCATCGGTGACGAACACCCGAGCGTGATCGCTCTGCGCGTCTTCGATGCGCAGGCCGAAGTAAAGGGCATCATTGGCGTCCCAGAACGCCTCGACCTGCTCAAGCGAGGCCTGCTCAAGCAGGACCTGGCCGGTGTGGTCGAGGATGATGGAATAGCGGCGATTGGCGGACATGAAAGTGACTCTGATCATCGGAAGGGCTGCATCCGCAGCTGTGATGTCATTTTGTCACTTCACGCGGCTTAATCCCTGCCCGTTCATCGGCCGCCAGCGTTTGGCTGCCGAACGGTAGTGCCTGCTTGGATGAGTAGCCTTCGAATTCAGCTTCTCTCGCTAGTCGCGCGTTCGGTTTTTAGCTATTGCGCCAGAAGAAGTTAAACCTGCCGATTATAGAAGTGTCGCTAATCGTATTTGCTGATAGCAATTCAATTCAAGATGCTTATTCCAAGCTGATGGCCAAGAAAACCAATAAACATGCTGATCCAATAAGCTATAAGGCAGGTGCAAATGACGTAAAGCCATACGGCTAGGCCGTTACCAATAGCTGGTCGTTTTAAGCCGAGGGTATACTGAAAACTATATCTATGCATTCGGGAAAAACTATCAAAGGGACTATACGACTCCCGTTCTACATTGAGTTTGGTAAAAAAATACGGGTCGAGTCGGCGAATCCCATGAAAGCAGATGTGGATTCCGTTGAAGCCCCCAGTGACGGCAAGCAAGATCAAAGAGAAAACTATGATTCGTTCAAATATTGTGGCCTCACTCATATCTTGTTCTGTTTCCAGGTCTGGGCCTGCGTTCCGTTTAATGCAGACTGTGTCGTCCAGTTTTCGTTTGGCGTTGTAAGATGGCCCTTGCTCTCTACAAGCCGCTTACTTCGGCTCGTATGAAATAAGCATTTTTTATTTTGCTGCGCGTTCTTGCGCTAGATAGATTCTTACATCAGTGCATCGAGGGCCTGTGGGTGGAAAATTCAGCTGCAACTTACCTGGAATCTCCAACTCATACCCATGCGGCACGTTTTCGTAATCTTTTTTGAAACCTTCACATGACCGCGGCCACTACATCTCTCGGACCCGCCGTAATGGGCCTGAGCCTTCAGTGCGAAATCGGCCGGCAGCTCGCCTTGCAATGTAAAGGTGTCGGCGCCGGCCGAGCCGAGGGTGCTGCACCCGCTGAGCAGGAAGCCGAAAAGTGCAGGCCATGCGCGAGCGCGCAAGCAGCGACTACAGAAAAAAGTATAAGCAGTCACCTGTTTGAAGCTCGTAAAAAAGGCTTTATGGCCTGCTGCAAGGCAATGCTTTGCTTGAAAGTCAGGGCAAAACGAAGCAGGGCTCGCGTTAAATATCAATCTATGAGGCAACGAGTCGGCCGTACATTTAAACGAACGTAGGCTTAGGCGAGCTCGAACGTTGCGCTAGCTGTGCTGCCTTGCGATTTGAAGCCAAGGCAAGCCACTGCTCAATTAAACTCGGGATATCGTTCCGTTGCCAGAGATCGCCAAAAATATCTTGAGCGATCAGCTTACGATCTGCTTCGTTCAACAGCCGTTGTCGGGCACGGTTCAGCGCATCGCGTTGCTGGGCACTTAGCTGGCGAATAGCAGTGATTCCTTCGCTGTAGAGTTGCATCAGCTGCGCGTCTGTTTTGTTGTAGAAGCGGCTATCGTGGCGCAATCTGATCTCGTGTCGGAATTCGACAAAACTGCGTGGTCGCCAGCTTGCCAGCTCCTCTTCGGCGTTTCGTATAAGCCCATCGATGTCCGTAATTTCCGCACGCGTGAACAGTGCACCGCCGCGCTCCGTAACGCTGCTATACCAGCGCAACATGGTGGTAAGCATGGCCCGACTATAGCCGCTGTCGCTTGAGTGCTCGGAAAACGAGGCTAGCTGACTAATGAACGCGGTGCGCTCAGGCATATCGTCTTTCAGGTTCAGAGCACCGGCATAACGGGCGCAGGCTTGTTCGTCGATCAGCGCGCAGTTGGGTTGCCACATAACGGCACTTGCACTGCCACTGCCCGGTTTTCGTGTCGCGAAATGGCGTTGTTCGCCATGATGTTGATAAGGGTCGCCTTGCAGGTTGAGCAAGCCCCCCAGAAGTAAAGAAATGCCTATTGCTGGGGAGCTAAATAACGCGACGACTCCTGCCGCGGCGAGCTTCCATTCTGCGTCCATCCATATGAACGGAACTCCCGGAATTGGATCGTTGTGGTTTACTAGGCGATGATGTGTAAGTTCGTTGGCGTTCTGGACGAACGCTTGATCGGCAGCGCGGGGGGCGCCATACGTATAGAGCTGCGTATCTTTAGACCAGTTCGAGTTTATCCATGCAGACAGAAGCAGCGCGACCGCACCGCCTAGACTGTGTCCACAGACGATAATGGTCTGCCCTATGTAAAAAGCTTCCATATAGCGCTCGACGAACTTTTTGGCTGCGCTGAAAGCGTTGTAGAAGCCTCGATGCGCTTGGCCAGTACCTTCTTTGAACGGAACCTGTCGTGCGTCGGCGTCTAGCAGAAAATCCTTTAGCTCAAGGGTGCCACGCACGGAAATCAGTATGATCTTATCGTTATGGGTGATGAAAGCCTGAGTGTCGGATTGCTCGTGATGCAAAAAGTGCACATCTTCCGGATTGCGCCACCCCTTCGAGGCTTCCTTTTGATAACGCTCCGGATCGTACGGCATAACTTCCAAACGCTTGGAATAAGGTACTTCCTCGTACAGAAGGTGATAGCTCGCTTCACCAAAGAGCTGGGACTTTTCTAGGCGGGCCAGCTGTTCGCGCAAGACATGCCCTATCGAGCCCGGATTGGAGTAAGGAGGTGGGTTAGAAGCGTACCGTATTCCCGATTCCTGACAGGTACTGAACGGGGCGTAAGCGAACGCACCCATCACCGCCAGATGATAGGCGTTCAAGGCACAAAACTTTTTGTCTCTCGAGAGCAGCGGGCTGTATGCGCGAAGCGCTTTGACTTCGAGCAAGTGGTAGGTATCCGGTGCCAGAGCGATCCCCGGGTGGCATTGTGCAGTGCCGGCGTTGCACTTGAGCTGGGCCGTTGGGCGAGGTTCCCAGGTGAAGTCGCGCTCCGGCAGATGGCCCGTGGCTTCGGCAAAATCGCTGACTTCCACCCTGAGGAATCGAGCGCATTCCCTTTTAGCCCGAGCTTCCGCTAAGAAAGTTTTTCCATCGGAGCGACGGGGGCCGGAAGGCGACTGTTCTGCCGCTATTTGCAGTGCCGTTAAAGGAAGCCTGAAGTCTTCGCGGCTTGATAACGCCGTGTACCATGCATCGTTTCCTGAGTAGCCCTCCGATAGCTGGAGTACCGCCACCCCAGGATAGAGCTGTGGTACTTCAGCGTATCCATCCTCATCTAGATGGCCTGCGTATGTTTGCCCTTGGCTATCGTGCAGCTGATAAGCAAGCCCAGCATATGGTTTCCCAATTCCGTGCTCGTCTACCAGCCGAAAACTAATTCCTTTCTGTCGGTTAGGGCATTCTAGACTGATGGTGCTTGGCGAAAAGTCCATCCGTGATTACTCCGTGCAATTTGGGAAAACGGAGCACACGCGGCCGTTCATTTTAAATGTGCGAAATTGAGGTGGCTCTGTGCAGCGTTCTTCGTAATCAGTGCCCCACCGCCCTGTGCAAGGTTTCCATCCATGTTGTGTTTTTAACCAATACCCTCGTAGGTATGGTTTGTATGTGGTGCTGATACTGATATCAAGTTCTACGGTTTTATTTACTAGTTTGCTAATTGCAAGGTGAGCTCCAGCCCCGTTACAGCTCAGCAGCCTACTGACCTCACCTTTACGGGAATATGCTTTGCTAAGCTGAAACAGCCATATGCATTCAGCTGTCTTGCTCAATCTTCCGTTGCCATCGAATCGCGGCGCACCTTCCGGCAGCGCGTCGACCAGCTCCAGCCCTCCATTGTCGTAGGTGCGTTGCCAATCCTTGTCGCCGTAGCGGCCATTAATGAACAGGCCTACGCGAGCCAGGCGCATCTCGCAAAGACCGTCGCGGTAGTTGACCGGTATCCTGAATCGATACGCGTGAGGGCTGTCTTCGAAGTCACTCTCAAAGGAGCGCGTGCGGGCGCGGCCGTTGCAGCCGTTGGCGACACCATAGTGCGCCTGAGCCTCTAATGCGAAATCGGCCGGTAGTTCGCCCTCCAATGTGAAAGTATCGGCGCCGACCGAGCCGAGCGTGCTGCAACCGCTGAGTAGAAAGCCGAACAGTGCCGGCCATGCGTGAGCGTGCAGGAAGCGGTGACGGAAAAAAGTGTGGGAAAACATCTGATCAATCCTGTGCGGAAAGGCTTGAAGCCAGTGTTGAACTGACTCGCGAATAGTGGGCTTCCGGTGTTTCCCTCGCGGTCGGTTGCCAGGCCGGGTGGTCGGCCAGTTGGGGGTCGAGCTGGTAGCGGATCAGAAAGTGCAGTTGCGGCTCGCCGTGCCAGTGCCATTCCTTCGCTTTGTCGAGTTGATGGTCCAGCCAGTCACTCACCACCTGGGTTTCGGCGAGCCGAGTGGTCGCCTGCGTGTGGGTCTGCCATAGCCACAACTCAAGGTTGTGGTGTGCCACGGCACGTTGTACCTGTTCTGGCTCTGGGATGGACAACCAAGGTTTTTCGAAGGGCTCGCGGTACTCCCCTGGCAGCTCGTTATCGAACCATTGCCAGTCCTGACCATCCCAGCAGAGCGCGCTGGTCATTGGGCCAAGCAGCAGAGGACGTTGTGACGCGTCCAGTTCGCCGAGATGACGCGCGATGATGCGGTTGTCTTGGAAACGATAAAGCGAACGCTGCCCTTGTTCGTCGGCAAAGATGCGAGCTTGCCAGTGCTGAGTGAGCGCAGCCATGTCGGCGTGGTCGACGCTGGCGAGCCAGCCCCAGTTCTGCTCCGGTGCATCGGTCAGCAAACGTAGCTGCGTGAAATTCAGCTCGTTCAGCAATATCAGCCAAGGAGCGGCGCTGGCCATCTCGTCGACCTCGGTACCCTGATAAAGATTGGCGTAGTTGTGCACCAGATCCGTTGAGAACAGGCTAGGCAGCGGAGTCGGTTCTGCAAGGCTGTCGATAACGAGCAGCAGCGGTCGGCCTTGGGCTTGTTGCTCGCTGAGCCAGTGTTCCACCCTGTCGTTCATCGGCCGCCTCCAACTTCACACATCCCCGCCCGGCACGCTTCGCAGATCGGGCAACGGCTGGCGGCAATTTGCCGGGCCTTGCGCGCCAGCTGCAGTTGGGTATTGGCCAGCGCGAGCTTGGGCTTGGCGCCGGCCTTGTCTTGGTCGGCTGCCCAGGGAATCCGAGGAGCGATGACGTTCACGCCTGAACCTGTGCCAGCCGAGCCGCCAGAGTTCATCTTGATCGTCGCACCGCTCAGCGTCACGCCGCTGGGGTCGAGTTTGAGGAAACTGCCGCCGCCAGAGGCGGTGAGTTCCATGCCGGCGTCGATGACGACCTTGCTGCCGGCGTAGTAGTGGATCTCGTTGCCCGCCTCGATGAACTGGCCAGTGCCGATCTTCACATGCTGGCTATTGCCGACGGTGAGGTGGTCATTGGCGCGGACTTCGGTCTTGCGGTCGGCGTGGGTGGTGCGGTGTTCCTCAGCGCGGAATTCGCTGTAGCTGTTGGCCTCCACCGTGTCGTGACGTTCATGGCCGACGCGGATCTTCTGGTCATGCTCGATGTTCTCGTCCCAGTCGCGCTGGGCGTGCAGGTAGATCTGTTCTTCGCCTTTCTTGTCTTCGATGCGCAGCTCGTTGTAGCCACCACCGCCCGGGCTGCTCAGGGTCTTGAACACCGTGCGGGTCTTGTTCGCCGGCAGGTCGTAGGGAACCTGATGTTCCTTGTGGTACAGGCAGCCGGTCAGCAGCGGTTGGTCGGGGTCGCCTTCGAGAAAGGTCACCAGCACTTCCATGCCGACCCGCGGGATGGCGATACCGCCATAGCGGTCGCCGGCCCAGCTGGAGCTGACGCGCAGCCAGCAGCTGGTCTTGTCGTCGGCCTGGCCGTGGCGATCCCAGTGGAACTGGACTTTTACGCGACCGTACTGGTCGCAGTGAATTTCCTCGCTGGCGGGGCCGGTGACCACGGCGGTCTGGCTGCCGAGCACCTTCGGTTTTGGATGGCGAAGGGCGGGGCGGAAAGGGATGTCCCAGGGCGTGGCGCTGAAGTGGTTGCGGTAGCCCTGGACGAAGCCGTCGCTGCTATCGACATGGCTGGTGACCGACTCCTCCAACACTTGCGGCTGCTTGCCTTCATGCCGCACTTCGTTGAGCAACCAGAGGGCGTTCCATTCCCGACGCGGGTGTTCGCCGAGCGGGAGGAAATGCCCGCTCGCCAGCTGCGGCTGGTCGCTGTCGCCCTCGGCCAGACGGTAGTCGTGGCGGTGGCGTTCCAGGGCGCGCTGCGACAGGTGCTTGCCGCGGGCGCGCTCGGTGAAGCGGCCGGGGTAGTCGTAGTCTTCGAGATCCGGCTGGAAGTCGCTATGGAAGGCAGCCTCCATGGTCAGGCGCGGCTTCTCGAAGTCGTAGTCGCGGCGCGTGACGCGGCTGGTACGGGTTTCCAGGCGCAGCCCAAAACGCTTGATCACCGGTTGGTCGGCGACCAGGCCGCTGTCCTGTTGATAGGCGGTGGCGGTGAGCCTTGGGAAGACCGTCTGGTCATCGCCGAAGACCAGTACATGGCCGTTCCCGTCGTGCTGGAAGTGATAGTGGATGCCTTCCTCCTCGCACAGGCGCTGAATGAAGTGCAGGTCGGTTTCGTCGTACTGCACGCAATACTCGCGCTCTGGGTAGATCACCGGGCCGAGCTGGAAGCGGTAGGCATCGGCCTGGATACCGTGTTCCTCGAGCACCCGGGCGACGATCTGCGGCATGCTCAGGTGCTGGAAGATGCGCTGGTTGCTGCGATGGGCGAGATAGGCCAGTTGCGGCACGAGTGTCAGCCGGTAACGGGTCAGGCGCTTGCCCGATTCACCCTGGGCAGCCTGATGCACAAGCCCGTGGATGCCGCTGCCGTCGGGATCGAAGGCCAGGAAGGCCGGGCGATGCAGCAGACTTTCCAGATCCAGGTCGGGGCGCTTGCTGACCAGTTCCAGGTCGAAGCGATAGGGTTGGCTGATGGCTTCGCGGCCCTGGAATTCGAGCACCTTGAAGTCGTGCTCGATGCCTTCGAGGGCAAGCGTGAAGTGGACCTGGTTGGCTGGGTTGAACATGGCGTCTTTCCTTCCTTAGAGATCGGCCGGGCTGATATTCAGCCGTTCCATGCGATACAGCAGCGTGCGCCGTGGTAGGCCGAGTTCGCGGGCGGCCTGGCTCTGGTTGCCGCCGTTCTTGCGCAGGCAATCCATGAGCAGGCTGCGTTCGACCCGCTCCATGCGTTCGCGCAGGTTCAGGCTGCTGTCCAGGCTCGCCTCTACATGCAAATTGAAGTGTTCCGGCAGCAGCTCACCGCCCTCGCAGAGCAGCACGGCGCGCTCCACCAGACCCTTCAACTCCCGCACGTTGCCGGGGAAGGCATAGCCTGCCAGACGTTCGAGCGCGGCGTCGGACCAGCGACACAGATCACGCTGGAGGAAGGCGCAGGCCTTGTCGGCGAAATGCCGGGCCAGGCGCAGGATGTCCTCGTCACGCTCGCGCAGCGGCGGCAGCTCGATGGGGAAGTGCGAGAGGCGGTAGAACAGGTCCTCGCGAAACAGGCCGTTCTCCACCTGGCTGCGCAGGTCGCGATGGGTGGCTGCGACGATGCGCACGTCGACCTTGTGGGTTTCGGTGGAGCCCAGCGGGCGCACTTCACCTTCCTGCAGCACGCGCAACAGCTTGGCCTGCAGCAGCAGCGGCATGTCACCGATCTCGTCGAGGAACAGCGTGCCGCCGTTCGCCGTGTCGAGCAGACCGCTGCGGTCGCGGTCGGCGCCGGTGAAGGCGCCCTTGCGGTAGCCGAACAGCTCACTTTCCAAGAGCTGCTCAGGCAGCGAAGCGCAGTTCTGCACGACGAATGGCTTGCTGCGGCGAAATCCGCAATCGTGAATGGCGCGCGCTACCAGTTCCTTTCCGGTGCCGGTTTCACCGGTGAGCAGCACGCTGACCGGGCTGTGCAGCACCTTGCCGAGCAGTTGGTAGACCGCACGCATGCGCGGGCTGTCGCCGATCAGGCCGTAACCGCTGGCGCAGGGGCTGGCTGGCGCGGCAGGTGGCGTCGTGCTGCCGGGTGCGCGCATGCGCTTGAGCAGATGCAACTGGGCGAGGCCGAAGGCACCGAGCTGCGCCAGCGAGCCGCTAAAACCTTGCAACTCGCGCGACTCGGTACTGGCCGTGAGCAACAGGCCGGCGACGCGCTGCTGCTCGTCCTGCAGCGGCAGGCAGAGCAGGCTGCGCCAGGGAGCCGGGCTCTCTGGCAGAAATCCCGAACCGTGCAGGCTGCTGTCCAGTTCGCTGAGGCAAAGGGCCTGGTTCTGGCACAGGCAATATTGCAGCAGTTGCTCGCCGTCGTAATCACTCGGCAGGCTGGTGGCCTCGCGTGGCTGCAACAGCCCGTTGTGCCACTCGGCCGAAAGCGTCAGGCGGGTGTGGGTGGCATCCAGCAGATAGAGCTGGCTGAGCTGGCAATCGCTCAGTTGCGCCGCGGTTTCCACCAGCCCACCGAGCAGGCTGTCGGCATTCGCCGCGCGCGCCAGCCCGGCGAAGCGGCCCAACAGGGCCTCGGCATAGCGCAGCGGCTGTGGCACCTGCTTGAACATCGCGGACATCTCAGGCGAACTCACAGACCAGTGCACCCTCGCCATCCAGCGTGGCATGCACCCGCTGCAGCGGCTCGCCACTGGCCATGGCATCGAGCAGGCGGTCCACCACCAGCGGTTGCAGGTGCTGTTCGATCAGATGGTCGATCAGGCGCGCGCCGCTGTCGCTGTCGCTGCAGCGCTCGGCGAGGTGCATGACCAGCGCCGGGCAATGACTGAACTGCAGCTGGCGACGCTGCAGCCGCTCACCGAAGCGCGCCAGCTTGAGCATAATCAGCTCGTCGAGCACTTCGCCGGCGATCGGGTAATAGGGCACCACGCGCATGCGCCCGAGCAGCGCCGGCTTGAAGTGCTGCGACAACTGCGGGCGGATGGCCAGTTCCAGATCCTCGGCCGCCGGCCGCTGACCGGCCGCGCAGAAACTGGCGATGCGCTCGCTGGCGAGGTTGCTGGTCATCAGGATCAGGGTGTTGCGGAAGTTGATCTCGCGACCTTCGCCGTCATTCGCCACGCCCTTGTCGAAGATCTGGTAGAAGACATTCATCACATCCGGATCGGCCTTTTCCACCTCGTCGAGCAGGATCACCGAATAGGGTTTCTGCCGCACTGCTTCGGTGAGCATGCCGCCTTCGCCGTAGCCGACATAACCCGGAGGCGCGCCGATCAGGCGGGAAATGCTGTGTTTCTCCTGGAACTCGGACATGTTGATCACGGTGAGGAAGCGCTCGCCGCCGTACAGCAGGTCGGCCAGGGCCAGGGCGGTTTCGGTCTTGCCGACGCCGCTGGGGCCGACCAGCAGGAACACGCCCAGCGGAGCGTCGGGCTTGTTCAGCCCGGCCGCTGCCGCGCGCATGGCACGATCCAGCGCTTTCACGGCCTGTTCCTGACCGCGCACCCTGGCGCGCAGATCGGCGGCAAAGTTGGCGACCTGCGCGTTGTGCTCCCGGGCCAGCTGCGCCAGCGGCACGCCGGTCCAGTGGCTGATCACCTCGGCCACCAGGCGCGGGCAGACCTCATGGCTGACCAGTCGCTGCTCGGCCTGGGCTGCGGCGAGTGCGGCCTGCACGGCGCGTAGCTCGGCCTCCAGCTCATCGAGCAGTGGGGCCTCGCCGTCTTCGTTCGCATCCCTGCGGGCTTCGGCCGTGCGCTTGCGCAGGTCGAGCAGGCGCTCGGCGAGCTGGCGTTGATTGGCCCAGCAGGTTTCCAGCTGCTCGCTCTCGGCACCCGCCGCGATCAGGCGCTGCTCCAGCCGATCGAGGGCAGTCGCGTCGACCGGCAGGCCGGCGGCCAGATCGCGGCGCATGGCTTCACGCTGGCGCTCGCCTTCGGCAACCTCGCCGCGCAGACGCTCCAGCGCCTCGGGTGCGGCGGCGAGGCTGATGCGCACCCGCGCGCAGGCGGTATCCAGCACATCGACGGCCTTGTCCGGCAGCTGCCGGCCGGCCAGATAGCGCGCCGACAGCTCGGCGGCGGCCGTGACCGCGTCGTCGCGCAGGTAGATGCCGTGACTCTTTTCGTAGACCGGCGCCAACCCGCGCAGGATGGTAACGGCTTCCGAAACGCTCGGTTCGTGCAGTTGCACCGGCTGGAAGCGCCGCGCCAGGGCCGGGTCCTTCTCGAAATATTTCTTGTACTCGCTCCAGGTCGTCGCCGCGATGGTGCGCAGCTCGCCGCGCGCCAGGGCGGGCTTGAGCAGGTTGGCCGCATCGCCGCTACCGGCCTGGCCGCCGGCGCCGATCAGGGTATGCGCCTCATCGATGAACAGGATGATCGGCTTCGACGAGCCCTTCACCTCGTCGATCACACCCTGCAGTCGCCGTTCGAACTCGCCCTTCACGCTGGCGCCGGCCTGCAGCAGACCGAGGTCCAGGCAGAGCAGCTCCACGCCCTTGAGTGCCACAGGCACTTCGCCGGCGGCGATGCGCAGCGCCAGCCCTTCGACGATGGCGGTCTTGCCGACCCCGGCCTCGCCGACCACGATCGGATTGTTCTTCCGCCGCCGGGCAAGGATGTCGATCATCTGGCGGATCGCCGAGTCGCGGCAGAGCACCGGATCGAGCGTGCCGTCGCGGGCCTGCTGGGTGAAGCTGTGGGTAAAGCGCGCCAAGTTTGACTCGCCACTGGCGGCAGGTCTGCCAGTGCTGCCTTGCGGCTGCTGGCTGAGAGCGAAGTCGCGCAGGCGCTCGGCATCCAGCCGGGCCAGCAATGGCTGGTAATGACTGCCGGCATAGCGCAGCGGATTGCGCAGCAGCGCGAGAATCAGCGCTGCCTGGTCAATCTGGCTGTGGCCGAGTTCAAGGCTGGCCACCAGCAGGGCATCCTGCAGCCATTGCACCAGTTCGGTGGAAAACACCGGGTTGCGCGATTCGCTGCGCTCGCCTCGTGGTTGCAGCGCCTGCGCCAGTGTGCCGGCGTCCACCTCGGCATCCAGCAAGGCTCGCTTGAGCAAGCCATCGGCCCGCTCGAGCAGGCCGAGCAGCAGGTCCTCGACGAGAATCTTGCTGCCGCCACGGATCACGCAGCGTTCGGCGGCGCCTTCCAGATCGCGCTTGGTCTCGGCGTCCAGCGCCTGTACCAGCTGCTGCAGATCGACATTGATCATTTTCATCTTCCTTAATGGAGGGCGCTAGCCCGCTGACTGCCCAAGGTGACCAGGCCGTCGGCGCGTTCGCGTCCGAGCCAGCTGGTCCAGCCGAGGCGGCAGTCGTTGTCGGCGCCGATGCGCAGTTCACGGATCTCATCCGGGCGCAGCTCCAGGCGCAGGTCGTAATCCAGCGGATCGCGCAGGGTGAAGCGCAACAGCGCACAGAGCGGCTGGTAGCCGCTGCCGATGGGCAGGAATTCGTGGAAGCGATTCCAGTCCAGCTGGCGGATGTGGATGCGGAACTTGCCGCCGCGGTCGCGGACCCGCTCGCCGAGCACCAGGCTTTCGCCCAGTTGGCTGTTGGCCTGGCCGAGGCGGTTGCGTTGCTCGCCGAGGATTTCCACCTGGCGCTCCAGGCATTGCTCGATGTTCAGCTCGGCGTGCTTGAAGTAATAGCGCAGCACCGATTCGATCAATGCTGCCGAGTGTGCGCGCAGGCTGAGCAGGCCGAGATAGGGCAGCAGGCGCTTCCAGTTCAGTTCCGGCGCGCTGCGGATGGCCTCGCCGCTGAGTCCGACCAGGGCGAACAGCTGCTCCGAGAAGGGGTCATGGGCGCCGCTGGTGAAGCGGGCGCGGTATCGGTACTTCTGCCATATCGGCAGCAGCAGGCGCTGTAGACGGTTGTTGAACAGGTCGAGGAAGTCGCGGGTCGGGTTGCCGTCCTCGCTGTCGCCAAGCGCCTGTTCGCCGTAGAAGGCCGGCAGCGGCGAGCCGGCGCCGAACAGGCTGACCAGGTTGATGCGCAGGCGCGCCCGCCACTCGCCATGCTCCTGGAAGAACTGCAGCTGCTCGATATCGCTGCCGGGAAAGCCCAGGCTCGGGTTGGCCTGGAACTCCAGGCGTTCGTAGAGCGCCTCGTCGCCGAGGCCAGGGTTGAGCTGGCGCAGGTGGTCGAGCACCAGCAGCACACCCTGGAACAGGCTGTACTCGCGGATACCGCGGTTGAGCGGTTTCAGAGCAGCGGTTGCTGACCCATGCGCGGCGTCCATAGGTACACCTCTCCCTGTGTGCTCTGCACGCGCAGTTCGTGATATGAATTGAGGCTGGCGTAGAGGGCGAAGAATTCGTTGAGCACCGAGGCGAAGAGGAACAGATCGCCCTCACCGATGAAGCCGTCCTGGTTCATGGTCAGTTCGGTACGTACGCCGCGCACCGGCAGCCCGCGATGCAGGCGGTCGACGTGCTGGTGGGCGATGCGGGTCAGGCCGCCGAGACGTCGCCGGCTGACGTTCTCGGCGTGCTTGTCGTAATAGCGTGGCAGGTCGTAGGTCTCGAGGATCACCTTGAGCGCCTCGACGTTGGCCAGCGACAGGTAGTTCAGCGACATGTTGCTGATCAGCTTCCACAGATAGTCACGTTGCAGCGGCGGGGCGTAGCTCGGGGTGACCGCCGAGATATTGCGGAAGCTGAGAAATTCCGGGGTATCTTCGCTGGGCCGGCAGATGTCGCCGAGCCTGAGCTGGCGCGGCAGGTTCTGGTTGGTGCAGGTCAGTTCTATGGACAGCGTCTCGTGCTGGTCGAGGTTGCGCAGACCGAAGCTCAGCCAGGTTTCCTGGCCTTCGCCCAGCAATGACGGTTGCTGGCGCACGCTGTAGTGCGGGCGCGCCAGCGGCACGTCGAAGCTGGGATCGTGCTCGAAGGATTCGAACGGCACGTACTCCTCGTAGCCCATGCCGCCGGGCTTCCAGCCGGTCACGCGGTCCACCGAGAATACGCCGCACTGCTGCGCATCGTACTCGGCCGGCAGCAGCAGGTACTGGTCCTGCTTGCCGTCCAGGCGGATCGGGATGGCATCGTGCGCGAACAGGTTGACCACCGGCGTGCAGTACAGGCGCACGTTGTCCTGCGTCGGGCGGATGCGCTGCACGCCGGCCTTGTGAATGTCGAAGCGCAGCTCCAGGCCGCGGGTCTGCTTGAGCAAATCCGCGGGGATGCGCTGGATGATCTCCAGGCCCTTGAGGTCGACGAAGAGGAACTTGTCCGGGAAGGCGAAATATTCCTGCAGGTAGCGATAGCCGCGGAAGGTGTTGAGCGGGTAGGGGATCAGCGCCTCGTCCTCGGCGAATCCCACCGGTTCGACCTGTTTGGCGTTGAGCTGCAAGGGCGTCAGCGGTCGGCCATCGGGAGCGGTCAGCGGATGGCCCAGATGGTCCAGCGGCACCAGCTCGATGCCGTCCAGATGACGCAGCATGCTCAGGTACAACAACTGGCTGATATAGGGCTCGCCGGCCAGATGCAGGCGCAGATGGCTGAGGCCGATCTCGCCGAGATGGCCATCGGCGCTCATCTGCAGGCGTAGGCTGAGCAGCGCGCCGGTGCCCTTGACCGAATACTCCAGTGCCTGCAGTGCCAGCGGCAGCACCTCGGTGGCGTAGGCGGTGCGAAAGCTGCAGCTCACGCCCTGAATCGGATTGGATTCCACCGGCGTATTGCGCGGCACCGTCAGCGCCGGGCCGGGCCTCTTCAGAGGATCGAACTGCAGCATGCTGAAAGCCGGCAGCGGGCGCATGTAGTTCGGCCACAGCAGATGCATCAGCGAGTGCGTCAGCTCCGGCAGCTCGTCATCGAGCTTCTGTCGCAACCGTCCGGTGAGAAAGGCGAAACCTTCGAGCAGGCGCTCGACATCCGGGTCGCGCCCGGCCTGTCCGAGGAACGGCGCCAGCGCCGGACTGCGCTCGGCGAAACGCTTGCCCAGTTGGCGCAGGGCGGTGAGTTCGTTTTGGTAGTAGTGGTGGAAGGACATCAGGCGCCGTGTCCCATGTCCATGCCACCGAGGGCGTCCTGCCGCGGCAGGTGGTCCAGCCAGTCCTGTGGGTTGGGCAAAATGAACGCCGCCGGGGTGTCAATGGTATCGATGACCGCCGTTCCCGAACTCGCGGCCACGACATGACCGTGGTTACCCATACAGTCCACCACCGCCAGTTTGCCGTCGAACAGCACGCCGGGTGAGCCGGTGGCGATGGGGTGGGTACCGCGGCCCGCCTCGGGGCAAGCAGTGGGGGCGACGGGGTGGGCTGCGGGTTTGCCGGACATCCGTTGTCTCCTTACTGGACCTTGACCTGTCCGCTGCCATCCAGGCTGGCGGAAAATCTGACCTGGCGCTTGAGGCCATCCATTTCCAGCAGGCCTTCGATGGTGAAGGCGAGCGTCAGTGGGTCATGGGTTCGCGGCAGCGACAGCACGCGCACCTGGGTCAACCTGGGTTCGTACGCTTCGATGAAGCGTTCGATGGCGATACGCGCCTGCTGCAGCGAATCGTGCAGCGACAGGCGCATATCGTTGAGATCGGGCAACCCGTAGGCGGGCAGCGTCTGCACGCTGCCCGCCCGGGTGCTGAGCATCTTGGCCAGATGGGCAGCCACCGAGGCCATCGCCGCAACCTCGCGGCTCCAGCCGGAACGCCGTGCGGCGTCACCGCCGAGGCGCTCGAAGAGGCTGCCGTATCCGTTCAAGTGCTTATTCCTTGTCCAGCTTGCCAACCAGCGACAGGGTGAAGTCCGCGCCCATGTACTTGAAGTGCGGACGCACGCTGAGGCTGACGCGGTACCAGCCCGGCTCGCCCTCGACGTCGCTGACGTTGACCTGGGCGGCGCGTAGCGGACGGCGGCTGCGCACTTCGGCGCTGGGGTTCTCCTGGTCGGCGACGAACTGGCGGATCCACTTGTTGAGTTCCAGTTCGAGGTCGGTGCGCTCCTTCCAGGCGCCGATCTGCTCGCGCTGCAGCACCTTCAGGTAGTGCGCCAGGCGGTTGACGATGAACAGGTAGGGCAGCTGGGTGCCGAGCTTGTAGTTCAGCTCCGCGGTCTTGCCTTCCTCGCTGTTGCCGAAGAACTTGGGCTTCTGCGCCGAGTTGGCGGAGAAGAACGCGGCGTTGTCGCTGCCCTTGCGCATAGTCAGGGCGATAAAGCCCTCCTCGGCAAGCTCGTACTCGCGACGGTCGGAAACCAGCACCTCGGTCGGGATCTTGGTCTCGATCTCGCCCATGCTCTCGAAGTGGTGCAGCGGCAAGTCTTCCACTGCGCCACCGCTCTGCGGGCCGATGATGTTCGGGCACCAGCGGAACTTGGCGAAGCTGTCGGTCAGGCGGCTGGCGAAGGCGTAGGCGGTGTTGCCCCACAGGTAGTGTTCGTGGCTGCCAACGACGTTTTCCTTGTAGACGAAGGTCTTGACCGGGTTGTCTTCCGGATCGTACGGGTTGCGCAGCAGGAAGCGCGGGACGGTCAGGCCGACGTAGCGCGCATCTTCCTGTTCGCGGAAGCTCTGCCACTTGGTGAACTGCGGGCCTTCGAAATGATCCTTGAGATCCTTCAGGTCCGGCAGGCCGGTGAAGCTTTCCAGGCCGAAGAATTTCGGCCCGGCGGCGGCAACGAAGGGTGCATGGGACATGCTGGCGACGCTGGCGACGTACTGCATGGTCTTGACGTCGGGTGCGCTGGGGTCGAAGAAATAGTTGGCGATCAGCGCACCGACGGGCTGGCCGCCAAACTGGCCGTACTCAGCGGTGTAGATGTGCTTGTAGAGGCCGGACTGGACCATTTCCGGGCTGTCCTCGAAGTCGTCCAGCAGGTCCTGCTTGGAAGCGTTGAGCAGCTCGAGCCTGATGTTCTCGCGGAAGTTGGTGCGATCCACCAGCAGCTTGAGGCCGCGCCAGGAAGCTTCCAGCGCCTGGAGCTGCGGATGGTGAAGGATTTCGTCCATCTGCCGGCTGAGCTTGGCGTCGATTTCCGCGATCATGCGGTCGACCATGGCCTTCTTCACCGGCTCGTTTTCGTTCTGCGGCTTGAGCAGTTCTTCGATGAAGGCCGAGACGCCACGCTTGGCGATGTCGTAGGCCTCGTCATCCGGGGTCAGGCGGGTTTCGGCGATGATGCGGTCGAGGATGCCGCCCTCGGCGAGTGGGTTGCCGTGCTCGACGGCGGCTGCGCTAGTGGTCATGTGAATCAGCTTCCTTGTCGATGTTGTCAGGCGCCCAGCTTCTCTTTGGCCGCCAGCCCCAGCTCGCCGAGGACGCGGACACGCGAGGCGTCGTCGGCGAGTACGCTTTCGATGGCCTTACGGAAGGCCGGGGCGTTGCCCAGCGGTCCCTTCAGCGCGACCAGGGCGTCGCGCAGCTCCATCAGTTTCTTCAGCTCCGGGACCTGATCGACCAGATTGGCCGGGTTGAAGTCCTTCATCGAATTGATGCGCAGCTGGATGCCCAGCTCGTCGCTTTCGGCTTCGTCCTGCAGGCGGTTCGGTACGCCAAAGGTCAGGTTCAGCTCCTGCTTGGCCAGCACCTCGTCGAAGCTGTTCTTGTCGATGGCGATGGGCTTGCGGTCCTCGATCTTGCGATCGTCGGGGCGCTGGGTGAAATCGCCCAGGACCATCAGCTTGAGCGGCAGCTCAACCTCTTCCTGAGCGTTGCCGGTGGCCGGCTTGAACGTGACGTTGATGCGTTCCTTGGGTGCAACCGAGCCTTCTTTGGCCATGGTGTTCTCCTTTGCGATTAATCCAGCACCACTTCGAGATCGAGGTGGCACAGCCTTCGGTAAATCTCATCCTTGCTTTCACGCACGGCGTGGTTCTGCGGCAGCAGCTCGCAACAGCTGTGCAACAGGCGCAGTACCTCGAGGGCGAGATCGGGTTCCCAACTGCCCAGGCCACTGGCCTCGAGCTGCTGGTCGAGTGCTTCGAGCTGGGTCTTGGCCAACTCGTATTTCCTGGCCTGGTAGCACAGGCGGGCGAGGCTCAACTGCCAGAAGAAGCGCTCGCGGTCGCCCCGGGCGCGCGCCAGGCCCTGTTTGAGCTGCTGCACGGCAGGCTTGAGGCCATTTTTGCGCAATAGCGGCACGGCCTCTTGCAGGGCGAGCTCCCAGCTCGGCTGCGCGTTGCCGACGGCAGGCGGTTCATCCTGTCTCGCGGCCGTGGCCGGCTGCACATGGGGCATGACCTGGCCACTGATCCAGGCGCGGGTTTCGGCATCGGCGAACGGCGTGCCGTCGTGAAAGCAGAGCTCCTCCAGCCGCGGTACGCGTTGCAGGAACAGCGCGAGCTGGATCTCCACCTCGCGCATGGCCTGCTCGGCGTCCAGTTCCTGCAGGCACGCCCAGGTCAAACGCTGGCCGTCCAGCCAGAACGGTGCGCGCACAGTGCTGTTTTCCAGGTCCACCAACAGGTCGGCGTACTGCCCCTGAGCGAAGCGTTCTTGGTAGCTGGCCAGCTTGTCGGCAGGTATCCCACGCAAGGCGGTGATCTGCTCGCCGTTGTGCTCCGGCAGGCTGTCGATGCTGAGCCACAGCAGGGTGCGCGACAGGCGCAGAGGGCGCAGGTCGCTGGTGCGCTGCCTGAGCCACCAGGCCGTCAGCGGGCGCGCCTGTTCCTGCAGGCTGCGCACGGCCTTGAGCGCTTCCTTGTCATTCTCGACCGGCGAGCCGGGGGCGAAGACCTGGCTGGCGACCTGCCTGACCTGGGCAATGGCCGCGCCCACCGGTCCGGGCTGCGCTTGCCCCTGGCTGGCGCGTTTGACCATGCCGTCGAGCTGGCGGCACAGCGGCAGCAGCAAAGGCGCGTCTTCGCCCAGATGGGCGGACAGGCATTGCTCCAGCGCGTGCAACTGCTCGGCCAGGCTGCGGAACAGCGGCAGCTGCTCGCCGACCGGCACGTCTTCGGAAAAGGTCTGCTCCAGGCGCGGCAGCAGCCAGTTGATCGCGGCGGCGCGGGTGCGTGGCTTGCGTGGGTGCAGTTCGGCCCAGTGATTGCTGCACAGGTACTGCAGGACGCTGAGGCCAGCTTGCAGACCGGCGAAGGACTCGCGCTGGAACAGGCTCCAGGTCAGCCAGGCGGCGGCGCGCAGGTCCTTGGATAGCGAGGCGAGCAGCATCTCGCTGCCTTCGCGGACCTTCTGCCAGTCGATGCCGGTGGTCTGGTGCAGCGCTCCGGCCTTGGCCAGTTCGGCCTCCAGTAATTCGAATTCACTGCTGTAGCGAATATCGTCGCCAGCGAAATTGCTGTCATTGACCGGCTTTCTGGCAAGTTCCAGATAATGCTTGCTGAGTGCGCTGGCGTGCATTGGGTCTTCCGTGACGCTCAAGTTCGATCCGTGAACTTTGAAACATGCTTCCCTTTTTTCAAGAGGCATGTTTCCGAGAAGTGGGTGCGCAAGTTCTTGCGCACCGCGCCTGCGCAACAAATTGCACAGGGCCTTTATGGGATGGGCATCCTAGACGTGGGCTGGTCGCCCTTCAAGGCGAGAAGTGTGATCTCTGTTACAGCGAGAGATATTAACCAACTGACTGCGGAACCAATTCAAATTATATGGCCAATGCCTGGTAGGCAGGCAGTTGAAACTATGTGGTTTTGCGCTATTTGCATGTAAGAAAGTACTTACATGCAAATAGCTATCGAGTCACAGAATAGCTTTGGAAAATGTTATAGATCGGTGCAACTTGCCTTTATGGCTACTCCGAGCGAATGGCGCTGGCCAGGCTGGAGCACCAGCACATCGCTCATCACGTTCGCCGTTTCGATGCACAGCATCCGTTGCCAGGCATCATCGGCGAAGCTGGACAAGCGTTGCGCCTTGTCGATCCACGGGTTCCACAGCACGGCGGAAGTCGAGCCATTGGTCGTGAGCTGGATGCGACGTTTCCAGGCCGGATCGACGATCGCAAGGGTGGCAGGCAGCCGCTGGTAGATGCGGTCGGTCTCGCCGCTGAACTGCAGATCGCCGTCCTGCCGGTGCTCTTCCCAGTTCTGCAGCGTGTCGACGTAGGGGCAACCGGCCAGGCCTTCCACGCGCACCTGCTGGATGTCGCTGACGGCGAAGTAGCTGTGCAGCGCCTGGCTGATGCAGACGGACTGGTCACCAACGTTGCTGCTGGTGAGGCTGAGCTCCAGTTCGTCGGCCAGGCGGATCTGCAACCTCAGCTCGACCCGGTGCGGCCAGCCCGGCAATGCGCCGAGCGCCTGCGGGCAGTGAAATTCGAGAATCGCAGCGCCGCCATCGCTGCGTTGTTCGCGCAACTGCCAGGGCAGCGCACGCACCAGGCCATGGAAGGGCGCTGGCTGCTCGCCTTGGTAGCTGGCCTGCACCGGCTGCGGGTTGCGCGCCAGGTCGCCGAACCAGGGCCAGCAGATCGGCATGCCGCCGCGTACCGACTGGCCCTGCTGAAAGGCGGCCTCTTCGCTGAGCCAGATGATCGGCGGCGCGTCGCCCTGGCGATAGCTGAGGATCTGCGCGCCCTGTTCGGCGATCAGCAGTTCGTCCTCACCGCGGCGGACTTGCCAGCACACGAGCTGGTCCATTTCGATGCGTTGGATGTCGAGTGACATGGGCGATCCCGTAGTGTGAATGGGCGTTCGTCTGACAACGGTCGCAAGGCGGGATTTCATCCGCCGCCCAGGTAGGGTGGATGTCGTTTCTTAACATCCACCGTGGCTCCGTTCGGTGGGGCGCCACCCGGTGGATCGGTGAAGCGTGATCCACCCTACAGGTCATGCGCTCAGCGGCCCTGGCAGGCGTCGACCCGCAGCCAGCGCTCCAGCAGCTTGAAGCCCTGCATCAGGATGAAGGCGATCAGCAGGTAGATCAGGCCGGCGGTGAGGAACATTTCCTCGTGCAGGTAGGTGCGCGCGGCGATCTTGCGTGCCATGCCGGTCAGCTCCAGCAGCGTGATGGTGCTGGCCAGGGCGCTGGCCTTGAGCATCAGGATCACTTCGTTGCTGTAGGCCGGCAGGCCGATGCGCGTGGCGCGCGGCAGGATGATGTGCAGCAGCGCCTGGGCGCGTGACATGCCCAGCGCGCGGGCTGCTTCGACCTCGCCATGAGGCACGTTCTGGATCGCGCCGCGGATGATCTCGGCGATGTAGGCGGCGGTATGCAGTGTCATGGTGATGATCGCGCACCAGTAGGGATCGCGCAGAAAGGGCCAGAGCGCGCTCTGGCGCACGACATCGAACTGCGCCATGCCGTAGTAGACGAGGAACAGCTGGACCAGCAGCGGCGTGCCACGGAAGAAGAAGATGTAGCCATAGGGCAGTGCGCGCACCGCCAGCAGCCGGGAGGAACGGGCGATACCCAGCGGTACGGCGAGGATCAGCCCGGCGACGACCGATACGCCGACCAGTTGCAGGGTCAGCCAGGCGCCTTCGATGAAGCTAGGCAGCCACTTGATGAAGATTTCCCAGGTCATGCTGCGCTCCGCACGAAGCCGCGTCCGGCACGTTTTTCGAGGAAGTGCATGCCGATCATCGCGACGATGGTCAGGCACAGGTAGATGAAGGCCGCCACCAGGAAGAAGGTGAAGGGCTCCTTGCTGGCGGTTACCGCGATCTGCGAGCGGCGCATGATCTCCTCCAGACCGATCACCGAAACCAGTGCGGTGTCTTTCATCAGGATCATGAACAGGTTGCCCAGGCCGGGCAGGGCCAGGCGCCACATTTGCGGCAGGATCAAGCGCGTGAAGATCCGCCGTTTGCCCAGCCCCAGCGCCAGGCCGGCCTCGCGGTGGCCCTTGGGAATGGCCAGCAGCGCACCGCGGAATACTTCGGTGGCATAGGCACCGAAGCACAGGCCGAGGGCGATGGTGCCGGCGGCGAACGGGCTCAGGGCCAGGTTCTCGATGCCGAACAGTTCGCCGATGCCGCGAATCAGGCTGATGGTGCCGAAGTAGATCAGCAGTACCCAGAGCAGTTCGGGAACGCCGCGCACGATGGTCGAATAGGTGCCGCCCACCCAGCGCAGGGCGCTGTAGGGTGAGGTTTTGGCAAGGGCGCCGAGCAGCCCGAGTACCAGCCCCAGCGCCAGCGACGCGAGAGCCAGTTGGATGGTCATCCAGGTACCGGCGAGCAGCGCCGGACCGAATCCGTGAAGGTCAGGAATCATAGGAGCTCAAGCACCGAAGCCCGGTCGGCCAGTGTTCAGGCGACCGGGCTTCGGCTCGGTTGGATCAGTAAATGCTGAACGGGAAATACTTGTCGTTGATCTGCTTGTAGGTGCCGTCGGCGACGATGTCGGCCAGCGCCTTGTTCAGCTTCTCGCGCAGCTCATCGTTGCCCTTGCGTACGGCGATGGCGATCTTGTCGTCATCGAAGACCGGCTCGCCCTTGAACTCGAAGTCCTTGCCGGCGTCGCTCTTGAGCCATTCCCACTGTACGAAGGTGTCGGCGAGGATGCCATCGACACGACCGGCAGCCAGATCCAGGTAAGCATTTTCCTGAGTGTCGTAGAGCTTGATGTCGACCACGCCGTCCAGGTTGTCTTCCAGCCAGGTGCCGGCGATGGTCGCGCGCTGGGCGCCGATCACCTTGCCGTCCAGGTAGTCCTTGTCGGTCTTGAAGTCACCGGACTTGGGCGCTACGAACTGCAGCTTGTTGGTGTAGTAGTGATCGGTGAAGTCGACGGCGTTCTTGCGCTCTTCGGTGACCGACATGGAGGCGGCCAGGAAATCGAACTTGCCGGCGTTCAGGGCCGGAATGATGCCGTCCCAGTCGGAGGTGACCACTTCACACTCCACTTTCATCTTGGCGCACAGGGCGTGGGCGATATCCAGGTCGAAGCCGACCACCTTGCCGCTGGCATCGATCAGGTTGAAGGGCGGGTAGGCGCCTTCGGTACCGATCCGCAGTTTATCCGCGGCAAATGCCTGGGTGCCGATGATCAGGGATGCAGCGGCTGTCAGCAGGATCTTCTTATAGCTCTTCATGCGGTGTTGCTCCATTAGCGATGGCTGGACATGAATTGTTTACAGCGCGCCGATTGAGGATTGTCAAATACCTGCTCGGGCGTTCCTTGTTCCTCGACCAGGCCCTGGTGGAGGAAAACCACTTCGCTGGATACCTGCTTGGCGAAATTCATCTCATGGGTGACGAGCAGCATGGTGCGGCCTTCCTCGGCGAGCGACCGGATCACTGCAAGCACTTCTTGTACCATTTCCGGGTCCAGCGCCGAGGTGGGCTCGTCGAACAGGATTACCTTGGGCTGCATCGCCAGTGTGCGGGCGATCGCCGCGCGCTGCTGCTGGCCACCGGAAAGCTGATTGGGGTAGACGTGGCGCTTGTCGGCGATGCCCACCTTGGCCAGCAGCGCTTCGGCGACATCGGTGGCCTCGGCCTTGCTCTGGCCTAGCACCCGGCGCGGCGCCTCGATGATGTTGTCGAGGATGGTCATGTGCGGCCAGAGGTTGAAGTTCTGGAACACGAAGCCCAGCTCGCTGCGAATCCGGTTGAGCTGCTTGCCGTCGGCGGCGATCAGGTCGCCCTGCTTGTCGCGCTTGAGCAAGAGCTGCTCGCCAGCCACCAGAATCTCGCCCTCGTTGGGGTTTTCCAGCAGGTTGATGCAGCGCAGGAACGTGGATTTGCCTGAACCTGAAGAGCCGAGGATGGAAATCACATCGCCGTCTCGAGCGGTCAGCGAAATGCCTTTGAGAACTTCCAGGTCGCCGTAGCGCTTGTGCAGGTTGCGGATTTCCAGAGCAGGGATGGCCTCGGCCATGAGGGGTCCTCTTGTGGACCGGCGAACATCGCCGTGGTCCAGATATCTGTTGGTGCACTCCAGGCGAACGGCTCGCCATCCTGGCGAGGCGCAAACCTAGCATGCACCGGAGCAAGCGCCAAGCTTGGATAAGGCCGAACTGATCGGCCTGTGCGCACCTAAAAGCCGCCAAATGTCGGCAACGGCGACATTTGGCTGGCGGCTTCGCCGCGTCTGCCATGCCGACAGCCGCGGCGTAGCGCTATTGCGGTGCGTCCTTCGGCGCCTCGGGTTCGTTACCGAGCATCTCGTCATGCTCCTCCATCTTCCAGGGCAGGCTGCCGGGGGAGATGTGCAGGAAGTGCAGGTACTTCTCGAACTGATCGAGGATGTCGCTGATGATGTCGGCCTGGTCGTAGCCGTAGATGTCGTAATGCTGACCGCCGCGGCGCAGGAAGACTTCTGCACGGTAGTACTGCTCGTCCGCCTCCGGCCCTTCGGCCAGGGCGAACGCCGGCATGGCGTAACCGACCGCCCGGATCTCGTAAATGAAATCGACCTGATCATCCTTGATGACTTCGAGGTAAAGCCGCGAGTGGGCCTCATCGGTATGCACTTCGGCAGCCCATTCCTGGCCACTGAGCTCGCGCTGCACGCGGCGCATGGCTTTCAGTACCGTGGTGTTCATGAAGCCGTCGACCTCTTCCCGGCTGGGGAAGCTGACCATCCCCGCCAGGCGCTTCTTCCACAGTCCGGGGCCGGCATTGCTCGCCAGCCGGCTGCCCTGCATGTGGCTTTGCAGACTGGTTTCGTGGTGGCCTTCGATCACCAGTGCGCGCCACATGCCCAGCGCGGCGATCATCATGATGATCGCGAATGGCAGGGCGCTGGCGATGGTCATGGTCTGCAGGGCACTGAGCCCGCCGGCCAGCAGCAGGGCTGCCGCCACCACGCCCTCGGTGCTGGCCCAGAACACCCGCTGCCACACTGGTGTATGCATCGCGCCACCAGCAGCAAGCGAGTCGATGACCAGAGAGCCGGAGTCCGACGAGGTGACGAAGAAGGTGATGATCAGCACCACCGCCAGGAACGAGGCGATGGACGTCATCGGCAGCAGTTCGAACAGCTTGAACAGGGCGATGGCGTTGTCCGCCTGCACGTCGCCGATCAGCGAGGTATAGCCTTCGACCATGATCATGTGCAGCGCGGTATCGCCGAACACCGAGAACCAGAGAAAGGTGAAAATGGTCGGCACGAACATCACGCCGAAGACGAATTGACGGATGGTTCGGCCACGGCTGATCTTGGCGATGAACAGCCCGACGAAGGGCGACCAGGCGATGGTCCAGCCGAAGATGAACAGCGTCCAGTTGCCGATCCAGTCGCTGCGGCTGTAGGCCTGCAGGTTGAAGGTGCGCTCGATGATGTTGTTCAGGTAGCTACCGGTGTTCTGCAGGAAGGTTTCGAGAATGAAGATGCTCGGCCCGACCAGAAACACGAAGAGCATCAGGCCGATCGCCAGGATCATGTTCAGCAGCGAAAGGTTCTTCACGCCCTTGTCCAGGCCCGCAACCACCGAGCAGATCGCCAGGCCGGTGATGATCGCGATGGCGATGATCTGCACGTCGATGCTGATCGGGATCGATGGCCAGAGATAATTGATCCCCGCGTTGATCTGGGTGACCGACAAACCGAGCGTGGTGGCGATGCCGAACAGCGTGCCGAGAATCGCGAAGACGTCCACGACATGGCCGATCGGCCCATAGATGCGCTCACCAATGATCGGATAGAGCGCCGAGCGCATGGACAGCGGCAGGCCGTGGCGGAACGAGAAATACGCCAGTACCAGGCCGGTCAGCCCATAGATCGCCCAGATATGGAAGCCCCAGTGAAAGAAGGCGATCTGCATGGCCTGCTTCGCCGCGTCGACGGTCTCGGCAGCGCCGGCTGGCGGCGATGCGTAGTGCAACACAGGTTCAGCGACGCCGAAGAACAGCAGCGCAATGCCGTAGCCAGCGGAAAACAGCATGGCGAACCAGGCCGGGAAGCTGTATTGCGGCTCGGCATGATCCGGCCCCAGCTTGATGTTGCCCCATGGCGTCATTGCGATGCCGACGATGAACACCAGGAAGAACGCCACCGAGAGCATGTAGAACCAGCCGAAGTTGGTCGTGATGAAGGACAGCGTCGAGCTGAAGACTTCACCGGCCAGCGTTGGGTTGCTGATCGTGCCGATCACCAGCAGCAGGGTCACGACTACTGCGGGAATGAAGACGGGGAAGAGGATGATGGCTTTGGGGAGCTTCTTGTCGGCTTCCATAGGTCGGTCTGGCCTCTGGTTGGAGGTTGGGCGAGATGCGCACTGTGGCTCCCGCAAGTTGGTGTCACCGCAAGAGCGGCAGCGGCAGCGCCGATACCGGGCGCCCTGGGTGGTGCTGAAGATCGGACTCGAGACATCCCAGGGGGAGACACCCGGCATGCACTGGCGCCCTTGGTGAGCCGTCAGCTAGTCAGCGCTGTCCTCCGGGTTGGCTACTTTTGTGCACGCTCGGTCACGATTTGGCTCCGCGTGGCATATGAAACCTCGCAACGCATGAGCCAACCGAACCGGCGTGCCCAAAGCTTGGCCCTAAAAGTCAGGACGTACAAGGGAAGGCCAGGGAAGTGCAGAAAACAAAAAAAGCCCGCACTGGGCGGGCTTCTTGTGGGCTTTCGGGTGATGCTGACACCACCTGAAAACGAAAGGTGGTGCCCAGGGACGGAATCGAACCGCCGACACGGGGATTTTCAATCCCCTGCTCTACCGACTGAGCTACCTGGGCAACGGGGCGCTATTAGACGGATTTGGCTTTTGCCTGTCAAGCGTGGTCCGGAAATATTTAATCCGGACGGGCGCTTAGCGTAGCCGACGGTCATTCGCTCGGTGGCACGTAGCCTTCGGCCTTGGCGTAATCCTCGCCGGAGAAGAACTTGTCCATCTCGCCCTGAAGGAACTTGCGGTCCTCGGCGTTCATCATGTTCAGCCGGCGCTCGTTGATCAGCATAGTCTGATGCTTCTGCCAGTCGTCCCAGGCCTGCCTGGAGATGTTGTTGTAGATGTCCTCGCCTTTCTGGCCTGGAAACGGCGGGCGGTCGAGGCCGGGGAGTTCTTCGTTGTACTTGCGGCAATTCACGGTGCGGGTCATGAGGCTTCTCCTGCATTCAATTCAGCGGCGGCGCGCTTGAGCAGTGTCTTAACCGGCGCGGCAAGGCCGAGGCGCGGCGGGGTGGCGAGGTTATACCAGAGCCAGTCGGCCTCGGCCACGGCGTCGGCCGCGGACTTGACCCTGATCAGCCAGGGCTCGATGGTCAGCTGGAAATGGCTGAAGGTATGGGTCAGCCCCGGCAGCTCGCGACGATCTTCCAGCTGCAGGGCATGGCGTTCTGCCAGTGGATCGAGGGCCGCGAGGTCTTCCAGCTCCGGCAGGCTCCAGAGCCCGCCCCAGAGGCCGGTGGAAGGGCGCCGGTACAGCAGGATGGCGCCGTCGCGGTTGGCCAGCAGCGGCATCAGCGTGCGCCTCTGCGGCAGTGCCTTGCGCGGCTTGGGCACCGGGAATTCGGTTTCGCGCCCGAGCAGATGGGCGCGGCAGCCGTCCTTGAGCGGGCAGAGCAGGCAACTCGGCCGGCTGCGGGTACACAGCGTGGCGCCGAGATCCATCATCGCCTGGGTGTAATGGTTGACCCGCTGCTGCGGGGTGAAGCGGTCGGCTACCGCCCACAGCTGGCGAGCCACCTTCGGCTCGCCGGGATAGCCGTCCTGGGCGACATAGCGGGCCAGCACACGCTTGACGTTGCCGTCGAGGATCGGCGCGCGCAGGCCCAGGCTGATGCTGGCGATGGCTCCGGCCGTGGAACGGCCGATGCCAGGAAATTCGGCAAGGCGGTCGACATCCGCCGGGAAAACACCGCCATGTTCAGCAGTAATGAGCTTGGCGGTCTTGTGCAGATTGCGTGCGCGGCTGTAGTAGCCGAGGCCGGTCCACAGGTGCAGCACTTCGTCTTCGGCCGCGGCGGCGAGCGCTTCGACCGTCGGCAGCGCTTCCATGAAGCGGTCGAAGTAGCCGAGCACGGTGCTGACCTGAGTCTGCTGCAGCATGATCTCCGACACCCACACCCGGTACGGCGTGATGTTCTGCTGCCAGGGCAGGTCCTTGCGGCCATGGCGGTCGAACCAGTCGAGGACCGCCATGCCGAACTGTTCAGGAGTCATCGCTTGAACAGACCCTTGAGGGCGTCCTTGAGCTCCGGACTGACCTTGTCGCCGAGCTTCTCCTCGATCTTCTCGCTGAGCTTCTCGCCGGCCAGGCGCGCGGCGACCTTGCCCAGTGCGTCATTGTCGAAGCGGCAGGCCTTGGCGCCCAGTTCCAGCGGGCCGCGGCAGCGCAGCGGCCATTCGATGCCGACGTAGCGCTCGTTTACCTGGCAGGCCGGGTCCGGCATGGCGCCCTTGTCGCCCTCGATGACGATGCCGACGCGGTAGTCCATGCCCAGCACGCGCAGATCGACGTCGCCGTTGCCGTTGACGGTCAGGCCCGGAATGCTGGCCTTGAGGTCGGGGTTGCTGGCGATGCCGTTGCGCAGCGTCAGGTTGCCCTTGAGCTCGCGGAACGGCGTGTCCTTGCTGCGTGGCTCACCGCTAAGCGGCTTGCGGTTGAGGGTGGCGATGGCGCGGCACAGCTGCTGCTCGAGGTTGGCGTCGACCAGCATGCCGTTGTCGATGATGAAACCGACCTTGCCGTTGAGGTTGTCGATCCAGTCCTTCTCGCTGTTGCCCTGGGTGCGCAGGTCGGCGTCCAGGTTCAGCAGGCCCTTGACCACCACGTCCTCGTCCTGGCTTTCCAGCAGGCGCTCGACCGGCACGCCATTGAAGCGGCTTTGCAGCGTCAGCAGCGGCTGGGCGGGGCGCACGTCGAGGCTGGCCGAGCCGTCCAGGCGGCCGCCATACAGCCCGCCGCGCAGTTCCTGCAGGGTCAGCAGGCCGTTGCGGGCACGAGCCTTGAGGTTGAAGCCGTCCAGCGGGATCTTCATTGCGGTCAGGCTGCCGATGGCCAGATCGAGCTCACTGTCGAGCTTGCGCAACTGCTCCAGCGGCAGCACCGATGCCTCGCTCCAGGCCGCCTGGGTCGGCGCATCGGGCAGGGGCGTGGTGCCGTTGCCGACGGCGCTGGCCCGGGTGCTCTGGACCTCGCTCGCGCGTGCCGCGCCGGCGGAGTCGTCCTTGCTCGGTGGCGGCAGGTAGCGGTCGAGGTCGAAGCGGTCGCCCTTGAGATCGACGCGCAGTGCCTGGCGAGCGAAGTCGCTGATGGCGATGCGGCCAGTGAAGGTGCTGTCGTCCAGCTTCAGGGTCAGCTCTTCCAGCGCCAGGCTGTTCGGCGTTCCGCTCAGGCGACTGACCAGCTCGGCCCTGCTCAGTGCGGCAGCGTCAGCCATGGCCGGCAGTTGCTGGCCGGTGCCCTGGAGAAACTCGCGCAGGTTGAACTGGGCCACGGTCACTGCGCCGCTGATCTTCGGCTCGCTCTGCAGGTCGCGCACTTTCAGCTCGCCAAGGCCGCGCAGCTGGTTGGCGGTGAACTTCAGGCTGTTCCATTCGGCGATCTGCGCGGCGAGATCCACCAGCAACTGGCCCTGGGCGCTGAAGCTCAGCGTCTTGCCCTGCAGGGGCTCGCCGGAGGCCTCGCCGGACAGGCGCATGTCCTCGAACTGGTAGCGCTTGAGCTGGTTGTCGAAGCGCAGCGCGCCTTGCAGTTCGGTGCGTGCACGCATCACCGGCTGGTTGCTGCCGAAGAAGGCATTGAGCTTGAGCGGAATCGGGCTGCCTTCGCGGATCGCGCCGGTGCTCAGCTCGATGCCTTCGGCGCTGTATTGCTGGCCGGTCCTGGCGTCGTGGTAGGTGACGCGGGCATCGCTGGCGGTCAGGCTGTCGATGTCCAGGCTCAGTGGCCTGCTGCGTGATGCGGGGGCTGCCTCGGCCTCCAGCTGCGGTTCGCTCGCGTCCGGGCCTTGCGCAGTTTGCTCGGGCTGCCTGGCCGGCTGGCCGACGCCTTCCCAGTTGCCGCGGCCCTGCTCGTCACGGCTCAGGGTGAGGTTGAGGCCGTTGACCGTGATATCGCTCATCTGCACTTCGCGGCTCAGCAGTGGCATCACCCGCACCGACAGGCCGAGCATGCGCAGGTCGGCGAACGGCTGCTCGGGTGTCTGCGTGCTGGCCAGGGTGGTTTCGTGCAGCTCCAGGCCAAGCCAGGGGAACAGGCTCCAGCCGATGTCGCCTTTGATGTCCAGTTCGAGACCGGCCTTGCTGCGCGCCAGGTCGCGGATCTCGTCCTTGTAGTCGTTGGGATCGAATAGGTGGGTCAGGGCGAAGCCCGCCGCCACGACGATCAGCAACAGCCCGAGAAAGACCAGACCCAGGATTTTGCCGAGCGATTTCATGGACGAATCCTTGTAGATGAGCGATCAGAAAAGTGCCGAGTATAGCCCCGTGCCTTCCCATGTCGGGAATGCGGTCGGCGTTGGAGTGGCGTCCGGGGTGCTGGTTCCGCACGACGGGTCGAAGCGCCGGGCATGCAGGCGATTCAGCCGGTGCAAGGTCTTGGCGTTGGTCCCGGCACTGAGCAGGGCGGGCTTCAGCCCACCATTCAGCCCGCCGTCGTATCTACAGCGGGTCCAGCGGCAGATGGGTTCGTGCCGCCAGGGTGGCGGCTTCCGGATGCCCTGCGGGCGCGGCCAGGCGCAGCGGCTTGCCGGCCTCGGCGGCCTGGCGCTGGGTTTCTTCCAGCAGCCGGCGGCCGACACCGCGTTTGCGGGTGACTTTGCGCACGCACAGGTGCGACAGACGCCAGGCTTCGTCGCCGCGCTGCAGCAGGGCGGCACCGAGCAGGCGGTCGTTGAAGCGCCCGGCGATCAGGCTGCCATCGGCCAGCGCCGCCGCGATCAGCGCGTCGGCGCTGGCATAGGGCGTCAGCAGCCATTCGGGCGCATCGGCATAGATTTTCGCCAGATCGGTTAAATCCTGCGGGCTTGGCTGGGTGACGGATTCGACGTAGACGGGCATGGCGACCTTGCGACGGCTGAGCAGAAGTGCCGGCAAGGATACGCCGAACCGCCGCCAGCGCACGAGACGCCGGCGGTGGGCGCACCCGTCAATGCAGGCGATGGCGCTCGTGGAGAAAGCTCAGCACCGCGCGGCGGTAGTGGTTGTACTCGGGGTCGTCGGCCAGGGCGATGCGGTCGCGCGGGCGCGGCAGCTTCACCTCGAGGATCTCGCCGATGGTCGCCGAGGGGCCGTTGGTCATCATCACGATGCGGTCGGAGAGCAGCACGGCTTCGTCGACATCGTGGGTGATCATCATCATGGTGTTGCCCAGGTCCTTCTGGATCTTCATCACCTCGTCCTGCAGGTGCGCGCGGGTCAGCGCATCGAGGGCGCCAAAGGGCTCGTCGAGCAGCAGCACCTTGGGCTTCATCGCCAGCGCGCGGGCGATGCCGACGCGCTGCTTCATGCCGCCGGAGATTTCCTGCGGATACTTGTTCAGCGCGTGGCCCATGTTCACCAGCGCCAGGTTGTGCTCGATCCAGTCGCGCCGCTCGCGCTTGTTCATGCTGCGCTTGAACAGCTTGTTCACCGCCACTTCGACGTTCTCGTAGACGGTCAGCCAGGGCAGCAGCGAGTGGTTCTGGAACACCATGCTGCGGTCCGGTCCGGGGCCGCGGACTTCCTTGCCGTCGAGGATCACGCCGCCGAGACTGGGGTCGAGCAGCCCGGCGACGATGTTCAGCACCGTCGACTTGCCGCAGCCGGAGTGGCCGATGATGGAGATGAACTCGCCCTTGGCGATGTTCAGGTTGATGTCCTTGAGCACCTGCGAGGCGAGGTTGCCGCGCACGAAACTCTTGTCCAGGTGTTCGATGGAGAGATAGCTCATGGCGTTGCTCCTCAATTGGCCGGAATGCCGCGGGTGATGCGCTGGCCGACGAAGGCCACCAGGCGATCGAGCACGAAGCCGACCACGCCGATGTAGACGAGCGCGAGGATGATGTCGCTGATGCGCGAGGCGTTCCACGCATCCCAGATGAAGAAGCCGATGCCGACGCCGCCGATGAGCATCTCCGCGGCGATGATCGCCAGCCAGGACAGGCCGACGCCGATGCGCAGCCCGGTGAAGATGTACGGTGCGGCGGCCGGCAGCATGATGGTCTTGAAGTATTCGAAACCGTTCAGCTGCAGGACCTGGGCGACGTTGCGGTAGTCCTGCGGGATGTTGCGGATGCCCACCGCGGTATTGATGATGATCGGCCAGATCGCTGTGATGAAGATGACGAACAGTGCCGAAGGATGGCTGTCCTGGAAGCCCGCCAGCGACAGCGGCAGCCAGGCCAGTGGCGGCACGGTGCGCAGCACCTGGAAGATCGGATCGAGGCCGCGCATGGCCCAGTCCGACTGGCCGATCAGAACGCCCAGGCCGACGCCGGCGACCACCGCCAGCAGGTAGCCGACCGCGACCCGCTCGAGGCTGGCCAGCAGTTGCCAGGCCAGGCCCACGTCATTGCCGCCGTTGGCATAGAACGGATCGATGATCAGCTCCCAGGTTTCCGCAATCACCTGCGACGGCGGCGGCAGCGCGGCATCGGCGCCGGAGCAGAGCATCTCCCAGATCACGCCGAGCAGCAGCAGGATCACCAGCGGCGGTACCAGCTGCTGCAGCGCGTGGCGGCCGCTGCGCCGAGCCAGCGTGGCGAGCCGCGATGGGCGGACGATGGACACCGGCTCGGCGCTGGCGGGCTGCAGTTTGACATTGGCATTCATGGGCTTTTCCTCGCGGGTTGCGGTTATCAGGCCATGGCCTTGATGGTCAGGCTGTCCAGATAGGCTTGCGGGTTCTCAGGGTCGAACAGCTTGCCGTCGAAGAACCTCTCCACGCCGCGGGAGGTGGAGGTCGGGATCAGCTCGGCGGGCAGGTTCAGCTCGCCGGCGGCGGCGCGCCAGATGTCTTCGCGGTTGACCTTGGCAATCAACGCCTGGCTGTCGAAGTCGGCCGGCAGGTAGCCCCAGCGCTTGTTCTCGGTGAGGAACCAGAGGTCGTGGCTCTGGAACGGGTAGGAGGCGTGGTCGTCCCAGTAGCGCATCTGCTCGGGATGGTTCTCGATGACCTTGCCGGTGCCGTAGGCGAAGTTGCCCTTCATGCGGTCGACGATGTCCTTGTAGGGGGCGCCGATCCACTTGCGCTGCGAGCAGATCTTCGCCACTTCCTCCTTGTTCTCGGCCTTTTCGCAGAACTGCTGGGCTTCCATGATCGCCATGGTCAGCGCCTTGGCCGCGTTGGGGTTGGCCGCCACGTAGTCGCTGCGCAGGGCGAAGGCTTTTTCCGGGTGGTTGTGCCACAGCTCGCCGGTTGTGTTGGCGGTGTAGCCGATCTTCTGGTTGATCAGCTGGGCGTTCCACGGCTCACAGACGCAGAAGGTGTCCATGCTGCCGACCTTCATGTTGGCGACCATCTGTGCCGGCGGCACGACGATGGTGTTGATGTCGGCGTTCGGGTCGATGCCGCCGGCCGCCAGCCAGTAGCGCATCCACAGGTCATGGGTGCCGCCGGGGAAGGTCATCGCCGCGCTGACTTTCTTGCCGCTGGCCTTCTTCGCTTCCAGCGCGGCCTTGAACGGCGTGCTGTCGAGGCCGATCTTCAGGTCGCGATATTCCTCGCCGACCGAGATGCACTGGCCGGACAGGTTCAGCCGCGCGAGGATCGACATGGCCACCGGCTGGTTGTTCGGCGTGACGATACCGGCGCTGATCAGGTACGGCATGGGCGTCAGGATGTGCGCGCCATCGATGCCGTTCTTCGCCGCGCCGAGCACCAGGTTGTCGCGGGTGGTGCCCCAGGACGACTGCTTGAGTACCTCGACCTCGGTCATTCCGTATTTGGCGAAAAAGCCCTTCTCGGCGGCGACGAACAGCGGCGCGGCGTCGGTCAGGGCGATGAAGCCGAGCTTCGCTTTGGGCGTTTCCACATCACCACCCGCGGCCCAGGCCGCCGAGCGCATGTCCAGCGACATGCCGCCGAACAGGGCGACGCCGCTGGCGGCGATGATCGAGTGCTTGAGAAAGCTGCGGCGCGAGGCCAGGGTCAGGTCGCTGGGCTGGTCGTTGTGCGGCTTGTCGGTCATGGTCGAATTTCCTTTGGGCGAAAAAAAACGGCGCCACACCAACCGGCTGAGCCGGAGAGCGTGGACACCGTTGTCCTATGAGGAGTTGTGGAAGCCGGCATGATCCGGCCTTGTTCGAGTCATTGCGAAAGCTGTGCCAGGAATGCACGGACACCCGGCGACAGGCGCTGGCACGGCATCGATTGAGCCGGTCAGCGTCGGCAAATCAGGCACTTGGCCAGTTCGGAAGGATTGGCGTCCCGGCGCGCCGATGAGGCTGGTCGACATCGACGGCTGCGGGATGCGGGGTGGTCTGCGGGTAGATGCACACCCGCGGGGCAGGAGGGGCGGTGTTCGAGGGCGGCGTGCCTGTTTTCAGTGCCTGGAACGCTGGCCCTGCGTGCGCCCGGACGCGCTTGCGGATGCCGGTAGTTCCAGCGACAGCAGGCGCTGGGCGACCTCCTCCAGGCGCAGGCCCTGGTTCATCGCGGCCTGGCGCAGCCAGCTGTAGGCCTCGCCTTCGGAGAAGCCCTGCTGGCGCATGAGCTGCTGCTTGGCCCGCTCCACCTGTTTGCGCTCGTCCAGCGCCTGGCGCGCCTCGCGCAGCTCTTCATTGAGGCCCTGCAGGCGCACGCTCTGGGTCAGCAGCAGCTCCAGGGTCGAGCGGGCCACCATAGCGGTCATGCCGTCCGGCGGCGGCGTATCGAGATCGCTGGCCTGTACGCTGAACAGCTTGGCCTGCTCGGCTGCGGCGTGCATGTCGGCGATGCCGTCGAGCAGCTTGCGATGGCTCAGCAGGTCCTTGCGGATGCGCTCGATGCTGTGCCGGCACTGTTGCAGCAGGTCTTGCTCCAGGCAGGTTTCGACACTCTTCATCGCATCGATGCGGCGCGTGTGCAATTCGAACCAAAGCTCGCACAGCTGCGGATCGACCGCCGCCCCCGGGCTGGTTCGGCGGGCGATGTCGCGCAGGCGGCAGGCCTGGACGTTGCTCTCGCTCGCGCACAGCGACAGCCACAGCCCCTGCGCCGACGAGCTGGCGAAACGGCTGAAGGTGGCAAAGCAGCGCTCCTGGCCTTCGAGCAGGTGTTCCAGGCGCTCCAGCTTGTCCGCGGGGAAATAGCCGCTGGCGAAGCCGACCACACCCAGTGCACGCTCCTGGCCGGCCAGTTCCTTGCCCTGCATGAAATTGAACAGCGCCACCAGGCAACGGGTGATGTCCGGATCGGCGGCGGTGTCGGCGGCCTCGAACACCACCGCCAGCAGCCCGCCGATCAGTCGTACCAGTGTCGCCGTGGCGTCCTGCATGCTGATCGCGTGCTCGCGGATGCGCCGGCGCAGCCCGGGCAGCTCGTCGAGGCTGTGCAGTGCATAGGCGATGCGGGTGAACAGGCGGGTCTTGTCGGCGCTGCTGACGGCATCCAGATCGATACGATCCAGATCCAGGCGCGCGTCGCGCTCCAGCGCCTCGGCTTCCAGGCTTAGCACGTCCAGCTGCTGACGCTGATGGGCGGCGTTGCCGCTGAGGTAGATGTTCGAGTAGCCGCGCTCCTTCTGCAGCGCGTGCACCAGTTGGCTGATGCGGGTGACCAGCTCGCAGGTGCGCGCCAGATCCTCCAGGCCGAGCAGTTCGCTGCGCCGGGACGCCAGCATGAAGCGCAGGGTCGCAGGCATTTTCCGTCCGTGCATGGGCGGCACCTCCGCGGGTTGACGCGCAGGTTCCTGCAAGATGCAGTCCAGTAAGCCCGGCGCGTATCCGTGCTGCGGCGTTTGCGCCTATAATGTGCCCCTTTTCGCCCACGATCAGCGGAGCTGTTGATGTCCGAACGTACGGCTTACGTAGAGCGCAACACCCTGGAAACCCAGGTCAAGGTCACCATCAATCTGGATGGCACCGGCAAGGCGCGCTTCGCCATCGGCGTGCCCTTCCTCGAGCACATGCTCGACCAGATCGCCCGTCACGGGCTGATCGACCTGGATATCGAGTGCAACGGCGACCTGCACATCGACGACCACCACACCGTCGAGGACGTCGGCATCACCCTCGGCCAGGCCTTTGCCAAGGCCGTCGGCGACAAGAAGGGCATGACCCGCTACGGGCATTCCTACGTGCCGCTGGACGAGGCCTTGTCGCGCGTGGTGATCGACTTTTCCGGGCGTCCGGGGCTGACCATGAATGTGCCTTACACCCGCGCGGTGGTTGGCAAGTTCGACGTCGACCTGTTCCAGGAATTCTTCCAGGGCTTCGTCAACCACGCCCTGGTCACCCTGCACATCGACAACTTGCGTGGCATCAATACCCACCACCAGATCGAGACGGTGTTCAAGGCCTTCGGCCGCGCGCTGCGCATGGCCGTCGAGCTCGATCCACGCATGGCCGGGCAGATGCCGTCGACCAAGGGGTGCCTGTGATGCAGACCGTTGCCGTCATCGACTACGGCATGGGCAACCTGCATTCGGTGGCCAAGGCGCTGGAACACGTCGGCGCTGGCCGCGTGCTGATCACCAGCGATGCGCAGGTCATCCGTGAAGCCGACCGCGTGGTGTTTCCCGGCGTCGGCGCGATTCGCGATTGCATGGCCGAGATTCGCCGGCTGGGCTTCGACGAACTGGTCCGCGAAGTCAGCCAGGACCGTCCGTTCCTCGGCATCTGCGTCGGCATGCAGGCGCTGATGGAGCGCAGCGAGGAGAACGACGGTGTCGACTGCATCGGCCTGTTTCCCGGCCAGGTGCGTTTCTTCGGCAAGGACCTGCACGAGGACGGCGAGCACCTGAAGGTGCCGCACATGGGCTGGAACGAGGTCAAGCAGGCGGTGGACCACCCGCTCTGGCATGCGATCCCGGATAACGGCCGCTTCTACTTCGTACACAGCTACTACATCGACGCCGGCAACCCGCGCCAGGTGGTCGGCCGCGGTCACTACGGCAAGGACTTCGCTGCGGCGCTGGCTGACGGCTCGCGCTTCGCCGTGCAGTTCCACCCGGAGAAGAGCCACACCCACGGCCTGCAGCTGCTGCAGAATTTCGCCGCCTGGGATGGCCGCTGGTAAATGAGCCGGGCCAAGCTCAAGCCGCCGGTCCTGACGCTGGATGCCGCTCAGGAACAGGCGGCGCAGCAGGTCATCAAGCGCTTTCTGGAAGAGCGTTTCGAGGTCGAGCTGGGCTCGTTCGAAGCGCAGGAAGTGCTCGATCTGTTCGCCCGTGAAATCGCACCGCTGTATTACAACAAGGCGATCTTCGACGTGCAGAGCCACCTGAAGGAACGGTTCGAAAGCATCGAAAGCGACTTGTGGGCGCTCGAGAAGAGCTGACCCTTAACCGACACTTGATTTGAACAGGTTCAAGCCATGCTGATTATCCCCGCTATCGATCTCAAGGACGGCGCCTGCGTGCGTCTGCGCCAGGGCCTGATGGACGATGCCACGGTGTTTTCCGACGACCCGGTGGCCATGGCCGCCAAGTGGGTCGAGGCCGGTTGCCGTCGTCTGCATCTGGTCGACCTCAACGGCGCCTTCGAAGGCCAGCCGGTCAACGGCGAGGTGGTCACCGCCATCGCCAGGCGTTACCCGGATCTGCCGATCCAGATCGGTGGCGGTATCCGTACCCTGGAAACCATCGAGCACTACGTGCGCGCCGGCGTCAGCTACGTGATCATCGGTACCAAGGCGGTCAAAGAGCCGGAGTTCGTCACCGAGGCCTGTCGCGCATTTCCGGGCAAGGTCATCGTTGGCCTTGATGCGAAGGACGGCTTTGTCGCCACTGATGGCTGGGCGGAAGTCTCCAGCGTGCAGGCCGTCGATCTGGCCCGCCGCTTCGAGGCCGATGGCGTCTCGGCGATCGTCTACACCGACATCGCCAAGGACGGCATGATGCAGGGCTGCAACGTCGAGGCGACCGTGGCGCTGGCCAACGCCAGCCGCATCCCGGTGATCGCTTCCGGCGGCATCCACAACATCGGCGACATCCAGAAGCTGCTCGACACCAACACCCCGGGCATCATCGGCGCCATCACCGGCCGGGCGATCTACGAAGGCACGCTCGACGTCGCTGAGGCGCAGGCGCTCTGCGACCTGAAGTACAAGGACGAGTGATTCGCTGATCCGCGGTGGATCGGTGAAGCGTGATCCACCCTACACACTGAAGTACAAGGATGAATAAGCCGTAGGGTGGACAACGCTTCGCTTGTCCACCGTGCATTCGGTGACCCGGTGGACAACGCTGCGCGGTTGTCCACCCTACGAGAGAGATCGACCATGGCCCTGGCCAAACGCATCATTCCCTGCCTCGACGTGGACAACGGCCGCGTGGTCAAGGGCGTCCAGTTCGAGAACATCCGTGACGCCGGTGACCCGGTGGAAATCGCCCGCCGCTACGACGAGCAGGGCGCCGACGAGATCACCTTCCTCGACATCACCGCCAGCGTCGACAACCGCGACACTACCCTGCACACCGTCGAGCGCATGGCCAGCCAGGTGTTCATCCCGCTGACCGTGGGCGGCGGCGTGCGCAGCGTGCAGGACATCCGCAACCTGCTCAATGCCGGTGCCGACAAGGTCTCGATCAACACCGCCGCGGTGTTCAACCCGGAGTTCGTCGGCGAGGCCGCGGACCGCTTCGGCTCGCAGTGCATCGTCGTCGCCATCGACGCGAAGAAGGTCTCCGCACCGGGCGAGCCGGGTCGCTGGGAAATCTTCACCCATGGCGGGCGCAAGCCCACCGGCCTGGATGCGGTGGCCTGGGCGAAGAAGATGGAAGACCTCGGCGCTGGCGAGATCCTGCTGACCAGCATGGACCAGGACGGCGTGAAGAGTGGCTACGACCTGGGCGTCACCCGTGCCATCAGCGAAGCGCTGTGCATCCCGGTGATCGCTTCCGGTGGCGTGGGCAACCTGCAGCATCTGGCCGATGGCATTCTCGAAGGCAAGGCCGATGCGGTGCTCGCCGCCAGCATCTTTCATTTCGGTGAATACACCGTGCCGGAAGCCAAGGCCTACCTGGCCGCACGTGGCATCGTGATGCGCTGAACGCGGCGCAGCCTACAGGTGCGCTTCATTGGCGGCGCTCAGCGATAGATGCCGCCGCGACCGTGGGCGGCCATGGCCCGGTTGCTGCGGGCGGCGATCATCTGCTCGATGTCGACCCACTCGATGCCCAGTGCTGCCAGCCGTGGCAGTTCACGCTCCAGCACGGCCAGGGTGCTTGCATGGGGATGGCCGATCAGGACCACCGAACCCTGCTGACGGGCCAGCGCGATGGCGGCGCGCCAGCGCTCGGCCACGGCCTCGGGCGAGGGGTCATCATCCAGGAAGATATCCCGCGACAGGCTGGCCAGCGCCGCACGCTGGGCGCTGGCGGCGGCCACGGTACGCGCGCTGGTGCGGCTGTCGAGGAAAAACAGGTGGCGCCGTTGCAGCTCGTCCATCAGCCAGGCCATGGCCTGCGGCTGGTCGGTCATGGCGCTGCCCATGTGATTGTTCAGCCCGCTGGCATGCGGCACGGCCGCCAGGGCGGCGTCCAGTCGCCGCGCCAGCTCGTCAGGAGGAAGCGCCGGGTGCCAGGCGAAGCGTCCCTGCGCGGGTGCCATCGGCATGTGCAGCATGACCGTCTTGCCGGTGCGGTGGGCCTGTTCGGCCAGATCGGCGGCGTGGCGGGTGTCGGGCAGGATCGCCAGTGCCACCGGGCCCGGCAGTTGCAGCACGCGGCGGTCGCGCGCCGGGTTCTGCCCGAGGTCGTCAATGACCAGCGTCAGGCGTGGCCGTGGCGCCTGCTCCGCGGTGGCTTCGCGCGCGGGCGTTGCCTGGCTGCTCAGCATCATGAACAACGCCAGGCCTGCAGCCCAGCCTGGGATGCTCATTGGCCGCGGGTTAGGTTCAGTCCCTTGAGCAGATTCAGTGCCTGGCCGAGCTGGTAGTCATCGTCCTGCGGGCGCGGCGAGTCGCTGGCGATCTGGGTGCTGGTAGGGCGGTCCGGCCCGCCATTGCCGTTGCCCAGGTGACCCGCCAGATCCGCTTCGCGGAGCCCTTCGGCAGCCTGTTCGCGGGTCAGTTTGGCGCGCTCGACCTTGATGTCGGGTTCGATGCCCTGGGCCTGGATCGAGCGGCCGTTGGGGGTGTAGTAGAGCGCGGTGGTGAGCTTCAGGGCCCGATCATTGTTCAGCGGCAGCACGGTCTGTACCGAGCCCTTGCCGAAACTGTCGGTACCCATCAGCACGCCGCGTTTATGATCCTGCAGGGCGCCGGCAACGATTTCGGAGGCCGAGGCGCTACCGCCGTTGATCAGCACCACCAGCGGCACGCCTTCGCTGGCGTCAGTCGGGTCGGCGTTGAAGCGCAGTTCGGAATTGGCGATGCGGCCCTTGGTGTAGACGATCAGCCCGTCAGTGAGGAAGTGATCGGAAATCTCCACGGCCGCCTGCAGGACGCCGCCCGGGTTGTTGCGCAGGTCCAGCACGAGGCCATTCAGCTTCTTGCCTCCGTTGTCCTTCTTCAGCCTGGCAAGGGCCTTGCCCACTTCCTCGCCGGAATTGACCTGGAACTGGGTGACGCGCAGGTAGCCATAGCCGGGCTCGAGCATCTGGCTCTTGACGCTGCGCACCTTGATCACCGCGCGGGTCAGCTTGACCTCGAATGGCTGGCCACCTTCACGCACCAGGGTCAGGCTGATGCTGCTACCCGGTTTGCCGCGCATCTTGGCCACGGCGTCCATCATCGACATGCCTTTGGTCGGCTGGCCGTCGATCTTGACGATCAGGTCGCCGGCCTCGATGCCGGCCTTCGAGGCCGGGGTGTCGTCGATCGGCGAGACGACCTTGATGAAACCGTCCTCCATGCCGACCTCGATACCGAGACCACCGAACTCGCCGCTGGTGCTCTCCTGCAGCTCGGCGAATGCCTCGGGCTCCAGATAGGCGGAATGCGGGTCGAGGTTGCTGAGCATGCCCTTGATGGCGTTTTCCAGCAGGGTCTTGTCGTCCACCGGCTCGACATAGGCGGCCTTGATGCGATCCAGCACTTCGGCAAAGGTACGCAGCTCCTCCAGCGGCAGCGGGGCCTTGGCGCTCGGTGCCGTTGCGTCTGTCGTCGGCTGCTGGGCCCAGGCGCCACCCTGCATTCCCAGCAGGATGGCCAGGGCGAGCGTGGATGGACGGGCGAAACGGCGCAGGTGCAACATGTCGAACTCCAGTAATGAGAGGGCGCGCTTGGCGATGCGGGCGGCTCGGCATGACCGAACGCCGCTGCTCGCTAGCCTTGCGCGCGGCACCATTGGGCAGGATCGCTTGGGCGGCCCTGCTGGCGAATGGCGAAATACAGTGCGGCGGTTTCCTGGCCACCGCTGGTGCCAACCGTGGCAATCGGATCGCCGGCCTTGACGACGTCGCCGGGGTCACGCAGCAGGCTCTGGTTGTGTCCATACAGGCTCAGGTAGCCGTTGCCGTGGTCGAGAATCACCAGCAACCCGGCACCGCGCAACCAGTCGGCGAACACCACCCGGCCGCCATGCACGGCACGCACCTGCGTACCGGCGCTGGCGCCGATCAGCACGCCGTCCCACTTGGTTCGAGCATCACCGCCGCGCGGAGTGCCGTAGCGGGCGACGAGACGTCCATTCACCGGCCAGGGCAGCTTGCCCTTGGCCTGGGCGAACGGTCCGCCGAAATTGCCGCCAGCGCTGGAAACCATCGGGCCACTCGGTGCTGTAGATTCTTTGATCTGCTGCTGTTGCTCGCGCTCGGCAAGCAGGGCGCGCTGACGAGCCGCTTCGGCTTCACGGGCCTGGCGCGCCAGCGTTTCTTCGATGGTCTTGAGCACGCGCTCTAACTGCGCCTGCTCCTGCCGGCGGGCCTGCAGCTTCTGTTCGCGGCTGGAGAGGTCTGTGTCGAGCCTGGCGAGGGTCTGCTGGCGCTCCTTGCGAATCTCGGCGAGCTGATTGCGGCGCTCGAGCAGGCCGTCCTTCCTTTCCGCCAGCAGGTTCTGCTGGGTTTCGATGTCCGCTTCGACGCTGGCCAGTTGCAGCAGCGTTTCATTGAAGCTGTCGAGCTGCTCGAGGCGAGCCTTGTTCAGGTAGTCGTAGTAGGTAATGGTGCGACTGAATTTTTCGGGGTTCTGCTGGTTGAGCAACAGCTTGAGGTATTCCTGCCGGCCGTTCTGGTAGGCGGCGCGGGCCTGCAGGCCGATCAGCCGCTGCTGTTCCAGGCGGGCACCTTCGAGAGTGGTCTTTTCTTCGTTCAGGCGTTCCAGTTCCGCTTCGCTGCGGTCGATCTCCTGCTGCAGGGTGTCGACCTGCTTCTCCAGCTGCCCCATCTCGCTTTCGGTGGTCTGCAACTGCTTCTGGACGCCAGATTTCTCCTGCTCGATCTGCTTGAGCAGCTTTTGCAGTTCGGCGATGTCCTGGCGAGCGGCTTCGATCTGCTGCCGCGCCGCGGCACGTTCGTCCGCCACGGCTGGGCCGAGCAGGCAGAGAAAGGCGAGGGCAAGGAAGGTACGAGGCATGGAAGGCTGTCAACCGAACGTTATGACCGGCGTAGTATGCCTAAAAAGCAAGCTGGAAGCTTGAAGCCTGTAGCGGGAAACGGCGGCTGGCACCATCCGCTTCCCGGCTGGCGCGATCAGTTCAGTTCGATGAGCGAGCGACCGGTCATTTCCTGTGGCACCGGCATGCCGAGCAGGGTCAGCATGGTCGGCGCGACATCGGCCAGTACGCCACCCTGGCGGATCGAGACGTTGCGCTTGCCGATATAGATGAAGGGCACCGGCTCGCAGGTGTGTGCGGTATGTGCCTGGCCGGTCATGGCGTCTTCCATCTGCTCGACATTGCCGTGGTCGGCGGTGAGCAGCGCTTCGCCACCGACCTTGTCCAGTGCCTCGACGATGCGCCCGACGCAGCTGTCCAGGCATTCCACCGCCTTGACCGCTGCTTCGAACACGCCGGTATGACCGACCATGTCACCGTTGGCGTAGTTGACGACGATGACGTCGTAGCGCTGGTTCTCGATGGCATCGACGATGCGATCGGTGACCTCGGGCGCGCTCATCTCCGGCTTGAGATCGTAGGTGGCGACCTGTGGCGACGGGATGAGGATACGTTCCTCGCCGGGGAACGGCTCTTCGCGGCCGCCGGAGAAGAAGAAGGTGACGTGGGCGTATTTCTCGGTCTCGGCGATGCGCAGCTGGGTCTTGCCGTTGTTGGCCAGGTACTCGCCGAGCACGTTGGTCAGCGCTTCCGGTGCGAACGCCGCCGATGCCGGGATGCTCGCTGCGTACTGGGTGAGCATGACGAACTCGGCCAGTTGCGGGACCCGTGCGCGTTCGAACTCCTTGAAGCCGGGCTCGACGAAGCAGCGGGTCAGCTCGCGCGCACGGTCGGCGCGGAAGTTCATGAACACCACGGCGTCGCCATCCTCGACGCGCACCGGCTCGCCGATGGAAGTCGCTTTGACGAACTCGTCGCTCTCGCCGCGTTCGTAGGCGGCGATCAGGCCGTCCACGGCATAATCGGAGCGGTATTCGGCCTTGCCCTCGACGATCAGCTCGTAGGCCTGTTGCACGCGATCCCAGCGGTTGTCGCGGTCCATCGCGAAGTAGCGGCCGATCAGGCTGGCGATGCGACCCTTGCCCAGGCGGGTGAAGGTGGCCTGGAGCAGTTCGATGGAATGCTGTGCGCTCTTGGGCGGCGTATCACGGCCGTCGAGGAAGGCATGCAGGTAGATCTTCTCGGCGCCGCGCTGGGCAGCCAGTTCGGCCATGGCGACCAGATGATCCTGGTGGCTGTGCACGCCACCGTCGGAAAGCAGGCCGAGGATGTGCACCGCCTTGCCGTCCGCGACAGCCTTGTCGACCGCGGTGCAGATAGTCGGGTTGGCGAAGAACTCGCCATCGCGAATCGCCTTGGTCACCCGGGTGAAGTCCTGATACACCACACGCCCGGCACCCAGGTTCATGTGGCCGACCTCGGAGTTGCCCATCTGCCCGTCCGGCAGGCCCACATCCATGCCGCTGCCGGAAATCAGACCGTGCGGCTGGCTGGCCAGCAGGCGGTCATAGACCGGCTTGCGGGCAGCATGGATGGCATTGAACTCGGGGCTATCGCTGTGCCCGAAACCATCGAGAATGATCAGAACCAGGGGTTTGGGCACGGCAGTAGGTGCGACGGGCATGCTTTCGGGCTCCTTGCACAGGGCGGAAAAGGTCGGCCAGTCTACTGGCTGGCCGGGGCGGGGTCACGAATCATCAGGGTTCAGCCGGTAGGAGGGGCTGTGTATACTGGCCCGCATTTTATCGTCCGGGTACCCGTTGATGCTCGCTAACCTGATTGAATTTGTCTCTAACCACTATGTACTCAGCAGCCTGTTCGTGGCGCTGTTGATCCTTCTGTTCATCACCGAGACGCGCAAGGGTGGCAAGAGCCTGAGCAACCGCGAACTGACGGCACTGGTCAACAGTGGCGAGGGTGTGGTGTTGGACGTGCGCGGCAAGAAGGAGTTCGACGCCGGTCATATCGTCGATGCATTGAACATTCCCTACGAGAAGCTGGTCAGCCGCACAGGCGAGCTGGAAAAGCACAAGGCCAAGACCATCATCGTGGTCGATGCCATGGGGCAGCACGCCGGAACGGCCTGCCGTGAGCTGCAGAAGGCAGGCTTCACCGCCGCCAAGCTGTCGGGAGGGATTTCCAGCTGGCGCGGCGACAATCTGCCAGTGGTCAAGTAATCATGCCCAACGTCGTCATCTATACCACCGCCTGGTGCCCGTTCTGCATCCGTGCCAAGGCGCTGCTCGATCGCAAGGGCGTCGCCTACGAGGAAATTCCCGTGGATGGCAAGCCATCGCTGCGTGCCGAGATGGCCAGCAAGGCCGGGCGCACTTCGGTACCGCAGATATGGATCGGCGAACAGCACGTCGGCGGCTGTGACGAACTGCATGCCCTGGAGCGTGCAGGGCGCCTCGATTCGCTGCTGCAGGCCTGAGCGCGGATAGCTCGGGCTGCGAACAATTCAAACGACACGCACAACTCGATAGAAGGTTGCAGAAATGACCGAACAAGCTAACAACGGCGGCGCAGCGTCGCAGAACGAACAGGGCGCGCAGTTCTCCCTGCAGCGCATCTACGTCCGCGACCTGTCCTTCGAGGCGCCGAAGAGCCCGGAAATTTTCCGTCAGGAATGGAATCCGAGTGTCGCGCTGGACCTGAACACCCGCCAGAAGGCGCTGGAAGGTGACTTCCACGAAGTAGTCCTGACCCTTTCGGTCACCGTTAAAACCGGCGAGGAAGTCGCCTTCATCGCCGAAGTGCAGCAGGCCGGGATATTCCTGATCAAGGGTCTTGAAGCCGCCGCCATGAGCCATACGCTCGGCGCGTTCTGCCCGAACATTCTCTTCCCGTACGCCCGCGAGGCGCTGGACAGCCTGGTGACCCGCGGTTCCTTCCCGGCGTTGATGCTGGCTCCGGTGAACTTCGACGCCCTCTACGCCCAGGAAATGACGCGCATGCAGGGTGCAGGCGAAGCGCCCGGCAGCGTCCAGCACTGAAAGGCGGCGGCTGGTTGCAAGCAGTGAGCTGCAGGTAAAGCGCGAGAAGCGTGACGGCTGGATAGCAGCCGCCACCCTGATTCGCTGCAGGTCGGGTCACGCTTCATCGATCCGGCGAGCTGAGTCAGGGTGGATGTAAAAAGCGACATCCACCCTACGCTGGCTTGCAGCTTGCGCTAGCGAACCTGCACCACCAGCTTGCCGACCGCCTTGCGCTGGCCCAGCGTGGCGATGGCCTTGCCGGTGTCTTGCAGGGCATAACGTTGCGACACCAGTGGCTTGAGCTTGCCCTCGGCATGCCAGGCGAACAGCTGACGGAAGTTGGCCGCGTTGTCCTGCGGCTGACGCTGGGCGAAGGCACCCCAGAACACGCCGATCAGTGCCGCGCCCTTGAGCAGCGGCAGATTCGCCGGCAACGCTGGAATCTCCCCGCCGGCAGCGAAGCCCACTACCAGCATGCGGCCGTTCCAGGCGATGCTGCGGAATGCCTCTTCGAACAGCTTGCCGCCCACCGGGTCGTAGATCACATCCACGCCCTGGCCGCCGGTGAGTTCCTTCAGGCGGTCCCTCAGGCTGCCTTCGCTGTAGTTGATCAGTTCGTCGGCACCGGCCTGCCTGGCCACTTCCAGCTTCTCGGCGCTGGAGGCGGCAGCGATCACCCGTGCGCCCATGGCCTTGCCGATCTCCACTGCCGCCAGGCCGACGCCGCCGGATGCGCCGAGCACCAGCAGGGTTTCCCCCGGTTGCAGATCGGCGCGCTGCTTGAGCGCGTGCATGGAGGTGCCGTAGGTCATGCTGAAGGCTGCGGCGGTATCGAAGTCCATGCTTGGCGGGATCGGCAGGGCATTGCTGCCGGCGACGGCGACCTGCTCGGCGAAGCTGCCCCAGCCGGTCAGCGCCATGACCCGATCGCCGACCTTGAGGTGGGCAACCTTCTCGCCGACCGCAGCGACCACGCCGGCTGCCTCGCCGCCGGGCGAGAACGGGAACGGCGGCTTGAACTGATACTTGCCCTCGATCATCAGCGTATCGGGAAAATTCACCCCGGCGGCATGCACGTCGAGCAGAATCTCGCTCGGCTTGATCTGGGGGGAAGGGACGTCTTCGACAATCAGGTTTTCGGGAGGACCGAAGCTTTTGCACAGGACGGCTTTCATCGCTTTTCCTTGTTCGACTGGTCGGACGCTTGCCGCCCGACATGGAGGACTCGACTGCTCAGGACTTGCCAGTCTAGGAGCGCTGCGTGGCGAGGCAATGAGCATCGTCCACTGTAATGGCGGCGTATAAGTGGCAGGCGGTTGCGCAATGGGCTTGGGTGGGTCGCGGCGACTGGTTATGCTGGCGCAGGATTTTCCTTGGAGCAGTACCGCGTGAGATACCTCATTTCGATGTTTTTCTGCCTCGCCCTTGCCGGGCCCGTGCTGGCCGAGGAGGCGGCCGAGGATGCCGCTGCCATCCAGACGCTCTACTACGCACTGGTGCCGTCCATGGTCGGCAACTACGGATCCGGCGAGCGGCTCAAGTACTACAAGGCCGATGTCGCCCTGCGCATCTCCAGCAAGGAGGTGGAAGATCGGGTCAAGCACCATGAACCGCTGATCCGTAACCAATTGGTGATGTTGTTCTCTCAGCAGACCGAGGAGACCCTGAGTGGTCCCGAAGCCAAGGAGCAGCTGCGTCAGGAGGCGTTGCAGCAGGTGCGCGACGTACTCGAGCAGGAAGAGGGCAAGCCGCTGGTGGACGACCTGCTGTTCAACAACCTGATCATCCAGTAGCTCAGCGCATCGCGAGGATCGCCGCCCACTCGCTGTCGCTGACCGGCATCACCGACAGGCGGCTGCCTTTCTTCACCAGTGCGAGATCCTCAAGTGCTGGCTCCGCCTTCAGTCGGGCCAGCCTCAGTGAGCTTGCGAAGGCTTCCACGAACTCGACGTCGACTGCGCTCCAGGGGTTCGCTTCGGCAGTGGCTTTCGCATCACGATACGGACCGTTCGGGTCCAGTGCGCCAGGGTCGGCATATGCACTGCGAACGATCCGGCCGATGCCGGCGATACCCGGCTCGGCGCAGCTGGAGTGGTAAAAGAAGAACTGGTCGCCTTCCTGCATCTGGCGCAGGAAGTTTCGCGCCTGATAGTTGCGCACGCCGTCCCAGCGTGCGCGGCCAAGTTTCCGCAGGTCCTGGATGGAAAATTCATCCGGTTCGGACTTCATCAGCCAATGAGGCATGAATTTTGCTCCCGTGTTTGTCGGTTCGATCAGACCATGATGGCAAAATCTCCGACAATCGGCTGCAATACGGATTTGCGCAGTGCCGAAGCTTCACGGAAAATGCCGCGGCTGTAACGTGGCCTATCGAGTCTCTAGAACGATAAAGCACACTGACTCGACGCGAGCATTCGCCTGGTAGGGGGAGGCGAACAACATGAAACGTAAGCCCGATATTCTCTGGATCTTGGTCTTCATCTTCGGCCTGGGCGTAGTCACCACCGGCTACACGCAGAGTCTGTGGGAGCAGCACGACGCCGCCGCCATGGCTCCGGTCATCCAGGTGCAGCAGGCCCAGCAACGATGACCCAGCGCCGCAGGGACGCGGCCTTTCGATCATCTCAGCCGCCGTACCAGCCGCGGTCCGTCACCGTGCCCTGAAGGGGCACATCCCAGCTCTCCAGTGGCAGTCGGTCCACTCTCTGGCATTCGTGCGCCAGGCCCAATAGTGTCGGTTTGTGACTTTTTTTGCGCATGGCGCGATACGCCAGGCTGCGATCATAGAAGCCGCCGCCCATGCCCAGGCGTCCACCGTCCTCATCGAAACCCACCAGCGGCATGAGCAGCAGGTCCAGCGCCCAGACGCGACGTTGTCGCGTGGCTCGGATGAGCGGTTCGAAAATGCCGAAACGGTTGCGCCGCATTCGTTCGCCAGGCTCGACGCGCTGGAACACCATACGCGTGCGTGGCCAGGGATTGAGTACCGGAAGGTAGGTACCCTTGCCGCGACGTTGAGCGGCGCGCAACAGCGGGCGTGGGTCGATTTCGCCATCGTTCGGCAGGTAGAGGGCGATATGTCGCGCACGTCGAAACAGGGGGTGCTGGGCCAGCTGCCGGTAGAGGCGCAGAGCCGCGAGACGTTGCTGGGCGGGTGTCAATTGGCGCCGGGTCTGGCGCAGCTTGCGGCGCAGCGCCTGGCGCGAAAGGCCTTCGGCTACGATCATCGGAAGTGGCTCCCCAGCATGCCGCTGCCAGCGTAGGCCCTTGAACCCGAGAGTTCAAGGTGGCGACTACAGAGTACCTTAAGGCTTTCCGTCAGGCGGACATGCACACCGGCACCACGTGTAGCCTCCATGGTATTGCTTATCGGGAGAGGGTCATCGCCGACTGGCGAACATGCCAGGGAGTTGCGCGCAGTATACCTCAATACGTCAGGCGTGGTCCCCGTTTCATCGGGAACCGCGTCGCTGCGCCAGACGACCCCGGGCCGGACAGTGCTTCGCGGGTTCTGCAGTGCCGCAGTGCGGCATCCGACACGCAGCACCGCCGATCAGTTGCCGGACGGGTTTGGATCGGTGGCCAGCGCGCTGTCGACGCGCTCCAGCAGCATGCGCACGTGCTCACGAGCGCTGTTGGCCTCGGCGTCCAGGCGATCATGCTTGTGCAGCAGCTCATGGGTAATGTTCAACGCCGCCATCACCGCCACGCGATCCGCGCCGATGACTTTGCCGCTGCTGCGGATCTCTCGCATCTTGCGATCCAGGTAGCGGGCCGCGCCTTCCAGATTGCTGCGTTCCTCTGGCGGACAGGCAATGCAATATTCCTTGTCCATGATGTGCACGGTGACGGTATTGGTCTGGGTCATGAGTCCTGCTCCAGGGCTTTCAGGCGCGAAATCATTGCTTCGACCTTCAACCGGGCCATTTCGTTCTTTTCGATCAGATGAGCGCGCTCTTCACGCCAGGCACGCTCGCTGGCCAGCAGCAGATTGTTTTGCGCCTTGAGCTGTTCGATGCGCTGAATCAGCTGTTCCAGCTTGATGGTCAGCGCTTTCAGATCGGCGTCTTCCATGGGATTCCCGTTGAGGCACTGGTGACGACGGAGGCGATGCCGGGGGGCTTCGATGGTCTTGCCGCCGCCGCCGGTGCTAGGATACGAAGCCTTCATTCTAGTCATTGCGCCATCGTGCGCCTAGCCGCCAATGTCCATTCAGAATTCCCCTTATGCCGCTTTCGCCACACTTCTGGCAGGCAGCCCGCAAAGCGTTTCCCCTGCCGAGTTGCACGGCCTGTTGCTAGGCCGAAGTTGCGCCGGCGCCGGCTTCGATGTCGAGCCCTGGCTGACCGATGCCTCCGACCTGCTCGGAGAGGCCCCGCAGGACGGCATCCGTCAGGCCTTGATCGGCCTGCAGGAAATGGTCAAGGGCGAACTCGCCGGCGACGACATCGCCATTGTCCTGCTGCTGCCCAGCGACGAAGCTCCGTTGAGCGAACGCGCCGTGGCGCTGGGCCAGTGGTGCCAGGGCTTTCTTGCCGGCTTCGGCCTGACCGCCGGTGACCGCGCGTTGAGCAGCGAAGCCATGGAGGTGCTGCAGGACCTGTCCGCGATCGCGCAGATCCAGGACTCGCTGGAGGAGTCCGAGGATGGCGAGACCGATTACATGGAAGTGATGGAATATCTGCGCGTGGCGCCGCTGCTACTGTTCACTGAGTGCGCCAAACCGGTACCAGCCGCACCGAAACCTTCCCTGCACTGAGGAAACCGTTCTGCCCATGACCCGCATCCCGAAATCGGAATACGCCCGTCGGCGCAAGGCGCTGATGGAGCAGATGGAACCCAACAGCATCGCCATTCTGCCGGCCGCGCCGATGTATATCCGCAACCGCGATGTCGAGCATGTCTACCGTCAGGACAGCGATTTCCAGTACCTCTCCGGCTTTCCCGAGCCGGAGGCGGTGATCGCCCTGATACCCGGTCGCGAGCATGGCGAGTACGTGCTGTTCTGCCGCGAGCGTGATCCGGAGCGTGAGCTGTGGGACGGCCTGCGCGCCGGGCAGGACGGTGCGGTCAACGACTACGGTGCCGACGATGCCTTCCCTATCGGCGACATCGACGACATTCTTCCCGGCCTGATCGAGGGTCGGGACCGGGTGTACTACGCCATCGGCACCAACGAGGCCTTCGATCATCGGCTGATGGAATGGATCAAGACGATTCGCGCCAAGGCGCGCCAGGGCGCGCAGCCACCCAGCGAGTTCGTCGCGCTCGATCACCTGCTGCATGACATGCGCCTGTACAAGTCGAGCAACGAGGTGAAGGTGATGAAGCACGCAGCGGAGATTTCCGCGCGGGCACATATTTGTGCCATGCAGGCCAGCCGCGCCGGCCTGTTCGAGTACCACCTGGAAGCCGAACTGGACTATGAGTTCCGCAAGGGCGGGGCGAAGATGCCGGCCTACGGCTCGATCGTCGCCGCGGGACGCAACGCCTGCATCCTGCATTACCGGGAAAACGACGCGCCGCTCAGGGATGGTGACCTGGTGCTGATCGATGCAGGCTGCGAGATCGACTGCTACGCCAGCGACATTACCCGCACCTTCCCCGTCAGCGGCCGCTTCTCGCCGGAGCAGAAGGCCATCTACGAACTGGTGCTGGCCGCCAATGAAGAGGCCTTCAAGCACATCGCCCCGGGCAGGCACTGGAACGAGGCGCACGAAGCCACCGTTCGGGTGATCACCGCCGGCCTGGTCGAGTTGGGCCTGCTGCAGGGCGAGGTCGACGAGCTGATCGCCTGCGAGGCCTATAAGCCCTTCTACATGCACCGCGCCGGCCACTGGCTGGGCATGGACGTGCACGATGTCGGCGATTACAAGGTCGGCGGCGAGTGGCGCGTGCTCGAGCCGGGGATGGCGATGACGGTCGAGCCGGGCATCTATATCGCCGCGGACAACCAGGACGTGGCCAGGAAATGGCGCGGCATCGGCGTGCGCATCGAGGACGACGTGGTGGTTACCCGGAGCGGCTGCGAGATCCTCACCGGTGGTGTGCCGAAAAGCGTCGCCGAGATCGAGGCGCTGATGGCCGCTGCGCGCGAACAGGCCGCCTGACATGCAGAGCCTGGCGATCATCGGCGGCGGGCTGGTCGGCGCGAGCCTGGCGCTGGCATTGCAGCAGGGCGCGCGCGAGCGCGGCTGGCAGATCCACCTGATCGAGCCGTTCGAGCCGGGCCACGAGTACCAGCCAAGCTATGACGCGCGCTCCACGGCGCTGTCCTACGGCACCCGGCTGATCTACCAGCGCCTGGGCCTGTGGCAGCGGATCGCCGAGCGTGCCGAGCCGATCCGGCGCATTCATGTGTCCGAACGCGGCCGCTTCGGCGCGGCTCGGTTGCACGCCCGCGACGAGGGTGTCGAAGCGCTGGGCTATGTCGTGGAGAACGCCTGGATCGGCCATTGCCTGTGGCAGGCACTGGATGACCAGGTCGTGATCCGCCATTGTCCCGCCGAAGTCGAGCGGCTGGAGCCCTGTGCCGCGGGCTATCGGCTGGGCTTCTCCGACGGCCGGTCGCTGCACTGCGACCTGGCCGTCCTCGCCGATGGCGGCCGCTCCGGCTTGCGCGAGCAGCTCGGCATCGAGGTTTCGCGCCGGCCCTATGGCCAGACCGCACTGATCGCCAACATCACGCCGGGCAAGCCGCACGGCGGCCTGGCCTTCGAGCGCTTCACCGCAGACGGCCCGATGGCCTTGCTGCCGCTGCAGGATAACCGCTGTGCGCTGGTGTGGACGCGCTCGCAGGCCGATGCCGCACGGCTGGCGCAGGCGCATGAAGCGGTCTTTCTCGCCGAACTGCAGGAGGCCTTCGGCTATCGCCTGGGCGGCCTGCAGCAAGTCGGCGCCCGCCATCTGTATCCCTTGACGCTGATCGAGGCCGACGAGCAGGTGCGCTCCGGGCTTGTTGTGCTGGGCAACGCGGCGCACAGCCTGCACCCGATCGCCGGCCAGGGCTACAACCTGTCGCTGCGCGACGTGGACGCGCTGAGTGTCGCCTTGCTGCGCAGCGAAGCGGCGCTGGGCGACCTGGCCGTGTTGCAGGATTACGCCCGACGGCAGCGCCTGGACCAGCAGCTGACTGTCGGCTTTTCCGATCAGGTCACCCGGCTGTTCGGTGACTCCGCTCGGCTGGTCACCGCCGGACGCAATCTCGGGCTGCTCGGCCTCGATCTGATGCCAGCCGCCAAGCGCTGGTTTGCGCGTCAGGCCATGGGGCTGGGGACCCGCGCCGGCTGACCACGTCGCCGGCGATTCGTGGGAACCGGGCGCGGCGGCATCGCCAGGGCAAGGCGGGCGGCCCGGACTGCGCCGCCATGCCTGACCTGCCATCAGCCGTCGGCCGCCGATGGCGGTGGATGCCGGTCGCAACTGCAGGTCCGGTTGTGCGACAGCGGGACATGCGGATGCAAAAGGCCTTTCACATACGACTCGAGCCGCGTGCGCGGCAGCCAGGAGACAATTGATGCAAGCGGATCTGATCATCGTCGGTGCTGGAATGGTCGGCAGTACGCTGGCCCTCGCGCTCGAGGGATGCGGGCTGGACATCGTCGTGCTCGATGCCGGCCCGCTCGAGGTCGCCGGCTTCGAGCCGCGCGCGGGCTTCGAGCCGCGGGTCAGCGCATTGTCCGCTGCCAGCCAGCGCATCCTGCAGCGGGTCGGCGCCTGGCCGGGCATGGCCGAGCGGCGTGTCAGCCCCTACACGGATATGCATGTGTGGGATGGGTCGGGTACCGGGCAGATTCACTTCTCTGCCGACAGCGTGCATGCCGAGGTGCTCGGGCATATCGTCGAAAACCGTGTGGTGCAGGATGCCCTGCTGGAAGTGATGCAGCGCCGTGGCGGCCTGAGGCTGCTCGGCGATGCCCGCGTCGAGCAGCTGCTGCGCACTCCCGGCGGCTGGCAGCTGAAGCTGGCCGATGGGCGCGAACTGGATGCGCCATTGCTGGTGGCCGCCGATGGCGGCAACTCAGCCGTACGTCGCCTGGCTGGCTGCGAAACCCGCGAATGGGACTACCTGCACCAGGCCATCGTCACCAGTGTGCGTTGTGCCGAGCCGCACCAGCGCACGGCCTGGCAGCGTTTCACCGATGACGGCCCCTTGGCGTTTCTGCCGCTGGAGCGCGATGGCGATCGAAACTGGTGCTCGATCGTCTGGTCGGTGACCGAGACCGAAGCCAAGCGCCTCATGGCCCTGGATGACACGGCGTTTCGTGCGGCGCTGGGCCGTGCGTTCGAGCAGCGCCTTGGCGAAGTACTCGAAGCCGATCCGCGGCTGTGCATACCGCTGCGCCAGCGTCACGCCAAGCGCTACGTGCAGCCCGGACTGGCGCTGATCGGCGATGCCGCGCATACCATTCATCCGTTGGCGGGGCAGGGCGTGAATCTTGGTCTGCTGGATGCCGCCGTGCTGGCCGAGGTGATCAGGGCGGCGGTGGCTCGTGGCGAGCAGCTGGCCGATGTACAGGTGCTGAGTCGTTTCGAGCGCCGGCGCATGCCGTACAACCTGGCGATGATGGCTGCCATGGAGGGGTTCGAGCGGCTGTTCCAGGCCGATCCGCTGCCGCTGCGCTGGTTGCGCAACACCGGCTTGAAAGCGGTGCAGGCGCTGCCCGGGGCTAAAGCCATGTTCGTTCGCCAGGCGCTGGGGCTGGGCGGCGATCTGCCCGAACTGGCCCGGCCGCTGATGGCGGATTGATATTTGCAAAACGTTGCCTGCACGATATGTCGCATTGAGAAGGTAAATAACATTCACTACTATTTAGCCTCTGTTCCAACTTACCAAGAGGCTGTTCCATGCAGGCAAGCAAAGGTTTACTCGTCGCCCTGGCGCTTTCGGCGCTGTCGGGTGCTGTCCAGGCTGCCGACGAGGTAGTGGTCTACTCCTCGCGCATCGACGAGCTGATCAAGCCGGTATTCGACGCCTACACCCAGAAGACCGGCGTCGAGATCAAGTTCATCACCGACAAGGAAGCTCCGCTGATGGCCCGGATCAAGGCCGAAGGCGCGAACACCCCGGCGGACCTGCTGCTGACCGTCGATGGCGGCAACCTCTGGCAAGCCGAGGAGATGGGCATCCTGCAGCCGCTGAACTCGCAGGTGGTCAAGGACAACATCCCGGCCCAGTACCGTTCCTCCAACGACGCCTGGACCGGCCTGTCGCTGCGTGCACGGACCATCGTCTACTCGCCGGAGCGGGTCAAGGACGGCGAGCTGAGCACCTACGAGGCATTGGCCGACGAGCGCTGGGACGGCCGTCTGTGCCTGCGTACCAGCAAGAAGGTCTACAACCAGTCGCTGACCGCCACCATGATCGAGACCCACGGTGCCGAGAAGACCGAAGAGATCATCAAGGGCTGGGTCGGCAACCTCGCCACCGATGTCTTCGCCGACGATACCGCGCTGGTCCAGGCCGTCGATGCGGGGCAATGCGATGTCGGCATCGTCAATACCTACTACTTCGGTCGCCTGCACGCGCAGAACCCGCAGCTCAAGGCCAAGCTGTTCTGGCCGAACCAGGAAGACCGCGGCGTGCACGTCAACCTGTCGGGCATCGGCCTGATCAAGCACGCACCGAACCCGGATGCCGCGCGCAAGCTGGTGGAGTGGATGACCAGCGAAGAGGCGCAGAGCATCTTCGCCGACATCAACATGGAATACCCGGCCAACCCGAGCGTGAAGCCGTCTGCCGAAGTGGCGGCATGGGGCGAGTTCAAGGCCGACACCATTCCGGTGGAAGTGGCCGGCAAGCGCCAGGCCGAAGCCATCAAGCTGATGGACCGCGCCGGCTGGAACTGATCGGCAGGTGCGCAGGCGGCGATGACGTGCGGCCCCGGCCGCCACGCTCGCCGCTGCGGTTATACTCGACGCCCCGGCCCGCTCCGGGGCGTTTGTTTTCTGCTGTCGAGGCCTGAGTGTCCCATCCCGTCGAGCGCCGCTGGTATCCCATTGCTTTCTCCGTCGCGGCGCTGGTGCTGCTGCCGCTGAGCATCCTGCTGTTCAGCTGGAGCAGCGTCGACACGGAGATCTGGGCGCACCTGTGGGAGACGCAGATGCCGCGTCTGCTGGGCAATACCCTGATGTTGTTGCTCGGGGTGAGCGTCGGCGTGGTGGTGCTCGGCGTCAGCCTCGCCTGGCTCACCGCGCTCTGCGAATTTCCCGGTCGCCGCTGGCTGGACTGGGCGTTGATGCTGCCCTTCGCGATTCCTGCCTATGTCCTGGCATTCGTCTTCATCGGCCTGCTGGATTTCGCCGGGCCGGTGCAGAGCCTGGCGCGCGAATGGTTCGGCAGCGGCATCCGCTTTCCGCGGGTGCGCTCGACCGGGGGTGTCATCGCGGTGCTGGTGCTGGTCTTCTATCCCTACGTCTATCTGCTGGCTCGCTCGGCATTTCTGGCCCAGGGCAGGGGGCTGATGGAGGCGGCACGGGTCCTCGGCCAATCGCCCTGGCAGGCCTTCTGGCGCGTCGCGCTGCCGATGGCGCGACCGGCCATCGGTGCCGGTTTGGCGCTGGCGATGATGGAGACGCTGGCCGATTTCGGCGCGGTGTCGGTGTTCAACTTCGACACCTTCACCACGGCCATCTACAAGACCTGGTACGGCTTCTTCAGCCTGACCAGCGCCACCCAGCTGGCCAGCCTGCTGCTGCTGGCGGTGGCGCTGGTGCTGTATGGCGAGCGGCGTGCCCGCGGCGCGGCGCGGCCGGCCAACGAGCGGGCGCGCACGGCGGCGCTCTATCGCCTGACCGGCATGAAGGCCTTTGCCGCCAGTGCCTGGTGTGGGCTGGTGTTCTTGTGTGCGTTCGTCATACCCGTGCTGCAACTGCTCGTCTGGCTCTGGCAGCGCGGGCGCTTCGACCTCGACGAGCGTTACGCGGGGATGATCCTGCATACGCTCTATCTGGGCGGCATTGCTGCGCTGCTTACCGTCACGGTGGCGTTGCTACTGGCCTTCGCCAGACGCCAGGCGCCGGTGCGCTCGATCCGCAGCGCGGTCAGCCTGGCCAACCTTGGCTACGCCTTGCCGGGTTCGGTCCTGGCAGTCTCGATCATGCTGGCGTTCAGCTATCTGGATCGGCACATCGTGATCCCGCTATCCGACTGGCTGGGCGCCGGCGGCAAGCCGCTCCTGCTCGGCAGTCTCGGCGCCCTGCTGCTGGCCTATCTGATTCGCTTCATGGCAGTTGCCTTCGGCCCGCTGGAGAGTGCCCTGGCGCGGATTCGTCCGTCACTGCCGCAGGCCTCGCGCAGTCTCGGTGTCGGTGGTCCGGCGCTGTTCGTGCGCATCTATTTGCCGTTGCTGCTGCCCGGCACCCTGAGTGCCGCGCTGCTGGTGTTCGTCGACGTGCTCAAGGAAATGCCGGCAACCCTGCTGATGCGTCCTTTTGGCTGGGACACGCTGGCGGTACGGATTTTCGAGATGACCAGCGAAGGGGAGTGGGCCCGTGCCTCGCTGCCGGCGCTGACCCTGGTACTGGTGGGATTGCTGCCGGTGGTGCTACTGATCCGGCGCTCGGGCAGGCGGCTGGGATAAGGCTGGAGGCCGAGCAGAGCGCTGGAGGCTGAAGGGTGGACGAAAAGCCGCGGCAGATTCCCGCCTCCGCCTGCCGGATGCGCCGTGACCTGCCGTCACCTTGGGGCTACAATGCGCGCCATTCGAAAGCCGCCGGCCCCCGCGTGGTCCGGCTTAGCGGCTTTTCCAATGCCGATTCGGCGACCTGCCCGGAAGGAGAAACCCATGGGTCAGCGTACTCCCCTCTACCATCAGCACCTTGCGCTTGGCGCCAAGATGGTCGACTTCGGTGGCTGGGACATGCCACTGCATTACGGCTCCCAGGTAGAAGAGCATCATCAGGTGCGTCGTGACTGCGGAGTGTTCGACGTATCGCACATGACCGTGATCGACGTCGCTGGCGACCAGGCCAGCGCCTATCTGCAGCACCTGCTGGCCAACGACGTGGCGCGCCTGAAAAGCACCGGTCGGGCACTCTACACCGCGATGCTCAACGAGCGCGGTGGGGTGATCGACGATCTCATCGTCTACCTGACCGACTGGGGCTATCGCCTGGTGGTCAATGCCAGCACCCGCGACAAGGATCTGGCCTGGATGCAGGCGCAGGCGGCCGGCTTCGCCGTCGATGTCAGGGAGCGCCCCGAGCTGGCCATGCTGGCCATCCAGGGACCCCATGCACGGGCGCGTACCGCCGAACTGGTCAGCCAGGCCAGGGCCGGGCTGATTCATGACCTCAAGCCGTTCCAGGGCATGGCCGATGGCGACTGGTTCATCGGGCGTACTGGCTATACCGGCGAAGACGGCCTGGAAATCATCCTGCCCGCGGAGCAGGCGCCGGACTTCCTCAGCGAGCTGGTCGGTGCCGGCATCCCGCCGATCGGCCTCGGCGCCCGCGACACCCTGCGTCTGGAAGCCGGTCTGAACCTGTACGGGCAGGACATGACCGAAGACGTCTCGCCGCTGGCCGCCAATATGGGCTGGACCGTAGCCTGGGAACCGGCCGAGCGCGACTTCGTCGGTCGCGCCGCTCTCGAGCAGGAGCAGGCGCGTGACGACCTGCCCAAGCTGGTCGGGTTGGTACTGGAGGAGCGCGGCGTGCTGCGTGCCCATCAGGTGGTACGGGTCAATGGCGTCGGCGAGGGCGAGATCACCAGCGGCAGTTTTTCTCCTACGCTTGGCAAATCCATTGCCCTGGCCCGCGTTCCGGCCGGCACCGCCGAGCGCGCGGAAGTGGAAATTCGTGGCAAGTGGTACCCGGTACGTGTCGTGCAGCCGACATTCGTGCGCCACGGCAAGGTACTGGTGTAAATTCGACCGACTGTTTTGCGCGACTGCTGTCAACAGCCTTGAGGACACAACAATGAGCGATATCCCCAGCGACCTGCGTTACGCCGCCAGCCACGAGTGGGCTCGTCTCGAAGCGGACGGCAGCATCACCGTCGGCATTTCCGATCACGCCCAGGAAGCGCTGGGGGACGTGGTCTACGTCGAGCTGCCCGAGATCGGACGCCAGCTCAACGCCGGTCAGGAAGCCGGCGTGGTCGAGTCGGTGAAAGCCGCGTCCGACATCTATGCGCCGGTTTCCGGCGAGGTGATCGCAATCAACGAGGCACTGGCCGATTCGCCGGAGCTGGTCAACAGCGATCCCTACGGCAGCTGGTTCTTCCGCCTGCAGCCGAGCGACACGTCGGAGCTGGACAAGCTGCTCGACGCAGCCGCTTACCAGGCCGCCTGCGACGCCGACGCCTAAGCATCATCCGCAAAAGCCCCGCTCTGCCGGGGCTTTTGTTTTTCCGAGAGTAGCGACCATGCCGTATATGCCGAGCCTTTCCCAACTCCAGCAACCCGATGCCTTCCTGCGCCGCCACCTCGGCCCGGACCAGGGCGAACAGCAGGCCATGCTCGACGCCCTGGGCCTGAGCAGTCGCGAGCAACTGGTCGAGCAGACCGTACCTCCGGCGATCCGCCTGCAGGGCGAGCTGAGCCTGCCGCCGGCTCTGGACGAGCAGGCTGCGTTGGCCAAGCTGCGTGGTTATGCGGAGCAGAACCAGCTCTGGACCAGTCTGATCGGCATGGGCTACCACGGCACCGTCACCCCGCCGGTAATCCTGCGCAACGTGTTGGAGAATCCGGGCTGGTATACCGCCTACACCCCCTATCAGCCGGAAATCGCCCAGGGTCGCCTGGAGGCGCTGCTGAACTATCAGCAGATGATCATCGACCTCACCGGGCTCGATCTGGCCAATGCCTCGCTGCTGGACGAGGGCACCGCGGCGGCCGAAGCCATGACCCTGGCCCGGCGCATGGCCAAGAGCAAGAGCAACCGCTTCTTCGTCGAAGAGAACTGCCATCCGCAGACGCTCTCCGTGGTGCAGACCCGCGCCGAGGCGTTCGGCTTCGAACTGGTGGTCGGCACGCTGGACGAGCTGGCCGGGCAAGAAGTGTTCGGCGCGCTGCTGCAGTACCCGGATACCCATGGCGAAATCCGCGACCTGCGCCCGGCCATCGAGCAGCTTCACGCACAGCAGGCGCTGGCCTGCGTGGCGGCCGATCTGCTCAGCCTGCTGCTGCTGACCCCGCCGGGCGAGCTCGGCGCCGATGTGGTGCTCGGTTCGACCCAGCGCTTCGGCGTGCCGATGGGCTACGGCGGCCCGCACGCGGCCTATTTCGCCAGCCGCGATGAATTCAAGCGCGGCATGCCGGGGCGCATCATCGGCGTGTCCAGGGACGCCCGCGGTAACACCGCACTGCGCATGGCGCTGCAGACCCGTGAACAGCACATCCGCCGCGAGAAGGCCAACTCCAACATCTGCACCGCCCAGGTGCTGCTCGCCAACATCGCCGGTTTCTACGCCGTGTACCACGGTCCGCAGGGCCTCAAGCGCATCGCCCAGCGCGTCCACCGGCTGACTGCCATCCTCGCTGCCGGTCTGGAGCAGAAAGGTATCGTGCGGCTCAACCAGCATTTCTTCGACACCCTGACGCTCGACGTTGGCGGCGCGCAGACGGCCATCATCGAAAGCGCCGAAGCGGCGCGCATCAACCTGCGTATTCTCGGTCGCGGCCGGCTCGGCGTGAGTCTGGATGAAACCTGTGACGAGCGCACCGTCGAGCAGTTGCTGGCGATCTTCCTCGGTGCCGACCACGGCCTCGATATCGCCGCACTGGATGCCAGCGAGCTGGCCGGCGGCATTCCCGAGACGCTGCAGCGCGAGAGCGGTTACCTCAGCCATCCGGTATTCAACGCGCACCATAGCGAAACCGAGATGCTGCGCTACCTCAAGCAGCTGGAGAACAAGGACCTGGCGCTCAACCAGGCGATGATCCCGCTCGGCTCCTGCACCATGAAACTCAACGCGACCAGCGAGATGATCCCGATCACCTGGGCCGAGTTCGCCAACCTGCACCCGTTCGTTCCGCGCGGACAGGCCCAGGGCTACAAGCTGATGATCGACGAGTTGGAAGCCTGGCTCTGCGCGATCACGGGCTTTGACGCGATCAGCATGCAGCCCAACTCCGGCGCGCAGGGCGAATATGCCGGCCTGGTCGCGATCCGCAAGTACCACGAGAGCCGCGGCGAAGGGCAGCGCGACATCTGCCTGATTCCGTCCTCGGCCCATGGCACCAACCCGGCGTCGGCGCAGATGGTCAGCATGCGCGTGGTCATCGTCGAGTGCGACAAGGGTGGCAACGTCGATCTGGAGGACCTCAAGCGCAAGGCCGCCGAGGCCGGCGACCGGCTGTCCTGCCTGATGATCACCTATCCCTCGACCCACGGCGTCTACGAAGAGAACGTGCGCGAGATCTGCGCGGCGATCCACGCCCAGGGTGGCCAGGTCTACATGGATGGCGCCAACCTCAACGCCCAGGTCGGTCTGGCGCGGCCGGCGGACATCGGCGCCGACGTCTCGCACATGAACCTGCACAAGACCTTCTGCATCCCTCATGGCGGCGGCGGACCGGGCATGGGGCCGATCGGCGTCAAGGCGCACCTGGCGCCGTTCGTGGCCAATCACCCGGTGGTCGAGCTGGAAGGCCCGCAGCCGGGAAATGGTGCGGTCAGCGCGGCGCCCTGGGGCAGTGCCAGCATCCTGCCGATCAGCTGGATGTATATCGCCATGATGGGCCCGCAGCTGCGCGACGCCACCGAGGTCGCGATTCTCGGCGCCAACTACCTGGCCAATCGCCTGGGCGGTGCGTTTCCGGTGCTCTACGCCGGGCGTAACGGCCGCGTGGCCCACGAATGCATCCTCGACCTGCGCCCGCTCAAGGCTGAGACCGGGATCAGTGAGGAAGACGTCGCCAAGCGCCTGATGGACTACGGCTTCCACGCGCCGACCATGTCCTTCCCGGTGCCCGGCACGCTGATGATCGAGCCCACCGAGAGCGAGTCGAAAGCCGAGCTGGATCGTTTCGTCGAAGCGATGCTGAGCATCCGTGCGGAGATCGCCAAGGTCCAGGGCGGTGAGTGGCCGGCGGACAACAACCCGCTGGTGCGCGCGCCGCATACGCTGGCCGACGTGATCGGCGAGTGGGACCGGCCGTACAGCATCGCCGAAGCGGTGACGCCGAGCGCCCATGCCCGTGCGCACAAGTACTGGCCGGCGGTGAACCGGGTGGACAATGTCTACGGCGATCGCAACCTGTTCTGCGCCTGCGTGCCGGTGGATGCCTATCGCGATTGACGAATTCACTGGCCGCGCTCGGTGGATCGATGGAGCGTGATCCACCCTACGTTGCCGCGGGTGGCGCCGGGTTTTGGCGTAGGGTGGATTTCGCCTTTTACATCCGCCGGGCTCTGATTGGTGGATCGGTGAAGCGCGATCCACCCTGCGTTGCTGGGGGTGGCGCCAAGTTTTGGCGTAGGGTGGATGTCGCTTTTTACATCCACCAGGCTCTGATGGATGGGGCGGTGAAGCGTGGCCCGCCAATCGGCTGCTTCACGCGTCAGGCTCTTGCTCTTCTTCCGATGTGTCGTCCAGCAGGCCCAGCCAGCTTGCCAGCACCAGCTGGGCTTCCTCGACTCCCTGTCGCTTGGGGGCAGAGAACAGTTGCACGCTGACGTCGCCGCCCCAGCCCTTGTGAATGTCGCGCTGGATTGCCAGCAAAGCGTTCTTCGCTGCGCCGAAGGCCAGTTTGTCGGACTTGGTCAGCAGGATATGCAGGGGCATCTGGCTGGCGCTCGCCCAGTCCAGCATCATGCGGTCGAACTCGGTGAGCGGATGACGGATATCCATCATCAGGAACACGCCGGCCAGGCTCTCGCGACTGCCCAGATAGGCTTCCAGGTGGCGCTGCCAATGCTGCTTGAGCGGGATCGGCACCTTGGCGTAGCCGTAGCCGGGCAGGTCGACCAGGCGGCGCTGGTCGTCGAGCCGGAAGAAGTTGAGCAATTGGGTGCGGCCCGGTGTCTTGGAGGTCCGCGCCAGATTGGCATGGGTGAGGGTGTTCAGTGCACTGGACTTGCCAGCGTTGGAACGGCCGGCGAAGGCTACTTCCAGACCCTCGTCGGCCGGGCACTGATCGACCTTGGCGGCACTGATCATGAAGGTGGCCTGTTGGCAAAGGCCGAGAATCGGGTTTTTCGGTAGCATGGTCGTTCCGGTGAGTGCGCGCGGGTGCGGCAATGGTTCATTTCCGTTTCGGAAACGGAAGTATATAATGCCGCAGTTTTTATGTGCGCTTTGGTCTGATATCAGGCCTGGTATGGCGTTCAGCCTGTTGCGGCGCAACGCGCGGCCATGGCCGCTACCGGTGACGGACGCCCAGCGTGCCACTATAACGAGCGTCGCTTCGGTTCGATTGCCGGACGCGACCCGATGGATTCCCTTTCAAACCCTTAGCCGTAGTTGGATTAGCTGATGAACAAAATACTCGTGAGTCTGCTGTTGACCCTTGGCATCACCGGTATGGCCCACGCGGCTGGAGACGCCGAAGCTGGTCAGGGCAAAGTTGCAGTGTGTGGCGCCTGCCACGGTGCCGACGGCAACAGCCCGGCACCGAACTTCCCGAAACTGGCCGGCCAGGGCGAGCGCTATCTGCTCAAGCAGCTGCACGACATCAAGGCCGGCAGCACCCCGGGCGCAGCGGAAGGCGTAGGTCGCAAGGTACTGGAAATGACCGGCCTGCTCGATCCGCTGAGCGACCAGGATCTGGAAGACATCGCAGCCTACTTCGCCAGCCAGAAGGGCAGCGTCGGTTATGCAGATCCGACCCTGGCGGCCCAGGGCGAGAAGCTGTTCCGTGGTGGCAAGCTCGATCAGGGCATGCCGGCCTGCACGGGCTGCCATGCGCCCAACGGTGTCGGCAACGAACTGGCCGGCTTCCCCAAGCTGGGTGGCCAGCATGCCGCCTACACGGCCAAGCAGTTGACCGATTTCCGCGAAGGCAATCGTACCAACGATGGCGATACCATGATCATGCGTGGCATTGCCGCCAAGTTGAGCAACAAGGACATCGAAGCACTGTCCAGCTACATCCAGGGCCTGCACTGATCGATTCTGCAGCCTGACGAAGAAGGGCGTCCGGGCCTCCAGCCCCGACGCCCTTCTTCATTTTTAGGTCTGGCTACATCATCTGTATCACGTGCTTGCGCGGACGGATGAAAAACGCTGGCGAGGTCCGGCGTTTTGCTGCAGCCTGTTGCGCCATCGGTTCGTCGTTAACAGGAGTTCTTCATGCGTAATTTCCTACTCACTGCCGTTTTTGCCGCTGCAAGCCTGTTCGGACTGGCAGCACAGGCAGCAGAGTTCCAGGCCGGCAAGGAATATGTCGAGCTGAGCAGCCCGGTGCCGGTCGCCGACCCGAGCAAGATCGAAGTGGTGGAGCTGTTCTGGTACGGCTGCCCGCATTGCTACCAGTTCGAGCCGACCATCAAGCCCTGGACCGAGCAGCTTCCGGATGACGTCAGCTTCAAGCGTATTCCGGCCATGTTCGGCGGCCTCTGGAATGCCCACGGGCAGCTGTTCATCACGCTGGAGTCCATGGGTGTGGAACCGCAGGTGCATGACGCGGTGTTCGCCGCCTACCATCAGGAACGCAAGAAGCTCGCCACGCCTGAGGAAATGGCTGATTTTCTCGCCGGTAAGGGCATCGACAGGCAGGCCTTCCTCAAGGCATACAACTCCTTCGGCGTGCGCAGCCGCGTCGAGCAGGCCAAGAAGCAGGGGATGGCCTACCAGATCACCGGCGTTCCGGTGATGGTCGTCAACGGCAAGTATCGCTTCGATCTGGGTTCGTCCGGTGGCCCGGAGCGCACCCTGCAGGTGGCCGATTTCCTCATCGAAAAAGAACGCGCAGCGCGGTAAGCGACGATGCTGCGCCGTTGGAGCGCACCGCGCCGCGCCGGTCCCGGCAAGGCGCGGGTCAACCCGCACTGTCTGGCCAGCAGCGGCTTGCCGGCGGATGGAAGACTGCGGCTGCTCAGCTTCAACATCCAGGTCGGTATCAGCACCGAGCGTTATCATCATTACCTGACGCGCAGCTGGCAGCATCTGTTGCCGCATCCCGGGCGCGCGGGGAATCTGCAGCGAATAGGCGAGTTGCTCGGCAACTATGATCTGGTCGCGTTGCAGGAGGCCGATGGGGGCAGCCTGCGCTCCGGCTATGTCAACCAGATCGAGCACCTCGCCCAGTTGGGGGCTTTCCCCTACTGGTATCAGCAACTCAACCGCAACCTCGGGCGGTTCGCTCAGCACAGCAATGGTGTGCTCAGCCGGCTGGAGCCCCAGGGGCTGGAGGATCATCCGTTGCCCGGGCCGTCGGGGCGTGGTGCGATCCTGCTGCGTTTCGGCGAGGGGCCGGACGCACTGGTGGTGGTGATGATGCACCTCGCTCTCGGCGGCGGTGCGCGGACGCGGCAGCTCGCCTACATCCGCGAGCTGATCGGTGGCTATCGGCATCAGGTGCTGATGGGCGACATGAACACCCACGCCAACGACCTGCTGGAGAATTCGCCGCTGCGCGATCTCGGGTTGCTGGCGCCGCAGGTCCAGGCCACCTTTCCGAGCTGGCGGCCGCAGCGTTGTCTGGATCACATTCTGCTGAGTCCGAGCCTGACGCTGGAGCGTGTCGATGTGCTGGCGTTGCCGATCTCCGATCATCTGCCGGTGGCCGTAGAGATCAGATTGCCTGCTTCGCTGCAGGCCGATGCCCTTCCGCTACAGGTGTGAGAAGCAATTGAGCGAAGAAGCCCAACGCTGGAAGGAAAAGTATCTCCAGCTGGCCGAGCGACAGGACCAGCAGGAGGCACGCTGGGAGCAGCGCGTCGATCTGCTGCGGCGCAGTCTGGTGCGTAGCAGTCTCGCGGCGGAAGGTGCGGATCCGGCGCTGGAACGCTGCCTGCGGGAAATGCGCGACGTACTGCGCGAAGGCGATCTGGACGACGGGCTAGGCGACCTTGTGCCCCGGCTGGAAAGGGCCGTACTGGATTCCGAGCGCCATCGCCAGGAGCGCGCCATCCAGCTGACCGAAGCGTTGCATCGGCTGGTTTCGCAATTGCTCGAGCTGTCGGTGCCGGGTGAACTGCGCAAACCGCTCAAACGCTTCGCCAGACAGCTGGACCAGCGCGCGGCACAGCTGCGCGAGCTGCCGGCGCTGCTCAGCGAACTGAGCCTTCTGCAGGGACAGGTGTTGCACCTGCGCGAGAGCACTCTGCCGCCGCACGGCGGCTTCCTCAAGCGCCTGTTCGGTGGCCGTGACCGGACCCGGCAGTCAGTCGTGGAGGACGAACCGGTTGCGGCGCCCGATGTCATCGAAAGCGCCGGCGACCTCCCGTCGCAGCAGCCGGGCGGACAGACGGCCGCTGTCCGCCCCGAGCCCGTCGTGCTCGAGATGGCGGCGCAGGGCGAGCTGCCGGAGTTGCCGCCTGTGACCCGGGCGGAGCCGTCGGACGAGCAGGTCCAAGACCCTGCGGACTTTGCCCTGCCGGATTCGCCAGAGCCTGCCTACAGCGTCGTCGCCGAGCGTGTGGAGGCGACGCTGGGCAGCCTGCTCGACAGCCTGCAACTGCCCGAACAGCACCAGCCACAGCTGCAGACGCTGCGTGCACGCGTCGACCACGGTCTGAACTGGTACGAGCTGGTGCCGGTGCTGGACGACCTGGCAATGCTGATGATCGCCTTCAGCGACCATGGGCAGCGGGATTTCGAGAACTACCTGCAGACACTCAACGAGCGTCTCACGGCGATGCAGGAGAACCTGCTCGCCGCCCACCAGGGCCATAACGAAGGACGGGATGCCGCCCTGGCGCTGGATGCGCAAATACGCGAACAGCTCGGTGGCTTGCAGGACAGCATGCGCGAGGCATCCGACCTGGCGAGCCTGAAACGGGTAGTCGAGGCGCGCCTCGACGGTCTGCTGGGCACCGTCGATGCCTACCGGCGACAACGCAGCGCACGGGAGCACAAGCTGGGTGAGCGCTTGCAGCAGCTGGTCAGCCGTGTCGGCAGCCTCGAGCAGGCCGCGCGCGGGTTGCGTGGCCATCTCGAGGCGCAACGGCAGAAAGCCTTGCAGGACCCGCTGACCGGGCTGCCCAACCGTGCGGCGTGGAACGAGCGTCTGGATATGGAGTTCGCGCGCTGGCAGCGCTACGGCGGCGACCTGCTGCTGGCGGTGCTGGATGTCGATCACTTCAAGCGGGTCAATGACGGTTATGGTCACCTGGCCGGCGACCGGGTGCTCAAGATCATCGGTTCCGAGCTGCGTAAACGCCTGCGCCAGACCGACTTCATCTCCCGTTTCGGTGGCGAGGAGTTCGTCGTGCTGCTGCCGGGTACGCCCTATGAATCAGGGCGCCAGCTGTTGGATGCATTGCGTGAGTCCATCGGCAATTGCCCGTTCCACTTCAAGGGCGAGCGCATCGCGATCACGCTCTCGGCCGGCCTGACCGCCTTTGCTGCAGGCGATACCACCGAGCGTGCCTTCGCCCGCGCTGACGGCGCGCTCTATCGAGCCAAGGAGGCCGGACGCAATCGCGTCGAGCTGGCCTGATCGGCTGGCATCGCGCGTAGTGGCGCGGCCGGTATAATCGCGCCAGCTGCCGAGCGTTGCCGCGTCGACGGCTCTGCGTTCGCCACTGGTATCTGCCATCTGCGTCATTTCGCCGTCGACACAGAGAATCGTCCCGATGAAAGCCATTACCGCTACCTTGTTGCTCCTGCTGCTGGCCGGCTGCGCCAGCGGGCCACGTATCGACACCAGTCACAGCTCCGTCGGCCACGACAGCCGTGCCCAGCTCATCGTGCTGCACTACACCTCGACCGACCTGTCTCGCTCGCTGGAGCTGCTCAGCGGGCGAGACGTCAGCAGCCATTACCTGATCGGCGAGTCACCGGCGACCATCTACCGGCTGGTGGACGAGGATCGCCGGGCCTGGCACGCCGGCGAAAGCGAATGGAACGGCCGCACGTGGCTGAACTCCAGTTCGATCGGCATCGAGCTGGTCAATCGCGGCTATGTCGAAAGCCCGGATGGGCGCCGCCTCTGGTATCCCTACTCCGAGGCACAGATCGACGCGCTGGTCGTGCTGCTCAAGGACATCATGCGGCGTCACGGTCTCGAGGCGGGGGCGATCATCGGCCACAGCGACATCGCTCCGCAGCGCAAGGTCGATCCGGGGCCACTGTTCCCGTGGAAGCGGCTGGCCGACGAGGGGCTGCTGCCCTGGCCCGAGGCCGGCGCGGTGGAGGTGCAGCGAATGCGCTATGCAGCCGCCGGCCTGCCGGCGATCGCCTGGTTCCAGAATGCGTTGGCGGCGCAGGGCTACCGCGTACCGCGACACGGCCATCTGGATGACGAGACGCGCAATGTGATCGCCGCATTCCAGATGAAATACCGTCCGGCCCGCTTCGACGGTGAGCCGGACGCCGAGACCGCGGCGCTGCTGCAGGTGCTCGCCGAGCAGGCGAATCGCTGACTTCAGTAGCGGGTATTGCCGATCAGCCTCGAGTCGGCGAGGGCCGCGGTACGGTGTTCGGCGGCCGCCTGGTATTCGCGGTCGCCGATCATCGCCAGGAAGGCTTCCTTGGACGGGTAGCTGACCAGCAGCAGGTCGTCCCACTGTTCGTCGGGCGGGGCGATCAGCGCGGCATGAGCCTTGGCCCGAACCTCCACCGCGCCGCCGCTGGCTTGCACCTTGGCCAGCGCCACGCGGCTGTAGCGGGCATAGGCTTCGCGGCCGCTGCAGGGGCTGTGCGGACTGCCTGGCGGATAGGTCGCCTGGTCGTTGTAACGCAGCAGATTGAGCATCAGGATCGGTACGCCCGAAGGCATCGCCGCCACGTATTCGGCGAGCTGTTCCGGACTGGGGTTGAGGCTTGGCATGGCGGTTCCTCGTGCTGGTGCCGTCAGATCGGCAGTGCGACGTAGAAGATGGTGCCGTGGCCGATCCGTGAATGCACGCCAATACGCCCACCATGCAGCTGAGCGATTTCCTTGCATAAGGCAAGCCCCAGTCCGGCACCGCCGCGACGCCGGCCGATCTGCACGAAGGGCTCGAAGATGCGGGCCTGCTGGCTGTAGGGAATGCCCTCGCCATTGTCCTCGACGCTGAGAATCATCCGCTCGCCGTGGTGCCGGGCCAGCAGGCGCACCTCGCCGCCTCTGGGCGTGTGGCGCAGTGCGTTGCTCAGCAGGTTGTCCATCACGCGTTCGATCTGCTGGCGATCCAGCATGAGGATGGGCAGCGGCTGCTGCAGCTCCAGTTTGAGTTGCACGTCCTGCTCGGCGGCAGCGACTTCGAAGCGCTGGCGCGCCGCTTCGAGCAGCTGCGGAATGTCGCACTGCTCCAGCTCCAGCTTCTGCTGGCCGCTCTGGTAGCGCGAGAAGTTGAGCAGATCGTTGATCAGCCGGACCAGGCGCTGCATTTCCTCGTGCACGGTATTGAACAGGTCCGACTCGCGGCTGTCGGCGGGGTAGCGCAGGCGCTCGCGCAGCAGGCTGAAGGCCATCTGCATGCCGGTGACCGGCGTGCGCAACTCGTGGGAGGCGCGCAGCACGAACTCGTTTCGGACCCGCTCGAAGGTGCGCTGATCCGTCACGTCGTGCAGGACCATGACGGCGCCGCTGATGCTGCCGTCATGGTGGCTCACCGGGCTGATTCGCCACGCCAGCAGCCGTCGCTCGCCATCGGCTTCGATCACCAGGTCCTCGGGTGGGTCGGACAATGGCTTGTCGTCCAGCACCTGCCGCGCTGCGTTGTCCAGGGTCGGGTAGCCGAGCGCTTCGCCGAGGGTCGAGCCCAGATGCTCGTTCTCCCAGGCGAGTTGCCGCTGCGCCACCGGGTTGGCATGTTCCAGGCGCCCGTCGCGGTCGATGATCAACAAGCCATCGTCGATGCTGTCGAGCAGCGCCTGCAGCCGTTGCTGGCCGTTGACCAGCGCCTCGACGTTGGTCTGTTTGAACTGGTGCAGTGCCTGGGCCATGAGGCCGAAACGGCGACTGAGCGATGACAGCTCGGCGATCGGCGGGGCTGGCAGCGCGATATTGAAATCGCCGCGGCCGATCTGGTCGGCAGCCGCGGACAGGCGTTCGATCGGCTCGCCGAAGCGCCGCGCGAAACTGTGCGCGGTGATGAAGCCGATCAGCAACACGGCGATCGCGGTCAGGCCCAGCAGCCCGGCCAGCAGTGATGCGCGGTCGCGGCTGCGCAGCTCAGTGTCACGGATCTTGTCGTACGCCGTGCGCTGCATGTCGGTCATCAGGCCGCGCACCTGGTGGAAGGCCTGGCTCAGCGGGTTATCTCCCAGCAGCGTCAGGTTCTGTTGCCCGGAGGCGTCGACCTGCTGCAGGAAAATGGCGTAGGCGTTGGCGATAGCCTGGAATGCCTGCCGGTCGGCATCGTCGCTGGCTTCGGCGATGCCGCGTTCGAGCGTCTGCTGGAACGTCTGGCGCAACGGATCGAGCGCCTCGCTGCGGCCCTGGTCGGTCAGCATGACGACCAGATGATTGCCCAATGCCTGGCGCAGTTGCTGGTTGATCTCGATGATGCCGAAATTGTTGCGGATGAGCTGTTCCTGGCTTTTCGCCATCTGCATCACGCTGACCAGCGCCAGCAGCAGGCCCAGCAAGGCGACTGTCATCAGTGCCGAGAACCCGAGAAACAGCCGGGTCCGCAACTTCATCTGCAGTTTCATAGGCCGTACTGCTTGCGCTTTCTATAGAGGGTCGATGCATCGATCCCGAGGATGCGTGCGGCTTGTTCGAGGGTATCGCTGGTGCTCAGCACTCCGGCGATGTGGGCTTTCTCGAGGGCCTCCAGGCTCAGCGGCTCGCCGATGCGCGGTGCATTGCTGCCGACCTGCTCACCAAGCCCGAGGTGGCTGACTTCGATCATCTGCTGCGGACAGATGATGCTGGCGCGTTCCACCACGTTGCGCAGCTCGCGCACGTTGCCCGGCCAGCGATAGGTCTTCAGTGCCGACACCGCCGTATCGCTGAAGCCGCGTGCCGGGCGCCCGTAGTTCTTCACGAAGAAGGCGAGAAAGCGCTCGGCCAGGGTCAGGACGTCTTCGGGCCGTTCGCGCATCGGCGGCAGGTTGAGGGTGATGACGTTGAGGCGATACAGCAGGTCCTCGCGGAACTTGCCTTCGCGGACCATCTCCTCGAGGTTGAGGTTGGTCGCCGCGAGGATGCGCACGTCGGCGCGGCGAGTGACCGGGTCGCCGACCCGCTCGTACTCCTTGTCCTGGATGAAGCGCAGCAGCTTGGGTTGCAGCGCCAGCGGGAAGTCACCGATCTCATCGAGGAACAGGGTGCCGCCATCGGCCTGATTGACGCGGCCCAGTGTGCTCTCGGTCGCCCCGGTGAATGCGCCGCGGTTATGCCCGAACAGCTCGCTTTCCATCAGGTCGGCGGACAGCGACGGGCAGTTGATGGTGACGAAGGCCTTCTTCGAGCGGCGGCTCCAGGTATGGATGGCCCGCGCCAGTTCGCCCTTGCCGGTGCCAGATTCGCCGAGAATGAGGATGTTGGCATCGGTGTCCGCCACCTGTCGCGCGGTCTCCAGCACGGCCATCATGGCCGGGCTGTGCGAGCCCAGCGCGTCGCTGCGCTGCTTCATCTCGCCTTCCAGTGCTTCCAGGCGAGCAGCCATCTGGCGTACTTCCAGCTGTTTCGCGGCGGACAACCTGAGCTGTTCGGGACTGCAGGGCTTGAGCAGGTAATCCGCAGCGCCCGCCTGCATGGCATCCACCGCGGTATCCACGGCTGAATGGGCGGTTACGATCACTACGCGCATCCAGGGTGCGAGCACGCGCATCTGTTGCAGCACGTCCAGGCCGTTGTCCTCGCCCAGGCGCAGATCCAGGAAGCAGAGATCGAACACCTGCCTCTGGAGTATCGCTTCGGCCTGCGCCGCGCTGGCTGCCGTCATCACGGTGTAGCCGCGGTCCTCCAGACAGTAGCGGAAGGTACGCAGGATCGCCGCTTCGTCATCCACCAGAAGGATGCGTCCGCCGTTTTCCGTCGCTTGGTCCATGGATGCTCCCATCGTGATTCCAGTCTGAAAGGTTAGTTCGTCATGCCTGTCGGCGCCCTTCAGGACGTCGTTGCGTTGTGGCGAGTGCTTTAGTCTATGAAACGCCTTGCAAGTTGCACGGTGCCGACGGCGCTTTCCTGCATGCTGCAGTCCATGCATGCCGGAGGCCCTGTGCAAGTGGCTGATTTTACAGGAGTGGGTAGATAAAGCCGGCTGGCATGGCGCTTGCGACCGAAGAGAGTGACAGGGTACGCCGCTTCCGCTCGGTGGGTGCGGCTCCATCTTCACCCCACGCAGGAGGAGTCATGAATCAGTCCATGCAGCAGCTCAACGAGCTCATCGAGATCACCCGCGACGGGCAGCGTTTCTATCAGCATGCCGCCGACGAAGTAAAGGACGTGGAATTGCAGCATCTGTTCCGCGACCTTGCGCAGGCCAAGACGCAAGTCATCCAGGCTCTGACCGTGAAGATCGCCGCCAGCCATGAGCAGCCGTCACAGGGCGGTACGTTGATGGGGCGCATGCGTGAATTCTACGCTGATGCACGATCCAGGGTCGGCGACCACGATAGCGCTTATGTCGATCAGCTCGAACAGAGCGAGGCGCACATCCTGCAGGCCTTCGAGGATGCGCTGGGCGATGCCGAGCCGGATGTCAGGGCCTTGCTGGCCATCGAACTGCCGAAGCTGCGCGCCTGCCACGAGCGCATCCGGCAGCTGAAGGCCGCGCGCCATTGAATGTCGTGCAAAACGCACGGGATGCCTGGGCGGCTCGTGCAAATTAAGTTGCACAAGCTGTCCGTGCATAATCCTAACTAATTGAAATATATGGATTATTTTAGTTCATCCAGGCTGGCACGACGCCTGCAATGACTTACTCAACGCACCATCATGTTCGCCACACTTAGAAGGAGTTGAGGATGAATCGCCAGGCCAGCCTTTCATTAGCCAGCAAGGGGTTTCTCTCTGCTGCGGTTGTCATGCTCATCATGGGTGCCGAACGGCCGATGTCGCAACCGCTCGGCCAGGCGCAACAGAATTCCGCGGAACGAATCCGTATGTATGACGCTCAACCTATTGAGCTGACGCGCACCGGGCAGGCGCCGCAAACCATCGATTATCGCCAGGCGCAAACCGAACAGCGCTGGGTGTTCTGAGCAAGAAGGGGACGTGCAAGCGAGCCAGCACGGATGCGCAACCACATCGATGCCGGTCGGACTGCTCTGATCCGCTGAGAACCGTTCCTGAAACGAGAGGAGTTACACCATGCTGAGTTGGGCCATTACCTTCCTGATCATCGCCATCATCGCCGCGGTCCTGGGCTTCGGTGGTATCGCAGGCACCGCCACCGGTATCGCCAAGATCCTGTTCGTGGTCTTCCTGGTACTGTTCGTGGCATCGCTGATCTTCGGCCGTGGACGTGGGCCGCGCGTTTGACCGATGCCTGCCGCCCGCAAGGGCGGCTGCACGAAGCGCCGAGTTTCGAGTTTATTGGATCGCATTCGCCTGTCGGGAGTGATCCAGAGCGTGCATAGGCCAATACGGCGATGCGCATTCATCCCCCGCAAAGGGGAGAACCATGGGGTCGGGTCGTTCTGCCTGGCGGAGTGACCTAGGGGTACAGGGAGTGCCTCCGTCGTCGGACCGGGTTCTGTGACGCTGCGGCCGGTGCTGGCTAGAACGCCATCCCGGCCATGCAGCAATATCAATCCTCGCCTCAAATCCTCTTTCGAATACCGTTTCGCACGCACTCCTGCCTGTCGGGCGTCATGCCTCGGGTGACCCCCGGGCACCGGCACCGCTATCATCGCGACCTGCTTTGACGGGAGAACGACATGCTCAACGGCCTCTGGCTGGGCTTTTTTCTGATCGCCGCCGTGGCGGCGCTGGGGCGCTGGTTGATCGGTGGCGACCCCGCGGTGTTCGCCGCTCTGGTGGAAAGCCTGTTCGCCATGGCCAAACTGGCCGTGGAAGTGATGATCGTGCTGTTCGGCACCCTGACGCTGTGGCTGGGCTTTCTGCGCATCGCGGAAAAGGCCGGGCTGATCGAGCATCTGGCGCGTCTGCTCGGCCCGCTGTTCCGCCGACTGATGCCTGAAGTACCGGCCGGCCATCCGGCCCTGGGCCTGATCACCCTGAACTTCGCCGCCAATGGTCTGGGGCTGGACAACGCAGCCACTCCGATAGGCCTGAAGGCCATGCGCGCGCTGCAGGAGCTCAATCCGCTGCCGAATGTGGCCAGCAATGCGCAGATCCTGTTTCTGGTGCTCAACACCTCGTCGCTGACGCTGCTGCCGGTATCAATCTTCATGTACCGCGTGCAGCAGGGCGCCGAAGACCCGACGCTGGTGTTCCTGCCGATCCTGCTGGCCACCAGTGCCTCGTCACTGGCCGGCCTGCTGGCGGTTGCGCTGGTGCAGCGGCTGCGCCTGTGGGACCCGGTGGTCCTGGCGTATTTCATCCCCGGGGCGCTGCTGCTGGGTGCTTTCATGGCGCTGCTGGCGGGGCTGTCGGCCACTGCCCTGGCTTCGCTTTCGTCGCTGCTGGGAAATCTCACGCTGTTCGGCCTGATCATTGCCTTTCTGATCGTCGGTGCCTTGCGCAAGGTGCCGGTGTATGAAGCCTTCGTCGAGGGGGCGAAGGAAGGCTTCGACGTGGCCAGGAGCCTGTTGCCCTATCTGGTCGCGATGCTCTGCGCCGTCGGTGCCTTGCGCGCATCCGGCGCGTTGGACTTCGGTCTGGAAGGGATTCGCTGGCTGGTGGAGGTCCTGGGCTGGGACACCCGCTTCGTCGATGCGCTGCCGACCGCCCTGGTCAAGCCGTTCTCCGGCAGCGCCGCGCGAGCGATGCTGATCGAAACCATGCAGAACCAGGGGGTCGACTCCTTTCCGGCGCTGGTGGCGGCAACCGTGCAGGGCAGTACCGAGACGACCTTCTACGTGCTGGCGGTATATTTCGGCGCGGTGGGTATCCAGCGCGCGCGGCATGCGGTGGGTTGCGCGCTGGTGGCGGATTTCGCCGGAATCGTGGCGGCAATTGCGGTTTGCTACTGGTTCTTCGGCTGAACAGCGCTTCGCCCTCGAGCCTGTCGCGCATCCGCGCTGGCAGCGCGTTCTGAAAAAAAAGCCCGCCGGGCGGTGGGCTAAGGCGTGGAGCGTTGCCAGAGCCGGAACAGCGGCTCGGCGAGAAACATGACGAGGAACAGGCGCAGCACCTGCAGGGCGGTCACCAGCGCCACCGACAGCTGCAGTGCCTCGGCGGTCAGGCACAGTTCGGTGATGCCGCCAGGCATCATGCCGAGCATCAGCGAAATCCCGTCCAGCGCCGTCAGCCAACCCAATCCGCTCGCCAGCCCGGCGGCGGCGAGCATCGCCAGCAGCGTGAACGTCAGGACATTCAGCAGGAAGGCCGGCGCCCGGCGGAAGAACGGTCGGTCGAAATGGCAGGCCAGCGAACAGCCGATCAGCCACTGACCCAGCGCTCCGGCCCAGCCCGGCAGCCCGATGTGCAGGTCGAACGCCACGCTGGCCAGCGCACAGGCGGTCAGTGGGCCGAGCATCCATGGATTGGGCTGACCGAGCCGACGCCAGAGCAGCGCCAGCAGGCCACCGGCCGGCAGCAGCACGGCGAGCCACGGCCAGCTCACCGGCGCTGCTGGCGGTGCATCCATCGGGGGCAGGCCCCAGGTGAACAGCGCCGGCACGATCAGCACCACCAGCAACAGACGCAGGCTGTGCGCCGCGGCGACACTGGCCGCCTCGGCCTGATGCCGGTTGGCCAGGTTGACCATTTCGCTGGCGCCACCCGGCATGCTGGCGAAGAACGCGGTGGCGCGGTCCGCGCCGCTACGCAGCAGGATGAAGATGCCGATCAGACCGAGCAGCAGGGTGCCGATGGCACCGGCGAGAATCACGCCAAAGTGCGCCAGCACCTCTTGCATCACCTCGCCGGTGAAGTGCAGGCCGATGGCACTGGCGATGATCCACTGTCCGGTCTGGCGACCGTGAGGCAACTCCGACACCAGCCAGCCGCTGCACCGCACCGCGATCACCGCCAGCAGCGAACCGACCATCCACGGCAGAGGCCAGTTCGCCAGGCTCGCCAGCCAGCCGCCGAGCGCGCCGACCAGCGGCGTCGCCCACCAGGCCGGCAGCCGTTGGCGCATGTCAGGCATGCGCCTCGGCCACCTTGCCGCGGCGGCGCTTGAGATACCAGCGCAGCGCCGGCATGCCCAGCATGGCCACGGTCAGCGCCCACAGTGCCAGGGTGATCGGGCTGCCCCAGAGAATGCCCAGCTCGCCATTGGAGATCGACAGCGCGCGGCGCAGGTTGTCTTCCATCATCTCGCCGAGGACGAAGCCGAGGATCAGCGCCGAGAGTGGGAAGTCCAGCTTGCGCAAGAGATAGCCGAACACGCCGAGGCCGACCATCAGCACCAGGTCGAAGGTGGTGCTGTGCACCGAGTAGACGCCGACCATGCTGATCACCGTGATCGTCGGCACCAGCACCCAGTTCGGCACGGCGAGCATGCGCGAGAACAGGCCGACCAGCGGGATATTCATCACCAGCAGGATCACGTTGCCGATGAACAGCGAGGCGATCAGGCCCCAGACCACGTCCGGCTGCTGTTCGAAAAGCAGCGGGCCGGGAGTGATGTTGTACAGCGTCAGTGCGCCGATCATCACCGCTGTGGTGCCCGAGCCCGGGACGCCGAGGGTCAGCATGGGGATCAGCGAGCCGCAGGCCGAGGCATTGTTGGCCGCCTCCGGCGCCGCCAGACCGCGCAGGTCGCCATCACCGAAGCGGCCCTTGTCGCCGGCCATGCGCTTCTCGCTCATGTAGGTCATGGCGCTGGCGATGGTCGCCCCGGCGCCCGGCAGGGTGCCGATGACGAAGCCGGCTATGGCGCTGCGCACCATGGTCCAGAAGGTCAGGCAGAACTCCTTGAAGTTGAACAGCAACCGGCCGCTGGCCTTCACCGCCTTCTGCCCGCTGTGGGTCTTCTCGAGCATCAGCAGGATTTCGCTGACGCTGAAGAAGCCGATCACCACGATGACGAACTGGATGCCGTCGGACAGGCTGACGCTGCCGAAGGTGAAACGGTAGACGCCGGTGGTCGAGTCGACACCGACGGTGGCCAGGGCCAGGCCCATCAGCGCGGCCAGCAGCGTCTTCACCGGCTTGTCGCCGACCATGCCGCCGAGGCAGGCGATGGCGAAGATCATCAGTACGAAATATTCCGCCGGGCCGAAGGCCACCGCCCACTTGGCCAGCAGCGGGGCGAACAGCACCACGCCGCAGGTGGCGATGGTGCTGCCAATGAAGGAACTGACCGCGGACAGCGACAGGGCGATGCCGGCCTTGCCCTGGCGCGCCAGCGGGTAGCCGTCGAGGGTGGTCATCACCGCGGCGGCGTCGCCCGGTACGTTGAGCAGGATCGCCGAGATGCGCCCGCCATACTCGCAGCCCAGGTACACCGCGGCGAGCAGGATCAGCGCGGTTTCCGGCGGCAGGCCGAGGGCGAAGGCCAGCGGCAGCAGCAGCGCCACGCCGTTGATCGGGCCGAGGCCCGGCAGCAGGCCGACGACGGTGCCGACAAAGGCGCCGAACAGCGCCACCAGCAGGTTGGTCGGTCGCGTGGCGACATCGAAGCCCTGCATCAAGAAATTCAGTGTTTCCATTTCAGCTCTCCAGCAGACGCAGCAGGCCGAGCGGCAGCGGCACGTCCAGCAGGTAATCGAACAGCCCGTAGAGCAGCACGCCGAGCAGCACACCGCTGATCAAGCTGGGCCACAGGCGACCGTTGAACAGCAGGCCGAGGACGAAACCGGCCAGGGCGGTGCTGATGACGAAGCCGAGCGTTTCGAACAGCAGTGCGTAAGCCAGCAGTGCCAGCACGCACAGCACTGCACGCTGGGCCTTGGGCTGATCGAAGGCGGGCGTCGGCTCGCCGTTGCGCTTGAACAGCAGCCATGCCGCTCCACAGGCCATCAGCAACAGCAGCAGCAGCGGGTAGGCGCGTGGCCCGACCGGGTCGTAGGCGAAGGGTGCCTCGAAACCCCAGGCGAGCAGGGCGAGGCCGGCGCAGGCGAGCAGCCACACCGCGGCGAAGACACGTACGTACATGACGGGATACCTCAGGATTCGACGACCCGGCAGCGGTGATGCCGGCATACCGGGTGTCTGCTGCCCGGCGCCGCAGGAGACGGGCCGGGCTTTTCGGTTACTTGACCAGACCGAACTCGCCGGCCAGTGCCTTGTAGTCCTGCACCTGCTTGTCGACGAAGGCCTTGAGCTCATCGCCGGTCATCGACAGCGGGAACAGGTCACGCTGCTCGCGCAGCTTGGCGAATTCCTCCTTGCCGAGCAGGGTGTCGAACTGCGTCTTCCACCAGTTGAATTCCTCATCGGACACTTCCGGTCCCATGTAGAAGCCGCGGATCACCGGCCAGCTGATGTCGTAGCCCTGCTCCTTGGCGGTGGGAATGTCGGCCAGCTTGCCCGGCAGGCGCTCGTCCGACAGCACCGCGAGGATGCGGATCTTGCCGGCATCGAGCTGCGGGGTGACTTCACCGAGGCCGCTGGAGGTGACCTGCACGTGGCCGCCGAGCATGGCGGTGAGCGTTTCGCCGCCGCCTTCGAAGGCGACGTAGCGCAGCTTCTTCGGATCGACCCCGGCGGCGCGGGCGATCAGCGCGGTCTGCATCCAGTCCTGGCCGCCGATGGTGGCACCGGCACCGAACACCACGCTGCCCGGGTCCTTCTTCACCGCGGCGATCAGCTCGTCGAGGTTCTGGTAGGGCGCATCGGCGCGTACCGAGATGGCGCCATAGTCGGTGCCGACCGCGGCCAGCCAGCGCACTGCGTTTTCGTCGTAGCGGCCGAACTTGCCCTGGGCCAGATTGAGCAGCGAGCCGCTGGAAAATGCCGTGATGGTGCCGGCTTCGGCCGCGCGCTGGGCCACCACCGCGTTGTAGGCCACTGCGCCGACGCCGCCGGGCATGTAGGTGACACGCATCGGTGCCTCGAGCAGGCCAGCGTTCTTCAGGCCGCTCTGGGCCAGCTTGCAGGTCAGGTCGAAGCCGCCGCCGGGTTTGGCCGGCGCGATGCACTCGGGGCGCTTGGGTTCGGCCAGCAACTGGCTCGACAGCAGCAGGCAGGACGACAGCAGGGCGAAACGGCTGAGTCGGTTTTTCATCGGGTTATTCCTCGCGTTCTTGTTCTGTTTACCAGATTGGCAGGCTGTAGCTGACGATCAGGCGGTTTTCATCGGCGTCACGGGAGAAATCGGAACGGAACATCGCGTTGCGCCAGCGCAGCGCGACGTTCTTCAGCGGACCGTTCTGCACCACGTACTTGAACTCGAAGTCGCGCTCCCACTCGCTGCCATTGCTGCCGCCGCTGTACTCGGCGTTGTCGCCGGTGATGTAGCGGGTCAGGAAGGTCAGCCCGGGGATGCCCATGGCGGCGAAGTTGTAGTCGTAGCGGGCCTGCCAGGAGCGCTCGTCGGCGTTGGCGAAGTCGTTGATCTGCACGAAGTTGACCAGGAACGGGTCGCCGCCGTCGATGTAGGCGTAGCCGGTGTCGCCGCGCATCTGCTGGTAGCCGACGCTGACCTTGTGGCCGCCCAGGCTGTAGCCGAGCATGCCGTTCCAGGCCTGGTTGTCGATCTTGCCGGCGTTGGCCGCACCGCTGTCGTCGCTGAGCATCACGCGCAGGTCGGCACTCAGCGAGGAGTCCTCGCTCAGCGGCTGGACCGCCAGCAGGCCGAAGAAGTGCTGGCGATACACATCGTCCAGTTCACCGTAGTAGTAGCGTCCGGTGAGGTTCTCATCGAAGGCGTATTCGGCGCCGGCGAAGGTCAGGTGATCGGCCTGGGCGGCGCTGGCGAAGCGGCTGTTCTTGTTGTTCAGCTGCAGGTCCTGGGAATTGGTCGAGGCGCGGTCGATCACCTTGTCCAGGCGCCCGCCGGTCAGGGTCAGACCGTCGATATCGGTCGAGGTCACGCTGGCACCTTCGAACACCTGCGGCAGCGTGCGGCTGTCGCTGGCCTTGACCACCGGCATCTCCGGGATGTGCGAGCCGTAGCGCAGTTCGCTGTCGCCGATCTTCGCCTTGGCGGTCAGGCCCAGGCGGCTGAACTCGTCCGGGGTGCCGCCATCGTCCTGTACCGGCAGCAGGTCGGTACCGGCGCGGCCGCCGCCGGAGTCCAGCTTGACGCCGAGCATGCCCAGCGCATCGAGGCCGAGGCCGACGGTGCCTTCGGTGAAGCCGGACTGGATATCGAGAATGAAGCCCTGGCTCCACTCCTCGCGCTTGGACTGGTTGGTGCCTTCGCGAAAGTCGCGGTTGAGGTAGATGTTGTGGGTTTGCAGTGTCGCGCTGCTGTCTTCGATGAACGCGGCCTGGGCAAGGGGCGCCAGGCTGGCGGCGGCTACGGCCAGGGCGAGACGGGCAGGTGCGGGTGAACGTCTGACGGCAGTCAGCATCGAGCGTATCTCCACTATTGTTTTTGTTGTGCCGGCGCATGCGCCGTGCGGGGTGGATCGAGCCACCTGACAGCGATCCTAGGCGGTCAAGCTTTCGCCAGCCTTTCAACGCTGAAAGCCAGCAGCGGCGTAGGTGTTCTGCCGCTACACTGGCGCTCCGTCGCAGTGGCAGAGGACAGGCAATGCGAATTCTTCTGGTCGAGGACCACCCCCAGCTGGCCGAAAGCGTGGCGCAGGCAATGCGCGCCGCCGGCTGGACCGTGGACCTGCTGCACGATGGCGTCGCCGCCGACCTGGCGCTGGCCAGCGAGGACTATGCGCTGGCGATCCTCGACGTCGGCCTGCCACGGCTGGACGGTTTCCAGGTACTGGCGCGCCTGCGCCAGCGCGGCAAGACGCTGCCGGTGCTGATGCTCACCGCTCGCGGCGAGGTCAGCGATCGCGTGCACGGGCTCAATCTGGGTGCCGACGACTACCTGGCCAAGCCGTTCGAACTGTCCGAGCTGGAAGCGCGGGTCAAGGCGCTGCTGCGGCGCAGTGTCGGTGGCGGTGAACGCCAGCAGCGCTGCGGCGCACTGGTCTACGACCTGGATGCGCGGCGCTTTTCCCTGGCCGACGAGCCGCTGACACTGACCTCCCGCGAGCAGAGCGTGCTGGAAGCGCTGATCGCCCGCCCCGGTCGGGTGATGAGCAAGGACCAGCTGGCCGCCCAGGTATTCGGCCTGGACGAGGACGCCAGCGCCGATGCCATCGAGATCTACATCCACCGCCTGCGCAAGAAGCTGGAAGGCCAGCCGGTGCGCATCGTCACCTTCCGCGGCCTGGGCTACCTGCTCGAGGCCCTCGATGGCTGAACCGGAGGTGGCCGGCAGCCTGCGTGCCCGGCTGTTGTGCCGGCTGGCGATCCTGTTGGCGCTGCTGTTGCTGTTCAGCGGCTGGAGTGCCTACTGGAACGGTCGCGCCGCCGCCGACATCGCCTACGATCGCACGCTGCTCGCCTCGGCCCGGGCGATCGCCGACGGCCTGGTGACCCGCGAGGGTGTGCTGCGCGCGAACGTGCCCTACGTGGCGCTGGACACCTTCGCCTACGACAGTGCCGGGCGCATCTACTACCAGGTGCTGGATACCGAGGGGCGCCTGGTCAGCGGCTACGAGCATCTGCCGGCACCCGGTGCCAGGATTCCGCGTACCGATGACTATCCGGCACTGGCGCGCTTCTACGACGGCGAGTTCCAGGGCCAGGGCGTACGCCTGGTCAGCCTGCTGCAGCCGGTCAGCGAGCCTGAGCTCAATGGCATCGCCGAGATTCGCGTGGCCGAGACCCTCGGTGCCCGCGAACGCATGGCGCGCAGCCTGCTGACCGACACCCTGTGGCGGGTCGGCCTGCTGGCAATGGCCGCGCTGGCGCTGGTGTGGCTGGCGGTCAGCGCCGCGCTACGCCCGCTGGGCCGGCTCAGCGAGGCCGTGCAGGAACGTGCTCCGGACGATCTGCGGCCGCTGCCGCTGGTCAGCGTGCAGCGCGAGCTGAAACCGCTGGTGGCTGCGCTCAACCAGTTCACCGAACGCCTGCGTGGGCAGTTCGAGCGCCAGGCGCGCTTCATCGCCGATGCCTCTCACGAGCTGCGCACGCCGCTGGCGGCGCTCAAGGCACGGATCGAACTGGGCCTGCGCGAGGCGGAGCCGGCGGCCTGGCGCAGCACCCTGGAGGACGCCGCGCAAAGCACCGACAAGGTGATCCATCTGGCCAACCAGCTGCTCTCTCTGGCGCGCATCGAAAGTGGTGCCCAGTCCATCGCCGAAGGTGGTGCGCAGCGCCTGGACCTGTCGCAGCTCGCTCGTGAGCTGGGCCTGGCGATGGCGGCGCTGGCGCACAAGCGCGGCGTCGCCCTGGCGCTGGAGGCCGAGGCGCCGGTGTGGATCGACGGCGAGCCCACGCTGATCAGCGAGCTGCTGAACAACCTGCTGGACAATGCGCTGGCGCACACCCTGAGCGGTGGCAACGTGGTGCTGCGGGTGCTCGATGGTGCCGTGCTGGAAGTGGAGGACGACGGCCCCGGCATCCCCGCCGCCGAGCATGAACGGGTCTTCGCGCGTTTCTACCGGCGTGATACGGGCGGCCATGGTGCCGGCCTCGGGTTGGCCATCGTCGGCGAGATCGTCCGCGCCCATCGCGCCGAGATCAGCCTGGATCAGGGCCGGCTCGGTGGCCTGCTGGTGCGGGTGCGCTTCATGCCGGCCGAGGACTGAAACTGTCCGGGCGGGTAGCAGGTCGGTCAGGCGCGAGCACCACCCGATTGCGGCCCTGATGCTTGGCTTGATAAAGCGCTGCATCCGCGGCGGCCAGCAACTCGTCGGCCGAGACGAAGGGCGGTTTCAGTGTCGCCACACCGAGGCTGATGGTCAGGGGCACCGGGTGCTCGCCCGACTTGATCTGCAGTCGCTGGATATCGCAGCGGACCCGCTCGGCCAGCTCGGCGGCCTGCTCGGGGCCGCTGCCCGGCAGCAGCATGAGGAACTCCTCGCCGCCATAGCGCGCCGCGACATCGCCGGCGCGCTGACAGTGTGCTGCGAGTACTGTCGCCACCTGGCGCAGGCATTCGTCGCCGAAAGGGTGGCCATAGGTGTCGTTGACCCGCTTGAAGTGGTCGATATCGGACAGCACGACCGACAGCGGGCTGCCGCTGCGCATGGCGCGGCGGATCTCCTCGTCGAGCAGGCGGTCGAGGTGCCGGCGGTTAGCCAATTGGGTCAGGCCATCGGTGGTACTCAGGCGAGTCAATTCGACATTGGCCGCCTCGAGGCCCTGACGGACCTCCTCCAGCGCCCGGGTACGCTCGTAGACCCGGGTCTCCAGTGCTTCGTTGGCGCGCAATTGCAGATCCAGCGCCTCCTGCTTGGCCTGCAGATACAGCGCGCGTTCTTCGGCGAGCGACTCCGAGGTCTGCAACGCCAGATTTTGCGCGGCAATGCGCTGGTTGCGCTCGAGATTGATGCGCTCGGCCAGGGCCATGGACAGCAGCACGAACTCGGCGAACATGCCGATCAGTTGACCGTTCAGTGTCCAGGCGTTCATCGGCAACCTGCCGTCCAGGGCCAGCAGGTTCACCACCGTGAAGACCAGCAGGGCGGTCCAGGCGATGCTGAACAGCCGGGCGGAGCTGTTGCCGCGTGCCCAGAGGCTGAGCGTGATCGCCAGGGTCAGTACGCAGTGCAGCAGTGCGACGGTGTCCATGAACAGGTAGCCGGACAGCGCTGGTGCCAGCAGGATGGTGAGCACGGCGGCGCCCCAATAGAGCGTCAGCATGATGGAAACCGTCCAGGCCCAGCCGTCGTCGTGACGCAGGCCGAGGAAGCGCAGCGCGAAAAGCATGGGCGTGAAGAAGCACAGTGCGGCGGAGAGTCCGTAGAAGCGCGCCGACAGCTCGGGGATTTCCGGCCAGAGGTACAGCTGGCCGAAGCCGGTGATGGTCAGCACGTAGAAGACCGCACTCAGTAGGTAGAGCACGTAGAGGCAATAGCTACGATCGCGGGTGAAGATCAGCAGGCTGCAGTTGTACAGCACGATCACCAGCATGCCGCCGAAGAACAGGCTGACCAGCGTGACATCGCGAATCTTGATCTCGATGAACTGCTTCTCATCGATCAGCTCCAGCGGCAAGGCGAGGGTTTCTCTGGCTTGCACGTGCAGGTAGACCACGGCGCGCTCGAAGGGCGGGAGCTCCAGCGGATAGACGAAGTGATGGTCCGCCAGCGGCCGGCTGCTCACGGCCAGCGCATCACCGGCGAGCATGGGCGCGCCCCAGCGATCGGTATCCGGATAATGCAGGCGGACCGCCACGCGGTCGAGCACCGGCCATTTCAACAGCAGATACCAGCGCTTGGCCTCGGCGCCACTGTTGCGCAGGGTGAAGCGCAGCCAGGCGCCGTCGCGCTGCTTGCCCAGATTGGGCTTGCTCAGTGGTCGCCAGGTCCAGGCCGCAGTGGCGGCTTCACCGAAGCTCGCCGTAGGCATGCCGAACACATATTGCACTGGGCCGAGCTGCAGCGTCGGCGTGCCGCGCATCTGCAGCGCCGATGACGGATCGGCCGCCATCGCACCGGCCGCCCAAGACGTTAGCGCCAGGCAGACCAACAGCAGCAGGGGGCGGATCATGGTGGCTTGCCTCTGAGATGCCGCGACAACCGACAGTCGAGCTGCCAGTCAACCGGCGCCACTCAACCCGCGCCGATTGCCATACATGATGCCATCCTGCTATCAGACTGTCCTGCGCAGCTGACGGAATGTCGCAGTCAAGCGCGGCGACGTGACCAGAACTGCTGCACCAGTTCGAGCATGCCGTCGGCCAGATGGGCGACGCCAGAGGCGCTACGCTGGCTGTGCAGACCGGTCGTGACATGCTCGTCCGAGCTGCCGCGGATGCTGACGATGGTCTGGCTGATCTCCTCGCCGACCGAACTCTGCTGATCGACGGCAGCGGCAATCTGGTTGCTCATCTCGCTGATCTCGTTGACCCGGCTGTTGATGCCGCACAGCGAGTGCTCGGCCTGGCCGGCATGGCTGACGCTGTGCTGCGCCTGGTCGCGGCTGCGCTGCATGACGTCGACGGCCTGCCGCGTGCCGTCCTGCAGTGCGCCGATCATGGCCTGGATGTCGGCCGTCGCCATGGAGGTACGCGACGCCAACTGGCGTACTTCGTCGGCCACCACTGCGAAGCCGCGACCCTGGTCGCCGGCACGCGCCGCTTCGATGGCGGCGTTGAGGGCCAGCAGGTTGGTCTGTTCGGCGATGCCGTGGATGACTTCTAGCACCCGGCTGATTTCCTGGCTGTGGTTGTCGAGCTGCTGAATGACCTCGGCGGCCTGCTGGATGTCGTTGGCCAGGCGGGTGATGCTGTTGCCCGTGAGGCCGACGATTTCCCGCCCGCTGGCTGCTTCGCTGTCGGCGCGCGCGGCCACTTCGGCGGTGCGCTGGGCGTTGAGGGCCACCTCCTGCACGCTGGCTGCCATCTGCTGTATCGCCGTGGCGATCAGATCGGTCTCCCGTTGCTGGCGCGACGCGCTCTGGGTGCTGCCGTGCACCGCGCCGAGCAGGTCGCGGGCATGGCTGCTCAGCTGACGGCTGCAGTCGGCGATGCGCCCGACCATGGCACCGGCTTCGGTTTCCAGCATCTTCATGGCGAAGGCGATTTCGCCGATCTCGTCCCGGCGCCCCGTATAGACCAGTTGGCTGGCGGGGTTATGCCCGACCCGCCGTGCCTGCCGCGCCAGCTGCCGCAGCGGCGCGAGCGCCAGTGCGGCCAGGCCGGCGGCAGCCGCGCCACCCAGTACGACGGCAGTCGCGGCTGCCGCCAGCGGGGCCCCGCCCAGCAGAGCGCCGAGCGCGCTGCCTGCCGCACTGCCGAGGCCGGCGAGCAATGCCACTCGAGCGCTCATGCCGAGCAGCGGCGGGCGTAGCGCAGTCGCCGCTCGGCCCTCGCGCATGCGGGCGTAGAGCGTCTCGGCCATCCGGATCTGCTCGGGCTGCGGCCGGGTTCTAACGGACTGGTATTCCACCACTTTGCCGTCACGGCTGACCGGCGTGACGAAGGCGCTGACCCAGTAGTGGTCGCCGTTCTTGCAGCGGTTCTTCACCAGGCCCATCCAGGAACGGTTGGCCTTCAGTGTCTGCCAGAGATCGGCGAAGGCGGCTTCGGGCATGTCCGGATGGCGCACCATATTGTGTGGCTCGCCGAGCAACTCTTGCTCGCTGAAGCCGGAGATCGCCACGAAGTCCGGATTGGCATAGGTGATGGTGCCGTTCAGGTCGGTAGTCGACAGGATGTTTGACGTGTCGCCGACGATGACTTCACGGCCGCTGACGGGCAGGTTGACGCGCATAAACAGATCTTCCTAGGGAAATGGGTCTGAATACGCAAGGCTGTATGGCGCTGCTTCTGCTGGCGACGCTCTGATCGGATGCGGCCGGGCATCCTTTGTACGGGGGACGGGTTACGAATCAGCGATCGATCCTCGCTCTCCGGTCATCGTCGATTTCTGCAACCACATGCCCGTGTGCCGATTCTCCGGGTCCAGGCCCGTCTCGGCTGAAGCAAAGCAAAAAAGGCGCCATCCCTGCGGATAGTGACGGCGGGCGCCCAGCTATCAGGCCCGGTTGTCCTGAGCGGTCAAGATGCTTCGCAACATGCGCGGATGATGGCATTTTGACTTCAGGTTGGCAACGTAACAAATCTTGCGATCGTGTTGCGTTCGATACGTGTCTTCAGCGCCCACGTTGGCGGGTGATCCGATAAGCGACGAATGTCGCCTATTGTACAGATAGCGACGTATGTACAGATAGCGTACATGACTGGGCGCGACCCTTTTCTGTCGTTCAGGTCACGGTAGTGTCATCTGCCCGTCATGGCCGCTCGGGATATTCCGGGCTGTTGCCCGCGCCTGTGCCTGCTAGACTCAAGTTCCGCGCAGACTTACAAGGGATGCCGGGAATCCGAAAACAACCAAAAAGGAGAGCATCCATGAAAGGCAAATCCTTGGCATGGATCTTTACCGCTGCACTGGCGGGAACCGGCCTGAGCGGTGTTGCGCAGGCGCAAGAGAAGTTCGTCACCATCGGTACTGGCGGCCAGACCGGCGTCTACTACGTCGCAGGACAATCGATCTGCCGTTTCGTCAATCGCAATGCGGAAAACCTCAAGTGCAACGCCCCGGCCAGCGGCGGCGGCGTGGCCAACGTCAACGGATTGCGCAGCGGCGAATTCAACTTCGGCATCATGCAGTCGGACCATCAGTACAAGGCGATGGAAGGCGTGGCGCCGTTCGAGAAGGAAGGCAAGATGGACGACATCCGTGCCGTCTTCTCGCTGCAGAGCGAGGTCTTCACCGTGCTGGCGCGTCGTGACGCCAACATCAAGAGCCTCGACGATCTGAAGGGCAAGCGCGTCAACATCGGTAACCCCGGTTCCGGCCAGCGCGACACCCTCGAAGAAATCATGAAGGAAAAGGGCTGGGACAAGTCGGCCTTTTCCCTCGCCGCCGAACTGAAGCCGGCCGAACAGGCCAGTGCGCTGGGCGACAACAACATCGATGCCATGACCTACTTCGTCGGTCATCCGAATGGCGCCATCCAGGAAGCCACCACCACCGTCGATGCGGTTCTGGTGCCGATCACCGGCCCGGAGATCGACAAGCTGCTGGCTGCCAAGAGCTACTACACCAAGGCCGAGATCCCCGGCGGCCTGTACAAGGGCAACGACCAGCCGACGCAGTCCATCGGCGGCAAGGCCGTGCTGTCCACCACCGCCAAGGTCGATGCCGAAGTGGTCTACCAGCTGGTCAAGTCGGTGTTCGAGAACATCGAGCGCTTCCAGCGTCTGCACCCGGCATTCAAGGATCTCAAGCCGGAAGAGATGATCAAGGTCGGCCTGAGCGCGCCGCTGCATGAAGGTGCCGAGCGCTACTACAAGGAACGCGGCTGGCTGTAAGGCTCGCCAGGGCTGCGTCGCGATGCGGCCCTGATCGTCGATGCCTTGGTCGAAAACCCGTGCGCCCTGTGGCCACGGGTTTTCGCGGTTCCGTTACCTGAAAAACAGGCCTCACTTCATGCAAGACAAACAACTGTCCACCGAGGAACTGATCGCCCAGGATGTCGGTGCGCGCCTTCCCGCGGGGCCGATGGCTGCGGTGATCGCCGGGCTCGCGCTGCTCTGGTCGCTGTTCCAGCTGTGGATCGCTTCGCCGCTGCCCTTCGTGCTCGGCTTCGGCGTACTGAACGACACCGAGACCCGTTCGATCCACCTGGCCTTCGCACTGCTGCTGGCGTTCCTGGCCTACCCGGCCTTCAAGACGTCGCCCAGAGACCGCGTGCCACTGTTCGATATCGCCCTGGGGCTCGTCGCTGCCTCTGCCGCGGCCTATCTGTTCATCGCTTATGAACAACTGGCGCAGCGTCCGGGCAATCTGACCACCCTGGACCTGATCACCGCCTGCATCGGCATTCCGCTGCTGCTGGAGGCCACCCGCCGCGCCCTTGGCCCTCCGTTGGCGATCATCGCCCTGGTATTTCTCGCCTACAGCGTCGCCGGCCCCTGGATGCCGGGACTGTTGGCTCACCGTGGTGTGAGTTTCACCGCCCTGGCCAACCACCAGTGGATCACCACCGAAGGCGTGTTCGGTATCGCGCTGGGTGTTTCCACCAGCTTCGTCTTCCTTTTCGTGTTGTTCGGCGCCTTGCTCGAAAGAGCCGGGGCCGGGCATTACTTCATCCAGCTGGCCTTCAGCATGCTCGGTCATTTCCGTGGCGGCCCGGCCAAGGCCGCAGTGGTCGCCTCCGGCATGACCGGGCTGATTTCCGGCTCGTCCATCGCCAACGTAGTGACCACCGGAACCTTCACCATCCCGATGATGAAGCGCACCGGGTTCTCGGCGGAAAAGGCCGGTGCGGTGGAGGTGGCGTCTTCGGTGAACGGGCAGATCATGCCGCCGGTGATGGGCGCCGCCGCGTTCCTGATGGTCGAGTACGTCGGCATACCCTACGTGGAAGTCATCAAGCATGCGTTTCTGCCGGCGCTGATTTCCTACATCGCGCTGGTCTACATCGTCCATCTGGAATCGCTCAAGCTGGGTCTGACCGCTTTGCCGCGGGCCAACGTGGCCAAGCCGTGGATGCAGCGCCTGATCGGCTTCGCCTTCGGTGCTGCGCTGATCTCCGGCCTGTCACTGGGCGTCTACTACGGCCTCGGCTGGCTCAAGCCGGCCCTGGGCGATTCTGCCCTGTGGGTCATCGGCGCGCTGCTGACCGTGGTCTATCTGGGCCTGTTGAAGATCGCCGCAAGCAATCCGCCGCTGCCCCATGAAGACCCCGACGCCCCGCTCGAGCAGTTGCCCGAGACGCGGCCGGTGCTGCTCTCCGGCCTGCATTTCCTGCTGCCGGTGGTGGTGCTGGTCTGGTGCCTGATGGTCGAGCGCCTGTCGCCCGGCCTTTCGGCATTCTGGGGTTCGGTGATGCTGGTGATCATCCTGCTCACCCAGCGCCCGCTGCTGTCGATGCTGCGCAAGGACGGTGCGCACGAGCACGGCACCTTCATGGATGGCGTCGTCGACCTGCGCGAAGGCATGATCGCCGGTGCGCGCAACATGATCGGCATCGGCATCGCGACTGCCGCAGCCGGCATCATCGTCGGCGCCGTTTCGCAGACCGGGGTCGGCCTGGTGCTGGCCGATCTGGTCGAGCTGCTGTCGATGGGCAACCTGCTGCTCATGCTGCTGCTCACCGCCTTCCTCAGTCTGATCCTCGGCATGGGCCTGCCGACCACTGCCAACTACATCGTCGTGTCCAGCCTGCTGGCACCGGTGATCGTCGCGCTGGGCCAGCAGAACGGCCTGATCGTGCCGCTGATCGCGGTGCACCTGTTCGTCTTCTACTTCGGCATCATGGCCGATGTGACGCCGCCGGTGGGCCTGGCCTCGTTCGCTGCCGCGGCGGTGTCCAAGGGCGATCCGATCAAGACCGGCATCACGGCCTTCTACTACAGCCTGCGCACGGCGGCCCTGCCGTTCCTGTTCATCTTCAACACCGACCTGCTGCTGATCGACGTCGACTTCTGGCACGGCGTGCTGATCTTCTTCGTGGCGACCATCGCCATGCTGATTTTCGCCGCCGGGACCCAGGGCTATTTCCTGGTCCGCAGCCGCTGGTACGAGAACCTGCTGCTGTTGCTGGTGGCCTTCACGCTGTTCCGTCCGGGCTTCTGGATGGACATCCTCCACGATCCCTATCGGGACATCGCGCCGACCGAACTGGTGCAGGCGCTGGAGCGGGTGGAGGAGGACAGTCAGCTGCGCTTGCGCGTGCTCGGCGAGGACGATGTCGGCGATCCGCGCGAGTTCGTCGTGCTGCTGGCCATCCCCGACGGCGAAAGCGGCGCGGAGAAGCTCGAGAAGATCGGCCTGCTGACCTACGAACAGGACGGCAAGGTTCTGGTCGACAGCGTGACCTTCGGCAGCCCTGCCGCCGAAGCGGGTCTGGAATTCGACCAGCAGATACTGCGCGTGCGCGCGCCGACCGATCGCTGGCCGAAGGAGCTCATGTGGGTTCCGGGATTCCTGCTGTTCGGCCTGATCGTCTGGCTGCAGCGGCGGCGTAGAACGTCGTAAGCCGCGTCAGGCATCGGTGCCTGCAAGCCCCGGTCACGCGCGAGCGCGGCCGGGGCTTTTTCATTTGAAGCGAACAGGATCGGGCGGGCGGCGGAGCGACCTTGAGCGCCGCCATGGCGCAATCTATCTACGCCGGCCTGCCTGGCAGCGGATGGTCCGCGGCGATCAGGTTGCGTGTCGACTCGGCGGATGCGCGCGTGCGCTGTGGCAGAGAGCCCTCCAGCGCCGGGTAGGCGGCGCTGCAGAACAGCGAATTGAGGCGTTTCATGTCGGCGATCAGCTCCAGATGCGCGGCGCTGGTCTCGATGCTCTCGACCACCTGCCGATGCAGGCGATGCACGTGCGAATGGGCCAGCTCGCGCTCCAGTTTGCGGAACTGGCGCTTGTGCTGCAGCAGCTGTCGGGCACTGTGGGAATCGCCGGAAATGAATACCGACAGCCCCAGCCGCAGGTTGGCGCTGAGCTGAGCATGCAACTGGCCGAGTTCTTCCAGGCCGCTGTCGGAGAACGACCGGCGCTTGGATGTCTTGAGGTTCTGCACCTTGCTGACCATGTGTTCGATGATGTCACCGGCCTGTTCGAGGTTGATCGCCAGCTCGATGATCTCCGCCCAGCGGCGGCCTTCCTGTTCGGCCAGGTCCTCGCGCGGCATGCGCGCCAGGTAGAGCTTGACGCCGCTGTAGAGGGCATCGACGTCATCGTCCAGGCGGTGGATCTCGTCGCCGGACTCGGGTCGTTCTTCGCGCAGCACCTCCAGCAGCCGTGCCAGCATCAGCTCCACCATGTCGCCGATGCGCAGGGTTTCGCGAACCGCGTTGGCCAGCGCCAGGCTGGGCATGTCCAGCGCAGCAGGGTCGAGATGGCGTGGCTGTGCGACGCCATTGTCCAGCGCGCGTTCCGGCAGCAGGCGTTCGCACAGCCGCGCCATGGGCCTCACGGTGGGTAGCAGGATCAGGCAGCGCAGGCAGTTGTAGGCCAGATGAAAGCCGATCACCTGGGTCTGTGCACTGTAGCCCAGGCTGTCCATCCAGCTCACCAGCAGGCCGAAGAAGGGCAGCACGACCAGGCCGGCGAGCTTGTAGAGCAGGTTGCCCAGCGCCACTCGCCGCGCCGAGGCGGGCTGCGTGCCGGCATTCAGCCAGGCGAGCAGACCGCTGCCGATGTTGGCGCCGATTACCAGGCCGAGCGCCACCGGCAGGCTGATCAGGCCGGCACCGGCCAGCGTCGAGGTCAGCAGCACGGCGGCCAGGCTGGAGTACGACAGCACCGCGAACAGTGCGCCCACCAGGACGGCCAGCAGCGTGTCGCCGGCCAGCGAGGAGAACAGCACCTGCATGCCGCGCGCCTCGGTGATCGGCTCGCCCGCATGGACGATCAACTGCAGGGCGAGAATGATCAGTCCCAGGCCGATCAGCACCCGGCCCAGCTGTCCGACGCGAGTCTGCTTGCGCGACAGGAACAGGCACACGCCGCCCAGCGTCAGCAATGGCGACAGCCAGGACAGATCGAGAGTCAGCACGCGGGCCATCAACGCGGTGCCGACATCCGCGCCGAGCATGATCGCCAGGGCGGTGGGCAGGGCCATCAGGCCCTGGGCGACGAAGGAGGTGGCCAGCAGTGCGGTGGCGTTACTGCTCTGCACCAAGGCAGTGACGCCAATCCCGGCACCGAAGGCCAGTGGTGCATTGCCCATGCTCTGGCCCAGCAGCCGCCGCAGATGCGAGCCATACACCCGCATGATCCCGGTACGCACGATATGCGTACCCCAGACCAGCAGAGCGATGGACGACAACAGGTGAAGCAGGGTCAGCATCGTTCGGGCTCCTTGCCCCGGCGAGCGGCAACGACGAAAGCCTGCGTCACAAGGACGCAAAGCTGAACCGGGGATATCCGATTGACCCTGGCCCGCCGGCCACGTTCACCAAAACGTCACAAAGCCCTGCCGCCTGCCGCTCAGGGGCGCGTGTAGTAGCCCACGCCCAGCAGCACGTCATCGACCCGCTGGATCAGCGAATGCTTCTGCTCGACGGCATTGGTCGCCGGATTGCGCCAGACGTAGTCGACGGTGCCGGAGCCCTGTTTGCGCGCCAGCTCGATCATCTCCTGGAACAGTGGATTGCCCGCGGCGTCGGTCACGTTGCGCACGTCGACGCCCACCAGGTTCGGCGAACTGCCGCTGGCGCGGTAGCGCCCGTCGTCGAGGCCGATGGCGAAGACGTATTCGTCGTTGAAAACGAAATCGCCACGTGGATCGTTGAAGCTGCGGAAGGCCGCCGCCGCGCCCTTGTCCTTGACCTGCCGTACCGCGCGATCGAGCAGCGCCCGGGCGCTTTCGGCCGTGGCGCGCGGGATGTAGTAGCCGACGCAGAGCACGTGGTCGCCGACCTTGCGGAACAGGCTGACCTTGTCTTCCACCTTGTTGTCGGCCGGGTTCAGCCAGCGGTACTCGACCTCGCCGTTGGCCTGGCTGGCCGACTTGTCGAGGATCTCGCGCATGAACGGTTTGCCGGCGGCGTCCTTCAGGTCGCCTACGTTCAGCCCCACCAGGCTGGCCGACGGGCCGCTGCTGGCCTGCATGCTGCCGTCCTCTCCGAGCACGAAAATGTAGTACTGGCCGCGAACGAACTCGCCGTTGCGGTCATTGAAGGCGGCCAATGCCTGCTCCGGCCCCTTGGCCTGGAAGGTCAGCACGGCCTGGTCCAGCAGCGTGCGGGCCTGGCTGGCATGGCTGCGCTCCACCGAGCCGAGCGTCCGTTCGCGGCTCGGCTCCTCGGCGTGCAGCGCCAGCGGTGCGGCGCCCAGGGTGGCGCACAGGGATACGACGAGCAGCTTCTTGCGATTCCGGTTCATGAACGACTCCTTGACCTGATAGCGGGCGGCGGGGCGGTCGCCCCTCGATCCCATGCTAGGCAGCAGCGATGGAATTGATATTGGTCGAGAGGAGCAAAAGGGCAGGGCGAAAGGAGGAGAAATGGCCGCGCCAGCGCGACACAGCCTGTCGCACGCCGGGTCCAGACTGCCAGCGTGGCTCGCTCCTGCAACGGGCGGCCTGTAACCTAGCTACTTCTGCTCAAGCGGTGCGCCCATGCTCAGCCTCTATCACGCCCCAGACCTCGAAACCCTCGGCGAACTGGCCACCACGCTGCTTGCCCAGCCGCTTGCCGATCCCTTCGCGCCGGCGCTGGTGGTGGTGCCGAGCCAGGGCATGGGTCGTTGGCTGACGCTGGAGCTGGCGCGCAAGCAGGGTATCGCCATGCAGCTGGAGATCCAGCTGCCGGCCAGGTTCGTCTGGGACCTGAGTCGCACGGTGCTCGGCAGCCTGCCGGAGCAGTCGGCGTTCTCCCCCGATACCCTGACCTGGCGGCTGTACGGCTGGCTGTGCGAACCGAGCAACCTCGAACTGGCGCCGCGCCTGGCGCAGTACCTGGACGGCGGCGATGAGCGCCGGCGCCTGTCCCTGGCGGCGAAGATCGCCGATACCTTCGACCAATACCTGCTTTACCGCGACGACTGGCTGGCGGCCTGGGAGCGCGGCGAGGCGCTCGACCTCGGTCCGGACGAGCCCTGGCAGATGCTGCTCTGGGGTGAACTGACCAAGGACGGCCACCCGCACCGCGCCCGGCTGCTCGGCGACCTGCTGCAGCGGCTGTATCGCGACGAGCCGCTCAGCGGGCTGCCCGAGCGGCTGCTGGTGTTCGGCATCAGCAGCCTGCCGCCGCATCACCTGCGGGTGCTCGACGGTCTGGCGCGGCACATCGACGTGGTGGTCTGCGCGCTCAACCCGAGCCGCGAGGCATGGGGCGAGATTCGCGATATTCGCGAACTGGCGCGACAGTCCGCCAGCGTCGCCACCGCGAACGCAGCGCCTGAGGCGTCCGGGCCGGATGAGTGGTATCTCGACGTCGGCCATCCGCTGCTGGCCAGCCTCGGCAAGCAGGGCCGCGATTTCTTCGATGCGCTGTTCGGCCTCGGCGGCCAGGAGATCGGCTTGTATTCCGAGGACCAGGACCTGCGCGACGACAGCCTGCTGCATGCCCTGCAGCATGACATCCTGCGTCTGCGCACGCGACTGCCGGACGAGCGCATGGCATTGGCCGAGGATGACCGCTCGCTGGAAGTGCACATCGCCCATTCGCCGCTGCGCGAGGTGGAGATCCTTCACGACCAACTGCTGGCGCGCTTTGCCGCCGACCCGGCGCTGAGCCCCGATCAGGTGGTGGTGCTCACGCCCGACATCGAGCGCTATGCACCCTTCATCGAGGCGGTGTTCGCCGTTCGTGAAGGGGTCCCGCGGATTCCCTACAGCCTGGCCGACCGCAGTCTGCGCGCCGAAGTGCCGCTGATCGAGGCCTTCCTGCAATTGCTGTTGCTGGCGCAGAGCCGCTTCGCCGCCGAGGAAGTCCTCGCCTGGCTGGAGCAGCCGGCCATCGCCCGGCGTGCCGGTATCGAAGCCGAGGACCTGCCGTTGCTGCGCGACTGGCTGCGCGATGCCGGGGTGCGCTGGGGCCGTGACGGCACTCAGCGCGCCGCCCTCGGCCTGCCCGACGAGTCCGCCTTCACCTGGCGCCAGGGGCTGGATCGCCTGCTGCTGGGCTTTGCCGCACCGCCACAGCTGGCTGGAGCGGCGGCACCGCTGCTCGGCGAACACTGGCCGCTGGATGCCCTGGAAGGCGCCCGTGCGCAGTTGCTCGGACGGCTGGTGGCCTTCGTCGAGCAGTTGGGTTCGCTCGCCGACCAGCTCGCCCGGCCGCGGCCGCTGGCGCAATGGGCCGATGACCTGCAGGGCCTGATCGACAGCCTGTTCGACGAGCGCGAAGCCGGCGACACCCTGCTGCTGTTGTCCCAGGCCTGCGCATCGCTGCGCGAGCAGGCGCAGGCGGCTGACCTCGCGCGCCCCATCGAGCTGGAACTGGTGCACCAGCAGTTCAGTGCCTCGTTGCAGCAGGGCGGCGGCGCCTCGGGTTTTCTCACCGGCGCGGTGACCTTCTGCACCATGGTGCCGATGCGCAGCCTGCCGTTTCGCCTGGTCTGCCTGCTCGGCCTCGACGATGGCGCCTTCCCGCGGCGCAACCCGCCGGCCGGCTTCGATCTGATCGCCCGTCATCCGCGTCGCGGCGACCGCGCACGGCGACTGGACGACCGCTACCTGCTGCTGGAGACGCTGCTCTCGGCGCGCGAGGCGCTGTACCTGTCCTACGTCGGCCGCGACCCGCGCGACAACGCCGAACTGCCGCCCTCGGTGCTGCTCAGCGAAGTGCTGGAAGCCGTGGACCTGACGGCCGTGCCGTCGACCGAGGGCGGCAAGGCCAGCCAGCTGATCGTCGTCGCCCATCCATTGCAGCCCTTCGCCGCCGGCAACTTCGCCGGGCCGCCCTGCGCGGGCTTTTCCGCGCCCTGGTTCCGCGCGGCGCGGCGTCTGGCCGCCGCGCCGGAACAGGCACCGGCGCCGTTCGCCAGCCTGCTGGCCGAGCCCGACGAGGCCTGGCTGACCCTCGAACCATCGCAGCTGTTGCAATGCTTCCGCCATCCGCCGCGCTTCCTCCTCGAGCAGCGTCTGGGTCTGCGCCTGGCCGAAGCCGAGCAGGCGCTGGCCAGCGACGAGCCGTTCGAACTGGAAATGCCGGCCTGGAACGGCCTGCGGCGTTTGTCGCTGCAGGCGCTGGAGCATGGCTGGAGCGATGAGGACGAGCGGCGCATGGCCTGCGCGGCCGGTTGGCTGCCGCCCGGCGAGCTGGGCCAGGCGCTGTGGGGCAAGCTGCGCGGACCGGTGCGCGCCTTCGCCCCGCGGCTGTTCGAGCTGCGCCCCGAGGCGGTCCCGGAGCCGCTGCCGATCGACATCAGCCTGGCGGGGGTACGCATTCACGGCTGGCTGGATGGCGTCACACCGAGCGGGCTGTTCGGCTGGAAGCTTGGCCGTCTCGGCGAATGGGACCTGGCGCCGTTCTGGCTGCGCCACCTGCTGCTGAACCTGTCGGCCACGGCGGGCATCGAGCGCAACAGCCTGATGCTCTCGCCTGCCGGTGACTGGCAGTTGGGACCGCTGGCGAACGCGGCGCAACTGCTGGAACCCTGGCTTGCTGCCTATCGCAGTGCCATCCGCGAGCCGCTGCCGCTGTTGCCGCGCAGCAGCCATGCCTTCGCCAGGGGTTACCGCAACCCCAGCCGCGGCAGCGAGCCGCTCGCCAGCGCGCGCAAGCGTGCCCGCGAGGCCTGGCTGGGCGCGGAATTCAGCCCCATCGCCGCGGAGTGCGAAGACCCCTGGAATGCCCTGGCCTTCCGCGACCGCGACCCACTGGATGAGCGTTTCGAGGCGCTCGCCGAACAGCTGATCGGCCCGGCCCTGGATGCCCTGGCCCCGGACGAGGAGCAAGACGCATGAGCCTGGACCTGCTCGATTCGGCCTTCGACGGCCGCTCGCTGATCGAGGCCAGCGCCGGCACCGGCAAGACCTGGACGCTGACTGCGCTGTACGCCCGCCTGCTGCTGGAGCGGCAACTGTCGGTGGGGCAGATCCTGGTGGTCACCTACACCACCGCGGCCACCGCCGAGCTGCGCGAGCGTATCCGCGCGCGCCTGGCCGAACTGCTGGCGGTGTACGAAGGCACTCCCAGCGCGGACGATTTCCTCAATCGGCTGCATGCGCGCTACCCGGACGACGCCTCGCGGCGGCGCCTGCTGCTGGCCGTGCACGGCTTCGACGAGGCCGCGGTGTTCACCATCCACGGCTTCTGCCAGCGCGCCCTGCAGGACGCCGCGTTCGAGGCCGGCGGCGATTTCGACAGCGAACTGACCGCCGATGACCGGGAGATCATCGATGCACTGCTGGCCGATGCCTGGCGCAGTGAACTGGCCGTCGCCGACCCGGCCTGGGCGCGTTTCCTCGCCAAGCAGAAGATTACGCCGGTGTGGCTGCGCCAGCGCCTGCGCAGCCATCTGGGCAAGCCCTATCTGCGGGTCGAGCCGAGCGGGCTGTCGGCACCGGTCGATCTGTCCGCCGTCGAGCCCGCCTGGCAGCGCGCCGCCGCGCTCTGGCGGCAGTCCGGCAGTGCCTGGGTCGAGGAGCTCGGTGTTCATCGCGGGCTTAGCCAGAGCACCCACAAGGCGGTGAAATTTGCCCTCTGGCAAAGCGAGCTGGAAGCCTATTTCGCCGATCCTGCGGCGATCTACGACGCTCCAGATGGCCTGCTCAAGTTCGGTGCGCGGGCCTTGGGCAAGGCCTGCAAGAAAGGTTTCGATGCGCCATCCTGCGAGCTGGCGCATGCGCTCGATGAGCTGGCCGACGCCCTCGCCATGGCACTACCAGCCGGCCGGCAGCGCCTGATCGCGCTGCAGGTGGCATTGCTGGAGCGGCTCAACCGCGAGCTGCCCGAGCGTAAGGCGGCACAGCGGTTGCTGGCCTTCGACGATCTGCTCAACCGCCTCGATCAGGCCTTGCGCGGGCCGGTGGGCGAGGGCTTGGCCGCCTCGCTGCGCGCTACCTATCCGCTGGCGCTGATCGACGAGTTCCAGGACACCGACCCGATCCAGTACGCCATCTTCGAGCGAATCTACGCCAGCGGCAGCGGGGCTTCGCTGTGCTTCGTCGGCGATCCCAAGCAGGCGATCTATGCCTTCCGCGGCGCCGATCTGGCGACCTACATGAAGGCCAAGCAGCAGGTTGATCGTCCGCCCTACAACCTGCCGGTCAACCACCGTTCGACGCCAGGCCTGATCGACGCGCTCAACCGCCTGTTCGACCGCCCGCGGCCCTTCTCCGAAGCCGGTCTGGACTACCCGCGGGTCGAGGCCGCCGACCGCCCGCGTGCGCGGCTGCAACTCGCCGAGGCGGACGAGCCGGCGCCGCTGTCGCTGGTCTGGCTCGGCGACGATCCGCTGGGCAAGGCCGAGGCTGCCGAGCTGGCGGCCAGCGATAGCGCCCGGCGTATCGCGCTGCAGCTGGCGGCCGCCGCCGAAGGGCGCGCCGGCTTCGAGCAGGACGGCACCTTCATCCCGCTCAAGGGCGGCGATATCGCCGTGCTGGTGGCCAACCACCGCCAGGCAGCGATGGTCGCCGAGCAACTGGCCGCCCGTGGCGTGCCCAGCGTGCGCCGCGGGCGCGACAGCGTCTGGCGCAGCGAGGAAGCCGGAGAACTGGCGGCGGTGCTTGCCGCCTATGCCGAGCCGGGGCGCGAGGGGCTGTTGCGCTACGCCCTGGCCACGCGCCTGCTGGGTCGCAGCGCCGCCGAGCTGGCGCGTTGCCAGGACAACCAGCAGCAGTGGGACGCCGAACGTGAAGCCGCCGAGCGCTACCATCAGCTCTGGCAGCAACAGGGCTTCATGCGTGTGTTTCGAGCGTGGCTCGACGAGCAGGCGGTGGCCGAACGGCTGCTGGCGCGGATCGACGGCGAGCGCCGGCTGACCAATCTGCTGCACCTGGGCGAACTGCTGCAGGCCGAAAGCCTGCTGCGTCCGGGGTTGGAACCGCTGCTGGCCTGGTTCAATGCCCAGCGTGGCAGCGAAGGCGCCGGCGAGGAGGCGTTGCTGCGGCTGGAAAGCGATGCCGAGCGGGTGCAGATCGTCACCATCCATACCAGCAAGGGCCTGGAATACCCGCTGGTGTACTGCCCGTTCCTCTGGGACGGCAAGCTCTTGGGCAAGAATCGCGACAGCGCTCGCTGTCATGACGCCAACGGCCAGCCGCTGCTGGATCTGGGCAGTGCCGATCTCGACGACAACCTGGAGTGCTCGCGGCGGGAAATCTTCGCCGAGCAGCTGCGCCTGGCCTATGTCGCGCTGACCCGCGCCCGCGACCGGCTCTGGCTGCACTGGGGGCCGGTCAGCCTGTGCAAGCCGAAGAAGGACGGCAGCCTGGCGGATGAAGGGCTGCACAGCAGCGCCCTGGCCTGGCTGCTGCACGGTCGCGAACTGCCCGGAGAGGACGCATTGGGCGAGCTCGGGCGTCATCTGGCCGAACTGGATGGCGCGGGCCTGCGCGCAGCCGTCGAGCGGCTGGCAACCGCCAGTGGCGGGACCACGGCCTGCCTGCCACTGGAAACCCGCGAGGCGAGCACTGGTGGCAGCGCCCGCGCCAGCGCGCCGCAGCAGCTCGCGCAACTCGAGCGCAGCCTGCACAGTGCCTGGCGCATCGGCAGCTTCTCCGGGCTTGCGGCCGGCATGCACATGGAGGCGCCGGACCGCGACGCCCTGGCCATGCCGGATGCCGGCGAGCCGGGTAGTGGTTTCTTTGCTTTCCCGCGTGGTGCGCGGGCCGGTACCTGCCTGCACGCGATCCTCGAAGACTGGGCGCGCGGCAAGGCCGCGCTGGACGAACTGGTCGAGCCGGCCTTGCAAGCGCACGGGCTGCCGCTGGAGTGGACGGAGATCGCCACGGCGCAGCTGCAACAGGTACTGGCGACCGATCTGGATGGCGCCGGCCTGAGCCTGGCCAAGCTGAAAGCCGCACGGCGCCTGCCGGAGCTGGGCTTCACCTTCCCGGTACGCCAGCTCGACGTGGCGCGCCTGCGCACCCTGCTGAGCGATCCGGCCAGCGGCCTGGCCGTGCCGTTGCGCGAGGCGGCGGCGCGGCTCGAGTTCGATACGCTGCGCGGCTTTCTCAAGGGCTTCATCGACCTGACCTTCGAACACGATGGCCGCTGGTACATCGCCGACTACAAGTCCAACTGGCTCGGCCCGGATGCCGGCTATTACGGTGGCGAACGGCTGCTGCAGGCGCTGGCTGCCGAACACTACTACCTGCAGTACCTGATCTACCTGGTGGCGTTGCGCCGCTTCCTGCGCCAGCGGCTGGCGGATTTCCGCGACGAGCAGTTGGGCGGCGCGTTCTACCTGTTCCTGCGTGGCATGCCCGGGGCCGGCGTTTATTTCGCCCGTCCGGACGATGCGCTGCTCGATGCGTTGGATCGACTGTTCGAGGAGGGACGGTGATGCAGGCCCGTTCCGGTGCCATCGCTGGCGGGCTGAAGCCCACCCTACGGCCTTCGTCGATGCCTGTAGGGTGGGCTTCAGCCCACCGTTGCGACCGCCACCCTATACCTCCTGTATCGAGGCTTACCCGATGACCCTGCCTGCAGAGCTACCCCTCGGCCCGTTGGAGCGCGCCTTCGTTGCCAGCCTGCAACGCCTTGAGCCGGACGCGTCCGAGCCGGTGCTGCTCGCCGCCGCGCTGTGCTGTGAGGCGCTGTCGGCCGGCGATGTCTGTCTGCCGCTGGAACGCCTGGCTGGCAGGCGGCCCTGGCCCGATGTCGATCTCAGCATGCCGTCACTACCCGTTTGGCGCGCTCAGCTCGAGGCTTCCACGCTGATCGGGACGCCAGACGACTACGCGCCGCTGACGCTGGTCGGCAATCGGCTCTACCTGTCCCGCTACCAGGCCTATGAGCAGCAACTGGCCTGGCAACTGCTGGCGCGTGCGGCGGATGTGCCCGGGGTGGATGAGGCACGGCTCGGCGACAGCCTGGCGCGACTGTTCACCTTCAACCGGCAGACGCCGGACTGGCAGCGCCTGGCCGCGGCGCAGGCGGTGCGGCGCCGACTGGCGGTGATCTCCGGCGGACCCGGCACCGGCAAGACCACCACGGTGGTGCGGCTGCTGGCGGCGCTGCTGGAACAGCCCGGCGGCGAGCGCCTGGCGATCGGTCTGGCGGCGCCCACCGGCAAGGCGGCGGCGCGCATGGCCGAAGCGATCCGCAATGCCAAGGCCAACCTGCCGGTCAGCGACACGATCAAGGCCGCGCTGCCGGACGAGGCGCGTACCCTGCATCGCCTGCTCGGCAGCCGCGGCGACAGCCCTCGGGTACGCCACGACGCGGCCAACCCGCTGGCGCTGGACGTGCTGGTGGTGGACGAGGCGTCGATGGTCGACCTGGCGCTGATGGCCAAGCTGGTCGCCGCGCTGCCGCCCAAGGCGCGCCTGATCCTGCTCGGCGACAAGGATCAGCTGGCCGCGGTGGAAGCCGGCGCGGTGTTCGCCGAACTCTGCGAAGGCCGCGGCTTCGATGCCCGGGCCGCGAGCGAGCTTGAACGCATCACCGGCCAGCCCGTAACCAGCGAAACGCCCCGTTCGCGCCTGGGGGATGCGGTGGTCCTGCTGACCCACAGCCATCGTTTTGCCGGCGACAGCGGCATCGGCGAGTTGGCGCGGCGCATCAATTCAGGCGATGCCAAGGGCACCGTGGCGCTGTTGCAGGAGCGCCGCGCCGATCTTGCCTGGAACGCCACACCCGGCCCGGCGGCACTGATCGAACGTCTGGAGCAGGGCTATGCGCCGTACCTGCAGGCTGCCCGCCTAGCGGACCCGGCTGCTGCGTTCGATGCTTTCAACGGCTTTCGTGCCCTGACCGCCCAGCGCGAGGGGCCCTTTGGCGTGACCGGCATCAACGAGGCGCTGGAGGCGCGCTTCAAGCGCCGTCTCGGCGTGCCGACGCGCGAGCGCTGGTATCCCGGACGCGCGGTGATGGTCCGGCAGAACGACTACGCGCTGGGCCTGTTCAATGGCGATATCGGGTTGTGCCTGAAAACCGAACAGGGCCTGCGGGTGTTCTTCGAGGGGGACGAAGGCTACCGTGGCTTCGCCCCGGCGCGGTTGCCGAGCCACGACAGCGCCTTCGCCATGACCGTGCACAAGAGCCAGGGCTCGGAGTTCGCCGAAGTGTTGCTGGCGCTGCCGGACCAGCCCAGCCCGCTGCTGACGCGTGCGTTGTTCTACACCGGCATCACCCGCGCCAAGCGCAAAGTGGAAATCTGGGCATTGCCGGCGCGCCTGAGCGAGGCGGTTGCCACGCGCGCCGAGCGTGCCGCCGGACTTGCCGAGCGGCTGGCGGTGGAGCAGGCGCCGGGTGTGGCGGCAGAACCGCCGCCGCGACAGTCACCGGGCGAGCCAACCGGCGATCAGCTCAGTTTGTTCTGACACCTATCGGTTCGAGGAAGCCGGCCTGATTGCCGCAAATGGCACGCCTTTGCCGAAGCCTGCCGCTCCGATGCCGGGTCCTGCCGGGGTCGATACTGCAGGCCGTGTGCTGGTCAGCCATCGAGCAGGGTCAGCACCAGGGGCAGGCTGGCGGCGGCCAGCAGGGTCTGCAGGGTGATGATGCCGGCCATCAGGTGGCTGTCACCACCCAGCTGGCGGGTCAACACATAGGCGGTGGGTGCGGTGGGCAGGGCGAAGAACAGCACCAGGATCGCGGTCTCCATGTCCGGCAACCCGAGGAGCACGGCCACGCCATAGGCCAGCAGCGGAACGCCCAGCAGGCGTACCACGCAGTTCCAGCCCAGCGCCGGGATTTCCCCGCCGAGCTCCTGCGGCTTGAGTGCCGCGCCGACGCAGAGCAGGCCCAGCGGCAGGCTGGCGGCGGCCAGCAGGCTCAACAGGCGATCGGTGCCGCCGGGCAGACCCAGGCCCGACAGATTCACCAGCGCGCCGGCTACGCAGGCGAGAATCAGCGGATTCTTCGCGATGGGCAACAGCAGGCCGCGCACGCTGACGCCGCGTTCTGCGGTCAGCGCCCAGACCGACATGACGTTGACCGTCGGCACCATCAGGGCCAGCATCAGCGCCGCCAGCGCCAGGCCTTCCTGGCCGAACAGGCTGCCCACCGCCGCCAGTCCCAGATAGGTATTGAACCTAAGCACACCCTGGGTGATGGCGCCGAAGCGCCCGGCGGACCAGCCGCGCAGCCGCTTGGCTATCAGCAAGGCGATCCAGGCAAGGCCAAGGCCGAGCATGACCGCTGCCGCCAGTTGGGGCAGGGCGGGGTTGTCCAGTGGCGCGGTCGCCAGGCTGCTGAACAGCAGTGCCGGAAAGAGGAGGAAGTAGTTGATGCGCTCGGCGCCAGGCCAGAACTCTGCGCTGGGGAAGGCGCGCAGGCGCAGGAAATAGCCGGCTACGATCAGCGCGAACAGCGGCCAGAGGGCAAGTAGAAGGGTGGTCACGCGGATACATCCAGCAATGCATGTGGCACGATCTTCGATGCTTGAAACGTCCCGTGCAAGCATTCCGTCCAACGGGCAGCCACATGGCGCGATGCCGGCCGGACGCTCGTGCTTCGATGGCGGCTCGGCGTGGGATATTGCGCGCCGCTCGATACGCCGCTCAGGCAGTGCCCTGTTTCAGCTCGCAGCCGCTGTAGCGCTTGGAAAGCGCCAGGGCCGACCATGTCCACCAGCCGCGTCTCAGCGGCGCGGCGATACCGGTCGCGTGCGGCCGCTGCCGTCGATGGCGACGAAGACGAAGACCGCCTCGGTGACCTTGCGCCATTCGCTGGACAGCGGATCGTCGCTCCAGACTTCCACCAGCATGCGGATCGAGCTGCGTCCGACCTCGAGCGCCTGGGTATAGAACGAAAGCTGCGCGCCGACCGCCACCGGCACCATGAACGCCATGCGGTCGATGGACACCGTCGCGACCCGCCCGGCGGCTACGCGGCTGGCCATCGCGGTGCCGGCCAGGTCCATCTGCGACACCAGCCAGCCGCCATAGATATCGCCGAAACCGTTGGTTTCCCGCGGCAATGCGGTGAGTTGTAAAGCCAGGTCGCCCTGCGGTATCGGATCTTCCTGTTCGTATTCTTTCATCGGTCGGACTCGCGGCGCGTTTGCTGTTCTGGCGCGAAATGCCCGCGCTAGCGCGCAGGCGACGGCGCCGAGTATAACGGCTGTGATCGGCGACAGCGACCGAACCGCTCCAATGGTCCGCTCGGTAACGAGATTGTCACACTTGGTTCATAGAGTGTTCACACGGCCTGCAGATACTGGCCCCCGTTCCAACACACTCGAGCACACACCTGCTAGGAGCAAGGTATGAAACTGAATCGTTTGATGGCGGCCCTGACTTTCGTTGCCGCTGGCGTTGGCGCCGCGAGCGCAGTCGCTGCTGTAGACCCGGCTCTGCCGAGCTACCAGAAGACCTCCGGCGTTTCCGGCAACCTGTCCAGCGTCGGTTCCGACTCCCTGGCCAACCTGATGACCCTGTGGGCCGAAGAGTTCAAGCGCAGCTATCCGAACGTCAACATCCAGATCCAGGCCGCCGGTTCCTCCACTGCACCGCCCGCGCTGACCGAAGGCACTTCCAACATGGGCCCGATGAGCCGCCCCATGAAGGACAACGAGATCCAGGCCTTCGAAGAGAAGTACGGCTACAAGCCGACTGCCGTACCGGTGGCCATCGACGCCCTGGCGGTGTTCGTGCACAAGGACAACCCGATCAAGTCGCTGGACATCGAGCAGGTCGATGCCATCTTCTCCAGCACCCGCCTGTGCGGTGGCGAGAAGGACATCACCACCTGGGGTGACCTGGGCATGACCGGCGAATGGGCTGCCAAGCCGATCCAGCTGTTCGGTCGCAACTCGGTATCCGGCACCTACGGCTACTTCAAGGAAGAAGCCCTGTGCAAGGGTGACTTCAAGTCGAACGTCAACGAGCAGCCGGGTTCGGCCTCGGTGGTGCAGTCGATCTCCAGCACCCTGAATGCCATCGGCTACTCGGGCATCGGCTACAAGACCTCCAGCGTTCGCGCCGTTCCCCTGTCTAAGGGTGGCGAGGCCTTCGAGGCCAACGAAGAGAACGCCCTGGCCGGCAAGTTCCCGCTGGCACGCTTCTTCTACGTCTACGTCAACAAGGCGCCGAACAAGCCGCTGAGCCCGATCGACGCCGAATTCCTGAAGCTGGTGCTTTCCAAGCAGGGCCAGGAAGTCGTGGTCAAGGATGGCTACATCCCGCTGCCGAAGAAAGTGGTCGACAAGACCATTCAGGATCTGGGTCTGTAAGACCTGGGCGGGGAGCCGGCGGCCTGTACGCCGGCTCTGCGCAGATGCCCGCTACGCGATACGCGCTGGCGGGCTTCGTCGCGTCACCTGGCTGTAATTTTTCTGTCACACAGCTTCATTAGATTAGGCGCCCCGAAGGGCCGCTCAGGCCCAGGAGCCTTGGCATGAACGACATGGAAAACATGACCGCGAATTCCGACGTGCAGCGACTGGACTTCAATACGCCGGCGCTGCAGCGCAAGCGCCGCATACGTGCGCTGAAAGACCACCTGGCGCGCTGGTACGTCTCCATCGGCGGTCTGGCGGTATTGGGTGCTATCACCCTGATCTTCTTCTACCTTGCGCAGGTCGTGCTGCCCATGTTCCAGGGCGCCGAAATGGAAAGCCGCGCGGTGCAACAGCCCGCCTGGCTGGCCGAAGCCGGCGAGCCGCTGCTGCTGGCCGTCGAGGAGCAGAACCAGGTCGCGATGCGCCTGGGCTCCGATGGTCAGGCGCGCTTCTTCGCCCTGCGCGACGGCGCGCTGCTGTCCAGCAAGGCCTTGCCGTTGCCGGCGGGCAGCCGCATCGTCTCGGTGGGGCAGGACACGCCGGGTACCCGTCGACTGGTGTTGGGTCTGGATAACGGCCAGGCGCTGGTGGTCGAGCACAACTACAAGATCACCTACCCGAACAACCAGAAGACCATCACTCCCGACCTGGCCTATCCGTTCGGCGAGGAGCCGCTGCAGCTCGATCCCGAAGGTCGTCCGATCGATCATGCGGCGATCAGCCTGAACGGCAACACATTGCTGGTCGCCGGTGCCACCGGCGCCGCGTTGCACGCCCAGCGCATCGCCAGCAGCGAAAACCTGATGACCGGCGAGGTCACGCTCGAGCAGGAGCGCCTGGACCTGCCGCAGCTGGCCGAGCCGATCCGTCAGTTGCTGCTCGACCCGCGCCACATGTGGCTCTATGCGGTCAGCGGCAAAGCCAGTGCGGACGTCTTCGATCTGCGCCGCAAGCAGCTCAACGGGCGCTACAAGCTGGTGGGCGACGCTAGCGAGATCACCACGATCAGTCCGTTGCTGGGCGGTATTTCACTGATGGTCGGCGACTCCAAGGGTACCGTCGGCCAGTGGTTCATGGTGCGTGCCGCCGATGGCCAGGCCGAGCTGAAGAACGTGCGCAACTTCCAGCTGGGCAGCAGCCCGATTCGCCAGATCCTTCCGGAAGAGCGCCGCAAGGGTTTCCTCGTGCTGGATGACAGTGGCAGCCTCGGCGTTTTCCATAGCACCGCGCATCGCACCCTGCTCAAGGAGCAGGTCGCCGACGGCGCGGCACTGGCCGCCATGTCGCCGCGTGCGACCCGCCTGCTGGTGGAGTCCGACCAGGGCCTGCAGCGCTTCGTGATCGACAACCCGCACCCGGAAATCTCCTGGAGCGCGCTGTGGGGCAAGGTCTGGTACGAGAGCTACCCGGAACCGGACTATATCTGGCAGTCCACTTCGGCCAATACCGACTTCGAACCCAAGCTTAGCCTCGCGCCGCTCGCCTTCGGCACGCTCAAGGCGGCGTTCTACGCGATGCTGCTGGCTGCGCCGCTGGCCATCTGTGCGGCGTTCTACACCGCCTACTTCATGGCGCCTTCGCTGCGCAGCCAGGTCAAGCCGATCATCGAGCTGATGGAAGCGCTGCCGACGGTGATCCTTGGTTTCTTCGCCGGTCTGTTTCTCGCGCCGTTCCTGGAGAACCACCTGCCAGGCATATTCAGCCTGCTGCTGCTGATGCCGGTGGGCATTCTCTTCGCTGCCTGGACCTGGAGCCGCCTGCCACAGCGCGTGCGCCTGGCCGTTCCGGATGGCTGGGAAGCGGTGCTGCTGATTCCGGTGATCCTGCTGATCGGTTTCGGCTCGCTGGAGATCAGCGGCCACCTGGAGAACTGGTTCTTCGGCGGTGACATGCGCCTGTGGCTGTCCAACGACATGGGCATTCCGTTCGATCAGCGCAACGCGCTGGTGATCGGCCTGGCGATGGGCTTCGCGGTTATCCCGACGATCTACTCGATTGCCGAGGACGCCGTGTTCAGCGTGCCCAAGAGCCTCACCCTGGGCTCGCTGGCACTCGGCGCGACGCCCTGGCAGACGCTCACCCGCGTGGTCCTTCTGACCGCCAGCCCGGGCATCTTCTCGGCGCTGATGATCGGCATGGGCCGCGCCGTGGGCGAGACCATGATCGTGCTGATGGCCACCGGCAACACGCCGATCATGGAGGCCAACATCTTCGAAGGCATGCGCACCCTGGCCGCCAACGTCGCGGTGGAGATGCCGGAATCCGAGGTGGGCGGCACCCATTACCGCGTGCTGTTCCTCGCCGCGCTGGTGCTGCTGATGTTCACCTTCGTGATGAATACCCTGGCCGAACTGATTCGCCAGCGGCTGCGCGGCAAGTACGCCAGCCTGTAAACCAGACTTCGCAAAAGGTATCGATCCGTGAAAAAGGATTCGCTGAACACCTGGGTCAAGAGCGGCACACCCTGGATCTGGATGAACGCCGGCGCGGTGTCCATCGCGGTGATCATGACCCTGGGCCTGCTGGCGATCATCGCCGTGCGCGGTCTGGCCCATTTCTGGCCGGCCGATGTCATCGTTGCCGACTACAGCGTGCCGGCTGCCGAGATGCGCGTGCTGGCCGGCGAGGTGGTGCAGGCCGAACAAGTGCCGCGTGCGCGCCTGGCAGCCAGCGGGCTGCCGGTGAACGCCGAAGGCGGTGAGTTCATGACCCGCGAGCTGCTCAAGGTGGGCAACCGCGAAGTCTATGGCGCGGACTTCTCCTGGGTGGTCGGTGAGTGGCTGAGCAACCAGCGCACACCGGCCGAGCTGATGGTGCTGGAGCGCCGTGAGTGGGGCAATTTCTATGGCTACCTGCTCAACGTCAAGGAAGCCGGCCAGCTGGTCGCAGAGGGTGAGGGCGCCTGGAACGAGCTGCAGGCACGCATCGACCGCGTCGATGAGTTGCACACGCAGATCTCGCACATCGAAAAGGTCGAGATCGGTCGCATCAACCACGGCCTCGAGCGTCTGCGTCTGAAGACCCGTCAGTTGGAGCTGGACGATCTTCTGGACACGGCGGCACAGGCCGATCTGGATGCCGAGCGCGCGCAGTGGGACGCCGAGTACCGCGTGCTGGAAGAAAAGCTGGTCGCCCTGCAGCAGCAGTTCAACCGCGACAGCATCACCGTGCGTACCGCTGATGGCCGCGAGCAGGAAATCACTCTGGGCAAGGTGGTGCGGGCGTTCCGGCCCAACGCCATGTCGACTCCGGACAAGCTGCTGTTCTATTTCGCCAAGCTGTGGGAATTCGTCAGCGACGAGCCGCGCGAGGCCAACACCGAAGGCGGCGTGTTCCCGGCGATCTTCGGTACCGTGCTGATGACCCTGATCATGGCGGTGATCGTCACCCCGTTCGGTGTGATCGCTGCGGTCTACCTGCGCGAGTACGCCAAGCAGGGCGTGCTCACCCGCATCATCCGCATCGCGGTGAACAACCTGGCCGGTGTGCCTTCGATCGTCTATGGCGTGTTCGGCCTGGGCTTCTTCGTCTACGTGCTGGGCGGCTCGCTGGATCGGCTGTTCTATCCAGAGGCCGCGCCTGCGCCGGTGTTCGGCACGCCGGGCCTGATGTGGGCCTCGCTGACCCTGGCGATCCTCACCCTGCCGGTGGTGATCGTCGCTACCGAGGAAGGCCTGGCGCGGATCCCGCGAATGATCCGCGAAGGTTCGCTGGCGCTCGGCGCGACCAAGTCCGAGACGCTGTGGAAGGTGGTACTGCCAATGGCCAGTCCGGCGATGATGACCGGCCTGATCCTCGCCGTGGCCCGTGCGGCCGGCGAAGTGGCGCCGCTGATGCTGGTCGGCGTGGTCAAGCTGGCGCCGAACCTGCCGCTCAACGGCAACTATCCTTACCTGCATCTGGACCAGAAGATCATGCACCTGGGCTTCCATATCTACGACGTCGGCTTCCAGAGCCCCAACGTCGAGGCGGCGCGCCCGCTGGTATACGCTACGGCACTGCTGCTGGTGCTGGTGATCGCCACGCTCAACTTCAGCGCGATCTACATTCGCAACCACCTGCGCGAGAAGTACAAGGCGCTTGACCACTAACAACCGATAAAAGCGCTGCAGGCCCGAGGCTGGACGAACAAGCGGCACCGACCGCGTCCAGCCCCGGCCTCGGCCACCAGCGATCACGGAGACATCCATGTCAGCGACGCAGACCCATTCCATCGATATCTCGGCCCTGGGGCGCGACAAGCGCAGCCTGGACCTGGCCAACGAGCCGATTGCCATCGAAGTGCCCGATCTGAGCCTGTTCTATGGCCAGAAGCAGGCGCTGTTCAATGTCAGCATGAACATCCCACGCCAGCGCGTGACCGCCTTCATCGGCCCGTCCGGCTGCGGCAAGTCGACCCTGCTGCGCTGCTTCAACCGCATGAACGACCTGGTCGATGGCTGCCGCATCGAAGGCGCCATCAACCTCGACGGCACTAACATCTACCGCAAGGGCGAAGACGTGGCCGACCTGCGTCGCCGCGTCGGCATGGTGTTCCAGAAGCCCAACCCGTTCCCCAAGAGCATCTACGAGAACGTGGTCTACGGCCTGCGTATCCAGGGCATCAAGCAGAAGCGCGTGCTCGACGAGACCGTCGAGTGGGCGCTCAAGGGCGCGGCACTGTGGGACGAGGTCAAGGACCGTCTGCATGAGTCGGCACTCGGCCTGTCCGGTGGTCAGCAGCAGCGTCTGGTGATCGCCCGGACCATCGCCGTGCAGCCGGAAGTGTTGCTGCTCGACGAACCGAGTTCGGCGCTCGATCCGATCTCCTCGCTCAAGGTCGAAGAACTGATCTACGAGCTGAAGGCCAAGTACACCATCGTCATCGTGACCCACAACATGCAGCAGGCCGCGCGTGTTTCCGACTACACGGCGTTCATGTACATGGGAAAACTGATCGAATACGGCGACACCGATACGCTGTTCACCAATCCGGCCAAGAAGCAGACCGAAGACTACATAACCGGCCGCTACGGTTGATGGCCATGCCATAGCGCGCCGGGCGGCGTTGGCGAAGCTTGCCGTACTACTCGTACTGCCTGCGCCTCGCCGACTTGTCCGGCACACTCTGCCAAGGGCCATGCAGTTCGGTCGGGTACGAGGCAACGACGTAGGATGGGCTTCAGCCCACCAGGATCGCGTCCGAGGCAAGGCCCGCCCACGATTTGCCAAAGGCCGGACCGTCCGGCGAGAGAACAACAGTTTCGCAAGGGTTCGCACATGATCAGCAAAGACAGCCACACCCAACACATCTCCCAGCAGTTCAACGCCGAGCTCGAGGAGGTCCGCAGCCACCTGCTGGCCATGGGCGGGCTGGTGGAAAAGCAGGTCAACGACGCGGTGACCGCGCTGATCGAGGCCGATTCGGGGCTCGCCCAGCAGGTGCGCGAGGTAGACGACCAGATCAACCAGATGGAGCGCAACATCGACGAGGAGTGCGTGCGCATCCTCGCCCGTCGCCAGCCGGCGGCCTCCGACCTGCGCCTGATCATCAGCATTTCCAAGTCGGTGATCGACCTCGAGCGCATCGGTGACGAGGCGACCAAGATCGCCCGCCGCGCCATCCAGTTGTGCGAGGAAGGCGAGTCGCCCAAGGGCTACGTCGAGGTACGCCACATCGGCGACCAGGTGCGCCGGATGGTGCAGGAGGCGCTGGACGCCTTCGCCCGCTTCGATGCGGACCTCGCGCTGTCGGTGGCACAGTACGACAAGACCGTCGACCGCGAATACAAGACCGCGCTGCGTGAACTGGTTACCTACATGATGGAAGACCCGCGTTCGATCTCCCGCGTGCTCAGCGTCATCTGGGCGCTGCGCTCGCTGGAACGCATCGGCGACCACGCACGCAACATCGCCGAACTGGTGATCTACCTGGTACGCGGCACCGACGTGCGCCATCTCGGCCTGGCACGCATGGCCGAGGAAGTGGAAGGCTCGAAGGAGCGCTGATAGGCGAGCCCACTGTCTGCGGAAGTGCGTTGCGCTCAGGCGGCTATCAGCATGTAGGGTGGGCTTCAGCCCACCAGCCGCCCTTTTGGAGCATGCCACCCCGCGCGGTGGGCTGAAGCCCACCCTACCGCTTAAAGAGCATCGCCCCGGGCCGGGTCTTCCACAAAGGCAGCGGGTGCCCACCGGAGCAGCAATAGGCACGCCCGCATAGGCCGAGCCTTCCGAACCGTTTCGATTGCCGCTCAAGCTGGCGCCAGCGCCTCGCTCAGGTAGTCGATCAGCACGCGCAGTTTCGGCGGCAGGTGGTGATTCTGTCGCCACAGCAGCCAGGCCGCGCCCTGGTACGAGCCGGTGTAGCGCCATTCGGGCAACACCTCGCGCAGACGGCCGTCGGCCAGCGCGGCGGCGGCGGTGAAATACGGCAGGCAGGTGATTCCCAGGTGTTCCTGCGCCCCCAGCAGCCGCGCCTCGCTGTGGTTGCTGATGTAGCGACCGCGCACCGTCACCGTTTCCTGCTGCTCGCCGCGGCGCAGGTGCCAGCGATTGTCTCCGGCCGTTTCCCCCAGATACAGGCAGCTATGGCGCAGCAGGTCCTGCGGATGCTGCGGCTCGCCGTGGCGTTGCAGGTAGTCGGGGCTGGCGCAGAGCAGCTGGCGCACCGGCCCGAGCGGCTTGCCGGCCAGGCCTTCGGGTGGGTTGTCGGTGACCTGCACCAGCAGGTCGAAGCCGTCCTCGATCAGGTCCGGGCTCTGGTCGCTGATCCGCAGCTGCACATCGACCTCGGGGTAGCGCTGCAGAAAGGCCGGCATCAACGGTCCTACGACGAACTTGCCATACGCCTTCGGCACGCTCAGGCGCACCAGCCCGCGTGGGCTGCGCATCAGCCGTTCGCCGATGGCGACGGCTGCGTCGGCCGCATCGAGCATATCCCTGCAATGCTGGTAGAACTCCGCCCCGGCCTCGTTCAGCCGCAGCTGGCGCGTCGTGCGTTCCAGCAGGCGCAGTGCCAGGGCCTGCTCCAGCCGGGCCACCTGGCGGCTTACCGCCGACGGTGTGCTGCCCAGCCGCCGCGCGGCGCCGGAGAAGCTGCCGGCCTCGACCACCCGCACGAACACGGCCATGTAGGGCAGCAGGGCTGCGCTGTCATTCGTTCCCATGTGGAACAGGTCCTGTGCTGTTTCGCTGGATTATCGACCGTGGCGGCAGGCCCGACAATCAGCGCCTGATTGGTGCGGGGATTCGAACATGAAAGGTACGTTGAGACAGGGGCTGTGGCTGGCCGATGGCATGCTGCTGATGGTGGCGCTGATCTGGGGCAGCAGCTATGCGGTGGCCAAGCAGGCGCTGCTGTTCTATCCGGTGCTGGGTTTCCTGGCGATTCGCTTCGGCCTGACCTTCGTCCTGTTGCTGCCGCAACTGCGCGGCGCCGGTCGCCAGGCGCTGCGCCCCGGTCTGCCGCTGGGGCTGGTGATGCTGGCGATCTTTCTCTGCGAGACCTGGGGCGTGATGCTGACCAGCGCTAGCAATGCCGCCTTCCTGATCAGCCTGTGCGTGGTGATCACGCCGTTCATGGAGTGGCTGCTGCTGCGCCAGCGGCCGCACAACACGCTGTTCCTAGCCTGCGCGATGTCGCTGGTGGGCGTCTGGCTGCTGACCGGCGGCCCGCAGCTGTCGCTCAATCTCGGCGATGCGCTGATGCTCGCTGCCGCGTTGCTGCGCGCGGTGCTGGTCTGCCTGACCCGGCGCCTGACCGCCGGTCAGGCGATTCCCGCGCTGGCGCTGACTGCGGTGCAGAGCGGGGTCGTTGCGAGCGGCTGTATCCTGCTCGGCTTGTCTTTGCCGGGCGGACTGCCGGCGCTGCCAGGGGAGCCGGCGTTCTGGTTCGCGGCGCTGTATCTGGTGCTGTTCGCCACGCTGTTCGCCATGTACGCGCAGAACCTCGCGTTGGGGCGCAGCAGCGCGACGCGGGTGTCGTTGCTGATGGGCTCCGAACCGCTGTTCGGCGCGATCATCGCCGGTCTCTGGCTGGGTGAACGGTTGGGGCCGATGGGTTGGGCGGGTGGTTTGCTGATCATGCTGGCAATGCTGTGCACCTTGCGGGCCGCACGTGCGCCGATGCCGGCCGCCAAAGCGCGATGCACGCGGATGCACGGGGAAATGCTCGGTTAGTCCCTGCCTTTGCCGATCTCGCCACCGATCATGCGGCAGACACCACCGGGGTAGGGTGGGCTTCAGCCCACCGACAACCCCGCGCACGCCACCCGCTGGTGGGCTGAAGCCCACCCTACGCTCCACCTGATCGGCTCAGTTTTCCTGCAGTTGAGTTTCCAGCTCGTCCAGCGCCGCCTGACGCTCGCCATCCTGCAGGCGGGCGCCGGGGTTTAGCGAGGACCAATCCGGATGGGCGCGGCAGCGATGCAGGGCTTCGGGCAGCTTGCCTTCGCGCCAGCCCTGATCCTGCGGCGTGGCCAGGCGAATGGCCTCGGTGGCGGCGTGTCCTCGGCTGGCGAGTGCGGCCAGCAACTGGCGCTGGCGCAGGGCGAGCAGGCGCAGCACGGCGTCATCGACGCTCAGCTCGCGCTGGCCCTTGAGCTTGCCGAGCAGGCGGTTGCCATAGTGTCGCGCGGTCTGCGCGCCGCCGCCGGCGATGGCGCCGAGCAGCGCCGCGGCGCCGAGGGTGATGCCGCCGACCATCAGGTCGACCCCGGCACCGGCGGCGGCGCCTGCGGCCATGCCGCTGCCGATCTTCACGCCCAGCTGCTTGAGGGTTTCCGGATTGAACAGGTCGTCGCCCCAGCGGCCGTCGAGCAGCGGCAGATCGCTGGCTGCCGCCTGCTCCTTGCGGAAGGCGTACAGGCGCAGCAGGGCCTCGACGCAGCGCTGTTCGCGGCCACGCACGGCGTCATGCAGTTCACGTATGGCGCCGCGCTCCAGCTCGGGCTGTGCGGCCACGCTGCGCCGGCAGGCGGCGACGTCCACCAGCAGCTCGGCGATCAGCCGCTGGCCGCTGACCAGGCGCGCCGCGGCCTGGGCTTCATGGTCCTCGATCAGCCGCTGCAGCTTGGGCCGTGCCTGTTCCAGCAGCAGCGCCAGGCTTTCGTACAGCCGGCGCTCACCATCCACGGGTGGCGCCACGCTGTCGAAGCGCACCAGCGCATGCAGGCCGAGGCGGGCCAGCGCCTGGCGCCACTCTTCCTCGCGATGTCCCGGCTGGGCGACGAAGTTGAGCACCGGCAACAACGGCTTGCCGCAGCCAGCCAGTACCGTCAGTTCGTCCTTGTACTTGGCCAGCACCGGCTCGCGGGCATCGATCACGTAGAGCCCGGCATCGCTGGCGAGCAGCTGGCGCAGCACCTTGGCTTCCTGCTCGAAGCGCTGGCGCGCCTCGCTGCCGTCGAGGAAGCGCGCGGTGCGCGCCGGGCCGTCGAGGCGTTCGCCGGGGCGTTCGACGCGCTCGAGGCAGTCGAGCAGGGCGATGGCATCTTCCAGGCCGGGTGTGTCGTACAGCTCCAGCAGCGCTTCGCCGTCCACCGACAGCCGTGCGCCTTCGACATGGCGGGTGGTGCTGGGGCGGTGCGAAACCTCGCCGAAGCCCGCATCACGGGTCAGGGTGCGCAGCAGCGAGGTCTTGCCAACGTTGGTGTGGCCGACCACGGCGAGCTTCAGGGCTTCAGTCATGTCCGCTCTCCAGCCAGCCCAGTGGCGTCGTGTTGGAATGGCGCAGGCCCAGGGTGTCCAGCGCCTGGTGCCAGTCATCCAGGCGCGCGCTGTCCAGCGCTTCGCCCGGCGGCGCCTGCAGCAGCCAGACCCGTGTGGCGGCGGCGCAGCGTGACAGTTCGCCGAGCAGCGCCAGCGTGCCGCGGTCCGGCGAGCGCCGCGGATCACAGGCAATGGCCAGGCGTGCCGGGGGAAAGCGGGTGAGCTGATCGAGCAGGCGTCGGCGCCCTTCGCGATCGTCGAGGATGCCGGCATCGGCGATGCTTTTGGGCAGGGCCGGCGGCCATGGGCGGTTGCCATCCAGTTCGATGGCCACCAGCACGGCGCCCTCGCTGCCGTCGAGCTGAGCGCCAGCGCTGGGCGCGTGCAGTTGGGCGGGCGCCGCATCACGGATGCCGAGGCGCTCGCTGGGCGGTTGCAGGCGTTCGCGCAGCAGGCGGTAAGCCGGCAGGTTCAGGTCGAGCTGCAACGCAGCACGGCCGTGGCGCCAGCGCCACAGGCTGAATCCGGCCAGCAGCAGTCGTGGCAGCAGGCCGTAGACCAGCAGTACGCCGACCAACCAGCCAGCCCAGCGCTGCCGGGCACCCTCCAGGTCGCCAGCGAGCGCGCCGCTGGCGCGGATCTGCTCGATATCCGGCACGCTGAAGCCGAGCAGGGCCGGCAGCGCGCCGAGGGCCTGGGTCAGGCCGACGAAGGCGCTTTCGCCGAGGATGGTGGTTTCCCAGACGAAGCCGTAGCGACGGGTCGCCAGCAGCGCGAGGAGGCTGAGCAGGGCGCTGACCATTGCCAGCAGCCATAGGGAGTGCACGCCTGTCCCCAGCAGCCAGCGACCGAGTCGGCGCTGGTGCAATACGCACAGCAGCGCTGGCGCCAGCTGCGCGGCGCGGGCGTCGCGGGCGAGTTTTTCGCTGAGCCAGAGCCACAGCCGTCCCAGCGCACCGCCGCTGTCGCCAGCGAAGAGCAGGCCGAGCAGCCAGCCGAGCAGGGTCAGCAGGTTCAGCCCGAGCAGGCTGCCGAGCGCCCAGAACACATTGACCGGTCGCTGCCCGTCGCCCAGTGCAGCGAAGGCCAGGCCGGCGCCAGTGAAGACCGCGAGCAATGCCAGTACGAACCCACCCAGGCGTGCGCCCTGACGCCAGTGCTGTAGCGCTTCGATCAGCCCGTCACGGCGTGCCAGCCAGAGTGCGCGCTGTTCGATCAGCGCCGCCAGGCCACCGCCCTGGGCGCGGGCCTGGCGATTGGCTTCTTCGTCCTCCAGCGGCCCGGCATGTTCTTCGCGCAGGCGCACGGCTTCGGTCAGCCAGAGGCGGTCGAGCATACTGAGATCGGGGCTGGGGCGGGCTATCACACGGCTTCTCGCAGGCGGGTCGAGCCCTGAGAATAACCGCTGTCGCGGCGAACGGGAAAACGGGGAGCCGTTGTGGCTTCCCCGCAGTGCTCGTCAGTCGGCGTTGCGAAGGCGCACGGCGATGTCCGGCTGATCGATGAACAGCCCGTCGACGCCGGCGTCGAGGAAGGCGCGGATTTCCGTTTCGATCCTGCCACGCTCGGCCGGCTGGTCGCTGCTGCGCAGGTCGGCCGGGAGGAAGGCGTTCTCCGCACGGAAAGTGTAAGGGTGGACCGCGAGCCCGACGGCGTGGGCGGCGGCGACGAAACCGGTCGGCGTGCCGAGGTTGCCGTTGGCATCGCGCGGGATGATGTAGCTCTTCTCCGGACCGACCCCCGCAGCGTAGCTGGAAATCGCCTCGAGCCCGGCTGGCGTGGCCATCTGCGCGTAGCTCAACTGGCTGCCGCGGACCTGCTGGTCGTAGGGCTGGCCGGAGCCGAACAGCTGGACCAGGCGCAGCAGGGTCAGGCGGCTGAGTGTCTTGAGGTTGTCCACCTCGAACGACTGGATGTACACCGGTGCCTGTCGGCCGGCATAGCCGTTGCGGGTGAGGATGCGCAGCAGCGGCTTCTCCATGGCCAGGCCGAGCTGCTGGAAATGCGTCGGATGCTTGGTTTCCAGATACAGGCCGATGCGCCGGCCCTGGCTGAGCTGCAGGGTTTTCACCAGGTCGATGATCTGCTGCAGGGTCGGAATCTCCAGGCTGCCGTCGAGGCGGGCATTGCCCGGGCGGATATCCGGGATGCGCTCGATGGCGCGCAGGGTCTTCAGTTCGGCGAGGGTGAAATCCTCGCTGAACCAACCGCTGAGGGTGACGCCATCGACCTGCTGGGTGCGCTGGCGCTCGGCGAACTCGGGGCGCTGCGAGACGTCGGTGGTCAGGCCCAGCTCGTTGTCGTGACGGGCGACGAGCTGCCCGTCGCGGGTCATCACCAGGTCCGGCTCGATATAGTCGGCACCCTGGAGCACGGCCAGTGCATAGGCGGCCAGGGTGTGTTCCGGCAGGTAGCCACTGGCGCCACGGTGAGCGATCACCAAGGGGGTCGGCTCGCCGCGCGCAGCCTGGTCTTTCGCGGCGTGTTCATCCACCGTAGCGAAGCCGGCCAGTGGAAGCAGCAGGCTGCAGGCGGCCAGCCAGCGGCGAAGGGAAGCGGTGCTCTTGCGGGCCATGTCGGCATCTCCTCGGGTTGGAATCCACAGCCTGGGCCCGTTGCATGACCGGACGTTGACGCTGCGCTGCCACCTGCGTTGCAGTGCGATGAAGCCGACGAACGGCCGGCGCTTCGGGAAGGTGCGACGCTCTGTTATTCTCGCCGCCATGAACCAGCCCCGTCTTCCCCTCGCCATGATCGCCGCCCTCGCGCAGAATCGCGTGATCGGCCTCGACAACCGCATGCCCTGGCACCTGCCGGCAGATCTCAAGCACTTCAAGGCCATGACCCTCGGCAAGCCCATCATCATGGGTCGCAAGACCTGGGATTCGCTCGGCCGCCCTTTGCCGGGCCGACTCAATCTGGTGGTCAGCCGCCAGCCTGATCTGCAGCTCGAAGGCGCGGAAACCTTCAGCGATATGGACGCTGCGCTGGTGCGAGCCGAGCAATGGGCGCACGAGCAGGGCGTCGCCGAGCTGATGCTGATCGGCGGCGCGCAGCTGTACGCTCAGGCGTTGAGCCAGGCGCAGCGGCTCTACCTCACGCGAATCGATGCGGCTCCAGAAGGCGATGCGTTCTTCCCTGCCTTCGATGAGAACGAATGGCGCTGTATCGACAGCCAGCCCCATCCGGCCGAGGGCGATGCCCCGGCGTATCGTTTCGAGACCTGGCAAAAACATAGCTGACCATCCTCTTCGCTTGATCGGCGCCAAATCCTTCGCGGGCCGCAGCTTCTATGCTGACCCGTCGCTGTCGTAACGAGAAATTCCATGCAACCTGATACATCCGACACTGCGGGCGCCGAGCGCGTGGCCGCGATCTTCGTCCGTCATCCGCTGTGGGAGGACGCTCTGGCGCTGCTCATAGGCACGGCGCTGGTCGCCCTCGGCATCGCCTTCTACAGCCATGCCGGACTGCTCACCGGTGGCACCGTGGGGTTGGCCTTCCTGCTCAAGTACCTGGCCGGCTGGTCGTTCGGCCCGGCGTTCTTCCTGCTCAACCTGCCGTTCTATGCGCTGGCGATCTGGCGCATGGGCTGGAGGTTCACCCTGCGCACGGTCTGCGCGGTTGGGCTGGTGTCGCTGTTCGCCGAGCTGACCCCGCAATGGGTGCGCTTCGCCGAGCTGAACGTGGTCTACGCAGCGGTGTTCGGCGGCTTCGCCATCGGCATCGGCCTGCTGATTCTGTTCCGTCACCGTGCCAGCCTCGGTGGGGTGAACATTCTCGCGCTGTTTTTGCAGGAACGCTTCGGTCTGCGTGCCGGTACCGTCCAGATGGGCATCGACGCGCTGATCGTGCTGGCGGCGGTGTTCGTCGTGCCGGCCGACAAGGTGCTGCTTTCGGTGGTTGGCGCGGTGGCGCTGAACCTGGTGCTGGCGATCAACCACCGCGCCGATCGCTACATGGGCGTCAGCTGAGGCTGATCAGTTCGACCTGTGCGTCGCCGTCGTTCAACTCCAGCAGCGCGAGGCTGATCGGCAGGCTGAAACGCCGCGGACCGGCGCTGCCCGGGTTGATGTAGAGCACGCCGTCGCGCCGCTCTACCTTCGGCTTGTGCGAGTGGCCGGCGATCACGACGTCGATGCCGGCCACACGCGGATCGATATCCAGTTGCTTGAGGTTGTGCAGCACGTGCAGGGTGAGGCCGCCGATGTGCAGGTCCAGCCGTTCCGGCAGAGGCAGGGCCCAGTCATCGCCGTCGATATTGCCGCGGATGGCTTCCAGCGGCGCGATGGCGCGCAGTCCGTCGAGTACCGCCGGCTTGCCGATGTCACCGGCGTGAATGATCCGCTGGCAACCGCGCAGCGCCGCCAGCGCCTCGGGGCGGAGCAGGCCATGGGTGTCGGAGATCAGGCCGATGCGCATGCGGGTGTATTCCTCTTGGTCGAGCCAGCCAGCATAGGCCATTCGACCTGCGGCCGCGCGCCGCGGTAGCCGCAATGCTGCGCGTGATGGCCACCGGGACGACACGGCCCGCAGCGCAAGCGGCGGGCCGTGTTCGGTTCCGAAGGTGCGGCGCGATCAACCGCTGGTGGTGCTGGCCGCCGCCATCTTGCTGGCGTTGCTGCGCGGCGCAGGCGGCGCGCCATGGTCGTCGGCACCGAGCACTGGCACCTCCTGGCCCTGGGCATCGAACAGCTTGCCGTCGTGGAAGTGGTCGCCATCGTGCAGCGCGGCGATGTCCTGATAGCGCAGGGTGCGTTCGCTGGCGGCGGCGAATACCGACTGCTGGTCCGAGTTGCCGGCCTTCAGGTGATTGAAGATCAGGTTCAGCAGGATCGCCATGATCGCCGCCGAGCTGATGCCGGAGTGGAAGATGGTCTCGAACCAGGCCGGGAAGTGGTGATAGAAGCTCGGCGCGGCGATCGGGATCATGCCGAAGCCGATCGAGGTGGCGACGATGATCAGGTTCATGTTGTTGCGATAGTCGACCTGCGCCAGGGTGCGGATGCCCGCGGCTGCCACGGTACCGAACAACACGATGCCGGCGCCGCCGAGCACCGCGGTCGGCACCGCGGCGATCAGCCGGCCCATTACCGGCAGCAGGCCTAGGGTGACCAGGATCAACCCGGCGGTGGCCACCACGTAGCGGCTCCTCACCCCGGTCACTGCCACCAGGCCGACGTTCTGGGCGAAGGCGCTCTGGGTGAAGGAGCCGAAGATCGGTGCCAGGCTGCTGGAGATCATGTCCGCGCGCAGGCCGTTGCCCAGGCGCTTGGAGTCGACCTTGGTGCCGATGATCTCACCGACCGCGAGAATGTCCGCCGAGGTTTCCACCAGGGTGACGATGATCACGATCAGCATCGACAGGATCGCCGCCACGTGGAATTCCGGCATGCCGAAATGCAGCGGCGACGGCATCGCCATCAGCGGGCCATCGAGCACGCCGGAGAAGTCGGCCATGCCGCAGAACACTGCGACCAGGGTGCCGATCACCATCGCCAGCAGGATCGACAGCCGCGAGATGCTGGCGCTGCCGAGCTTGCTCAGCAGTAACACGGTGGCCAGGGTGAAGGCGGCCAGGCCGATGTTGGCCATGCTGCCGAAGTCCGGCGCCTGGCTGTTGCCGCCCATCGCCCAGCGCGCTGCGACTGGCATCAGCGTCAGGCCGATGGTGGTGATGACGATGCCGGTGACCAGCGGTGGGAAGAACTTGGTGATCCGTGAGAACACCGGGGTGATCAGCAGGCCGATCAGCGAGGCGCCGATCACCGCACCGAGTACCGCGGGGATGCCCCCGGCACCGTCGCTGCCGATGATCGCGATCATGGTCGCCACGCCGGCGAAGGACACGCCCTGTACCAGCGGCAGCTGGCAACCGAAGAAGGGCAGGCCGATGGTTTGCAGCAATGTGGCCAGACCGCCGGCGAACAGCGAGGCGGCGATCAGCAGGCCGATGTCGGCGGACGACAGGCCAGCCGCCTGACCGACGATCAGCGGCACCGCGACGATGCCTCCATACATGGTCAGGACGTGTTGCAGGCCGTAGGCCAGGTTGGCGACGGTACCGAGGTTCTCGTCTTCCGGACGCTTCTCCGAAGGGGTGCTTGCGGATGGGACTGTCATGCTGGAGTTCTCGCATTGTTCTTGTACGAACAATGTAGACAAAGAGTTGGTAGATTTACCAGCAATTTGTATACAAATTTAACCGAAAGAAGTGTGCGGGGAATGGGTCGAATATTGGAGGGATAGTGCGCGATCGCGCAGCTTTGGAGGCGAAAATCCTGTTTCTGGATTAGATTCGCTCGACGAATGGTAGGCCGGACGGGCCACCGAAACGCTTATATCCGCCTTTGCTTTGAAACGACGAGCCCGGCTTTTGCCGGGCTCGTATCGGGAGAGGCAGGCCTGCCTTCAGCCGTCCAGCAACGCCTTGTTGCGCACCGCGCCCTTGTCGGCGCTGGTGGCAAGCAGGGCGTAGGCCTTCAGTGCCGTGGTCACCTTGCGCGCACGTGGTGCAGCGGGCTTCCAGCCCTTCTTGTCCTGCTCGATGCGGCGATGGGACAGCTCTTCATCACTGACCTGCAGTTGGATGCTGCGGTTGGGGATGTCGATCAGCACCTTGTCGCCGTCCTGGACCAGACCAATCGCGCCGCCTGCGGCCGCTTCCGGCGAGGCATGGCCGATGGACAGGCCCGAGGTGCCGCCGGAGAAGCGGCCGTCGGTGAGCAGGGCGCAATCCTTGCCCAGGCCCTTGGACTTGAGATACGAGGTCGGGTAGAGCATTTCCTGCATGCCCGGGCCGCCCTTCGGGCCTTCGTAGCGAATGATGACGATGTCGCCAGCCTTCACTTCGTCGTTGAGGATGCCCTTAACGGCGCTGTCCTGGCTTTCGAAGATCTTCGCCGTGCCTTCGAACACATGGATGGACTCATCCACGCCCGCGGTTTTCACCACGCAGCCGTCGAGGGCGATGTTGCCGTAGAGCACCGCCAGACCACCTTCCTGCGAGTAGGCGTGCTCAACGCTGCGGATGCAGCCTTCGGCACGGTCCAGGTCCAGGGTGTCCCAGCGGGTCGACTGGCTGAATGCCGTCTGCGTCGGGATACCGGCCGGGCCGGCCTTGAAGAAGGTGTGCACCGCTTCATCCTGGGTCTGGGTGATGTCCCACTGGGCAATGCCCTCTGCCATGGTCCGGCTGTGCACGGTCGGTACGTCGGTGTGCAGCAGGCCGCCACGGGCCAGTTCTCCGAGGATGGAGAAAATGCCGCCGGCACGGTGCACGTCTTCCATGTGGTACTTCTGGATGTTCGGCGCGACCTTGCACAGCTGCGGCACCTTGCGCGACAGGGCGTCGATGGCGCGCAGATCGAAGTCCACCTCGGCTTCCTGGGCAGCGGCCAGCAGGTGCAGGATGGTGTTGGTGGAACCGCCCATGGCGATATCGAGCGTCATGGCGTTCTCGAACGCACGACGGCTGGCGATGTTGCGCGGCAGCACCGACTCGTCGCCTTCGCCGTAATAACGCTGGCACAGCTCGACGATGGTGCGGCCGGCGCGCAGGAACAGCTGCTCACGGTCGCTGTGGGTGGCCAGGGTCGAACCGTTGCCGGGCAGCGCCAGGCCCAGTGCTTCGGCCAGGCAGTTCATGGAGTTTGCGGTGAACATGCCGGAGCAGCTACCGCAGGTCGGGCAGGCGCTGCGCTCGTATTCGGCGACCTTCTCGTCCGAGGCGCTTTCATCGGCGGCGATGACCATGGCGTCGACCAGGTCCAGGCCGTGGCTGGCCAGCTTGGTTTTGCCGGCTTCCATCGGACCGCCGGAGACGAACACCACCGGAATGTTCAGGCGCAACGCGGCCATCAGCATGCCGGGGGTGATCTTGTCGCAGTTGGAGATGCAGACGATGGCGTCGGCGCAGTGGGCGTTGACCATGTATTCGACCGAGTCGGCGATGATCTCGCGGCTCGGCAGCGAATAGAGCATGCCGTCGTGGCCCATGGCGATGCCATCGTCGACCGCGATGGTGTTGAATTCCTTGGCCACGCCGCCGTGCTTTTCGATCTCGCGGGCGACCAGCTGGCCCAGATCCTTCAGGTGCACGTGGCCGGGCACGAACTGGGTGAAGGAGTTGGCGATGGCGATGATCGGCTTCTTGAAGTCTTCGTCCTTCATCCCGGTGGCACGCCACAGCGCGCGGGCACCGGCCATGTTGCGGCCATGCGTGGAGGTTTTCGAACGGTAATCGGGCATGACGGTTCCTGCGGCTAAATTCGGTTATGGGGTACGGCGAGCGTCTTCAGAGGGCGGATCGCCGCTCGGTATTGACTGCATGCCTGACGGGATCGCCGTCGGTGCAGCATGGGCTCAAGGTTACGCCGGGGATGCCTGGCGAGGAGATGGCCGATTCTACGCCCGGTAGGGGGGAGGCGAAAGGCTGCCTGGCATGTGTGCGGTTATGGCGGATACCTGCAGGAGGCAGATGGACCATGTGACGCGAGTCAAGCTGGTTTCAGCTGCTGTGCGTCAGGTCGCTTCTGTCTTTGTGCGCGAGGTTCTGGATGGCGGTGACGACACGCTGGGCGCCGGCGCGGATACCCTCGATGGCCTGCCCCGCCTCGTGAGCCAAGAGCACGCCCTGATCCACTTTCGCGCAGCTGTCACGCATGCTGGCGACAGCATCCTGGGCTAGCTCGTGGTTGTGTGTGACGACCTTGACTATTTCCTCGGTGGCGAGTGTCGTGCGAACGGCGAGATTGCGAACTTCGTCAGCGACTACGGCGAACCCTCGCCCCTGTTCGCCGGCGCGAGCGGCTTCGATGGCGGCGTTGAGGGCGAGCAGGTTGGTCTGGTCGGCGATGCCGCGAATGGACTGGACAATGGTCTTAATGGCATCGGACTGCTGGCTCACCGCCGCAATACGTTCTGCTGCCTGATTCAGCTCAATGGCTATGCCTTGGACCACATCGACGGTGCTATTGACAATTCCGGCACCGGCGCGGGCTTCGGCATCCGTCTTTTGCGCGGTTTCATAAGCGAGGTAGGCTGACTCGGACTCTGCCTTTTGTGCCAGCACATTGGCGGTAATGTCGGCGGCGAATTTGACGATCTTGTAGAGTTTCCCCCGTGTGTCGAATACGGGGTTGTAGCTCGCTTCAAGCCAGACTACTTGGCCATGGCGGTTGCGTCGTTCAAAGCGGCCGCTGACATATTGGCCACTGTTGAGTTGTTGCCAGAACTGTTGATATCGATGGCTGTCTGCTTCCCCCTTCGCACAGAACTTGCGGTGGTGTTGCCCCATGATTTCCTGCTTGCTGTAACCCATCACGCTTAGAAAGTTCTCATTGGCGGCGAGCACCTCACCAGCCGGATTGAACTCGATCACGGCCATTGAGCGGCTGAGTGCCGCAATCATCGCATCCTGTTCATGCTGTTTAACGAGGCTGGTAGTGATGTTCGTGGCGAGCTTGATGACCTTGGCAACCTGGCCGTTGGCATCGTGGATGGGGTTATAGGTCGCTTCGAGCCAGACATCTCGCCGCTGGCTATCCAGCCTTAGAAAGCGTTCGCGAATAAATTCGCCTTTGGCCAGGCGCGCCCAGAATTGTTGGTATTCACTGCTGTTGGTCAGCGCTGCTTCGCAGAAGAGGCGGTGGTGCTGCCCGACTATTTCTTCCAAGCGGTAGCCCATGGTCTGCAAGAAGTTAGCGTTGGCGTGCAGAATGGTGCCGTTGGGAAGAAATTCGATGATGGCTTGCGAGCGATCGAGCGTCTCGCGTAGTGCAAGCGCATCAGTCAGCTCTTTCTTGCAACGAGCCAGCTCATTTTTTAATGCCGCGCTGAACAGAATCATGTCGAGAGCTCCAGGGGGGCGCTGGTTACTTGTTCGCACTGGGTAGTGCAGTTGTATTCACGACTACGCGCCGGTGCATGGGGCCCGGTGGTTCAGGCGTTCAGGGACGCTCGCTCCTGAGTATGTAAGCCGGAATGTGCTCAAGAGCGATTTCACGACCGATGCACCGAGTTTCTTGGCTTCCTTTGGCATACCGTAAACCACGCAACTGGCTTCATCCTGGCCATAGGTGGTGGCGCCCGCATCGCACATCTCACGCAACCCGCGTGCTCCGTCGTCGCCCATGCCGGTCATGATAATGCCGGTGGCATTTGCGCCTGCGGCACGAGCAGTTGAGCGAAACAGTACGTCCACGGAGGGCTTGTGCCGGCACACCGGCGGGCCGTCGATGATATCGACAAGGTATTGAGCCCCGCTGCGCTTGAGTAGCATATGCCTCCCGCCGGGAGCAATCAAAGCTCGGCCCGGTATCACGCGGTCATCGTGACGAGCCTCCCGCACTTCGATCTGGCACAGGCCGTTGAGACGGGTGGCGAGCTACGGGCGCTGGCGGCTTGGCCGACCTCATGGGGACGAAAAACTGCTTCTCCGGTCCGGATGCGGCCTGACCCGTCGGCGCTGTATCGCTTAGCTGTTGGGCAGGATGCGGCAGGTGATGCTCTTGATATAGCGCGTCTCGGGAATCGCCGGATGCACCGGATGATCCGGCCCTTGCGCGCCGCGTTCGAGCAGCTGGATGTTGCGGTCCAGATGCCGGGCGCTGCCGAGCAGAATGTTCTGCAGATCGTCTTCGGGCAGATGCATCGAGCAGGATGCGCTGACCAGGATGCCATCCTTGTTGAGCAGACGCATGGCGGCTTCGTTGAGGCGGCGGTAGGCGGCCTCGCCGTTCTTCAGGTCCTTCTTGCGCTTGATGAAGGCAGGCGGGTCGGTGATGACCACGTCGAAGCGCTCTTCGGCGTTCTTCAGTTCCTTCATCGCTTCGAAGGCATCGCCCTCGACACAGGTCATCTTCTCTGCGACGCCATTGAGCGCGGCGTTGCGCTCGACGCCGTCCAGGGCGAACGCGGAAGCATCGACGCAGAACACTTCGCTGGCACCGAAGGCGGCGGCCTGCACGCCCCAGCCGCCGATGTAGCTGAACAGGTCGAGCACGCGCTTGCTGTTGACGTAGGGTGCCAGGCGCGCGCGGTTCATGCGGTGATCGTAGAACCAGCCGGTTTTCTGGCCCTGCATGACCGGGGCTTCGAACTTCACGCCGTTCTCCTCCAGCGCCACCCATTCGGGGACCACACCGAAGGCGGTATCGACGTAGCGCTCCAGGCCCTCGGCATCGCGGGCGCTGGAATCGTTCTTCCACAGCACGCCGCGGGGCTTGAGCACCTGTACCAAAGCCTCGAGCACGGCATCCCTGTTGCGCTCCATGGTCGCCGAGGCGAGCTGCACGACGAGGATGTCGAAGAAACGGTCCACCACCAGTCCGGGCAACAGATCGGAATCGCCGTAGACCAGGCGGTAACAGGGCTGCTCGAACAGCCGTTCGCGCAGGCTCAGGGCGACCTTGATGCGGTGCACCAGCAGCGACTTGTCCAGGCTGTGCTTGAGATCGCGTGACAGCAGGCGCGCGCAGATCAGGTTGTTCGGCGACACGCCGACGATGCCCAGCGGCTTGCCGCCGGCGGCTTCGAGGATTGCCTGGTCGCCGGCGGCGAAGCCTGACAGCGGTGTGGCCGCGGTATCCACCTCGTTGCTGTAGACCCACAGATGTCCGGCGCGCAGGCGGCGATCGGCATTGGCTTTTAGGCGCAGGCTGGGCAGGGTCATCGGCAGGGCTCCCGGAAAAAGACGGGCATTCTAAACGAGAGCGGCTCGCTGCAAGCTGCAAGCGGCAAGAAAAAA
>NZ_KK020676.1:531253-732977 GCF_000307775.2 Stutzerimonas stutzeri KOS6 | reverse complement strand
GGGGTCGGACAAGGGCGCCGACCCGAGCAGCGGGGCACGGTGGATGTAACAAGCGACATCCACCCTACGGTCGACACGAGCGGCAGGCCCTGCGCGCCGCGGCGCCGGAAATCTCTCACCATGCCTGCCGCTTGACGCTGGCTCAGCTCGACAAGGCGTCGATCAGGGCCTGGCTGAACGCCGGAATATCATCGGGCTTGCGGCTGCTGATCAGATGGCCATCGACCACCACCTGCTCATCGACCCACTCGGCACCGGCATTCTTCAGGTCGTCGGTGAGCGAGGGCCAGCTGGTCATGCGCTTGCCCTTGACCAGATCGGCCGAGGCCAGCAGCCAGCCGCCGTGGCAGATCACGGCAATGGTCTTGTTTGCCCGCGCGGCATCACGCACCAGCTCCTGGGCCATTTCGTCGGTGCGGATGGTGTCGGAATTGACCACGCCGCCGGGCAGCAGCACGGCGTCGTAGTCATCCATGCGGATGCTGTCGAAGGTTTTGTCGACATGGAATTTGCTGGCAGGAGTGGTGTGGTTCCAACCGGTCACTTCGCCGTTCTTGGCGGAGATGATCTCGGCGGTCGCACCGGCTTTCTCCAGCGCCTCCTTGGGCCCGGTCAGTTCGACCTGCTCGAAGCCGTCGGTCACCAGGATTGCCACGCGTTTGCCATCGAGGGGTTGAGCCATGGGCTTGCCTCCGTCTGCGTTATCAAGCCTCGCGGGATGCGAGTCACTTGAAATGGGACCCACATCTCGGCCAAAGTTCGGTTTTTGCTGTATGGCCTTTTGCCTTTTCCGCCTTTTTGCCTGAGCGCACGTTTATGGCCGTTGAACTTTCCGCCGAACAGATTCGCCGAGTGCTGCAAGGCATCAGCGTGCCGCCTCAACCGCAGATCATGGTCGACCTGCAGATGGAGCAGGTCATGCCGTACCCGGATCTGAAGGCGATTGCGCGCTTGATCAGCCAGGATCCCGGCCTGTCCGGTGCCCTGCTCAAGACGGTGAACTCGGCGTTCTTCGGCCTGGCCAATCGCATCGCGTCGATCCAGCAGGCGGTCAATCTGCTGGGCAGCAATTCGGTGATCAACCTGATCAACGCCCAGTCGATCCGTGGCGAGCTGACCGATGCGGCGATCGTCACGCTCAACCGCTTCTGGGATACCGCGCAGGACGTCGCCATGGCCTGTCTGACGGTGGCCAAGCGCATCGGCTATCCATCGCCGGACGAGGCCTACACCCTCGGGCTGTTTCACAACTGCGGGATTCCGCTGATGCTCAAGCGTTTTCCCGGCTACATGGCGGTACTCGAGGAAGCCTACGCCAGCACCTGCGCCGGAACCCGCGTCACCGATATCGAGAACCGCGTCCTGAATACCAACCATGCCGTGGTCGGACTCTTCGTCGCGCGCTCCTGGAAACTGCCGCTGCATCTGTGCGACGTGATCGCCAACCATCACAACGCCCTTGCCTTGTTCAGCGACGAACTCGGCGACGGACAGGCCAAGACATTGCTGGCGATCCTCAAGATGGCCGAACATATCTGCGCCTGCCACCGCCTGCTCGGCGACCAGCCGGAAGACCATGAATGGGCCGTCGTGGCGCAGCTCGTGCTCGAACACGTCGGGCTGTCGGAATACGACTTCGAATGCATGCGTGACAGCATTCGCGAGCTCGGTATCGGCTGACCGAAGCGACAGCAGCCTGTTATGGTCGCCTGAGGCCAATATCGGAAACACCCATGCCCGAACTTCCCGAAGTCGAAACCACCCGCCGCGGCATTGCGCCGCATCTCGTCGGCCTGCGCGTCAGCCGTGTGCTGGTGCGTGACCGGCGCCTGCGCTGGCCGATTCCGGAGGACCTCGACGTGCGCCTGTCCGGGCAGCGCATAGAGGCCGTCGAACGCCGCGCCAAGTACCTGCTGGTGCGCGCCGAGGCGGGTACGCTGATCATCCATCTGGGCATGTCCGGCAGCCTGCGGCTGGTCGATGCGGCGCTCCCGGCCGGCAAGCACGAGCACGTCGATATCCTGCTGGAGTCCGGTCAGGCACTGCGCTACACCGACCCGCGGCGCTTCGGCGCGATGCTCTGGAGCGAGGACCCCCTCAGCCACGTGCTGCTGGCCAGTCTCGGCCCGGAACCGTTGGCCGATGAGTTCGATGGCGATCGGCTGTATCGGCTGTCCCGCGGTCGCAGCATGGCGGTCAAGCCGTTCATCATGGATAACGCGGTGGTGGTGGGGGTCGGCAACATCTACGCCAGCGAGGCGCTGTTCGCCGCCGGTATCGATCCGCGGCGACCGGCCGGCAATATTTCGCGGGCGCGCTACCTGAAGCTGGGCGAGGAAATCCGCCGCATTCTGGCCATGGCCATCGAGCGGGGTGGTACGACACTGCGTGACTTCGTCGGCGGCGATGGCAAGCCGGGTTATTTCCAGCAGGAGCTGTTCGTCTACGGGCGCGGCGGCGAATTCTGCAAGACCTGCGGCACAACGCTGCGCGAGATTCGCCTCGGCCAGCGCGCCAGCGTCTACTGCGGCCGCTGCCAGCGCTGAGCGGCTTTGACTGCGCGGGCGTTGACGGCGTTCACGCCCGCCGGGTAGCGGCCGCTGCTATAGTGCCCGCACAACCAAAAACGCCGCGTTTCGCCCAGCTGAAGGACCACACCATGAATCTGTTCCGCTCTACCGCTGTTGTCTTGGCACTGACCACCGGCCTGCTGGCGATTCCGGCGCAGGCGGAATCGGTTCCGCAGAACGCCAGCGGCGATCCGATGTACACCGTCGAAGCGCCCAAGGCCTACTCCATGGTGGGGGATCTGATCATCGCCCGTCCGCTGCTGATCGCCGCCACCGCCATCGGCGCTGGCGTATTCGTCGTCAGCCTGCCGTTCACCGCTCTTGGCGGCAACGTTGGCGAGGCCGGCGAGGCGCTGGTGGTCGAGCCGGGCAAGGCCGCCTTCGTCCGCTGCCTGGGCTGTACCACCAGCGGCTATGATGCCCGGCGTTGACCGACATCATCCACGCCGCGACTCGCGAGGGCTGAGCCTTCCGGTCGCGGTGCTGCTGCAGTAGGCTTCGCCCTCCCCAGGCCGAGCCGCGAAGCCCCTCCTTGAACAAGCGTTTTCTCAAGATATTCCTGCCCTTTGCCGGCGTGCTGATGCTGTCCTGGACGTTCTGGGCCAGTGATGGCTGGCTCGAGCTCTGCGCCGGACTGGCGCTGTTCCTGTTCGGTATGCAATGCCTCGAAGAGGGGCTGCGCGAAGTTGCCGGCAGCAAGCTCGAACAGCTGCTGGCGCGCAGTACGGCGACGCCGCTCAAGGGCCTGATGTTCGGCATCAGCGGCACCATGTTGCTGCAGTCGAGCACGTTGGTGTCGCTGCTCACCATCGCCTTCATCAGCACCGGACTGATCAAGCTCGCCGGTGGCATCGCCATCCTCTTCGGCGCCAACCTGGGTTCCACGACGGGTATCTGGCTGCTGGCACTGGCCGGGCAGAATGTCAGCCTGAGTCCCTTGGCCTTGCCGTTGCTGGTATTCGGTGTGCTGGCCAGCTTCACCGGTGACAAGGGCAAGGCGGCCGGGCGGATCGTGCTCGGCATCGCTTTCATCTTCCTTGGTATCGACCAGATCAAGAGCGGCTTTTCCAGCTTCGGCGGCCTCGACCTGTCGCACTACCACGCCGGCGGGCTGGGCGGTCAGTTGCTGTTCGTGGCTATCGGCCTGCTCGCCACGGTGGTGCTGCAGTCCAGCCATGCCACGCTGATGCTGACGCTGACGGCGTTGGCCGCCGGCCAGCTGGATCTGGGCCAGGCGCTGGCCACCGCCATCGGGGCGAACGTGGGAACGAGTGTCACCACGGCCTTCGTCGGCTCGCTCGGTGGCAATCGCAACGGCCAGCGCCTGGCCTTGGCACATGTGCTGTTCAACGTCACCACGGCCGTCGTGGCACTCGTGCTGCTGGTGCCGCTGACCTGGCTGGTGCAGTGGCTGGTGACGCCGCTGGGCCTGGGTGACAACCGGCTGATTCAGCTGGCGCTGTTCCATAGCCTGTTCAACGGCATGGGCGTGCTGCTGTTCTGGCCCTGGCAGACACAGCTGGCGAACCTGCTGTTGCGCGTGTTGCCGGAGCGAGTCGAGCCGGCGGTGCTGATCACCGAGCTGGCACCGGCGCGACCGGAGGAGCCGGCCCACGCGCGTTACCTCAGTGATCGCGCACTGGATTCGGCGGACGCGGCGGCCAGCGCGGTAGCGCAGGAGCTGCAGCATCTGGCGCGCCTGAGCCTGGAAGTCATCTGTCATGCGATTTACCTGCCCGTCGGGCTGTTGCGCCAGCAAGGCCAGATCGACGAGGCGGTGCTGCATGCCCGGCCGGAAGCCCGGGCGCTGGATGCCGAGCAGCTGTACCAGCGCCACATCAAGGGGGTGTATTCCGACCTGCTGACGTTCATGGGTCGCCTGGAGTTGCCGCTGGACGAAAGCCACCAGGCCTTCTGGCTGAATTGCCAGGTCGCGGCGCTGCAACTGGTGGATGCGGTCAAGGACGCCAAGCACCTGCAGAAGAATCTCGGCCACTACCTGCGCACCGACGAATCCGCCGCGCGCCAGGCCTACGTCGAGTTGCGCCGGCACCTGCTGGAGTCGTTGCGCGAGATTCGTGCGCTCAACCATTCGGAGTTGCCCGACGAGCGCTGGCGTGAACGCTTGAACTGGCTCGACGAACGCGCCGCGCGGTTCGATGCCGAGTTCCGCAGCCGGCTGTTCGAGTCGATCCGCAACCACACCCTGGACGGTCGCCAGAGCAGTTCGCTGATGAACGACCTGGGCTATGCCAGCCGCATCATCCAGAGCCTGCGCAATGCGCTGCTGATCGGCGAGGGCCATGAGCTGACCCGTCAGCTGCGCCAGCTGGCCGAGGACGACGGTCCGATCATTGTGGCGCTGTGAGCGGCGTCCGCACAGCAGGTACCTTCAGCGCCCGGCCGATGCCGCGCGGATCGCTGGCCGCTTCGACCACGCCGCTCGGCTTGTGCCAGTACAGCACCTGCTGGTTGCCGTAGTCGCGCTCGATCAGCCTGGGCTGATGGCCGCGGGAGCGCAGGGCGTCGAGCTGCGCCGGACTGAAGGCATCGGCCTCGTATTGCAGCACGTCGGGCAGGTACTGGTGGTGGTAGCGCGGTACGGCCGGCCAGGCCGGCACCGGTTCGCCATCCAGATAGGACAGCACCGAGAGCAGCACCATGCTCGGGATGCGGCTGCCGCCGGGCGTGCCGAAGGCGGTGAACTCCTCGGTGCTTTCGATGAAGGTCGGGCTCATGCTCGACAACGGCCGCTTGCCGCCGGCGATGGCGTTGGCGCTGCTGCCTTTCAGGCCATAGGCGTTGCTGCCATCGATGTCGGCGGCGAAGTCGTCCATCTCGTCGTTGAGCAGCACGCCGGTGCCGGGCACGGTAAAGGCGGCACCGAACATCATGTTCAGCGACAGCGTGGCCGCCACCGCATTGCCTTCGGCATCGATCACTGCGAAATGCGTGGTGTGCTCGCCCTCGCGCCAGCGTGGCGCTGGCGGCAGTGCGCTGCTGGGTGTGGCCTGCGCGGGATCGATGGAGGCGGCCAACTGGTCGAGGTACTGGTCTGAGAGCAGTTGTGGCAGCGGTGACGCGACGAAATCCGGGTCGCCCAGCAACCCGCGGTCGCGGTAGGCACGACGCAGCGCCTCGACCACCAGATGACTGCGCTGCAGCGGCCCGGCTGCCGACCACGCCAGGCGCTCGAGAATGCCCAGGCTCTGTGCGAGGATCATGCCGCCGGCCGAGGGTGGCGGCGCGCCGATCAGCTCGCGGCCGTCGGCAAGGGCGAAGCGTAGTGGCTCGCGCTCCACGATGCGGTAGTCGGCCAGATCTTGCAGTGACCAGATACCGCCAGCGGCGCGCACGCCCTGGACCAGCTGCTGCGCCAGCTCGCCGCGGTAGAAACCATCACGGCCCTGGCCGGCCAGGCGCTCCAGGGTCTCGGCAAGTTCCGGCTGGCGCAGCAGATGCCCCTCGGCCGGCAGCTCGCCGCCAGCGAGAAAGAGCCGCGCGCTTTCGGCATCGTCACGCAGCGCGGCGAGGCGCCAGCCGGCACGCTGGCGATAGACGGCATCCACTGCGAAGCCTTCTCGGGCCAGGCTGATCGCCGGTGCCAGGGTGGTCTTCAGCGGCAGGCGCCCGCGTTTTTCCGCGAGCTCGACCAGCGCTGCCGGCGTACCCGGAATCGCCGCGGCAAGCGGACCGTCCAGCGAGAGTTCGCGCCGAACCTCGCCATCGCGCAGATAGAGATCCGGCGTGGCGGCACGTGGCGCTCGCTCGCGGGCATCGAGGAATACGTGGCGCGCCGGGTCGCCCGCCTCGCGCAGCAGGAAGAAACCGCCGCCGCCGAGGCCCGAACCGTATGGCTCGACCACCGCCAGCGCAGCGCTTATCGCGACGCCGGCATCGAAGGCATTGCCGCCGGCTTCGAGAATCTGTCGGCCGACTTCACTGGCCAGGGGATGGGCGGTGGCAACGGCGCCGTTGGCCAGCGGGCTGGCCTGGACGGAGCAGGCCAGTAGCAGAAGGGCGGCGAGGCAACCCTGGAACCCCCTGAACAGGGTCGTCCGACGGGGCTGTCGCCGCGGGATCATCACGCCTTGCCGGTGATGATCAGGTACTTCTGCATCAGTTCGTCCTTGCTTTCGACGTTGCTCTCGTCGAGCGGAATGCAGTCCACCGGGCAGACTTGCTGGCACTGCGGCTCGTCGTAGTGGCCGACGCATTCGGTGCACAGGTTGGGATCGATGACGTAGATTTCCTCGCCCTGGGAAATGGCGCTGTTCGGGCACTCCGGCTCGCAGACATCGCAGTTGATGCAGTCATCGGTGATTTTCAGGGACATCCAGCGAACTCCTGCCGCGGCTAGAACCACGGCACAGCTAATTACGACGGCCAATTGTGCCGCATCGGCCGCCGGCATGCACTCGACGCGTCGCGGCGGGCAACGTCAGCTCTGGCCGAAACGCTCCTTGAGCGCCTGCATCACGGCCGGGTGGACGAATTTCGATACGTCGCCCTTGAGCGAGGCGATTTCCCGCACCAGCGTCGAGGAAATGTAGGAATACTTCTCCGATGGCGTGAGGAACAGGCTTTCCACGTCGGGCGCCAATTGGCGGTTCATGTTGGCCAGCTGGAATTCGTATTCGAAATCGGACACCGCGCGCAGGCCGCGCAGCAGGATATTGGCCTGCTGCTCCTTGACGAAGTGGGCGAGCAGGGTGGAAAAGCCCATGACCTTCACATTCGGCAGGTGTTTGGTGACCTCGCAGGCCAGCGCCACGCGTTGCTCCAGCGGGAACAGCGGGTTCTTCTTGGGGTTGGCCGCCACGGCGATGATGACCTCGTCGAACAGGCGCGAGGCGCGTTCCACCAGATCGGCATGGCCCATGGTGATAGGGTCGAAGGTTCCCGGATACAACACTCGATTCATCGCGGCGTCCTGACGCATGCGTGGGGGGTGGATGGTAGCGGCTCGGTGTCGACAGCGTAAAGCCTGAATGGCCATGCGGCGATCTGTCGTGAATCGCAGGCAATTCAGGCCTTTTGCAAGCGATCAGCCAGGCCTGTGGCAAGTTTCGCGCACAGGGCGTAGATCGACAGCTGCGGGTTGGCGCCGATGCTGGTAGGAAACAGCGAGCCGTCGTGTACCGACAGGTTGTCCAGCTGATGGTGTCGCCCGAGGCTGTCGGTCACCGCTTGGCGCGGGTCTTCGCCCATGGCGCAGCCCCCCATCACGTGGGCGCTGCCGAGTCGGGTGCGGTACAGCGCGAGGTCGAGGCGCTCGATCAGTTGCCGGGCGGCACGCGGCGTGCGCGCGTACCCGGCGTCGGCATGCAGCGGCAGCACCGCGCGGGCGCCAGCGGCGAACTGGATCTCGGCCATGCTGTGGAAGGCGCGGCGGATACCGTTCCAGGCGTAGTCGGTCATGCGGTAGTCGAGCACCGGGCTGCCGTCGTCGCGCAACTCGACGGTGCCCTCGGCGCTGTCCGGATGAAAGCCGTCGCGCTGCAGGGCGATCATCGCATGGGTATGCGGCAACCCGGCCATGCGCTGTGCGTTGTCGGGGCCGAAGCCGCCGAGCAGCGTGGCGGCAAGGGCCGGGTGAATGGGCGGTACTTCGAGCTTGTAGCCCGCTGGCCCGGCAACCCCGTCGCGCCACTGGAAGTGGTCGGAATGGATCGACTGCGGCGCGCCGCTGAAGGCATCGATGCGCTCGTCGAAGCGGGCCGCGGAGAAGTTGGTCAGGTGCAGGAAGGTGCGCTTGCCGACGCGCTGATGCGGGTCCGGGGCTTTCGAACGCAACAGCAACGCCGGCGTGTTGATACCGCCGCCAGCGAGGATGTAGTGCCTGGCGATGACCCGGATGCGCTGCCCGGTCGCTGCCACGCAACGTTCGTCCATGCCCACGCAGTCGAGACCGACGACCCGCTCGCCGCGCAGCTGCAGGCGTTCGGCGCGGGCGAGGTAGAGCAGCTCGCCGCCTTTCTCCAGCATCGCCGGAATGCTGGTGACCAGCATCGACTGCTTGGCGTTGGTCGGGCAGCCCATGCCGCAGTAGCCGAGGTTCCAGCAGTCGCGCACGTTGCGGGGTATCACCGCCCATTGGTAACCGAGGCGTTCGCAGCCGCGCTGCAATACGTCGTTGTTGGGGTTCGGTGGCACGGCCCAGGGGCTGATCCCCAGGCGCCTTTCAATCTGTTCGAACCAGGGTGCCATCGCCTCGACCGAAAGGCCGCTGACACCGTGCTCGCGAGCCCAGTGCTGCAGCGTCGGCGGCGGCGTGCGGAAGCTCGAGGTCCAGTTCACCAGCGTGGTGCCGCCGACCGCGCGGCCCTGCAGGATGGTGATGGCGCCGTCCTTGCTCATGCGCCCGACGGCTTCCTGATAGAGCGAGCGGTAGGCGCGGGCCTCCTGCATGTCAAAGTCGCGGCTGGTGCGCAGCGGCCCTTCCTCGATCAGCAGGACCTTGTAACCCGCGGCGCTGAGGACCTCGGCGCTGGTGGCACCGCCTGCGCCGCTGCCGACGATGGCAATGTCGGCTTCCAGGGTCAGGTCGTGGGCCAGCCGCGAGCCATCGTGGGTGATCCAGCCACGAGCGAGGCCTTCGACGAAGAGATCGGCAACGGGCACGCAGGCCTCCTTGGTCAGATTGTCGGCGGCCCGGGATAGCCGCAATGCGACCACGAGGCGGGGCTGGCGTACCAGGCCATGAGGACCATCTGCAGCAGCGAGGCGTGGCCCTGGCGCAGCAGGGCGAGCGAGCTGTTCTGCCAGCGCAGCAGAAAAGCCCGCAACTGGTCATCGGATGCGGCCTCCCAGCCGCGCCAGATACCCGTCAGCGGGCCGCGGGTCAGTGGCTGGCTGAGCACGTCGAACAGCTGGCGCACCTGGCTTGCCAGCGCCGGCGACAGGTGCTGCAGGCCCAGATCGAGGTTGGCGAGCGTGTCCTGCACGGCTCGCGTCATATCGCCGGGCGGCACCGAGCCTGCCAGCAGCAGCGGCGTCAGGCGCTGCAGCATTGGCAGGTCACTGTCGCGCAGCATGACGAAGCCGCCGGCCGGGCTGTCGCTGGCGGCTCCGATTGCCCGGCTGAGCAAGCTGCCGGTGGCCAGGATCGCGCCGCCGAGCAGTCCGACCTGGAGCAGGCCGCGGCGATTCAGGGACAGATCGTGCATTGCTTCAGCTGCGCATCAGCGGATGAACAGAGCGTAGATCAGCTTCTGCCACCACTTGCCGTAAGGTGGGTAAATCAGCCGGGCGGCATTGAAACGCTGCTTGATGAACACGGCCTTGGCCTTGCTGAAGGTGAGGAAGCCCTCGTGGCCGTGGTAGTGCCCCATGCCGGAGGGGCCGATGCCGCCGAACGGAAGATCGTCCTGGGCGACGTGCAGCAGGGTGTCGTTCAGGCAGACCCCGCCGGAGTGCGTCATCTCCAGCACGCGCTGCTGTTCGCTGCGGACATGGCCGAAGTAATACAGCGCCAGCGGTCTTGGGCGGGCGTTGACGTAGGCCAGCGCCTCGTCCAGTTCGCCGTACGGCACGATGGGCAGCAGCGGGCCGAAGATCTCCTCGTGCATCACCCGCATCTGGTCATTCACCTCCAGCAGCAGGCAATGCGGCATGCGCCGCTGCTGCTCTTCGGCGAACAGCGGCACGATCCGCGCGCCCCTGGCCTGGGCATCGTCGAGGTAGCCCTGCAGTCGAGCCTGTTGGCGCGTATTGATGATCGCGGTGTAGTCGGGATTGTCCGTCAGGCGCGGATAGAAGCGTTGCACCACCTCACGGTAAGCGGCGACGAAACCCTCGATGCGGTCGCGCGGTACCAGCACGTAGTCGGGCGCGACGCAGGTCTGCCCGGCATTCATGCTCTTGCCGAAAGCGATGCGCTCGGCGGCTTCTTCCAGTGGAACGCTGGCCGAGACGATGGCCGGCGACTTGCCACCGAGTTCGAGGGTGACCGGGGTCAGGTTCTCGGCGGCCGCGTGCATCACGTCTCGGCCGACGCTCGTGGCGCCGGTGAACAGCAGGTGATCGAACGGTAGCCGCGCAAAGGCCCGGCCCACCTCGACGCCGCCAAGCACCACCGCCACCTGGTCCTCGGGGAAGATCTGCGCCAGCAGCGCCTTGAGCAGTTGACCGGTGGCCGGCGTCGACTCGCTCATCTTCAGCATCACCCGGTTGCCGGCGGCCAGTGCGTCGACCAGCGGACCGATGGCCAGATAGAGCGGATAGTTCCACGGCACGATGATGCCGACCACGCCCAGCGGCTGATAGATCACCCGTGCGCTGGCCGGCTGGAAGGCCAGGCCGACCTGGCGCCGCGACGGCTTCATCCAGCGGCGCAGACGGCGGCAGGCATAACGGATGCCGTGCAGGCTGGGCATGATTTCGGCCAGTAGTGTCTCGTCTGCCGAGCGCTGGCCGAAATCCGCAGCGATCGCCTCGATCAGCGCCGGCTGGTTGCTGGCAAGCACATCGCGCAGGGCATCCAGCCAACGCAGGCGATCTTCCTCCGACGGCATCGGGGCGGCGAGGAAAGCGCGGCGCTGGCGTGCGAAAACGACCTCCGGGGCGATGAGCGCTTGCGAGGTGTAAAGCATGGAGGCTCCGATGGCGATGCGGCTGAAAGACTTCTAGAGTAATTGCTCTAAAGTGTCAACGGGGCGTGCTGGCAATGCTTTCTGCGTGTACCGTTGCCCCCTTCGTTTCGCCGTCGAGACCCCATGACCCATGGTATTGCGCGCCAAAACCCGTGACCGCATCCTCGAAGCCAGCCTGGAACTGTTCAATGCCCAGGGCGAACGCAACGTGACGACCAACCATATCGCCGCGCATCTGGGCATCTCGCCGGGCAATCTCTACTACCACTTCCCCAACAAGCCGGCGATCGTGGCCGAGCTGTTCGTGCACTACGAGGCGCGAGTGGACCAGTTCCTGCGACTGCCGCGGGAACGGCCGATGCAGATGCAGGACAAGGCGGCCTACCTCGAAGCGTTGCTCGGTGCAATCTGGGATTACCGGTTTCTGCATCGTGACCTGGAAGGGCTGCTGGCTGCCAATCAGGAACTCGCGCAGCGCTACCAGGCGTTTGCCAGCTGTTGTCTGCTGCATGCCCGGGCCATCTACCAGGGTTTCATCGATGCCGGCATCCTGCTGATGGACCAGGCCCAGGCCGAGGCGTTGGCGCTCAATGCCTGGATCGTGCTGACCTCGTGGGTGCGCTTTCTCGGCACGCTCGGCGCCAGCTCCGGTCCGTTGGGCCAGGCCTATTTTCGCCGCGGCATCTATCAGGTGCTGGCGCTGGAAAGCGCCTTCGTCGCGCCCGATGCTCGCGATGCGGTGAATGCATTGCAGCAACGCTACTACGTCGCGCTGGACCAGCTGCCACGAGCGCCAGGCACCGGTAACGCCTAAGCGTCCGGACCCTGCGCCAGCCACTGCGGAATCCGCCGTTCCAGGTAGTAGCGTGGCCGGGCCGGGGTGCCTTCGATGAAGCCGACGTGGCCACCACGGGCATGCAGTTCCAGTGTCGTGGTCGCGGACAGTTCGGCGGGTTCCGGCACGCTGTGGCGGAACACGAAGGGATCGTCGGCCGCCTGGATCAGCAGGGTCGGAATCTCGATCGCGGGCAGGAAGTAGCGGCTGGAGGCGCGCCGATAGTAATCCTGCGCGTCGCTGTAGCCGTGCAGCGGCGCGGTGAAGCGGCCGTCGAAATCCCAGAAGGTGCGCATGCCCTGCAGCGGGCCCAGTCGCTGCAGGGCGCCGAGGTGCTCGACCAGTCCTTCATGCTGGAAGCGCTGCTGCTTGTCCTTCACGTAGGCGACCATCGCCTTCATGAAGTGCGCCTGATAGATGCGGGAGAAACCCAGGCCGATGCGGTCGGCGCACTGATCCAGACGGAACGGCACGGAAACCGCCACCGCCTTGCGCAGGGGACAGTCGGCTGCGCTTTCACCCAGGTACTTGAGCAATACATTGCCACCCAGCGAGTAGCCCACCGCATACAGCGCTGCCTGTGGACGGCAGGCCTGCAGATGGGCGACGACCTCGGCCAGGTCGTCGCTGGCGCCGGAGTGATAGGCGCGTGGCAACAGGTTCGGCTCGCCCGAGCAGCCACGCCAGTTGATCGCCACGCTGGCCCAGCCCTGAGCCGTCAGCCGTTGCTGCAGGCCAAGCACGTAGAGCGAGCTGGACGAGCCGGTGAGCCCATGCAGCACCAGTACCAGCGGCGCCGCTGCGTCGTGCGGGCCGTGCCAGTCCAGATCGATGAAATCGCCATCGCTCAGCCATAGTCGCTCGCGCTGGCGGTCGAGGCGCGGCGCCTTGCGAAAGAAGGGGTTCCACAATGTTTGCAGATGCGGGCCAGGCAGCCACCAGGCCGGTTGGAATGCGTCGGACACGATCGCTCGGATTCCTCTGTTTGGCCTGACGTTAGAGCCTCGGCAGCGGGAAGAAAAGCACGATGCAGGCGTTGAATGTTTACATCATCGGGCGGCATACGTCTTTGGAGATATGGTCAGCGCGGCTCGAGCAGTGAACAGTGGGCGTCGATATACCCATCCGGAACCCAGCCCATGTCCCTTACCCCCTTCGATCAGTTGCTGAGCGCCGCGCGCCAGGAGCGTGAACCCCAGCGACTGCTGTTCGTCTTCGTCAGTGCCGAACTGCCGGACGATGCCACCGAGGCCGAGCGCCAGCGTTTCGAGGAAAACGCTGGTGGTTCGCTCAAGCCGGTGCTCTGCGTCGACAAGCTGCCCGAGGAGCTGCGCGACTTCGCCGCCCTGCGCGAGGAGTCCGGGCGTACCGGCGTGGCCTGGGACCTGCTGTTTGCCGCCGCCCTGCCCGGGCAGGGCGGCATCACCCCGAATTCCGACGAGGCCGAGCAACCACTGAAGATGATGGTCAGCGCCATCGAGAGCGGCAGCGTCGGTCGCTTCCTGGCATTCGACCGCAATGGCCAGCCCGTCGATTTCTACTGAAACCGGCGCTTCAGCTGGGTGTCGAGCTGGCCGGCGCGCGGCGCTCCCATAGCGCATAGTGCACCTTGCCGGCCTGCTTCTCGCGGTGCAGTCGCCAGTTCCCTGGCAGGCCGAGGCTGGAGGGCACGGCTTCGCTCTCGGTGTAGACCCAGGCGTTTTCGGCCAGCCAACCCTTGTTCTCCAGCAGCTCGCACGCCGGTTGCAGCAGGTTCTTGTTGAATGGCGGATCGAGAAAGACCAGGTCGAAGGCCGTCGGCGACTGGGTTTCCAGGTAACGCAGCGCATCGCTTTGCAGCAATTGGCCGTGGCCGCAGTTGAGCGTGTCCAGATGCTTGCGCAGGCTGGCGATGGCGTTGGCATTCACGTCCAGCGCCAGGGCCATGCTGGCGCCCCGTGACAGCGCCTCCAGATAGATCGCGCCGCTGCCGGTGAACGGATCGAGCACGCGGGCACCGGAAAGATAGGGCGCCAGCCAGTTGAACAGGGTTTCGCGAACCCGGTCCGGCGTAGGGCGCAGGCCTTCGGCATCGGGGAAGCTGAAGCGGCGTGACCGCCAGTCGCCGCCGATGATGCGCAACTGGCCCTGGCCGCCGTGGGCACCGGGACGAATGGGTGGCTTGGCCATCAATGCTCCGGAACAGCGCTGGACTGTTCGACAGGTTTGTCGGTGGGTGGCGGCAGCGGCTGCTGCTCGACGCTGGGGCCGGCGGTCACGATGACGAAGGCATCCTTGTGCAGATGCTTGTTCATGGCCGTCCTGACCTGTTCGACCGTCAGCGCCTGCACTTCGCTCATGAAGTCTTCCAGATAGGTCAGCGGCAGGCCGTAGAAGCCGATGCTGCCGAGCTGACCGACGATATCGGCGTTACTCGCGGTAGACAGCGGGAAGCTGCCGGCGATCTCGCGCTTGCTGCGTTCCAGCTCGGCCTCGCTGGGACCTTCGTCCAGATAGTCGCGGACCAGTTGCTGCACCAGCTCCAGTGCGCCATCGGTGAGTTCGGCGCGGGTCTGCATGCTGATCATGAAGGGGCCTTCGGCGCGCATCGGGCTGAAGCCCGAGTAGATGCCGTAGGTCAGGCCGCGCTTCTCGCGCACTTCCTCCATCAGTCGTGTGCCGAAGCCACCGCCACCGAGGATCTGGTTGCCCAGATAGAGTGCTGCGTAGTCCGGATGGCCGCGTGGGATGCCGAGCTGGGCCAGCATCAGGTGGCTCTGGTTGGAGGGGAAGTCGATATGGTGCTTGCCGGCCGTCGGCGCCTCGGGGATCGGCGTCGCCGGCAGCGCCGGGCCTTCCGGCAGGGCGGCGGAAACCTGCGCGGCCAGCGCCTCGGCTTCCTCGCGGGAGAGGTCGCCGACCAGAGCGATCACCGCATTGCCTGCCGCATAGGCACGGGTATGGAAGTCGCGCAGCTGCTGGACGTCGATCGTCGGAACCGACTCGGGCGTGCCTTCGCTCGGGTGGGCGTAGGGGTGATCGCCGTAGAGCTGGGCGAACAGCTCGAGGCTGGCCAGCTTGCCGGGGTTCTGCTTCTGGAACTCGAAGCCGGCCAGCAGCTGGTTCTTGATGCGTTGCAGCGAGTCTTCGGGAAAGCTCGGCTGGCCGATGACTTCGTTGAACAGCGCCAGGGCGGGCTCACGCTTGTCGGGCGCACTGAGGCTGCGCAGGCTGACCACCGCCATGTCGCGGTAGGAGCCGTTGCCGAAATCGGCGCCGAGACTCTCGAAGCCGCGGGCGATGGTGCCGACATCCTTGCCCTCGACCCCCTCGTTGAGCATGGCGTTGGTCAGCAGCGCCAGGCCGGGTACGCCGCCGTCCTGGCTGCTGCCGGCGGCGAAGGTCAGGCGCAGGTCGAACATCGGCAGCTCGCGGGCTTCGACGAACAGGACCCTGGCGCCTTCGGCGGTCTGCCAGCTCTGGATGTCCAGCTTGCGCCGGGCCAGCGGCTGGTCGCCGAGCTCGGCGAGCGACTCTAGCTGCGGCTTCTGCTCGGCAGCGTTCGGCACGGCAGGCTGGGTCGCCTCGCGGGCGACATCCTGTTCGACCGGTTGGCCCGGCTGTGGCAGTGCGGTAGAGCCTTCGTCGCAGCCCGCCAGGCCGATACCGGTCGCCAGCAGCAGGCCGAGCAGGCCGCGGCGCAGGGCTTTGAAATCACTCATCACGGGCTTCCTCAGGCAGAACATGGGCGACGCTCAGGCGGGAGCGGGTGAAGTAGGTGCGGGCGGCCTGGCGGATATCCTCGGGAGTCACGGCTTCCAGGGCGCTCAGCTCCTCGTCCATCAGCCGCCAGGAAAGGCCGACGGTTTCCAGCTTGCCGATGGTGGTGGCCTGCTGGGTGATGGAGTCGCGTTCGTAGACCAGACCGGCGATGACCTGCGCACGCACGCGCTCGAGTTCGTCTGCCGAAGGCGGGTTCTGCTTGAGCGCATCCAGCTCCTGCCACAGGCCGGCTTCGACTTCTTCCAGGGTGCGGCCCTTCTGCATGTTCGGCGCGGCGCTCAGCACGAACAGGCTGTCGCCGCGGGCATAGGCGTCGTACCAGGCCGAGGCACTGGTCACCAGCTCTTCGCCGCGCTCCAGGCGCTCCGGCAGGCGCGCGCTGTAACCGCCATCGAGCAGGGCGGAGATCAACCGCAGCGCGTGGACCTGGCGAGCGTCTTCCTCGGTCGCCAGGCTCGGCGCGTTGAACGCCATGAGCAGTGTCGGCAACTGGGTCTTGACGTGCAGTGTGAGCCGGCGTTCGCCCGGCTCGGCCAGCTCCAGCGGGCGCTTGGCGTTCGGCACGCTGCGTTTTTCGATGTCGCCGAAGAAGCGCTCGGCCAGTCCGCGGACCTCATCGGCGGTCACGTCGCCGACCACCACCAGGGTCGCGTTGTTCGGCGCGTACCACTGCTCGTACCAGGCGCGCAGCTCGTCGGCCCGCATCCGGTCGAGGTCCTCCATCCAGCCGATGGTCGGGTTGCGGTAGCCGCTGGCGGGGTAGGTGAGGGTCTTGAAGCGCTCATAGGCCAGCGCGCTGGGCTTGTCATCGGTGCGCAGGCGGCGCTCTTCCTTGATCACCTCGATTTCGCGGGCGAACTCGTCCGGCGGCAGCTTGAGGCTGGCCAGGCGATCGGCTTCGAGTTCGAACGCAACGGCCAGGCGGTCGCGCGCCAGGACCTGGTAGTAGGCGGTGTAGTCGTCGCTGGTGAAGGCATTTTCCTCGGCGCCCAGCTCGCGCAGGATGCGCGAGGCCTCGCCGGCGTTGAGCTTGCGGCTGCCCTTGAACATCATGTGCTCGAGCGCATGGGAAAGGCCGGTCTGGCCAGCGGTCTCATAGCTGGAACCAACCTTGTACCAGAGCTGGGATACCACCACCGGCGCACGATGATCCTCGCGAACGATCACTTTCAGGCCGTTGTCGAGGAAGAACTCGTGGGTCGGCTGATTGTCTGCTGCTGCCAGCAGGGGCAGATAGAGGGCTCCGAGCAGCAGGGCGGCGGCGCGGCGTAACGTCAGGGGCATAGTCGGGACTCGTCCAGGTTGGTGTCCGCCACGGCAGACTGGCAGGGCGGCAACACGGCAGCCATGGTAATGGCGTGCGCGGGTCAGGCAAAGCCGGGATATCCGCATGGTGCCGCCGCCGCAGAAGCGTGCTTAGCGCACCCGCTTTGCGAGGTGCTAGGATAGAGCCCATTTGGCCGGCAGCGTGGCTGACGGCTTTTCGCATCCTTGAGAATACCTTCTCCATGTTTGGTTCCAACGACGACAAGAAGACGCCGGCCGAGCCCGGCGAAAAGAAAGGCCTGTTCGGCTGGCTGCGCAAGAAACCGCAGCAGCCGGTGGCCGAGCAGCCTGCCGCCGAACCGCAGGAAGACGGCTTGCCGCGCGCCGAGCAGCCCGAGGTCGAGATCGAGCAGCCGACGGTCACTGCGCCCGAGCCATTGCCCGAGCCGCCCGTCGAGGCCGAAATACTGCCAGAGCCAGAGCCAGAGCCAGAGCCAGAGCCAGAGCCAGAAATCGCTCCGGCCCCAGCGCCAGTCGTAGCGGCTGCACCTGCCGAAGCACCTGCCAAGCTCGGCTTCTTCGCCCGTCTCAAGCAGGGGCTGTCCAAGACCAGCTCGAGCATCGGCGAAGGCATGGCCAGCCTGTTCCTCGGCAAGAAGGCCATCGATGACGACCTGCTCGACGAGCTGGAAACCCGCCTGTTGACCGCCGACGTCGGCGTCGAGGCGACGACAGCGATCATGCAGAATCTCACCCGTCGCGTGTCACGCAAGGAGCTGGCCGACAGCGGCGCGCTCTACACGGCGCTGCAGGAAGAGCTCACCGGTCTGCTCAAGCCGGTCGAGCAGCCGCTGGTGGTCGACAGCGGCAAACGCCCGTACGTGATCCTGGTGGTCGGCGTGAACGGCGTCGGCAAGACCACGACCATCGGCAAGCTGGCCAAGAAGCTGCAGCTCGACGGCAAGAAGGTCATGCTCGCCGCCGGCGATACCTTCCGTGCCGCGGCTGTCGAGCAATTGCAGGTGTGGGGCGAGCGCAACGGCATTCCGGTGATCGCCCAGCACACCGGTGCCGATTCCGCCTCGGTGATCTTCGATGCGGTGCAGGCGGCCAAGGCGCGCGGCATCGACGTGCTGATCGCCGATACCGCTGGGCGCTTGCACACCAAGGACAACCTGATGGAGGAGCTGAAGAAGGTCCGCCGGGTGATGGGCAAGCTCGACGAGTCGGCTCCCCACGAGGTCCTGCTCGTACTCGACGCCGGCACCGGCCAGAACGCCATCAACCAGACCAGGCAGTTCAACCAGGCGGTCGAGCTGACCGGCCTGGCACTGACCAAGCTCGACGGCACCGCCAAGGGCGGGGTGATCTTCGCCCTGGCCAAGCAGTTCGGCACGCCGATCCGCTACATCGGTGTCGGCGAAGGAATTGATGATCTGCGCACCTTCGAGGCCGACGCCTTCGTCAAGGCGCTGTTCGCCCAACGGGACGGCGCATGATTCGTTTCGAACAGGTCGGCAAGCGCTACCCCAACGGCCACATCGGGTTGCATGAGCTTTCCTTCCAGGTGCGCCGCGGGGAATTCCTTTTCGTCACCGGCCATTCCGGCGCCGGCAAGAGCACGCTGCTGCGCCTGCTGCTGGCGATGGAGCGCCCCACCAGCGGCAAGCTGCTGCTGGCCGGACAGGACCTGTCGCGCATCACCAATGCGCAGATTCCCTTCCTGCGCCGGCAGATCGGCGTGGTGTTCCAGAACCACCAGCTGCTGTTCGATCGTACCGTGTTCGACAACGTTGCCCTGCCACTGCAGATTCTCGGCCTCAACAAGCGCGAGATCGGTCAGCGGGTGATGACCGCGCTTGAGCGCGTCAGCCTCAAGGACAAGGCGCTGCAGTACCCGGCGGACCTGTCCACCGGCCAGCAGCAGCGCGTCGGCATCGCCCGCGCCGTGGTACATCGGCCGGCCCTGCTGCTGGCCGATGAACCTACCGGCAACCTCGACCCGCGACTGGCGGCGGAAATCATGGGCGTGTTCGAAGACATCAATCGCCTGGGCACCACCGTGCTGATCGCCAGCCACGATCTGGCGCTGATCGCGCGGATGCGTCACCGCATGCTGACCCTGCAACGTGGTCGCCTGATCGGCGACGGGGAGGCCAGCCGATGAGTAGCGAACGCAATCCCAAGACCAATCCGAGTACCGCCGAGCGTGTTGGGGGCCCGGTGAAGAAGCCGGAGTCGCCACGCGGCGACGAGCCGGATTTCAAGACGCTGTTCCACGCCTGGCTGGAAAGCCATCGCGCCAGTCTGGTGGACAGTGTCGGGCGTCTGCTCAAGCAGCCGATCGGCAGCTTCTTCACCTGCCTGGTGATGGCTGTGGCACTGAGCCTGCCGATGGGCCTGGCGCTACTGCTGGACAACGTCGAGCGGCTCGGCGGCTCCTGGCAGCGCGCCGCGCAGATTTCGCTGTTCATGCAGCTGGATGTTGAGGCCGCTGCTGGCGAGCGTTTGCGCGACGAGGTCGCCGGCATGCCCGATGTGGCCGCGGCGGACTGGGTCAGTCGCGAGCAGGCGCTGGAAGAGTTCCAGCAATTGTCCGGGCTTGGCGAGGCGCTCAAGGAGTTGCCGGAAAATCCGCTGCCGGGCGTGATCCTGGTGACCCCCAACGAGGTCGACAAGGACAAGCTCGAAGCATTGCGCCAGCAACTGGCCGAGCTGCCAGGCGTGCAGCTGGCGCAGCTCGACCTGCTCTGGGTCGAGCGGCTGACTGCCATCCTCAAGCTGGGCGACCGTTTCGTCTTCGGGCTGACCCTGCTGCTGGTGGCGACGTTGCTGCTGGTGATCGGCAATACCATTCGCCTGCACATCGAAAACCGCCGCACCGAGATTGAAGTGGTCAAGCTGGTGGGCGGAACCGACGGCTACGTGCGCCGCCCGTTCCTCTACATGGGTGCCATCTACGGGCTCGGTGCGGGGCTGATCGCCTGGCTGTTGCTGGCCTACGGTCTGGGCTGGCTGAACGAGGCGGTAGTGGACCTGGCCGGTCTGTATGGCAGTGATTTCGGCCTGGGAGGCGTTCCGGCCGGTGACGCCATATCACTGCTGATCGGTGCGGTTCTGCTCGGCTATATCGGTGCCTGGCTGGCTGTTGCAAGGCATCTGAGTGAGCTTGCGCCAAGATAAATTATCTTTATAAACAATGGCTTATCTGTGTGCCTGGGAACTTTTTCGCAGGCTTGCAGTCTGATGCGGCAATGCTAAACTGCTGCAGCTTCGTCATTGGAGGTACTGCATGACAACTACTCTGCAACCTGTTCAAGCGCTAGTCCCGGGAGCCAATCTCGAGGCCTACGTGCAGACCGTGAACAGCCTCCCGCTGCTCACCGTCGAGCAGGAGCGCGAGCTGGCCGGGCGCCTCTTCTATCATCAGGATCTCGAAGCGGCTCGGCAGATGGTGCTGGCGCACCTGCGTTTCGTCGTTCACATCGCCCGTAGCTATTCCGGCTACGGTCTGGCCCAGGCCGATCTGATCCAGGAAGGCAACGTCGGCCTGATGAAGGCGGTCAAGCGTTTCAATCCCGAGATGGGCGTGCGGCTGGTGTCCTTCGCCGTGCACTGGATTCGCGCTGAAATCCACGAGTTCATCCTGCGCAACTGGCGCATCGTCAAAGTCGCCACGACCAAGGCGCAGCGCAAGCTGTTCTTCAATCTGCGCAGCCAGAAAAAGCGTCTGGCCTGGCTGAACAACGATGAAGTCACCGCAGTGGCCGACAGCCTGGGCGTCGAGCCGCACGAAGTGCGCGAGATGGAAAGCCGCCTGACCGGCCATGACATGGCCTTCGACCCGGCTGCCGATGCCGACGACGACAGCGCCTACCAGTCGCCTGCGCACTATCTGGAAGACCATCGCTACGATCCGGCCCGTCAGCTGGAAGATGCCGACTGGAGTGACAGTTCCACGTCCAGTCTGCATGCGGCGCTCGAGGGGCTCGATGAGCGTAGCCGGGACATCCTCCAGCAGCGCTGGCTGAACGAGGACAAGGCCACCCTGCATGACCTGGCGGCCAAGTACAACGTGTCGGCCGAGCGCATCCGTCAGCTGGAGAAGAATGCAATGAACAAACTCAAGGGATCGATCCAGGCCTGACCTCGGATCGATCGACCAATCGCGGAATGGCCTGGCGCCTTCCGCGATTTTTTTGCCCCGCTATCGGTCTCCGTCGTGGCGGCGACGGGTGTTCAGCCGCGCTTCCTCTACCGCCGCCAGCAACTGCCCATTAGTGATCGGTTTGTGCAACCAGACGATTCGCGCTGGAAACTTCACCTCGTCGAACTGATGCGCGGCGGAGATCACGACGATGGGTAAGTCCTGCATGGCCGGCCTGTCGTTCAATTCGTCGATCAGTTGAGCCCCGCTGCCATCCGGCAGGTGCAAATCGAGCGTCATCGCCTCATAGCAGCCGCTGGCGAGCTTTTCGCGGGCCTGGTGCAGGCTCTGCACGCGTTCCACCGCATACCCCCCCTCGCGCAGCATCAGATGCAGCAGACGACCGGTGTCCGGTTCATCCTCGACGACCAGGATTCGCGGCAGGCCCTCGGGGTTGTCTGTGATGTCGCTGACTGATGGCGTCTGGATCGGCAACTCGCACCAGAAGGTGGTGCCTTGCCCAGGCAGGCAATCGAAACCGACGGTGCCGCCCATGCGCTCGATGAGCTCCTTGGTAATGGCCAGGCCAAGACCGGTACCTGATTTCTGTCGGCTGTCGGAGGCGTCGGCCTGGGCGAATTTCTCGAACACGCGGGAGCGAAAGTCTTCCGGTATCCCTGGCCCCTGGTCGCTCACGCTGATGCGAACCCTGGCTCCACGAAGGCTGGTGTGCAGGCGAATCTCTCCTCCCTCCGGGGTGAACTTGACGGCGTTCGAGAGAAAATTGCCGAGTGCCTGTTGCAAGCGCATGGCATCGACCCAGACCAGCACATCTTTGGGGTGATGCAGTGAGCAGCTTATGCCGTGCTGGTCGCATAGCGGCCGGTTGCTCGCCAGTGATTCCTCGAGCAGGTTGCCAAGGGGGTGTTCGCGCAATTCGAAGGTCATCTTGCCAGCGGCCATCTTCTCCATGTCCAGCAGGTCATTGATCAGATGCCCCAGGCGCAGGCTGTTGCGGTAGGCGATTTCCAGCATCTGCTGTATGGCTGGCGGCGCGGCGCCCAGTGCCCCGCCGACGATCAGCCCGAGCGCGCCACTGATCGAGGTCAGGGGGGTGCGCAGCTCGTGGCTGACGGTGGAGACGAAGTCGTTCTTCATCTGCTCGACGCGCTTGCGCTCGGTAAGGTCCATCAGCGTGCCGCTGATGCGCTGCGCCATGCCTTGTGGATCGCGTTGGATATGGCCGCGCAGCAGAACGGGCACGACATGACCGTGCTTGTGTTGCAGGCGCATTTCGCTGGTGAAGTGGTCCAGGCTGGACAGCATGATCTGTGCCAGTTGGGCCTTGTGTCGCGTCAGGTCTTCGGCAACCGTCACGCGCTCCCATAGCTTGAGGTCGCAGGTCAGCTCGTTGGGACGGTAACCGAGCATCTCCCAGGCCCGCGGCGAGGCATACATGCTGCCCGCTTCCAGGTCGAGGTCCCAGAGGCCGTCGGTGCTGCCCTTGAGTGCCAGCGACAGCCGTTCCTCGCTCATCTTCAGGTCATGCTTGCTCTTGCGGATGTGCTGGGTCATTTCTTGCGCCACGGCCTGGATTCGACTGTGGCGCAGTGCTAGCGAGGATGTGAGGAAAAACACCAGCAGGCTGAGGCCGACTCCCAGGCCGAGCACCAGGGCCTCGTTGGCGTGGAAGCGCTTGTCGAACTCCGGCCTGCTGTCCATGCGCAGGGACCAGGTCTGGCCGTAAAAGTGGAGCTGTTGCAGTTTGCTGTAACGGCCGCTGCCTGGCTCGGGCGCCTCTGGCGAGGCATAGATCTGCTGCTGCGGGTCTTCGCTGTCGCTGGCATAGATATGCAGGGTCAGCGGCAGATTGGCGGCGCGCAGGATGCCCTGCATCAGGTCGTCGACCCGATAAGGGCTGTAGACGAATCCCGTCAGCGCCTGCATGCGCTGCTCCGGTGTGTCGGTCGGCATGCCGTGCCGGTAAACCGGAACGTAAAGCAAGATGCCCGCCTGGACCTTTTCGTCTATCTCCTGCAACAGCGTGACCTTGCCGGTAATGCTGGTTTCGCCCAGTCTCGCTGCGCGCGACATGGCCCGGTGGCGGGTCGCTTCGGAATACATGTCGTAGCCGAAAGCCGCCAGGTTGCGACCGCTAAAGGGTTCGAGAAAAATGATCGAGGTGTAGCGGTCACGCGGGCCTGCTGGATGGATGTCGTACTCCGGAAAGCCCTCGGCGCGAATGCCTGCGACGTGAGCATCGCGCTGGTCCTGCGCAATGGTCTGGGCGAAGCCGACCCCCTGAATGCCAGGGTAACGGTCCGGCAGCAGCAGGCGCTGGACATACCGGCGCCACTGCTCGCGACTGACATCTTCGACTGCATCGAACAGGCCGGCTCCGCCGAGCAGGATCTGTTCGTGATCGCGCAGCCGTTTGCGGATCGCTTCGGTGACCTTTTCGCTGAGCAGCTGGAATTGCTGCTCGGCAGCGCGTTCCTCGTTGGCGCGCAGGTTCTGCCAGAGCACCAGCTGCACCAGCAGGGTGAACAGCAATATTGCCCAGGCGATACCATTTTGTCGGGTGAACAGTTGGCGCAGGGCCTGGGGCAGGCTGGCGTACAGGGCTGGATCGCTCATCATCGTTGCTGCGGTGTGCGTGTCTGATTCGACCTGGAGGCCTTCGGTTGCGTCAGCCCGTCACCGGCCATTTGAGGCAGTGTCGCTGGAGCTGAACGGAAACTCGATAGATCGGCGGCTCCGAAGGCTTGCCAGCTTACCTGCGATAATGGCCTTTTGATATAAGCGTCCGGTCAGTGCTGCGACGAATGGCAGTCCTGTCCGTAACTCAGTTTTGCCGGGCCCCAGTCGACCTCGGCGGCTGGTCGCGGACGGGCGAATCCATAGCCTTGACCGTAGTCGCAATCGTGCGCCAGGAGAAAGGCTGCCTGATCGGCCTCCTCGATACCTTCAGCGACTACCTTCAGCCCCAGATTGCGCGCCAGGCCGATCACGGAGCGGGTTATGGCCGCATCCTCGTGGTCCATGGGCAACCCGCGGACGAAGCCCTGATCGATCTTGAGCTTGTGCACGTTCATGCGCTTGAGCCGCTGCAGGGACGAGTAGCCAGTGCCGAAGTCGTCGATCGCCAGCTGCACACCGAGCGCTCGCAGGCGCTGCAGGAGCTCCACTGCCGCATCGGGATCCTGCATGACAGCACTCTCTGTGATTTCCAGTTCCAGGTAGCGCGCGTCGAGGTCGCAGTTGGCCAGAGTGGTGGCGACCTGCAGATCGAGCTCACCGTTGCCGAACAGCCGGCTGGAGATGTTCACGGCGATGAAGTCGAGCGGATGCCCCTGCGCCAGCCACTGCCGCGCCTGGTTGCAGGCCTCTTCAAGCACCCAGCGGTCGATGGCGCTGATCAGCCCGGTCTCTTCGGCAATGGGAATGAAGATTCCCGGTGCGATCAGACCTTTCTCCGGATGCTGCCAGCGTACCAGCGCCTCGAAGCCGGTGATGGTGCCCTGGCGCAGATCGTATATCGGCTGGTAATGCAGGCGCAGCTGGCCTTGTTCCAGGGCCTGGCGCAAGGCGGTAATCAGTTCGACCCGCTGGCGTGCCTGGCTGGTCAGCTCCTGCGAATAGAAGGCGTAGGTGGAGCGGCCGCTGCTCTTGGCCTTGAACAGCGCCGAGTCGGCATTGCGCATCAGTTGCTCGACGTTCTGCACGTCGGCAGGGTAGGGATAGAGGACGATGCCGATGCTGGCGCTGCTGAACAGCTCCTGGTCGCCGAGATGGAAGGATGCATCGAAGGAGTCGAGGATGCGCAACGCCAGCGCGGTGGCCTTCTCCGCACCGTAGCCTTCGCAGAGAAGGGCGAATTCGTCGCCCCCAAGCCGGCCGAGCGTCATACCTTCTTCCAGGCATTCGCTCAGTCGGGCACTGACTGCCTGCAGCAGAGCGTCGCCCAGGCTGTGGCCGAGGCTTTCGTTGATGTCCTTGAAGTGGTCGAGGTCGATCAGCAGCAGCGCACCGCTACGCTTGCTCGCGCGGGCGCGCTCGAGGTCCTGCCTGGCGCGCTCGGTGAACAGCAGGCGATTGGGCAGGTCCACGAGCGGATCGTAGTGGGCAAGCTGGTCGAGCTCCTCGCGCGAGCGTTGCAGCGCCGAGAGGTCGGAAAACACCGCCACGTAATGGCTGAGCCGGCCGTGTCCGTCGTGGATGCTGCGCAGGTTCTGCCACAGCGGGTAGACCTCGCCGTCCTTGCGACGATTCCAGATCTCGCCGCTCCAGGCACCGTGCTGGTTCAGCGCCTGCCACATCTTTTGGTAGAAGGCTGCGTCGTGTTTGCCGGAAGCGAACAGCTTGGGCGTCTGCCCAAGGACCTCCTCGCTGCCGTAGCCCGTGATGCGGCTGAACGCTGGATTGACATGGACGATGTGCTGGTCGGGGTCGGTAACCAGCACACCTTCCTGGGTGCAGTCGAACACCGCCGCGGCTTGCTTCAGGCGGACTTCCTGCAAGTGCTGGGCACGCTGGTGTGCATCCAGGCGACGTATCTGTGCCCTCCCGAGCAGAAACAGCAGGAGGCTGCTGAGGGCCACGAAAAGCGCAGCCTTGCCCACGTGCCAGAGTTGGCTGTCGCCGTGCGCCAGGCGGTGGACCAAGGCGTCACCGAGGATGATCCATAGCATCGCCAGGAAGAAGTAGCCCAGGCTCAGCCGGATGAGGTATGTATGCATCGGTACTGTTCAATCCGATCAGGAGACGGAGGTGAAACCTCTACGTGCCGGATGGACGAAGAGGTCTGGCTGTCGTACCGGTTTTGCCGCATCAATGTGGCGTCCCGGTGTACTGCGTGCCGGCTCAGAGCCAGCTCGGCCACCACTCCGGGTAGTCGGGTTCGATTCGTTGCAGGTAGTGACTGCCGCCGAGCTGGCGCGCCTGTTGTCGGATCCAGGCGGCGCGACTGTTCACATAACCACTCGGTTTGCCAGCATTCCATTGTCGCGGGTTTGGCAGTACCGCGGCCAGGAGACTGGCCTGGCGATTGGACAGATGAGGCGCGCTGGTTCCGAAGTGATGACCTGCGGCGGCCTCGGCTCCGAAGACGCCGTCGGCCCATTCCACGCTGTTGAGGTAGACCTCAAGGATGCGTTGTTTCGGCCACAGCAACTCGATCAGCGTGGTAAACCAGGCCTCCAGGCCTTTGCGTGGCCAGCTGCGGCCGGACCAGAGAAACAGATTCTTCGCCACCTGCTGGCTCAGCGTACTGGCGCCACGCAGCGAGCCGCCGCGCTCATTGTGGCTGAGCGCGGCGCGGATTGCGGCGATGTCGAAGCCCCAATGGTCGGCAAACTTCTGGTCCTCGGCGGCGATGACGGCCATCTTCAGGTCGTCGGGCAGTTCGCGCCAGGGGCGCCAGTCGCGGGTCAGGTCGATCGATTCGCCCGTGCGCCAGGACTCGATCTTGCGTTCGACCATCAGCGCGGTGAACGGTGGTGGCAGCCAGCGCAGCAGCAACACCAGCAGAACCGAAAGGCCGATCAGCCAGAGCAGTAGTTTGGACAGGCGCAGCAGCAGGGCTCGCAACATGGCACATGGTCGTGGGCGAAAAGAGCGGGCATTATAGCGGCCGCTAAGGCCAATGACCGGAAATGGTAATGATTCGTCCTTGTCTTGTGCTCGCCGCCCTGTTCGGTTTCACCGGAGTCGCACTCGGTGCTTTCGCTTCGCACGGGCTCAGGAGCCAGCTGAGCCCGGCTTATCTCGCTGTGTTCCAGACGGGCGTGCAATACCAGCTGATTCATGCGCTGGCGCTGCTCGGCGTGGCGCTGCTGGCATTGCTGCGACCCAGTCGCCTGCTGAGCGCCGCCGCGGCCCTGTTCGTCGCCGGCATCCTGCTGTTCTCCGGCAGTCTATACCTGCTCACCTTGAGCGGGATCGGCAAGCTGGGCATGATCACCCCGCTGGGCGGCACGGCCTTCCTGGCCGGTTGGCTGTGCCTGGCATTGGCCGGATGGCGCATTCGCGGCTGACCGGGCCGAGCGACCTTCGGCTTTCTTGCGCTGGCTGCCTCGCCCACGTTTTTGAATGACCTGCTAGAATGCCGTCCCCTTTCGCAATGGCAGCGAACAGCATGCAGATTCAGTTGAACGGTGAACCCTACGAGCTGCCAACCGGCCAGACGGTGGCCGACCTGCTGGCGCGTCTGGAACTGACCGGCCGCCGCCTGGCCGTCGAACTCAACCGGGAGATCGTGCCGCGCAGCGCACATGCTGCGACCGCACTCAGCGAAGGTGACCAGATCGAGGTGGTGCACGCCATCGGTGGCGGCTAGCCGCGCTTCCTATCCGAATGACGCCGCCTGTGCGTCGCCCAGCCCGCTGCAACACGTCCGAACGAGGATTTTTCATGCGCCCAGTTCCGAACGACAAGCCTTTCACCCTGGCCGGTCGCACCTATCAATCGCGCCTGCTGGTTGGAACCGGCAAATACAAGGACCTCGAGGAAACGCGTACGGCCATCGAGGCCTCCGGTGCCGAGATCGTCACCGTCGCGGTGCGGCGCACCAACATCGGCCAGAATCCGGGTGAGCCGAACCTGCTCGATGTGATCAGCCCGGAGCGCTATACCATCCTGCCGAACACCGCCGGCTGCTTCACTGCCGAGGATGCGGTACGCACCTGTCGCCTGGCCCGCGAACTGCTCGATGGCCACAAGCTGGTCAAGCTGGAAGTGCTGGCTGACCAGAAGACCCTGTTCCCCAACGTGATCGAAACCCTCAAGGCCGCCGAAGTGCTGGTCAAGGACGGCTTCGACGTGATGGTCTACACCAGCGACGATCCGATCATCGCCCGCCAGCTGGCCGAGATGGGCTGTATCGCGGTCATGCCGCTGGCCGGCCTGATTGGTACCGGGTTGGGTATCTGCAACCCGTACAACCTGCGCATCATTCTCGAGGAAGCCACCGTGCCGGTGTTGGTCGACGCCGGTGTCGGCACTGCCTCGGACGCTACCATCGCCATGGAACTGGGCTGCGAGGCGGTGCTGATGAACAGCGCCATCGCCCACGCGCAGAATCCGGTACTCATGGCCGAAGCGATGAAGTACGCCATCGAAGCCGGCCGTCTGGCCTATCTTGCTGGCCGCATGCCGAAGAAGCTCTACGCCAGTGCCTCGTCGCCGCTGGATGGATTGATTCGCTGACACGATTCGTGGCCGGCCCTGACCCGTGGTCAGGGCCGGCTTTTTATTTCTCGCAGGTAGACCATGACTGAGCAGACCCCCGCGGCCGAAGAGCAGCAAACCGAGCACCGCCGCACCATCAAGAGCTTCGTGATGCGCGCCGGGCGCATGACCGAGGGCCAGCAGCGCGGGCTGGAACAGGGCTGGCCGAAGTTCGGCCTGGCGCTCGAGGATGGGTTGCGCGATTTCGATGAGCTATTCGGCCGCAGTGCGCCGCGGACCTTCGAGATCGGCTTCGGTATGGGGCATTCCACGCTGGAGATGGCGGCGGCGGCCCCGGAGCAGGACTTCATCGGCGTCGAGGTGCATAAACCGGGTGTTGGCGCGTTGCTCAGCGGACTTGTGTCACAGCAATTGAGCAACGTCCGGGTCTACAGTTGCGACGCTCTGGAGGTGCTGCGCGATTGTGTGGCCGATGCCAGTCTCGACCGGGTCCTGCTGTTCTTTCCTGATCCATGGCACAAGAGCCGCCACCACAAGCGACGTATCGTTCAGCCGGCCTTCGCCGAACTGGTGCGCAGCAAGCTGAAGATCGGCGGCGTGCTGCACATGGCCACCGACTGGGAGCCCTACGCCGAACATATGCTCGAGGTGATGAACGTGGCCCCGGGCTACCGCAATCTGGCCGCAGATGGGCGCTGCGTAGCGCGCCCTGCGGAGCGGCCGGTGACCAAGTTCGAACGTCGTGGCGAGCGCCTCGGACATGGCGTCTGGGACCTGAAGTTCCAGCGCGTCGACTGAGCGAAGCCACGCCATGCCGGGTTCAGCCGTCTGAGGGTTGAGCGGGTTCTGTACGAAAAGTCGTCGAGCGAAGGTCAGGCGAGGCAAAAACGGGTGAGGAAGCGGAGTTTACCTGCTGTAAATGAGCATTCCGAACCCGTTTTTAACGAAGCATCACCCAGCGCAGGCACTTTTCGTACAGAGCCTAGTTGCGGTCGGCGATCACTCCGATGAGGAAGAAGATCAGCAACAGCACCGGCGCCAGGCTGTAGTTGTTCAGCTGGGCCAGGCCCTGTGTCATCCAGGGCGTCAGAAAGACGATGGCCAGGCCGTAGCCCAGTGCGCAGACGAGCACGAAGATCAGCGTGCGCAGAAAGAAGTTGAGGCTGCTGACCGTGCGTTTTACCCAGGCGTTGAGCTGCGGTCCGAACAGCACGAACAGCGTGGCCATGAGCGCCAGGGAGATGTCGGACAGGTGACTGCGGCTCCAGCGCGACAGCGTGACGATCAGGTCGAGTAGCAGATCCATGCGGTGTCCTTAAGGCAGGAAGCTCTGTAGCAGGTCGTTGAGGAACAGTTGACCCTTGGGCGTGGCGACCAGGCGCGCGGGGTCGGCTGACAACAGGCCGCGTGCTTCGGCGTCGCGCCGGGAGTCGGCAAGCACATCCAGCGCCATCCCGGTGCGCTGAGTGAACAGCATGGCCGGCACGCCGTCAGTGAGGCGCAGCACATTCATCAGGAATTCGAAGGGCAGCTCCTCGGCCGCCAGGCGCTTTTCTCCGGCGCGGAATGCCTTGGCCGGGTCGAGGTAGTCCTTTGGCAGGCGGGTCTTCCAACTGCGCAGGATGCGTCCGTCGGCATGGCTGAGTTTGGCATGGGCGCCAGCGCCGATGCCGAGGAAGTCGCCGAAGGTCCAGTAGTTCAGGTTGTGCCGTGCCTGCCGGCCGGGCTGCGCATAGGCCGAGGTTTCGTACTGGCGGTAGCCGTGTTCGGCGAGCAGCGCCTGGCCGGCTTCCTGGATGTCCCAGAGGATATCGTCCTCCGGTAGTTGCGGCGGCTGGCTCCAGAACACCGTGTTCGGCTCCAGCGTCAACTGGTACCAGGACAGGTGCGTCGGCTGCTGGGCGATGGCAGTGCGCAGGTCGCTCAGCGCATCCTCCAGGCTCTGCCCGGGCAGGCCATGCATGAGGTCGAGGTTGAAATTGTCGAAGCCGGCGGCGCGTGCCATGTCTGCCGCACGGATGGCTTCGTCGCCATCGTGGATGCGACCGAGCGCCTTGAGCTTGTCGGCCTGGAAGCTCTGCACGCCGATGGACAGCCGGTTGATGCCGAGCAGGCGATAGTCGCGGAACTTGGCCTGCTCGAACGTTCCCGGGTTGGCCTCCAGGGTGATCTCGATATCCTCGGCAAAGCCGACCAGCCGATCCAGTCCGTCGACGATCGCCGCCAGTGCCTTGGCGGAAAACAGGCTTGGCGTGCCGCCACCGAAGAAGATCGAGCTCAGTCGGCGGCCCTGGACGTGCTCGAGATCGGCGCGAAGATCGGCCAGCAGTGCGGCGACATAGGCGTCTTCGGGCAGCTCGGGTCCGGCTGCGTGGGAATTGAAGTCGCAGTACGGGCACTTGCGCACGCACCAGGGTATATGGACGTACGCCGCCAGCGGAGGCAGTTCGAAACCTGCCGTCGTCGGCGCACCGTGCTTGCCGTCGTTAGTGCTTCGCGGTGCTGAGTCTGCTGCTTTCATATCCCCAGCCGCTGCTTGAGCAGGGCCATGGCGCGTGCACGGTGGCTGAGCTGGTTCTTCTGCGCGGCGGGCAGCTCGGCGCTGGAACAGTCGCATTCGGGTACCCAGAACAGCGGGTCATAGCCGAAGCCGTGCTCGCCACGCGGCGCATGCAGGATTCGGCCATGCCAGAGCCCTTCGCAAATGATCGGCAACGGATCGTCGGCGTGGCGCACCAGCGCCAGGGCGCAGACGAACTGTGCGCCGCGCTCGGCATCCGGAACCTCGCGCAGGGCATCCAGCAGCTTGGCGTTGTTGGCGGCATCACCTTGACCGTCGGCATAGCGCGCCGAGTAGATGCCCGGTGCGCCGCCAAGGGCGTCCACCGCCAGGCCGGAATCGTCGGCCAGGGCCGGCAGGCCGGATATGCGGGCAGCATGGCGCGCCTTGAGAATGGCGTTCTCGATGAAGGAAAGGCCGGTTTCCTCCGGCTCGACCGCACTGAACTCGGCGACCGAGCGCACGCGTACGGCAGCGCCGAGCATGGCCTGCAGTTCCTTGAGTTTGCCGGCGTTGTGGCTGGCCAGCACCAGTTCGGGGAATGGCATCATCGGTCGGGGAAGAATTCCTGGTTGAAATCGAAGCTGAAAGGCTTGGCGCCGGTCGGCTGTACGGTGAGGCTGAAGCGCAGGGTTTCCTGCGAGTCGAAGGGGAATTGCGCGAGGTAATAGATCGCCTCGTCGCCTTCCTTGAGCTGCTTGAAGCTCAGCGGCCGGTCCTGTCCGAGCAGGTTCTTCACCGTGCCGCTGACTTGCGCTACGACCGGCTTGCCGGCCTTGAGTACCGAGACGTTGATCACCCCCTGGGTCTTGCTGCGCACCAGACCCGCTGCGGAGGCGATGTCGGGCTGCAGGAACCCTGAATTGAAGGCGCTGTAATGGATGTCGTATTCACCGACGCTGTGCTTGCGTTCGGCGAGTACCGGCAATGCGAGCATTGCGGTCAGGAAGCAGACAAGGACACGTTTCATGGTGTTACCTCCAGCGTTGAGTCGCTCAGCGGGACGGCCCCGTGACGCGGTAAATGCCGATTTCGCCCAGCAGGTTCGGCCACAGGCGGCTGGCCCAGCCATGCTTGTGGTCGCGATCGACGGCCAGGCGCTCGAGCACCCGGGCACCCCGCTCCTGACAGAGCCGTTCGAAATCCTCGAAGGTGCAGAAGTGGATGTTCGGTGTGTTGTACCAAGTGTATGGGAGAAACTCCGATACTGGCATGCGACCCTTGCTCGCCAGGTACCAGCGGCAGCGCCAGTGACCGAAGTTGGGAAAGGTAATGATGCATTCACGGCCGACGCGCAGCATTTCCTTGAGCAGCTTGTCGGGGTAGTGCACGGCCTGCAGCGCCTGGGTCATCACCACCATGTCGAAGCTGTCGCTGGCGAAGTTGCCCAGACCCAGATCGAGGTTCTGCTCGATGACGTTGACGCCCTTGTCGATGCAGGCGGCGATATTGTCCGGGTCGATCTCCAGGCCATAGCCGCTGACCTGCTTGTGGTCACGCAGCCAGGCCAGTAGCTCGCCGTTGCCGCAGCCGAGGTCGAGTACTCGGCTGCCGGCCGGAATCCACTCTTGGATGATGTCCAGATCGGCGCGCATCTTCGTTCCTTATACGGCTATGCGGTTCATGTAACCGCGGAAGGCTTGCAGGTAGCGAGGGTTGGGAATGAGAAAGGCGTCGTGTCCCTGTGGCGCGTCGATCTCCAGATAGCAGACGTTCTTGCGCGCCTCGAGCAGGGCATCGACGATTTCCCGTGACCGCTCCGGCGAAAAGCGCCAGTCGGTGGTGAAGGACATCACGCAGAAGCTGGCCTGGGCTGTCTCGAAGGTTTTCGCCAGATCATCGTCGTTGGCCGCAGCCGGGTCGAAGTAATCCAGTGCCTTGGTCATCAGCAGGTAGGTGTTGGCGTCGAAGCGTCCGGAAAATTCCTCGCCCTGATAGCGCAGGTAGCTCTCGACCTGGAATTCCACGCTGTTGAAGTCGTAGTTGAGCTTCTCGCTCTTCAGTCCGCGACCGAACTTGGTGCCCATGGCGTCATCGGACAGGTAGGTGATGTGCCCGACCATGCGTGCCAGCATCAGTCCGCGCCTGGGGATGACGCCCATTTCCTGGAAATGACCGCCGTGGAACTCCGGATCGGACAGAATCGCCTGGCGCGCCACCTCGTTGAAGGCGATGTTCTGCGCCGACAGCTTGGGTGCCGAGGCGATGGCCAGGCAGTGACGCACCCGCTCGGGGTAGCTGATGGTCCACTGCAGTGCCTGCATGCCGCCCAGGCTGCCACCGACCACCGCCGCCCACTGGGCGATGCCGAGCCGGTCGGCCAGAAGCGCCTGGCTGTGCACCCAGTCCTCCACGGTGACCACCGGGAAATCCGCACCGTAGGGCTTGCCGCTGGCCGGATTGGTGCTGCTGGGGCCGGTCGAACCGTTGCAGCCACCGAGGTTGTTCAGGCTGACGACGAAGAAGCGCTCGGTATCGATGGCCTTGCCCGGGCCGATGCACGAATCCCACCAGCCGGGTTTGCGGTCGTCCGCGCTGTGGTAGCCGGCGGCATGATGGTGGCCGGAAAGCGCGTGGCAGATCAGCACGGCGTTGCTGCGCGTGGCGTTCAGCTCGCCGTAGGTTTCATAGATCAGCTGGTAATCGGCCAGCGTGCGGCCGCAGGCGAGTGTCAGTGGTTCGGCAAAATGCGCGACCTGCGGACTCACCAGGCCAACGGAATCGGCGGGAATTGCAGTGGGCATCGACCCTGGCTCTAGCTTGAAGAAGGCGGCAAAGTCTAAAGGTATGCGCGCTGCAATTCATCCTGAATCGCAACGGCGGCTTGGCGCTGCCCTCGAGGTGGCCTGGATGGCGCATCAAATGCTGGCGTGCGCCGACGGGGTTCGTGCAAGGCCTGAGCGGGGGAGGTCCGCGTCCTGCCTGGGACTCTTTGTCGCAGTGAGCGGACTGGCAACGCCGTCAGCCATCCTAACCGCTGAGCTGCGCGTTGCTCAGGCTGACCACCTTGCCCTGACGGCGTATCGGCGCTGGCCGTCGCAGCGCCCGAAGCATTTCGGTGGCCTGCGCCAGCTGCTGCTCCAGTTCGCCGCAATAGCGAGTCAGCAACTGGCCGCGCTGGCTGTTCTGCTGGCTTTCGCTGGCCAGGGCCTTGAGTCGCAGGATGTGGGTTTCCAGTTGCTGCTTGTGCTCTAGGGAGAATTGCAGCAACGGCGTCAGGGCCTCGCCCGCCCACTGCTCGGCCTCCTGGCGCAGCCGCTGGTGCAGGCCGATGACTTCCTGTACCAGGGTGGCGAAGAACCGGCGCGTCAACGCGCGCTGCTCGGTCAGCAGCGTCTTGAGTTGCAGGCGGAACTGATCGGCCTTGCTCTGCAGCGCCCGCAGTTCACGCTGGTACGACTGCAGCTGGAACGAGGGGGGGTCGATTCCTTGCAGAGGGTTTTCTTCACTGTGCCGACGATAGATGGCCGACACCATCTTGTTCGCGCGTTCGGCTTCCTGTTCGAGGATGCTCAGGTCCTGCTCCACTGACCGGAAGAAGTGCAGGATGGCGAGATTGATGCCCAGCGTGGTGAGGCTGCCGGTAAGGCCGCGACGCAGGCGGGCCAGGTGTTCTTCCAGGCGCTCGGCACGGATCGCCGTGCGCAGCAGGTTGCCCTGACGTTGCAGTAGACGCTGATTGGTCTTCAGGTCGAGCAAGCGCTTGTGGTGACGGTTGTGGTCGTGACGGGTGCGGGCGGTGAGTTCCAGCAGCATCTGCCCGCTGCCCTGCTGATGGCTGGCCAGCACGTCGCGCTGCTCTACGACCTTGTCCAGGCGCAGCCTGAGTGCGTGCTGACTGTTCTGCAGCAGCGTCAGCACCTGTTGCACCACCTGTTCCTCGAGCAGCTGCTCCTTGTGCGACAGGAGGCGCTCGCCGAGTAAACGTTCCAGCTGTTCCAGCTGGCTGCGCTCGAGCAGCGCCTGATCGCCACGAATCTTCGCCATAAGCGCCTGCTTGGCCGACAGCGGCAGCACGTCGGCGCTGTCGATGCCCAGTTGCTGCGCCGTGCTCGTCCTGATCTGTTCGATGGCGTTCCGCACGAAGGCCTCGCCGGCCACGTCGTCCCAGAGCACGTCGATCTTGTTCAGCACGGCGAACAGGTTGTTCCGGGTGTCGTCGCCGAGCTGGCGGATATGCTGTTGCCAGATCTGCATGTCGCTGGCCGTGACGCCTGTGTCGGCGGATAGCAGGAAGACGATCGCCTGGGCGTTGGGCAGCATCGACAGGGTCAGCTCCGGTTCGCTGCCCAGCGCATTGAGTCCGGGTGTGTCGAGGATACGCAGGCCCTGGCGCAGCAGCGGGTGGTCGAAGTTGACCATGGCATGGCGCCAGGCGGGAACCCGCACGGTGTCGCTGCTGCCGGCGCTTTCCAGGGCGGCGGGGTCGAAACCGAGCTGGATCGCCTGTTCCACCGGCATGGACTTGGTCAGTGCGATCTGGGCGAAGGCTTCGGCCATGCCTGGCGGGTCCTGCGGGTCGAGCGGCAGGTTCAGCCACAACCGGGGGGTGCGCTTGAGCTGGGCGATGCTGGTGTCTTCCAGCCGCGACTCGATGGGCAGCAGGCGGATGCAGGAGCGTTCCGAGCGCGGATCGAACAGCAACTCGGTTGGACACATCGTGGTGCGCCCGGCCCGCGAGGGGAGGATGCGCTGGCCGTAGCTGGAAAAGAACAGGCTATTGATCAGCTCGGTCTTGCCCCGCGAATACTCGCCGACGAACGCCAGGGTGATGTGATCGGTGCGCAGCACCCGCAGGGCGCGCTCCAGGCGGGCCTCGATATCGTCGTTGCTGAGCCGGTTATGTGCCAGCCAGCTGCGGTAACGAGTGATTTCACGGATCAGATCGCGCTTCCAGGCGACGTAGGCATCCACTTGTCGGTCGAGTCGTTCCATGCTCATCCAGCCCCTGGACCTGTGATACCGCGAATTATCGAGCCCGCCGGCGTGTCGTCAATTCAGCAGGCAGCCAGTTGCAGCCGAACGGGCGAGCAGTGCGCACGAATGGTCGTCGTGGGTTCGAAGGCGTGTCGATGGCCTCGTTCACATCCCCGCGCGCCATGTGCGAGACGGAATGGAACAGCCGAGACGCTGGAGTCTACGTGCTGTCGAGCGGCAATCCGAGGTGCTTCTCGTGCCTCGTTGCCGCGCCGACAGCAAATTATGAACGGCGTCTCAGATGAACATGCGCAGAATGTTCGGCATATGGGTCATGGTGGCCAGGTTGTTGACGACCAGCATGTCCAGCAGCTTGATTGCCAGGAAGGCGAAGATCGGCGAGATATCCAGCCCGCCGAGGTTCGGCAGCAGGCGGCGGAAGGGCATCAGCACCGGCTCGCAGAGCTGGCTGACCAGCTGCGCGCCCGGGTTATGGCTGGCCGGCGCCACCCAGGACAGGATGACGCTGATGATCAGGGCCCAGAAGAATATGTTGAGGAACAACCCGGTAATGCCGATCAGCGCCCAGACCAGCAGCAGCAGGGGGTTGCCGGTGGTGCCGTAGGCGATCAGGAGGATGAGCGCCATCAGCACCATCTGCACGATCAGCGCGAGGATCAGCGAGGACAGGTCCAGAGTGCCGACGCTGGGGATGATACGGCGCATCGGCCGCAGCAACGGATGCGTTGCCTTGACGATGAACTGGCTGAGCGGGTTGTAGAAGTCGGCGCGTACCAGCTGCAGGATGAAGCGCAGCAGCACGATCAGCAGGTACAGGCTGCCCAGGGTCTGGATGACGAGAATCAGGGCTTGCGAGAGTTGGGACATGAATGCTCCTTAAGGGGCTGTTGATGTTTCGTCGCGAGCCGCGTTGCCGCGACAAATGGTGTCAGGCAAGGCGCGGGGCGCAGGTAATGGTGTTCCCTTGCCAAGTCCCGCAACGCCGCATGGCGCCATTTGCCGCGCAACCCGAAGGGCCGGGTCTGTTTTTGCGCGGTGCGGCGTTATTCGTCGTTCGTTGGGAGTGACCAGGCTTCTCTCCTCATGTCTTGCCCCGCGCAAAAAACAGGCGCCGGCGCGACCGCGAACGAAACGTCAACAGACCTTACTGACCCAGTTGTTCGGCCAGCTCGGCCGAGCGTAGCGCGGCGGCGTTCAGCGCCTGCTGCACCAGTTGTTCGAAGCCGCCGGCCTGGAAGGCTTTGATCGCCGCTTCGGTGGTTCCGTTCGGCGAGGTGACGCGACGTCGCAGTTCGGCTGCGTCGACATCGCTCTCACAGGCCATGCGCGCGGCCCCGAGGGCGGTCTGCAAGGTCAGTTGCGCGGCGGTTTCGCGGGGCAGGCCGAGCTGCTCGCCAGCTGCCGTCATCGCTTCGATCAGCAGGAAGAAATAGGCAGGACCGCTACCGGAAACGGCGGTTACCGCGTCGATCAGGCGCTCCTCTTCGAGCCACAGGGCCAGGCCGACGGCCGACAGCAGCTGCTCGGCCTGCAGCTTCTGCGCGGCGCTGACCTGGCCGTTGGCGAACAGGCCGCTGACGCCCTGGCGCAGCAGCGCCGGCGTGTTGGGCATGCAGCGCACGATCGCCTGTGGGCGTGGACCGAGCCAGCGCTGCAGGCTGTCGCAGCTGATGCCTGCGGCGATGGATACGATCAGTGGGGCGTGGTCGAGATGCGGAGCAAGCTCGCGGCATACCGCCTGCATCACCTGCGGCTTGACCGACAGCACCACGACATCGGCATCGGCCAGCGCCTCGGCATTCCCGGCGAAGGTCTGGATGCCGTGCTCGGCGCTGAGCTTCGCACGTTGCTCGGCGCCGGGATCGCTGGCGCGGATGGCATCCGCTGCGACGCCCTGGGCGCGCAGCCCGCCGATCAGGCTGGCGGCCATGTTGCCGGCGCCGATGAAGGCGATGCGGGGAGAGGTCATAGCAATTCCTTTAGTGGGGGCGTCCGTAGTCACGGGCGCCGAACAGGGCGGTGCCGATGCGGACCCAGGTCGCGCCTTCAGCAATGGCAGCTTCCAGATCCTGGCTCATGCCCATCGACAGGGTATCCAGCTCCAGGGCCAGCTCGTCGCGCAGCGCGCGCAGACGGGCGAAGGCGGCACGTTGCTCGTCGGGATCGTCGCTGGGCGCGGGGATACACATGAGGCCGCGCAGATGCAGTCGCGGCATCGCGGCGACGGCCCGCGCCAGCTGAGGCAGGTCTTCGGGCGCACAGCCGGACTTGCTGGCCTCGCCGCTGACGTTCACCTGCAGGCAGACGTTCAGCGCTGGCAACGTGGCGGGACGCTGATCGGAGAGGCGCTGGGCGATCTTCAGGCGATCCACCGAATGCACCCAGTCGAAATGCTCGGCGATGGGTTTGGTCTTGTTCGACTGGATGGGGCCGATGAAATGCCAGGCCAGGCCCAGGTCGCCAAGCTCGGCCTGCTTGTCCAGCGCTTCCTGCAGGTAGTTTTCGCCGAAATCGCGTACCCCGGCGCCGAACGCTTCGCGCATGGCGGCGGCTGGCTGGGTCTTGCTCACGGCCAGCAGGCCGACGCTGGCAGGGTCGCGCTGCGCAGCTTGCGCCGCCGCACGGATGCGCGCTGCGACCTTTGCAATATTCTTCTCTATCGTGGACATTACTTGCGCCCGCCGCCTTGGGGTCTGCGCGGCATTCTACCTGCTTGCTTGTAATTGGGGAGTCCCATGGATATCACAGAACTGCTGGCCTTCAGCGCCAAGCAGGGCGCGTCGGACCTGCATCTTTCCGCCGGCCTGCCGCCGATGATTCGCGTCGATGGCGATGTCCGGCGAATCAACCTGCCGGCCATGGACCACAAGCAGGTGCATGCGCTGATCTACGACATCATGAACGACAAGCAACGCAAGGATTACGAGGAATTCCTCGAAACCGACTTCTCGTTCGAGGTGCCGGGCGTGGCGCGCTTCCGCGTCAACGCCTTCAACCAGAACCGCGGCTCCGGCGCGGTGTTCCGGACCATTCCTTCCAAGGTACTGACCATGGAAGACCTGAACATGGGTGAGGTGTTCCGCAAGATCACCGACGTTCCGCGCGGACTGGTGCTGGTCACCGGGCCCACCGGCTCGGGCAAGTCGACCACCCTGGCGGCGATGCTCGATTACCTCAACAGCACCAAGTATCACCACATCCTCACCATTGAGGACCCGATCGAATTCGTCCACGAATCGAAGAAGTGCCTGGTCAACCAGCGCGAGGTGCATCGTGATACCCATGGCTTCTCGGAGGCGCTGCGTTCGGCGCTGCGGGAAGACCCGGACATCATTCTGGTAGGCGAGATGCGCGACCTGGAAACCATCCGCCTGGCGCTGACCGCGGCGGAAACCGGTCACCTGGTATTCGGCACCCTGCACACCACCTCTGCCGCCAAGACGATTGACCGCGTGGTCGACGTGTTCCCGGCGGAAGAGAAATCCATGGTCCGCTCGATGCTTTCCGAGTCGCTGCAGGCGGTCATCTCGCAAACGCTGTTGAAGAAGGTCGGCGGCGGTCGCGTGGCGGCCCACGAGATCATGATCGGCACCCCGGCGATCCGTAACCTGATCCGCGAGGACAAGGTGGCGCAGATGTATTCCTCGATCCAGACCGGCGGCTCGCTGGGCATGCAGACTCTCGACATGTGCCTCAAGGGGCTGCTCGCCAAGGGGCTGATCAGTCGCGACAGCGCCAGGGAGAAGGCCAAGCAGCCGGAAAACTTCTGAGAGCCTATTCACGATCTGCTGCGCGTCGGCCCTGCTGCGTTGAAAACAGGCTCGGCAAGCCCGCGCGCCTAACGAACTGCGGCCCGTAAGGGCGAGCGAAGCGAGTCATGCCCATCTACACCAGTAAACACCGCTTGCTAACCTGTTTTTGCCTTGCATGGCCCTAGCTCGCAAGATGGTGAACGGGCTCTGAAAAAAACGGAACGCCGCTGATGCGGCCTTGCCACGATTGCGAGTACGACGATGGAATTCGAGAAACTTCTGCGCCTGATGGTGGAAAAGGGCGGCTCCGACCTGTTCATCACCGCCGGCGTGCCGCCTTCGATGAAGGTCAACGGCAAGATCATGCCGGTCAGCAAGACCGCGATGTCGCCGGAAATGACCCGGGAAACCGTGCATGGCGTGATGAACGAGCAGCAGCGCCGCGAGTTCACCGAAAACCATGAATGCAACTTTGCCATCAGCGCCCGCGGCATCGGTCGCTTCCGCGTCAGCGCCTTCTACCAGCGCAATCTCGCCGGCATGGTGCTGCGTCGCATCGAGACGAATATTCCGACCATCGAAGAGCTGAAGCTGCCGGATATCCTCAAGAAACTGTCGATGACCAAGCGTGGCCTGGTGCTGTTCGTCGGGGCGACCGGTACCGGAAAGTCGACGTCGCTGGCTTCGATGATCGGCTACCGCAACAAGAATTCCAGCGGGCACATCATTTCCATCGAGGACCCGATCGAATTCATCCATCAGCACCAGAGTTGCATCGTCACCCAGCGCGAGGTCGGCATCGACACCAGCTCATTCGAGGTGGCGCTGAAGAACACCCTGCGCCAGGCGCCTGACGTGATCCTCATCGGCGAGATCCGAACCCGTGAAACCATGGACTACGCCGTGGCGTTCGCCGAAACCGGCCACCTGTGCCTGGCGACCCTGCATGCCAACAATGCCAACCAGGCGCTGGACCGCATCATCAACTTCTTCCCGCCCGACCGGCACAACCAGGTCTGGATGGACCTGTCGCTCAACCTCAAGGCCATCGTCGCCCAGCAGTTGGTACCGACGCCCGACGGCAAGGGGCGCCGCGCGGTGATCGAGGTGCTGATCAACACGCCGCTGGCGGCCGATCTGATCCGCAAGGGCGAGGTGCATGAGCTCAAGTCGCTGATGAAACGTTCTACCGAGCTGGGCATGCAGACCTTCGACCAGGCGCTGTACAACCTTTACGTACAGGGCGAGATCACCTATGAGGACGCCTTGCTGCACGCCGACTCGGCCAACGACCTGCGCTTGCTGATCAAGCTGGGTTCGGAAACCGATGGCGAGCACCTGACCAGTGTGTCGCAGGGACTGAGCCTGGAGATCAGCGACGAGGAGCCGGGGCGCAATTTCCGTTAGTCGACCAGCCCTGACTGCCGGCCGATGCGCTTGCCGCTCCTGGCGGCGACGCGCTCGGCCTGGCCGTCACGCTGCGCACCGGCACGTGCGCGGCTCATCAACTGCGGGATCAACATGCCTTCGGGCAGATTCTTCCAGAAGCGCACAGGCAGGTTGCTCTCCAGTACGCCGCGGTTCAACCGGGCCGGGTTGAACGTGCTTTCGTAATACGCCTTCCATAGCTCGCCGCCGGGGTCCGCCGCGTTTTGCGCGAGCTGCCGCCACTGCGGCGGGCAGGGACGGGTGTAGTGCATCTCCTGGCCATCCCAGCAAACCCCTTCTTCCGGCGTCGCGATCAGCCAGCTGTTGCCGCCCATCCGTTCGGCGAAGTGTCCCGCTGCCCAGGGCAGTACGTCATGCGCGGGTTCGAACCAGGCGACATGCTGCGGTCCATCGCCTGCCTCGGTCGGGCAGAAGCGAATAAACGCGTGCAGGTGGTGGGCTTCACGGCGTACCGCCTTGAGCCGTGCATGCAGTTCGCTGCCGTCCACATCACCCACCAGCCTGGCGCTCGCGTCGCCCTGCGAGAAACGCCAGAGCACGCGATACAGCAGGCTCCAGCGATCATCCATGCGATAGCGGGCGGCCATTTCCAGTTCGTCCAGAAGCTGCCGGGACACGCGAATCCGCTTGCCATCATGGGAGGGCGGCAAGGGGGAGGGATCATCGAACAGTCCGGCTGCTTCGTTAGCGCTTGCCCAGTTCAGCTCATGCGGCGCGATCTGCTCCTGCAGCAGCAGTCGCGCGCAATTTCTCCAACCCTGAAAGCTTCCGTCGAAGCGAGCCGTGAGCATTACCAGAGCGCCAGTTGGGCCGGTGTGTCGCGCAAATGCTGGCGCAGCACCGTCGATTCCTGGTCAACCTGGGTCGGCCGGTAATCCTGGGTGACGACGAAGGGCCGAGCCTTCTCCAGGCCGCAGCGCAGGCGGGTGAGGTCTTCGAAGCGGATGCGCTTGTGCCGGCGCAGATCCACCAGGCGTTTCGCGCTGAGCATGCCGATACCGGGTACGCGAGCGATCATCGCTGGCTCGGCGCGGTTCAGGTCGACCGGAAAATGCTCCCGATGGGCCAGCGCCCAGGCCAGTTTCGGGTCGACATCGAGCGCCAGGTTGCCTGGCCCGCTCAGCAGTTCGTTGGCCTGGAAGCCGTAACCGCGCATGAGGAAGTCGGCCTGATAGAGCCGATGCTCGCGCAGCAACGGTGGTGCCGCGAACGGGACGCTGGCAGGGCTGTGCGGAATCGGGCTAAAGGCCGAATAGTAGACCCGGCGCAGCCGGTAGCTGCCATACAGTGACTGGGCGGTGTGCAGGATGGTGCGGTCATCGGTGTTGTCGGCGCCGACGATCATCTGCGTGCTCTGTCCGGCCGGGGCAAAACGAGGCGCGCGCCTTTCCGCGCTGGCCTCTGTTTCGCCCTGGTGGATGGTGTGCATGGCCTGTTTGATGGTCACGACCTGCTTTTCCGGCGCCAGGCGGATCAGGCTCGCTTCGGTCGGCAGTTCGATGTTCACGCTGAGGCGATCGGCGTGGCGGCCAGCTTCGGCGATCAGCAGCGGATCGGCGTCGGGGATCGTCTTGAGGTGGATGTAGCCGCGGAATTCGTGCTCCTCGCGCAGCAGTTTGGCGACTTGCACCAGCTGTTCCATGGTGTAGTCGGCCGAGCGAATGATGCCGGAGCTGAGAAACAGGCCGCTGATGCAATTGCGGCGATAGAAATCCAGCGTCAGGCTGACCACTTCTTCCGGCGTGAAGCGGGCACGCGGCACGTCGCTGGAACGGCGATTGACGCAGTACTGACAGTCATACAGGCAGAAGTTGGTCAGCAGGATCTTCAGCAGTGCCACGCAACGACCGTCCGGCGTGAAGCTGTGGCAGATGCCCATGCCGTTAGTGGCGCCGAGTCCGCTCTTGCCTTTCGAGCTGCGTTTCGGTGCGCCGCTGCTGGCGCAGGAAACGTCGTACTTGGCCGCGTCGGCGAGCACGCTGAGTTTGTCGATCAACTGCATGATGATAACCATGATACTGTTTTTATATACAGTATCATGGCTGCCCGAACCGGCAATGCCAATCTGGCGGGATGGTTCGGACCGATTATCGGATAAGCTGGACGCCATCCATCAATCGCACATCGAGGTTCGGATGCGACAGAACACTCACAGCACGCTGATCGGCTATCTCCTCTGGATTTTCGGCTTTCTCGGCGCCCACCGTTTCTACTACGGCAAGCCCGTCACCGGCACCATCTGGTTCTTCACCCTCGGCCTGTTCTTTATTGGCTGGATCATCGACCTGTTCCTGATCCCGGCGATGGACCGTGAAGCCGACCTGCGTTTTCAGCCGGGGCCCATCGACTACACGGTCGGCTGGATATTGCTGACCTTTCTCGGGGTATTCGGTGTGCACCGCATGTACCAGGGCAAATGGATCACCGGCATCCTCTACCTGTTCACCGGCGGCTTGTTCTTCATCGGTGTGCTTTACGACTTCTGGACGCTGAACTCGCAGATATCCGAGCGCAATCTGGCACGGAGCTGAACGGGTAGGGGGGACGCTTTAGAAATCCGGCAGGCATGGACGGATAGATGTCCAGCCTGCGCAGATCTTCCGCATCAGCCTTCGAAGCTGATGTGGCCGTCGACGATGGTGTAGCGCACCGTGCCGGGCAGGCAGTGGCCCATGAACGGACAATTGCGGCCTTTGGAATACCAGCGCTCGCCAACCAGCGTCGAACTGTGTCGATCGAACAGCACCAGATCTGCCGCCTGGCCGGCTTGCAGCGTGCCGGCCGGCAGTTGCAGGGCCGCCGCTGGACCGCTGGTAAGACGAGCCAACAGGGTCGGCAGGTCAAGCAAGCCGTCGTCCACCAATGTCAGTGCCAGTGGCAGCAGGATTTCGGCACTGCTGATACCCGGTTCGGTTTCGCCGAACGGCGCCAGTTTGGCGTCGGCCTCGTGTGGCTGGTGATGGCTGGAAATCGCCGAGATCACGCCGGCCTTCAATGCCTCACGCAGGCCCTCGCGATCACCTGCGCTGCGCAGTGGCGGCTGCACGTGGTACAGGCTGGAGAATCCGTGCAGCGCTTCGTCGGTGAGGATCAGCTGATACATCGCCACATCGGCGGTGACCGGCAGGCCACGGGCCTGGGCCTGGGCGATCATCTCCGCGCCACGCGCGCTGGTCAGCTGGGCGAAATGGGCGCGCACGCCGGAGCGCTCCACCAGCAGCAGATTGCGCGCTAATGCCACGGTCTCGGCGGTTTCCGGTATTCCTGCCAGGCCGAGGAAGCTGGCGGTCGGGCCTTCATGGGCAAGCCCGCCCTCGGCGAGATCGCTGTCCTGGGAATGGAAGATCACCGTCAGATCGAAAGTGGCGGCGTATTCCAGCGCGCGGCGCAGGTTGCGGTTGCTGGCGAACTCGGTAAGGCCGTTGCCGAAGGCAACACAGCCGGCCTCGCGCAGCGCGACCAGTTCGGATAGTTGTTCGCCGGCCAGGTTGCGGGTCAGCGCGCCGATGGGAAACACCCTGGCATGGCCCGATTCACGGGCGCGATCGAGGATCAGCTCGGTCACCGCCGCGGTATCCAGTACCGGGCGAGTCTGTGGCGGGCAGCACAGGCTGGTGATGCCACCGGCGGCAGCGGCCAGGGTTTCGCTGGCGATGTTGCCCTTGCGACTGTAACCGGGCTCGCGCAGTGCCACGGCGAGATCGACCAGGCCGGGCGCGGCGATCAGCCCTTGGGCTTCGATCGTCCGCTGGGCTTCGAAGCCGGCCGGCGCCTGGCCGATGGCGGCGATCCTGCCGTCTTGCAGAAAGATATCGGCGACTTCGTCGCGCCCGCTGACGGGGTCGATCACCTGTGCGCCGAGAATTCGGGTTGCCACCATCACTGCTGCTCCTCGGATACGGATTCAGAATCGATCTGGCGCTGGGCCGCCTGGCCGCTCATCGCCATGGACAGCACGGCCATGCGAATGGCGATGCCATAGGTGACCTGATTGAGGATCACCGATTGCGGGCCGTCGGCTACCGCCGACTCGATCTCCACGCCGCGGTTGATCGGGCCCGGGTGCATGACGATGGCGTCCGGCTTGGCAAATGCCAGACGCTGGGTGTTCAGGCCGTAGAGCTTGTAGAACTCACCCTCGCTGGGCAGCAGGCCACCCTGCATCCGCTCGCGCTGCAGGCGCAGCATGATCACCACGTCGACATCACGAAGGCCCTCGTTCATGTCGTTGAAGATGCGCACACCGTATTGCTCGATGCCTTCGGGCAACAGCGTTTTCGGACCGATCACGCGGATGTCGGGGCAGCCCAGGGTCTTCAGCGCCAGCATGTTCGAACGCGCCACGCGCGAATGCAGGATATCGCCGACGATGGCGACGGAGAGGTTCTCGAAGCTGCCCTTGTGGCGGCGGATGGTAAGCATGTCGAGCATGCCCTGGGTCGGATGGGCATGGCGTCCGTCACCGCCGTTGATCACCGCTACATCGGGACAGACATGCTCGGCGATGAAATGTGCGGCGCCGGAGTCGGCATGGCGTACCACGAACATGTCCGCCGCCATGGCCTCGAGATTGCGCAGGGTGTCGGTCAGGGTCTCGCCCTTGCTGGTGGAGGAGGTCGAGACGTTCAGTGTGATGACGTCCGCCGACAGCCGCTGCGCCGCCAGTTCGAAGGTGGTGCGGGTGCGCGTGGAGTTTTCGAAGAACACGTTGCAGACGGTCTTGCCGCGCAGCAGCGGAACCTTCTTGACTGCCCGGGCGCCGACTTCGAGGAAGGAATCGGCGGTGTCCAGGATCTCGGTGAGCAGCTCGCGGGGCAGACCGTCGAGGGAGAGAAAATGGCGCAGCTGTCCTTGGTCGTTCAGCTGTAGCGGGCGCTTGGCGTCGGTGGGCGTCATCGCAGGATCTCGGTTGGCGGCGGGAGATGGACTCTTGGGTGGAAGTTGCCGGGCCTGCTCAGGGCTGGTTGGCTTCCATCTGCTGTGGTTCCAGGGCCAGCGGCGCTGGACCGAGTAGCTTGATGCGTTGCTCGGGTGCCAGCGACAGGGTGGCGCCGACCACGTCAGGGCGGATCGGCAGTTCGCGGGCGTTCAGGTCGAGCAGGCAGACCAGCGTTACGCTGGCCGGCCGACCGTAGTCGAACAGTTCATTGAGCGCGGCGCGGATGGTGCGGCCGGTCATCAGTACGTCGTCGATCAGCACCAGATGCTGGCCTTCGATCTCGAATGGCAGCTCCGATGGCTGCACCTGCGGGTGCAGGCCCTTCTGGGTGAAGTCGTCGCGATAGAAGGACACGTCGAGAATGCCGAGCGGTTCGTTCTGCCCGCGAGCCGCGAGCAGCGCCTGGGCCACCCAGACGCCGCCGGTGCGGATGCCGATGAAGCGCGGCTCCTGGATGTCGCGGTCAATCAGGTGTTGCTTCAGCGCGGCGACCATCTCGGGCAGCAGCTGTTCGGGATTGGGCAGGATCATGGGGTCTCCTTACAGGTCCGGATCAGGCGGCAGGGTGATCGCTCAGCCAGCCTTCCAGTAATAGGGCGGCGGCCAGGGCATCCACCGGGCGATCGCGATAGCCGCCGTGCTGGCCCTGGCGCAGACGCTCGCCTTTGGCTTCGAACGTGGTCAGGCGTTCGTCGTGGGTGTGCACCGGCAGGTTGAAGCGACCGTTGAGTCGGCGGGCGAACTTCTCCGCCCGGGCACTCATGTCGCTGGGCGTGCCGTCCATGTTCAGCGGCAGGCCGACGACCAGCGCGTCGGGTTGCCATTCGCGCATCAGCGCCTCGATCTGTTGCCAGTCCGGCACGCCGTTCTGCGCCTTGAGCACGCAGAGTTCACGTGCTTGCCCGGTAATGACCTGGCCAACGGCGACGCCGATCTGCTTGGTGCCATAGTCGAAGCCGAGCAGCAGTCGCGGCGCACTCATGCGTGGCCGACCTGAGTGCTGAGCAGGCGCAGGTCGACGCCGAGCGACGCTGCTGCTGCATGCAGGCGTTGGTCGTACGGCAGGTCGAACAGGATCTCCGTATCGGCGGGACAGCTCAGCCAGGCGTTGTCCGCCAGCTCGGCTTCCAGCTGGCCTGCTTCCCAGCCGGCATAGCCAAGGGCGACAAGGTGGCGCCGCGGACCCTGGCCATCGGCGATGGCGAACAGCACGTCCTGCGATGTGGACATGCCCAGCGGGCCGAGGGAAAGGGTGGCCTGGAATTGCTGGTCGGGCGAATGCAGAACGAAGCCGCGATCGGTCTGCACCGGGCCGCCGGAGAAGATCGGCAGGCTATCGCAAAGCGCTGGTATCGGCTCGTCCGGGCGCAACTGTTCGAGCACGTCGGCCAGGTTCAGCCCGCTTGGGCGGTTGACGATCAGGCCCATGGCGCCTTCCGCGCCATGCTCGATCAGGTAGATCAGCGTCTGGGCAAAATTCGGATCGGCCATCTGCGGCATGGCGATCAGAAAATGATGCTTGAGGTAACTGGGAGCGGTGGTCTTCATGCGCGCTAGCTTAAGCGTTGCACCACATTCCGGCTACAGCTTCGACGGCTGGCCACGGTGACCGGCTCAGCGGCTCGAAAGCCTGTCGCCGCGCTCGAAGCGCCAGGTGCGGATGATCTCCACCTGATCGAACTTCTGCGCCAGCTCGCCGGTGAAAGGCGCGAACGGCGCGGCCAGGCGCACGATGCGTAGCGCGGCGTCGTCGAGCACCGGCTGGCCGGAAGACTCGATCACCCGCAGTTCCTGTACCGTGCCGTCACGGTTGATGGTGACCAGCATGCGCAGGCTGCCATAGATCTGCTGGCGACGGGCCTCGTCCGGATAGTTCAGGTTGCCGATGCGCTCGACTTTCTTGCGCCATTCGTCGCGATACCAGGCACTGATGTCGCGCATGGTGGCAGCGCTGTTCTGCCGGCTGACCCTGGGGCGCTTGGCGTAGCGCTCCACGTCCTGCGCCAGTTCAGCTTCCAGGCTGGCAATCTCGGCGCTCAGCTGCGAGCTGTCGAACGCCGGCGCTGCCTGCGGCTTGGGTTGCGGCTGAGCCTGCTGCCTGACCTCGGTCTTCTCCGGTTGCGGGCTGCGGGTCGCCACGGCCGTCTTGGCCGGCTCCGATCGGGTGCTCTGTGGCGGTGCCGCTGGCGGTGCGACCTTGCGTACCTCGGTGTCCTGGAATGGCGCCTGCTCGGTGGTTTTCGGCGAAGCCTTGTGTTCCAGGGTGCCGCTGCCCTGCTGGTTGTCCTGCGCGAGGAAGTCGGCTTCCTTCGGCTTCTCTTCGCTTTTGAAGGTCGCGAGGGTGATCTCCAGCGTCTTGCTGATCTGCTTCGGCTCGCTCAGGGTGAACCCCAGGCCGAGTATCAGGGCAAGGTGCAGCGCCGCGGCCAGGAACAGCGTGAAGCCGAGTCTGTCCGCCGGACGGACTCGGGTAGTTTCAGGCGGGGTATCGCGGGTGGCGGCGTTCATCGCAGGTCGGGTCGGCTCGAAGTGCCGCGCAGTCTGCCGGCTTTGCGCTCGGAGTCGCAAGCTCCAGGCGCAAAGCTGTTAGCTGGTTCAAGCTTGCAGCTTGGCCGCGATCGCGTCCATGAGGCGTTCGCCGATGCGAGTATCGAAAGCATTGTCGATTTCGCGGATGCAGGTCGGGCTGGTTATGTTGATTTCGGTGAGGTAGTCGCCGATGACATCCAGGCCGACGAAGAGCAGGCCGCGCTTGCGCAGTTCCGGCCCGACGATCGAGGCGATCTCGCGATCACGATCGGACAGCGGCTGAGCGACGCCTCGGCCTCCGGCGGCCAGGTTGCCGCGCGTCTCGCCGGCTGCCGGGATTCGTGCCAGGCAGTAGGGTACCGGCTCGCCATCGATCATCAGGATGCGCTTGTCGCCATCCTTGATGGCGGGAATATAACGCTGCGCCATGATCTGCCGGGCGCCATGTTCAGTCAGTACTTCCAGAATCACGGAAAGATTGGGGTCGCCCTCGCGGTGGCGAAAGATCGATGCGCCGCCCATCTCGTCCAGGGGTTTGAGAATGATGTCACGGTGTTCGCTGGCGAACTCGCGGAGAATGTCCGAGCGCCGGCTGACCAGCGTTGGCGGCGTGCATTGCGGGAACTGCGTGGCGAAGAACTTCTCGTTGCAGTCGCGCAGGCTCTGTGGGCGGTTGACGACCAGCGCTCCCGCTTTCTCGGCCAGCTCCAGCAGATAGGTTGCGTAGACGTACTCGCTATTGAAGGGCGGGTCCTTGCGCATGAGGATGACGTCGAGCTCACCGAGAGCCGCGTCGAACGCCTCATCCATCTCGAACCAGTGCTGGGCGTCGTTGAACACTCGCAGCGGACACATGCGTGCGCGTGCCTGGTCTCCGAGTTGGTAAAGGTCGCGCTGCTCCATGTAGAACAGCGTCCAGCCTCGCGCCTGGGCAGCCAGCAGCATGGCCAGCGAGCTGTCCTTCTTGAAGGCGATCTGCGCGATAGGGTCCATGATGATCCCGACGCGAACGGTCATGAGAATTTCTCCGGCATGGGGCAGCATTGCGCGGCCTGTGGCTCAAAAATGTCGCTGCAGATTGGCTGCGCTTGTGCACTGGGTCAAGGAAAATCGGGATGCTTTTCCGGTTGATAGCGTGTGCCTGAGCAGTGTGCTAAAAAGGTCCGGCGATTGGGTGCAGCCCATCGGTGGCAGGGCCTCCGGCGCACTGACATAACGATAAACTACGACTCACCGAGGCGATGGTAGGGCGAAATGGAACAGCACTCCGAGGGCTTGAGGGTCATGGTGATCGACGATTCGAAGACGATTCGTCGCACCGCTGAAACCCTGCTGAAGAAGGTAGGTTGCGATGTCATCACCGCGGTCGACGGTTTCGATGCGCTCGCCAAGATTGCGGATACCCATCCCCGTATCATCTTCGTCGATATTATGATGCCCAGGCTGGACGGTTATCAGACCTGCGCTCTGATCAAGAACAACAGCTCCTTCAAGTCGACTCCGGTGATCATGCTTTCTTCCAAGGATGGGCTGTTCGACAAGGCAAAGGGGCGTATCGTCGGTTCCGATCAATACCTCACCAAGCCGTTCAGCAAAGAAGAGCTGCTCGGTGCGATCAAGGCGCATGTCCCTGATTTCGTGCCGCTGGAGCAAGCATCCTGAGTTCGGCATTGTTTGCCGCTGACGCCTTCCCTATGGAGAAATCATGGCTCGCGTTCTGATTGTTGATGATTCGCCGACCGAAATGTACAAGCTCACCGCCATGCTGGAAAAGCACGGTCACGTGGTGTTGAAGGCCGAGAATGGCGCCGACGGCGTTGCGCTGGCACGCCAGGAAAAGCCTGACGCCGTGCTGATGGACATCGTCATGCCTGGGTTGAACGGTTTCCAGGCAACGCGCCAGCTGACCAAAGATTCTGAAACCAGTCACATTCCGGTGATCATCGTTACCACCAAGGACCAGGAAACCGATAAGGTCTGGGGCAAACGCCAGGGGGCCAAGGATTACCTGACCAAGCCGGTGGACGAAGCCACATTGCTGAAAACCCTGAACGCCGTTCTGGCGGGCTGACGCCCGGGGTAGCCAACACTCGGACAAAGGGACTCGGCCAGCATGCCTGACACGCAAACGCCGTTTCAGCTGTTGCTGGAGCTGGACAAACGATGCCGCATGTATGCGGCGGGCCTGCCTTCACAGCAGGAAGCCGTACAGACCTGGGGAGGGATCGGCTTCCGCATGGGAGGGCGTTTGTTCGTCGCTCCGATGGGCGAAGTCGGAGAAGTCCTGCACGAGCCGCGCTACACACTGCTTCCCGGCGTCAAGAGCTGGGTGCGGGGCGTGGCGAACGTGCGTGGCAGGTTGCTCCCGGTGATGGATCTTTGCGGTTATTTCGGTCTGGAGCTCTCCGCCTTGCGCAAGCAGCGCAGGGTGCTGGTGGTTGACCATCAGGAAGTATTCGCCGGACTGACCGTCGACGAGGTCTTCGGCATGCAGCATTTTCCGGTGGAAGCCTTCTCGGAGGAGTTGCCTCCGGTCGAGGCGTCGATTCAGCCATTCATTCACGGTGTGTTCCAGCGCGAGCAGCCCTGGCTGGTCTTCAGTCCGCACGCGCTGGCTACGCATCAGGCGTTTCTGGATGTCGCTTATTAATTGAGGGTGGGCCGACCGATGTCGGCCTTTTGCTTCTTGGATGGAAACGCAAGGGGGTCCAGGCGGGGGCCGGATAATGAACAAAATGAATGCTAATGCTTTGTTGAGCGGGGTGCGCAGCAGCACGCTGATCACCGGCCTGTTTATCGTGTTGATCGTTTCGATGGTGTCGCTGTTCGCGAACTTCGCGTACGTCAACACCCAGGCGGATCACGATAACGAGTACATCGCTCACGCAGGAGAGCTGCGCGTACTGTCCCAGCAGATCGCCAAGGACGCCGTGGAGGCGGCAGCGGGTACGCAAGAAGCGTTCGCGTCCCTGAAGCAGGCCCGGAACGAGTTTGACCAGCGCTGGGGCTATCTATCGCAGGGTGACGAGAACATCGGGCTGCCGGCAGTGCCCGAATCATTGCGCAGCGAAGTCGATGCGGTGGAGCAGGACTGGAATACGCTGCGTCGCGACACCGATGCCATTCTTTCCAGTGAACAGACCGTGCTCTCGTTGCATCAGGTGGCCAGCACCCTGGCCGAAACCATCCCGCAGCTGCAGGTCGAATACGAGGAAGTCGTCGATATCCTGCTGGAAAGCGGCGCGCCAGCGGCTCAGGTTTCAGTGGCCCAGCGTCAGTCGCTGCTGGCCGAACGTATCCTCGGCTCCGTCAACAAGGTGCTGTCCGGCGACCAGGACTCGGTCCAGGCGGCCGACATGTTTGGTCGCGATGCCAGCCTGTTCGGACGAGTCCTGAACGCGATGATCGAAGGCAACGTCGCCATGGGCATTACTGCCGTGGCTGACGAAGAAGCGCTGGACCGCCTCTCCGAGATCGCCGAACTGTTCCAGTTCGTGTCGGGCTCGGTGGACGAAATCCTCGAAACGTCACCGGAACTCTTTCAGGTACGCGAGTCGGCGAACAGCATCTTCGAGGTCTCCCAGACCCTGCTCGAGAAGACCTCTGCATTGTCACAAGGCCTGCAGGATCGTGCCGATGCCCGCTATCTCAATACCATCCTCAGCTATGTGCTGGGTGGCCTGGCGCTGGCCGCGATCATCCTGATCGGTCTGGTGATGGTCCAGGAGGCGCGCCGTCGCCTCAGTGAAACCGCCGAGAAGAACGAGCGCAACCAGACCGCGATTCTGCGACTGCTCGACGAAATCGGTGACCTCGCTGATGGTGACCTGACCGTCGCGGCGACGGTGACCGAAGACTTCACCGGAGCGATCGCCGACTCGATCAACTACTCCATCGACCAGTTGCGTGAACTGGTAGTGACCATCAACCAGACAGCGGTACAGGTGTCGGGAGCTGCACAGGAAACTCAGGCAACCGCAATGCACCTTGCCGAGGCTTCCGAGCATCAGGCCCAGGAAATCGCCGGGGCTTCTGCCGCCATCAACGAGATGGCGGTCTCCATCGACCAGGTCTCGGCCAACGCAGCGGAATCCTCGGCGGTAGCGGAACGCTCGGTAGCCATCGCCAACAAGGGCAACGAGGTGGTGCACAACACCATCACCGGCATGGACAACATCCGCGAGCAGATTCAGGACACGTCCAAGCGAATCAAGCGTCTCGGTGAGTCCTCCCAGGAAATCGGTGACATCGTCAGCCTGATCAACGACATCGCCGACCAGACCAACATTCTCGCACTCAATGCCGCCATCCAGGCGTCCATGGCCGGTGACGCCGGTCGAGGTTTCGCGGTGGTTGCCGATGAGGTGCAGCGTCTTGCGGAGCGATCCTCAGCGGCAACCAAGCAGATCGAAGCGCTGGTAAAGACCATTCAGACCGATACCAACGAGGCGGTGATCTCGATGGAGCAGACTACCTCCGAGGTAGTGCGCGGTGCGCGTCTGGCCCAGGACGCTGGTGTGGCACTCGAGGAGATCGAAAAGGTATCCAAGACGCTTGCCGCACTGATCCAGAACATCTCCAACGCGGCGCGCCAGCAGGCGTCTTCGGCCGGCCATATCTCCAACACCATGAACGTGATCCAGGAGATCACCTCGCAGACCTCATCGGGTACCACAGCCACGGCCAAGAGCATCGGTAACCTGGCCAAGATGGCCAACGAGATGCGCCACTCCGTTTCCGGCTTTACCCTGCCGGATGGGCCAGATCAAGCCTGACATGACGATTGCGACAGTCAACTGAAGGCTGTCGCCGATGATCACGAGCGAGGGGCAGGGCATGCAGCCAAGGTTTGACTGGGCATTGGAGCCCTTGGCCGAAATGTCGCCGGCGGAATTCAATGCCTGGCAGGCGCTCCTCGAGGAGCGCTCCGGCATGGTCGTCAGCGAACGCAGACGCAGCTTCCTTCAGACCAACCTGAGTGCGCGCATGCGCGAGGTCGGTGCCCCCGACTATGCCAGCTACTATCGGCAGGTCACCTCCGGCCCCCGCGGTGCAGTTGAATGGTCGACGCTCATGGACAGGCTGACGGTGCAGGAGACGCGCTTCTTTCGCCACCGTGCTTCCTTCGAGTTGCTCGAAACCCATCTGTGCCGGCATCTGGAACAGGGCGTGCCAAAGCGGCCTCTGGCGCTCTGGAGCGTGGGTTGTGCTAGCGGGGAGGAGACCTATTCGCTGGCGATGACGGTTGCCGAAGCACTGGCGAGGAGCGAAGCCGAACAGGGTTTCGGGGTCACCGGTACCGATATCAGCCTGAGCGCGCTGGCCAAATCCCGTGCGGCCGTCTATGCAAGCCGCAAGCTGGAGCAGGTCGAGCCGACGTTGCGTGAGCGTTACTTCCTGCCGTCGTCCGATGATCGGTTCCAAGTCACTCCTGCCCTGGCCGCACGCGTGTGCTTCGCAAGGCTCAATGTGCTGGAGCTGGCGAATTCGCCGATCTCCGGCATGGACGTCATCTTCTGTCAGAACCTGCTGATCTATTTCCGCCGCTGGCGCCGTCGAGAGATCCTCAATCGCCTGGCTGATTGCCTGGTGCCGGGAGGGTTGTTGGTGATCGGTGTAGGGGAAGTCGTCGGTTGGCAGCATCCGGACTTGCTTCCGGTGGCCAACGATCAGGTTCTGGCATTTACCCGGAAAAGTTTATGAGCGGAGTCGCTATGGGTGATCGGCACGATTATGTCGCCTTGGAGTGGGTGAAAGGCGAGATTGCCGAAACGCTTAAGCAGGCGCGCCAGGCGCTGGAAGCGTTCGTCGAGAATCCTCAGGACTCGACCCGGATGCGCTTTTGCCTGACCTACGTGCATCAGGTGCACGGCACCTTGCAGATGGTTGAGTTCTTCGGTGCGGCATTGCTTGCCGAGGAAATGGAACAGCTGGCGCGCGCGCTGCTGGAAGAGCGCGTGGCCAATCAGGGCGAGGCGCTCGAGGTCATGATGCAGGCCATCCTGCAGCTGCCGGCATATCTGGATCGCATCCAGAGTGCGCGGCGTGACCTGCCGATGGTGGTCCTGCCGCTGCTCAACGATCTGCGCGCCGCCCGTGGCGAGAAGCTGCTTTCGGAAACCAGCCTGTTTTCCCCCGACCTCTCCGGGCGTACCCCGGCGCTATCGCAGGAATCGGTCGAGCAGTTGCGCACGGATGAACTGCCGGGACTGCTGCGCAAATTGCGACAGATGCTGCAGGTTGCTCTGGTCGGCGTCATTCGCAACCAGGATCTGCCGACCAACCTGGGCTACATGGCTCGGGTGTTTGCCCGGCTGGAGATGCTCGGCAAGGATGCGCCGCTATCCGAGCTGTGGCAGATCGCGTCGGGTATGGTCGAGGGGCTGGCCAGCGGCGGGGTGACCAACGGCACCTCGGTACGTACCCTGCTGCGCCAGGTGGACAAGCAGCTGAAGCGTCTTGTCGAGGAGGGTGCCGATGGCCTCAATCAGGCCGCGCCGGACGAGCTGATCAAGAACCTGCTGTTCTACATCGCCAAGGCGCCCGGCCAGACGCCACGCATCCAGGCCCTCAAGCAGCGTTACCGCCTCGACGAAGCACTACCCGATAGTGCCGTGGTCGATCAGGAGCGGGCCCAGCTCGCCGGGCCCGATCGCGGCGCGATGCGCTCGGTGGTGGCGGCCCTGTGCGAAGAGCTGGTCCGGGTAAAGGACAGCCTCGACCTGTTCGTGCGCAGCGACCGCAAGGTCATTGCCGACCTCGCCAGTCTCGAAGTGCCGCTCAAGCAGATTGCCGATACGCTGGCCGTTCTCGGCTTTGCACAGCCACGCAAGATCATTATCGACCAGATCGCACTGGTGCAATCGATCGGCCAGGGGCTGCGTGCGCCGGATGACGCCGTGCTGATGGATATCGCCGGTGCCCTGCTGTACGTCGAGGCGACGCTGGCAGGCATGGTAGGCAGCCCGGCCGAAGAGCGCAGCGAAGAGAGTCAACTGCCCACTACCGATGTGGCGCAGATTCATCAGCTGGTCATCCGGGAGGCGCGTAACGGCCTGGAGCAGGCGAAGGATGCGATCATCGAGTTCATTGCCTCGCAGTGGAACCATGAGCATCTGGCGCGCGTGCCGGAGCTGTTGACGCAGGTTCGCGGCGGCCTGGCGATGATCCCGCTGGAGCGTGCCGCAGCGCTGCTGCGGGCCTGCAATGACTATATTCAGGATCAGCTGCTGGCGCGCCAGGCCGTGCCCGACTGGCAGAGCCTGGATACGCTGGCCGATGCGATCACCAGCGTCGAGTACTACCTTGAGCGTTTGAGCGAAGACCGCGGTAGCCAGGGCGACCTGATTCTGGATGTGGCCGAAGAAAGCCTGCAGGACCTCGGCTATTCGCCGGGCGGGCTGCAGCAGCCGATGGCCGATCCGCTCCAGGCCGAGCCCGAGGTTGCCGACGCGCTGGATGACATCGAAGTGCTGCCGGAAGAGCCCGAGGAGTCTGGCGTTGCGTTCGACTTCATTCCCGGTCCGCAGGAGCAGGACCCGCTGGCGACCGAAGCCGAGCTGCAGGTCGAGCCGGCAGAGTCCGATACGAGCAATGCGGATGATGAACGCGGGTCGGCGCTGATCGACGATACGACGGAAGACGAGGAAATCGTGCTTGGCCTGCCCGAGGAAGCGCTTGCGGCAGGCTCCGACGCTGCCGCTGGCACTATGGATGAGGAGCCGGCGCTGGAGGATTGGAGCGAGGCGCAGCTGGCCGAACTCGATCTTCCGGAGGTCGCGCTGCCGGAGTTTGCCGAGCTCGAGCCTGTCCAGGGCGCCGACATCGAATCGACGATGAGCCTCGAGCAGGTAATGGCCGCTCCGGTCGAAGCCATCAATCCACCGGCCCAGGATGTTCCGCCGAGCCTGCTGCCGCCGCCGGCCGATGAGGAGCCGGTCGATGAGGACCTGCTCGAAGTCTTCATCGAGGAAGCGGCAGAAGTTCTGCAAACCATCGGCGAATACCTTCCGCGCTGGCTCTCCGATGCTCAGGACAAGAACGCATTGGGCGAAGTCCGCCGCGCATTCCACACGCTCAAGGGCAGTGGCCGGATGGTCCGTGCGCTGGTCATTGGCGAGCTCGCCTGGTCGATCGAGAATCTTCTCAACCGGGTTCTGGACCGCAGCATCGAGGCGGCCGCGCCGGTCAGGCAGGTGGTGGGTGAAGTCGTCGCGCTGATGCCGGAGCTGGTCGACGAGTTCGCCGCCAAGGCTCAGCGCCAGCGAGACGATGTCGATAACCTGGCCGCCGCAGCACATGCATTGGCCAAGGGTCAGCCCGCGGCGCTGCCTTTTTCGGGGGATCAGCCGGACTCGCCTGTCGAGCTACCGCAGAACCTCGCGGCAGAAAGCGATGACGATGCATTGGACCCGCAACTGCTGGAGATTTTCCGCAACGAGGCCGAGTCCCATCTGACCACGCTGGTCAGCTTTATCGCCGATTGCGCTCAGCGCCTGCCGCAGCCGGTGACCGATGCGTTGCAGCGGGCGCTGCACACCCTCAAGGGCAGCGCCCATATGGCGGGTATTCTGCCGATCGCGGAGATCGCGACGCCGCTCGAGAAGATGGTCAAGGAATTCAAGACCAACCTGGTCCCCATGGATCTGGCGGAAGCTGAGTTGCTGCACGAGGCCGAGTTGCTGCTGCGTCAGGGCCTGGCCAATCTCGACCACCAGCCGCTTGCGCGAATCGATGGCGCTGGCGAGTTCCTGGAAAGGGTGCAGGCGCAGCACCAGGCGCGTCTGATCGAGGCGGGCGCTCGTCAGCAGAGCGATGCTGGCGAGGCTCGGGACCCCGGCATGATTGCGTTGTTCCTGTCCGAAGGTATGGACATCCTGCTGGATGCCGAAGATCTGTTGCGCAGCTGGCGTGAACACCCCGCCGAGCGCCAGGAGCTGACGGCATTGCTGGAGGAGCTGGCGACCCTTGGGCAAGGTGCCAGGTTGGCTGATCTGCCGCAGATGGAAGCGCTCTGCGAGGTGTTGTTGCGCTTGTACGGCGTCGTCGAGGAAGGCCGGTTGGCGGTCAGTGAACGCTTCTTCGACGATGTCGAGCAGGGCCATGAGGCGTTGGTCGGAATGATGGACCAGGTCGCTGCCGCATTGCAGGTGAGCGAGCAGTCGGAGCTGGTGGCGCGACTCGAGGCCTTGCTTGCCGAAGCCATCGATCCGCTGGCCTTGGAGCAGGCTGTGGAGGTGGACGCTGAGCTGAGCGCCGCCGCAGACTCGTCAGCCGAAGCCGAAGCCGAAGCCGAAGCCGAAGCCGAAGCCGAAGCCGAAGCCGAAGCCGAAGCCGAAGCCGAAGCCGAAGCCGAAGCCGAAGCCGAAGCCGAAGCCGAAGCCGAAGCCGAGCCTGTCGACAGCTCACTGCAGGACGAAGCGCAGGACGTTGTCGATCAGGATATGGTGGATATCTTCCTCGACGAGGCGGTCGATCTGATGGAGAGCGCGGGCCATGCGCTGGACCGCTGGCTCGCTGATCCGTCCAACCAGATGGCGCTTTCAGCGCTGCTGCGCGATCTGCACACGCTCAAGGGTGGCGCGCGGATGGCTGCGATTCGGCCCATCGGCGATCTGGCCCACGAACTCGAATCACTTTACGAAGGTCTTTCCGACGGCCGCTACGTTCATTCGGACGAGTTGGCCGCGCTGCTCCAGCGCAGTCACGATCATCTGGCGCTGCAGCTCGAGCAACTGCAACGTCAGTTGCCGATGAGTAGTGCCGAGGCCCTGATCGATGCGATGCGCGCGTTCCGTCATGGGAACCTGCCGAGATTTCCGGCGGATGAAGAAATGCCTGAGTCGGTCTCCGGCGGCGCTGATGAGCGTCAAGCTCCGGAGTGCCAGACGCAGGGCACGGCTGAGGCTGCCGATACGCTGCCGAAGCAGCCTTCCGACGCCCAGGAGCTGCCACTGCCGGAAGTCGACGAAATCGCTGGCGAGCAGGGCGATGGGGCAACAGCGAGGGATTTCGCTGACGACCAGCCCGGCATCGACACGGCCGATGCCGGACTTGACTTGCCTGGGATGGACGATGCTCCGGCGAAGCGGGTCGAAGCGACCGACGCCTGCGATGAGCGGGATCCGGAGCTGGTCGAGATATTTCTCGAGGAAGGCTTCGATCTTCTCGAAAGCGCTGCCGGCGGTCTGCAGCGCTGGATGGTCGACGTCGATAACAGCTTCGAACTCGAAGGTCTGCAGCGCGATCTGCATACCCTCAAGGGCGGCGCGCGGATGGCTGATATCCGCGAGATCGGCGATCTGGCCCATGAGCTGGAATATCTTTACGAGGGCCTGTGTGCTGGCAGCTACCGCGCCAGTCCCGAACTGTTCGACCTTCTGCTGCGCTGTCAGGATCGCCTGTCCGAAATGCTCGAGGCCGTTCGCGCAGCGCAGCCGGTACCGACGGGCGACGCCCTGATCGAGACCATCAGAAGCTTTCGCAACAGCCCTGACGAACAGCTGAGCACGCCCGGCAGCGTTTCGCTGAAAGCCGCTCAGGACGATGCTCGGCACGCTGCCGAAGCCGAAATCCTCGATATCTTCGTCGAGGAGGCCGACGACCTGCTGGAAGAAATGGAGGCGGCTCTCGGTCGCTGGGATGCCAGCCGCAACGATGCCGCCCCCCTGGCTGACGTGCTGCGAGTCCTGCACACGCTCAAGGGCGGCGCGCGGCTTGCCGGGCAGGGTGCGCTTGGCGACCTCGCGCACGACCTGGAACAGCGTCTGAACGAAGCGCAGCAGCAGGGATCACCCTGGCCGGACAGCCTGTTCCTCGATGTACAGCAGCGCTATGACGTGCTGCTGAAGGACATCGAGCAGCTGCGCGCCGGCCTCGCCTCCGAAGGAGTCGGTGCGGCGCAAGCGGCGCCGGCCGAGCATGAGCAGTCGGTGCCAGATCATGCGCCGGCGCTACCGCAGCCGATCATCGCCGCCAGCGCACAGCCAGTGTCGAAGGTGCTGCCGTTCATTCGGCGCGCGCAGCAGGCGGCCCAGGAGGCTGCCGCGCGGCGAGCTCCGCAGGAACTGGTGAAGGTTCCCGCCGAGCTGCTGGAAGGGCTGGTCAACCTCGCCGGTGAAACGTCCATTTTCCGTGGCCGCGTCGAGCAGCAGGTCAGCGATGTCGCTTTCACCCTTGGCGAGATGGAAGCGACCATCGAGCGTGTTCGCGATCAACTGCGCCGCCTAGATACCGAAACCCAGGCGCAGATTCTCAGTCGTTACCAGGCCGAGGCCGAGCGTGCCGGTTACGATGATTTCGACCCCCTGGAGATGGACCGTCACTCGCAACTGCAGCAGCTGTCGCGTGCGCTGTTCGAGTCTGCCTCCGACTTGCTCGACCTGAAGGAAACCCTGGCCGCGCGTAACCGCGACGCGGAAACCCTGTTGCTGCAACAGGCGCGGGTCAACACCGAGCTGCAGGAAGGACTCATGCGTACCCGCATGGTGCCCTTCGAGCGCCTGGTTCCGCGTTTGCGTCGCATCGTTCGGCAGGTGGCCGGCGAACTCGGCAAACAGGTCGAGTTCAGGGTCGGCAACGCCACCGGCGAAATGGATCGCAGCGTGCTCGAGCGCATCGTCGCGCCACTCGAGCACATGCTGCGCAACGCGGTCGATCACGGCATCGAGTCGGCCGAACGTCGGCGTGCCATCGGCAAGCCCGAGCAAGGCACGATCCGGCTGGATCTGGCCCGTGAAGGGGGCGACATCGTGCTGACGCTGGCGGACGACGGCGGCGGCATCAACCTGGACGCGGTGCGGCGCAAGGCCATCGAGCGCGGCATGATGTCGGCCAGCAGCGATTTGTCGGAACACGACATTCTGCAGTTCATCCTGGAGGCCGGCTTCTCCACAGCGGAACGCGTTACGCAGATATCCGGGCGCGGTGTGGGCATGGACGTGGTGCATTCGGAGGTCAAGCAGCTTGGCGGCTCGATGAGCATCGAATCGGCGCTTGGCCAGGGCACTCGGTTCCTGATTCGCCTGCCGTTCACTGTGTCGGTCAACCGGGCGCTGATGGTCTACTCCGGCGAAGACCTTTATGCCATCCCGCTCAACACCATCGAGGGCATCGTACGGGTCTCGCCTTACGAGCTGGAAGCCTACTATCAGCCGGACGCGCCGCGATTCGAGTATGCGGGGCAGGCCTACGAGCTACGTTATCTGGGTGACCTGCTGAACAACGGGCAGAAGCCGAAGCTGGTCGGACAGAGCCTGCCGCTGCCGGTGATCCTGGTTCGCTCGAAAGAGTACAGTGTCGCAGTGCAGGTCGACAGCCTGGCGGGCTCGCGGGAAATCGTGGTGAAGAGCCTGGGTCCGCAGTTCGCCGGCGTGCATGGTATTTCCGGTGCGACCATTCTCGGTGATGGTCGCGTGGTGGTGATTCTCGACCTGCTTGCCACCATCCGTGTGCTCCACGCGCATCAGCTCACCCAGCAGCAACAGCCACGCCTGAGCGATGAGGCGCTGGAGCCGGCCGAGACGGAGAGCGAGCGCCCGACCCTGGTCATGGTGGTGGACGATTCGGTCACCGTGCGCAAGGTCACCAGCCGCCTGCTGGAACGCAACGGCATGAACGTACTGACCGCCAAGGACGGGGTGGATGCCATCAGCCAGCTGCAGGAGCGCAAGCCCGACATCATGCTGCTGGATATCGAGATGCCCCGCATGGACGGTTTCGAGGTGGCCACGCTGGTGCGTCATGACGAACATCTGAAGGACCTGCCGATCATCATGATCACCTCGCGTACCGGCGAGAAGCATCGTGATCGCGCGCTGGCCATCGGCGTCAACGAGTACCTCGGCAAGCCCTATCAGGAATCGGTGCTGCTCGAGGCCATCCAGCAACTGGTGCATGCCGATGTCTGATGTCGCCTCTGCACGCATCGCGGTTCTCGCCGATACCTCGCTGCAGCGCCACGTGCTCCAGCAGGCACTGACGAGCAACGGTTTTCAGGTGGTGCTGAACAAGGACCCGGCGCGATTGGAGCCGGCCGATCTCGATACTACGCAAGCCGATCTCTGGCTGGTCGACCTCGCACAGACGGAAGATTCGCCGCTGGTGGATGCATTGCTCGAGCGAGACACCACGCGTGTGCTCTTCGGCGAAGGGCATGCGCCGGAGCGGCATTCGGAATTCTACCCGCGCTGGGAGCGCAGCCTGTTCAGCAAGCTCAAGCGTCTGGTGGGGGATCCGTCACGTGCAGTAGGCCCTCGTCTTGATGTGCTGCAAGGCGAAGTGCAACGCCCCGAGCGGCTGACGCTGCCCTCGGTATTGGCCGATACGGCACCAGCCGGCGAGCCGGCTGCGCAGGTGTGGTTGCTGGCCGCGTCGCTGGGCGGGCCGGAGGCTGTGAAGGCCTTTCTGGATGCGCTGCCAGCGGGGCTGCCGGTGGGTTTCATCTACGCCCAGCACATCGAAGCCAGTTTCGAATCGGCACTGTCCCAGGCGGTGGGTCGGCATAGCCAGTGGCAGGTCCGCCAGGTTCGCCCGGGCGAGCCGGTGTGCTGCGGCGAAGTCGTCATCGCGCCCATCAGCGAGGAGCTGGGTTTCGAAACCGATGGCAGCACGCGTCTGAATGGCCGCTGCTGGCCAGAACCGTACAGCCCTTCGATCGACCAGATGATGCTCAACCTGGCCCGGCAGTTCGGCGAGCGTTGTGGGGTGATCGCCTTCAGTGGCATGGGCAGTGACGGCAGCGCGGCTGCTGCATACGTGCTGCGTCAGGGTGGCAGGGTCTGGACGCAGCGCGCCGACTCCTGTGCCTGCTCCAGCATGCCGGACAATCTTCGCGAAGGCGGCTACAGCTCCTACAGCGGTGACCCTCGGGAGCTGGCGCAAGCCTTGGTCAATCATCTGGTCAGTCAGGTCGGTACGCCCGCCACGTCTTTTCAACGGGATAACTCATGAGTCAAATGGTCGTTTCTCAGGAGGCGGAAAGCCTCACCGGGCTGCTGATGCCGCTCGCCGATCGGGTGTTGCTGATGCCCAACGTGGCCGTCGCCGAACTTATCCCCTATCGCGCTCCGCAACCGGTGCAGGGCATGCCCGCCTGGTTTCTCGGGCAGGTGCAGTGGCGTGACCTGAGCCTGCCGCTGCTGTCGTTCGAGGCGGCGTCCAGCGGCCAGGCGCAACCGGTTGGTAGCTCGGCGCGGGTTGCCGTGCTCAACGCGGTTGGAGGGCGCGACCACGTCAAGTTCATCGCGCTGCTGGTGCAGGGTATCCCGCACTCAATCAAGGTCGACGCCAGCCTCGCGCGCGCGGATGTCGCGCTTGCCCCGCTCGAACTGGATGCGGTCAACCTTGGTGACGTGCAGCCGCGAATTCCTGACCTGATCGGTCTGGAGCAGAAGCTCGCCGATGCTGGCCTGATCTGATCGAAGCCACCTGCCGATCCATCGTCAGAAATCGCCCCAGAGCTGTTGTGCCACGCTCAGTGCCACCACCGGAGCGGTCTCGGTGCGCAGCACCCGCGGGCCGAGTCGAGCAGGCTGGAATCCATGGTTGGCTGCCTGTTCGACTTCGCTCTCGCTCAAACCACCTTCCGGCCCGATCAGAAAAGCCAGTGTCTGCGGCCTGGCATGGCTCGTCAGCGGCTCGGCCACTGGATGCAGCACGAGCTTAAGGTCTGCCTCCACAGTCAACCAGTCTCGCAGACTCACCGGTGAATGGATGACCGGCAGCACCGACCGGCCGCATTGCTCGCAGGCGCTAATCGCAATCTGCCGCCAATGAGCCAGACGTTTGTCGGCACGCTCATCGCTCAGGCGCACTTCGCACCGCTCGCTGACGACGGGGGTGATCTGCGCCACGCCGAGCTCGGTGGTCTTCTGAATGGCCCAATCCATCCGCTCACCGCGGGAAAGGCCCTGCCCGAGGTGGATCCGTAGTGGTGACTCCGGCATTCCGGTCAGGCGCTCGTGCAGTTCGACGATGACGGATTTCTTGCCGACCTCCAGCAGCTCGCCGCGAAACTCATTGCCGCTGCCGTCGAACAGCTGAACCGCGCTGCCGGCCGAAAGCCGCAGCACTCGGCTGATGTAGTGGGCCGATGCGTCAGGCAGTAGGTGCTGACCAAGGGAGAGGGGGGCGTCGATGAAGAAGCGGGATAGGCGCATGGAGGCAGCTGCAGGAGGCGAGTGGAAGCGGCAAGTCTAAAGCATCGACAGCCTGACTCGCAGGCTGCCGATGCTCCGTATCAGCCCGGATCTCTGAAGCCCGGATAGGGGCCGGTCGCTACCGAGGCCCTGCTCGCATCTCGGGTCGCGATATCGATTCCCTCGGTGGCGACCGCCGCGAGAAAGTCGATCTGTTCCTCGGTGATGCAATACGGCGGCAGGAAATACACCACGCTACCGAGCGGCCGCAACAAGGCGCCGCGCTCCAGCGCGTGCTGGTACACCTTCAGGCCGCGGCGCTCCTGCCAGGGATAGGCCGTGCGGCTGGCCTTGTCCTGAACCATCTCGATGGCCAGCGCCATGCCGGTCTGGCGGACTTCGGCCACGTGCGGATGCTCGACCAGGTGCGCGGTGGCGCTGGCCATGCGCGTGGCCAGGGCCCTGTTCGCTTCGATGACATTGTCCTCGGCAAAAATGTCCAGCGTCGCCAGCGCGGCGGCACAGGCCAGCGGGTTGCCGGTGTAGGTGTGCGAGTGGAGGAAGGCGCGTAGCGTCGAATAGTCGTCGTAGAACGCCCGGTACATCTGGTCGGTGGTGAGCACTGCGGCCATCGGCAGATAGCCGCCGGTCAAGGCCTTGGACAGGCAGAGGAAGTCCGGCGTGATGCCAGCCTGCTCGCAGGCGAACATGCTGCCGGTGCGGCCGAAGCCGACCGCGATCTCGTCGTGAATGAGGTGGACTTCGTAGCGGTCGCAGGCCTCGCGCAGCAGCTTCAGATATACAGGGTGATACATACGCATGCCGCCGGCGCCTTGAATCAGCGGTTCGACGATGACCGCGGCGATATCCTGGTGGTGCTCGGCAAGGGTCTGTTCCATGTGCGCGAACATCTGCCGCGAATGCTCTTCCCAGCTCACGCCTTCGGGCCGCAGGTAGCAGTCCGGGCTCGGAACCTTGAAGGTGTCCAGCAGCAGCGGCTTGTAGGTGTCGGTGAAGAGGGCGACGTCGCCCACCGACATGGCGGCAACGGTTTCGCCGTGATAGCTGTTGGTCAGGGTGACGAAGCGCTGCTTCTGGCCTCGTCCGCTGTTGCGCCAATAGTGAAAGCTCATCTTCAGCGCCACTTCGATACCGGTCGAGCCGTTGTCGGTATAGAAGACCCGGTCCAGTCCGGCCGGAGTCAGCGCAACGAGCCGTTCCGACAGCTCCACCACCGGCTGGTGGCTGAATCCGGCCAGCATCACGTGCTCGAGCTGGTCGACCTGATCCTTGATGCGCTGATTGATGCGCGGATTGGCATGGCCGAACACATTGACCCACCAGGAGCTGACTGCATCCAGGTAGCGCTTGCCGTCGAAATCCTCCAGCCATACGCCTTCGCCCCGGCGGATGGGGATCAGCGGTAACTGCTCGTGGTCCTTCATCTGGGTGCAGGGATGCCAGAGCACGGCGAGGTCGCGTTGCATCCAGCTGTCGTTCAGGCTCATGGTTGGTCCTCCGCAGTGAGTCGCGAAGCCTAGCAGAACTTGCAAGTGACACTCGATGCGATCAGTTATCGATTTGCTCGATGTTTCAAAGCGAAAAAATGCGCTCTATTCCGATAGGTAACCGGCTAGGCTTCTACCCCTCGAAATTGAAGGATGGATTCGATGCACTGGCGTAATTCCCCGACGCATTACGGGCTGACCAGCATTGTGTTGCACTGGCTGGTGGCCGTGGCGGTATTCGGTCTGTTCGCCCTGGGTTTCTGGATGGTCGGGCTGAACTACTACAGCAGCTGGTACCGGACCGCACCGGACCTGCACAAGAGTATCGGCATCCTGTTGCTGCTGGTCATGCTGCTACGGGTGCTCTGGCGCTTCGTCAGCCCGGCACCGGCACCGCTGGCCAGCCAGGGCCGCCTGACCCGAACGGCCGCCAGGCTCGGCCATGGACTGCTCTATCTCGGGCTGTTCGTGGTGATGCTCTCGGGTTATCTGATTTCCACGGCCGACGGCCGCGCGATCAGCGTGTTCGGGCTGTTCGAAGTGCCCGCGCTGATCACTTCCATTCCCAACCAGGCCGATAGTGCCGGGCTGGTTCACGAATACGCTGCCTGGGCATTGGTGATCCTCGCCGTCGTGCATGCCCTCGCCGCGCTCAAGCACCATTTCATCGATCGCGACGCGACGCTGATGCGCATGCTCGGTCGCAGCACCGATTAATCACCCCGATAGGAGAGTCATTGATGCTCAAGAAAACGCTCGCAGCGCTGGTCCTCGGCTCGGCCCTAGTCGGCGGCCAGGCATTCGCCGCCGATTACGCCATCGACAAGCAAGGCCAGCACGCCTTCGTCAACTTCAAGATCAGCCACCTTGGCTACAGCTGGCTGTGGGGCACCTTCAAGGATTTCGACGGCGACTTCAGCTTCGATGCGGCCAAGCCGGAGCAGAGCAAGGTGAACGTCACGCTGAAGACCGCCAGCGTCGACACCAATCATGCCGAGCGCGACAAGCATCTGCGCAGCGATGACTTCCTCAATGTCGCCAAGCACCCGACGGCCACCTTCGAATCGACATCGGTGAAGTCCACTGGTGGAGGCACCGCCGATATCACCGGCAATCTGACCCTTAACGGTGTGACCAAGCCGGTGGTGATCGCGGCCAAGTTCATCGGGGAGGGCGACGATCCCTGGGGCGGCTACCGCGCCGGTTTCGAGGGCAGCACAACCCTGACCCTCAAGGACTTCGACATCAAGATGGACCTGGGGCCGGCGTCGCAGACCGTCGACCTGATCATCTCGGTCGAAGGCGTGCGCAAGTAAGCCCAGACGTGTGAAGCGCGAACGCCGGCCGCCACCGGCGTTCTGTGTTGGGGCGATGCGAATCATGCGCGGGGCATCCGCGCCGAGCGTTCGTTGCGAATGTTTCGCAACATTTTATGCTCACGCGATGACTCCTTGGCGTTTACAGACAATCATGGATGTAAGTATATTTCGGTCCCTATGCGCGGCGTCTGCGCCGCGCCGTTGCCCATTCCCGCCTGCCCAGGTCTTCAAGAGGTCTTTCCATGCCAATCAAGTCAGCCAGTGCTGCCCTGATGTCCATTCTCGCCGTGGCTGTTTTCCTGGCCGGCTGTCAGGAAGAAGCAGCGCCCCCGGCGCAGCAGAAGCCCACCGTGGGCGTCGTGACCCTGCAGGCGGAGCCGTTCGCGGTAACCACCGAGCTGCCCGGTCGTACCCGCGCCTACCGCATCGCCGAGGTCCGTCCGCAGGTCAATGGCATCATCCAGAAGCGCCTGTTCACCGAGGGTAGCGAGGTCAAGGCCGGGCAGCAGCTCTACCAAATCGATGCGGCGGTGTACGAGGCAACCCTGAAAAGTGCCCAGGCCAGCCTGGCGTCCAGCAAGTCGCTGGCCGACCGCTACGCCGAACTGGTCAAGGACCAGGCGGTGAGTAAGCAGGCCTATGACGAGGCGCGTGCGGCCAGCCTGCAGGCCGAGGCAGAGCTGGAGCGGGCGCGCATCGACCTGCGCTACACCAAGGTGCTGGCGCCGATTTCCGGCCGCATCGGCCGTTCCGCCGTCACCGAAGGTGCGCTGGTCAGCAACGGCCAGGCGCAGGAGCTGGCAACCATCCAGCAGCTCGACCCGATCTATGTCGATGTGACCCAGCCGGCCCGCGACCTGCTGGCGCTGCGCCGCGATCTGGCCGAAGGCCGGCTGCAGAAGTCCGGCGAGAACGCCGCGCGGGTCAGCCTGAAACTGGAAGATGGCAGCGATTACGGCCATGAGGGCAGGCTCGAATTCAGCGAGGTGACGGTGGACCCTGGTACCGGTTCGGTGACCCTGCGTGCCGTGTTCCCCAACCCGGACAAGGTGTTGCTGCCGGGCATGTTCGTCCGTGCGCAGCTGGTCGCCGGTCTCAAGAGCGAGGCGATCCTGGTGCCGCAACAGGGCGTCACGCGCAACACCAAGGGGGATCCGACCGCCATGGTGGTCAATGCCGAGAGCAAGGTGGAAGTGCGTCCGATCAAGACCGAGCGCGCCGTGGGCAATCGCTGGCTGGTCGGCGAAGGCCTGCAACCGGGTGATCGGGTGATCACCGAAGGCCTGCAGTTCATCCAGCCGGGCGTCGAGGTCGAAGTGGCCCCGGCGGGCAATGTCGATAACCGCGGGGCGTCTGCACAGCCCCAAGGCCAAGAAGGCTGAGGGGTTCCTAGTTCATGTCCAGATTCTTCATCGACCGGCCGATCTTCGCCTGGGTGATCGCCCTGGTGATCATGCTAGCCGGCGCCCTGTCCATCCTAACTTTGCCGGTCAACCAGTATCCGAGCATCGCTCCGCCTGCGGTCGGCATTTCCGTGACCTATCCGGGCGCCTCGGCGCAGACGGTGCAGGACACCGTGGTCCAGGTCATCGAACAGCAGCTCAACGGCATCGACGGGCTGCGCTACATCTCCTCTGCGAGCAACTCCGACGGCAGTATGGAAATCACTGTCACCTTCGACCAGGGCACCAATCCCGATATCGCCCAGGTGCAGGTGCAGAACAAGCTGCAGCTGGCCACGCCGCTGCTGCCGCAGGAGGTTCAACAGCAGGGCATCCGCGTCACAAAGGCGGTGCGCAACTTTCTCATCATCATCGGTCTGGTCTCCACCGATGGCCGCCTCGATCAGCGTGACCTGGCGAACTACATCGTCGCCAACATGCAGGACCCGATCTCGCGGACCAAGGGCGTGGGGGACTTCCAGGTGTTCGGTTCCCAGTACGCAATGCGCATCTGGCTCGACCCGGCCAAGCTGAATAACTTCAGCCTGACGCCGGTGGATGTTAGCGCGGCGATCCAGGCGCAGAACGTCCAGGTCTCGTCCGGACAGCTGGGTGGCTTGCCGGCGCTGCCGGGCCAGCAGCTCAATGCCACGGTTATCGGCAAGACTCGTCTGCAGACCCCGGAGCAGTTCCGCAACATCCTGCTCAAGGTCAACAGCGATGGCTCGCAGGTGCGCCTGGGCGACGTCGCCAAGGTCGAGCTGGGTGGTGAAAACTATTCCGTCAGCGCTCACTTCAACGGCAAGCCGGCCGCCGGTCTGGCGCTGAAGCTGGCGACCGGCGCCAACGCGCTGGACACCGTAGAGGGCGTGCGCAAGACCATCGACGAACTCAAGCCGTTCTTCCCGCCAGGCGTCGAGGTGGTCTATCCGTACGACACCACACCGGTCATCTCCGCCTCCATAACCGGGGTCATGCAAACGCTGCTCGAAGCGTTCGTGCTGGTGTTCCTGGTGATGTACCTGTTCCTGCAGAACTTCCGCGCGACCCTGGTGCCGACGCTGGCGGTGCCGGTGGTGCTGCTGGGTACCTTCGGCGTGCTCGCGGTTTTCGGCTTCAGCATCAACACGCTGACCATGTTCGCCATGATCCTGGCGATCGGCCTGCTGGTCGACGACGCCATCGTGGTGGTGGAAAACGTCGAGCGGGTGATGCGCGAGGAGGGCCTCTCGCCGTTGGAAGCCACGCGCAAGTCCATGGGCCAGATCCAGGGCGCGCTGATCGGCATCGGCGTGGTGCTGTCGGCGGTGCTCCTGCCGATGGCCTTCTTCGGCGGATCGACCGGGGTCATCTATCGGCAGTTTTCCATCACCATCGTTTCGGCGATGGTGCTCTCGGTGCTGGTGGCGCTGATCTTCACTCCGGCGCTCTGCGCGACACTGCTCAAGCCCATCGACAAGGGCGAGCATCACGAGAAGGGCGGGTTCTTCGGCTGGTTCAATCGCACCTTCGATCGTAGCGTCAACGGCTACGAGCGCGGCGTAAGGGCCGTGCTCAAGCGCAAGGCGCCATTCTTGCTGCTCTACGTGCTGATCGTCGGCGTGATGGTGGTGCTGTTCAGCCGCATCCCGACCGCGTTCCTGCCCGAAGAGGATCAGGGCGTACTGTTCGCCCAGGTGATGACTCCATCCGGGTCAACCGCCGAGCGTACGCAGCAGAGCATCGATGCCATGCGCACCTATCTGCTGGAAGAGGAAGGCGACATCGTGCGCTCCGTGTTCACCGTGACCGGCTTCAGTTTCGCCGGCCGCGGCCAGAGTTCGGGTATCGCCTTCATCGGCCTCAAGCCGTGGAGCGAGCGCACCGACGAGGAAGACAGCGTGTTCGCGCTGGCTCAGCGTGCGCAGCAGCATTTCGCCAGCTTCCGCGACGCCCAGGTATTCGCCTTCGCGCCGCCGGCGGTCATGGAACTGGGTACTGCCACCGGCTTCAACCTGTATCTGCAGGATCGGGCCGGCGTAGGGCAGGAAGTGCTCCAGCAGGCGCGGGATAAATTCCTCCAGCTGGCCAGCCAGAGCCCTGTGCTGACCCGGGTTCGGCCGAACTCCTTGCGTGACGAGCCGCAGTATCAGGTGCTGATCGACGACGAGAAGGCACGGGTGCTGGGCATCTCGCTGGCGGACGTAAACAGTACGCTGTCCATCGCCTGGGGTGGCCGTTACGTCAATGACTTCATCGACCGCGGGCGGGTGAAGAAGGTGTATCTGCAGGGCGTCGCCGGTGCGCGCATGAGCCCTGAGGATCTGCAGAAGTGGTACGTGCGCAACGATGCCGGAGAAATGGTGCCTTTCAGTGCCTTCGCTACCGGTGAATGGAGCTACGGTTCGCCCAAGCTGTCGCGTTTCAACGGGGTCAGCGCGATCGAGATGCTCGGTGAACCGGCGCCCGGCTACAGTTCGGGGGATGCCATGGCGGAAGTCGAGCGCATCGCTGCGCAGCTGCCGCCCGGAGTCGGCTACTCCTGGACCGGGCAGTCCTACGAGGAGCGGCTGGCGGGCTCGCAGACCCTTGCGCTCTACGCCCTGTCGCTGCTGGTGGTCTTCCTCTGCCTGGCCGCGCTGTACGAGAGCTGGTCGATTCCGTTCTCAGTGATGCTGGTCGTGCCGCTCGGTATCGTCGGGGCACTGGCCTTCACGCTGTTGCGCGGGTTGTCCAACGAGGTGTTTTTCCAGGTCGGCCTGGTCACCACCATCGGCCTGTCGGCTCGTAACGCGATCCTCATCGTGGAGTTCGCCAAGGCACTGCACGAGCAGGGTTTGAGCTATGCCGATGCAGCGCTGCAGGCGTGCCGCATGCGTCTGCGGCCGATCATCATGACTTCGCTGGCGTTCATTCTCGGCGTGGTACCGCTGGCGCTGGCTTCCGGCGCTGGTGCAGGCAGCAAGCACGCCATCGGCACCGGCGTCATCGGCGGCATGCTCACTGCGGCGGTGCTGGCAATTTTCTGGATTCCGTTGTTCTACGTGATGATCTGCTCGTTCTTCGATCGCACGAAATCCGCCGACAAGGCTGTGAAGGAGGATTCGTTGTGAACAAGTCCCTGTTGAGCCTGGCCCTCTTCGCGGCGCTGGGCGGCTGCTCGCTGATACCCGAGTATCAGCGCCCGCAGGCCCCGGTCGCGGCAGATTGGCCGCAAGGCGAGGCTTACTCGCAAGCTGCTGTGCAGAGCTCTGCGCGGGTGCTTGGCTGGCGTGAATTCTTCCGTGACCCGGCACTGCAGCAATTGATCGAAGTCGCGCTGGAGAACAACCGCGACCTGCGCGCCGCGGCGCTCAACGTCGATGCCTACCGTGCGCTGTATCGCGTACAGCGGGCCGATCTGTTGCCGGTCGTGAGTGCCGATGGCTCGGGCACGCGCAGTCGTACGCCGGGCGATCTGAACATGAGCGGCGAGCCTGGTATCAGCAGCCAGTACAGCGCTACCTTCGGCGTGTCCTGGGAGCTGGATCTGTTCGGCCGCCTGCGCAGCCTGCGCGAGCAGGCGCTGGAGGAGTTCTTCGCCAGCGAGGCTGCGCAGCGCAGTACGCAAATCAGCCTGATCGCCAGCGTCGCCAACGCCTGGTTGACGCTGCAGGCCGATCAGGCCCTGCTGCAGGTCACCCGCGATACGCTCAAGACTTACGAAGAGAGCTTCGGCCTGACCCAGCGCAGTTTCGACGTCGGTGTCGCTTCGGCGCTGGAGCTGCGCCAGGCGCGCAGTGCCGTCGACAGTGCGCGGGTGAGCATCGAGCAGTACACGCGGCTGGTGGCGCAGGATCGTAACGCGCTGGCGCTGTTGCTGGGGCAGGGCCTGCCGGCCGGCTTGCCGTCGGGCGATGGCCTGGAGCGGACCCAGCTGGCGACATTGCCGGTCGGGCTGCCTTCGGACCTGCTGCAGCAGCGCCCGGACATCCTCCAGGCCGAATACCAGCTCAGGGCGATCAATGCCAGCATCGGCGCGGCGCGTGCGGCCTTTTTCCCGCGCATCAGCCTGACTGGTGCGGCGGGTACGGCCAGCAGCGAGCTGTCCGGCCTGTTCGACGGCGGTTCCGGTTACTGGAGCTTTTCGCCGAGCATCAGCGTGCCGATCTTCAACGCCGGCCAACTGCGGGCGAACCTGGATTACGCGCAGATCAGCAAGAACATCCAGGTGGCGCAGTACGAACAAGCGATCCAGACGGCGTTCCGCGAAGTGGCCGATGGGCTTGCCGCCCAGGCCACCTACGTGCGCCAGGTGCAGGCGCAGCGCGATCTGCTGCAGACCAGCGAGGATTATTACCAGCTGGCCGAGCGCCGCTATCGCACCGGCGTGGACAGCTACCTGACCGTACTCGATGCGCAGCGTCAGCTGTTCAGCGTGCAGCAGCAACTGATCAGCGATCGGCTGGCGCAGATGACCAGCGAAGTCAATCTGTTCAAGGCGTTGGGCGGTGGCTGGCGGGAGAGTGCCCAGGCGCAGCCCGTAGAGGACTGACGGCGCCGGAGGCGCCCAGCAGCGTCTTCGACTCGGCAGAAACGAAAACGCCGCCCATCGGGCGGCGTTTTCGTTTGTGGCTCAGGCTTCGCGGTTGCGCGTCAGCAGGGCCGGCTTCTCACCCCGTGGGCGGGTTGGCAACTGCTCGAGCTGATCCAGGCTGGGCAGGCGGTCGATCTTCGATTCCTTGTGGATGATCACCGGCTGCTTCTCACGCGGCTTGGCGGCTTCCTGGCGCGTCACCGCAGGCTCCTCGATCCGCCGGCCTTCATTCTTGCGCCGTGGCTGGCCATTGCTGCGCGGCTGCCCGCTGCGTGCCGCCTGACCCTGGCCCGGACGCTTGCCCTTGCCGGCCGGCGAACCCGCGCCACCCGTACGAGTGGCTCCGGCTCCGGCTGCGCGCGGTGCGGCGCCCGGCTGGGCGGGGGCGCCGGGGCGCCGACCGCGGTTCTGCTTGTTCTGGTACGGGCTGACGTAGTCGACCCGGTTGCCGAAGTTGTCCACTTCGTCGTCGAGGAACTCGTCCGGGGCACGATCCGGAGGCAGTTGTGGTGGTCGGGAAATGGCTTGGGCTTCGCTGGTCACGCCGTCGCGAGCAGGCTTGCGGGCCTTGCTCTTGCTGCGGCGATTGCGTTCCTTCTGCTCGGCACCCTTTTCGGCCGGCTTGTCTCGTTCGCCATGCGCCTTGCGCTCGCCGCGCTGCGGGCGCGGTTGGCGCGGCTCGCGTACTTCGGGCTTCTCCGCTTCGATGCTGCTGGCATCGAAACCCATCGGGTCGCCTTCTGGAATGCGCTGCTTGGTCAGGCGTTCGATGCCCTTGAGCAGCTTCTCTTCATCGGGCGCCACCAGTGAGATGGCCTCACCGCTGCGTCCCGCACGGCCGGTACGGCCGATACGGTGCACGTAGTCTTCCTCGACATTGGGCAGCTCGAAGTTGACCACGTGAGGCAATTGATCGATGTCCAGCCCGCGCGCGGCAATGTCGGTGGCGACCAGGATGCGTACCTGATTCGCCTTGAAGTCGGCCAGGGCCTTGGTACGGGCGTTCTGGCTCTTGTTGCCGTGAATCGCGGCAGCCGGCAGACCATGCTTTTCCAGGTACTCGGCCAGGCGGTTGGCGCCGTGCTTGGTACGGGTGAAGACCAGCACCTGTTCCCAGGCGCCCTGGGTGATCAGGTGGGCCAGCAGGGCGCGCTTGTGACTGGCGGCGACGCGGAACAGGCGCTGTTCGATGCGCTCGACCGTGGTGTTCGGCGGGGTCACCTCGATGCGCTCGGGGTTGTGTAGCAGCTTGCCGGCCAGATCGGTGATGTCCTTGGAGAAGGTCGCCGAGAACAGCAGGTTCTGGCGCTTGGCCGGCAGCTTGGCGAGGACCTTCTTGACGTCATGGATGAAGCCCATGTCGAGCATGCGGTCGGCTTCGTCGAGGACGAGGATCTCCACATGCGACAGGTCGATGGCTTTCTGATTGGCCAGATCGAGCAGTCGGCCCGGGCAGGCGACGAGTACGTCGAGTCCCTTGGCGACAGCCTGGATCTGTGGGTTCATGCCGACGCCGCCGAAGATCACCGTGCTTTTCAGCGGCAGGTCGCGGGCATAGATCTTGAAGCTGTCGTGAACCTGGGCGGCGAGCTCGCGGGTCGGCGTCAGCACCAGCACGCGCGGCTGTTTCGGGCCGTAGCGGTGTTCACGGTCCGGGTGACCACCCGGAAACAGCAGTTCGAGTACCGGCAGGGCAAAACCGCCTGTCTTTCCGGTTCCGGTCTGGGCGGCGACCATCAGGTCACGGCCTTGCAACACGGCGGGAATGGCCCGCTGTTGCACGGGGGTAGGCTGGGTGTAACCGGCAGCTTCGACGGCACCGGCCAAAGCCTCGGAGAGACCGAGGGAAGCAAAGGACATGAGTAATCCTGTCTTGTTAGGGGCATGGCCCTGGGATGATCATGCCTGGCTTGAATCGCGACTGGCGTGCGATCCCGTCCGGTCCTGCCGCGGATAATAAGGGCGGCATCCGGGCGTAAGCCTGGCGGAAGCGCGGAGTATAACAGAGCCTGTCAACGCCGCATTGCTCTGACAGTGTCGCAGGTCAGGCGTTCATTAGCCAGCTCCGTATTTCTACGGAGCGGATTGCGCTCAGCCAGACAGCTTGAGGTTGTTCCAGATCGCCAGACTCGGTTCGGCCTGATTCAGCGTGTAGAAATGCAGGCCCGGTGCGCCGCCAGCCAGCAGCTTTTCGCACATCTCGGTGATCACCTGTTCGCCAAAGGCCTGGATGCTCTGCATGTCGTCGCCATAGGCTTCGAGCTGCTTGCGTACCCAGCGCGGAATTTCCGCGCCGCAGGCATCGGAGAAACGCGCCAGCTTGCTGTAGTTGGTGATCGGCATGATGCCCGGTACCACCGGCGTTTCCACCCCGAGTCTGCGCACGCGCTCGACGAAGTAGAAATAGCAATCGGCATTGAAGAAGTACTGGGTGATGGCACTGTCCGCACCGGCCTGCGCCTTGCGCACGAAATTCGTCAGGTCGTCTTCGAAGTTGCGTGCCTGCGGATGCATTTCCGGGTAGGCAGCGATCTCGATATGGAAGTGATCGCCGGTTTCGGCGCGGATGAACTCCACCAGCTCGTTGGCGTAGCGCAGCTCGCCGCTGGCCATGCCCATGCCGGACGGCAGGTCACCGCGCAGGGCGACGATGCGCTTGATGCCAGCGCTCTGGTAGAGATTCAGCAGCTCGCGCAACTCGGTCTTGGTGTCGCCGACGCAGGACAGGTGCGGTGCGGTGGGGATCTTCACCTCGCCGTCTAGCTGCAGCACGGTGTTCAGCGTGCGGTCGCGTGTGGAACCACCGGCACCGTAGGTGCAGGAGAAGAAGTCGGGCTGATAGCCGGCCAGCTGGCGGGCCACGTTCAGCAGTTTTTCATGCCCCGCTTCGGTCTTGGTGGGGAAGAACTCGAAGCTGATGGAAGGGCGGTTCGAAGAGGTCATACAGAAATTCCTTGAGCTGCAAGCCACAGCCCACGAGCGCGCATGGCGCTCGTGGGCTGTGGCGTGACCGGCTTAGTAGCGGTAGCTGTCCGGCTTGAACGGACCTTCGACGGCAACGCCGATGTACTCGGCCTGCTTGGTGGTCAGCTGGGTAACCACGCCACCGAAGCCCTTGACCATTTCCAGCGCCACTTCCTCGTCGAGCTTCTTCGGCAGCACCATGACGGTGACGTTCTGGCTCTTCTCGGCTACCGGCAGGTCGGCGAACTTCTCGTTGTAGAGGTGGATCTGCGCCAGCACCTGGTTGGCGAAGGAACCGTCCATGATCCGGCTCGGGTGACCGGTGGCATTGCCCAGGTTCACCAGGCGGCCTTCGGCCAGCAGGATCAGGTAGTCGTCGTTGGTCGGGTCGACGGTCTTGCCGGTGCGGTGGATCTTGTGCACCTGCGGCTTGACCTCTTCCCAGCCCCAGTTGGCGCGCATGAAGGCGGTGTCGATCTCATTGTCGAAGTGGCCGATGTTGCACACCACGGCGCGCTTCTTCAGCGCCTTGAGCATGCCGGCGTCGCACACGTTGACGTTGCCGGTGGTGGTGACGATCAGGTCGATCTTGCCCAGCAGCGCGGCGTCGACGCTGGCGTCGGTGCCGTCGTTGATGCCGTCCTTGTAGGGGGAGACCAGCTCGAAGCCGTCCATGCAGGCCTGCATGGCGCAGATCGGGTCGACTTCGGAAACCTTGACGATCATGCCTTCCTGGCGCAGCGACTGCGCCGAGCCCTTGCCCACGTCACCATAGCCGATCACCAGGGCCTGCTTGCCCGACAGCAGGTGGTCGGTGGCGCGCTTGATGGCGTCGTTGAGGCTGTGACGGCAGCCGTACTTGTTGTCGTTCTTGCTCTTGGTGACCGAGTCGTTGACGTTGATCGCCGGGATCTTCAGGGTGCCGCCCTTGAGCATGTCGAGCAGGCGGTGCACACCGGTGGTGGTTTCTTCGGTCACGCCGTGGACGCGCTCGAGCACCTGCGGGTACTTGTCGTGCAGGATCTGGGTCAGATCGCCGCCGTCGTCGAGCACCATGTTGGCGTCCCACGGCTGGCCGTCCTTGAGGATGGTCTGCTCGATGCACCATTCGTACTCTTCCTCGGTTTCGCCCTTCCAGGCGAATACCGGGATGCCGGCGGCGGCGATGGCGGCAGCGGCCTGGTCCTGAGTGGAAAAGATGTTGCAGGACGACCAGCGTACTTCGGCGCCGAGGGCGATCAGCGTTTCGATCAGCACGGCGGTCTGGATGGTCATGTGGATGCAGCCGAGGATCTTCGCGCCCTTGAGCGGCTGCTCGGCGGCGTACTTGCCGCGCAGGCCCATCAGCGCGGGCATTTCGGATTCGGCAATGATGATTTCGCGGCGGCCCCAGGCGGCCAGGGAAATATCGGCGACCTTGAAATCGGTGAAACCGGCAGGCGTCATGACAGCACTCATCGAAGAGTTCTCCATTCGTAAAAGGTGCGAATGGGCGCCGTTGATGCGTTTCAGGAAACGCCCCATCCGAGCCTGACAGGTGAAGCCTGATCTGGATCGACTGCGGTGAAGCAGGGAAGCACGGTGGCTTGCGAGATCCAAGAACAGGTTTCAGCCTGCTGCAGCGCCCCTCGGACGGGTGGCGGGCACGGCCGAAGCGGAGTCGACCGGAAAGCCGGGCGATTATAGCCGGGCCTGCCGGCAAAGCCCAAGCCTGTCAGTCCTGCCCGGACGATACCGCACAGATGCGTCGCACCAGCCTGCCGATGCTCAGACCCTGGACGAGGATGGAAAACAGCACCACCAGGTAGGTGACGTTCAGCAGCACGCTGCGCTCGTCACTGGGTGGCAATGCCAGCACCAGTGCCACGGAAATGCCACCGCGCAACCCGCCCCAGGTGAGGATGCTGACCCGGCCGGCAGCGAGTGGCCCAGGCGGCGCAACAGTAGCACCGGCGGGCCGACCGCAGCGAGGCGGGTGGCGAGGATCAGCGGGGTCACACACAGTGCCAGCAGCAGGTACTGCGCGCTGAACGGCAGCAGAAGCAGCTCCATGCCGATCAGGACGAACAGCACGGCGTTGAGGATATCGTCGAGCAGCTCCCAGAAATTGTCGAGATTTTCCCGGGTGTGCGTGGACATCGCGTGGCGTCTGGCCAGGTTGCCGATAATCAGCCCGGCCACGACCATGCTGATCGGTCCCGACACCTCGCCGGGGCTCGGTGGCTCGCCACGTGCCAGCGAGGGTGGCGAGCAGACCGATGGACCAGCGCCGCGCCCGAAGGTCGTCGAGGTTGATGTGCAATGCGCCGGCGAACAGCAGGAAGGAAAGCATGCCGTCCATGGGCAGGCGATTGAAATCGATGCTGCGTACCAGGGTCTCGATGGACCGTGCCCCGGCGACTTTGGTGCCGGCCTGTCGGCCGAACCTGCCAGGCAGGCACGGGTCAAATACGATAGGCCCGGCGAAATGGCGTCGGCCAATGTCTAGGGAGGAACGCGGATGAACCTGATGCTTCGCCTGGCGCCCATGTTCGTCGTTGCGGCAGTCAGCCTGCCCGCTGCGGCGAAATCCTGTTACGTACATAGCGAAACGTCCGGTGCGGTGCCGGCTCCGGTGGTCACCGAAAAATGCTTCGAATTCCGCGGCATGGAGCAGGATTCAGCGATCGACTGGGTCTGCCAGGACAACGAGGCGGTGAAGAATTCCCGGCGTGAGATTCGCGACAGTTGCCCGGCCGGCCATTTTGGCATCTGCACCGCGCCGATGACGCCCGAAACCCTCTCCAACGAGCGCGCCACCGGCTCGCAGGCGAGCAGCAGCCCGATGCCGACCACCATCGACGAGGCTTCGCGCATCGTCACCTACCACTATCACGCCAGTGATCGGGCACAGGCGAGAATCGACTGCGAAAGCGCCGGTGGCAGTTGGTCACGTTAGCGGGCGCCTGGCGGAGGATTTGTCCTCCTGGGTCGTCCCGGGGATAATCCGGCGCTTTGATTGACGAGTGGTTGAATCATGAAGCTGAGACTGCTGAGCCTGTCGCTGTTTGCCGCGATGACATTGATCGCCTGCGACCGGGTCGATCCGAACTCGCCGCTCGGCAAGCGCAAGGCGATCTACCAGGCGATGCTCGATACCAAGGAGGACCTTGGCGGCATGCTGCGTGGGCGTCTGCCGTTCGATGCCGATGCCTTCGTCGCCGGGGCTGCACGTCTCGACGAGCTGTCGCGCCAGCCCTGGCAGCATTACCCCGCTGTCAAGGAAGAACAGAGCGACGCCCGTGATGACGTCTGGCAGCAGCAGGCGCGCTTCAACGAAATGGCCCGCGAGCTTGAGGCCCGCACTGCGGCGCTTGTCGAGGCGACCACGGCAGCGCCACCACGACCCGAGAGCGTGGCCCCGGCCTTTCAGCGCGTCGAGGACGCCTGTGAAGCCTGCCACAAGGAATTTCGTGCCTACTGAATGAAATCGCCGCCGCCCGGGTGACGCTCAGCGGCGGGTGGCCTCGAGCCGGCGCCGCGCTTCGGCGAGGGCGCGCTGGCGACGCTCCGTGAGTAGCGGATCGCCCTGGCTCAGCGCTTCGCGCAGCTGGGCTTCACGCTCGTTGACTTCCTGGCTGGCCTGTTCGAATGCGGGACGCTTGGCCGGAGGCACCTCGCCCCGGCAGATCGCCGCCAGTCGCTGCAAGGTTTCTTCCAGCGACTGCATGCGCACCTTGTCGCCGCTCAGGCGTGCTTCCTGAAGTTCATGGCCATAGCGGGTGCGCTGCCCTTCGCAGTGGTGGTCGGTCGTCTGCACGGCACTGCAGAGCGCGCTTGCGAGCAAGCAGGCCGCCATCAGGGCAGCATGGGTGAACCGACTGGGCACGATCTTCTCCGTCTGCTTGAGCCAGCAGATGTCGACCATGGAGGTCCCTCGAAGTGCCATCAGGCGCCTGGAATTCCAGCGGACTGTAGCGTGCGCCTGATGGCCGCGATGTGAGGGTCGCTGAAGAAGGCCTGCAAGCGCCGTGCGGTCGCCCGCTCGATGCCGGGCAGAGCGAGCCAGGCCGCTTCCCCGCGACTGGCCAGCGCCTCCCAGCCCGGCGTCGTGTCGATGTGCCTGACGGCGGGCATGCCGAGGCCGGCAAGCCAGGCGCCGAGCGAGCGACGGTGGGCCAGGCGCTGCGCCTTGAGCAGACGCTCGGTGCGGGCTTTGCCGAAGCCCGGCAACCCGGCCAGTTGTTCATGCTCCAGCTGCAGCCAGGCGAGTGGCTCACCGAGCAGGCCCGCATCGAGCAGGGCGGCCCATGTGCCGCTGCCGATGCCGGGCAGGCGCAAGCCCTTTTTGCCCCCAAGCCAGGTGAGCCGGGCCAGGTACTGCTGCCGGCAGCCGGGCTCCGGCCGCCAGCAGCTCAGCGTGTGATAGCGGGACGGGTCCGGCGTGTCCACCGATGCCCGGACCGGGCTGCGCCAGGCCACCGATTGCAACTGCGCGATGACCTGCCCGGCGAGCACGATGGTGACCTGATCGCCCGGACGGATATCGAGCGCCTCCCAGCGCGACAGCGAGCCAAGGCTCAGGCGGCTGATGCGCCGGTCATCCAGCTGCACCGGCTCGAGCTCCAGCAAGGGGGTGATCCGGCCGCTGCGGCCGATACGAAAATCCACCCGACGAACCTCGGCCAGCGCGGTACGCAACGGGTACTTCCAGGCAACGGCCCAGTGCGGCGGTTCGGCCTGCCAGCGCACCCCTGCCGGGCGCGAACCCTGGCGCAATACCACGCCGTCGCTGGCGAAAGGCAGCGCCTGGCGGTACCAGTGCTCGCGCCAGTGGCGTGCCTCGGCGAATCCGGCCAGTGACAGGGTGTAGCGCCGGCTATCGTCGAAGCCCAGCGCTGCCAGCCCGTCCAGGCGTGCGTTCATCCTGCTCGGGCCGTTGGGCCAGTCCCAGACGAACAGGCCGATGCTGGCGGCCTCTGCGGCTGTCAGTCGGTGGCTTGCCATCGCCCCGGCGACTCGCCCGCGTGCACCACTGCCGCCGTCCCGCGCCTGCACGTGAGCCGGCTGGCGCCAGTAGAGTTCGCCCTGCAGAACGATTTCGGCAGAGCTGTTCACTTGCCGGGGGACTGCCGGCAACTGGCGGACCCTGGCGCTCCAGTCCTGGCCGCGGCGGCCGTCGCCACGGCTGATCGCCTGCTGCAGGATGCCGTCGCGATAGACCAGGGTGACCGCCACGCCATCGACCTTGGGCTGGATCCAGAGATCGTCTCGCCGGGCCATCCAGTGCCTGACCGCCTGCTCGTCGGGCAGCTTGGACAGTCCGGTCTGTGCCACCGGATGCGGGTGCGTGCCGGCGGCGCCCTGCAACGGGTCGGGTTCGGCGCTGGCGGTCGTGAAGCAGCGCCGCCATTGCTGCAGGCGCGCGCGGCTCTGATCGTAGACCTCGTCATCGACCAGTGACTGGCCGTGGACATGGTAGGCCTCGTCCCATTGGCCGAGCAGCTGGCTGAGATGAGTGATTTCGCGCGCAGCCTGATCGGCTGTCCAGTCGGGGCAGGCGGCGAGGGCGCAGTGGGAAAACAGGTATAGCGATAGGGCGATCAGACGTTGCATGGCGAGCATCCTTGCTCCGGTTGGCGACCACGGCCGTCGCCGGCCGTGGCGCCATTGTCGCCTGTGAGGTGTCGGCACGACTGTGCGTCAGCGCATATTGAACAGTTCCTGGTGGAAGTCGCCCTGCGCCAGTCCGTGTGCCTGCAGGCCTCGGCGCAGGTCGCGGGCAAAGCCCGACGGGCCGCAGAACCAGAAGTCGCAGTCCAGCCAGTGGGGTATCTGTTGACGCAGGCGCTCGGGCGTCAGGCGACCGTGCTCGCTGGCAATCATCAGGTGCAGGCGAACGTGGGCGCGTTCGGCAAGTTGGCGGATGCGCTCGATGAAGTCCTGGTCCGGCGCATTGGTGCTGTAGAACAGATCGACATTGCCGCCGCCGTCGGCGCTGCCATTGGCCAGGGCCTGCAGGCGGGCAATGAAGGGCGCGATGCCGATGCCCCCCGCGACCCAGATCTGCGATCGCTTGCGACCCTTGAAGTCGAAGCAGCCATACGGGCCTTCGACCCTTACCGGATCGCCGACCGAGAGGCGCTCGGGCAGCGTGCGGGTGTAATCGCCCAGGCCCTTGATGGCGAATGCCAGTTTGCCGTCATTGCACCAGGCGCTGGACAGGCTGAATGGGTGCGGGCCTTCGCGTTCGTCGAAGGTGACGAAGGCAAACTGGCCGGCCTGGTGGCCAGGCCAGGGGCCGTCGAGCGTGATGTCGACGCGCAGGACGTGGTTGTCCGCATGATGATGCAGCGCGTGGATGTGCCCGATCACCTGACGCCTGCGACCGATGCGGCGGGCAAGCGAAACCAGTCCGGCCAGCGATCCGGCGAGCAGCAGCAGCGCCATCACCGGGCCGAGCGCACTGCGCCAGTAGGCAGGCTGCATCAGTATCAGCGAGTGAATGACCAGCGCCAGGTAGACCAGCGCCAGCCAGCGATGGGTTCTGAAGAACCAGCGATATGGAATGCGCTTGAGCAGCACGACTGCGCTGTAGAACGCCCACTCGCCGATGTCTTCGGCCAGGCCTCGCTGGCTGTGCTGCCATGCCGCAAGGCCGCTCCTGGCCTGCTCGGCTCCGGCCCGGAGCGGGCGTTCGAGCCAGCCCAGACCGACCAGCCATTTAGGCACCTGTGCCCAGCCCCAGTGCACCACGCCGAGCGCCAGCGCGGCGATACCCAGCCACTTGTGGAGCCGATAGGTCTTGTCCAGACCGTCGAAAAGCCTTTCGATGCGCCGTGGGCGGATCGCCAGCAGCATGGCGCCGCTCATTGCGGCGATGGCGAGTACGCCGGTGTACTGAACCATGTCCGCCCGCAGCGGCCAGAAACGGGAGTAGCTGCCCGTCGTGAAGTCGTTGGCCAGCCACCAGAGCAGGCTCAGGCCGGCCAGCAGGGCCAGGCAGGCCGCTTTGATTCGTTGCATGCGGTTTGTCCCATAGCCAGTGGGGTTGGTCCCGAGCATGCGCCGGCCGGAGGCGCAGCGACATGATCGGGATCAGCAATTGCCCAGGCGAGCCGGTCGACCCCGTTTTTCACTTACAATCCGCCACCGATCCCAGCGGAGCGACTATCGTGCAACCTGTCATCGCCATCGAGCACCTGACCAAGACCTATGCCTCCGGCCATCCGGCGCTCAAGCGCATCGACCTGACGATCCGCAAGGGCGAGATATTCGCCCTGCTCGGCCCCAACGGTGCCGGCAAGACCACGCTGATCAGCATCATCTGCGGCATCGTCAATCCGGGCAGCGGGCGGGTGCTGGTCGACGGCCACGACATCGTCCATGACTACCGCGCGGCGCGGTCCAAGATCGGCCTGGTGCCGCAGGAGCTTTTCAACGAAGGCTTCGAAAGCGTCTGGGCGACAGTGCGGTTTTCGCGCGGGCTATTCGGCAAGGCGCCCGACGATGCGTTCCTGGAAAAGCTGCTGCGCGACCTGTCGCTGTGGGACAAGCGCAACGCACGCATCCTGGAGCTTTCCGGTGGCATGAAGCGCCGCGTGATGATTGCCAAGGCGCTGTCCCACGAGCCGTCGATCCTTTTCCTCGACGAACCCACCGCCGGCGTCGACGTTGAGCTGCGCCGCGACATGTGGGAGATGGTCCGCGGGCTGCGTGAACGCGGGGTGACCATCATCCTGACCACCCATTACATCGAGGAGGCCGAGGAGATGGCCGACCGCATCGGCGTGATCAGCAAAGGCGAGATCATCCTGGTGGAAGACAAGGACGTACTGATGCACAAGCTCGGCAAGAAGCAGCTGACCCTGCATCTGCAAAGGCCCCTGGCGCAGATTCCGGCAGAGCTGGCCAGTTATCCGCTGGAGCTGACCGATGCCGGCAACCAGCTGGTGTTCACCTTCGACGCCCAGCATGAGGACACCGGCATCGCCGAGCTGCTCAAACGCCTGGCCGCGCACGGCATCGATTTCAAGGACCTGCAGTCGAGCCAGAGCTCGCTGGAGGACATCTTCGTCAACCTGGTTCACGGTCGCTGAGGAAAAGCCCGCATGAATTTCTACGCGATCCGCGCGATCTACCTGTTCGAACTGGCGCGCACCTGGCGCACCCTGCTGCAGAGCATCGCCACCCCGGTGATATCCACTTCGCTGTATTTCGTCGTGTTCGGCTCGGCCATCGGCGCACGCATGGAGGTGATGCACGGCATCCCCTATGGCGCGTTCATCATCCCCGGCCTGATCATGATGGCGCTGCTCACCGAGAGCATCTCCAACGCGTCGTTCGGCATCTACATGCCGCGTTATTCCGGGACCATCTACGAGGTGCTGTCGGCGCCGGTGTCCTATGTCGAGATCGTCATCGGCTACGTTGGCGCGGCGGCGACCAAGTCGCTGGTGCTCGGCGTGATCATCCTGCTTACCGCGCGACTGTTCGTCGACTACGAGATCCAGCATCCGCTAATGATGACGCTGTTCCTGGTGCTGACGGCCATCACCTTCTGCCTGTTCGGCTTCATCATCGGCATCTGGGCCGATGGCTGGGAGAAGCTGCAGATCGTCCCAGCGCTGATCGTCACGCCGCTGGCCTTCCTTGGCGGCAGCTTCTATTCCATCGAGATGCTGCCGCCGCTGTGGCAGAAGGTCACCCTGTTCAACCCGGTGGTGTACCTGATCAGCGGCTTCCGCTGGAGTTTCTACGGCGTTTCGGACATCAGCGTCGGTGTCAGCCTGGCGATGATCCTCGGCTTTCTCGCAGCATGCCTGCTGGCGGTGTGGTGGATCTTCAAGACTGGCTATCGGTTGAAGAGCTAGCCCACAAAAAAAGCGCCAGCAGGTCAGGCTGCGTGAACACTACTGCGCTCGGCCATGCTGCGTTAAAAACACGCTCAAAATGCTCATTTACAGCTCGTAAATTGCGCTTTTTTGCCTGTTTTTGCCTTGCCTGACCATCGCTCGCTACGTTTTCACACGGTCGATGCGGGCGCTTTCATTACGGCATCGAGGCCTACTTGCCGAACATCTTGCCCAGGCCGATCAGGGCATCCTTGGCCTGGGTCACGGCCTGGACCTTCTCGTTGACTGCCGCGGCGTCATCGCCAGCGGCATTGGCTGTCAGGCCTTCGGCATTCAACTGTTGGCAGCCGCTTTCGACCTTGGCCAGGGCGTTGTTCAGCTTCTCGTTGCCGAGCATCTGGCCAAGCAACTTGCCGGTTTCCAGGTTGCCTTGCTGGGCCGTCAGCTGCTCTTCGCACTTCGCCTGGGCGTCAGTCGTGGCGGCGTGCAGCGAAGCGCTACCAAGGGCGAGGGCGGCGCAGCAGAAAAGATGGGAAATACGCATGGATAACCTCCTGTAAAGCCGATCACGACAGGTGATCGGTCAAGTCCATTCGAAAAGGAGGGGGATGATAGCGTTTAGCCTGTATGTCGAGAAAGTGCTGCCATGATATTTTCACTTGCGGGCCATCAACGGAGCGGCCGAGGAGAAGCGCTCGGTAGCTTGATCGCTGCTCACCATGAGCCGTAGGGAATGCCATGTCTTTCGATATAGGCTTTGGAGCTTTTCGAAAGGAAGTAGTATTCGCCATCGGATTGCCCGCCATATGGCCCCTTGGGTTCGATTTCCGCCTGGGCGCGCAGGATTTCGATGGGCCCGCCGCAGGTGCTCATGACCCAGCCCCTGACCACGCCGCCAGGCGCGAGCCCCAGGGCCAGGGCATGGCGGTACTCGCTGGTGCGGCAAGGCGGATCGAGCCGTTCGCTCATCAATTGCCGGGCGCGCTCGGGTATCTCGAGGGTTATCCGGTAGGTCTGGGGTTCGGCCAGGGACTGCCAGCGTACGTAGATGCGTTTGGGCAGGTCGGCACCGTTGACGTGGCGGCCCGCGCCCCAGCCGAAGCGTTCGCCCCAGCCGGCAGCATCTCCCTGGCCGTCGGGTGGCGTGCGAACGGCAACTATGCCGCTGCCTACATGGAAGAATTGTCGGCCGCGGATGTCCTCCACGGCGGCGGTCTCCACCCAGACCTCCATGTAGTCGGGGGCCAGAAAGCCAAGGCGCCAATATGGATAGGGCAGGCCGCCGGGGGTTCTCTCGGCGCTGGCGCAGCCCGTGAGTAGCAGGATCAGCAAGCTGAACAGTGTCGCTTTCATTGCTTCGCTTCCTGCGGGGCATCGCTATGCCGAACTCGTTGGTGTTCGGCCGGGGCATTGATAAAAACCACATCCAGAGTGCTGCCACCGCGTCCCGCAGCGGCATTCCAGTTGGCGGAGAGGTGGATATAGCGCTGGCGCAGCAGGCGCTCCTCTTCCGCATCCAGCGCACCGCTGCCGCTTCTCGCCCAGGCCAGTAGCTTGTCGTTGATGGGCATCAGTTCTTCCGGAAGCGCTAGAGCTGGATCTTTTTCCTGAATGCGGTTGAAGGGGACGTCTGCTTCCAGCGCCAGCGCATGCATCACCCGCAGATACACTCGCGAGAGATGTCCATAGACCCGGCGCTCCAGATAGGGAGCCGCCAGCACGTATTTCATCTGGTCGCCACGCCCGCCGCTGAATGGAGGCAAATACTCCCAGACATCCGTATCCAGCCGGGCCGTGGCGTCCTCCGGATCCAGCAGGCTGGCTTGACGAGCATATCCGGTGTCGAGTCGTGCGTGCCGGTAGGCTTCGGTGCGGTATGGATCGGTATCGCGGTAGACCCAGTTGCTGTATGGCCGCGTCAGATAGAGACGCTCGTTGGCCTGCGGCTGGTAGCCCCCGCCCAGATCCGAGTGGGCACCAGGCAATACGATTTCCCGGTGCGGCGGGGAAACGCCATTGAGCGCGAAATTTCGACGGAACTCGTCACGCGCTACCAGATGGACGACCTGGCGCGCCGCATCCGGTGCCAGGTAGAGATCGATACCGCCATTGATGCCGTCAGCGGGGTCGCCCCAATCGTCCCAGCCACCCAGCGCCGCGACGGTGTCGAACAGGCCGATGAAATTGATCAGCACATCGGCCTGCCAGTCGAAGCCGGGGGCCAGGCCGAGCCTGCCCATGCGGCGCAATTCGCCCAGCGGTCCCCCTTCGCGCAGAAGCACCTGGTTGGCGAAATGCCGGGCTGCCGCCGCGCCGCGGCTGAAGCCGAAAATGTCCAGTTCAAGCCGGGTCGGAGGGGTGGCGGGGTTTTCCGCTGCGAAGCTGTCCAGGGCCTGCGCGAGAAGCTTCATGCTTTCTTCGACCTTGGCCGGCACGCCCGTCGCGCCGCGACCGAAAGCCTGGCCGGGGAACAGGGTGTCCGGTTCGCCAGTGCTCGTGCCGATGCCGGTAACGTACACACGTAAATCGGCATTGCCCTTGCCCGAAGGTAATGGTTGGCCTGAATCATCACGGTAGAGATCATACAGCCGCCAGATATTGCTCACATCGTTGGCATAGCTGCTGTCCGGGTCGAGGTGATGGGTTTCGCAGCGCTGGATCAGGCCCTGGGCCTGCTGCTCATCGATGCCGAGCGCCGCTGCGCGGCACTGGGTGCCGATGGTGCTGTTGCCGGCATTGTTGCCGGTGCCGTCGAAAAATACCCCGATGCGCAAGGTGATCCGCTGGTCGGTGGTCAGTTCTTCCTCCTCGTCCTCTTCCTCCAGATCGAGCGGAGCGGGATCGCCGGGCTCCTCGCGCCAGGCACGCGCAGCCAAGGGCACAGCTGGTTGCGGCTGCGTCGGTACGCTGGCGGGCGCCAGAGCAGCGGTGAGCGCCGGGTGCAGTGGCGCTGGGGGAGTGAAAGACGCGGGCGTATGGGTGTTGCCGATGCTGACGGTGCCGGACCCGCTGACGATAGCGTTGCCATGATCGCCCAGGCTGCCCAGGGTGGCAGCGGGCTTGCCGTTGATAAGCACGTTGGGTATGAGGTTGCCCGTCAGCGCGCTGCCACAGCCGGTGGCGTCGCCCGCGCGGGCGGCGGGCTGCCCGTCGAACAGAACATCGGGCGAGCCGGTGACGATGGGATTGTTACCGTGCCCGGTTTTCGGGCACCTGCTGGGGTCGCCCAGGCGGGCGGCGGGTTTGCCGGACATGACCAATCTCCCTATCGGTTATCCGGGCATCACCTTGCCTAACCGCGCCGAGGCTGCGCAAGCTGCGTATCGCGTTTTTCAGGGCTGGTTCGCACCAGAGGCGGGGCATGCGCCGCCGTTTGTTCCCTGCAAAAACGAGCAAGCCCCGCGCGGCGTGGGCCGGCGGGGCTTGCTCGATATGCGCAGCCAGCGGTTTCTACAGTCCGGCAGCAGCGCGCAGGGCGTCGGCCTTGTCGGTGCGCTCCCAGGTGAAGGCGGTGAAGGTGTCGCCACCCACCGTCATCTCGTAGGGCGTGCGGCCGAAGTGGCCGTAGGCCGCGGTGGCCTTGTACATCGGGTGCAGCAGGTCGAGCATGGTGGTGATCGCGTACGGGCGCAGATCGAAGTGCTCGCGGACCAGTTCGATGATCTTGTCGTCACCGAGCTTGCCGGTGCCGAAGGTGTTCAGCGAGATGGATGTCGGCTGGGCCACGCCGATGGCGTAGGACACCTGGATCTCGCAGCGCTCGGCGAGGCCGGCGGCGACGATGTTCTTGGCCACGTAGCGGCCGGCGTAGGCAGCCGAGCGGTCGACCTTGGACGGGTCCTTGCCGGAGAAGGCGCCGCCACCGTGGCGCGCCATGCCGCCATAGGTGTCGACGATGATCTTGCGTCCGGTCAGGCCGCAGTCGCCTACCGGACCGCCGATGACGAACTGGCCGGTCGGGTTGATGTGATACTGGGTGTCCTTGTGCAGCAGCTCGGCCGGCAGGCAATGCTTGACGATCAGCTCCATCACCGCTTCGCGCAGGTCGCTCTGCTTGACCTCGGGGTTGTGCTGGGTCGACAGCACCACGGCATCGATACCGGCAACCTTGCCGTTCTCGTAGCGGCAGGTGACCTGGCTCTTGGCATCCGGGCGCAGCCAGGGCAGCAGGCCATTCTTGCGTGCTTCGGCCTGGCGCTCGACCAGCGCGTGGGAGAAGCGGATCGGCGCCGGCATCAGCACGTCGGTTTCGTTGCTGGCATAGCCGAACATCAGGCCCTGATCACCGGCACCCTGGTCTTCCGGGCGCGAGCGGTCGACGCCCTGGGCAATGTCCACCGACTGCTTGCCGATGATGTTGATGATGCCGCAGGTGGCACCGTCGAAACCGACTTCCGAGCTGTTGTAGCCGATGTCGACGATGACGTCGCGCACCAACTGCTCCAGGTCGACCCAGGCCGAGGTGGTCACTTCACCGGCGACGATCGCCACACCGGTCTTGACCATCGTTTCGCAGGCCACGCGGGCGTGCTTGTCCTCGGCGATGATGGCGTCGAGCACCGCATCTGAGATCTGGTCGGCGATCTTGTCCGGATGCCCTTCGGACACGGACTCGGAGGTAAAAATCGAGTATTCGCTCATCTATCGGTTTCCTAATTACCGGTGGGTGAGTCGGTCGTCAGGGACGGACCGGGAAAAGTACCGGGCCTGGATCTGAAAACCGTTCTTCAAGCCAATGTAGAGGCTCTCGCCGGGCGTGAGCCCCGCGGCATCGGCCCAACGGGCCAGATCGTCCTGTTCGAAGCCCAACCAAAGGTCGCCGCAGGCCTCCCTGGCCCAACTCTGGTTGTGGCTGCACAACTCGGTGATCAGCAGGCTGCCGCCCGTTTTCACCAGCCGTGCCAGCTGTTTCATCGCCTCGCCCGGCGCCGCCAGGTGATGCAGCACCATGTTCAGCACCACGCAGTCGGCCGGCAAGCAGTCGTCATGCAGCGCGTCGGCGAGCTTCAGCTCGACATTGCCAAGCCCCGCTTCTTCACAGCGGATACGCGCCAGCTCGAGCATCGCCGGACTGTTGTCCAGCGCCACCACCCGGGCGAAACGCCGGGCCAGTTCCGGCAGGAAGCTGCCGTCGCCGGGGCCGACCTCCAGCGCGGTGGCGGCGCCGTCGAAACTCAGCGCATCGAGCAGGGCCAGCACGCTGTCGCGATACTGCGGCAGGCCGGCGATCAGGTCCTGGCGAGCCTGGAAGCTACCGGCCATGCGCGCGAAGAAATCCTCGCTGGCGGCGCTGCGCTGGGCGTGCACGGCGGCGATACGGGCCTCGATCTCGCGTGGCAGCTCCAGCCGGTCGGCCTCGTCGAGCAGTGCCGCGTGCAGTTTGCCGCCCAGGCTGTCCACCTGTGGCAGGCTGCGTCGGTAGAACACCGCGTTGCCTTCCCGGCGCGTCGCCAGCAGGCCGGCCTGAGTCAGCACCTTGAGATGATGGCTCATTCCCGACTGGCCGATGGCGAAAATCTGTGCCAGCTCCAGTACGCCGAACGAATCGCTGGCCAGTACGCGCAGCACGTTCAGGCGCAGCGCATCCCCGCCGGCCTTGCACAGAACGGCGAGCTGCTCGCTGGCGTCGTAACGGATCTGGGAAATGCGCAGGCTCATAAGGTGCGCAGTCTAGTCGGTCACTTTTCGTACAGCAAGGCCAATATCAAAATGTTTTGATATTGGCCTTGCTGCACCAATCGGACTGTCCCGGCAGGCAGCGACGGCTGCGCCCTGCGACGGCAATTGCCGGTCTGGCCCGTGGGGATAACGAATCGAGCGTCTGTCGGCTGGCCGGGCAGGGCGTCGAGCTGGCGGATTGACGGCGCGTGCCGGGGCATTCAGTCATTGCCCCGGCCACCCTCGGTAGGGGAAAATGGCCGCCTTTTTCTACGTACACCCCCGCAGGAGATCAGCGATGCCCAGCCGTCGTGAGCGAGCCAATGCCATCCGCGCACTCAGCATGGATGCCGTGCAGAAAGCCAACAGCGGCCACCCGGGTGCCCCCATGGGCATGGCGGACATCGCCGAAGTGCTCTGGCGCGACCACCTCAAGCACAGCCCGACCAACCCGCAATGGGCCGACCGCGACCGTTTCGTGCTGTCCAACGGCCACGGCTCGATGCTGATCTACTCGCTGTTGCATCTGACCGGCTACGACCTGTCCATCGATGACCTGAAGAATTTCCGCCAGTTGCACAGCAAGACCCCGGGCCACCCGGAGTTCGGCTACACCGCCGGCGTCGAGACCACCACCGGGCCGCTGGGCCAGGGCCTGGCCAACGCCGTTGGTTTCGCCGTGGCCGAGAAGGTCATGGCGGCGCAGTTCAACCGCCCCGGTCACAGCATCGTCGACCACAACACCTACGTGTTCCTCGGCGACGGCTGCATGATGGAAGGCATCAGCCACGAAGTCTGCTCGCTGGCCGGCACCCTGGGCCTGAACAAGCTGATCGCCTTCTACGACGACAACGGCATCTCCATCGATGGCGAAGTGCACGGCTGGTTCACCGACGACACCCCGCGCCGCTTCGAGGCCTATAACTGGCAGGTGATCCGCAATGTCGACGGGCATGACGCCGACGAGATCCAGATGGCCATCGAGACCGCGCGCAAGAGCGACCGGCCGACGCTGATCTGTTGCAAGACCATCATCGGCTTCGGCTCGCCGAACAAGCAGGGCAAGGAAGAATCCCACGGTGCCGCCCTGGGCGATGCCGAGATCGCCCTGACCCGCGAAGCACTGGGCTGGAAGCATGGCCCCTTCGAAATCCCGGCCGAGATCTACGCCGAGTGGGATGCCAAGCAGAAAGGCGCCGACGCCGAGAACGAGTGGAACAAGCGCTTCGCCGCCTACGAGGCCGAATTCCCGGCCCTGGCCGCCGAGTTCAAGCGGCGTATGGCGGGCGAGCTGCCGGCCGACTTCGCCGAGAAGGCCAGCGCGTTCATCCGTGAAGTCGCCAGCAAGGGCGAGACCATCGCCAGCCGCAAGGCCAGCCAGAACTGCCTGAATGCCTTCGGCCCGCTGCTGCCGGAACTGCTCGGCGGTTCGGCTGACCTCGCCGGCTCCAACCTGACCCTGTGGAAGGGTTGCAAGCCGGTGGTGGCCGAGGATGCTTCGGGCAACTACATGTACTACGGCGTGCGCGAGTTCGGCATGGCCGCGATCATGAACGGCATCGCCCTGCACGGCGGCCTGATCCCCTACGGCGCCACCTTCCTGATGTTCATGGAATACGCCCGTAATGCCGTGCGCATGTCCGCGCTGATGAAGCAGCGGGTGCTCTATGTGTTCACCCACGACTCCATCGGTCTGGGCGAAGACGGTCCGACCCACCAGCCGATCGAGCAACTGACCAGCCTGCGCACCACGCCGAACCTGGACACCTGGCGCCCGGCCGACACCGTCGAATCGGCGGTGGCCTGGAAGCACGCGGTCGAGCGCAAGGACGGCCCGAGCGCGCTGATCTTCTCGCGCCAGAACCTGCCGTTCCACGTGCGTGACAACGAAACCGAAGCGGCCATCGCCCGCGGTGGTTACATCCTGAAGAACTGCGCCGGCGAGCCGGAGTTGATCCTCATCGCCACCGGTTCGGAAGTCAGCCTGGCGGTGCAGGCCGCCGACAAGCTGACCGAGCAGGGCCGCAAGGTGCGCGTCGTCTCGATGCCGTGCACCAGCGTGTTCGACGCCCAGGACGCGGCCTATCGTCAGCAGGTGCTGCCGGTGGAAGTCGGTGCACGCATCGCCATCGAGGCGGCGCACGCGGACTACTGGTACAAGTACGTCGGTCTCGACGGGCGCATCATCGGCATGACCAGCTACGGCGAGTCGGCTCCGGCCGGCCAGCTGTTCGAGGAGTTCGGCTTCACCGTCGACAACATCCTCGCGGTGGCCGAAGAGCTGCTGGAAGACTGAAATCGAGCGGCGGTGGATGACTGCGGTCATCCACCCTACGTCACGCCACCTTGCGTAGGGTGGAAAACCCGCGCAGCGGTTTTCCACCGCCAGGACCGACGAATCCCATGGCCAACGCCCGTCCCTATCGCGTCGCCCTCAATGGCTACGGCCGCATCGGCCGTTGCGTGCTGCGTGCCTTCTATGAGCGCGGCGCAGCCTTCGACTTTCAGTTCGTTGCCCTCAACGATCTGGCCGACATGGCCAGCCTGGAATACCTCACCCGTTTCGACTCCACCCACGGTCGCTTTCCCGGCGAGGTGAGCGTGGATGGCGACTGCCTGCATCTCAACGGGCACTGCGTGAAGGTGTTGCGCGAGTCGACGCCAGAAGCGGTCGACTGGCGTGCGCTGGATGTCGATCTGGTGCTGGAATGTTCCGGCGCCTACACCAGCCGTGCCGATGGCGAGCGCTTTCTCGCGGCAGGCGTGCCGCGGGTGCTGTTTTCCCAGCCGATGGCCAGTGCCGCCGATGTCGACGCCACGGTGGTGATGGGCATCAACCAGCAGCAACTGAGCGGCGCCGAGCGGCTGGTCTCCAACGCATCCTGCACTACCAACTGTGGCGTGCCATTGCTCAAGCTGCTCAACGATGCGGTGGGTATCGAGTACGCCTCGATCACCACCATTCACTCGGCAATGAACGACCAGCCGGTGATCGACGCCTATCACCATGAGGATCTGCGTCGCACGCGTTCGGCCTTCCAGTCGGTGATTCCGGTGTCCACGGGGCTGGCGCGTGGCATCGAACGCCTGCTCCCGGAACTCTCCGGGCGGATTCAGGCCAAAGCGGTGCGGGTGCCCACGGTGAACGTGTCCTGCCTGGATATCACGCTGCAGACCGCCTGCGATACCGATGCGCGAACGATCAACCGGGTGCTGCGCGAAGCCGCCGAAAGCGGGCCCCTGCAGGGCTTGCTGGCGTATACCGAGCTGCCCCATGCCAGCTGCGATTTCAATCACGATCCGCATTCGGCGATCGTCGATGGCAGCCTGACGCGGGCGTCCGGTCCGCGCCTGGTGAACCTGCTGGCCTGGTTCGACAACGAATGGGGTTTTGCCAACCGCATGCTCGACGTCACCGACCATTATTTGCGCGTGGCTCATCGCTAGCGTGCCGCGCCTGGAACATCGCTGCTTCTCGACCTTAAGGAAGACCAACATGACCGTTTTGAAGATGACCGATCTCGACCTCCAGGGTAAGCGCGTGCTGATCCGCGAGGACCTCAACGTGCCGGTGAAGGATGGCGCGGTGAAGAGCGATGCACGCATCCTGGCCTCGTTGCCGACCATCAAGCTGGCCCTGGAGAAGGGCGCGGCGGTGCTGGTCTGCTCGCACCTGGGCCGCCCGGAAGAGGGCGTCTACAGCGAGGAAGACAGCCTCAAGCCGGTCGCCGACTACCTGTCCAAAGCGCTCGGCCGCGACGTGCCGCTGATCAAGGACTACCTCGAAGGCGTCGAAGTGCAGCCGGGTGAGCTGGTGTTGCTGGAGAACGTACGCTTCAACAAGGGCGAGAAAAAGAACACCGACGAGCTGGCGCAGAAATACGCCGCGCTGTGCGACGTTTTCGTCATGGACGCCTTCGGCACCGCGCACCGCGCCCAGGGCTCGACCCATGGCGTGGCCAAGTTCGCCAAGGTCGCCTGCGCCGGCCCGCTGCTGGCGGCCGAGCTGGAAGCGCTGGGCAAGGCCCTGGACAAGCCGGCTCGGCCGATGGTGGCCATCGTCGCCGGCTCCAAGGTATCGACCAAGCTCGACGTACTGACTTCGCTGGCAGACATCTGCGACCAACTGATCGTCGGCGGCGGTATCGCCAACACCTTCCTCGCCGCGGCCGGCTACAAGGTCGGCAAGTCGCTGCACGAGGCCGATCTGCTCGACACAGCCAAGGCCATCGCCGCCAAGGTCGCCGTACCGCTGCCGGTCGACGTGGTGGTTGCCAAGGAATTCGCCGAAAGCGCCGAGGCCACGGTCAAGGACGTTGCCGACGTTGCCGACGATGACATGATCCTGGACATCGGGCCGAAGACCGCCGCCATGTTCGGCGAAATGCTCAAGGCCTCGCAGACCATCCTCTGGAACGGCCCGGTGGGTGTGTTCGAGTTCGATCAGTTCGGCAACGGCACCAAGGTGCTGGCCCAGGCCATCGCGCAGAGTCCGGCCTTCTCCATCGCTGGCGGTGGCGACACCCTGGCGGCCATCGACAAGTATGGTGTGGCCGAACAGATCTCCTATATTTCCACCGGTGGTGGCGCTTTCCTCGAGTTCGTCGAAGGCAAGGTGCTGCCGGCGGTCGAGGTGCTGGAACAGCGCGCCGGCTGAACTTCGCGGGCGAGGTGAACGCCTCGCGCCGCTCGCCTGCCGGCCCGGGATATGCCGGGCCGGCAGTGCATGGAGCAACCCCCGCGGCTCACCGTGGTCTTTGTTCTATCTGGAACAAGGAAAGGGGATGCACCATGCGATATGCCGTTGTTGCTGCTTGCTGCCTGGGGTTGGCCGGTTGCGCCGGGAATTCACCGGATAGCGCCTGCCAGGTACTCGAGCCACCGCCTGTCCTCGGCCCGACTGCCGAGCATGACCAGCGTGTCGAAATGCAGGCCACGGGTGACCCGACCATCACTACGCAAGGCGGCCTGCAGGATTGCCCCTGATCACCGTCTGCCAAGGAGAAGGAATGAACAAAGGCCTGTCCATGCTGCTTGCTGCGGTGCTGCTTGGCGGTTGCGGACATTGGCAATCCGGCCCGGACGCGCCTTTCGTTCGCTGGAAATGCCAGGGCCAGCAGACCATCGCCTGGCGCTACGCCGATGACCGGCGCACCGTCATCGACCTGAAGGTCGGCAATGACGAGCGCATTCATACGCTGCACAAGGAACCTGCCACGCGTGGCACTTTCTATAGCGATGGCGTGCTCGCCTTCCATGACAAGGGCAACGAAGCGTTGGTGTACCGCGTCGCCGATGACCAGGTACTGGCCCACGGCTGCAGTGCGTCGCTCATCAGTATCTAGCGAGACACGAGTTATAACTGCTTCGCCGCTGCGAGGCATTCGGTTGAAAGCCGGCGGGACGCTGGCATTTGTCGCGCCCGCCACTACAATGCCGCGCCCAGCGTGCGGCGCTTGAACAGCGCCGGCCACTGCGGCAGGCTCTACACGATCAAACGACCCAGACCGGGAGAAAGGAAAACATGGCACTCATCAGCATGCGCCAGATGCTCGACCACGCTGCCGAATTCGGCTACGGCGTGCCGGCCTTCAACGTCAACAACCTCGAGCAGATGCGCGCCATCATGGAAGCGGCCGACAAGACCGATTCCCCGGTGATCGTCCAGGCTTCCGCCGGTGCGCGCAAATACGCCGGTGCACCGTTCCTGCGTCATCTGATCCTGGCGGCGATCGAAGAATTCCCGCATATCCCGGTGTGCATGCACCAGGATCACGGCACCAGTCCGGACGTCTGCCAGCGCTCGATCCAGCTGGGCTTCTCATCGGTAATGATGGACGGTTCGCTGAAGGAAGACGGCAAGACCCCGGCCGACTACGACTACAACGTCCGCGTGACGCAGCAGACGGTGGCCTTCGCCCACGCCTGCGGCGTGTCCGTGGAGGGCGAGCTGGGTTGCCTGGGTAGCCTGGAAACCGGCATGGCCGGTGAGGAAGACGGCGTCGGCGCCGAAGGCGTGCTCGATCACAGCCAGCTGCTGACCGATCCGGAAGAGGCCGCCGATTTCGTCGCCAAGACCAAGGTCGACGCCCTGGCCATCGCCATCGGTACCAGCCACGGCGCCTACAAGTTCACCAAGCCGCCGACCGGCGACACCCTGTCGATCCAGCGCATCAAGGAAATCCATGCGCGCATTCCCGACACCCACCTGGTGATGCACGGCTCCTCCTCGGTTCCGCAGGAGTGGCTGAAGATCATCAATCAGTACGGTGGCGAGATCGGCGAGACCTACGGCGTGCCGGTCGAAGAAATCGTCGAGGGCATCAAGTACGGCGTGCGCAAGGTCAACATCGACACCGACCTGCGTCTGGCTTCCACCGGCGCGATCCGCGAGTTCCTGGCGAAGAACCCCAGCGAATTCGACCCGCGCAAGTACTTCGCCAAGACCGTCGCCGCCATGCGCGACATCTGCATCGCCCGCTACGAAGCCTTCGGTACCGCCGGCAATGCCAGCAAGATCAAGCCGATCTCGCTGGAAGGCATGTTCCAGCGCTACGCCAGCGGCGAACTGGATCCGAAGATCAACTGATCCGTCCAGCCATGAAAAAGCCCGCTGCAAAGCGGGCTTTTTCGTTATCGCGCCAACGTCGCTCAGCTGGCGAGCAACTGCTGGATCTGGCTGCGCAGCGTATCCAGCGCGAAGGGCTTGGCCAGTACCGGTGCCGAGCGGGCAATGGCACTGCCGGACTCGAAGATCTCGATCGGGTAGCCACTGATGAAGATTATCTTGAGATCAGGGCGCAACTTGAGCGCTGGCTCGGCGATCATCACTCCCGATACATTGCCCGGCAGGCGAAAGTCCGTCACCAGCAGGTCCAGACGGGGCTTGCTCGCCAGTATTTCGAAGGCCTTGGGCGCACTGTCCGCTTCCAGCACCTGATAGCCTTCACTGGCCAGATAGTCCGAGAGCAGGCTGAGGATATGCGGCTCGTCCTCGACGAGCAGTACGATTTTCGGCAGAGCTTGGTTCATGATGGGTCTCGATGTTCCGATACGTGCTGCATGCCCCGCCCGTGGCAAGGAGCCAGACAGGGTTTCGACATGTTACGTGCTGCAAGTTTCAGTCCTGCGGCTGGACGGTCGACGCCTGGGTCAGCGGCGTGCGCTGGCGCACGTTGTGCTCATCCTCGGCGTTTTTCGCGCAGCGCTCAATGCTGGCCTTGGCCGGAGGTAGCCCTGGTTGTCGGCTCGAGGCCACGCTAGGGTGGCGCATATCATCCATTGCAGGAGCAGACCATGAGCGATCCGCACGACGCGGCGCAGCGTACTCTCGACTATTACCGCCTCAACGCGGAGGCCTTTCGTGAGGGCACGCGCGAGCACGACGTCAGTCAGAATATCGAGGCCCTGGTGCGTCACATCCGGGCGCGTGCGCCGCTGCGTATCCTCGATCTTGGCTGCGGGCCGGGGCGCGATCTCAAGGCATTCACGGCACGCGGGCATGTCGCCGTCGGCCTGGACGGCAACGCGGCCTTCGTCGAGATGGCCCGTGTCGACAGCGGCTGCGAGGTCTGGCAACAGGATCTGCTGCAACTGGACCTTCCCCATGGCTCGTTCGATGGCGTTTTCGCCAACGCGGTGCTGTTCCATGTCCCGAGTGCGGAGCTGCCGAGCGTGCTTTCGCAGTTGCACCAGACCCTGAGGTCCGAAGGCGTGCTGTTCTGCTCCAATCCGCGCGGCCGCAACGAGGAGGGCTGGAGCGGTGATCGCTACGGTGTCTGGTACGACTGGCCGACCTGGCGCAGGCTGCTACTGGCTGCCGGCTTCAGCGAGCTCGAGCATTACTACCGTCCGGCCGGGCTGCCGCGCGCGCAACAACCGTGGCTTGCCAGCGTCTGGCGCAAGGGCTGAATTGTCGAGCAGGTCGCAGAATGCAACCCGCAGGCTGCTGCGTCTTGCGTTTTGCACGGCTTAAGTCTTTTCCGTTTTTGCATAAATATTTGATTTTAAAGGTTAAAAATAAAAAACTGGGTTGGCATGAACGCTGCTCCGTTAACGTTCGCTGGAACATAACTGGAGTACAGAACAATGACCGCTGCACAACGTTTCCTTACTGCCGCTTTCCCCGAGTTCGAAGTGCTCACCGAGCCCCGTCCGGATGGCGGGCTGCTACTGAGCTTGCGCAACGACGACCGCATTCTGGTCAAGCGCGCGCTCTCCAAGGGTCAGACTCAGACCCGAACGCAGCTTGAGTGGGTGGTCAGCTCGGTTCGCCGTGATCTGGCCCTGGAGGCGGGCATGTCGCCTTCCATCGCGCACCTGCAAAGCCAGAGTCGTACCGCACTGCCTACTTACGAGTACGCCTGAACCGTCCGGTTGTGGCCTGCCCGCAGCCATGTTTTAGAGCCGGGCCGCAGCGTCCGGTTCATTGCCGTGAAGCCGAAGAGGACACTACATGAACGCCATCGACCTGTTGATCGAGGACCATGAGCGCGTGAAGGATCTGCTGACGCGCCTGACCGATTCCACCGAGCGCGCCGTCAAGACCCGTGCCGAGCTGCTGAGCAAGCTGGAGATGGAAGTGACCATCCATACCCAGCTCGAGGAACAGATTCTCTACCCGGCCTACAAGGAAGCAGGCGGCAAGGAGGAACTGAAGATGTTCTACGAGGCCACGGAAGAGCACCGAGCCGTCGATTCCCTGGTGCTGCCCGATCTCAAGGCTACCGATCCGGGCAGCGTGCAGTTTTCCGGGCGGGCCAAGGTTTGCAAGGAGCTACTGGAGCATCACATCGAGGAAGAGGAGTCGGAGATGTTCCCGCAGGCGCGAGAGCTGTTCGACGCCGAGCGCCTTGAGGAAATGGGCGCCCAGATGAGCGAACTGCGCAGCCGTCTGAAGAAGGAACTGGCGGACAAGCAGGCCGCCTGAGCCACCCTCGATGGACCGCCGGGGCTGTCTCGTCCCGGCACCCCCTGAGGCCGCTCCAACCACCATGTTTGCTGACTTGCATCAACAGGGCGGCAAAGCGCCGCTGCGAACCTGATAGCTATATGGCATCGGCTGACGCGCGCTCCTGTAACCACGCTCCTGTAACGATGGCGCGGCCGTAAAGCCCGTATGCGCAGGTGTGGTCGGGTGTGTGCATCGAACAGGGGTGGGCATGGAAGACGAGCTGAGGGCATTGCTGCAAAGGGTCGGCCTGGGTTCCGAGCAGATTCTGACTCGCCAGCGCTTTCTGCAATGGCAGGCGGACGACGCGCTGCGTCTGAATCGGGCCGCGGAGGAGCTGGAGCCTGCCCATCGTGTCTTCATTGACAGGCTCTACGATCATCTCGCCACGTTCGGTCAGCCGGCGGTCATGCAGAACGACAGCGCCGGTCTGTCACGCCTCAAGCAGCGCCAGCAGGAGTATTACCGGCGCCTGTGGAACGGCCCCTACGAGCGCGATTATGTGCGCGACCGCCTGCTGGTCGGCCTGGTGCATCAACGTGTCGGCGTCGATCTGGAATGGTACCTGGGTGCCTATCGGCTATACCTGTCGGAAATGCTGCATGCCCTGCTCGGTGATGGCGAGCAGCAGGCTATCTACGATAGCCTGCTGAAGATCGTTTTTTTCGACATCATACTGGCCATCGACACCTACAGCGCAGCCCAGCGACACGCGCTGGAAGACAGCGAGGCGCGCTTGGCGCGTGCGCTGCGAGGCTCCGAAGACGGCATCTGGGAGTGGCACATCGAACACGACCAGCTGCACCTGTCCGAGCGCTGGACGGCCATGCTCGACATGCCGGCGCAGCCCGACTACAGCAGTCACAGCTGGTTCGAGCGGGTACACCCCGACGACCTTCCCGGCTTGCGCGAGGCCATCGCCGATCACCTGAACGGGCTCACGCCGTCACTGACCCGTGAGTACCGGGTGCGCACCGAGCGTGGCGACTATCTCTGGGTGCTGCTGCGGGGCGTGGCCGAGCGCTGCGAGCAGGGCAAGCTGCGCATGGCCGGCTCGCAGACCGACATCAGCGCCCGCAAGGCGGCCGAGGAATGCCTGCGGCACGCCGCACGCCATGATGCGCTGACCGGGCTGGTCAACCGCCTGCATCTGGACGAGTTGCTCAGGGATGTTCAGCAGCGCCCGCATGGGCGCGCCGCCGCGTTGCTCTTCGTCGATTTGGATCGTTTCAAGCTGATCAACGACAGCCTCGGGCATGCTGCTGGCGATCAGGTGCTGGTGGAAGTGGCGCAACGGCTATTGCGCTGTCTGCGCCCCGGTGATCATCTGGCGCGCTTTGGTGGCGACGAGTTCGTCGCCCTGCTCGGCGATCTGGCCTGCGAGGCCGACGCCGAACGTGTTGCGCAGCGGATGCTGGTGGCGTTGCGCGAGCCGCTGCGGCTCGGCGAGCGCACCCTCTCGCTCAGCGCCAGCATCGGCATTGCGCCGTTGCAGCGTGACGGGCAGGCGCTCGATGCGCTGCAGGCTGCAGACCTGGCCCTGTACCGGGCCAAGAGCGCCGGCAAGGACCAGTTCGCCCTGTTCTGCGATGGCCTGCATAGCAAGGCCGCGCGTCAGCTGGAGCTCGAGAGCGCGCTGGCACAGGCACTGACACGTCGCGAGTTCGTCTTGCACTATCAGCCGATCTGTCGGGTCCGGGACGGGCAGCCCTATCTGCTCGGCGTCGAGGCGCTCCTGCGCTGGCGCTTCGACGGCAAGCCGGTGGCGCCTAACGAATTCATTCCGGTGCTGGAGGAGTCCCGCGAAATCGTCCGGGTCGGCGAGTGGGTGTTGCGCGAGGCCTGTCGTCAGGTCCGTCGCTGGCAGCAGGCCGGGCAGGCGCAGCTGTACTGCGCGGTCAATCTGTCGATCCGGCAGCTGCAGCAGGTCGGTTTCGCCGAGCGCCTGGCAGGCATACTCGAGGAAACCGGATTGCCGCCGCCGAGCCTGCTGCTGGAGATCACCGAAACCCTGCTGATGCACGACAGCGAGTCGATGCTGGCCTGCCTGTGCGAGATCGCCGCGCTGGGCGTACGTCTGGCACTGGATGATTTCGGCACCGGCTACTGCTCGCTCGGCTACCTGAAGCGCTATCCCCTGCACGTGCTCAAGGTCGATCGCAGTTTCATCGCCGCCGCGCCAGTCGATGCCGACTCGGTCGCCATCAGTCGCGCGATCATCGGGCTGGGCCAGAGCCTGGGGCTTGACGTTATCGCCGAAGGCGTGGAAAGGCCCGATCAGGTCGCTTTCCTGGATGATGAAGGCTGCCAGACGGTCCAGGGCTACTGGTTCAGCCCGCCGCGGATGGCTCCGGAACTGGAGTGCCTGTTCGATCGCGAGCGCTGCATCGACGGGCTCTGGGGGCTGCTGCAGGCGTGATGGCGGGCGGTTTGACGACCGGTGCAGATAACCGAGGAGACGGCGCACGGCACTCTTGTGCCAAGACAGGGTCAACCTTCTGTGAATCTGACGATTCAAGCATTCGCCGGCCACCCGCCGGACCACTCTGAAGGAGGTTAATCATGCGTCTTACCTATTTGCTGCCCCCTGTTCTTGGACTTCTGCTGGTCGGTTGCGGCCCTGACGAAGAGCGCGAGCCGACCCCGCCACCGGCCACCACCGAGCAGCCGGCCGCACCCTCGACCGATACCACCACGCCGCCTGCGGGCACTGGCACGGGTACTGCGCCGAGCACCGGGACCGGCACTTCCGGTGGCATGACCACCCCGCCGGCCGACAACGGCAGCGGCATGGGCACCGAGTCCGGCTCCGGCACCGCACCGGGCACCGGCACCTCTCAGTAATTGCGCACTGCAGCTGATCCAGGCTCCCTCGCGCTCGGCGCGAGGGGCCCTTCAGCAGGAGACAACGATGAAGTCGAGACATGCGATGGCCGGCGTACTGGCTGTACTGGCGTTGTCGGGTTGTTCGCCGGACGAGGAAAAGTCCGCGCTGGACAACAACACCCGCAACCAGCAGGAATACCAGAACACCGCGACCGACCCGGCGGGTCCGCGCGAACTCTCGCCGCCGTCCAACAGGACCAACGAGTAACGTCGCTCCGCCCTTTACGTGGCTAGGCGTACTGGCCGGCCGCGTAGCCCGACGCCCAGGCCCACTGGAAGTTGAACCCACCCAGGTGACCGGTGACGTCCAGCACCTCGCCGACGAAGTAGAGTCCGGCCGCTTTGCCCGACTCCATGGTCTTGGACGAAACTTCCCGGGTATCCACCCCACCCAGCGTCACCTCTGCCGTGCGGTAGCCTTCGGTGCCTGCCGGTACCAGTCGCCAATTGCCCAGTTGCTCGGCGATTGCTTCGAGCTCGCCCGCGGTGTACTGCTTCAACGCCCTGGATTCGAACCAGTGTTCGCACAGCAGGCCGGCCATCTTGCGCGTGAAGACCTCGCCGAGCACGGTTTTCAGCTCGCTATTGGGGCGCTCCTGCCTCTGCGCCGCCAGCCACTCGCTCAGCTCAAGATGAGGCAGCAGGTTGATCTGCACCACGTCGCCGGGTTGCCAGAAGGAGGAGATTTGCAGGATCGCCGGGCCGGACAGGCCGCGATGGGTGAACAGGATGTTTTCGCGAAAGCTCTGGCCGTTGCAGCTGACCAGGCAATCCTCCACCGAGGTGCCGGACAGCTCGGTGCAGATGGTCTTGAGCTGTGGCTCGGTGATGCTGAAAGGCACCAGCCCGGCCCGTGTCGGCAGCACGGTATGACCGAACTGACGGGCGATCTGGTAACCGAAGCCGGTGGCGCCCAGGGTCGGGATCGACAGGCCGCCCGTGGCGATCACCAGTGACTGGCAATGCACCACGCCGATGGCAGTCTGCAGCGCGTAACCCTGGTCATGCTGGTCGATCGCCGCAACGGCGGTGTCCAGGCGCAGATCGACACCGGCCAGGGCACACTCCTCCAGCAGCATGTCGAGGATGTCGCTGGCCTTGTTGTCGCAGAACAGCTGGCCGAGTTTCTTCTCGTGATAGGGCACGCCGTGACGGCTGACCATCTCGATGAAATCCCACTGGGTGTAGCGGGCCAAAGCCGACTTGCAGAAATGCGGGTTGCTGGAAAGAAAATTCGCCGGCTCGGTATACAGATTGGTGAAGTTGCAGCGCCCTCCGCCGGACATGAGGATCTTCTTGCCGGCCTTGTTGGCGTGGTCCAGCAGCAACACCCGGCGCCCGCGTGCGGCGGCGGTGAAGGCGCACATCAGGCCGGCCGCGCCGGCGCCGATGATGGTTACGTCTGTACTGAGCACGGCAATCCCCCCCTTGGCAGCCGCGCATCTTACCGCGGCGCTGTCATGGCTGCGCGGGCGTTTCTCCGCCCTGCTTGAGCAGGTGCACGGCCATGCTGCGCAGCGGCGCGAGCTGGCGACAGATCAGCCCCAGCTGGGTCTGTACCAGGCGATGGGCGTCGTCCATCTCGTCCGGGCTCTGTTCCAGCTGTTGGGCCAGGGCTTCTTCCTCCTCGCTGTAGATGGCCACCGGGCGCTTCTGTGCCAGCGCCGCGGCGAGGTCGTCGAGGCTGGACGCCAGTTGCTGTGCCGCGCGTTCGAGCAGCGCATCGCTGGCGTCGTCCGGCAGGCTCTCGCGGTGCGCGCCCAGGCCGGAGAGATAGTTCAGCAGGGTGTGCGAGAGGATCAGGAAGCGAAAGCCGGTCTCGGCCTCCTTGCGGAAATGCCCGGGCTCCAGAAGCATGTTCGACAGCGTGGTGGACAGCGCCGCATCGGCGTTGTGCGCGTTGCGCCGGGCCAGCCGATAGGCCAGGTCGTCGCGCTTGCCGCTGTCGTACTGGCGCATGATCTGGCGCAGGTAGTCGCTGTTGCAGCTCAGCGTATTGGCGACCACCTGGTTGAGGCGCCGGCCCTGCCAGTCCGGCAGGATCAGGAATACCGCGGTCGCCGCGATCAGGCTGCCGAGCAGGGTGTCGAACAGCCGCGGCCAGATCAGCCCGTAGCCATCGCCGACCTGATTGAAGCAGAACAGCACCATCAGGGTGATCGCCGCGGTGGCCAGGGTATAGCGGGTGCTGCGGGTGGCGAAGAACAGCACGCCGGCGACGACAGCGAACAGCGCCTGCACCTGCTGGCTGGGAAACAGGTCGAACAGCGCCCAGCCGGCGACCAGACCCAGTACGGTGCCACCGACACGCTGCACCAGCTTGATCCGCGTGGCGCCATAGTTCGGCTGGCAGACGAACACGGTGGTCAGCAGCACCCAGTAGCCCTGCTCCGGGTGAATCGCATGCAGCACGGCGTAACCGGCCACCAGCGCGATGGTCATGCGCAGGGCGTGGCGGAACAGCAGGGAGGTGGGTGTCAGCTGCTGGCGGATACGGCCGAATGCCTCGCGCAGGGTCTGCGGCTGACGGTCGAGCAGGCTGCTGTCCTGCTCGCCCTCCAGCGTACCGGGATCGCTGGCACTGGCGAGCTGGCGCTGCAGCGTCGCCAGGTTCGCCGACAATGCGCGCAGCGAGCGCAACAGGCCGCGCCAGGCCGGATTGTTCTGTTCGCGTAGATGCTCCAGAGAGGCCTGCAGATCGTCCAGTGCCTGGGCGTTGGCCTCACTGTAGCGGAACACCTGACGCAGCTGGATCGCTTCTGCGAGCCCGGCACAGGCGCTGGCCTGCAGACGCAGCAGGCGCTGGCAGCGAAACAGTACGTCGCTGTGGAAGAAGGCTTCGGCCAGTGCCTGATACGGATAATGCGACGAGCTGACCCGTTCATGCAGGTCCTGGGCAAGGAAGTACAGCTTCAGGTAGTGATTGATCTTGCTGCCGGGGCGGCCGTTGCCCAGGCGGTGCAGCAGCGTTTCCTTGGCTGCGTTGAGGGCGCTGACCACCCGCCCGTTCTGCTGTGCCAGTTCGAGCCGGCGCTGCTCCACATCCAGCTGGCGTACCGGTTCGAACAGCGCCGCCTTGTAGCGGAAATACAAGCCCAGCTCGCGATACAGCCGGGCTAGGCTCTGCTGCACGGGCTGGTGGGCGAACAGCGCGTTCCAGCACACCGACAGCAGGCCGTACCAGGCGGCACCTGCGACCAGCAACAGAGGGTCACGCCAGAAGTGCTGCAGTTCGCCCGCGCGCTGGTCGGCGGCGATCATGCCGTAGATCGACAGGATCAGCGTGGCCTGGGCGATCGCCCCGTAGCGCTCGCCGAGCGCCCCGAGCATGACCAGGCCGAACGTGGATAGCGCCAGCCCGAGCACGAACAGCCACGGATAGGGGAACAGCAGCTCGACTGCCACGGCGGCGATGCTGAAGCACAGCAGCGTCACCAGTAGCGCGCTGAGCCGGCCCAGCCAGCTGTCGTCGGTTTCCGCCAGGGCGCTGGCGATGATGCCGAGAAACAGCGGGATGATCAGGGTCGGTTGCCCGAGTTGCCAGCTCAGGCCCATGCTGCCAGCCATTGCGATCAGTACGCGCAGGCTGTAGCCGAACTTGTCCAGCGCCCAGAGGCGACGCAGGGATTGGCTGAGCGAGGGTTGCGGCATGAATCGATCCATTACGGGGTGCGGACGGATTGGACGGTTCCGCTGCCCCGGCTGTCACGGTGTGTCCGGAATCGTACTGCAAAGCTTATACCCGCCAACCCTCCTGTATCACCGCAACGCCATCGTGCCTGCTGCATCGACCTGCCTGCTGCATCGACCTGCCCGCGGCACGGACCCGGGGGGCGATGGCGACGCGTGATTTCCGTTTTACAGCTGCCTCACCTTCAGCGAGCGGCCTTTGATCTTGCCGTCGTTCAGCCGTTTGAGCGCCTGTCTGGCCACGTCACGCTCGACCGCGACGAAGGCCTGGAAGTCGAAGATGGCGATCTTGCCCACCTGGCTGCCGGGAATGCCGGCGTCGCCAGTCAGCGCGCCAAGGATGTCGCCGGGGCGAAGCTTGTCCTTGCGCCCCGCGGCAATGCACAGCGTCACCATCGCTGGTTGCAGCGGTGCGCCGGTCTGGGCCGTGAGCGCGTTCAGCTGCTGCCAGTTGAGCGGCGACCTCTGCAGGGTTTCGATGGCCTGGGCGCGATGGGCTTCAGCCGGCGCCACCAGGCTGACCGCGAGGCCCTGGTTGCCGGCACGTCCGGTACGGCCGACGCGGTGTACGTGTATCTCGGGATCGCGCGCCAGTTCGACATTGATCACCATGTCCAGCGCATCGATATCCAGGCCGCGCGCCGCGACATCCGTGGCCACCAGCACCGAAAGGCTGCGATTGGCGAACATCGCCAGTACCTGGTCACGGTCACGCTGTTCCAGGTCGCCATTGAGCGCCATGGCCGAAATACCGTTGGCGTGCAGCTGTTCCACCAGTTCCTGGCATTGCTGCTTGGTGAAGCAGAACGCCACGCAGCTCTGCGGACGGAAAGCGGCGAGCAGGCGCACGACGGCGTCCAGGCGTTGCTCGGGATCGATCTCGTAGAAGCGCTGTTCTATCTGCGTATCGTCGTGCAGCGCCTCGATACGCACCTGCTGCGGGTCGCGCATGAAGGTCGCGGAAAGCTGTTTGATACCGGCCGGGTAGGTCGCGGAGAACAGCAGGGTCTGCCGCTTGGCGGGCGTCTGGCCGATGATCTCGGCGATGGCATCGTAGAAGCCCATGTCGAGCATGCGATCGGCTTCATCAAGCACCAGGGTGTTCAGGCCATCGAGTTTCAGGGTGCCTTTCTTCAGGTGTTCCTGGACCCGCCCCGGCGTGCCGACGATGACATGGGCGCCATGTTCCAGCGATGCGATCTGCGGGCCGATCGACACGCCACCGCACAGGGTGAGGATCTTGATGTTGTCCGCCGATCGCGCCAGCCGCCGCAGTTCCTTGGCGACCTGGTCGGCAAGCTCGCGGGTTGGGCACAGTACCAGCGCCTGGCAGCCGAAATAGCGCGGGTTCAGCGGGTCGAGCAGGGCGATGCCGAAGGCGGCCGTCTTGCCGCTGCCGGTCTTGGCCTGGGCGATGAGGTCCTGCCCCTTGAGCATGACGGGCAGGCTTTGCGCCTGAATCGGGGTCATCGTCGCGTAACCGAGGGCCTCGAGATTGGCCAGCATGGCGGCAGACAGGGGCAGCGAAGCAAAGGTGGTACTGGGCACGGAAAGAGTCTTCGGAGAGGGATCGGTCTGCAGTCTATCAGGCCGCGGTAGCCCGGGTAGCACTCTGGATCTGCCGGGGTTGGCAGCATGGCGAAATGTTTTGCAAGGCCGCCAGACGGAACCCCGACAGGCCCATTCGATCGAAAGCAACCCATTCGCTTCACGCAGGAGGTTGTTTTGTCTCGCGTTCTTTTCCTTGCCGGGCTGTTGGCGCTGCCGACGTTGGCGGCCGAGCCCACCCTCTACGGACGGTACGAACAGATCAAGCTCGAAGAGATCGGCAAGATCCTTCCCGCCAAGATGGACACCGGTGCGATGACCGCCTCGCTGTCGGCACGCGACATCGAACAGTTCAAACGCGACGGCGAGGACTGGGTGCGCTTCCGCCTGGCCGTCGACGGCGCCGACGACACCCTCTATGAGCAGCGGCTGATCGGCATCAGCCGGATCAAGTCGCGTGCCGAGGAGCTCGCGAACCTGGAGCCTGGCAGTGAGCCGCCGCGGGCCGAGCGGCCGATCATCGGCATGCAGCTGTGCATCGGCGATCAGCTGCGTGAAGTGGAGGTCAATCTCACCGACCGCAGCCATTTCAGTTACCCGCTGCTGATCGGCGCCGAGACTATCCGCGATCTGAACGCGGCAATCTATCCCACCGAGAAATATACGGCAGGCCAGCCGGCCTGCTGAGGCAGGCCCGCGCTACGCAGGCTTCGATGGCAGCAGCGTGACCGTTCCGGGAGCGGGCGTCCGGTCCGCTATACCCTGTCAGCCGCAAAAATCCTTCGGAAATGCAATAAAGGCGAAATATATGAAGATCTATATTTCGCCTTTATGTGTGCCTTATTTATTGATGTTCTGGTTGTCTTCACTTGGCGGATATCTTTATTGGTCCGCTTTATGGAATTAGTACGCTAATGTTAATTTTAAATTCGGTGTTGTAAGTCCATGTAGAGGGACTAGTTATCTGCTGGTCGGGCGGTCGTAGGAGCATGCTTCGGCGCAGCAGGGTGATCCGCCCGCGTCCTCGTGGACCAACGCTCTGCACGAGAGGTCGGACGGTCTGCGTCGAAGGTTTTGGGCTAGGTGATGGCAAAATGCTTTGATGCGCTGAGGCGGGGTGGAGAGGCCCTGTAGCGGCGCTTGATGGCCGGTCGCCCTTGTTTGTCAGACTAAAGTCGGGGCTTTCATTCTATAAGGCACCTTTGTTAGATTCACCATGTGGTTTCCTTCACTTGCAATAACAATAAGGCGGAGAACGTCAATGGCCGACAACGATAAAGAAAATGCTGCTGCGTACTGGAAGGCGAATGTTCGCCTCATAACATGGAGCCTCGTGGTTTGGGCTCTGGTCTCTTATGGCTTTGCCATCCTCTTGCGTCCCATGCTTTCCGGGATCCCCGTCGGGGGTACCGATCTCGGCTTCTGGTTTGCTCAACAGGGCTCCATCATCACGTTCATTGCGATCATCTTCCACTACGCGTGGCGGCTGAACAAACTGGACAAGGAATTCGGGGTTGAGGAGTAACCACCATGAGCCAATATTGGATCAACATGCTGTTCGTGGGCGCCTCGTTCCTGCTCTATATCGGGATCGCGGTATGGGCTCGCGCCGGGTCAACTAAAGAGTTCTATGTCGCTGGTGGTGGTGTTCACCCGGTAACCAACGGCATGGCAACGGCGGCAGACTGGATGTCTGCGGCTTCCTTCATTTCCATGGCCGGTCTGATCGCTTCCGGCGGTTATGCCACCTCCGTGTACCTGATGGGCTGGACCGGTGGCTACGTGCTGCTGGCGATGCTGCTGGCGCCGTACCTGCGCAAGTTCGGCAAATTCACCGTGCCGGACTTCATCGGTGACCGTTTCTACAGCCGTGGCGCTCGCCTGGTAGCTGTCGTCTGCCTCATCCTCATCTCCGTTACCTACGTAATCGGTCAGATGGCTGGTGCTGGTGTGGCGTTCTCCCGCTTCCTGGAAGTGAGCAACTCCGCTGGTATCTGGATTGCTGCTGCCATCGTGTTCGCCTACGCGGTATTCGGCGGCATGAAAGGCATCACCTACACCCAGGTGGCGCAGTACGTGGTTCTGATCATCGCCTACACCATTCCGGCCGTGTTCATCGCCATGCAGCTGACTGGCAACCCGATCCCGATGTTCGGCATGTTCGGTACCCATACCGAATCCGGTCTGCCGCTGCTCGAAAAATTGAACCAGGTGGTTACCGACCTCGGCTTCACCGCCTACACCGCTGACGTCGACAACAAGCTGAACATGTTCCTGTTCACCCTGTCGCTGATGATCGGTACCGCTGGCCTGCCGCACGTAATCATTCGCTTCTTCACCGTACCGAAGGTGGCCGATGCTCGTTGGTCCGCTGGCTGGACGCTGATCTTCATCGCCCTGCTGTACCTCACCGCCCCGGCCGTTGGCTCGATGGCGCGTCTGAACCTGGTAGATACCATCTATCCGGAAGGCCCGCAGGCTGAAGCGATCCGCTACGAAGATCGTCCGGCGTGGATCCAGACCTGGGAACAGACTGGCCTGATCAAGTGGGAAGACAAGAACGCTGACGGTCGTGTGCAGATGTACAACGACGCCAACGCCGCCTTCACTCCGACCGCTACCGAGCGTGGCTGGAACGGCAACGAGCTGACCGTGAACAATGACATCATCGTTCTGGCCAACCCGGAAATCGCCAACCTGCCGGGCTGGGTCATCGGTCTGATCGCTGCGGGTGCAATCGCTGCTGCGCTCTCGACTGCTGCGGGTCTGCTGCTGGCGATCTCGTCTGCCATCAGTCATGACCTGATCAAGACACTCATCAATCCGAAGATCAGCGAGAAAAATGAAATGCTGGCCGCTCGCCTGTCCATGACGGCAGCGATCCTGCTGGCAACCTGGCTGGGTCTGAACCCACCTGGCTTCGCCGCGCAGGTGGTGGCACTGGCGTTCGGTCTCGCGGCAGCGAGCCTGTTCCCGGCGCTGATGATGGGTATCTTCTCCAAGCGCGTGAACAGCAAGGGTGCTGTCGCCGGTATGCTGGTCGGTGTGGTGAGTACCGCCGTGTACATCTTCCTGTACCTGGGCTGGTTCTTCATCCCTGGCACCGCAAGCATCCCGAACACGCCTGATCAGTGGTGGATGGGCATCTCCCCGCAGGCCTTCGGTGCCGTGGGTGCGATTCTGAACTTCGCTGTTGCCTACGCCGTTTCGATGGCTACCGAGGCTCCGCCGCAGGAGATTCAGGATCTGGTCGAGAGCGTTCGTACCCCGAAGGGTGCTGGCGTTGCGCTTGATCACTAACTGATAATGCAGCCGGACGTCAGACCTGCTCTGACACAAGGTTGAGGTAGAAGTCGGGCTTCCATATGGAAGCCCGATTTTTTTAGGGGGAGACGTATATGTTCTGGCATCTAATCGCGGCAATCGTCGCAGGTGTGGCGGGAGCCGGTATCGGCCTGCTGCTGCGCTCACTGACGCGTAAGCGGCTGCCGAAATGGATCATTCCCGCCTTCGCCGGTCTGGGAATGCTGAGCTACACCATCCATTACGAGTACACCTGGTTCGAAACCAAGCAGGCGCGCCTGCCGGAAGGATCGCTGGTCGTCATGAGCGAAGAGGGCGAAATGCTCTGGCGCCCGTGGACGATGATGTATCCGATGCCGTTGGCCTATACGGTGCTGGACGGCGCGAACGCCCAGGTACAGGACACCGCACAGGGCCGCCTTGGCCGCTTCGTGCTGTACCGTTTCGAGAAGCAACACCTGACATCGACCGTAAAGAGCGCCAGCTATCAGGTGATCTGCACCGAAAGGGCTATGTTCAGGCTGAACGAGGCCGGTGAGGCGAAGGTCGAGACGCTGACCGAGCTGGAAGTCGACTCGCCGATTTACCAGGCCATCTGTGAAGGCGACCGATAACGGGTAGCTCCGACCTACGGCTCCGCGTGTCAGCATCATCTGATGCGCGCTCGCCACCGGGCTGACGATTGTCCTGGGAGCGCAGGCCGGGCGAGGGAATCGGGCTCCGTGCAAGCCGATCAGCGTGAACCCTTCGGTCAGCGACAGGCGGTTCGAGGTGTTCTGCGCTTGCCTTCAGATCGAGTTGAAAGCGGCCTTGCGCGCGCGTTGCCAGCACCTGAGTCGTTGTGCCAGTTCGTCGAACTGCTGCAGTCCGTTACGCTGAGCTCGATTGAGCAGGATCAGGGCGATTTCCGCCGTGGCCATGGCATCGGCCGAAGCGTTGTGACGCTGCGGGATGTGGATGTTGAAGTAGTCGAGCCAGTGATCCAGGCCGCCGCGATGGATCATCGCTTCCGGAAACAGCATGGGCGCCAGATCGGCTACATCGAGGAAGGTGTGCTCCAGGTTGTATCCCAGTTCGTTCTTCAGTGCGCGGGCCAGCATGCGCTGATCGAAAGGGGCGTGAAAAGCCAGGATGACACTGTCGGCGGCGAATTCCATGAAGCTGAGCAGAGCTTCTGCCGGTGGCAGGCCGCTGGCCAGCTCGCTGGGCGCGATGCCGTGGATCAGAACGCTTTCGGTGACCTTGACCTGACGGCACAGGGTGCACTCGAACTGCTGGGAATAGACGATGGCTCCGTCTTCAATGACCACCGCGCCGATGGCGATGACCAGATCGCGCTTGAGGTGCAGCCCGGTGGTTTCCAGATCGAGTACGACCAGCCGCTGTTCACGCAGGGGGATGGCCTTGGGCAGCGATGCCCGTGGCAGTTCGGCAACGCGACGTTGTTGCTCTTGGGGCAGCTTCGGGCCGCGTGGGTTGAACCAGAACATGCTCATAACTGATAGCGCACCGCGAGACTGGCCTGCAAACGCTGCGCCTGGCGGAAGGACTCGCGCAGGATGCGACGGTCGAGCACGTTGAGCGTATCCGGATCCAGGCGGTTGGAATAGGGCAGTCCGTCGCGTGCCTGTTGCTGATGATGCTGCATGCGGGTCTGCTGAATGAAGTGATAGGCCTCTTCGTAGGCCGCGCCATCCTTTTTCTCGATGACCCCCTTTTCCACCAGTTTGCGCAGCCGCTCGAGGGTGTTGCAGGTACCGATGTCGTGGCTCAGGGCCAATAGGCGAGCGCCATCAACGAAGGGCGTGAGGCCCTGTATCTTGAGGTCCAGGGTGTCCTTGCCTTCGCCCTTGCGCGCCACCACGAAGTCGCGAAAGCGTCCCACCGGCGGGCGGTGCCGCAGTGCGTTGTCGGCCATCATGCGTTGGAACAGGCTGTTTTCGCGGATTTCATCCAGCAGGTCCTGACGCAGTTGCTCGCAGCCTTCCGAAGGTCCCCAGATGCTGCGCAGGTCGAAATAGATGGTGCTGCCCAGCAGGTTTTCCGGCGTGGCCTCGCGGATGAACGAGCTGAAGCGCCGTCTCCACTCCTGGCGCGACAGGCACAGCTGCGGATTGCTGGCCATGATGTTGCCCTTGCACAGGGTGAAGCCGCAGGTGTCGAGATCGCGGTTGATGCGCTCGGCCAGTGGCAGCAGGCGCCCGCGGATATGGGCGGCGTCGGCGGCATCGGCGGCCTCGAAGAGCATGCCGTTGTCCTGGTCGGTGTAGAGGGTCTGCTCCTGGCGACCTTCGCTGCCGAAGCACAGCCAGGTGAATGGAATGCCCGGGTCCCCCATGTGCTTGATGGCCAGCTCGATGACTCGGCACACGGTGTGATCGTTGAGCAAGGTGACGATGTGGGTGATCTGCATCGACGACGCGCCGTGGGCGAGCATGTTGTCGACCAGTTGCCGGATGCGGCTGCGGATGACCACCAGCGCCTCGACGTGTTCGGCATGGCGAATGGTCTGCGCCAGATGCACCAGATCCACGCGCTGCAGGGAGAACAGGTCGCGTTCGGAGATCACGCCACGCAGCAGGCCGTCTTCCACCACGCAGACATGGGCGATGTGCCGCTCGGTCATCGCGATTGCCGCATCGAAGGCGGTCGAATCCGGAGGCAGGTAGAAGGGGTCGTGCGTCATGAACTGCGAGATTGGCTGGCTCAGGTCCGTGGTGCCGGTGCCGACGGCCCGTCGCAAATCGCGCAGGGTGAAGATGCCTTGTGGATGCAGCGCCTCGTCGACGATGACGATACTGCCGACATTCTCCTCGTGCATCATTGCCACTGCCTCGTTCAGCGGCCGGCTGGGCAGACAGGAAACCGGGTGCTGCAGGGCCAGTTCGCCGATGCTGGTTTCCAGCGAAAAGTTCTCGCCGAGGCTCTCCACGGCACGCATCTGCGCCTGCTGGTTGACCAGGTCGAGCAGGCTGCTGACGCCGCGTATCGCGAAATCGCGGAAAACGTCTGAGCTGGACACCAGCTTGACGAAGGCTGCCTTGTTCAGCAGGAAGCAGAACGTGTCTTCGGCTGCCAGGTGCGCGGTGCGCGTGGCCCGCTCGCCCATGAGGGCGGCCATCGGGAAGCATTCGCCGACGATGACTTCGAACGTGGTGTCGGTGCCGCGCTTGGCGGTATGCGGTCGCTGGCCATGCACACGACCCTGCTTGACGATATAGAAGTTCTGCACCACGCCGTCGTCGGGTGAAATGATGCAGTCGCCTTCGGCATAGAAGCGCAGCTGACAGTTCTCCACCAGATAGGCGAGATGGGCCGGCTCCATCTGGTTGAACGGGGCGTACTTGCGCAGGAATTCCATCGTGCCATGGATGTTCTGCAGTACAGCCGTCTTGCCAGCCTGGGAGAAGGCGTCGGGTGTGCTCATGGTTGGCTTCCATTTTTGTTTAATGGTGGGCTGCGGGGCACCCCGACCCAATTGGACGTAAGTCTAGTCAGCCGGGGGCGTGCGCGAGCTGATCGGGGTCAGCTTGGTGTTTCGCGCTATTGCGCTGCTGCGGCATCGCACCGGCCTGAAGAGCCGTTCGAGCCGTGGGATTTGGCGGCGGCCAGGTGCCAGAAAGACGAACCCCGCCGTAGGGGCGGGGTTCGTCTGCAGCCTGTCCGCCCTCGAAGGGCGCTCTCGCGGGTCAAAGACCGTTCTTGGCCTTGAACTCGCGACGGCGGCGGTGCAGCACCGGCTCGGTGTAGCCGTTGGGCTGCTTGGTGCCTTCGAGGACCAGCTCCAGGGCAGCCTGGAAGGCCACGCTGTTGTCGAAGTCCGGCGCCATCGGACGATACAGCGGATCACCCTGGTTCTGGCGGTCAACCACCGGCGCCATGCGCTTGAGGCTTTCGAGAACCTGGTCCTTGGTCACCACGCCGTGACGCATCCAGTTGGCCACGTGCTGGCTGGAGATGCGCAGGGTGGCGCGGTCTTCCATCAGTGCGACATCGTTGATGTCCGGTACCTTGGAGCAGCCGACACCCTGTTCGACCCAGCGGACCATGTAGCCGAGGATGCCCTGCGAGTTGTTGTCCAGCTCGTTGCGCTTCTCTTCCTCGCTCCAGTTGGTGTCTGGCGCCAGCGGGATGGTGAGGATGTCGTCGACCGAAGCCTTCTCGCGCTTGGCCAGTTCGACCTGACGCGCCTGCACGTCGATCTTGTGGTAGTGCATGGCGTGCAGGGTAGCGGCGGTCGGCGACGGTACCCAGGCGGTGTTGGCGCCGGCCATGGGATGGCCGACCTTTTGCTCGAGCATGGCGGCCATCAGGTCAGGCATGGCCCACATGCCCTTGCCGATCTGCGCGCGGCCCTGCAGGCCGCAGGCCAGGCCCACGTCGACGTTGTTGTTTTCGTAGGCGCTGATCCACTTCTCGGCCTTCATGGCCGCCTTGCGGACCATCGGGCCGGCTTCCATGGAGGTGTGGATCTCGTCACCGGTGCGGTCGAGAAAGCCGGTGTTGATGAACACCACGCGCTCGCGCGCTTCCTTGATGCAGGCCTTGAGGTTGATCGTGGTACGACGTTCCTCGTCCATGATGCCAACCTTGAGGGTGTTGCGCGGCAGGCCGAGGACGTCCTCGACGCGGCCGAACAGCTCGGTGGCGAAGGCCACTTCCTCCGGGCCGTGCATCTTCGGCTTGACGATGTACATCGAGCCGGTGCGAGTGTTCTTGCGGCTGGTATTGCCGTTGAGGTTGTGCACCGCGATCAGGCTGGTGAACAGGCCGTCCATGATGCCTTCCGGCACCTCGTTGCCTTGCTTGTCGAGGATGGCATCGTTGGTCATCAGGTGACCGACGTTACGGATGAACAGCAGCGAGCGGCCATGCAGGGTCAGCTCGCCGTTGCCGTCGGCCTGGGTGTAGACGCGGTCCGGGTTCATGGCGCGGGTGATGCGCTTGCCGCCCTTGTCCAGCTCTTCGACCAGATCGCCCTTCATCAGGCCGAGCCAGTTGCGGTAGACGATGGTCTTGTCGTCGGCGTCGACGGCGGCGATGGAGTCTTCGCAGTCCATGATGGTGGTCAGCGCCGATTCCATCAGGATGTCCTTCACGCCGGCGGCATCGGTCTGGCCGATCGGGCTGGCCGGGTCGATCTGGATTTCGAAGTGGATGCCGTTGTTCTTCAGCAGCACGGCGATCGGTGCGCTGGCGTCGCCCTGGAAACCTTGCAACTGGGCCGGGTTCTTCAGGGCGGTGGTGCTGCCGTCCTTCAGCGACACGACCAGCTTGCCGCCTTCGATGCGGTAGCCGGTGGAATCGACGTGGGAGCCGGTTTCCAGCGGTGCGGCTTCATTGAGGAAGTTGCGTGCGTAGGCGATGACCTTGTTGCCGCGGATCTCGTTATAGCCCGGGCCCTTGCTGGCGCCGCCTTCTTCGGAGACGGCGTCGGTGCCGTAGAGCGCGTCATACAGCGAGCCCCAGCGGGCGTTGGCGGCGTTCAGGGCGAAGCGCGCGTTCATGATCGGCACCACCAGCTGCGGGCCGGCCATGCGGGCGATTTCTTCGTCGACGTTCTCGGTGGTGGCCTGGAAGTCTTCGGCTTCGGGCAACAGGTAGCCGATTTCCTGCAGGAAGGCCTTGTAGGCCACGGCGTCGTGAGCCTGACCGGCGCGGGCCTGGTGCCAGGCATCGATCTGTGCCTGCAGCTCGTCGCGCTTGGCCAGCAGGGCACGGTTCTTCGGCGCCAGGTCGTGGATGACGCTGTCGGCGCCGGCCCAGAAGGCGGCGGCATCGATGCCAGTGCCGGGGATCGCCTCGTTGTTAACGAAGTCGTACAGGACTTTGGCGACCTGCAGGCCACCGACTTGAACGCGCTCAGTCATTACTCGCCTCACTTGGTTCTTCTAATTCGACGGACAGTTTCGTGTCGTGTAGTCCGAGTCGGCGGATACTACATGAAGCGCCGGGGAAAATCAGTCGGCTGAAAGAGCCGGTTGTGTTGCCTTTGCGGCCATGCCCGGGCCGGTGGTGCTGTCAGCGGAGCGTGTGCCTGCTATACCTATGAGGCCTCGCCAACGGGCGAGTGATAAACCGCCAAAGGAGCCGTTCATGGATCACCTCGTCCTCACCGTCATTGCCGAAGATCAGCCCGGCCTGGTCGAGCGGCTGGCCAAGTGCATCGCCGATCACGGTGGCAACTGGCTGGAGAGCCGCATGTCGCGCATGGCCGGGCAGTTCGCCGGCATCCTGCGGGTGGCCGTGCCGCCGGAGGCTCATGCCGAACTCGCAGCCGCGCTGCAGGATCTGCAGGCACAGGGCATTCGTGTACTGATGGCGCAGAGTGGTGCGGAGCCGACGGCCAGCTGGCAGGAAATCCAGTTGGAACTGGTCGGCAACGACCGCCCTGGCATCGTGCGCGACATTACCCGACTGCTCGCCGAGCACGGCGTCAATCTGGAAAGCCTGGACACCGAGGTACTGCCGGCGCCGATGAGCAGCGAGCTGCTGTTCCGCGCCGAGGTTCGCCTGGCGGTGCCCAGCGAGCTGTCGCTGGAGGTTCTGCAGCAGCGCCTGGAAACCCTCGCCGACGACCTGATGGTCGAGCTCAAGCTGCAGCCGACCGAGCAATCGTAGCCTTCAGCCGGCGCTTTTGCGCATCACCCGCCAGGCGTCCAGGCTGTACACCGCAAGGCCCGCCCAGATGCAGAAGAACGCCAGTCGCCTGTCCACCGGGAAGGGCTCGCCGAACACCAGCACGGCGAGGACCAGCAGCAGCGTCGGGGTCAGGTACTGCAGGAAGCCGAGGGTCGAATACGGCAGGTGGCGCGCGGCGGCGTTGAAGCCGAGCAACGGGATCAGCGTCACCGGCCCGGCGGCCATCAGCAAGAGCGCGTCGCTGCTGGTCCAGAAGGCCGGCTCGGTGCTCGTGCCGCTGCTGAACCAGAACAGCCAGGCCAGTGCTACCGGCAACAGTAGCCAGGTTTCCACCACCAGTCCGGGCAGCGCGGCGACCGGTGCCAGCTTGCGCAGCAGGCCGTAGCTGCCAAAGCTCAGTGCCAGCACCATGGAAATCCACGGGAATTCGCCAAGCATGAGCAACTGCAGGCTGACGCCGACGGTGGCCATCGCCACGGCCAGCCATTGCAGCGGGCGCAGCCGCTCGCGCAGCACGATCATGCCGAGCAGCACGTTGACCAGCGGGTTGATGTAATAGCCCAGGCTGGCCTCGACCATCCTGTCGTGGTTCACCGCCCAGACGTAGATCAGCCAGTTGGCGGCGATCAGCACGCTGGAGATGCCGAGTACGCCGAGGCGCCGTGGATGCGCCAGCAATTCGCGCCACCAGCCCGGGTGGCGCCAGACCAGCAGCACCAGCGAGCCGAACACCGCCGACCAGATCACCCGCTGGGTAACGATCTCGAGCGCGCCGTACTGTTCGAGTGCCTTGAAGTAGAGGGGGAACATGCCCCAGATGCTGAAAGTGGCCAGCCCCAGCAGATAACCCTTGCGCAGATCGGCGGTAGCCATGGCGTCCTTCGACGGGTAGCGGAGAGCCGGTCATTTTGCGCTTTTGTCCGCAGGAGAGAAAGATTAGCGAGCTAACAACGTCGGAACACCATGCGACCCGCTACCCTCGGCAGGGAACGCGTGACGGCGCCCCTCGTCTGATCTGCATCGCCAATCGAGACGGCGTCGCGCTCCGGCGACGTGCATGCGGAGGTAAGCAATGCGCTTGCAGAATCAGGTGGCTCTGGTCACCGGCAGTACCCACGGTATCGGTCGCGGGATCGCCGTGCGCCTGGCCGAGGAGGGTGCCGACATCGTCATCAACGGTCGCGAAGAGGACGAACAGGCTCGCCAGAGCCTGGAGCAGGTGCGCGCCCTCGGGCGGCGCACCTGCTTCATCGCGGCCGATGTCAGCGAGGTCGAGCAGTGCCAACGACTGGTGCGCGAGAGCATCGAGCAGATGGGGCGACTGGACATTCTGGTCAACAATGCCGGGGTGCAGAAGCACGCCGCATTTCTCGATGCCGAGGAAGACGAATATGACCAGGTACTCGATGTCAACCTGCGCGGACCGTTCTTCCTCGCCCAGGCGTTTGCCCGGTATCTGCGCGAGCAGGGCCGCGGCGGTCGCATCATCAACAACAGCTCGGTGCACGAGGAATTGCCGCACCCCAACTTCACCGCCTACTGCGCGAGCAAGGGCGGCCTGAAGATGCTGATGCGCAATATCGCCATCGAACTCGCCCCACTGGGTATCACGGTGAACAACGTGGCCCCGGGCGCGGTGGAGACGCCAATCAACCGTGAACTGATGAATCAGCCGGACAAGCTTGCCAGCCTGCTGCAGAACATCCCGGCCGGGCGCCTCGGCCGGCCACACGACATCGCTGGCGTCGTCGCCTTTCTGGCTTCTGCGGATGCCGAGTACATCACCGGGACCACACTGGTGGTCGATGGCGGCCTGCTATGGAATTATAGCGAGCAATGACCGATATCCCGCCGTACCAGCCGTTCGACCACGATGCCCGCGCCATCTCGCTGGCCGACACGCTCAGCCCCGCCGAACGCTATCAGGAGCTGTTCGTCGCGGTGCAGATGCAGCGGGTCTTTGCCGACAGCAAGACCTTCGTCGATTGCGAGCCGCGCCGGCATCCCGAAGCGATCCTCGACGACTACCGTGCCCGCTGCGACCAGCCCGGCTTCGATCTCAGCGCCTTCGTGCACGAGCATTTCCGCCGCTATGAGGTGCCGGCCAAGGAATTCGTCGCCAATCCCGACGACAGCCTGGCCGAGCACATCGACCGGCTCTGGCCGGTCCTGACCCGGCATCCGCAGGACCACCCCGAATATTCCTCGCTGCTGCCGTTGCCTTACGACTACGTGGTGCCGGGCGGGCGTTTCACCGAGCTGTACTACTGGGACTCCTACTTCACCATGCTGGGCCTGGACGAGAGCGGACATTGCGATCTGCTGCGCTCGATGGCGGACAACTTCGCCTACCTGATCGATACCTACGGCCACGTGCCCAATGGCAACCGCACCTACTACCTGGGTCGCTCGCAGCCGCCGGTATTTGCCCTGATGACCGAGCTGTTCGAGGAGAACGGCGTGCACCGGGCCAGTGATTACCTGCCGCAACTGCACAAGGAATACGCCTTCTGGATGGAGGGTGCCGAGGCGCTGCGTCCGGGCGAGGCGCATCGGCGCTGCGTCTGCCTGGCCGATGGCGTGGTGCTCAATCGCTACTGGGATGAGCGCGACACGCCGCGCGAGGAGTCGTATCGCGAGGACGTCGAGACCGCACGTGCCAGCGGTCGGCCACACCACGAGGTTTATCGCGACCTGCGTGCCGGTGCCGAATCGGGTTGGGACTTCAGCTCGCGCTGGCTGGACGATGCCCATCGGCTGGCCACCATCCGCACCACCGGCATCCTGCCGATAGACCTCAACGCGCTGCTCTATCGGCTCGAGCGGCAGATCGGCGAGCTGTCGGCGGTGAAGGGCCGGCAGGCCTGTGCCAGCGAGTTCGCCCGTCGCGCACAGGTCCGCCTGGCAGCCATCGACCGTTATCTGTGGAACCCGCGTGCCGGCGCCTATTTCGACTACGACTGGCAACGTGGCCGGCAGCGCGACAACCTTACTGCCGCCACATTGGCACCGCTGTTCGTGCAGATGGCCAGCGCCGCGCAGGCGGATGCGGTTGCCGCGGTGGTGCACAGGCGGCTGCTGGCGCCGGGCGGGTTGTCGACCACCGAGATCAGTGGCAGCGGTGAACAGTGGGACCAGCCCAATGGCTGGGCACCGCTGCAATGGATCGCCATTCGCGGCTTGCAGCACTACGGCCACGACGAGCTGGCGCTGGACATCGAGGCGCGCTGGCTGAGCATCGTCGGCCACCTGTTCGAACGCGAGAGCAAACTGGTGGAGAAATATGTGCTGCGGCCCTGTACCGAGCATGCCGGTGGCGGCGAATATCCGCTGCAGGATGGCTTCGGCTGGACCAACGGCGTCACCCGCAAACTGATGCAGGAAGACCCCGGCCATCAGGCCAATCGCTGCCGTGCCGGTCACTGTCGAGCGCCGTGGGCGGACGATCTCCAGCGCAAGGCGGGAGTCGAGCCGTGACGGCCGGGCTACCGGTCGAGGGCGTCGTTGCGGCCGTTCACTGGCGGCGGTAGGTCAGCAGGACGATGCCGGCGACGACGATCAGGCCGCCAACGATCTGTCCCGGATTGAGCATCTGGTCGAGCACCAGCCAGCCCAGCAGCAGGCTGGCGAGTGGCTCGACGTTCATCACCGGCGCGTTGCGCGGCATGTCCAGCCGCGGCACCGAGACGAACAGCGTGATGAAACCGCTGCCGTAGAGCACCACCAGTGTCGCCAGCGCCAGCCAGCCGGTGCTGCTGCCCGGCAGGTCGAGCCCGCCGGGCAGCACCCCGCCGAAGCCGGCGAGATTGGCGCTGGCGAACACGACCAGCATGGTCAGCATGCTGCGCACCGAGCCGCGTACCGTCGACAGCTTGTGATCGGTGACCCAGAGTGCGCTGGCGAAGGCCGTGGCGGCGCAGAATGCCAGCGTCACGCCGAGTACCCACTGCGGGCCGCCGCTCCGGTCGCTGGTCAGCCAGGCCGGCACGTCCAGCACCAGCCCCAGACCGACGAGGATCACCCCCATCAGTGCTGCAGTGCGCGCCGTCGGTCTGGGCCCGCCCAGTGCCCAGGTCAGCAGGGCCAGCAGGATCGGAAACAGGTTCGCCACCAGCAATGCGATGGCCACGGGTATGCGAGCCACGGCCGAATACAGGCACAGGCTTTGCGTTGCGATCAGCAGGCCGAGCAGCAGTTGCCAGCGCCAGGTGGCAGCGCCCAGGCGAATACGTTCGCCTTGCCAGGCCACCAGGGCAGCGAGCGCCAGCAGGGTGCCGCCGGAGCGCAGCAGGATCGCCAGCAGCACGCCGGCGCCGTCGTCGAAGGCTATCCGTGCCGCGATGTGGTTGCCGGCGAATGCGCAGCCGAGGCAGAGCAGCAGAAGCACGGCGATATGGCGGGGAAAGGGCGTCGCTGCGAGAGCAACTGCGGGGGGCGTGGACATGGGGTTCTCTTGTCAGGGTTTGCCGTTTCGCCGCAAGCCGCGTCGTCGCGAAGCTCTATCGCACGAGCGGGCCATGCCCGCGAAGTTTTGCAGTGGGCCGGTTCGCGAGCATGGCTCGCTCTACAGGCGTGCCTGCGCGCAAAGGGCCGAATGATCGCCGGCTCGAATGGCGACAGCAAGTCGGCATGCCGTGCATCAGCGCTGGCGATAGGGGTTCGCCGTCAGCGGAGACAGGTCGAGGGTGCCCTTGTCGACGAAGCGCTGGGTGCCGAACAGGCCGCCGGCGAGCTTGCCGCGCAAGACGTAGGGCACTTCGCCGAGGTCGGCCTGCTCGGTCAGTCCCAGCGCCTGACGCGCCGCGGAGAAGGCCGAGATGGTCACCGGCACGTTGAGCACCGTTTCACCGAAGCGCGCTACCGTACCGCGTTGATCGCTGACGCCACTGGCCAGGCGCCGGCCGTTGACCTCCAGGTCCAGCGCGACGCCGCTGTAGTCGATGGCACCCTCGTTGGGGTTCTGCAGGCGCAGCCTGACCATGAAGCGGATTTCGAGCCCCTCGCCCTGCAGCGGCTGGATGCCGGCGACCTGGACATTGACTGGGTCGCGCGGCGACAGGGCGGCGCAGGCGCCGAGCAGCGAGGCAAGCAGGGCGATCAGCAGCAGGCGCAGCGGCTGGGATTGCAGATGATGCGTGGGAGATATTTTCACTCGGGATTTCCTGTCGAGATCCTGTTGTCCTGCAGCAGATCGATGGCAGCGGGGCGGTGATGATGACACTCTAGCCGTCGGCGATGTTGCCCGGGGCATCCGGTTTTTCCGCGACTGCAGATGCCCTTGCATGAGTGACCCTGGCCTGCCCCTCGCGTTCCGCCGGTTGAACCCGGGTGTGCCAGCTGCATCAGAACAGCATGTCGGTGACCTGTGTGCCGCCATGGCAAGAGGAGCGTTCAATGAGCATTTTCCGATGTTGGCTCGACCAGGCGTCGGGCCAGGTACGACGCTGATGGCTGCGCCGCGTAGCAAGGCTGTAGAGCGCATGCTGAGCGCCGTTCGCTGGACGGGCCTGGGCGCCTGCACGCTGGCGGCATTGGGCTATGCCGCCATTGGCAATTTCAACATGGCCGGTGCGATGCTGGCGCTGGCGCTGCTGTCGTGGATCAACATCCGCCGCAAGCGCGGGCCGCGCTCGTGAAGGATTGCGTCAACGTCGTCGTCGCCCCAGCACCAGGCCCACGCCGAATGCCAGCAGTGCGCCGGTAGCGACCGCCAGCCCGCTGGCTGTCGCCGCACTGAGGGCGACTGCATGCGGCCTGGCCTGGCCGGCGAAACGGCCATCGGTCCGATGCATTCCCTCGACAGGCTCGAACAGGTTGTCCGCTCGTTCCTCCGGGGCGCGTTCGGCGGTCAGTTGGCCGTCCCAGGCCTGGCGGGCGAGCAGGCGATCGAGCAGGCCGGGCATCAGCAGCGTGCCGAGGATCGCCTTGAAACTGGCGGTCCCCAGCCAGAGCTCCCGCGGTGCTTGCCGGGCCGCGCGGAGGATGGCTCGGGCTGCCACTTCGGCGGTGTGAATCGGCGGGACCGGCTGCGCGCGCCAGCTCATCTTGTTGCGTGCCCAGTCGAATTGCGGCGTGTTGTGCGCCGGCAACTGGACCATGGTCAGGCGGATGGCACTGCGTTCATGAATGAGCTCGCAGCGCAACGAGTCGATGAAGCCGCGGATGGCGAACTTGGCACCGCAATAGGCCGACTGCAGCGGAATCGCGCGATAGGCCAGCGCCGAGCCGACCTGGACGATGGTGCCGTGGTCGCGCGGCCGCATGCAGCGCAGGGCCGTGAGAGTGCCGTGCACACTGCCGAGGTAGGTCACCTCGGTGACGCGGCGCAGCTCGTCGGCGCTGAGTGTGACGACAGGACCGAACACCGTGGCCATCGCGGCATTCACCCAGACATCGATGGGCCCCAGCTCCGACTCGATGCGTGTGGCCGCTGCATCCAGCGCCTCGGCATCGGCGACGTCGGCGGAAATCGCCAGGACGTTCACGCCCAGCGCCGCGATTTGTACCCGGGTATCGCGCAGGCCCTGTTCGCCTCGGGCGATCAGCGCGACGTGGTAGCCGGCCTTGGCGAAGGCCACGGCCGTCGCACGGCCGACCCCGGCGGTCGCACCGCAGATCACCACGATCGGTTCAGGCATGAGCAATCCCCCAGTTGGCAAGCCGGCATCAGTACGCAGCTCTGCCCTGCTAAGACGACCCGTTGCAGTCGTGACGAGTTCCTGCGACCTGCCGGCATTTGCCCGAGTGCCCCGCTGGGCTTTCGACCAATGGCCAATGGTGGTCGGGCGCTTCGTCTGCGATGGTTAGCAGGCTAAGCGATCAGCCTGGCGCCGCCCCTTGGCTCAAAAGGCGAAGCGGCACGACGCAGCGGGTCACCGACATGGTGCGGCTGCGTCCTTTCCTCCGTGCATCCGTCGGATGCCCCTGGCGACTGATCCTGTCGCCTTCGGATTCCTGTCCGCTGCCTCCGGCGGCGGATGCCATTCCCCGGTCACATGAAGGAACCGGTCTGTACTGATCGGGTCGATTCAGGTAAGCCTAATATGGCAACCCCGACCTGACGGAGACCATGATGGACCTCATCCGCATCATCTGTGCGATTCTGCTGCCGCCGCTGGGCGTATTCCTCCAGGTAGGCTTCGCTGGCGCGTTCTGGCTGAACATCCTGCTGACCCTGCTGGGTTACATTCCCGGCATCATCCATGCAGTGTGGATCATCGCCCGCCGCTGACAGCCGCCGGTCCGGTTAGACCGGACCGCGTTTTGAACTCCCTCCCCTGGCCGTGTAGAGTCGCCGGCTTGGCGCTACGGAACCTATTGCGCGCGAAACACTCAAGAAAACGCTGGCAACCGAGTGCGATCCGCCGCTAGCGATGCCTGGCTTGTGCAACTCAGCTTGCGTTCGACCCGCCTCGGGTCACGGAAAGGAAACCAGATGAGCGAGTCTTTCATCGACCAGAACAACTTCAGGCGGATACTCAACCGCAACGTGGCGGTGCCGCTGGGTTTCGGTTTCCTCAGCGCGTTTTTCTTCAGCGCCATCGTCTATTACCTGATCAGCGTCAGCCATTGGGTCGACCAGTCGGTGAAGGGCGTTGCCTACGCCCACGAGGCGCAGAAGATGCTCAACGACATCGAGTCCTCGATGCGGGGCTATCTGATTGCCGGCGAAGCGCGTTTCCTTGAGCCTTACCAGCGCGAGCTGCCGCTGTTCGAGAAGCAGCTGCAACTGATGCGCGATTACTCGGCGGACGACCCCGAGCAGCTCGAACGCGTCGAGCGCACTGCCATGCAGCACGCGCAATGGTTGAACTTCGCCGAGCAGGTGATTGCTCAGCGCGGCCAGGGGCTGTCGATCGTCGAGGACGTGCAGAGCAAACGCGGCCTCGAGCTGAAGGAGGACCAGCGCCGCCTGCTCAACGACTTCATTGCGCGCGAGCGCCAACTGCGCGCCGAACGCACCGAAACGTCGGAAGTCATCACTACTGTGCTGATTGGCGGCTTTCTGCTGTTCAGCCTGGTCGTCAGTGGCCTGCTGGTGTACCTGGGGCGCCGCGACTTGACCTACCTGTCGCAGACCTACTCGGAATCCCTGCGCAAACAGCAGGTTCATGCCGAGGCGCTGGAGCAGCAGGCTTGGTATCGCACCGGGCAGTCGCAGCTCAGTGACGCGATCATCGGCGAGCAGGCTCTTTCGGCGCTGGGCCAGGCTGTACTGACCTTTCTCGCGCGCTACATCGATGCGGCGGTTGGCGCGCTTTATGTCATGCAGGATGGCAAGCTGCAGCGCGTCGCCGAGTATGCCTACGATCCGGAACACATCCAGAGTGGCCGCAGCCTCGATGTCGGCTCCGGCCTGGTCGGCCAGGCGGCGCTGGAGCGTCGGGTGATGGCCCTCGAAGATCTGCCGGCGAACTACCTCAAGGTGAGCTCGGCGCTGGGCGATACCACGCCGCGTTCGGTGCTCATCGTACCGGTGGAAGACAGCGGCCTGCTCAATGGGGTGATCGAGCTGGGCTTCCTGCGGCCGCTGCGCGAGCAGGATAGCGAGTTGCTGCGGCGGATCGTGCCCAGTATCGGTTCGGCCATCGAGGCGGCGCGTTACCGCCAGCGGCTGCAGCGGGTGCTGGCCGAGACCCAGCAGCTCAACGAGGAACTGCAGGTGCAGCAGGAGGAGCTGCGTGCCGCCAACGAGGAACTGGAAGAGCAATCCAATGCCCTGCGCGAATCCCAGGCGCATCTGGAGGAGCAACAGGCCGAGTTGGAGCAGACCAACGAGCAACTGGCTGAGCAGACCAACACCCTGGCACGCCAGCGCGACGAGATGGACGAGAAGAATCAGCGCCTGAACGAAGCCCAGCTGATGCTCGAGCAGCGCGCCGACGAACTGCAGCGCGCCAGCCGCTACAAATCCGAATTTCTCGCCAACATGTCCCACGAGCTGCGCACGCCGCTGAACAGCTCGCTTATCCTGGCCAAGCTGTTGGCGGACAACCCCGAGGACAACCTCAGCGACGATCAGGTGCAGTTCGCCCGTTCCATCTATTCGGCGGGCAACGACCTGCTCAACCTGATCAACGACATCCTCGACATTTCCAAGGTCGAAGCCGGCAAGCTCGAGGTACATGCCGAAGTGACCGTTCTCAGTCGCCTTGTCGGTGGCATGAAGAGTCTGTTCCTGCCGCAGGCGATGGAAAGGTCGCTGCAGTTCAGCGTGGAGCTGGCGGACGACCTGCCGGCGAGCCTGTTCACCGACTGCCAGCGTCTGGAGCAGATCCTCAAGAATCTGCTGGCCAATGCCTTCAAATTCACCGAGAAAGGTTCGGTGATCCTGCATGTCGAGCGGCGTGGCGAAGACCAGCTGGCCTTCGCCGTGCGCGACACCGGCATCGGCATCGCGCATGAACAGCAGCAAGCGATCTTCGAAGCCTTTCGCCAGGCCGACGGCACCACCAACCGGCGTTACGGCGGCACCGGGTTGGGCCTGTCCATCTCCCGTGAGCTGGCACGCCTGCTCGGTGGCCGGATCGAGGTGCAGAGTACTCCGGGGGCGGGCAGCACCTTCACCCTGGTGCTGCCGGAAAACTACACCGCAGTGCAGACGGTCACGCCTGTGGCGGCGCAGCCGGTCGCTGCCGCCCCGGCTGCTGCTGTCATGCCGGCGATCACGGCTGAACGAAGCACCGAGCGTGACCTGCTGCATCGGGCCGCCGCGCCCGTACCGCGCTGGCCCGATGACCGCGACAACCTGCCGTTCAAGGAGCGCTGCATACTGGTGATCGAGGACGAGCCGCAGTTCGCGCGCATCCTCCACGATCTGGCCCATGAGCTGCAGTACAGCTGCCTGCTGGCGCAGAATGCCGATGATGGCTTCGACACGGCGGCACAGTACAAGCCCGACGCGATCCTGCTCGATATGCGCCTGCCCGACCATTCCGGCCTGACCGTGCTCGAGCGTCTCAAGGAGAATCCGGCTACCCGGCATATCCCGGTGCACGTGGTTTCCGTCGAGGACCGCAGGGAGGCCGCGCTGCAAATGGGGGCGGTGGGCTATGCCATGAAGCCGGCTTCGCGCGATGAGCTCAAGGAGGTGTTCGGCCGCCTGGAAGCCAAGCTGGCGCAGAAGGTCAAACGCATCCTGCTGGTCGAGGACGATGCTCGCCAGCGCGAGAGCGTCTCGCGGCTGATCGAGGATGTCGACGTCGAGATCACCGCCGTCGAGTTCGGCGAACAGGCACTCGAACTGCTGCGCGACACGGTCTTCGATTGCATGATCATCGATCTCAAACTGCCGGACATGGACGGCAGCGAGCTGCTCGAACGCATGGCCAAGGAAGACATTTGCTCGTTCCCGCCGGTGATCGTCTACACCGGGCGCAACCTCACCCGCGACGAAGAAGCGGCACTGCTCAAATATTCGCGTTCGATCATCATCAAGGGTGCGCGCTCGCCGGAGCGCCTGCTCGACGAGGTCACGCTGTTCCTGCACAAGGTCGAGTCGGACATGCCACCGGAGCGGCAGAAAATGCTCAAGAGCGCGCGCAGCCGCGAAAAGGCCTTCGAGGGACGCAAAATCCTGGTGGTGGACGACGACGTGCGCAACGTCTTCGCCCTGACCAGTGCGCTGGAACAGAAGGGCGCGCTGGTGGAAATCGCCCGCAACGGTTTGGAGGCTATCGACAAGCTGCAACATGATGTCGACATCGACCTGGTGCTGATGGACATCATGATGCCGGAGATGGACGGCTTCACCGCCATACAGGAAATTCGTAGGGAAAGCCGCTTCGCCAAGCTGCCGATCATCGCCGTCACCGCCAAGGCCATGAGGGACGACCAAGAGCGCTGCCTGCGCGCCGGTGCCAACGATTACCTGGCCAAGCCCATCGACCTGGACCGCCTGTTCTCGCTGATCCGCGTCTGGCTGCCGAAAGTGGAGTTGTTGTGAAATGCCCGACCGCAATGTCGAGATCGAACTCAAGCTGCTGATCGAGGCCATCTACCTCAAGTACAGCTACGACTTTCGCGACTACTCCGGCGCCTCGCTCAAGCGCCGGGTGTTGCTGGCATTGAAGCAGTTGCAGTGCGACGGCATCTCCGCACTGCAGCGCAAGATCCTCTACGACCCGCAGGCGTTCATGGACCTGCTGCAGTATTTGACCATCCCGGTCAGCGAGATGTTTCGCGACCCCGGTTACTACCGGGCGCTGCGCGAGCAGGTGGTGCCGGTCTTGCGCACCTATCCGTCGCTGAAGATCTGGATCGCAGGTTGCAGCACCGGCGAGGAGGTCTATTCGATGGCCATTCTGCTCAAGGAAGAGGGCTTGCTCGAGCGCTCGATCATCTACGCCACCGACATCAACCCGCGCTCGCTGGAGCAGGCGCGCCAGGGCATATTCGCCATCGGCCACCTGCGCCAGTACACCGCCAACTACCAGCAATCCGGAGGCACTGCCAGCTTCTCCGACTATTACACCGCCGCTTACGAGTCGGCGATCATGGACAAGTCGTTGAAGGAAAACGTCACCTTTGCCGACCATAGCCTGGCCACCGACAGCGTTTTTTCCGAAACGCACCTGATCTCCTGCCGCAACGTGCTGATCTATTTCAACAAGCCGCTGCAGGACCGCGCTTTCGGCCTGTTCCACGAGTCGCTCTGCCACCGTGGCTTCCTCGGTCTTGGCAGCAAGGAAACCGTCGAGCTCTCGGCCTTCGCCGGTCTTTACGAGCCGTTCGACAAATCGGAAAGGATCTTCCGCAAGCTATGAGCAACCACGCGCTAGCCATTTTGCAGACGCGCCGCCAGCCACCCATCGAGGCCGTCGTGATCGGCACCTCCGCCGGTGGGCTGGAGGCGCTCGGGGTGGTGCTCGACGCTCTGCCGAGTGATTTCCGTCTGCCGCTGCTGGTGGTTCAGCACGTTCCAGCCAATGGCCCTACCCATCTGGCCGAGATTTTTCGGCGTCGAACGCAGTTGCTGGTCAAGGAGGCCGAAGACAAGGACACGGTCCGCGGCGCAACGCTGTACTTTGCAGCACCGGGCTATCATCTGCTGGTCGAGCGCGACTGCAGCCTTTCGCTGAGTCAGGACGACCCCGTGCATTACTCGCGGCCGTCCATCGACGTGCTGTTCGAGTCTGCTGCGGATGTATGGGGCGAGCAGGTCGCAGGCTTACTGCTCACCGGTGCCAACGAGGATGGCGCAGCGGGTCTCGAGGCGATTCATCGCAGCGGCGGGCTGACCGTGGTTCAGGACCCTTCCGAAGCGGCGGTTGCGACCATGCCACGTGCAGCACTCCGGCGTTTCGCGCCGGATTTTATCTTGCCCCTTCGCGACATCCATCAATTGTTGCGAGAACTGGAGTGACCATGCACGAGCGTACCGACGAGGTGAATCTACTGATCGTCGATGACCTGCCGGAAAACCTGCTGGCACTGGACGCCCTGTTGCAGGCGCCCGGCATACGGGTTCATCAGGCCGAATCGGCCGAGCAGGCGCTGGAGCTGTTGCTGCGGCACGAGTTTGCGCTGGCAATCCTCGACGTGCAGATGCCGGGCATGGACGGCTTCCAGTTGGCCGAGATGATGCGCGGCACCGAGCGCACCAAGCAGATTCCCATCGTCTTCGTCAGCGCCGCCGGACGCGAGCTCAACTATGCCTTCAAGGGCTACGAGAGCGGTGCCGTGGATTTCATGCACAAGCCGCTGGACGCCCACGCGGTGCGCAGCAAGGTCAGTGTATTCGTCGACCTCTACCGGGGCCGCAAGCGCCTGGCCCGGCAGCTCGAAGCGCTGGAGCACAGTCGCCGCGAACAGGAAGTGCTGCTCGATGAGTTGCGTAGCACCAAGGCCGAACTGGAGGACGCCGTGCGCATGCGCGACGACTTCATGTCGATCGTTTCCCATGAGCTCAAGACTCCGCTCAACACCCTGATTCTCGAGGTACAGCTGCGCAGGCTGCAGCTCGCGCGCAACAATTTTTCGGCATTCAGCGAAGAGCGGCTGCGCGGCATGGTGGACAAGGACGAACGGCAGATCCAAAGCCTGATCCGGCTGATCGACGACATGCTCGACGTCTCGCGCATCCGCACCGGCAAACTGTCGATCCGGCCGTCGCGCATCGATCTCACGCAACTGGTGAGCAACGTCGTGGAAAGCTTCGCAGCGCAGATGGAGTCCTGTGGTTGCGAGCTGCACCTTGAAAGCAACGAGCCGGTCATCGGTGTATGGGATGCGTTCCGCATCGAGCAGGTGCTGGCGAACCTGCTGACCAACGCCATGCGTTACGGGGCCGGCCGGCCGGTTCAGGTCAGCGTTGGCTCGTGCCCGGAGGGCGCTTGCATACAGGTCCGCGACCATGGCATCGGCATCAGTCAGAAGAGCCTGGAGCGCATTTTCTGTCAGTTCGAGCGCGCCGAGGGCAGCGAAAGCAGTGCCGGGCTGGGGCTGGGCCTGTTCATTGCCGACCAGATCGTCAAGGCGCACAACGGGCGTATCCAGGTGCAGAGCGAGGAAGGCCAGGGCTCGCGGTTCCACGTGCTGCTACCGCTGGGCGAGTAGGCGCCTGCTCTTCCGGCAGGCCTGTGGCCTGCTATCGCCGCGTGGGCGCGCCTCCCACGGGTTCAGTGCGCACCGACTGCTTTTGATGTTGGTTCCGGGGCGCGGTGTCGGTTGTTCCGGCAGGCCTGTGCCCTGCTATCGCCGCGGGGGCGCGCCTCCCACGGGTTCAGTGCGCACCGACTGCTTTTGATGTTGGTTCCGGGGCGCGGTGTTGGTTGTTCCGGCAGGCCTGTGGCCTGCTATCGCCGCGTGGGCGCGCCTCCCACGGGTTCAGTGCGCACCGACTGTTTTTGATGTTGGTTCCGGGGCGCGGTGTTGGTTGTTCCGGCAGGCCTGTGGCCTGCGATCGCCGCGGGGGCGCGCCTCCCACGGGTTTTGGTGCACGATTGCTTTGTGGGAGGCCCGCCCCCGGGGCGATGCTTTTCGTCCGCGGTGCCGAAATCGGCGGGCCGTCAGGCGCCTCGCTGCTTTGCCATCAGGACGAACAGCTGATCTCCAGATGCTTGCCCCACTCCGGCGGTCGCTCGGCGTAGCGCTGCATGCCGGGTTGTTCCTCGAATGGCCGGCTGAGCACCGCGTGCAGTTCGCGCACGGGGCCATAGTCACCTTTTTCCGCCGCCTCGATGGCCTGCTGCGCCAGGTAGTTGCGCAGGATGTACTTCGGGTTGACCGCCTGCATCCGCGCCTGACGCGCCTCTGCTGCGGCGCCCTCGCGCGCCGTTCGGGCGCAGTAGTCCTCGGCCCATGCATCGAAACCCTGCAGATCGACGAACTCCTCGCGCAGACGGCGTACCGCTTGTTCCGCTGTGCCCTCGCCGAGTTCGCGGAAGAAGTGCGTGTAGTCCACTGCGCTGGTTTGCAGCAACTGCAGCAGCCGGCGCACCAGCGCTTCGTCGCCCGCTTCGGCCTGGTCGAACCCCAGGCGTCGGCGCATCAGGTCCAGCCACTCAGCCTCGTAAAGCGGCAGGAACAGTTCCATGGTTTCGCGCAGCACCTTCACGTCGACGAAGGGGGTCAGCGCCTGGGCCAGCGCCGCCAGGTTCCAGTGGGCGATGGGTACCTGGTTTTCGAAGGAGTAGCGGCCGGTATCATCGGAATGGTTGCAGATGAAGCGCGCGTCGAAGTCGTCGAGAAAGGCGTAGGGGCCGAAGTCGAAGGTGATGCCGAGGATCGACATGTTGTCGGTATTCATCACCCCGTGGCAGAAACCGTAGGCCTGCCAGCGGGCGACGAGGGCGGCAGTGCGCTCGAGCACCTCGCGGAAGAAGCTGTGGTACGGCTCGGGGTGTTCGAGCACATCGGCAAAATGCGCCTCGATGACATGGTCGAGCAACTGTTTCAGCTCGGCGTGCTGGCGCGTGTAGTAGAAGAATTCGAAGTGGCCGAAGCGTACATGGCTGGGCGCCAGGCGCAGCAGCATGGCACCGCGCTCCGGGCGTTCGCGGTAGACCAGGGTGTCCGAGCCGGTGACGCACAGCGCCCGCGAGCTGGGAATGCCCAGTGCGTGCAGGTGTTCACTGGCGAGAAATTCGCGGATCGACGAGCGCAGCACCGCGCGGCCGTCGCCCATGCGCGAATAGGGTGTCTTGCCGGCGCCCTTGAGGTGCAGGTCCCAGTACTCGCCGGCCTCGTTGATCACCTCGCCGAGCAGCAGCCCGCGGCCGTCGCCCAGCTGCGGGTTATAGCTGCCGAACTGGTGGCCGGAGTAGACCATCGCCCGCGGCTCGGCGGTGGACCAGATCTTGTGCCCGGAAAACAGCTCGGCGAACAGGGGCTGCTCGGCCTTGGCCGGGTCCAGATCGAGCAGCGCCATCGCCGCCTCGCTGGCGACCACCAGGCGCGGTGCGTCGAGTGGCTGTGGCGACACTTCGGTGGAGAAGGTATCGCCGAGGCGGGCGAAGCGGTTGTCGAAGGTCAGCTGGGTCAGGGTTTTCAAGAACGCCTCCGGCGCGGTATCAGGCAAAGGATAGCCCGGCTGCTGCCGGGCATCTCTGGGCGTTGGAGGCGACAGCAGCGCTGCGCGTTCCTCAGGGGCGATCGTCGGTCGCCGGATTCTGTCCGTCGGTCAGTGGCCTGGACGCGGCACTGAGCTGCAGCTGCTGGCCGGCGAAGTTCTTCAGGAACACATCGACCTGGCGGAAGGCGATGTTGATGCCGGCCTTGTTGAACTCGCGGTCGATGAAGCGGTTGATCTCATCGGTGGCGGGGTTGCGGTCGCCCAGGTCGCGCACATGGATGCGCAGTTCGTGGTCCAGCGTGCTTTCGCCGAAGTTGAGGAAGAACACCTGCGGTTCCGGCTCCTTGAGCACCCGCGGGTTCTCTTGAGCGGCCTTGTAGAGCAGCGTCTTCACCTGCTCCAGGTCCGATCCGTAGGCCACGCCGACCCTGACGGTCACCCGCGTGACGGTATCGCTCAGCGACCAGTTGATCAACTGGCCGGTGATGAAGGTCTTGTTCGGGACGATAATGTCCTTGCGGTCGAAATCGGTGATGGTGGTGGCGCGGATGCGAATCCGGCTGACGGTGCCCGAGAGATTGCCGATGGTGACCACGTCGCCGATGCGTACCGGACGCTCGAAGAGGATGATCAGCCCGGAAATGAAGTTGGCGAAAATCTCCTGCAGGCCGAAACCCAGGCCCACCGAGAGCGCGGCCACCAGCCACTGCAGCTTGTCCCAGCTGACGCCGAGGGTCGACAGCGTGGCAACGATGCCGAAACCGGCCAGTGCATAGGACAGCAGTGTGGTGGTGGCATAGGCGCTGCCCTGGGCCAGGCGCAGCTTGGACAGCACCATGACTTCCAGCAAGCCCGGCAGGTTACGCGCCAGGGCCACGGTGACGGCGATGATCAGCAGCGCGCCGAGCAGGTTGTTCAGGCTGATCGCCGCCGTGGTCAGGGTATCGCCGCTACCGCTGGTGTATTCGTACAGGGTGATGTTGTCCAGGTACGACACCACCGAGATCAGGTCCGACCAGACCCAGTACAGCGCCACCAGGAACACGCCGAACATGGTCATGCGGGTCAGTCGCAGTGACTGCTGGTTGACCTGCTCGATATCCAGCCCCGGCTCGCCCTGGCTTTCCACGGTATCGCTGCCGTCGTCGCCCTGCGCCTGGCGTTTCGCCAGTGCACGCTTGTAGGCCAGGCGCCGCGCCGCGACGGTCAGGCCGCGGATCAGTGCCGCCTCGACGACGATCCAGACCATCAGCAGGTAGAGCGTGTCGATCAGGCGGTCGGTCAGCTTCAGCGCCGTGTAGTAGTAGCCGAACCCCACGGCGACGATCAGCGCGATCGGCAGCATGCTGAACAGCAGCCCGATCATCAGGCGTACCGGCGGTGCATTCTGGCTCGAGGGTCCCTTGAGCAGCAGGCGATTGAGACGCCAGCTCATCAAGGCGAAGCAGGTCAGCACCACGATGATGCCGAGCACATCGTCGGCCAGCCGCGCGGGCTGGTGCTCGGCCACGCTGACGATGGCGACCAGCGCCAGGACGATCAGGCCCAGCCGGCGAATCTCGTCGCGCAGAAAGGCGACCTGCGGACCGGACCAGCCGAAGTGCAGTTCCGCCACCCGTCCCGGCGAAAGCATCCGGTAGGCGCTGTAGAACACCAGCCAGGCCTGGGCCATTTCGTACAGGGCCGCGCCGAGGACGTAGTTCTGTCCGCGCGCATCCATCTGCAACAGGTAGCCGCAGAGGGTCAGGAACAGCACGCCGGGCAGTGCCAGCAGCAGGTTGAGCAGCAGCGCCAGCGGGGTGTGCAGCTGGCTGTCGTTGCGGAAATGGCCGATTTCCTCGCTCAGCGAACTGAGCTTGGCGTCGATCTTCTTGCGCCACCAGAGCAGCGCGGCGATCAGCAGCAGCAGCGGCAGGAAGAACAGCGGGCGTTCCTTCAATCCCGCGCCCAGCTCCTGTACCGCGGACAGCCAGGGCATGGCGGCCAGCTGCGCCTTGAGTCGGCGAATCGAACCCTGCAGCCAGTCGAAGTCCAGCGGCTTGTTGCTCGGAATCCAGAACATCTGCTCGTCGAGGGTATCGCTGAGGGCGCTGGCGGTGCCCTGCAGCTGCTTCTGGTTCAGCTGCAGGGTGATCGATGCATTGAGTAGCGCATCCAGCTCGCGGTTGAGGCGGTCGAGCAGCTCGTTGCGGGTGGTAGCCAGCTCCAGCAGGGTGCGGCGCAGCTCCGGCGTCACGTCCTCTTCGTTCTGCTGCGCCAGCAACTGATCGACATAGGCGGAGGCATTGCCGGCGGCTTCGCGGCGCTGGTTCAGTTCGAACTGATAGAGGCGGATATCGGCGATTTCATCGGCGAGGTCCTTGTCCAGTTGCAGGCTCGGCAGTGCCTGCTTCTGCTGGTAGAGAATGCGTGACAGCAGCAGGCTGCCTTCGAGCACGGCGATCTGTTCTTCCAGCGCCTGGTCGGTCTGGTTGAGGGTATCGAGTTGCTGGCGGGTCTGCAGATTCTGCTGGTTGAGGCGGTTCAGACGCTCGGTGGCGCGCAACAGATAGTCGGACAGCTTGAGGTTTTCCGCGCTTTCGGCGGCGAGCAGCTTGTCCGAGCCGGCCTGCTGTACCCGTGCCGAGAACTCGGCCACGGTCTGTTCGGATTCGGCGCGACGCTTTTCGTTGATCAGGTTCTGCAGCGCCTGGGTTTCCTGTTCGGCGCGCCTGATCCGCTCGGCCAGCAGATCACGGCGGGCCTTGCCCAGGTCCTGCAGCAGGCCGTTGCCGGCCAGCTCCTGGCGGCGCAGTTCGATCTGCGCATTGAGTGAGACGATCTCCGCTTCGGCCAGGGCTCGGCGCTCCTCGCCCAGCGGCTTGCCCGACTCGCGGCCGCTCTTGAGCAGGCTGTTCAATTCCTGGATGCGTGTCTGCGCCAGGCTGATCTGGGCCTGGGCGCGCTCCGGGCGAGTCTGCGCCGAGATGATCATGCTGTTGGCCGCGCTGTATTGCTTTTGCCATTCCGAGAGCTCTTCGACGCGGGTGTCCAGTCGCTGCTCCAGCGCTTCCACCGACTGCCGGGCGTAGCGCTCGGCCGGGTCCGGCTCGGGGCTGGCCTTGAGCTTGGTCAGTGCACGCTGCGCTTCGCTGATCTCCTTCGGCGCCTGCGCCAGCTGCGTTTTCAGCTCATCCAGACGGCTATTGCTGGTTTCGGCCTGTTCAAGCATTTGCCGGGTCTGATCGCCCAATGGCAGTTGCGCAGGCTTCGCTTCACCCTCGCTGGCCGGCGCCCCGGTGAGGCTGTCCAGCGATTGAGCATGCAAGGGGGCGACAAACAGGCAGAACGTCGAGAACAAGAGGACGCGCAGAAGTGACATGAGGGCAGTGACGCGGGTGACTGGAAAGTGCGGAAGTCTACGGGCTGGGCTTGTCCAGCGCGAGTACCGCGCAACCGAACGGCGAAGCCGCCTCGTTTGGCGGCTGTGGTGGCGCTAGAACATCAATTGCGGGCCGGGCTTGTCGCCTTCCGGAAACTTCAGGCCGACCTTGCGCACTGCGCCGGCTTCCATCGCTGCCACGGTCCAGATGAGGCCGTTCCATTCGAGCTGATCGCCCACCACGGGGCGGCCGCCGACCTCTTCGGCCATGAAGTTGCCGATGCTCTGTTCGCCGTCCACCTCGCCGAGCTTGAGGCCGTAGAGTGCAGTGATGGCGCTGAGCTGGGCATCGGCCTCGAGGATGAAGTCACCGAAGAAGCGCAGGTCCTGGCCGCGCTTGGGCGCCTGGCTGAACAGCTTGCCGAGGGCCGGCAAGTCTTCGTCGTGGCCGATCACGCAGAGGATGTCGTCGACCTGCAGCCGGGTGCTGCCTGACGGGTGCAGCAGCTCCTTGCCACGGAACAGCGCGGCGATGCGCGTGCCCGGCGGCATCTTCAGCTCACGCAGGGCCGCACCGACGCACCATTTGCTGGCACTCAGGCGGTAGACGAACATTTCCCACTGGCTGGTGGTATGCACCTGCAAGCCGGTGCGCGAGACCGGCATCGGCGAAGGTGGCACCTCGACCTTGGCCTTCTTTGCCGCCCAGGCCAGCGTCGAGCCCTGTAGCAACAGCGATACCAGTACGATGAAGAACGCCACGTTGAAGAACAGCTGGGCGTTCTCCAGCCCGGCCATCAGCGGGAAGACCGCGAGAATCACCGGCACCGCGCCGCGCAGGCCGATCCAGGAGATGAACAGGCGCTCGCGCAGATGAAAGCTGCGAAACGGCAGCAGGCTGAGGAATACCGCCAGCGGCCGGGCGAACAGAATCATCCACAGCGAGAGCGCCAGTGCGGGCAGGGCGATGGGCAGCAACTCGCTGGGCGTGAGCAGCAGGCCGAGCACCAGGAACATGCCGATCTGGCTGAGCCAGGCCAGGCCGTCGAACATGTGCAGGATGCCGTGGCGGTTGCGGATCGGCCGGTTGCCCAGCAGCAGTCCGCAGACGTAGATCGCCAGAATGCCACTGCCGCCGATGGCGCCGGACAGGGCGAAGATCATCAGCCCGCCGGCCACCGCCAGCAGCGGATAGAGGCCGTCCGCCACCGATAGCCGGTTGATCAGTTGCAGCAACAGCCAGCCGCCGAGCAGGCCGAGCACGGTACCGATGCCGAACTGTTGCAGCAGGCTGAGCAGGAAATCCCAGCCGAAGCTGCTGCGGCCGGCGAGCAGCATGTCGATCAGTGCGACGGTGAGGAACATCGCCATCGGGTCGTTGCTGCCCGATTCGATTTCCAGGGTCGAGCCGACCCGCTCGTTGAGCCCCTTGCCATTGAGCAGGTTGAACACCACGGCGGCATCGGTGGAGCCGACGATGGCGCCGATCAGCAGGCCCTGCAGCAGCGGCAGGTCGAACAGCCAGGCGGCGGCCAGCCCGGTCAGGCCGGAGGTGATCGCCACGCCAATGGTGGCGAGGGAGAACGCCGGCTTGAGTGCGACGCGGAAGGTGGTGGTGCGGGTACGCATGCCGCCATCGAGCAGGATTACCGCCAGCGCCAGGTTGCTGATGACGAACGCCAGCTGGTAGTCCTCGAAGACGATACCGCCAATGCCGTCGACGCCGGCGAGCATGCCGACGGCGAGAAAGATGACCAGGATCGGCACGCCGAGGCGATTCGACAGCGAACTCATGAGGATGCTCGCCGCAACCAACAAGGCACCGATAAAGAACAGGTGGTTGATGTTGCCGACGTCCAATGCGCTTCTCCCAGGTTATTGCCGCCACATGCAGGGGGCATGCCAGCGATTCTAACCTGATGATTTGACGGGCTGTCAAAAAAGCGCCCCGCACAAGCGGGGCGTTGTAACAAGATCTGCGGGGAGGGTCAGAACCAGGCGTCCTGCATCGCCAGGCAGGTTTCGTCGCGTGCTTCGAGAATGGCCAGCTCATGGGCGCAGCCCGGCACTTCCCAGGTCAGGAAGTAGCGTGCGGCCTGCAGTTTGCCGCGGTAGAAGTCGGCATTGGCCGGATTGCCCCCGGCCAGCCCGCGTTCGGCTCGCAGTGCCTGTTCCAGCCAGCGCCAGCCGACCACCGCGTGACCGAACACCTTCAGGTACAGCGCCGAGTTCGCCAGGGCCTGGTTGACCTTGCCGGCCATCAGGTCGCCAAGCAGCGCCTGGGTTATCTGGGTGAGGCGAGCGATGTGCTGTTCCAGTGGCTGGCGCAGGGTGCTCAGCGAGTCGTATGCAGCGGCCTGCCGGCAGCTGTCCTGAATCAGCCCGAGCAGCTGGCGCAGGCCAGCGCCCTTGTTCTGTATCAGCTTGCGGCCGAGCAGGTCCAGCGACTGGATGCCATGGGTGCCCTCGTGGATCGGGTTGAGGCGGTTGTCGCGGTAATACTGCTCCACCGGGTATTCGCGGGTGTAGCCGTGGCCGCCGAGAATCTGGATCGCCAGCTCGTTGGCCTTCAGGCAGAACTCCGAAGGCCAGGACTTGACGATGGGGGTGAGCAGGTCAAGCAGTTCACTGGCGTTGCGGCGCTCCTCTTCGCTGTCAGCCGTGTGCTCGTCGTCCACCAGCCGCGCGGAGTACAAGCCCAGGTCGAAGGCGCCTTCGACGTAGGCCTTCTGCATCAGCAGCATACGCTTGACGTCGGTGTGCTCGATGATCGGCACCTGGGTCGAAGCCGGGTCCTTGCCGTCCGGCAGGCGACCCTGCGGACGCTCGCGGGCGTAATTCAACGAATAGAGGTAGCCGGCATAGCCAAGCATGATCGCGCCCATGCCGACGCCGATGCGCGCCTCGTTCATCATCTGGAACATGTAGGTCAGGCCCTTGTGCGGCTCGCCTACCAGATAGCCGACGCACTCACCGTTGTCGCCGAAGTTCAGCGCGGTGGAGGTGGTGCCACGCCAGCCCATCTTGTGGAACAGGCCGGCCAGCAGCACGTCGTTGCGCTGGCCCAGGCTGCCGTCGTCGTTGACCAGGTACTTCGGCACGATGAACAGGCTGATGCCCTTTACCCCGGGCGGCGCGTCCGGCAGCTTGGCCAGCACCATGTGCACGATGTTTTCCGATAGCGGGTGGTCGCCGCCGGAGATGAAGATCTTGTTGCCCTTGAGCCGATAGCTGCCATCGGCGGCGGGCTCGGCGCGGGTGCGGATGTCCGACAGCGAGGAGCCGGCGTGCGGCTCGGTGAGCGCCATGGTGCCGAAGAAGCGGCCTTCGAGCATCGGTTGCAGGAAACGCTGCTTCTGCGCGTCGGAGCCGAAGGTTTCGATCAGGTGCGAGGCGCCCATGCTCAGCATCGGATAGGAGCTGGTGGCGATGTTGGCCGACTGGAAGTGGGCGAAGCAGGCCCGCGACAGCAGGTTCGGCATCTGCATGCCGCCGTCCTCGAAACTGCGCTGGGCGTTGTGGAAGCCCGCCTCGATGAAGGCATCCACGGCCGGTTTGACCTCGGGAATCAGCACCGCTTCGCCGTTGACGTACTGCGGCTCATGCTCGTCGGACTTGCGGTTGTGCGGTGCGAAGTATTTCTCGGCAATGGTGCGCGCGGTACCGATGGCGGCGTCGAAGGTTTCGCGACTGTGATCGGCGAAGCGCTCGCGGCGCGTCAGGGCCTCGGCATCCAGCACTTCGTAGAGTTCGAACGCCAGGTTACGCGGGCAGAGCAGGGTCTCGGTCATGGTCAACCTCCGTTTTTATCGGCCCGAGTCTAAGGACCGCGGTTTTCCATTGCCTAGCTTCATCCATTGCACTGATGGAGCGTCAACACGGGGCGCGCCATTCAGCCGAACAGCTGGCGCATCAGCGTGGCCAGTTCGCCCTCGCCGAGGCCGGCGGCATCGAGATGGCTGAGCGCGGCTGCTCGATGCATTGCCAGTTGCTGCTCGGCCGCCTGTTGGCCAAGCAGCGAGACCACGGTCGCCTTGGCCCGGTCCTGCTGGCAGTCCTTGCCGGTCTGCTCGGGCGTCAGGCCATCGGCAATATCGTCGAGCAGCTGAAACGCCAGGCCCAGCTCGTTGGCAAAGCCTTGCAGATGGCCTGTCCGCGTCCGCTCAGCCCCCGCGAGCAGGGCGGCAATTTCCAGCGCGGCGGTGAACAGCGAGCCGGTTTTCAGCTGATTGGTGGCGATCACTGCGTCGAGCTGCTGTGCTTCCTGTGCGCCATGCAGGTCGCGAAATTGCCCACGCACCAGGCCCTGCGCACCAACTGCACGCGCCAGGGTGGCCACGGCGTCGTTGCGCTGCCTGGGGGTGAGCCTGGGCGCGGTGGCGGTTATGCCGTAGGCATGACTGAGCAGGGCGACCGAGGCGAGCACGGCGACGTCTTCGCCGAAACGCAGATGAATGGTCGGCTGCCCTCGTCGGAGGCTGGCGTTGTCCATGCATGGCATGTCGTCGAGAAACAGTGAGGCGGCGTGGATCATTTCCAAGGCGCAGGCCGGGTCCAGGCCGATATCCGGGTCGATTCCCAGATCGCTCAGCGCCAGCAGCAACAGCAGCGGTCTGAGTCGCTTGCCCGGTGCCAGGGTGCCCTCGCGCAAGGCCAGGGTGACCTTGTCCAGCTCCGACTCCGGCCGTGGCAGACGTATGGCCAGGCGTTCGTCGACCTGGCGCCGCAGGCGCAGCAGGCTGTCGCATTGCGGAAGCGGGAGGGTGGAGTTCTGCGTTTGCATGGCGGTGCCCTCGCTCGCGCCCCAGTTTGCGCACCAGGGTTGTGCAATGTTGTACAACGATTGGGCGTTATGACAAAAACCTGTACAACTCGTTGCCATCGCATAGCACTTTTTTCAGGGTGTCACGTCCAAACAAGTCTTCCCGGGAGCCGACTTCCATGAGCAAACAATCGTTGGTCAGCCGCAAAAACGATCATCTGGATATCGTCCTGGACCCGGCGCGGGCAGCCGGTGCGACGAGTACCGGTTTCGGTGCATTTCGCTTTGAGCACTGCGCCTTGCCCGAGTTGCACCTGGACGAGATCGACCTGCACGGTACGCTGTTCGGGCGCAGTCTGCGGGCGCCGCTGCTGATCAGCTCGATGACCGGCGGTGCCGCACGTTCGGCTGCGATCAATGCGCACCTGGCGGAAGCCGCACAACAGCTGGGTATCGCCATGGCGGTGGGGTCGCAGCGGGTCGCGCTGGAAACCGCCGGTGATCAGGGCCTGACTGGCCAGTTGCGCCAGCTGGCGCCGGACATCCTGTTGCTGGCCAACTTCGGTGCCGCCCAGCTGGTACGCGGCTACGGCGTGGACGAGGCGCGGCGCGCGGTCGAGATGATCGATGGCGATGCGCTGATCGTGCACCTGAACCCGCTGCAGGAAGCGGTGCAGCCGGGTGGCGACCGTGATTGGCGAGGCGTGCTGCGGGCGATCGAAGCGCTTGCCAGCCGCTTGGCAGCACCTGTGGTGATCAAGGAAGTCGGTGCCGGAATATCCGCGACGGTGGCGCGGCAGCTGGTCGACGCAGGCGTCGCCGCCATCGATGTGGCGGGGGCCGGCGGGACCAGTTGGGCCGCGGTGGAAGCCGAGCGCGCCACCGATGGCAGCCAGCGCGCGATCGCTCAGGCCTTCGCCGATTGGGGCATCCCCACCGCGCAGGCGCTGCAGGCCGTGCGCAAGGCCTGCCCGGATACGCCGCTGATCGCCTCCGGTGGCATTCGCGACGGCGTGGAGGCGGCCAAGGCGATCTGCCTGGGCGCCGATCTGGTCGGGCAGGCAGCGGGTGTGCTGCAAGCCGCGATGCTGAGCAGTGAGGCGGTGGTCAAGCACTTCGAGGTGCTGATCGAGCAGCTGCGGATCGCCTGCTTCTGTACGGGTTCGGCCGGCCTGGCCGAGCTGCGGCAGGCGCGGCTGCTGCAAGTAGCCGCTGCCTGACGCCGGGCGGAGCCGCCAGATGACTCATTTCGCGGCAATCGCGCCGCCCTTTCTCAGCCACCTGCGCGCGTTCGAAGCGGTCGCCTGGCAACTGATACAGCGCGGCCATCGGGTGACGTTTATTCAGCAGGCCGATGTCGCCGAGCGGCTGACCTTGCCCGCGGCCGGATTCGCCGCCATCGGCGCCGATTCCCATCCGCCGGGTAGCCTGGCTGCGGTGGTCCGCCGCGCCGCGCGGCCCGGGCCGCTCGGCATCCGCCGGGTCATCGCCGACATGGCGGCGAGCACCGCATTGTTCTGTCGCGAGGCGCCGGGCGTGCTGCGTACGCTGAAGGTCGATGCCGTGCTGGCCGATCAGATGGAGCCAGCGGGCGCGCTGGTGGCCGAGCATCTTGGCCTGCCATTCGTTTCCATTGCCTGCGCCTTGCCGTTCAATCGCGAGCCGCTGGTGCCCTTGCCGGTAATGCCCTGGCGCTACCGGGCGACCGACTGGGGCGAGCAGCTCAACCTGCACAGCAGCCGTGTCTACGACCGCCTGATGCGGCCCCACGCCGAGGTGATCCAGCACTACTGCCAGGCGTTCGGCCTGGCGCCGCGCGCGACCTTGAGCGAATGCCTGTCGCCGCTGCTGCAGATCAGCCAGACGGTGCCTGGCTTCGACTTTCCGCGCCGCCAGCTCCCGGCGAACTTCCACGGGCTCGGCCCGTTGCGTCGCCCGTTGCCCGGAGAGGCCGAGCTGAACCTGCCAATCGACCCGGCGCGACCGTTCGTCTTCGCCTCGCTGGGCACCCTGCAGGGGCATCGCTACAGCCTGCTGCGCAATATCGCCCGCGCCTGCAAGCCGCTCGGCGTACAGCTGTTGATCGCCCATTGCGGCGGGCTGAATGCCGCGCAAACAGCGCGGCTGCGGGACGAGGGCGCGCATTGGGCTACCGACTTCGCGCCGCAGCGGGCGGCGTTGGCCAGGGCCTCGGCAGTGATCACCCACGCCGGGCTGAATACCGTGCTCGATGCGCTGGAGGCCGGCGTGCCGATGCTGGCTCTGCCGATCGCCTTCGATCAGCCGGGTGTCGCAGCGCGTATCGAACATGCCGGCGTCGGCCTGCGCTTGCGGCCGCGACTGGCGAGCCCGGCGCGGATCGGCCACGCATTGCAGCGGCTGCTGGACGAGGGCGAGTTCCGCCGGCGCGCGGCGCAGCTCGGGGCGGAAGTACGTCAGGCCGGCGGTGTGGTGCGTGCCGCCGAGCTGATCGAGGCGGCGCTCGGGACAGATGGGCAGCGGCTGGAGGTGGCGAGTGGCGCTTGATACGGACCTGATCCTGGTTGGCGGCGGGCTGGCCAACGGCCTTCTGGCCCTGCGCCTGCGTCAGCAGCGACCCGATCTGCGCCTGCTGATCGTCGAGCAGGGCGAAGCGCTGGGCGGTAACCACACCTGGTCCTTTCATGAGCACGATCTGACTCCGGCTCAGCACCGTTGGCTGGAGCCCATGGTGGGCAAGCGCTGGCCCGGCTATGAAGTGATCTTTCCGGACCTGCAGCGTCGGCTGGGCAGCGGTTACGCGAGCATTTTCTCGGAGCGCTTTCATCAGTACCTGATGCCCGAACTGAGCGATAGCGTGCGTTTGCGTACCACCGTTGCCAGCGTGGAGCCACAAAGGGTGCGTCTGGGCTCGGGGGGCATCCTGCAGGCCGGCGCCGTGATCGATGGACGCGGCGTGCGCCGGACCGATCAGCTGGCCCTCGGATTTCAGAAGTTTCTCGGCCAGGAACTGCGCCTGCAACAACCGCACGGCTTGCAGGAGCCGATCATCATGGACGCCAGTGTCGCCCAGCACGACGGCTATCGCTTCGTCTACGTGCTGCCGCTGGATGCGCACACCCTGCTGATCGAAGACACCTATTACGCCGACGGCGCTACGGTGGCCCCGGATACGCTGCGCGCCAACATCGCCAGCTACGCCAGTGCGCGCGGCTGGACCATTGCCGAGGTGTTGCGCGAAGAGCAGGGTGTGCTGCCCATCGTGCTATCCGGCGCTATCGCGGCGTTCTGGGACGAGGCGCGTGGCGTGCCGCAGAGCGGGCTGTCGGCTGCGCTGTTCCACCCCACCACGGGCTATTCGCTGCCTGATGCGATGCGCCTGGCCGACCACCTGGTTGCCCTCGATCGCTGGGATGCAGGCAGCCTGTTCGCCGCGATTCGCGACTATTCCACGCTGCAGTGGCGCCAGCGCGGCTTCTTCCGCCTGCTCAACCGCATGCTGTTCATGGCCGGTCCGGTGGATCGCCGCTGGGCGGTGATGCAGCGTTTCTACCGGCTGCGTGAACCGCTGATCCAGCGCTTCTACGCGGCCAATCTGACCACCCTCGACCGCTTGCGCATCGTCTCGGGCAAGCCTCCTGTTCCGCTCGGCGAAGCGCTGCGCGCGCTCGCCGCCCATGATCGGCATCGCAAGGATTACCGATGAACCAAGCTAAACGAGCGGTGGTAATCGGCGCCGGTTTCGGCGGGCTGGCGTTGGCCATCCGTCTGCAGCGTGCCGGCATCCAGACCACGCTGCTGGAGAAGCGCGACAAGCCGGGCGGCCGCGCCTACGTCTATCACGACCAGGGCTTCACCTTTGATGCCGGCCCGACGGTGATCACCGATCCGCCAGCGCTGGAAGAACTCTTCAGCGGCGCCGGCAAGCGCATGGCCGACTACGTCGAGCTGCTGCCGGTCAGCCCCTTCTACCGGCTGTGCTGGGAGGACGGTTACAGCTTCGACTACGTCAACGACCAGGCCCGGCTGGACCGGCAGATCCACGCGCTCAACCCTCGTGACGTCGCTGGCTATCAGCGCTTTCTCGCCTACTCGCGGGCGGTGTACGAGGAGGGCTACGTCAAGCTCGGCACCGTGCCCTTCCTGTCGTTTCGCAGCATGATCGGTGTCGCGCCGCAGCTGGCCAAGCTGCAGGCCTGGCGCAACGTGTACAGCATGGTGGCCAAATTCGTGGAGAACGACCGGCTGCGCCAGGCGCTGTCCTTTCATTCGCTGCTGGTGGGCGGCAATCCGTTCGAAACCTCATCCATCTACGCGCTGATCCATGCCCTGGAGCGTCAGGGCGGCGTCTGGTTTCCCCGCGGCGGCACCGGGGCGCTGGTGCAGGGGATGGTCCGGCTGTTCGAAGATCTGGGCGGCGAGCTGGAGCTCAATGCCGAGGTCGCGCGTATCGAACTGGCGGGTGGACGCGCGAAGGCCGTGAACACGGGTGATGGTCGTCGCTTCGACACCGATGCGGTGGCCTCCAATGCGGATGTGGTCAACACCTACAAGCAGCTGCTCGGGCATGAGCAACGTGGTCGCGACGAGGCCAAACGGCTGTCCGGCAAGCGTTTCTCGATGTCGTTGTTCGTCATCCATTTCGGCCTCAAGCGCCGCCACGAACGTCTGCAGCATCACACGGTGTGCTTCGGCCCGCGCTACCGCGAGCTGATCGACGAGATCTTCAAGCGCGAGACGCTGGCCGACGACTTTTCCCTCTACCTGCACGCACCCTGCGTCACCGATCCCTCGCTGGCGCCAGAGGGCTGCGCCAGCCATTACGTGCTGGCGCCGGTGCCGCACCTGGGCACGGCGGATATCGACTGGGCAGAGGAGGGGCCGAAATACCGCGACCGCATCTTCGAATACCTGGAGCGGCACTACATTCCCGGTCTGCGCGGCGATCTCGTGACCCACCGGATCTTCACGCCACAGGATTTCCACGACGAGCTGAATGCGCATCTGGGGTCGGCGTTTTCGCTGGAGCCGATCCTCACCCAGAGCGCCTGGTTCCGCCCGCACAACCGCGACGACGTGATTGCCAACCTCTATATCGTCGGCGCTGGTACTCATCCGGGTGCCGGTGTGCCGGGGGTCGTGGGTTCGGCCAAGGCCACCGCCGGGCTGATGCTGGAGGACTTCGGGTTGAAGGAGCAGGCCGGATGAACGACCGGGTCATCGATCACTCCACTCGGGCGATCAACGTCGGCTCCAAGAGCTTCGCCGCGGCGGCGAAGCTGTTCGACGAGCGTACCCGGCAAAGCGCGGTGATGCTCTACGCCTGGTGCCGTCATTGCGATGATGTGATCGACGGCCAGACCCTCGGCCATGGCCAGCTCGCCGGTGATCGCAACAGCGGTAAGACGCGGCTGGCCGAGCTGGTCGATCTCACCGAGCGCGCCTATGCCGGCGAGCCGATGGCCGATCCGGCGTTCGCCGCCTTCCAGCAGGTGATCCAGCGTCACCGGATTCCCAAGGCCCATCCGCTGGAACATCTGGCGGGTTTTCGCATGGATGTGCAGGGCTACCGCTACCAGACCCTCGACGACACCCTGCTGTATTGCTACCGGGTTGCCGGCGTGGTCGGCCTGATGATGGCGCGGGTGATGGGCGCCGAAGCGGAGCCGACGCTGGATCGCGCCTGTGATCTGGGCTTGGCCTTTCAGCTCACCAACATTGCCCGCGATATCGTCGAGGATGCGCAGATCGGCCGCGTCTACCTGCCGGCCGAGTGGCTGGCTGAAGTGGGCATTCCCGAAGATGAAATCGCACTGCCTGGGCATCGTGCCGCGTTGGCGACGCTGGCGGCGCGGCTGGTGGATCTGGCCGAGCCCTACTATCGCTCTGCGTCGCAGGGCCTGCGCGACCTGCCGCTGCGCTCGGCCTGGTCGATTGCCACGGCCCATGGCGTCTACCGGCAGATCGGCGTCGAGGTGAAGGCACGCGGCGCGGCGGCGTGGGATGCGCGGGTGTCGACCAGCAAAGGGCAGAAGCTGCAGTTCCTGCTGGGGGGTGGTGTGCTGGCGCTGGCCTCGCGGCGGATGCAGGTCAGGCCGCGTCCTGACGGTCTCTGGAGACGTCCTCGCTAGATGCACCCTGGTGCTTGCGCAACGGCCCGTCGTGCAGCTCGCGCAGCTGGCGCTTGAGCACCGGCAGCGGCGGCGCGTAGAGAAAGCCGAAGGACACGCAGCGCTCCTTGCCTTCGACCGCATGGTGCATGCGGTGCGCCTGATAGAGGCGCTTGAGATAGCCGTTACGCGGCACGTAGCGCAGCGGCCAGCGGTGGTGCACCAGGCCATCGTGGGCGACGAAATAGAGAAAGCCGTAGGCCGTCATCCCGGCGCCGATCCATTCCAGCGGGTGGTAGCCGGCCGTGCCAAAGGCAATCAGCAGGATCGCCACGCCAGCGAACACCACCGCATACAGGTCGTTCTTTTCGAACCAGCCGCTGCGTGGCTCGTGGTGCGACTTGTGCCAGCCCCAACCCCAGCCGTGCATCACGTACTTGTGTGCCCACCAGGCAAAGACTTCCATGCCGGCCAGGGTGGCCAGGAAGACGAGCGTATTGGTCAGTGGGCTCATGGCGGGATTCCGTGTGACGTGCGGTCGATTCTACGCCCCGTCGCGGCGGCTCAGGGCTCGCCGCGACGGACTGCGTAATGACTCAGGCCCGCCATCCGGCCGCAAGTTCACGGGTCAGCTGGCCGGCCGGGATCTCCCGGCAGCCGCTGACGTTCTGCCCGGCCCACAGTGGTGTGCAGTGATCGAGCCCCTGGCCTTGCGCCTTGCCGCGCAGGACGCCGATGGCATTGCCGGCCAGCGGGAAGGGCGGCACGCCTTCCGGTAGCGGACCCAATTCGCGCATGAGGCGGTTGACGATGCCGCGGGCCGGGCGGCCGCTGAACAGGGTGGTCAGCGCCGTATGCGCCGCTTGCGGGCTCTGCAATGCAGCGCGGTGCAACGGACTGGTACGGCTTTCCGGGCACAGCAGATAGGCCGTGCCCAGCTGCACGCCGGCTGCGCCTAGCATCTGGGCAGCCGCCACGCCACGGCCGTCGGCAATGCCGCCGGCGGCGATCACCGGCACGTCGAGCGCGGCGACCAGTTGCGGCAGCAGGGCGAAGGTGCCCAGTTGGCTGGTCAAGTCCTCGCTGAGAAAGATGCCGCGGTGGCCGCCTGCTTCCAGGCCCTGGGCAATCACCAGGTCGACGCCGTGCTGCTGCAGCCAAAGGCCTTCGGCGACCGTGGTCGCGCTGGAGGCGATCTTCGCCCCGGTTGCGCGGGCGCGCTGCAGCAGTGCTGCCGTCGGCAGGCCGAAGTGGAAGCTGACCAGGGCCGGGCGGTGCCGTTCCAGCACGTCGGCCATGGCCTCGTCGAATGGCTGGCGGGTCGCGCCAGCGGGAATGCTGGCCGGGTCGATGTCGAACTCGGCGAACAATGGCGCCAGCATCCGGTGCCAGGTGTCGATGGCTGCCGGGTCGGCGACGGGCGTCTGGTGGCAGAAGAAATTGACGTTGTAGGGCCGCTCGGTCAGCGCCTCGAGGGCTGTCAGCTCGGCATCCAGCGCCGGCGCATCGAGCATCCCCGCCGGGATCGAACCCAGCCCACCGGCCTCGCACACTGCGGCGGCGAGCAGGTGGTCCTGCACCCCTGCCATGGGCGCCTGAATGATCGGCAGCTCGATGCCGAAAAGGTCGCGCAGGTCCATGAGTCAGCTCCGTTCAGTCGTCGTGGGACGAGTACTTTAGCCCCTGCCGGCGACCAGGAAAACGACGCTGGTCATGCAGGGCCTGCGCGGTGCGAGGCGGACAGGTAAACTGCGCGGCTCTCGAGGAGGATCAGATGAACTACCGCCACGCCTTCCATGCCGGCAACCATGCCGATGTGCTCAAACACCTGGTCCTGAGCCGGATCTTCGCCCTGCTGTCACGCAAGGAGGCGCCGTTCGCCTACCTCGACAGCCATGCCGGCGTCGGCCTCTATGACCTGGCGGGCGACCAGGCCAGCCGCACCGGGGAATGGCTGCAGGGCATCGCACGCATCTGGCAGGCCGAAACGCCGCCTTCGCTGCTCGATGACTACCTCGGCGCGATCCGCGCACTCAACCCGGACGGTGCGCTGCGCTATTACCCCGGATCACCGGAGCTGGCGCGGCAATTGACGCGCGAGCAGGATCGTCTGCAGCTCAACGAGAAACACCCCGAGGACGGAGCCCTGCTCAAGGGCAACATGGCCGGCGACCGCCGTGTCGCGGTGCATCTGGGAGAAGGCTGGCACGTGCCGCGGGCGCTGATGCCGACCCAGGAAAAACGCGTGGTGCTGCTGATCGACCCGCCGTTCGAGCAGGCCGATGAACTGAGCCGTTGCGTGAGCGCACTCAAGGAGGCACTGGGGCGCATGCGCCAGACCATCGGCGTGATCTGGTACCCGATCAAGGACGAGCGCCAGCTCAAGCGCTTCTATCAGGACTTGGCCCGCAGCGGCGCGCCCAAGATGTTGCGCGCCGAGCTGTTCGTCCACCCCGCCGACGATGCCAGCCGCCTGAGCGGTTCGGGCCTGGCCATCGCCAACCCGCCGTGGGGGCTGGAGGACGAGTTGCGTGAGCTATTGCCATGGCTGGCCGGGCAACTGGCGCAGAGCCAGGGCAACTGGCGCCTGGACTGGCTGATCGAAGAGGCCTGATCGAGGGCGAAGCTTCTGCAGGTCCTCTGGTGGGCTGAAGCCCACCCTACGAACCTGAAGTTCACCCTACGAGGCTGAGGCCCACCCTGCGACGCCCGGGCCTCCATGCCAAATCCGTAGGGTGGGCTTCAGCCCACCAAAACCCGCCCGCCACTAGAACAGCCGGAGCGGCTCTTCCTGCAGCGCCGACAACTGCTCGCGCAGGATCAGCACCTGGTCGCCCCAGTAGCGTTCGCTGCCGAACCAGGGGAAGCTCATGGGGAAGGCCGGATCGTCCCAGCGCCGGGCCAGCCAGGCGCTGTAGTGCATCAGTCGCAGCGCACGCAACGCCTCGATCAGCGGCAGCTCGCGCGGGGCGAAATCATGGAATTCGTTGTAGCCGTCCACCAGTTCGGCCAACTGGCCGAGGCGCTCGTGGCGTTCCCCTGCGAGCATCATCCACAGGTCCTGCACCGACGGGCCCATGCGGCAGTCGTCGAGATCGACGAGATAGAAGGCATCGTCGCGGGCGAGGATGTTGCCCGGGTGGCAATCGCCATGCAGGCGGATCGGGGTGAAGTGGGTGCTGGCGAAGACATCCTCGACCCGCTTGAGCAGGTCGCGCGCGACCGACTCGTAGGCCGGCAGCAGGCTTCTAGGCACGAAGCCGCCTTCCAGCACGGTATTCAGCGAGTCATGGCCGAAGTTCTGTACGCCCAGGGTTTCGCGATGCTCGAACGGCCGATTGACGCCCACCGCATGCATGCGTCCCAACAACTGGCCGAGGCGATAGAGCTGATCGAGATTGCCCGGTTCCGGCGCACGACCGCCACGGCGCGGAAAGAGGGCGAAGCGAAAACCTGCATGCTCGAACAGCGTCGTGCCATTGCGCTGTAGCGGCGCCACCACCGGCACCTCGCGTTCGGCCAGCTCGAGGCTGAACTGGTGCTCCTCGAGAATCGCTTCGTTGCTCCAGCGGCCGGGTCGATAGAACTTGGCGATCAGCGGCGCTTCGTCTTCGATGCCCACCTGGTAGACGCGGTTCTCGTAGCTGTTGAGCGCCAGCACGCGGGCATCGCTGAGATAACCGATGCTTTCCACGGCGTCGAGGACCAGGTCCGGCGTGAGTGTATCGAAGGGATGAGACATGACCGGCTCCGCAGGATAGGCCGTTCAGTGTATTGCACCCGGGCTTTTAAACAACCGCGCGTCCGCCGCGATCAGTCGCCCGGCTTGGGTGTGCGTGCCAGGCAATAGACATCCACCCGGGCCGCACCCGCACGCTTGAGCAGTCGCGCCAGCGCCTCGGCGGTCGCGCCGGTGGTCAGCACGTCATCGACCAGCGCCAGATGGCGGCCTTTGATGTCGCGGCCTTGGGTGATGGCGAAGGCCTGGCGCAGATTGCGCCGTCGCGTGGCGGCGTCCAGCTGCTGCTGCGGGGGTGTATCGACGATCCGCTCCAGCAGGCGCCCATCGACCGGCAGCTGCAACGCGCCGCCCAGCCACTGCGCGAGCATCTGCGCCTGATTGAAGCCGCGCTGACGCAGGCGCCGGCGTGCCAGCGGCACCGGCACGAGAAGGTCAGGCTGAGGCAGTCCCTCGGCGAAGGCGTGTTGCAGATGCAGCGCCAGTCGCTCGCCAAGCAGGCGGCCGAATGGCCAGCGGGCCTGGTGCTTGAAGCGGGTGATCAGCGCGTCGACCGGGAAGGCGAAGCGCCAGGGCACTTCGACGTGATCGTAGCTCGGCGGGCGTTTCAGGCACTCGCCGCAAAGCAGCCCGTGCGTGGGTAGCGGCACCGCGCAGGTCGCGCACTGGCCGTCGAGCCACGGCAGCTCGGCCTCGCAGGGGCCGCACAGTGGATGGCCTTCGCAAGGTTCGTCACACAGCGAGCAGTGCTGTTCATTAATTGACCAGTTGTAAACCATGATTCCGTTCCTGGTTGACAGTGCATCGGGCTTGGCTAACCATTCCGCATCCGTGCTGAGTCGCTATTTATCACAAGGAATGCCCATGAGCGCCACCTCCGCTTGCGTTACGCGTCACGACTGGTCCCTTGCCGAGGTCAAGGCGCTCTTCGAACAGCCCTTCAACGATCTGTTGTTCCAGGCGCAGACCGTGCATCGCCAGCACTTCGATGCCAACCGTGTGCAGGTCTCCACCCTGCTCTCGATCAAGACCGGCGCCTGCCCGGAAGACTGCAAGTATTGCCCGCAATCCGGCCACTACAACACCGGCCTGGATAAAGAGAAGCTGATGGAAGTGCAGAAGGTGCTGGAGGCGGCGGCCGAAGCCAAGGCCATTGGCTCGACCCGTTTCTGCATGGGCGCCGCCTGGAAGCATCCGTCGGCCAAGGACATGCCCTACGTGCTGAAGATGGTTGAGGGCGTCAAGGCCATGGGCCTGGAAACCTGCATGACCCTCGGCAAGCTCGATCAGGAGCAGACCAAGGCGCTGGCGGAAGCGGGGCTGGACTACTACAACCACAACCTTGACACCTCGCCGGAGTACTACGGCAACATCATCACCACCCGCACCTACGGCGAGCGTCTGGAAACACTCAGCTACGTACGCGAGGCGGGGATGAAGATCTGTTCCGGCGGCATCCTCGGCATGGGCGAGTCGCTGGACGACCGCGCCGGCCTGCTGATCCAGCTGGCCAACCTGCCTGAGCACCCGGAATCGGTGCCGATCAACATGCTGGTCAAGGTCAAGGGCACGCCGTTGGCTGACGAACAGGACGTCGATCCGTTCGACTTTATCCGCATGCTCGCCGTGGCGCGGATCATGATGCCGAAATCGCATGTGCGCCTGTCCGCCGGCCGCGAGCAGATGAACGAGCAGATGCAGGCCCTGGCGTTCTTCGCCGGCGCCAATTCGATCTTCTACGGCGAGAAGCTGCTGACCACCGCCAACCCGCAGGCGGACAAGGACATGCAGCTGTTCGCGCGCCTGGGCATCAAGCCGGAAGAGCGCCACGAACACGCCGACGAGGTGCACCAGGCTGCCATCGAACAGGCGTTGATCGAACAGCGCGACAGCAAGCTGTTCTACAACGCGGCGGTCTGATGGCCCGTAGGGTGGATGGATAAAGCGTCATCCACCCTACGCTGCCCAATCCTTTCGCAGGTGGATGACCCGCGTGCGCTTATCCACCACTTGCCACGCCGAATCGCCATGTCTTTCGATCTAGCTTCCCGTCTCGCCGAGCGCCGCGCCGCGCACCTTTATCGCCAGCGCCCGCTGCTGCAGAGTCCGCAGGGCCCCGAGGTGGTGGTCGATGGCCAGCGGCTGCTGAACTTCAGCTCCAACGACTACCTGGGCCTGGCCAGCCATCCCGAGGTGGTCGCCGCCATGCGGCAGGGTGCTGCGAGCTGGGGCGTCGGTGGTGGTGCCTCGCACCTGGTGGTCGGCCATTCGATGCCGCACCACGACCTCGAGCTGGCCCTGGCCGAGTTCACCGGCCGGCCGCGCGCGCTGCTGTTTTCCACCGGCTACATGGCCAATCTTGCGGCGGTCACCGCGCTGGTCGGGCACGGCGATACGGTGCTGGAGGATCGCCTCAACCACGCCTCGCTGCTCGATGCGGGCCTGCTCTGCGGGGCGCGCTTCTCGCGCTACCTGCACAACGATGCCGAGAGTCTGGGCAAGCGTCTCGATAAGGCCAGCGGCAATACGCTGGTGGTGACCGATGGCGTATTCAGCATGGACGGCGACCTCGCCGACCTGCCGGCGCTCTGCGCCAAAGCGAAGCAGCGCGGCGCCTGGGTGATGGTCGACGATGCCCATGGTTTCGGTCCGCTGGGCGCGACGGGCGGCGGCATCGTCGAGCATTTCGGCCTGGGCATGGATGACGTGCCGGTACTGGTCGGTACGCTGGGCAAGGCGTTTGGCACCGCGGGTGCTTTTGTCGCCGGTAGCGAGGAGCTGATCGAAACGCTGATCCAGTTCGCCCGGCCTTACATCTACACCACCAGCCAGCCGCCCGCGGTGGCCTGTGCCACACTGAAAAGCCTGGAGCTGCTGCGCAGCGAGGGCTGGCGGCGTGAGCATCTGGATCGGCTGGTGGCGCGTTTGCGCGAAGGCGCAGCGCAGATCGGGCTGGCGCTGATGGACAGCCCGACGCCCATCCAGCCGGTGCTGGTCGGCAGCAGCGCACGGGCGCTTAGGCTGTCGGCGCTGCTGCGCGAACGCGGCATCCTGGTCGGCGCCATTCGCCCACCGACCGTTCCGGCCGGCAGCGCGCGCTTGCGGATCACGCTCACCGCGACCCATAGCGATGCGCAGCTCGAACGCCTGCTGGAGGCGCTGGCCGAGTGCTGGGCCCTGTTGCCCAAGGAGTGCGACGATGCGTGACCGACTGATTCTTCTGCCTGGCTGGGCATTCGGCCCGGCTGCCCTGGAGCCGCTGGCCGAGCTGTTGCGTGATCGCGACGCACGCTTGCAGGTCGAGATCGCTCCCCTGCCGATGCTTGACCAGGCCGACGCCTGGCTTGACGAGCTGGATGCGCGGTTGCCTGCCGACAGCTGGCTGGGCGGCTGGTCGCTGGGTGGCATGCTGGCGACCCAGCTGGCGGCTCGCCGTGGCGACAATTGCCCGGGTCTGATAACGATGTGCAGCAATCCGTGCTTCCGCAGCCGTGCCGACTGGCCGGCGGCCATGCCCGCCGAGGTGTTCGACGCCTTCGAGCAGGCATTTCACCTGGGCCCTGCGGACACGCTCAAGCGTTTCAGCCTGCTTTGCAGTCGAGGAGCCTACGATCCGCGTACGCTGGCCCGGCAACTGCAGGTCAGTCTGCTCGATCAGCCACAGGCGGTCTCGGCGGCAGGTCTGCGATTGCTCGCCGAACTGGACGGGCGCGAGGCGCTGCAGCGCTACGTCGGTCCGCAACTGCACCTGTTCGCCAGCAGCGATGCGCTGGTGCCGGCTGCTGCTGCCGAGGCCCTGCTGGCCTGGTTGCCGGACGTGGAAGTCGATGTGCTGGCCAATGCCAGCCACGGCCTGCCGCTGGAGCGTGCCGACGACGTCGCCACGGCCATGCTGGCCTTCATGGGCGAGGGCGAGGATGACTGAAACGTCACTCGGCGAACGCTCGGCCGCGTTGTTGCCGGACAAACGCCAGGTCGCGGCGTCCTTCTCCCGCGCCGCAGCCAGCTACGACAGCGTCGCCGCCCTCCAGCGGCAGGTCGGCAGCCAACTGCTGGCGCGTCTGCCTGTGGATCGACAGCCGGCATGCTGGCTCGATCTGGGCAGTGGAACCGGCTATTTTTCCCGCGCCCTGGCGACGGCCTTTCCGGATGCCGAAGGCGTCGCGCTGGATATCGCCGAAGGCATGCTGCGCCATGCCCGGCCCCAGGGTGGAGCGCGACACTTCGTTGCCGGCGATGCCGAGCGGCTTCCGTTGCGCGAAGGCAGCGTCGAGCTGGTCTATTCCAGCCTGGCGCTGCAGTGGTGCGAGGACTTTGCCGGTGTGCTGAGCGAAGCGCGCCGGGTCTTGCGGCCCGGTGGCACCTTCGCTTTCAGTAGCCTGTGCAGCGGCACCTTGCAGGAGTTGCGCGATAGCTGGCAGGCCGTGGATGGCTTTGCCCACGTCAACCGTTTCCGTCCGCTGGCGACCTACCAGGCGCTCTGTGAGCAAAGCGGATTGCGCCTGGTCAGCCTCACGGTGCGCCCCGAGGTGTTGTATTTCGCCGATCTTCGCCAACTGACCCATGAACTCAAGGCACTTGGCGCGCACAACCTCAACCCCGGACGCCCCGGCGGGCTGACCGGGCGTGCGCGCATCCGTGCGCTGGTCGAAGCCTACGAGCGATTCCGCCGGCCCGAGGGACTGCCGGCCACCTATCAGGTGGTCTACGGAATTCTGCGCAAGGAACCATGAGATGAGCCGTGCCTTCTTCATTGCCGGTACCGATACCGATGTGGGCAAGACCACCATCGCCGCTGGCCTGTTGCATGCGGCACGCATGGCAGGGCTTTCAACCGCGGCGGTGAAGCCGGTAGCCTCCGGCTGCGAACCGACCGACCAGGGCCTTCGCAACAGCGATGCGCTGGCCTTGCAGGCCGAGTGCAGCCCGGCGCTGGACTATGCGATGGTCAACCCGTTCGCCTTCGCGCCGGCCATTGCGCCGCATATCGCGGCCCGCGAAGCCGGCGTCGAATTGACCGCAGGCTGCCTGGTTCGCGCCGTGCAGCCGATCCTCGCCCGGCAGGCTGACTTCACCCTGGTGGAAGGTGCTGGCGGCTGGCGAGTGCCGCTCAATGCGCAGGAATATCTTTCGGCGTTACCGGTGCAGTTGCGCCTGCCGGTGATCCTCGTGGTCGGGGTTCGGCTGGGCTGTATCAATCATGCCGTGCTCAGCGCGGAAGCGATCGCCCGTGACGGCCTGGAACTGGTTGGCTGGGTAGCGAATCTCGTCGACCCTGCCACGTCGCGCCTGGAAGAGAATCTCGCCACGCTCGCTGAGCTGCTGCCGGCACCCTGCCTTGGCCGGGTGCCGCGCATCGCTGAGCCGACGGCGCGCCAGGTTGCGCACCACCTGGCGTTGCCCGCGCTGCATCCGGCGTGATCGAAGGCACATCGCGGCGGCACGCGCCTTGCGGCAGGTGCCGGCATCTGCTTGAATGATGGCAACCTGATAGCGCGTGGAGTGACCATGCAAATCTCCAATAGCCTCATCGGCGCCGGACTGAGCGCCTTTCAGAGCGGCCAGCAGCGTGTCGAGCAAGCCGCGTCGGCCATCGCCTCGGCCAATGCCCCTGTATTGGGCAATTCCCAGGCGGTGACCGAAATCACCGAGCAGCTGGTCCAGCAGAAAGTCGGCGAGCACAGCGCCAAGGTTGGGGCCCGCATGATTCAGAGCGCCGATGAAGTGCTCGGTACGTTGATCGACACCCAGGCCTGATCGCGGGTCTGACGCTTTTCCTTCCTTGCAGCGGGCCGTGTTCTTCGGCCAGCTCCGCTTGTCCGCCTATCCTGTTTCGCCATCTACCGCGGCCTCTGTGTGACTCCGCTCGAGCGAAGTTTTTGCAACGCCACGTTTCGACATCCGTTCGCTTTTCCGTCACTCGCCCCAGGCTCGCCCTCCTGACCGGAATTTGGCCGATTCAGCCGATGGGTGGTGGCCGGTCCCCCGCTTGACATCGCCCAGGGCGAAACGTATGTTTCAAACGCCTGTTTGACCCTTCGGCTCGTTGTCCGACGGTCGAAATCGAATGCAAAAGGCCGGACCGTCCCGGTCAGCTTGTAACAAGAACTCACCGCTGAGGTTTACGCTATGCCCGACTACAAGGCCCCCTTGCGCGATATCCGTTTCGTACGTGACGAGTTGCTCGGCTACGAGGCGCACTATCAGAGCCTTCCGGGATGTGAAGATGCCACCCCGGACATGGTCAATGCCATTCTCGACGAAGGCGCGAAGTTCTGTGAGCAGGTGCTGGCACCGCTGAACCGCATCGGCGACACCGAGGGTTGCACCTGGAGCGAGTCGGGCGTCAAGACACCGACCGGTTTCAAGGAAGCTTACGAGCAGTACGTGGCAGGTGGCTGGCCGAGCCTGGCCCATGACGTCGAGCACGGCGGCCAGGGCCTGCCCGAGTCTCTCGGTCTGGCGATCAGCGAAATGATCGGTCAGGCCAACTGGTCCTGGGGCATGTACCCCGGCCTGTCCCATGGCTGCATGAACACCATCGCCACCCACGGTACCGACGACCAGAAGCACACCTACCTGACCAAGCTCGTGTCCGGCCAGTGGACCGGCACGATGTGCCTGACCGAACCGCACTGCGGTACCGATCTGGGCATGTTGCGCACCAAGGCCGAGCCCCAGGCCGACGGCAGCTACAAGCTGAACGGCACCAAGATCTTCATCTCCTCCGGTGAGCACGACATGGCCGAGAACATCGTCCATATCGTATTGGCTCGCCTGCCCGATGCTCCGGCTGGTACCAAGGGCATCTCCCTGTTCATCGTGCCCAAGTTCCTGCCCAACGCCGAAGGCGAGAAGGGCGAGCGCAACGGTGTGAACTGCGGATCGCTGGAACACAAGATGGGCATCCATGGCAACGCGACCTGCGTCATGAACTTCGACGGCGCCACCGGCTTCCTGATCGGCCCGCCGAACAAGGGTCTGAACGCCATGTTCACCTTCATGAACACCGCACGCCTGGGTACCGCGCTGCAGGGCCTGGCGCATGCCGAGATCGGTTTCCAGGGTGGCATCAAGTACGCCCGCGAGCGCCTGCAGATGCGTGCGCTGAGCGGCCCCAAGGCGCCGGAGAAGCCCGCCGATCCGATCATCGTGCACCCCGACGTGCGTCGCATGCTGTTGACCATGAAGGCCTTCGCCGAAGGCAACCGGGCGATGGTCTACTTCACCGCCAAGCAGGTCGACATCGTCAAGAACAGCCAGGATGAAGAGCAGAAGAAGCAGGCCGACACGCTGCTGGCCTTCCTCACGCCGATCGCCAAGGCTTTCATGACCGAAGTGGGCTTCGAAGCCGCCAACCATGGCGTGCAGATCTACGGCGGGCACGGCTTCATCGCCGAGTGGGGCATGGAGCAGAACGTGCGTGACGCGCGTATCTCCATGCTGTACGAGGGCACCACCGGTATCCAGGCGCTGGATCTGTTGGGTCGCAAGGTGCTGATGACCCAGGGTGAGGCGTTGAAGTCCTTCACCAAGATCGTGCACAAGTTCTGCCAGAATCAGGAAGGCAACGAGGCCATCAAGGAGTTCGTCGCCCCCCTGAATCAGCTGAACAAGGAGTGGGGCGAGCTGACCATGAAGATCGGCATGGCGGCCATGAAGGACCGTGAAATGGTCGGTGCGGCGTCCGTCGATTACTGCATGTATTCCGGCTACGCCTGCCTGGCCTACTTCTGGGCTGACATGGCTCGGGTTGCTGCCGAGAAACTGGCTGAGGGCACTTCTGACGAGGCGTTCTACAAGGCCAAGCTGCAGACCGCGCGGTTCTATTTCCAGCGCATCCTGCCGCGTACCCGCATGCATGTCGACGCTATGCTGTCGGGTGCGGACAACCTGATGGACATGGCCGAGGAAGACTTCGCGCTGGGTTACTGATGGTGTGATGGCACAAACGAAGCCGCTGCCCTGCAGCGGCTTTTTTATTGCCAGGTATTTTTGTTCGCTTTCCCGTACTTCGTGGCGCAAGGCTCGCCAGCCATCCAGCGGCAGTGTACCCAGCCAGATCAGCAGAGCCGCCGGCAGGCGCTCTCCAGCAACAAAGCGAATCGTGGCGGCTGGTAGGGGTGTATGCCGTAGATATCGCGAGATTTCGGAGTCGCTATTGCGGTTCTGGTTGTGACCAGATAAAACTATTCGGTCATAAAAAGACGCTTAATCCGATCTTGGTTATTCGGTTAGACTCGCTGAAACGGCCCGTAGTGGCCGCAACCCAGTGTCTTGCGAGGAATCTTGCCATGGCTGACTACCAAGCGCCGCTGCGCGACATGCGTTTCGTCCTGAATGAAGTCTTCGACGCGCCGAAACTCTGGAAGGCGTTGCCTGCGCTGGCCGAGGTGGTCGACGCGGAGACGGCTGATGCGATTCTCGAAGAGGCGGGCAAGATCACGGCCAACGGCATCGCACCGCTGAATCGTAGCGGCGACGAAGAAGGTTGCCGGTGGGACGCGGGTGCGGTGTCCACGCCAACCGGGTACCGCGAGGCCTACCAGCTGTATGCCGAGGGCGGATGGGTTGGGGTCGGTGGCGATCCTGCTTTCGGTGGCATGGGCATGCCCAAGGTCATCTCGGCACAGGTGGAGGAAATGATGAACTCCGCCAGCCTGGCGTTCGGGCTGTACCCGATGCTGACTTCCGGCGCCTGTCTGTCGATCTACGCCCACGCCAGCGAAGCGCTCAAGCAAAAGTACCTGCCGAACATGTATGCCGGGACCTGGTCCGGCTCCATGTGCCTGACCGAACCCCATGCGGGCACCGACCTGGGCATCATCCGCACCAAGGCCGAACCGCAGGCCGACGGTTCGTACAAGGTCAGCGGTACCAAGATCTTCATCACCGGCGGTGAGCATGATCTGACCGAGAACATCATTCATCTGGTGCTGGCCAAGTTGCCGGATGCGCCAGCCGGCTCGCGTGGGATCTCGCTGTTCCTGGTGCCCAAGGTGCTGGTCAACGAAGACGGCTCGCTGGGCGAGCGCAACTCGCTGTCCTGCGGCTCGATCGAGCACAAAATGGGCATCCAGGCTTCGGCCACCTGCGTGATGAACTTCGACGGCGCGACTGGCTGGATGGTCGGCGAGCCGAACAAGGGCCTGGCCGCGATGTTCACCATGATGAATTACGAACGTCTGGGTGTGGGCATCCAGGGGCTGGCGACGGGCGAACGCTCCTATCAGAGCGCCATCGAATATGCCCGTGATCGCATCCAGAGCCGTGCGCCCAGCGGCCCGGTGGCTCAGGACAAGGCAGCCGACCCGATCATCGTGCATCCCGACGTGCGCCGCATGCTCTTGACCATGAAGGCGCTGAACGAAGGCGGGCGCGCGTTTTCCAGCTACGTGGCGCTGCAACTGGACATCGCCAAGTTCAGTGACGACGACGAAGCGCGGCAGCGTGCCGAGGCCCAGGTGGCGCTGCTTACGCCGGTGGCCAAGGCCTTCCTGACGGACATGGGGCTGGAAACCACCGTTCACGGTCAGCAGGTCTTCGGTGGTCATGGATTCATCCGCGAGTGGGGGCAGGAGCAACTGGTGCGCGACTGCCGCATTACGCAGATCTACGAAGGCACCAACGGCATCCAGGCGCTGGATCTGGTCGGGCGCAAGATCGTCGGCAGCGGGGGTACCCTGTATCAGGCCTTCGCCGATGAAATACGTGGGTTCATCGCGACTGCCGGTGCCGACCTGGCCGGTTTTGTCGGGCCGCTCAAGGCTGCACTGGACAACCTGGATGAGCTGACTGCCTGGGTGATCGAGCAGGCCAAGGCGGACCCGAACGAGATCGGCGCGGCCTCGGTGGAATACCTGCATGTGTTCGGTTACACCGCCTATGCCTATATGTGGGCACGCATGGCCGCTGTGGCGTTGGCCAAGCAGGACGAGGGCGATTTCTACCAGAGCAAGCTGGGAACCGCGCGCTTCTATTTCGCCCGGCTGCTGCCTCGTATTCATTCGCTCAGCGCTTCGGTCAAGGCCGGCAGCGAGTCGCTGTACCTGCTTGACGCGGCGCAGTTCTAAGCAGGCCGACTTAATCTAAAGGCAATATGAAGTTATTTGGCCATGATACGGAACGATTAAGCCGCCGCTCGGGTCATAAAAATCGCGCCATGTAAGCCTGGACCTACAGCTCTGCTTCACGGATGACGCGATGTAGGAAAAAGCTTACATGGCCTGCTGCACATGGCTGCTACTGACTCACGAGGTCGAGCGGTAGTCTACTGCATAGGGACGTTGCGCAAGGAAAGCGCGGATCAACAAAATGGACCAACAGGGAACGGTGCCAGGACGGCACGCGATCACGGATGTCAGGATTCAGTCTGCAGAGCCCCGCTTCGGCGGGGTTTTCTTTTCCTGCATGGTTGACGATATGCGTAGTGGCCACCCCATCCCGGGCAGTGGCCGGCTTAGTTAGGGGCCACTGTTGCCCAGCGTCAGGCGGGCAGGCAGACGCCCGTTCCCCTCAGCCCGCAATAACCCCCCGGATTCTTGGCCAGATATTGCTGGTGGTACGCCTCTGCGTAGTAAAACGGCGGGGCGTCGGCGATTTCCGTGGTGATCGCAGGGAAGCCGGCGGCGCTCAGGCGTTGTTGAAAGCGGTCACGGCTGGCCTCCGCTTCCGCACGCTGCTGCGCGCTCGTGCAGTAGACCGCTGAGCGGTACTGGCTGCCGACATCATTGCCTTGGCGCATGCCCTGGGTGGGATCATGGGCTTCCCAGAAAAGGCGCAGGAGCTGGTCATAATCGATCAGCCGTGGATCGAAGACCACCAGAACCACCTCGGTATGGCCAGTGAGTCCGGAGCAGACTTCGTCATAGCTTGGATTCGGCGTCAGCCCGCCGGCGTAGCCCACGGCAGTGGTCCAGACGCCAGGTTGCTCCCAGAAGCGCCGTTCGGCTCCCCAGAAACAGCCCATCGCGAACACGGCCTGCTGGAAGCCTTCGGGAAAGGGTGGCTGAAGCGGATTGCCATTGACGTAGTGAGCCGAAGGCACCGGGATGGCGGTCGAACGGCCGGGAAGCGCCTGTTCGGCGGTTGGCAATGCCTGTTTGTCGATCAGAATCTGCGAGCGTAGCGACATACGAGCCTCGATCAGGACGGGAGCTGAAGCCGTAGGCTACAAAAGGCCGAGCGGCAGCGAAAGCAGCAGGGGTGCCGTGCGTCGCCTGGCGCCGCTCAGCACCAGTGCGGATAACGGCGAAGCGATTCGCTCAGCTCGCTGCCAGCGATCGGCTTGTCGAACAGGTAACCCTGACCGATATCGCAGTGATGCTGGCGCAGGAACTTCAGCTGCTCGGCCGTTTCGATGCCTTCGGCGACTACCTTCAGGCGCAGTTTGCGCGCCATGGCGATCACCGCCGAGGTGATTTCCACATCATCGTCGTTGTCCGGAATATCCTTGATGAAGCTGCGATCTATCTTGATCACGTCAATCGGGAATTTCTTCAGGTAGCTGAGCGACGAGTAGCCGGTGCCAAAGTCATCCATGGCCAGGCTCAGACCCAGCGCCTTCAGGCCGATCAACTGCTGCCTGGTTTCCTCGGTGGCGTCGAGCAGCAGGCTTTCGGTCAGTTCCAGTTCCAGTTGCGCAGGCGGGAGTTGCTCTTCGAGCAGGATCGCGGCGATCGAGCCCAGCAGGTCGGGATCGGAAAACTGCTTGGGCGACAGATTGATCGCCACTTGTGGGTTGCCGTAACCCAGCGCCGACAGCTTGACCCCCATGCGGCACGCTTCGCGCGCTACCCACTTGCCGATCGGGATGATCAGTCCGGTCTCTTCGGCAACGCTGATGAACTGGTCCGGGCGGATCATGCCTTGTTCCGGATGATTCCAGCGTAGCAGCGCTTCCAGCCCCTGCAGCCGGCCGCTGCGCAGGCAGAGCTTGGGCTGATAGAACACCTCCAGCTCGTTTTGTATGAGGGCGCGGCGCAGGTGGTTCTCGACGAACAGCTTGTAGTTGGCCTCGGCATGCAGGGATTCGGTGAATATCTGTACCTGATTCTTGCCGTTGGCCTTGGCCTTGTGCAGTGCCTGGCCGGCATGCTTCATCAGTGTCTCGGGATCTTGGCCATGTTGGGGCGAACAGGCCAGGCCCAGGGAGGCACTGACATTGATCAGCAGCTTGTCGACGAGCAACGGCTTGTCCAGTACCTGCAGGACCTGGTCGGCAACGCGCATGCCCTCGTCGAGCCCCGTGTCGTCGAGCAGCAGGGCGAACTCGTTGCTGGCGAAACGTGCGATGACGCTCTGCTGGCTAAGGCCGTTACGCAGGCGATGGGCAAGGCTGGAGAGCAGCTTGTCGCCGGTCTGGTGGCCGAGACTGTCGTTGATCCGCTTGAAGTTGTCGATATCGACCAGCAACAGGCAGAGCCTGGGTTCCGCGGTGGCAGCGAAACGTTCTTCCAGGCTGCGGATGAAGTAGGGTCGATTTCCGAGACTTGTCAGGTTGTCGGTGTAGGCCAGGCGTTCGATGTGCTGATGCGCCAGTTTGCTGCGGGTTACGTCTTCGTAGATGCCGATGTAATGGGTGAGGGTGCCGTCCTCGCTGAATACCTTGGAGATCGACAGCTGGCCCCAGTACGGCTCCAGGTTCTTGCGCCGCGAGCGAAACTCGCCCTGCCAGCTGTTGCTGTGAGCGAGTGTCGATGAGGTGTCGAAGAGCAACTCGCTGAGATGCCCCAGTGCCTTCAGGTCGGCCAGGCTCTTGCCCTGGACCTCGGCAGCGGAAAACTGGCTGATGACGGTGAAGGCCGGATTGACGTATTCCACCCGGCCTTCACGGTCAACCAGGATAAATGCGCTGGCACTCTGTTCGACTGCGCGCTGGAAGAGGCTGAGCATCTGCGTGGCGCTGAGGCGCTGCTGGTGGGCCAGTACCTGGGCGTACTGATCGGCCAGCTCGCCGGCGAATGCGATCTCGTCGGCATGCCAGGTTCGTGGCGTTCCGCCATGTTGCAGGCTCAATACCCCGATCACTTCGCCGCCGACGCGAATACTGGCATCGAGTATCGAGCTGACACCCTGCGGGCGGAACAGATATTCGCCGAGCTGGCAGGTTCGATGATCCTGCAGTACATCCTGCGCATCGACTGCGCGGTCGCTTTGCAGGGCTTGCAGATAGTCGGGAAACGGCGCCAGTTCCAGAGCGTCCAGCGTCTCGTAGCTGTCGCTCGCCCGGCCATAACAGGCGACCGGCTCCAGGCGCGTTCCGTTCAGGTGCCAGATTGCGGCGCGTTTGACTTCGTAGGCTTCACAGGCCGCCTGGGTGATCAGTTGCGCCGCTTCGAGTTGCGGGTTGGCAGAGCCGTAGCGATGCCGGGCCAGGCGCACGATCAGGCTCTGCTGAGTGCGTGAGCGCAGCATGTGTTCGACATGTTCGTCCTGTGCCTGCTCGTACTGCTGCAGTGCCAGCTTCAACCTGGAGTTCTGGGCGCGCAGGTCATGATCCGAATCGGGTAGGTGACCTGGCATCAGATAGCCCCTGAGCAGTTCCCGTCCGTATTGCTGGAAGACTTCGCCGAGTTCGGTGATGTCCAGGATGCCGTCGGGGGTGTGCAGGCGGTAGTTGACCTGATAATGGCTGCGTCCGGCCAGCTGCTGCTGGATGTCCTCATGCAGCAGGTGACGAATGCTGGGTTCCATCAGGCTGGCATAGGGAGAGTCGACCAGCGAGCACAGATCGCTGGCGCAGACGCCGAAAGAGCGCTCGCAGGCGGGATCGAGAAACAGCAGTGTCCAGCTCGATTCGTTCAAGCGCTCGAAGCGCAGCATGCCGAGCCTTGCTGGCACCGGCAACTGCGTCACAACCTCGGTCGCCAGACGGCTGGCGGCATCGGTATGTATTTTCATCGAGCGATTGGCTTCCAGTATGCTCTCCACCGGGTTGGGCTGGCTTTGTGCTCCAGGCACCGCTCCAGCGACGGACGATGGCTAAGTGGTATTAATTCTTGGCAAGGGTGCATCATGCGACAGGGACTGACAAGTCGACTGGCAAACTTGGGGATGATCTGGGTCATCTGCACGATCGGAACGTCTCTTGCGGCCGAGCCGGTCGAGTTCGGCTCCGACGAATCGGCGCGTTATCTCACCGGGTTGCGCGAACTCTACCTGGCCGACAACGACCGCGACGCACTGCTGGCGCACAGTAACGGAATGCTCGACAGCTATGCCCTGCGTGCCGGTTACCAGGTCGGTGAGGCCAATCCGCAAGATTTCTTCTACACGCTCAGCGTGGCCGCTCCCGGCCAATTGCGCATTCGCGAGCACGTGCGCGGCAAAAACGGCGTGGCAGTGCGCAATCGCAACCTGTCGGTATTCGGCGTCGATCCCTATGTGCAATACCAGTGTCCTGCGCAGGGGCGCAGTTGCTCGATAGACAGCCCGGTCGACGGCTTGCCGTTGCTGGTAATTCAGCGTGACCCCGAAGGTGCCGAGGCGCTGGCCAAGGCGTTGTCCTTCCTGATCCGGAATCTGCAGAAGGGTTGATCCGCGCTTCAGCGCTTCAGACCGAATTCGTCGATGGATGGCTAATAAGAAGGCCGCATTGCCTGCAGGGCAATGCGGCCTTCTCGTCCGTTCCCGCCGCCGTTACAGCAGCATGGTGCGGATGTCGCCGAGCAACTCCGACAGCCGCTTGGTGAAGCGTGCGGCAGCGGCGCCATTGATCACGCGGTGATCATAGGACAGCGACAGCGGCAGCATCAGCTTGGGCTGGAAGGCTTTGCCGTCCCATACCGGCTGCATGGTGGCCTTGCTGACACCCAGGATCGCCACTTCCGGCGCGTTGACGATCGGCGTGAAACCGGTGCCGCCAATGTGACCGAGGCTGGAGATGGTGAAGCAGGCGCCCTGCATTTCGTCCGCTGAAAGCTTCTTGTTGCGCGCTTTCTCGGCCAGTGCCGCCGCTTCCCCCGCCAGTTGCAGCAGGCTTTTCTGGTCGACGTTGCGGATGACCGGCACCATCAGGCCGTCCGGCGTATCCACGGCAAAGCCGACATGCACGTACTTCTTGCGGATCACCGCCTTGCCGCTGGGTGCTAGCGAGGCATTGAATTCCGGAAGCTCTTTCAGCAGATGTGCGCAGGCCTTGAGCAGCAGTGGCAGGACGGTCAGCTTGACGCCGGCCTTTTCCGCCACGGCCTTCTGCGAAACGCGGAAGGCTTCCAGCTCGGTGATGTCGGCCGACTCGAACTGGGTCACGTGCGGCACGTTGAGCCAGCTGCGGTGCAGGTTGGCAGCGCCGACCTGCATCAGGCGGGTCATCGGCACTTCCTCGACTTCACCGAAACGGCTGAAGTCGACGGTCGGGATCGGCGGGATGCCTGCCCCAGCCGCAGCACCTTCGGCGGGCGCCTGCTTGGCCTTGCTCATCATCGTCTTGACGTAAGCCTGGACGTCTTCCTTGAGAATACGTCCCCTGGGGCCGGTGCCAGGAACATCGGCCAGGTCGACGCCGAATTCGCGGGCGGTCATGCGTACAGCCGGGCCGGCATGAACCTTGGAGCCGGCCTTGCTTGGGCCGCTGACGGCCGGAGCCGGTGCCGCGGCGGCCTTGGCTTCCGGTACACCCTGCTTGTTCGGTGCGACGGCTTGCTGTTGCGGCGCCGCTTCCTGTGGCTTGGTCTCGGCTTTCTTCGCTGGCGCCGCGCCGGCCACCTTGAGCGTCAGGATCAGGTCGCCGGTCTTGGCTTCGTCGCCGACCTTGATCGACAAGGATTCCACCACGCCTGCCTTGGGCGCCGGGATCTCCATGCTGGCCTTGTCGGATTCAAGCGTGATCAGCGATTGGTCTGCCTCGACGCTATCGCCGGCCTTGACCATCACTTCGATGACATTGGCGGCGCCGCTGGAACCGATGTCCGGGATGCGGACTTCTTCCACGGACTCGCCGGCCGGCTCGGCCGCTGGCTCTTGAGCAGCTTCCGAGCGCTGCGCCTTCGGCTTTTCCGCCGGTGCGCTGGCCGCAGTCGCAGGCTTGCTGGGCGCCGCGCCTTTGAGGACCAGGATCAGATCGCCGGTGCCGACTTCGTCACCGACCTTCACCGAAATGCTCTCGACCACGCCGGCGGCGGGAGACGGAATCTCCATGCTGGCCTTGTCGGACTCGAGCGTGATCAGTGCCTGTTCGGCGGCAATGGTGTCGCCTGCCTTGACCGAAACCTCGATCACGCTGGCCTTGCCAGACGATCCGATGTCCGGAACCTTGATCTCCTGCGATTCGCCTTCTCCAGCCGAAGCCGACGGATTCTCATCGCCCGCAGGAGTCGGTTGTTCAGCTTCATCGGCCGGGCCGCCGCTGCTCGCGCCGGCCGGCTCGGCGGCGGCTTGTGCCGGCGCCTCGCTGCTTTGACCGTCTTCGCTTTCCAGCTCCAGCAGTTCGTCGCCTTCCTTCAGCCGATCGCCCAGCTTGACCTTCAAGGCCTTCACGACGCCTGCCTTGGGCGCCGGGATTTCCATGCTGGCCTTGTCGGACTCGAGCGTCAGGATGCTCTGGTCGGCTTCGATACGGTCGCCGACCTTGACGAACAACTCGATTACTTCACCCTCACCGCTGCCGATGTCGGGTACGCGTATGGTTTCACTCACAATAGGTTCTCCTGTGCGCACGCAGCATCAGCAATCCAGCGGATTGCGCTTCTCGGGGTCGATACCGAACTCGGTGATGGCCTCGGCCACGACCTTGCGTTCGATGGCGCCGCGATCGGCGAGTGCCTGCAGCGCGGCGACGGCCACCCAGCGGCGGTCGACTTCGAAGAAGTCACGCAGCTTGGCACGCGAGTCGCTGCGGCCGAAGCCGTCAGTGCCGAGCACTTGGTATTCGCGCGATGGAACCCACTGACGAATCTGATCGGCGAACAGCTTCATGTAGTCGGTCGAGGCCACTACCGGGCCTTCGCGGCCTTCCAGACACTGCTGGACGTAGCTCTTGCGCGGTTCTTCGGTCGGGTGCAGACGGTTCCAGCGATCCACGGCCAGGCCGTCACGGCGCAGCTCGTTGAAGCTGGTCACGCTCCAGACGTCGGCACCGACGCCCATCTTGGCGAGGATGTCCACGGCGGCGCGCACTTCGCGCAGGATGGTGCCCGATCCCAACAGCTGAACGCGGTGCTTGAAGTCGCCCTTGGCTTCTTCGAGCAGGTACATGCCCTTGATGATGCCGTCCTCGACACCCTGTGGCATGGCTGGCTGCTGGTAGTTCTCGTTCATCACGGTGATGTAGTAGTAGACGCTCTTCTGCAGCTCCATCATCTCGTGCATGCCGTGATGCACGATCACCGCCAGCTCGTAGCCGTAGGTGGGGTCGTAGCTGCGGCAGTTGGGGATGGTGCTGGCGAGGATATGGCTGTGGCCGTCCTCGTGCTGCAGGCCTTCGCCGTTCAGGGTGGTGCGACCGGAGGTGCCGCCCAGCAGGAAGCCGCGGGTCTGGGCGTCGCCAGCTGCCCAGGCCAGGTCGCCGATCCGCTGGAAGCCGAACATCGAATAGAAGATGTAGACCGGCAGCATCGGCTGGTTGTAGTTGCTGTAGGCGGTACCGGCAGCGATGAACGAGGAGAAGGCGCCGGCCTCGTTGAGGCCTTCCTGGAGGATCTGGCCGTCCTTTTCTTCGCGGTAGTACATCACCTGGTCGCGGTCGACCGGCTCGTACAGCTGCCCCACCGGAGAATAGATACCCAGCTGGCGGAACATGCCTTCCATGCCGAAGGTGCGCGCTTCGTCGGCGAGGATCGGCACGATGCGCTTGCCCAGATCCTTGTCCTTGACCAGCTGCGAGAGAATCCGGCCAAAGGCCATGGTGGTGGAAATCTCGCGGTCACCGGAACCGTCGAGTACGGCCTTGAGGGTGTCCAGCGGCGGCGTCGGGATGCTGAAGCTCTTCGGCCGGCGCTGCGGCAGCGAGCCGCCGAGCTTTTCACGGCACTTGCGCAGGTAGCGCATCTCGGCGCTGTCTTCGGCCGGCCGGTAGAACGGCAGCTCTTCGAGCTGCGAATCGTTGACCGGGATGTCGAAGCGATCGCGGAATTTCCTCAGGCTGTCGATATCGACTTTCTTGGTGTTGTGGGCGATGTTCTTCGCCTCGCCGGCACCGGTGCCGTAACCCTTGATGGTCTTGGCCAGAATGACTGTCGGCTGGCCCTTGTGGTTGACCGCCTGATGGTAGGCCGCATAGACCTTGTAGGGGTCGTGGCCGCCGCGGTTGAGCTTCCAGACTTCCTCGTCGGACATGCTCTCGACGCGCTTGAGCAGCTCGGGGTCCGCGCCGAAGAAGTGCTTGCGCACATAGGCGCCGTCTTTGGCCTTGTAGTTCTGGTATTCCCCGTCGATCGCCTCGTCCATGCGACGCTGCATGCGGCCGTCTTCGTCGGCGGCGAACAGCGGGTCCCACAGACGGCCCCAGACGACCTTGTTGACGTTCCAGTTGGCGCCTTTGAACACGCCTTCCAGTTCCTGGATGATCTTGCTGTTGCCGCGCACCGGGCCGTCCAGACGCTGCAGGTTGCAGTTGATGACGAACACCAGGTTGTCGAGGTTTTCACGACCGGCCAGGGAGATGGCGCCCAGGGTTTCCGGCTCGTCGCACTCGCCGTCACCGATGAAGCACCAGACGCGCTGCTTGCCTTTCGGAATAAAGCCGCGGTTTTCCAGGTACTTCATGAAGCGCGCTTGGTAGATCGCGGTGATCGGGCCCAGACCCATGGAAACGGTCGGGAACTGCCAGAAGTCCGGCATCAGATGGGGGTGCGGGTAGCTCGACAGGCCCTGGCCATCGACTTCCTGACGGAAGTTGAGCATCTGGTCCTCGGTCAGGCGACCTTCGAGGAAGGCACGAGCGTAGATACCGGGGGAGGCGTGGCCCTGATAGTAGATCAGGTCGCCGCCGTGTTCCTCGGTGGGCGCCTGGAAAAAGTAATTGAAGCCGATGTCGTAGAGCGTCGCGCTGGACGCGAAGGTGGAGATGTGCCCACCCAGATCCGGGTCCTTCAGGTTGGCGCGCATCACCATTGCCAGTGCGTTCCAGCGGACCAGGGAGCGGATACGCCGCTCCATGAACAGGTCGCCGGGCATCTTGGCTTCACGGGTGACGGGGATGGTGTTGCGGTAGGGCGTGGTGATGCCATAAGGAAGTGGCGTGCCGCTACGGGTGGCCAGTTCGCCCATCCGTGTCATCAGATAGTGAGCGCGGTCTTCACCTTCGCGGTCGAGTACCGATTCGAGGGCGTCCAGCCATTCCTGGGTTTCGACGGGATCGAGGTCTTGCATGGCTTGCTCCATGGCGGAAAGGCTTCCAGAATCGGTCGCCTGTTCGCTACCGGCTTTGTGGGCCGGTGCGTGTAATGTTCTTGGATGAATGCCGGGGATAGGACCGGGCGTCTGTAGTTTTACTACAAAACGGCGCCGGGATCAGCCCCCTGAAATACTCTTTAGTAGTAAAACTACAGATCAGCGGCACTGGCATTTTCCTGAAAAAGGCACTTGCGAGGCTCTGGATCGCGCGGTTCACCGTTTTCGCTGTTGCCAAGGAACCCTTCAATGAGTTTGCCACCGCTGGTTGCATTGCCGTCCTCGCTCCTGCCCTTTGTCAGTCGTGCCGAGGAGTCGTTCCTCGCCGCCGTTGGCAGCCTGTCGGAAGCATTCGCAGCACGATGTCGCGCCTGGCAGGCCGAGCATCATGAGACGTTCGCCCGCGTTTGCGCGGCGAGCGATTTCGTCAGCGAACAGGTTAGCCGAGATCCGCAGATGTTGCTGCAACTGGCCGAGCAGGGCTGGCTGGAGCGATCGCTGGCCCCTGACGAGATGCGCAAGGCGCTGGCCGGGCAGGTCGCCGCCTGCGACGGCGAGGACGCCCTGGCGTTGACCTTGCGGCGCTTCCGCACGCGCCAGCAGGTGCGGATCATCTGGCGTGACCTGAGCCGTCAGGCCGACCTTGGCGAAACCTGCCGCGACCTTTCCGATCTTGCCGATGCCTCCGTCGATCTGGCCTATCACTGGCTCTACGCTCGCCATTGCGATCAGTTCGGCGTGCCCACCGGGCGCCGCAGCGGCAACCCGCAGCACATGGTCATCCTCGGCATGGGCAAGCTGGGTGCGCACGAACTGAACCTGTCTTCTGACATCGACCTGATCTTCGGCTACCCGGAAGGTGGCGAAACCGTGGGGGCCAAGCGTTCGCTGGACAATCAGGAGTTCTTCGTCCGGCTCGGCCAGCGACTGATCAAGGCGCTGGATGCCATCACCGTCGATGGCTTCGCCTTCCGCGTCGATATGCGCCTGCGCCCGTATGGCTCGTCCGGGCCGCTGGTCTACAGCTTCAATGCGCTGGAGCAGTACTACCAGGACCAGGGCCGCGACTGGGAGCGCTACGCGATGATCAAGGCGCGGGTCATCGGCGGCGACCAGCAGGCCGGCAAGGAGCTGCTGGAGATGCTGCGGCCCTTCGTCTACCGGCGTTACCTGGACTTTTCCGCGATCGAAGCGCTGCGCACCATGAAGCAGCTGATCCAGCAGGAAGTGCGGCGCAAGGGCATGGCCGCCAACATCAAGCTCGGTGCCGGTGGCATTCGCGAGGTCGAGTTCATCGCCCAGGCGTTCCAGTTGATCCATGGCGGCCGCGACCTCAGCCTGCAGCAGCGTCCGCTGCTCGGTGTGCTGGCCACGCTGGAGGGACAGGGCTACCTGCCGGCATCGGCGGTGGCGGAGCTGCGCGAAGGTTACGAATTCCTGCGCTATACCGAGCATGCGCTGCAGGCCATCGCCGACCGCCAGACGCAGATGCTGCCGGAGAGTGAGGTGGACTGCGCGCGGGTCGCCTTCATGCTCGGTTTCGACAGCTGGCAGGCGTTCCATGAACAGCTCCTGCATTGGCGGGAGCGCATCGACTGGCATTTCCATCAGGTCATCGCTGATCCGGACGAGGACGAGAGTGCCGAGGGCGAGGCGCTGGTCGGTGGCGAATGGTTGCCGCTGTGGGAGCAGGATTGGGACGAGGAATACGCCTGCCGGCAGCTCTCCGAGGCGGGCTTCCGCGACGGCCAGGTTGCCTGCCAGCGGCTTGCCGCGCTGCGCAACGCCAGCCAGGTGCGCACCATGCAGCGCCTCGGCCGCGAACGGCTGGATGCCTTCATTCCGCGCCTGCTGGCGCAGATCGTCGAGCAGCGCGACCCTGATCTGGTGCTCGAGCGCGTGCTGCCGCTGGTGGAGGCGGTCGCCCGGCGCTCGGCCTATCTCGTGCTGCTGACGGAAAACCCCGGCGCGCTGCAGCGCTTGCTGGAGCTCTGCGCCGCCAGTCCGTGGGTCGCCGAGCAGATCGCACGTTTCCCGCTGCTGCTCGACGAACTGCTCAATGCCGGGCGACTCTACAGTCCGCCGCTGGCGCCGGAACTGGCCGCCGAGCTGCGCGAGCGGCTGATGCGCATTCCCGAGGACGACCTGGAGCAGCAGATGGAGGCGCTGCGCCATTTCAAGCTGGCGCACCGGCTGCGTGTGGCCGCCTCGGAGATTGCCGGCACGCTGCCCCTGATGAAGGTCAGCGATTACCTGACCTGGCTCGCCGAGGCGATCCTGCAGGAGGTGCTGACCCTGGCCTGGCGCCACACCGTCGCCCGCCATGGCCAGCCGCGGCGCAGTGACGGAACGCTCTGCGATCCGGCGTTCATCATCGTCGGCTACGGCAAGGTCGGCGGCATCGAGCTCGGTCATGGCTCCGACCTGGACCTGGTGTTCATCCACGATGGCGATGCCGCCGCCGAAACCAATGGCGCCAAGCCCATCGACACCGCGCAGTTCTTCACGCGCCTCGGGCAGCGCATCATTCACCTGCTGACGACCCAGACCACCTCCGGCCAGCTCTACGAAGTGGACATGCGCCTGCGGCCGTCTGGCGCCGCCGGGCTGCTGGTCAGTTCGCTCGGCGCCTTCGAGCGCTATCAGAGTGAAGAAGCCTGGACCTGGGAGCATCAGGCGCTGGTGCGGGCGCGGGTGCTGGTCGGCTGCCCGCAGCTGTCCGCCGACTTCGATCGGGTGCGTGCCGGGGTGCTGGGGCGTGAGCGCGATCTGGAGGCGCTGCGCCGCGAGGTCAGCGAGATGCGTGCGAAGATGCGCGACAATCTCGGCACCCGGGCCACGCAGGCCGGCATCGCCGAGCAAGCCTTCGGCAGCGCCGCGGAGTTCAATCTCAAGCAGGACGCCGGTGGTATCGTGGATATCGAATTTATGGTGCAATACGCGGCTTTGGCGTGGTCGCACCAGCATCCCGAACTGCTGCGCTATACCGATAACATCCGCATTCTCGATGGGTTGGAGCAGGCCGGGTTGATGACCGGCGATGAGGTGCGGCTGCTGCAGGACGCCTACAAGGCCTACCGTGCGGCAGCCCACCGGCAATCACTGCAGAAGCAGCCCGGAGTGGTGAGTGGGGATCAATTCCACGACGAGCGCCGCGCAGTCATGCGCATCTGGCGTGAGTTGGGGCTCAGCTGAGTCCCTCCGTCGGGCTACCTGGCAAATTCGAATTCTGAGGAACTGGCAACGATGTCGATGGCCGATCGTGATGGCGTCATCTGGTATGACGGCGAACTGGTGCAGTGGCGCGATGCGACCACCCATGTACTGACCCATACCCTGCACTACGGCATGGGCGTGTTCGAGGGCGTGCGCGCCTACAACACCCCGGACGGAACGGCGATCTTCCGCCTGCAGGCGCATACCGACCGCCTGTTCGATTCGGCACACATCATGAACATGCAGATGCCGTATTCGAAGGAAGAAATCAACGAGGCGACCCGTGCCGCGGTGCGCGAGAACAACCTGGAAAGCGCCTACATCCGTCCGATGGTGTTCTACGGAAGCGAAGGCATGGGCCTGCGCGCCAGCGGCTTGAAGGTGCACGTGATCGTCGCGGCTTGGCACTGGGGCGCCTACATGGGCGACGAGGCGCTGGAACTGGGCATCAAGGTGCGTACCAGCTCGTTCACCCGTCACCACGTCAACATCACCATGACCCGCGCCAAGTCCAACGGTGCCTACATCAACTCGATGCTGGCCCTGCAGGAAGCCATTTCCGGCGGCGCTGACGAAGCGCTGATGCTGGATCCGGAAGGCTATGTGGCCGAAGGCTCGGGCGAGAACATCTTCATCATCAAGGATGGCGTGATCTACACCCCGGAAGTCACCGCCTGCCTGAACGGCATCACCCGCGGCACCGTGCTGACCCTGGCTGCCGAGCACGGCCTGAAGGTGGTCGAGAAGCGCATCACCCGCGACGAGGTCTACATCGCCGACGAAGCCTTCTTCACCGGCACCGCCGCCGAAGTGACGCCCATTCGCGAGGTGGACGGCCGCGCCATCGGTATCGGCCGTCGTGGCCCGATCACCGAGAAACTGCAGAAGGCCTACTTCGACCTGGTCACCGGCAAGACCGACGGTCATGCCGAATGGCGGACACTGGTCAAATAACCGTAGGTTGGGTCGGGCGGCGTTTCGCTGAGGCGCATAGCGCCGAAGCCCAACGGAGGCGCCGCATTGGGCCGGATATCGCTCGTTGGGCTTCGCTGTGCTCAACCCAACCTACCGACTTGAAGCTGCCCTTATGAATATATTGATCATCGGCCCCAGCTGGGTTGGCGACATGGTGATGGCGCAGACGCTGTTCGTCTGCCTGAAGCAACGCCACCCCGACTGCCAGATCGACGTGCTGGCGCCCGAGTGGAGCCGGCCGATACTCGAGCGCATGCCCGAGGTACGCCAGGCGCTGAGCTTTCCGGTAGGGCATGGCGTGCTCGACATGGCGACCCGGCGCAAGGTGGCGCAGGGGCTGCGCGGTCAGTACGAGCAGGCGATTCTGCTGCCAAATTCGTTGAAGTCGGCGCTGGTGCCGTTCTTCGCCGGCATCCCCAAGCGCACCGGCTGGCGTGGCGAGATGCGTTTCGGCCTGCTCAACGACATGCGCAAGCTGGACAAGCAGCGCTATCCGCTGATGATCGAGCGCTTCATGGCGCTGGCCTTCGAGCCGGGTGCCGAACTGCCCAAGCCTTATCCGAACCCGTCGCTGCGTATCAACGCCGAAACCCGCGATGTCGCGCTGGCGCGCTTCGGTCTGAGCCTGGACCGGCCGGTGCTGGCGCTGTGCCCGGGGGCCGAGTTCGGTGAATCCAAACGCTGGCCGGCCGAGCACTTCGCCAAGGTGGCCGAGCTGAGGATTCGTGACGGTTGGCAGGTCTGGCTGTTCGGCTCGAAGAACGACCATGCGGTGGGCGAAGACATTCGCATGCGCCTTATTCCCGGGCTGCGCGAGGAAGCGGTGAACCTCGCCGGGGAAACCAGTCTGGCCGAGGCCATCGATCTGTTGTCCTGCGCCGACGCGGTGGTGTCCAACGATTCCGGGCTGATGCACGTGTCCGCCGCGCTCGGCCGACCGCTGGTGTCGGTGTACGGCTCCACCTCGCCGGCGTTCACGCCGCCGCTTTCCGAGCAGGTCGAGGTCGTGCGCCTGGGGCTCGATTGCAGTCCCTGCTTCGAGCGCAGCTGCCGTTTCGGTCACAACAACTGCATGCGCGAGCTGAAGCCGCGCGCTGTGGTCGAGGCGCTGGATCGTCTGGTCCCGCAGTCGATCGAGGTACGCTGATTGAAGGTTCTGCTGGTCAAGACGTCCTCGCTGGGCGATGTCGTGCATACCCTGCCGGCCCTGACCGATGCGCAGCGGGCACTGCCCGGAATCCGCTTCGACTGGGTGGTGGAGGAGGGCTTCGCCGAGATTCCGGCCTGGCATCCAGCGGTGGCGCAGGTGATCCCGGTGGCGATTCGTCGCTGGCGCAAGCATCCGATCGATACCCTGCGCAGCGGCGAGTGGCACCGCTTCAAGGCGCGCCTGCGCGAAGGCCGTTACGACCTGGTGATCGATGCCCAGGGCTTGCTCAAGAGCGCCTGGCTGACCCGCTATGTCAAGGCGCCGGTGGCCGGGCTGGATCGCGACTCGGCCCGCGAGTCGCTGGCGACACGCTTCTATGATCGGCGCTACAGCGTGCCGCGTGAGCAGCATGCGCTGGAGCGGGTACGCCAGCTGTTCGCCCAGGCGCTCGGCTATCCACTGCCGCAGGATGTTGCCGATTACGGCCTGGACCGCGAGCAGATGGCTGCGCCCAGCGATCAGCCCTATCTATTGTTCCTGCATGGCACCACCTGGCCGAGCAAGCACTGGCCCGAAGCCTACTGGCGCGAGCTGGCCGAACGCATGAGCGATTTCGGCTGGGCGATCCGTCTGCCATGGGGCAACGCCGAGGAAAAGGCCCGGGCCGAACGCATCGTCAGCGGTGTGGCCAACGCCGCCGTGCTGCCGAAACTCAATCTGGCCGGCGTCGCCCGGGTGATCGCTGGCGCGCGTGCCTGTGTCGCGGTGGATACCGGGCTCGGCCATCTGGCTGCGGCGCTGGATGTGCCGAGCATTTCGCTCTACGGTCCGACCCTGCCTGGGCGGGTCGGTGCCTATGGGCGCTCGCAGGTACACCTGTGTGCCAGCGGTCCGAACGCCGGCAGCGGCGATCGCCACAAGCCCTGTTTCGACGATCTGCGCCCCGAGCGCGTCGTCACCGAACTGAAAGCCCTGCTGCGGGCCCCGGAGTCCACCTGATGTCCTTGTCCTTTGTCGCTAGATTGGCGCCGAGCGTAGCGAAGCCCAACGAAGCCACCGCCCAGCGGCCGCTACCGGTCTCGGCATGTGTCCGGGAGAAGGTTTGATGCGCCTGGCTTTCGTCCTCTACAAGTACTTCCCCTTCGGCGGTCTGCAGCGCGACTTCATGCGCATCGCCCTGGAATGCCAGCGCCGTGGTCATGCGATCCGCGTCTACGCGATGATCTGGGAAGGTGAGGTGCCGGACGGCTTCGAGGTGCTGATCGCGCCAGTCAAGGCACTGTTCAATCACACCCGCAACGAACGCTTTACCGCCTGGGTCGAGGCCGATCTGGCCAAGCGGCCGGTGGACCGGGTAATCGGTTTCAACAAGATGCCGGGGCTGGACGTGTACTACGCCGCCGACCCCTGCTTCGAGGACAAGGCGCAGACCCTGCGCAACCCGATCTATCGACGCTGGGGCCGCTACAAGCACTTCGCCGAGTACGAGCGCGCGGTGTTCGCCCCGGAGGCGAAGACCGAGATCCTGATGATCTCCGAGGTGCAGCAGCCCCTGTTCGTCAAGCACTACGGCACGCCCGCCGAGCGCTTCCATCTGCTGCCGCCGGGCATCGCCCTGGACCGCCGGGCGCCGGCCAATGCGGCGCAGGTCCGTGCCGAGTTCCACGAGGAGTTCGAGGTCAGGCCCGAAGAACTGCTGCTGGTGCAGATCGGTTCCGGCTTCAAGACCAAGGGTGTGGACCGCAGCCTGAAGGCCCTGGCCGCGTTGCCGCGCGACCTGGCCAGCCGCACGCGGCTGCTGGTGATCGGTCAGGATGATCCCAAGCCGTTCAAGCTGCAGGCCAAGGCGCTGGGCGTCTCTGGCATGGTCGAGTTCCTCAAGGGGCGCAGCGACATCCCGCGCTTTCTGCTCGGAGCCGATCTGCTGATCCACCCCGCCTATAACGAAAATACCGGCACCGTGCTGCTGGAGGCGCTGGTCGCCGGGTTGCCGGTGCTGGTCAGCGAGGTCTGTGGCTATGCCCACTACATCACCGATGCCGATTGTGGTCGCGTAGTACCCAATCCTTTCGAGCAGCACGTATTCGATCAACTGTTGGCGCAGATGCTCGCCGATGACCAGCAGCGTGCCGCCTGGGGCCGCAACGGGCTGGCCTATGCCGCCAGCGCCGACCTGTATTCCATGCCGCAGCGTGCGGCCGATGTGATCCTTGGGGAGCAGCAGGCATGAAGCCCATGGCCGGCATGCACTTGCAGCGCTCGCAGGCGGTTGGCCTGCCCGCCGCGCTGCAAAGCATGACTCCGAGGTCAGACCTCCCACAAAAGCGGCGAGCCCCCACCCAGTCAGTGGGAGGCGCGCCCTCGCGGCGATCGCAGGCCACAGGCCTGCCCACTGCGCTGCAAAGCATCGCCCCGAGGTCGGGCCTCCCACAAAAGCGGCAGGCCCCCACTCAGTCAGTGGGAGGCGCGCCCACGCGGCGATCGCAGGCCACAGGCCTGCCCACCGCGCTGCAAAGCATGACCCTTAGGTTGGACCTCCCACAAAAGCGGCAAGCCCCCACCCAATCAGTGGGAGACGCGCCCTCGCGGCGATCGCAGGCCACAGGCCTGCCCACTGCGCTGCAAAACATCGCCCCGAGGTCGGGCCTCCCACAAAAGCGGCGAGCACCCACCGAATCAGTGGGAGGCGCGCCCTCGCGGCGAACGCAGGCCGCAGGCCTGCCCATCTTGCACAAAAGCATGACCCCGAGGTCGGACCTCCCACAAAAGCGGCAGGCTCCCACCCGAACTGCGGAGGCCACATGCGCCTGACATTATCGGAGCCCTTCAAGAGCCTTTGGCAAGGCAAGGACCCCTTCGTCGAGGTCGAGCGCCTGCAAGGTCAGGTCTATCGCGAGCTGGAGGGGCGCCGTACCCTGCGTACCGAGGTCGACGGTCGTGGCTACTTCGTCAAGATCCACCGCGGCATCGGCTGGGCCGAGATCGCCAAGAATCTGCTGACCGCAAAGCTGCCGGTACTCGGGGCAGGGCAGGAATGGCGCGCCATCCAGCGCCTGCACGAGGCCGGCGTGCCGACCATGACCGCGGTGGCCTATGGCGAGCGGGGTGCCAATCCGGCGACGCAGCACTCGTTCATCATCACCGAAGAACTGGCACCGACCGTCAGCCTCGAGGATTTCTCGGCCAACTGGCGTGAACAGCCGCCGCAGCCGGCTCTCAAGCGCGCGCTGATCGCCGAGGTCGCGCGCATGGCCGGCACCATGCACCGCGCCGGGGTCAACCATCGCGATTTCTACATCTGCCACTTTCTGCTGCATACCGACAAGCCGGTGACGGCGGACCAGTTCCTTCTCTCGCTGATCGATCTGCACCGCGCCCAGACCCGCACCCGGACGCCACGCCGCTGGCGCGACAAGGACCTGGCCGGGTTGTATTTCTCGGCACTCGGTATCGGCCTGAGTCGGCGCGACAAGCTGCGGTTCCTGCAGGGTTATTTCCGACAGCCGTTGCGGCGGATACTGCATGAAGAAGCCGCATTGCTCGCCTGGCTGGAGCGCAAGGCTGCACGCTTGCAGGCTCGCTACGAACGCAAATATGCACCAGGAGCGCAAGGGTGAGCGCCTGGACAATCGTCATGGGGACAAGCGCTGATACCGTCCAGGCCTTTGCCGACCTGGATTCGGTCTTTGCGCTCGCCGGCGAGCCGATCACCAGCGACCCGCTATCCGAGGTCATCCGGGTCGAATGCGCTGGCCTGCGCTATTACGTCAAACGTTACTGGGCTGCTGGCAAGGGGCTGCGCCGCTATGTTGGGCGTCCGCGGGTCAAGGCCGAATGGCAGAATCTGCGGCAGTTCGAGTCCTGGGGTATTTCCGTGGCGCCCGTGGTTGCCTGGGGCCTGGAGCGGCGGGGCGGTGCATTCGTGCGCGGGGCATTGATCACACGGGAAGTCCCGAACACGACCGATATGGCGGCAATGGCAAGGAACGGCGACCCGCGCCTGGCCGACCGAGACTGGGTCGGGCGCGTCAGTCGCCAGCTGGCGCAGGTGACTCGTACTCTGCATGACCACCACTTTGCCCATAACGACCTGAAGTGGCGCAATCTGCTGGTCAACGATGCCGGTGATTTGTTCCTGATCGACTGTCCGTCGGGAAACTTCTGGTGGGGGCCGTTCCTGCGTCAGCGTATCGTCAAGGACCTGGCATGCCTGGACAAGGTGGCCAAGTACTGTCTGAGTCGCACGCAGCGGCTGCGTTTCTACCTGCAGTACCAGCAACGCACACGCCTGGAAGCGGCGGACCGAGCGCTTGTCGATCAGGTGCTCAGGTACTTCGAGGGGCGGGAATGAATCCGGGGCAGACGCGTCCGTTCCCGCTGGGGGTTGACGATTGGATCGGCGCTCCCTGCACGGTGATCCGCCTTGCCGTCTGGAGCGATAGCGAGCTGGGGCGCGTATGAATCTCAACGAACTTGCACATGCCGGACGATCGCCGGCACTCCCGCTGACAGTGACGCTGGCCGACGGCGACCTGACGCTGCGCCAATGGTTGCGCGTACTGCCGGGGCAGCGCTATGTGGGCAGAGCCGAATGGCAGGGCCGCGAGGTGCTGGCCAAGCTTCTGGTCGGCTCCAGGGCCGAGCGTCATTTCGAGCGCGAACGCCGGGGCGCACAACTGCTGGCCGAGCAGGGCATCACCACGCCGACGTTGCTTGCCGATGGCCTGGTGAGCGGGCAGGGCGGTTGGCTGCTGTTCGACTTTCTCGCTGACGCCGAAAGTCTGGAGCAGGCCTGGGGCGACGTGGCGGGCGAGCCGTTGTTGTCCGATGGGCAGCAGGACGTCCTTGGCGAGGCGTTGGGCGCAATCGCACGACTGCATGCCCGGGGGCTGTGGCAGGACGACCTGCATCTGGACAACCTGCTGCGCCACGACGGGCAGCTGTACGTTATCGATGGCGGCGGCATCCAGGCGCAAACCCCGGGCAAGCCGCTGGCGCGAGACAAGGTGCTGGGCAACCTCGGCGTGTTCTTTGCCCAGTTGCCTGCGGGCCTCGAGCCTCATCTCGAGGAGCTGCTCGTACATTATCTTCTGCTCAATGGCGAGCATGCGCTGCCGCTGGAAGCGTTGCAGCGGGAAATCGCCAGTGTCCGGAAGTGGCGATTGCGCGATTACCTGAACAAGCTCGGGCGCGACTGCTCGCTGTTCAGTGTCAGCCGCCGTCTCGGTGAACTGCGCGTGGTTCGGCGCGAGGACGAGCCGGCGCTGTGCGAACTGCTGGCCGCGCCGGATGCGGCTGTCGAGGCGGGCCGTGCCCTGAAGCTGGGCGGCAGCGCCACCGTGGCCCTGGTCGAGCAGTCCGGTCGGCAACTGGTCATCAAACGCTACAACATCAAAGGGCTGGGGCACTGGCTTCGGCGCTGCTGGCGGCCGAGTCGCGCCTGGCACAGCTGGGTCGAAGGCAATCGCCTGGAGTTCCTCGGTATCGCCACGCCCCGGCCCCTGGCGATGCTGGAGTTACGTTGGCTCGGCCTGCGCCGACGCAGCTATCTGATTACCGAATACACCGCGGGCGAGGATATAATTACCCGTTTTCAGTCGTATCTCTCCGGTTCACCGCCCGAGCCCGAGCTGTCGGCGCTGGATCAACTGTTCGAAGCGTTGCTGCGTGAGCGCATCAGTCACGGCGACATGAAAGGCACCAATCTGTTCTGGGAGCGGGGCCGCTGGATATTGATCGACCTGGATGCGGCACAGCAGCACACCAGCGATGCCGGCTTCGCCCGGGCCTACGCCAAGGATCGCGCGCGCTTTCTGCGCAACTGGCCAACCGATTCGGCGTTATATCGGCTGCTGGATGAACGAATACCCAAAAGCAGCTTCAAGCGGCAAGCTTCAAGCTGCAAGTAAAGCCCCACGGGGCAGGAACAATAACCGCTGTTGCTTGAAGCTTGTAGCTTGAAGCTTGTAGCTGCTTTCAAGAGGCATTACCCGTGGCATTGACGATTCTCGGCCTTTCCGGCGCCCTCAGTCATGATCCTTCCGCCGCCCTGTACATCGACGGCAAGCTGATCGCTGCCGTCGAAGAAGAGCGTTTCGTGCGTGACAAGCATGCCAAGAACCGCATGCCCTACGAGTCGGCCAAGTTCTGCCTGGAGCAGGCCGGTATCAAGCCGTCCGACGTCGACGTGGTGGCGATACCCTTCGCGCCGATCAGCATCTTCGAGAAGGCGCGCTGGCACTATGCCAAGCGCTACTGGTACGCGCCGGATCGCGCGCTCGACGCCATCCTCATGGGCAACCGCCGCTACTATCGCTACAAGAAGCGCATCGAGTGGTGCCTGCAGCAGTTGGGTTTCGACCTGAAGAAGGTCAAGCTGCAGCCGGTCGAGCATCACCTGGCGCATGCCTCCAGCGCCTACCACTGCTCCGGCTTCACCGAGAAGACCGCCATTCTCGGCATTGACGGCAAGGGTGAGTACGCCACCACCTTCTTCGGCTGGGGCGAAAACGGCAAGATCCACAAGATCAAGGAATTCTACGATCCGGATTCGCTGGGCGGGCTGTACGGCGCGATCACCGAATACCTCGGCTTCGAGATGCTCGACGGTGAGTTCAAAGTCATGGGCATGGCGCCATACGGCGACGCCGCCAAGTACGATTTCTCGCGTCTGGCCACCTTCGAGAACGGCGAACTGACCATCAACACCGACTATGCCAACGTCATCGGCTTCCGTCGCTACAAGGAAAAGGGCAAGGGCTACTACTTTTCGCCCAAGCTGATCGAATGGCTGGGCCCCAAGCGCGAAGGCGACATCGCCGACGACCCCTATATCCACTACGCCGCGGCCATGCAGGCGCTGTTCGAGAAGCTGGCGCTGCAGATGATGGACTACTACCTGGGCGACATCATCCGCGAGACCGGCAAGATCGCCTTCGCCGGTGGCTGCGCGCTGAACGTCAAGCTCAACCAGAAGATCATCGCCCGCGATGAGGTCAAGGAGCTGTTCGTCCAGCCGGCCTCCGGCGACGCCGGCACTGCGGTCGGCGCGGCAGCCTATGTGTCGGTACAGCGTGGCGTGCCGGTGGAGAAGATGGAGCACGTCTACCTCGGCCCGTCCTACTCCAACGAGGACGTCATCGCCGCCTGCGCCAGACACCCGAACCAGCCGAAGTGGCAGAAGCTCGACAACGTTCCCGAGCGCATCGCCAGAATCATGGTCGACGGCAATCCAGTCGCCTGGTTCCAGGGCCGCATGGAATTCGGTCCGCGCGCGCTCGGCGGCCGCTCCATAATCGGCTGCCCCAGCGTGCCGGGTGTGGCCGATCGCATCAACGAGCAGATCAAGTTCCGCGAACGCTGGCGCCCGTTCTGCCCATCGATGCTCGACACCGTCGCGCCGCAGATGCTCAAGGTCGACCACCCGAGCCCGTTCATGACCTTCACCTTCGAAGTCAACGAGGGCTGGAAGGAGCGCGTCGGCGAAGTGGTCCATGAAGACGGTACGTCGCGCGCCCAAGTCCTCGAGCGTCGGCATAACCCGCGCTGGTACGACCTGATGCTGGAGTTGGAAAAGCTTACCGGCAATGGCGTATCGCTCAATACCTCGCTGAACCGCCGTGGTGAACCCATGATCTGCTCGCCGACCGATGCGTTGAATATGTTCTATGGCTCGGATTTGCAGTATTTGATCATGGAAGACGTGCTGGTGGTGAAGGAGGATGGGGACCCGGTATGACGGCATCTGAAAAATGGGTGCTGCAGTTGTGTCACGGCTATGACGGTCCTTTTCTCGATTGTGCACGGCAATATGCGGCGTTGTTCGAGAGTTCGCCCTATAAGGTATGCACCGTCTTCCTGACAGGTGCTCCAAGCGAGGAGGTCCGGCGGGGCGCCGCATCTGAGGAAGTGATCTTTCTAGACCGGAGCAGCCGTTCCCTTCGTGGCCTGAAGCTGGGTGCGATGCAGGCGGTGCGGGCGATTGCCGCAAGCCGGCGATTCAGTTTCTGTATCGCGCACCGGTTCAAGCCGACCTACGTGGCGTTGCTCGGTACCGACCTGCCAGTGATCGGCGTACAGCACGCATTCGGCGGTTTCAAGCGACGCTCGCGAAAGCTGTTCGCCAATTTCTACCGGAAACGCCTCGCATTGCTTGGGGTATCCAATGCCGTGCGTGACGATATGCGCGCCTGCCTGCCAGACTGGCCTGCTGAGCGCATCGAGACGTTGTACAACCGTATCGACGTTGCCGCGGTACAAGCTGAGCAGGTGACTCGTGAGGAGGCCCGGGCGCACCTTGGGCTCCCACAGGATGCCTGGGTGGTCGGCAATGTCGGCCGTCTGCATCCCGACAAGGACCAGGCGACCCTGATTCGCGGCTTTGCCCGGGCCCTGCCGCAGCTGCCTGCCGGCAGCCTGTTGACAATCATGGGCAGCGGCCGCCTGGAATCGTCGCTGAAGGCGCTGGCGGCGGAGCTGGGTGTGGATCGATCCGTTCGCTTCCTGGGCCAGGTGCCGAACGGCCGCCGTTATTTCAAGGCTTTCGATGTTTTCGCGCTGACTTCCGATCACGAGCCTTTTGGCATGGTGCTGCTGGAAGCGATGGCGGCCGGGCTGCCGTTGGTCTGTACTGACTGTGGTGGTTCGCGGGAAGTAGTCGAAGGTTGTGGCCATCTCTTCCCGCTAGGGGATGAGGAAGCACTGGCTGCATATCTGGCCCAGCTGGCCAGAAGGAACTCCCTTGTTCTTGGCTCTGAGCGCCAGGCCATGTTGGCGGAGCTTGGCTGTCGTTTCTCAGACGCCACCGCCTGCCGGCGCTTTTGGTCCTTGCCAGGCATAGTTGAGGTTATGGGGAAGGCAGCTCATGAATACTCTTGAAGTAGATCGTGAGCCCGGTACGGATTTTCAGGGAGTAAGCGTTGCCATACTTCCATTTCCCGCGCTTGGCGATATTACAATTTATTTGCGATTGGCTTGGGTTATGCGAGCCGCAGGCGCAAATGTGAAATTCTTTAGCGATGCTTTTTATTCCGCCCGCGAATATTTTCCTTGGTTAGATTTTCGGTCCGAAGGCGAAGCTCTGTCGGCGGTGGCAGCAAGATTTGATTTGGTCATTGCCAGTTTTGAAAAATATTGCGATCAGAAAGTAGAAGCGGAGCTTACCAATAAGGGCGGGTTGCTAAACGTCGCTTTTGTAACCGCTAAGAAGATTCCTTCTGGCTCAGCAGTTCGTGGGCGTGAGGTTTTAATTCATGGTCGACGCTTTGTGGGAGCGAGCAGGGCTTTTTGCGGTGACTCGGATGCTGGGCTTACAATGGTCGATTGGGTTAATGCATATGCCAAGAATGTGTTTGGCATCGAGGCAGAGGCCGAAGGGGAGTTGATCCGAAAGCCAGAGGGAGGACGAAGCGGCCCCTTTGTATTGATATTTCCCACGACGCCCCAGCGAAAGAAAAATTACTGGATGGCCGGGTTTAAGCTACTAGCTCGTGCAATTCGAAAAAAAGGTTGGCATGTTGAGTTTGTAGTCATGCCGAGCGAGCGCCCAAAACTGGAGGCTGCCCTGAGCGGGTTCAAGGTCAACAGTTTTGCCGACATAAAGGGGCTGATTGATTACGTTGCGACCGCTTCTACTGTAATTAGCAACGATTCCGGAGGTGGGCACTTGGCGTCGCTGATGGGCCTTCGCACCTTTACAATAACCCGGCGTAGGAAGCATTTTACCTGGCGCCCCGGGTTCAACTGCCAAAATACAGTGCTGTATCCGCTTTTCCGATTCAAAGTATTGGGCCGGTATGTCTGGCGCCCATTCGTGCCGGTGTGGCTTATTGTGAATAGGCTGGGCGATTGTTCTGGCGCCGTATCGGGTAGTGGTATGTCCGTTGGGCGGAAAGATATTGGTCGATGCTGATTCGGCGAATGCCATAACTCTCCGCCGCCCGGCTGCTTTTTCGCTTATGAGGTCATCGCTGCAGCGTTTACCTCGCAGATACTGCCGGGGGCGGGAAGTTTCAGGAAATAGGGTTCGCTTACTGGGGCTTCGTTGTGTTTCTTGGAATGAATAATGTAAAAATGGAAAAGTCTTTGCTTTTTGGTCGTGCAGGGCGTGATGCTTTTGCAGGGTTTTTTGATATAAGAGAGTGGTTTGTGCAAAAGGTTGATGGAGAGCGTTGCGGAGCGTCTGATACCAGGCTTGGCTATTTCGGTGCCTTTTTTCTTCTAATAACAGCTGCAATATTGCTCTTGGGCAGATTCTGGTGGCCAGGAGGGTCTACCTCTTGGACGGGAAGTATCCGATTCTCTCTTCTTCCGGTCTTGCTGATCGGAATTGCGACAGTCTGTATTCGGCGGCCGCGCTGGACCTCTCTGCACTTCGCGTTTTTTGTCTTTGTCGGTTACTTGGCATTCAATTCGTTGGTTGTGGCGGACTCGCTGCAATATTTTAGGCGTACGCTGATCATCTCGGTGTTTGTGTTGGGTGTTTCTCTGTTTGGCCAGCGCGAAAATTGCTGGAAAGCGCTCATGGCAAGCATGGTCTTGCTCGGAGCCATGTTGGCGGGCGCTTCGCTTTTAAATAGCTTGGAAGAGGGCGGGTTTTCGTTTTCCTATAGAAAGATAGGGATGGTCTCTTCCGGTATTAAAAATGTGGCAGATTTCGGAAACACCATCGTGGCAGGTATGCATTATGCTCTGTGTTTTATCGCTGGAGCCTGGTTGGCACTGGGGGCAAGATCAAGGCAGTCTTTCATATGGTGGTCTTTTTGTCTGCTCGTTTTGAGCCTCTATATTTACTTTACTTATTCTCGGGCCAGTTGGGTTGCTTGTATCGTCGGGCTGGCTGTGCTTGTGATGTTGATGGTTGATAGGAAGAAATTGGCACGTATTGGTATGGTTTTCGGCGCCCTTGCCGTTTTCGTCGCTATCCTTGGGCATAGGGCTCTCTCTTATGAAATTGGTACTAGGGGGCTTACGAGTCGCGACGAAATTTGGCTTGAAGTGATGTCGAGGATGAGTGGTCACTGGCTGCTCGGACATGGAAGTGGCACGCCACTCGGCGAGGTTTCTATTCGCGGCGGTGCTCAGATCGTTCACAATACACATAACCTGTATCTTGAAATTCTATATCAATTCGGCGCCATCGGCTTGGCGTTAGCGCTTGTAGTAATGCTGGGTGCATTTTTTGTGCTTTATCGGCTTCGAAGTAATCTTGCCTGCCTGTGGATGGCAATTCTTGCAGCTGTATCGGTTGTCATGCTGGTTGAGCTGAACTCGTTCATTGGTGCGCCGAACATGGTATGGCTATGGTTTTGGCTTCCCGTCGGTGGTGCGCTAGCACTCTCTGCAAGGAGCTATGATGCTTCGAATCGAACCTGATTTGCGCCCCGATCCTGGGTGTTGGAGCTATTGCCTGATAGATGGTCAAAAAAAATCCCGTTAAAGGATTTTGCAAATTGTCGTGAAGTTTTTTCTGGTCCGATCTTCTTGTTGGCCTCAGGCGCTTCTGCTGCCCAGTTTCCGGCCAAGCGCTATAGAGACTATCCATTCGTGGCTATGAATGGCTCTATTGTAAGGTGCGTTCAGGAGGCTATCGAGCCGCTTTTTTATATTTGTGATGACCCGAATTTTGTAAAAGGTAGGCCTGATCTCGCCGTGCTGGGAGTGAAACAAGGAAAAAACCTAGCCCTAAGCTTAGAAGTATTGAAAGAGATTCATGCTTACGATGATGCGGTTTTGGAAGGAAAGCAAATATATCTTCTGGAAAGAGCGAACAGGCAATTCGGTCATCGCGTCAAGTCGGATAGGCTCTTTGCCTGGTCTGTAAGAAAGGATGAGGAAATTTGCCTGAAATTTTCGCTTCTCAGGCAAAAGACTAATCGCATTGGATTCAGCCGAAATCTGAGTCGCGGGTATTTCGTCGCGCGTACCATACCTTACGCTGGGGCGCAACTAGCCTTTCATCTGGGGTTCAGGCTTGTCTTCATTGTGGGAATGGACCTGAATCCAAGCGTAGGACGATTTTACGAAAGCGACGAGGCTAAGGTATTGCCTACGTCGCTAGATAGGCATTATGAGGACTACATAGTGCCCAGCTTCAAGTTGATGTCGCGCAAAGTTTGTCGGGAGGGTGGCTTTCAGGTATTCAACCTTTCTAAAGATAGCCGATTGCCTGCGTCTGTTTTGCCAAAGATCGCTTTATCCGAGCTGGATGAATATATTTCCGCGAACCTAGGGGTTAGCGTCTAGTAGCATCAGAAGCTTTTCCTCGTTGAGTTTCGTTTTAGAAAGCGAGCTTTCTTTGTAGCTGGCGAGGAATTTACTCTTTTCCAGTGCTATCCAATTCCTGTCATTAGGGTAGCGGGTAATATGCTTGAAATTACGCAATCGTTGGCCGGTACTCAGTGGCTTGCGGTGAAAGCTCAGGTCGGCGATGTCTATAAGGCCTAGCTCTCCAGTGGGGGTTTCTATAATATTCCCTAGATGTAAGGAGCGAAAATAGATTCCCTTGTCATGGAGTCTTGAAATAAAACTGCCAAGTTTTATTTGCAGTTCTGGTTGCCGTTCATTTGCCTCTGATAATTGCCTCAATGTTAGCCCCGCAAGCGGGCTATAATGGACGGCATCTCGTGCAATTGATTGGATCCGGTAGCTGGCCTTGATCTTGGGGCACGGGACGCCGAGTCTTGACAGTATAGAGGCATTGTCCGCAAACCGCTGTGCGTAAGGGTAAAAAATTGCTGAAGTTAAGAGTCGCTTACGTCTGAAAAGTTTGAGGTAAGTGCCGTCCGCTAGGCGCAAGACCTTGTCTCCAAAATGGTCTGCTTCCACCACTTCGGCAGACTGGCGCAGGGCGAGATATTCTGATTCTTTGAGAAAGTGCATGCTGTCTCCGTTGCCAAGTCTATCAGAGTGCCGAAGTTTTATAACCCGCGCCGCTATGCGGCCTTTCATGTCATCGGTGAGCGGAAGCGAGGAAGGCGGGCGAACTTGGCTTTCTAGGTTCTGGCCTGTTGTATCCATGTCGAATCTTGCGGGTAGCACAGCCTGCGGTTCACGCTAATCGAAGCTCATTGCTTGGCTCCGGTCGCTATAACTGCGGTTTCGATCGCTTGGCTAATCGGTGTCGCCAAAAACAGTCAGCGCTGCAAAGCGCTCAATCTATCGCGCATCTTGACGTGGCTAATATTCTACGCCGCCTGGCCCAGTCGGCGCTCCGGTCAGCCAGCTTTCCAGTTCCGGCGCTGTTACAATCCGCATCTTGTTTCTCTAGCCATTTCATGGGGCTCGCCGAATGGCCAATTCTACCCAGCAATCCAGCGTAAAGGTGTATCTGCGGTTGCTGCGCTACGTGCTCCCCTACTGGGGGCTGTTCGCTATCAGCTTGTTTGGCTTCCTGATCTTCGCCTCCACCCAGCCGATGCTCGGCTACATCCTCAAATTTTTCGTCGATGGGCTGAACAACCCGGACGCCAGTTTTTTTGCTCAGGTTCCCTATCTGCAGGATCAGGCGTGGCTGGCGGAGCTGAAGCTGCTGCAAGCCGTGCCGTTGCTGATCGTGTTCATCGCCCTGCTGCAAGGCATCGGTTCGTTTCTCGGCAACTATTTTCTGGCCAGGGTTTCGCTGGGCCTGGTGCATGATCTGCGCATCGCACTGTTCAACAATATGCTGACGCTGCCCAACCGCTACTTCGACAGCCACAACTCCGGCCATCTGATTTCCCGTATCACCTACAACGTGACGATGGTGACGGGCGCCGCGACGGATGCGATCAAGGTGGTGGTGCGCGAGGGTATGACCGTTATTTTCCTGTTCGCCACGCTGCTCTGGATGAACTGGAAGCTGACCATGGTGATGGTGGCGATCCTGCCGCTCATAGGCCTTATGGTGGCCAGCGCCAGCAAGAAATTCCGCAAGCAAAGCAAGAAGATTCAGGTCGCGATGGGTGACGTCACCCATGTCGCATCCGAGACCATCCAGGGCTACCGGGTGGTGCGCAGCTTCGGTGGCGAGGCCTACGAGCAGGCCCGCTTTCTCGACGCCAGCAGGGACAATACCGGCAAGCAGTTACGCATGGTCAAGACGAACGCGGTTTACACGCCGACATTGCAACTGGTGATCTACAGTGCCATGGCCGTACTGATGTTCCTGGTGCTGTACATGCGTGGCGACGCGTCGGCCGGCGATCTGGTGGCATATATCACGCTTGCCGGCCTGTTGCCCAAGCCGATCAGGCAGCTTTCGGAGGTGAGCTCCACCATTCAGAAGGGCGTTTCTGGTGCGGAGAGCATTTTCGAGCAACTGGACGAGTCGCCCGAGACCGACAGCGGAACGCTCGAGCGCGAACGTGTTGCCGGGCGTCTGGAAGTCAATGATTTGAGCTTCGTTTACCCGGGCACCGACAAACAGGTGCTGCACGACATCAGCTTCACCGCCGAACCGGGCCAGATGGTGGCGTTGGTCGGGCGCTCGGGTAGCGGCAAGTCGACCCTGGCTAACCTCATTCCGCGTTTCTACCACCATTATCGGGGGCAAATCTTGCTGGATGGCGCGGAGGTCGAAGACTACAGGCTGCGCAATCTACGCCGGCATATCGCACTGGTCACCCAGCAGGTCACGCTGTTCAACGATACGGTTGCCAACAACATCGCCTATGGCGATCTCGCAGGCGCACCGATCGAGGATATCCGTCGCGCTGCCCAGGCAGCCTATGCCGACGAGTTCATCGAACAGATGCCGCAGGGCTACCAGACCCCGGTTGGCGAGAATGGCGTGCTGCTTTCCGGTGGCCAGCGCCAGCGCCTGGCGATCGCTCGTGCACTGCTGAAGAATGCGCCGGTGCTGATTCTGGACGAGGCGACCTCGGCTCTGGATACCGAATCCGAGCGCCACATCCAGGGCGCGCTGGACCAGGTGATGAGCGGGCGTACCACTCTGGTCATCGCACACCGCCTGAGTACCATCGAGAAGGCCGATCTCATCTTGGTCATGGAGCAGGGGCGTATCGTCGAGCGCGGTACCCACACGCAACTGCTCGCGGCGAACGGAGCTTACGCCGGCCTGCATGCCAAGCAGTTCAAGGATGAAGACAAAGCCTAACGGATGATGGCCTCCCGGTCTGCAATCACAGGTCTCAGACTGGAATGAACTGGCATGGCTTCATGCTGGTATGCTCTGCACCGTTTTCTCTTCCTCTCCGGAGCCCCCATGAAGCTGTCCATGCCCCGTTTCGACCAAGCCCCCGTTCTGGTGGTGGGCGATGTCATGCTCGATCGTTACTGGCATGGCGGTACGTCGCGGATTTCGCCGGAGGCGCCGGTGCCGGTGGTCAAGGTCGAGCAGGTCGAGGATCGTCCGGGTGGTGCGGCCAACGTGGCGCTGAATATCGCCGCGCTGGGTGCTCCGGCTGCGTTGGTCGGGGTGACCGGCGAGGACGAGGCGCGCCAGAGCCTGGTCGATAGTCTTGCCGCGGCGGGTGTACGGGCGCATTTTCAGTGCCTCGAACACCAGCCGACCATCGTCAAGCTGCGAGTGATGAGCCGCCATCAGCAGTTGCTGCGCATGGATTTCGAGGAGCCGTTCGATACCGATCCGGCCGCGCTGCTAACGGACGTGGAAAGCCTGCTGGCCGGGGTCAAGGTGCTGGTGCTGTCGGACTATGGCAAGGGTGCGCTGAAGAATCACCAGGCGCTGATCCAGGCCGCCCGCCGCCATGGCATTCCCGTGCTGGCCGATCCCAAGGGCAAGGATTTCGAGATCTATCGGGGCGCGTCGCTGATCACGCCGAATCTCGGCGAATTCGAGGCGATCGTTGGCCACTGCGCCGACGAGGCCGAACTGGTGGCCAAAGGGGCCGAGCTGATGCGCCAGCTGGAACTGGGCGCCTTGCTGGTGACCCGTGGCGAGCACGGCATGACCCTGCTGCGGCCCGAGCATGCGCCGCTGCACCTGCCGGCGCGCGCGCGCGAAGTCTTCGACGTAACCGGTGCCGGCGACACGGTGATTTCCACGCTCGCGGCCTCCCTGGCTGCCGGCGAGGAGCTGCCGCAGGCGGTGGCGCTGGCCAATCTGGCCGCCGGCATCGTGGTCGGCAAGCTCGGCACCGCTGCCATCAGCGCGCCGGAACTGCGCCGTGCGGTGCAGCGCGAGGAGGGCTCCGAACGCGGCGTGATGACCGTCGAGCAATTGCTGACCGTCGTCGAGGACGCTCGCGCACAGGGCGAGAAGATCGTCTTCACCAACGGTTGCTTCGACATCCTGCATGCCGGACACGTGACGTATCTGGAGCAGGCTCGCGCGCAGGGCGACCGCCTTGTCGTGGCAGTAAATGACGATGGCTCGGTCAGCCGCCTCAAGGGGCCGGGCCGACCGATCAATTCGGTGGATCGTCGCATGGCGGTGCTGGCCGGCCTGGAGGCGGTGGATTGGGTGGTGTGCTTCGCCGAGGACACGCCGGAAAACCTGCTGGCTCAGGTTCGCCCCGACGTACTGGTCAAGGGCGGCGACTACGGTGTCGATCAGGTGGTCGGCGCCGACCTGGTCAAGGCCTATGGCGGCGTGGTGAAGGTGCTGGGGCTGGTGGAGAACAGCTCGACCACGGCCATCGTCGAGAAGATCCGCAAGGCGTAGGGCGGGTTATAACCCGCCGATCGAGCGGGATGCCAACTCGATAACGGCGGGTTTCACCCGCCCTACGGCTACTGCATCGCCGCGAGGGCGCGCCTCCCACAGGGTTCGGTGGTGCTCGCTGCTTTTGTGGGAGGCCGCCCGTTCCCGACGGGCTTGCGGCATTCACCACGTCCCTGTGGATGCCCGACGTCGGGGCGATGCTTTTGAGCTTCAAGCTTCAAGCTTCAAGCTTCAAGCTTTAGCAGTCCTGCGGCCTTACGCAATCCCAGCGTAGGTGTCAGCGCTGAGGCTTCGGTACGATGCCGACCTGCATGCCAAAGGGCCCGAATACGCTGTTCAGAGTGTGCACGGTCGGATTGGCTTCGTCGTGCTCCAACTGACGCAGCGCGCGCAGGGACAGCTTGCACATCTGGGCGAACCTGGCCTGCTGCAGGCCGGTGATTTCCTTGCGGAGCCTGCGGACGGCTTGTCCAATGGTGATATCGCCGGACGCCAGTTGCGTCCGTGTCTCCGTCAGGATGCGGTCGCGCTCCGTGATATCCATTCAGGTGAGTCTCCATCTGGCGAGTCGTTGAGGAAGGCGCGTAGCCTGCATCTTGCTAAAGGCAATTAAAGTACCTGTTTTTGTGCTGCTGAGTGATTAAATGGATATTTATTGCCTATTTGTCGGCGTGTAGAGTCTCCCTGTAGAAGCGGGCCATGCCCGCGATAGCTCTGCAGGGCCGGGATCGCGAGCATGGCTCGCTCCTACAATGGTGCATGTTCGCAGGCGAATCGGTACACAACCTGTTCAGCGCGCCAGGGCGACCGGTCTGGCGGCCCACCAGTCCTTCCAGCGAACACGTTCGTCGCGTACCACCCAGCCGTCCTGCCGGGCGAAGCTTTCCGATAGCCACAGCCCCCGCGTGCCCACCGGGCTGAACTGGCCGTTGCGCAGTTGCAGTAGCTGATCCTGTGGCTGCCCCTGGTGCAGCGGGATCAGGTAGAGGTCCGGCCGGCTGCGATCCAGGCGTGCCAACAGATGGCCGTCCTCGAGGCGTTCGTCGACGTGGAACAGGCTCAGTTGGCGGGCCTCCTTCGGCAGTTCCAGGCGCATGTCGTAGACCAGCTGCAGCGAGGCGGTCGGCAAATGTACATAGGCGCGCGGGCGCTCCATCAGCACCATGTTGCCGCAGTGCACCGGACGCGTGGCGCCCGACTGCGAGGCGAGCTTGAAGTGCACCGCTTCCCGGTAACGCAGGGCGCCGTCGTAGGGGGTCGGCAGCCAGGTGTCGCCGAAGCGCCCGGCGAGCCAGCCTTCCGGGGTTTCCAGCAGGCACTCTTCGGCGATTTCCTGGATCGCGGTGAGCAGCGGCAGGTTCAGTTCGTGCGCGGGGACGTAGCCGGAAATCAGCTTGAGCACCACGTCGCCCCGGTCCAGGCGCTGCTGGCGGACCAGTACCCAGTATTCGCGGCCCTGCCAACCGAGGGTCAGGCGCACCGAGACGCCAAGGTTGGCCAGCTCGATGGCGAAATGGCCCGGGGTGGGTACGCTCACCGGGCGGCGGCGCTCGATCACTTCGCTGAAGTTCAAGGGGCGGCCCAGGCTCTGGTAGCTCAGGCTGTCCGGGCTGGCTTCGACGTACAGTGGCAGGGTCTTGAACGCGGCGGGGCTCTTGCGCACCAGAACTCTCGGCATTCGGCTCCTCCTTGCGTCGGATCGCCGCTAGCGGCGTCGGGGTTGCAGTGCCTGCGGAGATACCGCAAGCCAGAAATTCATCCATAGAATGGGTTTCAGCCTACCGGCGCCACCGGCGTCATTGCGCGGCGGCGGGATGGGAAGCCTAGCCCAATTGCCCCTCAGTTGCCCGTCAGAACGGCGGCGGCGGCGCGCACGTTGTCGGCGAGGTGCCGCGGATTGATGGTGCCGATGATGGCGCCGCTCACGCCGGGCTGCCGGAACAGCAGCTCGAAGCTGCGCCGTACCGGGTCCTCGCCCGTCTCCAGGCAGGCATGACCGCTGGCCAGGGCTTTCTTGATCAGGATGCCCTTGCCATGGGCCGCCGCATAGTCGATCACCGGGCGCTCGGCCTGTTCGGCGAGGTTGTAGGTGACCATGGCGCAATCGCCCTGTTCCAGCGCCAACAGTCCGCCTTCGACGGTCTTGCCGGAGAGGCCGAACGCGAGAATCTTGCCTTCACGCTTGAGCTCGGCGAGGGTCTGGTAGACCTCGCTGTGCTGCAGGATGTCGAGATCGTTGCCGTCCGAATGCACCAGCACCAGTTCGATCCGGTCGGTGCGCAGGCGCTCGAGGCTGCGCTCGACGGAGAAGCGCGTGTGCGCGGCGGAGAAGTCGAAGCGCGACTGGCCGTTCTCGAACTCCTCGCCCGCCTTGCTGACGATCACCCAGTCGTCGCGCTGGCCCGCCAGCAATGGCCCCAGGCGCTCCTCGCTGACCCCATAGGCGGGGGCGGTGTCGATCAGGTTGATGCCCAAGTCGCGGGCCAGCGCCAGCAGTTGGCGTGCCTGGGCGTCGTCGGGGATGGCGAAGCCATTGGGGTATTTCACGCCCTGGTCGCGGCCCAGCTTGACCGTACCCAGGCCCAGCGGCGAGATCGTCAGGCCGGTGCTGCCGAGCGGGCGATGCAGGTCGTGCAACGTCGTGTTCATGGCAGCAGGCCCTCCCAGAAGGGGCCGGTCAGCGGCGGACGTGGCAGTTCCGGTAGTGCGGGATGCTGGCCGGGGCGGATGCCGTCGCGGGCGAGGGCGGCTTCGACACGGTCGGAAAAGTCCGGTGACAGCGCCAGCTTGGTCGGCCAGCCGACCAGCAGACGGCCCTGTTCGGCGAGGAAGGCATTGTCCGGACGGGCGAGGGCCGATTGAGCCGGCTCGGCGCGATCGATACGCAGCGTGGCCCAGTGCGCGGCGGACAGATCGATCCAGGGCACCAGTTCGGCCAGCTCCTTCTTCGCCGCGGCTATCTGCGCGGCCTCATCGCGGGCCACACCGTCGGCTTCGGCCAGATCGCCGCCCAGATACCAGAGCCACTCGCCATCCGCTGCCGGATGGCTGGTCACGGTGATCCGCGGCTTGGTACCGCCGCCCAGGCAGTGGGCATAGAGCGGCTTGAGCGTCGGCGCCTTGACGATGACCATGTGCAGCGGGCGGCGCTGCATGGCCGGCTGTTCCAGTCCGAGTGCGGCGAGCAGTTCGGCGGTCCCGCCGCCGGCGCTGAAGACGATGCGCTGGGCCCGTATCTCGCGGCCATCGACGCGCAGGCCGACCAGCTCAGTGCCGTCGTGCAGCGGTTCGATTCGCTGGCCGGCCAGCAGGCTGTCGCCGCTCAGCTCGGCCAGGCGTGCGATCAGGCTGGGCACATCGAGCACCAGTTCGCTGAGGCGGTAGACCTTGCCCTTGAATTTCGGGTGCTGCAGCGCCGGCGGCAGCTCGTCGCCCTTGACCTGGCCGACCCGCGAACGCACCGCCTTGCTGGCGAAAAAACTGGTGAGGTTGCCGGCCAGCGTGCCCGGCGACCAGAGGTAGTGCGCATCGGAAAGCAGGCGCACGCCTGTGAGATCCAGCTCGCCCTTGCCTTCGAGCGCCTCGCGCCAGCGCCGGGGCATATCGGCGATGGCCTCGGAGGCGCCGGTCAGCGCGCCGCTCAGCGCATACTTGGTACCGCCGTGGATGATGCCTTGGGACTTCACGCTCTGCCCGCCGCCCAGCGTGCCCTTGTCCACCAGAAGCGTGGCAAAACCTTGCCTGCGCAGGCGCGCGTTGAGCCAGAGACCGGCGACACCACCGCCAACGATCAGGACGTCGGTGCTGAGGGATTCGGGCATGTGCAGACCTCGCCTGTAAAACTGTAAATACGGGTCGGCAGTATAACCGGAGCCCGGCCTGCGCCGGCTGCTATCGCCGCGAGGGCGCGCCTCCCACGGGGTTGGTGGGGTTGGTTGTTTTGGTGGGAGGGCTGGCTTCGGGGTTTGCTTTTGCTTTTGCTTTTGCTTGAGGCAGGCCTGTGGCCTGTATCGCCGCGAGGGCGCGCCTCCCACGGGATTGGTGGGGCTGGTTGTTTTGTGGGAGGGCTGGCTTCGGGGTTTGCTTTTGCTTTTGCTTGAGGCAGGTCTGTGGCCTGTATCGCCGCGGGGGCGCGCCTCCCACGGGGTTGGTGGGGTTGGTTGTTTTGGTGGGGGGCTGGCTTCGGGGTTTGCTTTTGCCTGAGGCAGGCCTGTGGCCTGTAATCGCCGCGAGGGCGCGCCTCCCACGGGTTGGTGGGGCTGGTTGTTTTGGTGGGAGGGCTGGCTTCGGGGCTTGCTTGCTTGAGGCAGGCCTGTGGCCTGTAATCGCCGCGGGGGCGCGCCTCCCACGGGGTTGGTGGTGGCTGACGGCTTTTGTGGGAGGCCCGCCCTCGGGGCGAGCTTTTGCTGCTGGCGGGTCGTGGCTGCTACCTGCTTTCGAGTAAACTCCGCGGCCATGAATCGCACCCTTTACAGCCTCCTTTTTCACCTTGGCCTGCCGCTGGTGTTCCTGCGTCTGCTCTGGCGCGCCTGGCGGGCGCCTGCCTATTCACGGCGCATCGGCGAGCGCTTCGCTGTCGGATTGCCGCCCCTTCGGTCAGGCGGCATCTGGGTGCACGCAGTTTCGGTCGGCGAAAGCATTGCCGCGGCGCCGATGATCCGCGAGCTGATGACCCGCTATCCGCAACTGCCCATCACCGTCACCTGCATGACGCCGACTGGCTCCGAGCGCATTCAGGCGCTGTTCGGCGACAGCGTGCAGCACTGCTACCTGCCTTATGACCTGCCCTGGGCGGCGGCACGCTTTCTCGATCGTATCCGGCCGAAGCTGGCGGTGGTGATGGAAACCGAACTCTGGCCCAACCATATCCATCAATGTGCCCGTCGCGGTATTCCGGTGGCGCTGGCCAATGCGCGGCTGTCCGAGCGCTCGGCCCGTGGCTATGCACGGTTCGCCCGACTGACCGCGCCGATGCTTGCCGAGCTGAGCCTGGTTGCGGTGCAGACCGCCGTCGAGGCCGAACGCTTTCGCCAGCTAGGCGCGCGGCCCGAGTGTGTCGAGGTGACCGGATCGATCAAGTTCGACCTCACCGTCGATCCGGCCCTGCTGGCGCGGGCGACTGCATTGCGCGGGCAATGGGCTGCGCAGGCGCGGCCACTATGGATCGCGGCCAGCACCCATGCCGGCGAGGACGAGATCATTCTGGACGCGCACCGGCAGTTGCTGGCGCAGCAACCGCAGGCGTTGGTGATCCTGGTGCCGCGGCATCCGGAGCGCTTCGGCTCGGTGGTCGAGCTATGCCGCAAGGCGGGATTCGCCACGCTTCGACGGTCCACGGGCGAGGCGGTCGATGCCGGAACCCAGGTGCTGGTCGGCGATACCATGGGCGAGCTGCTGTTTCTCTATGCCCTGGCGGATATCGCCTTCGTCGGCGGCAGCCTGGTGCCCAATGGCGGGCATAACCTGTTGGAGCCCGCAGCGCTGGGCAAGCCGGTGCTCAGCGGTCCGCACCTGTTCAATTTTCTCGAGATATCCGCTCAGCTGCGCGACGCCGGCGCCCTGCGCGAAGTGCAGGATGCCGACCAGCTGGCACAGGCGGTCGGCCAACTCTGGCGCGACCCGGCTGCGGCACAAAGGATGCGTGACGCCGGGCTGGGCGTGCTGAAGGCCAATCAGGGCGCGTTGCAGCGCCTGTTGGCGGGGTTGGGTGACCTGCTTGGCTAGACTGCGGGCAGTGGGTCGACCTGGCGCGTGAGCTGCGAGGTGCTCGATAAAACGGCTGGTGGGCTGAAGCCCACCCTACGGTCTGGCCACGCTGAAGGGATCGCGTTGCGCTCTGCTTCGCGGCCCGACACGGGTGGTACTTCATGTCGCCTGGCGGCGACGAACCGTAGGGTGGGCTTCAGCCCACCAAGTCACGGTCCAAGCGAAACACGAAAGCCCCAGCTCAATAATCCACCCGCACCGGCTGGCCGATGGTCTGCGGCAGGTCCGGGGGAAGGAAGTCGGTGTCTGGGTCGTAGTCGGGCTTCAGATAGGCTGCCAGCTGTTGCAGGTCGTCCGGGTTGAGCGTCCCGGCGGCCTGCTTCAGGCGCAGGTTGTCGAGGATGTAGTCGTAGCGGGCGTTGTTGTAGTCGCGCACGGCCGCATACAGGCGGCGCTGTGTATCGAGCACGTCGACGATGTTGCGGGTGCCGACCTGATAGCCGATCTCGGTGGCTTCCAGCGCGCTCTGGTTGGAGATGATCGACTGCCGGCGGGCCTCGACCTGCTCGATGTCGGTGTTCACCGCCCGGTGCAGGTTGCGGGTGGCTTCGACCACCTGGCGGCGCAAGCTTTCGCGCTGCTGCTCGCTCTGGTTGAGCAGGTAATAGGCCTCACGGCTCTGCGAGGTGGTCAGGCCGCCACTGTAGAGCGGAATGTTCAGTTGCAGGCCGATGCTGCGCTGTTCGACATCGCCGGTATAGCGCGGCATCAATCCTGACGGAAGGCCGGTGACATCGGTGTTGGTGAAGCCCAGCGAGTCGTTGTCGCCCTTGCGATAGGAGGCCACCGCATCGAGCGTCGGTGCATGGCCGGCGCGGCGCTGGCGCAGGGTTTCCTCGGCTGCGCTCACCGCGTAGTTCACCGCCAGCAGGTTGAGGTTCTGCCGTGTCGCCGTATCGACCCAGGCCTTGGCCTCGTTCGGCACCGGCGCCAGCACCGGCAGCGTATGGCGAATGCCCTCCAGGGCGAGGTATTCACGGTTGGTCAGGGTGAACAGCGCCTGGAAGGCGTCGTCGACCTGGCGCCGGGCGATTGAGCGATTGGCCCGCGCGGTGTCGTAGCCGGCCTGGGCTTCGAGTACATCGGTCTTGTCGGAGAGGCCGACCTCGAAGCGCTCGTTGGCCTGGTCGAGCTGACGCTTGAACGCGGCTTCCTCGGCTTTAACCGCCGCCAGGTTGTCCTGCGCGCGCAGCACGGCGAAGTAGGCCTGGGCGCTCTGCAGGATCAGGTCCTGTTCGGCGATGGAGTATTCCAGTGCGGCCTGCTCGCTGACGGCTTGCGCGGCCTTGAGCTGGAACCAGCGGTCGGCGCGGAAGATCGGCTGGCTCAGCGTCGCCTGGTAGGCGGTGCCGCTGCGCGACAGCGATCTGGCGCCCATGCTGGTGTCCACGTCCGTTTCGCTATCGCTCAACTCGGCACCAGCGCTCAGGTTGGGCAGCAGGCCGGCCCGCGCCTGCGGCACGACTTGCTGGCGGGCTTGGAACTGCGCACGTGCTGCAGCCAGGTCGGCGTTGTTGTTGACGGCTTGCTGGTAGACGCTGACCAGGTCGGTCTTGCTGGCCAGCGGGATGCTCTCCTCTGCCCAGGCCGCTCCGGCGGTGAGGGAAGCCACGGCGAGAGCCAGGGGGAGTCTGCGCAGCATGTTGGGTCCATCCTGAATAGAGCTGATGGGCAAGGCTAAGCGCCGGCTGACGGGGGGTCAAGGCGCGCGTGCGGGCGACCGGCGGCCTTTGTGCCAGCCGATTGGAGTGACCGAGCGGTCGATTACTTTCATCGTTGCCATGGCGTTCCCCCTGGCTCTTGATTAGACTCGCCGATGTTCTTGTCGGGGTGCCTTGAAGCGAAGGCTGAGATCGGAAAGTTCCGGATCCCGTTGAACCTGATCAGGTTAAGGCCTGCGTAGGGAACAAGATGTCCTCGCCCATCAGTCGGCGAGTCTCTCGCCGCCGCTGCGGCGCCCGATGCCCTCCTTCATCCGCCGTGTTGCTCAGGTTCGCTCCGACATTTCCCAGGAGAAGCCGATGAGCGTGCAAAGCAATAAAAATCTGAGTGAATCCGCCCAGGTCGACCAACAGTCCATTCAACCCTTCCCGCGTTCGCAGAAGGTCTACGTGCAGGGCTCGCGCCCCGATATCCGCGTGCCGATGCGCGAGATCAGCCTGGACGTGACGCCGACCGATTTCGGTGGCGAGATCAACGCCCCGGTCACCGTCTACGACACTTCCGGCCCCTACACCGACCCGAGCGTCAGCATCGACGTGCGCAAGGGCCTGGCCGATGTGCGCAGCGCCTGGATCGAGGAGCGCGGCGATACCGAGAAGCTGGCGGGGCTGACCTCCGAGTTCGGCCAGCGCCGGCTGAACGACGCCGAACTGACCGCCATGCGCTTCGCCCATGTGCGCAACCCGCGCCGGGCCAAGGCCGGCATGAACGTCAGCCAAATGCACTATGCAAGGAAGGGCATCATCACGCCCGAGATGGAATACGTCGCCATCCGCGAGAACATGAAGCTGGCCGAGGCCCGCGAAGCCGGCCTGCTCAAGGAGCAGCACGCCGGCCACAGCTTCGGCGCCGCCATCCCGAAGGAAATCACCGCGGAATTCGTGCGTGAGGAAGTCGCCCGCGGTCGCGCCATCATCCCGGCCAACATCAACCACACCGAGCTGGAGCCGATGATCATCGGTCGCAACTTCCTGGTGAAGATCAACGGCAACATCGGCAACTCGGCGCTGGGATCTTCCATCGAAGAAGAAGTGGCCAAGCTGACCTGGGGCATCCGCTGGGGCTCGGACACGGTGATGGACCTGTCCACCGGCAAGCACATCCATGAAACCCGCGAGTGGATCATCCGCAACTCGCCAGTGCCGATCGGTACCGTGCCGATCTACCAGGCGCTGGAGAAGGTCAACGGCGTGGCCGAGGACCTGACCTGGGAGCTGTTCCGCGACACCCTGATCGAACAGGCCGAGCAGGGCGTGGACTACTTCACCATTCACGCCGGCGTACTCTTGCGCTATGTACCGCTGACCGCCAAGCGCGTCACCGGCATCGTCAGCCGCGGCGGCTCGATCATGGCCAAGTGGTGCCTGGCGCATCACCAGGAGAACTTCCTCTACACCCACTTCGAGGAAATCTGCGAAATCATGAAGGCCTACGACGTCAGCTTCTCGCTGGGCGACGGCCTGCGTCCGGGCTCGATCGCCGATGCCAACGACGCCGCGCAGTTCGGCGAGCTGGAAACCCTCGGCGAGCTGACCAAGATCGCCTGGAAGCACGACGTGCAGACCATGATCGAAGGCCCGGGCCACGTGCCGATGCACATGATCAAGGAGAACATGGACAAGCAGCTCGAATGCTGCGACGAGGCGCCGTTCTACACCCTCGGCCCGCTGACCACCGACATCGCGCCTGGCTACGACCACATCACCAGCGGCATCGGTGCGGCGATGATCGGCTGGTTCGGCTGCGCCATGCTCTGCTACGTGACGCCGAAGGAGCACCTCGGCCTGCCGAACAAGGATGACGTCAAGACCGGCATCATCACCTACAAGATCGCGGCCCACGCCGCCGACCTCGCCAAGGGCCATCCGGGCGCGCAGGTCCGCGACAACGCGCTGTCCAAGGCGCGTTTCGAGTTCCGCTGGGAAGACCAGTTCAACCTCGGCCTGGACCCGGACACCGCGCGCGCCTACCACGACGAGACCCTGCCCAAGGAGTCGGCCAAGGTGGCGCATTTCTGCTCCATGTGCGGGCCGAAGTTCTGCTCGATGAAGATCACCCAGGAAGTGCGCGAATACGCCGCCGAACACGGCCTGACCGACGAACAGAAAGCCATCGAGGCCGGTTTCGCCGAGCAGTCCGAACGCTTCAAGGACGAGGGGTCGGTGATTTACAGGCAGGTGTGACCATGTCGTGAATCGGTTCGCGGGCGTGGCCCGCTCCTACGGGGCAGGTGGCGGATTCGAGACACGGCTCCGTAGGAGCGGCCCCTGGCCGCGAAAGGGCCAGGCTCGGTGGTTGTCAGTCGGTTCGCGGGCGCGGCCCGCTCCTACGGGCAGGTGGCGGACTCGAGGCACGGCTCCGTAGGAGCGGCCCCTGGCCGCGAAAGGGCCAGGCTCGGTGGTTGTCAGTCGGTTCGCGGGCGCGGCCCGCTCCTACGGGCAGGTGGCGGATTCGAGACACGGCTCCGTAGGAGCGGCCCCTGGCCGCGAAAAGGGCCTGGCTCGGTGGT
>NZ_KK020676.1:527790-530761 GCF_000307775.2 Stutzerimonas stutzeri KOS6 | reverse complement strand
AGGTGGCGGATTCGAGGCACGGCTCCGTAGGAGCGGCCCCTGGCCGCGAAAGGGCCTGGCTTGGTGGTTGTGAATCGGTTCGCGGGCGCGGCCCGCTCCTACGGGGCAGGTGGCGGATTCGAGGCACGGCTCCGTAGGAGCGGCCCCTGGCCGCGAAAAGGGCCTGGCTCGGTGGCTGTGAGTTGGTTCGCGGGCGTGGCCCGCTCCTACGGGGCAGGTGGCGGATTCGAGGCACGGCTCCGTAGGAGCGGCCCCTGGCCGCGAAAAAAGGCCTGCAAAGCCAGCGTAAATGCCTGATTTTAATCTGGATTTATCGAAAGGGTGTGCATAGAATTGCACGCTCTTAAAGCCCATGTAGCTCAGCGGTAGAGCACTCCCTTGGTAAGGGAGAGGTCGGCGGTTCAAGTCCGCCCATGGGCTCCAGCTTCTCGGTACGCAGCCAGCCGAACTGTGATCCGGCTAGCTGCGTGACCCTCTTCCTTTTAGCTATGGTCCTGAGCTTCATCATGAACGCTAGGGACGGCTTTCCATGGAAATCATTCATCACGGTGCCCGCGATGGCGTGACCGGCTCTTGTCATCAGCTGTGCATGGACTCGGCGCAAAGCGTGCTGATCGACTGCGGGCTGTTCCAGGGCGCCGAGTCGTCGGCTGAGGGAAGAGCCGGGGCGGATCGCCTGGACATCGATTTCGAACTGGCCGGCATCCGTGCGTTGATCGTCACGCATGTGCATATCGATCACGTAGGGCGCATCCCCTATCTGCTGGCGGCGGGTTTCAAGGGGCCGATTCTCTGCAGCGAGCCCTCCGCGAAACTGTTGCCCATCGTGCTCGAGGATGCCTTCCGACTCGGCATAAGCCGCGACCAGCGCAGGGTGGAGCGTTATCTCGACGCCGTAGAGCAGCGCATCATCGCGCTGCCATACAAGACATGGTTCGCCCTCGCCGACAGTCCGACGCTGAATGCCAGAATTCGCTTGCAGCGTGCAGGCCATATCATTGGTTCGGCCTATATCGAGGTGGACGTTCGATATCCGCAGAGCGGAGAGCGAAAGCGCATCGTTTTTTCCGGTGATCTGGGCGCTCCGCATGCGCCATTACTGCCGGCGCCACGGCCTGCCTGCCGTGCGGATATCGTTGTACTGGAAAGCACATACGGCGATCGCACGCACCAGAGTCGGCGTGATCGCCGGCAACGCTTGCAGGCTGTGATCGAGCAGGCGCTGGCCGATAGTGGCACGGTACTGATTCCGGCATTCAGCATTGGCCGGACCCAGGAGCTGCTTTATGAGCTCGAAGACATCATCCATCACCGTACCAGGGGCTCTCGGCCGGCATCCGCCTCTGCTCAGGACGTCTGGCCGTCGTTGCCGATAATCCTTGATTCACCTCTGGCCAGTCGTTTCACTGAAGCCTATCGCCAGCTCCAGTCGTTCTGGGACGGCGAGGCGAAAAAGCGCCTTCGCGCAGGCCGTCGGCCGCTTGCATTCGAGCAGTTGATCACCATAGACAGCCATGCCGATCACCAGCGCACGGTCAACCATCTGGCACAAACCGGACGACCAGCCGTGGTCATCGCCGGGGGCGGAATGTGCAGTGGCGGGCGCATCATCGACTACCTGAAAGCGATGCTCGGTGATGCACGGCATAACGTCGTCTTCGTTGGCTATCAGGCGCGTGGGACCGCGGGTGCGGACATCCAGCGGTTCGGCCCCGGCGGTGGTTATGTTGAGCTCGACGGCCAGCGGTTCGAGATTCGTGCCGGGATATATACCTTGGGTGGTTATTCGGCCCATGCCGATCAGCGCGGCCTGGTGCGCTTCATCACCGGCATGCGCGAATGGCCTGGCGAGATCCGCCTGATACATGGCGAAGCGGGTGCCAAGGCGCAACTGTGTCGTGTGCTGGAAGGCGAATATCGACGTAAGGGGCTCAAGGCCGATATCCGGATTCCCTGATGTATGCCGAGTGCTTCGTAGCGACCTGAGTTTTCGCGGGCGTGGCCCGCTCCTACGGGGTAGGTGAAAGATCCGAGGCGCGGCATTGGCTCCGTAGGAGCGGCCCATGGTCGCGAAAGGGGGCTGGCTCGGTGGTTGTGAATGGGTTCGCGGGCATGGCCCGCTCCTACGGGGTAGGTGAAAGATCCGAGGCGCGGCATTGGCTCCGTAGGAGCGGCCCATGGCCGCGAAAGGGGGCTGGCTCGGTGGTTGTGAGTCGGTTCGCGGGCGTGGCCCGCTCCTACGGGGTGGAAGATTCGGGGCCATGGGTAATCGGTCTTGCCAAGGAGGCTGGCGATGCGAGAGGGCGTTGCACGAGGACGTGCCCTTAGGATTGGGCGAGTTTCGGAGCAGGGGCGGATATATCTGGTGACCACGGTAGTGCAGGCCCGGCGTCCGGTATTCCGCGACTGGCAGTTGGGTCGGCTACTGGTAAATACCATGCGACAAGCCGAGCAGCAGCGTCGAGTTGAATCCCTCGCCTGGGTCATCATGCCGGAGCACCTGCATTGGTTGTTCCGCCTGACTGATGGCGCCTTGGGTGAACTGATGCGGGACGTGAAATCACAGAGCGGAAGGCTGGTCAATCAGACGGCCTGCTTGTCCCCGCCACTCTGGCAAGCGGGCTACCACGACCATGCGGTTCGGCATGATGAAGACCTGCTGGCAATGGCGCGTTATGTCGTTGCCAACCCCCTGCGTGCCGGTCTTGTGCAGCGTGTCGGTGATTATCCATTGTGGGACGCGGCCTGGCTTTGATTGAGCAGGATCGGTTCGCGGGCATGGCCCGCTCCTACGTGGGGGTGGAAGATCCGAGGTATGGCATTGGCTCCGTAGGAGCGGCCCATGGCCGCGAAAGGGGGCTGGCTCGGTGGTTGTGAATGGGTTCGCGGGCGTGGCCCGCTCCTACGGGGGAAGATCCGAGGCGTGGCATTGGCTCCGTAGGAGCGGCCCATGGCCGCNAAAGGGGGCGCT
>NZ_KK020676.1:503199-527434 GCF_000307775.2 Stutzerimonas stutzeri KOS6 | reverse complement strand
AGGAGCGGCCCCTGGCCGCGAAAGGGGGCTGGATCGACGGTTGGTTGTGAATGGGTTCGCGGGCGTGGCCCGCTCCTACGTGGGGTGGAAGATCCGAGGCGCGGCATTGGCTCCGTAGGAGCGGCCCCTGGCCGCGAAAGGGGGCTGGCTCGGTGGTTGTGAATGGGTTCGCGGGCGTGGCCCGCTCCTACCGGGGGGTGGAAGTGACCTACTCCTACGGGGTGTGTTGCCCGATTACGTCGTGGTACACCCGCGTGGTTTCGGCGCACATGCGGTCTGCGGTGAATAGCTGCTCGAAGCGCATGGCCGCGTTCGCTCCGAACACCTGCGCTTCCTGCGGATTGTCCCAAAGGCGCTGCATGGCCGCGCGCAATGCCGCAGGCGACGCCGGTGGTACGGCGAGGCCGGTTTCTTCGTGAATGTTGACGAATGTCGTGCCCGTGCCGATCTCGCAGGAGATCATCGGTTTTCCGTACATCGAGGCTTCAAGCAGTGAAATCCCGAACGCCTCGGAACGCAGGTGCGACGGAAACAACAGCGCGTAGCAAAGCTGAAGCAGGCACGCTTTGTCCTCGTCATCCAGTCGGCCGAGGAACTGAACGTTGCGTAACTGGAGCCGCTCGGCCTGGGCGCGCAGTTCCGCTTCCTCGGGGCCGGAGCCAATGATCACCAGCGGGAAGGGCGTGCCGCTCAGTGCGTCCAGTGCGCTGCCCAGTCCCTTGTAATAGCGCAGCACGCCAACGAAGAGAAAGAACTTCGAGCCCACCCGCTGCCGCCAATACTCGAGTTTCGCGGCTGGGCACGACGGGTAGGCAGCAGGGTTCAGGCCGTAGGGAATGATTTCGACCTTGTGCGCAAAATGCTCAAGCACCGGACTGCTGCGCTGATAGTTCGGGGAAGCGACGAGGATTCTGTCGACGCTGCTCAGGAAGCGCATCATCAGTGGTCGGTATACCGCCAGCAAAGCGCGCTGTTTGACGATGTCCGAGTGGTAGCTCACCACGCTGGGGCGGCGGTGGCGGGTGACGAAGTGCACCACATCCATGACCGGCCAGGGGAAGTGAAAATGCACCACGTCGGCATTCGCCGCCATCTCGGAAAACATGCCGAAGACTTCACGCGAGAAGCCGGTCGAAGCGATGAACAGGTCCTGTCGCGCGCGCCTCACCTCATGCTCCCCCACCAGGATCCGCACGGGATGTGGCGCAGCACTCAACGCCAGCACTTCTGCCTGCACGCCCTGGGCGCGGCCCCCTTCGCAAAGCTGAAAGATGACCTGCTCGATACCGCCCGTCGTATCGGGCAGGTAAGTCTTGAAGAAATGAAGAACGCGCATTGCTTACCTGATAGGAGAGCGGGTTGGCGGCTGGCGACATTTCGGCAACGGCCGAGGCGCCACCCTGTGTCGCTGAGTGCTGGCGTCCGGCAATTCAGACCGTGCAGCCGGTGGCCGCGGCCAGGGTTCGAGCGACGCGACTCTAGCCGCATGCGATGCGGCGCGACAAGCAGGGCTGTTGGTCGGGCACATTCATTGGCTTCCGCTTCGGTGATACAGTCTCTTCCATCCTTGGTACGGTTGGGTGGCGATCGCCAGTACGTGGTGTTGCTCTGTCTGGCGCTGGCCAACGAAAAGCTGACAGGCAAGTCGACTGCCGAGGCCAACAAGCAGAATATCGCGGCCAATCTCTACACCACCAAGAATCTGCGCAATGCCGAAGTGATCGAGTCGCTGGGTATGCTGCCGACCTTGATGGGCCGCTGGGGCTTGCGGCAGAAGAAAGTCCTGCAGCTGCAATCAGAAGCGAGCGACAAGGGCGGCATGATTACATCCATGTCGAAGACCTTCCGCATGCTGGTGCAGTCGCTGATCCTCGGCCTCGGTGCGTATCTGGCGGTCAAGCAGGAAATCAATCCGTGCCTGATGATTGCCGGCTCCATCCTGTTGGGACGCGCCCTGGCGCCTATCGACCTGATGATCGGCAGCTGGAAAGGCTTTATCAGTGCCCGCTCGCAATACAGCCGTCTCAACGAGATCCTGGACCTGCAGCAGGCGGAGCCGCAGCGGATGTCGTTGCCCGTCCCGGAAGGGCATGTCCTGGTCGTGCCTTGGTGGCCAACCCGGACAGTGCCCTGGCTGCCGCCGATGCCGCCGTGCGTGAAAGCCGTGGCGCTCATTATCCATCGCTCAGCCTCAACCTCAGCGCACAGCGCAGCGATGTCGGCTATGACAATACCCTGGCTCCACGATCCGACAGCTATGTCGCCAGCCTCGGTTTACAGGTGCCCATTTACAGCGGGGGCTCAGCCTCGGCGCGGGTCAGGGCGCTGCAAAGCGACCGGCTTGCGACCGAACAGGAACTCGAAGGCATTCGCCGCCAGGTCATGAAGGAAACCACCAGCGCCTACCTGGCCGCGCAGTCGGGCGTCGAGAAAATCCGTGCTTCGCGCAACGCTCTGGAGTCTGCGGAGCAGTCCAGCGTAGCGGCCGAACGCGGCTTCAAATTCGGCGTGGTCAATGCCGTCGACGTGTTGACCAGCGTCCAGAATGAATATGCTGCTCGCCGCGATTTGCTCAAGGCACAGTACGATTTCATTACCAATCTCCTAGTATTGAATCGTTGGGCCGGAAGGCTGTCTAAGCAGAGCGTCGAAAACGTTAATGTTTGGCTGGCTCGTAGTGAACAAGCACGGGCTCTGGAACGGAAAACGAAGGAATGAGCAGCAACATCAAGACCGCGATCGTCACAGGTATCACCGGCCAGGACGGCGCCTACCTCACCCAGCTCTTGCTGGACAAGGGCTACCGGGTATTCGGCACCTTCCGCCGCACCAGCTCGGTGAACTTCTGGCGGCTCGAGGAAGTGGGCGCATTCGGTCACCCGAACCTGGAGCTGGTCGAGCACGACCTTACCGATCTGGGCGCGAGCATCCGCCTGATGGAGCAAGCCCAGCCGGACGAGGTATACAACCTCGCGGCGCAAAGCTTCGTCGGCGTCTCGTTCAATCAACCGATCACCACTGCCGAGATTACCGGCCTGGGCGCCGTCAACCTGCTCGAAGCGATCCGCATCGTCGATCCGAAGATTCGCTTCTATCAGGCATCGACTTCGGAAATGTTCGGCGAAGTGCAGCAGATCCCGCAGACCGAAGTGACGCCGTTCTACCCGCGCAGCCCTTATGGCGTCGCCAAGCTCTACGCACACTGGATGACCATCAACTATCGGGAGTCCTACGGCATCTTCGGCACCAGCGGTATCCTCTTCAATCATGAGTCTCCGCTGCGTGGCAAGGAATTCGTGACGCGCAAGATCACCGATGCCGCTGCGCGCATCTCGCTCGGCAGGCAGGATTGCCTGCAGCTCGGCAACCTCGATGCCAAGCGCGACTGGGGCTTTGCCAAAGAGTACGTCGAAGGCATGTGGCGCATGCTGCAGGCCGACGAGCCGGACACCTTCGTGCTGGCCACCAACCGTACCGAGACGGTGCGTGATTTCGTTTCGCTGGCCTTCAAGGCCGTGGATATCCTGCTCGACTGGCAAGGCAGCGCCGAAAGCGAGCGCGGCATCGACAGTCGGACCGGCAAGACCGTTGTACAAGTCAATCCTCGCTTCTACCGTCCGGCCGAAGTGGACCTGCTCATCGGCAACCCCGAAAAGGCCAGAACGCTACTGGGCTGGGAGCCGAAGACTACCCTCGAAGAGCTTTGCCAGTTGATGGTCGAAGCTGATCTCGCTCGGGTAGCATCGGGCAAGTCATTTGAATGAGGGGAATTAGTGCTCCGTCACTGGCGCAGCATGCTTCTGACCCGTACCTATTGCCAAGTATTTGCTGTCAGCGGCTACCGGGTTGACTATTTTCGGGATGCGCGCTGATCGCTACGAAAACGGTTAGCTGCATTTTGTGCGACTGCTGCTTGAGCGGGGAGGTTGGCCCGGTAGCCATCCCGGAAATCAATCGGGTTACGTTCCACAGAAGATATTGGCGATACCCTCGTCTCGATGCTCAATAGCCAGGGGTGTATCTATGGTTCAATCGCTACGCCGCCGTCTGGCTGCGCTCGCGCATTATCGGGGGTTTATTAAGACCTCTATTCTTAACGATGTGGGCATGCGCTTTTCGCGGAGCAGTATTGGTGGGTTATGGGTCTTGTTGCAGCCGCTGGCTCAGGCCGCGATATTCGCTTTTGTATTGGCGATAGTTCTGAAAGCCAAGTTGCCGGGGATCGATGATACGCATGCGTATGCCGCCTATCTTTTGAGTGGCATGCTCTGTTGGTCATTGTTTATGGAGAGCACAACCAAGGGCTTGGGCTTGTTCAATGACAATGCCTCACTTATAAAAAAGGTGAATTTTCCTCTGCTGACTCTGCCGGTTATCAGTGCCGGCATCAGTCTGGTGAACAACACTTTTCTATTTTTAGCCACGTCATTGATTCTGGCTCTTCTTGGCTTCTTTCCCGGAGAAGTCATTCTGATTTTGCCGCTGTTGATGGTGCTTACCCTCTTGTTTGGCCTTTCGGTGGGGTTGGTGTTAGGCATCATTAACGTTTTCGTGCGCGATATTGGTGTGGTCGTACCCATCGTCTTGCAGTTCCTGTTCTGGTTGTGCCCTATCGTCTACAGTCCTGAAAGTTTGCCGGCCGGGTTTCGCGAGCTGGTTTTGCATAATCCGGTATCCGGGCTCGTACAGGCTTATCAGAACGTGCTGGTGTTTCAGCGTTTGCCTGAGTGGAACTGGTTGTTGCCTGCGTTGATAATGGCCATTGTTTGTCTGCTGCTGTTCCGCGTCCTGCTGCGTCGTACCTTTGCGCAGATGGTGGACATCTTATGAGTGTCCCAGGCAGTTTTCACGTCGCGCATTTAAGCAAGCGCTTCGCCAAGTTTCGCAGCGATGGGCATCGGTTGCTTCATTGTTTGATCCCTTCCATCCAGCCGCTTAGTGAAACCGTAGTGTTGGATGATCTCAACTTTACTGTCGCGCCGGGCGAGGCGCTTGGAATCGTCGGGCACAACGGTGCCGGCAAAAGTACCTTGCTTAAGATCATCACCGGGACATTGGCGCCGAGCAGCGGTAGCGTTGTATTGAATGGTCGGGTTTTCGCGATTCTTGAACTGGGCATGGGCTTCAATAGCGACATGACGGCACGCGAGAATGTACGGCATGTTGCCGGTCTAATGGGCATATCTGCAGTCGAGATCGAAGCGGTCCTGCCGGAGCTGGAAGCTTTCGCCGAGATTGGCGCCTATTTTGATCAGCCCATGCGCCACTACTCCAGCGGCATGCACATGCGTGTGGCCTTTGCTCTGGCAACGGCGATTCGCCCGGATATCCTGATCGTCGATGAAGCGCTCAGCGTCGGCGATGCTTATTTTCAGCACAAAAGCTTTGAACGTATTCGCCAGTTTCGTGAGCAGGGCACGACACTGTTGTTCGTTTCGCACGACAAGTCAGCAGTCCTTGCGCTCTGTGACCGCTGCATACTGCTCGACCAGGGTCGCCTGCTGATGGATGGCCCACCGAGTGCGGTAATGGATTATTACAACGCCCTGATTGCCGAGAAAGAATCGGAAACGCTGGTTCAGCATTACAACGATAAGGGGCAGGCTGTTACCCGCTCAGGTACCGGCGAGGCCACACTCGAATTGCTCGAGTTGCTGGTAAGCGGAGTAAGCGTCGAAACGATCGAGGTAGGCGAATCGGTCATCCTCCGTGGAATTGTGCAGTGTCATGCACCAATTCCTAAGTTGGTCATGGGTTACATGATCAAGGATCGGCTGGGGCAGGCCGTGTTTGGCATCAACACTCACCTTACCGGTCAGGTCCAGGAGCATCTACTGGAAGGGGAGCGCTTGCGTTACGACTTTGCTTTTCCTGCCAATCTCGGGCCAGGCAGTTATTCGATTTCGATATCGCTTTCCAGCACCCAGACGCATTTGCAGAACAACTATGAGTGGCGCGATCTCGCGCTGGTGTTCACTGTGGTCAATACCCGACATCATCAGTTCGCCGGGTGTGCCTGGATCGAGCCGGGTATCACTATCAGAAAGCTTTCGTGAGGCTCATTTGGCCAATTCAATCCTTTATGCCAAACATCGGATCAAGCTCGCGCTGATCGCATTGATCCGCTTTGTCGTATCCCGTCCGAAGCTGTTCGTGCTGGGCATGCGCATTGTTAATCGCATACCTCCGCTCAAATGGTTCCTGTGGCGGATCCATGCCTCGACTCGCAACGAAATTAGCCGCTCGGTGCCCGTTACATCGCCCAGTCGTACGCCGCCGGCGGCGAAGGCGGTTTATCTACAGCTGAGCAGTACAGGTACAGGGGAAAGGGAAGTCTGACATGCGTATCGTATTCGATCTTCAATCCTGCCAGACGCCCAGCTCACGCACGCGCGGTATCGGTCGTTACAGCCTGTCACATGTTCAGGCGTTTGCACGGCAAGCGTCGGCGCATGAAGTGGTCCTGCTCCTCAACAACAGCTTTAGCGACACGATCACTCATGTCCGGGAGGCTTTCTCAGGGCTGATCGACCCAGCCAACATACATGTATTCAACAGTCTTGGCGGATTGGCGGAGATGGGGTCGGGGAACCAGTGGCGCCGCCTCGCAGGGCAGGAGCTCTACCATGACTTCGTGAGTGGTCTGAAGGCAGACGTATTCCATGTCACCAGCTTGTTCGAGGGTTTCAATGATGCGGTTACCGGGATTCTGCGGGGGCAGGCCGGGATAAACAGCGTCACCCTCTACGATCTGATCCCGCTGCAGTACGCTGATACCTACCTCAACGGTGAGCCCCAGCGGAACTGGTATTACCGTAAGCTCCAGGCGCTCAAGAATGCCGATCTGCTGCTTGCCATTTCCGACTCTTCACGGAACGAGGCGATCGATCTTCTTGGTTTGCCGCCAGACAGGCTTGTCAATATCAGCTCGGCGATCGGGGCGCATTTTCAGGTCAAGTCTCTTGATCCTGCTCGAATCGAAAGGCTCCGCGCGAGCTTCGGGTTGAATCGGGAATATATTCTCTATACCGGCGGAATCGACTTCCGCAAAAACATTGAAGGACTGATCAGCGCCTATGCAATGCTGCCCCGAGGGCTGCGTGATCGCTATCAACTGGTTGTGGTATGCAGTGTCGACCCGGCCAGTCGTGAGCGGCTTCAGCGTCTTGCCCGTTCGGCTGGGCTGGCTGCGGGGCAACTGGTGCTTACAGGCTTTGTGGCGGAAGAGGACTTGGTCGACCTGTACAACCTGGCGAGCCTGTTCGTCTTTCCTTCGATTCACGAAGGATTCGGTTTGCCCGCGCTAGAAGCCATGGCCTGCGGTGTCCCGACCCTCGTGTCGAACTGCTCCAGCTTGCCGGAGGTCGTCGGTCGGGCGGACATGCAGTTCGATCCTCGGGAACCGCAGGCCATCAGCCTGGCCATGGCCAAAGTGCTAGGCGATCCAGCCTTCATGGGTGAGTTGCGAGCGCACGGTCTGATCCAGGCTCGTCAATTTTCCTGGGAACGCACCGCGCAATGCACCCTTGAGGCATTCGAGCACGCTGCGGCGCTCAAACGTGCGCGTGAGCAGGTTTCCATCTATTGCCACGGCGAGTCGAGCGAAGAACTGCCAGGATGTGTTCCGCTGGATGAACGAAGCGGCCTGCCGCGTCTTGCCTTCGTTTCACCGCTGCCGCCCTGCGAGTCGGGCATTGCCGATTACAGTGCGGAACTGCTTCCCGAGCTGGCTCGCTACTATGACATCGAAGTAATCACTCCCCAGAGCGAAATCAGTGATCGCTGGGCCAGGGCCAATTTCCGCTGTCGCACCCCGCAATGGTTCAGTCAGCATCATCATCGCTACCAGCGGGTGCTCTACCAGTTTGGCAATAGCGAATTTCATAGCCACATGTTCGATCTGCTTGAGCGCCACCCGGGTACGGTCGTTCTGCATGATTTCTATTTGTCCGGAATTCTGAACTACCTTCAGCAGGCTGGTATCCGCCCTGATTGCTTCGCCGAGGCACTATATGTCTCGCATGGTTATGCCGCGCTGGCCTGCCTGCATCATGACGGCCCTGATGAGGCACTCAAGCGCTATCCATCCAATCTGCCGGTGCTGGCTCAGGCACAGGGTGTGATTGTCCACAGCCAGTACAGTCGAGCCTTGGCTAAGCAATTCTATGGGCCTGCATATGGTGATGGCTGGTCGGTCGTTCCCTTGCTGCGAGCATCCAAGCGGCTGGCGGATCCTTTGGCTGCCAGGACGCGGCTGGGGCTGCCGGCTGACAGCCAGATTACTGCCAGTTTCGGTTTCATTGCGCCGACAAAACTCAACCACGAGCTACTCGATGCCTGGCTCGCCAGTCAGGAAAACAACCCTAATGCCTATCTGGTGCTGGTCGGTCGCAATAGCCTCGGCCAATATGGCGAGCAACTGCTCATGCGCATCGAGCGTAGTCCGGCTCGGCAGCGAATTCGCATAACCGGTTTTGCCTCCAGTGATGACTACCAGCTCTGGCTTGCGGCGGCCGACCTGACCATACAGTTGCGTACCGGCTCGCGTGGCGAAACCTCGGCGGCAGTTCTGGACTGTCTTGCGGCGGGTAAGCCATTGATCTACAACGCTAATGGTAGTGCTGCGGAGTTGCCTGACGGAATAGCCTGGCGATTGCCGGATCAGTTTCGGGTCGAGGAACTGGCGAGTGCCATCACAAGGCTGCTGCAGCAGCCGGCCGAGGCCAGACGGTACGCCGAGGCTGCCATGGGATACCGTGAACGGCACGCGCCGTCACAGGTAGCGCAACAGTACTGGCGCGCCATAGAGACCCATGTAGCGAATCATCCGGTAGCGCGCCGGTCTCGGCTGATTGAAAGGTTGCGGGAATTGCCTATGCACGCTGATCAGGCATCGTCCAGTCTGACCGAGTTGGCTTGCGCCGTGACTCGCAATTATGGCATCGGTCAGCTTCCGACCTGCTATCTCGATATCGGTCCTCAGAATCTGGATGCGGATGAAGGGTCGGTTGCTGCTGTGCGGCGTTTGTTGTTGGAACCGCCCTCGGGGTGGCGCTTCGAACTGGTCGAGGCGCAGGAGGGGGAATACCGGATCGCTTGTGACCGAGCCTGTCGGCTGTTGGGGCTGCCCGAGCGGGAGGCTGTGCCGCTGTTGGTCGGGCCGGGGGATGTCTGGTTGCACTTGGGTAGCGCAATAGCGCCCACGGTGCTCCATGCACAATTACCCCGAGTTGGACTGATTGCCAGGAACCATCTCCATCAACTGACGGCGGCCGAATTGCAGACCTGGTGCGAAGGCGAGGCCTCGTCGTGGATTATCGATGCGTATCATGATCACGCTGCGGAACTGGCTTAGCCAATACCTTCCGAGACGCCCTTGCCGCTGGCTGCGCAACCTCTGGCGCCTGTCGCATACACGGCGCGAAGTGCGCCAGCTCAGTCAGGTGGCCGAGCAGGCACAGGCCGAGCACGCAGCCCGCGAGCAGCGCATGGCCGAGCGGGCACAGGCGGAGCACGCAGCCCTCGAACAGCGCCTGGCCGAGCGGGCGCGGGTCGAATACGCAGCCCTCGAGCAGCAATTGGCCGAGCAGGCGCGCCTGATCGGCGAGCTGCAGCACGAGGCCGAGCAGGCGAGGAAGGAGTTGTCTGGGGCTGCACCTCTTTACAAGCATGTCGAGTTGCCGTTCAGTCACGCCGAGCCGGCGCCCGACTGGATCGCCAACGCCGAGCGTGTGCTCGGCATCCGGCTCGCCGACCTGCCTGCCGGCGAGCGAGAACGCTGGTTCTACAGCTTCTATAGCGAAATGGCCGGGGGCGTTGAGCATATCCTGCAGCAGCAATATCGCGTCTATCTGCCACTCCTGCCGGTAATGGAAGACAGGCGTGTGCTCGATATTGGCTGCGGAGCGGGTGAGTTCCTGAATTTTCTAAGGCAGCAGGGCATCAAGGCGTTGGGGCTCGATCTGGATGCTCAAGAGGTGGCTCGCGCGCGGTTGCGTGGGCTGGATGCCATCCAAATGGACGCCCAGAGTTTTTTCCAGAACGTCGATGAGTCGTTCTCTGCGATCACTCTGTTTCAGGTCATCGAACACGTACCCGCTGGGCAAGTGGAGCCTCTGTTGTCCGATTGTATAAGCGCTCTTGCTCCCGGCGGTGTCCTTGTTGTCGAGACGGTCAACTTGCGTCATCCGAATGCGCTGAACGGCTTCTATACCGACCCGACCCATCAGCGCCCCCTTTCAGACAACTACCTCAGCTTCCTTCTTCAGTGGCACGGCCTCGAGAGGGTGGAGATCATCTATACACTGCCCGACTGGTTGCCAGGTATCAGTAGTGCGGCTCCACCCCGTTGTTACGCCAACTTCACGGTCATCGGCTATCGGAGTGCCTGATGGGTCTGTTACGGCTTTTTCTGGCAAGCCTGGTTGCTGATCAGTCACCTCGGTATCAGTGTTGCTGGTATCAATCCCGGCGTAAGCGCTGTTGCCATTTTTTACCTGCTCGCCGGGCGCGTAGTGAGTCGGCTTTGGCGTGAACAGCCTGAGCGCGGAGTCATCTCCGGGGGAGTGTGGTTCTACCGTGATCGACTATGGCGCATCCTTCCTCTGTACATGTTCGCCCTGGTCGTGGCGTTCATCGTCTGGCTGTTGGGTGCCTCGTCACCATTTCTACTTCGTGAGCCAGAGATGACGGATTGGCTGGCAAATCTGCTCATCGTCCCTTTGAGCTACTACATGTACAGCGGTCAGGATGCTTTTACGCTGCTGCCGCCCGCCTGGTCGCTGGGTGTAGAACTGCAATTCTATCTTTTGGTGCCTTTGCTGCTCAGTCGCCCCCTGTGGGCGGTTGTGTTTAGCGCGCTCTCATTCCTGACATTCTGTAGTGCACAGCTGGGGTGGCTCGATACAACTCCCTGGGCTCAATTGGCCGACATCAGCTACCAGTGGCTGCGTAATGACGTTGAGATCGATAGCACAAACAATGACAGCTACGTACGGACTGAAGATGATGTCGGTGTCCATGTCAGTTTCCTCCTTAGCAACGCCAGCAGTACAGAATGTCGATGACGAAGCCTCCGGCGAACTGAACGTTGCCGGCACTGCCGAAGAAGGCGGCACCCTGACCGCCGAGCTGACCAACCTGATCGACGCCGATGGCGAAGCCAGCGTTGCCTACCAGTGGCAGGTAGAGGCCAATGGCGAGTGGGTCAATGGTAAAAACGCTGCCGAACGGTCGATTACCGCTAATCCGAGTGCGGTCGGCCAGAACGTCCGCGTCGTAGCCACCACCACCGATTCGCTGGGCGGCACCACTGAGTTCACCGGCAAAGCGCAATACACTGCCAACGTCAACGATGCCGCCACTGGGGAGGTGACCATCAGCGGCGTGGCTACGGAAGGCGAAACCCTGACTGCCAGCAACGCTGACCCAGGTGGATTTAAGTGCCGAAATCAGCGTCAGCGCCAGCTACACCGATGGCCAGGGCGCTGACGAAAGCGTTATCTCTGCCGTCACTGCTGAGGTTGTCAACGTCAACGATGAACCTACCTGGTCATCGCCAACCAGAGTGCGACCCACAGAGTCAGCTCTTCAGCTTCACGGTCACGGCCAATCCCTTCGCCGATGCCGAGGCGAAACCCTGAGCTTACGCCGTCGAGCTGGTCGATGAGAGCGGCGCTACCGTGGGCTATCAGTCCCTGCCGAGCTGGCTAAGCTTCGACCCGAAGCGTGCACCTTCAGCGGTACGCTGGCTGATGTCGACGTGGGCGTGGTTAACGTCAATGTCAGCGCTACCGACGCCAGCAACGCGTCCGTCAGCGACATTTTCAGTCCGACCCAGACGGACAGCTCCGTGCATGAGGCCCCAGGTGTGATCCTGCTGGAAACCGACGATACCGTGCTGGCTGGCGACTTGGTCACCAACAAGACGGCCGTCACCCTGAATGTCGGCGATATTCAAGCAGGCTGGCTCGACAAGGATGGCAACGCTACCTACAACGCCGGCTTCGACGTGCTGGCCGAAGAGGGTTCCATCAGCGTCAATAACCTGGTGATCGGTGCAATCCTCAAGGTGACCAGTGAAGACGCTTCTGGCAACACCAGCAGCACCATCACCGTGGTGCGTGAAACCGCCGCGCCGAACCGCGACGTCGAAACCCCGGTCAGCGTAGACAGCGGCACCGACGGCACCTGAAGCGCGGGCTACACCATCAGCTTAGCCAGGGGGATGTAGTGGATATCGCCGGCAACAGCGCCATCGGCAGTGTGGCCTTCACCCGCCGGTAATCGCTGCTGAAATTGATCCAGTATTCACCTCCTAGGCGACAGCCTCGGCCGATGAAAGTCAGGACGTGCTATACACCGCGGCCGCCACCGATGCCTTTGGTGTCAGCTAGCCTGCAGTTAGGCAACGAGGATGGTGCCAGCCTGCTGAGCATCAACCCTACAACCTGCGTGGTAACTGCTCGCCGGCAATCTCGACGAAGAGACTAAGGACGGCTACAGCTCCACCGTTGTCGCGACCGATGCGTCCAACAACCAAAGCACCTAGGCTGTCACGGTCAGCGTCAGCGTCAACGACCTAGATCAAGTGACGCTGCTTTCACGTTGGGTGAACAACAGCAATATCTCCCAAGGCGCGGCTAACGCAGTGGAGGGTATGCTGGTGCTGGCGATCAGCTATGACCGCAATGTGCAGGTCGTCAACTGGAGTGACTTGGGCCAGGTGGCTGCAACGAATGTGAACATCGACATCAGCCAATGCTGAAGGCCAGTTCGATGGTGTTGCCGATATGAGCATCATCATCGTCGGGTCGGACATGGACATTAACTGGGACGGTAACTCGCTGGTTGACAGCGCCTGAATCGCCGGGGCGCGGCTGCCTATCGCCAGCTCTTCGGGCCGGTGTCACAGGCAACCCTTCGCTCGCTGTGGGTTTGGCCGATAAAAATCCACCTGAATAGGTGGGTTTTGGCTATTTACCCGTACTGATTGCACCGCATCGCCGCTTCCGTAGGGGCCGCGCTTCGCGGTGAACGCGGTATGCCACGCAGAAATGCCCCAAATGCCACATCGCTCGGCTATGGGGCGAAGCGCTTACGGGGGTGGCGGTTCATGCAGGTGCTGCGCTATGGCTGGCTCAGGCTTGCGTAAGCCTCGCAGGTTCACTGGGCACAGCGCGTCTAGGAAAACTACTGCGAATGAACGACAGGTCATGGATCGTGGCGATGCAAGGGCCGCTGTGTGCCTTCAGGATGAAGCTGGGCTTATGCTAGAGATAATCGCGCCGCCTGAGGGTATCGAGCAGATTGAAGGTGTAGTTGCCGATCCCCGTGAGCGGAGGCCGCAACGATTCGGCATTGATCACCAACTTCATGACGTGGCGCGCGTCTCGGTCCGCCAGTAATCGAGCAATTCCCCGAGGGTGCGCTGTAGCGGGATGGCGGGTGCCCAGCCCACCGTGTCGCGCAGCAGCCGGCTGTCGCCGGCGGCGAACGGAATGTCGGAGGGGCGCATGCGGGCGGGGTCCTGCTGGAGGGTGATCTCGACACTGCTCATGTCGAGCAGTTGTTGAAGGACGTCCGCAATGCGATGGGATTGTCCGGACGAGACGTTGAAGCAGTGCGGGTGGGTCGCCGGCCCGTCCGAAAGCTGGAGCAGCAGCTGATAGGCATGGCAGACGTCCGCCACGTCGAGAAAATCGCGGCTGGCTTGCAGGTTGCCGACCTGGAGCACCGGCGGTTGTTTGCCGGCCTCGATCAGGGCGATCTGGCGGGCAAACGCGGCAGTGACGAAATCGGGCGACTGGCGCACGCCGATGTGGTTGAACGGCCGTGCTATCGCGCCCCTGAGCCCGCGGCGGAAGGACTCGGCAAAGGCCGCTTCTGCTGCCTGCTTGCTGGCCGCATAGGGATTTTGGGGCAGGCAGGTCGCGCTTTCGGCCAGCGGCACGTTGGCTTTGAAGGCAGCGCCGTAGATGTCGGCGGAACTGATGAACAGCACGAACGCTTCAGGCGCGAACCGCCGTATCGCCTCGAGCACGTTGACGCTGCCCATGACGTTGGTCTGCCAGGTGAGAAGCGGGTTTTCAAAGCTCCTGGGGATGTGACTGATCGCCGCGAGATGGACCAGGTGAGTCGGCGAGGTGGCGGCGATGATCTTCGCAACGCCGTCCGCGTCGCGGATATCGCAGCCGACCGTCTGGTTGGCGCAGGGCACGCAGGCATCCGCGGCCGAAGACATGGCGATGACATGGTGCCCGGAGCGTTGCAGGGCCTCGCAGAGGTGCCGTCCGACGAATCCATTGGCGCCTGTGATTAAGGTGCGTTGCATGATTCCCTCTGTGGTCGCAGGACGCTGCCGCGTGAGTTTACAGGGGCCTCCGGACCCTGGCGAGCCGGTGCTCCAGCAGTCGCCGTCTGGCGGGAATCGGGCTGGAACCTTAGATTTCCCCGGCCTCTGCCGCCGTCGGCCGACAGGGTTCGCCAGGCGGGCCGGTGTCACGGGGCCGCCGTTTGCGAGTCGGCAAATCAGCGCTCGGTCACACCGTCACTATCGAGGCTTGAATGCGACAATTCGGCTGATAGGGTAGTTCGATTCATTCGCAGGGAGTTCCAGATGTTTACGCCCGTTATCCTGGCCGGCGGCAGTGGCTCGCGCCTCTGGCCGCTGTCGCGGCAGGTTTTTCCCAAGCAGTTTCTCGAACTGGACGGGCAGGCGTAGGGAACCATGTTCCAGCGTACCCTGGCTCGACTGGACGGGCTGGAGCAGGGTGAGCCGCTGGTGGTCACCAATGAGCAGCACCGTTTCGTGGTGGCTGAGCAGATGCGGCTGGCCAGGCGGCAGAGTCGGCGGATCATTCTCGAACCGCTGTCACGCAATACGGCACCGGCCATTGCCCTGGCGGCACTCGAGGCAACCCGCGAGGGACGCGACCCGGTACTGCTGATCCTTGCAGCCGATCACCATATCCCGGACGAAGAGGCATTTCGCGCGGCGATCACGGCGGCGACGATGCATGCCAATGCGGGACGCCTGGTGACCTTCGGCATCACGCCGACGCGCGCCGAAACCGGGTTCGGTTACATCCAGTGCGGCGAGCCGCTGGGAGAAGCGGGCCGCGCGATCGCTGCTTTCAAGGAGAAGCCTTCGGCAGAGATGGCGCAGGTGTACCTGGATAGTGGGCGCTACCTGTGGAACAGCGGCATGTTCATGTTTCGTGCATCGCGCTTCCTCGACGAGCTGGAACGCTTGCGCCCCGATATCCTGGCCGCCTGCCGCGCCGCGCCGCGTTCGAGCAGGCACGGAACGATCACTACTTTCTGCATGTACCGGCCGAGCAGTTCGCCCTGTGCGATGACGAGTCGGTCGACTATGCGGTGATGGAGCACACCGATGCCGGCGTCGTGGTACCGCTGGATGCCGGCTGGAACGATCTCGGCAGCTGGGCCGCGATTCTCGATGTGAGCGAGCGCGATGCGCAAGGCAATAGCTTCCGGGGCGATGTCATGTCCGTGGATACCCGCGACAGCCTGGTGCAGTCGCATCATCGTCTGGTCGCCACGGTAGGGGTCGAGGGCTTGGTGATCATCGAAACCAAGGATGCCGTGCTGGTTGCGCACAAGGACCAGTGCCAGAACGTCAAGGCGATCGTCCAGCGCCTGCAGGCCGAGCAGCGTGATGAGTTCGTCGCGCATCCGCTGGTCAGCAGGCCCTGGGGCCACTACGACACGGTGGACCGGGGCGAGCGTTATCAGGTCAAGCGCATCACGGTACTGCCAGGCGAAAGCCTGTCGTTGCAGCTGCACTACCATCGCGCCGAGCATTGGGTGGTCGTGTCCGGAACGGCGCGGGTGGTCTGCGGCGACAATGTCCTGATCCTGTCCGAGAACCAGTCGACCTACATTCCGCTGGGGGTCAAGCATTCCCTGTCGAATCCGGGCAAGGTGCCGCTGGAAATGATCGAGGTTCAGTCCGGTGCGTATCTGGGGGAAGACGATATCGTGCGCTTCGAGGACAGCTATGGTCGGGTCAGTCCGGTCGTTACGACCTGATCGGTGCTGGTGGCAGGCGTCCTGTCCGGCTGTATGACGGCGGGTTTGCCTGCGCGGCGCGCGGCGGTTGCCAGCAGGGCAGGGCGCAGCGCCAGCGGCAGGCCCGTGATGTGGTCGGCCCGCTTATTTGCATTCCCAGTGCTGTAGTGTCCGTGTCGCTTCGTCGATGGCCTGCTCGAGTTCGTAACGGCACATTTCAATGGCCTGCTCACGCTGCTGTTCGCTGGTCCAGGCCACGTTCGACAGGGTCTCGAGAAGGTCGAGGTGGTCGTTTTCGCTGACCAGCATGCCATGGCGAACCAAGAAGGTCTGGCCGTTGAGAGAGAGGCGAACCGGGTCCCGTCCTTCCAGCGATGCGCCTGCGGCGAGTAACGCGTCGATGTGCGCGCGAAGCGAGTGGAGGTTGCGTCTGTCGGCGGAGTCATCAGTCATGGGCATTCTTCCGGTAAGGAGTGCGCTGGAACGATCTCGGTTTGCTCAAGTGGCGCAATGATATCAGTTTGACGCGTGATTTCGTCGCATCTCGCCGCGGCGCGCGACAGACGGACTCGCCGTCTTGGAGGGTGATCTGCCGGGCCGTTCGATGTTCGCGGCTTTGCCCGACACGTGCGAGCGAGAGTGCGTAGAATTGCCGCCTGGCAGTCAGGGATGGCTGCGTATGGCAAGAGAGACGCTGAGCTTGAAAAGAAAGATTCTAGTGACCGGAGGAACCGGCTTCGTGGGGGGCGCGCTGCTGGAGCGGCTGGTGGCCTGTCCGGACGTGCAGGCTCTCGCCTGGGCGCGCCGTGTGGATTCGCTGTGGCCCGCTGGCGTGGTTCCCGTGCCGGTTTCGTTCAGCCGCACCTTTGCCGCAGGTTCGCCGGTCGAAAATGTCGATACGGTCATTCACTGCGCGGCGCGGGTCCATGTCATGCAGGATAAGGCCGCGGATCCGCTGGCGGAGTTTCGCAAGGTCAATGTGGACGCCACGCTCGAGCTGGCACGCAGCGCCGTGGCGGCGGGGGCTCGGCGGTTCATCTTCATCAGTTCGATCAAGGTCAACGGCGAGTCGACGCCGGCTGGCAGGCCCTTCACGGCCGATGATCTGCCGCAGGCGGGCGATCCCTATGCGCTATCCAAGCTCGAGGCCGAGCAGGGGTTACGGGCGCTCGCCCGGGAGACGGGGCTGGAGATCGTCATCGTTCGCGCGCCGCTGGTGTATGGCCCCGGCGTGAAGGGCAATTTCCGCAGCATGATGGACTGGCTGATGAGGGGCATCCCGTTGCCGCTCGGTGCCGTTGAGAACAAGCGAAGCCTGGTCGCCCTGGACAACCTCGTCGACCTCCTGTGCACCTGCATCGATCACCCGGACGCAGCCGGCGAGACCTTGCTCGCCAGTGACGGCGAGGACCTCGCGACCCCGGATCTGCTTCGGCGTCTGGGTGCGGCGCTGGATACGCCGGTGCGCTTGCTGCCGGTCCCCGGGGGGCAACTGGAGTTCCTCGCCCGGCTGCTCGGCAAGCGCGCCGCCTTCGACCGGCTGTGTGGTTCACTTCAGGTCGACATCGGCAAGACCCGCTCGCTGCTGGGTTGGGCGCCGCCCGTCGGTGTGGATGATGCGCTGCGCGCAACTGCGGCGGACTATCTCCGGCGGCGGCAAGCATGAGCTGGGCGCTCTTCCTGCTCGCGACCTTGGCCGCTTTCGGTCTGACCGGGCTGTTGCGCCGCTATGCCTTGCAGCGCAGCCTGCTGGATAAGCCCAATGCACGCAGTTCGCATACGGTTGCAACCCCTCGCGGGGGAGGCATGGCGTTTGTCCTGGTTTTTCTTTCGCTGCTGCTGGTGCTGTGGCTTTGCGCCGCGCTCGAAAGTGACCTGATGATCGCCCTGCTGGGGGCCGGTGGTGGCGTCGCCGCCCTCGGCTTTGCCGACGACCATGGCCATATCGCGGCACGCTGGCGCTTGCTGGGCCACTTCGTGGCGGCCGCCTGGTCACTGTTCTGGCTGGGCGGGCTACCGCCAGTGGTTCTGTTTGGCGTGCCGTTCGACCTGGGTTGGGTGGGGCACGTGCTGGCCGCTGTTTTCCTGGTTTGGTTGCTCAATCTCTACAACTTCATGGATGGCATCGATGGCATAGCGGCGGTGCAGGCCATCTGTGCCGGTGGCGGTGCCGTGCTCTGCTACGCTGCCGTGGACGCGGGTGCGTTCACCCTGATGGCTGGGGGCGCGAGCGAGCTGCTGTTGACCTGCGCGGTGCTGGGGTTTCTGTTCTGGAACTTCCCGCGGGCGCGCATATTCATGGGCGATGTGGGAAGCGGCTTTCTCGGCATCGTGATCGGCATTCTTGTGCTGCAGGCCACCTGGCAGCATCCGCAGTTGTTGTGGAGCTGGCTGATTTTGCTCGGTGTTTTCATCGTCGACGCAACTTTCACCCTGTTCCATCGTCTTTTGCGGGGCGAGGCTGTCTATCAGGCCCATCGCAGTCACGCTTATCAGGTTGCGGCGCGGCGCGTTGGACGCCACGCGCCGGTGACGGTTGCGGTTGGGTTGATCGTCGTGGTCTGGCTCCTGCCCTGGGCGGTGGGGGTGGCCTTGGGCGGAATCGACGGTGCGACGGCCATGCTGATCGCCTATGTGCCGTTGTTGTGTCTCTGCATATGGTTTGACGCCGGTGCGGCTGAGACGGGCGGATGATGGCGTAGTTTTGCGTTGCGAGGTGGCCGTTCGCGGGCATGGCCCGCTCCTACAGGTGTGGTACGCATCGATGTGACGCCCGCGAACAATGGCGCCCCGTAGGAGCGGGCCCTGCCCGCGAACAACGGCCCGCACGCAGCCCCGTAGGAGCGGGCCTTGCCCGCGAACAACGGCCCGCACGCAGCCCTTGTAGGAGCGGGCCCTGCCCGCGAACAACGGCCCCACGCAGCGCTTGTAGGAGCGGGCCCTGCCCGCGAACAACGGCCCGCACGCAGCCCCTTGTAGGAGCGGGCCCTGCCCGCGAACAACGGCTCGCACGCAGCCCCGTAGGAGCGGGCCTTGCCCGCGAACAACGGCCCGCACGCAGCCCTTGTAGGAGCGGGCCTTGCCCGCGAACAAACGATTCGCACATTGCACGGATTTGGATTGAATGGCGTTGTCGAACAGGAATGAAACGAATGTTGCGTGATCGCCTGCTGGGGCTGCCCAGGCATTACAAGCGCCTGCTGCAGGTGCTGGCCGATGTCATCCTGGTATGGATCTCGTTGTGGCTGGCGTTCGTGGTGCGGCTGGGCTCGTTCGACCCGATCGAGCCGCTCGGGGGGCATGCCTGGTTGTTCGCCCTGGCCCCGGTGCTGGCTATTCCGCTGTTCATCCGCATCGGCATGTACCGAGCGGTGATGCGTTATCTCGGCAACGATGCGCTGATCACCATTGCCAAGGCGGTGACGTTTTCTTCGCTGCTGCTGGCGCTGGCGATCTACTGGTATCGCGATGCGCCAGCGCTGGTGCCGCGCTCGCTGGTGTTCAATTACTGGTGGATCAGCCTGATGCTGCTCGGCGGGCTGCGCCTTTTGTTGCGACAGTACGTGCTGGGTGACTGGTACGCCGGCATGCTGGCCGTCCCGTTCGGACGTGACGACGGCCTGACGCGTGTAGCCATCTACGGCGCAGGCGCGGCCGGCAATCAGCTGGCGGCGGCGTTGCGAATGGGCCGTGCGATGCGCCCGGTTGCCTTCATCGACGATGATGACGACCTGGCCAATCGGGTCATCGCCGGGCTCAAGGTGTACAAGCCCAGGTATATCGATCAGATGATCGGCGACACCGGGGCGGGCGAAGTATTGCTGGCGATTCCCTCCGCCAGCCGGACGCGGCGTCGGGAAATTCTTGCCGATCTGGAGCGATACCCATTGCACGTCCGGTCGGTACCCGGGTTCATGGATCTCGCAAGTGGCCGGGTGAAGGTGGAAGATCTCCAGGAGGTCGATATCGCCGACCTGCTTGGGCGTGACAGCGTCGCCCCGGACGAGAGGCTGCTGGCGCACTGCATACAGGGCAAGGTCGTGCTGGTCACCGGCGCGGGGGGCTCGATCGGCTCCGAGCTCAGTCGCCAGATCCTGCGGCTGTCGCCAACGGTGCTGCTTCTGCTCGACCACAGTGAATACAACCTGTACGCCATCCACGCCGAGCTCGAGCAGCAGGTCAGTGAGCGGGCGCTTCAGCTGGAGCTGATCCCCATCCTGGGCTCGGTCGGCAATGCCGATCGGCTGCTCGACGTGATGCGCACCTGGGGCGTCGATAGCGTCTATCACGCTGCGGCCTACAAGCATGTGCCAATGGTCGAGCACAACATCGCCGAAGGCGTGATGAACAACGTGATCGGCACGCTCAACTGTGCGCAGGCGGCGATTCAGGCGGGTGTTGCGCACTTCGTATTGATTTCGACCGACAAGGCGGTGCGCCCGACGAATGTCATGGGAAGCACCAAGCGTCTCGCGGAAATGGCCTTGCAGGCCCTGAGCAGGGAAACGGCGCCGGTGCTGTACGGGCAGGCGGGGGTCAACCATGTGAACCGGACACGCTTCACCATGGTCAGGTTCGGCAATGTGCTGGGGTCGTCCGGCTCGGTGATACCGCTGTTTCGCGAACAGATTCGCCGGGGCGGGCCTGTCACCGTGACCCATCCCAAGATCACCCGTTATTTCATGACCATCCCCGAGGCTGCCCAGCTGGTGCTGCAGGCAGGCTCAATGGGGCAGGGCGGTGACGTGTTCGTGCTCGACATGGGCTCTGCGGTGCGGATTGTCGAGCTTGCCGAGAAGATGATCCACCTGTCGGGGCTGTCCGTGCGCTGCGAAAGCAATCCTGCCGGCGACATCGCCATACAGTTCACCGGCCTGCGGCCGGGCGAGAAGCTTTACGAGGAATTGCTGATCGGCGACAACGTCACTCCGACCCAGCATCCGATGATCATGTCGGCGAACGAAGCCTGCCTGCCATGGGTCGAGTTCTGCGATGTGCTGGACAGGCTCCTGCAGGGGCTGGACCGCGATGACTTCGAGCAGGTCAGGCTGGTCATGCGTGCCACGGTCGATGGCTACTCGCCACGCGAGGAGATCGTCGACTGGATCCACCGGCGGCGGGGACGGCTGCCGCTGGCCTAGGCTCGGTCAGAGATATTCCGCCTTCAGGATGCCTTCGAGCTGCTCATGCGGGATGAACAGTTCCGGGTGCCCGCTCGAATAGGGCGCGATGCTGTAGACGTCGTACTTGAGCAGCACGCGGTCTTTCAGCAGGGCGATGTGAGGGGTCTGCCGGAATGGCCAGAAGTCGATGAATTCGGCGTCCTGGTCATGCCCGTTGGCCATCAGCCAGCGCTGATGCGCCTGGCGCGCGACACGCCAGAAGGCGCCTTCCTGTCCGGGAATCAGCACGTCTTCCAGGCGCAGCTCCCGGTCCTGCGCGCGGTCATAGTTGATGAAGCCGCGGCCGGGCATGCCGTGGGCACCGCCGACGTAGAGATAGCTGGACAGTTCGAGAACCAGTATGTCGCCGTGCTGTTCGCGCAGCTTGGCCTGCAGGTAGCTGCTCCAGCCCGGTTCGGCCGTGCTCAGGAACGCCTGCTCGTAGCCCTTCAGCGATTCGGGCAGCCGGTCATCCGGGCCGTTGATCGTCATCCGCCGCAGACGCGCGTCGATCAGGCGATCGAGTTCCGGCTCGCCGGCAAACGTCAGGCTATCGATGTTCACCAGCGGACAGCTTTCTTCCTCGCAGCCCTGGGGGCGCTGCTCGGTGACGTTCTGGCGGAATTCGGCCGGGCGCTCGGCGGCGAAGTGCTGGCAGCCGCCGAGCAGCACGGCCAGGCTGCCCAGCATGATGAGTTTGCGGATGGATACGGTTGGGTACATGGCGGGTCCAGACATGACAGTGCGCTTTCGATTGCGACGGGAGGCTGAAGTTCGTCCCGCCCGGTCGGTGAGGTGCTCGCGGCCTGTGTTGGTCTGCAAAGGGCTGCGCCGGAGGCGATGCCGCGCTAGGATGACCACGGAGCCGCTCACGAGGTGACGGTTGCAGTCGTCCGCTGCTGCATTCTGCGCGGATCAAACCGATAGGCGAGTAGTAAAGATGAGCGAGACCTTCAAGCCCGGTCCGGATGATGTCCAGATCCTCCGTCGAGAGCAATGTTTCAGTGGTTTCTACCGGCTGGAGCGTGTGCATCTGCGTCATCGTCAGTTCAGCGGCGCCATGGGCGCGGAGCTGAGCCGCGAGCTGTTCGTGCGTCATGACGCGGTGTGCGTACTGCCCTACGATCCGCAGCGTGATCGGGTGGTGCTGATCGAGCAGTTCCGGGTCGGCGCACTGGGCAAGGTCGAAAATCCCTGGCTGATCGAGCTGGTGGCCGGCCTGATCGACAAGGACGAGTCCCCGGACCAGGTCGCCCGGCGCGAAGCGATCGAAGAGGCCGGACTGGAGCTGGGCGAGCTGTGGCCGGTCACGCAGTATTTTCCTTCACCGGGCGGCAGTGACGAACGCGTCCATCTGTATATCGGTCGCTGCGACAGCGCTGGCGCCGATGGCATATTCGGCCTGGCCGAGGAAGGCGAAGACATCCGCGTGCATGTCTGGTCGTTGCAGGAGGCGCTGGACGCGGTGAATGACGGTCGTATCGACAATGCGGCGAGCATCATTGCATTGCAGTGGCTGGCCTTGAATCGCGAGCAGGTGCGGGGGGAGTGGCCATGAGAAAAACGCGCGAGCGATACCGCGTCGACCTGCTCGAGCTGCAGGCCGCCTGCGAGGCCAATTACCTGCGCCTGATGCGGCTGCTGCCGGACATGCGCAGTTCCGGCGAGCCGCGTCGTATCGCCATCAGCCAGGGCGATCTGCTGCTCGGCGTGCTGGTGCTCGAGGTGCTGGAGAACTGCCCCTACACCACCACGCTGCAGGTCAGCCAGGAACATTGCCTGAGCTGGTTGCCGGTGCCGAAGATGGAGGTGCGTGTCTACCACGATGCGCGCATGGCCGAGGTGATCCGCGCCGAAAACGCGCGGCGCTTGCGCGGCATCTATCACTATCCCAACGCGCAGATGCACCAGCCGGACGAAAAGAATCAGCTCAATCTCTTCCTGGGCGAGTGGCTGGGGCATTGCCTGGCGTGCGGCCATGAGCTCGAACCGGTGGTCTGAGCCCGACTGCATGCGGCGTCGCGACGCGGTTCTGTGACCCAGGCCCACAACCCGAGGTTTACCGTGCGGATGGGCTCCTACCATAATTCCGTTGCGATTTCGCTCAAGGAGAAGGACCTTGTCTGGTGCGCCCCTGACTGCTGTTGAAGACTCGGTCCTGCTGGTGCAGCTCACCGATAGCCACCTGTTTGCCGAGGCGGACGGCAAGCTGCTGGGCATGAACACCTGTGGCAGCCTGGAGCGGGTGATCGAGCTGGCCATCGACGAGCAGCGGCGTATCGACCTGATCCTTGCCACCGGTGATCTGTCGCAGGACGGCTCGGTGGCGTCCTATCAGCGGTTTCGGCAACTGGCCAGCCGCATCGAGGCGCCGGCCCGCTGGTGTCCCGGCAACCATGACGAGCTTGGTGCGATGCGCGAGGCCTGTCGCGGCAGTTCGCTGCTGGAACCGGTGCTGGAGCTTGGCGGCTGGCGCGTGGTGATGCTCGACACGCTGGTGGCCGGCTCGGTGTTCGGCATGCTGCGCAGCGATCAGTTGGAATTGCTCGATCGCGCGCTGAGCGAGGCGCCCGACCGCCATCACCTGGTCTGCCTGCATCACCATCCGGTATCCATCGGCAGTCGCTGGATGGACAGCATCGGGCTGCGCAATCCTGCTGCGCTGTTCGAGGTGCTGGATCGCCATTGCAATGTCCGTACCCTGCTCTGGGGGCATATCCACCAGGAATTCGACCAGTGGCGCAACGGCGTGCGGCTGCTCGCCTCGCCGTCGACCGGGGTGCAGTTCGCGCCGCAGAGCGAGCAGTTCCAGGTCGATAACCTGGCGCCGGGCTATCGCTGGTTGCGCCTGTATCCCGATGGCCGTCTGGAAACCGGGGTTTCGCGCGTCAGCGGCATCGATTTCGAGGTGGATTACAGCGTCAGGGGGTATTGAGGCTGCTGGGGTGGTCGTGTTCAGCACGCCATGAGCCGCTGAGGTGGCCTGTTCGCGGGCATGGCCCGCTCCTACGCCCGCCCAGGAGAACGGGCCAATGCCCACA
>NZ_KK020676.1:477819-502166 GCF_000307775.2 Stutzerimonas stutzeri KOS6 | reverse complement strand
AGTACCTTTGTACAGAAACTATCTGCCTCTGGGGCAGGAATGCACGGCTGTGTCCTGAGTGTGAAAGCATTGTTGTTCGTGGGTTTCACGGGTTGCAGAGGGTGTCGGCAGCCTTGTAGCCTTGCCCTTTTCCATCGAACTGTATCCATGTCCAGTTACCCGCCTTCGATTCTCTATATCCATGGCTTCAACAGCTCGCCGCTCTCGCAGAAGGCCAGCCAACTGATCGGTGCGCTGGATGGCCTTGGCCTGGCCGAGCGTCTGCGGGTGCCGGCGCTGCATCATCATCCGCGCCAGGCCATTGCCCAGCTTGAAGCATGCATTGGCGAACTCGGCCGGCCACTGCTGGTCGGCAGCTCCCTTGGCGGCTACTATGCGACGCACCTCGCCGAGCGCCATGGCCTGAAGGCCTTGCTCATCAATCCGGCCGTGACGCCGCACCGTCGTTTCGACGGTTATCTCGGGCCGCAGACCAATCACTACAGCGGAGAGGTCTGGGAGCTGACCGAGGACCATGTGAGCGCGCTTGCGGAGCTGGAAACGGCGCCGCCAGAAGATGCCGAGCGCTATCAGGTCTGGCTGCAAACCGGCGATGAAACACTGGATTACCGTGATGCGGCGCAGTTTTATCGAGGCTGCGCGTTGCGCATCCAGGCCGGCGGCGACCACGGCTTCCAAGGCTTCGCCGAGCGCCTGCCGGCGCTGATGGCCTTCGCTGGTTTCGATCCGCAGGTGTGGTTGGGGCGGCTCTGAGCGAATGTCGCGCGCGGCTTCGCAGCAGCAACCCTGACGCTGGCTTCCGACCGGGTCGGTAGCGGCCTAGCCGGCGCGATTCGCCGGGTTTTTTCGCGGCTCGCATGGGCCGATTGTTCAAAACATAAGGGACAGTGCCAGACAGATGTCTTATACCGCAGAAGCCATCGAGGTTCTTTCCGGCCTCGATCCGGTGCGCAAGCGCCCGGGCATGTACACCGACACCTCGCGGCCCAATCATCTGGCCCAGGAGGTCATCGACAACAGCGTCGACGAGGCCCTTGCCGGCCATGCGCGCTCGGTCCAGGTGATCCTGCATCAAGACAATTCGCTGGAGGTGATCGACGACGGCCGTGGCATGCCGGTGGATATCCACCCTGAAGAGGGCGTGCCGGGCGTCGAGCTGATCCTCACCAAGCTCCACGCGGGCGGCAAGTTCTCCAACAAGAACTACCAGTTCTCCGGCGGTCTGCACGGCGTCGGCATCTCGGTGGTCAACGCGCTGTCGACCCGGGTCGAAGTGACCGTCAAGCGCGATGGCAGCGAGTACCGCATGAGCTTCGCCGACGGCTTCAAGGCCAGCGACCTGGAAGTCATCGGTAGCGTCGGCAAGCGCAATACGGGTACCAGCGTGCGCTTCTGGGCCGACCCGAAGTACTTCGATTCACCCCGATTCTCCATCAGCCGCCTCAAGCACGTGCTCAAGGCCAAGGCCGTGCTCTGTCCGGGGCTGAACGTCAGCTTCGAGGACAAGGGGGCCGGGGAGAAGGTCGAGTGGTTCTACGAGGACGGCCTGCGCTCGTACCTGGTCGACTCGGTCAGCGAGTACCTGCGCCTGCCCGACGAGCCCTTCGTCGGCACCCTGGCAGGCAATACCGAAGCGGTGGACTGGGCACTGCTGTGGCTGCCCGAGGGCGGCGAGAGCGTCCAGGAAAGCTACGTCAACCTGATCCCGACGGCGCAGGGCGGCACCCACGTCAACGGCCTGCGCCAGGGTTTGCTGGATGCGATGCGCGAGTTCTGCGAGTTCCGCAGTCTGCTGCCGCGCGGGTTGAAGCTGGCACCGGAGGATATCTGGGAGCGTATCGCCTTCGTCCTCTCGATGAAGATGCAGGAACCGCAGTTCTCCGGCCAGACCAAGGAGCGCCTGTCTTCCCGTGAGGCCGCCGCGTTCGTTTCCGGTGTGGTCAAGGACGCCTTCAGCCTGTGGCTCAATGCGCACCCCGAGCTCGGCATGCAGTTGGCCGAACTGGCGATCAGCAATGCCGGACGTCGGCTCAAGGCCGGCAAGAAGGTCGAGCGCAAGAAGGTTACCCAGGGGCCTGCGCTGCCGGGCAAGCTGGCCGACTGCGCCGGGCAGGACCCGATGCGCGCCGAGCTTTTTCTGGTCGAGGGTGACTCGGCCGGCGGCTCGGCCAAGCAGGCGCGGGACAAGGAGTTCCAGGCGATCATGCCGCTGCGCGGAAAGATCCTGAATACCTGGGAGGTCGATGGCGGCGAGGTGCTCGCCAGCCAGGAGGTCCACGATATCGCGGTGGCCATTGGCGTCGATCCGGGTGCTGCCGATCTCGCTCAACTGCGTTACGGCAAGATCTGCATCCTCGCCGATGCCGACTCCGACGGCCTGCACATCGCCACGCTGCTGTGCGCCCTGTTCGTCCAGCATTTCCGCCCGCTGGTGGAAGCCGGGCACGTCTATGTCGCCATGCCGCCGCTGTACCGCATCGACCTGGGCAAGGACATCTTCTACGCGCTCGACGAGGCCGAGCGCGACGGCATTCTCGAGCGACTGGTCGCCGAAAAGCGCCGCGGCAAGCCGCAGGTCACGCGATTCAAGGGCCTCGGTGAAATGAACCCGCCGCAACTGCGCGAAACCACCATGGACCCCAACACACGGCGGCTGGTGCAGCTGACCCTGGACGATTTGGAGGGCACCCGCGAGATCATGGACATGCTGCTGGCCAAGAAGCGCGCCGGCGACCGCAAGAGCTGGCTCGAGTCCAAGGGTAACCTGGCCGAGGTGCTGGTTTGATCCGTCGCTGGCTGGCCCTGCTGGGCCTGGCCGCAACCCCGCTCTGGGCCAGCGAACCGGCGCCCGAGCTGGAGCTGCTTGAAGAACATGCGGTGCAGGGCATGGCGGGCGGCAACCTGTCCGGAATGGCCTGGTGCGGAGAGGCCCTGTGGGCGGTGTCCGATCGCGAGGACAGCGTGCTCTATCGCCTGGACAGCAGCGTTTCGCCCTGGCAGGCGCAGCCCGAACGCTTCGAGGCCGGTCCGCCGCCGGACAGCGGTCTGCCCTGGGGCATGCGCATGCGTACCCGGCTCAGTGGCCATGTGCGTGGTGGGCACCTCGACTTCGAAGGCCTCGCTTGCGACAGCCTGGGTAACCGCTACGTGGTCAGTGAGGCCCATGCCGCCGTGCTGCGGGTGAGCCCGGCAGGCACCGCGCAATGGCTGCGCCTGCCCGGCTCGCTGGTTCGCCAGGCGCGGGCCAGTGGCATGCTCTGGCATTTCAATGCGCTGTTCGAGGGGATCGCCGTCGACCCGAAGGCCGAGCGCATGTGGCTGGCCGCAGAGCGTGAGCGCCGTGGACTGCTGGTGCTGCACCGTAAACAGACCAGCTGGCAATGCACGGGCGGCTGCGTGTTGTTGGCCCAGGGTGGCTATCAGCAACCGCCGGAGGCGTTGGGTGATACGCCGCTGCCGCGCAGTTTCTCGGCGGTGGCCTTCTTCGCCGACCGGCTGTTCGTGCTGGAGCCTTCGGCTTACCGCGTCTGTCGTCGCCACCCGGCCACCGGCGAGGTCGAGCGCTGCTGGTCGTTCGCCGCCGCGGCATTGACCGAAGAGCGCCGCTATGCCGAGCCCTACGGCAACGCCGAGGCGCTGTGGATCGATGAGAAAGGCGCCTGGATCGGCGTCGACAACAATGGCAAGGCGCGCGGCGATGGCGAGAAACGTCCGGTCGTCTGGCGCTTTGCCGCCCCTGCCGGTGGCTGGAGTGCGAAGCCGTGAGCCAGACGGCCGGGCGTCGCGCCGGGCGCGTGATGCTGGTGCTGGCCTGGGGGGTTGGCCTGTTCCTGGCCACCCGTTTCTTCGCCGCCTGGGAGGAGGACCGCCTCAACCCCAATCGCCAGCCGGTTTCCCAGCTGCAGGGCGAGCAGATCGAAGTGCAGCTGGCCGGCAACGCCCAGGGACATTTCGTCGCCAGCGGACGCATCAACGGCGAGCCGGTGACCTTTCTCCTCGACACGGGCGCCACCGATGTCGCCGTGCCCGCTGAGCTGGCCGAGCGACTGGGCCTGGAACGCGGCGCCCCGATCATGCTGCATACCGCCAACGGCCAGACCACCGGTTATCGCACCGTGCTGGCAAGCCTCAACCTCGGCGACATCCTTCTGCACGACGTTCGCGCCATCGTCGCGCCAGGCTTTCGCAGCGAACAGGTGCTGCTCGGCATGAGTGCCCTGAAACAACTTGAATTCACCCAGCGCGCCGGCACCCTGGTGCTGCGCCAGCATGTAACGGATCGACCATGAGCGAATCCCTCGACCTGAGCCTGGACGGCGTGGAGCGTCGCTCCCTCGCCGATTTCACCGAACAGGCCTATCTCAACTATTCCATGTACGTGATCATGGATCGCGCACTGCCGCATATCGGGGATGGCCTGAAGCCGGTGCAGCGGCGGATCATCTACGCCATGAGCGAACTCGGCCTGAACGCCGATGCCAAGCACAAGAAGTCGGCGCGTACCGTCGGTGACGTGCTCGGCAAGTTCCACCCGCACGGCGACAGCGCCTGTTACGAGGCCATGGTGCTGATGGCGCAGCCGTTCAGCTACCGCTACACGCTGGTCGACGGCCAGGGCAACTGGGGCGCGCCGGACGATCCCAAGTCCTTCGCCGCGATGCGCTACACCGAGGCGCGCCTGTCGCGTTATTCCGAGGTGCTGCTCAGCGAGCTGGGCCAGGGCACGGTGGACTGGGTGCCGAACTTCGACGGCACCCTCGACGAACCGGCGACCTTGCCGGCACGCCTGCCCAACCTGCTGCTCAATGGCACCACCGGCATCGCCGTGGGCATGGCCACCGACGTGCCGCCGCACAACCTGCGCGAAGTGGCGAGCGCCTGCGTGCGCCTGCTCGACGAGCCGAGCGCCAGCGTCGAGCAGCTCTGCGAGCACGTACAGGGACCGGACTTTCCGACCGAGGCGGAGATCGTCACGCCGCGCGCCGACCTGCTGAAGATCTACGAAACCGGCCGTGGCTCGGTGCGCATGCGTGCGGTGTACCGGGTCGAGGACGGCGACGTCGTGGTCACCGCGCTGCCGCATCAGGTGTCCGGGTCGAAGGTGCTGGAGCAGATCGCCGGGCAGATGCAGGCCAAGAAGCTGCCGATGGTGGCCGACCTGCGCGATGAGTCGGACCACGAGAACCCGTGCCGCATCGTCATCATTCCGCGCTCCAACCGGGTCGATGTGGAGGCGCTGATGCAGCACCTGTTCGCCACCACCGATCTCGAATCCAGCTACCGGGTCAACGCCAACGTCATCGGCCTCGACGGCCGGCCGCAGGTGAAGAACCTGCGCACCCTGCTCAGCGAGTGGCTGACCTACCGCATCGGCACCGTGCGCCGGCGCCTGCAGTTCCGCCTGGACAAGGTCGAGCGGCGCCTGCACCTGTTGGAAGGCTTGCTGGTGGCCTTCCTCAATCTCGATGAAGTGATCCACATCATCCGCACCGAAGACCAGCCGAAGCCGGTGCTGATGGCGCGCTTCGAGCTGTCCGAACTGCAGGCCGACTACATCCTCGACACCCGCTTGCGTCAGCTGGCGCGGCTGGAAGAGATGAAGATCCGCGGCGAGCAGGACGAGCTGGCCAAGGAGCGCGAGAAGCTGCTGGCGTTGCTGGGCAGCGAAAGCAAGCTGAAGAAGCTGGTGCGCAAGGAGCTGATCGAGGACGCGGAAACCTACGGCGATGCTCGCCGTTCGCCGATCGTCGAGCGTGCCGAGGCGCGGGCCCTGTCGGAAAACGAGCTGCTGCCGTCCGAACCGGTGACCGTGGTGATCTCCGATAAAGGCTGGGCGCGCTGTGCCAAGGGCCATGATGTCGATGCCGGCGGACTGTCCTACAAGGCTGGCGATGGCTTCAAGGCCGCTGCAACAGGGCGCTCGAACCAATATGCGGTGTTCATCGATTCCAGCGGGCGCAGTTATTCGCTGGCGGCGCACTCGCTGCCGTCCGCGCGCGGCCAGGGCGAACCGCTGACCGGCCGGCTGACGCCGCCGCCGGGGGCCAGCTTCGAATGCGTGCTGTTGCCCGATGACGAGGCGCTCTACGTGATCGCCTCGGATGCGGGCTACGGCTTCGTCGTCAAGGGCGAGGATCTGCAGGCCAAGAACAAGGCGGGCAAGGCGCTGCTTTCCCTGCCGGCCGGTGCCCGGGTCGTCTCGCCACGACCACTGGCCAGCCGTGACGATGACTGGCTGGCCGCCGTGACCACCGAAGGCCGCCTGCTGGTGTTCCCGGTGCGCGATCTGCCGCAGTTGGGCAAGGGCAAGGGCAACAAGATCATCGGTATCCCCGGTGACCGCGTCGCCAGCCGCGAGGAGTACCTGGTCGATCTCGCAGTGTTGCCGGCCGGCGCCACGCTGGTGTTGCAGGCCGGCAAGCGCACGCTGTCGCTCAAGGCCGAAGACCTGGAGCACTACAAGGGCGAGCGCGGCCGGCGTGGCAACAAGCTGCCGCGCGGCTTCCAGCGTGTCGAAGGCTTGCTGGTCGAAGCATGACGATATGCATTGGTGCTGGAATCGACGGCCGGATTCACGGAAGATAGCGGCCTTTCCAGCCTGCGGCGTTTTGCCCGGTGCGTTGTTTTGCATCGGTGGAATCGATTGTCCGGCGCGGCTTATGCGCGAGGCATTGGCGACCTGACTGTGGTGTTATGACGGTAATGAAGAACTTGCTGCGTGTTCCGACTGTGTTGTTGCTGGCCAGTATTGGCCTGACAGGCTGCATCGGCCTGCAGCCGGCACCCATGTATCGGCTGGACAGCGGTACCTCCGAGCTTCCCGAGCGAACCGATGGCACGGCCGTGTTGCTGGCCCCGGTCAGCCTGGCCGACTACCTGCAGCGTGACGCATTGCTCCAGCGCCTGGCCGACGGCAGCCTGGCCGCCGACGATCAGCAGGCCCGCTGGGCGGGCAACCTGAAAGGCGACATCGAGCAGTTGCTGCTGCGCCAGCTGGCCTGGCGCCTGGATACCCAGAGACTGATGCTGGGCCCGGTCGAAGAGGGTTTCGTGCCGGAGGTACAGATCGAGTTGAGCATTTCGCGCCTGGATTCCGGCCCTCAATATCCCGCCGTGCTCGAAGCGCAGTGGCGCCTGCGGGACAAGGCAGGCAAGCACCTGGGTAGCCGTCTGGTACGTCTGAAGGAGCAGCACCAGGGCACTACGGCGGATCAGGTACGCGCGCAGAGCCTGCTGCTGCAGCGGCTGAGCGGGATGGTGGCCGAAGCGGTCGAGCCGGCCCTTGTCGCGAAGACTCAACCCAGGCGTGCGCCGGCCAGGCCGAAGACCAAGTCTGCCGAGGTCCAGGTGCCGCGAATCCCTGCTGCCGAGCCCATTCGTACCGATATGGAAGTTTTCCGCTTCTGACGGAGCCCGACGCCGCTGATGGCGGGTCGCAGGCCCGGCTGCCGGCGCAGGGCGCAACCCGCGCGGTCTGCGCACGCGATGTCGCTCAGCGGATGATGATCGTTCGCTCGGCGGGGACGCCAATGACCTTTATGGATAACGACCGGCCTGTAGAACCCTGGCCTCCCGCGCCGGTGTGCTGCGTCAGCCCGCGTGGCTGCGCAGCTCGTGCATGCGTGCAAGCTGACGTTCCAGCAGCGAGGGATACGGATCCAGCAGGCGTTCTACGCAGCAGGCGCCTTCCGGGCTGGCGATCGGGCGGATGCGAGCGCGCTGCTGGATCAGCCGGTCCTCGCTGATGCTGCGCTCGACCAGCAGCAGGTTGCGACTGTGCAGCGACATGCCCAGCGCGGCCTGTGCCGGTTCGCTGAGCAACAGGTCGCCCTGACTGAGATCGGACAGGTTTTCGCCCTGAGTCAGGCCCAGCTGTAGTTGCAGTGTGATGCCGCTGTCGGCCACATCGATCTGCAGTGCATGGCCGAGGGCGCGCATCAGCTCGCCACAGCAGATCGCATGGGTGAGGTAGTTCTGCTCGTCGTCCTGGCTGTGGAACAGCATCAGGCTGCTGCCATCGTTGAGCGTGTGCAGCTCGGCCTGGTAGAGCGTGGCGGCCTGTTGCAGGCAGTCACGATAGCGTCGCAGCAGCTCGGTCAGGCGCGCGCGTGGCAGGCGCCGCAACTGCTCCTGATTGCCGAGCTGGATGGCCAGGATGGCACTGCGGGTCGGGCGGGGCGGTGTTGTCGCTGACGGTGAAGACCAGGCAGCGAAGGGCGACGTTTCGCTTGCGAAATCGTCGTCCAGTGTATGCAGGCCGGTATCGCTACCTGAGGATTGGCGTGCCGGCCGCTGTGGCTGGTCGTCCAGTTCGATCTCGAAACGGTCGAAGTGCCCGGCTGCGGGCCGTTCGCTGGGCGCGCGGTCATCGGCCTGATCGAAATAGTCATCGTCCAGCGCGTCGCTCAGGTCCAGCTCGGGCTCGGGCTTTTCCGGAACCAGGCGGGCCTGGAGCTGGCGCGCAAGATCGCCGATCTCGTCCTGACGCCCGGCGCCCGGTGCCGGATCGTCCGGGTCGCGCAGCCATAGGCGCAGCTGCATCAGCGGTGTCGACAACTGCCGGCCCAGACGCATGCTCAGGGTCAGCGTCAAGGCCAGCAGGATCAGGCTGAGCAGTCCCATGCTCTGCAGGCTCATGGTCATCGGCTGCTGGAACTGCTGCATGTCCAGGCTGACACGCAGGTGTCCGGCGATTACTTCCTGGAAGCTGATCGGGGTCGAGTAGAGGCCATTGTCATCGCCGAGCAAGCCCTGCTGCGGGCGCGTGCCGGACTCGGCGAGCACGCGATTGTCCACGCTGTAGATTGCCGCATGGGCAACCAGCGGGCTTTTCACCAGGTTGCTCAGCAGCACGTTGAGGCTGAGGATGTCGTTGGCCACCAGCAGATCGGTGGCCGAGGCGGCCGTCTGGATGACCAGGCTCTGGCCGAGGGCGTCGGCCTGCTGCTCCATGGCATGCTTGAACTGCATACCGATCACCCACGCGTAAATGACCAGCGCCAGTGCCACCAGCAGCAGCGTATGACTGGCGATGCGCAACACCAGCGGCACACGATGCTGGCGCACTGCACGGTAGATCATCAGGAAGAAATTGTCTGGCTTTACGGATGCGGGCCGGTTCACAGAGCGCGGCTCTTCGTCGGAGGAATTGCCGGGCAGTATACGGAAAGCACAGTAGGCGCTGAAGGTCTGCGCTCGCCAACTGACGAATAGCGCGAAATCCATCACAAGCTCCGTGTTAGAGCCTGTCAGGGACCTTCAGGGAGAGCCTCGGTGTTACCCGCGCGGGCGACCGAGCCGGCGGCTTCCAGGCCCTCCTGCGTCTGTATCGCCGCGGGCGCGCGCGGCCCGGGGCTTGAGGTAGAATGCCGGCCTTGATTGCCTGCCATGGGAGCTGCGCCTTGCGCGAAATCGTCCTGATCAACATCACGGGTGAAGACCGCCCGGGCCTGACCGCGGCCATCACCGGCGTACTCGCCCAGGGTGGCGTGAACATTCTCGACATCGGCCAGGCAGTGATCCATGACACCCTGTCGTTCGGCATCCTGATCGAAATCCCCGACAACGAGCGCGCCTCGTCGGTGCTCAAGGACGTGCTGTTCATGGGCTACAAGCACGATCAGCAGGTGCGCTTCACCCCGGTCGCCGAGGCCGACTACCAGCACTGGGTGGCGGGCCAGGGCAAGCCCCGGCATATCGTCACGCTGCTGACGCGCAAGGTCACCGCCGAGCAACTGCAGCGCGTCAGTTCGATCACCGCGAAGTACGGGCTCAACATCGACCATATCGATCGCCTGTCCGGGCGCATGCCGCTGGATATGCCCGAGGAGCTGGGCAAGGGCTGCATCGAGTTCTCGGTGCGCGGCGAGCCGGCCGACACCGCTGCGTTGCGCGCCGAGTTCCTCAGCGTGGCGCAGGAGTTGAATGTCGATATCGCCTTCCAGCGCGATTCGGTCTATCGGCGCAACCGTCGCCTGGCCGTGTTCGACATGGACTCGACGCTGATCGAAGCCGAAGTGATCGACGAGCTGGCCAAGGCGGCCGGTGTCGGCGAGCAGGTATCCGAGATCACCGAGCGTGCGATGCGTGGTGAACTGGACTTCCGCGCCAGCTTCAAGGAGCGCCTGGCGCTGCTCGAAGGCCTGTCGGAGGACGTGCTGGCGGATATCGGCGCCAGCCTGCGGCTGACCGAGGGTGCCGAGGTGCTGTTCGCCGAGCTCAAGCGGCTGGGTTACAAAACGGCGATTCTGTCCGGCGGCTTCAGCTACTTCGCCAAGCAGCTGCAGGCCAAGCTCGGCATCGACTACGTGTTCGCCAACGAACTGCAGATCGAGAATGGCAAGGTGACTGGCGTTGCGGTCGAGCCGATCGTCGATGCGCAGCGCAAGGCCGATCTGTTGCGTCAGCTGGCGGAGCGGGAAGGGCTGTGCCTGGAGCAGACCATCGCCGTTGGCGACGGTGCCAACGACCTGCCGATGCTCGGTCTGGCCGGGCTGGGTGTCGCCTTCCGCGCCAAGCCATTGGTCAAGCAGTCGGCCAAGCAGGCGATTTCCACGCTCGGTCTGGACGGAATCCTTTATCTGCTGGGGTTCCGCGACCGCGAAGGGACGGAGTGAAGCCGACAGGCGCACTGGAGGCTTGAGGCTGGACGGGCAGCCCGCGCCGTCCGGGCCTGTAGGTTGGCTTGAACGCAGCGAAGCCCAACGAGCGGAGCATCAGGCATCGCTTGGGCCGGTTGGGCCTGGCGCTGTACGCCTCAATCCAACCGGTGTTCTACAGCGACCCGTCGCCAGTCGTCGTCAGGGCTTGATCGCCACCTTCAGCACGCCATCACGCTGGTTGGCGAACAGGTCGTAGGCGTCGGTGATGTCGTCGAGCGCATATCGATGCGTGACCAGCGGGCCAAGGTCGACCCGGCCGGAGGCGACCACGCTGAGCAAGCGCCGCATGCGTTCCTTGCCGCCGGGGCAGAGCGAGGTGACGATCCTGTTGTCGCCAAGACCTGCATGGAAGGCCCCGAGTGGGATGGTCAGGTCGCTGGAGTAAACGCCCAGGCTGGACAGCGTGCCGCCCGGCTTGAGTACCCGCAGTGCGTTTTCGAAGGTCGATTGCAGGCCCAGCGCTTCGATCGAGGCGTCGGCGCCCCGGCCGCCGGTGAGCTTGAGCACCTCGTCCACCACATCCAGATTGCGGAAATTGAGCGTGACGTCTGCCCCCATCTGCCGGGCGATGTCCAGGCGCGCATCGACGCCATCCACCGCGATGATGGTTCCCGCGCCACGCAACCTGGCCCCCGCGGTGGCGCAAAGCCCTATGGGGCCCTGGGCGAAGATCACCACGATGTCGCCGATCCTGATATTGGCCGCCTCGGCGCCGGCGAAGCCGGTGGACATGATGTCCGGGCACATCAGCACCTGCTCGTCGGTCAGCCCGTCCGGCACAGGCGCCAGGTTGGCCTGGGCGTCCGGGACCAGCACGTACTCGGCCTGGGTGCCGTCGATGCTGTTGCCGAAGCGCCAGCCGCCCATCGGCTTGTAGCCGTGGCACGCACAACCGCCATCCTGCGACGGCAAGCCATCTTGGCAGGCGTAGGAGGTGAAGCTCGGACAGATGGCGCCGGCGATCACGCGCTGGCCTTCCTGATAGCCTTTGACGTTGCTGCCTAGCTTTTCGATGATGCCGACCGGCTCGTGGCCAATGGTCAGGCCGGGCGCGACCGGATATTCGCCCTTGAGGATGTGTACATCGGTGCCGCAGATGGTTGTCGTGGTGATCCGCAACAGCGCGTCGTTGGGGCCAATCTCGGGGATGGGTTTGTCCTGCAGTTCGATGCGGCCGGGTTCGACGAACACGGCGGCTCTCATCATCGGCATGGTTCGGCTCCTCTCGACAGTGAAGACGTGCTGCGACTCTAGTCCAGCTGCGTGGCGGCTGGATGATCTCGATCAAGCGGAGGGCGGCTTGGTGGTCGCTCGGACAAACGGTCGCCTGGCGGCAGAGATTCGCGCTTATTCCTCGTCGGAGGAGAAGTCGTAGTCCATCGACTGGCTGGGGCCTTGCAGGTAATAGCCCTGGATGTAGTTGACGCCGGCCTGCCAGAGCGTGGCCAGAACCGTGGCGCTTTCCACGAAGGGCACGATGCTCTGTTTCTGCTGCCCGTGCAGATCGCCGAGGAGCGCCTTGAGCACTTCCTGGTTTTCCTGGCGAGCCAGGTCCTGAGTGTAGGAGCCGTCGATCTTGATGAACTCGGCGTCCAGATGCCGGAGCGTATTGAACGGGTTCAGTACGCAGCCGAACTGCGCCAGGGCGACACGACAGCCGAGCCCCGCCAGCCCCTGCGCCAGTGTCTTGGCGGGTTTCAGATAGGCGATGGCATCGGCCTCGCAGAACTGGAAGACCAGCGAGTCAGCCGGTAGTCGCGACGCCTTGAGCACGATGCCGAGCCAGGACAGCAGGCTCGCGTCCTGGATGCTCGATGCGGAAAGGTGCAGGAACAGCCGCGTGCGATGCCCCTTGGCGTGATGCTCGGCGAGTAGCTTGATGGCATTGAGGATCACCCAGCGGTCGATCCTGGTGGCCAGGCCCGCATCGGCGGCGGTACGTAGAAACTCGTTCGGGGAGACTTCCGCTCCCTGCGGGTCGAGCAGGCGCAGGAGGACTTCGTAATGCTCGAAGCTGTCGCCGCGCAGGCTGATGATCGGCTGGAACAGCAGGCGGAAGCTGTTGTGCTCCAGCGCCTGCTTGAGTATGGCGACGATATCGCCGCGGTTCGCCGCCGCGGCCAGTTCGTCGGCCGGGTCGAAGATCTTCAGCGCATTGCCGGCGCGCAACTGGTCGGCACAGTGGTGCGCGCGCTCGATGGCGTCCTGCGCCTTGGCGGTCTTTTCGTCGAGTCCGGCGACGCCGATGCTGAGTGTGGTCTGCACGGTGCGCCCAGCGACGTCGAGCAGGTGGCCTTCGACCCTGCTCAGCAGCTTGCGCAATTGCGGCTCGGCCTGCTGGGGCGTGACGCCGGGTTGCAGCAGGGTGAATACATCGTCGGCGAAACGGGCCAGCTGCGTCTCGCTCGGGAAGTGGCCGCGCAGCAGCGTGGCCAGCTGGCTGAGCAACTGGTCGGAGTCGCTCAGGCCGATATCGGCCTGCAGCGCCGCGAAACGGTCGACGCGGATGTAGGCCAGGGTTGCGCTCTGTCCGGCGTTGACCGCGCGTTCGACCGCGGCGTCCATCACTTCGAGGAAGCTGTTGCGGTTGAGCAGGCCGGTCACCGGGTCCTGGCTGCTGATCTCACGCAGCTTCTGCAATTCGGCATTGTCCTGCTCGGCGCGTATCACCACCTGGATGCAGGGTTCGCCATCATAGGCGGCTGGCGAGAAGTGCATGCGCGTCTTCAGCGTTTCGCCGTCGGCGCGGACGCCGGCGCAGGCCAGTTCGGCGATGCCCTCGAGGGTCTGGTAGTTCTTCAGGAAGGTCTTGAAGCGACTCTGATCGGCACTGCCGATCAGGTCGATCATCGGCATGCCTTCGAGGTCGTCCGCGTTTTCGTAGCCGAACAGTTCGCGGTAGGCGCGATTGGCGTAAATGTGCATACCGTCGTGCACATAGGCGATGGCATCTACCGAGCTGTCGAGCAGCAGTTGGCAACGCTTTTCCGCCTCACGCAGGGCGACTTCCGCCGATCGCCGTGTTCGGCGCTCCTCGAGATTGGCCAGCTCGCGTTTGGCCACCAGCAGCAGCCATTCGTCCTCGCCTTGCGGCAGCGCGTCCTGAGCGCCGAGCATCAGTGCTTCGGTAATCGCTTCAGCATCGCTGCCAGCGGTCAGCTGGATGATCGGAATATCCTTGGCCTGGCGGTGAATGGCGCTAATAGCTTCGCTGGGGTCGAGGTGTTCGCTGTGCGGCGCATTGATCAGCAAATCCCAGGTCTGTTTCAGCGCCTCAGCCAGGTCGTCGCTGGAGGTGAGCCGATGCACGCGGGTCGCCTGCCCGGCATTGCGGAACAGGCTGACCAGGCGCTCGGCTTCATTCTGCGAGTCTTCGAGAATCAGCAGGCGGATGGTTTTCTTTTGCAGGGCCATGGTCAGGGGCGATTGCCGTTTCGTCGCGTGTTGCGTTGCCGGCGCGTAACCCGAGGGGCCGGGCCCGGTTTCGCGCAGTGCTGTGTCAGATGTCGTTCTGCTGGAATGATGACCAAGTCTCTCTCCTCAAGCCTTGCTCCGCGCAAAGACAGCTGCGGCGCGGCCGTGAACGAAACGGCTACACAGCCTGCCGCTTGGATGCGTGCCAGGACGGCGCAGGGCTGGCAGGAATGCGACTCGGCAATCTACAGCGACTTCCAGAGCGAGTCAAAATCTTCATCCCGGCCGGTCGCGTGGCTTTGCCAGCCTGTGACCGGGGGCTCCCGCTCCGGCGAAAGCTGGCCGAGCGAGCGGTATTCGAACTGGTTGTAGTTGCCTGTACTGGACTGCCGTCGGTTCAGGATCGCGCGCTGCTCCTGGCCATTCTGCTTGATCAGCACCTTGTGCCCTTCCTGGAAGGGAAGGCGCGGTGCGATCAGCATTGCCGGCTGGGACAGGGTGGCGATCTCCGGCAATAGCAATGCCCGGAGATATTCGCTGCCCTGGTCGACCTTGCGCAGCAGGCGCAGGCCACAGGGATGAGCCTGAGGGGCGATCAACTGGACGCCTATCTGGGTCGTGCCGCCGCGGACCTGGCGAATCCAGCGCACCAATGCAATGCTCCAGATTTGCGCGCTGCCATCGCGCAGGCCCAGCAGTTCGCCGGTTTGCAGCAGGTTCGGTACTTCGCCGTCCCAGGCCAGGCAATAGCCGCCAGGGCTGTGATCGACCAGCTTGGCCTGGTAGACCGGATGGCTTTCCGCACTGGATGATCTGTTCGCCGAGCCCGCACTCGGGGCGTTCGCTCTGGTCGTGGCGGCGCGTGTGCGGATAGGGCTGACGAATTCGATGTGGTCGTGGCTGGGCAGTCGTTCGGTCGCGTTGCTTTGCGCATCGAAGGCCGCCGCCCAGACATCGGCTGCGCCGTTGTGCAGTTTGAAAACCGCGCGGTTCGAGTCGGGTCGTTCCAGCACTTCGTTGAACGGACGCTGGCCGGCCAGCTGGTAGTGCAGTGCGGTCATGCCGATGCAAAGGGCGATCGAGCCCTGGGTCGGGGTGCGCTGGAAGCTGCGCTCGGAGATCGCGCCCCAGGCCGAACTCAGATGACGCAGCAGGTCGTCATCAAGGCCCGTCGCCGCGGGGAGGCGTGTGCGCGGGCGATTGTCTGGGGCCAGGCGCAGATGCTCCTCGATGACGTCGACCAGCGGCCGGGTATCGATGCCGAGCAGGCTCGGCTGTTGCCCATCGGCAAACAGCGAGCGATAGCGTGGCGGGCCATCGACCGTCGGCGAGAACAGCAGCAGGCTGCTGGCAACGCTGCCGCCCTGTAGCTGGGCCATGCCGCTCCAGGCCTCCAGGGCCGCGGCAAGCCTGGCGATGCTCTGCTGGCGCAGCTGGTTGCAACGGGCGCAACCGAGCAGCAACGAGGCGACGTAGCTCTGCTCCGCGCTCTGGCCCTGCCCGTGTTGCGCCAGCGGATCGCCGATCATGAGACGCTCGACACTCTGCTCGACCGCCAGTTGATACAACTGGTGCAGTTCGAGCCAGAGTCCCGGTGCCGGCGGTCCGTAGAGTTGTGTGGAGCGGACCAGCAACGCGCCGAGGCTGTGAATGGCGCGCTGCAGTGCGATGGATAACAGCTGGTGGCGGTCGCGGCTGGGCTGGGATGCCACGCGTATGACGATCAGTTTGTAGCCGACGGCCAGATGGTTCTGCAGTGCCTGGCACAGGCCGGCGACCTTGCGCGGGCGTTCGGCGAGCACGATGGACTGATTGATATAGTGCTTTTCCAGCTGTTTGCAGACGAAGTACACGTCCGGGCGCAACAGCTCCAGCATTTGCAGCCTGGTTTCCGATGCGACGCGAAGCTGGTTGAGCTCGATCAGGGCCTGATAGAGCTGGCGCGCGGTTTCGCCAATATTGGCTTTCGGCAACCCGGCGAGCCAGGCGGTCACAGCGGGTACGCTGGCCTCGCAGAAGGACAGGCTCTGCCGAGTCGGTGCGGGTGCGCGCAACAGCAGATGCTGGCTCTGTCTATCCAAAACGGGTGGCTCCGCTGCGGCTCAGGGCATAGATGACGAGACTCTATCAATATCTGCCGCAGTGGGCAGGACTAAATGATGGCTTGGTGATATTAGCCGACATTCGGCGCCTGATGGCTACCGAATGTCGCAGCTGTGCTGTCAGAGCGGGTCGAGCGGCGCGCTGGCCAGCGGATTCGACGCGGCCTGTCCCAGCGCCTGACCCATGCACACGGGACTCAGTGGACCCAGTTGCTCGGCCCAGCGCACCTGTTCCGGGCCGAACAGCAGAATCACCGTCGATCCCAGCTTGAAGCGGCCCATTTCCGCGCCTTTTTCCAGATGAATGGGCGCGCGGGCGGCTTCGTCGTAGCGGAACGTCTTGAGGTTGCGCTTGGGCGGTGTGACCAGCCCGGCCCAGACGGTCTCGATGCTGGCGACGATCATCGCGCCAACCAGCACCATGGCCATCGGTCCGTGCTCGGTGTCGAACAGGCAGACCACCCGCTCGTTGCGCGCGAATAGCTCCGGCACTCCCTTTGCGGTCACGGTGTTGACCGAGAATATCCGCCCTGGCACGTAGACCATTTCCCGCAACGTGCCGCTGACCGGCATGTGCACGCGGTGGTAGTCCTTAGGGGACAGGTAGACCGTGGCGAAGGCGCCGCCCATGAACGGCGCGGCCCGCTCATGATCACCGCCGAGCAGTTCCATGGCGCTGAAGCTGTGGCCCTTGGCCTGGAAGATGCGGCCCTGTTCGATGCGGCCCAGCTGGCTGATGGCGCCGTCGCAGGGATTGAGGATGGCCCCCGGGGTTGTGTCCAGCGGGCGCGCACCCTCCTTCAGCGCCCGGGTGAAGAAGGCATTGAAGTGCTCGTAGCTGGTTGGCTCTTCGCTCGACGCTTCATGCATGTCGACCTGGAAGTGGCGCACGAACCATTTGATGAAGGTGTTCTTCAGCCACGGCAGGCGGCATTCGGCCAGGCAGCCGGCCAGGCGCGAAATGAGGTGATGCGGCAGCACGTACTGGCTGATGACGAACAGGCGGTCTTTCATGTTGGTCCTTTTCATTGCTGCACCGGGGTGTCAGGCAGGTTGCCCCATTCGGCCCAAGAGCCGGCGTAGCCCTTGATGCGCGGGTAGCCCAGCGCCTTGGCCAGGAGATAGGTGAGGCCGGAACGGTGGTGGGTCTGGCAGTGGGTGATGACTTCCTTTTCCGGCACGATGCCCAGTGCCAGCAGTCGCTCGGCGATGTCTTCGCGGATGCGCAGGGCGCGTGCGGGGTCCATGGCGGCGGTCCACTCGAAGTTGATCGCGCCGGGAATATGGCCAGCGCGGGCGGCGAAGCTCTTTTCGCCTCGGTACTCGGCCGGCGAGCGGGCATCCCAGATCACCAGGTCATCTGCGCCGAGGCGTCCTTCGATGTATGCACGGGTTGCCGTGGGAGCATCGTCCAATGCCAGGCTTGGCTGGCCGGAGGCGGCCTCGGGGACTCGTTGCGTAAGCGGTCGCCCTTCATCCAGCCAGGCATGCAGGCCACCGTTGAGGTAGTGGTACCGATGATGGCCGATGACATCCAGCAGCCAGATGAAACGTCCTGCCCAGCCGCCACCTTCGTCGTCATACACCACATAGACCGCCTCGGAGCGATGCCCCAGTGCGCCGAACAGCCGTTCCAGCTGTGCAACGTCCGGGAGCAGGCCGGGGGCCGGCGGCTGGCCGAGTTGCGTCTGTTTGGGATCGACGAAGCGAGCACCGGGCAGATGGCCCTCGGCATAGCGCGCGGCGCTGGTCAGATCGACCAGGATCAGTTCCGGTGCATCGAGGCGAGTAGCCAGATCGGCAGGCTCGATCACCAGCGGCAGGTTGGAAAAGGCAGACACGGCAGGCCTCGACAAATCGTAGAAGGGGCGAAGTCTAGCGAAAAAGATCAGGCCCCGCGCCTGCTGAAAAGGCTCAGGGCGCGCTCGATGTACTGCGATGTTTTAGTGAATGTTTGCAGCGCCGTCTCGGATAGGGGCGCGCCGTTCTGATCGGCCACTATCAGCATCAGCACCCGGCCATCGACGCCCAGTGAGCGCAGCAACAGGTGCTCTCCGACGAACAGCGTCTTCAGGGCGCCAGGCAGCAGCGCCGAGAACCGCGCCATGTTGCTCGGTTGCAGACGCAGTTGCGCAGGTTTCTCCAGCAGGCGCCGAAGGATCTGGCTCTGTTCCGGGGCCAGGGTCAGGCGTGCGGCATCGTCCGGCAGGCCGCTGCACTGCTGGGCGACCAGGCGGTTCTGCCGGCGGTCGACCAGCATCACCAGCGAACGCTGCATGCCAGCGCAGGTCAGTGCCTGGCTGGCGCCGGCAGTGAGTTGCAGGATGTTGCTGAAGGGCGTGGGGGCAGCGAGCAGGCGCCGGCACTGGTCGCGCCAGGCGGCGAGATCGGCTGCGCTCGGTTCCGCTGCTTCACGCAGGGTCTGGAAACGACTGCCGGTAGGCCATAGCAGGCCCTGAGCCGGATGCCAGAGGTCGCTCGGCCCCAGCTCACGGGCGCTGGTCACGGCCTGCTGATGCACCATCTGCTGCAATTGCCCCAGCGGCACCTGCAGGTACAAGCCCGCCAGTCGTTGCCAGCGCAGGCTGTGCACGCCACTCCAGCTGTGGTGCGCGGACAGCGCCAGGCCGTTGGCCAGAACGATGGTATTGCTCGGCAGCGTCAGCCAGCGACGCAAGTCGGGATCGGCGTCGAGCATCTGCTGCTGGTGCAGCGGGTGCTCGTAGTCACGGGCGATATGCAGGGCCTTGATCAGCCTGCGCCGATCGCCACCGAGCAGGCGGTAGCCCTGCACGATCCAGTCGGGCAGGCGCCAATGCTCGGCGAGCCTGAGGCAGAGCTCCAGCAGGGGTACGCCGAGCAGCTCGCGTTCGACTCGGCTGGCCGGCTCGCCCTTGACCAGGACACGTTGCTCCCAACTGTCAAGCAGGTGCGGATAAACGCAGACCAGCGCCCAGGCGGGCGACAGAAACAGCAGGCTGCCCCAATGGATGTCCTGCCAGAGCCTGGCGAGGCGGGCGGCGAACAGCCCGCTGGCCTGCTGGCTGGCATGCCGGCTGATCAACACCAGTTGGCGCAGCGGCAGCGGTATGTCGGCTGCGTCCTTCGCTGGAATACGCGCCAGCAGGGCTTCGGCACGCTGCAGGCCGATACGGCTGAGTGCGATCTCCAGGCTCTCCGCCGGCTGTGCGTCACCGATCCCGCGGTTGGCTTCCTGTATGAACCGCAGGGCCAGCACCGGGCTGCTCTGGATCAGCTCGGCAATCTGCCGCATCGACCTGTTGCTGTCGCGCAACGCCAGCCGGACTTTGCCGTGAACGGCCGCAAAGGCGGGTAACGGAGCGTCGTCGAGGGCCTTGATCCAGGCGGGTATGGTGCGAGGTAGCGTGGGTGTCGTGGTCATGGCCGAGCTAGCTTTTCATCGGAATGGTCTTTAGTCTGGCGCAAAAGTTCCGATAACCAGAACAATTCTTCCAACATTCATTTTCCAAGGTCGTCTGGCGGCGATTCGGGGTGGTGTTTTGCCCTTGAACCAGGCGGCTCGCAACCAGGTTTCAGACGTACCTCCTATGGTCAAGATAATCGGCATCATCGTCGTCTTCGGCAGCGTGCTGGGCGGATTCATTCTCTCGGGCGGCAAGCTCGGCGCACTCATCCATCCATTCGAGGTGATGATCATCGGCGGTGCGGCACTGGGTGGCTTTCTTCAGGCCAACCCGGGCAGCACCACCAAGGTGGTGTTCAAGAAGTCGTTGAAGATGTTCAGTACGCGCTTCACCCACACTTACTACCTGGAAGTGCTCAGCCTGCTCTATTCGATCCTGAACAAGAGCCGCCGCGAGGGCATGATGGCCATCGAGGCGGACCTGGAAGATCCGGCCGCGAGTCCTTTGTTCAGTAAGTATCCCGGTTTCCTGCAGGACGAGCGGATGACGTCCTTCACCTGCGACTACCTGCGCATCATGTCCTCCGGCAACATGGCGCCGCATGAGCTCGAGGGGCTGTTCGACATGGAGCTGAACAGCCTGAAGGAGGAACTCGAGCACCCCTCCCATGCGGTCAACAAGGTAGCGGACGGCTTGCCGGCGATGGGTATCGTCGCAGCGGTATTGGGCATCGTGATCACCATGTCGATCCTCGCCGAGGCGTCCAACGCCGAGATCGGCGAAAAGGTCGCCACGGCGCTGGTGGGGACTTTCCTCGGTATTCTCGCTTCCTACGGCTTCTTCAGCCCGCTGGCCGCGGCGCTCGAACACGACGCCAAGGAAGAGCTGAACGTCTACGAGGCGATCAAGGCGACGCTGGTGGCTTCGGCATCCGGGATGCCGCCGACCCTGGCCGTGGAATTCGGTCGCAAGGTCCTGTACCCGGCGCATCGACCGAGCTTCGCGGAGCTCGAGCAAGCCATGCGAGGCAGCTAAGGGCTCGCCATGGACAACACTCAACCGATCATCGTCAAGCGGGTCAAGAAGGTCGCGGGCGGCCACCATGGCGGCGCCTGGAAGATCGCCTTTGCCGACTTCGCCACGGCGATGATGGCGTTCTTCCTGGTGATGTGGCTGATGGGCTCGGCCACGCCAGAACAGAAGCGCCTCATCTCCGGCTACTTTCAGGACCCCATCGGTTTCACCGAAAGTGCCAGTCCGCACGTCATCGATCTGGGGGGCACGCCGACGCCCTCGCCGGATCGCACCCTGAACCAGGAGCTGGAGCCGTCACAGAGTCAGGCGCAAGTCGACAGCGACCAGGTGCAAACCCTTGCCGAGCAGATTGAGCGCGAGCGCCTGGACCTGTTGTTGCAGGAGCTGCAGAACAAGGTCGACGAGAATCCCGAGCTGCAGAAGTTCAAGGACCAGATACTCTTCGAAATCACCCAGGACGGCCTGCGCATCCAGATCATGGATGCCGAGAACCGGCCCATGTTCGCCCTGGGCAGCGCCCAGCTGCAGCCCTATTTCGAAGACATACTGCTGGCGCTGGTCGATACCATCGCCGCGGTGCCGAACAAGATCAGCATCAGCGGGCATACCGATGCCAAGCCGTATGCGGGGCGCGGTGATTTCGGCAACTGGGAGCTCTCGGCCGGCCGCGCCAACGCCGCGCGGCGCACGCTGGTGGCTGGTGGCTATCCCGAGGAGCAGATCGCGCGGGTGGTGGGTTACGCGTCATCTGCACTGTTCGACCGCAAGGACCCTTTCAATCCGGTGAACCGCCGCATCGACATCCTGGTGCTGACCAAGAAGGCGCAGCGCTCGATCGAAGGCGAGCAGCCTGATGCCGATGCGACACAGGCGCCGTCGGCTGATCAGGCTGCCCCTGCCGCCGAGGAGCCGCTGCAGCCCGAGCAGCTACGCGAGCGGCTGAACATCTTCGAAGATGGCGCGCTGCAGTTCAATCAGCCCGACGGCAGCTGAGTCGTCGCGTCGGGCTCAGTAGTCCGGCTCCGGCAGGCTGCTGAGAATGTGTCGATAGCTCGCCATCCGTTGCGGCTGGATGCGTCCGTCTTCGAGCGCCTTGAGCAAGGCGCAGCCGGGTTCGCGATCATGCTTGCAGTCGCGGAAGCGGCAATGCCCGAGCAGCTCCTGGAATTCGATGAAGCCCGCTTCCACGTCGGCGCGACTGACATGGCCGAGGCCGAATTCGCGGATGCCGGGAGAGTCGATCAGCTCGCCGCCGCCGGGAAAATGAAAGAGCCGGGCGGTGGTGGTGGTGTGGGTGCCCTTGCCAGTCATCTCCGACAGCGCACCGACGCGGGTATCGACGCCAGGCAGGAGACTGTTCACTAGCGAGGACTTGCCGACCCCGGACTGTCCGACGAAAACGCTGACGTGGCCATCCAGCCGCGCCTTGAGGGCGTCCATGCCGCCACCCGCATGTGCCGAGACTTCCAGCAACGGATAGTCCAGTTGCCGATAGACCTCCAACAGCCGGTTCAGCGCCGCCTCGTTGTGTTTGTCGATGAGATCGGCCTTGTTCAGCAGCAATAGCGGAGTGATGCCGGCGTGTTCCGCGGCGATCAGGTAGCGGTCGATCAGATTGGCGTGCGGCTCGGGTAGCGGGGCAAAGACGATCACGATCAGATCGACGTTCGCCGCCACCGGCTTGAGCTGGCCGCGCATGTCCGGCCGGCACAGCTCCGAATGCCTCGGCAACTGCGCGACGATGACGCCGATGCCCTGATTGCCCGGGCGCCAGACCACACGGTCGCCGGTGACCAGCGCCGGCAGGTTGGCGCGCAGGTGGCAGCGAAATACCTGCCCGCTCTGCTCGCCCTCCAGCGCCTCGACCTCGACCTGCACGCCGAAGTGAGCAATGACCAGGCCGGTCTGCTCCGGGCCGAGATCACCGCCTTCGAGCTCTTCGAGGGCGCGACTCTCGCGCCGCGCGGCGCGGACGGCGCGCTCTTCCTGGATTTTCTCGATGCGCCAGCTCTGCCGGCGGTTGAGTTGCCGTTTGGCCATGGATTCGGGCTGTCTCTGAGGTTGGTGAGCGAGTCTAGCATGCTGCACCCTGGCGGCTCCGGCCTGTATGGCGCAGAAGCTGGCGGTTAGACTGGGCGCCCGTCGTCTGCTGATTGCCGGTCATGCCCGTCACTGCCTTCACCCGCCTGCCCATCCTGAGGGCGCTGCTCGCCCAGTTGCTGGCGCTGGCAATCGCCTGGCTGCTGTTGTTCTGCCTGGCCTCGACCCTCGGGGTGCGGGTAGGCCTCGTCGGGCTGACGCTGATGCAAGGTTGCATCGCCGCACTACTGGGTGCGCGCTTCGGCTTGTCCGCCTGGTGGTTGCCCATCAACCTGGCATTCGTGCCCGGACTGGTTGTGCTACAGGGCCTGGCCGTGCCCGGCTGGCTTCCCTTGGGCGGTTTCGCGTTGTTGCTGCTGCTGAACTGGAATGCATTCACCGAACGGGTGCCGCTCTATCTGACGGGGCGAGAGGCGGAGCAGCAATTGCGTGCCCGGCTGGCCTCGCTTCCGCGCAGCTTCCGCTACATCGATCTGGGCAGCGGTCTGGCCGGCACGCTGTCGCGGCTGGCACGGGACTATCCGGCGGCGCAGTTCGTCGGCGTGGAAACCGCGCCGCTGACATTCGCCCTGTCCTGGCTGCGTTGTCTGCCACGGCGCAATTGTCATATTCGCCTGCTCAGCCTGTGGCGCGTCGATCTCGGCGAATACGATGTGGTGTACTGCTTCCTTTCGCCGGCACCCATGGGCGCCTTGTGGGGAAAGGCGCAAGCCGAGATGCGGCCGGGTGCGCTGCTGATCAGCAACAGTTTCGCGGTACCCGGCGTTGAGCCGGCCGAAGTGTTGCCGCTTGCCGACTGGCGCGGCTCGCGCCTGCTGACCTGGTATCCGGGCGGTCCGCCACCTGACGGCGTCGATGCGAGCGGCTAAACTGCGCCGCACAGCCAAGGAGCCCGCCATGCAGAACCCGCAGAACCTGATCTGGATCGACCTGGAAATGACCGGCCTGGATCCGGACAACGACGTCATCATCGAAATGGCGACCATCGTCACCGACAGCCAGCTCAATGTGCTGGCCGAAGGGCCGGTCATCGCGGTGCACCAGAGCGACGAAACGCTCGCCCGCATGGATGAGTGGAATACCCGCCAGCACGGCGGTTCGGGCCTCACCCAGCGCGTGCGCGACAGTCTGATTTCCACCGCCGAGGCGGAACAGCTGACGCTGGCATTCCTCGAACAGTGGGTACCCAAGGGCAAGTCGCCCATCTGCGGGAACAGCATCTGCCAGGATCGCCGTTTCCTTTACCGGCAGATGCCGACGCTGGAGGCGTACTTCCACTACCGCAACCTGGACGTTTCCACGCTCAAGGAACTCGCGGCTCGCTGGGCGCCGCAGATCATGGAGGGCTTCAAGAAGAGCGGCGCGCACCTGGCGCTCGATGACATCCGCGATTCCATCGCCGAGCTGCGGCACTACCGCGAGCACTTCATCAAGGTCTGAAAGCAAGACACCCGCGCATCAGAGCGCCTGACGGGGTCCGATTATCGTAGGGTGGATCACGCCTCACCGAGCCACCGAGCCACCGAGCCAGAGCGTGGTGGATGTGAAAAGCGACATCCACCCTACGTCGCTCGAAAGCAGGTAGCAGCCACGACCCGCCCGCCGCAAATGCTCGCCCCGGTGTTGGGCCTCCCGCAAGAGCGTCGGGT
>NZ_KK020676.1:424223-476914 GCF_000307775.2 Stutzerimonas stutzeri KOS6 | reverse complement strand
GCAGCGAGCCCCGTGGGAGGCGCGCCCTCGCGGCGATGCGTTCCGACGGGCTGCCGGCAGCCTACTTCCCCAGCCTTCTCAACTCATCCGATTCGCGATGCGCACGCCGTCGCCTTCTTCCGGCGCCAGTCGTCACTGATCGTGGATGGATCACGTCTCACCGAGCCACCGATCCACCGAGCCAGAGCGTGGTGGATGTGAAAAGCGACATCCACCCTACGTCGCTCGAAAGCAGGTAGCAGCCACGACCCGCCAGCCGCAAAAGCTCGCCCCGAGGGCGGGCCTCCCGCAAGAGCGTCGGGTGCAGCGAGCCCCGTGGGAGGCGCGCCCTCGCGGCGATGCGGTCCGAAGGACTGCCGGAAGCCTACTTCCCCAGCCTTCTCAACTCATCCGATTCGACGATGCGCACGCCGTCGCCTTCTTCCAGCGCCAGTCGCCACAGTGCGCGGGCCAGGGTGCAGGCTTCGATGCCGTGATATTTGCCGGGCAGCAGTTGCGAGAGCGGCGCGGCGATGCGCTCGCTCAGGCGCAGCTCCAGGCGAGGGCCGAGCAGTTGCGAGGGGCGGGCGATGGTCAGCTGCGGCCAGTCCTGCTGCTGCAGCGCCATCTCCATCTCGCCCTTGACCTTGAGATAGAAAATCGAGCTTTCCGGGTTGGCCCCCAGCGAGCTGATCACCAGCAGATGGCGCGCCCCCATGTCCCTTGCCCTGCGGGCGAAGGCCACCACCAGGTCATGGTCGATGGCGCGGAAGGCGTCCTGAGTACCAGCCTGCTTGAGCGTGCTGCCCAGGCAGCAGAAGGCGGTGTCGATCTGTCCCGTCAGTTGCAAAAGCAATGGCAGCAGTTCGCCGACCGGGTTCTCCAGTCGCGCATGCGCCGCCAATGGCTTGCGGGTGGGCGCCAGTACCCGTTCGACGGTGGGTTCGTTGAGCAATCGATCGAGCAGGTGCTCGCCAGTGAGTCCGGTGGCGCCGGCAAGCAGAATGCGCTGTGGCGTCAGATACATGGTTGTGCTCCTGTGGCGATCATTGGGCGGTTCGCCATTGCTGCAGTTCCTGCCAGCGCCGGACGACCGGTTCAGGTGCCCATAATTGCGGTTCCGATGCCTGATAGTCGTCGGCCTGCTCGCGTTCGGCAACCTTTGCCGCTGCCAGGCTGAACGCCTGCACGATATCGTCGGTTTCCTGCAGTGCCTCGGCGAACAATGCGCGGCCGAAATAGGTGAAGTCGCTTTCTTCGGAGCAGCCGAAGGACACCTGGTCGGCGCGCGCGGCCGTCATGATCAGTGTCTGCTCGTTCTTCAGCGGATCGATGAAACCGCCCGAATAGCAGGCCGATATCACCACAATGGTCTTGCGCTCGGCGAGTGGCGCGAGCAGTTGCGCCAGGTCTCCGGCGGGCAGGTCGTCCAGCGTCAGCCGCGGTTGATTCAACACCAGTTCGTGATCGGCGGAGCCGTGGCTGGTGAGATAGAGAAAGATCAGGTCTTCCTCGCCGCTGCGCTCGGCCAGCGCGCGGATGGCGCGGGCCAGGTTCTCGCGGGTCGCCAGTGGCCGGTCGGCGAGCCGGTCGCGGTGGTTGACCAGGCTGATCTGGCCGTGTGCGGCGAAGCGTTCGGCAAGCAGTTGCTGGACATAGTCGGTCTCGCGCAGGAACACGCTCTGCCGGCCGTCGCCCGCGATGGCGAGCGAATACAGTTCAGGCGCAGCACTCGATTCGGGCAGCGCGGCGATGGCCTCATCGAGCAGGCGGCCCTGGTTGAGCAGCGCGAGTTCCAGTGGGTCGGGAAGTGCCCGGCCCTGCTCGTCGCGGATTCGCCGGCCGTCACGCCAGGTGCCTTGCTGTTGCGTGCCGTCGGCCAGCGTCAGTACGCCTTCGCCGGAAAAGCGCCCGTGCTGGAAAGTGCCGGTGTAATGGCTGCCGTCGGCCCGCTCGAGACGGCCCTGGCCATGGTAGCGCCAGCTGCGAAACTGGCCGGCGTAGCGGCTGCCGTCACGGGCGACGTGGGTGCCGCTGCCGTTCAGTTCGTCGGCGGCGAAGTTGCCGTTCCAGACGTTGCCCTCGGCGTCCTCGTAGCGGCCCTGGCCGTGAAACCGGTCGTTCTCGAATGCGCCCTCGTAGCGATCCCCCTGGCTGCTCACGTAGCGGCCTTCGCCATTCAGGCTGCCGCCATGGAACTGGCCGCTGAGCTGGCCGTCGGCGTCGCTGCGGATGCCTGGACCCTCCGGTTGGCCTTGGCTGAACTGGCCCCGATGGCTGTAGCCATCGGCATATTCCAGGCTGCCCTGGCCGTGATAGAGGTTGTTGCGAAATTCCCCTTCGTAGACGCCGCCTTCGGCATAGCTGAAGCGACCGAGCCCGTCGAACAGGCCGTGCCTGAACTCGCCCTCGTAGCGATCGCCGGTTGCGCTGTGCCAGGTACCGAGGCCATGCCATTGGCCGTCCTCGAACTGCCCGAGGTAATAGCTGCCGTTGGGGTAGTCGATGCGGCCGCTGCCCTGGAGCAGTCCGTCGACGATCTCGCCGCGATAGCGGCCGCCGTCAGGCAATACGGCATTGGCGGGGGCAAGGGGCTCGCCTTCACCGCAGGCGGTGAGCAGGCCGATCAGCAGTAACGGGACGAGGCGAAGCATGCGGACATCCGCTCAGGGCAGGAGTCCGCAGTATGCCGTAAACCGGGCGGGCTGCGACAATCGTCCGCAGCTGAATCAGAGCACGCACAGCGCCAGGGTTTCGGCGATGTATGCGGGTTTTTCCGATCCCTCGATTTCCATGACGGCGCGCGCCTTGAGCAGCCATTGGCCCGGATTCTTTTCATAGGCGTCGAGCAAAGTCAGCGCCAGGCGAACACGCGAGCCGACCCGAACCGGCTGAATGAAACGCAGGCTGTCGAGGCCATAGTTGACGCCCATTCGGGTGCCTTCGGGCACGATCATGAGATTCCCGGACAACATTGGCAGCAGCGACAGCGAGAGGAAACCATGGGCGATGGTGCCGCCGAATGGGGTCTGTGCGGCCTTTTCGGCATCCACATGGATGAATTGGTGATCGCCGGTGCAGTCGGCGAACCGGTCGACGCGCTGCTGATCGACGGTCAGCCAGTCGGAGTGGCCCAGTTCCTTGCCGATGTAATCCTTGAGCTGTGCGACGGGTACCTGTGGCATGTGTCCTCCCGATTGTTCTTGTGTTTGTTCACGAATGCGGTTCGAGATGCGGCCCTCGGCCCCAGACGGGCAGCGGGCCTTTTGTACGGGGCCTAGATCAGCACGTGCGGCAACCACGGCAAACCAGCATCGGCGTGGCGAATGGCCCGTCATATCGCGGCGCGGGCGGTCGCCAGCGTTGCCCTTTATACTGGCGCAATTTGCGGGAGGCTCCCATGCTGCTCAGAGGCCTGACCTGGCTTGTCGTGTTCCAGTTGCTCGGCACCGTGCTCAACGTGCTGTTCCTGCCCATGCTGCCGGGGCCCATCATCGGCCTGGTGCTGCTGTTCGCCGGGCTGCTGGCGCGCGGACATGCCAGCCAGTCGCTGCAGTTGGCGGCCAGCAGCCTGCTGCGTTACCTGCCGCTGTTGCTGGTGCCGCCGGCAGTCGGTGTGATGGCCTATACCGGGGCGATCCTCGATGACTTCTGGGCCATTGTCGGCGTGCTGGTGGTTTCACTGCTGGTCTCGCTGGTGTTTACCGGCTGGCTGATGCAGGCGCTGATCCGACGCAAGCAGCGTCGCCAGGAGGGCGCATGATGGAGTTGCACTGGCAGGCGGCGTGGCAGGCCCTGATCCACCATCCGCTGTTCGGCGTGGGCATCACCCTGGCGGCCTTTCAGCTGGCGTTCGCGGCTTACGAGAAAACCCGCTGGGTGTTCCTGCAGCCGGTGCTGGTGTCGATGACGCTGGTCGTCGGCATTCTGCTGTTGTGCGGAATCGACTACGACGAATACCGCATCAGCGCGCAATGGCTGACGATCCTGCTGGGGCCGGCCACCGTTGCGCTGGCCGTACCGCTGTACCTGAACCTGCGGCGTATTCGCGAACTGTTCGGTCCGATCGTTATCACTCTGCTGCTGGCAGGGGCATTCGCCACGGCGCTGGGGATGGCCCTGGCGTGGGCGTTCGGGGCCGACCGGATGATCCTGATGACGCTGGCGCCGAAGTCGGTGACTTCGCCGATCGCCATGCTGGTGGCCGAGCAGATCGGTGGGGTGGTGGCCCTGGCCGCCGTGTTCGTGATGATCACCGGCGTGCTCGGTGCGATCCTCGGTCCGGAACTGTTGCGCCGCTTTGGCGTTCAGCATCCTGCGGCCCGCGGCATTGCGCTGGGCCTGACCGCTCACGCCGTGGGAACCGCACAGGCGTTGCAGGAAAGCGACGAGTGCGGTGCTTTCGCCGCCCTGGCCATGAGCCTGATGGGAGTATTGACCGCGGTGCTGCTGCCGCTGGCGGTTGCCTTGCTGCTTTGATGGAGTCCGCATGAGATTGCCGTTGTTTCCGCTGGATACCGTGCTGTTTCCCGGCTGTGTGCTCGACCTGCAGATCTTCGAGGCGCGCTATCTCGACATGGTCAGCCAGTGCCTGAAGGCCGGGCACGGCTTCGGCGTGGTGCATATCCTCGACGGCAGTGAAGTCGGCGCGGCACCGGCATCCTTTGCCCGCATCGGTTGCGAAGCGCTGATTCGCGACTGGCAGCAACTGCCCAACGGCTTGCTGGGCATCCGGGTCGAAGGCGGGCGGCGCTTCGAGGTGGAGTCGCACGAGGTAATGCGTGACCAGTTGGCCGTTGCCCAGGTGGCCTGGCGCGGCGAGGCCGATGCCCGGCCGCTGGCTGCGCGACACGCCGATCTGCTGGTGCTGCTCGAAGCGCTCGGTCAGCACCCGATGGTGAAAACCCTCGGCCTGGGCGGTGCCGTGGGCGATCAGGCGAGCCTGGCCAATCAGCTGGCCTATCTGCTGCCATTCGAGCCTGAGCAGAAGATCGAGCTGCTCGGGCTGGACGAGCCTGAGCGGCAGCTCGAGCAGATCCAGAACCTGCTGGAGCGATTGCAGGACGGGGCGTAAGGCTGGCCCTCGCGGGCGTTGCCCGGCGCGCGCGCCGCGTCGAGGGCAGCATCGCCGGTCATGCTGTCGGCAGCGCGAACGATGAGCTGTCAGTAAGGTTTCTGCGCCAGCGACACCGTGAAGATGCCCCAGTCATCGATACGCTGCGTGATTTTCAGCAGCCCTGCTGCCGCTACCAGTTGGTCCATTTCGGCCTGTGTGCGGCGGCGCATCACCCATGCCTGTCCGTCCCGGTGGCTGGTGAGCGCTCGGGCTATGAGCTTCAGCTGTGGATGCCAGGGTTGACCGGTGTAGATCAGGTACCCGCCGGGCTGCAGCGCATCGACGAGGCCGGCCAGGGAGCGGCCGACCAACTGGTTGTCAGCGAACAGCTCGTAGAGCCCGGATACCACGGCTAGCGTGGGGCGCGGTGAAAGTGCCGCCAGCCCTGCCTGGTCGAATGCATCAGCCTTGATGAAGCGGGCGATCTCGTCGAGACCATTCGTCTGAATCAGGGCACTGCCATGGCGTACGTTGGCGTCGCTGTAGTCGCGCAGAAGAATGGACGCCGGGCGCTCTTCGAGGCCTTTTACCGCTTCGAGGATGTAGCGCCCGTGACCGGCGGCGATGTCCACGATATGTACCGGCTCGTCGCTGCTTCGCAGGCGGCTGATCGCCACGCGCAACAGCTCTTCTATATGCCGTTTTCTCGGACGTATCGCTCGCCAGCCAATGGCGTTCAAATAAAGCTGGTCGATCTTGCGGCCCAGGACGGTCAGGCCGGTCGGCGTGTTTTGGTAGGCGTAGTCGAGCGTGCTGCCGGAATCGAAGCCGGTTTCGATACCGAGCTTCAGCCCATGCGAAAGCCGGGCGCCCAGATGCATCCCGGCACGCATGGCGCGCCAGTAACATCCCTGTATGGAATTGGGCGCCACGGGGGCGGCCAGTGCTTCCGCTTCGGCACACATCGGGCCGATTCGGTCCGCATCGAGGAGCGACGGGCGCGCCATCGGCGTATCGAAGTTGTGGCGGATGAAACGACGGACCCGACCTGTGGCCTGGTGGCGATCCCGCTCGCCAAGCGTGTCGTGGAAGAAGCCGGGCAGGATGTGCTTTTCCTTGCGCAGGCATCCGAGCCTTTCGAAGAACGCGAGCTGCGGTTTGCGTTCGACGACGAAGTCTGCCCCGGAGATCAGCAGTTGGGTCGGGACCTGGATCGCCTGTGCATCCGCGACGGTGCGCCGGCCAGCCTCGTGCAATCCGAGGAGCATGTCGACGGAAATGGCCCTGGCAATGAGCGGGTCCTGCTGGTAGCTGCGAATCCGTTCGGGGTCGTGCGTCAGGAAACGGGCCTTGACGTAGCTGTTGACGAAGAAGTTGCCACGAAGCGCCCGCATGAGCGTTAACCCTGTCCGGGCGAACGGTACGTACAGCTTCACTTCGAATGCTGGTGACGCCAGTACCAGCGCCCGGATTCTCGGGGCGTAGTCATGGACCCATGTCGAAACGATCACCGCTCCTACGCTTTGCGCAACGACCGCCAGGTTTTCTTCTGCGACGTGGTGGACCGCGCCGATGTGGTCGATGAACGTCTGCACGTCTCGCACGCTCGTCGCAAAGCCCGGGCTGTCTCCGCGAGCGCCAGGCGACAGGCCGTGTCCGCGCGCGTCCCATGCGAAGAAATCGCAGTCGGGAAGCTCCAGTTCATCGACGAGGTGGGCCAGGCGGGCCGAGTGCTCGTGTCCTCGGTGAAACATCACGATGGCGCGGCGTGTCTCGGTGGGCGATGTTGCCGGCCAGTGACGGTAGTGAAGTTCGCTCGCGTCGTGAGTGCTGAAGGTCAGTAGTCTTGCTTCGCGCATGGGGATCATCCAGTCCTTGGGCAGTGTGCCGAGTTTTCCGAAAACCCAACGGCAGAAGCCTGCTCTGCCGTTGGCCGGACTCTCGGTGGATGCTGCGCTGGACGCAAGGAAGCCCCGCACATTCTGCTGGGTTCGGGTGAAGAATCCGGGCGCGGGTCGTCAGTTCGCTGCGGGGGTCACTGATAGTGATACATCTGCATCGCCCCTGGCAGGGCCCAGACGCTGTACGCGCCGATCAGGCCCAGGCACGCCGGCAGGATCAGCCACCAGACGCGCGGCGGCATGGCGCTCAGAGGGCTGCGCCATTGCACGAGGGTCAGGCTCGTCGCGCAGATGCCGGCGGCGAGCAGGGCACCGGCGGTGACGTCGGTGGGCCAGTGGACGCCGAGGTAAACCCGCGAGAGCGCGATCGCCGTCGCCGGCAGGCTGGCCAGCAGTAGCCAGGTCAGGCGCAGTCGCGGCGGCTGGTTGCGGCCGGCGAGTACGCCGAGGGTGAGGAAGAAGGCGAACGCCGCGGAGCTGTGCCCGCTGGGGAAGCTATAGGTGCTCAGTGGCTCCATCAGCACTTCCGGGCGAATTCGGGCGAAGGTGGCTTTCAGTGCGCCGTTGGCCAGGGCTGTGCCCAGCAGCGTGAGGATGGCGAACGTTGCCGTGCGCCACTGGCGCAGCGCCAGGAGCAGTACGCACAGCAGGGCCGCGGCCCACAGCTGGGTATGGAAATCACCGGCTCGGGTGATGACCACCATCACCCTGTCGAACGTCGCGCTGCGCTCGCCCTGGATGACCGCGAGCAGCCCTTCGTCGAGCTCCTTCAGGTGCGGCCAGCCGAAAAACAGGCCGAGCAGCAAGATCATGCTGAGTCCGGCCGACAGTGCGCTGACCCAGCGTAACTGCCGCAGGCTGCCGAATACGGTTACACCGATCAGCACGAGCAGCGCAGCGACGACGACCGCGGCTTCGCTCCAGAAACCCTCGGCCAGCGGCAGGCGCATGGCGGCACCGGCGCTCCAGCCGGGCAGCAGGTAGGCCATCGACCAGCCGGCAGCGGCACACAGGCTGACCAGCAGGAAGCGCCCGAAGGGCATGTCGAGCATTCCGGCGGTCATCGGCAGCATCGGTCGCAGGGGACCGATGAAACGGCCGACCAGCAGGCTGGCGACACCGTAGCGCTGGAAGTAATGTTCGGCACGCATTAGCCATTCGGGATGCTCACACAGGCCGGGCAGGCTGCGGATGCCCTGGTGATAGCGCCGGCCCAGGGCATAGGAAAGCAAGTCGCCGAGCAGTCCGCCGAGGAAGCCGAGGGTCAGCGTTTGCGCGAGCGTCAGCACACCGCTGCCCGCCAGCACGGCAATCGTGAAAGTCAGTACGGTGCCGGGGATGACCAGGCCGATCACGGCCAGGCATTCCAGGCAGGCGACGATGAGCAGCGCCAGGCCCAGCCATTGAGGGTGGATGGCGAGCCAGTCAGTGAAGGTGCCGAGCCATTGGCCCATGGATGTTTCCTTGCGTCGGGGTCGCCTTTCGACCTGACGAAAGGGCAACGGGTTTCCTGCGCGCCGATGATACCCCGCCGGCTGGCGGCCCACGCAGCGGCAACAGCGGGCAATTACGCTCCTTTCGCCGGGCGCCGCTGTGCGCGGACGGTCGGGGTGGCTATAATCAGCGGCTTTCCCTTCAGTCAGGCCAGCTAGACCCATGACCGAGTCCGTACTCGATTACATGACCCGCCTGGGCCGCGCCGCGCGCGAGGCCTCACGGGTGCTTGCGCGTGCCAGTACCGCGCAGAAGAACCGTGCCCTGCAGGCTGCCGCCGCCGCGCTCGACGCCGCCCGCGAGGAATTGCAACGTGCCAATGAGCTTGATCTCGCCGGTGGCCGTGCCAGTGGCCTGGACGCCGCGATGCTCGATCGCCTGGCGCTGACGCCAAAGGTGATCGACGGCATGATCGAAGGGCTGCGCCAGGTCGCCGCGCTGCCGGACCCGATCGGCGAGATTCGCGACATGCGCTACATGCCGTCCGGTATTCAGGTCGGCAAGATGCGCGTGCCGCTGGGCGTGGTCGGCATCATCTACGAGTCGCGCCCCAATGTGACCATCGATGCCGCCAGCCTGTGCCTGAAGTCGGGCAATGCGACCATCCTGCGCGGCGGCTCCGAGGCCATTCACTCCAACCAGGCCATTGCCCGCTGCATCCAGCACGGTCTGGCCGAAGCCGGACTGCCGGCAGCCGCCGTGCAGGTCGTGGAAACCACTGACCGGGCCGCGGTCGGCGCGCTGATCAGCATGCCGGAATACGTGGACGTGATCGTGCCGCGCGGTGGCAAGGGGCTGATCGAGCGCATCAGTCGCGATGCCCGCGTGCCGGTGATCAAGCACCTGGACGGCGTGTGCCATGTCTACATCGATGTGGCCGCCGATGCGGGCAAGGCCATCCGCATCGCCGACAACGCCAAGACCCAGCGCTTCGCTCCATGCAACACCATGGAAACGCTGCTGGTGCACCAGCACATCGCCGAGCAGGTGCTGCCGCCACTGGCGGCCATCTACCGCGAGAAGGGCGTCGAGCTGCGTGGCTGTGCGCGGACCCGTGCGCTGCTCGGCAGCGAAGTGCTGGAGGCCCGCGAGGAAGACTGGTCCGCCGAATACAACGCGCCGATCCTGTCGATCCGCATCGTCGACTCGCTGGACGAGGCCATCGAGCACATCAATCGCTATGGATCGCAACACACCGATGCGATCGTGACCGAGAACTTCAGTGATGCCCGGCGCTTCCTCACCGAAGTGGATTCGGCATCGGTGATGGTCAATGCCTCGACACGCTTCGCCGATGGTTTCGAGTACGGCCTGGGCGCGGAGATCGGCATCTCCACCGACAAGCTGCACGCTCGCGGCCCGGTCGGCCTGGAAGGGCTGACCAGCGAGAAGTACGTGGTTTTCGGCGACGGCCACGTCCGTACCTGATGAGTCAGGGAAGCGGCGTCCGGCGCATCGGCATTCTCGGCGGCACCTTCGATCCGGTTCATATCGGTCACCTGCGCGGCGCGCTGGAAGTGGCCGAGATGTTCGGCCTCGACGAGCTGCGGCTGATTCCCAATGCCCGACCGCCGCACCGCGATACCCCCAACTGCTCGGCGCAGGATCGCCTGGCGATGGTCCGTCTGGCCGTGCAGGACCTGCCCCCGCTGTGCGTGGATGCGCGCGAGCTGGAGCGGGAAAAGCCGTCCTACACCATCGACACGCTGATTTCCCTGCGCGCCGAGCTGAATGCCGACGACCAGCTGCTGCTGGTGGTGGGCTGGGACGCCTTCTGCGGGTTGCCAACCTGGCATCGTTGGGAGGAGTTGCTCGATTACTGCCATATTCTGGTCCTGCAGCGACCGGATGCCGGCACCGAGGCGCCGCAGGCGCTGCGCGATCTGCTCGCTGGACGCAGCGTGCCGGACCCGCAGGCGTTGTGCGGCGGCAGCGGTCAGATCGCCTTCGTCTGGCAGACACCGCTGGAAGTGTCGGCGACACAGATTCGCCAATTGCTGGCCAGCGGCAAGTCGGTCCGATTTCTGGTTCCCGACGCCGTCTTGGCTTATATCAACGCGCACGGACTGTACCGGGCGTCGAACTGAGGTTTTTTTCACGTTATGCAAACTGAAGATTTGGTCAAGCTGGCGATCTCCGCCCTGGAAGACCTGAAGGGTCAAGACATCACCACCATCGATGTTCGCGGCAAGACCAGCGTCACCGATTACATGATCATCGCCAGCGGCAGCTCCAGCCGCCACGTCAAGTCGCTTGTCGAGAACGTGCTGGAAAAGGTCAAGGAACAAGGCGTGCGCCCGCTCGGCAGTGAAGGGCTTGAGGGCGGTGAGTGGGCGCTGCTCGACCTGGACGACGTCGTCGTACACGTGATGCAGGTGCCGACCCGCCAGTTCTACGACCTGGAGCGTCTCTGGCAGGGTGCCGAGCAGAGCCGCGCGCAACACGCCAACGACGCGGAGTAAGCGTGCGGATCAAGCTGATTGCGGTCGGCTCGAAGATGCCGCGCTGGGTCGAGGACGGCTGGCAGGAGTATGCCAGGCGTCTGCCGTCCGAGCTGCCGCTGGAACTGCACGAAATTCCGCTCAACACCCGCGGCAAGAACGCCGACGTTGCGCGGTTGATTCGCCAGGAAGGCGAGGCCATGCTGGGCAGGGTTCAGCCGGGCGAGCGCATCGTCACGCTGGAAGTGCACGGCAAGCCCTGGAGCACCGAGCAGCTGGCGGCGGAACTGGAGCGCTGGCGGCTCGATGCGCGCAACGTCAACCTGATGGTTGGCGGGCCGGAAGGCCTGGCACCGGAAGTCTGCGCGCGCAGCGAGCAGCGCTGGTCGCTGTCTCCGCTGACGCTGCCGCACCCGCTGGTGCGGATCCTGATCGGCGAGCAGATTTATCGTGCCTGGACGTTGTTGTCCGGGCATCCCTATCACAAGTAGTACGCGAACCCCCCCGACATGCCGCAACCGATTCAGCTCAAGGACCACGAGAAGGACGCCGTGCTGGTGCGCCGGCGTGTCACCGTGGGTCTTGTGTTCGTCTTGCTGTTGATCGGTGTGCTGGTGGCGCGGATGTACTACCTGCAGGTGATCCAGTTCGAACACCATTCGACGCTGTCGGAGAACAACCGCGTCCATGTGCAGCCGATTCCGCCCAGCCGCGGGTTGATCTTCGATCGGCAGGGACGTGTCATCGCCGACAACCGGCCCAGTTTCAGCCTGACGGTCACCCGTGAGCGTGCCGGCGACTGGCGGGTCGTGCTTGACTCGGTGGTCGAGATACTGGAGCTGAGCGAGGAGGAGCGCGGGCTGTTCGAGAAGCGCGTGCTGCAGGGCCGGCGGCCGTTCGAGCCGGTACCGATCATGTACGAGCTGTCGGAGGAGCAGATTGCACGCATCGCCGTGAACCAGTTCCGTCTGCCCGGCGTCGAGGTGGCGGCGCAGCTGGTGCGGCATTACCCGCAGGGGCCGCACTTCGCGCACTCGGTGGGCTACGTCGGGCGAATCAACGAGCAGGAGGTCAAGCAGCTCGATCCGGTCAATTACAGCGGTACGCATCACATCGGCAAGACCGGTATCGAGAAATTCTACGAAGACGAGCTGCATGGCCGGGTCGGCTACGAGGAAGTCGAGACCAATGCGCGCGGCAGGGTCCTGCGGGTGCTCAAGCGAACCGACCCGATACAGGGCAAGGACATCACGCTGTCCCTCGACCTCGATCTGCAGGAGGCTGCGGAAGCCGCGCTGGGCGGGCGTCGCGGCGCGATCGTCGCGCTGTTGCCGGACTCCGGCGAGGTGCTGGCGATGGTCAGCCAGCCGAGCTTCGACCCCAACCTGTTCGTCACCGGCATCAGTTTCAAGGACTATGGCGAGCTGCGCGATTCCATCGACCGGCCGCTGTACAACCGTGTGTTGCGCGGCCTGTATCCGCCGGGCTCGACGATCAAGCCGATGATGGCCATCGCCGGACTCGATGCCGGCGTGATCACCCCGGCCAGCCGGGTATTCGATCCGGGCTACTTCCAGTTGCCCAACGTGCAGCACAAGTACCGCAACTGGAACCGCAGCGGCGACGGCTGGGTGAATCTCGATCTGGCCATCGCCCGATCCAACGACACCTACTTCTATGACATGGCCCACAAGCTGGGCGTCGACCGCATGCACGACTACATGACCCGTTTCGGCCTGGGTCAGCGCGTGTCGCTGGACATGCACGAGGAGACCGCCGGCCTGATGCCGTCGCGCGAATGGAAGCGCGCGCGCTACCGCCAGTCCTGGTACCCCGGCGAGACGGTCATTCTCGGCATTGGCCAGGGATACATGCAGGCCACTCCGCTGCAACTGGCCCAGGCTACCGCCCTGGTGGCGACACGCGGCAAGTGGATCCGCCCGCATCTGGCTCGCAGCATTGGAGGCGAGCCGCCGGTAGACCCGGACCCGGTGCCGGACATCCAGTTGCGCGATCCCCGCTTCTGGGATTACGCAACGCACGGCATGGAGCAGGTGCTGCATGGCGCGCGCGGCACGGCGCGCAAGGTCGGCGACAGCGCGGCCTATCGCATTGCCGGAAAAAGCGGTACTGCGCAGGTCGTGGCGATTCGCCAGGGGGAGAAGTACGACAGTGCCAAATTGGCCGAGCGGCATCGTGACCATGCCCTGTTCGTCGCGTTCGCCCCGGTGCATGACCCGCAGATCGCGGTCGCGGTGATGGTGGAAAATGGCGAATCCGGTTCCGGCGTCGCCGCACCCGTGGCCAAGCAGGTCATGGACGCCTGGCTGTTGGGCAAGGACGGCAAGCTCAAGCCCGAGTTCGCGCCGCCGGTGAGTGCCGAAGAGGTCCAGCAATGAGTGGTAATTTCGATCGGTCCTTGTCGCGCGAGGATGTGTTGCGCCGCCGCGCCAGCCTGCTGCAGCGGCTGCACATCGACGGGCTGCTGCTGGTGCTGCTGCTGGTGCTGGCCGCCGGCAGCCTGTTCGTCCTCTATTCGGCCAGCGGCAAGAACTGGGACTTGGTCATAAAGCAGGCGAGCTCCTTCGGTCTCGGTCTCGGTGCCATGCTGGTGATCGCGCAGTTCGAGCCGCGCTTCATGGCACGCTGGGTCCCGCTTGGCTATCTCGCGGTGGTGGCGCTGCTGGTGGCGGTGGAGGTTGCCGGCCATACCGCAATGGGCGCCACGCGCTGGATCAACATTCCTGGGGTGATCCGCTTCCAGCCCTCGGAGTTCATGAAGATCATCATGCCGATGACCATCGCCTGGTACCTGTCCACGCGTAGCCTGCCACCGAGCCTCAAGCACACGGTCATCAGCCTGTCGCTGATCTTCGTTCCGTTCGTGTTGATCCTCAAGCAGCCGGACCTGGGTACCTCGTTGTTGATCCTCGCCTCCGGCGCCTTCGTGCTGTTCATCGCTGGGTTGCGCTGGCGCTGGATCATCGGCGCCGTCGCGGCAGTCGTGCCGATCGCCGTGGCGATGTGGTTCTTCGTCCTGCACAACTACCAGAAACAGCGTGTGCTGACGTTCCTCGATCCCGAAAGCGATCCGCTGGGCACCGGCTGGAACATCATCCAGTCGAAGGCGGCGATCGGCTCCGGGGGCGTCTTCGGCAAGGGCTGGCTGGCCGGCACCCAGTCGCACCTGGATTTTTTGCCGGAAAGCCATACGGACTTTATCATCGCCGTGCTTGCCGAAGAGTTCGGCCTGGTCGGCGTCTGCCTGCTTCTGCTGGTCTATGGGTTGCTGATCACCCGGGGGCTGGTGATCACCGTGCAGGCACAGACTCTGTTCGGAAAACTGCTGGCCGGTGCGTTGACGATGACCTTCTTTGTTTACGTTTTCGTCAATATCGGTATGGTCAGTGGACTGTTGCCGGTCGTGGGCGTGCCGCTGCCCTTCATCAGTTATGGCGGAACTTCGCTAGTGACCCTGTTGTCAGGGTTCGGGGTTTTGATGTCGATCCACACCCATCGCAAGTGGATCGCGCAGGTTTGACGAGAGTGAATTTGTTGATTTCATTACGGCGTGGCTGGGTGGCACGGATGCTCGGGGGCGTGGGCTTGGCCGGCGCTGTGCTCGGTAGTCTGCCGCTGCAGGCCGCGGATTACGTCGGTCCGAACGTGGACGAGTTCATCGCGGAGATGACCCGTGACTATGGGTTCGTCAGCGAACAGTTGCACGATCTGTTCGCCCAGGCCGAACGCAAGCAGGCGATCCTCGACGCCATTTCGCGTCCGGCCGAGCGGGTCAAGCCGTGGAAGGAGTACCGGCCGATCTTCCTCACCGAGTCGCGTATCGCCCAGGGCGTCGACTTCTGGCGGCAGAATGAAGAGACGTTGTCGCGTGCCGAGGCCGAATACGGCGTGCCGGCGGAAGTCATCGTGGCGATCATCGGCGTGGAAACCTTCTATGGGCGCAACACCGGCAGCCACCGGGTCATCGATGCGCTTTCGACCCTGGGCTTCGACTATCCGCCGCGACAGCCTTTCTTCCGTCAGCAGCTCAAGGAGTTTCTGCTGCTGGCCCGGGAGGAGCAGGTCGATCCGCTGTCGCTGAAGGGTTCCTATGCTGGCGCCATGGGCTTGCCGCAGTTCATGCCGAGCAGTTTCCGCGCATATGCCGTGGACTTCGACGGTGATGGCCATATCAATATCTGGAACAATCCGGCCGACGCCATCGGCAGTGCCGCCAGTTACTTCAAACAGCATGGCTGGACCGCCAACGGGTCCGTCGTGGCCCGCGCCGAGGTATCGGGCGAACGCCACGAAGAAGGACTCACCGTCGGGCTCGAGTCGCAGAAGAACGCGGGCGAGATGCGCAGTCTGGGTTGGTCGTTCAACCCGGCCGTGGCTGACGAGACGGCCGTGACCGCCTTCCGGCTGGACGGCGCCGAGGGCGACGAATACTGGGTGGGTCTGCCGAACTTCTATGTCATCACCCGCTATAACCGCAGCGTGATGTACGCCATGGCCGTGCATCAGCTGTCCCAGTTGCTGGCCGAAGCGCGGGGCGAACGCGAACAATGAACCTTCTCTGGAGCAGGCTGCTCGGCCTGACCGTGACTGCTGTGCTGCTGGCAAGCTGTTCATCCACGCCTGCGCCCAGCGGCATGCCCGGCAAGAGCAGCGGCATCAGCGGGCCGGGCGACTACAGCCGTCCGCACAAGGACGGCGCGCCCTGGTGGGACGTCGACGTTTCGCAGATTCCCGATGCCGTTCCGATGCCCCATTACGGGCCTGTCAAGGCCAATCCCTATACAGTGCTGGGCAAGACCTACTTCCCTATCAGCGACGGTCGCCGCTACTCGGCGACGGGTACCGCGTCCTGGTACGGCACCAAGTTCCATGGGCAGCCCACGGCCAATGGCGAGAAGTACGATCTGTACGGCATGAGTGCGGCGCACAAGACCTTGCCGCTGCCCACGTATGTCAAGGTGACCAACCTGGACAACGGGCGCAGCGTGACATTGCGGGTCAACGACCGTGGTCCGTTCTACTCGGACAGGATCATCGACCTGTCCTTTGCGGCCGCGAAAAAGCTCGGCTACGCCGATAGCGGCACCGCCAGGGTGAAGGTCGAGGGGATCGATCCGCAGCAGTGGTGGGCCGATCAGGGTCGGCCGGTGCCGACGATGATGGCGCAGCCGCAGATGGCCGCTGCCAAGCCGCCGTCCGGCACCATCGCCCAACCGATCGAGCAGTACACGCCACCGCCTCGGCAGCACGCTGCGGTCACGGTGCCGCTGGAGGTCGATGCAGGAAAGGACGCTTCGTCCGCAGCGGGTGGCCTGTTTCTCCAGGTGGGCGCCTTCGCCAATCCGGATGCAGCGCAGCTGCTCAAGGACAAGCTGAGTGGTGTAGTGTCCGCACCGGTATTCATCAGCTCGGTGGTACACAACCAGCAGACCCTGCATCGGGTGCGCTTGGGACCTATCGACACGCCAGATGAGGCCACGCAGCTCGAGCAGAGCGTTCGCCTGGCCAATCTCGGACAGCCGCGGCGGGTTTCTGCCGATTGACCGTTTGCAATTCTTGCTTTGTTTTACCTGACTTAATTGGGATTCGGATGAACATCACCAGCCTCGTGCAACGCTTCATGGTACTGACTCTGCTGGCGGTCGCTCCGACCGTCTGGGCGGCCCAAATGCTGCCGTCGGCTCCGCAGCTGGCTGCCAAGTCCTACATGCTGATGGACGCCGCCAGTGGTGAGGTGCTGGTCGAGCACAATGGCGACGAGCGCCTGCCACCGGCCAGCCTGACCAAACTGATGACCGCCTACATCGCCACGCTGGAGATCAAGAAAGGCCAGATCAGTGACGCTGACATGGTCACGGTAAGCGAGAAGGCCTGGCGTACTGGCGGTTCGCGCATGTTCATTCAGGTCAATACCCAGGTTTCGGTGGACGACCTGCTGCACGGCATCATCATCCAGTCGGGCAACGATGCCAGCGTGGCGATGGCCGAGTACATCGCCGGTAGCGAGGAAGCGTTTGCCGACCTGATGAACAGCACCGCTCAGCGTCTGGGCATGACCAACAGCCACTTCGTCAATGCCACCGGCCTGCCGGATCCGGACCACTACTCATCGGCCAACGACATGGGCAAGCTGGCCCGCGCGATCATCCACGAGGACCCGGCGCACTATGCGATCTATGCGCAAAAGGAATTCTTCTGGAACAACATCAAGCAGCCCAACCGCAATCTGCTGTTGTGGCGCGACAAGACCGTCGACGGCCTGAAGACCGGGCATACCGAAGAGGCTGGCTACTGCCTGGTGGCTTCCGCGGTGCGTGACAACATGCGCCTGATCTCGGTGGTATTCGGCACCAGCAGCGAGCAGGCTCGTGCTGCCGAGACTCAGAAGCTGCTGACCTACGGATTCCGCTTCTTCGAAACCCGCACCTTCTATGAGAAGGGGGCCGAACTGGCGCAGGCGCAGGTCTGGAAAGGGCAGCAGGACAAGATCAAAGCCGGTCTGGCAGAGGATCTGACCATGACTCTGCCGCGTGGCCAGGCGGAAAAACTGCAAGCGGTCATGAGCTTCACCGGCACGCTGACCGCGCCGGTCCAGCAGGGCGACGTGATAGGCAAGGTGGAGGTCAAGCTGGACGACAAGGTGGTCCGCAGCACTGATCTGATTGCGCTGGAAACCGTAGAAGAGGGTGGGCTGTTCCGCCGTTTTTGGGATAGCATTCGCCTGTTCTTCTTCAGCCTGTTCAACTGACCACGCTCGAGTGCGCCCGGCTGATCCCGCCGCGGCGCACGTGCGGGTCACGAGCCTGTTACGCCATGACCGATAGCCAAGACGATATAGCTGCACCCAAGATCGATTTTCCCTGTGAGCGCTACCCGATCAAGGTGATCGGCGACGCCGGCGAGGACTTTCGCGAAGTGGTGATTGAGGTCATCCAGCGCCATGCGCCGGATTTCGACGAAACCACTGTTGTCACCCGCGACAGCCGAAATGGCCGTTTCCTTTCGCTGCAGGTGCTGATCACGGCTACCGGTGTCGAGCAACTGCAGGCCATTCATGTCGATCTGCGGGCCACCGGCCGTGTTCACATGGTGCTGTGATGACCCACGATGTGGGCGTGCGTGACCTCGGTCTGCTCGAGTACCGAACTGCCTGGCAGGCCATGCAGCATTTCACCAATAAGCGCGGCCCCGACAGCGCGGACGAGATCTGGTTGCTTCAGCATCCTCCCGTTTTCACCCAGGGCCAGGCCGGCAAGGCCGAGCATCTGCTGTTTCCCGGCGAGATTCCGGTGGTGCAGGTCGATCGAGGAGGCCAGGTGACCTATCACGGGCCAGGCCAGCTCGTCGGCTACCTGCTGCTTGACGTGCGCCGGCTCGGGATCGGTGTGCGCGAACTGGTGAGCCGTATCGAGAACAGCCTGGTAGAGCTGCTGGCCAGTTACGGTGTTACGGCGATAGCCAAGCCGGATGCACCGGGTGTTTACGTCAGCGGTGCGAAGATCGCATCCCTGGGCCTGCGCATTCGCAATGGCCGGTCTTTCCACGGCCTGGCGCTGAACGTGGACATGGACCTCGAGCCTTTCCGGCGCATCAATCCCTGCGGTTACGCAGGGTTGCCAATGACCCAATTGCGTGACTTGATCGGGCCGATCGACATTTCCGACGTGGCCGAGAAGCTGCGCGAGCAACTGGTCCGGCAGCTCGGCTACACGCAACAGAAGACCCTCGCGGGCGGAATCGAAGCATATGAGTAGTGTAGAAACGGCAGGCAAGCGCCCGGCCAAGGTCGAGGCTGGTGTCAAGCTGCGCGGTGCCGAGAAGGTTGCGCGGATTCCGGTGAAGATCATCCCCACTGAAGAACTGCCGAAGAAGCCTGACTGGATTCGCGTGCGTATTCCGGTTTCGCCCGAGGTCGATCAGATCAAGCAAACACTGCGCAAGCACAAGCTGCACAGTGTCTGCGAAGAAGCCTCCTGCCCGAACCTGGGCGAGTGCTTCTCCAGCGGGACCGCCACGTTCATGATCATGGGCGACATCTGTACCCGTCGCTGCCCGTTCTGCGACGTCGGTCATGGCCGCCCCAATGCGCTGGACCCTGACGAGCCGAAGAACCTGGCCCAGGCGATCGCCGACATGCGCTTGAAATACGTGGTGATCACCTCGGTGGACCGCGACGATCTGCGCGACGGCGGTGCCCAGCATTTCGCCGATTGCCTGCGCGAGATCCGCAAGCTGTCGCCGTCCATCCAGCTGGAAACCCTGGTGCCGGACTATCGCGGACGCATGGATATCGCGCTGGAGATTACCGCCAGCGAGCCGCCGGATGTGTTCAACCACAACCTGGAAACGGTTCCGCGTTTGTACAAGTCGTCGCGTCCGGGGTCGGATTTCGAGTGGTCGCTCGACCTGCTTGAGAAGTTCAAGCAGCGCGTCCCGGGCGTACCGACCAAGTCGGGACTGATGCTTGGATTGGGTGAAACCGACGAGGAGGTCATCGAGGTCATGCATCGCATGCGCGAGCACGACATCGACATGCTCACCCTCGGGCAGTACCTGCAACCGTCGCGCAGCCACCTGCCGGTGCAGCGCTTCGTCCATCCCGATACCTTCGCCTGGTTTGCCGAAGAGGGGATGAAAATGGGCTTCAAGAATATCGCCTCGGGTCCGCTGGTACGCTCGTCGTACCACGCCGATCAGCAGGCGCATGGAGCCAGGCAGGACTAGTCCGAAGGCTCCCTTCGAAGCGGCAGTCATGACCGCGCGGCAACTCGGTTGTTTGCGCGGTTTTGTTCGTTCAGGGCCTGCTACGGTTCTGCAGTTGCCGTCTGCCATCGGGGTTTCCGGTTGTCGCGATGCGGTTGGCAGGGAAATTGCGGCATTTCACCGCATTAGACTTTGGTCTATAGTGGCGCTCGTTTACACCACGAGGCCAACCGAGGGCCACAGCAGATGAACGAACCCCAGTTAAAGAGCCTGCTTGACGATCTGGACGCCGCGAAGGTCGAATGCGATGCGATGAGCCGTCTGGTGGTGACGCGTCTGGCCAGGCAGCACATTCCATACCGCGCGATGCTGGGGCAGGTTGAGCTGGACGGTAAGGTGCTATCGCCGCACTTCTGGGTCGAAGCGGATGGCTGCGTGATCGACTACCGCGCGCGCCAGCGTCTCGGTGGCGACCAGCGCGTGCCGCATGGTGTGGTACCGCGCGAGTCGGTGCAGGCGCATTACCAGGGACAGCAGGTCGTCATCGATCCGCTCCCGGACTACCTCTACGAGGTTGCCGTTAAGCACTGATGTGCTTTGGCTGTTCTCGCTGAAAACGAAAAAGCCCCGGCCATGCTTGCCGGGGCTTTTCTGTTTCTGCATCAGGCCATCGGGCCCTGGGTCGGGTGAGCACGCTGCAGCCGGAGTCACCCGCTCAAGGCTGGGCGCGCAGCCGGCCGAGCAGCTCCTGGGTCGGGTGCCCGTCGGCCGGCCAGCCTAGGCGCTGCTGGAAGCCCCGGATCGCCTTGCGGGTGTTGGCACCGATGATGCCGTCCGGCATGCCCGGATCGAAGCCCTGTTCGACCAGGCGCTCCTGCAGTTCCAGGCGTTCGGAACGGCTGAGCGGCTGCTCGCCACGTGGCCAGCTGCCACTGATCCGGCCCTGGCCCTGGAAGCTCTCTGCCAGCAGGCCGATAGCCAGCGCATAGGCCGAGGAATTGTTGTAGCGCAGGGTGGCGCGGAAGTTGTCCATGACCAGGAAGGCCGGGCCGCGATGTCCGGCCGGTAGCAGCAGGCTGGCGCTGGCTTCGTCCCGGTCCCTGGGAATGCCGCCGAGGCCCAGCCGCCGCCACTCGACCAGCGGTTTGCGTATCGCGCTGTCGGCCAGGGCGTAATCGAAGCCCTCGGGCAGCTGCACTTCGAAACCCCAGGGCTGATCCTGTTGCCAGCCGGATGCCTGCAGGTAATGCGCTGCCGATGCCAGCGCGTCAGCCGAGCTGTTCCAGATGTCACGTTTGCCGTCGTCATCGAAATCCACGGCATGGGTGTTGTAGGTGGTCGGGATGAATTGAGTCTGGCCCATGGCTCCGGCCCAGGAACCACGCATCTGCTGTGGCGACACGTCGCCATGCTGCAGAATCTCCAGCGCGGCGATCAGCTGGCTTTTGGCGAAGGCCGGACGGCGACCTTCATGGGCTAGGGTGGCCAGCGAACGGATGACCGACTTGTCCCCCATGATCTGGCCAAAGCTGCTTTCCAGCCCCCATACGGCGACCAGTGTTTCCCGATCGACGCCGTAGCGGGCCTCGATCTGATCCAGTGTGGCGGCATGCTCGCTCAGCAAGCGGCGACCACTGCGCACGCGCTGTGGCGAGATGGCGCCTTCCAGATACTGCCATACGGGACGTGTGAACTCCGGCTGGCTGCGGTCGGCCTCGATCACCGAGGGGTCGGGCTGCACGCCGGCAAAGGCCTGGTCGAAGGTGGCGGCGGAAATGCCGGCCGCCAGGGCCTCGGCGCGAAACTGCTCGCGCCACTGGCTGAAACTGAGGTGAGTGGATTGCGCGCGAACGTCGACGACGGCGTTATCGCTACGCGGGCCGGCAGGGGCGGAGGCATTGCTGAGCAGGCTGGACTGCGCCAGGGGTTCGGCCGCGCAGGCGACCACCAGGCTCATCGCCGAAGCGGCGACCAGGGTGCGCAGCAGCAGAACGGGGACGAAGGTGTAATACATGCACCACTCTCGAAACGTGTCGTCGGCCGCAGACATTATCACGCTTTCGGCGACTTGGCTTTTCAGCCCGCCAGAAGGACCGAAGCCTCCCAGTTGGTGGACTGGGAGGCTTCACGGCGGTAGCTGCCTTTGCCTTTCTTCGGCGTTTCCTGGCGGAGGCGGAACAGCGGTTGCGCGACCAGGGTCTTGGCCTTGTTCGGCCGTTTCTTGCGTGTACTCATCTGCTTTCCCTCCTGCTGGCCCGTGTTCGGGCGAGGGCATCATAGGGCTTGTGCAAGAAATGTCCAGATACGGCCGTAACGCTTGAATCCGGATTCTGCGGCTGATGCTCTTGGGAGCGGCAAGCTTCGCGCCTTGGCCGTCCTGCGGCCTGCGATCGCCCCGAGGGCGGGCCTCCCACAAATGTAGCCGGTGTGGCTAGGTCCCGATGCGTCGCCCGCTCAGTTGCAGGCAGATATCGGCCAGGCCGATCCACGGATCGCCCTCGGCCTGCCCCTTGATCTGCTCGTCGATGCGCTGGGCATCCATCAGCAACTGATTCCAGCCGGCTGCGCTGTGACGTTGCAACGCTTTGGAAACCAGCGGCCGGCGCTTGTCCCAGACTGGCGGGCGGGCCTGGCTGAAGGCGCGTTCGAGTGGCACGCCCTGGGCGTACTGCTGGGCGATGTTGGCCAGCAGGCGCAGCTCGCGCGCCAGCGCCCAGAGGATCACTGGCGCCTCGACCCCTTCGCCGCGCAGGCCTTCGAGCATATGCAGGGCGTGGGCGGCCTGGCCGTGGAGGGCGGCGTCGATCAGGCCGAAGACATCGTAGCGGGCGCTGTCGGCGACGGCCGCCTGCACGGTGTCCGCGCTGACCTGGCCGGCATCGGCCAACAGCTTGAGCTTCTCGATTTCCTGGGCGGCAGCCAGCAGATTGCCCTCGACCCTGGCGGCGATCAGTTCGACGGCTTCCTGATCGGCGGACAGTCCGGCCTGGGCAAGGCGCTGGCGAATCCATTGCGGCAGCTGTGCCGCGTCCACCGGCCAGATCTGCAGGAATTGCACGTCCTGGCCTTCGCTCAGCGCCTTGGCCCATTTGGTTTTCTGCGTGTTGCCGTCGAGCTTGGGCAGACTGATCAGCAGTAGCGTGTCCTGCGCCGGGCGGGCCAGGTACTCCAGCAACGCCGCCGCGCCCTTGTCGCCCGGCTTGCCGTTTGGGATACGCAGCTCGAGCAGGCGCTTCTCGGCGAACAGCGAAAGGCTTGCCCCGGCCTCGATCAGCTGACTCCAGTCGAAACCGGTTTCCACATGGAAAACCTGACGCTCGCTGAAGCCCTGCGCACGCGTTGCGGCGCGGATCGCGTCACAGGCCTCTTGGCACAGCAGGTGCTCGTCACCACTGACGACGTAGACGGGCGCCAGCGGGCCTTTGAGGTGCTTGCCGAGTTGGGCGGGGGAGAGCTTCATGGGCAGAACGACGGGGGCATCGCTGCCCCCGTGCCGGTCACTGGATGGGCAGCTGAATGGGTGACTGCTGCGGTTGCGCATCGCGGGCGCGACGTGCGGCCTCCAGCGCTTCGGCTTCGGCCTGTGCCTTGGCTTCGGCCTCCTGCTGCAGGCGGTCGAGCTGCGACGGCGTGATGCGCTGGATGCGCAGGGCCAGCTGTTGCAGCAGCTCGCGGCGCATCTCCTGACGTAGCTGATCGCCTTCCTGGGACGAGCCGATCAGGTTGTTGCTGTCGTGCACATACACCTTCTGCACCTCGATATTGCCCTCCAGCAGCACCAGGTTCTGCGGGCCGCGGAATTCGTAGTCCAGGGTACTGGTCAGCTCGTACTCGGCGCTGCGTGCCGAGCTGGTGTAGCTGGCGGTGCGCTGGCGGGTTTGCTCGCGGACCAGGTTGAGGCTGTAGCGGGCACCCGGGTGAACCCGGACGCCGTTGCTCTGCAGCAGGTTCTCGAGTTGTTGCACCGTCTCGCCGTAGCTGTTGCGGGCTTGCAGATCGATCTCCTCGAGGCCGAACTCCGCGTCGCCGGTACCGCGCAGCTGGAAACCACAGGCGCTCAGCAACAGTGTCAGGCCCAGCACCACCAGATTCCGTTTGTTCATCTTGTTATCCCCTTGCAGGTCCGGCGCGCAGGCGCCGGGTCCGAATCAGTTTGCGACGATATTGACCAGCTTGCCCGGCACCACGATGACCTTGCGGATCGTCAGGCCCTCGGTAAAGCGCAGCACGTTCTCATTGCCCCGTGCGGCAGCCTCGACCTCTTCGCGACTGGCGCTGGCCGGCACCTCTATCTGGCCACGCAGCTTGCCGTTGACCTGTACCACCAGGGTCAGGTTGTCCTGCACCAGGGCGGATTCGTCGACCTTCGGCCATTGCGCGTCGATGATCGCGCCCTGCTTGCCGAGTTGCTGCCAGAGCTCGTGAGAGATGTGCGGGGTAATCGGTGCCAGCAGCAGGGCGACGGCTTCCAGGCCCTCCTGCAACAGGGCGCGGTCCTGTTCGGTTGCGCTCGGCGCCTTCTCCAGGACATTCATCAGGGTCATCACCTGAGCGATGGCAGTGTTGAACTTGTGATGCTGGCCGACATCGACGCTGGCCTGCTTGATGGCCAGATGGATGGCGCGGCGTACGGCCTTCTGTTCGTCGCTCAGGCTGGCGGTGTCCAGTGTGCCCGGCAGGCCGGCGCTGACATGTGCATGGGCCAGACGCCAGACGCGACGCAGGAATCGGCTGGCGCCCTCGACGCCGGAGTCGGACCACTCCAGGCTCATGTCCGGCGGCGAGGCGAACATCATGAACAGGCGGCAGGTGTCGGCGCCGTAGGCATCGATCATCGCCTGCGGGTCGACACCGTTGTTCTTCGACTTGGACATCTTCTCGGTGCCGCCGATTTCCACCGGCAGGCCATCGCTGGCCAGCTTCGCACCGATCACCTTGGCCTTGGCATCACGCTCGACGACGACGTCGGCCGGGTTGAACCAGTCCTTGCCGCCGTTTTCCAGAGTGCGGTAGTAGGTGTCGGCGACGACCATGCCCTGGGTCAGCAGGTTCTTGAACGGCTCGTTGGAGCTGACCAGCCCTTCGTCGCGCATCAGCTTGTGGAAGAAGCGCGCGTAGAGCAGGTGCAGGATGGCGTGCTCGATGCCGCCGATGTACTGGTCCACCGGCAGCCAGTGGTTGGCCGCGGCCGGGTCGACCATGCCCTTGTCGTAGTTCGGGCTGGCGTAGCGGGCGAAGTACCAGGACGACTCGACGAAGGTGTCCATGGTGTCGGTTTCGCGCTTGGCTGGCGCGCCGCACTTCGGGCAGCTGCACTCATAGAATTCCGGCATGCGTGCCAGCGGGCTGCCGGCACCGTCCGGTACCACGTCTTCGGGCAGCACGACAGGCAACTGGTCTTCCGGGACCGGCACGTCGCCGCAGCTCTGGCAGTGGATGATCGGGATTGGGCAGCCCCAGTAGCGCTGGCGGCTGATGCCCCAGTCACGCAGGCGGAACTGGGTCCGCGCCTGGCCGAGGCCCTTCTTCTGCAGCGCTACTTCGATGGCGTCGAAGGCGCCTTCGAAATCCAGGCCGTCGTAGATGCCGGAGTTGATCAGCTGGCCGTGTTCACCGTAGGCGTCCTGCCAGGGTGCGGGCGTCTCGTCGCCGGCGCTGGTGCGCACCACCGGCTTGATCGGCAGGCCGTACTTGCTGGCGAATTCGAAGTCGCGCTCGTCATGCGCCGGCACGGCCATCACCGCGCCTTCGCCGTAGTTCATCAGCACGTAGTTGGCGACCCATACCGGCAGCAGTTCGCCGCTCAGCGGATGTTGCACGCGCAGGGACGTGGCCAGGCCTTTCTTTTCCTGGGTGGCGATGTCGGCTTCGGCGACGCCGCCGCGCTTGCACTCGTCGATGAAGGCCTGCAGTTCGGGGTCGTTCTGCGCGGCCAGGGTGGCCAGCGGGTGCTCGGCGGCAACGGCGACGTAGGTGGCACCCATCAGCGTATCGGGGCGGGTGGTGAAGACCTTCATCACGCCTTCGCTGCCGATGCTGGCCACGTCGTAGGGGAAGCTGATCTCCATGCCGCGCGACTTGCCGATCCAGTTGCGCTGCATGGTCTTGACCTGTTCCGGCCAGCCATCCAGTTCGTCCAGGCTCTCCAGCAGCTCATCGGCGTAGGCGGTGATCTTGAAGTAGTACATCGGGATTTCGCGCTTCTCGATCAGCGCGCCCGAGCGCCAGCCACGGCCGTCGATGACCTGCTCGTTGGCCAGCACGGTCTGGTCGACCGGGTCCCAGTTGACGGTGCCGTTCTTGCGGTAGATCACGCCCTTTTCGTACAGGCGGGTGAACAGCCACTGCTCCCAGCGGTAGTAGTCCGGCTTGCAGGTGGTGACTTCACGCGTCCAGTCGACCGCCAGGCCAAGGCTCTTGAGCTGGGCCTTCATGTAGGCGATGTTTTCGTAGGTCCACTTCGCCGGCGCCACCTGGTTCTTCATCGCGGCGTTTTCCGCCGGCATGCCGAAGGCGTCCCAGCCCATGGGCTGCAGCACGTTCTTGCCCTGCATGCGCTGGTAGCGCGCGATCACGTCACCGATGGTGTAGTTGCGCACGTGGCCCATGTGCAGCTTGCCGCTGGGGTAGGGGAACATCGACAGGCAGTAGAAGGTGTCCTTGCCGGGTTGTTCACTCACTTCAAAGGATTTCTGCGCGTCCCAATGGGATTGCGCGGCGGCTTCGATTTCGCGGGGCTGATACTGTTCGTGCATGGCTACTGGCGTTGGAATGGGGGGGGCTGGCTCTCCGCGAATACGCGGTTGCAGGTACGCCCGACGTGGTCGGTGGACCTGGCGCAAACCGCGACCCGGCGGGCTGCGGGCGGAGGGCATGGAAGCGCCGTAGCATACATGACCCCCCGCGGCCTAGGGAAACCCGATTTGCCGTCGCCCATGGGGCTCCGTCCGTCGCGCACGGCTTCAGCGAGCCAGGCTGAGCTACGCTTAATCCTGGGGTGGGACGAATGCGAGGTGAGATTGATGGACAGAGAGCCACGATCTGAAGACAGCAGTCTGTATGCACGGGTGCTGCAGCGGTTGGGGTCGGCGCTGCAGGAGGCGGAACGCGTGACGCCCGCTGGTGCGGACGCGGCCGGCGAGCTCGAGGTGCGTGGCCTGACACCGGCCGAATTCGAGCTGATTTGCGCTTATCTGCAGCGTGACTCGCAATGGTTGTCAGGCTGGCATGCCGCGGCCGAGGAGCAGGCTCACCTGTCGCGCCAGGCGTTGCGTCCGGCCGTGCGGGGTGGTAGCCGGCAGCGTCATGCTGCGCACGGCAAGCATGCGCCGATGGCATTGCAGCAGACGCTGAGCTGCGCCCTGTGCAATACCGAGGTGAGCTGGCCGGAAGGTGCCGGCCCGGCGGCGTGTCATGCCTGTGGATCGCAACTGTTGCGCGCGCGCCAACGGCTGTATACCTATCCGCGCCATTGAACCGCGGTGATGGCCGACAAATGCACCGCCTGCGGCTAGAGTGCTTGTCTTTGCCGCGGAGGTCGGATGCCGATTCGCTATTTCTTCAAGCAACTGCTTTTGCCGCCAGGCGGCCTGCTGATCCTGCTGCTGCTCGGCTGGTGGTTGCGTCGCCGTGCGCCGCGGCTGGCCGCCTTGTGCTTTATTGTCGGCTTCGGCGGGCTCTGGCTGATGAGTCTGCCGGTGGTCGTCGAGTGGACGGCGCGGGCGGTCGAGCGCGAGCCGGCGCTGGTCGAGGCGCGGTGGCCTGCGCTGGCGGAGCAGGCGGGGGCCATCGTGGTGTTGGGGGCCGGCCGGGAGCAGAACGATCCGGCCTGGGGCGGGGACCAGCCCGGCCATATCGCCCTTGAGCGACTGCGCTATGCCGCGCGGGTGGCCAAGGCGTCCGGTCTGCCGATCCTGGCCAGTGGCGGATTGCATTACGGCGCGCCACCCAGCGAGGCGCAGCTCGGCGCGCAAGTGTTGCAGCGTGACCTCGATGTCAGCGCCCGCTGGCTCGAAGAGCGTAGCCGCACTACCTGGGAAAATGCCGTATTCAGTGCCGAGATGCTGCGCGCCGCGGGAGTCCGCCGGGTGGTGCTGGTCACCTCCGCGTCGCACATGCCGCGTTCGCGCTGGTGCTTCGAGCAGAACGGCATCGAGGTCATTGCCGCCCCGGTGGGCTTCATGGGCGTACCCAACGGCCGGCCGTTGAACGGCTGGCTGCCGGAGGCCAAGGCGTTCTGGCAGAACGGCATGCTGCTCAACGAGGTCGTCGGGATGGCGGTGTATCCGCTGGTTTACCGCTCCGTGAACGACTGAGCCAAACGCATCTGCCTGGGCCATGACGTCGTAGGGTGGGCTTCAGCCCACCGGAAATGGCGTGTGCGGGCTGGTGGTGGGCTGAAGCCCACCCTACAAAAAGCAACGCACGCATGCTTTGCATCCGGCCAGCGAGTAGGTTGGTTTGAACTCCGCGAAGCCCCGCGAGCGAGACTGCGGGCCGTGGCTTCGTTGTGGTGGATGCCGGGCCCGCCAGGCCGGCGCGATGTTGGGCTTCGGCATGCGTGCCTCAACCCAGCGCCATGTCCGTCGTAGGGTGGGCTTCAGCCCACCGGAAATGGCGTGTGCGGGCTGGTGGTGGGCTGAAGCCCACCCTACGAAAAGCAACGCACGCATGCTTTGCATCCGGCCAGCGAGTAGGTTGGTTTGAACTCCGCGAAGCCCCGCGAGCGAGGCTGCGGGCCGTGGCTTCGGTGTGGTGGATGCCGGGGCCGCCAGGCCGGTGTGATGTTGGGCTGCTGCATGCGTGCCTCAACCCAGCGCCATGTCCGTCGTAGGGTGGGCTTCAGCCCACCGGAAATGGCGTGTGCAGGTTGAAGTCCATCCTGGGAAAAGCGACGGACTATGCCTTGCGCCTGACCAGCGCCCAGCCGAGCAGCAGTGTGCATAGCGCGATCAGCGGCCACGAGCGCCAGCGCAGGTAGGGCGTCAGGCCCTGCATCGGGACGACTTCGCCGTACAGCACGGCCTGCTCGAATTGCGGGATCTGCTCGATGATGCGCCCGTACGGGTCGATCAGCACGGTGATGCCGTTGTTGGTCGCGCGGATCATCCAGCGTCCGGCTTCCAGGGCGCGCATCTGCGCCATCTGCAGGTGCTGCAGCGGGCCGATGGAGCGGCCGAACCAGGCGTCGTTGCTTACCGTGAGCAGCAGATCGCTCTGCGCGGCGAGGCCGGCGGCGAATTCCGGATAGACCACCTCGTAGCAGATGTAGGGCGCGATCTGCAGCCCCTTCGCCTGCAGCAGCGGCTGGTCGGCGTCGCCGCGGGCAAAGTCGGACATCGGCAGGTCGAAGAAGGCGATCAGGCCGCGCAGAAGATCCTGCAAGGGTACGTACTCGCCGAACGGCACCAGCTTCTGCTTGAGGTAGGTGCCGGCACCGTCACCGGTGCTGGTCAGCCCGTTGTAATAGCGCAGCTCGCCAGCCGCATTGGGCTGGCGTACCGGCACGCCGGTGATCAGTGCCGATTCGCGCTGGTTGGCGAAGCCGGCCATCATCGTCAGGTAGCCCTCGGCATGCTCCTTGAGGATCGGTACCGCGGTTTCCGGCCAGACGATCAGGTCCGCCGGATGGCTGCGAAAGGTCATGTCGCGATACAGCAAGAGCTGCATCTCTAGCTTCTTCGGGTCCCACTTCATGCTCTGCGCGACGTTGCCCTGCACCGCGGCGACACTCAGCGGTTCGCCCTTGCCGGTGGTCCAGGCATGTTCCTTGAGCGCCAGGCCCGCCAGCCACGGTGCGATCAACAGCACGACGGCCGCCGCCAGGCGCGGCTTGTCTGTCAGCAGGCGCGGCAGTGCGACGAGCAGTGTGGCGCTGAGGGCGATGACAAAGCTCAGCAACCAGACGCCACCGAGCGGCGCCAGTCCGGCCAGCGGGCCGTCGAGCTGGCTGTAGCCGTTGTAGAGCCAGGGAAAGCCGGTGAGGAGCCAGCCGCGCAGTGCATCGAGCGCGAGCCAGAGCGCGGCGAAGGCCAGGGCATCGCCCAGCGGTGTGTGGCGGTTGCGCAACAGGCGCACCCAGAGCCAGCCGAGCAGGGCGAAGAACAGCGCCAGCCCGGCGACGAAGCCCAGTGTCAGCAGGCCGGCCAGTGCCGGCGAGGCCGCGCCGAAGTCGTGGATGCTCACGTAGACCCAGCTGACACCCGAGGCGAACAGGCCGAAGCCGTAGCACCAGCCGCGCTGCGCCGCCTGCCTGGGCCCGGTTTCGTGCAGCCCGAGGTACAGCAGCGCCACCGACAGCAGCGTCAGTGGCCAGATATCGAAGGGCGCCAGCGAGAGGGTGGTCAGTATGCCTGCGGCCGATGCCAGCAGATTGCCCGGCCAGCCGGGGCGGGTGATCCAGTGCATGGGGTTACCTTGCGCGAGGGGGCGGAGGGAGGCTACGGTCAATGGCCGGGGCGGGCAAGCCGGCGACCGGGCGAGCCCCGCGCCTTTGGCCGCGCGGGGCTGGCGCGTTCGACGTTACGCGTTTTCGGTGCGACTCAGCCGCAGCATGTGCACGCGACGACTGTCGGCGTTGAGTACGCGGACCCGGAAGCCCTCGATTTCGGTCACTTCGTTGCGCTTGGGCAGGTGGCCGAAGGTGTTCATCACCAGGCCGGCGACGGTGTCGAACTCGTCGTCGGGGAAGGCGCTGCCGAAGTATTCGTTGAAGCTGTCGATGGGCGTGAGGGCCTTGACCAGGAAATCACCACTGGGCAGCGGGCGGATGTAGCTGTCTTCCTCGACATCATGTTCGTCCTCGATGTCGCCGACGATCTGCTCCAGTACGTCCTCGATGGTTACCAGGCCCGCCACTCCGCCGTATTCGTCAATGACGATGGCCATGTGGTTGTGGTTGGCGCGGAACTCGCGCAGCAGGACGTTGAGGCGCTTGGATTCAGGGACGAAGGTAGCCGGGCGCAGCAGGTCCTTGATGTCGAAGTTGTGATGCTCGTCCTTGAGGATCAGCGGCAGCAGGTCCTTGGCCAGCAGCACGCCGATCACTTCGTCGAGGCTTTCGCCGACCACCGGATAGCGCGAGTGTGCGGCGGCGATGATCGCCGGCAGGAACTCGCGTGGCGACTGCTCGGCCTTGATGCTGATCACTTGCGAGCGCGGCACCATGATGTCGCGGACCTGCAGGTCGGCGACCTGGATGGCACCTTCGACGATGGCCAGGGCCTCGCTGTCGAGCAGCTTGTTCTGGTGGGCTTCGCGCAGGATTTCCAGCAGCTCCTGGCGATTCTTGGGCTCATGGGCAAAAGCCTGGGTGATTTTTTCCAGCCAGGTCTTCTGCCCGCTGATCGATCGATCTTCGCTCATGTCGGTTGACTCAAGAGTCCTTGCAAGTGCCCGTGGCGGGCGATTCTTCGGCGTAGGGGTTGGGATACCCCAGTTCGGCCAGTAATTGACGTTCCAGTGCTTCCATTTCCTCGGCTTCGACATCCTCGATGTGATCGTAGCCGAGCAGGTGCAGGCAGCCATGGATGACCAGGTGCGCCCAGTGCGCCGCGAGGGCCTTGCCCTGTTCCGTGGCTTCACGCTCGACCACCGGCACGCAGATCACCAGGTCGCCGAGCAGTGGAATATCCAGCAATTCATCGGGCACGTCGGCCGGGAACGACAGCACGTTGGTGGCGTAGTCCTTGTGCCGCCAGGTGCGGTTCAGCTCGCGGCCTTCGTCCTCGTCCACCAGACGGATGGTCAGCTCGGAGTCGCCGCTGCGCTGGCGCAGCGCCAGTTCGCACCAGCGCTGCAGCTCGGCATGCGCTGGCGCTGCGCCAGCGCTGGCGCACTGCAGGTCGAGCTCAATCATCGCTGGCGTCCTGTGCGGCACGCTTGCTGGCCGGCGACTGGCGGTCCTCGAAGGACTCGTAGGCCTCGACGATGCGCTGCACCAGCGGATGACGAACGACGTCCTTTGGCTTGAAGTGGGTGAAGCTGATGCCGTTGACGTCCTTGAGCACCTCGATCACGTGGGCCAGGCCGCTCTTGGTGCCGCGCGGCAGGTCGACCTGGGTGATGTCGCCGGTGATCACCGCGGTAGAGCCGAAGCCGATCCGCGTGAGGAACATCTTCATCTGTTCCTGGGTGGTGTTCTGGCTTTCGTCGAGGATGATGAAGCTGTTGTTCAGCGTACGCCCGCGCATGTAGGCCAGCGGCGCGATCTCGATCACCTGCTTCTCGATCAGCCGTGCCACGTGCTCGAAGCCGAGCATCTCGTAGAGCGCGTCGTAGAGGGGCCGCAGGTAGGGGTCGATCTTCTGCGCCAGGTCACCGGGCAGGAAGCCGAGCTTCTCGCCAGCCTCCACCGCCGGGCGCACCAGCAGGATGCGTCGCACCTGCTCGCGTTCCAGCGCATCCACGGCGCAGGCTACGGCGAGGTAGGTCTTGCCGGTACCGGCCGGGCCGACGCCGAAGTTGATGTCGTTGTCCATGATGGCCTTGACGTAGCGCTGCTGGTTGGCGCCGCGCGGGCGGATCATGCCCTTCTTGGTGCGCAGGGCAATGCCCTGGTGCGCGTTCGGGTTGGCCAGCTCCTCCATCCCGGATTCCTGCAGGTACAGATGCACCATGTCCGGGGACAGTTCGGCGGTCTTGGTTTCCCGGTACAGGCGGCGCAGCAGGTTTTCGGCGGACTTGGCCACGTTGCTCGGACCGATCAGCTCGAACTGGTTGCCGCGGTTGCGGATTTCCAGTTCCAGGCGCTGTTCGATCAGGCGCAGATGCTCGTCGAATTGGCCGCAGAGATTGGCGAAGCGACGGGCTTCAAAGGGTTCGAGGGTGAAGCGATGCGGTTCTATGGGTGCGTTCAAGGGCTTTTATATGTGGCCGTAATCGGCGAATTGGTGAGCGGAAGAATAGCGCCGTGGGCGCGATGCGCAAAGCGTCGTCGCACAGTCGGTAGCGGCCCCGATGCAATCACATGGGGGCCGCAGTCGCGGTTCTCAAGATAGCAAGCTGCCACGCAGCGAATGCGGCAGCGCGTCGTCGATGTGTACCTCGACGAACTGGCCGATGAGCCGGGGGTTGTCGCAGCGGAAATTGACGATGCGATTGTGCTCGGTACGGCCCTGCAGCATGCCCGGGTCCTTCTTCGAGTAGTCGCTGACGAGGATGCGCTGGGTGGTGCCGACCATCCGTCGGCTGTTTTCGAAACCCTGCTGGTTGATGCGCTGCTGGAGGATCGCCAGGCGCTGCTTCTTCACTTCATCCGGGGTATCGTCGACCAGGTCCGCGGCCGGGGTGCCGGGGCGCGAGCTGTAGACGAAGGAGTAGGAGAAGTCGAAGCCGACGTCCTCGATCAGCTTCATGGTCTGCTCGAAGTCCTTGTCGGTCTCGCCGGGGAAGCCGACGATGAAGTCCGAGCTGATCAGGATGTCCGGTACCGCTGCCTTGAGCCGGCGGATGCGCGACTTGTACTCCAGCGCGGTGTGGTTGCGCTTCATCGCCGCGAGAATCCGGTCGGAACCGGCCTGCACCGGCAGATGCAGGTATTTCACCAGCTGCGGGATGTCGGCATGGGCCTGGATGATGGCGTCGGAGAACTCCAGCGGGTGGCTGGTGGTGTAGCGGATGCGGCCGATGCCCTCGACGGCTGCGACCGCGTGCAGCAGGTCGGCGAAGTCATGCCCGTCGTGGCGATAGCCGTTGACGTTCTGCCCCAGCAGGGTGACTTCCTTCACGCCGTTCTCGGCCAGGTGGACGATTTCTGCCAGTACGTCGGCCAGCGGCCGGCTGACTTCCTCGCCACGGGTGTAGGGCACCACGCAGAAGGTGCAGTACTTGCTGCAACCTTCCATGACCGAGACGAAGGCGCTGGGGCCGTCGACACGCGGTTCGGGCAGGCGGTCGAACTTCTCGATCTCGGGGAAGGAGATATCCACCTGCGGTTTCCTGGTGGTGCGCGCGGCGTCGATCATCTCTGGCAGGCGATGCAGCGTCTGCGGACCGAAGACCACGTCGACGTATGGGGCGCGGTCGCGAATGGCCGCGCCTTCCTGGCTGGCCACGCAGCCGCCGACGCCGATTACCAGCTGCGGGTTGTCCTGTTTCAGTTCACGCCAGCGACCCAGCTGCGAGAAGACCTTTTCCTGGGCCTTTTCGCGGATCGAGCAGGTGTTGAGAAGGATCACGTCGGCTTCTGCCGGGTTCTCGGTGATTTCCATGGCCTGGTGTTCGCCCAGCAGGTCCACCATGCGCGAGCTGTCGTACTCGTTCATCTGGCAGCCATGGGTTTCGATGAAAAGCTTGCGGGTCATGTTACGGGCCGGCGTTGTGCAAAAAATGACCGGCGATTATATGCCCACGGCCGGGCAGGGGAAAGCGCGGACGGATGATGCAGGGTTCTGCCGGTGTTCAGGGGACCAGCGGTGCGTCGCCGGCCTGCAGTTGCATCAGGTAGTCTCGGAAGATCTGGCCGAGCACCTGTGTCGCGATTTCCAGCTCGTCGCGGCGCATCTGGCCGGACACGCGATCAGCGGTGTCCAGCGCTTCGTCCTCGCCGTTGACGGCTGCCATCTTCAGCACGATGTAGGCCTGCACGTTGTTGGCCTTGACGCCTTCGCCCCGGAAGAACATCACGCCCAGCCGGTGCTGCGCCGCTGCATGGCCATGCAGCGATGCCTGCTCGAACCAGTACAGTGCCTTGGCCAGGTCACGCGGTGCGCGCTTGCCGTCGTAATGGAATTCGCCCAGTTCGTAGGCGGCCTGCACGTCGCCTTCACTGGCGGCCTGCTGGCAGTCGCGCAGGGCGTCGGGCAGCTCCTCGGGAAGCGTATCCAGCGCGCAGCGGGCAGTCGCCGGGATCAGCAGGGTGTTCCCGCCGGCCATGGCCGTGAGAGGCGAGAGAAGCAGCAGACAGCCCAAAGACAGGATGCGGCCGGTGCGGATCATGAAATCTGGCGCCTCGAGGAGCAGGGCGGTAATGAAAAGGCTGGAACGAGCCAGCCGTCACATTATGGATAAGCTGCAGTCTGCTTACAAAGCCTTTAACCACCTGCCATCGGCTTTTTATGCGAGCGCCTGATGTTCCTCGCGCACGCTGCCCGGTAATCGCACCAGCAGGACCGCCAGCAATGGGCTGGCGATGGCCAGCAACAGCGGGCGCAGCTCGCCGAACGGGTTGCTCAGCGGCAGACTTTGCGGCAGCGGCGCCGTGCCCAGCAGCAGGACGCCAGCCGCCACGCCAGCGGCGCAGGGCAGGCTCGCCGGCCATTGCAGCGCGCCAGCGTAGACCAGCAGCAGCGCGCTGGCCAGCGTCAGGCCGAGCGCGTAGGGCTCGCTCCAGCCGAGTTGGCGCGCCAGTTCGAAGAACACGCACAGCCCGAGGATCACCCGGCCCCAGTTCGGACGGCTCCAGGCCCAGCGCCGCGCCAGGGTCAGCGCCGCCAGGGCGATCAGCGGCAGGCCGAGCAGCAGGCTGGCGCGCTCAAGCCACTGACGGGCCTGCTCGAGGTCGATGCCGATCAGGCCAGCGGCGCCGCATGCACCACTGGCCGCGGTCAGGATGAAGCCGAGCAGCGCGCCGAACAGTGCCGGCTGATCCGCTTCGCCGTAGTGCCGTCGGCTGCGGCCGAGCAGCAGCGCGCTGGCGCCGGCAGTCAGCGTCAGCAGGATGAGCTGCAGCAACTCCATCGTCGGGCTCACTTCAGCCTGGCGAAGGCGCGTTCGGCCGCGTCCAGGGTGATCGCCAGCTCGGCATCGCCGTGGGCGATGGAGGTGAAGCCCGCCTCGAATGCGCTCGGAGCGAGGTAGACGCCGCCTTCGAGCATCAGGTGGAAGAAGCGCTTGAAGCGATCGGCATCGCTGGCCATGACATCGGCGAAGGTGACGATGTCATCGGCGCCGCTGAAGTACAGACCGAACATGCCGCCGACCTGGGTGGTGACGAAGGGGATGCCGGCGGCATCGGCGCGGTCCTGCAGACCTTGCAGCATGCGACTGGTGTAGGCGCTCAGCTCGTCGTGGAAGCCGGGGCGGCTGATCAGGCCCAGCGTGGTCAGGCCGGCAGCCATGGCCAGCGGATTGCCCGACAGGGTGCCGGCCTGGTAGACCGGGCCGAGTGGCGCGATTCGCTCCATGATGGCGCGCTTGCCACCGAAGCAGCCGACCGGCATGCCGCCACCGATGATCTTGCCGAAGGTGGACAGGTCCGGCGTCACGCCGTAGTAAGCCTGGGCGCCGCCGAGGGCGACGCGGAAACCGGTCATCACCTCGTCGAAGATCAGCACCACGCCGTGGGCGTCGCACAGGCTGCGCAGGCCTTCGAGGAAGCCGGGCGCCGGCGGCACGCAGTTCATGTTGCCGGCCACCGGCTCGACGATGATGCAGGCAACCTGCTCGCCCTTTTCCTTCAGCGTGGCTTCGACTTCGGCGAGGTCGTTGTAGGCCAGGGTCAGGGTGTGCTTGGCGAAGTCCGCCGGCACCCCGGCCGAGCTCGGTACGCCCTGGGTCAGGGCGCCGGAGCCGGCCTTCACCAGCAGGCTGTCGGAGTGGCCGTGGTAGCAGCCTTCGAACTTGATGATGGCATCGCGGCCGGTGTAGCCACGGGCCAGGCGGATGGCGCTCATGGTCGCTTCGGTACCGGAGCTGACCATGCGCACCATCTCCATCGACGGCACCAGGCGGCAGACCAGTTCGGCCATCTCGGTTTCCATGGCGGTCGGCGCGCCGTAGGACAGCCCGTGTTCGAGCTGGCGGCGCACGGCATCGAGCACCTCAGGATGGCTGTGGCCGAGAATCATCGGGCCCCAGGAGCCGACGTAGTCGACGTAGCGCTTGTCATCCTCGTCGATCACATAGGCGCCGGCGGCGTGCTTGAGGAACAGCGGGGTACCGCCGACGCTGCGAAAGGCACGAACGGGGGAATTGACGCCGCCCGGGATGTGGGTCTGGGCGCTGGCGAAAAGGGTTTCGGAACGGGACATGCGGGCCTCGCGGAGCAGGGGCTGACCGCCGTGCGGCGGGTCAGCCATGGCGGAATCAGGGGGTGTTGAACAGCTGGCTGAACGCTCGCGCACGGCGTTCGACCTCGGCGGCGTTGTCGGCGCCGAACAGGGCATGGACCACGGCGATCATCTGCACGCCGTCGGCGATCAGCGAAGGGGCCGTGTCCAGCGTGATGCCGCCGATGGCGACGATGGGCAGGCCGATGCGTGCGCGGGCTTCACGCAGCAGCTCGCGGTCAGCCGATGGCGCACCGGGTTTGGTGTGCGATTGGAAGAAGCGACCGAAGGCGACATAACTGGCGCCTTCGCGTGCAGCCTGCTCGGCCAGGCCCAGTTGCGCGTGGCAGGTCGCGCCGATCAGCGCCTGGCGGCCGAGCAGGGCCCGTGCGACGGCCAGCGAGCCATCCTCCTGGCCCAGGTGCAGGCCGACGCCGAGGCGTGCAGCCAGTTCGGCGTCGTCGTTGACGATCAGTTGCGCCCCGTAGCGGGCGCAGAGTTCCTGCAGCGCATCCGCTTCACGTAGCCGACGGGCCTCGTCGCTGGACTTGTCGCGGTACTGCAGCAGCCGCGCGCCACCTTTCAAGGCGGCTTCGACGTAAGGCAACAGGCGCCCGTCCGCCAGCAGCTTGCTGTCGGTGATGGCGTAAAGGCCGCGCAGGCGAGTCGAATCCTTCATGCGCTGCTCTCCTCTCAGACGAGGTCCAGGGGCAGGCGCCGCGGGACGAATTGCCCGTGACCGGGCGCCTCGGCATCGCGCAGGGTGCGCCAGGTGTAATCGAGTGCCGACCTGACCGCGCTGGTCAGTTCCTCACCCAGTGCCAGGCGACCGGCCAGGGTGCTGGCCAGCGTGCACCCGGAGCCGTGATAGCTGCCCGGCAGGCGTGCGCAGGTGAAATCGTGGCGACTGCCATCGCGACAATACAGACGGTTGTGCACTTCGCTTTCGTCGCCGTGCCCGCCGGTGATCAGCAGGTGGCGGATATGCGGCAGCAGGCGTTCGGCGCACTGGTCGGCACTGCCGTCGGGCAGTTCGGCGAGGATGCGTGCTTCCGGCAGGTTGGGCGTGGCGATGGTGGACACCGGGAACAGCCGCTCGCGCATCGCATAGCCGACGTCGTCCTTGCCCAGTGCGCCGCCGCCGCCGGCACGCAGCACCGGGTCGCAGACCAGCGGTACGCCGGGCAGCCTGGTCATGATCTCGAGAACGGTCTCGACCATTTCCACCGAGCCGAGCATGCCGAGCTTGACGGCCGCGATCGGCATGTCGGCGATCACTGCGTTGGCCTGGGCGAGCACCCATTCGCGGTCGAGCACGCGGAAATCGGTGACATTGACGGTGTCTTGCACGGTCAGCGCGGTAACGGCCGGCGCGGCGTGGCAGGCCTGCGCGAGCAGGGCTTCGATGTCCGCCTGCAGGCCGGCACCGCCGCTGGGGTCATGGCCGGAAAGACAGAGGACGACAGGTCGTGAGGTAGGCTTTTTCATGGCGTGCGAGCTTATCACCAAACGATGGCGGCGGGACGTGGCAGTTGTATGTCGATCACCAGCGTAGCGCCCTCCGACTTCGGCCGGGCTGTCGTTTCGCATTCGCCTCCTGCGACTGGCGCCGACGCTGTGGTAGATTGCTGGCACTTTGATTTTCGGACTGAGCGGCGGGGTTCACGGGGGGTGGGCTCGCATTCGCCGCCTGGCCTGCACGGGGCATCATGCGCTACCTCTTCCTCTTCATCCTGGCTTGGTTGCCGGCCATGGCCGTTGCTGTGGAGTTCGACGAGCATACTCGTCATCTGCCGCTCGGGCAGGTCATGCGGGTGTTCGAGGATCCGCTCGGCGAGGCGCGGATAGAGGACGTCGTCTCGCCTGCCTTGGACAAGCGCTTCCAGCCTAATCGGCATGCCGTGTTCAATGCCGGCTATTCCCGTTCCGCATACTGGGTGCGGATCGATCTGAACTACCGGCCACAGGCCGCGCATGGATCGAAACGCTGGTTGCTGGAGGTTGCCTATCCGCCGCTGGACAGCCTGCAGCTCTACCTGCCCGATGGCCGGGGCGGCTATCGCCTGGCCGGCGACACCGGTGACATCCGGCCCTGGGCCAGCCGCGAGATCGGCCAGAGCAATTACCTGTTCGAAGTCGAGTTGCCGGCCAACCAGCCGCAGCGCCTGTACTTGCGCGTGCAGAGCGAAGGCTCGATCCAGGTGCCACTGAGCCTCTGGTCGCATCACGGCTATCTCGAAGCGCAGCCGGGACGGGTCTATGTGCTGGGCATGATCTACGGCGTGCTGCTGGCGATGCTGGTCTACAACCTGTTCATCTATATCAGCATCCGCGATCCCAGCTACCTGTTCTACATCCTCTACATCGCCGCGTTCGGCCTCTATCAGGTTTCGGTGAACGGTGCCGGCGTGCAGTTTCTCTGGCCCGATCGCTCGTGGTGGGCCAATGCCGCGACACCGCTGCTGATTGGTGCCACCGGGCTGTTCGGCTGTCTTTTCACCCGCAGCTTCCTGCGTACTGCAGAGCACAGCCGTCGGATCGACCGGCTGCTGCAGGTGATGATCGGCTTTTCGGTCGTGGTGATGGCGCTCGCGCTGGCCACGGACTATGGCGTGGCGCTGCGCCTGGCCACGGTCCTCGCGCTGCTCTTCACCCTGGCCGTGTTTGCCGCCGGCATCCTGGCATGGTTGCGTGGCATGCGCGTGGCGCGCTACTTCATCATCGCCTGGAGTGCGCTGCTGGTCGGCGGGCAGATCAACACGCTGATGGTGCTGGGTTACCTGCCGCACAACTTCCTGACGATGTACGCCAGCCAGTTGGGCGCCGCGCTGGAAGTGGTCCTGCTGTCCATGGCGCTGGCCGACCGCATCAACGCACTCAAGGACGAGCGCGCGCTGATCCTGGAGACTGCGCGTGCCGAACTGGAGCAGCTCAACCGCGAGCTGGCCGAGAGCAACCGGCTCAAGGACGAATTCCTCTCCAACATCAGTCATGAACTGCGCACGCCAATGATGGGTGTAATGGGCGCGCTCGAGCTGCTGCCTGCCTCGGAATCGCCGGACGAACTGCGGCAGTATCAGCACATCGCCACCGGCTCGGCGCGCGACATGATGCGCCTGATCAACAATATCCTGGCGCTCAGCGAGCTGCGCGCCGGCAAGTTGCGGCCGAATATCGGCGCGTTCAGCTTGCGCCAGTTGGTCGTGCGCCTGCAGCGGCAGTTTGCTCCGCAGGCCCATGACAAGGGGCTGGCTTTCGACGTGGAGCTCGACAACAGCCTCCCCGAACGGGTATTCGGCGATGGCGAGAAGCTCGAGCAGAGCCTGACCCATCTGCTCGACAACGCCATCAAGTTCACCTCCCGCGGGGCCGTGACGCTGCGCTTCAGCGGGGCGCAGGAGCAGCAGCACCTGCTGCTGCAGGTCGAAGTCATCGACAGCGGAATCGGCCTCAGTGATGCCGATCAGGCCTACCTCTACCATCAGTTCCGTCAGGTGGACGGCTCCATGACCCGACGCTATGGCGGCCTCGGCATCGGGCTGGCAATCAGCCAGGGCCTGCTGGAGATGCTGGGCGGGCGGCTCGACCAGCAATCGCGTCCGGGCTTGGGCAGTCGCTTCTGCGTGCGCGTCCGCCTGGCGCTCATCGAGCCGCCCCGGGCGATTGCCTGAGGCGCGGCCCTTTTGGCCGATACCCCGCTTCAATCCCCGCGCCGGAGCGTGTTTCACTGCTGATCCAGCGCGCGGCCGTCTGCGAGCGGCACTTGCCGACTACGCTTGCTGACAGCCGCCGCACCGCTATCGAAGGAGGATGCCCGGATGAACCTGCAGAGCTGCGCCGAAACCCACGAGGTCACCAACCAGGTGCCACCCCTCGATGGCACCAACCTCTACCGCATCGACCTGCCGCTGCAGCAATGGGTGCAGCGCTACCACGCCGGCTGGGCGCAGGATCGCCTGGATGCCTACGGCGCGCTCGCCGGTGGAGCGCTGATGCAGGCCGGCTTTCTCGCCAACGAGAACAAACCGCTGTTCAGGAGCCACGACCGCTACGGCCATCGCATCGACCTGGTGGAGTTTCACCCGGCCTACCACGAACTGATGCGCACGGCCGTCGAGCACGGCATTCCCTCGCTGCCCTGGAGCGAGCCGCAGCCCGGCGCCCAGGTGGCACGTGCCGCCTTGATGTACCTGCACAACCAGGCCGAGGCCGGCAGCAGCTGTCCGCTGACCATGACCTACGCCAGCGTGCCGGCGCTGCGCCTGCAGCCGGATCTCGCCGAGCGCTGGCTGCCGAAGATCCTCGCCCGTGAATACGACCCGCGCAACCTGCCTATGGAGCAGAAGGCCGGCGTCACCATCGGCATGGCCATGACCGAGAAGCAGGGCGGCACCGACGTGCGCGCCAACAGCACCCGCGCCTTCCCGGTCGGCGCGGGCGGGCCGGGGCAGGCCTACGAACTGGTCGGCCACAAGTGGTTCTGCTCGGCGCCCATGTGCGACGCCTTCCTCACCCTGGCGCAGACCGACAAGGGACTGTCCTGCTTCCTGCTGCCACGCCACCGGCCGGACGGCACGCGCAACGCGTTCTACATCCAGCGCCTGAAGAACAAGCTGGGCAACTGGGCCAACGCCTCCAGCGAAGTCGAGTACCGCGGTGCGCTGGCCTGGATGGTCGGCGAGGAAGGCCGTGGCGTGCCGACCATCATCGAGATGGTCTCATCGACCCGCTTCGACTGCATGATCGGTTCCAGCTCGCTGATGCGTCAGGCGCTGACCCAGGCCATGCATCATTGCGCGTACCGCATGGTCGGTGGCCGGGCCCTGATCGAACAGCCGCTGATGCGCAACGTACTCGCCGATCTCGCCCTGGAGAGTGAAGCGGCGCTGGCGCTGACCCTGCGCATGGGGCGCGCCCAGGACAACCGCCACGACGAGCACGAAGACAAGTTCGCCCGGCTGGTCACCGCGGTCGGCAAGTACTGGATCTGCAAGCGCGCGCCGAGCATGATCGCCGAAGCCAGCGAGTGCCTGGGCGGTGCCGGCTATGTCGAGGACACCATCCTGCCACGGCTGTACCGCGAAGCGCCGGTCAACTCCATCTGGGAAGGCTCCGGCAACGTGCAGTGCCTGGACGTGCTGCGCGCCCTGTCGAAGGAGCCCGGCGTGCTCGAAGTGCTGTTCGCCGAACTCGGCGACGGCCATGGCGATGTGCGACTCAAGGCGCACATCCAGCGCCTGAAAGACGCCTTCCGCGACACCGACGACATCCAGTACCGCGCCCGCCAACTCACCGAAGACGTCGCCGTTGGCCTGCAGGCCAGGCTGCTGCTTGAAGCGGGCAACGCCGCCGTCGCGGACGCCTTCATCGCCAGCCGGCTGGAAGGACATGGATGTGCCTACGGGACGCTGCCGCGGGGGTTGCAGGTGCAGGAAATTCTGACGCGCTCAGCCGCCAACTGACCGTATCGCCGCTTCGGTAGTTTTTTAAGAGCTGAAATGGCACCGTCGAATCAGTAGGTTACGATTGGTGTTCCCCGCAGGCGCGGGGATGAACCGAGTCCCGTCCGTTGATTTCAGCTGGCGAGTTCGTGTTCCCCGCAGGCGCGGGGATGAACCGCGCCCGGTTATCGGTATCGACTACGGTACCCAGGGGGATGAGCTGGACCTCAATCGTCGCCAGGTTGGCCTGTTCATAACGCGGGTTAACCGAGTGTGCTCCGAACGCGGAAGCCCTCGTATGCCGGGATAATCAGACTGGCTCGCTCGGTAGAACCATTGAGCGGCGTCTCCGGCAGCGATAGATATGGCCAGATTTGCTACATATCGGGGCGCTCATCCGATGCGCGGTTGGCTTGCCGTCGGAACGGACAGTCAGTGCGCGCATATGGAATATCGACGCCCTGGCCTTGCTAGCCAAAAGCACCTGCGTGCCCCTGTCATAGCAAAAACTTTACCTGTCCGCCCATACAGGCCTTTTAAGCGCGGCATGATGCGTGGTTAGCTGTAGATAGCTATTTGATATTGAGGCGGGATATGCACAAGGCGTGCTCGTTCAAGTTCTCAGGGCTGTCGGGGCCAGCTAGAACGCTTTGGGCTAAGAGCGGCGAACCGACCGGTCACGGTTTGTTAGCCCATCTGCTCGATGTCGCGGCTGTCGTCGAGGCGCTGTTTGCGTTGGAGCCTCCTGCCACTTTGAGTTGGGCTGCGCAACAATTCGGCTTGCCGCATGCGGTCCTGTCACGCTGGATTGCGGCATTGGCGGGTTTGCATGATTTCGGCAAAGCGATTCCGGGTTTCCAGGTTAAATGGCCCGAAGGCATGCAAGCTGATCTGGCGTGTGGCCTAGGTTTTTCGCCAACTGCGTGCCGCAAGGATCGACATGATCTGGCCACGGCGGCACTGCTTGCTCGTGACCTATACGGTCTGGATGTAGCGGACGCTGGTTGGCTATGCCACGCCGTGCAGGCCGTCAGTGCTCACCATGGCTACCATTTTCTCGCCGACGAAACGAACCAGGGCGGCCCCGCGAGCGAGCCCCCCGAATGGGGCAAGGCGCGACAAGAGATTCTCGATTGTTTCTGGCATACCGTTGCGCCTGATCAACGCCCCAGAGCTGACGAGCTTTCATTGCCTGCGGTGAACTGGCTGGCCGGCTTGACCAGCGCCGCCGACTGGGTCGCCTCGAATCCCGAGTGGTTCGCGCTGGGCCAGCGCGGCTTCGATGAGCTAGACGCCTACTACCAGAACGCATTCCGCTTGGCGCGCCTCGCCTTGGCGCAAATTGGCTGGCGCGCCTTCAGGCCGCTGCTCGACCGGTCAGCAGGTGTGGATGAGCTATTGGGCAGGGTCGTCGCCCGACCGGGATTGAGCGCACGCGCCTTGCAGCGGTCCGGTGACCGCCTGCTGCAAGGCGTACAAGGCCCCGCCCTGGTTTTGGTTGAAGCCCCCATGGGAGAGGGCAAGACCGAGCTCGCCTTTCTCGCGCACTTGCGTTTGCAGGCGGCCAATGGACATAGGGGCTTGTATATGGCGCTACCAACCCAGGCAACCGGCAACGCGCTGTTCAAGCGGGCTCTGACTTTTCTCGAGCAGTTCACCGAAGGCCCGCTGGACGTGCAACTGGTCCACGGCGGCGCTGCGATGAACGCGGATGTCCAGCACCTGCGTGGTATCGCTGATGATCCTCAGGAAAGCTTGTCGGCTTCGGCCTGGTTCTCCCAGCGCAAACGGCCCCTGCTGTCGCCCTATGGGGTGGGCACGGTCGATCAGGCTTTGTTCGGCGTGCTCAACGTCAAGCACCACTTCGTTCGCCTGTGGGGCCTGGCCAACCGGGTCGTGGTGCTGGACGAAGTGCATGCCTACGACACCTACACCAATGGCCTGATTGTTGCCCTGATACGCTGGCTCAAGGCGCTGGGCTGCTCGGTGGTGCTGATGAGCGCGACCCTGCCCCTAGCCCGACGAGAGGAGCTGTTGCGCGCCTGGGGCGTTACCGATGGTGTGCCTGAATTGGCCTACCCGCGTGTGTTGATGGCGGATGATGACGGGGTGCGCGGCGAGCACTTCGGCGCTCGCTCCTTGGCACCTATCCATCTGGCCGGGGTGGCCGAATCGATCGACGCGTTGGCCGATCAGGCAATCGGCTTATTGGATGCGGGCGGTTGTGGCGCGCTGATCGTCAACACAGTGGACCGCGCGCAGCGGCTCTACCGCTGCGTGCGAGAACGCCTGGGCGAAAGCTGTGAGCTGTTCCTTTTCCACGCACGCTATCCCGCCGATGCCCGAGCCGAGCGTGAACGCCAGGTGCTGACGGCGTTCGGCGATCAGGGTGAGCGGCCCTCGCGGGCGCTATTGATCGCTACGCAGGTTGCCGAGCAGTCACTGGACATCGATTTTGACTTCATGCTCAGCGACCTGGCCCCGGTCGACTTGCTGTTGCAGCGGGCCGGGCGGCTGCATCGGCACGATCGCCAGCGGCCTTCAGGTCACCGTATGCCCCGCCTCTGGGTGGCCGGGTTGCAGCGCGACAAGCTGCCGGATCTGAAGGAGACCGCCTGGGGCTACGTCTACGACCCGTACATCCTGCTGCGGACCTGGGCATTGCTGCGTGACGAACGCGAGCTCCAACTGCCTGCCGACATTGATCGCCTGGTACAGGCCGTATACGACGATGACGCGCTGCCGGCCGACCTCGAGGCTGCGGCGCGTGAGCAGATCGAGATCGAGTCCTACGGCGAATACCTGGCGCGTATTCAGAAGGAGCGTCGTGAGGCGCTTAACATCGCCATCGACCCGCGGGACGAGCCGCAGCGCGCCTATGACAACAAGCCGCGCGGCAACGAGGAGGGCGAGGGCACCGGGCTGGAAAACAAGACCCGTCTGGGCCGAGAGTCGATCACCCTGATTCCGGTCGAGTTGGCCGATGCCGGCTGGTGCATGCGTCCGAGTGAGGCGTCGTTCGCACCGGATCGGCTGCTGTCCGACGCGCTGGCGCGACACCTGTACGACCGGCAGTTGAAGGTGTCGCGCACGGCCTTGGTCAAGCGCTTCAAGTGCGACGAGTTGCCCGTTGCGTTCCAGCATCCGCTGCTTCGCAATTGTTATCCGTTGCCGCTGCGGCTAGGCCGTTACTCGCACGAGGGGCTTTGCCTGCAGCTGGATGATGAACTCGGGCTGGTTTACCTGCCCGTCGAAGGACCGAACGAGGAGATGGCATGAGCAAGGCGTTCTGCTTGCTGGACGAACCCTGGATGCCGGTACGCCTGGCTGACGGCAGCGTGGTCGAGCTGGGCTTGTTGGAGGTGTTCGAGCGCAGCGGGGAAATCGTCGCGCTGGCTGAGACGGCGCCGCCGAGCCTAGTGGCGCAGTATCGGCTGTTGCTGGCGATCACCCACCGCGCACTGACCAAAGCATTAGGCCAATGGCGCGACAAGGACCGGGTGCGCTGGTACCGCGAGGGCCTGCCTCTGGCCGATATCCGCGCATATCTGGAGGCATGGCGCGAGCGCTTCTGGCTGTTCCATCCCGAATACCCCTTTATGCAGGTTGCGGCATTGGCCTCGGCTGACGAAACCCGCGACAAGCGCAAGCCCTGGACGCAGATTTCCTTGGCCAGTGCCAATGGCAATACCCCGGTCGTGTTCGACCATGCCTGGGATGGCGCGCCCGAGCCGATCCGCCCGGCGGATGCGCTCGCTACCTTGCTCGGCTATTTGCAGTTCACGCCCGGCGGGCTGGTGAAGGTGTTGCGCGATGCGGACAAGGCCGGTGCATTGGTAAACACCGCTGCTGTCATGCCGGTCGGCAATACGTTGGCCGAGACATTGTGCCTTGCATTGCATCCAGCTCCCCGTGAAGGTGCTGCCCCCGATTTGCCGGGCTGGGAGCATGATGCGCCCACGATTGCGGCGCTGCGCGGCGATCCGGTTCTGGCCAGCGGCCCGAATGACCGCTACACCCGGCTGAGCCGGGCTGTCCTGTTGTGCGAAGAAGCGCAGGGCCATGTTTGCTGGATCCGCTTCGCGGCAGGCCTGGCCCTGGGTGAAGATGCCAATGCACCAGACCCCATGGCGAGCTTTCGTGCCGGTAGCAACGGGTTGGTTCGGCTGACGTTCGTGGACGGCCGGGCGCTATGGCGGGACCTGCCGGCGTTGCTGCCGAGCGCTGGTGCCAGTACTCAGGCAGCCGCGGTTGTGCAATACGCCGTCGGCCTGCATCAACAGCTAAACCCCTTCGAAAGCGTCCATCAGCCCTTGCTGGTCGCCGGGCTTGCCAGCGACCAGGCCAAGCTCTTGCGTTGGCGCATGGAGCAAATTCGGCTGCCCGCAAACCTTCTGCTGGATGCCCGCAAAGCGCTGCACCTTCGGGAACAGGTCGCCATTGCTGAAACGCTCTTCACCGAAATCAAGCGACTGTCGGTCGGCCTGGTTGCCGCGACGCTGCCTGATTCAAAGAGCAAGGACACCCGGGCGCGCGCCCGTAGCATGGTCGACGCCGGCTCGCTGGCATCGACCTACTTCGCCCAAGCGCAGCGCAGCGTGGACCCATTGCTACAGCTGATTGCCACCGGCCAGACGGAGGACGCCGACGTGCTCTGGAGGGGCGCCCTGCGTCGCGCTGCCGAGCAAGCCTGGAGCGAAGTGCTCACAGGGCTTGGCAGCTCGATCCAGGCCATACGAGCCGATGCGCGCTATTGGCCGCGCTTCTGCGGGCTTCTGAACTGCCAACTCTCCCGTATTGATCACCTCACGTCAGACAAGGAGGCCGCCTCGTGAGCGACCATACCGAACAATTCATCGCCTATCTGCTGGCACTCAAGGAGCGCGATCGCGGCGCGCTTGCCGCGTTGCGTCACAGCCTGGCCTTCGAGCCAGGCACCTACCCCAAGGCGTTTCCCTACGTTGAGCGCTTCGCCGGCAACGCCGCGCACGAGCGTGATGCAAGGCGTCTGGCGCTGTATGCGGTCGCCGGGCTTTTTGCTCGTCATCCGCAGCAGGCGTCGCAGAGTCTGGCCTCGGCATTGGGTGAGCTACAGCTTCGCCGCGGCAGCACCAGTATTGAGGGCCGCTTCATTGCCCTGTTGGGGGCGGACGCGGAAAATATTGTCGAGTACCTGCGCCAGGCCATCAGCCTGTTGGTGGCTGATGGCATCGGCTGCGACTACGCGCAGCTGCTCAAAGATCTCTCCCAGTGGATGAACCCTGCCACCGATCCAAGTCGCCTGCGGCAGCGCTGGGCCCGCGACTACTACCGCGCCGCCGGGGCGGCAACCTCAGACACATCCGATAATGAGTAAAGGAAGACCGATCCATGAGCCTGTTTCTCGAGTTCCATCTGATCCAAAACTTTGCCCCGTCCAATCTCAACCGTGACGATACTGGCGCGCCCAAGGATGCGATTTTCGGTGGGCAGCGCCGGGCACGCGTCAGCAGCCAATGCTTCAAGCGTGCGGTGCGCCTAGCTGCTAGTCAGCACGATCTCTTGCCCGAGGCGAATCGTGGCGTCCGCACCAAGAAGCTAAAGGCCCTATTACTCGAACGTCTGACCGAGCGTGACTCTGAGCAGGCTGAAGCCAAGATTGAAGTGGCGCTGGCGGCTGCGGGGCTTAAGCTCAAAGACAATGGCAAGACTGAATATCTGTTGTTCTTGGGTGAGGGTGAAATAACGGCCTTCGCACGCCTGATCGAGCAGCACTGGGATGAGCTGCCGGCCGGCAGCGACAAGAAGAGCAAAAAGGATGCAAAGGCGGGCCTGCCTGCGGAAATCGTGAGGAAGGCCAAGGCTTTGCTCGACGGTGGCAAAGCCGTTGACGTCGCGCTGTTCGGCCGCATGCTGGCCGATTTGCCTGCAGTCAACCAGGACGCCGCCTGTCAGGTTGCCCATGCCATCAGTACCCATCGTGTGGAGCGTGAGTTCGACTACTTCACTGCCGTGGACGACAAGGGTGATGAAGATGAGACCGGTGCCGGCATGATCGGCCAGGTGGAATTCAATTCGGCCACGCTGTATCGCTATGCCGTGCTCGATGTGCACAAACTGCTCGGTAACCTACAGCAGGACCGTGAGCTTGCGCTTTCGGCGGTCGAGGCATTCACCCGTGCACTGGTGCTGGCCATCCCGAGTGGCAAGCAGAACAGCTTCGCTGCGCATAACGCGCCGGAATTCATCGGAGTCTGCGTGCGCCACGCAACGCCGCTGAGCCTGGCCAATGCGTTCGAAAAGCCGGTGACTCCACGCCGCGACCGAGCTTTGACCGAGCAATCCGTCGAGCGTATGGCCGGTTATGAGGCCAAGCTCGCTGCGGTCTACGCGGCACCGGAAGACCGCTGGCTCGCGCTCGATCTCACCGGCTGCTGGCCGGCCGACAAGGGCGAGACCGCGTCCAATCTGGTCGCGCTAGCTCAGCGCGTGCGGGAGCTGGCCGCTGCCGAGCTGTCGGCATGAATATGGCTACCTTGCTTCTGCGCCTACAGGGGCCGATGCAGTCCTGGGGCACGACCAGCCGCTTCGATGAGCGCGATACCCAACTCGAGCCCTCCAAATCCGGCGTCCTCGGCCTGGTCTGTGCGGCGTTGGGTCGCGACCGCGCCGAGCCGGTGGACGACCTGGCGAGGTTGCGCATGGGCGTACGTGTCGAGCGCGAAGGTGTGCCAATGCGTGACTACCAGACCGCGACCGGCGTGGCGATCGCTTCGAGCGGCAAGGCAGATCTTGGGCGTACGGTAGTCAGCCCGCGTTTCTTCCTCTCGGATGCCGTATTTCTGGTGGGTCTGGAAGGCGAGCGCTACCTGCTCGAACAGCTCCATGCGGCGCTGGCGCACCCCGTCTGGCCACTGGCGCTGGGCCGCAAAAGTTTCGTTCCGTCGCTTCCGGTGTACCTGCCCGATGCGGTGCTAAATCAGCCTCTGGAAGCGGCGCTGGCCGAATGGCCATGCCTGCTGAGCGGCACGCTGCCGCAAGCACCCAGGCGCGTCCTGCTGGAACATGCGAGTGAAGGCAGCGTTCGTCTGGATCAGCCTGTCGCCTCTTTTATCGAGCGCCGCTTTGGGCCGCGTTACGTCAAGACGGAGTTGTTTTTTCAAAGGAGTGGCGCATGTATTTGACCCGTCTGCGGCTTGACCCACGTAGCGCCCAGGCGCGCCGTGACCTTGCCGATCCTTACGAAATGCACCGCACTCTGGTGCGCGCCTTCGTTCAGGATGGCGAACAAACGCCGCCACGCTTTCTCTGGCGCGGCGAGCCGACTTCGGCTTGGAGTGAACCTGTCGTGCTGGTGCAATCCGAAGAGGCGGCGCAGTGGTCGAGTCTCGAAGCTCTGCCGAATTACCTAAAGGGGGCCGTCGAGATGCTTGAGTGGCAACCTGAATCCAGCCTTCGTGTCGGCGAGCGCTTTCGCTTCCGGCTGTTTGCCAACCCCACGGTTACTCGCAATGGGAAACGGCTGGGGCTGATGGCTGAGGATGCGCAGCTTGCCTGGTTGGAAAGGCAGGGTGCACGCCTGGGGTTTTCTGTTGAGGCTGCGTTGGTCGCTGGCAGCGAACTGCTGCACAGTCGCAAGGGTAACAGCCGAATCAGCCTGCTCCGGGCTTGCTTCGAGGGGCGGCTCATAGTGGACGATACGGATGTGTTGGCGCGCGCAGTGAGGACTGGCATCGGGCCGGGCAAGGCGTTTGGCTGCGGCCTGCTCAGCCTCGGGCGGGGTTGATCCAGTAGAGTCGGTATTCACCGACCGGCAAGGAGCCTTTATGAAAGCCAAACTCCAAGTGCTCGATCAGCAGGTTGGCACCACCACCAGGGACGGCATCGAGTACATCAATATCACGGACATCGCCCGCTTCAAGAACAGCGAGAGGACCGATGACCTGATACGTAACTGGCTGCGCAACCGCAACACCATCGAGTTCCTCGGCATCTGGGAGCAGCTCAACAACCCTGCGTTTAAACCCGTCGAATTCGACGGGTTTAGAAAACAGGCTGGCTTGAACAGCTTCACTCTGACGCCCAAGCTATGGATCGAGCGGACCGGCGCCATCGGGCTGGTTTCCCGGGCCGGGCGCTATGGCGGGACCTTCGCTCAGAAGGACATCGCCTTCGAGTTCGCCAGCTGGGTTTCGGTAGAGTTCAAGCTTTACCTCATCAAGGAATTCCAGCGGCTCAAGGAACAGGAGTTCCAGCAACTGGGCTGGGATATTCGGCGCAACCTGGCCAAGGTCAATTACCTGATCCATACCGATGCCATTCGCGAAAACCTGATTCCGGACACCCTGACCCCACAGCAGACCAGCCAGGTCTATGCCAGCGAGGCCGACCTGCTTAACGTGACGCTGTTCGGCGTTACCGCGCGCGAGTGGCGGGATGCCAATCCGGCGCTCAAGGGCAATATCCGCGACCACGCCAACGTCCACCAGTTGGTCTGCCTGGCCAATCTGGAGGCGATGAACGCGCATTTCATCGAACAGGGCCTGGGCCAGGCCGAACGGCTGCAAAAGCTGAATGAACTGGCTATCCGGCAGATGCGAGTGCTCGTCGAGCAGGGACTTTCACGGCTGCCGACAGGCGAGGGCAAGTGACATGGCTTCGACCCTGTTGCCACCGCTCAAGCCGCTGCCCATGAAGGACTGCGTCTCGATGATCTTCGTCCGCTACGGGCAGATCGACGTGCTCGATGGCGCTTTCGTAGTGATTGATAAGAACGGCGTGCGCAAGCACATTCCGGTCGGCTCGGTCGCCTGCATCATGCTGGAACCAGGAACGCGCATCTCCCACGCGGCGGTGAATTTGGCTGCGATCGTCGGTACCTTGCTGGTCTGGGTGGGTGAATCCGGCGTGCGCCTTTATTCCAGTGGCCAGCCCGGCGGCGCGCGAGCCGACCGCCTGTTGTACCAGGCGAAGCTGGCACTGGATGATGACCTGCGGCTCAAGGTGGTGCGCAAGATGTACGAGGTGCGCTTTGGCGAGCCTGCGCCGGCCAGGCGAAGCGTCGAACAGTTGCGTGGTATCGAGGGCGCGCGCGTGAGGGGCACTTACAAGCTGCTGGCACAGCAGTACAAAGTGAACTGGCAAGCTCGGAACTACGACCGCAACCAGTGGGATGCGGCCGACATTCCCAACCGATGTCTGTCGGCGGCCACCGCTTGCCTCTACGGTATCACCGAGGCCGCCGTGTTGGCCGCCGGCTACGCGCCGGCCGTGGGCTTCATCCACACCGGCAAGCCACTGTCGTTCGTCTACGATATCGCCGATCTGTTCAAGTTCGAGACGGTAGTCCCGCTGGCCTTCCGCATCGCTGCCAAGTCGCCGGCCGAGCCCGAGCGGGAAGTGCGGCTCGCCTGCCGTGACCTGTTTCGCTCTGACAAGCTGCTGGCGCGGATCATCCCACTGATCGAAGACGTCCTGGCCTCTGGTGGCATCAGCCCGCCCGAGGCTCCGCCGGAGTCCGTCCCACCGGCTATCCCCAACCCGGACAGCCACGGCGACGCCGGTCACCGGGCGAAGTAAATGACCTTCCTTGTCGTGGTGACCGAGAACATCCCCCCGCGCCTGCGCGGCCGCCTGGCCATCTGGCTGCTGGAGGTACGAGCGGGTGTCTATATCGGCGACGTGTCGAAGCGCACCCGCGAAATGATCTGGCAGCACCTCGAAGCCGGCTGCGAGGACGGCAACGTGGTTATGGCCTGGGCCAGCAAGAGCGAGTCCGGTTACGACTTCCAAACCCTCGGTTCCAACCGCCGCGAACCCATCGACTACGACGGCCTGAGATTGGTCGCATTCCAGCCACCGCAAGGCTCCGATCTTTAACAAAAAGAATGGTAGATATTTTGTAGTCGATTTTCTTCTTGTAAGACAATCGGTTACGTTTGGTGTGTTCCCCGCGCCCGCGGGGATGAACCGCGCACGATCCGTCACAGATCGATTTCAAGTGGCGTGTTCCCCGCGCCCGCGGGGATGAACCGGCGCGCGAGATCGTCACCGGTGCGTTTGAGGCGTGTTCCCCGCGCCCGCGGGGATGAACCGCTGGTGACCGAGGAAAAGATCGGGCGAGCCAGGTGTTCCCCGCGCCCGCGGGGATGAACCGTTGCGTGACCGGATCAAACGTCAGGATATGCCGTGTTCCCCGCGCCCGCGGGGATGAACCGCCCGTCAATGGTCATAGCGCGCATTTTTGGCACGTGTTCCCCGCGCCCGCGGGGATGAACCGCCGTTCTGCACGGCGACTTCGTAGGCGCTGTCGTGTTCCCCGCGCCCGCGGGGATGAACCGCCCCGGTTGCGTTTGACCCGGACACCACAGCGGTGTTCCCCGCGCCCGCGGGGATGAACCGGCGAGATGGCCGGCACCGACACCGGCTATCAGGTGTTCCCCGCGCCCGCGGGGATGAACCGTCGAAGACATAGCAGAGATTTAGAAACGACTGGTGTTCCCCGCGCCCGCGGGGATGAACCGCTTGCAGGGCGACGACTTCAGCGCCGTCTTGGGTGTTCCCCGCGCCCGCGGGGATGAACCGACCATGACACAGAGCGAACTGAACGGAGTAGCGTGTTCCCCGCGCCCGCGGGGATGAACCGCCGCGCGCTCGGCTGGCGACAGGTTGTCCCACGTGTTCCCCGC
>NZ_KK020676.1:403013-423690 GCF_000307775.2 Stutzerimonas stutzeri KOS6 | reverse complement strand
AGATTGATTCTGCGCGAGCCGTGTTCCCCGCGCCCGCGGGGATGAACCGCATGGTCAGTATCTCGGTGACCGTATCTTCCCGTGTTCCCCGCGCCCGCGGGGATGAACCGTACTACATCTTCATTGAACCAGGCGTGGCCGTGTGTTCCCCGCGCCCGCGGGGATGAACCAGGCCATCAACGCGGGGCGCATTGAGGAAGGCTGGTGTTCCCCGCGCCCGCGGGGATGAACCGGGGAATAAGCATGAGTTTTTTTGATGAAGTAAGTGTTCCCCGCGCCCGCGGGGATGAACCGGGATGCGGCGGGATGTTATGCGGGGTGGACAGGTGTTCCCCGCGCCCGCGGGGATGAACCGCCCTGGGCGGCGAACAGTTCGTGCGGCTCAAGGTGTTCCCCGCGCCCGCGGGGATGAACCGGGTCGGCACCATGCTCGCCAGCAACTGGCTGGGTGTTCCCCGCGCCCGCGGGGATGAACCGACCGAGGTTCGATTCACGCAGCGCCGCCGGATGTGTTCCCCGCTCCCGCAGGATGAGCCGGCGACGGCAAGCGCCTGGCGGCCTATACCATCGTGTTCCCGCACTCGCAGGGCGAGCCGGCGCAATTCCAGATGTGCGGCCTGCGGGTCAAGTGTCAGTGAGCCGCGCGTGACGCGAAAAGGGCTGACACGACTGCGGCGCTATCGCTGTCATCGAGGAGCAGGCAAGATGCTTCCAACGACTGAACAAGGAATCCAGCATGAATCCAGCCGGTGATACTTTCCGCATTGCCACCAGCGCCGAAGCTGCAGTGGACTACCTTGCCGAGCTCCACGAATCCGCTACCAGGGCGCTCAACCAGGCGCTCAAGCGCTATGTGGCCAGCCGTACCGAGCCGAGCATCCAGGAGCGCAGCCTGTTCCGCTACCCGCAGCTGCGCCTGACCTACGAATGCCACGGCGAGGTGCCGGCTTCGACGCGCGCCTACGCCAAGGTGCAGGCGCCGGGTGTCTACAGCGTGACGGTGACCCACCCCGCGGCGTTCCGCGCTTACCTGCTCGACCAGTTGAAGCCGCTGATCCAAGACTTCAACGTGACGCTCGAGGTCGGCATGAGCGACCGCAACATTCCCTATCCCTACGTCATCGAGCACGGCGACGAACTGGCCGGTACGGGCGTGACGGCCGCCGAGCTGGCGCGGGTCTTTCCCAGTACCGACCTGTCGGCGGCCACCGATGACATCGCCGACGGGCTCTACGACTGGGAGCATGCCGATCCCTATCCGCTGGCGCTGTTCGACGGCGCGCGGGTGGATTTCTCGCTGCGCCGGCTGGTGCATTACACCGGCAGCGACTGGCGCCATGTGCAGCCGTGGATCCTGCTGACCAACTACCACCGCTACGTCGACCAGTTCATTCGCCACGGCCTCGACATGCTGCGCGACGACACCCGCTTCGTGCGCATGGTGTTGCCGGGCAATGTGGTGGTCGAGCGCGGTATGGAGGAGGGCGAGGCGCAGGCGATCATCGGCGGGGTGATCTGGCATCGCTACCAGATGCCGGCCTATCACCTGATCGCCGAGGACGGCCATGGCATCACCCTGGTCAATATCGGTGTCGGGCCGTCCAACGCCAAGAACATCACCGATCACCTGGCCGTGCTGCGTCCGCACTGCTGGCTGATGATCGGTCACTGCGGCGGGTTGCGGCAGTCGCAGTCGATCGGCGATTACGTGCTGGCCCACGCCTACATGCGTCGTGACGGCATTCTCGATCGCGTACTGCCGCCGCACATTCCGCTGCCGGCGCTGGCCGAGGTGCAGCAGGCGCTGCAGGACGCCGCGGCGACGGTCACTGGCGAGCAGGGGGAGGCATTGAAGAAGCGCCTGCGCACCGGCACCGTGCTGACCTACGACGACCGCAACTGGGAGCTGCGCTGGGCGCAGGAGCGGCCGCTGATCAATCTGTCGCGTGCCGTGGCAGTGGACATGGAAAGCGGCACCATCGCCGCCCAGGGCTATCGCCTGCGGGTGCCCTACGGCACGCTGCTGTGCGTCTCGGACAAGCCGCTGCACAGCGAGATCAAGCTGCCCGGCTCGGCCAACGCGTTCTATGAGCGGGCCGTGACCCAGCACCTGAAGATCGGTATCACCGCCCTCGACCTGCTGCGTAGCCAGCTCAACTCGCTGCACTCGCGCAAGCTGCGCAGCTTCGACGAGCCGCCGTTCCGCTGATTCGGTGCGGGCCACCGACGCCTGCGCGGGAATGGACGATACTCATAACGTTCATTCCCGCAGCAGCGGAGGTTCACATGGAACAGCCGATCCACGCCTTCCACGAACTGTTCGAGCAGTTGGGCCTGCCCAACGACGATGTCTCGATCAGGCGCTTCATCGAAACCCACTCACCCCTGGACGATCGCGTCTATCTGGCGGATGCGCCTTTCTGGACGCCGGCCCAGGCGAGCTTCCTGCGCGAGGAAATCCTCGAGGATGCCGACTGGGCCGAGGTGGTCGACCGCCTCAATGAAGCGCTGCGCCGGCGCTACCACTGAGGCGCTGCTGCCGGCTTGCTCAGCCGGCCAGCAGCCAGGCGCCGGTCAGCGCCGAGGCGGCACCGGCGATGCGTACCAGCGGCGCCGCGGCCTGCGGCAGGGCGCGCACCAGCGCGTAACCGGCAGCATGCAGGGCGGCGGTGGCGAACACGAAACCGGCGGCATAGCCCGACGGGCTGGACAGAACCGGTAGCTCCAGACCGTGGGCGACGCCGTGGCTGGCGGCGAACAGCGCGGTCAGCGCGGCGGCGATGGCCAGCGGCGGACGTACCGCCAGGGCCACCAGCAGACCCAGCGCCAACACCGAACCGGCGATGCCGGTTTCCATCAGCGCCATCTCGATGCCGGCGAAGCCGGCCAGCCCGCCGATCAGCATGGTGGCGACGAAGGTCAGCGGCAGCGCCCAGCGGGCCGCGCCGTTCTGCTGGGCTGCCCAGAGACCGACCGCGAGCATGGCCAGCAGGTGATCGAGGCCGAAGATCGGGTGGGCGATGCCGGACAGTACGCCGGCATGGTCGTGCCCGGGGTGGGCGAAGGCCAGTGCCGGGCCGAACAGCAGGGCGGTGGTGATCAGGATTTTGTTAACGTTCATGCGATTCCCTCTGGTTGCATGGCAATAGCTGTGCCGAGCCGTCGCTCGTCCGGATGCCGAGTGGCGAGCGGGGACGCGACGTCCTCTCGTTTCTGAAACCGGGCTGTCAGGCGGCGCTGAGCATGCCCTGCTTCTCGATGAAGGCGATGATCTCTTCGAGACCCTGGCCGACCTTCTGGTTGCTGAACACGAATGGCTTGTCGCCGCGCATCTTGCGGGCGTCGCGGTCCATCACCTCCAGCGAGGCGCCGACCATGGGCGCCAGGTCGATCTTGTTGATCACCAGCAGGTCGGACTTGCAGATGCCCGGCCCGCCCTTGCGCGGCAGCTTGTCGCCGGCAGAGACGTCGATCACGTAGATGGTCAGGTCCGACAGCTCCGGGCTGAAGGTAGCCGAGAGGTTGTCGCCGCCGGATTCGACGATGATCAGGTCCAGGCCGGGGAAGCGCCGGTTGAGCTGTTCGACGGCCTCGAGGTTGATCGAGGCATCCTCGCGGATCGCCGTGTGCGGGCAGCCGCCGGTTTCCACGCCGATGATGCGTTCCGGCGCGAGCGCCTCGTTACGCACCAGGAACTGGGCATCTTCCTGGGTGTAGATGTCGTTGGTCACGACGGCCAGGTTGTAGCGATCGCGCAGTGCCTGGCACAGGGCGAGGGTCAGGGCGGTCTTGCCGGAGCCGACCGGTCCGCCGATACCGACGCGCAAGGGTTGAGTGTTCATCTTCGGTTTCCTTTTTCTGAAACGGTAGGGCGATTCATGACCTGAACAGGCGGCTGTACTGGCGCTCATGGGCCATACTGGTCAGCACCAGGCCGAATGGAGCGCTGCCCCAGGCGTGCTCCGGCAGCTCGCTGGCGTGCCGTTGCGCCTGGGTCAGTGTCGGCAGCAACTGTGAGGTCAGCCGTTGTGCGGCCTGCTGGCCGAGCGGCAGGGTTTTCATCAGCACTGCCAGCTGGTTCTCCAGCCAGCCCCAGAGCCAGGCCGCGAGAGCATCGGCGGGCGCGATGTTCCAGGCGCGCGCCGCCAGCGCCCAGGCCAGGGCCAGTCCGGGTTCGCCAGCCTGGGTCAGGCAGCGGCGGGCCGGCTCGTCGAGTTCTGGCAGGCCGTCGAGCAATTGGGCCAGCGAATAGCCCATCTGTCGGCTTTCCAGCTGCAGCTCGCGGGTTTCCCGACTGGCGCGGTGGTCGGCGGCCAGCTGCAGCAGGCCTGGCCAGTCGCTTCGCGCCGCCGCCTCGCAATGGGCCAGCAACAGCGGCGCCTCGAACCGTGCGAGATTGAGCAGTAACTGATCCTCCAGCCAGCGCCGGGCAGTGGCCGGGTCCGTGACCTGGCCGTTTTCCACCGCCATTTCCAGCCCCTGGGAATAGCTGTAGCCGCCGATGGGCAGCTGCGGGCTGGCGAGCCGGAGCAGCGCCCAGGCCGGATGCAGTGGGCTCGGGGAGACTGTTGCGTTCACGTGCGCACGCCGAACTGATGCAGGCGCGGCGCGTAGCTGAACTCTGCCTCGCCGGCGTGGGAATGATGATGGCCACCGCCATAGGCACCGTGCTCGGGCTGGAACGGCGCATCGACGGCCTGCACCGTGGCGCCCAGCTGCAGCAGCATGTCCTTGAGCACGTAGTCGTCCAGCAGGCGCAGCCAGCCGTCGCCAACCTGCAGGGCGACGTGGCGGTTGCCCAGATGGTAGGCCGCGCGGGTCAGTTCGAAGGCATTGGCGCAGGTGATATGCAGCAGCTGTTCACGCCGTGCGCGCACGCGCACCACGCGCCCGTCAGCGGCCAGCAGGCATTCGCCGTCGCGCAGCGGCGGCTGGCCGCGTTCCAGAAACAGACCGACGTCCTCGCCGCTGGTACTGAAACAGCGCAGTCGGCTTTTGCTGCGCGCTTCGTAGGTCAGTTCGAGTTCGGCCTGCCATTCGGGGCGGGCCTCGATGCGTTGGCGAATCACCAGCATGTGCAGAGTTCCGGTTGGATCGTTTAGGGAACCCAGAGCAAGGGGCTTGCCAATCGGCGGTGTGCCCCAGCGTGACGGCGGCTGGCGCGGCCTTCGTGCCAGATATTGGGGCCTTGAGCGCACCGAAAAGGTGCCAGGTCTGGTCTCTGGGGTATCGTGTGCGCCTTATTGGTGCAGGCTGCGCACCATATATACCGCTGGAATCCGGTAGCTGGCCAGATTGCCCGCCTGCGGTGGCTCAAGATTCTCTTGGGCCGTGTAGCCCAGGCGTGACCAGAAGCCCGTCGAATCCTGCACCGATACCAGCGCCGAATAACGCAGCCTGGCGGTGCCGGCCTGCTGCAGATTGTGCCGCACCAGCGCCGGGCCGATACCACGTCCCGCGGCCCGTCCGGCCACCGCCAGGTCATGCAGATAGAGACAGTCGGCTTGCTCGTCAGTGCAGAACTCGCCGTCCAGCGGAGTCACCATGCCCAGCCGCGAGTGGTAGGCGAACAGGTAGGCGCATACGCCCTGCGCATCTTCGGCCACCCAGGCCAGTTGCGGGAACGCGGCCAGGCGCGCGCGGATCACCGCCTCGTCCTCCAGGACCTCGACGGAATAGGACGCTTCCTGGATCGCCAGGACGGCAGGAATGTCGCGTTCCTGCATCGCTCGCAACTGGTACATCTGGATTACGCTCGAATGCCGCGCAAGGCCGCGCGGGCTCTGCAAAAGGCCGGCGATCATACGCGAACCGGTGCGGTTGCGCTTGCCCGGCGCCAGGTACTCCCGGGCGAACGGCAGCCGTGCGCCTGGCCAGGCTGCGGCGCCGAGCGCCTTGTCTGCTCGACGGGCGATACGCGGCTGTACTGGATTTCGCCATTTGGTGCAGCAGGCGGCGGTGATGGCAGGCATAATAATTAGTCTGCTAACAAGTTGGGCGAGGCCATCGTTGAACGAGCACCACCATCCGCTCTATGGCGTTCTGCTGATATTGCTGTCTTGCCTGATGCTGGCCAGCCATGACGGCCTGGCCAAGCATCTGAGCGAGATCTACCCGGTCTTCCTGGTTATCTGGGCGCGCTATCTCGCGCAAACCGTGCTGATGACCGCGCTGTTCGTGCCGCGCATGGGCCAGCGCGTGTTCCGCACCCTGCGCCCGTGGCCGCAGCTGCTGCGCGGACTGAGCCTGGTCAGTGTCAGCCTGTTGTTCATCAGCGGGCTGCATTACATTCCGCTGGCCGAAGCGACCTCGGTGATCTTCCTGACGCCGGTGCTGGTGACCATCGCCTCGGCGCTGCTAGGCGAACGCGTCAAGCGTAGCCAGTGGGTCGCCGTGGGCTTCGGTCTGCTCGGCGTGCTGATCATCGTGCGCCCGGGCTCGGCGCTGTTCACCCCGGCGGTGCTGCTGCCGCTGGGTGCGGCGCTGTCGTTCACCGTCTATCAACTGGTGACCCGACGCCTGGCCGGTACCGATCATCCGGTCACCAGCAACTACCTCACCAGCCTGGTCGGCTGCTCGAGCATGACCGTGCTGGTGATTTTCAACTGGCAAACGCCTACGCTGCACGACGCTCTGCTGATGGCGGCGCTTGGCGGCATTGCGATGCTCGGCCATCTGCTGCTGACCAACGCTTTCCGTTTCGCCAGCGCCGCGACCCTGGCACCGTTCACCTACGTGCAGATCGTCTTTGCCGGTGTGGTGGGCTACTTCGCCTTCGGCCATGCACCGGACGCCGGCACCCTGCTCGGCATGGCGGTGATCATGGTCAGCGGGCTGTGCATGGCCTATGTGCAGCGACGTCAGGCGCCGGTCGGCTGATTGGAATCGGAAATGTGCCATTGCAATGGCCAGACAGCTTCTCAGAACACTGAAACGAATAGACAGGGCGAATCGACCCTTGCGTGCACCCTTGGAGCCTATATGCCGCGACTCTCTCACCACGACCTGCGTCGGAGCTTCCGCCAGTTGCTCAATTCCGACCGCTGCTACCACACCGCCTCGGTGTTCGACCCGATGTCGGCGCGGATCGCCGCCGACCTCGGCTTCGAAGTCGGCATTCTCGGCGGTTCGGTGGCCTCGTTGCAGGTACTGGCTGCGCCGGACTTCAACCTCATCACCCTCAGCGAGTTCGTCGAGCAGGCCACGCGCATCTGTCGCGTCGCGCAATTGCCGGTGCTGGCCGATGCCGACCACGGCTACGGCAATGCGCTGAACGTGATGCGCACCGTCTCGGAGCTGGAACGCGCCGGCATCTCCGCGCTGACCATCGAGGACACCCTGCTGCCGCCGAAATTCGGTCGCCGCTCCACCGATCTCATCGGCATGTTCGAGGCGGTCGGCAAGATTCGCGCGGCGTTGGAAGCGCGGGTTGACGCGGAAATGGCCATCATCGGCCGCACCAATGCCGGCGTGATCGGCTTCGAGGAAGTGATCGCCCGCGCCCAGGCCTACGAAAAGGCCGGCGCCGATGCCATCTGCCTGGTCGGCATCGAAGATTTCGACCATCTGGAAAGCATCGCCAGCCAGCTCAGCAAGCCGCTCATGCTGGTGACCTACGGCAATCCGAACCTGCGCGACAACGCGCGCCTGGCAGCCCTTGGCGTGCGCATCGTGGTCAACGGCCATGCGGCCTACTTCGCTGCGATCAAGGCGACCTATGACTGTCTGCGCGAGCAGCGTCAGGTCGATGCGCTGGATCTGAATGCCTCGCAGCTGTCGGTCAAGTACTCCACGGCCGACGACTATGTGGTCTGGGCCGAGGAGTACATGCAGGTCAAGGAATAACCCATGGGCGCTGCCGCTCGCTGAGCCGGTCGCATCGGGTATCGGCCGCCAGCTGCTGCAGCGTCCATCGTCGCCATCGGAGAATCGATGAGTCCACGTCTATTGACCTTCATGGTCGCCTTCGCCGCCTTTCTGGGCCCCTTCACCCAGACGGTATACGCGCCGATCCTGCCGGAGCTCGGCGCGGCCCTGCGCACCACGCCGTTCCTGATCAACCTGAGCATCTCGATCTTCACCCTGGTGCTGGCCTTCATGCAGATCATCTACGGCCCGCTGGTGGATCGCACGGGGCGCAAGCGCACGCTGCTGGTGGGCCTGGCGATCTACATCGTGGCATCGCTGGGCTGCTTTCTGGCCAGTAGCATCGAGACGCTGCTGGCCTTTCGCGCCTTGCAGGCCGTGGGTATCGCGGCCGGTGCGGTGGTGGCGGTCACGGTCATCGGTGACCGCTTCGAAGGTGCCGAGCGCGGTCGGGCGATGGGTTCGTTCCAGATGATGGTGGCTCTGGGGCCGGTGGCCGGGCCGGTGGTAGGCGGTATCGTCGGCGAGCACCTGGATTTCCACTATGTCTTCCTGCTGCTGGCCCTCGTCGGTGCGGTGGCGTTGCTGAGCAACGCCGTCTGGCTCAAGGAGACCCGCCCGGCCGGTGGAACGTCACGCGCCTTTCATCCGGTGCAGTACCTGGAGGTGCTGAGCGATCGTCAGGGACTGGCGATCATGCTGCTGAGCTTCGTGCAGTACTACGCCTTCTACAACTATCTGGTGTTCATGCCGCGGGTGCTCGACGCCAGCTACGGCCTGAGCGCCAGCGAGAAGGGGCTGGTGTTTCTGCCGCTGTCGATCGCGGTGGTGATCGGCAGTTTCGTCGGCGGGCGGCTGCTCGGCCGTTGGCGACCGAGGCCGATGCTGCTGGTCACGGCACTGCTGAATGCGCTCAGCCTGCTGCTGTTCCTGGCCATCGCACAGCTGTCACTTGCCGCGCTGGTGGTGGCGGTAACGGTATTCGGGCTGTTTCTCGGGTTGTCATTGCCGGTGCAGACCAGCCTGCTGATGGATCTTTATCAGCAGAATCGCGCCACGGCGGTGGGCAGCTATAACTTCTTCCGCTTCATGGGCATGGCCACGGGGCCGGTTCTGGGTTCCTGGCTGTTCCAGGATGGCAATCTGGGCCTGCTCTACGGCTTCGCTGCCGCTGCCTTCCTGCTGGCCGTCGGCAACGCGCAGCGGCGTTTTCGCCAGGGTTGAGGTGGGCCGTCTAGAAGAACGAGCGCTCGGCCTTGAGCATCATGAAGCCTTCGCAATACGCGTTCTGCCCCGAGTAGACGCCACACTGGGCGCCGCGCAAGCTGGAGTCGGTATAGGAGAAATCCATCTGCACGCCGAGCAGTCGCCGCGACAAATTCAGCGACCAGTCGTCGAATACCCGGACGCTGCCGCCGGGGTAATACATGGGGCTGTCCATGGAGTGGCTGGCGTATTTCACGCGCACCCCGACATCCAGGGGCCATAGCGAGCCCAGCTCCAGGAAAAGGGTGCTGTCGGTGCGCCCCAGTGAACTGCTCAAAGCGCCGCCCAGCCGGCTGCTGCCCAGGTTGAAGCCGGCGTAGTATTCCTCGCGGTTCCACGCCTCGATCTCCGGGAAGCTGTAGCGGATCACGCCCAGTTCGTATCCCGGCCTATCGTCGAGCCGCGGCTGGGCATAGCCGATGTAACTGTTGAGTTCCAGCTGGGTATCTTCGAGCAGGCCAATGCTGGGCGCCCACTGGCCGACATACAGGCCGCTGTCGTGGGTGAGGTCCACGCCGCCGCGAAAAGTGCTGGCCGTCGTTGGTTGTACCAGGCCCTGAGCCATGCTGCGTGCCGGTGCCGTACCGAGTTTCAGGTCGAATTGCCCGACCTGTCGCTCCACCATCGCGGGCTGACTGGCGCAGCCGCCGAGCACGAGGCTCAGCGCGATCAAATAACTCTTGTCCATACACCGCTTCACTGGTGATGTGTCAGACAGGCCGACCAGGGGCGACCACGAATGGCGAGGAACCGGGGCGCTCTAGCGAACCGGTCCGCGCTGCGTTCGGGGCGAGGATAGTCAAGGCTGCTGGTCAGCGAGCCCCGCTCGTCGATTTGACGCCAGTAGTACGACAGGCGGCGCCATCAGGATGGCGGAACGAAATCCCGGCACGGATTTTTTGCCGAGCGGTGAACCGTCGTGCGCAGAATCCGTTCAAATGCAGGCATCTCCACGACATCAGCCCCGTGGGCGAAGGAGGTTGGTATGGCTACCGGTTGGGCGAACGACGGTGCGGTACAGGAGCAGATAGACAGCACCATCGATGATGCGGTGCAGCGCGCGCGCAGCCGGATCGCGAGGGGCGAAAGCCTGCGCCACTGCGAAGAATGCGGGGAGGAGATCCCGGAGGCCCGGCGTCAGGCCGTCCCTGGCGTGCGGCTGTGCATCAAATGCCAGTCGGCACAGGACAAGGAAGACGCGCGCTTCAGCGGCTACAACCGCCGCGGCAGCAAGGACAGCCAGTTGCGCTGATCGGCCGCTGCATGCAGAACGTGAAGCGGCTGCCGGCTTCGGTTCTGGGGCCGGCGCACATGCCGCTGTGCGCCAGGCCAGGGGTCATGAGCAGGACGGCGGGCCAACCCGGTCCGGGGTCGGCCACTGCATCTGGTAAGCCTGGCGTTGCCAGGTTGGCTCGCGTTCGTGACCGGCTCAGAACAGAAAATAGCGCTGCGCCATCGGCAGCACTTCGGCCGGCTCGCACCAGAGCAGCTGGCCGTCGGCCTTGACCTGATAGTTCTGCGGATCGACCACGATATCCGGCGTGTAGTCGTTGTGGATCAGGTCCTTCTTCTGCACCGAACGGCAGCCCTTGACCACGCCGATCTTCTTCTTCAGGCCCAGCTGCTCGGGCACGCCGGCCTCGAAGGCGGCCTGGCTGATGAAGGTGAAGCTCGACGCATGCAGCGAGCCGCCGTAGCTGGCGAACATCGGCCGGTAGTGCACCGGTTGCGGCGTCGGGATCGAGGCATTGGCATCGCCCATCAGGCTCGCGGCGATGGCGCCGCCCTTGAGGATCAGCGTTGGCTTGACGCCGAAGAACGCCGGACGCCAGAGCACCAGGTCGGCCCACTTGCCCACTTCGATGGAGCCCACCTCGTGGCTGACGCCGTGGGTGATCGCCGGGTTGATGGTGTACTTGGCGATGTAGCGCTTGGCGCGGAAGTTGTCGTTGCCGGCGCCGTCACCCGGCAGGGCGCCGCGCTGCTTCTTCATCTTGTCGGCGGTCTGCCAGGTACGGGTGATCACCTCGCCGACGCGGCCCATGGCCTGGCTGTCGGAACTGATCATCGAGAAGGCGCCGAGGTCATGGAGGATATCCTCGGCGGCGATGGTCTCGCGGCGGATGCGGCTCTCGGCGAAGGCCACGTCCTCGGCGATGCTCGGGTCGAGGTGATGGCAGACCATGAGCATGTCCAGGTGTTCGTCGATGGTGTTCTTGGTGAACGGCCGGGTCGGGTTGGTCGAACTGGGCAGCACATTGGGAAATCCGCAGGCCTTGATGATGTCCGGGGCGTGCCCGCCCCCCGCACCCTCGGTGTGGTAGGTGTGGATGGTGCGGCCCTTGAACGCGCCCAGCGTCGTCTCGACGAAGCCCGATTCGTTCAGCGTGTCGGTGTGGATCGCCACCTGTACGTCGTACTGGTCCGCCACGTTCAGGCAGTTGTCGATGGCCGCGGGCGTGGTGCCCCAGTCTTCGTGCAGCTTGAGGCCGATGGCGCCGGCCTTGACCTGCTCGATCAGCGGTTCGGGCAGCGAGGCGTTGCCCTTGCCGGTGAAACCGATGTTCATCGGAAATGCATCGGCCGCCTTGAGCATCATCGCCATGTGCCAGGGCCCTGGCGTCACCGTGGTCGCGTTGGTGCCGGTGGCGGGGCCCGTACCACCACCGATCATGGTGGTCACGCCGCTCATCAGGGCTTCTTCGATCTGCTGCGGGCAGATGAAGTGAATGTGGCTGTCGATGCCGCCCGCGGTGAGGATCATGCCCTCGCCGGCGATCACCTCGGTGCTGGCGCCGATGGCGATGGTCACGTCCGGCTGGATGTCCGGGTTGCCGGCCTTGCCGATGGCGGCGATGCGGCCGTCCTTGAGGCCCACGTCGGCCTTGACGATGCCCCAGTGGTCGAGGATCAGCGCGTTGGTGATCAGCGTGTCGACGACGTCTGCCGCACACAGCTGGCCCTGGCCCATGCCGTCGCGGATCACCTTGCCGCCGCCGAACTTCACTTCCTCGCCGTAGGTGGTGAAATCCTTTTCGACCTCGATCCACAGGTCGGTGTCGGCCAGGCGCACCTTGTCGCCGACGGTGGGGCCGAACATGTCGGCGTAGGCTTGGCGGGAAATTTTCATGGCTGTTCCTTGATGCCTCGGCGCGGACTGGCCGCCGTTGGTTCGTTCATGGGCGAATGAATTCGCCCCTACGGTGTTGCGTTGGTGCTCGATTGCCCGGCCCTGTAGGGGCGAATTCATTCGCCCGCTGTTGCGACAGTGTTCGGACCGGGTCGCGCTAGAGCGCGCCCATCACCCGTCCGGCAAAGCCGAACACCCGGCGATCGCCGGCCAGCTCGACCAGCTCCACCTCGCGGCTCTGCCCCGGCTCGAAGCGCACTGCGGTGCCGGCCGGGATGTTCAATCGCATGCCGCGGCTGGCGGCACGGTCGAAAGCGAGCGCGTCGTTGGTTTCAAAGAAGTGATAATGCGAGCCGACCTGGATCGGCCGGTCGCCGCTGTTGGCCACGCTCAGGGTGAGGGTGCGGCGGCCGACGTTGAGCTCGATCTCGCCGTCCTGGATCTGGTATTCGCCGGGAATCATGGCGTTCTGCGCTCCGTGTTGAGGATCAGTTGCATGAAGGTCAGATCGAGCCAACGGCCGAACTTGCAGCCGACCTGGCGCATCTGCCCGACATGGATGAAGCCGAGCTGCTGGTGCATGTGCACCGAGGCACGGTTTTCGCTTTCGATGGCGCCGACCATGACGTGCTTGCCGCTGGCGCGGGCGCGGGCGATCAGTTCGTGCATCAGGCTGCGGCCGATGCCACCACCGCGCTGGCCGTCGCGCACGTACACCGAATGCTCGACGGTATGGCGGAAGCCTTCATGCGGGCGCCACGGTCCGTAACTGGCGTAGCCGATCACCTGCTCCGTATCGTCGACGGCCACCAGCACCGGGTTGCCCTGCTGCTGGCGCTCGTCGAGCCAGGCCTGGCGGTTGGCCAGGTCCACCGGCGTGTCGTTCCAGATCGCCGTGCTGTTCTGCACGGCGTCGTTGTAGATGAAGAGGATGCCTTCGAGGTCGGTGGGGTGGGCGTCGCGTATCAGCACGTCTCGGTCCTTTGGAAATTGGTCGGGCATGCGCAGGGCGCAGAAGACACTGACCAGTCTCTCAGGCAATGGGTTGATGAACGGTGACCAGCTTGGTGCCGTCCGGGAACGTCGCCTCGACCTGGATCTCCGGAATCATCTCCGGGACGCCTTCCATCACCTGCTCGCGGCTCAACAGGGTCGTGCCGTAGTGCATCAGCTCGGCCACCGTCTGGCCGTCGCGGGCGCCTTCAAGCAGCGCGGCGGAAATGTAGGCCATGGCCTCCGGGTAGTTGAGCTTCACCCCGCGTGCCAGACGCCGCTCGGCCACCAGGCCGGCGGTGAAGATCAGCAGCTTGTCTTTTTCTCTTGGTGACAAATCCATAACAGCTCCAGTCGTAGGGTGGATGTCGCTTTTCACATCCACCGGCCGGTGGCGATGACCACGCAGCGATTATCGGGGCGGCACGTAGCAAGCGCCGGCGTAGGGTGGGCAACGGCGCAGCCTTGCCCACCGGTCATTCAGGTACTCCAGATTCGCGGCGGCAGCGCCTCGCGGCCCAGCAGTTCGGGGCGCAACAGTCGCCACAATGCGATCAGCCAGGCGCGCGCATGCAGCGCTTCGTCGGCCAGGCAGCGCGCGACCAGCAGGCCAGGCAACTGGGTCAGGTCGCCGCGTACACGGCTCGGCAGTTCGCGGCAACGCTCCAGCAGTTCGCTGTCGATCTCGCCACTGGCGATCAGGGTGGCGAATACCGAGTGCCCGTCGAGGCCGATCGGCGAGTCGAGCAGCGCATCGCCACCGGCCACGCGCTGACGTTCGTGCCAGAGCAATCTTCCGTCGCGGCGGATATCCAGGCGTGCCTGGAAATGCCCGTCGTCGAAGCGCTCTTCGCTGGCCGGCCGCCCCAGCGCGACCATGTCCCAGTAGAACAGCCGGGCGTCGCCTTCCAGCTCGATGGTCGTGCTCAGCTCGGCCTGCGCCGCGGAATAGACGATGGTTTCCTGCGGCAGCCACTCCAGCGTGGCACCGGCTTCGACGCGCAGTCGCAGATCCTGAAAGGCGGGACCGGCGGCACGATACCACTTGGCCGCGCCCGGACTGGTCAGCTGTGCCCAGGCATCCGCGCCAACCGTCGCCCGGATGTCCAGTCGATCACCACCGGCAATGCCGCCGGGTGGATGCACGATGATGTGCTGGCAGACCTGCGGACCTTCCGGATACAGATGCTTCTGCACCCGCAACGGCCCGTAGTGGCGACGCAGCACCGGGCGTGTCGTATCCGCGTGGCGGGCATAGCCGAGTTCGAGCTCGGCGTGCCAGTGGGGGGTGAACAGCAGCGCTGGGGCATTCATGCAAGCAGGCTTTTCGGTGTGTCGGTCAGGAAAGCAGAGCAATCGCCGTGCCTGTTATGCGCTGCATTGGTGCGCCGCCTGACGGGGCGGTGTTGGCGCAGGTTCGGGCCGGCTTGATCTGGGTCGAGGGCATTTCTCAATGGTCGTGGCGTGCTTAGGTTTGGTGCATCCGAACAATGATGCATTTTTTTGGTGCGATGCGCCTGGCTCAGAACGGTAACCGCTGCGCTGCTTGCGATGTCTCTGCTGTTCGCCCTAACGCGAGCGCTGGCTTGCCGTCGAGGCGAAGCTGGCCCTGTCGCAAGAACGGTTTCGGCATTAGGCTCTGTACGAAAAGTGCCTGCGCTCGGTGATGCTTCGTTAAAAACGGGTTCGGAATGCTCATTTACAGCACGTAAACGCCGCTTCCTCCCCCGTTTTTGCCTCGCCTGACCTTCGCTCGACGACTTTTCGTACAGAACCTGGCTTGTGTCGTCGTGATGCTCAGGAGTTGCATGGATGTTCATATGGGTCGCCTTTGCTGCCGGGCTGGTGCGTGGCTACAGCGGCTTCGGTTTCGCCATGTTGCTGGCGCTGGGGCTGTTGACACGCTTGCCTCCGGCACAAGTGGTGCCTGTGGCCTTGATGCTGGACCTGGCTTGTTCGATCACGCTGTGGCCGGCTGCGTTGCGCAGCTTTCACGTGCCGATCGGTAGTCGTCTCATCCTCGGAATGCTGCTTTCCGTGCCGTTGGGAGCATGGCTGCTGCACTTGATTCCCGCAGCATGGATGACACCGATCATCGCCCTGTTGTGTTTGTTGGGTGGTCTCCTTGTGCTGTACCGGCCGCCGGCAATGCCTGCCGGCGGGCCAAGTACGGCCGGCGCCTTGCCTGCCGGTCTTGCCTCGGGCCTCGCCATGACCATGGCCTCCGCTGGTGGTCCGCCGCTGATTCTCTACCTGTTGCGCAGCGGGCTCAGCGCGGCCCATCTGCGCGGGACGGCGATTCTGTTCTTCGTCGCAAGCAGCAGCTGCGCGCTGATCGGGTTATGGCTATTTGGCATTGTTGGCCGTGCGCACCTGCTGTTGGCCATCTCGCTTCTGCTTCCAGCGCTTGCCGGCAATCTTGCTGGCCAGTTGTTGCACCGCTACTGGCAGCCGTTGCCGATGCGAATGGTCGTTGGCGCGATTCTGGTGCTGACATCGGCCGCCATGCTTTGGCGAAGCCTGTTGTCGCTCGGCGGGCTGTAGGGCGAATTCATTCGCCGTTTCGGCGTGGGGCGGGGCAAGTGGCTGCCCTGGTCGAACACGTTCGGCCGCTACAGGTTCCGACGCACGGCACCGGCTGCCAGCGATGACAACCCGGCTGCCGTAGGGGCGAATTTATTCGCCGTTTCGCCGTTTCGCCGTTTCGCCGTTTCGCCGTTTCGCCGTTTCGCCGTGGCAAGTGGCTGCCCCGGTCGAACACGTTCGGCCGCTACAGGTTCCGACGCACGGCACCGGCTCCGCCCGTGACGACAGCCCGGCTGCCGTAGGGGCGAATTTATTCGCCCTTATTCTGCTTTGTCCCGGTCGATATTGAACGGCGACCAGGCCTGGCGGGTGGGCATCACTTCCAGGCGGTTGACGTTGATATGGTCAGGCAGGGTGGCCACGTAGAAGATTTGCTCGGCGATGTCGTCCGCGGTCAGTGGCGTGGTGCCGCGATATAGCTTGTCGGACGCATCCTGGTTGCCCTTGGTACGGACCAGGGTGAACTCGGTTTCGGCCATGCCCGGTGCGATATCCGTGACCCGCACGCCTGTGCCCAGCAGATCACAGCGCAGGTTGTAGCTGAACTGCTCGACGAAAGCCTTGGTGGCGCCATAGACATGGCCGCCTGGATAGGGCCAATGGCCGGCAATCGAGCCGATGCTGATGATGCTCGAGCCTTTGCCTGTTTCGATCAGGCGCGGTAGCAGCGCATGAGTGACATTGACCAGGCCGGTCACATTGGTGTCGATCATGGTGTGCCAGTCCTCCAGTGCCACCTGCTGCGCAGGCTCGGGCGCGAGGGCGAGGCCAGCGTTGTTGACGAGCGTCTTGACCTCGCGAAAGCCTTCGGGCAGCTCGGCGATCACCTGCCTCACGGCCTCGGCGTCGCGTACGTCAAGCGCGGCGATGTGCACCGGGACCTTGGCCGACAGTTCTTCCTTCAACGCCTCGAGCCGTTCCAGACGGCGTCCGCTCAGCACCAGTGTCCAACCGGCTTCGGCAAAACGGCGAGCGGTGGCGCGGCCAAAGCCGGATGTCGCACCCGTGATGAAAACCACGTTGTTCATATATGGATTCCCGTTCAAGTTGGCAGGCCATGGCGGCCGACCGGGACAGCTTAATGCGTGATGCGGTGCAGGGCAGGGCCAGTTACCAGGATCGGTTGGGTCAGTAGGGATGCCGTGCTGTAGGGCGAATTCATTCGACCGGGGCTGTCGCGAGGTTGCCAGGGTAGAGGATCGGCAGATGCGCCAAGACGGGCGAACAAGTTCGCCCCAACGGGATGCCGTGCTGTGGGGCGAATTCATTCGCCCGGGGCTTTCGCGAGGTCGCCAGGGTAGATGCATCGGCAGATGCACCAAGACGGGCGAACAAGTTCGCCCCAACGGATGCCGTGCTGTAGGGGCGAATTCATTCGCCCGGAGCTGTCGCGAGGTCGCCAGGGTAGGGGCGGCAGATGCGACGAGACGGGCGAACAAGTTCGCCCCAACGGATGCCGTGCTGTAGGGGCGAATTCATTCGCCCGGGGCTGTCGCGAGGTTGCCAGGGTAGAGGATCGGCAGATGCGCCAAGACGGGCGAACAAGTTCGCCCCAACGGATACCGTGCTGTAGGGGCGAATTCATTCGCCCGGAGCCGCTTACGCCAGTTCGAGAAAGCGCCGGACCCGCTCGGTGGCTGGATTGGTGAAGAAGGTCTCCGGGTCGGCCTTCTCGATGATCCGGCCCTTCTCCAGAAACACCACCTGGTCGGAAACCGCGCGGGCGAACTCCATTTCGTGTGTCACCACGATCATGGTGTAGCCCTCGGCGGAAAGGTTCTTCATCACCTGCAGCACTTCGCCGACCCGTTCCGGATCGAGCGCCGAGGTCGGTTCATCGAACAGCATTACCTCCGGGCTCATCGCCAGCGCACGGGCGATGGCCACGCGTTGTTTCTGCCCGCCGGACAGCGTGTACGGGTAGGCGTCGGCCTTGTGTTCCATGCCGACCTTCTCCAGCAGCGCCATGGCCTGGGCACGCGCTTCGTCCTTGCGCATCCCCTTGACCTGCACCGGCGATTCCATGACGTTTTGCAGCACGGTGAAGTGTGGCCACAGGTTGAAGCCCTGGAACACCATGCCGGTGCGCGCGCGCAGTGCGGCCAGCGCCTTGTTGCCCATCTTGCGGCCGCTGGCGTCGATGCCGATGCGTTCGCCGGCAATGAAGATGCTGCCGCGGTCCGGTTCCTCCAGCCAGTTGATGCAGCGCAACATGGTCGACTTGCCCGAGCCGGACGAGCCGAGCACGCTGACCACCTCGCCCTTGTTAACGGTCAGCTCGATGTCGCGCAGCACTTCCACGCCATCGAAACTCTTGGACAGGCGCTCGATGCGCACGGCCGGTACGTCAGACATTTTCGAATCCTCGCTTGGCACCGAACCGGCCGGCCCACTTGAGCGCCAGTTCCAGAAAGATACTGATCAGCCAGTAGAGCGCGATGACCACCACGAATGCTTCCATCGGAATGAAGTAGGTGGCCTGCACCGAGTTGGCCGCGGCGGTGAGTTCCCGCACGGTGATGATGGTGAGGAAGGCGGTGTCCTTGAGCGCCAGGATCAGCAGGTTGCCCATCAGCGGACGGGTCTTGATTACCAGCTGCGGCAGCACAATGCGCCGGTACAGGGTGAAGGCAGTGAAGCCGTGGGCCTTGGCCGCCTCGACCTGGCCTTCGGGCAGCACCAGCCGGGCACCGCGCAGTACCTCGCCGAAGTAGGCGGCGTAATAGACGATCAAGGCGATCAGCCCGGCGGTCCAGGCATCGAGCCGCAACCCAAGGCTCGGCAACCCGTAGTAGAGCAGGTAGGCCAGGATCAGGAAGGGCAGCATGCGCATGCAGTCGATGAAACCGCGCAGTAGCCAGCTCAGCGGATTGCGCCGTTCCAGCCAGAAGGCGAACAGGCAGCCCATGCCGAAGGCGACCGTGACCGACAGGCCGAATAGCAACAGGGTGGTGAGAAAGCCGTCGAGAAACGCCTGACGCGCGTCCCAGATGATTGCCCATTCGCTCATGCTCTGCTCCTCACATGGCCAGCCGGTTGGCTTTGCGTTCGGCAATCGCCTGGATGCGGATCAGCACGCCGATGATCAACATGTAGAGCAGCGCCGCGGCGAGAATTGGCGGCAGCGGCTCATAGGTCACCGCGGTGATGCGGTTGGTCACCCGTGTCAGGTCGACAATGCCGATGACCGCGATCGCCGGGCTGCTCTTGATGATGAAGGACATTTCGTTGACCAGCCCCGGCAGGCTGCTGGTGAACATCTGCGGCAGCATGATGCGGCGGAAGAACACCGGGCCGGTCATGCCGCAGGCCAGTGCCGCCTCGCGCTGCTCGCGGGAAAAGCTGAGGAAGGCCGCACGCCAAACCTCGGCATTGAACGCGGCAGTGTTCAGCGTCAGCGCAAGGATCGCTGCGGTGTTGCGGTCAAGGCCGACGCCCAGGGTTGGTGCGGTGAGGAAGATGAACAGCACCAGCGTGACCAGCGGCGTGGCACGGGCGAGGCTGACGTATAGCACCAGCAGCTGGTCGACGAACGGAATCCGCGCCATGCGTACCAGGGCCACGCCGAGCCCGAGCACCACACCGATTGCGATGGCGATACCCGAGATCCACAGCGTGGTCCAGGCACCTTCGAGCAGCAGCAACCAGGCCTGTCCGTTCATGTCCGGAATTCCTTGAGCATTAAGAAGGCACGATGCGATGCATCATGAGCGGGGCGCGAAGCCCTGAGGGGGCTAGCAAGGCCGGGGCCAGATCGGCCCGGCGGCCTTGCCGCTGCAGCGGTCAGTCCATACCGGCCAGCGAATGGAACTGTTCTACGCTCTTGATCGGCTCCTTCGGCAGGTTCGGGAACGCCTCGCCGAACCACTTGGCCTGCAGTTCGGCCAGGCGACCGTTGTCGCGTATGTGGTTCATGAAACCGGTGAGGAACTCCAGCAGTTCGGGGCTCTGCTTGGAAACCGGCCAGGCGGCAAAGCCGTCTCCGGACACCGCGATACCCTTGGCGAAGGTATCTCCACGCGTCTTGACCAGGTCGTTCACCGAGATCAGCGCGTTGACCACATAATCCAGCCGGCCGTTGGCGAGGTCGGCATAGGCTTCCGGGTAGGACTGGTATTCCACCACCTCACCCATCTCGCAATTTTCCGCGGCCATCATCTTCTTCAGTTCGGGCAGGCGCGCCAGCAGCGCACTACCGGCCTGTACACCGGCTTTCTTGCCACAGAGGCTGGCGATGTCGGAGAGGCTGTCGTCATCGGCACGCTTGGCGTAGAAGTGCTGCGCCGAGGCGAACGGCGGGGCGAAGTCGAATACGCGCAGGCGATCATCGGTCACCAGCGCCCCGGTAAAAGCCGCGTCGTACTGCCCGGACGAAACCGAAGCGAGCAGGCCGGTCCAGGGCAGGATTTCCTGGCGCACATCGAAGCCCTCGTCCTTGGCGTAGGCCTTCAGGTCTTCGAGCAGTTCCTTGTGAAAGCCCTCCGGCTTGCCGTCGACGATGTAGTTGAACGGTGCGTAGTCATCCTCGGTGGCGACGGTCATGTAGCCGCGCGATTTGATCTCATCCATGTCCGAGGCCTGTGCGAGGCCCACCATCGCGGCGGACAGCATGCAGCTGGCCAGCGTCAGGGTGCGCAGCAGACTGCGCGGCTTGGCGGTAACCGAATCCTTGCTTGATTGCGTCATGTCATTGCTCCAGTTCGACGTTGGACCAGCCCTCCAGCGGCGCTGGGCGTGGCGTGCTTTCACCTTAGGAGCCGGCTTGTGGACGGCGATAGGTGCAGTTGCCGTCTTTCGACTGGCCAGTCGGCAGGACGAAGCGGGCGAACAAGTTCG
>NZ_KK020676.1:320151-402118 GCF_000307775.2 Stutzerimonas stutzeri KOS6 | reverse complement strand
CCCTTACGGTGCTTTGCGTGATCCTGCGTAGGGGCGAATTCATTCGCCCGGGTGGTTGCAGCCAGGGCCGGTCCCCGCTGCAACACGCCGGGACTGTAGCGAACAAGTTCGCCCCTACGGTGCTTTGCGTGATCCGGTGTAGGGGCGAATTCATTCGCCCGGGTGGTCCGCCAGTCGTGGCGCAGTCCTTGCTTGGGCCCTGGCAGGCTGTTGAGGGAGGCACCATGATCGATCACTACATCCACCTGAACTTCGATCATCAACGAGGCTTGCAGGAGCAATTGCGCGAAACGCTGGTCTCCACGATCCTCAGTGGCGGCTTTCCTGTCGATGAGCCACTGCCTTCCTGTCGCAAGCTGTCGCAGCAGTTGGCGGTGTCGCGCAACACGGTGGCGCTGGTTTATGAAAGCCTGCTGGACAACGGATATCTGGTCAGCCGGCCACGCAGCGGTTACTACCTGCATCCGGATTACCGTTCGGGGGATGCAGCCCACGAGCCGCCCCGAATCGCCTTGTTGCACAAGGGCGAACCGTCTTGCGATGTGATGGGTGACCGTGCACCAGACTGGAGCGCGCGACTGAAGATGCAGCCCAGCCTGAAACACGGTGTGCTGCGCCCGAGCAACTGGACGCGCTACCCCTATCCGTTCGTCTACGGCCAGCCGATCCGCGAACTGTTCCCGCTGGAGCGCTGGCGGGAAGTGTCCCGCACGGTGCTGCGCGGCGACCGTGATCCAAGCTGGATGAACGATCGGTTCGATCGCGACGATGAGATGCTCGTCGAGCAACTGCGCACGCGCGTGCTGCCCAAACGAGGCATCTGGGCGCGTCCCGATGAAATTCTGGTCACGCTCGGTTCGCAGAACGCGCTGTACCTGCTCGCCACATTGCTGATGGGTAAGGGCGTGAGGGTGGCGATGGAGAACCCCGGCTTTCGCGATGCACTGAGCCTGTTCGAATTGCGCGGGGCTGACATCCAGCTGCAGTCGGTGGACGACCAGGGCCTGGTGCTGGACAGTCGTCTGCATGGCTGCGACTACCTCTATGTCACGCCGGGCCACCAGGTACCGACCGGCGTGGCCATGAGCGCGGCGCGGCGCACCGCGTTGTTGCGCCAGATCCGCCAGCACGACCAGGTGGTGATCGAGGACGACTACGATGCCGAATTCAACCTCGATCACCAGGCCCAGCCGGCACTCAAGGCCAGCGATGCCAGTGGGCGAGTGATCTACATGAGCAGCCTGTCGAAGGCATTTTCACCGGGGCTGCGAATCGGCTATCTGGTGGCCGATGCCGAGCTGATCGACGAGCTGCGTGCGCTGCGCCGGCTGATGTATCGTCACCCGCCGCTCAACAACCAGCGCATGCTCGCTGAATTTCTCGCGCAGGGGCATTACGACTCGCATTTGCGACGCTTCCGCGAAGAGCATCGACGCCGCCGCGATACCCTGCGCCTGGCGCTCGATGATGAGCTGCCCGGTTGCCAGCCCATGGGCAGTCCCGGTGCCAGCGCCTTTTGGCTGCAGGCACCTGAGGGAGTCGATACGCAACGCCTGGCCTGGGCTGCAGCACAGCAGGGCGTGCTGTTCGAGGCTGGCGCGCAGATCTTCTTCAACGAGGCGCCCCCGACCAACTTCATGCGCCTGGGCTTCCATGCCATCGATGCCGCGCGTATCGGTGAGGGCGCGCGGGTTTTGGGTGAGGTGCTGCATCGTTTGTGATTTTCTCGGGCGAATGAATTCGCCCCTACGGGCGGGTTCGGCGATTGGACGATTGATGTAGGGGCGAACTTGTTCGCCCAAGAGCCCGGGACTACGCTTCACTCGATTTGAACCAGGACATAAGGACATGTCACGCGACGCTCTGCTTCGTGGCCGCTACTCGGCGCCCGGTCAGTTTTATCTCATCACCACCTGCACCCGTGAACGACGCCCCTTGTTTGCCGACGCCACCTGTGCGCGCGTGGTTATTGGACAAATGCGAACCTTGCATGAAGACCATCTGGTGTCATCGTTGGCCTGGGTGCTCATGCCCGACCATCTGCATTGGCTGTTCGCGCTGAGACACACCGGCGAGCTGTCCTCTGTGATCAAGCGGCTCAAGGGCCGTTCGGCGACTGCGCTGCGCCTCTCTATCGGGCCTGGGCCGGTGTGGCAGCGTGGCTATCACGACCATGCGTTGCGGCACGAGGAAGATCTGCAGGCCGTTGCCCGCTATATCGTGGCGAACCCTTTACGGGCTGGGCTGGTCCGGTGTGTAGGCGATTACCCCTGGTGGGATGCGGCGTGGTTGTGATGGATTGAATGTCTCACTGAACCTTGCGGGCGAATGAATTCGCCCCTACGGGCGATGGGATCGCCTTCGTGCAATCACAAGCCATGCCGCGTGTTGTAGGGGCGAACTTGTTCGCCCGGGGGCGATTGGCGGTGCCCCGTTGGGCGAATGAATTCGCCCCTACGGTCTGGGCGTTGGCGACGGGTAGTCGCAGACTCTGTAGGGGCGAACTTGTTCGCCCATCGCGCCTCAGGCGCCGCGCCGAGAAAAATCGCCGATCACCTCGTCGAGGATGGCCAGGGCTTCGTTCACCTCTGCCGGCGAGACGATGCACGGCGGCACCACATGCAGGCGGTTCTCCACGGTGAAGGTCAACAGGCCGCGGGCCTGAAAGGCGGCCTTCATCTGCGCGATCATCGGTGCGGCGAGCGGCGTCTTGCGCTGACGATCCGAGACAAACTCGATCGCCCAGAACAACCCGACGCCGCGGACCTCGCCGATCAGTTCGTGCCGGCTCGCCAGTGCGTGCAACCCTGGGCCGAGCACTTCCTGTCCAACGTGGCGGGCGTTCTCGACCATGCCTTCCTCGGCCATGGCGTCGAGCGTGGCGACGATGGCGGCCATTGCCAGTGGGTGGCCGGAGTAGGTAAGGCCGCCGGGGAAGAAGCGCGTCTCGAAGTACTCGGCGATCGGTTGCGAGATCATCACGCCACCAGCCGGTACGTAACCCGAGTTGACCCCTTTGGCGAAGGCGATCAGGTCAGGCGCGACCCCGAAGTTGTCCAGCGCCAGCCACTGCCCGGTTCGGCCGAAGCCGGCCATGACTTCGTCGAAGATGAGTACGATGCCGAACTCGTCGCACAGCGCACGCACGCCTTGCAGATAGCCCTCCGGTGGCACCAGGACGCCAGCGGTGCCGGGGATGGTTTCGAGGATGATCGCCGCGATCGCCGCAGGGCCTTCACACTCGATCACCCGGCGCAGGTGGTGCAGGGCGCGAACGCATTCCTCGGCCTCGTCGCGTGCATCGAATTCGGTGCGGTAGAGGTAGGGGTTGAAGAAGTGCACGTGTCCGCGGGCAAATTCGTTGGGTACGCGGCGTGGATCGCCGGTTGCGACAATGGCCGCGCCGGTGCTGCCATGATACGAGCGGTAGGCCGAGAGGATCTTGTCGCGACCGGTGAACAGCCGCGCCATGCGCATGGCGTTCTCATTGGCGTCGGCGCCGGCATTGGTGAAGAAGACCTTGCTGAAGCCGGCAGGGGCCCGGGCGAGGATGCGTTTGGCCGCTTCGCCGCGCATCAGGTTGGCAGTCGCTGGCGCGACCGTGCATAGGCTGTCCGCCTGCGCCTTGATGGCCGCGATCACCTTCGGGTGCTGGTGGCCGATGTTGGTGTTGACCAGCTGGCTGCTGAAGTCCAGATAGCGGTTGCCGTCATGGTCCCAGAGGCGGCAGCCTTCGCCGCCTGCGATCACCAGGGGGTTGAGCGTGCTCTGGATCGACCAGGAGTGGAAGACGTGCTGGCGGTCCAGCGAACGGACATAGTCATTGGTGACGGGCGTGCTCATGTCGGCCTCGGCGTGGTGATTGAGCGTCGGTCAGTCGACGCATGGTGAGATCACCTTAGGAACAAACCGGTTCGGCCCGTAGGGCCAGATGCCGGATGTGGCTGGGTCAGCCTGCCTTGTCTGACTGGCCCGCCGCCGGCAGCTAACTGGCTCTTGGCCGCGCGCCTTTTCCCGCTAGGCTGAGGGTTCGTCTATCCGCCGAGGAAAAGCCCATGGCCCATGCCTTCGATGTTGCTTCCAATGACCGCAATCCTGGTCGTCCTGGGCTCGAATCTCCCGCCATTCTCCAGGCGCGCATGGATCTTGCCGCGTGCTTTCGCATGGCGGCACGGCTGGGCATGGGTGAGGGAATCTGCAACCACTTTTCAGTCGTGGTTCCGGGGCATGATGACCTCTTTCTGGTCAATCCGTACGGGCTGGCCTTCTGCGAGGTCACGGCTTCGTCGCTGCTGATCTGCGACTTCGATGGAAACGTCATACTCGGTGACGGCCGGCCCGAAGCCACGGCCTTCTACATCCATGCGCAGCTTCATCGGGTCAATCCTCGTGCACGCGCCGCATTTCACACGCATATGCCCAATGCCACGGCGCTGTGCCTGTTGCAGGGTGAGCCTTTTGTCTGGGCCGGGCAAACGGCGCTGAAGTTCTACGACCGCCTCGCCGTAGACGAACATTACAACGGGCTGGCCCTCGACTACGCCGAAGGTGAGCGGATTGCGCGGGCGGCCGGCGAGGCCGACGTGATCATGCTGAAGAATCATGGCCCACTGGTACTCGGCCCGTCCGTCGCCGAGGCCTGGGATGACCTCTATTACCTGGAACGTGCCGCCGAGGTGCAGCTCAAGGCGATGGCGAGTGGAAGGCCGCTCAAGCCGGTCGGGCCAGACATTGCCCATGCTGCCTGCAGGCAAATGATGGAGGGCAATGCCGAGAGTGCGCGGCTGCACCTGGAAAGCGTCAAACGCCAGTTGCTGCGCAGCGAGCCGGAGTTTGCGAGGTGAAGCGGGTGAAGCGGGTAAAAAGCGGGCGAATAAATTCGCCCCTACATGCGCCCGGTTGTACGGGCGGTAGGCGGCACGAACCGTAGGGGCGAATTCATTCGCCTGTGGCCCGCCGAGCGACAGCGAAGGGCTCATGCCAGCGTGAGCGAACAGGTTCGCCCCCACGAAGCGACGCCTGACTTGGCAGGGCAACCCGTAGGGGCGAATTCATTCGCCCGCGGCCCGCCGAGCGAAAGCGAAGGACCGATGCCAGCGTGGGCGAACAGGTTCGCCCCCACGAAGCGACGCCTGACTTGGCAGGGCAACCCGTAGGGGCGAATTCATTCGCCCGCGGCCCGCCGAGCGAAAGCGAAGGACCGATGCCAGCGTGGGCGAACAGGTTCGCCCCCACGAAGCGACGCCTGGCTTGGCAGGGCAACCCGTAGGGGCGAATTCATTCGCCTGTTGCCCGCCGAGCGACAGCGAAGGACCGATGCCAGCAGTGGGCGAACAGGTTCGCCTCCACGAAGCGGCGGCTGGCTTGGTAGGGCAATCCGTAGGGGCGAATTCATTCGCCCAAAATGCTAGATCGCTACCAACCCACGCACGCCTTCGGCTTCCATGGTGTCACCGCGGCCCTGCTGAATGATTTCGCCGCGGCTCATCACCAGGTACTGGTCGGCCAGTTCGGCGGCGAAATCGTAGAACTGCTCCACCAGCAGGATGGCCATGTCGCCGCGGGCGGCGAGTTTCTTGATCACGGCGCCGATCTCCTTGATCACCGAGGGCTGGATGCCTTCGGTCGGTTCGTCGAGGATCAGCAGGCGCGGCTTGCTCGCCAGGGCGCGCCCGATGGCCAGCTGTTGCTGCTGCCCGCCAGAAAGGTCGCCGCCGCGGCGGTGCTTCATTTCCCTCAGTACCGGGAACAGCTCGTAGATGAACTCGGGTACCTCCTTGGCTTCCTTCGCGCTGAAACGGGAAAGCCCCATCAGCAGGTTTTCCTCGACCGTGAGTCGACCGAAGATCTCGCGGCCCTGCGGCACGTAGGCGATACCGGCGTGTACGCGCTGGTGCGGCTTGAAGCCGGTGATCGGCTTGCCTTCCCAGTTCACCACGCCTTCCTTGGCCGGGATCAGGCCCATCAGGCATTTGAGCAGGGTGGTCTTGCCGACGCCGTTGCGCCCGAGCAGGCAGGTGACTTCGCCGACCTTCGCCTCGAACGAGAGGCCGCGCAGGATGTGGCTGCCGCCGTAGTACTGATGCAGTTGCTGGACTTGCAGCATGTGCGACTCCTTCCCTTGGTGGATAAGCCTCTGGCGTTATCCACCCTACGATTAGGTTTGTGATGATGCAGGCATGGGCGTTCGGCGGGTGTAGGGTGGATGGCGCTTTACCCATCCACCGTGAAGTGCCATCGGAGGATGAACGGCGTCGAACCATTCAACGCCCCAGATACACCTCGATCACCCGCTCATCCGCCTGCACCTGCTGCAGCGAACCCTCGGCCAGCACCTGGCCCTGGTGCAGCACGGTGACGTGGTCGGCGATGGTTTCGACGAAGCCCATGTCATGCTCGACCACCATCAGCGAGTGCTTGCGCGCCAGGCTCTTGAACAGCTCGGCGGTGAACTCGGTCTCGGCGTCGGTCATGCCGGCCACCGGCTCGTCGAGCAGCAAGAGCTGCGGCGACTGCATCAGGAGCATGCCGATCTCGAGGAACTGCTTCTGCCCGTGCGACAGCAGCCCGGCCGGGCGGTGGCGCGAGGCGTCGAGACGGATGGTCGCGAGCACCTCGTCGATGCGGTCCTTCTGCTCGCCGGAAAGCCTGGCCCTGAGGCTCGCCCACACCGACTTGTCGGTCTTCTGTGCCAGCTCCAGGTTCTCGAACACGCTGAGGGCCTCGAACACCGTGGGCTTCTGGAACTTGCGGCCGATGCCGGCCTGGGCGATGTCCACCTCGCTCATGCGGGTCAGGTCCAGGGTTTCGCCGAAGAAGGCGCTGCCGCTGGTGGGGCGCGTCTTGCCGGTGATCACGTCCATCATGGTGGTCTTGCCGGCGCCGTTGGGGCCGATGATGCAGCGCAGCTCGCCGACGCCGATGTACAGGCTGAGGTTGGTCAATGCCTTGAAGCCGTCGAAGCTGACGTTGATGTCTTCCAGGCTGAGGATGGTGCCGTGGCGCACGTCCAGGCCCTTTTCGGCCACCCGGCCGAGGCCGATGGCATCGCGGGTCAGGCCGCCGCCGGTGGGGTCGAAACCGTCGATGACGGCGCTGCAGGGTACGGTTTTCATTGTTCGCCCCTCCGCTTGATGAGGCCGATGACGCCCTTGGGCAGGTACAGGGTGACGATGATGAACAGTGCGCCGAGGGCGAACAGCCAGTACTCCGGGAAGGCCACGGTGAACCAGCTCTTCATGCCGTTGACGATGCCGGCGCCCAGCAGCGGGCCGATCAGCGTGCCGCGCCCGCCGAGGGCGACCCAGACGGCGGCCTCGATCGATTGCGTCGGTGCCATCTCGCTGGGATTGATGATGCCGACCTGCGGCACATAGAGCGCACCGGCCAGGCCGCAGAGCACGGCGGACAGCGTCCAGATGAACAGCTTGTAGCCGCGCGGATCGTAGCCGCAGAACATCAGCCGGTTCTCGGCATCGCGCAGCGCGGTGAGCACCCGGCCGAACTTGCTGCGCGCCAGGCGAAAGCCCAGGTACAGGCTGCCGGCCAGCAGTGCCACGGTGGCCAGGAACAGCGCGGCGCGGGTCGCCGGTGCCGAGATCGAGAAGCCAAGGATGGTCTTGAAGTCAGTGAAGCCGTTGTTGCCGCCGAAGCCGGTCTCGTTGCGGAAGAACAGGAGCATGCCGGCGAAGGTCAGCGCCTGGGTCATGATCGAGAAGTACACGCCCTTGATCCGCGAGCGGAAGGCGAAGAAACCGAAGACGAAGGCCAGCACGCCCGGCACCAGTACCACCAGGCACATCGCCCAGAGGAAGCTTGACGTGCCGTACCAGTACCAGGGCAGCTCGTTCCAGGCGAGGAAGCTCATGAACGCGGGCAGGCCATCGCCGGCGCTTTCACGCATCAGGTACATGCCCATGGCGTAGCCGCCGAGAGCGAAGAACAAGCCGTGGCCAAGCGACAGCAGCCCGGCATAGCCCCAGACCAGATCCAGCGCCAGGGCGACGATGGCGTAGCAGAGGATCTTGCCGACCAGCGTCAGGGTGTAGGCCGAGACGTGAAAGGCATTGTCTGCCGGCAGCAGGTGCAGCAGCGGCATGGCCAGCAGGATGACGAGCACGAGGCCGAGGGCGACGGCGGTGAGTTTCGGGCCGGCTTTCTGCGCGGCCGTGAGCGTGAGGGGCTGGTTCATGGTCGGTCTTCTCCTGGGCGGGTCAGACTCGCCTGTAGGAGCGAGCTCGCTCGCGAAAAGGGGGAAGGCATCTGCACCGGAGTCGATGCGCAAGCAAGGGTGGGTACAACGCGCCGAACAGACTGGGCGGCGATACCGCATCGAAGGATTCCGTTGGCACTGCTGCGCTGCCTGCAGATCGATTCATGTAGGGGCGAATTCATTGGGAGCGAGCTCAATCGATCACCCTCCCTTTCAGCGCGAACAGGCCCTGCGGGCGTTTCTGGATGAACAGGATGATCAGCGCGAGGATGAGGATCTTGCCCAGTACGGCGCCGATCTGTGGTTCGAGGATCTTGTTGGCGATACCCAGGCCGAATGCGGCGAAGATGCTGCCGGCCAGTTGGCCGACGCCACCGAGCACGACCACCAGGAAGGAATCGATGATGTAGCTCTGTCCGAGGTCCGGGCCGACGTTGCCGATCTGGCTCAGGGCCACGCCGCCGAGCCCGGCGATGCCGGAGCCGAGACCGAACGCCATCATGTCGATGCGACCTGTTGGTACGCCGCAGCAGGCGGCCATGTTGCGGTTCTGCGTCACCGCGCGCACGTTGAGGCCCAGGCGCGTCTTGTTCAGCAGCAGCCAGGTCAGCAGCACGACGAATAGCGCGAAGCCGATGATCACCATGCGGTTGTACGGCAGCACCAGGTTCGGCAGTACCTGCAGCCCTCCGGAGAGCCATCCGGGGTTGGCGACTTCCACGTTCTGCGCGCCGAATAGCACGCGCACCAGCTGGATCAGGATCAGGCTGATGCCCCAGGTCGCCAGCAGGGTTTCCAGCGGACGGCCGTAGAGGTGGCGGATCACCGTGCGCTCCAGTGCCATGCCGATGGCGGCGGTGACGAAGAAGGCCACCGGCAATGCCACCAGCGGGTAGAAGGTCAGCGCCTCGGGTGCGAGTCGGGCCATCAGCACCTGCACCATGTAGGTGGTGTAGGCGCCGAGCATCAGCATTTCGCCGTGGGCCATGTTGATCACCCCCAGCAGGCCGAAGGTGATGGCCAGGCCCAGGGCAGCGAGCAGCAGGATCGAGCCCAGCGAAAGGCCGCTGAAGGCCTGGCCGAGCAATTCGCCGATCAAGAGCTTGCGCTTGACCTGGGCCAGGCTGGTCTCGGCCGCCTTGCGTACGGCAGCGTCGGTTTCCGCCTCATCGGCGAGCAGGTTTTCCAGTCGCACGCGGGCCGTGGGAGCGCCCGTTTCGCCGAGCAGACGCACGGCGGCCAGACGCACGGCCGGGTCGCTGGCGGTCAGTTGCAGGTTGGCCAGGGCCAGGGCCAGCGCTTCGCTGACGGCTGGGTCCTCCTCGGCTTCGAGGCGTTGCTGGAGCAGCTGGAGCTGCTCGGGTTTGCCGCTGCGCTGCAGGCGTTTTGCCGCGATCAGGCGCTGCGCCGGGTCCTCGGCGAACAGCTGATGGCTGGCCAGGGCAGTATTGAGCAGCCCGCGCAGGCGGTTGTTCAGGCGCAGCTTCTTCGGCGTGCCGACGGGGCCTGCGTCGCCTTCGAGGGCACGGTAGGTATCGTTCTCCTCGATGAAGGGGGTCTTGTTGTCGTCAATGGCCACGCGGCTGGCGCGCAGCGCTTCGATCAATGCCAGCCGTTCGGGCGCCGGCTCGGCCGCCCAGCTTTGCAGCAGCTTTGCCTGTTTGGCCGCGCTGGCCTTGGCGTAATCGGCTGCGTCTCCGGCGTGAGCGGCCCAAGGGAGGGCCAGCAGGAGCAGCATGAAAATTCGGTGCAGGGCAGTGTTCATCTATGCATTCCCCAGGGGCGCCGCGTGCTCTCTTGGTGGAGTTTGCGGCGTCGGATGGTGGATGAGAAAAGCGTCATCCACCCTACGAAAGGTCCAGTGTTCGTAGGGGGGCTGAAGCCCACCCTACAAAAGCCGTACGACGTTGCTTGTTACACGCCGCTTCAGTTCGACTTCACCGCGTAGTCCGGCTTCTTGTCGTTACCCGGGATGTACGGGCTCCACGGCTGGGCGCGGACCGGGCTTTCGGTTTCCCAGACCACGGAGAACTGGCCGTCCTCCTGGACTTCGCCGATCATCACCGGCTTGTGCAGGTGGTGGTTCTTCTCGTCCATGGTCAGGGTGTAGCCGGATGGCGCCTTGAAGGTCTGGCCGGCCAGCGCGTCGCGGACCTTGCCGACATCGGTGGTGCCGGCCTTCTCGACCGCCTGTGCCCACATGTGGATGCCGACATAGGTGGCTTCCATCGGGTCGTTGGTCACCGCCTTGTCGGCGCCTGGCAGGTTCTTGGCCTTGGCATAGGCCTTCCACTGGCTGACGAAGGCTTCGTTGACCGGGTTCTCCACCGACTGGAAGTAGTTCCAGGCGGCCAGGTGACCGACCAGCGGCTTGGTGTCGATGCCGCGCAGTTCTTCCTCGCCCACGGAGAAGGCCACGACCGGTACGTCGGTGGCTTCCAGGCCCTGGTTGGCCAGTTCCTTGTAGAACGGCACGTTGGAGTCGCCGTTGATGGTCGACACCACCGCAGTCTTGCCGCCGGCGGAGAATTTCTTGATGTTGGCGACGATGGTCTGGTAGTCGCTGTGGCCGAAGGGGGTATAGACCTCTTCGATGTTCGATTCCGGCACGCCCTTGCTGATCAGGAAGGCGCGCAGGATCTTGTTCGTGGTGCGCGGGTAGACGTAGTCGGTGCCCAGCAGGAAGAAGCGCTCGGCGCTGCCGCCGTCCTCGCTCATCAGGTATTCCACGGCCGGGATGGCCTGCTGGTTCGGTGCGGCGCCGGTGTAGAAGACGTTGGGCGACAGTTCCTCGCCTTCGTACTGCACGGGATAGAACAGCAGGCCGTCGAGTTCTTCATAGACCGGCAGTACGGATTTGCGCGACACGCTGGTCCAGCAGCCGAAGGTCACCGCGACCTTGTCCTGGGTCAGCAGCTGGCGGCCTTTCTCGGCGAACAGCGGCCAGTTGGACGCGGGGTCTACTACCACCGGCTCGAGCTGCTTGCCGAGCACGCCGCCCTTGGCGTTGATCTCGTCGATGGTCATCAGCGCCATGTCTTTCAGGGACGTTTCCGAAATGGCCATGGTGCCGGACAGCGAGTGCAGGATGCCGACCTTGATGGTTTCGGCGGCCTGCAGGGTGAATGGGAACAGGCCGCTGAGCATCAGGGCACTGGCGGCGAGGGTGGACTTGATAAGAGGACGGCGTTTCATTTGGGGCTCCTTGGCTGTCCGTGCGCAACTGTGGGCTGAATTCATCGGAACGCCAGGAGTAATGGCAGCATCCGTGCCAAATCGCGCAAAGCCAGCAATGGCAAGGGCTCGCGCCGGAATGTGCGTGGTTGGTCGGCCTCGGCTGCGATCCATTTTGGTGCGAGTTGGGGCTCGCGGTGCACTGCTGGTGCCCGCAGCGCCCGATTTCGGTGCCTGCCGTCGGCAGGCTGCCACTTGCGGCGGTCGACCACGGCTTCTAGCATGGCCGGCCCGCACCGAGACGAGTCGTCATGCCCCGCCCACCGCGTTTCCCAGCCTCACGTTCGACCGCCGCAGCCGCTCGTCCGGCGGCGCCGCGCCGAGTGGCCAAGGCGCCGCCTGCGGAGCCGCGCCTGCTGCTGTTGAACAAGCCTTTCGACGTACTGACGCAGTTCGCCGACGCCGATGGCCGGGCGACGCTCAAGGATCTCGTGCAGGTGCCCGGCGTCTATCCTGCCGGTCGCCTGGATCGCGACAGCGAGGGCCTGTTGCTGTTGACCAATGATGGCCGGCTGCAGGCGCGTATCGCCGATCCGAAGCACAAGCTGCCCAAGACCTACTGGGTGCAGGTGGAGGGCGAGCCGGATGACCAGCAGTTGCAGCGCCTGCGCCTGGGGGTCGAACTCAACGACGGCATGACCCTGCCGGCCGAGGCGCGGCGAATGGACGAGCCGGAGCTGTGGCCACGCAATCCGCCGGTGCGTTTCCGCAAGAGCGTGCCGACCAGTTGGCTGGAACTGGTGATTCGAGAGGGGCGCAATCGCCAGGTACGGCGCATGACTGCGGCGGTCGGGTTACCGACGTTACGGCTGGTGCGGGTCAGGATCGGTCCGTGGACGCTGGATGGCCTGCAGCCGGGGGAGTGGCGGGAAGTGCCCGCTCAGCTGAACTGAACGGGCTGATCACTCAATCGATCGCGAACACCAGATTGGCGCTAGCTTCGTAGCGGGCGCTGCGAGCGTCGGCTTCCTCGCGGTGGTGGCTGCTGCGCACGATCCAGACGCCGGCGGTGGGTAACGTCAGGCTGGCAATACCTTCGGCATCGGTCTCAGCGACAATGCGCTCGCGGCCCGGGCTCAGCGCCTGCACTTTGCCGGGCAGCGGTTCGCCCTCGAACAGCACCTGAACCCGCATTGGCTTGCTGGCACTGAGGCTGGCGGGGTTGTCCAGCGCGATCAGCTCCAGGCGGTCACCGCTGCGTGCGTGATAGGCGACACCGTCGGTGGCAGGATTGATTAGCGCCTTGGAGAAGTTTTCGATGCGCAACATCTTCGCCGGGTCGTCGGTTTTTTCCTTCTTGTCGATCGGACGGTAGCGAGGCGCGGCTCGCGCCACGAGCAATGCATCTCCTGTCGGCGCGGCGGCTTCACCACGCAGGGCCTTGGCTGTCTCGTCGGCTTCGAGATTCAGTGGCGTCGTTTTACCGTTCTGCAGCAAATGTACCTCCACCTGCTCAGGGTCAAGCAGACGCTCGCCCTGGAATAACTTCTCGGTCATCAGCACTGAGAACTGCAGTGGTTCGTCGGGGTTGGCTGTGGCGTTGTCGGGCTTGATCAGGAAGGTATGGGCCTGGGTGAATAACGGAACCAGCAAAAGCGCCAGCGCAACGGGTTTGAACATGATCGACTCCATTTTTTTAGAACAGCAGCAGGGGAAGCGTGAACGACGGCGCGCCGAGCGCCAGCGGAACGATAAAGCGCGGTGCGTAAGTGAGGAGCAGCACTTGGAGAAGGGCGGCGACGCTGAGCAGAGCGGCCCATAGCGTTAGGCCGACCGAGACGCCGAGTGGGTTGATGCAGGGCGCGGCGGCCGTCGCCAGTGCCAGCCAGCGAGACGCAGCGTCAGCCGTATCGCCGCGTGCGGGCGCTTGCCCAGTATTTGCTCATGATGTCGATCGATGCTTAGGCATAGCGCGACGAAGCCGCTGAAGCACAGCGCCAGACTTAACCAGATCATGCGGCGAGCTCCTTTACATTGGTACACGGATTGCTCCGCCGTGGCGCTCGCACGGCGGGGCGATGCGTGGCGACCTTCCAGGCTGCGCCTGCAAACACCGCAGCGAACGCCCAGAGCGTCAGGTCGACACCCGCGACCAACCATTGCCCGCGGCCCAGGGTGTTCGGAAGATGACTGTGCGGCAGGAGCAGGGCGAACAGCGGCAACGCCGCGAACAGCGCCGCGTTGGCACTCAGCTGCTCGATCCAGGCACGTCGGTGCGAGCGGGATAGCGCGTGCAGCAGGCTGACCAGCCAGATTGCAAAGAAGCAGCGAATTTCCCATTCGATGCGGCCGTTCAGTGCGGCCGGCAACAGGCGATTGGCCCACAAGTATGCCGCGATCGCCAAGGGCAATCCGGCAAGCGTGGCGACATTGAGAACCTCCACCAGACGATGACCGAAAGGCGTACGGCCAAGCTTCTGCCGCTCGGGCAGGCGTTTATTCACCCAGAGCACAAGTCCGGTGACGATCATCGCTGTGCCGAGCAGGCCGCTGAGGAAGAATGCCCAGCGCAGCGGCGTTCCGGCGAAGCGCAGCAGGTGCAGGCTGGTCAGCACGTTATAGGTTGCGTTCGCGCCGCTTATCGGGTTGTTTGCAGGGCCGTTCAGCTGTTCGCCGGTGACGCCGTTGAAGCGCAGACGCTCGCTGCTACCTCGGTCGATCAGGCTGTCACCGCCACGCTCGCGCAGTTCGATAATCGAGTTGGCGGTACCCGGTTGGCTGACCTGCACACTGCCAACGCCGCGTGGCCAGCGTTGCTCGGCTAGCGCCAACAAGGGCCGCGGGTCGGTCAGCGGCGCGGCCTGGACATCGATGCCGGGTGCGGTCTCACTGCCCGCATTGCGCCCGCCGCTGCGTCCGCCGCTCTCGGCAAAAAACGCCTGGGCGTCGCCGCGGTAGGCGCTCTCGATGCCCCACGGCATCAGCATGAACATCAATAACAGCAGGCCGCTGTAGGTGATCATCAGATGGAACGGCAGCGCCAGCACAGCCGTGACGTTATGCGCATCCAGCCAGGAACGCTGCCCCTTGCGCGGGCGAAAGGTGAAGAAATCCTTGAAGATTTTCTTGTGGGTAATCACGCCACTGACGATCGCCACCAACATGACCAGCGTGGCGATGCCGACAATCCAGCGCGCAACAATGCGCGGCATGCCGTAAAGCTCGAAATGGAAGCGGTAGAGAAAGCCGCCGCCGCGGGTTTCACGCACCTCGATCGGCTCGGCACTGGTGGCGTCGAGGACGCGGCGCTGGCCGCCCCCTTTGCCTTGGCGTTCGCCTTGTTCGAACCATTGCACGCGTACCGCGCTGTTGCGTTCCGACGGTAAATTGATATTCCACATGGCGGCGCTGGGTGCCAGCGTCTGCATGTGTTCGATCACCCGAACGGCGGTGTCGGGCTGCGCCATCGAGGCGTGCTGCTCGGGCTGCATCCAGAAGCTGATTTCGTCCTGAAAGAAGCTCAGTGTGCCGGTGACAAAGATTACGTAGAGCAACCAGCCAAGCAGCAGTCCGACCCAGGTATGCAACCAGGCATTGGCCTGACGAAAACCTAGCGCTTTCATGGCTGAGCTCCGGCGAGCATCAAATGCGCCGCCGGCAGACCGCACAGCACGCCGGTGACCCACCATGCCCGACTTGCGCTGGCGGCTGCAAACGCCCAGATCACCAGGGCGCAATACAGGGCGAACGACAGCAAGGTCGCGGTGAGGACCGCCTGTGGTCGCGGCAAAGGCAACGCCAGTGCCAGGCTTGCAGTGGCCAGGGCGGCGAATGCATAGCCACCAAAGATGGCCAGGATCGTCCGGGCGGCGATGGCCACACGGTGACGCGAACGAGGAGAGGCCGTCCAGGCGAGGTACTTGGTTACCGGCGGCATGAGGTGTGCCGCCCGATCGCCAAGGGAAAATGGAACGGATCAGTTTCAGAAAGATGCGAGTTAATCATAATATATGTCAATTGAGGTTGATTCTTATCTACTATCTCAGGCTTGGCTGACCGTAGCCTGACGCCAGCCTGTCGCGGTGAAACTCATGAAGTTGCTTGTCGTTGAAGATCATTCGGTACTACGTGAGTTGCTGGTGAAGCATCTGGAGCGTGCCGGTTGTGTCGTCGATGCCGCCGAACATGGTCGCGAGGCGCAGGCGATGCTGGGACTAAGCCGCTACGACGCGATGATTCTCGACCTCGGTTTGCCCGACATGGACGGGCTGTCGTTACTCGCCACCCGCGCCTCGACACTCAACAGCGACCTGCCGTGCATCATCCTCACCGCCTGTGATGCGTTGGAAAGCCGAGTCGCGGGGCTCGACGCCGGCGCTGATGACTATTTGCTCAAGCCCTTCGAAATGGCTGAACTGGAGGCGCGTTTACGCGCGGTGCTGCGCCGTCCAGGTACCCGTAGCGCACGGAACTTGCAGTTGGGCAACCTCAGCCTCTGTCTGGACACCCGCTGCGTGCAGGTTGCGCAGCGCCCGCTAATCCTCTCCAAGCGAGAAGTCGCGCTGCTCGGCGAATTGCTACGCAACGCGCCGCGTGTGGTCATCAAGGATCATCTCGAAGAGCGCCTGTATTCGCTCGACACGGCCGTCACGCCAAACGCCATTGAGGCGCTGATTTCGAGATTGCGACGCAAGTTGATGTCGGCCGGAGCCGACAGCAGCATAGAGACCTTGCGCGGGCTGGGTTACCGACTGATACCGAGCGCTCCGTAAGCGGCGCTTTTCAGAAACTCAGCGCTACCCCGACATTGAGTCGGCGACCGTCCAGCGTCTTGCCGTAGTCGGCGTTCGAGATTTCCTTGTCGAATACGTTGTACAGGCCGGCATAGACGTTCATGTTTTCGCTCACCCGGTACAGTCCGCCGAGGTCGACCATCGTGTAAGCCGGTCGCTGCTCCAGGTCTTCATCCGAAACGGTTTCGCTCTTGTAGCGCGCTTTCGCCCAGAGCTTCAGAGCCTCTGTGGTACGCCAGTCCAGGCCAATATTGAACATGTGCTGGGGTAGGTTGTTGAACGGCTTGCCGATGTCGTCTGGGGAATCCTCCGACTCTGTAATCTCGCTGTCCGAATAGGTGTAGTTGGTCTTCAGGTCCAGCGATGCGGTGAGCGGTACGTTGAAGAACGTTTCCACGCCCCGTAGTTCGGCGGCGTCCTGGTTGATGTACTGGTTGATGGTCTGGCGCGGTGCGATGCCGTTGACGGTGCAAGCGGGCGCCGACGCGGGGCTGGTACAGAACAGGCGCTTGCCGATCTTGTCCTCGAATTCGGTGTAGAACACCGTGACGCCCGAACGGATGCCGTTGGCTGCATCCCACATCAGGCCCATTTCATAGTTGACGCTGTTTTCCGGCTTGAGAGCCGAGTTGCCCATGTCATAGGAGCGACCCCGGCCGGCGTTTTCCACGATGCTGGTATCGGCCTGCTTCAGGGTTGGCGTTTTGTAACCACCGCTGACGCCACCTTTCAGTACCAATTCATCGGTGAAGCGGTAGACGCCATACAGCCTTGGGGTGAACTCTTCGCCGTAGTGTTCGTTTTCGTCATAGCGTAGGCCGGCGGTCACCGAGAGGGCTTCGGTGACGTAAAACTCGTCTTCGACGAACAGCGCGCGCTGCCAGCGTTCCAGTTCCATGTCGGCTCCGTAGAAACGGCCGACATCGTGATCGGTGGTTTCCCACTTGTACTCGCCGCCCAGGGTCATGGTGTGGTGATCGAACGGTAATACGGTCTTGCTGTTGAGCAGCGTGGCGGTGTATTCCGAATAGGCAGAGCCGTTCTCGATTTCAACCTTTTCGTTGGTGAGGAACGTGTCGGTCAGTGAGCCGTTGCCCCAGTTCAGCGCATGGCTGATGCCGTAGTGGGTGCGGACATTGTCCATTTCGCCGGCAGCACCACTCTTTTGCGTACGCTCGTTGTCGCTTTCGCCCCGGCCGGCCTCAAGCTGAAAGCTGTGCATGTCGTTGAACACGATGTCGAGCAGCGCAGTGTTGTCGATGCTGGTCTTTTCCGCATAGCCGCCCTCGATCTCATCCTCGTCGCGATGGTTGCGCGAGCCATACAGGCTCAGCGCCAGATGGTCCTGCATCAGCGGACCGCTCAGGTAATAGCGGGCCTGATTGGCGGGGCCAGCATCGCTGTTCTCATGGAACAGTCGGTCATAGCTAACGGTGCCTGACCATTCACGTGCGGTGGCCTTCTTGGTGATGATGTTGATCACACCGGCCAGGGCACTGGAGCCGTACAGCGAGGACATCGGGCCGCGAATCACCTCGATGCGTTCGATGGCCGACAGCGGTGGCAGCCAGCCGAACCGGGTGGCACTGCCGAAGCCATTGTAGTAGGCCTCGCTGGATGCGCCCTGCGGCCGGCCGTTGACGAGGAACAACGTGTATTCCTCACCCAGGCCACGAATGTTGATTGAGGTGGATTCCAGCTTGCCGCCAGCGCCACCCTCGATGGACACCCCAGGAATGTCCTGCAGTGCATCGGTCACGTCGCGGTAGTATTTGCCTTCCAGTTGTTCCTTGCTGATGACCGTGATCGAAGCTGGCGCGTCGATCAACTGCTGTTCGTAGCCGGCGGCGGTGACGACGATGTCGTCAAGACCCACTGCCTTGGAATTATCAGCTGCCACATACGGCGCCACGGCCCCGGCGATGGCCATGGCAAGTGTGGTCTGAAATAACTGGTGACGGCGCATACGCAATGCAGACATGGAAAAACAATCTCCCCTGTGAATAAATCTCAAACGTTAATAAATCTCATTACCCCGTGTGACTATGTCATTAATACCTGACACGAACCTGACGATGCCGAAGCGGCGCAGCCTGCATCGGCGGGTACTGATCGCCTTGTTGGTGGTGTTCGTGCTGGGCTTCGGAAACGTTGCCGTGCACCTGTACGGCACTCGCGATGAACTTCGCCGTGCGGTGCTGTCAATCCAGGCTCGCGCTGTCAGTGAGGGGATGCGCAGCGATGGCGACCTGAGCGCGTTGCCGCGAAGCTATGGCGGCGCTGAGCTGGGCTACACGCTGTATTCCGCTGAAGGGCAACTGTTGTGGTTTTCAGAAAATATGGAACGGCCACGGCGGTTGCGCACCGCTCTGTTGGAGCGTGAGTCGGGCTGGTGGCGCTGGAGCCCTTACGGTGGGGCCGTGGTCAACGTCCCGGTGCGTCTGGAAGACGGCGCGATTTTGATGGTTTCGCGCAATGACGCAGCCGAGCGCGGAATGATCGACGATCTGTTACAGGATCGGCTGCGTCAGAGCACGGTGATCATGCTGCCGCTGGGGCTGGTGTCGGTAGCGCTGATCCTCCTGTTGCTCAACTGGACGCTGCGTCCGGTGCGCCGCGCCGCTGTGCTTGCGCGTGAGATTGGTCCGAACGAGCCACAGCGGCGCATTGCACTGGACGACTTGCCCCAGGAAATCCATCCGCTGGCCGAAGCGGCCAATAACGCGCTGGACCGGCTTGCGTCGGCCTATGCTTCCGAGCGACGTTTCGTCGCTGATGCTGCTCACGAATTGCGTACTCCCCTGACGGTACTTGATCTGCGCCTTCAGGATGCGCGTCAGAGTGGCGAGCCTGATTGGCCAGCGCTGGGCATGGAAATGCGTCAGATGCGCAGGCTGGTAGCGCAATTGCTGGAGCTCGCGCGTCAGGATGGCGCCGCCGTGGAGTGCCGCAGCGGCCCGGCACAGCGGGCAAATATCTCGCGTGTAGTGCGTGAATGCTCGGCGGCCCTGCTGCCACTGTTCGAAGCACAGGGCCGCCTGATCGAAGTCGACATTACCGATGGCTTGGAATGCCGCGGCAACGCCGACCAGTTGCGAGAGGCATTGAGCAATCTGCTGGAAAACGCATTGGTACACGGGGCCGGCGAGGTGTGGGTGACGCTATGCGCGGAGGGAGCGGAGGTTAACCTGGACGTCGTCGATCAGGGCTGTGGTGTGCCTCCGGATGAACAAGAGGCGATGTTTCAACGCTTTCGTAAGGGGCGGCAGGGCAGCGAGGGAACCGGGCTGGGCCTGGCTATTGTCCGACGGATCGTCGAGAACGCGGGCGGGCGGATAGGGTTCGTCGCTGGACAACCGAGCATGTTGCGCATCGTGTTGCCGAGAGACGGCGTGTAGAACCGCCGCCCCGATGACGCCTCAGTGCGGAATGCCCTGGGTCACTTCGATGATGTAGCCGATGATCGGTTTGGCGAGAAACGCGAACAGGCACAGGCCCAGGCCCAGGAAGAGAATGGCGGTGCCGAGCCGGCCGGCCTTCGATTTCTTGGCCAAGTCCCAGATGATGAACGCCATGAAGGTCATCAACCCGCCGACCAGGACGATCATCATCCACTTTTCGAAAACTTCCGGCTCCATCGATTTCTCCGCTTGGCTAAGTCTGGATACAGACGACAACAGCTATGACAGCGGGCGGACCGGTTATTAGCGAGCAAGGCGCTTGTTCGAATGTGGCGCGCGGGGGCATAGCAAGGCGGCGGCGAGTATACGCCAAGTCCTCCATCGATGATGCCGGGCGCGTCAATGGGTCTCAGCTGCGCAAATGTTCCAGCGGCAGCTCGGTGCTCGACGACACCTGCCGCAATACGAAGCTGGAGCGTACGCTGGAGACGCCTTCGATGCGGGTCAGGGTGCCGAGCAGGAACTGCTGGTAATGCTCCATATCGGGCACCACGACCTTGAGCTGGTAGTCGGCATCCATGCCGGTTACCAGGCTGCATTCGAGCACCTGCGGACATTTGCCGATCACCCCCTCGAAATGCTCGAAGCGTTCCGGCGTATGCCGGTCCATGCCGATCAGCACGTAGGCGGTCAGGGTCAGGCCGAGTTTCTTGCGATCGAGCAGGGCGACCTGGCGGGCGATATAGCCGTCGTCTTCGAGCTGCTTGACCCTTCGTGAACAGGGCGAAGGCGACAGGCCGATGCGTTCGGCCAGATCCTGGTTGGAGATGCGGGCGTCGTGCTGCAGTTCGGCGAGGATGCGCAGGTCGTATCGGTCGAGTTTGCTCATGGCAGGGCTTCTTTGGTTTCTGATTGCGCTAGATGATTGATCGATAGGAATTCATTGCGCAAGTGGCGTGTTAGTGCGCAACCTTAGCAATCCTGTGCCGGGTTTCGAGGCGTAAGCTTTATCTCAACTTCAGCCCCCGGCAGAAATGGACACGACAGGCGATCCCCGCCGTGACCAGCGAAGGTCTTACCGAGACCGACGGTCCGGGCCCCGGTGCTCACGAGGCGCCGCGCGAAGAAGCCGTTACCCTCGGCCCGACGAATCGAAGAGACCACGCCCAGGCGTGGTCTTTTTCGTTTTGGAGTTTTGTTTGCGGGCTGACGTAAACATCGATATCGATTTACGGCGTCGTGCCCATCCTACGCGCTGAGGCGATACCGATTGCCGCGCTTACCCCGCGTCACCCTTCGGCCCGACCACTTCCAGCGGATCGGCATGTACCAGCACCTCGGCTCGCGGGTACTTGGCATGAATCGCCGCCTCGGCCAGATCGCACAAGGTATGCGCCTCGATCAACGGCAGCTGGCCCGGCAGCTCCAGATGCAACTGCACGAACCAGCGGGTCCCGGAGACGCGCGTGCGCAGGTCATGGCAACCGACCACACCGGGCACCGCGCAGGCCAGTTGGTGCATGTCCTCGCTGACCTCCGGAGGAAGCTCGGTATCCATCAGCACCGAGCCGGCCTCGCGGACGATGCTCAGCGCACTCCAGAAAATGTAGACGGCAATGGCGATGCCGAAGACCGCGTCCAGGCGCTCCCAGCCATAGCCGGCCAGCACCAGCGCGACGAGGATGCTGGCATTGAGCAATAAATCCGAACGGTAGTGCAGGGAGTCGGCGCGGATCGCCGTGGAGCCGGTTTCACGCACCACATGGCGCTGGTACATCAATAGCGCCACGGTCAGCGCCAGCGACAGCAGCATCACCGCGATGCCCAGTGCCGGTGCGCCCAGTGGCTCGGGGTGCAGCATGCGGTCGACGCCTTGCACGCAGACGAGGATTGCACTGACCGAGATAAAAGCGCCCTGGCCAAGTCCGGCCAGGGCTTCTGCTTTGCCGTGGCCGTAGCGATGGTCGTCGTCCGCAGGGCGCAGCGAGTAGTGCACGGCCAGCAGGTTGAGCAGCGAGGCGGCGCCGTCGAGCAGCGAGTCGGTGAGGCCTGCCAGCAGGCTCACCGAGCCGCTCAGCCACCAGGCCAGCGCCTTGCTGGCGGCCAGCGTCAGCGCCACCGCCAACGCCAGTCGCGTGGCGCGGCGCATCAGCCTTGCGTGTTCGGCGCTGACGCCTTTGCGCTCGCGTGTGTGTTGCATCAGGCCGCGGGACGCAGGCCGAAGGCGGCCAGTTGCTCGATGCTGCCGTTGTGCTGGATCAGGCGCGGATCGTCCAGCGGCAGGCTGCGGCCGATTTCCTGCTCGACGATGGCTTTCAGGCGGGCCTGGTCGATCTGGCCGTCGGCGCCGATGGCGTCCTGCAGTTTTTCCGGTGCCATGGAGTATTGGCCTTCAGGCAGGTAGATCGCGCCGGTGGCGAAGTCGATGCCGAAGGCAATCAGCCCGGGGATGACATAGAACAGCAGGCCGACCGCATTGAGCACGGCGATGGCCGGGTCGATTCGGCCGTCGATCTGCCCGCGGCGATCCGGGTAGAACAGCGTGCCGCAGGCGGTAAGCTGGGTGAACAGGGAAGCGGCCAGCACGCCGCCGATGATTCGGTTACGGGTACGCATAAGGACCTCCAGGGAAATTGGCGCAACTATACAAGGGCTGGATGATGTTTTCTCGATATCAGACCACGCTTGCCGCCCGGCTGTTCGGCGATGCACGACGCGCGATGAGCTTTACCCAGGACTTACCAAGCCCTGACCAAGCAGTGCGCCAGGTGTGCGGATAATCGCGTTGCGATTTCCCCCCATTCGGAGCTCAGTCATGTCCCGGTCATTACCGCGTGCCGGTTTCGGCGCGCTGCTTTCCCTCTGCATCACTTCGACGACGTTTGCCGCAGCGCCCGGGCCGGGGCCTGCCGGGCACCGGGCGCCGGGCAAGCCAGTGCACTACCATGCGCCGGGCCCTCGGCGCGGCCATGGTCTGCCGGTCGGTGCGCGGGAAATCTGGGTCGGCAGCATGCTCTATTTCATCGCCGCCGGAACCTATTACCTGTGGAATGCCGAGCGCAACGTCTACGAACCCGTCAGCCAGCCGCCGCTGCCGGCCGGCGAGGCCACGCGATATGATGTCATCGCCTATCCGGCCAAGGGCCAGAGTGCCGAGCTGCAGAGCCGCGACCGCTATGAGTGTCATAGCTGGGCGGTCAGCCAGAGCGGCTTCGATCCGGCCAGCGCCCAGTCGGCGCCCGCTGCGGCGAGCGCCGACACCTACAAGCGCGCCCTTGGTGCCTGCCTGACCGGACGAGGCTACAGCGTCAACTGATGCGTCCGGCTTCGGGTGGACGCAGCAGTTGCCGAGTTGTCTGCCCGAAGCGAGTGTCCATGAATTCCCTACCGATCGATGAAGCCCTGCCAGCGCTGCGCCAGGCCCTGCAACAGCGCGACGAAGCCGTGCTCGAGGCGCCGCCCGGCGCCGGCAAGACCACCCGCGTTCCGCTGGCGTTGCTCGGCGAAGCCTGGCTGGCGGGGCAGGGCATCATCATGCTCGAACCGCGGCGGCTGGCGGCCCGGGCTGCCGCCGAGCGGCTGGCCAGCGAACTGGGCGAGCGGGTCGGCGAGACCGTCGGCTACCGCATCCGCCTGGACAGCAAGGTCGGGCCGAATACGCGCATCGAAGTGGTCACCGAAGGCATTCTTGCGCGGCGCCTGCAGGACGATCCGGCGCTGGAAGGCGTCGGCCTGGTGATCTTCGATGAATTCCACGTTTTGCTAAATGCGCAGGAAGTCGCATTGTCTTGTCAGAAAAGCCAGCCACGTCTCGCCTCAGGCTTTGGTAGCTGCCAGTAGGTGGAGTCGGGTAGGTGCTATTGCGCACTACTCAATCTCCTTGGCAGCAAAGCGCAATGCCGACCGCATCCACTCCGGCATCTTGCAGGCCCGGAGCTTCATCAGCTCTTCGCCGCTCAGCGCACTAACAATCTTGGAAACCACATTAGCGGACAGCCCTTCTTTCCCGATGTAGTAGAGAGCAGTAAGCGCCACACCTACCGTCGTGCCGGCGTGCTGCAAGCGGTCCTTGGATACGTGGCGGAGGCGAACCACCGCATTGCCAACCTTGATCTCGCGAGTAGATCCGCTGGTGTAAAAGGTCGGCAACACCTGCATCTGTGTGCTGAGGCCCAACCTCCGAACAGCCTCCGCGCCGTGTATCTGGATCGTCTCGCCGTTCGCCTTCGTGATGACCTCCACGACAGCCAGCGGACTCGGGCGCACCACCCTGCCGGTGTACTTGCTCATTTTGGGGCGCATGTAGACACCGCGAGCGACTCGCTCCAGCGTGCCTGATTGCACCAGCCTAGAAAGCGCTTTATTAATCGACGCACGGGAACCGACCTGCGCGAACACCGCGCCGGCAAATGGCCTCCCCTTTGGCATGTGCTTGACTCGATTTAAAATAGCTTGCGCGACGGACATATGAGCCCCAAAAAGTCAGAATCCACATATTTTCTGACGCCCACAAAAACTATAAGCCCTGCCAAAAACAGGACCTCCAGGCCAGCCACTGGGGACAGAGGGACAGCAAGATCAACACTCACTGTGCGGCCACGGAACCGGCCCCTCACACAGCCTCGCTGAGTAATCAGTCAGGTTCGACTAGAGCTCTCAACTCCTCACCAACCTTCTCCAGGAGCTGCTCAAAACTTTCAGGAGCTTCGGATCCAAGCAAGTAGGTCAGGGCCAAGAGGGTGACAGGGTGAGTGTCGAGCACCGTGCAGAGGCTATCGAGCTTTTCGAGAGTCGGGCTCGTTGCCCCGCGCTCCAGCATGCTGACGAAGGTACGACTGCTAACGAGCGAGAAATCTTCCTGTGCCAGCCCCCTACGCTGCCGCACGAGCCTCAACGCTTTCCCGAACGAATCCCGGACTTCCATTTTGCTGCTCCGCAAAATGGAACGATGAAGCGCGATTGAACAATATATGACTACAAAATATATTGTTCATCAATCAAGTACAATTATCATTAGGAGATTGGCGCGTGTTCAAAACCAGTCGGAATGCGGAACTGCTTCCTGGGCTCTCAACAGCGCCAGATGGCGTGCAGTTCTGGTCATATGTCGAGCTAGAGATGACCTGGCCCTGGTTCTACCTGCAGATCGTTGAGGACGATGGAAACGCGGCCTTTCGAAGCATGCTAATGGTTCCGTCGGTTCCATTGCTGGAACAGGTCATAGCTGCGCAGACCGAGCACGCCTGGCTGGAGCAGGCGTATCTTGTGAGTCCCGGGCATATGAACGAGGTGGGTCGCTGGTTGATGGAGCCGTTACTGGAGATCCTTTCAATTCGTGATGCACAAGGTAGCGAGCTTGGGCACCAGTACCGAGTGGAGGGAGATCGCACGTACTCAACCTCAGCGTGTCAGTCTCTCGGCAGTCGAATTAGTAAACACGTGATCTTCTCTGCTGCATTACATCTGCGAGGCTAACGCCCCACTTCCTACCCGTATCCATAGTCCCATCTGAACCGAGCTCAGTTGTCTTTCCAGAATTCGCTCCGCTGCACAAGGCCGAACTCATCGCCAGTCCTATCGGGATTCTCGTCGAACATGGTGTTGACCATACGCTCGCGGCGGAGACCACTCAGCGCTCGGAAAAAGCAGGCCTCACAGAGATGCACCTCATAACGCTCGCCATCATGCAAACACGATTTGCTGTTGGATGAGCATCACTTCGACGATGCCACCGATGACCGCGTCCGAGGAGAACTTTCAGAGCTCTTGCCCAACCAGGTCTACGAGGTAGAACGGCAACCTTTTTTGGGCCTGATGAGCGGATTGACCAACTACACCATGGCTGACGAGTTTCGCGTAAAGCAGGCGCTCGATATCGCTGTTGCGACCGGTGATTTGCTGGCGGTCGGTAAGGATGGCAAGACCAGGCGTCGCAAGGGCACTAGCATCAAATCCAGTGATATTCTGATAGCTCCCCCGCAGAGACCCATCTTCTTCGTGCCACAGCTGAAGAAATCCAGCTCGGAGAACTGAGGTTCGGCACCGCTCCTTGCTCGGTGGCTCGCCTTAACCGCATCGGTACCGGTAGCTTGGCCCATCGCGTGAAATGCCGAGCATTTCGCTCTAGGGGTCTGGCGCGTCGATCAAATAGCCCATCCCACGCGCGGTTTGTATGAGCTTAGGTTCGAACTCATCATCGATTTTTGCTCTCAGCCGTCGTACCGCCACCTCAATCACATTGGTATCGCTGTCGAAATTCATGTCCCATACTTGGGAGGCGATAAGGGACTTTGAGAGCACTTCCCCGCGACGCCGAAGTAATAGCTCAAGAAGTGCGAATTCCTTTGCAGTTAGGTCTATTCGTTTCCCCGATCGCGTAACTCGACGCCTGAGCAGATCGACCTCAAGGTCGAGGAGTTTGAGTATTGTTTGGTTGGGGACATTATTGCCGCGGCGAAGCAACGTACGGATCCTGGCTAGCAATTCGGAGAAGGCGAACGGCTTGATGAGATAATCATCAGCGCCCAACTCCAATCCCTTTACTCGATCCTGAACCCCGTCTCGGGCGGTGAGAAAGAGCACGGGAACCTCATTACCAGCAGCGCGGACTTTCTGTAAAACCTGCCACCCATCCAGGCCAGGCATCATCACGTCTAAGATGAGCAAGTCGTATGTGGTATGAAGCGCGTGCTGAGCAGCATCGGTCCCGTTTTCAACTCTATCGACTGTGAAGCCTGCCTCTGAAAGCCCCTGCTGTAGGTAGGTGCCTGTTTTCGGCTCGTCTTCAGCAACAAGAAGCTTCATGAAAGTATTCCCTCCGGCATTTGGAGCAGTGTGCCGATTGTCAGGGCGTGCAGCCAGTACCTTACAGAAACGTAATGCTCGCATCATCTGTCTGACAGCTTGTAGCGTTAACGTCTACATCAGCAGTTGCTCCCACACTCTGCTTTTTGGCCTTTTCCATGCTCCTTTGGCCTATCGGCGCCTAGATGGCGCCCTTTTTTTGCCCGCTGGAAACAAGACCTATTTGCCTGAACGAAAAGGCACCATGCACGCTACCTGCGCTTTCGCTTGGGCTCACTGCTTTTATGCATTACTGACGAAACCGTAATGTCTAAATCAGGCTTCTGACAGGAACGCTCGGTTAGCTTAGACACAGGACCAAGCCAAAGCCCCTATTTATGGAGCTGCGCTGGGTCTCCCATGTCTTCGAACGAGGTAACAAGTAATGAAATTCTTCAGATCCGTTTCTGTACTGCTCGCCATCGCAGCAAGCTCTTCCTATGCAATGGCAGAAGGTGGTGGTGATCGTACCTTTGCTCGTATGGAGCAGGCTCGCCAAATAGCGATCGCTAGTTATCAGGCTGACCAGAAGGACCAAGCCCAGGAGGTAGCCTCAAAAGCAACTTCAGCGAAGCACGCCCACGCTAATTGCTGAAGCGAAACCTTACGCAACTGTGACCATGCACCTTGAGTATCGTTGCAACCGGATCCTTGCACGGAAATCAAAAGCCATTGCGCAGCTTCCACCTGGAGATTGACATGCTCACAGGCGATTTTTTGGGCGATTTCTGAAGCGCTTTAAGCTTACAAAAATGTAATCCCGCGTCTTTCTTAGGCATGCCATATTTACGATTAAAGGCGAGTCGCTTGATAAGACAGACCGTGCGCGAGTTTCTAAGATCAATTAACGCTGGCAACACCAACCTTACGGCTGGTTTCGGCTTGGCTCCTTAGTTTGATTGGAACCTACACATGCAACGTAAAACCTCTAGGCGAACCTTTGTTAAAGGCTTGACTGCCGCAGGCATCCTTGGCGGTCTTGGCTTGTGGCGAGCTCCGGTCTGGGCAGTGACTAGCCCAGGCCAGCCCAGCGTACTAAGTGGCACGGAGTTCGATCTGCTGATTGGGGAGACGCCGGTCAATATCACCGGCGCGGCCCGGACAGCGATGACTATCAATGGGACCATCCCAGGGCCGCTTCTACGTTGGCGTGAAGGGGATACCGTCACGCTGCGAGTCAGAAATAAGTTGAGCGAAGATACATCGATTCACTGGCACGGCATGATCCTGCCGGCCAACATGGATGGCGTGCCTGGATTGAGCTTCCACGGCATCGCTCCCGATGGCATGTATGTCTACAAGTTTCAGGTTAAACAGAACGGTACCTATTGGTACCACAGTCATTCAGGCCTACAAGAGCAGCTTGGTGTCTATGGTCCCTTGGTCATCGATGCGAAGGATCCCGAACCGTTCAGCTATGACCGCGACTATGTGGTGATGTTGACTGATTGGTCCGATGAGGATCCCGCTCGAATCCTTTCTAAGCTCAAGAAGCAGTCCGATTATTACAACTTCCACAAGCGCACTGTCGGAGACTTCATTAACGATGTGAGCGAAGACGGCTGGGCCGCTACGATTGCGAATCGGAAAATGTGGGCTCAGATGAAAATGAGTCCCACCGACCTCGCCGACGTAAGCGGCTACACCTATACCTATCTAATGAACGGCCAAGCACCCGACGGGAACTGGACCGGCATCTTTAAGCCCGGCGAGAAGCTTCGTCTGCGGTTCATCAACGGCTCGGCCATGAGCTATTTCGATGTCCGCATTCCAGGGCTGAAGATGACTGTAGTCGCAGCCGATGGCCAATACGTCAACCCAGTTAGCGTCGACGAATTCCGCATTGCCGTGGCAGAAACCTACGATGTGATTGTCGAGCCTGCGACCGAGGAGGCTTACACGATCTTCGCCCAATCGATGGATCGCACAGGATACGCCCGTGGCACGCTAGCGGTTGCCGAAGGGCTGAGCGCTCCTGTTCCAGAAACCGATCCTCGACCACTAATCACCATGGACGACATGGGGATGGATCACGGCAGCATGGGCGGTATGGCGGGCATGGACCATGGCGGCGACATGGGCGCGATGGACCATAGCAACATGTCCGGCATGAACCACGGTGACATGCAAGGGATGGGCGACATGGGCGCAATGGCCGGCATGGATCACAGCAAAATGGGTGGGATGTCCGGGATGGACCACTCTGGAATGGCTGGGATGAGCGCAGGTATGCAATCGCACCCGCCCTCAGAGTCCAATAACCCACTGGTGGACATGCAGACCATGAGCCCAACTCATAGGCTGAACGATCCCGGTATTGGCTTACGAGACAACGGCCGCCGAGTCCTGACCTATAGCGACTTGAGAAGCACTTTCCCCGATCCGGACGGCCGTGAGCCCAGTCGGACGATCGAACTCCATCTCACCGGCCACATGGAGAAGTTCTCCTGGTCATTTGACGGTATAGAGTTCTCTGATTCGGAGCCCCTGCGGCTCAAATATGGCGAGCGGGTACGCATCACTTTGGTCAACGACACCATGATGACCCATCCGATTCATCTGCATGGTATGTGGAGCGATCTTGAAGATGAGAATGGAAAGTTCATGGTTCGCAAGCACACGATCGACATGCCTCCAGGTTCGAAGCGCAGCTACCGCGTGACAGCCGATGCGCTCGGGCGTTGGGCTTATCACTGTCACCTACTGCTTCACATGGAAATGGGCATGTTTCGTGAAGTCCGAGTGGACGAGTAAGAGGAACTTTATATGGGAAATTTTACGAAGCGTAAAACTCTTATCGGCAGCGCGTTAATGTTCAGTCTGCTGGGCGTAATGAATATGTCAGCTGCGTTTGCAGAGCAAAAGCATGATCAGCACAAGCAATCATCGGCTTCATCGCAGAATCCAGGCAACAAGCCGGCATCTCAGACACAAGGCACCTCTAACTCAAAAATGAACCACGACGACATGGATCATGGCTCGATGGACCATGGAGAAATGGAGCACGGCAAGATGGATCATGACCCCAAGGCCACTGATACTGAGGTGGATTCGCACCATGACCACTAGACCTTCTCGCTTTGCTCTGATTGCGCTCGGAGTTTCGTTGAGCGCAGCGGCTGGAGGGACAGCCAACGCTGCCGAGATGATGGATCATTCGATGCATCAAACCCCTCCTGCTGAGGCAGCTCAAGCCCCTGCATCTTCAGCGAAGCCCGCAGCTAAGAATCATGGCTCCGGTGGGCAAACGGACCATTCTGCGATGGGTCATGGTGCGATGGACCATAGCACGATGAACCATGGCCAAATGAAGCATGACGATACGCTCGAAATGCCCGGCATGGTTCATCCCTCGTTCATTCCAGTATTGACCGATGCGGATAGAGAAGCGGCTTTCCCTGGTCTTCAAGGTCATACAGTCCATGACAAGTATCTGGCCTGGTTCCTTCTGCTAGATCAACTTGAGTACCAGAACGCAAATGAAGGTAGCACCCTCAGTTGGGAAGCTACTGCCTGGGTTGGTGGCGATATCAATCGGTTCTGGTTTCGCTCGGAAGGTGAGCGAACGAATGGCGTTACTGAAGATGCGGAAATTCAGGCGCTCTACGGGCGTGCCATCAGCCCCTGGTGGGATGTGGTAGCAGGTGTTCGCCAGGACTTTAAGCCCGAGTCGCCGCAGACGTGGGCGGCTTTAGGCGTCCAGGGGATGGCTCTGTATAACTTTGAGGCGGAAGCCACCGCCTTCGTCGGTGAAGGTGGGCAGACAGCAGCACGTTTTGAAGGCGAGTACGACATTCTCCTCACTAACCGGCTGATCCTCCAACCGACTGCCGAGCTCAATTTCTATGGCAAGGACGATCCTGCGCGCGGAGTAGGCGCTGGTCTCGCAAACACAGAGGTGGGGCTCCGCCTCCGATACGAAATCGTTCGTGAGTTCGCACCGTACATCGGCGTCACGTGGAGCCGGGCATACGGTAATACCGCCGATATGGCGAGAGATGAAGGCGAAGACGTAGATGAGGCGCGGTTCGTTGCTGGCATCAGGCTTTGGTTTTAAGGACCCTAGATGAAAAGAATAATTATTAGCTTCGCTGCCTTCTGCGCACTAGGCCTGTTGGTGGTGGCCGGTGTTGTTTTCTCGGGACTAATAAACGTTGCCGCGGATGATCCTCATACGGGAGTCGTGCACGCATTCCTGGAAACTGCTCGCAATCGCTCGATTGAGGTTCGCTCCGAAGACATAGTCGTGCCATCTCTCGACGATGAAGACCAAATCCGCGCCGGGGCGGGGAACTACGACTCGATGTGTGTGGGTTGTCATTTGGCGCCAGGCATGGCTGAGACCGAGCTAAGCAATGGCCTTTATCCCGCTCCACCCAGCCTGGCTGAAGCGGGGCCATACGATGACCCAGCAAAAACATTTTGGGTCATCAAGCATGGCATTAAGGCCACTGGGATGCCCGCGTGGGGTAAAAGCATGGCTGACCCGTACATCTGGGGAATGGTGGCTTTTCTGCAGAAGCTTCCTGAGTTAGATGAAGGAGCGTATCGAGCACTCGTTGCGTCTAGCGGTGGTCACCAGCATGGTGGTGGGGAGACCCCAGCTGGGCATAGTGAGCAACACGGCGAGATGGCCTCGGGCGACCACCATCAGGGCGACAGTGGCGGCTCGGATCACCATGGCTCCAGCAGCACAGGTGGAGCATCCGGCCAATCAGGCTCCGGTCATCATGGTAATAACGAAAGCGATGACCATCATGCGTCCGAGGAGCCCCAGGCGGTTGAGCACAGCAATGGCAGTGACAGTGCCGATGCGGAAGGCAAATCCCCTTCAAAAAACCATGTGCACGCAGACGGGAAGCAACACGAGCACTAACATCCGGTATATGTGTGCCTATGCGGTTCTGATCGAGGCTCTAAGAAAGGCGGTTCAGCAAGCAGAGGATCGGCCCTAGGCCATCCTAGTCGACGCAACGGTACCGGAGGGCTTTGCAATTGCTTCCTTCCTAAAAGTTAGGCCGCAAGGCCAGTAACTTACCTAGTTAAGCGGCTTGCGCTCCGGCCGTTCCCCAACGAATGCTTCCAGTCGTGGCGACAGGGAGCTCCCTCATTTTCAACTCAATCATCTCGAACAGACTAGCGAAGCCGTACAGGCAATCTGACGGCCACATCGCCACCAACTGCGCCCGCAGATCCCCGGTGCGGTTGGACTTACCTTACAACATTGTAATGAGGTTTTTCGAAACGGGCTCGGTAGGAGCGTGTCGTAATTCAGTGTCTGCTAACAGGCTGATGAGCCATATCGGCCAGTAACCAAACGACGAAATACAACTATCGAACCCTGGAGAACGTAAATGACAAACTCAATGTTCGCATCCTGTATCCAAGCTTGTTCGAACTGTGCCCTAGTGTGCGAAATGTGCGCCTCTGCTTGCCTACGCGAGGATGATGTAAAAATGATGGCTCGCTGCATCGAGCTTGACCGCGACTGCGCGGACATTTGCAGGTTGGCTGCCACACTGATGAGCCGCGAAAGTGAATATGCTAAGAAGTTCTGCGCCCTTTGCGCCAAGATCTGCCGTGCATGCGGAGAGGAATGCGCGAAGCATGAAATGGATCATTGCCAAGAGTGTGCGAAGGCGTGCATGAACTGCGCTGAGGAATGTGAGCGTATGGCAGGATAACATCCGTAACTCACTGCTCTGGCACTACTAAATTGGGAGTGTCAGAGCCCCTCGAAGAATAAGAAAAGCCATGGTGCGCTTAATGTTCGCGCCTCCATGACATATCGAAAAAGTGCGTACGATACCCGCAACTGCCAAGAGCGAATCAATCCCTGTCCAGCAGCATTTCATTCCAAAGCGAAATACGATAGTTACGCGCTAGCAACTCTTACTTAGCCACCGATGATCGCCACCGTAACGGTCTATTCTCTTGCCACTGTCTCCCGATTGAGCGCTGAAAACTAATTGAGTGAATTAGCATGAAAGCTCCTGGCAAAAAGGCGGTCCAACAACAACCAAGCGGGCCATGCGACCTTATTTTGCTGGGAGAAAACGAAAATGGTTTTGCGAATATTCCCATCGCAGCGATTGGCTTTGCTGCTAGTACTGCTCGCCGTTCTGCAACTCAGTGGCTGCGCCGTTTCCCCGCGCCTGAAACCAAGCGACCAGCCAAGCGTTGCTCGCAAAACCTTTGTCATCACTGGTGCCTCCAGTGGCTTCGGCCGCGGCGTGGCGCTCAAGCTTGCCGCTCTGCAAGGCGACGTGGTGCTAGCGGCCCGCCGGACCGACGTGCTCGAAGAACTGGCCGCGCAGATACGCATGGCTGGAGGATCGGCACTGGTGGTGACCACCGACGTGAGCAACCCGAACGAGATGCAGGACTTGGCACGAGCCGCCATCGAGCGTTTCGGCAGGATCGACGTTTGGATTAACAACGCTGCGGTCGGAGCGCTGGGTCGTTTCGAGGACGTTCCCGTCGAGGACCATGCGCGGATCGTGGATGTCAATCTTAAGGGCATGATCTATGGCAGCCACGCAGCCATGCGCCAGTTCAGAGCTCAAGGCTTCGGCACGCTTGTCAACGTGGGCTCAGTCGAGAGCGAGATACCGCTGGCTTATCATGCCTCCTCCGCAGCGACCAAAGGTGGCGTCATAAATCTCGGCGCGGCAATCGCTGAGGAGATTCGCCTGAGCGGTAGCGAGACCATCAATGTCGCCACCGTCATGCCCTGGGCTGTGGACACACCGTTTCTGGGAATCAATTTGCCCTTTCTAGTTCATTGATCAGGGACTTCATTTCTGCGATTTCTCGGCGCTGAGCGTCGATGATTTCGTCAGCTAACTTGCGGACGCGAGGATCTGAAATCTGAGCTCGTTCACTTGTTAGGATTGCTATGGAATGGTGGGGGATCATGGCCTTCATGTAGTCCGTGTCGTCTACCGTCGCTTGCCCACGTACAAGCCATAGTGCAATGGTAAAAGCTACTGCACTTCCTGCCAATATCGCTAGGTTTACTGACTTACGCTTATACATGTTGAGCATGAATGCGAGCATGACTACTGCCATTACCGCGCCCATCACTAATGCCATCCAAGCGCGAGTCTCGCTCCAAAAAACATGCTCGAACGAGTAAGTATTTAAGTACATCACGCCATACATAATGATCGTAGACGTGGCTACCATCGCTGCAAAGCGCCAGTAAGACATTTGCATAGTTAGACCTCTTTAATGATTGCTGCTGGATCGGCGACTCAACGTGTTCGCGCAGCCCTGCTTAGAAGTGGCTTTCGAATGCTCTCCTAAAAACGGACAAGCCGAAGATGATGAGGTTTCGATTTTTTGAGAAGCTTACAAAAATGTAATCATCGACCGCTTTAAGACCGGCTTAAAGCGCTGCCAGCGCTGTACTACGCGTAATGTTCCCCTGAACTAATCAATCGCTAATAGCTTATAAGCAGACAATACCAACGTCGCGCTATGGACCACTGCGCGAAAGAGCGGGCCCACTAAGATGGCCTTCAAGCCTTGAGACCCGACTACTCGGCTTAGCAAGCCCAAAGAGTTATCGTGAGCAATAGAACACTCGGAGAGAACAATTCAGCACCCAGCATATGCCACGTTCTTGTCGAGTGTGACCGCAGGGTTAGTATTCGCACATTAGATGTGTGGCGGCTAAGACGGCTGGGTGTAGCTGGCTCCAAAACTGAGCGGCGAGGTTATTCTGTCCCAAGCCGCGCCTTTCGTGGCGCGCGGGACCTCACTCACTTTGAAACAACAGACCTTCGATTCGATCATGTTCTTCCGGTGTTGGCAGGGCAGATGAGTCAACATTGCCAATACTATTTGGCTGACCATTTTCTGGTGGGCCAACTTCAGGGTGGTAGGCGCCATCTGCGTCGAAAGCAACCCAGCCGTACAATTCTCGGATGACTTCGGAAGGATGGCCATCTTCCATTGCCACATACCAGTCCGCCAATCGGAAACGCTTACCGGCAAGCTTAGAAGTAGCCATTTCGGCTCGAACCAGCGCCAGATATAGCGGGTGCGGCAGTTCCTCTACGGCGCCGGTTTCGTCGAGCAAGAACATGAACGAGGCGTGCGACCGTTGCTCTGTAGAACCGGCTCGCTCCTCTTCCTCGCCTAAGGTAAAAACGGGAGCAAAACCGCCCCCCTCTGTTCTGAAGTTGGTCGTCTGGCCTTGGTAGACCCTGGCAGCGTTCCACTGCACCTCGCCAGCATAAGCGTAAGCGCGCAGATCAAACTTCATCGATCGTACCTGAGGGTCGGCGACGATTCTACGCTCGCCAGGAGCTACAAGGGACTGGGCCACGTAGTTTCCGCCAACGATTTCTTCCCAAACGCGCTTGGTGAGCTTGTCTCCTCGGTATGCACCGCGACTACCATACCCGCTGACAGGCTTGAAAAAGAGGCTACGGCGGTTTTGCCACAGGTGCTCTGCATTACCATGCCCGACAGGAACGGTAAGCGGGACGTATTGGGCCAATACGGTTCGGATTTGCTGATCAACGCCAATCTCTTCCAAAAAACGTGCGTTGGTTAGGTCAACCAACCTACGTTTGTCGGCGTAAAGGGCATAGGCCTGAGGGTGTGGCGTTACCGTCACGACATCAGCCAAATAAGCGCTGCGCAGCGCGCTGCAATTGTCGCCTTCCAGATAGAAATCGGTGAGTCGGTTGTAGACGAGATCCACAGGCTTTCCGTCGACCAAGAGGGACTCGTTGTGAAAGGCCAGATCGGCTGGGTCTGCGATTAGGCAGTCGATTCCTGCTGACTCGAATAACCGCTGAAAAAGAAGGAACTCCGGATACAGGTATTGGGCTTGTGGGCTTTCATCCAAGATCACCACGCGCGTGAGCGGACGTGGCTCGCCGCTCGTAGACCATTCCTGGGCGAACATATCCAGAATCGAACGCTCGAAGCCGCCGGGTCCTTCCTGACCTGGCGAAAGCCCGACTACGCCGCTGCAACAACTACGCTGCGCGCGGGCGAGCAATACGTTTAGCATCGCTCCGCCCGCATTTGTGTTTATTTCGATGAGCCCAAGCTTGTCATCATCCAGATGGAAGTCGTAGCCAAAGAAGACGCCGCGCGCGCCCCGAGGATCGTGTCGGGCAATAGGAGGTGCAGAATCCAGAGCATGCTCACGCCAACCGGGCGAGCTCACGGTCTGCTCGATGGCCTGAATAACCTCATTAACCTGGCGCAGCCGCAAGGATGAAACAAAGACCGGTCGTGCTGCAAACACATGAGGGCAACGTGACTTCAATAGCTCCGACAGCTCTGAATTCCCAAGCTGTTCGGTCAATGAGTTTACGAGCGCAGCTTGATCTAGGCTTACGCAGAAGCACGCTTCGTTGAGCGCTGCGGCTGTCGTACCGCATTTTCTCGATGAGGACGCTTGCACGGGAACCTCCAGAACCAAACATACAGCTTCGAAAGTCTCGGCCTCTTTCGGTTCAGCCTGGCGTTTCTATGAGCGTAGGTCAGGGTCGTTGCTGGCACTCTGCCATTAACTAGACATAAGCTTTGGAAGCGTCATTGTGAAAGTCGTATGCCCCTCAGCTGATTCGCAAGCGATGCGCCCTTTGTGCGCTTCGACTATCGAACGAGTGATAGCCATGCCGAGGCCCGCATTCATGGTGGTTCCTTCGCGCCTTGCGGTGTCGACCCTATAGAATCGATCAAACACTCGGGCCTGAAGCTCGGCTGGAATCGTTGTGCCTCGGTTGGATATGGCTGTGCAAACCGAGCCACCGCTCTCGCTTATTTCAACGCTGATGGTGCTGCCTTCCTCTGCATATCGAACTGCGTTAGAGACTATGTTTGAGACGGCCCGTCTCAGCATCGATTTATCGCCATGTACCGATCCATCGCCTGAAAGCGCGATTTCTACCTTTTTGTCCTCGGCTGCAAGCTCGTAATATTCGATAACGCTCGCGGTAATCTCAGCCATGCTGGCATCTTCGGCATTGGGCGTAATCTTCCCGTTGTCCGCCTTGGCGAGGAATAGCATGTCATCGACCATCTTTGACATGCGCCTAAGTTCTTCGAGGGCGGAATACAAAATGTCTTTGTAGTCGGTATTCTCGCGGTCGCGCAAGAGCGCGACCTCCATTTGGGTAAGCATGCTGTTCAGCGGCGTTCTTAGCTCATGCGCGATATCCGCTGAGAAACCTGACAATCTGAGAAAAGAGTCGTCCAAGCGCGAAAGCATTTCGTTGAAGTTGTCTACGAGTTCATGCAGCTCGCCTGGCACCGACTCGGTTGGAATTCTGGTATCTAAGCAGTGGGCGGTTACTGTAGAAGAAGTCTTGGACAGTTCGTCTATTGGTTTTAAGCCTTTCCTGATCAGAACAACACCTAACGCGCCACTCAGAAGTGCACTAACGACAAGCGTATAAGCAAACCACTGCTGAATCATATCGAAGAAGTGGATTCGGTGCGTTACATCCAAAGCCAAATAGATAACAGTGTCCTGCCCTTCTACCCACCGATTTACTTTTCTGGTAATTCCGCTGTACTGGTGGCCACCGAAACTTACCGTCCAGCGTTCCTCTTGGATGTCTGTGACAAGAGGTAGCAAGCTCTCAGACAGATTGTGATGGGAGTAAACCGTCTTACCGTCTACTACAACCGCAGTCGCGAAGCCAAAGGAGTGCTCAATAACGGCATCGATCCTTGAAGCGGTCTCAGGCCCGAATGCTGAGCTGTTGAGTAGCGTACGCTCTACTGCAGCGGCCTTTTCATTAAGCACTTGTGCATCTTTGCGTTCGAAATGGAGCTGACAAAAATAATTAAAGCTGATTGCGGCCGCCAGCAGCACAACCGTAACCACGAGCATGAAAGCTATCGCCATTCTGCTCGTCAGTGACACTTTTCCCATCAGTACGGTCCTGGTTAGGCCATCAAGCACAAAAAAGCAGGTGGGGCACCCCCCACCTGCTTCGATCATTGTTACTCACACCCTCATATCCTATGCTGCGTCTGGATTTTCGCCATTTTGCGAGTGGTCGGCTTTGGCGGCCCCCATCATCTCACGACACTCTTTCATCATTCCACGCATGTCACCCATCATTTCCATATGCTTGTCGCCGCTCATCATGCCGGTTTCTGAATGGCTTTGGTCCGCTTTATCTGCCGCTGCGAAACTCAGTCCGCTCGCCAAGGTGATTGCGATTGCTGTAACGGTGATGGCCTTTCGCATGTTAAATCTCTAAGTTCAGTGGGTTATTCGCTTTTGCTTAACAAGGTGTTTTCGCCAACGTTGGGCTCCTTGGGCTTGTCGCACTTACCGCTAGACATATGCTTCATGCATACGACCATCATCAACAAGCAGGGCAAGAGAAAGAGCAGGCTTGGCAGCGTTGTTGCCAACGCCGCAGTGCTTTGGTTCAGTAGCATGTAGCCAACCACAGCTGCGGTTAACCCCGTTACGACCGGATTGCGCTGCAGTACGCTTTTAATCTTGGATATTATGCTGCTCATCTAACTATCCCTCGGATATTAAGCTTGGCAGATTAGCCATTGTTCACGCCAACTGGGGTGCTCAGGAACTCTACCGTATGGATCTTCCCGTCGGGGGTCTTGACCTTCATCTCATACGTCTGGACTTGGGCACTAGTTCTATAGTTTTGAATCATTCGAGTCGTGCCGGTCGCCCCTGCAGGTGCGATGCTCAGCACTTGACCCTCTTTGACAAGCTCCTTAAGGGTGGGCTTTGCTCCTGCCGAGTCATTTAAGCGATTCAGCGTACGTTCGCTTCCGCCTTCGGCCATTGCAAGCGAGGAAGCAACGGTCAGAATAAAAGGAACGATTACTTTGGTTATGCGGTTCATGGTTTGCACCTCTTGGTTAGTTGATGCCTGTAGATTAAAGGCTTGCTACTTACAAGAAGCTGTTGCCAAGGTTACAAAGCGGTAATCGCTTCATTCTCGTGTTGGTACGACCGCCGCGCCTGCGGCGGTCGCTTTCTGCTCTTTACTGCTTTTCGATGCGCGTAATGGTGGAATCCATACCTTTCGAGGAGAACTCGAATTCGACCTGGTCCCCTTCTTTCAGCGTTTGGAGCTGATCAGGCTTTGCTTTGAAGCCCATCGTCATCGACGGCCAGCCCAACGCTTCGACCGGGCCGTGGGCAATGGTGACGGTTCCGCTCTCGGTGTTTACTTTCTTGACCGTACCTGTGGCTGTAGCGGTCTGTCCCGCCGACTTCTGGTCCATTGGCATGTTCATGCCTTTGTGATCCATCGGCATGCCGTCCATTGGCTCCTTGTCGGCGGCATAGGCGACTGGCACCAGGAAGAATGAGGCAAGGGTGATGTGCTTAATGTTCATGGATGTTCTCCAGTGGGGTTGGTTGCTTGCTGGGTGGTAACTCGCAATTGCCGGCGGCGCATCAGCAGGTAAGCTGCCGGCAGAACGAACAGGGAGAGCAAAGGGGCGGTGATCATCCCGCCCACCATGGGCGCGGCGATGCGGCTCATGATTTCGCTGCCGGTTCCGCTACCCCAGAGGATGGGCAGCAGACCGGCGATAATCACTGCTACGGTCATGGCCTTGGGGCGCACCCGCTGCACAGCGCCTTCGCGGATTGCGTCGAGCAGTACGCCTTCGCCATGGGCTCCAGCGTTAACCCGATCTGTCCATGCGTTCTTCAAATACAGCAGCATAATGACGCCGAACTCAGCAGAAACGCCTGCCAGTGCGATGAAACCGATTCCTGTCGCTACGGATAGGTTGTACCCGAGCAAATAGAGGAACCAGACGCCACCGGTTAGGGCGAATGGCAGCGTGGCCATGATCAGCAACGCCTCCCCAAAGCGCCCAAACGTGAGGTAGAGCAAGACAAAAATGATGAGCAAGGTAGCCGGCACGACGAGCTTCAGCTTCGCGTTAGCTCGCTCCATGAATTCGAATTGGCCGGAATAGCTGATGCTCATGCCGGATTCGAGCTGGACCCCTTTGCTGATCTTTTCCCTCAGATCGCCCACCACAGCCGCCATGTCGCGGCCACGAACATCGACGTAAACCCAGCCCGACAGCCTTGCGTTTTCGCTTTTAAGCATGGGCGGTCCGTCTGTCACCTGTACTTTGGCCACGGTCCCCAACGTGATCTGGCTGCCTTGCGGCGTGTAGATCGGTAGGTTGCGCAGATCGGATATCGAGTCGCGCCACTCGCGGCCATAGCGGAGGTTGATCGGATACCTGGCGAGCCCTTCCACGGTTTCACCAATGGTTTGACCACCGATGGCACCGGCCACGATCGATTGCACGTCCGCGATATTCAGGCCGTAGCGTGCGGCGGCGACACGATCGATATCCACATCGATATACCTGCCGCCGGTCAGTCTCTCAGCAAGTGCCGAACTGACCCCAGGCACCGTTTTGGCGATTTTTTCCACTGCCTGGGTGGCTTTGTCGATCTGTGCCAAGTCAGTGCCATACACTTTCACCCCGATCGGGCTCTTGATACCCGTCGCCAGCATATCGATACGGTTTCGAATCGGCGGGATCCACAGATTGGCTAATCCAGGTACCTGTACGGTGCGATCCAACTCCTCAACCAGCTTGTCAGGCGTCATCCCAGGGCGCCATTGATCCTTCGGCTTGAACTGAATGGTCGTCTCGAACATTTCCAGCGGGGCGGGATCTGTAGCGGTGTCGGCTCGACCAGCCTTACCGAACACGTGTGCAACTTCTGGAACCGTTTTTATGAGCCGGTCCGTCTGCTGCAGTAGCTCAGAAGCCTTCTGAGCGGAGAGGCCTGGAAGCGCAGTGGGCATATAAAGGAGGTCACCTTCATCCAGCGGGGGCAAGAACTCCCCACCAAGGCGAGAGGCCGGCCACAAGCCTGTCAGGAAGACCAGAACAGCCACCAGCAGAGTCATCTTGGGCCAGCGCAGTACCGCGTCCAGGGCCGGCTTGTAGATCCAGATGAGGCCACGGTTGAGTGGATTACGGTGTTCGTCAGGGATTTTGCCCCTGATCCAATACCCCATGAGCACCGGAACCAGCGTGACAGACAGGCCCGCGGCGGCTGCCATTGCATAGGTTTTGGTGAACGCCAGTGGACCGAACAGCCGGCCTTCCTGCGCCTCCAGGGTGAACACTGGTATGAACGACAGCGTGATGATCAGCAGGCTGAAGAACAGTGCCGGCCCCACTTCAACAGCCGCGTCAGTAATGACCTTCCAGTGCTCCTGGCCCTTCAAGGTGGAGTCAGGATGCCGCTTGTGCCAGGCCTCAATGTGCTTGTGGGCGTTTTCGATCATGACGATTGCTGCATCGACCATCGCTCCGATGGCGATCGCGATGCCACCCAACGACATGATGTTGGCGTTGATGCCTTGCCGCTGCATGATCACAAAAGCAATCAGGATGCCGATCGGCAACGACACGATGGCGACCAACGACGAGCGCAGATGCCACAGAAAAATCGCGCAAACCAACGCAACGACAATGAACTCCTCGATGAGCTTGTGCGTGAGGTTTTCAACGGCACTGTCGATCAGCTTGCTACGGTCGTACGTCGTGACGATTTCGACGCCTTGGGGCAGGCTCGCTTTCAGCTCATCCAGTTTGGTCTGAACGGCAGCGATGGTTTCCCGAGCGTTCTTGCCGCTCCGCAGGATCACCACGCCGCCGACTACCTCACCTTCACCGTCAAGCTCGCTGATGCCCCGGCGCATTTCCGGGCCGAGCTGGATATGCGCAACGTCCCCTAGCGTCACAGGCACGCCGCCGTCGAGACGCAAAGGAATGGCTCGAAAGTCTTTGAGTGTCTTGAGATACCCGGTCGCACGGACCATGAACTCGGTTTCTGCGAGTTCCAGAACACTCCCGCCGGTTTCACGGTTGGCTTCATCGATCGCCTTTGCAATCTGCTGCTGCGTCACGCCCCTGCTTGCCATGCGCACGGGATCCAGTACGACCTGATACTGCTTGACCATCCCGCCTATGGGCGCGACTTCCGCCACGTTGGGCAGTGTCTTGAGCTCATAGCGCAGGAACCAATCTTGCAAAGAGCGCAGCTGCGAGAGGTCATGTTTGCCCGTTCGGTCTACCAAAGCATATTGGTAGATCCAGCCGACACCTGTGGCGTCAGGGCCCAAAGCGGGTTTGGCGGCGGCGGGAAGCCGACTCTGCACCTGACTCAGGTACTCCAGCACCCGAGAACGGGCCCAATAGAGGTCGGTGCCGTCCTCAAACAGGACGTACACGTAGCTATCCCCGAAGAAGGAGTAGCCGCGGACCGTCTTTGCGCCGGGGACAGACAGCATGGTCGTCGTCAGTGGGTAGGTGACCTGATTCTCAACGATCCGGGGCGCCTGCCCGGGGTATGGCGTGCGGATGATGACCTGAACGTCGGAAAGGTCTGGCAATGCATCAACAGCGGTGTTTTTGACCGACCAGACACCCCAAGCCACCGCGAACACAGTAGCCAGCAGGATCAGAAAGCGGTTGGCCACTGACCAGCGAATTATGGCTGCGATCATCGCTGGCCCCCCAGCTTCTCGATGTGCTCAATGACCAGGCCCTCTTCGCTTTCACGCGCGCCGACACGGACGTGATCGCCGGTCTGCAACTTTGTTAGGAGCGATTGATCTGCAACCGGAAAGGACATTGTCATCCCAGGCATGTTCAGCGTCTTGAACGGCCCATGCGACAGGCCAACCATGCCATCTTCCAGGCTGACGATCGTACCTTCAGCCTCGTGCAGCGCAGGTTCTGTAGAAGTTGCAGGCTCCTCCAAACCCTGAGCGGTCAGCCCGCGTAGGCTCGCCTCTGAATCCAGGAGAAACTGACCGGACGCCACGACCTTCTGACCGGCTTCCAGCCCTTCAAGCACCTCTGTCTGGTCATCGAATTCCCGGCCTGTGCGAACCTCAATCGGGCGGTAACGGCCTTGATCCTCGGCCAGCATCACCAATGCGCGCCGACCGGTGCGAATGACCGCCTCGGACGGGATGACCAAGACATCTTCGACGTTGCGACTCAACGTCACCTCGGCCGTCATGCCGGGACGAAGCCGTTGTTGCGGATTAGGCAGTTCAACCCGGACGCGCACAGTACGGCTATCCAAGTTGGCTTGTGGTAGTACGGCCTGGATCGTCCCTTCCAGAACTTCACCTGCAAAGGTCGGGAGGCGCGCGTTGACCAGCTGCCCAGGCGCCACATTTGCAACCTGCGCCTCAGGCACCGCAACCTCTAACCATACCTTTTCCAGCCCATTAACACGTGCCAGAGACGCACCAGTGGATACGGTCATGCCCTCGCGAACGTCGAGGCTGTTCAGCACGCCGCCTATTGGACTCCTCACTGTCCAAACAGGGCGCGCTTTACCAGTTCGTTCTAGCTGCACTATGACTTCTGGCGGCATGCCAGCAAGGCGCAACCGCTGGCGAGCCGCTGCGAGCAGCTGGGGTTCGCCAATCCCTTTGAGCGCCAGGTACTCTTCCTGTGCGGCAACCCATTCGGGAACCAGCAGATCGGCTAACGGCGCGCCTTTTTCGATGACATCCTCCGGTGCTCGGTCGTAAACGCGCTCGACAAAGCCACCGGCACGCGCCTGCACAACCGCCACGTCTCGCTCGTCGAACATCAATGCGCCTGTCGCTTCGAGCGACTGGCTGATCGATTCACGCGTTACGGTTGCAAAGCGCACGCCGAGATTCTGCGTCACGCTCGGGTCGATACTGATCGATGCCCCGTCGCTTCCCTCATCTGCATAGCGTGGAATCAATTCCATATCCATGAATGGCGACTTGCCCGGCTTATCGAACTTTTGCTGGGGGACCATAGGGTCATACCAATAGAGCACTTCCTTGTCTTCTTCTGCAGGCGATTGTCCGAAGGCTGCGGTAGGCAGACCGATTAGCGCTGCAGCGCTAATCATCAGAGGCAGACTGAAGGCGAGTACCAGCCGCTTGTGTTGGAATGTCATGGTCGGGTATCTCCAAAGGCGAAATGCAGGCGGGCATTGCTCAACGATCGATCGCGGGCGACGTCAATACGCCGTAGCCGGGTCTCCACAAGCTGTCGTCGCGCTTCGATCACAGCGGTCAGCTCACCGCTTCCGGAGCGGTAATCGGCCATGGCAAGGCGGACCTTCTCTTCAGCGAGGGGTAGTAAGGTTTTGTCGAGGCGGATGAGTGCGCGGTCCAGACGCTGATACTCAGCGAGGTCAGTACTCAGCTCTTGGTTGTACAGGCGCAAGGTCGCTTGGCGCTGAGCCTCGATCTGGGCAAGGCGAGCTCGTTCGGCCGCGATCTTCGGATCCTGCCGAGAGCTGGTAAACAGCGGCAGGTCGAAGCTGACGCTGAGGTTCACCATGTCGCCGTACTCACGGCCACGTCGCAGGTAGTCGATCCCCCAACTCCAATCCGGTGTTTTCTCTGCGATGGCCTGGTGAACCTTTGCCTCCGCTTCACGAGTCATCGGGTCGAAGGCGAGTAACGCCGGGTGCCGGTTCAGGTTGTGCTGATAGTTATCAACGGCGGCAAGCCATTGCGGCCAGTCACCTGTAAGCGGCTGGCCTGCTAGCTCGCCTATCCAGCGCCGGAGGCCGGCCCGCGCAACAGCCTGGTTACGCAGCAGCTCATCCTCTTGTTCAGCCAGCAATGCTGCCTCTTGCCTCGGAAGTACGCTGTCTGCGGTTTGTCCGCTGCCGCCAGCAATGCGGGCCTGAACAGCCCGCGAAAGGAGCTGATTCTCGCTGTAAAGCTGCTTGAAAAGGCTTAGCTTCTGCTCGACCGCGAAGCTAGCGATCCATGCCTCGGCGGTTGCTTGGCGCACACCGAGACGTTCAACCGTTTGCTGGGCGTTTGCGAGCGCAACACTAGCCTGCGCGGCCTCGACACGAGCGCGCCTTTTCGCTCGGTTTGGCACATCTTGCATGACCCCAACCATTTGCATGGTCATGGCCTCTTGCTCCAACTGCCAGCGAGCGTCACCTTCGATGGGCACGCTTTGCAGTCCAAGCTTAAGTTTAGGGTCAGGAAGCTCGCCGGCAGGGATTGCAGCGCTGCGTGCGGCCACCAGGTTGGCGGCTTGCGCATGCAGCGAAGGCGCGTCTTGCTCGGCCACGCTCAGAGCTTGTTCTAAGGTCAAAGCGGACGCTAACCCTGGAAACGAGAGCGCGCCCATGATCAAGGCGGCCACGTACGGCGGCGCCCAATAAATACGGGGTTTCATTTGCGAAGGATTCCTGATCTTTCATGCGAGCCAAAGGCGCGCAGTAGCCGGCCCGAATGCTCACTCGGGCGGTTCCTATAATTTGATCGGAATTAGACGCGGGGTGGACGCCAGACGGCGTCTAAAAGGCTAGAGGGGATCAGGCCGTTATAGGGAGTGGTCACGGGTTTAGCAGCAGGCATCAGCTGGGCTTTTATTGAGACAAGCTGAAGGATACTTGCAGTTTTGCATTCTTGGCCCGTCTTGCAGACGGTCGCCGTTCCATGCTCATTCGCTTCACAGCACTCGTGTTCAGCACCGTCATCGGCGCCAACCATCGAAGCGTGGTCGGTCGTCATGGCGCCCACACCTTCCATATCGGACATCATGTGATGCCCGGACGATCCAACCGTCATGAGCATTTCCGCTATCCCATTGATCTGAAGCGCAAGCACTAGCAGCAGGATAAGGAAGGAGCGCATGTAGGACGTCATATTTCCAGCTTACGGGGCAATTCATGAGCAATCAATGAGGCAATCGGTCGCTTCGCAACCGAAGCCTAAGCCTAAGCCGACAGGCTTCAAACTACACGCGTTTGACGGAGCCGGAGTGCGTTGAACACAACCGATGCTGAGCTGAGGCTCATGGCCAGGGCAGCAATCATCGGAGACAGCAACAGTCCGAAGAACGGATAGAGCAGACCTGCGGCAATCGGGATGCTCAACCCGTTGTACATAAAGGCAAACAGAAGGTTCTGACGCATATTGCGAACCGTCGCCACCGAAAGCGTGCGCGCGCGCAGTATCCCCATCAGGTCACCTTTAACGAGCGTAACTTGGGCGCTGTTCATGGCGACGTCAGTGCCCGTGCCCATCGCTATGCCGACATCAGCCCTGGCGAGCGCCGGCGCATCATTTATTCCGTCGCCTGCCATGGCGACTACTTTACCTAGGGCTTGTAGCTTAACCACCAGCGCCTCCTTGTCCTGCGGCTTCACTTCGCCATGCACCTCATCGAGCGATAGCTCACGAGCCACCGCGCGGGCAGTGGTAAGCCCGTCGCCGGTGGCCATGATGACTTGCACGCCCTCCGCTTGGAGCCGCGCTACAGCTTCCTTGGAAGTCGGTTTGATTGGGTCCGATACGGCCAGCAAGCCGGCAAGTGCCCCATCAACAGCCAGGTACACAATGCTGGTACCGCTCTCGCGCATTTTTTCTGCCTGATATTTCAACGGCTCGACGCTCACACCCGCATCTTCCATAAGCGCGGTGTTGCCTAGCTGTAGCTGCTTGCCTTCCACCAGACCACGGACTCCGATCCCTGACCCTGACTCGAAGGTCTCTGGCTTCGCCAGCTGGAGACCTTCGCTTCTGGCATGGTCTACGATCGCGTGGGCTAGGGGATGCTCACTACCTTGATCCAAGCTGGCAGACAAACGGATGACTTCCTGCGAGTCAAACGGCGTGACGCCTATGGCCCGATCGAAGACAGGTCGGCCCTCGGTCAAGGTTCCTGTTTTATCGACAATCAGCGTGTCTACCTTACGGACATTTTCGATGGCGCCTGCGTCTCTGAAAAGCACTCCACTTCCAGCCGCTTTGCCTGTGGCAACCATGATCGACATAGGCGTTGCCAGGCCAAGTGCGCAAGGGCAAGCAATGATCAAAACCGCAACTGCATTGATCAGGCCGAATACCCAGCCCTGGTCAGGCCCGAACAGGCCCCATGCAAAGAATGTCAGCAAGGCGATACCGATGACCGTCAGCACGAAATAACCTGCAACCGTGTCTGCCATTCGCTGCATGGGTGCTTTGGAGCGTTGTGCATTCGCAACCATCTGGACGATTTGTGAAAGCATAGTCCCGGAGCCAACCCTGGTGGCTCGCATGACAAGCGAGCCGCTCGTGTTCATCGTCGCGCCGATAAGCGAATCGCCTGTCCGCTTCGTCACCGGAACCGGCTCGCCCGTTAGCATGGATTCATCGACGGCGCTCTCGCCCTCCAATACCTCTCCATCAACGGGTACCTTTTCACCAGGACGAACGCGCAGATGGTCGCCCTCATGAACATGTGTGAGCGGGATGTCCTCCTCTGAACCATCTTTGGCGATACGGCGAGCGGTTTTAGGTGATAAGCCAAGCAGGGACTTAATTGCCGAGGACGTCTGCGAGCGGGCCTTCAATTCCAGCAACTGGCCCAGCAGAGTCAATGAAATGATCACCGCGGCGGCTTCGTAATAAACGCCTATCCGGCCGCCTACTGTGAATGACTCTGGAAACATGCTCGGTAAGAGGGTTGCTACGACGCTGTAAATATAGGCAGCCCCCGTGCCAAGCCCGATCAAGGTCCACATGTTTGGGCTGCGATGTTTGACCGAGGCGAGACCGCGCGCGAAAAATGGCCAGCCTGCCCACAAGACAACCGGGGTCGTGAGGGCCAGTTCAACCCAGTTCTGGCTAGCCCCGTGAAACAGCGGTATCGCATGTCCCGCCATTGCCAACAGGGTTACTGCTACGGTCAGGGGCAGAGACCACCAGAATCGCTTCGAGAAGTCCTTGAGTTCGGGATTCTCCTCCTCGTCGAGTTCAGGGATCAGAGGTTCCAATGACATCCCACAGATAGGGCAATCACCTGGACCCATTTGGCGGATCTCAGGGTGCATCGGGCAGGTGTACTCTGTCGTTGCATCACCGGCGGGTGGTTTCTGTGCGGGTGGGGTAGATGCCCGAGAGGAGGTTCCATGAGCCTGCGGTGCAGCGAGATATCGAGCAGGGTCGGAACGAAACTTGGTCTGGCAACCCTGGCTGCAGAAGCGGTAAGTGCTTCCCTGATAATGCTCTTGATGCTCGCTATCCTCTTCCACCTTCATCCCGCAGACGGGGTCTGTGAGTGCTGCAGTACCTTTCGTTTGGTCGGGCTGGTGATGGCACTGCTGAGAGGACATACGGGGCACCTTATGGATTGGTTAGCGACGAACTTGGCCTATTGCAGGGACATTTGCGGTTTTTCAATGCTTGCAGCGTCTGACAGCCAATATATGCAAAGCGTCCTGACCAAAGGCTGAAGTAACCATTACATTTCTGTCAGGTTCTCTGGTATGTCAGGTCGTATGTATGTTGAAGCGAGCTGCTGGAAAAGTAGCTCGCGCAGATACCGCCTGCTGGCCTAGCCTATGCCTCCATTGTTCGATGCTCGGCCGCTTCATTTTGATGAATACCGAACCGTGCAAAAGCCTAAGCGCAGGTACTCTGCTTTTGAATACGCCTTTGGCAGAGTGGGATACGCCGTACGCTCTAATGAAGCCATAGGAACTCCTTTTCTGAGGAGTCAGAAAAGATAGTCCACGATCAGAGGCTGTGCGGTCGATTTGGTAAATTCTCTTGGCATCAACACGTTACGTGCGAAGTGAGTGAATTTTACTTATATCTCGGCATGACCCCTTACTCGGATCGCCCAGATATCTCTCAGTCGGAGCGGGATTTTCTGCCCGACCAATTTCCCTTTGTTCCAGGGCTGACGGCTCCAGGTAGCGATGATGTTCATGGCAAGTCCTCCACGTGTGGGAGGACAAGGATGGCTAGCCAGAGCAATGGTCGCTAACCGGCCAGAAGCTGACGTTCAAATTCGTCTAATAATTGCGTGTCAGTCATTACCGCCGGGCTGCGCCGGCAGATGGTTTGCGTGGCTAGGTGTTGTCAGGTAGGTTCGATCGAATCAGTGGGTCGAATAACAAGGGCAGCTATGGACTTCGCTAAGGCTTACAAGCAGTGCAGAAAATCGATGGCGCTGGGGCGAGGAATAAAAGCAGTAGAAGCTTGCTTACATCGAGGGAAGCATGAGTTTGATAGTTTGCAGGAAGCGAAGCTGAGCTGTTTTCGGGATATTCGCGGATATAAAATTGTTTCATCTGGTGAGTGTGCATTTTTTCCAAGAGATCTTTCGGAAATCAAAGTGGGCTCTGGGCTAGCTTGGTACAGAGATACGTTTGCGACTACTGAGATAGTACTCCCCCCATATCATAGCTTTGGATTTCTATCTGAATACGGCGGAAAAATCTCGAAAAGCAACAGTGAAGAGGAAAGGTACGCTCACGCGAATAATATGCTGTTGGAAATGTACACGCCCCCACGAATGGCCGACCTGATTTGTGGGGCATGGTCTCAGCGCATCACTTTTGCTCAGTATCAAGAACAGCTGATTGAGGCTGTAAAGGCATACTGTCTGGGTCTGTACGGCGTGGCAATTGTTGGAATTCTGCCTTGCATAGAAGGGTTCCTAAGAGAGCTTGGAAAGCACGTCTCTCTTCCAGTTAAGGATGCCGTGAATATAGAGACGCTTCTAAAGGTTTTTCATCGAATAAAGCAAGGTGAGTTGAAACGACTGGTCGCAGGTTATGATTGGTATCCAGACAAGGAATTAACGATAAACTATTTAAGTCGATATCATGAGCGAGTGCAGATGCTGGAGAGCATGGAAATGTACTTCCGTGGGTGTTTTTACGGTCATACAGAGTCGTTACCATCGCACTTTGTTTTAAATCGGCATGGGATTGCGCATGGATTCTTTAAAGGCTACGCAACACCGAGTAATTTCTTGCGGCTTTTTAATTTAATTAGCTTATTGTCGTTTGCAGCCATTCTTGTCGAAGGGCGCGGTAGCATGTTACAGCCGGGAGTTACCACTGATTCCGAAGCATTGGCATTGAATTTTACTAAATGCCTATTATCCCGACGATACGTTCAGCCGAATGCTCAATCGATTCTTCCATCCCCTATTATTTTGGGCTAGCCCTATACTCCACGGCACGCCCGCCGGCCGCGCATCGGGCAAGGATTCGGCCGGGCAAGGTGGTATTCAGATTTGCAGTCAGGTAGCGTCGCGCTCTTCCAAGGGAGGGGCGAGCGATGTGGACAAAGCATTACCGAGTGATGCGATCTGAGTTGGCCAAGTGCGAAAAAGCCAGGTCCGAACTGGAGAAGATGCACCCGCCCCACACCGTCCAACCGGAACAGGATGGACAGCTTCAGGACTATATTCAGAAGTCGGACAGTCTGTACGAATGGCGGCTGCTGATCTTGACCGAGTACTGGATGATAGAGGCAGACCGCCTCGGTGTCCCACTGCCTGATCGCGATGACAGGACTTTCTGGGGGCGAGTCGAATTTGATAGCGACCCGCGGGAGCCCAGGTATCTCACAGATGCTGGCATTCGCATTGTCAGGGCAGACATCCGCGAGGAGCGTAGGCAGCGCCGCGAGCCGGTAACCTTCTGGAGTAGCATCATGATTGGGGTAGTCGGCGCCCTGACCGGCCTAGCATCTGTCATACCGAACTGGTGGGCAGACTAGGGCGGCTATTGGCCGGTTAGCGACGGCCTGGCTTCGACCGTCGCTATGCATGGTCAAACCTCGGTCTGTTCCGCCATCTCTAGGGCATCATCGACCTCAATCCCCAGATATCGAACGGTGCTCTCCAGCTTCGTATGGCCGAGCAACAGTTGAACTGCCCGCAGGTTCTTCGTCCTGCGATAGATCAGCGATGCCTTCGTACGTCTTATTGTGTGAATGCCATACAGGGCTGGATCAGGGCCAATGGCTTTCACCCAACCTTTGACGATACGAGCGTATTGACGAGTGGATAGATGGTCTGAGATATGCAGCCGGCTCGGAAAAAGGCAATCCTCGCTGCGGGGCTGGGCATGATGTATGGCGATGTGCCGTTCCCTAAGATCAAATGGATTTTCCAGAATCTCAACAAAGCCGAGGTCCTGCTGACCTTCAATGTCGATTTTTTGGTTACGTATCTAGCCGACCGCCAAGCGAACCGGAAAGCCATTGCAAATATCGGCTTGGATCAGCATGTGCCATGGGACATGCTTAAACAGCTGAAGGCGCATCAGCCACGGAGCTGGCAATACCTGATCCAGCGCTATCTGTCCGAGGGGATCAAGCAGGAAAGCGGTGCCCAGTACATGACCGTCTTCTTCATTCGTCCGGCCGGCAGCAACCCGATGGCCTATTGGTTTATCCATCTGGCGAACAACTACCGCGCTAACGATGTGATGAAGAAGATCCACTGGAAATACCGCAACAACTTTTCCCATATGCTGTCGCCTTCCAGCTTTTTCAGCTACGACGCCAATCGGGATATCGCCGTGACAGGTCAGCACGATTTGCTGTTGGATGAGCATTATTTCGACGATGCTACCAATGACCGCATCCGAGGAGAACTTTCGGAGCTCTTGCCCAAACAGGTCTACGAGGTAGAACGGCAACCTTTTTTGGGCCTGATGAGCGGATTGACCAACTACACCATGGCTGACGAGCTTCGCGTAAAGCAGGCACTCGACATTGCTGTCGCGACCGGTGATCTGCTGGCGGTCGACAAGAACGGCAAAACAAGGCGTCGAAAAGGCACAAGCATCAAGTCGACAGATATCCTGATAGCGCCCCCGCAAAGACCCATCTTCTTCGTGCCACCTCTGAAGAAATCCAGTTCAGAAAACTGAGAGGGGCGGCATCGCTCTTCGGGTGGGCGGTTCGCCTCCAACGGTAGAGGTACCGGCATGATACAAGCAGTAGTTTTCGATGTGTTTGGCACGCTTCTCCAGATAGGTGAGCGCCGCCATCCTTTCCGCCAACTGATGCAGAACCTGCGGCTTCAGGGCAAAACACCAAGGCCGGATGACGCACGGACTCTGATGACTCGAAATCTGGGCTTGGCTGGAGCTGCCGATTATTTCGGTGCGCAGTTGAGCAACTCTGAGTTAGCTAGCCTTGAAAGCGACCTTTTCACCGAGCTGGCCAGCGTTCGCCTTTTCGATGATGCGTTGGAGTCGCTAAATCAGCTAAAGGACGCCGGCCTGAATCTCGCGTTGTGCTCCAATCTCGCAGCCCCATATGCGATTCCGGCCAAACTGTTACTGCCGTCGTTCGATGTTTACGGATGGAGCTTTGAGGTTGGGACAATAAAGCCTGAGCCCGCAATCTATCGTCAGATGATCGAACAGCTTGGCTGCGAGGCCTCCGCTATCGCAATGATCGGTGACACGTTGCAAGCCGATATGCTTGGTCCAATTGGGCAAGGCATGCGGGGCTACCACCTACAGCGTGAAGGAAAAGCCGATCAGTGCGGCTTCGTCTCGCTGATGGACTTTGCAGCCCACGTTCTGCAATACCCACCATCCGCCAACGGCTAAAGCGGCGTCGCCAGTTTTAGCTGACGCCGCTAGACCCGGATGGCTTACAGGCATGAAGACACCCTTTTTCTGTAACGGGAGCTCCTTCAACCCTTGAGCGCCAGAATACGCCGAGCGCCGTTGAGAACGATGAATCCCACGACGGTACCGATAATCAGGTCTGGGTAGTTGGACCCAGTCCAAGCGACGAGCGCTCCGGCGACTATGACGCCCATGTTGATGACCACATCATTGGCGGAGAATATCCAGCTCGCTTTCATGTGAGCACCACCTTCCCGGTGTTTGGAAATCAGCAGCAAACAACCCGTGTTGGCGAGCAATGCCAGGAACGCGACGGCCATCATTATCAGCGACTCGGGCTCGCTGCCGAATATAAAGCGTCTGATCACCTCTACGAGCACGCCGAGGGCCAAAATCAGCTGGAGCACACCAGCAAGGTGTGCAGCACGCACCTGCAGATTGACGCTGCGCCCAACCGCATAAAGGGCCAGGCCGTACACTGCCGCGTCAGCGAACATGTCGAGCGAATCGGCAATCAGACCCGCGGACCTGGCAATCAGGCCAGCAGTCATCTCTACCACGAACATGAAGGCGTTGATGCCTAACAGTAAACGTAGGGAGCGGGATTCCTGTGTAGAGTTCGCCGGATTCTCGGCGGCTTTGATCATCTCAGGGTCTGCCGCGACAGTTTTCTGAAGAGTGGCGCCTAGCCCTAACGTCGCCAGCTTTTTGGTTATGGGCTCAACGGCACTGTCATGCATGACATCTAACCGACGGTCCGACAGATCAAAAGTCAGCTTCCGAACTCCGTCCAAACCATTCAGCGCCAAGCGGATCATTCGCTCTTCTGATGGACAATCCATCTTGGGCACGGCGTAAACACTGACCCATTGCCCCGTCGTATCGGAAGGGTTTTGCATATCGGCATCAGCGGCTGGTGTCGCATCGCAGCCGCAGGGACCATCGGACTTGCTCATGATACGGCTCCACTTGAAATCGAAGATGGGATCATTAAAAGCCTTATAGCTACTATAAGGTCAATAACGCAGAGCCGATGAGGATTCACACGATGCGCATTGGTCAGTTAGCAAGGCTAATAGGGATTGATACACAGACGATCCGCTTCTATGAGCAGCAGGGCTTGTTGCCACCGCCTGATCGCCAGGCGAACGGCTATCGTGTCTACACCGAGAAGCATGGCGAGCGGCTAGCTTTCATCCGGCGCTGCCGAATCTTGAATCTGTCACTTCCAGAGATTCACGCACTCCAAAGCTACCAGGATGACCCTCGCCAGCCTTGTACGGCCGTCAATGCCTTACTCGATGATCACATTTCTCAAGTCAGATCCCAGATAACCGCTCTGCAATCACTCGAACGACAACTCGTTTCACTGCGGGCTAATTGCAACGATGGGCGGGAAGTTGAGGCTTGCGGCATTCTCGCCGGAATTAGCGAGGACGCATGCATTAAATGAACGGCGTTGGGGCTTGCGGGCCTGGTTACCCGGCCAACGCGCATGCCCTCGAAATGGTTGTTTGTCCCTGTGGTTTTTGCCCCTTCGTAGTGATGGCTGTCTCCGTGCGGTATCACTTTGAGTCAGGCCTGCCGAGGAAACGTGAGTTCAAACGTGGTCCGACCGTCTTTGCTGGCGACGGCCACGTGGCCTTTGTGGAGGTTCATCACTGAGCGGACAATCGCTAGCCCCAATCCTGCCCCGCGAGGTTGTATGCCGTTAACGCGGTAAAAGCGGTCGAACAGATGTGGGAGATGATCCGATTCGATAGTCGCGCCATGATTGGTGACAGCCAGCGAGACGATGTCTACGTCCTCCTCAAGGATCTTAAGTTCGACCGTACTGCCAGTATTTGAATGCCGCAGCGCGTTGGATAGCAGGTTGGAAATGGCCCGCTGGACCATAAGTCGATTTCCCAAAATCATGGCATCGCCCGTTACTGTCGTAGCGACTCCCGCTTCTTCGGCAAGGACTTCGAAGTATTCACATACGCGCCTCGCCTCGCTTCCTAAAGATAATTGTTCGAGCTTCAGTGCTGGGCTGGCGTGGCTGGCCTGGGCGAGAAACAGCATGTCTGACACGATTCGATCCATGCGTTCGAGTTCTTCAACCGACGACTCGATCACCTCCCGATAATGCTCCTTGCTTCGCTCACGCACCAAAGTCACCTGCGCCTTGCCTATCAGGTTGTTCAGCGGAGTTTTTAACTCATGAGCCACATCGTCCGAGAATTGTGACAGTTGCTGAACGCCGTCATCGAGTCGATGAAGCATTACGTTGAGGCTGTGCGCCAATGCCTGGAGCTCTTGCGGAAGCCGATCGGTGCGGATTCGAGGTGATAGATCCTGTGTAGATACCTTAGTCGCCAAGGCCCGGAACTTGCGAAGCGGCCGCAAGCCATTTTGGGCGATTAGCCATCCAGCCAATCCGATCAATATCAGTAGCATCGGCACGGTCACTAAGGCCGAGCGCAGGAATGCAGCCACCAGCCGTTGATCGGCACTGCGATCTTGCGAAAGTAAAAGCGTCATTGGAGCCAGTCCCGGGACTTGGATTTGCTTGCGCCCGGTTAGCATCTGCACGCCATCTTTCGTTGTCCAGCCAAGATAGTCGCCGTCCCTGCTCACGAGATCCAGCTGCTGCGGCGCATTGGCGAATCGGCCGATACTGAAAATGGGTGATTTCGCTGTATCGCCGATGACCGTAATCGAAAGGTTGTCATGGCCGAGTACGGTATCGCTCAATGCGTGTTGCCAGGAGCGGCCCATACGGGCTTTGGTGTCTTCGAGGAGTCCATGATCGATCTGAGAGAGCTTGGCCGTCACTTCCTCCTGGGCGCGCAGTTCCAGTTGGCGCACCAGTACCCAGTAGCTCAGTGCAATCAGCAGCGCGACCAAAGCGGCGCCGGTCAGTGTGATTTGAAGCGCGAGACGCGATGCGAGGCTGAGTGGCTTCAAGGCCGCGCCTCCAGCACGTAGCCCACACCCCGGATGGTGTGTATCAGGCGATCGCCGAAGGGTTCGTCCACTTTCATCCGCAGGCGACGAATCGCAACATCCACCACATTGGTATCGCAGTCGAAATTGATGTCCCACACCATGGCAGTTATTTCCGTACGCGTGAGGACTTCGCCAGTCCGGCGCATGAGCAGATGCAATAACGCAAATTCTTTGCTGGTGAGGTCGATACGCTGACCGCTCCGGTAAGCCCTATGCCGGGCCGGGTCCAGTTCGAGGTCGGCTACACGCAGGTTGCTCGGAAGTGTGACTGCCTCGCCTCGCCGCAACAGTGTCCGGATACGGGCAAGCAGCTCGGGGAACTGGAACGGCTTGACCAGATAGTCGTCGGCGCCCGATTCCAAGCCGCGGACTTTTTGCTCTAAGCGGCCATTGGCAGTCAGCATGATGACGCGTGTCTGCTTACGCCGCCTGATGAGTTCGAGAACCTCCCACCCATCCATGGTTGGCAGATTCACATCTAGCAGCACGATGTCATAGTCGTTCTGCAGTGCCAGGTGAAACCCATCGAGGCCATCACTTACGCAATCGACCAAGTAACCACATTCGATAAGACCCTGCTGCAAGTATTCCGCAGCGTTGATCTCGTCTTCGACAACCAGGATGCGCATGTTTTGAGGTAACTCGGCAAGGAGGTGCGCGGTAAGCGGAACCAAAAAAATCCATGTAGTAACTAGGTCAAGACGAAAGCGGCTTGGCTCTAGCGTGAAAGGCAGAGGCGAAAAGATCTGCCCAGGGAAGCGGGAAGCACTTTAACGCGGTAAAAGCCCTGTGAGGGCTATCTTGCGAATTTGTAATCTACCGGTCATTTGGTTGACCCGCAGCGCGAGCGGGTGCACCAAACGAAAAAAGGCGCCCTGATGGGCGCCTGAAACACATCTTCAAACCAAGGGAGCAAAACTAAAGAAGATGTGGTGTTGCTCATGGTGTTTCACAAGATCGAGAGAGGGTACTCGGCGATGAATCGGACCTCATCGAGGTCGGACTCGAAAGCAGTCGCCCGCGTGGTAGCCTGGCGCACCCGCAGAGACAAATCCTTGAGAGAGCCAGTCTGTACAACGTAGCGGGCTTCGACGTCGCGTTCCCAGCGGTTCTGTCCCGTCAGCGGCGCACCGTTATCGTCTTGGCGCATGTACACCTCGTTCGCGTTGCTGTAATCGGCGCCCCAACCGCGGGCGTAGCGGGTCATGAAAGTAAGCCCGGGTATGCCGTACTCCGCCATGTTCAGGTCGTAGCGCAGCATCCAGGACTGCTCTTTAGGTGAGTTGAAATCACTGTACTGAATGGAGTTGTTCAGGTAGATCGAGTCCGCCTGGCGCAAGTAGTCAAAGTCGTTGTTACCGTTGTTTCGCTGATACGACGCCGTGACGGTGTGCGCGCCGAAGGCGACACCCAGGCTGGAGCTCCAGATGTTGTTGTTGAACTCGCCCAGCAACTCACGGCCTTCGTCGGTTGCCTTGTAATAGTTGAAGCTGGCCAGCAGCGCGACGATATCGGAGAGCGGATAGGTGGCCGACGCACCGAAGTAATGCTGGTTCCAGGCATCTTTGAGGCGGCTGGTGTACAGGCTAAGACTGATATTTTCATTCACGCTGTAGTCACCGCCTGCGTAGCCGAGCCAAGGCGCGTCTACGCCCCCGCCGTAGAAGGTGACGAAGTCTTCGTTCATGTTACTGGTGTTGGGCTGGCTCATCGCGTGCAAGCGGCCTCCCTGAAGGGTGAGGTCGTCCAGCGAGTTGTTCACAACGGTGACACCCTTGAAAGACTCCGGCAGCAGCCGAGAGTCGCCGAAGTGCACGACAGGTGTAGTGGGAAATACATCGCCGGCCTTGATCTCGGTGTCCAGCAAGCGTGCTTTCACCGCGCCCCCCACCCGTGTGAAGTCATCCTCAGGATCGCCAGCGCTGTCGTGGGGAAGCAGGTCGATGCTGCCGCCCACACCGGAGCGCCCCGAACCGGAGTCGAGCTTGAGGCCGAGCATGGCGAAAGCGTCGAAGCCAATCTCTACCGAGCCTTGGGTATATCCGGACTCGAAGAAGGCCATCAATCCGTGGGCCCATTCCTCGGAGTAGCCATTGCCGGCGGCACTCTCACCGTCGCGAAAATCCCGATTGAAATAGAAGTTGCGATTTATCAGCGATAGCGTGCTGCCTTCGATGAAGCCCTCGGCTGTTTCCGATTGGGCAAAGACCGGGGCGCTGCCCAATGCCAGTGAAAGGGCTGTCAGCGAAAAAACGGCCTTTTTGCTCATGATGATGCTCCTTATGTACGGCAGGTCAGTGCTCGAATGACGCCTTTCGCCTTTTTGTTTTTAGCGCTTGGCCATGTTCTTCCCCTAGAGATGACGGCAGGATTAGCGGCAAATGACTATTTTGTAATCTGAGGAAGCCCAATCGCGCACTCCTTCGATTACAGATTTGTAATGTTGCGGTCACCAGGTCGTTATCCACACTTATTTAAAGTCACCACCCCATAGCCATCAGCTATCTCGCCGGCTTGGCAAGGCTGATAAAAACGCTTTCGTGTATTTGTCTACTAAATTCAGGGCGAATCACTATCGCAGTAGAGGCGCATGTGTTTCGCGTCTTGGCGGGGGTAGTTCTTATGATTGGATTCGACATCTAAACCAGGAAGTCATCGTTTTGCCTTGGATGAGAAAAATAGTTTTGCTGATGTTGCTAGCCTTGTTCCCATTGCAATCATCATGGGCAGTTGTTAGCACGAGCTGCAGTCATGAGGATGGTTCGGCAGCAAATCATCTTGGACATCACGAACATCCGCACGAGTCTCTGGGTACTGACGAGGAAGGATCGTCAAAAGCCGCAAAAAAAATCAGTCTGGATGGAGACTGTGTCTTTCATGGCGACCATATCAAGCCGCTTATAACGAAAGGGATCTGTCCTGGTTCGGTATTATCAATGAGCTTGAAACCGTTTCCTTCTGCTAGCTACGCATCGGCTGAAGCGGGGCGTCCTGAGAAACCTAATTGGCGCATCGGTGCAAAACCGGTGGGACGCCAAAGTAACCAGTAAGCGCCATTTATCTGTATCTGACGTCTCACCGAACCTTCCCTTTTTTTAGGAGATTTCGGTGCGAAAAGCTCTTTTCTCGCTGGGGTTGACGACGTTGTCGTGCAATCTCGCCTTTGCGCAACCCTTAGAGTTGCCGACCTTCACACAGACCTTACCTGTCAGTGTGTCAAATACCTTCCCCGTTGAGTCTGTCGACTCCATAAGCTTTGTACGCGCCTTGGAACTCGCTAGCTCTGCAAGCCCTGAACTGGCTGCTGCAAGACGTGAGCTGGCTGCTTCTCGCGCATTGATTAGCCAAGCAGGAGCACGTCCGAATCCAATATTGTCCGCTAGCCAGGAGGGAATCCGGGGCGATGCCCCGGAGACCACGCTTGAACTGAGCCAAGAAATAGAGCTGGGTGGTAAACGTTCGGCTCGTATTGAGGCAGCGCAACGCGCCATGGACGTAGCGGCCGCCGACCTACAGGACGCCCAAGCTCGACTGAGGGGGGCAGTGATGGGTGCATACTACGATGTGCTTACTGCTCAAGAACGGCTGGACCTCGCTCAGGCTGCTTCAAAGCTTGCGAAGCAAGCTGTGAACGTTGCCAATCGACGTGTGAGGGCCGGCATGGTCTCTCCCGTAGAGGAAACCCGGGCGCGGGTTGCGGCTACTGGAGTGCAAGTAGAGCTTGCCCAGGCCACAGCTGAACTCGAAGCTGCGCGCACTCGGCTGGCGGCCAACTGGGGAAATCCACAGCCACGCTTTGAGCGAGTAAAAGAGCCGGTAGAGGCAGTGCCTCCTCTTCCCGAGCTAGCTGAGCTTTATAGCCGTTTGAACGATTCCGCCCAACTAACCCGCGCGCGTCGGGAGGCTGAAAGACGTCGGGCTGCGTTGGAGCTGGAAAGGACGAATCGCTTTTCTAACGTGACGGTTAGCGTAGGTGCCCAACGCTCAGATGAATATAACGGCACGCTGGGACTGGTGAGTATCTCGATGCCCCTGCCGTTGTTTGATCGAAACCAAGGCAACATCGGAGCAGCACAGGAACGGGCCTACCAGGCGCAGGACGAGCTTAACGCCGTCCATATACGCCTGAAAAGCGAACTTTCCCAAGCGCACATGCGGCTGCGCACTGCTCGCCAGCAGTTCGAACTGTTGCGCAACGACATGCTCCCCAGTGCCCAAAGCGCTTATGAAGCTGCCAGCAAGGGGTTCGAACTAGGAAAGTTCACCTTCCTTGACGTACTGGATGCTCAACGCACGCTTTTCCAAGCCCGCTCTCAGTATCTGTCTGCGCTCTCGCAAGCTAACCAGGCGGCGGCGGAAATCGCCCGAATCGTCGGCGATGGGTCGGCCGTTATCACCTCGGCCACTCAGCCATAAGGAATCCATATGAAAAGTAAATCGAATACATCTTCCTTGGCTGGTCACAAGAAGCAGATTTTTTGGATCGTCGTCATATTAAGCGTGGCACTTGTGCTTGGCGGATTGCTTCTTCGCAGTAGTCCAGCTGTGCCCGAAGCGGGCGACGCACATAGCGAGCATGGTGACGCATCGGAGCAGGAGGATGAAGGGCATTCGGATGAGGATGCTGAAGCCGAAGGAGATCATGGACATGATGAAGGAGGCGCCGATAGCGATCACGAGGTCGGTGCGGCAGAGAAAGATGAGCATGAAGATGAGCCCGAGGGAGCGGAGCACACTGAAACAGCAGAGGTAGAACTCTCAGAGACACAAATCCTAGCCGCCGGCATTTCACTGGCAACTGCTGAGCCCGCAAAGATACAAAGCGCAATCGAGCTGCCAGGTGAAATTACGTTTAACCAGGATCGTACAGCGCAAGTTGTGCCTCGTCTCTCAGGTGTCGTTGAAGCGGTCAAAGTCGATTTGGGCGAACAGGTGAAACAGGGGCAAGTGCTTGCTGTGATCGCGAGTACCGACCTGTCGGAACGTAGAAGCGAGTTCTACGCGGCACAAAAACGTCTTGCATTGGCTCAGAAAACCTATCGACGCGAAAAGGAGCTGTGGGAAGAGCGTATTTCTGCAGAACAGGATTATTTACAGGCACAACAGGCTCTACGGGAAGCAGAGCTGACGGTTGCGAATGCAAAAGCACAGCTACAAGCGCTTGGTAGTGATGCTGGCAAGCCAGACGCATTGAGCCGCTACGAACTCAGGGCGCCGTTCGATGGGATGATCGTTGAGAAGGACATCACGCTCGGTGAGTCAGTCAATACCGACGACCAGATATTCATCATTTCCGATCTCTCTACCGTTTGGGCAGATATCAGCGTTCCTGCCAATGCACTCAGCGCGGTACGAGTCGGCAGCAACGCGGTTATCGAAGCCACAGCATTCGAGTCCAGTGCCAATGGCACCGTTTCTTATGTCGGCTCACTTGTTGGTCAGCAAAGCCGCGCCGCTACCGCCCGGGTCACGCTTCCGAACCCGGAAGGTGTTTGGCGTCCCGGCCTGTTCGTCAAAGTGCGGGTAGGCTCTGGCGGAGTGTCCGTGCCGGTTGCAGTCAAGCCCGATGCGATCCACACGTTGGAAGATAATCCGGTGGTGTTTGTACGGACCGACCATGGCTTTGCTGCTCAGCCAATCGTGACTGGTCGCGGCGATAGTGAAGCGGTTGAAATCAAGGAAGGTCTTCAGGCCGGAGTGCGCTATGCCTTGGCCAACAGTTTCATCATTAAGTCCGAGCTTGGCAAAGCCAGCGCCTCGCATGCTCACTGATACGGAGTTATAGACTGTGTTCGAACGTATCATTCGCTTTTCTATAGAGCATCGCTGGCTGGTTTTGCTAGCCGTGCTTGGCATGGCAGCGTTAGGAGCTTACAGCTACCAAAAGCTGCCTATCGATGCTGTCCCTGATATCACCAACGTACAGGTGCAAATCAACACTGCGGCCCCAGGTTATTCCCCGCTGGAAGTGGAGCAGCGCATTACCTACCCGCTCGAGACGGTAATGGCCGGGTTGCCCAAGCTCGAGCAGACCCGTTCCTTGTCTCGATATGGACTTTCTCAGATCACAGTTATTTTTGAGGAAGGCACTGACATCTATTTTGCCCGCCAACTTGTGAATGAGCGCTTGGGAGGGGCCAAAGATCAGCTTCCGGAAGGCGTCACTCCAACACTTGGCCCTATTTCCACTGGGCTTGGCGAAATCTATTTTTGGACGGTTGAAGCTGAGGACGGTGCCACCAAATCGGACGGTACGCCTTATACCTCTGCTGACTTGCGTGAGATTCAAGATTGGATCATCAAACCGCAAGTCCGCAATGTACCAGGCGTAACTGAGATCAATACGATCGGAGGATATGCAAAGGAATATCAGATCGCCCCCAACCCAGACACTTTGCGGTCGTTTGGACTAACACTACAAGATTTGATCGAGGCGGTTGAGCAAAACAATAACAATCTAGGTGCCGGATATATTGAAAAACGCGGCGAGCAGTATCTTGTTCGTGCTCCAGGACAAATGCAATCAGTAGAGGACATCCGCAATACCCTTATTAGCAACGTTGACGGTACCCCAGTACGTATCCGCGACGTTGCGACGGTAGAGGTTGGAAAGGAGCTCCGTACTGGCGCAGCCACCGAGAATGGCCGCGAAGTGGTTCTAGGTACGGCTTTCATGCTTATCGGTGAAAATAGCCGGGTAGTTTCTAGGGCTGTCGATGACAAGATGAAAGAGATAAACCTTTCGCTTCCAGAGGGCGTAAAGGCGATTACTGTCTACGATCGAACTGTACTCGTAGACAAAGCTATATCCACCGTTAAGAAGAACCTCACTGAGGGTGCCATTCTTGTTGTGGTTATACTTTTTCTCTTCTTGGGCAATATCCGTGCGGCGATCCTAACCGCACTTGTTATACCGCTGGCGATGCTCTTTACGTTCACCGGCATGGTAGCCAACGAGGTCAGCGCCAACCTGATGAGCTTAGGCGCATTGGATTTCGGCATCATTATCGATGGTGCCGTGGTGATTGTTGAGAACTGCGTGCGTCGACTTGCTCACGCTCAGTCCCATCACGGGCGGGCATTAACGCTGTCCGAACGGCTTCATGAAGTGTTCGCTGCGGCAAAGGAAGTGCGTCGGCCTCTACTCTATGGGCAGCTGATCATTATGATCGTATATCTGCCGATATTCGCCCTTACAGGGGTAGAAGGTAAGATGTTCACGCCCATGGCGTTTACCGTAGTGACAGCGCTATTCGGGGCGATGATTCTCTCGGTGACGTTCGTCCCGGCAGCCGTTGCGCTCTTTATCGGCAAGCGTGTTACAGAGAAGGAAAACTTTCTAATCCGCAATGCTAAACGGGCCTACGCACCTGCATTCGATGCGGTGATGTCCAACAAGCCAGTAGTGCTCACCTTTGCCGTTGTTGCAGTTGTACTTTCCGGCCTCGTAGGGGCACGTATGGGCAGTGAATTCGTGCCTAGCCTCAACGAGGGGGACTTCGCTATCCAAGCCCTTCGTGTACCGGCTACCAGCCTTAGTCAGTCTGTCGAGATGCAGCAGCAGCTGGAGCGAAAGCTCATGGATGAGTTTCCGGAGATCGAGCGGATTTTTGCGCGCACAGGCACTGCGGAGGTGGCATCCGATGCCATGCCTCCAAACATCTCTGACGGGTACGTCATGCTGAAGCCACAAGAGCAGTGGCCGGATCCAGGCAAGTCGCGCGACGAACTCTTAAGCGAGGTCCAAGCATCCGCCGCTGAGTTACCGGGCAATAACTACGAGTTTTCCCAGCCTATTCAGCTGCGTTTCAACGAGTTGATTTCCGGTGTTCGTGCCGCTGTAGCCGTGAAAATCTATGGTGATGACATGGAGGTTCTTAACAGCACGGCGGCGGAAGTGTCCGAGGTGCTAGGACAAGTACCAGGCGCCTCCGAGGTTACGGTCGAGCAAACGACTGGCCTTCCTATGCTCACGATTGATATCGATCGCGATCAAATCGCACGATACGGCCTGAGTTTAGATACTGTACAGCAAGCGGTTGCAGTAGCCATCGGGGGCCGAGAGGTAGGCACCTTGTTTCAAGGAGACCGGCGTTTCGATATCGTAGTTCGTTTACCGGACGAGATACGAAGCGATCTCGCCGCAATTGAGAGGCTCCCAATTGCCCTTCCAAGGGAATTAAACAGCGCCATAAGTTATATCCCCCTCGGCGAGGTGGCCACTCTGGATTTGGCCCCCGGTCCGAATCAGATCAGTAGAGAGGAAGGGAAACGGCGAATTGTCGTTAGTGCAAACGTCCGTGGTCGGGACATTGGATCATTCGTATCTGAGGCAGAACAGAAAATCCAGGCCCAGGTAGATATCCCGTCAGGTTATTGGATCGACTGGGGCGGTACCTTTGAGCAGCTTGAATCTGCAACGAAGCGGCTGCAGATTGTCGTCCCTGTGGCGCTGCTCCTGGTGTTCATTCTGCTTTTCATGATGTTCAACAATGTCAAAGACGGCTTGTTGGTGTTTACAGGGATTCCATTTGCGCTCACCGGAGGCATTGTTGCGCTGTGGCTGAGAGATATCCCATTGTCCATTTCAGCAGGAGTTGGCTTTATTGCTCTGTCGGGCGTCGCCGTTCTAAATGGCCTGGTAATGATCTCCTTCATCCGTAGCCTACGGGAGCAAGGTTTACCTCTGGGCACCGCGATCCGCGAGGGCGCTCTGACCCGGCTACGGCCGGTATTGATGACAGCCTTGGTGGCTTCACTCGGGTTCGTTCCGATGGCCTTGAATGTGGGTACCGGTGCAGAGGTACAGCGCCCCCTTGCGACGGTGGTGATCGGGGGGATTCTCTCCTCAACGGTGCTAACGCTATTGGTACTGCCGTTGCTCTACCAGCTGGCTCATCGGCGCGAAGACGAATTGGAGGAGCAAGAAATCGCGTTGGCCGCTGACAGAACAAGCTAGAGATTGGATGGCGGCACACAACGCCCCGTTCTTGCTAGCTCGCGAGAACGGGGCGTGTTGGTTTCGGAGTGCTAAGATTCAGCGGCGGCGCAGCGGGCAGCAAAGCCTTTATAGCGTAGGTCTAATGCATCTAAACGGTGAATAGAAAGGGTGCTCAGCGCTTAGTGCGTATGACTCCGCGCTACATACGCCTCCTCGGCTGATGGCTTTCACCCACGGTGAGCTGACGAAAGATTATGCAAGCAGCGGCTGACCTGCCCCGGGCGGCAGCACGGGCGATAGCTACGAAAACGCCCTGGCTGGAACGATCAGCGGGCTTTACAAGGCCGAGCTGACACCTTCAATCATGGACGAACCGCGAGGCCGTTGAGATGGCGACCCTGACGTGGATGCGTTGTACGCCACCAGCGTCTGTTCAGCTCAATCGGATATGCTCTTGCGAACGCTAATAACAGACAGATCAGGCGATAGCGGCCTGACTTAACGAAACGGCCTATAAAGGCCGGGGCGATTCGCTGGTAGCGATGTTGCGGGCAAGTGATGGACACAAAAAAGCGCCCCGAAGGGCGCTTAGAGTACAACTGCTTCCAACGGTGCTTGGAAGCTGCCGGCGGCGGATATCGTTCAGATATTAAGCGGTTAGTCAGCTTTGGTTTCTTTCTTAATTTCCGTGTTGTTCTGATCTTGGCGAATATCATTAACCTTCAACTCGTTTGTTTTTTTTCGGCGGATTCGGTTCCGTGAATTCGCTTTTGATCTGCTCGGAATTTTTCATTAAATTTCATTGAACGGTCGTATCCATCTCCTGCATAAGACGATGCGGAGCCGAAAATTACCAAACCAACAACAATAGCTTTCAACAGATTCATAGGGCAGTCCTCGCTAAATTCAAAGGTGGCTTGCTGAGCTTTCTCGGTGAGCTCTACAGGTTCGAATGAATTTTGCCTGACTGAAGCTAACAGCAGCATGAGCCAAGCATTACATTATTGAAATGTAATGCTTCCATTGTGGAGTGACATGAGCGCCTTGCTTCGTCATTGCAGCAACAAGGCGCACCAATCTGCAAGGGGCTTGAGCCTACGACAAAATTGATTGGAAGATTACATTTTTGTCATCTTCAGATCATGGCACCGCATAATCCATATCATTAGCGAGCAACGTCGTTTATCGTTTGAGAGAGATCGACCTGTTGTCGGCGAGTTAAAGACGATAACGCACGAACTCGCTCGAGGGTGGTCGCATTTTCTGTCAGTGTGGCTTGGAGGGCCAGATGGTATAGGCGCTAGTATTTTTATTATCTCTTATGGGCGGTCGTTTGGCTCCCCTATTTTTCTTACGCTAGTTTTTAAGGAGCGGTAAAAATATGGCTCACGAACATAACCATAACACCGAAGCCATGGGTGATAAGCGTTTAATCGCAGCTATTGGCGTTAATACTGCACTAACTCTGGCACAAGTTGTTGGCGGGATACTTTCTGGGAGCTTATCGCTCATAGCGGATGCACTACACAACTTGAGCGATGCTGCATCACTGGTTATTGCGCTCATCGCACGTAAGATCGGCCGCAAACCGCCAGATGCTTTTAAAACCTTTGGCTACCGACGCAGTGAAACCATAGCGGCTTTGATTAACTTGGTCACGCTGATTATCGTTGGTCTCTACCTCATCTACGAAGCTATAGGTCGGTTTTTTTCCCCACAGCCCATTGAAGGATGGACAGTGGTCGTGGTGGCGGGAATAGCCTTGATTGTAGATATCGCTACGGCCTTGCTCACCTACACAATGTCTAAGAATAGCATGAATATAAAGGCGGCATTCTTGCACAACGTGTCGGATGCGTTGGCCTCCGTCGGCGTTATTATTGCCGGAACATTGATCCTCCTGTATGGCTGGTATTGGACAGATACTGTCCTGACGCTGATGATTGCTGGTTACGTGCTATGGCAGGGCTTTAGCATGCTACCTAAAACCATTCACTTGTTGATGGAGGGCGCGCCAGAAGGAGTTTCCATCGCCGACATAATCAATATCATGGAACATGTAAACGACGTTGTGAGTGTTCACCACGTACACGTATGGGAAATCGCTGAGCATACAATCGCACTGGAAGCACATGTTGTCATCAAGAAGGCTAGCCTGCCCGATATTGAACGAGTAAAGACTGATTTAAAACGAGTACTTCATGAGCAATTCAAAGTCAGCCACTCGACACTTGAAATGGAGCTAGACGGCAGTGTTTGTATCGACACCAGGCAGGCCGACAGTCATCGCAGCGAAGCATAAGCCTGCTTTGCGCTCAACGCTGTTGCTAGACAGTTATCTCGATATCAACGGAGTGAACTTGCGACATCACTCGTTGGCGCTATGTCTTCGACCAGAGACATGCTAGCGGCATGTGGCCAAAGCAGCTCGTCACGAGGAGATCAGGCTAGGTCGTGGCACCTTCGGCAGGCTGCCGCGACGAGCAAGCCCCGCCAGTCGCTACCGCCGCGGACGCTCAGAGCCAGCGGCGGACTCGTGCACGGTAGCGGGCAAATGATTCGCCGAACAATGTTTCCAGCGCCCACTCTTCGGCTGGGATCTGGAAACGGTTCATGTACAGCACGAAAGCAACTACGCCAAGCAGGGTTAGAGGCGAGGCCAAGACCAGCGCCCAAGCCGCCAGGATAATGGCAAAGCCTAAGTACATGGGGTTGCGGCTGTACCGGTAGATGCCAGCCTCCACTAATGCAGAAGCCTGCTGCGGCTGCAATGGATTAACCGTAGTACGCGCGCGGCGAAACGACAGGACGCCGGCGAGGCACACGCCGAGCCCCAGGAGCAGTATTGGCAAAGCGAAGGTCAGGCGCGCGGTCCATGCCAGTTCGAAACCCGGCAATTTGGTTCCCGACAAACCCATCAGCACAGCGATCAGGCCGGCCACGAGCAGCGGTGGCACGCGGTTTTCCAGCGCGCTCATAGTGTCATTCTCGTGCCTTGGCCACTTCGCTGTTCACCAACTGGCGCAGCGGCTCCGGGCCAAACTCGCTGAGCGCACGACCATTGACAAAAAAAGTCGGCGTGCCACGAACCCCAACGGCTTTAACGTCCTGCATGTCCGTTTCCAGCACGGCGTTGACGCCAGGCGTATGCATGTCCTGGCGGGCCTGTTCCAAGTTCAAACCGACGCGCTCTGCAGCAGCCCATGCCTGCGTTACCTTGGGGTCGTCGTGCCAACCGGGTTGGGCTTCCAGCACAGCCCCCAACACTTGTTCATGGAGATTTTGCTTACGCGCCGCCTCCAGCATTCGCGCCACCTCTTCGGAGCCTTGATGGAACAGTACATAGCGCAGCACCAAACGCACGTCTTCCGGGTTCTCGGCGAGGATCTGCTTCACATAGGGGTGGAAGGCGCGGCATGCCTCGCAGGAAGGGTCAAAGAATTCGACGATGGTCACTGGCGCTTGCGCCGGGCCGAACACTGGTGAGTGGAAGCGAACCAACTGGCCGCCGTTCTGTTTGGGTTGTGTCGCGGTCTCTTGGGCTGTCGAACCGGGAGCCTGGGCCTGTTGAGGCGATTGCGAGGGGGAATAGAAGAATGCGGCGGCAGCAAAGACGGCCAGGATCACGACACTGACGATCAGGACCACGGAACGGCGATTCATGGGGTGGTTCTCCGACGGATGATTATGAGCAGGATGGCGATAAGGATAAAAGCGAACAAGGCGAGTGCCGGCAGGGGCACCACGCCGAAGAGGGTCATTCCGGCGCCTGAGCAGGATGGACCAGTGGCCGTGCAGGGCTGGATCGGCTGTGGAATCAGCCCTGCATAGAGCAGCGTGTGAACAAATGCCAGTGCCGCACCGATAGCGGTCAGCGGCAGGGCATAGTGCCAGACGGTGAAATCCGAGCGGTAGCAGGCGATGGCCAGGATCACCGCCAGCGGAAACATGAAGGCACGCTGGAACCAGCACAACACGCAGGGTGCCTGGCCCATCACCTCACCAATGAACAGCGCGGACAGGGTCGATACCAGTGCGACCAGCCAGGTTAGCAGCAGCAGGTTCCAGGGCATGCCTGAAGGTTGAGGATTCATTGCGGTTAACTCCTGGCGATGGCGAGCACTTGCCTCAGACCCGCCATCCAGTTATTTCGAAACATCATGCATCCTCTTATCGGCAGGACTTGTTAGGACCGTTGCGGACTTCGCCCAACGGCAAAGCGAAAAGCAACCAGCCTCAACGCTGGGTTAAATCCGATGCCAGTGGGAGAATGTCGCCCTTGCGCAACAAGGGAAGATATCAGATGTCGCGGGACTGGCTGGAAGAACACCAGATAGCATTTTATTTCGCGGCGGTGGTGGCCGCTGCCATTGCAGGCCTGAGCTCTGCGCAATTCACCGGACTGACGGCCATGGCCATCACACCGGCGATTGCCGTGCTGATGTATGCCATGTTTCTGCAGATTCCTTTTTTGGAGCTGCGAGAAGCTTTTGCCAACCGCCGCTTCGTCGGTGCCTTGTTGCTGGCCAACTTCCTATTGGTGCCATTGATGGTGTGGCTGGTGACGTGGCCGCTCTCATCGAACAAGGCCTTGTTGGTCGGCGCGCTGCTTGTCCTGCTGACGCCTTGTATCGATTACGTGGTGGTCTTCACCCACCTGGGCAAAGGGGACTCTCGTCTGGTGCTCGCGGCGACGCCATTGCTGCTGTTGCTCCAGCTTCTGCTGCTGCCCCTCTACTTGCGGCTAATCCTTGGCCCCGAAGCCGGCACAGTGATCGAGCTGTGGCCCTTCGCAGAAGCCTTCCTGTTACTGATCGTCCTACCCTTGGTAGCGGCTGTGCTCACCGAATTTGGCGGACGCCGATCTCTGCTGCTTCGCGCATGGAGCGCAGGTTGGGCCTGGCTGCCAGTGCCTGCAATGGCCCTGGTTCTAATCGTGGTGGTGGGTTCGCAGATCGCGGCTGTCGTGTACCAACTCGACATCCTGGCGCCGTTGCTTCCGGTATACGGAGCGTTTCTACTACTCGCTCCGGCCCTCGGCGTACTCAGCTCCCGGCTATTTGGCTTGGAGGCTTCTGCCGCACGGGCAGTGGCCTTTAGCTCAGGCACTCGCAACTCGCTTGTAGTGCTTCCCCTGGCCCTAGCGCTCCCGGAGTCCATTCGCGCGCTGGCCGCGGCGGCTGTGATTACTCAGACACTCGTAGAACTGATTGGTGAATTGATCTACTTACGGGCGATTCCAGCCATGGTCAGAAACAGTTGAGCCTCGTCGAAATCGGCGAGAGCGCTCATGCCTCGTGCTGTGGAGCAAGATTGATCAGCGGCGCAATGATGAGCTGAGCGGAGCGCGCCCAAGAAACCAGTGCCTCAAGATCCATCTGTAGAGATTGGGCTTCTGTCCAGATACAAGCACTCTCGGCAGGCACCGTAAGAGCGATGCCCTCAACTATCGTCAGAGCCATCGCATGCAATCTCAGTAGCTCGTCGCGAATGGAGGTGATTCCACCCAGTTCCACCAAGCAGACGTCCAAGCGATCAACCAGCCGGAGCAGTTGAGAGGTGTCGAAGCTGTCGCGCAGGTTTTCCAACGCCACGGCGTCCACTTCGCCGTACGGTGTAAGGCGGAAGGATGCGGGAGGAATGTTGATCATGGCGTTTTCTCGGTATCTAGCTGGCTAGGTCTGATCACCCGCAGCGAGCCGGCAGCTTGTTGGAACACCGAGTCCTTGATCCAGGGCTCCGGTGGCCGGTTTAGCTTGAGGTTGAATTCGCCGAAGCGCTTGAGGTTGCTGGTCAGGTAGAGTGGTTGGGCCCCCTTCAGCATACATAGCGGAACTGGTGTAGACGACTAGCCCTGAGCTAGGCCTTGGGCTTTCAAGCAGCTCCAATGATCGGCACTGAAGTGCTAGGGAGCGGATTACTTCTAAAATTCTGGCTAACACGCTCACACTTAAAAACGCTTCTGGATATGCTGGAAAAAGGCAAGCCAAGCAGGCGAAAAATTGACACTAACTACTTTCAATACAATGGTTATTTCTTGGGATATAACTCTTCTAAAGATAATGCCGGTAAATACGGATTTGAAGAAAGCCCTGCTGAAATCAAGCAAAAAGTGAAAGAGCTTTTACTAATCTAGCTCGGTCGAACAAACTAGGTCTATTGCTCGTTGAGTGATCGTCTCTGAGCATTTTAACTGCTGCCGTTGCTGGCAGCCATGAGTCAAAAATTGCACTCAACGACAGGCAGCTTTTGGCCGACAGGTGCCTGTCGTCACCGGCTGCAATCGGCCGAGGCTGTGTAAAAACGTTTTCGAGCGCGACAGGTACTCAAAACCGGACTGGAAATCGCGCATCTGGGCGAAATCCACATCTGCTGAGGTGCCGAAAAATTTCAGATTTCACGTAGACGCGCGCACTTCAATTTTGACGAAGCGTTTTTACACACTCTGGGCCAAAAGCAGGCATTAGATGTGACCACGGCACTCGAGGTGATTCAAAACTGCTCTAGACGTTCGTCTTCAGCTGATAGCCATATGGACAGCACACACCACCCAAGGTACGGTTCATTTGCCATGGTAATACGCCATTATCAAGCGATGCCTAGAGGGATTTAGAGTGCACGTTAAAGCCATCAAGCTGATCAACTTCAAAAAATTTCGCGACGAACTTCTAGAATTCAACGACGACGTCAATATTTTCGTCGGCGACAACAATGCTGGTAAAAGCACAATCTTGGAAGCGTTAGAAATTGTGCTCAATTACAATCATCGTGGACGGCCCTTCAACGGCGAGTTCTCCCCTGATCTTTTCAATCAGGATGCCGTCACGCGGTTTCTCGCCTCTGACTTGAGCTCCAAGCACCTGCCCAGCCTTATCATCGAAGCCTACATTGACGGTGTGCCTGAGTACCGAGGCTCGAACAACAGCCTCAAGGCTGACGCCCAGGGCGTCTTGGTACAAGCCTGTTTCGACCCGTCGCTGGAGGCCGTATACGAGAGCCACCTGCTGACCAAGCCGAACATCACCAGCATTCCGATCGAATTCTATAAGGTGGAATGGCTCGATTTCGGTTGGAATCCGATAAAACCGATCGCTAAGAAGTTTAAGGCGCTGTACATCGACCCCACACGTATCCACCCAACCATGGGGAAGAACCAGTACATTTCGAGCATTCTCAACACCGCATTGGCGAAGGAAGAGCTCGTCAAGCTGACCCTCAATTATCGTGAAAACCTGCAGGTGTTTAACAACTCCGGGGAGGTCAGGACGGTCAATGCCAGCCTTGATGCGGGTCACCTTATCACCGATAGCAAGCTCACCATTGCAGCAAGTACGTTACCTGCGGGCTCCATCCAGACCGGCCTACAGCTTGAGGTCGATGATGTGCCTTTTCACCTCATCGGCAAGGGTGAACAGAGCAATGTGCAGATTAAACTGGCCATTCAGAACAAATCCCACGACATCGATCTGGTGATGATGGAAGAGCCCGAAAATCATCTATCTCACACCAATCTGAACAAGCTTGTGCACTACATCGAAACCCAGCGAGGAGACAAGCAGCTGTTCCTGACCACCCACAGCTCGTATGTGTTGAACAAGCTGAGTATCGACAAAATTTGCCTTGTGCAGTCAGGGTACAAAAGGCTGCACACGCTAGACGCTAAAGTGGTGAAGACCCTCAAGCGTCTTCCTGGCTACGACACCTTGCGGGTGGCACTGTCGGGCAAGGTCATCCTGGTCGAGGGGCCGTCGGACGAACTGGTGCTCAAGAAAATCTACCAACGAAAACACAACCGACTGCCTGAGCAGGACGGGATAGATATCATCGTGGTACGCGGTGTAGGTTTCAAGACGTTCATCGAAGTCGGTAAAGAGATCGGCACCAAGATCCATGTGCTCAGGGATAATGACGGCGACTATAACGGTAACGTTGTACAAGGACGTCTGGAATACGCTGCGTTTCCTAACATCAAGCTGTACTCGTCGATGAACGACGCCGAATTTTCGCTTGAGCCAGCGATGATTTATGCCAACGCAGTTGACATTAAAACCCTTGACGCTTTCGCAAAGGAAGTCTTGTCGACGGAAACCTTCAATATCTACAACGCAGAGGTCTCTCTGGAGGATCGAAGGGAAAATTTGATCCGTTGGTTCAAGAGCGTAAAGGGCAACGGTAAAGGCGCTCGCAAGGTCGACTCTGCGGTCAAACTGTTCGATGGCGCACTGGACTTCAAGTACCCAGCCTTTCTAGACGAGGTGCTCGATTTTGCCTAACGAACTCTGGGTCGCAGGCGCCGGATCAGGGAAAACGCACAAGATCATTACTGAAGCCATTGAGACCATCAAGGCTGGTGGACGTGTGCTTGTAGTCACCTATACAACCAATAATCAGGCAGAGTTGCGCTCTCGTTTTGTTGAGTTGTACGGTGCTAGCAGTGAGCACTTCGTCGTCAAGGGGCTGTTCTCTTTTTACCTGGAAGATATGGTGCGTCCCTATCAGAGCGAGGTATTTCCAGATCGGATCACGACTATCTCGTTCACTGAGAACAACCCTCACTTAATATCGGGTACAACCTACTACATTGAAGGCAGAGCTGAAAAATCGGAAGATGGCACGATCAATCCACTGCATTACCTGACGCCCTGCAAAACAAAGGCGTACTCCGGGTTTTTGGCAAAGCTTGCGACCCTCATTGCGAAACTATCCAAAAATGCCCCTGCCAAGCGGTTGAAGGAGATTTATCAAAGGGTCTATTTTGATGAAGTGCAGGATTTGGTCGGTTGGGACTACGACGTGATCAAATCACTCAACAAGGTCATGGTCGACTCGATCTGTTGTGTGGGCGACTTTCGACAGACAATCTACACAACGACGTTCGGCCATAAGGCTCCGCAGACGCCTCAACAGAAGGTCGATTACTTCGTCGGGAAAATGAAGTTCGAAAAGCATTCGATGCCGAAGAATCGCAGGTGCATACAAGAAATCTGCGACCTCTCCGACACGATCCACCTGGGGCTGTATGACAAGACGGTAACAGGTGTCGAGAAAGTGCCAGACGAAATATCGCATCACCATGGCACCTTCATAGTGAAACAATCTCAGGTGAGCGATTACTTGGCAGCGTTTCAGCCTCAAGTACTGCGCTGGTCGTCCACCACCGGCACTGGATACCTACCGGGTAACCTTATCTGTTATACGTTCGGTTCCTGCAAAGGCTTAGGCTTTGATCGAGTGCTTGTGATCCCGTCAGATAAACATCTGAAGTTCATTGGCGGAAATGCCAAAGTGTTCGACAAGGATAAGACGGAGGAGTCGCGAAACAAGCTATACGTCGCGATTACCCGCGCGCGCTATAGCCTGGCCTTCCTCGTCGAGGATAAGAAGGTGAAAGGGCTCCCTTACCCCATATGGGATGGCTCTGGCGCGCTCAATGCAGTGATCGAAAAGTGAGGCGGAGAGGCTGACGACTCATGTTGAGTGACGAGAAGCCGCCTCTCCCCGCGGACATTTCAGGAGCAATACCATGACGATGGCCCATGAGCGCACCCGTAGCGTTGTTCAAACACGGGACTTCCTACAGGAGCTGGCTAGGGACACGAGCCTTCCTGAAAACGTACGGTACCAAGCAAATAATCTACTTCGGCATTACCCGACAGCAGAAGTCGTCTGGTTGGCTGGTCGAGTGGAAGAGCGATCCAAGCAAGAGCTTTCCCTATTGGCCGACAAGCATGGACCTCTACATCCGGTGTTAGTCAGCTGGCTGTTAAATGATCCGATGTTTTCGGATCACGGAGCCAGCTGAGCCGGGGCGCAACACTGGCAAGAGGATCCCCCTCGTCAGGTGTTCAAGGGGCAGATGCTGGCTGTGGCCTTGATGTCCATCATGCCGTTTAAATAGGCCCCGTTTATCTCTGAGCGGCCCGAAGGGAGCCGTGCACTGGGCGTGATTGACATACCGCCGTGCCGTAACAGCTTCCCTCGTATCTATAATTGGTGGCTCAGCTAGGAGCCATCATGAGTTTGTTGCCGATTGAATCTGTTTTGCCCGCTTTAAGAGATGCCTTGTCTGCACGTAATGAAGTTGTACTTGAGGCAGCGCCGGGGGCAGGCAAAACAACGCGAGTACCAATAGCGCTGCTGGAAGAGCCTTGGCTGGCCGACCAGACTATTGTCATGCTCGAACCACGTCGACTAGCTGCCAGAGCCGCAGCTGAGCGACTGGCGAGCGAGCTGGGAGAAAGCGTTGGGCAAACAGTCGGCTATCGAATTCGCTTGGAGAGTAAGGTCGGACCACAGACTCGAATTGAAGTAGTGACTGAAGGCATTCTTACTCGTCGGCTTCAAGACGATCCTGCCCTAGATGGCGTTGGGCTGCTCATATTTGATGAGTATCATCTGCGTAGTCTCGATGCCGATCTGGCGTTGGCCTTGTGTCTCAACGGCCGTGAGTTGTTGCGCGACGAACCGCCGCTGAAGGTGCTGCTGATGTCCGCCACGCTGGAAGGCGAGCGCCTGTCGCGCCTGCTGGACGAGGCGCCTGTGGTACGCAGCGAAGGTCGCATGTATCCGGTGGAGCAGCGTTGGGGGCGGCCGAGTCAGATCGGCGAGGCGCTCGAACCCCGGGTGGTACAGACCATGCTCCAGGCCCTGGCCGATGAACCTGGCAGCCTGCTGGTGTTCCTCCCCGGCCAGGCGGAGATTCGCCGCGTCGCCGAGCAGTTGGCCGAGCGCCTCGCTGGCCGGTCAGAGATCCTGCTCTGCCCGCTCCACGGTGAACTGGACCTCGCTGCCCAGCGCGCGGCCATCGAGCCGGCACCGGCGGGCAAGCGCAAGGTGGTGCTGGCCACCAACATCGCCGAGACCAGCCTGACCATCGATGGCGTGCGCGTGGTGGTGGACGCGGGCCTGGAGCGTGTACCGCGCTTCGACCCGGCCAGTGGCATGACTCGCCTGGACACCCAGCGTATTTCCCGCTCCTCCGCGACCCAGCGTGCCGGCCGTGCCGGCCGTCTGCAGCCGGGTGCCTGCTACCGGCTCTGGTCTGAGGCCCAGCATGAGCAACTGGCCGCCCACGGGAGCGCGGAAATCCTCCAGGCCGACCTTGCCGGACTGGCGTTGCAACTGGCGCGCTGGGGGATTGGTGATCCCAATGAACTGGCCTGGCTCGATCCGCCGCCCACGGCTGCCTACGCCCAGGGCCGTGACCTGCTGCAACGCCTCGGCGCACTGGCCGACGATGGCAACTTGACCCGCCATGGCCAGGCCATGGCCGAACTGCCCGCCCATCCGCGCATTGCCCACCTGCTGTTACGTGGCCACGCCCTGGGACTCGGCGGCCTGGCCTGTGACCTCGCCGCCCTACTGGGCGAGCGCGACATCCTGCGTGGTGGCGGTGCCGACCTGCACAGCCGCCTCGCCTTGCTGGCCGGTAACGACAAGGCAGCGCGTGGCGCTCGTGGCGGCGTGCAGCGTGCTCGCCAGCTGGCGCGGCAGTTCCGTTCCTACCTGCGTGGCCCGGCCAGCGAGCCGGTGGCCGATCCGGATCACCCGCGCTGGCTCGGCTGCCTGCTGGCGTTCGCCTACCCGGACCGCATTGCCCAGCAACGTCGTGCCGGAGGGGCCGATTATCGGCTGGCCAATGGCCGTGCAGCCACCTTTGGCGAGCCGGATGCGCTGATGAAGGAGCCCTGGTTGGTGATCGCCGATCTCGGTAGCCGCCAGGGCCAGCGTGAAGAGCGCATCTATCTCGCGGCCGACCTTGATCCCGCACTGTTCGACGGCCCTCTGGCCGAACAGGTAAGGTGCCAGGACCTGCTCGACTGGGAAGAGCGCGAAGGTGTGCTGCGCGCCGAACGTCAGGTGAAAGTGGGTGAGTTGGTGCTGGCCCGCGAAGCCCTTGCCGAACTGGATGACGAGGCCCGCTCGCGTGCGCTGCTCGGTCTGGTGCGACGCAAGGGGCTGGAGCTGCTGCCGTGGAGTGCGGAGCTGCGCCAGTGGCAGGCGCGGGTGGCGCTGCTGCGCCGACTGGACCTGGCCGACACGGGCAGCAGCGAATGGCCAGACCTCTCCGACGCGGCGCTTCTGGCCAGCCTGGAGGAGTGGCTGCAGCCCTGGCTGGGCAAGGTCAGCCGCCTCAGCCATTTCGCCAACCTCGACCTCGCCGGCATCCTCCATGGCCTGCTGCCCTGGCCGCTGCCGCAACGCCTCGACGAGCTGGCGCCGCGTACGCTGGAAGTGCCCTCCGGCTCGCGCATCCGCCTCGACTACAGCGACGAGATGCCGGTTCTCGCGGTGCGCCTCCAAGAGCTGTTCGGCCTCGCCGACACTCCGCGCATCGCCGGTGGCCGTCAGGGCGTCAAGCTGCACCTGCTGTCCCCGGCCCAGCGCCCGGTGCAGGTCACCCAGGACCTGGCGAGTTTCTGGCGCAATACCTACGCGGAAGTGAAGAAAGATTTACGAGGTAGGTACCCTAAGCATTACTGGCCTGAGGACCCGCTTGTGGCCCAGGCTACAGCTAGAGCTAAGCCGCGAAAATCGTAGGCTGTTGCTCAATGCGGGCGTGTGAACCGGAACCCAGTGTTGCCTCGAGAGCAACGCAGGTTGGCTCTCTGTTGAGTGTGCCAGTCAACCGGCGTACTAGGGCCGTGCGAGTTTTACCGTATTGCCATTCGTAGAGTCGACGTGCCCGTTTTTTGCAGATTTCGGCCCTTTGTAAATGTGTGCTCCGGAACTTAAGCGACGGTTCACCCTTGACACCCTAGTGGAGGATCATAGATGTCGTGGACTTTGGCGGCATCGACCATGCATTCCTGGTTGATCACAACGGCCAAGTGATCTTCAGCCTTGACAAGGGTCAGGTGATGACGAACCTCAAGGACATCTATCCGGACAGAGCCCTACGGATTGAGTCGGGCATTCAGGATGCCACCTTGCACGGGCAGGAGCGGATTGTCTCTTTCGCCCCAGTGAACGACCGGTAAACGTCGTCGTCATTAGACACGCGCTTTATGGACGCTTCGGCAGTGAAGCGAGTTGTATCGCAACATTCAAAGGTGGTTATGCCAATGCTCCCAGCTTTTGACTGACTCCGTATTCTCTTCCTCTTCCTCTTCCTTTGTCTCTTTCTTGAGATCTTCTTGCCGAAGTTGCTTTAGCTTCTCCAGTTCACGCACGTACTCGTCAACTGGCATACCATTTTTTAATGCGTTCAGAAGTAGCTCCTCGGCCTGGTCATATATACGGTTAGTCCTGATTATATGGGCAGATGAAACGATGTCTTCGTATCCATCAAGTTTGGCGAATGCAAGATGAATATACCGTTCTACCGAGAGGGGATCTTTGTGGCCAGTCCACAGCATGACGTCGTAAAGAAACTTTTTGCTATTAAGCAGGGCGCTTCTGAAGTCGTCCTTTTGCTTGAACTTGTGTCTTTTGATTAGGAGTACGAAAAGATTGGTGATGAAAGCATGGCGGAACATGTGTGCACAGACTTTTTCTTCGATGCCGGCGTGACTTCTAAGTTGAATCATTTCATTCGTAATACTGCAGGCACCGAGCGGCTTACCAGTCTTTTCTTGAACAAAGAGTCTGTCGTGATCCGTGTCCTTGAAGTTGCGAAGAGATATTCTGCGGGCAAACTGAATATATTTCTTAGCTTCGCTTAGTACCACTCTTGAAATCGGGATAAAACGCTCGGAATAGGTTCCACGTTTCAAGGTTCGCAGACGTAGCAATGGGAACGACATGTTCATGGCATTACGTATGTCCGAAACGGTAATTTCAATTATCTCGCTGCGTCGAGCGCCCGTATGCTCAAGCAAGGAAATCACCAGATTCCGTCGAAGTTGAAGGTGTCTCGATGGGTGGATTTTGTTTGCTGAATCTCGCAAAAGCTTTATATGTTCGCTCGGGATCGGATCGCGCGTGTGGTAGCGCGTTCCAGATACATGAAGAGAGTGGTGATGCAGATAACTCCGCTTTATCGTTCTTCCTGAGCGCGTTGTGATAGTAAATGTTTTCATTACGGCGCGGATGGTTCCATTCTCTGATACAAATGCATCGTCGCCATAAAGACGTCCTACGAATTGCAAAAAATCTAGACAGATCCTACCAATTGCTAGGAGTGTAGTTTCGGTGCGCCTATTTACAGTGGGATCGTTGACAGATCGCTCCTTTCTTAATTCGTCAATGAAGTCTGAGAACTGTTGGTCAGACAGTCCTATAAAGTCAGTTCGGTATCTGAAGCAGTAGCGAACTAGTGGGCTTATTTTGGATGCATACTCCCCAATGCTTCCGCCTTTACCGCCGTGCCTTGATAGGCCTTTTCCACCTCGGCCAGGGCGGTCACGTAGTGCGAGCATGTAGAGATTTGCGACGTTATTGGGCGTGCCATCAGGCCAACAGCAAAACGGCAGGCCAGAACCATCTTTTGTTATAGTACTTCCATGCGCATGGTAGCTAAAGAGTGTTAGCTCTTTAAGTGGTTTAAATAGTTGTTGGCGAAGGTGGTTTGTCACTTGCGATACTCCTCCAGTCGCGTAACTCGCCCGTCTCCGGAAGAAGGGGAGGGGGGGTGGCTGTTCTGGAGGGAGGCTCAGTAGAGCAGTAAGTGCCTGAACGGCATCGCTTGCCCGCTTTTCAAGTAGAGCGGGATCTAGATTGCTACGTATATTTCTTAACTCGTTAATTGCCAGGCTTAATCCCTGGAGGAGGACCATGTTGGCGCAGCGCTGCTTATCAAGTCTCTCCTCTAGTTCAGTTACTAGTCGCGAAAGTCCGGACTTAGTGCGTTTTGTTGAAGTGGCCTCTTTGCTGCCATTGACCTTCTCAATGGCCCTCAATGCCGCTAGGCGGAGGGTATCAAGTTCCTTAAATCCTCCCTTGAACTGTAAGTTGGCGTGAGATTTTAAAGTGTTGATGCTCATTGGGGATTTTGACTTTATAGCCCCTGAGTCCTCGAAATTGAATTCGAGCTTGGCTAGCGCTCCTTGGCTTCTGAGAGCCTTTAGAATGTTCTCGTTTTTGGAAAAATAGTCAGGATTACGGTAGATTAGCTTTAAAAGTTCACTGGTTATTAATGTGGCGCTAGCATGTGGCTCTAGGTCGGAGATTTTTTTCATTTAGTCTGTGCTCTGAATTTTTACTACCACGCGCATATGTTGGCCGGTTTCGTCTGTGAAAAACTCTGGCTCAATCTGGACTTTCCCTGTCTTTATCATGTCGGTGATTGCGTCTTCAAGTTCAGCAGTGTCTACTAGAGCAAAATTATCTGTGTTGTAACGAATTTTTAGTATTTCGGCTAGATCTTCGTAAGCAGTGATATCGCCATTATGCAAGCTTTCTGCTATGAACTGAGCCTTAGCGCTACGCAAAACTGCACCATCAGTGGACTCAGTAATGTAATTCCAAACATGCTGCATGTCGGTGTGCCCGAGCATCCACTGCAGTGTCTCCAGTCCTCCAAAACTGCTCGAGTGGAAGAATACCATGGAGAAAAAGCGTCGAAGTTGATGTTGTCGGATATAGTACCTTTCTCCTTTTGAATTTAGTGGTAGTTCGAAATAATCGCACAACAAGTCTAGGTTTCTATTGTAGGCATACATTGTTTGCTGACTAAGCCCGGCATTTCCGAGGAGTCCGGGGGGGCAAAGAGGCTAGTCATTTCAGTTATGAATCCGCTTTTTAAAAGTCTCTGCTGCATGGAAATTAAGTTTTTAATCATTTTTACGGCAATGGGTTCGATTGGGCGTGCTTGGCGTTGTCTTATGCCGAACAGGTTGGATGTGCTTTTTCTATTTAAGAAGATCAACCATCTTTCGCTTTTATCTAGGCAGTCAGTCGAGTGCAAATCGAGCATTTCTCCTATTCGGCGAGCCATGATTGTTCCAACTACCATCTGGACACATCCAATATAGATGCGTAAGCACTCAATCAGTCCCACATTATTTCTGAGTTCTATGAAGTAATTTGACTGCTTTCTCAGTGCGCCGTGCCTAATAGACACCGTTTGACATACAAGCCCAAGCTTCCTAATTCCCATGTCGATAAGCTCAGGGGGCATAATGTCTTGTAACTCTCCATTGGTAAGTTGCGTAGGGGCAATTCCATTGAGGTTGCAATGCTCTGCCATGCGGCAGAAACCTTCTATTAGAAGTTCTCCATACTTGAAATGGTACTCGATTGATTTTCTGAAGGCGTCTCTCACTATTGGGTACGGCAGCGTCCGAAACCGAGCAGCTTCAGAGAGTGATGGTTCATAATCAAGTATCTGCTTCAGCTCTGATACTTCGGGAGCTGGAAGCCCAATTTCATGAAGAATTCCAAGGTTGTATGTTAAAAATCTGTAGGCGCGAAATGGACCGGATGTCATTGCTTCATGGTCACCTGTCCTGACCGATGAACCGGGATACTCTCTCGATATTATTTCTCTCTCATTATCAGTATAGAATTCTAATGAGCTTAATGTTTTTAGTTTTAGATGCCCGCCTTTCAGTGTGTTGGCATAAAGCGATTTCGCTAGCTGCAAGGTGTTAGGGGTGCGGACTCCAGCAGTTGATCTTTTTTTATAATATCCATGCAAATGCAAGGCAGCTCTTGCATAAGGTATTAAATCAAAAGGTATTTCCAGGTGATGCTCATCTAGTTGTTCGTCAGTCACAATGCGCATTCGTGGATATTGATCTAGAATGCTATCGAGTTCGATAGAACTGGAAGTGTTTATTAAGCTTAAACAAAATTTGCTGATAGTCTTGGTCCACTCGTAAACCGACTCTTCCGAACCGTTGACGCTTGAGAAGACGTCTAGCATTCTCTTCATGTGATGGCTGTTGATTCCAGCCAATCCGAATCTGGATAGCTGATATTCTTTTGCATTCAGAAGAATGTAATCGGCAACGTGAATGGCCCTGTTAAACATCGTCATCTGTGCGGCTAGTGAACCTAATTCGATCGCCGATCCTCGAACAGAACGTGTAGATGTTGTTAAAAAATACTTTAGCCCGTCTAGTAATGGCTTGTTTTTTTGGGCAAGCAGAGAAGTTTCGTCGTCTAATGTAATGTCCCAGTTGATCGTGTTGGGGGTCGCAAAATTGAAATCATATTTCCATATGTGCAAGTCGAAATCACTCAGCAACCAACTTGATTTTTTGTATTCTGTCCTAGGGTCGGTGTAGAACGCTTTTAGGAAGTCTAGCTCTGCTGGTAATTCAACATTCATATATCAACTTCTCCATTCTGCGGGGGTTACACCTCTGCTCGGCGACATAAAGGTGGTCTTTCAGTAGTGCGTCATTATCCCTTCTGATCTCGGCAACAACGGCCTTCGTTAGATCTGCCCAGTATCGTGCTACTCCTGTCACTTCTTCGGGTCGTTCCGCTGTAGCCACTGCTTTCTCTAATGATACGAGGGCGGTCATTATCCCTGGATCCACTGAGATGTAGACCTCTGAGTACTGATTCGCTGAATAGGGTTCAGTTGTTTGAGTGTTCTCCGGGTTGACCAGGTGGTCAGGGATGTCTTTTAGTGCATGGTTCTTAAGAAATAGATTTAACTCTTCCATTGTCTCGAAGTCTGCGGCCTCTATGAGGAAGCTGCTATCTTTCATCGCGTCACAGATTAAGCCGCGCTGAAAAATTCTTATCCAGCGGGCTTGGAAGAAGGCTAGTATTGACTCGGGCAGGTAGTGAGAAAGTTGCAGGCAGTCGTGGTTTGCGTGGCCGAGCGCTTTGGACATGGCTTCGACGCTTTGGGTTTTTAAATATACCTCTACCCCACATGAGGCTCGAAGACTAGAAAGGGTGACTCGAGATAAGAAATTTTTTAGTTCAGTACCCCTCAAGGAAGTATGATTTGAAAATTGTTGTGCAAGTCGTTCAAAAATCCGTGTGTGTTTATCGAATAGCGCTTTGTTCCAAGTCGGAATTACAGCGCTCCGCGGGTGACCGAAACCCTTCCCGCAGGTCAGGAATAACTCCTTCCATCGGCTGTCGCCAATTCCCTTGAGATATTTTCTTAACGGTGCTGTGATCTTTATTACTTCGAAGATTCGCTTTGTTGAGTTCGCGTTTAGTTGTATTTTCTGCTCGCTTAGCTTTCCACCTCTTCTATCCTTGAAGCCGACCAACTGATACCCGGTGTCGGTTTTCACAAAGCCGGATCTTCTACCTTTGTCGTCATACAAACGAAAATTCTTAAGG
>NZ_KK020676.1:311526-318740 GCF_000307775.2 Stutzerimonas stutzeri KOS6 | reverse complement strand
TTAAGGAAAGATTCTGTGATCTCATTGTGCTCTGCTACCAGTAAGCATTGGTAGGGATAAAGAGTGCCAGCAGCCGGAAGTCCAAGTATATTTGCGACATCAGCAGATAATATGGTGTATCCGTATTGGTGTTCGAAGTCCATGCGCGAGGATGGAAAGCCGTTGCTTTGAAAAATCGCGCAAATTGATTCGTGATCGTAACTCCGACGCTGCCAGCCTTTTCGAGGTTTGATTTCCGAGGAGTTTATCCGTGTGGTTGCGAGTATACGAAGTTGGACTCTCGAGTAAAGTTCATTGGCTTGTTCTGTTGCCCAGGATTTTACGGTTTCGATGTCTTTGTGGATACTTTTGAATAATATTTCTATTGCCTCGTTATCAGTTATTTCGAGAGGGACTCTAGTGATAAGTTTTTCATGGATTTCCACCCCCTCATCAGACACGGACACTCTTGTTTGCGCTCTGTGTTGTTTGGGGCGGATGGGCCGTGGTAGTCCATCCCCAAAAGGGGTTGCCCAAACTCCTGATTGTATAAAGGCCTCTTCGCAGTTCGATATGAACCTGTTCCACGTTTTTATCTGGGTTGGTATATTTAGATTTTCTCTATATGCGGTTAAGAAGTGCTCCTTCATGAAGTGCAAAAAGAATGATTTTATATTTTCTGGGTTTTGGAAGGTTGTAGTTGGCCACTCCAAAGAGTTCTTCGATAAATAGCTGGCCAGCTTGTTGCACAATGTGGTGTTGCATCTTGCTTGCTTGGCCGAAAAAGTCTTCCATGTCCGGTAGTACTCTTCTGTAAACTCAGGGCCATGGGAGTGCCATAGTTCTCCCAGCGCGAGAAAACTTGGTACTCCTTTTAGGGAGTCGACTTGCCATCCGTTCCAATAGCGCAAGGCCAATGGGTTCAATTTTTTCTGCTGGGAATCCCAGAGTTCTTTCCCTTCTTCGAGGTCGGCCATCAAATAGTCGAAATTGGGCATGCCTGGAATTTCGTCGCGCAGACTTGTAAGTGTTTCTACGAAACGTCGAGCCCAGCGAATCCGAACAGGCTCTTTGCTATCGGCCAAAGTTCTTGATCGCAATGCACCGACAAAACCGATGATGATCGGCTCGCAGCTTCGACTCGACAGATGGACGTAGGAGAGTTCTGCCTCGATGAGTTGGAGGTAGCACTCGAGCAGCTTCAGCGGAACGTTAATCAACTCCGACGACGCGTGGGTTTGAAAGGCCTTGGCTAGGGGCTCCGAAATTTTTCGGAATGGATAGTTGGGTAAGAACAGGGTGCTGCTGATGATTGTCAACGAATTCTTGTCCTTGCTTTGGGGTGGAAGATCCCGTATTTGCTGGGTTTAGGTATCTAATGATAAATCCATGCGAATGGCAAAATGCGTGAGCGCAGCCTGGATGCCGACCTGGCCCTGGCATTGACGCTCAACGCGCGGCAGTTGCTGCGTGACGAACCGCTCAAGCTGCTGCTGATGTCGGCGACCCTGGAAGGGCAGCGCCTGTCGACATTGCTCGACGATGCGCCGGTGGTGCGCAGCGAAGGCCGCATGCATCCGGTCGAGCAACGCTGGGGGCGGCCGCTGCCGCCGGGCGAGCGCATCGAGCCGCGGGTGGTACAGACGGTGCTGCAGGCGCTGGATGACGAGCAGGGCAGCGTGCTGGTGTTCCTGCCGGGCCAGGCCGAGATTCGCCGGGTCAATGAGGCGCTCGCCGATCAGCTGTCGGGGCGCGCCGATATACTGCTCTGCCCACTGCATGGCGAGCTTGAACTGGCGCAGCAGCGTGCGGCCATCGAACCGGCACCGAGAGGGACACGCAAGGTGGTGCTGGCGACCAACATCGCCGAAACCAGCCTGACCATCGAAGGGGTGCGCGTCTTGGTGGACGCCGGACTGGCGCGGGTTCCGCGTTTCGATCCCGGTACCGGCATGACGCGCCTGGAAACACGGCGCATTTCCCGCGCCTCGGCCACGCAGCGCGCCGGTCGCGCCGGGCGCCTGGAGCCGGGCGTCTGCTATCGGCTGTGGTCCGAGGAGCAGCACGCGCAGTTGGCGGCCTACGGCGAGGCGGAAATCCTCCAGGCCGATCTTGCCGGTGTCGCGCTGCAACTGGCGCGTTGGGGCGTCGAGCCGGACGAGTTGGCCTGGCTCGATCGTCCACCGGCGGCGGCCTACGCTCAGGCCCGGGCCCTGCTCGAACGTCTTGGTGCGCTGCGGCGCAACGAACACGGCGGCTGGCAACTGAGCCACCACGGCCAGGCCATGGCCGAGTTGCCGGCGCACCCGCGCCTGGCGCATATGCTGCTGCGGGGACAGGCCATGGGCATGGCTGGATTGGCCGCCGATGTAGCGGCGCTGCTGGTCGAGCGTGACATTCAATCCGGCGGGCAGCGCAGCGGCGGCGCCGATCTGGCGCTGCGCCTGCATCAGTTGCAGAACGCTCGCGGTGCGGCGGTGCACCGCGTGCGTCAGTTGTCCCGGCAGTTCCGCAGCCTGCTGCGTGGCTCGCCCGCGCAAGCGGTCGCGGAGCTGGACGAACAACGTGGGCTGGCCGCGCTGCTGGCGTTCGCCTATCCGGACCGGATCGCCCGCCAGCGTCGTGAAGGGGGCGGCGGCTATCGCCTGGCCAATGGCCGGGCGGCACTGTTCGGCGAGCCGGATGCATTGATGAAGGAGCCCTGGCTGGTGGTCGCCGAGCTGGGCAGCCATCAAGGCCAGCGCGAGGAGCGCATCTATCGCGCCGTGGCGCTGGACCCGGCACTGTTCGACGGTTCGCTGGCTGAACAGCTGTCGCTGCGCGACGAGCTGGAATGGGACGAACGCGAGGGCGTGCTGCGCGCCGAACGGCAGCGGCGGGTCGGCGAGCTGGTGCTCAGTCGCGAGCCGCTGCCGAGCCTGGACGATGAGGCACGGGCTCGCGCGCTGCTCGGCCTGGTGCGACGCAAGGGGCTGGAGCTGCTGGCGTGGACGCCGGAGCTGCGTCAGTGGCAGGCACGCATTGCCCTGCTGCGTCAGCTCGATCTGGCTTCTGGCAGCAGCGAATGGCCGGACGTCAGCGACGCTGCCTTGCTGGCGCGGCTGGAAGACTGGCTGCTGCCCTATCTCGGCAAGGTGTCGCGGCTGGCGCACTTCGCCCAGCTCGATCTCGCCGCGATGCTCGCTACGCTGCTGCCCTGGCCGCTGCCGCAGCGGCTCGACGAGCAGGCGCCGGTGGCGATCAGCGTGCCGTCCGGCTCGCGCGTTCGCCTCGACTACAGCGAGCAGCCGCCGGTGCTGGCGGTGCGCCTGCAGGAACTCTTCGGTCTGGCCGATACGCCGCGCATCGCCGGTGGCCGGCAGGTCGTCAAGCTGCACCTGCTGTCGCCGGCGCGGCGGCCGGTGCAGGTCACCCAGGACCTGGCGAGTTTCTGGGCCAACACCTATGCCGAAGTGAAGAAGGATCTGAAGGGTCGCTACCCCAAGCACTACTGGCCCGACGACCCGCTGATCGCCGAGCCCACGGCCCGGGCCAAACCGCGCGGGCAGTGAGGTTCAGTCCGATGGCAGGCTGAGGTCCTCGCCGGCCAGGCGCAACGTTTCGTAGGCATCATCGAGCGCAGTCACGATCGCTTCGGCGTCGCTCGTGTGGCGCGAAACGATGAAATGAATCGGCACCTGTACCAGGCGCTGGTAGGGCAGTTCTTCCATCTGCAGCCGTTGGCGGGCCTGCTCCACCGGAATCCGGTAGTCGAGCAGGTAGTCGCCACGGTTGCGTCGCAGCATTTCCAGCGCCGAGAGATGGTTGCTGGTGCGCAGCAGGCGCAGGCCTAGCTCGCGATCATCGAGCAGGGCATTGACGTTCGGCCAGTAGCTGTAGCCGCCGATCAGGATCAGCGATTTGCCGGCAAGGTCCTCGGGGATGCGCGGCTCCGGGGTACCCGTACGGCGGTACAGATTGAGACTGATCTGGCTGAGCATATGCCGGCCTTCCAGCGTATGGATGGCCAGCTCCGGCTTGCCCTGGGCGCCGGGCCAGACATCGATGCTACCGTTCTCCAGTGCCGCATAGAGGCGCGCTCCGGGCAGAGCCCGAAAGCGCACGCCGTAGCCGGCCTGCCGAGCCACGCGGCGGGTCAGCTCGGCCAGCTCGCCGCGCGCCGTGCCGTGGGGATCGGTGTAGATGGCCGGGGCGAACTCGTAATAGCCGACATTGAGGATTCGCTGCGGAACGGGATCAGCCTGGACCCCGCCCGGCAGGCCCAGAACCATAGCCAGACTCAGATAGAGAAATGCTTTCACTGGATTGATCGCTGCCTTGCGTTGTTCGACAAGAATGCGCAGGCGACGCCCGCTTGTCCATGAGCGATATTGCTGCAGCAGGGATAGGAATGTCCGCATATATCGACCTATGCTCATATGCTAGGCGACGCGTGCGGCATGAAGGAGTAAGGGTATGCAGCGCAAGGTGTTCGATCGCAAGGTGTTCAACCGCAAGGTGGTGCTGATTACTGGCGGCTGCGCCGGCATCGGCCGCGCTCTGGCGGTGCGGATGGCTCAGGCCGGGGCGCGGCTGGTGATTTTCGATCTGCATCAGGATGCGCTGGATGGCCTGGTGCAGCATCTGGCCGACCACCACAACGCCGAGGCGCTGGGGCTGTGCTGTGACGTCAGCGATGCCGCGGCGGTGCAGCGAGCGGTGACGCTGGTGGTCGAGCGCTATGGCGGTATCGACGTGCTGATCAACAATGCCGGCATTACCCATCGCAGTCCGCTGGTCAGCACCAGCCTGGCGGTGTTCCAGCGGGTGATGGCGGTCAATTTCTACGGTGCGCTGCATTGCACCCAGGCGGCGCTACCCAGCCTGATCGCGCGCGACGGGCAGATCATCGTGCTCAGCTCGCTGTCGCAGTATGCGCCGGTGCCCAACCGTGCAGCCTACAACGCCAGCAAGCATGCTCTGCATGGCCTGTTCGAGACCTTGCGGGGCGAGCTGAGCGACACCGCGGTCCACATCATGCTGGTCTGTCCAGGCTACACCGCCACCGATCTGCGCAAGAACGTGCTGGTCGGCGATGGCTCGACCGCGCCGTCGCCGGTACTGGATATCGGTCGAGTCGCCTCGCCGCAGGACGTGGCCGAAGCGATCTACCAGGGGGCATTGCGTCGGCGGTCGTTGCTGGTGCTCTCCAATCTCGACTGGAAGGCACGCCTGCTGGCGCGCTGGTGTCCGCGGCTGTACCAGAACCTGCTGTTGCCACGGCTGCTCGGCAGCCGGGCCTCCTAGCGCTACACGATCAGCCTGCGCTGCCGTAAAGCTGCTGCATCAGCGCGGCGTCCCAATACGCCGCCTCGATCTTGTGCCCGTCCAGGTCGCGTACGAAACAACCGTAGTAGGGCTCGCCGTATTCCGGACGCGGACCTGGGGCGCCTTCGTCGCGCGCACCGGCGGCAAGGGCGGCACGATGGAAGGCGTCCACCGCGGCCTGATCGGCCGCGAAAAAGCCGACATGGGTGCCATTGCCAACCGCTGCACTGCCGCCATCGAAGGGGCGCTGGATCCAGAACTCGGGATATCCGCGGCCCCAGGCCACTGCGCCGGGGTGCTCGAGAATGCGTCTGCAGCCGAGGGTGGCGAGGACCTGGTCATAGAAAACGACCGCTTCATCGAAGCGATTGCTGCCCAGGGAAACGTGGGAAAGGATGCTGGGGTTCTGTTCGGCCATGCTGATGTCCTCTGGATGTGGCCGCAGCAAGCCTAGCAGGCGCTGTTCGTCCGGCCCGACTGTCAGCCGGGCGGCACCTCAGTCAGGGTCCTGTGGACGCGGCGGCGGCTCGGTACAGAGCATGAAGCAGCGGAACAGCATGATGGTCGGCAGCAGCTGTAGCAGGCCGACGGCGCCATCCAGCGCAATCATCGGGAGCACGGGCTGCGCATCGCCGGGAAACAGCTGAGTGGCGATCCAGGACTCGAGCATCCAGATCGGCAACAGTACGCTCAGTACGCAGCCCAGCACTAACAGGAAATGCCCACGGGTGAGGATAAAGCTCTGCTTCAGCGCCGCCAGCGGCGTCAGGCCGCGCAACACCAGCAGGTATTCGGCGAAGGCAATCTTGACCATCACCCAGATGCCTGGCAGCACGAACAGCGATGCGCCGAGCAGAATCAGCAGCGTGCCGACCCCCGAAAGTACCGCCAGTGCCGGCCACAGCGGCAGCGCGCGAGCATAGACCGCGCGCAAGGCCGGAGCGTGGCCGCGGCTACGGGCGTCGATATAGAGGATCAGCGCGCCAATGTAGAGCGGATAGAAGATCATGCCTGCCAGCAGGTCCTGCGCGGGCAGGGCGTCCTGGCCGAGCCAGTGCTCGAGCGCCAGGCGGGCCAGACTCTCGAGCAGGATCAGCGGCAGGCAGAGCCGGGCGATGCTGAAGAAATGGCGGGAATAGAAGAACCAGGCGTCACGCAGGATGGCAAGAACGTTCATTGCAGACCGAAGGTGAGGGATCGTTTCGGGGCGCCACTGTAACGGATGCGGCAAGGACGGGACATGCGCGATTTCAGCGTCCATACTGGAGGCCCTTTCCAGAGCGGGCCGCCGCGTGAAGAAGATCGCCCTGTTCGCCGATGTGCAGAACCTCTACTACACGGTGCGTCAGGCGCACGGCTGCCATTTCGACTATTCGGCACTGTGGGCCGACGTCAGTCGTCGTGGCACCATCGTCGAGGCCTATGCCTACGCCATCGAGCGCGGCGACGCGCGCCAGCAGCAATTCCAGCAGATCCTGCGCAAACTGGGTTTCACGGTGAGGCTCAAGCCCTATATCCAGCGCAGCGACGGCTCGGCCAAGGGCGACTGGGACGTGGGTATCACCATCGACGTGCTGGACGCGGCGGCGCGGGTCGACGAGGTGGTGCTGGCCTCCGGTGATGGCGACTTCGACCTGCTGTTGGAGCGGGTGCGCGCCGGTGGCGCCGAGGCCACCGCCTACGGTGTGCCGGGACTCACCGCGCAATCGCTGATCCGCGCCGCGACGCGCTATGTGCCGATCGAAGGTGACCTGTTGCTGCGTGGCTGAACGTACCGCCCGCTTTGGTGGGCGCGAGCCTGCTCGCGAACGAGGCGCGTCGGTAGAGTGGATGAAGCTTCATCCATCCACCGCAGCGCCAAGGTGGATGGCCACTCCGTGGAAAATGCTTCGCAGTACCGTAGGGTGGCCTTTAGCCCACCAGCGCCT
>NZ_KK020676.1:209944-310680 GCF_000307775.2 Stutzerimonas stutzeri KOS6 | reverse complement strand
TGGTGGGCAAAAGCCCACCCTACGGGGGCTGCGGCCGCGTCGGGGCTGTGCGGACAAAAATCGTCGCGTCAGCCCCCGCCGAGTGCCGCGAGGCGCTTGCGTACGGCCGCTTCCCAGGCCACATCCGGGGAGTACCGTAGGGTGGGCTTCAGCTCACCAGCGCCCATGCCTTGTGCGTGTCGGTCGGTGGGCTAAAGCCCACCCTGCGGAGGCTGCGGCCGCGTCGGGGCTGTGCGGATAAAAAATTTTGCGTCAGGCCCCGCCGAGTGCTGCGAGGCGCTTGCGTACGGCCGCTTCGATGCCGGCGGCATCCAGGCCGCATTCGGCGAGCATTTCGCTGGGCTTGGCGTGCTCGACGTAGTAATCCGGCAGGCCCAGGTGCAGGATCGGTCGCAGCACGCCTTCGGCGGCAAGGAACTCGGCCACCGCGCTGCCGGCGCCGCCCATGATGCTGTTCTCCTCGATCGTCACCAGCAGCGCGTGACTGGCCGCCAGCTCGCGCAACAGGGCTTCATCCAGCGGCTTGACGAAACGCATGTCGACCACAGTGGCGTCCAGCGCCTCGCCGACCCGCAGCGCCTCGGGCAGCTGCACGCCGAACACCAGCAGCGCGGTCTTGCTGCCCTGACGGCGCACCACCGCCTTGCCGATCTCCAGCGGTTCCAGCCCCGGTTCGATGGCGGCGTTGGGGCCGCTGCCACGCGGGTAGCGCACCGCAGCCGGGCCTTCGAAGTGATAGCCGGTGGTGAGCATGCGGCGCATCTCGTTCTCGTCGCTGGGCGTCATCACCAGCATGCCGGGGATGCAGCGCAGGTAGGAGAGGTCGAAACTGCCGGCATGGGTCGGACCGTCTTCGCCGACCAGTCCGGCGCGGTCGATGGCGAACAGCACGTCGAGGTTCTGCACCGCGACATCATGGATCAGCTGGTCGTAGGCGCGCTGGAGGAAGGTCGAGTAGATCGCCACCACCGGCTTCAGGCCTTCGCAGGCCATGCCGGCTGCCAGCGTCACCGCGTGCTGCTCGGCGATGGCGACATCGAAGTAACGATCGGGATAACGCTCGCTGAAGGCCACCAGGTCGGAGCCTTCTTTCATCGCCGGGGTGATGCCGGTCAGCCGTGCGTCGGCGGCGGCCATGTCGCACAGCCACTGGCCGAACACATTCGAATACTTCGGCCCGGCGGGCTTCTTCGGTGCCGGCGGTGCGCCGACCGGCTCCAGCTTGCTGATCGCATGCCAGGTGATCGGGTCGGCTTCGGCCGGGGCGAAGCCCTTGCCCTTCTTGGTCACTACATGAAGGAACTGCGGGCCGTCGAGGTCGCGCATGTTGCGCAGGGTGGCGATCAGGGTGGGCAGGTCGTGGCCGTCGATGGGGCCGATGTAGTTCCAGCCCAGCTCCTCGAAGAGGGTACCGGGCACCAGCATGCCCTTGGCGTATTCCTCGGTGCGGCGGGCGATTTCCCAGGCGCCCGGCAGGCGCGAGAGGATCTTCTTGCTGCCTTCGCGCATGCTCGAATAGGTGCGGCTGGAGAGAATCTTGGCCAGGTAGTTGGACAGCCCGCCGACGTTGCGCGAGATCGACATGTCGTTGTCGTTGAGCACCACCAGCATGTTGGCGCCGACTTCCGGGGCGTGGTTGAGCGCCTCGAAGGCCATGCCGGCAGTGAGCGCGCCATCGCCGATCACGGCGATCGACTTGCGCTGCTCGCCTTTCAGACGGGCGGCGACCGCCATGCCCAGGGCGGCGCTGATCGAGGTGCTGGAATGACCGACGCCGAAGGTGTCGTATTCGCTTTCCGAGCGACGCGGGAAGGCGGCCAGGCCGTCCTTCTGGCGCAGCGTGGCCATGCGCTCACGGCGTCCGGTAAGGATCTTGTGCGGATAGGCCTGATGGCCGACGTCCCACACCAGCCGATCGTCCGGCGTGTCGTAGACGTAGTGCAGGGCGATGGTCAGTTCGATCACGCCGAGGCCGGCACCGAAATGCCCGCCGGTGCGGCCGACGCTATAGAGCAGCTCCTGGCGCAGTTCGTTGGCAAGCTCTTCGAGTTCCGCCTCGCTCAGTCGGCGCAGCTGCTCGGGTGTCGCCGCTCGGTCAAGAACGGGCGTCGCGGGGCGCACCCGAGGAATCTCATGGAACGTCTTGGGCATCAGGCGGATCGTTTTCGTTGAAAAATAGTGCGGCAGTTTACCCGATGGGCCCTTCGATAAGAACGGCCCCGGGTCCGGTAGGGTTTGGACTGCGTTTCTGGCAAAAGGCTCAGTTGCGTCGTTCGACGATGTAGCGCGCCAGCTCGCGCAGCGGCTCGGCGGCCTCATCGAACGGCTGCAGCGCATGCAGCGCCTGGTCGCGCAGCTCACTGGCGTAGACCTTGGCCGCATCCATGCCGAGCAGCGCCGGGTAGGTCGGCTTGTCCCGGGCGATGTCGGCACCCTGATGCTTGCCCAGGGTCGCGGTGTCGCTTTCGACGTCGAGGATGTCGTCCTGGACCTGGAAGGCCAGGCCGATGGCGCGGGCGTACTGGCTCAGCGCGGCGAGGCTGTCGGCATCGGCATGGCCGCTGGCGAGCGCGCCGAGCTGCACGCTGGCTTCGATCAGCGCACCGGTCTTGTGCCGGTGCATCAGTTCCAGTGCGTCGCGATCGAGCTTGAGGCCCACCGAGCCGAGGTCGATGGCCTGACCGCCGACCATGCCGGCCGGCCCGGCCGCACGGGCCAGCACGCTGAACATGCGCAGGCGCAGGGTGGCATCCGGCGGATTATGCCGGTCCTGGGCCATGGCCTCGAAAGCCAGGCTTTGCAGGCCGTCGCCGGCGAGGATGGCGCAGGCCTCGTCGAAGGCCTTGTGGGTGGTGGGCTGGCCGCGGCGCAGGTCGTCGTCGTCCATGGCCGGCAGGTCGTCGTGCACCAGCGAATAGGCGTGGATCAGCTCGACCGCACAGGCCGCGCCGTCGGCGTTGGCCTTGTCGCCGTTCAGTGCTTCGCAGGCGGCGTAGACCAGCAGCGGGCGGACGCGCTTGCCGCCGTTCATCACGCTGTAGCGCATGGCCTGGTAAAGCCGCTCGAGTTGCGGCTGCGGGGCGACGAAGAGCGCTTCTAGGCAGCCGTCGACGCGCTGCTGACAGCTTTTCTGGTAGTCGCCGATCATCATGCTTCGGGGTCCGACTCGAAGGGCGCTTCCTGCAGGGCGCCGTCGCGTTCCAGCAGGATCTGAACTTTCTGTTCGGCCTGGCTGAGTGCGGCCTGGCAGTCACGGGTCAGGCCGATGCCCTGCTCGAAGCAGGTCAGCGAGTCTTCCAGCGACAGTTCGCCGCTCTCCAGACGCTCCACCAGCTGTTGCAGCTCGGCGAGGGATTGTTCGAAATCGAGGGCGGCTTTCTTGCGGGCCATGCGGGAACCTGTCGTCGGCGGCGAGTCGGAATCGGGCGCGACATTAGCAAAGAAGGCCCGTTGCAGCCACAAGGTTCGCCGGCCTGATGCATCGCCAAGCGCTCCGTTGCCGAAGTGCAGCGGTTCACTCGGCCTTGGCGGCCGTCGTTTGTAGTGCTGCCTTCTGGCGTTTCGGGCTGGCTCCCCGTCTACGCGCTGGCTCTTGTTCGTTCTGGCGGACCGGCTTGGCGGGGCGATGGCGCAACGAACCGAGCGTCATTGCCAATCCGAACGGCCTGAGAATGCCGTTGAGGGTGTTGATCGTAGGATTGCCCCTGTCATTCTCAAGCGCGGACAGGGTCTTCGTCGTCAGTTTGCACATCTTGGTGAACGAGTCCTGGTCCAGTCCGGTGACTTCGAGGCGCAGGCGGCGAATTGTAATGGGCGCTGGCGCGCAGCGCTTGAGCAGGAACAGGTCCAGATCCATTCCGTTGGGCTTTTCACCGGCAAAACGCCTTTCCAGCGACTTTCGCGCAGCACCAGCGGGGATGATGTCGTAAATAAGCGCTGCAAAGCCCTGAGTGCGGGTGCTCGCCCAACTGATGGGCAGATTTACGCTGACCGCGGGATCGAGGCCGGAGTCGACACATTCCAGGAAATCGATCAGGTAGTTCGGGGTTTATGCAGTCGAGCAGACACCGTCCCTTTACCTTCGCAGGATCATCCACCGTCAGCACCAGGGCGTCGTGCCACCGGCCGTTAACGAATGTTTGTATCGTCAGCTGCTCAGGCATGGCGTGTACCGGAAATTTAACGCTTGAAATGCTAGTCAGGCGAGCATTTGCACGCAATAAACGTCTAGATCGAGGCGATTTTGGCGTTTAACTGGAATTTAAGTTCTGGTTTTTTTGCCATCCAGGCAGAGCGGCGTCGACCAGCGCATGCTCATGCGCCCGCTTGGTAGGCTCGCGCTTGAACTCGGGTCGATCTCATGGCTGGTCGTGCTGGCCGCATCGCCGTCAGCTGCGGAACCTGAACAGACAGTTGCAAATACTGCTGGTCCAAATCGGAGGTCCAGTCGGCCCAGCCTCAGCCGCACGGATTTCCTTTGAAAAATAAAAAGCCGGCTTGTGGCCGGCTTTATTTTCAAATAAGCCATTGAGGTATAAAGAGAAATATTAAAATTCTTCTCGCGTACCCACATTTAGTCCCACAGAAGTGTGGCGCGTTCATGGCGGCGTCCATCCAATCCAAGAGCGTGACGCGGTGGTGAAATGGAGCCATGCTAAGAGCCAGGCTCATTTAGGCAATGGACTGGTAAATGAAACGGGATGAAGAGAAAACACCCGCGGCCGTTTACGTTTACGCCGGCTTTAACCTAATCGTGCGAACCGTCCGCCTCATCTCCTACGGTGCCGCGTTCTGGATGGCGGTAAAGCCAGGCGGCAGCATCCTGGCCGCGCTGCTGATGGCAATAATCGCGAGCGCGATGAAAACTCGAAGCTATGCGGAAGACTTCGGCCGGTACGGCTAGCGGGTCGCTAATCGACGTTCGCCAGTTGAAAAAAAAATTAAGCGGAAAGCCCGGAAAGCCCGGGCTTTTTATTGAATCAGGGCCTAATCCATCCATCTGATGACCTGGGCTCGGCTCCCGGAATCAGTGCCAATCCGCGCCATACGTCAATAAAGTAAGATTTAGTGATTTTCCCGCCCCGATATTCTAGGCATTCCACTTCATAGTTCCCGTCAACCTCAAGCGGCCTTATTGCCGTGACCCTGGCGCATAACAGGCCGTTGAGGTTGATCCCTGTCGCTACAAGTTCGCGCGTTTCCGCTTCGTCTGGCGCAGCCGTGACGGCGGCCAAGTTAACCTCCGCGCCAAGCGCGCGCATGCTGAATAGCGCGAGTTCCCGCCGTTGCTCAACTGTGTGTTGATCCAGTTGTAGATAATCCTCCCGCCATGGCCCCGGAAACCGTGCGGCCAGGTTATCGGCTGCCGCCGGCCGGCCACCCTCTTCGCCATCATCCGCCACCATAAGCCCGGCGCCGATCGCCAGGGCACCGACCAGCACAGCAACCGGCAACCATGCGCGCCCTGGCTTACCTGGCTTCGGCGCTGGTGGTGACTCTTCCGCCATGCCGAATGCCACGCGCCAGCGTTGTTCTTTTTCAGCCTCCCGGGCTTTCTCCCGCGCCGCCGATACGTGCGACCAGACCAGATACGCCAGCACAGCGGCAACCGTGCCGCCGGTCAAAACGAACAGGCCGAAGAGTTCGCCGGGCATTGCTTGCACTCCTGATTCCATGGACGGCGGCCACCATATCGCCATGAACCATCATCGGCAAACACCTGCCTTTAACGTAGTCGCTCCGGGTCCCATCTGAGCGGGGGAGCCATCCGCGGGGGCGCAGAGTCACGGACTTCGCGAAATTCGAATTTTCTGTATAGGCACCTTCGGTGATGCGAATCCCGATTTTTCCGTTTTCGTATCGGGAAGAGTGCGTTAGTGCGTTAGTTCATGCGTTGGTTGTGCGTTGGTTGTTTCATCCCCACCAACGCGGCTAACGACGCGCTCCCAAAGCGCGTTAGTACGCTTGGGGGGTATGGGGGGTAACGCATACGCACTTTTTACCCCCATCAGCAGCGATTAAATGTCCATATCGTCGAGTAGGTCCGTCATGGTTGCGGGCACAAAACGTGTCTTCTTGTTCCGGTAATCATCTTTCCATTCTTCGCGCCGCAGTTGTCCGGCCGCCTCCAGGCGCACCAGCAGGCGATTGAATCGCGCTTTGCCTTCTTTCCTGCTCCAGTCTGCTGGAGCGCCTTCCATGGCGTGCAGCAAGTGCCAGGTTGTCGCCGGGCCGGACCTCGCCGCGCTCACATCCAGCCCCTTTGCGATAGCCTCCTGCATAAGCGCCAGGATGGTTTCGGCTTCCCGCTGTTCGGCCGTGGCTGCGCATTCGTCATAACCATCGATCATGGTCAGTGGCACCGGGACCGCATTGACGAAATCCATGCGAATCTGCTTTTCCAGCAGCTTGGCTAGGTTGGACTTCTCATGTACCAGCACTAGAACTCCGGCATCGTAGAACATGGCCAGACGGGCACGAACGGAGTTGTTCCAGGCTGTACTACCACTGTACCGGCTACCTGCAGTGGTAGAGCTGGCGCGAACGGTGGCTTTATCGACGTGCGCCAGCACGAGCACAGCTGCGTCTGTTTTCCGTGCCATGGATCGCATGAACCGGATGAATGTCCGCACCTCTTGGCGATCGTTTTCGTTCCCCGCGAAAGCGTCAGAAGCGTTGTCGACTACGATCAGATCAAACCGTTCACGTAGCAATGCCCCGCTTAGTTCCAGCAGGACGGGGGTGGGATAGAGCTTGCCGTCTTGGGGTGCCAGTAGCGCGCCAGTCCCTTTCGTACCGTCTGCGATCCGCACGTTTCGACTGACCCGCCCGGCGTCCAGGTCATAAGTGCTAATCACATCGCGCAGGCGCAGGCGGCATATATTGGCCGGGTCTTCCAGGCTGACGAACAAGGCGCGCCCTTCTTCCGTAGCCAAGCCATCCCAGTCGCGCCCGCAGGCTACGTGTGCAGCTAGGGCTAACGCCAATGTGGACTTTCCGGTCCCCCCATCAGCTGAAAGTAACGTCACGTCTCCGCGTGGCAGCAGCGGCTCAAACAGAAAGCGAACTGGTGGGATGTCCGCGATCATTAGGTCATCCAGCTCCACCCAGTCCAGCGCCGGGCCGTCCGGCTTGATCGGTGCGTATCCCTTTGCCTTGGCGCCGGCAAACATCCGCTCCAGCTCAGTGCCCATAAGTTCAGACGCACGATCAGCGCCACGCGCAGTGGCCACGGCCGGCGCGATAAAGTTGGCGAAAAGCTCCCTGATATCGTTCTCAGCTACCCCCGCATGCGTCCACTTACCGACGAGCGCTAGTGCGTTTGCATGAACGTCCTCGCCTGCCCGCAGATTGCCGATTGCACTTGCCAGGTTCACACGCGTGGGCATCAGCGCCAACAGCTCCGCGGTATCGTCATCGTCCGCCGTGGCTGTGGTGCCTTCAGATCCGTTGCCGGCGCTGTACCGCTCCCGTAGCTCCGAGCCGTACCGTTTCCCGCTCGCCTCAATCAGCCGTACAGGTTGCGGCCTCCCTTTGTTATGGAGGAATCCAGGCAGGCGCATAACGCGGGGCAGGTCGCAGACGCTTGGATCACTGCCCCATGATGCTGCAATCTGTTTTTGCCGGCTCATGAACTCGCCAAGCTCCAGCTCATCCGTAAGCCAGTAAGCGTGCAGCTTCCCGGCGCTGCTCTCGACCATGATCGATGGCGGCAACTCATCGGCTCGCAGCCGTTCCAAAGTATCTGGCGCTGGGTCATCGAAGTCAGCGAACAGCGCGCGGGGACGGATAATATTCTCCCTTTTGCGCCCCTCGCCATCCGTTGCGTTAACGGTCACGAATACACCAGCCCCCTTGGCGTTCATCTTCTCCAGAAAGGCGGCGTGCTCATCAAGCGTGCCGTGCCGCATTTGGGCGAGCAGTGGACGCTTTGCTGGGGTGTCGTCGAAGGTCTGGAATGTCACTGGCTCGCCAAGCGCCAGCGCCTCAAGAAAGCGACGGGCTTCGTTCAGATCGGGCTTCGGCGAGCAGGTCGCGGCTGGTGCCCCGATCAGGTCGTCATACTCTGCGTCCGTCACGGCTTCACCCCCGCAGCCCACAAAGCGGTTTCAGCTTCCGGGCGGGTACAGCCCAGGGCATACCGCATGATCTGAATACCGCTCATCCATGGGACATCCTGATCGACGAGCCAAGCGGCTAGTTGTGAGTGCGAACAGCCGTTTCGCCGGGCAAGCCGCCTGAGCTCAGCCCAGTTAGCACGCCGCAATGCCCGTGAGGGGGAGGGGAGTCGCCCCACGTGGGGGAGCCCAGCTCCCGCAACCATGTTCGGGTCTAGCGTCAGCCCTCGCCAGCTCATACCGTCACCCTCAGTTGTTCAGCAATCAGCGCGCGGACAGCTGCTAGCTCAGCGCGTACGGCGCCGATAGCGTCACTGTTCACTTCCGCGGGGTGCTGGTCAGCATCCGGGTCATCGAATTGCGTTGAAATCAATGCCAGTACAGCGTCAGCGCGAGCGATTGACAGGGACAGCGCGTCAATCGGGAAGTCTTGCGGGTTCATACGCGCTCCCCCAGTTTCTCAGCGATCCAAGCATCTACTGACGCGGCATTCCAGCCGACAGCGCGGGAACCAACCTTGCACGAGGGCGGAAAGTCTCCGCGCCTCATCAGCTCATAAATCCAGGCGCGCCCGAATCCGGTGGCGGCCATGACTTGGGGAAGGCGATAAATCGCCCGGGCGGGACGTGTGTGGCGGGACAAGCTGCTCATTTTGCATCGCTCCATTAGTGTCGTTTAACGACTAGCGACGCCTATTCAATACACCGAGTAGACCAACAGCCAGAGAGGCTTTTACGGCTGAAAATTCCCTTGCAGCAGCGCGGATCGCTGTGCTTTTGCCCATTCCTCGATGTTTTCAGCAGCTAGGGCTCGGAGTGGCGAAAGATCGGCCATTAGGGATCGTGCTAGCGGCGCCAGCGTGTCGCCAATCCAGTCGGTCCCCGAACAGCGGATGCAAGCCTCCTTCTCGCAAGGGGGATGGATGGCCTTTGCCATCATGGGTTCAGGTATGTTTGCGTCGGTTTCCAAGCACCAGATTTGCAAGTCCAGATACGGCAGGAGACCGTATTCGGCCCATTTGTCAGTCTTGGGGCGGTTTCGTGCTGCTTGCGCTGCGGCTCTCGCCTGCTTCAGCCATACTTGAAACGCACTCATCACCACCGAATAGGGGGCGCTCAGGTCTACGATGGCGACAGCCGCATCAGCTTCATGATCTAACCAGCCGGGAATCATGAGTGCCCCTATTGCCGGCGTTGCCTCATCGGTTGGCTGGATGTCAGCCCCGAGAGCGCGCCACGCATGTGCCTGTTCGCTATCCGCCAGCCGATCAATCCGGGCGGCTCTGCCCAGCTCGACCCAGGTTGCCGATCGAACGGGCCGGCGAGTGGCCAGTCTGTCAATAATCTCGCGTGTTCGGCTTGCGTCGGCCAATGGGCGCGCCCGCGTGTGTGCAAGTGCCGTCAGTGTCGACGAAGGTTCTTCAGTAACTAGGTGGGGGACTACCTGCCAGGCTCCCTGCCGCTTTTCGAGGCAGGCCCACCACTCGACTGGGCCGAAGCCGGCGCAGCCCCGATACTTCTCAAGGTCAAACCATTCCGGCAGGGTGTCGGGGCGTTTCATTTTCATACAGGTACCCCCGCACCGCTGACGCGCTTGAAGTCGCCTTGAATGACATTCGCCGCTGGCGGCGTTGTGATGAACTGCGCCCATTCCGCCATCAGCGCGCGTCGCTTTTCCAAAAAATCGGAGCGCGAATACGCGGCCTCGGTCTGGTCGCGCTCGTCATGCGCAAGCGCCAGCTCGCAGACTTCGCGCGGGTAGTGCGTTCGCTCGTTTGCCCAGTCGCGGAAGCTCGACCGGAAGCCGTGGCGGGTGATGTCGTCATGACCCAGGCTGTGCAATAGGGTACGAACGGCGTTCGCATGGATGGCTCCGGTTTTACCTTGACCTGGGAAAAGGAAAGGGCTGTCCTCAATATGTGGCAGGCTCTTGAGCATTTCCACAACGGGCGGCGCCAGGGGTATCTCAAACGCCTTGCGCATCTTCATTCGCAGGGCAGGCAGCGACCAAATGCCCGACTCCAGATCGAACTCATCCCAGGCGGCCAAGCGAATCATCTGTGCTCGTGCGCCGGTAAATATCATCAGGCGAGCGGCCACGGCAGCGCGCGAGTCACGGCCGGCGAGAGCGGTCATCAGCGCCGGGACGTCTTGCCATTTCATCGCGGCGAAATGTTCACGCTTGCGGGCTTTCTTCTTCTCCGCACGGCTCAGTAGGTTGTCCAAGTGCCCGCGCCAACGGGCAGGGTTGTCGCCCTTGCGCAGCTTGCGAGCCTTGGCCGCATCCAGTACCTGTTCGATCTGTCCGCGGACTTCGTCGGCGGTGCGGGTTTTGCTGCCCCAGATCGGTTGGAGGACACGTAACACATCCTCGGTTTCAATATCCCCGGCGGATTTCTTGCCGATGATGGGGAATGCGTACAGTTCCAGCTTGCGCAGCCAGCCCTTGCGCCACTTCTCTGACCAGGTAGCGCTATGCGCGGTGTGGTAGTCCATTGCCAAGCCTTGGAAGGTCACACGCTGAGCTTCCTTAGCCCGTTGTGCCTCCCGTTCGGCTTCGCGCTGGGCATCCCGGACTGCCATCGGGTCGATACCGCTCGCCAGTTGCTTACGGTGTCCCGCTGCGGTCAGGCGCGCTTCCTTCAAGCTCACTTCGGGATAGCTGCCCAACCCCATATCGCGGCGCCGGCCGGCAATCTGGTAACGCAGTAGCCAGGACTTGCTCCCGGATGCCCTCACGATAAGGCGCAATCCGTCCCCGTCCTCGTAGGTGCCCGACTCGCGCAGGTTCTCTACCTGCTTCGGGTTCAGCTTGCCCATGCTTCGCTCCCTGATTCTGTCCCCACACTTGTCCCCACACTTTTACGCTGGAGGGGGCTAGTTTCGGGTGGCTGCTAGTGGACAGATATTAGGCTGTAACCCGCATGGCGTCTAGGGTTGAGCGGAAGCGGGCAGAAATCACTAGACAATAAAAAAGCCGGCTTGTGGCCGGCTTCAGGGGGTGGCGTTGGCTTATTTTTGGTAAGCCGCAACCGCCTTGGTGATTGCTGCGCGGGCTTCGTCGGCGTTGCCCCAGCCTTCGACCTTGACCCATTTGCCCTTCTCGAGATCCTTGTAGTTCTCGAAGAAGTGCTTGATCTGCTCGAGGAGCAGGGCGGGCAGGTCGGTGTATTCCTTGATGTCCACATACAGCTGGGACAGTTTTTCGTGCGGGACGGCGATCAGCTTGGCGTCGCCGCCGGCTTCGTCGGTCATGTTCAGCACGCCGACCGGCCGGCAGCGGATGACCGAGCCCGGGGCAACCGGATAGGGGGTCACGACCAGCACGTCGAGGGGGTCGCCGTCGTCGGCCAGGGTGTGCGGGATGAAGCCGTAGTTGGCCGGGTAGAACATCGGCGTGGCCATGAAACGGTCGACGAACAGGCAGTCGGTATCGTGATCGATTTCGTACTTGATCGGCGCGTGGTTGGCCGGGATCTCGATGGCGACGTAGATGTCGTTCGGCAGGTCTTTGCCAGCCGGGACTTTGCTGTAGCTCATGAACGATGGGCTCCTGATCGGCCAGCGAGGCCTGGGGGCGGAAAAAAGTGGGCGCGATTATAGGCGCAATGTCGCGTGCAATGCACGCCGGCTTCGACGCGCCTGGCCTACGCAGGTTCCCGGTAGGCCGGATGTTCGGCCTGCAGGCGTTGCAACCGCGCCAGCGGGTCCTGGCGATAGAATTCCATGAGCTGCGTGTAGACCTCGGGAAAGGCCTGCTGCAGCACATCCGGGGCGCTGAAGAAGTACTCGCTGGTGACGGCGAAGAACTCCGCCGGGTTTTCCGCGGCATAGGGGTCGATCGGCGTCTCGACTTCCGGGTCGGCGTCCAGCGCGGCGTTGAGTCGGTCGTAGGCGCTCTGCATGGCGCTGGCCCAGGCATCGATGCGCATCTGCCGGTGCAGCGGCGGCAGGCCGTTTGCATCGCCGTTGAGCATGTCCAGCTTGTGTGCCAGTTCGTGGATCACAAGGTTGTAGGCCTCCCAGCCGCCACTCTCCTGCACGCCGGGCCAGGCGAGGATCACCGGGCCCTGCAACCAGGCCTCGCCGCTGTGCTCGGCGTCCCATTCATGCTCGACACCGGCGGCATCGCGGTGCTTTTGCGGGCTGAGGAAGTCGTCGGGGTAGATCACGATCTCGTGAAAGCCGCGGTACCAGCCGAGATCGGCCAGGTGCAGCAGCGGCAACTGTGCCTGCAGCGCCAGACGCAGGCGGTCTTGCGCCTGCAACTCGACGCCGGCCAGCGGTGTCAGGCGCTTGTCGTGCAGGAACAGCACGGCGCGCTCACGCAGGCGATCCAGCTCGTCTTCGCTCAGGCCGTCGAGCATCGGCAGGCTGTCGAGCACCTGTTGCCATAGCTGCGGATCGACCGGATTGCGGGCGAGGACGCGTTTGCGCTGCCAGGCGCGGTAGGACCACATGGGTGAGGTTTCCAGCGGGGCGGGGCGCCCACATTAAGCGCGGCTGCGGGCCGCGACAAGCATCGGTGTGCCGGGATCGGCGCGGCACGGGACTGCCAGGCGGGCGACTAAATCAGGGCAGGCCCTCGCGCCAGGAGAGCCGGGATGACCGCAGCGGATCAGAAACACCACGTCGACGGCACGATGATCTACAGCCAGGCGCGGGAGCCTTGGCAGTCGGCCTGAGTCGGCATCAGCCGAGCAGGAAGTTGCCGGCGCGCGGCTGGCCGTCCAGCACCGGCACTTCGGCTTCGTCCTTGAGTTGTACGCCGGACAGCTGGCGGCGGCTGGCTTCGCGCATCAGATACAGCAGGCGGTGCGCGGCGAGGTTGTAGCTCAGGCCCTCGGGGCGGATGTTGGAGATGCAGTTGCGCTGCGCATCATGACGGCCGACCTGCGGCGCCCAGGTGAAGTACAGGCCGAGGCTGTCCGGCGAGCTGAGTCCTGGCCGCTCGCCGAGCAGGATCACCGCCATGCGCGCCTTGAGGCGCTGACCGATTTCGTCGGCGATCGCCACGCGGCCCTGTTCGACCAGGCTGATCGGTGCGAGGGACCAGCCTTCCGCTTGGCAGAGCTCGGCGATCTTCAAGGCCATCGGTACCGCATGGCGCTGCACGGCCAGGGCCGAGAGGCCGTCGGCGATCACCAGGGCGAGATCGCAGCCTCCGTCAGCGTGCCCGGCGAGCGTTGCGGCGCTGGCGTCGTCCAGGCGCCGGCCGAGGTCCGGGCGTTGCAGGTAGGTCTGTCGGTCGGCTGCCGCGCTGTGCAGCGCCAGGCAGGCGAGGGCGTGCTTGTCCAGCTCGCGGGCCAGCGCCGCACGATCCAGCGGCAGGTGCACGGCATCGCGAGCCTGGGCATGGGCGAACTGAAAGTCCAGTTGCGCACCGGTGGGCAGGCTGGTGCCGGCACGGCCAAGGGCGATGCGTGCCGGGGTCAGCTGGCGCAGGTGCTGCCACGGATTTTCGATGGTCGGGGAGCGGTCGTGCATGGCTACCTCGGAGCGTGACGGTCAGGCGCGTGGAAAAGACCTGCGGTCGTTTTCCTCCCTACGGGCTGCGGTGTGGGTATCGGCATAGGGTGGAAAACCGCGCAGCGTTTTCCACCTGAGGATGGTCGAGGTAGCAAGGGCGGCTTCATGCCTGCTGCTCCAGCGCCCGGCGGAACGGTTCGGGCAGTTCGCGGCCGAGCTGCAGGCGGTTGCCGTCCTGGCGCAGGATCTGCATCTTCGCCAGCCATTCCTCGAACTCGGGGGCGGGCCTTAGGCCGAGCACCTGGCGCACGTAGAGGGCGTCGTGGAAGGAGGTGGTCTGGTAGTTGAGCATCACGTCGTCCGAGCCCGGGATACCCATGATGAAGTTGATGCCCGCCGTACCGAGCAGGGTCAGCAGCATGTCCATGTCGTCCTGGTCGGCTTCGGCGTGGTTGGTGTAGCAGATGTCGCAGCCCATGGGCACGCCTAGCAGCTTGCCGCAGAAGTGGTCCTCCAGCCCGGCGCGGATGATCTGCTTGCCGTTGTAGAGGTACTCCGGGCCGATGAAACCGACCACGGTGTTCACCAGCAGCGGTTTGAAGCGCCGTGCGACGGCATACGCCCGGGCCTCGCAGGTCTGCTGGTCGACACCGTGGTGAGCGTTGGCCGATAGCGCGCTGCCCTGGCCGGTTTCGAAGTACATCAGGTTGTCGCCGAGGGTGCCGCGCTTCTGCGAGAGGCCGGCTTCGTAGCCTTCCTGAAGTACTGCCAGGTTGATCCCGAAACTGGCGTTGGCCGCTTCGGTGCCGGCGATGGACTGGAACACCAGATCCAGCGGCGCGCCGCGGTTGATCGCCTCGATGGAGGTGGTGACGTGGGTGAGGATGCAGCCCTGGGTCGGGATCTCGTAGCGCTGGATGATGGCGTCGAGCATCTTCAGCAGCTCGCAGATGCCGGCGGTGCTGTCGGTCGCCGGGTTGATGCCGATCACCGCGTCGCCGTTGCCGTAGAGCAGGCCGTCGAGGATGCTCGCGGCGATGCCGGCACCGTCGTCGGTCGGGTGATTGGGCTGCAGCCGGGTGGACATGCGCCCGGGCAGGCCGATGCTGTTGCGAAAGCGGCTGACGACACGGACCTTCTGCGCGACCAGGATCAGGTCCTGCACGCGCATGATCTTCGACACCGCGGCGACCATTTCCGGGGTCAGCCCCGGGGCCAGGGCTTTCAGCGATGACTCGTCCGCCTCTTCGCCGAGCAGCCAGTTGCGGAAATCGCCCACGGTCAGGTGGCTGACCGGGGCGAAGGCGGCGTCGTCGTGGCTGTCGATGATCAGCCGGGTCACCTCGTCGCCTTCGTAGGGGATCAATGCCTCGTCGAGAAAGCGCCTGAGCGGCACCTCGGCCAGGCACATCTGCGCCGCCACGCGCTCGGCGTCGCTGGCGGCGGCCACCCCGGCAAGCAGGTCGCCGGAGCGCGCCGGGCTGGCCTTGGCCATCACCTCGCGCAGGTCGTCGAAGCGCCAGGTGGTGCCGCCCACGCTGTGCGAGTAAGCCATGTCAGCCTCCTTAATTCAGTGCAGCGACGCCTCGGCCTTCTCGATCGCCGCGAATTCCTCTTCCGGTGTGCCGGCGACCAGGTGGTGCCGGCTGTAGATCGCGAAGTAGGCGATGAATATCGCGTAGATGATCGCGGCGCCGATCACCACGCGGGGATCGACCAGGAAGCCCGCGATCACGGCGATGCAGGCCAGTACCAGGGCCACGCCCGAGGTGACGATGCCGCCGGGCGTCTTGTACGGGCGATGCAGGTCCGGCCGGCGCAGGCGCAGGACGATGTGCGAGGCCATCATCAGCACGTAGGAGATGGTCGCGCCGAACACGGCCACCAGGATCAGCAGGTCGCCCTGGCCGGTCAGCGACAGGGCGAAGCCGATGACGCCCGGGATCACCAGGGCCAGTACCGGCGCCTTGTTCCGGTTGGTCAGCGACAGGTTGCGTGGCAGGTAGCCGGCCCGCGACAGCGCGAAGATCTGCCGCGAGTAGGCGTAGATGATCGAGAAGAAGCTGGCGATCAGCCCGGCCAGGCCGACCAGGTTGACGAAGCCGCTCATCCAGGTGGACGAGCCGTAGGCCGTGGTCAGCGCTTCCACCAAGGGGTTGCCGGATGCCACCAGCGTGCTCGAACCGGCGCCGCCTGGGCCGACCAGCAGGATCAGCCCGGCGAAGGCAACCAGGATCAGCATCGCGCCGATCAAGCCGCGTGGCATGTCGCGCTGCGGGTTCTTGGTCTCCTCGGCAGCCAGCGGCACGCCTTCCACGGCGAGGAAGAACCAGATCGCGTAGGGAATCGCCGCCCATATGCCGACGTAACCGTAGGGCAGGAAGGTGCTGGCACCAACAGCGGCGGTCGGCGCGATATCGAGCAGCTTGTCGACCGAGAAGTGCGGCACCATGGCGACGATGAATACCGCCAGCGCCAGGGCGGCGACCGCGGTGATGATGAACATCAGCTTCAATGCTTCGCCAACGCCGAAGATATGGATGCCAATGAAGATGATGTAGAAGGCCAGGTAGATCATCCAGCCGCCGATGCCGAACAGCGATTGGCAATAGGCGCCGATGAACACGGCGATCGCCGCCGGGGCGATGGCGTATTCGATGAGGATCGCCGTGCCGGTGAGAAAGCCGCCCAGCGGGCCGAATGCGGTGCGGGCGAAACCGTAGCCGCCGCCAGCGGTGGGCACCATAGAGGACAGTTCGGCCAGCGAGAAGCACATGCACAAGTACATCGTGGCCATCAGCAGCGTGGCGATGAACAGGCCACCCCAGCCGCCCTGGGCAAGGCCGAAGTTCCAGCCGGCGTAGTCGCCGGAAATCACGTAGGCGACACCGAGACCGACCAGCAGCACCCAGCCGGCTGCGCCTTTCTTCAGTTCGCGTTCCTGGAAGTAGTGGCTGCCAACGGCTTCGAAATCGATTGCAGGGTGCGGTGGCGTTGAACGGCTGTGTTCGAGGGCCATGGGGGGAATCCTCTTGGATGGGTTGGCAACTCTGTCCCTAGCAAGCGTCATGCCCCGACGTCGCAAGCGCCCGCTCGCGACGATTTGTCAGCCAAGTTCGGCAGATACGCACCTTTTTCGCGCTCCGCAGCACCACGGCGGAGCCCGGCTGGTGTCTTGTACGAAAGCGCGGCCGACCACTGTCGGCCGCGCTCAGCCCATCAGAAGAAGCCCAGTGGATTGATGTCGTAGCTGACCAGCAGGTTCTTGGTTTGCTGGTAATGGTCGAGGATCATCTTGTGCGTCTCGCGGCCGACGCCGGATTTCTTGTAGCCGCCGAACGCCGCATGCGCCGGATACAGGTGGTAGCAGTTGGTCCATACCCGTCCGGCCTTGATCGCCCGGCCCATGCGGTAGGCGCGGTTGATGTCGCGGGTCCAGACGCCGGCACCCAGGCCATATTCGGTGTCGTTGGCGATGGCCAGGGCTTCGGCTTCATCCTTGAAGGTGGTGACGCCGATCACCGGGCCGAAGATCTCCTCCTGGAACACGCGCATCTGGTTGGTGCCCTTGAGCAACGTCGGCTGGATGTAATAGCCGCTTGCGAGCGAGCCTTCGAGCTTCTCTGCCGCGCCGCCGGTGAGCACTTCGGCGCCTTCCTGCTTGGCGATGTCCAGGTACGACATGATCTTGTCGAACTGCTGCTGGCTGGCCTGGGCGCCGACCATGGTGTCGGTGTCCAGCGGATCGCCACGCTTGATCTGCGCGACCTTCTTCATCACCGCTTCCATGAACGGTGCGTAGATGGACTCCTGCACCAGTGCGCGCGACGGGCAGGTGCACACCTCGCCCTGGTTGAAGAAGCCCAGCACCAGCCCTTCGGCAGCCTTCTCGATGAAGGTCGGCTCGGCCTGCATGATGTCCTCGAAGTAGATGTTCGGGCTCTTGCCGCCCAGCTCCACGGTGCTCGGGATGATGCTTTCGGCAGCGCGCTTCATGATGTGCGAGCCCACCGGGGTCGATCCGGTGAAGGCGATCTTGGCGATGCGCTTGCTCGAGGCCAGGGCTTCGCCTGCTTCACGTCCGTAGCCTTGCACGACATTGAGCACGCCGGGTGGCAGCAGGTCGCCGATCACTTCCATCAGCACGCTGATGCCCAGCGGCGTCTGTTCGGCCGGCTTGAGCACGATGCAGTTGCCCGCGGCCAGCGCCGGGGCGAGTTTCCAGGCGGCCATCAGGATCGGGAAGTTCCACGGGATGATCTGCCCGACCACGCCCAGCGGCTCATGGAAGTGGTAGGCCGCGGTGTGCTCGTCGATCTCGGCACTGGTGCCCTCCTGGGCGCGGATGCAGCCGGCGAAATAGCGGAAATGGTCGGCCGCCAGCGGGATATCGGCGTTCAGCGTCTCGCGCACGGCCTTGCCGTTGTCCCAGGTTTCGGTGATGGCGAGCATCTCGAGGTTCTGCTCGATGCGGTCGGCGATCTGCAGCAGGATCAGCGAGCGCGCCTGCACGCTGGTCTTGCCCCAGGCGTCGGCGGCCGCATGGGCGGCGTCCAGCGCCTTCTCGATGTCGGCGGCATCGGAGCGCGGGAATTCGGCGATGGGCTGGCCGTTCACCGGCGACAGGTTGGTGAAGTACTGGCCGCCTACCGGCTCGACGAACTCGCCGTTGATGAAGTTGCCGTAGCGGGTCTTGAAGGAAACCTTGGCACCTTCGGTGCCGGGATGGGCGTAACGCATGGTGAGTCTCCGGTCTTGTATTCGTGGTCGGACTGCCGTGGATTCAGCGTAGATCAAGGCCCGTTGGTCGGCGAGCCAAGCGACGTGTGGCGAGTGACCTGCATTCGGCTGGCGGGGACGCCGCCACGGCCGCTGGAGCGACGATCGGCAGCGCTGTGCTGTGCTAATCTGCGGCGCAATCGTCAGGCCCGCCGACCCGCGCAGAATGGTCGTTCAGGGCCGTGTCATGAGGCAGTCAGAGGTCATCCATGCATATCCACATTCTCGGCATCTGCGGCACCTTCATGGGCTCGCTCGCGGTGCTGGCCAAGGCGCTCGGCCATCGCGTCACCGGCTCCGACGCCAACGTCTATCCGCCGATGAGCACCCAGCTGGAGGCCCAGGGCATCGAGCTGATGCAGGGCTACGAGCCGGCGCATCTCGAACCCGCCCCCGACCTGGTGGTGGTGGGCAACGCGCTATCGCGTGGCAACCCGGCGGTCGAGCACGTGCTGAACAAGGGGTTGCCCTACGTTTCCGGGCCGCAATGGCTGGCCGATCACGTGCTGCAGGGCCGTTGGGTACTGGCCGCCGCAGGCACCCACGGCAAGACCACCACCAGCAGCATGCTGGCCTGGGTACTGGAACATGCCGGCATGAGTCCGGGCTTTCTCATCGGCGGCGTGCCGCAGAACTTCGGCATCTCCGCGCGCCTGGGCGAGACGCCGTTCTTCGTGGTGGAAGCTGACGAATACGACAGCGCCTTCTTCGACAAGCGCAGCAAGTTCGTCCATTACCGTCCGCGCACCGCGATCCTGAACAACCTGGAATATGACCATGCGGACATATTCCCCGACCTCGCCGCCATCGAGCGGCAGTTCCACCACTTGGTACGCACGGTGCCGGGCGAAGGGCTGATCACCCATCCAGAATCGGAAACGGCGCTCAAGCGCGTGATCGGCATGGGTTGCTGGACGCCGGTACAGACCACCGGGGAGGGCGGTCAGTGGCAGGCGAAGTTGCTCCGCGAGGACGGCTCGCGCTTCGAGGTGATCTTCGAGGGCGAAGTGCAGGGTGTGGTCGACTGGCAGCTGACCGGCCGGCACAACGTCGCCAATGCGCTGGCGACCCTGGCCGCGGCGCGCCATGTCGGCGTCTTGCCGAAGCAGGGCGCCGAGGCGCTGAGCGAGTTTCGCAGCGTCAAGCGGCGCATGGAAAAGGTCGCCGAGGTCAACGGCGTGACCCTCTACGACGACTTCGCCCATCACCCGACGGCCATTGCCACCACCCTCGACGGCCTGCGCAAGCAGGTGGGCGATACGCCGATCATCGCCGTGGTCGAGCCGCGGTCCAACTCGATGAAGCTCGGCGCGCACCGCGAAGGGCTGGCCGAATCCGTCGCGCTGGCCGATCAGGCGATCTGGTACGCGCCGGCCAACCTCGGCTGGGACCTGGCCGCGACGGTCGCCGGTTCGCCGGTGCTTACCACCGTCTGTGATTCGCTGGACGCGATCATCGCCAAGGTCAAGGCCGAGGCCGTGCCCGGCACCCAGGTGGTGATCATGAGCAACGGCGGCTTCGGCGGCTTGCACGGCAAATTGGCCGAGGCGTTGCGCCAGCGATGATCGAGCTATTCCATACGGGCGGCAATGGTGGGCTAAAGCCCACCCTGCGGGTTGCGGTGGCGCTCGCGTAGGGGACTGAAGGACACGGGTAGGGTGGGCTTCAGCCCACCAAAAAGGATAACGCGGAGCACAACGAATGAGCGGACCGGAACGCATCACCCTGGCCATGACCGGCGCCTCCGGCGCGCAGTACGGCTTGCGCCTGCTCGATTGCCTGATCCAGGAGGACCGCGAGGTTCACTTCCTGATTTCCAAGGCGGCGCAACTGGTAATGGCCACCGAGACCGACGTGGTGCTGCCGGCCAAGCCGCAGGCGATGCAGGCGTTTCTCTGCGAATACACCGGTGCTGCAGCGGGACAGATCCGTGTGTTCGCCAAGGAAGACTGGATGGCACCGCCGGCCTCCGGTTCTGGCGCGCCGACCGCGATGGTGGTGGTGCCCTGTTCTACCGGCACCCTGTCGGCGATCGCTACCGGTGCCTGCAACAACCTGATCGAGCGCGCCGCCGATGTCGCCCTCAAGGAGCGCCGGCAGCTGATCCTGGTGCCGCGCGAGGCGCCTTATTCGAGCATCCATCTGGAAAACATGCTCAAGCTGTCGAACCTGGGCGCAGTGATCCTGCCGGCCTCGCCCGGTTTCTACCACCAGCCGCAAACCCTCGACGATCTGGTGGATTTCGTCGTCGCGCGCATCCTCAACCTGCTCGACATTCCACAGGACATGCTGCCGCGCTGGGGCGAGCACCATATTGTCAGTGACGATTGACATGACCGGCCGCGCGCTGCTCGTGCTGCTTGCCCTGGGCCTGCTGGGCGGCTGCGCCAGTGTGCGCACGCTGGATGCCGCCAAGCCCGGCGCGCCGATCATCTATTCCGGCACGCGCCTTGACTGGTACAGCCTCAACGGCGGGTGCTGTCCGATGGATCGCTTCGGTGCGCTGGCGCCGAAGTATCCCGCGCTGGATCTACCCGCCAGCGCTCTGCTGGATACGTTGCTGCTGCCTTTTGCCGTGGCGACGGAACTGGGCGTCGGGCTCGGCGTGCAGGGCGGTCTCTGAGCAGCGTGCGGCATTACTGATCTGGGTTCAGGCTGGCCTCTCGCGCAGCCGGCATAATTTCCCCGTCTGCGGCACAAGGAGAACAGGTGTGAAAGACCGAGCCCAATTCCATATCAACTATTGGATGATCGCCATCGTGGTGTTCTTCGGCCTTCAGTATCTGCTGTCGGTGCAGCAGGAGGTCGCGACCATCCCCTACAGCGAGTTCGAACAGCACCTCAAGGATGGGCGTGTCGAAGAGCTGGCGATCACCGAGCGGCGTATCGAGGGCACGCTCAAGGAGCCGTTGCCCAGCGGCCAGCGACGTTTCGTCAGCAATCGCGTCGAACCGCAACTGGCCGAGCACCTGCAGCAGTACCCGGTGCGCTATACCGGCAAGGTGGAAAGCACGCTGCTGCGCGACCTGCTGTCGTGGATCGTCCCGGCGGCGCTGTTCTTCGGCATCTGGCTGTTCCTGCTCAAGCGCATCGGCAGTGGCCTGGGTGGTGGCGGCATGATGCAGATCGGCAAGAGCAAGGCGCGGGTCTATGTCGAAACCGACATGAAGGTGACCTTCGCCGATGTCGCCGGAGTCGACGAAGCCAAGGACGAACTCAAGGAAATCATCGAATTCCTGCGCGACCCGCAGACCTACGGCCGGCTCGGCGGACGCATGCCCAAGGGCGTTCTGCTGGTCGGCCCGCCCGGCACCGGCAAGACGCTGCTGGCGCGCGCCGTGGCCGGCGAGGCGAAGGTGCCGTTCTTCTCCATTTCCGGTTCCGAGTTCGTCGAGATGTTCGTCGGCGTCGGCGCCGCGCGGGTGCGCGACCTGTTCGAACAGGCGCGGGCGCAGGCGCCGGCGATCATCTTCATCGACGAACTGGATGCCCTCGGCCGCGCCCGCGGTGCCGGGCCGCTGTCCGGCGGGCATGACGAGAAGGAGCAGACGCTCAACCAGCTACTGGTGGAGATGGACGGCTTCGATACCTCCAGCGGGCTGGTGCTCTTGGCGGCGACCAATCGTCCGGAAATCCTCGACCCGGCGCTGCTGCGCGCCGGTCGTTTCGACCGCCAGGTGCTGGTCGATCGGCCGGACAAGGTCGGGCGGGTGCAGATTCTCAATGTGCACCTGAAGAAGTCGCGGCTGGGCGCCGATGTCGATCCTCAGGCCATCGCCGCCCTGACGCCGGGCTTCACCGGTGCCGACCTGGCCAACCTGGTCAACGAGGCGACGCTGCTGGCGACCCGGCGCAAGGCCGAGGCCGTGGCGATGGAGGATTTCACCGCGGCCATAGAGCGCATCGTCGCCGGGCTGGAGAAGCGCAATCGCCTGCTCAATCCGCGCGAGCGCGAGATCGTCGCCTACCACGAGATGGGCCATGCGCTGGTGGCGATGGCGCTGCCGGGGGTCGATCCGGTGCACAAGGTGTCGATCATCCCGCGTGGCATGGGCGCACTCGGCTACACCATCCAGCGGCCGATCGAGGACCGCTTCCTGATGACCCGCGAGGAGCTGGAAAACAAGATGGCCGTGCTGCTCGGCGGGCGCGCGGCGGAATGGCTGGTGTTCGCCCACCTGTCCACCGGTGCGGCCGACGACCTGGCCAAGGTCACCGACATCGCCCGGGCCATGGTCACCCGCTACGGCATGTCCAAGCGTCTCGGTCACCTGGCGCTGGAGCGTGAGCCCAACTCGTTCCTCGGCAACGAGGCGATGCTCGGCCTCAAGCCGCAGCATGACTATGCCGAAAGCACCGCCACGGCCATCGATGAGGAAGTCCTGGCGCTGGTGCAATCCGCCTTCCAGCGCAGCCTGACACTGCTCGAGGCGCGTCGCGACTTGCTCGAGCGCTGCGCCCGGCAGTTGCTGCAGCTGGAGACGCTGGATGCCGAGGCGCTGCGAGAGCTGAGTGCCGCCGCGGCCGGCGTGCCAACGCCTTAGGTGGGGCGGGCGCTGGCTTATCCGGGCGCGCGCCCGGCATGCTGCGCCAGCGCCCACTCGACATGCTCGCGCACCAGCTCCGATGGATCGTCGCGACGCGCTTCGAGCGCTTCCAGCACCGCAATGCTCGACGGCGCATTGCCCAGGCCCACCGCCAGATTGCGCAGCCAGCGCTGGTAGCCGGCACGGCGCAGCGGCGAACCTTCGGTACGGCTGAGAAATTCCTCTTCGCTCCAGCGGAACAGGCTCGCCAGCTCGGCATTGTCCAGGCTGTGGCGGGGCTGGAAGTCGCTTTGCTCGGTGGGGCGGGCGAAGCGGTTCCAGGGACAGACGATCTGACAATCGTCGCAGCCGAATACCCGGTTGCCGATCTTGTCGCGCAGCTCGACGGGGATCGGGCCTTTCAGTTCGATGGTCAGGTACGAGATGCAGCGCCGTGCATCGAGCAGCCGTTCGCCGACGAAGGCATCGGTGGGGCAGACGTCCAGACAGGCCCGGCAGCTGCCGCAATGGTCACGTGTCATCGGCTCGTCGACCGGCAGGGCGATATCGACGAACAGTTCGCCGAGAAAGAACCAACTGCCGGCCTTGCGGTTGAGCAGCAGGGTGTTCTTGCCGATCCAGCCGAGCCCGGCCTGCTGCCCGGCAGCCTTTTCCAGTACCGGCGCGCTGTCGACGAAGGCCCGGAAGCCGAACGGGCCGACCACCTGCTGGATGCGCTCGGCCAGTTGCTGCAGGCGCTTGCGGATCAGCTTGTGATAGTCGCGGCCGAGGGCATAGCGCGATACGTAGGCCTTCTGCGGATCGGCGAGCTGCTGGGTCATGCGCGTGTCACCGGGCAGGTAGTCCATGCGCAGCGAGATCACCCGCAGCGTGCCGGGCACCAGCTCGTCCGGTCGCGAACGCTTGCTGCCGTGGGCGGCCATGTAATCCATCTCGCCCTGGTAGCCGGCCGCGAGCCAGGCCTCGAGGTGCGCCTCGTGCTCGGCCAGGTCGACCCCGGTGATGCCGACCTGCTGGAAGCCGAGTTCACGGCCCCATTGCTTGATGGACTGGGCGAGGGTGGCTGGATCGAGAGCGGGGCTGGACATTGCTAGGAGAGTACGACGACTTGGCGGGCGGGTGCGTATAATTCTGCCAGACATTCCGCCTCGATGATCCCTGCCCCGATGACCGATTCCCTGCCCGTCGCCTTGTACAACGCCGCACAGGTGCGCGAACTCGATGCGCGCCTGATTGCTGCCGGCACCCCCGGCTTCGAACTGATGCAGCGCGCCGCTCATGCCGCCTGGCGGGCGTTGCGCCGGCGCTGGCCGGAAGCCGGCGCGGTCACGGTACTGGCCGGCCGCGGCAACAATGCCGGCGACGGCTATCTGGTGGCAGCGCTGGCGCAGCGCGCTGGCTGGCAGGTCGAGGTGCTGGCGGTGGGCGATCCGCAAGCGCTGCAGGGCGACGCCGCGCTTGCCTGCGCCGAAGCACGGAACTGTGGCGTGACGATTCAGCCCTGGCATACCGGAGCGCCGCTGCGGGGTGTGCTGGTCGATGCCCTGCTGGGTACCGGCATTGCCGGTGACGTACGTGAGCCCTATGTCGGCGTGATCCAGGCGATCAATGCCAGTGGCCTGCCGGTGCTGGCGATCGATCTGCCTTCCGGGCTCTGCGCCAACACCGGGCGGGTGCTGGGGCATGCGGTGCGCGCCGATCTCAGCGTCACCTTCATCGGCCTCAAGCTCGGCCTGTTCACTGCTGACGGGCCGGATCGCGTCGGCACGCTGGTGTTCGACGACCTGCAGGCCGATCCGCAGGTCGTTGCGCAGGTCGAAAGCGAGGCCGTGCGTCTCGACCGGCCATCCCTGGCTCGCGTCGCGCCGCGTTCGCCGGTGGCCCACAAGGGCAGCTTCGGCCAGGTGCTGGTGATCGGCGGCGACCTCGGCACCGGCGGCGCCGCGTTGCTCAGTGCCGAAGCGGCGCTGCGCTGCGGGGCCGGCATGGTGACGCTGGCGACCCGCCCGGAGCATGTCTCGGCCTCGCTGGTGCGGCGTCCGGAAATCATGTGCCATGGCGTCGAGTCGACCTACGGTCTCACGGCGCTGGCCGAGCGCGCCGACGTTCTGGTGGTTGGCCCTGGCCTGGGCCAGGCGCCTTGGGCGCGCAGCCTGCTGTCGTTGGCGGCGCAGCGCGAGGTGCCACAGGTGTGGGATGCCGATGCGTTGAACCTGCTGGCGAGCGGCAGCGTCGAACTGCCGTCAGGCTGCGTGATCACACCGCATCCGGGCGAGGCCGCGCGGCTGCTGCAGTGTTCCACCGCCGAGGTTCAGGCCGATCGTCCGGCCGCGGTGCGCGAGCTGGCCGGGCGCTATGCGTGCGTAGCGCTGCTCAAGGGCGCCGGCACGCTGATCGCCGAGCCCGGTGGCCGGCTGGCGCTGTGCGACCGAGGCCATCCGGCCATGGCCAGCGCCGGCCTCGGCGACGTGCTGGCCGGTGTCGTCGGCGCGCTGCTGGCGCAGGACCTGCCACCCTTCGAGGCGGCCTGTCTGGCTGCCTGGCTGCATGCCGCGGCGGGTCAGCGGCTGGGCAGCCAGGGCCGCGGGCTGGCCGCCAGTGACCTGATTCCGCTGATCCGTCAGTCGCTCGAGGAGCAGTCGCCATGCCTGAAGTGAATCTGTACGCCGCGGACGAAACGGCCATGCTGGCGCTCGGTGCCCGTATCGCCCGGGCGACCGGCGGTTGTGGCGTGATCTATCTGTATGGCGACCTTGGTGCGGGCAAGACCACCCTGTCGCGTGGACTGATCCGCGGCTTCGGCCACGCGGGCAAGGTCAAGAGTCCGACCTTCACCCTGGTCGAGCCTTACGAGCTGGGCGACGTGCAGGTATTCCACTTCGACCTGTATCGACTGGTCGACCCGGAGGAGCTGGAGTTTCTCGGCATTCGCGACTATTTCGAAGGCAATGCGCTGTGCCTGATCGAGTGGCCTGAGCGCGGCGCCGGCATTTTGCCAAAGGCTGACATGGACATTACCATTGCACCGCATGAGGCCGGCCGTACGCTGCGCCTGTCGCCGCACACCGCGCGGGGCGAAGCCTGGTGTGTCGCCCTGACCGACGGAGAGTTATGAATATCATGGGGTTGGGTATGCGCATTCGCACCCTGGTCGGTGGCCTGCTGCTGTCACTGATCGCGACGGATCTGCTGGCCGCCAGCGATGTGCAGAGCGTGCGTCTGTGGCGTGCGCCGGACAACACCCGCCTGGTGTTCGATCTGTCGGGGCCGGTCGAGCACAAGATCTTCACACTGACCGCCCCCGATCGCCTGGTCATCGACGTGAGCGGCGCCACGCTCAAGGCGCCGCTTAATCAACTGCCGCTGGACAACACCCCGGTCGCCGCCTTGCGCGCCGGGCAGCACGACGCCGATACCTTGCGCGTAGTCGTCGATCTGCAAGCGCCCGTGTCGCCGAAGAGCTTCAGCCTGGCGCCCAATCAGCAGTATGGCCACCGGCTGGTGGTCGACCTGTTCGATCAGGCCAGCGCCGCCCGCGCCGCGACGTTGCCGCCGGCAACCGCCACCCCGTCCACGCCTGCAGCGCCGGTCTCGCCGGCCCTGCCCGCGGTAACGCTGCCGGCTACCGCGGGCGGCAAGCGGGACATCGTGATCGCCATCGATGCCGGCCATGGGGGCGAGGATCCGGGCGCCATCGGGCCCGGCAAGATCTACGAGAAACACGTGGTGCTGCAGATATCCAAGGAGTTGCAGCGCCAAATCAACGCCGAGAAGGGCTTTCGCGCGGAGCTGGTGCGTACCGGCGACTACTTCATCCCGCTGCGCAAACGCACCGAGGTCGCCCGCAAGAAGGGCGCCGACCTGTTCGTCTCGATCCATGCCGATGCGGCGCCACGCTCGGCGGCCTATGGCGCGTCGGTGTTCGCCCTGTCGGATCGTGGCGCCACCTCGGAAACCGCACGCTGGCTGGCCGACAGCGAGAACCGCTCGGACCTCATCGGCGGTGCCGGCAACGTCAGCCTCGGCGACAAGGACCAGATGCTGGCCGGCGTGTTGCTGGACCTGTCGATGACCGCTTCGCTGTCATCCAGCCTCAACGTCGGGCAGAAGGTGTTGAGCAACATGGGGCGGATCACTCCGCTGCACAAGCGGCGCGTCGAGCAGGCTGGCTTCATGGTGCTGAAATCGCCGGACATTCCGTCGATTCTGGTGGAAACCGGCTTCATCTCGAACCCGTCCGAGGCGAAGAAGCTGCAGACCGCGAGCCATCAGCAGGCATTGGCGCGTTCCATTCACAGCGGCGTGCGGCAGTTCTTCCATGAAAACCCGCCACCCGGAACCTATGTCGCCTGGCTGCGGGATTCCGGCAAGATCGCCGCCGGGCCGCGCGAGCATGTGGTGCGCTCGGGCGAGAGCCTGGCGCTGCTCGCCCAGCGCTATCAGGTCAGCCTGACCTCCCTGCGCAGTGCCAATAATCTGCGCAGCGATGTCATCAAGATCGGTCAGACGCTGAATATTCCGGCCACCACGCTGGCGTCCCAGCCATGAGCGGTACGCCTCGCATCCAACTGCTCAGCCCGCGGCTGGCCAACCAGATCGCCGCTGGCGAGGTGGTCGAGCGCCCGGCTTCGGTGATCAAGGAGTTACTGGAAAACAGTCTGGATTCCGGCGCCAGCCGCATCGAGGTGGACGTCGAACAGGGCGGCGTCAAGCTGCTGCGCGTGCGCGACGACGGCTGCGGCATTCCACCGGACGATCTGCCGCTGGCATTGGCGCGCCACGCCACCAGCAAGATTCGCGACCTGGAAGACCTCGAGCGCGTGATGAGCCTGGGCTTTCGCGGCGAGGCGCTGGCCTCCATCAGCTCCGTCTCGCGCTTGACCCTGACTTCGCGCACCGCCGATGCCAGCGAGGCCTGGCAAGTGGAAACCGAGGGGCGCGAGATGGAGGCCCGGGTTCAGCCAGCGGCGCATCCGGTCGGCACGTCCGTCGAAGTGCGTGACCTGTTTTTCAATACGCCGGCGCGGCGCAAGTTCCTGCGTACCGAGAAGACCGAGTTCGATCACCTGCAGGAGGTCATCCGGCGCCTGGCGCTGGCGCGTTTCGACGTGGCGTTTCATCTGCGCCACAACGGCAAGGGCGTGCTGGCCCTGCACCAGGCCAGCGATGATGCGGCACGCGCGCGCCGGGTGGGCGCGGTGTGCGGGCCGGCATTTCTCGAGCAGGCGTTGCCCATCGAGATCGAGCGCAATGGGCTGCGCTTGTGGGGCTGGGTCGGGTTGCCGACCTTTTCGCGCAGTCAGGCGGACCTGCAGTACTTCTACGTCAACGGGCGCATGGTCCGTGACAAGCTGGTCGCCCACGCCGTGCGCCAGGCCTATCGCGATGTGCTGTTCAACGGTCGCCACCCGACCTTCGTGCTGTTCCTCGACGTCGACCCGGCTGTGGTGGACGTCAACGTGCACCCGACCAAGCACGAGGTGCGCTTTCGCGACAGTCGGATGGTGCACGACTTTCTCTATGGCACGCTGCATCGCGCGCTGGGTGATGTGCGCCCGGAAGACCAGTTGGCGGCGCCAGCCAGCGTCACGCCGATGACCCAGGTGTCGGGACTCGCCGCTGGCGAGTTCGCCGGGCAGAACGAGATGAGCCTGTCGGCCAGTGTGCTCGAGCGGCCTCAGGGCGAGGCAGCGGCGTGGCGTGGACCCGGTGCCGGCTATCAGGCGCAGGCGCCACGCCCGGCATCGACCGGCTATACCGCCGAAGCCCAGGGTGCATACCGCGAGTTCTTCACGCCGCTGCCCGAGCGCGGCCCCGCACCCTTGCCGGCAAGCCAGGACGATGTGCCACCGCTGGGTTACGCCCTGGCGCAGCTCAAGGGGGTCTACATCCTTGCCGAGAATGCCCAGGGCCTGGTGCTGGTGGACATGCATGCCGCCCACGAGCGCATCACCTATGAGCGGCTGAAAACCGCGATGGCCAGCGAAGGGCTGCGTGGCCAGCCGTTGCTGGTACCGGAATCGATCGCGCTGAGCCAGCGCGAGGCCGATTGTGCCGAGGAGCACGCCCAGTGGTTTCAGAAGCTGGGTTTCGAATTGCAGCGGCTGGGACCGGAGTCGCTGGCGATCCGCCAGATTCCGTCGCTGCTCAAGCAGGCAGAGGCGACCCAGCTGGTGCGCGACGTGCTTGCCGATCTGCTCGAATATGGCACCAGTGACCGCATCCAGGCGCATCTCAATGAGTTGCTGGCGACCATGGCCTGTCATGGCGCTGTGCGTGCCAACCGACGGTTGACGTTGCCCGAGATGAACGCCTTGCTGCGCGATATGGAGCACACCGAGCGCAGCGGGCAGTGCAACCATGGCCGTCCGACCTGGACGCAACTGGGCATGGACGATCTGGACAAACTGTTCCTGCGGGGGCGCTGACGGCGTCAGGCCGAGCTTGCGGCCTGTCGCCTGCCACTGGAAACTATCCGGCCACGCCTGCCGAGCTTCGCCGATGTCCCGCCTTCCCCCTGCCATTTTTCTCATGGGCCCGACCGCTTCGGGCAAGACCGACCTGGCCCTGGAGCTGGCTCGCGTGCTGCCCTGCGAGTTGATCAGCGTGGACTCGGCCCTGGTCTATCGCGGCATGGACATCGGTACGGCAAAGCCCTCGGCGCAAGTGCTGGCTGAGTTTCCCCATCGCCTGGTGGACATCCTCGATCCGGCCGAGAGCTATTCGGCTGCCGAGTTCAGTGCCGATGCGCTGGCGGCCATGGCCGAGATTAGCGCTGCCGGTCGCATTCCGCTGCTCGTTGGCGGAACCATGTTGTATTTCAAGGCGTTGCGCGATGGGCTCGCCGATATGCCGGGCGCCGACCCCGCGGTGCGGGCCGCTCTGGAAGCGCAGGCAGCTGCCGAAGGATTGCAGGTGCTGCATGACCAACTGGCGCAGATCGACCCTGAATCGGCAGCTCGAATCCATCCCAATGATCCGCAGCGGCTGGTGCGAGCTCTGGAGGTGTATCGCATCAGCGGTTTGACCATGAGCGAGCATCGTGCCCGACAAAGGTCGCAAAAAGCCGTTGCAGACGCTCCAGGCTCCGGTGTCTTGCCTTATACTGTGGCGCATCTGTGCATTGCCCCGCTACAGCGCCATGTTCTCCACGAGCGCATCGCAAGGCGTTTCACGGGAATGGTTGAACAGGGCTTTGTCGAAGAGGTCGAAGCCCTGAGATGCCGAGGCGACCTGCACCCGGGCCTGCCATCGATTCGTTCGGTGGGCTACCGACAAGTCTGGGAACATCTGGACGGTCTGTCGACAAGAGACGAAATGCTGGAGCGTGGCATCATCGCCACCCGGCAGCTCGCCAAGCGGCAGTTCACCTGGTTGCGCAGCTGGGGGGAGATTCACTGGCTGGACAGTTTGTCCCGCGACAATCTGCCGCGCGCATTGAAATACCTGCAATCGCTCTCCATATTGAGCTGACACTGGAATTTGACCGTCTATTCTCAGACAAGTGGATCGCCGGTTGTACTTTTAGAACACTAACGAAAACAGATCCTCTAAGGAGTGCGGCACATGTCAAAAGGGCATTCGCTACAAGACCCTTACCTCAATACACTGCGTAAGGAACGCGTCCCGGTTTCCATCTATCTGGTCAATGGCATCAAGCTGCAGGGCCAGATCGAATCTTTCGACCAGTTCGTCATTCTTCTGAAGAACACCGTCAGCCAGATGGTCTACAAGCACGCCATTTCCACCGTTGTTCCCGGTCGCCCTGTGCGCCTGCCGACCGCGGGCGATGCCGAGCAATCCGAGTCGGGTAACGACTGAGGTAGGTTTCTTTGTTCTTCGAACGTCCCGGTGGTGGTGAGCGGGCTATCCTGGTGCACCTGGACGGCCAGGATCCCGCGGCGCGCGAGGACCCTCAGGAGTTCCAGGAGCTGGCACGCTCGGCGGGCGCCGAGACGGTGGGTTTCGTCAATGTCGCTCGGCATCAGCCTTCCGCCAAGTTCCTGATCGGTAGCGGCAAGGTCGAGGAGCTGCGTGACCTCGTCAAGGAAGGCGAGGTCGAGCTGGTGATCTTCAATCACACGCTGACGCCCAGTCAGGAGCGCAACCTCGAGCGGGTGCTCGAGTGCCGTGTGCTGGATCGTACCGGCCTGATCCTGGATATCTTCGCCCAGCGCGCCCGTACCCATGAAGGCAAGCTGCAGGTCGAACTGGCGCAACTCGAACACATGAGTACGCGTCTGGTGCGAGGCTGGACGCACCTGGAGCGGCAGAAGGGCGGTATCGGCCTGCGCGGTCCGGGTGAAACCCAGCTGGAGACCGACCGGCGTCTGTTGCGCGTGCGTATCCGGCAGATCAAGCAGCGCCTGGAAAAGGTTCGCGGGCAGCGTGAGCAGGCGCGCCGGGGACGTCGTCGCGCCGACATTCCCTCGGTTTCGCTGGTGGGCTACACCAACGCCGGCAAGTCCACGCTTTTCAACGCGCTGACGGAGTCCGACGTGTACGCGGCGAACCAGCTGTTCGCCACGCTCGATCCCACCCTGCGCCGGCTGGAACTGGACGATGTCGGTCCGGTCATCCTGGCCGATACGGTAGGTTTCATTCGCCATTTGCCGCACAAGCTGGTGGAGTCCTTCCGGGCGACGCTGGAGGAGTCGAGCAACGCCGATCTGCTCCTGCACGTCATCGATGCGCACGAACCGGAGCGCGATCAGCAGATCGAGCAGGTGCTGGCCGTACTTGCAGAGATCGGCGCCAACGAATTGCCGATGCTCGAGGTCTACAACAAGGTCGACCTCATGGAGGGCATCGAGCCGCAGATTCAGCGTGATGCCGATGGTCGGCCGCAACGGGTGTGGGTGTCTGCACGGGACGGATTGGGGCTGGATCTGGTGCGCCAGGCGGTTGCCGAGTTGCTCGGCAACGACCTGTTCGTCGGCACGCTCTGTCTGCCGCAGAAGCTGGGGCGGCTGCGCGCGCAGTTCTTCGAGCTGGGGGCAGTTCAGCGCGAAACCCATGATGAGCAGGGCGGGAGTGTGCTGGCGGTTCGTCTGCCGCGCATCGAGTTGAATCGCCTGATCAGTCGAGAAGGTCTGCAAGTGAACGAGTTCATCGAGCAACACACTTTGCAATAAAGCCTCTATCGGCATTTTTGCCGGTCGTTCGGGGCTTTCTGTAGCATTAGCCGGCGCGCCGTGGGCGCGCCTTTAGCTTTATTTGAATGGAGAGCGCTATGGCTTGGAATGAGCCGGGTGGCAACTCGAATAACCAGGATCCCTGGGGCAGTGGTGGCGGTGGCCGTCGTGGCGGCGGCGACCAGAAGGGCCCGCCGGATCTCGATGAGGCTTTCCGCAAGCTGCAGGACAGCCTGAACGGCATGTTCGGCGGCAAGAAGCGTGGCGGCGGCAGTTTTGGCGGCAGCGGCAAGCGCGGCGGCTTCGGCCTGGTCTGGATCGCGCTGGTCGTGTTGCTCGCGGTATGGCTTTTCAATGCCATCTATATCGTCGATGAGCAGGAGCAGGCCGTCGTGCTGCGCTTCGGCAAGTATCACGAGACGGTTGGTCCGGGTTTGAACATCTATTTCCCGCCGATCGATCGCAAGTTCCAGGAAAACGTCACCCGCGAGCGCTCTTACAGCAAGCAGGGGCAGATGCTCACCGAGGACGAGAACATCATCGAGGTGCCGCTGACCGTTCAGTACAAGATCAGCAACCTGCAATCGTTCGTGCTCAATGTCGACCAGCCTGAAGTGAGCCTGCAGCACGCCACTGACAGCGCCGTGCGCCACGTGGTGGGCTCGACCGCCATGGACCAGGTGCTGACCGAGGGTCGTGAAGTCATGGCTGGCGAGGTCAAGGATCGCCTGCAACGGTTCCTCGACAACTACGGTACCGGCATCGTCGTCACCCAGGTCAACCTGCAGAGTGCGGCCGCGCCGCGCGAGGTGCAGGAAGCGTTCGATGACGTGATCCGGGCACGCGAAGACGAGCAGCGCGAGAAGAACCAGGCCGAATCCTACGCCAATGGCGTGATTCCCGAAGCCCGCGGTCAGGCTCAGCGGATGCTGGAGGAAGCCAGCGGTTATCGCGATGCGGTGATCTCGCGCGCCCAGGGTGAGGCGGATCGCTTCAGCAAGCTGGTCGCCGAGTACCGCAAGGCTCCGGAAGTCACGCGCGAGCGCCTGTATCTGGAAACCATGCAGGAAGTCATGAGCAATACCAGCAAAGTCATGGTGAGTGGCGACAGTGGGCAGAACCTGCTCTATCTGCCGCTGGACAAGATGATCAACAGTCGTGGTGCGAGCACGCCGGCTCCGGCCGGGGTTGCCTCGGGTGCAGCGACCCAAGGCACCCGCCTGCCTCCGGAACTGGATCCGCGTGAAGTTCGCACAAGGGAGAGCCGCTGATGAGCAATAAATCCCTGACGGCCCTGATCGTGGTTGTGTTGCTGGCAATCGGGCTGTGGAACAGCTTCTACATCGTTTCTCAGACCGAGCGCGCCGTGCTGCTGCGCTTTGGCCGCATCGTCGAGCCTGACGTGAAGCCGGGCCTGCATATGAAGATCCCCTACGTCAACTCGGTGCGCAAGTTCGACGCGCGCCTGCTGACGCTGGATACGACGACGTCGCGGTTCCTGACCCTGGAAAAGAAAGCGCTGATGGTCGACTCCTATGCCAAGTGGCGTGTGGACGATGCCGAGCGTTTCTATACCGCGACTTCGGGTATGAAGCAGATCGCCGACGAGCGCCTGGCGCGTCGTCTCGAGGCGGCATTGCGTGACCAGTTCGGCAAGCGCACGCTGCATGAGTCGGTGTCCGGGCAGCGTGACGAGCTGATGGCTCAGGTCACCACCAGCCTGAACCGCGCGGCTCAACAGGAGCTGGGCATCGAGGTCGTCGACGTTCGCGTCAAGGGCATCGACCTGCCACGCGAGGTGAACCGCAGCGTCTTCGAGCGGATGAGCTCGGAGCGTGAGCGTGAGGCGCGCGAGCATCGTGCCAAGGGCAAGGAGCTTGCCGAAGGTATCCGTGCCGACGCCGATCGCCAGCGGCGTGTCCTGCTGGCCGAGGCCTTCCGCGAGGCCGAGGAGCTGCGTGGTGACGGTGATGCGCAGGCTGCGGCCATCTATGCAGCGGCCTACGGGCAGGATCAGGAGTTCTACGCTTTCCATCGTAGCCTCCAGGCTTACCGCGAAAGCTTCTCCAGCAAGGAAGATGTGCTGGTGCTCGATCCGAAGAGCGAGTTCTTCCGTTATCTGGAGAAAAGCAAGTAGCGCTTCATGGCAGAGCGAAGGGTTTCTCCGGCGGCAGACTGCCGCCGGGTGACCGGTAGGGAAAAGATTGCTATGATCCGCCAGCCGGGGAAATCCCGGCTTTTTTGCGTCTGCGCCCTCGAGGTTGCAGGCTATCCCAGGCATGCAGTGGTCATGCCGATCCCCTCCGGGGGCATGGCTCGGATGCCATGGTTCGAATACAACTGCGCGCGACCGCGGGCCAGCTGAGGCTGTTGCCGCGGTTTTCGTCTGGGCTTACCGGAACTAGAGGTGATTTCGCGAATGGCAACGGTAGACCGCTGGCTTCTGCCAGATGGCATCGAAGAGGTGCTGCCGCCTGAGGCGGCGCGTATCGAAACCGCACGGCGCCGCGTCCTGGATCTGTTCCAGCGCTGGGGCTATGAGCTGGTGATCACGCCGCACGTGGAGTTTCTCGAGTCGCTGCTTACCGGTTCCGGTCAGGATCTGGATCTGCGTACGTTCAAAGTGATCGATCCGCTTTCCGGGCGGCAGATGGGGCTACGCGCCGACATCACGCCCCAGGTCGCGCGTGTCGACGCTCACACCTTGCGCCGTGAGGGACCGAGCCGCCTGTGTTATGCCGGCAGCGTCCTGCATGCCAAGCCGCAGGCGCTCTCCACGTCGCGCAGTCCGATCCAGCTCGGGGCGGAGCTGTACGGTGATGGTTCTGTCTCGAGCGATGTCGAAGTCGTCAGTCTGATGCTGGAAATGCTCGAGCTGGCCGATGTGCCTGATGTGCATATGGATCTCGGGCATGTCGGTATCTATCGCGGCCTGGCCAGGGCGGCTGGTCTGAGTGGCGAGGCCGAGCAGCGCCTGTTCGATGCGCTGCAGCGCAAGGCAATGGATGAGATTGCCGAGCTGACGGCTGCGCTCGACCCTGCGCTGGCCGGCATGCTGCGTGCGCTGGCAAGGCTTTGTGGCGGGCGCGAAGCGCTCGACGAGGCGCGCGCCGCGTTGGAGGGGGCGCCGGCTGAGGTGCAGGCCGCCCTGGAAGCGTTGACGACCATCGCCGATCGGCTCGCGGCGCGTTACCCGGCTGTCCCGCTGTACTTCGACTTGGGCGAACTGCGTGGCTATCACTACCATACTGGAGTGGTGTTCGCCGTGTTCGTACCGGGCGTTGGTCAGTCCATCGCCCAGGGCGGGCGCTATGACGACATCGGTGCCGATTTTGGTCGCGCGCGGCCGGCGACGGGATTTTCCACCGATCTCAAGACGCTGGTGAGCCTGGGTAACGCCGATCTGACAACGCCCCTTTCGGGTATCTGGGCGCCGCACGGCGACGAGCCCGGGCTGTGGGATGCGGTTCGGCAGCTGCGTCGCGATGGCGAGCGCGTGGTGCAGGCGCTCGACGGGCAGTCGCCTGGCGATGCGGGGTCTCTTGGTTGTGATCGGCAGTTGCAGTTGAGTAATGGTGTCTGGACGGTATCGTCGCTGACGCTCTGAGGGCTATGACGCCGTGCTGCGGCGTCGACCTGGTTTCGTTTATCGCCGGTTGCGGCCGGTATGCTTCGCCGAAGAGGACAAAGGGTTATGGGTAAGAATGTCGTGGTCCTGGGCACCCAGTGGGGTGATGAGGGCAAGGGCAAGATCGTCGATCTGCTGACCGATCAGGCGGCTGCGGTCGTGCGTTACCAGGGCGGCCACAATGCCGGTCATACCCTGGTCATCGACGGTGAGAAGACCGTGTTGCACCTGATTCCGTCCGGTATTCTGCGCGACAACGTGCAGTGCCTGATCGGCAATGGTGTGGTCGTCGCGCCCGATGCGCTGCTGCGTGAAATCACCAAGCTGGAAGAGAAGGGTGTGCCGGTACGCGAGCGCCTGCGCATCAGCCCATCCTGCACGCTGATCCTGCCGTATCACGTGGCGCTGGACCAGGCGCGCGAGGCTTCGCGTTCGGAAGGCAAGATCGGCACGACCGGGCGCGGTATCGGTCCGGCCTACGAAGACAAGGTTGCGCGTCGTGGTCTGCGCATCGGCGATCTGTTCAATCCGGAGCGTTTCGCGGTCAAGCTGCGCGAGCTGCTGGAGTATCACAACTTCGTGCTGCAGAACTTCTACAAGGTCGAGCCGGTTGATTTCCAGAAGACCCTCGATGAGGCGCTCGGTTACGCGGAAATCCTCAAGCCGCTGATCACCGACGTCACGGCCCGGTTGCACGAGCTGCGCAAGCAGGGCGCCTGCATCATGTTCGAGGGCGCGCAGGGTTCGCTGCTCGACATCGACCATGGCACCTATCCGTACGTGACCAGTTCCAGCACCACCGCTGGTGGCACTGCCACTGGTTCGGGTTTTGGTCCGCTGTATCTGGATTACATTCTCGGTATCACCAAGGCCTACACCACGCGCGTGGGTTCCGGGCCATTCCCGACCGAGTTGTTCGACGAGGTCGGTGCCCGTCTGGCCGAGCGCGGTCACGAATTCGGCTCGACCACTGGTCGCGCACGCCGCTGCGGCTGGTTCGATGCCGTCATTCTGCGTCGCGCCATCGAGATCAACAGCATTTCCGGTATCTGCCTGACCAAGCTTGATGTGCTCGACGGTCTCGAGACCATCCGCATCTGTGTCGGCTACAAGGATCGCAACGGTGATGTGCTGGTCGATGCGCCGACCGATGCCGACAGCTACGAAGGCCTGCAGCCGGTGTATGAAGATATGCCGGGCTGGAGCGAATCGACTGTCGGTGCCAGGAGTCTCGACGAGCTGCCGGCCAATGCCCGCGCCTATATCAAGCGCCTCGAGGAGTTGGTCGAGGCGCCGGTGGATATCATTTCCACCGGTCCGGACCGCAACGAGACCATCGTGCTGCGTCATCCGTACGCCTGATGTAGGCTGCCGTCTGCATGGAGACCGCCTTCGGGCGGTCTTTTGCTGTCTGGAGTGCGGTGCTTCTAGGGGTGTAGGGTGGGCCTCGGCCCGCGCTGGCCGCCGCGGGTGGGCTGAAGCCCATCCTGCACGTTGCCTTGTGGCCTGCTACACAATTTGCGGGCAAAAAAAACCGAGCCAGAGGCTCGGTTTTTTCTTGAAGAGTGGTGCCCAGGAGAAGACTCGAACTTCCACGGTGTTGCCACCGCTAGGACCTGAACCTAGTGCGTCTACCAATTCCGCCACCTGGGCACATTGCGATGATCGCTCATCGACTTTTTTGCCGTTTTGCCGAATCTATCCGGCCGAAGTTGGCATTCTTCGTTTTACCTGAGGCTCGCCATGTTCGGCGGACTTCATGTGAATAAGTGGTGCCCAGGAGAAGACTCGAACTTCCACGGTGTTGCCACCGCTAGGACCTGAACCTAGTGCGTCTACCAATTCCGCCACCTGGGCACTAGAAACGATGATACTTCCTCGTTTCCGTGTTACAACGTCTACCAGACATTGTGGGCGCGAACTATACGGCTGAGGTCTGGCCTTGTAAACCCCTGATGACGAAAAATAATTTACGTGAAAGCTGCCGTCCGGGAGCGATTCGCGCTTCAATAGAAAAAGGGCGTTCTGTCCCTATAAATGAATGAAAGGTGACATCTCTTAATGGCCGATTGGCAATCCCTCGATCCCGAGGCCGCTCGTGAAGCGGAAAAGTACGAAAACCCCATTCCCAGCCGCGAGCTGATTCTCCAGCACCTCGGTGAGCGCGGCTCGCCAGCCGCCCGCGAAGAACTGGTTGAAGAGTTCGGGCTCGTGTCCGAAGAGGATATCGAAGCGTTGCGTCGCCGCCTGCGGGCGATGGAGCGTGATGGCCAGCTGATCTACACCCGGCGCGGCACCTATGCCCCGGTGGACAAGCTGGACCTGGTCTGCGGTCGCGTCAGTGGCCATCGTGACGGTTTTGGATTCCTGATTCCCGACGACGGCAGCGACGATCTGTTCCTCAGTCCTGCGCAAATGCGCCTGGTCTTCGATGGCGATCGCTGTCTGGCGCGGGTGGCTGGCCTCGATCGGCGTGGGCGTCGCGAAGGCGCGATCGTCGAAGTGATCAGCCGCGCCCATGAAAGCATCGTCGGGCGCTATCACATCGAGAGCGATGTCGGTTTCGTCATCCCCGACAATCCGAAAATCCAGCAGGAAGTGCTGGTCACGCCGGGGCGTGCGCTGAACGCCAAGCCCGGCCAGTTCGTCGAGGTGAAGATCACCCACTGGCCGACCCAGCGTTTCCAGCCGCAGGGTGACATTGTCGAGGTGATCGGCAACTACATGGCGCCGGGCATGGAGATCGACGTCGCCCTGCGCAGCTTCGATATCCCGCATGTCTGGCCAGAAGCGGTGCTCAAGGAAGCAGCGCGGCTCAAGCCCGAGGTGGAGGAAAAGGACAAGCACAAGCGCGTCGATCTGCGCCACCTGCCGTTCGTGACCATCGATGGCGAGGACGCGCGCGACTTCGACGATGCGGTCTATTGCGAGAAGCCGGGGGGCTGGAAGCTGTTGACGGGCGGCTTCCGCCTGTATGTGGCCATCGCCGACGTGTCGCACTATGTCAAGGTCGACTCGGCGCTCGACAAGGAAGCGGTGGTCCGCGGCAATTCGGTGTACTTCCCCGAGCGCGTGGTGCCGATGCTGCCCGAGGAGCTGTCCAACGGACTCTGCTCGCTGAACCCCCATGTCGATCGTCTGGCCATGGTCTGCGAGATCACGCTGAGCAAGTCGGGAAAGATGACCGACTACCAGTTCTACGAGGCGGTGATCCATTCCCATGCACGACTGACCTACAACAAGGTCAGCGCCATGCTCGAGCAGCCCAGGTCCGCCGAAGGCAAGCGGCTGAGCGGCGAATATGCGGAAGTCCTGCCGCACCTCAAGCAGCTCTATTCGTTGTACAAGGTGCTGCTCAAGGCGCGCCACACCCGCGGCGCGATCGACTTCGAGACGCAGGAAACGCGCATCGTGTTCGGTTCCGATCGCAAGATCGCCGAGATCAAGCCCACCGAGCGCAACGATGCGCACAAGCTGATCGAGGAGTGCATGCTCTGCGCCAACGTCGCCACCGCGGCGTTCCTGCAGAAGCACGAGATTCCGGCGCTCTATCGCGTACATGACGCTCCGCCGCTGGAGCGCCAGGAAAAGCTGCGCGCATTCCTCGGCGAGCTGGGGCTGTCGTTGCACAAGGGCAAGGAAGGGCCGTCGCCCAAGGATTACCAGGCGCTGCTGGAGAAGATCCAGGGGCGTCCGGACTTCCACGTCATCCAGACGGTCATGCTGCGTTCGTTGAGTCAGGCGGTCTACAGTGCCGAGAACCACGGGCACTTCGGCCTGAACTACGAGGCTTACGCGCACTTCACCTCGCCGATCCGGCGTTACCCGGACCTGCTGGTGCATCGCGCTATTCGCAGTGTCATCCGCTCTCGCCGCGACACGCCGCATGTGCGTCGGGAAGGCGCCACCAGCATGCCCAAGGCGCGAATCTATCCCTACGACGAAGCCGCACTGGAGCAGTTGGGCGAGCAGTGCTCGATGACCGAGCGACGCGCCGACGAGGCGACCCGCGACGTCACCAACTGGCTCAAATGCGAGTTCATGAAGGATCGCGTCGGAGAGAGCTTCCCCGGTGTGATTACTGCCGTGACGGGTTTCGGCCTGTTCGTCGAACTGACCGATATCTACGTCGAGGGGCTGGTGCACGTCACGGCAATGCCGGGCGACTACTACCACTTCGATCCGTTGCATCACCGACTGTCCGGTGAGCGCAGTGGGCGCAGTTTCCGTCTTGGCGACAGCGTCGAGGTTCGGGTCATGCGTGTCGATCTGGATGAGCGCAAGATCGATTTCGAGCTGATCAGTGGCGGTAGCAAGTCCACGCCGGCCCAGCGTGACGGCGAGGGGCGCGGTCGCGAGCCAGGCAATGCCGATGTGCGCAAGAGTCGCGAGCTGAAGAAGGCGCTGATGGAGGAGGCCAAGACCGGCCGCAAAGGCAAAGGCGACAAGCCGGCTGCGGGCAAGTCCCGCTCGGGTTCGGCCAAGCCCAAGTCGAGCTCCCGGCCGGCTGACAAGTCGAGCGGCGGCGCTCCCAGAAAACGCAAGGCCAAGTCATGAGTCAGCTGGAAAAGATCTATGGCCTGCATGCCGTGGAAGCGTTGCTGCGCCATCACCCCAAGCGCGTCAAGCAGGTCTGGCTGGCCGAGGGGCGTGGTGATCCTCGTGCCCAGGTACTGCTCGAACTGGCTGCGCAGGCGCGTGTCAGTGTCGGGCAGTGCGAGCGCCGGGAGATGGACGCCTGGGTCGAGGGCGTGCATCAGGGCGTAGTCGCCGAAGTCAGTCCCAGCCAGGTCTGGGGGGAGGCGATGCTGGAGGAGTTGCTCGACCGGGCCGATGGTCCGCCGCTGTTGCTGGTGCTGGATGGCGTGACCGATCCGCATAATCTCGGTGCGTGCCTGCGCACCGCCGATGCTGCCGGTGCGTTGGCGGTGATCGTGCCCAAGGACAAGTCTGCAACGCTCAATGCCACGGTGCGCAAGGTCGCCTGTGGGGCGGCCGAAGTCATTCCCCTGGTGGCGGTAACCAATCTTGCGCGGACGTTGGAAAAGCTGCAGCAGAAGGGTTTGTGGATCGTAGGAACAGCCGGCGAGGCTGAGCAACCCCTGTACGACCAGGATCTCAGCGGGCCCATCGTTCTGGTCATGGGTGCCGAAGGCAAGGGTATGCGCAGGCTGACCCGGGAGCATTGCGACTATCTGGTGCGTTTGCCGATGGCGGGAAGCGTGAGCAGCCTGAACGTTTCCGTCGCCACCGGCGTCTGCCTGTTCGAGGCGCTGCGCCAGCGCAAGAGTGGCCGGCTGAGCTGATATCGGGCTGCGCCGACATTGCTCTGAAACCCATCGGTCTTTCCGTGGTCAATCGCTGTCCTAGGCCCAATCCGCCGGATAGCGGCTGTTCGATTCACTGCTTGAGGGCTCCGGGAGCTGCCGGAGCCTTGCTGGGTTCGTTACGCGGCGTCAGGCTCGTACCATGGAGGTTGTATGCAGCAGCGCCCGTCTTTCGAAAGCCTGTTCAGGCTGTCCCCGAACGCTTACGTCCTGCTCGATCGCGAGCTGCGCATCGTGGATGCCAACGAGGCTTACCTGGCGCTCACCGGCCGGGCGCTGGCGGACATCCAGGGCAAGCGCCTGCACGAGGCCTTTGCGGCTGATCCGCTGTCCCCCGAAGCGACGCACGTGCAGGAGTTGCTCGACTCGTTCGCGCGCGTGCTTAGCCGCAAGGCCGTCGATACGCTGCCGGTGATCCGTTATTCGATTGCGAGGCATACCCCGCACGGGCCGGTTTACGAGGATCGTTACTGGAGTGCCACGCATACGCCGATCCTGGACGAGCGGGGAGATGTCGTCGCGATACTCCAGCACACCTCGGACATCACCGAGCTGCAGGTGATGAAGGGCTCGCGAAGTGAGGCGGCCGGCACTGGGCAGCCGGTGGAGCAGCTCGAGCAGGGCGTGATGTCTCGGGCGCGCCTGCTGCAGTCCGAGGGCGAGCAGTTGCGCCGACTGTTCGCCCAGGCGCCTGGTTTCGTCTGTTTTCTACGTGGGCCGGAGCATGTCTACGAATTGGTCAACGACGCGTATCGGCGGGTCACCGGGCATCGTCAGTTGCTGGGCAAGACGGTGCGTGAAGGTTTGCCCGAGGTCGAGGGGCAGGCTCTTCTCGGGCTGCTCGACGAGGTCTATGAGACTGGCCGGCCCTACGTCGGCAAACGCGTTTCTCTGTTTCTCAGGCGGCATCCGGACAGGGCTGCGGAAGAGGCGATCCTGGACTTCGTTCTACAGCCGATCATGGAAAACGATGGTCGGGTGATCGGCATCTTCGTTCAGGGGCAGGATGTAACCGAGCAGCAGCGCAACGAGGTGGAGTTGCGCCGTTATCGCGAGCAGTTGGAGGAGCTGGTGCGCGAGCGAACCCTGGCGCTCCGCCAGAGCGAGGTCGAACGGCAAGCCGCCGAGCGGGCCTTGCAGCAGGCTCAGCGGCTTGAGGCGGTGGGCAAGCTGACCGGCGGTATTGCCCATGACTTCAATAACATGCTGCAGATCATAGGTGGCAATCTGCAGCTGTTGCGGCGCAATGTTGGCAGCGATGAGACCGCAGTCAGACGGCTGGATGCGGCGGTCAGTGGCGTCGAGAAAGGTGCCCGCCTGGCCTCCCAGCTGCTGGCCTTCGCCAGTCGTCAGCCGTTGCTGCCGCGACAGGTTCATCTGCCGGATCTTCTCGAACAGATGCATGAGTTGCTCAATGGTGCCCTGGGGTCGGCCGTGCAGGTCGAGCTGGAGGTGCTGGGTCGTCCGTGGCCGGTATTCGTCGATGTCGGCAATCTGCAGAGCGTGGTGCTGAATCTGGCGGCCAATGCGCGTGATGCGATGGCGGGCAGGGGGCGGCTGATACTGCGCCTGGAGAATCGCTCGCTGAGGGGCGGAGCTGGGGCCGAGCAGCATGGCGATTTCGTGTCGCTCAGCGTCATCGACCAGGGTGGCGGCATGAGCGACGAGGTTCGTGCTCGCGCATTCGAGCCCTTCTTTACCACCAAGCAGGACAGTAGGGCGTCGGGGCTGGGCCTGAGCATGGTCTATGGGTTCGTCAAGCAGAGTGGCGGCTTCGTCACGCTGGACAGCGATGAGGCTGGTGGCGCGGCGGTGCGCGTGCACCTCCCGCGCTGTGCGGATGAGAGTCAGGATGCTGTCGCGGCCGAGGTGCCGTTGGCAGAACAGTCGCAGGTTGCGGGCGATGCCTCGCCCGCCGCGGACATGGGATTGAGGATCCTCTTCGTCGAGGATGATCCGACGCTGCGCATGCTGACCGGCGAGGTGATGATGGAGCTCGGTCATCAGGTCGAGGTCCACGAGACGGCAGAAGAGGCACTGGAGGCGCTCGAGCGGCAGTCTTTCGACGTGCTGCTTACCGATGTGGGGTTGGCCGGGATGAGCGGCATCGACCTTGTCCGGCAGGCCGCAGCCCGCCATCCGGTGCTTTCGCTGGTGATCGCCTCGGGATACGCGGTTAGCGCCTCCGACGTCGGGGTGAGCCGGTTGCGGACCATGATCAAACCCTACGATATCCATCAGGTGCGCGACCTTCTCGACGCCATTCGCGCCGAGCGCGAGGCAGCAAGACGCTGAACGCCCGGTGCTGGTTAAATATTCACCAGTTTGCCTTGCGCCGCTGTCGGCCCTTCTCTAGAATGGCGCCCCTTGCCTGGGTGGCAGGCGCTTGCGCGCCTTCCTGCAGGCGGGACAACAAGTCATTCACTCCTTGCCTGACCGCATCGGCGGCAGGCTGCAACCCGTAAGGAGCAGTTATGCGTCATTACGAAATCATCTTTCTGGTTCACCCGGACCAGAGCGAGCAGGTCGGCGGCATGGTGGAGCGTTACACCAAGCTGATCGAAGAAGACGGCGGCAAGATCCACCGCCTGGAAGACTGGGGCCGTCGTCAGCTGGCTTATGCCATCAACAACGTTCACAAGGCTCACTACGTGATGCTGAACGTCGAGTGCAGCGGCAAGGCACTGGCCGAGCTGGAAGACAACTTCCGCTACAACGACGCTGTCATCCGCAACCTGATCATTCGTCGCGACGAAGCCGAGACCGAACAGTCCGAAATGCTCAAGGCCGAGGAAAACCGTAGCGAGCGCCGCGAGCGTCGTGATCGCCCTGAAAGCACTGATGGCTCCAGCGAGAGCGACAGTGACGGCAGCGATAACAACGCTGACGAGTAATCCACGGATCTATTGAGGAGCCTATTTCATGGCACGTTTTTTCCGTCGTCGTAAGTTCTGCCGTTTCACCGCCGAAGGCGTGAAAGAGATCGATTACAAGGATCTCAACACCCTGAAGGCCTACATCTCCGAGACCGGCAAGATCGTTCCTAGCCGTATCACCGGAACCAAGGCACGTTATCAGCGTCAGCTGGCTACCGCTATCAAGCGCGCCCGCTACCTGGCCCTGCTGCCCTACACCGACAGCCACGGCCGTTGATCCGGCTGGTCGACAGAAGTAAAGGATAGATCGCATGCGCGCCCTGGCTGAGTTCATCATGCGCGGCCGTATGCAGGCCATCTTCGTGGTGGCAGGTGCTGCAGCGTTGCCCATGTTGTTCTGGCTGAGTGCAGCTGCGGGCAGCCTGGTGTTGTTGCGCCGCGGCCTCAACGATGCGCTGGGGGTGCTGGTCTGGGCGATATTGCCGGCACTGGCCTGGTGGTACTTCGGCGATCCGCGAACCCTGCTGGTATTGCTGGGCTCGCTGGGGCTGGCTCTGCTGTTACGCAGTCAGGCGTCGTGGGTGCGGGTGATGTTGTGCAGCGTGGGCCTGGGGCTGCTGTATGTCTGGGCGCTCGGTGCGGTATTCGGCGAGCCGATCACGGCGCTGGCCAGCGAGTTGCAGAAAGTGCTGCCTGACGCATTGTCGGGTGCCTATCAGCAGCTTTCGGTGGATGAGCGCGGCCGGTTGGAGTCGTTGCTGGTACCGGTGCTGACCGGCCTTCTGGCTGCTTTGCTGCAGATCGTCACCCTGTTGAGCCTGATGCTGGGCCGCTACTGGCAGGCGCTGTTGTACAACCCGGGCGGTTTCGGCAGCGAGTTTCGAGCGCTGCGGTTTCCAGCGCCGCTGGCGATGCTGCTGTTGGTGGGCATGCTGCTGGGGCCGAATCTGGGCGCACAACTGGCCGTATTGGCCCCGTTGTGCAGCGTGCCGCTGGTGTTTGCCGGCATCGCGCTGATGCACGGGCTGGTGGCTCAGGGGCGCTTGCCACGGTTCTGGCTGGTGGGGCTTTACGTCACGCTGGTGCTGTTCATGCAGTTGATTTATCCGCTACTGGCCGTTTTGGCCATTGTCGACAGTCTGTTTGATTTTCGCGGTCGCGCAGCCGGTAAGAACGGTGCGGGGCCTGCGAACGGTGAAGGTTAAAAGTTAAGAGGTAAGACTCAAATGGAAGTCATCCTGCTGGAAAAGATCGCCAACCTGGGCAACCTGGGCGACAAGGTAAACGTCAAGGCCGGTTACGGCCGTAACTACCTGCTGCCGCAAGGCAAGGCTACTGCTGCGACCCCGGCCAACATCGCCGAGTTCGAAGCCCGCCGCGCCGAGCTGGAAAAAGCCGCTGCCGAGAAGAAGGCTTCTGCCGAAACTCGTGCTGCTCAGCTGGCCGAACTGGAAGTCACCATCACCGCCACCGCGGGCGATGAGGGCAAGCTGTTCGGTTCCATCGGTACTCACGACATCGCTGATGCACTGACCGCCTCTGGCGTCGAAGTGGCGAAGAGCGAAGTTCGTCTGCCGAACGGCACCATCCGCCAGACCGGCGAATACGACGTGGCCGTGCACCTGCACTCCGACGTCGAAGCGACCGTCAAGCTGATCGTCGTAGCCGGCTAAGCCATCGTCTGGCACCGTTGGTGCCTGACGCGTAACATCGGGCACGCTTCCACGCGAGTGGAGCGTGCCCTTTGTTTTTTCCGTTTCGAATTCCGAGTGCCATGAACGACATCAGTGTCCCCCAGCAGTACGATCTGGAAACCGCCGCGCTCAAGGTGCCGCCACACTCCATCGAGGCTGAGCAGGCGGTACTCGGCGGTCTGATGCTGGACAACAATGCCTGGGAGCGTGTGCTCGACCAGGTATCCGATGGCGACTTCTATCGCCATGACCATCGCCTCATCTTTCGCGCCATCTTCACCCTGGCCGAGCGCAACTCACCGTTCGACGTGGTGACCCTGTCCGAGCAGTTGGACAAGGAAGGTCACCTGCCGCAGGTCGGCGGGCTGGCCTATCTCGGCGAACTGGCGAAGAACACGCCGTCGGTGGCGAACATCAAGGCCTATGCGCAGATCATTCGCGAGCGTGCCACGCTGCGGCAGCTGATCGGCATCAGCAACGAGATCGCCGATAGCGCCTACGCCCCGCAGGGCCGAACCGGCGAGGAGATCCTTGACGAAGCCGAGCGGCTGATCTTCCGGATCGCCGAGGCGCGGCCCAAGACCGGCGGGCCGATCGGCATCAACGACATCCTGGTCAAGGCTATCGACCGTATCGACACCCTGTTCAATGCCGGCGAGGCGATCACCGGCCTATCCACCGGTTTCACCGATCTGGACGAAGCCACCAGCGGCTTGCAGCCGGCTGACCTGATCATCGTCGCTGGGCGTCCATCGATGGGTAAGACCACCTTTGCCATGAACCTCGTCGAGAATGCCGTGTTGCGTACCGACAAGGCGGTGCTGGTGTTCTCCCTGGAGATGCCAGCCGACTCCATCGTCATTCGTATGCTCGCCTCGCTCGGACGCATCGACCAGACCAAGGTACGTGCCGGTAAGCTCGACGATGACGACTGGCCGCGGCTGACCTCGGCGGTCAACCTGCTCAACGATCGCAAGCTGTTCATCGACGATACGGCCGGTATCAGCCCCTCCGAGATGCGCGCGCGGACCCGGCGTCTGGCTCGCGAACATGGCGAAATCGCCATGATCATGGTCGACTACCTGCAGCTGATGCAGATTCCGGGCTCCAGCGGCGACAGCCGCGTCAACGAGATCTCCGAGATTTCGCGCTCGCTCAAGGGCCTGGCGAAAGAATTCAACTGTCCGGTGATCGCCCTGTCGCAGCTCAACCGCTCGCTGGAACAGCGCCCCAACAAGCGCCCGGTGAACTCCGACTTGCGTGAATCCGGGGCGATCGAGCAGGACGCGGACATCATCATGTTCGTCTACCGCGACGAGGTCTATCACCCGGAAACCGAGTACAAGGGCGTCGCCGAAATCATCATCGGCAAGCAGCGGAACGGCCCGATCGGTACCACGCGCCTGGCCTTCCTGGGCAAGTACTCGCGCTTCGAGAATCTGGCGCCGGGCAGTTATCAGTTCGATGACGAGTAAGCGCAGGAAGAGCGGTCGCTGAAGGCGCTGGAGGCTGGAGGGCTCGACGAAAAAAGCGGAGCCAGGCGGGTTGCAGCTCGCCGCTGCGTTATCAGCGCCGAAAAGGGCTGAGTTGCTTTCCGAATCCTCTCAAGCGCCAAGCCTCTGCGCGAATACCCCGGCAGGAGTAAGATTTCCGCTTTCCCTCCGCTGTACAGGAACCAATCCATGCGTCCGCTGGTTGCTACGGTCGATCTGACCGCACTTCGCCACAACTACCTGCTCGCCAAGCAGTGCGCACCGCAGCGCCAGGCTTTCGCCGTGGTCAAGGCCAATGCCTACGGGCATGGTGCGCGGCAAGCGGTGACCGCCCTGCGCGACATCGCCGACGGTTTTGCCGTGGCGTGCCTGGAGGAGGCCGAAGACATCCGCGCCAGCGCGCCCGAGGCTCGGATCCTGCTGCTTGAAGGCTGTTTCGAGCCGGCCGAATACGTGCGCGCGGCGGAACTGGGGCTGGACATCGCCATTCAGGATCAGCGTCAGGCCGAATGGCTGCTGGGCGCCGAGCTGTCACGGCCGCTGAATGTCTGGCTCAAGCTGGACTCGGGCATGCACCGGCTGGGCTTCAGCATGGACGGTCTGCGCGAATGTCATGCGCGGCTCAAGGGCGCAGTCCAGGTCGGCGAGCTGAACCTGATCAGCCACTTTGCCTGCGCCGACGAGCGCGGCCATCCACTGACCGAAATTCAGCTGGAGCGCTATGCCGAACTGCTGTCGCTGCAATTCGATAACTGTTCGCTGGCCAACTCCGCCGCGGTACTGACGTTGCCCCAGGCGCACATGGCCTGGATCCGTCCCGGCATCATGCTGTACGGGGCCACGCCCTTTGCCGAGTTGAGCGCCAGGGAGCTGGGGCTCAAGCCGGCGATGACGCTGACCGGCGCCCTGATCGCCGTTCGTGAGGTGCCGGCCGGTGAAAGCGTCGGCTACGGCGCCGGTTGGCTGGCGCAGCGGCCGTCGCGGATCGGCACCGTCAGTTGCGGATATGCCGACGGCTATCCAAGAACCGCGCCCTCCGGCACTTCGGTAGTCATCCGCGGGCAGCGGGTGCCGCTTGCCGGCCGGGTCTCGATGGACATGCTCGCGGTGGATCTGACGGACTTGCCCCAGGCACAGCTCGGCGACGCGGTGGAGCTGTGGGGCGTGCAGATGCCGGTCGACGAACTCGCCCAAGCCTGCGGCACCATCGGCTACGAGTTGCTGACCAAGGTGACCGGCAGGGTCCCCCGGCGCTATATCGGCTGACCCGGAGCGTTGAGTCGGGGCGCACGGGCGTAGCCGGCGCTGCCGGTTATCTGCGCGCGGCTGTCGCGGGGTGGATAAAGACCCTGTGCGGTGGTCGGACTTGGTTATTTTTTGTGCTATATTCCGCGCCCGTTTTCGCTGCCCCGGTTTCCAGCCATGCATGCCGTCAAGCCACTGTTCGACTATCCCAAGTACTGGGCCGAGTGTTTCGGTCCGGCGCCGTTCCTGCCGATGAGCAGGGAGGAGATGGATCAGCTCGGCTGGGATTCGTGCGACATCATCATCGTCACGGGTGATGCCTATGTCGATCATCCGTCTTTCGGCATGGCGATCATCGGCCGCCTGCTCGAGGCGCAGGGCTTTCGCGTCGGCATCATCAGTCAGCCCGACTGGCAGAGCAAAGACGACTTCATGAAGCTCGGCGAGCCGAACCTGTTCTTCGGCGTCGCCGCCGGCAACATGGACTCGATGATCAACCGCTACACCGCCGATCGCAAGGTCCGCTCCGATGACGCTTATACCCCGGGTGGTCTGGCCGGCAAGCGCCCGGACCGCGCCAGCCTGGTCTACAGCCAGCGCTGCAAGGAGGCCTACAAGCACGTGCCAGTGGTGCTCGGCGGCATCGAGGCTTCGCTGCGCCGTATTGCCCATTACGACTACTGGTCGGACAAGGTACGCCGCTCGATCCTGATGGATGCCACTGCCGACATCCTGCTCTACGGCAATGCCGAGCGGGCCATTGTCGAGGTGGCTCAGCGCCTGGCCCGCGGCGAGTCGATCGAAGCCATCACCGACGTGCGCGGCACCGCGTTCATCCGCAAGGACACGCCCGAGGGCTGGTTCGAGATCGACTCCACGCGCATCGACCGTCCGGGCAAGATCGACAAGATCATCAACCCCTACGTCAATACCCAGGATCTGTCCGCCTGCGCCATCGAGAAGGATAAAGGGCCGCAGGAAGACCCGAACGAGGCCCGGCCGGTCGAGCTGCTGCCGCACCCGAAACTCGAGCGCGAGCGCACGGTGATCCGCCTGCCGTCCTTCGAAAAGGTGCGCAACGATCCGGCGTTGTATGCCCACGCCAACCGCGTGCTGCACCTGGAAACCAACCCTGGCAACGCCCGTGCGCTGGTGCAGCGGCACGACGACCGCGAGCTGTGGCTCAACCCGCCGCCGATTCCGCTGACCACCGAGGAAATGGATTACGTGTTCGCCGCGCCCTATGCGCGCGTGCCGCATCCGGCCTATGCCGGGGCGAAGATCCCGGCCTACGAGATGATCCGTTTCTCGGTGAACATCATGCGCGGCTGCTTCGGTGGCTGCACCTTCTGCTCGATCACCGAGCACGAGGGACGCATCATCCAGAGCCGTTCCCACGAGTCGATCCTGCACGAGATCGAGGAAATGAAGAACGTGCCGGGCTTCACAGGCGTGGTCTCCGACCTTGGCGGGCCGACAGCCAACATGTATCGCCTGGCCTGCAAGAGCCACGAGATCGAGAAGCACTGCCGCAAGCCGTCCTGCGTGTTCCCCGGCATCTGCGAGAACCTCGATACCGACCACAGCTCGCTGATCGAACTGTACCGCAAGGCGCGCGCGCTGCCGGGCGTGAAGAAGATCCTGATCGCCTCCGGCCTGCGCTACGACCTTGCCGTGGAGTCGCCGGAGTACGTCAAGGAACTGGTCACGCATCATGTCGGCGGCTATCTGAAGATCGCCCCGGAACACACCGAGCGCGGTCCGCTGGACAAGATGATGAAGCCGGGCATCGGCACCTATGACCGTTTCAAGCGAATGTTCGAGAAGTATTCGAAGGAGGCGGGCAAGGAGCAGTACCTGATCCCGTACTTCATCGCCGCGCACCCGGGCACCACCGACGAGGACATGATGAACCTCGCCCTGTGGCTGAAAGCCAACGGCTTCCGCGCCGACCAGGTGCAGGCCTTCTATCCGTCGCCGATGGCCTCGGCCACAGCGATGTATCACACCGGCAAGAACCCGCTGCGCAAGGTGACCTACAAGAGCGAGGGCGTGACGATCGTCAAGAGCGAGGAGCAGCGCCGCCTGCACAAGGCCTTCTTGCGTTACCACGATCCCAGGGGTTGGCCGATGCTGCGTGAGGCGCTGATCCGCATGGGCCGCGCCGACCTGATCGGCAATGGCAAGCATCAGCTGATCCCGGCGCACCAGCCGGCCACCGAGGGCTATCAGAGCGCGCGGCGCAAGAATTCCACGCCGGTGGGCAGCAAGAAGGCCGGGCAGGGCGGCAAGATCCTCACCCAGCACAATGGCCTGCCGCCACGCAGCCACGACGGCAATGCCTGGGACAAGCGCGAGCAGGCCAAGGCCGCGGCCGAAGCCCGGCGCAAGGCGGAAAAGAGCGGCAAGCCGGCGGGCAAGGGCGGCAAGCCAAATCGCCCGGTCGCGCCACGTTAGCGGTAGCGCTTCCTCGGCATAAGAAAACGGAGCGTCAGGCTCCGTTTTTTAGAACCTGAACGCCTGGGTCGCCCGGTCCAGTTCACTGCCCAGGCGCAGCATCTGTGCACTCTGCTCGCGCCCGCGACTGATATGGCTCAGGTTGGCATCGCCGATCTGGTGAATGCGTTCGCTGTGGCCGCGAATCTCGCTCACCGTATCGCCTTGCTGGGCGGTGGCCTGGGCGATCTGCTCCGCCATGCGGCTGATGGTTGCGATGGTCGAAACGATCTCGTCCAGCGCCTGATCGGCACTCTGCGCCAGGTTGGCAGTGCTTTCGGCATGCTCGACCTGGCTGCGCATCGCCAGCACCGACTGTCGCGCGGCCTGCTGCAGGCTGCCGATCAACTGCTGGATTTCTTCGGTAGCGCCACTGGTGCGCTGCGCCAGCGAGCGTACCTCGTCTGCCACGACTGCGAAGCCGCGCCCATGACTGCCGGCACGGGCGGCTTCGATAGCCGCGTTGAGCGCGAGTAGGTTGGTCTGTTCGGCGATGGCGCGAATGACCGTCAGCACGTTCCCGATGGTGGTGGTCTCATCGGCCAGGCGTTCGATGGCCACAGCGTTGCCCTGCACCTCGCTGACCAGTCCGTGCAGGCCGGTCAGGCTCTCGCCGATCACCTGCTGGCCCTGCTGCACGGCACGCGCGGCGGCACGGCTGGCCTCGGCGGCTTCGCCGGCGCCGTCGGCTACCTGCTGGATGGTCGCTTCCAGCTCGCCCAGCGAATCGCGGATCTGCGCAGTGTCGCCGGTCTGTCGCTGTGCGCTGTCATGCAGGTCGCTGCTCATTTCATCGAGTGTGCGGCTGCTGTCTGCCACCTGAACGGTCTGTTCGCGAAGCGTCCCGACCAGCTGCAGCAGGTAGCTGCGCAGGCGGTTGAGCGAGCTCTCGATGTCGGTGATCTCGCGGATCTTCGACTTGATCCGGGCATCGTGGGTGAAATCACCTTCCGCCCAGGCCGAGAGGGTCGGTACCAGTTGGCTCAGGGTGCGGGTCAGCTGGCGTTGCAGGCGGTCCGCGGCCAGGGCTATGAGCAGAATGAGCCCGATGATGACGCCCTGGATCAGTCGCACCTCGGCCTGGATGCGCCCATGCTCTGCGCGTACCGTCGGTTCCAGTTCGGCCAGCGCCTGTTGCACGGCGCTGATCTTGCGCGTGCTGCTGTCCAGCAACTCACTGCGTTGGCGGATCAGCTGGCGGGTGCGCTGGAGCTCGGCCGGGTAGCGCTTGATCAGGCTGGCGAGCTCGCGCTTGAGCGCGATGCCTCGATCCTCGCTGCTCTGATCCGTGGCACTCCCCAGGTCCAGCAGCGCCGCGAAACTGCTCGCCGCCGACTGGCCTGTCGCTTCGACGCCCAGCAGGGGCAGCGCCTCCAGCTTTGCAGCCTCCTGCTCGAGATTGTGCAGCGTCTGCTCCACCTCGCCGGTCAGCTCATCGCGACCGCTGCTCACCAGTTTGCCGCGTGCGTGACCCAGGCGTTGCAGTTGTTGGGCTGCCGCGAAAAGCGGGCGCTGGTAGTCCTGTGCGCCAGGGTGGTTGGCTTCGGTTCGGTAGTCATCCAGCTGCGATAGCGTGCCGGCCATCTCACGTTCTGCCTGGAGCAGCAGTCCCTGCGGATCGCCGGCCAGTTTTCCGGCCGCGAGCAGGTCATTGGCGGTGAAGCGGGTCAGTTCCTGCAGGCTTGGGCGCAGTTGGTCCGCCAGCCCTTCGGGCAGCTCGGCGATGTCCTGTCCGAGCTGGTCGAGGGCCTGTTGTGCCTGACTGTGACGCAGCGCATCTCCGTTGGCCAGGTAGGCGTGTATGTTTTCTGCCGCCTGATGCTGAAACTGCTGGGACAGGCCGAGGTAGCGCGCCATGAGCAGGTAGGGACGTTCCAGCGCCTTCTCCGACCACCAGAGGGTGGCGCCGAGCGCGAGGCAGACCGCTACGAGCAGTAGCGTGTTGAGAGTGGTAAGCGACTTCAGGCGCATCCTCGCCTCACGTAAAAGATCGAGAGGACTGAAAGCTATGGCAGTTTGATGTCATTTGCATGACAGCGGTGCCTGGTCGAGTGGTTCGGGCCGTGAATCCGACTGCCGGGCGGACCAAAAAGTGGCTGTGTGCTCCTGTCGGGTGGCGGCTCAATAGCGTTCGACGCGATTGCGCCCGCCACGCTTGGCGCGATAGAGCGCCTCGTCTGCCTGCTGGGTGAGGCTCTTGACCTCGGCATCTGCGCTCAGCTCGGTGATGCCGCAGCTGAAAGTACAGCTCAGATCCTGGGGTGGAGCGGGAAAGCGGATTTCGGCGAAGCGCTGGCGAATGTCGTTGAGCACCCTGCAGGCCGATTCAGCTGGGGTATCGGGCAGAATCACGGCGAACTCCTCGCCGCCGTAGCGACCGATATGATCGGTCTTGCGCAGGCGCTGTTTCAGGAACAGCGCCAGGCTCTTGATGACCCGGTCGCCCATTGGGTGGCCGAAAGTGTCGTTGACGCGCTTGAAATGATCGATGTCGAGCATGGCGAAGCTCAGCGGGCGCTGGTCGCGGCGGGCGCGGAAGCGTGCGTCTTCGAGCAGTTGCAGACTGTGGGTGTGGTTGTAGAGCCCGGTGAGACTGTCGCGAACGATGCGTGCCTTGAGGCTTCTGGCCCGGGTCGCGCGCGTACGCACGGTAGCGATCAGATGGCTTGGCTTGATCGGCTTGGTGAGGAAATCGTCGCCGCCTTCACCCATCGCGTCGAGCTGCTTGTCCAGGTCGTCCTCGGCGGACAGGTAGATGATCGGCACGCTGACATAGCGTTCGTGCTGGCGGATGACCTTGGCCAGCTCGGTGCCCAGGCATTCGGGCATGTACATGTCGAGGATGATCAGGTCCGGCTGGAACTCCGCCAGCGTGGCGATGGCCTGAATCGGCTCGGTCAGGGTATGGGTCACGATGCCGGCATTGTTCAGGACGCGCTCGGTGTGGGTCGCCTGGGCTCGGGAGTCGTCGATGATCAGCACGCGGATCGGTTCGTAATGCGCCGTGCGGGTGAATATTTCGACCTTTTCCAGCAGGCTGCTGGCATCGAGGGTGCCGGTGAAGAACTCCAGGCCTCCCGCGCGCACGGCTGCCAGTCGCGTCGGGGTATCGGTTTCGGCATGGCTGAAGAACAGCAGCGGCAGCTTGGCCTCGAGCCCTTGTTGGACTTGCTCGGCCAGGCGCAGCCCTTCGCCGGGGCCGTTGAAGTCGACCTCCATGACGATGGCTGACGGGTGGCGGCGATGCATGGCGGCGCGGAAGGCGGTGACGTTGCCGAATGCCTGGGCGGACATGCTGAAGAAGTCCAGCTGGCGCACCAGATGGTCAGCGCGCTCCTGATCCTGCAGTGCGATGTACACCGGCTTGCTCAGTGGCGGCAGGAAGGACTGGTTTTGTGGGTCGGTGTGGCGCAGGCCGGTCCGCGCCAGCCGGTAGATCAGCTGGCTCAGCATGGAAATGGTACTGCTGGAGAGGCGGCCGCGGTTGTCCTTGATGTCGCTGAGGCAGTCCTCGATGCTCAGCGCCAGCTCGGCGTGCTCGGTCTGCTCGAAGCGATCAGCGAATTTTCGAAGGCGCGACGTCGCTTCGGTCAAGGCCGCATGGTAGCCATCGTTCCATTCGCTGCGTTGCAGCTGTTGCCAGACTTCCAGCACTTCACGGGCCTGATGGATGACCCGCTGGGCGAAGTGCTGCTTGAGTTCTTCCTGATCCGACATGTCGATATCCCTGTGTACCAGGCGCACTGCCCCGGCACTCTGTAGTGGCGGCATGCTATCACCACCTGAGCGCTTTGGAAGTGCGCCGCGCGGTAGTGGTTCTCAATTTGACACTGAGCGGGATGGGGTGCTGCGTTATAGTAACGGCCAGTCACCGCAACGTCTCCGGCGTACGGTGGTCGAATTTCGGAATCGCGAGAAGGACACATAGCCCATGTTGGACTGGAAGAATCGCTTCGCCCGTCTCGGTCGCTCCAGCCGCTCAGCCGGTGAGGCCAGCAATCGGAGCAGCAGCCCGCTTCTGCCGGCTCTTGCCGCCCTGGTCGGCATCTATCTGCTGGTGACCGTGGTCCTGGGCTGGTACTGGAGCCGTGAGCCCGATCTGTTTCCGGTGCAGCAGCATGCACGTCAGAGTGCCGAAGCTTCGCAACTGCAGCTGGCCAGTGGTTACACCACCGTGGAAACCCTCAAGCGGGTTGCCAGCACCTTGCTCGACAAGCCCGGCGGCTACCTGAGCAACGATATCGCGCCGCCCGGCTTGTGGCTGGACAACATGCCGAGCTGGGAATATGGCGTGCTGGTGCAGGTCCGCGACCTTGCACGGGCACTGCGCAAGGATTTTGCCCGTTCGCAGTCGCAATCCACCGAAGATCCGGACCTGGCCAAAGCCGAGCCGCTGTTCAACTTCGACAATCGTAGCTGGACGCTGCCGGCGTCCGAATCCGAATACCGCAATGGCATCCGCGCACTGGACCGCTATCTGGTCCGCCTGAGCGATCCCGCACCCAAGGCGCTCTTCTACACGCGCGCCGACAACCTGAACAACTGGCTCGGTGACGCCGCGACCCGGCTGGGATCGCTGTCGCAGCGCCTTTCGGCCTCCGTCGGGCGGGTGCGTCTGGACGCCGATGTCGCGCCGGAACAGGAGCGGGCGGGCATCGTTCCTGAGGTCAAGGAGCAGGTGGTCGAGACGCCATGGATGCAGATCGACAATGTCTTCTTCGAGGCGCGTGGGCAGGCCTGGGCACTGTCGCATCTGCTTAGGGCCATCGAAGTCGATTTTGCCGATGTGCTGGCGAAGAAGAATGCCACCATCAGCGTCCGGCAGATCATTCGCGAGCTGGAGGCGGCACAGGAACCGCTGTGGAGCCCGCTGGTGCTCAATGGCAGTGGTTTTGGCGTACTGGCCAACCACTCGCTGGTGATGGCCAACTACATCTCGCGCGCCAATGCGGCGATCATCGATCTGCGCAATCTGTTGTCGCAGGGGTAAGGGCAGTCGCGAGCTGCAGGCCTGGTGGTGGTGGGCTGAAGTCCACCCTGCTGGGATGCGGTGCCGTCGAGTTGCAGGCCGGGGTACGCTTCACCGATCTGGCGAGTGAAGTCATGGTGGATGTAAAAACGACATCCACCCTACGTTGGCTTGCAGCTCAATCCAACCCGAGCTTCTTCAGCCGATAGCGCATCGAGCGGAAGGTCAGGCCGAGTCGTTGTGCCGCTGCGGTGCGGTTCCAGCGGGTTTCCTCCAGCGCCTGCATGATCAGTTTTCGTTCGATTTCTTCAAGGTGGTCTTCCAGGTTGTCGACCTGTGCCAGCCTGCTATCGCCGCTGTCCGGCAGCACGGGGCCGTCCGCCAGGCGCAAGTCGGCAGCCTTGATTTCTTCTCCTTCGCAGAGGGTGTAGGCGCGCTCGAGCATGTTCTCCAGTTCGCGTACGTTTCCGGGGAAGCGATAGCTCTCAAGCTTGGCCAGTGCATCCGGGTGCAGGCGGACGCTGGCGTCGCCGCACGCCTGGGCCAGGCGGCGCAGCATGGCGTCGGCCAGCACGGCGATGTCCTCGCGGCGCTCGCGCAGCGGCGGCACACGCAATTCGATGACGTTCAGGCGGTAATACAGGTCCTGGCGGAAGCGGCCCGCGGCAACTTCGCTGGCCAGATCCTTGTGGGTCGCGCAGAGAATGCGCACATCAACCATTACTTCCTGAGCGCCGCCGACAGCACGAACGGCCTTTTCCTGGATGGCGCGCAGCAGCTTGACCTGCATCGGCAGTGGCAGGTCCGCCACTTCATCGAGAAACAGGGTGCCGCCGTTGGCGACCTGGAACAAGCCCGGCTTATCCTCGATGGCGCCACTGAAACTGCCTTTCTTGTGGCCGAAGAACTCGCTCTCCATCAGTTCCGATGGTATGGCGCCGCAATTGACCGGGACGAAGGGTTTCTCGCTGCGAGAGCCCTGCTCGTGGATCAGACGGGCCACCAGTTCCTTGCCGCTGCCGGATTCGCCGCTGATGTAGACCGGTGCCTGGCTGCGCGCGAGCTTGCCGATCTGCGTGCGCAGGATCTTCATCGGTGGAGCGCTGCCGAGCAGGCGGTTGTCCACCGGAACCTCCGCGACAGGCTCGCGCAGACGCAGGGCGCTGCTGACCAGTTCGCGCAAGCGATTGAGGTCCACGGGCTTGGTTAGAAAATCGAACGCCCCCGCCTTGAGTGCGCCGATGGCGGTATCGAGGCTGCCATATGCGGTGATCATCGCCACGGGCAACTGCGGGTGCTGCTGCTGAATGAGCTGCACCAGTTCCAGGCCGCTGCCATCGGGCAGGCGCATGTCGGTCAGGCACAGGTCGTAGTGCTCGCGTGCCAGGCATTCGCGAGCTTCCTTGAGGTTGCGTGCGCTGCGGGTATCGAGCTTCATGCGGCCGAGGGTGATCTCCAGCAGTTCGCGGATATCCGGCTCGTCATCGATGATCAGTGCTTTCTGGCGCGCGGTCATGGTCCTGCTCTTGATTCGTGAAGCGGGTGTCGTCCGCCGGGGTGGCTGGCAGCATGTTAACCCCGCAGTGGCCGCCGGGGCTGCCGTTTTGGTCGATGTGTGATGCGTTGCCGGCAGCCTGCGCTTCAGCCCAGCTTGCGCGGATGGGCGAAGATGATGCGAAAGCAGCTGCCGCCCTCGGGTCGCTCGCGATAGTCCAGCCGGGCCTGGTTGCTTTCGCAGAGCTCCCGGGAAATATACAGCCCCAGCCCGGTGCCTTTGCTCTCGGTAGTAAAGAACGGCTCGAACACATTTTGCAGTTGCTCGGCAGCGATACCCGGGCCGTCATCGAGCACCTCCACGATCGGCAAGTCGCATTCCTCGTCGCGGAACAACCGCAGCCAGACCTGCGCATGCGAGTGTTGCTGGCCACTGTAGCGCAACCCGTTCTGCACCAGATTGGTCAGCACCTGAGTGAGCTGGTTGGGGTCCATGCGAGTCTGCAGGGAGCTGCCGATGGCCTCCAGGTGGACGCTCTGTTGCGGGCTCAGCCCCTGGCGGAACTCGCTGATGAAACGGTGAAGCCAGTACTTGAGGTCCAGCAGTTGTGGCTCCGCCTGGCGGCGCCGTGAGAGTTGCAGGACGTTTTCGATGACCAGATTCATCCGCCGCGAGTGGTCCTGGATGATCTGTGCCAGGCGCCGGTCGGAGTCGTCCAGTTCCTCGGATTCATGAAGCAGTTGCGCTGCGTGGCTGATGGCGCCCAGGGGGTTGCGGATCTCGTGGGCGATGCTGGCGGTAAGGCGGCCAAGGGAGGCGAGCTTGAGTTGCTGGGCCTTCTGGGCAATCTGCGAGATGTCCTCGAGGAACACCAGGGTGTCGACTTTGTTGCCGTGCTGCAAGGCAGCGAAGCTTGGCTGCAACGTTGGTCCGCCTGGCGTGGCCCGGAGATTCTGCGGGCGCAGCGTGGGGTTGCCACGCCACTGCTGCAGTGCCTGGAGCAGCTCAGGGCAGCGTGGGGCGAGGCGTTCGCCGGCCAGCGAATCCTGGCCGAGCAGTTGCAGGGCGCCCTGGTTGGCCAGCAGTACGCGCTCCTGAGGGTCCAGCACCAGGATGCCGGTGCGCATGCGCTGGAGGATCAGTGAATTGAGCGCTTCGAGGTTGGCCACGTCTTCAGCGCGTTGGCGCGCGAGGTTTTCACTGGCCTGGAGTCGGCGGGTGAGGCCTTGCACCAGGAATGCGGCAGCGAAGCAAAGCGTGCCAAGCGCGCCGGCCTGGAGGTACTGGCTGCTGGCTTGCGGCCGGCTGATGCTGAGATAGAAGGTCAGGTAGATCAGGCCGATCGCGGCCACGGCGGCAATGAAGAAACCGACGCGCCCGCGCAGAAGGATGTTGGCGATGGCGACTGCGATGATCAGCAGGTTGCCGATTCCGCTAGGTGTGCCGCCGCCGAAATAGAACAGGCCTGACAGCAGGATGACGTCCATCAGCGCCAGGCTGAGCACGGGCAGGTCGCGCGTCGGATTCTGCACCAGTACGGCGACGATGATGTTGAGGATCAGGTAGAGCCAGGCGCCGTACTGGAACAGCTGTGGATTGATCATCTGCAGCAGGTCGCTGTGCAGATCGCTGCTGATCAGCAGCACCAGTGCCAGGCCGATGGTCAGGCGGTAGAGATGGTAAAGACGGAGGATTCTCCGTCCCTGGTCGCCGAGGAAGGTGAGGTTTTCAGTGCCCACCGGGGGTGCTGTCCTGCTCCAGATGAGCCTGGCTGCAGTACCAGCGATCCTGAGACTGGAGTGCCTGGTCCTGCGGTACATGCACGCCGCACTGCGCGCAGCGGACCATCGGCAGGCTGGACTGGCGTTGCCTGGGAGCGGCCTTCTTCTGTGTAAAGCGGCGCCACAGCCAGAAGGCTGCGCCGATCAGTGCGATCCAGAACAGCAGGCGAAACAGACCCATATCGATTCCTTCCGGTTAAGCGTTACGATCAGGCGGGCATGGGGACGATCATGGCGGGCCCGATCTGGCCTGGCGAAGCGTCCCGGTGCCGGCTGGCCTCGCTCAGTCGAACAGGCCAAAGGTCAGGCGACTCCACCAGGAGCGCTTGGCCTCCTGCTGCTCGACTTCCTCAAGCACCGGGCGGAGCTCTTCGGGCAGGTCCTGCTCGGCGCTTTCGTACTGGCGCAGCACGTCGCGATTGGCCTGGGAGACATCCGGGCGCGGCGCTTCGCCCTCGATGAACCCCAGCGTCGCCTTGCTCAGCCAGCTGCGGTTGTCGTCTTCGCGCTCGATCGGCGTGAACTTGCCGTCTTCGAGCGTCACGTGCTCCGGGTAGTTGAGCTGCAGGGTCTTCAGGCTGGTCTCGGCGAGGTCGTCGAGCCCCAGGCGCTGGTAGGCCTCGGTCATCACCGCCAGGCCATCGGCCACCGCCGGCGTGCCCTGGAAGTTTTCCACCACGTAACGCCCGCGGTTGGCCGCAGCGACATATGCCTGGCGCTTGAGGTAGTAGTGCGCCACGTGGATTTCGTTGGCCGCCAGCAGGTTGCGCAGGTAGACCATGCGCGTCTTGGCATCCGGCGAGTAGCGGCTGTTGGGATAGCGGCTGGTGAGCTGGGCGAATTCGTTGAACGAATCGCGAGCGGCGCCCGGGTCGCGTTTGGTCATGTCCAGCGGCAGGAAGCGCGCGAGCAGGCCGCGATCCTGGTCGAACGAGGCCAGGCCCTTGAGGTAGTAGGCATAGTCGACGTTCGGATGCTGCGGGTGCAGGCGGATGAAGCGCTCTGCCGCGGCACGTGCGGCTTCAGGCTCGACATTCCGATAGTAGGCGTAGATCAGTTCGAGCTGCGCCTGCTCGGCGAAGCGGCCGAACGGATAGCGTGACTCCAGAGCCTTGAGCTTGCTGATGGCGCTGGTGTAGCTCTTGTTGTCCAGGTCGGCCTGTGCTTGCTGGTACAGCTCGACTTCACCCAGGTTCTCGTCGACGGTCTCGTTGGACGAACAGGCGGCGGTTAGGGCGAAAATGGCGATCAGCAGCAGGTGTTTCACTTGCATGGCGGCTTGCGTCCCTGTGACGGCTGGCTGTCTCGCGCGGAGCCGTCCTGTTATGATGAGCGCCCCGGTGCGCCGGGACAAAGACGCCGTATTTAAACACAAGCGTGTAGCCGAAACCAAAGGCCGCTCCGCCATCTGCGGTCCCCGGGTTCATCTGCGATCAGCGGATGTCACCTGCCTCTCTCAGACGAATCTATCTCGCCGTATGTCCACGACTTCCAAGCAGGCCATCCAACTCAGTGCCGAGGTGCCGTTTGACCTTGGCGGGCAACGTCTCGATCAGGTCGCGGCGCAGCTCTTTTCCGAACACTCGCGCTCGCGTCTTGCCGCCTGGATCAAGGATGGTCTGCTGACGGTGGATGGCGCTGTGCTGCGCCCCCGCGACACGGTGCATGCCGGTGCCCTGCTCGAACTGAGCGCCGAACAGCAGGCGCAGGGCGAATGGGTGGCCCAGGACATCCCGCTCGACATCGTCTACGAGGACGAGCAGATCCTGGTGATCGACAAGCCGGCCGGCCTGGTGGTGCATCCGGCGGCCGGGCATGCCGACGGCACGCTGCTCAACGCCTTGCTGCACCATGTTCCGGATCTGATCAACGTGCCGCGTGCCGGCATCGTGCATCGCCTGGACAAGGACACCACGGGCCTGATGGTGGTGGCCAAGACGCTGCAGGCGCAGACCCGCCTGGTCGAGCAGTTGCAGGCACGCAGCGTCAGCCGCATCTATGAGGCCATCGTGATTGGCGTGATCATTACCGGCGGCACGGTCAATGCGCCGATCGGCCGGCATGGCCAGCAGCGCCAGCGCATGGCGGTCGTGGAGGGCGGCAAGCCGGCGGTCAGCCACTACCGGGTGCTCGAGCGCTTCCGCTCGCACACCCATGTGCGGGTCAAGCTGGAAACCGGGCGCACCCATCAGATTCGTGTGCACATGACCCATCTCGGTTATCCGCTGGTGGGCGATCCGCTCTACAGCGGGCGTTTTCGTATTCCGCCGGCGGCCAGCCCGACGTTGGTGCAGTCGTTGCGCGACTTCCCGCGCCAGGCCCTGCATGCGCGCTTCCTTGAGCTTGATCATCCCGTGACCGGGCAGCGCATGAAGTGGGAGTCGCCGCTACCGGACGACTTCGTCTGGTTGCTGACGCTGCTGCAGCAGGATCGCGAGGCCTTCGTCGGGTGAACGCCTGGGGCGAAGACTGGCTGACACCCGATTGGCCGGCTCCGGCCGGCGTCCGCGCCTGCGTGACGACGCGTCGAGGTGGGCTCAGTGTTGCCCCGTTCGACAGCTTCAACCTGGGCGATCACGTCGGTGACGATCCGGCAGCGGTGGCCTGCAATCGCCGGCATCTGCAGGAGGTGCTCGGCTGTCAGCCGGTATGGTTGGCGCAGGTGCATTCCAGCGTGGCGATCGAGGCTGCTCGCGGCGTCTGTGCGACCGCCGATGCCAGCTGGAGCGCAGTGCCTGGCGAAGCTTGCACGGTGCTGACCGCCGATTGCCTGCCGGTACTGTTCTGCGATCGTGGCGCGACCCGTGTCGCTGCCGCTCACGCCGGCTGGCGTGGCCTGGCTGGCGGCGTGCTCGAAGCGACGCTCGAGGCGCTGGCGGTGCCGCCCGACGAGGTTCTGGCCTGGCTGGGGCCGGCGATCGGGCCGGCGTCATTCGAAGTGGGCAGCGAGGTGCGCGAGGCTTTTCTGGCGCAGCATGCCGAGGCTGCCGTGGCCTTCCTGCCGAGTCACAATCCCGGGCGTTTCATGGCGGATCTCTATCAGCTGGCGCGTATTCGCCTGGCGGCCGTTGGCGTCAACGCGGTTTATGGTGGAGGCCTGTGCACCTTCAGCGATCCGCGCTTCTATTCCTACCGCCGTGCCTCGCGCACGGGGCGCTTCGCCAGTCTGATCTGGCTGGAGCCATAGCCGCAGCCAGGGCATTGACTGCAGGTCCTGGCATGACCTGCATCAATGTCATCCGCCTTGAATCTCCAACAATCATCCTCATCTAAGCTGCATCTCGCGGGTTTGTGTAAGGCGCGATTCACAGCGCCGGCCCGCTTTACCTGAGGATGAACGTCCATGCGTATCGATCGATTGACCAGCAAGCTTCAGCTTGCGCTCTCCGATGCCCAGTCCATTGCCGTCGGCCTGGATCACCCATCCATCGAGCCGTTGCACCTGATGCAGGCGCTGCTCGAGCAGCAGGGTGGTTCGATCAAGCCGTTGCTGATGCAGGTCGGCTTCGATATCAATGCCTTGCGCCAGGCGCTCACCAAGGAGCTCGACCAGCTACCGAAGCTGCAGAATCCCACCGGCGACATGAACCTGTCGCAGGATCTTGCGCGCCTGCTGAACCAGGCCGATCGCATCGCCCAGCAGAAGGGCGACCAGTACATTTCCAGTGAGCTGGTGCTGCTCGCCGCGCTGGACGGCAATACCCGCCTGGGCAAGCTGCTGCTGGCTCAGGGCGTGAGCAAGAAGGCGCTGGAGAATGCCATCAGCAACCTGCGCGGCGGCGAGGCGGTCAACGATCCCAACGCCGAGGAATCGCGCCAGGCGCTGGACAAGTACACCGTGGACATGACCAAGCGCGCCGAGGACGGCAAGCTCGATCCGGTGATCGGCCGTGACGACGAGATTCGTCGCACCATCCAGGTCCTGCAGCGGCGGACCAAGAACAACCCGGTGCTGATCGGCGAGCCGGGTGTGGGCAAGACCGCCATCGTCGAGGGGTTGGCCCAGCGCATCGTCAACGGTGAGGTCCCTGACGGGCTGAAGGACAAGCGTCTGCTGGCGCTGGACATGGGCTCGCTGATTGCCGGCGCCAAGTTCCGCGGCGAATTCGAGGAGCGTCTCAAGGCGGTGCTCAACGAGCTGTCCAAGCAGGAAGGGCGCGTGATCCTGTTCATCGACGAGCTGCATACCATGGTCGGTGCCGGCAAGGCCGAGGGCGCCATGGATGCGGGCAACATGCTCAAGCCTGCGCTTGCGCGCGGCGAGCTGCATTGCGTGGGTGCCACCACCCTCGACGAGTACCGCCAGTACATCGAGAAAGACGCCGCGCTGGAGCGCCGCTTCCAGAAGGTCCTGGTCGATGAGCCGAGCGAGGAAGACACCATCGCCATCCTCCGGGGCCTCAAGGAACGCTACGAAGTGCACCATGGGGTGACCATTACCGACGGTGCCATCATTGCTGCGGCCAAGCTCAGCCATCGCTACATCACTGACCGTCAGCTACCGGACAAGGCCATCGATCTGATCGACGAGGCCGGCAGTCGCATCCGCATGGAAATCGATTCCAAGCCGGAAGAGCTCGATCGCCTGGATCGACGCCTGATCCAGCTGAAGATCGAGCGTGAGGCACTGAAGAAAGAGGACGACGAAGCCACCAGGAAACGCCTGGCCAAACTCGAGGATGACATCGCCAGGCTGGAGCGGGAATACGCCGACCTGGAGGAAATCTGGAAGTCGGAAAAGGCCGAGGTGCAAGGCTCGGCACAAATCCAGCAGAAGATCGAGCAGGCCAAGGCGGAGCTCGAAGCGGCACGTCGCAAGGGCGATCTGGCGCGCATGGCGGAGCTGCAATACGGCATCATTCCGGACCTCGAGCGCAGCCTGGAAATGGTCGATCAGCACGGCAAGAAAGAGAACCAGCTGCTGCGCAACAAGGTGACCGACGAGGAAATCGCCGAGGTGGTTTCCAAGTGGACCGGCATTCCTGTCTCGAAAATGCTCGAAGGCGAGCGCGACAAGCTGCTGCGCATGGAGGACATGCTGCACACCCGTGTCATCGGTCAGCATGAGGCGGTGGTGGCGGTGGCCAATGCCGTTCGCCGCTCGCGCGCCGGCCTGGCCGACCCGAATCGTCCGAGTGGCTCGTTCCTCTTCCTCGGCCCGACCGGGGTGGGCAAGACGGAGCTATGCAAGGCGCTGGCCGAATTCCTCTTCGATACCGAGGAGGCGATGATCCGCATCGACATGTCCGAGTTCATGGAGAAGCACTCCGTTGCACGCCTGATCGGTGCGCCGCCGGGCTACGTTGGCTACGAAGAGGGCGGTTACCTGACCGAAGCGGTGCGCCGCAAACCCTATTCGGTAGTGCTGATGGATGAGGTGGAAAAGGCCCATCCCGACGTGTTCAACGTGTTGTTGCAGGTGCTGGAAGATGGTCGCCTGACCGACAGTCATGGGCGCACGGTGGACTTCAAGAACACCGTGATCGTGATGACCTCCAACCTCGGTTCGACGCAGATCCAGGAACTCGTCGGCGACCCCGATGCGCAGCGTGCGGCGGTGATGGACGCGGTAGCGCATCACTTCCGGCCGGAGTTCATCAACCGCATCGACGAAGTGGTGGTGTTCGATCCGCTTGCTCGCGAGCAGATCGCCGGGATTGCCGAGATTCAGCTTGGGCGGTTGCGCAAGCGTCTGGCCGAGCGCGAGCTGAGCCTGGAGCTGAGTCAGGAGGCGATGGACAAGCTGGTCGCTGTCGGCTACGACCCGGTGTACGGTGCCCGCCCGCTCAAGCGTGCGATTCAGCGCTGGATCGAGAATCCGCTGGCGCAGCAGATACTCGCCGGCCAGTTCGCGCCGGGCAGCAGCGTCAAGGCTCGGGTGGAGGGCGAGCAGATCGTCTTCGGCTGACGGCCAGGCCATGCTCGCGCAGAGATGATTCGCTGCGCGAGCGGTGGCCGATTCGGTGGTTTTTTTCGACGACGCAACGGGTGAGCGCAAACTGTTGTCAGTAATCGCGTTTTTAGGGTTGACAGCGGTGCCGGGAACCGTAAAATGGCGCGCCTCTGAGGCGGGAACGTAACGCTGAAGAGCTGGAATTGCTAGTTGTTCCGCGATAGCTCAGTCGGTAGAGCAAATGACTGTTAATCATTGGGTCCCAGGTTCGAGTCCTGGTCGCGGAGCCAAATTCCAATCGGGGTATAGCGCAGTCCGGTAGCGCGCCTGCTTTGGGAGCAGGATGTCGGGAGTTCGAATCCCCCTACCCCGACCATTTTTGGGTCGTTAGCTCAGTTGGTAGAGCAGTTGGCTTTTAACCAATTGGTCGTAGGTTCGAATCCTACACGACCCACCATACGAGCTTCTCTGGAAGCATGAAAGGCTGGATGTCCTCGCGGGCATCCAGCTTTTTTTTCGCCTGCGATTCCTTGTCGAAACATTGATGGCGCACCCTGGGGTGCGCCTTTTCTGCATCAATGGAGCTTCAGGCGCGGCTCCGTCGTGCGGCTGAGCTTGTCGCCGAGCATCATCAGCAGCGTCCGGGGGATGCCATAAAGCGCGATCTGGTGCATACGGTACAGCGAGATGTAGAACATCCGTGCCAGCCAGCCTTCGAGCATGACGTTGCCGGTCAGGTTGCCCATCAGATTGCCTACCGCCGAGAAACTCGACAGCGAAATCAGTGAGCCGTAGTCCTTGTAGCGGTAGGTCGGCAGCGGCTTGCCTTCCAGTCGATTGCGGATCGAACGGGCCAGCATCGAAGCCTGTTGGTGGGCTGCCTGTGCGCGAGGTGGGACGTTGCGGTCGCTATCCGGTTGAGGGCAGGCGGCGCAGTCGCCAAACGCGAAGATGTTCTCGTCGCGGGTGCTCTGCAGTGTCGGATGGACAACCAGTTGGTTGATGCGGTTGGTTTCCAGGCCATCAAGCTCGTGCAAGAAGGCCGGAGCCTTGATCCCGGCGGCCCAGACCTTGAGGCTGGCCTGGATGAACTCGCCCTGCTTGGTGTGCAGGCCTTCGGCGGTGACTTCGCTGACTGCAGCGCCGGTGAGGACCTTGACTCCCAGATCGAGCAGCGTTTGGTGCACGGGTTGACTGATGCGCTCGGGCAGCGCCGGCAGTACCTTCGGGCCGGCCTCGATGAGCGTGATCTTAACGTCCTCCGGTTTGATGCCGTCCAGGCCATAGGCGGCCAGTTCCTTGGCTGCGTGCAGCAGTTCGGCGGCGAGTTCGACGCCGGTCGCGCCAGCGCCGACGATAGCCATGCTGATGTCGCTCGACGCGGCCTCGCCAGCATGAGCGCGCATGTAGTGACTCAGCAGCTGCCGATGAAAGCGCTCCGCCTGCTCGCGGGTGTCGAGAAATATGCAGTGCTCTGCGGCCCCCTGGGTGCCGAAGTCGTTGGTCGTGCTGCCGACGGCGATTACCAGTGTGTCGTAATTCAGCGCGCGCGAGGGCACCAGCTCAACGCCGAACTCGTCACGCGTGGCCTCCAGTCGAATGCACTTACTGGCGCGATCCAGGCCGGCCATGCGGCCCATCTGAAATTCGAAGTGATTCCATTTGGCCTGGGCTACGTAGTTGAGTTCGTCTGCCGAGGAATTCAGCGAGCCGGCTGCAACCTCGTGCAGCAGCGGCTTCCAGATGTGCGTCAGATTGGCGTCGACCAGCGTGATTCGGGCTGTGCCGCGTTTGCCCAGGGTTCTACCCAGGCGGGTAGCAAGCTCTAGCCCGCCGGCGCCGCCGCCGACGATTACGATTCGATGTGACATGGGAGTAACTCATAGCTGCAAGGAAATCGGGGGGGCAGTCAAGGCGAGCGGTGCTCAAAGCACTAGACGGCTCAGGAGGCGGCTCAGCAGTCCAAGGCCTATCACGACGGCCAGCACGACAAGCAGCAGGAGCCAGGGGCGAAACGGCTGGCGTTCGACCTGGTGCTGCGGGGCGCGGAGGTATTCGTCGACGCGCTGCTGGTCTTCGGGATTCAGGCGGCTGGGCATGGGCACCTCGAAAGGGGTGTACGCATTCTAGCCGCGTGGGGTCAAAAGCCAAGGCTCATCTGCGACTGTATGACGCGTGCGGCGGATCGAGCGGCCCGCCGGGGAGAGGGTCAGGTGTCTTTCAGCCTGCGCAGATTGCCGATCACCGACTCCAGGGCGCGGTCGAACAACAGGGTATCGTTCAGCAGGCGAATGGCACCGCGCTGGAATTCGCTGGCCAGGCCCATACGGGTTTTCTCCAGTACCTTCATGCCGGTGCGGTTGACGAAGATGTACTTGCCGGTAGGTTTGATCACCGCAGCCAGCTTGCAGCGCAGCTTGTGCTCTTCGTCTTCCTGGAACTCGACCCAGCTGCCGACCCGCAGGTTGTCGACCTGAACCAGTGCTTCGTCGTTGTCCGGCAGGTTGATCTCCGGCTCCTGTTCGCGACTTTCGCCTGGTGCCAGCAGGACGATTTCCTCGACGACCTCGACCATGGCCGGGGCTGCCTCGTTTGCCGGTGCTGCAGGGAAGGAAGCAGCGCCGGTATCGACAGCTATGTCGTCGGTCTCGTTCGGGCTCTGCGGTGGCTGGATGCGCTGCAGTGTCTGTACGTGGAGCGCTTCGAGGCGAGTGAAGAAATCGCCGGTGGAGAAGGGGTCGAAGGCCGCGCTGACCAGTCCTTCGCGCAGGGCCTTGAGCAAGCTCGGAACCAGCTCCAGCAGACGTGCCCGGGACTCCTCGTCCTCGTGCGGCGTTACGCTCCACACCAGATCGTCCATGGTGTCCAGGGCTGCCTGCCACTCTGCGGACTGGGTGCCATGTTTCAGGCAGGTGAGGAGCAGTACCTTGCTCCAGGCCTCCTGCAGCAGGCGGACCACGACTTCCGGAAGAGTCTTGCCCAGCAGGCGCTGGTTCAGGGCGTGCTCCACTTCCTGGCGAGCCATCTCGGCCTTGGCGCGCCCTTCCTCGGCATCGCGGGTGCGCTGTTCGAGCAGTTCGCTGCGACGCCGTTCGTCGCCAATGAATGCAAGGAAATCGGTCAGCAGCTCGGAGAAGAGGGTCGGGTCGTCGGTGAACTCATTGAGCAGGCGCGCCACGATCTGCTCGATCTTCTGGTAAAGGTTGTCGCGCTGGGCTTCGTCCTGGTCTCCCCAGCCCATCGATGCGGAGGCGACCTCGTTGAGCAGGCGTCGTGCCGGATGGCTGCCGCGGCTGAAGAAGGTCTTGTCCAATACCGCGACCTTCAGGAAGGGGATCTGCAGGCGGCCGATCAGTGCCTTGAGCGAGTCGGGCAGCGTACGGTCGTCGAGAATGAACTCGAACAGCATGGACACCAAGTTGATCACGTCATCGTCGATCTCGCCGACCACGCGTGACCTGCCTGTCTTGGCGCTGACTCGGTTGAGCAGGTTGGCAAGCTGCTGCTGAAGATCGAAGTCGTCCGCCGGCTGAGGGGCGCGCGTCTGCATGTGCGACAACAGGCGGAGCAGGTCGCTGCTGGAGATGGGTATGGCGTCGCCGGGCACGTTGCGAGGGGGCAGAGCACTAATGCCGCGAAGTTCGGAAAGCAGGCTGTGCAGGGCGCTGAACGCGGCTTCCTGCAGGCCCTCGTCGGGTTGCGCGGCCTGGTTGAGAGGTGCGGTTGGCGCATGGCTGCCACCCGGGGCGCCCTGGCGTTGCTGGCGCCGCGGCAAGGCGGACTGAAGCTCTGGCAGGATGCCTGCTGCCACGAGGGTCTGGTTGGCCTCGGCATAGAGCTGGTCGAGATCGCCCAGCACGTACTTTTCGAACAGCTTGAAGATGATCAGCTTGACCTTGATTTCCACGCCAAGGCTGCTGCTCGCCTCGATGAAATAATCGCAGAGCGCATGCGGGCCGAGCGGGTTGCTCCTGTCGTCGAGCTTCTTGCTGATCAGCGCATTCATGCGGGTTGTCAGGTGCCCCAGCGGTTGTGCCGCGCGGCTCATGACCTTGGCTACCATGGTGTCGACGGCGACGGACTCTTCCAGTTCGTCGTTCTGGACCAGCGAAAGGCTGTCGAAAGAGACGTTTTCCGGCACGGGCGGTTTGCCTATCTCGTACTGGTTGAGTCTGGAGAAGGCTTCGAACAGCTGCTGCAGGAAGCCGCGTTCGATGTTGCGGCGTTTCATGCGCAAATCGCGCATGGCCTCGAAGAAGGCATTCTGCTCGGAGTTGCTGGTGGCGCGATCGGCAATCTCGAAGAGCGAGTCGTCGGCATTGTCGAAGAGTGATTGCAGGGCCTGACGCAGTTGCTGAGCGGCCTTGTCGCGCACGCTGATCAGCGCCACGGGCAGGCGGCCAGCCGGTGAGGAAGGCTTGTGCTCAGGGGCGGCCTTGTTAAGGTGCACCACTTTCGCATCGGTTCGCATCGAGACTCTCCTGCGGTCGCCTGCTTGGGGCGGTCACAACGCCAGATATCCGGCACTTGATAAAGTTGGCCAGGTCGGCCGGGCAAGGCGAAGGTATCGGGCAAGTCCGCATTCCTGTGCGGGTTATCGTCCATCGAACCGGATTCCAGACGCAGCATAGCCGAGCGCTTTGGTTTTACAACGACACCCCGTCAGCTGGGTATCGCCATTTACGTGGCGTCAATTTTCCTTGGCTGATTATAAGCATCTGGGGCGCATGCCAAGCCCGGTTTTGCGCCGGACATGACCTGGCTCACAGATACTCGCAGGTTTTCCGCCGGGAGGTAAGGAAAGCTCGACGAGGTGCTGTCCATGGGGGCATCAGTTTGCCGCTGTGCCCGATGCTCCGAGTATTTATAATCCGCCCAATCAAAGGAGTCAGCCATGCCCAATCTCACCCTTGCCGACCTTTCGGCGGAAATCGACGCCAATGCTCGCCGTGCGCTCGCCGAGGATGTCGGCGGCGGTGACATCACTGCCCAACTGATCCCGGCGGAGCGGTTGGCCCATGCCTCTGTCATCACCCGCGAAGCCGCCGTGATCAGCGGAGTAGCCTGGGTCGATGCCGTGTTTCGTCAGGTTGATCCGCGCGTGGCCGTCCATTGGCAGGTTGCGGACGGCGAGCGGGTCGATGCCGATCGCGTGCTGTTTCATCTCGAGGGGCCGGCACGTGCTCTGCTCACTGGTGAGCGCAGCGCACTGAACTTTCTGCAGATGCTGTCAGGCGTCGCGACGCGCTGCCGCCGCTACGCCGATATGGTCGAAGGGACTGGAGTGCGCCTGCTTGATACGCGCAAGACGATCCCGGGATTGCGCCTGGCGCAGAAATACGCCGTTACCTGCGGCGGGTGTCACAACCATCGCATCGGGCTGTACGACGCCTTCCTGATCAAGGAGAACCATATCGCTGCCTGCGGCGGTATCGCCGAGGCCGTTGCCGCCGCGCAACGCATCGCGCCGGGCAAGCCGGTGGAAATAGAAGTGGAGAGTCTCGACGAGCTCGAGCAGGCGCTGCGGGCAGGAGCCGATATCGTCATGCTCGACGAGCTCAGCCTGGATGACATGCGCTCGGCGGTCCGCATGGCGGCTGGGCGGACCAAGCTGGAAGCTTCCGGCGGAATCAGTGATGAGACGCTGCGCAGCGTTGCTGAAACGGGGGTGGACTACATCTCAATCGGCGCACTGACCAAGCATGTCCAGGCGGTGGATCTGTCGATGCGCTTGCGTCAGTAGGATGGAGGCGGCAGTGCCTGGCGCAGGTGTCGCGCCAGGCGGGGCGATCAGTGACGGCTCTTCAGGCCGAAATTCTCGTGCAGCGTACCGGGGGTGTCGTCGCCTTTGGGGGCATAGTCCTTCGGTGGCTCGGTGAAGGCTGGCGAAGAGAGCCGCTCGCGCGAGCCATTTTTCTCTTCGTGCAGCGCGGCCATCAGGCGCTGCCGGGTCTGCTCGTCAAGGGCCAGGCGGCTGGCGCCGTCGGACAGGTGATCCTGGATGTCCTGATAGTTGCTGGTCAGCTTGCGCAGCAGGCTGGCCGTGGTGTTGAAGTGGGTGACCACTTCACTCTGATAGGTGTCGAAGCGCTCTTGCAGGTCGTCGACCTGACGCTGTGTACGGTTCGGCGCGCTGCTGCGAGCCACCAGATAACCGATGGCAATGCCGGCGATCAGGCCGACAATCGGGAGCAACCAGGTCGCGAGGGTCTGTTCCACGAGTCCTTCCTCTATATAAACGGCTGTGCTTACGTTAACGTCTCGTCCCTGCTCTGTATACCGCAACACGAGGCGGCGGTTATCGGCAGCTAGTTAGCAAGACGAGTCGACTCGTCCCAAGGTCACGGAGTTCCTGTTTTGTTGAAGCGCGAAACCCCTGTCACGCTCGACGGCCCCTGCGGGGCGCTGGAAGCGTTGTATTTCGATCAGCCGCAGGCACGCGGCCTGGCGCTGATCTGTCATCCGAACCCGGTCAAAGGCGGCACCATGTTGAACAAGGTCGTCTCGACCCTGCAGCGTACGGCGCGGGATGCCGGTTACTGCACGCTGCGTTTCAACTATCGTGGCGTCGGTGCCAGTGCCGGCGCACACGACATGGTCGAAGGCGAGGTGGATGATGCCGAGGCCGTGCTGCGCTGGCTGCGCCAGCAACATCCGGCGCTACCGTTGACACTGCTGGGCTTTTCCTTCGGCGGCTTCGTCGCCGGTAGCCTGGCGTCACGCCTGGAGGCCGAGGGGCAGAACGTGCAGCGCCTGCTGATGGTGGCGCCCGCGGTTTCGCGGCTGGCCGGGCTGCCGCTGGCCGGCGATTGCCAGCTGACCATCATTCAGCCGGAGCAGGACGAGGTGATCGATGCCGAGTCGGTGTACGCCTTCTCTGCCGAGTTGCAGCACCCCCACGAGCTGCTGAAGGTGGCAGAATGCGGTCACTTTTTTCACGGCAAGCTGGTGGAGCTGAAAGAGCTGGTCGCGCCACGCCTCTAGCCGATGCCTTCGTTTTTCGCAGTGCGCAACGATCGAGATACAACTGAATGACTACCCGAATCCTTACCGGAATCACCACTACCGGGACGCCGCACCTGGGCAATTATGCCGGTGCGATTCGTCCGGCAATCCTGGCCAGCCGGGACGCCGCCGCCGACTCCTTCTACTTCCTGGCCGACTACCATGCGCTGATCAAGTGCGACGACCCGCTGCGTATCCAGCGTTCGCGCCTGGAGATCGCCGCGACCTGGCTGGCCTGTGGCCTCGATGCCGAGCGCGTGACCTTCTATCGCCAGTCCGATGTCCCGGAAATCCCCGAGCTGACCTGGCTGCTCACCTGCGTCACCGCCAAGGGCCTGCTCAACCGCGCCCATGCCTACAAGGCCTCGGTGGACAAGAATGTCGAGAGCGGCGAAGACCCGGACGCTGGCGTGACCATGGGCCTGTACAGCTATCCGGTGCTGATGGCTGCGGACATTCTCATGTTCAACGCACACAAGGTGCCGGTGGGGCGGGATCAGATCCAGCACGTGGAAATGGCCCGCGATATCGCCCAGCGCTTCAACCACCTGTTCGGTCAGGGACGCGAGTTCTTCACCTTGCCCGAGGCAGTGATCGAGGAAGGCGTAGCCACCTTGCCGGGGCTCGACGGGCGCAAGATGTCGAAGAGCTACGACAACACCATTCCGCTGTTCGGCAGTGCCAAGGAGCTGAAAGGCGCTATCGCGCGCATCGTTACCGATTCGCGGCTGCCGGGTGAACCCAAGGATCCGGACAGCTCGCATCTGTTCACGCTGTACCAGGCCTTCGCAACCGCGCAGCAGCAGGACGAATTCCGCCAGGAGCTGCTCGGCGGCCTGGCCTGGGGCGACGCCAAGCAGCGTCTGTTCGAGCTGCTCGACAACGAGCTGGGAGAGGCGCGCGAGCTGTATCACCAGTTGATCACCAGGCCTGCCGAACTGGAGGACATCCTTCAGGCTGGTGCCGCCAAGGCACGCGCGATTGCCACGCCGTTCCTCGGCCAATTGCGCGAAGCGGTAGGGCTGCGCAATTTCCGCAGCGAAGTGAAAAGCGCGGCGCCGGCCAAGAAAAAGGCCGGCAAGGTCGCGCGCTTCGCCAGCTTCCGCGAGGCCGATGGCGCTTTCCGTTTCCGCTTCTTCGCCGCCGACGGCGAGGAGCTGCTGCTGTCCCGTCCGCTGAGCAATCCGAAGGCGATCGGCAGCCTGACTCAGCGGCTGATTGCCGGCGGGCCGGATGCTTTGGAACTTCGCGAGGACGAAGGCGATCAGTTCACGCTGTGGCTGGACGACGAATGCATCGCCGACAGCCCGCGCTACGACAGCGCCGAAGCGCTCGATGCCGCCATGCTGCGGGTGCGCGAGGCGCTGGCCACGCTCGTCGAGTAACGCAGCCGCCAATACTGGGCGCACCGAGTGGGTGCGCTGACAGCCACGCGGCAACCTGCATTGAATGGGCCTTTTCAGGAGCTGACGCTTGAACGACCTGAGTAAATTGCCAAGCACCGAGGGCACGGCTAAAGTGTCGGCCCCGTTTCACTACCCAGACTCCGCTATGACTCCTCTTGAGCGCTATCAGGCCGACCTCCGGCGTCCTGACTTCTTCCACGATGCGGCCCAGGAAAATGCGGTGCGTCACCTGCAGCGCCTGTACGACGATCTGGTGGCCGACGGCCGCAACAAGAGCGGCCTGCTCGGCAAGCTGTTCGGCAAGAAACAGCAGGAGCCGATCAAGGGCATCTATTTCTGGGGTGGCGTGGGTCGCGGCAAGACTTACCTGGTCGATACCTTCTTCGACGCTCTGCCGTTCGAGCAGAAGATGCGCACGCACTTCCATCGCTTCATGAAACGCGTGCATGAGGAAATGAAGACCCTCAAAGGCGAGAAGAACCCGCTGACCATCATCGGCAAGCGCTTCGCCGACGAGGCACGAGTGATCTGCTTCGACGAGTTCTTCGTCTCCGACATCACCGATGCGATGATCCTCGCCACCTTGCTCGAGGAATTGTTCAAGAACGGTGTGAGCCTCGTGGCGACGTCGAACATCGTACCGGATGGCCTGTACAAGGACGGCCTGCAGCGTGCGCGCTTCCTGCCGGCGATCGAACTGCTGAAGAAGCACACCGAGATCGTCAATGTCGACAGCGGCATCGACTATCGCCTGCGCGCACTGGAGCAGGCCGAACTGTTCCACTTCCCCCTCGATGCCGAGGCCGAACGCAGCCTGGAACGCAGCTTCAAGAGCCTGCTGCCGGAGAAATGCCGGGTCGTGGAAAAGGACGTCCTGATGGTCGAGAACCGTGAGATTCGGGCGGTGAAGACCGGCAACGACGTGGCCTGGTTCGAATTCCGCGAGCTGTGCGACGGGCCGCGCAGCCAGAACGACTACATCGAGCTGGGCAAGATCTTCGGTGCCGTCCTGCTGGCCAATGTCGAGCAGATGAACGTGGCCAAGGACGACATGGCGCGGCGCTTCATCAATCTGGTGGACGAGTTCTATGACCGCAACGTCAAGCTGATCATCTCCGCCGAGGTGGAACTCAAGGACCTGTACACCGGTGGTCGCCTGGAGTTCGAATTCCAGCGGACCCTGAGCCGTTTGCTGGAGATGCAGTCCCACGAATATCTGGCGCGTCCGCACAAGCCCTGAAGGCCGCTACAAGCCGCAAGTTAAAGCGGAAAATGCCTGCTGGGCGTTCCGCGCTTGCGGCTGGTCAGCTGTTCTTATGTCGGTACTGTTGCCGATAGCGATTCGGTGACAGCTCGGTGTGTTGGCGGAACAGGCGGGCAAAGAAGCTGGCGTCGTCGTAGCCGACTTCGTAGCTGATCGTCTTGATGCTCTTGCCGGTGGTGGCGAGCAGGCTCTTCGCCGTTTCGATGCGCAGGCGCTGCAGGTAGTGCAGCGGCTTGTCGCCGGTAGCGGCCTGGAAACGGCGCATGAAGTTGCGAATGCTCATGCCATGCTGGCGGGCCACGTCCTCGAAGCGGAATTTCTCGGCGTAATTGGCCTCCAGCCATTCCTGGATCTGCAGGATCCGCGTATCCAGATGCAGCTTCTGCCCGCCGAAGCCCAGCCTTCCTGGACTGTAGCTGCGTTGCAGTTCGAACAGCACATCGCGCGCCATGCCCTGCGCCACTTGCGCGCCACAGAAGCGCTCCACCAGATGCATGTACAGGTCGCAGGCCGACGTGGTGCCGCCGGCGCAATAGAGGTTGTCGCTGTCGGTGAGGTGCTTGTCGGCACTGAACTGTACGGCGGGGAAGCGCTCGACGAACTCGTTGGCGAAGCGCCAGTGGGTGGTAGCCTGTCGGCCTTCCAGCAGACCCGACTGGGCCATCCAGAAGACACCGGTGGCCTCACCGCAAATGACAGCGCCGGCGCTGTGGCGCTCGCGCAGCCATGGGCCGACTTGCCGATAGCGTGCGCAGAGTGCGTCGAAGTCGCCCCAGAATGCAGGCAGGATGACCATGTCGGCGGCGTCCAGAGCGCAGTCGACCGCGATGCTAGTACCGCTGAACGTATTCACCGGCGTGCCTTCCGGGCTGACCAGGCGGGTTTCGAAAGCCGGAGTCAGGTTCAGGCCGAGCTGTCTACCGTAGCGCAGGCTGGCCATGTGGAAGAAGTCCTTGGCCTGCATGAGCGTCGAGGCGAAGACTCCTTCGATGGCAAGTATGCTGATGTGCTGGATCGGGACGGGGTTGGGCATGTGTTTTCTAATTATTGTGAGCAGTTCATAAGGTAAAACGGCCGTATTGCGGCTGGAGCGTCCTATTTTTCCCCGGCGCTGTCCAGTCTCGGCTGAGTCGAAACGACTGAACCGTCTGTTCGCCGGTGCGTCGAATCGCAGATGCAACGGGAGCTAAGCATGAGTGAAACCAGTCAGTATCCGGCCAACCCATTTGGCGATTGGGACGGCAGTCCGGCAGCGGCGCGGGCGATGCAGCAAACGCTGGCGTCGCAGGTACGGGTGGGTGACGACTTTGCACCGTTGCGATTGATCGCCGGCGTGGATGTGGGGTTCGAAGAGGGCGGCAGCATCACCCGCGCGGCGGCCGTGCTGCTGGATGCCGAGACGCTCGAGTTGGTCGGTAGCAGCTTGGCGCGAATCCCGACCAACATGCCCTACGTTCCGGGCCTGCTGTCCTTTCGTGAGCTGCCGGCAGTGTTGCAAGCCCTCGCCGAGCTGCCGGCGATGCCCGACCTGATCTTTGCCGATGGCCACGGGATCGCCCATCCGCGGCGGCTGGGCATCGCCGCTCATCTCGGTGTGGTGACTGGTCTGCCGACCATCGGCGTGGCGAAGAAGCTGCTGACCGGCGAGCATGACGAACTCGACCCGGCGCGCGGCGCACAGGTGGCTTTGCGCGACAGGAAGACCGGCGAGGTGATCGGCTGTGTGCTGCGCAGCAAAGACCGGGTGCGGCCGCTGATCGTCTCGCCAGGCAATCGCGTGAGCATCGCCACGGCACCGCTGCTGGTGATGCGCTACGTGACGCGCTATCGCTTGCCGGAGCCGACGCGGCTGGCCGATCGGCTTGCATCGCGCCGGCAGGAAAAGGCCGTTGCGCGCCGCCTGCTCGGCCACACCGACTAGCCGTCGGGACTTAACCGGGATTGCCAGGGGCGGCGGCGCTTGCAGGCAGCATCTTGCAGGCGATAGCCTGCGGTCCTGCTGTCTGCCCGGGCCCGTACGATGAATCTGGATTCCGCCACTGGCTGGTGCAATGGCGTCCACCATTGCCCGTCACCGAACTTCAACCAGCGCCCAGCCGGTGAAATCTCGCTGTTGGTGATTCACAACATCAGCCTGCCGCCGGCTCAGTTCGGCACCGGCAAGGTTCAACAGTTCTTCCAGAACCGCCTGCCGCGCGGTGAGCACCCCTTTTTCGAGGAGATCGCCGAGCTGCAGGTATCGGCGCATTTTCTCATCGAGCGTGATGGCGTGGTCACTCAGTTCGTCTCTTGCCTGGACCGTGCCTGGCACGCAGGCGTTTCCTGCTTCGACGGCCGCGACGGCTGCAACGACTTCTCCATCGGCATCGAACTGGAGGGGACCGATCATGAGCCGTTCAGCGAGGCCCAGTATCAGGCGCTGATCGAGTTGTGCCAGGTGTTGCAGCGGACCTATCCGGCGATCACGCCAGAGCGCGTGTGCGGCCACAGCGATATTGCTCCGGGGCGCAAGACCGATCCGGGCCCGGCGTTCGACTGGCTGCGTCTGCGAGCGGCATCCATTACCTGCTGAGGAAAGGACGATGAGTTTTCTGGTGCTCCTGCTCGTGCTGCTGGTGGAGAAATTCTCCGATTGGCGGCCGCGCCTGCAACATGACGAACCCTGGCTGGCGCGCTTGCGCCAGATCGAAGCCAGCCCGCGTTCGCGCGAGGCGCCTTGGCTGGTGCTGTCGCTGCTGGTGCTGCTTCCGGTACTGCTGCTCGGCCTGCTGCTCGTGGCGCTTGAGCCGCTGGCCTATGGCTGGCTGAGCCTGCCGCTGCATCTGCTGGTACTGCTCTACAGCCTCGGTCGCGGACATGGCAAGGCCGAGCTCGGCGCCTTTCGCGATGCCTGGCGGCGGGGTGATAAGGAAGCCGCTGCGCTGGCCGCCGAGCGTGACCTCGGCTTGCTGGCGCAGGACCCGCCGAGCCTGCTGCAGGCGGTGCAGGCGCGCCTGCTGTGGAAGAGCTACGAGGGCTTCTTTGCGGTCATCTTCTGGTACCTCCTGCTCGGGCCGATGGCAGCGCTGGCCTATCGGCTGCTGGCGCTGTGCGCCGAACACGCGGGGCATGAAGGGGTGCGTGAGCGGGCCGAGCAACTGCTGCATGCCTTCGACTGGGTGCCGGTGCGGGTGCTGCTGGGCAGCTTCGCGCTGGTCGGCAACTTCGTTGCGCTCAATCGGGCGCTGCTGCATGAGCTGCTGAGCTGGGAGGTGCCGGCCCGTCGATTGCTGGCGGAGGCGGGCCCCCTGGCTGCCGATCTGCCGCCGGAGATCGACGGTGAGGCAGGCATTGCCCGGCTAGACGGGCTGGCTGCGCTGCTCGTGCGGGCCCGTGTGCTGTGGTACGCGGCGATCGCGGCACTGACCATCCTCGCCTAGACGCGCGCGCCTGAATGGGCGTACATATGAGCGCTGTATGACCTTGCTCGCCCGGCAGCGCTGCACCCCGCAGGCTAGACGCTGCCGCTGATCGGATGGCGTCGGGCGGGCTGCGGGCCACTGATTGGCCATTACCTTAAGTTACAAAGTTCGCGATCGATATCCCGTATAAGCCGGGTGGATGACACCTCTCTGACGAGCCCTGCTGCGCGCTGCAATTGCGTGCACGCCCATACCAATAATATTGGGAGACGTCGTGTGAATAGTCTGTTGCGTCCCGCGATCGCTTTCATGAACCGCCTGAGCTTCGGCATGAAGTTCAGTCTGGTCAGCGTCCTGTTTTTCGTTCCCATGCTGCTCAGCAATTACTATCTGGTGCGCGATTCGTACCGGGCCTTCGTGGGTACCCGCATCGAACTGCAGAGCCTGGAGTTGCTGGGTTCGACCCTGCAGGTACGGCGCAGCATGGAAGACTGGAACGACCTCGTGCACATCGAGTCGATCATCGGTCAGACCGGCAATGTGGAAACGCTTGCCCGCCGCCTGAAGAGCGTCGAAGACGATCTGACGGCACAGTTGCAGGCCCTGGCGGCGGTCAGTGAGGAGCCGGAGCAGGTGGCTGAATTCAACGCCCGCCGCGACGAGCTGGTGGCCGGGCTGGGTGCCGCCCAGGCCGAGCAATCGCTGCAGTCCAAGGCGGCCATGGCCGAAACCCTGCTGGGCCAGTCGCAGGTGATGATCAAGCTGGTAGCCGGCCAGTCGGGGCTCAGCCAGGATCTGCAGCGCGAGGTCCGTCAGCTGGCCGAGCTGCTGACCACGGTCACCCCGGCTATCAGCGCGTCGCTGGGTGAGGGGCGCGCGGTAGGCTCCTACACGTTCGGCCAGGGCTACCTCAATTCCGCTGCCAGCAACACGCTGGACAACCTCGTGCTCGAGCTGGAGAAGCTGCAGACGCAGTACACCGCGCAACTGCAGGATGCGCTCGGTGCGAGCGAGGCCGCGCGACGCGGACTCGACAGTTTCGCCGCGACCAGCCGCGAATCGCTCCAGCTCAGCAGTGACATCCTGCAGGACGAGGTGATCATGGCCGAGGCGCTGGATCGACCGTGGGAAGCGTTCTACGAACGCATCAGCGCCGAGATGGCCAAGACCTATCAACTGAACGATGCCATCCTCGATTTTCTCGGCGTGGAACTGGCCGAACGGCTGGAGCAGAAGCGTCTGCTGATGACGCTGCTGCTTGCGGCGCTGATTGTGGTGCTTTGCCTGGTGGTCTATCTGTACGCCGGCTTCTATGCCTCGACGCGGGCGTCGTTGCGCAGCCTCGGCGAGATCATGGGCAAGGTCGCCGGGGGTGACATGACCGCACGCTACGAGATCCAGAGTCGTGACGAGCTGGGCGAGTTGGGGCGTGTCTTCAACGCTACCGTGGCGCAGATTCGCGAGCTGATCGAGCGGGTCGGCCAGACCGTCGCCGAAGTGGAGCGGCAGGCCAGACGAGTGGAAAGCGTTTCCGGCGAGAGCAACCAGACGGTGTCCGAACAGCGCGGCCAGATCGAGCAGGTGGCCACCGCGATGAACCAGATGTCGGCCACCGCCCAGGCCGTCGCCAACAGCGCCGAGGCGGCGGTCGGCAGTGCGCAGAACGTCAATCAGGAAACCGTCAGCGGCCGGGTGCTGGTCGTGGAGCAGGTCGGTGGCATCCAGCGTTTGGCTGGCGAGATCGAACAATCGGTCGAAGTGATCAACCAGCTGGCTGGCGACAGCAAGGCGATCAGCCAGGTGTTGGACGTGATCAAGACCATCGCCGAACAGACCAACCTGCTGGCGCTCAATGCCGCCATCGAGGCGGCGCGCGCTGGCGAGCAGGGCCGCGGCTTCGCCGTGGTCGCCGATGAAGTACGCGGGCTGGCGCAGCGTACGCAGAAATCCACAGCGGAAATCGAACAGATGATCGCGCGCCTGCAGAGCGGTGTCGGCGCCGCGGTGAAGACCATGCACGCCAGTCACGTGCTGGCCGAAAACACGGCCGGTCAGTCGGCACAGGTGGTGCAGGCGCTGGAAAATATCCTCGACGCGGTAGGCCTGATCGTTGACCAGAACCAGCAGATCGCGGCGGCCGCCGAGCAGCAGACCGCCGTGGCGCAGGATATCGACCGCAACATCGTCGCGATCAACGAGGCCGGGCAGCGTACCGCCGAGGGAGCCGGGCATACCGAGCAGGCGAGCCACCAGCTGACCCAACTGGTCGCACAGCTGCAGCAGTTGATCGCCGCCTTCCGGGTCTGAGGCCTCGGTGTTGCGCGGTCAGCGCCAGCCGAACAGCTCGCAGCTACTGCGATAGCTGGCCGCAGCCAGTTCATCGGCGCCGATGCCCTTGAGATCGGCCAGGCGCTGGCAGATCTCCGGCAACAGTTCCGGGCTGTTGCGTTCGCCGGCATGGCCTACGGGCGGGATGTCCGGCGCATCGGTCTCCAGCACGATGGCATCCAGCGGCAGCTGCTGCAGCACCCGGTGCATGCGCTGTGCCTGCGGCCAGGTGCCGGCACCGCCGAGGCCGAGCTTGAAGCCCAGGCGCAGGTACTCCCGCGCCTCCTCCCAACTGCCGCTGAAGGCATGGATGACGCCGGCACGCTGCAGCCGGTAGCGCTTGAGGGTGGCGATCATCTGCGCATGGGCACGGCGCACGTGCAGCAGCGTTGGCAAGGCGAACTCGGCGGCCAGTGCCAACTGCGCCTCGAGCAGCTGCTGCTGGCGTTCGATGTCGGGGTCTTCGACGTAATAGTCCAGTCCGATCTCGCCAACGGCGCATAGCTTGGCTTCGCCGCGCAAGCGTTGCAGCCAGTCGCGCAATTGATCGACATGTGCGTCCCGATGCTCGTCGATGAACACCGGATGCAGGCCCAGGGCGGCATATATCGCCGGTTCGCTGCAGGCCAGCTGCCAGACCCGTTGCCAGTTCGCCTGCTGCACACCCAGTACCACGATGCGCTCGACCCCGCCTGCCAGGCTGCGGGTGAGCACTTCGCTACGGTCGTCATCGAACGGTTCGAAGTCGAGATGGGTGTGAGTGTCGATCAATTGCACGAGCAGACTCCGTACGATCAGTGGTGGACGGGGCGGCAATGCCAGCCGGAGTTAGCGGCTTTCCTCTTCGATCTGGATATCGCTGACACCAAGTTCCGCCAGGCGACTCGCTTCGCTGGGACGAACCGGATTCTCCCAGGGTGCATCGACAGCGGCGCGCGGTTCGCGGACATGCTGTAGCAGAATCTCCAGTTCGGCCTGCTCCAGGCTGGGCAGTTCGAACGAGCTCATCAGCAGCGATGCCGGTTCGCCATTGATGCGGTAGTGGATGCGATAGGGCTTCAATTCGCTCATGGCGGGCTCCGGCAGTTGGTGGTGATGCTATATCCGACCGCCGAAATTCGCTCAGGCTCCCGCTTTGCCGTCCGCCTCGTGCTCCAGCAATGCCGCCTTGCGCGCCAGCCCCCAGCGATAGCCGGTCAATGCCTGCTGGCTGCCGACCACGCGGTGGCAGGGTATCAGCAACCCAATGGGGTTGCTGGCGCAGGCCCGCGCCACCGCACGGGGATGGCTACCGAGGGATGCTGCCAGCTCGCCATAACGCCGCGTCTCGCCTGCCGGAATCTGCTGCAGCGCCTGCCAGACACGTTGCTGGAACGCCGTGCCGCGCACATCCAGCGGCAGTTGGGCGGCGCGCTGCGGTTCCTCCAGTTGCCTGACCACTGCCTGCAGCCAATCGCCCAGGCCCGGCTGATCCCGCTCGAGCTGCGCCGCAGCAAAGCGTGAGTGCAGTTCTTGTTCAAGAGTCGCTTCGTCGTCACCGAACAGCAGCGCGCAGACGCCCTTGTCACTGCTGGCGATCAGCAGCAGGCCGAGGGGGCAGGGTGCCAGCGCGTAGCGCAACTGTTCGCCGGCACCCTTGCGGCGCCGCTGGGCCGGCGTCAGCGACGGCGTCTCGGCGTAAGGCGCGCGGGTGCCGGAGTAGCCGGCGGCCAGGGCCGCATCCAGTACCGAGTCGGCCGTGGGCAGGCAGGCCTCCAGTCGCTCGCGGCGTCGTGCCACCGCCCAGGCGCGTGGGCTCAGACCGGTGCGGGCCTTGAAGGCCTTTGACAGGTAAGTCGGCGACAGGCCGATACGCGCCGCCAATTGCTGCAACGGTAGTGGCGCCTCGGCCTCGTCGAGCAAGCGGCAGGCCGCGACAACCAGTGCATCCAGCTGCTGGTGCGAACTCTGTCCCAGCGGCGAACAGCGCCGGCAGGGGCGGAAGCCGGCGGCCTCGGCCGCAGCGGCATTGGCGTAGAAGCTGACCCGATCTCGTCCCGGCCGTCGGGCCGGGCAGCTCGGGCGGCAGAATATGCCGGTCGAGTGCACGGCGAACACGAAGCGGCCGTCGAAGGTGGCATCGCGTTCGCAAAGCGCTTGCCAGCAGCGGTCTTCATCGAGCATGTCGGTGCTCCAGGGGCTGATGGGGCGATTGTCGGCCCTGAGTGGACTGTGCGCCAATCCAAAGCGTGCTTTCAAACCCGATGGGGAGAATGGAAGCCGGCTGGCGATTGCCGTAACCTGCAGCTCCGCCCTGACCGAGAAGGACCTGCAAGCCGCTGATGAAAACGCCTAAACGACTCGAACCGCTGATCGAGGATGGCCTGATCGACGAGGTGCTGCGGCCGCTGATGAGCGGCAAGGAAGCAGCGGTATACGTGGTGCGCTGCGGCGACGAGCTGCGCTGCGCCAAGGTCTACAAGGAAGCCAACAAGCGCAGCTTCCGCCAGGCCGTGAAATACCAGGAAGGCCGCAAGGTGCGTAGCAGCCGCGACGCCCGTGCCATGGCCAAGGGCTCCAAGCACGGGCGCAAGGAAAAGGAAGAAAACTGGCAGAACGCCGAGGTTGCCGCTCTGTTCCGGCTGGCCGATGCCGGCGTGCGGGTGCCCAAACCCTACGACTTTCTCGACGGCGTGCTGCTGATGGAGATGATCGCTGGCGAGGACGGTGACGCGGCGCCGCGGCTCAACGACGTCGAACTGCATCCCGATGATGCCCGCGAATTCCATGCGTTCATGATTCACGAAGTGGTCAAGATGCTCTGTGCGGGCCTGGTGCATGGCGACCTGTCCGAATTCAACGTGCTGCTCGACGAGCATGGCCCGGTGATCATCGACCTGCCGCAGGCGGTGGATGCGGCCGGCAACAACCACGCCTTCGAAATGCTTGAGCGCGATGTCGGCAACATGTCGGCCTATTTCGGTCGCTTCGCGCCGGAGCTCAGGTTCACCCGCTATGCCAAGGAGATGTGGGCACTGTACGAGCAGGGCAAGCTGACGACGGATACCGAGCTGACCGGGCAGTTCGCCGAGCCGGAGGATGCAGCGGACATCGATGCGGTGATGCGCGAGATCAAGGCGACGCTGGCCGAACAGGCGCGCCGGGATGCCTTGCGCAGTGCCGACGACGCACCGCAGGACGAGCCGCCGGAACCGCCCTGGATGCGGGGCTGAATGTCGGCGTGCAGCTCCGGGACGGGGCTGCACGTGCTGCTTGTCCGGAGATCGAGTGGCGGACGCGAGGCGTGTAGCGCCAGCGGTGGGTCGCTTTGGATGCCGCCTTTGCCAGGCTTGCCTTGTGCGCCTGCGGCGCTGCAGTGCTTGACCACCGCAGGCTCAGCGCGGAAGCTTGCCGTGGTAAAGGGCGCATCAGTCATGGGGAATACACAATGCAAGGCCAGGCACCGGTAATCGACTATCTGAAGGAGCTGTTGCGCGGCGAGTTGGCGGCACGCGATCAGTATTTCCTGCACTCGCGGATGTATGCCGACTGGGGTTTTTCCAAGCTCTACGAGCGCATCAACCACGAAATGGAAGAAGAGACGCAGCACGCCGATGCCCTGCTGCAGCGCATCCTCTTTCTCGAAGGCACGCCGGACATGACGCCGGAGCCGATCAATCCCGGGCACAGCGTGCCGGACATGCTGCGCAACGACCTGGCGCTGGAATACAAGGTGCGCGCCGCGCTGGCTCAGGGCATCGCCCTGGCCGAGCAGCACGGTGACTACCAGACCCGCGACCTCTTGGCCTTGCAACTGCACGACACCGAGGAAGACCACGCGTACTGGCTGGAGCAGCAACTGGGCCTGATCGACCGCATCGGCTTGCAGAACTACCTGCAGTCGCAGGCCGGCTGACGCTCTGCACCCTGAGGCATGGACTGCCTCGCGGTGCTCTTGACAATCCCGCCCTGGCCGGAAACGGCTCGGCATCGACTGTAGCCGATCCCCGTCCCGATCACCCGCCGACGGCGGCATGCTCCGCTGCATCGCGGGCGTGCCTCCGCTGCGCCAGGCCACGGCGTTCCGGTCAGCCTTAGGTTCTGTACGAAAAGTCGTCGAGCGAAGGTCAGGCGAGGCAAAACGGGTGAGGAAGCGGAGTTTACGTGCTGTAAATGAGCATTCCGAACCCGTTTTTAACGAAGCATCACCGAGCGCAGGCACTTTTCGTACAGAGCCTTAGTCCGCTTCCGCGGGCAAAACGAGGGACTTGGACCGGGTCGCACAGCAGCCGCTTTCGATGCCCTGCAGGATCGGGCAGTCCGGCCGCTCATCGCCCTGGCAGTGATCGACCAGAGCCTGCAGGGTGTCGCGCAGTCCAACCAGCTCCTCGATCTTGCGGTTCAGCTCGTCTATATGCGCGCCGGCCAGGGCCTTCACGTCGGCGCTGGCGCGCTGGCGGTCCTGCCACAGCGCCAGCAGTTTGCCGACTTCCTCCAGGGAAAAGCCCAGGTCGCGGGCGCGGCGGATAAAGGCCAGCTGATGCAGGTCGCGCTCGTTGTAGTGGCGATAGCCATTGGCGCTGCGCCCGGCAGGCGTGAGCAGGCCGATGGATTCGTAGTAGCGGATCATCTTCGCCGTGAGGCCGCTGTGCTTGGCGGCCTGACCGATGTTCATGGCGTGCTCCCGATCATTCTTCCGGTTTCCAGGAACGCAGCAGCAGGGCGTTGCTCACCACGCTGACGCTCGACAGGGCCATTGCCGCACCGGCCACCACCGGGCTGAGAAAGCCGAAGGCGGCGAGCGGAATGCCCACCAGGTTGTAGATGAAGGCCCAGAACAGGTTTTGCTGGATCTTGCGGTAAGTGCGCCGGCTGATCTCCAGCGCCGCCGGCACCAGGCGCGGATCGCCGCGCATCAGGGTGATGCCGGCGGCGTGCATGGCCACGTCGGTACCGCCGCCCATGGCGATGCCGACATCCGCCGCGGCCAGTGCCGGTGCGTCGTTGATACCGTCGCCGACCATCGCCACCACGGCGCCGCCCTTTTTCAGATCCGCCACGGTGGCGGCCTTGTCCGCCGGCAGCACTTCGGCGTGCACGTCGTCGATCTGCAGCGCCTCGGCCACCACACCGGCGCTGCCGCGGTTGTCGCCGGTGATCAGGTGGCTGCGGATATGCCGTGCGGCCAGTGCGGCAATCGCCGCCGCGGCGCCGTCCTTGAGGCTGTCGCCGAAGGCGAACAGGCCGAGAATGCGTGGCTGTGGTGCGCTTTCCACCAGCCAGGAGAGCGTGCGGCCTTCGGTCTCCCAGCGCTGGGCGGTTTCCAGCAGATCGCCGGGCTGCAGCCCGTACTCCTCGAGCATGCGCCGGTTGCCCAGCGCCAACTGCTGACCGTCCAGCGTCCCGGCGATGCCGCGGCCGCTCAGGGCCTGGCTCTTCTGCACATCCGGCACCACGATGCCATCGGCTTCGCAGCGCTCCAGCACGGCGCGCGCCAGCGGGTGTTCACTGCCGCGCTGCAGGGCACCGGCCAGGCGCAGTATCCGTGCATCGTCGCCGTCCACGGCATGCAGATGAATGATCTGCGGCTTGCCCGAGGTGAGCGTGCCGGTCTTGTCGAAGGCCACGGCCGTGACCGCATGGGCGACTTCCAGCGCCTCGGCGTCCTTGATCAGAATGCCGTGGCGCGCCGCCACGCCAGTGCCCGCCATGATAGCCGCCGGTGTCGCCAGGCCGAGGGCACAGGGACAGGCAATCACCAGCACGGCTACGGCATTGATCAGCGCAACCTCGGCCGGCGCACCATTGAGCAGCCAGCCGATCAGCGTGAACACGGCGATCACCAGCACGGCCGGGACGAACACCTGGCTGACCTTGTCCACCAGCTTCTGGATCGGCGCCTTGGCCGCCTGGGCGTCTTCCACCAGGCGGATGATGCGCGCCAGCACGGTCTCGCCGCCGAGCGCGGTGGTGCGCACCAGCAGCCGTCCTTCGCCATTGATCGCGCCGCCGGTGATGCGATCGCCCGGCGCCTTGTTCACCGGCAGGCTCTCACCGCTGATCAGCGCTTCGTCGGCCTGGCTTTCGCCCTCGACCACCTCGCCATCCACCGGGAAACGCTCGCCGGGCTTGACCAGCACCAGGTCGTCCAGGCGTAGCGCGGCGATGGCGACGTCTTCCTCGCGGCCGTCGATCACCCGTGTCGCGCGGTCCGGGCGCAAGGCTTCGAGTGCGCGGATCGCCGCGCTGGTCTGGCGCTTGGCGCGGCTCTCCAGGTACTTGCCCAGCAGCACCAGGGCAATCACCACCGCCGAGGCCTCGAAATACAGGTGCGGCATCTGCCCGGCCGGCGTCGCCCACCATTGATAGAGGCTCAGGCCGTAACCGGCGCTGGTGCCGATGGCGACCAACAGGTCCATGTTGCCGGCACCGGCGCGCACCGCCTTCCAGCCGGCGACGTAGAAGCGCGCGCCGAGAATGAATTGCACCGGCGTGGCGAGCAGGAACTGAATCCACGCCGGCAGCATCCAGTGGCCGCCGAACAGCTCGGCGAACATCGGCAGCACCAGCGGGGCGGCCAGCAGCAGGGCCGCGATCACCGCCCAGCGTTCGCGCTGCAGGCGTCGTTCGGCATCCTGTGCGGGGCGCTGCTGGTCGCCGGCGCTCGCCTTGTAGCCGGCGGCCTCGACTGCCTGGATCAGCACACCGGGGTCCGGCGTGCCGATCGTTTCGACATGCGCGCGCTCGCTGGCCAGGTTCACCGCCGCGTTGCGCACGCCGGGCACCTTGAGCAGGGCGCGCTCGACCCGGCCGACGCAGCTGGCGCAGGTCATGCCCTCGATGTTCAGCTCGATGCTCTGCAGCGGTACGCCGTAGCCGGCCTTTACCACGGCCTCGATCAGCGTCGCCACGCCCAGATCATCGCCTTCGATACGCACCTGTTCGTTGGCGAGATTGACGCTGGCTGCGGCGACACCGGGCACCTTGAGCAGAGCGCGCTCGACGCGGCCGGCGCAGCTGGCGCAGGTCATACCGCTGACCGGCAGCGTATGGGTGGCGCTGGACATGGCAGTGACTCCTCGGATTGCGATGGCTGCAGGATCGACCTTAACCCTATGGCAAGGTCAACACCATGACCTGCGACAGCGGGTGCCTTGACCTTGCCCGGGTGGCAAGCCCGAGAATCGGCGCCTCCACCAGACGAGGAGAGCGACGATGCAAGTATTCAAGGTGAGCGGAATGACCTGCAGCCACTGCGAGCGTGCGGTCACCCAGGCCATCCGGGCGCTGGACCCGCAGGCGCAGGTGCAGGTGGACTTGGCGGCCGGAACGGTGCGGGTGCAGAGCAGCGCCAGCGAGCAGGCGATTCGCGAGGCGATCAGCGAAGAGGGTTATCAGGTGAGCTGATGGCTCACGCGGCAGGCTGGTCGGGATCGTCCGGCCAGTCGCGGACCAGTCCGCGGAACAGCGGGTCGATCAGCGCCTTGGTGTCGGCTTCCGGGGCGAACAGTTCGGTGTCGCGCGTCCAGTCGGTGAACAATCCCACCACCAGGGCGTGCAGCGACAGCGCGGCGAGGCGCGGCGTGACGCCCGGGCGCAGGCAGACAGACGCGTTGCGCAGCAGGCTTTCGCACAGATCGATGAACTGGTTGATGAATGCGTGGTGACGCTCTTCGGCTTCGCGCAGTTCTTCGGTGAATTCGCATTTGTGCAGCAGGATGGTGAATATCCGGCGCCTCTGCTCGTTGCTGGCCAACGTGCTGATGGCCTCGACCATCAGGTTGCGCAAGGCGATCAGCGCCTCCAGCGACTGCTCTTGATCGCAGCTGCACAGCCGTTCGTTCATTTGTTCGGGCGGCAGACGAATCTGGTTGAGCATCTCGTGGAACAGGTGCGCCTTGTTCTGAAAATGCCAGTACACGGCCCCGCGCGTCACGCCAGCGTCTCGGGCGATCTGGTCGAGGCTGGTGTGGGCCACCCCCTTGTCCAGAAACAGTCGCTCGGCAGAGGCGAGGATGGCGATACGGGTCTTCTCGGCTTCTTCTTTGGTTCGGCGCATGGGCAGATTCAGGCAGATAGCGGCTGCTTCGGGCGTCCAGCAGCGATGGAGGGCGGCCGTGTAACGGCGCATCTCGTCGCGATGCGTGTTTACAATCGGCGGTGTATGTAACAGCATCTTGCACTTCGGCGCAAATCCTCTGGCGAGGTCGATGTCCACTCAATGACCTCGGCGCCACTTCTTGGTCCCTGCTAGCGAGCTTCTGATGTCTCTGCGAATTCTGCTCATTCTGGGCGCGCTCAGCGCGTTCGGCCCCCTGGCCATCGACATGTACCTGCCGGCCTTTCCCAAGCTGGCGGAGGCGTTCGATACCAGTGTGGATCACGTTCAGCTTTCGCTGGCCGCCTATTTCGTCGGGTTGGCCATTGGCCAGCTGATCTATGGACCACTGGCAGATCGTTACGGGCGGCGCGGGCCATTGCTGATCGGTGTGGTCCTGTTCACTCTGGCGTCGCTGGCCAGCGCCTTCGCGCCGTCGATGGACTGGCTGGTCGGCATTCGCTTCGTGCAGGCGCTGGGTGGCTGTGCCGGCATGGTGATGGCGCGTGCCGTGGTGCGCGACCTGTGCGACCCGATGACCAGCGCCAAGGTATTTTCGCAGCTGATGCTGGTCATGGGCCTGGCGCCAATCCTCGCGCCGGTGGCTGGCGGCGCGCTGCTGGCCGCGTTCGGTTGGCCGTCGATCTTTCTCCTGCTGACGCTGTTCAGCGCCATCTGTCTGATAGCGGTGACGCTCTGGCTGCCTGAAACCTATCCGGCGGGGCTGGCGCGCCAGCCGATGGCCGGTGCGCTCGGGCAGTACCTGCGGCTGTTCCGTGATCGCTTCTTCATCGGCCACGTGCTGACCGGCGCGCTGTGCATGGCCGGCATGTTCGCCTACATCACCGGCTCGCCGTTCGTCTTCATCGAGCTGTACGGCGTGCCGCCCGAGCACTTCGGCTGGTTGTTCGGCATCAATGCGGCGGGTTTCATCTTGATGGCGCAAGTGAACGTGCGGCTGGTGCGCTGGCGCGGGCCGGAGTTCTGGGTGCGGCGCTGGGTGGGGGTCTTCTTCGCCAGCGCGCTGGCGCTGCTGGCGGTGGCGGCGGCGCAGCCCGAGGCGCTTTGGCCGCTGCTGATCCCGCTGTTCTGCGGCGTGTCCTGCCTCGGCTGCCTGTTGCCCAACGCCACGGCCTGCGCCATGGCCGACCAGCGTGCCAATGCCGGCAGCGCGTCGGCCTTGCTCGGTAGCATGCAGTTCACCATCGCGGCGATCGCCGCCTCGGCGGTGGGGGCCTTGCACAACGGTACCGCGATACCGCTGGCTGCGATCATGAGCCTGTGCGGTCTGCTGGCGATGATCGTCGCCTATGGTACGGCGCGTGCCAGCACCGAGTGACTTGCGACTCAGGCGCTCAGCGGTAGCGGATGCGGCGCGCGCAGGCGCTTGCGCAGGGTTTCGACGAAGGCCTTGGCCTCGGCTTCGCTGCGGAAGGTGACAGGGTGCTTGTCCAGGCATACCTGCCAGGCACTGTCGGGGAAGGTAGTAAGGGGGCGGACGAGAATGTTCATGGCGCTCTCCTCATGATGTCGGGCGTTGCACAGTCTAGGTGCTGCCATGGCCCGTGGAGCGAGCCATGGTGTCGCATGCCCAGCGCCCCATGGCACCGGACGGTGGGTGCTCAGTAGGCCAGTCGGGCGTCCAGGCTGTTCTGTGCCAGGCGGCGGGCCTGGTCCTCGGTCATGCCCAGGCTCTCGTGCAGCGCGACGAAGTTCTCCGTCACGTAGCCGCCGAAGTAAGCCGGGTCATCGGAGTTCACCGTGACCTTCACCCCTTGTTCCAGCAGGCCGAGGATGTTGTGCTGGCGCATGTCGTCGAACACCTTGAGCTTGGTGTTGGACAGTGGGCATACCGTCAGTGGGATCTGCTCCTCGATCAGCCGGGCGATCAGCTTCGGGTCCTCGGCGGCGCGTACGCCGTGATCGATGCGGCTGACCTTGAGCAGGTCCAGCGCTTGCCAGATGTATTCCGGCGGGCCTTCCTCGCCAGCGTGGGCCACTGTCAGCAGGCCCTCGGCGCGGGCCTTGTCGAACACGCGCTGGAACTTGCTCGGCGGATGGCCGACTTCGGAACTGTCCAGCCCGACCGCGAAAAAGGCGTTGCGATAGGGCAGCGCCTGCTCCAGCGTCCTGAAGGCGTCCTCTTCCGGCAGGTGACGCAGGAAGCTCAGGATCAGCCCGCTGCTGATGCCCAGCAGTTCCCGGCCGTCGGCCAGTGCCGCGCTGATGCCGTTGAGCGCCGCCTCGAAAGGCACGCCACGGTCGGTGTGGGTCTGCGGGTCGAAGAAGGGCTCGGTGTGTACCACGTTCTGCTCTTCGCACTTCTGCAGGTAGGCCCAGGTCAGGTCGTAGAAGTCCTGCTCGGTGCGCAGCACGTCGGCACCGCGGTAGTAGAGATCGAGAAACTCCTGCAGGTTGCCGAAGTTGTAGGCGCTGCGCAGTGCCTCGACGTCGTTCCAGGGCAGGGCGATGCTGTTGCGCTCGGCGAGGCGGAACATCAGTTCGGGTTCGAGCGAGCCCTCCAGGTGCAGGTGGAGTTCGGCCTTGGGTAGATTGTTGAGCCAGTCGTGCATTGCGAAATTCTCGTCGTCCGGATGTGCGGGCATTCTATCGACGGGTTGGAGCAACCGATATGCCAGGTGGGCCAGTTCGTCTGGCATAGCAGCCGAGAATGACAGTCGTATGACCGGGTGATGAGATTTCGGTTGCGCTGGCGATTATTTGACCAGTGGTCTGCAGCCCAGCATCTACGGGCCACGGCGTGGTTGTTCCCAACCTTATCCACAAAGTTCTCCACGTTAACCGGGCATAACTTCGTGTCGTGCAAAATATGCGTCTCGGCCTGCTCGGGTCGCGCTACGGGCAGTGAAAAAGCGCAGCAATTCAAGTGTTTAACGCACCTTCATTGGGCTTGGGTGGTGAATTGGTCAAAAATTGTGCAGTTTTCTCCGGAGCCCGTGGCATCGGCTTCGCAGCATGTCGTCCCAACGTTATCCACAGCGGCATCCACAGTAATTGTGGGCAATGGCAGCCGTCAGTCGTCCAGAGCTTCGAGCACGCTGCGCCCGCGGCTGATGTCAGCCAGCAGTTGCGCGAGTGTCTGTAGCCGGTTGGCGGGCAGAGCGATGTCCAGGGTCGCGCCTTCGGCATCGAAGCGCTCGGCCTCGAGCAAGGCTTCGAATTCCGCTAACCGCGCCTTGAACAAGGCCAGTTCGGCGAAGCGGCAATGGCATCGGCAACGCGAACGGGATACCAGTTCGCTACGTTCCCCGGCTTGCAGGCATTTTGCGGTGGTACCGCCATAGGCTCGTGCCAGGCCGCCAGTACCGAGCTTGATACCGCCGAACCAGCGGATCACCAGCACCGCCACGCGATCGAAGTCCTGGCCCTCGATGGCTGTGAGCATCGGCCGCCCCGCCGTGCCGCCGGGCTCGCCGTCGTCGCTGAAACGGTACTGGTTGCCGATCTTCCAGGCCCAGCAGTTGTGCGTGGCGGCGGGATCGCTAGCCGCCTGGATGAATGCCTGCGCTTCTTCCGGGGTTTGCACCGGTGCAGCCTTGACCAGAAAGCGGCTTTTGCTGATGACTTCAAGCAACTCGCAGGGCGCGGACAGGGTGAAGGGCATGGCAGACGAGGCATCAGTGATGGAGTCGGCCATTGTAACGGCACCGACCCCGCTGCGCCGCGCGTGACTAGAAAGAGGCATCCGGCGAATGGACTGAACTTAGACCGACCTTCCGGCGCCCATACCTTTATGGGCGCTCGCGCAAGAGCCGGCACCAGTCGCGAGGCCCCATTCCGACGGCTCACCAGGTGGAGGAAGTCCCATGCTCAATTCCAGTTACCAGTCATGCATCCAGGCCTGTTCCAATTGCGCCCTGGTCTGTGAAACCTGCGCGGCGGCGTGCCTGCGCGAAGAAGACCTGAAAATGATGGCGCGCTGCATCGAGCTCGATCGTGACTGCGCCGATATGTGCGCGATCGCAGCCATACTGATGACCCGCGACAGTGCCTATGCCAAAGCCTTCTGCAAGCTCTGCGCGCAGGTCTGTCGCGACTGTGCCGCGGAGTGCGGCCAGCACCAGCACGACCATTGCCAGGCCTGCGCCGAGGCCTGCCGCAAGTGTGCTGAAGAGTGCGAGAAGATGGCGGCCTGACCGGGTGTCGATGCGAAGGGTCGCAGCTGCGGCTGCCGGCCCTTCTGCCTCACGCCAGCCAGTCCAGCGTCAGGATCAGGCGGCGCTCGGTGCTGGTCGCCTGCGGCGAACGGTGAATGATCCCGGCGCCTTCGTTACCCAGCCATTTTTCCCCCTTGAACAAGGCAACGTCGCCGGCTGCAAGCCGCTCGATAGCGTCCGGATCGCTCGGTTCGGCTGCCGGATCACCCAGGCGCCGACGCTGCATGGCGTCCTCGGGAAGCCATTCGCTGCCTGCGCCGACATAGGTAGTGATAAGCCTTAACGGCACGTGATCGACGTGAAAGCGCGGACACATGGGCTTTTCCAGCAGGCGCAGGCGCAGACCGATGCGCCGCGCATCAAGCAAGCAGGCGAAGGCCTTCGCCAGCCAGGCGACATCGGCGACGAAACCGGCATGCCCGGCAAGGCCGCGATAAGCCGACGCCAGGGTCGACAGCTGCAGCTCACCCTCGCCGGTCGCTTCGAGCGTCAGTGACTCGGCCAGCGGCTCGCCCAGAGCCAAAAGTGTCTCGGCGAATTCGGCAATATGCAGCGGCAGCTGGCGCTGCCACACCGTGAGGTTGATGCCGTCGTTCAGCGCTTCGCCAAGTATCGCCGGGGAGTCGCCCAGCAGCTGGCGCGGCTGTGGGGGGACGATCCGCTGCGCCAGCATCAGGCGACCTGCTCGTGCCAGGGGCCGAACGGGTCCGGCAGACGCTGCCAGCCGTTGACGCCCACGGCCCATTCGCTGTCGTTCAGCAGGCAGGCATCCAGCTCGCGGCGCAACCGGTCGAAGTCGATGTTCTGCCCGATGAAGACCAGCTCCTGGCGGCAATCACCGAACTCGCCGCGGGATTTTTCGACGATCGCCGCGCGGCTTTCGCTGTCGCTCGGCCAGGCCGATTCCGGGGTGAAGTGCCACCAGCGCCCGGCGTAGTCGTAGCGCATCAGCCCGCCGGCCTGTGACCAGCTGCCAGCTTCTTCGGGGCGGGTAGCGAGCCAGAAAAAGCCCTTGGAGCGCAGCAGGCGGCCATTGCTCCACTCGCGGTTGAGGAAGTTGTAGAAACGCTGCGGGTGGAACGGCCGGCGCGCCAGGTAGGCGGTGGAGGCGATGCCGTATTCCTCGGTTTCCGGCACATGCTCACCGCGCATTTCCTTGAGCCAGCCCGGCGCCTGGGCGGCGCGTTCGAAATCGAAACGGCCGGTGTCGAGGATTCGCTCGAGCGGTACCTGACCCATGCTCATCGGCAGGATCTCGGCGTGGGTGTTGAGCCGGCCGAGGATGGCGCTCAGCTCCTCGCGTTCGGCGGCGGAAATCAGGTCGATCTTGCTGATCAGGATGACATCGGCGAACTCCACCTGTTCGATCAGCAGCTCGGTGACCGAGCGCTCGTCGTCCTCGCCGAGGGTTTCGCCGTGGCTGGCCAGGCTCTCGGCTTCGTGGAAGTCGCGCAGGAAGTTCACCCCGTCGACCACCGTGACCATGCTGTCCAGCCGCGCCAGATCGGCCAGGCTCTGGCCCTGCTCATCGCGGAAGGTGAAGGTTTCGGCCACCGGCAGCGGTTCGGAAATGCCGGTGGACTCGATCAGCAGGTAGTCGAAGCGGCCTTCGCGGGCGAGCTTGCCGACTTCCTCGAGCAGGTCTTCGCGCAGGGTGCAGCAGATGCAGCCGTTGCTCATCTCCACCAGTTTCTCCTCGGCACGATTGAGGCTGACGCCGCGCTGCACCTCGTTGCCGTCGATGTTGATCTCGCTCATATCGTTGACGATCACAGCCACGCGGCGGCCTTCGCGGTTCCTCAGGATGTGATTGAGCAGGGTGCTCTTGCCGGCGCCGAGGAAGCCGGACAGGACGGTAACGGGGAGGCGGTTCATGGCGGTCTCTCAGGCGGATCGTTGGTGTTTTTCGCGCTGTTCCTGGCGTTGCTTCGCCTCGATGGACAGCGTCGTGGTGGGGCGCAACAGCAGGCGCTGCAGGCCGATGGGTTCGCCGGTTTCGGCGCACCAGCCGTATTCTCCGCGGGCGATGGCGTCCAGCGCGGCGTCGATCTTGTCGAGCAGCTTTTTCTCCCGCTCCAGCACGCGCAGCTGCCAGTGGCGCTGTTCTTCGGCGCTGCCGATGTCGGCGGGATCGCTGCTCGGCTCCTGTTCGCGCAGAGCCTGGAATTCCTCCTCGATGCGCGCCTGCAGCTCGGCACGCTGGTGCAGCAGGAGGTCGCGGAAGAAGACCTGCTGATCGGCGTTCATGTACGCCTCGGCGGGTTGGGCGAGAAGTTCGGCTTCGGTCATCGTAAGATACGTGTCGGAATAATGTGTGAGTTATAACATAACAATTGCGGTGTAATACAAGCGTCGTTTGCGCGTTGAAACGGCGGACAGTTAAGCGCGTCATTCATGTCGCGAAGCAAAAGCCCGCGGCGCGGATCGCGCAGCGGGCTCGGGTGGCGGGGCGCAGCAGGACGATCAGACGGTGCCGGGAAGCCCGTGGTAGTTGCGGCCGAAGTAGACCAATGCATCGGCGCTGTCGCGGCGGTACACGGCGAGCACCTCGCAATAGAGGATGTCGTGGGTACCGACGCTGGCGCTGTGGCTGATGCGGCAATCGAAGGACACTGCCGCACCTTCGAGCAGCGGCGAGCCGGTGATGCCGGTACTCCACTGGGCCGCGGCGAAGCGCTCGGCCATGGGCGTCTTGCCGCCGAACAGGTTGGACAAGTCCCGCTGCGCGCCGGCCAGGGTGTTCACGCATAGCTGCCCGTTGGCGGTGACGATGGGATGCGCCGATGCGCTGCGGTTCAGGCAGACCAGCAGCGTCGGCGGTTCGTCGGTGACGCTGCACACCGCAGTGGCGGTGAAGCCGGCACGGCCGGCGAGGCCGTCGGTGGTGATGATGTTGACTGCCGCAGCCAGGCGCGCCATGGCGTCGCGGTAGTCCTGGCGGATCAGCGGGGCGCTGAATGCACTTGCGGTTTCGCATTGAGCCAGTTGCATGGTCGGTTCTCCATCAGGCGAGGACGCAGGCCCGGTCGAAGGGCAGGCGCGGCAGGCGGTCACGCAGCTTGCTGGCGTCGCCGTAGCCGAGGTTGATCAGCAGGTTGGATTTCCAGGGGGTACCGGCGAAGAAGGCTTCGTCCAGCGCCTTGCCGTCGAAGCCGGACATCGGCCCGCAATCGAGCCCTAGAGCGCGGGCGGCGAGAATCAGGTAGCCGGCCTGCAACGAGCTGTTGCGCAAGGCATTCTCGGTGATCAGTGCTGGCTGGCCGGCGTACCAGCTGCGCGCGTCGGCGAAGGGAAACAGCTCCGGCAGGGTTTCCGGGAAATCCTCGTCATAGGCGACGATCACCGTGACCGGTGCAGCCATGGTCTTGTCGAGGTTGCCCTTGGACAGACAGGGCGCGAGCTTCTGCTTGCCCTCGGCGCTGCGCACGAAGACGAAGCGCGCCGGGCAGCTGTTCACCGCGGTCGGGCCGAGGCATACGTGGTCATAAAGCTGTTGCAGCAGGGCGTCCGGCACCGGCTGGTCGAGCCAGGCGCTGTGGGTGCGCGCCTCGGCGAACAGCCTGGCCAGCGCTTGCGGGTCGAGTGGTTGACTCATGTTCGGTTCCTCAGGCTGCCGTTGCCGCCTGGTCGCTCATGCGCGCCAGGTGCTCCAGCAGGATTCGATTGAAGGGTTCGCTGTCGCTGACGCTGGAGGCGTGGCCACCGTAATCCAGCAGGGCCAGACGGGCATCAGGCAGTTGCTCGGCCAGGTGCTGCGAGCGTTGCCAGGGCACCAGCATGTCGTCGCGGTTGGCGATCAGCAGGGTCGGGGTGGTGATGCGCGGCAGCTCGGCCTCGATATCGAAGGCCAGCAGCGCCTCGATGCGTCGCATAAGGTTCATGTTCGGCGGGAAATGCGCCAGCGCATGGGCGTCGTCGCGTGCCAGCCGTTCGCTGTTGGCGGCAATCCAGTCGGCGGGGTAGAGGAACAGCGATTGCGCCTGCACGTAGGCAGCCGGGCCGCTGTCGCGCAGCAGGTTCATCCGCACCGCGAAGCAGCGCGCACTGTGCGGGTTGGGGCTGCTCCAGGCATTGATCGGCACCAGGCTCTGCAGCAGTTGCGGCCGCAGCAGGGCGATCTGCAGTCCCACCAGCCCACCGAGGGCATGGCCGATGAAATGGCAGCGGCGAATGCCCAGGGTATCCAGCAGCTCCAGCAGTTCGACTGCCATGGACTCGATTGAATAGCCCGCCGGCAGGTTCGCCGGGCTGCGGTTGGTGCCCTTCTGATCGTAGACCAGCACCCGATAATCCACTGTCAGCGCCGCGAGCTGCGGCGTCCAGAAGGCACCGGCGCCGCCGAGCCCGGAGCTGAGCACCAGGGTCGGGGCGTCCGGCTCCATGCGGCCATGAAGTTCGTAGTGCATGTCATTCCCTCCGCGGGGTCGAGGTGCGAGCCGGCGCTCCGCAGGCGCAGCCGGCCGGCCCGCTCCTGCAGGCGCTAATTGCCGACGTGGGCGATGCTGGCGATCTCGATCAGCGCATCCGGCTTCACCAGGCCGCACTGGATGCAGTAGCGCGCCGGCTTCTCGCCGGGGAAGTATTCGGCGTACACCTCGTTGACCTTGGCGTAGTTGGCCCAGTCGGTGAGCATGATCATGTTGAAGGTGACGTCGTCCATGCTGCCGCCGGCGGCCTCGACGACGCCCTTGATGGTTTCCAGCACATGGCGGGTCTGCGCGGCGGCATCGCCGACGTGGACCACGTTGTTGTCCTTGTCGAAGGGCAGGGTACCGGAGACGTAGATCACGCCATCGGCCATGGAGCCCGGGACATAAGGTGCAAGCGGTTTGCCGGAGCCGGCGGGGATGATGGATTGCTTGGGCATGTGGTTGATTCCTTGCAAGGCATTCAGGCGAGCCCGGCGGGCGCCTCTGCGGGCGCCGCGGTCGGGCACTTGGGGTAATCAGCTGGCGACCGCCACGCTGGGCGCGGTCGCGAAGCTCTGGCAGAAGGCGTCGACGCTGGTGACCCAGCCGAAGAACGTCTCGATGTTGTACAGCGCGGCCTGCTGGGCGAACTCCGGCCCGGCCTGGTGCGTGGCATCGGCCAGCACCACACCGAAGTACTCCAGGTGGAAGCCATCGCGCAGCGTCGATTCCACGCACACGTTGGTGGCGATGCCGGTGAACACCAGGTTGCGGATGCCGCGGGCGCGCAGAGTGCTGTCCAGCTGCGAATTGAAGAAGCCGCTGTAGCGGGGCTTGGGTACCAGGATGTCGCCGGGCTGCGGCGCCAGTTCGTCCACCAGCGCGTAATCCCAGCCGCCCTTGGCCAGCAGCGTGCCGGCCAGTTCCGGGCGCTTGCGCATGGTCTTCAGCGCATTGGACTTGTGCCAGTTGGGCGAGCCCGGGCCGCCGGCCTCGACGTACTCGTTGTCCCAGCCGTTCTGCAGGAATATCACCTGAATTCCTGCGGCCCGCGCGGCAGCCAGTGCCTGGCGGATCTTCTCGATCACCGGCTTCGTCGCCGAGACGTCGAAGCCTGCCAGGTCCAGATAGCCGCCAAGGGTCGCGTAGGCGTTCTGCATGTCCACCACGATCAGCGCGGTTTCGCTGGCCTTCATCAGCAGCGGTTCGGGACGCGCCGGCAGTTGCACAGGCTCATCGGTTGCGCCCATGGCGTAGCCCGAAATCTGTTCGACGACGCTCATCAGGCCGACTCCTTCAGTGCGCTGACATGGCGGCGGCTGTGCATCAGCGGCTGGATCTTCTGCCCGAATGCCTCGACGCCCTCGAGGAAGTCGTCGAAGGTCAGCATCACGCCCTGCATGCCGGGCACCGTGGCGATTTCGTCGAGCATCCTGGCCACGTTGGCGTAGGAGCCGACCAGCGTGCCCATGTTGATGTTCACCGCCGAAGTCGGATCGGCCATCTGCCGGATATTGCTGTCGGAACCCTTGTCCGCGGCGCCCTGTTCACCGAGCCAGGCGATGGCTTCCTCGTCCGCCCCGGCCTTGTAATGCTCCCACCTGGCGCGGGCGGCTTCGTCGGTCTCGTCGGCGATCACCATGAACAGCACGCAGGAGGTGACGTTGCGGCCGGTCGTGGCGCACGCGGCCTGCAGCCGTTCGGCGGCCGGGGCGAAGGCGGTGGGGGTATTCACGCCTTTGCCGAAGCAGAAGTTGTAGTCGGCGTACTGCGCCGAAAAGGCCATCCCGGCGTCGCTGGAGCCGGCGCAGATGATCTTCATGTCCGCCTGGGGTTTAGGGCTGACGCGGCAGTCTTCCATCTGGAAGTGTTCGCCCTTGAAGTCGCTGCGGCCGTTGGCCCAGAGGTCACGCAGCACCTGGGCATACTCACCGAGATACTGATAACGGGTGGCGAAGAATTCGTCGCCCGGCCACATGCCCATCTGCGTGTATTCCGGCTTCTGCCAGCCGGTGACGAGATTCACGCCGAAGCGCCCGTTGGAGATCGAATCGATGGTCGAGGCCATGCGCGCGACGATGGCGGGCGGCAGGGTCAGGGTGGCGGCGGTGGCGAACAGCTGGATCTTGCTGGTCACGGCGGCCAGACCCGCCATCAGCGTGAAGGACTCCAGGTTGTGCTCCCAGAACTCGGTCTTACCACCGAAGCCGCGCAGCTTGATCATCGACAGCGCGAAATCGAAGCCGTAGCCCTCGGCCTTCTGCACGATGGCCTTGTTCAGCTCGAAGGTCGGCATGTATTGCGGCGCGTTCTCGGAAATGAGCCAGCCGTTGTTGCCGATCGGAATGAAAACACCAACATCCATGGGAAGCACCTCAGTACGCAATGGCTAGAAAGCGCTGCCCGAACATGACGGGCAGGGTCAGCGATGCTTTAGCAGGATGCAGGCCAGAAAAGGATTTCACTTTGCAATCAAAGAGATGGATGTATTTTGTGATTTTAAATGGACCAAATGGTCCGAATCGGAGCACCTGGTTTGTGCGTGGCGCACGAAGATCGTGCAGCCATGGCGCGCCGTCCGCCCATCGACAGGCGCCGCTCGTGCGCAGCGTGCTCGTCGCGTTAAAGTAGCGACTCGTTCGTGCCCCGCCGGTAATCCCGTGACAGACCAGCCTCCCGTAGCACCCCGCAAACGCTTGACCGCCAGCAAGACGCCCCGCCAGAAGGGCACTGTCCGCGAGCCCAGCGCCAGCGCGCAGAACCGCCGTTTGCGCATGATCGAGAGCAAGCGTGCCAGCATCCTCCAGGCCGCGCTGGAGCTGTTCTCCCGCTTCGGCCTGCATGGCACCAGCCTCGATCAGGTGGCGACTCAGGCGGATGTCTCCAAGACCAACCTGCTTTACTACTTCGGCAGCAAGGAAGAGCTCTACGTCAACGTCCTGCGGCAGCTGCTGGAAGTCTGGCTGCGGCCGTTGCAGGCGTTTTCAGTCGATCAGGATCCGATCGAGGCGATCGGCGAGTACCTGCGCGAGAAGCTCGAACTGTCCCGCGACCATCCCGCCGAGTCGCGGCTGTTCTGCATGGAGATCATGCAGGGCGCGCCGCTGCTGCTGGGTGAGCTGGAGCAGCCTTTGCGTGAGCTCGTCGAGAACAAGGTCGCGGTGATCCAGGCCTGGATCGATGCCGGCAAGCTGGCCCCGGTCGAGCCGCATCACCTGATTTTTTCACTCTGGGCCACTACCCAGCACTACGCCGACTTCCGCGTGCAGGTCGAGGCCGTCGCCGGCAGGACCCTGGACGACCCGGCGTTTTTCGACGAGACGCTCAAGAGCCTGCAGGCGCTGATTCTCGATGGGGTGCGACCGCGCTGAGGCGAAGAGCACGCAAGGGCCGGTTTTCCAGGTTTGCAAACGGGCGAACAAGTTCGCCCCTACGGCGTCAGCGCCCGGCCGTGCCCGTAGGGGCGAATTTATTCGCCCAGAACCGGCCATCCATCGAGCTTTCGAGGTTTGAAGTCGGCGAACGAGTTGGCCCCGACAGCACCCGCGCCTGGCGATGCCCGTAGGGGCGAATTCATTCGCCCGGAACCGGCCATCCGTCGAGCTTTCGAGGTTTGAAGTCGGCGAACGAGTTGGCCCCACAGCACCCGCGTCTGACGTTGCCCGTAGGGGCGAATTCATTCGCCCGGAACCGGCCATCCGTCGAGCTTTCGAGGTTTGAAGTCGG
>NZ_KK020676.1:197257-209341 GCF_000307775.2 Stutzerimonas stutzeri KOS6 | reverse complement strand
CGAATTCATTCGCCCGGAACCGGCCATCCGTCGAGCTTTCGAGGTTTGAAGTCGGCGAACGAGTTGGCCCCCACAGCACCCGCGCCTGACGTTGCCCGTAGGGGCGAATTCATTCGCCCGGAACCTGCCATCCGTCGAGCTTTCGAGGTTTGAAGTCGGCGAACGAGTTGGCCCCACAGCACCCGCGCCTGACGTTGCCCGTAGGGGCGAATTCATTCGCCCGAGGCCGTTCATCCGTCGAGCTTTCAAGATTTGAAGTCGGCGAACGAGTTGGCCCCCAAAGCACCCGCGTCTGACGTAGGGGCGAATTCATTCGCCCAAGGCCTCAAGCCGTCTGCCTTTGCCGATACCCCTGCGCGACCTGCACCAGCACCACCAGCGCCACCATCGGCAGTAGCCCGATGTTCACGGCCGCCCAGCCCGCGTGGGCGATCAGCGCGCCGGAGGCGAAGGACATCGCTGCGGCGACACTGCCGTTGCTCAGCTCCATCAGGCCCTGCGCCCGGGCGCGCTCGTTCGCCACGTGGCCCTGGCCGAGCTGGGTGGTGCCGGCGACCAGCATCAGGTTCCAGCCGATCCCGAGCAGGCAGCTGCTGAGCATGAAGTGCCAGTGACTGACACCGAGCAGGGCGACCAGGGCGCTGGCGATCAGCAGGCCCGCGCCGCCACAGGCCACCAGCCGGCTGCCCCAGCGGTCCACCAGCGGCCCGGCGATGAACGCCGGCAGGAACATGCCGAGCATGTGCCATTGGATCACCAGGCCGCTGGCCCGCAGATCCAGGCCTTCGCCATGCATCGCCAGGGGCGTGGCATTCATCACCAGAATCATCAGCCCGTGGCCGACGGCTGTGGTCAGCACCGCCGCGCGGATGGCCGGTCGTGCCAGCAGTTCCGCCCAGGCCATCGGCGCCGGAGCGGCCGGGGCGGCGGGTATCCCATGGTTCCTGGGCAACCCCGCCAGCACCATGCAGCCCAGCGCCGCGAGGCTGGCGATCAGCAGGTAGGTGCCGGTGAACGGAACGCCAGCCAGATCGCGTGCCAGGTTGCCGAGCGTGGGTGCAACCAGCGCAGCCAGCACGCCGCCACCGATCACGCAGGCCGTGGCGCGGCCGCGGAAGGCTTCGCTCACCGCTTCGATCGCGGCGAAGCGGTAATACATCGCCGACGCCTGATAGGCACCGATGGGCAGCGCGCCGAGGCAGAGCAGGACGAAACTGTCGAGCCAGAGCGACGACGCGCTGATCAGGCCGCCGAACATCCCGGCCAGGGCTCCACTTAGAAAGCCGGCCCGCCGCCCGCGGCGCTGCATGAGCCCTGCCAGCGGCTGCAGGGCGAGCAGTCCGCCGAGCATCAGCAGGGCGAGCGGCAGGGTGGCCAGGCTGGCCGCAGGCGCCAGACGCAGACCGACGATGGAGGTGAAGATGATGCCGGTCATCGAGCACGACCAGAACAGTGCCTGGGCGATGAACAGGCGCAAGACCTGCGGGTTGCTGAGCAGAAGGTGCATGAGGGCGGCTCCTTGAGGATCACGAGCGGGCACAGCGCTGCTTGGCCAGATGCCGAGCGAGCTGGGAACGGTGAGTGAAGGGTCGGACTAACGTCAGCCGAAGCGCTGGAAGAAGTCCCGCGGGCTGACCGACAGGTGTTTCTGGAAGCTGCGCCTGAGGTTCTCCGGATGGCCGAAGCCGGTCAGCCGGGCCACCGTCGTGATCGAGGCCTGGGCATCGAGCAGCAGGTTGCGCGCGGCCTCCAGGCGTACGCGCTCGATGTACTGGCCCGGGCCCATGCCGGTTTCCTGGCTGAACAGGCGGCAGAGGGTGCGTGGCGTCATGTGCGCCTGCTCGGCCAGCGCCTCGATGGACAGGTCATCGCCCAGGTGGCCGGGTATCCACTCGAGCAGCGTGGCAAGGCGTGCCACGTTGCTGCTCGGAGCGGCCAGCATCGGGCTGAACTGGGTCTGTCCGCCGGGCCGGCGCAGGAACATCACCAGCCGCTGGGCGACCGCCAGCGCCAGCGCCCGGCCAAGATCGGCCTCGACCAGTGCCAGCGCCAGGTCGATGCCCGCCGTGACGCCCGCCGAGCTGAACAGGTGTGCTGCCTGCGGGTCGCTCGGGTCGTAGGTGTGCAAGCGATCGCCCTGCACCTCGATGGCGCGGTACTCGCCCAGCGCCGCAAGGTCCGCCCAGTGCGTGGTCGCCTTGCGCCCGTCGAACAGCCCGGCTTCGGCCAGGATCAGGGCGCCGGAGCAGACCGAACCCAGGCGGCGTACCCCGGGTTCGGCCGCCCGCAGCCAGTCGAGCAGCTGCCGGTCATGCTTCTGCACATCGACCCCGGCGCCGCCAGGAATCAGCAGGGTATCCAGGCTGGAAGGGTCGCAGTCGGACCAGCGCGCGTCGGCTACCAGTTTCAGCCCTGCCGAGGTCGCCACCGGGCCGATGGCGGAGCCGACCAGCATCAGTTCGTAATGGCGCGGCAGACCCTGGCGTTGCCGCTCGACATTGGCCGAGGCGAACACCTGCATCGGGCCGGTGACGTCCAAGCTCATGACCTCCGGGTAGATCAGGCAGGCGACGGTGCGGGTGGCGTCCATGGGGCACCTCTAGGGGAAGATGCCTGCAGTCTGCGGCCGCTCCGCGCCTGTCGCAATGACAAGCTTCCCACTGATCTTGCCAAGCCAGTCGCCTGTATGGAGCGTGCGACCCTTCGCGATCTACGGGTGCGGCTGTCTCCTGAAGCAGTTTGAGCCTGTCCGCAAAGCGAGTTGGCGTTGCCGGGTGGCGCGAATGCGCTTCAGCTGTCGCTGCTCCTGGCCCGGGCTCGATATTGACCCGGTGTCATGCCGACCACGGTCTTGAAGTCGTGGATGAAGTGCGCCTGGTCGCTGTAACCGCAGGCCAGGGCGGTGTCCAGCAGCGGCTCGCTGGTGCGCAGTTCGTTGCGCACCAGTGCCACGCGCTGGATGCGGCTGAACTGCTTGGGCGTGAGCCCCACCTGATGGCGGAACAGCCGCTCCAGCTGGCGCTGGCCGAGCGGTACGGTCTGGAGCATGTCCGTCAGGCGCGCCCGGCCCCGGTAGGCGACGATTCGCTCCAGCAGCTGTTGCACCGGGGTATGACGCACCTGACTCTCGCCGAGACGGCTGAGCAGTTCGCGCTCGACCAGCGCCTGCTGTGCAGCCCGTTCCAGTTCGGCCAGCCGGTCGACCAGCTGCGCAAGCCCCAGGCGGGGCCAGTCGGCGGCATGGAAGCCGGCCAGCTCGTCGAGGCCGATGCCGAACACGGCGGCACCCACGCCGGGACGAAACCGCACCCCCATCAGCCTGACCTGGCCGACCAGCTGCAGGCGGGCGCTGGCCAGTTGCGGCCCGGCGACCAGTGCCCGCGGCCCGCGCAGGCTGCCATCGAAATTCAGCGGATCGGCGAAGTTGAAGATCACGCCGCTGCCGCCGTCCGGGTGCAGCATCTGCTCATCGTAGGCTTGCGATCCATCGCCATCCATCCACCAGAAACACTGCACATAAGCGGCCAGCGCCGGCGTTGGCGGCCGCGCGATAAAGCCTCGGAGGCGGGGCAGTCGGTCAGGCAGGGAAGCGGGCATGGGCAGCGGTCGAAGGATGTCGGAAATCTACAATAGCGCAGCGCGGTGGCTGCGTAGCCTTGTGTGCACATTCAAACCGAGGAGTGACTACCATGCGCATGAACTACCAGGCCGCCGCCCCCGATGTGATGACGGCGATGATCGGGCTGGAAACCTACCTGGCACGGCAGAGCCGCCGCGAGGATGGCGTCGACAAACCGCTGATGGAGCTGGTGAAGATCCGCGTCTCGCAGATCAACCAGTGTGCCTATTGCCTCGATATGCACACCAAGGATGCCCGCGCCCTGGGTGAAACCGAGCAGCGCATCTATGCCCTGAGCGCCTGGCGCGAAACACCGTTCTTCAGCGACCGCGAACGTGCCGCGCTGGCCTGGGCCGAGGCCAATACGCTGCTGCCTCAGGGTGTTTCGCAGCCGCTTTTCGAGGAGGTGCGCGTGCACTTTTCCGAAGCCCAGCTCGCCAACCTGACCCTGGCCATCGCGACTATCAATGCCTGGAATCGATTCGGGGTGTCCTTCGCGCCAGTGCCGGGAAGCTACCAGCCGGACTAGGGCAAGCGCCTGCCGCCGTTCGGCCAGAAGGCCGGGCGGCGCGGGACGTGATCTGCTGCTTGCCCGTGGCGCAGAAGCGTTGCGCCTTCGGAGCGTTGCTCCGGAACGGGGCTTTTCCATCGAGGGTCGTCGGCCTGTTGGTAACGGTCGCCTGAACGGTGGAAGCGGTTCGGCTCGCTCGCCTTGCCAGCAGCGGGCATGAACTCCCCTGTCGATTGCTGTCGAAATCCAGTGCGTCCAACGGGTGAATTCAATTGGGGAAATGAAATGTTGCAAGCCGGTCGCGGCGCCTCGCTAACGTTCGGTGGCTTTGCTGTAAATTGGCCGGCCCTAGGCAACGGTACTTACTGTTCATGACCCTCCTGATAGCGTTCGCTGTCTTGTCCATCCTCGTTTCATTCATCTGTTCGATCCTCGAAGCTGCGCTGCTCTCGCTGACGCCCAGCTTCATCGCACATCAGAAGACCTCCCGTCCGAAGCTGTACGAACGCCTGAAAGAGCTGAAAGACAAGGTCGACCAGCCGCTCGCGGCCATCCTTACGTTGAACACCGTCGCCCACACCGTCGGCGCGACCGGCGTTGGCGCGCAGGTCACCGTGGTCTTCGGCAACGGCTACGTCGGTATCGCCTCGGCGGTGATGACGGTGCTGATCCTGGTGCTTTCGGAAATCCTGCCCAAGACCATCGGTGCCCGTTACTGGCGCACGCTGGCGCCGTACCTGCCGCCTCTGCTGAACGGCATGATCTGGATTCTGAAGCCCTTCATCTACCTGTCCGACATGATCATGCGGCTGGTCGGCGGCAAGGAGCCGGAGCACGACATCCGCCAGGAGATCAAGGCGCTGACGGTGCTCGGCCGCGAGAACAAGAGCCTCGACGAGGACGAGCAGCGCGTCATCAGGAATATCCTCGACCTGCACGAGATCAGGGTCCGCGACGTGATGACGCCGCGTACGGTGTGCGACTACACGTCGCCGGAGACCAGCATCGGCGCGTTCAAGGAGCAGGTCGCCGACAGCCAGTTCTCGCGCTACCCGGTGATCGGCGACAACGAAAGCCCGCTGGGTGTGGTGTTCCGCTATGACGCGCTGTCAGCGACCGACGACGAGGCGCCGGTCTCGACGATCATGAAACCGATGAAAGTCGCGCCGGAAATGACCAGCGTCGAGAACCTCATGACCCAGCTGCTGCACGAGCGCCAGCACATGTGCCTGGTGTACGACGAGTTCGGCAGCTGGCGCGGCCTGGTGACGCTGGAAGACATCATGGAAACCATCATCGGCCAGCCGATCATGGATGAAACGGACGACATCCCGAACATGCGTCGCTTCGCCAAGCGCCGCTGGGATCATCGCATCAAGCGCGCCCGCGACAGCTGAGTGGCCATGCAGGAAGGGCTCCACATGCAGGTCCGCCAAAGTGCGGGGCTTGATCGCTCCGGGTCGCATGCTGCGCTGGCATCCGCCACGCCGGCTTGATTGCGCGGGAGTTGTGCGCAGACGGTTCAGACGGCTTGGAGGTAGTCCGCTCTCCACGGGCCGGCGAAGGGCGTTGTTCGAAACGGCGCTTTCGAAACTGCCCGCGACCCTGTCGGTCGCGGGCTCTCAGGCCTCACTGGTTGCGCGTCACCCGCCAGACGATGTTCGCCAGGTCATCCGCGACGATCAGCGCGCCGCTCGGGTCGACGGTCACCCCGACCGGGCGACCGCGCGTCTTGCCATCCTCGGTGCGAAACCCGGTTACGAAATCGATCGGCTCGCCAGCCGGGCGTCCGGCGCTGAACGGCACGAAGACCACCTTGTAGCCCACCGGCTCTTCGCGGTTCCAGCTACCGTGCTCGCCGACGAATGCGCCTTCTGCGTACTGGCTGCCCATCGACTGTGTGGAAAAATCCAGGCCCAGCGCGGCCACATGCGAGCCCAGGGCATAGTCCGGTTTGATTGCGCTGGCGACCTTGTCCGGGTCCTGCGGCCGTACGCGAGGGTCGACGTTCTGGCCCCAGTAGCTGTAGGGCCAGCCATAGAAACCGCCTTCCTGTAGCGAGGTCAGGTAGTCCGGTACCAGATCCTCGCCCAATTCGTCGCGCTCGTTCACCACCGCCCACAACTGGCCGGACCCAGGCTGGATCGCCAGGGCCGTCGGATTGCGGACGCCGGTTGCATAAGGTTTGTGGGCACCGGTCTCGGCGTCGATCTGCCAGATCATGGCGCGGTCGGCTTCGACTTCCATCCCGCGCTCGGTGATGTTGCTGTTGGAGCCGATGCCGACATACAGGAAGCGTCCGTCAGGGCTGACCGCCAGCGACTTGGTCCAGTGGTGATTGATCTCCGATGGCAGGTCGGTGACCTTGGCCGGCGGGGCGCTGGCCTCGGTCTGGCCTGGCTGGTAGTCGAAGCGAACCAGTGCATCCTGATTGGCGACGTACAGGTTGCCCTCGAACAGTGCCAGCCCATATGGCGCATTGAGGTTGTCGGCGAACACGGTCTGCATTTCATAGCTGCCGTCGCCGTCGGCATCTCGCAGCAATGTCAGGCGATTGCCGCTTTCGACCGAGGTGTTGCCCTGCGCCTTGATATAGCCGGCGATCACGTCCTTCGGCTTGAGCTTCGGCGCGTTGCCGCCGCGGCCTTCGGCAACGAGAATGTCGCCGTTGGGAAGCACCAGCGTCTGGCGCGGGATCTGCAAGTCGGTGGCGATCGCCGTGACGGTATAGCCTTGCGGAACCGTCGGTTTCTGATCGCCCCACGGCGTCGGCTCGGCAATCGTCATGCTGGGCAGCATCCCACGCTGGGGTTCAGGAAGCGTGGGGTCGGGACCCTGCAGGCGCGCGGTATCCTCACCCTCTCCACCGCATGCGGCGAGAAACAAGGCGACTGTCAGGGCGCTCAGTGGGCTTGCGTATCTCATGCTTCACCTCCGGCACGCAGGTTGGTGAAACCGATCCAGGTCGCCGCACACGCCAGCAGCGTAACGATCACCGACAGAACCAGGCCGGAAGGCATGCTCGCCCAGGCGTCCTTGGCGTGTTCGAGTGCGTTGATGAAGCCCAGCACCCAGGCCGCCAGCAACAGCAGCAGGTAAAGCAGCGGGCGTCCGGTCCGGTGATGCGCCCGGAACAGATTGCCCAGCGCGAACAGGATCGCCAGCCCGCAGCAGACCAGTCCCCCGGCGATCAGCCAGGAGGAAAAATTGGACCACTGGATCTCGTATGTACGGAAGTAGGCGATATCGCTGAACAGTGCGCCGAGGAACAGCGGAACCGTGCCGCCGAGCAGCGTGGCGTGCAGCGGGTTAGGAACGTGGCGGGAGATGCTGTGAGTGGTTTGCGTGCTGTGAGTGCGTTGGGTGATAACGGTCACGAAGGCTTCCTCCTCGCTGACGACCCGGCGCTGCACGGCGCGGATGCGCTGGCCACCGGATCGCTCTGGTCTGTGCTTAAAAGGGGATCGTGCCGCCGGGGTGTTAGTTCACTGCCATTCGCTGAGCGGCAGGATGGCTGCGGCTTTCCTGCCGGCGCCCGCTTTTCGTGCCTGGCGCACAAACCAAGTGCTCCGAACCGGACCATTTGATCCGATATTTTCTTCTAAAAAAGCTAAACCACTGATGCATAAGAGAATCGGTGGAGTGGCACGCTTTCTGCTCAGTCCTTCTCTGTCGCCCTCGCGTGCAAACGGGACGACTGCATCACGCATACAGAGAAGCGCCCGCGCCATTGGCGCCGCGCTCATGTTTCAGCCTTGCGTCAGAGGAGTGCGTCATCATGACTCTGCAATACGTTCCCATCATCGACCTGGCGCCGTACTTCGCCGCTACCCCCGAGGGCAAGGCCCAGGTGGCCAGGGCCGTGGACCAGGCCTGTCGCGACATCGGTTTCCTGGTCATCACCAACCACCAGATTCCACGCGAACTGATCGAGCGCGTCTCGCGGCTCACCCGCGAGTTCTTCGCCTTGCCATTGCCGGAAAAGCGCAAGGTCGACCGGCCCAGCCCGGAAATGGTGCGCGGTTACAGTGCGGTCGCCGAGGAGAGCCTGTCGTACTCCATGGAGGAGGCAGCGCCGGGCGATCTGAAGGAATCCTTTTCCATCGGGCCCAGCGACGTGCCGGATGAGCACTACTACCACTGCGCCGCAGCCGGCCCGCATTTCGCGCCGAACGTGTGGCCGACGGGCATCGAAGGTTTCGAAGAGGCATACCGCGAGTATTTCGCCGCCATGAGCGAGCTGTCGCAGTCGCTGATGCGCATCTTCGCCCTGGCGCTGGAGCTGCCGAAAACCTTCTTCGACGACAAGATCGACAAGCACATCAGCATGTTCCGCAGCCTGAGCTATCCGGACGTGAAAGGGGCGGTCGAGCCGGGGCAGATGCGCGCCAGTGCGCATACCGACTACGGCAGCCTGACCATCGTCAAGCCGGACAATGCGCTGGGTGGCCTGCAGGCACGCAATCGCCAGGGCGAATGGGTCGACGTGCCCTATGTCGAGAACGGCTTCGCGGTGAACATCGGTGACCTGATGATGCAGTGGACCAACGACCAGTGGATTTCCACCCTGCATCGAGTGGTCAATCCGCCGCAGGACAGTCCCACCGAAAACGGCCGGCAGTCGCTGGTGTTCTTCCACCAGCCCAACTACGACGCTGTCATCGAATGCCTGCCCGGCTGCTGCAGTGAGGCCAATCCGCCGCGCCATGCGCCGGTAACCTCGGGCGACAACCTGCTTTCCAAGTTCGTCAAGCAGACCACCTTCGGCAAAGGCCTGGAGGTCGCATGAACACGCTGTCCTACGTCAACGTCTTCGCCCGTGACATCGAGGCTCTCAGCGGCTTCTACCGCGAACTGTTCGGCTTTCGCGACATTCCCGAGATCGCCTCGCCGATCTTCCGCGGGCTGGACACCGGCGAGTCCTGCATCGGCTTCAACGCGCCGGAAGCCTACGAACTGCTGCACCTGGCGGAGTTTGCCGACACCCGCGGCTGCAAGTTCCTGCTCAACATCGACGTCGAGGCGAAGGAGGAGGTCGACCGCCTGGTGCCCATGGCCCTTGAGCTGGGCGCGACGCTGGTCAAGGCGCCCTACGAAACCTATTACCACTGGTACCAGGCGGTTCTGCTGGACCCGGAAAACAACGTGTTTCGCATCAACTACATGCTTTGACCCCACTGCCATCCGATAGCCAACAATCAGGAAAGACCAAAATGCTGAATACGTTCATGAAACGGACCTTGTGTGCGGCGGTTGCTCTCGGCCTTGCGACGGCGGCGGCCACCGCGTCGGCGGAAGAAGCAAAGGGGCTGACCCTCGACAAGCCGGCGAAGATCGCCATGCTCTACATCAGCCCGCGCAATGACGGCGGCTGGACCCAGGCCTTCGACGAGGCTCGGCAGAAGCTGGAAACCGAGCTGGATACCAAGATCCAGTACGTCGAAAGCGTGCCGGAAAACGCCTCCTCTATCCGCCCGGCGGTGGACCGGCTGATCCAGCGCGGCGCCAACGTCATCATCGGCACCGCCTTCGGCTACTCGGACACCTTCAAGGAGCTGGCCGATAAATACCCGGACGTGGCCTTCCTCAACGGCTCGGGCACCACCAACGGCGCCAACCTCGAATCGTTCTACGGGCGCACCTACGAAAGCCAGTACCTGTGCGGCATGGCCGCCGGCGCGGCGTCGAAGACCGGCAAGCTCGGTTTCGTCGCAGCCAATCCCTTCGGCCAGGTGAACTGGACGGTCAACGCCTTTGCCCTCGGTGCCCAGCAGATCAACCCCGACGCCACGGTCACCGTGGTCTACACCGGTGCCTGGAACGATCCGGTCAAGGAACGCGCCGCGGCCATGGCGCTCATCGATGCCGGTGCCGATGTCCTTGGCCAGCACGTCGACAGCCCGACCCCGCAGATCGTCGCCCAGGAGCGCGGCGTTTACGGTACCGGCCATCACCGCGACATGCGCGAGTTCGCCCCGGAGGCCACCGTGTGTTCCTCGGTCTGGGTCTGGGACAAGTTTCTCGCCCCGGAGCTGAAGAAGATCAGCGCCGGCAACTGGACGCCACCGGAAAACGGCGCCCTGCTGTCCATGGCCGAGGGCGGCACCGACGCGGCCTGTTGCGGCCCGGCGGTCTCCGAGGAGCACAAGGCCAAGATCATGGCCGCCCGCGAGGAACTGCTCAAAGGCGAGAAGCAGATCTATGCCGGCCCGATGCTCGACCGCGACGGCACCGAGCGCATCGCTGCCGGCGAGGTCATGGCCGACCCGGCGTTGTGGCAGATGGACTGGTTCGTCAAGGGAGTGATCACCCAGCAATGAGCAGCCTGAACGCGATCCAGCTGACCGGGGTGAGCAAGTCGTTCGACGGCTTCATGGCCCTGTCCCAGGCGGATTTCACCGCCAAGTGGGGCGAGGTGCATGCGCTGCTCGGCGAGAACGGCGCGGGCAAGTCCTCGCTGATGAACATCGCCGCCGGCCTCTACGCACCGGAAAGCGGATCGCTGTTCATCGACGACAACCCGGTACGGCTCAATGGTCCGCGCGATGCGAGCCGCTACCGCATCGGCATGGTTCACCAGCATTTCAAGCTGGTGAAACCCTTCAGCGTGGCCGAGAACATCCTGCTGGCGCTGCCCGAGCAGCCCGGTAACGCCGTGCGCGGCAGCCATCGTCAGCGCCTGCGCGAACTGGAGCAGCGCATCCGCGAGAAGGCCACGGAGCTGGGCTTTGCCATCGACCCGCGCAAGACCACCGAGTCGCTTTCGGTGGCCGAGCAACAGCGGGTGGAAATCCTCAAGGTACTGCTGGCCGGTGCGCGGATCCTGATCCTCGACGAGCCGACGGCGGTACTCACCGATCAGGAAGCCGAGCGCCTGCTGGAGACGGTGCGCACCTTCGCCCGCCAGGGCGCGGCGGTGATCCTGGTCACGCACAAGATGAGCGACGTCAAGCGCTTTGCCGACCGCGTCACTGTGATGCGTGCAGGGCGCACCATCCAGACCCTCGAGCCGCGCTCGGTGTCGGTGCCCGAGCTGGTGCGCCTGACCGTCGGCGAATCCGCCCCGGCCAGCGAGTACCAGCCGACGGCGCCGGGCGAGGTGCGGCTGCAGGTGCGCGATCTGCGTTCGACAGGTGCGGGCGGGCATGGCGCACTCAACGGCGTGTCGCTGGACCTGCGCGCCGGCGAGATCTACGGCATCGCCGGGGTCGGCGGCAACGGCCAGAGCGAACTGGCCAATGTGCTGATGGGGCTGCCCGAGCCCTGCGAGGGCACGCTGGAGCTGGCTGGTTTCGGTGACTTGCGTCGTGCCGGCAGCGAACAGCGTCGTGAGCTGCGCATCGCCTCGATCCCGGCCGATCGCTATGGCACGGCCTTGGCCGGGGAGCTTTCGGTGGCGGAGAACTTTGGCGTCGGACAGATCCACAGCGGCCGCTACGGCTCCTTCTTCAGGCTGCGGCGTAAACGGCTGGAGGCCGAGGCTGCCGAGGCGGTGTCCGCTTTCGACGTGCAGGGCGTGCGCTCGCTGAAGCAGAAGGCCGCGCTGCTCTCCGGCGGCAACGCACAGAAACTGGTGATCGCCCGCGAATTCTCCCGCGACCCGCAGCTGGTGCTGGTGCACAGCCCCAGCCGAGGGCTGGACGTGCGTGCCTCGGCCGCCGTGCATGAGCGTCTGCGCGCCGCCCGTGACGGCGGGGCGGCGGTGCTGGTGATCAGCGAAGACCTTGATGAAGTGCTGGCCCTGGCCGATCGCATCGGCGTGATGAATGCCGGACGCATCGTCGCCGAATTCGACCGCCCCGCCGACCGCCAGGCCATCGGCAAGGCAATGGTCAGCCATGGGCCGCTGAATGATGCAGCGCTGGGGCATGGCGACGCGCTGGATGGGCCTGCTGCCAGTGAGCCAGTCGAATGAAGTCGACCCTACAAGACACCCCGACGCTGCTGATGCCCC
>NZ_KK020676.1:158842-196002 GCF_000307775.2 Stutzerimonas stutzeri KOS6 | reverse complement strand
TCTCGATGCAAATGCAGGTACCCCGGTGATGCTGATGCCCCGAGCTGTAGGGGCGAACTTGTTCGCCCAACGGCACCGCAGCCGCGTCGGGCGCAGCGTGGAGAATCGGTCGAATGAATTCGACTCTACAGGTAGCTCAACAATGCGAAGCACGCGAGGTGAGGCATGAATGAACAGGTACGCCCCGTGATGCTGGAGCAGGCCGCGCAGGTGGCGAAGCGCTCGAAGCAGCCGCTGCTGTCGCGGCGATATGCGCTGGAAATCCGCCAGCAGCTGGCCTGGCCGTGGCAGGCCCTGATCATCGGCCTTGCCCTGTTGCTGGGGCTGGGCATCTGCGCCGCGATACTGATCGCCGCCGGCGTTCCGGCCGGCGAGTTGCTCAACGAGTTCGTCGTCCTCACGGTGTTCGACGCCCAGAGCCTGAAGGCGGTGCTGTTCCAGGCCGCGCCGATGATTCTCGTCGGCCTGGCCGGCTGCATGGCGTTTCGCGCCAGGTTCTGGAACCTGGGGCTCGAGGGGCAGATGATCTGGGGGGCCATCGGCGCCACGGCGATTTCGCTGTTCGAGGTCGGCCCGCCCGCCCTGCGTCTGCCGCTGATGCTGGCCGCGGCGATCTGCTGCGGTCTGCTCTGGGCGCTGGCGCCGGTGCTGCTCAAGCTGCGGCTGAAGGTCAACGAGATCATCTCCACGCTGATGCTCAACTACCTGGCGATCAATTTCCTGCTGCACCTGCTCTACGGCAGTTGGAAGGACCCGAAGAGCTCGTTCCCTTACTCGCCGCAATTCCAGCCGTTCGAGCGCCTGCCCGAGCTATTCGACGGCATTAGCGCGGCGGTGCCGTTGGCGATCCTGGTGGCCTTGCTGGCGCTGTGGTTTCTCGGTATCTCGCGCGCCGGGCTTTACCTGCGCTTCGTCGACGCCAATCCGCGGGTGGCCGGCGCCGTGGGTGTGCCGGTGCAGAAGATGATCATCGGCACGGTGCTGGTGTCCGGCGCCATGGCCGGCATCGCCGGGTTTCTGGTGACCGCCGGGCAGGAGGGCCGGCTGACCCAGTCGTTCTACCAGGGCTACGGCTTCTCCGGCATCCTCATCGCCTTCCTGGCGCGCAACAATCCGCTTGCTGCACTGGTGGTGGCGCTGCTGATGGCGATGCTGTTCGTCGCCGGGCGCAGCCTGCAGGTGTTCTACCAGATCCCGTTTTCCATGGTGCAGCTGATCCAGGCGATCCTGGTGATCTGCGTCGCCTCGTCGGATTTCTTCATCCGCCACCGTATCCGCCGCGTTCAGGGAGGCGAAAGCTGATGGACATGATCGCCAACTGGCTCGGCAATACGCCGGACTTCGCCGTACCCTTCGCCCTCGCGGCGCTGGGGCTGATCCTCACCGAGCGCGCCGGGGTACTGGCTCTTGGCGCCGAGGGGCTGATGCTGGTCGGCGCGCTGGCCGGCATCGGCGCGCAGCTGGCCTACGGCATGCCCGGCATTTCGTTGCTGCTGGCCATGGGCGCGGCGGGGCTGGTGTCGCTGCTGTTCGCGCTGATGGTGCTGGTGCTGCGCATCAACCAGGTCATCGCCGGACTGGCGCTGGTGTTCTTCTGCCAGGGCCTGACCGGACTGCTCGGCACGCTGCTGGACTGGACCAACAAGCCGGTGAAGGGCCCGGGCGCCATCGAGCTGTGGCCGCTGTCGGAGTTGCCCGTGCTGGGCAAGCTGTTCGTGCAGAACCCGCTGGTGTTCATGACGCCGCTGATATTCGTCGGAGTGGTCTGGTTTCTCTCCCGCACCACCACCGGCCTGCGGTTGCGCGCGGTGGGCGAGAATCCGCAGGCGGCGGATGCCGCGGGGATTTCCGTGCTCGGCTATCGGCTGGCGGCGATTCTCGCCGGCTCCGCGCTGATCGGCCTGGCCGGCGCCTATATCTCGGTGCTCAGCACCAAGCTGTGGATCGCCGACATGACCGGCGGCCGCGGCTGGATCGCCGTGGCGCTGGTGATCTTCGCGCGCTGGTCGCCGTGGAAGGCACTGGCCGGTGCGCTGCTGTTCGGTTGCATCGAGGCGCTGATCCCGCAACTGGCCGCCGCCGGCGTGCGTTTGCCGCAGTACTTCGTGCTGATGACGCCCTATGCGGTGACCCTGGCGGTAATGATCTGGGTCGCCAGCGGCAGGAATGTCAGCGGTAACCAGCCGGGGGCGCTGGGCGTGCCCTTCATTCGTGAGGAACGCCGCTGACGCCCATGCAGCTCACTGTGCCGGGCTGAGTTCGCTCGAGCGGCAGGTGATTTCCGCATAGGGCCGGTCGGGCGAGTATTCGCCCGGTACCCGCTCCACGGCCTGCGAACCGGGCGCCACGGTGAAGACCGGCGGTGCCGAGGCGTCTGCCCGGGCGTCGGCCGGCACGTGGAATTCGCAGGTGATCTGGGCATCGGAGCGGTTCATCACCTTGACCGCGCGGACGCCGAGCAGCTCCCCTTCGACGCCCTCGGATCGGGCCGGCACGCCCATTGGGCTGACCTGGATATCCAGGCCCTCGAAGTGGGTCACGATCTCCGGTTCGGCTGTCCGAGCCAGGGCCAGTGGTGCGTAGAGTGCCAGGCTGCAGGCGAGAAGTAGCGGCTTGCTCATGGAAACCTCCATCGTTCGGTCACCTTTAGAAGAGGTCCTGTTCGCTCGGTTCGATTAGCGCGCCGAACAAAGGTTGCAAATCTTTAGCCCGCACCGTCCGGAGTGAAGCCGGCGAGCGTTTGGCGATAAGCCGCGCCTGGCTTGCCGCGGCGTTTCCCGCGTGTTGAACTGCTCGCATTGTCAGCGTTGCGTGCGGTCTGTTCGGGGGTCGCTTCAGTGAAAAGGTTTGCGCTCGTTGCATTGCTGGCTGTTCCCGGTGGTGTCCCGGCATCGACCGATGTAGCGCTCGAGCTGAGTGCTGCCGAGCGTGACTGGATGGACCGGAACGGGACCGTCAGCATGTGCGTCGATCCCGACTGGCTGCCCTTCGAGATGCTCAATGCCCGTGGCGAGCACGAGGGCATCGCGGCCGATCTGCTGCGGCTCGTCGCGGAGCGCACGGGGCTGCAACTGGAAGTCGTGCCGACGCGGGACTGGGACGCGTCGCTGGCAGCGTCCCAGGCGGGTCGCTGCCAGCTGTTGAGTTTTCTCAACCAGACACCGGAGCGTGATGCCTGGCTGATCTTCACGCAACCGCTGTTCACCGATACCAATGTCGTGATCGCGCGCGAGGATCATCCCTATGTGGCCGATCTGGCCGCCGTCTCGACTGCAACGGTTGCCTTGCCATCCGGCACCTCCATCGAGGAGCGCATCCGTCGCGATTACCCACGGCTGACGATCATTCGCACGGATACCGATGCCCAGGCACTGTCGCTGGTCAACGAGCGCCAGGCGGACCTGACCATCCGCTCGTTGACGGTGGCCGCCTATACCATCCGCCGTGAAGGCTGGTTCAACCTGAAGATCGCCGGGCAGCTGAACAGCGCCCACAACCAGTTCCGTATCGGCGTTTTGAAGGGCGAGCCGATACTGCGCGACATACTGGACAAGGCCATCGCCACCATCACGCCGGTGGAGTTGAATCAGATCGCCAATAGCCATGCACCGATTCGCCTGGAATCGGGCACCGACTACCGGCTGCTGGTGCAACTGGTGGTGCTGTTCTCGGTAATCCTGCTGACCAGCCTGTTCTGGATCGGGCGCCTGCGCCGGCTGAACGAGCAGCTACAGATCAAGTCTCAGACCGATCCACTTACCGGGCTGGCCAACCGCGCAGCGCTGGACGGCCGCTTCGCCATCGCCCTGGACCAGGCCTTGCGCTATCACCGGCCATTGTCGATCGTCATGCTGGATGTCGATCATTTCAAACGCATCAACGACGAGTTCGGCCACCAGCTGGGTGACCGCGTCCTTGTCCAGTTCGCAGAGTTGCTGGTGGGCTGCCTGCGTGGCGCCGATGTGGTCGGGCGCTGGGGCGGTGAAGAGTTTATGGTGCTGTGCCCGGAAACCAGTGGCCAGCAGGCGCTGGTTTTCGCCGAGCGGCTCTGTGAACAGGCGCGGGAGTTCCCGTTCGCTACCGGACAGCGGCAGACTCTGAGTGCCGGGGTGGCCGAGCTGAACGCGACGGACACGCTGGACAGCCTGCTGCGTCGTGCCGATGCCGCCCTGTATCGCGCCAAGCACGAGGGACGGGACCGGGTCTGCGGCCTGGAAGCTGCAGTGCCGTGCTGATCGCCGGCTTCAGTGCTTGCCCGGCTTGCGCAGGCGCACGTAGAGGTCCTTGCCGCCGCTGGCGCTGCTGCCGCGTGATTCCAGGTCGAAACGCCTGGGCTGGGCGGCGATCAGGTCGCTGAGCTTCTTGCAGCCGTACAGCCGCGGATCGAAGGCCGGGCGCAGCTTGCTGATGTTCTGCCCGAGGGTGCCGAGCTGGATCCAGTCGTCTTCTTCTGACAGGTCGTCGAGCACCTTGGCGATGAAGTCCACCGGTACCTGCTGGCTTTTCATCGCGTCGTTCTTTTCGCTGGCACGGGCCGGCCTGCTGCTTTCCTCGACCTGTGCGGCGGCCGCGGCGAGTTTCTCGGAAGACGGCGACTCGGCGACGACCTTCGCCGCATCGGCGCGCAGGATCTCGGTGTAGATGAACTTGTCGCAGGCGGAAACGAACGGCGAGGGCGTTTTCTGCTCGCCGAATCCGTAGACCGTCAGGCCCTCTTCGCGGATGCGCGCGGCCAGGCGGGTGAAGTCGCTGTCGCTGGAAACCAGGCAGAAACCGTCGAAGCGCCGGGTGTAGAGCAGGTCCATGGCATCGATGATCAGCGAGCTGTCGGTGGCGTTCTTGCCCGAGGTATAGGCGAACTGCTGGATCGGCTGGATGGAATAGTCGAGCAGCACCTTCTTCCAGCTGCCGAGGTTGGGTTTGGTCCAGTCGCCGTAGATACGCTTGACGCTGGCGACGCCATATTTGGCGATCTCCTCGAACAGCCCTTCGACGATGGCCGCCGGCGCGTTGTCGGCGTCGATCAAGACCGCGAGGTGTTTCTGCTTGTTCGCACTGCTGGGCTTGCTGGCCATGGTTCATCCCGGGGCTGATGATCGTCCGACCATAACGCCGACCGCCATGCCCTGGCCATAGCGGTGTGCAGCCAACGCATGCCGGGCTCGGTTAGCATGCGCGACTTTGATCACATGGATTTCGGTGCATGGAACAGCGAGGCACGCTGAAAAGCTGGAATGACCAGAAGGGCTTCGGCTTCATTCGCCCGGAGCAGGGCGGCGAGGACGTTTTCGCCCACATATCGGCCGTGCATGGCGAGCGCCGGCCACTGGTGGGCGACCGGGTGCTCTACGTGGCCGGGCGCGATCCTCAGGGGCGCCTGCGCGCCGAGCATGTGCGGCTGGATGCGCCGCTGGCACTGGACCAGCCGGCGATCCGCCAGCGCCCGGCCAGCCAGGGGCAGGCGACTCGGCAAGCGAACGCTCCGCACCCGGCCGGACGAAGCAGGGACAAACCGTCGCGGCGCCTGGTGGCCAGCGGCATTCAGTACCTGCCCGCCAAGCTGGTGGTCTTCGTCCTGCTTTGCCTGTTGCCGCTGGTGGGCAGCCTCTTGCGCCTGGGCACGGCGTTGCCGCTGGTGATCTATACCGGCGCCAGCCTGCTGACCTTCCTGCTTTATTGGCGCGACAAGCACAGCGCGCTGAAGGATCGCTGGCGCACGCCGGAAACCACGCTGCATTTCTTCGAGCTGGCCGGCGGCTGGCCGGGCGCGCTCGTGGCGCAGCAAGTGTTCCGCCACAAGACCCGCAAGCTGAGCTACCAGCTGGCATTCTGGCTCATCGTGGTGCTGCATCAGGCGTTCTGGATCGACCTGCTGTTCATCGGCAGCGGCTTCAGTCGTGAGCGTCTGGACTGGCTGTTGCGCTTGATCTGAAACGAAAAAGCCCGACGAGTCGGGCTTTTTTCGATACACGCGCGGCTCAGACTTTCCTGACGAACTCGGACTTGAGCTTCATGGCGCCGATGCCGTCGATCTTGCAATCGATGTCATGGTCGCCATCGACCAGACGGATGTTCTTGACCTTGGTGCCGACCTTGACCAGCAGCGACGAGCCCTTGACCTTGAGATCCTTGATCACGCTGACGGTGTCGCCATCCTGCAGGGTATTGCCTACCGAGTCCTTGATCACCTTGTCGCTTTCGCTCGCGGCAGCCGCGCGCTCGGTGGCGGACCACTCATGGGCGCACTCGGGACAGACCAGCATCTGGCCGTCTTCGTAGGTGTATTCGGAGTTGCATTTGGGGCAGGGCGGCAGCGAGCTCACGGCAGGTCCTCGGGGGCGGGATGCGGAAAGCCGCGCATTGTATAAGGTTTTGTGACAAATCGGGGGGCTGGCGTGGACTCCGGGCAGGCCGGAGTCCACATCGATCACCTGGGGCAGCTCAGTTCACCGCGGTGAGGCGCTCGTTGCCGGCACGCAGTTCGCTGTAGCGCTGCTCCAGCTCGCGGCGGATTTCGCGACGCTGGTAGGCCTGGGCGAAGCGGCGCTGCTGTTCGGCGGTCTTCGGGTTCAGTGGCGGTACCGGTACCGGCTTGCCGTCCTCGCCGAGGGCGACCATGGTGAAGAAGCAGCTGTTGGTGTGGCGTACGGTTTTATTGCGGATGTCTTCGGTGATGACCTTGATGCCGATTTCCATCGAGGTGGTGCCGGTGTAGTTGACCGAGGCGAGGAAGGTAACCAGTTCGCCGACATGCACGGGCTGGCGGAACACCACCTGATCCACCGAGAGGGTGACGACGTACTGCCCGGCGTAGCGGCTGGCGCAGGCGTAGGCGACTTCGTCGAGATACTTGAGCAGCGTGCCGCCATGTACGTTGCCGGAGAAATTGGCTTTGTCCGGCGTCATCAGCACGGTCATGGTCAGCTCTGCATGTCCATCTAGCATGGGGGTTACGGCTCCTCGGTGGTGAAGGGTTGCTACTTTAGTCGAATACCTCCCTGCTGTCTGGTCCATCTGGCAAAACGCTTCATCGAATTTTTCTATGGTCAATGCGGCAAAGGCGCGCACTTGCATGGTTTGGCTGTAAGGGCATGGCTTATGGCATAAATGCCGTCTTTTTTTGGCCGGCTCATGTGCGTGTGACGTGGATCACGAAAGAGGAGCGCGCCGCGCACACGGACACTTTTTGTTGACCTGTGCCGGGGTCCGCTGTCGCCGGCCTTCCTATAGTCGGCCCGCCTGAAAAACACCTACCGGCTACTTCAGTAAACGGATGTCCTCCATGCGTAAGCTCGTCCTTGCTCTGCTTGCCTGCTTCGTTCCGTTCGCCCATGCCAGCGAAGAGGTGATCGAACGATTCAACCATGTCATGGCCGACGAGCAGCGCCGTCAGCAGGCCAGCCTGGCCGGCCAGGAGCGCGCGGTGTTCTGCTCCTATTGCCATGGCGCGAACGGCAACAGCAAGCGCACGCACATTCCCAACCTGGCCGGGCAGAATCCGCTCTACCTGTTCCATGCCTTCGAGAAGTTCGCCAGCGGCGAGCGTATCGATTTCGTCATGTCCAAGCTGGCGAAGAACCTCAGCCTGGAGGAGCGGGTAAATATCGCCGTTTACTTCAGTCAGCAGAAGGTCAATCCGCCGGTAGGCACAGTGGATGCCGCGCTACGCAACACCGGGGAAAAGATCTTCCAGACCACCTGTACCGGCTGTCACGGTACTCACGCCGAAGGCATGGAAACCATGCCGCGACTGGCCGGCCAGCCCCGGGAGTACATTCGCAAGGCGTTGACGCGCTTTCGCGAGAACGATCCCAGCCGCGCCGGATCGGTGATGATCGGGGTGGCCTCCCATCTCTCCGCCGCGGACGTCGAGGCGCTGGCGGCCTATCTCTCGCAGCTGAAGCTGACGCCGGCCGAGGAGATGGCCAACATCAACCGTCTGCTCAAGACCACCGCCGCCGCTCAGTAACGCTGGATCTGCGCCGGCGTGCGGCGCATCAGCACCTCGCCATTGCGCACCGAAAGCAGGGCATGGCCCTGGGTGCGCAGCATCTCGTAGTCGTCCGGCGCCGACAGCACCAGCAGGTTGGCCGGGCGCCCCACCTCCAGCCCGTAGCGCTCGCCCAGGTCCAGCGTGCGCGCGCTGTTGTCGGTGATCAGGTCCAGGCCGCGTTGCAGGTCCTCGTAGCCGAGCATGTGGCAGATGTGCAGCCCCGCTTCGAGGATGCGCAGGATGTTGCCGTTGCCCAGCGGATACCAGGGGTCGACGATGGAATCCTGGCCGAAGCAGACGTTCATCCCGGCGCGGTCGATCTCGGCCACGCGGGTCAGGCCACGGCGCTTGGGGTAGGTGTCGAAGCGGCCCTGCAGGTGGATGCTCTCGGTCGGGCAGGAGACGAAGTTGATCTTCGACAGCTTGAGCAGGCGGAACAGCTTGGAGCAGTAGGCGTTGTCGTAGGAGCCCATCGCCGTGGTGTGGCTGGCGGTGACCCGCTGGCCCATGTCGCGTACCCGCGCCTCTTCGGCGAGCACCTCGAGAAAACGCGACTGTGGGTCATCGGTCTCGTCGCAGTGCACGTCCACCAGGCAGCCGCTGCGCTCGGCCAGGTCCATGAGGAACCTGATGGAGCTGACGCCCTGGTCGCGGGTGTTCTCGAAGTGCGGAATGCCGCCGACCACATCGGCGCCCATGGCGATCGCCTCGGTCATCAGCTCGCGACCGCCCTTGAATGATTCGATGCCCTCCTGCGGGAAGGCGACGATCTGCAGGTCGATCAGGTGGCGGGTTTCCTCGCGCACTTCGAGCATTGATTTCAGCGCCGAGAGCGTCGGGTCGGTGACGTCGACGTGGGTGCGCACGTGCTGGATGCCGTGGTCGACTAGCATGTCGATGGTCTTTTTCGCCCGCGCCTTGGTGTCCTCGTGGGTCACCAGTGCCTTGCGCTCGCCCCAGCGCTCGATGCCTTCGAATAGCGTGCCGCTCATGTTCCAGGCCGGCTCGCCAGCGGTAAGGGTGGCGTCCAGGTGGATGTGCGGCTCGATGAAGGGAGGCACCACCAGATTGCTGGCAGCGTCGATATCGCCCTGGCCGGCTCCGGCCGGCGCCTGCTGCGCGGTGATGGCGGCGATACGCGCGCCCTCCAGCTCGATGCGGTACAGACCGCTGCGGCCCCGCAGGCGGGCGTTGAGGATGTTCATGGCGACTCCTTTGGTTCAGCGTGCGTCGGGTTGATTCAGCAGCGTGCGTGAGCGGGCCATGCGCTGGCCCTCGTACAGCACGATATAGGCTGCGGCAGCCACCAGTATGCCGACGATGGGCGCCACCCAGGGTGAGAAATACGCGCAGGCCGCACCGAACACATAGGCCGCCAGGCCCAGGCTGTTGTACCTGGGCAGCCGCGCCTCGGCCAGCTTCGGATACTGGCCGCGGTGGCGGTAGAAGTAGTCGGCCATGATCACCCCTCCGATGGGCGGAATGATCGAGCCGAGCAGGATCAGGAACGGGATCAGCAGCTCGTACATGCCGCCCAGCGCCAGCAGCGTGCCGACGAAGGCGCCGCTCAAGGTGACCAGCCGGCGCCGCTCGGTACGCAACAGGTTGCAGCCGGCGGCGGCGAAGTTGTAGATGGTGTTGTCCTGGGTGGTCCAGAGATTGAGAAAGAGCATCACCACCGCGGCCATCGACAGCCCCTGCAGCACCAGCACTTCGACGATATCCGGCTGCTGGTAGACGATTGCCCCGTAGGCGCCGGCGATGATCATCAGGCCGTTGCCGATGAAGAAGCCGATCAGGCTGGCCCACACCGCGACCTTGCCGCTCCTGGCGAAGCGCGTCCAGTTGGTGGCCTGGGTCGCGCCGCTGACGAAGGTGCCGAAGATCATCGTGATGGCCATGCCGAAGGTCAGGCTGTCGCTGGGCTGCACCGCAAGCAGGCCGTCCAGGCCACCACTGTCGCGCGTGGCGATCCACAGCGAGGTGAGCAGCAGCACCAGCATCGCCGGCACGGCAATGCGCGAAAGCAGGTCGAGGCCCTTGTAGCCGACGAAGGCGGTGAGGCAGAAACCGAAGCCGAACAGCACCATCAGCGGCATCGTCCAGCCTTGCGGCAGCTCCAGCAGACGCACCAGGACGATGGCGATAGTCGCCGTGCCCCAGGCGTACCAGCCGATCTGGGTGAAACCGAGCAGGAAGTCGGACAGCCGGCTGCCGACTTCGCCGAAGCAGAAGCGCCCCATCAGCACCGAGTTCAGCCCGCTGCGACAGGCGATCAGGCCGAGTGCGGCGGCATAGGCGCCGAGCAGCAGATTGCCGATCACCGCTGCCCAGAGCATGGTCTTGAAGTCGAAGGCGAGGCCGATTTTGCCGCCGGCGAACATGGTGGCGGTGAAGAAGGTGAAGCCGAACAGCAGGATTGAGGTGGACCACAGCCCCTTGCGCGCGCCGGCGGGCACTTCGCTCAGGGGGTAGTCGGTATCGACGGGCTGGTTCATGTTGGATGCTCCGCAAGGTGGATGCAGCCGCAGTGCAGATGCCATGCCATTGCTGACCGATCAGCCAACTCGGCGTGCTGGTACGAGGGTCGCTCTGATTGTTGGTTCATGTCGGTGCACGGGCCGGGTGAACTGAACCGCGATGGCCCCTTTAGCGCGAAACTCCACCAAACGGAGCGACATTCTTTCTATGGCGGCATTCGGCTTATTCAATTGGGGCATTAATAGGCGCTCCCTTAGGCTTCTTTTCCGCGTCCTGGACGCGATTAGAAATCAGAAGAGGAAGACTCATGTCCCCGTATCAACTGCGCTCCGCGCCCGCGAGCCTTGCTCTCGGCGTTCTTTGCGCGAGCCTGCTTGCACTTTCTGCCCACGCTGCCCCGCTGACCCGCGACAACGGCGCGCCGGTCGGCAACAACCAGAACTCCCAAACCGCCGGCCCCAACGGCCCGACCCTGCTGCAGGACGTGCAATTGCTGCAGAAGCTGCAGCGCTTCGGTCGCGAGCGCGTCCCCGAGCGTGTCGTGCATGCCCGCGGCACCGGTGCCCACGGTGAGTTCACCGCCACCGAAGACATCTCCGACCTGACCCTGGCCAAGGTCTTCGAGAAGGGCAGCAGCACACCGGTGTTCGTCCGCTTCTCCACCGTGGTTCACGGCCTGCACTCGCCGGAAACCCTGCGCGACCCGCGCGGCTTCGCCACCAAGTTCTACACCGCCGATGGCAACTGGGACCTGGTCGGCAACAACTTCCCGACCTTCTTCATCCGCGACGCCATCAAGTTCCCGGACATGGTCCACTCGTTCAAGCCGGACCCGCGCACCAACCTGGATGACGACAGCCGCCGCTTCGACTTCCTCTCGCACCACCCGGAAGCCACCCGCACCCTGACCCTGCTGTACTCCAACCAGGGCACCCCGGCCAGCTACCGGATGATGGACGGCAACGGTGTGCACGCCTACAAGTTCGTCAACGAACAGGCCGAAACACATTACGTGAAGTTCCGCTGGAAGAGCCTGCAGGGCCTGAAGAACCTCGACCCGAAAGAGAACGAGGCGATGCAGGGCAAGGACTACAGCCACCTGTCACGTGACCTGGTCACCGCCATCGACAACGGCGACTACCCCAAGTGGGACCTGATGATCCAGGTGCTCAAGCCGCAGGATCTGGCCAGGTTCGACTTCGATCCGCTGGACGCCACCAAGATCTGGCCTGATGTGCCCGAGCGCAAGATCGGTCAGATGGTGTTGAACAGGAACCCGGACAACATCTTCCAGGAAACCGAGCAGGTCGCCATGGCGCCGGCCAATCTGGTGCCGGGTATCGAGCCGTCCGAGGACCGCCTGCTGCAGGGCCGTCTGTTCTCCTACGCCGACACCCAGATGTACCGCGTCGGTGCCAATGGCATGAGCCTGCCGATCAACCGTCCGAAGGTGCCGGTCAACAACGGCAACCAGGACGGCCAGCTGAACGCCGGCCACACCACCAGCAGCGTCAACTACCAGCCGAGCCGCCGCGAGAACCGCGAGGAAACCCCGCGCGCCATCTACAGCAAGCTGCCGCTGAGCGGTACCACCCAGCAGGCGCCGATCCAGCGTCAGCAGAACTTCAAGCAGGCCGGCGATCTGTACCGCTCGTTCAGCAAGAAGGAGCAGACCGACCTGATCAACACCCTGGGTGGCGAGCTGGCCAAGGCTGACGACGAGGCCAGGCACATCCTGCTGTCGTTCTTCTACAAGGCTGATCACGAGTACGGCGAGGGCCTGACCAAGGTGGCCAAGGCCGACCTCAAGCGGGTCAAGGCGCTAGCGGCCGAGCTGCAGGACTAAGCGGTTGTTTTTTACCCGGGTCGGGCGATGGCCCGGGTCTTTTTATCGTGGAGGCAACATGAAAGGTCTTTGGCTGATGGCAGTTCTGCTGTTGGGCAGCGCGGCCGCCCTGGCCGATGGGCCACTGGCGAATGCCGCTGACACGCCCGAAGCGGTCCAGCAGCAGTTGCGCGATTACTTCTTCAACGCCGCACGTTTCGGCGATAGCGAGATCCTCGACGAATTCATCCAGGCCGGCTACGACCTGAACACGGCGGATGACAAGGGTTATACCGCGCTGATCCTGGCGGCCTATAACGGCCATGGCGATACGGTGGAGCGCCTGCTCGCCGCCGGTGCCGATGCCTGCGCCGAAGACAAGCGCGGCAACACTGCGCTGCTCGGCGCCATATTCAAGGGCGAGCTCGGCATTGCCAAACGCCTGCTGGCAACCGAGTGCGATCCCAACCAGCGCAACAATGCCGGGCAGACGCCGGCGATGTACGCCGCACTGTTCCAGCGCGAGGCATTGCTCGAGGCGCTGCGCGAACGCGGTGCGGACCTCAATGCTGCCGATCCGCTGGGCAACAGCGTCCAAAGCCTAGCGCGTGGCGAAATCCGTACTCGCTGAACGGCTCAGTAACTCTTGTAGGGCAGGAACTTGCCGGACAGCACCACATTGACGCGATCGCCCTTGGGATCGTGCTCGCGCTGGATGTCCATGGAGAAATCGATGGCGCTCATGATGCCGTCGCCGAATTCCTCGTGGATCAGCTCCTTGATGGTGGTGCCGTAGACGTTGACCAGCTCGTACCAGCGATAGATCAGCGGATCGGTCGGCACCGCGGTGGGCAGCGAGCCCTTGTAGGGGGCGATCTGCAGCCAGGCGACGGCCTCGTCGGAGAGTTCGAAGAGCTGCCCCAGGGTTTCCGCCTGGGCCTTGTCGAAGGCCATCTGACCGAGGCAACCGGCGGTGGTCCACTCCTTGGACATGCCGATGCTGTCGGCGACATGCGTCCACTTCAGGCCCTTGCGCACCTTGGCGGCGACGATCATCTGGGTGACCTGTTCACGACTGCTGATCATGGCGAATCCTCATCTGGCGAATGCGAGTCAATGGCCGCGCGGGCGCGGCGGGCCTCGGTCGATGCAGGTTCGGTGCCAGGGGTTCAGTCGTACTCGGCCGCCTCGTGCTCGCCGAGCAGGCGGCGCTGGCGCGGCGTGGCGGCGGCCAGCACCTCGGGGTTGAAGCTGAAGTGCAGGTAGGGCGAGAACTTCTGCGCCACCATGCGTCGGCCGTAGTGGATCTGCAGCAGGTAGCGGCTGCGCCCGGCGCTGCGGTTGCGACTGCCGGCGTGCCAGAGATCGCTGCGAAAGAACAGCACGTCGCCGGCCTGGCACAGCACCGGCTCGGCCGCGCGGCCATGCCACCGCGTTTCGCCCGGGCGCGGCTTGCGCCCGGCGCGGTGGCTGCCGGGAATTACCAGCGTCGGGCAGAGGTCGGCGTCGATGTCCTCCAGGTACAGGTGCGCGGTGCAGACCTGCATCGGCAGATCGAAGGCCGGATCGGCCAGCAGGCTTTCCGGTAGCTCCATGGCCAGGTAGTCGGCATGCAGCTCGCCGCCGATGAAGCCCGGGCGGCTGCGCCAGGCGGTCTGGCCGATGATGTGGCAATCCGCGCCGAGCGCTGCCTCGGCCAGTTCGATCACCCCGGGCAGATCGAGAAAGCGCAGCCAGAACGGCGAGCGGTTGAAAACGCACTTGTAGTGGTCGTCGACCAGGCCCTGGTAATCCCAGTGGATCGGTTCGAGCCGGTCGATGGCCTCGTGCAGTTCGGTGATCGTCGGCGGGTCGATCACGCTGCGCAGCAGCACGAAGCCCTGTTCATGCAGGGCGGCGAGCAGTTGCTGGAGGTCGCTGGAATCAGGCATGGCGGTAATCGGGCGGACGACTGCCGCTCAGCATAGGCAGCAGCGGCGCACGTTGAAAGCCAGCGGAAAGCTTGCCGCCTTATCGTGCCGGTGCTGCTTCGGCAGCCTGCTGTGTGGTCACGAGCCGCGCAACTGTCTCCTCGCCCCGGCGCACCCGGCGACGTCGCCAGAAGCGGCGTCACCGGCGCGCACCTTCGTTCAGCCCTGCACCACTCGCGCGATGGCCTTGGCCAGGTCGTCCAGACGCTCGGCATCCAGCCCGGCGACATTGGCCCGACCGCTTTCCAGCAGATACACCGAGTCCTCGGCGCGTAGCCGGCGTACCTGCTCGGCGGTGAGGCCGGTGTAGGAGAACATCCCCCGCTGCCCGGCGATATGCGCGAAGCGCTCGGCCAGGCCATAGGGCGTCAGCGCCTCGACCAGGCCATGGCGCAGCCCGGCGATGCGCTGGCGCATGCGCTCCACCTCGTCCTGCCAGACCTGCCGCAGCGGTTCGTCGGCCAGGATCGTCGCCACCACCGCGGCGCCGTGGGCCGGTGGCGTCGACCAGAGGTTGCGGGCCAGCGACGCGAGCTGGCTGCGCACGTCGAGCAGGCGCTCGGCATCGCGGGTGATGGCGATCAACGCGCCAGTGCGTTCGCGATAGAGGCCGAAGTTCTTCGAGCAGGAGCTGGTGATGAGCATTTCCGGCAGCGATTCGGCGAACAGCCGTACTGCCCAGGCGTCCTCTTCCAGGCCATCGCCAAAGCCCTGGTAGGCGAAGTCGAACAGCGGCAGCAGCTCGCGTGCGCGCACCACCTCCAGCACCCGCAGCCAGTCGGCGTGATTCAGGTCGAAGCCGGTGGGGTTGTGGCAGCAGGCGTGCAGCAGCACCATGTCTCCAGGCGGCACCTGTTGCAGCGTGGCGAGCATGCCGTCGACATCGAGGCGGTTGTCGGCACCGACGTAGGGGTAGTGCTGCACGCGCAGGCCGGCGGCGGCGAACAGGGTTTCGTGGATCGGCCAGGTCGGATCGCTCAGCCAGATGCTGCGACCGGCGAGGCATTTGGCGATGAACTCGCCGGCCAGGCGCAGCGCGCCGGTGCCGCCCGGCGCCTGGGTGCAGCCGGCGCGCTGTTCGCCGAGGGCGATGTCGCGGCTACCGAGCACCTGGCGCAGCAAGAGGGCACCGAACTGGGCGTCGCCGTGGCCGCCGATGTAGCTCTTGGTCTGCTCACTGTCGACCAGGCGCTGCTCGGCCAGCTTCACCGCGCGCGGGATCGGCGTCAGGCCCTGGGTATCCTTGTAGACGCCGACGCCCAGGTCGAGCTTGGCCGGGTTCGGATCGGCGCGATACAGGTCCATCAGGCCGAGGATCGGATCGCCGGGCACGCGGGGAATCTGGCCGAAGTGCATTACTTGCGGCCCTCCGCGTTGCTGGCCACCTGGTCGGTGCGTGCAGCCATGATGAAGTCGTTGCGGTGCAGGCCGCGCATCTCGTGGCTCCACCAGGTCACGGTGACCTTGCCCCACTCGGTGAGCAGGGCGGGATGGTGGCCGACTTCCTCGGCTATGGCGCCGACTGCGTTGGTAAAGGCCAGGGCGTGGCGGAAGTTGCGGAACAGGAAGACACGCTCCAGCTCCATGTGGTCGCCGCGCACTTCGATGTTCCAGTCGGGGATTTCGCGGATCAGCTCGGCCAGTTCTTCATCGGACACTTTGGGTGCATCGGCGCGGCAGGCTTCGCATTGGGCTTGGGCGAGGGCGGTCATGGTGTAGGTCCCTTTCTTGATGATTGAAGTCGTTCGAAGGTTGAAGCTTAGGCAAGGTGGTGGGCTGAAGCCCACCCTACAGAACAAGATGGCGCCCGTAGGGTGGGCTTCAGCCCACCACGAGCATCACACAGGGCCGGATCACGCCGCCTTGGGCGGAAACTTCGGCTGGTGCAGGCCCAGGCGCATGGCCTCGCGCACCATCGCCATGATGTCCTGTTGTGCCAGGTCGAACAGCTGCTTGAAGTCCGGCAGAACGAAATACAGCGGCTGCAGGATGTCGATGCGATAGGGCGTGCGCATGGCTTCCATGGCATCGAACGGCTGCCGCTCCGGCTCGGCGGACAGGCTGTAGCGCGTCTCCTTCGGCGAGGAGAGGATGCCGCCGCCGTAAATGCGCAGCCTGGCTGGGGCGTCCACCAGGCCGAACTCCACGGTCATCCAGTACAGCCGTGCGAGGTACACCCGTTCCTCCTTGCTGGCTTTCAAGCCGAGCTGGCCGTAGGTGTGGGTGAATTCGGCGAACCAGGGATTGGTCAGCAGCGGGCAGTGGCCGAAGATCTCGTGGAAGATGTCCGGCTCCTGCAGGTAATCCAGCTCTTCCGGCGTGCGGATGAAGGTGGCGACCGGGAAGCGCTTGCTGGCCAAGAGTTCGAAAAAGCGCTGGAAGGGGATCAGCGCCGGCACGCGCTCGACCTGCCAACCGGTGCTGGCGGCCAGCACGCGATTGATCTCGCCGAGCTGCGGGATGCGCTCGCGGGGCAGGGCGAGTTGCTCGAGGCCGTCGAGGTATTCCTGGCAGGCGCGCCCGTCGAGCAGCTTCAGCTGCCGCTCGACCAGCGTCCGCCATACCGCATGTTCGGCGTCGGGGTAATGAATGTGCCCCTGCGCGTCCGGTTCGCGGGCTACGTAGTGGGTCGTCTTCATCGGTACTCCTGGCCGCCTGGGCATCTTGTTGTTGCCCTCATTCGAACGCGAAGACGCACCCTCGACGAGTCCCTCTGTGGCGCAATGTCGCACCGTACACGGCGTTGTCTGTAAGGAAAATCTGACGTTTTCGCCAGGGGCCGGATCGGCGGCATTGCAAGACGGCTCGTCTGGCAAATAATCTTGACGAAAATTTGCGGTGCTCGAACGAAGCGCCGCCAGCCCCACAACAAAACAACAGGGCTTCGCCATGCGTATCAAGATCCTTTGCCAGAACCGCGTCGGCATCCTGCGCGACATGCTCAACCTGCTGGTCGACTACGGTATCAACGTCGCCCGCGGCGAGGTCGGCGGCGAGCAGGGCAACGCCGTCTACCTGCACTGCCCCAACCTGATGAACCTGCAACTGCAGGCGCTGCGACCGAAGATCGAGGCGCTGCCCGGCGTGTTCGAGCTGCGCAAGGTCAGCCTGATGCCCAGTGAGCGGCATTCGCTGGAGCTCAATGCGCTGCTCGGTGCGCTGGAGTTTCCCGTGCTGTCGATCGACATGAGCGGCGCCATCGTCGCCGCCAACCGCGCCGCCGCCCAACTGCTCGGCGTGCGCGTCGACGAGGTGCCGGGCATGAGCCTGTCGCGCTACGCCGAGGACTTCGACCTGCCCGAGCTGGTGCGCGCCAACAAGGCGCGTATCAACGGCCTGCGGGTGAAGATCAAGGGCGACGTGTTCCTCGCCGACATCGCCCCGCTGCAATCCGAACACGACGACAGCGAGGCGCTGGCCGGCGCGGTGCTGACCCTGCATCGCGCCGATCGGGTCGGCGAACGCATCTATCAGGTGCGCAAGCAGGAGCTGCGCGGCTTCGACAGCATCTTCCAGAGCTCGAAAGTGATGGCCGCGGTGGTGCGCGAGGCGCGGCGCATGGCGCCACTCGATGCGCCGCTGCTGATCGAAGGCGAGACCGGCACTGGCAAGGAGCTGCTGGCGCGCGCCTGTCATCTGTCCAGCCCGCGCGGGCAGTCGCCGTTCATGGCGCTCAACTGCGCCGGCCTGCCGGAGTCGATGGCCGAGACCGAGCTGTTCGGCTACGGCCCCGGTGCCTTCGAGGGCGCTCGCCCGGAAGGCAAGCTCGGCCTGCTGGAACTGACCGCCGGCGGCACGCTGTTTCTCGATGGCGTCGGCGAGATGAGCCCGCGGCTGCAGGCCAAGCTGCTGCGCTTTCTGCAGGACGGCGGTTTCCGTCGGGTCGGCAGCGACGAGGAGGTCTATCTCGATGTGCGGGTGATCTGCGCGACCCAGCTCGATCTGTCCGAACTCTGTGCCAGCGGGCAGTTCCGCCAGGATCTGTATCACCGCCTCAACGTACTGTCGCTGCATATCCCGCCGCTGCGCGATTGCCTCGACGGCCTGCAGCCGCTGGCGCTGCACTTCATCGACCAGGCCAGCCGGCAGATCGGCTGCGCGCTGCCGACGCTTTCACCGCAGGCGCTGGAGCGGCTGGCCGGCTACCACTGGCCGGGCAATGTGCGGCAGCTGGAGAACACCCTGTTCCAGGCGGTTTCGCTGTGCGAGGGCGGCAGCATCAAGCCCGAGCACATCCGCCTGCCGGGCTACGGCGCCGCGCAGCCGCTGGGCGATTTCTCCCTGGAAGGCGATCTGGCGAGCATCGTCGGGCGCTTCGAGAAGGCGGTGCTCGAAGGGCTGTACAAGCAGTTTCCGAGCAGCCGCCAACTGGGCAAGCGCCTTGGGGTGTCGCACACCACCATCGCCAACAAGCTGCGTGAATACGGAGTCGGCAGGGAGGGCTGACGGGTGCCGGCTGGCGCAAACGCGCCGCATCGCGGTTTGATCGCAGCCCATGCTGCGCTTCGCCGCACACGGTACTCCCCGGCACGGTCTCCCATGCGGTAGGGGGGAGCCATCGACCCTCTGTGGGCAGGCTCAGTGCACCATCTGGGTCACCGCGTCGATCAGCGCCTGCAGGTCGATAGGTTTGCGCAGGTGCAGGGTAAAGCCCGCAGCCTTGGCCTTTTCCACGTCGCGCAGCGTGCCGTAGCCGGTCAGCGCGATGCTTGGTGTGTCGGCATTGGTCGCGTCCCGGCGAATCTCGCTCATCATCTTGTGGCCGTCGACGACCGGCATGCCGATGTCGGAGAGGATCACGTCGAAACGCGCTTGCCGGGCCAGCTCTATGCCTCGGGCGCCGCCGTCGGCGGTGGTCACGTTCGCGCCTTCGCTCTCCAGCAGCTCGCACAGGGTATCGAGGATCTCCGGCGAGTCGTCCACCAGCAGGATGTCGATGCCGAGCAATGCTCCCGGCTCGTTGGCGTTGGCCAGTTCGTTGAGTGCCAGTTCGGTCTGCAGGTGTATCGGCAGCCAGACGCTGAAGCGTGCGCCGCGGCCGGGCCCTTCGGAGAAGGCTTCGATACGCCCGCCGTGTTCCTCGACCAACTGCCTGACCAGCGCCAGGCCGATGCCCAGGCCATGCTTGGCGCGCTGGGCGTGCTGCATCTCGGCCTGGCCGAACATGTCGAACATCTTGGGCAGGAAGTCGGCGGATATACCTTCACCGGTGTCGATCACGTCCAGGCGCGCCTGATCGCCGTCGCGCTCGAGCTCCATGCAGATGCGGTCGCCGGCCTTGGTGAATTTCCAGGCGTTGTTAAGCAGGTTCCAGATGATCTGTTCCAGTCGCGTGGTGTCGGCGCGAACGAACACCGGTTGCTCCGGCTTGAGGGTTTCGAACGTGACGCCCTCGGCCTGGGCCAGTGGGCTGAACACGGCCTCGATGCTATCGAATACATCCTGATACACCAGCGTGGCGAGGTTCAGCTTCAGCTTGCCGGTGCGGATGCGCGACACATCCATCAGGTCGTCGATGATTCGTGACTGGCTGCGTACCGCGTTCTGGATCGCCTGCGTGGCCTTGTGCAGCGTCGGCGTGTTCTTCGCCGCCTGAGAGCGCGCGATCAGATCGGCATTGAGCTGGATGAGGTTGAGCGCATGCTTGAGCTCATGGGAGAGCACGGCAAAGAATTCATCTTTCTTCTGGTTGGCCGCCTGGATGATCTGCAGCTCGTTTTGCTGGTGGTTGCTGCGTTGCCGGTCCTCGGTGACGTCGCGGGCGATCTTGGCGAAGCCGGTGGTCTCGCGGTCGTTGTTCACCAGCGGGTTGACCAGGCCGCTGAAGAAGCAGCGCGTGCCGTCCCGGCGCCTGTGCCAGCGCTCGTCGGTGGCCTGGCCCTGTTCCAGGGCACGTTTGCGCTCGGCTTCTGGTATGCCGGCCAGACGGTCCTCTTCGGTGTAGATAATCCCGATGTTGCGGCCGATCACTTCCTCTTCCCGGTAGCCGAAGATGTAAGCGGCGCCGCGATTCCAGCTGGTGATCAGCCCGTCGCAATCCATCGTGATCAGCGCATAGCCCTTGGTGCTCTGCGCCAGCAGGCGCAGGTGATCCTCGCCGGCGCGCAGCTGCTCTTCTGCACGGCGCCGGTCGCTGATGTCGATGAAGGTCAGCACGGCGCCCTGGATGCGATCATCCTGTGTGCGGTAGGGCAGGAAGCGCGCCAGGTACCAGTGGTCGCCGTCTTGATTGCAGATCTCGCGCTCGACCAGATGCAGCGCTTCGAAGGCTTCAGTGGCGTCCCTGTACATCTGCGGATAATCGAGGCGGTGGGTGATGTCCAGCAGAGAGCGGCCGGCATCGGCGCCGATCACGTTGAAGATGTCCCGCGTCCGGGGCGTGAACCACTTGATGTGCATCTCGCGGTCGACGAACAGAGTGGCGATGTCCGTCGAGGAGATCAGGTTCTGCAGGTCGTCGTTGATCTTGCTGGTTTCGTCGACCTTGGTCTTGAGTTCGAAGTTGACCGTGGTGAGCTCTTCGTTGATCGACTGCAGCTCTTCCCTGCTGGTTTCCTGTTCCTCGGTGGCCGAGCGCAACTCTTCGTTGATCGCCTGCAGTTCTTCGTTCGACGCACGCAGTTCATCGTGCGTGGCTTCCGAGTGTTCCAGGGTCACGCGCAGCTGCTCCTTGGTCCGCTGCAGTTCGGATTCCAGCTGGAGCAGCACGCTGTCCTTGATGTCGGGATTTTCCAGCGTGTCGCCATCCATGCAATCTTCGACTTCGTCGAAGATCACCAGCATGTATTCATCGCCAGCTGCCTTGTCCTGGAAGGGGCGCACGACCATGTTCACATAGTAGTGCCGGTCATCGCGCTCCAGCTTCACCCGTCGTGCCTCGACGCTCTTGCCGGTGTGGCTGGCCTGGCACAGGGCCGTGCGCAGCTCCGAGCGCAACTGCGGATGGACCAGGGTCGTCAGGTCCAGCGAGGGCTCGCCGCCGACGTAGCGCAGGAAATTTCCGGCGCGGTCGGACATGTGCACGATTTCGGATTTGCGATCGATGATCACGCTGGGCGGGGCGTACTGTTCGAGCGCCTGCTGGTGTACCTCGGCGAACGAGCGCCTGCGGCTGTTCCCGGGCGGCTGGCTGAGCGGCGCCTTGTGCCGTCGTTCGGACGTCAGCGCCTGGAAGTGATCGGCGGGGGCGCGGCGGGTGCCGGGGTCCAGGGCGATTGCGCGGTAGATGCGGTTCTTCTTGTCCACCGGTTCGAACAGTTGGCCGCAGGCGTCGGCGGTCTCCGAGCTGCCGAGGAACAGGTAGCCGCCGGGGTTGAGGGCGAAGTGGAACATGCGCAGCACTTCGACCTGGATATTCCGGTCCAGGTAGATCATCAGGTTGCGACAGGAAATCAGGTCGAGCCGGGAGAAGGGCGGGTCTCGCAGAATATCGTGGCGGGCGAAGAGGATGCGCTCGCGCAGCTCCTTGCGCATGCGGTAGTGATACTGCTGCCTGATGAAATACTGGCGCAGGCGGCTGGGGGGCACATCGCTCACGATGGCCTCCGGGTAGAGGCCGGCGCGCGCGACTTCCAGCGCACGGTCGTCGATATCGGTGGCGAACAGCTGCAGATGGATGGCGCTGTCGGGCTCGCTCAGTCGGGCCTGGTCGGAGAAGAGCATGCCCAGCGAGTAGGCTTCCTCACCACTCGAGCAGGCCGCGGCCCAGATCCGCAGGGACTTGTCCTCGGCATTCGCTTTCTCCTCGAACAGCGCCGGGATGATGTCGCGCTCCAGCGCCTCGAAGGCTTCCCGGTCGCGAAAGAAATTGGTCACGCCGATCAGCATGTCTGCCAGCAGTGCAGGGGTTTCCTCGGGTCGCCCCTGCAGATATCTGGCATAGGCGGGCATGTCCGCTACCGCGTTGACCTGCATGCGCCGTTCGATGCGGCGCAGCACGGTGGCTTGCTTGTAATGCCGGAAGTCGTGACCGGTCCGGCTGTGTAGCAGTTCGAGGATCTCGCGCAACGCCAGTTGGTCGGGCCTGGACTGGCTATGGGCGTGTTCGTCTTCGATACGGCCCTGATCCGTGCCGGCCTGCTCGGTTTCGCCGGGTTGCGGCATGGGTTGGCTTCGAGCGATGAGCGACGCCAGGTTGCCGCCGAGCTCCATCAGGCGCTGCGGCATTTCCGCTACCGGCAACACGATATCGACCATGCCGGTTTCGATGGCGCGCAGCGGCATCGAGCCATACTCGGCATCTTCGGGGCTCTGCGCCAGGGTGATACCGCCCTGCTCCTTGATGCGCGACAGTCCGACCGAACCATCCGCCCCGCTGCCGGACAGTACGATGCCGATGGCGTGGGTGTGGTGCACATCGGCCAGGGCACGGAAGAACCGGTCGATGGCCACCGGCGCCCCGCGCCTGCGCGTGGGTTTCTGCAGGCGCAGGTACCCATCGTTCATCGACAGATCCATCGCCGGCGGGATCACGTAGACGTGGTTGCGCTCGATGGACACCGGTTGGGTGACTTGCCGCACGGGCATCCGGGTGACGTTCTGGAGAATCTTGTCGACGTTGCTCTCGTGCCTGGGCGACAGGTGCATGATGACCACGAATGCCATCCCACAGTCGTTGGGCATGTGTTCGAAAAAGGTCATCAGTGCCTGCAAGCCGCCCGCCGAGGCACCTATGCCTACCACGGGATACTGCAGCGTGCTTCGGGCCAGGTTGGTGTTCTTCGACGTGGATGGCTCTGGGCCGGTATTCATCGGCATTTCGGCATTGTGATGGGCTGTGCGCGTTCGATGGAGTAGGTAAAGGCGGCTCGGTGGCTTGCGTTCTGTTGCCCCGACCATACCGCCCTGGGGCGGTAAAGTCTCGCCCTGGCCATTACCGCCGCCCATGGTGGCAGTTTGCTCGTTTTAACATTCGATGATGTTGACTGCCAGCCCGCCGCGGGCGGTTTCCTTGTATTTGCTCTTCATGTCGGCGCCGGTCTGGCGCATGGTGCGGATCACCTTGTCCAGCGAGATGAAATGCCGGCCGTCGCCGCGCAGTGCCATGCGCGCGGCATTGATGGCCTTTACCGCGCCCATGGCGTTGCGCTCGATGCAGGGCACCTGCACCAGCCCGCCGACCGGGTCGCAGGTGAGCCCGAGGTTGTGCTCCATGCCGATCTCGGCGGCGTTCTCCACCTGCTGGGGCGTGCCGCCGAGCACCTCGCACAGCGCTCCGGCACCCATCGAGCAGGCGACGCCCACTTCGCCCTGGCAACCCACTTCGGCGCCGGAGATCGAGGCGTTTTCCTTGTAGAGGATGCCGATGGCCGCGGCAGTGAGCAGGAAGCGCACCACGCCGTCCGCGTCGGCGCCCGGCACGAAGCGCGTGTAATAGTGCAGCAGCGCCGGGATGATGCCGGCGGCGCCGTTGGTCGGGGCGGTGACCACACGCCCGCCGCTGGCATTCTCCTCGTTCACCGCCAGCGCATAGAGATCGACCCAGTCGAGCACGTTGAGCGCATCGCGCAGGTTGGCTTCGGGATGCTCGCTGAGCTGGCGGTAGAGCCCGGCCGCGCGCCGGCGAACCTTGAGCCCGCCAGGCATCACGCCTTCGGTGCGGCAGCCGGTGGTCACGCAGTCCTGCATCACCTGCCAGATCTCCAGCAACTTGCCGTGTGTCTGCTCGGGCGGGCGCCAGGCGGCTTCGTTGGCCTGCATCAGCTGGCTGATGCTCAGCCCGTGAGCGGCGCAGTGGGCGAGGAGCTCGGCGGCGCTGTGGAAGGGGTAGGGCAGCGGGGTACGATCCTCGACGATGCGGTCGCTGCCGGCCGCCTGCTCGTCGACGACGAAACCGCCACCCACCGAGTAGTACTCGCGGCTGCGCATTTGCAGCCCGGCGGCGTCGAAGGCGCGGAAGATCAGGCCGTTGGGGTGGAAGGGCAGCGGCTTGCGGATGAAGGCGAGCTGCCGTTTGCTATCGAAGGGAACGGCTCGCTCACCCAGCAGGCGCAGTTCCCCGCGCTCGCGTATCGCCGCCAGTCGCGATGCAATGGCGGCGGTGTCCACCGACTCCGGGCGCTCGCCTTCCAGCCCGAGCAGTACCGCCTTGTCGCTGCCGTGGCCCTTGCCGGTGGCACCGAGCGAACCGTACAGCTCGACCCTGACACCGGCAGTGGCCGCCATCAGTCCGTCGTCGCGCAGCCCTTCGGCAAAGCGCAGGGCGGCGCGCATCGGCCCGACCGTATGCGAGCTGGACGGACCGATGCCGATCTTGAACAGGTCGAAAACGCTGAGCGACATGCGTGACTCCGGTGACGGACAGGCCCTGTCGTTAGCGTAGCCGGGTCCGCGCGGGCTGGCGTCGTGGCCAGGGATTGGCTTCCAGGCTGTTGTGAATCGCGGTGGCCGCCTGCGCCGCCTGGCCGATGGCGACGCTGATCTGCTTCAGGCCGGCCACCACGTCGCCCACCGCGTAGAGCCCCGGCTGCGAGGTCTGTTGCTGGTGGTCGACGCGCAGCGCGCCATCCTCGTCGCAGGCAATGCCCAGTCGCTGCGCCACCTCCGAGCGAAAGCGCGCGCCGAGGCAGGGGTACAGGATGTCGAACCGATGCGTCTCGCCGCCGACGGTAAGCACCTCGATGCCGTCGTCGAGCGAGTGCAGCCTCTGCACTTCGGCGCAGATCAGGCGGATATCGTAGTGTGCCGCCAGCTGGATCGCCTGCTCGTCGGCCGCGGTAGCGCCCGGCGCGATCACGCTGACACGGTCGGAGAAGGTCCGCAGGAAGGCGGCGTGGCCGATGGCGCATTCGGCTTCGCCATATACCGCGACGCTGTCGCCGCTGACCTCGAAGCCATCGCAGATGGCGCACAGGCGCAGGTGGCCCGCCGCAATCGCCTGTCGGGCGTCGTCCATTTGCGGCAGGGTGTCCTCGATGCCGGTGGCGATGATCAGCTGGCGCGCGATGCAGCGCCGCGCGTTCCAGGTTACGGCGAAGCCCAGCGGATGCAGTTCGATGGATTCGACGGTGCCGTGTTCGATCTGGGCGCCGTATTCATCGGCCTGCTGGCGCAGCCGCTCGAGCAGGTCGTTGCCGCTGATGCCCGGCGGAAAGCCGGGATAGTTGCGCGAGCGCGGAATCAGGCCGGCGCGGCTGCAGCCGGCATCGACCACCAGGCAGCGTCGGCGAAAGCGCGCCAGGTACAGCGCAGCGGTCAAGCCGCCCGGGCCGCCCCCGACGATCAGGCAGTCGTAATCGGCCCGGGAAGCTTCGCTGGGTGGTGCATCAGGCGCTCTCGTCATGATCGGCACTCGCTAGTTGCATTGCCTGTTATGAAGAGCGCGGCTTGGTTAAGTTCGGCCGCGCCGATGATCGGGGCGCAGACCTGGCGCGAGCGGATGCTGCCGGAATGGAAGAGCTACGAGGTGGAAATCGGCGTCGACGCTGATGCGTGCGGCGATGACGGTCAATCGGCGCCGTTGAGTCCTTTTTCGGCATCGTCGGCCAGGCTGGTCGGCGAACCGGGGCGGTGTAGCCGCTGCAGTTCCTCCTCCAGCCATTCGGCCAGCACCCGGGCGTTGTTTCGACACTCGTCTTGCGCCGCATAGACCAGCGTCAGGTGGCCGCGCCCGGCCATCGCCAGCAGCGCCCAGCAGTGCTCGGGATGGGCGGCCAGTTCGTTCCGGTAGCGCTGACGGAATTCGGCAAAATCGATCGTGTTGCCCTTGAACGCCTTGCGCAGAGCGGTCGAAGGCGCGAGATCCGGTAGCCATGCCTGCAGGGCGAGGCTGTCCTTGCTGCAGCCTCTCGGCCACAGCCTGTCCAGCAGCAGGCGTTGGCCGTCCGCCTTGGCCGCTGGAACGTACGCGCGCTTGCAATGAATCATCGAAAGCTCTCGTTGGTTTTGTCCGGGACAGCATAGGTAGAAAGTACGGAATATGAAGGGTTAAAAATACATGTTTTTAAGTAAATTTAACCATATCTACAGTGGTATAAAAGACCCTTAGTAATCCTATCTTGTTGATTTTAGTCGGTTAAATTTCAGGCATGTTTCGTGAAGAGCAGTACGGGCGGCAACCCTTACTCGAATAGGAGCGTGACATGAAAAAGACAACGGTTCTGATGGCGGCAGCAATGGTCCTGACAAGCGGCCTGGTCAGCGCAGACGAGGTGCTGGAGGTGCATGAGGATCGCGCCGTCGGCGGCGGTTTCGGCGGGCTCAGCGGCTTCATGCTCGGTGCTGCGGCAGGCGGCCCGGTCGGGGCTCTGGTCGGTGGAGGCATCGGTTACCTGATGGGGCAGGGCGTCCAGCAGGCTGCCGGACTCGAGCAGACGCTGTATGTGGTCGAGCGCGAAGACGGCAGCGTCGCTCGCATTCGTACCTCCGATGACCGCTTCCTGCAGGGGCAACATATCGAGCGCAACGGCGCGCAGATCACCGCGTCGGCAAAATGACCCCGTGCGGCTGGTTCCGTGGTGCGCTGTTGGAGGATGATCGCCGCTGGCTGTCACTGGGGAGGCACAGATGAGTTATTCCGTTCTGCATGTGGTGCATCTGCTGGCCGCGATCTTCTTCATCGGTACGCTGTTCTTCGAGGTGATGATCCTCGGCCGTATCCGCCAGCAGGTCGGCGAGCAGACCATGCCGCTGGTGGAGCGCGCCGTCGGTGCGCGTTCGCGAGTGGTGCTGCACTGGGTGGTGCTGTTCGTCTACGGAGCCGGCATCGGCCTGGGCTGGTATCACCGCGAGGCGCTGGCCGACCCGCTGGCCAGCAGCTTCGCCACCTTGCTGACGCTGAAGATCCTGCTGGCGATCGGCGTGTTCGTCAGCTTCGGCCTGGTCGCCATCCTGCTGCGCAAGGGGCGCATGACGCCCGCCCGCTACCGCACCATCCACTGGGCGATCCTGCTGCAGATGGTCGGCATCGTGCTGCTCGCCAAGGGCATGTTCTACGTGCATTGGTGAGGCTGCGCTGCATACCCAGTTTCGTCGGTTGCGGTGATGACCACGGTCAATTCTGCTGAGGCTTCGTTGCATGTTTATCGGGCCTGATTCAGTCATCGCAGCCTCGTTGCTTTAGCGGCTGCGGGAACTAAGGTGGCTGCATCCTTTCCCGATCAGCAGAGGTTGCCCATGGATTTCGCCTACAGCCCGCGCGTGGAGGCGCTGCGTCAGCAACTGCGCGCCTTCATGGACCAGTACATCGTGCCGCGAATAGGCGCCTGGCATGCCGAGGTTGCGGCCGGCCAGTACCCCGTTTCCTTCATGGACGACCTCAAGGCGCTGGCGCGTTCGGAAGGGCTGTGGAACCTGTTCCTGCCGTCGCTCGGCGAAGATGAGCCGGGCATGGGCCTGAGCAACCTTGAGTACGCGCCGCTGGCGGAAATCATGGGCCGCGTGCACTGGGCCTCCGAGGTGTTCAACTGCAACGCACCGGACACCGGCAACATGGAGCTGCTGCACATGTTCGCCACACCCGAGCAGCGTCAGCGCTGGCTCCAGCCGTTGCTCGAAGGCGAGATCCGCTCGGCCTTCGCCATGACCGAGCCGGACGTGCCGTCCTCGGACGCCACCAACATCCAGACGCTGATCCGCCGCGACGGCGACGATTACGTGATCAACGGTCGCAAGTGGTTCATCACCAACGCCTCGCATCCGAACTGCAAGCTGTTGATCGTCATGGGCAAGACCGACCCGGACGCCGACACCCACCAGCAGCAGAGCATGATCCTGGTGCCGTTCGACACGCCCGGCGTCGAGCTGCTGCGCAACATCCCGGTGATGAACCACATCGCCCCGGAAGGCCACAGCGAACTCCTGCTGCGCAATGTGCGGGTGCCGGCAAGTAACCTGCTGGGCAAGGAGGGCGACGGCTTCATGATGGCCCAGGCGCGCCTGGGGCCGGGGCGCATCCACCACTGCATGCGCTCGATCGGCATGGCCGAGCTGGCGCTGGAGCTGATGGTCGAGCGCGCCCAGGAGCGCAAGGCATTCGGCAAATACCTGCAGCAGTATTCCAACGTCGCCGACTGGATCGCCGAGTCGCGCATCGAGATCGAACAGGCGCGGCTGCTGGTGCTCAAGACCGCCTGGATAATCGACGAGGTCGGCGCCAAGGCGGCGCGCAAGGAAATCTCGATGATCAAGGCGCTGGTGCCGCGCATGCACACCAACGTGGTCGACCGCGCGATCCAGGTCTATGGCGCGATGGGCCTGACGCCGGACACGCCGCTGGCCGACATGTGGACCGGCGGTCGCGCGCTGCGCTTCGCCGATGGTCCGGACCAGGTGCATCTGCGCAGCATCGCGAAGATGGAAATCAAGGCCAGTGAAGCCAGTCGCGGCGCGACGGCAGCCTATCTCACCCCGCCCGGCCGTCACTGAGCGCGCCGTCTCCGCTGCCTGCGTCTCTGTACGGAGCGCGCAGGCAACGCCCCACGCTCTCCATCCATCACCGCCCCGCCCACTTCGTTAGGGGTGCAGGGCGTGTCTTTGACATAAGCCAACGAAAGCGGCCGCCGGCGGCGTCCTTGATTGCAATCAAGGGGGATCGGCTGGGCGCTCTCCTACCATGCGAGCCACATCAATAGTGCAAGCAGGTGGTTTGATGGCGCTCCGCGAGTTCTGGTCGTTGTCCGGTGTTCTACGCGCCAGGGCCAAGGATCTTCTCATCGTTCTGGCCCTGGCGTTCTGCGCGTTGCCGCTGCAGGCCAGGGAATACCAGGCCGAACAGCAGCGCCTCGACAAGTTCTTCCCCGGTGCCAGCCTCTCGGCTGCCGAGGGCGACTACCATGTCCGCACCATCAGCAAGGGTGACGAGATACTCGGCTATGCCTTCCAGTCCATCAACGTGGTGGATATCCCCGCCTATTCCGGCAAACCGATCAACATGCAGGTGCTGCTCGATCCGCAGGGGGTGATCGTCGATGCCTACGTGCTCGAACACCATGAGCCGATCCTGCTGATCGGCATTCCCGAAGCAGAGCTGCACGCGTTCAACGCCAAGTACCAGGGCATCCGGGTCGACCAGCGGGTCGTGGTCGGCCGCTCGCAGGACGAGAATGCGGTCACCATCGATGCGGTCACCGGTGCCACCGTCACGGTGATGGTGGTCAACGAGATCGTCATGCGCGCCGCCCACGACGTCGCGGTGTCGCTGGGGCTGGTGGAAGACAACGGCGGCATCGCGCAGAAGCCGGCGACCGTCCGCGAGGATTACTACCAGCCTGCGACCTGGAGCGACCTGACCGGCAACGGTGCGATTCGCCGCCTGCACCTGACCAAGGGCGACATCGACCAGGCGTTCAAGGGCACCGAGGCCGAAGGCATCGACGAGGCCGCGGCCGATGAGGTGCAGGACACCTTCATCGACCTCTACGCCACCCATCTCAATCCGCCGAGCATCGGCCGCGCGCTGCTCGGCGATGCGCACTACCGCACACTGATGGACGAGCTCAAGCCCGGCGAGCACGCCGTCGCGGTGATGGCCAGCGGCGAATACTCGTTCAAGGGCTCGGGCTACGTGCGCGGCGGCATCTTCGATCGGGTCCAGCTGCGCCAGTTCGGCAATGTCATCAGCTTCCGCGACATGGACTTCCAGCGCCTGGATGACGTGTACGCCGACGGCATTCCGGATTTCAGCGAGATGGCGGTGTTCATCGTCCGCCAACAGGCCGCGTTCGACCCCGGCTCGCCCTGGACGCTGGAGCTGCTGGTGCGGCGCCAGACCGGTCCGGTCAGCGGCATGTTCACCAGCTTCGAACTGCCGTATCAGATGCCCGAGCAGTACATCGAGCGCCCCCAGCCGACGGCCGAGGAACTGGCCGCCATCGAGGAAGCCAAGCGCCCGCTGTGGGTCAACATCTGGTACCAGAAGTCGTTCCAGATCGGCGTGATCCTCGCGGCGCTGGGCCTGCTGACGGTCATCCTGTTCCTGCAGGACACCTTCACCCAGCGGCCGCAGTTCCTGCACTGGCTGCGCCGCGGCTACCTGGTCTTCACCGTGGTGTTCATCGGCTGGTACGCGCTGGGGCAGTTGTCGGTGGTCAACGTGCTGACCTTCGTGCATGCGCTGTTCCAGGACTTCCGCTGGGAGCTGTTCCTCTCCGATCCGGTGATCTTCATCATCTGGACCTTCACCGCCGCCAGCATCCTGCTCTGGGGCCGCGGCGTGTTTTGCGGCTGGCTATGCCCCTTCGGTGCGCTGCAGGAGCTGATCAACGAGGCCGCCCGCAAGCTGAAGATTCCGCAATACGAGCTGCCCTTCGTCGTGCACGAGCGGCTCTGGGCGATCAAGTACATCGTCCTGCTGGTGCTGTTCGGCATCTCCCTCGAGTCGATGATGCTCGCCGAGAAGGCCGCCGAGGTGGAGCCGTTCAAGACCGCCATCACCCTCAAGTTCGACCGCCAGTGGTGGTTCGTCGCCTACGCGCTGTTCCTGCTGGTGATCAACATCTTCACCCGCAAGGTGTACTGCCGCTACGTCTGCCCGCTGGGTGCGGCGCTGTCGATCAGCAGCAAGGTCCGCCTGTTCGACTGGCTCAAGCGCCGCCCGGAATGCGGCAGCCCCTGCCAGCTATGCGCCAAGGAATGCGAGATCCAGGCCATCCACCCGGATGGGCACATCAATCACAACGAGTGCCACTACTGCCTGGACTGCCAGATGACCTATCACAACGAAAACAAGTGCCCGCCGCTGATCCTGAAGAACAAGCGCGCCAAGCGCGGCAAGAAGGCGCCGGCCGAGCCGTCGCTGATCCCCGTGGTGCAGGTAGTGGAACCCTGAGCCGTCGCCGCTGGCGAGGTGCTCGACCGCTGTATTTGAAGTGGATGTCCAAAGGAGCGAAACCCCATGAGTGACAAGAGCAAGAACAATCCCGAGGTGCTGGAAAAGGGCGGAATGAGCCGTCGCGGTTTCCTCGGTGCCAGCGCGATGACCGGTGCGGCCGTTGCCGCCACCGCCTTCGGCGGCGCCGTGATGAGCCGCGAGTCCTGGGCCGCGGCGGTCAAGGATGCGCAGCAGAGCATCCACGTGGCGCCCGGTGAACTGGATGATTACTACGGCTTCTGGAGCGGTGGCCACCAGGGCGAAGTGCGGGTGATGGGCATCCCGTCGATGCGCGAACTGATGCGCATCCCGGTGTTCAACGTCGACTCCGCCACCGGCTGGGGCATCACCAACGAAAGCCGCGCGATCATGGGCGACAGCGCCAGGTTCCGTAACGGCGACTGCCACCACCCGCACATCTCCATGACCGACGGCAAGTACGACGGCAAGTACCTGTTCATCAACGACAAGGCCAACACCCGCGTCGCGCGTATCCGCCTGGATATCATGAAGTGCGACAAGATGATCACCGTGCCGAACTGCCAGGCCATCCACGGCCTGCGTCTGCAGAAGGTGCCGCACACCAAGTATGTGTTCGCCAACGCCGAATTCGTCATCCCGCACCCGAACGACGGCAAGGTCTTCGATCTGCAGGATGAAAACAGCTACACCATGTACAACGTCATCGATGCCGAAAAGATGGAGATGGCCTTCCAGATCATCGTCGACGGCAACCTGGACAATACCGATGCCGACTACACCGGCCGCTTCACCGCTGCCACCTGCTACAACTCGGAGAAGGCCTACGACCTCGGCGGCATGATGCGCAACGAGCGCGACTGGGTCGTGGTGTTCGACATCGAGGCGGCGGAGAAGGCGGTCAAGGCCGGCAAGTTCATCACCCTCGGCGACTCCAAGGTGCCGGTGCTCGACGGCCGCAAGAAGGCCGAGAAGGACAGCCCGTTCACCCGCTACATCCCGGTGCCGAAGAACCCGCACGGCTGCAACACCTCGTCCGACGGCAAGTACTTCATCGCCAACGGCAAGCTCTCGCCGACCGTATCGATGATCGAGATCGCCAAGCTGCCCGACCTGTTCGCCGGCAAGCTCAAGGACCCGCGCGACACCATCGCCGCCGAAGTGGAACTGGGCCTCGGCCCGCTGCACACCACCTTCGACGGTCGCGGCAACGCCTACACCACCGTGTTCATCGACAGCCAAGTGGTCAAGTGGAACATGGCCGACGCGGTGCGCGCCTACAACGGCGAGAAGGTCAACTACATCAAGCAGAAGCTCGATGTGCACTACCAGCCGGGCCACATCCACGCCTCGCTCTGCGAAACCAGCGAAGCCGATGGCAAGTGGCTGGTGGCGCTGTGCAAGTTCGGCAAGGACCGCTTCCTGCCGACCGGCCCGCTGCACCCGGAAAACGACCAGCTGATCGACATCTCCGGCGAGGAGATGAAGCTGGTCCACGACGGCCCGACCTATGCCGAGCCGCACGACTGCATCATGGCCCGTCGCGACCAGATCAAGACCAAGAAGATCTGGGATCGCAACGACCCGTTCTTCGCCGGCACCGTGGCCATGGCGAAGAAGGACGGCATCAACCTGGAGACCGACAACAAGGTCATCCGCGACGGCAACAAGGTGCGCGTCTACATGACCTCGATGGCACCCAGCTACGGCGTGCAGGAGTTCACCGTCAAGCAGGGCGATGAGGTCACCGTGGTCATCACCAACATCGACCAGATCGAGGACGTGTCCCACGGCTTCGTCATGGTCAACCACGGTGTGAGCATGGAGATCAGCCCGCAGCAGACCTCCTCGGTGACCTTCGTCGCCGACAAGCCGGGACTGCACTGGTACTACTGCAGCTGGTTCTGCCACGCGCTGCACATGGAGATGGTCGGCCGCATGATGGTCGAGCCGGCCTGATGCCGGAGCCGGCCCCGTTGCCAGGGGCCGGCTTGCTTCACCCGTCACGGTCCCGGCCTGAGCGTCGGGACCGCCACAGAATTCCTGCCTGAACGCTGAAGAAGGTAAACGTCGTGCTCAGAAATCAGGCGATCCATTCGTTGCGGCTGCCGAGCGCTTGCGCACTGGCGCTGCTCGCCGCGCTGGCACAGGCCGCGCCGCAGCCGGTTATCGAGCTGCCATTGCAGGCCATGGGCGACAACCGCTGGCGCCTGCCGGCCGGCGAATACCAGGGCCAGTACCGTATCGACGGTCCGATGCAGCTGCTCTGCGATGCCGGCGCGGTGTTCGATGCCCAGGGCCGCGGCAATGCACTGACCATTGGCGCCGCCGGGGTGCAGGTGGAGAACTGCACGCTGCGCAACTGGGGGCGCGACCTCACCGCGATGGACTCCGGCGTCTTCGTCGAGGCTGCTGCGCAGGGCGCCGCGCTGCACAATAACCGCCTGCAGGGCCCCGGTTTCGGGGTCTGGGTCGATGGTTCCCGCGATGTCGAACTGCGCGGCAACCACATCGTGGGCGACCCTTCGGTGCGCTCCCAGGACCGTGGCAACGGCATCCACCTGTATGCCGTGAGCGGCGCGCGGATCATCGGCAACTACGTCCGCGATACCCGCGACGGCATCTACATCGACACCTCGAACGGCAACCACCTCGAAGGCAACGTCCTCGAGGACCTGCGCTATGGCGTGCACTACATGTTCGCCAACGACAACAGCGTGATCGGCAACATCACCCGCCGCACCCGCACCGGTTACGCGCTGATGCAGAGCCGCAAGCTGACCGTGATCGGCAACCGCTCCGAGCAGGATCAGAACTACGGCATCCTGATGAACTACATCACCTACTCGACGCTCAGGGACAACTTCGTCAGCGCCGTGCAGCGTGGCGACACCGGCGGCGACAGCATGATCAGCGGCGGCGAGGGCAAGGCGCTGTTTATCTATAACTCGCTGTTCAACACCATCGAGAACAACCGCTTCGAGAACAGCTCGCTGGGCATCCACCTGACCGCCGGCTCGGAGGATAACCGCATCGCCGGCAACGCCTTCGTCGGCAACCGCCAGCAGGTCAAGTATGTCGCCACCCGTACCCAGGAGTGGTCGGTGGACGGCCGCGGCAACTACTGGAGCGATTACCTGGGGTGGGATCGCAATGACGACGGCCTGGGCGATGTCGCCTACGAACCCAACGACAACGTCGACCGCCTGCTCTGGCTCTACCCGCAGGTGCGCCTGCTGATGAACAGCCCGAGCATCGAGGTGCTGCGCTGGGTGCAACGCGCCTTCCCGGTGGTCAAGGCGCCGGGTGTGCAGGACAGCCATCCGCTGATGAAGCTGCCCACCGAAGAACGCCTAACCGAAAAGCAGGAGCCAACGTCATGAACGCCGTCGAGATCCAGGGCGTAAGCCAGCGTTACGGCAGCATGACCGTGCTGCACGATCTGAACCTGAACCTCGCTGAAGGCGAGGTGCTGGGGCTGTTCGGCCATAACGGCGCGGGCAAGACCACCAGCATGAAGCTGATCCTCGGCCTGCTCGCGCCGAGCGAGGGCCAGGTGAAAGTCCTCGGCCGCGCGCCGAACGATCCGCAGGTGCGCCGCCAACTCGGCTATCTGCCGGAGAACGTGACCTTCTATCCGCAACTGAGCGGCCATGAAACCCTGCATCATTTCGCCCGCCTGAAGGGCGCGGCGCTGAGCCAGGTGGACGACCTGCTCGAGCAGGTCGGCCTGGCGCATGCCGCCGATAGGCGGGTGAAGACCTATTCCAAGGGCATGCGCCAACGCCTCGGCCTGGCCCAGGCGCTGCTCGGCGAACCCCGCCTGCTGCTGCTCGACGAGCCGACCGTGGGCCTCGATCCGATCGCCACTGGCGATCTCTACCTGCTGATCGACCGCCTGCGTCAGCGCGGCACCAGCGTCATCCTCTGCTCCCACGTACTGCCGGGTGTCGAGGCGCACATCAACCGCGCAGCGATCCTCGCCAAGGGCCGTCTGCAGGCGGCCGGCAGTCTGGTGCAGCTGCGTGCCGAAGCCGGGCTGCCGGTGCGCATCCGTGCCAGCGGCATCAGCGAGCGCGACAGCTGGCTGCAACGCTGGACCGATGCCGGGCACAGCGCCCGTGGCCTCAGCGAATCAAGCCTGGAGGTGGTCGCGGTCAACGGCCACAAGCTGCTGTTGCTGCGCCAGCTGCTGGGCGAGAGCGAGCCGGAGGACATCGAGATCCACCAGCCGTCGCTGGAAGACCTCTACCGCCATTACATGGAGCGCGCCGGTGACGTGCGCGTCCAGGAGGGTCGCCCATGAACCAGGTCTGGAACATCGCCCGCAAGGAACTCAGCGACGGCCTGCGCAATCGCTGGTTGCTCGCCATCAGTTTGCTCTTCGCCGTGCTCGCGGTGGGCATCGCCTGGCTCGGCGCGGCCGCGTCCGGGCAATTGGGCTTCACCTCGATCCCGGCGACCATCGCCAGCCTGGCCAGCCTGGCCACCTTCCTGATGCCGCTGATCGCGCTGCTGCTGGCCTATGACGCCATCGTCGGCGAGGACGAAGGTGGCACGCTGATGCTGCTGCTGACCTATCCGCTGGGGCGCGGGCAGATCCTGCTCGGCAAGTTCGTCGGCCACGGGCTGATCCTCGCCCTGGCGGTGCTGATCGGCTTCGGCTGCGCGGCGCTGGCCATCGCCGTGCTGGTCGAAGGCGTCGAGCTCGGCATGCTGTTCTGGGCGTTCGGCCGCTTCATGATCTCCTCGACGCTGCTCGGCTGGGTGTTCCTCGCCTTCGCCTACGTGCTCAGTGGCAAGGTCAACGAGAAGTCCAGCGCCGCCGGGCTGGCGCTCGGGGTGTGGTTTCTCTTCGTGTTGGTGTTCGATCTGGTCTTGCTCGCGCTGCTGGTGCTCAGCGAAGGCAAGTTCAATCCGGAGCTGCTGCCCTGGCTGCTGCTGCTCAATCCCACCGACATCTACCGGCTGATCAACCTGTCCGGCTTCGAAGGCAGCGGCAGTGCCATGGGGGTGCTGTCGCTGGGCGCCGACCTGCCGGTACCGGCCGCGGTGCTCTGGCTGTGCCTGCTGGCCTGGATCGGCATTTCGCTGCTGCTGGCGTTCGGCATCTTCCGCCGGCGTCTGGCCTGACTTCCGTGAATCGAAAAGGAAATCCCTCTATGAACGCACTGCATCGCATCGGCGCCGGAACGCTCCTGGCCCTGTTGCTCGCCATTGGCCTGGCCGGCTGCGGCGAGAAGGAGGAGGTCCGGCAAGCGCTCGAGCCGGTGGCCTTTCACGACGCGGACGAATGCCACGTCTGCGGCATGATCATCAGCGACTTCCCCGGGCCCAAGGGCCAGGCGGTGGATAAGGGGGGCGTGAAGAAATTCTGCTCCACGGCCGAAATGCTTGGCTGGTGGCTGCAGCCGGAGAATCGTCTGCTCGATGCCAGGCTGTACGTACACGACATGGGCCGTAGCGTTTGGGAAAAGCCCGATGACAATCACCTGATCGACGCAACCAGCGCCTACTATGTCGTCGGCACCTCGCTCAAGGCCGCCATGGGCGCGTCGCTGGCAAGCTTCGCTGAAGAGCAGGCCGCCCGGCGCATGGCCGAGGAGCACGGCGGTCGCGTTCTGCACTTCGAGGAAATCGATCAGGCTCTGCTGCAGGAAGCGGCGAGCATGCAGCACGGCGGCATGCACGGGCATGCCGCCGGCGCGCAACACAACGCACACGCGGGTCACTGAGCCGCGATCATCTCCAACACATCCGAGGTAAGCACAATGATGGGTATCAGCGTCTGGCAACTTCTGATCCTTCTTCTGATCGTCGTCATGCTGTTCGGCACCAGGCGCCTGCGCGGTCTGGGCTCCGATCTCGGCAGCGCGATCAGCGGCTTTCGCAAGTCGATGAATGACGGCGAAACGACGGCTTCGGCCGATACCGTCAAGCAGGAGCTGAAGTAGGCGGCTTTATCCGGCGTCATTGAAAAGTATCGCGGAAGGCCTGCCCAACCCCAAAAGCATCGCCCCGAGGTCGGGCCTCCCACGAAGGCCACCAGCCCACACCAACCCGCCGTGGGAGGTGCGCCCCCGCGGCGATGCAGGCCGAAGGCCT
>NZ_KK020676.1:128738-157916 GCF_000307775.2 Stutzerimonas stutzeri KOS6 | reverse complement strand
CCCCCGCGGCGATGCAGGCTGAAGGCCTGCCAGAAGCTCCAAGCATTTCCCGAGGCCTGCCTGTTATCACCTTGGCGCCTTACGTCCACAAAAAGCTCCATCGCGCTGCACTCCGCTGGTGCAGGGCACGGCGCGGTTTTTCGACCGATTGTCGCTTCTCCACCGTCTCGGAAAAAAGCTGATTGCAATCAAGTCTGTGCGAGCCTCCTAACCTGTAAAAAGTAGCCAGCGCCGCCAGTCGGAGGCGCGGCTCCGCCGGCATGCTGGGCATGCGGCAGGATAAAGAGCGTTCTGGAGGCCTTCCGTGCAAGTTATCGATCGGCGAAAAGCCCTGAGTATCCCGCCTGTCTGGCGGCTCGCATTTCGCCCCTTCTTCCTCGCAGGCAGCGTCTATGCGCTGCTGGCGATTCCGCTCTGGGTAGCGGCCTGGAGCGGTCTGTTGCCGGACTTTCAGCCGGCCGGCGGCTGGCTGGCCTGGCATCGGCACGAGATGCTGTTCGGCTTTGCCATGGCCATCGTTGCCGGCTTTCTGCTCACCGCCGTACAGACCTGGACCGGCCAGACGGCACCGTCGGGGCGTCGCTTGATGGGGCTGGCGGTGGTCTGGCTGGCTGCTCGTCTGAGCTGGTTGTTCGGCTTGCCGGCCGCCTGGCTGGCGCCGCTGGATCTGCTGTTCCTGCTGGCGCTGGCCTGGATGATGGCGGGGATGCTCTGGGCCGTACGGCAGAAGCGCAACTACCCGATCGTGGTGGTGCTGTCGCTCATGTTCGGCGCCGATGTGCTGACGCTGACTGGGCTGCTCAAGGGCGACGATGGTCTGCAACGGCAGGGCGTACTGGCCGGCCTGTGGCTGGTCGCGGCACTGATGGCGCTGATCGGCGGCCGGGTGATTCCGTTCTTCACCCAACGTGGCCTGGGCAAGGTCGATGCGGTCAAGCCGTGGGTCTGGCTGGATATTGCCTTGCTGGTGGGCAGCGGGGTTGTCGGCCTGCTGCATGCCTTCGGCACTGCCCTGCAGCCACATCCGCTGCTGGGCCTGCTGTTCGTCGCCATCGGCATCGGCCATCTGCTGCGCCTGGCGCGCTGGTACGACCACGGCATCTGGAAGGTCGGCCTGCTCTGGTCGCTGCACCTGGCGATGCTCTGGCTGGTGGTCGCCGCGTTCGGCCTGGCGCTCTGGCATTTCGGTCTGCTGACACAACCCAGCCCGGCCCTGCATGCCCTGAGCGTGGGCTCGATGAGCGGCCTGATCCTGGCGATGATTGCCCGCGTGACGCTGGGGCATACCGGGCGTCCGCTGCAACTGCCGGCGGGCATCGTCGGCGCATTCGTCCTGCTCAATGTCGGTACCGCGTCGCGGGTATTCCTCTCCGTGGCCTGGCCGGTCGCCGGCCTGTGGCTGGCTGCGACGTGCTGGGTGCTGGCCTTCGCACTCTATGTCTGGCGCTACGCGCCGATGCTGGTCTCGCCCCGCGTGGACGGCCACCCGGGCTGAACTGCCGGAACATGCAAGCGGGCAGATGCCATCGCCTCTGCCCACCCCTAGCAAGCCTCAAAACCGCTGCCTCTGCCGAGGCAGCCTGTGACTCGACGCGCGTCGAGCTCGGAGATGACGAATGAAAAGCGAGTTTCAGGATCGTCTGGCAGTCGTGACCGGCGCCAGTTCCGGAATCGGTCTGGCACTGTGCGCTGCGTTGCTGCAGCGGGGAGCGCGGGTGCTGGCGATGTCGCGCAGCCTCGGTGGGCTCGAACCGTTGCTGGGCACCCACCCGGAGCAACTGCAGTGGCTGCGTGGCGATGTCACTTCAGCCGAAGACCTGGCCCAGCTGGCGCGCCGCGCCGCGCAGCTCGGCCCGGTGCACTACCTGGTGCCCAATGCCGGCATCGCCGAACTGGCCGATGGCCTGGACATGGCGGCGTTCGACCGGCAATGGGCGGTCAATGGCGCCGGTGCACTGAATACCTTCGCGGTCATGCGCAACGAATTGGCCAAGCCCGCTTCGGTCGTGTTCGTCGGCACCTTTCTGATTCGCTCGAGCTTTCCCGGGCTGGCCGGCTATATCGCCAGCAAGGCGGCGCTGGCGGCTCAGGCGCGCACCCTGGCGGTGGAGTTCGCGCCGCTGGACGTGCGCATCAACATGGTCTCGCCCGGCCCGACGGCCACCGCCATCTGGGGCACGCTGGGGCTGAGCGACGATCAGCTCGAGAGCGTCGCCGACGGCGTTACCAAGCGCCTGCTGCCGGGGCATTTCCTCGAGTCCGCGGCGGTGGCCAATGTCATTCTGTTCCAGCTTTCTCAGGGCGCGCGCGGTGTGTTCGGCCAGGACTGGGTGGTGGACAACGGCTATACCATCGGCTGACGGAGGTGGCAGATGTGGTTCGAAAGCAAAAGCGCGGCGCGCCTGCGACAGGAGCGCGACGAGTTGCGCGCCAGCTGTGCGGCGCAGGCAGCACGCATCGAGGCTCTGCAGCTGTCGCTGACCGCTGCCGAACAGGCCGACCGGAACAGCCAGCGTCTGCTGGCTTATTACCGTGGGGTGTCGGCCAACCTGATCCGCTTCAGCCACTCGGTGGCCCATCTGGGCGATTCCTTCGAGCACCTCAGCGGGCAACTGGACGAAAACCGTTCGCGCGCCGAGCAGGTGGCCGGTGCGGCCCTGAGCAACCAGAAGCATTTTGGTGAACTGCAGGGCAAGGCCGCGGACATGGAAAGCGGTCTGGAGCACGCCTCACAGAAGGTCGACACCCTGGCCGAACGGTCGCATGAGATCAACGGTATCGTCGATCTCATCAGCGGCATCGCCAGCCAGACCAACCTGCTGGCGCTCAATGCCGCTATCGAAGCGGCGCGTGCCGGCGAGGCAGGGCGCGGCTTTGCCGTGGTCGCCGGCGAGATTCGCAGCCTGGCGGAAAAGACTGCGCTGGCCACCGGCGACATCGTGCGCAAGATCGAGGAGGTGCAGGCCGAGATCGCCAACGTACACGACTATATCCGCCTGCAGGGCAGCCAGGCGCAGGGTTTCAACCGGACGACCGAGAAGGCGGTGGAGGCCATGCGCAGCCTGTACCAGCTGGCGGGGGCCATGCGTGACAGCAGCGCGGCGTCGTCTCTGCGCGCTGGCGTGGAGCTGGCGAACCTGGACGAGTTGTCGCTGAAATTCGTCGTCTACAACCACTTGCTGGGCAGCGAAAGGCAGGCCGTTGCGCAACTGCCCAGCGAGCGCGAATGCCGCTTCGGCCGCTGGTACTACGCTCAGGATTACGGCGTAATCCAGGGGCTGGAGCACTTCCGCCAGATCGAGCGGCCGCACACCGCCGTACACGCGCAGGGGCAGGCGGCGCTGGATGCGTTCGATGCGGATGCGCTGGAGGTGGCGCTCGACCATCTCGGGCGAATGGAGGAGGCCAACCTGGAGGTGATGCGCATCGTCACCGAAGTGGTCGATCACATCGAACGCGGCAACGGCGCCTGAACCGATCATGGCGCGACGCCCGGGCCGCGCGGGGTCTCATGCGCGCCGGCACTGCCTCGGAACCGGACGACTGGCCCTTCGGTTCAAAATAATTGCACTAACCAAGCAATACTATTCGTTAGAGCTCATTGCAGTTCTTCGGCACCATCGACAGCGATTGGATGGCGATGAACTTCGTCTGGCTCGCGGTAGCACCTGATCCACAACACTTTGGACGCTGGCAGATGCACCGCATCGGCCAGGCCACCATCGGCAGCGTGCTCTATATCGCTTCGATGTGGGTCAATGGCATCACCCAGGGCCTGATGTGGCGGGCGATCAACGAGGACGGAACACTGACCTATTCGTTCGTCGAGGCGCTGGAGGCAAGTCACTCCGGCTACCTAGTGCGCATGTTCGGCGGTGGCTTGTTCGCCTCCGGCATGCTGCTGATGGCACTCAATAGCTGGCTGACCGTGCGCCAGGCACAGCGTGACGCGCCGCGGATGTTGCCGGTGAGCGCCTGATTTTCGGTCACCACCCCCTTAGCTCCTGATGGTCCAGGGATGGACTTTTTTTACCTGGTCGCGCTCTGATGGCGGCCGGCCCTTCGATTGATAGAGCCTTCATGCAAGACACCCTGATCGACTGGTTCAAATCCTTCGTGCCCGCTCCGCTGAACGTCGCACCACGGCAATGGCTGCGCGCGGCCATCGGCATCGCCCTGGTCATGCCCCTGGCGTTCATCAGTGATCGCTGGCTGCTGGGCAGCGGCCTGGCGCTGCAGGTGATCGCCCCGGTGGGGGCGTCGGCGGTGCTGGTGTTCGTTGCGCCCTCCAGCCCGTTCGCCCAGCCCTGGTCGGTGATCGGCGGCAACTTCTTCGCCGTGCTGATCGGCATCAGTCTGGGGCTAAGCGGACTGCACCCGGTGCTGGCTGCGACGCTCGCCGCCTGTTTCGCGCTCCTGTGCCTGTTTTCCCTGCGCTGCCTGCACCCGCCGAGCATCGCCCTGGCACTCGTTGCGGCCGTCGGTAGCGCGGAGTTGCACGAGCTGCGCTACGGGTTGCTCTGGCCGGTCACGTTCAATTCGTTGCTGCTGGTGACCTTCGCCCTGCTGTTCAACAACCTCACCGGCAACGCCTATCCCAGGGCGCGCCTGCCGCGGGACAACGAGCACCGCACCCGCGATCCGCGCCCCGGTGAGCGGATGAGCTTCATGCAGGACGATGTCGAGCGGGCGTTGGCCGAGTTCGGCGAGTACGTCGACGTTTCCCGCGACGACCTCGCGCGGCTGATCAAGCAGACCGAGAAGCATGCGCTGCGCCGCAGCATGGGTGAGATCACCGCGGCACACGTGATGTCGCGGGATATCCACTGGCACACGCCGGACGTTTTCATCGAGCAGGCCTGGCAGACGCTGCAGCACCACCGCCTGCGCTCGCTGCCGGTGGTAGAGGGCGACGACCACCGCCTGGTGGGGATCGTCACCCTGGTCGATCTGCTCAAGCACTTCCATCCACGTCCGGGGCGGCTCAGCTTCGGCCAGCTCAAGTTCCTGCGCGGCACCAAGTTGCGCGCAATCATGAGCTCGCCGGTGGTTTCGGTGGGCATGGACACGCACATGGTCGAGCTGGTCTACCTGCTGTCCGATCGCGGTTTGCACTGCCTGCCGGTGGTGGACGAGCGGCAGCGGCTGGTCGGGATGATCACCCAGACCGACCTGATCGCCGCGCTCTACCGCAACTGGCTCAAACAGCTGCCGGATTGAGCGGCGGCCGGTTCAGATCTCGTAATACCAGCGTGACCAGTCGTAGTCGTCGAGGGCCACCTCGCGCAGCAGCTCGATGGCCCTGAGCAGCGCCGGGGATTCGCTGGCGCGTGCATGGACCAGGTAGATCGGGTAGGAAAATTCCGGCGCCTGCTCCACCCGCTTGAGAATGCCTTCTTCCAGATAGCGCTGGACCACGCGGGTGCGGAAGTAGCCGCGCCCGCCACACTGCACCAGGTATTGCAGCGCCAGCGGGCCGAGGCTGAATGACAGCGCGGCACGGGTGCATTCGGGCAGCGCCTGGTTGTGCTGCTTGCGGAATGCCGGTCCCCAGTCCACATACAGGTACGGGTCGGGATTCTGGGTCTGCACCACCTGGATCAGCTTTTCCTCCAGCAACTGCTCGACCTGCAGGCCCGGCCAGTACTCCGGCAAGTGCACCAGCGCGGCATCCAGCACGCCCAGATCGAGCTTCTTCTGCAGCTCTTCGCCACTGCCGACCTCCAGCCGCACCGCGTGGCTCGGCAGACCCTGGCGCAGGCGCTGGGCCCAGGCCAGCATCAACGGGTTGCACAAACTCACCTCGGAACCGAGGGTCAGCAGCTTGCCGCCACCCTGCGACAGCGGCAGGTCGCGTCGCGCGGCTTCCCAGGTTTGCACCAGCTGGGTGGCATAGGCGACGAAGCGCTGGCCATCATCGGTCAGTCGCGCACCGGCGCGGTTGCGCACGAACAGCCGGCAACCCAGCTGGCCTTCGAGGTTGTGTATCCGCGCGGTCACCGCCGTCTGGGTGATGTGCAGGCGTTCGGCGGTGGCGATGAAACTGCCGCTGCGGATGATCTCGAGAAAAGTGCGGGCGAGATCGATATCCATGGCGGCCTCATATTAAATAAATTCATATCAAGGCCAGTTTGGATGAGGCATCGAGGTCGGTAAATACAACAAAAGACCGGGACTCCATGTAGGGTGGGCTTCAGCCCACCAACCCGTAACGGTGGGCTGAAGCCCACCCTACATGCCTACATGCCTACATGCCTACATGCCTACATTGGCCGAAGCAGAACGTTACTAGGCGACTCGCACAGCGCTCAATGCGAGGTGCCTTCGGCGAATTCGATCTTGTTGCCGACGTTGTACTTGCCGGAGGGCTTGTTCATCGGGATGCGCTTGATCTCTTCCAGGCTGTTGGCGTCGTAGACGATCAGCGCGCCGTCGGCGTCCCAGACGCTGAGCAGGGCATAGCGGCCATCATGGGTGAATTCGACGTGGGCGGCATTCTTGCCCGGCATCGGGCGTAGCGTATGGGCGACTTCCAGGGTCTGCTTGTCGATCAGGTGCACGGCGTCGTTGTTCGGGCCGAAGAACACGTCGGTCCAGGCGTAGGGCGAGTTGGCCTGGCTGCGCATGAAGAAGCCCGGGCCTTCGGTGGGAATCTCCTTGATCAGTTTCCAGGTCTCCAGGTCCAGCACCGAGATCAGTCCCTTGCTGACGTTGGGCGTGGCGAACACCCACTTGCCGTCACGCTTCCAGTAGATGCCCGAGCCCAGGTGCGGCATGCCCGGCAACGGAATGTCGGTGACCGCCTTGCCGGTGTCCAGATCGATCACCTGGCCGCCGTGGGCCTTGCGCGAGGTGGCCAGCAGGTGGCGGTAGTCTGGAGTGAAGGAAAAGTCGTCGAGGAAGTCGGCGGCCTCGATCCGGCGCGGTTTGAAGTTTGGATCGCCGGCGTAGGAGAGCTCCCAGGCCTCTTTCACGTCCTTCAGCGCGACCACGAAGCTGTCGCGCGGCGGCGCGGTGTACACGGCGCTGACCCGTGACGGCGTGCCGTCCTGGCCGACCACCGGGATGTTCTTGACCAGCGACAGGTCGCGGGCATCGAGCAGCACCAGGTTGCCCGGCAGGTAGTTGCCCACCAGCACCCAGCGGCCATCGTTGCTCACCGCCAGGTTGCGCGTGTTCAGCCCGGCGCGGACCTCGGCGATCATGCTCAGGTTGTGCAGGTCGTAGACGCTGATCCAGCCGTCGCGGGAGGCGAAATAGACGAAGCGGCCATCCGGCGAGAACTTCGGCCCGCCATGCAGGGCGAAGTGCGACTGGAAGTTCGCCAGCTCCTCGAAACGATCGCCGTCCAGTACCCGCACGTGGTGATTGCCGGCCTCGACCACGACGAACAGGTTGAGCGGGTCGGCGCCGTGCTGCGGGGTCGTCGGCAGCGTGGCGACGTCCTTGAGGATGCGGTGGCTGGCGCCGATGTCGGCATCGCTCCAGGTCGGCGCTACCGCGGAAGGCTGATACAGGTAGTCGACCAGACTGGCGATCTGCGCTTCGTCCAGCACCTTGGAATAGGCCGCCATCTGGCTCGCCGGGCGGCCGTCGCGGATCACCGCGTGGGCTTCGGCCGGCTTGATGCGGCTGAGGCTTTCCGGTAGCAGCGCCGGACCGGCGCCGCCGAGGCGATTGACGCCGTGACAGCTCTGGCAGTGTTGTTCGTACAGCGCCTGGCTGTCGGCTGGCGGGATCGCCGCGGCAGCCCGCGGAATGGCCATATCGAGGGCGACGAAGGTGGCCGCCGGCAGCGCGGTGGCCAGCAGCAGGGCGGGAATCAGTCGCATACGGCCTCCATGCTCGCGGCACGATCGCCAAGCAGGTGTGCCGGGTGCTGGACCTGACGCCCGGCGAACAGGCCGACCACCCGGCCGATCACGGTCAGGGTCGGCGGTGTGAGGTGCTGCTCGTCAGCCATGCCCGGCAGTTGCCGTAGCGTGCAGCGCACCACCTGCTGGTTCTCGCGGGTGCCGTTGCCGATCAGCGCGGCGGGCGTATCCACCGGCAGGCCGGCGGCGATCAGGTTGCGCGAGATTTCGCCGAGGCTGGCCAGCCCCATGTAGAACACCAGCGTCTGTCCGCCCTGGGCCAGGGCCTCCCAGGGCAGGTGCAGCTCGCCGTTGCTCTGCAGATGGCCGGTGATGAACTGGCAGGAATGCGCCAGATCGCGGTGGGTCAGCGGGATGCCGGCATAGGCGCTGCAGCCGGCCGCGGCGGTGATGCCCGGCACTACCTGGCAGTCGATGCCGCGCTGCAGGAGGAATTCGAGTTCTTCGGCGCCGCGACCGAAGATGAACGGGTCGCCGCCCTTGAGCCGCACCACGCGCTTGTTCTGCAGGGCCAGGTCGGCCAGCAGTTGGTTGATCTCTGGCTGCGGCAGGCTGTGATAGCCACTGGTCTTGCCGACGTAATGGCGGCTGCAGGCGGCCGGCAGCAACGCCATCAGCCCGTCGCTGACCAGGCGGTCATAGACCACCGCATCGGCCTGCTGCAGCAGGCTCCAGGCACGCAGGGTGAGCAGGCCGGGGTCGCCCGGCCCGGCGCCGACCAGAGCGACTTCGCCCGGGGCGAACGTGGCGCTCAGCGAGGCGGGAAATGTGAGTGGCTGGTCCATGCGGTGCTCCTGAGTTCTCATCGGGCTTACGGAGTGCGTCGCTGCGGCGCTTGGTCGGCCGCTCGATCGGTCAGATGGCGATGCTGGGAATGCGCTCGGCGGCGGGCAGGCCGATCTCCTCGTCGGAGAGGTAGCAGCCCGGGTCTTCGGCCCAGAGATCGCCCTGCGCCCAGGCGCGGGTGCGGGTGTTGCCGTTGCAGATCGCCAGCCAGCGGCAGTCGGCACAGCGCCCGCCGACCGCGCGCGGATGCTGGCGCAGCTCCTGCAGCATTGGTGCCGGCTCGTTCAGCCAGATGTCGCTGAAGCGCTGGCGACGCACGTTGCCGACGGTGTGCTGCCACCAGTAGGTGTCCGGGTGCACGTCGCCGATGTTGTCGATGTTGGCGATGCCGCTGCCGGAGGCGTTGCCGCCCCATGCGCGCAGCATGCCTTCCAGGCGCTCGCGATGCTCAGGCAGGCGCTGCTCCACCCACTGCAGCAGCAGGACCGCGTCGGCGTCGTTGTTACCGCTGACGAAATCGGTCTCGCGGCCGTGCTGCACGTCGTCCCAGGCCTGCTCGAAGAGCTGGCGCATGGCGTCGCGGGTCATCTGGTGATGGGCGTCGGCCTTGCGGCTGCGCTTGCCGCGGCCGCTGTAGTTGAGGTGCGAGAGGTAGAACTTCTGCACGTCGTGTTCGCGCATCAGCGCCAGCAGGGCCGGCAGCTGCGGGTAGTTGTTCTGCGTCAGGGTGGTGCGCAGGCCGACGCGAATGTCGCGCTGGCGGCACAGGTCGATGGCGTGCATGGAGGCGGCGAAGCTGCCCTTGAGCTGGCGCCAGTCGTCATGCACCGCCTCGAGGCCATCGATGCTGATGCCGACGTAGTCGAACTGCGCCGCGGCGATATGCTCGATGTTGCCCTCGTCGATCAGCGTGCCGTTGGTGGACAGCGCAACGAAAAAACCCTTGTCGCGGGCGTAATCGGCGAGCTGGAAGATGTCGGCCCGCAGCAGCGGCTCGCCGCCGGAGAGGATCAGCACGCGCACCCCGGCTGCGTGCAGGTCGTCGATCACCTTCAGTGCCTCGGCGGTGTCCAGTTCGTCGCGGAACTCGCTGTCGGCGGAGGTGGCGTAGCAGTGCCTGCAGGTCAGGTTGCAGCGCCGTAGCAGATTCCAGATCACCACTGGCGGGCGCTTGCCGCTGACGCTGCGGGCACCGAGCACCGGAGTGGTCGGCCGAGCCAGGGCGCGCAGGTAATGGCTGATTCTCAACATGGACGTCTCTCCTCATGGCGCGCCAAGGCGCTGCACGGGCGCGTGATTCGATGGCGGCAGAATCTCCGACGGCGGGCCGGGCATCCTTGATCGGAAACAATAAACGGGCGCGGGAGGTGAGCAGGGTGGGTGATCCGCTTTGGCTCATGCCGGCCTGCAGTCCGCGTAGGGTGGATCACGCTTCACCGATCCACCTTGCGGCGCCACGGTGGATGTAAAAAGCGACATCCACCCTACGTGCCTTTGCCATCCCCGACAGTTAACGCAGGCACAGCCGAAGCATGCGCCGCAGGGCAGCGCCACCCGACCGAATGCGAGTGATATACGGGTTCAGAGCAGGGTCAGCAGCATGCCGATGGCCATGACCAGGGGCCAGCCGAGCAGCAGCAGACGCCATGCGCGAGGTGCGTGGCGCAGCTCCATGAAGCCGTCAGTGATCAGCCAGGCCTTGCCGAACGCTGCGAGCAGAACGCCCGTCGCCAGCGCCTGCGTGGCACCGGCGTTACCCAGCAGGACGGTGCAAACCGATAGTGCGACCAGGCCGAGCCAGCAGGCGACCAGCACCTTGGAAGCGGACATGAGTTACCTCAGTACGTAGACCAGCGGGAACAGCAGCACCCAGACCAGATCGACCATGTGCCAGTAGAGCACGCCGGATTCCAGTCCGCCGTGGTCGTCCGGCCGGTAGACGCCGCGGCGGCAGCGCTCGGCCAGCCAGGCGAGGATCAGCATGCCCAGCAAGACGTGCAGAAAATGAAAGCCGGTCAGAATCCAGTAGAGGGTGAAGAAGGTGTTGTGCTCCATGCCCAGGCCGAGCCCGGCCAGATGCCGATACTCGTCGAGCTTGAGCGCCACGTAGACACAGGATGAGGCCAGCGCGGCAAGCAACAGCAGGGCCGCGCATCCCTGGCGGGCCTGGCGTACCTGTTCGACCGACAGGGCGGCGAACAGGCCGGAGGTCAGCAGGCTCAGGGTCAGCGCCAGGCCCGTCGAGCTGTCCAGCGCCGCCCGGCTTTGGTCGAACAGCTGCGGGTTGAACATCTGCGTGACGGCGAAGGCCAGGATCAGGATGGCGAACACGGTCAGCTCGGCGAGGATGAAGAACCACATCGCCAGATCGCCCGGCAAACGCCGTGTCGGCCGGGCGATGCGTTCAGCCGAAGTGGACATCGACCACATCCATCAGCGCCGCGACGGTCTGCGGGTCATCCGACAGCGGTTCGGCCAGGCAGGCCAGGCAGGCCTGACGCGGCGTCATCCCGGAGCGAATCATCCGCGCGGTGAAGATCAGCAGGCGGGTCGAGGCGACTTCTTCCAGATCATGCTGCTCCAGCCGGCGCAGCGCCTGGCCAAGCCTGACCACCTGGGCGGCGAGCGCTTCATCCACCTGTGCCTCGTTGGCGACGATGCGTACTTCCTCGGCCTCAGCCGGGTAATCGAAGCGCATCGCCACGAAGCGCTGGCGGGTGCTCGGCTTCATGCCCTTGAGCAGGTTCTGGTAACCGGGGTTGTAGGACACCACCAGCATGAAGCCCGGTGGCGCCTTGAGCGCTTCGCCGGTGCGCTCGATGAACAGTTCGCGACGATCGTCGGCCAGCGGGTGCAGCACCACGGCGGTGTCCTGCCGCGCCTCCACCACTTCGTCCAGGTAGCAGATGCCCCCCTCGCGCACCGCACGGGTCAGCGGGCCGTCCTGCCACCAGGTGCCCTGGGCGCCGATCAGGTGACGACCGACCAGGTCGGCGGCGGAGAGGTCGTCATGGCAGGCTACGGTGTACAGCGGCAGGTTCAGCCGGTGCGCCATGTGCTGCACGAAGCGCGTCTTGCCGCAGCCGGTCGGGCCCTTGATCAGCACCGGCATGCCGTGCTGCCAGGCCTGCTGGAACAACTGCTCCTCGTTGCCCAGTGGTTGATAGAACGGTGCATCCGGTGTGCCAGCGGCGGTTGGGATCTCGAGCGCATTCACAGGCAATACCTCACGGCAGCGGTTGGTTATCTCGATCGCCACGCTACCGATGCGGGTCCGGCCGCTCAAGCAGCCTGCCGGCAAAGCTTGATTGCGATCAAGCCCGCTGCGGATGCGTGGCGGAGCGAGACCCAGCGCAAGGTTTGTCCGCGACAAGGCGTCACGCTCAGGGGGTGAGGAGGGATCTCTTGATTGTCGTCAAGCGGACCCGCAAAGCCGCTCTCATAGGATGCCCGTGCATCAACAACAACTGGATCTGCCGTACCGCCGTCACCTGAGCAGGAAGCGCATCCCGCGTTTCCAGAGGAGAAACAGCATGAAAAAACCACTACTGGCTGGATTCGTCGCCGGCTTCTCGTTACTCGCTCTGGGCATTGCTCAGGCACAGAACAATCCGGAAGACAAAGCCGAGGCTGCCTACAAGGGGCAAGCGTCGGCAGTCGATCCGGCCAGTGCACAGGTCGTGCATTCACCGGGCGCACCGGACCTCACCTCCGCCGAGTTCGAGCACGCCAAGGAAATCTATTTCCAGCGCTGCGCCGGCTGCCATGGCGTGCTGCGCAAGGGCGCGACCGGCAAGCCGCTGACCCCGGACATCACCCAGGAGCGTGGTCAGGCCTATCTGGAAGCGCTGATCACCTATGGCTCGCCTGCCGGGATGCCGAACTGGGGTACATCCAACGCGCTGACCAAGGATCAGATCACGCTGATGGCCAAGTACATTCAGCACACGCCGCCGACGCCGCCGGAGTGGGGCATGGCTGAGATGAAGAACTCCTGGAACGTGCTGGTCAAGCCGGAGGACCGGCCGAAGCAGCAGATGAACAAGCTGAACCTGCCGAACCTGTTCTCCGTCACCCTGCGTGACGACGGCAAGATCGCCCTCGTCGACGGCGACAGCAAGAAGATCGTCAAGACCATCGACACCGGCTACGCGGTGCATATTTCGCGCATGTCCGCTTCCGGCCGCTACCTGCTGGTTATCGGTCGCGACGCCAAGATCGACATGATCGACCTGTGGGGCAAGGAACCGACCAAGGTCGCCGAGATCAAGGTCGGCATCGAGGCCCGTTCGGTGGAAACCTCCAAGTACAAGGGCTACGAGGACAAGTACGTCATCGCCGGCGACTACTGGCCGCCGCAGTTCACCATCATGGACGGCGAGACCCTGGAGCCGCTGCAGATCGTCTCCACCCGTGGCATGACGGTCGATACCCAGGAATACCACCCCGAGCCCCGCGTCGCGGCGATCATCGCCTCGCACGAACATCCGGAGTTCATCGTCAACGTCAAGGAAACCGGCAAGGTCCTGCTGGTCAACTACGAGGACATTGATAACCTGACCACCACCATGATCGGCACTGCGCCGTTCCTGCATGACGGCGGCTGGGACGTCAGCCACCGCTACTTCATGACGGCGGCGAACAACTCCAACAAGGTCGCGGTGATCGACTCGAAGGAGCGCAAGATGGCCGCCCTGGTCGACGTCGGCAAGATCCCGCACCCGGGTCGTGGCGCCAACTTCGTGCACCCCGAGTACGGCCCGGTATGGGCCACCAGCCACTTGGGCGATGAAACCATCTCGCTGATCGGAACCGATCCGGCCAAGCATCCGAAGAACGCCTGGAAAGTGGTCGAGACGCTCAAGGGCCAGGGTGGCGGTTCGCTGTTCATCAAGACCCATCCAAAATCCAAGCACCTGTATCTGGATACCACCTTCAATCCGGATGCCAAGATCAGCCAGTCGGCAGCGGTGTTCGATATCAACAATCTGAAGGCCGGCTACAAGGTGCTGCCGATCGGTGAATGGTCTGGTCTAAAGGGCGGTGCCCAGCGTGTGGTGCAGCCGGAGTACAACGAGGCCGGCAACGAGGTCTGGTTCTCCGTGTGGAACGGCCAGGACGAGGAGTCGGCCATCGTGGTGGTCGATGACAAGACGCTAGAACTCAAAACAGTGATCAAGGACAAAAGGTTGATTACCCCAACCGGTAAATTTAACGTCCACAACACTCAGTACGACGTTTACTGAGCCCACCTGGGGGCGGGCCTCAAGATCTGCCCCCGATTTAGCCTTGAGGAAGTAACTCATGAAAAAAATCTTCATCCCGCTGCTCGCCCTTGGCGGCGCGCTGGCCCTGCAGCCAGCCATGGCCCAGGACGGCGAGGCGCTGTTCAAGAGCAAGCCTTGCGCGGCCTGCCATAGCCTGGACGCCAAGATGGTCGGCCCGGCCCTGAAGGAAGTCGCCGCCAAGTACGCCGGCCAGGACGGTGCTGCCGAGTTGCTCGCGGGCCACATCAAGAACGGCACCCAGGGCAATTGGGGTCCGATCCCGATGCCGCCAAACCCTGTCACCGACGAGGAAGCCAAGACCCTCGCCGAGTGGGTTCTCAGCCTCAAGTAAACGATGGAGGGCGCCATGGAGATGTCCCGACAAGCCGTAACGCGTCTGGGACTCGCCCTGGCGTCCTGCCTCCTGATTCCCACTGTCCTGGCCGGCGCACCTAGCGCCGAACGCCAGGCAACGCTCGACCATCTGCTGCTTCAGGACTGTGGCTCCTGCCATGGCCTGCGCATGACCGGCGGCCTCGGCCCCGCGCTCACCCGCCAGGCGCTGGCCGGCAAACCCCGTGAAGCGCTCATCGCCACCGTCACCCACGGTAGACCCGGTACGCCCATGCCCGGCTGGAATGCCTTGCTCGACGAGCAGGACATCGCCTACCTGGTCGACCGCCTGCTCGAAGGATACCCCAAGCCATGATTCGTCCTTTTCTGCTGCTGGCTGTGGCCAGTCTGCTCGCGGCCTGTGCACAGCAGCCGCTGCGCGGCACAGGTGACCTGGGCGTGGTGGTGGAGCGCGCCAGCGGTAGCCTGCAGATCATCGAGAGCAGCAACCAGAGCCAGCTCGCCCGTATCGAGGGCCTGGGCGATCTGTCCCATGCCTCGGTGGTCTTCTCCCGTGATCAGCGTTACGCCTATGTGTTCGGGCGCGACGGTGGGCTGACCAAGGTCGACCTGCTGCGCCAGCGCATCGACCGCCGTGTGGTTCAGGGAGGCAACAGCATCGGCGGGGCGATCAGCCAGGATGGCCGGCTGATCGCGGTGGGCAACTACGAGCCGGGCGGCGTCAAGGTATTCGATGCCGAGACCCTTGAGCTGGTCGCCGACATTCCGGCCACGCCGCTGGCCGATGGCAGCCGCAATTCGCGGGTGGTCGGCGTGCTCGACGCACCGGGTCGGCGCTTCATCTACAGCCTGTTCGACACCAACGAGACCTGGCTGCTGGATTTCAGCCAGGGGGATACACCGACCGTCACGCGTTTCGAGAACGTCGGCAAGCAGCCCTACGATGCGCTGCTGACCCCTGACGGCCGCTACTACATCGCCGGCCTGTTCGGCGAGGACGGCATGGCCAAGATCGACCTCTGGCACACCGTCCGTGGTGTCGAGCGGATCATCGACGGTTACGGCCGCGGTCAGGAGAAACTGCCGGTCTACAAGATGCCCCACCTGGAGGGCTGGACGGTGGCCGGCGACCAGACCTTCGTCCCCGCCATCGGCCAGCATCGGGTGCTGGTGATGGATTCGAAGAGCTGGAAGCAGACCGACGCCATCGATGTCGCCGGCCAGCCGGTTTTCGTCATGGCGCGGCCGGATGCGCGGCAGATCTGGGTCAACTTCGCGCACCCGGACAACGGCAAGGTGCAGGTGATCGACAGCGAAACCCACGAGATCATCGCCACCCTGGAGCCCGGTCCGGCGGTGCTGCATATGGAATTCACCGCCCGTGGTGACCAGCTCTGGCTGTCGGTGCGCGACGGCAACGAGGTCCAGGTCTGGGACCCCTACAGCCTGAAGCTGATCAAGCGCCTGCCGGCACAGAGCCCGAGCGGCATCTTCTTCAGCAGCCGCGCTCACGAGACGGGGTTGTGACATGCACATCGACGCTCTCAGTCGCCGCCTGATCGACCGTTTTCAGCACGGCATGCCGCTGTGTGCCGAACCCTACCGCGCCATGGCCGAGGAACTCGGCTGCAGCGAGGACGAGGTGCTCGCCTGCCTCGAACAGCTGCAGGCCGCCGGCGGGCTTTCGCGCGTCGGCCCGGTGTTCGAACACAGCCGAGCCGGCGCCAGCACCCTGGTGGCGCTGGCCGTGCCCGAAGCGCGGCTGGAGCAGGTGGCGGCCCGCATCAATGCCTTCCCCGAGGTCAATCACAACTATCTGCGCGAGCATCGCTACAACCTCTGGTTCGTGCTGACCGGGCCGGACCGTGCGCACATCGACCGAGTGCTCGCCGAGATCGAAGCCGACACCGGACTGGTGCCCCTGGACCTGCCGATGCTCAACGCGTTTCGCATCGATCTGGGCTTTCCCTTGGGAGAACCGTCATGAACGACTGCCTAAACGATTTGCAGGCGATGCAGCTGCGCCGCCTGCTCGAGGCCGGCCTGCCACTGGCGGCAAGGCCCTACCAGCGCCTTGCCGAGCAGATCGGCTGCAGCGAGCGACAGGTGCTCGAACAGGTCGAACAGTGGCAGGAGGCCGGGCTGTTCCGCCGCGTTGGGCTGGTGCTGAAACACCGGGCGCTGGGGTTTCGCGCCAATGCCATGCTGGTGATGGATATTCCCGACGAGCTGGTCGACGCGATCGGCCGCCGCCTGGGCCAGGCTGTCGGGGTCAATCTCTGTTACCAGCGGCCACGGCGCCTGCCACAGTGGCCCTACAACCTGTTCTGCATGGTTCACGGTCGCGAGCGTGAACAGGTCTGCGGACTGATCGAGCGGCTGCTGGCCGAGCACGGTCTGAGCGATGTGCCGCACCAGTTGCTGTTCAGCACGCGGGCCTTCAAACAGTGTGGCGGACGTTTCGCGCCGCCATTGCCGGACGTCGCCAATGGATGACTTCGATCGACTGCTGATCAATCGCCTGCAACACGGCTTGCCGCTGGTCCGCCAGCCATGGGAAGCGCTGGCTACGGAGTTGGGCAGCAGCTCCGAGACGTTGCGGCAGCGGGTCCAGGCATTGCTCGAGGACGGCACCCTGACCCGCTTCGGCCCGATGTTCGATGTCGAGCGCCTCGGCGGCGCCTTCACCCTGGCCGCGCTGGCGGTACCGGAGGCGCGCTTCGACGAGGTCGCCGCGCAGCTCGAGGCGATGCCCGAGGTCGCCCACAATTACCGCCGTGAGCACCAGTGGAACATGTGGTTCGTGCTCGGTTGCGAGACGCCCGCGGGTGTCACCGAAGCCATCGCCCGCATCGAGGCGCAGACCGGCCTGACGGTGCTCAACCTGCCGAAGGAGAAAACCTATCATGTCGGTTTGCACTTCCCCGTCTGACGAAGCGCTGGTGCGTCGGTTGGTCGAGCTGACCGAGGCCGGACTGCCGCTGGTGGCCGATCCCTGGGCCTGGCTCGCCGACGAGCTGGGGCTCGCGGTGGACGACACCCTGGCGCTGCTGCAGCGCCTGCAGGCCGAGGGGGCGATCCGCCGGATCGCCGCGGTGCCCAACCACTACCGCCTGGGTTACCGGCACAACGGCATGACCGTGTGGGATGTCGACGATGCCGAGATCGACCGCCTGGGCGCGCTGATCGGCGCGCAGCCCTTCGTCAGCCACTGCTACCGACGGCCGCGCCGCGACGGCTGGCCTTACAACCTGTTCGCCATGGTGCACGGGCGCGATGCCAGTGACATCGAGGCCTACCGCAACCAGATCCGCGCCTTGCTCGGCAGCGCCTGCCGGGCGAACGAGATGCTGGTGTCCAGTCGCATCCTGAAGAAGACCGGCCTGCGCATCGCTGCGCTGTAGCGCAGCGCCTGAAACGCCCGTCCCGGCGTCTGCGCTGGCGATGTTGGGCTTCGGCGCGTATGAGCCATCCGGCTATCGCTGCAAGCCGCTGGCGTGAGTCGGCGCGCTGTGCGGCGTGCCTGGCATGTTCTGCAGGCCCTCCCGGCAACTACCTGCTGCACCCGGAAAGACCGACTGCCACGTTCGGGTTTTTCTTGATTGCCATCAAGCAGGTTTCGATAGCCTCCTTCTTAAACTGGCCACGCCAAGCCATGAGGAGGCGACCATGTCCGAGACCTTCACCAAGGGTATGGCCAGGAATATCTACTTCGGAGGAAGCGTCTTCTTCTTCCTGGTGTTCCTCGGCCTTACCTACCACACAGAGCAGACTTTCCCCGAACGTTCGAACGCATCGGAAATGACCGAAGCGGTCGTGCGCGGCAAGGCAGTCTGGGAAAACAACAACTGCATCGGCTGCCACAGCCTGCTGGGTGAAGGTGCCTACTTCGCACCGGAGCTGGGCAACGTGTTCGTCCGTCGGGGCGGTGACGAGGCCTTCAAGCCGTTCCTGCACGCCTGGATGAAAGCCCAGCCACTCGGCGCCCCCGGTCGCCGCGCGATGCCGCAATTCAATCTGACCGAGCAGCAAGTTGACGATATGGCGGAGTTCCTCAAGTGGACTTCGAAGATCGACACCAACAACTGGCCGCCAAACAAGGAAGGTTGAGTGATGAACGTCTTTGTTTCCGAATTCACTGGAGGGGCCACGAGATGAGCATTCTCAACCCGCATCTCAAATTCCAATCGCAGGCCGTCGCCAAACCCTACTTCGTGTTTGCGCTGATGCTGTTCGTCGGTCAGATCCTCTTCGGTCTGATCATGGGGCTGCAGTACGTGGTAGGTGACTTCCTGTTCCCGCTGCTGCCGTTCAACGTGGCGCGGATGGTTCACACCAACCTGCTGATCGTCTGGCTGCTGTTCGGCTTCATGGGCGCGGCCTACTACCTCATTCCCGAGGAAGCGGACCGCGAACTGCACAGTCCGAAACTGGCCATCATCCTGTTCTGGGTGTTCGCCGCGGCCGGCGTGCTGACCATTCTCGGTTACCTGTTCGTGCCCTATGCGGGCCTGGCGGAAATGACCAAGAACGAGCTGCTCCCGACCATGGGACGCGAGTTCCTCGAGCAGCCGACGATCACCAAGATCGGCATTGTGGTGGTGGCCCTGGGCTTCCTCTACAACATTGGCATGACCATGCTCAAGGGTCGCAAGACCGTGGTCAGTACGGTGATGATGACCGGTCTGATCGGCCTCGCGGTGTTCTTCCTGTTCTCCTTCTACAACCCCGAGAACCTGGCGCGCGACAAGTACTACTGGTGGTTCGTCGTGCACCTGTGGGTGGAAGGCGTGTGGGAACTGATCATGGGTTCGATGCTCGCCTTCGTCCTGATCAAGATCACCGGCGTTGACCGCGAAGTGGTCGAGAAGTGGCTCTACGTGATCATCGCCATGGCCCTGATCACCGGCATCATCGGCACCGGCCACCACTTCTTCTGGATCGGCGCACCGACCGTGTGGCTGTGGCTGGGCTCGATCTTCTCCGCCCTGGAACCGCTGCCGTTCTTCGCCATGGTGCTGTTCGCCCTGAACATGGTGAACCGTCGCCGCCGCGAGCATCCGAACAAGGCCGCCTCGCTGTGGGCCATCGGCACCACCGTGACTGCCTTCCTCGGCGCAGGTGTATGGGGCTTCCTGCACACCCTGGCTCCGGTGAACTACTACACCCACGGCTCGCAGATCACGGCCGCGCACGGTCACCTGGCCTTCTACGGCGCCTACGCGATGATCGTGATGACCATGATCAGCTACGCCATGCCGCGTCTGCGTGGCCTGGGTGAAGCGCCGGATGCACGGGCGCAGCGCATCGAGGTCTGGGGCTTCTGGCTGATGACCCTGTCGATGGTCGCCATCACCCTGTTCCTCACCGCCGCAGGCGTGGTGCAGGTCTGGCTGCAGCGGATCCCTGCCGATGGTGCCGCCATGTCCTTCATGGCAACCGCCGACCAGCTGGCCATCTTCTTCTGGCTGCGTCTGGTGGCCGGGGTGATCTTCCTGATCGGTCTGGTCTGCTACCTGTACAGCTTCCGCCAGCGCGGTCGGGTACCGGTCGCAGCAGCGGCAGCCGCCGCGGCCTGAGACGGTTCGCAATGAGCATCGACGGCCCGGCTGGTATTAGCGGGCCGTTTTGCGTTTCAACTGCCAGCTCGGAGTAACCCGCCATGGCCTTTACCATCGAAGTGGAAGAGTGGGTCGGCAGTGTCTGGCACCGCTTCATCACCCGTCGCGCCAGCCCGGATTTCCCGGAAGCACGGGTCGATCTCGAGAGCATGCAGCGTCCGCTGTCGCTGCTGTTCCGCGCCATGGGTGGCGCCAGCGGGGTCGGCGTCGAAGCCGCCAGCGCGCGTGATCTGCTGCTCCGGCGCAACCTGCTGCAACAGGTCGCCGGGACCTGCAAGCAACTGCCGGTGGCCTGGTGCGACGCCAGCAATCTGCGGCTGCCGCAGAGCCTGGCGGTCTACCCGGAAGTCTCGCTGAATCAGGACCTGTATCGCTGGCTGGCGCTGCTCGCCGCGCAGGCTGGGCCGATGCGCCACTGGGCGCGCGACAACCAGCGCTGGACCCAGGCCATCCTCGAGCAGTTTCCGGCCATGCGCGCGCGTTACCGGCGGCTGGTCGAGGCCCATCTGCAACTGCGCCCGGACCCGAGCCAGCTGCCCAAGGCCGAGGCCGCGCTGGAAGCGGCGCTGTGCCAGGCCTTGCGCGAGCCGGGCAGCGTCAGCCAGTTCCCGCGCAGCGAGCGCGCGCCCTGGCCGCTGCCGCTGTGGCTGTATCCGGCGGACAACCTCGGTGAACCCCAGACCACCCAGCGCGCCGAGGAAGGCGAGGGCAATCTGGAAACCCCGCCCGGCGGCGAGTCGCGCCAGCGCAAGCGCGCCCGGCGGGTCGAGGAAAGCTCGAGCAAGGGTGGCCTGCTGCTGTTCCGTCTGGAGAACCTGTTCAGCTGGTCCGAACACATCGAGCTGGACCGCTGCGGCGACGACACAGAGGACCTAGACGCGGCCCGTGTCGCCGAGGATCTCGACGAACTGGCTCTGTCGCGTCAGCGCATGCGGCAGGGCGGCGGGCTCAAGCTGGACCTGGATCTGCCGGCCGCGGACTTCGACGATGTGCCGCTGGGCGAGGGCATCAAGTTGCCCGAGTGGGATTATCGCAAGCAGCGTCTGCAGAAGGATTTCGTCAACCTGCAGCTGATGCTGCCGCGCGGCTCGGAAGCCAAGCCGTTGCCGCTGCACCTGTCGCCGTTGGCGCGGCGCCTGCGTCGGCAGTTCGAGCACCTGCGCAACGACCGCCAGTGGCTGCGCCAGCAACCCCAGGGTTCGGAGCTGGACATGCAGGCCTGGCTCGACTTCCACGTCGAGCGGCAGAACGGCCAGTGCGCCGAGCGTGGTCTGTTCATGGAGCAGCGGCAGAACCGCCGCGACCTGGCCTGCCTGCTGCTGGCCGACCTGTCGATGTCCACCGATGCGCACCTGGACAACGAGCACCGGGTGATCGATGTGGTCACCGACAGCCTGCTGCTGTTCGGCGAGGCGCTGTCGGCGGTGGGCGATCCCTTTGCGCTGTACGGCTTCTCCTCGCTGCGCCGCCAGCAGGTGCGCATGCAGGAGCTGAAGAGCTTCCGCCAGCCCTACGGCGACGAGACCCGCGGCCGTATCCAGGCGCTCAAGCCCGGCTATTACACCCGCATGGGCGCGGCCATTCGCCAGGCCACCGAACTGCTCGGCGCCTGCAAGCAGCGGCGTAAGCTGTTGCTGCTGGTGACCGACGGCAAACCGAACGATCTGGATCTGTACGAAGGCCGCTACGGTGTCGAGGACACCCGCCAGGCGGTGATGGAGGCACGCAAGCAGGGCCTGCTGCCGTTCTGCATCACCATCGACCGCGAGGCCGGCGATTACCTGCCGTACATGTTCGGCGCCAACGGCTACACCCTGATCAAGGAGCCACAGCAGCTGCCGTTCCGCCTGCCGCAGCTGTACAAACAGCTGACCCAGCCGTAGGCAAGGTGGGTGGAGGCGCGGTGATTTCCACCGTGGCGCTGCATCGCGCGTGACAGTAGGGTGGATGTCGCCTTTTACATCCACCGGATGCCGCTCGGTGGGTCGGTAAAGCGTGATCCACCCTACGGGACTGGCCCAGCTGTAATCGCGGTGCAACAAGTAGGGTGGATGTCGCCTTTTCCATCCACCGGATGCCGCTCGGTGGATCGGTGAAGCGTGATCCACCCTACGGGGCTGGCCCAGCTGTAATCACGGTGCAATAAGAAGGGTGGATGTCGCCTTTTACATCCGCCGCGATGCCGCTCGGTGGATCGGTGAAGCGTGATCCACCCTACGGGGCTGGCCCAGCTGTAATCGCGGTGCAATAAGTAGGGTGGATGTCGCCTTTTACATCCACCGGACGCTGCTCGGTGGATCGGTGAAGCGTGATCCATCCTACGCTCAGAACAGGTGGCGCGGCAGCCAGATGATCATCACTGCGCAGAAGATGCTGAGAGCGATGCAGAACCAGAGGAAGCGCCGCTGGCGGCGTTGCGGGGCGCTGTCGGCGCGTGCCGGCAGGGGCATGCCGCAGTTGCCGCATTCGGCTTCCTGTGGCGGATGGTCCTGTTGGCAGTACAGGCACTGGGGCATGGTGGCGTTCCTCTGGTCCGGCAAAGCCGTGGGCCTTGCCCGTACTTACTCGAACTGCTCGAGCCGCTGGCGGTCGAGAATGGCGATCTGGCGGCCCTCCTGGGTGATGATGCCCTCGTCGATCAGGCGCCGTATGATCCGCGAAAAGGTTTCCGGCTGGATCGACAGGTGCCCGGCGACCAGTTGCTTGGCCATCGGCAGTTCGAAACTGTTGCTGTCGTCCTTCGTCCTCGCCAGTTGCGTCAGCAGATAACGAACCACACGGTGCGTGGCGTTCTTCAGCGACAGCGTCTCGATCTCGTTGATGCGCTGGTGCAGGCGCACGCAGAGCTTGCCGAGCAGGGCGAAGGTGAGCCGCTGATTGGCTTCCAGCAGGCGCATGTAGGCGGCATTGGAGAAGCGGTAGACCTGCGACGGGCAGACCGCCTGGGCTGAGGCCACATAGTTGGGCGTGTCCATCAGCATCATGGCTTCGGCGAAGGTCTGGCGATTGCCGATCACCTCGAAGACCTTTTCCTGGCCGTCCGGCGTCAGGCGATAGACCTTAACCGCGCCGGAGATGACGAAGTAGAAGTGGTGCGCCGGCTCGCCCTGGTGGAACAGGTTGTCGCCCTTGTCCAGGTTGAGCAACTGGCTGGTGTTGAGCAGTTCTTCCATCTGCTCTTCGTTCAGCGGCTCGAACAGGTGGTGGCTGCGAAGGATCTGGTGGTGTACGCGGTGAAGCACCATGCAAGGCGTCCTGTCTCGATTAACAACAATGAATGTCGGCCCCAGCCTAACGCATGTGCTGTTGACGACACATGCCGGACCTTGACCAAAATCAAACCCGGCAGGTGAAGAGCCATTCCTGCCCGCACGATCAATGCAGATCGGCGACAAAGCCGTCACGCCAGACCGGTTCGGCGAACAGCTGTGTATAGCGTTCCAGTGCAGCGAAGATGCGTTGCAGACCCGCTTCACGCTGCTCGGCATCGGATAGTGCCTCGGTGCCCTCGAGCAGGTCGCTCAGCAGACCGTGCAGGCCGGCGTCGGCGGCTTCCGGCAGCCGACAGTTGGCGATCAGGTAAGCGGTCGCGGCTTCGATCTCGCGTTGCAGCGCGGCTGCCGATTGCTCATCGAGCGGCTGACCCGGATCGCTCGGCAGGCTGCGTTGTACTGCCTCGTGGATGCGGGTCATGCCTTCGCGCAAGGCCTCGTCGGTAGCCCAGCGCTCGCCGGGTAGTGCATCACTGGCGACTGACGGCTGAGCGTGCTGGCTGTGCTGGTGGGCGGTGGCGGCCTGCGCGGTACCGACGACCACAGCGAGGGCGAAGTTGCTGGCCAGGGCGACGACCGAGGCCATCGCCAGGCCCCAGCCGAGCGGTTGCAGGTACTGCTTCATGAGCGGACCGCCTCGCTGCCTTGATCGGTCGTCTGGCTGTCAGGGCCGGAGCCCTCGGCGTTACGGAACAGCACGTTGTTCTCCAGATGGATATGCAGCATCAGGTCGTCCCGCAGCTCCTCCAGCCCGCGGTACAGCGCGCGCCAAGTGTTGCAGGCATTGGCCGGTGGGGTGATGTCGTTGGTCAGCAGCGCCAGTTGCTCCAGCGAGTTGCCGTGTTCCTCATGCTCGTAGCGCATCACCGAGATCGGCCCCTGTGCCTGCGGCAAGCGCATGCCGCGCTGCAGCATCGGGAAGAGGACCTGCTCTTCCTTGAGCATGTGGCTCTCCAGCGCCTGTTGCATGTGCCAGAGGTGTTCGGCGAGCCCGTTGGGGCATTCCGGGCGGTTGCCGTGCACCTGCTCGACACGGCTGGCGAGACGGATCAGCTCCGGGAACTGGTCGCGATGGCGCTCGTGAAAGCGCGCCAGGATGTACTCGATCAGCTTTCCGGCTGGCACGCTGCGCCAGTCCTGCTCGGTGGTATCAGGTTCCAGTGCCAGCAATGCACCGGCGATCATCTGCGGATCGATATCGATTCGCGCGGCGGCCTCGCGCAGCGAAACGTCGCCGGCGCAGCAGAAGTCCAGGCGAAACTGACGGAATACACGGGTGGCACCCGGCACCGAACAGGCAAGATTGCCGAGTGTCTGGTCGATAAGGTCGGTGGTCATGGCAGCGGTCCTGAGGAACATGACTCGACAATCGCAACAGCCATGCCAGGCACCGGGCCGCCGGAAACGGGCGATTGCGGGGTGTGGCTGGTGGAAATGACCCGAAGCGTTTATGGTTTTAAAAACCCTGAGGGTATCCAGCACCATGATGGCCGACGCACTGCTTGCCGATCTGACCACCGAACTGCCCAACGCCGTGCGCCTGCAGCGCCTGGTGCAGACGCTGCATCGACATTTCCACTGCGGTGCGGTGGTGCTGCTGCGCCTGGACGAAGACAGTCTGCGTCCACTGGCAGCGGTCGGATTGGTGCAGGAGGCGCTCGGCCGACGCTTCGTCGTCGCCCAGCACCCGCGTCTGGCGGCGATCCTCTCGCAGCGCGAGCCGACCTGGTTCGAGCCTGACAGCCGACTGCCGGACCCCTACGACGGTCTGCTCGACGAACATGTCGGCGAGCCGTTGCCGGTGCACGATTGCATGGGCGTCAGCCTGTACGTCGAGGGCAAGCTGTGGGGCGCGCTGACCCTCGATGCATTGCATGCTGGCACCTTCGACGACGACGCCCGCTGCGACCTGCAGCGCTTCACGCTGGTGATCGAGGCCGCCGTACGGGTGACCCGCCTGGAACATGAGAATCGCGGCCTGCGCCTGGCGCGCAGCGATGTGATGGAAACCACGCTGGATCATGGTGACGGTGAGATTCTCGGCCAGAGCGGTGTGATCCGCGAGCTGTTGCGCGAACTGCAGGTGGTGGCCGATTCCGAACTGCCGGTGCTGCTGCTGGGAGAAACCGGCGTCGGCAAGGAGCTATTCGCCCGCTGGCTGCACCGTCATTCGCGGCGGCGCAACAAACCGCTGGTGCATGTCAATTGCGCGGCGCTGCCCGAGTCCCTGGCCGAAAGCGAACTGTTCGGCCACGTCAAGGGCGCCTTCTCCGGTGCCACCACCGATCGGCCCGGCCGTTTCGACGCTGCCAACGGTGGCACGCTGCTGCTCGACGAGGTCGGCGAACTGCCACTGACGGTGCAGGCCAAGCTGCTGCGCACCCTGCAGAACGGCGAGATCCAGCGGCTCGGTGCGGACAAGCCGCGGCAGGTGGATGTACGGATCATCGCCGCGACCAACCGCAACCTGCGCGACAGCGTGCGCGACGGGCACTTCCGCGCTGATCTCTATCATCGTCTGTCGGTCTACCCGGCGCCGATTCCGCCTTTGCGCGAGCGCGGCAACGACGTGCTGATCCTCGCCGGACACTTCCTCGAGCTCAATCGTGCCCGCCTGGGGCTGCGCAGCATGCGCCTGTCGCCGGCCGCCGAGCGTGCGCTGCTGGGCTACTCCTGGCCGGGCAACGTGCGCGAGCTGGAGCACGTGGTCAGTCGCGCGGCGCTGCGTCTGCTCAGCCGCGGCGCGTCGCGTAGCGAGATCCTCACCCTGGAGCCCGATCTGCTGGACCTGGACAGCCATGCCATCGGCGTGGCAGTGCCGCAGGTGGCCGACGAACCGGTAATCGCCGACGAGGTGCTGCCGCTGCGCCACACCGTCGATGCGGCCCAGCGCCAGGCCATCGTCCGGGCGCTGGAGGCCAGTGGCGAGAACTGGGCGCAGGCCGCCCGGTTGCTGGAGGTCGATCCGAGCAACCTGCACAAGCTGGCACGGCGGCTGAAGCTCAAGTAGCGCCCGTCGGCCGGCGAGAGTCGCAGACAACAAGCCATGGTCTAACCTCACATCACCCGTCGAGGAGCGCCCAATGGCCCTGAACCAGAACGAATTCGAAGCGCTGCTGAGCGAGGCGCAGGCCTTCGCCGAGCGCGCCGCCAGCGAAAACAATCCGTTGCACTACCGTGACGCCTTCGCCGCCAGCCTCAAGGCCATCCGCCTGCTCGGCGAGGAGTCGGGCGCGTGGCGGCAGATGGTGGCCCGCGCCACCGAGGAATTCGAGGGCGACGAGGGGATCTGAGGCATTCTTTCCGCCAGCCCCGGGCTATTGGCGGGATTTTTCCGTGCTGCCTTTCGTCGCAGGCGCGACGTCCGGCCAATCTTGACCCCTATCAATGCTGGCCATTGGTCAGCTGCCTAGACTGCCGGCTGTTTTCCGTTCAGCCGAACGACCGCCGCGCTTCCTGCGCGGCGCGCATGTACCCGAATGTCTAGGAGTTGCCATGCACCTGGTCTGCCCGGCAGGAAGCCTGCCCGCGCTCAAGGCCGCCGTCCAGCAGGGCGCCGATGCCATCTACGTCGGATTTCGCGACGACACCAATGCCCGTCATTTCGCCGGCCTCAATCTCGATGAGAAGCAGCTCGACAAGGGCCTGCAGCTGATTCGTGAGAAAGGCCGGCAGCTGTATATCGCCGTCAACACCTATGCCCAGCCGGACGGCTGGAATCGCTGGCAGCGCGCCGTGGATCAGGCCGCCGACCTGGGCGTGGATGCACTGATCGCCGCCGACCCCGGCGTGCTCGGCTATGCCAGCAAGCGCCATCCCAGGCTCAATCTGCACCTTTCGGTACAGGGCTCGGCGACCAACGCCGCGGCGCTGGCGTTCTATCAGGAGCGCTACGGCATCAACCGTGCAGTGCTGCCGCGGGTACTTTCGCTCAAGCAGGTCAAGCAGGTCGCGGCGAGCAGCCCGGTGCCGATCGAAGTGTTCGCTTTCGGCAGCTTGTGCATCATGGCCGAAGGCCGTTGCCACCTGTCTTCCTATCTCACCGGCGAGTCGCCGAACCTCTGCGGTGTCTGCTCGCCAGCCAAGGCGGTGCGTTGGAGCGAAGAGCCGGAAGGGCTGACCTCGCGTCTCAACAACGTGCTGATCGACCGCTACGCCGAAGGCGAATCGGCCGGCTACCCGACGCTGTGCAAGGGGCGCTTCATGGTCAACGGCCAGCGTTTTCACGCGCTCGAAGAGCCGACCAGCCTGAACACCCTGGATCTGATTCCCGAACTCGCCGCCATCGGCGTCACCGCGATGAAGATCGAGGGTCGCCAGCGCAGCCCGGCCTACGTCGAACAGGTCACCCGCGTCTGGCGCGCCGCGCTGGACAGCTACCTGAAAGCGCCGCAGCGCTATGCGGTCGAACCCGGCTGGCGGCAGGTACTGGACGGTCTTTCCGAAGGCTCGCAGACCACCCTGGGTGCTTACCACCGGGCCTGGCAATGAACGAGGAGTCACCCATGAAACTTTCTCTGGGCCCGGTGCTGTTCTACTGGGATCGCCAGCAGACGCTGGACTTCTACGCCAATATGGCCAGCCAGCCGCTGGATGTGATCTACCTCGGTGAGACCGTCTGTTCCAAGCGCCGCGCCATGATGCTCGACGACTGGCTGGGGCTGGCCCGCGACCTGGCCGAAGCCTCGTCGGCGCAACTGGTGCTGTCCGGCCTGACCCTGGTCGAGGCGGCATCCGAGCTGTCCAGCCTGCGTCGCCTGTGTGACAACGGCGAGCTGCTGGTGGAAGCCAACGACATGGGCGCGGTGCAGCTGATGGCCGAGCGCAAGTTGCCCTTCGTCGGTGGTCCGGCGTTGAACCTCTACAACGGCCACGCGCTGGCCGAACTGGTGGCCAGCGGCATGGCCCGCTGGGTGCCGCCGGTGGAGGCTTCCGGCAAGCTGATCAGGAGCGCCCGTGCGCAGCTGCAGGAGCTGGACGTCACGCTGCCGGAAATCGAGGTCTTCGCCTACGGCCACCTGCCGCTGGCCTATTCGGCGCGCTGCTTCACCGCCCGCGCGGAGAACCGGCCGAAGGACGACTGCCAGTTCTGCTGCCAGAACTATCCCGAGGGTATCCCGCTACTCAGCCAGGAGGGTGAGGCGCTGTTCACCATCAACGGTATCCAGACCATGTCCGCTTCGGTCAGCAACCTGCTCGCCGACTACGCGGGCCTGGTCGATAGCGGCGCCGATCTGCTGCGCCTGAGCCCGCGTGCGGCCGGCATGGAAGAGGTGATCGGCGCCTTCGATGCAGTGCGCAAGGGAGCGCTGCCGCCGCTGGCGGTGGACGGTTGCAATGGCTATTGGCATGGCCAGCCGGGCATGCTGCGCGCCGAGGAGGCCGGATTATGCTGAACCCACGTGCCCATCTGGTGAGTCTCGGCGGGCGGCTGTTGCCGCTCGCGGCCAGGACGCCATTCCTGCTCCAGCGTCTGGCGCTGGAGCGCAGCCTCAATCAGGTATTCGCCGAAGCGCTCAGCGACGGCGCCTTCGACGTGCTTGACGGCCACTGGATGAAGCTCGAAGTCGCCGACCTCGGCCTTGCCTGGTGCCTGACCTGCGAGCGCGAGCAACTGCGCATTGCGGCGCAGGCACCGGTGGAGGTGACCATACGCGGCAACTGGCGCGAGTTCCTGCTGCTGGCCAGCCGCCAGGAAGACCCGGACACGCTGTTCTTCCGCCGCCGGCTGGTTATCGAGGGTGATACCGAGCTGGGCTTGGCGATCAAGAACCTGATCGACAGTCTCGACCCCGACACACTACCGAGCTGGCTGTGGAAGCTGCTGCAGGCAGCGGGTGAGGAAGTGGCCGCGGCCAATCGGGCGCAGGCGGCCAAGGCCTGATCGAGGGTTCGCCCGGTGGGCTGAAGCCCACCCTACAGTCGGGACTCCGTGGCGCGGGGGCCGCGAGGACAATCCGCGTAGGGTAGGCTTCAGCCCACCAGCAAGCTCGCATCTCTCTTC
>NZ_KK020676.1:101320-127227 GCF_000307775.2 Stutzerimonas stutzeri KOS6 | reverse complement strand
AGAGGCTGGTTCCAGTCGGGCGACCTCGGGGAAGTCACCGAAGACGGTGAGCTTCGTGTAGTGGGTCGTTCGAAAGACGTGATCATCCGTAGTGGTCACAACATCGATCCTCAGATGATCGAAGACGTTGCTATGGAGCACCCGGATGTAATTCAGTCAGCTGCGGTGGGAATGCCCGATGACTATGCGGGCGAGGTGCCTGTTTTGTACGTCGTGACTTGTCCTGGGGCAACAGTCTCTGTGGGTGAGCTTGCGAAGTTCATTAATGCTCGAATTGCTGAGCCACCCGCACGCCCGAAACATGTCTTTCTGTTGGACGAGCTCCCACTTACTCCATTCGCAAAAATTGCAAGATTCCGCCTACGTCAGTTGGCAGTAGAGCATCGGGCAAACGAGTTGGTAATAGGTTTACTGAGTGGGGCGTTGGTTACTTGCACCGATCCGGCCGCCAAGAAAATACAGATTAAAAGCGATGCAGCTATTACGCAGGGACAGCTGGATGAAATCGAAAAAGCCTTAGCCAAGCTGGATCTTCAGTTGGCTGACTGATTGATGACTACGCCGGGAAAGTAAAAGCCGGAGGGCTGTATGACTATCAATGCCGAATCCTCGCTAATACCCTCTGGAAAAGCTCCTGCTGAAGAGGCATCCGTAACTCTAACAAAGAGAGAGCTGTTAGTTCTCCAGCTTGTTGCGCAAGGTATGTCTTGGGAGGAAGTCGGTGAGCAACTTTTCGTCTCCATCAATACAGCAAAAACGCATGCCAAACGAATTCATGCGAAGCTTGGCGTCAAACGCAGGACGCATGCTGTAGCGAAAGCTAAGCAGCTGGGGCTGCTGAAATAGGGCCATCGCAGGGCTTGCTTACCTTTTTGAGTTAAGCATGCCTTGTATTTATATTGTTCATATTCCATAGCGCCATAACTAATGTCTCGCTAACTGGCGAGGCATCGTTATATGGCGCTTTTTTGGTTTTTGATTGTCTCTAAAATCACATTTTCGTGGGACGCGGGGAGGAAAATGCCGCAGTACATTCGGCGCACTAATAACAAAAACCGGAGTACCCAGTGCCAACTCACCTCATCCCCGCTCAGCTGTCAAAGCTCTCATCGGCAATAGCAGTTTCGAGTCTGCTGATTATGCCTGCATATGCAGTGGATTTTTCATTAGGTGAAATTGATGGTCAGTTCGACTCATCACTTTCTGTCGGTGCAAGTTGGTCCACAGCCAGTCCTAACAAAGATCTAATCGGAAAAAACAATGGCGGCCGCGGTATGTCGCAGACTTCCGATGATAGCCGGATGAATTTTAAGCGCGGCGAGACCTTTTCTAAGATATTCAAAGGTATTCATGACCTGGACCTGCGATACAAAGACACAGGGGTCTTTGTTCGCGGAAAGTACTGGTATGACTTTGAACTGAAAGACGAAAGCCGGCTGTTTAAAGACATCAGCGACAGCAACCGGAAGGAAGGCGCCAAGTCTTCTGGAGCTGAGCTGCTCGATGCTTTTGTTTACTACAACTACCTGCTGGTTGATCAGCCTGGTTCCGTACGCCTCGGCCGTCAGGTGGTGAGCTGGGGTGAAAGCACGTTCCTGCAAAGCGGCATCAATGCCATTAACCCCATCGATGTCGCTGCTTTCCGTAGGCCTGGAGCTGAGCTAAAGGAAGGGCTCACACCGGTCAACATGTTCTACCTCTCCCAGAGCGTGACGGAAAATCTCTCCTCGGAGTTTTTCTACCAGCTGGAGTGGGAGCAGAGCACGCTGGATAACTGCGGAACGTTCTTCGCCCAAACTGACATTGTCCCGGATGGATGCGAGAACAACCTTGCAGCTCTGAATCCGAGCTTGGGGCAGTTCGCATCGCTGGCAGGGCCGCTTGCTTACCAGACATCTTCTGAGGGTGTCCTCATCCCACGCGGTGGAGATCGAGATCCTCGCGACGGTGGGCAATGGGGGCTGGCTCTGCGTTATCTATTCGAGCCTTTGGATACAGAGTTCGGCGCCTACTTCATGAACTACCACAGCCGGTTGCCGATCTTCAGCGGTACGGCACCAGGTCAGTCGGTTTACAACGCTATTCCCGGCTACGTCGGTAATGTATGCGGCCTGATCGGCGCTGCTTGCACACCTTCACTACAGTCGGGCTTGGCCTCTGCTCTCGTCGCCGGCAATGCCCGCTACTTCATTGAGTATCCCGAGGACATCAAGCTCTATGGCCTGAGTTTCTCGACGACACTGCCGACCGGTACCGCCTGGGCTGGTGAGATTAGCTACAGGCCGAATGCGCCAGTCCAGATCAACTCCACTGACGTGCTGTACAGCGCACTCACACCGCTTGATCCCACCGTATCGGTATTGAGCGTCGTACCCGGCCAGGACACGCACGGATACCGCCGAAAAGAAATCACCCAGCTGCAAACAACCTTCACCCATTTCTTCGATCAGGTCATGGGGGCGAGTCGCCTCACCTTGGTTGGGGAGGTCGGTTGGACGCACGTAGGTGGCTTGGACAGCAACTCCGATGTGCGATACGGGCGAGATCCAGTGTTCGGCCCTGGTGAGCTGCCCAACGGCCGCTGCCAATCCCTTAACGCCGGGACGCTGGGCACTCCGAACGGAAAGAACGGCAGAAGATTCTGCGGCGACGATGGTTTCACAACCCAGAACTCGTGGGGCTATCGAGTGCGTGCGATTTGGGATTACCCCGACGTTTTTGCCGGCGTGAATCTGAAGCCTAACGTTGCCTGGTCTCATGACGTTGACGGCTATTCGCCAGGACCTGGTGGCAACTTCGAAGAGGGAAGAAAGGCTGTAAGCCTGGGGATCGATGCGGAGTACATGAACAAGTACTCCAGCAGCCTCTCGTACACCAATTTCTTCGACGGGAAGTACTCGACCACTGAGGATCGGGACTTCGTTGCTCTCAGCTTCGGCGTGAATTTCTAAGGCGTGAACATTATGAAATCGAAAAATACCTTGCTCCTGAGTAGCGGCTTCGTCCTTTCTATTTTCGCAATCAACGTCCATGCACAGGTATCTGCAGAGCAGGCCTCCCAGTTGGGCAATTCGTTGACACCTGTGGGGGCTGAGAAAGCCGCCAATGCTGACGGAAGCATCCCGGCGTGGAGCGGGGGTTTGCCTATTGATGCCGGCAGCGTCGACTCAAAGGGCTTCCTCGCCAACCCTTTCGCTAGTGAAGCCCCCTTGTTCACCATCACTGCTCAGAATGCCGAGCAATATAAGGACAAGCTGAGTGTGGGCCAGTTGGCTCTCTTCAAGCGGTACCCGGAGACGTACAAGATCCCCGTGTACACAACGCACCGGACTGCAAACCTGCCCGAGAGTGTGCTCGCAGATACGAAGATCAACGCAACCACTGCGACCCTCGTCCAAGGCGGGAATGGGGTCGAAAACTACAAAACGGCAAATCCGTTCCCCATTCCCCAGAATGGCCTGGAGGTTATCTGGAACCACGTGACCCGCTATCGAGGCGGCAGCGTGCGTCGGTTGATCACCCAGGCAACCCCCCAGGCGAACGGCGCCTACACCATCGTGAAATTCAAGGACGAGTTCATTTCGCCCTCGAACGTTGAAGGCAGCTCGAGCCAGAAGTCCAACATCCTGTTCTATTACAAACAGCAGGTAACGGCGCCACCGCGCCTGGCAGGCAATGTCATCCTGATTCACGAAACCATCGACCAGGTGAAAGAACCTCGCCTGGCCTGGCTTTACAACGCTGGCCAGCGCCGTGTGCGCAGGGCGCCGCAGCTGGCATACGACGGCCCAGGCACGGCTGCCGACGGTCTACGGACCGCTGACAACCTGGACATGTACAACGGCGCACCGGATCGCTACGACTGGAAGTTGATAGGGAAAAAGGAGATGTACATCCCTTACAACAACTACAAGCTGGATGACCCAAGCCTGAAGTACAGCGACATCATCAAGCCCGGACACCTGAATCAGGACTACGCGCGCTACGAGCTGCATCGGGTCTGGCACGTCCAGGCAACGTTGAAGCCGGGCGAGCGTCACATTTATGCCAAGCGAGACATCTACATCGATGAGGACAGCTGGCAGGCTGCTCAGATTGAGCAGTATGACGCCCGTGGTGCTCTTTGGCGGGTATCTGAAGGGTTTGCGCAGTACTACTACAACAAGCAGGTAAGCGGTTACACGGCAGAAGCAATCTACGACCTGCTGTCTGGCCGATATCTAGTGTTGGGCCTCAAGAACGAGGAAAAAAACGCCTTTGAGTTTGGGCTTATGGTGAATGAGGCTGAGTTGACGCCTGCGGCGCTTCGTCAAGCCGGGGTTCGCTAATAGGCCACCTCCACATCTGAGATTTCGACGCTGTACGTTGCCGGCCTTAGGGCCGGCTTTTTTGCTCTTAAAACGCAGGATCACCTTTAGCAAATGCCGCTCCCTCAATGTGATAGACCTGTGGTTCTTCAGAAACACTCGATGGTCTTCAAATAAGCGCGGGGCTCGGCCAATTGCAGAGGAGCTGTCGGGCTCTGGACAGCAAGTAGACGGACAAACGTGTCCTGCGCAAGGTCAGCGGCATCGCACTGAATCGCCCCAGCTTTCCTAGACACTCTCCAAGCTCTGGAAATAGCGCTTTTCAAACTCCACTGGCGATAGCTGCATAGCGCTGCTGTGCCGGCGCTTGGGGTTATAGAACATCTCGATGTAATCGAACACATCACTGCGGGCCTCTTCGCGGGTTCCGTAGGTTTTCCGTCGGATGCGTTCCCGCTTCAGCAACTGGAAAAAGCTTTCCGCGACCGCGTTGTCGTGACAGTTACCGCGTCGACTCATGCTGCTGATCAGGTTGTTGGCCTTGAGGAAACTCTGCCAGTCCAAGCTGCTGAACTGGCTGCCCTGGTCGGAATGGATCATCACTTCCTGCTTGGGCTTGCGCCGCCACACAGCCATCAGCAACGCATCAATGGCCAAGTCGCTGCACATCCGAGGCTTCATCGACCAGCCGATCACTTGGCGAGAAAATAGATCCAGCACCACCGCCAAGTACAACCAGCCCTCATACGTGCGGATGTAAGTGATGTCGGTGACCCAGACCTTGTTCGGTTCACTGACATTGAACTGCCGCTCTAGACGGTTGGGCGAGGCCACCGGCGGCTTGCCACCGTAATACCCGGGGCGCCGGCGATAACCGGTCTGCGAGCGCAGCCCCTCTTTCCTCATCAGGCGAGCCACACGGTGACGGCCACAGGACTCGCCTAGCTCACGCAGGTCGTCGTGGATCTTGCGGTAGCCGTAGACCCCGCCGCTTTCCAACCAGGCATGCTTGATCAATCCGAGCAGACGCTGATCTTCCTTGGCACGCGCGGATTTCGGCTCGGCCAGCCAAGCGTAGTAACCGCTGGGATGTACCTGAAGGGTCTGGCAGAGACGCCGTACTGGGTACTCCACCGACAGCTTGCTGATGACGGCGTACTTCAGCCGGACTCCTTGGCAAAGTACGCGGCGGCCTTTTTTAGGATGCCTCGCTCTTCGGTCACCCGCTTGAGCTCCGCGCGCAAGCGACGCAGCTCAGCCTGCTGATCATCTACTTGCCGCAGCTGTACTTGGGGTTTGCTGTAGCGCTTTACCCAGGCGTACAGGCTGTGCGCGGATACGCCTAGACGCTCTGCTACATCGGCAACGCGCAAGCCGCGTTCAGTGATGTGCTTGACCGCTTCAATCTTGAATTCTTCGGGGTAACGCTGGTTGCTCATGGCACCTCCTGTTGGGCCTCATTATGAGGCTTGGAGGTGTCTACGAAACTAGGGGCGATTCACTACGCTGCCGCATCTGAGCCCAAGGAGCTGGTGATCATTCCGGGCGCGAGCCATGTCGATCTGTACGATCAGCCGGACAAGATTCCTTTTGACCGGATAACCCAGTTCTTCGGCAAAAATCTGTAGTAACCGTTCGCAGATGTGAGTAACGAAGCGGCCTGGCGGATAAAGCATCCGCCAGTTGCTATTTGATGAGCATCCCGCCCCGAAGACAAAAAGGTGAAACTGATGAAAATTCGCCTGTTTATCGAAGGCCAATCGTTATCCGCGACGCTAGATGACAATGCCGCAGCCAGAGACTTTCTGGCCATGTTGCCGCTGACACTCTCGCTGAGCGACTACGCCTCCACTGAGAAAATCGCCGACCTGCCAAAGAAACTGTCGACTCAGGGAGCGCCAGCTGGTCATGCCGCCGATGCCGGCGACATCACCTACTACGCGCCATGGGGAAACTTGGCCATCTTCTATCGCACTTTTAAGTACGCCAATGGCCTGGTGCACCTCGGTCGCCTGGATGCGGGTGTGGACTTGTTGCGTGAACAGGAATCCCTGACCGTGATCATTGAGGCAGCTGGCTGACATTCGATTCAAGGGCGACCAGCTCATCGCTCAAGACGCAGATGCTCCAGTACCACGCGAAATGCAGCGGTCTGTTGCCGGCGGCTTGGGTAATAGAGGTGGTAGCCAGGAAAAGGGTCGGACCACTCCGCCAGAATTTCCTGCAAGCTGCCGTCGTCCAGATGGGACTGCACCTGGGTGTCTGGCAATTGTGCAATGCCAACACCAGCCAGACAGGCGTCGAGAATCTGCAGCACGCTGTTCATGATCAGGGGGCCGGTGACGCGCACCCGGAACTCGTTCTCGCCGCTGCCGAACTCCCATGGATAAAGGCCTCCGTGGGTAGGTAAACGCAGGTTGATACAGCGATGTTCGGTTAACTCTTCTGGATGTTGCGGCGAGCCGTGGCGGGCCAGATAGGCCGGGGCGGCGACCGTGACCATGCGCATGTCCGGGCCGATGGGCATGGCGATCATGTCGGCGTCGATGATGCCGCCCAGGCGTACGCCGGCATCGAAGCGTTCAGCGACGATATCGGTGAGCCCGTAGTCGGTGATCAGCTCCACCGTCACCTCCGGGTAGGTCTCCAGTACGGGCTGCAATTTTGGCCACAGCACATGACGCGCAGCGAACTCATCGGCGGTAATGCGTACCGTGCCGGACGGGCGCTGGCGCAGGTCGGAAACGGCGTTCAGGTGAATCTCGATCTGATCGAGCAGCGGAGCGATCTCGTTGAGCAGTCGCTCGCCAGCCTCGGTGCGGGTCACGCTACGCGTGGTGCGCGTCAGCAGACGCACGCCCAGGCGCTCCTCCAGCCCGCGCATGGTCTGGCTCACCGCAGAGGGGGAGACCCCCAGGCGAGCAGCGGCGCGAGTGAAGTTACCCTCGCGCGCGACTGTCACGAAGACCACCAGATCGTTCATTCCGTTCGCGAACATTATTAAGTTCTACTTCATATCGAGTTCTATATTTTCCATATACACGAAGTAATTGGCAGGGACTACATTTACCTCACACACATCGAGTGAGGTCACGAAGCATGAGTGAGAACGATCTGGCCAAGGCCGACATGCAGGTTCTCCGCGCCGGCTCGCACAAAGCCATCAGCGGTCCGGCCGAGATTTTCACCGGCCGTGTACGCATCGACCTGAGCTTCAACGCGCCGGCACCGTCCCGCATGGGAATGGCCGTCGTCAACTTCGAACCCGGTGCGCGCACCAACTGGCACACCCATCCGCTGGGCCAGACCCTGCTGGTCACCGATGGTGTGGGCTGGACTCAGTGCGAAGGCGGTCCGAAGACCGAAATCCGCACCGGCGATCTGATCTGGTGCAACTGCGGCCGTCGTCACTGGCATGGCGCGACCGATACCACGGCCATGCAGCACGTGGCGATTCAAGAGGCACTCGACGGCAAGCCGGTGGACTGGATGGAGCCAGTGACTGACGACATCTATCTCGCCGGCCCGGTGAAGAAGGACTGAGCCCCGCACCACGCCGCCAGCCCATGACGATCATCCGGCGGGCCAGCCTGACTGCCGCCCGCCTGCAGAGGACAAACAACCGTGAACAGCTTCAGTTTCTTCAACAACACCCGCATCCTCTTCGGTGAGGGGCAGATCGCTGCCCTGCGCGAGCAGGTGCCAGCCGGCGCCCGCGTGCTGATCGTCTACGGCGGCGGCAGCATCAAGAAAAACGGCATCTTCGAGCAGGTTACCGCCGCGCTGGAAGGTTTCGACTGGCTGGAGTTCGGTGGTATCGAAGCGAATCCGCACTTCGAGACCTGCATCGAGGCGGTCTCGCTGGCCCGTCGCGAGAACATCGACTTCGTTCTCGCCGTCGGTGGTGGTTCGGTGATCGATGCCAGCAAGTTCATCGCGGCGGCCGCCATGCATGAAGGCGACCCGTGGGAAATCATCGCCACCTTCGGCGCTGCGGTGAAAGGCGCGCTACCGGTTGGCTGCGTACTGACCCTGGCCGCCACCGGTTCGGAAATGAATCCGACGTCGGTGATCACCCGTCGCTCAACCCAGGACAAGCTGTTCTTCAATTCCGACCACGTGCGTCCGCTGTTCTCCATCCTCGATCCGCGCAGCACCTGCTCGCTGCCGCCGCGCCAGGTCGCCAACGGCGTGGTCGATTCGATGGTGCACGTGCTTGAGCAGTACGTGACCTACCCGGTCAATGCCAAGGTGCAGGATCGCTTCGCCGAAGGCCTGCTGTCGACCATCATCGAGGAAGGCCCGAAGGCCCTGGCCGAGCCGGACAACGTCGCCGTGCGGGCCAACCTGATGTGGAGCGCCACCATGGCCCTCAACGGCCTGCTGGCCACCGGCGTGCCGGGCGACTGGGCCTCGCACCTGATCGGCCAGGAGCTGACCGCCCTGTACGGCCTGGATCACGCCCAGACTCTGGCGATCATGCTTCCGGCGATCTGGACCTACAAGCTGGCGCAGAAGCAGGACAAGCTCGTGCAGTACGGCCAGCGCGTGTGGCACATCGAGGAGACCGAGCCGCAGCTGATCGCCGAACTGGCCATCGAGCGCACCCGCCACTTCTTCGAAAGCATGGGCGTGGCCACCCGCCTGTCGGCCTATGGTCTGGACGAAACGATCATTGCGCAGGTGATCGCCAAGCTCGAGGAGCACCAGTTCGTGCAACTCGGCGAGCACGGCGACATCGCCCCACAAGATACGGCGAAGATTCTGCGACTGGCGCTCTAAGCGGCGCCCGGAACCGACCTATCGCTTCGCCCGTCATTGAATCATTTACCGAGGACTCCGAGATGCCCCCCATCCAATACGACTTCAGCGGCCAGGTTGCCCTGGTCACCGGCGCGGCTTCCGGCATGGGCCTGGCGGCAGCGCGTGCCTTCGCCGAGGCCGGCGCCGCCGTGGTGCTGGCCGATATCCGCGAGGACGTGCTGCAGGCCGCGGCCGATGAGCTGACACGGCCGGACACAAGGTACTGGCCGTGGCCGGCGACATCGCCGACGAGCGCTATGTGAAAGCGCTGGTAGAAAAAACCGTAGCCAGCTTCGGCCGTCTCGACGCCGCCTTCAACAACGCCGGCATCCAGAGCCCGGCGGTGGAAACTGCCGATGTACCGAGCGAAGTATTCGACCGCATCACCGACATCAACATGCGCGGCGTGTGGCTGTGCATGAAGTACCAGCTGATCCAGATGCGCGCCCAGGGCAGCGGCGCCATCGTCAACAACTCGTCGCTGGGCGGCCTGGTCGGCGTGCCGGGGCGTGTCGCCTACCACGCGGCCAAGCACGGCCTGGTCGGCATGACCAAGAGCGCGGCGCTGGAATACGCCGCCCAGGGCATCCGCATCAACTGCATCTGCCCGGGCATCATCGAGACGACCGATGGTCGCCGGCATGCTCGAAGGCGAAACCGAAGTCATGAACGAAATGATGAAGGACGTCCCCATCCGCCGTCTGGGGAAGGCTGAGGAAATCGCCGACGCCGTGCTCTGGCTGTGCAGTCCGGGTTCGACCTTCGTGTTGGGAGTCGCCCTGCCGATCGATGGTGGTTACACCGCACGTTAACGCGAGGAGAGGTGAGCAGCATGAACAAGCAGATCTTCACCGCGGCGCTGTGCGTCGCAGCCCTGCAGGCCGGTCTGGCCAGCGCCGATGAGGGCGCCAAGGGCGAGCAGCAGATCGTTCGCGCCGGCGAGCAGGCATCGATTGCCGGCCCCGAGCAGTTCTTCACCGGGCGTGCACGCATCGACCCGATCTGGCCGGCCGATGAGCACATCAACACCGCCGGTGCGCTGGTCACCTTCGAGCCGGGCGCGCGTTCGGCCTGGCACACCCATCCGGCCGGTCAGCGCCTGGTGGTCACCTCCGGCGTCGGTCTGACCCAGGAGTGGGGCAAGCCGGCTCAGGTGATCCGCCCCGGTGATGTGGTCTGGTGCCCGCCGGGCGTCAAGCACTGGCACGGCGCTACGCCGACTACGGCGATGACCCATATGGCGGTCACCGCGACCCTGGATGGCAAGAACGTCAACTGGATGGAGAAGGTGAGCGATGAACAATACAGCCAAGCGCATCAGCACTAAGTCGAGCCTGGCCATCGGTGCCCTAAGTGCCGTATTGGGGCTGGGAGAGATGAGCCAGATTGCCGTTGCCCAGGAGAGCCAAAACATGAGCGAAGCCGCTACTGCCAGTGTCAGCGAAACCCTCGACGCCCGCCAGCAGGCCATCGTGCCGGTCGCCGCGCTCGCCGCCGCCGGTGATATCGCCGGGCTCAATGCGGCGCTCAATCAGGGCCTGGATGCCGGCATGACCATCAGCGATGCCCGCGAAGTGCTGGTGCAGCTGTATGCCTACGCCGGCTTTCCGCGCAGCCTTAATGCGCTGGGCGAGCTGCTGAAGGTGGTCGAGGCGCGCAAGGCTAAGGGCATCGAGGATGCACCGGGCAGTGAGCCCAGCCATCCGGCGCCGAAGGGCGATGCGCTGCTCGCCGCCGGCACAGAGAACCAGACCAAGCTGTCGGGTGCGGTGGTAGAAGGCCCGCTGTTCGATTTCGCCCCGGTGGCCAACGAATACCTGCGCACGCACCTGTTCGGCGACATCTTCGAACGCGACAATCTCGACTGGCAGAGCCGTGAGCTGGCCACAGTGAGCATGCTCGCGGCGCTACCCGGTGCCGAGTCACAGCTGCAGGCACACATGCGCATGAGCATGAACACCGGCGTCACCGCCGCGCAGCTGCGCCAGTTGACCGAAGTGCTTGGCGAGCGCGTCGACGCCGAGGCGGCCGGGCGTGCCAAACAGGCGCTGGAGCGTCACCTGGCCAGCCAGTAAGCACTTACCTGTCGGCCGAGCACCTGCAAGATCCGCCAACCACACCGCCAGCGGGCAGAGCGCCTACTGGTGCGTATGGTTGCTGCGTTCGATATCCCCGAGTGCCCGCCGCGCCTTCCCGATGGCAGCCTGGACGTTCGCCGGCACCTGAGCCTTCGGTGGCACCTATCAGCTCATCGGTCCGTGACCAGTTGCATTGGCCAGGGCGCAACGCTGAGCCGCAGCATCCAGACCGGTATTTCCATGGAGGAGCATGCTGGCGGCGATCGATGCCACCTCTTACAGCAGCGCGGCGATTCCACGCTGATCGCCGGGTGCCTGGCCAGGCACTTCAGCCTGCTGCAAGCCGCCTGTGGCTATGGCGTGCTGGCTCTGCTCGGCTGTGTGGCGATCTTCTTGCTGGTGCGCCGCGCTGAGGCTGTGCGGACGCCAGGCAGCAATTTCTTTTCCCACGCTCATTTTTCTCATTGACCTCAAGTTAACTTGAGCATTTATAAAGGCGACGGCTCGCTGCCGTCAGCCGCATCCAAGGTGCCCGCCAGACCACGCGCAGCCAACTCTGTTTGCTGTCATCCGCCCCCGCCAGCAGTTCGTTACGAGGCTGGCGGGCGGATTCTTTCTGTCTGGGGGAGTTCGTTCAATGAGTCGCTGTGTTTACCCTTCGCGCGTGGCGCGATCCGGTTCGGAGCTGCTGGCTGTCACCTTGCTGACGGCCGCGCTGTTGAGTGGTTGCGGTCAGGGGGAGAACGAGACACCGGCCATGCCGCCGCCGCAGGTCGGGGTGGCGCCGGTGCAGGTGCACAGCGTCAGCCGCTGGGATCAGTTCAACGGGCGTATCGAAGCCACCGAGACGGTCGAGCTGCGCCCACGGGTGACCGGCTATATCGAGCGTGTGACCTTCCGTGAAGGCCAGGAAGTGAAGAAAGGCGATGTGCTGTTCAGCATCGACCCACGCAGCTACCGCGCCGAACTGCAGCGCGCCGAAGCCCAGCTCAAACGCGCGCAGGCGCTGGCGCGGCAGAGCCGCAACGAGGCGCAGCGGGCCAAGGTGCTGGTGCAGAGCCAGGCGGTGTCCACCGAGCAGTACGAGCAGCGCCGCGCCGCCGACGAGTCGGCCCAGGCCGATGTGCGTGCAGCGCAGGCGGCGTTGGCGACGGCGCAGCTCAACCTGCAGTGGACCGAGGTGCGCGCGCCCATCGACGGCCGCACCGACCGCGCCCGGGTCACCGCCGGCAACCTGGTGGTGGCCGGTGATGCGGCCAGTGTGCTGACCACCCTGGTGTCCCAGGAGCAGGCCTACGTCTATTTCGATGTCGACGAGAACGCCTTTCTGCGTTACGCGCAGATGGCCCGTGATGGCTCGCGCCCCGACGGCAGCGACGGCAGCCTGCCGGTGCGCATCGGTCTGGCCAACGAGTCGGGCTTCCCCCATGCCGGCACGCTGGACTTCGTCTCCAACCAGCTCAACCGCAGCAGCGGCACCGTGCGCCTGCGCGCCGTACTGGACAACCGCGAGCGGCTATTCACCCCGGGGCTGTATGCCCGCGTGCAACTGCTTGGCAGCGGCGAGTTCGAGGCCATGCTGGTGGACGACAAGGCGATCCTCACCGATCAGGACCGCAAGTACGTGTACATCGTCGATGAGCAGGGTCTGGCCCAGCGCCGCGACGTGCAGCCCGCCGGCACGGCCGAGGGACTGCGCATCATCGACAAGGGCCTGCAGCCCGGTGACCGGGTGATCGTCAGCGGCGTGCAGAAGGTGTTCATGCCCGGCATGCCGGTGGATGCACAGGCGCAGACGGACAGCGCCGATCACGCGGCGAACTGAGGACGGGCCATGGACTTCTCCAAATTCTTCATCGAGCGGCCGATCTTCGCCGCCGTGCTGTCGATCATGATCTTCGCCGCCGGCCTGATCACCATCCCGTTGCTGCCCACCAGCGAATACCCGGACGTGGTACCGCCGTCGGTGGTCGTGCGCACCGTATATCCCGGCGCCAACCCCAAGATCATCGCCGAAACCGTCGCCACCCCGCTGGAGGAAGCGATCACCGGGGTCGAGGACATGATGTACATGAAGTCGATCGCCGGTTCCGACGGCGTGCTGCAGATGACCATCACCTTCCGCCCGGGTACTGACCCGGACGATGCCACGGTGAAGGTGCAGAACCGCGTGGCCCAGGCCAACGCGCGCCTGCCCGAGGACGTGCAGCGACAGGGCGTGACCGTGCAGAAGCAGGCGCCGTCGTTCCTGATGGTGGTGCACCTGACCTCCCCGGACGGCCACTACGACACCCAGTACCTGCGCAATTATGCGCGCCTGCACGTCAAGGACGTGCTGGCGCGCATCACCGGCGTGGGTGACGTCAGCGTCAGCGGCGGTGGCGACTATGCCATGCGCGCCTGGCTCGACCCGGACCGGATCGCCGCGCGCGGGCTGACGGCGTCGGACGTGGTCGCCGCCATCCGCGAGCAGAACGTGCAGGTCTCCGCCGGCCAGATCGGCGCCGAGCCGATACCGCACAGCGACTTCCTCTACCTGATCAATGCCCAGGGCCGCCTGAGCACCGAGCAGGAGTTCGGCGACATCGTGCTCAAGACCGACGCGGACGGGCAGATCGTGCGCCTGCGCGACGTGGCCCGGCTGGAACTCGGTGCAGGCGACTACACCCTGCGCGCGCGGCTGGACCGCAACGACTCGGTGGTCGCCCTGGGCATCTTCCAGTCGCCGGGCGCGAACACGCTGCAGATCCGCGACCAGGTGATCGCGACGATGGACGAACTGCAACAGACCTTCCCGGCCGGCATCCAGTACGAGGCCGTGTACGACACCACCATCTTCGTGCGCGACTCCATCGACGCGGTGGTACACACGCTGCTGGAAGCAGTGCTGCTGGTGGTGCTGGTGGTGATCCTGTTCCTGCAGACCTGGCGCGCCTCGATCATCCCGCTGATCGCGGTGCCGGTGTCGGTGGTCGGCACCTTCGCCGGGCTGTACCTGCTGGGTTTCTCGATCAACACGCTGAGCCTGTTCGGCCTGGTGCTGGCGATCGGTATCGTCGTGGACGACGCCATCGTGGTGGTGGAGAACGTCGAGCGCAACATCGAGGAAGGGCTGTCGCCGCTGGCGGCCGCGCACCAGGCGATGAAGGAAGTCTCCGGGCCGATCGTGGCGATCGCGCTGGTGCTGTGCGCGGTGTTCGTACCGATGGCCTTCCTCTCCGGCGTGACCGGCCAGTTCTACAAGCAGTTCGCCACCACCATCGCCATCTCCACGGTGATCTCGGCGATCAACTCGCTGACCCTGTCGCCGGCGCTGGCGGCCATCCTGCTCAAGCCGCACGATGCCGCCAAGGATGCGCCGACACGGTTGATCGACCGCCTGTTCGGCTGGCTGTTCCGCCCGTTCAACCGTTTCTTCAATCGCAGCTCCGAGCGCTACCAGAACACCGTGTCGCGCGCGCTGGGCAGGCGCGGCGCGGTGTTCGTGGTCTATGCGCTGTTGCTGCTGGGGACCGGCCTGATGTTCAAGGTGGTGCCGGGCGGCTTCATCCCGACCCAGGACAAGAGCTACCTGATCGCCGGCGTGAAGCTGCCCGAAGGCGCCTCCCTGGAGCGCACCGATGCGCTGATGCGCAAGGTGGTGGACATCGCCCTGGAGACCGACGGGGTCGCCCACTCGGTCGCCTCCATCGGCCTCAACGCCCTGCAGTTCACCAACACGCCGAACACCGGCATGACCTTCCTGATCCTGGAACCGTTCGAGAAGCGCCCGGGCCGCAGCGCGGAGCAGATCAACGCCGAGATCAACCAGAAGATCGCCGCGTTGCAGGAGGGCATCACCTTTTCCATCATGCCGCCGCCGATCCTCGGTCTGGGCAACGGTGCCGGCTATGCGCTGTACATCGAGGACCGGGCCGGACTCGGCTATGGCGCGCTGCAGGACGCCACCAGCCAGTTGCAGGGCGCCCTCATGCAGACCCCCGGGTTCAGCTACCCCAACACCAGCTACCAGGCCAACGTGCCGCAGCTCGACGCCGTGGTCGATCGCGTGAAGGCGAAGGCCCAGGGCATACCGCTGACCAACGTGTTCGGCACCCTGCAGACCTATCTCGGTTCGGTCTACGTCAACGACTTCAACCTCTTCGGCCGCACCTGGCAGGTGCTCGTCCAGGCCGATGCGCCGTTCCGCGACAGCGTGGACGACATCGCCAACCTGCGCACCCGCAACGAGCGCGGCGAAATGGTGCCGATCGGCAGCGTGCTCAAGATCGAGCACAGCTACGGCCCCGATCCGGTGTTGCGCTACAACGGCTACACCGCCGCCGATCTCGCCGGCGGCGCCGACCCGCGCGTGCTGTCCTCCACCGAATCGATGGTCAAGGTCGCCGAGCTGGCGCAACAGGTCCTGCCGCCGGGCATGCAGATCGCATGGACCGACCTGAGCTACCAGCAGGACACCCAGGGCGACGCCGCGCTGATCGTGTTCCCGCTGGCGGTGCTGCTGGTGTTCCTGGTGCTGGCCGCACTGTACGAGAGCTGGACGCTGCCGCTGGCGGTGATTCTGATCGTGCCGATGTGCATGCTGTCGGCGCTGTTCGGCGTGTGGCTGGCCGGCGGCGACAACAATGTGTTCGTCCAGGTCGGCCTGGTGGTGCTGATGGGCCTGGCGTGCAAGAACGCCATCCTCATCGTCGAGTTCGCCCGCGAACTGGAGCTGCAGGGCAAGGGCATCGTCGAATCGGCGCTGGAAGCCTGCCGCCTGCGCCTGCGCCCCATCGTGATGACCTCGATCGCCTTTATCGCCGGCGTCATCCCGCTGCTGCTGTCCAGCGGCGCCGGCGCCGAAGTGCGCGCCGCCACCGGCGTCACGGTGTTCGCCGGGATGCTCGGGGTGACCCTGTTCGGCCTGTTCCTCACCCCGGTGTTCTACGTCGCCCTGCGCAAGCTGGCCGGCACGGCACTGGTGCAGCACGGCCATGATGAAGTTTCGGGAGTGCAACACTGATGAACGCCACGCACACACACCTCGCGCGCCTGCTGGCTGTCGCCTTGAGCAGCGGCCTGCTCGGCGCCTGCAGCGTCGGCCCGGATTATCAGCGCCCGGAACTGCCTGTGGCCGCAGCGTTCAGTGAACGACCGGCGGCCAGCGCGCCGCAGGCGTCGGGCGACGCCGCGTTCTGGCGGCGCTTCGGCGATGCGCAGCTCGACTCTCTGGTGGACGCCGCGCTGGCGCACAATCAGGACCTGTTGATCGCCCTCGCCAACTACCAGCAGGCCAACGCCCTGCTGCGCGGCGCACGCTACGACCAGTTTCCGACGCTGACGGCCGACGTCCAGGCCGGCAACCGCCGCAGCAGCGCCGATCAGCTGCCCGGCGTGGCGTCCGGGGATCGCGACAACGACGAGTTCGCCGCCAACCTCGGTTTCAGCTGGGAGCTCGACCTGGTCGGCCGGGTGCGCCGCAGCGTCGAGGCGCAGCGCGCCGATACCGCCGCCTCCGCGCAGGATCTGGCGGCGCTGCAGGTCGCGGTGGTGGGCGAGCTGGCACGCAGTTATTTCCAGCTGCGTGGCTGGCAGCGGCAACTGCAGATCGCCCAGAGCAACGCGGGCAACCAGACGCGCACCCTGGAAACCCTGCAGCAGCGCCATCGCCTGGGCCTGGCGACGCCGTTCGATGTCGATCGCGCGCGCACCCAACTGGAAACCACACGCTCGCGCATTCCCGCGCTGGAGGCGCAGATCGCGGTGGCCATCCACCGCGTGGCGGTGCTCAGTGGGCGTATGCCGCAGGCTCTCACGGCCGAGCTGGCGGTGCCGACGGCGCTGCCGCCGCTGGCTGCGCAGGCGGTGAGCACGGCGCCCGGCGAACTGCTGCGGCGCAGGCCCGACATCGCCGCGGCGGAGCGTCGGCTGGCGGCTTCCACCGCGCGGGTGGGCGTGGCCACGGCGGATCTGTTTCCGCGTTTTACCCTGGGCGGCCTGATCGGCACCCAGGCGTTCGAATCCGCTAACCTGTTCGAGCGCGACAGCGAGACACGCCTGCTGATACTGGGCGTCGATGGCTCGTTTCTCAATGTCGGCCGGGTACGTGCCCGTATCGCCGCCGCCGATGCGGCCGCGGCGGCCGATCTGGCCCGCTACGAGCGCACGGTGCTGACCGCCATGGAAGAAACCGAAAATGCCCTGGTACGGCTGTCGCGCAGCCAGCGCGAGCAGGCGCACCTGCAGCAGGCGGCCGCCGCCGGCGAACGTGCGGCGCAGATGGCGCGCCTGCGCTTCGAGCAAGGGGCGATCGACGTGCTGGAACTGCTGGACGCCGACGACGCACGGCTGCAGGCCGAGGACGCCTACGCGCGCAGCCACACCGACAGCATCGTCGCCAGCGTCGCGCTGTACCAGGCGCTGGCCGGCGGCTGGTCGGAGCAACTGCCCGAAAGCGGCCTGGCCGGGCGTTAGGGGCGTGTTCCCACGCTCTGCGTCCAGCGCCACGCCAACCCTCGTGGCGCAAAGCGCCACCCTCTGGGTTCCCACGCAGAGCCAGAGCGTGGGAACCATCAAACCATTGAGGGAGAGCCCCATGCCCAGCGACATCCGCCATGACCGCCGCCGCCTGCTCGCGGCACTCGGACTGTCCTGCGCCGGGCTGCTGCTGCCCGGGCGCGCCGCTGCGCTGCAGCGCACGCCGCAGGCAGCCGACAGGCTGGTGGTCGCCATCGTTTCGCAGACCTTCTTCTACGTGCCGCTGTGGCTCGGCCTGCAACGCGGCGCATTCCGCAGGGCCGGCATCGAGCTGGAGATCGTCCAGCTGGGGCACGCCTCGCAGGTCGAGCCATTACTGTCCGGCCAGGTGCACGTCGCCATCGCCACGCCGGAGTCGATCCTGCAGAACGTGGCGGCCGGTGGGCCATTGCGCCTGGTCGCCGGCAATACCGGCAAGCTGGCCCACACGCTGATCGCACGGCCCGCGCTGGACAGCATCGAGGCCCTGCGCGGCGGCCGGATCGGCATTCTCAACCGCCGCGAGGGCACCTTCTTCCAGGTGCGCGAGATGCTCGCGCGCCATGGCCTGCAGTATCCGGGCGACTACAGCGTGGTGCAGACCGGCGGCGTACCGGCGCGCCACCGGGCGCTGCTCGAAGGGACGATCGACGCCGGCCTGCAGTCGGTGCCCTGGTCGTACCAGGCGGAGGAGGAGGGGTTGCGCAATCTGGGCGAAATCATCGACTACATCCCGGACTGGCAGTTCGTCTCGGTCAATGCCTCGCTGCCCTGGGCCGAGCGCAATCGGGAACTGCTGGAGCGCTTTCTGGCGGTATTGCTCGAATCCACCGAGGCGCTCTACGCCAACCGCGAGGAGGCCGCCGAAGTGGCCAGCCGGCAATTGCCGACGCGCCGGGATTACGCGCTGCGAGCCTGGGATTACTACACCGGCAGCAACGCCCTGACCCGTGACATGAGCGTGAGCCATGCCGGGCTGAGCACCGTACTGGATATCCAGCGCAGCAACGGGCTGCTCGACGCCCAGGCCTCCATGCGTGTGGAGGACTATCAGGCGCCGGAGTTTCTGGCCGCTGCGCGCCGCTATCTTTGAAAAGGCAGCACGCGCTGCCGCACCCTCAGTTTTCCAGCAAGCGAGCGCCCGCCCCCTGGCTGGCCAGGCGGTCTTCGGGGTTGCGCAGCGGACAGTCTTCCAGCGACAGGCAGCCACAGCCGATGCAGCCTTCCATCTCGTCGCGCAGGCGTTGCAGTTTCTGGATGCGGTCATCGAGGTCATTGCGCCAACGCGAGGCCACCGTACGCCATTGTTCGGCGCTGACCCGCACCATCGGATCGTAGTCGCCCAGCGCCTGCTTCACCTCGTCCAGCGGAATGCCGGCGCGTTGCGCCACCTTGATGATGCCGATATAGCGCAGCACCCCAGGCGTGTAACGGCGCTGGTTGCCCGAGGTGCGCAGGCTGCTGATCAGCCCCTTGGACTCATAGAAATGCAGGGTGGAAACAGCCACGCCACTGCGCTTGGCCACCTCGCTGACCTTGAGTAAACGTGGTTGTTTTACATTGCTATCGGCCGAGAGGTTGCTCATCACGCTCACTCTATGGGTCAGAAAGTTCTCGAGGCTCGCAGGCGACAACGGTACCGACTTCCAGGGAGGCGACCGCCCCTCTGGGTCTATCGGCCAGACAAGCAGCTATTGCCAGTTCTGTTGAAAAAGCAGCTGTTTCCCCATGCCTTCGGTGGAGTTGCTCAGTCATTGAGCGCGAATGTGAACAGCCGATGGGGCGTTACCCGCCCAAACACCACCTGCACAGCGCCGCCCAGCGCTCGGATTGTAGAGAGCTACGCGCCTACCTGACTGGCTTCCATAGTCTCATTGTGTGCTCCTCGATAGAACTCCCCTTCCGCTTTCCTCTACAGCTTGGCGATCGAAACCTCCGTGGATTTAACGAACGCGATCACCTCGCTACCCACCCCCAATTCAAGCTCTTTCACAGAGCGAGTCGTGATCACAGAGGTGACGATCCCGGCTGCGGTCTGTACGTCGATTTCCGAGAGGACATCGCCAAGAACGATTTCTCGAATTGTGCCTTTGAACTGGTTGCGTACGTTGATGGCTTTGATAGTCATGGTGTGGTTCCTTCTGGTTGAGTTGATTCGCAGTTCAAAGTGCCCAGCGCAATTGCGTCGGCAACGGAGAAACGGATTCGGGTTGGGGCGATAGCTCCGGCACGGCCAGCACGCGGTTGAGCACCTGCGCTTCCAGTGCCGCTAAAGCCGCCGCACCACGGTTACGCGGGCGCGGAATGTCAATGGTGAGGTCGAGGCCGATGCGTCCTTCCTCGATGAGAATGACCCGGTCGGCCACCGCTACGGCTTCGCTGACATCGTGGGTAACCAGCAGCACCGTGAATCCATGCCGCTGCCACAGGCGTTCGATCAGTTGCTGCATCTCGATACGGGTCAATGCATCCAGTGCGCCGAGTGGCTCATCGAGTAGCAGCAAACGAGGTTGGTGAATCAATGCGCGAGCCAGTGCTACACGCTGTTTCTGCCCGCCGGACAAGGCCGCCGGCCATTCATTGGCGCGTTCAGCCAGGCCGACCGCGGCCAATGCCTCGCGTGCCTTGGGCCGCCAGTCGCCGGAAAGGCCCAGGCCGACGTTGTCGATGACCCGCTTCCACGGCAGTAGCCGAGCGTCCTGAAACATCAGACGGGTATCGTCGCGGGCGGCGGACAGCGGACCGTTGCCGGCCAGCAACGCGCCCGGGTTCTACCCGTGAATGCCGACACCGATCTAGTGTATGCCTTAGAGGTGAGTCAAGGATTGGGAGTCAGGCTTGCGTCAGGCGGTTTGGATAGAGCTGATACAGCCACTGCAGTGCTGGATATTATGGAAGGATCTGAAGAAGCCTTTAAGCGGCGGCTCGACAAATATCACTTCTAGCCCCGACTCTCCAGGAACTCCTCCTGCTACGTCGATAGCAGACCTGCTTGGTACTTCGGACAGCGCGGCCGTAAAATCCGATTTTTCCTTAGATCGACATCCGCTTCTGTCGGAATGTGATCGTGCAATGTGGGCTAACTGTAGCCCTACGGAGCATAAAAAAGCCAGGCACCGCCTGGCTCTTGTTTTCGTCGGGTCAGCTTACTGAAGCCAACCCTCCACCTTTTCGGCGCCGTGCTTTTCTTTCCAAGCTTTCAAAATCTTATGATTGCCACCCTTCGTCTCTACCACCTCTCCAGTTTCTGGGTTTTTGTAAACCTTAACTTGGCGCTGCCGACGAGACGCTTGAGACGTCGGGGTGGCGCTGATGCTGGTGCGGCTGGGCTGCGGATCCAATATTGAAATAATTTCGCGCAGGCCTACGTCATATTGCCCCATCAAATTGCGGAGTTTTTCCTCGAACTCGATTTCGCGCTTGAGTTTGTCGTCATTCTTAAGAGCATCAAGCTGCTTGAGTTGGGCTGCGAGCTGGGCTTCTAAAGCTTTGAATTCGGCGAGTTTGGACATGGGTAACCTTCGGAGAACGAAACTGCTTTGTGTGTCTCAGTCTACCGCTTGGGCACGGAGGGAGAAAACTAAGGACCGACCGATTTCGTGAGTAATCCGGTCATCGAGAAGACTGGTACAGGGATGGCGCTGCGGAGTGTTTGTCAGCCAGAGAGGTGCGTACTTTCCTGACATATGAAGTGGTGGGTTAGCAAAATGGGAGGTGACCAAGCGGCGGCCGTTGCATAGAAACGTCGCGCATCCCGTAGAGGAAGCGGACGTGAGCAGGCTTCTTCCTCTTTAGCAGAGGTAGCCATGCATAGCATCGAAATTAGAGCTAGCCATTTACCTGCGGCAAATGAAGAAAGCTGCCTTTTTTGACAACAATGGCAGCCGCTTCGCGAAGGCAGTTGATCATTTTGGTCTTATTGCTCGGTCTCGCTCCACATTCGTTTCGCTTACCTGCAAACGCCCAAAATGCTCAACTGCCCCATACTTGAAGGCTTCAAGTATGGGGCGCGGGGGCATGCTTGAAGGAACGCTTCGCTGCTTCAAGTATGCCCCCGCAATTTTGTTGTCAAAATCATAGCCGCCAGGCGTTGCCTGGCCGAAATGGCGATTGTGCACAGACGTGAGCTGCGCCATTCGCGGGCGCTGCCGCCCCAGCCTCAATCATAAGTACTCGGCCCGATCACCGCTGCGCACTTGTTTTACGACCGCCATGTCACATGACTCGAGTGCTGCAGTCTCTCCGTGTCACTCGTAGGGCTTGCGGCAGCTAGTGAGTGTCGATGATGCGGCGGGTGACTGTGCCGTGTGTCTGTCACAGGGAGGTATGACGCGGTGTCCGGTCTGATGCCAAACGGCCCATGCTTCAAGTGCGATTTGTATGGCAGCAGCCGACTGTCACGGAATTCGCGTCGCAGCGGATGCAAGTTCTTCGATGGTGGACTGCGCTCAGCGATAGGGTGTGCCATCCGTCGCCGCAAGCGATGCCCGGAGTTGCGTGAATATTCGGTTTCTTTCCTGTTGTGTTGAGAACCAAAAAGGCCGCAGATTAGCTGCGGCCTTTTATTCATCCTGTCTCATAACCATCTCCAAGCGATGATCGTTCCCGCTCTATGCGTTAGTGAAGCTGCAGCTTACTTTTCCTCCCGCGCTTTCCGCGTCCCGCCTGGCTATGGAGCAGCATTTTAAAATGTTCCCAGCGAATCTCGTCGGTCTGGATGTTGTAAGTCAGGCCGCGCTCCATCTGCTCCAGCAGTCTCAAACTCAGCGGCTTTTCCAAGTAGTGGTCTGCTGTGACCTCCGGAGCGCTGCCCTCATGGCCAAGCAGATAGGCGATCGTGGACGGAGATATGCCTGACCGTTCCAGCCGGACGGCAAACGAACGACGGAGACTTTTAAAATTGAGCCCGCCATTAACGGCCGGCGGACAATGCTGACCGATGTATCCCGTTCCCGTACACGGCCCGCAGAAAAAACGACTCGGATCGCGGGAGTATAAGTGCTTCGGGTCAAAGCTCAGCTCGCCGAAAAGCAATGCATCGTTGCCATCGGCCTGACGTCGTTCCTCTACGAAATTTATAAAACCCATCTCCACAAGCTTCGTGCAGATCGGAATCTGCCGTGCCGATGAGCCCGTTTTTAGCGACTTGTTGTAGCCGTTATCGTTTATGTCGATGAGCTCTACGCCGTGGACATCCCGGATCACATCATGCACACGAAGCTGGCAGAGTTCATTGAGCCGCGCGCCGGTGTAGAGTCCGAGAGGAAGCAACCAGAACCGATACGGCTTGGCGTCTTGGTAGACCTTGGGCAGTGTGCCCGCGAGGTACTTTTGGTAAGGCCAGCCGGAGAGCATCTGAATCAGGTTGCTATCTAGAAATGGCTTGGTGACCTCGGCCTGTTTTGTACTGCAAGTAGCAACCTTGATCGCATCAGTAATCAGCTTGCTCTCCAGCGCCTCGTCTAGCATGCGATTGAACAGCTGGTAATAGGTCGTGAGGTTTGCGCCTTTACTTCCCGAAGCCGAGTTCTGCTTCAGTAACAATGGCAACTGATCCTTTAGACGCTGCACATCAGCTCGATCAAGCTCAGCGACTCGGCGTGTAGGGTTATCTCGGGTCAGGATGACCTTCAGCTTTTCCATTCGAGCCCGCAGCATATGCTCGGACTTTCCTGCGTAAGTGTTTTCTCGCAGGAAGCGGGACAGCGTAGTGTCCATGAACTCGGTAAGTAACGGTGAAGAGTGGAAGCGGTTGATCGCGTCCGTTACCGCGGAGATGTTCGCCAAGGCGATTCGCAAGTGCTCTTCATGGCCAGGCTCTACAATCAAACTCAGGCCCTTATAAAAAGGAATGGAGATAGGGGGCGTTACATTCATATATACCTCACGGTGGGTGAGGCTCGAGATTATTACTGTATGAATGACCAGTCAAGATAATCTATTGGAAAAGTACATTCGATAGTTTTTATTGACGCTTTGTCAATAATTAAGGGATGTGTAAAAAGGGCAGGAGCAGGGCTCCCGCCTCTGTTTGGCTAGGCCTTATGCGTACGATTTCCAGTGGCGCTTAGGAGCTCGCACGTTCGGGAATGGCGTGCCCACCGGCCGCCCGACTTTGAAGTCACCTTGTGCTTTCTGGAGCCCCTGATAGTGCCGGTAATGGATGTGATCCAAGCCAAGGCCGAAATCGATTTTGTCGAGCTCGTCCTTGAGGACGCCTGCCGGATAGCAGTCGCCATAGCCGCCAGTTGTACTTTTATCAGCGTGACCCACGAGTGCTTTAGCTTTCGCGAGGTCGAGGTTCTGTCTGCGGAATTGGTTGATAAAAGTATGCCGTAGGCCGTGATACGTCAGGCCCTCCTCTCCGAGGCCGCAGAGCCCCAAGTAGCCATGACTGCCCTGGCTTGAGCCCAGGTACCAACGACTCGCAACGTGCCCAGGAGAAAGATCACCGTAGACACGGATATTTTCGAAAAGAGGAGCTTTCATATCCTGCTTAACTATGTCCAGGCGAGCTTGGTGATAGTCGAGGAAGCCTGTCTCGATCAGCTGCTTGTGAATGGGCACTAGCCGTTCAGAGTCGGACGTTTTGAGTTGCTTCGACCCTGTCCGATTGATGCTGATGATCCAAACGCCGAGCTCCTGCCGAATGTCTTCGAGCCGTAGCTGGCACAGCTCGCTGAGCCTCGCGCCGGTATAGAGGCCAAGCAGCGGCAACCAAAACTTGTAGTCGTCCAGACGCCAGCGAGGCGGCTGGGTCAGCGTGTAGGCCGGGCCGTGAAGAAGTTTCTCGATCTGGCTTGGGCTATAGGTGCGCTTCCTCGGGGCCTCGGCACCTTTGGTGCTGAATGCCAATCCGGCCGCGATATTTTCGGTGATGTGGCCTTGATCATGTGCGTAGGTGACAAGCGCCCGTGCCAGCTCAAAGAACTTTTTCGCGGTGCGTGGATTGATCGGCTCAAATTTCCCGTCGCTGATGATCTTGCTCAGCGGCTGATTACGGGTGGCGCGAAGGCGGTGCCGGTTCTTCGGATAGCTGCGCAGATGATCGCGTAGCGTGTTGAATTCAGCACGAGTCAGCGTTTCGACTTGCCGGTGCCCGCCAAGCAGCTCGCACAGGCCTTCCAGGCGGGCCCGAGCGGTAATGCGGGTCCGCGGATTAGCCCAGGCTCCTTCACGAATTTGCCGTTCTTCGTATTCCTTTACCAAAGCTGCGAGGCTCAACCCTGCGTTTGAACCACGCGCCGGCGAGACAATGCGATCGTTGACGGAGGGTTGCGTAAAGAGGGTTTCAAGCTTGGCTTTCTGCGCGTCGGGCAGAACGCTCCCGAGCGCATTCAGCAACGCGAGCGTGCCAGGATCCTGAGGCGGTGCCACAGCATCTGTCGGCGAGTTCAGCTCCGGAATCGTCTGCATAGGCTCGGTGGTTGCAGCAGAACCCAACATCCGCCGAACCAGGTCACCGATTTCCTGCATGGCTTGGGCGTAAGGATCTTGGTGATCGTCTTCCTGAAAGTAACGCAACAGCATTTTATCAACCTTCTGCAGCGTATAGGTCAGCATGAGGACCGCAATGATGATGGAGCTAGTGAGCAGCTCAACCCGAAAGCTTTTCTTTTCTCTCAGATGCGCTTTCATGCACAGCGGATCAAGTTCGATAAGCATCACATAAAGCCCCGATTCCTCCTGCACCAAGAGCGCTCGATCAATGATGCGGAGCTTCAGATGCATCGCGTTGGCTTGCTGAAGATGAAAATGCAAAGCTTGCCGAGATTGCGGTAGTGCTGGGGGGATGTGCATGAGATTCCGACCCTGGTCTGGGCGGGCATGGCACAGGTATTCATAAAGCGTCATCGCTGCAAATGCAGGAGATTCTTTCGAATAGCGCCCTGGAGAGGGTGGGACTGTCTCGAGTACATCAAGGGCGGCGTAAATGTACCGGGCAGCGTCGCTGGCGACATTGTGATCGCAGGTTCCGAGCGGCCAGTCGAATCGTACGAATCCAACGCCAAGCGCTTTCACCAGTGCGGGCGTTGGTGTCAGTGCGAAGAAAATTTCGCCCCCTGGCTCGTGACTATAGAGCACCACTCGCTCGGCACTGTCCTTCATCATGCGAGCGTGGGCGACCGAAAGGTCTTGGTTCGCGAGCTTCATTGGCGACGGGCGGACTTTCCAAACCCGGTCGGCGAATTTGAGTGCTTCCGCTACCGCTAAGTGAAAC
>NZ_KK020676.1:0-99895 GCF_000307775.2 Stutzerimonas stutzeri KOS6 | reverse complement strand
AACCTTTGAAGGTCAGCCAACAGTCGGTCAGAAAAGAGCTCGACATAGTGCTCGGTCGCCTTGGCAAGGAACTGCTCGAAAGCCGTGTTCATATACCTCGCAAGGTCGCGGGCAAGCGCTTCGTCGTGGCTGAGCGACCACCGGATTTGCGCAGGCAGTTTCGGGTTGGCCGCGAAATGCTTCGGGAATGTGAGGTAGTACTGGAAGCCAGTGTTGGCTTGATAGACGAGGTGCGGAACACCTGTTTTGCTTTGGCGCTTGGACATGATGGCATACCTTTTGGATTCACAGACGGACTGTGAGTAATCCAATGCCATCAAATCTGGCCTGAAACCCGCGTTCTAGACGGGTTTCAGTGTTGAATTGGTGGAGCCGGGGGGATTTGAACCCCCGTCCGCCAGCTCTCCGCTATCGGTTCTACATGCTTAGCCAGATCTACTGAGTTAACTCCGCGCCGCCCGATTGGCAGGGTGCTTGGAGCGAGCCGTATGAGTTTTAGCCGTTACGTCTACAGCGAACTTGGCGGCGATCCTGTTCTGTCTGACAGTCAGTTCGGGTTTACAGGCATCCCCTAGTGACCGCTGGAGCCGAAGCTACCAGATGAAGGTTAGGCGGCTAGCGCGTACCCTTCGTAGTTGTCGTCGTTGGCAACTATAAGTTTGCAACAGTTTATTTACGAGTTCTGTTACCAACTCGGCATGCCCCTCAAGTTTTGTTACCGGCGTCGAATCCTAATCGGCCCCTGGTGACGCTTGTGGTGCTGGGCGCGAGTGTACGGCGATCTTTACGATGTGTCGATCAGTTTTTAATCATGCTGATCAAAAAGTGTACAGGTGGTTGCGGCGGGATCATCGCTCTTGCGATCCCGCCGCGCCTGGCTCAGTTGCCGGCGCCGGAACCAGAGCCGCTGGTGCCGCCACTGCCGGAGCTGCCCGGGCCTTTCAGTTCCTGCAGGGCCTTGGTGGAGTGCGCGATGCAGGCCTCGATGTCGCCAGACTGCTGGGCTTGGCGGGCCTTTTTGACGTATTCGTCGACTTGGCTCTGGGTCGGCTCACCCATGGTGACGGCGTTCGTGGCCATGTTGTCGTCGATTTCCTGCAGGTTGAGCTGGCACAGGTCGTCTTGGGCGAAGACGGCGGGGCTGGCGAGCAGTACCGCGGATGCGAGCAGTGCGTGAACTTTCATTGTGGGTCCTCCAGTCTTGTGGACTTCCCGGGGCTGCCTGGTAACTGTTGAAACGGCGGCGCCGAGTCGAATCGAACCCGTCAGGGGCTCTGAAATTCCGACTGCGATTGCGCGTGAGCGTTCATCGAAGCGCCACAAACGAAACGGCCCCGCTGCGCTGAGCGGGGCCGTAATGCCCGGGTCAGGGCTGTTGCGTGGCTGTTTTGCTGCGCGTTACGCGATCCACCAGATAGACCAGCCCGTGATAGTCGATCTGGCCATGACGGGACAGCCCGATCTCGCAGGTGCGACTGGTGGAGATGCCTTCCTCACAGATTTGCACGGCATTCTTCAGACTGCGCAGCGCATGCTCGTTCAGCTCCGGCGTGGTGAAACCCTTGTCGCCGGCGAAACCGCAGCAATGGATGCCTTCGGGGACCACGACTTCCTTGGCGCAGCGGCGGGCAATGTCGATCAGCGCCTGCGCTTCGCCCAGATGCTGGGTGCTGCAGGTGACGTGAACAGCGATCGGTTTGTCCTGCGGAACGAAGTCCAGTTTGTCGAGCAGGTGGCTGCGAATGAAACGCACCGGATCGTACAGATCGAGACGCTGGTCGGTCAGGCCCTGGACCAGGCGCAGGGTGCAGGGGCTGGTGTCGCAGTAGATCGGGTCGAGCCCGCCACGGCTGGCCTTGAGCAGTGCATCGAGCAACTCCTGGCGCTTGCGTTCGCCCTGTTCGGCGTAACCCTTGGAAGCGAACGGCTGGCCGCAGCACAGGTCGTTCAGCTGCTCGGGGAAGATCACCTGGTAGCCGGCCTTTTCCAGCAGGCTGCGGGTCTTGTCGAGCAGCGGCTCCTGCTCCTGGTCGCTCGCGGCTGGCGCCATCGCACGGGAGACGCAGGCAGCCAGATAGACCACCCGCGGGCGCTCGTCCTGCGCCGTCGGCTTGGGTAGGTGCAGGCGTTGCAGCGGTTGCGGCGTAGCCGACGTCCACTGCGGTACGCGACCCATGCTGGCGCGGGTCATGCTTGCCGACAGCTTCGCCATATTGCGGGTGCCCAGAATCAGGTGCGCGCCGTTGGCGACATGCAGCATGAAGCGGGTGCCCTGCACGGCGGTGCTGAAATGCTCAGCCAGCCAGTTGGCGGTACCGGTTCTATTCGCCTCGCGCCCGCGCAGCTTGCGCACCAGGTCGCCGGTGTTGATGCCGACCGGGCAGCGCTGCGCGCAGAGGCCGGTGGCGGCGCAGGTGTCGATGCCGTGATAGTGATAGAGGCGTTCGATTTCCGTGGTGTCGACGCCGGCGCGCTTGCGTGCCTGGATATCGCGCCAGATCACGATGCGCTGGCGCGGCGTGAGGGTCAGGCCGTTGGATGGGCAGACCGGCTCGCAGAAGCCGCACTCGATGCATTTGTCGACGATCTCGTCGGCAGCCGGCATCGGCTTGAGGTTCTTCAGGTGGATGTCCGGGTCTTCGGAGAGCACCACGTCCGGGTTGAGGATGCCGGTGGGGTCGAGCAGACGCTTGATCTTCCACATCAGCTGGTAGGCTTCGCTGCCCCATTCCAGCTCGACGAAGGGCGCCATGTTGCGCCCGGTGCCGTGTTCGGCCTTGAGCGCGCCGCCGAATTCGACGGCGACCAACTGCGCCACTTCGCCCATGAAGGCTTCGTAGCGGGCGACCTGCGCCGGATCGTCGAAGCCCTGGGTGAAGACGAAGTGCAGGTTGCCCTCCAGCGCGTGGCCAAAGAGGATCGCCTCGTCGTAGCGGTGCTTGTCGAGCAGCTCGATCAGCCGGTTGACGCCCTCGGCCAGGCGCTCGACGGGGAAGGTGACGTCCTCGATGATCACCGTGGTGCCGGTCTGGCGCACAGCGCCGACCGCCGGAAAGGTGTCCTTGCGGATCTTCCACAGCTGGTTGTAGACCACCGGGTCTTCGCTGAAGTCGACCTGCTTCTCTACCGGGAAGTGCGCGATGGAGGTCATGATCAGGTTGATCTGCTCGTGCAGCAGCGACTGGCTGGCCGCACGGGATTCGATCAGAAGTGCGCAGGCAGTTGGCGACAGCTCTTTCACCCACTCGGGCATGCCGGCCTTGTGCTCGACCGAGCGCAGGCTGCGGCGGTCGAGCAGCTCAACCGCCGACACCGGCTGCTGCTTGAGCACCGGTACGGCGAGGCAGCAGGTTTCCACGTCGGGGAAGACGACCAGCGCGCTGGCCTTGTGCGGATGGTCCGGCACGGTGTCGTAGGTCACCGCGCTGATAAAACCCAGGGTGCCTTCGGAGCCGACCATCAGGTGGTTGAGGATGTCCAGTGGCTCGTCGTAATCGACCAGCGCATTGAGCGAGAAGCCGGTGGTGTTCTTCAGGCGGTACTTGTGGCGGATCTTCGTCGCCAGTTCGGTATTGGCGCGGGTTTCGCGGCCCAATTCGGCCAACTGATCGAGCAGAGTCGCGTGGCTCTGGCGGAAGGCGGCGACGCTGGCTGCATCTTCGCTGTCGACCACGGTGCCGTCTGCCAATACGACACGCAGGCCGGCAAGGGTCTTGTAGGTGTTCTGCGCCGTGCCGCAGCACATGCCGCTGGAATTGTTGGCGACGATGCCGCCGATCTTGGCTGCGTTGATCGAGGCTGGATCAGGGCCGATCTTGCGCTGAAATGGCGCGAGCATGGCGTTGGCATTGGCGCCGATCACGCCCGGTTGCAGGCGGATCTGCGCGCCGCCGTTGCGAATCTCGCGGCCGTTCCAGTTGTCGCCGAGCACGATCAGCACCGAGTCGGAAATCGCCTGGCCAGACAGGCTGGTACCGGCGGCGCGGAAGGTCACCGGGACGTTTTGCGCATGGGCCAGCCTGAGTAGCGCGATCACCTCGGCTTCGGACTCGACGCGCACCACCAGCTTGGGCACCAGCCGGTAGAAGCTTGCATCGGTGCCGAAGGCCAGGGTCGAGAGCGGGTCGTCGAAGCGGCGCTCGACCGGGATCAGGCGTTCGACTTCGCGGAGGAACGCGGCTGGCAAAGGCGCGCGTTCGATTTGCGCGGCCGCGTTCATGCGTCCTCCAGGATCAGTACGACCAGATCCTTAGGCCCGTGGGCACCGTAGGCCAGCACCTGCTCGATGTCGGCGGTCTTCGACGGGCCGGAAACCAGCAGCGCATTGGTCGGCATGCCGGCGGCCCACTGGAACTTCTGCTGGATCTCGTAGAAGTTGTCGTGGATTTCGCTGGCCCTGAGGATGGCGAAATGCACCGGCGGCACCAAACTCATCAGGCGCGGCTCCTCGCGGGTCGGCCACATGATCAGGCTGCCGGTGGAGGCGATGGCACCGAGGGTGCCGGTGAGGCTCGCCGGGGTGTCGTCGAACAGCTCTGCCTTCCACTCCTCGACAGGACGGTCGTAGGCCTTGAGCGTCGGCAGGCCCTCACGGCCGGCGCAATGCTCGGCAAAGCGCTGGCCGTACGGCGTGGTCGGCGCGATCAGCAGGCTCGGCAGCTGGCGGTCGTGCAGCAGTTGCTCGAGCAGGGCGGGCCAGCCGGCGTCGCTGCTCAGGTGGATCTCGGTGTGCACCGCTTCCATCAGCTGGCGCAGACGGGCGATGCGCTGCTCCGGCGCGTAGCTCCACGGCTGGGTAACCAGCGATTCGTCGTAGTCATCCGCGATCGGCGTGGTGCCTTCCAGGCTCTTCTTCAGCTTGGCGAGAATGTTGGCCTTGGCGCTCATCGCTTGCCCTCCAGGTGTTCCTTGGCCAGCTCGTGCAGCGAGCGGGCAGCTGGTTTCGGTGCGCTGTGGTTCTGCGTCCAGGGTCCGACGTTCGACGGCGTCAGGGCGCGCAGGCGGGTGGCGAAGAAGCCGAACAGGCGGTACAGCGTGGGGCTGGTGTTGAGCAGTCGCCAGCTGGCCCAGATCAGCCGTTCCTTTTGCGAATACTTGCTGCCCTGGCCGCGCATGACCTTGTGCGGATCGTCCGGCGCCTTGACGTTCTCTTCACGCAGGCGCCGCAGGATGGACGGAATCGGGATCTTCACCGGGCAGACTTCGCCGCAGGCGCCGCACAGCGAGGAGGCGCTGGGGTGATCCGGCACCTTGTCCAGGCCGACCATGTGCGGAGTGATGATCTTGCCGATCGGGCCGGGGTAGACCTCACCGTAGGTATGGCCGCCGACGCGGGTATACACCGGGCAATGGTTCATGCAGGCGCCGCAGCGGATGCAGTTGAGCGTCTGGCGCAGCTCGCTGTCGGCGAAGGCCTGGCTGCGGCCGTTGTCCAGCAGGATCAAATGCACTTCCTGCGGGCCGTCCAGCTCGTGGGGCTTGCGCGGGCCGGAGATCATGTTGACGTAGGTGGTGATCGGCTGGCCCAGCGCCGAGCGGGTCAGCAGAGACAGCAGCGGCACCACGTCACGCAGGTTCTCCACGACCTTCTCGATCCCGGTGACGGCGATGTGCACCGGCGGTGCCGTGGTGCTCATGCGACCGTTGCCTTCGTTCTCCACCAGCAGCAGGGTGCCGGTCTCGGCCACGGCGAAGTTGACCCCGGAGACGCCGATGTCGGCTTCGAAGAACTTCTGCCGCAACGTGCGGCGCCCGATCTGGATGAGCTGGTCGACGTCCTTGGTGTATTCCACGCCGAGCTTGTCGTGGAACAGCGACGCGACCTGGCCGGCATTCTTGTGGATCGCCGGCATGATGATATGGGAGGGCTTCTCATGGTCGAGCTGGACGATGTATTCGCCCATGTCCGACTCCAGGCTCTCGATGCCATGGCCTTCGAGGAAATGGTTCATCTCCATCTCTTCGCTGACCATCGATTTGCCCTTGATCACCTGCTTCGCATCACGCGCGCGGGCGATCTCGAGGACGATGTTGTTCGCTTCCTCCACCGTCTCCGCCCAGTGCACCTTCACACCGTTGCGGGTCAGGTTGGCTTCCAGCCGCTCGAGCAGTTCGGGCAGCCTGGACAGTGCACGGGCGCGAATACGGTTGCCCATCTCGCGCAGCCGCTCGCGTTCGTCGGCATCGCTGAAGGCCGCGGCACGCTTGGTCATCAGCGAGTCCATGGCGGTGCGGAAGTTGCGCCGCAGCTGGTCGTCCTTCAGGGACGCGCGTGCGCGGGCGCGAAAATCCGGGTCGCCGGCGTTCTCGATCTGTATCGCTGGGATGCGCTGTTCGGCGTTCATCGGGCACCTCCGGTGCGTTGCCAGAGGAAGCTCGCCAGATGCTGGCCGCGCAGGGCTTCGCGCTGCTTCTCCAGGGAGCCGTTGATGTTCATCAGGCAGCCGCAATCGGCACTGATGACCTGATACGCACCGGACTCTTTCAGCGCGCGGGTCTTGTCCAGCACCATGGCGCCGGAGATGTCGGGCATGCGCACGCTGAAGGTGCCGCCGAAGCCGCAGCATTCGCTCTCGTGGTCATGTTCGACGCGCTCGACCTGGCCCAGCTGGGCGAGCAGGGCGCGGCCATGCAGGTGGGTGTTCATCTCGCGCCGGGCCGAGCAGGAAGTGTGCAGCGCGACCTTGGTCGGCGTGCCGGCATCCCTGAGCTCGACCTTGCAGACGTTAAGCAGGAATTCGGCCAGCTCGAAGGTGCGCTCGGCCAGCGCCTGGGCCTTCTTGAGGGTCTGTGGCTCGTCCTTGAACAGATCCAGGTAATGGTGGCGCAGCATTCCAGCGCAGGAACCCGATGGGACAACCACCGGCCAGTCTTGGGCGAACAGTTCCAGCTGTGCCCGGGCAACCTTGCGTGCCTCGTCGGTGTAGCCGGTGGTGTAGGCCGGCTGACCGCAGCAGGTCTGGCCTTGTGGGTAGTGCACGGTCAGTCCTTCGCGTTCGAGCAGGCGGATGGCATCCAGGCCAGCCTCTGGATAGAACAGGTCGACCACGCAGGTACCGAACAGGTAGACCTGGCTCGGCTTGGCAGGGTACTCGCGGGGCTTTGGCAGTGGCGGCGCGACGCGGGTGGCGTTCGGCGCGGCATCGTAGAAAAGTTCGCTCATCGGCTTGGTCTCCGGGTTGGCCCGGTTATCCGCATAAATGCGGTTTCTGGAATGCAACCGTGCCCCCAGGCGGGGGCACGGTTCTGTTTCTGTTTCTTATACCCCGACCAGTGGGTCGGTGACACCCAGCACGTAGATGGCGATCAGGCCGATTACCCCCGTGAAGAGCACGTAGTACAGGGTAGGCCATACGGTCTTGCGCAGCGTGGAGCCTTCGCGGCCAAGCAGGCCCACCGTGGCGGAAGCGGCAACCACGTTGTGGATCGCAACCATGTTGCCTGCCGCAGCACCGACGGCCTGGATGGCGACCACCATCGCCCCGGAAATCCCCAGCGACTGCGCGACGCCGAACTGGAACTGGCTGAACATCATGTTGCTGACGGTGTTGGAGCCGGCTAGGAAAGCACCCAGCGCGCCCACCGACGGTGCCAGCAGCGGGTAAATGCCACCCACACTGTCGGCGACGTAGCGCGCCATGACGATCGGCATGCTTGCCAGCTCGGCACCGTTGACGCCCGAGTTGATCAGGATCCGCACCATCGGCACGGTGAACAGCAGGACGAAGCCAGCGCTGAGCAAGACGCCACCGGATTCCTTCACCGCGGCCTTGAGTTCTGCGGGGCGCATGCCGTGCAGGAAGAAGGTGACCAGCACCACCGCGACCAGAATGCCGCCCGGCAGATACAGTGGCTCGATGCCGGCGCTGACGCCCGCTTCGCCGAGGATGTTGGCAAAGCCGATGGATACCGATTTCAGCGCGGCGGAAACCTGCGGGAAGACGCGGCTGATGACCAGCAGGGCGCCTACCAGTACATAGGGCAGCCAGGCGCGCAGCGCGCTCATCGGACGTGCGGTCATGTCGTCCAGCTTCATTTCGATGGTGCCCAGCCATTCGGCCGGCCATTCCTTCGCATCGGCGAAGTCCCAGGTGGTCTTCGGCGTCAGGAAGTTGAAGCGGGCCGCAGTGGTGACGATCGCCAGGCCGACCAGGCCGCCCAGCAGCGACGGGAATTCCGGGCCGAGGAAGATGCCGGTGGCGGCATAGGGCAGGGTAAAGGCCAGGCCGGCGAAGATTGCGAACGGCAGCACTTCGAAGCCGGCTTTCCAGCTCTTTTCCTTGCCGAAGAAGCGCGTCAGCATCAGCACCATGACCAGCGGCATCACGGTGCCGACGATGGCATGGGTGATCGCGACGCTGCTGGTGATCTGCTGCAGGAAAATGTTCCAGCTGGAACCCTGTGCCGCCAGCTGCGCGCCGATGGTCGCGGTGTCCAGGCCGCTATTGATGCCCACGACGATCGGTGTGCCGACTGCGCCGAAGGAAACCGGCGTGCTCTGCACCAGCATGCCGAGCAGGACCGCTGCCATCGCCGGGAAGCCGACGGCAACCAGCAGCGGCGCGGCGATGGCGGCCGGGGTGCCGAAGCCGGAGGCGCCCTCGATGAAGCAGCCGAACAGCCAGGCGATGATAATGGCCTGGATGCGGCGGTCGGGACTGATGGTGGTGAAGCCGGCACGGATGGCGGTAATGCCGCCGGAGTGCTTCAGGGTGTTCAGCAGCAGGATCGCACCGAAGATGATCCATAGCAGGCCGAGTGTGATTACCAGGCCTTGCAGCGTTGAGGCGATGATCCGGGTGACGCTCATGTCCCAGACGAATAGCCCGATGGCTGCGGTGAATAGATAGACCAGCGGCATGGCGCGGCTGGCGGGCCAGCGCAGGCCGATCAGCATGACGGCCGCGAGCAGAATGGGTGTAAAGGCGATAAGTGCGAGCAGTCCGTTGGACATGTCAGGCGTCCCCTGCGGTTCGGTTCGAATGGGGCCCTGAGCGGACCGTGGAATAGTTGTTGTGCACAGATCTCATGCTGAGTCCTCTTATTGTTAGGCTCTTCTGTAAAGTGGTAATACCAATTTACAGAAGGGAGAGGCCAGCGTAAGAGCTGCACCCGGGGCCGTCAATCGGATGGGTTTAGACTTTGGTCGGAGCGCCCGGCCTTGTGCGGGCTTGGGGCGAGCGCTAGCATCCCAGATTGGTAAGACCATTCGAGGGTGCGTATGGACGTAGGTGTGGTGCGTCAGCGGCGGCTGGCCGACGATATCGTCGCGCAGCTGGAAACCATGATTCTGGAGGGGACGCTCAAGGCGGGCGAACGGCTCCCGGCAGAGCGTGCCCTGGCCGAGCGCTTCGGTGTCTCGCGGCCATCCCTGCGCGAGGCGATCCAGAAGCTCGCCGCCAAGGGCTTGCTGATCAGTCGGCATGGTGGCGGTACCTTTGTCGCCGAGTCGCTGGGTTCTACCTTCAGCGACCCGTTGTTGCATTTGCTGGAAAACAACAACGATGCACAGCGTGACCTCCTGGAGTTCCGCCATACGCTGGAAGGCAGTTGTGCCTACTACGCGGCGCTGCGTGCGACCCAGGTGGACCAGAAGCGCCTCACCGAAGCCTTTGCGACATTGCAGGAATGCTATACCCGGGAAGGCAAGGTCAGTCGCGCCGAGGAAGGGGCCGCTGATGCCCAGTTCCACCTGGCCATCGCCGAAGCCAGCCACAACGCTGTGCTGCTGCACACCATTCGCGGCCTGTTCGACCTGCTCAAGCGCAACGTGGTGACCAACATCGGCGGCATGTACGCCCTGCGTGACGAAACGCGGGACATGTTGATGAGCCAGCACCGGGAGCTATACGAAGCGATCATGGCTCGGCGGGCCGAGGAGGCCCGAGAAGTCATTCATCGTCATATCAACTACGTGCAGGATGTGCTTGCCGAAGGGCAGCAGGAAGCCCAGCGGCTGGCGCGCGCGCAGCGCCGGCAGGGGGAAAGGGTGTCGGCGGGGGAGTAAGGGGCGAGCCGGCAGCGGATGCAGGCTCGGAAGACCGCGACCCGGTGCCCCTCAGGTAGCCCGGAGGACACCGCCGCGAGTGTCAGTCATCCTTGCCCTTGGTGCGCATCGCGCGCTGAATCTCCCGATCGGAATCGCGTTCCTTCTCGGTGTGACGCTTGTCGAATTCCTTCTTGCCCTTGGCCAGCGCGATCTCGCACTTGATCATGTGCTTCTTCCAGTACAGCGACAGCGCGACGCAGGCGTAGCCCTTCTGCTGCACGGCACCGAACAGCTTGCCCAGCTCGCGCTTGTTCAGCAGCAGCTTGCGGGTGCGGGTCGGGTCGGCGATGACGTGAGTGCTGGCGCTGGTCAGCGGCGTGATGTGCGCGCCCATCAGCCAGGCCTCGCCATCCTTGAGCAGCACGTAGCTGTCGACCAGCTGCGCCTTGCCGGCGCGCATGCTTTTCACTTCCCAGCCGGCCAGCACGAGGCCCGCCTCGAACTTCTGCTCGATGAAGTAATCGTGTAGCGCTTTCTTGTTCAGCGCGATGGTCCCGGGGGACTGTTTCTTCTGTTTGGCCATAGGGGTCGCATTATAGGGAGTCCCGCTGCGGCTGGCGACAGCCCGCACGAGCGCCAGCGGCAGAAACTTGAGGGGCGGCCGCTAATCCCCGACAATGTGCCCGCCTTGCGCCGCGCCGGGGTCTCTGAAAATGACTCGAACTGCGGTTGCGGGCTGGCTGCGCCGGGCTTTTCAGGTGGCGCGCAATGAAACGACGACGTAGAAGGTCCGCATGACGACGCACATTCAACGTTCCGCGCTACTGCCGTATCCGGCGCAGGCGCTGTTCGACATGGTCAACGACGTAGCCAGCTACCCGCAGTTCCTTCCCTGGTGTTCCGCGACCGAGGTGCTTTCCAGTAGCGAGACCGAGATGCACGCCAGCATGACGGTAGCCAAGGCCGGGCTCAGCCAGCGCTTCATGACACGCAATGCGCTGGAGCTCGGCAGGCGGATCGAAATGACCCTGGAGGAGGGGCCGTTCAGTCACCTGCACGGCATCTGGGAATTCAAGGCATTGGGCGAGAAAGCCTGCAAGATCAGCCTGGATCTGACCTTCGATTATGCCGGGCCGCTGGTCAAGGCGACGCTCGGGCCGCTATTCAACCAGGCTGCCAACACCTTGGTGGATGCCTTCTGTGAACGGGCGAAACAGCTTTATGGATAAGCAGTCGATTGCGGTCGAAGTGGTCTATGCCCTGGCCGACAGGCAGAAGCTTTTGCGGATGACCGTGCCCGCCGGTACCAGCATGCGCGAGGCTGCGCTGCGTTCGGGGCTGGATGCGGATTTTCCTGGGCTCGACCTCGCTGCTGCGCCGCTGGGCATTTTCGGCAAGGCCGTGGCGAAGCCCGAGGAGCGCACGCTCGAGGAGGGGGAGCGTGTGGAAATCTATCGGCCGTTGATCGCCGACCCGAAGGAAGTACGCAAGCAGCGTGCCGCGCGGGCGGCGAAGAACAAGTCCGACGACGCCTGAGCCAAGCCTGTTAAATAAAAGACGCCCGGACTTGCCGGGCGTTGTTTTATTCGGTTTCCAGTGGTTCGGGAATCGGTACCGGAACGGGTTCGGCTTCGTCCACTTCACGCTGGATCTGCTCCAGCAGCGAGCCGGGCGCAGGGCGTTCTTCTGGCTGGCTTGGCTTGGCTGCAGGCGCAGTGGCCGGGGCCTGTGCATCGCGGCCAAGGATCTGCTCGTCGCGACTTACGCCGGGCATGAAATCGCCGGCCAGGCCTGCCAGTTGGTCGTTCGCGTTGAACACCAGGCTGACGCGCTCCTGCTGGCGTGCACTGCCGCCGGGCTGGATGCTGTACAGGTAGTCCCAGCGGTTGGCGTGGAAGGTGTCGGTGATCAGCGGGTTGCCCATGATAAACCGCACCTGCTGGCGGGTCATTCCGGGGCGCAACTGGTCTATCATGTCCTGCGTGACGACATTGCCCTGTTGAATGTCGACCTTGTAAACCCCGGGAAATGAACAACCGGCGAGTGCGAACAGCCCTGCGAAGGTAAGGCTGGTCAGCATGAGCTTGGTGTTTTGCATCGGTGGGTGACTTCCACTATCTTGGCTGGGCAAAGAACCCGGATCATACCCGTATTGAAGGAGGCTGCGAAACAGCAGCAGCGAGAAAGCCAACCATGGTCGAAAATAGCGAACTACGTAAAGCTGGTCTCAAGGTAACCCTGCCGCGGGTCAAGATCCTGCAGATGCTGGACACGACGGACCGCCGTCACATGAGTGCCGAGGACGTCTACAAGGCATTGATGGAGGCCGGTGAGGATGTCGGGCTGGCTACGGTCTATCGCGTGCTGACGCAGTTCGAGGCGGCCGGCCTGGTAGTTCGGCACAACTTCGACGGTGGTCACGCCGTCTTCGAACTGGCCGACAGCGGGCATCACGATCACATGGTCTGCGTCGATAGCGGCGATGTCATCGAATTCTTCGATTCCGAGATCGAGAAGCTGCAGAAGGAAATCGTCAAGCGCCACGGCTACGAGCTGGTGGATCACAATCTGGTGCTCTACGTGCGCAAGAAGGACTGATCCGACGGTGCGTTAAAAGGCGGCTGCGGGCCGCCTTTTTTGTGCCTGTCCGCCGGAGGTGTCATGCCTGCGCAGAGGTGACCATCTGCCGGGCATGCGCCAGCGATTGCTCGGTGAGGTCGACGCCGCCGAGCATCCGTGCGATTTCCTCGACGCGCCCGGCCTGATCCAGTTCGGTAACGGCGGTGCGGGTTTCGTCGGTGCCGCGGGCCTTGTGCACGAACAGGTGATGATGCCCTTGTGCGGCGACCTGTGGCAGATGGGTGACGGTCAGGACCTGGCCGCGTTCGCCAAGCCGGCGCAGCAGTTGGCCGACGATCTCGGCGGTCGGGCCGCCGATGCCGACATCGACTTCATCGAATACCAGGGTGGGAACGCGAGAGGTCTGCGCGGTGATCACCTGGATCGCCAGGCTGATGCGCGACAGTTCGCCGCCCGACGCGACCTTGGCCAGCGGGCGCAGTGGCTGGCCCGGGTTGGCGCTGACCAGGAATTCCACCTGCTCCAGTCCGTAGGGCATGTATTCGCCGTCCGCTGCGCGCTTGAGCTGCACGCTGAATCGGCCGCCGGGCATGCCCAGGCGCTGAATCTCCAGTTCCACCGAATTCGCCAGCTGCTCGGCCGCGGCCTGGCGCATGCGGCTGAGTTCGCCGGCCTTTTCTTCGTAGTGGCGAGCGTAGGCGGCCAGCTCTTCGCCGAGGCGCTCGACGGCCTCGTCATCGGCGTTGAGGCTCTCCAGCTCTTCCAGTAGTTGCAGGTGCAGGCCGGGCAGTTCGGTCGGTTGTACACGGTGCTTGCGCGCCAGGGTATAGATAGTGTCCAGACGTTCTTCCAGCGCCTGCTGACGCTCGGGATCGGCATCGAAGTGATCGACGAAGCGATTCAGTTCGCCGATGGCTTCTTCGACCTGGATTTGCGCGCTGGCCAGCAGGTTGACCGCTTCGGTCAGGGCTTGCGGCTGGTTCTGGAAGGCTGTCAGGCGTTGCAGGCTACTGGTCAGTGCCGACAGTACGTTGCCGGCATCGCTCTCGCTGCACAGGTCCATGACCTGGCGGCAGGCGCCGAGCAACTGCCCGGCGTTGGCCAGGTTCTTGTGTTCCTGCTCCAGCTGTTCCAGTTCGTTCTCGCCCAGCGCCAGGTTCTCCAGCTCCTCCAGCTGATAGCTGAGCAACTGGTGGCGTGCGCGCTGTTCGTCGCCACTATTGCTCAGTCGCTCCAGTGTCTGGCGGGTCTGCCGCCAGCGCTGTGCAGCCAGCTGTACCTGTCGCGCCAGTTCCTGGCTGCCGCTGTACTCGTCGAGCAGGCGGCGATGGGTGTCGGTCTTCAGCAGCGACTGGTGCTCATGCTGGCCGTGAATGTCGATCAGCAGTTCACCCAGGGCCTTGAGATCGCCCTGTGGGCAGGGTGTGCCGTTGATATAGCCACGCGAGCGGCCTTCGGCGGTGATCACGCGCCGCAGGATGCAGGGGCCATCGCTTTCCATGTCGCGTTCGGCCAGCCAGGCGCGAGCATCGGGAATATCGTCCAGGTCGAAACTGGCGAGGATGTCCGCCTTGTCTGCACCGATCCGCACCACGCTGCTGTCGGCGCGGTCGCCCAGCGTCAGGCCGAGGGCGTCGAGCATGATCGACTTGCCGGCGCCGGTTTCGCCGCTGATTACGCTCATGCCTCGCTTCAGCTCGAGGTCCAGGTGTTCGACGATGGCGTAGTTGTGAACCGATAGATGAACCAGCATGACAAAGGCTCCCGGGTTGCGTGGCTGGCTATTTATACAGTGGTTTTCGCGCTTGCTACAAGCTCTGAAGGATGAATGTGCGGTTGCCTGTCATTTCGCTGGCTGCACTTTGCTTCGTACCCTTGAACCCGGTTTTTCCTGCCCCCATATAGCGGCACAAGCGCGGGTTTGCCGCCCGCTGATCGTGCAGAGAGGAGGGCCCATGGCCGACGAGCAGAACCTGGATAACCAGAACCCGGAAGCGCCTGAGCATTCGGAAGCGGACGTAGCCGAGGATCTGGCGGCTCGCGTGCAGTCGCTGGAAGAGCAGTTGGCTGCTGCGCAGGATCAGTCCTTGCGGGTGGCGGCGGAGTTGCAGAACATCCGCCGGCGCGCCGAGCAGGATATTGAAAAGGCGCACAAGTTCGCGCTGGAGAAGTTCGCCGGTGACCTGCTGGGCGTTGCCGACAGCCTGGAGCGCGGTCTCGAGCTTTCCAATCCGGACGATGAAGCCGTCAAGCCGATGCGCGAGGGCGTCGAACTGACCCTCAAGCTGCTGCTCGATACCCTGGCGCGTCACCAGCTGGAACAGCTGGATCCCCATGGTGAGCCGTTCAATCCCGAGCATCACCAGGCCATGGCCATGGAAGAAAGTACTCATGTCGAGCCAGGCAGCGTGCTCAAGGTGTTCCAGAAAGGTTATCTGCTCAACGGCCGCCTGCTGCGTCCGGCAATGGTCGTGGTCAGCAAGGCGCCGGCCGAGGCGCCGCCTTCCATCGACGAGAAGGCTTGAAATCCGGTTACCCACCCCCATCTGGTAGCCAAGCGTTTTTGTGTTACCCGCAGCCGGTAGACAGGCGCGGACCAATCGAAATTTGGAGAGCGATTAAATGGGCAAGATCATCGGTATCGACCTGGGGACCACCAACTCCTGTGTCTCGATTCTGGAAAACGGCAAGGCCAAGGTTATTGAAAACGCCGAAGGCGGCCGTACCACTCCGTCGATCATCGCGTATGCAAACGATGGCGAGATCCTGGTTGGCCAGTCGGCCAAGCGTCAGGCAGTGACCAATCCGCACAACACCCTGTACGCGGTGAAGCGTCTGATCGGCCGCCGCTTCGACGAAGAAGTGGTGCAGAAAGACATCCAGATGGTCCCTTACAAGATCGTCAAGGCGGACAACAGCGACGCCTGGGTCGAGGTGAATGGCCAGAAGATGGCGCCGCCGCAGATCTCCGCGGAAATCCTGAAGAAGATGAAGAAGACCGCCGAGGACTATCTCGGTGAGCCGGTGACCGAAGCGGTAATCACCGTTCCGGCCTACTTCAACGACAGTCAGCGCCAGGCTACCAAGGATGCCGGTCGCATCGCCGGCCTGGACGTCAAGCGCATCATCAACGAGCCCACCGCGGCGGCGCTGGCCTATGGCATGGACAAGGCCAAGGGCGACCACACTGTGATCGTCTATGACCTGGGTGGCGGTACCTTCGACGTGTCGGTGATCGAGATTGCCGAAGTCGACGGCGAGCACCAGTTCGAAGTGCTGGCCACCAACGGTGACACCTTCCTCGGTGGTGAAGACTTCGATATTCGCCTGATCGACTACCTTGTCGACGAGTTCAAGAAAGAAACCGGCATGAACCTCAAGGGCGACCCGCTGGCCATGCAGCGCCTGAAGGAAGCCGCCGAGAAGGCCAAGATCGAGCTGTCTTCCAGCCAGCAGACCGACGTCAACCTGCCGTACATCACCGCAGACTCGACCGGTCCGAAGCACCTGAACGTGAAGATCTCCCGCGCCAAGCTGGAAGCGCTGGTCGAGGATCTGGTGCAGCGCACCATCGAGCCTTGCCGTATCGCGCTGAAGGATGCCGGTGTCGACGTTTCCAAAATTGACGACGTGATCCTGGTCGGTGGTCAGACCCGCATGCCGCTGGTGCAGCAGAAGGTCGCCGAGTTCTTCGGCAAGGAAGCACGCAAGGACGTCAATCCGGACGAAGCCGTCGCCATGGGCGCTGCCATTCAGGGCGCGGTACTGGCCGGCGACGTCAAGGACGTGCTGCTGCTGGACGTCTCTCCGCTGACCCTGGGTATCGAAACCCTGGGTGGTGTGATGACGCCGCTGATAGAGAAGAACACCACCATCCCGACCAAGAAGTCGCAGGTGTTCTCCACTGCCGACGACAACCAGAGCGCCGTGACCATTCACGTGCTGCAGGGTGAGCGCAAGCAGGCGGCGCAGAACAAGTCGCTGGGTCGTTTCGACCTGGCCGAGATCCCGCCGGCCCCGCGTGGCATGCCGCAGATCGAGGTCACGTTCGACATCGACGCCAACGGCATCCTGCACGTGTCCGCCAAGGACAAGGCCACCGGCAAGCAGCAGTCCATCGTGATCAAGGCCAACTCGGGTCTGTCCGAGGAGGAGATCGAGCAGATGGTCCGCGATGCCGAGGCCAATGCCGAGGAAGACCGCAAGTTCGAAGAGCTGGCGACAGCGCGCAACCAGGGTGATCAGCTGGTTCACGCCACCCGCAAGATGCTGACCGAAGCCGGTGACAAGGCCAGCGATGAGGACAAGGCGGCGATAGAGAAGGCGCTCGGCGAGCTGGAGGCGGCCATCAAGGGCGACGACAAGGCCGAAATCGAAGCCAAGATCGCCGCGGTTTCCCAGGCCTCGACTCCGGTGGCGCAGAAGATGTACGCCGAGCAGGCCCAGGCAGGCGAGGCCCAGTCGGCCGGCGAGCAGGGCAAGCCGGGTGACGACGTGGTCGATGCCGAGTTCGAAGAGGTCAAGGACAACAAGTAAGCCCTGGCTTGCTTCCGCTCCAGCTCGCCCCGACGCTGTCCGGGGCGGGCGCGACCGCCACGCGGGGGCTTGCTCCCGCGTCGGCGTGTCTGGAAGGCATGAAATTGAGGGTTCAGGATAGTTATGGCCAAACGCGATTTTTATGAGGTGCTGGGTGTCGAGCGCGGTGCCAGCGAGGCGGAGCTGAAAAAGGCTTATCGACGTCTTGCGATGAAGCATCACCCCGACCGCAATCCGGGGGACAAGGCGGCTGAGGACGCCTTCAAGGAGGCCAACGAGGCCTATGAAGTGCTCTCCGACCCGAGCAAGCGGGCTGCCTACGATCAGTACGGGCATGCCGGCGTCGATCCTCAGATGGGGGCGGGCGCGGCTGGGGCGGGGTATGGCGGCGCCAATTTCTCCGACATCTTCGGCGATGTGTTCAGTGACTTCTTCAATGGCGGTCGCGGCGGTGGCCGTGGCGGCGCCCAGCGTGGCAGCGATCTGCGCTATACGCTGGAGCTGGACCTGGAAGAGGCGGTGCGTGGCACCACGGTCACCATTCGCGTGCCGACTCTGGTCGAGTGCAAGCCCTGCGATGGCACCGGCGCGAAGAAGGGCACCAGCCCGGTGACCTGTACCACCTGCGGTGGCATCGGTCAGGTGCGCATGCAGCAGGGCTTCTTCTCGGTGCAGCAGACCTGCCCGCGCTGCCACGGCAGCGGCAAGATGATTTCCGATCCGTGCAGCAGTTGCCATGGGCAGGGGCGCGTGGAAGAGCAGAAGACACTCTCGGTCAAGGTGCCGCCAGGGGTGGATACCGGCGACCGCATTCGCCTGTCCGGCGAAGGCGAGGCGGGCACCCAGGGTGGCCCGGCTGGCGACCTGTATGTGGTGGTCAACGTCCGCGAGCACGCGATTTTCCAGCGTGACGGCAAGCATCTGTACTGCGAAGTGCCGATCAGCTTTGCCGATGCGGCGCTGGGCGGTGAGTTGGAAGTTCCCACCCTTGATGGTCGGGTCAAGCTGAAGATCCCGGAAGGCACCCAGACCGGCAAGCAGTTCCGTCTGCGTGGCAAGGGTGTGGCCCCGGTGCGTGGCGGCGCGGCAGGCGATCTGATGTGTCGCGTGGTGGTCGAAACACCGGTCAACCTGAGCAAGCGTCAGCGCGAGATGCTCGAGGAGTTTCGTGGCACGCTGCAGGGCGACACCTCCCATTCGCCCAAGGCCAGTGGCTGGTTCGAGGGTATGAAGCGCTTTTTCGGTGATGTATGACAGACGGCCGCGGGTGGTGGGTGACAGGCTTGATGCCTGCGTCTGCCGCCTGAGGCCTGCAGCCTGGAGCTGATTTGATGCGACGTATTGCAGTGACCGGCGCCGCCGGACGCATGGGCAAGACCCTGATCGAAGCGGTGCAGCAGACCGGCGGTGTCGCGGGTCTGACGGCAGCCATCGATCGGCCGGACAGTACTCTCGTCGGTGCCGATGCCGGCGAGCTGGCGGCCATCGGTCGCCTGGGTGTGCCCCTGACCGGTGAGCTTGCTCGGACCGTGGACGAGTTCGACGTGCTGATCGATTTCACCCATCCCTCGGTGACCCTGAAGAATCTTGAAGTCTGCCGGCGTGCCGGCAAGGCGATGGTGATCGGTACCACCGGATTTTCGCCTGAAGAGAAAGACCGTCTCGCTGCGGCGGCAAAGGACATTCCGATCGTCTTCGCCGCCAATTTCAGTGTCGGCGTCAACCTCTGTCTCAAGCTGCTGGATACGGCCGCGCGAGTGCTGGGAGACGAGGTCGATATCGAGATCATCGAGGCGCATCACCGGCACAAGGTCGATGCGCCTTCCGGTACTGCGCTGCGCATGGGTGAGGTCGTCGCCGAGGCGCTGGGGCGTGACCTGCAGAAGGTTGCTGTCTATGGTCGGGAAGGGCAGACCGGTGCGCGTCAGCGCGAAACCATCGGCTTCGCCACGGTACGCGCTGGCGATGTGGTCGGTGACCATACCGTGCTGTTCGCGGCGGACGGCGAGCGAGTGGAGATCACCCATAAGGCTTCCAGTCGCATGACCTTTGCCAAGGGTGCCGTGCGTGCGGCGCTTTGGCTCGACGAGAAGCCCTCCGGGCTCTACGACATGCAGGATGTGCTTGGTCTGAAATGATATTTCTGCGCGGTGTGGCAGCGCTGCGCCCCGTTCGGGTGCGCTTGCTGGCTATTTCGGCTGGACCGTAAAGGCGGTTTTATGTAAGCTTCCCGCTTTAGTGTGTCCACTAAAAGTTGCGCAGAAATGAATCAAACAAAAAGCGGGATGACCTTCACACGTCATCCCGCTTTTTTACAATCTGCGTCTGCTCCAGCCTTGATCTACGGGAGGTCTCTTGACTAAGCCAGCCCTTACGCCTGCCATTCTGGCCCTTGCCGACGGCAGCATCTTTCGCGGCGAATCCATCGGCGCCGATGGGCATACCATTGGTGAGGTGGTGTTCAATACCGCCATGACCGGCTATCAGGAAATCCTTACCGATCCCTCCTACGCCAAGCAGATCGTGACACTGACCTATCCGCACGTCGGCAACACCGGGACGACGCCGGAAGACGCTGAGTCGTGGAAGGTCTGGGCCGCCGGCCTGGTCATTCGTGACCTGCCGCTACTGGCCAGCAACTGGCGTAACAAGCAGTCGCTGCCCGACTATCTGAAGGCTAACGGTACCGTCGCCATTGCGGGTATCGATACCCGCCGCCTGACGCGCATCCTTCGCGAAAAGGGCGCGCAGAACGGCTGCATCCTGGCAGGGGAAGATGCTACCGAAGAGAAGGCGCTGGAACTGGCGCGTAGCTTTCCGGGCCTCAAGGGCATGGATCTGGCGAAGGAAGTCAGCGTCAAGGAGCGTTACGAGTGGCGTTCCAGCGTCTGGTGCCTGAAGGATGACGGCCATGCCGAGATCCCGGCCAGCGAGTTGCCGTACCACGTCGTCGCTTTCGACTACGGCGTGAAGTACAACATCCTGCGCATGCTGGTCGCTCGCGGTTGCCGCGTCACCGTGCTGCCGGCGCAGACGCCTGCCAGCGAAGCCCTTGCGCTGAATCCGGACGGTATCTTCCTGGCCAACGGCCCGGGTGACCCCGAGCCCTGCGACTACGCGATCAAGGCGATCCGGGAAGTGCTCGAGACCGACATTCCGGTGTTCGGCATCTGCCTCGGCCACCAGCTGCTGGCCCTGGCCTCCGGCGCCAAGACCGTGAAGATGCCCAACGGCCACCACGGCGCGAATCATCCGGTGCAGGACCTCAAGACCGGCGTTGTGATGATCACCAGTCAGAACCATGGCTTCGCCGTGGACGAAGCCAGCCTGCCGGCCAACGTGCGCGCGACGCACAAGTCGCTGTTCGACGGCACCCTGCAGGGCATCGAGCGTACCGACAAGTCGGCCTTCAGCTTCCAGGGTCACCCCGAGGCGAGCCCGGGTCCGCACGACGTCGCGCCGCTGTTCGACCGTTTTATCGAAGCCATGGCCAAGCGACAGTAAACGAGCCGTCTTGAGAGTGTAGCGAGCGCGGTCTGGGCAAGGCGCCCAGAACGCAACGACGAGACAGTACAGGTAGTACGGCGAGGAAGTGAGTACCGCGCAACGCAGCCCAGGCGGCGCGCAGTAACTCTCAAGATGACTCGCCGACTGACCTAAGGATTCGAGTAACGAAAATGCCAAAACGTACAGACATCAAAAGCATCCTCATCCTCGGCGCCGGGCCCATCGTCATCGGTCAGGCCTGCGAGTTCGACTATTCCGGTGCGCAGGCGTGCAAGGCGCTCAAGGAAGAAGGCTTCCGCGTCATCCTGGTGAACTCCAATCCGGCCACCATCATGACCGACCCGGCCATGGCCGACGCCACCTACATCGAGCCGATCAAGTGGGCCACGGTGGCCAAGATCATCGAGAAGGAGCGTCCGGACGCACTGTTGCCGACCATGGGCGGCCAGACTGCGCTGAACTGTGCGCTGGACCTGGAAAAGCATGGCGTGCTCGCGAAGTTCGGCGTGGAAATGATCGGTGCCAACGCCGACACCATCGACAAGGCCGAGGACCGCTCGCGCTTCGACAAGGCGATGAAGAACATCGGCCTGGCCTGCCCGGTGTCGGGTATCGCGCACAACATGGAAGAAGCCTATGGCGTGCTCGACAAGGTCGGCTTCCCCTGCATCATTCGCCCGTCGTTCACCATGGGTGGTACTGGCGGCGGTATCGCCTACAACCGTGAAGAGTTCGAAGAGATCTGTGCCCGCGGCCTGGACCTGTCGCCGACCAGCGAGCTGCTGATCGACGAGTCGCTGATCGGCTGGAAGGAGTACGAGATGGAGGTGGTCCGCGACAAGAAGGACAACTGCATCATCGTCTGCTCCATCGAGAACTTCGACCCGATGGGCGTGCACACCGGTGACTCCATCACCGTGGCGCCGGCCCAGACTCTGACCGACAAGGAATACCAGATCCTGCGCAACGCCTCGCTGGCGGTGTTGCGCGAGATCGGCGTGGAAACCGGCGGCTCCAACGTGCAGTTCGGTATCTGCCCGGACACCGGCCGCATGGTGGTGATCGAGATGAACCCGCGCGTGTCGCGTTCCTCGGCGCTGGCCTCCAAGGCCACCGGTTTCCCGATCGCCAAGATCGCCGCCAAGCTGGCTGTTGGTTATACCCTCGACGAGCTTTCCAACGACATCACCGGCGGACGTACCCCGGCCTCGTTCGAGCCGGCCATCGACTACGTCGTGACCAAGGTGCCGCGCTTCGCCTTCGAGAAATTCCCCAAGGCCGACGCGCGCCTGACCACCCAGATGAAGTCGGTCGGTGAAGTCATGGCCATCGGTCGCACCTTCCAGGAGTCCATGCAGAAAGCCCTGCGTGGCCTGGAAGTCGGTGCCACCGGTTTCGACCCCAAGCTGAACCTCGCTGATGCCGAGGCGGAAAGCACGCTCAAGCGTGAGCTGACCGTTCCGGGCGCCGACCGCATCTGGTTCGTGGCCGACGCCTTCCGCGCCGGCAAGAGCGTCGAAGACGTGTTCGCCCTGACCAAGATCGACCCCTGGTTCCTGGTACAGATCGAGGACCTGGTCAAGGACGAGGAGCACGTCAAGACCCTGGGCCTGTCCAGCATCGACCGCGACATGATGTACAGGCTCAAGCGCAAGGGCTTCTCCGATGCGCGCCTGGCCAAGCTGCTGGGCGTCACCGAGAAGAACCTGCGCAGCCATCGTCACAAGCTCAAGGTGCTACCGGTCTACAAGCGCGTCGATACCTGCGCTGCCGAGTTCGCCACCGACACCGCCTACATGTATTCGACCTACGAGGAAGAGTGCGAGGCCAACCCGTCGAGCCGCGAGAAAATCATGATCCTCGGCGGCGGCCCCAACCGTATCGGCCAGGGCATCGAGTTCGACTACTGCTGCGTGCATGCCGCGCTGGCCATGCGTGAAGACGGCTACGAGACCATCATGGTCAACTGCAACCCGGAAACCGTCTCCACCGACTACGACACCTCCGACCGCCTGTACTTCGAGCCGGTCACCCTGGAGGACGTGCTGGAAATCGTCCGTGTCGAGCAGCCCAAGGGCGTCATCGTGCAGTACGGCGGCCAGACGCCGCTGAAGATCTGCCGTGCGCTGGAAGAGGCTGGTGTGCCGATCATCGGTACCAGCCCGGACGCCATCGACCGCGCCGAAGACCGTGAGCGCTTCCAGCAGATGGTGCAGCGCCTGAATCTGCGCCAGCCGCAGAACGCCACGGCGCGCAGCGAAGAAGAGGCCATCGCTGCTTCCAAGGCCATCGGCTACCCACTGGTCGTGCGCCCATCCTACGTGCTGGGCGGTCGTGCGATGGAAATCGTCTACGAGGAAGAAGAGCTCAAGCGCTACATGCGTGAAGCGGTTCAGGTATCCAACGACAGCCCGGTGCTGCTCGACCACTTCCTCAACTGCGCCATCGAGGTGGATATCGATGCGGTCTGCGACGGCACCGATGTGGTCATCGGCGGCATCATGCAGCACATCGAGCAGGCCGGCGTTCACTCCGGTGACTCGGCGTGCTCGCTGCCGGCCTATTCGCTGCCGCAGCATATTCAGGACGAGATCCGCGAGCAGGTGCGCAAGATGGCGCTGGAGCTCGACGTGATCGGTCTGATGAACGTGCAGATGGCGGTGCAGGGCGAGGACATCTACGTGCTCGAGGTCAACCCGCGAGCCTCGCGTACGGTGCCGTTCGTGTCCAAGTGCATCGGCGAGTCGCTGGCCAAGGTGGCTGCGCGCGTGATGGCTGGCAAGACCCTCGAGGAAGTCGGTTTCACCCGCGAGATCATTCCGACCTACTTCAGTGTCAAGGAAGCGGTCTTCCCGTTCGCCAAGTTCCCGGGCGTCGACACCATCCTCGGTCCGGAAATGAAGTCCACCGGTGAGGTGATGGGGGTTGGTGACAGCTTTGCCGAAGCCTTCGCCAAGGCTCAGTTGGGCGCCAGCGAAATCCTGCCGACTTCCGGTTGTGCGTTCCTCAGCGTGCGCGAAGACGACAAACCTTACGTCGAACAGGTCGCTCGTGATCTGGTCGGCCTGGGTTTCGAAGTCGTGGCCACCGCCGGCACCGCGCGGATCATCGAGGCGGCCGGGCTGCCGGTGCGTCGTGTGAACAAGGTGACCGAAGGCCGTCCCCACGTAGTCGACATGATCAAGAATGACGAAGTCACGCTGGTGATCAATACTACCGAAGGGCGCCAGTCCATCGCCGACTCTTATTCCATTCGTCGTAACGCCCTGCAGCACAAGATATGCATCACCACCACCATCGCGGGTGGTCAGGCAATCTGTGAGGCGCTCAAGTTCGGCCCAGAGAAGACCGTGCGCCGCTTGCAGGATCTCCATGCAGGATTCAAGGCATGACAAAATTTCCAATGACCATCCAGGGTGCTCGCGCTCTGGAAGACGAACTCAAGCATCTCAAGACCGTTTTGCGTCCGCAGATCACCCAGGCGATCGCCGAGGCGCGCGAGCTGGGCGATCTCAAGGAAAACGCCGAGTATCATGCCGCGCGCGAGCAGCAGGGCATGGTCGAGGCGCGGGTTCGCGATATCGAGGGCCGTTTGCAGAATGCCCAGGTCATCGACATCGCCAGCATCCCGCCGACCGGCAAGGTGATCTTCGGTACCACCGTAGATATCGCCAACGTCGAGACCGACGAGCAGGTGACCTACCAGATCGTCGGTGACGATGAGGCCGATATCAAGCAGGGCAAGCTGTCGGTGAGTTCACCGATTGCGCGTGCGCTGATTGGTAAGGAAGAGGGTGGTGTAGTGGCGGTCAAGACGCCCAGTGGGCTGATCGAGTACGAGATTGTCGAAGTTCGCCATATCTGATCGGCAGCCCGCGCGAGCCGGTATCATCACCTGGCAGCTGGCTCAGACATTCTGGGTCGGCGGCCTGTGGTTGTTGCAGTTTCTGGTGTTGCCTGCGCTCGCTCGAATCGGCCTGGCGCCGATGCTGGTGGAGGAGATTGGCGCCAGTCTGCGGCCGTTGCTGGTTGGGCTCGCCGCGTTCTGCGCTGCCTTGCAGGCGCTGGTGCTGATTCAGGCGAGCGGAATTCGCAGCTTGTGGCGAGATGTCCGCGGGCAGTTGCTGGTGGCGACAATGCTGCTGGCTGGCAGTCACATGCTGATGCGAGCCGGCTGGTTCGATTCGCTCTACTGGTCCGGTTTCAGCTTTCTGGCCATGGCGTTCTGTGGCCTGATGCTGGTCCTGCAGCCGCCTCCGGGGCGCGAGCGTTAAGCGGCGCGGCAGGCCGGTGTCTGCCGCGCCCGAACTCAGGCCTGGAAGCGGTGGATGTTGGACAGTTGCTTGTTCGGCTTCGGATTCTTGCGATATACCAGCGCCATCTTGCCGATGACCTGGACCAGTTCGCACTTGCCGATCTTGCAAAGCTCTTCCATCAGCGCACGGCGATCCTCGCGCTCTGCGAGACGGAACTGGATCTTGATCAGCTCGTGATCGTTGAGGGCTCGCTCGAGTTCGGCTTGAACACCTTCGGTCAGCCCGTTTTCGGCTACGATCAGAACCGGTTTCAGGTGGTGGCCGATGGACTTGTACTGTTTCTTCTGCTCGTTGGTGAGCGGCATATTTCGACCCTTGCGTCAGAACCCTTGAAAAACGGCGGCTAGTGTAACCGAGAGGTGCCGGGCCGCACAGATGAGGTATCAGCTTGGCACGTTCCAGGACCAGCCCGCGTTGGCTGAAAGAACATTTCAACGATCCCTGCGTGAAGGTGGCGCAGCGCGACGGCTATCGTTCGCGGGCCAGCTACAAGCTGCTCGAAATCCAGGAGAAGGATCGCATCCTGTGCCCCGGCATGACCGTGGTCGAACTTGGCGCGGCTCCTGGGGGCTGGCCGCAGGTGACCAGTCGGGTTGCCGGCGACAATCCGGTCGACCTTGTGATTTTCGATATGGTCCCCAATATGAGTGGGGTGAGGGCCACCGATCAGCCGCGCGCGATGTACAGATCGAATAGCGTCGCGGTGCCGAATGTCGCTCCATGCGGTCTATAGGTCACGCTTCAGTCGAATGGACGCCCCCGTCGGACAAGGGCTAGGCTGTTTCATGGGGTTACAGACCAGCTGCATGTTCCGGTGCGTTGTGTAGTAAGTTAGGCCGAGCAACCAATCGGCCGTCATGCGGGCCCGCAGACAACGGGTTTGCTCCAGAGGGTAGTTAATTTGAACGACATGGCAAAAAACCTGATTCTGTGGTTGATCATTGCCGCCGTACTGGTCACGGTGATGAACAACTTCTCCAGCCCGAGCGAGCCGCAGACGCTGAACTACTCGGATTTCCTCGAGCAGGTCAAGGAAGGGCGCGTGGAGCGCGTGACCGTCGATGGCTTCGTGATCATCGGCAAGCGCAGCGACGGCGATACCTTCAAGACGATCCGCCCGGCGATCCAGGACAATGGCCTGATCGGCGATCTGCTCGACAACAACGTGTTGATCGAAGGCAAGCAGCCCGAGCAGCAGAGCATCTGGACGCAGTTGCTGGTTGCCAGCTTCCCGATTCTGGTGATCATCGCCGTGTTCATGTTCTTCATGCGGCAGATGCAGGGCGGTGCCGGTGGCAAGGGCGGGCCGATGAGCTTCGGCAAGAGCAAGGCGCGCCTGCTGTCAGAAGATCAGGTCAAGACCACCTTCGCCGATGTCGCTGGCTGCGACGAGGCCAAGGAAGAAGTCCATGAGCTGGTCGAGTTCCTTCGCGATCCGGGCAAGTTCCAGCGCCTTGGTGGTCGCATCCCCCGTGGCGTGCTCATGGTCGGCCCGCCGGGTACCGGCAAGACGCTGCTGGCCAAGGCCATCGCAGGTGAAGCCAAGGTGCCGTTCTTCACCATCTCCGGTTCGGACTTCGTCGAGATGTTCGTCGGTGTCGGCGCCAGCCGTGTACGCGACATGTTCGAACAGGCGAAGAAGCATGCGCCATGCATCATCTTCATCGACGAGATCGACGCGGTCGGTCGCCATCGTGGTGCCGGCCTGGGTGGTGGGCACGACGAGCGCGAGCAGACCCTCAACCAGTTGCTGGTGGAGATGGACGGCTTCGAGATGAACGACGGCATCATCGTTATCGCGGCGACCAACCGCCCCGACGTGCTCGATCCCGCATTGTTGCGCCCTGGTCGTTTCGATCGCCAGGTGGTGGTCGGGCTGCCGGACATCCGCGGTCGCGAGCAGATACTCAAGGTGCATATGCGCAAGGTGCCGGTCAGCGAGAACGTCGAACCAGCCGTCATCGCGCGTGGTACGCCGGGCTTTTCCGGCGCAGATCTGGCCAACCTGGTCAACGAGGCGTCGCTTTTCGCCGCGCGTGCAAACAAGCGCATCGTCGAGATGAAGGAGTTCGAGCTGGCCAAGGACAAGATCATGATGGGCGCCGAGCGCAAGTCGATGGTCATGTCCGAGAAGGAGAAGCTCAACACTGCTTACCATGAGGCGGGGCATGCCATCGTCGGCCGCGTGGTGCCGGAGCACGACCCGGTGTACAAGGTCTCCATCATTCCGCGCGGGCGGGCGCTTGGTGTCACCATGTTCCTCCCGGAGGAAGATCGCTACAGTCTGTCCAAGCGTGCACTCACCAGTCAGATATGCTCGCTGTTTGGTGGTCGGATCGCCGAGGAAATGACCCTCGGCTTCGAGGGAGTCACCACGGGTGCGTCCAACGACATCATGCGTGCGACGCAGCTCGCCAGGAACATGGTTACCAAGTGGGGGCTTTCCGAGAAGCTCGGGCCATTGATGTATGCCGAGGAAGAAGGCGAGGTCTTTCTTGGACGCAGTGCTGGCAGCCAGCATGCCAATGTGTCCGGGGAGACGGCACGACTGATCGATGAGGAGGTTCGCAGCATCATCGATCACTGCTACGGCACCGCCAAGCAGATTCTGACCGACAATCGCGACAAGCTCGACATGATGGCCGAGGCGCTCATGAAGTACGAAACCATCGATGCTCCACAGATCGACGACATCATGGCTGGGCGTACGCCTCGTGAGCCGCGTGACTGGGAAGGTGGGTCGGGTGCGTCGGGTACGCCAGCGGTGCCGGACGACAGTCGTCCGCAAACGCCGATCGGCGGCCCGGCCGGCGAGCACTGACCGCCGGTTGCAGGTCGTAGCCTGACGACATCATGGGTGGTATCCACAAGGGGCGCATTAGCGCCCCTTGTGGTGTAAATTGTTTGCCCTCGATGCTTCCGAGTCGCTGGCTGTTGTGCAACACCGGCTTCCTGCTCGGGTGCCTGGCCTGATCGTATAAGGCTCGTAAATGACTGATTCGCTTTCATCCTTTCGGCTGGCTTGTGGCAGTCGGATTCTCGATCTTTCCCGTCCTCATGTGATGGGAATTCTCAATGTCACCCCTGACTCCTTCTCCGATGGTGGGCGATTTGCAGAGCGCGACGCCGCCGTGCGCCACGCCGAGGCAATGGTTGCTGCGGGCGCGACACTTGTCGACGTGGGGGGCGAGTCGACTCGGCCTGGCGCCCGTGCGGTGTCGCCAACCGAAGAGCTGGAGCGGGTTGCCCCGATTGTCGAGGCGATAGCGCGCGAGTTGGACGTGGTCATTTCCGTCGATACCTCCACGCCCGCTGTCATGCGTGAGAGCGCGCGCCTGGGGGCGGGATTGATCAATGATGTACGCTCGCTGCGTCGCGATGGTGCGCTGGATGCTGCCGCGGATACCGGGCTGCCGGTGTGCCTCATGCATATGCGCGGCGAGCCGGGCGACATGCAGGACAGCCCGTGTTATTCCGACGTTACGGCCGAAGTCTGCTCTTTTCTCGAGGAGCGAATGGCGGTCTGTGCCGCGGCGGGCATTCCTGCCGAGCGTATCGTGCTCGATCCCGGTTTCGGCTTCGCCAAGACGCTGGAGCACAATCTGAGTTTGTTCAAGCATCTGCAGGTATTGCACCGCCTGGGGCGACCGCTGCTGATCGGCGTGTCGCGCAAGAGCATGATCGGGAAGGTGCTGGACCGCCCTGTTGCCGAGAGGCTGTGCGGTAGCCTGGCGCTGGCTGCGCTTGCCGTGAGTGAGGGGGCGCAGATCGTGCGGGTGCACGATGTTGCCGAGACGGTTGATGTGGTTCGAATGATCGCTGCAGTGCAGGCGGCGGAATAGGGAAGTCACCATGAGTAGAAAGTATTTCGGCACCGACGGTATTCGTGGGCATGTCGGTCAGCATCCAATCACGCCGGACTTCATGCTCAAGCTGGGTTGGGCTGCTGGCATGGCGTTCCGCAAGCAGGGCAAGTGCCGCATCCTGATTGGCAAGGACACGCGTATCTCGGGCTACATGTTCGAGTCGGCATTGCAGGCCGGTCTGTCGGCCGCGGGGGCGGATGTATTGTTGCTCGGGCCAATGCCGACGCCGGCGGTAGCCTATCTCACGCGTACCTTTCACGCCGACGCCGGCATCGTCATCAGTGCGTCGCATAACCCGCATCACGACAACGGCATCAAGTTCTTCTCCGGTCGTGGCACCAAGCTGCCCGATGAAGTGGAGCTGATGATCGAGGAGCTGATCGACACACCGATGACGGTGGTGGAGTCGGCGCAGCTGGGCAAGGCATCGCGGATCAATGATGCGGCCGGTCGCTATATCGAGTTCTGCAAAAGCAGCGTGCCGACCAGTACCGATTTCTCCGGGCTCAAGCTGGTGATCGACTGTGCCCATGGCGCGACCTACAAGGTGGCGCCCAGCGTGTTCCGCGAGCTGGGTGCCGAGGTGGTGGTCATTGCAGCGCAGCCGGACGGGCTGAACATCAATGCCGATGTCGGTTCCACCCATGTTGGGCAGTTGCAGAAGGCGGTCGTCGATCAGGGCGCTGACCTGGGCATTGCCTTCGATGGCGACGGCGATCGGGTGATGATGGTCGACCATACCGGAGCCGTGGTGGATGGCGACGAGCTGCTCTACATCATTGCAACTGACCTGCAGGAGCGAGATCGGTTGGCGGGTGGTGTGGTTGGCACGCTGATGAGTAATCTGGGGCTTGAACTCGCCCTGGCGGCGCGGGAAATACCGTTCTCGCGGGCCAAGGTCGGGGATCGCTATGTGATCGCCGAGATGCTCGAGCGTGGCTGGGCATTGGGCGGCGAGAACTCCGGACATATCGTTTGCGCCCAGCACACGACCACGGGTGACGCGATCATCGCGGCCTTGCAGGTGGTGCTGGCGCTTCGCCGTCGTGATCAGACGCTCGCGCAGGAGCGCCTGGCCTGGCACAAGTGTCCGCAGGTGCTGATCAATGTGCGCTTCTCTGGTGAGCGCGACCCGATCAATGATCCGCGCGTGCAGGCTGCCTGTGACCACGTCACGGAGCAGATGGCCGGGCGCGGCCGGGTCCTTTTGCGCAAGTCGGGAACGGAGCCTCTGGTGCGCGTAATGGTCGAAGGTGACGACCAGCAGCAGGTGCGGGGCATGGCGGAAGAGCTCGCCAGGATCGTTGCTGAAGTTTGTGCATGATCGCGCTTGCCAGGTGCGTGGCTGTTGAGTAACATCTGCGCCCACTTTGACCGATGAGGTAAAGCATGCGTCGCCCCATGGTAGCTGGTAACTGGAAAATGAACGGTACCCGCGCTAGCGTCGCAGAGCTGATCGAGTCTTTCCGTCGGCAGGCTGTGCCTGCAGTGGTTGAGATTGCGGTGTTCCCCTCCTGTGTGCATGTCAGTCAGGTTCTGAGTGCTCTCGATGGTTCAGATGTTTCCGTCGGTGCTCAGGATTGTGCCTTGCAGTCAGGTTTCGGGGCGCTGACCGGTGAGGTTTCAGCTGAGCAGTTGGCTGACATCGGTTGCGAGTGGGTTCTGGTGGGTCACTCCGAGCGTCGCCTGGTATTGGGTGAGACGGACGAAGTGGTAAGCCAAAAGTTTGCTGCGGTTCAGGCTGGTGGTTTGAAGCCTGTGCTGTGTCTCGGTGAGACGCTCGAGGAGCGCAAGGCTGGCAAGACGCTTGAAGTGGTAGGGCGGCAGCTGGGGCGTGTTCTCGATGATCATGGAGTCGAGGCGTTTCGGTCTGCGGTTGTCGCATACGAGCCTGTTTGGGCGATTGGGTCCGGGCTGACTGCGACGCCCGAGCAGGCTCAAGAAGTTCATGCTGCCATTCGCGCGCAGCTGGCATGCAGAGATCGGAGCATCGCTGAGGGTGTAAGGCTTCTGTATGGCGGTAGCGTGAAGGCAGATAATGCCGCCGAGCTGTTCGCTATGGCGGATATTGATGGGGGGCTGGTTGGTGGGGCCTCTCTGAAAGCGGATGAATTCGGTGCGATCTGTCGCGCCGCGGGGAACTGAACAGATGTTGCAGACTGTTGTGATTGTGGTGCATCTGCTGGTTGCTCTTGGTGTGGTTGCGCTGGTGCTGCTGCAGCAGGGTAAGGGTGCGGACGCTGGTGCGTCTTTCGGTTCGGGTGCTTCGGCAACTGTTTTCGGAAGCCAAGGTTCTGCTACCTTTCTGAGTCGGTTTACTGCTATACTTGCTGGCGTTTTTTTCCTGACAAGTCTGGGTTTGGCGTTCTTCGCAAAACAGCAGGCCGATCAGCTGTCGCAGGCAGGTTTGCCGGACCCGGCGGTGCTGGAGGTTCCGGTCAGCAAGCCGGCGGTAGAAGATGTTCCGGTGCTCGAAGAGCGCAAGTCGGAAGCTCCGTCGGGTGATCTTCCTGAGGTGGAAGAAGGGCAGTAAAGGTTTTTGCCGAGGTGGTGGAATTGGTAGACACGCTACCTTGAGGTGGTAGTGGCCATAGGCTGTAGGGGTTCGAGTCCCCTCCTCGGTACCAAACAAGCAGGCCCGCCTAGTGCGGGCTTTCTTGTGTTTTAGGGTTTCGGTTGACCTGTGTTGGCCATGGGTCGTATAATTCGTGCCCAGTTTGACGCGGGGTGGAGCAGTCTGGTAGCTCGTCGGGCTCATAACCCGAAGGTCGTTGGTTCAAATCCAGCCCCCGCAACCAGTCTATAAAGAGCCCCTGTACAGGGGCTTTTTATTAGCTTGAAGCCAGGTCGCCGGCATTTTACAGGCGATCAAAGGGATGGGCGTTTCGCCCATTTTTCATTTGTACAGCATGCGCGAGGGACTTCGATGTCGAGCAAGCTAGAACAGTTGCAGGCCTTGTTGGCCCCGGTAGTTGAGGCGCTTGGCTATCAGTGCTGGGGTATCGAGTTCATTTCCCAGGGGCGCCATTCGCTGCTGCGAGTCTATATCGACCATGCCGACGGCATTCTCATTGACGATTGTGAGAAGGTCAGCCGCCAACTGAGCGGTGTGCTCGATGTGGAAGATCCGATCAGCGTGGACTACACCCTCGAGGTTTCTTCCCCTGGGATGGATAGGCCGCTGTTCACGATCGAGCAATACAGTGCCCATGTCGGTGAACAAGTAAAAATAAAGCTGCGCTCGCCCTTCGAGGGCAGGCGCAATTTCCAGGGTCTTCTCCGTGGGGTGGAAGAGCAGGATGTCGTGGTGCTGGTCGACGACCATGAATACCTGCTGCCGATCGACATGATCGATAAGGCCAATATAGTTCCCCGTTTTGACTGAGAGCGGATCCCGCGGACCCAATGGATTGCGAAAGGCGAGGCGTACGATGAGCAAAGAAGTACTGCTGGTTGTGGAGTCGGTGTCCAATGAAAAGGGCGTACCGGCTAGTGTGATTTTCGAAGCGCTGGAGTTGGCTCTGGCCACGGCTACCAAGAAGCGCTACGAGGACGAAGTTGATCTGCGTGTGGAAATCAATCGCCACAACGGCAGTTACGAAACCTTCCGGCGCTGGACCGTGGTCGATGACGAGCATTTCGAAGACCCGGCTCATCAGCTGGCGCTCGATCAGGCTCAGGAGCGTAATCCCGATGCCAAGCTTGGCGATGTATTCGAGGAGAAGATCGAGTCCATCGAGTTCGGTCGTATCGCCGCGCAGACCGCCAAGCAGGTCATCGTGCAGAAGGTGCGCGAGGCTGAGCGCGCGCAGGTCGTAGAAGCCTATCGCGATCGTCTCGGCGAGATCATCTCCGGTACTGTCAAGAAGGTTACCCGCGACAGCGTTATTGTCGACCTGGGTAACAATGCCGAAGCCTTGCTGGCTCGCGAGGACATCATTGCTCGCGAAACCTTCCGCGTCGGCGCCCGTGTACGTGCGCTGCTCAAGGAAATCCGCACCGAGAACCGCGGCCCGCAGCTGATCCTGTCGCGCACTGCGCCGCAGATGCTGATCGAGCTGTTCCGTATCGAGGTGCCGGAAATCGCTGAAGGCCTGATCGAAGTGATGGCGGCGTCTCGCGACCCGGGCTCGCGTGCCAAGATTGCCGTGCGCTCCAAGGACAAGCGCATCGATCCGCAGGGTGCCTGCATCGGTATGCGTGGTTCGCGTGTCCAGGCAGTTTCCGGCGAGATCGGCGGCGAACGTGTCGATATCGTACTGTGGGATGAGAATCCGGCGCAGTTCGTTATCAATGCGATGGCTCCGGCCGAAGTCGCGGCGATCATCGTCGACGAAGACGCCCATGCCATGGATATCGCGGTTGCCGAGGACAACCTGGCACAGGCGATCGGCCGCGGTGGACAGAACGTGCGCCTGGCCAGCCAGCTGACTGGTTGGACGCTGAACGTCATGACCGAGTCGGATATCCAGGCCAAGCAGCAGGAAGAAACAGGTGACATTCTGCGCGGCTTCATCGATGAGCTTGATGTCGACGAGGAACTCGCGCAGGTATTGGTTGAAGAAGGCTTCACTTCCCTGGAAGAGATCGCCTATGTCCCGATGGAGGAAATGCTCGGCATCGAAGGCTTCGACGAAGACATCGTCAATGAGCTGCGTACGCGGGCCAAGGACCGCCTGTTGACCAAGGCCATCGCCAACGAGGAGAAGCTGGCAGATGCCCAGCCGGCTGAAGATCTGCTGGCGCTGGAAGGCATGGACAAAGAACTGGCGGTCGAGTTGGCCGTGCGGGGCGTCATCACCCGCGAAGACCTGGCCGAGCAGTCTATAGACGACCTGCTCGACATAGACGGCATCGATGAAGAGCGTGCCGGCAAGCTGATCATGGCCGCCCGAGCCCATTGGTTCGAGTAAGTAATTAGCGGCCTGAGGAGAGAAATGCATGACGCAAGTCACGGTGAAAGAACTGGCCCAGGTGGTCGACACACCGGTCGAGCGACTGCTTCAGCAGATGCGTGAGGCAGGACTGTCGCACACCAGCGCCGAGCAAGTAGTGACCGATAACGAAAAGCAGGCCCTGCTGGCTCATTTGAAGAGCAGTCACGGGGCCAAGGTGGACGAGCCGCGCAAGATAACCTTGCAGCGCAAGACCACGACCAAGCTGAAGGTTGGTGGTAGCAAGACCATCAGTGTCGAGGTCCGCAAGAAGAAGACCTTCGTCAAGCGCAGTGCCGAGGAAATCGAGGCGGAAAAGCGTCGCGAGCTCGAAGAGCAGCGCGCTGCCGAAGAGGCCGTGCGCCTGAAGGCCGAACAAGAGGCCCGCGAGCGTGCCGAAGAGGAGGCGCGTCGTCAGGCGGAGTCAGCCAAATCCGAGGCCGGGACACCTGCGGCTGCCGCCGAGCCGGCTGCCAGCGAGGAACCCGTACCGGTTGCGGTCGAGCCTGTGGCTCCTGCTCCGGAGCGCAAGAAGGAAGAGCCGCGCCGCGTCGAGAAGCCGCGTAGCGATGATGACGAGCGCCGTGATCGCAAGCACGCGCAGCATCGTCCGTCGCTCAAGACCAAGGCTCCGCTCGCACGTACCGTGCGTAGTGGCGAAGACGAGGCCGATGGCTTCCGTCGTGGTGGACGTGGCAAGTCCAAGCTCAAGAAGCGTAACCAGCATGGGTTCCAGAGCCCAACGGGACCTGTTGTGCGTGAAGTTTCGATCGGCGAAACCATCACTGTGGCCGAGTTGGCCCAGCAGATGTCGGTGAAAGCGGCCGAAGTCATCAAGTTCATGTTCAAGATGGGCTCGCCGGTCACCATCAATCAGGTGCTTGACCGCGAAACAGCCCAGCTTGTCGCCGAGGAGCTCGGCCACAAGGTCAAGCTGGTCAGCGACAACGCTCTGGAAGAGCAACTGGCCGAACTGTTGAAGTTCGAAGGCGAGTCGGTCGCACGTGCGCCGGTCGTGACCGTCATGGGTCACGTCGACCATGGCAAGACCTCGCTGCTCGATTACATCCGGCGTGCCAAGGTGGCGGTCGGTGAGGCCGGTGGCATCACCCAGCACATTGGTGCCTACCACGTCGAAACCGAGCGTGGCATGGTCACCTTCCTCGACACCCCGGGTCACGCGGCGTTTACCGCCATGCGTGCTCGCGGTGCCAAGGCCACCGACATCGTGATTCTGGTGGTAGCCGCCGACGACGGCGTGATGCCACAGACTCAGGAAGCGGTCCAGCACGCCAAGGCAGCCGGCGTCCCGATCGTGGTCGCGGTGAACAAGATCGACAAGCCGGATGCCAATCCGGACAACATCAAGAACGGCCTGGCCGCGCTCGATGTGATCCCGGAAGAGTGGGGCGGTGATACGCCGTTCATCCCGGTGTCCGCCAAGATGGGTACGGGTGTCGACGAGCTGCTCGAAGCCGTACTGCTGCAGGCCGAGATTCTCGAGCTCAAGGCCACACCTTCGGCACCGGGCCGTGGCGTGGTGGTCGAGTCGCGTCTGGACAAGGGCCGCGGACCTGTGGCCACCGTGCTGGTTCAGGACGGTACGCTGCGCCAGGGCGACATGGTCCTGTGTGGCGTCAACTTCGGTCGCGTTCGTGCCATGCTCGACGAGAACGGCAAGCCCGTGAAGGAAGCCGGCCCGTCGATTCCGGTCGAGATCCTCGGCCTGGATGGTACGCCGGAAGCCGGTGACGACCTGACCGTAGTGGCCGACGAGAAGAAGGCCCGTGAAGTTGCGTTGTTCCGCCAAGGCAAGTTCCGCGAAGTGAAACTGGCGCGTGCCCATGCCGGCAAGCTGGAGAACATCTTCGAGACCATGGGGCAGGACGAGAAGAAGACGCTCAACATTGTGCTCAAGGCAGATGTTCGCGGCTCGCTCGAAGCGCTGCAGGGTTCGCTCAATGGCCTGGGCAACGAAGAAGTGCAGGTTCGTGTGGTCGGCGGCGGTGTCGGTGGTATCACCGAATCCGATGCCAACCTCGCACTGGCCTCCAACGCCGTGCTGTTCGGCTTCAACGTTCGGGCTGATGCGGGTGCGCGCAAGATCGTCGAGGCCGAAGGCCTGGACATGCGTTACTACAACGTCATCTACGACATCATCGAGGACGTCAAGAAGGCGCTCACCGGCATGCTCGGCAGCGATGTGCGCGAGAACATCCTCGGTATTGCCGAAGTTCGCGATGTATTCCGCTCGCCGAAATTCGGCGCCATCGCCGGTTGCATGGTCACCGAGGGCATGGTGCACCGCAATCGTCCGATCCGTGTGTTGCGTGACGACGTCGTGATCTTCGAGGGCGAGCTGGAATCGTTGCGCCGCTTCAAGGATGACGTTGCGGAAGTTCGCGCCGGCATGGAGTGCGGTATCGGCGTGAAGAGCTACAACGACGTCAAGGTCGGCGACAAGATCGAAGTATTCGAGAAGGTCGAAGTGGCGCGTTCGCTGTAAGCAGGCGTCAGCTCGGGAGCTGGGAGTCAGGAGCTGGTAACCGCGAAATGCGGCTACCGCTTCGAGCTTCCAGCTTTCGGCTTTTAAACGGGTGAGAAAATATGGCCAAAGAATTCAGTCGTACCCAGCGTATCGGCGACCAGATGCAGCGCGAGTTGGCGCTGCTCATTCAGCGCGAGATCAAGGATCCGCGTCTGGGGCTGGTCACCATCACTGGTGTCGACGTCAGTCGCGATCTGTCCCATGCAAAGATCTTCATCACCATCATGGGGCAGGATGACGACGAAGAGGCGGTCAAGGGCAACCTGCGCATCCTCAACGAAGCTGCCGGCTTCCTGCGCATGCAACTGGGCAAGAGCATGAAGCTGCGCAGCGTTCCGCAACTGCACTTCAATTACGACGCCAGCATCCGTCGGGGTGTCGAGTTGAGCTCGCTGATCGAGCGCGCGGTTGCCGAAGATCGCAAGCACAGCGACGAGCGCGGAGAATAACGTGGCACAGGTCAAGCGTGTACGCCGCAATGTCAGTGGCATCATCCTGTTCGACAAGCCGCGCGGGTTCACCTCCAACGCTGCGCTGCAGAAGGTCCGCTGGCTGCTCAATGCGGAGAAGGCCGGGCATACCGGGAGTCTCGACCCGCTGGCTACCGGGGTCTTGCCATTGTGTTTCGGGGAGGCCACCAAGTTCTCGCAGTATCTGCTCGACGCGGACAAGGCCTATGAGACGGTCATGCAACTGGGCGTGACCACGACCACCGCTGATGCCGAAGGCGAGGTCCTGGAGCGCAATCCGGTAACGGTTACCCGTGAACAGTTGGAAGCGCTGTTGCCGCAGTTTCGCGGGGACATCCTGCAGGTGCCGCCGATGTACTCGGCCCTCAAGCGTGACGGCCAGCCGCTGTACAAGCTGGCGCGTGCCGGAGAGGTGGTGGAGCGCGAGCCGCGTTCTGTTAATATTGCGCGCCTGGAGTTGCTCGCGCTCGACGGCGACAAGGCGCGCCTGGTCGTGGCGTGCAGCAAGGGCACCTATATCCGCACGCTGGTCGAGGATATCGGTCGGCTGCTTGGTTGCGGTGCGCATGTCGCCGATTTGCGGCGAACCCAGGCCGGTCCGTTCGATCTTTCGCAGACGGTGACGCTCGAGAAGCTGGAGCAATTGCACGGCGAGGGCGGATCGGAGGCGCTGGATGAGCTTCTGCTGCCGGTAGACAGTGGGCTGGAGCATTGGCCGTTGCTGCAGTTGTCCGAGCACAGTGCCTATTACTGGCTGCATGGACAACCGGTACGCGCACCCGAGGCGCCCAAGTACGGCATGGTGCGCGTGCAGGATAACAATGGTCGTTTCATCGGTATCGGTGAAGTGAGCGAGGACGGGCGCATTGCGCCGCGTCGATTGATTCGGTCGGAATGACCGGTGCGCAGCGCGTTCGCGCGTTGCGTCAGAGGGTGGCTGTCAGCAGGCACGGTCATTTCTCTTTATTAAACACGGGATGATTCCCGGCCTGTTCACTCAAGGAGCCCTATCATGGCACTGAGCGTTGAAGAAAAAGCCCAGATCGTTAACGAGTACAAGCAAGCTGAAGGCGATACCGGTTCTCCGGAAGTGCAGGTAGCCCTGCTGACCGCCAACATCAACAAGCTGCAGGACCACTTCAAGGCCAACGGCAAAGATCACCACTCCCGTCGTGGTCTGATCCGTATGGTTAACCAGCGCCGCAAGCTGCTGGACTACCTGAAGGGTAAGGACACCACTCGTTACAGCACCTTGATCGGTCGTCTGGGTCTGCGTCGCTAAGACGCGCCCGAGCTGGAAGCCGGAAGCTGGAAGCCTGAAGTTGAAAGCCGGGATATCCCCGCAATCAGCTTCGGTCTTCCAGCTTTCGGCTTTCTTGCAGGTCGTTTAGGGCCGACTCCCGAGCGTTCTGCCGATTTCCCCAAAGGCAACAAAGAGAAGGAAAAACCGTGAATCCGGTAATCAAGAAGTTTCAATTCGGTCAGTCGACCGTAACCCTGGAGACGGGTCGTATCGCCCGCCAGGCCTCCGGCGCAGTACTGGTGACCGTCGATGACGACGTCACCGTGCTGGTCACCGTGGTCGGTGCCAAGACCGCCGATCCGAGCAAAGGGTTCTTCCCGCTCTCCGTGCATTACCAGGAGAAGACCTACGCAGCGGGCAAGATTCCCGGCGGTTTCTTCAAGCGTGAGGCGCGTCCTTCCGAGAAGGAAACCCTGACCTCGCGCCTGATCGATCGGCCGATCCGTCCGCTGTTCCCGGAAGGCTTCCAGAACGAAGTGCAGGTCATCTGTACTGTCGTCTCCACCAGCAAGAAAACCGATCCGGACATCGCCGCGATGATCGGTACTTCGGCTGCCCTGGCGGTATCCGGCATTCCGTTCGACGGCCCGATCGGTGCCGCTCGCGTGGCCTTCCACCCGGAAACCGGCTACCTGCTGAACCCGAACTACGAGCAGCTCAAGGCCTCCGGCCTGGACATGGTCGTGGCCGGCACCAAGGACGCCGTGCTGATGGTCGAGTCGGAAGCCAAGGAGCTGACCGAAGACCAGATGCTGGGTGCCGTGCTGTTCGCCCATGACGAGTTCCAGGCCGTGATCAAGGCCGTCGAAGAGCTCGCTGCCGAGGCCGGCAAGCCGCGCTGGGACTGGACCGCTCCGCAGGCCAATACGGCTCTGCTGGACGCGATCCGTAGCGAGTTCGGCGAAGCCATCTCGCAGGCCTACACCATCACCATCAAGCAGGACCGCTATGCGCGCCTGGGCGAGCTGAAAGACCAGGTCGTTGCCAAGTTCTCCGGCGAGGAAGGCCAGCCGTCCGCTGGCGAAGTGAAGGATGCTTTCGGCGAAATCGAATACCGCACCGTTCGTGAGAACATCGTCAACGGCAAGCCGCGTATCGACGGTCGCGACACTCGTACCGTTCGCGGCCTGAACATCGAAGTCGGCGTGCTCGACAAGACCCACGGTTCGGCCCTGTTCACCCGCGGTGAAACCCAGGCCCTGGTCGTTGCGACCCTCGGCACCGCCCGTGATGCACAACTGCTCGACACCCTGGAGGGCGAGAAGAAAGACCCCTTCATGCTGCACTACAACTTCCCGCCGTACTCGGTCGGTGAGTGTGGTCGCATGGGCGCTACCGGCCGCCGCGAAATCGGCCACGGTCGTCTGGCCCGTCGTGGTGTCGCCGCCATGCTGCCGAGCGCCGACGAATTCCCGTACACCATCCGCGTGGTTTCCGAGATCACCGAGTCCAACGGCTCCAGCTCCATGGCGTCGGTCTGTGGTGCCTCGCTGGCACTGATGGACGCCGGCGTGCCGATGAAGGCACCGGTGGCCGGTATCGCCATGGGCCTGGTCAAGGAAGGCGACAAGTTTGCCGTTCTGACCGACATCCTCGGTGACGAAGACCACCTGGGTGACATGGACTTCAAGGTGGCCGGTACTGCCAAGGGCGTTACCGCGTTGCAGATGGACATCAAGATCCAGGGCATCACCGAAGAGATCATGGAAATCGCTCTGGGCCAGGCCCTGGAAGCGCGCCTTGACATCCTCGGCCAGATGAACCAGGTCATCGCTCAGTCGCGCAGCGAACTGTCGGCCAACGCACCGACCATGCTGGCGATGAAGATCGATCAGGACAAGATTCGCGATGTGATCGGCAAGGGCGGCGCGACCATCCGTGCCATCTGCGAAGAAACCAAGGCCTCGATCGACATCGAGGACGATGGCTCGATCAAGATCTTCGGCGAGACCAAGGAAGCGGCCGAGGCAGCCAAGCAGCGCGTGCTCGGTATCACTGCCGAAGCGGAGATCGGCAAGATCTACGTCGGCAAGGTCGAGCGCATCGTCGACTTCGGTGCCTTCGTCAACATCCTGCCGGGCAAGGATGGTCTGGTGCACATCTCGCAGATCAGCGATCAGCGCATCGAGAAGGTGACCGATGTGTTGAAGGAAGGTCAGGAAGTGAAGGTGCTGGTACTGGACGTGGACAACCGTGGCCGCATCAAGCTGTCCATCAAGGACGTAGCTGCAGCGGAAGCTTCCGGCGTCTGAAACGACAGCCTGAGTTGAACGAAAAGGGCCCTTCGGGGCCCTTTTCGTTTTCCGGCTGCCGCTGGCGGAAGATTGCAAGATGCACGTACCAGAATGGGAAAACTTGCATTGTGCAACTTTGCTCCCGTTTGGCTTGTTCTTAACCTATTGATTTTATTGCTATAAACGCTCCATTAAAGTTGGCGCGCCACTTGCAATGTTCATCGTGAACCTGGGGCTCGGAGTCATGCCGCAGAAACCAAGAGAACAGGAGTGACATCTATGAAGACCATTCAGACCCTTACTGCCACCGCCATTGTTGCTGCCCTCAGCATGCCACTCGCTGGTGCAGCCCTGGCAGATAACACGTCTGCCATCGATAACACCGAAGCAGTCATGCTTGCCACCAACGACACGATGGACGATGCCAGCGATGCGGCTTCCGACACCTGGATCACCACCAAGGTGAAGTCCACGTTGCTGGCTGAAGACGCTACGCCCGGAATGGACATCGAAGTGGAAACCAAGGATGGCGTCGTCTCGCTGTCCGGGACCGTAGCTACCGAAGCCGAGAAAGAAGCTGCCGTGGCCAAGGCCAAGGGCATCAAGGGTGTTCGTGAAGTCTCTGCCGACGGCCTGAAAACCGCCGAATAACAGAGCTTCCCGCCAGTTGCTGGCGGGGCGTCAATCAGAAGACCCCACTCTACAGTGGGGTTTTTTGCGTCCTAGTTTCCTCGTTCACTGGTGATCTGCCGGAGACGATTGCCTTCGAATCGCAGGAAATGGAGCATGCCGTTATTCGGCCCGTAGACCCATTCCTCGACGGGCACCTCCTGCTGGAGGCCATGATCATCAACGATCTCCTTGTAACCGACCAGGGCCGCGCTGGATGGCTCGCCGCATTTGCTGCGAACCTCGGCCGTGGTGGCTTCCAGGCTCACCAGGCGGCTGTTGCAGCGATAGGTAGAAGAGGCCTGCGCTTGCAGGGTGCCGAACAGCAGGCAAAGCAGAAGGGTGACGGGAACGCGACGGTCCATCGGTATGGCTCCAGGGGATCAGTTGGCTCGGCGGGTTTCGATGCGAACCAGGCGGTTGCCCTCGAACGTCAGGATGCTGAGCATGCCATTACGCGGACCATAAACCCATTCCTCCAGCGCGAACTCCTGGCGGTCGTTACGGCTGAGCGTATAGCCGACAAGATCGCGGTGCTGCGGCATGCCGCACTTGCTTTCCACTTCGAAGGTGCGATCACCCGTGGTGACGAGCTGGCTCCCGCAGCGCAGGGTATCGGCGTGAGCCCCGGACAACGCGACCAGCAGTACACAAGCAACAGCGTAATTACGCGACATCATCATTCACTCCCCAGGTGCATTGACGTCGCGACCTTGCCGTCGCTTCCTTGTTCGGTTGTGCCGGTGTCCAGCAGGTATACGCGTTCGGAGTCCAGGCCGGCGTCCACCAGATAGCCCTTTATCGCGGCGGCACGTTCGCGGCTGAGGCGGCGCAGCAACGCTGCGCTGCCCTTCCAGGAGTCGAGCACTGCCATGCGCAACTGTGCGGCGCGTTCTTCCTCGTCGAGCTCGCGCCACTCGGCTGGCGGCTGCTGCTTGAGGCGACTGCGGTAGATAGCTTCCAGCAACGCGGCCTCATCTTCCGCTTCGACCTGGATCTGACTGGCGTCTGCGGGCACCTTGTCGCCACGACGCTGCAGGATTCGATACTGGGTTTCGCGGAACTCCTGCTGCAGGCGTTGCTCGGCCAGCAGCGGGCCATCGACGGCAGCGGCGCTCATGCCTTCCACCTCCAGCTGTAGAGCCGGACGTTGCTTCAACGCCGAAGCCAGCGTCTCCAGGCGTTTGCGCGCTTCGCTATCCAGCTCGCTACTGGCTGGATCGAAGCCGACATGGCTGAGGTCGGCGTCGCTTCCGCCGGCCAGTCCGGCTATGAACTTGAATGGCGCCTGGGCTGCGCGAACCACCAGATTGCGCAGTGTCTGCCAGACGATTGGCATGACGCTGAACTGCGGGTCGTTCAGGTTGCCCTGCACCGGCAATTCGATGGAGATGGTGCCCTGGCTGTCCTTGAGCAGGGCGACCGCCAGCCGAACAGGCAGATCCACGGCGTCAGGACTGTCGACCTTCTCGCCAAGCTGCAACTGCTCCAGAACGACCTTGTTCTCGGCGTTCAGTCGGCCCTGCTCGATTCGGTAATGCAGATCCAGATTGAGGCGGCCCTTGCGGATCCGGTAGCCGGCGAATTTGCCGGAGTAGGGCGTCAGCGTGGTCAGCTCGACCTGGCGGAAACTCGTGGCGATATCGAGGCTCTGCAGTGGATCGAAGGGGGTCAGGCTGCCTTTGATGCTGACCGGCGCATACTGGTCCACCTTGCCGGCGACATTTACCGAGGCGGCTTTCTGCTCGCGGTTGTCCAGGGTGCCGATATCACCGTTGAGCGACTGGATGGCGGTGACGAAGGGCGGCCTCAGGCTGAAGTCGGCAAAATTCGCCGAGCCGTCGGCAATGGCAATGCCGCCGATACGGATGGCCAGCGGCTCGGAGGGCTCTTGCGCTCGTGCGCTGCCATCCCCCGCCTCACTGCGCTCGACCAGCAGGTCGTTGATGTTGGTGCTCAGGTCCGGGTTGATGATGAAGCGGGCGTAAGGCTGGCTCAGGTCGACGCGCTCGATTGCCAGGCTGCTCGGGTGCTGGTAGTCGAGACCGTTGAGTTGCAGGCGCTGCCATTTGACGAAATCGCGGTTGTTGATCGTGTCCAGCGTATGCAGTTGAGTGGCGTCTACGCTGCCGCGCACGCTGAAGGCCAATGGCTCGGTGGAGCTCAGCTCGACCTCGAGTTCGCTGGCCAGCAGGCCGCTGCGCACTTCCAGATGGACCAGTGGACTGAGATAGGCCTGAGCGATGCGCAGGTCGATATCTTGCGTGGTCACCGCCAGCTTGCCGCTCATGGGGCTCATCTGCAGTTGCCCGTTGGCCTGGATGGCGCCTTGCTTGCCGACTCCGGTTTCCAGTTCGAGGGCGAAGGGGCTGGTGCCGAGGCTGTCGAACTCGCTGATGTTCAGATCTAGCGGGCCCAGCTCCAGCGCGACTTCCTCGTCCGGGACACGATCGACGAGATGGACCCGGTAGTCGCGCAACTGAGCGTCGCCTAACAACACCTGCCAGGGCGCTCCGGCTTTCCTTGCTGTGTCGTCCGTGGCCGGCGCGTCAGCATCTGCCTTGTCGCCGGTCGAGGCGAACAGCTTCTGCCAGTCGAGTTCTCCATCGGCTTCCCGGGCCGCCCAGGTTTCCAGCTTGTGGCTGCGCAGTTTGCCAATGCTGACCTGCTGCTTGCCCAGGTCCAGCGACGTTTCGCTCAGCTCGAGTCGCTCCATGCGGATCAGCTTGCGTCCATCGGGGCTGTCGAGGGCCAATGGCCCGAGTGCGGCCTTGGCATTTTCCAGCCGCAGCGCGAGGTCATCGCTGAGGTCCAGACGATAGTTCGTGCTGAACTCGAGGCTGCCATCCTTGAGTACCAGCGGCACGGCATCGCGCACATAGGGCCACAGATCCTTGAGCTGAAGATCGCTGATCTGCAACTGGCCGCTGGATGTCAGTGGTTGCAGGCTGAGATCGCCCTGCCAGTCGATGCGCCCACCGCTCGGCCCGCTGGCTGTTAGACGGGCATCGGCGCTGCCGTCAGTGCGGGTGGCGAGATTGTGCAGTTCGAAATTCAGCGATTCGTAGACCAGGGCAATCGGCTCGCTCGGACGCTGGTCCCGAAAGGCGAGGCGACCGCCTGCCAGTTGCAGACGATCCATGCGCAAGGGAAAGATGTCAGCGTCCTCGCTGGTCGTCGGTTCTGATGCCGGCACCTCGAACAGCTGGCCGAGATTGAGTGTGCCATCCTCGGCGAAGCGCACCTCGACGTCCGGCTCAATCAGCTCGACATTCGCCAAGTGCAGCGTGCGCTGCCAGAGGCTGTCCCACTGCAGATCGAGAAAGAGCCGCTCGAAAGCCAACTGACGATCGTCCTGCTCGCCGATGCGCAGGTCGAACAGCGAGAGCTCGAGGCTGAAGGGGTTGAGCTCGATACGTTGCAGGCTGGCCGGCACGGTTGCGTAGGCCGCAAGCTGCTGATTGGCGATGCGCTGGGCGATACCCGGCAGGATCAGAAAGCCAAGCAGGCTGTAGCAGATCAGTCCGAGCGCTACGCCGGTGAGCGCACGCTTCATTCCATTGGGCATGTCCGGAAGTATTCCTGGCGGATGGTTGCCTTGGAGTATGGCATGCGTATGCGGTTCCCGAATCTGCCGAGGGGTGTCGGTTCAGAGCTGCAGAATCAGAACCTTCAGCGGCTGCAGCCCATCCTGTGAGGGGAAGTCAGCGGCGGTTGGCACGACCTGCCAGTCACGCACGGGGCGGCCGGCTTTCTCCGCACAGCGCAAGACTTGCGTACGCCACTGCTCCATGGGCACCTTCGCCAGGTTGTTGCAGCAGATCAGTACGCCACCTTCCGCGGTCGCCAGCAGCGCCGGTTTGAGCAGGCTCTGGTAATCGCGCAGCAGATCTACCGTGCCGAATGCGCTACGCGCCCAGGCCGGAGGATCGAGCACTACCAGATCGAACTGCCTTTGTGCCAGGCGAGGGTAATGCGGCAGCGCGCGGCCACGCCGTGCGCTGACGGGCAGGCCGGCGAGTTGCCGGATCGCCGGAAAATAATCGGAGTGAACGAAGTGCATCGCTGGCAACTGCGGATTCAGCTCGCCGTTTTCCTTACCCACCGCCAGGTTGCGTTCGGCGAAGTCGACGTTCCAGACTTCGCGCGCTCCGCCCGCTGCCGCACACAGGCCAACGCCGCATGTGTAGGAAAACAGGTTGAGTACCGACTTGCCGGTACTGTGCTGCCTGACCCAGCCGCGGGCGTTGCGCAGGTCGAGAAACAGCAGCGGGTCCTGACCGCTGTGGCGACCGCGCACGCGATAGCGCAAGCCCCACTCATGGCCGACCTGATCTTCGAGAGCGCTTTCCTCGGGTTGATATACCGCGTTGCTGCGGTCGATCCGCGAATTGCTTTGCGAGCGATCGTTGTAGATGAGTTGCAGCGGCTGGCCCAGCAAATCGATGGCCAGACGATGGATGGACTGTAGCGAGGGCGAGTCGAGCGGCTGATGGAAGCTCTGCACCATCAGTTGCGGACCATAGCGATCGACAGTCAGGCCGGCGGCACCTTCCTGGCTGCCATGAAACAGTCGGTAGCAGTCGGTGCCCTGCCGATGCAAGTCGGCGATCAGTACCCGGCGGCTATCGAAGGCGGCGCGCAGCGCCTGGTCTAGAGACGACATGCGCGGCGGCTCGGAAATGAGGAAGGGCGTGCAGTCTAGCAAGAAACGCTGCGGCAGTCGGCCGACTAGCGTGGCGGCAGGCCCATGCGCCGGCGTGCACGATGCACCGAGCCGTTGCGCACCGCCCAGCGCAATAGCGGTGCGCTGCAGCGCACGCCGGTGCGGATCAGTCGACGACGGGCGTCGCCCGGTGCCGGGCCGAACATGGCGGCGGCCCATTCGGGCAATAGCTCGACGCCCGCATGCAGCATCAGTGTGCCGAACGGCCTGAGCAGCGGGCTCGGCGCGGGGGCGGTACGCAGTATCCGGAGGATTTCCTGTGCGCGTTCGTCACTCTGCAGCTGCGGCCGGACCTGTTCCAGGTAGGTCTCGATTTGCGCGCGTGAGCGCGGCACGTCGCGGGCACCGAGGCGTTCGGCGATCAGCGCGACCTCGGCGTAATAGCGGTCCTGCTCGTCAGCGCAAAGCGTCGGGTTGAGGTAACGCAAGTGCGATTTGAGAAAGCTGCTGACTTCGGCGACATGGACCCAGGTCAAAAGATCGGGATCGGATGCGGCATAGGGGCGGCCATCCGGCGCCGTACCGGATACGCCCGCATGAATCCGCTTGACCCGCTCGATCAGCCGGTCGGCGTCGGCGTGGCTGCCGAAGGTCGTCGCGGAAATGAACTGCCCCGTGCGCCGCAGCCGGCCGAGCAAATCCTCGCGAAAGTTCGAGTGGTCCCACACGCCGGCCAGGGCCAGGGGATGCAGCGCCTGCAGCAGCAAGGCGGAAATTCCGCCGATCATCATCGAGGTGAAGTCGCCGTGGACGCGCCAGCAGACCGAATCGGGGCCGAACAGGCCAGGATCACCCGGCGGAGTCCCGTAGTCGATGCCGCCCAGGGCGAGGCCAGTGAGGCTGAGCACCTGCGTTTCGATGTGGCGACGGATGAATTCCATGGCGATAGCGCTGCTGGCTTGGGAAGCAGGCGATGTTACCCGATCGGGCGCCTGCTGCTCGCCACTTGCTGATGGCAGGGAGATGGGCGCAGGAAGTGGGTGACCGGACGGTGCGGCACCGTCCGGTCGAGCGGCAGGGTCAGCCGCGGTGACGACCGCGGAAGAAGTCGATCAGGCCCTGCGTGGAGGCGTCTTCTGCCGGTGAGGCATCGAAGCGGGTCATCTGGTTGTAGACCGCCTTGCCCAGATCCTTGCCAAGTTCAACGCCCCACTGGTCGAAGGAGTTGATGCCCCATATCACGCCCTGGACGAACACCTTGTGCTCGTAGAGTGCGATCAGTGCGCCGAGGCGACCCGGGCTGATGGTTTCCATCACCAGGGTATTGCTCGGCCGGTTGCCGGGGACCACCTTGTGCGGGGCAAGGCGCTGTACCTCGGCTTCGCTGAGGCCCTTGGCCCGCAGTTCGGCCTCGGCTTCCTCGCGGGTCTTGCCGAGCATCAGGGCCTGGCTCTGTGACAGGCAGTTGGCATAGAGCCATTCCTGGTGATCGGCCACCGGGTTGTGGCTGACCACCGGCACGATGAAGTCAGCCGGAATCAGCGGTGTGCCCTGATGCAGCAACTGGTGATAGGCATGCTGACCGTTGCAGCCGACGCCACCCCAGATCACCGGGCCGGTAGTGTAGGAAACCGGGGTGCCGTCCTGACGCACGCTCTTGCCATTGGACTCCATGTCCATCTGCTGCAGGTGTTTGACGAAATTGCGCAGGTAGTGGTCGTAAGGCAGAAAGGCGTAGCTCTGTGCGCCCCAGAAGTTGTGATACCAGACACCCAGCATCGCCAGCAGGACCGGCATGTTGCTTTCGAACGGCTCGCTGAGGAAGTGCTGATCCATGCTGTAGGCGCCCGACAGCAGGTCCTTGAAGTTCGACATGCCGATGGCCAGCGCGATGGGCAGGCCGATCGCCGACCACAGCGAATAGCGTCCGCCGACCCAGTCCCACATCGGGAAGATGTTCTTCTCGCGAATGCCGAATTCGATCGCAGCCTGCTTGTTGCTGGTGACGGCGACGAAGTGGCGGTAGAGCTTCTCTTCGGTACCGCCCTTGCCGAGATACCAGGTGCGCGCGGCCTGGGCGTTCTTCAGGGTCTCGAGCGTACCGAAGGTCTTGCTGGAAATGATGAACAGGGTGGTTTCGACGTTGAGCTTGGCGGTCACCTCGCGAAATTCGCTGCCATCGATATTGGCCAGGTAATGCGTGCGAACGCCATGCTGGGTAAATGGCAGCAGCGCTTCGGAAACCAGCTGTGGGCCGAGGAAGGAGCCGCCGATGCCGATGTTCACTACGTCGGTGATGGTCTTGTCGCTGAAGCCGCGCCACAGGTTGTTGTGGATACGGGTCACGAAATCGGTCATCTGCGCCAGCGCCGTATGCACGTCACGCATGATGTTTCTGCCATCGACCATCACCGTCTCACCCATCGGGCGCCGCAGGGCGGTGTGCAGCACGGGACGGTTTTCCGAGGCGTTGATCCGCTCGCCTTCGAACATGGCGCGGGCCGCCTGCTCGACACCGGCCTCGCGGGCCAGGTTCACCAGCAGGGTGCGGGTCTCGGGGGCGATCAGGTTCTTCGAATAATCGAGAAACAGGCCGCTGCAGGAAACCGACAGGTCTTCGAAGCGCGTCGGATCGGCCTTGAATGCCTCGCGCATGCTGAAGTTCTGCATGGCCAGGCGGTGATCTTCCAAAGCCTTCCAGGACGGCAGGCCGGTGACATCGAGCGGGTGCTGGTAGTAGCTCATGGTGATGCGGCTTCCTTTGCTTTGACAGGCCGCTGAATCCTTGCAGTTCGTGCAACGAGGTGCGTAACGGTGGCAACAGGATTCAGTGATGTGTATGACCGTGCTGGCGCGCCGGCACTCCTCCTGAATGCTGCGGATGCTATCCGGGCCCGGCTTGCGCCGAGCAGGCAGGCACATCCTATGCCATCAGAGATAGCTCAGACAGGGAACCCCCCGCTGCGTTCCGGGCTTTTTCCGCCTATTCTGCCCGTACTGGCGCGTTCCCCCAACTACCTGAAGCCATGCCGTCCGGGTACAACGAAAAAGCCCGAAGCGTGGGATGCTTCGGGCTTTGGTTCGACAGCGACTGGCGGTGGGGTCAGCTGACCTGCACCGGGATGGCGTTGCTGGTGTGGCTCAACTCACCGTCGGCGCCCATGTATAGGACATGGGGCTTGAAGTTCGCCAGCTCGGCCTCGCTGTAATGCGCATAGGCGCAGATGATCAGGCGATGGCCGACACCGGCCTTGTGAGCCGCGGCGCCATTGACCGAGATGATCTTCGAGCCCTCCTCGCCGCGAATGGCGTAGGTGGTGAAGCGCTCGCCGTTGTCGACGTTGTAGATCTGGATCTGTTCGTATTCACGAATGCCGGCCAGGTCGAGCCACTCACCGTCGATGGCGCAGGAACCTTCATAATCGAGCACCGAGTGAGTTACCTGGGCGCGGTGCAGTTTGGCCTTGAGCATGATGGCGTGCATGGCAGGGTCCTCCGGGTGCGCAAGCGGCGCAGAGTGTGCCTCAAGCCTCGAACGCGATCAAGGCTGCAGGCATTCTGCCGGGATCAGGCTGATGTTCGGATATCAACCAGCAGGTTGTCGATCAGTCGTGTCTTGCCCAGAAAGGCCGCGGCGAGGATGACCAGTTCGGACGAAGCGGCGCTCACCGGCTGCAGATCGACGGCATTGCGGATATCCAGGTAATCCGGGCGCAGGCCGGCGGCGCGGAGCTGCTCCAGGCCTTCGGCGGCCACTGTCGCGTAGTCGCGACGACCACCGCGAAGCGCATCCTTCAGTTGGACCAGCGTGCGGTACAGGGCGGGGGCGGTGGCGCGCTCTTGTGCCGTCAGGTAGCCATTGCGCGAGGACAGCGCCAGGCCGTCCTCGGCCCGTACGATCGGCTCGGAGATGATCTGCACCGGCATGTTCAGGTCGCGAACCATGGTCCGAATGACTGCCAGTTGCTGGAAGTCCTTCTGGCCGAACACGGCCAGGTCAGGCAGGACCATGTTGAACAGCTTGCTGACCACGGTGGAAACGCCGTCGAAGTGCCCGGGGCGGCTGCCGCCGCACAGGCCTTCGGATACTCCCGGCACACGGACGATGGTCTGCCGGGCCTGACCATACGGGTACATTTCCTCCACGCTGGGGGCAAAGAGCAGATGACAGCCGGCTTCGAACAGCTTGTCCTGGTCTGCGGCGAGGGTGCGTGGATAGCTGTCCAGGTCTTCGTTGGGGCCGAACTGCAGCGGATTGACGAAGATGCTGGCGACCACGAAATTGGCACGCTGCCCGGCCTTCTTCACCAGTGCGATATGGCCGGCATGCAGGTTGCCCATGGTTGGCACGAAGCCGATGCGCTTGCCTTCTCCGCGAGCGCGGGCGACCGCGGCGCGCAGGTCGGCGATGGTCTTGACGATGTTCATGCGGAGAAACCGTGTTCGGCGGCGGGGAATTCGGCGGCCTTGACCGCGTTTACATAGCCTGCAATGGCAGACGGGATGTCGCCGTGCTCGAGCATGAAATTCTTGACGAACTTCGGTACGCGACCGCTGAGCGAAAGCCCGAGCATATCGTGCAGGACCAGCACCTGGCCGTCGGTGCCGCTGCCGGCGCCGATGCCGATGACCGGGATTCGCACGGCCTGAGTGATGCGCGCAGCCAGCTCGCTGGGCACGCACTCGAGCAGCAGCATCGCGGCACCGGCCGCTTCCAGCGCCTTGGCGTCCTCCAGCATCTGTTGCGCCTGGGCTTCTTCACGGCCCTGGACCTTGTAGCCGCCGAAGAGGTTGACTGCCTGTGGCGTCAGGCCCATGTGCGCGCAGACCGGAATGCCACGCTCGGCCAGCAGCCGGATGGACTCGGCCAGCCAGGCCGTGCCCTCAAGCTTGATCATGTGCGCGCCGGCCTGCATCAGCAGTGCTGAGTTGTTCAGGGTCTGCTCGGTGGTGGCGTTGGCCATGAACGGCAGGTCGGCAACGATCATCGCGCCGCGGTTGCCACGCTTGACGCTGGCCGTGTGATAGGCCATGTCGGCTACGGTAACCGGCAGCGTGCTGTCGTGACCTTGCAGGACCATGCCGAGCGAATCGCCGATCAGAAGCATCTCCACGCCGGCATCGCAGGCGGTCTTGGCGAAGGTGGCGTCGTAGCAGGTCAGCATGACGATCTTCTCGCCCTTGTGCTTGAGCCCTTGCAGCGTGGTCAGGGTTACGTCTGGCATGAGTGCCGTCCTCTTCGAGCCTCGGAGGTCAGAGTTGCCGAGCGGCGCACCGATGGGGTGCATCAGGCCGCTGCCGGCAGAGGGCGCTTATAGTCCCGGCGGCGACAGAGTAAGTCAATCGCGAGTGTTACCCGCGCGTTACGTTCGTTACCGGAGCGGTGACAGTTACGTCGTCCAGCCGCTCAAGGCCGAGAAACGGGCAGGCGGCGAGCAGATCGTCGAGCTGACGACCATCGGCGAGCAGCAGGTTCGGCGGTGCGATTTCAGCCAGCGGATAGAGCACGAACGCGCGCGCCTGCAGATGGTAGTGCGGAACTTGCAGGCGTGGCTCGTCGATCAGTCGGTCGCCGAACAGCAGGATATCCAGGTCCAGGGTGCGCGGGCCCCAGCGCTCGGCCTTGCGTTCGCGACCATGAGCCAGTTCGATGCGCTGCAGGGCGTCGAGCAGCGTCAGCGGGGCGAGGCTCGTGTCCAGTGCGGCGACGGCATTGACATAGCGTGGCTGATCGGCCGGCCCGAGCGGATCGCTGGCATATAGAGAGGAAACCGCAACGAGCCTGCTCTGTGGCAGCTCTGCCATCGCCTGCAGCGCGCCGCGCAGTTGCTGTTGGGGATCGGCCAGGTTGCTGCCCAGGCCGATATAGATCCGTTCCATTCTATTCGGCCGGGTTGCCGGCGTTTTCACCCGGGCCGAGACGGCGGCGCCCGCCGCGGCGACGCTTCTTTGCCCCGCCTGCTTCTTCCTTGTTGCTGAGGCCGCGAATCATGTTACGACGTTCGCTGTCGCTGACTTCCTGATATTCGGTCCACCAGTCGCCGAGGCCGTTGGTTTTCTCTCCGGCGCTTTCGCGTAGCAGAAGGAAATCGTAGCCAGCGCGGAAGCGCGGATTTTCCAGCAGCTGATCGGCACGACGACCCTGGCGGCGCGGGAGACGCTCCTGCATGTCCCAGATCTCGCGCATGGGTATGGTGAAACGCTTCGGAATCGCGGTGCGCTGGCACTGCTCCCAGATGATGTCGTGCGCGGCTTCCTGCATCGCCGGGATCGGCGGCATGCCACGGTCCTGCAGCTCGAGTATGCGGGCGGGCAGGGCGGGCCAAAGCAATGCGGCAAAGAGGAATGCCGGCGTCACCGGCTTGCCCTGCTGGATACGCAGGTCGGTGTTGGCCAGCGCGTTGCGGATCAGCGTGCCGGCATATTCCGGGTTGCGTTCCAAAGCCGCGGCACTGGCGGGAAACAGCGGTGCGAACAGATCGTACTCGAGCAGCAGTTCGAAGGTGCGCTCGGCCTTGCCGCCAAGGAACAGCTTGAGTACTTCGTCGAACAGGCGTGCCGAGGGAATGCCTCCGAGCAGGTCGGCCAGGTCGATGATGGGCTCGGCGCTGTGGCGTTCGATCTCGAAATCGAGCTTGGCGGCGAAGCGCACGGCGCGCAGCATGCGCACCGGGTCTTCCTGGTAGCGCTGCTCGGGATCGCCGATCAGGCGGATCAGTCGGTTGCGAATGTCATGCACGCCGCGGGTGTGATCGAGAATTCGCTCGCTGGTTGGATCGTAATACAGCGCATTGATGGTGAAGTCGCGGCGCTGGGCGTCGTCTTCGAGGGTGCCGTAGATGTTGTCCCGCAGGATGCGGCCGCTCTCGTTGCGCGAAGCCAGATGGCTGGCGTCGTCGTCATCTTCTTCCGGATGGTTGGCACGGAAGGTGGCGACCTCGATGATTTCGCGACCGAAATGCACGTGCACCAGCTTGAAGCGTCGGCCGATCACGCGGGCATTGCGGAATTCGGCTCGAACCTGCTCCGGCGTGGCACTGGTCGCGACGTCGTAATCCTTCGGGTTGAGCTGCAGCAGCAGATCGCGCACGCAGCCGCCCACTACATAGGCTTCATAACCGGCTTGCTGCAGTCGCTCGACCACACTGACCGCATAACGGCTGATTTCGCTGCGGTGCAGCGAATGTTGCCGGCTGGACAGAATTTCAGGTGAGCGTCGGGGATGCGGGATGCGGCGCAGGGGAAGACGAAAAGACTGGAACAGCTTTTTCAGCATGAGGGGCAACTGTGTGGCGGAATGACGGGCCGGTGTCGCGAATGGCCGCGAAACCTGTGCGGATTCTAGCACCGGGAGCGTCGGATGGTGAACGAAGCGCGGGGAGGTGTCAAAAGGCTTGTCGTGGATCGAGAAGCAGGCACGGCTACAGAGCGGCGGCACCCTTCAGGCGCGTTCGCCTGGCATCAGGCTTGCGCAGTTCGGGCTGGGGCACAAACCCGGATAGCACTGAGGGGAGCCGAAGCTCCCCTCTGAATGATGTCGCGTGCTGTATTTATTGTTATTGGTCGTTCAGGCGTTGCTGTTCTTGTTGTTCGCCTGTTCCCTCGGCCGTGGCCATCGGGATCGCTCCTACATTGGGAGCTAATAGCAAACGGATTTCTTTGGTCGCTGACTTTGCCTTCATCTTCGATCCAACCAGTGCGGGCCCTGCTTGATGCAGTTTTTATTGTTCTCGGCCTGGTCGTGGGGCGAACCCCCTTGGCAAGTCCTCTCCAAAAGAATCAGTTAGCTGCGCCTCCGCCTTCTTGTCGTTGTTTTGCTGGAGCCGTTACGTCTTGTTCTTATTGTTGGATGTGCTTGTTATTGTTGTTGTGCTCTTAGGTAAGCATTTGCCGTGCCATATTTGTAAAGCCCTTATATTTCAATGGCTTGCGTTTTATGCGTGCGAAATGGACGAAAAAAACCGGGGCATCGTTACCGATGCTCCCGGTTTTTGTTACGGCACATGTGTCGCGGTAACAGCTCAGCCGGTAGTCGTGCCCGATTTGCGCCGCGGGATTCCCAGGCGCTGGCGGCGCTCCCAGAGACATTTACGGCTGATGCCGAGCTTGCGCGCCAGCTCTGTCTCGGTCATGTGGTCCTGGTGCTCGAGGACGAAGTGCTGGAAGTAATCCTCCAGCGACAGGTCTTCGGTCGGTTCGTTGCCGCTGGCGACGCCGCGGATGGTACCCAGCGGCTCATCGAAGTCATCGTCCAGTTCGTCCAGCTCGATATCGATACCCAGCAGATCGGCATCGATCTCCGGGCTTTCACTCAGGATAGCGGCGCGCTCGATGGCGTTTTCCAGTTCGCGGACGTTGCCTGGCCATGAGTAGTGGCGGATCGCCTGCTCGGCATCACGGGAAAAATGCAGGTCATCGCCGCTCAGGCGTTCGCCCTGCCTGGCCAGGAACGCCTTGGCGATTTCCAGGACATCGTTGCCGCGCTCGCGAAGGGGCGGCAGCTTGAGTGCGATGACGTGCAGGCGGTAATACAGGTCTTCACGGAACTGGCCGGTCTTGGCGAGTGTTTTCAGGTCGCGATGCGTCGCGGCGATCAGCCGCACATCGACCTTCTGCGACTGTACCGAGCCCACCCGGCGAATCTCTCCCTCCTGCAATACCCTGAGCAGCCGTGCCTGGGCTTCCAGGGGCAGTTCACCGATCTCGTCGAGAAACAGCGTGCCGCCGTCGGCCGCTTCTACCAGGCCGGCTCGACCGGCACTGGCACCGGTGAAGGCGCCTTTCTCGTGGCCGAACAGTTCGGACTCGATCAGGGTTTCCGGAATCGCGGCGCAGTTGACCGAGATCATCGGGGCCTTGGCGCGACGCGACAGGTTGTGCAGCGCGCGGGCCACCAGTTCCTTGCCGGTGCCCGACTCACCCTGGATCAGCACGTTGGAGTCGGTCGGCGCCACCTTGCGAATCTTGCTGAACAGGTCCTGCATCGGTGTGCAGTGGCCAATGATGCCAATGTCGTCCCGTGGCGCTCCGCTCGCTGCGCCGCTGGTGCTTCGCGTGGATGCTGCCGGCATCGCTGCAGCCTGTTGGCGATCATTGAGGATGCGCGCCACGGTCTGCAGCATTTCGTCGTGATCGAACGGCTTGGCGATGTAGTCGACCGCGCCCATCTTCATCGAGTCCACCGCAGAGCGGAGGCTGGCGTAACTGGTCATGATCAGCACTGGCGTGCCTTCGGCGAGCTTGATCAGCTCGGTGCCGGGCGCGCCGGGAAGCCTCAGGTCGCTGACGATGAGGTCGAAACCCGGAATGCTGTAGCGCTCCTGTGCTTCCTGCACCGAGCCGGCTTCGCTGACCTCGTACTGGTTGCGCTCGAGGAGGCGCCGCAGGGCGGAGCGGATGATGGTTTCGTCTTCGACGATCAGTATGTGTGACATCAGTACTCTCTCGACGGTCTGGAGGCAGATCCGGCACCTGGCCGGTACGGCAGTCGCCTCTTCAACTTACGGCATGGGACGCTTCGACATGCCGCGGCAGGGTGATGCGAAAACGGGTGCCGCGTTGTGTTTCCGGGTCGGCCGGGCTGTCGATATCGATCTGGCCATAATGCTCTTCAATGATCGAATAGACCAGCGCGAGGCCCAGGCCCGTGCCCTCGCCAGGGTCCTTGGTGGTGAAGAACGGCTCGAACAGCCGGTCCTGAATTTCCTTGGGGATGCCGCTGCCCTGGTCCTCGACGATCAGATACACGGTCTGTTCGGCGATCTCGCTGCTGATGCGGATCAGTCCGCCCGGCGGCGATGCGTCGCGGGCGTTGGACAGCAGGTTGATCAGCACCTGGGCGAGCCGCTGCGGATCGCCCTCGGCAAAATGCGTCGGATCGCAGATGTTGATGAACTGCACCTCGGTGCGATTGCGGTTGAGCGAGAGCAGGCCGATGGCATCCTGCGTCACCTGCGCCAGGCTCACGGGATAGAGCTGGTGCTGCCGCTCGCCGGCATGGGCGAAGCTCATCAGCGATTGCACGATGCGCGATACGCGTTTGGTCTGCTCGATGATCTGGCCGCTGATCTCGACGATCTCCCCGTCGCCTTCACGTTCGTCGCGCAGGTTCTGCGCCAGACAGGCAATGCCGGTGATCGGATTGCCGATCTCGTGGGCGACGCCGGCGGCCAGTCGCCCGATGCTCGCCAGTCGCTCGGAATGTACCAGGCGATCCTCGAGCTCTTGCGTCTCGGTCAGGTCTTCCATCAGCAGCACCAGGCCGCTGTTGCTCGGCGCCAGCGGTTCGGCGATCGCTGCCTTGTGCAGGTTGAGGCAGCGGCGGTGGCCGTTGAGTGCCAGGCGCTGTTTGTGCAGGTGCTCGTCGGGCTGTTCGATGAAGTCGCTCAGCAGGCTCCGCCAGGGTTCGGCGATGGTCGACAGGCGCGAACCGACCACTTGCAGCGCGGGAATCTCGGTCAGCTCCTCGAGCGCACGATTCCACATGAGGATTTCCTGATCCTTGGCCAGCGAACAGACGCCCATGGGCAGCTCCTGCAAGGTCTGCCGGTGATAGCGGCGCAGGGCGTCGAGCTCGGCGGCCAGGCCGGTCAGGCGCGAGTGATATTCTTCCAGGCGGTTCTCGATGAAGTGAATATCCTCGGTGATGTAGCCCTCGGCGCCGTTCTTGTAGGGCAGGAAGTTCTCGACGATGTCCTGCGCTACGCTGGGCCCCATCAATCCTGACAGGTTGGCTTCGATGCGATCGCGCAGACGGCGCAGGGCATAGGGGCGATGCTCATCGAAGGGCAACTGCAGGTCGCGCAGGGCTTGCTCCACTTCGCGCTGGGCGGTCTTGGCACCCAACGGCTTGGCCAGTTGGGTGGCGAATTCCTGCGGCGAGGCTGCCATCAGCTCGCGCCGTTGTGGCCGGCGCACGTTTTCCACCGCGCAGGCCTCGGCAGCGCTCTGCTCCTCGGGGCTGGTCTCGCTGAAAATCGAGAACAGCGAGAAGGCCAGCACGTTGACCGCCAGCGAGGCGATCGCCGCCAGGTGCCAGCTGGTGTCATCCAGCACGTAGACGGCGTTGAGCAGCGGAATGTAGAAGCCGTCCAGGTTGCCCACCAGCGGCAGCAGCATGGTCACCACCCAGACGCCGATGCCGGCCAGCAGGCCGGCTATATAGCCGCGGCGATTGGCGGTCGGCCAGTAGAGCACCGAAAGCACGCCGGGAAGGAACTGCAGGGTGGCGACGAAAGCGACGATGCCGAGGTTGGAGAGGTCCTGCTCGGCGCCGAGCAGCAGATAGAAGCCATAGCCGGCCATGATGATCGCGAGGATCAGGCTGCGCCGCGTCCACTTCAGCCAGCGATAGATGTTGCCTTCGCTGGACGGCTGATAGAGCGGCAGCACCAGATGGTTGAGCGCCATGCCTGACAGCGCCAGGGTGCTGACGATGATCAGTCCGCTGGATGCCGAGAGGCCGCCGACGAAGGCCAGCAATGCCAGCGTCTCGCTTTGCGCGGCGATGCCCAGCCCAAGGGTGAAATATTCCGGATTGGTGCTCACACCCAGTTTGAGGCCGGCCCAGAGGATCAGCGGTACGGCCAGGCTCATCAGCAGCAGGTAGAGCGGCAGGCCCCAGCTGGCGCTGACCAGCCCGCGCGGGTTGAGATTCTCGGTAAAGGTCATGTGATACATGTGCGGCATGACGATGGCCGAGGCGAAGAACACCAGCAGCAGCGTGCGCCAGGGACCTTCCTGCAGCGGCGTGTGCAGTGCCTGCAGTGCCGACTGGTTCTGCAGCAACCATATCTCCAGTTGATGTGGGCCGCCGAACACGGCGTACAGGGCGTAGAGGCCGATGGCGCCGAAGGTCACCAGCTTGACGATCGATTCGAAGGCGATGGCGAACACCAGCCCTTCGTGTTTTTCCCGCGTGGCGATGTGACGGGCGCCGAAGAGGATGGTGAACAGCATGATCATCAGGCAGTAGCCGAGCGCCACGCGCTCCTGCAGCGGCTCCAGTGTGAGGATGCCGATGGCGTCGGCCACCGCCTGGATCTGCAGGGCCAGCAGCGGCAGCATGCCGATCAGCATGACGATGGTGGTCAGCGCGCCACTCCAGGTGCTGCGGAAGCGGAACGCCACCAGGTCGGCCAGCGAGGACAGCTGATAGGTCCGAGTGATGCGCAGGATCGGATAGAGCAGCACGGGGGCCAGCAGAAACGCGCCGCAGACGCCCAGATAGGTGGCGAGGAAGCCGTAGCCGTACTGGTAGGCCAGGCCCACCGTGCCGTAGAAGGCCCAGGCGCTGGCATAGACGCCCAGCGACAGCGTATAGGTCAGCGGATGGCGGATGACCCAGCGGGGGATCAGGCCGCGTTCGCTGACCCAGGCGACGCCGAACAACATGATCAGGTAGGCGACGCTGATCAGGATCAGGTGGCTCAGGCTAAAGCTCGTCTGCATCACGCTGGCTCTGGAGGATGAAGGTCACCACGATGAGGATCAGCCACAGCACGTAGGGCCGATACCAGGCCCCGTTGGGGTCGATCCACCAGTCCATGATGGCCGGGGAGAACAGGTAGATCCCCACCACCAGGAGCAGCACCAGTCGGTAGATATACATGCCGGGTCTCGTGTCGGAAGTGGGGCGATGGTAAATGATGCGGCTTGAAGCTAGAAGCCGAAAGCCTGAAGCTCCGGCGCTAGCGGCGAATTATGAGAAATCTCCTACTCCCTTGGGCGGGCCTTTGCGCCCTGATGTAGGAGCGGGCCATGCCTGCGAAAGGCAGCTTGGGGTCGGTTCCTCGCGTGGGTTCGAAGCCCGGCGGCAGGCGGAGCAGGCGGCAAGGGAACGACGATGGGCTACCGCGTTCGGCATGGTCGCGGGGAGTGAAGCAAGGTGCCTCATTTTGCGCAGCCGGCTGGCTGATCAAAAAAGGCTTTGGGCCAGAACTCTGTATGGCTTGCCACGCATACGTATGGGCCTGGTTCGCAGGCATGTCCTGCTCCTGCAGAACGCGTGTACGGCCGCCAGCTTTCAGCGCAGCTGCGCCTCGGCCAGGGTATGGACATGCGGAATCTTGCCGGCATCCCAATGCGCGCTTGCCCAGGCGAGAATTTCCCTGGGCAGCGCGCCGTCCAGCTCGGCAGGCGGCTGTTGGCCGAGTGCACGCAACGCGCGCAGTAGCAGCGGGCTGGCTTCGTGGGGTTGCAGCGGTGGCGAGCGGTAGCTCTTGCCCAGCTTGTGCCCGTCCGGCTGGATGATCAGTGGCAGGTGCAGGTAGCGCGGTTGCGATAGGCCGAACAGCTCCTGTAGATAGAGCTGGCGCGGCGTGGAGTCGAGCAGGTCGGCGCCGCGCACCACATCGGTGACGCCTTGCCAGGCGTCGTCGAGCACCACGGCCAGTTGGTAGGCGATCAGGCCGTCGCGGCGACGGATGACGAAATCACCAGCCTCCCGGCCCAGATGCTGACGGAACTCGCCCTGTACGCGGTCGCTGAAAGCGTATTCTCGATCCGGCACGCGCAGGCGGATCGCGGCTTCGCGCAGGCTGTGGCCGGCGTCGCGACAAAAGCCGGGATAGAGGCCGTGATGGCCTTCGAGCTGCTTGCGTGAGCAGGTGCAGGCGTATGCCAGCCCTTCATCCAGCAAGCGCTCGATTGCGGCGCTGTACGCGGCGTGGCGCTCGCTCTGGCGCACCATCTCGCCATCCCACTCGAAGCCGTAGCCTTGCAGCGTGTCGACGATCGCCCGCTGCGCGCCGGGCATTTCCCTTGGCGGATCGAGGTCTTCCATGCGCAGCAGCCAGCGGCCGCCAACCGAGCGGGCATCGAGGTAGGAGGCCAGGGCGGCGATCAGCGAGCCGAAATGCAGGTAGCCGCTGGGTGTCGGCGCGAAACGGCCGATATAGCGAGCAGGCTTGGGTGACACGGAAGAGGGCATGGCGGGGGCCGGCGCGATCAGGGACGGCGAGGCGGATGACGCATGTGCCGGGCCTGAAAATGAAGCGGGGCGCTGAAGCGCCCCGTTCGGGATCAGGAACCGATCTGCTTTTCCTTGATCTCCGCCAGCGTCTTGCAATCGATGCACAGCGTGGCGGTGGGGCGGGCTTCCAGACGGCGGATGCCGATCTCGACACCGCAGGAGTCGCACCAGCCGTATTCGTTGTCTTCGATCAGCTGCAGCGTCTCGTCGATCTTCTTGATCAGCTTGCGCTCGCGGTCGCGGGCGCGCAGTTCCAGGCTGAATTCTTCTTCCTGGCTGGCACGGTCGGCCGGGTCGGGGAAGTTGGCGGCCTCGTCCTGCATGTGATGGACGGTACGATCGACCTCTTCCATCAGCTCCTGCTTCCACTTGTTCAGGATGCCGGTGAAGTGGGCGCGCATCTTGTCGCTCATGTATTCCTCGCCCTTGCTTTCCTTATAGGGCTCGAAGGCGCGAATCAGTTGCTTGCTCGATGGTGTTTCTTTGGTAATGGGCATGGATGAACGCCTCTCGCTATGTCCATTGCGCAGGATGATTTGTCCCTTGCCGGCCCGTGCCGGCCCTGCGGCTGCAAGCGGGCGAACTTACCAGATCGCATCGGGGTGCGCTACTCCCCAATCCAACAGTGGCTGCAGCGGTATCGGGACCTTGGGTAGAATTCACGTTTCGTTCTCAACAGGAAGGTCAGATGACCTCGTCATACAGCGCGCGCAGCCGCGCAATCGAACCTTTCCATGTCATGGCGCTGTTGGAGCGGGCCAACCAGCTGCAAGTTCAAGGCCACGACGTCATTCATCTTGAAATCGGCGAGCCGGACTTCTCTACCGCAGGCCCGATCGTCGCCGCCGGCCAGGCCGCGTTGGCCGCTGGACACACACGCTATACGCCGGCGCGCGGGTTGCCGCAGCTGCGCGAAGCGATTGCCGGCTTCTATGCGCAACGCTATGGATTATCCATTGACCCCGATCGCATCCTGATTACTCCCGGCGGCTCCGGCGCGTTGTTGCTCGCTTCCAGTCTGCTGGTGGATCCGGGCCGGCACTGGCTGCTCGCGGACCCGGGCTACCCCTGCAATCGGCACTTCCTCCGGCTGGTGGAGGGCGCCGCGCAGCTGGTGCCGGTAGGGCCGGAGGTTCGCTACCAGTTGACTGCCGAACTGGTCGAGTGCTACTGGGATCGTGACAGCGTCGGTGCGCTGGTCGCGTCGCCGGCCAATCCGACCGGCACACTGCTCGATCGTGATGAACTGAGCGGGCTTTCGGCAGCGCTGAAGATGCGAGGCGGTCACCTGGTGGTCGACGAGATCTACCACGGGCTGACCTATGGCGTGGATGCGGCCAGCGTACTGGAAGTCGACGACGACGCCTTCGTGCTCAACAGTTTCTCCAAGTACTTCGGCATGACCGGCTGGCGCCTGGGCTGGCTGGTGGCGCCACCGGCGGCGGTGCCGGAACTGGAGAAGCTGGCGCAGAACCTGTACATCAGCGCGCCGAGCATGGCCCAGCATGCGGCTCTGGCCTGTTTCGAGCCGGCAACGCTGGAAATTCTCGAGGCGCGTCGCGACGAATTCGCTCGGCGCCGCGACTTCCTGCTTCCGGCGTTGCGCGAACTGGGCTTCGGCATTGCCGTCGAGCCGCAGGGGGCGTTCTATCTCTATGCCGACATCAGCGCCTTTGGTGGTGAGGCCTATGCGTTCTGCCAGCACATGCTGGAAACCGAGTTCGTCGCCATCACCCCGGGGCTGGACTTTGGCCGCTTCCAGGCCGGGCATCATGTGCGTTTTGCCTACACCCAGGACCTGCCGCGTCTGCAACAGGCCGTCGAGCGCATCGTCCGCGGCCTGCGTAGCTGGCAGTCCTGATGCGCTTCGCCAAACCGCTGGAGCGGGGGCGTCTGGTTCGACGCTACAAGCGCTTTCTCGCCGATATCGTCAGCGACGACGGCGAGGCGCTGTGCATCCACTGCCCCAATACAGGCTCCATGCTCAACTGCATGAGCGAAGGTGCGCGGGTCTGGTTTCAGCGCAGCGACGACCCCAGGCGCAAGCTGCCGGGAACCTGGGAACTGGTCGAAACCCCTCAGGGGCGCCTGGCTTGCGTGAACACGGCGCGGGCCAATCCGTTGGTGGAGGAGGCGCTGCTGGATGGGCGGATCGGCGAGCTGGCAGGGTTCACCGCCCTCAGGCGCGAGGTGGCATATGGCGTGGAGAACAGTCGAGTGGATTTCTGCCTCGACTATGCCGGCATGCCCGCCTATGTCGAGGTCAAGAGCGTCACGCTGGGGTTTGACGATACCGCGGTGGCGGCTTTCCCCGATGCCGTGACTGCGCGCGGCGCCCGCCATCTGCGCGAGTTGGCGGCGTTGGCCCGCACCGGCGTGCGTGCGGTGCAGCTTTACTGCGTCAATATCAGTGGTGTCGAGGCCGTGCGCCCTGCCCAGGAAATTGATCCGGTCTATGCTGCGGCACTGCGTGATGCCGCAGCCGCAGGCGTGGAGGTGCTGGCTTACGCTGTCGAACTTTCGACGCAGGAGTTGCGTTTGAGCCGGCCGTTGCCGGTGCTGCTCTGACCGAGCCGGGTTGGACACGGGGAAATTTTTCTCCCTGAGCGGGGAACAAAGTGCCTTCTGTCTGGCCTCAACGAAGCTGGAAATTGCATCCATCATGCATGGGCAGGCTCTGCTCCGCCGTTGACCGCGGTGTCGACAGTCGTTCCTGTCCGTTTCGATGGCACATCCGGCGGCGCCAATCGATGAGCGTGTATGGCGTCGTTGGCAGTGATTATTTCGGACGTCCGTGCCTGGCGCGGTCGTCGTCGATGAGGCTATAGAGAATGCGAATCCTCGTTTGCGGGGCTGGTGGCCAGATTGGGCGGGAGCTGGCCGAGCGAGCGGCAAATTTCGGCCTGGACGTGCTTGCGCCCACTCGCGCCGAGCTGAACATCGTCCACCCCGAGCAGGTGGCTGCAGCCTTGGCGCAGCGTCCCGGGTTGATCATCAATGCGGCCGCCTATACCCATGTGGACAATGCCGAGTCCCATGCCGAACAGGCCTATGCGGTAAACCGCGAGGGTGCGCGCAACCTCGCCGAGGCCGCTGCACGCGCGGGTATCCCGCTGTTTCACATTTCCACCGACTATGTCTTTTCGGGTGAGGCTGATTCACCATACCGCGAGATCGATGAAACCGGTCCGACCGGCGTCTATGGCGCGAGTAAGCTGGCGGGTGAAGAAGCCATCCGGGTCAGCCACGCGGCTCATCTGATCCTGCGTACCAGCTGGGTTTACGGCGTGCATGGGCACAACTTCGTCAAGACCATGTTGCGCCTGGCGCGTCAGCGCGATGCGCTGGGCGTGGTGAGCGACCAGGAGGGCTGTCCGACCCAGGCCGGCAGCATCGCCTCGGTGCTGCTGGAACTGGCACGCCGCTATGCCGCCAGCGGTGACCTGACTTGGGGAATCTATCACTACAGCGGCACGCCGGCCTGTTCCTGGTATGACTTCGCCGTGGAGATCTTTCGCCAGGGTGAGGCCCAGGGGCTGCTCGCCCGCCAGCCGGAAGTGTCGCCGATCGCGACCGCGCAGTATCCGACGCCCGCGCGCCGCCCGGCGTGGTCAGTGCTCGACTGCAGTCGCTTCGAGGCGACCTTCGGCCTGGCGCCTCGGCCCTGGCGGGACGACCTGGCCGATGTGCTCGCAGCCCTGCATCAGTCGGAAGCACGTAGCGTCGCTCGCGAGCGCAGCTTCCGGGCCTGAGCCAAACCCGCTGGCGGTGGCGTCAGGCCTGCGTGCGAAGGTCTGCCCACCCGTGTATTCTTGCGCCCCCGCGCCTTGGCGTGGCCTGAAGTTCGGCTCTCGGGAGGAGGGGCAACATGGTAGTGGTGCTGGCGATCCTGCCGATCTTCGGCCTGATTACGCTCGGTTATCTGTTCGGTTGGCGTCAGTGGTTGAACAACGAAGGCGCGGCGGGGCTGGCCAGCGTCACGTTCAAGCTGTTCATGCCTGCGGTGCTCTTCAACGGTATCGCCCGCGCCGAGCTGGGGGAGGGCATGTCGCCGATGCTCCTGCTGGCCTACTTCGCGCCGGTGCTGCTGGTCTTCTTGCTGGTGAATGCGTTCGCGCATCGCATGAAAGGGCGGGCGACGCCCCTGGGGCTGACCGCAGCCTATTCCAATAACGTCCTGGTCGGCATTCCCCTGGTGACGACGCTGCTCGGCACCGAGAGCCTGGTGTACGTCTTCGCCATTCTGGTCTTCCACAGCCTGGTGCTGTTTTCACTGCAGAGCTTCTACGCGGCGCTTGGCGATGGCGACAAGGTCAGCGGGCCGGCGCTGCTGAAGAATCTGGCCAATCCGCTGATCGTCGGCTTGCTGCTGGGGGCGCTGCTGAATCTTTCCGGCCTGGCACTGCCGGAGCCGGTATGGCGCATCGTCGGCTGGCTGGCCCAGGCCGCGCTGCCTTGTGCGCTGATGGTGCTGGGCATCAGCCTGTCGCGCTATCGCTTGCGGCCGAGCGGCTCGGTACTGCTGCTGACGCTGATCAAGCTGGCGCTGTTTCCGGCGATGGTCTGGTGGCTCAGTGGCTGGTTGCCTGGGCTGAACCAGGATGCGCGCAACGTGCTGGTATTGCTTGCGGCCTGTCCGAGCGGGGTCAACGTGCTGGCTTTCGTCAAGCATTCCGAAGATACCCGGGCGGTGAGCTCCACGGTGTTTCTCTCCACGGTGGCGGCCGCGATCAGCTTGCCGATATGGATGCTGCTGACCGCCGCTTGAGAACCTTGGCGCAGTCGAGCCTGCGCTGTGTCCCGCCTCCGCAGGGAGGCGCCGTCGTCCTGGAAACGGGCGAATGCGCTAGCTGAAGCTGGCCGGCTGGACTACCGACATCGGCATCGATTCGATCACGGCGATCGCTGTCGTCGCGCAGCTTTCGGACCCGCCGCGACCGCCCGCACGGGGCGGTCGCGCCGGACCGCCATCATTTGCCGTTGCGCTGCTCGTGGGCAGAGGCAGCCATGATGTCTTCCAGGCGCAGGCCGGTCAGGCCGTGGATGGTGCGCCAGAGGTAGAAGAAGATAGCCATCATCATCAGCATGCTGGGTATGGCGATCATCGGATAGCTGAGCAGGGTCATGCGCCCCAGCTCTGCATTGAACGCTTCGCTGCCGGCAGGGCTGTTGACTATCCATTTGGCCAGTACGTAATTCATGACCGAGGAGAAGAAGAAGGTGCCGCTGAGCAGGTAGGTTGCCCGCAGCAGGCGGGTTTCGAAATGTTCGACCTGACCGTTGTGCTCGAGCTGTTCGTGGATCTTGTCCACGTTGAGCACCTTCGGGTTGTACAGCAGCGTGCGAATCAGCGGATAGCGTGTGCGCGTGGAGGCAAGCACGGCGATGCCGATGATCCCCGGCACGGCGGCCTCCTTGACAGCCAGCCACTGCGTATCCAGCTGCAGCAGGCCGATGCCGCCGGTAAACAGCACGCTGACCAGGCCGAGCAGGGCGATCCAGTTGAATTTGCGGTACCTGACCAGCTCCCACAGCCCCCAGGCCAGCGGAAAGGCCAGGGCGAGCAGCAGGGCACCGTCGGCACCCAGGCGCTCTTCGCCACTGAGCTTCATCAGGACCAGCGAGGGAATCAGGATGCTTACGGCCAGATCGATCAGTGGGCGCGGTTTGTGTTCGGCGTGACTATGGACGGTTTCGGTCATGACATCGAGTTGGTCTGGGAAGGTCTGCATGATGGCCTGTGTGGGCCGTCTTCGCCAGACCATCTTCGTCGATATCGGCGGTGGACGCGGTTGCGGCAGGCGCCGGGCGGCTCAGTGATCGGTTGTCTCGGCTCGCCTTGAGCGCCACTGGCCGTGCTCGAAGAGCAGTACGATCACCATGGCGATGGCAAACGGCAGCAACAGATAGAACCCGCGGAACACGATGAGCGCGGCCAGCACATCGACGGTCGGCACCTCCGGCAGCGCGGCGACGAAGGTCAGCTCCAGCACGCCAAGGCCGCCGGGAGCGTGGGAGAGCAGGGCCAGTGAGAACGATGCGAGAAACACGCCGAGAACCGTCAGGTAGCCCGGATTGTTCTCGGCGGGCAATGCGAAGTAGATGATCGCCGCCGCGCAGAGCAGTTCCAGCGGCCCGGCCAGTAGTTGGCGGGCGACGATTCGCAGACGCGGGTATTCGATATGCCATTTGCCCAGCCGCCAGGCCGGCAACTGACGCCAGGCGCCGAATACATACAGGGCAATCAGCAGCAACAAGCCGCAACCGATTGCAGTCGAAACCCAGCTGGCGCTGTCCAGGAGCCGGTCCAGCAGCTGCGGCTCGAGGAGCAGCACCATGCCGCCTGCCAGCAGGGCGCCGAGGGCGAATGTCAGCGAGCAGAACACGATCAGGATGCCGATTTCCTGCGGTGTCAGACCGCGACTGCGGTAGGCTCGATAGCGCACCAGGGCGCCGGAAAAGACTGACGCGCCGATGTTGTGGGCCAGGGCGTAGGTGGTGAACGAGCAGAGGGTGATGAACCACCAGGAGATCTTCTTGCCCAGGTGGGCCATGGCGATGCGGTCGTACCATGCCAGTGCAGCGTAGGCGCCCAGAGTCGCCAGGGCCGCCAGCAGCCAGCGCTGCGTGCCGATTGCGTGCAGGCTGTCGGCCAGCTCGCTCAGCGAAATATTGCGCACTTCCTGGTACAGCAGATAGCCGGACAGCAGCACGGCCGAAACCCCGATCAGGGTCCAGGCGACATCGCTCCTCTTCATTATCGCGTGGCTCCTCGTGGCTGATAGCGCGGGCGTGCTGGCGGTTCATCTCACGATCCGCCACCACGCCGATACCTCGGCCTGTTTACGACCGGTCCAGATAGTCGGCAGCGTTCGACCGGTTTTGTTCAGTTTTCCGGCCTTCGGAGCACTCGCTCGGCAACGTTGGCAGCCGTGGACGGTCGACTGCAGACCTGACTGGTGGAAGGCGACAATGACCGAGATCCCCCGAGATGAGCATCTGGAAAGCTCTCTGGCGCTGCTAGGCGAAGGCTACCCCTTCATCCGTGACCGCTGTCGGCAGCTGCACAGCAACGTGTTCCAGGTACGTTTGCTGATGCAGAACACCATCTGCCTGAGCGGCGAAGAGGCGGTGCGCCTTTTTTATGACGAGCGCTATCTGCAGCGTGCCCAGGCCATGCCGCGGATGCTGAAGAAGACCCTGATCGGGCAAGGCGGCGTACAGGGGCTGGACGGTGAGGCACATCGGCATCGCAAACGCATGTTCATGCAGTTGCTGGATGCCGGCGCCGTCGAGAACTGGCCGGCCTGACCGAGCAAGGCTGGCACCGGGCGATCGACAACTGGCAGTCGTGCGGCGACATCTGTTTGCTGACGGAAGTGCAGACGATCCTCACTGAAAGTGTCTGCCGTTGGGCCGGCGTGCCGCTCCCTGCTGCGGATTTGCCGGCTCGTCGCGACCAGCTGGCGACGATGATCGACGGCGCCGGTAGCCTCGGGGCGCGCCACTGGGCGGCGCGCAAGGCGCGCCGTGAAGCCGATGGGTGGGCGCGGCAGCTGGTCGAGCAGGTTCGCGACGGCCAGTTGCAGGCCGAGCCCGCGAAGCCGCTCATGGTCGTGGCCCATTACCGCGATCCGGATGGCTCGGTGCTCGACAGCCATGTGGCGGCCGTCGAGCTGCTCAACCTGTTGCGCCCGACGGTAGCGGTGTCCTACTTCATCATCTACGGTGCACTGGAGTTACTGGCGCACCCGCAATGGCGTGAGCGCTTGCGCAGCGACGACTCCATGCTCGAACCCTTCGCGCAGGAAGTGCGGCGACTCCATGCATTTTTTCCCTTTGCTGCCGCGCGGGTACGGCAAGGCTTCGACTGGCAGGGCTTTCATTTTCCGGCGGGCACGCGCGTATTGCTGGATCTGTGGGGCACCAACCGTGAAGCCCGTCACTGGCAGGCTGCCGACGCGTTCGACCCGGAGCGCTTCGTGAACTGGCGGGGCGCAGCCTTCAGCTTCGTCACCCAGGGTGGTGGCGACCCTGCCGAGGGGCACCGATGTCCGGGCGAGCGCCTGGCCATCGAACTGCTCAAGGTGGCGTTGCGAATGCTGACCGGCGCGATGGAGTATGCCGTGCCGGCACAGGACCTGCGCCTCGACCTGTCGCGCATGCCGGCGAAACCGAACAGCGGGCTGGTGGTCAGCGATGTGCGGCGCGCAGCCTGCTGAGGGCGTTGCCGCGCGTCGCCTCAGTCGACGCGCTCGGCCTGCTTGACGCGTACCCAGTGGTCGATCAGCTCGCGCAGGTGCGAGAGTTCGACGGGCTTGGCCATATGCCCGTCCATACCAGCTTCACGCGCGCGTTCACGGTGTTCGCTCAGGATGTGTGCGGTCAGGGCGACGACCGGAGTGCGCCGCCGGCCATGGTGGGCTTCCCACTCGCGTAGCTGGCGCGTGGCATGGAAGCCGTCCAGCACCGGCATCTCGCAGTCCATCAGCACCAGGTCGTAGGGGGTGGCCTTGATGGCCTCGAGCGCCTCTTCTCCGTTGCAGGCCGTATCGGGCTGCAAGTTGAGCTTGTTCAGCATGCCGCGGATGACCTTGGTGGAAATGTTGTTGTCTTCGGCGACGAGAATGCGGAAGTCACCCGGAGCCTCGGGCGAAGCCGAGGAGGACGCTGTCGCAGTCGGCCGCTGCGGGCTGCGCTGACGGCGCTGGGCGAGTTCGTCGGCAAGGGTGGTCTTGAGGGTGTAGCCGGCCACCGGCTTGGCCAGGATGCGCTTGATGCCGGCGTTGCGCGCGATGATCTTGCTCGGCGCGCTGCTCATGCCGGTGAGCATGATCAGCAGGATGTCATGGCTGAGGCTGGAATCTTCCTTGATCTTGCTTGCCAGTTGCATGCCGGTCATGCCCGGCATGTCCTGGTCAAGCAGGACCACGTCGAAGTATTCGTGCAGGTGAGCCTTGGTGCGCAGCAGCGCCAGCGCTTCCTTGCCCGAGGCGACCGCACTGGCTTCCAGGCCCCAGCCGCTGCATTGCTGGACCAGAACCTTGCGGCAGGTGTCATTGTCGTCGACGATCAGCAGGCGGGCGCCCTGCAGCGGGCTGTCCAGATCGGCATTGTTCTGTGCCAATCCTTCGCTGGCCAGCGGCAGGCTGATCCACAAGGTATTGCCGTGGGGCGTGCCTGTCTGTATCCCGAAGTCGCCATCCATCAGCTGGACCAGCTGGCGGGCGATGATCAGGCCCAGGCGCCCGCCATGGCGGGTGGCGGCGAGGAAGTCATGGCTGTCCACCTCTGCATTGAGCAGGGCGTCGCGCTCGTATGCCTCCAGCGGGCGACCGCTGTCCTGCACCGTGATGCGCAGTCGCGGGTTGTCCAGAGGGCCGTCTACCGCGGCAATCAGCAGCACCTCGCCTTCGTCGGTCTGCTTGAAGGCATTTTCCAGCAGGTTCAGCAGGGTCTGGCGCAGGCGTGTCGGATCGCCGGCCACAACCTGCGGCAGCTGTGGCTGGATGAAGCTGATCAGTTCGATCTTCTGCTGCTCGGCCTTGGCGCGGAAGATGCTCAGGCAGTCCTCGATCAGCGCATTGAAATCGAATTGCACGTCGTCGAGCTCGATCTGGCCGGATTCGAGCTTGGAAATATCGAGAATCTCGTTGATCAGATTGAGCAGTTCATTACCGGAGCTGTGGATCGTTTGCACGTAATCGCGTTGCTTGGCCGACAGCGAGGTCCCTAGCAGCAGCTCGCTCATGCCGAGCACGCCATTCATCGGCGTACGCAGTTCATGGCTGATCCTGGAGAGGAAGTCGGCCTTGGTTTTCAGCTCCGCGCTGCTGACGGCGGCAGCCGTGTACTGGGTGCGGCTGTCGGTCTGGTGCTGGCGCTGGCGTTCGAGCAGGGCGAAGCTGAGCAACAGCCCTGCGACGGTGGCGAGACTGAACAGGCCCCCGGTGAGCCAGCCCGGGTCGAGCTGATCGAAGCCCAGCAGGATGGGCATGAAGAACAGCATGCCGCCGTTGAATACCAGCGCCCCGGCCACCACCAGCCGTGCCGGTTGATAACCCTGGCGCCACTGATAGAGCGATACGAGCAGTGCGCTGCACGAGGCCGCCAGCACCAGCGAGTAGATCAGCCAGCTGTGCCAGAGCCACTGGCCCAGCAGGATGCCGGCGGCAACAGCCAGCACCACATTGAATTCGATGCCCAGCAGCCAGGTGATCCAGGGTCGGCGACGGTGGTGGAAAAACCCCAGCGTGTAACCGAGCAGGGCGCAGCTGGCGGCCAGCGCCGACAGATCGGCAATCAGCGGCTGGCTGTAGATCAGTCCCGGCAGCCAGACTGCCAGCACTCCGAGGTTGGCCATGGCGCAGGTCAGTAGCGCGCCGTGCAGCAGGCTCAGCCAGACATGGGTGTAGCTGAGGGTGTAGGCGAAGCGCAGCAGGTTGTACACCGTCAACAGGGCCAGGGCGCCGAACAGCGCGCCGAACAGGTAGGCGGGCTTGGTCTGGCTGACCAGGCCCCGCTCGTCGATGGTCCTGAACCAGGTCATCAGCGGATGACTGGATTGCAGGCGGATGTAGGCTTCCCTCGGCTGACCGTCGTTGGGCAGGCTGAACAGATAGGCCCGATTGGGCAGGGGGCGTGCACTGATGGGGCGCAGCTCGCCGGTGGCGGCGTGCTGTTCGAGCTGACCATCGCGCAGCAGGTAGAAATCCAGGTACTGCACGCGCGGTGCGAACAGCGACAACCACTTCGGTTTGGTCAGTGGCGGCAGGCTGACCTGCAGCCAGACTGCACGGTCGCTCGCGGGGGCGCTATAGGACAGTTTGTCCAGACGCTGGAACAGCGCACGCTGGGACACCACTTCATCGAGCGTCAGCCGGCCGGACTGGTCGATCAGCATGCGCCAGTTCTGCGGCGTCGAATTGGCTTGGGCGGGCAGCGTCGCGGGCGTCGGCGACTGCGCAACGGATGCCTGGGCCGATAGCGGGATCAGGTTGATCAGCAGCAGGCCGAAGAGAAGAACGATGGCAATCCGGAGCCGACCCACTGGAGAAGTCCGTTCATGAGTGTGACGGCGGATTATAGCCATGCCGTTGTCAGCCTGTAATGCGCGCGGTAGCGATAAAGCAGGGCGCCGCGCGCATTCCCGGTGACAGGCTGTGTTTCAGCCTTCGCCCAGCTCGCGGGCTATGGCGCGATAGCCGATGTCCTGGCGATAGAAGCAGCCATTCCAGCGGATTTTTTCCGCCAGACGGTAGGCCTGCTGTTGCGCCTCGGCAACGCTGCGACCGATGGCGGTGGCGCAGAGCACACGTCCGCCAGCCGTTACCACCTGGCCCTGGCTGTCGAGTGCGGTGCCGGCATGGAATACCTTGCCATCCAGCGCAGCGGCTGCATCCAGGCCTTCGATGACATCACCCTTGGCGTAGTCGCCGGGATAGCCGCCCGCGGCCAATACCACGCCCACGGTCGGGCGCGGATCCCAGGTCGCCTCGACCTTGTTCAGTGCCCTGGCCAGCGCGGCCTCGATCAGCAGCACCAGGGAGCTTTCCAGGCGCACCATGATCGGCTGGGTTTCCGGATCGCCGAAGCGACAGTTGAACTCGATGACTTTCGGCTTGCCGGCCTGGTCGATCATCAGCCCGGCGTAGAGGAAGCCGGTGTAGACGTTGCCCTCGGCAGCCATGCCGCGCACGGTCGGATAGATCACCTCGTCCATTACGCGCTGATGGACCTGCGGGGTGACTACCGGTGCTGGCGAATAGGCGCCCATGCCGCCGGTGTTCGGGCCGGTGTCGCCGTCGCCGACGCGCTTGTGATCCTGGCTGGTGGCCATCGGCAGCACATGTTCGCCGTCGACCATGACGATGAAGGAGGCTTCCTCGCCGTCGAGGAACTCCTCGATCACCACGCGTGCTCCGGCGTCGCCGAAGGCATTGCCGGAGAGCATGTCGCGTACGGCTTCCTCGGCTTCTTCCAGCGTCATCGCCACGATCACGCCTTTGCCGGCGGCCAGGCCGTCAGCCTTGACGACGATCGGAGCGCCTTTCTCCCGTAGGTAGGCCAGGGCTGGCTCGACTTCGGTGAAGTTCTGGTAGTCGGCGGTAGGAATCGCATGGCGAGCCAGGAAATCCTTGGTGAAGGCCTTCGAGCCTTCCAGCTGGGCAGCGGCGGCAGTGGGGCCGAAGATGTCCAGGCCGCGCGCGCGGAACAGGTCGACCACGCCTTTGACCAACGGTGCTTCGGGACCGACGATGGTCAGCTGCACATTGGCGGCGGCGAAGTCCGCCAGTTGTTCGATGGCCAGTACGTCGATGGCGACGTTCTCGCACTTGGCTTCGGTCGCGGTGCCGGCATTGCCCGGGGCGACGAACACCTTGGCGACGCGTGGGTCCTGTGCGACCTTCCAGGCCAGGGCGTGCTCGCGGCCGCCGCTGCCGATGATCAGTACGTTCATTGCGTTCTCCTTGGGGAGTCGGGCCGGTGGCCCGATCGGTGGATAAGCAAAGCGTTACCCACCCTACGATGTCTGGCGTTCCATGCAGGGTGGATGGCCGAAGCCATCCACCAGCGGATCAATGACGGAAATGGCGCATGCCGGTGAATACCATCGCGATGTTGGCTTCATCGGCGGCGGCGATCACCTCGTTGTCGCGCATCGAGCCGCCCGGCTGGATCACTGCGGTGATACCGGCCTTGGCCGCATTGTCGATACCGTCGCGGAACGGGAAGAAGGCGTCGGACGCCATCACCGCGCCGGGTACCGGCAGGCCGGCGTGCTCAGCCTTGATCGCGGCGATGCGTGCGGAGTTGACCCGGCTCATCTGCCCGGCACCGACGCCGACGGTCTGGCGGTTCTTGGCGTAGACGATGGCGTTGGACTTGACGAACTTGGCCACTTTCCAGGCGAAGATCAGGTCGTGGATTTCCTGCTCGGTCGGCGCGCGCTGGGTGACGATCTTCAGGTCCGCTTCGGTGATCATGCCGATGTCGCGGCTCTGGATCAGCAGGCCACCGTTGACGCGCTTGTAGTCCCAGCCCGGGCTGCGCTCGGCCGGCCACTCGCCGCATTCGAGCAGGCGCACGTTGGCCTTGCTGGCCACGACGTCACGGGCGGCCTGGGAAACCTTGGGCGCGATGATCACCTCGACGAACTGGCGCTCGACGATGGCCTGGGCCGTCTCGCCGTCCAGCTCGCGGTTGAAGGCGATGATGCCGCCGAAAGCCGATTCGCTGTCGGTGGCGTAGGCCAGGTCGTAGGCCTTGCGAATGCCGCCTTCGTCGTCAGGCACCACCGCGACGCCGCAGGGGTTGGCGTGCTTGACGATCACGCAGGCCGGCTTGGTGAAGCTCTTCACACACTCCAGCGCGGCGTCGGTGTCGGCCACATTGTTGAACGACAGTTCCTTGCCCTGCAGTTGCCTGGCGGTGGCGACGCAGGCTTCTTCCGGCTTTTCGACATAGAAGGCCGCCTGCTGGTGCGGGTTCTCGCCGTAGCGCATGTCCTGCGCCTTGATGAACTGCATGTTGTAGGTGCGCGGGAACAGACTGCGCCCTTCGGTGCTGAGCTGCTCGGTGCTCTGGTCGATGCCGCCCAGGTAGTTGGCGATCATGCCGTCGTAGCCGGCCGTGTGCTCGAATGCCTTGAGCGCCAGGTCGAAGCGCTGGGCGTAGGTCAGCCCGCCGTTCTTCAGGTTTTCGATCACCGACGCATAGTCTTCGGCATTGACCACGATGGCGACGTCCTTGTGGTTCTTCGCCGCGCTGCGGACCATGGTCGGGCCGCCGATGTCGATGTTTTCGATGGCATCCGGCAGGGTGCAGCCAGGCTTGGCCACGGTGGCAGCGAAGGGGTAGAGATTGACCGCCACCAGGTCGATCGGCGCGATGCCGTGCTCGGCCATCACTGCCCCGTCCAGGTCGCGACGACCAAGGATGCCGCCGTGAATCTTCGGGTGCAGAGTCTTCACCCGGCCATCCATCATCTCCGGGAAGCCGGTGTAGTCGGCGACTTCGACGGCAGCGATGCCGTTCTCGCGCAGCAGCTTGAAGGTGCCGCCGGTGGAGAGGATCTCGACGCCGAGGGCTTCGAGGTCGCGGGCGAAGTCGACGACGCCGGTCTTGTCGGACACGCTGATCAGCGCGCGGCGCACGGGAAGGCGGGTGGTTTGGTCGGTCATTGACGGTTCCTAGAGGCTACAGGCTTGAGTCCGCGAAACCGGCAGGTGCGGACAGCCGCGCCTGCCAGCTGCCGCGTCAGAGCAGGTCGTACTGTTTGAGTTTCTTGCGCAGGGTGCCGCGGTTCAGGCCCAGCAGCTCGGAAGCCTTGGTCTGGTTGCCCTTGACGTAGTGCATCACGGTTTCCAGCAGTGGTGCTTCCACTTCGGAGAGTACGAGGTTGTAAACGTCCGTGACGTCGGCACCTTCGAGGCGGGCGAAATAGTTGTGCAGCGCTTTCTCGACGCTGCCTCGCAGCGTCTGCCCCGCTTCGCTCGGCGTGTTCAGGTGCTGCTTGAGGTTCAGGTTGTCACTCACGGATGTTGTTCCACTTACCAATGTTTCATTCAACAGCGTCATGCGGCCACCTCTGTTCCATCCACCGAGCCAGGCCCTGAGCGTTGTTCGGCAAAGAACTGCCGAATGCTGAGGCCCTGTGCATCCCTGTCTTCCAGATGATTGAAACGGGTGCGGAAGTCCCCCGCGCCCGGCAGTGTTGCGAGATACCAGCCCACGTGCTTGCGGGCGATACGGACTCCCATCACCTCGCCATAGAATTCATGCAGCGCCTGCACATGCTCGAGCAGGGTGCCTTCGATCTCGTCCAGCGTCGGCGCCGCCAGCAGCTCGCCGGTGCGCAGATAATGCTCCACTTCGCGAAAGATCCACGGGCGACCCTGCGCCGCACGGCCGATCAGCAGGCCATCCGCTCCGGTTGCCCGCAGTACCTGGGCGGCCTTGTGCGGCGAATCGATGTCGCCATTGGCGAACACCGGGATCGACACTGCCTGCTTGATGGCGGCGATGGTGTCGTATTCGGCATCGCCGGTGTACAGGTCGGCGCGTGTCCGGCCGTGAACGGCAAGCGCGGCGATGCCGGACTGCTCGGCAATGCGGGCGACAGCCAGGCCGTTCTTGTTCTGCCGGTCCCAACCCGTACGAATCTTCAGCGTCACCGGGACGTCCACGGCACCGATCACGGCTTCGAGGATCTGCGTGACCAGTTGCTCGTCACGCATCAGCGCCGAGCCGGCGGCCTTGTTGCAGACCTTCTTGGCCGGGCAACCCATGTTGATGTCGATGATCTGCGCACCCAGCTCCACGTTGCGCCGTGCGGCCTCGGCCAGCATCTGCGGGTCGCCACCGGCGATCTGCACCGAGCGCGGTTCGGGCTCGTCGGCGTGCGGTATGCGCAGGCGCGACTTGCGACTGTTCCACAGGCGCACGTCGCTGGTGAGCATTTCCGAGACCACCAGGGCTGCGCCGAAGCGGCGGCACAACTGGCGGAACGGCTGGTCGGTCACACCCGCCATGGGCGCGAGGATCAACCGGTTCGTCAAGGTGTAAGGGCCGATGCGTACCGCTGACATGAAGATTCCCTGCTTGGGGCCTGCTTGTTAGAGCCTGTACGAACTAGCGAGCTAGCGTCCTGCAAGGCGCAACGACCAACGGGAGAAACAGCCGAAGGATGAGCACCAGCGAATCAACAGGCGAGGAATGGTCGGAGTCGCGGGCGACTTTACTGATGTAATGAGCATTCCAAGCCTGTTTTAACGCAGCAGGGCCGACGCGCAGCAGATCCTGAACAGGTTCTTTGGTCGATCGGGACTACAAAAAAGGGTGGGCATAATACCCGCTCCGCATGACGGGTTAAAGGCTGTTTTGAACAAATTCTGAACAGCGCCGGGCTTATCGCCAGGAGTTTGCCGGCCCTGACCGGCGACTCGTCGAATGGTCGCGGGTCTGATCTTGCTGGGATGGCATCGCGTCACTCCGGGGAGTGGAAGCTCAGGCTGTAGTTCACCGCTTTCGCGCCCGGATCGAGAATGTCCAGCGCAATGTGGATCGGAACCTGGGGTGGCATCTGCGCCTGGCCGGCCATTTCGCCGGACAGGTACTCGCTGGGCTTGAAGCTGCGGCTGGCGAGCAGTTTGCCGTTCAGGTCGGCAAAGCGGATCTCCAGCAGCGGAAAGGGCTGCGCGAAGGCGGCGCGGTTGTAAAGGATCGCGTCGACCACCAGTGCTCCGGTGAAGTCCGGATGGCTGCGCACGATCAGGTTGCTACTCTTGATCTGCGAGATGTCGACCAATGCCGGCAGTTCGCAGCCCAGCGTCGGACAGATCCGCTCGAACCACGGGCGATACTCGGCCTGTCGTGACAGCGCGTCGTAGTTGTACATGACGTACTGGGCGCCCAGCGCGAGCAACGCAAGAAGGTTCAGGAGGCCCCAGCCAAGCCGGCGTGGCCATGGGCTCTTGCGCTCCTGCCAGTCCAGTTGCAGCGGCTCGTCGTCAAGTTCGAACAGCGGTTCCTCGCGCAGGTCCGGTTCGTGTAGCAGGGGCGCGACCGCTTCGGCAGGTTGCGGCTCGCGTTCCGCTAGCACCAGTTGCGGCTCGATCCGCTCGTTATGCGCCTGTTGCGCCCTGGCAGCGGACAGCGGGCGGGCATTCATCGCCAGTGGGGCCGGTTGCTGGGGCGCATCCGCGGTGACCGGTGCAAAGGTGACCGTGTCGTCGCTCCGGCTCGCGGAGGGCTGCGTGGCGCTCCGCTCGACGGGCAGGGGTTCGGTCCGGTTTTCGTCGAGTCTGGCTGCGGCAGCAGGCTGCGCCTCGAGGGGCAGGGCGGTGCCGTCGTCGCGTTCCGGCGCGTTCAGGTCGTTCGACAGCTCGCGCTCCTGGCGCTCCAGCTTGGCCAGTTCTTCGTCGAGGTCAAGGCTGTCCAGATCCAGGTCGTCATGGATCCACAGCGTGTCATCCGGTGTGTGCGATACAGGGGTGACGTCCGCTGGCCTGGCGCTCTGCTCCGGGGGCAACACACTGCGGGCCGCGGGTGGCGTGCTCAGGGGGCGGGTCGGGTCGAGCTCATCGCGCAGCAACTGGTGGGCAGCATTGAACACCTGAAGGCAGGCCCCGCAACGGACTGCTCCACGCGCAGCGCGAAGCTGGCTGCGGCCGATGCGAAAGCGGGTGCTGCAGTGGGGGCACTGGGTGATGAAGCTGGTCATGCGTGGTTCCGCGCGAATGTGCCGGCTAGTCTAGCGCATGCGGGTCGGCCAGCGGCAGTGATTGGCAGGCGCTGGCGCGCAACCGTGCGGACAGCGTCGCAAGCTCAGGCGCGGCGCACGCCGCTGATGCGTACCCAGCCATCCTTCTCGGCGGTCGGGTCGAGTTCGAATGCTTGTTCGTAGGCCGCACGAACTTCTTCGGCCTGCTCGGCGAGAACGCCGGAGAGCGCCAGACGCCCGCCCGGCTTGACCAGTGCTGTGATGCGGGGCGCCAGCGTAACCAGCGGGCCGGCGAGTATGTTCGCGACCACGATATCGGCCGGCTGTGGTGCCAGTTGTTCCGGCAGGTAGAGCGCGAAGCGCTGCTCGCCGATGCCGTTGCGCACTGCATTGTCGCGCGAGGCTTCCAGAGCCTGGATATCGATATCGGTGCCGACCGCGTGAGCGGCGCCCAGCAGCAGGCCGGCAATGGCAAGAATCCCCGAGCCGCAGCCGAAGTCCAGCAGCGTTTGCCCGTCGAGGTGCTGGCCATCCAGCCACTCGAGGCACAGCGCGGTGGTGGGGTGGGTGCCCGTGCCGAACGCCAGGCCGGGGTCGAGCAGCAGGTTGACGGCATCCGGTTCCGGCGCGGCATGCCAGCTCGGCACGATCCACAGGCGGCGGCCGAAGCGCATCGGCTGGAAGTTGTCCATCCAGCTGCGTTCCCAATCCTGGTCTTCGATCACCTCGACCTGATGCTCGGGCAACTCGCCGCCGCGCAACAGTTGAAGATGGGCGAGCAGGGCGTCCGGGTCGGTGTCGGCTTCGAACAATGCCAGCAGGTGTGTGTGCGACCACAGCGGGGTGGTGTTGAGGTCCGGCTCGAAGATCGGCTGGTCCTCGGCGTCCATGAAGGTCACGGAAACCGCACCGAGATCCAGCAGCTGGTCTTCCAGCGCTTCGGCCTGATCGGGGGTGATGGCGAGTCGAATCTGCAGCCAGGACATGGGAGGCTCCCTTAGGGAGCAGCTTCAAGCTTCAAGCCTCAAGCTGCAAGAATAAAAAGAAGGAGCGGCCGAGGCCGCTCCAGAGGTGTGCATCATAAGCTTGCAGCTTGCAGCTTGCAGCTTGCAGCTTGCAGCTTGCAGCTTGCAGCTTAGTGCTTGTCCATACCCAGTTTCTTCTCCAGGTAATGGATGTTGACGCCGCCCTTGCAGAAGCCTGGATCGCGAACCAGGTCGCGGTGCAGCGGGGCGTTGGTCTTGATGCCGTCTACGATCAGTTCGTCCAGGGCATTGCGCATGCGGCCCATGGCCTCGTCGCGGGTGGCGCCGAAGGTGATCAGCTTGCCGATCAGCGAGTCGTAGTGCGGCGGTACCGTGTAGCCGTCGTACAGGTGCGAGTCGACGCGCACACCATTGCCGCCCGGGGCGTGGAAGTGCTTCACCTTGCCCGGGCTGGGCATGAAGGTGCGCGGGTCTTCGGCGTTGATGCGGCATTCGACGGCATGGCCGCGAATGACGACGTCTTCCTGCTTGAACGACAGCTTCTGGCCGCCGCCGATCAGCAGCATCTCCTTGACGATGTCGATGCCGGTGACCATCTCGGTAACGGGGTGCTCGACCTGCACGCGGGTGTTCATCTCGATGAAGTAGAAGTTGCCGTCTTCATAGAGGAACTCGAAGGTGCCGGCGCCACGGTAGCCAATGTCGATACAGGCCTTGACGCAGCGGGCCTGGACCTTGCGGCGGGCTTCTTCGTCGATCAGCGGGGCGGGGGCTTCCTCGATCACCTTCTGGTGGCGGCGCTGCAGCGAGCAGTCGCGATCCCCCAGGTGGATGGCGTTACCTTGGCCGTCGGCCAGCACCTGGATTTCCACGTGGCGCGGGTTGGTCAGGAACTTCTCGAGGTAAACCATCGGATTGCCGAAGGCTGCGCCGGCTTCGTTGCGGGTCAGCTTGGCCGAGGCGATCAGGTCCTCTTCCTTGTGCACCACGCGCATGCCGCGACCACCACCGCCACCGGCGGCCTTGATGATCACCGGATAACCCACCTCGCGGGCGATGCGCAGTGCTTCCTGCTCGTCTTCCGGCAGCGGGCCGTCGGAGCCGGGTACGGTCGGTACGCCGGCCTGCTTCATCGCGTCCTTGGCGGACACCTTGTCGCCCATCAGGCGAATGACGTCTGCGGTCGGGCCGATGAAGGTAAAGCCGGATTTCTCCACCTGTTCGGCGAAGTCGGCATTTTCGGCGAGGAAGCCGTAGCCGGGATGGATGCCATCGGCCCCTGTTACCTCGGCGGCGGCGATGAGCGCCGGGATGCTCAGGTACGACTGGGCGGAAGAGGCCGGGCCGATGCACACGGACTCGTCGGCCAGCGACACGTGCATCAGGTCACGGTCGGCAGTGGAGTGCACCGCCACGGTCTTGATGCCCAGTTCCTTGCATGCGCGCAGGACTCGAAGGGCGATCTCGCCGCGGTTGGCGATCAGTACTTTTTCCAACATCGCTGGCTCTCCGCGGTTCAAACGATGGTGAACAGCGGCTGGTCGTATTCGACCGGCTGACCATTCTCCACCAGGATGGATTCGATGGTGCCGCTGATCTCGGCCTCGATGTGGTTCATCATCTTCATGGCTTCGACGATGCAGAGGATGTCGCCTTTCTTAACGCTCTGACCGACTTCGACGAACGCCTTGGATTCCGGCGAGGATGCACGGTAGAAGGTGCCGACCATCGGCGAGCGGACCACATTGCCGTTCAGCTTGGGCGCGGCGGGCGCAGCGTCGGCAACCGGGGCAGCAGCTACCGGGGCGGGTGCCGGTGCGGCCGGAGCCTGAGCGTAGATCGGCTGCTGCATCGCGACCTGCTTGCTGTGGCGGCTGATGCGTACCGACTCTTCACCCTCGTGGATTTCCAGTTCGTCGATACCGGACTCTTCCAGCAGTTCGATCAGTTTCTTGACTTTGCGAATATCCATGAAGCATTGACTCCCAGGTAAGTTCAAAGGGCATTGCTGCTCGCTTCTTCAAGACACTCGGTGGTGTCCCTCAGGAAGCAGCGAGTTGTTCCAGGGCGGCCTCCAAGGCCAGCCGGTAGCCGCTGGCGCCAAGGCCGCAGATCACCCCTACCGCTACGTCGGAGAAATAGGAGTGATGGCGGAAAGGTTCACGTTTGTGCACGTTGGACAGGTGCACTTCGATGAATGGGATGCTCACGGCCAGCAATGCGTCACGTAACGCGACGCTGGTGTGCGTGAAGGCTGCGGGATTGATCAGGATGAAGTCGACGCCTTCGCTGCGCGCGGCATGGATGCGTTCGATCAGCTCGTATTCGGCGTTCGACTGCAGGTGCAGCAGATGATGTCCGGCATCGCGGGCGCGCTGCTCCAGATCCTGATTGATCTGGGCCAGCGTGACGGCGCCGTAGACGCCTGGCTCGCGGGTACCGAGCAGATTGAGGTTCGGGCCGTGGAGGACCAGAAACGTGGCCATGCATGTTCCTTGTTTTTCTAGGTGCGCCGACCCGCGCTACAGGCTGGGTGGCGAGAAAGGAAAAACTATGCCCCAAGCATGGGCTGACTGTCCAGTCATGTCGCGATCGCGGTAAATGCCCGCATTATGTCTGGAGATTGCCGCAATGATGCGGCGGCGTCGGTGGTCGCGATGACGGCCGCTGCCGCCGTGGCCGAGAGCCGGTGCTAGAGCAGCGTCGCGGCCTGATCCAGGCGTTCGCCAAAGCCGGCGGCGTCGATCTCGCCGATCACCCGGACCTCGCTCAACTCGTCCCCGCTGCGATCGAAGAACAGGATGGCCGGCGGTCCGAACAGCTTGTAGCGGTCCAACAGGCTGCGCTGGGCGGCGTTGCTTTCGGTGATGTCGAAGCGGATCAGGCGATAGTCGGCTAGACGTGGTGCAATCCGTGGGTCGGCGAAGACTTCCCGCTCGATGACCTTGCAGCTGATGCACCAGTCGGCGTACCAGTCGAGTATCAACGGTTGACCGGCGGCACGTGCAGCGGACAGCTGGGCGTCGAGCTCGGCGGGCGTCGATATGCTGTGCCAGCCTTCGCTCGACGGATCGCCTGGCACCGAATGAACGGCAGTGGGCAGTGGCCTGAGTGGATCGGAGCCGCCCTGCAGCGCACCGACCCAGGCCGCCAACGCATAGACCAGCAGGGCCAGCCCCAGCAATTGGGCGAGCTTCTGGCGCGGCGACTTGTCGGTGAGTTCCAGAGTGCCGAGAAACAGCGCGCTGCCTGCGGCCAGCAGGCCCCACAGGGCCAGCGCGATCGGGCCGGGCAGGACGCGCTCGAGCATCCATACCGCGACGGCCAGCAACAGTACGCCGAAGGTATTGCGCACGTTCACCATCCAGGGGCCGCTCTTGGGCAGCAGCGCGCCGCCGCCAGTGGCGAACAGCACCAGCGGTGCCCCCATGCCCAGGCCCAGCGCGAACAACTTCAACCCGCCGCCCAGTGCGTCGCCACTGGCGCTGATGTAGAGCAGCGCACCGGCCAGGGGCGCCGAAACGCATGGCGACACTAGCAGGCTGGAGATTGCGCCGAGCAGCGCCGCGCCGGTGAACGAGCCTCCGCGCGCGCTGCCAGCGAGGCGGTCCAGGCGGCTGCTCAGCGCCTGCGGCAGACGCAATTCGAACACGCCGAACATCGACAGCGCGAACGCGACGAAGAACAGTGCGAAGGGCACCAGGACCCAGGGTGACTGTAGGCGAGCCTGCAGATTCAGTTCCGCGCCGAACACGCCCATCAAGGCGCCCAGTACGGCGAATCCGCCGGCCATAGGCAAAACGTACGCCAGCGACAGGAGCAGGCTGCGCGTTCCGCCTGGCTGATCGCGCAGGACCACGCCAGTGAGGATCGGCAGCATTGGCAGTACGCAGGGCGTGAACGTCAGGCCGAGACCGGCGAGGAAGAACAAGGCAATGGATCGCCAGGACAGTTCGCGCTCGGTCGCCTGGCCGGGCGTCGCGGCTGTGGTTGGCGGGGCGGCACCCTCGCCGATGGGGATCGACTCGGTCTCGGGCGGATAGCACAGCCCCTTGTCGGCACAGCCTTGATAGGAAACCTGCAGGACGAAGGGGCGGTTGTCCGGGTTGGTCACCGGCAGTTCGATATCGATGATGCCGTAGTAGGCTTCGATTTCCCCGAAGTAGTCGTCGACCTTGGGCACGCCATCGGGTAGTCGGGCCTCGCCGATCCTGATGTCCGCCTCGCTGGCCTGGAAGGCGAAGCGATGGCGATACAGGTAGTAGCCTTCGGCTGCGACGAAGCGAAGTCTGATCTGCTGGGGTGTCGTCTCGACCAGGCTCAGCCGGAACGCCTCGCGCACCGGCAGGAAATCGGCACTGTTGTTCAGCGCGCCGCCGAAACTGACGCTGGGCTTGTTGTCGAACAGGCCGGCGTTGGCGGGAATTGCGAAGAGCAGGAGCAGCAGGGTCAGCAGGCGACGCATGGCAATCTCACGGTAAAGCGGTGGCGGCATGATAACCAAGCCTGGCTCGCGGTGCCCGCGTTCAACTGCCGCGCAGGCGATCGGTTTGCAACCAGATGCTGTCGTCCTGCTCGACCGCGTCCAGCCGCCGCAACGCCTGGCCGGCGCATGGCCCGGCCACGCATTCGCCCGACTCGATGAGGAAGAGTGCGCCATGTGTCGCACATTGAAGCAGGCTGCCGCTGTCGTCGAGAAACCGGTCGGGCAACCATTCCAGCGGCACGCCACGGTGCGGGCAGCGATTCTCGTAGAGGTACGCCTGGCCGTCCCTGCGGACCGCCAACAGTTTCAGGTCGCCCAGGGTGAAGCCTCGGCTCTGGCCCTCGAGCAAGTCGGATGTCGCACACAATCGGATCATCTGGCCCCTCCGGCATGAACCGCGATTATCCCGCAGTGCTCGTCCTGGTGCAGCCGAATAATCCGCCGCGCACTGGCGATGCTGGCGGTGGCCTCTTATTCTTCGCCGCTCATACCGCTTGGCGTCGCTCCCGATGGGCTCTCTGGTTTCCGTGCGACTTCTCTTTCCGATGCTCGGCCTGCTGTTGCTGATGGCGATCTGGCTGTCATTGGCGACGGGGCCGCTGAATCTGGCCCTCGGGGATAGTCTCGCGGCTGCGCTGCGTCTAATCGGAGTACCCGTCGAGCGAGACGGTCTGGAGCAGGCCGAGCTGATCCTGGCGCAGATCCGCCTGCCGCGCACGCTGCTTGGCTGTGCAGTGGGGGCGGTGCTGGCGCTCTGCGGGGTTGCCATGCAGGGACTGTTCCGTAATCCGCTGGCAGACCCCGGACTGGTCGGCGTCTCGAGTGGCGCGGCACTCGGTGCGGCGCTGGCCATTGTCGGCGGCACTATGCTGCCGCAGCTTCCGGTGGCCTGGGAGCCCTATGTGCTGTCCGCGTTCGCCTTCGTCGGTGGGCTTGGAGTGACGCTTGCGGTGTATCGCCTGGGCCGGCGAGACGGGCGCACCCACGTCGCTACTATGTTGCTCGCGGGCATAGCGCTGACCGCGCTGGCTGGTGCCATGGTCGGGCTGTTCAGCTATCTGGCGGATGACACGACGCTGCGCTCGCTGACATTCTGGAACCTTGGCAGCTTGAATGGCGCGAGCTATGCGCGGCTCTGGCCGCTGTTGCTGATTACCGGGGCTGTGGCGTTCTGGCTGCCACAACGGGCCAACGCATTGAACGCGCTGCTGCTTGGTGAGTCGGAGGCGCGTCATCTGGGCTTCGATGTCGAGCGCGTCCAGCGTGAGCTGGTGATCTGTACGGCGCTGGGCGTCGGGGCTGCGGTGGCTGCCGCGGGCCTGATAGGCTTCGTCGGACTGGTTGTGCCGCATCTGATGCGCTTGCTGGTGGGGCCGGATCATCGTCTGCTGCTGCCGGCATCGGCTCTGGCCGGTGCCAGCCTGCTGTTGCTTGCCGACGTAGCGGCCCGTCTGCTGATCGCGCCAGCCGAACTGCCGATCGGCATCGTCACGGCGTTGCTTGGTGCGCCGTTCTTCCTCTATCTGCTGCTGCGGGAGCGCGTGTGATGCTGATCGGCGCGGATCTGGTGGTGTGCCGTGGCACCCGCAGGGTACTGCAGGGCGTGTCGCTCGAGTTGCACCCTGGCCAGGTATTCGGCGTGCTCGGACCAAATGGTGCGGGCAAGAGCACCCTGCTCGGGGCGCTGTCTGGCGAACTGGAGTGCTACGCGGGCAACGTGTCTCTGCATGGAAGGCCGCTTCGTGACTGGCCGGACATGCAGCGGGCACGCTGCCTGGCGGTGCTGCCGCAAAGCTCGACGCTCGGCTTCGCCTTTCGGGTGGCGGATGTGGTGGCGATGGGGCGCCTGCCTCACCGCAGTGGCCGCGAGGCCGATGCCGGTATCGTCGGGGCTGCGCTCGCCGCTGCGGACGCATCGCATCTTGCTTCGCGCAGCTACCTGAGTCTTTCCGGCGGCGAGCGCCAGCGGGTCCATCTCGCTCGAGTGCTGGCGCAGTTGTGGCCGGGTGGAAGCGACCAGGTTTTGCTGCTCGACGAGCCCACTTCAATGCTCGATCCTGCCCATCAGCACAGCATCTTGCTGGCCATCCGGCGTTTCGCCGAGCAGGGGTGTGCCGTGCTGGTCATCCTGCATGATCTGAATCTGGCCGCCCGCTACTGTGATCGGCTGCTGCTGCTCAAGGACGGTATTCCACAGGCTGCAGGCGCGCCGGCCGAGGTCTTGCGGGCCGATCCGCTGCACGCGGTGTTTGGTCTGGACGTACTGGTCGAGCGTCACCCCGAGCGCGGTCATCCGCTGATCATTGCCCGTTGAAGGAGTTCTTCATGCACATCGTTCTGCTGCTTGCATTGGCGTTCCTGAGCGGATGCCAGTCGCTGCCTCCGCTCCCGGCCTGGCAAAGTCCTGAGGGCCGGGAACATCCCGACCTCGGTGTGATTGTCGACCTGCGCAGCGGACATGTCCTGACGCCAGGGCAACTGGTCAGGGCGCTCCAGGCATATGATGGTGTGCTGGTGGGGGAGCGGCATGACAATCCGGACCATCACGCCTTGCAACTCTGGCTGCTGCAGGCGCTGGGTCGACAGCGCGAACAGGGCAGCCTGCTGCTGGAGATGCTCGAGCCTGAACAGCAGCAGCGCGTCGATTCGGTAAGTGCCGAAATGCGTAATGGCCACAGACCCTCGGCTCTGCCTGAGGCGCTGGGCTGGCAGAAGGGCTGGGACTGGAGTCTGTACGGGCCGCTGGTCAGCCATGCGCTCGCGCAGAAGTATCCGCTACTGCACGCCAACCTCGGCCCGGACGAAGTCATGTCGGTCTATCGATCTGCTCCCGCGCTTGAGGGACGATCCTCTACGGCTGCCCCGGTGCGGGACGCGCTGCTCGCTCAGATCGAAACTTCCCATTGCGGGATGCTGCCCGCCTCGCAACTGCCGGCGATGCTTGCCGTGCAGCAGCAGCGTGACCGGCGGATGGCCGAGCGCCTGCTTGCCGCGCCGAAGCCGGCGATGCTATTGGCAGGCGCATTTCATGTGCGGCGTGATCTCGGGGTTCCGCTGCATGTGGATGATCTGGCGACGATGCCGGTCGGCGTGTTGATGCTGGCCGAGGCGGGGGAGAAGGTAACTGCCGCGCAAGCCGACTTCGTCTGGTACACGGCAGCACAGTCGGGACGGGATCATTGCGAGGAGCTGCGTAGGCGCAAGCAGTAGGCAGTGGCTTTTTTGGGAAAAAAAAGACCCGGCAGAGCCGGGTCAAAACCGTGATTAGCCTGATGAGGAGATAAGCTGAAGGATCGACTGCCTGAGCCCTCAGCTATCGGCTGATCTCGCGACCAGTTGCGATAATAATAACAATTCTCATTCGTGAGTCAACCGCCTTTCGTGAAAATACTCGTGCGCTGCGAATGCTGGATTCTTTCTACACGGCAACGTCGATACGCAGCTGGGTGACTTCCTTGTTCAGCAGGTCGATCCGGCGCGCCATGCTTTCGATCAGGCTATGGGCAATGCGTGGATTGCTTTGCGTCAGGCCGAGAAATTGCTCCTTGGGAATCACCATGACCCTGCAGGGCTCGCAGGCGATCACCGTTGCGCTACGACGCTCGCGGGTAAAGACCGCCATGGCGCCGAAAATCTCGTCCTTCTGGACGTCCCCCACCTTCTGCCCGTCGACGATGGCCTCGGCGTGGCCTTCGATGATGATGAACACATTGTCCGCTTCGTCACCCTGACGGATCAGTTCCTCTCGCGCGGCAAAATGCCTGAAGCCGGTAGCCGGGCGAATGTCCGGTTGCTTCAGGCGGGCAAGGGCGTCGCCAAGCAAGGCGGTATGGCCGATCAGGTACTGGGTGAACAGTTCCTGGCGCTGCGCATCGGCATAAATGTGCTGGAACACCGCACTACGTGAATACGGCACCAGACTGACGGGCTCGTCGCTGCTGTAGCGGCACTCGGGCTGGTCGCCCGGCTGGCGCAGGCCTACCAGGTCTCCTTCCTGAAGGTAGAACAGCGCCTTGCTGTCTACCCGCGCATGCAGCAGGCCGCTCTCGATGATGAACAGTTGCTGGGGTGGCAGTGCCGCACAAAGGTCGTCGCTGTGTTTGAATTTGAGGTTGGGGCCCGATGGCTGCAGGCCCTCCAGCAACTGGCTGGGAATGGCTTGAAGCCGGCTGGTCAGGTGATCGGCATACGCCGGTTGTTCCCCGAGTAAATACATATCGGTAATCCTTGAACGAGCGGCAGGCGATTGGCAGAAAGCGTTGACGCACAATAGGCTGGGCTGGCGAAGCGAGTAAATCCTGCCGAGCAGAGGTTGTGAGCTGGCTCTAGTTGTCGTGCGCGTCGTTCAGGTTCCGGTTCAGTTCTTCCTTCAAAGGCGACGGCAGTTGTTGCCAGGGCATGTCCCGCAGCGCGCCTTCTATCGCGTACAACAGCACCTTCGATGCGCCAAATCCGCGGGCCTTCACCGCACGATAGGAACTGACCGAGCCCAGGCGCCGAAGATCGGCAGCGGTGTGAATGCCCGATGCGTGCAGCCACTGGACCGAAGTCTTGCCTAGATTGCGAAGCGAAAGCAGTTCGTCGTGCATGGCGGCGTCCTTGCGGTACTAGCGGTTTGGGAAGCCTGTCAGGAAGTGCAAAGGCCAGCCGACAAGGCGCCGTCGTTCGGCCGGGCCCCAGGCCGACAGCAATTGGGGTTCAAGCATCGCGACGGGGTCGCGGTGATGGCGCTGCTGCCATTTCTTCACCGCCGACCAGGTGCGCAGATAGCCCAACAGCTCCGTCAGGCTCCAATGCGCCTCGAGCGCAAACGCCGGGGTGTCGATGCGGGCAAAGGGCGGGCAGATGTCCCGATAGCCGGCATCGACGCTGGAGCGCCCGGCAGGCCAGTAACCGCCGAGGGTATCTGTGTAAAGCTGCTGGATGATCGCATCCACATCTGTCGAGACCTCCAGCAGGCTATAACACCATGCGCAGAACAGCCCGTGTGGCTTCAGGGCGAGTCGTGCCTCTGCGAAAAAATCCGGCGTGGCAAACCAGTGCAAGGCCTGCGCGACCACCAGCAGGTCGAGCTGGCCGCTGCGTAGCGGCAGTCGCTCGGCTTCGGCTACGAAGCATTGCACCTTCGGCCAGTTACCTCCTGCTTCGAGCTGCTGGGCGCTGGCGTCACACGCCAGGACGCGACGAAAGTGTCGTCTCAGCGGAAAGCTGGCCTGGCCGTTGCCTGCAGCGAGATCCAGCGCCGTGTCGGTGCTCTCGCACTGTTCTGCGAGCCAGGCGAAGAGCGCGTCGGGGTAGGTCGGTCGATAGCGCGCATAGTCATCGGAACGGCTGGAAAACAGCTGGACGCTATCGCTGCCCGGCGCAGGTGTACGTGATTCGCTTGCAGACATATCGGTTTTCCATGTTTGGCCTACCGACGAAGTATAGAGGCACCGCCACGGTCTGCCGGCGGCGGTGCCTTGTGCTTACAGGCCGGGCAGCTGCTGGCGGATGTGAGCGACCAGTTCGTCGAGGCTGCTGGCATCCTGCGTATCGACGCGGCGGCTGTGCAGCCGTTCGCTGTCGCTCAGTGCTTCGCGGCTGGCTTGCTGGGCATGCACGACCTCCATGGTCGCATCGGATGGATCGAGGCCCTCGGCCTGACGCTGGGCCAGCCATTGGGCGATCACCGCATCGGGCGCCTGGCAGTCGAGGATCAGAAACGGCACGCCGGTGGATTCCGCCGCCTGCCAGGCGTCCTGACGCTGCTGCCGTTTCAGGTATGCCGCGTCGATCACCACGGAAAAACCAGCCTGCAGAGCGTTCGTGGCGAGGCGGTGCAGGTGCTGATAGGTCGCATCGCTGGCCTGTTGGCTATAGATGCCGGCATCGAGCTGGCCTTGCTGTGCTTCGGGCTGCTCGCCATGCAAGCGCTTGCGTTCGACATCCGAGCGCAGGCGTACCGCGCCCAATGCTTCTACGAGGCGCAACGCGACATGGCTTTTGCCCACCGCCGACACGCCATGGGTGATGGCAAGGAAACGCGAAGGAATCGCACTGTAACTTTCGGCCAGATTGGCATAGCTGCGGTACTGGCGCAGGATGACCTTGCGCTGCACGGCATCTTGCTCCTGGTACAGGCGGAACAGGCTGACCTTGGCGCGTACCAGCGCGCGATAGGCTTTGTACAGGTTGAGCAGGGCCAGAGCCGCGTAGTCGCCAGTGTGCTCCAGCCAGCCATTGAGGAAGCGCCGGGCCTGGCATTTCAGGCCGCGGTCCTCGAGATCCATGGCCAGGAATGCGGCATCCGAGGCGACGTCGATCAGGCGGAACGGCTCGTTGAATTCGATACAGTCGAACAGTACCACCTTGCCATCGATCAGCGTGGCGTTGCCCAGATGCAGGTCGCCGTGGCATTCGCGAACGAAGCCTTGCTGACAGCGTTGTTCGAGCAGCGGCCGCAGGCGCGCGATGCTGGTTTCGCTCCAGTCTTCCAGTGCATCGAGCTGCTGCAGGTCTGCCGCCTCGTTGAGCAGTGGGCGGATCTGTTCGAAGTTCTGTCGCATCGGCGCGACGATGGCTTCGGCGCTGTTCAATGCATGGCCTGCGGGAACCTGCGGGGTATGCAGGTGAAAACGGGCGATCTGCTCGGCCAATGCGTCGATGTGCGCATCCGTCAGCTCGCCGCGTGCCTGCACGTCAGCCAGCAGTTGCGTTTGGGGGAATTCGCGCATCTGCAATACATATTCGAAGGGCTCGCCTGAGCCATTGATTTCGGGCGCGTCCGGCGATCCGGTGATGGGCAGTACTTGCAGGTAGAGCTCCGGCGCCATGCGCTGGTTGAGTCGCAGCTCTTCTTCGCAGAAATGCTTGCGCGAGGCGAGATCGGTGAAGTTGAGGAAGCCGAAATCGACCGGCTTCTTGATCTTGTAGGCGTACTGGCCGGTGAGAATCACCCAGGAAATGTGGGTTTCGATGACTCGAAAATCAGCGGTGGGGTGCGAGTACAGGGCAGGATTCTGCAGGGCGGCGATCAGTGCTTGGCTCACGGTCATTCCTTGTTGAATTTCTTGAACGGGGCGTGCGAGTCCACTGCGAAGCAGTCCACACAGTCGAAAAGTCGCTGGCATTATGGCCGCTGAGCGTTGCGCTGCAAACCGCTGAGAGGCCGTCTGTCCCCGGCTGCAAAGTGCGTATAATGCGCCGCCATGACTAAACCTCGCTCCCCTCGTACACGCCCCCGGCGCCGCTCTGCCGGCGCTCGCCCCTGGTTGGGCTGGGCGCTCAAGCTGTCCATCGTCGGCCTGGTGATCCTCGCCGGTTTCGCTATCTATCTGGATGCCGTTGTGCAGGAGAAATTCTCCGGCAAGCGCTGGACGATCCCGGCAAAAGTCTATGCGCGGCCGCTGGAGCTGTTCGTCGGGCAGAAGCTGGACAAGAATGATTTTCTGGCCGAACTGGACGCGCTGGGCTATCGCCGTGAACGGGCGGTCAGCGGTCCGGGTGGCGCGTCGGTCGCCGGAAATGACATCGAGCTGCACACCCGCGGCTTCCAGTTCTATGAAGGTGCCGAGCAATCACAACGGATGCGGGTGCGCTTCTCCGGCGATTTCGTCGCGGGCCTCAGTAACGGCAGCGGCAGCGCCCTGCCGGTCGCTCGCCTGGAGCCGGTGCTGATCGGCGGGTTGTATCCGGCGCACAACGAGGACCGCATCCTGATCAAGCTGGAGCAGGTGCCGCCCTATCTGGTGGAAACGCTGGTCGCGGTGGAGGATCGGGAGTTCTTCAATCACTTCGGTGTGTCGCCCAGGTCCATCGCGCGCGCCGTATGGGTCAACCTGACAGCCGGCCAGGTGCGCCAGGGTGGCAGTACCCTCACCCAGCAGTTGGTGAAGAACTTCTACCTGACCAGCGAACGTAGTCTCAGTCGCAAGGCGACCGAGGCGATGATGGCGGTATTGCTGGAGCTGCATTACGACAAGGAAGAAATCCTTGAGGCCTATCTGAACGAAGTTTTCCTCGGCCAGGACGGGCGCCGCGCCGTGCATGGGTTCGGCCTGGCGAGCCAGTATTTCTTCGGACAGCCGCTGGCCGAGCTGAAGCTGCCTCAGGTGGCACTGCTGGTCGGTATGGTGAAAGGGCCGACCTACTACAACCCGCGGCGCAACCCGGAGCGGGCGCTGGAGCGGCGCAATCTGATCCTCGACCTGCTGGCCGAGCAGCAGGTCATCAGCGCCGAAGATGCGGCCCGGGCCAAGCAGGCCGCGCTGGGCGTCACCCAGCGCGGCAGCATGGCGGACAGCTCCTATCCGGCGTTCCTCGATCTGGTCAAGCGCCAGCTGCGTGAAGACTATCGCGAGGAGGACCTCACTGAAGAGGGGCTGCGTGTGTTCACCAGCTTTGATCCGGTTCTGCAGCTCAAGGCCGAGCAGGCGATGAGCGAAACCCTCAAACGGCTTGGCAAGAGCACCGAGGGTGTCGAGGGCGCCATGATCGTGACCAACCCCGAAACCGGCGAGATACAGGCGCTGCTGGGCAGCCGCCAGCCAGGTTATGCGGGATTCAACCGGGCGCTCGATGCGTCTCGTCCGATTGGTTCGCTGATCAAGCCTGCGATCTATCTGGCCGCGCTGGAAAAGCCCAGCCAGTACACCCTGACGAGCCTGCTGGAAGACGAGCCCTTCTCGGTCAAGGGCGCCGATGGCCAGGTCTGGAAGCCGCAAAACTATGGTCGCCAGGCCCACGGTACGGTTTACCTGTACCAGGCGCTCGCCCATTCCTACAACCTGTCCACGGCGCGACTCGGGCTGGACCTGGGAGTGCCGAACGTGCTCCGGACACTTGAGCGGCTAGGTGCGTCGCCACAGTGGCCGGCTTATCCGTCGATGCTGCTCGGGGCCGGTGGGTTGCGGCCGATCGAGGTGGCCGGCATGTATCAGACCCTGGCCAACGGTGGCTTCAACACGCCTTTGCGAGGCATCCGCAGTGTGCTGACTGCGGATGGCGAGCCGCTCAAGCGCTATCCGTTCCAGATTCAGCAGCGCTTCGATCCGGGCGCCATCTACCTTACCCAGTACGCCATGCAGCGCGTCATGCGCGAGGGGACGGGGCGCTCTGCATATAATCGTCTGCCGCAGTCGATCGATCTCGCCGGCAAAACCGGGACCACCAATGACTCGCGTGACAGTTGGTTCGCGGGTTTCAGCCAGGATGTGCTGGCGGTGGTCTGGCTTGGTCGGGATGACAATGGCAAGACATCGTTGACAGGCGCCACGGGCGCGCTGCAAGTATGGACCGACTTCATGCGTCGGGCCGATCCTCTGCCGCTGCAGATGCCGGTGCCTGACAATGTGACCTATGCCTGGGTGGATGCGCGAAGTGGCCTGGGCACAGACCAGCGCTGCCCCGATGCCGTGCAGATGCCCTATATTCGCGGCAGCGAACCGGCTCCCGGCCCTGGCTGTGGTATCCAGGCGCCGGCCGAGTCGGTCATGGATTGGGTGCGCGGCTGGTTGCCGTAGCCGTTTGGCCTTTGGCGCATCTCGTGCTTTCTAAGTGAAGAGGTCTGAATTGGTGAACAAGCAGTGGTTGACTGTTGTAGTGGCAATGGTCCTGGTGCAGGGCTGTGCTTCCGTGGATCGGCGGGCGATCCCTGTCGTCGATGCCGGGGCGCCCGTATCTGAAGAGGTCGCCGCGCGCCAGGGATATCGGGCTCCGGCACCCGCGGTAGCGCCGCAGCAGCAGGATGACGCCGGGGTGGTGGTCATGGTGCCGCAGACCCGCTCAGCGCCTCTTGAGACCTTCGCCGCGCCGGACGTGCCGTTTTCAGGGGCGACCAGCACTCCAGGCGGGGAACAGCCCACCTGGCAGCCTGCGCCATCGATCTCCGCGCCTGCCGGCGCGCCTCAGCCGAGCATGCCCAGCGGTATTCCCTCCTCTGGCAGCGGCCTGGCCGCCGACGAGCAGCTTGACGGCCCTGTGCTTGCCTTGCTGACCACCGCGCAACAGCAGCAGGGTGGTGGCGACTTGAACGGCGCTGCTTCCAGCCTCGAGCGCGCACAGCGTATTGCTCCTCGCGAGCCGCAGGTGCTTTATCGTCTGGCCCAGGTCCGGTTGGCTCAGGGGGATGCAACCCAGGCTGAGCAGTTGTCGCGGCGTGCGCTGAGTTATGCCAGTGGTCGCCCTGCTCTGCAGGCGAGTCTCTGGGAGCTGATTGCCCAGGCACGTGAGCGGCAGGGTGATAGCGCAGGTGCCGCGCAGGCCCGTGAGCGTGCCAAGGTCAGCCTGTGATGGATCCGCGTCTGCCCGCGGTCGCGCAGCAGTTGCTCTTGATCGAGCGTGAGCTGAGGATGTCGGGCTTGTGGGATGACGAGTTGCCGACGCCGGAGGCGCTGGCCAGTGTCGAGCCGTTCTGCGTGGATACGCTTCGGTTCGAGCAATGGCTTCAGTGGATTTTCCTGCCGCGAATGAAAACCATCGTGGAAGCTGATCGGCCGTTGCCGGCGGCTTCCGGAATCTGCGCCATGGCAGAGGTTGTCTATCGCGAAACCCAGATGGCAGGCCTGCTGGCGGCCTTGCGTCGTTTCGATGACTTGATCGAGACCTGCTAGCGCACCCGGTTGCTGCCGGATGCGGTGTCTAATGTCGAATCAATCGCAGTTTTCGGCGATTTTCTCGCGTGTTTCGCCAATCCGAGCCTGGCGTTCTTCCTCGCTGATGCGCCGTGTTACCCCTTTCTCTTCGACTCGTACGCGTGGGTTGTTCTGCAGTTGGGCCAGGTTGGTGCGCATCGTTTCGCAGTAGCGCTTGCGTTCGGCCTCCTGCGCAGCGACCTGCTGCTTCACCTGGCGATCGATGGTCTGCTGATCGGCTCCCGTCCCGCTTTCACCCTGCGGGGCGGGCGCTGGCGAGGCGAGGGCTTTCGCTGGCGCGGTCACCGTATCGACGGTTTCCGCCTGTTGGCCCATTGGCGGTTGTGCGCCAAAGTGCGTGACCCCTTGGGCATCCACCCACTTGAACACCTGTGCGGCTGTGACATCGCCGCACAGCGCCAGTAGCAGGGCGCCCGCAAGAAACCTGAATCGCATGCTGTTACCTTCGCTGGAGTGGGATGCTGGCGGCCACTATACCCAAAAGCCGAAGCACTGCTTCTGCACCCTGTCACAGCTCAGGATTGCTCAAATACAACGGCAAGCTTGACTTGCTGGTGCTGAATCCGAACAATTCGAGGCTTGCTGTCCTGAGTCGCCTTGCCGCAAGCGATACCGGCTCAGTCTAGACAGACATGAGGTGCTACCCGCGCCGACCTGCATCACCCGCAACGCGTTACCTCGCGCTGGGTGGAGAGCCCGCGACACCAGGGTCTCTTCCAATACTGGCTCAGTCAGTGGCTGACGTAGTCGGCGACCACCGTCGCTCATGCCCTGCTGGCAGTAAACCTATTTCTGGCGGCTCCGACTTGGAATCGCTATCTGGCGTTTCAGAGGTGAACAACGTGGAACTCTTATCCGGCGCTGAAATGGTCGTCCGCTTCCTGCGTGACGAAGGCGTGAAGTACATCTACGGGTACCCGGGCGGTGCCGTTCTGCATATCTATGATGCGCTTTTCAAGGAAAAGTCCATCGAGCATATTCTGGTTCGTCACGAGCAGGCCGCCACCCACATGGCCGATGGCTATGCGCGCGCGACCGGTAAGGCTGGCGTGGTGCTGGTGACCTCCGGTCCCGGGGCAACCAATGCCATCACCGGTATCGCCACTGCCTTCATGGACTCGATCCCGATGGTGGTCATCTCCGGTCAGGTGCCCAGCACCATGGTCGGCACCGATGCCTTCCAGGAAACCGACATGATCGGCATCTCCCGGCCCATCGTGAAGCACAGCTTCATGATCAAGCATCCTTCGGAAATCCCCGAGGTGATGAAGAAGGCGTTCTATCTTGCCGAATCCGGGCGTCCCGGGCCGGTTGTCATCGATATTCCGAAGGATATGACCAACCCGGCCGAAAAGTTCGAATACGTCTATCCGAAGAAGGCCAAGCTGCGTTCGTACAGCCCGGCCGTGCGCGGGCATTCGGGCCAGATTCGCAAGGCGGCTGAGCTGCTGCTGGGAGCCAAGCGGCCCATTATCTACGCCGGTGGCGGCGTGGTCCTGGGCAATGCCTCGGCGCAACTGACCGAGCTGGCGAAAATGCTCAACCTGCCGGTGACCAACACCCTGATGGGCCTGGGGTGCTATCCGGGCAGTGACCGCCAGTTCGTCGGCATGCTCGGCATGCACGGCAGCTACACCGCCAACCTGGCCATGCACCATTCCGATGTGATCCTGGCGGTCGGTGCGCGCTTCGATGACCGCGTGATCAATGGTGCTGCGAAGTTCTGCCCGAACGCCAAAATCATCCATATCGACATCGACCCGGCGTCCATCTCCAAGACCATCAAGGCCGACATCCCGATCGTCGGTCCGGTCGACAGTGTGCTGACCGAGATGGTCGCCATCGTCAAGGAAATTGGTCAGGCGCCGAATGCCGAGACGGTCGCCAGCTGGTGGAAACAGATCGACGAATGGCGCGGCAATGGCCGGCTGTTCCCCTACAACGAGGGCGATGGTTCGATCATCAAGCCACAGGCCGCCATCGAGGTGCTCTGCGAAGTGACCAAGGGCCAGGCCTATGTAGCCTCGGATGTCGGTCAGCATCAGATGTTCGCCTGCCAGTACTACAGGTTCGACAAGCCCAACCGCTGGCTAAACTCGGGCGGCCTCGGCACCATGGGCTTCGGTCTGCCGGCGGCCATGGGTGTGAAGCTGAACTTCCCCGAAGCCGATGTCGCGGTTGTGACGGGCGAGGGCAGCATCCAGATGAACATCCAGGAGCTGTCCACCTGCCTGCAGTACGACCTGCCGGTGAAGATCATCAACCTCAACAACGGTGCGCTGGGCATGGTCCGCCAGTGGCAGGACATGGTGTACAACAGTCGCTACTCGCACTCCTACATGGAGTCGCTGCCAGACTTCGTCAAGCTCGCCGAGGCTTATGGTCACGTCGGAATGCGCATCACCGACCTCAAGGATCTCAAGCCGATGATGGAAGAGGCGTTCGCCATGAAGGATCGCCTGGTCTTCCTGGATATCGCCGTCGATACCGCCGAACACGTCTATCCGATGCAGATCAAGGATGGCGCGATGCGTGACATGTGGCTGAGCAAGACGGAGCGGACCTGATCATGAGACATATCATTTCCCTGCTGATGGAAAACGAACCGGGTGCACTGTCTCGTGTGGTCGGGCTGTTTTCGCAACGCAACTACAACATCGAAAGCCTCACTGTGGCGCCGACCGAAGACCCGACCCTGTCGCGTCTGACGTTGACCACTGTGGGCCATGAGGAAGTGATCGAGCAGATCACCAAGAACCTCAACAAGCTGGTGGAAGTGGTCAAGCTGGTTGATCTGTCGGAGAGCGCTCATATCGAGCGTGAACTGATGCTGATCAAGGTCAAGGCGACTGGCGCCCAGCGCGCCGAAGTCAAGCGCACCACCGACATCTTCCGCGGGCAGATCGTCGACGTGAACACCAGCGTCTATACGATTCAGCTGGCTGGAACCAGTGACAAACTGGACAGTTTCATCCAGGCCGTTGGCACCGCTTCGATCCTGGAAGTTGTGCGCAGTGGCGTCACCGGGATCTCCCGTGGTGACAAGGTGCTGAGTATCTAACGGGCTGTCGGACGTGTCGTCTCGCCAGTCAGCAACGTTTTATAGATGGCCCACGAGGCCGGCAACAGGGGTAATTCATGAAGGTTTCTTACGATAAAGACTGCGACCTCTCCATCATTCAGGGCAAGAAGGTCGCCATCATCGGTTACGGCTCCCAGGGCCACGCGCACGCGTGCAACCTGAAGGACTCCGGCGTCGACGTTACCGTCGGCCTGCGCCCGGGCTCGTCTTCCATTGCCAAGGCCGAGGCTCATGGCCTGAAGGTCAGTGACGTGCCGGCCGCTGTTGCCGCCGCCGACCTGGTGATGATCCTGACCCCGGACGAGTTCCAGGGCCGCCTGTACAAGGACGAAATCGAGCCGAACCTGAAGAATGGTGCAACGCTGGCCTTCGCCCACGGCTTCTCGATCCATTACAACCAGGTCGTGCCGCGCGCGGACCTGGACGTGATCATGATCGCCCCGAAGGCGCCAGGTCACACCGTGCGTTCCGAATTCGTCAAGGGCGGCGGCATCCCTGATCTGATCGCGATCTATCAGGATGCTTCCGGCAATGCCCGCAACGTCGCCCTGTCCTACGCCTGCGGCGTCGGCGGTGGTCGCACCGGCATTATCGAAACCACCTTCAAGGACGAGACCGAAACCGACCTGTTCGGCGAGCAGGCCGTTCTCTGTGGCGGTTGCGTCGAGCTGGTCAAGGCCGGCTTCGAAACTCTGGTCGAAGCTGGCTACGCGCCGGAAATGGCCTACTTCGAGTGCTTGCACGAGCTGAAGCTGATCGTTGACCTCATGTTCGAAGGCGGCATCGCCAACATGAACTATTCGATCTCCAACAACGCAGAATACGGCGAATACGTGACTGGCCCTGAAGTGATCAACGCCGAGTCTCGTGCCGCCATGCGCAACGCCCTCAAGCGTATTCAGGATGGCGAATACGCCAAGATGTTCATCACCGAAGGCGCAGCAAACTATCCATCCATGACAGCCTACCGCCGCAACAACGCGGCCCATGGCATCGAAGTGGTTGGCGAGAAGCTGCGTGCGATGATGCCTTGGATCGCAGCCAACAAGATCGTCGACAAGAGCAAGAACTGATCGCTCTCCTGCTCAAGAAAACGCGGCTACGGCCGCGTTTTTTCATTCCGGCTGCCAGGGTTCTGGTATAAATCGTGGGTTTGGCCAGGCTGAACCGCAGGTCTATCGATCTGGTCAAACCTATTCGTACCTGTTGTAGAAGGTGATTGCGCATGAGTGAACAACCCGAAGAGCCGAACAAGCCAGTCGAGCCAGAGAGCATTCTGCCGATCGATGAGCATGTCGAGGAAACCCAGGAGCCTGATGGTCGCAAGGTGCGCCATCGTGGCATTTATCTCCTGCCGAACCTGTTCACCACGGCCAACCTTTTTGCAGGATTCTTTTCGATCATCACGGCTATCAACGGCAACTTCTACGTGGCTGCAGCTACCGTATTCGTTGCCATGGTCCTCGATAGTCTGGATGGGCGCGTGGCGCGCCTGACCAATACCCAGAGCGCGTTCGGCGCCGAGTACGATTCGTTGTCGGATATGGTGGCTTTCGGCCTGGCACCCGCGGTACTCGCGTACGAATGGGCGCTGTCGGAGCTGGGGAACGTCGGTCTTACCGTCGCGTTCATCTATGTCGCTTGCGCGGCGCTGCGCCTGGCGCGTTTCAATACACAGATCGGCAAGGTGGACAAACGCTGGTTCATCGGCCTGGCGAGCCCGGCTGCGGCGGGTGTGGTTGCCGGTTGGGTGTGGGCAGTCTGGGCGCTTGATGAAGCGGGGATTAGTGGTGGTGACCTGCCGCTGGTGCTGGTCATGCTGTTTGCATTGATGGTCGCGGCCGCCGGTCTGCTGATGGTCAGCAACATCAAGTACTACAGCTTCAAGGATCTCGACCTGAAAGGGCGCGTTCCCTTCGTCGCCATTCTGGTGGTCGTGCTCGTATTCGCTGTCGTATTCAGCGATCCGCCACGCATCCTGCTGTTGATTTTCCTCGCCTATGCGGTTTCTGGCCCCGTGCAGTATCTGATCCAGTCGCGCCGTCGCAAGCGTGTCGAGGGTTGATTTTCGAATCGGCTGCGCGTATTGCTCCATCGGAGACAATACGCGGAGCAGCCCATGCTTATCAGGATTCCCGCTTCCGGCGAGTGCCGGGAGTCAGAGGTAACGACGGAGGCGGCTTACTTGAGTCGCCGGCAGGTTCTTGGTGGGGCGATGCTTTCCGGGGGTTGCCGCCGGAATGCCTGCTCTCGCCAGGGCCACCGAGCGTTATCCCGGTGTTGCCGGGGCGCCAGCGCCGGAATGGTTCACTGGCAAACTGGCCAGCGCCCGTTGGCAGGCGGTGGCTCCGGTAGGCGAAGCCATCACACCATTTGTCGACGCCTCTCAGTACAACAACTTCTACGAGTTCGGCCCCAATAAGGGGGATCCGGCGCGTCATGCCTCGGCTTTGAAAGTGGAACCATGGAGCGTGCTGATTGACGGTGAGGTCGACCAGCCCGGGCGTTACTCCCTGGAGGACCTTTTCTCGGAAAGCCGGCTTGAGGAGCGGATCTATCGGCTGCGCTGTGTAGAGGCATGGTCGATGGTCATTCCCTGGTTGGGGGTTCCCCTGGCGGACCTGATTCGCAAGTTCCGGCCACGCTCCTCAGCCAAGTTCATTCGCTTCGAAACGGCCTACAGGCCCGAAGAAATGCGAGGCACCCGTTCCGGATTTGCATTGATCGAATGGCCCTATGTGGAGGGCTTGAGAATGGACGAAGCGATGCATCCGCTGACGTTGTTAGCCGTTGGCATGTATGGACGCGTGTTGCCCAATCAGAATGGAGCGCCCCTGCGGCTGGTGGTGCCCTGGAAGTATGGCTTCAAGAGCATCAAGTCAATCGTGCGCATCAGTTTCGTGCGTGACCAGCCGGCCACGACCTGGCAGTCGATGGCGCCTCAAGAATACGGCTTCTATGCGAACGTCAATCCGCAGGTGTCCCATCCGCGTTGGTCGCAGGCACGCGAGCGTCGGCTTCCGGGAAGCCTGTTCAGCCCTAACCTCCGTGAAACGTTGCTGTTCAACGGATACGCTGAGCAGGTGGCGGGGCTATATAGCTCAATGGATCTCGCCCGGGATTACTGATGCGTTATCCGTGGTGGCGACTAGCCGTATTCGTTTGCGCTGCGAGCGTCCCGTTGAGCTGGCTGTATCTGGCCTGGCAGTTCGCGTTGGGTCCAGATCCCGGAAAGGTTCTGGTCGACTATCTTGGGCAGGGCGCATTGGTTCTGTTGCTCGTGACGCTTTCTATGAGACCCATGCAGCGGCTGACGGGGTGGGGGGGCTGGCTTGCCGTGCGCCGTCAGCTCGGACTTTGGTGTTTTACGTATGCCCTGCTGCATCTGGTGAGTTACCTATTCTTCCTGCTGGGAGGCGAGTTCTGGCGTTTAGGCGAGGAATTGCGCGACCGACCATACATTTTCGTTGGGGCCCTTGCGTTTGTCGGGCTGACTATCCTAGCCATGACGTCCTCTCGGTGGAGCATGCGCCGCCTCGGGAAGCGCTGGAAAAGCCTGCACCGGCTGATCTACCTCATTGTGATCGTGGCGTTGCTGCATATGCTCTGGGTGGTGCGGGCGGATGCTGCGCGCTGGTTCCTCTATGCGGGGATTGCCGCTTTGTTGCTTGTATCGCGTATTCCGGTCGTGGGCGCCGCGCTCGTCGGTATGCGCAGCAGAATGAAGAATGGAATAAAACTGAAATAAACGGTTGACGTTGATTCTCAGGCCCCTATAATGCGCACCACTTCCGGCGCAGTCCTTAAGCAAAACCTCTTGTAAATCAAAAGGTTAGCGAAAAAAAGGGTTGCACGGATGGCGGATTCGAGTAGAATGCGCCGCGCTGACAGGGC
>NZ_KK020675.1:986511-998253 GCF_000307775.2 Stutzerimonas stutzeri KOS6 | reverse complement strand
GCTGATGCATCCCGGCGGCTGGTGAGTGCGAAGTGGCTCGGCAGCACTTATGGATGGGGTGACCCGGCGTCTGCTTGAGTGTCGTATATCAGTGTTATGTGCCGTGCTGGCCGGTTGGCTGCGGTAACGTCCTTATGGCCACGGCTGACTGTGGTGTGTATCGCTCATCTAGAATGGGTATTTGCTCGGATATTTGCTATGTCGAAATCGGCTGCTACGCCAGAGCTTGACGAGATGCCGCTCGAGCAACTGGTCGCTTGCCCCGAATGTGATTTGCTGATGCTCAAGCCGACGCTCAACCTTGGCGAGGTGGCGGAGTGTCCGCGTTGTGGCTGTGAGTTGTTTCGTTTACGGCATCACATCGTCGGTCCCGGATTGGCATTGGTAATCGCCGCGTTGCTGTTGTATTTCCCGGCCAACTTTCTACCTATCATGCGATTGAACCTGCTTGGCCGAGTGACCGATGACACGGTCTGGAGTGGCGTGTTGAGCCTCTATGGCAGCGGTATGCAAGGGATCGCTGTGGTGGTGTTTCTCTGCAGTATGGCTGTACCGCTCCTTAAACTGCTGTGTCAGCTCGCCGTGTTGCTCTGCATCGCAGCAGACCGCGCGAAGCCATTGGGCGTACTGCTTTACCGGACCTATCACCATTTGCGTGAGTGGGGAATGCTTGAAGTCTATCTGCTGGGCATCTTGGTCTCGATCATCAAGCTGAGGGACATGGCGGAGCTGAGCCTAGGGATCGGCCTGGCATGTTTTGCCGGGCTGCTGGTCGTCCAGGTGTGGCTTGAGTTGGTCATGTCGCCACATCAGGTGTGGGAAGCCCTATCGGAGCGTAACGATGCGCGCCGCTGATGCCGGACTCATGGTTTGTCACGAATGTCATCAACTGAACCGCACAGGTGTGGATGATGGCCATCAGCGCTGCAGCCGCTGCGGCGCTCGTGTGCATATGCGCAGACCGAATAGCATTGCGCGCACCTGGGCCTTGCTCATCACAGCGGCGTTGCTCTACCTGCCTGCGAACCTGTTGCCAATCATGACGGTGCGCATGCTCGGAAGCGGGACGCCGGATACGATCATGTCGGGTGTGGTGACGTTGGCCAAGCACGGCATGCTGCCGATTGCAGCGGTGGTGTTCATCGCCAGTATTCTGGTTCCGACCTTCAAGCTGGTAGGGATCGCGATGCTGCTGTTTTCGGTGCAGAGGCACCATCCGATGTCGCCGCGCCAGCGATTGCTGGTCTTCCGCTTCATCGAGTGGATCGGCCGCTGGTCCATGCTGGATATCTTCGTCATCGCCATTCTGGTCGCGATCGTCAATTTCGGCAGCCTCGCCAGCGTCGAGGCAGGCTTTGGCGCTGTTGCCTTTGCCGGCGTGGTGATACTGACCATGCTCGCTGCCATCACATTCGACCCACGTCTGATCTGGGATAACACGGAGTCCGGGAACAAGCATGAGTGATCTGCCAAAAGCCAATACCCGCCCGGCCTCGAGCTGGTCGGCCATCTGGATACTGCCGCTGATCGCGCTACTGATCGGCGCCTGGCTCGCCTGGCAGGCCTACAACGAGCGGGGCATCCATATCGAGGTGGTGTTCGATAGCGCCGAAGGGATCGAGATAGGCAAGACCTCGGTGCTCTACAAGGGTATGACCATCGGCGTCGTGCGCGACTTGCGTCTGGAAGATGACGAGCGCCGACAGGTCGTGGTTGCGGACATCGAAATGAACAAGGACGTCGACGGCTACCTGCGCAGCGGTACCCGCTTCTGGCTGGTCAAGCCGAGTGTGACGTTGGCTGGAATCACGGGCCTGGAAACGCTGGTTTCCGGCAACTATATCGGCATGAGTCCTGCCGATGGCGAGACCTCCCGGCGCTTCGTCGCGCTGGCGGAGGAGCCGCCAATGTCTGACAGCCGCATCGGCCTGCACCTGACGCTCAAGGCCGAGCGCCTCGGCTCGCTGAATCGTGGAAGCCCGGTGTTCTACCGGCAGATTCAGGTGGGACAGGTAAAGAACTACGTGTTGGCCGAGGACGACAGCACGGTCGAGGTGCAGTTGTACATCCAGCCGGAATATGCGCACCTGGTGCGCAAGCACACCCGATTCTGGAACGCTAGCGGCGTTACGGTGGACGCGGGTCTGACCGGCGTGAAGTTTCGTACCGAGTCCTTGGCCAGCATCGTCGCCGGGGGCATCGCCTTTGCCACGCCGGCGCACCGCAAGGACAGCCCGGCGACAGATCCGAGCATTCCGTTCCGGCTCTATGAGGACTTCGACGCCGCTCAGGCTGGCATCAAGACGCTGGTCTCCCTGCAGGATTTCGACGGGCTGCAGGCCGGCCGCACGGCGGTGATGTACAAGGGCATGCAGGTCGGTCTATTGAAGAAGCTCGATATCGATTCGGACCTCAGTGGTGCACAGGCCGAGCTCTCCATCGATCCACTATTCGAAGACTACCTGGTCGAGGACACGCAATTCTGGGTGGTCAAGCCATCCATATCGGTTGCCGGTATTTCCGGGCTCGAAGCACTGGTGCGCGGCAACTACATTGCGGTCCGTCCCGGGGAGAAGGGTGCGGAAGCCCGGCGCAACTTCGCCGCCCGAGCCAAGGCACCGCCGCTGGATATACGCGCCCCCGGTCTTCATCTGGTCCTCACGGCCGACACGCTTGGCTCGCTGGATGTCGGCAGTCCGGTGTTGTACCGCCAGGTACGGGTTGGCTCCGTGCAGAGCTACCAGTTTTCCCGGGACCAGCAGCGGGTAGTGGTCGGCGTGCACATCGAGCAGCCCTACGCCGACCTGGTGAACAGCTCGAGCCGATTCTGGAACGCCAGTGGCATATCGCTCAGTGGTGGGCTGTCGGGTATCGAGGTGCGCAGCGAATCGCTGCAGAGTCTGCTGGCTGGCGGGATCGCCTTCGAGACGCCGGACCCGCGAGCGGCAGGCATGCGAAAGGTGCCGCGCTTCGTCCTGCACAAGGACAGGGACAGTGCGATCCGAACAGGCACGCCGGTCGAAATCCGCCTTGCACGGGGCGACGGTTTGAATGTCGGTACACCGATTCGCTACAAGGGGCTGGTCGTGGGCGAGGTCGACAGCGTTGCCCTCAGTGACGACCTGCAAAGCGTCGTGCTGGGCGCGCGAATCACTACGGCGGAATCCCGGATCGCCCGTGCCGGCACGCAGTTCTGGGTGGTGCGGCCGGAGCTCGGCATTATGCGTACGGCAAACCTGGATACGCTGGTGACCGGTCCCTATCTGGAGGTTGCACCAGGCAAGCCAGGCTCGGCTGCGCAGAGCCGTTTCGTCGGCCAGGAACGTGAGCCGCAGAAGGCCGGCGAGGGGCTGAGCCTGGTTCTCAGCGCCGCACGGCTGGGCTCGATCAAGCCGGGCAATGCCGTGACCTACCGCGAGGTCAAGGTCGGTGAGGTGACCGGTTACGAGCTGGGGCAGAACGCCGACCGCGTATTGATCCGCGTATTGATCGAGCCACGCTACGCGCCGCTGGTGCATACCGGCAGCCGCTTCTGGGAGACCAGCGGGTTCGGTGTGGATTTCAGCCTGCTCAAGGGGGCAAGCCTGCGTACCGACTCGCTTGAATCGCTGATCGAGGGTGGCGTTGCATTCGCCACCCCGGAGGGCGAGCAGATGGGCAGCCGGGCGCTGCCGGGACAGACCTTCGCGCTGTTCAAGGAGCCGCAGGACGAGTGGTTCGGCTGGGCACCGAAGATCGAACTGGGGCGAGCCGCCGGCGACAGATGACGGGCGTTGCTGGAGGGCTCAAGCCCCCTGCGCGCGCATGAAAAGGGCCCCTCGGGGCCCTTTTTTCGTTGCGGGAGATCAGGCCGGTTCTTCGGTCCGTTGGGTTGAAGCAATCTGCTCGCTAGCGACCGGTTCGCGGCGGCTGATGTATTTCCAGTCCGCCTCGTCGATGTAGATGCCGGCCGGCCCGCTGCCGCCCTCAAGGTCGATGGCGACATGGGCCGAGACCTGAGGCTTCACCGATGCAAGGATCGGCACGAAGCCCAGCTGCAGGCTGGTTTCGATCAGCGCCTGCTGGTTGCGCTCGTCGATGTCTGCCGCCTCGTCGAGGTAGTAGGGCAGGCGGATGCGCCCGGCCTGCTCGCGGTCCATCAGGTGCAGCAGCAGGTACATGTTGGTCAGCGCCTTGATGGTCATGGTGGTGCCGTTGCTTGCTGCGCCATCGATGTCGGTGTGAATCACCGGCTGACCGCCGACCTTGGTGATCTCGAAGGCGAGCTCGAACAGCTCCTTCAGGCCCAGCTGGTTGTTATTCGCTGCCACCAGCCGCGCCAGGTACTCCTTGGCTTCCTCGTTCTTCGCATCCTGCTCGACCGACTGGGAAAGATCGAACACCGACAGCGTCTCGCCTTCCTCGTACTGCCCGGCGCTGTGGATGATCTGGTCGATGTGCCTGAGCGCATCCTTGTTCGGCGCCAGCACGATGCGGAAGCTCGCCAGGTTGGACACCTGGCGCTTGTTGATCTCGCGATTGAACAGCGCCAGCTGGTGTTCCAGGCTCTCGTAGTCGCTGCGGATATTGCGCAGCGTCCGCGCGATGTCAGTGACGGCGGCACGGCGCGCCTTGGCCAGGGTCAGCGCTTCGTCCTGGCGATGGGTGTAGGCATTGACCAAGAGCTGCAGGCGGCGCTCGGGATCTTCCTCGCTGTCGAACTTGGCCACGCCCTTCAGGCGCACCTGGGCATACAGCGCCTCGATCTGGCCGTCGACGCGCTGCAGCACCTGCCAGCTGTCCTGGTAGTCGTTGAGCAGCGGCAGCAGGTTGTCCAGCGAGTCGTCCACCGGGTCCATGAACGGCGTGCCGAACGGCAGATCCGCCGGCAGCAGCTGGCGACGCCGGAGGGCGTCTTCCAGGGTGCGCTCCTTGGCTTCCAGATCGGCCAGCTGACGGCCGACTAGTTGCAGCTTGGCCGACAGGTGCTGCACACGCTCGGTGAAGGCATCACTGGTACGCTTGAGCTCTTCCTGAGCGGCCTCGGCCTGGGCGAGCTGTTCCAGCCTGGCCGGTTCCTCGGCGGCCAGGGTCTGGCTGCGGCGGAAGTCTTCCAGCGCCTTCTGGGCGTCGAGCACGGCCTGGTACAGCGCTTCGGCCTGGGCCTTGCTCGCGCTGCGGTCGACGGCCACGGCGTGCTGGGTCTTGAGCTGCTTGAGCTCGCGCTCCAGGCGATCCTTCTGGTCGCGCAGGGCGACACGGTCGGCCAGGGCCTGCAGGGCGGGCGGCTCGACATGCGACAGGTCGATGGACAGACCCGGCACCGAGAAGGTATCGCCCTTGAAGCGATCCAGTACCGCTTCCACGGCCTTGACCCAGTCGTCACCCCCGGCGGTGATGCCCTTTTCCCCCAGCGGAAGGCTGAACAGTTGGCCGTTGAACAGGCGCATCAGGCGGTCGACGTCGGCCTGGGAGAACTCCTCGCGCAGGCGTGCATAGCTGTTGTTGTCCGCGTGATCGAGTTGCTGCTTCACCGACTTGAGGCGTTTTTCCAGGTCGCGCAGGCGTTCGTCCAGGTCCTCGCTGGAGAACTGGCGGGACTGCGCCAGCGCACCGGCCAGCTCGTCGTGGGCGTCCTTGGCGGCGAGCAGCTGTTGCTCCAGCACATGGGCGTCCTCGATCAGGGCGAAACGGTTCTTCAGCACGACCAGCTCGCCGAGCCAGCGCTGGGTTTCGCTGATCTCGCGTTCCAGACGCATCAGCTCGGATGTGCTGCCACGCTGCTCGTTCTGCAGGCCATCCTGCTCGCGGCGGTAATGCTCGGCCTGGATGACCAGCTCTTCCTTGCGCGCGTCGGCGTAGTCGTGCCAACTGCCCAGCAGGTTGTCGAGCAGTGGCGACAGGCGGTGCAGCTTGCCGCGCAGAGTCTCGCGCTGAGTGACACCTGAGGCCAGTGCCTCGATCAGCGGGCCTGCGGTGACCAGTGCCTGGTAGTCCTGCTCCATGCGGCGTACGTCGCGGAAGGCTTCCTCGGTGGCGGCGATGTAGTCGACGCTGCCCGAGCGCAGGCTGTGCTCGAAGGCATCGAGGAACAGCTGCTTCAATTTGGCCGCCGTAATCTCCCTCATATGCAGGAGGTTGATGAACAGCGCGCGGAAAGTCTTCAGGCTCTGCTCGCTGGTCGAGCGCAGCGGGATCAGCGTCATGTCCAGCGGGATCGACGTATGCCCGCCGACCAGCAGCCGGCGCAGCTCGTCCGGCTTGGCCTCGTAGGCCTTGATGCCGGCGCGTTCGAGGTTGGCGAACAGCTCGCGCTGGCGCAGGCAGGTGCCGTTCTGCTGGTAATGGTCCAGATCCAGCGAACCCGCGTAGACGAAGAATTGATGACCGAAGCCGCCACCCGGACCGCGGCCGGCGACGCCGATCACGTGCGGGCCGTGGGGCAGCATGACTTCGACGAGGATGTAGCTGGTGTCCGAGGCGAAGTAGAACTTGCGCGACTGCTCGAGGCTGTACTTGCCGAAGCTCATGTCCGACATGCGCGCCAGGATCGGAAACTGCAGCGCGTTGATCGACGCGGACTTGCCGAGGTTGTTGGCGCCGTAGACCGACAGCGGATTTTCCAGCGGGAAGATGCCGAGGCTATAGCCGGCGGTGTTCAGCAGGGCGAAGCGGCGGATGCCGTAGCGTTCCTGGCTCATGCTTCAAGCTCCTTTTCTTCGGCGATGGCGAGGGCCAAGGCGTCTTCTTCCGATTCGTCGGCCGCTTCCTCGATAAGGATGATGTCGTCGTCTTCGCTCTCGTCCTCGGCGATCAGCGCCGGGGCTGGCAGCGGCAGGTCGCTGCTGTGCAGGCTGGCGGCCAGATCGCGGTCCTGCTGCACCGACAGGCAGACGTCGAGGAAACGGTGCATCGGCGGCAGGAAGCGGTAGACGCCGTTGCTGTCCTCGGCGAAGCCCAGCTGTGTCAGGCGGCGGATGACCTTCTCTTCCAGTTCCTCCTGGGTGGTCACCTCGGCCTGCAGGAACAGGTCGCGGTACTTGTCCAGCAGTGCCGGCAGCTCGTCGCGGCCGAGGCTGCCGCCATCGAGCACGGCCAGCGGGTCGCGGCCCTGGTCGGCCAGGTGTTCGACGAGGATGAAGGTGAACAGGGCCAGGCGCTGCGCCGTCTTGTTCACCTGCGCGCCCATCTGTTCGGGCACGAAGTAGTAGAAGCCGCGTGGGTCGCAGACCAGCTCGAAGCCGAGCGCCTTGAACAGCGCACGGTACTGGTCCTGCATGTTCGACAGCTGGGCGTAGGGCTCCGGCTCGCTGCGCGACAGGTGATAGCCCTTGAACAGCTCGCGGAAGATCGGCGCCAGCTGGGTCATTTCCTTGAGGTCGATGTTCATTCAGGTTGCTCGAAGATCGTTGGGCGGAGAGAGGCGAAGCCTCGTCCGACAGGGAGTCCGGTGCGGCCGGTGGTGGACAAGCTGCGCGTTGTCCACCCTACGCAGGGCCTGGCTGCGAGGCTGGAGGTGGCCGTAGGGTGGAAAACGGCAACGCCTTTTCCAGCGGAACGTTCGGTGGACAAGCTGCGCATTGTCCACCCTACGCAAGACTCAAGCATTTGCATTGGCCATCAGGGCAAACGAGCTGAGGCTGATGCGATGCTCGCGGGTCAGGTACTCGCGGCGTTCCAGGCGGTCGCGCTGGAAGCGGGCGTCGCGCGACAGGCGTGAGAACCAGTAGAGCAGTTCGTCGGTGGCGCCTTCGGGTTCCTGTTCCAGTAGCCAGGCCATCAGGTCCGGCAGCGGCAGGGCCTGCTGGCAACGCTCGATCATTTCGCGGGCGGTACGCGGCGCCTGCGGTTGATCGCCCTTGCGCTTGCTGCCGGCCCTGGGGAACTGTGCCGGTTTCGGCTCGAAGCGGGCGAGGGCGTAAACATAGGCCTCGACCTGGCTTGCCGTGCCGAGGAACGTGCTCTGTGGGCGGGTGAACAGCGGCAGCGAAGCCTGCGGCACGGCATCCAGCCCTTTCTTGCGAATGGCCGACAGAGCCAGCGCTGCGCCGCGGGTCACGGCGTTGTGCCGGCGCGCTTCCTCGCGCAACGGCAACAACAGCTCGCGCGCCTTGCGCAGGGCCAGCTGGGCGGTGGTCTGCATCTCCAGGATGCGCGCATGGGTGCGCAGCAACAGGTCGTCGTCGACTAGTTGCCCCAGGCGCTGCTGTTCGCCGAGCAGCTTCATCAGCACCTGCTCGACGCGGTGTACGCCCTGCTCGAAGGCGCCGTCGGCGGACACCAGCTGGATCATCGGTTCGACATATTCATCCCAGGTCGCCAGCACCTCGGCATAGCGCTGACGCAGCGGGATCTGCCTGTCGCTGGTCTTGGCCCGGTCGGCCACGGCGACCAGTGCCTGCTCGTCGTTGTCGAGCTTCTTCAGTACGTCGCGCACGCGCATGTCGAGCAGGCGCAGCTGGCGGGCCAGATCGTCGCCGTCGCGGATCTCGAAGGCATCGAGGATATGCCCGGCCAGGCGCTCCAGGTGGCGCAGGTAGGCCTCGATTTCCAGGCACAGGCCGAGGCGGTGTTCGCGGCGCAGGTAGGCGAGGAAGTCGTGGATCTGCGCGTTCAGCTCGAATCGGTTCGGGCTCTTGGCCACCGGCACCAGGATGTCCAGGCGGATCCACTGGTCGAGCAGCGCGGTGATATCCGTGGGCGTGCCTTCGGGCAGCTGTGCGGCGAGCTGGTGACGCAGCTCCACCAGGCTCAGGGTGCCGGTGTCGAAGCGCTCGCACAGCGGCTCGAGCAAGGTCCAGTGTTCGGCAAGGGCGCGCAGCACGCGCTTGGGTTCGATCATCGAGGCGCCAGTCCAGCCAGTGAAAAAGCCCGAATTGTACTGCATTGGGGCCCACGTGATGGCCGGGCGGACAATCGGACGCGCCGTTGGGAGGCCCGTCCGGGGCGCGTCACCCGAACGTCATCGCCGGTGGGTTAACCTGCCGGCATTCGCCTACGCAGCCGTATCGGTGAGTACCCGAACGTCACTAAACATGACGAAGTGTCGAAATGCTATTCCGATCTGCGCCGGTAATCGGCACAATTCGCCGTTTTTGCACACGGGGAGCTACCGGCTCCTGCCGGGCGACCTTCCTGGGGGCACCAACACATGATCAAGACGCCGTATTACCTCATCGATAAGCAGAAGCTGCTGGTCAACCTGGAGAAGATCGCCTATGTGCGCGAGAACTCCGGCGCCAAGGCGCTGCTGGCGCTGAAATGCTTCGCCACCTGGTCGGTATTCGACCTGATGCAGCAGTACATGGACGGCACCACGTCCAGCTCGCTGTACGAACTCAAGCTGGGGCGGCAGAAGTTTGCCGGCGAGACCCACGCCTACAGCGTGGCCTGGGCCGACGACGAGATCGAAGAGATGGTCGCCAACTGCGACAAGATCATCTTCAACTCCATCGGCCAGCTGGAGCGCTTCGAGGCCCGCACCGAGGGCACCATCCGTGGCCTGCGCGTCAACCCGCAGGTCAGCAGCTCGGACTATCTGCTGGCCGATCCGGCGCGCCCGTTCAGCCGCCTGGGTGAGCACGACCCGGCGAAGATCGAGGCGGTCATCGGCAAGATCAGCGGCTTCATGTTCCACAACAACTGCGAGAACAGCAGCTTCGAGCTGTTCGACCAGATGCTGAGCACCATCGAGGAGCGCTTCGGCCACCTGCTGGAAAAGGTCGAGTGGGTCAGCCTTGGCGGCGGCATCCACTTCACCGGCGAAGGCTATCCGCTCGATGCATTCTGCGCACGGCTGAAGGCCTTCTCGGAAAAATTCGGCGTGCAGGTCTACCTGGAGCCGGGCGAAGCGGCGATCACCCTGAGCGCCTCGCTGGAAGTGACCGTGCTCGACACCCTGTACAACGGCAAGAATCTCGCGGTGGTCGACAGCTCCATCGAAGCACACATGCTCGACCTGCTGATCTACCGCCTCAACGCCAAGATGGCGCCCAACGACGGCGAGCATACCTACATGGTGTGCGGCAAATCCTGCCTGGCCGGCGACATCTTCGGTGAGTACCAATTCGATCGTCCGCTGGCCATCGGCGATCGGCTGTCGCTCATCGACGCGGCAGGCTACACCATGGTCAAGAAAAACTGGTTCAACGGCCTGAAAATGCCGTCCATCGTGGTCAAGCAGCTCGACGGCAGCGTCGAGCTGGTTCGCGAATTCAATTTTGACGACTACCTGTCCAGCCTCAGCTGACAGGTTCAAGTCACGTAGGGTGGACGACGCTTCATCCGTCCACCATTTGCCAAGTGATGGTGGATGAGAAGAGCGCCATCCACCCTACGACTCATCAAATGCTTTCAACAACGCAGTTCCCTGGAGGTGAAACAATTGAAGAAAAACGTTCTTATCATTGGTGCAGGAGGTGTCGCCAAGGTGGTGGCCCATAAGTGCGCGCAGCACAACGACGAACTGGGTCGTATTGCTATCGCGTCGCGCAACATCTCCAAATGCCAGGCCATCATCGACAGCGTGCAAGCCAAGGGCGGGCTCAAGCAGCCCGGCGAAATAAAGGCCTATGCGCTGGACGCCCTGGACGTGGAAGCGACCAAGGCACTGATTCGTGAAACCGAATCGCAGATCGTCATCAACGTCGGCTCTGCCTTCCTTAACATGTCCGTGCTGCGCGCCTGCATCGATACCGGCGCCGCGTACCTCGATACCGCGATCCACGAAGAGCCGGGCAAGATCTGCGAAACGCCGCCGTGGTATGGCAACTACGAGTGGAAGCACCTGGCCGAGTGCCAGGAAAAGGGCGTCACCGCCATCCTCGGTATCGGCTTCGATCCGGGCGTGGTCAACGCCTACGCCGCACTGGCGCAGCAGGAATACTTCGACAAGATCGAGTCGATCGACATTCTCGACGTCAACGCCGGCTCGCACGGCAAGTATTTCGCCACCAATTTCGACCCGGAAATCAATTTCCGCGAATTCACCGGTCAGGTCTATAGCTGGCAGAACAGCCAGTGGACGACCAACCGCATGTTCGAGGTCAAGCGCACCGACGACCTGCCGGTCGTGGGCGAACAGAGCCTCTACCTGACCGGCCACGACGAGGTGCATTCGCTGTCCAAACACCTCGACGTGCCGAACATCCGCTTCTGGATGAGCTTCGGCGAGCACTACATCAACGTCTTCACCGTGCTGAACAGCCTTGGTCTGCTTTCCGAGCAGCCGGTGCGTACTGCCGAAGGCCTGGAAGTGGTGCCGCTCAAGGTGGTCAAGGCCGTGTTGCCCGATCCCGCCTCGCTGGCGCCGGGCTATACCGGCAAGACCTGCATCGGCGATGTGGTCAAGGGCACCAAGGACGGACAGCCACGCGAGCTGTTCATCTACAACGTGGCCGACCATGAAGAGGCCTATGCCGAGACCGACAGCCAGGGCATCTCCTATACCGCCGGCGTGCCGCCGGTTGCCGCCGCGCTGCTGGTAGCGCGTGGCGAGTGGGATGCGCAGCGCATGGTCAATGTCGAGCAACTGCCGGCCAAGCCGTTCCTCAAGCAGCTCGACAGCATGGGCCTTCCGACGCGCATCAAGGACGAGCACGGCGACCGCCCCTGGGATCAATAACCCAGCCACGAGCCGCACGTAGCACGAAAGGCCCCTCTGCTTCGGCAGCGGGGCCTTTTGCTTTGTCGGCGGCGCTGCTTGCGGTGGATGTAAAAAGCGACATCCACCCTACGGGTCAAAGCGGGCGCTTTGGTAGGGGG
>NZ_KK020675.1:982554-985844 GCF_000307775.2 Stutzerimonas stutzeri KOS6 | reverse complement strand
GAGCGCTGATGGAAAACGCATCGCGGTTTTCCGCCCTGCGCGGCTTGCGGTGGATGTAAAAAGCGACATCCAGCCTTCGGGCCAAAGCGGGTGGTTTGGTAGGGTGGAAAATGCCGAAGGCTTTTCCACCAATGGGAAACGCTGATGGAAAACGCATCGCGGTTGTCCGCCCTGTACGGCTTGCGGTGGATGTAAAAAGCGACATCCAGCCAACGAACGCAGCTTCGCCTTCCCGCCTTGTTCATTTCACGCGACAATCCGCGGACTACAAGCGCCCTGTCAGAGGCGCTCGGCAGCCGTGAGGATTTCCTATGAGCAGCAACGATCGCGTCATCATCTTCGACACCACCCTGCGCGACGGCGAGCAGAGCCCCGGCGCGTCCATGACCGGTGAGGAAAAGCTGCGCATCGCCCGGGCGCTGGAGCGGCTGAAGGTGGACGTGATCGAAGCGGGCTTCGCCATCGCCAGCCCCGGCGACTTCGCCGCGGTGAAGCTGGTCGCCGACAACATCAAGGACAGCACCGTGTGCAGCCTGGCGCGCGCCGTCGATGCCGACATCGAGCGCGCCGCCGAGGCGCTGGCCGGCGCCAACTCCGGGCGCATCCACACCTTCATCGCCACCAGCCCGATCCACATGCAGTACAAGCTGCGCATGCAGCCGGACCAGGTGATCGAACAGGCCGTGCGCGCGGTGAGCAAGGCACGCAGCCTGTGCGCCGACGTGGAATTCTCCTGCGAAGACGCCGGCCGCTCGGAGATCGACTTCCTCTGCCGCATCATCGAGGCCGCCATCGATGCCGGCGCGCGCACCATCAACATCCCGGACACCGTCGGCTACGCGATTCCTCACCAGTACGCCGACACCATCCGCCAACTGCTCGAGCGCATCCCCAATGCCGACAAGGCGGTGTTCTCCGTGCACTGTCACAACGACCTGGGTCTGGCCGTGGCCAACTCGCTGGCGGCGGTGGTGGCTGGCGCGCGTCAGGTGGAATGCACCATCAACGGCCTCGGCGAGCGTGCCGGCAACGCCGCGCTGGAAGAGATCGTCATGGCGATCAAGACCCGCCAGGACCTGCTTGACGTGCACACCCGCATCGAGACCGAGCACATCCTCGCCGCCTCGCGCCTGGTCTCGGGCATCACCGGCTTCCCGGTGCAGCCGAACAAGGCCATCGTCGGGGCCAATGCCTTCGCCCACGAGTCCGGCATCCACCAGGACGGCGTGCTCAAGCATCGCGAAACCTACGAAATCATGTCCGCCCAGTCGGTCGGCTGGAACGCCAACAAGATGGTCATGGGCAAGCACTCCGGGCGCGCCGCGTTCCGTTCGCGGCTGGATGAGCTGGGCATCGTGCTGGAAGGCGACGAGCTGAACGCCGCGTTCGCCCGCTTCAAGGAACTGGCGGACAAGAAGCACGAAATCTTCGACGAAGACCTGCAGGCGCTGGTTTCCGACACCCTGGCCGACGAGGCGCCGGAGCACTTCAAGCTGGCCAGCCTGGAAGTGGCGAGCAAGACCGGCACGATTCCCGAAGCCAAGCTGGTGCTCGGCGTCGACGGTAGCGAGCGCAGCGCCGAGGCGCAGGGCTCCGGTCCGGTCGATGCCACTTTCAAGGCCATCGAAGCTATTGCCGAATCGGGCGCGACACTGCAACTGTATTCGGTCAACGCCATCACCCAGGGCACCGATTCCCAGGGCGAAGTCACCGTGCGGCTGGAGAAGGGCGGGCGCATCGTCAACGGCAACGGTGCCGATACCGATATCGTCGTCGCGTCGGCCAAGGCCTATCTCAACGCGCTTAACCTGATGCAGGTCGGCGCCAAGGCGCATCCGCAGGTGGAGGGCGTTTGATCAGCGAAGCCCGGCGTCGCGCCTACCTCGACGCCATGCAGGTGGCCAGCTGGCTGCCGCGTACCGAGTTGCCCTTCGCTGCGCCGTCGCGGCCGGAACTGCTGATGCCGGTCGCCGCCGACGTCGAGCCGGATATTGCCGTCGCACCGGTAGCCGAGGCGCCGGTAGCCATGCCGGTAGTGGAACGGGCGCCCGTAGCGCCGCCCGCAGCACCCGCGGTCGAACAGCCGCAGGCGCCGCGTCCGCGTATCGCCATGCCGGAGCCCAGGAAGGCGGAGCCGGTTGCCGTCGCGGCGCAAGAGCAGGCAGCCGAGCCAGCCAAACCCATCGAGCCGCCGCCACGCTTCTCGCTGCAGCTGCTGCGCGCCGGCAACGTGCTGCTGGTGGTGGAACTGCCCACCGGCGAATCCTTCCAGAGCCGTGATCCGGCCTACATCCTGCTCAAGGACCTGCTGCGCGCCGCACGCCTGCCGGACAAGCCGCAACAGGTCGGCGATGGCGAGCCGATCCGCTGGCCGCTGTTGCACAAGGGCAGTCTCGACCAGGGCGCGGAGGCGGCACGCGATTACGTGCAGGGGGTGATGGGCGCCGAACTGGAACACATGGGTTGCGACTGCATCTGGCTGATCGGCCGCCCGGCGCTGCGTTTCGCCGGTGAAGCGGACGTCGACGCCTGCTACCGCGAGCTGGCCGTCGAAGGGCTGGGCCGCGCGCTGGCGATGCCCGGTCTGGAAGAATTGATGGAGCAGCCGGCCGCCAAGGCCGAGCTGTGGAAGGCCCTGCGCCGCAGCATGCCGCACTGGCACATAGGTTCGTGAGTACGCTTGATGAGTGATGCTGTCAGCTTTCGCCCGATGACCGCGGCGGATATCGATGCCGTATTGAAAGTCGAATACGCCGCCTTCAGCCACCCCTGGACGCGCGGCATTTTCACCGACGCACTGAGCGCCTACGAATGCTGGGTGATGTTCGAGGGCGAGCAGCAGGTGGGGCATGGGGTGATCAACGTCATTCTCGACGAGGCGCACCTGCTCAATATCACCGTCAAGCCGCAAAGCCAGGGACGCGGACTTGGCCTGCGCCTGCTCGAGCACCTGATGCTGCGTGCCCGCGAGCGCGGCGGGCGGGAATGCTTTCTCGAGGTGCGCGCCAGCAATGCCTCGGCCTACCGGCTCTACGAGCGTTACGGGTTCAACGAGGTCGGCCGGCGCCGGGCGTACTACCCCTCGGCGGACGGCCGCGAAGATGCGCTGGTGATGGCTTGCACGTTACTGGATTGATTGCCCGCTATCCCGCCGAACGCCAGCTACGCCTGAGCAGGTATTGGCCGGCGCCCGCGTCTCGCGGTTCCCGATGCTGACTGTCGCGGTATTCGTAGGGTGGATCACGCTGCACCGATCCACCGTGCTCGCGTCATGGTGGATGTAAAAAGCG
>NZ_KK020675.1:953715-980175 GCF_000307775.2 Stutzerimonas stutzeri KOS6 | reverse complement strand
ATGCTCGCGTCATGGTGGATGTAAAAAGCGACATCCACCCTACGCCCGCTTGCTGCCACCCTACGCCCGCGGCCGGGGCGGCCTGTGAGCTCCGGGGCCATGTCGCTTTCGCCTCCCGGGTGCGGTGAATGGCTCGCTCTACTCCCCCGGCCGCTTGTCCCTGCCCGAATCCAGCGGGGCTTCGCCTTCCAGTTCCTCGTCGGACAGCACGCTGTCGTCCTCGCGCAGCAGGGCATCGCCGCCGCCCAGGCCGGTGTTTTCATCGCCTTCGGCGGGGCCATCCCAGGGTTTGCCGTCCAGCGGGTCGTAACGGCCCAGTTCGGCTTCGTCGAGGTCCACGTCCGCGCCGATCTCGTGCTCGGAAACCACGCTCAGATCCTGATCCGTCGGGCCGCCATGGCCGCGTTCGTTCGGCGAGCGGCCACCATCCTCGGGAATCAGCGTTTCCGGGGCCATGTCGTCCATGGTGGCTTCGCCATCCAGCACTTCGCCCTCCGTCATGCCAGCCTCGGCTGCGCGTTCCGCCGGGAACTGGTCGGCAACCTGCTCTCCGGGGACCTCGTCGCCGACGCGGCCCTTGCGCTCGTCCCGACGCTGATCGAAATCGAGCTGTTCGATTGAGCCCATGCGGTCCTCGGTGTCGTCGATTTCCGTCGGGGTGTAGGGTTTCTGATCGCTCATGATCGTCTCCTGTCAGAACGTCGGTCTTGCAGCTTGTGACCCGGCCGCACGGCGAAGATTCAGGCCCGTTCGCTGGCCGATCGCGGCATTCGGGTCCATCCTCTTGCGTTGCAGTAAATGCCTGAGGGTCTTGTGAAAAATGGACGAACCTCCGCGCGTGATCTGGAGTCCTAACCTGCATGAACGATCAAAACGACCAACCCGCGCTGGAGGCACGGCACTGTGCTTTCTTCTTCGACGTCGACGGAACGCTGGCTGAGATACAGCCGCGACCGGAACTCGTCTTCATTCCGCCGGCCACCCTCGCGGCCCTGGCACGGCTGTCTACCGATGGCGTGCCGGTAGCCGTCATCTCCGGGCGACCGCTCGCCCAGCTCGATGCACTGCTCGCCCCGCTGAAGCTGCCTGCTGCTGGCGTGCATGGCGCCGAACGGCGCAATGCCGAAGGCGAGCTGCGCAACCTGGCGCTCGACGTCCGCGCGCTGGAACTGATCCAGCGTGAGCTGGAGCACGTCTGCCGTGAGCATCCCGGCCTGCATCTGGAGAACAAGAGCGTCGCCTTCGCCCTGCATTTCCGCCAGGCGCCGGAGCTGGAGGCCGTTGCCCGTGCGCTGGCCGAGGACTTCGCCCAGCGCTACGCCGAAGTGCTGACCCTGCAGCCGGGCAAGTGCGTGTTCGAGCTCAAGCCGCGCGGAGCGAGCAAGGGCGAGGTGATTCGCGCCTTCATGCAGGAGGCACCTTTCGCCGGGCGCACCCCTGTCTTCCTCGGCGACGACCTCACCGATGAGGCCGGCTTCGCCGCGGTCAATGCGCTCGGCGGGCGCTCCATCAAGGTTGGCGAAGGCCCCAGCGAGGCGGGCGAGCGACTGGAATCGGTCGCGGCAGTCGGCGTCTGGCTGAGCGCGCTGGCGACGAATCTCGGCGAATCGGCCGGGCCCATAACAAAATCAGACTAGAGCGAGATTTCTGCCATGAGCCGTTTAGTAGTGGTTTCCAACCGGGTGGCACCAATCAAGCCGGGCAAGGTGGCTGCCGGAGGGCTGGCCGTCGGTGTCTACGACGCGCTGCGCCAGGCCGGAGGGATCTGGTTCGGCTGGAGCGGCGAGATCAGTGCGACCCCGACCATCGACACCGAGGAAGTGGGCAACATCACCTACGTCACGCTGCCGCTCAACAAACGGGACTACGACCAGTACTACCGCGGCTTCTCCAACGCCACGCTGTGGCCGATCTTCCACTACCGCATCGACCTGGCGCGCTACAGCCGCGAGGAGTACGACGGCTACCGCCGGGTCAACGGCATGCTGGCCGAGAAGCTCAAGCCGCTGCTCAAGCCCGACGACATCATCTGGATTCACGACTACCACCTGATCCCGTTCGCCGAGGCCTGCCGCCAGCTGGGCATCCGCAACCGCATCGGCTTCTTCCTGCACATCCCGTTTCCGGCGCCGGAAATCCTCACCGCCATCCCGCCGCACAACGAACTGCTGAAGACTTTCTGCTACTACGACCTGATCGGCTTTCAGACCGATACCGACCGCCTGGCCTTCCAGGACTACATCACCCGCGAGGTGCGCGGCGTCATCGAGCCGGACGGCAGCCTGACCGCCTACGGGCAGAACTTTCGCGCCGGCGTCTATCCCATCGGCGTGGTGCCGGACGAGATCCAGCGGCTGGCCGAGAACTACAAGGGCCGCGCCCACCCCATGCGTCGTGCCAGCGACAAGCGCCGGCAGACCATCATCAGCGTGGACCGGCTGGACTACTCCAAGGGCCTGGTCGAACGCTTCCGTGCCTACGAAGAGTTTCTCGACCGCTATCCGACGCACCGCAACAACGTCGAGTTCCTGCAGATCGCACCGACCTCCCGCTCCGACGTACGCACCTACCAGCACATCCGCGAACAGCTGCAAAGCCAGGCCGGGCACCTTAACGGGCGCCTCTCCGACCTCGACTGGACGCCGCTGCACTACCTCAACAAGAGCTACGACCGGCGCGTGCTGATGGGCCTGTTCCGCACCGCCGATGTCGGTTTCGTCACGCCGCTGCGCGACGGCATGAACCTGGTCGCCAAGGAATACGTCGCTGCGCAGGACCCGCAGGACCCCGGCGTGCTGGTGCTGTCGCGTTTCGCCGGAGCCGCGCGCGAGCTGACCTCGGCACTGATCGTCAATCCCTACGACTGCGTCGGCATGGCCGAAGCGCTGGATCGAGCGCTGAGCATGCCCCTGGCCGAGCGCAAGGATCGTTACGAGCACATGATGCGTGCCATTCGTGCCGCCGATCTGGATGCCTGGCGCGACAACTTCCTGCGTGACCTGCGCTCGTTCGTCTCCCTGCCCAGCCCCTCCGTCATCGAGCCCGAAGTGCTGGTCGAGCCCGAGTGACGGCGTGCGAGTCGCTCTTGGCTTGTCAAAGCCCTGATCGGCTCGTAAGGTGCGGGGCCGAGCCATAGGGACACAAAGATGAGCGAGCTGGATCCGCTGTTCGAGAACAACGCCCGTTGGGCCGAGGCGATCAAGGAAGAAGACCCCACCTTCTTCGAGAAACTGTCCAAGCAGCAGGTGCCGGAATACCTGTGGATCGGCTGCTCCGATGCCCGCGTGCCCGCCAACGAGATCGTCGGCCTGCTGCCGGGCGACCTGTTCGTCCATCGCAACGTCGCCAACGTCGTGCTGCATACCGACCTCAACTGCCTGTCGGTCATCCAGTACGCGGTCGACGTGCTCAAGGTCAAACACATCCTGGTCACCGGCCATTACGGCTGCGGCGGCGTACGTGCCTCCATGCGCGACGACCAGCTGGGCTTGATCGACGGCTGGCTGCGCAGCATCCGCGACCTCTATTACGAAAACCGCGTGCAGCTGGCCAAGCTGGCCACCGAAGACGAGCAGGTCGACCGCATGTGCGAGCTGAACGTCATCCAGCAGGTCGCCAACGTCAGCCACACCACCATCGTCCAGAACGCCTGGCACCGCGGCCAGCCGCTGTCCGTGCATGGCTGCATCTACGGCATCAAGGATGGCATCTGGAAAAACCTCAACGTCACGGTGAGCGGGCTGGATCAACTGCCCCCGCAATACCGCCTGCGTCCGCCGCAACTGCGCTGATGGCTATCCGACAAGGCCCGGCGTTCGCCGGTCTGCTCATCGCCGTGCTCTGCTGGAGCGGCAACGCCCTGGTCGGGCGTGCCTTCCACGACAGCATCCCGCCGCTGAGCCTGTCATTCTGGCGCTGGGTACTGGCCACTTCACTGTTGCTGCCCTTCGTCGCGCGCGGGATCTGGACGCATCGCGCCACCCTGCGTGCCGCCGGCTGGCGCCTGCCGGTGCTCGCCGCCTTCGGCATCGCCAGCTACAACTCGCTGCTCTATACCGCCGCGCAAAGCACCGAGGCGATCAACCTGACGCTGGTGAACACCTGCCTGCCGCTGGCCACCTTCATCGGCGCCGGCTTCCTGCTCGGCGAATGGCCGCTGCGCCGCGCCTGGTTCGGCATGGCCGTGGCGGCGGGCGGGCTGCTCTATCTGATCAGTCGCGGCAGCTGGCAGACCTTCAGCAGCCTGTCGTTCCAGCGTGGCGACCTGATCATGCTGCTCGCCGTGCTGGCCTGGGCGCTGTACACGCTGCTGCTGCGGCGCTGGGCCGGTCACCTGATGGTTCCGCCGCTGGTGCTGATCGGCGTGCTGATGCTGCTCGGCCTGCCACTGATCCTGCCGTTCTACTTGCTCGAACTGAGCCGGGTAGGGGGCTTCGCCCTCACCCCGTCCAATCTCGGTGCAATCGGCTACACCGCGGTGTTCGCCTCGCTGGTGGCCTACGTCGGCTGGAACCACGGCGTGAAGACCGTCGGTGCCGGCAGGGCGACGATGGTCATGTACCTGATGCCGGTGTTCACCGCGCTGCTCGGCTGGCTGCTGCTGGGCGAAGCCCTGCGCACCTTCCACTGGATCGGCGGCGCCCTGATCTTCGCCGGCCTGCTGCTGGCGACCCGTCCATCATTCCGCTAAGCCATGGCGCTTTGCGTCGCGGCGGTGGGGCATCGAGACCCGTCGAGCAACGCTGCCGGACTGTAGGAGCGGCCTTGGCCGCGAATGGCCCCACTCCAAGGCTGGGCCCATGACCCTCACGCGATGACCCGCGCGGCCCGGCCCAAGCCCCGCGATCTGAGCGGCCCGACCTGTGCGCCCCGACCGTTCGTAACTAAGCGTTTGAAAAGGATAAAAAATCTGCAGGGGCAGGGTTGACAGGCCCAACGGACCAGAGAATAATGCGCGCCACTTGGCTACATAGCTCAGTTGGTTAGAGCGCAGCATTCATAATGCTGATGTCCCAGGTTCAAGTCCCGGTGTAGCCACCAGACAAAACAAGGGGTTAGCGAAAGCTAGCCCCTTTTTTATTTTGGGCAGTGTCCGCTAATTGCCCAGTTCTTGCCCAGCCTCTAGCGCGCTGCGCTTGCTTGCCGGGTGATCGAGCCGGACAGACTACGCTAGTCCGCCTCGCTCACCCGGCCTGATAGGGCAAGCGCAGGTGGATCGATAGTCCGAATATACCTAACCTCACTCAGATCAACCTCATACTCAAAACCAGCAGCAGGCTGGCCACCCACCCAGCTATCCAAAAAAATCTGATGCTGCATATTGGTACCAGGAGCCGCAGTCAAAGCCCCCACTAACTGGCATGGGCTCGACTCATACTTCTCCCCACTGGATTCATCGTAATAGCCGCAAACAATCCAGCTACCCAGGAGCGACATAAGCTGATCTAGGGACGGGCGGATGATATCCACATTGCTCATAGTTGATCCCTCTTAGAAGCCCTCAGATAGCGTCTAATCGCCTCCCGCACGTGGTAGGCGACCGTCTCCCCCGTCTCATCGGCAAGCCCCCTCAGCGACTCAAGATCAGCAGGAGGCAACAGAATAGAAAACATCGTTTTCTTTTGCCTTGGCACCTTTTGGGGGGAAGCGGGAGATGGCTGTAGCGATACAGGCTTTGAGGCAGCAAGCGGCTTGCTTGCCTTCACAGGCTGATCAACAAGGGGAGGTGCGGAGGGACTGGAGATAATGCCTTGCGGAATGCGATGGCGTGCATCCCAAGCCTTAGCCTCGACAAGCAAGCTTCGCCTGCCATCGGTAGAAAGGATGCCGTAGTGATGCTTCGCCGAACCTCTAGTGCCAACGATGGCCATAAGGTAGTCGATGCACAGTCGCCTATTGCTATCGCTCATACATAAACCCTATATATGTTTTATATATATATATAGGGTGCCATGCTCGAAGCTGTCAAGCTGCCACTCAGCCGGCCTGCGCTATACGAAACCACCTTTATTGATCGTTATTGACAATCGCATGGGCTAGGTTATTGACGTGCTACAGGGACGTCACCAGAGGTGGCCAGGCTTGCCGGAAGCAACGACTGTCAGCCTAGAATCGCTGGCTACCTCGGCAGAACGCACCGGACGAGCCTCGCCTCTTCGCTCAGCACCTCGCTCATCGGCTCGTTCGCCCGGTGCGGTACCGGAGCAAACAACGGTCTGCGACTGGCCGTCGAAGATCAGATCGGCAGCACAGAGTCCGCGACTACGAATGGAGTAACCGGCATGCGCAGCTATTGCACAGGAAGATGGCAATGGGACGCCCCGTGAAGAAGTATGGCGAGGTGTCCGGTAGACGGCTAAAGCCAAGCAGTAGCGATAGCGCCGGACGGAAAAAGTGCAACGAATGGCGCGTATTTCCTAGGCACAACAAGCCAGGAAAAACAGAGCCATAAATTCATAATGCTGATGTCCCAGGTTCAAGTCCCGGTGTAGCCACCAGACAAAACAAGGGGTTAGCGAAAGCTAGCCCCTTTTTTGTTTGTGCCGGTGACTACCGAGTGACTACACCCTGTCTACAGACGAAATCCTGTTACCCCCGCCCGCTCCAGGGATCGATCAAAGCCACCCCCAATGGCTCGAAATGACGGGTGTTGCGAGTTGCGATGACTGCATCGTGTAGCCGTCCAATCGCAGCGATCTGCGCGTCTGCCATATCTACTATCCGCCCCTTCGCTTCGGTTACGGCGGCAATCTCTGCATAGTGGACGGCTGCGTCTGCATCGAACGGCAGAATATTGCCGGCGAAATCTTCGTCAAACATGGCCGAGGCTATGTCGAGCAGCCCTTGTTTGCGCGTGCCGTCCGGCATTCTGGCAATGCCATAAAGTATCTCTGCGACAGTTATCGCACTGATCGCTAACTCGCTCGCTGGCTGGGCGTCGACCCATTCAATTACTTGCGGCGCTGGCTTGGCTCGCATCAGCTCGGACAGCACATTGGTATCAAGCAGGATCATTCATCGAAGCTCGCTGCTCGGGCCTTATCTTTTCGCTCAGGCAAGGCGAGATCCGTACCGCCGACCGCAGCAAAACGGGAGTGAATGCGAGTACCCAGCCCACCACGCTTTTCCTGCCGCGACAGGGCTTGCCGAAGGATGATTCGGGCTTCTTCTTCCATCGAACGCCCATGGCTAGCAGCTACAACGCGCAACTTCGCCTTCAGGTCGTCGTCAAGGTTTCGGATCGTAATGCTGGCCATAGAACCTCCGAGTGAATCCAATGAAATCATTGATAGCATATCTGCAGGCACGTTAAGCGGATACCACCGCATGGCCGCTTTGGATAAGTGGAGATAGGCGAAGCGCCGATTCCAGATGATCCGGCGACAGATGCGCATAGCGCATGGTCATCGTGATCGACGAGTGCCCCAGGATTCGTTGCGGGCCGAGAATGTCGCCACCAGCCATGTAATGACTGGCGAAGGTATGTCGCAGAATGTGGGTCATCTGGCCCGGCGTGTCGAAGCCACAGCGCCTGTAGGCACACCGAAAAGCCGACCGGCAGGGCATGAATAGCCGACCGTTTCCAGGCATGCCCACCTTCAATGCCAAAGCCTCGACATCCTTCGGAATGGGCACTGATCTCGACTGGCGGTTCTTGGTGCGGTGGTAATGGGCCTTGCCCCCGTAAATCGCGGCACGGGTCGGCGACTCGGCTTCATCCCAGCGTGCACCGGTCACCAAGCAGAGCAGGGCGACGGGGTAGGTGTGATTGTTGGTGGAGCGCTTGCACTCCTCGGGCAACTGGCTGAAGCTGGCAGCACTGACTATGTGCGGTGGCAGAGCATCAAGAGAGGAAAGGCCCGAATCGGCGCGAACGAAATCGAGATCCTCGGGCGAGTGTTCCCTGATTTTCGTTGGTGGCTGCTGACCGGCGAAGTGCAGCCGGAAATTGGCCAAACAAGGCCCGACTACGACGAAGCCAACCGAAACTTGGCCAATCCAAACGCGGGATAGCGATCACACAGGAAGTAGCTAGGCGCTGGTACGCCCGAAGGATAGGAGGAGGGGACGGATATGGATATTGAACGTGCACTGCTGAAAGCAGGCGTGACCGTGGCTGCGATGTTTGGCCGTCTACCATGATGCATTAGTGGCCATTCTGCCAATTTTTGGCTAAGCGCTGGCATGCCCTAAAAAAGGATTATGCAGGTAGCCAAATCACTTCAAGTGATAACAAAATATACCGACAATAATATAGCCTTCCTCTTGGAGCTTGTCAGGGCAAATATGGATGCGATCCCTGTCAGGCGCTAACTTGCTATGCCAAGTAAATTCTAAAAGATCACCTTTGAAGTCTTTGCGGCGCTGGGCCATCGCCTTTGCATCATGCTTGGTGTTTCCATTTTCATCAGTAATATTTACGCCCAGCGCACCAAAACGACCCGATACCTCCACCCTATCGCCTGAAAATATCTCCCGCCCAAAATCCGAAAGCGCGGAAAGATGATGAACTATCGGGGCGCACATGTTGAGGTACGGCTTAGACATATCCTTAATTCCGGAAAAAACTCCATCCACAAATCTCAAATTTGGAAAGGCAGATGTTGAATAACATTCCAGTAGTGACGAATTATTGCAATTGCTAACTATAGATTTCCTAAAGGCTTCTCTATAAGACCCGGCATCAGAAACAAAAAAGGCAGAAAATTGCTTTTCACTGAAAACTATAGGTTGGAAACCTTCTCGCCTCGCAGATTTGAACACAAGGCAGGAGGCATTTTCGCCGCCTAAAATCTTCGTCGCCATCCATGCCACAGTCGGCGCAAAAAGCAGGCTATCATTAATCACCACTTCCAATGGATCTGGAAGATCACCATCGTCCCAACGCTGCAGGATAGAAAAGGCAGCAGCCACTCGCTCTCGAATTTCCATAGGTATGAACAATGGACTTGCTTCTGAGTATAGCTCGTAGAAGCTAAAACCCCACCCTACGACATTAGAAAATAAGTCAGCAGAATAAAATACCTGCCAGCCACCCTCGATAGCCATGTCAATTAGATCAAGGTAATCTTCCAGCAGCTCAAGACAGGACTCATTAGGTATACCGTCAAGCAGAAAGGTTGACTCATCCAGTGCAAATATCATTCCCTACCTCGATCTCCGAGTCTTGGTTAAGGCCGATATATCCATTTGGTACTGGTCAAAGAAACCTTTCGGCCATTTATCAACGCCGCCGACCTCGGTAAAAAGCAACTCTTCTACCTCGCCCTCAAGAGGGAAGTAATGAACTATCGCATCATCAGAGCTTAGTATCTTGTGCTCCCCAATTGCGCGCCTTATTCCATTTACAACATGATCCGAGTGCGTTTCCACGACAACCTGCACGCCCGATGCTGCAATGGTTGCTAAAAAAACACCCATCTGAGATTGACCTGCGGGGTGCAGGTGAGCCTCTGGATTTTCAATAACGAGTATTCCACCATTCGCTGCCGTTAGCCCAGCCAAAATCACTGGGAGGGAATATGTAACACCAAATCCCATATTGGGCGCCCCAACCCACTCGCCATCAGGGTCTCTAAAACGCAGAGAAAACGCAGTTAATGCAGGATGCGCTTCTGTATCAATCTGCAGCGGGCGAGTTACCCTCGAAAGCCACGCCTCAGTCAAAGGCTTTAACAAATGTGTCTCTTCAGCAAAGTTTGCCGGAGCCCGACTGCCATCAACCTTAAGGCTATCTAAAGCATATAGGACATGCGCACTATATTCTCCCTTAACTCCGACCTCTAAATCTCGCGGATGAATTGCTGATGAACCTAAGATTCCTCGCGGACCATACCTTTCAGCAGAAATATACTGAAACCCTCGAGCGTCACGAGCGAGAATAGAAGGGTAAATATTCGGACCAGTTGCTTCAGCAAAAAGAGATGCCTCTGCCCCTTTTAACTCCCAAGAAAAAAATTCAGAGTCAAGTTCAAAGCCCAGCATGACATGATCTGAGTTCCAGTTTTGAAGTAGGCCAAAACTTCCTAACTCGAGATGAAATGGTCCGTTCAGTGAAACTATGCCATCATCTCTTTCAGTTGCTTGACTCAGAACAAGCAGCGAATGAATTAAAGAAGTCTTGCCAGACCCGTTTATACCTGAAAGCACGGTCAAGGGCGCCATTCTAAAACTTGATTCATTGAAGGCCTTAAAGCCTTTAATACGTAAGCTATTTATCATCTGACAATACCTTTAACCATGCTCTTTGGTTCTTCGAGACGCACTAATACCTTTCGGTAGTCGCCGGTACCGGCCCGCACCGCACCATCGTAATTAATTTGATGAAATAGTTCTAAAAAACCTTGCCGTAGCTCTTCCTTATACGGCAGTAAATCGGAAAGCTCGTAATCAGCCAAGGCTAACGCCTGAGACTCAAAAACCGCTCTATTTAATGGCCCTCGGCGGCCATCTTGAGCAGGTCTTCGGAATGCATGATCGTCTAAAATATGATTGCAATTTCTCATTGCACGATCAAAAGCAACGCATAGGTCATCAACTTTCAACCCGGAGCTCAATCTCCCCTCATCAAGTTTCCGTGTGAAATCAAGTAGAAACGCATTCAGGCTTGATGCGAGCGCATACTCAGCTATGGGCTCTCCATAAAACGCACAGAACCTGAGAGCCATTTCTCGATCAGCCATCCTACGGTTATCTCGGTACCAGTTGCCACTATTGTCACGCCGCCAAAAAAACCAATTAGTAGCCTCGTCAAAACTACTAGACTCCACTAGGTTTTTAAGCAATGTGCGCGACGTTGTTTTGCTCATGCAATGCCTAATCTCTTGGGGAGATAGCTGGCTCCCCCCAGTATTGACACGACTAAAAATGTCGTACTTAACCTCGTCAGGGGTTTGAGGCTCAATAACGTGCGCCACTATTTGAGTAGACCCAAAGCGTCGCCGAGTCGCACCGTCTAGCGTGGAAAAGCGCAAACCACTTAAAGACTTCAAGTAATCAACGCCATCTGAGGTCAGCTCTAATTCATCTGACATAAAATGACGGATTGTAGTAAGCCTCTGAACACCATCGATAACCTGAAAATTACCATCATTATCTTGGTTAAAGTAAAATGCTGGGAGAGGTATGCCCAATAATATAGACTCCACAAGCTTTACTTGCTGAGCACTCCTCCACACGAATGCGCGCTGAAAGTCAGGTGCCAAATCAAGCTCGCGCTCTAATATCTGGGTATAAACTTCCCGAATGCTAAAGGTCTTAGTTGTAATTCTTATATCTTTCGGATTCCATGGCTTAGACACCAAGTCTGAAGCCGAATAATCCTCGTCATCTAAGTTTCCCAAGCTATCTTGACTCATGCCACACCACCAAATTAATTCTATTTGATTAGAAGTGAAGCCGTAATGCGCCACTTTCTAGAATATACTGTATTTCAACGTAGGCCGACTATCGGATGTCTCGTGGAGCACGCTAGGGAAGGCACCTCGCATGAGGTGACTACACTAGGCTATTTTTCTGAGAAGCTATGGACCAGTAGAGCTGGCGGCTGGCTGAAAGCCCTGATTTATGGGCCTCTCTTGTCTACCAGGGCGCTAGGCGGGTGATTCATAACGCTCAACCTCGCGTTTAGTCGCCCCGCACTAGACATTCAAAGGCGCCTAGCCAAAGCTAGCCGCCTTTTTTGTTCCGCCATCCGCCATTCCCGTTTACCGAGGTAAACCATGTCTGACCGTTTCGATGAAATCCGTGCCGAGCGGGATGTTCGTTTCGTGGAGCCAAGCGCCCATGGCCGGGATCCTCATGCCGGGCTGTGGAAGCAGATTGCGCTGGGGATCGTGGTCGGTTATTCGGTGCTTGGCTTGTTGAGTGCCATCGGCTGGGCGGTGTTCGCGCATTTCGCGTTGGCCGGTCTGCAGTTTGCGCTGCCCTGAAGCCGTTCGCTGCGCGCTCGGCAATGGTCCCGGGAGCCGCTTTAGGCGGGGGCTGGGGCGCTGTATCCGGGCGTTGACCGCGCTATATGGGCGGCGCAGAATCGGCGCCATTTGGCGAGGGGCATCTCCGCCGGCGGTTTTCTGGTTGGATCAAGGGCAAGCGATGAATACGTTTCTGACGGCGGTATCGGTTGTGGTCTGTGTGCTGGCGATCAGCGCCGGTGTGATGCTGGACATTCGGCACAAGCCGAGCGATGAGGCGAAGCGGATGTACAGCGCCGAGCGTGTGGGCGAGGTCCTGCGGCGCAATACACGGCAGAGCTGAGCCGACAGGCGAGGCGGCAGGCTGGAAACGGGCGACCCGCGGGTCGCCTTTTTCATGCCCGGAAAAAAGCCGGGCGCGGGGGCCCGGCGAAGTCCGACGAGGAGAGGTGCTGCGGCGTGCTGCCTACCAGAGCGGCAGGCTGTAGCCGACGATGAAGCGGTTCTCGTCCAGATCGCTCTGGAAGTTGCTTCGCGTGGTGGCGTTGCGCAGCTTGAAGCCGAGGTTCTTCAGCGGGCCGCTCTGGATGACGTAGGCGATGTCGGTGTTGCGCTCCCAGGTCTTGCCTTCACTGGCGCCGGCGCCACGGTCGACGTTGTCGCCGGAGACGTAGCGGGTCATCAGGCTCAGGCCGGGAATGCCCATGGCGGCGAAGTCGTAGTCATAGCGGACCTGCCAGGAGCGTTCGTCCTGGTTACCGAAGTCGTTGATCTGCAGCAGGTTGATCAGCGCGTTGTCGCCTCCGGCAACGTAGGCGAAGCCGGTATCGCCGCTCATGTGCTGGTAACCGCCGGTAAAGGCGTGACCACCATGCTTGTAGGTGAACAGCGCGCCGAAGGCATCGTTGTCGACATTGCTGCCACCGTCGTCGGTCGAGCGCACGTAGCGCAGGTCGGTCTTGAAGCTCTGCGACTCGCTGAGTGGCATGACATGGACCAGGCTCAAGTTGTGCTGATCGTAGATACCGTCCAGCCCGCCGTAGTAGTAGCTGGTGGCCAACTGCGGCGACCAGTCGTAACGCCCGCCGGCGAAGCGGAACTCGTCGCTGGTCGTATTGCTGCCAAAGGTAATGTTGCGCAGCCCGCCGTTGAACACTGTCATCTCCTGGTAATCGGAGGAGTCGCGGTAGCTCGTGCGATCCAGCATGCCGAGATCCAGCGTGAGGCCGTCGACTTCCTTGCTCTGCAGCCAGGCGCCGCGATAGATGTTCGGCAACAGGCGGCTGTCGTTGCGCATCAGCACCGGAATCACCGGTTGCAGGGTCCCCACGTGCAGCGTGGTGGCGGACAGTTTGGCCTTCGCGGTCAGGCCCGCCGTGCCATAGTCGTCCGCCGGTTCACCGGAAGCCGACCTTGGCAGGAGGCCGGTGCCGCCGCGACCGGAGCCGGAATCGAGCTTCACGCCGAGCAGGCCGATGGCGTCCAGGCCGAAGCCGACCGGGCCTTCGCTGTAGCCGGACTCCATTTTCAGCATGAAGCCCTGGGCCCATTCCTCGGCCTTGGACTGGCCGTTGCCGGAGCGGAAATCGCGATTCATGTAGAAGTTGCGCAGATCGATGCTGGCCTTGCTGTCTTCGATGAAGGCGGCGCTGGCGGGGGTGGCGGCAATCAGCACGGCACTGCCGAGGAAGATGTGGCAGAGGGTGTTGTGGTGCAGTCGCATGGTATTTCCTCTTGTTGTTGTTCTTGGCCGCGTTGGCGCGGCGGTCTGGCATAGAGCGAATGCCATGCCAGTGCTGGCAGGTGCCTGGCCATCGGCCGCAAAGCCGCATGCCAGAGCCTGTTCCTGGCGAGGCGGGTGGGTCAGAACGGTGAGCGGTCGGCGTCCGCCGGGATGGACATGTATGGCGGGCGGCGGCATTCGGCGGGGGGGTGTCCAGTGCGGCGGACTGCCGTCGGCGCCGGCTGCTGCGGCCGGCGCCGAGTTCAGGGCTCAGTGCGTGCCCTTGCGGCTCTGTACGCAGACGAAGCTTGCGGCGGCATTGACGTCGCCCTTGCCGACGTACTTCGGCCAGCCGGGGTACTCACACAGTGGGCGGGTGCGACCGGGTACGCCGACACTGTCGACGACGATCTGCCGGCGAGGGGCACGGCCCCGCTCGACCCAGTCCTCCAGCGCGGTCAGCGAATCCCAGGTGGCATTGAATACGGTGCTGGCGGCGTGGCCGTAGCCGGGGATCTCGTAGTAGCGCAGGAAGTGCTTGGTCTTGCCCGGGCCCATGTCGCGGCGCACGCGCTGGTAATACTCGGCGGTGGCGCGGGTGCTCACCAGTTGGTCGGATGTACCGTGGGCCATGAGGAGCTTGCCGCCGTTTTCGGCGAAGGCGGACAGGTCGGTACGGTTGACGTCCTGGCGCAGCGACAGCTCGCTGATGCGCGCCTGCCACGGGCCGGGGTTCTGCGGGTCGAGGGTCAGCGAGTTGAAGGTGGGATTACGCGTCACGAAGAAGCGCACCCATTCATCCCAGAAGCCGGAATGGTAGGGCGCACCCTCGGCGAAACCGGTGCCGTGCACGGGCATCGGGTAGCCCGGCTGCAGGGTGTTGAGGCCGAGGCGGTTGACCACCAGCTGCACGCCTTCGCCCGGCCGACCGAGGTCGGTGCCCCAGGTGTTGAAGCCGGGGTAGTGGGTTTCGCCGCTGGCCAGTGGAAAGTTGAAGCGGATCGGCGTGTTGAACACCCGCAGCGCCCGGATCTGCGCATCCGACAGGCAGCGCGGCGAGGTATCGGCGCCGCCCCGGCAGCGCAGCGGTTTGCCGTCGAGCCTGGCGCGGGCCGGGTCGAAGCGCGCGTTGCAGGCGGCCTGGTGGCTGATCACACCGTCGCGTACGCCATCCAGCTTGTCGCAGGCCTGCATGGCCGCCTCCAGCAGCGCGGCGCGTTTCTCCAGGCTGGGAAAGGCGCCGGGTTGGGCCAGCGCGCGGGTGATGCGGCCGAACTGCAGGTCCAGCGCCAAAGCGTTGTAGGCGGGGTAGAGGACGATGGCGCCGTGGAAGTCGGTCGGCCATTGCTGGACTACCGCCAGCGCTTCGCGCCCGCCAGTCGAGCCGCCGGCGAAATAGCTGCGTTCGGGCGCGGCACCGTAGCGCTGTTCGATCAGGTAGACGGCGGCATCACGGGTTTTCTTCAGCGCGTCGTGGGCATAGTTGGCCAGGGCCTCGTCGTTCCAGGCGAAGGCGCCGGGGCTGAGCGGATCGGCGACATGCCCGGAGTCGCTGCCGAACACGGCGTAGCCTCGGCCGAGCGGGGTGGGCTGGTCCAGCGGGCCGGCAGGAACGTTGCCGGCGACGTTCGGCAGCGTGCCGTTGTAGCCGCCACCGCCGAACATCATCGCCTTGCGGTTCCATTGTTCGGGCAGCACCAGGCGCATGCGGATGACGGGCGCGGCGGGATCGATGGGGCGAATCTCGGCGCTGAGGTCGCAATGTGCGCCGAAGGTCTGCGGTGCGCTGCCGCCAGCGGCCACCGGGGTCGCTGCCGTGATGCGCGCGCCCTGGGTGGGCAGGCCGATGGCCTGTGCCGGAATCTGGTGGCCGAGCAGTTCGGTGCAGCTTGCCGCCTGGGCGGACTGGCTGGCCAGCAGCGCCATGGCGAGCGAGGCCAGGGGCAGGCTGCAGCGCACGAGCGGATTGAACGATGACGGGTGCATGGGGGCTTCCTCTTTCTTGTTGTCGGGCCGGCGCGCCGGTCAGGCGCATGACCGCTCAAGCCAAGGCCATGCCATTGGCCGGGACGCGGCAGGCGCAGGCGATGACCGGTCGCCGCCGGGGTTGGCAACGGCTCTGGCGCGAGAAAAAGGCGGGGTGGCGGGAGATGCGAGGGATGCCGGCAATGGCGGGTCGGGCCAGCGCCCATGTCCGGCGCGCTGGACAACTGTCCGCGGCGCCGGACATGGCGAGGTTCAGTTGTAGCGGCCGTTCAGCCCGCCGACGCTGTAGCGTCCGGCGCCGAGCAGCATGATCGCCAGGGCGCCGAAGAGGAACAGCCCCTGCAATTCGATCGCCCAGCCGCCCATCGAGCCCAGTGAAAACAGTTCGGCCCGGTGCGCCAGGGCCAGTGCCATCACCATGTTGCCCAGCATCAGCAGGCCGCCGAGGCGGGTGTAAACGCCAAGGATTACCAGCAGCGGCCCGACCACCTCACCCAGGTAAACGCCGTAGGCGAGAATTGTCGGCAGGCCCATGCCGGCGAGCATGCCGGCGATGCCGTCGACGCCGTGCAGCAGCTTGTGGATGCCGTGCAGCAGTATCAGTACGCCGACTGCCAGCCTGAGAACCAGTTTGCCTGCATCGTCTGTCATCTTCGCTCGTCCCGATTGGCGCTGCCGGATATCGGCCGCTTCGCCACAAATGTAGATCAGCCGTTGTGACATTGCCGCGTCGCGAGCCTTGCAAGGCTCGCGATAGACAGCTCGCAGCAGGCTCAGCGCTGGCTCAGGCCGTGTTGCTGCAGCTTGCTGTAAAGGCTGGCGCGGGAGATGCCGAGCTCCATCGCGGCGCGCCGGCGGTTGCCCTTGCAGGCCAGCAGCGCGCTTTGCAGGGCGCGCCGCTCGGCCTGGGCGAGGGTCTGCGCCAGCGGCTGCAGCGGCAACTCGTCGAGGCTTGCCGCGGGCGCTGATTGGTTGTCGGGGGCTGGCATGGTCTGCGGCGCCGGTGCGTCGGCCGAACGCGCCTGGTCGCCGAGCAGCGGCAGCAGGTGCGCGGCCTGCAATTGCGGGCCGTCGGCGGACAGCTGCGCGCGTTCGAGCAGGTTGCCCAGCTCGCGCACGTTGCCGCGCCAGGGTTGCGTGCAGAGCAGTGCCAGCGCTTCCGGGCTCAGCTCCATGGGCGGCTGGCCGGAGCGGTTGGCGATGTCGTCGAGCAGGTGCTCGACCACGGCCGGGATATCGCTGCTGCGCTCGCGCAACGGCGGCACCCGCAGCGCCAGCACGTTGAGCCGGTAGTACAGGTCGTCGCGGAACTGGCCGGCGGCGACTTTGGCTTCCAGGTCGATATGGGTCGCGGCGATCACCCGCACGTTCAGCGCCTTGACCTGGTTGGAGCCCAGCGGCTCGACCTCCTGCTCCTGCAGCACGCGCAGCAGCTTGGCCTGCAACGGCAACGGCAGATCGCCGATCTCGTCGAGGAACAGCGTGCCGCCGTTGGCCACTTCGAACTTGCCGATGCGCGCCTTGCGGTCGGCGCCGGTAAAGGCGCCGGGGGCGGTGCCGAACAGTTCGGCCTCGACCAGGCTTTCCGGAATCGCCGCGACGTTGACCGCGACGAACGGCCCGCGCGCCCGCGGCGACAGGTTGTGGATGCCCTGGGCCAGCAGCTCCTTGCCGGTGCCGGTTTCGCCGCGCAGCAGCACGGTGGCATCGAGCTGCGCGGCGCGCCGGGCCTGGCGCTTGATCTCGCTGGCGGCCGGGCTGTTGCCGATGAAACCGGCGATGGTGTAACGCGCCCGGCGCGCCTTGGCCAGCTCGTTCTGGGTAGCGACCAACTGCGTCTGCAGGCTGGTGTACTTGGACATCAGCGGCTTGAGATGCCGTGCGCGGTCGAACAGCACGAAGCCCAGCGCGCCGACCAGGGTGCCGTCCTCGTCGCGCAGCGGAATGCGGGTGACGACGAAGTGCTCGTCGCCGAAGGCCATCAGATCGAGCATGCTCGGCTGACCGCTTTCCACCACTTCGCGCAGGCGACTGGCCGGCAGCACCTCCTCGATTTCCTTGCCGAGCACGCTGGATGGATCGCGGATGCCGACCTTTTCGGCGTACTTGTCGTTGATCCAGACGATGCGCGCCTGGCGGTTGACCGCGATGGTGCCCTCGCACTGCGCGTTCAGGTGATCGAACAGCAGTGGCATGGCCACGGCACGGAAGCGTTCCGGCGAAACGCCGACGATCAGGCCGTGGTTGTCGAGTGCGTCGCGGGCAATGCTCATGGGCTGTCAGGGTCCGTTCTGGGGCGACCGATTATGGTTGGCCCCGGCTGCCGCGGGCAAGGCAGCCGGAGGACGTTGGAGACGCTGGAGAAAACGTTGCCGAGGCAGGCAAGACAAGGCAGAAGCGGCCGAAGAAGCGGAGTTTACGTGTTGTAAATGAGCATTCAGAGGCCGGTTCTAACGCAGTATTGCCAACGTAGGTAGTTTTCAGGGGCTATACACTTCGTTGGGCAGCCAGGTGGCCAGCGGCGCGAAATAGAACACCAGGGCCAGGCCGAGCAGCTGGATGAGGATATAGGGCAGCACGCCGAGGTAGACATCGCGGGTGGTGATGCCCGGCGGGCAGACGCCCTTGATGTAGAACAGCGCGAAGCCCACCGGCGGGGTGAGGAACGAGGTCTGCAGGCAGAGCGCGAAGAGGATCGCGAACCACAGCGGATCGACGCCCATGGAGAACAGCACCGGCGCCACCAGCGGCAGGATGATCAGGGTGATCTCCACCCAGTCGAGGAAGAAGCCCAGCAGGAAGGTGATCGCCAGTACGGTGAGCAGCACGCCGGTCTGGCCGAACGGCAGGCCGGTGAGCGCCGCGCGGATCACGTCGTCGCCGCCCAGGCCGCGCAGCACGGCGGCGAATACCGTGGCGCCGATGAAGATGCCGAAGATGAATGCGGCCGTGCGGCTGGTCTGGTACAGCGCATCCTTGAGCACCGGCAGACTCAGGCGACGGCTGGCCGCAGCCATCAGCAGCGCGCCGAAGGCGCCCACGGCCGAGGCTTCGGTGGTGGTGGCGATGCCGAAGAAGATCGAGCCGAGCACGACGAAGATCAGCGCCAGCGGCGGCACCACGGCGCGGAACACGTCGAGCAGCGCGCGGCCGTCGAGTTTCGGCCGGTTGACCGGGGCCGGAGCGAAGTCCTTCTTCAGCCAGGCGACCACCACAATGTAGAGGATGTACATCAGCGCCAGCATCATCCCCGGGATCAGCGCGCCCATGAACAGCTTGCCCACCGAGGCTTCCGAAGTGCCGAGGCGGTCGGCCATCAGCACCAGCATGATGCTCGGCGGAATCAGGATGCCCAGCGTACCCACCGAGCAGGCGGTGCCCACCGCCAGGCTCTTGTTGTAGTTGGCCTGCAGCATCGGCCCGATGGAGAGCATGCCGAGCAGTGCCACCGAGGCGCCGACGATGCCGGTGGACGCCGCGAGCAGGATGCCGACCACCACCACGGTCACCGCGTAGCCGCCGCGCAACGGGCCGAGCACGCGCACCAGACTGTGCATCAGGCGTTCGGCGATGCCTGAGCGATCGAGCATGATGCCCATGAAGATGAACAGCGGCAGGGCGACCATCAGCTCGTTGGCGACGATGCCGTAGATGCGCGCATCGAGCACGCCGATGGTGCCGTCCCAGGTGAACCAGAGGTTGGCGTCGAAGTGTTCGACCAGCACGTAGCCGAGCACGGCGAAGGCCAGGCCGATGCCGGCCAGCGACCAGGCGACCGGGAAGCCGAGCAGCAGCAGGCCCATGAAGCTGGCGAACATGGCGATGACGAGGATTTGTTCCAGACCCATGATTATGACTACTCCATCAGGGCTGCGAACGAGCGCGGTCGCGTTCGTCCGAGGGGGCCGTCAGGGCCCGCGGGAAATTGAACAGCAGGGTGCTGCAGCGCAGCGCCCGGGAGAGCAGCGCCAGCACCACCAGCGCGAGCCCCAGCGGCAGCACGCTCTTGAAGATGAAGCGGTAGGGCAGTCCGCTCGGCGCCTGGGAACGCTCGTTGTACAGGTAGGCCTTGTAGGCGTAGGGGATCAGCGCATCGATCATCAGCACGATCACCGGCAGGGCCAGCACGGCGATGGCGATCAGCTCGATCCAGGCGCGACTGCGCAGGCTGAAGCGTTCGCTCAGCACGTCGACGCGCACATGGTCGTCGCGCACCACCGCATAGGCGAGTGCGAGCATCAGGGCGGCGCCGAACAGGTGCCAGGACAGTTCCTCCAGCGCGATGGAGCCGCGCGAGAGGGCGAAGCGGCTGAACACATTGGCCAGCACGACCAGCAGAACCGCCAGCCAGAGCCAGGCGCTGGCTTCGCCGATGGCGACCAGCAGGCGATCCAGCGGTCGCGAGATACGGTTGTACGGCAGCGCGTCGGGCGCTGGCGCATCGGGAGAGACGGGCTTGAAGGACACGGCGACCTCGAAATCTCGACACAGGTTATGAAGGCGGGCACGTCGCCGTACCCGCTGGTTAGTGGCCTGTTTGGTGAGTCTGGTTGTTCAGTTTCGGCGCCCATGGCCCCGATACGGCGTTGCTGCTCCAGCTATGACGCGTCGCAGAACCTAGTCTCGGAGCCATGTTCATCCGAGCTTGCCTCAACCCACTCACCGCACAGGCCACAGCGCGCAGCTGTCAGTCGTACTTGTAGAAATCGCGCGGCAGGTAGCCCATGCCGTGCCAGATCGAGTGGTGCTGCATGAACTCGCGCTGGCTGGTCAGCACGCGCTTGAACATCTCGTCCTTGGCGGCCATCTCGTCGAGCACTTCGTCGGTGACCTTCTGCAGCTCGCGCAATACCGGCTCGGGCAGCACCTGGGCCTTCACGCCCTGCTTCTGGTAGTCACGCAGGGCGGTCGGCTGGGCCCACTCGCTTTCGGCGAAGCCCTTGAGCGTGGCCGACTCGCAACCCATCTCGATCAGTGCGCGGCTTTCCGGCGCGAGCTTGTCCCAGACGTCCTTGTTCACCAGCAGGTGCGAGGTGGTCAGCGTCTGGTGCCAGCCGGGCATGATGTAGTTCTTGATGATCTGGTCCAGGCCCAGCATCTTGTCCACCGCCGGCTGCGAGAACTCGGTGGCGTCGATGGTCTTGCGCTCCAGCGCCTGGTAGATCTCGCCACCCGGCACCATGGTCACCGAGGCGCCGAGCTTTTCCAGCACCTTGCCGCCGATGCCGGCGAAGCGGATGCGCAGGCCGTCGAAGTCCTCCAGCTTCTCGATGGGATTGGCGAACCAGCCTGCACCTTCCGGGCCGATGATGCTGCACAGCATCGGATGGATGTTGCGCTCGGCGTAGATTTCCTCGAGCAGCTTCTTGCCTTCGCCCTGGTAGTACCAGGCCAGGTGCGCCGGTGGCTCCATGTTGAACGGCGCGCCGGAGTACAGCGGCAGGGCCGGTATGGTGCCCTGGTCGTAGCCGATCCAGGTGTAGCCGGCCGGGTACTTGCCGCTGCTCACCGCATCCATGATCTCGAACGGCGGCACCAGTTCGCCCGGCTCGTAGTAGCGCAACTGGATGTCGCCACCGGAGACGGCCTTGAGCGATTCGGAAAGATGCTTGACCGGAGTGGAGAGGCCGATCAGATGCGAAGGGAAGGCCAGCGGCACCTGCCAGCGGATCTTTTCCGCGGCGCTGGCGATGCCACTGAGCAGGCTGGCGCCGAGCAGGGTGGTGGCACCGATGGCGCAGGCGATACGGGAGAGTTTGTTCTTGGTCGACATGCAGGTTTCCTTCTTGTTGTTGTTCTGGTGCCCGAGGGGACGCGAGTCGCCCATGGGTCAGGTGTTAACAGGCCAGAACAAGAACGAAGGCCGAGCCGATGCTGCCGATCCGGCGCCAGTCTTGTTCTTGGGTTTGTTCTGGCGTCGCAGGGTGGTTTGCAGGTTCTGTGCCTATCGCATATGGCGGGTCGAAAGGCGGGATTGGTTTTGGTGCGGGCGAGGCTGTGGCAGAAGGCGCGAACGTCGATAGATGGTCATTGGCTGGCGTTGGCGTGGCCGGTGGGCTGAAGCCCACCCTACGGGGGGCGGCGTTTGGCGGCGCGTTGCGGGCTTTTGAAGCTCACTTGCAGCAGCGAAGCCGGGCGTTCGTAGGGTGGGCTTCAGCCCACCAGCTTGCCATTACCCGAGGTCGTACTCACAGGTTCGAGACCCGCGCGGATGTCCATCCTGGCGGACACTGGTTGCGTGCCGAAGCGGCGATGTCTTGATTTCTGGAAAGTGTCCATTTTTCCGGACGATCCGATTGGCGGGTGGCCCGCACAAAAAAAATCAGACATTGCGCGTGGCGCGACGCCTGATCGGTCGAACGAGAGGTGAAAAGCGAGAAGGGTCAGCTGGCCGCTTGCTTGGCCAGGGTGCTTTCCAGGGCGCTGCGGCAGCGCTCTTCGGCGGTGTCCAGCTCCAGTTGCATCTGCTGGATGTCGAGCAGTTGCTGCTCCAGTTGCTGGCGCCGTTCGGCGATCATCTGCAGCATGATGTTCAGCTGCTTCTGATTGCCGGCCTTGGGGTCATAGAGCCCGATCAGCGTCTTGCATTCGGCCAGCGAGAAGCCGATGCGCTTGCCACGCAGGATCAGCTTGAGGGCGACCCGATCCTTGGGCGAGTAGATGCGCTCCTGGCCACGGCGGGTCGGCGAGAGCATGCCCTGTTCTTCGTAGAAGCGGATGGCGCGAGTGGTGATATCCAGCTCGTTGGCCAGGTCGGAAATGCTGTAGGTCTGTTTAGCCATGGTTCTTCCGGTTACCCACGAGCACGCCCGGCGAACCGGGCGTGCCTATCTGCCAGCCTGCGCGCGACTACGCCACGCTCAGGGGCGCTCGACGGCCAAGGCTACTCCCTGGCCACCGCCGATGCACAGTGTCGCCAGGCCCTTGCGAACATCGCGGCGCTGCATCTCGTGCAGCAGGGTCACCAGGATACGGCAGCCCGATGCGCCGATCGGGTGGCCCAGGGCGATGGCGCCACCGTTCACGTTGACCTTGTCGGCATCCCAGCCCAGTTCCTTGCCGACCGACAGCGCCTGCACGGCGAAGGCCTCGTTGGCTTCGATCAGGTCCAGCTGGTCCAGCGTCCAGCCGGCCTTGTCCAGGCAGCGCCGGGTGGCCGAAACCGGGCCGATGCCCATGATCGCCGGGTCGACGCCGGCATTGGCGTAGCCGGCGATCCTGGCCAGCACCGGCAGGCCCAGGGCCTCGGCCTTGCTGGCGCTCATCAGGACCACCGCGGCGGCGCCGTCGTTGAGGGTCGAGGCGTTGCCGGCGGTGACGCTGCCGTCCTTCTTGAACGCTGCGCGCAGGCCGCCGAGGGACTCGGCGGTGGTGCCGGCGCGGGGCTGCTCGTCACGGGCGAAGGCAAGCGGGTCGCCCTTGCGCTGCGGGATCAGCACCGGGGTGATCTCGGCATCGAAGCGGCCGCTTTCGATGGCGGCGGCGGCACGCTGCTGCGACTGCGCGGCGAAGGCGTCCTGCTGGGCGCGGTCGATGTCGTACTGGTCGGCCAGGTTCTCCGCGGTGATGCCCATGTGGTAGTCGTTGAAGGCATCCCACAGGCCGTCGCTGATCATGGTATCGACGATCTGTGCGTGGCCCATGCGCAGGCCGGTGCGCGCGCCGGGCATGACGTAGGGCGCCAGGCTCATGTTCTCCATGCCGCCGGCGATGACCACCTCGGCATCGCCGCAGCGGATCGCCTGCACGGCCAGGTGCACGGCCTTGAGGCCCGAGCCGCAGACCTTGTTCAGCGTCATGGCCGGTACGGCGTGGGGCAGGCCGGCCTTGATCGAGGACTGGCGCGCGGTGTTCTGCCCGGCGCCTGCGGTGAGCACATGGCCGAGGATGACTTCATCGACCTGGGCCGGGTCGATACCGGTTTTTTCCAGCAGGGCGCGGATCACGGTGGCGCCCAGTTCGACTGCCGGTACATTGGCCAGCGCGCCCTGGAAACTGCCGATGGCGGTGCGGGTTGCAGCTACGATGACGACGTCTTGCATGACGGACTCCGAATGAAAAGGCGCTACGCCGGGGCGTAACGCGAGGGCCAGGCACGCGGCCCGGCTCCGGGAAAGGGTGCCCTCGAACGACAGGGGGCAAGCCATTGGTCAGCGCGCTGGCGGACCGGTCGATGCCGCAGTATACGGGCACCTGGGTGACTGGCCAGTGCTGGCGCGCAGCCGGCTCGGGGCGTTCGGGGCGGGCGGGAAGACGCGGCGGGCAAGGGATGCTCCTGCGTTCTTCCCGCACGCAGGCTTCAGCGCTGGATCGGGCAGCCGGTGGCCTCTTGCAGCTCCTCGAAGCTGACGCCTTCGGCCAGCTCCACCAGCTTCAGGCCCTGCTCGGTGACGTCCAGCACGCCCAGATCGGTGATGATCCGGTCGACCACGCCGAGGCCGGTCAGCGGCAGGTCGCAAGCCGGCAGGATCTTGTGCGCACCGCCCTTGGCGGTGTGCTCCATCAGCACCACGACGCGCTTGACGCCGGCCACAAGGTCCATCGCGCCGCCCATGCCCTTGACCATCTTGCCGGGGATCATCCAGTTGGCCAGGTCGCCCTTTTCCGACACCTGCATGGCGCCGAGGATGGCCAGGTTGATGTGGCCGCCGCGGATCATGGCAAAGCTCTGCGCGTTGTCGAAGAAGCTCGAGCCCGGCAGGGCGGTTACGGTCTGCTTGCCGGCGTTGATCAGGTCCGGGTCGATCTCTTCCTCGCTCGGGAAGGGGCCGATGCCAAGCAGGCCGTTCTCGCTCTGCAGCCAGACGTCCATGCCGTCGGGAATGTAGTTGGCCACCAGGGTCGGCAGGCCGATGCCGAGGTTGACGTAGAAGCCGTCCTGCAGCTCCTGGGCGGCGCGTTGCGCCATCTGTTCACGTGTCCAGGCCATGCTCTCAGCTCCTCACCGTGCGTTTTTCGATGCGTTTTTCCGGGTTCGGGTTGTGCACGATGCGATGCACGTAGATGCCCGGCAGGTGGATCTGGTCCGGGTCCAGCTCGCCGGTCTCGACGATCTCCTCCACCTCGACGACGCAGACCTCGCCGGCCATCGCTGCCAGCGGGTTGAAGTTGCGCGCGGTCTTGCGAAACAGCAGGTTGCCGGCCTTGTCGGCCTTCCACGCCTTGACCAGGGCCAGGTCCGCGGTCAGCGATTCTTCCATCACGTACCACTCGCCGTTGAACTGGCGGGTTTCCTTGCCTTCGGCCACCAGCGTGCCGTAGCCGGTCTTGGTGTAGAACGCCGGGATGCCCGCGCCGCCGGCACGCAGCTTCTCTGCCAGGGTGCCCTGCGGGGTGAATTCCAGGGCCAGTTCGCCGGCCAGGTACTGGCGCTCGAACTCCTTGTTCTCACCTACGTAGGAGGAAACCATCTTGCTGATCTGCCGTGTCTCCAGCAGCAGGCCGAGGCCGAAGCCGTCGACGCCGGCGTTGTTGCTGATGGCAGTCAGGTCTTTCTTGCCGCTGTCGCGCAGCGCGGCGATCAGCTGCTCGGGAATGCCGCACAGGCCGAAGCCGCCGACGGCGATGGTCATGCCGTCCTCGACCAGGCCTTCCAGGGCGTGGGCGGCGCTGGGGTAAATCTTGTTCATGAATTACCTCTACTTGTTGTTCTGTCTGTGCCGGGTGGTCCGATAGATGGCCGCCCAACGAATAGGGTTTAGCAAAATCGGTGCCGCTAACCCGCCTGCCTGGCGCGGGCGACCCGCGAACCGTTGGCCCGCCCCAGCAGCTGGCTGATGCGCTGGCCAGCAGCGATCAGCTTGTCGAGGTCGATGCCGGTGGCTATGTCCAGACCGTTGAACATGTACAGCACGTCTTCGCTGGCGACATTGCCGCTGGCTCCCTTCGCGTACGGGCAGCCACCGAGGCCGGCGACCGAGCTGTCGAACACGGCGATGCCCTCCAGCAGGCTGGCATAGATATTCGCCAGCGCCTGGCCGTAGGTGTCGTGGAAATGCCCGACCAACCGTTCGCGCGGCACTTCGCGGGCCACAGTATCGAACAGCGTGCGGGTCTTGCCCGGTGTGCCGGTGCCGATGGTGTCGCCCAGGGAAACCTCGTAGCAGCCCATGGCAAACAGCTCACGGGCGACTTCGGCGACCTTGGCTGGCGCCACCTCACCTTCGTAGGGGCAGCCGAGCACGCAGGAAACGTAGCCACGCACGCGGATGTCGTGCTCGCGGGCAGCCTCCATCAGCGGCGCGAAGCGTGCCAGGCTCTCGGCGATGGAGCAGTTGATGTTCTTCTGCGAGAAAGCCTCGGAGGCCGCACCGAACACCGCGACCTCCTTCACGCCGGCCTCAATGGCCGCCTCCAGGCCCTTCATGTTCGGCGTCAGCGCCGCGTAGGTGACCCCGGCCTTGCGCTGGATCTGCGCAAAGACCTCGGCAGAGCCGGCCATCTGCGGCACCCACCTGGGCGAGACGAAGCTGCCGACCTCGATATAGGACAGCCCGGCGGCGCTCAGGTCGTTCACCAGGCATACCTTATCGGCGACGCTGATCGGCTGCTGCTCGTTCTGCAGACCGTCGCGCGGGCCGACTTCAACCAGCCGGACCTGTTTGGGCAGGCTCATATGTCCTCCAATGGGTGAAAGCTCATCGCGTCCTTCACCTGTGTCTTTGAATTGTGGTGCCGCGGGTCATCCACCGTAGGGTGGGCTTCAGCCCACCGATGCCACTGCACGCCAGTCGATATGTTCGGCCACCGCTGGTGGGCTAAAGCCCACCCTACGAAACCAGGTCATCCGTTGTAGGGTGGGCTTCAGCCCACCGATGTCGCTGCAGGCCAGCCGATATG
>NZ_KK020675.1:623280-953197 GCF_000307775.2 Stutzerimonas stutzeri KOS6 | reverse complement strand
CTCCGGTACCGCTGGTGGGCTAAAGCCCACCCTACGAAACCAGGTCATCCGCTGTAGGGTGGGCTTCAGCCCACCGATGCCACTGCATGCCAGCCGATATGTTCGGCCACCGCTGGTGGGCTAAAGCCCACCCTACGAAACTTCAGGTCATCCGCTGTAGGGTGGGCTTCAGCCCACCGATGCCACTGCACGCCAGCCGATTTGCTCCGGCACCGCTGGTGGGCTAAAGCCCACCCTACGAAACCCAGGTCATCCGTTGTAGGGTGGGCTTCAGCCCACCGATGTCGCTGCAGGCCAGCCGATATGTTCGGCCACCGCTGGTGGGCTAAAGCCCGCCCTACGAATGCGCGTCAACGGCAACGCGCTGCAGCTCACGGCTCTTCCAACTCCAGCAGCACCGCCCCCTCGCTGACCATCTCGCCTTCGCTGCAGAACAGGCTCTTGACCACACCGGCCCGGGCGCTGCGGATGCTGTGTTCCATCTTCATCGCTTCCAGCACGATCAGCGCGGTGCCGGCCTCGACATGCTGCCCGGCCTCGACCAGCACGCGAACGATGCTGCCATTCATCGGCGCGGTCAGGCCGCCGTGTTGCAGGTGGCTGGCCTCGGCTGCGGATATCGGGTCGAAGGCGCTGACCGCGAGCCATTCGCCCTGCCATTGCAAGTACAGGGTACGACCTTGGCGAATCGCTTTCGGTCGACGTACACCCCCTGTAGGAGCGAGCTTGCTCGCGATGCTCCCTTCGAGTGGTTGATCGCCAGCAAGCGGGCTTCCGCAGGACCTGCGTACGACGCGCGAGAGGCCATTGCACTGCAGGTGCAGACGGGTCTGCGCTGGCATGCCGAAGCGAAGCCCGCTACGGCTCGACCACGGCGAGTGGACATCATCGGTGCGTACGTTGGCGGGCTCGCTTTGCAGGAAGTGCTCAGCGGCCTGTTGCCAGAACTCATCGGACAGTTCGCCAGCCGGGCGCAGCAACTCGCTCTCGTGGCGTGGGATAAAGCCGGTATCCAGCTCTGCCGCGGCGAAGGCGCGGTGGCCGACGACACGGCGCAGAAAGGCGAGGTTGCTGCGCACGCCGCCGACCGCAGTCTCGTCGAGCATGGCCAGCAGGCGCAGGCGCGCTTCCTCGCGATTCTCGCCCCAGGCGATCAGCTTGCCGAGCATGGGGTCGTAGAACGGCGACACGGTATCGCCCTCGGCGACACCGCTGTCCACGCGGCGACCCGGTCCTGCCGCGGCTTCGCGGTACAGGTCGAGGGTGCCGGTCGCCGGCAGGAAATCATTGTCCGGATCCTCGGCATACAGCCGCACCTCGATGGCATGGCCGTTGACTGGAACCTGCTCCTGGCTGATCGGCAGCGGCTCGCCACGGGCGACGCGGATCTGCCAGGCGACCAGATCGAAGCCGGTGATCGCCTCGGTGACCGGATGTTCCACCTGCAGGCGGGTATTCATCTCCATGAAGAAGAACTCGCCACGGGCATCCAGCAGGAATTCCACGGTGCCGGCGCCGACATAGCCGATCGCCTTGGCCGCCTTGACCGCGGCTTCGCCCATGGCACGGCGCAGTTCGGGGGAAAGGCCTGGCGCTGGCGCCTCTTCGACCACTTTCTGATGGCGGCGCTGGATCGAGCAGTCGCGCTCGTTCAGGTACAGGCAGTTGCCGTGCTGGTCGGCGAACACTTGGATCTCCACGTGGCGCGGCTTGAGCAGGTATTTCTCGACCAGCATGCGCGAATCGCCGAACGACGACTGCGCCTCGCGCTGGGCGGAAGCCAGCGCCTCGGCCAGGTCCGCCTCTCGCTCGACCACCTTCATGCCCTTGCCGCCACCACCGGCGGTGGCCTTGAGCAGCACCGGGTAGCCGATCTTTTCCGCGGCAGCCCGGAAGGTTTCCACGTCCTGCGCTTCGCCGTGGTAGCCCGGCACCAGCGGCACGCCGGCTTCTTCCATCAGCACCTTGGCGGCGGATTTGCTGCCCATGGCGTCGATGGCCGAGGCGGGTGGGCCGAGGAAGATCAGCCCGGCCTGTTCGATGGCGCGGGCGAACCCGGCGTTCTCCGAGAGGAAGCCGTAGCCCGGGTGGATCGCCTGGGCGCCGCTGGCCTTGGCCGCATCGATCAGCTTGTCGATGCGCAGGTAACTGTCGGCCGGCTTGGCGCCGCCCAGGTCGATGCGAATATCGGCTTCGCGGGTGTGGCGCGCGCTGGCGTCGATGGCGCTGTGCACGGCGACGGTGGTCAGGCCCATGGCCTTGGCGGTGCGCATCACGCGGCAGGCGATCTCGCCGCGGTTGGCTATCAGCAGGGTGTCGATATGGCGATTCATCACTTCTTCTCCTGCCAGACCGGCGTGCGTTTTTCCAGAAAGGCGCTCAGGCCTTCCTGGCCTTCCGGGCTGGTGCGCAGGCGGGCGATAGCCTGTTCGGTGGTCTGGCGCAGGTCGGCGCTGAAATCGCCATCGCCCACCTCCAGCAGCAACTTCTTGCAGGCCTTGAGCGCCTGGGGACCGTTGAGCAGCAGGTGGTCGACCCATTGCTCGAGCGCGGCGTCCAGTTCATCGGCTGCATAGGTTTCAGCAAGCAGCCCAAGCTCGCGGGCGCGCTGGCCATCGAAGCGCTCGGCGGTGAGGGTGTAGCGGCGGGTGGCGCGCTCGCCGATGGCCTTGACCACGTACGGGCTGATCACCGCCGGCGCCAGGCCGATGCGTACTTCCGACAGACAGAACAGTGCGTCGCGGGCGCCGATGGCCATGTCGCAGCAGGCGATCAGCCCCAGCGCGCCGCCAAAGGCCGCGCCCTGTACCACGGCCAGGGTCGGCTGCGGCAGCTGGTAAAGGCGCTGCATCAGCTCGCCGAGTTCGTGGGCGTCAGCCAGGTTCGCCTGGTAGTCGAGTTTGGCCGATTCGCGCATCCAGCCGAGATCCGCGCCAGCGGAAAAGTGCTTGCCGCGCCCGCGCAGGATCAGGAAGCGGGCGCTCGCATCGTCCCGCACCAGCGCCAGGGCTGCGTTCAGTTCGCCGATCACCCGGGCGTCGAAGGCGTTGTTCTTGTCGGCACGGTTGAGCCAGAGGGTGGCGACGCCGTGCGCGTCTTTGTTCAGTTCGATGGTCTGGAAATCGGTCATCTCAAGCATCCTCGATGCTGCTGTTGCGGCAGACTCCGCCTCGGGGCGTTGGGCAGGTGTCGCCTGCCATCGCCGCGGGGCGCGCCTCCCGCAGGCACGCGTCACATGCGGAACACGCCAAAGGTGGTCGGCTCGATCGGCGCATTGAGGCTGGCCGACAGCGCCAGGGCCAGCACTTCGCGGGTTTGCGCCGGGTCGATCACGCCGTCGTCCCACAGCCGCGCGCTGGAATAGTAGGGATGGCCCTGGCGCTCGTACTGCTCGAGGATCGGCTGCCTGATGGCGGCGATTTCCTCGTCGCCGAGCGCCTTGCCGGCGCGTTCGCTCTGCTCCTGCTTGACCTGCGCCAGCACGCCAGCGGCCTGTTCGCCGCCCATCACGCCAATGCGCGCGTTGGGCCACATCCACAGCAAGCGCGGGTCGTAGGCTCGGCCGCACATACCGTAGTTGCCGGCGCCGAAGCTGCCGCCGATGATCACGGTGAACTTCGGCACCCGGGCGCAGGCCACCGCGGTGACCAGCTTGGCGCCGTGTTTGGCGATGCCGCCCGCCTCGTATTTCTGTCCGACCATGAACCCGGTGATGTTCTGCAGGAACAACAGCGGGATGCCGCGCTGGCAGGCCAGTTCGATGAAGTGCGCGCCTTTCTGTGCCGCCTCGGCGAAGAGGATGCCGTTGTTGGCGAGGATGGCGATCGGGTAGCCGTGCAGATGGGCGAAGCCGCAGACCAGGGTGGTGCCGAACAGCGCCTTGAATTCATCGAACTCACTGCCGTCGACCAGCCGCGCGATCACCTCGCGCACGTCATAGGGCTGCTTGGCCTGCGCAGGAATCACGCCGTACAGCTCGTCGGCGGCATACAGTGGCGCGCGCGGTTCGCGGGTCTGCAGCTGGCCGAGCTTGCGCCAGTTGAGGTTGGCCACGCAGCGACGGGCGATGGAAAGGGCGTGCTCGTCGCTCTCGGCGTAGTGGTCGGCGACGCCCGAGGTCTTGCAGTGCACGTCGGCGCCGCCCAGCTCCTCGGCGGTTACCACCTCACCGGTGGCGGCTTTGACCAGCGGCGGGCCGGCGAGAAAGATGGTCGCCTGGTTGCGCACCATGATGGTTTCGTCGGCCATCGCCGGCACATAGGCGCCACCTGCGGTGCAGGAGCCCATCACCACGGCGATTTGCGGGATGCCCATGGCGCTCATGTTGGCCTGGTTGAAGAAGATGCGGCCGAAGTGGTCGCGGTCCGGGAACACCTCGTCCTGTCGCGGCAGGTTGGCGCCGCCGGAGTCCACCAGGTAGATGCACGGCAGGCGATTCTCCTGGGCGACGGTCTGCGCACGCAGGTGCTTCTTAACCGTCAGCGGGTAGTAGCTGCCGCCCTTCACCGTGGCGTCGTTGGCGATGATCATGCACTCGACCCCTTCGACGCGGCCGATACCTGCGACGACGCCGGCAGCGGCGACGTCTTCGCCGTAGACCTCATGGGCAGCCAGCGGGGCGAGTTCGAGAAAGGCCGAGCCGGCGTCGAGCAGGCAGTCGATGCGTTCGCGCACCAGCAGCTTGCCGCGCGAGACATGGCGCTGCTGGGCGGTGGCGCCGCCGCCTTCGCTGACGCGGCCGAGGAGGGCGCGCAGGTCGTTCACCTGCTCAAGCATCGCCGCGCTGTTGGCGACGAACTCCGGTGAACGGGTATTGATCTGGGTATGCAGGATGGCCATGGACGGGCTCCCGTAGGGTGCAAATCCGCGAAGCGATTTCCACCCTGTTTCTTAGATGCGATGGAAAAGGCCTTTGGCCGTTTTCCACCCTACGGCTCATTTGCTTTCGTTGAACAGCTCGCGGCCGATCAGCATCCGGCGGATCTCGCTGGTGCCGGCGCCGATCTCGTAGAGCTTGGCGTCGCGCAGCAGGCGGCCGGTGGGGAATTCGTTGATGTAGCCGTTGCCGCCGAGGATCTGGATCGCCTGCAGGGCCATCTGCGTGGCGTTTTCGGCGGTATAGAGAATCACCCCGGCGGCGTCCTTGCGGGTGGTCTCGCCGCGGTCGCAGGCCTGGGCGACGGCGTAGAGGTAGGCGCGGCTGGCGTTGAGCTGGGTGTACATGTCCGCCACCTTGCCCTGGATGAACTGGAACTCGCCGATGCTCTGACCGAACTGCTGGCGGTCGTGGATATAGGGCACCACCACGTCGAGGCCGGCCTGCATGATCCCGGTCGGGCCGCCGGCGAGCACCACGCGCTCGTAATCCAGGCCGCTCATCAGCACCTTGACGCCGCCGTTCTCGACGCCCAGCACGTTCTCTTCCGGCACCTCGACGTCATCGAAGAACAGCTCGCAGGTATTGGAGCCGCGCATGCCGAGCTTGTCGAACTTGTTGCCGCGGGAGAATCCCTTCCAGTCGCGCTCGACGATGAACGCGGTGATGCCGTGCGGACCCTTGTCCGGGTCGGTCTTGGCGTAGATCACGTAGGTATTGGCGTCCGGACCGTTGGTGATCCAGGTCTTGCTGCCGTTGAGCAGGTAGCGGTCGCCGCGCTTCTCGGCGCGCAGCTTCATGGAGACCACGTCGGAGCCGGCATTCGGCTCGCTCATGGCCAGCGCGCCGACGTGCTCGCCGCTGATCAGCCTGGGCAGGTAGCGGGCCTTCTGCGCGGGGTTGCCGTTGCGATTGATCTGGTTGACGCACAGGTTCGAATGCGCGCCGTAGGAGAGCGCGACCGAGGCCGAGCCGCGGCTGATCTCTTCCATCGCCACCACATGGGCCAGGTAGCCGAGCCCGGCGCCGCCGTATTCCTCGGAGACGGTCACGCCGAGCAGACCCATCTCGCCGAATTTTCTCCACATGTCGGCCGGGAACAGGTTGTCCTGGTCGATGGCCTCGGCGCGCGGCGCCAGCTCGGCGGCGACGAAGGCCTGGACCTGCTCGCGCAGCATGTCGATGGTTTCACCGAGGGCGAAGTTGAGGCTGGAATAGTTCATGGGGCCACCTGCTTGTCTTGTAATTGTTCTATGTCCAGAAGGTTCGACAGGCGGCGAAGGCATCGTTTCCGCCATACCGACCGGCACGCCGAAGGCCAGGGTTTCGATTTCGGAGTGGGCGCTCGGCTGGTTGCCTTTACGTTAACGTAATGCTGCCCTTGAGGCGCTGTCAATATCCCTGCAGTCGCTGCAAGTAAAGCCCCTCGACGAGCGTCTCGCCGGGAAACGTGCCTTGAGTGAGCCCCGCCAGACGGCGGGCCGCGAACATACACATATGCAGGAACGGCGCGGCCGGGCCGGCTCCGCATGGCATCGAGCGCCACCTGGCCTGGGCAGCGAACCAAGTATGGCGGCACCTGCCTAACCGCTTGTACCTACCGGAGGAACAGACATGCCCGCTACCGAAACCCGACCGCTTGAACGATGGCCCCAACCCTGGCGAGCCGATGAGTCGCCTCTGAACGACCTCGACGAGGCCGAGAGCGATACCGACCTCGATGGCGGCGGGGAGCTTCCGGAAGAGGCTCTGGAGCAGCTGGAAAAGATCGCTCCGCCGCCCGACCCGATGCCCGATCCCGGCCCCCTGTGACGACGCTGTGCGAGTTGGCCGAGGATAGAGCTGCGCTGCCTGCGCAAGGACTGGATGGTCTGTTCGGCTATTGATGCGGCGAGGCTGGAGGCGGTGGGCAGATGTTTGTTCGATGACAAAAAAGCCCCTTGAGGCGCTGCTCCTCAAGGGGCTCCGTGTCTGCGTAGCGCTTGGTTAGACGTTGAAGCGGAAGTGCATCACGTCACCATCCTTGACGATGTACTCCTTGCCTTCCAGGCGCCATTTGCCGGCTTCCTTGGCGCCGGCTTCGCCCTTGTACTGGATGAAGTCGTCATAGGCGATGACTTCGGCGCGGATGAAGCCCTTCTCGAAGTCGGTGTGGATCGCGGCCGCGGATTGCGGTGCGGTGGCGCCGACCTTGACGGTCCAGGCACGCACTTCCTTCACGCCAGCGGTGAAGTAGGTCTGCAGGTTGAGCAGCGAGTAACCGGCGCGGATCACGCGGTTCAGGCCCGGTTCTTCCATGCCCATGGTCTCGAGGAACATCTGCATCTCTTCCAGATCATCCAGTTCGGCGATCTCGGCTTCGATCTTGTTGCACACCGGTACCACGAGCGCGCCTTCTTCCTTGGCGATGGCGTTGACCACGTCCAGGTGCGGGTTGTTCTCGAAACCGTCCTCGGCGACGTTGGCGATGTACATCACCGGCTTGGTGGTCAGCAGGTGGAAGATCTTGGCGAGACGCTTTTCCTCGTCACTGAAGTTCTTCAGCAGGCTGCGCGCCGGCTTGCCTTCGGTAAGATGCGGGATCAGCTTCTCAAGCAACGCCTTCTGCGCCACGGCTTCCTTGTCACCGCCCTTGGCAGTGCGGGCGACGCGCTGCAGCTGCTTCTCGCAGCTGTCGAGGTCGGCCATGATCAGTTCGAGGTCGATGATCTCGATGTCACGCTTGGGGTCGACGCTGTTGGCGACGTGAATGACGTTCTCATCTTCGAAGCAGCGCACCACGTGGGCGATGGCGTCGGTCTCGCGAATGTTGGCGAGAAACTTGTTGCCCAGGCCTTCACCTTTCGACGCGCCGGCGACCAGGCCGGCGATGTCGACGAACTCCATGGTGGTGGGGATCACCCGTTCCGGTTTGACGATGGCCGCCAGCGCGTCGAGACGCGGATCGGGCATCGGCACGATGCCGCTGTTCGGCTCGATCGTGCAGAACGGGAAGTTCTCCGCCGCGATGCCGGATTTGGTCAGGGCGTTGAACAGAGTGGACTTGCCGACGTTGGGCAGACCGACGATGCCGCAGTTGAATCCCATGGTGATCTTGCCTCGGAGTTAGGTTCAGGCCTTCTGGCTGTGCAGGCGCTGCATGGCGCGAGTCCAGTCGCCGGCCAGGATTTCCGGCACGACGTCGAGCGCGAAGTCGATGCTGGCGTCGAGCTTTTCGCGCTCGGCCTGCGGTGCACGGCCCAGCACGTAGCCGCTGACCAGGCTGGCGTGGCCAGGATGGCCGATACCCAGGCGCAGGCGATGAAAGCCGTTCTGATTGCCGAGCTTGGCGATGATGTCGCGCAGCCCGTTGTGCCCGCCATGACCGCCACCCTGCTTGAGCTTGGCGACGCCTGGGGGCATGTCGAGCTCATCGTGGGCGACCAGGATGGACTCGGGGAGAATTCGGAAAAAGCCGGCCAGTGCCGCCACCGCCTGACCGCTGCGGTTCATGTAGGTGGTGGGGATGAGCAGGCGGATGTCCTCGCCCTGATGGCTGAATTTGCCGACCAGGCCGAAGTACTTGCGATCGTTGCTGAGCGAGACGCCCTCGCGGGCAGCCAGTCGCTCAACGAAAAGAGCCCCCGCGTTATGCCGGGTCTGGTCGTATTCAGGGCCTGGATTTCCCAGGCCGACGATCAGTTTTACGGCAGTCACGACGGGGGCCTCTTCTTCGGCTATGCGAGTGGATTACTCGGCAGCGCCTTCTTCTTTCGGAGCGTCTTCCTTGCTCACGCGCGGTGCGTGAACGTTGGCAACCGGCAGGTCGCTGCCGTGGGCCAGGGCGACCAGCTCAACGCCTTTCGGCAGCTTGAGGTCGGTCATGTGCAGAACCTGGCCGACTTCGACGTTGGCCATGTCGACTTCGATGAATTCCGGCAGGTCTTGCGGCAGGCAGGAAACTTCGACTTCGTTGAGGTTGTGCAGAATTTCGCCGCCTTGCTGCTTCACGCCCACGGAAGATTCCTGGTTGATGAAGTGCAGGGGAACGGTGGCGGTCAGCTTGTGGCCGGCAACGACGCGAACGAAGTCGGCGTGCAGGACGAAGCTCTTGGCCGGATGACGCTGCAGCGCCTTGATCAGAACGGATTCGTTCTGGCCATCGACGTTCAGGTTCAGGACGTGGCTGAAGGACGCTTCGTTTTCCAGCAGCTTGGCGAGATCCTTGGCCAGGATGCTGATGGACTGCGGGGCCTTGTCGCCACCGTAGATGACGGCCGGGACCAGGGAGGCGTTACGACGCAGGCGGCGGCTCGCACCTTTCCCCAGGTCGGAACGCACTTGGGCATTCAGAGTGAAATCGTTCATGGTGATTCTCCAGTAGCAACATTACCTGTCGCGCTTGCGACCAGCGCTCGGGCTGTTGGGCAAAAAGCCCCGCACGAGGCGGGGCACATTACGTTCAGTGCGGTTTCGAAGCTTTCGCTTAGCGGAACATCGCGCTGATCGATTCGGCATTGCTGATGCGGCGCACCGCTTCAGCCACCACTGGCGCGATGTCCAGTTGGCGAATTCGGGTGCAGGACTGTGCGGCGGCCGACAGCGGAATGGTGTTGGTCACCACCAGCTCGTCGAGCACGGAGCCTTCGATGTTCTCGATGGCGCGGCCGGACAGGATCGGGTGCGTGCAGTAGGCGTAGACCTTGGCAGCGCCATGGTCCTTCAGCGCCTTGGCGGCATGGCACAGGGTACCGGCTGTGTCGACCATGTCGTCGACCAGGATGCAGGTACGGCCTTCGATGTCACCGATGATGTGCATCACCTCGGACTGGTTGGCCTTGGGCCGACGCTTGTCGATGATCGCCAGGTCCACACCGAGGGACTTGGCCACGGCACGGGCGCGGACCACGCCGCCGATGTCGGGGGAGACGATCATCAGGTTCTCGAAGCGCTGGGCCTGGATGTCGTCGACCAAGACCGGCGAGCCGTAGATGTTGTCCACCGGCATGTCGAAGAAACCCTGGATCTGGTCGGCGTGCAGGTCGACGGTCAGCACGCGGTTGACGCCGACGACGTCGAGCATGTCAGCCACGACCTTGGCACTGATCGGCACACGGGCAGAACGCGGGCGGCGGTCCTGGCGGGCATAACCGAAGTAGGGGATCACGGCGGTGATGCGCGACGCCGAGGAGCGGCGGAAGGCATCGGCCAGGACCACCAGTTCCATCAGGTTGTCGTTGGTCGGAGCGCAGGTCGGCTGAATCAGGAAGACGTCCTTGCCGCGAACGTTCTCGTTGATCTCGACACTGATCTCGCCGTCGGAGAACTTTCCGACATAGGCATCACCGAGGGGAATATGCAGCTGACGTACGACACGCCGGGCCAGGTCGGGGTTGGCGTTCCCCGTGAAGACCATCATCTTGGACACGCGCAGTACCTGCCTGAGGGTGGGTCCGATGAATAAAAAGCTGTTCAAAAGGCAAGCTCTTGAACAGCTTCAAGTGTATGGCAGGGGCGGCTGGATTCGAACCAACGCATGCCAGGATCAAAACCTGGTGCCTTACCGCTTGGCGACGCCCCTGTAGGGTCAACTTCTCTGTGCGCAACCGCTTGTACGAACCTTGCGAGGTTATGGCAGGGGCGGCTGGATTCGAACCAACGCATGCCAGGATCAAAACCTGGTGCCTTACCGCTTGGCGACGCCCCTGTATCGTACAACCTGTGTGCTACGCACTCACTTCCTGTGCCATTCGTTCAAGGCTTCGGTGCAACATCGAAACGTTACGACCACGGGCCACGAAACTCGGCAAAGAGTCTGGAAGTTGGCGGCGGACTTTATCAGCCTCGCCTTCGTTTGGGAAGCTCCCAAACACACAAGCTCCAGTGCCGGTCATACTTGCCGGAACGTATTTGTTCAACAAGCTCAAGGCGTTACGAACTTCCGGAAAACGCCTCTCGACTACCGGCTGACAGTCGTTATGACCGCCCCCTGCAAGAAGGCTGCGAACTGTAATGGCCGGGGTATTACGTGTCAACTCCGGGTCGGCAAATATTTCCGCTGTACTAACAGCGACTTGCGGCGCTATCACGAGGAACCACGGCTCGGGTAAATCGACGGGCTGCAAGCGCTCGCCGACGCCTTCGGCGAAGGCGGCGCGGCCCCGGACGAACACCGGTACGTCCGCGCCCAGCGCAAGCCCCAGTTCGGCCAGTCGATCTTCACCGAGGTGGAGCTGCCAAAGCAGGTCGAGGCCGAGCAGGGCGGTGGCCGCATCGGAGCTGCCGCCGCCGATACCGCCGCCCATGGGCAGGCGCTTGAGCAGGCGGATGTCAGCGCCCTGTACGCAGCCGCTCTCGCGTTGCAGCAGGCGAGCGGCGCGGACGATCAGGTTGTCGTCGTGCTCGACGCCCGGCAGCTCGGTGTGCAGGCGGATCTGGCCGTCATCGCGCGGGCTGAAGCTCAGCTCGTCGCCGTAGTCGAGAAACTGGAACAGCGTCTGCAGTTCGTGATAGCCGTCGGCGCGGCGTCCGACGATGTGCAGCATCAGGTTGAGCTTGGCCGGTGCCGGCAGGGTCAGCGTCGGCATTCAGCGGCCCAGCTGGCGCGGTTGCCAGTCCTTGATGACCAGCGTGATCTGCAGGTCGTGGCCCTGCAGGCGGATGCGCTCGGGCAGGGCGAAGCCGTCGTGCTGGGCATAGGCCAGGTAATCGACCTGCCAGCCGTCCTGTTCCAGGCGCGCCAGGCGGCTGTCGCCGTCCAGGCTCAAGCGGCTGCGACTGTCCGGTGCCGGTAGCCCGCGCACCCACCAGAGCAGATGCGAAACCGGAAGCTGCCAGCCCAGCTGTGCTTCGACCAGTGCTTCCGGGGAGTCGGCTTCGAAACGGCCCTGGCCGGCCACTTCCAGCGCTACGGCATCCGGGCGTCCAGTGAGGCGGGTCGCGCCGCGGCCGAGCGGTCCGGACAGGCGAATGTCGAAATATTCCTGGCGCTGCAGCCAGAACAGCGTCCCGCTGCCCGAATCCTGCGGCGCGCGGATGCCGATCTTGCCGCTGATCTGCCAGCCGTCGAGGGTCGCAACCTGGCCGCGGTGTTCCTTCCAGGCTGCCGCATTGCCAGGCCCTTCGACCGATTCGCGTGGGCCCAGCCCGGCACAGCCGGCCAGTAGAAGGGCCAGGCAGGGGGCTAGGAGGTTTCTCAGCAGGCTCATGGGTCAGGGCTTCTCCGATCCGGTCAGCCGCTTGAGCGTATCGCGCAATATCGGGCTGTCGGGTTGTTGGGTGAATGCCTTCGACCAGACCGCGCGGGCCTCGCTGCGTTCACCGAGCGTCCATAGCACCTCGCCCAGATGGGCCGCCACTTCGTGGTCGGGGAAGCGCTGCAGAGCCTTGCGTAGCAGGGCCTCGGCCTCGCTCAGGTTGCCCAGGCGGAAGTTGACCCAGCCGAGGCTGTCGAGAATGGCTGGATCGTGAGGGTTGAGCTGGTATGCCTGTTCGATCAGCTGCAGGGCTTCATCGTGGCGGCTGGTGCGGTCGGCCAGTGTGTAGCCCAGGGCGTTGAGCGCCATGGCATTGTCCGGCTCGCGCTCGATGATGAAGCGCAGGTCGCTCTCCAGTTGCGTGAGATCGCCGCGCTTTTCCGCGAGCATGGCGCGGGTATAGAGCAGGTTGAGGTCGTCGGGGAATTCGGCGAGCGCCTGCTCCACCAGTTGCCAGGCCTGCTCCGTACGTTCGTGCCCGGAGAGCGCCTCGATCTCGATCAGGTACAGCTGGATGGCATAGTCGGGTTGCTGCTGGCGGGCATCGGCGAGCACCGCCGAGGCCTCCTTGTCGCGGTTGCCGGCGTACAGCAACTGGCTCTGCAGCAGTTTCGCAGGAAGGTATTCGTTGCCGGGGCCGACCTGGGCCAGGGCAGCCAGGGCCTTTTCATTCTCGTCCATTGCCTGGTAGGCGCGGCCGAGGTTGAACTGCGCGGCGTCGACGTGGCTGCCGCGCTCGACCAGCTCCTCCAGATAAACGCTGGCCTCGCGCCAGGCCTGCGCTTCCATGCAGACCAGCGCCATGGAAAAACGCAGGTCGTCGTCGGCCGGATGCTGCTGGACCAGCGTGGCGAACTCGCCCATGGCATCTTCCAGGCGCTCGTGTTCGACCAGCAAACGCGCATAGGTCAGGCGCAGGCGCTTGTCTTCCGGGTATTGGCGCAGGCCCTTTTCCAGCAGCGGCAAGGCCTCGTCGCCTCGCTGCAGGCTGTGCAGCAGGCGTGCCTCGAGCAGTATGGACGGGACCTGGCGTTGCCTGGTTGGCTGCTGCTGCAGCAGGGCAAGCGCCTCTTCGCTACGGTCGTCCTGTTGCAGGAGGACGGCCTTGCCAAAGGACAGCTGCGGGTTGTCCGGATGCTTGAGCAATAGTCTGTCGAAGCTCTGCAGCAGCCCGGCACGGGTATCCGGGTCGGTTTCCGAGGCTGACAGCGCCAGGAAGTCGAAGTGCGTATCGCCTTGACCCTGCAGCACCTTTTCCATGAACTCCAGCGATTCTTCGTAGCGACCGGCGCGTGCCAGTTGCACGGCAGCGGCGCGTTGCGCGTCGAGACTGTCCGGTGCGTTGCGCGCCCATATCAATGCCGTATCCAGCGCGGCCTGGTCGGCACCGAGGTACTCGGCGATGCGGAATCCCCGTTCGGCGACCCCGGCATCCTGCGTGGCATGCGCCTGCTGGACGTAGTTGCCCAAGGCGATGTCGAAGCGATTGCGCTGTCCCGCCAGTTCCGCGACCAGCAGTGCATAGAGCGATTCGCGGCTGAACGAGCCGTGCTCTGTCGCGGCAGTGGGCGGGCTCTGCGGCGCTGTGTCCTGAACCGGCGGGCTGCTTTCCGGCGCCTGCTGCAGGAAGGTCTGGCAGCCGCCGAGTAACAGCAGGGCGGCAAGTGCGGCAAGTCTATTCATAGGGAAGATGTACGGCTGGAATGCGGTCGCGGCATGATGACACAAGCCGCCGGGCAAGCCCATGGCCGCCACGGCGGCGCTAGGCCGGTTCGGTAGCCAACGGGGCATACCAATCGAATCGGACAATCGAGGGCAATGGTTGTTCTCCATCAGACGAAGTAGGAGAATTGCGCGCTCCGTTTTCCAATCAGCGATTCTGCATGGCTTTCCTCGCGCTTGGCATCAATCACAAGACCGCTTCGGTGGACGTCCGCGAGCGCGTGGCCTTCACGCCGGATCAGATGGTCGAGGCCTTGCGCCAGCTGTGTCGCGTCACGCCGACGCGCGAGGCGGCGATCCTTTCCACCTGTAATCGCAGCGAGCTGTATCTGCAGCAGGATGAGGCCGAGGCCGATGCGGTACTCGCCTGGCTCGCCAGCTACCACCGCCTGAGCCTCGATGAACTCAAGGCCTGCGCCTACGTGCATGTCGACGATCAGGCCGTGCGCCACATGATGCGGGTCGCTTCCGGTCTCGATTCGCTGGTGCTGGGCGAACCGCAGATTCTCGGTCAGATGAAGTCGGCCTATGCGGTCGCGCGTGAGGCCGGCAGCGTCGGTCCGTTGCTGGGGCGGCTGTTCCAGGCGACGTTCAGCACGGCCAAGACCGTGCGCACCGATACCGCCATCGGCGAGAACCCGGTTTCCGTCGCGTTCGCCGCGGTCAGCCTGGCGCGGCAGATCTTCAGCAATCTGCAGCGCAGCCAGGCGCTGCTGATCGGCGCCGGTGAGACCATCACCCTGGTTGCGCGGCACCTGCACGAGCAGGGCGTGAAGAAGATCGTGGTCGCCAACCGTACTCTCGAGCGGGCCAGCGCGCTGGCCGCCGAACTGGGCGCGCAGGCCATCCTGCTCGCCGACATTCCCGATGAGCTGTACAACAGCGACATCGTCATCAGTTCCACCGCCAGCCAGTTACCTATTCTCGGCAAGGGCGCGGTCGAGCAGGCGCTCAAGCGGCGCAAGCACAAGCCAATGTTCATGGTCGATATCGCCGTGCCGCGGGACATCGAGCCGCAGGTCGGCGAGCTGGACGACGTCTACCTGTATACCGTCGACGATCTGCACGAGGTGGTCGCCGAGAACCTCAAGAGCCGTCAGGGCGCGGCCCAGGCGGCCGAGGAGCTGGTCGCTGCCGGTACCGAAGACTTCATGCAGCGCCTGCGTGAGCTGGCGGCGGTGGATGTGCTGAAAGCCTATCGACAGCATGCCGAACGGATTCGCGATGACGAGTTGAACAAGGCCCAGCGTCTGCTGGCCAACGGCGCCAGCGCGGAGGATGTGCTGGCGCAACTCGCTCGCGGCCTGACCAACAAGCTGCTGCATGCACCCAGCGTGCAGCTGAAGAAATTATCTGCCGAGGGCCGCGTCGAGGCGCTGAGCATGGCCCAGGAACTCTTCGCCCTGCACCCGGGCACGGAAAAACCATGAAAGCTTCGCTGTTGAACAAGCTGGACATCCTGCAGGATCGTTTCGAAGAACTCACCGCGCTGCTCGGTGATGCCGAAGTCATCAGCGACCAGAATCGTTTCCGTGCCTATTCGCGTGAATACGCCGAAGTCGAACCGGTGATCGTCGCCTATCGCCAGCTGTGCAAGGTCCAGCAGGATCTCGAGGGCGCCCAGGCGCTGCTCAAGGACAGCGACCCCGACATGCGCGAGATGGCCGAGGAGGAGGTTGCCGAAGGCAAGGCCCAGCTCGAGACGCTGGAAGCCAACCTGCAGCGCATGCTGCTGCCCAAGGACCCCAACGACGGGCGCAACGTGTTCCTCGAGATCCGTGCCGGCACTGGCGGTGACGAGGCGGCGATCTTCGCTGGCGATCTTTTCCGCATGTATTCGCGCTATGCCGAGAAGCAGGGATGGCGCGTCGAGATTCTCTCCGAGAGCGAGGGCGAGCACGGCGGCTACAAGGAGGTGATTTCGCGCGTCGAGGGCGACAACGTCTACGCCAAGCTCAAGTTCGAGTCCGGCGCGCACCGCGTGCAGCGTGTCCCGGAAACCGAGTCGCAGGGGCGCATTCATACTTCGGCCTGCACCGTGGCGGTATTGCCCGAGCCGGACGAGCAGGCGGCAGTCGAGATCAACCCGGCCGAACTGCGCATCGACACCTATCGCTCCTCCGGTGCCGGCGGTCAGCACGTCAACAAGACCGATTCGGCGATTCGTATCACGCACCTGCCCACCGGTATCGTGGTCGAGTGCCAGGAAGAGCGTTCGCAACACAAGAACCGCGCCAAGGCCATGGCCTGGCTCGCGGCCAAACTACAGGATCGCCAGGATGCGGCGGCGCACAAGGAGATCTCCGAAACGCGCAAGCTGCTGGTCGGCTCCGGTGATCGTTCCGAGCGTATCCGCACCTACAACTTCCCCCAGGGCCGTGTCACCGACCATCGGGTCAACCTGACGCTGTATTCGCTCAACGAGGTGATCGGTGGCGCCGTGGAGCAGGTCATCGAGCCGCTGCTGCAGGAATACCAGGCCGACCAGCTGGCCGCGCTGGGCGACTGATCCTTGTCCGCCTCGCGGCGCATCCGAGAGCATGTCATGCCAACCATCGAATCCCTGCTGCACAGTGCCGATCTGCCGGATTCGCCGAGCGCCAGGGTAGATGCCGAATGGCTGCTTGCCGCCGCGCTGGGCAAGTCGACCAGCTACCTGCGCACCTGGCCCGAGCGTGAGGTTACGCCGGCCTGCGCCGAGCGCTTCGCTGCCGACCTGGCGCGTCGTCGGCGCGGCGAGCCGGTCGCCTATATCCTCGGTCGCCAGGGCTTCTGGAGCCTGGAGCTGGAGGTTGCGCCGGATACGCTGATTCCGCGCCCGGATACCGAGCTGCTGGTGGAAACCGCGTTGCGGATGCTGGCGGCGACGCCAAGCCGGGTGCTCGATCTGGGTACCGGCACCGGTGCCATCGCACTGGCGCTGGCGGCCGAGCGGCCGGCATGGCAGGTCTGCGGAGTCGACCGCATCGGGGCGGCCGTGGCTCTGGCCGAGCGTAACCGACTGCGCCTGGGTCTGAATAATGCGACGTTCGCCGTGAGCGACTGGTTTTCCGCGCTGGATGGCGAGCGCTTCCAGCTGATCGTCAGTAACCCGCCCTATATTCCGGCCAGCGACCCGCATCTGCTGCAGGGCGACGTACGTTTCGAGCCGCAGAGTGCGCTGGTCGCCGGGCAGGATGGGCTGGACGACATTCGCGCGATCATTGCCCAGACGCCCGGGCATTTGCAGCCGGGCGGCTGGCTGCTGCTCGAACACGGTTACGATCAGGCCGAAGCCGTTCGCGCACTATTGGCTGCACGGGGCTTCGAGGCCACGGAAAGCCGGCGTGACCTCGGCGGACACGAGCGCATCAGCCTCGGGCGCCTGCCATGATTTGTCTTGTGAGGTTTGCAGATGCTCAGTGACGAAGAACTGCTGCGCTACAGCCGGCAGATCCTGCTCAAGCAGGTCGATATCGATGGCCAGTTGCGCCTCAAACAGAGTCGCGTGCTGATCGTCGGACTCGGTGGGCTGGGCTCGCCGGTGGCGCTTTACCTGGCGGCAGCCGGTGTTGGCGAGTTGCACCTGGCCGATTTCGACACCCTGGACCTGAGCAATCTGCAGCGTCAGATCGCCCATGACGGCAGCTCGCTGGGGCTGCACAAGGTCGATTCTGCGATGGCCCGGCTGGAGGCGCTGAATCCGCACGTGCGGCTGGTGCCCTACCGCAGCGGGCTGGATGCCGATTCCCTGGCTGCGGCCGTCGATCAGGTCGACCTGGTGCTCGACTGCACGGATAACTTCGGCATTCGCGAAGCCGTGAATGCCGCCTGCGTGAAAGCCCGTAAGCCGCTGGTCAGCGGTGCCGCCATCCGCCTCGAGGGGCAGTTGTCGGTGTTCGATCCGCGCGTAGCGACCAGCCCCTGTTATCACTGTCTCTACGGACACGGCAGCGAGGCCGAGCTGACCTGCAGCGAGGCCGGCGTGCTCGGCCCCTTGGTGGGCATGGTCGGCAGCCTGCAGGCCTTGGAAGCGCTGAAGCTGCTGGTCGGCTTCGGTGAGCCGTTGATCGGCCGGCTGCTGCTGGTCGACGCCATGACCGGTCGCTTCCGCGAATTGCGGGTCAGGCGCGATCCACAATGCGCGGTGTGTGGCTGTGCCAATGGCTGAAAGCGCGGCGCCCATTGGCGTTTTCGATTCCGGCGTCGGGGGGCTTTCGGTCCTGCGCGAGATTCGTCAGCGCCTGCACCATGAGTCGCTGCTCTACCTGGCGGACAGCGCGCATGTGCCCTATGGCGAAAAAAGCCCGGAATACATCCGCGAGCGCTGCCGCGTCATTGCCGCTTTTCTCGTCGAGCGCGGTGCCAAGGCGCTGGTGCTGGCCTGCAACACCGCGACGGCCGCTGGGATCAACGAGTTGCGTGAACATTATCCGCAGCTGCCGATCATCGGCATGGAGCCGGCGGTCAAGCCGGCGGCCTTGGCCACGCGCAGCGGTGTGGTCGGCGTACTTGCCACCACCGGCACGCTGAAGAGCGCCAGGTTTGCCGCGTTGCTCGATCGCTTCGCCGCGGACGTGCGCGTCATCACGCAGCCGTGCCCCGGGCTGGTGGAGCGCATCGAGGCGGGCGATCTGGACAGTGCCGAGCTCAGCGCCATGCTTTTGGCCTGGGTCGAGCCGCTGCTGGAGCAGGGGTGTGACACGCTGATCCTGGGATGCACGCATTACCCCTTCATCCGCCCGCTACTGGCAACGCTGATCCCGGGCGATATCCGGCTGATCGATACCGGTGCGGCAGTCGCGCGACACTTGGGCGAGCGCCTGGCAGAGCGCCAGCTTTTCTCCATTGGCGAAGCCAGTCACCGGTTCTATTGCAGCGGCGATCCCCGGCGAATGGCCCGGGTGCTGCCTATACTTTGGGGGGGAAACGGCGTCGTCGAGTTCTTTGCGAACTAGGAACTCCCGGCGCGAGAGGGTTTCTCAACGTATGCTGGCAAAAAAAGATAACCAAACAAAGCAGTGCATTTATAAGGACGTTTCCATGAAAAAACTGTTCTCCCTGGCTGCGGTGGCAGCGTTTTCCGTCGGGCAGATGGCGGCTGCTCACGCTGTCGACTTCACCGCAGCGGTCGGCCAGAGCGGCGAATCGACCATGACCTATCGGCTGGGCGCCCAATTCGATTTCGGCACCAGCTGGTTCCAGACCGGAGTGGGCCGGCTGACCGGCTACTGGGATGCCGGTTACACCTACTGGGAGGGCGACGAGTCGTCGAGCAACCACAGCATTTCGCTGGCTCCGGTGTTCGTCTACGAGTTCGCCGGTGAGTCGGTCAAGCCGTACGTCGAGGCAGGCATCGGCGTGGCAGCGTTCGAAAACACCGAGGTCGAGGGCAACCGATTGGGCTCATCGTTCCAGTTCGAAGACCGGATCGGTGCCGGCCTGCGTTTCGCCGGTGGCCATGAAGTGGGCGTGCGGGCGATCCACTATTCCAACGCCGGCATCAAGCAGCCGAACGATGGGATCGAGAGCTACGCGCTGCATTACCGGATGGCCTTCTAGGCACGGCCGCGTACCGTTGCAGGGCTTTGCACGGGCTCTGCGACGGTGATCAGCAGTAGGCGGTGGCGCTGCCCTTGCGTTCTTCCCGGCAATCATCCGAACCCAGTTCGAACTCCCGGCAGATCAGCGGGCGGTTTTCGTAGATCGTGCAGCGCATGCTGTCGCGATCGAGCGCCGCGCACCAGCCATCCTCCAGCCGCAGCATGACTTGCGCGCCCCAGCTGTCGGTGTCGATATAGCGCTCCGGAACACCGGTGTCGCTGAACAGCAGTACTTCGAGGCGGCAGCAGCAGGCAGCGCACGTGGCGCAGCTCACGGCGGGTTCGTTCACCTGCAGGTGGGGGATTTCGTTCATCGCGGCAGTGTAGCGAGTTTCCCGGCATGATTGGCGCATGAATGCCGAGCGGCCCTGTATCGACGATGTGAAAGTCCATGGCGAGGCAGGTTGGGGCGGGGATGCGCAGCCTGAGCCGCGCAGCGGCGAAGCCCGGCGTCGGGTAACGCCGAAGCCCCGCTAAAGGCCTGATATCCCACAGGTTGGGGTTCGTCGGCTCAACCCAACCTGCGGAGTCCGCATCAGCGGCGCGCTGGCCTCAAACGCGGTCGTCCAATTGCTTGTTGCGCCAGCCATCGCCGCCCGGCAGCAAGAGATTGAGCAGCAGCGCGATGATCGCGCACAGCGAGATGCCGGACAGGGTGAACTCGCCATAGCCGATCGCCATGCCACCGATTCCGAACACCAGCGTCACCGAGACGATGATCAGGTTGCGTGCTTCGGACAGATCGACCTGGTGCCGGATCAGCGTGCTCAGGCCGACCACGGCAATCGAGCCGAACAGCAGGCAGAGGATGCCGCCCATCACCGGGACCGGGATGCTCAGCAGCCCGGCGCCGAACTTGCCGATGAACGCCAGGGCGATGGCGAATACCGCCGCCCAGGTCATGATCTTCGGGTTGTAGTTCTTGGTCAGCATCACGGCGCCGGTCACTTCGGCGTAGGTCGTGTTCGGTGGGCCACCGAACAAGCCGGCCGCAGACGTAGCCACGCCATCGCCGAACAGGGTGCGGTGCAAGCCGGGCTTCTTGACGTAGTTGTTGCCCGTCACGCTGCCGATCGCAACCACGCCGCCGATATGCTCGATGGCCGGTGCGAGGGCGACCGGGACCATGAACAGGATGGCGCCGATGTTGAACTCCGGGGCAATGAAGTTGGGCATCGCCAGCCAGGGAGCTGCCGCGATGCCGCTGGTATCGACTACGCCGAAGGCGAACGACAGTCCGTAGCCGACCGCGACGCCAGCGAGAATCGGCACCAGGCGGAACAGGCCCTTGCCCAGCACGGCCACCAGCAGCGTGGTAACCAGGGCCGGCATCGAGATGAGCATTGCCGTCTCGTACGGAATCAGCTGGGCGCTGCCATCGCCGGCCTTGCCCATGGCCATGTTCACCGCCACGGGCGACAGTGCCAGGCCGATGGAAATGATCACCGGGGCGATGACCACCGGTGGCAGCAGGCGGTCGATGAATCCCGGTCCTTTCAGGCGTACGGCGAAGCCGAGCAGGATATACACGAGTCCCGCCGCCACGACGCCACCCATTACCGCAGGCAGGCCGAACTCACCCTTTGCAGCGATGATCGGTGCGATGAAGGCGAAGCTCGATGCGAGGAATACCGGAACCTGGCGCCGTGTCACCAGCTGGAACAACAGGGTGCCCAGACCTGCGGTGAACAGTGCAACGTTGGGGTCCATGCCGGTGATCAACGGCATCAGCACCAGGGCGCCGAAAGCTACGAAAAGCATTTGCGCGCCGGCCAGTACCTGCCGACCAAGCGGCTCGTCGGTGTGCGACATGCTCAGATGTCCTTCTGCTTGGTGCCAAAGATCTTGTCGCCGGCATCGCCCAGTCCCGGGACGATGTAGCCGTGCTGGTCGAGACGCTCATCGATGGATGCCGTAAAGATCAGCACGTCGGGGTGTGCCGCCTCCACGGTGGCGATGCCTTCCGGAGCGGCGACCAGTACCAGCGCGCGAATCTCCTTGCAGCCCGCCTTCTTCAGCATGTCGATGGTGGCAACCATCGACCCGCCGGTAGCGAGCATGGGGTCGATGATGATCGCCAGTCGTTGTTCGATTTCCGGAACCAGCTTTTCCAGGTAGGTCTGCGCCTGCAGGGTTTCTTCGTTGCGCGCGATGCCGACCGCGCTGACCTTGGCGCCGGGAATGAGGCTGAGTACGCCATCGAGCATGCCGATGCCGGCCCGCAATATGGGTACGACGGTGATCTTCTTGCCGGAAATTTTCTCTACCTGCACCGGCCCGCACCAGCCGTCGATGCTGTAGTGTTCCAGGGGCAGATCCGAGGTGGCTTCATAAGTGAGGATCGAGCCCACTTCCTGAGCAAGTTCGCGGAAGTTCTTGGTGCTGATGTCGGCGCGGCGCATCAGACCGAGCTTGTGGCGGATCAGCGGATGGCGGATCTCTCGAATGGGCATTATGGGCTCCGGCGGGCAAATAAACCGGCTTAGATTAAAGCATCGCAGGGTCAGCGGCTATTCGCGCGTCATTCGGCCGGCGGACTTGCTGTGGGCGGCGAGGGTGGGTATCTTCCCCGCCCTTTCGCGGGCGGCCGAAAACGGGCTGTTCGGTCAGGTTTTTCGCTGTCCAGGGTTGTGCCTGGCATTCGGCGATTCAACCACATGGGCTGCCAGTGTCGGCTGGTGCTCCAACCTATATCCTTCTGGGGGAATCGCTTCATGTCCGTCGATCTCGCACATATCCGCCAAGTCATGGCCGAGGCAGACTGCCTTTACACCGAAGAGCAAGTCGAAGCGGCGATCGCCAGGGTCGCCGAGACGATCAATGGCGAGCTGGCTGAGCGCAATCCCGTCGTCTTCTGCGTCATGAACGGCGGCCTGATCTTCTCGGGCAAGCTGGTGCCGAAGCTGAACTTCCCGCTCGAGCTGTCCTATCTGCATGCGACCCGTTACCGCAACGAGACCAGTGGCGGCGAGCTGTTCTGGAAGGCCAAGCCGGAAATTTCCTTCATCGATCGCGACGTGCTGATCATCGACGACATCCTGGACGAGGGGCACACCCTCGGCGCGATCATCGATTTCTGTCGTCACGCCGGCGCCGCTGCCGTACACACCGCGGTGCTGATCGACAAGGATCACCAGCGCAAGGCTCGGCCCGATCTAAAGGCCGATTATGTTGGCCTGAGTTGCATTGATCGCTACATCTTTGGCTATGGCATGGACTACAAGGGTTACTGGCGCAACGCGCCGGGAATCTACGCGGTAAAAGGTATGTAGGCAGCTTTGCCAGCCTTGGTCGGCATCCTGATGCGCATCCGCAATGGGTGCGCATGCTGTTTGCTGCGGCACGTTGTCGCTGTTTGCCCGTTCTGCCGCGACGCAGTGCCGCTGCATCGGCAGATGCCGGACCTTTTCGGTTTGAAGTCAGCCTCCGTTACGTTTCGTTTCGCCCCATCCTGCTCCTGAAGGTAACGCCCTCTGTCCTGGCTGTGGATCATCCGGCCGCCTGCGGCCCGTTGGCCATTCGCCCTGTCGATCGCTTGTCACCTTGATTCAGGTGGCTTGGCCTGCCTTATTGCTTTCATGAATAGCACTTTAGGATAACTGGCCGACAGTTTCTCATGCTCAGGGGCGGGAAAGGCTCTGCAATGGGCTTTGCGCCCTTTGCGTTCAGGGCTAAGCTCAGAACGTCGTTAATAGGCATGGCTCAACGAAATCACGCTGAAAGCCACTGCCGGGAAGGCTATTAACACTAAAGGATTACAAGCTAAATCAAACCTTAGTGCGCTTAACCCTCCCTCTGCGTCTGGGTAGGGTTGACGCACTTCGAACCAACCAGGAGCGCCTCATGACAAAAACAACAAGGCACGGAATCTTCCAGCCGAAGTCTCTGGCCCTAGCCGTCGCGCTGGGCACTGCCGCCCCGGCCTACGCTGTGAACTTCAACATCGGAGAGATCGAAGGGCAGTTCGATTCGTCCATGTCTATCGGTGCCAGCTGGTCCATGGCTAATCCCGATATGGATCTGGTCGGCGCCAATAACGGCGGAACCGGATACACGCAGACTGGCGATGACGGGCGTCTGAACTTCAAGAAGGGCGAGACGTTTTCGAAAATCTTCAAAGGCGTCCATGATCTCGAGCTTCGTTATCGGGACAGCGGCGCCTTTATCCGCGGCAAGTACTGGTATGACTTCGAACTGAAGGACGAAAGCCGCCTGTTCAAGGACATCAGCGACAGCAACCGCAAGGAAGCCGCGCAATCGTCAGGTGCGCAGATCCTCGATGCCTTCCTCTACCACAACTATTACGTAGGAGACCTGCCGGGCACGGTGCGGCTCGGTCGCCAGGTCGTGAGCTGGGGTGAAAGCACCTTCATCGGCAACTCGATCAACTCGATCAACCCGCTGGATGCGGCGGCATTCCGCCGTCCCGGTGCCGAGATCAAGGAAGGCTTGATTCCGGTGAATATGTTCTACATCTCTCAGAGCCTGACTGATCGCTTAAGCATGGAGGCGTTCTATCAGTTGGAGTGGGATCAGACCATCGCCGACAACTGCGGCACGTTCTTTGCGGTAGATGTTGCGCAGGATGGGTGTGATAACAACTACCACGCGGGTAGCCCAGCGGTCGCTCCGTTGCAACCGATTTCCGGAGCGTTTGGTCAGGGTTTTGATGTCACTCCAGAAGGCGTGGTTTTGCCGCGAGCTGGGGACCGCGATGCGCGTGACTCCGGCCAGTTCGGCCTCGCTTTGCGTTGGTTGGGGGATGCCACGGAATACGGTGCGTATTTCATGAACTACCACAGCCGTACGCCTATCGTAAGCACCCAAACAGCTACCGGCATTCTGGGAATGGCGACCAACCCTGCGTTCGGCACTGCCGTGGGTGGGGCGGTAGCGGTTACTGGAGGGCCTTGTGACCCTGCCGTCTTTGGAGGCAACACATCAGCATGCGTACAAGAAGTTGCAGGTGGCCTCCTGCAGTCGGCCGCTCTGGGTAACGGTCGTTACTACTTAGAATATCCGGAAGATATCCAGCTGTATGGCCTGAGTTTCTCAACTACGTTGCCGACTGGGACCGCCTGGGGTGGAGAGATCAGCTATCGCCCGAACGCTCCTGTGCAAATCAATACTCAGGACGTAACACGTGCGTTGCTCAATCCTCTTTCACTGGGGCTTACCGGAAGCGCAGCTTCACCCGTTGCTAGCATGGAAGGGGCGGACAATCGAGGGTATAACCGCAAAGAGATTACTCAGATCCAGACTACTTTCACACACTTCTTCGACCAGGTACTGGGCGCTGGTCGCGTGACGTTGGTAGGTGAAATCGGCTATGCGCATGTTGGCGGCTTGGAGAGCAAAAGCGAACTCCGTTATGGTCGTGATGCTATTTATGGATCCGTTGATGATCCATTGGCACTAGCCGACTACGGCGATGACGGTTTCGTAACCGCCAACTCCTGGGGTTATCGCGTGCGCGCTCTGGCTGATTACAGCAACGTCTTCGCCGGGGTCAACCTGACGCCGAACGTCTCCTTCTCCCATGACGTCGATGGCTACGGCCCCAACGGTCTGTTCAACGAGGGCTCCAAGGCCGTCAGCGTTGGCGTGGATGCCGTGTACCAGAACATGTACACCGCCAGCCTGTCCTACACCGACTTCTTCGGTGGCGATTACAACACGCTGGTTGACCGCGACTTCCTTGCGTTCAGCATGGGTGTGAACTTCTAAGGAGCTTAGCTCGACGCCCGATTGGCGAAGATGCGCCGGTCGGGCGGTTGCGGTAGGCATGGCCTCCGGCCGTACAACAAGATCAAGAGGAACTGGAATCGTATGAAAACAACAAGAAAGCTATTCAGTGTCTTGGCCTTCTCTCTGCTCGCGAGCAGCGTGATGGCCGCGGTAGCCCCTGAAGAGGCGGCCAAGCTCGGGACATCCCTGACGCCGCTGGGTGCCGAAATGGCAGGAAATGCCGATGGCAGCATCCCCGCATGGACTGGCGGTCTCAAGACCGATGCGGCGCCCCTCAAGAGTGGGCATCTGACCAACCCTTTCAAGGATGAACAGCCCAAGTTCGTCATCACTGCGCAGAATGTCGAGCAGTACAAGGACAAGCTGACTGCCGGTCAGCTGGCAATGTTCAAGCGCTATCCGGACACCTACAAGATTCGTGTATTCCCGACTCATCGCACCGTCGCCGTGCCGGATGAAATCTACGAGGCTGCGAAGAAAAGTGCGTTGAATACCGAGCTCGTCGAGGGTGGCAATGGTGTTGCCAACTTCACCGACAGCCGCTACTACGCGTTCCCGATTCCGAAGAATGGGCTTGAAGTGGTGTGGAACCACATCACCCGTTATCGCGGCGGTAACGTGCGTCGCAATATCGTCCAGGCCACGCCGCAGACCAATGGCAGCTACACCATGGTTCATTTCGAGGATGAGGTGGCATTCCCGCTGGGGATGACCGACCTGGATCCGGAGCGTGCCAAGAATGCGCTGTTGTTCTTCAAGCAGCGTGTGACGGCACCCTCTCGCCTGGCAGGTAACGTACTGCTAGTACACGACTCGCTGGACCAGGTGAAGGAGCCTCGCCAGGCGTGGATCTACAACGCCGGTCAGCGCCGTGTTCGCCGTGCACCGCAGGTGGCCTACGACGGTCCGGGCACCGCTTCGGACGGCATGCGCACTACCGACAACTTCGACATGTTCAGTGGTGCGCCGGATCGGTACGACTGGAAGCTGATCGGCAAGAAGGAGCTGTACATTCCGTATAACAGCTATGAAATCGCGTCCAGCGACCTGAAGTACGACCAGATCATCAAGGCTGGCCATGTCAATCAGGATCTCGCTCGTTACGAGCTGCACCGCGTCTGGGAGATCGAGGCCACGCTCAAGAGCGGCGAGCGGAACATCTATGCCAAGCGTCGTTTCTTCGTCGATGAGGACAGCTGGACCATCGTTCAGTCGGAACTGTATGACGGTCGTGGCCAGTTGTGGCGTGTAGGCGAAGCCCATTCGCTGCAGTACTACCAGCACAAGGTGCCGGCTTATGCTTTCGAGGCACTCTACGACATCATTTCCGGTCGCTATATTGCAATCGGTATGAGCAATGAAGAGAAACCTCACGAGTATGGCTATCGTGCATCTGCCCGGGACTTCACTCCTGCCGCGCTGCGCAACGCCGGGGTTCGTTGATTCTCTGACATTTAGCTGATGAATAAGGCGGCCAGGTTGGCCGCCTTTTTTTTGCCTCAAAGCAGCGGATGATAATTTCACGTGATTGCTCCCTTTCCACGTGAGATCGCGCTCAAAGGGAGCGTCGGCCCAGATGACGTAGTCCAGTCCGAGGGCGAAGGAAGATGCCCGTCTGCCGCTCATGGCAATCGAACGTGGCGGCTGGCAAGCGCCGCGCTGTGTTTCAATGGACTGATTCAAATAAGAGAACCGTTGCCATGTCCGTACGCTTCATTCCTGATGCGCTCAGTGCAGAGGCAGCTGCCGCAGAGCAACTGGCGTCGATTCCTAGGCTTCCCCCTGTGCATATCGGGCGTCCGCGGCTGGTTCGGTCGTTGCTCGAAACCGACTGTAGGTTACGTCTGATCTGCGCGCCGGCAGGCTTCGGCAAGACCGTACTGATGAGCGAATGTGCCCGGCTTGTGCCCGCTGGCACACGATTGATCTGGCTGGACCTTGGCGGACGGGCTTGCACGGTGGCCATGCTGTATGACCAGCTCAGTGCTGCTCTGGGGGAGCCGGAGGCGGGCGAAGGGGATGCGGAAAAGGCCATGCTGGCACTGGTGCGGCGTGTGCGGCAGCCGTTGTGGATCATGCTCGATGACTATCCTCGGGATTGCGATCCGGCGCTCGATGCCTGTCTCGACATGCTGCTGGATATGGGGCCTGCCCTAGTCAGTTGGTGGGTATCCAGTCGCCGCCAGCCGGCCTGGAAGCTGCCCAGGCTTCTGCTGCAGGGGCATCTGTTCGAGTTGGAGGCGGAAGCGCTTGCCTTCACCGAGGATGAGCTCGGGCAGGTGCTCGGCGCGCATCGGATGGTGCTTTCGCCTGACTGTTTCCAGCAGTTGCATCGCGGCATGGAAGGATGGCCTGCCGGTGTTTGTCTGATGCTGCTCAACGCCGATGAACAGGCACTGCGCGAGCGCCTGGTAGCCGGTACGCCATTGTTGCGTGACTACGTTCAGCGCGAGGTGGTGACCGGGCTCAGTGATGATGTGCGTCGTGCGCTGGCGGCGTTCGCGCGAATGCCTCGTTTCTCGGCAGAGCTCTGCGACCATGTGCTCGACGGTGTTGGCCGCGAGATTCTCGATGTGCTCAAGACTCGCCAGCTGTTCATTCGGCAAATCGACAACTGCGGCGAGTGGTTTCGCCTGTGGAAGCCGCTGGCGCTGATGTTGCAGCGCTCGGTCGAAACCGTGGCGCCGACTCAGGTGCATCTGCGTGCCTGTCAGTGGTTTGCCAGTCGCGGCGAGATGCGCGAGGCGGTGGAGCATGCGCTCTGGGCTGGGCAGCCTGAAGTGGCGGCCAACTTCCTGCAGCGTTACGGCCAGGAACAGCTGCTGATCGGTGACAACGTGTCGCGCTTTCTCAAATGGCGAAGCGAGCTACCACAGGACCTGTTCGCCAGTACTACGCGACTGATCGTGTTGCAGGGCTGGGCACTGATCATCTCGGCACGCCTCGACGAGGTGGGCGAATGCCTGGCCGAGCTGGCCAAGTTCTTTCCGCAGCCCGATGCCCGCCGACAGGCTCAGTTGCTGGCGCAGTGGCAAGCGCTGCGCGGCTTTCTCGCGCGCCTTCGGGGTGAGCCTGAAGCGCGTGAGCATTGTCTGCAAGCCTTGGAAGTGCTGTCCGATCACGCCTGGGCACAGCGTGTGCTTTGCTACCAGGTGCTGACTCAGCAGGCGATGTCCGAAGGCAAGCTGGAGCTGGCCCAGCAGTACAACAGCGAGGGCATGAAGCTGGCGCGGCTGAAGGGCAGCGTGCTCTACGAAATGATGCTCAGCGTCGATCGCATTCAACTGCTGGAACTCACGGGGGAGTTCGAACGCGCGGTCGGCGTGCTGAGCGAAGCGCTTCAGGTCCTGCGTGAGGCGGTGCGACACAGTCCGCTGATCGGCCGTCTGCAGCTTTTGCAGGGGCATCTGCTGGCTTATCAGGGGCTGGATGAGCAGGCGCAGGATGCCTACCGGCTCGGCAAGGTCGAGACGGAAACCTGTGGCGATTCATACTGTTTTTTTGGTTATGTCGGGCTTGCAGAGCTGGCGGCGCGCAATCAGGCGTTTGCTGGCGCCTATCACTGGTTGCGTGATGCCGAGCGGCTGTCGCAGTGGCGACACGTCCCGGAGTCACGTTTTCGCGGCATCCTGCCGCTGATAAATGGCGTGGCGTGGTTGCATCAGGGGGAGCTGCGCAAGGCTCGCGGTGCGCTATGCCAGGTACTGGAACTTTACGATGGCCGGGGCTATCTGGCGCCGTCCGGGTTCTACGAACTGCTGCCAAGGCTGCGGCGTTATCTGGCGGTCATCGACATGCTGGAGGGGCATCCGAGCCGGGCGATCACCGCGTTGCGCGAGCAGATCGAGCAGAATCTGCGAGCTCAGCGCCTGGGGCTGGCGTGCGAATGCCGGTTCAGCCTGGCCGAGGCGCTCCAGGCCGACGGGCAGTCCGCCGAGGCCGAGGTGGAGCTGCGCCTTGCGCTGGGTCAGGCGGCGCGCCAGCAACTGGTCAAGCCCTTGTACGAGCTGCACCATCGACAGTCGCAGTGGTTGGCGCGCGCCCTGCCTACGGCCGGGAAGGGGGAGTCACTTAGGCAAAGGCTGCTCAAGTACGAACGTGAGCCGGAAGTGACGCTGGCGACAGCCGATGAAAAGGTACTCAGCAATCGGGAGCTCACCGTCTTGCGGCTTATCGCTCAGGGTTGCTCCAATCAGGAAATTGCCGAGCAGCTGTTCATCTCGCTGCATACGGTCAAGACCCATGCGCGCAGGATCAATACCAAGCTTGGCGTGGCGCGTCGAACGCAGGCGGTGGCGAAGGCCAAGGCGTTGTCCTGGCTCTGATGCTACGAGGCACGAGACATGGGCCAGCAGATGCGTTCTTGTCGTTATCACTCGACGTGCTGATCCGTGGAGGTCTGCAGCCGGTTGGCTCCACTACAGCGAGGCGGGCTGCAGCGTCTGCGCTGATCGAGGCGGCTGCTCTCCGTGCTCGATGGCGAGACTGAACTGCAGGCTGGTGATCAGCCGCTGCAACTGCTGCTGATCCTGCCACTGCTCGGTGCTGATGTAACGCTTCACGGCAACGCCTTGAGCACCCGTCAGGGTCAGCAGGATGCTGCCGTCGGGCTTCTCGATGCTGAAGTTGACGTTGTAGCGCGGACGAAACACATCACTGATTTTCTGAAATGGACTCGTCATGCCTGGGCACCTGTTTCAGGGGGAATGCCAGCAATGGACCCGGCTGGCAGTCACAAGTTTCCCCCTTCCGGGTCGTCATGCTGCAGCAGAAGGCCGCATGTCGGTGCGGTCGATTTCAGGCTTCACCGAGCAGCTCTGACAATGCTTCAGGGCTGCTCTTGAAGGCCTTGGCGAACAGTTCGCGGTGCCTGGCCATGTAGATGCCGATGTCTTCGGCCTGCTGCTCACTGAGGGACGGAGAGGCCTGCTGCATGACAGCTGCCAGCGCCTCGGCCAGTTCAAGCATCTTGTCGTGACGATCGGCTTCGGCTTTATCCATGAACAGACGCTCCAGGTCCCTGCTGCTGCGGTACACCACTTCGACGGCCATTTACCACCTCGGTCATTGGCAGATTGATACTGTTTATATGTACAGCATAAGCGGCTGCGGCCCGGATTGATAGCCTCATGGATGCAGGAATTCCTCGTCAGCGGGCGAACTGTCCCTGCACGCGTTCAGCGTGAAACTCGAGCGTGGCGCCACGATAGCCACTGCGCAGCAGCGGTAGTGGCAGGCAGGACTCCCATTTGGCACCGGGCTGGAGGTCGCCGGGGCCCTGATAGGCTGGTGCGTCGAAGGCACTTCGCGCCAGGTTGGTGCGCGAGCCCGGGGCATAGGCCGCCACCTCCCATTGCAGGCGCCGCAAGGGTTCGTCGGTGTGGTTGTGCAGTCGTACCAGCAGCGGTCGGGCGCCGGGGCAGCGCTGCGTGTCATAGGACAGGCTGATCTCGATGCGCGAGAGCAACTGCTCCAGGCGATGTTCCTGCCACAGTACCCAGCCGGCGACCAGCGCGAGACCGAGCACGGCGCCCAGCGAAATGGGCACGGCCCTGAAAGGGTAGCGGATCAGCAGCGCCAGCCAGGTGAGGATGAGCAACGCGCCGATCAGCATCTTTGGACTCCGGCGCACAGGTGGCTAACTGGCATGAGGGACCTCCGTCGCGGTGGCACCCATGCTAACCCGTGATGGCAGCAAGTGCGTAACGCTGGCCCGTGCATTGGCAGCGGATGTCAGTCCTCTGCTTTGGTATGACTGGCCAGGCGTTCAAGGGCCGCGCGCAGCCTGGGGTCGCGAATGCCCTGCGCGGCGGCCTGAATGCTGTCGGCCGCGTTGCTGGAAAGTGGTTGCGTGCGCGCCGGGGTGTGCCGCGGAGGGGGAGGGGGCTGTACCTTGAACTGGATACGCGTGAGGCCGGCGAACGCCTCGAGCGCTTCCAGCTGTCGCTGCAGTCGACGCTGCTGATAGCGCAGGCGAGTGGCCCAGTGGCCATCGGTGACGATCAGCAGCAGGCAGCCTTCGCGCCACGACGCCACGCGACAGTGCTCGCGGGCGGCCGGTTGCAGCTGGCTTTCCAACAACCGTTGCAGGTGGTCAAGCCGAAGGGCCTCGCCGAACAGCGCGCGCAGCGGCTTCGCTTCGCGCAACAACGCGGCGGGAGCTCGGGCGGGCGACGGGCGAAAGGCCATGATGGTCCGTGGTTCGGTGGCTGGCCTCGCATGGTAGCAGAAGCCCACGAACCATAGCCTGGCCGATGCAGGCGAGCCGGGGGCGTTTCAGCTCGCGGTTGGCCCGGCCCCGTGGTGCCTCTTCTGGTCCGGGTGGTAACCGGGCTGCCGGGTGACAGTGCCGCTTGCCGCGTCACTGTGCTGCGCAGTCAGGCGGCTTTCCTCACTGCCGATTCCGAGTAGAATGGCCGCTTTGCACGTAGCCGTGAGCTCCACGGTCGTGCCTCCATCCCCAGCATGGAAGTCCTTGTCGATATGTTTGCGCCTTTATTGAAGAAACTCTTTGGAAGCAAGAATGAGCGTGAAGTCAAACGCATGCTCAAGGCGGTGCAGGCCGTCAATGCCCTCGAAGAGCAGATGCTGTCGCTCTCCGACGAGCAACTGCGCCTCAAGACCGAAGAGTTCAAGGCCCGTCTCGAGAAAGGCGAAACCCTCGACCAGATTCTTCCCGAAGCCTTTGCGGTGTGCCGCGAAGCCGGCAAACGGGTCATGGGCATGCGCCATTTCGACGTTCAGCTGATCGGCGGCATGACCTTGCATGAAGGTCGCATCGCCGAGATGCGCACCGGTGAAGGCAAGACCCTGGTCGCGACCCTGGCGGTGTATCTCAATGCACTGGCCGGCAAGGGCGTGCACGTGGTTACGGTCAACGACTATCTGGCCCGTCGTGATGCCAACTGGATGCGCCCGCTCTATGAATTTCTCGGCCTGACGGTCGGCATCGTCACGCCGTTCCAGCCGCCGGAAGAAAAGCGCGCCGCCTACGCTGCCGATATCACCTACGGTACCAACAACGAGTTCGGCTTCGATTATCTGCGCGACAACATGGCGTTCAGCCTGGAAGAGAAGAACCAGCGCGAGCTCAATTTCGCCGTCATCGACGAAGTCGACTCCATCCTCATCGACGAGGCGCGCACGCCGCTGATCATCTCCGGCCAGGCCGAAGACAGCTCCAAGCTCTACCAGCAGATCAACCTGCTCATTCCACGCCTCAAGCAGCATATCGAGGAAGAGGAGGGCGTCGTCACGCAGGAAGGGCACTTCACGGTCGACGAAAAGACGCGTCAGGTCGAGCTGAACGAGCAGGGCCATCAGCACATCGAGGAGATGCTGACCCAGGCTGGTTTGCTGGCCGAGGGCGAGAGCCTGTATTCGGCGCACAACCTGGGGTTGCTGACCCATGTCTACGCCGGTCTGCGGGCTCACAAGCTGTTCCATCGCAACGTCGAATACATCGTGCAGAACAATCAGGTGCTGCTGATCGACGAGCACACCGGTCGCACCATGCCGGGCCGTCGTCTTTCCGAAGGCCTGCATCAGGCCATCGAGGCGAAGGAAGGGCTGCAGATCCAGCCGGAAAGCCAGACGCTGGCATCCACCACCTTCCAGAACTATTTCCGCCTGTACAAGAAACTGGCGGGCATGACCGGAACGGCCGACACCGAGGCGTTCGAGTTCCAGCAGATCTACAACCTGCCGGTGGTGGTCATCCCGACCAACAAACCGCTGGCGCGCAAGGATTTCAACGACCTGGTGTATCTGACCCAGGAAGAGAAATTCGCCGCGATCATCGCCGACATCAAGGAATGCCGTAGTCAGGGCCGTCCGGTGCTGGTCGGTACCGCGACCATCGAATCATCCGAGTACGTCTCGCGCCTGCTGGAGGCCGAAGGCTTCGAGCACAAGGTGCTCAACGCCAAGCACCATGACAAGGAAGCCGAAATCATCGCCCAGGCCGGTCGGCCGGGCGCGGTGACCATCGCCACCAACATGGCCGGCCGTGGCACCGACATCCTGCTCGGCGGCAACTGGGAAGTGGAAGTCGCAGCGCTTGAAAACCCCAGCGAAGAACAGGTCGCGCAGATCAAGGCGGACTGGCAGAAGCGTCATCAGCAGGTGCTCGAAGCGGGTGGCCTGCATGTGATTGCATCCGAGCGGCATGAGTCGCGTCGTATCGACAACCAGTTGCGCGGTCGTGCCGGCCGCCAGGGCGACCCGGGCTCCAGCCGTTTCTACCTGTCGCTGGAAGACAGCCTGATGCGCATCTTCGCCTCCGACCGGGTGAAGAACTTCATGAAGGCGCTGGGCATGGAATCGGGCGAGGCGATCGAGCACCGCATGGTCACCAATGCCATCGAAAAGGCGCAGCGCAAGGTCGAGGGTCGCAACTTCGACATGCGCAAGCAGCTGCTCGAGTACGACGACGTGGCCAACGAGCAGCGCAAGGTGATCTATCACATGCGCAACAGCCTGCTGGCGGCCGATGAAATCGGCCAGACCATCGCCGAGTTCCGTCAGGAAGCGCTGGATGCCGCGATCAGCGCGCATATTCCGCCGCAATCGCTGCCGGAGCAGTGGGATATCGCCGGCCTCGAAGCGGTACTCTACAGCGACTTCGGTACGCGCTTGCCGGTCCAGCAGTGGCTCGACGAAGACGAGAAGCTCTACGAAGAGACGCTGCGCGAGAAGATCCTCGAAGCGCTGCTGGCCGCCTACCACGAGAAGGAAGAGCTGGCTGGCATCGAAGCGCTGCGCACCTTCGAGAAGCAGATCGTGCTGCGTGTACTGGATGACCTCTGGAAAGACCACCTGTCGACCATGGATCACCTGCGCCACGGCATCCACCTGCGCGGCTATGCACAGAAGAATCCGAAGCAGGAATACAAGCGCGAGTCCTTCACGCTGTTCCAGGATCTGCTCGAGTCGATCAAGCGCGACAGCATCCGCGTGCTCTCGCATGTGCAGGTTCGTCGCGAAGATCCGGCCGAAGAAGAAGCCCGTCTGCGCCGCGAGGCCGAGGAACTGGCCAAGCGCATGCAGTTCCAGCACGCCGAGGTTTCCGCCCTGGATCAGCCGGACGAGCAAGCCGAGGTCGAGGGGCAGGCCGATGTCGCCGCGGTTCCGGTGCGGACCGAACCCAAGATCGGTCGCAATGAGCCTTGCCCGTGCGGGTCGGGCAAGAAATACAAGCATTGCCACGGGCAGGTCCAGTAAGACGCGCTCGCCTGGTAATTCCGCGCCGCGACCGGCCTCTGCCGCTCGCGGCGTTTTTGTCGCATTCCCCTTTTTGGCCTGTTGGCCACCCATTGTCTGAAGGAGCGCATCCATGCCTGTCGGTCTTGGTCCTTTACCCACGCTGCACCCGGTACCCGGTTTCGAACTCGGCATCGCTTCGGCCGGCATCAAGCGACCGGGCCGCAAGGATGTGGTGGTGATGCGCTGTGCCGAGGGCTCGCGCATCGCCGGGGTGACCACCACCAACGCCTTCTGTGCTGCGCCGGTGCTCATCACCCGTGAGCGCATGCATGGCCCGGTGCGCTACCTGCTGACCAACACCGGCAACGCAAACGCCGGCACCGGGTTGCAGGGACTGGCTGATGCCCGGCACACCTGTGCCGCGCTCGCGGCCATCACCGGCGTCGAGGAGACGGCCGTGCTGCCTTTCTCCACCGGCGTGATCGGCGAGCCGCTGCCCGTGCAGAAGATCGAGTCGGCATTGCAGGCCGCTCTCGATGACCTGGCGGCGGACCACTGGGCCGAAGCCGCTGTCGGCATCATGACCACCGACACACTACCCAAAGGCGCCAGCCGGCAGTTCCAGCACGACGGCGTGACCGTCACCGTCACCGGCATCAGCAAGGGCGCCGGTATGATCCGTCCGAACATGGCGACCATGCTTGGCTACATCGCCACCGACGCCAAGGTTGCCGATGGCGTACTGCAGGATCTGGTGCGTGATGCGGCGAACAAGTCGTTCAACCGGATCACCATCGACGGCGACACCTCCACCAACGACTGCTGCATGCTGATCGCCACTGGCCAGGCCGCTCTGCCCGAGATCACCGAGGCGGCCGGCGAGCTGTTCGGCAAGCTCAAGCAGGCGGTGTTGGAGGTCTTCATGGAGGTGGCGCAGGCCATCGTCCGCGACGGTGAAGGCGCGACCAAGTTCGTCACAGTGCAGGTCAACGGCGGCGGCAATCACCAGGAGTGTCTGGACGTGGCCTATGCGGTGGCCCATTCACCGCTGATCAAGACCGCTCTGTTCGCCTCCGATCCGAATTGGGGGCGCATCCTCGCCGCCGTCGGCTATGCCGGCGTGCCTGACCTGGATGTAAGCAAGATCGACGTGTTCCTCGGTGAGGTCTGCATCGCCAGCCAGGGCGGTCGCTCGCCCAGCTATACCGAAGAGCAGGGCGCGGCAGTAATGGCCCGTGAGGAAATCACCATCCGTATCGAGCTCGGACGTGGAGACTGCAGCGAGACGATCTGGACCACCGACCTGTCGCACGAGTACGTGAAGATCAACGCCGAATACCGGACCTGATCACCATCGCTCCCGTCGTGCATGGCCCATGGGCGACGGGGATTTGCCATTCGCGCCCCTGGCTCTTAACGTCCGCTGATTTACCTGAACGCCATCCGAGGCGCATTGGCACACATGACTCTGCAAACGGCGGTCGCTGACAAGAATCAGCCTGCCCCCTGGTCGTTGCGCGCAGCCTTGGCCCTGGAGCTGTCCGGTGCCGATGCCTTCTACGCGTCACCGCGCCTGCGCAACTATCGGCCGGCCCTGCCAGGGACGGCTGCGAGCGCTGTCGAGACCATTCCAAAGTGGCCAGCCTTGCAGTGCTGGCATCAAGCTGCTCTGCAGGAGGTGCGAGTGTGAAGCGTATTCATGTCGCCGCGGCCGTCATTCGCGGTGTCGCTGGAAGCGTCCTGATCGCCAAGCGTCCGCTGGACAAGCATCAGGGCGGCTTATGGGAGTTTCCCGGAGGCAAGGTCGAGGCTGGTGAGCGGGTCGAGGCAGCGCTGGCGCGCGAACTGCTGGAAGAATTGGATATCGTGGTCACGGCTGCACGCCCTCTGATCCAGGTGCGCCACGATTACCCGGACAAGCATGTGCTGCTGGATGTCTGGGAAGTAACCGGCTTCACTGGCGAGCCGCACGGCGTAGAGGGCCAGCCGCTGATGTGGGTGGCGGCCGATGCTCTCGTTTCTTACCGGTTCCCGGACGCCAATCGGCCCATCGTGGCGGCGGCGCGCCTGCCGCAGCATTACCTGGTGACCCCGGATGGGCTTGCTGGCCAGCGATTGCTGGACGGGCTGTGCAGAGCCATGGACCAGGGGATTCGTCTGATCCAGCTGCGCGGGCCATCGCTTTCGTCCGGTGACTATCGGTTGCTGGCCGAGAAGGCGCTTGCCCTGTGTGCCGGTCGGGCACAACTCATGCTCAAGGGGCCGCTGGAGTGGATGGCCGACTTTCCTGATGCGGGCTGGCATCTGACGGCCGAACAGCTCAGGCAGTATGCCGGGCACGGCCGGCCAGTAACGAGCCGGCAATGGCTCGCGGCGTCCTGTCACGATGCCGAGGAGCTGGAACTGGCCACCCGCTTGGGGGTAGATTTCGTCACGTTGTCGCCCGTGCAGGCGACGGCCAGCCATCCCGATGCGACGCCGCTGGGTTGGCCCCGTGTCGCCGAGTTGCTGCTAGGCTTCAGCCAGCCGGTCTACCTGCTGGGTGGTCTGGGTAGTGCAGACGTCGAGCGTGCCGTCGAAGTCGGTGCGCAAGGTATTGCGGCGATCCGCTCGCTCTGGCCGGATTGAACCGCTGGCGCCATCACCGGTCACTGCGGTTGTCGTACTGAGCTGGCGACACATGATTAAATGTTTCTGCGATAGATAAAGGCAATTGGCGCTATTCCATTAATCAATTAACGGTATGCTGCTGGCTGCGTTATCGTAGGCCCCGTCAAAGTTTTCTGAACCCCTAGTTTTCTGAACCCCTAAAGGAGTTAGCAGATGTCCCTGATCAACACCCAAGTTCAACCGTTCAAAGTCAATGCCTTCCACAACGGCAAGTTCATCGAAGTCACCGAAGAGTCCCTGAAGGGCAAGTGGTCCGTGCTGATCTTCATGCCGGCTGCCTTCACCTTCAACTGCCCGACCGAAATCGAAGACGCTGCCAACAGCTACGCCGAGTTCCAGAAGGCCGGTACCGAGGTGTACATCGTCACCACCGATACCCACTTCTCGCACAAGGTCTGGCACGAAACTTCGCCGGCCGTCGGCAAGGCTCAGTTCCCGCTGATCGGTGACCCGACTCACCAGCTGACCCGTGCTTTCGACGTGCACATCGAAGAAGAAGGCCTGGCTCTGCGTGGCACCTTCCTGATCAACCCGGAAGGCGTGATCAAGACCGTCGAGATCCACTCCAACGAGATCGCTCGCGACGTATCGGAAACCCTGCGCAAGCTTAAGGCTGCTCAGTACACCGCCGCTCACCCGGGCGAAGTCTGCCCGGCCAAGTGGAAAGAAGGCGAGAAGACCCTGGCTCCTTCGCTGGACCTGGTCGGCAAGATCTAAGGCTTCGCCTATCTGCCCTGCGTGCTGGAGGAGCTGTCACTGCTCCTCTGGCAACCCAACGCCTGGACGTGAACCGTCCGGGCGTTTTATTTCCTGAATTCCGAACGGGGTACCGCTGCTCATGTTGGACACCAATCTCAAGACCCAGTTGAAAGCCTACCTGGAGAAGGTCACCCAGCCCTTCGAGATCGTCGCGTCCCTCGATGACGGCGAAAAATCCCGGGAAATGCTGAGCCTGCTGCAGGACATCGCCGGCCTCAGCGACAAGATCACCCTGAAGACCGACGGCGACGATGCACGCAGGCCGTCGTTCTCGCTCAACCGCATCGGCGGCAGCATCAGCCTGCGTTTCGCCGGCATCCCCATGGGCCACGAATTCACCTCGCTGGTGCTGGCCCTGCTGCAGGTCGGCGGTCATCCGTCGAAGACCGCACCCGAGGTGATCGAGCAGATCAAGGCGCTCGACGGTGACTACAGCTTCGAGACGTACTTCTCGCTGTCCTGCCAGAACTGCCCGGACGTGGTTCAGGCACTGAACCTGATGGCGGTGCTGAATCCGAACATCAAGCACGTCGCCATCGACGGCGCGCTGTTCCAGGACGAAGTGGAAAAGCGCCAGATCATGTCCGTGCCGAGCATCTACCTCAATGGCGAGCTGTTCACCCAGGGCCGCATGAGCGAGGAAGAGATCCTCGCCAAGCTCGACACCGGCTCCAGCGCGCGTGATGCCGAGAAGCTCAAGGCCAAGGACGCCTTCGACGTGCTGGTGGTCGGCGGTGGCCCGGCCGGTGCCGCAGCGGCCATCTACGCGGCGCGCAAGGGCATCCGCACCGGCGTCGCGGCCGAGCGCTTCGGTGGCCAGGTGCTGGACACCATGGCCATCGAGAACTTCATTTCGGTGAAGGAAACCGAAGGCCCGAAACTGGCCCGCGCGCTGGAAGAACATGTGCGCGAGTACGACGTCGACATCATGAACCTGCAGCGCGCCAGCCAGCTGATCCCGGCCGGCAACGACGGCCTGCATCGCGTGCAGTTCGAGAACGGCGGCGAGCTCAAGGCCAAGACCCTGATCCTCGCCACCGGCGCGCGCTGGCGTGAAATGAACGTGCCCGGCGAGCAGGAATACCGTGGCCGTGGCGTCGCCTACTGTCCGCACTGCGACGGCCCGCTGTTCAAGGGCAAGCGTGTGGCGGTGATCGGTGGTGGCAACTCCGGTGTGGAAGCGGCCATCGACCTGGCCGGCATCGTCGCCCACGTCACCCTGCTGGAATTCGGCGAGCAACTGCGCGCCGACGCCGTGCTGCAGCGCAAGCTCAACAGCCTGCCCAACGTCACCGTGTTGAAGATGGCGCAGACCACCGAGGTCAAGGGCGACGGCCAGAAAGTCACCGGCCTGGTCTACAAGGACCGCGCCAGCGAAGAAACCCACCACGTCGAACTGGAAGGCATCTTCGTGCAGATCGGCCTGCTGCCCAACAGCGACTGGCTCAAGGGCACCCTGGAGCTGTCGCGCTTCGGCGAGATCATCGTCGACGCCAAGGGCCAGACCAGCATCCCCGGCGTTTTTGCCGCCGGCGATGTGACCACGGTGCCGTACAAGCAGATCGTGATCGCCGTGGGCGAAGGCGCCAAGGCCTCGCTGAGTGCCTTCGATCACCTGATCCGCACCTCCGCACCGGCCTGATCGGTGCATAGCTGAACGAAGGGGGAGCAGCCGTCAGGCTGCTCCCCTTTTTGCATTCTCCTGGGCGGCCGGGACGTTTGCCTGTACGCGAGGATCGTTGCGCCGTGCCTGAGGTCTACTCCGGTACACCGTGCTACGGCTCAGGTGGAAGCGAGCGCTCGCGATGGCCAGGAGGCTCCGGGCGCGCATGTCGAGCAGTCCATGGAGCTGTCCACGAAATGATGAATGCGCAAACCCTGCAGAATTCGCGCAGGGTCGTACTGACCTATGCCAACCGGCCCCGCGAGCCGCAGCACGAAAGAGTCGTCCATGCCGCCCTGGCCGAGCGCCTGGCTGCCCTGCTGGGGTTGAGCTATGGCGGCGACTACGATCCGACTCGCCGCTATGATGCCCAGCCGTACCTCGTACCCTCTGGTACGGTGATCGGTCTGCACGAAGCCCGGGCGCTGGGACTGGGCGAGGAAGACGACCTGTTCGGCGGTGTCGTGCCGCAGGCGTTCGTCGAAACCAAGGCCATCACCCACCCTCTGGTGCGCCCGGATGCCGTCGCTCCGGTCGGCTGGTCGCGCGATTTCAGCGCTCGGGTCAAGGGCAGTGTACTCGCCGGCTACAGTGCCTTCAGCCTGGACGATGCCCGAGATGCAGGACGGCGACTGCTGCATGAGGGGCCGTTGCGGATCAAGCCGGTACGTGCCACCGGCGGGAGGGGCCAGCAACGGATCAACGATGCTGATTCGCTCGACCAGGCGCTGTCTGCACTGGACGAGCGCGAGCTGGCGCACTACGGGCTGGTTCTGGAGGCGAATCTGGACCGGGTCACCACGTTCAGCGTTGGCCAGGTTCGGGTAGGTGGTCGCCTGGCCAGCTACTACGGTACGCAGCGCCTTACCCAGGACAATGCCGGCAACGAAGTGTATGGCGGCTCCGACCTGATTGTGGTCGATGGCGATTTCGAAGCGCTGCTGGCGCTCGATCTGTCGGAAACCACTCGCCTGGCGGTCAGCCAGGCTCAGGTATACGACGAGGCGGCCTCGGCGTGCTATCGACAGTTCTTCGCATCGAGGCGCAACTATGACATCGCTCAGGGCATCGACGGCCGCGGCCAGCCAAGGTCCGGCGTGCTGGAACAGTCCTGGCGTATCGGCGGCGCCAGCAGCGCAGAGATCGCCGCGCTGGAAATCTTCAAGCAGGGGGCGGCGGGACGGGCCGTACGGGCGTCTTCGCTCGAACTCTATGGCCAGCAGCAGCGCGTACCGGCCGGAGCCAGCGTGCTTTACCGGGATGAGGACATCGAGGTTGGCTTCATCACCAAATGCGTAATGGTGGAGGCATATGGCGACCCATAGCGAGACGGTGGACATCCTGGTCGGCGACGAACATATCGCCGGTACCTTCCTCTCCCCGCCGGCGAAGATGCCCGGCGTGCTCTTCGTTCATGGCTGGGGCGGCAGCCAGCAACGCGATCTGGCGCGCGCGCGAGGCATTGCCGGGTTGGGTTGCATCTGCCTGTCGTTCGACCTGCGCGGGCATGCGCAAACCCGTGCACAGCAGGAAACGGTGACGCGCGAGCAGAATCTCGACGACTTGCTGGCTGCCTACGATCTGCTCGCCCGGCATCCGCATATCGATCCCTCCGCGATCGCCGTGGTGGGAACCAGCTATGGTGGCTACCTGGCAGCCATTCTGACCTCGCTGCGGCGGGTGAAGTGGCTGGCGCTGCGCGTGCCCGCGTTGTACCGCGACGACGACTGGGATCTGCCCAAGCGGCAACTGGACCGCCTGGTGCTCAATCAGCTGCGCAGCCGCCGGGTGATGCCGGAAGAGAACCGAGCCCTGGCTGCCTGCGCGGCGTTCCGCGGCGACGTGCTGATCGTCGAGTCGCAGCACGACAGCTTCGTGCCCCACGAAACCATCATGAGTTACCGCGCGGCCTTCCAGAACACCCATTCGCTGACCCATCGCATCATCGATGGCGCCGACCATGCCCTGAGCGGCGAGCACTGTCAGAAGGCCTACACCACCATCCTGGTCGACTGGGCCACCGAAATGGTCATCGGTGCACGTCTGGAGGAAAAGTCCGGCGCCGGCTTCAAGGCGGTCGACGAGCAGTAGCCTGGGTGAGCGCAGCGAGGCCCGACGGGTGAGGTGTCGGCGCTGCATCCGGGCAGCAGAAAGCCTGTACACGCGGCCTTGCAAGCGCTGTGCTTAGGCCTGCGGCGCACACGAAAGCATTGTGAGCGCACTCACTCCGGTGGTGTCGGCGCAGGCGATGGACCGACGAAGCGGCTCCAGCGACGATCGAGCACCTGCTGCTTGAGGACCTCGATGACGTCGACCAGCAACTCCTCCAGCGCCAGATCGGTGTGCTCGTCCTGATACACCCAGGCGTCGAAAAACTCGTCAGCCAGATTGCCTGCCAGTGCCTGGAACTGCGGACCGCGCAGACCTTCGACGGCGCCTTGCAGGAGGCGCGCGGCGATGTCGCCGAGGGCGTCGTCCAGCGTCCTGGCCAGGTGGTTGCCCAGCGGCAGCCGGCGCAGTTTGTGCAGCTCCGGATTGTCCTGCAGCGCCTGGTGGATCAACTGGCTGACGTAGCCCTCGATGGCGCCCCGATTGTCGCGGTAGCCGGTTTCCAGCATGCCCCGCAGGCGCCGCGAGATATCGCTAAGCAAGCGCTGTTTGCGAGGCCGGACCACCTCCTGCAGCAGCCGGCGGGACAGGTCATCGCTGGCGCCGATCTCCTGTTGCAGACGGCCGAACAGACGCACCATGACCCGGTCGGAAAGCTCTTCGATCAGCAGGTAGTAGTAGCGGCTGAACAGGCCGTAGATGGCCCAGCCGCGCATGTCGATCAGGCCCAGCCGCTGCAGGCGGATCAGCAATGCACCGACGCGCAGTACCCGCAGCCAGCGCAGCCCGGCCAGCGGGATGCAGCCGAGCACGTCGTACCAGTGGGCGAAGGGGTAGTAATACCAGCGTGCATAGCGGCGTTCGAAGAGGGCTACCGTCCAGCCGAGCAGTACATCGAGGACGAAGACTGCCACGAAGGCCAGGTCGATGTACTGGAAGTTGTGGTGGACCTTCTGCTGATAGGTGTCGTGCAGGCTTGGCAGCAGGCTGGACAGGGCGGTATTGACCGGTTGCAGGGCGAACAGGCTGTCGAACAGGATCAGTGCCAGGTTCAGGCACGCCAGCAGGACGATGAACGCCTCCCAGGCGGCGTGCAGCCCGTCGCGGCGCCGTGCCAGTTGCTCTACGGTCCTCTCATTCATCCGCTGCGGTTGCCGTGGAGGCGGGCTGCCAGAGAATCTCCCCGCAGCCTTGGCGACGCGCGATCAGGCGAGCGGCGACGAACAGGGCATCGGAAAGCCGGTTCAGGTAGGCCAGCAGCACCGGGCGCAGTGTTTCGCTGGCATTCAGCTGCTGGCAGCGGCGCTCGGCGGTACGCGCCATGCTGCGACACAGGTGGGCGAGGGCGATCAGCCGGGACCCGCCCGGCAGGATGAACTCCTTCAGAGGGCCGAGTTCCTGATTCCAGCGGTCGATGGCCTGCTCCAGTCGCTCGATCTCGACTTGCTGGAGAGCCTGGTAGTCGGGCATCGCCAGCTCGCCGCCGAGATCGAACAGGCGGTGCTGGCAGGGGCCGAACACGCTGATCAGCTCGTCGAGAGCGGGCCACTGCAACTGAACCTCGGCCAGTTCGGCGAGCAGCAGACCGAGTTGGCTGTTGAGCGTGTCGACTTCACCCATGGCCTCCACGCGCGGGTGATCCTTGGCAACCCGGCGGCCGTCGCCGAGGCCGGTTTCGCCACTATCGCCGGTACGTGTGTAGATCTTCGACAGCCTATTGCCCATGTATCTGCTCCTTGGTTCATGCCGCCGTCGGCTCGCCGGGCGAGCTCAGTGGCAGGCGCAGGGTGAAGGTGGAGCCATGGCCAGGCTGGCACTGCACCTCCATCTGACCCTGATGGTTGTTGGTAATGATGAAATACGAGACTGAAAGACCCAGCCCGGTTCCCTGGCCGACTTCCTTGGTGGTGAAGAACGGCTCGAAGATGCGCTTGCGGACATTCTCCGGGATGCCGCCGCCATTGTCCTCCACCTGGATCTCGGCCCATGGCGGATTCAGCCGGGTACGCAGGGTGATCTGGCCGGGAGCCTCGCCCTGGTGGGTGTGGATGGCCTGGGCGGCATTCTTCAGCAGATTGAGCAGGACCTGTTCGAGTTCGTTGCCGATGCAGGGCACCCGGTCGATCTGCGGATCGAAATCACGAACGATGTCGATCGCCTTGAAGTCGAAGCCCTCCATCAGAGCGAAATCGTTGCCGGCGATCTCCAGCGCCTGGTCGATCAGCATCGGCAGATGACAGTCGGCCAGCTGGCGGTTGCTCATGCGACTGAAGCTGAGCATGTGGCTGACGATCTTCGCTGCGCGCGAGCCGGCCTGCTGGATGCCGTCGAGCAACTGCGGCACTTCGCGACGCTGCAGATACTGATTGACCGCCTCCAGCCGCACACCGGTCTCGTCAGCCGCGTCCCGGTTGCGTTCGAGCTCCGGCGACAGCCGGCGGCGGATGTTCTGTGCGTTGTGCAGGATGGCGCCGAGCGGGTTGTTGATCTCGTGGGCCATGCCGGCCGCCAGGCTCCCTACCGAAAGCATCTTCTCCGACTGCACCATCATCTCTTCCATGTTGATGCGTTGCGTGATGTCGTCGATACGGATCACCACGCCGCGGCCACCGACACCGGTCAGCGGGTAGAAGGTCAGTGCGTAGTGGTGCGGGTCGTCGTTGCGCAGCCAGGTGACGCGCTCGATCTTCTCCACCACATGCTGCTCCGAGGTGCGTCGAATCCGCGCGAGGAAGGGCTTCAGCGGCTCGAAGGCGACGAATACCGGCTGGTTCAGGGCATCGTCCAGCGGCGTGCCGGAAAGCGCGCTGGCTTCCTGGTTCCATTGGGTGACGTACAGCTGCTCGTCGAGGGCGATGAGTGCCGAGGGCATCGAGTCGATGATGCTGTTGAGGTACTTCTGAAAGCCGGTGAGCTTCTGCTCGATCTTGCTGCGCACCTGGACTTCCAGCTCCAGCTTGCGATTGGAATGGCGGGTTTCCTCGGCCAGGCCCTGGGCGTGATCGAAAGCCTCCTGGGCATCGTCGCGGGCGCGCTTGAGCTGTTGCTCGCGGGCTTCCATGCGCGAAAGCATGGTGTTGAATGCGTCTGCCAGACGGCCGATCTCGTCCTGGTTGCCGGGCTTGGCGCGCAGGGAATAGTTTTCTTCCCGAGTGACCTGACGCGATAGCGCCTCGAGATCCCGGATGGGGCGGGTGATGAGCTGGCGGATCTGCCTGGCGACCAGGATCCAGAGCAGCAGGCTGACCACCAGGATCGCCAGGCTGGCGGTCAGCGTGCCGGTGTAGAAGGCCCCTGGCAGTTCGCTGCTGGCGACCATCAGCAGGTGGCCAGCGCTGCCGTCCGGCTGCGGCAGCCGGACCAGCAGATTGGCGCGGATCTCGCTGGCGCGCCAGTGGGCAACCTCGCTCAGCTTTTCCGGCAGGAGCAGGCGATCGCCCTGTTGAGCTTGCGCCAGGCTGTTGCCGTTGCGGTCATAGATGACAGCCGCACGCAGCGGTGCGTAACCGTCCAGGCGCTTGAGCAAGGCGCTGGCCGCTTCCGGTGAGGAAAGCGCGCGGGTGCTCAGCTGTTCCGTCGCGAACAACTCGCCAAGCGTGTGCATGGCCTGCGGCGCCACGCTCTGTCGCGAGATCCAGTAGGCCGCGCTGATGAATGTGAGGTTGGACACCAGCAGGACGGCGGCCAGCAACACCAGCAGGGCGAGCAACAGTTTGCGGCCGACCGGCAGGTTTTCGAGGCGTTGGCGCAGGATCATTGGCGGGTACGCTGCAGCAGAGGTCTCAGCAGGGTAGCCGCGCCTCAGTGGGTGGGCAATCCACGCTGGCGCAGGTATTCGCAGAGTCGGCGGTGCAGCTCGCGCAGCTTTGGCACCGGTAACCCCAGGCTGTCGGCCGTGGCACAGGCGTGGCCGAGCAAATAGGCGATCTCCGTGCGGCGGCCAAGTCGAACGTCCTGATGCATTGACGAGTAGTTCGCGGCCGTCGCTTCTATTACCCGCAGCACCTCGACTTGCAGGTCGCATGCGGCTGCCGATGCATTGGCCTCGAGCAGTTCGCCGAGTTCTTCGCAGAGCGCGTCGAGCTGTTCGCGATGCTGCAGCAGTTCGCCGTTGCGGCAGTCGTGGAGCACGCTAAGCGGATTGATGGCGCAGTTCAGGGCGAGTTTGCGCCAGAGCCGGGTGAGGATGTCGCTGCTCCATATATGCGCAATACCGGCACGCTCCAGCTCATCCAGCCAGGACGGCGCGTCGCCCCCGCCGGGGTCGCCCAGCCAGTTCTGGCCGCGGCCGGCGAACACGACGCTGAAGTCGGCCTCGCGATAGGCACCTTCCGTGCTCGATACGAAGATGCAGCGCGCCTGAGGCCAGCGCTCGGCAATCGCTTGCTGGCTGCCGAGGCCGTTCTGCAGCAGCAGTATCTCGCCACCGGGCACGAGACGAGATACCACCTGGGCGATGGCCGCCTCGGCGTCATAGGCCTTACAGGCCACCAGCAGCCGTTCGATCGGGACGGGTGTGTCGGGCAGTTCCGCCGGTATCCGCTGCACGCTGCTGCGGCCGTCCTCTTTCAGATTGAGCCCGCCGCTGCGTTGATACTCGCCCAGGCGTTGCGCCGAGCGCAGGATGAGCCGTACCGGTACAGCGGCGCGCGCCAGGCGCGTGGCCCACAAGCTGCCGAGCGCACCCGCTCCGAGGATGTGCCAGGTCACCGGCTCATACCGACTGCTTCAGCCGCAACGGGACGATGCGGCCGGTGCTGTAGGCGTCCGGCAGCAGGCTCGCTGCGCGTTCGATGATGGTCTGGGGGGTGATGGGCAGCGCATCGATATCGAGGGTGATCAGGCTGATTCCCGCCTTGATCGAGACGAAGCCCTCGCTGGTCTTCATTGCACGCAGATTCAGGCCCTCGTGCAGGCGCTTGAAACTGCTCGGTGAGCAGCTCTTGAGGTCGCTGACCTGCGCCAGCAGGCCGAACTGGCTGTCATCGATCCGGCACACCACATCCAGGGGGCGGACGAGCTGCTGCAGGCGGCTGGCAATGGCGCAGAGGATCTCCGCGTAGAGTTCTTCGCCGTGGCGCTCGCGCAGCGCATCGGCATTCGCCAGGCCGATCTGCAGGTAGTACAGCGCGCTGCCTCGATTTTCCATTTGCCGCAGGCTGGCCGCCAGGCGCTGATGCAGGTAGCGACAGTTGCCCAGTCCGGTCAGCGGATCGTGCAGGCTTTGCTGCTCCAGGCTGGCGACACTTTCAGCCAGCTGATGGTTTTCCTGCTTCAGGCGCTGCAGGGAAGCACATAGCCGGTCGGCAGCGAAGATTCTCGGCAGCAGCTGCTCGCTCATCGCCGACTTGCTGATGAAGTCATCCACGCCATGATCGAACGCCTGGCCCAGGGCGTTCTCGCTGTCGCGCCCGGTGAACAGGATGATGTAGCTGTAGTGACCGCTCGCGGCATCACGTTGGCGAATCTGTCCGGTGAGTTCGAGGCCATCCATCTCCGGCATCAGCCAGTCCGCCAGCAGGACGTGGGCGGGGCGTTGCGCGTGCTGCGCCAGCGCGTCGGCGGCGCTGCTGGCGAAGCGGATATCCTGATAGCCGGCTTTGCTCAGTGCGCGACCGATCATGACGCTGGAGAACTTGGCGTCATCGACGACGAGGATGCTCAGGTGAGGGTTGGGCATGGCGCGCTCGATCAATTGTTGGGGCGTCCTGTCACTCCAGGCCGTAGGGCGGGCGCTGACACGTCTAAGCGTTATAATGACTGCGCTTTCATACCGTCAAGACATGCGCGCTCGGCTCATGCGGTCCGTCGCGCTTCAGTTAAGTGGAGGAATATCATGCCCTCGTTCGACGTGGTGTCCGAACTGGACAAGCACGAAGTCACCAATGCGATCGATAACGCCATCAAGGAACTGGATCGACGTTACGACCTGCGTGGCAAAGGCAGCTTCGAGCAGAAGGACCTGACCGTGCAGTTGACGGCAGACGCCGAATTCCAGCTGGAACAGATGCTGGAGCTCCTCAAGCTGAGTCTGGTCAAGCGCAAGATCGATATCCAGTGCCTGGAAATCAAGGACGCCTACGCTTCCGGCAAGACCATGAAGCAGGAAGCCGTGCTGCGCGAAGGCATCGACAAGGAGCTGGCGAAGAAGATCGTCGCGTACATCAAGGACGCCAAGCTCAAGGTGCAGGCCGCGATCCAGGGTGAACAGGTACGCGTGACCGGCAAGAAGCGCGACGATCTGCAGGAAGCCATTGCCCTGCTGCGTGGCCATGAGTTCGGAATGCCTCTGCAGTTCAACAACTTCCGCGACTGATTCCCGCTGCGCCGCGGCGCATGTTCTATCCCCCCGCTGTTATCGGTGTCCGGCCTGCCGGCACCGATCCCCGAAGGAGTATTTTCATGGACCTCTCTGTCGACTATCTGGTCGATCTTTCCGAATCCTGGCTGCCCGTGGTTCTGCAATACGGTGCACAGGTTCTGCTTGCCCTGCTGACGCTGCTGCTCGGCTGGTGGCTGATCAATACGCTGACCGGCAAGGTCAGCAGCCTGCTGCAGCGTCGCAAGGTCGACCCGACCCTGCATGGCTTCATCGGCAGTCTGGCCAGCATAGCGCTCAAGGTGCTGCTACTGATCAGCGTAGCGTCGATGATAGGTGTGGAAACCACCTCGTTCATCGCGGTGATCGGCGCCGCCGGCCTGGCCATCGGCTTGGCGTTGCAGGGCAGCCTGGGGAACTTTGCCGGTGGCGTGCTGATCCTGCTGTTCCGTCCGTTTCGCGTTGGCGAGTGGATCGAGGCGCAGGGTGTCAGCGGCACCGTCAACTCCATCCAGATTTTCCACACGGTACTCAAGACCGCTGACAACAAGACCGTGGTAGTGCCCAACGGCGCGCTGTCGAACGGGCATATCACCAACTATTCTCGCGAGCCTCGGCGCCGCGCCGACATCAATGTCGGCATCGACTACAGCAGCGATATCAAGCTGGCGCGCCAGATCCTGCTGGAGATTGCCGAAGATCCGCGTGTGCTGCGCGACCCCGAGCCGGTCGTGTTCGTTACCGGCCTGGGTGACAACGCGGTGAACCTGTCCTTGCGCGTTTGGGTGGCGACGGAGGACTTCTGGCCGGTGACGTTCGGTTTCACCGAGCTGGTCAAGGAGCGCATGGCCGCCGCCGGGGTCGGCATTCCCTTCCCGCAGCGTGTGGTGCACCTGGTACAGAGCTGAGGTTCATGCACGCATCAAGAAGCCGGCATTTCGCCGGCTTCTTCGTTTCAGGCTGATTCGCTGTATCAGGAGTGTTCCGAGGTCGCTTCGTGTTCCACGGCACCGGGCTGCTGTCGGCTCCGGGTCCACTGCCAGACGATCAGCACCAGGGTCGGTACTCCGAGCAGGGCGGTAACCAGGAAGAAGTTGCTGTAACCGAGGTTTTCCACCATGACGCCGGAATAACCGCCGAGCAGGCGCGGCAGCAGCAGCATCAAGGAACTGAGCAGCGCATATTGGGTGGCCGAGAACTTGAGGTTGGTCAGGCTCGACAGGTAGGCGACGAAGGCTGTCGACGCCAGTCCACCGCTGAAGTTGTCGCAGGAAATGGTGACGACCAGCATCTGCAGGTTGGCGCCCATTTCCACCAGCAGCATGAACATCAGGTTGGTCGCCGCCGAGGCGACGCCGCCGATGAAGAGGATCGGCAGGATGCTGAAGCGCACGATCAGCAGGCCGCCGAATGCCGCGCCGAGCAGGGTCATGATCAGCCCGAACAGCTTGCTGACGCTGGCGATCTCGTCCTTGGAGAAGCCCTGGTCGATATAGAACACGTTGGCCATCACGCCCATCACGGTGTCCGACATCCGGTAGGTGGCGATCAGCCCGAGCAGCAGCAGCGCCTGCCAGCGGTAACGCATGATGAAGTCGGTGATCGGTGTCAGCACCGGCCCCATGAGGATGCGGCCTGGGCCTGACAGGCAGCCCCAGCAGATCAGCAGGTACATGGTGCCGCGCGGCCAGTAGCCGCCCCAATAGGATTGGAACATGCCGGTCGTGGATACCATCAGGATGATCAGCACGATGACCGATACCGCCTGATGAGCGAAGTCGAACCGTGCCGGTCGCTGGCGTTGCTTGGCTTGGCTGAAGATATGCCGTACCGGCACGAACAGCGCCCGGCCCATGGGTGAAATACTGCCGAGTATGAACAGCGCATACAGCGTCGCTCGCGGCCACGCCTGGGCGATCAATGCATTGATCATCGCCGGTATGGAAATCAACAGCACGAGCAGCAATCCGACCGCGGCGAGCTGGTGGTTGAAGCTGTAGCATGACGGCTCGTTGGGCAGCGGTGCGGCGCCATCCGGCTCGCGGATCACCAGGCTGGTGATCAGGCCGGGCAGGATCAGCAGGGCGAAAGCCAGATAGGTGGTGGTCCAGGCCGCCTGGTTGTAGTCGTGGCTACTCGAGCCGAGCCATTCGGCGAGGAACAGGGCGCCGGCACTGGCCAGCAGCATGGCGATGCGGTAGCCGGTCATGTAGCTGGCCGCCAGGGTCGCCTGCAGTTTGTCTTCGGCTATTTCCAGGCGATAGGCATCGATGGCGATGTCCTGGGTGGCCGAGGAAAACGCCACCATCACCGCCAGCGCGATGAGCATGGTGAGGTTGTGTTGCGGATTGCACAGCGCCATGCCGATCAGACCGATGGCGATCAATCCCTGCGACAGCACCAGCCAGGAGCGCCTGCGGCCGAGCGCGCCGATCCAGGGAAGACGCCACTGGTCGAGCATGGGCGACCACACCCACTTGAACGCATAGGCCAGGCTGATCCAGCTGGCGAAGCCAATGGTTTCACGCGAGACACCCGCTTCGCGCAGCCACACCGAGAGGGTGGAGAACACCAGTACAGCGGGAAGACCAGCTGCGAAACCCAGCAACAGCAGGGCCAGCGTGGCGGGGCTGGCATAGGCGGCTAGCGCAGCGCGCCAGGTTTCACGGGACATACATCGAGGTTCTGTACAGTTTGGACGAAGGGCGCACTCTAACCGCTGTGCTCCGTCGAATGCCAGCCGTGCCGACGCATGTCCACCCGGTCGTTGACGATGCTCAGCCCTTCTGCGCGCAGGCGCATGCGCTGCTCATGCCCAGCCGGGGAGCCGGCTGGCAGGCTGAGCCGGCCACCAGCGGCGATCACCCGGTGCCAGGGCAGGCTGGTGCCGTCCGGCAGTTGCGACATCAATCGGCCGACCCAGCGTGCTGCGCGACCGAGCCCGGCCATTGCGGCCAATTGGCCATAACTCACGACCTTGCCGTATGGAATCTGCGACATCACCAGATAGACGGCTGCACGACGCGTCTCGGCATCGGCGGAGGGTGGCAGCAACGGAGTGTGCTCGTTCATGCTGGTGCTTCCAGTCGGGGCTTGGCGAACTCCTGTTCCATTCGGCGGTCCGTGCTTGCTGTGGTTAAAGGCATAAGGATAATGCCAGCCTTTCAATCGATCCCGGCCAGAATCCCGTACATATATGTTCTCCAGAACCCTGCTTTGCGTGACCCTTTCCACTTTTGCCCTGCCAGCGCTTGCCGACACCGTGTGGCTCAAGAACGGTGACCGCCTGACCGGCAAGATCAGTGTGCTCGACGGCGGCAAGCTGCTCATCGAGACCGAATATGGTGGCTCGATCCCGCTGAAGTGGAGCCAGATCGCCACGCTGGAGAGCGACCAGAAGTTGCTCGTCAAACAGGACGACGTGAGCGGTGAGGTCGCCCAGGCGCTGCAGGCCGCCGAGCGGGGCAAGGTCACGCTGGTCAACGGCGCCGCGCCGCGTACGGTGGAATTGGCGAGCATCACGCAGATCATCCATCCCAAGCCGCTGATCCAGGATTTCACCTGGAGCGGCAATGTGGATGTGGCGATGGATTACAAACGCGCCGATACCGATACCGATGACTACGACGTCTCCTTCGATACCAAGGCCCGGCATGGTTTGTGGCGACACAACGGCACCGGCAACTACAACCGGGAATACCGCGACGGCGTCACGGTCACCGACAACTGGGACGCCGAATACGCGCTGGACCGATTCATCGACGAGCACTGGTTCTGGCAGGGGCGCCTGAGCTACAAGCGCGACCAGATCGAAGACGTGCGCCGCCAGCGCACCATCGGTACCGGTCCGGGTTATCAGTTCTGGGACGATGACCTGGGCGCGTTCTCGCTGGCCGGGCTGATCAACCGCAGCGATTACGAGTTCTCCGATGGTGACAAGGAGAATTTCTACCTGGCGGCGATGAAGTGGGACTACAACCGCTATCTGGTGGGCAAGACCTTCGAGCTGTTCAGCACTGGCGAACTTGGCAAGCCGCTGGAAAACGTCGCCGATTATGCCCTCGATGCCGAAGTCGGCCTGCGCTACAAGGTGACCGACTGGGCCTCGCTGAACATGAAGGCGGAGAAGGACATCATCAGCGGCGCGGACGACGATCTGGACGAGACGCGCTACAGCATCGGCTTCGGTGTGGGCTGGTAAAAAAAGCAGCGGCTTGCGGCTGCCTAGAGTCGCAAGCCGCCATCCAGCTCCAGGATGCGTCCGGTGTAGTAGTCGTTCTCGAAAATGTAGGCCACCGAATGGGCGATCTCGGCCGGCTTGCCCATGCGCCGCAGCGGAATGCCGGCGGTCATCTTTTCCAGTGCTTCGGGCTTCATGCTGGCGACCATTTCCGTCTCGATGAAGCCCGGCGCCACGCCAGCCACGCGAATGCCGTAACGGGCCAGTTCCTTGGCCCAGACTACCGTGGCCGAAGCCACGCCAGCCTTGGCGGCAGAATAGTTGGTCTGGCCCATGTTGCCGGCGCGGGAGATGGAGGAGATGTTGATGATCGCGCCCTCGCTTTTGAGCTCGACCATCTTCGCCGCGACCTCGCGGGTGCAGAGGAACACGCCGGTGAGGTTGACGTCGATCACCGCCTGCCACTGGGCCAGGCTCATCTTGCTGATCTCGCCGTCGCGGACCTTGAGCAGCAGGCCGTCGCGCAGGATGCCGGCATTGTTCACCAGCCCGTGCAGGCCACCGAAGTCTTCGGCCACGCGAGCGACCATGTCGGTCACCTGCTCCTCGTTGGCGACATTGCACAGGTAGGCGCGTGCCTCTCCGCCGGCTGCCTTGCACGCAGCCACGGCTTCGTCCAGGCGTTCCTGATTGAGGTCGACCAGTGCCAGTCGAGCGCCCTTGCTCGCCAGGTGCTCGCCCATCGCGCGGCCCAGACCCTGTCCGCCGCCGGTGACGATGATGACCTTGTCTTGAAGCTGCATGCTCATCTCCTTGTTGTCGTTCTGCTGCGGAAAACGACGTCCGCCGGGGAAACCGTTATGCTGAGCGCACCGTCGAAACGAAATCGCCTCTCGAGGAGCCCCAGGTGAGCGCCGAAGCCAGCAAGCATGCCCGACTACTCCTGCTCAAGGAATACCGCGGCGTGCTCTCCACCCATTCCCAGGCCATGCCCGGATTTCCGTTCGGTTCGGTGGTGCCCTATTGCCTGGATGCCAGCGGCCGGCCGCTGATCCTGATCAGCCGCATCGCCCAGCATACCCGCAACCTCAAGGGCGATGGGCGCTGCTCGTTGCTGGTCGGCGAGCGTGCCGCCGACGACGTCCAGGCGGCCGGGCGACTTACCCTGCTGGCCGAGGCGCGGCAGCTCGACGGGCCTGCAGCGATCGAAGCGGCCGCGCAGCGCTATTACCGCTATTTTCCCGAGTCACGGGATTATCACCGCGTGCACGACTTCGACTTCTGGGTGCTCGATCCGGTGCGCTGGCGCTACATCGGCGGCTTCGGCGCGATTCACTGGCTGGACCAGGTCGCACTGGCCAACCCGTTCGCGGTCGAAAACGGGGAGGTGGAGCGGAGCATGGTCGAGCATATGAATGAGGATCATGCCGCCGCCATCGCCCATTACGTCGAGCAGGCCGGCCTGCCACGCAGCCCGGCGGCGCAACTGGCCGGCATCGACAGCGAAGGCTTTCATCTGCGGATCGGCCAGGCGCTGCACTGGCTTGCCTTTGCGGCCCCTTGCGAGACGCCCGTGGCGGTGCGCCAGGCGCTGGTGGCTTTGGCCCGCAGTTGAGAGGATTCAGCCTGGCTTCAGGCGCGAGGTGCATAATCCGGTTACAGGCTGTTTTCCATGCGGGTTGAATTAGGCCTGCGATGCCGTCATCTACAGAGGACTGGAAGCTGATCTTCCGTCAAGGACCCTCGATGCGAATCTTCTTTGTGCTGTTCCTGTTGTTTCCACTGGCCGAGCTGTACGTACTGATCAAGGTCGGCAGCTCCATTGGTGCGTTGGCGACCATCCTGCTGCTGGTGCTCAGCGGGATCGCTGGCATCCTGCTGCTGCGCCTGGCCGGTTTTGCTACCGCCTGGCGCGCACGCGAACGGCTGGCTCGAGGTGAGCTGCCCGAGCGCGAGATGCTGCAGGGCCTGATGATGGCCATCGGCGGGGGGCTGTTGTTCCTGCCCGGGTTCATCAGCGACGTGCTGGCGCTGATCGTGCTCTTTCCGCCGACGCGCAATTTCCTGTTCCGCATGATCAATCGGCGGATCGAGGCCCAGGTACGTCGTCAGCGTGCCTTTGCCGATGACCTGCAGGCGCGCTCCGGCCCGCAGCGGCCCAACGTGATCGAAGGCGAGTGGGAGCGTCGCGATCGCGATAGATGATCGACTTTGGCAGGGCAACCGGCATGCCATCGAGCATGCCTATTTTCGTTTCCGGCCATGAAAATTTCATCTGCGCCCCTTGAAATGTTCCTGAGCGCCCGCATGTAGCGGACACCGCAAGGTCGCTGTCGTGTTCGACAGTCCGTCTTCTGCGGCTCGCATTGCGGGCCGCAACCGGCACCGCCGGATTTGCCCAACCCGCCGATGAAGGGTCATCGGCATGGAACCACTCTACTAGGAGAGATCGACAATGAAGCTTCGTCCTCTGCATGACCGCGTCGTGATTCGTCGCAGCGAAGAAGAAACCAAGACCGCAGGCGGCATCGTCCTGCCGGGCTCCGCTGCCGAGAAGCCGAACCGTGGCGAAGTCGTTGCTGTCGGTACCGGCCGCGTGCTGGACAACGGCGAAGTACGCGCGCTGGCCGTCAAGGTCGGTGACAAGGTGGTGTTCGGCCCTTACTCGGGCAGCAACACCGTCAAGGTCGACGGCGAAGACCTGCTGGTGATGAGCGAGAACGAAATCCTCGCCGTCGTCGAAGCCTGATCAACCGCGAATCTCCGTAAATAATTCACGAATTGAGGATCAATCAACATGGCTGCTAAAGAAGTCAAATTCGGCGACTCCGCACGCAAGAAGATGCTGGTCGGTGTGAACGTCCTGGCCGACGCCGTCAAAGCGACCCTCGGCCCGAAAGGCCGTAACGTCGTGCTGGAAAAGAGCTTCGGTGCTCCGACCATCACCAAGGACGGCGTGTCCGTCGCCAAGGAAATCGAGCTGAAGGACCGCTTCGAGAACATGGGCGCCCAGCTGGTCAAGGACGTTGCGTCCAAGGCCAACGACGAGGCCGGTGACGGCACCACCACCGCTACCGTTCTGGCCCAGGCCATCGTCAACGAAGGCCTGAAGGCCGTTGCCGCCGGCATGAACCCGATGGACCTCAAGCGCGGCATCGACAAGGCCACCATCGCCATCGTCGCCGAGCTGAAGAACCTGGCCAAGCCGTGCACCGACTCCAAGGCCATCGCCCAGGTCGGCACCATCTCTGCCAACTCCGACTCCTCCATCGGTGACATCATCGCCGAAGCCATGGAGCGCGTAGGCAAGGAAGGCGTGATCACCGTCGAGGAAGGTTCGGGTCTGGAGAACGAGCTGTCCGTCGTCGAAGGCATGCAGTTCGATCGCGGCTACCTGTCGCCGTACTTCATCAACAAGCCGGACACCATGGTCGCCGAGCTGGACAGCCCGCTGCTGCTGCTGGTCGACAAGAAGATCTCCAACATCCGCGAACTGCTGCCGGTGCTGGAAGCCGTTGCCAAGGCCGGTCGCCCGCTGCTGATCGTTGCCGAAGACGTCGAAGGCGAAGCCCTGGCCACCCTGGTGGTCAACAACATGCGTGGCATCGTCAAGGTCGCTGCGGTCAAGGCGCCTGGCTTCGGCGATCGCCGCAAGGCCATGCTGCAGGACATCGCCATCCTGACTGGCGGTACCGTGATTTCCGAAGAAGTCGGCCTGAGCCTGGAAACCGCTACCCTGGAGCACCTGGGTAACGCCAAGCGCGTCGTGCTGAACAAGGAAAACACCACCATCATCGACGGCGCCGGCGCTCAGGCCGACATCGAAGCTCGCGTGGCGCAGATCCGCAAGCAGGTCGAGGACACCTCCTCCGACTACGACAAGGAGAAGCTGCAAGAGCGTCTGGCCAAGCTGGCTGGCGGCGTTGCCGTGATCAAGGTCGGTGCCGGTACCGAAGTCGAGATGAAAGAGAAGAAGGCCCGCGTTGAAGACGCCCTGCACGCGACCCGTGCTGCCGTCGAAGAAGGTGTGGTCCCTGGCGGTGGTGTCGCGCTGGTGCGTGCTCTGCAGGCTATCTCCGAACTGAAGGGCGAGAACGAAGACCAGAACGTCGGTATCGCGCTGCTGCGTCGCGCCGTCGAAGCGCCGCTGCGCCAGATCGTCTCCAACGCCGGCGGCGAGCCGAGCGTGGTGGTCGACAAGGTCAAGCAGGGTGAAGGCAACTACGGCTTCAACGCCGCTTCCGACACCTATGGCGACATGATCGAGATGGGTATTCTCGACCCGGCCAAGGTGACCCGTTCGGCGCTGCAGGCTGCAGCGTCCATCGGCAGCCTGATGATCACCACCGAAGCGATGATCGCCGAAGTGGCTGAAGACAAGGCCGCTGGCGGCATGCCGGACATGGGTGGCATGGGCGGTATGGGTGGCATGGGCGGCATGATGTAAGCCGACCGGCCCTTAGCTGCAAAAAGAACCCCGCCTCGTGCGGGGTTTTTTTATACCTGGGAAACGAGCGTGCCTCTCGGCGGAAAGCACCGTTCGTCCAAAACGACGCAGTAATCGAGTAACTGAGCTACGGTCAGTTCACCACCTCATTAATCAACGGTTTACGCCATGAAGCTGGAAATTGTTCGAGGATTATTCATGGTCGGTGCGCTTGGAGTGACCACGGTCTGCGTAGCGGCCTGGCACGAGCCCGGAGCGACGCTGGTGAAGAGCAGCGAAATCCGCAGTTACTGCCCTGTGCCGCCTGTCGGGCGGTCGCAGTTCGAAGCGATACGCCCTGATCAGGATCTGCTGTTGCTGCTTTACGGCTTGTCCCAGGGGCCGCGTTGAGCCAAGCGGCGGTTAGCGGGCTCTGACCGGCTCGGTAGCGGCTGGCGCATGGTCGGGGCGGGCGAGTAAGTCGTATATGGCAGGCAGGACGAACAGGGTAAACAGCGTGCCCACCGACATGCCGGTGGCGATCACCAGGCCGATGTCGAAGCGGCTGACCGCACCGGCTCCGCTGGCGATGATCAGCGGCACCATGCCGAACACCGTCGCCGCCGTGGTCATCAGCACCGGGCGCAGGCGGATCGCCGCGGCTTCTTCCACCGCTTCGCGCCGGCCCAGGCCCTGTTCGCGGCGCAGCTGGTTGGCGAACTCGACGATCATGATGCCGTGCTTGCTGATCAGGCCGATCAGCGTCACCAGCCCCACCTGGGTATAGATGTTCATGCTCGACAGACCGAGGAACAGCGGCACCAGCGCACCGCACACCGAAAGCGGCACGCTGACCAGGATCACCAGCGGATCGCGGAAGCTCTCGAATTGCGCGGCCAGGACCAGGAAGATCACTGCCAGCGCCAGGGCAAAGGTCAGATACAGCGCATTGCCTTCTTGCACGTACTGGCGCGAGGCGCCGGCGTAATCGAAGCTGAAGCCCTCGGGCGCCTCTTCGCGGGCGATGGTCTGCAACGTTTCGATCGCTTCCCCCATGCTGACGATCGGAAAGCCCTGGATCATCGCGGCGTTGAGCTGCTGGAACTGCTTGAGCTGGGTCGGCCGGGCGCGGTCGTGCACCCGTATCAGCGTCGACAGCGGCAGCATCTGGCCTTGCTGGTTGCGCACGTAGTAGTTGCTCAGCCAGCCTGGATTGTCGCGGTAGGCGCGCTCGACCTGGGCGATGACCTTGTAGCTGCGGCCTTCGATGGTGAAGCGGTTGATCTCGCCCTCACCGAGCAGGGTGCTCAGGGTCAGGCCGAGGTCTTCCATGGACACGCCCATCTGCGCGGCCTTCTCGCGGTCGATCTCGACCACGATCTCCGGCTTGTCGAAGGCCAGGTCCACGTCGAGGAAGGCGAACTTGCCCGATTCCTCGGCACGCTTGCGGATGCGCTCGGTCACCTGCAGCAGCGTCTCGTAGTCGTTGGCGGTGTTGATCACGAACTGGAAGGGCAGGCCTTCACCGGTGCCCGGCAGCGAGGGCAGGTTGAAGCCGAAGATCTGCAGGCCGGGCAGGCGATCGAGCTTGGCCTGCACCTCGGGAAGGATCTCCATCTGCGAGCGTTCGCGCTCGTCCCAGGGCTTGAGCAGAAAGCCGCCGATGCCACTCTGCACGCCGTCGAAACCGTTGATCTGGAACCAGGAGTAGTACTCCGGGAAGCTCTTGAAGATCTCCAGGAACTGGTCGGTGTAGGCGTTCAGGTAGTCCAGGTTGGCGGTCTTCGGCGCGCTGGCCATCATGAAGACGATGCCCTGATCCTCCTCCGGTGCCAGTTCGCTCTCGGTAAACATGAGCAGCACGGGAATCAGCGCGAGGACCAGCACGGCGAACACCAGTACCACCGGGCGGGTATTAAGGGTGCCATGCAGTGCGCGTTGGTAGCGTTGCTTGAGACGCTCGAACAGCTCGTCCAGGCGATGGGCGAAGCCACTGGGATTCCCTTCTTGACGCAGCAGCTTCGAGCACATCATCGGCGACAGCGTCAGCGCCACCACGCCGGAGATCAGCACGGCCCCGGCCAGGGTCAGGGCGAACTCCTGGAACAGCGCGCCGGTCAGCCCCTCTAGGAAGCCGATGGGCGCATAGACGGCGGCCAGGGTGATGGTCATCGAAACCACCGGCATGGCGATCTCGCGCGCGCCATCGAGAGCGGCCTGGAACGGTGGCTTGCCCTGCTCGATGTGTCGGTGGATGTTCTCCACCACGACGATGGCGTCATCCACCACCAGACCGATCGCCAGCACCATCGCCAGCAGGGTCAGCAGATTGATCGAGTAACCCATCGCCTGCATGAAGAACAGCACGCCGATCATCGACAGCGGGATGGTGATCACCGGGATCAGCACGGTGCGCAGCGAGCCGAGGAAGAGGAAGACGACGATGATGACGATCAGCGCCGCCTCGGCCAGGGTCTTCACCACCTCGTCGATGGAGGCCTGGATGAATTCGGTGGCATCGTAGGCGATGGTCGCCTTCAGGCCCGGCGGCAGCTGCGCCTCGATCTGCGGCATGATCGCGCGCACTTCCCTGATCACGTCCAGCGGGTTGGCACTGGGCGTGCCCTTGATGCCGATATAGACCGAGGGGATGCCGTCGAACGAGCTGATCGAGTTGTAGCTTTCGGCACCCATCTCCACCCGTGCCACATCACCGAGCAGCACGCGGCTGTCGCCCACGGTCTTGAGCGGAATGGCCGCGAACGCTTCCGGGGTCTTCAGCTCGGTATCGGCGTTGATACTGGTGACCACGTACTGGCCTTTCACTTCACCGGCGGCGGAGAGGAAGTTGTACTGGCGCACCGCCTCGTTGACGTCGCTGGCGGAAACCCCATAGGCCGCGAGCTTCACCGGGTCCAGCCAGAGGCGCATGGCGAACACCTGGTTGCCGAGGATCTGCGCTTCGGCCATGCCTGGCAGGGTCGCCAGCTTGGGCTGGATGACCCGCGACAGGTAGTCGGTGATCTGCGGATTGCTCAACTGGTCGCTGTAGAAGCTGATGTACATCAGCGCAGTGGAATCGGCTGCCTGCTTGTTCAGCACCGGGTCCTCGGCGTCCTGCGGCAGCTGGTTCTTCACCGAGTTGGCCTGGCTCAGCAGCTCGGTATAAAGACGATCCGTGTCGGCGCCGATGCGCGCATAGACCGAGATCACCGAGGCGTTCTGCTGGCTCACCGAGGTCATGTAGTCCACGCCCTCGGCGCTGGCCAGGCTCTGCTGCAGCGGCTGGGTGATGTAGCCCTGGATGGTCTCGGCGTTCGCCCCCGGATAAGCGGTGGTCACCGTGATCAATGCGCTTTCCATCTGCGGGTATTGCCGAATGCTGAGGCTGTTGAAGGCCTGCACGCCGAGCAGCACGATCAGCAGGCTGATGACACTGGCCAGCACGGGGCGGCGGATGAAGGGGTCGGTGAACGCCATGGGGAGGTCCCTGGAAACTTGTCGAAGTCTGCTGTGCGTCGGGCCGGCTGTGGTTTAGAGCGGGCTTTTTCTAGTCGTTCGCCGGCTGCGGTGAGCCTTCCGGCTTGAGCGTACGGCTTTCGGCGATGGCGACATGGGTGCCACTGTCCAGCTTGAGCTGGCCGGCGGTGACCACCTGTTCGCCATCCTCGAGTCCCTCGAGGACGACCGCCAAGCCATCACGGCGCTCACCGGTGGTGACGAAGCGCCGCTCGACCACCAGATAGGGTTCGTCCGTGCTGACGCCCTCCGGCGGCGTGCCTTTGGTCACCAGCAGCACCGAATTGCCGTACAGCGTGTAGGTGATGGCGGTTTCCGGCACCACCACCTGCGCGGTTTCGCTCGGTAGCAGCACCTGCAGGTCGGCGAACATGCCCGGTAGCAGGCGGCCATCGGGGTTGGCCAGCTCGGCGCGCACCTGCACGTTGCGGGTGGTCGTTTCCACCTTCGGATTCAGCGCAGTGATCACGCCTTCGAAGCGCTCTTCGGGATAGGCGGCGACCCGCAGCTGTACCCGCTGGCCGAGCTTGAGCAGCGGCACGTGCTGTTCGGCCAGGAAGAAGTCGACGAACAGCGTGGAAAGGTCCTGCAGCGTGGCGATCGGCGTACCGGCACCGATGTAATCGCCCACGTCCACCTGGCGGATGCCGATGGTGCCGGAGAAGGGGGCCAGGATTCGCTTCTTCGCCAGGCTGGCGCGCAGCTGGGCGACGCTGGCCTCGGCCTTTTGCGCTTGCACATTGAGCCGGTCGTATTCGCTGCGGGAGACCGCCTGGCGTTCGAGCAGGCTGCGTGCACGCTGGAACTCCAGCCTGGCCAGGCCAAGATCGGCTTCGGCACTGGCCAGGCTGGCCTGTTCCATTTCACTGTCGAGCAGCACGATGGCCTGGCCTTTGCTGACCTTTTCCCCGGACTGAAACTGAATATCGCTGATCGTCCCGGCAATCTCGACGCTGAGGTCTATACCCTGCGAGGCCTTGAGCGTGCCGATCGCCGGCAGGCGGCTCTGCCAGTCCATGCGCCGGGCGCTTTCCGTCTCGACCTCGATGGCCGGCTTGGGTGCCTGGAACTGCTGAATCTGTTGGTAGATCGAGTTGAACTTGAGGGCGGCGAGGATCGCAACGACGACGATCACCGCGCCCAGCATGAGCAGCATGCGGCGCAACATGTTCCGATTTCCTTGGAGATGTGAGCCGGCTGTCTACTGCCATGATCGAGGCAGCCGTCCGAACGACCCGGTTGTCGCCGGAGTCGGCGACCTGTTGGCCACCTGGCGCAGCAGGAACCGCAGAGCGAGGAACTTAGCCCCGAAACGACGGCAAGTAAAGAGGGTGGGGCGTACGGTCAGTGATGCCTCGGGCGGCCGGCAAGCTGCCGCTCCGCCATCTTCAGTCAGCCGGCCAGGCGCTGGGTGACCTCACTCAACTGGGCCGAAAGCCCGTGCAGGTTGCGGCTGGCGGTCTCGGTCCGCTCGACGTTCTGCTGGTTGGCGGTCGCGATCGAGGTGATTTCCATGACATTGCGCGAGATATCGTCGGCCACCGCGGTCTGCTCTTCGGCGGCCGTGGCGATCTGGCGATTCATGTCGCGGATCGCTTCCACCGCTTGGGTGATGCGCTGCAGCATCTGGCCGGCCTCGGTCACCTGGCCGACGCCCTGTTCGCTGCGTGCCTGACCGCTCTCGATGGCGCGTACGGCATCGCTCGCGCCGGTCTGCACAGTGTCGATGATCTGGTGGATCTCGGCGGTGGACTTCGCGGTGCGCTGGGCCAAGGTGCGCACCTCGTCGGCGACCACGGCAAAGCCGCGGCCTGCATCACCCGCGCGGGCGGCCTCGATGGCGGCGTTGAGCGCCAGCAGGTTGGTCTGATCGGCGATCCCGCGGATCACCTCCAGCACCTTGCCGATGCGCCCGCTGTCGCCTTCCAGGCGACGAATGACGTCTGCCGTGCTGGCGATCTCGTTGCTCATATCGGTGATGGTGGCGATGGTCCCGCGCATCACCGCCTCGCCCTGTTGCGCGGCATGGTCGGCGGCGTCGGCGGCCTGTGCGGCTTCGGCGGCATGCCGCGAGACTCCTTGGGCGGTCGCCGACATCTCGTGCATGGCCGTGGCGACCTGATCGGTGCGCGAGAACTGCTCGCGGGCGCCTTCGGCCATCAGTCTGGCGATGGCATTCAGCTCGCCGCTGGCGCTGTCCAGGTTGGAGGTGCCCAGCTGCAGGCGAGTAAAGGTGTCGGCGAGGAAATCGCGCAGCACATTGGCGGCCGCCGCGAGACGGCCCAGTTCGTCGGCACGGCTGGCGTCCACTCGGTCGGCGAACTTGCCCTGGCTGAGGCGGGCAATGTGCTCGATCAGCGTACGGATCGGCTCGATGATCTGGCGGTTGACCAGCCACAGGCCGAGCAGGGCTACCAGAATGCCGGCGACGACCATGAAGGCCGCTCCCAGCAGGGCCGTGCGCTCGGCATCGTCTCGAATGCCATTCTAGCGCAGCTGGGCGTTCTCGCCCAGCTGTTTGACCAGTTCGCTCAGGTGGGCGCTGGTGTCCCGGTCGATGCCGGTCACGGCGGCGTCCCCGGCGAAAGGATCGCTACCGGCGGCGATGAAGGCCTCCAGTCCCTTGCGATAGGCGTCTCCCAGGTTACGGTGCTCGTTGCGCAGGCGCTCGATCTGGCTGGCCAGCGCCGGCTCCTCGGCGGTCAGCACGAGCAGATCGGCGAGAATCCTCTGCACCTTGGCTTCCTGTGCCTCGAACTGGCTCCAGTAGCGCTTGCGCTGGTCCGGCTGCTTGCCGCGCAGCAGCACATTCTTCCATTCCTGGACCTGTACCTTGAATTCGAGGTTGGCCTCGTCGATCAGTTGCCGCTCGGCAAGCGGGCCATCGAGCAGCACCTGGAAGTGGTCGATGTTGCTGCCCAGCAGGCGAATGCAGGCGAGGGAGACGATCAGCGTCAGCAGAAGGCTGCCACCGATCAGCGCGAGGATCTGCGCGCGCAGGGATTTCTGGAGCATGGCAAGGTCTCGTCGTGGGATAAAAGCAGCAATGAACGTCCCTGCCGTTGCCTTGCCTACATCGGCGGCGTGATGATTTTCTTGAGCTAGACGATGCGTAAATGGTTGTCCCAGAGCCCCGCCGGCAGTTCCAGCGGTGTGCTGGCGATACGCGAGCCACGGCAGTCGAACAGCCGGCAACGGCCCTGGCCGGAACTGACCACGAAGCCTTCGGCGACCGCGGCGACGCCCGCGCAGTCGGGCAGATGGACCTCCTGGCGAAGCTCGGCGCTGTCCAGCTCCCAGATGAAGACCTTGTTGCCGCGCGGCGCGGTGACGGCCAGCAGGCGCAGTTCATCGTGGATGGCCAGGCTGGCGGTGTATTGGTTCATGATCTGGCGTTGCGCCTCGCCCAGCGGAAAGTGCTGGAATGGCTGGCCGGGTCGCTTGATCGCCAGCAGCGGCACGCGGTCCATCGGGTCGCCTTCATACTGCTGGCCGCTGACGATGGTGCCGTCCGCGGCAACGGCCAGGTGGCGCACGCTGTTCATCTGCTCGGGCAGTTGTTCCTTGCTGACCAGTGTGCCGTCGCGGCGCAGCAGTACCAGGCTCGGCTCCATCGCATCGAGATTCATCATCTCGCGGCTGTCGGCCTCGGTGCGAATGCCGCCGTTGGCGATGACCAGGGTTTCACCGTCCGGCATCCACAGCAGTTGGTGCGGGCCGATGCCGTGGGTCGCATGCTCGCCGACGCGGACCAGTTGGCGATCCTCCAGCCGATAGACGCCGAGCACGCCGCGACCGGCATCGGCCGTGTCGTTCTCGGTGGTATAGAACCACTCGCCGTCCCGATGGAACACGCCGTGGCCGTAGAAATGGCGGTTGGCTGGCGAGGCCAGTACCTGCAGCAGGCGGCCGTCGCGCGAGTCGATCAGATAGCTTTCACGGCTCGGCCGGCGACCGACGAATACCGCCAGGGGCAGGAACGGGTGCGGATAGACATCATGGCAGCGTTCGGCGACCGCCGTGGCGAACACCTGGCTACCGTCGAGCCGGTAGCCGACGGCATAGTGCCGGCCGTCGCTGCCATCGCGCGCCGACAGCAACACCTGTTGCTCGCCGTGGCGCGTCAGGGCCCAGCCCGCGATACCGCCAGCGGCGAGCATGGCACCGCTCAGGCCGAGTAGGGTCCGGCGTTTCATGTTCAGTCTCCGTCGTGGGCATTGAAACCGATCTGCACGCCAAGGGCGCGGGCCAGTTCCAGCTGGTGCAGCCGATGCAACTGGTCGATTCGCTCGTACAGCCCGTCGAGCTGTGCGCGGCCCTGTTCGCTGGCGAGCATTTCGCCGAACGGCTGGTTCAGGCCGGCCAGTTGCTGCAGAAGATCGGCGTAGCCGGCATCGATGCGTGTGGCCAGATCGCTCTGCTCGCCACCGAGCAGCTGGCGCAGGCCATCCCGGTCAGCGCCCAGCCAGAGGCTTTCGGCACCCTTGACTGCCGCCGCGATGCTGACCAGCGTCGTGTCGCTGCGCCAGCCTTCAGCCTGGTAGGGCTGCGGATGCCCCTTGGTCTGCCGGCCGAGCGGTGCACCAAGCTTCTTCTTCAGGCCGTCGAGGGCCGTGACTTGCACCCGCAGCAGCTCGGCGATGGCCTCGCCCGGCTCGGCGTAGCGCTCGTTGGGAAAGCTGCGCAGCTGATCGGCCATGCCGTCCTTGTCCTGCCATTGCTGCAGAACGTTGGCGGCGAGCTTCTGTTGATGTTCGCCGATGGCGGTCAGCAGCGGGCAATAGCGCGCCCGGGTGGCTTTTTCATCAAGGTCGACGCTTTTGTCGAACAGAATGTATTCATAGGCGCTCAGGCCCTGTACCACGACGCTGGCGTTGTCCAGATCCGCCTGGCTGAGGTCGGGCTTGGCCTCGAGCAGCGCGCTGACCTGGCGCCCCACCAGATTCTTCTTGTCCGGCCAGAACTGGACTTGCCAGGCCAGGTTTCCCTCGCCCAGGGGGCCGATCATCAGCGGTTGCAGCCCCGCCCAGGTGGTCTGCGCGTGCACGAAGGCCTGGCGTGCCTCTTCCCGTGTCTGGTTGTCGGCGCAGAAGGCAATGGCGCTCGCCGCCAGGCGACGGTCGGCTTCCGACCACTGGGTGTAGGTCGGTAGCAGCACGCCATCGACCAGCGCCTTGCTGGTCTCGGCCTGTGGGTCGCTGGGGGTGCAGGCGCTCAGCAGCAGGGCACTCAGCAGGCTGCCGCTGGCGATGCGAAACAGATTCGAACGGATCATGGTGTCCTCGTCGGCAATGTCGGATTGCTGCGCTCCCGGGCAGAGCGCAAGCATGAATGGTTGGCGTGGTGGCTCAGAGCGACTCGAGGAAGCTCACAAGTGCGTTGCGCTCCTGCTGATCGAAGCCGAGCACGGTCTGGCGTGCGCGTTCTGCTTCACCGCCGTGCCAGAGTATGGCCTCGAGCAGGTTGCGCGCGCGGCCGTCGTGCAGGAACTGACTATGGCCGCTGACCGTCCGGGTCAGGCCTATGCCCCAAAGAGGCGCTGTACGCCACTCGCGACCGCTGGCCTCGAATTCCGGTCGATGGTCGGCCAGACCTTCGCCCATGTCGTGCAGCAGCAGGTCGGTATAGGGACGGATGACCTGGCTGGCCAGCTCCGGTTCGGCGGCATCGGCGGCTGTGGTGAACTGCGGGACGTGGCAGCTCTGGCAGCCGGCGCGGTGGAACAGCGTCTTGCCGGCCAGTACCTGGGGATCGCCGACATTGCGCCGTGCCGGCACGCCGAGGTTGCGGGTGTAGAACAGCACCTGGGCGAGGATGTTGTCGCTCACTTCCGGCTCGCCGCCGTCGGGTAGCGCCCGGCAATCGGTCTGCCGATCAGTGCAACTGCTGCCACTGAACAGGCTGGTGGACAGGCCCATGTCGTTGAAGAAGGCATCCGCGTTCTGCTGGTTGAGGCTCGGCTGGCCGGCCTTCCAGCCGAAGCGGCCCATCACGGTTTGTCGAGTGGTCTGGTCGTAGACGCGGTTGGGGCGTCCGGAGATGCCGTCATCGTCGTGGTCATCGGGATCGGCATTGGCCAGCAGCGCCTCGTCCGCTATGGCTTCGAGCAGGCCGAGGCCAATCATCGGAGGGGCGATACGCAGTGAAAGCTGGGTGTCTGGGTGCATCTCGCCATAGGCCAGTTCGCTCAGCTCGACTTCGGGTTTGCGCAGTTCCACTTCGGTGCCGTCGGCAAAGCGCACGCGTTCGATGGAATAGCCAAGCCGCACTTTGCCTTCGGGTGCCACGCCGGGAATCGCCATGTCCTGCAACTGCCCGCCGTAGCTCGGCTCCTGGGCAATGCCGCGCTCACGTATCACCTCGGCGTGCTCGGGGCCGGCCGGCACGGAAAGGCGCACCAGCATCGAAACGGCGCTTGCAGCACCGGGTTCGGGCGGATGGCCGCGGCCGTCCTTGATATGGCAGTTCTGGCAGGCGTTGGTGTTCAGCAGCGGTCCGAGGCCGTCGCGGGCGGTGGTGGATGACGGGGCGATGACCCACGGATTGCGGAAAAAGCTGTTGCCGACGCTGAAGTCTAGTCGGCGCATCGGCGCAAGATTCGCCGACGGCATGGAAAAAGCGTTCTGATCGAACTGCATCACCGTGGTGCTGCCACCCGACAGCATTTCGCCGGCTTCAGGCTGGTCGAAGGTCGGTGTCTCGTCGTGATTGCAGGCTGCCAGGGCAAGGGCCAGGGCCAGCAGTGGGAAGAGACGGCGAAACAGCGGGCGCATCGGAAATACCTGCAGGGCGGTGAATCAAGCGGCACAATCTTAGCAGGCTAATCGAAATTGAATAAGAGGGATTTGCATTTGCGCGAGGCGCTGGGCAGTTAGCGGGCGGGGTGGATGGCGACACTGGCGCAGCCAGGGGCTACGCCAGTGTCGCCCGGCGGATCAGAACTGGTGATCGGCCGTGTCGGGGTTGAGATCGCTGATACCGAGGGCACCGGCGGCCTGTTCGATCGCTGCGGTCTGCTTGACCAGCGCGGCGATGGCGTTGCGCACTTTCTCCTGTCCTTCGGCATTGTCCGCGGCGATCAGCTGGTCGAAGGCTTCGCCATTGTCGGCGCTTTCCACCAGCACCTGCAGCTTGGCTTCGGTGTTTTCCAGGTCGGCCTTCAGCGTGCTGTCCACTTCCGGGCTGGCGGCCTGGACCAGCGAGGCGAGGCTCGGACCGGTCAGGCGGCTGCCGTCGGCGCGCTGGTACTCGCCCAGGTAGACGTTGCGGATGCCGCGTGCATTGAAGAAGTGCGAATTATGGGTGTTGTCGCTGAAGCAGTCGTGCTCGTCCTCGGTGGAATTGGCTTCCAGCGCGACCTTCATGCGCTCGCCGGCCAGTTCGCCGAGCGACAGGCTGCCCATGCCGAAGAGCATCTTGCGCAAGCCGTTCTCGGCCGATTCCGCTTCCAGGCTGGCACGGTAGTTCTCGGCGCCCGGCTGCCACTGTTCGACCATCTCCTGCAGGTCGCTGACCAGCAGGTCGGTAGCCACCTTCAGGTAGGTACGGCGGCGGTCGCAGTTGTCGCCGGTGCAGCCCTCGCCCTCGACATAGTCGGTATACGGCCGCTGACCGGCACCCGCACCGCTGCCATTGAGGTCCTGGCCCCAGAGCAGGAATTCGATGGCATGGTAGCCGGTGGCGACGTTGGCTTCCGAACCGGCCAGTTCGTTCAGGTTCGCCAGCAACTCGCCGTTGATTTCGCGGGTGTCGAGCTTGTCTTCGCCGATCTGCAGTTCGCTATTGGCGATGATGTTCGCCGTCGCTCCCGGATTGCCCAGCGCATGCTGATAGTCGCCCTCGACGTAGTCGATCAGGCCCTCGTCGAGCGGCCAGGCGTTGAGCTGACCTTCCCAGTCATCCACTACCGCGTTGCCGAAGCGGAACACCTCGGTCTGCATGTACGGAACCCGGGCGGCCAGCCAGGCCTGGCGGGCGGCCTGCAGGGTTTCTTCGCTGGGGTTGGCGAGCAGGGCGTCGACGGCCTCCTGCAGCTTCACGCCAGTGGTATGCGCATCGCTGAACACGGCCAGCGCCAGATCGGCATAGTGGCTCACGACGGCCTTGGCGGCCTTCTCGTCAAGCGCCTTCGCCTGTTTGGCAGGTGCAGTCTCGGTGGTGCTCTGCGGGGCGGCTGTCTGGTTCGCGGGGGCTTTGTCCTCGCCGCAACCGGCGAGCGAGATGGCCACGGCGAGAAGGCTGGCGGTTGCCCAGGTGGGGGTGCGTAGCATGTGTGGATTCCTTTGCGTGCGGGTGAACGAAGCCGAGTGCTGCTCGGAAGCGGACAATAATGCGAAAGATTTGCATTTTGTGCAAAGCCAATGCGTGCACCACCTCGCTCTTGCGCTTCGGCGCTGCCGGTACAATGCTGGCGTTTTGCATGTTCATTCCCGGAGACGCCGATGAGCCTGAGCGTGGTGGTTGTGCTGGTGGTCCTGTTCCTCGTCGCCGCCTACGCGGTGATTCTCTATAACGGCCTGGTGCGTCTCAAGCATGGCATTGGCAAGGCCTGGGCGAACATCGACGTGCTGCTGCGCCAGCGTCACGAAGAGTTGCCCAAACTGGTCGAGACCTGTCGCCAGTACATGCAGCACGAGCGCAGTACGCTCGAGCAGGTGATCAGTGCCCGCAACGCGGTATCCAGCGCTCGCCAGCAAGGCGATGTGGCTGCGCTCGGGCAGGCGGAAAGCGGATTGCGCGCCGGACTCGGAAGACTGTTCGCGCTGGCCGAGAATTATCCCGAACTCAAGGCCAACGATAGCTTTCGCCACCTGCAGCAGCGCATCAGCGGGTTGGAAAGCGGTATCGCCGATCGCCGCGAGCTGTACAACGAGGCGGTCAATCTGAACAACGTGCGCATCGAGCAGTTTCCCGACGTGCTGCTGGCGCGACTGTTCGGCTTCAAGGAAGCGGTATTGCTGAAATTCAGCGAGACAGAGAAGGCCGATGTCGACCTGAAGGCGCTGTTCGGCTGACATGGATCTCGGCCAGGCCTTCACCTTCGTCGCCGCTGTCGCGCTCTGTGCCGGCGGGGCTTGGCTCTGCATCGGGCGCTGGTCACGTGCTCGCCATCTTCTCGACACCCCTACCTCGCGGATTCGCTCGGCAGCCCAGGGATACGTCGAGCTGGCTGGCGTGCTGCGCGTGCTGGCGGTGCCGCAGCCAGTGGCCCCGCTGACCGGCGAGAGCTGCCTTTGGTGGCGCTATCGGATCGAGGCGTACCGCTCCAATGGCAAGCGCAGCAGCTGGCATGTGGTCGAACGAGGCGTCAGCGATGCGTGGCTGCGACTGGCCGATGCCACCGGCGAGTGCCTGATCGACCCGCGCGGTGCCACGGTATATCCGGCATTTCGCAAGGTCTGGACCGGCAACCTGCGGCATCCACGCAGCATCGCACCGAGTGCTTGGCTGGATTTGTTCAGCGGCGCCAAGCGCTATCGCTACACCGAGGAGCGGTTGCACGAAGGGGAGCCGCTGTACGCGATCGGCGATTTTCAGAGCAGTGGCGAAGGGCGCCAGGGATTCGACCTGAATGCCGCCAGGCGTGAAGTGATTGGTCGGTGGAAAGGCGACTTCTCCGGTCTGCTGCAGCGTTTCGACAGCAATTCCGATGGCTTGCTCGACGAGCAGGAGTGGCGGCGGGTGCGCCTGGCCGCGAGGCTCGAGGCTGAGGATCTGCATCGCCAGCGCAGCACAGCCCCAGCCCTGCACCGGCTGAGCCGACCGCGGGAAGCGATGCCGTTCGTATTATCCAGTCATGGCGAGGAAGTGTTGGCCCGGCGTTTCCATTGGCAGGCGGCAGGCGGGGCTGTGCTTTGCCTGGCAGGTGCCGTTTGGCTGGCTTCGCAGTTGGGTGTGACCGCCTGGTAGGTAGGCATCGCCTCAGCCCTTGCGCTTCTCGGCGATCCAGATGGTATGGCGGGTGCCGCGATTGCCATGGGCGAACACCTTGACCTCCTCGGCCTTGAAGCCGGCTCTGGCGAGCTTCCCGGAGAAGGCGCGATCGGCGCTCGCCGACCATACCGCCAGCACGCCGGAGGGGCGCAATGCTCGTGCGCAGGCGTCGAGTCCGTCCAGCGAGTAGAGCCAGCTATTGCTCTTCTGCGTCAGGCCTTCCGGGCCATTGTCGACGTCCAGCATGATTGCATCGAAGCCCTGCGGCTCGTTCTGCAGCAGTTCGGCAACATCCTGATTCAGGACCAGTGCCCGCGCATCGCGCAACGGATATCCGGATTTCGCACCCAGTGCGCCACGGTTCCAGTCGATCACCCCGGGGACCAGTTCGGCGACCAGCACCTCGGCGTCCTGCTCGAGATGGCGCAGCGCCGAGGCAAGCGTGAAGCCCATGCCCAAGCCGCCAATCAGTACGCGTGCCTGCGGCCGTGCGGCAATTCGCTTGCAGGGAATCTCGGCCAGGGCATCTTCCGAGCCATGAGTGCGGGTGTTCATCAGCTGGTTGCCGTTGCCACCTTGAATCTTGATGACGAAGTCATCGCCATATTCGAACAGGCACAAGGCACCGCCGTCGCCGGGGATTGGAGCGGTATCGCAGAGTACGAAGCGTTTCATCGTGAGCTCGTCGGTGGGCGGGGCCGGAAAAGGGGCGCAGTGTCGCTCAGGTCGGCGCATCTGGCCAGTTGCCCGGGCCGGCTTGTCATGGACAACCAGGAGCGTCGGGCCAGGGCGAGACGGCGTTCAATACAGCTCCGAGTTGATGGCCCGGTCAAATGGCTGCGACTGGCGCAGCAGCAGATCGAGCTCACGAGCAGGCAGTGGCTTGCTGTAGTAGTAGCCCTGGCCTTCCTGGCAGCCTTCGGCAATCAGATAGGCTTCCTGTTCCGGCGTTTCGACCCCCTCGGCAATGACGGTCATGCCGAGGCTTTTACCGAGCTGGATGATCGCCCGCACGATGGTCGCGCCTTCATCCTGGCCGATGTCCTGGACGAAGCTCTTGTCGATCTTGATCTTGTCCAGTGGCAGGCTTTTCAGATAGCTGAGCGACGAATATCCGGTACCGAAGTCGTCGATCGCGATAAGCGCGCCGGAGCGTCGCAGGCTGTGCAGGTTCTGCGCAGCGGCTTCGATGTCTTCCATCAGGCCTGTTTCGGTTACTTCCAGCTCAAGGGTTTCGGCCGGCAACTGATGGGTCTGCAACAGCGCGGCGATCATCTCGGGCAGCTGTGGGTGTCGCAGTTGCACGGTCGACAGGTTCACCGCCACGCGCAGGCCGGTGTAACCCTGCGCATGCCAGCGGCGCAATTGAGTGCATGCCTGATCGAGCACCCACTGGCCGATCTCGATGATGCTGCCGTTCTGCTCCGCGAGCGGGATGAACAGGTCGGGCGGCACCAGTCTGCCTTGCGGGTGCTTCCAGCGAATCAGGGCCTCGACGCCGGTGATGCGGTTCTGCCGATAGTCCACCTGAGGCTGGTAGACCAGAAAGAATTCGTCGCGCTTGAGCGCTTCGCTGAGGTCATTTTCCAGCTCCCGGCGAGCACGCATCTCGCTGTCGATGCTGGCGACGTAGAACTGGTAACGGTTGCGTGATCGGCTCTTGGCCAGCGTCATGGTCTGCTCGGCCTTCTGCAGGAGCTTTTCCGTGCTGTCGCCGTCCTCGGGATAAAGGGTGATGCCGATCGTGGCGCGCAGGCGGATCAGGTGCCCGTCGAGTTCGATCGGGTTCTCCAGGTCGTCGAGCAGCTCCTGCGCCAGCTCGGCGGCCTGATACGGCTGCTCGATGCCGCCCAGTACCAGGACGAACTGGTCACCACCCAGTCGCGCCAGTGCACCCAGGCGATTGGCCGAGCCACGCAGGCGATCGGCCATCGCTTTGAGCAGGCGGTCACCCGTCTGGTAGCTGTATTGCTCGTTGATTCCCTTGAAGTCGTCGAGACCCAGGCAGAGCACTGCGATGTGTCGTTGCAGGCGTCGCGCCTCGTCGAGGATATGGTCGAGCTGCCGTTGCAACTGCTGGCGGTTGGGCAGGCCGGTCAGCGAGTCGTACTGCGTCATGCGCTGCAGGCTGCTTTCGGCTTCCTGGCGCAGGTGCATGTTGTGTTCGATGGAGGCGAGCAGGCCGTTGGCGGTATTGACCCACAAGCCCAGCTCATTGCGTTCATGTCCTTTGACCATCGGCAGTTTGTGCGCACCGGGGCGGTCGGGGTTGATCTGCGCCAGATGCTCGATGAGTTTGGTCAGCGGACGGGTCAGCAGCCACTGGTAGATCAGGTAGAGGATCAGGCCCAGCGTCAGTGCGCGCAACATGCCGACGACGAAGATGACGATGGAGTCGTTGACGAACTCCTGGCCGTACTGGGCCGTGTCCAGGGTGATGCGCAGGTCGCCGTAGTACTCGTTGTAGGGCGGCTTGCCGATCAGGGGTATGGAGAACTGCTGGTCGCGGTCGAGGATCGGGTCGGTCAGCCAGCGCGTCGAGAGCGTGATAGGCGGGCGGATCTTCAATGCCAGCATGCCTTCGTCCGGATGACCGATGGACGCCATGCGAATCGACTCGTGCTGAAACAGGCCCTCCATGACTTGGGCGCCCATTTCACGGTCGAGGCTGTAGATCGCCTGGGTGGAAGGATCGCGAGTCATGCGCAGAATGCGCTGGGCATCGGCTTCGATCAGGTGGCGTGTCTTGTAGGCGCTGAAGATGATCTGCGCACAACTGAGCAGAAGCCCTACCGCCAGGGCCGACAAGAGGACGATACGTAGGAGCTTCCACGACAGGCTATTGCGCAATTCCAGCTTCAAGTGAAGGTCCTTTTCCGTGCCAGTGCTCTGCTGCGCAAGTATTGACAGTCATTCGGCAATCGTCAAAGAGACGGTTAATGCCGGGAACCAGCAAAGCGCGAAGGCGCTATGGCAATCGAGGATTATCTCCGAGCGTACAGGAATGTACCGACGTCATTCGTCGGTTTGATGAATCCCTCGGCCTGTAAAACATAACGGCAGCCGATGCGGAAGCCCCAAATGAAAATGCCCGCATGGGTGCGGGCATTCTCTGATGCTGCCTGTGAAGCTTAGCTTGTGGAGCTTAGCCTGCGAAGTTCTTCGCGACGAAGTCCCAGTTGACCAGGTTCCAGAACGCCTCGACGAACTTCGGACGAGCGTTGCGGTAGTCGATGTAGTAAGCGTGTTCCCAGACGTCGCAGGTCAGCAGCGGCTTGTCGCCGGCGGTCATCGGGTTGCCAGCGCCGATCGTGCTGGCCAGGCCGAGGCTGCCGTCGGACTTCTTGACCAGCCAGGCCCAGCCGGAGCCGAAGGTGCCGATAGCGGTCTTGGTGAACTCTTCCTTGAACTTGTCGAAGGAGCCGAAGGAGGCGTTGATGGCATCGGCCAGGGCACCAGTCGGCTGGCCACCGGCGTTGGGCGCCAGGCAGTTCCAGAAGAAGGTGTGGTTCCAGACCTGGGCGGCGTTGTTGAAGATGCCACCCGACGAGGTCTTGATGATGCTTTCCAGATCCTTGCCTTCGAACTCGGTACCCGGGATCAGGTTGTTCAGGTTGGTAACGTAAGCAGCGTGGTGCTTGTCGTGGTGGAACTCGAGCGTCTCGGCGGACATGTGCGGCTCGAGAGCATTCTTTTCGTAAGGCAGCGGCGGCAATTCGAAAGCCATGATGTATCTCCTACTCAGGTGTCGAGGATTGATGCGGCCAGCTCGGAGGGACGTCAGAGGACAATGCCGGCGTTGCCGGTGAGCAGGTGCGAATGCATGCGCATCCTGCCCTTGACCTTCTCGTTCCCTTCGCTCGCTACATGCTTGCGCAATCTCTGGCCGTTCACGGGCGGCCGAACAGACAGACTGGAGCCTTCCGCTCCATGTCTGCGAGCCAGCGATCATAGCACTCGACCTGCGGCAAAACCACGCGGCAACTGTGTGGAATATAGACCCCAGAGCGGTCGCCTAAGGCTCGGCCTGCGAGTTTGGATAGCTGGCTGCGCCTTGCGTGGACCGCGTCGCCGCGCCTTGCGTTCCGTGGTCAGCGCAAAACGCCAGTGACGATAGGTCGCGGTTCGTCAGCGGGAGAAGACCAGTTGCGCGGCGATCGCGAACATCATCATGGCGACGCCGAGATCAATCAGCCGCCAGGTCAGCGGCCGAGCCAGCCAAGGTGCCAGCCAGGCGCCGCCCAGGGCAAGCATCAGGAACCAGAGGGTCGATGCGCTCGCCGCGCCCAGGGTATAGGCGCCTGGTTCCGGCTGCTGTGCGCCCAGGGTGCCGATCAGCACGACCGTGTCCAGGTAGACGTGTGGATTGAGCAGCGTCACTGCCAGGGCGGCGAGCAACACCGCGCGCCTTGAGCGCGGTTGCGCCTCGGTGCCGTGCAGGCTTTGCGGGCGGGCGGCCCGTCGCAGCGCGAGCGTGCCGTACCAGAGCAGAAAGGCCGCGCCACCCCAGCGGGTGATCTCCAGCAGCAGCGGATTGCTCGCCAGCAATGCGGCGAGGCCGAATACGCCAACGCTCACCAGCAATACGTCGCAGGCGATGCACAGTGCCGCGACCGGCAGGTGGTGTTCGCGTCGTAGGCTCTGGGCCAAAACGAAGGCGTTCTGCGCGCCAATGGCCATGATGAGCCCTGCCGCCACCAGCAGCCCGTTCAGATAGCTCTGCCATATCGCATTCATCTTGCTTGCCTCGGTTGTTTGGCCGGTGGCGAGTCTGGGTAGAGGTGCGATATAAGAGAAGCGAATTTTGTTTGGGTGTCATTAGGAAAACTGATGTTCGATTACAAGCTGTTGGCTGCACTTGCGGCAGTGGTGGAACAGGCGGGATTCGAACGCGCCGCGCAGGCGTTGGGGCTTTCCCAGTCAGCGGTATCGCAACGAATCAAGCTGCTCGAGGCGCGCGTCGGCCAACCCGTGCTTCTGCGCGAGGCGCCGCCCAAGCCGACCGAACTGGGCCAGCGCCTGCTCAACCACGTGCAGCAGGTGCGGCTGCTCGAGCGGGACCTGCAGGGGCAGGTGCCGACGCTGGATGAGAACCGACAGCCGGAGCGGCTGCGCATCGCGTTGAATGCCGACAGCCTTGCGACCTGGTGGGCGGGCGCGGTCGCCCCGTTCTGCGCCGAGCATCGGGTGTTGCTCGATCACGTGGTGGAGGACCAGGCGGTCGGGCTCAAGCGCATGCGTGCAGGCGAGGTCGCGGCGTGCGTCTGTGCGGCCGAGCGCCCCCTGGCCGGTGCGCGCAGTCAGTTCCTGGGTGCGATGCGCTATCGGGCGCTGGCCAGCCCGGCATTCCTCAGTCGGCATTTTCGTGGCCTGGCCGAGGCCGCGGAGCTGGCCGGCGTGCCGGCCATCGTGTTCGGGCCGGATGACCAGCTACAGCATCGCTACATGGCCGCGGTCGGTGGGGGCGAGACTTTCATCCATCATCTTTGCCCCTCGTCCGAGGGCTTCGTACGCATGCTGCTCAGTGGTCTCGGCTGGGGGTTGGTGCCGGAGTTGCAGGTGCGTGGCGAACTCGAGCGTGGCGAGTTGGTCGATGTGCTTTCGGGAACCCCGATCGATGTGCCGCTTTACTGGCACCACTGGCGTAACGGTGGGCGATTGCTCGACGAGTTGACGCGTCATCTGGTGCGCAGCGCGAGCGACTGGTTGCTCGCCGAATGAGACAGGGCTTCAGGCGAGGACGCGCTGACCACGGTAGATGCGCACGGATGGGCTGCTGCTGACGGCGCTGCGTGGCGAAGGCGGCGAGGGTGGCAGCTGGTCGCTGAAGGTGGCGAGTTGACGCCCGAGATCGCGAGTCAGCTCGTCATCCGAGCGCATGCATGCGGCGAGCATCGCCGATACCGCGTCCGGCTGGTTGAGGTGGATGTCGAGTTGTTGCTCCTCGCGAAGCCTGCGCCGCAGGCTTTTCATGCAGTCGATAACCGCCTTGTTCAGCTCCATGAAGTGCTCCTCGTGATTGCTGTAAGGCCCAACATCCCTGTTGGAAGTGTCTATCCGCTGGCACAACGTCCGTAGCAAGCGGCGTACCAATCTATGACAGCTTTTGCGGTGCGACCCTGATCGGCAAGCGAGGCGCCGGGTGCCGTGGCTTTGACCGTTCTGCGGATGGCTGCGTCGCGCCCCCGCCTTGCGATCGAGCGGTGGCTGGCTGCACCGGGATGTGTATGTCCTGCGCTGCAGTGCTCTGGCACGGTGCATTCGGCCAGCGGACGTGCGCCGCTGAAGGGGACGTCCCGAATCGTTATACTGCGTGCTGTTTTTCCGCTCCGCGCCATTGAAGGTAACCCATGCGCAACGATGCTCACGATGAACTGGAAAATATCCCCAGCCTGACCGCAGGCGGTGACCGTGTGGAGCCCTATCCGGCGCCGGATCTCGAGCCTATTCGCAAAACGGCGGGCGACTATGGCGATGACCCGCGCTCGCGGCAGAAGCGCCGCCCGGTCGGTGGCGCCAAGACCAATACCGCGCCGCTCTGGGTGCTGCTGCTGGCGTTGCTGATAAGCCTCGGCGCGCTGGGCTGGTGGAGCTACCAGAAGATCGCGATGCTGGAGTTGCAACTGGTCGCGACGCAGGAAAGCTTCGCGAGGATCAGTGAGGACGCCGCTGGTCGGCTGCAGGACATTTCCGGCAAGGTGGTGGCGACCGAGTCCAATGTGACAACCGAGAGCGAGGCCGTGAAGCTGCGTATCAAGCAGCTCGAGCAGCAGACGCAGGATCTCGCCCGTAAACAGCAGGCCTTTGCCACCGAGCAGCAAAGCCTGGCCGGCAAGCAGGGCAACCAGGATCAGCGCGTGGACGATCAGGGCAGGCGCCTCGAGCGTCTGGGCACCGATCTGCAGGCCCAGCAAGGCACCACCGCGACGCTGGCCGAGACGCTCAAGACCCTGGGCAGCGAGCAGGCCGCGCTGAAATCCGCACTGGACGAACAAGCCAGGCTGGCGGGGCGGATCGACAGCCTGGACAAGGAGGTGGCGGCGCTCAAGCAGGGAGGCAACCAGAGCCAGGCGATCAACCGGCTGGAACAGGACATCCTGGTGCTGCGCAGCGAACTGGACAACCGGCCGGCTCCGAGCGCCACCAACACCGCGGAGTTCGACTCCTTCCGCGCCCAGGTCACTCGCACCATCAATGCCATGCAGGGCCAGATCGCCAATCTGCAAGGGCAGATTGACGGGCGTTGAAGCGACTCGAGCGAGTGTGGCGCTTATTGTCCTAGCTCAAGGAGCTTGGATTGCGGACTGCTATCATCGGCCCCCGCTCGTGAGTCGAGCGACGGAGTGCCGCAGCTGCCGGGCGACTGTCGGCGTTGAAATGGATACTGGAGAGCCTGCCCTGGGTTCGCGAATGCCGAGTCGGGCTTTGCTGCGCAAAGAGCCAGCCCAGCATGGGAGCAGAACAATAAATGCCATCGCTTCTCGATCTGCTGCGAAATCGCCTGACAACGCTACTGCCCAGTGAGCTCAAGCCCAACGAGCTTCGCCACTTGCTCGATCCTCGACGCCACCCGCTGCTGCTGTGCCAGCGTCGGGCGACGCTGATCGTCAATCGCGTCCGGCTGTTCGCTTTTCTTTTTGCCGTGCTGACTCCGCTGTGGAGCCTGATTGACCTGGTGGTGTTCGAGCCGCGGCTTTGGCTGGTACTGGCCGGGTTCCGGATGTTGGCTTGCCTGGCCTTCACCTGTCTGTTGCTGTTCTACCGGCCCAGCGGAAATCTGCTGGACGCCTATCGGGCGATCGCCATCCTGTTCTCCATTCCCACCGCCTTCTATATCGCCTCGCACACGCTGCTCGGCAGCTACCAGCTGGCCCAGTTTTCCGCCGTGGTGGGCGCCGGCTATGCCTTTCTGCCATTCGTGCTGATGGCCGGCCTGACCATCTTCCCATTGACGCTGGTGGAGAACCTGGTGTTGTCCAGTCTACTGCTGCTGGCGCAGGCGCTTGCCGGATACCTCAGCTGGGCGACCCTGAACTGGCCGTCGTTCGCGGGGGCGTTCTGGCTCCTGATCCTGATCGCGGGTGTCGCCAGCCTGGCCAGCATGAGTCAGCTGGCGTTCATGTTCGCGCTCGTGCGCGAGGCCATCCGTGATCCGCTCACCGGTGTCTTTTCCCGGGGCAGCGGCGAAGAAATCCTGCGTCTGCAATGGGACAGTGCGCAGCGCAAGAATGCCGGGCTGGCATTGGCCTTCATCGATCTCGATCACTTCAAGTCGATCAATGACAACCATGGACATGAAGCCGGCGATCAGGTGTTGCGTGAGGCGGCGCGGCGGCTGGTGGCGACGCTGCGCGGTTCGGACAGCCTGCTGCGCTGGGGTGGAGAAGAATTCCTGCTGATCATGCCGGACACCGACATGCAGCAGGCGCACAAAGCCCTTGAACGCCTCACCGGTCAGGGGCTGGGTGTGCGTCCTGATGGCGTGCCGTTGACCGCAAGCATAGGACTCGCCGAGCGTCGTTGTGATCAGGTGGACGATTACCGTGATCTGCTCGAACTGGCGGACAGGCGCATGTATCTGGCCAAGACGAGCGGGCGCAATCGCCTCTGTGCAGCAGAGCCGGAAGAGCCCCGTCAGGGCGCGCTGGCCTTGAGGGGCTAAGGTCTTCGCGCGCACTCGAGACTTGGCGGGCGACGAGTTCGGATCAGGGCTGCGTAAGTCCGAATACATGACGCAGATAGCCGACGAAAGCTTCGTCGCGGCACATGGTCTTGCCCGCTGAATCCGATATCTTCGCCACTGGCTGGCCATTGCATGCCGTCATCTTGATGACCATGTTGGTCGGCTCAACCCCGGGGATATCGCAGGTCAGGCCCGTGCCGATACCGAAACTGGCATTGCTGCGCCCGGCCAGTGCCCGGTGGATATCCAGCGCTTTGGCGAAATCCAGCCCGTCGGAGAACACCAGTTGGCGTGTCATGGGGTCGATGCCCAGGTGGCGGTAATGGGCGATGGCCTTCTCGGCCCATTCGATCGGGTCGCCGGAGTCGTGGCGCAGGCCATCGAACAGCTTGGCGAAGTAGAGATCGAAGTCGCGCAGGAAGGCGTCCATTGTGATGCAGTCGGTCAGCGCGATGCCCAATGCCCCGCGGTATTCGCGTACCCAGCAATCGAGCGCTGCAGCCTGGCTGTCGATCAGCCGCGGGCCTAGCTGCTGGTGCGCCATGATCCATTCATGGGCCATGGTCCCCATGGGCTTGACGCCCAGCGTGCGCGCCAGATGCACATTGCTGGTGCCGACGAAGCGACCTGGAAAGCTGTGATGCAGTCGCTCGACCACCATCGCCTGAACGGCGAAGGAGAAGCGCCGGCGGGTGCCGAAATCCGCCAGCGTGAAGGTCGCCAGCTCGGCGTCGGTCGCCTGGTTGCGGAGCCATGCAAGCTTTTCGTCCAGCCTGTCGCGCGCCTGGGCCAGGGGCACTCGGGCGTAGCGTGCACGATTGCGGACCTCACTGATGATGGCCAGCAGCGGCACTTCGAAAAGAATCACGTGCAACCAGGGCCCGCGCAGGTGGATCACCAGTTCGCCATCGTCGATGTCCAGGCGCAGGTAGCGCAGGTCGAAGCGAAACAATCCGAGAAAGCGGATGAAATCCGGCTGCATGAAGGGGATGCGTTCGAGGTAGGCAAGTTCCTCGGCCGTCATCTGCAGCTTGGCAAGTGCTTCGATCTGCTGCCGGATGGCGTCGAGGTAGGGCGTCAGGTCCTCCCCGGAGCGACTGCGAAACGCCCATTCAACTTCGGCGTTGGGATAGTGATGCAGCACTGCCTGCATCATGGTGAGTTTGTAGAAGTCGGTATCCAGCAGGCTCTGGACCACTCGCTCGGAAAATGCACTGCCACTCATCGAATGCTCCCCCTTTAACGTCGCTCGGATGATATCGACAAACGGCATCGTCGGGGTGATTGTTAAATAGCTGCCAATATTGTTGGGCGAGCTGGTGGTTGATTGATCTTTTTCTTTTGAGCTTTTTTGGCTGGCAAGTTGCTTTTATATAGAAGTGACTCCGCTATGTTTTCGGTATGGTCCTCAAGCTGGCGATAACATAAAAGGGCTGTTTGCCCTTTTAGCATATAAAAAGAAAGGGCAGGTGCCGGAGCACCTGCCCTTTCTGCTGCCGTCAGCGCTTAGCTGCTGCGGCCACCGCCGTGGCTGTTCTGGCCACCCTTGCGGCCGGCCTCCGAGGCCTTCTCGCGGTCGTTGGCGAAGTTGCCGCCACTGTTGTGGCCGCCCTTGCGGCCAGCTTCTGATGCTTTCTCTTTATCATTGGCAAAGTTGCCGGGATTATTATTTGCCATGTCTTTTTCTCCTCAATGGATAGAGACTTTCACAAACGGCTGAGCGAGAAAAACCAATCAGCCTCCCTGTGTGAGAGGGGGCAAGTCCGCAGGAGTTTCGTTGTGCGAAAAAGTGCGGACGAATGGTTTTCCGCATGTCGAGTGGGACTATGGCGTGATGAAATTACAGGCGAAACGGCAGTTGCAGTTTCAATACGTCAAAAGTTGCCGCTCAGTGCATCCTGTCTGGCTCGGTTTACCAGGCTGGCGCGCCCGACATTGCGCCAGCAGGCGCATCAGCCGATCTTTACAGCGACCGCACCGAGAATCACCTGTGCGGCAGCGAACCTCGGCAGCTATTGCCTTTCTTAGAAGGAACCCCTTCTTTCATCTGCTGGAGACAATGGCATGGAGATCTATCACATCACTCACGAGGACGACCGCTGGGTGCTGCGCGAGGAAGGCGACCAGCGCGCACTGCTCGAGGCGATGAACCGACAGGACATCCTCGACGAGACGCGCGATTTCATGAAGCTGCGCACGGCGCTGGTCAAGGTTCACGGGGACGACGGCGGCGTCGAAGAGCAACATCGGTATCCGCAGGAGCAGAACCCGCTGGCGACCGGCGGCTGAAGTTCCAGCCATGCCAGGGGCGCGGTGCGCGAGCCAGCAGGCCCAGCCAGGTCGCCAACAGAAATGGCAGCGTCAGCATCGGCAAACCGAGGCTCGCGCCGACCAGCCAGAACAGGACGGCGGCGGTCATGCCCAGTAGCGGCAGGCGCCAGCCGCCGCGCCATTGCGCCAGTGCCAGCGCGGCCAGGGCCGGATTGAAACCGGCGAGCCCGTCCATCCAGGCCGCACCGAGCAGGCCCGCCGCCACCAGCCCCAGCGCCGAGCCCGCCAGCAGCCAGGCCGCGGCGCGCCAGCATGCCAGCGCTACGCCCAGCAGCATGCAGCTCGCCGCCAGCGGTTCATCGATAAACAGCACCTGACCGATACCGAGCAGCCAGGCCTCGAGCAGTGTCATTGCGGTTGGGGAGAGCACGGCGGCTGCCGGAGCCGGCCCGGACGGATTGGCCAGCATGACGATCAGGCCGATCAGCACGAAGGGCAGCGTGAAACCCGGCAGACCGGCGTTGCGGTGCAGCCGCTCGAGCAGCCGTGACTGCAGCAGACAGCTGGCCAGTGCGGCCAGCGCCACCAGTGCCAGGCTGGTCGTGGACAACCCCAGGCGGCCGACCAGCAGGGCGCCGAGTAGCGCGGCGTTGTAGCCGTACAGGCCGTCATCGCGATCGGCCGTCCGATAGTGCAGCCAGGCCGCGCCGATATGCGCCGCCAGCACGCCGAACAACGCCCCGGCGAGCAGCGCAGGCGCGCCGATGGCCAGGGCGAGCATGACCAGCGCGCCGCAGCCGGCATGGCGCTGCAGGACGATCTGGCTGAAGGCATAGAAGAGGGCGCGCACTGCAGAACGGTCACGCATGGTGATATCCGGGCGAACGGCAGCGCGCCGGTCGGCAGGACCGGCGGCAACGGTAGGGGGGATTGGCCGGGCGGTCGCCCGGCCGCGGTCAGCTCAGAACTTCGATGCGCAACGAGTTGGTCGTGCCGGGCTGACCCAGTGGCACGCCGGCGGTGATCAGTACCGTGTCTCCGCTGCTGGCCATGCCTTGGGCGCGGGCCAGCTCAAGAGCGTGGCCGCTGACCTGTTCCATGTCGCGCATCGGCGCATCCACCACCGAATACACGCCCCAGGCCACCGTCAGCTTGCGCGCGGTGGCGGCACTCGGCGTCAGGCTGAGGATCGGCGTGGCCGGGCGCTCGCGCGAGGCGCGCAGGCTGGAGCGGCCGGATTCGGTGTAGTTGACCAGCACCGCAATCGGCAGAATGCTGCTGATGCGGCGGATGGCGCAGCTGATGGCATCCGGCAGGGTGGCCTCGGCATTCGGCCGGTGCACGTCGAGCTGGGCCTGGAAGTCAGGGCCGCTTTCGACCTGGCGGATGATCTTGCTCATCATGCTTACCGCTTCCAGCGGGTAGTCCCCGGACGCGGTTTCCGCCGAGAGCATCACCGCGTCGGCTCCCTCGGCCACGGCATTGGCTACGTCAGTCACTTCGGCGCGAGTCGGTGCCGGGGCGAAACGCATGGATTCGAGCATCTGCGTCGCGACCACTACCGGACGGCCGAGCTGGCGGCAGATGCGTACGATGTTTTTCTGGATACGCGGGACGTTCTCGGCGGGTACCTCCACGCCGAGATCGCCGCGCGCCACCATGATCGCGTCGGAAAGCCGGGCGATCTCGCGCAGGTGCTGGACTGCCGATGGCTTCTCGATCTTGGCCATGAGAAAGGCGCGGTCGCCGATCAGCTCGCGTGCCTCATGGATATCCTGGGGGCGCTGGACGAAGGACAGGGCCACCCAGTCGACCCCAAGCTGCAGGCCGAAGGCAAGGTCGCGGCGATCCTTCTCGGTCAGCGGGCTCAATTCCAGCACGGCTTCCGGTACGTTGACGCCCTTGCGGTCGGACAGTTCGCCACCGGCGACCACGCGAGTATCGACGGCATCGGCATGGCGTGCGGTGACTGTCAGGCGCAGGCGACCGTCGTCGATCAGCAACTGCATGCCCGGCTCCAGCGCGGCGATGATCTCCGGGTGCGGCAGGTTGGCCCGCCGGCTGTCGCCAGGGGTCGGATCCAAATCCAGACGGAAGGCCTGATCGCGCACCAACTGAACCTTGCCCTCGGCGAAGCGGCCAACCCTGAGCTTGGGCCCCTGCAGATCCATGAGAATCCCGATCGGCTGGTTCAGTTCGTGCTCGACCTGGCGTATCCAGGCGAAGCGCTCGGCATGGTCGGCATGCTCACCGTGGCTGAAGTTCAGGCGGAACAGGTTGACCCCGGCCTCGACCAGGGCGCGCACGTCATCGACGCTGCGGGTGGCGGGGCCGAGGGTGGCGAGGATCTTGACCTTCTTGTCGTGTGTCATGGCGGGGCTCTATCGGCAGTTATTGTTCTGTTCGTCGTGTAACCGACCCGTATCCCGGCGCGGCAGGCGCGCCGCAAACGCCCGTCAGCGGGGCGACGGCAGGATCAGGATGGCGCGGAAGTCGTTGACGTTGGTGCGCGTCGGACCGGTGACGATCAGGCTGTCCAGCGCGGCGAAGTAGCCGTAGCCGTCGTTGTTCGCCAGGGCGTCGGCAGCACGCAGGCCCAGCGCCTCGGCGCGGGCGAAGCTGTCAGGGGTCATCAGAGCGCCGGCATTGTCCTCCGAGCCGTCGATGCCGTCGGTGTCGCCGGCCAGTGCATAGACGCCGGGCAGGCCCTGCAGGTTTTCGGTGAGGCTGAGCAGGAATTCGGCATTGCGTCCGCCGCGGCCGTTGCCGCGCACGGTCACGGTGGTTTCGCCGCCGGAAAGGATCACGCAGGGCGCGGCGATCGGCTGGCCGTGAAGGACCACCTGGCGGGCGATGCCGGCATGCACCTTGGCTACCTCGCGGGCTTCGCCCTCCAGGTCACCGAGGATCAGCGGCGTGATACCGGCCGCGCGGGCAGCCTCGGCGGCGGCGTCGAGCGACTGCTGCGGCGTGGCGATGAGCTGGAAATGGCTGCGCGAGAGCATCGGATCGCCCGGCTTGACGGTTTCCGAACGCGGGTCCTCGAGCCAGGCGCGGACGTTGGCCGGCACCTCGATGTCGTAGCGTTCGAGGATCTCCAGCGCCTGTGCCGAGGTGGTCGGGTCGGCCACGGTCGGGCCTGAGGCGATCACCGTCGCTTCGTCCCCCGGCACGTCGGAAATCGCATAGGTGTAGACGCTGGCCGGCCAGCAGGCCTTGGCCAGACGACCGCCCTTGATCGCCGAGAGGTGCTTGCGCACGCAGTTCATCTCGCCGATGTGTGCGCCTGAGCGCAGCAGCGCCTTGTTGATTGCCTGCTTGTCGGCCAGGCTGATGCCTTCGGCCGGCAATGCCAGCAGCGACGAGCCTCCGCCGGAGAGCAGGAAGATCACCCGGTCGCTTTCCTGCAGATTGCTCACCAGCTCCAGAACGCGACGGGCGACGCGCTCGCCGGCGTCGTCCGGTACCGGATGCGCGGCTTCCACCACTTCGATGCGGCGGCAATCGGCGTGGTGCTCGTAGCGGGTCACCACCAGGCCGGACAGATCGCCCTCCCAGACTTTCTCGATGGCTTCGGCCATCGCGGCGGCCGCCTTGCCGGCACCGATGACGATGGCGCGTCCACTGCGATCGGCGGGCAACTGGTCGGCCAGCACATGGCGCGGATGGGCGGCCTCGATGGCACTGTCGAACAACTGGCGCAGCAGGGCTTGGGGGTCGAGGCTCATATACAGCTCCTTTCATTGGTCTGGAGGGCGATTCCAGACCTTAGGGCTCGTCAATGCAAGTACAAACAGGCAAGCGCTAAGGTTTGGAATCGACCCACCCGGCGGTCGGGCCGTGACACCTTCTACCGGGCGGATCGAAAAGGGTGCCGCTTGCGGCGGCGGTCGAACTGCAGGTGCGCATGGCGCTGGTCGTGGGGCGACGCGATGATTCCGTCCCAGGCGCTTGCAGTCCAACCCTTGGAGCATCGCTGGCGCCAAGCGTTGCGATTTCCCACCACCCGGTCTGTCTGTCCCTGAAGGTGGGTTCTGGCACGCTCGGCGCAGTTAGCTCGAAGCTTACTCTTTGCGGATCGAGAAATTGGCCATGTGCTCCAGGCCCTTGATCAGCGCCGAATGATCCCAGCCGCTGCCGCCCAATGCGTTGCAGGTACTGAAGACCTGCTGTGCATTGGCAGTGTTGGGCAGGTTAAGGCCCAGTTCGCGCGCGCCGGCCAGGGCCAGGTTGAGGTCCTTCTGGTGCAGGCTGATGCGGAAGCCTGGGTCGAACGTGCCCTTGATCATGCGCTCACCGTGCACTTCCAGGATCTTCGAGCCGGCAAAGCCGCCCATCAGCGCTTCACGCACCTTGGCTGGGTCGGCGCCGTTCTTGGCGGCGAACAGCAGGGCTTCGGCCACTGCCTGGATGTTCAGCGCGACGATGATCTGGTTGGCCACCTTGGCGGTCTGGCCGTCACCGTTACCACCGACGCGGGTGATGTTCTTGCCCATGGCCTGGAACAGCGGCAGCGCGCGTTCGAAGGCATTCGGGCAACCGCCGATCATGATCGACAGGGTAGCCGCCTTGGCACCGACTTCACCGCCGGATACCGGCGCGTCAAGGTAGGCCGCGCCAGTGGCTTTGATCTTCTCGGCGAACTGCTTGGTGGCGGTAGGGGAGATCGAGCTCATGTCGATCACCACTTTGCCAGCGCCCACGCCTGCGGCAACGCCGTCTTCGCGGAACAGAACGTCTTCAACCTGGGGGGTGTCCGGCACCATGATAATGATGAATTCGGCTTCCTGCGCCACTTCGCGTGGGTTGGCCAGGCCGATGCCGTTGTCGCCCAACAGGTCGGCCGGAGCCTTGTCGAAGTGCTCGGAAAAGAACAGGGTGTGCCCGGCTTTTTGCAGGTTCTGCGCCATAGGCTTGCCCATGATGCCGGTGCCGATAAATCCGATTTTTGCCATGAGAAATATCCTCTGATTCAGATTGCGTTGTGCGCTTTCATCCAGCCGAGGCCGGCAGCGGTGGTGGTGGCCGGCTTGTATTCACAGCCGATCCAGCCCTGGTAGCCGATACGGTCCAGGTGTTCGAAGAGGAAGTGGTAGTTGATCTCGCCAGTGCCTGGCTCGTTGCGCCCCGGGTTGTCGGCCAACTGGATGTGGTTGATCGCGGCCAGGTTGGTTTCGATGGTGCGCGCCAGGTCACCTTCCATAATCTGCATGTGGTAGATGTCGTACTGCAGGAACAGATTGGGGTGGCCAACCTTGCCGCGAATCTCCTGTGCCTGGGAGGTGTTGTTCAGGTAGAAGCGCGGGATGTCGCGGGTGTTGATCATTTCCATGACCAGGCGGATGCCAGCCTCCTCGAGTTTCTGCGCGGCATAGCGCAGGTTCTCGACGAAGGTCATTTCCAGCTTGCCGAGGTCGGCTCCACGCGGTGCGATACCGGCCAGGCAGTTGACCTGAGTGTTGCCCAGCACCTTGGCGTAGGCGATCGCCTGATCGACGCCGGCACGGAATTCATCGACCCGTTCCGGCAGGATCGCGATACCGCGCTCACCACCTGCCCAGTCGCCGGCTGGCAGGTTGAACAACACCTGGGTCAGGCCATTGGCCTCGAGCCTGGCCTTGATCTGCTCGACCGGGTAGTCATAGGGGAACAGGTATTCGACGCCGCTGAAGCCGGCTTTGGCAGCAGCGGCGAAGCGGTCGAGAAAGTCCATCTCGGTAAACAGCATGGACAGGTTGGCGGCAAAGCGGGGCATGGTGAATCTCCTTGTCTGTAGGGACAATGGGTAGAGGGGCTGACGCGACATCCACCCTGTGGTTACTTCAGCGTTGGCGGAAACTCGGAGCGCTCCCGCCGGTGCGTCCGGTGGATGTGCTTCGCGACATCCACCCTACGTTCACTTGCGTAGGGTGGAAGACCGCGAAGCGTCTTCCACGCGTTTGCTTACGGATGCATCAATCCAGCAGCGCGACCGCAGTCGGTGCATCTTCGCGGCCGTCGGCCAGTGGCTCGAATTCGTTGATGGCGTCGATCTCGGTGCCCATGGCGATGTTGGTCACGCGCTCGAGGATCACCTCGATCACCACCGGCACCTGATGCTCGGCCATCCAGGCCTGGGCCTGTTCGATGGCGGGGCGCAGGTCTTCCTGCTTGAACACGCGGATCGCCTTGCAGCCGAGGCCCTCGACCACCGCGACGTGATCGACGCCGTAGCCTTCCATGCCGCTCTGGTCGGCATTGATGTTCTCGAAGCCCAGCTGCACGCAGTAATCCATCTCGAAGCCGCGCTGCGCCTGGCGAATCAGGCCCAGGTAGGCGTTGTTCACCAGGATGTGGATGTAGGGCAGCTTGAACTGCGCACCCACCGCCAGTTCCTCGATCATGAACTGGAAATCGTAGTCGCCCGAGAGCGCCACCACCTTGCGAGTCGGGTCCGCCGCGACCACGCCGAGCGCCGCCGGAATGGTCCAGCCGAGCGGGCCTGCCTGGCCGCAGTTGATCCAGTGGCGCGGCTTGTAGACGTGCAGGAACTGCGCGGCGGCAATCTGCGACAGGCCGATGGTGCTGACGTAGCAGGCGTCCTTGCCGAACGCATTGTTCATGCACTGGTACACGCGCTGCGGCTTCATCGGCACGCTGTCGAAGTGCGTCTTGCGCAACATCGTGCGCTTGCGTTCCTGGCAGTCTGCGGCCCAGGGCGTGTGGTCCGGCAGCTTGCCGGCGGCCTTGCGTTCCTTGGCTACTTCGACGAACAGCTTCAGGGCGGCACCGGCGTCCGAGGTGATGCCGAAGTCGGGTGAGAACACCCGGCCGATCTGGGTCGGCTCGATGTCCACGTGGACGAAGGTGCGGTCCTTGGTATAGACATCGACCGAGCCGGTGTGGCGGTTGGCCCAGCGGTTACCGATGCCGAGCACGAAGTCCGAGGCCAGCATGTTGGCGTTGCCGTAGCGATGGCTGGTCTGCAAGCCACACATGCCGGCCATCAGCGGGTGGTCATCAGGGATCGAACCCCAGCCCATCAGGGTCGGGATTACCGGCACGCCAACGGTTTCGGCGAATTCCACCAGCAACTCTTCGGCGCCAGCGTTGTAGATGCCGCCACCAGCGACGATCAACGGACGCTCGGCGGCGCAGAGCATGTCGATGGCTTTCTCGATCTGCTTGCGAGTGGCTGCCGGCTTATAGACCGAAAGCGGCTCGTAGGTGTCGACGTCGAATTCGATTTCGGCCATCTGCACGTCGAATGGCAGATCGATCAGCACCGGACCCGGACGACCGGAGCGCATCACGTGGAAGGCCTGCTGGAATACCCGCGGTACCAGTGCCGGCTCGCGAACGGTCACCGCCCACTTGGTCACTGGCTTGGCGATGGATTCGATGTCCACGGCCTGGAAGTCTTCCTTGTACAGACGTGCGCGCGGCGCCTGGCCGGTGATGCAGAGGATCGGAATCGAGTCGGCCCAGGCGGAGTAGAGACCGGTGATCATGTCGGTTCCGGCCGGGCCGGAGGTGCCGATACATACGCCGATGTTGCCGGCCTTGGTGCGGGTGTAACCCTCGGCCATGTGCGAGGCACCCTCGACGTGGCGGGCGAGGATGTGGCGGATGCCCCCATCGGCACGCAGGGCGGAATACAGCGGGTTGATCGCCGCACCGGGGATACCGAAGGCGGTGTCGATGCCTTCCTTGCGCAATACCGCGACGGCGGCGTCAATTGCTCTCATGCGGGCCATGGATCGCTCCTCCTGACTCTTATTCGATAGTTTTTCTAAGTGGTTCAAGCATGCCGGGCTGGAATCGCAGGTGGAATTGGCCGAGACTTCAGTTCTGTCGATATCAGGAGTATCGAATGGACCGTTATACAACTTTGCGCAGCTTCGTCCTGGTGGCCGATTGCGGCAGCTTCGCCGCGGCGGCGCACAAGGAGAACGTCACGCCGGTGGTGATGGGGCGGCGCCTGGATGCACTGGAACGCCATCTGGGGGTGAAACTGATGCACCGCTCGACCCGCGGTCTGTCACTGACCGATCTGGGCGAGCAGTACCTGGAGCGCGCACGCGGGCTGCTCAGGGACTTCGACGAAGTGGATGCCAGCATCAGCCATGACCGTACCTCGGTGCGCGGCCATCTGGTGGTCTCGGCACCGGCCGCCTTCGGTCGCCGGCATATCGGTCCGCACGCGCCGGCATTCCAGGCGCGTTACCCGGACCTGCAGCTGTCGTTCAACTTCACCGATAGCGTGGTCGACCTGGTGCGCCATGGTTACGACATGGGTATTCGCATCGGCGAGGTGACCGACCCCAACTACGTGGCGGTGCGGCTGTTTCCCAATCGGCGGGTGGTCTGCGGTTCGCCGGAATACTTCGCCCGTTACGGCACGCCGACAACGCTGGAGGAGCTGGCGCAGCACAACTGCCTCGCCTTCAATCTGCAGGGTGGCCAGCAGCGTGGCTGGACCTTCCTGCGCGACGCTCGCCAGGTGGCGATCCGCGTGGCCGGCAATCTGGACTGCAATGACGGTGAGCTGCTGTTCGACTGGGTCAAGCAGGGCCTGGGGATCGGCTGGCGCTCGACCTGGGAGATCCAGGCCGAGCTCAAGCGCGGCGAGCTGGTGACGGTACTCGACGAGTACGCCTTGCCCGCCTACGACATCCAGGCGGTGTATCCGCAGCAGCGCTACCTGCCGGCCAAGGTGCGCTTCTTCATCGACTACCTAAAGGCCATCTACAACGCACCGGGCTACTGGGAAGTGCGCTGAGCGGCTCAGTTGCCGCGGTAGGTGGAGAAGCCGTAGGGACTCAGCAGCAGCGGGATGTGGTAGTGCTCGACGCTGCCATCGGTTTCGAAGATCACCGGAACTTCGGGGAAAAAGGTGCTGGCCTTCTGCGTGGCGAACCAGTCGCCAGTCATGAAGGTGACGCGGTAGATGCCTTTCTCCAACGCCTTGCCTTCTGGATACAGCGCGGTGATGCGGCCCTGCGCGTTGGTTTCGCCGCTGTTGAGTGATTTCCAGGTGTCACCCTGACGTTGCTCCAGGGTGACGCGCACGTCCGCTGACGGCAGGCCGCTTTCCAGATTCAGCACATGCACGCTGAGCGGGTTGCCAGCGGCCAGGGTCAGACCGGACAGGCCGCTGAGCATCAAGCCGGCGGCGATTGAACGTAGTGCTTTCATGGTGTTTTCCTTTTCTTCAGTGGGAGGAGGGCAGCAGTTTTTCGATGGCGGCCACGGCGCAGGCCTCGTCGTTCCTGGCACCGCCAGCGCCGGCCACGCCGATGGCACCGATCACCTCGTCGCCGACCTTCAGCGGCACGCCACCGCCGAGCAGCAACAGCTCATCCAGCGTGTTGAGGTTGGCGGCGTCCGGCGTAGCGGCGGCGCGCTCGGCGAACAGACGGGTCGGGGTCTTGCTCGACAGCGCGGTGTAGGCCTTGCGCTGCGCCGCAAGGGTGTTGTGCGGGCCGACGTTGTCGTCGCGGCGCAGGGCGACCAGGTTGCCGCCGCGATCGACCACCGCGACCACTGCCGTGCGGTTTTCCGCGTGGCACTGGTCCAGCGTGGCCTGGATCAGCCCGTCGGCCAGGGACAGCGATACGTTCTGCTGGGTGAGCGGTGCCGGCGTGGTGGCGTTGGCACTTAGGGCCGGGGTAAGTAATGCCAGGGTCAGCAATGACAGTGTGGCTGCGATACGCATGTCGGTTTCCTTGGGTGGCTGAGCTTCGGGGCGCATGGTGCCGATGCCTGCCGATCAGAACCGTTGCCTGCGCATTACGCTTTTGTAATGGCTTGCAGTACGGCGGCTCCCATAACCTATGCGCCATCAGCGAGGTGATCCGATGCGAATTCTGGTGGTGGAGGACGAGGCCAAGACGGCTGACTACCTCAAGCGCGGTCTCGAGGAATCCGGCTATCGGGTGGAGGTCGCGCGCAATGGCGTCGATGGCAAACACCTGATCGAGGAGGAGCCGTTCGACCTGGTGATCCTCGACGTCATGCTGCCGGGGCTCGATGGTTGGCAGCTGGTGCAGGTGGTGCGCCAGCGTTCGGCGCATACGCCGGTGCTGTTCCTGACGGCGCGCGATGCGGTGGAAGACCGTGTGCGCGGGTTGGAGCTGGGCGCCGACGACTATCTGGTCAAGCCGTTCTCCTACGCCGAACTGCTGGCACGGGTACGCACGCTGCTGCGCCGTGGGCCGCCGCGCGAGGTCGAACGCTTCCATGTCGCCGACCTGGAGCTCGACCTGCTGCGCCGCCGCGTCACCCGCCAGGGCGAGCGAATCAGCCTGACCAACAAGGAGTTCGCCTTGCTACATCTGTTGCTCAGTCACCAGGGCGAGGTGCTGTCCCGCGCGCAGATCGCCTCGCAGGTCTGGCAGATGAATTTCGATAGCGACACCAACGTGGTCGACGTGGCGATCCGCCGTCTGCGCGCCAAGGTCGACGATCCCTATCCGCTCAAGCTCATCCACACCGTGCGCGGCATGGGCTATGTGCTGGAGGCGGCAACGTGAGGCTGTCGCCGCGTTCGCTAAGCCTGCGCCTGGCCGTCGCTTTCGCCCTGGTCGCAGTGGTGCTGCTCGGTGCCATCGGCCTGTATCTGTACCGCTCGCTGGAACGGGAAATCAGCTGGCGCGACGATCAGGCGCTGCTCGGTCGGCTGGAGCGCATGCAGGCCTTGCTCGAAGACAGCGCGAGCGTCGAGGCGCTACGGCAACGTCCGCAGCTTTACGAAAACATGCTGGGCAATCGCGACAGCCTGCTCTGGTTGCTCGACGCTCAGGGGCGCGCGCTGATCGAGATCAACCCGGCGCGGTTGCCCATTCCGACATTGCCGGCCAGCGCCGCAGCGGAGCTGACCGATACTGATGGAGCGCGACTGGCCTGGCGGCGGCTGCCGGGCGAGGCGGGGCTGACGCTGGTGGCCGGGCGCATGCTTGCCGAGCGCGAACAGATGCTCGCGGCCTACCGTGTGAAGCTATGGTGGGCGTTGAGCCTCGGGGCGCTGCTGGCGTCCGTGCTCGGCTGGCTGATCAGCCGGCGTGCGCTGCGCCCGGTGCGGCACCTGACCCGCCAGGCGCTGGCCATCGATGTGCAGCATCTGCATCTGCGTCTCGATGAGTCGGTCATGCCCAGCGAGCTGGAGCCGCTGCGTGCCGCGCTGAACCAGATGCTCGATCGGCTGGAACAGGGTTTCGCGCGGCTGTCGCGCTTCAGCGAAGACCTGGCCCATGAAATGCGCACGCCGCTCGGCAATCTCATGGGCCAGACCCAGCAGCTGTTGCACAGGGATCGCGATGCCGAGGCCTATCACGCGCTGCTGGTGTCCAATCAGGAAGAGTACGAGCGCCTGGCGCGGATGATCGACAGCATGCTGTTCCTCGCCCGTGCCGAGCAGCCGGCGGCGGCCATCGAACGGCAATGCTTTGCACTGCCGGCACTGGTCGAGCAACTGTGCGACTACTTCGAAGGCGTCGCCGAAGACCGCGGCATCCAGCTGCTCGACCAAACCGAGGGCGAGCTGTGCGGCGACCCCGAACTGATTCGCCGGGCGCTGGCGAACCTGCTGGCCAATGCGCTGCGCTACGGCGCCAGTGACAGCCCGGTGCGCATCGTCAGCGGCTCAGGGGCTGGCTGGCGGTCGGTCAGCGTGATCAATCTGGGGCCGCCGATTGCAGCAGAGCACCTGCCGCGACTGTTCGACCGCTTCTATCGCTGCGATCCGTCACGCGCCGAGCCGGGCGATTCCGGCGGCCTGGGGTTGGCCATCGTGCGTTCGATCATGCAGCTGCACGGCGGCGATGTGGTTGTGCATAGCGACGCGGAGATGACCGAACTCACCCTGCGTTTCGCCGAAACGCCGGTCTGATTCCGATCACTGGTACCGGATCGGGAAGCCTCACTGCGCTGCCACGGCTAATGTGGATACAACCGCCTGTGAGAGACGCGCTTGTGGATAGTCTGAAAATCGCTACCTACAACATCAATGGCATCCGTGCTCGCCGGGGCAATCTGCTCGAATGGCTGGCGCGCGAGCAGCCCGATGTGGTCTGCCTGCAGGAACTCAAGGCACAGGACGCTGATTTTCCCATCGATGACATCCGCGCAGCCGGCTATGGCGCCATCTGGCATGGGCAGAAATCCTGGAACGGGGTTGCGATTCTGGCCCGCGATTGCGAGCCGCTGGAGATCCGCCGTGGTCTGCCGGGCGATCGGGATGACAGCCACAGCCGCTACCTGGAAGCAGCCGTGCAGGGTGTGATCGTCGCCTGCCTCTACCTGCCCAACGGCAACCCGCAGCCGGGGCCGAAATTCGATTACAAGCTGAGCTGGTTCGAGCGTTTCATCGAGCATGCCGCCGGCCTGCTCGACAGCGGCCACCCGGTGGTGCTGGCTGGCGACTACAACGTCGTGCCGACGGACGAGGACATCTACGACCCGCGTTCCTGGAAAAAGGATGCGCTGCTGCAGCCGGAAAGCCGCGAATGTTTCCAGCGTCTTCTGGCGCAGGGCTGGACCGACGCCTTGCGCGCTCGCTATCCGGAGGAGCGCATCTACACCTTCTGGGACTACTTCCGCCAGCACTGGCAGAAAAACTCCGGTCTGCGCATCGACCACCTGCTGCTCAGTCCGGACCTGGTGCCGAGACTGCAGGACGCCGGGGTGGATCGCTGGGTACGCGACCAGGTGCACGCCAGCGATCATGCGCCGACCTGGGTCAGGCTGGCGCCGGCTGCGTAGGCATCCACCTGACGGCGCCGTCGAACCGTGATGGCATGCCGTGCCAGCCAACTGCTGCCGCGGCTACCTTCGGGCGGTTTCGCTGAACCTTTGGACGCACCTGGCAGTCGACTTCTAACACGGGCCGCAGTCTTGCGGTTTCTCCCGAGTCGACCTGACAGGAGGCAAATGATGGATATGAAAGAGACGGTTTCCGTGCTCAACGACCTGATAGAAACCTGCAAGGATGGCGAGAAGGGCTTTCTCGAATGCGCCGAGGACCTGCGCGATCCTCAGCTCAAGAGCACCATGAACCAGCGCTCGCGCGACTGCGCCACGGCTGCCGCCGAGCTGCAGCAGCTGGTTCGCTCGATGGGCGGCGATGCGGAAGACAGCACCAGCATGGCTGCCGACATGCACCGGCGGTGGGTCGATCTCAAGTCGATGATCACCGGCAAGGATGACGAGGCCATTCTCAACGAGTGCGAGCGTGGCGAGGATGTGGCGGTGAAGAGCTATCGCAAGGCGTTGGAGAAGGACCTTCCGGCCGAGGTGCGCATCGTCGTCGAGCGCCAGTACCAGGGCGTGCAGCGCAACCACGACCAGGTCAAGGCGCTGCGTGATGCAGCGCGAGCGCGCGGCTGACCACTACCTGGCAAGCCGGATTTGCAGAACGCCAGCGCTTGCTGGCGTTTTTGCGTGAGTCGTCGCCCGAGCATCGGTTGGCACGCCCGGTTCAGCGTTCGGCAGCCGCCTGCTTCGGTGCTTGCCAGCCGCCGCCCAGGGCGCGGTAGAGCTGGATCAGCTGGTTGAGCCGGGCCTCCTGCAACTGCACCTCGGCCAGTTCGGTGTCGAACAGATTGCGCTGGGCATCGAGCGCTTCCAGATAGGATGAATAGCCGCCGTGATAGCGGTCCTCGGCGATTTCCAGCGAGCGCGCAAGGACATTGCGGCGCGCCTTGACGCGCGCGCTCTGGCTGGCGAGGCGGTCGAGGCCGGAAAGGGCGTTCTCGACCTCGCTGAAGGCGCCGAGCACGGCAGCACGATAGGCGTAGGCTGCCTGGTTGCGCTCGGCCGTGGCCAGTGCCACACCGGCTTCGAGCCGTTGCCCATCGAACAGCGGCGCGAGCATGCTGGCGCCCAGGCTCCAGACCGTCAGCGGATCGTAGTCCAGCGCATTCACATAGAGGCGCCCGAGGCTCGCCGAAAGTTGCACCCGCGGCAGGAAACGGTCGCGCTCGCTGTCGAGGAAGCGGTCGCTGGCGGCCAATTGTCGCTCGGCCTGATACATGTCCGGTCGCTGGCGCAGCAAGGTCGATGGCAGGCTGCCTGGCACCGGTGGCGGGTGCAGCGCCGCCAGGGTGCCGCGTGCGACCGGCCCAGGCAGGTCTCCGGTCAGCCGGCGCAGGGCATGCTCCTGCTCGACGATGGCCTGCTCCAGTTGCGGTACCAGCTGGGCGGTCGCCTCGTATTCGGAGCGCGCCTGGGTCAGCTCCAGTTCGGAGGTGTAGCCCATCCGTGCACGATCCTCGGCGACGCTCAGCGCCGCCCGCCGCGACTGGACGGTTTCACGGGTCAGCGCCAGCTGGCGATCCAGTGACAGCAGCGCGACATAGCCCTGGGCGATGGTAGCGGCCACGGCCAGCCGCAGGGTCTGTTGCTCGGCCTCGGAGGCCTGGTACTGCAGCGTGGCGACCTGGCGCAGGCGCGCGAGTCGGCCCCAGAGGTCGGCCTCGTAGCTGAGCTGCAGGCCAGGCTGGGCGGCGCTGGCGCGGGTCGGGCCGAAGGGACCGAGCTCCTGATTGCGTTCGAGCCCGAACACCGCATCCAGGCTTGGCAGCAGGGCGGCACGCGACAGACGGATCTGCTCCCGCGCGGCGTCCAGGCGTTCGGCGCCGATCAACAGGTCGGTATTGCGTACCAGCGCACGCTCGACCAGTGTCGCCAGGGCGGGATCATCGAAGCCCTGCCACCATTGCCCGACGGGTGCTGCGCCATTGGCCGGCAGCCGCCACTGCGCGGGAATGTCATCCACCCGTGCCTTCTCCGGCAAAGGTTCGCGATGGGGTGCGCAGGCACACAGCAACGCGAGCACGAGGGTGGCGAGCAGGCCATGCACCTTCATCGCGCTGTGGTATCCACGTGGGTGACCACCGACAGGCCCGGGCGCAAGCGCTCGGCCAGCGGCTGGTCGGGGTCTATGGCGATGCGCACAGGCAGTCGCTGAACCACCTTGGTGAAGTTGCCGGTGGCATTGTCGGGACGCAGCACGCTGAATTCCGAGCCGGTGGCCGGTGCGAGACGTTCGACCCGCCCGGTCAGGCGCGCCCCGTCCAGCGCATCGACCTCGAAGGACACCGGCTGGCCGGGGCGCATGTGGACCGTCTGCGTCTCTTTGTAATTGGCGATCACCCAGAGCTTCGGCGGCACCAGGAAGAGTAGTTGAGAGCCAGCCGAGACGTACTGGCCCAGGCGTACGCCCACTTCGCTGACGCGCCCAGCGCTTGGCGCGATGATTGCGGTGTTGGCGAGATCGATCTCGGCCTGGCGCAGGGTCGCCTCGGCGATCTGCACTTGCGCTTCGAGGCCGCCACGGGAAATGCCGCTGGCCTTGAGCGTCTGCTCGGCGATCTCGATGGCGGCACGGGCCTTGCGGACGTTGGCCGCAGCGGCGCGGGCACTGGCGCGGGTCTGGTCACGCTCGCGAATGGATACCGAGCCGCGTTCGGCGAGTTCATCGACCCGGCGCTCGTCGGCTTGTGCCCGGGCCTGTTCGGCCTCGGCGGCGAACAGGTCGGCGCGGCGGGCGAGCACGGTGGCACGGTCGGCGGCCAGTTGCTGATCCAGGTTCTCCAGTCCGAAGCGCGCGGCGTCGCGTTCGGCACGGCGCTGGGCGACCCGCTGGCGGTACTGGCGGTCGTCGATGCGCACCAGCACCTCGCCGCTCTCCACGGTTTCGAAATCCTCCACGCGCACCTCGGTGACATAGCCGGCGACCTGCGGTGCCAGCACGGTGAGCTGCCCGCGCACGTAGGCGTTCTCGGTGGTCACCTGGCTGCTGGAGAATGGCCAGAGCTGCCAGGCGTAGAGGATGGCGAGTACACCCAGCACAGCGACCAGGCTCATCAGCGCAACTGCGCGACGGCTGGTCTGGATCGTCTTCGGCGGTTCGGGCGGGGTGCCGCCAGCGTCGGTGGTCACCGTGGTTTCGTCGTCGGACGTGCGCACATCGCTCATGGGGCAGTAGCCTTCTTCTGGCGCGCCAGGCGCAGGGTGTGGAACAGCGACCAGCTGAGCACGGCGATGGCGAGCAAGCCGATCAGGCGGAACACATCGTTGAAGGCCAGTACGTTGGCCTCGCGGGTGACCGTTTGCGCCAGGCGTGCGCCGCCCAGCGCCTGGCGCAACTGCGGGTCGGCCTGGGTCGCGGCCAGTGCCTGGCCCTGCTGGGCCAGGCGCTGGGCGATGCGCGGATCGGTCGGCACCACCTGCTCGGTGAGGTGCGCCGAGTGGTGCTGCTCGCGCACCACCTGGTAGGTGCCGAGCAGCGCCGGTCCGGCGAGTCCGCCCAGGCTCTGGGTCATGGAAAACAGCACGATGAAGCTCACCAGGTAGTTCGGGCCGTTCGCCAGCGCCTTGCCGATGCCGGTGATCAGCAGCGGGCCGAGGAACATGCCGCTGGCAAACGACAGCAGGCCCTGGCTGAGGAACAGGTCATGCGGGCGGGTCTGGCTGGTGGCGTCCACGTCGAGAAAGCTCGCCACGCCAATCAGTACGATGGAGAGCAGGATCTGCGCCGAGGCGGTCTGCGGGCGGAATGTCAGGGCGCTGGCCGCGATGCCCATCACTACGCCCAGCAGGATCACTGCATAGAGCGGGCGCAACTGGTCGGGGCCCATGCCGAGCGTCTGCAGCAGGCCGACCGCACCGTAGCTCTGCTCGGCCAGCAGGAAGCGCAGCGCCAGGGCTCCGAAGGCGAACCGCAGCATTTCGGCGGTGCCGAGCCAGCGGGTCTGTAGCAAGGGATTGCGCCGGTGGTGCTCGATCGTGAAGGTCAGGCAGCCCAGCAGCAGCGCGGCACACAACGCATAGCCCAGCCAGGGCGCTTCGGTCCACCAGTGCACGCGACCCTGGGCGAGCACTGCGGCGACCAGCGCCAGGGCCGGCGCGAAGAGCGCGAAGGTCAGGAAGTCCAGCGGCTCGAAGACCTTGATGCGCTCGCCCACCGGCAGCTTGAGCACCACCACCGCGGCCAGCGAGCACAGCGCCAGACCGCTCTCGAAGACGTACAACCGGTGCCACTGGCCGATATCCACCAGCGGCGGTGAAAGCAGCCAGGCCAGCGGTGTGGCGATCTGGGTCAGGCCGAAGGCGACGATCACCCCGCGCGGCAGGTCGACCTTGCGAAAGGCCTGCAGCATGTAGAACAGTCCAAGCGAGGTGGTGGTCGCGGCGGCGAAGCCGCTTGCAGCACGCACGAACATGGCCATGCCCAGGCCTTCGACGAATACATGGGCAATGCTGAGCAGGGCGTAGATGGCCAGGCCGATCTCGGCGAAACCGCGCAGGCCGTACTGCTGGCGGACCTTGATCAGCACCAGATTGGTCGAGACGTTGACCATGAAGTAGGCGGCAGGCAGCCAGGCCCCCTGCTCGGGTGTCAGCCCCAAATCGCCCTGGATCGCCGGCAGGTTGGCGAGGAATAGCGCATTGCCCAGCCCACCGGTCAGGCCCACCAGCACGGCCACGGCCGCATAGGCCAGGCGGCGTGGCGGGCTGTGCAGCAGAATGGCCGGGGAGCCGGGCATCGACGGGCGTTCATGGGGTTCCCAGCGGGGAACTGGCGCGAGGTATTCAGGCATCGGCTCTCGAAAGGTTGGCTCGCCCGGCAGGGCGCAGTTCTAGATACGACAAGCATGTCCGCGAATTTCGCCCGGCGCTGGCCGACAGGCCCGTAGCGCCGCGTTCAGTGAGCGTCTTCGAGTTCCCTGGGCGCCAGGATGGCGCTCAGGCGGGTGTCGCTTCGGCAATCTCGCACCCCTTGAGTACCAGCCGTATGATGGTGTCCGCAGCGGCATCGTAGTCGCTGTCGTCGAGCCGGGCCTTGCCTGTGACGGTGCTGATCTGCCAGTCGAAATCGGCGTAGGTCTGGGTCGCTGCCCAGATGCTGAACAGCAGATGGTGGGCGTCGACATTCGCCATCAGACCGTCGTCGATCCACTGCTGGATGCAGGCGATATTGTGCGCAGCCTGAGCGTTGAGCTGGGCGGTACGCTCCGGTGACAGATGCGGCGCACCATGCATGATCTCGTTGGCGAAGACTTTCGACGCGCAGGCGTGGTCGCGGGAGATCCTGATCTTGGTGCGGATGTAGGCGCGCAGGACCTTGGCCGGATGACCGGGCTGGTTGAACGGGGCGGAGGCGGCCAGCAGTGGCTCGACGATGCTCTCCAGCACCTCGCGATAGAGGTTTTCCTTGGACTTGAAGTAGTAGTAGACGTTGGGCTTCGGCAGCCCGGCGCGGACCGCGATGTCGCTGGTCTTGGTCGCGGCGAAGCCCTTCTCGGCGAACTCCTCGCTGGCAGCCTTGAGAATCAGCTCTTTGTTGCGCTCACGAATACTGGACATGGGGCCTGTTCAATTGTGACTGCCCAGCCTGGCAGCCTGTCGTGGCATCCTAGCACCCGCTTCCGAGCGGCCTCAAGGTGTCATGGAGACGGCTGAACTGTGAGCTATTTACTGTAAAAGTGTATACAAGGATTGTGGCTGCTCTGTTACTGTCGCATCGATAGCGCTGCAGGGCGAATCGAAGAATGCGACGTGGCGGGGTTCGCTGCCGGAGTCGTGCGGACCCTTTGCACGGAGTTTCGATGAAAGGCTTTCTTGCTTCTCTTTTGTTGACCTGTTCAATCCCCGCGGTAGCGGAGACGGCCTATGTGATCGGAGTCGAACAGGCTGAGTTCCTGCCGCATTACAGTGGCGATGCCAACGGCAATTTCAAAGGCTTCACGCGAGAGCTTTTCGACCGTTTCGCCACCCATAGCGGGGTACGCTTGGTGTTCCGCGTCATGCCCGCTGACGTTCTGTTGCCTGCGCTGCTTGCCGGTGAGATCGACGCCAAGTATCCGGATAATCCGAACTGGTCGCCCCAGGCAAAGACCGGACGCAACCTGCATTACAGTCAGCCCGTGGTGAACTATGTCGATGGTGTGATGGTGATGCCGCGCCGAGCAGGGCTGGGCCTCGATGAGCTCAGACGTCTGGCGGTGGTGGATGGCTGGTCGCCGCGGGGCTTCGAAGAGCTGATCGGTGCGAATCGGGTGCAAGTGGTCAGTAGCAAGGGGCTGCCACGCATGGTACGGCAGGTGCTGCGCAGGGACGCTGAAGGCGCCTACTACAATGTCGTGGTGGCGGCCTACTACCTCAATAACGTGCGCGCCAGGCCGGGTGCGCTGGTGTTCGATGCCGGGCTTCCTCATACCCGTGCTACGTTCAATCTTTCCAGTATTGAGCATCGGGAACTGATCGAGCGCTTCGACCGTTTTCTCGACGAACAACAGGCCGAGATCACTGCGCTCAAGGACAGACATCAGGTCGAGGCAAACCTGTCGTCCGAGTACATCGGAATGGAACAGTGGAAAATCGACTTTCTGGAGCGGCAGAAGCGCAAACGTGAGGCTGACCGCTAGGATGCCGAACCAGGCGGCGGAGACGCGTCATGGCTGCATCGCCGTCGTCGCCAGGCATACCCGGTTGCGCCCGCCGTTCTTCGCCCGGTAGAGCGCCTGGTCCGCATCATGCAACACGTCCTCCAGTGCACCGCTGGGGGGCAGGCGAGCCGCGCCAATGCTTACCGTGACCTCCAGGCGATTGCCCTCGAATTCGAAGCGTTCGGCTTCGGTCGCGGCGCGGATTCGTTCCGCCAACGAAGCGGCGGTGTCGAGTTCGGTGTCCTTGAACAGCACCACGAATTCTTCGCCGCCCCAGCGGGACACCAGATCGGCCTGTCGGACCTGCCGCGCGAGAAGCTCGGCGAAGTGGCGCAGGACCGAGTCGCCGGCGAGATGGCCATGCTGGTCGTTGAGGCGTTTGAAGTGATCGATGTCCAGTATCAGTACGCACAGGCTGCTGGCGTGTCGCCTGGCTTCCACTACGGCGTGTTCGGCAATCAGGCCGAAACCGTGGCGGTTAAGCCGCCCGGTCAGGGCATCGTGAGTCGCCATGGTTTCGATGCGCTGCAGATAGCCACGACTGATCACGCTCACCAGAAACAGCACGGTGGCAGTCACGCTGAAGCAGATCATCAGATTTATCCATAGCGCGCGCCGCACGGGGGCCATGACGCCGTTCTCCTGCTTGTCGACCATCAAAAACCAGCCCAGCTCCGGGATATGGCGGATGTTGATGAAATGCTGCTCGCCCTGGCTCCGGTAAGCGAAAGAGCCGGGGCGAAGCTGGGGCAGTTGCTGGTTGAGGTCCGCCAGGCCTGGAATATCATCCAGCGCCGTCTGGCGTGGCTGGCCGTCCGGCCCGCCCTGCTGGCCGCTCATGGCGATGCGGCGCTGTGCATCGACGAAGTAGATGTTGCGCTGATAGTGGCGCTGGTAGGTGTCGATCAATCCGACCATTCGCTCGAGCGTAAGGCCAACACCGGCCACTCCGCGGAAGCTGCCATCGGACCCCGTGACTCGGTAGTTGATGAACAGGATCAGCCGCTTGGCATCGACGACGATTTCCCAGGGCGTGCCGCTTTGCTCGAAGCGATAGAACCAGTGATCTGCTGGGTCACCGGGTTCCATCGTTTGTACGGAGCCGTTGGTGTAGTAGGTCTGCGACGCCTGAGAGGCGAAGAATGCGGTCGAGGTGTCGTGGCGCTGCTGGATGGCTTGCAGATAACGGCTGATCAGCGCCGCGTTGGATTCGCCCTGTTCCAGCCAGTCGAGGACGAACGGTTCTTCGGCCATGGCGGCCGACACCTGAACCAGGCGGACCAGATCCTTCTGGATTTCTCCGGAAATGACGTCTGCCGTCAGCGGTAGCTCCGTGCCGATGATGCTTTGGCGGATGATTTCACGGGAGGTGTAATAGCTGGCAAGGCTGCTGATTCCGAAACCCAGCCCGATGATCAGGGCGAGGATTGGAAGAAGAGAGCCCTGCTTCAGGGTCAGTAGCGCCATCGACTGTTCCTGCCGTTCTGTGGGCGGCACGCTGCCCGCCGAATTCTAGACTGCAGTACGGGCTCGCAGCTGGCGCTGATAGCCACCGTTCCGCCCAATGGTCATAAAGATCCGGATTTCCGGGTCGATAGAGTATTAGTGCCAGGTTTGCATGAGCGTATACATATCAATGTAATATTGTGTACACCTTCGAAGCTTTCAATGAGGTTATGGCAATGTCCTTCATGCGACGCAGTATCCAATGGCAATTGATCGTCAGCATGGGGGCAGCCCTGCTCGCCAGCATTCTGATTGTCATCCTTGTCTATTCATCGGCTGTCAATCGGCTGGCTGAAGCATACCTGGTAGGCCGAGCGCTACCGGCCACGATCGCCTCGATCCGTAACGATATCGAACGCACTCTGATGGCACCGATCACCGCAACCGCTGGTATTGCCAGCAATACCCTGGTGCACGATTGGCTGCGTAGCGGTGAGTCGGGGATCGGGGCCGATGCCATTGGCCGCTACCTGAACGGCGTCAAGCAGCAGGAGGGGGCCTTGACCACTTCGATCGCGGTGCTTGGAAGCGGCAATTATTACTCCGAGACCGGGCTGTCGCGCACGCTGGACAGAGCTGCAGCTGGCGATGGCTGGTTTTACAGCCTGGTCGACAGTGGTATCGATCAGCGCTTCGACATCGACATCGAAAAGACCACACGTCAGCCGACCCTGTTCATCAACCAGCGCATCGAGTCCGCTGGCAAGACGCTGGGGGTGGCGGGGTTGGGCTTCAGCCTGAAAAGCATGTCCGAGCTGGTCAGCAATTTTCGTTTCGGCGAGCACGGCGAAGTCTATCTAGTCAGTGGGGATGGTCGGATCAAGGTACACCCGGATACCGAGCACAATGATCGAACCGAACTCGGCGCCCTGGTGGGTAGCGAAGCCGCGCGAACGCTGCTTGGCGGTTCCAGCGAGGCGGTGCGTTACGAGCGCAACGGTGAGACGTTCCTGGCCATCGCCCAGCCATTGGAAACCCTTGGCTGGGTGTTGGTAAGCGAGGTCCCGGAAGCGGAAATCTTCGTCGAGGCACGCCGTACGTTGTGGACCATCAGCCTGGTTGCGGCCTGTATTGCCCTGTTCTTTCTCGGACTGGTGGTACTGTTGGCCCGCGGGCTGGTGAAGCCGATTCGTCAGGTGACCAACGCGCTGGTAGAAATCGGTGGTGGCGGCGGCGACCTTACGCGGCGCCTGGATGAAGACCGCGCCGACGAATTGGGTGATCTTTCGCGTGGCTTCAACCGCTTCATCGACAGCCAGCGTGAGTTGATCGGCGATGTGCTGAACACCAGTCAGCAACTGCGTACCGCGATAGGGCAGGTGGCCCAGGTGGTGGACAACACCGCGACCCGCGCCGGGCGTCAGCACGAAATGACCGACATGGTTGCCACCGCCGTGCATGAAATGGGCCTGACCGTGCAGGAGATCGCCCGCAACGCCAACAGTGCCGCGCAGGCTTCGCAAAGTGCGCGCGGCGAGGCGATGGAGGCTCGCGAGGTGGTCAGTGAATCGATTGTCCATATTGAAAGGATGTCCGGCGAGATAGGCAGTGCCGCCGAGTCGGTCACCGATCTGGCTCAGCAGGTCGCGTCCATCGACCAGGTGCTGGCGGTGATTCGCAGCATCTCCGAGCAGACCAACCTGCTGGCACTCAATGCCGCCATCGAGGCTGCTCGGGCCGGCGAGATGGGGCGTGGGTTCGCCGTGGTGGCCGATGAAGTGCGGACCCTGGCCAGTCGAACCCAGGCCTCTACCGACGAAATCCAGCAGATGATCCAGCGTCTGAAGAACGGCACCGAGACTGCTGTCGGCGCGATGCTCGCCGGGCAGGCCTCCACGGGTACCGGTGTGCAGGCCAGCCAGCGCACCGGCCAGTCGCTGGGTGCGATCACCGCGCAGGTGGATGCGATCAACGACATGAACATTCAGGTTGCGGCTGCCACCGAGGAGCAGACCAGCGTCACCGAGGAGATCACCCAGAACGTGCAGGGTATCGCCGATCTGGCCCAGGCCACTGCGGTCGATGTGCAGAACTGCAGAGCCGACTGCCAGGCGCTGTCGCGACTGGCCGAGGACCTGGGGCGGCAGATGGGCAATTTCCGCCTTTGAGGCATCGACCTGCTGCGCCAGGGACGGCGGGTCAACAAATTCTGGGCACTGGTTCAGAGGCCGGTGACTCGTCTTCAACTGGCGTTTGATGCCCGATGTAGCTGCCTGGCCGCAGATGATCGTGGTCGTTCTTCAGGTAACGCAGCATCTGCGCCTCAGCCTGACCCTGGCAAGCATGGCCGTGTTCCGGCATCCACTTTGTTTTCAGACTCCTGAATAAGCGCTCTATCGGTGCGTTATCCCTGCCGGAACTCGATGGGTGTAACGGGCAGCCTTGGTCAGCATGAACGTCGGCTGCTGCGGACGAGCACGTGACTCAGAGGCCGCGCGCAAAGCGGGGCGTTGCGAGCTGCCAGTCGGGGCGATTGGAGAGCGCCAACCCGCGATGCGGCGCGTAGACGGCTCCATGACTGCCGCCAGGCAGACCCAGCGGTCACCCGCCCAGATATGGATCAGGTTGCCGTACCACGCCTGGTTGGGGCTCAGCGTGAGCTGCCACGATGATCTGACGGCGACCTCGTTTGCTGACGTCGTGGACGTTGTTGCGATGTGCGCCAGGTACGCCGAGCAGCTCGGCTCGTGAATACCGCTCGGCCAATGATCAAGCAGGCTTGCCGATCGGGGACGACGGTCGACAGGGGGCGAGGAGGATGGGATGCATGGGGAGGATGAAGCAGGAAGCGAAGCGGGAGGATGAAGCAGGGTGGCCGGGGCAGGAGCCCCGGCCGGTTCGATCAGAAATGCGCCTTGACGATGGCGCTGAAGGTGTTCTGGTCGGTTTTGCCGACGAAGTTTTCGCTGACGAACCCACCGTCTTCGATACCGTACTTGTTGGACCAGTAGTCGTATTCGATACCGACGTAGAGCTGCTTCTCGCCCCAGTTCAGAGCCTTGCCCAGGTCGTATTTGATCTGCGGGTTGAAGTGGAGGTTGGCGTGGTACTCATCGCCACGGGCGTTGCGATCGTTGTCCACCACCCAGTCGATGAAGCCGTCGATGAGGATGTCGGAGTTACCCACCGGCAGCGTGTAGCCCCACACCGGAGTGACCTGCCAGACGCCGTCGCCGGCGCGGTCGCCGTCGGTGTCGCGGTGGTAGACGTTCACCGAGACGTAGTCGAAGCCGGGAACGTCCAGGTCGAAGCCCGGGCCGATCATGTAGGTCTCGACGTCGTCTTCGCCAAACTCGTAGGTCATGGCGACCAGCACGTCCTTGATCGGGCCGAAGCTCAGGTCACGCTGGAAGATCTTGCCGAACGACAGGCGCGGCGAGAATTCGCCGTAGAAGGTGCTGTCGTCGTTGCCGCTGTCGTTGCCCTTGCCATTGAAGTGGATCGAGTCGAGGAAGAGGAACGTGTCGCCGTACTTCCAGCCGTTGACATGCTCGAAGGTAACGGTCTGCTGGATCGGCGAGTCAACCTTGTAATCCTTGCCGTACAGATAGGTCAGGCTGTTGCTATGCCAGTGGATCAGGTCGCCGGCCAGCGCCGGGGTTGCGAGCAGCGTGCCGGTGATGACGAGGCAGAGTGGGGCAGTTTTGTAATGCATGGGATGGTTCCTTTGTGTTTTTGTTGGCGAGGCCGTGCCCGACCGGCGCGTATTCTGGTGCAAGGCCGGTACGGCGTGAAGCGAGTAGTGCGCCGTTCAGCTGGTGGAATTGGCCTTGGCAGGCCGCGGCATGGCGTCGCAGCTTTCGCGGTTGCCCTGCTGGTAGTCAGGGATGTTCACTGAAAGCGTATTGGTGCCGATGGAATCCTCGATCAGCTCCTCGGGATCGAACGCATCCAGTTCACTGGGCTCACGCGGCAGAAACAGATTGAGCAGGATGGCGCTAAAGGCACCGATGGTGATTGGCGAGCCGAATATGTTCTTCAATACATCGGGCATCGCGCTCAGTACTTCCGGCACGCCGGCCACGCCCAGCCCGAGGCCGAGGGAAATCGACACGATCAGCATGTTGCGTCGATGCAGGCCGGCTTCGGCAAGGATCTTGATACCGGCGATGGCCACGGTGCCGAACATGATCAGGGTGGCTCCACCGAGTACCGGTTTGGGCATCAGCTGCAGTACGCCGCCGACGGCGGGAAACAGCCCCAGCAGCACCAGAATGGCCGCGATGTAAAAGCCGACATAGCGGCTGGCGACGCCGGTGAGCTGGATGACGCCGTTGTTCTGGCTGAACGTGGTCATCGGCAGGCTGTTGAACACCGCGGCGACCGCCGAGCTGCAGCCATCGGCGAGGATCCCCGATTTGATTCGCCGCAGGTATACCGGCCCGCGTACCGGCTGGCGCGAGATCATCGAGTTGGCGGTGAGGTCACCAGCGGTTTCCAGCGGGGTGATCAGGAAGATGACAGCGATCGGGATGAAGGCCATCCAGTCGAAGGCGAAGCCGAAGCGGAACGGTTGCGGCACGCTCAGTAGTGGCAGTTCGCCCAGCCCGGTGAAGTCCACCTTGCCCATGGACCAGGCCGCCAGATAGCCCGCGGTGAGTGCGACGATGACCGCCGACAGGCGCAGGACCGGCCAGGGGAAACGGTTGAGCACCACGATGATGCCGATCACCAGTCCGGCCAGCGCCAGGTTGGGCAGCGCGCCGAGATCCTCGGCACCGTAACCGCCGGCGATATCGGTCATGGCCACCTTGATCAACGACAGCCCCATCAGGCAGATGATGGTGCCGGTGACCACCGGGGTGATCACTCGCCTCAACTTGTTGATGCATTGGCTGAAGGCAATCTCCACGAACGCCGCGCAGAAGCTCACGCCGAACAGCGTGGCGAGAATTTCCTCCGGTGTACCGCCGCGTGCCTTGACGATGAAGCCTGCACTGAGAATCGCACTCAGGAAGCCGAAGCTGGTGCCTTGCAGGCATAGCAGTCCGGAGCCGATGGGGCCGAAGCGCCTGGCCTGGACGAAGGTGCCGAGGCCGGAGACGAACAGCGCCATGCTGACGAGGTAGGGGACGTATTGATTGAGGCCGAGCACACTGCCGACGATCAGCGTGGGGGTGATGATGCCAACGAAGCTGGCCAGCACATGCTGCAGGGCGGCAAATGTCGCGGGCAGCGGGCCGGGACGATCATCGAGCTGATAGATGAGGTCCTGATTCGCCTGTGGAGCGCCGCCGCTCCTGTTTTCGGTTGCGGTCATTGTTAAGCCTGCCATTTGTTGTTGTACGGTCATGGGCTTTCGAGGCTTCACGGCACCTCTGTCACTGACTGGCGAAATTGATCGTTCGGTCAGGATGCTGCGACTATAACAATCTGTAGACAGGCAAATAAACAATAAATAACAAAATTGTGCACAATAAAATTGGCGGCACGCCCAGCGCAGCAGCGAGCGCGGTTCGAGCAATCATCAACGCGGCGTTTGCAGCGCCCGGGCAACGTTCTCGGCCAGGCCCGCACCGGCTTCGCTCATGGTCAGGTAAGTGCGGTCGGCGCCAGCCTCCTGGATGCGCTGGGCGATGTCTTCGTACATGGCGTGCGACACGATCAGGCCGCCGAAGCCGCTTGCGCGCAACTTGCGGGTGGAAATGATCTTGGCTTCGGGATCGTTCATCGCCAGGATCACTGCCTCGACGCCGTTCATTTCCAGGTTCTGCCAGAACATCTGGTCTTCGGCATCGGCGAATAGAATGTGGCGGCCTTCGGCGGTGTTCTTCTCCACCATCACCGGGTCGGAGTCCAGGCTGACCAGGTTGAAACCTTTGCGCGCCAGATAGTCGTAGGCCGCGCGCCCGGTCCGTCCCATGCCCATGATCAGGATGCGCGCGTCGCCGAGCGATACCGGTTGCTCGTCGGGGTGGCGAATGTTGCGCTCGCAGCGGATCAGCCGCGGCGCGAGGCGTTCGTAAAGCGGGTGGGCGATACGGTTGATCTGCGCCGAGATGATGAACGAAAACGCCACGGTGATCGCCAGCGGCATCAGCCATTGCGGCAGCACCACGCTGGCGACGATCAGGCCGAACTCGCTGTAGTTCGTCAGGCTGGCGGCGCTGAGGAAGGCGCTGCGCGCGCGCAGGCGGAAGGCGACGAACAAGCCGAAGAACAGCACGGCCTTGAGCGGCAGCAGCAGGGCCATGGCAAAGGCGAACCACAGGGCATCGGCATCTGGCAGCCCGCCGATTCCGATCTTGAGAAAGAAACCTACCAGGAACACTTCCTTGATCGCCCACAACGAGTTGGACAATTCGCTGGCGCGCTTGTGTTTGGCGAGCATGGCGCCGAAGGCCAGCGCACCCAGTTCGGAGCTCAGCCCCAGCGTCTCGAAACCGTAGCCGCCAACCACCAGCGCGAGCATCAGGCCGAGCAGCACCATCAGTTCCTCGTGTCCGCTGGCATCGAGCAGGCGGAACAGCACGGGCCGCAGCAGCGGCAGCAGAAACACCAGCAGTGCCCAGGCGGAAGGTACCTTGCCGGCTGCAAGGCTCATGACCACGAGGGCGATCAGGTCCTGAATGATCAGCACGCCGATGGCAACGCGGCCGTGGAAGGCGCGCAGTTCGCGCTTGCTTTCCAGCACCTTGGCCGCCAGCACGGTACTGGAAAATGACAGTGCGATGGCCAGCAGCATCGCTTCCTGCCAGCTGCTGTCGAGGATCAGCAGAATCGCCGGCATCACCAGCACGCTGGAAATGAAGAAGTGCAGCAGGCTGCCGCCAATGACTTCGCGCCGCACCAGATTGCCGAGCTTGAGTTTGAGCCCGACGGTGAACAGCAGCAGGAGCACGCCAAGGTGTGCCAGGTGGTCGAGAATGATGCTGTCGTCGTGGTCGACGCCTACGTAGTCGCCTGCCGCAGCGAGTGCAAAGCCGGCGCCCAGATAGCCGATCAGGGGCGGCAGGCCGATGAAACGGGCGAGCAGCCCGAGAACGAAGGCGAAGGCGATCCAGCTGGCTTCAATCACGGGGGCGGCGTCCGGTGTCGAGGGGGGGCGCGGCATTTTAACGGGATGTCAGCGAATAGGCAGCTCTGCTGGGGGCTGTTCGCTGGTTGTCCGAGGCACGCGTGCGCTGCGGCCTCGTGCTGGCAGGTCGAAGCCGGCAAAGGCTCTGCCGGACCTGCCCTGTCCGACGGGGCGCAGCGTGTAGGCGGGAGAACGCCGCGCCTGTCCGGCGCGGCGCGGGCGCATCAGTCGATGGGCGCGCCCTTGTCGATCCAGGCGCCGAGCAGATCGCGCTCATCCTGGGTCATGCCGGTCATGTTACCCAGAGGCATGATCTGGCTTGCTACGGCCTGTGCATGGATCTTGGCGGCTTGCTGACGAATCTGCTCGGGCGTATCGAACATCACCCCGGCCGGAGCGGCACTGAACAGCGGGCTGCTCGGCTGTGCCGCATGGCATACGCTGCAGCGCTCGTCGATCACCTTGCGCACCTTGGCGAACTCGGAGCTTTCTGCGCCGCTGTTGCGCTGTGCGCTGGCGGCGGCCTGCTCCGGCGAGGTCGCGGCCGGGTTCGCAGCGGCAGGCTGGCGATTCGGCGCGGTGACGAAGGCCAGGCAGATCATCCCCAATGCCGCGGCGGGCAGTGCCCAGGCGAAGCGGTTGCCGGCGTGGCGGGTGTTGAAGTAGTGCCTTACCAGCACCGACAGCGCGCCGAGTGCGGCGAGGATGAGCCAGTTGTACTGGCTGCCGTACGTGCTGGGGAAGTGGTTGCTGATCATGATGAACAGCACCGGCAGGGTGAAGTAGTTGTTGTGCCGCGAGCGCAGCAGGCCCTTGGCCGGCAGTACCGGATCGGGCGTGCGGTTCTGCTCGATGGCTGTCACCAGCGCGCGCTGTGCCGGCATGATGACGCGGAAGACGTTGCCGACCATGATGGTGCCGATCAGCGCACCGGTGTGGATGTAGGCAGCGCGGCCACTGAAGATCTGCGAGTAGCCCCAGCAGGCGGCGATCACCAGGATGAACAGCACCAGGCCGAGCAGGGCAGGCGTCTTGCCCAGGGGCGAGTCGCACAGCAGGGCGTAGACGAACCAGCCGACGATCAGCGAGCCGAAGCCGATGGCGATGGCCATGGCCGGCGCCAGGTCGCTACCCGGTGCGATCAGGTACAGGCTCGGGTTGAGGTAGTAGACCACCATCAACAGCGCCACACCCGACAGCCAGGTCGTATAGGCCTCCCATTTGAACCAGTGCAGGTTCTCCGGCATTTGCGGTGGGGCCAGCTTGTACTTCTCCAGGTGGTAAATACCGCCACCGTGGATGGCCCACAGGTCACCCGACAGACCTTCACGCGGGTTACTGCGGTTGAGATTGTTCTCCAGCCAGACGAAATAGAAGGAAGCACCGATCCAGGCTATGCCGACGATCATGTGTATCCAGCGAATTCCCAGGTTCAGCCATTCGGTCAAATGAGCGTCCATTTGTCATGCACCTCTTGCGGCCTGCAGGCCGCCGTATTTCTTCTTATTTGGAGCCGGCTTGAGCACAGCAGCGCTCATGTCGATTCCCGTTGGGGGTCGAGGAGGAGTTGTTGATCCTCCGGAAAGAAGTACTCGTCGCAGTTGTTGCCAGAACCGCTGCGATCGACCACCAGGAATTCATCCCGCTTTTCGATCGTCAGCACCGGGTGGTGCCAGACGCCGCGGTGGTAATTGACGCCCTGCCTGCCATTGCTGACGAAGGCGCGGACGTGGCCCGGTACAGGTGCATCGCCAACCGGCGCGACCACGACCAGAAAGGGGTTGCCGAGCAGCGGAATGAAAGCCTGGCTGCCCAGCGGATGACGTTCGAGCATACGGATGGCCAGCGGCATCTGCAGCGCTTCGGCGGCGAAGATGCTGATGATTGCGCTGTCATCGGGCTGCGCCGTCTCCACCGCGGCCAGCTTGTGGTAGCGACGTGTGGAGCCGTTGTTGATCATGAAGTACTCGCTGCCTTCGGTTTCGATGACGTCGCCGAAGGGGGCGAAGGCATCCTTGGTCAGCGGTTCTATGGTCAGTGTGCGCATGCGGTTCTCGTTGCCAGAATTATGCGTTGTAGCCCCGCGCCATTGCGGGGCTGGTTTTCAGTGGGCTGAAGCCCACCCTACAACTGTTACTTAGCCACCTTGCCGAACAGGCGCAGCCGGCTGACGCCGCCGTCCGGGAAGATGTTCAGGCGTACGTGGGTGATCGGGCCGAGCTTGGCAATCTGCTCGCTGAACTCGTGTTCGGCGTGCATTTCCAGCTTCTGGCTCGGCAGCAATTCGCGCCAGAACAGGCTCTGGGTCTCGATCTGGCTGTCTGTACCGCCCTTCACGTAGGCCGCCTGGATGTTGCAGCTGTCCGGGTAGTTGCCCTTGAAGTGCAGCGTGTCGACGACGATGCGTTCGATCTCGCCCGGATGCCCCAGCGCGACGATGACCCAGTCGTTACCCGGTGTGCGGCGGCGTGCAGTTTCCCAGCCGTCGCCCATGTTGATGCCGCGGCCCGGGTTGAGGATGTTGCTCATGCGCCCGAAGTGCTCGTCGGAGCAGGCCAGGGCACGGCCACCGTTGAGCGCCGCCGCCAGGTCGATCTGTTCGTTGTCGCCGATGCTGCTCCAGTCGCGGAACGGAATGCCGTGTACGCGCAGGCGCGCGACACCGCCGTCCGGATAGATGTTGAAGCGCAGGTGGCTGACTGGCTTGTCGAAGGCGATCTCGTGGTGGTGATGGCTGTTGCCCTGCAGTTCGACCGCCGGAAGGATTTCCGTCCAGACGGTGTCGTCGGTCGGGTCGCCTTCAGCGATGAAGCAGGCTTCCAGCGAGGCAGATGGCGGGTAGTTGCCGGTAAAGAAGCTGGTGTCGATGTCGACGCCCTTGATCCAGCCCGGCACGCCCAGACGAATCACCGCGTGGTCGAAGCCCTCGAAGCGCTTGCGGCGGGATTCCCAGCCGTCCATCCACTTGCCGTTGTCATCGAACACGCCCTCCTTCCATACGGCCGGGGTCGGCTGGAACAACCGGTTGACGTCGGCGAACCAGTCGTCGGTGACGGAGATGGCGCGAGTGCCCAAGCGGGCATCGGCCAGGTTGACGTATTTTTCGAAAGGTACGGCGTAAGCTTTCATGGACTCGTCTGCCTTGGCTGAGAGAAGCGGTTTCTGTCGATTGCTGCCTTTGCTACGGATGTTGCCTGTTACATCGCCTGCAGTCGGAACAGGGCGATCTTGTTGATTTCGGCCAGCGCCCGGGCGAACTCCTGCTCGGGGTTGTTGTGGATGCGTTCCTCGAACGCGGCGAGGATCTGGTGCCGGTTGCTGCCCTTGACCGCCATGATGAAGGGGAAGCCGAACTTCGCCTTGTAGGCATCGTTGAGTTCGGTGAAGCGGGCGAACTCCTCGGGCGTGCATTCATGGATGCCGGCACCGGCCTGCTCGGAGGTGCTGGCGGCGGTCAGTTCGCCTCTTACGGCAGCCTTGCCAGCCAGATCCGGGTGGGCATTGACGAGGGCCAGTTGCGTATCGTGGTCCGCGGCCAGCATGGTCTGGGACAGGCGAGTGTGCATCACCTCGACCTGGTCCAGCGTCGCGTCGACACCGGCTTGGTAGACGGTTTCGGCGACCCAGGGCGAATGCTCGTAGACATCGGCGAAGGCGTCGACGAAGGCGTCGCGGTCGAGGGTCGAAGGCTTGATCGTCTTGAACGGGGTCATACGGTGCGCTCCGTGGTAAGCGGGTGGGTGGCGTGCCAATGGCGGGCGATATCGACGCGGCGGGCGAACCAGACCTTCTCATGGCTCTTCACGTAATCGATGAAGCGGGCCAGCGATGCCAGGCGCGCCGGGCGGCCGAGCAACCGGCAATGCATGCCGATGGAAAGCATTTTCGGCGCGCCTTCACAGCCCTCGGCGTAGAGCACGTCGAAGGCGTCCTTGAGGTAGGTGAAGAAGTCGTCGCCACTGTTGAAACCCTGCGCCTGGGTAAAGCGCATGTCGTTGGTGTCCAGCGTGTAGGGAATCACCAGGTGCGGTCTGTCCGGCGTCGATTCCGGATCCCAGTAGGGCAGGTCGTCGTCGTAGGTGTCGGAGTCGTAGAGGAAGCCACCTTCCTCACGAACCAGGCGCCGGGTATTCGGCCCGGTCCGGCCGGTGTACCAGCCTAGCGGACGTTCGCCGGTGATCTCGGTGAGGATGCGGATGGCCTCGAGCATATGCTCGCGTTCCTGCTCTTCATCCATGTACTGGTAGTCGATCCAGCGATAGCCGTGGCTGCAGATCTCGTGGCCATCGGCGACCATCGCCTTGATCACGTCCGGGTGACGTTGCGCGGCCATGGCCACGGCGAAGATGGTCAGCGGAATGTCGTGCTTGTCGAACAGCTTGAGCAGACGCCAGACGCCGGCGCGGCTGCCGTATTCGTAGAGCGACTCCATGCTCATGTGACGTACGCCCTGAAACGGCTGGGCAGAAACCATTTCCGAAAGAAAGGCTTCGGATTCCTTGTCGCCGTGCAGCACGCAGCGCTCGCCGCCTTCCTCGTAGTTGAGGACGAAGGACAGAGCGATACGCGCATCGCCCGGCCAATGCGGGTGCGGTGGATTGCTGGCGTAACCGATCAGGTCGCGTGGGTAGTCGGCGCTCACTGGGGTGATTCCTGTGTGGTAGGTCGTGATGAAATGACCGGATGGTGAATTGTATACAAATTGATGTGCAGTTTGTAAATAGCGATCTTCATCGAATCCCTCTCGATATTTCCCCAGTGCTGTGTGGCAGTGAGTCCACGCGGCATCCGCTGCCTGCAGAGAACGGGCCAATTGCTGTTGCGTAGATTGTGTACAAAAATATATCGAAATTGTCTTGAATGTAAAAGGATGCATGGCTATGCTCGGGGCAGTTTCCATTCAACGAAGCGGAGGTGCCCGTGGGCCGTTTGACCACACATGTACTCGATGCCGCCCATGGTTGCCCGGGCAGCGGAATCAAGGTGGAGCTGTATCGTGTCGAGGATCAGGGTCTGACTCTGGTCGTGACCCGTGAAACCAATGCCGATGGCCGCTGTGACAGCCCGCTGCTGGAAGGCGAGGCTTACCGGTCCGGTGTCTACCAGCTGCATTTTCACGCCGGAGACTACTACCGCGGCCGCGGTGTGAAACTGGGCGAGCCGGCGTTCCTGGATGAAGTGGTGCTGCGCTTTGGCATCGATGCCGGACAGGATCACTATCACGTGCCGTTGCTGATTTCGCCGTACAGCTATTCGACGTATCGGGGTAGCTGAGGCCGTTCACTTTCAGTGCTGACTCTTGTTGGGTCCTTCTTACCCGCCGTTATGGCGGGTTTTTTATGCGTGGTGGGTGGTGCTGTTCGTGCGGGGGGCGTTACTGCAAGAGGCGTGGCGCACTCATGGCGATCCTTGTGCCCTGCCCAGCTATGGACGCGTCGCGCCGATGGAACCCTGACTTGCAGTCAGGGCTCGGCCTTATCGGTTGTCACCCAGCCGATGGACTGGGTGCAACGCCCTCATCGACTTAACAACGAAGCCGCCCCCGCGCTCCCGAACAGTGCCGCACTGGTTCGGTTGAACCACACGTGCCCCTTTCCGGTGCGCAGGTAGCGTGCCGCACCCTGCGCGCCCAGGCCGTAGGCCAGCTTGCAAAGCAGATCCAGCATGGCCCAGGTCGCGACCATCACCAGCAGCTGCGGCAGCAGGGCGCCCTCGGCACTGAGAAACTGGGGCAGGAAGGCCGCAAAGAACAGGATGTCCTTCGGATTGCTGCCGCCCAGGAGGAACGCCCGTCCGAACAGCCGGCTGAAGCGTGGTGCGTGGGTGCAGGTGTCGAATTCGCGGGTAGTCGGCGTGCGGCGGGCGTCCTGCCAGCTCTGCCAGGCCAGATAGAACAGATACAGTGCCCCAATCAGCTTGAGCAGGCTGAACAGCCGCTCCGAGGCCATCAGCAGTGCGCCGAGCCCCAGCGCCGATGCGCTGAGCAGGATGATGGAGGCGGTCACGCCGCCGAGGAAGGCTGGCCAGGAACGGCGCACACCATAGTTCAGGCTGTTGCTGATCATCAGCAGCGACAGCGGCCCCGGGATCAGGATAACCACCAGCGCCGCACTGGCGAACAGCAGCCATGTTTCCAAGGTCATGAGGCCTCCTTCGGCCAACGCCAAGGCCCCACCGCGTAGCGGTGAGGCCTGTCAATGAGCCGGGCGCTGCCGGCCCGGTTCAGAGGAACGCGAACTTGGCGATGAAGATCACGCACAGCACGTACAGGCTGATGGAAACCTTGTCGCGCTGGCCGGTCAACAGCTTGAGCGTCGCGTAGGTCAGGAAGCCCAGGGCGATGCCGTTAGCGATGGAAAAGGTCAGTGGCATCATCACCACGGTGACGATTGCCGGGATGGTATCGGTGTGGTCCTTCCAGTCGATATTGGCCAGGCCGCTCATCATCAGCATCGCTACGTAGATCAGGGCACCGGCGGTAGCGTAAGCCGGAATCATGCCCGCCAGCGGAGCAAAGAACATCGCACACAGAAACAGCACCCCGACGGTGACTGCGGTCAGGCCGGTGCGGCCGCCAGCAGCAACACCCGCGGCGCTTTCCACGTAGCTGGTCACTGGCGGGCAACCGACGAAGGCACCAATCACGCTGGAGCTGCTGTCGGCTTTCAATGCGCGCGAGAGGTTTTCGATCTTGCCGTCCTCGTTCACCAGGTTGGCACGATGAGCGACGCCCATCAGTGTCCCGGCGGTGTCGAACATGTTCACGAAGAGAAAAGCCAGGATCACGCTGACCATCGCCACGTTGAGCGCACCGGCGATGTCCATGGCCAGCCAGGTTGGTGCCAGGCTCGGCGGCATCGATACCAGGCCGTTGTACTCGACCAGGCCCATCGTCCAGCCGATGCCGGTAACCACAAGCATGCTGACGAGGATGGCGCCGAACACGTTGCGATGGCTGAGCACGGCGATCATCAGGAAGCACACCGCAGCCAGCAGCGCCGAAGGTTCTGCGAAGGAGCCCATGGTCAGCAGCGTGGCCGGGCTGTCGACGACGATGCCGGCGGTCTTCAGGCCGATCAGCCCGAGGAACAGTCCGACCCCGGCGCCCATGGCGAAGCGCAGGCTCATGGGAATGCTGTTGAGCAGCCATTCGCGAATGCGCGACAGGCTCATGATCATGAACATCACGCCGGAGATGAACACCGCGCCGAGTGCGATCTGCCAGCTGTAGCCCATCTCGCCGACCACGGTATAGGTGAAGAAGGCATTCAGCCCCATGCCGGGTGCCAGGCCTACCGGCCAGTTGGCGTACAGGCCCATCAGCAGGCAGCCCAGCGCCGCGCCGATGCAGGTCGCGACGAAGGCCGCACCGTGATCGACACCGGCGTCAGCCATGATGTTCGGGTTGACGAAAATGATGTAGGCCATGGTGACGAAGGTCGTCACGCCGGCGAGCAGTTCGGTGCGTATGCTGGTGCGGTGCTCGGTGAGCTTGAACAGGCGGTCCAGCCAGGCGGGGGGAGTGCGCTGCAAGGACGCTGTCTGAGTTTTCGGTTTGATGCTTTCCACTGGGCATTCCTCATCGTTCTTGTTGTATATCACCCGGAGCGTAAGAACTCCCGAGGGGCGGGTGATGTGGCACTTTCTGCTTCGGTAGTTGACCGAAAGGTCAGAAAGACTTTTCGGATTATACTTTTGTATACAAAATTTGCAATCACTAATTGAACGATTACCTCAGGGGCGCGTGCCCTATGTGCAATGACTGCTGGCCTCACTTCCGAAGAGTCAGGCCTGTAGAATATTGATTGTGCACAAGGTAATCGGCTTTTTAGCCGCTTTTTTTGTCTAGCGAACTGCCAGGAATGCCATGAACGCAGTAAAGTTCGGCCTTGCCGACATCCCATTTGCGAGCCATCGATGAACGAACAGTTGCAGCCCCTGAAGAAGCCGACCAAGACCGGCAAGACTCGCACCGGGACGCAGGACGATATCGTTTATGCGCACATCTTCGATGCCATCCTCGAACAGCGTCTCGCGCCGGGCACCAAGCTCAGCGAAGAGGCGCTGGGCGAGATATTCGGCGTCAGCCGCACCATCATCCGCCGCGCGCTGTCACGCCTGGCGCATGAAGGCGTGGTGCTGCTGCGACCCAATCGTGGTGCCGTGGTGGCCAGCCCGAGCGCCGAGGAGGCGCGGCAGATATTTTTCGCCCGACGAATGGTGGAACGCGCGATCACCGAACTGGCTGTGCAGTGCGCTGGCGACGCGCAGCTCGCCGAACTGCGGCGGATGGTGATCGATGAGCGTGATTGCTTCGCCCGCGGCGACCGGGGGGCCGGCATCCGGCTTTCCGGAGAGTTTCACCTCAAGCTCGCGGAAGCGGCGAAGAACGCACCCTTGGTAAGCTTCCAGCGCAGCCTGGTATCGCAGACTTCGCTGATCATCGCCCAGTATGAAGGCGCCAGCCGCTCGCATTGCTCCTATGACGAGCACAACGAGCTGATCGACGCCATTGCCGCACGCGACAGCGAAACGGCCGTGCGGCTGATGATGCATCACATGGATCACATCGACAGCAAGCTCAACCTTGAGGAGGACAGTGCCTCGGGCGATCTGCATGCGGTGTTCTCGCACATCGTGGCAAAGGCTGGAAAAACCGCGAAAAAGCGCTGAAGGCTGACGGAAATCCGTAGCGTGGATGGCCGAGGCCATCCACGCGATGCGTTGCCTGTTTTCCCGCACGAGCCGTATTCATGCACGTCCCTGGGTGGAAAACCACTTCGCACGTTTCCATCCTAGGGGTTGGCCTTAGGCCTTCCTGTGCACCGAGACGCCGGCGGCATAGGTTTCCTTCACGGCGCGGTCGTCGCCGAGAATCATCAGGGCGAAGAGCTTTTCCTCCAGCGTTGGGGCCTGGCTCAGGCGGTAGTCGATCAGCGGCGTGGCCTTGTAGTCGAGCACCACGAAGTCGGCATCCTTACCCGGCTGCAGGTTGCCGATCCGATCGTCCAGGTAGAGCGCGCGGGCGCCGCCGAGAGTGGCCAGGTACAGCGACTTGAACGGGTCGAGCTTCTTGCCCTGCAGCTGCATCACCTTGTACGCCTCGTTTAGCGATTGCAGCTGCGAGAAGCTCGTGCCGGCACCGACATCCGTGCCCAAACCGACGCGCACGCCGAAACCTTCGACCTTCTCCAGATCGAACAGGCCGCTGCCAAGGAACAGGTTGGAGGTCGGGCAGAAGGCCACGGCCGAACCGGTTTCGCCGAGCCGCTGGCATTCCTCGTCGCACAGGTGAACGCCATGGGCGAACACCGAGCGTGCGCCGATCAGGCCGTGGTGGTCGTAGACGTCCAGGTAACCCTTGCGATCGGGGAACAGCTCGCGCACCCACTCGATCTCCTTGCGGTTCTCGGACAGGTGGGTATGCATGTAGAGGTCCGGGTACTCCTTGAACAGCCGGCCGGCCAGGGCAAGCTGCTCCGACGTGCTGGTCGGCGCGAAGCGCGGGGTGACGGCGTAATGCAGGCGGCCCTTGCCGTGCCAGCGCTCGATCAGCTCGCGGCTGTCCGCATAGCCCGACTCGGCGGTGTCGGTGAGGTAGTCCGGGGCGTTGCGGTCCATCAGCACCTTGCCGGCGATCATCCGCAGGTCGCGCTTTTCGCAGGCCTCGAAGAAGGCGTCCACCGACTCCTTGTGCACGCTGCCGAATACCAGGGCAGTGGTGGTGCCGTTACGCAGCAGCTCGTCTAGAAAGACCTCGGCGACCTCGCCGGCATGGGCCTTGTCGGCGAACGCGCGCTCGGTGGGAAAGGTATAGGTCTCGAGCCAGTCGAGCAATTGCTCGCCATAGGAGGCGATCATGCCGGTCTGCGGGTAGTGGATGTGGGTGTCGATGAAGCCAGGGGTGATGAGCGCGTTCGGGTACTCGACGACCTCGGTGCCGGCCGCCAGCGTCGGCAGCAGCTCGGCGGCATGGCCGATCTGCGCGACCTTGCCATCGGCGATGACCAGAAGGCCGTCCTCGAAGTATTCATGGGATTGCTCGCTGCCCACCTCGCGCGGGTCGGCGAGGCAGTGGAGCAGGGCGGCACGGTAGGCTTTGGTGCTGGGCATGGTGAGTCTCGAAAAATCGGTGTGTGTTGGTTGCTTAAGAAAGTCGAGATGCGCGCAAGCGCTTGACCTGTAGGAGCCAGCTTGCTGGCGAAGATTTAGCTTGAGCCCATTCGCGAGCAAGCTCGCTCCTACAGACCGTCGTACGCCTCAAGCTGATGTATTGGTGCAGTTCAACCTGCCTGCGACCGCCGTGACGCCGGAACCAGCATCGGCACCGGCTTTTCACCGTCCTCGGCTTTCTCACCAAAGTTGGCGTTGTAGATGGCGATCACTTCGCCGGCAATGGAGACCGCGATCTCGACCGGCAGCTTGCCCTTGACCTCGGCAATGCCCATCGGGCAGCGCATGCGTTGCACCGTCTCGGGCTGGAAACCGCGGTCGCGCAGGCGGTGTTCGAACTTGGCGCGCTTGCTCTTCGAGCCGATCAGGCCGTAGTAGGTGAAGTCGTTGCGCGCGAGGATCGCCGCGGTCAGCTCAAGGTCCAGTTGGTGGTTGTGGGTCATGACGATGAAGTAGCTGCCGGCGGGCATGTTCTCCACTTCCTCGACCACCTCGTCGTTCACCACCTTTTCCACCCCGCGCGGAATTTCCGTCGGGAATTCGCTCTCACGCGAGTCGATCCAGCGCACCTTGCACGGCAGGCTGGCCAGCAGCGGTACCAGCGCGCGGCCCACGTGTCCGGCACCGAACACGGCGATATGTGCCTGCGGCTGGCCCATGGGCTCGAACAGCAGCACCGTGGCGCCGCCGCAGCACTGGCCAAGGCTGGCACCGAGGGAGAAACGCTCCAGGCGGGTCTCGCGGCTGCGATTTTCCAGCATGTCGCGGGCGATCTGCTGCGCCTTGTATTCCAGGTGGCCGCCGCCAATGGTGTCGTACAGGCGCTCGCGGCTGACGACCATCTTCGAGCCGGCATTGCGCGGTGTCGATCCGCGCTCTTCGATAATGGTCACCAGCACGCAGGGTTCGCCTTGGTGTTGCAGATCCGCGAGCGCGTCGATCCAGCTGTTCATATCTGTTCTCCAATGCCCGAAGGCATGAGATTTTCTCTGTTGGGTAGAAGCCTGGGGCGCGCTGTGCATGATCGCGGTGGCGGCTCGTTAGCTGCCTCGGCGCGGTGTCCAAAAGCTTCGCGAGCAAGCTCGCTCCTACGGTTTGACGCCGTGATAGCGGGTGGTCACTCACCTGGCCCTGAATGAACCAGTTCCGTAGGGTGGGCTTTAGCCCACCCTACGGCCACCCTGCGCTCATGCAGAGCGCGTCCGGACTACCCCTGCGTCAGGCTGGCGCAGTTTCCGTGGTGCCTGCGACCGCAGCTTGCCGCTTCAATTGACGCATCTGCTCCACGCCCCACAGCACCCGCTCCGGTGTGGCTGGGGCGTCGATCTTCGGCTGCACCTTGTAATCGGCCAGGCTGGCAACCGCATCCTTGATTGCGCACCAGGTCGAGATGCCGAGCATGAACGGCGGCTCGCCGACAGCCTTGGAGTGGAACACCGTGTCCTCGGGGTTCTTGCGGTTCTCCACCAGCTTGACCCGCAGATCCAGCGGCATGTCCGCCACGGCCGGAATCTTGTAGCTGGCCGGACCGTTGGTCATCAGCTTGCCCTTGTCGTTCCAGACCAGTTCTTCCATGGTCAGCCAGCCCATGCCCTGGACGAAGCCGCCTTCCACCTGGCCGATGTCGATGGCCGGGTTCAACGAGGCGCCGACGTCATGCAGGATGTCGCTGCGCAGCATCTTGTATTCGCCGGTCAGGGTGTCGACGATCACTTCCGAGCAGGCCGCGCCATAGGCGAAGTAGTAGAACGGCCGGCCGCGCGCCTGGCTGCGATCATAGAAAATCTTCGGCGTACGGTAGAAACCGGTGGACGACAGCGAGACCTGGCCGAAATAGGCCTGCTGGATCAGCTCCTCGAAGCTGATGTACTGGTCGCGCAGGCGCACCTGGCCGTTCTTGAACTCGACGTCTTCCTCGAAGACCTGCCACTTGCGCGCGGCGAACTCCACCAGACGTTGCTTGATGGTCTGCGCCGCATTCTGCGCCGCCTTGCCGTTGAGGTCGGTGCCGCTGCTCGCTGCGGTCGGCGAGGTGTTCGGCACCTTGTCGGTGTTGGTGGCAGTGACCTGGATGCGCTCGATATCGACCTGGAACACTTCGGCGACGACCTGGGCGACCTTGGTGTTGAGGCCCTGGCCCATCTCGGTGCCGCCGTGGTTCAGGTGGATGCTGCCGTCGGTGTAGACGTGCACCAGCGCTCCGCCCTGATTGAGGAAGCTGGCGGTGAAGCTGATACCGAACTTCACCGGCGTCAATGCCAGGCCTTTCTTCAGGATCGGGCTGCTGGCGTTGAAGGCACGGATTTCCTCGCGGCGGCGGGCATACTCGCTGCTCTGCTCCAGCTCGGCGGTCATTTCCTCGAGCATGTTGTGCTCGACGGTCTGGTAGTAATGGGTGACGTTGCGCTCGGTCTTGCCGTAGTAGTTGCGCTTGCGAACTTCCAGCGGATCTTTGCCGAGCTGGCGTGCCACGGCATCCATGATCTCCTCGATGGCGACCATGCCCTGCGGGCCACCGAAGCCACGGTAGGCAGTGTTCGACGCCTGGTTGGTCTTGCAGCGGTGACCATGGATGGTGGCATCGCCCAGGTAATAGGCGTTGTCGGAGTGGAACATGGCGCGGTCGACGATGGAGCCGGAGAGGTCCGGTGAATAACCACAGTTGCCGGCCAGATCCATCTCGATGCCGTGCAGCAGGCCATCGTCGTCGAAGCCGACATCGTATTCGACGTAGAACGGGTGGCGCTTGCCGGTCATGGTCATGTCTTCCATGCGTGGCAGGCGCATCTTGGTCGGGCGTCCGGTCAGGTGTGCGATCACCGCGCACAGGCACGCAGGCCCGGCGGCCTGGGTTTCCTTACCGCCGAAGCCGCCGCCCATGCGGCGCATGTCGATGACGATCTTGTGCATCGCCACGCCGAGCACTTCGGCCACCAGCTTCTGCACCTCGGTGGGGTTCTGCGTCGAGGTGTAGACGATCATGCCGCCGTCTTCGGTGGGCATCACCGAGGACACCTGGGTTTCCAGGTAAAAGTGTTCCTGGCCGCCGATATGCAGCGAGCCCTGCAGCCGGCGCGGTGCGGCGGCGAGCGCAGAGGCCGAGTCGCCGCGCTGGTGCGTATGGCTGTCGAGCACGAAGTGCTTCTTGTGCAGTGCCTCGACGACGTCGAGCACCGGCTCCAGATCCTCGTATTCGATCACTGCAGCCATCGCCGCCTTGCGGGCGGTCTCCAGGCTGTCGGCGGCCACGGCGATTACCGGCTGGCCAACGAATTCGACCTTGCCGTCGGCCAGCAGCGGATCACCGGGCATCACCGCGCCGATGTCCAGCTGACCCGGCACATCCTTGGCTGTGATGGCGATGGTGACGCCTGGCACCTCGTAGCAGGGCGTCGTGTCGATGCTGATGATACGGGCATGGGCGCGGTCGCTCATGCGCGCATAGACGTGCAGCTGGTTGGGAAACTCCAGGCGGTCGTCGACATACACCGCTTCGCCGGACACATGCTTGGGCGCGCTGTCGTGCTTGACGCTCTTGCCGACGCCTGTGACCAGGTCCTGGGTAAAGAGGGCGGCGATTTCGTCCTGGGTGCGTGCAGGGCTGTGGTTAGACATAAGCGGTCACCCTCGTCTCGGTCTTCGGCGAATGTTGTTCGAGCAAGCATTTGCGCAGCAGGTTCTGCGCTACCAGCAGCCGGTACTCGCGGCTGGCACGGAAATCGGTCAGCGGGGTGAAATCGTTGGCCAGCGCCTCGCAGGCCTGCTCCACCGTCGCCAGATCCCAGGTCGCACCCTTGAGCACTGCCTCACAGGCAGCGGCGCGCTTGGGGATCGCGGCCATTCCGCCGAAGGCGACGCGGGCCTCGGCGATCACACCGTCGCTCATCTTCAGGTCGAAGGCCCCGCAGACCGCGGAGATGTCATCGTCCAGGCGCTTGGAGACCTTGTAGGCGCGGAACAGACGATCCGACTCGGCGCGCGGCACCAGGACCTTCTCGATGAACTCGCCGGGCTGACGCGCGGTGACCTTGTAGTCGATGAAGTAATCCTCGAGCGGCAGGGTGCGGCTGCTGGCGCCCTTGCGCAGGACGACTTCGGCGCCCAGGGCGATCAGCAGCGGCGGCGAGTCGCCGATGGGCGAGGCGTTGCCGATGTTGCCGCCAAGCGTGCCCTGGTTGCGGATCTGCAGCGAGGCGAAGCGCTGCAGCAGCTCGCCGAAGTCCGGGTACTCGGCGGCCAACGCGGCGTAGCAGTCGGTCAGCGGCGCGGCTGCACCGATCTCGATATGGCGCTCGCTGACCTGAACCTGCTTCATCTCGGCGATCTGTCCGACATGGATCATCAGCGGCAGCTCGCGATGGAACTGAGTCACCTCCAGCGCCAGGTCGGTACCGCCAGCGACCAGGCGGGCATCGGGGTTGGCAGTGTAGACCTCGGCCAGTTCGGCAACGGTCAGCGGCGACAGGCAGCGCTTCTGGCCGTCGCTGAGCTCGGCCATTTCACGCGGAGCGATGGCCTTTAGCTGGGCAATGGTTTCGGCCTCGCGGGCGTCGAACTGGTCCGGCTGCTTGCCGCAACAGGCCTGTTCGGCTGCTTCGAGGATCGGACGATAGCCGGTGCAGCGGCAAAGATTGCCGGCCAGGGCCTCATGGGTCTGGTGCGGATCGTATTCGTTCACCGCGCCTGCGTTTTTCTGCAGGGCGAACAGGCTCATGACGAAGCCAGGCGTGCAGAAGCCGCACTGCGAGCCGTGGCAGTCGACCATCGCCTGCTGGACGCTGTGCAGCCGGCCCTGCTCCTTGAGATCTTCCACGCTGATGAGCTGCTTGCCGTGCAGCGCGGAGACGAAGGTCAGGCAGGAGTTCAGCGTGCGATAGCGCAGGCGCTCGCCCACCAGCTCGCCGACCACGACAGTGCAGGCGCCACAGTCGCCGGAGGCACAGCCTTCCTTGGTGCCCGTTTTGCCGCGATGCTCGCGCAGGTACTGCAGCACCGTGGTGTTGGGGTCGAGAGCCTGCTCGCTGCGCAGCTCACGATTGAGAAGAAACTGGATCAAGGCGATGCCTCCGACTGTTGTTGTTCTGATGCTCAAACTATCGCTATCTGACTTTTCGGTCAACTATTTCCTGACTCAAAAGTCAATGTGGCGAGCGCGCGCAGTCTGGGCGAGGTTTTCATTGCCATCGCCCACGTTGTCTCCTTCAATTAAAGCGTGCTCAAGCCGGCTCGGCCTCGTCCTGGCGTCGGTATGCGTAAGTCGCGGCGAAGCGCGAAAGCATGTACTGGCTGCAGGTGGTGCTCGGGTATTTCGGCGGATTGGCGTCGCTGTGGCAGCCCGGCAGGCAACTGATCTCCGTGTCCGGATGTGGCTCGGCGAAGAACGGCATGGAGTAGCGATCCACGCCCAGCGGGCTGACCACGCGATGCGGCGTCGACTTGTACCGGTCATTGCTCCAGCGCGCCATCATGTCGCCGATGTTGACGACGTAGGTGCCTTCGATGGGGGGCGCGTCGATCCATTCGCCCTTGACGTTCTGCACCTGCAGGCCGCCGGCCTGATCCTGATAGAGCAGGGTGATGCAGCCGTAATCGGTGTGCGCGCCTGCACCCTGCTGTTCTGCACTGGAAGCCGTGCTGCGCGGCGGATAGTGGATCATGCGGAAGACGCTGATGGGCTCGAAAAAGCGCTGGTCGAAGAAGTCCCGCTCGATGCCCAGTGCCAGGGCGATGGCGCGCAGCAGCGTGCCGGCCAGCTCCTGCATGTCGCGGTAGTGGCCTTCCATGAGCTCGCTCCAGCCTTGCAGCTGGGGCGGGTGGCGATTGGGGCCGCGCAGCGGCTTGCCGGCCAGCACGTCGGGATGGTCGGCGCTCATGTGGAAACCCATGTCGAAGGTTTCCTTGAGATCGCACGGCTGGCTGGGGTCCAGTTGTTCGGTGGCGACTGCACCGTAGCCCCGGTGATGCTGGCTCCTGGTGATGTCGATCTCGAGCTTCTGCTCGGTCGGCAGGGCGAAGAAGCGCCTTGCATGTTCGGCGAGCGTCGCGATGCGCTCGGCGCTGATCGGATGCCCCTTGATATAGAAGAAGCCCCACTCGCGGCAGGCGCGATCGATTGCCTCGGCGACGGCCAGGTGGCCGGCCTCGTCGGCTTCGTAGAGCGGGGAAATGTTGATGATGGGCAGTGAATTCATGGCTGACTCCGGTACGGCGCCGCCGGTCTTCTCGTACCGGCGGCTTTCGAGGGCAATGCCCCCTGCGTGCGGTTCGCCTTGTGGCGGGACGGCACGCAGATTCCGCAGTGTGCCGGCAGCAGGCCGGCGCGGGTAACGCTTACTTCGGCATCTCGGCCTTGACGCCTTCGACGTAGTAGTTCATCGAGGCGAGATCCTTGATGCTGGCAGTCGCGCCCTCGGCGATGCGCACTTCACCAGCCTGGTCCTTGATCGGGCCGGTGAACGGGTGGAAGTCACCGCTCTTGATGCTGGCGATGATCGCCTCGGCTTCGGCCTTCACATCGGCCGGCACCAGATCGCTGATCGGCAGGCTGATGCTGTCCTGGGCCAGACCGCCCCAGAAGTCCTCGGACTTCCAGTTGCCGGCGATCACCGCTTCGGCGGACTTGGTGTAGTGCGGGCCCCAGTCGTTGACGATGGAGGTCAGCACGGCCTTGGGCCCGAAGTGCTGCATGTCCGAGGCATAGCCGACGGAGTAGACGCCACGGCGCTCGGCGGCCTGGATGGGGGCCGGGCTGTCGGTGTGCTGGAAGATCACGTCGACGCCCTGGTCGATCAGTGCGTTGGCGGCATCGGCTTCCTTGCCCGGATCGAACCAGGTGTTGACCCACACCACCTTGATCTCGGTGCCGGGGTTGTACTTGTCCAGGGCCAGCTGGATGGAGTTGATGTCGCGGATCACTTCCGGAATCGGGAAGGAGGCGATGTAGCCGATCTTCTTGCTCTTGGTCATCTTCGCCGCGAGGAAGCCGCCGACATAGCGACCTTCATAGGAGCGGGTCAGGTAGGTGCCGACGTTCTTCGCCTGCTTGTAGCCGGTGGCGTGCTCGAAGGTGACGTTCGGGAATTGCTTGGCGACCTTCAGCGTCGGGTTCATGTAGCCGAAGGAGGTGGTGAAGATCAGGTCGTAGTCGCTCTTGGCCATGTTGCGGATGACCCGCTCGGCGTCGGCGCCTTCCGGCACGTTCTCGACGAAGCTGGTGGTGACCTTGTCGCCCAGCTTCTCTTCCATGTACTTGCGACCCTGCTCGTGCTGGTAGGTCCAGCCGTGGTCGCCGATCGGGCCGATGTAGACGAAACCGACCTTCAGGGGGTCGGCCGCCGATGCGGCAGCGGTGGTCAGGGCGGCGCTGAAGCCGATCGCTGCGGCGAGGGTACGCAGCAGGGTTTTGCGTGGGTTGTTCTGCATGGCGGGTGACGCTCCTGTTGTCTGGCTTGAGCCTGTGTTGGCTGATAGTCGATTAGCAAAAAGCTGACCAACTGGACAGATACCTTCACTGCGCCGAAATACGGCGCCCCCGCCTCGGCGGTGAAGCCAGGGCGAGGCTTGCGCTGGTGCGCCAGTAATCCACGGCGCCCTGCATTGGTGCAAGCCTCGCGCGTCGTCGATCAGCCGTTTATCAGTCGCCGGGCCGCCTGCTGGTGATCGGCGATCAGCCCCTGCACGTCGAGTCCTTCGATCTGGCCGTCGACGACCCGCCAGCGACCGCCGCTCATGACCCGGTCGGCACGATCGGCGCCGCACAGCAGCAGTGCGGCGATCGGGTCGTGGCTGCCGGAAAAGCGCAGCTCGTCAAGCTTGAACAGCGCCAGGTCGGCCTGCTTGCCGACAGCCAGTTCGCCGATATCGCTGCGCCCGAGCAGGCCCGCCGAGCCGCGGGTTGCCCAGCCCAGCACCTTTTCCGGCGTGATTTTCTCGGCGCCGTAGCGCAGCCGCTGGATGAACAGCGCCTGACGCGCTTCGAGCATCATGTTCGAGGCGTCGTTGGACGCCGAGCCGTCGACGCCCAGGCCGATGATGGCGCCCTTTTCCTCGAGCTCCAGCGTGTGGCAGATGCCGGAGGCCAGGCGCATGTTCGAGCTCGGACAATGGCAGATGCCGACGCCGGCAGCGCCCAGGCGATGGATCTCCACCTGGTTGAAATGGATGCCATGTGCCAGCCAGGTCCGCGGTCCCAGCCAGCCGACGCTTTGCAGGTAGTCCACGGTGCGCATGCCGAAGCGCTGCGCACAGAACTCCTGCTCGTCCAGCGTCTCGGCCAGGTGGGTGTGCAGGCGCACATCGTGCTGTTCGGCGAGATCGGCGCAGGCGCGCATGATGTCGGTAGTGACCGAGAAGGGCGAGCAGGGCGCCAGGGCGATCTGGATCTGCGCGCCGTCGCCGCGTTCGTGGTAGCGATCGATCAATCGTTCGCTGTCGGCGAGGATGGTCTCGGCGTCCTGCACCACGCTCTTGCATGGCAGGCCGCCGTCTTCCTTGGACAGGTTCATCGAGCCGCGCGTCAGCGTCGCGCGCATGCCCATCCCGCGTACGGCCTCGACCTGGATGTCGATGGCTTCCTCGAGCCCGGCAGGGAACAGGTAGTGGTGGTCGGCGGCAGTGGTGCAGCCAGACAGCAGCAGTTCGGCCAGAGCCACCTTGCTCGCCAGCTCCAGCGACTTCGGCGTAAGCCGGGCCCAGACCGGATAGAGGGTCAGCAGCCAGTTGAACAGCGGCTCGTTGACCACCGGCCCCCAGGCGCGCGTGAGCGTCTGGTAGAAGTGATGGTGGGTATTGACCAGGCCGGGCAGCACCACGTGTTCGCGGGCGTCGAAGGTTTCGTCCACAGGCAGCGCAGGCGAGGCGCCAGCGGCAAGCATTTCGCTGATGACGCCATTTTCGATCACCAGCCCACCCGGGGCGCGGAGGTCGTTGGCGGTGAACAGGGCGAGGGGGTTCTTGATCCAGATACGATGAGCAGCCATGGCCGGCTTTCTCCTGAATGGTTGGGTTCAGAGTAGCCAGCTCAGTTATGCCCTGTCTGCTGATCCAGGGGGGCGCAGGCATGGATGCCTTGCCGGGGGAGGAAGATAAAGGTTTGGAGTGGATTTGTCACAGGGGCTTGGCAGGGGGCTCATTGGTGGGAGCGGCTTGACCGCGAATGGAGCTCACCGGGATGAGTCCGTTCACGGTCGGTCTGATCCTCATGGCAACTCTTGCCTGCTCACCAGGGCAACGCCTGCCCCTGGTAATCGATATACCGATGCCCACCCTGGCCAATGGCGCGGGTGACCTGCTCGAGTATGCCGCGGGTACTGGTCTCGACATCCAGCGGGGCCTGGTCGCCGCCCATGTCGGTCTTCACCCAGCCCGGATGCATCGACAGTACGGTCAGCTTGGTCTCGCCGAGGCCGGCAACGAAGGTGCGCGTCAGGTGATTCAGCGCGGCCTTGCTCGCACCGTAGAGGTCCATGCCCATGCCGGGGCCGGTTTCGACGCTGCCGAGGATGGAGCTCATGAAGACGATCACGCCTTGCCCGGCATCCACCAGCGGCAGCAGGCGTTCGGCCAGGCGCACGGGGGCTACCGCGTTGGTGAAGAACAGCTGGCCTACTTCCGCCTCGCTCGCCTGGGTTGCCGGCTTGCCCTGCGGACCGGCGATCCCTGCGTTGACGAACAGCACATCCAGTCGGGTGCCGGCCAGGCGCGTGGCCAGTTCGTCTACGCTTCTTGCGTCGTCCATGTCCAGGGTTTCCACGCGCAGTTGCGCTATCTGGCCGAGCGCGTCGGCATGCTGCGGATTGCGCACTGTGGCAATCACCTGCCAGCCTTCGCCGGCAAACTGTTTTGCCAGGCCGAGGCCCAGGCCGCGGGAGGCGCCGATGATGAGTGCGGTCTTTTGCATGGAAGATCCTCTGTAGGTCATGACTGCGGACAAGGATAGCGCGGCGGCGACACGCATGGGCGCCGGTCTCGCATGCGACATTCGACCGCCAGCCGGGTATTGCAAGGCGTGTCACGGTGATGGCCATGCTGATGCGCTTCGGCTTTCATGGTCTGGCCTCCGCAAGGCCCTGGCCACGTCCGATCATTGACGCGAAGCTGGGGAGATCACATGTCCGCAGAGCCGTTACAAGCGAACCACTGGCACGCTCGCCAGCCCGACGAGGTGTTGCGCGCGCTGGAATCGTCGGGCGCTGGCCTGACGCACGAACAGGCTCGCGAGCGGCTGGCGAGGTTCGGCCCCAATCGTCTCGACGAGGCCAGGCCAGCAGGCATCGGACAGCGTCTGCTGCGCCATCTCGACAACCTTCTGCTCTATGTGCTGATGGCTGCGGCACTGGTCACCGGGCTGATGGGGCACTGGGTCGATACCGGCGTGATCATGGCGGTGGTGGTGGTCAACGTGGTGATCGGCTTCGTGCAGGAAGGCAAGGCGGAGAGGGCGCTGCAGGCGATTCGCCATTTGCTCGCGCCGCACGCCGTGGTGCTGCGCGACGGCCGCCAGCAGGACATCGATGCCGCCGAGCTGGTTCCGGGCGACGTGGTGCTGCTGGCCTCCGGCGACAGCCTGCCGGCCGATGTACGGCTGCTGCAGGCGCGCAACCTGCGTATCGACGAGGCGGCGCTGACCGGGGAGTCGGCGCCGGTGGACAAGCAGGTCGATGCGGTGGCCGACGATGCGGCCATCGGTGATCGCCTCGGCATGGGCTATGCCGGCACGCTGGTGACTCAGGGCCAGGCCCGCGCGGTGGTGGTCGCCACTGGTGCGACGACCGAGATCGGCCGCATCGGGCGGATGCTGGAGTCGGTGGAGCAGGGCACCACGCCCCTGCTGCGCAAGATGGCTGAGATCGGTCGAGCCCTGACCGTGGTCATTCTGGCTGCCGGCGTGCTGCTGTTCCTGTTCGGCACGCTGGTACGCGGAATGGGCGCCGGCGAGATGTTCATGGCTGCCGTAGGGCTTTCGGTGGCGGCGATTCCGGAGGGGTTGCCGGCAATCATGACCATCACCCTGGCCATCGGTGTGCAACGCATGGCGACCCGCAATGCGGTGATCCGGCGCCTGCCCGCGGTGGAGGCGCTGGGCTCGGTGACGGTGATCTGTTCGGACAAGACCGGCACGCTGACGCGCAACGAAATGACCGTGCAGCAAGTGATCTGCGCCGGCCAGGCCCTGCAAGTCGAAGGCGCTGGCTATGCACCGCAAGGGTCGCTGCTGCTGGAGGGTGCAGCGCTGGAGCCGTCGTCGCTGCAGACGCGCACGCCGGCAGTCCGCGCGCTGGTGGAAGCCGCCGCGCTGTGCAATGACGCCAGCCTGCACCAGAAGGAGCGGATCTGGACGCTCGCCGGTGACCCGACCGAGGGTGCGCTGCTGACCCTGGCGATGAAGGCCGGGCTCTCGCCCGCGCTGCTGCAGGTGGATCGCCCGAGGCTGGACGTGATTCCCTTCGAGTCCGAGCATCGCTTCATGGCGACCCTGCATGCCTGCGAGGGCGGCAGCGAGGTGTTGGTCAAGGGGGCGCCGGAGCGCATCCTGGCCATGTGCTCGGACCAGCTCGAGGCCGATGGCGTGGTGCGGTCGCTGGACGAGGCGTACTGGCATGCGCAGATCGAGGAGCAGGCGCGTGCCGGTCGCCGAGTGTTGGCGCTGGCCCGGCGCAGGCTGCCGGCCGGCAAGGATGTGATCGAACACGCCGATGTCGAGCGCGAGCTGACGCTGCTCGGGCTGGTGGGCATCATCGATCCGCCACGGGAGGAGGCGATCCGTGCCGTCGCGCAATGTCGTGTGGCCGGTATTCGGGTGGTGATGATCACGGGGGACCATGGTGTGACCGCCAGCGCCATCGCCAGGCAGCTCGGCATGGGCGATGACATCAGGGCGATCACCGGGCCGGAGCTGGAGCAGATGGACGAGGCGGCCATGCGCCTCGCCGTAGCCGAGGCGCGTGTCTTCGCCCGCGCCAGCCCGGAGCACAAGCTGCGTCTGGTGCGTGCCCTGCAGGCCAATGGCGAGGTGGTTGCGATGACTGGCGACGGGGTCAACGATGCGCCAGCGCTGAAACAGGCCGATGTGGGCGTTGCCATGGGCATGAAGGGCAGCGAGGCGGCCAAGCAGGCCGGTGCCATCGTGCTGGCCGACGACAATTTTGCTTCGATCGCCCACGCGGTGGAGGAAGGGCGCACCGTTTACGACAACCTGCGCAAGACGGTGACCTTCCTCCTGCCCATCAATGGCGGCGAATCGCTGTCGCTGCTGCTGGCCGTGCTGCTCGGCGTCGCACTGCCGATCACCCCGGCGCAGGTGCTGTGGGTCAATATGGTCAGCTCGGTGGCGCTGGCCCTGGTGCTGGCGTTCGAGCCGACCGAGGCGGACGTGATGCAGCGCCCGCCAAGGCGCCCGGACCAGCCGATGCTGTCGCGATTCGTCATCTGGCGGATCTTCTTCGTCTCCGCGCTTTTCCTGGTCGGCATCTTCGGCATGTACGAATGGATGCGTTCGCTCGGCGCAACGGTGGAGGCGGCGCGGACCGTGGCAGTCAATACGCTGGTTTGCATGGAGGTGTTCTACCTGTTCAGCGTGCGCTACCTGAAGGCGCCTTCATTCACCCTGCAGGGGGTCAGGGGCACGCCGCGGGTGCTGGTGGCGGTATTCGGGGTGTTCGCCCTGCAGCTGCTGTTCACCTACGCGCCGTTCATGCAGGCGCTGTTCGCCAGCGAAGCCCTGGCATTGGGCTCCGGCATGGCGGTATTGCTGGCGGGATGCGCGGTGCTGGTGATCCTGGAGATCGAGAAGGCGTTGTTGCGCCGCTTCGGCGCCGGCCCGTCCTGATGGCGGGCGCCGTCGGCATCAGAGCGGCGGTAGCTCTTCCATCAGGTCGGTCGCAGCATGCACGCCGGGTATGTGCAGCTCGCTCCTGGCCAGCTGCTGGCCTTCCATCTGCGGCTGGGTTACCCAGGTGAGGATGTCGTAGTAGCGGCGGATGTTGGCGACGAAGTGCACCGGCTCGCCGCCGCGGGCATAACCGTAGCGCGTCTTGCTGTACCACTGTTTCTGCGAGAGGCGTGGCAGCATCTGTTTCACGTCCAGCCACTTGTTGGGGTCCAGGCCCTCGGCTTCGGCCAGCTTGCGGGCATCTTCCAGGTGGCCGCCGCCGACGTTGTAGGCGGCCAGGGCGAACCAGGTTCGATCGGGCTCTTCGATGCTATCCGGCAGGCGCGCATGAACCTTGACCAGATACTTGCCGCCGCCCTGGATGCTCTGCACCGGGTCGAGGCGGTTGGTCACGCCCATGGCGTTGGCGGTACGCAGGGTCAGCATCATCAGGCCGCGCACGCCGGTCTTGGAGGTGGCCTCGGGCTGCCAGTGGGACTCCTGATAGCCGATGGCAGCCAGCAGGCGCCAGTCGATGCCATGCTTCCTGGCGGTCTCGCGGAAGGCTTTCTCGTAGCGCGGCAGGCGCTGCTGCAGGTGCTTGGCGAAGGCGTAGGCGCCGACGTAGCCGAGCACATCGACATGACCGTAGTAGCGCTCGCGCAGGCGTTGCAGCGTGCCGTTCTGCTGGGCCTGTTCGAGGAAGGCGTCGGCAGCCTTGAGCAGGCTGTCGTCCTCGCCCTTGGCCACGACCCAGGCCAGGCTGTTCTGCTCGCCGACATCGAAGCCGGCGCGGATGTTGGTGAAATACACCTGGTTCATGGACATCTCGTTGGATTCCACCAGAGTCAGGTCGATCTGTCCTTCATCGACCATGCGCAGCAGGTCGACCACTTCCACTGCATCGGATTCTTCGTAGCGCAGTTCCGGATATTGCGCCTGCAGCGCCGCCAGCTTCTCTGCCTGGCTGCTGCCCTTGAGCACGAGGATGCGCTTGCCGATCAGGTCCTGCGGGTTGGTCGGCCGCCGCTGGCCGTTGCGGTAGACGACCTGAGTGGTGACTTCCAGATAGGAGCGGGTGAAACGCGCCAGCTCCTGCCGACCATCGCTGGCGACCAGGCCAGCCGCGGCCAGCGCCGGGCCGCCGGGGCGATTCAGGCGGTTGAAGATGTCTTCGATGTTGTCGGCCGTTTCGATCTGAAGTTCGACGCCGAGCGTGTTGGCGAAACGCTTGGCCAGTTCGTATTCGAAGCCGGCTTCGCCGTTGCGGTCCTGGAAATAGGTGGAGGGGCTGTTGCGGGTGATCACGCGCAGTACGCCTTCCTCCTGTATGCGCTCGAGTTCGCTGGGCTTCTCGGCACAGCTGCTGAGCATCAGGAAGAGTCCGGTCGCCAACAGCCAGATGGCGCAGCGCTTGCGGAACACAGTATGGGCAAACATCGTCGCAGTATACGCAAAGGCGAACCGCCACCATATCTGGACAGTTGAGCTGCTCTCTGTTAAGTGAGCGCTGCAGCGGATGTCGGGCGACCGGGGGGACGGCTGGATGTGCCGCCCGAGTTCGGCATAATGCCGGCCCGATCTGTCATTGCCTGAGAGGCGTTGCCGTCCGATGACCGAGGTCCAGCCCAAACCCTGGTTCGTCTACCTGGTGCGTGCCGCCAATGGTGCGCTCTACTGCGGCATCAGCGACGATGCGCAGCGGCGTTTCGCCGAGCATCGGCGCGGGCGTGGGGCGCGGTTCTTCCACTCCAGCCCTGCGCAGGCTTTGGTCTATGTCGAGCCCTGCGCCAGCAAGGGCGATGCGCTGCGCCGGGAAATCGCCATCAAGCGGCTGGACAAGCGTGCCAAGGAACGCCTGGTCAGCCTGGCCGGTCCCGTCGCGTGAATGGTGGCCTAATCAGCCGGTAGGCTCGAGCGAGCGGAGCGTCTAAGCTTGGGCTCTCCAAATGCGGGGCAAGGGCCCCGAACTCGACACATCCACTGGCGGAGCCTGTCATGCACGAGCTGATCCTGCACCACTATCCCACCTCGCCCTTCGCCGAAAAGGCGCGTCTGATGCTGGGGTTCAAGCAGTTGTCCTGGCGCTCGGTGACGATCCCGCCGGTCATGCCCAAACCCGATCTGACGGCCCTGACCGGGGGCTATCGACGTACGCCGGTGTTGCAGGCCGGCGCTGACATCTACTGCGATACCGCATTGATCGCCCGTCGGCTGGAGGCCGAGAAGGCCACGCCGGCGCTGTTTCCCGAAGGGCAGGAGTTCAACGCCGCGACGCTCGCGCAATGGGCCGACTCGGTGCTGTTCCTCAATGCCGTGAGCCTGGTATTTCAGCCTGAATCCATGGCCCTGCGTTTTGCCCAGGTGCCCAGGGAGTTCATCCAGACGTTCAGCAAGGATCGTGCGCAGCTGTTCGCCAACGGCTCGGTGAGTCGTGTGCCGCTGGAGCAGGCGAAGAGCGACTGGCCTGCGTTCATGGCGCGCCTGCAACAGCAGTTGACACGCGAGGAAGGCGAGTTCTTGCTCGGTGGCGCGCCTTCGATCGCCGATTTCGCCGTCGCGCACTGCCTCTGGTTCCTGCGCGCGACGCCGGTCACCGCGCCGCTGGTGGATGGCTATCCGGAGGTCCATGCCTGGCTAGGCAAGGTGCTCGGCGTGGGGCATGGCTCCAGCAGCGAGCTTTCTGCCGAAGAGGCCCTGCGCATTGCACTGGAGGCCGAGCCGGCCGCGCTGCCGGACGAAGCGTTCAGCGAGCCCAACGGTTTCCAGGAGGGACAGCAGGTAGCCATCGCCGCGGTGGATTACGGTGCCGATCCGGTCGAAGGCGAGCTGGTATTTGCCGGTGCGGAGGAGCTGATCCTGCGTCGCAGCGATGACCGTACCGGCGTCGTCCATGTGCACTTTCCTCGGGTCGGCTATCGGATCGAGGCGCGTTGAAGCGGCTTGCCGTGGCATCGCGGGTTCGGTGTCGCGCGGTGGCGGCAGCGCGCAATCCACGAGGCCAGGCGATGTGTCATGGCAGAGCGTGAATGCTCTGCCGGTCCGGTTGCACTCGACGTCCGCTGGCCGGGGCGAATGGCCTCAAGCCGTGCTGTCCAGATCGGCATGGCTGAACGGCGCAGGGCGCGTCGGCCAATCCAGTGCCAGGCGTTCGAACGCTCGGGCGAGCAGGCTGGCAACGATCAGGTCGCGCAACCAGCGGTGGTCGGCGGGGATCACATACCAGGGCGCCGCGGCGTTGTGGCTGCTGCCCAGCACCTCAGCCCATTGCGCCTGTTGCCGGGCGAAGTGGCGGTGATCCTGAAGGTCGCCCAGGGTCAGCTTCCAGCGCTTTCGCGGTTGCTCCAGGCGCCGATGCAGGCGTTGTCTCTGCTCGTCGGCGGAGAGCTGCAGGTAGCACTTGAGCGGGTGAATCCCGGTGGCCACCAACTGACGCTCGAACGTCTCGATCGCTGCCTGGCGCTGCGGGATGTCGGCCTGGCTGCATAGACCGTCGCGCAGGTCGCTGACCAGCGCCTCGTAATAACTGCGGTTGAACACTCCGAGCATGCCCGCTGCGGGCAGGTGTTCCCGGTAGCGCCAGAGGAAGTCGTGGCGTCGCTCTTCCTCGCTCGGCGGCTGGAAGCTTCGCGGCGCCAGGCCGAGTGGGTCGAGACCGCCCAGCACGCGGCGGATGACTCCGTTCTTGCCTGAACAGTCCGGTCCCTGCAGCACCAGCAGCAGCGCATCGCGCCGGTTGGCCCAGAGCATCGTCTGCTGCTCGCGCAGCCAGTCCTTCAGGTTTGCCAGCTGTGTCTGCGCCTGCAGCTTGTCGAGGCCGTAGCGCCGTGCCGGATCGCCTGCCAGTGGCGCAGCCGGGTCGCACAGGCAATCATCGAGAACCGCGTCCGGCAGGCGCATGGCGATGTCACTCCTTGCGGCGTTTGAGCTGGTCCTTCAGTTGGGTGGGCAACTGGCGGATGATCAGCATGTCACGAGCCTCGTCGTATTCCACCTTCGAGCCCAGCAGGTGCGACTCGAAGCTGATCGACAGACCTTCGGCACGCCCGGTGAAACGCTGGAACTGGTTGAGCGTGCGCTTGTCGGCGGGAATTTCCGGCGACAGGCCGTAGTCCTTGTTGCGGATATGCTCGTAGAAGGCCCGCGGGCGTTCCTCGTCGATCACGCCGGAGAGTTCCTCCAGCGACATGGGTTCGCCGATCTTGGCCTGGCTGCTGGCGTAACCGACCAGGGCGCTGGTCTTCTCGCGGGCCTTTTCCTCGGGCAGGTCCTCGCTCTCGACATAATCGCTGAAGGCCTTGAGCAGCGTGCGCGTCTCGCCGGGACCGTCGACACCCTCCTGGCAGCCGATGAAGTCGCGGAAGTACTCGGAAACCTTCTTGCCGTTCTTGCCCTTGATGAAGGAGATGTACTGCTTGGACTGCTTGTTGTTCTGCCACTCGGAGATATTGATCCGGGTCGCCAGGTGCAACTGGCCGAGATCCAGATGCCGCGCTTCGGCCACATCCAGCGAGTCGGTCACGGTGACGCCGTTGCTGTGGTGCAGCAGGGCGATGGCCAGATAGTCGGTCATGCCCTGTTGGTAGTGGGCGAACAGCACATGCCCGCCGGTGGAAAGATTGGACTCTTCCATCAGTTTCTGCAGGTGCTCCACCGCCTGCCGGCTGAATGCGGTGAAGTCCCGATTGCCTTCCATGTATTGCGTCAGCCAGCCGCTGAACGGGTAGGCGCCCGATTCCTCGTGAAAGAAGCCCCAGGCCTTGCCTTGCTTGGCGTTGTAGCTTTCGTTGAGGTCGGCCAGCAGGTTTTCGATGGCCTGCGAGGCTCCCAGCTCCGAGTCGCGGGCGTGGAGCACGGCAGGGGTGCCGTCCGGCTTTTTCTCGATCAGATGGACAATGCAGTGGCGAATCGGCATGGGGTACTCGTTAAGAATGGGCAAAACAGCTGCAGTTTAACCGAGCGGGACAGTTCGATGAGTAGTTGCGATGGGGCGGGGGTTCCTGAGTAAACTGGTCGCCTTTTCCCCTGGAATGACGCTCATGACCGCTGTGTGGCGCAACTCTGCCTGGATTCTCGCTGGTGGATCGCTGATCCTCGCCATTTCGCTGGGTGTGCGCCACGGGTTCGGCCTGTTCCTGCCACCCATGAGCGCCGAATTCGGCTGGGGCCGGGAGGTGTTCGCGTTCGCCATCGCCATGCAGAATCTGATCTGGGGGCTGGCGCAGCCGGTTACCGGTGCGCTGGCGGATCGCTTCGGTGTGGCGCGGGCGGTGCTGATCGGCGGCATTCTGTATGCCGTAGGCCTGGCACTGATGGCGATGTCCGATTCGCCGGTGAGCCTGACCCTGAGCGCCGGTCTGTTGATCGGGCTGGGCCTGTCCGGGACCTCGTTCTCGGTGATCCTCGGCGCGGTGGGCCGAGCGGTGCCGCCGGAAAAACGCAGCATGGCGATGGGGATCGCCAGCGCCGCAGGCTCCTTCGGCCAGTTCATCATGCTGCCGGGAAGCCTGGGCCTGATCGAATGGCTGGGCTGGTCGTCGGCGCTGCTGGCGCTGGGTTTGCTGGTCGCCTTGATCGTGCCGCTGGCGGCAATGATGCGCAGCCCGGCGCAGGCCCCGGCCGCGCCCGGTGCGCAGCAGTCGCTCGGCGAGGCGCTGCGCGAGGCAGCCGGGCATTCCGGCTTTCGCCTGCTGGCATTGGGCTTCTTCGTCTGCGGCTTTCAGGTGGTCTTCATCGGCCTGCACCTGCCGGCCTATCTGGTCGATCAGCATCTGCCGGCGCAGGTCGGTACCACCGTGCTGGCGCTGGTCGGGTTGTTCAACGTGGTCGGCACCTACACGGCCGGCTGGCTGGGCAGCTGCTATTCCAAGCCGAAGCTGCTGGCGGGGCTTTACCTGATCCGCGGCGTGGTGATCAGCATCTTCCTGCTGGCGCCGCTGAGCGTCTGGAGTGCCTACGCATTCGGCATTGCAATGGGCCTGCTCTGGCTGTCCACGGTGCCGCTGACCAACGGCACGGTGGCGACGATGTTCGGCGTGCGCAACCTGTCGATGCTTGGCGGCATCGCTTTCCTCTTCCATCAGTTGGGTTCGTTCTTCGGCGGCTGGCTGGGCGGCTGGCTATACGATCGCACCGGCAGCTACGACCTGGTCTGGCAGATCGCGATCGCCCTGAGCCTGATGGCGGCGGTGCTCAACTGGCCGATTCGTGAGCAGCCGGTGGAGCGGCTGCGCGAGGCGCAGGTCAACTGATGAGGCCGCTCTGGCTGGGTTTGACCGTCGCCCTGGTGCTGGGTCTGCTGATGCTGGCCTGGTGGGGCTGGCAGCGTGGCGGCCTGGCACTGTTGCAGCTGGGGCTGGGCACCTGTTGAAGCTGGCGCGCGCGTTGCTCGGCATTGGTACCGAATCCAGGGAATCAATTGGCAAATCGTTGCTCCAACAGCGAAGCGGCGAAGCTGACGTTTAGAACAGATCGCTGGCTCTTCGCGGCAACTGTCGGCATTTTTGCGTGCCTGCTCGCGATCAGGTGGCAGCCTGGAACTGGCCTTGACTGGTTCGGCTGTCGCATAACCGTCATCAACTGTTGGTAAATACCTGCCGCACGCAGTCAACGGAGCAAGAAGCCAATGTCCACCCTCACCGAACTCGCCCAGCAAATCGCCAAGCTCTACCCGCTGCAGGACAAGCGAGCCAACAAGCGTTACCGCGTCGTCGGCGAGCTGGCGGGAATGACCGAGCTGGAAGAAATCAACGGCGAGCCACGCTACATCCGTACGCTGGCTTTGAAGGACCGCCAGGTCTGGGATATCGCGGTCTGAGCCGAGCACGATGTCGGCAGCCGTCGCCGCGCATCAGTTTCGCGGCCAGCGCTCGGCTCGCCAGACAGCCTGCTCGCTGTCGCTGAGGTAGGTCCAGGCCACGAAGCGGCTCTTCTTCTGCCCCTGTGCCATGTCCACGGTCTGTATCCGGCGTGCACCGAGGCGCTTCAGGCGCGTGATCAGCGGCGTCACGTTAGCGCCTTTCGAAACCAGTGTACTGAACCAGTACACCTGGCCGGTGAACAGCGCGCTTTGCTCGGCCATGCGCGCGATGAACGCCGCTTCGCCGCCCTCGCACCAGAGTTCTGCCGCCTGACCGCCGAAGTTCAGCGCCGGCAACTTGCGGCTCGGATCGAGCCTGCCGAGGTTGCGCCACTTGCGCTGGCTGCCACTGCTGGCTTCCGCCTGCGAGGCGTGGAACGGGGGGTTGCATAGCGTCAGGTCGAAGCGGTCTTCCGGCAGCAGCACGCCCTTGAATATCTGTTTCGCTGCCGCCTGTTGTCTCAGTTCGATGGCCTTGGCAAGCCCGTTGGCCGAGATGATGGTGCGCGCCGAGGCCAGCGCTGTGGCATCGATATCGGTGCCCGCGAAATGCCAGCCGTACTCGCGGTGGCCGATCAGCGGATAGATGCAGTTGGCGCCGGTACCGACATCCAGGGCCTGGATGGCGCCGCCGCGGGGAATCGTGCCGCCCTGGTCCTGGCCGAGCAGGTCGGCCAGCCCATGCAGGTAGTCGGCGCGACCGGGAACCGGTGGGCAGAGGTAGCCCGGTGGAATATCCCAGTGCTCGATGCCATAGAACTGCCCGAGCAGTGCGCGATTGAATACCTTGACCGCATCCGGGTTGGCGAAATCGATGCTCTGCTTGCCGTATGGGTTGACGATGACGTATTCGGCCAGCTCCGGACAGGCGGCAATCAGCTGCGGAAAGTCATAGCGGCCTGTATGGCGGTTGCGCGGGTGCAGCGCGGCCTTGCTGGGCCGGTCCCCGGCGGGGCGCGCTGGCATTTTTGGGGTTCTGCTCGGCATTGGGACGGTGCTGGTTGCGGCTTGGGTGCGCATTGTCCCACAACCGCTCGCCGCTCGTGCCTGGTCGATAAGTACGCTAACGATGGCGCGGTACTGCCAGCATCCACAGCAGGCCCCAGAGCAGTGCCCCGGCGCCGAGCCAGAACGCGCTGTGCAGGCTGCCACCCATGCCCATCCAGATGCTGGTCAGCCAGGGCGCAGCCAGTTGGGTCAGGCCGTAGAGTGCGATCAGCGCCGCCGACAGTCGCGGTCCCTGATGGGGATGCAGCGTGCGCGCCAGGCGCTGGGTCAGCAGCACCGTGCCGAGGAAGGTGCCGCCGACCAGTACTGCGCAGAGCAGAATGCCGACCGCGCCGGGCAGCAACAGCGCGGCCAGCACGCCCAGCAGCTGCGTCAGATAACTCAGGCGCAGGGCGATGTCGTCACCCATGCGCACGCCAAGACGATTCCATAGCCAGGGCGACGGCAGCGTGGCCAATGCCACCACCAGCCAGCTGCCACCGATCAGGAAGTCGCCTGGCTCGACCTGCAGGCGCGCGACCATCGGCAGGAATGTCATCGGCAGGATGTAGCCCATCCCAGCGCCGGCATAGGAGAGGAACAGCGGGGTGCTGGAGCGGTCGAGCAGCTTGCCGCTCGGCGGCACTGCAGACGAGTGCTCGGTCTGCTCTGCTGGCATGTCCAGCTGCGATAGCCGGCGCCAGCCCCACCAGGCGAGTGGTATCGACAACAGCGCCGCCGGCCACCAGCGCTCGGCGCCGACCAGCAGGCCGTCGCTGAGGCTGACCAGCAGGCTGGAAACAATCAGGCCGATGCAGACGCCAAGGTAGACCAGGCCGCTGGACGAAACCCGCTGCTGTCGCGCGAGCCATTCCATGATCAGCGAGGGCGCCTGGACGAACACCAGGCCATTGCTGATGCCGTTGGCCAGCCGCAGCGCGGCGAGCGCGTCGGCAGATTCGGCCTGGGTCTGCAGAAGGCTGCTCAGGACATGCAACGCCAGCGCCCAGGGCAGGCTGCGGCGGATCTGGGCGACGCGATGCCAGCGCACCGCGAGCAGGGCACCGACCAGGTAGCCGAGGTAGTTCCAGCTGGCGATGCTGGCGCCCTGCTGCACGCTGAGCAGGCCGTCTTCTACCAGCCAGGGCAGCAGCGGCGTGTAGACGAAACGGCCGAGGCCGTGGACGACCAACAGTAGGATGGCACCGGCCAGCAGGACCGGAAACAGAGCGACACGCTGGGGCATGGAGTTCTTCTTTTTCGAATGATGGCCCGAGCTTAACGGCTGGACTTTAGCTCCGCCATGCCACTTTTATCTGGTACCGAAGCGCCGCGGATCGCAGGGCGATTGCCTCAAAGGGGAAACATCAGCGGTACCAGCAGTACCGCAACCACCATCACCAAGGCGGTGAACGGCACGCCGACGCGCACGAAGTCGGCGAAGCGGTATTGGCCGGGGCCGAGCACCAGGGTGTTGACCGGCGAGGAAATGGGCGTCATGAACGCCGCCGAGGCTGCCAGCGCGACGATCATGGCGAACGGGTAGGGCGAGGCACCCAGTTGCTCGGCCGTGGCAAGCGCCACCGGTGCCATCAGTACCGCGGTTGCCGTGTTGGAGATGAACAGCCCGATCAGTGCGGTCAGCAGGAACAGGCAGGCGAGCAGCGCATGCGGGCCGGCATCGCCGAACAGGCCGACCAGTGCGGAGGTGGCCAGGGTGATGCCCCCGGTCTTCTGCAGTGCAAGGGCGAACGGCAGCATGCCGACGATCAGCACCAGGCTTTGCCAGTGGATCGCCTTGTACGCGCTGTCCATGTCGATGCAGCGGAACAGGCCCATGACCAGACAGCCGATCAGCGCGGCGAGCACGTTGGGCACCAGGCCGCTGACCATCAGCGCCACCATCGCTGCCAGTCCGAGCAGCGCGAACGGTGCCTGGCTGGCGGCTGGCGCGACGTCATCCACTTCCGCCGGCAGGCTGAGTACCAGAAAATCCCGGCTCATGCCCTGCAGCCGGTGGATGTGTTTCCAGCTGCCGGCAACCAGCAGGGTGTCGGCCGGCTTGAGCTTCTCGTCCACCAGCAGGCCCTGCAGCGCCTCACGGTTGCGGCGCAGGCCGACGACGTTGAGCTTGTGCCGGCTACGAAAGCCCAGTTGCTGGATGGTCTTGCCCGGCAGGCGCGAATCCGGCGGCAGGGCGACTTCCGCCAGGCCAAGCTCGCGGGCATGGTCGGCATAGTAGGAGGTTCTGAGCTGCAGCGGCTGCAGGCCGAGCTCCCGGTAGGCGCCGAGCAGGCCGATGGCAGGGCTGGCCAGGTCCACCAGCAGCACGTCGCCGACGAACAGCTCGGTATTGCCTGTGGCCATCAGCAGGAGGTTGCGAAAGCGGTCATGCCGTTCCACCGCAATCACGTTGATGCCGTATTCGCTGCGCAGCCGCAGGGCGTCCAGCGCCTGGTTGGCCAGGATCGACCCTGGCAGTACCCGCAAGCGCCGCTCGCGCTCGTCCAGTCGGTAGTCGCGTGCGAGATCGGCCAGGGTGTGCCGCGGTTCCATGGCCGGGCCGTGCTTGTCTGAGCCGAGCCAGCGACGCGCCAGCAGCATGTAGCCGACTCCGAGAAGCAGGATCGCCAGGCCGATGGGCGTGAAGTCGAAGAAGGCGAAGCCGTCGAGGCCGGCGCGGCGCAGCTCGCTGTTGACCACCAGGTTCGGTGGCGTCGCCACCAGGGTCAGCATGCCGCTGATGAGGCCGGCAAAGGCCAGCGGCATCAGCAGGCGTCGCGGCGACACTTTCATGCGATTGGCGATGCCCAGCACCACAGGAATGAAGATGGCCACCACGCCGGTGGAGCTCATCACCGAGCCGAGCCCGGCAACGGCCAGCATCAGCAGCACCAGCAGGCGCGTTTCGCTGCTGTCGGCGGCGCGCAGCAGCCAGTCGCCCAGGCGGTAGGCGATGCCGGTGCGCACCAGACCGTCGCCGATGACGAACAGCGCGGCGATCAGCACCACGCTCGGGTCGCTGAAACCGGCCAGTGCCTCCTGCACGCTGAGCACACCGGTGAGCGGCAGCGCGATCATCGCCAGCACCGCCACGACGTCCATGCGCGGCCTGTTCAGCACGAACAGGCCGATGCAGCCGCCCAGCAAGGCGAGTACCAGCAGCAGATCGCCACTCATGGCCGGTCAGGGATAAGCGAGGATGGATTTGATGCGGGGCAGGTTGCGCTCGATCCAGCCCTTGTCGATCGGCCCCCAGTCGCGGATGGCATAACGGCCGGCGTTGTGCCGTTCTCCGTCGTCCTGCTCGAAGCCGCAGTCGATATCCAGGTCGGCGAGGGCGGCGAGGGTGTCCTGGGCGGTGCGCCGGGGCATGCCGGTAGCCGCCATCAGCGCCGGGACGCTGCAGGCGGTGCCGCTATCGATCAGCCAGGCGACATAGAGCCGGCGATAGAAACTGGTTGTGGTCTTGCTGACGGTCATGCCGGGCTCCTTGCCAGGTCATCGAGAACGCTTTTCGGCGGCAACGACCTGACAGGGACGGCGGGTGCGGCTCAGCGCAGGGCGAGCATGCCGATGTAGGTCGCGGCGCCCGCAGTGTAACCGAGGAAGGCCAGCAGGCTGACGCGCTTGACGTACCAAGTGAAGCTGATTTTTTCCATGCCCATCGCGGCGACGCCGGCGGCCGAGCCGATGATCAGCGTGCTGCCGCCGGTGCCGGCGCAGTAGGCCAGCATTTCCCAGAAATTGCCGTCGACGATGAACTGGGACATCCAGTCCAGCTCCGCGGGAGCGGCCGTGGCGAGCATCTTGTCGCTGACCAGCGGGTACATCTTCATCGCACCGGCCACCAGCGGCACGTTGTCGACCACCGCAGACAGCAGGCCGATGGCGTAGTTGATCGCGTAGATATGGCCCAGCGATTCGCGCAGCAAGGTGGCGACCTGGGTCAGATGCCCGGCGGTAGCGAGGCTGGACACGGCCAGCAGGATGCCGAGGAAGAACAGTACGCTGGGAGTATCGACCTTGCGCAGCACGCCAACGACCGAAAGCGGGTGCTTGTCTTCGGCATTCTTGTTGCGATGGATGAACTCGGTGGTGACCCAGAGTACGCCGAGACCGAAGAGGATGCCCATGTACGGGGGCAGGTGCGTCACCGTCTTGAACACTGGGACGAACAGCAGGGCAGCGAGGCCGAGCCCGAGGACCAGATTGCGCTCGAATACGCTGGTGGACGGCGGACTCTTCTCGGCCAGGTGAGCTCGCGGGCGCGGCCGCGGTGCTTCGCCGCGCAGGGTGAAGCTGAGAACGATCAGCGGCATCAGCAGGCACACCAGGCTCGGCAGGAACAGCCCGCCGATCACCCCGGACGCAGTGATCTGGTTGCCGATCCAGAGCATGGTGGTGGTCACGTCGCCGATCGGCGACCAGGCTCCACCGGCGTTGGCGGCGATCACCACCACACCGACGAACAGCCAGCGCTCGGGGCGGCCACGGATCAGCTTGCGCAGCAGCGAAACCATGACGATGGTGGTGGTCAGGTTGTCCAGCGCTGCGGACAGAAAGAAGGTTAGGAAGCCGATGATCCACAACAGGTGCACGCGCTTGCGCGTCTGGATGCGGTCGGTGATGGCCTTGAAGCCTTCATGGGAGTCGATCAGCTCGACGATGGTCATCGCCCCGAGCAGGAAGAAAAGGATTTCCGACACCTCGCCCAGATGATGTCGCAGCGCTTCGACCACGACGGCGGAGGAGTCCGCCGGGTCATGGCTGCCATGCTGCAGCAGCGGCAGGATCTGGTCGGCACCCAGCACCAGGATGGTCCAGGTCAGCACCGCGGTGAGGATCGCTGCGGCGGCCTTGTCTATTTTCAGCGGATGTTCGAAGGCTATGCATAGGTAGCCTATGACGAACACGACAGCCATGAGTGCATACATCGGAGGGACTCCATCTTGAGGAACCTTGCCGGGCATGCGGACGTGGCGATGCAGCCTCGGCGGCTGGCAGGGAGGCGATTGGCTGTCGAAGGTGAAACAAGTCGGGAACCGCGAAGAAGCGGCAGTCGCCTGCCGCGGGGAAACGGTTGCGCGTCCAGCGAAATGCTGCAGAGCAGCGCGCCTCGCTGCTGGAGGCTTATTTCATGTCGTCGAGCTGATCGTCTTGGCTTTGAAGGCCTGCCAGTATGTAAACGGGTATTTCATGTGCGACATAGTGTATCAGCGTTGCCGGTAATAACTTGTCATCAATCAAGATGAGCCCCTTAAGCAAAAAGGCCAGCACCTTTCGGGCTGGCCTTTTCATTTTTTGCCGCTTTGCGGATCAGAGCGTTGCGATGCGCTCGCGCTGCTCCTGCAGCTTGGCCCTGGCCTGCTCGGCCTCGGCCAGCTTGGCGCGTTCCTTGTCGATCACCTCGGCGGGAGCCTTGTCGACGAAGCCGGCATTGCCGAGCTTGCCGCCAACGCGCTTGACCTCGCCGTCCAGGCGGGCAATTTCCTTGTCCAGACGGGCCAGTTCGGCATCCTTGTCGATAAGCCCGGCCATTGGTACCAATACCTGCATGTCGCCGACCAGGGCGATGGCCGACAGTGGCGCTTGTTCGCCTGCACCGAGCAGACGCACGCTTTCCAGCTTGGCCAGCTTTTTCAGCAGCGGCTCGTTGTCGGCCAGGCGACGCTGATCGGATTCGCTGGCATTGCCCAGCACCACGTCGATGCGCTTGGCCATGGAGATGTTCATCTCGCCACGGATCTGGCGGATGCCCAGCATGAAGGCCTTGACCCACTCGATATCGCCTTCGGCGGCTTCGTCTATGCGCTCCGGGTCGAATTCCGGCCAGGGCTGGAGCATCAGCGTCGGGCCGGACTTGCCGGCGAGCGGCGCCACGCGCTGCCAGATCTCCTCGGTGATGAACGGCATGAACGGGTGTGCCAGGCGCAGCGCGGTTTCCAGAACGCGCACCAAGGTGCGGCGGGTACCGCGCTGGCGTTCGGCGCTTGCGGTCTCGTCCCACAGCAGCGGCTTGACCAGCTCCAGGTACCAGGCGCAGTACTCGTCCCAGATGAACTCGTACAGCGCCTGAGCGGCCAGGTCGAAGCGGAACGCCTCCAGCTGGCGGGTCACTTCGGCCTCGGTACGCTGCAGCGCGGAGATGATCCAGCGATCCACCGAGGACAGTTCGACCGGAGCGTCGGCCGCTGTCTCGTCATTGACGCCGGTATCCTTGCCTTCGGTGTTCTCGAAGACGAAGTTGGCGGCGTTCCAGATCTTGTTGCAGAAGTTGCGATAACCCTCGACGCGACCCATGTCGAACTTGATGTCGCGGCCGGTGGAGGCCAGCGAGCAGAAGGTGAAACGCAGGGCATCGGTGCCGTAGCTGGCGATGCCCTCTGGGAACTCGGCGCGGGTCTGCTTGGCGATCTTCTCGGCCAGCTTGGGCTGCATCATGCCGCTGGTGCGCTTGGTCAGCAGTTCGTCCAGGGTAATACCGTCGACGATGTCCAGCGGATCGAGCACGTTGCCCTTGGATTTGGACATCTTCTGGCCCTGGCCGTCGCGCACCAGGCCGTGCACATAGACGGTCTTGAACGGAATCTGCCCGGTCAGGTGGGTCGACAGCATGATCATCCGGGCGACCCAGAAGAAGATGATGTCGAAGCCGGTGACTAGCACGTCTGTCGGGTGGAAGGTCTTGAGGAACTCGGTCTGCTGCGGCCAGCCGAGGGTGGAGAAGGTCCACAGGCCGGAGCTGAACCAGGTGTCCAGCACGTCCTCGTCCTGGCGCAGCGGCTCGTCGTTGCGAATGCCGTACTTCTTGCGTACCTCGGCTTCGTCACGGCCGACGTAGACGTTGCCGGCTTCGTCGTACCAGGCCGGAATGCGATGGCCCCACCAGAGCTGACGGCTGATGCACCAGTCCTGGATGTCGCGCATCCAGCTGAAGTACATGTTCTCGTACTGCTTGGGCACGAACTGGATCTCGCCGCTTTCCACGGCGGCGATGGCCTTCTCGGCCAGCGGCTTGGTGGAGACGTACCACTGGTCGGTCAGCCACGGCTCGATGATGGTGCCCGAGCGGTCGCCGCGCGGCACTTTCAACGCGTGGTCGTCGATCTTCTCCAGCAGGCTCATGGCCTCGAACTCGGCGACGATGGCCTTGCGCGCATCGAAGCGGTCCATGTGCGCATAGCCGTCCGGCAGGCTGCCGTCGATCTTGTCGTTCACCGAACCGTCGATGTTGAACACCTGGGCGCGGGCCAGTACGCAGGCGTTCTGGTCGAAGATGTTGATCAGCGGCAGGTTATGACGCTTGCCGACCTCGTAGTCGTTGAAATCATGCGCCGGGGTGATCTTCACGCAGCCGGTACCGAACTCCAGGTCGACGTAGTCGTCGGCGATGATCGGGATCAGGCGGTTCACCAGCGGCAGCATGACGTGGCGGCCGATCAGGCTCTTGTAGCGCTCGTCCTCGGGGTGCACCGCCACGGCAGTGTCGCCGAGCACGGTTTCCGGGCGGGTGGTGGCGACCACCAGGTAGTCCAGGCCATCGGCGGTCTTGCAGCCATCGGCCAGCGGGTAGCGCAGGTGCCAGAGGTGACCCTTCTCGTCATGGTTCTCCACTTCGAGATCGGAAATGGCGGTGTGCAGCTTGGTGTCCCAGTTGACCAGGCGCTTGCCGCGGTAGATCAGACCGTCTTCATGCAGCCGTACGAAGGCTTCCTTGACCGCTTCGGACAGCCCTTCGTCCATGGTGAAGCGTTCGCGCGACCAGTCCACCGAGGAGCCGAGGCGGCGGATCTGGCGGGTGATGGTGCCGCCGGATTCCTCCTTCCATTGCCAGACCTTGTCGAGAAACTTTTCGCGTCCGAGGTCGTGACGGCTGGTGCCCTGGGCGGCCAGCTGGCGCTCGACCACCATCTGGGTAGCGATACCGGCATGGTCGGTGCCCGGCTGCCACAGGGTGTTGCGGCCCTGCATGCGGCGCCAGCGGATCAGCGCATCCATGATGGCGTTGTTGAAGCCGTGGCCCATGTGCAGGCTGCCGGTGACGTTCGGCGGCGGGATCATGATGGTGTAGGGCTGGCCGGAACCTTGCGGGGCGAAATAGTTGTTCGATTCCCAGGTCTGGTACCAGGAAGTCTCGATGGCGTGCGGCTGGTAGGTCTTGTCCATGCGGCGGGACCCTTAAAACGGCTGGTCGGAAAAACGCGCAAGTATAAAGGCAAACAGCCTCGAGGTTTACGGCTGTGCCTATTAAGTGCGGATTGTCTTGAATGCGGACTGGCGCGAGGACGGCTCGGGCGCTCAGGGGCGGGGCGTGCGGACCAGGGTCTCGATCCGTGCTTCCAGGCGGCGCTTGAGCTCCGCCTCGATCTGCGGCACGAAGTCGTCGATCACTTCCTGCAGAATCAGGTTGGCCGCGGTGCGCAGTTCGTGGTCGATGTGTCGCTCGGCCAGCGAGCGGAAGGCGCTGCGGACGCTGGTCTCGCGTGGCTCGTCGGCATTGCCGGAGTCGCCTGGGGCGAACTCGACGATATCGGACAGTAGCGGGATGCTGTCCGGGTCCAGCGCGCCGCTGTTCGCGGGGGCATCAGGAAAGTCGTCGCCCAGCAGGGCGCGAATGGACTCGAGGTCACTCAGCAGTTCGGCAGGTTTGTTCGGGGCTTTCGGTGTCATCTCGAAGGTTTCCGGGGCTGGAGCATCCCGGCTGCTGCCAGGGGTTATCCCTTGCTGTCGAATGAGGAAGGTCGACCTGCTAGAGCTCGACTCTTTGCGGATCATAGCCCTGGCGTCGATACAGGCGGAAATTCTCCCGGCAGGCGGTCAGCAACTGAGGCTCCTGGTTGACGATCTCGATGACTCGGCTGAACCGGTCGATGTGTGACGAAAGCGTCGACGCCAGGTTGATCAGGAGGCCCTGGGCAAACGCAGGCGCCTGCTCGAGGCCGATGACCACGGGGACCTGCGGATCGTCGGCGTGCTGCCCATGAGGAATGAAGCGCTCGGCGCGAAAGCTCCAGAGCAGCTCATCCAGCTGGCTGGATTGTGTCTCGTCAGCGCAGCGGATGAACACCTGCATGCCGTGCTGCCAACCCTTGGCCGCCAGCTGGCAGGCCGCCCGCAGGCGGCCGAGCGGGTTGTCGTCCGGCAGCACGTAGAACTCGACACGCGTCATGGGCGCGTTCCACCCGGGCCGGGCCACGCGAGGTGGCTGCGGCCGATGGAATCATGCACGACGATCGAGCGCATCTCAGCTGATCCGATCCAGCAGGTACTGGGTCAGCAGGGGCACGGGGCGGCCAGTGGCGCCCTTTTCCTTGCCGCCACTGATCCAGGCCGTGCCAGCGATATCCAGATGTGCCCAGGGGTACTTCTTGGTGAAGCGCGAGAGGAAGCAGGCGGCAGTGATGGTGCCCGCCTTCGGCCCGCCGATGTTGGCGATGTCGGCGAAGGGGCTGTCCAGCTGTTCCTGATACTCGTCGAACAGCGGCAGTTGCCAGGCGCGGTCGGCAGCGCTTTCACCCGCCTGCAGCAGTTGCTGCATCAGCGCGTCGTCGTTGCCCAGCAGGCCGGAAGTATTGCTGCCCAGCGCGACGATGCAGGCACCGGTCAGGGTGGCAACATCGATGACTGCGCGGGGCTCGAAGCGCTCGGCGTAGGTCAGGGCATCGCACAGCACCAGACGACCTTCGGCGTCGGTGTTGAGGATTTCCACGGTCTGCCCGCTCATGGTGGTGACGATGTCGCCCGGGCGAGTAGCGCCGCCGCTGGGCATGTTCTCGGCGCAGGCCAGCAGGCACACAAGGTTGATTGGCAGCTGCAGTTCGAGCACGGCCTTGAGGGTGCCGAGCACGCTGGCGGCGCCACCCATGTCGTACTTCATCTCGTCCATGCCGAGGCCTGGCTTGAGGCTGATGCCGCCGGTGTCGAAGGTGATGCCCTTGCCCACCAGTGCGTAGGGCTTGTCACCCTTCTTGCCGCCGCTGTACTGCATGACGATGATGCAGCCCGGCTGATCGCTGCCCTGGGATACCGCGAGGAACGCGCCGGCGCCCAGGTCACGCAGCTTCTTCTCGTCGAGTACGTCGACCTTGAGGCCCTTGTAGGCCTTGCTCATCTGCTTCGCCTGATCGGCGATGTAGGTCGGATGGCACACGTTCGGCGGCAGATTGCCGAGGTCGCGAGTGAAAGCCATGCCGGTGGCGATCGCCGAGGCTTCGCGTGCCGCACGCTCCACGGCAGGTTGCTCGGCCTTGTCGCAGAGCAGGATGATCTTCTGCAGCGCGCGGGGCTCGGCCTTCTTGCTCTTGAAGCGGTCGAAGACATACTGGCCGTCAGCCAGGATTTCCACCAGCAGGCGGGTGCTGGCATGGCTGTCGCGGCCCTTGACCTGGACGTCCTGCATGGCGAAGGCAGCATCGCCGCCGCCGAGGTTCTTGATTGCGGCGAGCGCGGCATTGGCAATCTTGCGCCACTGGCGGCTGTCCAGCTCGTCGGTCTTGCCGATCCCGACCAGCAGCACGCGCTCGGCCTTGAGGCCTGGCAGGCCGTGCAAAAGCAGGGTCTGACCCGCCTTGCCCTGGATGTCGCCACGCTTGAGCGCAGCGCTGAGCGCGCCGCCGCTGGTGCTGTCTACGCTCTGCGCGACGCTGCCGAGAAGGCAGTCATCGGCAAGCGGCAGAATCAGGGTGGCGGTCTTCTGGGTGGAAGCTTTGGCGCTTTTGACAACGAATTCCATGACGTGGTGTCCCCAAGACAAAGAGTCGGGTTTGCAGGATAATGCCGGGCCGATTTTTCCGGTGGTTCGCCTGTTCGGTCGTTGCTGACGACTGCACTAGGCTAGAAACGTTGCGATCGACCGCGCTTGCAGTGATCGTGACGACGCGGCCATCCGCGTCCGGCCGGTTCGCTATTACCCATTTCCAACGGTCTGCTGCGGCAGGCCGGCAACTGGCGGCTAGTTTGAGCGTTGCCGCCAGAGCCTGACAACCCTGGAGTGTCTGGTTTGATCGTCTTTCGTTACCTGTCCCGAGAGCTGCTGGTCACCATGAGCGCGGTCAGCGCCGTGCTGCTGGTGATCATCATGAGCGGCCGTTTCATCAAGTACCTGGCCCAGGCCGCGCAGGGGGTGCTCGATCCCGGCGTGCTGCTGCTGATCATGGGCTTTCGTCTGCCCGGTTTCCTGCAGCTGATCCTGCCGCTCGGGCTGTTCCTCGGCATCCTGCTGGCCTACGGGCGCTTGTATCTGGAAAGCGAGATGACCGTGCTGTCCGCCACGGGCATGAGTCAGCGGCGCCTGTTGTGTTACAGCCTGGCGCCGGCTGCGTTGGTCGCGGCGCTGGTCGGTTGGCTGAGCCTGGGCCTGGCTCCGCAGGGAATTGCCGAGGTCGAGCGCATTCTCAATCAGCAGGATTCGCTGACCGAATTCGACACCCTGGTGCCCGGCCGCTTCCAGACGCTGCGTGGTGGCTCGCGGGTAACCTATACCCGTGAGTTGTCGGCAGACCGCAGCGAACTGGGCGGGGTATTCATTTCCGAAACCAGCGTGTCGCGCGAGACCGGCAAGCAGAGCGGGCTATCGGTGCTGGTGGCCGAAAGCGGGCGGCAGGAAATCCAGCCCGATGGCAGTCGCTACCTGATTCTCGAGAATGGCTATCGCTACGATGGCAATCCGGGGCAGGCCGACTACCGTGCGATCCAGTACGACACCTATGGGGTGCTGCTGCCCAAGCCGGAAGTGGCCGCCGAGTTGAGTGAGCGCGAGGCGTTGCCGACCCGTGAGTTGCTGGGTAGCGACAATATTCGTCATCAGACCGAGCTGCAGTGGCGTCTGTCGCTTCCGCTGCTGGTGTTCATCGTCACGGTGCTTGCCGTACCGCTGGCAAAGGTAAATCCGCGGCAGGGGCGCTTTCTCAAGTTGTTGCCCGCGATTCTCCTGTACATGACCTATCTGGCGCTGTTGATCGCCGCCCGTGGTGCGCTGGACAAGGGGCGTATGCCAATGGCACTGGGGCTGTGGTGGGTGCATGGCCTGTTTCTGGCGATAGGCCTGCTGCTGCTTTTCTGGGAGCCGATCAGGTTGCGAATGACTAAACGCCGCGTGCAGCGGGAGGTGGCTCGTGGTTAAGCTCGATCGCTATATTGGCGTCCATGTCTTTTTTGCCATTCTCAGTGTGTTGGGCATCATCGTCGGCCTGGCACTGCTGTTCGCCTTCATCGACGAGCTGGGTGATGTGCAGGGTGGGTACGGTCTGACCGATGCCCTCGAGTACGTGCTGCTGACGTCGCCGCGTCGGCTTTACGAAATGCTGCCGATGGCGGCGTTGATCGGTTGCCTGATCGGCCTTGGCACGCTCGCCAGCAGCAGCGAGCTGACTGTCATGCGGGCTGCCGGAGTCTCGCTGGGGCGTATCGTGCTGGCGGTGATGAAGCCGATGCTGGTGCTGCTGGTGGCCGGCATCCTGATCGGCGAATACGCGGCGCCCTGGGCGGAGGACATCGCCCAGGCCCGGCGCTCACTGGCGCAGGGGGAGGGTGAGGCGCAGAGCAGCAAGCGTGGTCTCTGGCATCGGCAGGAAAACGAGTTCGTCCATGTCAATGCGGTGCAGCCCGGTGGGGTTCTGGTCGGGGTGACGCGTTATCGCTTCGACGATGAACGTCGTCTGCTGTCGTCCAGTTTTGCTCGCCGTGCCAGCTATCAGGAGGATTACTGGCGGCTCGAAAATATTTCGACCACGCATTTTCGTGGCGACCACACCGAGGTGGTGCGCGCGAAGGACGAGCGTTGGGACGTGCAGCTGACTCCGCAGCTGCTCGGCACGGTGGTAATGGAGCCCGAGGCGCTGTCCATCACCGGTCTGTGGCGCTATATCCACTATCTGGGTGAGCAGGGCCTGAACAATGCGCGTTACTGGCTGGCTTTCTGGACCAAGCTTCTGCAACCCGCGGTCACCGTTGCGCTGGTCTTGCTGGCAATTTCCTTCATCTTCGGGCCGCTGCGTTCCGTGACGCTCGGGCAGCGAATCTTTACCGGCGTTGTGGTCGGCTTCGTCTTCCGCATCATTCAGGATCTGCTTGGCCCGGCAAGCCAGGTGTTCGGCTTCTCGCCATTGCTTGCCGTGGTGTTGCCGGCCGGTGCTTGCGCGCTGGTTGGTATCTGGCTGCTGCGCCGGGCGGGATAAGAACGGCAGCAAAGCTGCAAGGAACGCTCGAAAGGCTCCTCGCGTCGGGAGCGAATCCCGGCTTGTCGCTATTTCTTATGGATATTCTTCGGGAGCTGGACGGCCTGGCTCTCGGAATAGATGTCGTGCCAGGTGCGCTTGCGCTTGTCCACCAGCATCCACCAGTAGCCCATTCCCAGGCAAAGCCAGGAGATGATCGCGATCAGGAAGCGCAGCAGTGCCTGCCACAGGTCGATGGCGCTGCCGTCGGCATTCTGGATGCGTATGCCCCAGACCTGCATGCCCAGTGTCTGGCCGTTATGGGTCCAGAACTTCGCAAAGAAGCCGAACAGGCAGAACAGCAGCAAAGTCGACAAGAGCGGGTCGATGTCCAGTCCACCGGTGTCGGCCAGCGCCTTGAGCTGCTCGCTGCCGTAGAGCAGGCGCAGCAGCACCTGCTGGTAGAGCAGGGTGATCACCATCATCAGTGCGATGCACAGCAGGCTGTCGTAGAACATGGCCGCTAGCCGGCGCAGCAGGCCGGCTGCGGGGAATTGGCCCTGCGGGCTTAGCAGGTGTCGGCGCATTACGTATCTCGATGAGTGGTCGGGTGGAGCATTCTACGGAATCGCGCGCATAAAAAAGCCCCTGATGTTGCCATCAGGGGCTTTCGGAGAGGAGGCTTAGCCCAGGATCTGAACCTGGTCTGCCTGCATGCCCTTTTGACCTTGCACTGCGATGAAGCTGACTTTCTGGCCTTCTTTCAGGCTCTTGAAGCCGTTGCCTTCGATCGCGCGGAAGTGCACGAACAGATCCGGACCGCTCTCGGGAGTGATGAAACCAAAACCTTTCTCGTCGTTAAACCACTTGACGGTACCGTTCTGACGATTCGACATGTCTTTGTATCCTTGAAACTCAAAAGTAGAATTGCCCCCGCAGAGCAGGAAGCTGGAACTGGTTGCAAGGAGTAAGAGAGTCGAGCGGAGTAGCGGATCTGAAGATCTACTGCACCAGGTCACGATTCAACAGCGACCCATGCAAACACAGTGGGCACACTCTACGATAACTCGCCAGGGAATGCCAAGCCCTCGGAGCCATAGAATTTGCCTGTTCAGGCGGCGCCAATTCTGCGCTTTTTTGAGGCGGCTGCGACTCACTGTTGCGACAGGGTCGGGGCCGCTGGCGGGCTGAGTCGGTATCGGACGTCAGTCTGCGGATACGCGGTGAAGCAATGATCGGTCTTGCTGCTGGTGCGTCATGTCGAGTGACGACAGGTGCAGCGCTGCTTTCGCCCAAGCATCGCAGCGTAGGCCATCGCCTTGCTGCCATATGATCACAGGTTCGATGACCGGCCTGCATCTTAGCGATTCACTGATGGTGCCTCGAGAGAGACTCGAACTCTCACGTTGTTACCAACGGCGGATTTTGAATCCGCTGCGTCTACCGATTCCGCCATCGAGGCACAGTGGCGGCGCAGTATAGGGATGCCGTAGGCGGTGGTCAATCGTTTGGCGTGGCCAGATCGACGTGTTTCAGATAATATTTGCGCCCTTTCCGCGTCCCGAACCTGATCATGCAAGTCGCCGATTTTTCCTTCCAGCTTCCCGACGCCCTGATCGCCCGGCACCCTCTGGCCGAGCGCCGCGCAAGTCGATTGCTGGTGCTCGAGGGTGAGACCGGCCAGTTGTCGCATCGTCAGTTTGCCGACCTGCTCGAGTACGTCCGGCCGGGCGACCTGATGGTTTTCAACGATACCCGGGTGATTCCGGCGCGGCTGTTCGGTCGGAAAGCCACCGGCGGCAAGCTGGAGGTTCTTGTCGAGCGAGTGCTGGGTAGTCGTAGCGTTCTGGCGCATATCCGCTCGAGCAAGTCGCCCAAGGTCGGGGCGAGGATTTTGCTGGACGGGGGCGGGGAGGTCGAGATGATCGCCCGGCACGACGCGCTGTTCGAGCTCGCTTTCGACGAGGATGTACTGCCGCTGCTCGAGCGTATCGGCCACATGCCGTTGCCTCCTTATATAGACAGGGCTGACGACATCGCCGATCGCGAGCGCTACCAGACTGTCTATGCCCAGCGCGCCGGAGCCGTGGCGGCGCCTACAGCGGGACTGCACTTCGATGAGGCACTGCTGCAGGCGCTTCGTGACGGCGGTGTGGAAACCGCCTACGTCACGCTGCACGTCGGCGCCGGTACCTTCCAGCCCGTGCGCGTTGAGCGTATTGAAGAGCACCACATGCACCGCGAGTGGCTGGAGGTGACGCAGGCGGTGGTCGATGCCGTTGCGGCATGCCGAGCGCGTGGCGGTCGGGTGATTGCCGTCGGCACGACCAGCGTGCGTTCGCTGGAAACGGCGGCGCGTGATGGTGAGTTGAAGCCGTTCAGCGGTGATACCGACATCTTCATTTATCCAGGCAAGGCCTTCCATGTGGTGGATGCCCTGGTGACCAATTTCCATTTGCCCGAGTCCACGCTGCTGATGCTGGTTTCCGCCTTCGCCGGCTACCCGGAAACCATGGCCGCGTACGCCGAGGCCGTGGCCCAGGGCTATCGCTTCTTCAGTTATGGCGATGCCATGTTCATTACCCGAAATCCCGCTGCGCGCGGTCCCGAGGAAAATCAATGAGTCGCTCCTGCCACATGTCCTTCGAGCTGCTTGCCACCGATGGCAAGGCACGGCGGGGGCGTCTGACCTTTCCGCGTGGAACGGTCGAAACCCCTGCATTCATGCCGGTGGGTACCTACGGCACCGTAAAGGGCATGCTGCCGCGCGACATCGAGGCCATCGGGGCGCAGATCATTCTGGGCAATACGTTCCACCTGTGGTTGCGCCCTGGAACCGAGGTCATCAAGCGTCACGGCGATCTGCATGACTTCATGCAGTGGCAGGGACCGATTCTCACTGATTCCGGTGGCTTCCAGGTGTTCAGTTTGGGGGCGATGCGCAAGATCAAGGAAGAAGGCGTCTATTTTGCCTCGCCGGTGGACGGCGCCAAGGTGTTCATGGGGCCCGAGGAGTCCATGCAGGTGCAGCGCGACCTCGGCTCGGACATCGTGATGATCTTCGACGAGTGCACGCCTTATCCAGCCGATGAAGACGTGGCGCGTCGCTCGATGGAGCTGTCGCTGCGCTGGGCCCAGCGCTCGAAGGTCGCCCATGGCGACAGCCCGGCGGCGTTGTTCGGCATCGTTCAGGGCGGCATGCACGAATCGCTGCGGATGCGCTCGCTGGAAGGCTTGTGCGAGATTGGCTTCGACGGCCTGGCGATCGGCGGGCTTTCGGTGGGCGAGCCCAAGGAAGAGATGATCCGCGTGCTGGACTTCCTGCCGCCGCAGATGCCGGCTGACAAGCCGCGTTATCTGATGGGGGTGGGCAAGCCCGAGGATCTGGTCGAGGGCGTGCGGCGCGGTGTCGACATGTTCGATTGCGTCATGCCCACGCGCAATGCGCGAAACGGTCACTTGTTCGTCGATACCGGCGTGATCAAGATCCGCAATGCCGTGCACAAGCACGACGACTCGCCGCTGGATCCGGGCTGCGATTGTTACACCTGCAAACACTTCTCGCGGGCCTATCTGCATCATCTGGATAAATGCGGTGAAATGCTCGGTAGCATGTTGAATACCATCCACAACCTGCGGCATTACCAGCGGGTGATGGCTGGTTTACGCGATGCTATTCAACAGGGTACATTGGCGGCCTTTGTCGACGCCTTTTATGCCAAGCGCGGTCTGCCAACGCCGCCGCTTGCGTGACGTGCCAGAACAAAACAATCCTTTCTGCAACAGGAGTGCTACATGAGCTTTCTGATTCCCGCCGCCTATGCCCAGGAGGCTGCCGCTGGTCCTGCCGGCACCGGTTTCGAGTGGGTCTTTCTGGTCGGTTTTCTGGTCATCTTCTACCTGATGATCTGGCGCCCCCAGTCCAAGCGTGCCAAGGAACACAAGAACCTGATCGCCGGCCTGCAGAAGGGCGACGAGGTGGTCACCTCCGGCGGTATCGCCGGCAAGGTCACCAAGGTCGCCGATGATTTCGTGGTGATCGAAGTGTCCGACAACGTTGAGCTGAAGTTCCAGAAAGTGGCGATCGCCGCAACGTTGCCCAAGGGCACTCTGAAAGCCATCTGAGCTGACTTCATTCAACACCGACGGGGCGCGCAAGGCGCCCCGCGTTCATTAAACGGGCTGCGTCATGCTCAATAGATTCCCACTCTGGAAATACCTGCTGATTCTGGCAGTGCTCGCGGTCGCCTTCGTTTACTCGGCGCCCAATCTCTATCCGGACGATCCTGCAATCCAGGTTACCGGCGCCAGCACGGCGCAGGAAATCGGAGCGGCAGACCTCGAGCGCATCAGCAAGGCGCTTGAGGAGGGCGGTATCGCGGTCAAGTCCGCGTCGCTGGATGAGCAGGGTCGTGGTGGCCTTGTCCGCCTCGAGCGTCAGGACGATCAGCTGCCTGCGAAGGACATCGTCCGCCGCACGCTAGGCGATGCCTACGTCGTTGCGCTGAACCTCGCGCCGACCACCCCGGACTGGCTGCGCAACCTTGGCGCAAGTCCGATGAAGCTGGGCCTGGACCTTTCCGGCGGTGTGCACTTCCTGTTGGAAGTCGACATGGATAAGGCCGTCGAGACGCGCCTGAACGTGTCCGAAGGCGAGGTGAAGAGCCTGTTGCGCAAGGAGCGCGTCCGTTATCGCAGTCTGCCGAATCTGAAGGACGCCGTGCAGCTGGGCTTCGCCGACGAGGCTACGCTCGGCAATGCGCAGTCGCTGATTCGCAAGAATTTCACTGACTTCGAGCTGACGACCAGCGAGCGTAACGGGCAATACGTGTTGCGCCTGACGCTGACCGAGGCCAAGTTGGCGGAGATTCGCGAGTATTCGATCAAGCAGAACCTGACTACGGTGCGTAACCGGGTCAACGAGCTGGGCGTGGCCGAACCGCTGGTGCAGCGCCAGGGCGCCAATCGCATCGTGGTTGAGCTGCCAGGCGTGCAGGATACCGCCGAAGCCAAGCGCATTCTTGGCAAGACCGCGAACCTGGAATTCCGCCTCGCCGCTGAATCCGACGCATCGCGTGCGTCCACCGAGTCGTTCGAGTTTCGCGAGGAGGGTCGTCCGCCGGTTCAGTTGGAGCGCACGCTGATCATTACTGGTGATCAGGTGACCGACGCTCAGGCCAGCTACGACGAAAACGGTCGCCCACAGGTCAATATTCGCCTCGACGGACACGGCGGCGATCTGATGAATCGTGCCACGCGCAGCAACGTTGGGCGCAGCATGGCGGTGATCTTCATCGAGCAGCGGCCGATGACCCGCTACGTACGGCAGGTTGTCGACGGCGTCGAGCAGGAAGTGCGGGTCGAGACCTTCCAGGAAGAGAAAAAGATCATCAGTCTGGCGACCATCCAGTCGCCGCTCGGCAGTCAGTTCCGCATCACCGGCCTCGACGGTCAGGGTGAATCGTCCGAGCTTGCCTTGCTGTTGCGTGCGGGCGGTCTGGCAGCGCCGATGTACTTCGCCGAAGAGCGCACGATCGGGCCGAGTCTCGGTGCAGAGAACATCAAGCTGGGCGTCCAGGCCGCGATGTGGGGCTTCCTCTTCGTCGCCATCTTCATGGTGGTGATTTACAAGTTCTTCGGCCTTCTGGCGACAGTTGCCTTGCTATTCAACATGGTCGTGCTCACGGCGTTGATGTCGATGCTCAATGCCACGCTCACCTTGCCGGGTATCGCGGGTATCGTGCTGACCATGGGTATGGCGGTGGACGCGAACGTCCTCATCTTCTCGCGAATCCGGGAGGAGATCGCCAATGGCATGTCGATCCAGCGTGCCATTCATGAGGGCTTCGATCGGGCGTTTTCGGCGATCGTCGATGGCAACCTGACCACGTTGCTGGTTGGCGGCATTCTGTTCGCCATGGGGACCGGCCCCATCAAGGGCTTTGCGGTTACTCTGTCGATCGGCATTCTGACGTCGATGTTCACTGCAATCATCGTGACGCGGGCCATGGTCAACCTGATCTACGGTGGCCGCGATCTCAAGAAGCTGTGGATTTAAGGGGCTAGCACGATGAAACGCGTAATCAATTTCATGGGCGTTCGGCATGCGGCATTTGCCCTCACCGTGCTTCTAACGGTCGCCTCGCTGGCGAGTCTGGCGGTAAAGGGGCTCAATTTCGGCCTCGATTTTACCGGCGGTACGCTGATCGAACTCGGCTATGAGCGCCCGGTTGAACTCGAACAGGTGCGTGGGCAGTTGGAGCAATCCGGGTTTGCTGACGCTGTGGTGCAGAGCTTCGGTGCGACCACTGACGTGCTGGTACGCATGCCGGGTGATGATCCGCAGCTGGGTGAGCGCATCGCTGACGCTTTGCGCAGCGCCGACAGTGCCAACTCGGTCAGCGTCAAGCGAGTCGAGTTCGTCGGGCCTGCGGTGGGCGAAGAGCTGCGTGACCAGGGCGGCCTCGGCATGCTGCTCGCGCTCGGCGGCATTCTGGTTTACGTGGCCTTCCGCTTTCAGTGGAAGTTCGGTCTGGGGGCCGTGCTGTCGCTCTTCCACGACGTGATCGTCGTGCTGGGCGTGTTTTCCTTCTTCCAGATCTCGTTCGATCTGACCGTGCTTGCCGCAGTGCTGGCGGTGATCGGTTATTCGCTGAACGACACGATCGTCATCTTTGACCGAATCCGCGAGAACTTCCGCATGCTGCGCAAGGCGGAGCTGCTGGAAAACATCAATATCTCCACCACGCAAACCTTGCTGCGCACCATGGCTACTTCGGTATCCACGCTGCTGGCGGTTGGCGCGCTCATGGTTTTTGGTGGCGAGAATCTGTGGGGCTTCTCACTGGCGCTGTTGATCGGCGTAGGGGCGGGCACCTACTCGTCGGTCTATGTCGCAGGCATGCTGCTCGTCTGGCTGAAGCTCACCCGTGATGACCTGATTCCGCCAGTGGTGGAAGAGGAAGCGGACGAGCGTCCCTGATCTTCTTCGAACTTCCGCAGCCTGGAGTAGTCCAAGGCTGCGGAGCGGGCGCAGCCCGAAGGAAGAGGAAGTCACAGTGAACAAGTCCATGTTGGTCGGTACGGCACTTGGAGTGGTGGTCGCCACGGCTGGCGGCGCTTTCGCTACTTATAGTCTGGTTGATCGCGGGCCGAAATTCGCCGAGGTGCTGGCAGTGGAGCCCATCAAGGAAACTATTCGGACTCCGCGTGAAGTCTGCAAGGACGTCACGGTCACTCGGCAGAAACCAGCACAGGATCAGCATCGCATTGCAGGCACGGCGGTGGGGGCAGTGGTTGGTGGTCTGCTCGGTAATCAAATCGGTGGCGGCACCGGCAAGAAGATTGCGACGGTCGCCGGTGCGGTCGGAGGCGGCTACGCCGGCAATCAGGTGCAGGGTAGGATGCAGGCCAACAGCACCTACACCACTACCGAAACGCGTTGCAGCACGGTTACCGATACGCATGACAAGATCGTCGGCTACGACGTGAAGTACGACCTTGCCGGCAAGGTCGGTCGTGTGCGGATGGATCGCGATCCAGGTAGCCAGATTCCGGTGCAGGATGGGCAGTTGTTGCTGTCGCAGCAGTGAGTTGAGCGGTCGTGCAAAAAGAAACGCCCCATTGGGGCGTTTTTTATCGCTACCATTCTCAGCGCTTCAGGGAAGGCGTCAGATATGGCTGGATCGTGGTCAGTACCGCCTTGAAGCATTTGGTGTTGCCGGCAACGATCTGCCCCTTTTCCAGGAAGTCGTGCCCGCCGCTGAAGTCGCTCACCAGGCCACCGGCTTCCTGGATCAGCAGTGCGCCTGCCGCCATATCCCACTCGGAGAGGCCGAACTCCCAGAACGCGTCGAAGCGGCCTGCGGCGACATAGGCCAGGTCGAGGCTGGCAGCGCCGGCGCGACGTAGGCCGGAGGTCTGGCCGACCAGGCTGCGGAACATGTTCAGGTAGCTGTCCAGGTTGTCCATCTGGCCATCCTTGAACGGAAAGCCGGTGCCGAGCAGTGCGCCGTCCAGGCTCTTGCGCGAGCTGACACGCAGGCGCCGGCCGTTCAGGGCTGCGCCGCGGCCGCGGCTGGCGGTGAATTCTTCCTGGCGTACAGGGTCGATAATGACGGCGTGTTCCAGGCGTCCACGATATTTGCAGGCGATGCTGACGGCGTAGTGCGGTATGCCGCGAACGAAGTTGGTGGTGCCGTCCAGCGGGTCGATGATCCACAGGTAATCGGCGCCATCACCGGTTCCTTCGAGCAGCCCGCCTTCCTCGCCAAGGATGCCGTGATTCGGGTAGGCCTTGCGCAATGCATTGATGATGCATTGTTCGGCGGCCTTGTCGATTTCGGTGACGTAATCCTTCGCTTCTTTCTCGTTGACCGAGATTGTGTCCAGGCGATCGGTGGAACGGACAATCAGTTCGCCGGCGCTGCGGGCGGCGCGCAGCGCGATATTCAGCATGGGCTGCATGGATCAATTACCTGGTCGTTAAAGAAAGCGCGAAATTCTATCAGGAAAGCGCCGTTGCATGTAGGGGCACCGGCGCCACCAGCAGGGGCGCGGATGGCGGATCGAGCGCTGCTTCCTGTAAGCTTTCCGCTCGCTTTCAGGCAGAGAATCATTGTGTCGTTGCAGAACATTCGTGTGGTGCTGGTCAATACCAGTCACGCCGGCAACATCGGTGGCGCTGCCCGTGCCATGAAGAACATGGGACTGTCGCGGCTGGTGCTGGTCGATCCGGAAGACTTTCCGAGCTCCGATGCCGTCGCCCGGGCGTCCGGCGCAACCGACATTCTCGACGCCGCACAGGTCGTCGATACGCTGGAACAGGCATTGGTCGGCTGCAGCCTGGTGCTTGGCACCAGTGCGCGTGATCGGCGCATTCCCTGGCCGCTACTCGACCCTCGCGAATGCGCGTCAGTATCGGTGGAGCAGGCCGCTTCGGGAAGTGAAGTGGCGCTGGTTTTTGGTCGCGAATATGCCGGGTTGACCAATGAAGAGCTGCAGCGCTGCCAGTTTCATGTGCACATTCCCTCTGATCCCGAATTCAGTTCGTTGAATCTTGCAGCGGCCGTGCAGGTGCTGAGTTACGAAGTGCGCATGGCCTGGCTGGCTGCCGAAGGTCGCCCGACCAAGGTGGAGAAGCTGGAAACCACCGCGATGCTGGACGCTCAGCCGGTTACCGTCGATGAGCTGGAGAACTATTTCGGCCACCTCGAGCAGACTCTGGTCGATATCGGTTTTCTCGATCCTGCCAAGCCGCGGCACCTGATGCCACGCTTGCGCCGGCTCTACGGGCGCAGTGGTATCAGCAAGCTGGAAATGAACATCTTGCGCGGTATTCTCACCGAAACACAGAAGGCCGCTCGCGGCGAGCCTCACAAGCGGAGAAATGATTGATGTTCGAACGCATGCGCGAAGATATCCAGAGCGTATTTCATCGCGATCCGGCGGCACGCAATGCGTTCGAAGTCCTGACCTGCTATCCGGGCTTGCATGCCATCTGGATTCACCGGCTCTCGCATTGGTTGTGGTTGCACGATTGGAAGTGGCTGGCGCGCATGTCCTCGAATCTCGCGCGCTGGCTGACCGGAATCGAAATCCACCCCGGCGCGAGGATCGGGCGCCGTTTCTTCATCGATCACGGGATGGGTATCGTGATCGGGGAGACGGCGGAGATCGGTGATGACGTGACGCTCTATCACGGCGTGACGCTCGGCGGCACCAGTTGGAACAAGGGTAAGCGACATCCCACGCTTGAGGATGGGGTGATCGTCGGGGCGGGCGCCAAGATTCTCGGCCCCTTCACTGTCGGCGCGGGCGCGAAGATCGGTTCCAATGCGGTGGTCACTCGCGAAGTGCCGCCCGGTGCCACTGCCGTGGGAATTCCCGGGCGCATCATCGTCAAGACCAATGACGAGCAGGAGGCCAGGCGCAAGGCCATTGCAGAGAAGATCGGCTTCGATGCCTATGGCGTCAGCGAAGACATGCCTGATCCGGTTGCGCGGGCAATCGGCCAGTTGCTCGATCATGTGCAGGCGGTGGAGGAGCGGCTGGAGGGTATGTGTGGTGCGCTCAAGGCGTTAGGCAGCGACTACTGCGCCAAGGAGCTCCCCGAGTTGCGCGAAGAGGACTTCGTCGAGGTGAAGTCTGATGGTGAGCCGCGCACCTGAAGTGCGGGGTCCGGTCGCAGCTGATATCATTCGGCCGCGGTTGTCGGTTGGCAGGTAATTCCGAGTGCGCAGCGAGTAAAGCCTGACTGATTTAATAGGTCTTATAGTTGACTTAAATACTCGGGAATTGCATAATCGCATCAAACCGTAATGCTTGGTGCAGACCGATGCGATTAACCACCAAAGGCCGTTATGCCGTCACTGCCATGCTCGATCTGGCGTTGCATGCGCAGCATGGGCCGGTTTCCCTGGCCGACATTTCCGAGCGGCAGGGAATTTCGCTTTCTTATCTCGAACAACTGTTCGCGAAGCTTCGTCGCAGCAGCCTGGTTACCAGTGTGCGTGGTCCTGGTGGGGGCTATCAGCTCTCGCGCGACATGGCCGGTATCCAGGTGGCTCAGGTGATCGATGCAGTCAATGAGTCGGTCGATGCTACGCGCTGCCAGGGGCTGGGTGGATGTCACTCCGGCGACACCTGTCTTACCCATCATCTGTGGTGTGACCTCAGTGATCGGATCCACGAATTCCTCAGCGGCATCAGTCTGGCCGACCTGGTCAATCGCCAGGACGTGCAACAAGTCGCCCTGCGCCAGGACATGCGCAAGGCCGGCGGTAAGTTGCCGCAGATGGACAAGATAGAAGCGTCCGCCGTCGAATGAGCAGGGCGACTGCCTGATAGGAGATATCTGAATGAAATTGCCGATTTACCTGGACTATTCTGCGACCACCCCGGTGGATTCACGCGTCGCCGCCAAGATGATCGAGTGCCTTACGAATGAAGGCAATTTCGGTAATCCGGCCTCGCGTTCTCATGCCTTCGGCTGGAAGGCCGAGGAGGCGGCGGAGAATGCACGTCGCCAGGTGGCCGAGCTGGTCAACGCCGATCCGCGCGAGATCGTCTGGACCTCGGGTGCGACAGAGTCGGACAACCTGGCCATCAAGGGTGTGGCGCATTTCTACGCGTCGAAGGGCAAGCACATCGTTACCACCAAGATCGAGCACAAGGCGGTACTTGATACCACTCGCCAGCTCGAGCGTGAGGGGTTCGAAGTCACTTACATCGAGCCGGGTGAAGACGGCCTCGTTACGCCCGAGATGGTCGAGGCGGCGCTGCGTGACGACACCATTCTCGTGTCGGTGATGCATGTGAACAACGAGATCGGCACCATCAACGACATCGCGGCCATCGGCGAGCTCACACGCGCCCGCGGCATCCTGTTCCATGTCGATGCGGCCCAGTCCACCGGCAAGGTGGAGATCGATCTGGAAAAACTGAAGGTCGATCTGATGTCCTTCTCGGCGCACAAGACCTACGGGCCGAAAGGTGTCGGTGCGCTCTATGTTCGCCGCAAGCCGCGTGTGCGTCTGGAAGCCCAGATGCATGGTGGCGGTCACGAGCGGGGCATGCGCTCCGGTACCCTGGCCACCCATCAGCTGGTTGGCATGGGTGAAGCCTTCCATCTTGCGAAGGTGGAAATGGCTCAGGAAAACGAGCGCGTCCGGACGCTGCGCGATCGCTTCTTCAAGCAGGTCGAGCATCTGGAAGAGCTGTACGTCAACGGCAGCATGACTGCCCGGGTTCCGCACAATCTCAATCTCAGCTTCAACTATGTTGAGGGCGAGTCGCTGATCATGGCGCTCAAGGATCTGGCTGTCTCTTCCGGTTCTGCGTGCACCTCCGCGTCGCTTGAGCCGTCGTATGTATTGCGTGCGCTGGGCCGCAACGACGAACTGGCGCACAGCTCCATTCGTTTCACCTTTGGCCGATTCACGACCGAGGAAGAAATCGACTACGCAGCGCAGAAAGTATGCGAGGCCGTGACCAAGCTGCGAGAGCTTTCGCCCCTGTGGGACATGTTCAAAGAAGGCGTCGATATTTCCAAGGTCGAGTGGCAGGCCCACTGACCGGCGTCGAGCCGCATAGCCTGATCTAGAGAGGATTTCACCATGGCATACAGCGATAAGGTCATCGACCACTACGAAAACCCGCGCAACGTCGGCAAGTTCGACGCGGAAGATCCGAGCATCGGTACCGGCATGGTTGGCGCGCCGGCCTGTGGGGATGTGATGCGCCTGCAGATCAAGGTCAACGAGCAGGGCGTGATCGAAGATGCCAAGTTCAAGACCTACGGTTGCGGTTCCGCTATCGCGTCCAGTTCGCTGGCAACCGAGTGGATGAAAGGCAAGACGCTCGAAGAGGCCGAAACCATCAAGAACACGCAGCTGGCTGAAGAGCTGGCGCTGCCGCCAGTCAAGATTCACTGCTCGGTGCTGGCCGAAGATGCGATCAAGGCAGCCGTGCGCGATTATCGCGAGAAGAAAGGTCTGCTTTAAGGAGGTAGGTTGCGATGGCTATCACCATGACGCCCGCTGCAGCCCAGCATGTCCGCCGCTCGCTGGATGGACGGGGTAGGGGTGTGGGCGTGAGGCTGGGAGTGCGCACCACCGGTTGCTCCGGATTGGCTTACGTGCTCGAGTTCGTCGACGAAACTGCAGCCGAAGATGCTGTGTTCGAAAGTCATGGGGTGAGGGTGATCATCGATCCCAAAAGCCTTGTGTATCTTGACGGAACCGAGCTCGACTTCGTTCGTGAGGGCCTCAACGAGGGCTTCAAGTTCAACAACCCGAACGTGCGCGGCGAGTGTGGCTGCGGCGAGAGCTTCAATATCTGAGGGTGCCGTGGGAACTCCTTGCCATTTTGCGTTGTTCGACCTGAAGCCTGAGTTCGAGCTCGATCTTGCTCTGCTCGCCGACCGTTATCGCGAGCTTGCCCGCCAGGTTCATCCGGACCGCTTTGCCGATGCTGGCGAAAGCGAGCAGCGTCAGGCACTGGAGCGCTCGGCAAATCTCAACGAGGCCTACCAGACGCTGAAGAGCCCGAGCCGCCGCGCGCGCTATTTGCTTGCAATCGAGGGTCATGAAGTGCCGCTGGAGGCCACCGTCCAGGATCCGGCCTTCCTCATGCAGCAGATGCAGTGGCGGGAGGAGCTCGAAGACTTGCACGAGCAGGCGGATCTGGCTGGCGTGGCGGCGTTCAAGGCGCGTTTGAAGCTTGCTCAGCAGGGGCTCAACGAGGAGTTCGCACGCATCTGGCGGGAGCCGACCAGTCGCACCGATGCCGAGCGTCTGGTTCGGCGCATGCAGTTTCTCGACAAGCTGACTCAGGAAGTGCGCCAACTCGAAGAGCGCCTCGACGATTAACCCCGCGCAACGTCCTGCGTTGCGCCCGATATCAGACAGACATGGCCTTACTTCAGATTGCCGAGCCCGGACAAAGCCCTCAGCCTCATCAGCGACGCCTGGCTGTCGGAATAGACCTGGGTACTACCAACTCCCTGGTCGCTGCGCTGCGCAGCGGCATTACCGCGCCGCTGGCCGATGCCGACGGGCAGGTGATCCTGCCTTCGGTCGTACGCTACCACGCCGATCACGTCGAGGTCGGTGCGCAGGCCAGGCTCGCTGCTGCGACGGACCCCTTCAATACCATCAGTTCGGTCAAGCGTCTGATGGGGCGTGGTCTTGCCGACGTGAAGCAGCTGGGCGAGCAGTTGCCCTATCGCTTCCGTGAAGCCGAGTCGCAGATGCCGTTCATCGAGACGGTTCAGGGTGCCAAGAGCCCTGTGGAGGTTTCTGCCGAAATTCTTCGCACGCTGCGTCAGCGAGCTGAGTCGACTCTGGGTGGTGACCTGGTTGGTGCGGTGATAACCGTGCCGGCCTACTTCGATGATGCCCAGCGTCAGGCGACCAAGGATGCCGCGCGTATCGCCGGGCTCAATGTGCTGCGCCTGCTCAACGAGCCGACCGCTGCAGCCGTTGCCTACGGACTCGATCGGCAGGCCGAAGGCGTGGTCGCCATCTATGATCTGGGCGGTGGCACATTCGACATTTCCATCCTGCGGCTGACCAAGGGTGTCTTCGAAGTATTGGCCACCGGTGGCGATACCGCGCTGGGTGGCGATGATTTCGATCATGCTGTGGCTGGCTGGATTCTCGAGCAGGCAGGCGTTTCGGGGGATCTCGAGCCAGGAAAGCAGCGCGAACTGCTGAAGATTGCCTGCGATGCCAAGGAACGCCTCAGTGCTGCCGATGCGGCCGCCATCGCTTATGCCGGCTGGGCGGGGGAGTTGCGTCGAGAGACATTCGATGCCCTGGTCGAGCCGATGATCGCCCGTAGCCTCAAATCGTGCCGGCGCGCTGTGCGTGACTCCGGTGTCGAGCTGGAGGAGATCACGGCCGTGGTCATGGTCGGTGGTTCGACGCGCGTGCCGAAGGTCCGCACGGCAGTGGGGCAGCTGTTTGGACGCGAGCCGCTCACCGACATCGATCCCGATCAGGTCGTGGCCATTGGTGCGGCGATTCAGGCCGAGACGCTGGCGGGCAACAACCGTGACGGCGAAGAGCTGCTCCTGCTCGATGTGATCCCCCTGTCACTGGGGTTGGAAACCATGGGCGGGCTGATGGAGAAGATCATTCCGCGCAACACCACGATTCCGGTTGCCCGCGCGCAGGACTTCACCACCTACAAGGATGGCCAGTCGGCCATGATGATTCATGTGCTGCAGGGTGAGCGCGAGCTGATCGCCGATTGCCGTTCGCTGGCCCGTTTCGAACTGCGCGGCATTCCGCCGATGGTTGCCGGGGCGGCCAAGATTCGCGTGACCTTCCAGGTCGATGCCGATGGCCTGCTCAGTGTTTCCGCCCGCGAGCTGGCGTCCGGTGTGGAGGCCAGCATTCAGGTCAAGCCGTCCTACGGTCTGACCGATGGCGAGATAGCGAGGATGCTCGAGGACTCGTTCCGCAAGGCGGACGATGATCGGCATGCGCGCGCCTTGAGAGAGCAACTGGTCGACGCCCAGCGTCTGCTGGAGGCCGTCGAGGCGGCCCTGGTTGCCGATGGTGACCGCTTGCTTTCTGTCGAGGAGCGCGAGGCGATCGAGCAGCAGATGAGCGAGTTGCGCGTGCTGCTCGATAGTCAGGACATCGCTGCCATAGAGCGTCAGACCAAGCGTCTGAGCCAGATTACCGATGCATTTGCCGCGCGTCGGCTGGACTCCACCGTCAAGGCCGCGCTGGCCGGGCGGCGGCTAAACGATATCGAGGATTGACCCGGATGCCGCAAATCATTTTTCTGCCAAATTCAGAGCATTGCCCCGAAGGCGCCGTGATCGAGGCTCAAGCGGGCGAGACGGTGCTGGATGCCGCGCTGCGCAACGGTATCGATATCGAGCATGCCTGTGAGAAATCCTGTGCCTGCACCACCTGTCACGTGGTGGTGCGGGAGGGGTTCGATTCGCTCGACGCTTCCGATGAGCTCGAGGACGACATGCTCGACAAGGCCTGGGGGCTGGAGCCGAACTCGCGTCTGTCCTGTCAGGCGGTCGTGGCGGACGCCGATCTCGTGGTGGAAATACCGAAGTACACCATCAACCAGGTTTCCGAAGGGCATTGAGGGGCGATCATGCAGCTGAAATGGACTGATGTGCAGGAAATTGCCATCGAGCTGGCTGAGCGCAAGGCCGATGTCGATCCGCGCTTCGTGAACTTCGTTGACCTGCATCGCTGGGTGCTGGACTTGCCTGATTTTGTCGATGAGCCACGCCGAGGTGGCGAAAAGGTGCTGGAAGCCATTCAGGCTGCCTGGATCGAAGAGGCCGAATAGGTCCGGCGTTGCGGCGCCTCCTGTGGGGATCGCTGCACGTCATGCCGTCACCTGGCTGGTCCCGTGCCTGCCTCTACCCTTATGTTTTGACACGAACCCGCGTATAATCCGCGGGTTTACTCGTTCGCTTTAACCCATCAGTTTTGGAGTCCTACATGGCCCTGCAACGCACCTTCTCCATCATCAAGCCTGACGCTGTCGCCAAGAACGTCATCGGCGAAATCACCACCCGTTTCGAGAAGGCCGGCCTGCGCGTCGTCGCTTCCAAGATGGTGCAACTGTCCGAGCGCGAAGCGGCTGGCTTCTACGCCGAGCACAGCGAGCGTGGCTTCTTCAAGGACCTGGTTGCCTTCATGACTTCCGGCCCGGTCATCGTTCAGGTCCTGGAAGGCGAAGACGCCATCGCCAAGAACCGTGAGCTGATGGGCGCCACCAACCCGAAGGAAGCGGCTGCCGGCACCATCCGCGCCGATTTCGCCGTTTCCATCGACGAGAACGCTGTGCACGGTTCCGACTCGGAAGCTTCCGCTGCCCGTGAAATCGCTTATTTCTTCGCTGCCACCGAAGTGTGCGCACGCATTCGCTGATTGAGCGAAGGTGAATTCAATGATTGCCACGACCGGTAAAGTGAATCTGCTCGGGCTTACCCAGTCGCAACTGGAGAGCTTCTTCGAGTCCATCGGGGAGAAGCGTTTTCGCGCCGGTCAGGTGATGAAGTGGATTCACCATTTTGGTGTCGATGATTTCGACGCCATGAGCAATCTCGGCAAGGCCCTGCGCGAAAAGCTCAAGGCCTGCGCCGAGATTCGCGGCCCGGAGGTCGTCAGTGAAGACATCTCCAGCGACGGCACCCGCAAATGGGTCGTGCGCGTCGCTTCGGGCAGCTGCGTGGAGACGGTGTATATTCCGCAAGGCGGGCGTGGAACGCTATGCGTGTCCTCCCAGGCCGGGTGTGCGCTGGATTGCAGTTTCTGCTCCACCGGCAAACAAGGCTTCAACAGCAACCTGACAGCGGCCGAGGTAATCGGGCAGGTCTGGATTGCCAACAAATCATTCGGCTCCGTCCCAGCGAAAATCGATCGCGCAATCACCAACGTCGTGATGATGGGGATGGGTGAGCCGCTGCTGAATTTCGACAACGTGGTCGCCGCCATGCACATCATGATGGACGACCTCGGTTACGGTATTTCCAAGCGCAAGGTGACCCTGTCGACCTCCGGTGTCCTGCCGATGATCGACGAGCTGGCCAAGGTCATTGACGTGTCCCTGGCGCTGTCGCTGCATGCGCCCAATGATGCCTTGCGCGACCAACTGGTGCCGATCAACAAGAAATATCCGCTGGATGTCCTGCTCGCGGCGTGCAAGCGTTACATCTCCAGGCTCGGCGAGAAGCGCGTGCTGACCGTCGAATACACGCTGCTCAAGGGTATCAACGACCAGCCCGAGCACGCCGAGCAGATGATCGCGCTGCTGGCGGACATTCCATGCAAGATCAATCTGATCCCGTTCAATCCCTTCCCTCATTCCGGATATGAACGGCCGAGCAACAATGCCATTCGCCGTTTTCAGGACATCCTGCACAAAGGTGGGCACAATGTGACGGTGCGTACCACCCGCGGCGAAGACATCGACGCGGCTTGCGGTCAGCTCGTCGGCCAGGTTCTGGACCGGACGCGTCGAAGCGAGCGATACATCGCGGTGCGTGAACTACAGGGCGAGCCAGGTGCGACGCATACTGCCTCGAACCGATCCTGAGGGGGTGCCGATGATTCTGCGCGCTGCGCTGCTGCTTCTACTGACCGGCCTGATGGCCGGTTGTGTGTCTTCTGGAAGCGTTGATCCGCTGAAAACCGACGAGGGTCGGCAAGAGGCCCGTGACGCCTATATTCAGCTTGGTATCGGCTACCTGCAGCAGGGCGCCGCCGCGCGCGCCAAGACCCCGTTGCGCAAAGCGCTGGAGATCGATCCTCGCAGCGCGGATGCGCATGCGGCTCTGGCGCTGGTTTTCCAGACCGAGATGGAGAACGATCTGGCCGACAAGCACTACCGGGAGGCGCTCTCGACTCGCAAGGATGCACGCATCCTAAACAACTACGGCAGCTTCCTGTTCGAGCAAAAGCGCTATGCCGAAGCGAAAGAGCGCTTCAGCCAGGCAGCCGAGGACAACCTCTATCCAGAGCGCGCGCGGGTTTTCCAGAATCTCGGAATGACCGCCTTGCAACTGGGCCAGCGTGACGAGGCCGAGCATCACTTCGCCCGCTCCCTGCGCCTCGACAGCCGACAGCCAAGAGCATTGCTGGAGCTGGCGCTCATGGCTTTCGAAGACAAGCAATATGTCCCAGCGAAGCGTTACTACGATAGCTTCAGTCAGTTGGCCGAACAGAATGCCCGTAGTCTGCTGCTCGGTATTCGCCTGGCCAACATCCATCAGGACCGCGACACGGCTGCGAGCCTCGGACTGCAGCTGAGACGGTTGTATCCCGGTACGGATGAGTACAAGCAATATCTTTCGGAGCAACGATGATCGCGCCGCACCAAGAATCCGCTGTACCGATGGGCAATAATCCCGGCGAGACGTTGCGTTCTGCCCGTGAAGAAAAGGGCTGGACCCTCGCGGCGGTAGCACAGCAATTGAACCTTACCGAGCGGTCTCTGGCCCGCATCGAGGCCGGTGACTTCAGCCAGTTGCCGGGGCATACGTTCGCCCGCGGCTATGTGCGTGCCTATGCCAAGTTGCTGGGACTGGATCAGACCCGCCTGGTGCGGGAGTTCGACCAGCACACCGGGACCAACGCCTCGGGCAGCAACGTCAACAGCCTGGGACGTATCGAGGAGCCTGGTCGTTTGTCGCGAAGTCTCATGCGCCTGTTCGGCTTCGCTTTATTGCTGATCCTGGCAGCGGTGGCCTGGTATTGGTGGCAGGAGCGTGCGGCCCGGGAGGCCTCCGCGCCGCCTGTTTCCGCGCTGGAGCGGATCGAGGTCGAAAGCGCTGACGGGACCACCGAGATCCATCTGCTCGATCGAGCCGATGAGCCCGCGGGGCAGGCCGAGCCGGGGACAGCGCCTGAGTCGAACCAGACCCCCGTACCTGCCGAGGCTACGCAAGCCCCGGTTGAGCCGGGCGCCAGCGAGGCCGGTGCCGAGCTGCCTCAGGAATTGTCGCTGAATCAGGCCGAGCCAACGGCCGAGACGGCTTCAGCGTCAGTCGCTACCGTTACTGCCTCGGGCGCAGCAGCGACTGGCGATGCAGTGCTGCAACTGAGCTTCACAGCCGATTGCTGGACCCGTGTGAGCGATGCCGATGGTCGCGTACTGTTCAGTGCACTGGCCAAGGCCGGCACCAGCAGTTCGGTCAGCGGCAAGGCGCCGCTGGACGTGCATCTGGGATATGCTCGTGGAGCCCAGCTCAGTTACAACGGCGAGGTCGTGAACCTAGCCTCCCACACGCGCGGCGAGACAGCGCGCCTCAAGCTCGGACAGTAAGCTGACCATGCATTCCGAATCTCCCATCAAGCGCCGCCAGTCCCGCAAGATCTGGGTGGGCAGCGTTCCGGTCGGTGGCGATGCGCCGATTTCCGTACAGAGCATGACCAATACCGAAACCTGCGATGTCGAGGCGACGGTTGGACAGATCCAGCGTCTGGCGAACGCCGGCGCCGATATCGTCAGGGTTTCGGTGCCATCCATGGAGGCGGCGGAAGCTTTTGGTCGTATCAAGCAGCGTGTCCAGTTGCCGCTGGTCGCCGACATTCACTTCGACTACCTGATCGCCTTGCGGGTGGCCGAGCTCGGCGTCGATTGCCTGCGTATCAATCCAGGCAACATCGGACGGGAAGACCGCGTTCGTGCCGTGGTCGATGCGGCGCGCGACAAGGGCATCCCGATCAGGATCGGCGTCAACGCCGGCTCGCTGGAGAAAGACCTGCAGAAAAAATACGGCGAGCCGACGCCGCAGGCCCTGGTGGAGTCGGCACTGCGCCATGTGGATCATCTCGACCGGCTGGACTTCCAGGACTTCAAGGTCAGCGTCAAGGCGTCGGACGTGTTCATGGCCGTGGAAGCCTATCGCCTGCTCGCAGGGCAGATCGAACAGCCGTTGCACCTGGGCATTACCGAGGCGGGCGGGCTGCGCTCAGGCACGGTCAAGTCCGCGGTGGGGCTGGGCATGCTGCTTGCCGAAGGCATTGGTGACACCATCCGCGTTTCGCTGGCAGCCGACCCGGTCGAGGAGATCAAGGTCGGCTTCGATATCCTCAAGTCCTTGCGGCTGCGTTCACGCGGGATCAACTTCATCGCCTGCCCGAGCTGCTCGCGGCAGAACTTCGATGTGGTCAAGACCATGAACGAGCTGGAGAACCGGGTCGAAGACCTGTTGGTGCCGCTCGATGTGGCTGTGATCGGTTGCGTGGTCAACGGACCGGGCGAAGCCAAGGAGGCGCATATCGGCCTGACCGGTGGCAGCCCCAACAACCTGGTTTATATCGATGGCAAGCCGGCGCAGAAACTGAACAACGAAAACCTCGTCGATGAGCTGGAACAGCTCATCCGACGCAAGGCCGCTGAAAAACTTGCGGCCGACGCGGCGGTTATCGCGCGCAGCTGATTTAAGGAATCCCATTGAGCAAGTCCCTGCAAGCCATTCGTGGCATGAATGACATTCTGCCTGCGCAGACGCCGATCTGGCGCTATCTGGAAAGTACCTTCGCGCAGTTGCTGGATAGCTACGGCTACAGCGAGATCCGGCTGCCGATCCTGGAGTTCACCGACCTGTTCGCCCGCGGTATCGGTGAAGGCACCGACGTGGTGGACAAGGAGATGTACACCTTCCGCGATCGCAACGAGGAATCGCTGACCCTGCGCCCCGAAGGCACCGCCGGTTGCGTGCGTGCCGTGCTCGAACACGGGCTGACCGGTGGTGGCCAGGTCCAGAAGCTTTGGTATACCGGTCCGATGTTCCGCTACGAGAAGCCGCAGAAGGGCCGTTATCGCCAGTTTCACCAGATCGGCGTAGAGGTCTTCAACCAGCCCGGACCGGATATCGACGCCGAGCTGATCGTCCTCACGGCGCGGCTGTGGAAGCAGCTCGGTATGGCCGACGCGGTGACCCTTCAGCTCAACAGCCTGGGCTCCAGCGAGGCGCGTGCGCGTTATCGCGATGCCCTGGTGGCCTACCTCGAACAGCGATTCGAGCAGCTCGACGAAGACAGCCAGCGGCGCCTGACCACCAATCCGCTGCGCATCCTGGACAGCAAGAATGCACAGACGCAGGCGCTGCTGGCGGATGCGCCGACCCTGCACGACTACCTCGACGACGAGTCGAAGGCGCATTTCGACGGCCTCAGGGCGCGTCTCGACAGTGTAGGCATCGCCTACGAAATCAATCCGAAGCTGGTGCGTGGCCTGGATTACTACGGCCGCACGGTTTTCGAGTGGGTCACCGACAAGCTGGGTGCGCAGGGCACGGTCTGTGCCGGCGGTCGCTACGATGGCCTGGTCAGCCAGTTCGGTGGAAAACCGACACCTGGCGTCGGGTTCGCCATGGGTGTCGAGCGTCTGGTACTGCTGCTGGAGACCCTTGGCCTGGTACCGGCGGAGTTGAATCGTGCGCCGCATGCCTTCATCTGTGCCTTCGGCGAGGCCGCGGAGCTGGCCGCGCTGGGCCTGGCCGAGCGGTTGCGCGATGCACTGCCGGGATTGCGCCTGCTGGTCAACGCCGGGGGTGGCAGCTTCAAGAGCCAGTTCAAGAAGGCGGACAAGAGTGGTGCGCGCTATGCGCTGATTCTGGGTGACGACGAACTGGCAGGTCGCGTGGTAGGTTGCAAGCCGCTGCGCGACGACAGCGAGCAACAAAGCATTGCCTGGGATGCTCTGCCCGAGCGTCTGGCTGCCTGCCTCGAGCAGGTCTGAGACTTAGCGGATAAAAGGAGTGACAGCGTGACCTCGGGTACTGAAGAAGAACAACTGGCGCAGATCAAAGAGTGGTGGCAGCGCAACGGTAAGCCGTTGATGCTCGGTGCCGTGATTGCCCTGGTGTTGGTGTTCGGCTGGCAGTTCTGGCAGAAGCACCAGATCAATCAGGCGCAGAGCGCCTCGAACGTCTACCAGCAGCTGCTGAGCATTGCGCTGGTGTCGGGCGAAGTCGACATCGCAGAGGTTTCCCGCCTGGGCAATCTGCTGAAGAAGGATTTTGCCGGCACGCACTACGCGCAGTACGGCAGCCTGTTCTTGGCCAAGGTAGCGGTGGAGTCCGGGCGCCTGGACGAAGCGGCAAGCGAGCTGCGTGCCATCGTCGACAAGCCAGCCGACAAGACCCTCGACGAGTTGGCGCGTCAGCGCCTGGCCCGTGTACTGGCGGCGCAGGACAAGGCTGACGAGGCGCTCAAGCTGCTCGCTGGCGACGTCGATCCGGCATTCGCAGCCAGCCGCGAGGAGCTCAAGGGCGATCTGCTGGTGCAACTCGGCCGCAACGACGAGGCGCATGCCGCCTACAGCAAGGCCAAGGAGTCGCTCTCTGAGGACGCGGCGGTTGGCGGTCTGCAAATGAAACTGGATAACCTGGCCCGAGGGGAGGCGTAATCGATGCGCTGGAAGACTGCCGCGTTGCTGACCCTGGCCGTATTGGCCGCCGGTTGCAGCAGCAAAGACACCAAAGAGCCGGAACCGGCCGAGCTGACCAAGTTCGAAGCCGAAATCTCCTTGAAGAAGGAGTGGAGCCGCACGATAGGTGAAGGCCAGGGCGAAACCTACAATCTGCTGACGCCGGTGGTCTATGGCGACCAGATCTACGCCGCCGATGTCGAGGGACTGGTGGTGTCCATGGACCGGTTGAGCGGCAAGGTCAACTGGAAGAAGAAGCTCGACAAACCGGTTTCCGGTGCGGTGGGTGCCGGTTACGGCCTCGTGCTGGTTGGTACGCTGGGCGGCGAGGTGCTGGCTCTGGATGTCAGCACCGGCGAGGAACGCTGGAGCAGCCAGGTCAGCAGCGAAGTGCTGGCAGCCCCGGCTGTCAACGGCGATATCGTCCTGGTTCAAACCCAGGATGATCGCCTGATCGCTCTGGAAATCGACACCGGCGCGCAGCGCTGGAGCTACGAAAGCTCGCCCGCTGTCCTGACCCTGCGTGGAACCGGTGCGCCCTTGCTGACCAACCAGCTGGCTGTCGCCGGGCTGTCGAGCGGTAAGGTTATCGCTCTGGATACCCGTCGCGGACTGCCTGTATGGGAGCAGCGCGTGGCCATTCCCCAGGGGCGCTCGGAACTGGAGCGGGTCGTGGATATCGACGGTGGCCTGCTGCTTTCCGGCGGCACGCTGTATGTCACCACTTACCAGGGCCGTGCCGCAGCGCTGGAACTGGAAAGCGGCCGCGTGCTCTGGCAGCGTGATGCTTCCAGTTACTCGGGCGTGGCGCTCGGCTATGGCAGCGTCTATCTGAGTCTCGCCGACGGCACGGTCGAAGGCATCGACGAGCGTTCGACGACTGCCCTGTGGCGCAACGATTCGTTGGCCCGTCGTCAGCTCTCGGCGCCTGCCGTGCTGTCCAGCTACGTGGTCGTTGGCGATCGGGAAGGCTATCTGCACCTGCTCAGCCAGGTCGATGGTCGTTTCGTGGCGCGTGAGCGTATCGATAGCGCCGGTTTGCGTGCCCGCCCGGTGGTCGAGGGCGAGTGGCTGTATGCCTTCGGCAATGACGGCAAGCTGGTGGCGCTGACGATCCGTCAGGCTGACTGAGCGCGCGTCATGCCCACGGCTCCGCCAGGCGGAGCCTTGAATATTCGGCCGCTGCCTTGCAGCGGCCTTCGTGTTTTCTGAAATATCGCAGTGGAGAGCCGCATGGTTCCCGTAATCGCCCTGGTGGGCCGTCCGAACGTCGGCAAGTCCACCCTGTTCAACCGCCTGACCAAGAGCCGCGACGCCATCGTTGCCGAGTACGCCGGGCTGACCCGCGATCGCCAGTATGGCGAGGCCAAGTGGCAAGGGCGTACCTACATCGTGATCGATACCGGCGGCATCTCCGGAGACGAGGAAGGCATCGACGCCAAGATGGCCGAGCAGTCGCTGCAGGCGATCGAGGAAGCCGATGCGGTCCTCTTCATGGTCGACTCCCGTGCCGGAATGACCGCGGCGGACCAGATGATCGGCGAGCACCTGCGCAAGCGGAACAAGCGCTGTTTCCTGGTGGCGAACAAGGTCGACAGCGTCGACCCCGACATCGCGCGCGCCGAATTCAGCCCGCTGGGCCTTGGCGATGCGCTGCCGATCGCTGCCGCGCATGGCCGCGGCATCAGCCATATGCTCGAAGAGGCGCTGGGGATCTTCCCCAGGGACGACGCGCAGGAAGCTGACGGCGGCGAGGGCGTGGAGCTCGCCGAAGGCGAGGAGGTCGTTGCCGAAGGCCAGGAGCCGAAACGTATTCCCGGCCCGAGCGAGAAGGATGGCATCAAGATCGCCATCATCGGTCGACCCAACGTCGGCAAGTCGACGCTGGTCAACCGCATGCTCGGCGAGGAGCGGGTGATCGTCTACGATCAGGCCGGTACCACCCGCGACAGCATCTACATTCCGTTCGAGCGCGATGAAGAAAAGTACACCCTGATCGACACCGCTGGCGTGCGCCGTCGCGGCAAGATCTTCGAGGCGGTGGAAAAGTTCTCGGTGGTCAAGACGCTGCAGGCGATCCAGGACGCCAACGTGGTCATCTTCGTCATGGACGCCCGCGAAGGCGTCGTCGAGCACGACCTCAACCTGCTGGGCTTCGTCCTGGAAACCGGCCGCGCGCTGGTCATCGCGCTGAACAAGTGGGACGGCATGGAGCCGGGCGAGCGTGATTACGTGAAGACCGAGCTGGAGCGCCGGCTGTTCTTCGTCGATTTCGCCGACATCCATTTCATTTCCGCCAAGCACGGCACCGGTGTCGGGCACCTGTACAAGTCGGTCCAGGCAGCCTTCAAGTCGGCGATCACCCGCTGGCCCACCAGCCGCCTGACGCAAATTCTCGAAGACGCGGTGCGCGAGCACCAGCCGCCGATGGTCAACAGCCGTCGCATCAAGCTGCGCTATGCTCACCTGGGCGGGGCCAACCCGCCGCTGATCGTGATCCACGGCAACCAGGTCGATGCGGTACCCAAGTCCTACACGCGCTACCTGGAGAACACCTATCGGCGCGTGCTGAAGCTGGTCGGCACGCCGATCCGCATCGAGTACAAGGGCGGCGACAACCCTTACGAGGGCCGCAAGAATACCCTGACCGACCGCCAGGTGAACAAGAAGCGCCGCCTCATGTCGCACCACAAGAAAGCCGAGAAGAAGCGCCGCGACAAGAAGCGTTGATCGCTCGGGGCTTTCACGATCTCTCGAGCTGGGGTCCTGCAAGGCGCCATGACCATCGGGCCGCTGCCGTTAAGGCAGCAGGTCCGACGCGCGGCAGTTCGTACCAAGGTTCTCAGTGATCGCCATCGAACGACTGATCCATATCCAGGGCCGGGCGGGCGTGGCGCGGCTTGCCGACCTGGCGGGCCGGATTACCGACCACCGTGGTGTGCGGCGCAACCGGGTGCAGGACGATGCTGCCGGCGCCCACCTTGGCGCCTTCGCCAATCTCGATGTTGCCGAGGATCTTCGCCCCGGCGCCGATCATCACCCCGCTGCGCACTTTCGGATGGCGGTCGCCGCTCTCCTTGCCGGTGCCGCCCAGCGTGACGCCCTGCAGGATCGAAACATCATCGCCCACCTCCGCGGTTTCGCCGATGACGATGCCGGTGCCGTGGTCGAGCATGATGCCGCTGCCGATCCGGCTGGCCGGGTTGATATCGATGCCCAGGCGTTCGTTGCAGCGTGCCTGAATGAACATCGCCAATAGACGTTCGCCCTGTCGTTGCAGATGGTGGCCGACACGATAGGCCTGCAGGGCCAGAAATCCCTTGGAGAACAGGAATACCTCCAGCGCCGTATCGAAGGCCGGGTCGCGACTGACGATCGCCTGCAGGTCGCAGCAGGCGGTTTCCGCGAGTAGCGCGGTTTGTCGATGTATGCCGCTGAAGCGATCGGTCAGCGCCTGGCTTTGCTCAGCGGAATCGGCCATCGCTTGGCCGATTCGGTATGCAAGCGCGCTTGCGAAGTCGCCATGCTCGAGAACGGATTGCTGGAAAACAGCCGCCAATGTCGGCTCGATATCCAGCGCGCGTTGCGCCTGGGTGCGCAGGTCATTCCACAGCGCGCTGACGAGATGACTGGACATGGGATTCCTTATGGTCGAGATGGGGGTGTCATGTGCTGCAACTGTAGCAGCCCTGGGCGAGCGACTGCCCCGCACTCGTATCGGCGGACGGTCATCGGCTATTCTGTCGGCCTTCCTGCCGCCCCCCGTGCGGCAGGCTTGTCGGAAGGCTGCCATGCTCATCAGTAAATTGCCCAACGTCGGTACCACCATATTCACCACGATGTCCCAGCTGGCTGCGGATACCGGAGCGCTGAATCTGTCCCAGGGTTTTCCCGACTTCGACGGCCCCGAGGCACTACGCGAGGCTCTGGCCCGTCACGTCATGGCGGGACACAACCAGTACGCGCCGATGATCGGACTGCCGGCACTGCGCGAACAGGTCGCGGCCAAGGTGGCCGGCCTGTATGGGCGAACGGTGGATGCGGCGAGCGAAGTCACCATTACCCCCGGTGCCACCCAGGCGATCTTTTGCGCGATCCAGGCGGTGATCCGCCCGGGAGATGAAGTCATCGTCTTCGACCCCTGCTATGACAGCTACGAGCCGTCGGTGCATTTGGCCGGCGGGGTCTGCATTCACCAGCAATTGAGCTTGCCGGACTTTCGTATCGACTGGCAGCGTCTGGCCGACGCCATCACGCCGCGTACACGGATGATCGTGCTGAACACGCCGCACAACCCCAGTGGCGCGCTGATCGAAAGCGACGAGCTGGATCGCCTGGCTGCGCTGATCCGCGAGCGGGACATCTATCTGCTCAGCGATGAGGTCTACGAGCATCTCGTGTTCGACGGCGGCGAGCATGCCAGCGTGCTGCGCCACGACGAACTGTATCAGCGCGCTTTCGTCGTCAGCTCGTTCGGCAAGACCTATCACGTCACCGGCTGGAAGACCGGTTATGTAGTGGCGCCGCCGACGCTCGGCAGCGAGCTGCGCAAGGTGCACCAGTACGTCAGTTTCACCGGCGTCACGCCGCTGCAGTGGGCGCTGGCCGATTTCATGGCCGCCCATCCCGAGCACATCGCCGAGCTGCCGGCGTTCTACCAGGCCAAGCGCGACTTGTTTTGCGACCTGCTGGCCGGCTCCCGATTCGGCTTCACGCGGGCGGCCGGGACCTATTTCCAGCTGGCCGATTATTCGGCGATCCGTCCCGATCTCGATGATGTGGCGATGGCCGAGTGGTTGACCCGCGAACACGGCGTGGCGAGCATTCCGATATCGGTGTTCTACCAGGACGCACCGGCCGACCTGCGACTGGTACGCTTCTGCTTTGCCAAACGAGAGGAGACGCTGCGTCAGGCGGCGGAACGACTATGCGCGATCTGAACAATCTGCCCGATCTCGAACTGGCCCTGGTCCAGACCAGCCTGCTCTGGCAGGACGCCGAGGCCAACCGTGAGCGTTTCGCCGGTCTGCTGGAACAGGCCCGCGGTGCCGATCTGATCGTCCTGCCGGAGATGTTCACCACCGGCTTTTCCATGGATTCGGCTGCCCTGGCGGAGCCGGAGGAGGGGCCGACCTATGCCTGGCTGCGCACTCAGGCTGCGCGGCTGGATGCGGTGGTCACCGGCAGCGTGATCATCGAGGCCGCCGACGGCAGCCATCGCAACCGGCTGCTCTGGGCGCGCCCAGATGGCGAGGTGCTGCATTACGACAAGCGCCACCTGTTCCGCATGGCCGGCGAGCACAAGCACTACACGCCCGGGCTGCAACAGGCGCTGTTCGAGGTGAACGGCTGGCGTGTGCGCCCGCTGATCTGTTACGACCTGCGTTTCCCGGTATGGAGCCGCGATCCACACGGCACCGACCTGCTGCTCTACACCGCCAACTGGCCGGCCGCCCGGCGTGACGCCTGGAATCGCCTGCTGCCGGCACGGGCCATCGAGAATCTGTGCTACGTGGCGGCCGTTAACCGCATCGGCGAGGACGGCAAGGGCTATCCCTACAGCGGTGACAGCCAGGTGCTCGACTACAAGGGTGACACCTTGCTCAACGGCGGTGAAAGCGACGGGGTCCTTCGCTGTACGCTGCGGGCGCGTGACCTGGCCGCCTTCCGCGAACGGTTCCCGGCTTACCATGACGGCGATGAGTTCGAGCTCAAGCCCTGATGGGTCGCGGTCTTATGGCGAGGTTCGGCAGCGCGTCGAGCGCCTCTGGTACCACACCCAACCGTAGACCAGCAGGTTGCACAGCATGACGATGCCCGCCAGCACGTATTGCACGGGCAGTGTGAGCCAGTCCGGGTACAGCAGGGGTAGCAGGTAGTGCTCGATGAACCCTTCGCTGTAGCCGGCATTCCCGGCACGAGCGCGCAGTAGCTGCTCCCAGTGGGTCAGTGGGCAGCCGCGATCAGCTACTTCGACGAATATCGCCCATGCCGCTGCCGGTAGATGCACGCAGATTGCGCTCAGGCGCCAGAGTGCGAACAGGCCGCCCAGTAGTGCGAACAGAATGAACGCCAGGTGCAAGAGCAGCAGGGCATCGGCGCCGATGCGGTAGATCATGGCCTGGCCACCGGCGTATCGGCGCCGGACAGTGCCGCGAGCTGACGGTCTTGCCACTTGCCCAGTGCCAGCAGGGCGCTCAGGGCGCCGATCAGTGCCAGCAGCATGTCCGACTGAGTGTCCCAGGGATCGCCCTGGGTGCCGAGGAACTCGACCGCACCCTGTCCGGCCGCCAGAGCTACCCACCATTCGATCAGTTCATAGAAGGCGCTGATGGCGAGCGCCACGCAGACCACCAGTAGGTCGAGCATCCGGCCACGGACAATATACCGGCCACGCAACAGGATCTCCCGCGCGACCAGTGCCGGAACCAGGCCTTGCATGAAGTGCCCCAGCTTGTCGTAGGGATTGCGACTCAGCTCGAACATCTCCTGCACCCAGAAACCCGGCGGCACCCGAGCATAGGTGTAGGCGCCGCCGAGAATGAGCACCAGTGCGTGGGCGGCGATCAGCACATAGAGCAACTGCGTGAGCGGGTAGCGGCGATACGTGCAGATCAGGATCGGTGCGGCGATCAGTACCGGAGCGACCTCCAGCAGCCAGGTCGCCCGGTCGTAGGGATCTATCCCTGACGCGATCAGGGCCAGCAGGACGACCAGGCCGAGCGTGAGGTTGAGGATGTTTCGAGGCATCTTGTCCCGTCCTGGCCGAATCCTGAAAACAGCATGGCGGTATGCGGGAAGCACAGCAAGCGTTCGAGCGGCCGATGCTTCAGCGCGTGGCAAGCACCTTGCCCTTGCGGCAGCTGCGCAGGTCCACCGCGCCCACGTAGGGATTGGCATTTCCCTGCACGCAGGCGATGCGCTGGTTGCGCGTGCGTTCCCATTCGCTGATCGGGTGCTGACGATTCCAGATGTCGTACAGGCGCTTGTCCTGGCGGGAAAGGCGCAAGCTGTAGCGCTCGCTCATGTACAGGTAGGTGCGGGCGATGGCGCCACGGCTGTACTCGGGCGGCATCGCCGTGCGCTGCTTGAAATTCACCACGAAAGGGCAGGCGCCGTACTGGCTGGGCTTCTCGTTGAGCATGCCGAAGCCATAGTTGCTGCGGTCGCCGTTCACTTCGCCGACCACCGGTACCAGGTTGTGCAGGTCTGCCTCTGCGCGGCTGAACACCGGATCACTGGCCGTGCAGTGCTTGCGTCCGCCCTGCTGCCAGCATTGGCGCTGATGGCCGATGACCCAAGCCGGCACGATGTGCTCCCACTCGACCCGTTCGGCGCGCCTGGGCTGCTTGCGCGGAACATAGCCACAACTGGCGAGATCGATGCGGTTGCCTTTGAAGCTGCAGCCGCAATAGAAATCCACCGGGCGGTCGGCATAGAGGGTCCAGGCGACCTTCTTCGCCTCGCGGAAGGTGCGAGGTGCATCGGCGTAGACAGTGGGGCAGCAGAACAGGACAAGCAGAAACAGACTGATGCGACGCATGGAATTCTCGACAACTGAACGAGTGTCGCATCCATGCGCGGGCCGGCATGTTACCTGTAAGCCAGGTAAAAGTAATAAAAAACAAAGACTTGCCTGATGTCATCAGGCCTTCATCTGGCCCAGTCGATTGATCTGCAACGAGGCGAGGATGATCGCGCCGCCCACGGCGAGCAGCAGCAGGTTGGTCGTGGTGCTCCAGAACAGCAGGTTGAGCACCAGACCCACCGGCACCGCCATGTTGTTCATCACCGCCAGCGTGCCGGCATCCACCAGCGTGGCGCCCTTGTTCCAGCAGAACTGGCCCAGCGCGGTGGCCAGCACGCCCATCCAGATCAGTACCGCCCACTGCGTCGTGGTAGCCGGCAGTTTCTCGACGTTACCGAACAGCAACCATGCCGGCAGCACGATCAGCAGTGCACCGAGGAAGAAGTAGCCGAAGCGGCGATGCAACGGCACGTCGGATGGATAGCGTTGCGCCAGATGCTTGTAGAACACCTGGCCGGCGGCGAAGGTGAAGTTGGCCAGCTGCATGAGCAGGAAGCCGCCGAGAAAGTCGCCGGAGACACCGTCATAGCGGATCAGCCCGGCGCCGAACACCGCGACGGCTGCCGCGACCAGCGCCCAGGGGTTGAAGCGACGGTTGAGCGCATCGTCGATCAGCGTCACGTGCAGCGGCGTGAGCACGGTGAACAGCAGCACCTCGGCGACCGTCAGCACGTTGAAGCTCATGTACAGGCACAGGTAGGTGACGCCGAACTGCAGCGCGCCGACCAGGGTCACGCCAGCGATGAAGCTGGGGGCGACGCCGCGCCAGCGCGTTAGCGGCAGAAACACCAGGCCGGCGAGGATCACTCGCGTCAGCACGGCGAAATAGCTATCCACCTGGCCGGCCAGGTAAACACCGATCAGGTTGAAGGAAAAGGCCCAGAGCAGGGTGACGAAGATCAGATAACGCATGCCGCCTCCTCGACGAAGGCCGGCGACCTTAGCGGCTGCGCATGAAAGAGGGAAGGGTTGGCGCGCCTGCAGGCGCGCCAGCCGAACGATCAGGCCGACTTCAGGGTGGCCATGTCGATGACGAAGCGGTACTTCACGTCGCTCTTGAGCATGCGCTCGTAGGCTTCGTTGATGTCCTGCATGCGGATCATCTCGATGTCCGAGACGATGCCGTGCTCGGCACAGAAGTCGAGCATCTCCTGGGTTTCGGCAATGCCGCCGATCAGCGAGCCGGCGATGCGGCGGCGCTTGAAAATCAGGCCAAACACGCTGGGCGACGGATGTGGCGAAGCCGGTGCGCCGACCAGGGTCATGGTGGCGTCGCGCTTGAGCAGATTGACGAAGGCGTCGAGGTTGTGCGGCGCGGCGACGGTGTTGAGGATGAAGTCGAAGCTGTTGACGTGCGCGGCCATCTCCTCTTTGTTCTTCGACACCACCACTTCCGAGGCGCCAAGACGCAGGGCATCTTCCCGCTTGTCCGGCGAGGTGGTGAACAGCACGACCTTCGCACCCATGGCGTTGGCGATCTTCACCGCCATGTGGCCGAGACCGCCGAGGCCGACCACGCCGACCTTCTGCCCCGGCCCGACTTTCCACTGGCGCAGCGGCGAGTAGGTGGTGATGCCGGCGCAGAGCAGCGGCGCGACGGCGGCGAGGTTGTCGGTGTGGTTGATGCGCAGCACGTACTTTTCATCCACCACGATGTTGTCGGAATAGCCGCCGAGGGTGTTCTCGCCACCGCCGAAGGCCGGCCCGTTGTAGGTGCCGACGAAGCCGTTCTCGCAATACTGCTCCAGCCCTTCGCCACAGGACGAGCAGCTGCGGCAGCTGTCGACCATGCAGCCGACGCCAGCGACATCACCCACCTTGAACTTGCTCACGGCTGAGCCGACGGCGGTCACCCGGCCGACGATCTCATGGCCGGGAACGGCCGGGTACAGGGTGTTGTTCCACTCGTTGCGTACGGTATGCAGGTCCGAATGGCAGACGCCGCAGAACAGGATATCGATCTGCACGTCGTTCGCGCCCACTTCGCGGCGCGAAAACGAATAGGGGGCGAGCGGGGTGTTCGGATCGAGGGCGGCGTAACCGATGGAGTTGCTCATGACGGCTCCTTTGGATTGAACATTCGGGGGTGGAGGATTCAAGCCTAATACCGATATTCACGGGAGCGGTTGCACGATCCTGCCGATACCTGACGCGTTCCTGCCGGAAGGGTTCGCACGGCGGGTGGTGTTGGATGATCGGTATCGAGTCGGGAGGCTTTGGGCCGGGGATTGGTTCACTTGGTTGCCACCGCTAGCCCGTGCGGGGGCGACGCTTGACACCCAATGATCGCCCATTCGTAGGGTGCGTTCCGTGCACCACCGGGCTCGGGAGCATTTGGTTCCCTGGCTGCCGCCGTAGGGTGGGCTTTAGCCCACCGGGGCAGGCTTTGGTGGGCTAAAGCCTACCTGCGGGCTGCCGGATAAGGGGAGAAGAGGAGAAGGCTCCTGCGAAACTGCTCGCCACCGCCGCTCGGCCGATACCGAGGCGGCGCACCCTGCGGGCAGGATCAGGCGGCTTTCGCCTCGGCTTCGCGCAGAGCCCGGTTCATGGCGCTGAACAGCGCACGGATGCTGGCGGTGGTGATGTTCTCGTCGATGCCGATGCCGTGCAGCGGGCGCTCGCCATCCAGGCGTACCTCGATGTACGCGGCAGCCTTGGCGTTGCTGCCGGCGCCGATGGAGTGCTCGTGGTAGTCCATGATCTCCAGCTTGACCGGCAGCGCCGCCACCAGCGCTTCCAGCGGACCCTTGCCGATGCCGCGCCAGTGGGCGATTTCGCCATCGGCTGCGACTTCCACATCCACTGCGCTGGTGCCGTTTTCCTCCTGCAGGCGATGGCCCTTGAGCGTGTACGGTGCGGTGGCCTGCAGATATTCGGCTTCCAGCAGCGCATAGATCTGTTTGGCACTCATCTCCAGGCCGAGGCGGTCGGTTTCCTTCTGTACCACCTGGCTGAATTCGATCTGCATGCGCCGCGGCAGGCTGATGCCGTACTCCTGCTCGAGCAGGAAGGTGATGCCGCCCTTGCCGGACTGGCTGTTGACGCGAATCACCGCCTCGTAGCTGCGGCCGATGTCGGCCGGGTCGATCGGCAGGTAGGGCACTTCCCAGACGCCGTTCGGGTCCTGCTGGGAAAAGCCCTTGCGGATCGCATCCTGATGCGAGCCGGAGAAGGCGGTGTGCACCAGATCGCCGACATAGGGATGACGCGGGTGCACCGGCAACTGGTTGCATTCCTCGACCACCTTGCGCACGGCGTCGATATCGGAGAAATCCAGCTGTGGGTTGACGCCCTGGGTGTACATGTTCAGCGCCACGGTCACCAGGTCGACGTTGCCGGTGCGCTCGCCATTGCCGAACAGGCAGCCCTCGACGCGATCGGCGCCGGCCATCAGGCCCAGCTCGGTGGCCGCCACGCCGGTGCCGCGGTCGTTATGGGTGTGCAGGCTGACCAGCACGCTGTCGCGACGGTCGATATGGCGGCAGAACCACTCGATCTGGTCGGCGTAGATATTCGGCGTGGCTGCCTCGACAGTGGCCGGCAGGTTGAGGATCAGCTTTTGCGCAGGGGTCGGCTGGAACACTTCGACCACCGCGTTGCACACCTCGACAGCGAACTCCGGCTCGGTGGAGCTGAAGATCTCCGGCGAGTACTCGAAGCGCCAGGCGGTTTCCGGGTTCTGCTCGGCCAGGCGTTTGATGATCTTGCCCGCATTCACGGCGATCTGGATCACTCCGGCCTTGTCCTGATTGAAGACGATGCGGCGGAAGCTCGGCGCGGTGGCGTTGTAGTAGTGGACGATGGCCTGTTTGGCACCCTTGAGCGACTCGAACGTACGGGTGATCAGGTCCTCGCGGGCCTGGGTCAGCACCTGGATGGTGACATCATCGGGAATGTGACCGCCCTCGATCAGCTCGCGGACGAAATCGAAATCGGTCTGCGAGGCGGAGGGGAAGCCGACCTCGATCTCCTTGAGGCCGACCTGTACCAAGGTCTTGAAGAATCGCATCTTCTTGGCCGCGTCCATCGGCTCGATCAGCGACTGGTTGCCGTCGCGCAGGTCCGAGCTCAGCCAGATCGGCGCCTGGGTGATCGACCTGGATGGCCAGGTGCGATCGGGAATGTCGATGGCCGGGAAGGCACGGTATTTATTCGATGGGTTCTTGAGCATGGTCATGGCGTTTCCCCAGGCGATCCTTGAGCTAGCAACTTGTCTGCCCGTTTCGGGCATTGGTTTATGGTGCAAAGCTAGTGCTTCAAGGTCGAGGATTGCAACACCTGTTAAAAAATTGATGTTTTGTACCAATACTAAGTATTTATTGGGTATTTATGCTGCATCGAGCCGGGAAATTCAGCGTTGATTGCGCCGCTGTATTGCGGCCTCATGTCGCAGCGGACGAGGTCGCGCAGCCGTGCGATGATTCCGCCGCACTTTCCCAGGGTTAGGTCGCGGTCAACTGAAGGACATGCCGGTGGCGCGCAAACGGCTTTCGACGATGAGTATCTGGCTTGGCCTGTTCGCCATGCTGATGATTCATGTCGGCCCGTTGTATTCGGCAGTCCAGGCCGCTCAGGCGCGCGAGCATCACCACCATGCCGAGCATGAGCACTCGGCCCATGGTCACCACCGCCAGGATGCGAGCGACGAGCCGGCATGGTTGGCAGCGCTTGAGCTCTGCGGCTATTGCGAGCTGCTGACGGTCAACCCACCGCTCAACCTGTCCGTCGAGCTGGTACTGCCCCGCCACGAACCGGCCCACTTGCAACCGCTTCCCGAGCAGCCGCTGCCGTCGGCCTCGCGCCGTAGCAGCGGTTATCCGCGTGCGCCACCGCATCTGCACAGCTGACATTCATCAGCCGCCCGTGGCGGCCTAATCACATGCAGAAGTGGAAGTTCTTATGTCCAGCATTACTCATGGCTGTACGGCGCGCGCGCCTGTCTGAGCGTTTTTCCATTCAACCATCCCGCCAGCGTTGGCAGTTCGCCCATGCCGCGTTGCTCGGGATGCTCGCCAGCGGTGCGCTGGCGGCCGAAGATCAGCATGCCGCGCATGCCGACACCGTCGAGCTGGTGCCGATGGTCATCACCGGCGTCGGCCAGCAATCGCCACTCACCGTTGTCACCGATCCGAAGATCCCACGCCAGCCGATGCCGGCCAGCGATGGCGCCGATTACCTGAAGACCATTCCCGGCTTTTCCTCGGTGCGTAACGGTGGGGTGAACGGTGACCCGGTGTTTCGCGGCATGTTCGGCTCGCGCCTGAAACTGCTCTCCAACGGTGGGGAGATGCTCGGTGCCTGCCCGAACCGCATGGATTCGCCCAGCTCCTATATCAGCCCGGACACCTTCGACAAGCTGACGGTCATCAAAGGCCCGCAAACGGTGCTCTGGGGGCCTGGCGCGTCGGCGGCCACCGTGCTCTTCGAGCGCGAGCCGGAGCAGTTCAGCGAGCCGGACTACCGTATCAACGGCAGCCTGCTGACCGCCTCCAACGGTCGCTTCGACCGCAACCTGGACGCCGCCGCCGGCAACAGCCAGGGCTACGCACGGCTGATGGCCAATAGCTCGCAGGCCGACGATTACGCCGATGGCAACGGCGATACCGTGCCGTCGCGCTACGACAAGTGGAACACCGATGTCGCCCTGGGCTGGGCGCCGGATGCAGACACCCTGGTCGAGCTGACTGCCGGCCGTGGTGACGGTTACGCGCGTTATGCCGGGCGCGGCATGGACGGTAGCCAGTTCCAGCGTGAAAGCCTGGGGCTGCGCTTCGAAAAGACCAATCTCGGCGAGACCTTCTACGGGCTGGAGGCGCAGGTCTACTACAATTACGCCGACCACATCATGGACAACTACAGCCTGCGCGATTTCGTGCCGTCGATGATGATGCCCAACCCGACGCTGTCGCGAGTCGACCGTCGCACGCTGGGTGGCCGGCTGGTCGGCACCTGGCAGTGGGGCGACGTCGAACTCAAGGCCGGGGTCGATGCCCAGCGCAGCGAGCACCGCAAGGTGATGAACCCGGCCGGCGCCGCCAACCAGATGGTCGTCGCAGCCGGCAGTGACGCCTTGCCCTGGGTGGCGGACGCGATGCTGCACAGCTACGGCCTGTTCGGCGAGCTGACCTGGCAGCTCAGCGAGCGCGAGAAGCTCATCAGCGGCCTGCGTCTGGACCTGCACGAAGCGACCGACGAGCGCGCGTTCTTCCGCAGTCACGACACCTCGAGCATGCCCATCGTCTCCCGTGATTGGGCCAACCCGAACGCTGGCCAAACCCGCCGCGACACGCTGTACAGCGGCTTCGTCCGCTACGAGGAGGAACTGGCCAGCCTGCCGGCGACCTGGTACGCCGGCCTCGGTCACGCCGAACGCTTCCCCGACTACTGGGAGCTGTTCGTTTCCAATCCGGGGCCGGTCGGCACCGTGCAGCCGTTCGATACGGTGCGCCCGGAGAAGACCACGCAGCTGGATATCGGCCTGCAATATGCCAAGGGGCCGCTGGATGCCTGGGTTTCCGCCTATGCCGGGGTGGTCGAGGACTACATCCTGTTCAGCTACGTGGCCGGTGTGATGCCTGGCATGACCCTCGCCGAGGTCAGCAATGTCGAGGCCACCATCGCCGGTGCCGAGCTGGGCGCCAGCTACCGCTTCACCAGCAACTGGAAGGGAGACGCCAGCCTGGCCTATGCCTGGGGCAAGAATCGCAGCGACGATCGCGCCCTGCCGCAGATCCCGCCGCTGGAAGGCCGTCTGGGTCTGACCTACGAGCGTGAGAACTGGAGTACCAGTGGCCTCTGGCGCATGGTCGCCTCGCAGGGGCGGGTAGCCGAGAACCAGGGTACCGTGGTCGGCAAGGACTTCGACGAGTCTGCCGGTTTCGGCGTGCTGGCGGTGAATGGCGCCTATCGCCTGAACAAGACCCTCAAGCTCAGCGCCGGCATCGACAACCTGCTGGACAAGAGCTACAGCGAGCATCTCAACCTCGCCGGCAGTGCCGGCTTCGCCGACTACGGGCTCGACCCGACCTCGCGGGTCAACGAACCCGGCCGCACTTACTGGGCGCGGGTCGACATGAGCTTCTGATTCATGGCTTGACAGGGGCGGGAGCACTTCCCGCTCCTGACTACGATTAACTTGTCACTTCGGCCGGATGCCCTTCCGGCTGCTGCAGCGCCGGTGCGCCGCGCTGCGTCAGCGACTCGCTCCAACCCCGCATGTCCGCCCCGCCCGGGTGCTGGAACACACGCAGGCCGAACTCCGGCAGGATCGCCAGCAGGTGGTCGAAGATATCCGACTGGATCGCCTCGTACTGCGTCCAGGCCACCGTGTTGGTGAAGCAGTAGATCTCCAGCGGCAGGCCGTCCGCGGTCGGGCTCAGCTGCCGTACCATCAGCGTCATCTGCTGATGCACGCCGGGATGGGCGCGCAGGTAGTGCTCCACATAGGCGCGAAAACTGCCGATGTTGGTGATCCGGCGGGTGTTCACCGGCTCCTTGCCACGCTCTTCGAGCCTGGCGTTCCACGCGTCGATCTCGCGGCGCTTTTCGGTGAGATAGTCATCCAGCAGGTTGAAGCGGTGCAGGTGCTTGCATTCGTCCTCGCTGAGGAAGTGCACGCTCTGCTGATCCAGATACAGGCTGCGCTTGATGCGCCGCCCACCGGATTCCTGCATGCCGCGCCAGTTCTTGAACGAATCGGAAATGAAGCGCTTGGTCGGGATGCTGCTGATGGTCTTGTCCCAGTTCTGCACCTTGACGGTGTGCAGCGCGATGTCGATCACATCGCCATCGGCGTTGAGCTGCGGCATCTCTACCCAGTCGCCGACACGGATCAGGTCGTTGGAGGTGATCTGCACACTGGCTACCAGCGACAGCAGGGTGTCCTGAAAGATCAGCATGAGGACCGCGGCCATGGCGCCGAGACCGGAGAGCAGGATCAGCGGCGAACGGTCGATCAGGGTCGCGATGATGAGGATGGTGGCGATCGCGTAGACGATGATCTTGACCACCTGCAGGTAGCCCTTGATCGGGTGCAGGCGGGCATCCGGGCGGCGCTGGTAGAGCAGGTTGATGATGTCCAGCACGGCGCCGAGCGCGAGGGCGATGGTCAGTACGATGAAGCCGCCGCAGACGTTGCGCACCACGGTCACCGCGGCTTCCGGCAGGCCCGGGATGGTCGTGACCCCGAGCGACAGCACCAGCGCCGGGACGATATTCGACAGCCGCTTGATGACACCGAAGTCCTGCAGTTCGGCGTCGCGGGTGTGGCGCAGCAGGCGGTAGATGCCGCGCACCAGAATGCGCTTGACGATCCAGTTGGACAGCCAGGCAACGAAGATCAGCGAGGTGCAGGCCAGCAGCGTCTGCAATTCGGGGTGGGCTCTGAGCCAGTCCAGCCAGCCAGCCAGATCGTCGGACATGTTCTACTCCATCAATGGATTCGGGCGCGACCTTAGCAAAGCTCGGCGGCCGCGGCCCAGCCGGTTGTTACAGTCTGCTACGCGCGCACTCGTTCAGCGTATGAATTCGCGGCTGATGGCCTTGAACAGCTCGGTGCCGGCTCGCTCCATCCATTCGAAGGCGACCATTTCCCGCGAGACGATCACCGCACCGGCTTGCCGCATGCGTTCCAGGGCCAGGGCCTTGTCGCTGGCGCGGCGCGAGCTGACGCCTTCTTCCACGATGAAGACGTCGTTGCCGCGGGCGCGCAGGTCCAGCACCGTCTGCAGCACGCAGACATGAGTTTCGCAGCCGCAGATGACGAACTGCCGGCGCTCGCCGCCGGGGCGCCTGAACAGCTCGCCGTCGCCGGCCGCGGAGAAGTGCAGCTTTTCCAGGATGGCGGTCTCGTTCACGCCGTCGCGCAGGCTGGCGATGGTGTGGCCGAGGCCCTTGCTGTACTGCTCGGTCAACAGCACCGGCACGCCGACGCGCCGCGCCACCTGCTGCAACCAGGCGGTGTTCTCGGCCATGGCTGCATTGTCGAGGATCACCGGGAACAGGCGCTCCTGAATGTCGATGATCAGCAGGGTGGAATCCGTTGCCTTGATACGCATTGCAGTGCTTCCTCGTGGTTCAGGGTTTGTAGGCACCGATGAAGATGGCCGGGTCGACCCGAGCGTCGTTCAGGCTCACGTTCCAGTGCAGGTGGGGGCCGGTGGCGCGGCCGGTCGCGCCGACCTTGCCAAGCACCTGGCCGCGCGCCAATGGGTCGCCAACCTTCACGCCGATCTCGGAAAGATGGCAGAACATGCTGATCAGCCCCTGGCCATGATCGACGAAAACGGTCCTGCCGTTGAAGAAGTAGTCACCGGTGAGTGTGACCTTGCCGGCCGCCGGTGCCTTGATCGGCGTGCCTTTCTTGGCGGCGAAATCAAGGCCCGAGTGCGGGTTGCGCTCCTCGCCGTTGAAGAAACGGCGCAGACCGAAGGGCGAAGACAACGGACCGTCCACCGGACGATCGAACAGCAGATTGCTCGGCTGGTTGGTGCTGAACTGGCGGTAGGCGCGGGTCTGCTCGTCCAGTTCGCGCTCGATGCGCTTGAGGTCCGCCGGGTTCGGATTGACCTGGCGCTGGTTCTTCAGCGTGATGTGCTGGGCGCGATAGTTGCGGCTGCCAACCTGAAAACCAGTGCTGCGGCCATTGACCTCCAGCTGCTGCGTGCCTGGCTTCACCGACAGCGGGATGCCGACGATGGCGATCCAGCGCTTGCCGTCTTCACGCAGCACCAGCGTCGGTTTGCCCTGGTAGCGGGCCTGCGGTGCAGTAGCGTCGTCACCGAGTTCGATGACGGCAACGCCGCCGGGCACCGGCTTGTTCAGCAGGCGGGTGATGAAGCCTTCGGCATGAGCGGGCAGGGCGAGTGCGAGAGAGAGCAGCAGTGCAAGGACGCGAGGCATGAGGTGGTGGGTCCGCTGGCAAAGAACGGCCCATCCTCGCGTAAACACCGCAAGAGAGAAAGGGCGAGGGATGTCCGGAAATTTCCGGCGAAGCTGCAGCTGCAATTTCTACAGCAGCGGCAGCGTGACCGGTTCCAGATGATTGTCTTCCACCCTGACTTCCAGTTCACCCTCGCCGAGTCGGGCTTTCAGCCGCTGGCCGGGTTGCGTCTGGCTGGCGCTGCGGATTGCCTGGCCACGCTCGTCGAGCAGGATGCTGTAGCCGCGACTGAGCGTAGCCAGCGGGCTGACCACATTGAGCGTCTGCGCGAGGCCCTGTAGCTGTTGGCGGCGGCCTTTCAGATTCGCCTGCATCGCCCGCGGCAGACGCGAGGAAAGATGCTCGAGACGCTGGCGCAACAGATTCAGCGAACGCCCCGGGTGTTGCGCGGCCAGGCGTGTTTCCAGGCGGGCGAGGCGCTCCTGGCCGCTGCACAGGCGGCGGTCGACGGCGCGCAGCAGGCGTTGTTCCAGATCGTCGATACGCTGGGCCTGCTGCTGCAGGCGCTCGCCCGGATGGCGCAGGCGCCGGGTCAGGCCTTCCAGCCGCATGGCGTCGCGGTGCAGACGGTCGCGCATGCGCAGCACCAGGCGCTGCTGCAGGCCGCTTAGCCGGTGCTGCAAGTCCGCACTGCTGGGTGCCAGTAACTCCGCGGCCGCCGATGGCGTCGGTGCGCGAACGTCGGCAACGAAATCGGCAATCGATACGTCGGTTTCGTGGCCCACGGCGCTGACGATCGGCGTGACACAGGCATCCACCGCGCGCGCCACCGCTTCCTCGTTGAAACACCAGAGGTCTTCCAGCGAGCCGCCGCCGCGGGCCAGGATCAGCGCATCGAAACCCTGGGCATCGGCCAGCTGCAGCGCACGGACGATCTGTCCGGTGGCCTCGCGGCCCTGCACGGCCGTGGGGATCAGCGTCAGCTCGACCTGCGGCGCGCGGCGTTTGAACACCGAAATGATGTCGCGGATCACCGCGCCGGTCGGCGAGCTGACGATGCCGATGCGCCGCGGGTGGGCGGGCAGGGCAGCCTTGCGTTCGGCGGCGAACAGGCCTTCGCTGGCGAGCTTTTCCTTCAATGCCTCGAAGGCCAGGCGCAGGGCGCCGTCGCCGGCCGGCTCCAGGGTGTCGAGGATCAGTTGGTAGTCACCGCGCCCCTCGAACAGCGACACCTTGCCGCGTACCCGCACCGCCAGACCGTCGCGCAGGGCCTGGCGAACCCGCGCCGCGTTCTGCCGGAACAGGGCGCAGCGCACCTGCGCATTCTTGTCCTTGAGGGTGAAATAGATGTGCCCGGAGGCCGGGCGGGCGAGGTTGGAAATCTCGCCTTCGACCCAGACCTGGGCGAACACGTCTTCGAGCAGCAGGCGGGCGCGGCCGTTGAGCTGACTGACGGTCAGTACTTCACGATCGAGATTGAGACGCTGGAAGGGATCTTTGAGCATGACGGCGATGATAAGCCGGGCGCGGGCGGGCGGAAACCGAAACTGCATTTCGTCCGTCTGCTTGGCCTTGACCGGGCCGGGCACGGCGCTAAGCTGCGGCGCTTTCGTCCGTTCATCCCCGAGTCCTCATGAGCCATAGCCAAGCCATCATCGTGCCGCGCATTTCGACGTTCCCCGGCCATGAGGCCAAGGCACGGATGATCCTGCGCTGGCTGGCCGAGCGCCGTATTGTCGAGGCGTTGCCGACCACCTGCGGTCGCGGTGTCGGCGGCATGGGCTACGCCATCGCTTCCGGTGCGCGCAGTGTCGTGCAGCATCCGGAACGCTTGCCCTTTGGCAAGGCCATCAACGGCCTTGAGGTGGTGACCAGGCGCTGCATCTATGCGCCGACACGGGATTTTGCCGAGGAGGCAGGCTGCCCCGAGTGCCGCCGCGAGATTGGCGAGGCGTTGTTCGAAAGCCTCGACGAGTGGATGCCTAGGCAGACCGACAACTTCACCTGTCCGGAGTGTGGCTTCGAGGACGATATCAACGGCTTCCTGTTCATTCCGGCCTGCGCCTTCTCCAACCTGGGTTTCATCTTCAACGGTTGGGGGCAGGCCGGTTTCCGCCAGTCATTTCTCGACGAGTTCGCAGGGCGTCTGGGCTTCAAGGTGGCGCTGGTGATCGATCGCCCGTGACCATTCGGTCATTTCGCGAAGGCATCGATCTCGATCGTGCGCGACGGAGCGCACAACCGCATTGAGCGTGGTGGGCTGCGTGGGTATAATGCCGCGCTTCCTTTTTCCCGCCTGGGAGCCCCCGCCATGCTGCGTATCAGCCAAGAAGCCCTGACTTTCGATGATGTTCTCCTGATCCCGGGTTATTCCGAGGTTCTGCCGAAGGATGTCAGCCTCAAGACCCGCCTGACCCGCGAAATCGAGCTGAACATTCCCCTGGTTTCGGCTGCCATGGACACCGTCACCGAAGCCCGTCTGGCGATTGCCATGGCGCAGGAAGGCGGCATCGGCATCATTCACAAGAACATGAGCATCGAGCAGCAGGCTGCCGAGGTGCGCAAGGTCAAGCGCCACGAGACGGCAATCGTCCATGACCCGGTCACCGTCACCCCGGAAACCAAGATCAGCGAGCTGCTGCGCAAGGCCCACGAGCTGGGCTTCTCCGGCTTCCCGGTGGTGTCCGGCAAGGAACTGGTGGGCATCGTCACCGGTCGCGACCTGCGCTTCACGCCGAACGCCGGTGATTCCGTCGCGGCGATCATGACGCCCAAGGACAAGCTGGTCACTGTGCTCGAAGGCACCGGCCTGGAAGAGATCAAGACCAAACTCTACGAGCACCGCATCGAGAAGATGCTGGTGGTCGACGGCAACTTCCACCTGCGCGGCCTGGTGACCTTCCGCGACATCGAGAAGGCCAAGACCTACCCACTGGCCTCCAAGGACAGCCAGGGCCGTCTGCGCGTCGGTGCCGCGGTCGGTACCGGCGCCGACACCGGTGATCGCGTCGAGGCGCTGGCCGCGGCGGGCGTCGACGTGGTGGTGGTGGATACCGCCCACGGCCATTCCCGCGGCGTGATCGATCGCGTGCGCTGGGTGAAGGAAAACTTCCCGCAGGTGCAGGTGATTGGCGGCAACATCGCCACCGCCGAAGCGGCGCTGGACCTGGTCAAGGCCGGCGCCGACGCGGTCAAGGTCGGCATCGGCCCGGGCTCGATCTGCACCACCCGTATCGTTGCCGGTGTCGGCGTACCGCAGATCTCCGCCATCGCCAATGTCTCCGCCGCGCTGGAGGGCACCGGCGTACCGATGATCGCCGACGGCGGTATCCGCTTCTCCGGTGACCTGTCCAAGGCCATCGTCGCCGGCGCCAACGCGGTGATGATGGGCTCGATGTTCGCCGGTACCGAAGAGGCACCGGGCGAGATCGAGCTGTTCCAGGGGCGCTCCTACAAGGCCTACCGCGGCATGGGCTCGCTGGGCGCCATGTCCCAGGCGCAGGGCTCCTCGGATCGCTACTTCCAGGATTCCGCTGCCGGTGCCGAGAAGCTGGTGCCGGAAGGTATCGAAGGCCGTGTGCCTTACAAGGGCTCGCTGGCTGCGATCATTCACCAACTGATGGGCGGCTTGCGTGCCTCCATGGGCTATACCGGCAGCGCCACCGTCGACGAGATGCGCAGCAAACCGCAGTTCGTGCGCATCACCGGCGCTGGCATGGCCGAGTCGCACGTGCATGACGTGCAGATCACCAAGGAAGCCCCGAATTACCGAGTGGGTTGATCCGCTCAGCTAGACAGGCGCCGGAAGCTGGCAGCGGGAGTCGGGAGAAATCCTGGCTTCGGCTTCCAGCTTCCGGCTTTCAGCTTCAGGCTCTTTCCGAAGGAAAGCTCATGGCTCACCAAGACATTCACGCCCACCGCATCCTGATCCTCGATTTCGGTTCCCAGTACACCCAACTGATCGCCCGCCGCGTGCGCGAGATCGGCGTGTATTGCGAGCTGCATCCGTGGGACATGAGCGAGGACGACATCCGTGCCTTCGCGCCACGCGGCATCATTCTCGCCGGCGGTCCGGAGTCGGTTCACGAGGAAGGCAGCCCGCGCGCGCCGCAGGCCGTGTTCGATCTCGGTGTGCCGCTGTTCGGCATTTGCTACGGCATGCAGACCATGTCCGAGCAACTGGGTGGCAAGGTGCAGGGCTCCGACGTTCGCGAGTTCGGCTATGCCCGCGTCGATCTGGTCGGCAAATCGAAGCTGTTCGACGGCATCGAAGACCATATGGATGACGACGGCGTGTTCGGTCTCGACGTCTGGATGAGCCATGGCGACAAGGTCACCGAGATTCCGCCCGGCTTCCACATCCTGGCCAGCACCCCGAGCTGCCCGATCGCCGCCATGGGCGACGATTCGCGTGGTTACTACGGCGTGCAGTTCCACCCGGAAGTGACCCATACCCGTCAGGGCGGGCGCATCCTTTCCCGCTTCATCCTCGATATCTGCGGCTGCGAAGCACTGTGGACGCCGTCCAACATCGTCGAAGATGCTATCGCCCAGGTGCGTGCCCAGGTTGGTGATGCCAACGTCCTGCTCGGCCTTTCCGGTGGCGTCGATTCGTCGGTGGTCGCGGCGCTGTTGCACAAGGCCATCGGCGACCAGCTGACCTGTGTCTTCGTCGACAACGGCCTGCTGCGCCTGCACGAGGGTGACCAGGTGATGGCCATGTTCGCCGAGAACATGGGCGTCAAGGTGATCCGTGCCGACGCCGAAGCGCAGTTCCTCGGCAACCTCGAAGGCGAGGCGGATCCGGAGAAGAAGCGCAAGATCATCGGTCGCACCTTTATCGACGTGTTCGATGCCGAAGCCAGCAAGCTGGACAACATCCAGTTCCTCGCCCAGGGCACCATCTACCCCGACGTGATCGAGTCGGCTGGCGCCAAGAGCGGCAAGGCCCACGTGATCAAGTCGCACCACAACGTCGGTGGCCTGCCGGAAGAGATGAACCTCAAGCTGGTCGAGCCGCTGCGTGAACTGTTCAAGGACGAGGTACGCAAGATCGGCCTCGAACTCGGCCTGCCCTACGACATGGTCTACCGCCATCCCTTCCCCGGGCCTGGCCTGGGCGTGCGCATCCTCGGCGAGGTGAAGAAGGAATACGCCGACCTGCTGCGTCGTGCCGACCATATCTTCATCGAAGAGCTGCGCAACTTCGACTGGTACCACAAGACCAGCCAGGCGTTCGTGGTGTTCCAGCCGGTGAAGTCGGTCGGCGTGGTCGGCGACGGTCGCCGTTACGCCTGGGTCGTCGCGCTGCGAGCGGTGGAAACCATCGACTTCATGACCGCGCGCTGGGCACACCTGCCTTACGAGCTACTGGAAAAGGTGTCCAACCGCATCATCAACGAGATCGAAGGCATCTCTCGCGTCACCTACGACGTGTCGAGCAAGCCGCCTGCCACCATCGAGTGGGAGTGATGTCGAGTCCTTCTGGACTCATTGAGATGTATCGATAGCCAATTTCAACGTGTTGATTTAAAAGAAAATTCGTTGCAATGGTTATCGAGGCCTATCGCCGATCAGCAGAACGGATTGGCGGTAGCGGTGACGGTAGTAAACAGCGGTCGGATTGAGACCGTTCTGTTTACTATCCGGTCCAAACCGGTCTTTGACGGTAGATCGCTCCTTGGGAAAGCTTGCCCCGTGCGGCTTTCCCGGCATCAACAGGTCTCCTGACCCTTGACGGTAAAAGCCGTCATGAACAGGAGTAAAAACCTCGATGCTTACTGATACCAAACTGCGCAATCTCAAGCCCAAGTCCAAGCTGTACAAGGCTTCCGACCGCGATGGTATGTACGTGACGGTATCGCCTACCGGTACCGTCACCTTTCGCTACGACTACCGTCTCAATGGACGCCGAGAAACGCTGACCATCGGCCGCTATGGGCCAACTGGCATTTCCCTGGCCATGGCTCGCGAGAAGCTGCTCGATGCCAAGCGCATGGTCGCTCTGGGCAAGTCTCCCTCCCTGGAGCAGCAGCGCGCTAAGCGGCGCCTCAATGCTGCCAAGAATTTCGGTGAAACGCTGACGAAGTGGTTGGCCGGTGCGCGCATGGCGGACAGCACGCGCGCGATGCGTAAAAGCATCATCGACCGCGACATCCTTCCGGTCTTCGCGAACCGGCTGCTGACAGAAATCACCCCTGACGACCTGCGAGCCCTGTGTGCCAAGGTGAAGGCTCGCGGTGCGCCGGCAACTTCGGTCCATATTCGCGACATCGTGAAACAGGTCTATGCGTTCGCGATCCTGCATGGCGAGAAGGTCGAGAATCCGGCTGACGACGTTAAGGCGTCTTCTATCGCTATTTTCGCGCCGAAGGACCGGGCGCTGAGCCCGACCGAAATTCGGCTGGCCTTCCATCAACTGGAGACTATCGCCGCGTATCCCACGATCAAGCTGGCCTTGCGGCTGGTGCTGCTGACCTTGGTACGCAAGAGCGAGCTGATCGAGGCGACCTGGGATGAGGTGGACTTCGAGAACGCCACCTGGACGATCTCCAAGGAGCGGATGAAGGGGCGTAACCCGCACGTTGTCTACCTGTCGCGCCAGGCCATGGACATCTTCGTGGCGCTGCACACCTGTGCGGCTGGTTCCCGCTATGTATTGCCCTCGCGCTATGACATCTACCGCTGCATGTCGCACGCCACCCTGAACCGCATCACCCAGCTCATTGCCTCCCGTGCGAAGGAAGCAGGCCTGCCGTTGGAGCCGTTCACCGTCCACGACCTGCGCAGGACTGGTTCCACGCTGCTCAACGAGGTGGGCTTCAACGGCGACTGGATCGAGAAATGCCTGGCTCACGAGGAGGGTCGCTCCTCGCGTTCGGTCTACAACAAGGCCGAGTACGCGGAGCAGCGCCGGCACATGCTGCAGGAGTGGGCGGACATGATCGACGCTTGGATCGATGGCCGCACTCATGTCCCCCGACTGCTGCCGGACAGCGTTGTAGTGCCGGTGTTGAGTGCCACCGTTTAAGAAAAGGGCAAGGTTGGCGGTGAAAAGTAGTCATCATCAGTTCAAGCATCCAACCAAGCCAGGCCGGGTGACGGTTCCACACACCCGAAGTCAGAAGTATCAAAGGGAACGCTGCACAACATACTGAAACAAGCCGGCCTAAATTGAGGCCGGCAACACCTCTCAAATGACGGCCCGTTGTGTGACCAGGACTGCATAAGCAGCTCGTTAGATGAATCGTTAGAGGTAGAAGCAATGAAATTTCCAGTCGTACTGCACAAAGACGCTGATTCGGACTATGGGGTGACTGTGTTCGATGTTCCGGGCTGTTTCTCGGCAGGCGCCACTGTCTCGGAGTCTCTGGAAAACGCACAGGAAGCCCTAGCCCTTCACTTTGAAGGCTTGGTGGCTGATGGTGATCCGCTCCCGCGTGCGCAGGAGGTAGACGCGCATATGGGAAATTCCGACTCTATGCCGGTGGTGTGTGGGCTGTAGTCGATTTTGATGTGATCCCGTATCTGGGGGAAGCCATTCGCTTCAATGCCACCCTGCCGGAAAATCTGCTGAAGCGGATTGACGAGATGGTGAAGAAAGGCCACCGCTATGCCTCCCGCTCTGGCTTTTTGGCCACTGCGGCACTGCGGGAACTGTCGGTGGCATAAGCAGACAAGAGAAACGACAAGGGCACCAACTGGCGCCCCTTTTTAGTTATGCGGTGAATCGCCCTGATGAGCCTCAGCTTGTTCCCTTGTTAATTAACGCTTGTACGCCAGCCAGAAAATCGTCTGTTATAGAAACGTTACTCAAAAAGAAACGTTGGTTATTTTCCTTCATGTCAATTGTCAGTGACTTGAAAAATGGATTTCTTCGAACACGGATTTTCTTGATCTCATTGGCTTGGAGCAGTTCTTTGCGACGGTAGGACTCGGATTCGTCATCGTATTGAATTCCGTTATCCGTCAACGAGACGCGAACATGTTGGTCGCGTCGGCCCAATGCAGACGCAATAACAAGAATGGCGTTTGCGGTCAGCGATAGTCCGAGAGGCCAACCAAGCACGTACTCATCCATATTGCCAAAAGGGAAAAATACAAGAAATAGCTGTGCGCTTGTAATGGCAGAACTCAGCATGGTCCAGGAGAGTACGCTGAGGTATTGGGCATGGTTCCAGGTGGCTTGTTGCATGGTCTTTCCTTGACTTCTTTGAGTGTATGTACGGTTACGCGCGGACTGACGATGCTATACGTCCAGTCCACGCTCACGTTCCAGATCGATAAGGCGCGTAGTCGGACCGTTTGGCTGTAGGCGTTCTGTGACAATCTGTGGCCAGCGATTACGGGAACGGCGCTTGGCGATTTTATAGGTGAACTCCTGCAGCCAGTTCATCGGATAGAAGAGTAAATGCCCCAAATACAGCACCGTATCGGTCCACTCCAAGTAGTTCTTGCCCTCATTGGCTACTTTTTTCTCGGTAATCTTTTGTCGCCGGAAGGCAAGAAATCCTGTGGGTTTGGTATGGGCAGAAAGCATTTTCTTTACGTATGCATCGGAGTCGCTGCGCTGGCCGTTCTCATCGAACCAGGGACCATTGTCCATATAGGCGCGTAGCCATTCCCAGAGGCCTTTTTGCATTTGCAGGGTTTTGCCCATCGGTAGACCAAGGCTTACCAGCAAGGCGTTATCGGGCTCGCCGAGGCGGCGTACGAGGATTTCCAGTGAGGCATTTCGCATACCACCGGTATGTGGGCCAACCATAACAAACTCGCCTGCCAGCGCCTGTATACTGTCCCAGGGGCTGTGGTACAGCTTGCCATTGTGATCGAAATAGACTTCTCGGGTGCGGCGGTTAAAGAGTATCGGTAAGGGGAGTGGACGGCGGGTTTCCCATAAGAAAACTGGTAGGACAATACTGGTGGTCAATAAGAGTGTAAAAAGTGCATCACTAATATCTCCCTGTAATGCGAAGACCAAGGAGAACATAATCATCACTAATCCGCCGGTTCCTCCTACTGCCCCGGTGAGCATTCCTCGATCAGTATCCCCGCCGGGCTTCAGCGCTAGGTAATGCTCGGTATGTTCATCGGTAACGAACATCTCCCAAGGCTTCTCACCAGTGGGCTCATTGGCGCGCAACAGCACACTCGGGGCCTGCCCGAAGCGATTACGGGCTTGTTGGATCAGGTCGCTTACAGCCATGCAAGTTCCTTGATTGCTATGGGGGGGAGAGTCAGTCCCTCGACGGGTGAATAGCTCAGTTCACCGCGAATGGCGTCGAGTTTGTTACCGTTCTCTTCGTGATAAACGCGGCGGTAGACAGCCACGCCAGGTTCGGGTTTGACCCGTGTGCCGCCGTGGTGATCGAAGTCCTTCCCGGTCCATTCCACGGCCTTGCGTGTGCCGCCCAAGCCGAAGAAGCTGCCCCAGGTTTCGTGCCCTTTGAAATGGATCATGTCATCAGTCAGTGCGCTCTTGCCTGGCAGCCTTAGCAAGACGTAGGTGGTGGTTTGCATGCCACGATGTGGATTCAATTCGTTGAGACGGTAAGCCTCGAAACTGATGGGGAATACTACCTTGTAAAACTCAGTCATCGACTTTTCGTAACTGTTAGACCAGTCGGCAGGCCGGGTGCCGAATCGGGTACGTTTGACCCAGGTTTCAAGAGGTGTGTCCTGGGTATATTGGCGGGCAATTACTCCGCCGACGATCAGGATGGTCCACCCCAGAGCGCGGGCGGCCAGGTGTGGCGCCACGCTAACGCCGCGACCTATGACGGCAACCTCGCCAGCGATGACTGCGGCGCGTGCGGCACGTATAGCTCGAAAGCTCTGCACGTAAAGGCGCAAGTTGGCGGCGGAGGCCAGGGTCAATCCGGCATTGATGGCTGTGGTGTCCAGGTCGCCTGCTTGGTAGCTCTCTAGCGCTTCGAAGCCATAGACCAATACGTCGAAGCCCGAGGTCACCGATTGTAGGATCGATGCTTTAGCGCCCACGCCCAGTGCATCAGCCAAAGCTTTCTGCGAAGCGATGTGCGTGGCCCCATTGAGCTTGACTGCTGCTTCCCAGTCTACTTCAGCAACTTTTTGGAGGGTTGCGAAAACAGCAGAAGAAATACCGAACGTGCTACCCATTGCGTTCAGGAAGCGTTTGACGTTCCTCTCCTGATAAAACTCTTTACCTGCCCAAACAAAATTCACCCCCGCCACTAGTGCTACCAGGCATTTGATGGGGGCTTTTTCTAGTGTCCTTTTGCCAAGATCAAGTATTCCCTTGAGGTTTACATCCGACGCCATGGATGTAGGCAGGGGCGGCAAGTCCTTGGCCGGTAGCAGGCGGAAGAACGGCATTGCCTCGCTGACCGCAACACTGAGCTGTGTGGGTTTTAGACGGGCTGGCAGATTAGGGCGTGTGCCCATCAGATCGCTCATCCATTCGCCTAGTTGCCGCTGACTGACGGCCTCGATAGCCAGGCGCTGCTGGCTTCGTGCCAAAGCTGCGGCGAGGTAGAGGCGCCCGGCGGCTTTGGAGCCGTCGTCGGCTTTCTGCAGGCCCAGACCGACGATGGGAGCGAGCGCTGTAAACAGGGCTTCCAATGGCGAACCCAGAATATGCCGGCCCAGTTTATCGGCTGCCTGGTTCAGCAATTGCGCCAGTTTGTGTGCTTCGTTCAGCGCGCTTGCACCGTTGTCTCTTGCGCCGTCAGCCAGCCCTACCAGGGAATTGATTTCGCCGACACCGAGGCGTTTGCCCAAGCCCAGTAACGCCCAAACCAGCCAGGGTTTGCCCTCTTGCTGCTGGAGTGTCAGGGCATTCGCTATGGCCTTGGCTCCGGGGCCGGTTGTCGCCGGGCCGAGGCAGGCTGCAGCGAAATGGAGTTCCAGCTCTGCACGTGGATCGGGCTGGGTAATGTCGAAGTGGCCACAGGCAGTATCCAGGCTGGCAGGGCCGCGCTGCGCTAGGGTATTTAGCCAGGCTGACCAAAGCTCGCTGAGGCGGCGCACATCGGCGCTGTATTCTTCCTCCTCCTGCGTTTGCTGCTGCCAGGTAGTTTGTAGCTGGCGGTAATTGGTGATGCTGCGCAGTTGGCCGCCGATTTGCGGGTCGCCTTCTGCCAGAGATCTGAGCACTCCTGCCATTGCCCAATCTTCGCCGTGCACTTGCCGGGTGACTTTGAACGCCTGCTGACGAGCGCGAAGCAACTTGGCCAGATCCAGCAATACGCCCCACGGGTCGTCGATCAAGGCATAGGCTTGTTGCTCGCAGCGCTGCATGTCGTCGAGCAGCTTTGGCCATGCCGGGCGGTGACTGGTAGAGGGCTCGCAACTCCAGCCATACCAGTTGGCGTCCATGTAGTCGCCGATACGTTCGTGAATCGTGCGGGCTTGACCGCTGAATGGCGCTGCTCCAGGGGTGATGGTGCGCATCACGCGCTGACGTACATCCTCTTTTCCCTTGGCTGAGTTGAACTGGCTATCGCTCCACTGGCGAGGCGACCATGCCAACATGGCCGGTGTTCCTGCGGGAAGGAGTAAATAGGGCAGGCTACGCCCGTCGATGACTTTGCCGCCGCGCGCTGTCTGGGTAAAAGCCGCCGCGCTGACACGGTACTCGACCAGTTGTTTTAGGCCACTCTGCCAGACGTACAGCCAGCCATCGCGTAACAGGCGGGCGGTGTAGTTCAGCGGACGGCCCTGGAGGGGCTCGAAGTAATCGCCTATTGCGGGAAAGTCTCCCTGTACAGCTGGCAAGCCATAGGCGCTGGTATCCACTGTCAGGGTCGGGCCGAGCGCATAGCGTAGCGGGAGTACAGCGCTGAGCAGCGGGCATCCAGCGACCGTCAAGCTGGATGGGGCGGGAGTTTGAGCAGTCATAGCAGTGCCTCCTGTGCCGTGTCGTCCTGTTCGGCAAGTGCTTCCAGCAGTCGCCAGTCGAGCGTGATTTGCGCGGCGAGATCTAGTGTGGCTGGCGCGTCGTCTTTCTCGGGCTGTTCGTTCTGCCAGGCGCAGAAGATTGTGCCTTCGTGATGAAGCCAGATGCGTGAGATTCGGTGCCAGAATCCCTCCGGCCATTGCCCTTCGCGCTGCCATGCCTGATGCAGAGACCGGGCGTCACCCAGGCGTAGCCAGAGTTCGCGATGTTCTGGGGTGAAGATGCGCAGGCGGCGCTGCAGTATGCGCTGCAGATCGTCCATCGAAGCATCGCTTTCCAGCCAGAGACCATCCTTGATTTCGGTTCCGTGTCTCCAGGCGTCATAGGCCATGCTGCCAACCGGAGCATCCAGCAAAATAGGGCCAGCGTCCGCTATGGGCTCATACGCCGTACCGAGCAATAACGGTCTTGGTTGATGGCCAGGGAAGCACTGATAAAGCCACGCCGTCGCGCTCTCGTAACGAGCTCCGTCTAGCAGAACGGCACCGTTTCCTTCGGGCATCGGGGCGCTCATGCCTTATCTCCCTTTGATGCCTTAGCGGCTTCGCACACTTCACATACGCCAGCTCGGGTGCTGCGAAACAGCATGTTTTGTTTTACCAGGGCTTCCAGTGGAATTCCCGGCATATCCGCATCCGCCGGCCTCGACGCCCCCGGCAGGATGGGCGCTGCCCCCGAGCCGTTGCCCGGCGCGCCGCCAGAGTTGATCTTGATCACCGGCCCCACCAGGGTCACGCCGCCACCGTCGAGTTTGATGAAGCTGCCGCCGCCCTTGAGGGTCAGTTCGCTGCCGGCTTCGAGCACGACTTTCAGGCCGCTGCTGAGGTGAATTTCCTGGCCGGCCTGGATGAACTGGCCGTTGCCGAGCTTGATGTGCTGGCTGGCGCCCACCGTGAGGTGGTCGTTGGCCTTGATCTCGGTCTTGCGGTCGGCGTGGGTGGTGCGGTGTTCTTCGGCCTTGAAGTGGCTGTAGGTGTTGGCTTCGACGGTGTCGTGGCGTTCGTGGCCGACGCGGATCTTCTGGTCGTGCTCGATGTTTTCGTCCCAGTCGCGCTGGGCGTGAACGTAGATATGTTCGGCACCTTTGCGGTCTTCGATGCGCAGTTCGTTGTAGCCGCCACCGCCGGGGCTGCTGAGGGTCTTGAACACGCTGCGGGTCTTGTTCGCCGGTAGGTCGTAGGGCACCACGTGTTCGGCGTGATAGAGGCAGCCGGTGACCAGCGGTTGGTCGGGGTCGCCTTCGAGGAAGGTGACCAGCACTTCCATGCCGATACGCGGGATGGTGATGGCGCCGTAGCGATCACCGGCCCAGCTGGAGCTGACGCGTAGCCAGCAGCTGGTTTTCTCATCCGCCTGACCTTCGCGATCCCAGAAGAACTGCACCTTGACCCGGCCGTATTGGTCGCAGTGGATTTCTTCGCCAGCCGGGCCTGTGACAACGGCGCTCTGGCTGCCGAGGATGCGCGGTTTCGGGTGAGCCAGGGGTGGGCGATAGGGCACGTCCCAGGGCGTGGCAGTGAAACGGTTGCGGTAGCCCTGGGTGAAACCGTCGGCAGGCTGGGTGTCGCTGGTGACGGATTCTTCCAGCACCTGCGGCTGCTTGCCTTCGTGCAGCACTTCGGTGAGCAGCCAGAGCTGATTCCAGGCGTTGCGCGGGTGCTCGGTCAGGTCGAGGAAGTGGCCGCTGACCAGGGTCGGCGAGTCTCCGTCGCCCTGGGTCAGTTCGAAGTCGTGGCGGTGGCGCTCCAGCGCGCGCTTGGCCAGATGCTTGCCGCGCTCGCGGTCGGTGTAGCGGCCGGGGTAGTCGTAATCTTCCAGCTTGGGCTGGGCATCGCCTTCGGCCTTGGCTTCCAGTTGCAGGCGCGGCTTCTCGAAGTCGTAGTCGCGGCGGGTGACCTGGCTGGTGCGGGTTTCCAGGCGGGCGCCGAAATGCTTGATCACCGGGTCGTCGGCCACCAGGCCGCTGTCCTGCTGGTAGGTCAGCGGCGCCAGGCGCGGGAACGGGGTCTGGTCGTCGCCGAAGGTCAGTACATGGCCGTCGCTGCTGTGCTGGAAGTGGTAGTGGATGCCTTCCTCTTCGCACAGGCGCTGGACGAAGTGCAGGTCAGTCTCGTCGTACTGCACGCAGTACTCGCGCTCGGGGTAGATCGAGCCGAGTTGAAATTGGTAGGCGTCGGCCTGGATTCCATGCTCTTCGAGCACCTGGCCGATGATCTTCTCCACCGTCAGGTGCTGGAAGATGCGCTGGTTGGTGCGGTGTGCCAGGTAGGCCAGTTGCGGCACCAGGGTCAGGCGATAGCGGGTGATGCGCTTACCGGATTCGCCCTGGGTGATGCGGTGGATGATGCCGTGGATGCCGGCGCTGTTCTGGTCGAAGGCGAGGAAGGCACGCTGGTGCAGCAGGCTTTCCAGGTCGAGGTCAGGCCGTTCGCTGATCAGTTCCACCGCAAAGGCGTAAGGCTGACTGATCGCCTCGCGCCCGCTGAATTCGAGCACCTGCAGGTCGTGTTCGACGCCTTCGATGCTCAAGCTGAAATGGCTCTGGTTGGCCTGGGCGAACATTCGTTGTTCCTCTCGATCATTCCGTGATTGGGCGCTGCGTTCCAGGGTGAAGCACAGCGGCCAGGACGATGCCTGGCCGCTGCGGTGACGCACGAACTCAGCCTGCGATTAGGCGGAGATCGGGGTACGCCAGTCGTCGGAGCCGGAAGTGCCGGAGACTTCGTGGGTCCAGACGATCTTGCGGTAGGTGAAGTAGACGTCTTCCAGGTGAGTGAAGTGCGCCATGTTCGGGTCCTGGCAGTTCGGCATGCGCGACTGAACGTCGACGATCACGGCGTCTTCCAGTTCGATGGTGAAGTAGTGCTCCTGGGTACCGGTGGAGGAGGTGCGGTACCACTCCAGGCGGCACTTGTTCAGACGCTCACCGGAGGTCAGGGCGTTGAAGATCAGCGGCGAGGACTTGTCGAAGACCTTGGTGATCATCAGCGGCTTGTGCACGCGCTGGCCGGTCGGTTGGCCGGACTGCGGGTCTCGCGGGATGATGACCTGGTGGTTGTAGGCCTGAACCAGAATCTGGTCTTCATGACCTTCCTGGAAAATGTTGCCGACCGAGTCCTCGGTGAAGGTGCCAGCGGTTATCAGACCTTGTTTGGTGCCTTCGAGGGACAGATACGCGGGTGTTGGCATGAGTGCTCTCCTTGCCTGGGTCATGGATCGTGATCGATCCGGGAACCAGACCTATAGCGAGCGGCGTGCCAGATATTTAAATTTCAATAAGATCAATAACTTGAAGTGACTATAAAATCACCCATGGTCATATTGAGCGGCGTCGCACAGATTTTCGCGCAACAAGTTGCGCACTGCTGTGCAAGTTTTTGCGCAAAGACCTATAGCCCAGAAAAGACGCCGGTTACAGAGCTTTAAGTCGCGGAAAGGCACCGTACTGGTGAGCAAAAAACTGCGCAGCTGGGCAGCACATCTTGCTCGCTCAAGCGGCTCTCTCAGTGGATCGTAGTGCAGCATATTAGGCACGCCATAGCGCCAGTGATGACGCGGCTACTGGAGGATCATCTGGTGCGGGTGATCGAGGCCCATGTCACTCGCCTGGATCTCGAGCAGGGCCTTGACCAGCACTTCACGATTTCGGCGACTACCCGAACCTGAGGGTGCCGATGAGACAAGCCGGGCATGCCGAATAGTCCTGCCGCGCCGTCATCAGGTGCGTCGGTTGGCGCAATGGCCGTCGCTGGCTGCATCAGGCGGTAATCGCGCGGGCAATCATTGTCAGGCCGGTGGCCGATAGCACAGACAGCGTGATGCCACGAAACATGGCTTGCGACAGACGTTCGCGAATGAGTTCCCCCAGATACATGCCCAACTGGGTTGGCACCACGCAGGCTAGCGAGAGCAGCAGGTGGATGGGTGTGGCGATGTCCTGTGCCAATAGCCCTATGCCCAGGATCGAGGAGCCGGCCAGGAAGAACAGGCTGGTCGCCAGGATGAACTCGTTGCGGCCCAGCCCCAGGGCCATCAGGGCCTGCAACGCGGGGAATGCGTAGAAGGACGTCAGGCCACCGAACAGACCGCTGCTCAGGCCGGCACCTACCAAGGAGCCAAAACGCCAGCGCTGCGGAATGGCCGGTGGGTCTGGAGTGAGCTGGGAAATCACGAAGACCTGGATCATGACGCCAATGATTAGGGCCAGTATCTCCGGGCGGAAACTGCCGAGTAGCTGCACCGCCAGGCCAAGCGAGACCGCCAGGCTGAGCAGCAGTGGCCAGATCAGGCCCAGCACTCGGTAATGCTGGCGGCATTCGTAGCTTTGGGCGATGTTGGAGATGATGATGGGCAGCAGCGCCAGGGCAATGGCTGTCGGCACCGTCTCGACCAGAGCGATGAGCGGCACCGTCACCAGCGGTATGCCGAATCCGCAAACCCCCTTGACCAGCCCGCCCAGTACAAAGACGGCGAAGATGTAAGCGATGACAACGATGTCGATCGCAGGCAGGGCAGACAGCATGTGGTGCCTCAGAGTCCGGTGGCGATGCCTGGCGGCGAAAGGCGCGTTTGGGTGGGGCAGCGCATGCTATCCAACTCCCTGGTATCGCGCGGCAGATGATTGAAGCGACGGCCCTGTGTGCTCACCGGGAGCGTTGCCCCGCTGGCAGCATGGATTGGCGACGAAGCTGCGCCGATGTCTGGGCGTGCCTGGACCGAGCGATGCCAGCCTGAGGCGCCCGGAACGTCAGTCGCAGGTCCGGATTACCGCCGTTTCCAGTCCTCGCAGGGCGTGCGTCCGGTCTCAGCGGCGTCCTTGAGGTGCAGGTGGTACGCACCAGCGTGCCGCGCTTCATCCCTTGTTGCCCGTGCCGTAGCTATCCACCACTCGCCGATACTGGCTTGGGGACGCCCCTATATGCTGACGGAAGAAGCGGGTGAAGTGGCCCTGCTCGGAGAAGCCGAGGTTCTCGGCGAGCTGGCCGAGGGTGCCGCTGCGCTCGCGCTCCAGCCAGATAAAGGCGCGGCGCATGCGCGCGTCGTTGAGCATGAGCGTCGGGGTCATGCCGGTGTCCTGGCGAAACAGGCTGAAGAAGTGCGCGCGCGACAGTCCGGCGGCTTGCGCTGCGTTGCTGATGCAATCCGGGTCATCCAGATGGGTCTGCAGATACTCACAGGCGCGGCGGATACGTGCATCGCCAAAGCCCTGACGGACCTGTGCGCCGAGGCGGCGCAGCTGTTTCCACTGCGAGTAGTCTTCGATCAGCTCGATGAGGAAGTCGAACAGCATGAACTCGATGCGCTCGCGCGGCACCAGCCCGGCGCTGCAAGCCTCGGCGATCAACTGGTCGGCCATCGCCCGGTTCTTGGCACTGAGCTCGATGCAGGGCTGGGCAAAGAACCCCGGGTGGGCGCTCAGGGCCAGCGACTGCTGCGCCTCGGCCAGCCAGGCCGGTTCGATATAGAGCGCGAGGATCTGTGTCTGCTCGGATCCCGGCTGGAAGTCGTAATAGTGCGGTTGCCAGGCGTTGACCAGCACCGCGCAGCGATCAGTCAGCGGCACCTGGCGGCCATTGACGTTGAAGAAAGTGTCCGCCCCGGAGGCTTTCACCAGCACGTGGCATTCGTGATGCGAGTGGGTCACCAGGGGGCGGTCCATATCGAGCAGGGCGACCCGCCCGAATTTGCCGTGAAAGACACGTTGAGCGGTGGACATGGCTAGATCCTCGCAGGGCGATGGGTTGGGGGCGGGGCCGCAGCCGTGCGCCCGTCGAGGTCGGTGGGGCGGTCGACGTCAAGCAGGATGCCGGGGTCGTCGACCGGCACCGGCCGGTAATGCTCGGCATGGCGGCGGATCAGGCCACGCGCACCCTCATCGCCGTCGAGGGTACGCAATGCTGGCCAGAAGGCACGGCCGAACAGCACCGGGTGTCCAGGGCGGCCGTCGTGCACTGGCTGCACGATGCGCCCGGCGCCGACCTCGGCGATCAGCTGGGCACAAGTCTCTGTGCCCAGCCAGGGCATGTCGCCGAGCAACACCGCCAGCGCATCTGCTCGATGCTCCGACAAGGCCTCGACACCGGCCGCCAGGCTTGCACCGAGGCCGCGTTCGGCCAAGGACGTGTGAAGCACCTGGACCCGCGGCGGCAGACAGAGGTCGTCGATGACATCGCCATCACGCAGCACCAGCAGTAGCTCGTCGAATGCGGCGGCGGCATTGGCCAGGCTCGCCTCCAGCAGCGTGCGGCCGTCGGCCAGGCGCGCGCGACGCTTGTCGCTGCCGAAGCGACTGGCCCGCCCGGCGGCCAGCATCAGGCCCACTACCATCGGCTCAGAGTTCATCGCGTGCCTTGCCGTGGTAGACGCGCAGCACGTCGGCAACCACCGACAGGGCAATCTCGGCCGGCGTCTTGCTGCCGAGGTCGAGGCCGATGGGCATGTGGATGCGGGCGATCTGTTCTTCACTCAGGCCGCCGATTCGCGCCAGCCGTTCGGCACGCCGCGTGGAGGTCTGCAGCGAACCCATGGCACCGATATAGAAGGCGGGAGTGCGCACCGCTTCCATCAGGGCCAGGTCATCGATGCGCGGGTCGTGGGTAAGGGCGACCACGGCGGTAGCCTCGTGGCAGTGCCCGGCGGCGATGAATTCCGACGGCATCTGCGGATGGAATCGGACACCGTCGGGCGCGCGCCCATTCATTTCCTCTCGCGGGTCACAGGCGATCACCTCGCAGCCGATGGCGCGGGCGAAGCTGGCGCAGTACTCGGCTACTGGCGACAGGCCGGCTAATACCAGGCGCAGTGCCGGACCGATACGTACACGCACGTGCTCTGCCTGGACTTGGGTTACTTCGCCGCCCTGATCGGGTACCAGCCTGAATGCGCCGCTGGTGAGATCGAGGTCGCGGACCAGCCGACGCTGCCCGAGCAGGGCATCGTGCAGATCGCGCAGGTGATCGATCCAGGCCTCGTCCGCTGTACGGTGTTCGACCAGCACCTGGAGAATGCCACCGCACGGCAGCCGCAGCCGCTGGCGTTCGTCATCGCTCTCGCCGTAGCGAACGATCTGCGCCGGCGCCCGCAGTTCGCCGCCAGCCAGCGCCTCGAGGAAGGCTTCCTCGACACAGCCGCCGGACAGCGAACCGACGAACTGGCCGTCGGCGCGCGCCACCAGCATCGCGCCGGGCGCGCGCGGCGCCGAGCCATAAGTGGAGAGTACGGTACACAGCCAGAGCGCGTGGCCTTCAAGGCCCCACTGCAAGGCGGTATCCAGCACCTGAAGATCAAGCTGGCGCATGTGCGAGTTCCTCTGGCATGCGCGGTCGCCGGACGCGCCACGCAAATCGGTTAACCTTCGAACCCTCAGGCAGACAGGTTCCCATGTGATGACGCACCGACAGTTTATCGAGACCGCCGTTGCCAGGCTCGAATATCAGCTTCTGCGTCCGCGGCATTCGACCGGCCCCGTGCTCGTGTTGTTGCACGAGGGGCTCGGCAGCCTCGACCTGTGGAAGGACTTTCCTGCGCAGCTGGCCGACGCCTGTGCCGCCCCGGTACTGGCCTACAGCCGGCAGGGCTACGGTCGCTCCAGCCCGGTGACGCTGCCGCGCCCGCTCGACTACCTGAGCCAGGACGGGCCGGACGAGCTCGAGCGCGTACTCGACGGCCTGGCGCTCGAACCGGTGATTCTGATCGGTCACAGCGACGGTGCCTCCATCGCGCTCGCCTATGCTGCGCGTCAGGACCCTCGCATCGTCGGCGTCGTGGTACTCGCTCCGCATGTCGATGTCGAACCGGCGAGTATCGAAGGCGTGCGTCGCACGGTGAAGGCCTACGCCCGTGGCGACCTGCGTGAACGGCTGCACGCCTACCATGGCGACAACCTCGACGGCGCCTTCCGCGGCTGGAGCGAAACCTGGCTCGAGCCGGACTTTGCTAGCTGGAATCTCTATCCGGCACTGCCCCGCATCCAGGTGCCGGTGCTCGCCATCCAGGGCCAGGATGACGAGTTCGCCACCGCGGCACAGCTGGAAACCATCGCCCGCAAGGTTGGCGGCCCTTGCCGGACGCTTTTGCTCGAGCACTGTCGGCACTTCCCGCAGAACCAGGCCCGCGCACGCGTACTGGAACTGATCGGCGAGTTCCAGGCGACGCTGGCCCGCTGAGCCAGGGAACGACTGGTTGATGACGGCCGCAGGCATGGTCATCAGCGCTCGCAGGTCATCGCCTCGACCTCGTCGAGGGTAGGCAGGTCTTCCGGCGTCTCGCGCCAGCGCCTGACCACCCCGAGTTCGATATCGAACATGTCGAGCACGCGGCCGAGCGTGTGGTCGACCATCTCTGCCAATGACGCCGGTCTGGCATAGAAAGCCGGCACGGGCGGAGCGATGATGGCGCCGAGCTCGGCCAGCTCGGTCATTGTGCGCAGGTGATTTCGGTGCAGCGGCGTCTCGCGCACCATCAATACCAGGCGCCGACGCTCCTTGAGCATCACATCGGCGGCTCGCGTCAGCAGAGTGGATGTCACGCCGCTGGCGATCTCCGACATCGAACGCACCGAGCAGGGCGCGACGATCATGCCCATGGTCTTGAACGAGCCGCTGGCGATGGCCGCGCCGATGTCCTGATTGGAGTAGCACACGGTGGCCATCGGCTTGAGCTGCGACCAGGTCAGCCCGGTTTCGTGGGACAGCGTGATCAGCGCCGACTTCGAGACTACCAGGTGGGTCTCGATTGGCGTGTCGCGCAGCAGCTCAAGCAGGCGCACCCCGTAGATTGCGCCGGACGCGCCGGAGATGCCGATGACGAGTCGCTGCGGACGGGGGCTAGTTGAGATCATGGTCGGATTCCTGAATGGCGCCTTCCTTGTAGAAGTGGATGGCATTGAGTGCAGTGGCCAGCGTCTTGCTGATGATGTCGATGAACAGCGTCGCGGCAGGGGTCAGCGGGCGACGGCTGTCGTGCACGCAGACCATGCGCCGCGTGATCCCGGGGGCCGCCAGCGGATAGGCGCGCAAGGCGCCTTCTTCCAGACCGCGTTGCAGCACGGTGGCCGGCAGTACGCTGATCCAGTCGCTGCGGCGCAGAAAGCTCTCGATCACCGTGAGGTCGTCGAGCTCCAGGTGCGGCGTCAGCTCCAGGCTCTGCGCGGCAAGCGCCTGGTCGATGACCATACGCAAACCATGACGGCGCGAAGGCAGCACCAACTTGAGGCCACCCAGTGCGCTGAGCGGAATCGGCGTGGGCAGCCGCAGCCGGGTCGTGGCACCGGTCGCCACCAGCAGTTCCTCGTCGAGGATGTCGGTACGGTGCAAGTGTTCCTGCTGAAAACTCTGGTTGATCACCGCGAAATCCAGCGCGCCGGACAACACGCGGTCGATCAGGTCCTGGCTGTAGCCGTAGCTGACCTGCAGCTCGACGTCCGGGTGGTGCTCGACGAAGTAGGCCAGGGTGCTGGCCAGTGCCTGGTTGGCGGCCGAGGCGATCAGCCCGGCGTTGATCCTCCCGCCGATCTGGCCGCTGCGATCGATCAGCGTCTGCCGCGCTTCGAGCAGCTCGCCGAGGATCGGCATGAACAGGCGATAGGCCTGTACGCCGGCCTCGGTCGGGGTCATGCCCTTGGGGGTGCGCTCGAACAATGGCTGGCCGAGTTCCTCCTCCAGCTTGGCGATCTGCATCGACAGGGCCGGCTGCACGATATTCAGCCGCTGCGCCGCCCTGGTCACGGACCCTTCTTCGAACAGGCAGGTGAAGTACTTCAGCTGGCGCAGTTCCATTTCAACCTCGTCGATACCGACCTATAGAGTGCCGACATTCTGGTAGACGTGCTTGAGCTCTGTAAAATCCAGCAGTGCGTCGTAGCCGTGCAGGCGCCCCAGCCCGCTTTTGCGATAGCCGCCGGTTTCCGCCTCGGCGAACAGCTTGTTGTGATCGTTGATCCACACGGTGCCGTTGCGCAGGGCGCGGGCCAGGCGCATGGCCCGCGCACCGTCGCGGGTCCAGACGCTTGCCGAGAGGCCGAACTCGCTGTGGTTGGCCCGGCGCACAGCCTCGGCCTCATCTTCGAATGTTTCCAGCACCAGCAGAGGGCCGAAAATTTCCTCCTGGCAGAAGAATGCGCCGCTGTCCTGATGCGCGATCAGCGTTGGCGAGAGGAAAGCGCCGCGGCCCAGCGCATCGCCTGGCCGAGCGCCTGCCAGCAACACCTCGTCGCAGCAGTCCATCGACTCGCGAATGCGTTGCTCGACGAGATCGCGCGAACGCCAGTCGATCAGCGGGCCCATCTGTGTGGCCACCTCGAGCCCGTGGCCCAGGCGCACTTCGCCCAGCGCCGCGGCCAGCGCCTGCTTCATTTCCGCTGCGCGGCTGGCATGCACCAGCACACGGCGGGCGGCGGTGCACTGCTGCCCGGAGATGATGGTCGCAGCGGCAGCGAGCTTCGGCGCCACCGCGGCGATGTCCGCGTCCTCCAGCACCACACAACAGGATTTGCCACCCAGCTCAAGCGACAGTTTCTTCATGGTCGGCGCGGCATCACGCATGATCTGCGTGCCAGTCGCGGTAGAGCCGGTGAAGCTGAGCACGTCGACCTTGGGCGTGGCGGCAAGAAAAGCGGCCCCGGCGTGCCCGGTCTCGGCGAACAGGTTGACCACCCCGGGCGCCAGGCTCGGCAATTCCAGCAGCGGGGTGAGGAAGGCGGCGTTGAACAGTGCCGTCTGCGGTGCCGGCTTGACTACGCAGGTGCAGCCGGCCGCCAGCGCCGGCGCCAGTGCGCGGGCCAGGAGCACCGCCGGGGCATTCCACGGAATAATCAGCCCGGCCACGCCGGCCGGTTCACGCAGCATGGTGGAGAACTCGCCGGGGGCGACTTCCAGCACATGGCCGGGGTTGTGCCGCGCAAGGCCGGCGTAATAGAGGATTTCCGATATGGCGCCGCCGATCTCACCGCGCGATTGCGCCAGCGGCTTGCCATTCTCGCGGGTGAGCAGGCTCGCCAGTTCGTCCTGGTGGCTCTTCAGCGCAGCCGCCCAGTCCAGCATTACCTGCTGACGCACGCGTGGATTTTGCGACCATTGCGGGTTCTCGAAGGCCCGTGCGGCGGCCTCGACCGCGGCGCGGGCCTGTTGTTCGCCGCCGTCGGCGAAGCGCCCGATCAGCTCGCTGTTGGCGGGATCGAGACTGTCAGCCCATTGGCCGTCGTCGCACCACTGTCCGTCGATGAAATGTCGTGCCTGCTGCATCTGAATCTCCTGTCCGGCGCTCTGTTTGTATTTGTTCTGCCGCTGGAAAAGGCGCTGCGACCCTATCGGTCATGACCTGCTGGGCCTATCCCGGAACAGCCTGGCGGGCTGCAGGTCGGGATCGCCCACGGGCCCGGGGTGCGTGTCCGACACCTGCGCGTTGAGTCGGTCAGCGATCGTTTGGCTGGCCGAACAGTTGCTGCCAGTCGGCGTCGGCCGGCTGACTGACCGCGGCGAGGTCCACTTCGGTCTCCCCCGGCACGCGGATGCGCTTGAAGCGCATCGGCGGTGCGGCCAGCGGCACGGTGGCGTCGAAGCCCATCTTCGAGCCAACGCCGTCGCGGGTCGACGGGTCGAGCTTGGAACCCTGGGATTCGTGGATGAGCACCAGATCGCGGTCGGCCTGGAAACGCGTCGCCACTGCCCACTCGACTTCGGTGGGGTTGTGGATGTCGACATCGGTGTCGACCACCACCACGTGCTTGATGTCGTAATGGCCCCCAAGGGCACCGAGGATGACGTTCTTCGCCTCGCCTTCCGAGCGCTTGTCGATCTGCACGTACAGGTGATAGCGACACACGCCGCCGCGCGCCAGATGGACGTCACGCACGCAAGGGAAACTGCGGCGCAGGTGCGCGAGCATGGTCGCCTCCCGCGGAATGCCGCCCAGCAGCAGGTGCTCCAGGCCGCCGCCGACGATGGTATGGAACATCGGCGCCTGGCGGTGGGTGACGGCATCGACCTCGATCACATGCCGCTCGGCGCGCTCACCGTAATACTGCGGGAACTCGCCGAAAGGCCCCTCAGCCTCGCGTGCGTTGGCCAGCAGGCGCCCCTCGATGACGATCTCGGCTTCCGCCGGTACACGAATACGATTGGTGACGCACTTGGCTACCGGCAGTGGCCGGCCATGGAGCGCACCAGCGATTTCCAACTCATCATGGTCAATCGGCACGATCGCCTGCGAGGCCATCAGTGTCAGCGGGTCACAGCCGACCACCACGGCGACTTCGAGGTCCTCGTTGTTGCGCTCGGTTTCCTGAAAGTAAGCCAGGGTATGGCGCGGCAGCAGCAGCGCGCCGAGGCGGTTGGGGCCACTGACCTGCAGGCGGTGAATCGACACGTTCTGTACGCCGGTACGCGGGTTGCGGGTGATCAGCAGACCGGCGGTGATGTAGGCGCCGCTGTCGTGTTCGTTATGCGTGGGGATCGGCAACTGCGCGAGGAGGTCGACCTCGCGGTGCACCACCTGTTGGCAAGCGGCTTCGGTCACTTCCTGCCAGGGCAGCGGCTCGAGGCTGGCATGCTCGAAGCGGGCGAGTACCTGGCCTGGTTCGACACCCATCGCCTCGGCCATCCACTGACGGTCCGAAAGCAGTCCCGAAATCACCGGAATCGGATGCCCTTCGGGCTGCAGGAACAGCGACGCACTCTGACCGTCCAGGCGGTTGGCGATGGCTGCAACGCCGAAGCGCAGCGCGGTGCCTGGGCGGATCACGCTCAGTCGCTGAGTGTTCTGCAGATGATCCAGCCAGCCGCGCAGGGTGGCGCCGACAGGCAGGGCAGCGGTAGCGGGCTCGGCCGAGGAAGAGGGCATGGACGGCATGGCGAGTTCTCTCGTGGTTATTGTTTTGGCCATGCTAGGAGCGTCACGCAGGTCTGCCTATTAAGGTTTTCTGATGCGCGCCATCAGAACCGGCGATGTCCCGCGCTATTGATTTGAAGATTCGTCGGCACCGGCTTTCATCGATTTCGGAAATCGTCCGCGCACCCCATAACGATCCGTGATCCTCTGCATCATTATTCCCTAATGGCCGAGATAGAGGCCTTGCGCTACGTTCATGCCCAGCGATAGATAGCCGAGCCCGCAGTTGTCGAAGGTCGCCGGGTCGGCCACAAGAACAATAAATGAGGCCCGTGTATGGACGTTCGCCGAGCGCCTGCAAACCTTTCATGTCACCGCGCGCATGCTTTTGCCCATTCTCGTCGCGGTCGCGGCTGCCAGGCCGCGCTCGTCAGTCGTATGCCCGCGATAAACATCCCTGCGCGAATAAAGCGTCATCCGTGCATCGCTTGATGCCCTGCTAAATGCCGAGGAGGCAGACGAAGGCCATTCGTGGTTCGCGTATCGCAGTTGGCGCCGCGTGAAAAATCGCCTGTGCGTGACAGCGGTGCTGTCCGTTTCGCCCGGTCATTTGTTCGATAACAACAAGAAAGGTGAGTCATGAAGAAGACAACGAAATTGTTGTGTGCGCTATGTTCTGCCGCCGCCTTATTGCTCAGTGCCGGTGCGATGGCCAAGGACCTGCGGCTGGGGCTGATCGTCCCTGGCACCCATGCCTGGTCGCAGGCGGCACAGGCCATGGGCGAGGAACTCAAGGAACGCTCCGGCGGCAAATACGATGTGGTGGTCTTTCCCGCCGGCCAGCTCGGCAGTGAGGCGCGCATGCTGCAGCAGTTGCAGACCGGTGCGCTGGACATGGCCTTCATGACCACCGCCGAAGTGGCGAACCGGGTGCCCGACTTCGGTGCCTTGTTCGCCCCCTATCTTGTGCATGACGTGGCACAGGCCGGTCAGTTGCTCAATGGCAAGACCGCCCAGGGGATGCTTGATCAGCTACCGGCCAAGGCGGGTGTCGTCGGGCTCGGTTATGGCGTGGCCGGCATGCGGCTGATGCTCAATGCCTTCCCCACCGACGACGTCAAGGCGATCAATGGCCGCAAAATCCGTATCACGCCGTTCCCGCCGGTACAGGATTTTTACCGCCTGCTCGGCGCTGCCTCGACGCCGATGCCGGTTACAGACGTGTATGACGCCCTGGCCAACGGCCAGGTCGACGGCGTCGATGCCGATCTCGAGCTGATCTGGAAGCTGCGCCTCTACGAGCGTGCCAAAACGGTGTTGCAGAGCAATCACATGATGTTCCCGGTGATCGGACTGATGTCCGGGCGGGTCTGGGCGCAGTTGCCGCAAGAGGACCGCTCGATGATTCGTGAACTGACCCGCAAGCACCTCGATACGCTGACGGCGGACTACGAAAAATCGGAGGCCGACACCCAGGCGAGCATCGAGCAGGCCGGCGTCAAGGTCACTCCGGTGGGGCCCGAATTCTTCGGCGACACGCTGCAGCAGTGGGAAGAAATCTGGCTGAAGAAGGCCCCGGCGCTGGCTGATCTGCGCCGGGAAGCGGCCGATCTCAAACCTTGATTCCGAGCCCCGTGGCGTGACAGGCGCGCGGGGCACCTGCATAAGCTGTTCGGGAGAATGCCTATGATCCGGGCGCTGAGTAACCTGATTGGTCGCGGTGAACGCGCCGCCTTGCGCGCGTTGGTGCTGGTTCTGCCGCTGATGATCCTGGTCAACGTCGCCGGGCGCGCGCTGAAGGCGCCGATCTTCTGGCTGGACGAATTGGCGGTGCTGACCATGGTCTGGTTGGCGATGCTGGGCCTGTCGGTCACCTTGCAGACACGCGAAGCCGTCGCCGTGACCCTGCTCACCGACGCAGTGCCGGAGACTGCCTGCAAGGTGCTGCGCTGCACCGCCGATCTGGTGGTGCTTGGCTTTGCCGTGGCGCTGCTGGTGCTTTGCTACCTGTGGTTCGACCCGCTGTCGTTATGGCGCCACGGTTTCGACTTCGACGCGTTTGCCGCGCAGTCCTTCAATTTCATCTACCAGGAACCGACCGCAACGCTCGGCGTCGCCAAGTTCTGGTTCTGGCTGATTCTTCCGTTGGTGGCCTTCACCAGCTCCATCCATGCACTGGCCAACCTGCTCGATAGCCTGCGCGCGCCGCATCCGGCGCCGGGTGCCGGGCCTGCGGCCGCCACCGGCTCGGGGGAATAGCGCAATGATTATCGGACTCTTCGCCGTGCTGCTGTTCATCGGCGTGCCGATCGCGCTGGTGCTGGCGGTCAGCGCCATGATCTACATCCAGTCCAGCGGCAATAGCGTGCTGTTTCTCTCCTACCCGCAGCAGTTCTTCGGCGGGCTGGACAACTACGGGCTGCTCGCCATCCCGCTGTTCATGCTGGTCGGTGAACTGATGAACGAGGGCGGCATCACCCGCCGCCTGGTCGCCTTCGCGTCGGTGTTTCTCGGTTCGGTCCGCGGCGGTCTGGCTTACATCAACATCCTCGCCAATATGATGTTGGCCTCGATCGTCGGTTCGGCCAACGCCCAGGTGGCGGTCATGGCCCAGGTGATGGTGCCGGAGATGCATCAGAAGGGCTACGACCGCAATTTCGCCACCGCGACCACGGCAGCCGGGGCGCTGCTGGCGCCGGTAATTCCGCCGTCGATGCTGTTCGTGATCTTTGGCGTGCTGGCGCAGATATCCATCGGCGACCTGTTCATCGCCGGCATCGTTCCCGGCCTGTTGATGGCCGGTGGCTTCATCCTGGTCATCGCATTGCTTGGCTTCTTTTACCAGTACCCCCCAAACGAGCGCCTGACCCGCGCGCAGATGGTGCGCAATGTGGTGCGGAGCGTACCGTCGCTCAGCGTGCCGGTGGTGATGATCGGTTCGATCATTGGCGGCATCGCGACGCCGACCGAGGCCGCTGCGGTGGGCGCGGCCATGGCGGTGCTGGTCGGTCGCTTCGCGCATGGCGAGATGAAGCTCGATCGCATGGGAGACATGCTGCTGCGAGTGGGGATCAACAGCGGTGTGGTACTGGCGCTGGTCGCCGCGGCGGCGGTTTTCGGCTGGGTCATCGTCTACGAGCAAATCCCGCAGCAGCTCGGCGCGATCATGCAGGGAATGACGTCCGATCCCTTCATCTATCTGTTGTTGCTGATCGCACTCCTTCTGGTGGTGGGCATGGTACTCGACGGCATCGCGGCGCTGATCCTGCTGGTGCCGATCGTGTTGCCGGTGGCCGAGTCGGTCTATGGCATCAACGCCTACCATCTAGGCGTGATCATGTGCATCAACCTGACCCTTGGCCTGCTCACCCCGCCGGTGGGTGCGGCGCTCTACGTCGCGTCCCGTGTCACCGGCTGCCGGCCGGGCGACATCATGCGGCCACTGCTGCCGTTCCTGCTGGTCACCCTGCTGGTGATGATTCTGATCGCCTGGCAGCCGGACCTGGTGACCGCGTTTATCTCATGAGGCCTGTGCAAGGTCGCTATGCATACCCCGGCCCTGTGGCCGGGTCTGACTGGAGACGTCTATGAATCGAATGAAAGACAAGGTCGTGATCATCACCGGCGCAGCTCAGGGCATCGGGGCGACCTACGCCCGCGCTTTGGCGGCCGAGGGTGCGCGCATCGTCATCGCCGACGTGCTCGATGGCTCGTCGCTGGTGGCCGAACTGGAGGGCATGGGAAGCGCTGCAATGGCGTTGAAAACCGACGTGTCCGACGAGTCCTCGGCCGCGGCAATGGCTGCGGCGGCGATGGAGCGTTTTGGGCAAATCGACGTGCTGGTGAACAATGCCGCGATCTACGCTTCGCTAAAGATGAAGGGCTTCGAGGACATCGACCTCGCTGAGTGGGACAAGGTCATGGCGGTGAACGTGCGCGGTCCGTTCATTTGCGCCCGTGCGGTGGCGCCCTACATGAAGCAGCGCGGTTACGGGCGGATCATCAACATCTCCTCCGGCACGCCCTTCAAGGGCACGCCGAACCTGCTGCATTACGTCACCTCGAAAGGTGCCGTCCTCGCGCTGACCCGCGCGCTGGCACGTGAGCTGGGCGATTACGGCATCTCGGTCAATACGCTGGCACCGGGTCTGGTGCTGAGCGAAGGCGTGGTGGCCAACGCCGAGATGCGCGAACGGCTGACCGCGCCGGTGATCGCCAGCCGCGCGATCAAGCGTGACCAGATGCCCGGCGACCTGATCGGCCCGCTGCTGTTCCTCGCCTGCGACGACAGCGCCTTCATGACCGGGGAAACCGTGGTTGTGGATGGCGGCTCGGTGATGCACTGAGCGGGCAGATGCCCACGGGCGGGTAGGCTCCGGATGAAGGAGCCTTGTTCGCGATGGACTCGGTACAGTGGAAGTCTCTGCGCGGTCGAGACCGTCCCTCGGTTGGGGTAAGTGGCCAAGCCCACCTACACGCCAGTCGCCGCGAGGCGCGCTTCCCAGAAGTCGGGCACTGACGGTTTTGTGGGAGGCCAGGCCCGACCTCGAGGCGATGCGCTCAGGGCCGCAGGATCGCCGGGTCGATCATTACCTCGATGAGGAACGGACGGTCGGAAGCCAGCGCCTGCTCGAACACTTCGGCGAACTGTTCGGTGCGCTCCACCCGAGCGGCAGCGGCGCCATAGGCCCGGGCGAGGGCGACCATGTCCGGGTTGACCAGGTCGGTGCCATAGCGCCGGCCAGGGTAGTGCTTGTCCTGATGCATACGGATCGAGCCGTAGGAGCCGTTGTTCACCACTATCACGATGATGTTGGCAGCGTACTGCACGGCGGTCGCCAGCTCCTGGCAGGTCATCTGGAAGCAGCCGTCGCCGGCGAAGCACACCGCCGGGCGCGACGGCTCGGCAAGCTTGGCGGCAATCGCGGCAGGCAGTCCGTAGCCCATCGAGCCCGAGGTCGGTGCCAGTTGGCTGCCCCACTCGCGGAACGGGTAGAAACGGTGGACCCAGAGTGTGTAGTTACCGGCGCCGTTGCTGATAACCGCATCGGCCGGCAAACGGTCACCGATCCAGGCGACGATCTCGCCGAGCTGGAGTGGGCCTGGCAGTGCGGTCGGCTGCTGCCAGGCCTGACGGATTTCGCGGGCTCGCGTCAGCCAGGTCTGGCGCTCGTCGGTCCGTATGGGAGGCGCTGCCAGCTCGGCTGCGGCTTCGGCGAAATTTGCCACCGAGGCGCAAAGGGCCAGGTCCGGCCGGTACACACGGCCAGGTTCCTGCGCATCCGGATGGATGTGTATCAGTCGCTGCTGCGGCTGCGGCGCATCGACCAGCTCGTAGTGGCGGGTGGTGATGTCGCCCAGGCGGGTTCCGACTGCGATCAGCAGGTCGGCTTCCCGGATCATGGTGGCGAGCGCGGGGTTCATGCCCAGACCGGCGTCGCCAGCGTAGTTCGGGTGCTGGTTGTCGAAGCGGTCCTGGCGGCGGAAGGCGGTGGCCACCGGCAGGCCCTGCGCTTCGGCGAAGCGCTGCAGCTGTTGGCGGCAGTCGGCGCTCCAGCCAGAACCACCGAAAATCGCCAGTGGCCGTTGTGCCTCATGCACCATTTGCTGCAGTTGCGCCATCGCCGACGGCGCTGGGTAGCCCTGATTGACCGGCGCCGGTGCCAGTGGCAGCGGATCTACGGTTTCGAACAGCAGGTCTTCCGGCAGCCCGAGCACGACCGGGCCCTGACGACCGGATCGGGCAGTGGTGAAGGCGCGTGAAAGCAACTCGGGAAGGCGCCCGGCATCCTGGATATCGGCGGCCCACTTGGCCACCGAGCCGAACAGCGCACCGACATCGACTTCCTGCCAGGCCTCGCGTTGCTGGAAGCCGCGCGGCACCTGACCGACGAACACCAGCAGCGGCGTGGAGTCCTGCGCGGCGACATGCAGGCCCGCAAGTGCGTTGGCGCTGCCCGGCCCGCGGGTGACGAAGCAGACGCCCGGGCGGCCGGTGGTCTTGGCATAGGCCTCGGCCATCATCGACGCCCCGCCTTCCTGGCGACACACCACCAGGGCAATGTCGGGGGCGTCGTGCAGCGCGTCGAGTACCGGCAGGAAGCTTTCGCCGGGCACCGTGAACACCCTGTCCACGCCATTGCGTCTGAGCAGTTCGACGATGGCCTGGCCGCCATCGGATCGCTTGTCGGCTGTCATCTGATCCCTCACTGAGCTCGGGCAAAAAAAAAGCCACGCGGCGGTCGCCGCGCGGCAAGGGGGGTTACTTCAGCAGGCCGGCTTCGCGGTAGAACTTCTCGGCGCCCGGGTGCAGTGGCGCGGCAAGATTGACCGGCTCGACCGAGCCCTCGACGGTCCAGCCCTTCATCGAGCCGAACGAGCGCTGCAGCGCTTCACGGCCTTCCATGACGGCCTTGGTGATGGCGTAGGCATCGTCTTCGGAAACCTGGTCATTGGCATACAGCGAGGTGCTGAAGCCTACGCCTCGGACCGGCTTGTCCTGCTTCTCGAACATGCCGGACGGCATGGTGGCGCGGACGAAACCGAACTTTTCGAGGTAGGTGACGGCCTCGTCGCTGAGGTCGAGGAAGCGCTGCCCGGGGGTGATCGACAACTGCGCGGTATTCGGATGGCCAGCGGTGGTGATGCCGATGATCATGTCGATCTTCCGGTCGCCGAACTGGTCCTGCAGGATGCTCAGGCTGGACTTGCTGATGCTGCCGCCAAAGGACTCGATCGCCTCGTAGCTCAGGCCGTTGGCCTCGAGGATCAGCTTGGCGATGTATTCGTTGAGGCTGCCCTGTGGGCCGGTACCGATGCGCACCGGCAGCTTTTTCTCCTTGATCTCGGCGATCGACTGGATGGGGCTGTCATTCTGCACCGTGATGCGCTGGTAGTACTGGTCGAGGCCGCCAACCAGGCCGCGGACGTTCTCGATCTTGCGTTGGAACGGGCCGAACGGTTGCTGGGCCCAGGCGGCGACTGGCGGGAAGATCAGCCCGATGTCGGCGCGCTTGGCCGCCAGCAGCTTGGTATTGGCGATCGCCATCGGGGTGCCCTGGATGTCCACCGTGGAGCCTTGCGGCAGGCGCTGGAGCATTTCGCCGCGCAGGGCGCCGGCATAGGCGTACCAGGTGGTGCCGGTCGGTCCGGCGGCGAATTTGACGTTCACCGGTTCGGCGGCGAGCGCGCTGCCGCACAGTCCGATGGTTCCCAGCAGCGCAACCGCTGCGTGTTTCTTCAGTGCTTTGATCATTTTGTTGTTCTCCTCGGTTGATTTTGGAGGCCGGGCCATCAGGCGCCCGACCTTCCCAGCACACATTCGGCCCGCGTGGATCTGGCCTTGCGGCTTTGCCAGGCCCAGACCGCGCAGAGCAGCACCAGCCCGCCCAGCGAGGCCTTGATCACCGGAGTGATCAATAGCGCCGCGGCGACGAACAGAATCAGCGTTTCGATCAGCGAGCTACGGGCGCGCAGGTAGCCCACCACGCAGCCGGCCAGTGCGTAGCAGCCGATCAGCGCAGTGATCACTGCCGGAACGATTGCCTGCCAGTCGCCCTGCAGCAGCAGTGCCGGGCTGAAGACGAAGGCGAAGGCGACGAGAAAGCCGGCCAGGCTGTAGCGGAACGCTACCCAGCCGGTTTTCCACACATTGGCCTTGGCGATGCCTCCAGCGACGAAAGCGGCCAGTGCTACTGGCGGCGTGACCATCGACAGCGCCGCGAAATAAAGCACGAAGAAATGCGCCGAGAGGGCTGGCACGCCGAGTTTGTCCAGGGCCGGGATCGCCAGGATCGCGCCCATGATGTAGGCCGCGGTGGTCGGCATGCCCATGCCCATCACGATGACCATGAACATCACCAGCAGCAGTGCCGGGATCAGCATGCCGCCGGACATTGCCGTGACGAAGCTGCCGAAGGTCAGACCGAGGTTGGTGATCGAGGCGATGCCGACCACGATGCCGGCCCCGGCGCAGGGAATGGCCACGGCGATAGCGCCGCGCGCACCTGAGTCCAGCGCCTGCAACGAGTCGCTGAACACCGATCCGGCGGCCTTCAGCACGCCGCTGCCGCCTTCTGCCCGCAGGCCATCCCAGGCTCGGGTGCAGAGGCCGAATACCAAGGTGATCCAGATTGCCTGCAGAGTCGCCGAGCTCAGTGCGCGGCCGGCCATGATCTGGTAGACCAGCACGAATACCGGAATCAACAGGTACAACCGCTTGAGCACGCTGCCCCAGGTGGTGCCCAGTTCCGTACGCTTCAGTCCGGCCAGGCCCTTGCGCCGCGCCAGCAGGTCGACGACGAAATACAGCGCGACGTAGAACAGCAGCGCCGGGATCAGTGCGGCGATCGCCACCTCGGCATAGGGGATGCCCATGAACTGGGCGATCAGGAATGCCGCCGCTCCCATGACCGGCGGCATGATCTGCCCGCCGGTGGAGGACGTCGCCTCGACTGCCGCGGCTTCTTCGGCGCTCATGCCGGACTTCTTCATCGCCGGGATGGTGAACATGCCCATCACCGCGGCATTCGCTGTCGCACTGCCGCTCACCGAGCCGAACAGCGTGGAGGACACGATCGATACCTTGGCCATGCCACCACGGAAACGACCTACCAGCAGCACCGAAAGGTCCATGAACAGCTGCCCGCCACCGAACAGCTGGAGGAAGGCACCGAACAGCAGGAAGTAGAAGACCTGGTTGTAGGAGACGATGCTGGGAATGCCGAACACACCCTCGTTCTGCATCGTTTGCATGTCGAGGAAAGTCTCGAAGAACAGCCGGCTCGGTTCACCGTCGTGGCCGATGATGCCCAGCATCGGGATCTCGCGCAGTTGCGGGCCGATGAACTGGTAGGCCAGGAACACCAGGATCACCACCGTCAGGCCCATGCCCAGCGCGCGGCGTACGGCCTCGATCACCAGTACGATGGTGGCGATGCCGACCACCATGTCCAGCGTGGTCAGGGGGTCGACCATGGCGATGCGCATGTTCAGCATCTCGCCGCTGCGCAGGTAGTGAAGCGCGATGGCGACCGCGACCGCAGCCAGCAGGTAGTCCGATAGCCGCGCGAAGGTGAAGCGACCGACCTCGCCCTTGCGCAGCGGGTGGGTGATGAACGTCAGCACGACGCCGAACATGATATGGATGGGCACTGCGACGATCAGGTCGAGCGGCGTGCCGTAGACCATGTAGATCTGGAAAGCCGCCCAGCAGAGCGCGACGAACGAGGCGGGGTTGGCAAGGTTTTTCATGATTGTCTGCCGTATCGGGTGAGGGCCGGGGCCGAAGTCGGAGTGCTGCGCTACACGGCGAGCGTGCCGCGCTGGGCAGTCAGTGGTCTTCGGCGGTGCGGATGCGCAGGGGCGTGTGGCCCATATGCGGGCGCGGCGGTCTCACCGGTGGGGCAATGGCAAGGCGGGGGATGAACCCACGGGGCGGGTGGCTGTTCATGATGATCACCGTTGTTGTTTTTGTCGGTTGTCTCGGGGCCGGGGCTCGCCGGACCAGAGTGCTTCGGTAGGTTCATCTTATGGGCCTGCCGAAGTGCCTGGCCATTAACGAATTTTGATACGCGTCATCAGGTGCTGCTCTAGCTACGAAGCAGACTCGGCCGAATCGCCCCGAGGTCGGGTCTCCCACAGAAGCAGCCGGTGCACACTTAACCTTGTGGGAGGCGCCCCCTGGCGGCGACCCTGGGCGCCCACCCTGTCGCTCAGCGTTCGATCTCGCCGAGCAACCAGGACACCGCGATGCCCGAAGCTACGAAGCAGACTCGGCCGAATCGCCCCGAGGTCGGGCCTCCCAAAGAAGCAGCCGGTGCACACTGCACCCTGTGGGAGGCGCCCCCTGGCGGCGATTCCTGGGCGCCCACCCTGTCGCTCAGCGTTCGATCTCGCCGAGCAACCAGGACACCGCGACGCCGGACAGCAGCGCCCAGAACGGCGAGCTGATGCCCAGCAGCGAGAATTGGCTCATGGCCACTGCCAGCGCCACGAAAGCGCCGATCTGACAGGCACCGCCTTTCTGGAACGCCTGCTGCAGCGAGCCGAGCAGCACTCCGATCATGGCCAGCCCGGCCACCACCACGATCAACGCCTTCGGGAAAGCCAGGATGAACGGCACCGCGAGACCGGCGAACAGACCGAAGAGGGCAAACAGCACGCCGTTGACCAGCGCCGCGCCATAACGCAACCGCGGATCGTCGCCGGCCTGCTCGGACGAGCAGATCGCCGTCATCGGCCCGGCGATATTGGCGTTGTGGCCCCCCAGCAGGCCGGCCAGCACGCCGCCGATGCCGCTGATGACGGTCATCGCATTGACCGGCGGACGATACCCTTCGGCCATCAGCACGCCGGTGGCCTGGGCGTTTTCCGCACCGATCACCAGCGCCGTGAGCGGAATGGTGATGGCCAGGAAGGCATCGAGCGAAAAGCTCGGTGCGGTGAGTGCGGGCATCACCCAGGCGATGTTCACATCGGCCGGCTGTAGCTGGCCGAGGGCGAAGGCCATCACCAGCCCGACCACACCGGCGACCAGCACCGGCGGCACGGCGCGAGTGAGTCGTGTGACCACAAAGAAGCTCAGTGCGGCGACACCGGCAATCAGCGGCGCGCTGACGATGGCGTCGATGGCACCCGTGGCGAAGCGGATCAACGCCCCGGCGATCATCGCCATCACGATCGGCATCGGCAGCCAGCGCATCAGTCGGCCGATCAACCCGGTGATACCCAGCACGAAGACCAGCAAGCCGCTCATGATGAACGCGCCTACTGCATCGCTGAAAGGAATGACGGTGAGCGAGGCCGCGAGAATCGCGGCGCCGGGAATGGTGTAGGCGCCACAGATCGGTTGCCGGTAGCGCAGCGCCAGGAACAGGCTGATCAACCCACCGAGCACGTAGATCGCGAACAGCCAGGCGACCGTCTGGGCATTGCTCAGGCGTCCGGCTTCGGCGGCGTTGATCACCACCAGGGCCGGCCCGGTGCAACCGAACAGCGCGGCCACCACGCCGGCACTGATGGACTTGGAATTGAACGCCCGGCGCAGCGTGGGCTCGCCGGTGGCGGGGGATTTGCCCACGGCTGGGTGGGAGAGATTCTGGGTCATGGCAACGCCTTCGCTTGTTGTTGTTTGCGTTCGCTCGTTCGCCGCGTGCCACCCGGGGCCGGGTGGCACGCGTGCAGGCGGCGGTCATCCGCCGCGGGGCTTATTCGCCGCGGAAAACCGCTGGCCGCTTGCCGTGGAATGCCTCGACGCCTTCCTTGAAGTCGGCCGAGCTGCGCAGGCGGCTGTAGCAGTGGCCTTCCATCTCGATGGCGACCTTCAGCGGCGCATCCTCGTTGTCGTTGATCAGCTTCTTCGCGGTGCGCTGGGCCAGCGGCGAGAAGCGGCGCAGTTCGTCGACCAGCGCATCGACCGTGCTTTCCAGCTCGGCGTCCGGCACGCATTCGGTGACGAAGCCCCAGTCATAGGCCTGTTGGCCGGTGACCCGCTTGGCGCGCATGACCATGTGCTTGGTGCGGGTGATGCCGATCATCTTCTGCAGGCGTGCCGAACCGCCGGAGCCGGGGATCTGCCCCAGATTCTGCTCGGGCAGTGCGTAGCGGGCGGTTTCCGAGGCGATGCGGAAGTCGCAGGCCAGCGACAGTTCGAAGCCGACGCCAAAGGTGTAGCCGCGGTTGGCGACGATCACCGGCTTGCTGCAGCGCTCCGGCGCGGCGACGTTCCAGGCCAGTTTGGAGACGTGCTCCGGCGAGGCCTCGAGGAAGCCCCTGATGTCCCCGCCGCTGGAGAAATGCTCACCCTGGGCACGCAGCACGATCACACGCACGCCGGGATGCGCATCGAGCGCCTCGAATACCTGGCGCAGCGTCTCGCGCTGGCTCATGGCGATGACGTTATACGGCGGGCGCCCGAGAATGATGTCGGCGCGCTCGCGAGCGGTATCCAGTTCAACGGTGAAGCCGTCGAATTCGCTGGCGAGAAACTGTTCGAGGTTGCTGTCGTTCATGGTCTTTCCTCTTGTCGAATGGGCTTCAATTGGCGGCCTTGAGTACGTCTCCGTACTGGGCCACCAGCACGCGGCGCAGGATCTTGCCGACGGGGGATTTGGGAATCTGCTCGATGAATTCGTAGCGGCGCGGGCGCTTGAAGCGCGCCAGGCCGGAGGCGACGCAGTGCGCGTCGAGTTCTTCTTCGCTGACCGGGTAGCGCAGCTTGATGAAGGCGGCGATCAGCTTGCCCCACTGTTCGTCGGGCAGGCCGACCACCGCGACTTCCTCGACCGCGGGATGCAGCGAGAGCGTGTTCTCGATCTCCGCCGGGCTGACGTTCTCGCCGCCGGTGATGATCAGGTCGTCGACCCGGCCGGTGACGAAGAGGTCGCCGTCGTCATCGAAATAGCCGGTGTCGCCGGTGAAGTACCAGCCCTCGCGCAGCGACTTGGCATCGGCGTCGGGGCGCTTCCAGTAGCCCTCGAAGGCTTCGTCGCTGGCCAGGTCGGCGATGATCTGGCCTTCCTCGTTGGGCTTGGCGAACTGGGACGGCGACTGGGCATCGAGGCCGACCACGCGAATCCGCTGGTTCAGTGCGCAGCGGCCCGACGAGCCGGGCTTGCGTGCCGCGAGCTGGTCGATGGTGAAGGTGTAGATCTCCGAGCTGCCGTAATGGTTGACGAACAGTTCGGGCTGGAAGGCCGCCTCGACCCGGCGCATCAGGCCATCGCTCATGGGCGCGCCGGCGAAGCCGATCTTGCGTACGCTGGCGACCCGCTCGGCGCTGAACGCCGGGTGCTCGATGAGCATGTGATAGAGGGTCGGCACCAGGTACAGATTGCTGATCTTTTCACGCTCGATGGCCTCCAGCGTGGCTTCGACGTCGAATTTCGGCACGCAGACGAAGTGTCCGTCGATGAGGGCCATCGACAGCAGCGAGCGCACGCCCATGGTGTGATACAGCGGCATCACGCCGAGGGTGCATTCCTCGTGGCCATAGAGGTTCTGCGCCACGTGCGCCACCGCCGCCGCGCGTTCGGCGCGGTGCCGGCGCGGCACGCCCTTGGGCCGGCTGGTGGTGCCGGAGGTATAGAGCATCAGCGACCAGTCCTCGGGACCGGCGCGCAGGATGGTTTCGGCCGGCGCCTCGGCGCACAGCTGTTCGAAGCTCAGCGCGCCGCCGGCCAGCGACGCGCCCACGGCGATGCACGGAATCTGCAGTTCGCCGCAGGCCATTACCGCTTCGGCGGCGGAGTCGTCGTGGACCAGCGCACGGGCATCGGCATCGGCCAGGCACCAGGCCAGGTCTTCGGCCGTGCAGCGCCAGTTCAGCGGGGTCATGACGATGCCGCTGAACTGGCAGGCCCAGTGCAGCGTCGCCATCTGCCAGCGGTTCTGCATCACGGCCACCAGGTGGTCGCCCTGGCCGAGGCCGAGACGCTCGAGCCCGTGGGCTGTGCGCTGGATGTCGTCGAACCAGGCCGCATAGGTCTTCTTCAGTTCGCCGTCACTGATTGCTACCGCCTCGGGGCGGCGCTCCACCGCGGCGAGAAAGCTGCGTCCCAAATCAAACATGAGTGCTCTCCGATGGTTCTTGTTGTTGTGGGGCTTGCTGTCGCGAAGCCTGGCGTTGTTGCGCCACTTCGAGCACCGCCTGGACCATGCCGGTGTAGCCGGTGCAGCGGCACAGGTGGCCGGACAGCATGTCGCGTACCTGGGCCTCGTCCGGCTCGGCCACGCGCTCGAGGAATTCCACGCAGGACATCAGGATGCCGCTGGTGCAGAAGCCGCATTGCAGCGCGTGATGACGGCTGAAGGCCTGCTGCAGGTCGTTCATCACGTCATCGCGGGCCAGCGACTCGACGGTGTCGATGCACCGCTCGTGGGCCTGCACCGCAAGCATCAGGCAGGAGCGCGAGGCGACACCGTCGACCAGCACCGTGCAGGCGCCGCAGACGCCGTGCTCGCAGCCGACATGCACACCGGTGGCGCCCAACTCGTGACGAAGGAAGTCGCACAGTTGCATGCGCGGCTCGGCATGGCCCTGGCGGTCGCGCCCGTTGAGCTTCAGGCGGACGGGAAAACGTTGGTCAGCTGGCGCGCGCATGGTCTTGTTCCTCGATGAGTTGCTGGCCGAGCTCGCGCACCAGATGGCGCCGGTACGCCGCGCTGGCGTGTACATCGTCCTGGGCGCCCAGCGACCAGGCGAAAGCGTTGAGTGCGTCGGGCAAACCCTCACCGCGCGGCAGGCGGCGCAGCACCGGGCGGTCGGAGACGCCGCCGATGCCGAGTTCGACCGCGTCCTCGCGGATGCAGGCAGCGAGAGCCACCAGGGCGAAGTCGCCGTGTCGCATGGCCACTTCGCGGAAGCGGTAGCGCACCGTCGGATCGGCCAGCGGGAAGTGCACCTCGCTGACCAGCTCGTCCGGGCGCCGGGCGGTGGTCAGTACGCCCTGGAAGAATTCTGCGGCGGGCACCTCGCGCCGCTTGCCCTTGAGCGACTCGAGCACCACCCGGCCGCCAAGGGTGACCAGGCACAGCGGAATTTCGGCGCTGGGGTCGGCGTGTGCCACCGAGCCACACACGGTGCCGCGGTTGCGCGTCTGGAAGTGGCCGATCCACGGCAGTGCGCGGGCCAGCAGCGGCACTTCGTCGGCGAGGCTGGCGCGGTCCATCAGCTCGACCTGGCGCACCGCGGCACTGACCTTCAGGTGGCCGCGCTCGACCGTGAGGCCATGCAGGTCGTCGGTGTGGTTGATGTCGATCAGCACCTTCGGCTGTGTCAGGCGCATGTTCAACACCGCCATCAGCGACTGGCCGCCGGCGATGATCCGTGCCTGTTCGCCGTGCTCGGCGAGGATTTCCAGCGCCTCGCGCTTGTTGGCGACGCGAACGTATTCGAATGCGGCCGGTTTCATTGTGCACCTCCTTTGCCGAACAGCCCGAGCAGGCGCTGCCACAGGCCGCTGCGTACCGGCGCGCCGGTCAGGCGCTGCGCCAGGCGGCTGAAGATCTGCCCGATGATCACCTTCGAGGCGCTTTGCAGCATGCGCCCGCCGACCGCGGCGACCTTGCCGCTGACTGCGGCGTCATAGACGTATTCGAGGCGTGTGTGACCGTTGTCCAGCTCGACGAAGCGCACCCTGGCACTGCCGGTGGCCGAGCCCATGGGGCTGTTGCCCGAGCCGGACAGCTTCAGCGAACGGGGCGGGTCGAGGTCGGTCAGGCCGACCCGGGCGGCGAAGCGCGCGCGGATCATGCCGACGCCCACGGTAACGTCGGCGCGGTAGTGGTTCTCGCTCTCCAGCTCCAGGGCGTGGCAGCCGGGGATGATCGCCTTCAGTGTTTCCGGGTCGAGCAGGGCGTCGTAGACCTCCTGCGGCGAGGCGGGGATTTCCACCGAATCCTCGGCTTGCAGGCTGGAGCCGCCCGCCACCTTGGGCGCCTCGAGCACCATGCCCTCGGGCGCCGGGGGCTCGTCGATGCCGATCATCGTGCGCACCCGCGACGGCGTCAGTGGCAGGCGGATGTCCGAGCGGCCGAGCGCATCGGCCACGGCATTGGCGACGCACACCGGCGTGCTCATGTTGTTGCCTTCGCCGACGCCCTTGGCGCCCAGCGGGGTGAACGGGGAGGGCGTTTCCATGTGCAGGATCAGCGGTTCGATCGCTTCCGGCGCGGTCGGCACCAGGTAGTCGGCGAAGGTACCGGAGAGGAAGCTGCCATCGTTGGCATAGGCGAACTCTTCCATCAGCGCCACGCCCAGTCCCTGGGTGAAGCCGCCGCGGATCTGCCCGTCGACCAGCATCGGATTGAGGATGCGCCCGGCATCGTGGCAGGTGACGTAACGATCGATGTGTACTTCGCCGGTGATCCGGTCGATTTCCACCGCGCAGATGTCGAAGATGAAGCCGTAGCACAGCGAGCTGTTGATGCAGTCTTCGTCGCTCGGTGCGGCCAGCTGCGGCGGGGTCCAGAATGCAGTCTCGCGCAGGCCGCCGAGCTCGCCGTCGGGCAGCAGCCCGGGCGACCAGTGGGTGGCCCCGGCGATGCGGTGGAACGGCTGGCTCGGCCCGTCCTCGACGAACACCTTGCCGCCGGCGAAGCGCACCTCTTCGGCCTGCACGTTCCACATGGCCGCGGCGATGCCGGCCATGCGCTCGCGGATGCGCAGCGCCGCGTTGTAGACGGCCCCGGCGACAGCGCCGGCGAAGCGGCTGGAATAGTTGCCCGAGGCGATCGACCAGGCGTCCTTGCCGGTGTCCAGCTCGACATTGACGCTGATGCCTTCGAGCGCCACGCCGAGTACTTCGGCGACGATCTGCGCGGCCACCGTCTGATGACCCTGGCCCTGCGGCGTCGAGGCGACGAGCACGCTGACACTACCCAGCGGGTCGACGCTTACCGTGGCGGTGCTCACCGCGCCGTTCTTCGGTCCGGCCTTGCGCCGCTCTTCGGGCGTCATCGCGACGGTGATGTAGCCCATGTTGGAGATCGATGGCTCGACCACGGCGGTGTAGCCGATGCCATAGATGCGACCCTCGGCGCGCGCCTGCTCGCGGCGGCGCAGCAGTTCGTCGAGACCGCCTTCGCGTACCGCCAGGTCGACCGTGGCCGGGTAATCGCCGGAATCGAGTAGCGCACCGGCCGCGGCGCGGTAGGGAAACACGCCGGCGGGGACGAGGTTGCGGCGGATCACCTCGAGCGGATCGAGGCCCAGCTCCACGGCGACCTGATGCATCAGCCGCTCCAGCGAAAAATACACCTGACCACCGCCAAAACCGCGGTTCAGGCCGCTCGGCACCTTGTTCGTCAGCACCACGCGGTTACGCACCAGCAGGTTGCGGATCGCGTAGGCGCCGGTCAGGTTGCCGTGCATGCGATAGAAGGTGGCCGGCTCCGGGGCGCGCAGGTAGCCGCCGCAGTCGTCGATCTGGTCGTACCGGAGCGCCACTACGCGGCCGTCGGCTTCCACCGCCGCCTCGATTTCGCAGACCCGGTTGGTCGCGCTGGAGCTCGCTTGCAGGTGTTCCAGGCGGTCCTCCACCCATTTCACCGGGGCGCCGACCTTGCGCGCCGCCAGCCCCATGAGCACGACATAGGGGAACACGCCCTGCTTGATGCCGAAACTGCCGCCCGAATCCGGCGGGGTGCGCAGGCGCAGGCGATTGGCGGGCACGTTCAGCGCGCGCGACATGACCGAGTGCAGGGCGTAGGGGCCCTGGAAATTGGACAGCACGTCGTAGGTCCCGGTGGCCGGCTGGTACTGGCCGAGCACCACGTAGCACTCGATGGGCGTGCAGGAATTGCGCGGGAAGTGAACCTTGATCGAGACCCGCTTTGCGGCTTTGGCGAAGGCCTCCTCGGGCTCGCCGTAGCGGAAGTGGCGCTCGTTGACCACGTTGCTGCCGACCGCCTCGTGCAGCACCGGCGCGTCTTCGGCAGTGGCGGCTTCCGGATCGACGATGGCCGGCAGCGGCTCGTATTCCACCTTCACCGCATCCAGTGCGTCTTCAGCCAGATAGCGGTCATCGGCGATCACCACGCAGACCGGTTCGCCGACGTAGCGCACCTTGTCCACCGCCAGGCACCAATGCTCCATCGGTGCGCGCACACCGACCGGGAACGGATTGGCCCAGCGCTTGACGTCCTCGCCGGTCAGCACGCCGTGCACGCCGGGCATGGTCAGCGCGACGGAGGCATCGACGGAAAGCACCCGGGCGTGGGCGTGAGGCGAGCGGACGATAGCGGCGTGCAGCGTGCCGGGCGGCGTGGCGACATCATCGGCATAACGGCCAAGCCCGCGCAGCAGGGCGGTGTCCTCGACGCGGCGCTGGGACTTTCCGATATGACCGGTGGCGGCCTCGGGAGAGCTCTGATGCATGTTCATGGGCGGCTCTTGTTGTTCTGCGAAGCGATTGCCACCGATTCTCGGCAATCGCCCCTCCCATCGCTTTGCCCAACGCTATTCGTTTATGCGCTTGAGTCCGAAAATTTGCCTTTGAGTCTGATCGAGTGATTCGCCCGAGTACTTTGGGTCGCCGTGGACCGTGCGAGCGACCGGCCGATATGCCAGCCCAAACGAAAAGACCCCGGCCTGGCCGGGGTCATTCGGTGTGATGCTGGACGTATCGCTCTTTAGTGAATGATCTTCGAGAGAAACTGCCGCGCCCGCTCGCTTTGCGCGTGAGCGAAGAAGTCTTCTGGCACGGCGGTTTCGACAATCGCGCCGGCATCCATGAACACCACGCGGTCGGCGACCTGCCGGGCGAAGCCCATTTCGTGGGTCACCACCAGCATGGTCATGCCCGATTCGGCCAGCGCGACCATGGAGTCGAGCACTTCGCCGACCATCTCCGGATCGAGTGCAGAGGTCGGCTCGTCGAACAGCATGATTCTGGGTTCCAGGCACAGCGCCCTGGCTATGGCGGCGCGCTGTTGCTGGCCGCCCGAAAGCTGTGCCGGATAACAGTCGGCTTTGTCGGCGATGCGCAGTTTGTCCAGGTGTTGCATGGCTCGTTCGCGGGCCTTGCGCTTGTCCATGCCAAGCACGTGGACGGGGGCCAGGGCGCAGTTGTCGGCGATGCTCAGGTGCGGGAACAGATGAAAGTTCTGGAACACCATGCCGACGTGCTCCCTGACTCGGGTGATGCTCGTGGGCGATGTATCGAGTGCGATGCCGGCTACATCGAGGCGGCCATCCTGGAAGGGCTCCAGCGCGTTGATGCAGCGAATCAGCGTCGATTTGCCCGAGCCGCTGGGGCCGCAGATCACCAGCCGTTCGCCGGCGGCCACCTGAAGGCTCACGTCGCTGAGGGCATGGAAGGAGTCGTACCACTTGTTCAAGCCATCGATCTGGATGATGGGGGTATCGGGCATGGGAGGGCTCACTTCAATACGTGGGTGAGAAACTGGCGCGTGCGCGCCTCGCCAGGTTGGGCGAACAGCTGGGCGGGCGGTGCGCATTCGATGATCCTGCCGCCGTCGAAGAAGATCACCCGGTCGGCCACTTCCCGGGCGAAGCCCATCTCGTGGGTGACCACCACCATGGTCATGCCCTCGGCGGCCAGTTCCTTCATCACCAGCAGCACCTCATTGACCGTCTCGGGGTCGAGCGCCGAGGTCGGCTCGTCGAACAGCATCAGCCTGGGTTGCATGGCCAGCGCCCGGACGATGGCCACCCGTTGCTGCTGGCCACCCGAAAGTTCGGCGGGCATGGCCTGCGCCTTGTGCGCGAGGCCGACCCGTTCGAGCAGCTTCATGGCCTGGGCTTCGGCATCAGCGCGGCTCAGACCGCGCAACTTCATCGGTGCCAGGGTCATGTTGCGCAGGATGCTGAGGTGCGGAAACAGGGTGTAGTCCTGGAACACCATGCCGACTTCGTCGCGTAGCCGGGCCATCGATTCGCGGCTGCTGGCCGAGCCGGTCAGTACGATGTCGTCGGCCGTCGCCGGTTCCAGATTGTTCAGGCAGCGGATCAGGGTGGATTTGCCCGAACCGCTGGGCCCGATTACCACCACCACTTCGCCTTCGGAGATGTCGAGATCGACACCCTGGATGACCTCGGTGTCGCCGAAGCGTTTGCGCAGTCCGCGTACGGTCATCAGGCTGGTCATGATTGTGCGAGCCTCTCGGTGGCGTCCTGCAATACCTGGCGAGCCTCGGCCTGGCGCTGGCGACGCTTGGCGTGGGTGGCGCGCTCCTGCTCCAGGCGCAGGCGTGCGGCGTCGATGTGCACGGCTTGGGCACTGGCCGCCGGACCTCCGGGCAGACTGCGCGAACTGACGTTTGTCACCGGGTCCAGCGCCTGGCGAACCTGCTGCTCGTCCAGTCCGAGGGAACGGCCGAGCTGCTGCTGGGCGGCGTGTTCGACCATCGCGCTGTCGATGCGACTTGCCGGCAGCCCGTCATCCATCGCCTGGCGCACCACGGCCCCGACTACATGGTGGGCTTCGCGGAAGGACAGGTTGGCCTCGCTGACCATCAGGTCCGCCAGGCCGGTGGCCGTGGAGAAGTCTTCGGCGGCTTTGCGCAGACCTGCCTCGAGGTTGGGAGTCGCGGTGCGCAGCACCAGGTCCAGCAGGGTCAGGCATTGCTGGCACTCCTGCGCTGATTCCCAGAAGCCGCGCATGCTCTCGCGGTTGCCGTCGCCGGTATGGGTGAAATTGGTGCCCTTGATGGTGACGGCCGATGCGACCAGCGAGCCGAGCACCTGGCCGGTACGTCCCTTGAGGTACTCGAGAACGACCGGATTCTTCTTCTGCGGCATGATGCTGGAGGTGCCGGCGACGCTGTCCGGGAAGTCGATGAGGGCGAACTCATGGGTCGACCAGACGAAGAAATCCTGCGCCACACGGCTCCAGAACACCGCCAGCAGGGTCATCTGCGCCATGCTTTCCAGGGCGAAGTCGCGTGAGCCGACGGCATCCAGCGTGTTCTCCAGGAAGCCATCGAAGCCCAGCAGCTCCGCGGTGCGTGCACGGTCGATGGCGAACGGTGTGCCGGCGAATGCGGCGGCGCCCATCGGGCTGCGGTTCATGTTGTCGAGCGTGGCGGCCAGGCGTTTGCAGTCGCGCTCCAGCGCCTGGGCCACGCCGGACAGGTAGAAGCCATAGGTGATCGGCTGTGCCGGCTGCAGGTGGGTATAGCCCGGCATGATCGCTGCGCTATGCTGCGCCGCGCCGTCCAGGGCACTCTGGCGCACCCGGAAGAGGCCATCGAGCAGGTCCATCAGTACCTCGCGGCCGCGCAGGCGGTCGAGGGTGGCCAGCAGGTCGTTGCGGCTGCGGCCGATGTGCAGGCGTCCGCCGATGTCGGTGCCGACCTTGTCGATCAGGTGCGCCTCGTAGTTGAAATAGGCATCTTCGCGCAGCGGGTCGAGGGCCACGGCCTGCGGGCCGACCCGCTCCATCTCGAGAACGCCGCGGGCCAGGGCGACGGCTACCGCCGGGGCGATCAGGCCGCACTCGGCGAGCATGACGATATGCGCCTTGTTGACGTCACCGAGGTAGCCGAAGCCGTCGGCGAACCCGGCGAGGCGCGGTGCGTAGATGAGGTCGCAGACTTCCGCTGCGGTGGGTTCCTTGAGTCGGCGGCTGACTTTGGATTCGAGCATGAGGGTAGGCCTTCTGGACATCAGGGCTGAGGTTGGGTGAGCCGGGACGCATTGCGGCCCAGGCGACGTTCGAGGTAGCGGCTGAGCCAGGTCAGCGCGCTGCAGATGACGAAGTAGACGAGCAGCACGACGCTGTAGACGGTGAAGGCGGGGTTTACGCCGCCCATCATGGTGCTGCGCTCGACGATGATCTGACCGACCTTGAGGAACTCGCTGACACCGACCAGGGCGCCCAGCGAGGTGGCCTGCACCAGCAGGGTCAGCAGGCCGGTATAGGCTGGCAGGATGGCCTTGAGTGACTGTGGGACGACGATGTACACATAGATGTGCCAGGGTCGCAGGCCGAGCGCCCAGGCGCTCTTCCACTGGTGCCGGGGCACCGAGAGCAGGCCGCCGCGGACGATTTCGATGCCGTTGGCGCTGCCCCACAAGGTCAGGCCAAGGGTCACCGCGGCGAAGGGGCTAAGGTTGACGCCCAACAGCGGCGCGCCGAAGAAGATGAAGAACACGTTGACGATCAGCGGGATCGAGCGGAACAGCTCGACGTAACCGTGGATCGCCCAGCTTAGCGGGCGGTTCTTCACCGTCGCCAGGGTGCCGAGCACGACTGAAATCAGCGTGGTGAACAACAGGATCACCAGCGCCAGCTTCAGGGTCATGAGCAGGCCCTTGGAGATGAATCCCCAGTTCTCGATCACGAATTCCATGACGGCCTCATTGTTGGAAGGGGCGTTGCAGGCGCGCTTCGAGGCGCCCCGCAAGCAGGGCCAGGACCGCCACCAGGGCGAGGTAGATCACGCAGATGGCAGCGAACATCTCGATGGCGCGGAAATCCGTGGCGATACGGTCCACCGCGACAAAGGTCAGCTCGGCCAGTCCGATGGTCTGCAGGTACGCCGAGTTCTTCAGCAGCGAGATGGCCGTGTTGAGCATGGCCGGCAGGCTGATGCGAAAGGCGATAGGCACCGCGATCAGGCGGAAGAACTGACGCGACTGCAGGTTGAGCGCCATGCCGGCCTCCCGCAGCCCTTTGTCGATTGTGGCCAGGCCCCCGCGCAGATTCTCGATCTGGTAGGCGCCCGCCCAGAGCGACAGGCACAGCACGCCCGACCAGTACAGCGACAGCTTCATGCCGACGGCGGGCAGGCCGTAGAAGATGAAGAACAGCTGTACCAGAATCGGCGTGTTGCGGATCAGTTCGACATAGAGCACCACCAGTTGTGACAGCACTGGCAGCTTGAACAGCCTGACGCCGGCGCCCAGCACGCCGATCATCAGCGACAGCACGATGCTCAGTGCGGAAACCTGGAGGGTCATCCATAACCCGTCGAGCAAGGCAGGCCACTGCGCGAGCAGGTAGTCGAAATCGAAGCTCATGGGAAACCGCCGATCAGTGGGATTCTTCGGGCTTGGGCTGCTCGAACACGCTCAGGTAGTAGCCGCGGATGGCTTCCGGCACGTATTGCTCGATCCAAGGGCGGAAGAGCCGTTCCTCGTGCATGCGCTCGACGGCGGCGGAGAGGTAGGTTTGCCACTCGTCCTCGCCCTTGCGCAGGCCGATGGCGGCGTCGGAAATCTGGAACGGCTCCTGGACCAAGCGCAGCGAATCGTCGTTGCCGGTCACCACCACCAGGGTTGCGGCGTCGTGGGTGTAGGCGTCGGCGCGGCCCTGGCGGAAGCTCTGCAGCGCATCGGCGGCGCTGTTCAGGCGCAGGGTCTTGACTTCGGGCATGCGCTCTTCGAACCACTTGGCCTGCACCGAGCCCTTGAGCGTTGCCAGGGTCTTGCCCTTGAGGTCGTCGATCTTTTCGATGCCGCTGTCCTTGCGCACCAGCACGTCACTGGCACCCCAGCGATAGGGCTGGGTGAAGGCGATCACGCGCTGGCGCTCCGGGGTGACGCCCAGGGTGGCGATCAGCAGGTCGACCTTGCGGCCGAGTAGCTGAGGCACGCGGTTTTCCGCGGTCACGCAGGTAAAGGTCACGCTGTCCTTGGAGCCGAGGGCCCATTCGGCGATCTGCCGGGACATTTCCACTTCGACTCCGGCGAAGTCGCCGTTGTTGTCCTGGTAGCCGTAAGGTGGTTGGTCGCAGCGCACGCCTGCGCGCAACTTGTCCTGCTTGCTGATGGATGACGGCACGGGCGGCATGCCCTCAGCGGCCACCGAATGGGCGGCGAAGCCGAGCGAAGCGGCGACGACAAGGGCGAGCGAAAGCTTGGGGAACAATGGCATGGGTGTCTCCTGTTTGTTGTTATCGCAATGGGTGAGCCTGAGCTCGAGCGGAACCATGGCAGTTAGGAGTAGCGGAACGTTGGTATGAGCCTCGCTGTGCGTTCCGATCACATTGACGCGGGCCTTGGCTGAAGTTTTAAAGGGAATGGCTCATACTGACAAATGCCAATACGCCACGTGTCCATGCGTAAATGATATGGTGATGCCGTGAACTTCAAGCAGGTGGAAGCCTTCCGAGCCGTGATGCTGTCCGGCTCCATGACCGCTGCGGCCGAAGCGCTGCATACGTCACAGCCCAATATCAGCCGGCTGATCGCGCAACTGGAGCGCCTCAACGGTTTTGCCCTGTTCGAGCGTATAGGCAGCCGGTTGGTCCCCACCGATGAGGGCACGGCATTCTTCAACGAAGTGGACAGAGCGTTCATCGGCCTGCGCAACCTCGAGCATTCGGCGCGGCATATCCGCCAGCTCGGCACCGGGCGGATACGCATAGGCGCTGTGCCGTCGCTTTCCCTTTCGGTGCTGCCACGGGCCATCCAGCGCTTTCGCGAAGGCCATGAGCAGGTCGCCATCTCGCTGCACACCAGCGACTCGACGACGGTCGCCCGCTGGGTCGCTTCGCAGTTCTGCGACTTCGGCCTGGTGTCGTTCATCGGCGAGGAAACCCCCGGGGTGCGGGCTCGTCTGATTGGTGACTTGCCCGCGGTGTGCATCTTTCCGAAAGGGCATCGCCTGGCGGCGCTGGAGCGCGTCGGGATCGATGATCTTGCGGGGGAGGAGTTCGTCTCGCTGGCGCACGACGACGGCACTCGGCGGCGCATCGATCGGCTGTTCCTGCAGCACGGCGATCGTCGCAAGCTGAGCCTCGAGGCGCCCTATGCAGCGATCATCTGTGCGATGGTCGGTACGGGGCTCGGGGTAAGCATCGTCAGTCCTCTGGTGGCGCAGGGCTACCTGCATGCGGGCATCGAGATGCGCCCGTTCGCCGCCGATTTCAGTTTTACCAGCTACCTGCTGTACGCCGATCACCGGCCGCAGAACAATCTGGGTGCGCGCTTCGCGACGCTGTTACAGGCGATGTTCCTTGAAAGACTGGAGGCCGGGGTTGCCGAGCCGACACGGTGACGCCCAAGGCAGAGCTATGGCCGCTGTGGGTGTATTCCGCTAACCTTGCGCGCCATCGAACCGGGCGAAGCCAACGAGCAGTCGCGTCGGTTCGCGCTCGCGACCTCGCGCAGACGAGGCGCTCGATTCCCGATGCCCTGATGAGCCATCTTTGTCGTGCAGGAGCAGGTTTTTCATGCGTTTCACCCGTAGACAAGTGCTCACCGGCCTGGCCGGTCTCGGTGTCGTCGGCCTTGCCGGCAGTGGCGCGCGCTACTGGCTAGGCCGGCCGGTTGACACTGCCACGCACGATTATGAATTGATCGCCGCACCACTGGACGTGGAGTTGGTGCCCGGTCACGCGACGCCCGCCTGGGCCTATGGCGGGCAGGCGCCAGGCCTCGAGCTGCGCGGTCGCCAGGGCGACTGGCTGCGCGTGCGTTTCATCAACAACCTGCCGGAGCCCACCACCATTCACTGGCATGGCATTCGCCTGCCGCTGGAGATGGATGGCGTTCCCTATGTATCGCAACTGCCGGTGTTGCCCGGCGAGTTCTTTGACTATCGCTTCCAGCTGCATGACGCCGGAAGCTTCTGGTATCACCCGCATACCAGCAGCGCCGCGCAGCTGGGGCGCGGGCTGGTTGGCCCGCTGATCGTCGAGGAGCGTGAAGCAAGCGGTTTCCGTCATGAGCGAACGCTGAGTCTGAAGAGCTGGCACATCGACAAGCAGGGCGCCTTCACCGAGTTCAGTGTGCCGCGCGAGGCTGCCCGCGGTGGCACGCCCGGCGTGCTGTCGACGGTCAATGGCCGGCATGCGCCCGTGCTCGACCTGCCGGCCGGACAGATCGTACGACTGCGCGTGCTGAATCTCGACAACACGCTGACCTACAGGCTCAACCTGTCGGATGGCGAGGCGCGGATCTATGCGCTCGACGGCCATCCGATTTCCCCCAGTCCGCTGGGCAAGGCGTACTGGCTCGGCCCCGGCATGCGCATCGACCTGGCGCTGAAGGTGCCCGCGGTCGGAACCGAACTGTCCCTGCGCAACGGCCCGCTGAGACTGGCGACGCTGCGTTCGGTGGCGCATGCGGAAGCGGCCGGCGACTGGCCGCCGGCCTTGCCGGCCAACCCGGTCGCAGAACCGGACCTGCAGCGTGCCGAAACCCTGCGCTTCAATTTCGAGTGGGCCGGTAACCTGTCCACCGACGCCGGGCAGGGCGGCGCCTTTACCTTCTGGCAGATCAACGGCCAGGCCTGGGACATCAACGACAAGACCTGCGCCGAACGTCCGATCGCGACGCTGAAGAAGGACGGCCACTACATCTTCGAGCTGCGCAACCTGAGCCAGTACCAGCACCCGATCCATCTGCACGGCATGACCTTCAAGGTGATCTCGTCCAATCGTCGCAGGATCGACCCCTGGTTTACCGATACCTATCTGTTGGGCAAGAACGAAACCGCCCGTATTGCTCTGGTTGCGGATAATCCGGGCGTCTGGATGTTCCACTGCCATGTCATCGATCACATGGAAACCGGCCTGATGGCTGCGATCGAGGTGGTATGACACGGGGCAGGATCGAGCGATGAAGCGGCCGCAGATCATCGACCGCAGCCAGGATGAGCGCTTCATGCGCGAAGCCCTCGCGCTGGCGGCGCAGGGTGCGTTGCTGGGCGAGGTCCCGGTGGGGGCGGTGCTGGTGCAGGAAGGACAAATCATCGGGCGCGGCTACAACTGCCCGATCTCGCGGCACGACCCCAGCGCCCATGCGGAAATGGTGGCGGTACGTGACGCGGCGCAAGCGCTGCAGAACTATCGGCTGCCCGGCGTGACGCTCTATGTGACGCTGGAGCCGTGCAGCATGTGTGCCGGGCTGATCGTGCACTCGCGCATCCAGCGCGTCGTCTACGGTGCCTGCGAGCCGAAAGCCGGCGTGGTGGTCAGCCGCGGCCAGTTCTTCGAACAGGGCTTTCTCAATCACCGGGTTCTGGTCGAGGGCGGCGTGCTGGCCGAGGAGTGCGGGGCGGTGCTCAGCGAGTTCTTCCGCCATCGCCGGCAGAAGGGGCGAGCGGACGGCTGATGCCGGTATGCCGTTGGCAGGAAACGTCCTGCCTTTGCCGTAGAGTGGGCTTCAGCCCAACGATTCGAGCGGGATCTGGTGGGCTGAAGCCCACCCTACGGGTACATGAACTCCGCGAGTCGCGTTCAGCGGACCGCTGCGGCTGACGGGAGTATGTCGCGGGCGGCAACGCTGCCCTGGGCCGGAAACACCACCAGATGATCGGCCGCAATGGCGATACCGACTTCCTGCCCTGTCGGGTAGTCGGCGTGGCTGGTGAAGATCGCTACCAGATGATTGCCGGTGGGCAGCTGCAGTCGGTACAGCGTCGACGCGCCGAGGAAAGTCTTGCCGACGATCAGCGCACGCAGTGGGCTTTCCGGCCGATAGACAATGTCGTCAGGGCGCAGCAGTACGTCCACCGAACTCCCGGTCGGCCAGTTGTAGGCCCGGTTGCCGCGAATCAGGCCGAGTTCCGTTTGCACGGTTTCCGGCTCCAGCAGTTGCCCGCGGATAAAATAGCCTTGGCCGATGAAGCTGGCGACGAAGGGCGTCAGCGGCTCGTGGTAGAGGTTGAACGGGGTATCCCACTGTTCCAGGCGCCCATCCTTGAATACGCCGACCTGATCGCTGACGGCGAACGCTTCCTCCTGATCGTGGGTGACCAGTATCGCGCTGGTGTTGCGCGCCTTTAGGATTTCACGCACCTCGTGGCTGAGGCGCCGACGAAGCTCGACGTCGAGATTGGAGAACGGCTCGTCCAGCAGCAGCAGCTCCGGCTCCGGAGCCAGTGCGCGGGCCAGCGCAACGCGCTGCTGCTGACCGCCGGACAGTTCGTGCGGATAGCGTTTGGCGAGCGCGGACAGGTGCACCAGCTCGAGCATTTCGGCAACGATGCGCGCGCAGTCGGGCTGCTTGCGAATGCCGAAGGCAATGTTTTCCGCCACGCTCAGGTGGGGGAACAGGGCGTAGTCCTGAAACACCATGCCGATACGGCGCTTTTCCGGTGCCAGGGTGAAGCCTGCGCGCGAGATGATGGCATCTGCCAGTTGAATCTCGCCCTGGTGCACCGGCTCGAAGCCGGCGATGGCGCGCAGGGTGGTGGTCTTGCCACAGCCGGAGGGGCCGAGCAGGCAGCCGATATCGCCGCGCTTCAGGTGCAGGTTCAGATGTTGAACGATGCTCTGCTCGCCGTAACCGCAGGCCAGGTCACGCAGTTGCAGCAGCGACCCTTCGCCTTTCATGCGTGGTGATAGGCCGGTTCGACGAGAAACTCCAGCAGCGCCTTCTGCACGTGCAGGCGGTTCTCGGCCTGATCCCAGGCAACCGAGCGCGGATCATCGAGCAGGTCGTGGCTGATTTCCTCGCCACGGTGGGCCGGCAGGCAGTGCATGAACAGCACGTTTTCGGCGGCGCAATCGAGCAGGGCGCGGTCGACTTGATAGGGGCGGAATGTGGCCAGGCGTGCGGCGACTTCGTCTTCCTGACCCATGGAGGCCCAGACGTCGGTGCTGATCAGGTGGGCGCCGGCGGCGGCCTCGCGCGGGTCGCGCAATACCTGTACGCGATCGCCGGCGCGTGCCATCAGCTCGGCGTCGGGCTCGTAGCCCTCGGGGCAGGCGACTTTCAGCCGGAAGTCGAACTGAATGGCCGCTTCTATATAGGTATTGCACATGTTGTTGCCGTCGCCGATCCAGGCCACCGTCTTGCCGGCGATGCTGCCGCGGTGCTCATGGAAGGTCTGCATGTCGGCCAGCAGTTGGCAGGGATGCAGGTCGTCGGACAGGCCGTTGATCACCGGCACGCGGGAGTGAGCCGCGAAATCGGTCAGGGTCGAATGAGCGAAGGTGCGGATCATCACCGCATCGAGCATGCGCGACATGACGATGGCCGAGTCGCCGATGGGTTCGCCACGGCCCAGCTGGGTGTCGCGCGGAGAAAGGAAGATCGCCTGGCCGCCGAGTTGGATCATGCCGGCTTCGAAAGAAAGCCGGGTGCGTGTCGAGGCTTTCTCGAAAATCATGCCCAGCACGCGGTTCTTCAATGGCTCGAACAGGACGCCGCGCTCGCGCAGATCCTTCAGCTCGATGCCGCGGCGGACCAGGCTGTTCAGCTCCTGGGGCGTGCAGTCCATCAGTGAGAGAAAATGCCTTGCGCTCATATCAACTACCTTTATTACCGCAGCTCGCGATCCACATTTTCGATGGAAAAGAGGAACCGACGACTGGGGGTCGCACGGGGAGCGACGAAAACGGGAAAGGCGCGATCTTATCCAGAAAGCAAGCGCAGGCGCAAATCCGGCCTCCTCAGGGATGCAGGTGGCTGAATCGCACTATTGGCGGCCTTCGCGACAGGTCAAAGCCGACTCCTCCGCTCGGCTTTCCCGGATGTTTTCCGTTACAATGCGCGGCAACCGTGTCTAGCCGAGGTACTCCATGGATATCATCGAAACCATCAAAGAACAGATCGCCAACAACCCGGTACTGCTTTACATGAAGGGTTCGCCCAACGCCCCGCAGTGTGGTTTTTCCGCACGTGCGACTCAGGCGGTGATGGGCTGTGGCGAGAAGTTCGCTTACGTCGACATCCTGCAGAACCCCGAGATTCGCGCCAATCTGCCGACCTACGCCAACTGGCCGACCTTCCCGCAGCTGTGGGTGAGCGGTGAGCTGGTCGGCGGCAGCGACATCATCCTCGAGATGTTCGAGAAGGGTGAACTGCAGACGCTGATCAAGTCCGCCGTTGGCAAGACCGAGGCGTAAGCGTAAAGCCCGGCAGCAAAGGCTTTTGCATGGATGCCCGCGTCGAAGGATGCGGGCATTTTTGTTTGTGCCACGACGTTGGCAAAAAGCAGGGCCGCGTTTGCCGTTGATCTTTATGGGCTTTCGCGGGTCAGAGATCGCGGTGAGGGCGTATCCCTCCGTTCCGTTGCACCCCCTTGAAGCGAGAGACGCCACCTTATGCCCTATATGCGAATGCTGTCCTTTCTGATCGTGCTGGCGATCGTACTGTTCAATGGCTTGAAGCCGGAGCCGGTACCACAGCTGTTCGACCAGCAGGACAAGCTGCATCATCTGCTGGGCTTCGCGGCGCTGGCGTTCACCCTGCGCCTCGCGTTTCCGCGAGTGCCCTTCCTGTGGGGGCTTGGGGTCACCCTGGTCGCGGCTTTATCGATCGAGCTGGGGCAGGGCCTGCTGCCGTCTCGAACGGCCTCGCAGTGGGACATGCTGGCCAACGTGCTGGGGGTTCTGTTGGGCTGGGGTTGCTCGCTGCTGGCGCAGGGCTGGTGGCGTCAGCGGCTGGGTGAGCCGTTGGCCGAATGATTGCAGCTACCTTTGCGCTTCCAGTCCCTGCGAGCGCTGCCTGACGCAAAAGCATCGCCCCGGGGGCGGGCCTCCCACGAAGCAGGCGGTGCATATCGAACCCGGTAGGCGGCGCGCGCTCGTGGCGATGCAGGCCTGGCTGGGGCTGTTACCAGCCGGTTCGGTGTCAGCCCGGCATCGTTCGTGCGGTTTCATCGGGCCTGCGACTGGCGCTGCCTGACGCAAAAAGCATCGCCCCGGGGGCGGGCCTCCCACGAAGCCGGCGGTGCATACCGAGCCCGGTAGGCGGCGCGCGCCCTCGCGGCGAGACCAATCCAGTGGCCACAAAAAAGCCCCGGTATAAACCGAGGCTTTCGAAATTGGCTCCGCGCCCTGGACTCGACAGCGAAGCTGAACGCGCTTCAGCGCGGCCCCGAAGGGGTGAGCGAAGCGAATAACCTGGGACGCAGTCCCTGGTGAGAGTCCAGTGGCCACAAAAAAGCCCCGGTATTAACCGAGGCTTTCGAAATTGGCTCCGCGACCTGGACTCGAACCAGGGACCCAATGATTAACAGTCATTTGCTCTACCGACTGAGCTATCGCGGAACAACGGTGCGTATCCTACTGTTTGGAAAGGAGAAGTCAACCCCTTCGGGCGCGTGGCGCGGGCCGTCCGGAGCGCCCTTCGGCGCCCGGGCGGATCGAATCAGAGCACCTGAACGATGGCGTCAGTGACGTGGCCGATGTTGCTGCGGTTCAATGCGGCGGCGCAGATCCGGCCAGTGCTGATGGCGTAGACGCCGAACTCGATCCGCAGTCGTTCGACCTGCTCGGCCGTGAGGCCCGAGTAGGAGAACATACCGCGCTGCGCGGCAACGAAACTGAAGTCCGTCTTCGCCCCTTTGGCGGCCAGTAGCTCGACCATGCTCAGGCGCATCTCGCGGATCCGGCTGCGCATCTCGCCCAGCTCGGCTTCCCACATCGCGCGCAGTTCCGGTCTGGTGAGCACAGCGGAGACAATCGTGGCGCCATGGGTCGGCGGGTTGGAGTAGTTGGTGCGAATCACGCGCTTGACCTGCGACAGCACGCGCGCAGATTCCTCGCGGCTCTGGGTGACCATCGACAGCGCGCCGACGCGTTCGCCATACAGCGAGAAGGACTTGGAGAACGAGCTGGAGACGAAGAACGTCATGCCTGACTCGGCGAACAGGCGCACTGCGGCGGCATCTTCCTCGATGCTGTCGCCGAAGCCCTGATAGGCGATGTCGATGAACGGCACGTGATCCTGCGCGCGGAGCACATCGAGAATCTGCTTCCAGTCATCCAGGTTCAGGTCGACACCGGTGGGGTTGTGGCAGCAGGCATGCAGCACGACGATGGAGCGGGGCGGCAGATTCTTCAGGTCCTGCAGCAGGCCGGCGCGATCGATGCCGTGGCTGGTCGCGTCGTAGTAGCTGTAGTTCTGCACCGGGAATCCGGCCGATTCGAACAGCGCGCGATGGTTCTCCCAGCTCGGGTTGCTGATCGCGACCACGGCGTCCGGCAGCAGGCGCTTGAGGAAGTCGGCGCCAACCTTGAGTGCGCCGGTGCCGCCGAGCGCCTGGGTAGTCACCACCCGGCCTTCGGCGATCAGCGAAGAATCGTTGCCGAACAGCAGCTTCTGGACGGCAGCGTCATAGGCGGCGATGCCTTCGATCGGCAGGTAGCCGCGTGGCGCGTGTGCAGCGATGCGCGCCTGCTCAGCCTCGACCACGGCGCGCAGCAGCGGAACGCGGCCTTCTTCGTTGTAATAGACGCCGACACCGAGATTGACCTTGTTCGGCCGCGTGTCGGCGTTGAAGGCTTCATTGAGGCCGAGAATAGGATCACGCGGCGCCATTTCGACAGCAGAGAACAAACTCATGGTGAGGGGGCTCGAAAGAGAAGAGTGACTGGTTCACCACCCCTCGCGTCGGCGCGCAGGGTGATGCGCAAACGGGGCGGTAGTATAGCGGTCATACCTGTTGCCTGCGATATGCTACCGCGGTTTTCTGATCACTTTCGGTGCGTTTTGCGTACTGGAAAGATGGGCCGTTTCTCTGCTTTGCGCGCCCATCTCAGGCAGCGATTTCAAAATCCGCTCGCCGTCGCGCAAATCGCTGGATGGCTGTCGAAGGTCCGGCTGCCAAGCTCGCACACCTTATCTAGAGAGGCGAAATGTCCAAGTTCGAACTGGTCACCCGTTTCAAGCCGGCCGGCGATCAGCCCGAGGCCATTCGGCAGATGATCGAAGGCATCGAGGCGGGGCTGTCGCACCAGACCCTGCTGGGCGTCACCGGCTCGGGCAAGACCTTCAGCATCGCCAACGTCATTGCCCATGTGCAGCGGCCGACGCTGGTGCTGGCGCCGAACAAGACGCTGGCCGCGCAGCTCTATGGCGAGTTCAAGGCGTTCTTCCCGAACAACGCCGTGGAGTATTTCGTTTCCTACTACGACTACTATCAGCCGGAAGCCTATGTGCCGTCGTCGGACACCTTCATCGAGAAGGATGCCTCGATCAATGATCACATCGAGCAGATGCGCCTGTCGGCGACCAAGGCACTGCTGGAGCGGTCGGATGCGATTATCGTCACCACGGTTTCGTGCATCTACGGTCTTGGCGATCCGCAGTCGTACCTGAAGATGGTGTTGCACGTCGACCGCGGCGACCGGCTCGACCAGCGCGAGCTGCTGCGCCGGCTAACCGGCCTGCAGTACACCCGCAACGACATGGATTTCGCCCGCGCCACCTTCCGCGTGCGTGGCGACGTGATCGACATCTTCCCGGCGGAATCGGACCTGGAAGCGGTGCGCATCGAGCTGTTCGATGACGAGGTGGAAAGCCTGTCGGCCTTCGATCCGCTGACCGGGGAGGTGATCCGCAAGCTGCCGCGCTTCACCTTCTACCCCAAGAGCCACTACGTGACCCCGCGTGAAACCCTGCTCGACGCCATCGAGAAGATCAAGGACGAACTGCGCGAGCGACTCGACTACCTGCGCAGCCAAAACAAGCTGGTGGAGGCGCAGCGGCTGGAGCAGCGCACGCGTTTCGATCTGGAAATGATCATGGAGCTGGGGTACTGCAACGGCATCGAGAACTACTCGCGCTACCTGTCCGGGCGCGATGCCGGCGAGCCGCCGCCGACCCTGTTCGACTACCTGCCTGCCGACGCGCTGCTGGTGATCGACGAATCCCACGTTTCGGTGCCGCAGGTCGGGGCGATGTACAAGGGTGACCGTTCGCGCAAGGAAACTCTGGTGGAGTACGGCTTCCGCCTGCCGTCGGCGCTGGACAACCGGCCGATGCGCTTCGACGAATGGGAGGCGATCAGCCCGCAGACCATCTTCGTTTCCGCGACGCCGGGACCCTACGAGGCCGAACATGCCGGGCGGGTGGTCGAACAGGTGGTGCGTCCGACCGGCTTGGTCGATCCGCAGATCGAGGTGCGCCCGGCGCTGACCCAGGTCGACGATCTGCTGTCGGAGATCCGCAAGTGCGTAGCCAAGGAAGAGCGCGTGCTGGTCACCACCCTGACCAAGCGCATGTCCGAGGACCTCACCGATTACCTGGGCGACCACGATGTGCGGGTGCGTTACCTGCATTCGGATATCGATACCGTGGAACGCGTCGAAATCATCCGTGACCTGCGCTTGGGGGCCTTCGACGTGCTGGTGGGCATCAACCTGCTGCGCGAAGGCCTGGACATGCCCGAAGTGTCGCTGGTGGCGATCCTCGATGCGGACAAGGAAGGCTTCCTGCGCTCGGAGCGTTCGCTGATCCAGACCATCGGCCGCGCTGCGCGCAACCTCAATGGGCGGGCCATTCTCTACGCCGACAACATCACCGGCTCGATGCAGCGCGCCATGGACGAAACCGAGCGGCGGCGCAACAAGCAGCTTGCCTTCAACGAGGCCAACGGCATCGTGCCCAAGGGCGTGAAGAAAGACGTGCAGGATATCCTCGAGGGCGCCACCGTGCCGGGCTCGCGCAGCAAGAAGCGGCGCGGCGAGGCCAAGGCGGCAGAGGAGAGCGCGCGCTACGAGAACGAGCTGCGTTCGCCGAGCGAGATCACCAAACGGATTCGTCAGTTGGAAGAGAAAATGCTGAGCCTGGCGCGCGACCTCGAATTCGAAGCTGCGGCCGAGGCGCGCGACGAAATCCACAAGCTGCGCGAGCGGCTGCTGCAGGTCTGAGAGGAGCAGTCCTCCGGCCTGCATCGCCGCGAGGGCGCGCCTCCCACGAGGCCTGTGTGCCCTTGCCGCCTTTGTGGGAGGCCCGACCTCGGGGCGATGCTCTTGTTGGGCCTGGAGTGCGTATTCAGCTGCGCAATAGAAGCCTTATGCAAGGCCGCGGCCACATGCTCCGAGGCGTCTGCAAGACCGATGGCTTGCCTTTGAACAGGCAGCCCTGCGGCCTGCATCGCCGCGAGGGCGCGCCTCCCACGGGTGTGGTGGGGGCTGATGCTTGGTGTGAGGTCCGGTCTTTGGGCTGTTGGTCGCGGGTTTGAATCGTCCTCCGACCTGCATCGCCGCGAGGGCGCGCCTCCCACGAGGCCTGTGTGCCCTCGCCGCCTTTGTGGGAGGCCCGACCTCGGGGCGATGCTTTCGGGTAGAAAGCGTCGTCGGCGGTGTGCGGCTGGAGCCCATTGCTGCGCGCCTGCTACCATTCGCCTCTTCGATTTCCGTTCGTCCTATTCGTCCGAGAGCATCCATGACCACGGTTCGCACCCGCATCGCGCCATCTCCCACCGGTGATCCCCATGTTGGCACCGCCTACATCGCGCTGTTCAACCTGTGCTTCGCCCGACAGCACGGCGGTCAGTTCATTCTGCGCATCGAGGACACCGATCAGCTGCGTTCGACTCGCGAATCGGAGCAGCAGATCTATGATGCCCTGCGCTGGCTCGGTATCGAGTGGGACGAGGGTCCCGACGTAGGCGGCCCGCATGGCCCGTATCGGCAGAGCGAGCGCGGCGAGATCTACAAGAAATACTCGGATGAGCTGGTCGACAAGGGTCACGCCTTTGCGTGCTTCTGCAGCGCCGAGCGCCTGGATCAGGTCCGCGCCGAGCAGATGGCCAACAAGGAAACGCCGCGCTACGACGGCCACTGCATGCACCTCGAACCAGCCGAGGCGCAGCGTCGCATCGCTGCCGGCGAATCCCATGTGATCCGCATGAAGGTGCCGAGCGAAGGTGTGTGCCAGGTCAACGACATGCTGCGCGGCACCGTCGAGATCGGCTGGGATCGCATGGACATGCAGGTGCTGATGAAGGCCGATGGCCTGCCGACCTACTTCCTCGCCAATGTGGTCGATGACCACCTGATGGGTATCACTCACGTGCTACGCGGCGAGGAGTGGCTGCCGTCGGCACCCAAACTGATCAAGCTGTACGAGTATTTCGGCTGGGAGCAACCGCAGCTGTGCTACATGCCACTGCTGCGCAATCCGGACAAGAGCAAGCTGTCCAAGCGCAAGAACCCGACCTCGGTGACTTTCTACGAGCGCATGGGCTTCCTGCCGCAGGCCATGCTCAACTACCTGGGCCGTATGGGCTGGTCCATGCCCGACGAGCGCGAGAAGTTCACGCTGGACGAGATGATCGAACACTTCGATATCAATCGCGTGTCCCTCGGCGGGCCGATCTTCGATCTGGAGAAGCTGTCCTGGCTGAACGGTCAGTGGCTGCGCGAGCTTTCGGTCGATCAGTTCGCTGCCGAAGTGCGAAAGTGGGCGTTCAATCCTGAGTACATGATGCAGATCGCGCCGCACGTGCAGCAGCGCGTGGAAACCTTCAGCCAGATCACGCCGCTGGCTGGCTTCTTCTTCTCCGGTGCGCTACCGCTCGATCCTGCGCTGTTCGCACACAAGAAGCTGGACAATACGCAGGTGCGCCAGGTGATGCAGCTGATCCTCTGGAAGCTGGAGGCGCTGCGCCAGTGGGAAAAAGAGCGCATCACGGCCTGCATCACCCAGGTGGCGGGGCAACTCGGTCTCAAGCTGCGCGACGTGATGCCGCTGATGTTTGCGGCCATCACCGGCCAGGCCAGTTCGGTATCGGTGCTCGATGCCATGGAAATCCTCGGCCCGGACCTGACCCGTTTCCGTCTGCGCAACGCACTGGAGCTGCTCGGTGGTGCGTCGAAGAAGGAAGTCAAGGAGTGGGAGAAGCTGCTGGCGACGATTGCCTGAGTAGACGGGCAGGGGAGTCGGTCTGGGGCCGTGTCGTCATGATGGCGCACGGTTACCACTGGTCGGCGGTAAGTAATTGTTCCTAATGCCAAAAAATCTACGGCTCGGTCGAAATTATTGTTGACACTGCCAAGGGGCGCCCCTAATATGCGCCCCGTCCTCGAGATGGGGCTATAGCTCAGCTGGGAGAGCGCTTGCATGGCATGCAAGAGGTCGACGGTTCGATCCCGTCTAGCTCCACCAATCTCGAAGAGCAGAATTTGCCACCAGCCTGTATTTACAGGTTGCGCTTGAAGGGTTTGCGTCCCCTTCGTCTAGTGGCCTAGGACACCGCCCTTTCACGGCGGTAACAGGGGTTCGAGTCCCCTAGGGGACGCCATTATTCAGTGATGCTTGCATCGCGCGTCGAGAGACGATAAATCCGGGGCTATAGCTCAGCTGGGAGAGCGCTTGCATGGCATGCAAGAGGTCGACGGTTCGATCCCGTCTAGCTCCACCAATTTCCAGCGATCCGCAGATGCACTGTGGTTCGTACGAAGGTTTCGTCCCCTTCGTCTAGTGGCCTAGGACACCGCCCTTTCACGGCGGTAACAGGGGTTCGAGTCCCCTAGGGGACGCCATTTTTATTGCCCGTTTTGGGCTTCAAGGGGTCATCTTTCATAAGATGGCCCTTTTTGTTTTGCGCATGGAAAAGATAGCGGGTGCTCGCTCGCTGAATGCCGAGCCATAGCGCTGGGCAACGTGCGTGACTTGCCGGGTTCGCTGCGGTTTCATAAACCATTGCAATCAGCCATCGAGGTATCTAACGAATGAGCTGGGATCAGGCGCAGGCATTCATCATCGACCTGCAGGTGCAGCCCGAGCATATCGACGCGCTCGGCCATGCCAATAACGCTGCCTACGTGACGTGGCTCGAGCAGTGTGCGTGGCAGCACTCGCAGAGCCTGGGACTGGGTATCGGTGACTACCGCCGGCTGGATCGCGCCATGGCGGTATTGCGACATGAAATCGATTATCTGGCAGCGGCCTACGAGGGCGATCAGCTGCAGTTGGGTACCTGGATTTGCGAATCCGACCGCCGGTTGAAGATGAAGCGCACTTTTCAGCTGATCAGGCCTGCCGATGGCGCGACCTTGCTGCGTGCGCAGACGACCTTCGTCTGCATCGAGCTCTCCAGCGGGAAGCCCAAGCGCATGCCCCCGGAATTCGTCGACGGCTACGGCAAGGCGCTGGTGCAGCCGCTGGAGCTTTGACGGCGCGTTCGGCTCAGCCGCGCTGCTCGGGCTTCATGACGTCGCTCTCACGGCGCTTTTTGGCGTCTTCGCGCCAATCCTCCTGAATTTCCTCTTTCATCTTCGGATCGGCACCGTCTTCGTTTTCGCGGACCTGATCCTCGCCGTGCTTTTCCTGCTGGATATTGGTGCCTTGCGGCTGGGTGTTCATCATGTCCTGGTCGGCTGTCGCGACTGTGGAAAGCAAGCTGCACAGAGCGATGGTGCCTGCGTACAAGATTTTCATCTGAACCTCCGGTTGTCGGGGTGTAAAAAGGACTTACCATCTCAATTACCGACCCGTTGCGCTGACGATTCGTTCATTCATCCCGGTAGCCGTTTTCGTGACTCAGGCCAGTTCCCGCAAGATCATTCATATTGACTGTGACTGCTTCTACGCAGCCATCGAAATGCGCGACGACCCGAGTCTGGCCCGGCGGCCGATAGCGGTGGGCGGGGCGGCGGACAGGCGCGGGGTCATCGCCACCTGCAACTACGAGGCGCGCGCATACGGCGTACGGTCGGCCATGGCGTCGGGGCACGCGCTCAAGTTGTGCCCGGATCTCCTGATACTGCGGCCGCGCATGGAGGCGTATCGGGAGGCATCACGAGAGATTCACGACATCTTTCGCACCTATACCGAGCAGATCGAGCCGCTATCACTGGATGAGGCCTATCTCGACGTGTCCGCCTGCGAGCACTTTTCCGGTAGTGCCACGCGGATCGCCGAAGACATCCGTCGGCGTGTCTGGCAGCAGTTGCGCATCACGGTGTCGGCGGGAGTGGCGCCGAACAAGTTCCTGGCCAAGATCGCCAGTGAATGGAATAAGCCTGATGGGCTTTACGTCATCACGCCAGGACAAATGGATGAATTCGTCAAGGCGCTGGATGTCGGTCGGCTGCACGGGGTTGGTCGGGTTACTGCCGAAAAGCTCGGGCGCCTGGGGATTCGTACCTGCAGCGATCTGCGTGAGTGGGGGCGGCTGGAGCTCGTTCGGGAGTTCGGTGCATTCGGCGAGCGACTCTGGGGGCTGGCTCGTGGAGTGGACGAGCGTCCGGTACGGGTGGAGAGCCGGCGGCAGTCCGTGAGTGTCGAGCAGACCTATGACCAGGATTTGCCTGATCTGCCGGCGTGCCTCGAGCGTCTGCCGCCGTTGCTGCAGCAACTTGGTACGCGCCTGGCCCGGCTGGACAGCGGATATCGGCCCGGCAAACCGTTCGTCAAGCTGAAGTTCCATGACTTTACACAGACCACTCTCGAACAGGCCGGTGCCGGGCTGGAGCTTGGCGACTACGCAGATCTGCTCGCCAGCGCTTACGCGCGGGGAGCGCGCCCGGTACGGCTGATCGGCGTCGGCGTGCGTCTGATCGATCTGCGTGGCGGTTTCGAGCAACTTAGCCTGTTCTAGCCTGCCGCAGGGCTCGTCACAGAGTTCGCCGTCCGTCCGTCGCCTGATGTCGGGCGACGAAAGGACGGGTGCTTCCATAGCGCATTCATTTCTTTTGCTTGAGAATGTGTTAAATGTTGGCGTGGTTGAATTGACGGTTATTGGTTGCTTGATTGACTTGTGACAATATTTGGACGCAATCGCTGAATATTGTTAGAGTCCAGCGCGATAGCGATGTGCTATCTATTGACGCCCTCAGTATCGACTGCTGCTCGACAGTGGTCGAACACCGACGTTCTTGGCGAGGGAGCCAGTGGTGGATCTGTTTTCCAAATCCAAGAAATCCAAGCCGGCTGGCATGCTGGGGATCGAGGCGGGTCCGCAGGGCGTAGCCGTGGCGCACTTGATGCGATCGCCGGGCAAGCGACCCGCATTGCTTTGCTGCGAACATCTCGACGGCCCTCCCGATACGCATTCGGCCCTGTTGGAAAAGGCCGTCACCGAATATGCCTTGCAAGGCTTGCCGGTAAACCTTCTGCTGCACCCTTCCGAATACCAGATGTTCCTGCTCGAAGCCCCGGATGTTCCGCCTCAGGAGCTTCGCGATGCCATGCGCTGGCGGGTCAAGGACATGATCAGCCAATCGCTGGATGAGGTGGTGATCGATTGTTTCGCCCTGCCTGAGGATGCTTATCGCGGGCGTACCCGCATGGTCTACTGCGCCGTGCTCGAAAAGAGCCGTATGCAGCATCACGCCCAGCTCGTACGGCAGGCCGGTCTGCGCATGTCGAGCATCGACATCACCGAAATGGCGCTCCGCAATCTTGGGGCGCTCGCCGGGGCCGAGGGGGCGAATGTCGCGTTGCTGCGCTTGCGCACCAGCGAAGGCCTCATTTGCATACAGAATGGCGTTGACCTGTACATGGCGCGGCGCATCGAGCACGGCCTGGCCCGTGCGGCTCAGGAGCAGAGCAGCATGACGCTGGAGATCCAGCGTTCGCTGGACTATTTCGAGAGCCAGCTGGGCAAAGGCTATATCAAGCGTCTGTTGCTGCTGCCGATGAAACAGGACGGCGAGCGAACCTATCAAGGGCTCGCCAGCGGGCTGGCCGTGAATCTGCAGCGGCTCGACTTGCGTGAGCTGTTTCCAGGGCAGCCGGCCGCCGATCTGACCGAAGCCGAGCAGGCCTTCTGCCTCGGCGCAGTGGGCGCCGCTTTGCGTCAGGAAGCGCCGTGATGCAGAACGTCAACCTTTATCAGCATGAACGACGCCAGCAGGGTGGACCGCGGCCGCGCAGCATGCTGCTTGGTCTAAGTGCGCTATTGGTGGCGCTGCTGGCGCATGCCGTCTGGCAGAGCTGGGTTCTGCAACAGGGCGAGGGGGCTCGGCAATTGGCCGAGGCCCAGGCGACAAGCGCGGAGTCCGAGCTGGCGACATTCAAGGCGAGCTACCGCGAGCCGAAACTCGACAGTCGGCTGCCCACGCAATTGGCCGAGCGTGAAGCGGAAAACCTGAAGCTGCAGAATCTGGCCAGCCATTTGCAAACACTCGATAGCCAGCTACGTGGCGGGTTCGCGCCGTTGCTCACCGCGCTTGCCGACCGACACCCGCCCAGTGGGCTGTGGCTTACGCGCATTCGGCTGCAGGCGGGCGGCAGCGACATGCTGTTGCGGGGCCTGAGTCAGGATCAGGAGCTGCTGCCGCTTTATCTGGAAAGTCTGGGGCGCAGCGCTGCCTTGCGCGGACGCGAGTTCGGCAACTTCGACCTGCAGCGTGACGACGATGGCCTGCTGCTTTTCCTGCTGTCGTCACGTGCCGTCAAGGAGAACGACAATGAGTAATGCCGTGGATAGCCTGCGCAAGCGCTGGCAAGCACTCGCGCCGCGAGAGCAGTGGCTGTGTTTCCTCGTCGGCCTGGCGCTGCTGCTGATGCTCTACGTACTGCTGGTTGCCGAGCCTCTGGCGCAGCGTATCTCTGCCCAGGAAAACCAGCGCCGTCTCGCCGAGGCGCGCCAGATGGAAGCGGACAATGCGCGGCTCGAGCTGCAGGCGAGACTCGCTGCCGACCCCAATCGCCCTTACCGGCAAGCCATCGCCGCCGCCGAGGCCAGTCGCGAGCAGATCCTGCGGCGCATCGATGAGCAGACCAGTTCGCTGGTATCTCCGTCCCGCATGAAGGCGCTGCTGCAGGACCTGTTGCGTCGCCAGCCGCGCCTGCAACTGGTCGGGGTGGAGAGCTTCACAGCCCCCCTCGAGCTGCCGGCTTCCGCGACGAGCAAAAAAGACGAGGCTTCACCTGCGACACCGGATTTCTATCGTCACGGCGTGCGTATGACCTTGCAGGGCGGCTATTTCGACCTGCTCGCCTACCTGCAATCGGTGCAGAACAGTGGCTGGCGTCTGCATTGGGACAGCCTCGACTACCAGGTCGAGGATGCCGGGCCGGACAAGGCGCGGGTCACGCTCGAACTGCATACCTTGAGTCGTCATGCGGGGTGGGTCGGTGTCTAATTTTCTTCGTGCTGCCTGGCTCGTGCTGTTGCTGCCCGCTTCGGCATTCGCGCTCGACCCGACGCGACCGCCTGCTGCGTTCGCGTCTGCGACGCCCGAGCGCCAGCCTTTGGCCACCTTGCAGCTCCAGGCGATCTTCCGCAGCGCCCAGGGCTCACGCGCCGTGCTCAACGGCCAGTCGTTGCAAGTCGGCGAAAGCCTTGCCGGGGCGCGAGTCCTGGCGATCAACACGAACTCCGTCCTGATCGAGCGTGACGGACAGCGGCAACAGCTGCGTCTGGCTGCGCCGATCATCACTTCGAGCCAATCCCGACCATGATGCCGATCCTTCTGCCGCGCCTCGTCCTGCTGAGCCTGTTCAGCCTTCTGGCTGCCTGTCAGACCTTCAAGGACGGCGACCAGCGCCTGTATGAGCAGAGCAATCGCTTGTTCGAGGAGAGTCTGCAGCAGAGCCAGGTCAAGGCCGAGCCGCCGCCTTCGGTGCAGGCGGCCCTGATCCCGCCTCTGGATGTCGATGGCGGCACCATTGCCAACGGCCCGCGTTTCGATGTGGTGGCCAACGACATGCCGGCCCGCGAGTTCTTCCTCAGCCTCATGGACAGCGCCGGGCAGAACCTGCTGGTGCATCCCGGGGTGACCGGCAACATCACTTTCAGCCTGCGCAATGTGACGTTGGAGGAGGTGCTGGCGGCGGTGCGTGACAGCTATGGTTATGACTATCGTCGCACCAGCTATGGCTACCAGATCCAGGCCAATACCGCGGTGACGCGAACCTATGACCTGAATTACCTCAACCTGCAGCGCCAGGGCATGAGCGATACACGGGTCAGCTCGGGCCAGGTCTCCACCAGCGACAATACCGGCACGGGGGCGAGCGGCACCACTACCAGCACGACCTCCAGCACCGTCAATGCCAGCCAGTTGCTGACCAGCAGCAACGTCGACTTCTGGAGCGAAGTGCGCGACGTGGTGGCGATGATGATCGGCAGCGAGGCGGGCAACAGCGTGGTGGTCAACCCGCAGGCCGGCCTGCTGGTGGTGCGCGCATCGACCGGCGACCAGCAGAGCGTCGAGCGCTTCCTGCAACAGGCACAGCGCAACCTGCAGCGCCAGGTGATTCTGGAAACCAAGATTCTCGAGGTGAGTCTATCCGATGGTTTCCAGTCGGGGATTAACTGGAGTTTTTTGCAGGGCCAGAAAGGACTTAGCCTCGGCAGCTTCATCACTACGACCGGCAACAATGTCGATAGCACTCTCACTAACGGGACCAATGTTCAGAGCGGCTTGCCACAAGGCGTGAATATTCCCAGTATCCCGTTAAGCGGTCCCAGCGGGGTTGGCGGCGTGTTCGGTGCCACGTTTGATTTCGGAAACTTTGAGGGGGTAGTTCAGCTTCTGGAAACCCAGGGCGATGTGCGTGTGCTCTCCAGTCCGCGCATTTCCACGCTGAACAACCAGAAGGCGGTGATCAAGGTCGGCACCGACGAGTTCTTCGTCACCGACGTTTCGACCACCACCACCTCGCTGGCCGGCGGCACCACCGCGCCCGACCTCGATATCACGCTAACGCCGTTCTTCTCCGGCATCTCGCTGGACGTGACGCCGCAGATCGACGAGAACGACCAGGTCACCCTGCATGTGCGGCCTACCGTCAGTCGCGTACAGGACCAGAACAAGAGCATCCAGCTGGGTGGCGCCGACAACGTGTTCAACCTGCCACTGGCGCTGTCCACCACGCGTCAGTCCGACTCCATCGTGCGTGCGCGCAGCGGCCAGGTGGTGGTCATCGGCGGCCTGCTGGAAAACCGCAACACCAACAACGATGCGAATTTACCTTGGGTTTCGAAGCTGCCAATCGTGGGACCGCTGTTTCAGCAGCAAAGCAAATCGCTCCAGCAGACCGAGCTGGTCATTCTGGTGCGTCCGCAGGTGATCACTGATCAGGTCTGGGTCGACGAGTTGCGCCGCAGCGCCGATTCGTTTCGGCAGGTGAGGTAGGCCGCCGCATGTACGAGGCATTCTTCGGTCTGCGCGAGAAGCCGTTCGCGCTGACGCCCAACACCGGCTTCATGGTGCGGCTGCCGTCTTATCAGGCGTGTCTGAACCTGTTGCGGGTGGCGCTGGCCGAGGGTGAAGGCTTCATCAAGGTGACCGGTGAAGTGGGCACGGGCAAGACACTGCTCTGCCGCGAGCTGCTCAAGCAGCTGGATGCCGAGCACTATCAGGTCGCCTGGCTGCCGAATCCCGCGCTCGGCCCGATGGCGTTGCACCAGGCGCTGGCGCACGAGCTGCACGTGCGGCATGTCGATCGTCTGGACAACCATGGCTTGCTCACGGTGCTGCATCATCGTCTGATCGAGCTGGCTACGGCCGGCAAAAGCACCGTGCTGCTGATCGACGAGGCGCAAGCCTTGCCGCCCACGACGCTGGAGGCCCTGCGGTTGCTGACCAACCTGGAAACGGAACGGCGCAAGCTGCTTCAGGTGGTGTTGTTCGGTCAGCCTGAGCTGGATGCAACCTTGAGCAGTGAAAATTTTCGCCAGTTGCGCCAGCGCATCACCTTTTCCTATCGGCTCCAACCGCTGGATGCCAGTGATGTCGGTCGCTACCTGCACGAACGCCTCGCCGTCGCCGGTTATCAGGGCCCCCCGCTGTTCGGACCCGCCGCGGTGCGGCTGTTGGTCAAGGGCAGCGGTGGTATCCCGCGGCTGCTCAACATTCTTGCCAATAAATGCCTGATGGCGGCCTTCGGTGAGGGGCGACCGCGGATCACCCGTCGTCATGTACAGCGGGCCGTCGCTGATACGGAAGGCGCCCGTCCCTTCCTTCGAACGGCTTCGCCGGTGCGCTGGGCCATGCTCGCGGGAGGCATCACCTTGAGCTTGCTGCTCGGCGCCTGGCCATGGCTCTCGCAGTTCATCGAGGCGCAGCCATGAGCCTGGTCAACGACATGCTGCGGGATCTGGAGGCGCGCGGTGCGGCTTCCGGCGGGCAGAGTTCACTGAACGGCGTGCGTACGGTCGATGAGGCCGCGTTGCTTCGCCGCCAGCGCTCGGCACGGGCGAAACGCTGGCTGCTGCCGCTGGTTGCGGTGCTGCTTGTCGCGCTTGGCGTGGGGCTTATGTTCGAGCGGCTGCCGTTCGGTAGCCGCCAGGTCGAAGCACCCGCCGCACCCGCCGCACCCGCCGCACCCGCCGTCGTACCGGCGCCGCCGGCAGCGACGGCTGTGCGGCTGCTGGATGTCCTGCCTCACGAAGAGGAAGGCCGCTTCGTGCTGCAGTTGCTGCTGGATCGCTCGGTCAGTTACCAGCGTACCGATGAAAGCGGCGTGGTCAGCCTGCGTCTGCCTGGCGTCGTGCTTGCCGGCGAGGCGCTTACCGGGCGCATCGAGCAAAACGGCCTGACCCTGTCCTGGCGCGTGGAACCGCATGATGATGAGGTGCGGGTGCTGCTGATCGGCATGACCGATCGTCTCGACATTCGCGACCGGCTCGAGCCGGCTGGTGGTCACGTCCAGCTCTGGCTGGAGGCGCGCCTGGGGGGCGAACCGTCGGCGCCGGCCGATGAGCTGGTTCTGCCGGTCGCCGAAGCGGTAAGGGACGAAGCGGACTGGCCCGACTGGGTGACTCGCAGCGTGCCGGACGAGCCACGCGCGGCCGCACCCGCGCCGGAAGTCCGCAATCCTGCCGAGCCGGTTGCCGCGCAGGTTGCAGCTCCCGAGGTTTCGGCGAAGCAGTCGGTGCAGATCGGCAGTCACCGGCCCGAGCCGTTGGCGCAGGCCCAGGACGCCCTGCGGCAGCAGAATTACCCGCGAGCCATCCAGTTGCTGCAATCGCTGCACGCTACACAACCGGACAATCCGCAAGCGATTCGCTGGCTGGCGCGAGCCTATCTGGCCAGCGGACAGATCGATACGCTGCTCGCCTGGCTGCCTGGCCAGCTGCAAACCCGGCCCCGGGATGCCGAGCTGCGCATGTTGCTGGCTCGCGGCCAACTGCTGGGCGGCGACAAGCCTGCCGCCCTCGCCACCCTCGAACAGAGCTTGCCGGCCCTGGCGAGCAATTCGGCGTATCACGCGCTACTGGCCGCACTGCGGCAGCAGGTCGGCGACTGGGCGGGCAGCGCAGCCATCTACCGCCAACTGGTCGGTCTCCGGCCGCAGCAGGCATCCTGGCAACTGGGCCTGGCCATCGCGCTGGAGCAGCTCGATCAGCCCGCGCTCGCGGCTGATCATTATCGCTTGGCTGCGCAAGGGCAGGGGCTGGATGGAAATGCACGGCGCTTTGCCGTTGAACGGGCCGCTGCCCTGGGAGTTGGTCGATGACCCAGCAAGACATGCGTCAGCGCAAGATTCGTCTAGGCGACCTGCTGGTCCAGGCCGGCCTGATCAGTGAGGCCCAGCTACAGCTGGCGCTGCAGGACCAGAAACGCACTGGCTCCAAGCTCGGTCGCACGGTACTGGACCTCGGCTTCATCGACGAGGGTCGCCTGCTGCGTGCGCTTTCCGAGCAGCTGCAAATCCCCTTCGTCGAGCTCAAGCACTACAAGTTCGACAACCAGCTCACCCAAAGCCTGCCCGAGGCGGTGGCGCGGCGCTTCCGGGTGCTCGTGCTGTCACGCCAGGGTGAAGGGCTGCTGGTGGGCATGACCGATCCGCTCGACCTGTTCGCCCAGGACGAGATGGAGCGCCTGCTGGGCAAGCGCGTGTTCCCTGCCGTGGTGCGCGAAAGTGAACTGCTCGGCGCGCTCGACCAGCTCTACCGGCGTACCAGCGAGATCGCCTCGCTGGCCGGCGAGCTCGAAGGCGAACTGCAGGACAGCGACTTCGACCTGTCGCGCCTGGGCGCCGAGAGCAACAGCGACGCGCCTGTGGTGCGCCTGCTGCAGACGCTGTTCGAAGATGCCGTGCAGATGAAGGCCTCGGATATCCACATCGAACCGGACGAAGGCGTGGTGCGCATCCGCCAGCGGATCGATGGCGTGCTCAACGAGCAGGTAATGAAGGAGCAGCGGGTCGCTTCGGCGTTGGTCATGCGTCTGAAGATCATGTCCGGCCTGGACATCTCCGAGAAGCGTCTGCCGCAGGACGGCCGCTTCAATATCCGCGTCAAGAACCGCAACCTCGACGTGCGGGTCTCGACCATGCCGGTGCAGTTCGGCGAATCGGTGGTCATGCGTCTGCTCGACCAGAGCGGGGCGATGTTCCAGCTCGACGGCACCGGCATGCCGGCGGCCATGCTCGAACGCTTCCGCCGCCTGCTGCATCGCCCGCACGGCATGGTGTTGGTCACCGGCCCCACCGGCTCGGGCAAGACCACCACGCTCTATGCCGGCCTGTCCGAGCTGAACAGCCCGGAGAAGAAGATCATCACCGTGGAAGACCCGGTGGAGTATCGGCTGCCGCGCATCAATCAGGTGCAGGTCAACGCCAAGATCGAACTGACCTTCGCCCGCGTGCTGCGCGCTGCCCTGCGCCAGGACCCGGACATCGTGCTGGTGGGCGAGATCCGCGACCAGGAAACCGCCGAGATCGGCCTGCGTGCCGCGCTCACCGGCCACCTGGTGCTGTCGACCCTGCACACCAACGACGCCTTGACCTCGGCCATGCGCCTGATCGACATGGGCGTCGAACCCTTCCTGGTCGCCACCGCACTGAATGCCGTGCTGGCCCAGCGCCTGGTACGCCGGGTCTGCGAGAACTGCCTGGAAGACCACCGGCCCGATCCGCGCCAACTGGCCTGGCTGGAAACCCTGCATGGCGGCTCGCTGGAAGGGCGCAGCTTCAAGCGCGGCAGCGGTTGCCACCATTGCCACAACACCGGTTATGCCGGCCGCGTCGGTGTCTACGAATTGCTGGAACTGGACGAACCGATGATCGCCGCGCTGCGCCGGGGCGATCCGCAGGGCTTCGCCGAGGCTGCGCGCCAGCAGGTGCACTACCGCCCGTTGGCGGCCTGTGCGCTGGATTACGCCATCGCCGGCGTCACCAGCGTCGACGAGGTGTTGAAGGTCTGCGCCACGCTGGCCGACGACGAGGTGGCCGCGTGATCGTCCAGTGCTGCGCCGCGCCCGCCGAACGGACCAGGCGCCAACGCCCCATCGGCGGGTCGTACCCGCTCTGCGCCGGCAATCGCCGCGTGGGCGCGCCTCCCACAGGGTTCGGTGTGCGCAGCCTGCTGTTGTGGGAGGCCCGACCCCGGGGCGATGCTTTTAGCGCGGCAGAACGAATGAACTTCTCGTGGCCATTGGCGATGGGCCGGAACACGGCGACTGGTGGCGACAGGGAGGCCCGTGCCGATGCCTAGCTTCCGCTACACCGGCCGCAACGCCCAGGGCGCCAAGGTCAGTGGTGAGCTCGAGGGTATGAGCGCCGATGCCGTCGCCGGTGAACTGCTGTCCCGGCAGATCATCCCGCTGACCATCGAAGCGGGCAGGGTCGAGACGGCTGACAACGATGTGTTGGCGCAGCTGCGCGAAAAGCTGCGGCGCAAGCGCGTCGACCTGGACGAACTGATCATTTTCAGCCGCCAGATGTACAGCCTGAGCAAAGCCGGCGTGCCGATCATCCGTGCCATCGGCGGCCTCGCCGAATCCAACCGCAACCTCTACTTCCGCGGGATTCTGCAGGACGTGCGCGCCAGCCTGGAAAGCGGCATGTCGATGGCGGTTGCCCTCAATGCCCATCCCAAGGTGTTCAACAACCTGTTCGTCAGCATGGTCAGCGTCGGCGAAAACACCGGCCAGCTGGATCAGGCGTTCAAGCAGCTGTCCGCCTATCTCGAGCTCGAACGCGAAACCCGCAAGCGCATCAAGCAGGCCACCCGCTATCCGATCTTCGTCATGGCGGCCATGGCCGTCGCGCTGGGCGTGATCAACTTGCTGGTGATCCCGGCCTTCGCCAAGGTCTTCGCCCAGTTCCATGCCCAGCTACCCCTGGCCACGCGCATTCTCATCGGCACTTCCAACTTCATGCGCGACTGGTGGTGGCTGTTGCTGCTGGGCATCGTTGGCGGGCTCTACGCCTTCTTCAAGTGGATCGAGACCGACGCTGGCCGACTTCGCTGGGACCGCATCAAGCTGCGCCTGCCCATCGTCGGCGGCATTTTCGAGCGCATCGCCCTGGCGCGCTTCACCCGTACCTTCGCCATGATGTACCGCGCCGGCGTGCCGCTGCTGCAAACCCTCTCGATCAACAGCGCCAGCGTCGGCAACCGCCATATCGGCGAGGCGATCCTCTCTATCCGCGAAAGCGTCGAGCGCGGCGAGGCCTTGACGCGCTCGGCCTACAACAGTGGCCTGTTCACCCCGCTGGTCTTGCAGATGATGGCGGTTGGTGAAGAGACCGGCGCACTGGATGACCTCTTCATCGAGGTCGCCGATTTCTACGAACAGGAGGTCGACTACGACCTCAAGCAACTGGCCGACGCCATCGAGCCGATCCTTATCGTCTGCATGGGCGTGATGGTGCTGGTGCTGGCGCTGGGCGTGTTCCTGCCGATGTGGGAGCTGGGCAACGCGGCGCAGGGGAGGGGGTGATGACTGAAGCAGCGAACAACGAAACGCGAAGGGCAGGGCGGTACGCCTGTGCCGACACGAAAGGTGAGCAGATGAATGAAAACCAGCAGCGAGCGCATGTAATGCAGAAGAACCAGGGCTTCACCATGATCGAGCTGGTGGTGGTCATCGCCATCCTCGGCATCCTCGCCGCGGTGGCGCTACCGCACTTCATCGACTCGGCCAAGGACGCCCACCGCGCCACCGTGCGCAGCGCCGGCGGCGCCTTCACGTCGGCCGTCTCTCTGGTGCGCGGCCAATACGAACTCAACCGCAACAGCTGCGTGGCCGGCAACTGCCAGATCGACGTGCTGGGCTATGGCAACGGCACCGTTGACGTCAACACCCTCGGCTGGCCCGTCGGTACCGAACGCAGCGGCAACCCCGGTGCCATCACCAGCATGAGCCAGCAGGAATGCATGAACCTCTGGGCCAACCTGCTGCAAGCCTCGGCGGCCAGCGTCACCGGCACCAACCCCACCTTCCGCGCCGAGGCCCAGGGCCACCGCTGCCTCTATCGCTACACCCTTGATGGAAACAACGATTTCATCGAGTACAACAGCAACACCGGCGAAGTCGCCGTCACTTTTGAATAAGGCAAAAAGGAGCAACACCATGAAAAAGCAACAAAGCGGCTTCACCATGATCGAGTTGATTATGGTTATCGTGATATTGGGAATTTTGGCGGCGTTTGCGTTGCCGAGGTTTGCGGATTTTGGGGCGGATGCGCGACGGGCCAGCTTGGAAGCAGCTCAAGGCGCCCTTCGTTCAGCTAGTGCTATTGTCCATTCGGCTGCTTTGGTTGAAAACAACATAGCTGCGACCGGCGAGTCAGTCGAACTTGAGGGGCAGGAAATAAATTTGGCATATGGATATATTTCCGGGACGGTCGCTGATGTTAGGGAGGCGGCTCAGCTTAGCAACGACTATACTGTCGCTCTCGATGGGACAGATGTAAAAGTAACGCTCGGTTCTTGTAGTTTTGACTACACGCCAGCAACAAGTGCAACGAGTGGTGTGGATATTTCCGATATTACTCCAGCAACTGGTGATTGCTAACTATGTAGTTATGTAGGGCGGTTGCAATTCACGGATGTCGAAACCTGACGACAACTCATAGTCGGCGGGTTTCATCCGCCCTACGCTGCATCGCAACCCGGCTTTTGGCCGGGTTGCCACGAATTTCTGGAGGCTGGTCAATTCCCGCCTCCAACCCGCTTGAACAAAGGGCTGGCCAATGGTTGAACAGCGCGGTTTTACAATCGTCGAGTTGATCATGGTGATCGTAATCATCGGCATCCTCGCCGCCGTGGTGGGGCCGCGCTTCTTTAGTAAAAGCAACTTCGATGAACGCTTCTATTTCGAAGAGGTTCTTTCGTCTGTTCGCTATGCGCAGAAATTGGCGGTGGCAAGTGGGTGTTATATACAGGTCCAGGTTAGTGCGACTGGGACCGAATTGCATTATTTTAATAATTGTGGAGATAAGAATTCAGGTGAAACTGTGCTTGGCGGTTATGCAGTTGCTAATCCGCAGCAGGTCATAAAGGTTGGCGCTGCTCCCTTTACGGTTGTTTTCAATTCTATTGGCTGTGTTTCCACTACAAAATTTTGTCCGGTGCAGGGTATCGATGAATTGGAAATTGGTGAATCCAGTTTCAAAATGAAAATCCATCGCGCCACCGGCTTTATCGAGGTCATGCAATGACCACCGGGTTAATCACCTGCACTGCGCTTCCCGTAGGGGCGAATTCATTCGCCCGGCACCAAACTCCCCGGCACCTGCGGCGTGACGACAAACACCCAAGCCTCAGCTCGCGTGGTTTGGCACCACGATGCCTGTCGCACCTTCCGCATGGGCTGATCGCACACGGCCAGGCGAATAAATTCGCCCCTACAAAAGCAGCGTGGCCGTCCGGGAAATCGATCGGGCGGAAGGGCCGTAGGGTGGATGATGCCTCACCCATCCACCGAGGCGCTCCAACTATTCGCTCGCAACCTGAGCGGTTTGTGGAAAACGCTTCGAGGTTTTTTACGGGGTGGCTCTCAACCCTACGGGCGAGGGTTCAGCCGTGATACGTTCCCAACGCGGCATGACCCTGGTCGAGCTGGTCATCACCATCGTCATCATCGGCATCGCCGCTGCAGCGTTGTTCTCCGCCATGGCCTCCATCACCGGCCGGTCCGCCGACCCGATGTTGCGCCAGCAGAGCTTGTATATAGCCGAGAGTTATCTGGAGGCGATCACGGCTCTTCCCTACGATCAATTGAGCTCGGCGGCACAACCTCCTGCGCCCCCGCAGGACGTGAATGGCAATCCTATCGGTGAATTAGCCAGCTACTCGGTTGAGGTGGTCGTGGATAATACCGCCAGCCTGAACGAGGTGGACGCCACGCGTATCGATGTCTCCGTCAAGGACCCGGCAGGACAAACCCTCACTCTGACCGGATATAGGACGGACTATTGATGAAAGTTCGTTCCTGTAGACGCGCTCGGCCATCCGGCTTCACCTTGGTCGAATTGATCATGGTCATCGCTTTGGCCGGTACCGTCGCGGTGATGGTTTCTTCTGTCATGTCACGGCCTCTGCAAGGCTTCGTCGACCAAAGCCGCCGCGCCGAGCTGACCGACCTCGCCGCCAGCGCACTTAACCGCATGGCACGGGATATTCGGTTGGCAGTGCCGAATTCGCTGCGTAACGAGCCCTTTTGTCCTGCCTCGGGGTGTCGCCTTCTTGAGCTGTTGGCGATCAATGAAGGCGGTCGTTACCGCGCCAACCAATGGGAAACATCAGGTGAACGCTACGAGCCGCCTCGCTGCCCAGAATCTGGAGAGTGCAACATACCGGTCCTCAGCCCTGGTACGGATGCTGGCAAAGTAGCCGAGGCCCGCTGGATGGTGATCTACAATACGGGACAGGCGGTCTGGAATGCCGGCGGATCGGCAGTGATCACGCCGGATAATGTTCAGTTTGCGCTGGGTTGCACCTCTTCCGATGAACAGTGTTTGGTCTTAACTGGAGCTGCAGGATTCTCGTTCCAACATGCCTCGCCCCAGCATCGTTTTTACTTGGTGCGCGATGTCTTGGGTTACCGCTGCGAAAATCCCGGAGAGGCTGCCAATGGCGATGGCACCGGAAGTCTCCGTCGTGGGGTATTTGATACGTTGTCAGGTACATATACCTATACAGATGCTTCGCTAGTCGTCGACTCCGTATCCGCCTGTTCATTCACCTACGATCCCGCCACCAATACCCGCAATGGCTTGGTAACCCTGCGGCTGTCGCTGAGCAAGGACGGCGAAACCATCACCCTGCTACAACAGGTCCATGTCGACAATGCCCCCTGATCTCCGGCGCGACACACTCCGTAGGAGCGGGCCATGCCCGCGAATCGATACTGCGCAGAAGCATCGCGGGCATGGCCCGCTCCTACAGGGCCACAAGCAGCGTGGTTTCGGCTTGGTCGCTGCGATGTTCCTGATCATCGTGATTGCCGGTGTCATCGCCGCCATGTGGCGTATGTCGGTCACTCAAACCGCGACCAACACTCTGTCCTTACAACAAGCTCGTGCTTATCAGGCTGCCCGGGCGGGAATTGAATGGGGAATATCCAGTGCGCTGGCGGGAACCTGCTCCGAGGTAAATCTTCCTTTTACGCCGGATGGTTTTGCTGGATTGTTTCGGATTGATGTTTCCTGTTCGGAGGAAGCCGGCCCACCTGACTTGTCGGAAGAGGGCATCCAGAACCTCGTCTTCTACACCATTACCAGCGAGGCCGAATACGCCTCGGTGGGGAGTCCGGATCATGCTTATCGGCAATTACAGGCAGTAGTCGAGCGAGCGGAAGAGGCGGAGCAGGGCAGCGAGACGGGGGAGGATTGAAATGCCGGGAAATCGTCGGGTCATGAGATACATCGCGTTTCTGGCCGCATCATTGTTCGCTGGCTTCGCAATGGCTGAGCAATGCACGGCGATTTTTCCTGGCGGCATCCAGAGCCACTCGCCCAGCGGCTTCATCCAGATGGGCTATATGTCGCGAGTCTATGGCAGCGGGCCGACACTGGTTGCGCCTACCGTGACGCATACCCATAGCTGGCAGGATCAGGTTGGTCTATGTGACGGCGTGAAGTGTGCGGCGAGTGGGACTCATGCGGCTACCTCGACACCGACCTTTCTGACCGGCTCCCAGGTACCCACGACTTTCCAGAGCGGCAATGCCAGTGGTGGTGATCTTGTTACAGGTTACCGGGCACAGCCGTTGTACAAATCGGCTGGAGATTATGGGCGTGTGGAGGTCGGCCAGGCTTCGATCATTGGCTTCACCAGTGTCGGTGGCACTTATCTGATGAAAGGGGTGAAAACCAATTACCAGTCGATCCTGGAGTTTTCGTCCGGCGACTATTGGATCGATGGCGACCTTGATCTGCAGGCGCAGGATTCGACACTACGTCGAATCGGGGGAGGCGATGGAACGGTGCGTTTGTTCGTCAGAGGCAACGTAAGGGCAGGGCAGATAAAGGTGCAGGGGTTTGCTGCCGGGCAAATAGCTATCTACGCCACTGGCAACGTCAATTTTGGCAATGGCCTCAAGCTTCCGGGTTTTATTTATGCCAATGGGTCGGTCTATTTGGGGACGGAGGCTGAGGTGACCGGTGGGGTTTATTCGAACAATTTTTCCACCAACAGCTCACCGATCATTCGCTATACCCAAATCAACCATGATCACAAAATGGGCACTCTGACGCCGGCTTACGATTCGACATTCGAGCTTGCTCCGGGCAATTACTGGATCGATGGCGACCTGACCGCCAAAGTCGCAACCAAATTTCGAAAATTGCCGGGCGAAGGAAAGGTCAGGTTGTTCGTGCGCGGCAATATTGAAATCCAGCACGCAGCGGTGTTCGAGAATTTTGGCGGTGGTGACCTTCTGATGTATGCCACGGGCAACATCACCATCAGTAGCCAGAAGGACCTTCCCGCCTTTGTTTATGCGGCCGGGGATGTGACGATCAACTTCAGCAATAATGGGCGGTACAAGGGTGGCATTACCGGGCGCAACATTTATATAGGTCAGGGCTCCATTGTCGAACATGAGGATCCGGTTGCGCTGGGCCCGCTTTGTGACTCAGGTGGTGCGGTTGCCGAAATCGATCATTTCGAGATTGTCGCACCTGCCAGCGGCATAACCTGTAGCCCAGTAGAGATAACGGTGAAAGCCTGCCTCGATACGACATGCAGCAACTTTTACGTTGAGGCCGTCAACGCTGAAGTGAGCGTGACTCAGGGTACAACGACTACCGGATATGGAAAATCGTTCTCCGGCGGTTATGGGGACTATGCGCTAAGGGCTGTAAAAGAGGGCGCTGCATCTCTGGGGGTGACAGCCTCCACGCCCTCTGCATTGAACCCGCCACTTTGTCAGATCGGTACGAGCGCTGTAGGGGCAAATTGTACATTGGAGATGTATTCCAGTGGTTTTCTAGTCGATGTGCCTGATTTTATTTCGGGTGATAGCGTTCAGGCCAAAATTTCGGCGATTAAAGCGGACAAGAACGATCCGCAGACATGCGGTCCTGCTTTTAGTCAGGCTGGTCCCCGAAGTGTGAAGCTTTGGTCAAGCTATATCGATCCGGATTCTTCCCGTGAAATAGGGCATGGTTCGGTCACAATCGCTGGTTCAGCAGTCAGCAAGATAAATGATAGCCAGACTACTACTTATAGTTTGACTTTTAATGATGCTGCTGTGGCCAATCTGCAAAGTTTGAGCTATGCCGATGCAGGGAAAATGGCTTTGCATGTCAGCTATTCGGGTGCAGAAGGCAGCCCAGAAGAAGGCCTGTCCATGATTGAATTGGAGGGCGAAGGCCAGTTTATCGCTACGCCTGCCTCTTTTGAAATCAAAATGCCAAGTGGAGTTTGTGATCCTGAAGAGTCCTTTACGGGAAGCAATTGTCCGGCATTTAAGGCGGCAGGCGATGGATTTGACTTGGATATTGGCGCGGTTAATCGCAGTGGCGAGCCGACGCCAAATTTTGAACATACAGTAAGGTTGCTGGTAGGTTATGAGGGAGACGATAAATACTATCCCCGAGACGGGGTGCCTCCCAAGATTTATCCTGAGAACTATGCTCATGGCTTAGGGGGGGTGAATTCATTTGGTGATCCAAATGGTGATCCGGTTCCGCGAGTGGATGAAGTTGGTGTTGTGAAACTTGTAGCGTCTGCGGAAAATTATCTGAAGGCTGGAAATAACATAGTTGGTGTTAGTCATTGGGTCAGGTTCATTCCAGCTTCGCTGGAAGTGAGCGGCGTCGCCAGCCTGGAGAGTTGCGACGGGTTCAGCTACCAGCGGGAGTTGGTGACCTATTCCGTGGTTCCGAAATTGATGGTGACGGGCAAAAACCGTCAAGGAGGCACGACGGAAAATTATGACCGTGGAGATTTCTGGCGCTTGCCATCATCTTTATCCAGTACTTGGTGGACCTTGGATGGCATGCGGGAACTGACGAACAATCTCAGTTTTCCAGAGCAGGACTCTACCTTGAGCGATGCGGAAGATCCGGATGGCCAGCGCGCATATGAGTGGTCGGGAGATGGCCTGAGTTATGAGTCTTCCAATACGACCCCTGGCGCCGATGATTTGCCTTTCTCGATCCTCCAGCGATTTTCCGCAGACGCTCTAACCGATGCCGATGGCGCTTGCTATATGGCGGGAACGCAGGATTGCCTGCCATACGACTTACCTTACGAGGCCAGTGAAATCCGCCTGGGTCGGTTACGTATCGGCAACGCCCATGGTTCGGAACTGCAACAACTTAACCTTCCGTGGACGATCGAAAGCTGGCAGGCGCCCGGCGCTTTCCTTCCTGAAGAGGACGACAGCTGTAGCGCGCCGACCTGGCCCAATCCGGGTCTGACCGAGCCGAGTGGAAAATTGGCCGATATAGCGGAGCAGTTGGAGGTTTCAACTATCAAGAGTGGTTATCAGGGGGGGCTGACCGTCGCTGCTCCGAACGTTACTGGCAGTGCTCGAGTCGGTTTTCCGGATGTTCCAGAATGGCTTTGGTACGACTGGAACAACGATGGACGAGAAGCGAGTCTTGGCCTCGCCACCTTCGGCATCTACAAAGGCCCTCAGCCACTGATCTTCCGTCGCGAGGTTTATCGATGACTATGGATGCCGCTACTGTGTGTCGGTGATTGCCGGGATGCAGTGTCCGTCGACCAGGTGTCAGTGAAGCGAATAAAGAGGACATTCGCGACAGGTGTGGAGCGGCCAGAGGTGGATGCGCCGAGCTGGTTTATGCTGTCGCCACCCGGAGAGTAAGCCCTTTGCCTTCCCAGGCCGGAGCCAGCGTCATGATTAACGGCCTGCTTCAGGGCAGAGCGCAAGCCAGTGGAATTAGCTATGCGCCTTGCCCTTTGGAGAGGTGACGAGATTCACAGGTTCAGTTCGGGAATTTCTCGACGTGAGTCTCGCCTTTGCGGCCAAAATAGGTGACATGGCGCCCGGCAATCCAAACCGTGTACCCAATGCAGCCAGCACGCTGAGAAAGCCGTTTGAATTCGGGATACAACACCTGCCCCTGCTGTGCGCCCAGGATTGCTTCGCGCACTGCGTCTCCATCGAAGGTACCTGCAATGGCCTCATCTGGCTGTTCGAAGTCAAGAACGACAGTAGCGTCGTTAGGCAGCTAGCAGGTCGTGCGGCCGGATCGGTAATCAACGTGGTACGACTCGACGTGCGCTCCCATCAGTTGTCTGATCACTTCACCGAAGTGAATCTGGCCCTTATTGGAGGCTTCAAAGGTGGCCTGGATTATGGAGTTGGCGTTTTCGCACATCATAGTTGTTCCCCTGTTGATATATGCAGTGCGTGATTGTCAGGCGGTGGGTATGTCTTTGATCTGGTGGTGCCGCACTATCGCTTGCATTGCCTTCATCAACTGTTGGCGCTCTTCTGAACCGAGATGACCAAAGAAATGGTCATCATTGGTATCCGCCAGTGTGGCCAATTGGGGCACCAAGTCCTTACCAGGTGCGGTCAGGACGATGGCTTGATCCCGTGTATTGCCAGCAGTTGACTGTCGCTCTGCCAGCCCCTTGGCTTCGAGCCGGGAGATCACTTTGGATGCAGCCCCTTTGGTCATGCCAAGAGCTTGAATCAGCTCGGCGTGGCTGGTGGCATCCCTGTCCCACAAGGTGCGCAGAGCCACCCATTCCGTGACGGTGACCCCTTTGGCTTCCAGCAGTTGCTGAAAACGAATGGAGACGTGGTTAGATACGAAGCGCAGCCAAAAACCCAGATGCGCTTCCAGTGGCGAAGGTGACGTGATGTCGGTGTTTGCTTTCATATGGTTTCCCTGGAAACCATCCATGATAGTTTCCATGGAAACACGCGTCAATACAGCACCCGAGCATGCGTGATCGCCAAAGAACAGCATCTGCCGCTAATTGCGGAACAAGAAAAAGGGCCGCTCACCGAGCGGCCCTTTTTTCGTCACGAATAAAAGAGGGGAGCCCCGGCCTGCCTGTACCAAGGTCCCCGAAACTGGACATGCGGGAGTCTATGCACTGCATGTGCCAGTTTCGTCATGGCGGGCCATCACGGGAAGAAAAGCCGCCGTGGTGTGGCATGGTCCCTGAAAAACACGGCATTTCTGCTGGTCGTTGCCAGTCCAGGCCTGTGCTGGGCACGTACATGCTGGGTCCGGCGATGTGCGCGATGCCTGATCGCAGTGCGCGCGCTTCCAGGCATGCGCACATTTGGCGCGGGTTATTCCTGCTCCGGCCAGAGCCGCAGCGGTGCGCCTTCGGCGGGCCACAGGCGCAGCTGGTCGATATTGGAGATGTCCCAGCGCTCGACGCGATCGAGCAGATCGAGGAAGTGCTGCTCCTGCTGCATGATTTCCTCGGCGCACAGCTTGCGCGTGCTGCCGAGGTTGCTGAAGCGGATCTGCTGGCCGTCGCGTTCGTAGCTGCCGAACCAGTGGTTGCAACCGGCGTTGCCGTAGACGCGGTCTGCGCTGAGCGTCAGGGAAACCGGATTGCGGCCGATCACCGGTTCGTTGCCGATCCACTCGGCGATGTAGGTGACGTCGTGCTGCAGAAGCATGGGCTCGGTCGCACAGCCGGCGAGGCCGAGGACCATGACCGCGGGCAGGAGGCGAAAGCTCATGCGGCGTTCTCCTGGCAGCTCGGGCAGAGATGGCGACCGTTCTGGCCGGACCAGCCGAGTTCGACAATACGTGTCTCCGCGGCCGGGGCTCGGGCGGATTCGCCCAGCTTGGCGTCTACCGCGAATTCGAAATCCAGTCGCGTGCCGCAGCCGTCGCAGTCGACCTGCCAGTTGAGGATTGCCAGTTCGCGGAATACCGGCCCGCTGGCTACGGCCATCCACTGTCCGGGCGGGTTGATCAGGTGGCGGACCTTCTCAACCGTCAGGCGCTGGGACAGGTCGCGGCTGCCCTTGAGGGTGACGATCAGTATGTCGCCGCTGCGAATCGAGCCGCCATTGCCGGTGACCTGGTAGCGGCCCGGCGCCAATGCGCGGCATTCGGTGAGGGTGTGGGCGGGGTTGAGCAGGGTGTAGCGGAAATCGTGTTCGGCCATGACTCGTGATCGACGGTGAGTTGTGCGCGCAATGCTAGCACGCGCCCCGGCGGCAGGCGTGCCGCCGGGGGCGAATCACGGACGAGAATGCGCTTGCTTCACTGCTTCTGGGCAGTTGCAGGTGCGCCGAAGGTTTCTTCGAGGAAACGCTGCATGTCGCGCCAGGAACGCTCGTCCGCGGCTTTCTGGTAGGCGACGTCGAGGCCGTTCTTCTGATGGGCGTCGGCGCCGGGATTGGTGAAGCCGTGCTTGGCACCGGGCAGGCTGACGAACTGGTAGTCGGCGCCGGCCTTGACCATCTCGACGTTGAGTGCGGCGACGTCGTCGGCGCTGATCATGCTGTCCTCGCTGCCATGCTCGACCAGGACGCGCGCCTTGACGCTGCCGGGGGCAGCGCGGGTTTCGGTGGCCAGCGCGCCGTGGAAGCTGACCACGCCATCCAGCGGAACGCCCTGGCGTGCCATGTCGAGCACGACCTTGCCACCGAAGCAGTAGCCCACGGCGCCCAGCTTGTCGCTGTCGGTCCGGTCCTGTTCCTTGAGCAGTTCAAGTCCGGCGTTGAAGCGGCCCTTGGCCGCATCGGCATCCTTCAGTGCTGCCTGCATGAAGCCCATGGCGTCCTTGGGGTGCTCGGTATTCCTGCCTTCGCCGTACATATCGATGGCCAGGGCGCTGTAGCCCAGCTCGGCGAGGTCGCGGGCGCGCTGCTTGGCGTAGTCGTTCAGGCCCCACCATTCGTGCACCACGACGATGCCGGGGCGCTTGCCCTCGATACTGTCGTCATAGGCGTAATAGCCGATCATGTCGGTGCCGTCGGCAGCGGTGTAGGGGATTTCCTGCGTCTGGATCTCGGCATTCGCGGTGACGCTGGCAGCCATGAGCAGGCCGAACAGGCAGTGGCGCATCGTGAGTCTCCTTGATGGGCAATACGAGGTTGAGTAAGCGGAGGGGGAAAGCATAGCGGGTTCTTCGCCTGCCGGGGCAGGGCAGTGTCCGCGTCGGCTTCGCGGGCTGCTCGATACGAAGCGAAAGGCTGCCCGTGCTACGGATAAACAAAGCCCCGCCAGGGGCGGGGCTTGTCCGGTTGTCGATGCGCCTGCTTCAGCCGCCGAGGTAGGCGTCGCGCACCTTCGGATCGGTCAGCAGGTCCTCGCCACTGCCCTGCATGACGATGTGACCGTTCTCCAGTACATAGCCACGGTCGGCCAGCTTGAGCGCTTGGTTGGCATTCTGCTCGACCAGGAACACCGTCACGCCATCCTCGCGCAGCTGTTCGATGATTTCGAAGATCTGCTGGATGATGATCGGCGCCAGGCCCAGCGACGGCTCGTCGAGCAGCAGCAGCTTGGGCTTGCTCATCAGCGCACGAGCGATGGCGAGCATCTGCTGCTCACCGCCGGACATGGTGCCGCCACGCTGCTGGTAGCGTTCCTTTAGCCGCGGGAACAGGCCGAGCACCTTGTCCAGCTGCTCCTGGAAGTCCGTCTTGCCGGTGAAGAATCCGCCCATGGAGAGGTTCTCCTCCACCGTCAGGCGCGAGAAGATCCGGCGCCCTTCCGGTACCACGGCGATTGCCTTGCGCATGATGTCGCAGGTCTGCTGGCCGACCAGCTCTTCACCCTGGAAGCGGATGCTGCCGCTGGCTGCCTGCGGTGTGCCGCACAGGGTCATCAGCAGCGTCGACTTGCCGGCACCGTTGGCGCCGATCAGGGTGACGATCTCGCCCTGTTCCACCTGCACGTTGATGTCGTGCAGGGCCTGGATCTTGCCGTAGAAGGTCGAGACGTTTTCGAAAGTCAGCATGCTCACGCCTCCCCCAGATAGGCTTTGATCACGTCCGGATTGTTACGGACTTCCTCGGGTGAACCATCGGCCAGCGGGGTGCCCTGGTTGATCACGTAGATGTGGTCGGAAATGCTCATGACCAGCTTCATGTCGTGCTCGATCAGCAGCACGGTGACGCCGTGCTCATCACGTAGCATGGCGATCAGCGCCTTGAGATCCTCGGTTTCCTTCGGGTTGAGGCCGGCGGCCGGTTCGTCGAGCATGAGGATGCGCGGGCGCGTCATCATGCAGCGGGCGATTTCCAGCCGGCGCTGCTGGCCGTAGGCGAGGGTACCGGCCGGACGATTGGCGATGTCGGTCAGGTTCACCTGTTCCAGCCAGTGCGCGGCGAAGTCCATGGCCTCGCGCTCGCTCTGGCGGAACGCCGGGGTCTTCAGCAGGCCGGCGAGGAAGTTGGTGTTCAGGTGCCTGTGCTGCGCCACCAGCAGGTTTTCCACCGCCGTCATGTCCTTGAACAGGCGGACGTTCTGGAAGGTGCGCACCACGCTCTGGCGGGCGATCTTGTGCCCGGGCAGGCCGTGGATCGGCGTGCCGTCGAGGAGGATTTCCCCGGCAGTTGGCTGATAGAAGCCGGTCAGGCAGTTGAATACCGTGGTCTTGCCGGCGCCGTTGGGGCCGATCATCGATACCACTTGCTTGTCGTGTACGGTCAGCCCCACCTCGTTGACGGCCAGCAGGCCGCCGAAACGCATCATCAGGCCGCGTACTTCTAGAATCGGGCGGCTCATTGCTTCAGCTCCAGGTGTGGGCGCTGCATGGGCAGCAGGCCCTGCGGACGCCAGATCATCATCAGCACCATCAGGGCGCCGAACATCAACATGCGGTACTCGCTGAATTCGCGCATCAGTTCGGGCAGCAGGATCATCACGATCGCCGCCAGGATCACCCCGAGCTGTGAGCCCATGCCGCCCAGCACCACGATCGCCAGGATGATCGCTGATTCGATGAAGGTGAACGACTCCGGCGACACCAGCCCCTGGCGTGCGGCGAAGAAGCTGCCAGCGAAACCGGCGAAGGTCGCGCCGAGGGTGAAGGCCGAGAGCTTGATCACCGTAGGGTTCATGCCCAGTGCGCGGCAGGCGATCTCGTCTTCACGCAGGGCTTCCCAGGCGCGCCCGATCGGCATGCGCAGCAGGCGGTTGATCACGAACAGGGTCAGCAGCACCAGCAGCAGGGCGATCAGGTAGAGGAAGATCACCTTGTTCACCGAGTTGTAGGCCACACCGAAGTATTCGTGGAAGGTCTGCATGCCCTCGGCGGCGCGGCGGTCGAAGGACAGGCCGAACAGCGTCGGTTTGTCGATCCCGCTGATACCGTTCGGGCCGCCGGTGATTTCGGTCATGTTGCGCAGCAGGATGCGGATGATCTCGCCGAAGCCGAGGGTCACGATGGCCAGGTAGTCACCGCGCAAGCGCAGCACCGGGAAGCCCAGCAGGAAGCCGAACAGTGCGGCCATCGCGCCAGCGATGGGCAATGCGGTCCAGAAACCGATGCCGTAGTAATGCGACAGCAGCGCATAGGTATAGGCACCGACGGCGTAGAAGCCGACATAGCCCAGATCCAGCAGGCCGGCCAGGCCCACCACGATGTTCAGACCGAGGCCGAGCATCACGTAGATCAGGATCAGCGTGGCGATATCCACTGCGCCGCGCGAACCGTAGAACGGCCACGCCAGGGCCAGCAGCACCAGTGCCAGGATGATCCAGCGCTGGGTCGAGGGCAGGGTGAGGAAGCTGCCGGCACCTGCGGGCACGCTTGGCAGGCTGGGGCTTGCCGCCCAGCCAGCGGCCAGATGCGTGCGGAGCAGCTGCCAGACGAACATGGCCACCGCGCATGCCGCGATGATCCAGAACGTGCCGGCTTCGGCGCCATGTACCTCGACACGGATGCCCACGGTGGTGAGCTTCAGGCCGAATACCGGCACCGCCACGGCGATGACCAGCAGCGCGCTGAAGAAAGCTGTACGGAGAGTGCCGGTCATACCTTTTCCACCTCCGGGCGGCCGAGGATGCCGGTGGGGCGGAACAGCAGCACCAGGACCAGCAGGCTGAACGCCACCACATCCTTGTACTGGTCGCCGAAGATGTCGGCGCCGAAGGCTTCGGCAACACCCAGGACCAGGCCGCCGAGCATGGCGCCCGGAATGCTGCCGATCCCGCCGAGTACCGCCGCGGTGAATGCCTTGATGCCGGCGAGGAAGCCGATGTGCGGATTGATCACGCCGTACTGCATGCTGATCAGCACCGCCGCGATGGCGGCCAGGGCTGCACCGATGACGAAGGTCAGGGCGATGATCCCGTTGGTGTTGATGCCCAGCAGGTTGGCCATCTTCAGGTCTTCGGCGCAGGCACGGCAGGCGCGGCCCAGGCGCGACCGGGAAATGAACAGGGTCAGGCCATACATGGCGATGAAGGTCACCACGAAGATCAGGATCTGCATGTAGGAGATCACCACGCCGTTCATGGTGCTCTCACCGATGACCAGGTTGCCCGGCATCAGGTTGGGAATGGCCTTGTCCTTGGAGTCCTGCGCCAGCAGCACGACGTTCTGCAGGAAAATCGACATGCCAATGGCCGAAATCAGCGGGATCAGACGGTTGCTCCCGCGAAGAGGACGGTAGGCGACCCGTTCGATGCTGTAGCCATAGGCACTGGTGACGATCATGGCGGCGGCGAAGGCGCCGATCATCAGGATTGGGAGTGCGTCCAGGCCCATCATCGACAGGCCGACGATCGCGATGAAGGTGACATACGAACCGATCATGTACACCTCGCCGTGGGCGAAGTTGATCATGCCGATGATGCCGTACACCATCGTGTAGCCGATGGCGATCAACGCGTAGGTGCTGCCAACGGTGAGTCCGTTGACCAGCTGTTGTAGGTAGTGGTAAAGCTCAGGCATTACTGCTCTCCCGAAGTCCCTGCAATTCCGCTCCGGCTGCGCTTGCCCACTTCGAACTCACCGCACGCCCTGGCGCGGTGCCACTGCGGTACGTGCCCTGCGGATCACGCACGGCGCCGGTTCGAGGCAGGCCCGCTGTTCAGGCTGCTCGTCGGATTACAGGTATTGCAAGGCGACCCGATGCTTGTGGCGGGGCCGCCCCGCTAAAACAAAGCCCACAAGCGAGTGTGGGCTTTGCGAGGCTGATGAAAAATTACTTGGCTTCGGTCTTGGTGCCGTCCTGGTGCCATTCGTAGACGACGAAGTTGAAGTTCTTCAGGTCGCCCTTTTCGTCGAACTCAAGCATGCCGGTCGGGGTATCGAAGCTGTTGCTGCGCAGCGCTTCGGCGACCTTGTCGGTGTCGGTGCTGCCGGCTTTCTCGATGCCTTCGGCGATGACCTGAACAGCGGCGTAGGCCGGGAACACGAACGGGCCGCTCGGGTCCTGCTTCTTGGCCTTGAACGCATCAACCAGTTCCTTGTTGCGCGGATCCTGGTCGAACGACTTGGGCAGCGTCACGTACATGCCTTCGGAAGCCGGGCCGGCGATGGCGGAGATTTCCGAGTTGCCGACGCCTTCCGGACCCATGAAGCGTACGTTCAGGCCCTTTTCCTTGGATTGACGCAGCAGCAGGCCCAGCTCCGGGTGGTAGCCACCGTAGTAGATGAAGTCCACGCCTTCGCGCTTGAGCTTGGCAATCAACGAGGAGAAGTCCTTGTCGCCGGCATTGATGCCTTCGAACAGGCCGACCTTGATGTTCTTGCTTTCCAGAGTCTGCTTGACAGCGGTGGCGATGCCTTCGCCGTACTGCTGCTTGTCGTGGATGACCGCGACATTCTTCGGCTTGACGTGGTCGGCAATGAAGTTGCCGGCGGTCGGGCCCTGCAGGCTGTCCAGGCCGATGGTGCGGAACACCAGTTCATAGCCGCGCGAGGTGATGTCCGGGCTGGTGGAAGCCGCGGTGATCATCAGGATGCCTTCGTCTTCATAGATGTCGGACGCCGGCTGCGTGGAGCTGGAGCAGAGGTGCCCAACCACGAACTGGACCTCGTCGTTGACGATCTTGTTGGCTACCGCCACGGCCTGCTTGGGATCGCAGGCGTCGTCGTAGCGTACGCCCTCCAGTTGCTGGCCGTTCACTCCGCCGGCCTTGTTGATCTGCTCGATGGCCATCTCGGCCCCGATGAACTGCATGTCCCCGTACTGCGCCACCGGCCCGGTTACCGGCCCTGCCAATCCGATGCGGATGGTATCGGCGGCCAGGCTGTAGCTGGCTGCGCCGGTCAGTGCCATTGCCAGGAAAATTTTCGAAAGACGCTGCTTGGTCTTCATAAGTGCTCCACTTGCATCGTTATTGTTTGAATCCTGCGGGCCGGAGTGCCATTAAGAGGCGAACGCCCCCGAAACGCTCCGGCAACTGTACCGGCACAGTGTAGAAGTGTCTTCACCGTTTGCACAGCCGGCAGATTCAACCGTTTGATGGGAATCAGGGCGCGCGTATCATTGCACCCTTTTAGTACCTGGTGAGTCCCATGGCCGACGACGCAAGCACTCTTTATGCCAAGCTGCTGGGCGAGACAGCAGCGATCACCTGGCAGGAATTGCAGCCGTTCTTTGCCCGCGGTGCCTTGCTGCACGTCTGTCCTGAGGCCGACCTCGTCGAGGTCGCGCTTGCCGTCGCCCAGGACGACCAGCCCAAGGTCGCAGCCTGGTTGACCGGCGGGCAGCTGTCGAAGATGCCCGCCACCCAGGCAGAGGACTGGCTGGAGCGCGACCCGGACCTATGGGCCGTGGTGGTCGCACCCTGGGTGCTGGTGCAGGAGCGCAGCGGCAAGCCTGCATTGCACTGAAACGGGGCGTCTGGCTGCGGCGGGCTCTCGGTCAGCCCCGCATCCGGCGCTGCCGAGCCTTGGGTCAACCGATCTTCTTGCAGATATCCTTACGGTTTGGCATCTGCTTGCACTTTTCGCCAAGAGTCTGCAGCTCGCTGTCGTTCTGTTTGAGCTTGTTGGCGAGCATTTTCTCGACTATGAACTGCTCCTGCGAGCCCAGATGACGTTCGGCCTGATCGATGGCTGCAAGCGCCGAATCTGCATTGCCATTGTTCAGGTGATAGTGAACCAGCTGTTCGTAGACCTCCGGGCCCGCCAGCGACCAGTCGTTGATGGCGTTCAGCTGCGCCAGGGCCCGGCGGCTGTCACCGGTTGCCATGTGCACATTGAAGAGGCTCCTGCGAATGCCCGGCTGGTTCGCCACCGGCGACTTGAGCGCTCGTTCGGCCAGGGTTCGTGCATCCTTCAGCTTCTTCTGACTCAAGGCCTCATTTGCACCGTAGGCGTTCTTGTAGGCCTCCAGCGAGGACTTCACGCTCGGGTTGTTTCGGATGCTGCGCCAAGTCCGCTTGTTCACCCGGTTGTAGCGCTGTGAATCATACTCGCGCTGCAGGTACTGGCGCAGGTCGTCGTCGCGGCGCTGGGCCGACATGTGCGAGCGGGTGAAATGCTGACCGACGGCACTCACGGTCGTCATCAGCCCCTGATTGACGAAGGTATTGATCTCCTGGGAGAGGCCGTTCAGGTCGAGGCGCTGCAGCGAAGCCTGCATGGCGCTCCGGCGGGCCTGGATGAAACCCGCGAGAACGGGTTCCTGCTTGCCCTGGAAGTCGCTCAGGCGCTGCAAGCTGTGGCTGGCGCCGCGGGGCGCGTAGCCGGCCTTGATCAGTAAGTCGGTTCCGAGCAGGTCGGCCTGGTCTTCCTGCGCTCGGCCCCACGCCGTATTCCAAACGTTATCGGAAAAGGTATTGGCGAGCGCGGTGTAGAGCATCGTGTCGCCGATGACCTTCTGCGTAGCCTGTGGGTCGCGGCTGACGACCTTCAGTTGCGAGGTGCTCCGGTCCAGGCGAGAGTCGGCGACCATCGTTGCGACTACCGCGGTACTGGCGATGTTGCTCAGCAGCTCGCGCTGCTCGTTGAAGGCTTGCCGGCGGTCGTGATGGCGCAACAGGACGTGGCTCATCTCATGGGCCAGCATCGAGGCGATTTCATCCTCGCTTTCCACGCTTTCCAGCATGCCCAAGGGGACATACAGGTTTCCGTAGGGATCGGCCGATGGTCCGAAGGCGTAGCTGTCGATGATTTTCACCTGCAACGTTGGCGATTCGCCCGGCCAGCCTTTGCTCAGGCGCCCGACAATGCCTTGCAGGTAGCTCTGCAGGGCGGGAATCAGCACCACGTTCTGCTGGCGGATTTCGTTGGCTGGCAGGCTACGGCCGTCGTAGCTCAGACGCAGGCTTTGGTTGCGCTGCGGATCGAGCCTGAAGTAGGCGCGAACTTCCTGCTGTTCCAGATATTTGCCCTGGAAGCCACTTTGCGTGCTCTTGCCTGCAAGGTTGACCAGCGCATCAGGCGCCCCTTTGAGCGTGGCGCAGCCACCTAGGCCGGTCAGCAGTACCGCGAGCGTCAGCGCGGCTGGCTTGCGCAATATGTCAGTTCTTCGCACAGCCGGCTCCGTAGCCAATGGTGGACAGATTGGTCGCGCTTTCTGCGCGGGCCCTGGGCAGCGCTGCACAGGGCATGGGGACGGTCTTGCCCTGGCTCAGGCGAACGTCGACGCCGTCCAGCCAGACCAGTTGGCCGGCGACCTCGACTTGCACCAGTTCGAGGTCATCGTTCCATTGCCGTGCGAGCAGAGGCGTGGCCGGCAATTCGGCTTGCGACACCTTCTTCTGCAGACGGCCTTGTTCATCGAGCAGTGCGATTGGGTCGCTGGTGTACTCCTCCACGGTCAGTTCGGTGGCGTGGCTGATGCCACCGAACAGCAGGGCGAAGAGCAGGACTAGGGGTTTGCGCATGATGACTCCTTTCGTGTGCAGGCAGGGTTGTGAGGCGTGCATTCCGGTTTTTTCGGCATCAGCAGGCCGATCAGTAACAGCAGGCCGAGGATGTTCACCGGCGTGACGCGCAGTTGGTAAAGCAGCCCGCTGAGCATGAGCAGTCCGATCGCCGCGCCGAGCGCAACCGTCAGGCGACATCTCGGGGACAGGCCTGCGCGGGTGGACTCGAACCAGAGGAGAGCGAGAATGAAGGCGACTTCGAGCAGGTCGAGTACGTCGATGTCGGTGCCGAAGAGCTGCGCTGGTGCAGCGATGTAGTCCTGGCCGTACTGGATCAGGTTATCCAGCGCCATGGCATGGGCATATACGCCCGGCAGCTTGCCGTGAACGGGCGAGCTGACGAGATCCTCGGCCGAGTTGATGGAGGCTCCGACCAGTACCAGGCGGTCGCCAAGCAGCTCGCGCAACAACGCCCGCTCCTGCGGCACTGTGGTGGCCAGGGCACTGGCTGTGATGGTCAGGTGGTACGGGCAGAGTGCTTCGGCAGGCGCGTTGATCCGCCAGAACACCGCCTGAGCGAGCCGTGCGAGAACCTCTTGCCAGAAACCGGGCGCTGTGGCGCATTGGCTTACATCGCTCACCCGTCTCTGTTCTGACGCGGGGTCTCGACCCCATTGCAGAGCCATCGGCGGATGCTCTGCGGCTTTTTGCGGCGTGTTTGGAAGCGGCGCGCAGCCGTGTTGCGCGCAATAGCTGCGGTACAGCGCGAAGGCCGCGCTGTCCATCCATCCGTAAGCGGTTTCGGCTGCCAGCGGGTATTGATCGCCATAGCCGCTCCAGCTCACCAATGCAGGCTGGCTTACGTTGGCGAAGGCTGGCAGGACATTTGATTCGGTGGCACCGGAGTTGGCGAGATACAAGGGGACGTCGGCGGCCCGATAGCGCTCGAACACATTGGCCAGTAGCTGACTGCTGTCGTTGCTGCGGCCACGGGAGTGGTCGTAGCTGTACATCAGGTCCACCATGACTGCGGCCGGGCGATAGGCCAGCAACTGGCGGAAAAGCTTGCTCTGTTCGCTATAGGGCAGCGGCCAGTGGCTTTGCCGCTCGCGCAAGAACGCATCGTCGATGATCACTACGGCAATTTGCCGTCTGGCGCTGTCGGCATAGCTGTTTGCCTGCAATTGATTGAGCAGGCGGGAAGAGGCGACATCGGTGGCTGTGGTCAGGCCGAAGGGATCGAGCAGGATCGCAAGTAGCGCGAGTGGGGTTCGCAGCGTAGCTATCTTTTGTAGTAAAGCCGGCACCCAATCTTCCCTGATGATCTCAAAGTGTCATCACGGATAGTCAGTGAACTACCTTACAAATGTCAACGTTACCGGTTGCGCCGGTCAGCCCCGCACCCAGCGCTGTCGAGCCCAGGCGCTGAGGCTGTCGACCGCCAGTACCATCAGCAGCATGGCAAGAATCACGGTCGAGGCCTGGGCCTCCTGAAACAGGCTGAGACTCATGTAGAGCATCTGGCCCAGACCACCGGCCCCGACGAAACCTAGCACGCTGGCCATGCGGATGTTGTTTTCCCAGCGATACAGCGTGTAGGCCACCAGTTGCGGCCAGAGGGTCGGCAGGGTGCCGTAGCAGAACGCGGCGATGCGTCCGCTGCCGGCCAGGCGCAGCGCTTCACCAGGTGGTGCCGGCGTGTTCTCCAGCGCTTCGGCGAACAGCCGGCCAAGCACTCCGGCGGTATGCAGGGCCAGCGCCAGCGTGCCGGCGTTCGGCCCCAGTCCGGCGGCCAGCACCATCAGTGCCGCCCAAACCAGTTCCGGTATCGCTCGCAGGGCATTGAGAAGCAGTCGGGAGGCCGCCTGTGGCAGCAGCCCGCAGCGCCCGGCAGCCGGTAGCGCCAGCAGCAAGCCGCAGAGCGCGGCGAGCAGGGTGCCGACGGCCGACATGGCCAGGGTTTCCAGCGTGCCCTGGCCGATGGCCCGCAGGTGTGCAGGCGAAAGGTCGGGCGCGAGAAAGCCAGAGGCATAAGCGGCCATCTGCCCGACGCCTTGGCGACTGAACAGCGCGGCACTTTCCAGTTGCAGGAAGGCAAAGGCTGCCACTGTCGCAGCGACCAGTCCGAGGGGAATCAGCAGGCGCGACAGCAGTTTCATGCGAACCTCCAGCGCAGCAGCCGACTCAGCAGGTCGGCCAGCAGCACCAGCGCGAGGAACGTCAGCAGCATGCTGGCGACTTCGCCACCGGCGAACATGCGCATCGACAGGTCCATCTGCTGGCCCAGGCCGCCGGCACCGACGAAACCCATCACTACCGATGCACGAACCGCGCACTCCCAGCGATAGACGGAATAGGACAGCATTTCGCCGGTGGCCTGCGGCAGCACCCCATAGAGGAATGCCTGAATCCGTGATGCACCGGCGCCGAGTAGCGCGCGGGCAGGCAGTGGATCCACCGACTCGAAGATCTCCGCATAGACCTTGCCGAGCATGCCGGCATAGGTGATGGCGATGGCCAGTACGCCGGCGGTCGGGCCCAGGCCCACGGCACGCACGAACAGCAGCGCCCAGACGATTTCCGGGATGCTGCGCAACACGATCAGCAGGCCACGAACCGGCCAGCGCAGCGCCTGCGCCCACCAGGCCGGGCGGCCACTGCGGCCGAGCGCCGAGAGCGACAATGCGCGGGTGGCGAGCAGGGCGCAGGGGATCGCGACGGCCAGCGCCAGCGCCATGCCGGCGGTGGCAATGGCGAGCGTTTCCAGCGTCGCCTGCCAGAGCAGGCGGAGAAACTCGCCGCTGTGCTCCGGTGGCCAGAAGGCCGCGACGAAGGTACCCATGGTATCGGCGTTGCTACCGTCGAACAGCACGCCGAGATCCAGCTCGCTCAGCTTCAGTCCGGGCCAGAGCAGCGCCACGGCCAACAGCGTCAGCAGCAAGCGGGAAGTGGCGGCGGGGTCGCGCAGCGGCATGCTGGAGTTCAGCATCGCGGGATGTTCAGCTGGGCGGTGTGCCTTGGCGGTGGCGCGGGCGAGCGATCGAGCTGTTCGTTGCTGTACAGGGCGTCCAGTTCGGCGGGGCTGACCGCGGCGGCGGGCTTGTCGAACAGGATGCGGCCATCACGCACGCCAACGATGCGGGGAAAATGCTCCAGCGCGAGCTCCACCGCATGCAGGCTGGCCAGCAGCGTGGCGTTGCGGTGCCGGGCTTCGCGGCTGAGCACGCCGAGGGTATGGCTGGCCAGGACCGGGTCCATGGCCGAGACGGGCTCGTCGGCGAGGATCAGCTCCGGTTGCTGATAAAGCACCCGCGCGATGCCGATGCGCTGCAGCTGGCCACCGGATAGCTGGTCGCAGCGCATGTACAGCTTGTCGGCCAGATCCAGCCGCCCGAGCGCATCGGCGGCGCCCCCACGATCCAGCGGATAGAGCAGGCTGAGCAGGCTCCTGGACAGTGACCATCGGCCCAGGCGGCCGGCCAGCACCGCGCTGATGACCCGTTGCCGTGGCGGCAGCGGGGGCGCTTGATGGATCAGCCCGATGCGGCTGCGCAGGCGCTGGCGGGCCGCGGCCGAGAGCGCCCAGGGCTGTTGGCCGAGAATGTCGAGTTTGCCCTGGTCGGGTCTGAGCGCGGTGGCCAGCAGGCGCAGCAGCGTGGTCTTGCCCGCCCCGGACGGCCCGATGATGGCGACCCGTTCGCCTTGTGCGATCTGCAGATCGATGCCGCGCAATGCAGCCTGCCCGCCCGCATGGGTGTGCCCCACGCCGACCAGTTGCAGTGCGGCGCTGCAGCCGGCCGCGCCGTTCCTCGGTGCCTGCAACGTCTGCGTGCTCATGAGCGGGGCGGGCAAGCCATCACTTGAGCAGTCCGGCTGCACGTGCCGCTTCCTCGATGCTGGTATAGTTTTCCGGCTTGGTTTCGATGAAGCGGCTGGCGGCCTGCAGATCGAGAATGGCCTTGTGCTCGGGATTGGCCGGGTCGAGGGCCAGGAACGCCGCCTTGATCTTCTCGACCAGCGCCGGATCGAGGTTGCCGCGCACCGTCCAGTTGTAGTCGTAGTACGGCGGAGTGGTGGAAATCACGCGGACCTTGGCAGTATCGACCTTGCCGGCCGCGACCAGCTTGTCCCAGACCGAGGCGTTGAGCACGCCGGCATCGGCCTTGCCTGCCTCGACCCAGGCGGCGGTGGCGTCGTGGGCGCCGGAGTAGGCAATGCGTTTGAAGAATTTTTCCGGCTCGATGCCGTCCTCGAGCATGAAGTAGCGCGGCATCAGGCTGCCGGAGGTCGAGGATACGGAGCCGAAAGCGAAGGTCTTGCCCTTCAGGTCCGCCAGGGACTGCACGTCGGGGTCGGCCGTAATGAACTTGCTGGTGAACTGTTCGTCCTGCTCACGCTGCACCAGCGGAATCGCATTGCCGGTCTTCAGACGGGTCTGGACGAAGGTGAAACCGCCCAGCCAGGCAAGGTCGAGGCGATCCGCGGCCAGCGATTCGACGACGGCGGCATAGTCCGAAACCGGGGTGAACTTCACCGGCATGCCCAGTTGCTGCTCCAGATATTCGCCGAGAGGCTTGAACTTGCGGATCAGCTCGGTGGGGGCTTCATCGGGGATGGCAGAAACCCGCAGGATTTCGGCGGCATGGACGGTGGCAATAGACAGGGACAGGGCAAGGCCGGCAACGGCTGCCAGGGTGCGCTTCAGCATTGAGGTTCTCCGGTTCAATAGCGGAAAAAAGCGTGCGGATTATAGAGCCTGTGGGGCGTGCCACGCCAAGCGAAAGCTCGGTCCGCGGCTCGGTTGCTCGCGGGGCAAGAAATACCGGCCGGCGCGACGAACTTTTTCCGGCACCCAGACCTAAGGATCTGTAGTGGCCGAATATCACCAAAGTGCCACCGGCGTGCCAAGGATACGAATGTGAAGTGCGATAAGCGGCGTCGAACGACTATGGTCTGGGCAGATGGTCATTCATTCAGGGAGGTGGCACGGATCGAGGCCGGTGCAACGGATTCCACGCGCCCTCGCGCAGTGCCTTTCAGCGAGAAGGTATTCGTCGAGGCTCGCCTGGCCGTGGTTCTCCTGGGACCATTGCTCATCGACCTTCCCCAGAACTAGAGGCCGGTAGACAGGCAGCCTCGGCGCCGGCAGCAGCGCGTCCAGTCCCACCGCATCAGTTGGTACCTCGCATGGCCGTCGACCGCGGTGCGGCGCTAGAATCAGCGCCTCGTTCATCAAGGAGCCGCCCATGTCCGATCTGCCATCTCTCGCCTTCGCCGGTATCGGCCTGATGGGTTTGCCAATGTGCCGACGCCTGCTGGCCGCAGGCTACCGGCTGGCCGTGTGGAATCGTTCACCGGAGAAGTGCCAGCCGCTGGCCGAACTCGGCGCCAAAGTGGTGGCGACCCCCGCCGGGCTCTGTGCCGAGGCGGATATCGTGCTGCTGTGCCTGGCCGACACCACGGCGGTCCGCGACGTGTTATTCGGCGAGGCCGGAATCGCAGAGGGCGGCAAGGCCGGCAAGTTGCTGGTCGATCATTCCAGCCTCGAGCCGACCGCGACGCGCGACATGGCCGCGGAACTGGAGTTTCGCAGTGGCATGCGCTGGGTTGATGCACCGGTATCCGGCGGCACCGCTGGCGCGGAGGCTGGCAGCCTGGTGATCATGGCCGGCGGCCGCGGCGAGGATGTCGAACGGGTTCGGCCGATCCTGATGAACCTCGGTCAGCGCCTCACGCACATGGGGGATGTTGGCGCGGGGCAGGTGACCAAGGTCTGCAATCAGATGATCGTGGCCTGCAATGCGCTGGTGATCGCCGAAGTGGTGGCACTGGCCGAGCGTGCCGGGGTCGACGCCAGCCTGCTGGCACCCGCCCTGGCTGGCGGATTCGCCGACTCCCGGCCGCTGCAGATTCTCGCGCCGCAGATGGCGGCGAGCGAGTTCGAACCGGTGAAATGGCACGTGCGCACCCTGCTCAAGGATCTGGATACCGCGGTGAAGCTGTCCCGCGAGCAGGGCTCGGCGACTCCGCTCAGCGGGTTGGCCGCGCAGTTGATGCGCCTGCATGGCAGCCAGGGCAACCTCGAGCGCGATCCGGCCACCCTGGTGCAGATGTATCGGGAGGACGATCTGTGAAAATCGCCGCCAACCTGTCGCTGCTGTTCACCGAGCTTCCGCTTGCCGAGCGCGTCCTGGCCGCCCGTACGGCCGGCTTCGATGGCGTGGAGATCCAGTTCCCCTATGAGCTGCCGGCCATTCGCCTGAGGGAACAGCTCGCGCGTGCCGGCCTGCCGCTCGTGCTGATCAACCTGCCGGCCGGCGACCTCATGCAGGGCGGGCCGGGTCTGGCGGCGGTGCCGGATCGGCAGGAAGCTTTCGACGCGGCTCTGCAGGAGGCGCTGACCTATGCGCTTATGGTCCGCCCAGCCTGCGTGAACGTGCTGCCAGGGCGCCTCGCCGAGGGCGTCGAGCGTGAGCTGGCACTTGAGACGCTCGAGCACAATCTGTGGAAGACCGCCGATGCCTTCGACATGCTCGGCATTCGGGTGCTCTGCGAAGCCATCAACCCGCACGATATGCCGGGCTTCCTGATCAACAGCGCGGCGGAGCTCAAGGCACTGCTGGAACGGGTCGACCATCCCAACTGCCAGGCGCAGCTGGACTTCTACCACGTGGCGCGACAGGAGCTGGACGTGCCGAGCTGCATCGCGCAGCTGGCCGGCCGTATCGGCCATGTTCAGTTTGCCGACTGCCCTGGAAGAGGTGCGCCAGGCAGCGGTGAGCTGGACTTCGCAGCGGCGCTGCGGGCATTGCAGGCGAGCGGCTACCAGGGCTGGCTCGGTGCCGAGTACCGCCCGGGCGAAGCGGGTACTCAGGCCAGCCTGGGCTGGCTGGCCGAGTGGCGCGCCGGCTTAGCCATCGTGCGGCATAAGCCGGGTTGATGTTCGGAGACAGGAGCGGGTACAGACTCTAGAGTCATCGTCGAGTCCCGGCTGGTCTGCGGCCGGAATATAAGAACAATCGAGACCGACGTCATGCAGCCTTCCACCCAAGCATCCAACGCCTGGCGCGTGCTGTTTCTGCTGTTCCTGGCGAACCTGTTCAATTTCTTCGACCGTACCATCCCGGCGATCATCGGCGAGCCGATCCGCCTGGAGTGGAATCTCAACGACTTCCAGCTCGGCCTGATCGGCACCGCGTTCACCATCGTCTATGCCATCGCCGGCGTGCCGCTGGGGCGCATGGCGGACCTCGGCTCACGGCGCAAGATAATGGGCTGGGGGCTGACGGTCTGGAGCGGCCTGACGGCAGTCAACGGGCTGGCCTGGAACTTCTGGAGCTTCCTGCTGGTGCGCATGGGCATCGGCATCGGCGAGGCCAGCTACGCGCCGGCTGCCAACTCGTTGATCGGCGACCTGTTCCCGGCACACAAGCGGGCGCGGGCGATGGGCATCTTCATGCTGGGGCTGCCCCTGGGCCTGCTGCTGGCGTTCTTTACCATCGGTGCCATGGTCGAGGCGTTCGGTAGCTGGCGTGCGCCATTCTTCATCGCGGCAGTGCCGGGGCTGGTGCTGGCGCTGTTCATCTTCCTGATCAAGGAGCCCCGGCGCGGAGCCGCGGAAACCGTCAAGGTATCGCAGGAGCCGGTGCAGAAGCCGATCCGCAAGGTATTGGCGATACGCACCTTCTGGTGGCTGGTGCTAGCCGGGCTGGCCTTCAACTTCGCGACCTATGCCTGCAATGCCTTCATGGTGCCGCTCTTGATGCGCTATCACGGAGTTTCCCTGGTGAGCGCGTCGGTCGCGACCGGCGTTATCGTCGGTCTGACAGGGCTGATCGGCCTGACGCTGGGCGGCTGGGTCGCTGACCGTATTCACCAGCGCTTCGCCCGGGGCCGATTGCTCTTCGCGGCGGTGAGCATGCTGGTCGCCACCCTCGCGACCGGCTATGCATTGCTGGCCGGGCGCATCGAGATCGGTGTGTTCGTCGCGATATTCAGCATCGGTTGGCTGTTCTCCTACAACTTCTATACCTGTGTCTATACGGCCATTCAGGACGTAGTCGAACCGCGCCTGCGGGCCACCGCCATGGCACTGTTCTTCGCCGGGCTTTATCTGCTCGGGGGGGGCATGGGCACGGTGGTGGTGGGGCTGCTTTCGGACCATTTCGCCGAAGCCGCGATGCTTGCCGCAGGTGCCAGCGAAATGGCCGAGGCCTTCCGTGCCGAGGGCCTGCACGGGGCGATGTACCTGATACCGGCATCGCTGCTGCTGACCATGCTGTTCCTGTTCCAGGCATCGCGCACCTTCTGTCGGGATTCACAACGAATGACCGCGGGAATGGCGACCGATGCGTCCGGGGCGGAAGCCGTGCCTGCCTGATTCGGCGCTGCGTCAGGGGTTTTTGCCCGGCCCTGTGGATGGCCGGGCATTTTTTTGATGGGCGGAGGCTCATCGACCTGCATCCGCAGCCGGCCTCCTTTACACTGCGCGGCCGTTTTTTCGGCAGCCCGGTACGCACCATGCAAAATGCTTCTCCCGCCCGCGCCTGCGGCATCGACTTCGGCACCTCCAACTCCACGGTTGGCTGGTGGCGGCCCGGCATCGATCCGCTGATCGCGCTGGAAGGCGCGCAGCCGACATTGCCCTCGGTGGTGTTCTTCAATCTCGAAGAGCGTCGACCGGTTTACGGCCGCCAGGCCCTCGGCGAATACCTGGAGGGCTACGAGGGGCGCCTGATGCGTTCGCTCAAGAGCCTGCTGGGTTCCAAGCTGCTGAAAAGCGAAACCACCGTGCTCGGCAGCGCCATGCCGTTCAAGGAGATCCTCGGGCTGTTCCTTGGCACCCTCAAGCAGCGCGCCGAGACGGCTGCCGGACGGCCGTTCGAGGAGGTCGTCCTGGGCCGGCCGGTATTCTTCGTCGATGACGATTGCCAGGCCGATCGCGAGGCGGCCGATACCCTCGCCGCTGCCGCGCGCAAGATCGGCTTCAGGGAGGTGTCGTTCCAGTACGAGCCGATCGCCGCGGCATTTGACTACGAGTCGCGCATCCAACAGGAAGAGCGGGTGCTGATCGTCGATATCGGCGGCGGTACGTCAGACTTCTCGCTGGTGCGCCTGTCGCCCGAACGGCGAGCCGTCGAGGACCGCCAGGCCGACATCCTCGCCACCGGCGGCGTGCATATCGGCGGTACCGATTTCGACAAGCAGCTCAGTCTGCAGGGCGTGATGCCGCTGTTCGGCTATGGCAGCCGGATGAAGAGTGAGGCGCCGATGCCCACTAGCACCCATCTCAACCTGGCCACCTGGCACACCATCAATGCGGTCTACGCGCCGGCCTCGCAGCGGGCGCTGCAGAGCATGCGCTATGACATCGTCGACCCAACCGGCATCGACCGCCTGTTCCGCCTGATCGAACAGCGCGCCGGGCACTGGCTGGCGATGCAGGTGGAGCAGGGCAAGATCGAGCTGACCGAGCAGCAACGCTTCGCCATCGATTTCCAGCGCATCGAGCCGGACCTGCGTGTCGAGCTGACCCGGCAGGGCTTCGAGGACGCCATTGCCTCGTTGCTCGAGCGCATCGGTGGCAGCATCGGTCAATTGCTGGTGGATGCCGGGGTGCGACCCGATGAGGTCGACACGGTGTTCTTTACTGGCGGCTCGAGTGCGATTCCGGCGTTGCGCGAGAGTGTCGCTGGCCTGCTGCCACGCGCGCGACATGTAGAGGGCAACCGTTTCGGCAGCATTGGCAGCGGATTGGCGATCGAAGCGCGCAAGCGCTACGGTTGAACGGGGCCTCGCCGTCACTCGCTGACACATAATTTTGCCTTTTTGGGCCAACGCTGGCTCGGCATGCGGGTCCCAGTACAGCTGCTTCAGCGGACCATCCTTAGGGAGGAGACCCATCATGGCTTACCGAATACGTCCTGCACGCAATGCCTCCAAGGAGGTGCGCAAGGCCGCTCTGCAACGCATCGACAAGGCGATCCAGTCGCTCGGGGTCGAGCCGGCCGAACGGGCGCAGGGCGTCCATGAGGCGCGCAAGCGCTTCAAGGAGTTGCGCGCCTTGCTGCGCCTGCTGCGTGAGCCTTTGGGGACGCGTTTCACGCTCGACAACCGCCGGCTGCGCGACATGGGCAGGCGTCTGGCCGAGTCACGCGATGCTGCGGCCATGCTGGAAAGCTGGGACGCGTTGGCGCGGACTGACCAGGCGCTGTTCGGCAGCGAGTCGTTGCAGCAGGTCCGTGGGCGGTTGCAGCAACGTGCGGCGCCGGACGGCGAGGTGCATGCCGGCTTCGAGGCTGAAATTGTGCAGGTGCTGGACGAGCTGCGCACGCTGACCCAGGACCTGCAGCAGTGGAAACTGCCAGGCAAGGGCTTTGGGCTGCTGGCCGGTGGGCTGCGGCGTACCTACACCGATGGTGTGCGGGATCTGGCACGTGCGCAAGAGGATGGCTCGGACGAGTTGCTGCACGAGTGGCGCAAACGGGTTAAGGATCACTGGTATCACTGCCTGTTGCTGTCCCCCTGCTGGCCGGACGCCCTGGAAAGCCGAGCGGAGCAACTCAAGCAGGTTGCCGATGCCCTGGGCGACGACCACGACCTGGCGATGATGCTGCAACTGATGCAGCGCGAGCCGGATATGTTCGGTGCGCTACAAATCCGTGAAGGGCTGCAGCGCTGTATCGAGCAGCGCCGCGGGCAATTGCAGCAGCGTGCATTGCGCCACGGTCGTCGGCTGTATGCCGAGTCGCCGAAAGCGCTGGTGGCGCGTATCGAGGCCTACTGGCGCATCGCTCGCGCCGAGCGAGGCTGAACGGCACCCGCTGTTTGGACGCGGTGTGTGGCGCGATGTTTTCTAACTTCTGGCAGGCCTGCGGCCTGCATCGCCGCGGGGTCGCGCCTGCCACTGGTTTGGTCTCTCACTGGTTTAGTGTGCACCGGCTGTTTCGTGGGAGGCCCGCCCACGGGGCGATGGTCTCAGGTATCAGCGGGAGTTGGTTGGGCTGGGGCGCGCAAGCGCCTGGCGAGTTCTGCAGCAGTCCGGGACGATGATTCCGGGACATCGGGCGGGCCTGCGGCCTGCATCGCCGCGGGGGCGCGCCTGCCACTGGTTTGGTGTGCACCGGCTGTTTTGTGGGAGGCCCGCCCTCGGGGCGATGGTCTCAGGTATCAGCGGAGTTGGTTGGGCTGGGGCGCGCAAGCGCCTGGCGAGTTCTGCAGCAGTCCGGGACGATGATTCCGGGACATCGGGCGGGCGTGCGGCCTGCATCGCCGCGAGGGCGCGCCTGCCACTGGTTTGGTCTCTCACCGGTGTGGTGTGCACTGGCTGTTTCGTGGGAGGCCCGCCCTCGGGGCGATGGTCTCAGGTATCAGCGGGAGTTGGTTGGGGTGAGGCGTTCAACCCCGGCGGCCCCAACCAACCTGCACGTCAGCCGGCGACCAGCACTCGTATCGCTTCCAGGCGCAAGGCCGCTTTTTCCAGCGCTGCCAGACCCTCTTCACGCTGCTCGCGCAGGGCTACGATCTCGCTGTCGCGCACGCTGGGGTTGACGGCCTGCAAGGCCACCAGGCGGGCAAGCTCCTCGTCCAGCCCCGCCTTGAGCTTGCGCTGGGCTTCGGCGACGCGCGTGGCATGGCGTGGCGCGATCTTGGCCTCGGCGGCGGCGATCTGCGTGGCCAGTATGTCGCGCTGGGCCTGGACGAACTTGTTGGCGCTGGCCCGTGGCACGCTTTCCAGCTGATCATTGAGCGTATCGAAGGCCACCTTCGAGGCCAGGTCGTTGCCGTTGCCGTCGAGCAGGCAGCGTAGCGCCAGCGGCGGCAGGAAGCGGCTCAGCTGCAGCGCGCGCGGTGCCACCACTTCGCTGACGAACAGCAGTTCGAGCAGCACGGTGCCCGGCTTGAGCGCCTTGTTCTTGATCAGCGCCACCGCGGTGTTGCCCATCGAACCGGACAGCACCAGATCCATGCCGCCCTGCACCATGGGGTGTTCCCAAGTGAGGAACTGCATGTCCTCGCGGGCCAGCGCCTGCTCGCGGTCGTAGGTGATGGTCACCGCCTCGTCGTCGCCCAGAGGGAAGCTGGCATCCAGCATCTTTTCGCTGGGGCGCAGCACCAGGGCGTTTTCGGAGTGGTCTTCGCTGTCGATGCCGAAGGCGTCGAACAACTGTTCCATGTAGATCGGCAGGGCGAACTGGTCGTCCTGTTCCTCGATGGCTTCTACCAGTGCCTTGCCCTGTTCGCCACCACCGGAGTTGAGCTCCAGCAGGCGATCGCGGCCGCTGTGCAGTTCGGCCTCCAGGCGTTCACGCTCGGCACGGGCCTCGTCGATCAGCAACTGATAGGCCTCGTCGTCGCCTTCTTCCAGCTGCGCCAGCAGGCGCGGGCCGAAACGATGCTGCAGCGCGTTGCCGGTCGGGCAGGTATTGAGGAAAGCGTTCAGCGCCTGGTGGTACCACTTGAACAGGCGTTCCTGCGGGCTGGTTTCCAGGTAGGGCACGTGCAGCTGGATGGTGTGCTGCTGGCCGATCCGGTCGAGGCGGCCGATGCGCTGTTCCAGCAGGTCCGGATGCGCCGGCAGGTCGAACAGCACCAGATGGTGGCTGAACTGGAAGTTGCGGCCTTCACTGCCGATTTCCGAACAGATCAGCACCTGCGCGCCGAACTCCTCGTCAGCGAAGTAGGCGGCGGCACGGTCGCGCTCGAGGATGCTCATGCCTTCGTGGAACACCGTGGCCGGGATGCCGGAACGCACGCGCAGGGCGTCTTCCAGATCCAGCGCGGTCTCGGCGTGGGCGCAAATCACCAGCACCTTGTATTTCTTCAGCATCTTCAGGGTGTCGATCAGCCACTCGACACGCGGGTCGAACTGCCACCAGCGATTGCTCGCTTCGCCGTCGTCCTGCTGGCTCTGGAAGGCCACCTCCGGATACAGCTCGGCGTGTTCGCCCAGCGGCAATTCCAGGTATTCGGCCGGGCAAGGCAGCGGATAGGGATGCAACTGGCGCTCGGGAAAGCCCTGCACGGCCGCGCGGGTATTGCGGAACAGCAGGCGGCCGGTGCCGTGACGGTCCAGCAGCTCACGAATCAGGCGGCTGCTGGCTTCGATGTCGCCATCGGTGGCAGCGCTGAGCAGCGCCTCGCCTTCAGCGCCGAGGAACGCGTGAATGGTCTGGTGCGCCTGTTGCGACAGGCGGCCCTCGTCGAGCAGTTCCTGCACGGCTTCGGCTACCGGCTGGTAGCTGGAGCTTTCTGCGCGGAAGGCGTCGAGGTCGTGGAAGCGATTGGGATCGAGCAGGCGCAGACGGGCGAAGTGGCTGTCCAGGCCGAGCTGTTCCGGGGTCGCGGTAAGCAGCAATACGCCGGGAATCACTTCGGCCAACTGCTCGACCAGCTTGTATTCGGTGCTCGCGCCCTCCGGGTGCCAGACCAGGTGATGCGCCTCGTCCACCACCAGCAGGTCCCAGCCTGCGGCGAAGGCGGCGTCCTGGGCTCGTTCGTCCGCCTTGAGCCACTCCAGCGACACCAGTGCCAGCTGCGTGTCTTCGAACGGGTTGCTGGCATCGCTCTCGATGAAGCGTTCGGCATCGAACAGCGCGACTTCCAGGTTGAAGCGGCGGCGCATTTCCACCAGCCACTGGTGCTGAAGGTTTTCCGGTACCAGGATCAGGACCCGGCTGGCACGACCGGAAAGCAGTTGGCGATGGATGACCAGGCCGGCCTCGATGGTCTTGCCCAGGCCCACTTCGTCGGCCAGCAGCACGCGGGGGGCGATGCGGTCAGCGACTTCCTTGGCGATGTGCAACTGATGGGCGATCGGCTGCGCGCGCGCACCGCCCAAGCCCCACAGCGAGGACTGCAACTGGGCGCTCTGGTGCTGCAGGGTGTGGTAGCGCAGGCTGAACCAGGCCAGTGGATCGATCTGCCCGGCGAACAGGCGATCGCTGGCCAGGCGGAACTGGATAAAGTTCGACAGCTGGGTTTCCGGCAGGGTGCGGGCTTCGTTCTGCGCGGTGAGGCCGTGATAGACCAGCAGGCCGTCGACGTCATCGACTTCGCGCACGGTCATCTTCCAGCCTTCGAAGTGAGTGATTTCATCGCCTGGAACGAAGCGCACGCGGGTCAGCGGCGCACTGCGCGCGGCATACTGGCGGGTTTCGCCGGTGGCAGGGTAGAGCACGGTGAGCATTCGCCCATCCTGGGTCAGGATGGTTCCGAGGCCGAGTTCCGCCTCGCTGTCGCTGATCCAGCGTTGCCCCGGTAGATACTGCTGCGCCATGCTGCCTCCCGCTGTGAAAAAGCCGGCTATGGTAACGGAACGTCGCGGCGAGAGCGATGACCGATGCCGGCCCGATCGAAGTGTAGCGGCCTGCTAAAGTGATCGGTGCCCGGCCGATCAAGCGTTCATCAGGGGAACGAGCATGCTGCCACCTATTCCAACAGGCGTTATCCAGGTCAATGCCCAGCAGGACGTGGTCAAGCCGCGCCCGGAAATCGCGCCGGTGGCACCCGTGCAGCCCAGCTCGGGCGAAAGCTCGGTGACCCTTGATCGGCGGCATCCGCAAGAGAGCGCCGAGATGCTGCGTGACCAGCAGCGGCGCCGACAGCGTCGCGGTTACACCCCGGAAGAACTGGCGGCAGGCGAGACCGACGAGCAGGATCAGGCGGACCTTGAAGAGCTGCCCCGCCAGGGGCTGTGGGTCGATGTCGAGGTCTGATACGTTTGCCGCGGCCCTGGGTCTCGAGCCTGTGATCGATCTGCCGGATGCGCAGCTGGACTACCGGGCGTGCTGGATCGATCGCGACACCGCCGACGCCTGGCTGCAGGAGCTGACCGACGCCACGCCCTGGTCGCAACCCGAAATACGCATCTACGGACGCCAGGTCGCGGTGCCGCGGTTGCTGGCCTGGTACGGAGAGCCGGAAGCGGATTATCGTTATTCCGGCCTGCGGCACGAACCACTGGCCTGGACGCCGCTGCTGCGCCAGATTCGCCAACGCCTGGAGAACGACACCGGGTACCGCTTCAACGGCGTGTTGCTCAACCTGTACCGCGATGGGCGTGATGCCATGGGCTGGCATAGCGACGACGAAGCCGAACTGGGCGTTGACCCTATCGTCGCGTCGCTCAGCCTGGGCGCCGAGCGACGTTTCGATCTGCACCGCAAGGGCAGCAGCCGGATCGGCCACTCGCTGGTGTTGGCACATGGCTCGCTGCTGGTCATGGGCGGCGCAACACAGCATCATTGGCAGCATCAGATCGCGCGTACCAGCAAGGTACTGCGGCCGCGCCTCAACCTGACCTTTCGCCTGATCCGGCCGAGAACGACCTCATGAGCAGTGACGAGAAACTGATCGACTTCAGCGCCGAGCGTGCCCGGCGCATCCATGATCTCAACGACAAGCGACTCGAGGATATGCGCAAGACCTTCGAACATGTCCTGCCGCTTGGCAAACCGAAGAAGAAGAGCAAGCGCCCCTCGAAGAAGCGTTAGTCGACTCCTGCGGCCTCCCTTCATATCCATTCGCTATTGAACGACTGCGCCTGCTGCAGCGTTCGCATTCCTGCGCGCCGCTTCGGGCCGAATTACCCTCCGTTACCCCTGTTTTCTTGATCTGGATCAGTCGTTTTGCGCGCCTGCCGTCTGCATCTTGCGGCCATTGACTCGGGTCAATTTTTTCCCGCAGTTCCAGGTTTACCTTGCACCCATCGAACAGCGAATCAGGTTTCGGAGGTAGGTCTCATGTTTGTCGATGATGTGGTGCTCGCAGGGGTGGTCACGGTCGGCCTGATGGTCGCCTTCCTCGGAGGCTTCGGATATTTCATCTGGCGGGACTCGCACAAGAAGCGCTGAGTTCGTCAGGTTCAAAGAGCACGCAAGGCATTTAGGCGACCCCTGGTCGCCTTTTTTTTGCTCTTTTTTCATGCCTGGAAAACCCGCGTCTGGCGACGCGGGTTATGACGGTCAGCCGATGCTGATCGGCGGCAGTTCCTTCAGTTCGACGGTTTCCTGCTTGCGTGGTGCGAGCACTTCCGCTTCGCCGTCAACCACCAGTTCGTCGTTCTGGTTGAATACGCGGGTAGCGATGCGTACGCGATTCTTCGGCAGCTTCTCGAGAATTTCCAGGCGCACCGTGAGCCTGTCGTTGATCTTCACCGGGCGGGTGAATTTCATCGTCTGCCCGAGGTAGATGGTGCCTGGGCCGGGCATGGTGCAAGCCACGGCAGCGCTGATCAGGGCGCCGCTGAACATGCCGTGGGCGATACGCTCCTTGAACAGGGTGCCAGCAGCGAATTCGGCATCCAGATGGACCGGGTTCCGATCGCCGGACATGGCGGCGAACAGCTGGATGTCTCTTTCCTCGACATGTTTTTCGAAGCTCGCTTGCTGGCCGACTTCCAGTTCCGCGTAGGGCGTATTGCTGATGGTGCTCATGGACTGTCCTCAGGGCTGGGGCGGCGCGCTGCATTTTGCGACCGACCGATCGAATCAGGTTGGGCGCGATCCGCCAAGGTGGCTTGCTTGCGCGCTGGCGGTGCATTCTAGAGCCATGCCCGGCACTTGTCCTGACCCGTGCCAGTCATTGCCGTGATGAAAGATTCACGTCGTTGATTTATGCAGCCCGGGCTGTTGCGCGGTGATACCGAACTGCTAAGTTCGCGACAGCCCCTAGCGTGGGCCAGACACTCTCAGGTAACGAGGCCAATAACAATGCAGCCTGAATTCTGGAATGACAAACGCCCTGCGGGCGTGCCGAATGATATCGATCTGGACACCTATCGCTCTGTCGTGGAGGTGTTCGAGCGCGCCTGCAAGACCCACGCGGACCGACCGGCGTTCAGCAACATGGGCGTCACGCTCAACTATTCCGACCTGGATCGTTATTCGGCCGCCTTCGCCGGCTGGCTCCAGGCCCGCACCGATCTGCAGCCGGGTGACCGCATTGCGATCCAGATGCCCAACCTGCTGCAATACCCCATTGCCGTCTTCGGCGCATTGCGCGCCGGGCTCGTCGTGGTCAATACCAACCCGCTCTACACCGCGCGGGAAATGCGCCACCAGTTCCAGGATTCCGGCGCGCGGGCGCTGGTTTACCTCAATACGTTCGGCAATCACGTCGAGGAGGTGCTGCCCGATACGACAATCGAGCATCTGATCGAAGTACGGATCGGTGACATGTTGCCGTCGCTGAAGGGTGCGCTGGTCAATGCGGCGGTCAAGCACCTGAAGAAGATGGTGCCCGATTACAACCTGCCCCATGCCGTTTCCTTCAAGTCAGTGCTGCGTGACGGGACTCGCCATAATCACAAGCCTGTGGCGCTGGAGCTCGATCACGTCGCCGTGTTGCAGTACACCGGCGGCACCACCGGCGTCGCCAAGGGCGCGATGCTGACCCACGGCAACCTGGTGGCGAACATGCAGCAGGTGCGGGCCAACATGCAGCAGCTCGACGAGCACGGGCACCCGGTGATTCGCGAGGGGCAGGAAGTGATGATTGCGCCGTTGCCGCTCTATCACATCTACGCGTTCACGGTTAACTGCATGTGCATGATGGTCACCGGCAATCACAACGTGCTGATCACCAATCCGCGCGACATCGACGGCTTCGTGAAGGAGCTGCAGCGCTGGCAGTTTTCCGGCTTCCTCGGCCTCAACACGCTGTTCGTGGCGCTGATGGCGCATCCGCAGTTCAATAGGATCGATTTCTCCCGTCTCAAGGGCACCAATTCGGGAGGCACCGCACTGGTTTCGGCGGTTGCCGAGCGTTGGAAGAGCATGACCGGCTGTACGGTCGTCGAGGGCTACGGCCTGACCGAGACGTCGCCTGTCGTCTGCGCCAATCCCCACGGTGAGCATTCGCGTCTCGGCACCGTAGGGCTTCCGGTCCCCGGTACCGTGGTGAAGGTCATCGACGATGAGGGCAATGCGCTGCCGCTCGGCGAGCGTGGCGAGCTGTGCGTAAAAGGTCCGCAGGTGATGAAGGGATACTGGCAGCGGCCCGAGGCCACGGCTGAGGTGCTGGACGAGGAGGGCTGGTTGAAGACAGGCGACATCGCGGTGATCGACGAAGATGGGTTCGTTCGTATCGTCGACCGCAAGAAGGACCTGATCATCGTTTCCGGCTTCAACGTCTACCCGAACGAAATCGAAGACGTGGTGATGGCGCATCCCAAGGTCGCCAGCTGCGCGGCGATCGGCGTGGCGGACGAGAAGTCCGGTGAGGCGGTCAAGCTGTTCGTGGTGCCGAGCGACGCCACGCTGACCCAGGCCGAGCTGCAAGCCTATTGCAAGGAGAATTTCACCGGCTACAAGATGCCGAGACACTATGTATTCCGGGAATCGCTGCCGATGACCCCGGTGGGCAAGATCCTGCGTCGCGAGCTGCGCGACATGGCTTGAGGCGGCGCCCGGGGTAGCCGGGTGCAAGGATATCGAGCAGTGACCGAAGAATTGGTTTCGGTCACTTTGTGTCGTATTACGACGTGTTGGACTCTATTCGCTCCGCAGCAAAGCTGCTAACCTCGGGAACGCTTTTTACCCGAATAGCGGTACAAAAGTTAACAAATCACAACAAAACAGCTGCCATCGCGCAGAGATAAAGCTGTCGCTTAGGAGTGGGGTTTCATGACCGATAACTTCTGGAAGGATAAGTATCCGGTTGGGGTTTCCAGCGAGATCGATCCCGACGAGTACCAGAACATTCAAGCTGTGCTCAAGCAGTCCTGCGAGCGCTTCGCGGACAAGCCGGCCTTCAGCAGCCTCGGCAAGACCCTGACCTACGGTGAGCTGTACAAGCTGTCCGGCGACTTCGCCGCCTACTTGCAGCAGAACACCGATCTTCAACCCGGCGATCGCATCGCCGTGCAACTGCCCAACCTGATTCAGTACCCCATCGTGGTGTTCGGTGCCATGCGCGCCGGGCTCATCGTGGTCAATACCAACCCGCTATATACCGCGCGGGAGATGGAGCACCAGTTCAACGACGCTGGCGCCAAGGCGCTGGTCTGCCTGGCCAACATGGCGCACCTGGCCGAGGAAGTGCTGCCCAGGACCGGCATCAGGCACGTGATCATCACCGAAGTCGCCGACATGCTGCCGCCGCTCAAGCGGATGCTGGTCAATGCCGTGGTCAAGCATGTGAAGAAGATGGTGCCGGCGTACAACCTGCCGAAAGCGGTCAAGCTCAACGATGCCCTCGCGCTGGGCCGTGGCAAGGCTGTACGTGAGGCGTCGCCCGGCAGCGATGAAGTCGCCGTGCTGCAGTACACCGGCGGTACCACCGGCGTCGCCAAGGGCGCCATGCTGACCCACCGCAACATCGTCGCCAACATGCTGCAGTGCAAGGCGCTGATGGGCTCGAACCTCAATGATGGCAGCGAGGTGCTGATCGCGCCCTTGCCGCTCTACCACATCTACGCCTTCACCTTTCATTGCATGGCGATGATGCTCAGTGGCAACCACAACATCCTGATCTCCAATCCGCGTGACCTGCCGGCGATGATCAAGGACCTGTCCAGGTATCGCTTCAGCGGCTTCGTCGGGCTCAACACCCTGTTCGTCGCGCTGTGCAACAGCGAGGACTTCCGCAAGCTGGATTTCTCGGCGCTCAAGGTCACCCTGTCCGGCGGCATGGCGCTGCAACTGGCCACGGCGGAGCGCTGGAAGCAGGTCACCGGCTGCGCGATCTGCGAAGGCTACGGATTGACCGAAACCAGCCCGGTGGCTTCGGTCAATCCGATCGAGCACATCCAGCTCGGTACCATCGGCATCCCGGTTCCGTCGACGCAGTTCAAGGTCATCAACGACGACGGCCAGGATCTGGCGCAGGGCGAGATCGGCGAACTGTGCATCAAGGGTCCACAGGTCATGAAGGGCTATTGGCAGCGGCCGGAGGCCACTGCCGAGGTGATCGACGCCGAAGGCTGGTTCAAGACCGGCGACATCGGCGTGGTCCAGGCGGATGGCTACATCCGCATCGTCGACCGCAAGAAGGACATGATTCTGGTGTCCGGCTTCAACGTCTATCCCAACGAGCTGGAAGACGTGCTGGCCAGCCTGCCGGGCGTCTTGCAATGTGCTGCCATCGGTATCCCTGACGAGAAGTCCGGCGAGGCGATCAAGCTGTTCGTGGTGGTCAAGCCGGGCGAGAGCCTGACCAGAGAGCAGGTGATGCAGCATATGCATGACAACCTGACCGGTTACAAACGGCCGAAAGCCGTGGAGTTCCGCGACAGCCTGCCGACCACCAACGTCGGCAAGATCCTGCGCCGCGAGCTGCGCGACGAGGAACTGCGCAAGCTCGGTCACAAACAATAGGTCGCGCATATTTGCGATGTAGAAGCCCTGCTTGCAGGCGCTGCGCCAAATGGCCTGCCTGCTCGGCAGCCACAACAAACGCCCCGGCAACCGCCGGGGCGTTTGCGTTCCGGCGGTGGCGAGGCATCGGCCATGCGGTTTGCAGGGCGGCAGTTCGAGGGCGCGGTGTGCTCCCGGTAGGTTGATCTGTTCGCTTGAGGCCGGATGTCTTTGTTCCGTCGGGGCCATTTCCGTCCGTCCACCATAGAGAAAGTGAGCAGCCGGGCACAGCCGCTCCGTGTCTGCGCCGCCTTGATACCTGTTGATGCTGCGAGCAATCGACCAACAGCAGTAAAGAAAACCAGAGGAAAGCCGAAACACCTGTAACGATAAATTGACGCTGTAAAGGCGTCAGGGCTCGTTCACCTTCAGTCTGTCCTTCCCTTGGTGCAAACACATGTTTCCTGATCTGCGTCTGCGATCCAAACTCCTGATGCTTGCGTTGGGGCCGATACTGCTTCTGGCCATCCTGTTGAGCGGGGTAACTGCTTACACCCTGCAAAGTCTTGCCGAAGAGCAGGAAGCGCAGACCCGACAGAACCTGATCCGGGCCCACCGCGCCGAGCTCAAGCATTACGTCGAGCTGGCGGGCAACGCCATCGCGCCGATCTACGCGCGTTCCGCCGACGGCGATCTGAGGGCACGGGACGAGGCGGTCGCCATTCTCGAGCGGATGTCCTATGGCAAGGATGGCTACTTCTGGGGCTACGACACTCAATCCGTGCGCATCCTGCAGGGCAGCACCAGAGACAAGATCGGTCAGAGCTTCCATGACTACCGTGATCCCAACGGTGTCTATGCCATCCGCGAGCTGGTCAGGGCCGGCCAGGACGGCAGTCACTACGTCGATTACAGCTTCGTTCTCGGTGACAGCAGCGAGCTGGTAGCCAAGGTCGGCTATGCCGAGTTCCTGCCCAAGTGGAAGATGGTGTTCGGGACGTCACTCAATCTGGATGGCGTCGAGCGTGACGTTCAGGCCATCCGCGAGGAATTCCAGGGACGCATCGATAGCCTGATTGCGATCATGCTCGGGTCGGCGCTGGCCCTGCTGGTGCTGATTGCACTGGCGGCGGGGCTGATGAGCAACGCCTTGCTGCGTCCGCTGCTGCTGATCAAGCACAATCTGGACGACATGGCTCAGGGCGCAGGTGATCTGACCCAGCGCCTGCCGATCACCAGCAGGGACGAGCTGGGCGAGCTGGCCAGTTCGTTCAACCGTTTCGTCGAGAAGATCCACTCGCTGGTGCAGCAGGTGGCCGGTACCACCACCCAGCTCACTGGACTGGTCGGCGCCGTGGCCAGCCAGGCGCAACGTGCCGAACAGGCCATGGGCGACCAGCGCAGCGAGACCGATCAGGTTGCCACCGCGATCAACGAAATGTCCGCTGCCGCTCACGAAGTGGCCATGAGCGCCCAACGTGCGGCCGAGGCGGCACAGCAGACTGACCAGCAGGGCGTGGTAGCCAAGCAGGTGGTGGATCAGAGCATCCGCCAGATCCATGAGCTGGTCGGCGAACTGCGCGGCAGCGGCGAGTCGCTGGACGGCCTGCAGCAGGACGTCAAAGGGATCGTTGGCGTACTCGACGTGATTCGCGCCATCGCCGAGCAGACCAATCTGCTGGCACTCAATGCGGCCATCGAGGCGGCGCGCGCCGGTGAGGCCGGGCGTGGTTTCGCCGTGGTCGCCGACGAGGTGCGGGCACTGGCCAGCCGTACCCAGCAAAGCACCGGCGAGATCCAGAGCATGATCGATCGCCTGCAGAGCGCAACCTCGAGCACCGTGGCCAGCATGCTGAGCGCAGGAGCGAAGGGCGAAAGCACGCGTGAGCAGGCCAACCAGGCGGGCAAATCGCTGGACGCCATTTCCACCCTGATCGGCACCATCAACTCGATGAACGCGCAGATCGCCGCGGCTGCCGAGGAGCAGACGGCCGTGGCCGAGGAGATCAACCGCAGCGTGCACCACATTGCCGATGCAGTAGATGGCGTGGCCAGCGATGCGGCACAGGGCGCGCAAACCTCGCGCGAGCTGAACGGGCTGGCCGAGCGCCTGCAGAAGCTGGTGGGCCAGTTCCGCATCTGATGCGGCGACCATCGGCGGCCGGTACAACGCCTGTCGCCGCGGTCAGCGCCGGCCTGCATCGAAACCCATCCTGTGGTGCAGTCCGATGGACGCGCATGGCGCTGTTGCGAAGGCCGATGCCGCGGCGGCCGGGCAAATCTGCGACAATCGCGCCCTTCACGAATTGCCCCACGGCTGTCCATGACCGACGCAATGCCCGCTATCGATACCCTGCTGAAGAATCTCGACCAGGCCCTGTTCGCTGACCGCCACCGCCTGCGCCGGCAGCTGCATGAGCTGAGGAAGAAACCCGACGAGGCCAGGCTCGCCCAGTGGCTCGAACGCTTCCAGGCATCGGCTGCCAAGGTCGAGGCGCGCCGCCAGAGCGTCCCGGCCATCCGTTACGACGACGCGCTGCCCATCGCCGCCAAGCGCGACGAAATCAAGGCTGCGCTGGAAAAGCATCAGGTTCTGGTGATCGCCGGTGAGACCGGCTCGGGCAAGACCACCCAGTTGCCGAAAATCTGCCTGGAAATCGGCCGTGGTGTGCACGGGCTGATCGGCCATACCCAGCCGCGCCGCCTGGCCGCGCGCAGTGTCGCCACGCGGGTCGCCGAAGAGCTGGCCACGCCGCTGGGCGAGCTGGTGGGCTATCAGGTGCGTTTCGAGGATCAGAGCAAGGAAAGCTCGCTGATCAAGCTGATGACCGACGGCATCCTGCTGGCCGAGACGCAGCATGATCGCTTCCTGGAAAAATACGACACCATCATCGTCGACGAGGCCCACGAGCGTTCGCTTAACATCGACTTCCTGCTGGGTTTCCTCAAGACCCTGCTGCCACGCCGGCCGGACCTGAAGGTTATCATCACTTCGGCGACCATCGATCTGGAGCGCTTCAGCGAGCATTTCGACGGCGCGCCCATCGTCGAAGTGTCCGGTCGTACCTACCCGGTGGAAATCTGGTATCGCCCGCTGGCGGCCGAGATCGACGAGGATGGCAATCGCATCGAGGACGACCTGACCGTCGACCAGGGCATTCTCGCCGCGCTGGACGAGATCGCCGCCCACGAAAAAAGCGTCGGCCAGCGCCCCGGCGACGTGCTGGTGTTCCTGCCTGGCGAGCGCGAGATCCGCGATGCCGCCGAAGTGCTGCGCAAGGCCAACCTGAAGTTCACCGAGGTGCTGCCGCTGTATGCGCGGCTGACGCCAGCCGAGCAGCAGAAGATCTTCCAGCCACGGCCGGGGCGCAAGATCGTGCTGGCCACCAACGTCGCCGAAACCTCGCTCACCGTGCCGGGCATCCGTTACGTGATCGATTCCGGGACCGCGCGCATCAGCCGTTACAGCTACCGCTCCAAGGTCCAGCGCCTGCCCATCGAGGCGGTGTCCCAGGCCAGCGCCAACCAGCGCAAGGGCCGCTGCGGGCGGGTCGAGCCGGGCATCTGCATCCGCCTGTACAGCGAGGAAGATTTCCTCGGTCGGCCGGAATTCACCGATCCGGAGATCCTGCGCACCAACCTCGCCGCGGTGATCCTGCAGATGCTGCACCTGCGTCTGGGCGACATTCAGGACTTCCCCTTCATCGAGCCGCCGGATGGCAAGGCCATCAGTGATGGCTTCAACCTGTTGCAGGAGCTCTCGGCGGTCAATCGCGAGAACCAGCTGACCCCGCTCGGCCGCCAGCTGGCGCGACTGCCGATCGATCCGCGGCTGGGCCGCATGCTGCTCGAGGCCGCGCAGCAGGGCAGCCTGGCCGAAGTGCTGATCGTCGCCAGCGCACTCTCGGTGCAGGACGTGCGCGAGCGTCCGGCCGACCGCCAGCAGGCCGCCGACCAGGCCCATGCGCAGTGGAAGGACCCGGATTCGGACTTCGCCGCACTGATCAACCTCTGGCGCGGCTTCGAGGAAAAGCGCCAAGAGCTGGGCTCCAACCCATTGCGCAGCTGGTGCCGGAAGAACTTCCTCAACTATCTGCGTCTGCGCGAGTGGAGGGATGCGCATCGCCAGCTGACGCTGATCGTGCGCGAGCTCAAGCTCAACACCGACCGCAAAGACGGCGGAAACACCAGTAGGAGCGAGCTCGCTCGCGAACAGGTCTCCACTGGAAAGCTTCGCGAGCAAGCTCGCTCCTACGAAGAGCCCGCCGCCGCCAACCTGGCGCCAACCACGGACAAGAAACTCAACGCCAAGCTCGCGCAACAGGCCGAGGCCAGCGAAGCCGCGCAGAAAGCCAAGAGCTATGCCGCAGTGCACAAGGCGATCCTCGCCGGCCTGCTCAGCCAGATCGGCAACAAGACCGAGGAAGGCGACTTCCTCGGTGCGCGCCAGCGGCGCTTCTGGGTGCATCCGTCGAGCGTGATCGGCCGCAAGAAGCCCAACTGGCTGATGGCCGCGGAACTCGTGGAAACCACCAAGCTGTTCGCGCGCATGGTCGCCAGGATCGAGCCCGACTGGATCGAGCCGCTGGCCGGGCATCTGATCAAGAAGAATCACTTCGAGCCGCACTGGGAGAAGAAGCGCGGCCAGGTGGTGGCCTACGAGCAGGTAACGCTTTACGGCATGATCGTCGTCGGCCGCCGGCCGGTGCATTACGGGCCCATCGACCCGCCAGCGGCGCGTGAACTGTTCATCCGCGAAGGGCTGGTGCGCGGCGAGATGCACAGCCGCGCCCGCGCGCTCAGCGCCAATCGCGAGCTGCTCGAACGCCTCGACGAACTGGAAGCCAAGGCGCGGCGCCGCGACATTCTCGCCGACGAGGAAACCCTGTTCGATTACTACGACGCGCGTCTGCCGGCGGACATCTACCAGACCGCCAGCTTCGAGAACTGGTACAAGCGCGAAAGTGCGAAGAACCCGCAGCTCTTGATCATGCGCGAGGAAGACGTGCTCGCCCGCGAGGCCAGCGAGGTCACCGCCGCGCAGTACCCGGATTACCTGCGCATTGGCGAGCTGCAGTTGCCGCTGGAATATCATTTCGAGCCCAACCATCCGCGCGACGGCGTGACCTTGCGCGTACCAGCGCCGCTGTTACCGCAATTGCGCAGCGAGCGGCTCGACTGGCTGGTGCCCGGGCTGTTGGAAACCAAGGCCGTGGCGCTGGTGCGCAACCTGCCCAAGGCGCTGCGCAAGAACTTCGTGCCGGTGCCGGATTTCGTCGGCGCCGCGCTGGCCAAGATCGCTTTCGCTGAAGGCGCGCTGCCGGAGGCGCTGGGTCGCGAACTGTTGCGCATGACTGGCGCGCGGGTGCCGGAGGAGGCCTGGGCCGAGGCGGCTGCCGGTCTGGAAAACCACCTGAAGATGAACATCGAAGTGGTCGATGCCCGTGGCAAGTTCCTCGGTGAAGGGCGTGATCTGGCTGAACTCACCGCGCGCTTCGCCGAGGCCAGCCAGGCCGCCCTGGCGCCGCCGCAGCAGAAGGCCGAACAGAAGCCGGTCGAAGCCAAGGGTTTTGCCCAGGTCGCAGAAAAGGCCCAGGCGAAGATGGCCGGGCTGTCGATGACCGTCTATCCGGCACTGGTGGAAGAGGCTGGCGTGGTCAAGGAAGGGCGCTTCCCGACCCAGGCCGAGGCCGAGTGGCAGCATCGCCGCGCCCTGCAGCGCCTCTTGCTGCAACAGCTGGCGGAGCCGGCCAAGTACCTGCGCAACAAGTTGCCGGGTCTCACCGAACTGGGCCTGCTCTATCGCGACATGGGCAAGGTCGATGCGCTGGTCGAGGACATCCTGCTGGCCAGCCTGGACAGCTGCATCCTCGACGGCGAAGCCCAGCTGCCGCGCGACGGCGCCGCCCTGGCCTCGCTGGCCGAGCGCAAGCGCGGCGACTGGACCGCGCATGCCGAACGCCTGGCGCGCCTGACGCTGGAAATCCTCAAGCACTGGCATGGCCTGCAGAAGCGCTTCAAGGGCAGGATCGACCTGGCCCAGGCCGTTGCGCTCAACGACATCAAGGCGCAGCTCGCCAACCTGATCTATCCCGGCTTCGTCCGCGAGACGCCCGCCGAGTGGCTGAAGGAATACCCCCGTTACCTGAAAACGGTCGAGCAGCGTTTCGAGAAGATCGGCGCGCAGCTGCAGCGTGATCGGGTCTGGTCCGGAGAGCTGGCTGGCTACTGGGAGCAATACCAGGCGCGTCTGAAGAAGCATCTGCAGGAAGGCAAGCGCGATTCCGAGCTGGCGCTTTATCGCTGGATGCTCGAGGAGTATCGCGTCTCGCTGTGGGCCCAGCAGTTGGGAACGAAGATGGCGGTATCGGACAAACGCCTGAACAAACAGTGGAGCCAGGTCGAGCCCTGATAGCGGGGGCGCGGTCTCGGTATCCGTACGGTCATTACGGTCTGATTTGCGGGAAGCCTATGGACAGCCGGAACCGTCTGACAGGCGTGGCAGGCTCGCTCGGAGCCTCGACGCTCTTCGCCACGCTGTACTACTACACCTCGCTGCTCGCTCCATTGGACGGCCAGCAGATCTATGGCTGGCGCATCCTGCTCACCGCGCCGTGCCTGGCGTTGCTGCTGATGGCCATTGGCCGCTGGGGTGAGGTCCGGCAGATTCTGGCACGCGTACCTGCCGAGCCGCGGCTGTGGCTCGCGCTGCCGCTGTCCTCGGCACTGGTCGGGATGCAACTCTGGCTGTTCATGTGGGCGCCGATCAACGGCCATGGGCTGGACGTCTCGCTCGGCTACTTTCTGCTGCCACTGACGCTGGTGCTAACCGGTCGCCTGGTCTTCGGTGAGGCGATCAGCCGCCTGCAGCGCCTGGCCTGCCTGCTCGCCGCCGTCGGCGTCGGCAACCAGCTGCTGCTGGCTTCGTCGCTGTCCTGGCCGGTGCTGGCCGTGGCCCTTGGCTATCCCGGCTACTTCGTCCTGCGCCGCTGGCTCGGCACGGCCAACCTCGGTGGCCTCTGGCTCGACCTCGTCATCAGCCTGCCCATCGCCGCGCTGTTTGCCTTTTCCGACAGCGACACCCTGCAGATGCTCGCCGTCAGCCCCAGGCTGCTGCTCCTGATCGCCGGCCTGGGCGCGCTCAGTGCGCTCGCGCTGGGCCTGATGATCAATGCCAGCAAACACCTCAGCCTGACCCTGTTCGGCCTGCTGAGCTATGTCGAGCCGGTGTTGCTGGTCGTGGTGGCGCTCGTGCTCGGCGAAAGCATCGCACCGGATCAATGGCTGACCTATGGCGCGATCTGGGGAGCGATCGCGGTGCTTGTCCTTGAAGGGCTGCGGACGTTGCGACGGGGGCGGGGGTAGCGCTTCGCAAGCGCTTGAGCGGGTGCCGGGAAGCAGCCGGGCAAGCGTCAGCTGGCAGGGTGGCAACCGCACGGCGGTACCGGACGCGGTGCACGGACTTTGGCAACCGCTGAGCAGGCCGCGTAGCGCAGTCACTTCAAACGACGGCTACCGGCTCAGTTCGTAGGCGCACATGTTGACCGTCGCGGCCAGGTTCAGCGATTCGATGGCGCCGCAACCGGGAATCGTGAAGGGCTCGGCCTTCATGGCACTCAGTTGCTCACGGGGCACGCCGCGGGCCTCGTTGCCGAACAGGTAGCAATCGAAGGTTCGGAAATTCGCCGATTGCACCGGCTCGCCGCTCATATCCAGGCAGGCGATGTGCTCGAAGCGGCTGTGCAACGAATCCAGCGCCACATCCAGTTCCATCGGTGCATGAAAGATGGCGCCCATGCTCGAACGCACGACCTTGGGGTTGTACGGGTCGACGCTGCCGGGGCTCAGCAGGCAGCGAAAATTGCCGAACCAGGCCAGCGTGCGCAGGATGGTTCCGAGGTTGCCCGGGTCCTGGATTTCATGCAGGTAGATCGCGCGTTCGCCCGCGACGGGTGCAGCAACCGTCGCGCCTGTCGCCGGCATCGGCACCAGTGCAACGATGCCTTGCGGGGTCTTGGTGTCGGCGATCTGCGCCATCTGGCGGTCGCTGATCAGGTGCGTCCTGAACGGGCTTTGCCAGTGCTCGTAGGCACTGGTCACATAAAGCTCGCTGCGCTCCAGCTGCGGGTTGCGCACGGCCGCTTTCTGCAGCTCCAGCACCAGATGTTCGCCCTCCACCAGGAAGTGTCCGAACTCGCCACGGTATTTCTTCTGGTGCAGCTTCTTGATGTCGTCGAGTTTCATCAGGGTGGTGCTCAGCTGCTCTGCACGTCGGACAGGCCCAGGTCAGCCAGCATCGACTTGGCCAGGGCCTCGGCGACCTTGATGCCGTCCACGCCCGCCGAGAGGATGCCGCCGGCGTAACCGGCGCCTTCACCGGCCGGATACAGACCGCGCAGGTTGAGGCTTTGCAACGTCTCATTGTCACGGGTGATGCGCACCGGCGACGAGGTACGGGTTTCGATACCGGTGAGCACGGCGTCAGCGCGATCGAAGCCGCGGATCTGCTTGCCGAACGCCGGCAGTGCTTCGCGGATCGCCTCGATTGCATAATCGGGCAGCGACGGCGCCAGGTCGCCCAGGCGCACGCCCGGCTTGTAGGACGGCTCGACCTCGCCGAACTCGGTCGACGGCACGCCGCGAATGAAGTCGCCCACCAGTTGCCCGGGCGCGCAGTAGTCGCTGCCACCCAGCTCGTAGGCGCGCGACTCCAGTCGCTCCTGCAGCTCCACACCGGCCAGCGCGTCGCCGGGGAAATCCTGCTCGGGGTTGATGCCGACGACGATGCCGGCATTGGCATTGCGCTCGTTGCGCGAATACTGGCTCATGCCGTTGGTCACCACACGCCCCGGCTCGGAGGTGGCGGCCACCACGGTGCCGCCCGGGCACATGCAGAAGCTGTAGACGGCGCGGCCGTTCCTGGCGTGATACACCAGCTTGTAGTCCGCAGCACCCAGCTCCGGGTGGCCGGCGTACTTGCCCAGACGAGCCTGATCGATCATGCCCTGCGGGTGCTCGATGCGGAAACCGATGGCAAACGGCTTGGCCTCGATGAACACGCCCTGGCGATGCAGCATGCGGAAGGTATCGCGCGAGCTGTGGCCCAGCGCCAGCACCACGTGGCGACTGCGCAGCGTCTCGCCACTGGCCAGCACCACGCCTTCGAGCTGGCCATCGTCGATCACGAGATCGGTCACCTTGCTCTCGAAGCGCACTTCGCCGCCGAGGGCGATGATTTCCTCGCGCATCGCCGCAACCACGCCGGTGAGGCGGAAGGTGCCGATGTGCGGCTTGCTGACGTACATGATCTCTTCCGGCGCACCGGCGCGGACGAACTCGTGCATCACCTTGCGCGCGTAGAACTTCGGGTCCTTGATCTGGCTGTAGAGCTTGCCGTCGGAGAACAGCCCGGCCCCGCCCTCGCCGAACTGCACGTTGGACTCCGGCGTCAGGGTCTTCTTGCGCCACAGCGCCCAGGTGTCCTTGGTCCGGCGGCGCACATCCTTGCCGCGCTCCAGCACGATGGGCTTGAAGCCCATCTGCGCCAGCAGCAGCGCGGCGAACAGTCCGCAGGGGCCGAAGCCCACCACCACTGGCCGCTCGGTCAGATTGGCCGGTGCCTGGCCGACTGGGTAGTAGCGGGTATCCGGCGCCGGACGCACGTGGTTGTCGTCGGCGAAACGCGTCAGGACTGCCGCCTCGTCACAGACCTCAACGTCGACGATGTAGATGAACAGGATGACGCTGTTCTTCTTGCGCGCATCGTAGCTGCGCTTGAACACGGTGAAATTCAGCAGATCGGCGTCGCTGATGTTCAGGCGTTTGACGATGGCCTGGCGCAACTCATCGGCGGAATGATCGAGGGGCAGGGACAGTTCGTTGATGCGAATCATGGCGGTAATCCTGGCCGGTGACTCCGGCAGAGGAAGAAGAAGGGGCGGGTTGGGGCGCGGATTGTACCCGTCGCCACGCGCATCTGTCAGGCTGCGCCGAGGGTCTTCCAGGGCCTGCATGCTGCGACCAGCGCCCGCGGATCAGCATTATCGGCTTATAATCGCGCCACTTTGCGTCCAGCGGTTGCGCCTTGCCCCGCCTGTTGGTCCGCGCCTCACCTTGATTCTCCGTGGTTGGCTCTATCATGAAACGATCCAAAAGCAGCCGTCGTTGGCTGGATGAACACGTCAACGATCCCTTCGTCAAACGCGCCCAGAAGGACGGCTTGCGCTCGCGCTCCAGCTACAAGCTGATCGAGCTGAACGAGAAGGACAAGCTGATACGCCCCGGCATGCTGGTCATGGACCTCGGCTCCGCACCTGGCGGCTGGTCGCAGGTGGCCGGCGGCATCGTCGGCGAGAAGGGCAGGGTGCTGGCCACCGACATCCTGCCGATGGGCGGGCTGGACAACGTCGATTTCGTGCAGGGCGACTTCACCGAAGATGCCGTCTTCCAGCAGATCCTCGGCATGCTCGACGGCCGGCAGCCCGATCTGATCGTCTCCGACATCGCGCCGAACATCAGTGGCGTCGCGGCCGCCGACCAGGCCGCTTCGATGTACCTGGTCGAACTCACCCTCGACATGGTTCGCCAGGTGCTCAAGCCCGGTGGCAACTACGTGGTCAAGGTCTTCCAGGGCGAAGGCTCGGACGAGTTCCTCAAGGACGTACGCAGCTCGTTCGAGAAGGTGTCGATCCGCAAGCCGGAAGCATCGCGCCCGCGTTCGCGCGAGGTCTATCTGGTGGCCAAGGGCTTCAAGGGCTAGGTTCTGTACGAAGCATCACCGAGCGCAGGCACTTTTCGTACAGAGCCTAGGGCACTATCAGTGCCCTGCCGCACGTTCCGCTCCCGCTACACCCGAGCTGGCTGATACATCGATGGGCAATCAATGCTGACCTACCTCGTGCGTTATCCCTCGGCGGCGCTGCTGTTCGTCCAGCTGCTCGGTATCCTGCTGTACCCCTTCATGGAAAACACCCAGCTCGGCCGCGCTGCCTTTGGTGCATTCGGCGTTGTGGTGCTGGTCCTGGCGTTGCGCATCGTCAACCGGAGCCCGACGCTGCATTCGCTGGCGTTCCTGATGGCCGCTGCAATCCTCGGGTTGACGCTTGCCGTCGAACTGACAGCCGTGCCCGGCCTGCGCCTGGCGTTGGTCGTGACCGAGTCGATGTTCTACTTCTACGCGGCGGCAGGCCTGATCGGCTACATGATGGAAGACCAGCGCACGACGACGGACGAACTGTTTGCCGTCGGTGCCACCTTCACGTTGCTGGCGTGGGCGTTCGCCTACGCCTATGCGGCCTGCCAGCTCGTTGCCCCGGGCAGTTTCGTCGCCAACCTGCAGCCGGATGAGCCTCGCTCGTGGATGGAGCTGCTGTTCCTCAGCGTCACCGTACTCTCCGGTGTTGGCCTCGGTGACATCCTTCCGCTGCGGCCTGTAGCGCGGGCGCTGGTCATGCTCGAGGAAATTGCAGGGCTGATGTACATCGCCCTGGTCGTCTCGCGGGTTATCGGGCTGACCATCCGCCGTTAATGACCCCAAAAACCGTCCAACCCGCTCCAGCACTAGATCCGGCTGCTCGCGATGCGACACGTGGCCGACGTCGGGCAGCAGCGCCTGTCGACATGGCCGCCGACGTGTGTGGCGATCTTTACCGCGCTCAGCGCGACGGGCGCGGGCGAGGTGGCTCGACGGGCGTCAGCTGGCCATCCTTGCCCAAGTGCAGGCGCATGAAGTCTTCGGCGAGCAGCAGGTGGCCAGAGTAGAGTGCGTTGGCTTCGGCGCGCAGGTCGTCGATCGAGTGACCACGCCCGGCGTTCTTCTGATAGCGCGCGCTGAAGTGGGTCAGCACCAGATTCGACAGTCCGACCGTTTGCGCGAAGCGCGCCACCGACGCCGCCGTGCTGTGGCCGAAGTCGTTGCGCGCATCGTTGGCTACCGCCTCGGTATAGGTCGCTTCGTGCACCAGCACCTGAGCGCCCTGGCAAGCATTGGCGAGCAGTTCGGGGCGGTCGTTGTCACCACCGATGACGATACGCCGCGGGGCGCGGGTGAAGCTCAGGTAGTCGTCGCTACGCAGCATGCGACCTTCATGCTCGATGTCGAAGCCGCGTGCCAGCTGGCCCCAGAGCGGCCCGCGGGGGACACCGTCGCGCTCGAGTCGGCCGATGTCCAGGCGTGGATCGGGGCGGGCCTCGGTGAGGCTGTAGCCATAGCAGGGCACCCGGTGGGACAGGGCGGTGGCCTCGATGCGCATGTTCAGGTTGCGCCACTCGCCCAGCGATTCGGCCGCGTGGAATTCGAGGGCGTAGCCCAGCCAGCTCTGGCTCATCTCCAGCGTGGCGCGCACCCAGGTTTCGATGCCCTGCGGCGCGATGATCGTCAGCGCGGCCTTGCGCCCCATCATCCCGGCGCTGGCAAGCAGGCCGGGCAATCCGTAGCAGTGGTCGCCATGCACATGGGTGATGCAGATGGCGCGCAGGTCATGCAGCGACAGCGGCGTGCGCAGCAGCCGGTGCTGGGTGCCTTCGCCACAGTCGATCAGGTACCAGCCCTTGCCGGTGTCCTCCAGCAAGGCCAGGGCGCTGACATTGCGAGCGCGGGTGGGCGTACCGGATGAGGTACCGAGAAATAGCAGATCCACGGGAAGGCTCTCCAGGTCGGAGCACTAGTATGCAGGCATTGGCGTCCTGACGAGCGCTCGAGCGCCCGCGGCAGTCAGCCGCGAGCGGCGCTATCAGAGGTTTCCATGCAGCAGAAGGGATCGCCGGGCTCGGTCCCGCAGCTAGGCTGCGTCCGCCAGGCTTTCGAAGCGCTAGCCGGGACTTCCGGTCTGGCAGGCAGCTACTGGCAATCGGTGCCGTCGTCTTCGGACTTGCCCGTGCAGACGGCAGGGCGCCGACATGGCGCAGGCTTCAGCCCTGTTCGCAGTTGACCATCCAGGACACGCCGAAGCGGTCGGTGAGCATGCCGAAGCGCTCGGCCCAGAAGGTCTTTTCCAGCGGCATGATCACCGTGCCGCCTGCCGCCAATTCAGCGAACAGCCGCTCACCTTCGGCCACGCTGGCCGGGTTGAGGGAAATCGAGCAGCCCTTGATACCCGCGTAGGGCTCGCCGCCGCAGGTATCGCCGGGCAGCGTATCGGATGCCATCAGCACACCCTCGCCCAGATTGAGACAGGCGTGCATGATCCGCTCGTGATACTCGGCTGGAAACTGCTCGGCATCCGGCGCCTGGGCGAAGGTCATCATCTCCAGCGTGCCGCCCAGGACCTGCTGATAGAAGCTGAAGGCATCACGGGCGGTGCCGTCGAAGGTGAGGTAGGTGGAAATTTTCATGGAAGTCTCCGTAGTTGGCGGTTGTCGGGTGATCCGCTCGCACGCTCGCAGGCAATCAGCCTAGACGCGGCGCAAGGAATTTTCGTAGATGCCGATCATTGGTCTAACGGACGGATGGTGAATCGGCAGGGAGGTTTTCCGCTGGAAGTGGGGTGCGGCTGTTGCTCGTTTCTTATGGGAACGAGGTGGCCTGAAATAGCCGCCGAGGTGGCACTGGAAGTGTTTGCGAGGGGGGCTGGAAAGACCGGGGCGGTCTGGAACAGAGGCGTGGAAAAGGCTTCGCCGTTTTCCACCCTGCGCTACTGCAGGCGGTAGCGGGCCAGTTCCGGTGGCGTCAGCACGCGCATGCGCCACGGGTCGATCAGTTGCATGTCGTCGGCCAACCGTGGATTTACACCCATGTCGCGCAAGTAGGCCTGCGGCGCATGCCGCGGCCGCTGCCCGCTGGACAGCACCGAGTCGCCATCGGCGCGGTACGGCCGGTGCAGGCCGACATGACCGCGCACCGTGCGCTGGCGGCCGGCTGCGAGCAGGTAGATGCAACTGCCCTGGCAGACCGCGGCGGCGGGTACCAGGGCGTCGAAGCCCGTTTCGCGCAGCAGATAGCCCATGCGCATGGCTTCTGCCGCGCTGCCACCGATGTTGTCGAGGATCAGCAGTTTACGGGCGTGCCGGCCCGGGTGCGCCATGAGGCCCTTGAGCAAGGCTTCGTAATCGCCGGGTGCGATCTGCTCGGTTACCCGCGCGACCAGCACCGGGCCCTGGCCTTCGTGCTGCAGGGGCAACACCTCGACCCTGGCGTGAGCGGTGCAGCTGAATAGCGCCAGTGCGCAGAGCGTGACGAGGCGATGCATCGAGCGGGTGGTCCTGTGCTGGGGCGGTGGGCGAAGATACCTGCAGCGCCGGCTTTCGCCTACTGCAACCTTCTCCGCTGCGGCGCTGCGGGCGTTTCCTGCCATGCCGGCGGCGGGCCGCGCCTGGATCGCCGCCGCCGGGCAGGGCGGTGAGCGGAAGCCCCGACGAGCGCGCGATCGGCCGCAGTCGCAGGCGCTCGGAGAATGCTAATGTCTGCCTTTTCCACTCGCCGGAGAATCCCAGGTGTCCCTGACCACGCCCTACGATCCGCAGAACATCTTCGCCCAGATCATTCGTGGCGATGCACCCTGCTACAAGCTCTACGAGGATGACGACGTGCTCGCGTTCCTCGACCTGTTCCCGCAGTCCTTCGGCCACACGCTGGTGATTCCCAAGCGTTCGGCGGCCTGCAATATCCTCGACGTGGACAGCGATGCGCTGGCCAGTGTCATGCGCGTGGTGCAACTGCTCGCCCGGGCGATCGTCGCCGAACTGCAGCCTGACGGTGTGCAGGTCGCCCAGTTCAATGGCGCGGCGGCCGGACAAACGGTGTTCCATATCCATATGCACATCGTTCCGCGCTACGCCGGCGAAGGGCTGGGTATCCATGCCGCAGGCAAGGCCGAACCGGCCGAGCTGGAAAAGCTCCAGGCGCGGTTGCTGCAACGCCTCGCCGAGCAGGCCTGAGTCGTCTGTCAGGCGCTGCAGCCGGGTCCGGCTCGCCGCGACCAACGCAGCAGCGAACAGGTACCAAAGTACAATTCGTGCCCGGCAGGGGGCTTCGTACCCTGCAGGCATGATGCCTTCGATGCCTTTCCTCTCCCGCGCCTTCCAGCGCATTCGCCTGGCCTGCTGGCGTACCTGTGCGCTGTTGCTGCTGCCTTTGTGCGCACAGGCGCAGGAGCTGCCGGTACTGACCCTGAGCGTCCTGCAGTTCGGCACGCCGCACTGGGAACTCGACCATCTCAAGCGCCAGCGGCTCGATCATGCCAACGGCTTCGAACTGAAGGTGCGGCTGGCCGCCGACGTGCCGGCATCACGGCTCGCGCTGTCCAGCGCCAGCGTCGACGGTGCGGTGAGCGACCTGCTCTGGGCACAGGCGCGTTACCAGGCCGGGGTCGCCTATCGCTACCTGCCATTTTCTTCGCAGATCGGCGAAGTGCTGGTGCCCGTCGGCAGCGACATCCACACATTGGGCGACCTGCGCGGCAAGCGTATCGGCGTGGCTGGCGGCCCGGACGGGCTCGGCTGGCTGCTGCTGCAACGCGCCGCCGCCAGGCAAGGTATCGAGCTGGCGAAGCAGGCGAGCGTGCAATATGCCGCGCCACCGCTGCTCGGCCAGGCGCTGCGCCGGGGCCAGCTGGATGCGCTGCTGACCTTCTGGCATTTCTCCGCGCGTCTGCGCGGCGAGGGTGGTGTACGGGCGGCCTTCGGTCTGGCCGATCTGATGGACTCTCTCGCGCTCGATCCGCAACTGCCAGTGCTCGGTTACCTGTTCCCCGAGGACTGGGCCCGGGCGAACGAAGAACTGCTGCAGCGCTTCGCCACGGCGCTGAGCCAGACCAAGGCCGAACTCGCCAGTGACCCTGCGCACTGGCAGGCGATCCGCCCGTTGATGCGTGCCGATGATGATGCGGTGTTCGCCGCGTTGCGCGACAGCTTCGTCGAGGGTATTCCGCGGCCCATGGATGAGGCACGCATCGTCGATCTGCAGCGGCTGCTCGGGCTGACTGGCGCCGATCCGGCGAAGCTGATGCCGGTCGCGCTGTTCCAGAGCGCCCCATGAACGGCTCGCGCTGGGCCTGCTGGATCGCCCTGCCGCTGTTGCTGGCGCTCTGGGCGGTGATCGCGCTGGCGCTGCAGACACCGCTGCTACCGAGCCCGGCCACGGTGCTGGCGACCTTCTGGCAGGCCGTGCAGAGCGGCGTGCTGCCCGAACACCTGCTGGTGACGCTGCGCCGCGTGCTGATCGCTTTCCTCCTGGCCATGACGCTGGGCACGCTGCTTGGCACATGGATGGGCCGTTCACGGCTGGCCAACGCGCTGCTCGACCCCTTGCTGGTACTGTTTCTCAACCTGCCGGCGCTGGTCACCATTATCCTGCTCTACGTCTGGTTCGGCCTGGTCGAGGCCGCGGCGGTGCTGGCGGTGGTCATCAACAAGGTGCCCAACGTGGCGGTCACCGTGCGCGAGGGCGCGCGCAGCCTCGATCCCAAGCTGGAGCAAATGGCCCGGGTCTATGGCTTCACTCGCTGGCAGCGGGTTGCCGATGTCTGGTTGCCACAGCTGTTTCCCTACCTGATGGCGGCAACCCGTGGCGGGCTGGCGCTGATCTGGAAGATCGTGCTGGTGGTCGAACTGCTCGGGCGCTCGGATGGCATCGGCTTCCAGCTGCACATGGCCTTCCAGGTGTTCGACGTGGCAAGCATCCTCGCCTACAGCCTGGCCTTCATCGCCGTGGTCCAGCTGATCGAACTGGCGCTGCTGCAGCCATTGGAGCGACGTGCGTCCTACTGGCGCGAAGCAGGTGTGCGCCATGCTTGAACTGCAACTGAACGGACCCACCGCCGGCCATCCGGTGCTGGGGGTGATCGAGGCGCAGGTGCGCGCGGGTGATCGCATCTGCCTGCTGGGCCCTTCCGGCGTCGGCAAGACCACGCTGCTCAATGCCATTGCCGGGCTCGATCCGCGCCTGAGCCCCATGCTGCAGCGACGTGCCGGGCTGCGGGTCGGCTATCTGTTTCAGGAGCATCGGCTGCTGCCCTGGCGTACGTTGCGACAGAACCTGGCGCTGGTCGGTGCCAGTGCAGCGGACAGCGAGCGGCTGTTGGCCGAGGTCGGCCTGGGCGATGCGGGCGACTGCCTGCCGGATCAACTCTCGCTGGGCATGGCCCGCCGCGCGGCGCTGGCCCGCAGCCTGGCGATCGAGCCCGAACTGCTGCTGCTGGACGAACCCTTCGCGTCGCTGGATGCCGAGCGCGCCGGCGAGCTGCGCGGACTGATCGCGCGCCTGCTCGATCGCCACCCCAGGATGGCGATGATCTGCGTGACCCACGACCCGCGCGATGCCGACGATCTGGCCAACCGCCTGTGGTACCTGGGCGGCAGGCCGGCCACGCTGCGTGGCGACGAGCCGCTCGCCGGGCCGGCCAACGCCAGCCGGATCAGCGCGCGATTGCGCGGCGCCTGAGGCGTTCTCAGCCCGCCGCCAGTTGCGTCAGTGCATGCAGCGCGAGGCCGACCAGCCCACCGACCAGGGTGCCGTTGATGCGGATATATTGCAGGTCCTTGCCGACGCTCTGCTCCAGTTGCTCGACCAGCTCGCGGCTTTCCCAGTTTTCCACTCGCTGCGCGATATAGGCGCCGATCTGCCCGCGGTAACGCTCCAGCAGGCCGGGAACGGCGGCCAGTAACTGCTCGTTGATCCAGTTGCGCATCGACACGTCCGCGGCCAGGCCATCGCCGAGGCCGCGGCAGAGGCTGACGATGCGCCGGCCGATGCGTGAGTCGTCGCTGGCCAGATCGTTCTCCAGCCAGGCCGTCAGTTCCTGCCAGAGATTGCCGAAATAGGCGCTGGTGGCCGGGTGCTCCAGCAGCTGCGCGAGGATGCGCCCGACCTCCAGGGCGTAATGCGGGTCCTGCTCCAGGCGCTCGATGTATTCACTGACGTGCTCGTCGAAGCGCTGGCGGATCAGATGCTCGGGGTCGGCGGCGATCTCGGCGATCAGTGCGGACAGGCCGTCGACGAACTTGCTCGCCGACCAGCCACTGACCGGCCGGCTCAGTCCCAGGTAGCGCAGGGTGCGGATTTCCCGGCTGATGGCATCGGCGACCAGCACGCGGGTCTGCTCGTCCTGCATGATCGAGTCGAGCCGCAGCAGCAGTTCGTCGAGCATCGCCTGATGCCGGCCCTGGTCGGTCAGCACGCGCAGCGCCTGAGCCAGCGGCGGGGCGAGGTCGAACTTGCGCAAGCGGTCGATCACCCTGGCCTCGGCGAAGGCGCGCACTCGCGGGTCATGCAGCGCGGCGATGCCGAAGCGGGCGACGCCGGTGAGCTGGCGACCGACCGCTTCGGCATTGCTCGGATGGCGCAGCCAGCCGGCCAGGCGCGAGGCGATGTCCAGCTCCTGCAGCCTGGCCAGCACCAGCGGCGTGGCGAGGAAATGGGTGGTGATGAAGCTCGACAGGTTCCGGCCAATACGCGCCTTGCTGCGCGGGATGATCGCCGTATGCGGAATCGGCAATCCGAGCGGGTGGCGGAACAGGGCGGTGACGGCGAACCAGTCGGCGATCGCGCCGACCATGGCGGCTTCGGCGAAGGAGGCGACATAGCCCCACGCCGGATGGCTGGCTTCGTAGCGCGTCGCCACGATGTAGAGCAGGGCGGCCAGTAGCAACAGGAGGCCGGCGACCAGCTTCATTCGCGAAACCGGTGACTGCCAGGCGCTGATCAAGGATCGCATGCAGGTCCTCGTCGTCGATGGAGAGCGAATGGAGTGTTCTACGGGGATAGACAGCGAAGCAAGGCCATGAGGTCAGCGCTTGCATCAAAGCGCTGCAGGGTGGGCTTCAGCCCACCGTTGGCGTTGTGACCCTTGGTGGGCCGAGGCCCACCCTACGGCCAGTCATGAAGCCGTAGGGTGGAAGCCGCTTTGCATCCACCGGCTCGCCCGGTGAATCGCCGGCGGTGGATCAGACTTCGTCCTCTTCCTCGCGGATCAGCACGTACTGGCCTTCGGCATCGTTCAGGCAGTCCCAGACATAGAACATCGACACCTTGCCCGGACCTTCCGTGACGGCGGCGTAGTCGCCCGGCACGGCCGTGAAGTAGACGCCGGAATCCGGCGCCGCCTGGCAGGCGATGCGGGCGGTGACGAAGGCTTCCGGTGCGGTGCCGTCGAAGTAGTCGTCACGGTCCTTGGCATCCCATTCGGCCGGGGCCTCGAAGGGGCCGACAATGACGATGCGCGCGTCTCCAAGATCCTGCTCTTCCGCTTCCGCGTCGTATTCGTCGGGGCGGTACAGGGTGCATTCCAGAGCGTCCGGGTTTTCGAGAATGGCCGCGCGGGATTGTGGGGTGAGTGTCTGCATGGAATCTCCGACTGCGGTTGGGTGTGAGGGGCCAGTGTGGTGGAGCCGCCCGGGCAGTGCAATCGGTTGCGTAGCCGCGCCGGCCGAAACGAGCGAGGCGGCCAATGGTGCATTCCGTCGGCGCGGCCAGGGCGCCGGGGCAATCTTCGGACCACCGGTGCCCCGCGCTTCGAACGCGGCGTGGTTTGTCCCCTCCAATCGGTATCAGTCACTCACCCGCGACAGCCGAGGCAAGCATGAAAGCAGATGACCAGCAGGCAGGCGACGAGCCTGACGTGACGATGACCGATGGCGGCGAAAAGAATGCCGGCGAAGATCCGGATTACGACGACCCGCCCTCGCCGCAGGACGATCCTGACGAGCCTGAAACGCTGCCGGACGATCCGGATATCCAAGGGGAAGACGGCTCCGACGAGCCGAGCTGACCCGCCACCCAGCAATCGCTGCCCCAGAGGAATCAGCATGAACATCTACCAAGTCAGGCCCACCGCCGTGGGTTGGGAACTGGAAGACCAGCAGACCCAGAAAACCGTGTTGCGCACGCTCACCAAGGACGAGATGTATAGCGCGCTGGATGCCTACATGGACGGCCGTGCCGCCTCGGTGGAAGTATTCGGCCGTGATGGCGAACTGGAGGAGGCGCGTCCCTATCCGGGAAGCCATCACCTGTAGCGAGCGAGGGCAATTTCCTTCAATAACGCAGCCTGGCAGACCCGTAGCCTGCTCGCCATCTTTCACTGGCAAGCAGAGTTCTCATGGATCCCTACCTCTCGATGTCCGCGTTCGCCCTGGCCTCGTCGATCACCCCCGGCCCGGTCAACCTGGTGGCGCTGAACTGTGGCGCCCGTTTCGGCTTTCGCGCCAGTGCCCGGCACATCACCGGTGCAACGGTCGGTTTCACCCTCTTGCTGCTGCTGATCGGCCTTGGGCTTTACCAACTGATCGAGCGCGCGCCGGTTCTGCTGCGTGGTATCCAGTGGGGCGGTGTGGCCTTCCTGCTCTACATGGCCTGGCGGCTGGCGACCGATGACGGCCGCCTGGGACCTGCAGCGGCCGGCAATGGCCCATCGCTGCTCAACGGCGCGCTGATGCAATGGCTCAATCCGAAGGCCTGGCTGGCCTCCGTGGCGGGCATGGGGCTGTTCGCGGCGAATGGCGATGTCCTGCGCGTCTGGCTGTTTGCCGGTCTGTATTTCGTCATCTGTTATGGGGCGATCGCCTGCTGGGTCGTCGCGGGCGTCTTTCTCAGTCGCTATCTGCAGGAGCCAGCGCGGGTGCGTTGGCTGAATCGAACGATGGCGTTGCTGTTGGCGGGTAGCGCGTTCTATCTAGTGGCGGGCTGAGCCTGTCGCGACACGATCCCGGTACTGCCCGGGCGTCGCCGCCAACTGGCGCTTGAAGGTGCGCTGGAAGTGCGCCTGGTCGGCAAACCCTGCGGCCAGCGCCACCTCCGCGAGGTCATGACCCTGGCGTAGCCAGTGCTGGCTGCGCTGGATGCGCCGGTTGAGCAGATAGGCGTGCGGGGTCATGCCGTAGTGCTGCTTGAAGGTGCGGATCAGATAGGACGGCGAAAGCCCGGCGGCTTGGCAGATGTCCTCCAGACGCAGCGCCTGGGTGCAGTGTTCGGCGATGTAGGCGGCCGCGCGTTGCAGCTGCTCGATCGGCTCGGCGCCGAGGGTGGCGTCAGTCGGGGCGAGTGTCTGCTGCAGCCGCGTGAAGTATTCGACTGCCACGCTTTGCCGTTGCAGCGTATCGGTCTGCGGATCGAGCAAGGTCGCGTACAGCCGGACCAGGCCGTTGAACAACCCCCGCTCGACGCTCTGGATCGGCGCATAGGGGATGAACCGGCCGTCGCGGTTGGCTCCCAGCTCATGCTGCAGCGTGCCCAGCCAGTGCGTATCGACATAGAACATGAGGTACGACCAGGGCTGGCCGTCGATGGGGTTGCAGGCATGCACCGTTTGCGGGTTGATGATCACCACCGCACCCTGGGCGATCCGCTGGCGTGCCGTACCGTTGATGTAGGTGCTGGCGCCTGCCGTGATCGCGCCGATGGAAAAGGTCTCGTGGCAGTGCGGCGCATAGCAGACCTTGCGGCCATCGGCGACGGCTCGCGCTTCGATAAAGGGCAGGGCGGCATCGCGCCAGAAGCGCGGCTGGCTGTCGTCCGGGTCGTTCACGTGTTACCTGCGGTGATGGATATGAAACGTGGTCAGACTCTAGCAATCATTCGGCACTCTGGCATGCTCGACGGCCACGGTTCGCCATTTCATGCTCAGCCAAGGAGTTTCCATGCGCCTGACCCTCGCTTTCACTGCACTGCTTTCGCTGGCCGGCTGTTCCTCCTGGCAACCCGATGCGGAAGATATCGAACCCGTGCCGGCCGAGCGGGTGCTGGCCTATCAGCAGCCGCTGGCGAATGCCGGCGAGGTGGTGGTGACGCGGGATTTCGGCTTGCGTGGCGGCGGCTGCTACATCGCGGTGCTGATCGATCGTGAGCTGGCGGCGCGCATCCATGTCGGCGAGGTGGTGCGTTTTCAGGTCCCGGCCGGGGCGCGTATCGTCAGCATCGGCACCGACCCGCTGGACGACACGCTGTGCGGCAAGCTCAGCCTGCGTCGCGAGAAACTGGCGCAGGTGCAGGCTGGGCAGACGCTGAAGTTTCGCGTCATCAGCGACAATCGCATCGGCTTCGACATCGTGCCGGCGGTGCCCTGACCGCCAGCGCGGCGCGCAGCGTATTCAAGAATCAGGCTCGCCGGCCGATAGGAAAGCGCTTGCCAGTGCCATCCGGTGCGGCTGTACAAGCGCTTCTCCCTCCCTGGGGATTCAAGAACAAGGCGCCCCTTCACTCATCTCGATTGGCTGGATACGGACCCGCAACGGGCGGCCGGACGAAGCCGTCGAGCGATTCGCCTTTTCAGTCACCCCTCTGCCGACCTTCGAATCCGGCCTGTCATAGGGAACATACGAATGATGCAGCAACTGACTATCCGAACCCGGCTTCTGCTTCTGGTCGGCGCGATGCTGGCGGCCTGCGTGGCCATCGGCGTGACCAGCCTGTATGCCCAGCAGCGCAGCGTTGCGGGCCTGAACACGGTGTACCTGGATCGCGTAGTGCCGTTGCGCGATCTGAAGCTGATCGCCGACCTGTACGCGGTGAACATCGTCGACGCCACCCACAAGGCGCGTAGCGGCATGCTCAGCTACGGCCAGGCGCGTGACGATGTAATTGCAGCCCGGGCCGAGATTAGGCGCATCTGGGCCGCCTACACCGGCACCAGCATGACCGACAGCGAGCGGCAGATCGCGGCGAATGTCGAGGGGTTGATGGCCAAGGCCGATGGTCCGCTGGATGGCCTGGAGCGTACGCTGGATCGTCATAGCGAGAAACGCCTGGCTGCCTTCGTCATCAACGACCTGTACCCGCTGATCGATCCGCTGTCGGCTGGCTTCAGCCAGCTGATCGAGCTGCAGCTGGGCGAGGCCAAGGCCGAATACGACCAGGCGCAGGCGCTCTACCAGCGCAATCGCATACTGAATCTCGGCCTGCTGGCGGCGCTGCTGGTGGGCGGCGGACTGTTCGCGATGGTCATGCTGCGCAGCATCAGCCGGCCGCTGGAGGAGCTGAAACAGGCGGCTGCATCGGTGGCTGCTGGCGACCTCAGCCGCATCATCGAATGCCGCGGACGGGACGAGATCACCGAGGTGCAGCAGTCGATCCGGCAGATGCAGCGCAACCTGCGCGATACACTGCAGGACATCCAGGGCTCGGCCACGCGCCTGGCGTCGGCCGCCGAGGAGCTGCACACGGTTACCCAGCACACCGCCCAAGGCATCCATCAGCAGAACGAAGAAGTGCAGATGGCGGCCACGGCGGTCACCGAAATGTCGGCTGCCGTGGACGAGGTGGCGGGCAACGCCAACCGTACCTCCGATGCGTCGCGCGATGCCGAGACGGTTGCCGACGACGGCCGCCGGCAGGTTACCGCCACGCGCCAGACCATCGACCAGTTGAGCGAACGGCTGCAGCAGAGCGCCGGCACCGTGACCCGGCTGGCCGAGGAGGCTGCGGGCATCGGCAAGGTGATCGACGTGATTCGGGCGATCGCCGAGCAGACCAATCTGCTGGCGCTCAATGCCGCCATCGAGGCCGCCCGCGCCGGGGAGGCCGGACGCGGTTTTGCGGTGGTCGCCGACGAGGTACGCGGCCTGGCGCAGCGTACCCAGAGTTCGACCCAGGAGATCGAGCGGATGATCGGGGCGATCCAGAGTGCTACCGAGCAGTCGGTGCGCGACATGCAGCAGAGCAGCGAATTCGCCTCGCGCAGCCAGAGCATGGCGGACGAGGCGGATCAGGCGCTGGGGCTGATTGCCGAGCGGGTCGGACAGATCAACGAGATGAATCTGGTCATCGCCAGTGCCGCCGAAGAACAGGCCCAGGTCGCCCGGGAAGTGGATCGCAACCTGGTGACCATCCGCGATATTTCCGAGCAGAGCGCCAGCGGCGCGCAGCAGACCTTGGCGGCCAGCGACGAACTGGCGCGTCTGGCGACTCAGCTCAACCAACTGGTCGGACGCTTTCGCCTCTGAGGCGGCGCGACCGCAGGCTGAGGCGGTCGGGACATGCAATGTCGCAATCCGGCCGCGAACCTGGCTGGACGGATGCATTCCTATGTACGGGTTTCCCCGATCCGTACCGACAAGAGGAATCGCGCGTGAAAACAGCCGTGTCCGCCCTGGCGCTTGCCGCCGGTCTAACCCTGAGCCTGCCGCTGCCGGCCGAAAGCCGAACGGCCTACGGCCCGCAGCTGGAAGGCTTCAGCTATCCGCATCCACTTGAGCACTACCGTTTCGAGTCCCAGGGCAAGGCGTTGCAAATGGCCTTCATGGACGTCGAGCCGCAGGGCAAGGCGAACGGCCGCACGGCGCTGTTGCTGCATGGCAAGAACTTCTGTGGCGCGACCTGGGAGCGCACCATCGAGGTGCTCAGCAAGGCCGGTTACCGCGTCATCGCACCCGATCAGGTCGGCTTCTGCAGCTCGAGCAAGCCCGAGGGTTATCAGTTCAGCTTTGCCCAATTGGCGCACAACACTCAAGCGCTGCTGGAGCAGAAGAACATGGGGCGGGTCACCCTGATCGGCCATTCCATGGGCGGCATGCTGGCGGCGCGGCTGGCGCTGAACTACCCGCAGCGGGTCGAGCGGCTGGTGCTGGTCAACCCGATCGGGCTGGAGGACTGGCAGGCTGAAGGCGTACCGTACGCTCCCATCGATCAGCTCTACCAGTCGGAGCTCAAGACCGATTTCGACAGCATCAAGGCCTACCAGCAGAAGTTCTACTACAACGGCGACTGGAAGCCGGAGTACGACCGCTGGGTGGAAATGCTCGCCGGGATGTACGCCGGAGACGGCAAGGAGCAGGTCGCCTGGAACCAGGCGCAGACCTCGGAAATGGTCTTCACGCAGCCGGTCATTCACGAGTTTTCGCGAATCGAGGCGCCGACTCTGCTGCTGATCGGCGGGCTGGATCGCACCGCGCCGGGCGCCAACCGTGCGCCGGAGGATGTCGCCAAGCGCCTGGGCAATTACCCCGAGCTGGGTCGCCGGGCTGCCGCAATGATTCCCGACGCCAGGCTGGTGGCCTTCCCCGATCTGGGGCATTCACCCCAGGTCGAGGCGCCGGATGAGTTTCACCGGGCCTTGCTCGACGGCTTGAAGGCGCGGCGCTGAGGCCTGTCAGCCGCGCTCGGCTTCTTCTGCTCAGGGCAGTCACGTAGGGTGGGCTTTAGCCCACCGGTAATTCCTCCGCAGTGGATT
>NZ_KK020675.1:614556-622062 GCF_000307775.2 Stutzerimonas stutzeri KOS6 | reverse complement strand
GGGCTGGTGGGCTGAAGCCCACCCTACGGCGAGGTTCGTGTTGGGCGCTGACGGTCAGGCGCTGTGCCCTTGCTGCCGAGGCTAACCGCGCCTGGAGACTTCCACGGGCCGCTGCGGGGCGGGCTCCAGCAATGCCTGCAGCGCCTGGGCGTAAGCAGCGAGCGCCACGCGCAGGCTGTTGTTGTGCGTGGCGCCCTCGACCAGCAGCAATTGTTTGGGCTGGCGCGCGGCCTGATACAGCTGCTCGCTGAAGCGGGGCGGCACATAGCGGTCATCGGTGCCGTGCACCACCAGCAGCGGCATGCCGATCCGGTTGATCTTCTCCAGCGAATCGAATTTCTGCGACAGCAGCCAGCGTATTGGCAGCGTGGTGTCGGACACCGCCATCGCCACGTCAGCCAATGAGGTGAAGGTCGACTCGATGATCAGCGCGCGGGCCTCGGCCGGTGCATTGTCGCGTTCGGCCTGCTGGCCGAGTTCGGCGGCCAGGTCGACGGCCACCGCGCCGCCGAGCGAATGCCCGTAGATGAAACGCTTGCTGGCGTCCGGCTGCAGTGCCTTCAGGCGCTCCCAGCCGATGCGCGCGTCGGCATAGACGCTGCGCTCCGACGGCAGCTCGCCGAGGCTCTTGCCGAAGCCGCGGTAGTCGATGGCCAGCACCGAAAAGCCCAGCGCACGCAGTTGCTCCAAGCGGAACAGATGGCCGGTGAGGTTCCAGCGCACACCGTGCAGGTAGAGCAGCGCGGGTGCGTCGGCATCGGCAGCCGGCCACCACCAGGCATGAATGTTCTGCTCGTCGCCGAAGGCTGAATCGGTCAGCTGCAGCTCCTCGACGCCGCGCGGCAGCCCGCTGAACCAGGACGCGGTGCCCGGTTCGATACGAAACACCAGCTCGCGCTCCTTCTGCTCGAGCACCGAGCAGCCGACCGGCAGGCCAACGGCGAAAACGGTCATCAGCAGCAGGCCGAAGCGCCGGGCTCTGCTGCGCCACAGGAAGAAATGCTGCAAGCTCAGGACCTCGAAATCAGGAGTCGTAGATGGAACCCGCTTGCCGAACGATCTGCAAGGTGGCTCCTCGCTGCACTGATTACCGCATGTTGCGCGCCATCGTCGCAGGCTCAGGAACAGCAGGCCGCGCGTCGGGCATCGGCGTCTTCTTCGGCGCGCTGCACTTTCCAGGCCCAGGCGAACACCAGCAGGCCGCCAACGGCGGTGGCGGCGCCGATATAGCCGGTCGAGGTCCAGCCGAAACCGGCAGTGATCGCCAACCCGCCCAGCCACGGACCAAGGGCATTGGCGATGTTGAAGGCGGCGTGATTGGAGGCCGCGGCCAGGGTCTGGGCATCCGCCGCGACATCCATCAGATGGGTCTGCAGCGCCGGTGACAGCGAGACCATGGTGCCCACCGCGAACACTGCCGGAAAGATCGTCCACGCCGAATGCGCCGCCAGCGGAAACATCAGCAGCACCAGTGCGCTCCACAGCAGCAGCCAGGCGACCGCCTGGAAGCGCAGGCGATCGAACAGCCAGCCACCGACCATGTTGCCGACGATGCCGCCGAGGCCGAACGCGGCGAGGGCGAAGGGGATCCAGCCGGCATTGACGCCGGTGACTTCCAGCAGCGTCGGTGCCATGTAGCTGAACACGCAGAACATGCCGGCAAAACCGATCGAGCTGATCGCCAGCGCCAGCCAGACCTGCGGCCGGTTGAAGGCGCGTATCTCATGCAGCGGACTGTTGCGCTGCTCGTCGCGGTTCAACGGCAGGAACAGTGCCACGAGCAGAACCGTCAGCAGGGCGATGCCGCCGACCAGGGCGAAGGCATAGCGCCAGCTCAGCCATTGCCCGAGCCAGGTCGCCAGCGGATTGCCGATCAGGATCGCCACCGTCAGCCCCATCAGCACGCGGGCCACCGCCTGGGCGCGCTTGTCCGCTGGCACCATGGAGGCAGCCACCAGCATCGCCACGCCGAAATAGGCGCCATGGGGCAGGCCGGTGACGAAGCGAATGGCCATCAGCGTCGTGTAGTCCGGCGCCAGGGCGCTGGCGAAATTGCCCAACGCGAAGAAGCCCATCAGCAACAGCAGCAGGTGCAGGCGATAAAGTCGCGAACCGAGGATCGCCAGCAGCGGCGCACCCACCACCACGCCCAAGGCGTAGGTGCTGATCACGTTGCCGACCTGTGGCTCGCTGATGCCCAGCCCTTCGGCCACGTTCGGCATCAGGCCCATGATGGCGAACTCGCCGGTGCCGATGGCGAAGCCGCCCATGGCCAGCGCCAGTTCGATCAACAGTACGGCACGGGCGGAAAGAGGCGGGTTCGCTGCGGTGGCTGGCGTCGTCATGGCTACCTCGTTGCTTCGACAGGGGCGGCATTATTCACGCTTATGGCCTTGGGTAAAGCCCTAGTGTCGGACAAGGAGATTACCGGGAGGGGAGTGCGCTCGCCCGGCTCGGAGGAACGGTATGGCCTGCATGCGGCGCAATAATCGAATGGACGGATGCCTGACGCCTGTTTTTCTGACACCCAATCTTGATTCTGGTCAGGGTTATCGCTGAGCCGGGTCCGTATTTTGCGAGGCAACTCCAGATCTTTCTGATGTAGCCGATAGTTCGGAAACACCAGGTTTCCAGCCTGGGGTGACACGACGTCGAACGGCTTCGTGCAGTGCCTCGTACCGTCCAGGAATGCCCTCCATGAAACTTATCTTTTCGCCTGCCGAGCTGCTGATGAACCGGCTCAGCTATCCGGTCAAGTTCGGCCTGATCGGCCTGCTCGTGTTTCTGGCCTTCGCCAGTTTGATGCTGACCATCGCCGGTCAGCTCAATCGCACCATCGAGCGCTCGGAGAACGAGCTGGTCGCCTCGGACCTGGCCCGGCCGCTATCCAGGCTGGTTGAGCTGTCGCAGCAGCATCGCGGCGTCTCCTCGATGCTGTTGGGCGGTAATACGACCGTAGCGGAGCGCCGCAGCACGCTGCAAGCCAGCGTCGATGCGGCCATGGCGGAGATGAACAGCAGTCTGGCCGAGGATAAGCGCAACCTGCGCCAGTGGCAGGACATCGCTCGTCGCTGGGACGAAATCAAGCGCGATGGCCTCAGCTGGCCGCAAGCGCAGAGCTTCCAGGCGCATACCGCGCTGATCGGCAGCCTGCTCGACTTCCAGATCCAGCTGTCGGACGCCTATGGCCTGACGTTCGACCCGGAACCGCAGACCTATTACCTGATGACCACCGCGGTGAGTCGCCTGCCGTTCCTGATCGAGCGTTTGGGCCGCCTGCGGGGCAGCGCATCCGCGGTGCTGGCCAGAGGCGAAATGAGCGATCAGCAGCGTACCGCGCTGATCGTGCTGACCGAGCAGATCAAATCGGCCACCGAGGACATGCAGCGCAGTATCGAAAAGGTCGTCGCCCAGCGTCCCGAACTGCAGCCGCAACTGAATCATGCGATGGCCGCGATGCTCGAGCGTGGTGAGGCGATCGATCAGGTGGTGCAGAACATGGTGGTGCGCGAAGACTTCACCAGCACCACCTCTGCGCAGTTCTTCGCCATGACCACCGAGGCGATCACCATCGGCTACACGCAAATGCGCGACGTGTTGTTGCCCAGCCTCGATCAGTTGCTGCAGCAGCGAATCGAAGACGCACGCCGGATGCTGTTCGGTAATCTGGCCGTGCTGGTGGTGGTGCTGGCGGTGCTTGGCTATCTGTCGATGGGCGCCTACCTGTCGGTGATGACCAGCATTCGCAGCCTGCGCAAGGGCAGCGAGCGGCTTGCGGCCGGCGATCTCACTGTCTGCATTCAGCTCGCCGCGCGTGACGAGCTGCGCTACGTGGCCGGCAGCTTCAACGACATGGCCGAGGCCATGCGCCGGTTGATCGGCAGCATCAAGGACAACTCCGATCATGTCGCCGATTCGGCACGCAGTCTGGTCACCGCATCGGGGCAGATCCATGTGGCGTCGCAGTGCCAGAGCGACGCGGCATCGAACATGGCCGCTGCCGTGGAACAGATGACCGTCGGTATCGAGAGCATCGCACGCAACGCCGGCGAGGCCGACTCACTGGCCCATCGTTCCGGCGAGTTGTCGCGCCAGGGGGGCGAGATCGTCGCCGCGGTGATCGATGAGATCAGCCAGATCGCCGTCTCGGTGAGTGACTCGGCGCGCACCGTGGCCGAGCTGGGCGAGCGCTCGGGGCAGATTACCGCCATCGTCGGGGTGATCGGCGATATCGCCGCGCAGACCAACCTGCTGGCGCTCAACGCAGCGATCGAGGCCGCTCGGGCCGGCGATCAGGGCCGCGGCTTCGCGGTGGTGGCCGACGAGGTGCGCAAGCTGGCCGAGCGTACCGCCAATTCCACCCAGGAGATCGCCCAGATGGTCGCGGCCATCCAGCAGGGTACCGAGGGTGCGGTGCAGGGCATGGAGCAGGGCGTGGCGAAGGTCAACGAAGGGGTCGCGCGCGCGCAACGTGCCGGCGAAGCCATGCATGGCATTCGCGAGGCGGCCGACCAGGTGTTGGCCACCGTTGCCGAGATTTCCCATGCCCTGCGCGAGCAGAGCACGGCCTCTGCCGAGATTGCCCAGCAGGTCACCACCATCGCTCGCATGGCCGAGGAGAACGGCGTGGCGGTGGGCAGCAACCATCACACCGCGAGCCGTCTGAGCGACCTGGCGGGTACCCTGCTGGACAACGTCAGTCGCTTCAAGGCGAACTGAGCGGCCAGCATGACGGCGCCGTCGGCCTTCGCTCAGAGCGGCCAGATCCACAGGATCGCCGGCACCGCGCAGAGCACCACCAGGATCGACAGCGGCAGCCCCAGCCGCCAGTAGTCGCCGAAGCGGTATCCGCCCGGTGCCATGACCAGCGTATTGGACTGGTGGCCGATGGGGGTGAGAAAGGCGCAGGAGGCGCCGATCGCCACCGCCATCAGGAACGGATCGACCGAGGCCTCCATCCCGCGTGCCAGGCTGATCGCGACCGGCGCGGCGAGCACGGCCGCTGCGGCGTTGTTGACCACGTTGGAGATCAGCATGACCGCCACCATCAGCAGCGCCAGCGTCGCGGCAGGCGGCATCGTTTGGCCGAGCACCAGCAGCGCCTCGGCGATCAGCCGTGAACCGCCTGTGGTTTCCAGCGCCTGGCCCACCGGCAGCATGGCGGCCACGAGCACGATCACCGGCATGTCGATGCTCTGGTAGATGCCGCCAAGCGGAATCAGCCCGACCAGGATCATCACCAGCGCCCCAGTGACTAGGGCGGTGGCCGCGGGCACCAGACCGAACGCGATACAGGCCAGGGTGATGGCGAAGATGGCACTGGCCAGCAGCACGTTGCGCGGGGTGGTGATGCTCAGCCCGCGAGAGGCCAGGGGCAGGCAGCCGAGGCTGTTGAGGCTCGCTTGCAGTGCATTCTCGCGAGCCTGCAGCAGCAGGATGTCGCCGGCGGCGAAGCTGATCTTGCCGAGCCGCTGGCGCAGCCGCTGCCCCTGGCGCGCGACGGCCAGCACGTTGACGCCATGCCGCTCGCGCAGGTCGAGGCCGCTGGCGCTGGTGCCCACCAGCATCGAGCCCGGGGAGACGATGGCTTCGGCCAGGGTCAGCTCGCCCTGCCGGTCCTTGTGGTTCTTTGCTGCTTTGTCTTGCTCGGCGGCCTGCTCGTCATGCGCCTGCTCGTCCTGCTCGTCGAGGTTGGCGGCCAGTTCGACGCCGGTTACGTCGAGCAGCGCCTTGAGACTGTCGGAGTCGGCCTCCACCAGCAAGATGTCGTCCTCGCGCAGCACCTCGTAGGTGGATGGCATGCGCTGGCGTTGTTCGCCGCGTATGAGAGCGATGACCTGGATGTCCGCCTCGTCCTTCACCGCGCTGATCAGCGCATGCAGCGTGCGTCCGGCGTACTTGCAGCCCTCGGGGACTCGGACCTCGGTTAGGTAGGCGCTGATCTCGAACAGGTCGCCGCTGCTGTCGCCTTCCTGTCGCCTGGGCACCAGCCGCCAGCCGAGCAGGGCGATGAACAGCACGCCGGCAATGGTCACCGCGGCGCCCACCGGCAGAAAGGCGAACATGCCGAACGGCGCTTCGCCGGCCTCGGCCCGGTAGCCGGCGATGATCAGGTTGGGTGGGGTGCCGATCAGCGTCAGGGTACCGCCGAGCAGCGAGCCGAATGCCAGCGGCATCAGCAGATAGGAAGGCGAGCGGCCGCTTTGCCGCGACATCCAGATGGCGACCGGCATGAACAGCGCAAGCGCGCCGACGTTGTTCATGAAGCCCGAACTCAGGGCGACGATGCCGGTCAGTGCGGCGACCTGAGCCCATTGCCGTTCGCCGACCTGCATCAGCCGGCGCGCCACGCTATCCACCACACCGGCGTTGAGCAGGCCGCGGCTGAGCACGAGCACCGCTGCCACCGAGATCACCGCGGGATGGGCAAGGCCGGCAAAGGCCTCCTCGGCCGGTACGACACCGGTCAGGGTGCAGGCGAGCAGCGCGCCGAGGGCCACCAGGTCGTAGCGCCAGCGATTCCAGACGAACAGTACGAGCGTTGCCGCCAGCACGCCAAAGACGATCAGTTGTTCGCCGGTCACGTTTTTTCTCCGATCCGCCCGCCAGGCAACCGCAGCGCGTCGGCGCCGCAGGTCGGGGCAGTAATGCCATTGGGAATGATGATGAGTGGTTGCGGTGCAGCGTTCCATGGCGAGGCGCCTGTCCTGGCTGACCGCTACCGCGCAAGGTCGGAGAGCTTATGGCAAAGATTCGCACCGCAGCGCAAGCCGGGCATACGACAATCCCCCGAATTACTTGTCATGCACCGAGCCCGTTTTCCTGCATTGTGCGATGGCTTCACCCTGGCCACTCAGCTGCGGCGGGTGGCCGGTGACGAACAACCCTGGCAATGCCATTCCCTTTGCCGCGCCGTCGGGCTATAAGCCTGCCCATGAACAAGAGCACCCTTCAGCAGCAAATCATCGCCGCCCTCGAAGCCGACCGCGAGGTTGCCAGGGCCGTGCTGGCCGCGACCCACGAGGCTGCCACCCATGCCGAAAGCAAGGCCGAGAACAAATACGATACCCGTGGGCTGGAGGCCGCCTACCTGGCCGACGGGCAGCGCCGGCGCCTGCACGAGATCGAGACAGCCCTTGCCGCCTACCGCAATCTGCAGCCAACCGCCTGCCAGGGGAGCAGCGTGCGGGTCGGCGCGCTGCTTTGCCTCGAGCATGACGGCCAGGAGCGCTGGTTCTTCCTTGGGCCCGATGCGGCCGGCCTGAAGCTGCAGCACGGGGGGCGCGAAATCCTGGTGATCTCGCCGCGCTCGCCGCTGGGGCAGGGCCTGCTGGGCCGCGAGGCGGGCGAGGAGGTGGCGATTCGGGTGAACGGCCTGGCGCAGGTATACGCGCTGCTTGAAGTGCAGTGATATCGCCAGGCTTGGCGGAGCATCGGGCAGGCCTGCGGCCTGCATCGCCGCGGGGGCGCGCCTCCCACGGGGTGGTGCGGGTGGCTGAGGTTTGT
>NZ_KK020675.1:609206-613827 GCF_000307775.2 Stutzerimonas stutzeri KOS6 | reverse complement strand
GAGAAGGCGGTTCCTGGACGGCTGGTCTTGGCTGGCTGGTGGTCTGCATCGCCGTGGGGGCGCGGCTCCCACGGGTGGTGCGGGTGGCTGAGGTTTGTGGGAAGGCGATTCCTGGACGGCTGGTTTTCGCTGGCTTGTGGTCTGCATCGCCGCGGGGGCGCGGCTCCCTCGGGTGGTGCGGGTGGCTGAGGTTCGTGGGAGGCCCGCCCTCGGGGCGATGCTTTTGAGCGAAGGCCGGAGGGTTCTGCGCTTGTGCAGGCGCCGCCCATTCATCACTCCGCAGCGCGTGGCTTTCTCGTACGTGAGCCGGTCGTATTGCGCTTGGCGGCGGCGCGTTTCTTCTTCCACGGTTTTCCCGCTCGCCCAGCGGCCACAGGTGGGCCGCTGATGGTCATGCGCAGCCCGGCGCAGCGCTCGACCAGCTTGCTCATCCACGCCGATTGCTTGGCGACGAATTCTTCCAGCGGCATCTCGCCGCTCTGCACCATTTCCAGCGCCTGCTCCCAGATCGCCGTGGTGCCTGGGTCGGCGATCGGCCGTGGCACGGCGTCGATCAGGCTGAACGCCGCCGCTGTCGCCGCCAGCGCCTTGCCCTGGCGAACCAGATAGCCGCGGTCGAGCAGACCCTGGATGATCCCGGCGCGGGTCGCCTCGGTGCCGATGCCGGTGGTGTCCTTGAGCTTCTGCTTCAGCCGCGGGTCGTCCACCAGCTTGGCGACGTTCTTCATGGCCTTGATCAGATCGCCTTCGGTGAAGGGTTTCGGCGGCTGGGTCTGCTGGTCCTTGAGCGTGATCTCGCCCACCGCGTAATCCTTGCCCTGTTGCAGGGCTGGCAGGCTTTGCGGTGCAGCTGCTTCGCGATTGCCCCGTGCCGGCACCAGCGCTTCGGGCATGGCGCGTTTCCAGCCGGGCTCGACGACGCGCTTGCCCACGGCGCGCAATGCCTGGCCGGCGCAGTCGAAGTCGGCCTGCGTGCGGTCGTATTCGTGGGTGGGCAGGAACTGCGCCAGATAGCGCGCGCGGATCAGCGTGTAGACCGCGCGCTGCCGGCCCGCCAGCCGCTCCAGACCGCGTGCGGCGGCGGTGGGGATGATGCCGTGGTGGGCGCCGACCTTGGCATCGTTCCAAGCCCGCGAGCGGCGCGACAGGTCCAGATGCGGCTCAAGCGCCGCGAGCGTCGGGTCGGTTTGAGTCAGCGCCGCGACGATGGCCCGCGCTTCGCCGTGCTGGCTCAGCGGCAGGTAGCCGCAATCGCTGCGCGGGTAGGTGATCAGCTTGTGGGTTTCGTACAGCGCTTGGGCAATATCGAGGGTTTCCTGGGCACCGAGACCGAGCTTCTTCGAGCAGACTTCCTGCAGCGTGCCGAGATCGAAGGGCAGTGGTGCCGCTTCACGCTGACGCTCGGTCTTGAGCTTCACCAAGCGAGCGCTGGAGGCGTTGCGCATGGCGTCCGCCGCCTGCTGCGCACGGGCCTGATCGAGGCAGCGGCCCTGGTCATCGCAATGGTCGTCCGGCGCCTGCCATTGCGCGGTGAACGCGGTGCCATCGGCGAGCAGCTGCACATCGATGGCCCAGAACGGCACCGGGACGAAGTCGGCGATGCTGCGGTCGCGGTCCACCACCAGACGCAGCGTCGGCGTCTGCACGCGGCCCACCGGCAGCACGCCCTGATAGCCGGACTGGCGGCCGAGCAGGGTGAACAGCCGGCTCATGTTCATGCCGATCAGCCAGTCCGCACGCGAGCGGCCGAGGGCGGCATGGTAGAGATTGAAGGTCTCGGCGCCGGGCTTGAGCGCGGCCAGCGCCTTGCGGATCGAGGCGTCATCCAGTGCCGACAGCCAGAGTCGGCGGATCGGCCCACGGTAGCGGCAATGCTCGACCAGTTCACGGGCGATCATCTCGCCTTCGCGGTCGGCGTCGGTGGCGATCACCAGTTCGCTGCATTCGCCGAGCAGGCGCTTGACCGCCTTGAACTGGCTGGCGGTCTTCGGCTTGACCAGCATCTTCCAGCGCTCCGGCACGATTGGCAGGTCCGCCAGCACCCAGCGCTTGTAGCGCCGGTCATAGGCATCCGGCGGAGCGGTTTCCAGCAGATGGCCGATGCACCAGGTCACCGTCACCCCGGCGCCCTGCAGGCAGCCGTCGCCACGCCGGTTGGCGCCGAGCACCTTGGCGATGTCGCGGGCCTGGGAAGGCTTTTCGCAGAGATAAAGTTGCATGGAGGTGTGACGGCAGCGGTCGATGGCGCGAAGCATGTGCACAAAAGGCGCTTCAGGCAATCTTTATCTGTATGTGCATACAGGTGTTGTGCGCCGATGCCGGTCGTTCTTGAGCATGATCAAGTCTGGCTGCGGCGAGGAGGCTTAGCCTGTGGCCACTGCAACAACGCCCGAAAGGCACTCGCAATGGCCAAGAAATTCCCTCTCGATCCTCCGCATCCCGAGCGTGTCTGCTGGGGCTGTGACCGCTATTGTCCGGCAACGTCGCTGGCCTGTGGCAACGGCGCGGGGCGAACCCAGCATCCCTCGGAAATGTTCGGCGAGGACTGGTACCTGGACGAATGCTGGGGTATCGACCCGGAGCTGATCGCCAAGACCCGCAAGGAGTCGTCGACCTGATATTGCGCGGGGTTCTTCTTCGGCAACCTGCTAGTCGCGGTCGGCGAAACGCTGCACCACCACGCTGCCGATGATGTCGCCCTCGACGTTGACCGCCGTGCGCACGGTATCCAGCAAGCGATCGATCGGCAGCAGGATAGCTACCGCTTCGGCCGGCAAGCCGACCGCCTGCAACACCATCACCATGGTCACCATGCCGGCGCTGGGAATCCCCGGCGCGCCGGTGGAGGCGATCATCGCGGTGAAAAACACCACAGCCTGCTGCGCCAGGCTCAACTCGATACCCATCAGGTTGGCGACGAACAGCGCTGCCGCCGCTTCGTAGAGCGCGGTGCCGTCCATGTTCATGGTCGCGCCCAGCGGCAGCACGAAGCCGGCGATGCCCGGACGCACCTTGAGATTGTCCTCGGCACAGCGCATGGAGATCGGCAGGGTCGCGGCGCTGGAGCTGGTGGCAAACGCCGTGATCAGCGCCTGGCGGGAGCCGCGGAAGAACCACAGCGGCGATTTTCCGGTCGTCAGGAAGAGAATGCCGGGCAGCACCACGATGCCGTGGAACAGCGTGGTGGCGAAGACCAGCACGATGAAGCCGCCCACCGCGCTGAGCAGCGCCACGTCCTGCTCGGCGATCAGCTTGATCAGCAGGGCGAGGATGCCCAGCGGTGCCAGGCGCATGATCCAGTTGATGATGCGCATCATCAGTTCGAGGAATTCCTGAAGTACCGCCAGAATGTTGCGGTAGCGCTCGCCGCCTGCCACCAGGGCGATGCCGATGAACATGGCGAATACCACTACGGCGAGGATGCTGCCGTCGGCCAGTGCGGCGAAGGGGTTCTGGAACAGGTTGGCGAAGAAGTGCAGGAAAAACTCCGGCAGTGTCAGCTGGCGCGCCTCGAAGTCGTTCATCGCCTCGGCGAACAGATCCAGCGACAGCCCCGCGCCCGGCTTGAAGATGTTCGCCGCGACCAGCGCCACCAGCATCGCCGCACTGGTGGTGAGGGTGAAGTAGACCAGCGCGCCGCCCCACACCCGATGAACCTGATGGTGCGCCTGCAGGTTGGCCACGCCGACCACGATGGAAGTGAATATCAGCGGAATCAGCACCATCTTCAGCAGGCCGATGAATATGCTGCCGGCCAGGGTGCTGGCGTAGAGCACGCCCTCGCGCAAGGGCGCGTCGGTCGGCAGCGTGCCGGTCAGCCAGCCAATGGCGACGCCCAGGCAGGCCGCGATGAGAATCTGCAGGTTGAGACTGGGCAAGGGGTGGCTCCTCGGATTGGTAGCATTGGTGCTGTGCAAAAGAATGAACGCCGCGATAAAAAGTTCGCATCGCGGGCCGCAATCATACAGACGCAACGCAACCGACGTGCCAATGACCTGGCGTCGGCCGGCCGCAGACAACATTGCCCCAGCTGGGTTTTCATGATCGGGCAAGTAGAAGGGGCGCGAGTCATGAGCGATCAGGACATCGAACGACGCATCGCCCGCGATATCGCCAACTGGCAGCGCGGTGTGCAGGAAAAGGGTGAGCCACTGGTGCTGGACAACGGCTGGCTGCAGACGCCACCAGGCCTGCGCTCGAACAGCATCGCCCCGGGGGCGGGCCTCCCCCAAAGGCAGCGAGCATGCACCGGCTCCTCGTGGGAGGCGCGCCCTCGCGGCGACGCGGGCCGAAAGGCCGTCGAAGCCTTAAACACTGCCTGAGTGTCTCGTCTGTAGAGGCGTATTTTGCTTGCTATAAAAACATCGCCCCGGGGGCGGGCCTCCCCCAAAGGCAGCGAGCATGCACCGGCTCCTCGTGGGAGGCGCGCCCTCGCGGCGACGCGGGCCGAAAGGCCGTCGAAGCCTGAAACCTGCCTGAGTGTCTCGTCCGTAGAGGCGTATTTTGCTTGCTATAAAAACATCGCCCCGGGGGCGGGCCTCTCCTAAAGGCAGCCAGCGTACGCTGGCTCCTCGTGGGAGGCGCGCCCTCGCGGCGACGCGGGCCGAAAGACCGTCGAAGC
>NZ_KK020675.1:602979-608975 GCF_000307775.2 Stutzerimonas stutzeri KOS6 | reverse complement strand
AGCCAGCGTACGCTGGCTCCTCGTGGGAGGCGCGCCCTCGCGGCGACGCGGGCCGAAAGACCGTCGAAGCCTGAAACCTGCCTGAGTGTCTCGTCCGTAGAGGCGTATTTTGCTTGCTATAAAAGCATCGCCCCGGGGGGCGGGCTCCCCCAAAGGCAGCGAGCGTACGCTGGCTCCTCGTGGGAGGCGCGCCCTCGCGGCGAAGGCAGGCCTAGGGCCTGCCGCAAGCCTTGCTGCATCGGTCCGGGGCTGGCCGGCACAGGCAACGGACGCTCTAGCGCTGCTATCGCCTCAATGCCCCGGCTGCCAGGGCTGACCGAGGGAGACGGGGGCATACAGCCGTGTGCGGATCGCATCCCGCGACAGCAGCACCAGCACCAGAATGGTCGCCACGTACGGCAGCATCGCCAGCAGGTTGCCGGGGATTGCCAGGCCCAGCCCCTGGGCCACCAGGTGGAGGATGCTGGCCAGACCGAACAGGTAGGCGCCGAGCAGCACGCGGGTCACTCGCCAGCTGGCGAAGACCACCAGTGCCAGGGCGATCCAGCCGCGCCCGGCGGTCATGTTTTCTGCCCACATCGGCGTGTACGCCAGTGACATGTAGCCACCGGCGAGGCCGGCCATGGCACCGCCGAACATCACCGCCAGGGTGCGTACGCGCAGCACCGGCAGGCCCATGGCGCTGGCCGCGTTGGGGTTCTCGCCGACCGCCTGGATGATCAGGCCGATGCGGCTTTTAAGCAGCACCCAGGCCACCAGCGCGAATAGTGCGAAGGACAGGTAGACCAGCAGATCCTGGGCGAACAGCATGCGACCGATCACCGGAATCTCGCTGAGCAGCGGAATGGCGATCGGCTCGAAGCCGGCCAGCGGCTTGCCGACCCAGCTGGCACCGACGAACGACGACAGGCCGACGCCGAAGATGGTCAGCGCCAGGCCGGTGGCCACCTGATTGGCGTTGAAGCCCAGCGCCACCATGGCGAACAGCAGCGAGAGCAGCACACCGGCCAGGCAGGCGAACAGCACGCCGAGCCAGAGGTTGCCGCTGGCGAAGGCGACGATGAAGCCGATCACCGCGCCGAACAGCATCATGCCTTCCTGGCCGAGGTTGAGTACGCCGGTCTTCTCGCACACCAGCTCGCCAAGGGCGACCAGCAGCAGCGGCGTGCCGGTGCGGATCATGGCGTAGAAGATATTGGTCAGCAGATCCATGTCCATCGGTCAGGCCTCGAACTTCAAGCGGGCGGCGGGAAAAAGGGTGGGCAACGGAGCGCGCGCGTTCATGTGGCCGGCTCCTCTTTGGTACTGACGAGCGCAGGCTTGCGCGCCCACAGCTTCAGCCTTGGCCGGTAGAGAATCAGCACGTCGCAGGCGAGCAGGAAGAACAGCACCATGCCCTGGAACAGCTGGGTGATCGATTGCGGCAGGTTGGCGGCCATCTGCGCGTTCTCGCCGCCGAGGTAGAGCAGCGCCATCAGCAGGCTGGCGAAGACGATGCCGATCGGGTTGAGGCGGCCGAGGAAGGCCACGGTGATCGCCGCATAGCCGTAGCCCGGCGAGACCTGCGGCACCAGCTGGCCGATCGGTCCGGTGACTTCGGCGACGCCCGCCAGCCCGGCCAGGCCGCCACTGATCAGCAGGGCGACCCAGACCAGCTTCTTGTCGCGGAAGCCGACGAAGCCGGCGGCGCGCTTGTCCAGGCCGAGCACCTTGATCTGGAAGCCGAGGAAGCTCTTCTGCAGCAGCACCCAGACCACCACCAGCGCCAGCAGGGCGAAGTAGAAACCGCCATGCACGCGCAGCCCTTCGATCAGCTCGGGCAGCCGGGTGGCATCGCCGAACATCGCCGACTCCGGAAAGTTGAAGCCTTCCGGGTCCTTCAGCGGTCCGTGCACGGCGAACAGCAGCAGGTTCAGCGCGATGTAGTTGAGCATGATGCTGGTGAGGATTTCGTTGGCGTTGAATGCCGTCTTCAGCCAGGCGCAGAGCCCGGCCCAGGCGGCGCCGCCGAGGGTACCGAGCAGCAGCGTCAATACCAGCGCCCAGCGCGAGTCCCAGTCGATGATGTTGACCGCCAGCGCGCTGCCGGCCAGGGCACCGATGAGCAGCTGGCCTTCGGCACCGATGTTCCAGATGCGCGCGTTGTAGACCACGGCCAGGCCCAGGGCGCAGAGCAGGATCGGCAGCGCCTTGACCAGCAGTTCGGAGATGCCGTAGAGATCGCTCAGCGGATCGATCAGCAGGACCTTGAGCGTCTGCAGTGGTGGGTGGCCGAGCACGGCGAACAGCAGGGCGCCGCTCAGCAGCGTCAGCAGCGCCGCCAGCAGCGGCGAGCACCAGAGCATGGCGCGTGACGCCTGGCCGCGGGGTTGCAGGGATAACAGCATGATGGATTCTCGTCAGGCGGCAGAGGTGGAAACGGGAGCGTCGCTGGTGTCGAACTGGCCGGCCATCCAGCGGCCGACCTCGACCGGGCCGGTGCTGGCGGTGGCGCGCTGCGGCGACAGGCGACCCTCGCTCAGGGCGGCGATGCGATCGCTGATCTGGAACAGTTCCTCGAGGTCTTCGGAGATCACCAGGATCGCCGCACCGGCATCGCGCAATTCGATCAGCGCGCGGTGGATCGCCGCCGCTGCGCCGACATCCACGCCCCAGGTCGGATGCGCGGCGATCAGCAGTTTAGGTTGCTGGAGAATCTCGCGACCGAGGATGAATTTCTGCAGGTTGCCACCGGAAAGGCTCGCCGCCGCGGTCTGTGCGTCCGGTGTCTTCACCGCGAAACGCTGGATGACCTGCTCGGCGAAGGCGAGCACCTTGTTGCGGCGGATCAGCCCATGTTCGAGCATGCCGGTCTGCTGAAAGGCGGTGAGCAGGCCGTTGTCGGCCAGACTCATGCTCGGCACCGCGCCATGACCGAGGCGTTCGGCAGGGACGAAGGCCATGCCGTGGCGGCGACGGGCGTCCGGACGCATGTGGCCGACATCGTCACCGAGAAAGCGGATGCGCATGGCCTGCGCGGCGGGCAGGCGCTGCTCGCCCGAGAGCAGGGCGAGCAGTTCGTCCTGGCCGTTGCCGGCGACGCCGGCGATACCGACGATCTCACCGGCGCGCACTTCCAGGTCGACGTCTTCGAGGGAGACGCCGAACGGGTCGGCGTTGTGCCACGACAGCCGCTCCACGCGCAGGAACGGCGCGCGGCCCTCGCTCTTCGGGTATTCGGCTTCCAGACCTTCGGCGTCGCCGACCATCAGTCGCGCCAGCTCCAGATCCGAGCATTCGGCCGGTACGCACTCGCCGGAAACCCGGCCGGCGCGCAGCACCGTGGCGCTCTGGCACAACGCGCGCACTTCGTTGAGCTTGTGGCTGATGAACAGGATGCTGCAGCCCTCGGCGGCCAGCCGGCGCAGGGTGACGAACAGTTCGTCGGCCTCCTGCGGGGTAAGCACCGAGGTTGGTTCGTCGAGGATCAGCAGGCGGATGTCCTGCATCAGGCAGCGCACGATCTCCACCCGCTGGCGCTCGCCGATGGACAGGCTGTGCACCAGCCGCTGGGGCTCCAGCGGCATGCCGTAGCGTTGCGAGACTTCGCGGATCTTCGGCTCCAGCTGCTTCGGCGTGCCCGCGCTGGCGCCCAGTGCCAGGGCGATGTTCTCCGCCACGCTGAGCGTCTCGAACAGCGAGAAATGCTGGAATACCATGCCGATGCCGCGTTCACGGGCCTGGGCCGGGTCGCGCATGGTCACCCGTTCGCCCTGCCAGTGGATTTCGCCGGCGTCCGGCTGGGTTACACCGTAGATGATCTTCATCAGGGTGCTCTTGCCAGCGCCGTTCTCGCCGAGCAGGGCGTGAATCTCGCCCGGCTGGATCGACAGGTCGATACGGTCGTTGGCCAGGCAGCCTGGGTACTGTTTGGTGATGCCGCAAAGCTGAAGGCGAGCGGTCTGTGATTCGGGCATGGGGGCGTCCGCTGGAATTTTCATGACCAGTGCATAGCAAAAAGCTGGCCAAGCAGTCAGGAATTGAGACGTGGCGTGGGCACGGGCGTTGCGGCGCCCCGCCGGCCACTCGCCGATGGTAGCTGCTGCATCGATTTGGTGCCTCATTCCCGTAGCGTTGGCGTTCTGCTGCACCGCCATGGGGCGTGAGGACCGCAGCCGATCGGCCTGCTAAGCTGGGCACCTGTTCTGCCCCCACGGTCCTGTGCAATGAACCCAATCGACCTTCCCGCCGCCGAGGAAGCGATCACCCAGCGCGCCGCCCTGGCGCGGCTGATCGACGGCATCGTCAGTGATGACGGCATGCATCCCACCGCCATCGACGATCTCTTCCTGATCCGCTGCAGCGCCCCCAGCGAGCTGGTGCACGGGCTGCACAAGCCGGCGCTGTGCATCATCGTGCAGGGCAGCAAGGAGGTTCGCCTGGGTGACGAGCTCTATACCTACGATGCGCTGCACTATCTGGTGGTATCGGTCACCGTGCCGGTGGCCGGCCGCGTGCTGGAAGCCTCGTCGGGCGAGCCCTACCTGTGCATCCGGCTGGATATCGACCCGGCGCTGATCGCCACGCTGGTTGCCGAAACCCGGTCGCTGGGCCTGGCTTCCGACGGGCCGGCGCGTGGGGTTTACCTGGATCGCATCGACGCGCCGCTGCTCGACGCGACGCTGCGTCTGGTGCGGCTGCTCGCCAGCCCGCAGGACATCCCCGTGCTGGCGCCGATGGTCATGCGCGAGATTTTCTACCGCCTGCTCTGCGGTCGCCAGGGCCGCCATCTGCAGGACATCGCAGTGCGCGACAGCCAGGGTCATCGCGTGACCCGTGCCATCGAGTGGCTGAACCGCAACTACGTCGAGCCGCTGCGCATCGAGGAACTGGCACAGCGGGTCAACCTCAGCAGTTCGACGCTGCATCATCGCTTCAAGGCGCTGACGGCGATGAGCCCGCTGCAGTACCAGAAGCAGCTGCGTCTGCAGGAAGCGCGGCGCCTGCTGATCGCCGAAGGGCTCGACGTGTCCAGTGCCGGCTACCGGGTCGGCTACGAAAGCCCCTCGCAGTTCAGTCGTGAATACAGCCGGCTGTTCGGCGCTTCCCCGGTCAAGGACCTGGCGCGCCTGCGCAGCATTGCCTGAGCGGGCTGGCAGTGGGGCGGGTTACCGGCTCGCTGATGTCGATCAAGGGTGGTTGATCGATGGCACGAGGCGCCCCGGTGGCGACTCCGGGCAGCTTGCCTGCTCTGGCTGTGACTACCAGATCCCTTCGTGCAAGGCGGCTGCTTCCGCTTCCAGTAGCGGGCCGATCACTTCGACCTTGCGTTGGCCGGCCTCGAAGACGATGCGGCAGGGCAGATCCAGCGTCGGGTTCTCCGGATGGTTGCCGGTGATCTCCTTCAGGCTGCGCTCGGACAGACCGTAGACCACGCGGCCAAGGCCGACCCAGTACGCGGCCCCGGCGCACATGGCGCAGGGCTCGGCGGATGTGTACATGGTGCAGCGGGAGAGGAATTCCGGCGTGTAGCGGGTCGAGGCTCGGGTCATCAGGACGCGCTCGGCGTGGCCGGTCATGTCGTGGTCGGGCATGTAGGCATTGCCCTGTTCCAGCAGCACCTCACCGTCCGGCCCGACGAGAATCGCGCCGAATGGGTGGGTGCCGTTCTCCAGCGCGCGGCGGGCGACGTCGAAGCTCTTGCGCAGCAGGGTGAGGTCTTGTTCGTTCATGGGCGTCTCGTCGTGGGCAATGTCATTCGCCTGTGGGCTTTTGTAGGGGCGAATTCATTCGCCCGTGGGCTGTGATCGATGTGGGCGAACAAGTTCGGCCCTACGGATGCGGTGCCGGCTTTTGTAGGGGCGAATTTATTCGCCCGTGGGCTGCGGTCGATGTGGCCGAACAAGTTCGCCCCTACGGGTGCGGTGCCGGCTTTTGTAGGGGCGAATTTATTCGCCCGTGGGCTGCGGTCGATGTGGCCGAACAAGTTCGCCCCTGCGGGTGCGGTGCCGGCTTTT
>NZ_KK020675.1:446552-602541 GCF_000307775.2 Stutzerimonas stutzeri KOS6 | reverse complement strand
GTGGCGAATTCATTCACCCGCGGGCTGCGGTCGATGTGGGCGAACAAGTTCGCCCCTACGGGGGGTGGCACTGGCTTTTGTAGGGGCGAATTCATTCACCCGCGGGCTGCGGTCGATGTGGCCGAACAAGTTCGCCCCTACGGGTACGGCACCGGCTTTTGTAGGGGCGAATTCATTCGCCAGTGGGCTGCGGTCGATGTGGGCGAACAAGTTCGCCCCTACGGGGGGGCACTGGCTTTTGTAGGGGCGAATTCATTCGCCCGTGGGCCTCTGCCAGTCCGCATCAGGTTCATGACTGCTGCGCCTTGGGCAGGCTCCAGGGGAAGAATATCTTCTGCAGCAACCCGATCAGGTGGAACAGCAGCAGGCTGATCACCACCAGCATCATCAGCGCGGCGAAGGCTTGCGGCACCTGGAACATCGAGGTGGAGAAGTTGATGAAGTAGCCCAGGCCCTTTTCCGCGGCGACGAACTCGGCCACCACCGCGCCGATCACCGCCAGGGTGATGGAGATGCGCAGCGCCGAGAACAGATGCGGGATCGCATAGGGCAGGCGGATGTTGCGGTACTCGCGGGCCCTGGAAGCGCCCAGCGAACGCGACAGCTCCACCAGTTCCTCGGGCGTCGCCAGCAGGCCGGTGACGCAGGACACCACGATCGGGAAGAAGGCGATGAGGAAGGTGATGAACACCCGCGGCAGGTCGCCGGCGCCCATCACCACCACGATGATCGGCGCGACCGCGACGATCGGCGTCGACTGCACGATCACCAGCAGCGGATACAGCGTGCGCGACATCACCCGCGAAGAGGCCAGGGCGATGGCCAGCGGAATGCCGATCAGGATCGACAGGCCGTAGCCCATCAGGGTCACCCGCAGCGTGGCGAAGATATGCTCGGCCCAGGCACCGGGGCCGACCTTTTGCGTTGCCGCGAGGATGGCGCTGGGCGAGGGCAGCACGAAGCTCGGCAGCTTGAGCAGACGGCAGGCCGCTTCCCACACCAGCAGCAGGACGAGCAGGGCGAGCCAGGGCGCGAAACGATCCGCCTGGGCCTTGAACTTAATGGTCGGCATGGCGCGAGAAGACCTTGCGGCGGATGTGGTTGGCGAGCTCATTGAAACGGGGCTCCGTGAGGGTTTCCATGGACCGCGGGCGCGGCAGGTCGACATCGATGATTTCCTGCACGCGGCCGGGACGTGCCGACATCACCAGGATGCGGTCGGCCAGCAGCAGCGCCTCGGGAATCGAGTGGGTGATGAACAGCACCGTCTTCGGGCGTTGGGTCCAGATGTTCAGCAGCTCCAGGCTCAGTTCGTCGCGGGTCAGCGCGTCGAGGGCCGAGAACGGCTCGTCCATGAGCAGGATTTCCGGGTCGTGCAGCAGCGCCCGGGCGATCGCCGCACGCTGCTGCATGCCGCCGGAGAGCTCGTCCGGACGCTTGTTGCCGAACTCCTTGAGCCCCACCAGTTCCAGCAGTTCCTCGCCGCGGGTGATCTCCTGGGCGGTGACGCGGCCGTACTTGTGGCGCATGGGGAAGGTCAGGTTGTCGCGAATGTTCAGCCAGGGCAGCAGCGTCGGCTTTTGGAAGACGATGCCGATTTCGTCGCGCGGGCCGTCTACCGGGCTGCCGTAGATGCTGACCTGGCCGTGGGTCGGCTTGACCAGTCCGGCGAGGATGCGCAGCAGCGTGGACTTGCCGCAGCCCGACGGGCCGAGCACCGCGATGAACTCGTGGCGGCCGATGTCGAAGCTGGCATTGTCCAGGGCCACCACCTCGCTGCCATCGGAGGAGGTGAAGACCTGGCTGACCCGGTCGAAGCTGATGTTGGGACGCGGTGTGGCATTCGGGGCTGCGGCGCTCATGGCATTACTCGCTGAGGCTGGAGTCGATGGCGCTGGCCGGGTCCAGGCTGTCGACCTCCAGCCCCTGTGCCTTGGCGACCCATTCCCAGGTGGTGGCCAGGCGCTTGGCGTCGAAGCCGGCGCCTTCGGCGTCGCTGATGGCGTTCTGCATCAGCGGCACCGACGCGACGAACTGCTCCTCGGCCTGCTGCTCGTCGACCTCGCTGACCATCTTCTTCAGCGCCGCGGCGGCGGCAGCCGGATCGGCAATGGCGTTCTTCTGCGCCTGCTGATAGGCCTTGACGAATTTCTTGGCCAACTCCGGATTGCTCTGCACGAAGCGCTGCGATGCCACCAGCGACAGGCCGTAGCCTTCGAAACCGTACTCGGACCAGGGGATGGTCTTCAGCGTCTTGTCCGCCTCGCCGAGGGCGCGGACGAAGCCGGGGGCGACGGTCAGCCAGTTGATGGTGGCGTCGACCTTGCCGGTGGCGAGCATCGGTGCCAGCGCGCCCGGGTCGAGCTTGAGCAGCTTGACGCTGGCCGGGTCGATGCCGTTGCGCTCCAGCAGCAGCGGCCAGACCACGTTGGAGGCGGAGAAGGTCGGGGTGGCGACCGTCTTGCCGACGATGTCCTTGAAGCTCTCGATGCCCGAGCCTTCGGTGGTGAAGAAGGCATCCGGCTGCTTGTTGTAGATCGGCGCGACCGCCACCACCGGTACATCGCCCTGGGCCTTGGCCTGCAGCAGCGAGGCCAGGCCGGCGGAGCCGAAGTCGGCGCTGTTGGTGGCCAGCTTGGTCACCACATCGCTGCCACCGCGAGCGCTGGCGATTTCCACCTCGATGCCTTCGGCGGCGAACAGGCCCTGCTCGACGCCGAGGTAGATTGCCGCCTTGTCGCCGGCCGGCAGCCAGTCGTTGAGCCAGCGCACCTTGTCGGCGGCGAGGACGGAGTGGCTGAACAGGGCCAGCAGGGTGCTGGCGATCAGGGTTTTCTTGAACATGGAAAGCTCCTTGAGGTTGGCTGATAGCGCAATGCAATAAACGGGTCAGAACGCCGGATGCGGATGGCGAGCGAAGAAATCCAGGAGGGCGGCGAGCAGTGCTTGCGGCGCGGCCAGCTGCGGTGCGTGGCCGCAATCGAGCAGCACCTGCTCGGCGCCCGGCACCAGCTGCTGCATGCGCTGTTGCACCAGCGGCAGTACGGAGCGGTCCCGCGTGGCCTCGATGTAAAGGCGCGGCAGGCGGCCGAAGCGCTCGGCGCTCCAGTGCGCGGCGATGTCGCGCCCGCCGTCGGGCTGCACCGTCAGGCGGCGCGCCGCGTCGACCGCGGCCTGCGCCGGTGCGTCGTGGAAGAAGACTGCGCAGGCGGCATCGCTGGGTACGCGGCTGCCGCCGGGCGCTGCTTCGAGATAGGGTCCGATGCCGCTGACCTCGGGAAAGTCGCGGCTCAGCTCTGTGCAGAGCTCGCCGAAGCCCATGCCGCTGGGCAGCATCATCCCGGCGACATAGGCGACTCCGGCGATGCGTTCGGCATAGCGCTCGGCGACCGCTGTGGCCGTCACCCCGCCGCCGGAATGAGCCACCAGGTGCACCGGGCCGGGCAGCGTCTCGATCAACCCGCCGACATGCTCGATGTAGCGTTCCAGCGAGACATCCGCCAACGGCGTGGCGTCGCTGCCATTGCCCGGCAGATCGACCGCGTGGGGCCTGTGTCCGGCACTGCGCAGGCCATCCTGCAGCGAATCCCAGACCCAGCTGCCGGCCCAGGCGCCGTGGATGAGGACGATGTCAGCCATAGGTCCTCCGGTACATCTCGCGGTGGTGTTCTTCCACCGTCACCGCGGGGTAGCGCGGCGTCTCGCCCGGCGCCAGGCAGACCGGCAGGCACTCGACCAGATGGTCCGGGTTGCCGCTGAAGAAGAACGGCACGCTGTAGCGCTCGCGCCCGGAGATGTTGACCACCCGGTGCAAGGTCGAGCGGTAACGGTCGTTGGTCCAGCGGGCGATCATGTCGCCGAGGTTGATCACATAGGTGCCAGGCACTGGCTCGGCGTGAATCCAGCTTTCGCTGTGGCGATCCCAGACCTGCAGGCCGGGGTTCTCGTCCTGCAGCAAGAGCGTCAGGCCGCCGAAGTCGGTATGCGCGCCGCAGCCCTTTTCGCCGGGCGCGGCATTGGCCGGCTGCGGCGGGTAATGCAGCAGGCGCAGGGTGCTCATGGAATCGCGGCAAAAGCCGGCGAAATAATCCTCGGGCAGCTGCAGAGACAGCGCCAGCGCGCCCATCAACCGGGTCGCCAGCGCATTCATCGCATCGCGGTAACGCTCCATGCTCGGGCGAAAGGCTGTGGGCTCGGCGGGCCACTGGTTGGCGCCATGGTTGAAGCGCCCGGCCTGCACGCGGGGGTCGTTCTCGGCCAGTTCCTCGCCGATATAGAAGCCTTCCTTGAGATCGGCCGGCGCCCCGGCTTCCAGCACCTGCCCACGCAGTGGCTCATAGCCGCGGTTGGCCTTCGAAAGAGCCTTGTCCACGGCACGCTTGGCCGTCTCCGGCTGGGCGAAAAAGGCCTGCGCCTGGGTGAACACTTCGCGCTGCAGCGCCGGATCGACGCCATGGTTGGCAATGCAGAAGAAGCCGACCTCGCGACAGGCCGCACCGATGCGCTCGGCGACGGCGATGCGGTCGGCAGGTTCGGCTGAAAACAGCCCGGCGATATCGATCAGCGGCAGCGCGGCGGCGTCGAGATGGCGGGCGCAAAGGGCATCTTTCATGTGTCTGTCCTGCTTGACCGGCTGCGGAATGGCGGCCGGCGGGCGCAGTATCTGGTCGCACTGCCTGAGCGCAAAAGCAGAGAATATCGAGCATGCTGATGCCGTTTCGGCAGCAGAGGAGCATGCCTCATTGCGAGGCGGGCAGTGGGCTCCAATGGTGCGTCGGCAAGGGCGCGGATGCAGGCGGGTGGCGGGCTCGGAGCCAGGCAGAGGCTGTTCCTGCTGCACTGTCTTGGCGCGCCGTGCGGGCGGCCTGGTGGCGGATATTTTTTTGCAGACACGCCGTGCTCTGGCGTGGCAACGATCCGTGGCGGCGTTGTTCGGCGCCAGCCGCCGATGCAATGCCCCAGGCGTTCAGCCCTGCATCAGCGCATGGGTCAACCGGCAGCCACTGCTGCAGCTTCGATGGCCTCGCGCAGCGCCTCCGCCAGCTCTTCCAGCCGGTACGGCTTGGCCAGTACCTGTATGCCCTCGGCGATGACCGACTGCAGGGCGGCCTCGGCGTAGCCGCTGGTGAGCAGCACGGGGATGCCCAACGCACGGCTGCGGATTTCCCGGGCCAGCTCAACGCCGTTCATGCCGCCGGGCATCATCACGTCGGAGAACACGATGTCCACCTTGCAGCCATTGGCCAGTGCGTTGAGTGCCTCGGTGGCATTGGCCGCATAAGTGACGCGGTAGCCGAGATGTTCCAGCATCTCGCCGACCAGGGCGGCGACTTCCTCGTCATCGTCCACCAGCAGGACACTGCCGACGGAGACGTCGCAGTCGTCATCCGCGGCCTGCGCATCGTCGGCGGGTTGTGCGGGAGTCTGCTCGGCTCGTGGTAGCAGCAGGATCACGCTGGTGCCCTGGCCGCATTCGCTCTCTATCCAGACGGTACCGCCCGATTGCCTGGCGAACCCATACACCTGCGCCAACCCCAGGCCCGAGCCCTTGCCGATTTCCTTGGTGCTGAAGAACGGGTCGAACACCCGGCTGCGCACCTCGGCGGGGATGCCGGTGCCCGTATCGATCACGGCAAGGCGGACGAAGTCTGCTCTGCGGCCCATGACCTGTTCATTCGGTGCGTTGCAGGCCTGCAGCAGAATGGAGCCGCCCATAGGCATGGCATCGCGCGCATTGACCGCCAGGTTGAGGATGACCAGCTCCAGTTCGCCCGGATCGACCTGTACTGGCCACAGGTCAGGCGCGAACTGCTGGCGGACATGCACGTCGCCACGCAGGCTGCGGTCGAGCATTTCACGTATCTGGCTGATGCGGCTGGCCAGGTCGACAGGTTCGGGGGCCAGGGACTGGCGCCTGGAGAAGGCCAGCAACTGGCGAGTCAGCGCCGAGCCGCGCTGGGCCGCTTGCCGCATGCCGTCCATCAGGCGCTTGCGGCGATCCGGATCGTCGCGCCGATCGAGCATGTCTAGGCCGCCCGAGATGACCATCAGCAGGTTATTGAAATCGTGGGCGATGCCTCCGGTGAGTTGGCCGATGGCTTCGATCTTCTGCGTCTGGCGCAGGGTTTCCTCGATATGTGCACGTTCTTCCATTTGTGTGCGCAATTCTAGGTTGGCCTCTTCCAGTTCGCTGGTGCGTTCGACGATCAGCTCTTCGAGTTGTTGCGAGGCCCGCTCACGCGCTTCCAGCAGGGCCCTGACTTCGTACTGGCGATGACGCCCGCGCAGGGCGGTTTTCAGGGCGCTGGTCAGGGTGATGCCCTGCACCGGACGTTCCAGCAGCGAGACGTTGCGCAGCGCGGCGACCATGCGCTGGCGCCAGGCAGCGACCGCTGGTTGTTGTTGCTTGCTGGTAAGTACGACGAAGGGAAAGTCCGACCAGGCTGGCTGCCGCCTGACCCAGTCCGAAATCCCTTCGAGATCCTGGCCGAACAAACCTTCCTCGGCGATGAACACGGCATCGGCGTCGCTTTCGGCGCGTTGCAGCACTTCCGCAACGCTGTGGCAGACAACGGCATCCATGCCGCTGCGGCCGAGCAGCTCCGCCGAAGCGGGGCCGTCGCGGCCGATCGGGGCATAGACAACTACAATCGGGTTGTCTCGCTTAATGGGCGTCGTCATGCTCGTCCGTAAACAGTAAGGTCGCATCGCCGAAGTATTCCGGCGTGCCCGAGAGGATGCCACTGAAATGGCTGAGGGGCGGCCCGACCTGCAGGCCGGCAGCGCTGAGGCGATATTCGCGGACGGTGTTTTCATGCCGCCCGCTGCGCTTCTTCACCACAGACAAGGCCCGGCGAACGACGCCGGCATGCTCGAAGTAGCGCTGCATGATAACGGCATCGCTGAGGTAGCTGATATCGATCGGTGCATCGATCGGGCCGACCATCCCATGCTGGGCCAGCACCATGATGCTGATTACCCCTTTCTGGCCCAGGTAGCTCAGCAGCTCATGCATCTGCAGGATGAGGAATTTGCCGTCGGGCATGGCGTGCAGATACCCGTTGAGGCTGTCCAGGATGACCAGCTTCGCGCCCTGCACTTCGACACTCTGACGCACCGCGGAGATGAATTCGCCCGGTGACAGCTCGGCGGGATCGACCTGCTGCAGATGCAGCAGGCCCTGCTCGATCCAGGGCTCCATGGCCAAGCCGAGTGAGCGTCCGCGTGCCAGCAGGGTGCCGATGTTCTCGTCGAAGACGAAGAAGGCCACCTGTTCGCCGCGAGCGCATGCGGCTCCGGCATAGCTCAGGGCCAACGATGATTTCCCGACGCCGGCCGCGCCGACCAGCAGCGCGTTGGTGCCGCGCTCCAGTCCGCCCCCGAGCATCCTGTCCAGCGCTTCGTTGCCGGAGGAGGCGAGGGTGCCGATGAATGGCGAATGGTGCTCGGCGGCGACCAGCCGCGGGTAGATCCGCAGGCCACCTTTGCGGATGACGAAGTCGTGATAACCGCCGCGGAACTGGATGCCACGCATCTTGATGACCCGCAGCCGCCTGCGCTCGGCGCCATAGTCGATGGCCAGCTGTTCGAGCATGACTACGCCGTGGGAGATGGAATGCAGCTGCAGATCGCCCTTTTCCGAAGTCTGGTCGTCAAGCAGGATCACGGTGCAGTTGCGCGTGGTGAAGAAGTGTTTGAGCGCCAGCACCTGCCGCCGATAGCGCAGCGGGCTTTGCGCCAGCAGGCGCATTTCCGAAAGGCTGTCGAAGATGACCCGGCTCGGGTTGGTCTCGGTGACGCGATCGAACACCTGCTGCGTGGTTTCGCTCAGCTCCATTTCCGCCGGATGCAGCACGGTCAGTTCGAGTTCCGGATCGAGGCTCGCCTCCGGGGTGACCAGCTCGAACACATCGATGCCGTCCAGAGTCCAGCCGTGTCGCTTGGCCACCAGCTCCAGCTCGTCCCTGGTTTCCGACAGGGTCACATAGAGGACGTTTTCGCCTTGGCGCACGCCTTCGAACAAGAATTGCAGCGCGATGGTGGTTTTCCCCGATCCGGGGCAGCCTTCATAGAGGTACATGCGGTTGGGGTCCAGGCCGCCGCCGAGGATGTCGTCCAGCCCCTCGCTGCCGGTGGAAATGCGCGGGGCTTCAGCGTCCGGGTGATGGGGGGGAGTAGTCGAGTCGGTCATTTCCGTTCTCCTTGGGCAGGCTTCGCCGCGTGCCTTGCTTGATATCCACATGGCCCGCAAAAGAGCCAGGTCGGACGCAAACACGCGCGGGATTGCCTGCAGTGGTCGGGCCGGAAGCCGCTCGAGTCGTCGCACGGTGGCGTGCCGTGTTCGCCGAATGCGCTCGGCAGGCGACGCTCGAGGGCGCGGTCATCTAATCCGACTCATTCGCTGTCCGCCCGTTCCGCGTTCGCCGCTGAATGCCATGCTGACGCCGAGCCACACGCGTTTGGCGCTGCGCTTGTTGTTCCGCCGCAGCGACGATGCAACAGGCTGCAACCATTGGGTATTGGATCGCTGGCCCGGCTGCTCCATGATCAGCCTTTGCCTTCACGGGTCGCCTGCATGTCTCGATTCTCACGTCCCTCGGCATCGGCACTGGGGCGCTTTCTGCAACTGGGCGGAACCGGCGCGCGTATCGCTGGCAACCTGCTGGTACAGCGCATCACCCCGGGCAAGGCGCGCACCGACTGGGAGCCGGTGGGCGAACTGCTCGGTGACGCGCTCGGGCAGATGAAGGGACCGGTGCTCAAGCTCGGTCAGCAGGCCTCGCAATGGCAGGACCTGTTGCCCGGGCCGGTCAGTGCGGCCCTGGCGCGCCTGCAGAACCAGGTGCCCTCGCTGCCATTCGCGGCGCTGCAGGCCAATCTGCAGCAGCTCTACGACGGCAGGCTGTACGAGCTGTTCGAGTCGATCGAGCCAGTGCCTGCTGCGGCCGCCTCGCTGGGTCAGGTGCACCGCGCCCGGGATCGCCAGGGCAGGGCGCTGATCATGAAGATCCAGTATCCCGGCATCCGTGCCATATGCGATGCCGACCTGCGCCAGCTGCGCCGGTTGATGCCGCTGGGCCGCCTGTTCGGCACGCCGCCGGCGCGCCTGGAGGCGGTGTACCTCGAGCTGCAGCGGGCCATCGGCGAGGAGCTGGATTACGATGCCGAAAGAGCCCGTCTCGAAGCGTTCCGCCAGTACTTCAGTGACTGGCCAGGCATCCGCATTCCGTTTGCCGCCGGCGAGCTCTGCCGACCCGGCGTGCTGGTGCTGGAAGAGCTGCCGGGGCGCTCCATGGCCGAGGTGGAGCAAGCGCCGGCGCAGGTGCGCCAACGGCTGGCCGAAACCCTTTGCCAGTGGCTTGCGGCGCAGGCGTTCGGGCTGCAAATGCTGCACACCGACCCGCATCCAGGCAACCTTGCCTGGACCGCGGACGGCGAGCTGCTGATCTACGATTTCGGCAGTGTGCTGCGGGTCGAGCCGCACCTGCTGGCCGGCTACGTGCAGATATTCGAGGCGCTGCGTGGCCCGTCCAGCGAAGCACTGGAACCCGGCTTTCAGGCGCTGGGCGGCCGCCAGCCCGGGAGCACGCCGCCCCATGGCCTGTACCGGCGCATCCACCTGATGCTGCATCCGTTGCTGCAACCCGGTGCGCAGTGGGATTTTCGCGGCGCCGCACTGCATCGGCAGCTCTCCGAGCTGTTCCCGTTGCTGATGTCGGCGCTCGGCAGCCTGCAACCGGCCTCCGGTACGTTGCTGATCAATCGCACGCTGGAAGGCCACTACTGGAACCTCTATCGACTCGGTGCCTGCCTGCCCATCGCCGATCTGCTCGCCGCGCATATCGACCGCTGGCGCAGCGAGGCCGGGTCTTGCCAATCCTGAACAATTGGAGCCTGCCATGCAGATGCAATCATTCCCCGATGGGTTTCGCGCGCTGGTGATCGGCGCCAGCGGTGGCATCGGCGCAGCATTGGTCGAGGCCCTGCGTGGCGATCCACGCTGCGCTTCGGTGATCACGCTGAGTCGCGCATCCGCACCGGCGCTCGACCTGGCCGACCCTGCGAGCATCGAACAGGCGGCGGCAGCCGTGGCCGGACAGGGGCCGTTTCAGCTGATCATCAACGCCGCCGGGGTGCTGCATGACGCCGACTTCATGCCGGAGAAGCGCCTCGCCGATCTCAACCAGGAGCAGCTGCTACGCACCTTCCAGATCAACACCTTCGGCCCGGCGCTGGTGCTGCGCCACTTCAGCGGCCTGCTCGACCGCCAGCGCGGCGTGCTGGCCATGCTCTCGGCCAAGGTCGGCAGCATCGGCGACAACCGCCTCGGCGGCTGGTACAGCTACCGTGCTTCCAAGGCCGCGCTGAACATGCTGATCAGGACGGCTGCCATCGAAGTCCGCCGCAGCCAGCCGAACGCCGTGCTGCTGGCGCTGCACCCGGGCACGGTGAACTCGCGCCTGTCGCAACCCTTCCGCGGCGCCGAAATCGGCCGCCCAGCCGCCAATGCAGCGCAGGATCTGCTGCGGGTGGTCGACAGTGCGGGCCCGGACGCGAGCGGTGGCTTCTATGCCTACAGCGGGGAGGAACTGCCGTGGTAGCGCGGGCGTACAGCGGCAGAAAGCAAGGGTGCTAGCTTTATGTCGTTGTCGCCGTCCCAAGCTGGGGGGTGCCGACTTCGCTTGTGCCGCAACGGCAGCCAGCATCTCCTGCATTTGCCGGTGAAGCCGAGCGCAGACCAGCCACAAGCCGTCGAGCGCAAAGGTTGCCTGGCTTCGATGACGGCCGATGCTCATTTCCGCAGTGCTTGAGCCCGGTGTTCCTTGGCCCATTGCCGAGCGAGCCGGATAAAGTTCTGTAATGCCGGGGACTGGTTGAAGCGGCGGCAGACCATGGTCAAGGGTGCGACCAGGCGCGGGCGCGCGCCCAGGATCCGACGGTAAACCACGCTGTCTCGATGAATGTCGCGCATGGAGGCGGGCACCACCGATATTCCCTCGCCAGCCGCAACCAGGCTGACGTTCGTGAGCATGCGTTCGACCTCGAAGGCCACCTTGGGCTCGAACCCCGCCGCCTGGCAGACACGCAGCAGATTGGCATACATCCCCGGTGCGCCGGGCCGGCGCACCAGAATGAAGGGCTCGTTGCGCAGGATCTGAAGGTCGATTCCGCCATCGGAGCTGGCCAGTGCCGGGTGACCGACCGGAAGTACCCACAGCAGCTCCTCTACCAGCAGGCGGTGGAAGTCGATGCCGGCCGGCCGACCGACCGGTGCGCGCAGGATCCCGACCTCCAGTTCGCCAGCGCATGCGCGTTCGGTCAGGCGCCCGGCGTTGCCTTCTTGCAAGGTGATGGAAACCGCCGGGTACTGCTCGCGGTAGGCGCGGATGATGCGCGGAATCAACGGGTGCGCTGCCGCGGACGAGGTAAAGCCGATCGTCAGCGTGCCCTCCACACCGGTGGCGACGCGGGCGGCGCGGCGGGCACCGTCCTCTACCCGCGCCAGGATCGCCTGGGCCTCCTCCAGAAACGCCGCTCCGCCAGTGGTCAGGTCCACACCCTTGGGATGGCGCTTGAACAGGTCGAACCCGAGCTCCGTTTCCAGCGCCCGGATCTGCTGGCTCAACGGCGGCTGCTGCATATGCAGGCGTGCAGCGGCGCGGGTGAAATGCCTTTCCTCGGCAACCATGACGAAATAGCGGAGGTGGCGAAGTTCCATAAGCTGGTAATCCTGGCGGGGCGGCGGCCGATGTGCGGGCGGCGGGTGTGTCCTGATGAGGTAGGATACGGGGCACTGAAGCGACTAAAACAACAACTTCGCTCGGCGGCCCATGATTTTATCCAAGCTGTACCGCAACGACACCGTGCTCCTCCTGTTCGCGATCGCCCTGGGTCTTTCGCTGGGCATCATGCGACCGCTGCTGGCCATCGAGATGAAGCCGCTCAGCGATGCCTTCCTCGGCGTGATCGGCCATGCGGTGCCGCTGGTGATGTTCGTGCTGGTGTCCTCCGCGGTGGCCGGCTTCGGGGAGCGCGGCCAGAAGACCCGCTGCGCCGGGCGCGTGATGGCGTATTTCCTGCTGATGGCCGTGCTGTCGCTGATCACCGGAGCGGCCGTGGCGACGTTGCTGGCTCCCGGTCTCGATGCCGTGTCGTTTCCGGTATCGACGACGCAGCCGATGCATGACCTGCCTGCGGCCGTCCTGACCAGCCTGGCGCAGGTCGTCGGACACACCATCATTCTTCCGGTATTGCTGGCGGCGTTGCTGTTCGGTCTCGGTCTCGGCTGGGCGGGCGATGCGGGCGAGCCGTTGCGGCGCCGCTTGGATGTGCTGGTCGATTGGCTGCTCAAGGCGTTGCGCATGCTGCTCAAGTTCGCGCCGCTGGCCGCATTCGGCGCCATGGCATACACCGTCGGGCGGTACGGGCCTGCATCGGCCTGGCCACTGCTCAAGTTCGTCGGCACGGTGTATTTCGCCTGCCTGCTGTTCATCGTCGTTGTAATGGGTGTCATGGCCCGGCTGGGCGGCATCGGCCTGTTTCGACTCATCGCCTATATCAAGGCCGAACTCTGCCTGGTCGCCTTTACCGGTGCCTCCGTGGCTGCGGTACCGGGGCTGATCGAAAAGCTTGAGCGCGCCGGATGCGGGCGTCGGGAGGTGCGACTGGTGCTCAGCACCGGCTACACCTTCAACCTCGCCGGTTCGAATATCTACGTGACCTGCGCCGCGGTGTTTCTCGCGCAACTGGCGGGCATCGCACTGGACGGAATGCAGCTGTCGGTCCTGCTGATGATCGCGCTGCTGACGTCGCTGGGGTCGACCAGCGCGGCCGGCTCCGCCTTCCTGACGTTGACGGCGACGGTCGCGGGTCTGAATCTGGTGCCGCTGGAAGCGCTCGGTCTGTTGCTCGGCGTCGAGCGGCTGATGAAGTGTCGGTCACTGACCAACGTCATCGGAAATAGTCTGGCCTGCGTGGTGGTTTCAGCGTGGGCCGGTGCGCTGGATCGCAAGGCACTCCGAGAAGCCCTGGAGCCCCGTCGGCAGGTGGCGTTTCCCGGCAGCATCGCCGGGAAACGCTAGCGGCTCAGTTCTTCAGCAGGGCGTTGAAGGCCTTGTCCAGCTCGCTCTCGGCTGTGGCCAGTCGATCACGGCGGGCCTTGGTCCAGTGCTGATCACCGGCCAGCGCCTTGTTGGCTTCACCAAGCATGCGCTTGACCTCCGCCGGCTGCGGGCCGCCGGTGCCGACGCGGGTCTCGACCATGTTCTGCGGTGACAGCGTGGCGCGGAAGGCCGACTCGCTCAGCGGCAGGGTGCGGGTCTTCCACTCGTACTTGTCCGCGGCCTTGGTGAACAGGCGCTGCGCCTCGGCGTAGGGGAAGTTGGCCGGCACGAAGCCTTCCTTGCGCGCATGGCCGACTACCGCGGAGGCGAAGCTGTGACCGATGCGGAAGGGCACCTTGTGCTCTCGCTCGAGGGTATCCGCCAGCTCCATGGATGTGGTCCATTCGGCTTCCAGCTCTTCCATCGCCCGTTCCGGGTTGACCACCAGCGCATCCATCACCTTGCCGGTGCGGACGAACATCTCGTGCGCGCTATCGAACAGACCGAGGCCGTCGAAGGCGAACTTGTAGTCGGTCATGCCGGTCGTCACGTTATGCGCACGCAGGGTGACGGTGTGGGCCAGGCCGACCACGTCAGAAGCCGATTCCCGTGCCCGCATGATCAACCCGGGGTTGCGCTTCTGCGGCATGGCGCTGCTGGTATAGGTGGAGCCTTCCTCGAGCAGCAGCCACGGGCGGATCTGATGGTACTGGGTGTGGATGTCACCCAGCATTGCGCCGATGCGGATCGCCGACGACGAGGCGATGCCGGCTGCCTCGATGGGGATGTCATAGGTCGAGACCTGCCCGGCATCCAGGGAATTCTCGCGCACGTCATCGAAGCCGAGCAGTTCGGACAGGCGCTCGCGGTTCAGCGGCCAGCCCGAGTTGGCCAGCACCGCGGTGCCCATTGGGCTGCGGTTCAGCCGCTCGTACAGCTCGCGGATGCGCTGGGCGTCGCGCTCGAACGCCGCCTCGTAGGCCAGCAGATAGTGCGCATAGGTGATCGGCTGAGCCTGCACGCCGTTGGTGTAGGCCGGGATCAGCGTGTCGACGTTGTCCTTGGCCAGCTCCAGCAGCCGCGCGCGGGTGGCGTTCATCGCGTCGGTGTAGTCCAGCAGCTGGCTGCGCAGGGTGGCCAGCCGGTAGGTGGCGTACATGTCCTGGCGGCTGCGCCCGGAGTGGATCAGCGATGCCTGCGGGCCGATCTTGTCGATCATGATGCGTTCGATCTGCATCACGTCGCTGGGCCGCTTGCCATCGGCTTTGCCGGCCTGGTCGATGACATGCTGAACGCCGCGGGCGATTTCGCGGCCTTGGTCGCGGTCGACGATCTTTTCCTCGGTCAGCATGACGATGGATGCCTTGTTGATCCGGTTGACCCAGGTGAACTGGTCGTCGTGCTTGCCTTTGCTGGCGCCGGCGCGATCGACCGTGGCGCCGATCTTCGCCGCTTCGGCCGCACATTCGGCCGTGGTGCGGCAGGGCAGGTCGGCAGTATCCGCCGCCTGTACGCTCAGATGGCTGGAGGCCAGGGCGAACGCCACGGCCAGGGAAAGCAGAGTCTTTTGCATGAACATGAAGGATCTCCTCGTGAAACGACACCATCACCCGTGCGAGCGACGGCATGGCAGGGGCGGGGCCGTTACAGCAGCGGCAGCGTGTAGCTGAGGATGAAGCGGGTCTGATCGATGTCGTTGCCCGTGCTTCGGTAGGTGCCGTTGCGCAGCTTCACGCCGAAATTCTTCAGCGCGCCTTGCTGGAACACATAGCCGATATCGGTATCGCGTTCCCATTCGCGGCCATCGCGTCCGCCCGGGCCGTCGAAGCCGTCGCCGCGCAGGTAGCGCGTCATGAAGCTCAGGCCGGGGATGCCCATCGCGGCGAAGTCATAGTCGTAACGCAGCTGCCAGGACTTCTCGCCGGGGCTGGCGAAATCCGCCGAGATCATCACGTAGTTGACCAGGTACGAGTTGGTTCCGTTGATATGCGGAAAGCCCGTCTCGCCGCTTATCTTCTGATATGCCGCGCCGAAGGCATGACCGCCGAGCTGGTAGGTGAACTTGGCGCCGAAGGCATCGTTGTCGACGTTGGTGTTGCCCGCCTCGGTGGAGCGAGCGAAGCGCAGATCGCTCTTGAAGGCCTGGTCCTCGCCCAAGGGCAAGACATGCGACAGGTTGAAAATGTGCTGTTTGTAGTTCTGGTCCAGGTGGCCGTAGTGGTAGCCGGTGGTCAGGCTGTCGGTCCAGCGGTAGCTGGCGCTGGCGAAATCGAACTGGTCACTGGCCTGCCCACCGCGGATGCCCTTGCCGGCTACCTGCATGTCGTCGTTGGCGGCGGAGTTGCGCAGGCTGTTCTGTGTGAGGCGACCCGCGTTCAGCGTCAGTCCGTCGATCTCCCGCGATGTCACCATGCCGCCCCGGAAGGTCTGCGGCAACAGGCGCGAATCGTTCGGCAGCACCGTCGGCAGTTTCGGCAGCAGGGTGCCGACGCGCAGGGTGGTCTTCGAGTAGCGCATCTTGGCCGCTGCGCCTAGCTGGCTGTATTCGTCGGGCGCCTTGTCATCGCCCACCGGCAACAGCCCCGAATTCTGCCGCTCCGGACCTGAGTCGAGCTTCACCCCGAGCAGCCCGATGGCATCGATCCCGAAGCCGACCGGCCCCTCGGTAAAGCCGGACTCATAGTTGAGTAAAAAGCCCTGCGCCCACTCGTCGCGCTTCGACTGATTGGCGCCATCCTGTCGGTAATCGGCATTGAAGTAGAAGTTGCGCAGTTCGAGCGTCGCCTTGCTGTCCGCCAGAAACTCCGCCATGACCACACCCGGCAAACTCGCACCCAGCGCAGCAACCGCAATCGCCGCAGCGAGCGGCTTCGGTGACTTGAGCATCACTGTCTCCTGTTTATTTTTATTGGAGGTAGACGCTGTCGATGTACGACCGGCAGCGTCTGGAGCGATGCTAATCACCTACGTTTAGGATTAAAAATATATAGATTGTCTGATGTCGATATCTATGAAGTATGCAGCGCGGAGCATGAAGACAGCGTCCGCCTCACGACCGCTAGATGGAGGCGATCCCTGTGTCAGTTTCGAGTGATGATTCAGCGCTTGCTATTGGCGCTGACCATGCGGCCCTTCATGGCTTCTTGCTTGACGATGTATTCGCCTACCAGCGGGCGGCTCTGCAGGTAGTGCTCGGTGGTCTTGTGGTAAGTGAAGGCCGATTCGTCGCGGTACAGTTCGTAGAGATACACCAGATCAGGATCACTCAGATCCTGCACGACATCGAACACCAGGCAATCCGGCTCGTTCTGCACCGAAGCAGCGGCATTGACGCGCATGGCCTCCATGAACTGAGCGAACGAGCCAGGCTTGAGCTGAGTTTTCAAAATGAGACAGTACATAAGCATCCTGTTTTGTTTTATGGTTGCGGCTTGATTGTATACAAGAAAGGATCAAGCCATGCCAACCCGTCCCGGTCGCCTGAATGGCCTGCGTCACCTGGCGCTGACCGCCCCGAACCTCGAAGAGTGCGAACGTTTCTATGTCGACGTGCTGGGCATGGAAGTGCTCAACCGCGCGAGCAAGGACCTCGTTTATCTGACCTGCGGCAACGACAACCTCTCCCTGGGCCGCGCCCGGGAAAAAAGCAGCGGCGTCCAGGCAATGGATCACTACGGCTTCATCGTCGATAGCCTGGACGAACTCCACGCCTGGTACGAATACCTGAAAGCCCAGGGCGTGACCCTGCTGGATCGCCCCTTCGCCCACAGCGACGGCGCCCATAGTTTTCATATGCTTGATCCGGCGGGAAATACCGTTCAGCCGCTTTATCATCCGGCGGTATCGGGGCAGCGTTTGCATTGATCTGAACGGGGCGAGGGGGCGAGCGGAGGAAAACGGAACGACCGCCTTCAGCCGGTTTGCGGTCGCCACCGCCATCTTGGAATGCCGAAAGGCACCTGCTTGGCATTTGTCGAAACAGAAATGACCCACGGCTAGCCGTGGGTAATCGGCGGATATCCTTCAACTGAGTCGGGCCAGGGGCTGAGGACTTCGAATCCGGTCGGCGTGACCGCCACCATGTGTTCCCACTGCGCCGACAGGGACTGGTCCCTGGTCTTGACTGTCCAGCCGTCAGCCAGGGTCTTAACCTGATACTTGCCGGCGTTCAGCATGGGCTCGATGGTGAAGATCATCCCGGCCTTCAACTTCATGCCCTGGCCGGGCTTGCCGTAGTGCAGGATCTGCGGCTCATCGTGATAAACCTTCCCGATGCCATGCCCGCAAAAATCCCGGACCACGCTGAAGCCTTCCCGCGCGGCCACTTGTTCGATCACGTGGCCGATGTCACCCAGCGTTGCGCCGGGCCGCACCACACGAATACCGGCGCACAACGCCTCGTACGTTGTTTTTACGAGCCGCAACGCCCGGTCACTTGCTTGGCCAACGACGTACATGCGACTGGTGTCGCCGTACCAGCCGTCTTTCACCACCGCGACGTCGATGTTCACGATGTCCCCGTCCCGCAGCTCGGTGGCTGACGGAATGCCGTGGCAGACAACATCATTGACCGACGTGAGCACCGTTTTAGGGTAACCCTGGTAACCGACATTCCCCGGAATGGCCTTCAGCACCTGAACGATGTATTCGTGGCATATCTGGTCGAGCCGCTCGGTGGTGATGCCCGGTTTGACGTGCTCGGCGATCATTGCCAGCACTTCGGCTGCCAGGCAGCCAGCCGCCTTGGATCGCGCAATATCAGCTGTGCTGTGGAGGGGGATGCTGCCTTTCATGATGCTCGTTCCTGCTCAGCCGTAGAGCGGGAGGCAGCGGCTAGGTCTGCCTGATCGCATACCCGCCTCAAGCTCAGTCCGCCGGCCTCTTCAGCACGAATGAGCATCCGGCAAAGCTGGTTATGGTCGAGGTCAGGATAGAGTTCAACAAGCATGCCAAGCCGCATCCAGTGTTCCGCCTGTGCGTTGATCGAACGGCTCAACGCGCTGCTTGAGATACGCAGACTCTCGTGCATCTCTTCGGAAATTTTCACTATGCCCATCGCATCCTCTATACGAAGCGTTTACGAAACGTATATTAGGCGCCGGGTGGTCGTCCTGCAATCGTGGCAAAGGGACCGCTTGGGAGCGGCTGTTGCGTGAGGCATTTGTAGCCTGTTTCTGCGTGAATGGGGCGGGGCGCCTTGGGTCGGATTCGTCCGTCGGTGGCTGCTGTCTGCTTAGCCTATGGATATGGTGACCACGGAGCATATGATCAGTCAGGCTATGAGGCACCAGCTGGGTATCTGCCCCCTCCTGGCTAGTGTCGGATCTGGTATCCGCACAGACCAGCCGGCCCCCAGCCATCACTCGGGGAGCGATCCTGATAGCGGCTGACGTGGCCGCTCTGATGGAGCGGCCACCAAGCTTCCTAAATTCTTCGTCCGTTGCCCTTTTTGTGATATCTCAAATCGCTCAACGACTTCATCTAACCGGTTAACGACGCTCCAGGATTAGCAGGAGCCGATGGCGATAGTCATCGACTGATGGCTCGCGCTCGCGGCAGCCCCTCAACCAAGTGCTGCCGACCAGAGCATGTAGGCTTGGCATGCGGGGCTTAAATTCGCCTTCGGCCTGCCGTTAAACAAGAACAGAATTATCCGGATGGCCAGGAACCTAGATGCTTAACCTATTTCGTAAAAGATCTGCCTTGGACGTAATTAATGCTATTGAGCAGACGCAGGCAGTCATCGAGTTCGATCTTGACGGCAAAGTAATTCGAGCCAACAAGAATTTCCTGGACTTGTTGGGCTATTCGCTCGACGAAGTTCGCGGCCGCCATCACAGCATCTTTGCCTCCCCTGATTACGCCCAGAGCCCGGCATACCGATCCTTCTGGCAGGACCTGCGGGCAGGCCGTCCCCAGACTGGAGAGTTCAAGCGGCTCAGCAAAAGCGGCGGGGCTGTTTGGATTCAGGCGACCTACACTCCGATTATTCGTGGCGGAAGGGTCCAGCGGATCATCAAGTTTGCCACTGACGTTACCGCCCAGGTGATCGAGGGCGCACGCGTCCGCGCGCAGATGGAGGCCATCAATCGTTCACAGGCGGTTATCGAGTTCAGCCCTGACGGCACGATTATCGAAGCCAACGAAAACTTCCTCAATCTGATGGGCTATTCCCTGTCAGAGATTCGCGGCAAGAAACACCGAATTTTCGTCCGTGAGTCCGAGCACACATTCAGGGCGTACGCCGACTTCTGGAACAAGCTTCGCGCCGGCAACTTCGAGACAGCCGAGTACGAGAGGATCACCAAAAGTGGCCGTTCTGTCTGGATTCATGCCACCTATAACCCCATTCGCAAATCCGATGGCGAGGTTGTGCGAGTCATCAAGTTCGCGAATGACATCACCGCCGAGGTGCTTCGCAATCAGGAATTCAAGCTTCTCTCCCTGGTCGCCAACGAGACAGATAATTCCATCGTCATCACCAACAAGGATGGCTTCATCCAGTATGTGAACCAGGGCTTTACCAAGCTCACCGGTTACAGTCTGGATGAAGTGGTCGGGAAGAAGCCGGGCAACTTCCTGCAGGGGCCGGCAACTGACATGGAAACCGTCGCGCAGATCAGGGACGGCCTGTGTAACAACCGCCCCATTTACAACGAGATCCTAAACTACGGGAAAACGGGCGAGCACTACTGGATTTCGCTGGCGATCAATCCCATCTTCAACGCTGCAGGCGAGGTCGAGCAGTACATCTCAATCCAGGCCAATATCACCCAAACCAAGGAGCTGTCCCTTGAGTCGGAAAAGCGGTTTGAAGCTATCAGCGTCACCAATGCCGTAGCGGAATGGAAAACTGATGGCTTGATGCACTCGGCCAACGATTACTTGGTCCAGCACCTTGGTTTCCAGCAGGCATCCGAGTTGCTGCGCCTCAAGCTTAACCTTCGCGATATTCTGGGCGCCGAAGTCTTTTCCAGACTGCTCAAGGGTGAGCAATACGCTGGCGGTTATACGACCCCAGGCAAGGATGGGCGCACCATCCAATTCAGCGGCGCCGTCTGCCCCATCACCGATTCGATCGGCAGGATTCAGCGCCTGGTCAGCTACGGCATCGACGAGCAGGTCAAGCATGATGCCTCGCTGGTTACGGACCGCGAGATGCGCCTTGTACAGGAGTCGAGCACTCAGATTGTCAACATCATCGCAACGATCAACTCGATCACCCAGAAAACCAACCTCCTGGCCCTGAATGCCGCCATTGAGGCGGCCAGGGCCGGTGAGTCCGGACGCGGCTTCGCCGTGGTCGCTGATGAGGTTCGCAAGCTCGCCCAGCAGTCCGCCGATTCAGCAACAGAGATCACCCAGCTGGTCACCGAAAGCACCGAACGAATCGACCGCTTGAGCGTATCCCTGAATGCCCTGCTGTCCTCATCGTAGGTGCTAGGCTCTTGCGCCTATGTGTCCAGCGACTCAAGCCGCTGTCACCAACTGAATCGCAGAAGCCATAGTTGCGGATGGCTGCTTGTGGCCCGGCAGCGGCTTGATGCGAAGGGCAGTTTCCGGCCAGCGGCCGGTGGGCGGAGCGATAGCTCACGAATAGCTATGCTTGGTCTGCTGCCGGAACTGATCGAGCAGATTGGGCTTGCCATCCATGGTGGAAGTCGCCTTCAGCGGTCACCCGACTGTCACGATTCCCGGCCTTGTATGATGTTCTGGCCGTCCGGCTGGGCCTGGCACGTTGGTCACTCGGACTACCCGCTGATGATCGTTGGCATCTACGCCACGCTTGGCGTGTTCTTGATCCGGGCCGCGCGTGATCCATTGGCCAATCTGAGCCTGATCTGGTTCACCGTGTGGTCTAGCGCCGTACATGGAGCAATCATGGCCGCCCAGGCGGTCACCCAGCCGGGGCAAATGGGGCACTTGGCAGGTGATGTGCCGGCGCTCTTCATCGTGGCGGTTGCCTTGGCCATCTTGACGCCCCGCACGCAATTGGCCGCTCGGCCCCGGACACACGATGGGGCCTAGATACCAGCCGGAAGCGAGCTGCTTCGCGACTGACTGACCTCATTTGAGACCTGGTGGTGCCTACGAAGCCAGGGGCGATTCAGAGGGTTTCCTGAAGCTTGCCTCACGCTCAGCCACATGCAGAGAGCGAAGCAGGTCGCGCTTCTTGGTGCGATGCTCCCGCATGCGGTGCAGTACGTCATTCAAGGTCGTCACCGCCCTGATAATGTACGGTCCCTTGTTTAGCATCACGCACTCGGCGCGAACGCTCATGGCTGCATCGGTAATTTCGGAACGCGCCGGGGCTCCTTTCTTGGCCAGACTTTCAAGCACCTGGGTTGCCCATATCACCGGTACGTGGGCTGCCTCGCACAGGCACAGTATTTCTTCCTGGAGTTCGGCCAAACGTTCGAAGCCGGTCTCTACCGCCAGATCGCCTCGGGCGATCATTACGCCCAATCGCGGCAATCGCATCCCGGCGAGGAGCATCGCGGGCAGGTTCTCGAAACCGGCACGGGTTTCGATTTTCAGCACGACGCCAAGATGCTTCGCGTCCAGCCGTTCTAGATGATCGAGCAGTTCGATTACGTCTTCGGCACTGTTGGCAAAGGACATCTCGACGATATCGGCGTGTTTAGCCGCGAACCCGAGCGTCTCAATATCTTCCTCGGTCGGCGCACGGACTGGGAGGGTGCTGTCAGGGAAGTTGATGCCCTTGTCACTGGCCAGCGTGGCGCGACCGCTGGCATGCGCGACTTGGGTGATGCGCAAGGTCAGCGCCTCGGCAGACGCTGACTCCACCCGCGCCCCGATCTTGCCGTCGTCGAACCAAACCGGATCGCCCGTTCCGACCGCCGCCAGGACGTGCGGTAGGGTGCAGCCTATCCGTGCGATCTCGGCATCGTTGTCGTTGCTCGGCGGATCGACAGGGTCGTCGTCAGCAGTCAGCGTCAACAGGTCGCCAACCCGCAGGGTCAAATGCTGCTCACGTGGCGGCAGGTCGGTGAGGCGCATTCGGCCATGGGTCTTGCCTGCGCGGCGCTGTTTGATCTGCATACCGTCAGTGAAGTAGGCCGTTTTGTTCAGCTCCGCCAGGCAGCCATCCTGATTGGCCGCGACGACCCTCATCTTTCGTTTCGAGCCTCGCGCATCGCGCAACCTGAGCGTATCGCCAGCCCGTACGGCCAGCGCTTTATCGCTTGTAACCATCAAACATGCGTCGGTATCGGAATCGTTCAAGCCTGCCTTCGTCCAGGCAAGACGAACGCGCGCGGGGCAGATGACACGCCCCATAGCAATCGCGCCTGGGCCGTACCTTTTTCACACCTGGCGCGTTTGCAATGGGCCCCGTGCGCAACTTGGGGCCAGCGAGATCGAGGGCGACCTTGCACTCACGGCCAAGCGCTTTCTCCCCCGCACGAACATGCTCGATCATCGCACGCCAGCTGTCCGGGTCATCATGTGCGCAGTTGATACGCGCGCAATCCATGCCTTCCTTGATTAGCGCATTGATGAGTTCGCCGTCGTGCGCCGCTTCGGAGGGGAGCGTGACCATGATTCGAACCGGCCGTGCGCTACGGGGCTTCCCGAACAGCGCCTCGGTGTGAGCCTCCAACAGACGCCCACCCTCATCCAGCCCCAGGTCAGGGGTAGTGGGCACTTGCGCATTCGGATCTTCGAGCCGTTGCAACACGCCGATCACCGCAGTCACCGCTGCGAGTGTTGCCGCCTCTGACCGACCCAAGGACGACAGCCCGATCTGGGCCAACTGCGCTTGTACTTCACGCAAGTCATGGCGACGAAGGCAGAGATAGTGCAGCAGGTTCTCGGCGCTTAGCCTGTAGCAGTCATGAACCTGGATGCTTTCCAGCGGCGCCAGGCAGGCGTCGCTCGTCATCTCGTCACGTAGCCGTTCGAGCTGCACGCGTAAGGGATCGGAAGCCAGGACTGCAGAGGAACGGGTCGGTGCCTTTTTCGACATCGAATTCTCCAGAGAGCATGCGGTCGGAGCGGCCGCTAACGGTAGTGAGACTGACCAACTGCAGGGTGTACCCGTTTCATGACAGACGACCAGTGGGTCGCTCTGGATAAAGCTTTACGCGAGGGGAGGGACGTGAACCCGACAGGTAACCGTTGCCTGCCATTTTTGTCCGCAGCTCGAGACTGCTTGTGGCCAAAGTCGCCGTTCGGCCGGACTCGGCCAATTGTGGACGCTGGGTCAACGGGCTATTGCTGTGCAACCTGCGTGCTGGCCGGCCAGGAAATAATGAACGAACTTCCCAGGCCAGAGGGTTGGCATATCGCATGACCACCATGGGCCTCTGCGATAGCTTTGACCACGGCAAGCCCCAGGCCGCTACCGCCGTTTTTTCGAGAGCGCGAAGGATCGCCACGACGAAAGGCTTCGAAAATGTCGGCGGCCAGAGTGCTGTCGATACCCGGGCCATCGTCCTCCACGGTCAGTTGGCAGAGGCCGTTCGCCTGTTCCAGGCGTACCCACAGGTTGCCCGGATCGGCATGGCCCATGGCATTCTCCAGCAGTGCCATCAGCGCCTGGCGGATGCGCACCGGATCGCACTCCACCTGCAGGCTGGTGTCCAGTTCCTCGTGCAGGTTAAAGCCCCTCTCCGCCAGGGGCGTGGCGAAGGCCTGCAGCACGGTGCGCAGTTCATCGGCCAGCCGGACGCTGACTCGTTGCACTTCCAGGTGGCCGCTGTCGTTGAGGCTCAGCACACGCAGGTCTTCAATCAGATGGTTGAGGCCCTCCACCTGGCGCAGCAGGCCCTCGAACAACTCACTGCTGGGGCTGAACACGCCTTCGGCCAGGCCCTGCAGGCGGCCGCGCAGAATGGTTACCGGGGTGCGCAGCTCGTGGGCGATGGCGGCGTTCCAGAATTCGCGCTCGCGGGTCATGCTTTGCAGGCGCTCGGCCATGGCATTGAAGTCGCGTACCAGTTGCGCCGTCTCGCCCATGGCCTGCTCGCCCAATGGCGCGCGCGCGTCGAGCCGCCCTTCGGCCACTTCGCGCAGGCTGTGCGCCACCGAGTTCAGCGGCGTGATCAGACGCCGCGACAGGCGAATGGCGACGAATACCGACATGCCCAGCGCGGCGACAATGGTGCAGCCGATCCAGATCATCTCTACCTGCGAAGGTATCCAGGTTTCGGAGATGCTGCCTGGCATGTAGGCCACGGCGATCGCGTAGAACACGTAGGAGCCGAACACGGCGATGAAGATGATGCCCAGCGCCATTACCGCCAGGGCCTGGATAAACTGCCGGCGCAGCCCCGGTGTCGGCTTCATGGCTCGGCGCCGAAGCGATAGCCCACGCCCCAGACGCTGGCAGGCACGCCCTGGATGTCGAGGGCTTCGAGCTTCTTGCGCAGCTTGCTGACGTGGCTGTCCACGGTGCGCTCCTGGGTATCGCCTTCGGGCAAACAGTTTTCCAGCAGTTCCGCGCGGCTGAACGCTCGTTTCGGCGCGCGCATCAGGCAGGCCAGCAGCTTGAACTCGGTCAGGGTCAGTTCCAGCGTGTGCGGCTGGCCATCACGCTGCACGCTGGCCTCGTGGCTGTCCAGGTCGATCTGGAACGGGCCGACGCGCAGCATCTGCGTGGCGGCAGGCGCGCTCGCCCGCGTGCGCCGCAGTACCGCTTGCACCCGCGCCACCACCTCGGCCGGGTTGAAGGGTTTGACCACGTAGTCGTCGGCCCCCAGGCGCAGGCCCATCAGCTTGTCGATGTCCTGGTCGAGCGCGGTGAGCATGATCACCGGGGTGTCACTTCGGGAGCGGATTTCGCTGAGCACCTTCCAACCGTCGAGCACCGGCATCTGCACATCGAGTAGCAGCAGGTCCGGCTTGAGCGCCTGGTGCAGGGCCAATGCCTGCTGACCGTCGCTGGCGTGGTGGGTACGCAGCCCGCTGCGTTGCAGGTAGGCAATAAGGATGTCGGCGATCTCGGCTTCGTCCTCGGCGACCAGCACCAGCGACGCAGTAGGGAAAGCGGGGCTGAGGCGCACGTTGGGATCGGACATTGAAGACTCGAAGGCGATGGCGCTGAATGTTATCGCGCCCTCCATGCTTTCTCCATAAAGCCTCGAATCATTCGCAACAGCGCTGTTCCAGACTGCAGCCTCGATCAGCTCCCGTTCGGCATCAGGTCACCGGAGCGTAGCGTGCAACGAGGAGTGGGTTATGGGCAGCAAACAACGGCATCTGGGCATCGTGCTCGCAGGGCTTGCCGTATTGGCACTGGCAGGGTGCGACGCGGCGCCAGAGCAAGCCGAAGCGGCCGCGCCGCTGCAGGTTTCGGTGCTGACACTGCAGGCGCACGAACTGGCGGTCAGCGAGGTTCTGCCTGCGCGTGTGGCTGCCGTGCGTAGCGCCGAGATTCGTGCGCAGATCGGTGGCATCGTGCAGCGCCGCCTGTTCGAACAGGGCGCCGAGATCGAGGCCGGTGCCGTGCTGTTCCAGATCAATCCCGCGCCGTTCAAGGCCGAGGTGGACAGTGCCGCTGCTGCCTTGCAGCGCGCCGAGGCGGTTTTGGCACGGTCACAGGTGCAGGTCGAGCGCCTGACGCTGCTGGTGAAGGCCGAGGCAGTCAGCCGCCAGGTGTATGACGATGCCGTGGCGCAGCGTGAGCAGGCCGCCGCCGATGTAGCCCAGGCCAGGGCGACGCTGGCACGGCGCAAGCTGGATTTGCAGTTCGCCAGCGTCGAGGCGCCGATTGCCGGGCGCATCGACCAGGCGCTGGTCAGCGAAGGAGCGCTGGTGTCGCCCACCGATGCCACGCCCCTGGCGCGCATCCAGCAGATCGATCAGGTGTACGTCGACGTGCGCCAGTCCGCTTCGGTGCTGGACGCGCTGCGGCAGCAGGCAGGTTCGGCGACGCCGGAGTTGAGCATCGATATCCTCGGCAGCGACGGCAAGCCGCTGGGCATGCATGGGCGCATCCTGTTCTCCGGCATCGAGGTGGATGCCGGCACCGGCGACGTGCTGCTGCGCGTACTGGTGGACAACCCGCAGCGCCGTCTGCTGCCTGGCCTTTACGTGCAGGCACGGATTCCCCGTGCGCATTACCCCGCCGCCCTCAGCGTGCCGCAGCAGGCGGTGACCCGCACGGCAGGTCAGGCCAGCGTGTGGCTGGTGGATGCCCAGGGCCAGGTGCAGCCGGTGTCGATCGAGGTCGGTGAGCTGGTCGAAGGCCGTTACCGTGTGGTGTCCGGACTCAGCGCCGGGCAGCAGGTGGTGATCGAGGGTATCGAGCGCCTGAGCCCCGCCGCCCAAGTCGCCACGCGCCCCTGGCAGCCCGCCGCCCCCCGCGAACGCCTCAGCGCCGCCGCGCGCTGACTCCGGGGAAGCCCTCATGCCGCAGTTCTTTATCAACCGTCCGGTGTTTGCCTGGGTCATCGCCCTGTTCATCGTGCTGGTCGGCGTCATCGCCATCCCGCAGTTGCCCATTGCCCGCTACCCCTCGGTGGCGCCGCCGTCGGTGACCATCTATGCCGCCTATCCGGGGGCCTCCCCGCAGACGCTCAACGACTCGGTGGTAAGCCTGGTCGAGCGTGAGCTATCGGGGGTGAAGAACCTGTTGTACTTCGAGTCCTCGGTGGACACCTCGGGCACCGCGCAGATCACCGCCACCTTCAAGCCGGGCACCGATGCGGAGCTGGCCCAGGTGGACGTACAGAACCGCATCAAGGCGGTCGAGCCACGCCTGCCCCAGGCCGTGCGGCAAAGCGGCCTGCAGGTGGAGTCTGCCGCCTCGGGCTTTCTGATGATGGTCGGCCTGACGTCACCCAACGGCCAGTTCGATGAAGTCGCACTGAATGACTACCTGGCGCGCAACATCGTTCAGGAGTTGCGCCGCATCGAAGGCGTCGGGCGCGTGCAGCTGTTTGGCGCCGAGCAGGCCATGCGCGTCTGGGTCGACCCGAACAAGCTCACCGCCTATGGCCTGACCATGAATGAACTGGCCCAGGCCATTGAGCAGCAGAACGCGTCGATTGCCCCCGGGCGGATCGGCGACGAGCCGGCGCTGCCAGGCCAGCGCCTGACCGTGCCGCTGACCGTGCAGGGCCAACTGAGCACGCCGGAGCAGTTCGCCGCCATCGTCCTGCGTGCCGCTGCCGATGGCGCCAGGGTGGTGCTCGGCGACGTGGCGCGGGTCGAGCTGGGCGCGCAGTCCTACGGTTTCTCCAACCGCGAGAACGGCGTGGCGGCGACCAGTGCCGCCATCCAGCTGTCGCCCGGCGCCAATGCCGTGCGCACCGCATCAAAGGTGCGCGAGCGCCTGGCCGAGCTGGCGCCGAGCATGCCGGCCGGCATGGCCTACTCGGTGCCGTTCGACACCGCGCCCTTCGTCAAGGTGTCCATCGAGAAGGTGATCTACACCCTGTTCGAGGCCATGGCGCTGGTGTTTCTGGTGATGTTCCTGTTCCTGCAGAACCTGCGCTACACGCTGATCCCGGCCATCGTCGCGCCCATCGCGCTGCTCGGCACTTTCGCGGTGATGCTGCTGGCCGGTTTCTCGATCAACTCGCTGACCATGTTCGGCATGGTGCTGGCCATCGGCATCATCGTCGACGACGCCATCGTGGTGGTGGAGAACGTCGAGCGGCTGATGGCCACGCAAGGGCTGTCGCCGAAAGAGGCGACCCGGCAGGCGATGCGGGAAATCACCGGCGCGGTGATCGGCATCACCCTGGTACTCACCGCCGTGTTCATCCCCATGGCCTTCGGCAGTGGCTCGGTGGGGGTGATCTACCAGCAGTTCACCCTGTCGATGGCGGTGTCGATCCTGTTCTCGGCCTTCCTCGCCCTGAGCCTGACGCCGGCGCTGTGCGCCACGTTGCTGCGCCCGGTTAGCGCCGGGCACCATGACAAACGCGGCTTCTTCGGTGCCTTCAACCGGGGCTTCGAGCGCCTCACGGCGAGCTATGGGGCGCGGGTGGCGCGCCTGGCCGGGCGCAGCGGACGAATGATGGCGGCCTTCGCCGTGCTCTGCGCGGTACTGGCCGTCGCTGCCGCGCAGTTGCCGTCGGCTTTTTTGCCCGAGGAGGACCAGGGCTACTTCATGACCTCCATCCAGCTGCCCACCGGCGCTACCAGCGAGCGCACGCTGGACGTGGTCAAGGCCTACGAGGCGCACGTGGCCTCGCGTCCGGGGCTGGATGCCAACCTGGTGGTGTTGGGCTTCAGTTTCGCCGGTTCCGGCCCCAACGCGGCCATGGCCTTCACCATGCTCAAGGACTGGGATCAGCGCGATGGCGCCACCGCCGCCGAAGAAGCCGAGCTGGCGCAGCAGGCCATGGCGGACAACGTCGAGGGCACGGTGATGAGCATGATGCCGCCGGCCATCGACGAGCTGGGCACATCCTCGGGCTTCACCCTGTTCCTGCAGGACCGCGCCAACCGGGGCGAGGCCGCCTTGCTGGCGGCGCAGGCGCAACTGCTGGAGCTGGCGGCGCAGAGTGAGGTGGTCAGCGATGTCTACCCCGATGGCCTGCCGCCCGGCGAGAGCATCCGCCTGGAGATCGACCGGCAGAAGGCCGAGGCCATGGGCCTGTCCTTCGCGGCGGTGAGCAGCACGCTGTCGGCGGCCATGGGCTCTCTGTACGTCAACGACTTCCCCAATGCCGGGCGCATGCAGCAGGTCATCCTGCAGGCCGACGCCTCGGCACGCATGCAACTGGACGACGTGCTCGGCTTGCGCGTGCGCAATGCCAGCGGCGGCATGGTGGCGCTGCGTGAGGTGGTAACGCCGGTATGGAGCGAGTCGCCGCAGCAGATGATGCGCTTCCAGGGCTTTCCCGCCGTGCGTATCGCCGGTGGCGCGGCGGCTGGCGTGTCCAGCGGCGCGGCGATGGCCGAGATGGAGCGCCTGGTGGCGCAGTTGCCGCAGGGCTTCGCCCTGGCCTGGACCGGGCAGTCTCTGCAAGAGCAACAGTCGGCGGCGCAGGCGCCCTTGCTGATGCTGCTCTCGGCGCTGGTGGTGTTCCTGGTGCTGGCGGCGCTCTATGAGAGCTGGTCGATCCCGCTGTCGGTGATGCTGGTGGTGCCGCTGGGCCTGCTCGGTGCGGTAGCCGCTGTGATGCTGCGCGGCATGCCCAACGACCTGTTCTTCAAGGTGGGGATGATCACCATCATCGGCCTGTCGGCGAAGAACGCCATTCTCATCGTCGAGTTCGCCCGCCAGTTGCATGGCGAGGGGCGCACGCTGGTCAATGCTGCCGTGACCGCCGCGCGCCTGCGCCTGCGGCCGATCCTGATGACCTCGCTGGCCTTCACCCTCGGCGTGGTGCCGCTGATGCTCGCCAGCGGTGCCAGCGCCGAAACCCAGCACGCCATCGGCACCGGGGTGTTCGGCGGCATGCTCAGTGGCACCCTGCTGGCGGTGTTCTTCGTGCCGGCCTTTTTTGTGTTCGTGATTGGCACGCAGGAGCGCTTGAGCGCCTGGCGTGCTCGACGTGGCACTGCTGCGCTGCCCCAGGAGAACCCGTGATGCGCTTGTATCTGACCTTGCCGCTGCTCGCCTGCCTGAGCGCCTGCTCGTTGACGCCGACCCTGGAGCGCCCGGCTGCGCCCGTGCCGGCGAGCTTTCCCATGGCTGCTGCCGCACCGGCCTCGACGCTGCCGGCCAGTGCCCTGGGCTGGCGCGCGATGTTCGGCGACCCGCGCCTGCAACGGCTGATCGATCTTGCACTGGCCAATAACCGCGACCTGCGCCTGGCCACCCTCAATGTCGAGGCGGCGCAGGCGCAAGCCAACATCCAGCGCGCCGCGCGACTGCCGGCCGTGGGGCTGGAAGGAACGCGCACGCGTGAGCGCGCCCTGAGCACCGATACCAGCGGCCAGGTCAGCCGTGAGGTGAGCCAGCAGAGCGGGGTGAACGTTGCCCTCAGCGCCTTCGAGCTGGACCTGTTCGGCCGTGTGCGCGCGCTCTCCGATGCGGCATTCGCGCGCTACCTGGCCAGCGAGCAGGGCCGCGACGCGGCGCAGATCGCCCTGGTCGGTGCGGTGGCCGAGGCCTACTTCGCCCAGCGTCTGGCCGACGAGCAACTGCAGCTCACCGAACGCACCCTGGCCGACTGGCAGCAATCGCTGGAACTGGCGCGCCTGCTCAAGCGGGCCGAGCAGAGCAGCAGCCTGGACGTGGCCCAGGCCGAAGGGCAGGTGGCCCAGGCCGAAGCCGACCTGCAGACGCGCCGCCGCGCCCTGGCGCAGGCGGACAACGCCCTGCAGTTGCTGGTGGGCAGCGAACTGCCGGGCGATCTCCCTGCTGGCTTGCCATTGGAGCGCCAATCGGTGATCGCGCAACTGCCGGCGGGGTTGCCAGCCGACCTGCTGCTGAATCGGCCGGATCTGCGCCAGGCCGAGCAGATTCTGGTCGCCGCCAATGCCGATATCGGCGCGGCGCGGGCATCGTTCTTCCCGCAGATTTCCCTGACCGCGTCGTTCGGCTATGCCAGCACCTCGCTCGGCAGTTTGTTCGACCCGGCCGGACAGGTCTGGCGTTTCGCACCACAGATTTCCCAGCCGCTGTTTCAGGGCGGGCGCCTGCGCGCCGAACTGCGCCTGGCCGAAGTGCGCAAATCCGAAGCGGTCGCGCAGTACGAGCGCGCCATCCAGGGCGCCTTCCGCGAGGTGGCCGATGCCCTGGCCGGAACCGCCACCTTCGACCGCCAAATCGAGGCGCAACTGCGCGCATTGAGCGCGGCCGAGCGGCGTCTGCAATTGTCTGACCTGCGTTACCGCGCGGGCGTCGATGGCCGTCTGGAGCTGCTCGACGCGCAACGCCAGTTACAGGCCGTACGGCAGGCGCTGCTGGAGCTGCGCCGCGCGGAAATCGCCAACCGGGTGGCGCTGTACAAGTCGCTGGGTGGCGGCCTGCATGCGCGCGATATTCCGGAGGTTGCCGCTGTCACAGCGGCTCAATAGAGTCCGTCCATGCTTACCGTCATTCCCCGTCGCTGGCTGATCCTGCTGGCCGTCATGCTGGCCTTCCTGCCGGTGGTCATCGACATGACCATCCTGCACATCGCCGTGCCCTCGCTGACCCTCGCGCTCGGCGCCTCGGCCACCGAGGTGCTGTGGATCATCGACATCTACCCGTTGCTGATGGCAGGCCTGCTGGTGCCGATGGGCACCCTGGCCGACCGCATCGGCAACCGCCGCGTGCTGCTCACCGGCCTGGTGGTGTTCGGCATCGCCTCACTGCTGGCAGCCTTCGCGCCGACCCCCGCGCTGCTCATCGCTGCACGGGTGCTGCTGGCGCTCGGCGGCTCGATGATCATGCCGTGCGTGCTGGGCATCATCCGCCGCACCTTCGAGGACGAAGACGAGCGCGCCATGGCCCTGGGCCTGTGGGGCATGGTCGGTGCGGCCGGCGCCGCGCTTGGGCCGCTGATCGGCGGGGCGCTGCTGGAGCACTTCTGGTGGGGCTCGGCCTTCCTGATCAACGTGCCGATCATGCTGGTGGTCGCGCCGCTGGTGTTCCTCCTGCTGCCGCGCACGGAGCAAACCACGCCCGGTACCTGGGCGCTGGGCCAGGTCCTGTTGCTGATCGCCGGCATGCTGATGACGGTTTACGGCATCAAGGCTGCTTTCGGCGCGACGCAAACCCTGGGCGTGGCACTGTCGGTGATCTTGTTTGGGCTGGGCCTGCTGACCGCCTTCGTGCACCTGCAACTGCATTCGGCGACGCCCATGCTCGACCTGTCGCTGTTCTCGCACCCAGCGATCCTTGCCGGGATGATCATGGCCGTGGTGGCGACCGGTGCCTTGGCCGGGGTCGAACTGACGCTGGCGCAGGAGCTGCAGTACGTGCTGGGCAAGACGCCGCTGCAGGCCGGCATCTTCATGATCCCGATCATGGCCGCCGCAGCCGTCGGTGGGCCGGTGGCCGGCTACTTGTCCAACCTCTGCGGCCTGCGTCTGGTGGCCAGTGCGTCGATGGGGCTGTCTGCCGTGGCCCTGGCCTTCCTGGCCCTGGCCGATTTCCATGAGCCTGGTTTCACGGTCCCGGCGATGTTGGCGCTGCTGGGCCTGACCCTGAGTATCGGCCTGACCGCCTCGTCCATTGCCATCATGGGTTCGGTGGACGCCAGCAGGGGCGCGGCGGCAGGTGCGCTCGAGGCCACCGGCTATGAGCTGGGCACCGGCCTTGGGATCACTCTTTTCGGTGTATTCCTGTCCGATATATTTAGCCACACGATCTCGCTTCCCATGGATCTTGCGAAACCGCTAGCAGAGCGTGCGGAGCGCTCGATTGGCGATAGCTACGTCGTCGCTCACAGTTTGATTGAGCCCCAGGGTGCTGCTCTGATCGAGGCGGCCAAAGACGCTTTTTCGGCGGCGCATGCGATGTTGTTGATGACTTCCTCGGTGATGATCGGAATTCTGGGAATCTTTGTATTCATCATGCTCAGAGGCTACAGGGAGCGTGAAGTTTGATAGCTCTTAAAGTGTGTGGAAATGGAGCAGAACCCCATGTTGGAAATACGCCCACTGCACTCACCGCTGGACAGTAGGCGTCTGCTTTGGGGGCCTGAGTCCTCGTCAAGAAACCTGATCCAGAAGAAGGTGCGGACCCGTTAGTGGTGGCGCGTTTCGTGACCGTTTAGGAGAAAGCAGCCGGCCTACTATCCCCATCCGGCCCCGGCGTGAGCCTCTCCAACCTCGGGCAAGCCCATTCCACAAACGCCCGCACCCTTGGCGACAGCTGCAAGGCGTGCGGGTACACCAGTTGGATCGGCAGGTCCTTCGGTTCGTAATCCCTGAGCACTCTTACCAGACGCCCATCAGCCAGTTCGTCGGCGACCTGATAGTGCATCAGCCGCGTGATGCCCAGGCCCTGTACGCAGGCCAGGCTGGCAGCGCGGATCTGGTTGCAGGTCAGGCGCGGGGTGATTTCTTCGGCTTGTTCCGTCTCGCCCTGGCGGTAGTACCAGTGGCGGCCCTGGGCGGCGAAGAGGATGCAGGCGTGGTCCTTCAGCGCCGCCGGGGTGTCGATGGAGGGGGCGGTGCTCAGGTAGTCCGGGCTGGCGCAGGTGACCAGCCGGGTGCTGCCGATCTGCCGGGCAACCATCGCTGAGTCGGGCAGCTGGCCGATGCGCAGGGCGAGGTCGAGGCGTTCGTCGAGCAGCGGGACGATCTGGTCGCTCAGGTTCAGCTCGACCCGTATATCTGCATGTTCCCCGAGAAATGCGTTCACCAGCGGCGCGACGTAACGCTGGCCGAACTCCACTGGCGCGGTGATGCGCAGCAGGCCGCGGACGGCGCCGTCACTGGCTTCCAGGCGCTGTTCCATGTCGGCGAAGTCCGCCAGCATGCGGCGGCTCCAGGCCAGGTACTCCGTACCCTCGTCGGTCAGGGCCATGCGTCGGGTGGTGCGATTCAGCAGGCGCACGCCGAGGTGGCGTTCCAGTGCGGCCAGCGAGCGTACCACCGATGCCACGGATTGCCCGGTGGCATCGGCGGCCGAGCTCAGGCTGCCGTTGTCGACGATGCGAACGAAGTTGGCCATTGCCTTGAGCTTGTCCATTGCCACCCCTGGATTTGTGCGATTGCTGCATAGATGTTGTCAGGCCCGCGGCATAGGTGAAACCCGCAGGGCGGCTGACACTTCAGGGACCGAGGTCTTCTGGAGTTTCGCACATGAATCAATCAGCCAGTCCCGCTCGAATTCTCGCCTACGACCACATCGGCATTCGTGTCAGCGACCGGCCGCGCGCGATGGCCTTTTACCAGGCGCTGGGCTTCGTCGAGAGCGCGAGCTTTCCGCTGTTCGAGGCCAACGAAATGCTCAGCCCGGATGGCGTGCGCATCAACCTGATCTTCAACGGTGCGCGTGCAGCCGATGCGCATAACGTGCTGCTGGATGCGCCGGTCAAGCGTCCGGGCATGACCCATCCGGCCTTTATCGTCGACGACCTCACGGCCCTCCAGCATTGGCTCGAGGCGCAGGGCATCGTCATCACCGAGGGGCCGCATCCCATCGGCCCGCGGCGGATCGCGCTGTTCATCCGTGACCCGGACGGCAACGTTCTCGAATTCAATCAGCTCATCGAAGGAGGTGCGCAATGAAACTGTATGACCTGGCTCCATCCGGCAATTGCTACAAGGTGCGGCTGTTCGCTGCGCTGGCAAACATCGACCTTGAATTGGTAGCGGTGGATTTCGCCAATGGTGCGCACAAGAAGCCGCCGCTGTCCGAGCTGAACCCGCTGGGGCAGTTGCCGATTCTGGATGATGGCGGCCACATCGTCCGCGACTCGCAAGCCATTCTGGTCTACCTCGCCGGGACCTATGGCGGCCTGGCGTGGTGGCCGGACAATCCGCGCGGGCAGGCGGAGATCGTGCAGTGGCTGTCCTTCACCGCCAACGAGATTCAGCACAGCCTGAATGCGGCGCGGCTGGTACAGAAATTCGGCTATCCGCTGGACAAGGCCGCAGCGCTGGCCAAGGCGCCGGCGGTGCTCAAGTTGCTGGACGATCATCTGCAGCGCCACGACTGGCTGGCGATCGACCGGCCGACCATCGCCGACTGCGCAGCCTACCCCTACGTGGTGCTGGCACCGGAAGGCGATGTGGATCTCACGCCGTACAGCCACGTCGCCCGCTGGATGGAGCGGCTGGAAGCGTTGCCGGGTTATCTGCCCAAGCCCTGACCGGCGCTGAGTCAGCTCCGCTCCTGTCCCCCGGCCTTGAGGAAATCGACGAAGACCCTGAGCGGTGAGGGCTTGGCGTGTCGCGCCCGACGGTGTATCGGCGCATGCGCGTGCTGGGGATCGAAGCGCCGGTATGACCGGCGCCGGGGGGTTACTCGCTGACGGGCTGTTCTGCTGGCGGGTCTTTTTCAGCGGCGATATCGAACGCGATGCTCCAGTTTTGCAGCGGGTAGGGCTGGTGCACCAGCGCCTTGATGTTGGCTTCGGCGGGCATCAGGTCGGGGAGGTATTCGTAGGTGGTGTCGGCGCGCAGTGGTTCGCTGTCGCGTAGCTGGCCGGCGCCGCCGACCTGATAGCTGGCGTAGCTGACGTGGGGCTGACCGGCCAGGTCGCGGCCGGCGCGCAGGCGGACGATGGTGTCGGCGACGATTTCCACGGCGGCGATCGGCACTTCGCCCTGATCGTCGTGGAGCATGAACCCCTTGTTCTTTACATCGCTGGCCCTGTGGCCGATGTAGGGCTGGTCGAATGCCAGGGGCGGGTGCGGAACGTGGAAATCGATCAGCACGTCGCGCCCATCCAGCGTGGCGCGGCGCGGGGACAGCGGTGCCCAGCCCTTTCGTTCGACGACCACGCGGTGGTAGACCTTGCCGAGCATCTGGCCGAACCAGCGGTAGCCGTTCGCCGACAGGTGCACGCCCTTGTCGGTGTACGGATAGACCGGGCCGACCAGGAACCAGCCGGGTTCTTCCCGGGCCAGTTCCCATTGCGCCATGCCCACGGCCAGCGAGCCGTCCTTGACCGAGGATTTGGCGTCGGTCTGGTAGCTGAAGAATGCCGGCATCTTGTCCTGCCCGGCGATGGCCCGGGCGGTGTCGGCGTAGAGGTCATCGCGCAGCTGGCGCAGCCGGGCCTTGTAGTAGGCCTTGTCGTTCCGGCCGCCGTTGGTCTGCGAATAGTCGTACTCGCCCTGCAGCCAGAAGAAGGCGCTGATGCTGTAGCTCGCGCGCTGTGCATTGGCCAGCGCCTTGGCCTGTTCGGCTGCCTGGATCACCCGCTGGTACTCGTTGGTCCCGCCGCTTTTCGACAGTTGGGCAATGGAGCGCCCGGAGGTGGAGGCGTTACTGGCTACGAGCAGGTGATCCGGGTCGGTGTCGCGACCGAGCTGATGCAGATAGAGCCGGCGCGCCATGTTCAGCGCGCCGACTTCCACTGATTCGCCTTCTTCCTGGGCCTGCGGCGGCAGCTCGCCGACCTTTTCCGCATCGAGCAGCACCGCCGCATCGCTCTTCTGTTGCACCACGGCGCGCAGCGGGGTGAAGGCGATCTCGCCGACCGGCTTGAACGCGGCTCCGCTGAAGGCCGCCGAGCGCGGCGAGCGGCCGAGCATCAGGTTGTCGTAGCGCGGCGCGACGGACAGCGCCGGCCAGCCTTCGGCGGCGGAGGCGAGCGACTGGCCGTAGGTGATGATGTGGTTGTAGCGGCTGTCCAGCGCTTGGGTCAGCTCGTTGGGCTCGGCCAGCAGCTCGGCACTCAGGCGCTTGTTCTCGGCATCGCGGGCGGCGAGGTCGCGGTCCGTGATGGCTGCCGGGGCGTGCGCGGCGATGGCCAGCAGCGTTGCGGCCATGGCCGAGCGCAGGAGTGTCGGGGACGGGTGTTCAGGGCGATGGCGAAGCTCGGGCATGAGGTTGTTCCGGGATGGCACTGGATCATCGCGGCTGGCGCAGGTGGGCCGTGGCGAGGGCGGACGCGCTTTCGACGATGGCGATGGACGTAAGTTCGCTGCCGTCACGGGTTGGACGGATTGGCTATGCTGTGGCGCATCCGAGGGCTGGTTGCGCATCGCTGCGCCGCGCAATCGCCGAGGCGTTCCGCTACCAGGAAAGCAACCGGCATATCGGCAAGTTCGGCCTGGATATCTGAAGCCTCGCTCGGCGGCGGCTGCGTTTAGAATGCGCGACCACACCGCCGACGAAGCCCGCCCATGACGCCCGCAACCCTTGCCTACCTCGATCAGCATCTGCAAGACGCCCTGGCCGCCGCGCCCGCCGAGACGCGGCGGCTGTTCCATGGCCGCGGCCGCTGCTATCCGGGGCTCGAACAGCTGACGGTGGACTGGCTGCAGGGGACGCTGCTGGTGGCGCTGTTTCGTGATCCCGACGAGGCGGAACTGGCGGCGCTGCGGCAGATGCTCATGGCACTGACTGCCAGCCCGGCCTGGCAACAGGGCCAGGCACAGCGGCTATTGCTGCAGCATCGCTATCTGCCGGATGCGCCGACCGAGGCTTTGCTGGGGGATGTGCCCACCGAGTGGCAGATCAGCGAGAACGGCCTGCGCTACAAGCTCGATCTCGGGCGCAAGCAGAACAACGGCCTGTTCCTCGACATGCGCTATGGCCGCCGCTGGGTTCAGGAGCATGCGCAGGGCAAGCGGGTGCTCAACCTGTTTGCCTACACCTGCGGCTTTTCGGTGGCGGCGATTGCCGGTGCTGCCGAGCATGTGGTCAACCTGGACATGGCCAGCGCCGCGCTGACCCGCGGGCGGGAGAACCATCGCCTGAACCAGCACGATCTCGGCCGGGTCAGCTTTCTCGGTCACGAGCTGTTCAAGTCATGGGGCAAGGTGCGCAAGCTCGGGCCGTACGACCTGATCATCATCGACCCGCCGTCGTTCCAGAAGGGCAGCTTTGCGCTGACCCGCGACTACCAGAAGATCCTGCGTAAGCTGCCGGAACTGCTGAACGCCGGGGGCCGGGTGCTGGCCTGCGTCAACGACCCGGATGTCGGCTCGGACTTCCTGATCCGCGGCATGGCGGCCGAGGCGCCGCAGCTGCGCTTCGAGCAGCGCCTGGAGAACCCGCCGGAGTTTCCCGACATCCATCCGGAGAGTGGGCTCAAGGCGCTGCTGTTCGTCGCGGCGGATTAGCGCTCAGCGCCGGCTTCCAATTCCTCGATCAGCGACTTCATCTCGGCGATCTCCCGTCGCTGCGCCTCGATGATGCTGTCGGCCAGCTCGCGAACTCGCGGGTCGCGGATATCCGCCCGTTCACTGGTGAGGATGGCAATGGAGTGGTGAGGGATCATCGCCTTCATCCACGACACCTGGTCCACTGTCGCCTGGCTGCGCACCAGCCACAGCGACACCGCGAAGACCAGCGCACTACCGGCAAAAATGGCGATGTTCAGGCCGCGCCTGGGATACATCTTCAGCATGAACGCTAGCATGACGATCGCCATGCTCGCGCCCATCACCAGAGCCATGTAGGCGCGCGTTTCGCTGAACAGGACATGCTCGAGCGCGAAGACGTTCAGGTACATCAGGCCGAACATCACCAGTGTCGAGGTGGCGATCATGGCGCTGAATTTCGCGTAGGGCTGCATGGCTTGTTCCTCTTGCGGTGTCGGGCGGGGCGGCAGCGGGCATCTCAACCGGGCAAGACCACTGCCCTCGTGCGGCGCTCTGCTCTTCAGGTGTGGCGACTTCGATCAGCCTCAGCCGCACAGCCGGCTGTGCGGCGTGCCCCTCAGCGATTTGCCCGCTCGGCGCAGTTGGGTTCGACGGTGAAGGTGCGCGCCGAGTCCACGGGGCCCAGCTTTTCCAGCGTGCGCCGGCCGAGCAGGACCGGATAGTTCATATCGTCCCGGTCGTTGAGCGAGAACTCTTCCTCGAGCAGGCGATCGCCGATGCAGATTTTCATCAGCACGACTGGCCGGTCTTCGGTACCGCCGGCGCCGCGGACGGTCAGCTCGCGTTGCAGCTTGCGTTCGATCCGCGACTTGACCAGCTTGTCTCGTTCGATGTCCTTGAGGTCGAGGTCGAAGCGCACCCATTCGTCGCCATCCTTCTTGAAATGGTCGACATCTTCGGCATGGATGGACGAGGTCAGCGCGCCGGTATCGAGCTTGAACTTCACCGTGACTTCCTCGGGCAGCACCATGCCTCGCTCCACCCAGCCGAGCGGGGTGCCGTCGGCGGCGAGCGAAGGCAGGGTCTGCAGCGACAGCAACAGTGCGGCCGGTATGGCCAGTATTCGGGACGGTTTCAAGGGCGGCTCCTGGGCAATGGCTTCGCTCAATAGAGCGAAATCTGCCGCGGACGTTCAGCCTGCCCTGGTTTCGCCAGCGCTGGCGGCCGTGGCCTTGCCGGCCTGGGCCGCTTCGCGCTCGGCGATCTGCTCGCTCAGCGCCCGGACGAAGGCGTCCACCGCCACGGGCAGGTAACGCGAGCTGCGCACGTAGACGCCCAGGTCGCTGAATACCGAGCCGCCGTCGTTCAGCGGTACATGCACGAGTGTGCCGCTGGCCAGTTCTGCCTCGATGCCGATGCGCGTCTGGAACGCGACGCCGGCCCCCCGCTTGGCCATCTGCAATGCCAGCTCCACGGAGCTGGTTTCCAGCGGCGCCTTGTGCCGTGGACGGGTACGCGCCAGCAGGGGGGCCAACAGGTGGTGGATCGAAAGATCGCTCTTGGCCAGGATCAGCGGGTATTCGGCGCAGGTGGCAAAGCTCACGTCGGATCGCGCGGCGAGCGGATGGTCCGGATGCACGATGGCACCCAGGCGGAAATGGCCGACGCCCAGTTGTTGCAGGTCGGCGGTGCGCGGAAGTGCGAAGGCCAGGCCGATGTCCGCCTGGCCACTGGTCACCGCCTCGGGAATGGCCTGCGAGCCGAGGCTGGTGACGCCGACGGTGACCCTCGGATAGCGCTCGCGCAGCTGTTCCAGGACGCCCGGAAGCAGGTCGGTGGTGACGCCCGAGACCGTGGCGATCTCCACATGGCCGGTACGCAGGCCCTGCAGCGCGTCCAGCTCGGAGCGCACCCGTTCGGCATCCTGCAGCACGACGATGACGTGGCGCGCGAAGATCTCGCCGGCTGCGGTCAGTCGCAGCCCTCCCGGCAGGCGCTCGAACAGCGGTGTACCGACTTCGTCCTCGAGCTTGAGGATTTGCCGGTTCACCGCCGAGGAGGCGACATTGAGGCGCCGTGAAGCCTCGCGTATGGATTGGCAGCGGCGCACCATGTCGAAGTAATGAATCGCCGGGGAATGGATGCGCAGCCTGCGGGACACGGTTGATCAGCTCTCCGGCGCGGGCGGCGGGTTCAGCCCGCAGCCCTTGAGGATGATGCGGATCAGGTTGTCGCTGGCATTGGCATAATCCGCGCGGGTCATGCGCTTGCCGTTGATGCGGCGGATCTGGTCGGAGAAGTCGGCGTAATGCTGGGTGCTGCTCCAGATCAGGAAGATCAGGTGCATGGGGTCCACCGGGTCCATCTTGCCGGCGGCGATCCAGGCGTCGAACACCGCGGCGCGGCCACGGAACCAGTTGCGGTAGTCCTGGTTGAAGTGCTCGGACAGGCATTCACAGCCGCTGATGACTTCCATCGCGAAGATTTTCGACGCCTGTGGGTGACGTCGCGAGAATTCCATCTTGATGCGAATGTAGTCGGCCAGTGCGGTGGTCGGGTCGTCATCGACGGTGAGGTCGTCGAAGGCGGTGTCCCAGAGCTCGAGGATGTGCCGCATGACCTCGACGTACAGCCCCAGTTTGCTGTTGAAGTAGTAATGCACGTTGGCCTTGGGCAATCCGGCGCGGGTGGCGATGGCGTTCATGCTGGTGCCCTTGAAGCCATAGCGGGCGAATTCCTCCGCTGCCGCGGCGAGGATGGCTTCCTCGTTCTTCTGGCGGATGCGGCCGGCAGGTTTGCCTTGTGCGGTATACAGCGGTGGCGGCGCGTTGTTCTTGTCCATGTTCCCTTGTCCGAAGAGCGCGGTGGCGTCTGTACGCCACCGCATTGGCTCAGGCCCGATGCGTGCTGGCGACGATGGCGGGCTCGGTCCGTTCGCGCGGCAGCAACAGGTCCAGCAGGATCGCCGTCAGGCCGCCGCAGGTGATGGCCGAGTCGAACAGATTCTGCACGAGTTTCGGCATCTGATGCAGCAGTTCCGGTTGCGCCGCGATACCCAGGCCGACGCCCAGCGAGGCGGCGATGATCAGCATGTTGCGCCGGTCCAGTTGCACCTGCGCGAGCATGCGGATGCCGGCGGCGGCGACGCTGCCGAACATGATCAGGGTGGCACCGCCGAGTACCGGCTTGGGAATCTGCTGCAGGATCGCGCCGAGCAGCGGGAACAGGCCGAGGACGAACAGCAGGGCGCCGATGTACAGGCCGACGTAGCGGCTGGCCACGCCGGTCATCTGGATCACGCCGTTGTTCTGCGCGAAGGTGGTGTTGGGAAAGGCATTGAAGGTCGCGGCGATCAGGCAGCTGACGCCATCACCGAGGATGCCGCCACGCAGTCGCTGCACGTAGCTCGGCCCTTCGATGGGCTTGCGCGAGAGCATGCAGTTGGCGGTCAGGTCGCCGACCGTCTCGATGGTGCTGATCAGGTAGATCAGCGCCACCGGCACGAAGGCCGTCCAGTCGAAGGCGAAACCGTACTTGAAGGGCTGCGGGATGCTGACCAGCGGCAGGTCCGGCAGCGGCTGCGGGACCAGCTTGCCGCTGAACCAGGCGGCCAGGCTGCCGACCGCCAGGCCGACGATGATCGCCGAGAGTCGTACCCAGGGCTGTTGCGAGCGGTTGAGCAGCAGTATCAGCAGGAACACCAGCGCACCGAGGGCGAGGTTGCCCGGCGCGCCGAAGTCCTTGGCGTTGAAGCCGCCGCCGATATCGGTGATGCCGACCTTGATCAGGCTGACGCCGATCAGGGTAATGACGATGCCGGTCACCAGCGGCGTGATGACCTTGCGCAACTGGCCGATGAAACGGCTGAGCACGATCTGCACGAAGGCACCGAAGAAGCACACGCCGAAGATCATCGCCAGGATGTCCTCGGGGCTACCGCCGCGACTCTTCACCAGCAGGCCGGCCGAGAGCACGGCGCCGAGGAAGGCGAAGCTGGTGCCCTGCAGGCAGATCATGCCGGCGCCGATGCCCAGCGGCCGGCGGGCCTGGATGAAAGTGCCGACGCCGGAAACCATCAGCGCCATGCTGATCAGGTAGGGCAGGTGCTCGGCCAGGCCCAGCACAGCGCCGATCACCAGTGGCGGGGTGATGATGCCGACGAAGCTGGCAAGGATGTGTTGCAGGGCGGCGAACACGGCGGCGGTCGGTGCCGGACGGTCGTCCAGGCCGTAGATCAACTCGGAATCGGCGTTTTCTTGCATGGCAGGAATCTCAAGCGAACGAAAGAAAAAGCAGGCTTCAGCACCTGATGCCGTTGACTGATTCCGACGTCCAGCCCGCAAGCTGGATGCCGGCGGATTAAGGAGCGGGCCGCACCCGCGATCGCGCGCACGGTGCGCTCCTACAGTGCTTTCGGTGTTTATCTGAACGCTATCGGGCTTTGCGCCTGTCTGGTTTTCAGCTACTGCAAGAAGCTGACCAGTCGCTTAGGTTTTGCCCGCTTGAGGATGGTCGCGAACGGCCTCGGGCCAGCGCCTGCCGGGGCCTGCACGGGCTTGACGCGTTTTCCTTTCAGGTAATGCGTGGGAGCTGAACGGCGCCGTGAATCAGCGGCGAGGCGCTTGCTCGCACCAAGATGGTCCGGCTGGTTCACCGTTGCCCGTTTTTGTTGCGTCGTAGCAGCCTGGCCAGCGATCCGCGCCCACTTGCATACCGCGAGCTGGCCGTGGCGCTTTTCACGCCAAAGAGTCTATGAGGAGGTGTTCTTTTTATGAAAACGCCTGACGGTCGTTGTTGCGCAACGACCGTCAGGAAAATGGGAGCGTGTAGCGTTACGCGGCCGCCCGGCAAGGCCGGGCGGCATTGGCATCAGAAGTGGGCCTTGACGATGAAGTTGGTGACGTTGTTGTCCGTGTTGAAGCCGTCGGAGTCCTCGATCCCATACTTGTTCGACCAGTAGTCGTATTCGATACCGACATAGAGCTTGCCTGGGGTGTAGTCCAGCGCCTTGCCCAGGTCGTATTTGACCTGCGGGTTGAAGTGGAAATTCTTGGCCAGGTAGTCGCCTTTGGACTTGGAGCCGGCGTCGTTGACGACCCAGTCGATATAGCCGTCGAAGAGGATGTCGGACTTGCCCACCGGGAAGGTCATCGCCCAGGCCGGGGTGATCTGCCACTGGCCGCCCGGCTTGCCGGTGATGCCGTCAGGCTTGCGGTAATAGGTGTTCAGGGAGAAGCGGTCGAAACCGGGGATGGCGAGGTCTACGGCTGGGCCGAACAGGTAGTTGCGGTTGCGTCCTTCGCCTCGTTCGTAGGTCGTCGAAATCAGGATGTCCTTGACCGGTCCGAAGGACAGGTCGGCACCACTGATCTTGCCCAGCGACAGGCGCGGGCTGAATTCGCCGTAGTAGGTGTGGCCATCGCTGCCGGAAATGCCGTTGTACCACTTGTTATCGACGAACATGAACATGTCGCCCCAGGTCCAGCCGCTGGCGTGTTCGAAGGTAATGGTCTGCTGAATATCGCCTTCCTTGCCACCGGCAGAATCCACGGCGAAATTCTTGCCGTACAGATAGGTCAGGCTGTTGTTCTGCCAGAGCATCGGGCTTGCCATGGCTTGGCTGCTGAGGATGAACCCTGCCGCTAGGGCTGCGGTGGTGAGGCTGCGTTTCATTGGCGGTTTACTCCGTATTGGCATGTTGGTGAGCTTGTAAGTTGTCCAAGCGGTCAGGCTTTTGTCCTTTAGCAAGCTCCGCGCCAATTCGGTAATGCAGCTGTAGTTTGACGTTAACTGATTGATATATATCGTAATTATTTTTTAGGTGCAGCGGGCGGTGATCACCGTGCGCGCGCTCTGAGACCTTGAATATGTTCGCGTGACCTGACCGAAGTGTCAGATTGCTTCAGTTTGGGGCGTAGTTCATGGCTGATGGCCAGGTTTTCGACCGAAACGGTGCGCCCATTGGTGAATGGGTAGCGGGTACCCAAGCGTGGAGAACGGAAACACGACCGCCGGCGCGAGGCCGGCAGTCGGTGTGGCGTGGAGCACTCAGTGCTGGGTGACGAGGGCGGTGTTGTTCCAGCCGTTCTGATTGACGTACGCCGCGTTGCCGTAACCGGCCTGGCTGGCGATGGCGTCGTTGCCGAAGCCCTGCTGTGTCACTTGGGCTACTTGATCGGCTCCGCCTTGGCTCAGCGTGACGTCGTTCAGCGTACCGTTCTGGCTCACGGTGGCCAGGTTGTCATGGCCGTTCTGATCGATTTCGCTGGCGTTGGCCCAGCCGTAGCTGACGCCTACGATTTCGTTGTCGGCGCCGTTCTGCGTCGCGCTCAACTCGTTGCCGGTGCCATCCTGACGGAAGTGCAGGTCGTTGCCGCGGCCCTGCTGGTCCACGGAGGCGACGTTGCCGGCGCCTTCCTGGAGGGTCTTGGCGGTCTGGTTGCGGCCGTGCTGATAGACATCGGCTTCGTTGTGGAAGCCGGACTGTTCGGTGGTGGCAGTGTTGTTGCCGCCGAACAGGCTGTTGCTCTGCTCGATATTGGAGTCGTTGCCATGGCCCTGCTGCAGGACGAAGGCGTTCTGTGCGTTGCCGCTCTGGCTCACGTCCACCTTGTTCTGCGTGCCATCGGAAAGAACGTACGCTTCGTGCTGGATGCCGGTCTGCGAAACCATGGCGTCGTTGCTCCAGCCAATCTGCTCGACTTCGGCAATGGAGCCGCTGCTGGCGAGCTGGGTGACGTGGCTGTCGTTGTCGACGCCTTGCTGGTCGATGGTCGCCCGGTCGCCGGCACTGAAGGACTGGGCGATGCTGGCGTTGTTCAGGTCGCCATCCTGGGTCACCACGGCCTGGCTGCCGTACGCAGCGCTCTGGTTGACCAGGCCATAGTTGTGCTGGCCCTTCTGGTTGGTGACGGCGTTGCTCATGGTCACGCCGGTCTGGAAGGTTTCGGCGACGTTGTGGCTGCCGTTCTGGTTCTGCACCGCGCCGGTCTTGTAGGTTCCGGACTGCTCGACAAGTGCATCGTTGCCCCAGCCGCGCTGGTTCTGCGTCGAGACGCTCATCAGCGTACTGCTCTGGCGGGATTCGGCATCGTTGAAGTTGCCGGCCTGCGTCTGCTTGGCAGTCGTGTCCTGCGCGCTGCTCTGCTCGGCCATCGCGTCGTTGGCGTAGCCGCTCTGGCTCTGCGTGGCCAGGTTGCCCGCACCGCCGCTTTGCAGCACTTCCGCAACGTTGTTGATGCCCAGTTGGTCCTGCTCAGAGGTGTTATCGGCAGCGAAGGCCTGGGCAGTGGCGACGGTCAGAATGGCTGCTACAAGAGGTTTGAACTTAAACATTTTGTCTCTCCATGGATGTTTTAAGTACAGCGGTATTTCCTTGGGGTTAGCGGTACTGGCGAACCACTACCGTCAGACCTTGGCCGCTCTGGCTGACACTGCTGGTGTGCCCGCTGCCGGTCTGTTCGATGAGGGCGCTATTGCTCACGCCCTGTTGTGCGATGGCGGCGCGGTTGTCCGAGCCGAACTGGTCGATGCGCGCGTCGTTGCCGAAGCCGTTCTGGCTGATCAGCGCCGCGTTGCCGAGGCCGATCTGCTCGATCGCGGCGTCATTGGCGTAGCCGCTCTGAATGATGTACGCCTCCAGTTCGGCGCCCGTCTGCCCGATGCGTCCGCTCATGTCCTGGCCGTTCTGCTGGACGATCGCCAGCGAAGCTTGCGTGCTGATGTCGGTTTGGCCCGGGCTGGTGAAATCCGCGTTGACGCGGGCGAATTCGCTGGGCGCGAGGTCAATCGGGGTGTGGGGCTCGGCTTGGCTGGTCGATGCCAGCAATAGCAGAACAGCAGGTATCAGCAGATCGTGTGCAATCCGTTGCGAGCGTCTCATGGCATCCAGTCCTGATTGGGCTCCGATGTGGACATACTTGCCCTGAATCGAGGCGGCGACCATCCATCCAATGATTGAAAATGCTGCGATTCGGTGCATATCGAGCGCCGAAAAACGCCTTTATGGGCGTACTGTGTCTTTCATGAAGCACGCCGGGGACGAGCTTCCGGGCAACGCGGGTGCGTCGCCAGGAAGCTTGTCCCCGGGAGCGATGGAGGCCGTCGGCGTTGCGCCGATGGGCTATCTCAGTCGAGCTTGCTCAGATACTTGCTCAGCGCCGGGTGCTCGCTGCCGCTGCCTTCGGCGGTTTGCCACAACCGCCGATCGACACCCTGGGCGACGAGGTGGGCGACTGCGGCCTCGATCGCCGAGAGTACGCAAAGCTGCGCTGGCTCGTTGGTGGTGTAGCCTGCCTCGGCCTCCAGCAGTTCCTTGAACTCGATGAACTTGTAGACGTTGGCGCTGCGCCCGACGGAGAAGATCGTCTTGGTGGTCATCACGTTCGACAGCACCCGACCGCTGCGCACATCGATGGCCCGCAGGTTCACCGTGACCTGATCGACGCGGTACTCCTGCGACAGGCCGATGCCGAGGTAGCGTGCGCCCTGGCCACCGCTGCGCACATTGGTTTCATAGGCGACGATGGCGCCTTCCATGATGATGTTCGCGGCCAGCAGCGAAGGCAGCTCGGACTGGATGTTGGGTGCCACGTCCGGCTTGGCCTGCGAGGCGCGGATGATCTTGCGCTCGGTCAGCACGTTCTGCAGGCCTTCGCGTTCGAGGACCACGAACCAGCCGCTGGCCTGCATGGCATCGACCAGCATGCTCGCAGCACCCTGCGTCACTGCGGTGGAGAACGAACTGGCCGGGGTTGGCTTGTATTGACCGGTCTGGTCGCGGAACCCGTACACCGCAGCCACCAATGGGCCTTTCGGGCGCGGTAGCGCCAGCAGGTCCTGGTAGGTCGAGGTGCGGGGAGTGAGGGTAGGGGGTTGTTGATCGGCAGACATGGGCTCGCGCACGGCGCAACCCTGCAATACAGCCATCATCCCTATGGCTACGAATAGGCTTCTCATGGCCTTTGTTTCTCCTTGGGGGGTCAGTTCTGCCCGATGATGATTTCGGACATTTCTCCGGTGAGTCGGTCGGTGATTTCCACGATCAGCATGCCGGCGTCGCCGTTGTAGACGCGTACGATGAAGTCGTCGGTGGTTACCATGCCGGGTTCGCCATTGCTGGCATCGGTCAGCAGGTCATTCAGCAGGCGCGACTCCAGCTGGCTGGTGAAGCGGTCGAGCGCAGACTGGTTCTCCAGTAACGACGCGCGATCCAGCGCGTCGGGGTCCTTCTTGCTGTTCTGCGCCTGGGCGTTGCCCAGCAGCCAGGCTCCGTTGAGCGGACTGCCACCGAAGGATGGGTTGACCGGTGTGTACACCAGTTCCGTGGCGCTGGCGGCAGCGCAGAGCAGCAGGCTGCCGAGCAGCGTGCCGAGCGATGTGTAGGTGTGCTGTTTCATAGTTCGTCCTTGGCCATGTCAATGTTGTCTTCGAACAGCGCTTCGATCTTTCGCCGATTGATCTCCTGCACCACGAAGTCGGCTGCCTCGTAGGCGGTCTCCTTCATGTCGGCGACGTTGGGCTGAAGGAACCGGCGATACAGCGGCTGGTTTTCATGCTCCACCCATACCAGAACCCCCCAGCGAGCCGAAGGGCGTTCCTTGATCGCGAGGTTGAAATCCAGCTGGCTGATGTCATTCAGCCGCTCGCAGAACCTCACGTAGAACTCGTGACCGGAGCGGGAAATCGTGTTGTCGGTAATGAATCCCTGCAGCTCGGCTTCATCGGCATGGACCGTCAGGCCCAGCAGCAGAAGAAGCAGTGCGCTGCGGCGTTTCACGATACCGCCTCGCCGACATGGGCCAGCACCAGCGAGGCGCCCTGCGCGCGATTGCTGGCACCGAGCTTGCGCAAGGCGTTGTGCACGTGGCTCTTGATGGTATGGATGCTCAGGTGCAGTTTTTCCCCGATGGCGGCATTGGACAGGCCCTGGCCGGCGAGCGCGAGAATCTGTTTCTCGCGCAGGGTCAGTTCGTCGATGAACTGGTTGGCGTTGCTGAGTTGCCGATACCGGCACAACAGCTTTTCCATCAGTTCCCTGGGCAGCCAGTCGGCCCCGGCAAGCATGGTCTGGATGCCGCGTACGAAGATGCTGCGAGGTGTCGCACGGTAGAAAACGCCGCGGATCCAGGGGTGGGTTTCGATCAGCTGGCGGGCCTGATCCGGCTGGGCATTGATCAGCGCCACCGGAACGTCGCCGAATTGCCGGAGCAGCCGAAGACACTCGTCGCGCTCATAGCTGGCCACGTCGAGCAACATCAGCGAAACGTCGGAGTGATCCCCGATCGGCGTACGTGAGTGGTGCAGGATACAGTTGGCGCTGTCCTGCAGATGCAGGCGTAGCGCGCCATCGAGGAGTTCACTGGTTGAAAGGAGGAGTACGCTGGAATGGCCGGGCTGAAAGGCCGGCACGGCATCGTCTTTCATTCGCATGTCCTTTGCTGAATGTGGATGGAGATCCCTGTTGGCGCTCACTTTGTGGCGCGCATCTCAAAATAGTTCAGCTTTGCGACAAAAAAAAGTCGCGAATATAGATTTGTGCCGGTTTGCCGACGAAATGCCATCAGGGGCGGTACTGGCGGATGGCGTGCATTGCTCATACAGTTCATCCGGTGCTCGTCCCGGACGCTGCCTGGCACATCAAAAATGGAGGTCTGCAATGGGTGATCCAGTCTTCTGGCTGGTGTTCTTTTCTGCGGCTCTGGCACTGAATCTTTCGCCAGGGCCGGATCTGCTCTATGTGATTTCACGCACCCTCAGCGGTGGTCGTCGCATCGGGATCGTTTCGGCCTGTGGCGTATGCAGCGGGGCACTGGTGCATGTGGCGTTCGCCGCCCTGGGGATTTCCGCGATCCTTGCCACCTCGGCGCTGGCTTTCATGGCGGTCAAGTACGCGGGCGCGGCCTACCTGCTGTACCTGGGCTTCCAGGCGCTCAGGTCCGGTAGCGCTACGTCGCTCGAGCTGCGCGCCGGACCCCGTGCTTCGGCCTGGAAAGCCTATCGCCAGGGTGTGCTGGTGGACGTGCTGAATCCGAAGGCGGCGATCTTCTTCATGGCCTTCCTGCCGCAGTTCGTCCGCCCTGAGCACGGCGCCGTGCCGCTGCAGCTGCTGGGGCTCGGCATGCTGGTGGTGCTGGTGGCGATCATCGTCGAGTGCACCCTGGTGCTGCTGGCCGCGCGCGCCACCACGGCGCTACGCAACAATCCTGGCTTGAGTCAGTGGATCGATCGCGCGCTGGGGTCGATTCTCATTGGACTGGGCATTCGCCTGGGCTTGAGCGAACGCCTCTGATGGGGAATTGATCGGCCGCGGACGGCTCTCAACAGGGGAGGGCCGACAATCGGCCACCCATGATGGAGCTGCGTATGTCACAGCAGAGCAAGAACACCACTTCCACCCTGATCCCCTGCCTGCGCTATCGCGATGTGGCGACCGCCATCGACTGGCTGTGCCAGGCCTTCGGCTTCGAGTGCCTGCGGCTGTATCGGGACGAGCAGGGTGGCATCGCCCATGCGCAACTCGGCTTCGGCAGCGGCATGCTGATGATCGCGCCGGTGACCGACTCCGAGTATGGCCGTCAGCTGCGCCAGCCGAACGAAATCGGTGGCCTGTCGACCCAGGGCATCTATGTGATCGTCAACAGTGCCGATGCCTTGTATGCGCAGGCCAAGGCTGCCGGGGCGCAAATCGTCGTCGAGCTCAAGGATGAGGATTACGGTGGTCGCGGTTTCAGCTGCCGTGACCCGCAGGGGCATCTGTGGAGCTTCGGCACCTACGATCCCTGGGCGGACGAGGCCGCAGGCAGCGTGGCGCAGGCCTGACACGCTGTACCGACCACCGGAGGGAATGATCGGTGTGCCGTCGCTGTCAGCTTAGCTACGACAGCTATCTGCGGAGCAACGAGCATGAACCCTGGAAATCTCGACGCTGCACTGGTGGTCCTGACCGGCGCTTCCAGCGGTATCGGCCGCGCTGCGGCCCATGCCTTCGCGCGTCAGGGCGCCCGGCTGGTGCTGGCCGCGCGCGATGCCGAGGCCCTGGCGGAATCGGCTGACGAGTGCCGGGCGCTGGGAGCTGAAGTGCTGGTGGTGCCCACCGACGTCACTCATGGCGACGAGGTAGAGGCATTGGCCAGCGCGGCGGCTGAGTTCGGTCAGGGGCGGATAGACGTCTGGATCAACAATGCCGGAATCGGTGCGGTGGGCGCATTCGACGAGACGCCGCTGGATGCCCACGAGCAGGTGGTGCAGACCGATCTGCTCGGTTATCTGCGTGGCGCGCATGCGGTATTGCCGTATTTCAAGCAGCAACAGCGCGGTGTCCTGATCAATACGCTGTCCGTCGGCAGCTGGGTTCCGCAGCCCTTCGCGGTGGCCTATTCGGCGAGCAAGTTCGGCCTGCGCGGCTTGTCCCAGGCGCTGCGCGGCGAGTTGGGGGCCTGGCCCGGCATTCACATCTGCGATGTCTATCCGGGCGTCGTCGATACCCCTGGCTTTCGCGATGGCGCCAACTATGCCGGCCGCTCGCTGCAGCCGCCGCCACCGTTGCTCGATCCGCGGCAGGTGGCTGATGCCATGGTCAGCCTGGCGCTGCATCCTCGGCATACCACCTCGGTCGGCGCGACCGCGACATTGCTGCGCCTGGCGCATTTCCTCACGCCGGGCTTCGATCGGATCAACGGGCTGTTGATGCGGTTCGCCCTCGGCCGGGCGCGGCGAGTGCCGACCTCGTCGGGCAACCTCTTTCATCCTGCCCTCGGCCAGCGACGTATAGACGGCGGCTGGCGAACCGAGCCGGCTGTCGACCGGCGCTGGTTGCTGATCGGCGGCGTCGCAGCCGGGCTCGTCGGGGTGTGCCTGTGCCTGGCGCGGCGGCGCTGAGACGGATCAGCGGGCCTTGGACGCGGCGCTGACCCCTTCGAGCGTGGCGAAGGAGGTGTCCTTGGCGGTCAGCAGGAAGTCGCGCATGAACGGCGAGTCGAGCATGTCGGCGCGAATGCCGGCATAGAGCGTGGCGAACAGGCCCTTGTCGCCGAGGCGTCTGGCGGTGACGTAGCCGCGAGAGCTGTATTCGTGCAGGGCCCAGTTTGGCAGGCAGCAGACGCCGCGGCCCGAGGCCACCAGCTGCATCATCATCACTGTGAGCTCCGAGGTGCGTACCTGGGCGGGTTCGATGTCGGCCGGTTCGAGAAAGCGCGTGAAGATATCCAGGCGATCATGCTCGACGGGGTAGGTGATCAGTGTCTCGTTCGCCAGGTCCTCGGGACGAATGTATGGCCGCGCCGCCAGCGGATGCTGATTGGCCACGGCCAGTAGCGCTTCGTAGGTGAACAGCGGCACGTAGGTGATGCCCGGAAGCTCCAGCGGATCGGAGGTGACTACCAGGTCCAGATCGCCACGCGCCAGCGCCGGCAGCGGGGCGAAGGAAAATCCCGATGCCAGATCGAGCTCCACTTCCGGCCAGGCATCGCGGAACTGATCGATGGTCGGCATCAGCCACTGGAAGCAGCTGTGGCATTCGATGGCCATGTGCAGCCGCCCGGCCGTGCCTCCGGCCAGTCGCGCCAGGTCGCGCTCGGCGCTGCGCAACTGCGGCAGCATCACATCGGCGAGCTGCAGCAGGCGCAGGCCGGCACTGGTGAAACGCACCGGCCGCGTCTTGCGCACGAACAGCTGCAGGCCGAGACGCTCTTCCAGTTCCTTGAACTGGTGGGACAACGCCGACTGGGTCAGATGGAGGCGCTCGGCGGCTTCGACGAGGCTGTCGGTTTCCCTGAGCGCATGAAGCGTCTTCAGGTGGCGAAGTTCGAGCATGCCGGATTACCTTGCAGGGCGGAGCGTTGCGACCGTTCGGGCAAAGGTCGCTTCACTCCGGAAGTGAGCAGATATGAGCATGGCTCATCCACCCGCAAGTGTGTCGCAGCGTCTCCATGCTGTCGAGAGGCCGCTATCGCTGCTGGCGAGGCAGGTTCACGACCACAGCCGAGAAACCATGAAGGCCAGCCCGAAGAAGAACAGCAATGCGACGAGGACCATGGCCCCGTCGCGAGCCATCATGCCCAGGCCCAGAACGCTCAGCCCCGCCCCGGCGATGGAGTTGCCGAACGGAATCAGCTCCAGTGGCGGCATCGTTGCGGCAATTGCCAGGCACAGCAGGGCATTCAGGCGAGTCGCCGGGCCACTGGTGAGGAAGGTCAGGCGCCGGCGCAGCAAGCGGTCGACGAAGCCCGCGATGTGCTGGAGGAACGCGATGGCCTTGTCGTACTTGCTGCGCGAAGCGCTGCGCCTGAGCAGCCACTGCGGAAGCCAGAAGCGCTCCCGTCCCAGCAATAACTGAACGGCGATCAACGAAACCATGACCGCCAGCACGCTGGGCAGACCGGGAATGCCGGACAAGGGCGAGAGTACCAGCAAGCCCGGTATCAGCAGCAGGGCACCGAAGCTGCGCTCGTCCGTGGCCTGCAGCATGCACTCGATGGTCACCGGCTGGTCGGCTTCGCCGGCCCGTTCGAGGCGCTCCAGCAGATTTTCGAGATTTTGCGGGGGTTGCTCGGAATTCATGGTCGTGTCTTGCCGGAAGGATTCCTGGTTTAGAGCGCGGGTGGCGACAAATGCTTCAACATGAATTTTTCTTTCTTTGAAATGCAATGTCTTGAGTTTGTTTCATGGCTGGCGGAGGCGGACAATCCCCCCATTCATGCAAGACGGCATTCGGAGTGAGTAATGGCTTTAGCGCACAACCTCGGGTTTCCACGCATCGGCGCGGATCGCGAACTGAAGAAGGCCCTCGAGGCGTACTGGAAAGGAGAGCTGGACGAGCAGGGGCTGCATCAGGTTGGCCGCCAGTTGCGGGCGCAGCACTGGCGGCTCCAGGCCGAGGCCGGAATCGAGTTGCTGCCGGTGGGTGACTTTGCCTGGTATGACCAGGTACTGACACATTCGCTGATGTTCGGCGTGGTCCCGCAGCGTTTCCGTCCGGCCGACGGCCAGCCGGCCATGGAGACCCTGTTCGCCATGGCCCGCGGCGTGGCGAGCAATTGCTGCGCAGGCTCACAGGCGCAGGAGATGACCAAGTGGTTCGATACCAACTATCACTACCTGGTCCCGGAGTTCACAGTGGACCAGCAGTTCAGCCTGTCCTGGACCCAGCTTTTCGAGGAAGTCGAGGAGGCGCGGGCGTTGGGTCATGCTGTCAAACCGGTACTGATCGGGCCGCTGACCTATCTCTGGCTGGGCAAGCTCAAGGGCCAGGCCGAGGGTTTCGACAAACTGGAGTTGCTCGAGCGACTGTTGCCGGTGTACGGCGAGGTGCTCGAGCGGCTCGCCGCGCAGGGCGTCGAGTGGCTGCAGATCGACGAGCCGATCCTCGCGCTGGATCTGCCGCAGGACTGGAAGAATGCCTTCGAGCGTGCCTACAACCTGCTGCAGCGCGCGCCGCTGAAGAAGCTGGTCGCCACCTATTTCGGCGGCCTCGAGGACAACCTCGGCCTGGCCGCGGCGCTGCCGGTGGATGGCCTGCACATCGATCTGGTACGTGCGCCGGAGCAGTACCCGCTGATCCTCGACTGGTTGCCGACCTACAAGGTGCTGTCGCTGGGCCTGGTCAACGGACGCAACGTCTGGCGCTGTGATCTGGACAAGGCACTGGAGGTGGTGCGGCATGCCGCCGAGCGGCTGGGCGATCGTCTCTGGCTGGCGCCGTCCTGCTCGCTGCTGCACAGCCCGGTCGACCTCGAGCGCGAGGACAAGCTGGATGAGGAACTGAAGAGCTGGCTGGCTTTCGCCGTGCAGAAGTGCGCCGAAGTCGCCACGCTCGCCCGCGCCATCGACGATCCGCAGAACCCCGATGTGCAGGCCGCACTTGCCCGTAGCCGGACAATACAGGCTGCGCGCGAGCGCTCGCCGCGCATTCACAAGCCACAGGTCCGGGCGCGTCTTGGGGCCATCGGCCCCGGCGACAGCCAGCGGACGTCGCCCTTTGCCACGCGTATCGAGTTGCAACGTGCACGACTGCAACTGCCGTCATTCCCCACCACGACCATCGGCTCCTTCCCGCAGACGCCGGCGATCCGCCTCGCGCGGCAGGCCTTCAGGCAGGGCAGGTTGTCGCTTGGCGACTATACCGAGGCGATGCACGCCGAAGTCCGCCATGCCGTCGCCGTACAGGAACAGATTGGCCTGGACGTACTGGTGCATGGTGAGGCGGAACGCAACGATATGGTCGAGTACTTCGCCGAGCAGCTCGACGGTTATGCCTTCACCCGCTTCGGCTGGGTGCAGAGCTACGGCTCGCGCTGCGTCAAGCCGGCGATCATCTATGGCGACCTGAGCCGACCGCAGCCGATGACCGTCGACTGGATTCGTTACGCCCAGCAGCAGACCGACCGGCTGATGAAGGGCATGCTCACCGGCCCGGTGACCATGCTGATGTGGTCGTTCGCCCGCGAAGACGTGTCGCGTGAAGTGCAGGCGCGGCAGTTGGCGCTGGCGATCCGCGATGAGGTATGCGACCTGGAAGCCGCCGGTATCCGCATCATCCAGATCGACGAAGCGGCCTTTCGTGAAGGCCTGCCACTGCGCCGTGCCCGGTGGCAGCATTATCTGGATTGGGCGGTCGAGGCATTTCGCCTGTGCGCCAGCGGCGTGCGCGACGAAACCCAGATCCACACCCACATGTGCTACAGCGAGTTCAACGACGTCATCGAATCCATCGCCGCCATGGATGCCGACGTCATCACCATCGAGACCTCGCGTTCGCAGATGGAACTGCTCGAAGCGTTTCGCGCGTTCGACTATCCGAACGACATCGGGCCCGGGGTGTACGACATCCACTCGCCGCGCGTGCCGGATACCAACGAGATGGTGCAGTTGCTGGAAAAGGCCGCCGAATGCATCCCGGCCGAGCGACTCTGGGTCAACCCGGACTGCGGCCTGAAGACTCGCGCTTGGCCGGAAACCGAGGCTGCGCTGGTGAACATGGTGGCTGCGGCCCGGCAATTGCGCGCGGCCCGCAATACCGGGGTGGCCTGACGCCGTCAGTGCAGGTCGTCGCGCCGCGTCCTTCAGCCCTGGGCAGCGTGCTCGAAGCTGGTCAGGTGCTCGGCCGTCCGGCTGTCCAGGTAGTGCTGCAGCCGGGTAACGCCGGCCGGTTCGATGAACAGGCCGAGCTTGGTGCGGCGCCAGAGAATGTCCTCCGGCGTCTGTGCCCATTCCTCGACCATCAGGTAATCCACCTCGCGGGCATGCAGGCCGGCGCCGAAATGTTCGCCCAGATCCTTCTGTCCGTCCGTGCCCTTGAGCAGCAGCCAGCTGCGACTGCCGTAGGTTCGAGCCCAGCGCCGGGCAATCGCCCCGGGTAACCAGGGGTAGCTGGCGCACAGCGCGTGGGCCAGCCCGGACGGCTCGTCGAAGTGTTCGCCGCCGGGTAGCGCTGCGTCGTGCGTCCAGGCGGCCTTCATCTCCGGGAACAGTGGCGCCAGCTGCGCCAGTACCGCTTCGGCGAGCTTGCGGTAGGTGGTGAGCTTGCCGCCGTACACCGAAAGCAGTGGTCCTTCGCTGGAGTTCAGGTTCAGTGCCAGGGTGTAGTCGCGGGTGATGGCCGAGGGCTGGTCGGATTCGTCGTCGCACAACGGCCGTACCCCGGCATAGCTGTGGCGTATGTCGTCACGGCCCAATTGCTGCTTGAAATGACCGTTGACGACGTCCAGCAGGTAATCGATCTCGCGGTCGGTGATCCGCACCTGTGCCGGGTCGCCCTGGTATTCCTGATCGGTGGTGCCGATCAGGCTGAATTGCTCCAGGTAGGGGATGACGAAGACGATTCGGCGATCCTCGTTCTGCAGAATGTAGGCCTGTTCGCCTTCGTACAGTTTCGGGACGATGATGTGGCTGCCCTGAATCAGGCGCATGCCGTAAGGCGGGCTCTGCTTGAGGTGGTCCTCGATGAATGTCGTCACCCAGGGGCCGGTGGCGTTTATCAGGGCCCGTGTGCGGATGGAAAAACGGCTGCGGTCGCTGCGCTCCAGGTGCAGATGCCAGAGGCCCTTGCTGCTGCGCGCGCTGACGCAGCGGGTGCGTGGGTGAATGTGCGCACCATGCTCGCGTGCCGCCATGGCGTTGAGTACCACTAGGCGGGCGTCGTCGACCCAGCAGTCGGCGTATTCGAAACCGTGGCGGATGTCGTCCTTGAGCGGGCTGTCGTCGCCGAAGCGAACGCTATGCGAGCCGCCCAGTTTCTCGCGCTTGCCAAGGTGATCGTAGAGAAACAGGCCGGTGCGAATCATCCACGAGGGGCGCAGGTGTGGGCGGTAAGGCAGTACGAAGCGCAGCGGGCGGACGATGTGCGGCGCCTTGGCGAGCAGGACTTCGCGTTCGGCCAGCGCTTCGCGCACCAGGCGCAGCTCGTAATGTTCCAGATAGCGCAGCCCGCCATGCACCAGCTTGCTGCTGGCCGAGGAGGTATGGCCTGCCAGGTCGTCCTGTTCGCAGAGAAATACCGAGAGGCCACGTCCCGCGGCATCTGCGGCGATGCCGGCGCCATTTATGCCGCCGCCCACCACGACTAGATCGTAGACTTCCGCGAGTGGTGCAAGTAGAGGATGATTCATGGATGCTTATAACGGCCGATTCTTTGTGCTGTAAGTTACCGCCATTCATCAACCAATCGCACTACAAAGCAATGACACCTGCCATCGACCTGTTGAAAAAAGCCCGTGCCGAGCATCGCGTGCACAGTTACGAGCACGATCCCAAGTCCGCGTCCTATGGGCTGGAGGCGGCGGAAAAGCTGGGATTGGAGCCTGACCGGGTATTCAAGACACTGCTCGCCTGCAGCGAGAAGAACGAGCTGCTGGTGGCCGTGGTTCCGGTAGCCGGAACGCTGGATCTCAAGGCGCTGGCACAGGCTGCGGGGGTGAAGAAGGTCGAAATGGCCGACCCGATGGCCGCTCAGCGCGCCACTGGCTATCTGCTGGGCGGCATCAGCCCGCTGGGGCAGAAGAAGCGCCTACGCACCTTTATCGACAGCTCGGCACAGGCACAACCGAGCGTGTATGTCAGCGCCGGTCGCCGTGGTCTGGAGGTTGAGTTGGCAGCGGCGGTACTGGCCGAGCACACGAGGGCGACCTTCGCGCCGATCGGGCGCGGTTGAAGGAGCTCACGCCCACCCTGTAGAGCGCCCGCGGCCTGTTGTCTTCGGCTGCATTCAATCGACCTGTTGCGACTCGCTGATGCGCTGCAGCAGCGCGACAGTATCGTTCGCGCCCATCATGCGCGCGGCAGCCAGTGGCGTGACACCGTTGCTGTCGGTGGCCTGCGGATCGGCCCCTTGTGCGACCAGCCACTCGACTATCAGCGTGCGGTTGAACATGGCCGCCATCATCAGCGCGGTCTTGCCGTCCGCGCATGGGCTTTCGACATCGGCACCCTGTTCGATCAGCAGCTTGATCATGTCCAGATCGCCCTTGAACGCCGCGCCGGCAAGCGGCGTGTGGCCACGATGGTTGCGCAGCTGCGGATCTGCACCGTGTTCGAGCAGCACGCGGCTGGCTGCCAGGTGACCGTGGTAGCTGGCGAGCATCAGCAGGCTGTCGCCGGCGTGATTGCGCAGGTTCGCCGGCATCCCCTGGTTCAGCAGTTCGCCAAGACGGGCCAGGTCGCCGTTGCGGGCGCTGTCGAAGACCTGCTCGGCGAAGGCCAGGGTGGCGTCATCCAGTTCCGGTGTCTGCTTGGGCGCTTGCATTGCTGTTCTCCATTGGCAGAGGGTGGCGTTTCGCCGTTTCGGTTGCCATTGTGTGCGCGCCGGCGAATGAGCGCCAAGCAAGCCTTTCTATGCTGCGGATAGCCATCGTGCATGCCGGACGCGACATGCGCATTGCGAGCTGCCGGGAGCGCCGGCCTGCTTGCCGACAGAACCTGACGGCGGCGATGGCGCCGACTGTGGCAGTATTCGACAGCCTGATACTTCCGATACGCACCCGATGAAACCCGAAGACCTCGAACGACTCGTGACCCAGACGATGCCGTATGGCAAATACAAGGGGCGGCTGATCGCCGACCTGCCTGGCCATTACCTCAACTGGTTCGCCCGTGTCGGTTTCCCTCCCGGCAGCCTCGGCCAGTTGCTGGCGCTCATGCACGAGATCGATCACAACGGGCTTTCCGCCCTGCTGGAGCCGCTGCGCCGCCGCAACAGCATGCGTGGTTAGCCCTCGCGTCCCTGACGGCGCCTACTGCCCCTGCTCCTGGCGCAGAGCGTCCAGCGCTGGGGCGGCGTAGATGCCGATCTCCACGGCCAGCTCCATCAGTCGCTGCACATCGCAGGTGTAGACCAGTACCGCCTGCAATTCGTCATCCAGCGGATCACTGAAGTCCACCAGTACGTAGCCGCCTTTCTCCGGGTAAAGGCTGCTCAATTGCACCTGAACGCGGTTGAGTGCCGTCAGTGGTTCGGTCCTGGCCAGTTGCTTGGGCTTGAGGACGAAGGTGACGCTGTCGCCGAAGGACGCAACGATCTGGGTGAACAGCTCCTGATAGTCGTCCGCCTGGAACAGCACGGTATCCGGCAGGCTGCCCACCACCACCCATTCGCCGAGCGGAATGGGAAAGCTGTCGTCATAGTTGATGTCCGGATTGGCCTGCAGAAAGGCTTGCGGATCGGCATAGGCCTGGGCGGCTTCGTCGGCGATTCGGGCTATGTCTTCGGCGGTCATGCAGCCGGAGCTGATGAGTGTGATCAGCTCGGCGAGTTGGTCTTTCATGGCGATTCCTGGGTCGAGGGCGCACAAGGATAACCAAGCTTTCGAGCGGATGCGCGGCCCGTGGGCCCCCTCTAAACGGCTGTCGCATGTGCATATGCAAAGTTGTTCTAAGGTTATTCTGTTTCTAGAGGTGCTGGCGGGGCTGTGCTAGCGTTGCTGTGACAGGCTGCCGCATGCCTACAGACGAGAGCATCGATTCGAACGATGCCGGTGGCGCAGCATCACCAACCGCTGATGAGGTCTTCCATGAAACCGACTCGCTGGGCCCTGGCCGGTGTGGCTGCGTTGTTGCTGACGATGCAGGTACAGGCTGCCGATGGGCAGAAAATTTACGCGCAGGGCGGCGCCAACCCCGCAGCGATGGCGTGTGGCACCTGCCACGGTGCCGATGCGATGGGCATGGCGGCGGCGGGCTTTCCACGCCTCGCCGGGATATCCGCCGGATATACGCGCAAGCAACTCGAGGACTTCCGCTCCGGCGCGAGAAGCAATCCGGTCATGCAACCGATTGCCGCAGCCTTGAGCGATGAGGAGATGGGTGCCGTGGCGGCCATGCTCGAAGCCAGGCCGGCGCCGGTTTTCGCCAGCATCGGTCGGGCGGAAAAGGCGGAAGGCGTGGGGCCGCGTCTCGCCCTTCGGGGTGCCTGGGAACGCAACATTCCCGAATGCGTGGCGTGCCATGGCCCCGGTGGCATGGGTGTCGGCGAGAGCTTCCCGCCGCTGGCCGGACAGTCGACGCAATACCTCAGTGCGCAGCTCAATGCCTGGCGCCAGGGCACGCGCAAGAACGATCCGAATGACCTGATGGGGCACATTGCCCGCTCGATGACCGATGCCGAAGTCCAGGCTGTCGCCGAGTATTTCGCCGGTATTGGGCAGAAGGAGGTCGGTCAATGAAAGCGCGCCTGATGATTACCCTGCTGGCTACCACGATCAGCGGCGCTTCGCTTGCAGCCGAGATCAAGATGGATGACCAGTCCCAGCTCACCCAGAAGGCCGCCAAGGCTGCCGGTGCGTCCTACTTTCAGCCCCCCGAGGAAAAGGACCTGCCGGCCAATGCCTATGGCGAGCTGGTGCAGCAGGGCCGTGCGATCTTCGTGGATACGCAGAAGTACGCGGCCGAGTACGTCGGCAACGGCATGAATTGCACCAATTGCCACCTCGATCAGGGTCGCAAGGCCAACTCCGCGCCGCTGTGGGGCGCGTATCCGATGTATCCGGCTTACCGGAAGAAGAACGACAAGGTCAACAGCTACGCCGAACGGGTCCAGGGCTGTTTCCAGTTCAGCATGAACGGCAAGCCTCCGGCGGCCGATAGCCATGTGATCAATGCGTTGACGGCCTATTCCTACTGGCTCTCCACTGGCGCTCCGACGGGCCAGGAGCTGCCGGGGCGGGCCTATCCCGAAGTCCCGCAGCCCAAAGGTGGTTTCGATATCGCCAAGGGCAAGCAGGTCTACGTCGAGCAGTGCGCGGTCTGTCACGGAGACAACGGTCAAGGCCAGCAGGCGGGTGGCGCTTATGTGTTTCCACCGTTATGGGGCAAGGACTCGTTCAACTGGGGCGCCGGCATGCACCGGATCAACACCGCCGCGGCCTTCATCAAGGAGAGCATGCCGCTGGGCAAGGGTGGTTCGCTCAGCGACGAGGATGCCTGGCACGTGGCCGCATACATGAACAGCCATGAACGGCCGCAGGACCCGCGGCTGGTCGAGGGCTCGGTGGAGAAGACGCGGCTCCGCTACCACGCCAACGACGGGGTCAACCTTTACGGGCAGCAGGTCGATGGCGTGCTGCTGGGTCAGGGCGTCAAATAAGACTCGCGGCGAGTGTCGTGAACGGAAGGAGGTGCCCGGGCGGCACCTTCTTCATATTCCGACCGGGCGGTCACTCCGGTATACGCCGAATGGCTTAATTACAGTCTCCGCAGACTGCGCAATGTTACGGTTTCTTTCTGCTTTTCGTGCACAATAGCCACCATAAGAGGCGCTGGAAGGATGGTGACTGGCCGAGGTTGGCCGTCGCACCGTCCCGCCATCAGAACGATCAAGCCAAATTCGAGAGGAGCGATCGTGCATAACGTCGTCATCAGCGGTACCGGCCTTTACACTCCTGCCAGCAGCATTTCCAACGACGAACTGGTGGAGTCCTTCAACACCTACGTCCAGCGTTTCAACAGCGAAAACGCGGCGGCCATCGCGGCCGGTGAAATGCAGCCGCTGCCCGAGTCCAGCTCTGCCTTCATCGAAAAAGCTTCCGGCATCAAGAGCCGCTATGTCACCGACAAAGCTGGCATCCTCGACCCGCAGCGCATGGTTCCGCGAATTCCCGAGCGCAGCAACGACGAGTGGTCGATTCTTTGCGAGATGTCGGTCAAGGCAGCCGAAGAAGCCTTGGCGCGCGCCGGTAAAACGGTGGCGGATATCGATGGCGTGATCGTCGCCTGCTCCAATCTGCAGCGGGCCTACCCGGCGGTGGCCATCGAGGTGCAGGCCGCGCTTGGTATCAAGGGCTTCGGCTTCGACATGAACGTGGCGTGCTCATCGGCTACCTTCGGCATCCAGAACGCGGTGAACAGCATCAGGCTTGGCCAGGCGCGCGCGATTCTGATGGTCAACCCGGAGATTTGCACCGGGCACATGAATTTCCGCGATCGCGACAGTCATTTCATCTTTGGCGATGCCTGCACTGCGGTGATCATCGAGCGCGAAGATCTGGCCACCTCGGCGCAGCAGTGGGAAGTCGTCAGCACCAAGCTGGTGACCGAGTTTTCCAACAACATCCGCAACAACTTCGGCTTCCTCAACCGCGCCGCCGAAGAACACATGAACGACCCGGACAAGCTGTTCATCCAGGAAGGGCGCAAGGTGTTCAAGGAAGTCTGCCCGATGGTGGCGGAGCTGATCGGCGAGCACCTGAGCGAGAACGATATCGAGGTGGCGTCGGTGCAACGCTTCTGGCTGCACCAGGCCAACCTGAACATGAACCATCTGATTGTCCGCCGGCTGTTGGGGCGTGACGCTACCGAGCAAGAGGCGCCGGTGATCCTCGACACCTACGCCAACACCAGTTCGGCCGGTTCGGTGATTGCCTTCCACAAGCATCAGGATGATCTGCCTGCCGGCAGCCTCGGCGTGCTCAGCTCGTTCGGTGCCGGCTACTCGATCGGCAGCGTGATCCTGCGCAAACGCTGATCGTTGCTTGTAGGCTGGGCTTCAGCCCACCACGACGACACCAGGCAATGCGGAAGGACCCGGATCAGCCCGTAGGGTGGGCTTCAGCCCACCACGGCGATCCCAGGCAGTGGGGAAGGACCCGGATCAGCCCGTAGGGTGGGCTTCAGCCCACCACGACGACTCCAGGCAGTGGGGAAGTCCCGATCAGCCGGTCAGCTCACGCATTCGCTGCAGCACCGCGTTCATGCCGTTGCTGCGCGAAGGCGACAATTGCCGCGACAGCCCGAGGCTGGCGAACCAGTCGGCCATGCCCACCTGGGCCAGTTGGTCCGCCTCCAGGCCATTGACCCGCGCCAGCAGTATTGCCAGCAGACCGCGTATGAGTCGGGCGTCACTGGCGGCACGGAAGTGCCAGCGCTCATTCTGCCGTTCTCCCACCAGCCAGACGTGACTCTCGCAGCCTGCGACGCGATTGGCCTCGCTGCGTTCGGCATCGTCCAGCGGCTCCAGCCGCTCACCCCACTGCATCAGCAGGCGCGCGCGCTGCTCCCAGCCGGCTGCCTGGGTAAATGCGCCCAGCGCCTCGCAAGCGGACTGTGGAAGGTCACTCATCGCAACAGTTCCAGGGCCTGATCCAGCGCGTCGAAGAAACGCTCGAGATCGCTGTGATCGTTGTAAAGCCCGAGAGAGACGCGTGTTGCACCGTCCAGGCCGAGATGCTTCATCAGCGGCATGGCGCAGTGATTGCCGCTGCGCACGGCGATCCCCTGTTCGGTGAGCAGATGCCCCAGGTCGGCATGGTGCACTCGGTCGACCACGAAACTGGCCAGGGCGACCTGCGGCGAACCGAGCAGGCGGACGCCATCCCGGGCCGTCAGTTCGGCCACCAGCCGGTCGTGCAGCGCCTGCTCATGCTGGCCAACGGTGGCGGCATCGAGACTCGCGAGATAGTCCAGCGTGGTACCCAGTCCGATCACGCCTGAGATCGGCGGCGTGCCGGCCTCGAAGCCCAGTGGTGCGGCGTGGAATTCGGCGTGCTGGTAGTCGGCGATCCGCACCATCTCGCCACCGAACTGCCAGTGGCGTAGCTGCAGCAGCGATTCGCCGCGACCATAGAGCGCGCCGACACCATCGGGGCCGTAGAGCTTGTGGCTGGACAGCACGTAGAAGTCGCAGCCCAGCGCGGCCATGTCGTGGCGCCCGTGGACCACGCCTTGCGCACCATCGACGACGGTCAGCGCATCTTGTGCCTTGGCCAGGCGCAACAGTTCGTCGAGCGGCTGCCAGCAGCCGAGCACGTTGGACAGCTGACTCACCGCCAGCACGCGCGTGCGCGGTCCGATCAGTTCGGCGGCAGCGGTGAGGTCGATGCGCCCTGAGGCGTCGATGGGCAGCACCTGCAGCCTGGCGTCGCGTCGTTTGGCCAACTGCTGCCAGGGCAGCAGATTGGCGTGATGTTCGAGGGCGCTGATGACGATTTCGTCACCGGCCTCGATGAGATGCTCCAGGCCGTAGGCAAGCAGGTTCAGCGCTTCGGTGGCGCCGCGGGTGAAGACGATTTCGGTGGGCGAGGCCGCATTCAGCCACTTGGCCACCTTGATGCGGGCATCCTCGTAGGCGCGGGTGGCGCGCTCGGCGGGCTGGTGCTGGGCGCGATGCACATTGGCGGCGCCGCAGGTGTAGTAGCCGCTGAGGGCATCGATCAGCGCCTGTGGCTTCTGGGCTGTGGCGGCGCTGTCGAGATAGGTCTGGCCTTGCGCTTCGAGCACCGCCAGGGCAGGGAAGTCGGCGCGCCAGGGAGAAAACAGGGCCATAAGCGGCAAACCTCCAGCTGCAGGGGAGGCGGCAAGGCAGGCGCTCATGGCTCGCAGCTTGCCGCTGCTCCTGCTCAGTTATGCGCGTGCAGCGCCTCGTTCAGCTCGATGGCCGACTTGTGGGTCTTGCACTCCACGGCGCCGGTCTGCGAGTTGCGACGGAACAGCAGATCGCTCTGGCCGGCCAGTTCGCGGGCCTTGACCACTTTGACCAGCTGGTCGCCTTCGTCGAGCAGGCTGACCTTGGTGCCGGCAGTGATGTAAAGGCCGGATTCCACGGTGTTGCGGTCGCCCAGCGGGATGCCGATACCGGCATTCGCGCCGATCAGGCAGCCTTCGCCCACGGAAATGACGATGTTGCCGCCACCGGACAGGGTACCCATGGTCGAGCAGCCGCCGCCCAGGTCCGAACCCTTGCCGACGAACACGCCAGCGGAAACGCGGCCTTCGATCATGCCCGGGCCGGCGGTACCGGCGTTGAAGTTGATGAAGCCCTCGTGCATCACGGTGGTGCCTTCACCGACATAGGCGCCGAGGCGCACACGAGCGGTGTCGGCGATGCGCACGCCGGCCGGGACCACGTAGTCGGTCATTTTCGGGAACTTGTCCACCGAGAAGACTTCCAGCAGGTCGCCCTTCAGGCGTGCTTCCAGTTGACGCTCGGCCAGTTCGCTCAGATCCACGGCGCCCTGATTGGTCCAGGCGACATTGGGCAGCAGCGGGAAGATGCCAGTCAGGTTCAGGCCGTGCGGCTTGGCCAGGCGGTGGGACAGCAGGTGCAGCTTGAGGTACGCCTCGGGGGTGGAGGTCAGTGGCGCATCTTCAGCCAGCAGGGTGGCGACCAGCGGGCGCTGGCTTTCGGCCAGGCGGGTCAGCAGCGCGTACTGGGTGGCGTCGAGCGGCTTGAGCGCATCGGCCAGCTGAGCGGCCTGCGTGGTGGTGATGCTGATCGCCTGATTGCCACCGGCATAGCCGAGCAGCGGGGCGATGGCGGCCACCAGTTCGCCGGCCGGCTGCAGCAGCGGCTGCGCGTAGAAGACTTCCAGCCAGTCGCCCTGGCGGTTCTGGGTGCCGACGCCAAAGGCGAGGCTGAACAGGTTTGCAGACATAGGATTATCCTTTTTCGTTGGCCGCGCCGTCTGTGGGCGGCTATCAGTTCGGCGCCGCCAGTGCGGCAGCGTAAAGATCGGGCTTGAAGCCGATCAGGGTTCTATCGCCCAGATCGAGTACGGGGCGCTTGATCATCGACGGTTGGGCCAACATCAGCTCGATGGCCCGGGCCTGGTCAAGATCGGCCTTTTCAGCGTCGTCCAGCTTGCGGAAGGTGGTGCCTGCACGGTTGAGAACGGTCTGCCAGCCGTGTTCGTTACACCAGGCTTCGAGGTGGCTGCGGTCGATGCCGACGCTCTTGTAGTCGTGGAAGTCGTAGCTTAGCCCGTGCTCGTCGAGCCAGATACGGGCCTTTTTCATGGTGTCACAGGCTTTGATTCCGTACAGGCGCAACTGCTGATCTGGTTCGGACATAGAGCGACTCTCCAAGACTCCTGCAAAACTGGACGGCGGATTATGCCATGCCTCGCCGGCCTGTGGAGGCGCTGCATGCCGTCGAGGCGTTTGCCCCGCAGGGCTGGTGTGGCAGTCCGCGGCGGTTGCGCATGCTCAGCCTTTTCCTGCTTCGCCCAGCGCCTGCTCGATGGCCTGCTGGTTTTGCGGGCGTACGATGCGCCCAAGCTCGGAGCCGTTTTCCAGCAGGATCAGCGTCGGCCACAACTTGACGCGGAACGAGCGCCCAAGCGGGCGGCCGGGTCCGTCCTCGATTTTCAGATGGCTGATGCCCGTCCTGTCGGCCAGCGCCTGGCCGATCAGCGGCTGAGCGGCGCGGCAGTGGCCGCACCATGGCGTGCCGAACTCCAGCAGGACCGGCCCGCGCATGGCATCGACCTCGGCCCGGCTTGGTTCGGTTGGCGTGTAGTGTTCTGTCATGTTCACGGGAGGGCCTCCAAGGTGCGGTTAAACGTTCGAGCCTGCTGGCGAACCGTCGTTCAGCCGGGAAACTCGACCTTTTACACTGCTGGCGTTGTCCATTGATGACAATCGCAACGGTGAGGTGACGAGTAATGGCGCGCAAGCATTTCGAGAATTTCGAGGCGATTTCTTCGGCGGTGCCCGTCGAGAATGCGTTCGAGGCGGTCATCGCCGTCAAGCGACGCGATAGCGACGAGCACGTACAGGTGTTCAGGATCGCCGATGGCCGCCGCTACGACCTGGCGTCAGAGGCTGATGCGATCGCCGAGGCAGCATTGACTAAGGTTATAGAGGTCAGCGACGAAGGACAGCTGATCTGGGAAGAAAATGCCATCTGAACGGGAGGCCGCGTATGAGCGAGCATGACGAGCGTGCCGGGCCGGCACGCGACGAAGCGCACTCCGAGCCGCAGCAGGAACGTCCGGCCCCGGACGTGCCTGAACACATGAAGCCGGAAAACCTGGAGAAGCTACGCGATTATGGCAAGGACGCGATCCCGCCTGGCGTAGCCTGAGCGTGGGCATGCCGGGGCGGCGAGGCTGCCCCGGCTCCGATTCGCTTACAGGGTTTCGATGAAATGGCGGATGCGTTGGGCCGCTTCGATGCATTCGGCCAGCGGCGCAACCAGCGCCATGCGAACGCGGCCCGCCCCAGGGGATACGCCGTCGACTTCACGCGACAGGTAGGAGCCTGGCACCACGGTCACATGCTCGCGGATGAACAGCTCGCGGGTGAACTGCTGATCGTCCAGTGGCGTTTTCGGCCACAGGTAGAAGCCGCCGTCCGGCCGCTGCACGTCCATGACCGGCGCGAGTATGTCCAGCACGGCATCGAACTTGGCACGATACAGCTCGCGGTTGGCGCGAACGTGAATCTCGTCGTTCCACGCCGCGATGCTCGCCAGCTGGGTCGGCACAGGCATAGCGCAGCCGTGGTAGGTGCGATAGAGCAGGAAGGCCTTGAGGATATCGGCATCGCCGGCGACGAAGCCCGAGCGCAGCCCCGGCAGGTTCGAGCGCTTCGACAGGCTGTGGAAGACCACGCAGCGCTTGTAGTCATGGCGTCCCAGCGCGGCGCACGCGCTGAGCAGGCCTGCCGGCGGACTGGCCTCGTCGAAATACAGCTCGCTGTAGCATTCGTCCGCGGCGATGACGAAGTCGTGCTCGTCGGCCAGGGCGATCAGCTTCTTCAGGGTTTCCAGTGGCACAAGCGCGCCGGTCGGGTTGCCCGGTGAGCAGAGGAAAAGGATCTGGCAGCGCTGCCAGACGTCTGCCGGCACGGCATCGAAGTCCGGGTTGAAGCCGTTCTGCTCGAGGCACGGCAGGTAGTGCGGCGTGGCCCCGGCGAGCAGCGCCGCGCCTTCATAGATCTGATAGAACGGATTGGGGCTGACCACCAGACCGGCTGCGTCGCGATCCACCACCGCCTGGGTGAAGGCGAACAAGGCTTCGCGCGTACCATTGACCGGCAACACGTGCCGCGCCGGGTCCAGCGCCTCTGCGGCGAGATCGAAGCGGCGCTCGCACCAGCGCGCAATGGCTTCGCGCAGCGCAGGAATGCCGAGCGTGGTCGGATAGACCGCCAGTTGATCGAGGTTGTCGGTCAGCGTCTGGGCGACGAAGTCCGGCGAGCGGTGCTTGGGCTCGCCGATCGACAGCGCGATGGCGTGCTTGTCTGCCGGCGGTTGAGCGTCGGCGAGCAGGCCGCGCAGTTTCTCGAAGGGGTAGGGGTGCAGCAGGTTCAGGGCGTGGTTCATGGATGCAGTTCTTTCAGGATGAATGCGGCGAATGTCCACATTCATGAGTTCAGTCGTCGCGGCCGCCGCCGTAGTAGGCGCAGCCACGCAAGGTCTGGCTGCCCAGGCGGAGTTCCGCGGTCAGGTGGCTGACGGTGCCGCTGGCGCTGTCGATGCAGCGCTGCGGCGCGACCCAGAGGTCGAGCCGATGTTCGTTGGCTTCACTGGTGAAGCTGAGCTGGCCGCCGGGGAGCTGCTCTTCCAGGTAGGGCAGAGCAATCGGCGATTCGCCAGGGCGTACCAGCAGCATGCCGCGCGTGGTCACGCTCAGCGTCCAGCCTGACTCATGGCCGCTGGCGCGCAGGATCAGCTCCTTGAAGCTGTCTTCATGGCAGCCGTGGCCTTCGCGTTGCAGCCGGTAGATGCGGGTCAGTGCGAGCAGGCCGGGGCCTTCTTGCTGCGCATGGCTGAGCGTGCCACGCAGATCGGCGAACAGCCGCTGCTGTTGGTCGGTCATCAGTGCCTGTGCGTCATCCTGCAAAGTTGTCGTCCCTTCCCGCAGGCTTAGCGTGCGCTGGCCCTGGCAACTCTGGAACTGCAGCTGGCCGTCGACTCGCCGTAGCTCGCCTTGCAAGCGTTCGGTCGCCACTTGAGGTGGGTTGCCGTCGGCGAAGAAAGACTGGCAGCCCGCCAGGGACAGCAGCAGTGCAATCAGCAGGGAGCGTGAAGGGGCCATCGATGGACTCGCAAGTGTGGGGGAGGCGGCAGTCATCGACCCTGCCGCGATGGCTCAGTTGCCTTTGACGGACTTGCCGGCGACGCTGCCTTCTTCGAGCATGATCTGGTATTCCTTGCCGTCCTTCTCCACCTGGTGCAGGCGAACCAGCAGGTAATCCCAATCCTTGGCGAACCAGAGGATGGTTTCGCGTTTGCTCTGAGTCGGATCGCGCACACGCTCGACCTTGATGGCGTCGACCTGGCCGGCCTTGGTGCTGACGCTCTCTTCGCCCAGAACTCGGAAGTCGTACGTTTCGATCTCGTCGCCGTCGACTACCTGGTAGCTCATGCTCTGCTTGCCTGCCGCTACTTCGTGCTGCAGCGCCAGCTGATAGGTGGACTTATCCAGCAGGCCGCGATGCAGCGGCAGCTTGACCGGGTCGCCGCGATCCTCGCCCTCGACCTGCTTGTTTTCCCAGTCGAAACGCTGTTCGACACGCTTGCCCTTGCCGAGGCCGCTGCGCTTGAGGCGGTAGGTCTGGGGGAGGAACGTGTCGCCTTCGGTGCGGAAGGTGCTGCGCTCGTTGAATCTCGCAACCAGCATGGAAGCTTCGAAGTCGAGGCGCCAGCTGCCGTCTTCCAGCTGCTCCAGGTTGCGCTGAGCTGTGCCGCTCATCGGAACCTGTTTCCAGTCGGCGGTGTAGCTGGCTGAGAACGGCTTGAGCTCCAGGGCATGGACCGGCAGGGTGAGCACGGCAAGAGCGAGCAGCAAGGCGCGACGCATGGTATCTCCTAGATTCTGATCTGATAGCCGGAGGCCGGCAGGATGGTGCCGTCCAGCATCGCGCCTTGTTCGGCAAGGCGCAAGCGCCCCTCGGCGAACCAGCGCATGGCCAGCGGGTAGATCTGGTGTTCGGCGGCATGTACCCGATGAGTGAGCTCATCGATGTTGTCGCCCGGCTTGATTGCCAGGCTCGCCTGGATCGCCACCGGCCCGCCATCTAGCTCCTCGGTGACGAAATGGACGCTGCAGCCATGTTCCTCGTCACCGGCCTCGAGGGCGCGCCGATGGGTGTCGAGGCCCTTGTGCCTGGGCAGCAGTGACGGATGGATATTCAGCAGGCGGCCCTGGTAGTGGCGTACGAAGCCGGGCGTCAGGATCCGCATGAAGCCGGCCAGTAGCACCAGGTCGGGCGCATGGGCATCGATCGCTTGCATCAGCGCGGCATCGAACGCCTCGCGTCCAGCGAATGCCTTGTGATCGAGTACGGCGGTGGGAATGCCTGCGCCCTGCGCCCGGGTCAGTCCGAAGGCATCGGCGCGGTTGGCAATCACGGCACGAATGCGCGCCGGATTGCCTTCGCTCTGGCTGTTTATCAGCGCCTGCAGGTTGCTGCCGGAGCCGGAAATCAGCACCACCACATTGCAGCTTGCGCTCATCAGTGCTGTTTCAGGTTATTCAGCACGACTCGCTCGGCACCTTCCGCGGCATTGGCGATCTCGCCGATGAGCCACGGTGCTTCACCCGATGCGCGCAGGTTGGCCAGTACCGTCTCGACCTGATCCTGGGCGACGCAGATGACCATGCCGACGCCGCAGTTGAGCACGCGGTGCATCTCGTGCTCGTCGACGTTGCCTTGCTCCTGCAGCCAGTCGAATACCGCCGGGCGGTTCCAGCTGGCCACGTCGATGATGGCCTGGGCGCCCTGTGGCAGTACCCGGGGGATATTGTCGAGCAGGCCGCCGCCGGTGATGTGCGCCATGGCCTTGACCGCACCGGTGTCCTTGATGAGCTTGAGCAGCGGCTTGACATAGATCCGCGTCGGGGCCATCAGCAGTTCGGTGAGCGGCTTGCCGTCCAGCTGGATGTTCTCGATGTCGGCGCCGGCAACATCGATGATCTTGCGGATCAGCGAATAGCCGTTGGAGTGCGGGCCGGAGGAGGGCAGGGCGATCAAAGCATCGCCGGCCTGCACTCTGGAACCGTCGATGATCTCGCTCTTTTCCACTACGCCGACGCAGAAGCCGGCCAGGTCGTAGTCTTCGCCTTCGTACATGCCCGGCATCTCGGCGGTCTCGCCGCCGACCAGCGAGCAGCCGGCCAGTTCGCAGCCGGCGCCGATGCCGGTGACCACGGTGGCGGCGACATCGACGTTGAGCTTGCCGGTGGCGTAGTAGTCGAGGAAGAACAGTGGCTCGGCGCCACAGACCACCAGGTCATTGACGCACATGGCGACCAGGTCCTGGCCGATGCTGTCGTGCTTGTTCAGGTTCAGCGCCAGGCGCAGCTTGGTGCCGACGCCGTCGGTGCCGGAGACCAGCACCGGCTGCTTGTAGCCGGCCGGAATTTCGCACAGGGCGCCGAAGCCACCCAGGCCACCCATTACCTCAGGCCGTGCGGTGCGTTTGGCCACGCCCTTGATGCGTTCGACCAGCGCTTCGCCTGCATCGATATCGACGCCAGCGTCCTTGTAGCTGAGGGAGGGTTGCTTGCTCATAGAATCCGGACCTGTGGAAGGAATGCGGGTATCGACCGGTCAAATACGGCGCCCAGGCCAACAAGTGTCTGCCGGGATCGGCAGGTGCCGATCCGTCGCCGGGAAATGCTCCCTGCGCCGTGTCTGCCTGGCGTCTGACTGCAGGGCTCGGCATGCGCCGAGACCGGTCTGCGGAAAGCGCGCGATTTTATCAGGCTTGCTGCGCAGCGGCCATCCCGGCAGCAGAGGTGGAGGAAAGCGGAGGCGGGATCGGCGTGCCGGGTGCCAACGACCGTGAGGCCGGCGGTTGCCGCCTCAGAGCGGGCTGTTTAAGGTGTAGCGTCCTGTTCCCCCTACTTCATGCCGCCAGCCGCTGGTGGTCTGCGAGAATCGATCATGCGCCTTATCTTCCGCTTACTCGTCCTGTGCATTGCATTCGGGGCGGCACTGCCTGGCCACGCTGAGCCGCTCAGGGACCTTTACCAGGTGCGCGAGCCTGTTTCCGGTCAGCAGGCCGAGGAGCGCACGGCCGCGTTGCAGCGTGCCTTCGACACGCTGTTGCTGCGCCTGACCGGCGATGCCGGGGCTGGCAAGCGTGAGGCGCTCGCAGCCCTGCGCGAAGCCCCGCAGCAACTGATCAGCAAGTATGGCTACGAGGACGCGCACATCGTCGTTGAGTTCGATCCGGCGACCACCGAGCGCAGTCTGCGGCGTGCCGGCGTTTCCCTGTGGGGAGCGAACCGCCCGACGGTACTGGCGTGGTGGCTGAACGAGCGAGTGGACGGCACCCAGCTGATCGGTGACGGCCAGGAAAACGCCAGCATCCTGCGCGGGGCTGCACAGCATCGCGGCCTGCCGTTGCGCCTGCCGCTGGCCGACCTGTCCGAGCAGTTGCTGGCGACGCCGGAGGGCTTTGCCGAGGCTCGCCCCGGTGTGCTCGGTGAACCGTCCGAGCGTTATGACGCCGATGTCCTGCTTGCGGTGCATGCGCGTGAAGCGGGTGCGAGCTGGCAGGCGCGTTGGCGGCTATGGGTCGATGCCGAACAGCGTGACGGCAAGGTCGAAGCGCAAACTCCCGAGGCGCTTGCCGATGCGGTCATGTTGGCGGTCAGTCAGTATCTCGCTCCGCGGTATCTAATCGAGCCAGGTGCGGCATCGGACCTCACGGTGGAAGTCATCGGCGCCGATGTGGCGCGCTTCGCCGAGCTGGACCGGTTGCTCGAGCCGTTCGGCGGCGTATTGCTGCGGGTCGAGAGTGATCGCCTGGTCTATCGCGTCAATGCCAGTCCCGAGCAACTGCGTGCGCAGCTGTCGCTGGCGCGACTGCAGGAGGTGAGCGAAGGCGAACAGCCGTTGGCTGCGCAGCAGCCGATGGGCGAGCCTGGCGAAGCCGTCGAGCCGGACAGCGCGCCGGTGGCGCCCGACACCGGTACAGTGTTGCGTTATCGCTGGTAATGAGGCGCTTGCAGCGTCCTCTACGGCCCCGGCGACAGTCTTGCAAGGAAGGCAATGAGCATGAACATGAGTGATTCGAACCGCTGGCCCTGGCTGGTGGCGCTGTTGTTGTGCGTCTGGCTGGTGTATCTGCTGACGCCGATTCTTACCCCGTTTCTGATCGGCATCCTGCTGGCTTATCTGGGCGATCCGCTGGTTGACCGCCTGGAGCGCTGGGGGCTGTCGCGTACCTGGGGCGTGATCGCGGTGTTCACGCTGTTCAGCCTGCTGATGTTGCTGATGCTGCTGGTGTTGCTGCCCATGCTGGGCAAGCAGCTGATGCGGCTTTACCAACTGGCCCCGCTGACGCTCGATTGGCTGCAGCTCCAGGCGTTGCCATGGGTGCAGGCGCAGTTCGGCCTGGAAGAGCATTTCTGGCGTCTCGATCAGCTCAAGGCCGCGTTCACCGAGCATCTGGGAAGCACCACCGACATACTCGGCATGATCCTGAGTCGCGCGACCGCTTCCAGCCTGGCGCTGCTGGCGTGGATCGGCAATCTGCTGCTCATCCCTGTGGTGAGCTTCTATCTGCTGCGCGACTGGGATCTGATCATGCTCAAGCTACGCAGCCTGCTGCCGCGTAGGCGTGAAGGGATGATCGTCGGTCTGATGAGCGAGTGTCACGAGGTCATCGGCGCTTTCCTGCGTGGCCAGCTGCTGGTCATGCTGGCGCTGGCGGTCATCTATGCGTCCGGGCTGATGCTGCTTGGGCTCGAGTTGGGGTTGCTGATCGGTGTGCTGGCGGGACTCGCCAGCATCGTGCCGTACATGGGCTTTGTCGTCGGCTTCGGCGCGGCTGTGGTGGCGGTGCTGTTCCAGTTCGGCCTGGAGCCTTATCCGCTGCTGGGCGTGGCGGCCGTGTTCACGGTCGGGCAGATGCTCGAGGGCATGCTGCTGACGCCGTTGCTGGTGGGTGATCGCATCGGCCTGCACCCGGTGGCGGTGATCTTCGCGGTACTCGCCGGTGGCCAGCTGTTCGGTTTCACCGGTGTGCTGCTGGCGCTGCCAGTGGCCGCGGTGATCATGGTTCTGCTGCGTCACGTCCACGATCTATATAAACTCTCCGACCTTTACGCCGAGCCTGCCGGTGCACCGGCCGAACCACCCAGTCAGCCATGAAACCCATCCAGCTTCCCCTCGGCGTCCGTCTGCGTGACGACGCAACCTTCGCCAACTTCTATCCGGGCGCCAACGCGGCGGCCCTCGGCTATGTCGAGCGGCTGTGTTCGCCTGCTGCGGGCTGGTCCGACGAGCTGATCTATCTCTGGGGACAGTCCGGTGTGGGCCGGAGCCATCTGCTGCAGGCCGCCTGCCTGCGGGTGGAGGAGCGTGGCGAGCTGGCGGTCTATCTGCCGCTGGCCGAAGTGGCCGAGTATGGCCCGGCCTTGCTCGACAACCTCGAGCAAAGCGAGCTGGTGTGCCTGGACGATCTCGATGCGGTTGCGGGCGATGCGGTGTGGGAAGAAGCGCTGTTCCACCTGTTCAACCGCCTGCGCGACGCCGGTCGACGGCTGCTGCTGGCGGCAGACGCATCTCCGCGAGAATTGGCGATCCAGCTGCCGGATCTCAAGTCGCGCTTGAGTCTGGCGCTGGTATTCCAGCTGCAGCAGCTGTCCGACGAGGACAAGCTTCGCGCCCTGCAGCTGCGGGCATCGCGACGCGGCCTGAATCTGCCGGACGATGTCGGTCGCTTCATCCTGACCCGGGGCTCGCGCAGCATGAGTGCGCTGTTCGAGTTGCTCGACCGGCTCGATCAGGCGTCGCTGCAGGCACAGCGCAAGCTGACCATCCCCTTTCTCAAGGAAACCCTCGGCTGGTAGCGGGGCTCATAGCTCCCCGCGATTGCCGCAGAAACCGGGCGGCGCCGCCGAGCCCATGCCCGCGAGCGGCTTTCGCGTGGCCAGCATCCGCGAGCAAGGCTCGTTCCTCGCTGTGTTCAGCTTTCGCCGGCAGCCTTGCGTTCGTACTGGTACGCCCAGCGGGTGTAGAGCAGCGCGGCGATGAACAGCGTCAGGCTGAGGCACGCTTCAGCGAGGCCGTAGATCATCCGTGCGGGATCGATGGCGGCCAGTACACCCTGAATGAAGTAAAGGTTGACGATGAAGCAGGTCCAGGCATGCGCACGTGGACTGCCGGCGATCATGCCTGGCGCGACCAGCAGCAGCGGAATCAGCTGGATGCTCAGCACCACCCAGGTACGTGCGCCATGCAGGTCGGCAAAGACCAGATTCCATACTGTCAGCAACACGGCCAGGCCAAAAAAGCTGGCCAGGCCGATGCCCCGGCTGAGCTTGATCCGCGGCTTGAGCCATTCCAGCGTCGGCAGTGGTTTTCGCTTCTTAGCCACGTTGGGTCTCCAACTGCTGGGCGGTTCGCGCCAGGCGTTGCCCGAGGGCGCGGCAGAGGGCGATTTCGTGTTCGTCCAGCAGGCGCTTGCCGTCCGTCCCGGCATGATGGCTGGCGCCGTAAGGCGTACCGCCGCCGCGGGTTTCCAGCAGGGCGTTCTCGCTGTAGGGCAGGCCGAGGACCAGCATGCCGTGATGCAGCAGCGGTAGCAGCATGGACAGCAGCGTGCTTTCCTGGCCGCCGTGCAGGCTGGAGGTCGAAGTGAAGACGCCGGCCGGCTTGCCGACCAGTTCGCCGGTCAGCCACAGGCTGCTGGTGCCGTCGAGGAAGTATTTCAGCGGCGCGGCCATGTTGCCGAAGCGGGTCGGGCTACCCAGCGCGAGTCCGGCGCAATTCTTCAGGTCTTCGAGGGTCGCATACAAGGCGCCGGAATCGGGAATGGACGGTGCAACGGCTTCGCATTCGGTGGAGACGGCTGGAACGCTGCGCAGGCGCGCTTGCATGCCGGTCATTTCGACGCCGCGGGCGATCTGCCTGGCCATTTCGGCAGTGGCGCCGTGACGGCTGTAGTAAAGCACGAGGATGTACGGAGCGCTCAAGGCAGTATCTCCAGGACCTTTTCCGGTGGGCGGCCGACGATGGCCTTGTCGCCAGCGATCAGGATCGGGCGCTCGATCAGCCGCGGGTGCTGGACCATGGCGTCGATGAGCTCGGCTTCGCTGAGTTCAGGGTTGGCCAGGTCGAGGCTTTTGTATTCGTCCTCGCCAGTCCGCAGCAGCTGCCGCGCCGTCAGTCCCAGCTTGCCCAGCAGTCCTTCGAGCTCGTGTGCCGAGGGAGGGGTTTCCAGGTAGCGCACGATTTCAGGCGTCAGGCCGCGGGCCTCGAGCAGCTCCAGCGCACCACGTGATTTGGAGCAGCGTGGATTGTGATACAGCGTGAGTTCGGTCATTGGTAGTTGCGTCTCGCCGGTTGAAGTGGCCATTCTAACCCTCAACGGGGCGCCCGCCGAAACGTTCAGCACTGGCGCCTCGTGAGCAGTCATCTGTCCGCTGCGAGGGCTATGATCGTCGAGGCCGTCGCGCCTCTAAGGGAGAATGGATGCATCAGCGCATCGACAACATGCTGGAATTCAGCCGTTTCCTGGTCAGGCGCTTTCTGACCGACCGTGGACCACACAGTGCCGCGGCACTGACCTACACCACGCTGTTCGCCGTGGTGCCGATGATGACCGTCACCTTCGCCATGCTCTCGGCGATTCCCGCGTTCCGGGGCGTTGGTGAGCAGATTCAGTTCTATATCTTCAACAACTTCATCCCGTCCACGGGAGCGACCATCCAGGAATACCTGGTCGCCTTCACCAGCCAGGCGCGGCAGCTCACCTGGTTCGGTGTCGGCTTTCTCATGGCCACCGCGCTGATGATGCTGCTGACCATCGAAAAGGCCTTCAACACCATCTGGCGTGTGCGGCAACCGCGGCGCGGCGTATCCAGCTTCCTGCTCTATTGGGCTATCCTCAGCCTCGGGCCGCTGTTGCTTGGGGCGGGGTTCGCCACCAGTACCTATATCGCGTCGCTGTCGCTGATATCGGGGCCCTATGCGGTCTTCGGTGTCGGCACTCTGATCAAGGTCATGCCGCTGCTGCTCAGTGTTGCCGCGTTCACGCTGATCTACGCGGCCGTGCCCAATACCCGCGTGCCGGTGCGTCATGCGCTGGCAGGCGGAGTCTTCACGGCAGTCCTGTTCGAGGCAGCCAAGCAACTGTTCGCTTTGTATGTCAGCTACTTTCCCAGCTATCAGCTGATCTATGGCGCGTTTGCCGCTGTGCCGCTGTTCCTGTTGTGGGTGTACCTGTCGTGGATGATCGTGCTGTTCGGTGCCGAGTTGGTCTGTGGCCTGTCATCGTCGCAGCAATGGCGTCGTCGCCCGCTGCCGCGCCTGCTGGTCATGCTGACGCTGCTGCGCCACCTGCATCAGCGTCAGCAGGAGGGGCGCGAGCTTCATCTACGCGATCTGCACCGATCAGGCCTGCGCCTGCCGGAGGATGAGTGGGACGAGATACTCGGCTTCTTCGATCAGGAGCAACTGGCCTGTCGCACTGGCTCCGGGGGCTGGGTGCTCTGCCGCGATCTCAGCCATTACAGCCTGGATCAGCTGCTGCGCTCCAATCCCTGGCCCTTGTCGGCGCGCGTGCAACTGCCGGAGCAGCTCGATGAGCCCTGGTATCCGACGCTACGCCGTTCCCTCGAACTGCTGCAGCAGGAGCAGGCCAACCTGTTCAGCGGTAGCCTGGCCGACTGGCTGCAGGCCAGCGGTGACAAAAATCGTCAATAACGGAGTGATCGCGCGACTCGGTCGTGCTCGCCGCGGCGGCAGAAGGCAACGGAAACGGCCATATGGGCGCAGGCCGGTGGCATTCGCATGGCTGGCATGCTTCTGGCTAAGGCTTGAGTACTCGATAGGACGGCGCGATGAACGGCAAACGCAGTGGCATCCTTTATCTGCATCAGCGAGCGCCCGACGCGGCGCTGGATGCATTGAACCGTCTGACCGGCCTGTGCTTCTCGCAGTGGCCCGAGTCGTTGGTGGAGCGTTCGGCGGTGCAATGCGATGAAAGGCCGTCCACGCCTGAAGTCCGACAGGTCGAGCCGAAGAAAGTGAGCGGTTGAGTCAGGCTTTTGCGCTCTTCATTTCAGCCATGACGGGTTCGACTGGGTGCACGAACAGTTCTTCCACCGAGCCGGCCGAGACTTCGGATGCGGGGCGGAGATGGATCTGCAGGTCCTCGATCCTTTTTCTGACTGGTAGCCGGGCGACGCCGGACAACAATATCTTGCCCGCGCTGTCAGTCCGGCCATGATCGATTGGCGATTCCAGCTGTTGCTGGCCGTCGCGGTACTTGGCAACGAGCGAAACCATCAGTCCAGCCGTCCCACGCAGCTGCAACCAGCCGGCGACGTTGAACTCGGCGATGCGGCCGTCGTAGGTGGTGAGGGAGATGGCGGCTTGCTCGACGATGCGCGATGGCACATTACCGATCAGTTTGTCATGAAGTTGGGACATGGCTTCGCTACTGGCCTATTGCTGATGGGTGCGGAATTATAGGCAGCCCGGCTCCGCTAAAACTGTGCACTCGAGCGGCGACGCTCGTGATGGGGCTCGCAGAACCGCGAAAGCGCGACGGTTCCTTGGCACCTTTGGCGGTCCTGCCGGGAAACGGCGACATGGCCCGTGCCCGGTCGGAACGGAAGCGGTATTCTCCTGCTTGATAAGTCGAGGGTTCTCCTATCATGGCAAAGCTGCGTGCATCACTCCTGATCCTCATCTGCCTGTCGCTCGTTGCTTGCGACGACGATTGGGGCCCGGACCAGCATGGCCGGCAAGTCACAGCTGCCGAGCTGCAGGGCAAGTGGCTGCTGGTCAATTACTGGGCCGAGTGGTGCGGACCCTGTCGCACCGAAATACCCGAACTCAATAGCCTGGCCGACGAGGGGCAAAGGCTGGAGGTTCTCGGAGTCAATTTCGATGAACTGCGCGGCGAGGAGCTTGCACAAGCGGCAAAGGCGCTGGGGATTGGTTTCAGGGTCCTCAGCGACGATCCGGCCGAGCGGCTGCAGCTGTCACGCAGTGCCGTATTGCCGGTGAGCTATCTGGTTGACGACGAGGGCAGGGTGCGCAAGCAGTTGATCGGTGAGCAGACTGCCGCTGGGATACTGGCGCATCTCGAACAGCTACGGGACGAGTAGCGCATCGTTCGACGACTGCCATTGATTGGCGATTCTTACGGCTTGACGTACCAGTAGTCCTGCCAGAAACCGATCACCTTGGCTGGATAGCGGTTCTTGCCGAGGCTGCCGTTGTAGCGCGCGAGCGCCCGGTTGATGTCGCCGTTTTCCTTTCGCAGGTAGTAGCTGAGGATGGTGCAGCCATAGCGCAGATTGGTGGCGTTGTCGGTAAGGTTGTCCTGCGGTCGTCCCAATTCGGCCTTCCAGAACGGCATCACCTGCATCATGCCCTGCGCACCGACGCTGGATATCGCGAAGCGGTCGAAATGGCTTTCCGCATGGATCAGCGCCAGCACCAGCTCCGGCTTCAAGCCGGCCTTGCTCGCTTCGCGGTGAACCAGTCTGAGCAGCGATAGCCGCTCCCCGGCGTCCGCCACATAGCGCCTGAGGCGTCCGGACATGTCCACCAGCCAGACTTCGGCATCGAAGCGATCCTGAAAGCTGTCCGCCTCGGCAACGGTCCGCAGCATGAGTTCGCGCAGTTCGGGTTCGGGCGCCTGGCGGATATTGGCGGCTGCCGGCAGTGCAATCGCCAGCAGCAATGGCAGAAGAAGATTCCGCGCCTTCATCGGCTTCAGTTTCCGCTGCTGCTGCCTTCGATCAGGCTGTCCAGAAACTGTTTCTGCAGCTCCGGATCGTTGCGTGTCAGCTCGATCAGGCTTTGCTCCAGCTCGCTGGCTTCTTCTTCCAGGCCGAGCTCGGACAGGCGCCTGACCCGATGTACCCATTGCGCTACGTCGTCGCCTTCGAGATCGTTGAAGATCAGGTCGTGCGCCTCCTGCAGTTTGCCGCGCAGCTTGTGGCTGACCAGCAACGAGGCATCGGCGCGAGCGCCATCCTGGGGATCTTCGACCGACAGCAGAAGCTTGCCCACCTGTGTAATGTCCTGGTCGGCGAACGAACCATCGAGCAGGTTCAGGCGCAGTATGCCATGCCGGTCGGTGGTCAGCTCGTGGGTCTGCGGGCCTGCCACCACCTGAACCGGGCGCTCGGCCCAGGGTAGGCTGGTGTACTCGAGCCGTGCATCGCGGCGCTGTTCATCAAGGCTCGCGAGGTTTTGCTGCGAGCGGCCATTGGACTCGACGTTAAGGAACGGATTGATACCGGCGAAACCGTAGCTGATCCAGCCGCGCGTAGCGCTTTCGGGGATATTGCCGAGCATCACTACGTTGAGCACGTTGGCACTCACGCCCGCGACCACCGCGACGAATCCCATCGGGACTTCGTACAGCTCGCGCCATGGCTGATAGGGCGTGTAGCGGTCGTAACGGCGTGTGACATCGAAGTCGGTGACCTCGAATGTCTTCTGTTCCTGGATGCGAATGCGCCGTTGGGGCAGTTCGAGCACCTGCGGCTCGCCGAGCTCGATGCGCAGGCTGTGGTCGAGCAGCTTGCGCTCGGTGCGGGCCTCCTGTTCGCTGCGCTGTGGCAGGTGATTGGCGCAGCCGCCAAGCAGGAGCGCCGCGCAGAGCGCGGCGCTGGTTGAAGCGACAATACGTCGGTTGAGCATGGTTTCCGATCAGCGATGAGTGCGCGAATTGATGAAGGACAGGATTTCTGAAGCCGCGACCGCCTGCGGTTGTTCATCGCGGCGGTGCTTGTACTCCAGGGTGCCGTCGGCCAGCCCGCGATCGCTGATGACGATGCGGTGCGGGATGCCGATCAGCTCCATGTCGGCGAATTTGACGCCGGGACTGGTCTTTTTGTCACGGTCGTCGAGCAGCACTTCGTAACCGGCCTCGGTCAGTTCGGCATAGAGTCGATCGGTGGCCTCGCGAACCGCTTCGGCTTCATATTTCATCGGAACCAGCGCGATCTGGAAGGGGGCCAGGGCGTCGGGCCAGAGAATGCCGCGATCATCGTAGTTCTGCTCGATCGCAGCGGCGACCACGCGGGAAACACCGATGCCGTAGCAGCCCATGATCAGGGTTGCCGGTTTGCCGTTCTCACCCATGACCTGGCATTTCATGGCCTCGCTGTACTTGGTGCCCAGCTGGAAGATGTGGCCGACTTCGATGCCGCGCTTGATGATCAGGCTGCCCTGGCCGTCCGGGCTCGGATCGCCGGCAACCACGTTGCGCAGATCGGCGATCGCCGGCAGCGGCAGGTCGCGCTCCCAGTTCAGGCCGAAGTAATGCTTGTCGTCGACGTTGGCGCCGGCCGCGAAATCGCTCATCAGGGCAACCGATCGGTCGATCACGCACGGGATCGGCAGATTCAGCGGCCCCAGCGAGCCGGGGCCGGCGCCGATGGCGGCACGGATTTCCGCTTCCGAGGCGAACACCAGCGGGCTGGCGACCTGTTCCAGATTGGCGGCCTTGATCTCGTTGAGCTCGTGGTCGCCGCGCACGATGAGGGCGACCAGCTTGCCTTCCTCGACACCATGCACAACCAGCGTCTTGACGGTCCTTTCGATTGCCAGATCGAACTGCTCGACCAGCTCGATGATGGTCTTGGCATCCGGTGTATCGACCTGGCGCAGCGCTTCGCCAGGCGCCGCGCGTTCGGTTTCGCGCGCAATGGCTTCGGCCTTCTCGATATTGGCGGCGTAGTCGGAGGTGTCGCTGAAGGCGATGTCGTCCTCACCGGACTCGGCCAGCACGTGGAATTCGTGGGAGCCGGTACCACCGATGGAGCCGGTGTCGGCTTGGACCGGACGGAAATTCAGGCCCAGGCGGGTGAAGATGTTGCAGTAGGCCTGGTGCATGCGGTCATAGGTTTCCTGCAGCGATTCCTGGGTCAGGTGGAAGGAATAGGCATCCTTCATCAGGAACTCGCGACCACGCATGAGTCCGAAGCGCGGCCGGATCTCGTCGCGGAACTTGGTCTGGATCTGGTAGAAGTTGATCGGCAGCTGCTTGTAGCTGTTCAGCTCGTTGCGCGCCAGATCGGTGATGACTTCCTCGTGGGTCGGCCCGACGCAGAACTCGCGGTTGTGACGGTCCTTCAGGCGCAGCAACTCCGGTCCGTATTGCTCCCAGCGGCCTGATTCCTGCCACAGCTCGGCCGGCTGGATGGCGGGCATCAGCACTTCCAGCGCGCCCGCCTTGTTCATCTCTTCGCGAACGATGGCTTCCGCCTTGCGCAGTGCGCGCAGACCCATCGGCATCCAGGTATACAGTCCCGAAGCCAGCTTGCGGATCATGCCGGCACGCAGCATCAGTTGATGGCTGATGACCACTGCATCGGAGGGGGTTTCTTTGAGAGTCGAGAGCAGGAACTGACTGGTGCGCATGTGGCCGTTATGTCCTTGCAGAGGCTGAAATTTGGCCGGCATTGTACGGCGCGCTTGGTGCGGCGTACAGGACGGGGCTGGGTCGGTTGATTAAACGAAAGAGCCCGGCTTTCGCCGGGCTCCGTCTTGCATCGAACGCTCTGAACGCCTGGGTTACAGGATGCTCAGCGGGTATTCGACGAACAGGCGCCATTCATCGATATCAGGCACATACCCGTTGACCTCGGAGCTGGTGCGCAGGATGGAGTTGCGCGCGCGAAGCTTCAGGTCTTTTGCCGGGCCGCTCTGTACGGTGTAAGAAACCTGGTTGAAGATTTCCCGCTCGCTGCCTTCACCAGTGCCGCCGTAGAACTCGGCATCGATATTGTCACCGCGGACGTAGGCGGTTTTCCAGGAGAGGCCCGGAACGCCGTAGCCGCTGAAGTCCAGCTCATAGCTGGCCTGCCAGGAGCGTTCGTCTTTCGCGTTGAAATCGGAGAGGAAGGAGTTCGCTACCCAGATTGCGCTACCGCCGTCACCGTTGTCATACAGATAACCGGTGTCGCCGGACACGCGCTGGTGGGCCAGGATGAAAGCATGCGCGCCAACGCTGTACTTGGCCGACAGGCTCCAGATGGTATTGTCGTCGGCATCCGCGACAAGACGATCGTCGATGTCGTCTGTCTTGTAGTAGTTGAAGTCAAACGCCAGAGACTGGTCTGCGGACAGGGGCATGACGTAATTGATGTTCGCGTACTTCTTGTCGTACGTGTCTTCCACGTCGGAGAAATAAAGCGAAGCGCTCAGCCCTTCGGTGAACTGGTAGGTGCCACCGAATACGTCGATGCTCTTCAGTGCGGCATTGTCACGGCTGGACGATGCCATCGAGCTTTCCGACGTGAAGTGACCGGCATTCAGCTCGAGACCTTCGATCTCGTTGCTGGTGACCAGGGTGCCCGTGAACGATTGAGGCAGCAGGCGGGAGTCGTCGTATGCCAGTACCGGCATCATTGGCATCTGGTCGCCGTACTTCACGACGGTGTTGGAAAGTTGTGCCTTGATGGCTGCGCCCGCTTGAGCGACATCGCGCTCCGGGTGGCCGTCGGATTCAAATTCGAACATTTGATCGAAGTTGCTGCCACGGCCGCCATCCAGACGTACGCCGAGCAGGCCGAACGCATCAACGCCGACCCCGATGGTGCCCTGGGTAAAGCCGGATTCGAAGGTGGCGATGAAGCCCTGGCCCCACGGCTTGGCATCTTCAATGCCGCCTTCACGGAAATCACGGTTCCAATAAGTATTGCGCAGCAACAGATCGAGGCTTGCGTCCTCTACGAATCCCTTGGATTCCGATTGCTGGCTGGCCAACGCCATCTGGGAGGTGCCCGCCGATACGGCCAGGGCGATTACGCTCCACTTCATCACTTTCATTGTGACTGCTCCTTTGGTTTGAAAACGGTGCTTGCCTTCCCGTGAACGGAAAGGGTGCAACTTCTTAGTCCCGCATCAGGCTTTAGCCAGTTATGGCCGCTTACGCGAAAAGCCATCCAGAGAATGTACTGTTTAGCTCTAGTGCAGCGCCAGAGCAAGCAGCGTGGCATCGGTTGCGGCGTTTTGAAGCCGCTGCCGTAGCTTCTCGTGATGGATAGCAAAAATCGCACCCAAATGCGTTTGACGCGCTTTTGAGGCGTGCAATAGCTTACTTGTTTCTGCGGCTGCACCGAAATGCGGCGTGCGCAGATGCGCTCGGCACCATTATTGCGCGCGCAGGGCGGTTGTTGCCGGGCTGGGCTGGAGTATCCTTCTTCGACGCTTAATAGGCGGTGCATTCCCGCACTGCCTCGCAATCAGGTCGAAGGGGAGTGTTATGTTCGTTCTCGATTCACGTCTGGAGCAGGATACGTCGCTGATTGGTGACTTCCCGCTCTGCCGGCTATTGCTGATGAACGATGCGCAATATCTGTGGTTCATCCTGGTGCCGCGGCGCGAGGAGGTGAGTGAACTGTTCCAGCTCGATTCGGCGGACCAGCAGGCATTGTGGCGGGAAACCACCGCGCTGGCCGAGATCGTCAAGGACACATTCGGTGCGGACAAGATGAACGTTGCTGCGCTCGGCAACGTGGTTGCACAACTGCATATGCATGTCATCGCCAGGCGTCGCGACGACGCTGCCTGGCCGGCACCGGTATGGGGCAAACAGCCTGCGAAACCCTATGCCCAAGAGCAGGTGGCGGCGATCAGGGAGAAACTACGGCTGGTTCTTGCCGACGACTTTCGTTTCGAGGAATGACGATGGATCTGGAAGCCCGCATAACGGACCTGGAGGCGCGTCTGGCGTTTCAGGATGACACCATTCAGGCCCTGAATGATGTACTGGTCGAACAGCAGCGAATCATGGAGCGCGTGAAGCTTCAGTTGGCTGCGCTGGCGAGACGCCAGGAAGAGCTGCAAAGCTCGCTGGGTGCAGGTGAGGACGAAGCGCCGCCGCCCCATTACTGACTGGATATTGCCGGAAGCAGGGCCGGTCGGCCCTGCGCTTTGCTGGGCCGGCTTAGCGGGTCGGGTCGACCGGGACGACGTCCTCGGCCTGAAGTCCCTTGTCGCGCATCATGATGGTGAACTCCACACGCTGGCCCTCGACCAGGATCCGGTGTCCCTCGCCGCGAATCGCACGAAAGTGCACGAACACATCGTCACCGCTGTCCCTGGAGATGAAGCCGAAGCCCTTGGAGGTGTTGAACCACTTCACCGTGCCCGCCTCGCGGCCGGCTGTCGACGGTGCGCTCGTGGTCGGGCGAGCGGCTTTCGCCTGCGAGATGCGTCCGCGCGGTGTCGCCAGGTGGAGCAGGACGGCGACCAGGGCGAGCAGCAGGCTGGCCAGGGTCGCTGGTTGGCCTGCGATCTGCGGCAGTGCAGCCAGCAGGATCGCGGCCTGCAGGGCGATCGCGAGCAGCAGCAGGGTCGATGTGGCAATGATTACCGGGCGGGTCCGGCTGTCGTTCAGTAGAGCCGCAGGGGCGAATTGCGCGTTCAGCAGGCCGAGCATCAGCAGGCACAAGGCTTCGGGCTGCAGCAGGAGCGGCATGCCGCCGCGTAGGCTGGGGACGAATGACAACAGCAGGGCGATCACGCCCGCCAGAACATGGACGATCTTAAGCATTCTTGTATGGCTCACGTTGATAACACGACAGAAGAAGCCGCAGGGGCCAGGGTGCTCGTGGGGAACGTTCTCTCGCTCAGGGCTGAATACTGCTCGAGGAACCGCGCGGGCTGGCTTGCAGCGCGGCGTATTTAACAGCAAAGGCGTGGGGGGCTCAAATGAGCGTGTCGCGGTGTCGAGGCGCAAGGAATGCGTCGTCGTGGTGCAACAGGGCACTCCGGCGAGTGCCCTGTGCCGAAGAGGCTCAGGCTGACAGCAGGCTGCGCAGCATCCAGGCAGTCTTCTCATGGATCTGCATGCGCTGGGTCAGCAGGTCGGCAGTCGGCTCGTCACTGACCTTGTCCAGCAGCGGGAAGATGCCGCGCGCCGTGCGTACGACCGCTTCCTGGCCTTCCACCAGCAGCTTGATCATCTCGTCTGCCGTCGGGACGCCTTCCTCTTCCTTGATGGAGCTCAGGCGGGCATAGGCCGCGTAGGTGCCCGGCGCCGGAAAGCCCAGGGTGCGAATGCGTTCGGCGATATCGTCTACCGCGACGGCCAGTTCGGTGTACTGGGTCTCGAACATGGTGTGCAAGGTGTTGAACATCGGACCCGTCACGTTCCAGTGGAAGTTATGGGTCTTCAGGTACAGGGTGTAGGTGTCGGCGAGCAGGCGGGACAGGCCCTCGGCAATGGCTGCACGGTCCTGTTCGGCGATACCAATGTTGATTTCCATATTTCTCTCCTGGTGGATGGTTCAGACGCTAGGGTTTGTTGACGTTTCGTTCGTGGCCGGCCCGAAGGGTTGCGTGGCAAATGGCGCAGCAACGCGGTTCGCGCTGAAGCGTCAACAGGCCCTAGTTATGCCAGAAAAAGGCTTCGCTTTGTAAATTGATGCGGCACGCACATCGCTGATCGCCTTTGGAGGGCAGGCGCCCTCCTGGGTTCAGTCGTCCGCTGGCAGAAACAGAATTGCCCGGGCCGACGGCTGCGCGGTGTTGATTATGCGGATATAATCCCGCCCTTGTGCCCGGCGCCCGACAGCCCTGCTGCAGCGTCCGGCACCCCCATGCGAAATGCGGTACCGCGCGCAGCAACATGCCGCTTCCGCAGAGCAGCAACGGTGCCGTCGGCCTGTCGCGGCTCCAGCGCCCCATCGAATTCAAGATACGAGAAGCGAACACCATCATGATGCGCAGTCACTATTGCGGCCAACTGAACGAAAGCCTGGACGGTCAGGAAATCACTCTTTGCGGCTGGGTACATCGCCGTCGTGACCACGGCGGGGTGATCTTCCTCGACGTGCGTGATCGTGAGGGGCTGGCCCAGGTTGTCTTCGATCCGGACCGCGCCGAAACCTTCGCCACGGCTGACCGGGTACGCAGCGAGTACGTCATCAAGGTGACCGGCAAGGTGCGCCTGCGCCCTGCCGGTGCGGTCAACCCGAACATGAGCTCCGGCGCCATCGAGGTGCTGGGCTACGAGCTGGAAGTGCTGAACGACGCGGAAACTCCGCCATTCCCGCTCAACGAGTACAGCGACGTCGGTGAAGAGACGCGCCTGCGCTATCGCTTCATCGACCTGCGCCGTCCGGAGATGGCCGAGAAGCTCAAGCTGCGCTCGCGTATCACCGCCAGCATTCGTCGCTATCTGGATGAAAACGGTTTCCTCGACGTGGAAACGCCGATCCTGGGGCGCCCGACGCCCGAGGGTGCGCGCGACTATCTGGTGCCGAGCCGTACCCATGCCGGTAATTTCTTTGCCTTGCCGCAATCGCCGCAGCTGTTCAAGCAACTGCTGATGGTTGCCGGCTTCGACCGCTACTACCAGATCGCCAAGTGCTTCCGCGACGAAGACCTGCGCGCCGATCGCCAGCCAGAATTCACCCAGATCGACATCGAGACCAGCTTCCTCGACGAAGCGGACATCATCGGTATCACCGAAGGCATGATCCGCAAGCTGTTCATGGAAGTGCTCGGTCTGGAGTTCGGCGACTTCCCGCACATGCCGTTCGAAGAGGCCATGCGCCGTTATGGTTCGGACAAGCCTGACCTGCGTATCCCGCTGGAGCTGGTGGACGTTGCCGATCAGCTCAATGCGGTCGAGTTCAAGGTCTTCTCCGGCCCGGCCAACGATCCGAAAGGTCGCGTCGCTGCGCTGCGGGTACCGGGTGCGGCGAGCATGCCGCGCAGCCAGATCGACGACTACACCAAGTTCGTCGGCATCTATGGTGCCAAGGGCCTGGCCTACATCAAGGTCAACGAGCGTGCCAAGGGCGTCGAGGGTCTGCAGTCGCCGATCGTCAAGTTCATTCCGGAAGACAACCTCAATGTGATCCTCGATCGTGTCGGTGCGGTCGATGGCGACATCGTCTTCTTCGGTGCCGACAAGGCCAAGATCGTTTCCGAGGCGCTGGGTGCGCTGCGCATCAAGATCGGTCACGACCTCAAGCTGCTGACCTGCGACTGGGCTCCGCTGTGGGTAGTCGACTTCCCGATGTTCGAAGAGAACGACGACGGTTCGCTGAGTGCGCTGCACCATCCGTTCACCGCGCCGAAATGCTCGCCGCAGGAACTGGAAGCCAATCCGGCGGCCGCCCTGTCGCGCGCCTACGACATGGTACTCAATGGCACCGAGCTGGGTGGCGGCTCGATCCGTATCCATCGCAAGGAAATGCAGCAGACCGTATTCCGCATCCTCGGCATCGACGAAGCCGAGCAGGAGGAGAAGTTCGGCTTCCTGCTCGATGCGCTGAAGTTCGGTGCTCCGCCACACGGTGGCCTGGCCTTCGGTCTGGATCGCCTGGTGATGCTGATGACCGGTGCGCAGTCCATTCGCGAAGTGATCGCCTTCCCGAAAACCCAGAGTGCGGCGGACGTCATGACCCAGGCGCCGGGGGCAGTGGACAACAAGGCGCTGCGCGACCTGCATATCCGTCTGCGCGAGCAGCCAAAGGCGGAATAAGCGCTATCCGAGGCCTGGTTCCTGCCAGGCTTCTTCGTCTTGCGGCTCCGGGCCGTGCAGGCGGCGTTATGGCGATACCCGCCCTGTCGAAGTAGGCGTTGGGCGGGTTATCGAGATTTCTGATTCAGTCGAAGAATGGAGTGAGTTATGGCTGGTCATTCCAAATGGGCCAATATCAAGCATCGCAAAGAGCGTCAGGACGCCAAGCGGGGCAAGATCTTCACCAAACTGATCCGCGAACTGACCGTGGCGGCCAAGCACGGCGGCGGTGTGCCGGCGGACAACCCGCGTTTGCGTCTGGCCGTGGACAAGGCGCTGACCGCCAATATGTCGCGTGACGTCATCGATCGCGCCATCGCCCGGGGCGCAGGCTCCAGCGAAGCGGACAACATGACGGAGCTGAGCTACGAGGGTTACGCGCCGAGCGGCGTGGCGATCATCATCGAGGCCATGACGGACAACCGCAACCGCACCGCCGCAGAGGTGCGCCACGCCTTCAGCAAGAACGGCGGCAACCTCGGCACCGATGGTTCGGTGGCCTATATGTTCGACCGCAAGGGTCAGATCAGCTACGCGCCCGGCGTCGACGAGGACGCCTTGATGGAAGCGGCGCTGGAGGCCGGTGCCGACGACGTGGTCACCCAGGAAGACGGCTCCGTCGAGGTCTACACCAGCTTCGCCGATTTCCTTTCGGTCAACGAGGCGCTGACCGGGGCTGGGTTCAAGGGTGACGAGGCGGAGGTGGCGATGATCCCGTCGATCATGGCGCCGATCACCGATGTCGAGACTGCGCAGAAAGTCCTGCGTCTGATCGATGCGTTGGAAGATCTGGATGATGTGCAGAACGTTTACCACAACGCCGAGATTCCGGACGAAGTGATGGAGCAGCTGGGCTGAGTCGTGGTGCTCGAACAAGCCGGAAGTCGCAGCAGCGCTTCCGGTTTTTTTATGCTTCGGTGCAGCGTCAGCCGAGCATTTGGATATGACGCCGCTGGTGGCGTCGTGGCAGGCGCCTCCGTATACTCGCCACTGGATAAATAGACAGCACGGCCAAGGCATGACGCTGATTTTGGGTATCGATCCGGGCTCTCGAATCACCGGTTACGGCGTCGTCCGAGACACCGGTCGCGCTTGCGAATACGTTGCCTCGGGCTGCATTCGCACCGGCACGGGTGAGCTGTCGGAGCGCCTGCGTGCCGTTTTCAGCGGGGTGAGCGAGGTCATCCGAACCTATGGCCCGGTGACCATGGGTATCGAGCAGGTATTCATGGCACGTAATGCCGATTCCGCGCTCAAGCTCGGCCAGGCTCGGGGAGCAGCCATCGTCGCTGGGGCCGAAGCCGGGCTGCCGATCGCCGAGTACACCGCGACGCAGGTCAAGCAGGCGATCGCCGGAACGGGTGGAGCGGACAAGCAGCAAGTGCAGATGATGGTCATGCACCTGCTCAAGCTCCTGGAAAAGCCGCAGATCGATGCCTCCGATGCGCTGGCTATCGCCCTCTGTCATGCGCATCACAGGCAGAGCCTGATACCTCATGGGCTGGTTGGGGCCAAGCGGCGAGGCGGGCGCCTGCGGCTGTAGTCGTCATCGTCCGCCAGGGCCGCGGGATCACTTGTAGGAGCGGGCCATGCTCGCGAAACGTGCGCATGGCGCGCTCCTACGAAGTAATCTCTGCCTTCCGAACGGCATACGCCATGGGTGGAAACAAATCGATTGGCCGGGAGCAGGGGCTTCGCGGTCGTGGAGGAAGCGGGACTGTGATCGGACGTTTGCGTGGCACCCTGGCGGAGAAACAACCGCCGCACCTGATTCTCGACGTTAATGGCATCGGCTATGAAGTCGAGGTGCCGATGACGACGCTGTATCGCCTGCCGGCGGTCGGCGAGCCGGTGACGCTGCATACGCACCTTGTTGTGCGTGAAGACGCACAACTTCTTTATGGCTTCGCCGAAAAGCGTGAGCGCGAGCTGTTTCGCGAGCTGATCCGCTTGAATGGAGTGGGGCCCAAGCTGGCGTTGGCATTGATGTCCGGCCTGGAGGTCGACGAGCTGGTGCGTTGTGTCCAGGCGCAGGATACGTCGGTCCTGGTGCGCATCCCTGGCGTAGGCAAGAAGACCGCCGAGCGCCTGCTGGTGGAATTGAAGGATCGCTTCAAGGCGTGGGAAAGCATGCCTGCGATCGCGACCTTCGTGGTTGAACCTGGCGGCAAAACGGCAGTCACAAGCGCCGAGAATGATGCGGTCAGCGCGTTGATCTCCCTGGGCTTCAAGCCTCAGGAAGCCAGCCGCGCAGTGTCCGCCATACAGGAAGAAGATTTGAGCAGTGAAGAAATGATCCGTCGTGCCCTCAAGGGTATGGTGTAAGCCATGATCGAAGCGGATCGTATCGTCACGGCCAGCAGTCGCGACCGCGACGAACAGCTGGATCGCGCCATTCGCCCACTGCGGCTTGCCGAATACATCGGCCAGCCGGTCGTGCGCGAGCAGATGGATCTGTTCATTCGCGCCGCCAGGGGGCGCCAGGAAGCGCTCGACCACACCCTGATCTTCGGTCCGCCTGGCCTGGGCAAGACCACGCTGGCAAACATCATCGCCGAAGAAATGGGGGTGTCGATCAAGAGCACCTCGGGGCCGGTCCTCGAGCGGCCCGGCGACCTCGCTGCGTTGCTGACCAATCTGGAAGCCGGTGACGTGCTTTTCGTCGACGAGATCCACCGCTTGTCGCCGATTGTCGAGGAAGTGCTGTATCCGGCCATGGAGGACTTCCAGCTCGACATCATGATCGGCGAAGGCCCGGCGGCTCGCTCGATCAAGCTGGATCTGCCCCCGTTCACTCTGATCGGCGCCACCACCCGTGCCGGCATGTTGACCAATCCGCTACGCGACCGATTCGGGATCGTGCAGCGCCTGGAGTTCTATTCCACCGAGGACCTGGCCACCATCGTCAGTCGCTCGGCCGGTATCCTGGGATTGCCGACCGAGCCCGAGGGGGCCTTCGAGATCGCCCGGCGGGCGCGGGGGACGCCGCGAATCGCCAATCGGTTGTTGCGCCGTGTGCGCGATTTCGCCGAAGTGCGCGGCACGGGCGAGATCACGCGGCAAATTGCCGATCTCGCCCTGAACATGCTCGATGTCGATGAGCGTGGCTTCGATCACCAGGACCGCCGGTTGCTGCTGACTCTGATCGAGAAGTTCGACGGCGGGCCGGTGGGTATCGACAGCCTGGCCGCTGCGATCAGCGAGGAGCGCCATACCATCGAGGACGTGCTCGAGCCCTACCTGATCCAGCAGGGCTACATCATGCGCACGCCACGCGGTCGCGTCGTGACACGCCATGCCTATCTGCATTTCGGCCTCAACCTGCCCAAGCGCATGGGCGACGCCCCGACACCGGACCTGTTCGACGGTGACATGGTTTGAAGAAAATATTGTTCTGTTACCCGATTGGCATTTACAGGGCCGAGCACTAGTATGCGCGCGCAAGCCGAAGCCGAGATCTTCACCCACCGTTGTCGTGTCTACTACGAGGACACCGATGCGGGGGGCATCGTCTACTACGTCAATTACCTCAAATTCATGGAGCGAGCTCGTACCGAGCGGTTGCGCATCCTGGGATTCGCCCAGTCGCAGCTGGCTGGTGAGGACTTGCTGTTCGTCGTGCATTCGGTCGAGGCGCGCTACCGGGCGCCGGCGCGCCTGGATGATGAACTGCTGGTGACGGCCGAAGTGATCGAGCTGAATCGTGCCAGCCTGCGTTTCCGTCAACAGGTTCGTCGCGCGATGGATGATGTTTTGCTGTGTGAGGGGCAGGTGCTGGTGGCCTGCGTGCGTGCCGAGAGTTTGAAACCCCGAGCCATTCCCGAAGAGCTGCGCGAAGCCTTCGCGGGCTCGGGTCTATCCCCTGTAGGAGAGTAAGCGTGGAAGCCAACGTCGATCATATGTCCATGTGGAGCCTGATCAGCAACGCCAGCTTCGTGGTGCAACTGGTCATGCTGATCCTTGTCGCCGCTTCGGTGACCTCGTGGATTCTGATTTTTCAGCGCGGCAGCATGCTGCGCGCCGCAAAGCGGGCGCTGGATACTTTCGAGGAGCGCTTCTGGTCGGGTATCGACCTGTCCAAGCTTTATCGGCAGGCCGGTAGCAATCCTGATCCGGACTCAGGTGTCGAGCAGATCTTCCGTGCCGGCTTCAAGGAGTTTTCCCGTCTGCGCCAACAGTCCGGCGTCGATCCCGATGCAGTGATGGATGGCGTCAACCGTGCCATGCGCGTGGCGATTTCGCGTGAAGAGGAGAAACTGGAGCAGAGCCTGCCATTTCTCGCCACCGTTGGCTCCACCAGTCCGTATATCGGCCTGTTCGGTACTGTCTGGGGGATCATGAACTCCTTCCGCGGTCTTGCGCAGGTGCAGCAGGCAACGCTGGCAACCGTGGCTCCGGGTATCGCCGAAGCGCTGATCGCCACGGCGATCGGCCTGTTTGCCGCGATTCCCGCGGTGATCGCCTACAACCGTTTCGCTGCGCGCGGCGAGATGCTCATTGGCCGCTACTACACCTTCGCCGACGAGTTCCAGGCCATCCTTCACCGCAAAGTCCACACCACCGAAGACTGAGGCCCACGGCCATGGCCAGAATCCGCAACAGACGCAAGCCCGTCGCCGAGATGAACGTGGTGCCTTACATCGATGTGATGCTGGTGCTGCTGGTCATCTTCATGGTCACGGCGCCGATGCTCAACCAGGGCGTCAAGGTCGATCTGCCCAAGGTCAGCAGCGAGGCCTTGCCGCAGGACAACGACAAGCAGGTGTTGACCATCTCCATCAAGGCGGACAAGACCTACTACTGGAATGTCGGCAGCGAAGTCGACACCGAGAGCAAGGGTAACGAGGCGGTAGCGCTGGAAGACATGACCCGTGCCGTCGTCGCCATCATGCGCCAGCGCCCGGATACCCAGGTGTTCATTCGTGGCGACCGGGCCGTCGATTACGGCTCGGTCATGGCTGCCATGGGTGGTCTGCAGGAGGCCGGTGTGGGCAATGTCGGCCTGATCACCGAGGCGCCCTGATGCAGCAGCGCGACTCCTCGCCTTCGCAGGGCTATTTCTGGCCGACCGTGCTTGCGGTCGGCCTGCATTTGCTCATCTTCGGCATGCTGTTCGTCAGTTTTTCCATGACGCCCGAGCTGCCGCCATCCAAGCCGATCGTGCAGGCCACTCTGTATCAGCTCAAGTCGCAGAGCCAGGCGACCACGCAGACCAACCAGAAGATCGCCGGCGAGGCGAAGAAGACCGCTGCCAAGCAGTTCGAGACCGAGCAGATGGAGCAGCGCAAGGTCGAGCAGGAAAAGCAGGTTGCCGCTCGCGTTGCGGAACAAAAGAAGGCTGAGGAGGCTCGAAAGGCCGAAGCGGCGAAAGCGGCTGCCGAGAAGGCTGCTGCAGCCAAGAAGGCCGAGGCGGCCAAGAAGGTCGAGCAGCAGAAACAGGCTGAGATCGCGAAGAAGAAAGCTGCAGAAGAGGCGGCCAAGAAGAAAGCGGCCGAGGAGGCCAAGAAGAAGGCCGCCGAAGAGGCCAAGCGCAAAGCAGCCGAGGACGCGAAGAAGAAGGCTGCGGCCGAGGCAGCCAGGAAAAAGGCGGCGGAAGAAGCCAAGAAGAAAGCTGCGGCAGAAGCTGCACGCAAGGCGGCAGAGGACAAGAAGGCTCAGGCGCTTGCCGAGCTGCTGTCCGACTCCACCGAACGTCAACAGGCGATGGCTGATACGCAAGGCGATCAGGTATCCGGTAACTTCGATGACCTGATTCGGCTGCGTGCCGCGGAAGGTTGGACCCGCCCACCATCAGCGCGCAACAACATGACCGTACAGTTGCAGGTCAACATGCTTCCGGATGGCACTATCACCAACGTCGGTGTTTCGCGATCGAGCGGTGACGTACCCTTCGACAATTCTGCGGTTGCCGCAGTGAAGAACATCGGTCGGTTGACTGAAATGCAGGGCCTGAGCCCGCAGGAATTTCAGCCCTACCGTTCATTCAAAATGACATTCACGCCTGAGGATCTTGCGTTGTGATCAACTCCCTTCGAGGTCTACTTGTCCTTTTGTTGTGCTGCCTGACAGGAATGGCGGTGGCGCAGGAGAAAAACATCGTCGTGACCAGCGGTGCCGATCGTGCGATTCCGATCGCCGTGGTGCCTTTCGGCTGGCAGGGCGGTACCGTGCTGCCGGAGGACATGGCGGAAATCATCGGTAACGACCTGCGTAACTCGGGCACGTTCCAGCCCATTGCGCGGCAGAACATGATCAGCATGCCGAGCCGTGGCAGCGAGATCATCTATCGCGACTGGAAGGCGCTGGGCGCCCAGTATGTGATGGTGGGCAACATCGAGCCGGCGGGCGGTCGTCTGCAGATTCGCTACGAGGTATTCAATGTTGCCACCGAGCAGCAAGTGATGAGCGGAACGGTCGGTGGCGGTTCGGATCAGCTGCGCGACATGGCTCACCATGCCGCGGATCAGGCGTTCGAGAAACTGACCGGCATCAAGGGGGCGTTCTCGACCCGCCTGTTGTACGTGACTGTCGAGCGGCTGGGTGGCGCGAATACCCGTTATACGCTGCAGCGCTCGGACTATGACGGTGCGCGCGCAGTGACCTTGCTGCAGTCGCGCGAACCCATCCTCTCGCCACGCTATTCGCCGGACGGACGTCGCATCGCCTACGTTTCGTTCGAGCAGAAGCGTCCACGCATCTTCATCCAGCACATCGATACCGGTCGACGCGAGCAGATCACCAATTTCGAAGGGTTGAACGGCGCTCCGGCGTTTTCCCCGGACGGTAATCGCCTGGCGTTCGTGCTGTCGAAGGACGGCAATCCCGAGGTCTACGTGATGGACCTGGGCTCGCGGCAGTTGCAGCGCCTGACCAATCACTATGCGATCGATACCGAACCGTTCTGGGGAGCTGACGGTCAGACCATCTATTACACGTCCGACCGCGCGGGCAAGCCGCAGGTGTACAAGCAGCGGCTGGGTACCAACTCTGCCGAGCGGGTGACCTTCGTCGGCAACTACAACGCCAACCCGAAACTGTCGGCCGACGAGAAGACCCTGGTCATGATTCATCGTCAGGATGGCTACACCAACTTCAAGGTTGCTGCTCAGGATCTGCAGCGCGGCAACCTGCGCATACTTTCTGATACCAGTCTGGATGAGTCGCCCACTGTTGCGCCTAATGGCACCATGCTAATCTACGCCACCCGCCAGCAGGGCCGGGGAGTCTTGATGCTCGTGTCCATCAATGGACGCGTTAGGCTCCCGCTTCCTACAGCTCAAGGCGAAGTCCGAGAGCCGTCCTGGTCCCCTTACCTGAACTGATGCGGTATCAACGCTTTTAACCAAAACACACCTGGGGTTGTTACAAATGGAAATGCTGAAATTCGGTAAGTTCACCGCTCTGGCTCTGGCCATGGCTGTTGCTGTCGGTTGTTCGTCCAAAGGCGGCGACGATTCGGGCGAGGGTTCGGGCGCGATCGATCCGAATGCTGGTTATGGTGCTGACTCCGGTGCCGTCGACGGCAGCATGAGCGAAGAAGCTGCTCTGCGCGCCATCACCACCTTCTACTTCGAGTACGACAGCTCCGACCTGAAGCCGGAAGCCATGCGCGCTCTGGACGTTCACGCCAAGGACCTGAAAGGCAACGGCGCTCGCGTCGTTCTGGAAGGCCACACCGACGAGCGTGGTACCCGTGAGTACAACATGGCTCTGGGCGAGCGCCGCTCCAAGGCCGTTCAGCGTTACCTGGTCCTGCAGGGTGTTTCCCCGGCCCAGCTGGAACTGGTTTCCTACGGCGAGGAGCGTCCGGTTGCCATGGGTAACGACGAGCAGTCCTGGGCTCAGAACCGTCGCGTCGAACTGCGTAAGTAAGTCGTCATGCGAAAGTACCGTCACGCTCTGACTTTTACAGTGCTCGGGCTGCCGCTGATGGCGCTGGCTCAAGTGCCGGTCGTGGATTACGAGCAGGGTGCCACTGGCACCGGCTCCGGATATTCCGCGGCTGCGCCGAGCGGTGATGGTGCCTATGCCGGAGGTGGGGCTGTCGCCCCATCTTCGGCGCAGGGCATGCTCTTCATGCAACTGCAGCAGATGCAGGAAGAGATCGCGCAATTGCGCGGCATGCTCGAGGTGCAACAGAATGAGATCCAGCGCCTGCAGCAAGAGGGGCTGGAACGTTATCAGGATCTGGATCGACGCCTGTCGAGCGGGTCCGCAGCTGCTGCCAATCAGGCGGTGGCGCCCCAAGAGGCATCATCCGCCGCCGATGCCAGTGCCAATGCCGCCGCGCAAGGGCAGGGGCGTAGCGAGTCGAGCGACCCGGCGCAGGAAAAGCTCTATTACGACGCTGCTTTCGACCTGATCAAGGCAAAGGACTTCGACAGGGCCAGCCAGGCGTTCGCGGCTTTTTTGCGTAAATACCCCGACAGTCAATATGCGGGCAACGCCCAATACTGGCTGGGCGAAGTCAATCTGGCCAAGGGCGATTTGCAAGGCGCCGGCCAGGCTTTTGCTCGCGTAAGTCAGGCTTATCCGCAGCACAGCAAGGTGCCGGATTCGCTCTACAAGCTGGCCGATGTCGAGATTCGGCTGGGGAATCGGGACAAGGCCCAGGGCATTCTGCGTCAGGTCATTTCGCAGTATCCGAACACTTCTGCGGCCCAGCTTGCCCAGCGCCAGCTCAATCGCTGAAGTCACCGTTGGTGATAACGAACGAAACCCGCCCATTGTGCGGGTTTTTTCGTTAGAATCGCCGCCCCTATTCCTTGCAACGGAGGCGGATGGCCTGTCTAGCCGTCACGCCCGTGGCTGATATGACCCTGCGAATTACCGAGATCTTCTACTCGCTGCAGGGCGAGACGCGCACCAGTGGACTGCCCACGGTGTTCGTTCGCCTCACTGGCTGTCCCCTGCGCTGTCAATATTGCGATACCGCCTACGCGTTCAGTGGCGGAGAGCTGATGTCCCTCGATGCGATCGTCGAACGCGTCGCCAGCTATAACCCTCGTTACGTCTGTGTCACCGGTGGAGAGCCGCTGGCCCAGCCCAATTGTGTGCCACTGCTGCGGCGCCTGTGCGATGCCGGGTACGAGGTGTCGCTGGAAACCAGTGGCGCACTCGATATTTCCGCGGTAGACGAGCGGGTGAGTCGCGTGGTCGACCTGAAAACGCCAGGTTCTGCCGAAATTGCGCGCAATCGCTACGAGAACATTGGCTGCCTTACGCGCAACGATCAGGTGAAGTTCGTCATCTGCTCGCGCGAGGACTATGACTGGGCTGTCAGCAAGCTGATCGAGTACGGCCTTGATCGCCGGGCTGGCGAAGTACTGTTCTCGCCGAGCCATGGCCAGGTCGATGTGCGTGCGCTGGCCGACTGGATCGTTGCCGACAACCTGCCGGTCAGGTTGCAGTTGCAGCTGCACAAGATCATCTGGAATGACGCGCCAGGCCACTGAATCACCGGCCTCGGTAATTTGCTTTGAGGGTAATGCGCAATGAACGATAAGAAGGCAGTCATTCTGCTGTCTGGTGGGCTTGATTCGGCTACGGTCGTCGCAATGGCCCGTGATCAGGGCTACGCCTGCTACACCATGAGCTTCGATTACGGGCAGCGTCATCGTGCCGAACTGCAGGCTGCGGAGCGCGTTGCCAGGCAGTTGGGCGTGGTCGAGCACAAGGTCATAGGGCTCAACCTCAACGGTATCGGTGGCTCGGCACTGACCGATGAGAGCATCGATGTGCCCGAGTCGCCTGGCGACGGTATCCCGGTTACCTATGTGCCGGCTCGCAATACCGTTTTCCTTTCGCTGGCGCTTGGCTGGGCGGAAGTCCTGGGTGCGCAGGACATCTTCATCGGCGTCAATGCGGTGGATTACTCTGGCTATCCGGACTGTCGTCCCGAATTCGTCGCGGCGTTCGAGCGCATGGCCAATCTGGCGACCAAGGCGGGCGTGGAGGGTACAGGTTTTCGCATCCAGGCCCCGCTGCAGGACATGAGCAAGGCGCGGATCGTTCAGGAAGGCGCGCGCCTGGGTGTTGACTACGCGATGACCGTGTCCTGCTATCAGGCTGACGAGGATGGGCGGGCATGTGGCAAGTGCGACAGTTGCCGGCTGCGGGCTGCGGGTTTCGCCGAGGCCGGGCTGGCCGATCCGACTCGTTATCGCTGAAGGTTCGCTGAACAAAGTTTTTTAAAAAAAACTTTTTTTTCATCAATCAAATCAGTATCATGCGCCCCGCATCGGGTCGTTAGCTCAGTTGGTAGAGCAGTTGGCTTTTAACCAATTGGTCGTAGGTTCGAATCCTACACGACCCACCAGATTCTCCTCAGGGAGCAGAGAAAGCCGGAGACCGACAGGTCGTCCGGCTTTTTTATGCCCGCTTTTTCGCTCGGCTCCGCGCGAGTGCTACGTTCGGCCATAAGCCACTTTTTTCTCTACGACCTTAGTAGGTGGCTCAAGCGTTTTTAAACGTAATAGACTGCGACCTTCCTGATTGTCCGTTGGTTCGAGGCTCAAATGTATTCTGATCGCATCCGCTTGTCCTCTCTGCAGAACAAGGTCATGAGCGCCCAAGAGGCCGCTTCCCTTATTCGCGACGGCATGACCGTTGGCATGAGCGGCTTCACCCGTGCGGGGGAAGCCAAGGCAGTACCCCTTGCGCTGATCGACCGTGCCAAGGACGAGAAGCTGAAGATCAGCCTGGTCACCGGTGCCAGCCTCGGTAACGACCTGGATGGCAAGATGGCTTCTGCCGGCCTGCTGGCTCGTCGCATGCCGTTCCAGGCGGATCCGGTGCTGCGCAAGGCCATCAACCAGGGCGAGGTCATGTTCATCGACCAGCACCTGTCGCACACCGTCGAGCAGATGCGCAACCATCAGATCAAGCGTCCGGACGTCACCATCGTCGAAGCGCTGTGCATCACCGAGGACGGCCATATCGTTCCGACCACCTCCGTCGGTAACTCGGCCAACCTGGCAATGTTTGCCGATCAGGTGATCATCGAGCTGAACCTGGCGCACAACCTGAACCTGGAAGGTCTGCATGACATCTATTTCCCGGGCGAGCGTCCGAATCGCGGTCCGATTCCGCTGACCAAGGTCGATGACCGTCTGGGCACTGCCGCGATTCCGGTTGACCCGGCCAAGATCGCTGCGATCGTCATTACCGACCAGCCGGACTCCTACTCCACGGTTACGCCGCCGGACGAAGAAACCCAGGCCATTGCCAACCACCTGGTCGAGTTCTTCAAGAGTGAAGTCGAAGCCGGGCGCATGGCCAAGAACCTCGGCCCGATGCAGGTGGGTATCGGCAACATCGCCAACGCCGTGATGTGCGGTCTGATCGACTCGCCGTTCGAAGATCTGGTCATGTACTCCGAAGTACTGCAGGACTGCACCTTCGAGCTGATCGACGCCGGCAAGATGACTTTCGCCTCCGGTTGCTCCATCACCCTGTCCGAGCGCTGCAACGACCGCGTGTTCGGCAACCTGGAAAAGTACAAGGACAAACTGATTCTGCGTCCGCAGGAAATCTCCAACCATCCTGAGCTGGTGCGCCGCCTGGGCATCATCGGCATCAACACTGCGCTGGAGTTCGACATCTACGGCAACGTCAACTCCACTCACGTGGGTGGCACCAAGATGATGAACGGCATCGGCGGTTCGGGCGATTTCGCGCGTAACGCCCACATGGCCATCTTCGTGACCAAGTCGATCGCCAAGGGCGGCAACATCTCCAGCGTCGTGCCAATGGTGGCTCATGTCGACCACACAGAGCACGACGTCGAGATCCTGGTGACCGAGCAGGGTCTGGCCGACCTGCGTGGCCTCGCTCCGCGCGAGCGTGCGCGCGTCATCATCGACAACTGCGTACACCCGTCCTACCGCGATGCGCTGAACAAGTACTTCGACGACGCCTGCAAGAAGGGCGGGCAGACGCCGCATCTGCTGGGCGAAGCCATGCAGTGGCATATCAACCTGGAAGAACGTGGACACATGCTCAAGGGCGAGTGATCCAAAATAACCGCCGGCTGATGCCGGCGGTTTTCATTTCGCGGGGTGCCATCCAGTGCTTCGCATGCGACTCCCGCGCTTTCCCTTTAGCAGATGCTTCGGCTAGTATTCCTGCCCCGTCGAATGGCAGGAGGTGTGTCGAACCCTGTGCCTCTCCTGTTATCGACAAGCCGTATCATGCCGGGTTACGCCGTTGTGGTCGGCGCTTCGTGCAATTTCGTGTTGGCAGGACCCGCGACCATGACGCAGATACCCGAACGCATTCTTGTGCAGGCTCACCTGGCCGCCATGCAGCCCAAGCCTCTTACGCCTGAGCAGCAAGCGCAGTTGCGCAGCGAGATAGCTGTCGAGTTGAAGCGCCAGAACGCAGTGCTGGTGGCGCATTACTATACCGATCCAGTGATCCAGGCCCTGGCGGAGGAAACCGGCGGCTGCGTTTCCGATTCCCTGGAAATGGCGCGTTTCGGCAATGAGCACCCGGCACAGACCGTACTGGTCGCCGGCGTCAAGTTCATGGGCGAAACGGCGAAGATCCTCAATCCCGAGAAGCGCGTGCTGATGCCGACCCTCGAGGCCACTTGCTCGCTCGATCTGGGCTGCCCGGTGGAGGACTTTTCCGCCTTCTGCGATCAGCATCCCGAGCGCACCGTGGTGGTCTATGCGAACACTTCGGCAGCGGTCAAGGCACGGGCCGACTGGGTGGTGACGTCCAGCTGTGCGCTGGAAATCGTCGAAAGCCTGATGGATAACGGCGAGAAGATCATCTGGGCGCCGGACAAGCATCTGGGCGACTACGTTCGCCGCGAAACCGGGGCGGATATGCTGCTATGGGACGGTGCCTGCATCGTTCATGAAGAGTTCAAGGCCAAGCAGCTGGCCGACATGAAGGCGCTTTACCCCGATGCCGCGATTCTGGTGCACCCGGAGTCGCCGCAGGCCGTGGTCGAGCTCGCCGACGCAGTGGGATCCACCAGTCAGCTCATCAAGGCGGCGCAGACATTGCCGCAGCAGACACTCATCGTGGCGACCGACCGTGGCATTTTCTACAAGATGCAGCAGCTTTGCCCGGAGAAGATCTTCATCGAGGCGCCGACTGCCGGCCAGGGTGCAACCTGTCGCAGCTGTGCGCACTGCCCGTGGATGGCGATGAATACCCTGGAACGTACGCTCGAGTGCCTGCGGGCCGGCAGCAACGAGATATTCGTCGATCAGGCGCTCATTCCGCGTGCGGTCAAGCCGCTCAAGCGAATGCTGGATTTCACCCAGGCCGCGCGGCTCAAACAGGCGGGCAATGCCTGAGTCCGTCGCAGAGCGCTGAGCGTTCTGCGACGGCCCTTGCCGGTTCAGCGCAGCATTTCGTCGACCGAGCGCTTTTCATCGATCAACTGCTTCTGCCGTGCATCGATCCGAGCAGCGAGCTGGAAGTTGCCCGCTCGACGCTTGGCCAGATCGAGCTGTTCGATGCCCTGGTCGTAATCGCCCACCAGCGCGAAGTATTCGGCTCGAGCCTGATGCAGGCCGACGATGTTTCCACTCAGTCCGCGGACTTCGGCAACCTGATACCAGATGTCGGGATCTCGCGACCGCTGCTCGGCGAGTTGTTCGAGTTCCCGCTCGGCCTTTTGTGTCTCGCCCTGCTTCATCAAGAGGTCGATGTGCATCTGGCGCACCGGGTAGTTGCCCGGATAAAGCTGAAGCAATCGTTGCAGGCGTGTCTGTGCCTGCTGCAGGCGGTTGGAGGTGATGTCCAGCTCGATCTGCGCCAGGTTGTAGGACAGGTCATCCGGGGCCTTGCTCAGCAGGGGGGCCAGGCTTTCACCGGCATCGGCGAGTTGGCCTGCCTTGATCTGGGCCAGTGCCAGGCCGTAGCGTGCGGCATCCATTTGCGGGTTTTCGTTGAGCATCGCGCGAAAGCGCTTGGCCCCGACGCCTGGAGTGCTCTCGAACTTGAGCTGTGTTCTTGCCCGCATCAGCTGGTAGCGCAGGCTGTCCTGGGCGCCGCCTGGCGGATATTGCTCGGCTCGGTTGGTGGTGTCGGCGATGCGCGACTCGTTGACGGGGTGGGTCAGCAAGAACTCCGGTGGCTTCTGGTCATAGCGATACTGGCGCATCAGCCGTCCGAACATGGACGGCATTGCGCGCGGGTCATAGCCGGCCCGCTCGAGATTGACGATGCCGATGCGATCCGCCTCCTGCTCATTCTGGCGAGAAAAGCGGCGCTGGGCCTGGATCGCCGCCGCCTGGGTGGAGACGATCGCCGCGATGCCTGCGTCGCCCGCGCCGGCAGCGGCGGCCACGACGCCTGCCAGCATCGCAGCCATCATCGGTAGCTGCATGCGTTGCTGGGCTTCCAGGCCACGCGCGAAGTGGCGCTGCGACAGGTGGGCCAGTTCGTGGGCCATGACCGAGGCGTACTCCGCTTCGGTCTGGGCGTAGATGAACAGGCCGCCATTGACGCCGATGATCCCTCCGGGGGCCGCGAAGGCATTCAGCTGGGGGCTGTCCAGCAGGACGAATTCCAGCCGGCGATCTTCCAGCCTGCTCGTTTCTGCGAGGCGGTAGACGCTATCTTCGACGTAGTCCTTGAGCTGCGGATCGGAAAGTTGGCTGACCTGGCCGCGCAGCAGACTGAGCCAGGCGCGTCCGAGCAGGTGCTCCTGTTCCGGTGAAACGATGCCCGAGCTGGCGTCGCCCAGCGACGGCAGGTCATTGGACAGGACCGGCTGGGCGAATAGACAGGTGAGCGTGAGGAGGGCAGGGCGCAGCAGTTTCATCCAGACAGGCTCGTTGGGGGAGAGGGGCTACTGTAGCCTTGACCTTGGCCGGCTGGCCAGAGTCCTGCTGTGCTAGGTATGCTGCATGGCTTTTCTGTGGAGGCTAACCATGACTGATGCACGATCGCGAGCAATCGCCTGCGACGCCGAGCTGGATGCCGTCGGGCTCGACTGTCCGATGCCTCTGCTCAAGGCCAAGCTGGAGCTCAATCGCCTGGCCAGCGGCGCCGTGCTCAAGGTCACGGCCAGCGATCCGGGCTCGCAGCGCGATTTTCGCAGCTTCGCCAGGCTGGCGGGGCATGCGCTTCTGCACGAAGAAGCCGAGGATGGTCTCTTTCGCTACTGGCTGCGCAAGGCCTGACGATTCGCCCCGGGGATGTACATGCTCAAGGTATTACGCGGTTGGATGCAGCGTTACTTCTCGCATGAGGAGGCGATCGTTCTCGCGGTGCTGCTGTTCCTTGCATTCGCTGCCGTCCTGACGCTTGGCAAGATGCTTGCGCCGGTACTGGCTGGGCTGGTGCTGGCGTTTCTCATGCAAGGCCTGGTCGGTGCGCTGGAGCGTCGTCGGATGCCGCATCTGCTGGCAGTGTGGCTGGTGTTCCTGATGTTCATCGGCGTGTTGGTCGTCTGCACGCTGTTCATCGTGCCGCTGCTTTGGCAGCAGGTGCTGACGCTCTTCAATGAGCTGCCGCGGATGCTGGTCGAGTGGCAGTCGCTGTTGCTGCTGTTGCCGGAGCGTTATCCGCAGCTGGTGACCGAGGAGCAGGTGCTGCGCGGTATCGACTTCATGCGCGGCGAGATCGGACGCTATGGGCAGTTGGTGCTGACCTCGTCGCTGTCCAGCCTGCCGCTGCTGATCGGGCTGATGATCTATCTGGTTCTGGTGCCGATTCTGGTGTTTTTCTTCCTCAAGGATCGTCAGCAGATCGGTGACTGGATCCGGGGCTACCTGCCCCGTGAGCGTGGGCTGATCACCCAGGTTTCCCAAGAGATGAACCAGCAGATCGCCAACTACATTCGGGGCAAGGTGATCGAGATTCTGATTTGCGCCGCGGTGTCCTATGCGGTCTTCGCGGCGCTGGAGCTCAACTACGCAGCGCTGATGGCGATGCTGGTGGGGATCTCGGTCGTGGTGCCTTACATCGGCGCGACCGTCGTCACCATCCCGATCGCCTTGATCGGCATGTTCCAGTGGGGGCTGGGCGACCAGTTCATCTATCTGATGGTGGCCTACGCGATCATTCAGGCATTGGATGGCAACGTGCTGGTGCCATTACTGTTTTCCGAGGCGGTGAACTTGCATCCGGTCGCGATCATTTGCGCGGTGCTGCTGTTCGGCGGGCTCTGGGGCTTCTGGGGTGTGTTCTTCGCGATTCCGTTGGCGACCTTGTTCAAGGCCGTGCTCTATGCCTGGCCGCGCGGGCCGGCAGCGGCGGTTGCCGAAGCCGGCGAGTGAGGTGGGACAGCGGCTGGCTTGATGCCGGCCCGCTCACGCCTCGTTCAGCGCCTGGGCGGCCTTGAGTACCGCTTCCACGTGGCCGGGGACCTTCACGCCACGCCACTCCTGGCGCAATACGCCGTTGCGGTCGATCAGGAAGGTGCTGCGGTCGACGCCGAGATATTCCTTTCCGTAGAGCTTTTTCAACTTGATCACGTCGAACAGCTGGCAGAGCTGTTCATCCTTGTCGCTGATCAGTTCGAAGGGAAAGCCCTGCTTGGCACGGAAGTTCTCGTGCGTCTTCAGGCTGTCGCGCGAGATGCCGAAGACCAGCGTGTTCGCCGCGAGGAACGCCTGGTGCTGGTCGCGAAAGCCTTGCCCTTGGGTCGTGCAACCTGGCGTGTTGTCCTTCGGGTAGAAGTACAGTACGGCCTGCTTGCCGGCCAGCGATTCGGGGCTGATCACCTGGTTGCTGGTGGCCTGTGCCTGGAAAGACGGAACGGGATGATCGATTTCGACAGCCATGTTGACTCCTGTGCTGGGCCTTACGGGTTCTGGGGACGCCATGGCTCGATCAATGCATCGAGGTTCAGCGCGTCGGCAAAATCGAGAAACTGATCGCGCAGCCAGCTGATCTGGGTCCCGGCCGGCAGCGTCACCGTCAGCGTGGCATTGAGCATGGTGCCGCCGGTCTGGGGAGCCTGGTAGGTATCGCAGGTCAGGCTTTCCAGCTCGACCCGGTGGTCGATGAAGAACTGGCACAGCTCGTTGAGGATGTCCGGTCGATAGGCAGCGCTCACGTAGGCCACATAGGGCAGCGCCTGCGGGCGGCTTTCCAGGGCCTCGCTGCGTACCACGTTGGCCGTGAATGCATGCTTTTTCGAGAGTCCCGGCAGTGCGGTCTCCATGCGGGCCAGGGCATCCCAGCTGCCGGCCACTTCGAGGACCAGTGCGCTGCACTCGCCATGACGTGTCAGGCGGGTGCTGACCACAGCGCAGCGATTCTCGTTGGCAGCCCGGCAGAGCACGTTGGTCAGCTCCATGGGGTTGGCGCCGAGTGCGCTGATGACGAGAAATTGTTCACGGGGTAGAGGGGGGGTGGACATGCAGCATTCCTGGCGGTGGTGAATCGGTCGGCCAGCCAAGCCGAAAACGGCTAAGGGTAGCGAAAAGCGTGGTCGGAGGGAATGCGTATCGCCGGACGGATACGGAGGGCGGCTGTTCCGGGCAGGCGCTCGGCCACCGCATACGGCGAGCGTCAGGCTACTCGCAAAGCGCTTGGGAGCCTTGTACCATTACGCCTCTTTTATTTAATCCGGCAGGAGTGGTTGCATGATTGCGGGCAGTATGGTGGCGCTGGTCACGCCCATGGATGCGCAGGGCGGTCTGGACTGGGACAGCCTTAGCAAACTGGTGGAATTCCATTTGCAGGAAGGCACCAATGCAATCGTTGCAGTCGGGACCACCGGCGAGTCGGCCACGCTGAGCGTCGCCGAGCACATCGAAGTCATCCGGCGCGTCGTCGACCAGGTCAACGGCCGTATCCCGGTGATCGCCGGAACCGGTGCCAACTCCACCAGCGAAGCAGTCGAGTTGACCGAGAACGCCAAGTCCGCCGGCGCCGACGCCTGCCTGCTGGTGACACCTTATTACAACAAGCCGACCCAGGAAGGTCTGTACCTGCACTTCAAACATATCGCCGAAGCCGTGGCGATTCCGCAGATTCTCTACAACGTGCCCGGCCGCACCGTATGCGACATGTTGCCCGATACCGTCGAGCGCCTGTCCAAGATATCCAACATCATTGGTATCAAGGAGGCCACGGGCGACCTCAAGCGCGGGCAGGAAGTCCTGGATCGCGTCAGCAAGGACTTCCTTGTCTATTCGGGCGATGACCCCACCGCCGTCGAGTTGATGCTCATGGGTGGCAAGGGCAACATCTCCGTAACCGCGAACGTGGCGCCGCGCGCCATGAGTGACCTCTGTGCCGCGGCGATGGCGGGTGATGCCGATACTGCGCGGGCGATCAATGAGCGACTGATGCCGCTGCATCGCGCTCTGTTCCTGGAAGCCAACCCGATCCCGGTCAAGTGGGCGCTGCACGAGATGGCCCTGATGGGCAATGGCATCCGTCTGCCGCTGACCTGGCTGAGCCAGAGCTTCCAGGAACCGCTGCGCCAGGCGATGCGCCAAACCGGCGCGCTGGCTTAATAACAAAGGAATACGCATGAAGCGACTGGCCGGACTTTCGACCCTTGCCCTGATCATCTCTACAACCAGCGGCTGTGGCTGGCTGTGGGGCGATGATGGATATTTCCGCGACCGCGGAAGCGATTATCTTTCGGCGCACCAGACCGCGCCGATGCAGGTTGCAGTCGACGGCGAAATCCGCCCGCTCGACCCGCTGCTGCCGATCCCGCAGCAGGTTGCCGACAGCCGCGTTTCGGGCAAGTACGAAGTGCCGCGCCCTCAGCGCCTGGTCGTCGCAGCTGATGTCAGCGAATTCAGTGTTCAGTCCTCCGGCGATTCCCGTTGGCTGGTGGCGCAGTATGCGCCGTCGCAGGTGTGGGTCGCGGCCCGGCAGTTCTTCACCGACAAGGGCTTCGGCATCGCCGAAGAGCGGCGCCAGACCGGTGAGTTCGTCACTGCCTGGCAGATGGCTGCCGACCTGGACGAGGCGCTGGTGCGCGACCTGGGCATCCAGGATGGCGAAACCCGCGTGCGCGTCCGTATCGAGCCCGGTGTGCAGAGCAACACCAGCGAGATTTTCGTGCTCAGCGTCAAACGTCCGGCCGGCAGCGGAGCCGATGTGGACTGGCCGGACAGCTCCAGCAACAAGGAGCTCGATCGGGTACTGCTCGATGAGCTGCAGGCGAGCCTGGATCGCAGTACGCGCGAGGGTGGTTCGGTTTCACTGCTGGCCGAGCGCGACTTCGATGCACCGAGCCGTGTGAGCCTGACCGAGGACGGGAGCGGCAACCCGGTCCTGCAGCTGGACAGCGATTTCGATCGCGCCTGGTCCAGTGTTGGCCGAGCGCTCCAGGCCGCCGATGTGCGCGTCGACGACCTTGACCGGAGCCTGGGTGTCTATTACGTGAACCTCAGCGAGCGCGCCAACGATCCGGACGAAAAGCCCGGCTTCTTCAGCCGCCTGTTCGGCGGTGCGCCGGACAAGGAAGAAATCGAAGCGCGAGCCGAGCGCTATCAGGTACGCCTGACGCGTGTGGGCAATGCCATTCAGGTGACGCTGGACAAGAGCATCGACACCGTCGCACCAGCCGATGTCGCCAGACGCGTACTCGGCCTGCTCAAAGACAACCTGGGCTGAGCGCGAGCCGCCCCGTGACACGACACGAATAGGCGAGGCCCCCGGGTTTCGCCTGTTTCGTTTCTGCTGACCTGCCAACCGCGGAAGTTCTTTCGTATGACCAGTCCCACCGCCCTCAGCCTGAAGAAAATTTACTCGGGCAAGGTTCGTGATCTCTACGAGATCGACGACAAACGCATGCTCATGGTCGCCACCGATCGTCTCTCGGCGTTCGACGTGATTCTCGCCGAGCCGATCCCGGAGAAGGGCAAGATCCTCACCGCCATCTCCAACTTCTGGTTCGACAAGCTCAAGGGGCTGGTTCCCAATCACTTCACCGGCGACAAGGTCGAGGATGTGGTCCCGGCCGCCGAGCTGCCGCTGGTAGAGGGGCGCGCGGTAGTCGCCAAGCGCCTCAAGCCGGTCGCTGTGGAGGCCATCGTGCGCGGCTACATCGTTGGTTCCGGCTGGAAGGAATACCAGAAGAGCGGCACGGTCTGCGGCATCCAGCTGCCGGCCGGCCTGAAAGAGGCGGCCAAGCTGCCGCAGCCGATCTTCACGCCCTCCACCAAGGCCGCCGTGGGCGATCACGACGAGAACATCTCCTTCGCGCAGTGTGAAGCCATCATCGGCAGCGAGCTGGCGGCTCGGGTACGCGACGTGTCCATCGCGCTCTATAGCGCAGCCGTTGAATACGCAGCCACGCGCGGCATCATCATTGCCGACACCAAGTTCGAATTTGGCCTGGATGAAGACGGCACGCTGACCCTGATGGACGAAGTGCTGACGCCCGATTCCAGCCGCTTCTGGCCGGCCGATAGCTACGAGGAAGGCAAGAACCCGCCGAGCTTCGACAAGCAGTTCGTCCGTGACTGGCTGGAGTCCACCGGCTGGAACAAGGAGCCACCCGCTCCTGCGGTGCCGGCGGATGTCGCGCAGAAGACCGCCGACAAATACCGTGAAGCGCTGACTCGCCTGACGGCCTGACCGGCCCGCGCGGCCCGCACCGCTCGGTTCTGGCTGCGGGCCGTCGCAATAGCCTGAAAAATCGCAAAAAATCTGTGCGGTTGGGGTTCGACAAACGCGATTCAGCTGATATCATGCGCGCCGCTGGAGAGATGCCGGAGTGGCCGAACGGGACGGATTCGAAATCCGTTGTACCTTCGCGGGTACCTAGGGTTCAAATCCCTATCTCTCCGCCACCATATATAGCCTAAGCCCCTGAAATTCCTAGAGTTTCGGGGGCTTTTGCTTTTCTAGACCGGCCAGTTGTCGAAGTAGTGTCGAAACAAGCAGCAGGATGAGGATGGCTCTTTGCTAGCTTCTGATGGTCCAACATTTCTCGAGCAGCTTTAGTGTGGGCTCGGATGTAGAGATTGCGGTCGATATCCAGCAGCTAAAAGAGGTCGTCACTTATGGCCGACAGAAGACCGAAGAGCCCGCACGGAAATGTATCCACGCCCGGTGGCGGAGAGCAGCTGCGCTCCCAGAATAACGGCGGGCAGATCTGCGACAAACACCGCGACGCAGGCAAGTCCAGGGAGAAATAAACCGGGATGCAGGCATATCGCAGATCTAGTGATCTGCCTCTGGCTGAAAGGCATTTCTCCATGATTGCGGTCCTAGGTTTTGTACGAAAAGTCGTCGAGCGAAGGTCAGGCGAGGCAAAAACGGGTGAGGAGGCGGAGTTTACGTGCTGTAAATGAGCATTCCGAACCCGTTTTTAACGAAGCATCACCGAGCGCAGGCACGTTTCGTACAGAGCCTAGGCTGATCTCATCCTTGAGATGCTCTGGCGCAAGGTGGGCATAGCGCATCGTCATCGCCGGCGACGCATGGGGCAGGATGTTTCCGCGTTCATTACGAAACGGCTGCCGAAGGGGTTCCGCTGTACATGCTACGACTGCCCAGCGCGCGGGGTGATGCGCTCTGGCATGACTATCGATCAATAGCCAAACCGAGTCGTACTTCGATTTTTATGCCGAGCGTCTGAGCCTTCGCAACAACGCTTTGTCATTCGTCCCCAGGCTCGCTGGGGCCGATCACTGGGTTAGGGGTTGGAACAGAATAGTAGTAGCCTTGGAATGCCTGGCATCCGTTACGTTTAAGAAAGCTAAGCTGTTCAGCGGTTTCCACGCCCTCAGCCACAACCCTCATACGCATCGCCTTACCAAGTTCCAATATAGCCATAACAATTGCCGAGTCGTCTTCGTTATGGGGTATTTCATTGATGAAAGACTTATCAATCTTTATTTCATCAAAAGGCATTCTCTTGAGTCGAGAAAGTGAGGAGTAGCCTGTTCCAAAATCATCAAGTGAGATGAGGATTCCGCTTTCGCGTAATGCGTGAAGCCTTCTGGATATGATGTCGTTAGTTTCGTCCAGCACGCCTTCCGTTAGCTCAAGTACAAGTTTTCCTGGGGCGACGTTATGGCGTTGGATGGACTGAAGCACTTCCTCCACAAAGTTATCTTGACGAAGTTGCTGGACGCTGACGTTGACGGATAGCGTAAAGTGTTTATTCGAAATTTTATCTTGCCATCTGGAAAGTTGGAGGCAAGCGTTGTCCAGAATCCAGCGACCCAGATCCACAATAAAACTGGAGCGTTCAGCGAGAGGTATGAAGTCGGAAGGGGGTATGAGTCCTTTCGAGGGATGTCGCCATCGCAGGAGGGCTTCAGCTCCGTAAACATCTTCGCTGGCATTAAATTGAGTCTGATACCATAGTTCAAATTCGCCGTTTTCCAGTGCGCGCTTGAATTCAGTGGATAGCGAGATCCTGGTGTTGATGCGGATTCCACGCTGACTCGGACACCCATTCCACGCACATCCGGACAGTGATTCCACGCTGATCCGGACACTCATTCCACGAGCATCCGGACACCGATTCCACGGCCATCCGGACACTTTTCAGGCAGGCAGCTACGCAGGATTTATTCACTACCATCGACCTCTTTTTCGAAGCGAAGAGGTCGTCGTGGAGCGTTTATCCATGCGTAAAATCCGTGAGGTGTTGCGCCTCAAGTTCGATTGCGGGCTGTCTGTCCGTAAGATCTCCCGCAGTCTGGGCATAGGCCACAGCAGTGCCGGTGATTACCTCTGTCGCTTTGCCGCCAGCGGTCTAGCCTGGCCCTGCTCGTTGTCCGATTCCGAACTGGAACAGCAACTGTTCCCATTGGCCCCTGCGGTGCCCAGTGAGCAGCGGCCACTGCCTGATTGGTCTTGGGTGCACGCCGAGCTGCGTCGCCCCGGCGTGACCCTGGCGCTGCTCTGGCAGGAGTATCGCCTGAGCCAGCCGCAGGGTTTTCAGTACAGCTGGTTCTGCGAGCACTACCGGGCCTGGCAGGGCAAGCTGGACGTGGTGATGCGCCAGGAACATCGTGTCGGCGAGAAGTTGTTCGTCGACTACGCCGGGCAGACGGTGCCGGTGATCGACCGGCACAGCGGCGAGATCCGCCAGGCGCAGGTGTTCGTCGCGGTGCTCGGCGCCTCCAGCTACACCTTCGCCGAAGCCACCTGGTCGCAGCAGCTGCCGGACTGGCTGGGCTCGCATACCCGCTGCTTCGCCTTCCTCGGGGGCGTGCCGGAGATCGTGGTGCCGGACAACCTGCGCAGCGCGGTGAGTAAGAGCCATCGCTACGAGCCGGACATCAACCCGAGCTACCGCGATCTGGCCGAGCACTATGGCGTGGCGGTGGTGCCGGCGCGGGCGCGTAAGCCGCGCGACAAGGCTAAGGCCGAGGTCGGCGTGCAGGTGGTCGAGCGCTGGATCCTCGCCGCGCTGAGGAACCGCCAGTTCTTCTCCTTGGACGAACTCAACAGCGCCATCGCCTTATTGCTGGAGCGCCTCAACCGACGACCGTTTCGCAAGCTGCCGGGCTCCCGGCACTCGGCCTTCGAAGCCCTGGATCGTCCGGTGCTGCGGCCGCTGCCGGAGCAACCCTACGTGTATGCCGAGTGGAAGAAGGCGCGTGTGCACATCGACTACCACGTCGAGGTTGATGGGCACTACTACTCGGTGCCGTACCAACTGGTGAAGAAACAACTGGAAGTACGCCTGACGGCGCGCACCGTCGAGTGTTTCCACGCCAATCAGCGGGTGGCCAGCCACCTTCGCTCACCGCACAAGGGCCGGCACAGCACACAGGCCGAGCACATGCCCAAGAGCCATCGCGAGCACGCCGAGTGGACGCCACAACGGCTGATCCGCTGGGCTGAGCAGACCGGGCCGAACACGGCCGGCGTGATCAGCCACATCCTCGAACGGCGCATCCACCCAACCCAAGGCTACCGGGCCTGCCTGGGCATCCTGCGCCTGGGCAAGACCCATGGCGAAGTGCGCTTGGAGTTGGCCTGCCGTCGCGCCCTCAGCCTCGGTGCGTGCAGCTACAAGAGCCTCGAATCGATCCTGCGCCAGGCTTTGGAAAGCCTGCCGTTGGCTCAAGCCAACCTGCCCCTGCTGCCGGACGACCACGCCAATCTGCGCGGCCCCGGCTACTACCACTGAACACAAGGAATCCCACCATGCTGCCCCATCCGACCCTGGACAAGCTCCAGACCCTGCGCCTGACCGGCATGCTCAAGGCACTCGCCGAGCAACTGAAAACCCCCGACATCGACAGCCTGAGCTTCGTGGAACGCCTCGGCCTGCTGGTCGACCGCGAACTGACCGAACGCGACGACAAGCGCCTCAGCAGCCGCCTGCGTCAGGCCCGGCTCAAGCACAACGCCTGCCTCGAAGACATCGACTACCGCAGCCCGCGCGGACTCGACAAGGCGCTGATCCTCCAGCTGAGCAGCGGTCAGTGGTTACGCGACGGCCTCAACCTGATCATCGGCGGCCCCACCGGTGTCGGTAAAACCTGGCTGGCCTGCGCCCTGGCCCACCAGACCTGCCGAGAGGGCTACAGCGTGCGTTACCTGCGCTTGCCGCGCCTGTTGGAAGAGCTGGGCTTGGCCCATGGCGACGGCCGCTTCGCCAAGCTGATGAGCAGCTACGCCAAGACCGACCTGCTGATCCTCGACGACTGGGGCCTGGCCCCGTTCACCGCCGAACAGCGGCGCGACATGCTGGAGCTACTGGACGACCGCTACGGCCAGCGCTCGACCATCGTCACCAGCCAGATGCCGGTGGACAACTGGCACGAACTGATCGGCGATCCGACCCTGGCCGACGCCATCCTCGACCGCCTGGTGCACAACGCTTACCGGATCAATCTGAAGGGTGAATCAATGCGCAAACGGACGCAGGAATTGACGACGTCAGCCAACCCGGACTAACAATGCCAGCCCTGCGTCGCTGCGCTCCGACTGCCTGTCCGAATGATCGTGGAACAGGTGTCCGGATCAGCGTGGGCTGAGTGTCCGAATGGCGTGGAATCCGCAGTGTTGAGGGCTTCGTCGTTTCTAGCGTCATAAATCCTGTAGGTATTGCGTCCAAAATCCTTTGCTTCATACATGGCCAGGTCGGCTTGCCTGAGCAACTCGCCAAGATGATGACTGGCGTCGTTGAACACAGTTATACCGATACTTGCAGTGGCGTATACAACCAAATGTTGTATGTCGAGTGGATTTTCGAATGCCTTGATAATTGACTTGGCAACCTGAGAGGCCTGCTGTTTCGCGATGGATCGATTCGCATCCAGTTCGGTAATGATAATGACGAACTCATCACCGCCTAGCCGTGCTACGGTATCGCCCTTGCGTACGGTTTTAGAGAGCACCCGAGAGACGGATACGAGAAATTCATCGCCTTTGAGGTGGCCATGCAAGTCATTCAGGTTCTTGAAGTTGTCTAAGTCAATGAAAAGCAGTGCGGAACTTCTGCCGCTGGCCGTGCTGCTTTCTGTTGCATCCTTCAAACGCTCCATGAACAGCCTGCGGTTAGGCAAGTCGGTCAGTGTGTCGAAGTACGCCAGCTTCTTAATCTGAGCCTCGGCTTCATTTCGATCCGTGACGTCAATACCAACTTTAAGGATTGATTTAGGTGTGCCGGATGCATCTCGAATTAGCGTCCAGTTTTCATCTACTACAGCAGTCGAGGTGTTGGACTCAACCACCTGCTGGAATTCTCCGCTGAACTGGTCGTTATGCAACGTTTCCGATAGGGCAAAAGAGAGGGCGGACGCTTCGGCGTAAAACTGGCTCACGTTGTGACCTATGGCATTACTTCTAGCAATGCCATACATTTCTTCGGCACCTTTGTTCCAGAATCTGACGTTCAAGTCCAGGTCCAGTACGATGATTGATTCTTTTGCATGATCGAGTAGGTCTGCTTGTTCTCGAAGCTTTTTATCAGCCTCAATGCGGCGTATTTCCGCCGCAGCGCGCACTGCAAAAACCTGCAATACCGAGGTCATAAAATCCGTGCGCTCAACAGGAGTCCTGTACAGCACATAGATAAAACCTATGACGACACCTTGCTCATCAAGAAGTTGGCCGCCGACATAGGTCCTCGGCTGGATACCCGGCACACCACTTGCGTGCGGAAAACGTTCAGCAAGATTTTCAGGTACAAAACACTCCTTGTTTGACAGTAGGTTCTCACAAGGACTTCCAGCAACTGGATAGCTGAAGTCATTGACGCGTTCGCCATCGACAACAACCGCTAATGTTCTTGCTGTGGACGGGTCCTCCTCGTCTATCTTGGCGATGCAACCGCCGTCTGCCTCAAGACCATGGACCAGGTTTCTAAGTAGGGCAGTAAAAAACTGCTCGTCCTCAAGGTCGGCGACGCTCGCTGCCATATTCATCATCGCAGACTGCATCTTGCGTCGACGCGTCAAATCTTGTGCGCCGCCTACAACATGAATGGCCTTTCCTTCTTCATTTCTTAAGAAGGCTGCCTTGGATTCAAGTATTCCGATATTGCTGTATCTGTCTAGGTATCGAAATTCTGCAACCCATGTAAGGTCTTTACCCTCCAGAGCGTGGAGAAAGCTTTCGACGAGTTGTTGCTTGTCATCTGGATGAATGCATCTCAGCCAATCATCAATCATGAGGCTCTTGGGTAGCTGACTGACGCTGCTTCGCTGGTTGTGAGAGAGCGTCCGGCTTTCGACATCGAGTTCCCAGATTAAATCGTTGGAAACCATTGCGATGGCGCCGAGGCGAGCTTCGCTCTTTTCCAGCACTCTCAGTTGTGTAATGGCCCGCCGCTGACCATTCGCCAGCACTTGTGCCAACAGGAACAGAAGCAGACTGATCACAATGCCAAGCACCAGCAATAGTCCCTGGCCCTGATGGAAATCCTCGTAAAAACCTGGCTGCGGATAGAAACTTACATAGAGAGGCTGGCCAAAAAGTTCTAGTCGCTTTGTGCGCGACGGCAAATCTGCCGACTCAATTCGCGGGTGGCTGTTGAAAATAAGCTGTTCAGGAGAGCCCAATACGCCGGTATGGAGTGCAAAGTCGACTTGCAAATCCCGGCCATCGAGTATTGCTCGCATCAGGTCGTTTACACGGTAGGGGCTGTAGACGAATCCACGCAAAGCCTCCCAGCGTTGCTCAGGTGAACTCAATACAGCCCCAGATTGATAAACGGGTACATACATCAGCAAGCCCGCTTGCGCAGGCCCATTGTTTTCCTGGACGAGAGTGACTTTGCCGCTCAGTTGAGCCATACCGGTTTCAACCGCTCTAGTCATAGCTGCTCGCCGGATGGGCTCGGAAAACATGTCGAAGCCGAGTGCCGCCAAATTTCTCCCTTCAAATGGTTCCAGATAGATGATCGACGTGTACAGATCACGCTTGCCGGCCGGTTTGATGGTGAACTCGGCAAAGCCCTCTTGGCGTACGCCCTCCTCAAAGGCGTTCAACTGCTCTGGCCTCACGGCCTGGCTATAACCAAGCCCGAGAATTCCCGGATAGTTGGACTCCAGATTCATACGTTGCACAAAGCGTCGCCAGTCTTCCCTGCTGACGTCATTGCTTACCTCAAACAAGCCTGCGCTACTGAGTAGTATCTGGCGATGGCTGCTCATCCGCTTCTCGATTGCTTCCAGCACCTCATCACCCAGTTGCTGAAATTTCTGATCCGCTGCTTTTTCCTGAGTGGCATACAAGGTGAACCAAACGGCCGCCGTACAAAGCAAACCGCAGAGAAGAACCAAAAAAGGCATCCCTCTGGGCCCCTTGGTCAAAGCATGCTCAAGCATCGTCATTGCGTTGTATCCTGAGGTAATAGAGCTCAATTCTTCCAAGGGTGTTGCCGGTGTCGCTGAGGCATTGCCTGTTTTCTGGGCGATAGAAACTTTGCGTTTTGCTCATTTTTTAGCTGAGCATGCTGAATTCGTCATTACCATCTATTGGATCTTGCTCGTGAGGTCGGCATTTGGCAATGATTCACTTACTTTTGGTAGATCAGGATCGGGCAATTGTTACTTGGTTTTAAGCGCTGGGCAATAAGTTGTGACTGCAATTGAGTTTGGTAAGTCGGTAGATGCGCTTGGGCTTGATAGAAGCCATGTATAGATTATTGGCCGTATTCTGAGCTTTCTAAGCAAGATGTCTGAAGGTAAAACTAAAGGGATGTTGTTAAGTTAGGGCTGTCACCAAGTGATGCTTGGATCGGCGCTATTCCCTTTTGAGTTAACGTTTAGTAGAGAATGCATTTCAGTGAGAATGAATATCGATAAGAAGGCAGCAAAGACAACCATGAATCGATCCCGCCTTGTGGATCGCAAGCTCATCCTGTTCCTCGGTCTGGGCCTCAATGGGGCAATAACGAAGAGATCATATAGTTAAATGATGGCCATGCGCCATAGATACTAAAGGAGCAGTTAGATCGGTCATGTTGGATCTGCCTAATTTTCCTTATGGTTTCTTTTTGTGGCTAGATTTGCGACGTATCATCCATCGGATCAATTTGCTCTTACGTTGGCTACGCAATTGTTCGTGATTCATCTGAATACGCAGATGTCATAAAAATGTCGTAAATCACCGTGCCCAATTGCGACGCAACAAGCTGGAGAACCGGCTGAAGTCTGCACCAACGACGCGCTTATAGCTGCAACGACCACCAAAAAACAGGGCCCAGATCACGCTCTCTACGCCACGGCATGTAACCTAGGCCGTTGGGCTCGTCAGAATTCGGATTTTTTTGCGTATGGCGGCGGGAATGTGATGTCGCAACCACGACAGGGTTTCATCCTGACGCGGCACTGGCGGGATACGCCAGATGGCACGGAGATCAGCTTCTGGTTGGCCACCGATGAAGGAGCTCGGCAGGTGCGCGTGCCGCATCAGCATTCGGTTGCCTTCATTCCGGAGGAGCAGCGGGGGCGCGTCGAGGCGTTGTTGCGTGGTGAGCGTGACGCCGAGCTGCGGCTGCTGGCCTTGCATGATTTCCGCCATCGTCCGGTGATGGGGCTGTACTGCCGCTCCTATCGTCGCCTGTTGGACTGCACGCGGCTACTGCGCGATGCTGGGGTGGATGTCTATGAGGCTGATATCCGCCCGCCCGAGCGCTATCTGATGGAGCGCTTCATCACCGCGCCGGTGTGCTTCGCTGGCGTGCCCGCGGCTGGCGGTGCCCAGATCGATGCGCAGCTCAGGCCGGCGCCGGACTATCGGCCGGCACTCAGGCTGGTTTCGCTGGATATCGAAACCAATGCCCGCGGCGATCTCTATTCAATCGCATTGCAAGGCTGTGACCAGCGCCAGGTCTATATGCTGGGGCCGGCGAGCGAGCAGGGGGACGCGCTGGATTTCCCGCTCGATTACTGCCAGACCCGCGCCGAGCTGCTGGAGCGGTTGAACGCCTGGTTTGCCGAGCATGATCCGGATGCGATCATCGGCTGGAACCTGGTGCAGTTCGATCTGCGCGTGTTGCACGATCACTCGAAACGTTTGCAGGTACCCCTGCGTCTCGGTCGTGGCGGTGCGCAGATGGAGTGGCGCGAGCATGGCGGTCGCGCCAGGCATTATTTCGCCGCGGCAGCGGGACGGCTGATCATCGACGGTATCGAGGCACTGCGTTCGGCTACCTGGAGTTTTCCTTCGTTCAGCCTCGAGAACGTCGCCCAGACCCTGCTGGGCGAAGGCAAGGCGATCGACAATCCCTACCAGCGTATGGCGGAAATCGACCGGATGTTCGCCGAGGACAAGCCGGCACTGGCGCGCTACAACCTCAAGGACTGTGAGCTGGTAACGCGGATCTTCGCCCGTACCGAGCTGCTGACCTTCCTCCTGGAGCGCTCCACCGTGACTGGTCTGGCCGCCGATCGCAGCGGCGGATCGGTGGCGGCATTCGAGCACCTGTACCTGCCGCTGATGCACCGCCAGGGGTTCGTCGCGCCCAACCTCGGCGAGCGCCAGGCCGAAGCCAGCCCGGGTGGGTTCGTAATGGATTCGCAGCCGGGGCTCTACGAGTCGGTGCTGGTGCTCGATTACAAGAGCCTGTACCCGTCGATCATCCGCACCTTTCTCATCGATCCGGTGGGGTTGATCGAGGGGCTCCGTCAACCGGCCGACGACGACTCGGTGTCGGGCTTTCGCGGGGCGCGTTTCTCGCGGACCCGGCACTGCCTGCCGGCGATCGTCGAGCGGGTGTGGGAAGGCCGCGAGACGGCGAAGCGCGAGCACAACAAGCCATTGTCGCAGGCCTTGAAGATCATCATGAACGCTTTCTACGGCGTGCTCGGTTCCAGCGGCTGCCGCTTCTTCGATCCGAGGCTGGCGTCGTCGATCACCCTGCGCGGTCACGAAATCATGCGTCGCACGCGGGAATTGATCGAGGCCCAGGGGCATGTGGTGATCTACGGCGATACCGATTCCACGTTCGTCTGGCTGCGCAAGGCGCATTCGGATGACGAGGCGGCGCTGATCGGGCGTCAGCTGGTCCAGCACATCAATGATTGGTGGCGAGAGCGTCTGCAGGCCGAGTACGGACTGGCCAGTGCGCTGGAATTGCAGTACGAAACGCACTTCCGGCGCTTCCTGATGCCTACCATTCGCGGCGCCGAGGAGGGTAGCAAGAAGCGCTATGCCGGCCTTGTCACCCGGCCGGATGGCAGCGACGGGATGGTGTTCAAGGGGCTGGAAACCGTGCGTACCGACTGGTCGCCGCTGGCCCAGGGCTTTCAGCAGGAGTTATACCGGCGTATTTTCCATCGCCAGCCGCACCGGGACTACGTGCGCGACTACGTTCGGCGCACGCTGGCCGGCGAGCTCGACGAGCTGCTGATCTACCGCAAGCGCCTGCGTCGCCGGCTGGATGACTACCAGCGCAACGTCCCGCCACATGTGCGGGCGGCGCGCCTGGCCGACGACTACAACGACCGTCACGGTCGGCCACGGCAGTACCAGAACGGTGGCTGGATCAGCTACCTGATCACAGTTACCGGCCCCGAGCCGCTGGAAACCCGCTCGTCGCCCATCGACTACGACCACTATGTGACGCGTCAGCTACAGCCGGTGGCCGACGCGATACTGCCATTCGTGGGCGATGACTTCGCCTCGCTGGTCGACGGGCAGCTCGGCTTGTTCTGAGTTCGCCGGCTCGTGGCATCTGTCTAGCGCCGGGCAGGTCATATGTCAGGCAACATTCACTGGAGTGCCGACATGTACCTGATTCAGTTGCTGCTACCGCTCTACGACATCGATCAGCAGGCGCTGCCGAAGTCGTCTTTCCGTGCTGTGCGTGATGAGCTCATCGAGCGTTTCGGTGGCCTGACCACCTATTCGCGAGCCCCAGCGAGTGGCTATTGGCTGGAAGAGGGTGACAACGCGGTTCATGACGAGTTGGTGGTCTACGAGGTCATGGCCGATAAGCTGGACAGGGGCTGGTGGGCAGATTATCGCGCCGAGCTGGAGCGCCGGTTTCGGCAGGAGAGCCTGGTGATCCGGGCACACGCTCTGACACTGCTGTAGGCGCTGCCGTGAAGAGCGATGGCCGGCGGACCCGGCCATCATCGTTGGTCACTTGCGAACCCAGTTGCCGTTGAGCTGGATGATCTGCCCGGCCGGGGTCTTCTCGATGGCTTTCTTGCCGGCGATGGCTTCCACGTCGCTGACGCTGATGCCGTTCTGCTTGGCCACGCGGTGGTATTCGGCGCGGCGCGCCTGGTTGATCTGGCTGGCGATCTCCTCGACGTTCCCGCCGGAGCGAACCACGCCAAGGTAACCGTCGGGTTTCTCGCCAAGCAGGCCGCTGGCCTTGGCCTCGCCCAGTGCGGACATGGCTTGGTTGAGTGTCATCGCCGCGACGGGCAGGGCCAGCATGAATGCCAGCAGGAGACTGGCCAGTTTCGAATAGGTTTTCATCGTCTTCCTCAGAACAGTCCGCTGTCTTGGTTGATGATCGAGTCGAGCTGCTTGTCCACCCGGATGTAAATCTCGTGTTCGATCTTCACGTTCAGGTTGATGTTGATCGGCTCGTTCGGTACGGCCAGTTCGACCCGTGGCGTACAGGCGCTGGCGAGCAGGACCAGTAGCACGATGCTCAGCGATTGGCGCAACCGCATGGCGGCTTCTCCTGTGTCGACGCGCGGCTGCATGGCCTCATTGAAGGCGCTCCTGCACCCGCCGCTGGATGGTTTCGCTTACCCGGTCGCTGAGCTGCAAGCTGGTCAAAAGCGCCGGAATGTCCTCTTCCAGGTTGATCGAAAAATTGATCGGTCGTCCGCCTTCCAGTGCCGGATTGCGGCCATTGAGGCGAAGCCCGAGGTTCAGCTTGCCGCGCTCATCATAACGGACGTCACTGCTCAGCAGATCATAATGAAAGTCGTGCAGGGCTTCGGTGACGAGCTTCATTGCCGGGTTCGACTGGCCGAGAGCTTCGATCTTCGGTGAACGAAAGCGCAGCACGCCGGGTTCGCGTGCGGCGAGCTGGCCCTGGTTCACGCTCAGCCCCCGGGCGCTGCGCTGAATGTCGAAACGCCCATCCAGGATACCGTCGCCACTGAGTCCTTCGGTCGGATAGGCCTTCAGCAGTTCGTCCAGTTGCAGTCCCTGCAGGCGCGCGCTGAGCTTCTGGCTCGGCGCGCTCAGGTCGATTTCCGATGGTTGCAGCCAGAACCGTCCTCCGAATATTTCGGTTTCAGCGGCTATCCAGCTGACGCGGCCGCGAGTCGGCTGCTCGATATTCGCCTGGTACTGCCCCTGCAGCCGCAGCGGACCGATTGTGAATCCGGGGTTGAGTTGGGCCAGCCGGACTTCGGCGAGATCCACCTGCAGTCGGTTGCGTTCCAGGTTTGCGGCAAGTTGTGCATCCAGGCCGGCCAGCTCTGCACGGTCGAAGATGCCGGCCAGGCCGCGGGCTTCCAGCGTGAGCCTGGCCGATACGACGTTGGCGTCTTCAGGCAGCGTCAGGTTGCCGCTACCCTGCAGGCGCCCGCTGTTCAGTTCGAGCGATGCAGGCCATGCCGTGAGGCTGCCGGCCAAGGGGTTTCCGGCACGCAGAAAGATCTCCTGCAGTTTGCCGTTCACCTGCAGCGGGCCGCTCCAGCGCTTGTCCAGGTCCAGGTCCAGCGCGAGCCCGGCGTCGTTGCTCAAAGGGCCGGAACCACTGGCGTGCGTGGCGTCCGCGTCCAGCTCGGCGCTCCAGCGCCAGCCCTGGGCGAGCAATTGAGGATGCGCCAGGCGACCCAGGCGCAAGGCCGCCTTGCCCCGGGCGCGCCAGAAGGTGGGGCGCATTCGATGATGTTCGACTTGCAGGTGCAGCGGCTCAGGCAGGTCGACACGCAGCTGGCTGGCGGCAAGCTCGCCGCTGCTCGCCCTGGCCAGGGCGATGTGCGAGGACTCGAGAAGCTGCAGCTCGATGCGCTCCAGGTCGATCTGCCCGGAGAAGCCCAGCTCCGCATCCAGGCCCTGCAGCGACAAGCCGTCCAACTGCAGTTCGCTGCCTTGCAACTGCAGCTGCGCCTGTTCGATACCCAGCGCATAGGGCGGTGTGGTGGTCAGTTGCAGGCGTGCCAGCAGGGTCAGCGTACTGTCGCCCTCGGCATCCAGTTTGAGCTGGACCGGCAGGTGCCCGGGGGATCGCTCGGCATCGATAGGCTCGATGCCGATGTGCAGCTGTGTGGGGTGCAGTTGCGTTGGCACGCTGGCGAGCAGTGTGGGCGCGGGTTTCAGCTTGAGAGCGGCGTTCAGCTCGGACGGCAGCCAAACGCCGTTTCGGCCATGCGCAGCGAGATCGAACTCGCCTTGCAACTCGCCAAGCCCGATCACTGGCCAGGGCACCGGCAGGAGCGCGGAGAGGCGCAGCTCGCCGGTCGAGTCGCGCCAGTCGAAGGTCGCCTCCTGCACGGGCGGCCAGGACAGCGCCCAACCGGCGCCGAGGCGCATGTCGCTGGGCATATCCGGCAGCGCCGGTGACGCGCGGTTCGACCACTCGGCAAGCCAGTCCAGTAGCCAGGGCGCTTCAGGCAGGCTACCCATGGAAAGTGTCCCGCTCCACTGCAGGGCGTCTGCGCTGCTGTCGAGCCGGCTGCGCGTTTCCATGCGCGGCTGTCCGTCGATCAGCAGCGTCGCTTCGACCAGGCTGCCTGCGACATCGGGTCGCTGCGCGGCGATGATCAGAGATAGCTGGTGCTCGTTGCGGTTCAGGTCCAGGCGGCCGTCGAGGGGGAGCAGCGAGTCACCGGCATGGCGCAGCTGAAGGGCGCCCCGTTCGTCGCAATGCCCGCTCGCGCAAGGGAGCGTTAGCTGCAGGTCGGCTATGTTCAACTGCTGCGGCAACCACGCGATCGATTGCCGATAGCTGTCAAGGACTGGCGGCGAAGGTTGCCTTTCCGCCTTTTGCGGAAGGGACTGCACGTTAAGCTCGAGCCGGGCAACGTGCAACGAACGGGCAGGTAATGGTCGCAATAAGCCGGAAAGCTGTAGAGAAGCATCATCGGCTTGCAGGGTCAGATGCAGGCCTTCCGTGGTGGCTTGTTCATAGCTCAGTAGCCGTACGGATAGGCCCGAAGGAGACAGGCGCAGGCCGTCCCAGTCGAGCCGCACGATACCCTGCTCGCGTTTGAATGCGGTCCACTGCTGCCAGGCGAATCCGCTGCCGAGCAGCAATACGGCCAGCACCGCCGAGCACAGTCGAAGCAGGATTCTTGACGGTTTCGTCATTGCCGCGTCCCGGAAGGAGGAGGGCGACAGCATAACCGCAGGAGCGGCGCGCTGAGGCTGCTCCAGCGCGGTGCGAGGCCGACAGCAAGATGTCAGCGGAGTTTCAGACCGGGCGGCCCTAAGCCTTGATCCATGCCGCCTGGAGCACCGTGCGCTGAACTTGTGCACATTTGCAAAACGCGTCTGTCAAGCGCTTATGACAAACTGTCGCAAATGCCCGGAATCCATAGAACGTTAATAACCAATTGAAAAATAAGCGATTTTTTCGCTGGTGAAAAAAGCGTCAGTTTAAGCGCAGCCCCCATGAGACGCGGGATCGAAGGATTTGTCTGCTGCTTGTCCACTGACTTATCCACAGCTTCTGTGGATTAATGAATGTTGTGATTCAGATCTAATTTTTTAGATTTTGACAAGACTTTAACTCTCCGAAAAAAGGAGTAGAGTGCGCGACCTTATTCATCCAGCCCCCCTGATGTGCATGAGAACGCGTACTTCTGCTCCTGCTTCCCCGACGACTACCGCTACCGCGTCACGCTTGCCGCTGCGTATGGCGCTGTGGCTGCTCGACAGCCAGCACCTGGGCCGTAGCCAGGGCGTCAAGCGGATTGCCGGGCGTATGCTCAAGCAGCCTGCGCGCGAAGGGGTGGTGGAAGCGCAGAGTCGCCTGGGCCGGTTGTTGTGCTGCGAGTGCGATAGCCAGCGGGATCGCCGGATCGGTTTCGAGCTGCTGCGCCAGGCGGCGCGTGCTGGCGATTGCCAGGCCCAGCTGGAGCTGGGTCGACTCTACTGCCGGGCTGACCATGCCGAGCCGGCCAAGGCACGCCAATGGCTCGAGCTGGCGGCGGCACAGGGGTCGCAGGAAGCGCTGCGCTTCCTGCGCCGGGTCACGGGCTGATCGGCTCGCCTGACCGCCTACCTGCGGCTCGTTATACTGCCCGGCAATTTCGCCGGAGCCCCTCATGTCCTTTGATCCTCTTCATCTATTGGTCGGCCTGGCGCTTGGCCTGGTCGCCCTGGTCGCCCTGAGCCTGTACCTGCAGCGGCGGCTGGCCGCGGGCAATGCCGAGCGCGCCGCACTCGATGAGCGGCTCCGGCAGGCCGCACTCGCTCAGGAAGGCCTGAACGCACGGCTGGATGGTTGTCGGGTCGAGCTCGCCGAGCTGAATGGCATCAAGTCGAACCAGCAGGCCGAGCTGGCGGCATTGCGCCGCGAGAGCGAGCTGTTGCGTGCCCAGCGGGGTGAGGATGTCGAAAGCATCGCCGATCTGCAGGCCGAGCGTGATGCTCAGCAGGGCGAGTTGCGGCGCTTGAGCGCTGCGCATGCCGCGCTGGACGCCGAACTGCGCGAGCAGCACAGTGCCCACCAGCAGCGCCTGGCCGATCTCCAGGCGGCGCGAGATGAACTGCGGGCGCAGTTCGCCGAACTCGCCGGCAAGATATTCGATGAACGCGAGCAACGCTTCAGCGAGTCCAGTCATGAGCGGCTGGGGCAGTTGCTCGAGCCGCTGAAGGAGCGCATCCAGTCCTTCGAAAAGCGCGTCGAGGAAAGCTACCAGAACGAGGCGCGCGAGCGGTTTTCCCTGGCGCGCGAGCTGGAGCGGCTGCAGCAGCTGAACCAGCGCCTGGGCGACGAAGCGACCAACCTGACACGGGCACTGCAAGGGCAGAAGACGCAGGGTAACTGGGGCGAGCTGGTGCTCGAGCGGGTGCTGGAGCACGCCGGTTTAGAAAAGGGCCGTGAATACCATACCCAGGTCAGTCTGAAGAGCCCTGACGGCGAGCGCTTCCAGCCTGATGTGCTCATTCATCTGCCGGGCGACAAGCAGGTCGTGGTGGATGCCAAGGTCAGCCTGACCGCCTATCAGGCGTTGACCTGCGCCGAGGACGAGAGCAGCCGGGCATTGGCACTCAAGCAGCATGTTCAGTCGTTGCGCAGCCATCTGAAGGGGCTTTCGCTGAAGGACTACCAACGCCTCGAAGGTCTGCAGAGCCTGGACTTCGTGCTGCTGTTCGTTCCGATCGAAGCTGCCTTCGCGGCGGCGCTGCAAGCCGACCCTGAACTGTTCCAGGAGGCCTACGGCCGGCATATCGTGATCGTGAGCCCGACGACGCTGCTGGCCACGCTGAGGGTCATCGACAGTCTGTGGCGGCAGGAGCGGCAAAGCCAGAATGCGCGCGAAATAGCAGAAAAGGCCGGGGCGCTGTACGACAAGTTCGTGGCCTTCATCCAGGATCTCGACGAGATCGGCAGCCGCCTGCAGCAGCTTGATCGGGCCTATCTGTCGGCGCGCAACAAGCTCAGCGACGGGCGTGGCAATCTGGTGGGTCGTGCGGAGCAGTTGAAGTCGCTCGGGGCACGGGCCAGCAAGCGCCTGCCGGGCGACTGGCTGGAACGCGCCGGCGCCGAGGAGCTCGGCGAGACGGACGCCTGAGCGCCCGCGTTCAGCCCAGCAGCAGGATCGCGAGGGCAGTCAGCAGGCTGGCGAAGATGATCGGCAGGGTGCGTAGCGCCAGATCGCGCCCGCCAATCAGGGCGATCAGCATGGCCTTGACCAGGCTGTTGCTCAGCGCGGCGAACACGATGCCGCGTGCAGCCACTTCGTGGCTCATTCCGTCGCGCGCGTTGCTTGCCAGGGAAAGCGTAATGGCGTCGACGTCGGTCAGTCCCGCCAGCAGCGATACCAGGTAGATGCCGGTGTCGCCCAGCCAGCGCCGCGCGCCTTCGACCAGCAGCAGGATAAGCACCAGCAGCGCCGCGAAGCGTAGCGCCGGGGCCAGCTCGAAGGGGTTCCTCAGCAGTGGCTCGGCGGCGTCGTCAGGGGCTGCCGCCGCGCGCAGGTAGTAGAAGATGGCACCGGCGGCGTAGATGGCTCCGGCAGATGCCAGTGGCAGGACCAGTCCGGGCAACAGCGCAGGGTTGACCAGTCCTACTTCCAGCAGCACGCGCGGAAACATCAAGGCGGATGTGGCGAGCAGGCCGGCAGCGAGTGCGGCACGCAGATTCGGCGCGTTCAGCCGGGCCAGGGTGATGGTCATGGCGGTGGACGAGACGATGCCGCCGAGCAGCGCGGTGACGAGCAGTCCGTGGCGGGTCCCGAGGACGCGTATCGCCACATAGGCGGCAAAGCCGATCCCGGTGATCAGCACCACCATCATCCAGGTCGTATAGGGATTGAGCGCCTGCCAGGGGCCGTAGCCCTGGTTCGGCAGCGTGGGTAGCAGGACGACCGAGATGAACAGCATCTTCAGCGCGCCGCCGAGCTCGGCTTCGCTGAGCTGCCTGAGGGCCTGGTGCAGTCGCGCCTTGAGGCTCAGCAGCAGCGCCACCACGATGGCGCAGGCGGCTGCCAGTTGCCGGCTTTCCGCCACGGCCAGGCTGCCTAGGACGAAGGTCAGCAGCAGGGCGACCTCGGTGGTCATGCCATGGTCGCCACTGCGGCGCGCGTCGATGACGTAGCCGACGATGACCAGCAGGGCGAGCATGCAGAACGTCGCTGCCCAGGCGAGTGCGCCGAGGTGGGTGACGCTGATTGCCGCAAGGCCACCGAGCAGGCCGGCAAGGCCGAAGGTGCGGATGCCGGCAACCAGTTCTTGGCCGGGACTTTCCCGGCCGCTCCAGCTGCGCTCGGTGCCGATCAGCAAGCCGACGGCCAGTGCCGTGGCGAGGTTCAGGAAAAGCTCGATTGTCATCGACCATCTCGCGGCTGTGTCTGCAGATGGCCATCAGTGTAACCGGCCCGACCGGGGGTGACTGTCCTCGCTGTCGGCAGGGCGTCTAGCGGTCCATTAGCCCCGCCGCGCCCGGCGGCGACCTCAGCGCAGGGGCAGGTGACGGCTCATCAGGGCGCGCAATGCGGCCGGTTTGACCGGCTTGGCGAGAAAATCCAGGCCACTTGCATGGATCGCCGTCACCAGTTCCGGGCGGCCATCGGCACTGATCACCACGCCGGGCACCGGCTCGCCCAGGCGCGTGCGTAGCCAGGCCATCAGCTCGGTGCCGGTCAGGCCTTCGTCCAGGTGATAGTCGACCAGTACCAGTTGTGGGCGAATGTCCTCGGCCAGCAGTTCCTCGCAATCGGTGCGGTTGCGAGCCGTCCACACCTGGCAGCCCCAGCGCGTGAGCAGGCTGTTCATGCCGACCAAAATGCTGTCTTCGTTGTCGATGCACAGTACCTGGGTGCCGGTGAGTGCGCTGTGTTGCGGTTCGCTCCGCTTGGCCGGCGCGCGCGGCAGGCTGAGCGCACGCGCGATTGGCACGCTGACGCTGAACACGCTGCCTTTGCCGGGCCAGGAACGGACCTCCAGCGGATGGCCGAGCACATGGCACAGGCCGTCGGCAATGGCCAGGCCCAGGCCCAGGCCTTTCTCCGCCCGGGTCTGATGGCTATCGAGCCGTTTGAACTCTTCGAAGATCACCCTCAGCTTGTCCTGCGGAATGCCCGGGCCGCGATCCCAGACTTCCAGGCGCAGCGACGAACCCTGCCGCCGAACGCCGAGTACCACCCGTCCCTTGGCGTAGCGGAAGGCATTGGTCAGGAAGTTCTGCAGCACCCGTCGCAACAGCCGAATGTCGCTGTCGACGCGCAGCTTGCTGCCGTGCACGCGCAGGGTGACGCCTTGCTCGCGTGCGAGCGCCGTGAACTCGGTGCTCAGGGTGTCGAACAGCGTGGCCAGCGGGAACGGGTTGCGATCCGGCGTGACCCGGCCGCTCTCCAGGCGCGAGATGTCCAGCAGGTCGGTAATCAGGTCTTCGGCCGAGCGCAGCGAGCTGTCCAGATGCTGCACCAGTTCCTGGGCCTCCGTGGGCAGGGCGCTCTGCTGATGCGACAGCGCCGCAGAGAACAGGCGCGCGGCATTGAGCGGCTGCATCAGGTCGTGGCTGACCGCAGCGAGGAAACGGGTCTTCGACTGGTTGGCCGCTTCCGCCGTGCTTTTGGCCTCGATCAGTGCCTGGTTGAGTTGCGACAGCTCCTGGGTACGTTCGCTGACGCGTTGCTCGAGGCCCTCGTTGGCGTCCTTCAGCGCCCGTTCGGCCTCGCGGTAGGCGGTGATGTCACTGAAACTCATGACGAAGCCGCCGCCGGGCATCGGATTGCCGATCAGTTCGACCACGCGGCCGTTGGGGAACAGCCGCTCGGAGGTGTGCGCGCGACCCTGGCGCATCCAGTACAGGCGCTTGGCCACGTGGGTATCCGGATCGCCCGGGCCGCATAGCCCACGCTCGGCGTTGTAGCGGATGATGTCGGCGATCGGGCGGCCGATGTAGACCAGCCCGTCCGGGTACTCGAACAGCTCGAGATAGCGATGGTTCCAGGCCACCAGTCGCAGCGACTGATCCACCACGCTGATGCCCTGGGTGATGTTCTCGATTGCGCCCTGCAACAGCGCACGGTTGAACTGCAGCACCTGCGAGGCTTCGCCGACGATACGCACCACGTCGTCGACCTGCATGTCGCGTCCTTCGAGTGCGGCCTTGACCACTGCCCGGGTTGACGAGGCGCCCAGTACACCGGCCAGCAGGCGTTCGGTGTGCGCTATCCACTGGCCGTCGGCCTGCAGCTTGGGCGAGAAGTCCTGGCCGTGGCGGCGGGCGAAGCGCTGGAAACTCTGCTCGGCCCGCTCGGCGCCGACGAAGCGAGAGGCCAGTACCAGCAGGTCCTCGACCCGTACGGCGAGCAGGCGGCGGCCGCCGGTCGGTGGGCTGATTTCCTGGCCGATGAAGCGGCTCGCCTGCCAGTGTTCCGCGACATGGGTCTGGCTCAGGATCGACACCCAGAAGAACAGCGTCGCATTGCCTACCAGCGAGAGCGTCACACCGAGGGTCAGCCCGCTGAGGCCGAAGCCCAGTCCGCCGTTGTACATCCAGCTCAGGCCGGGAAACATTTCCAGCGGCCAGCCCAGCACGGGCAGGATCAGGGTGTAGAACCAGATGGCGGCGCCGGCGGTCAGACCGGCGAATACGCCGCGCCGGTTGGCCTGTTTCCAGTACAGCGCGCCGACCATGGCCGGTGCCAGCTGGGTGATGGCGGCAAAGGCGATCTGGCCGATGGTGGCCAGCGAAGCCGTGGAGCCGAGCAGGCGATAGCTGACATAGGCCAGCAGCAGAATGAGCACGATGCTGAGCCGGCGTACCGAGAGCATCCAGTGGCGGAACGCCTCGAAGGGGCGTTCGGTTTCCTGGCGCCGCAGCAGCCAGGGCAGCAGTATGTCGTTGGACATCATGGTCGAAAGCGCCACGCTGGCGACGATCACCATGCCGGTTGCCGCCGATGCGCCGCCAATGAAGGCCAGTAGTGCAAGCCACGGGTGCAGTTCGGCCAGCGGCAGGCTGATGACGAAGGAGTCGGGCGTCACGCCTGCGGGCAGCAACATCTGGCCGGCCAGCGCAATGGGAATGACGAACACCGCCGCGAGCACCAGGTACAGCGGAAACACCCAGCGAGCCAGGCTGAAGTCGCGGGGCTCGATGTTCTCTACCACCGCGACGTGGAACTGCCGAGGCAGGCAGACGATCGCCATCATCGCCACGGTGGTTTGCACCAGCATCGACGCCCAGTTGATGTTCTCGCTCCAGAATTCCGCGAGCAGAGGCGAGTCGTGAGCCTGGTTGAACAGGTCGCCGAAGCCGTTGAACAGGCCGAACGTGACGAATGCGCCCACGGCGAGAAACGCCAGCAGCTTGACCAGCGATTCGAAGGCAATCGCCAGCACCATGCCGCGATGGTGCTCGGTGACATCCAGGTTGCGCGTGCCGAAGAGGATGGTGAACAACGCCAGGACGATCGAGACGATCAGGGCGGTGTCCCGCGTGCCGGTGCCGGCCACTTCGATGTTGGTGCCACTCAGCAGGTTCACCCCGAGCACGATGCCTTTGAGTTGCAGCGCGATATAGGGCAGCACGCCGACCAGGCAGATCAGGGTCACCACAACGGCGAGTACCTGCGACTTGCCGTAGCGCGCCGCGATGAAGTCGGCGATCGAGGTGATGTTCTCCTGCTTGCTGATCATGATCATCTTCTGGATCACGTGCGGGGCGAACAGCAGCAGCAGGATCGGGCCCAGGTAGATGGGCAGGAACGCCCACAGTTGCTCGGCGGACTGGCCAACGGCGCCGAAAAAGGTCCAGCTGGTGCAGTACACCGCCAGCGACAGGCTATACACCCAGGCCCGCAGGCGCGGCGACAACGAGTCGCGGGTGCGGTCACCATAGAAGGCGATGGCGAACAGGATGGCCATGTAGACGAGGGCGACCGCAGCGATCAGCCCGCCTGACAGCGTCATGCAAACTCCAGGGGCGTGGGTGGCGCCAGGCCGGCTTCGGTGGACAGGAACATGCACCGAAATTCAATCAGCCCTGGCGACTCGTTAATATGCTCGATCGGTGAAGTTTCGCAGTATTGGCGTGCCCCGTGTACGCGGTTGCTACCAAGGTCGCATGTGTCTAGGACGGGCTCGTCGGCAGCATCATCGCTCTGTTGGGCGCGCCGTCAGCGCCCTCCCGTTGTCAATTACAGGAGAATGTCATGCTCACGCCGCATCCGGTAACCCTGCAGCGCGGCGCGCTGCGCTTGGAACCGCTGATGGACGCGGATATCGCGGAGCTGGCTGCGCTGGCCGAACGCAATCGCGCGGAACTCACGTACATGAACGGACCGCTGCGCCCGGACTGGTATCGGCATGCGCTGGCCGAGCAGCGGGATGCCCGCGCGGTGGTCTTCAGCGTGCGGATCGCCGATCAGTTGGTCGGTACCACGCGCTTCGCCGACTTCATGCCGAGCCTGCCGGCTGCCGAGCTCGGCTGGACCTGGCTGGACCGGGCGCAGCACGGCAGCGGCCTGAATGCCTCGATCAAGTTTCTGCTGCTGCGTCACGCGTTCGAGGAGTGGCGACTGGTCCGCGTGCAGCTGAAGACTGCTGCCAGCAACCTGCGCTCGCAACGCGCCATCGAGAAGCTCGGCGCGCAGCGCGAGGGGCTGCTGCGCAATCACCGACGTCTGGCTGACGGACGTCTGGACGATACCGTCATCTACAGCATCACCGACCAGGATTGGCCTCAGCTCCGCCAACAGCTCTCTGCCGACTGACGGCGGCATGCGCGCTGCCGCACTGCGCATCGCCTGCCGCTTCGACTTCGGTTATCGTGCGGTGCTTTGCCGCACAGGCCGTTCCAGTCGATTGCCCGGCCGTCGACGTGATGGCTACGAGGAGTTCCGATGTCCCGCTCGCAAGAGTTCGTCCACGGTTGCCGTGACATTCTGCCGTTGATCCTTGGCGCGATTCCGTTCGGGGTCATCTTCGGCACTCTGGCGATAGGCGCGGGGTTGTCCGGGTGGCAGGCGATGGGGATGTCCACGCTGGTGTTCGCCGGCTCTGCCCAATTCATCGCGATCACGCTGCTCACCGGCGGGGTCGGCGCCGCCGTGGTGCTGTTGACCACCTTCGTCGTCAATCTGCGCCATGCCCTGTACAGTGCCGCGTTGCAGCCCTTCGTCCGTCATCTGCCGGGACGCTGGCGCGTGCCGCTGGCGTTCTGGCTGACGGACGAGGCGTTTGCCGTCGTGCAGAAACGTTATGCCCGTGATGATGATTCGCCCCACAAGCACTGGTTCTTTCTCGGCGCCGCGCTGACCATGTACATCAGCTGGCAACTGTCGACGCTGGTCGGTGTCGCGTTCGGTCAGGCCGTTCCGGATATCGCCAGCTGGGGGCTGGACTTCGCCATGATCGCCACCTTCATCGGCATTGCCGTGCCGATGATGCGCAGCCGCCCGCAGGTGGCCTCGGCGCTGGTAGCCGGAGCGGTGGCCTTGCTGACCTGGGAACTGCCTTACAAGCTCGGGCTGATTGCCGCGGCCATGGCCGGCATCGTCGTCGGCGTCTGGCTGGAGCGCCGTGCTGAAGGTCAATCGCGCATGCAGGGGGCACTATGACGACCTGGATGCTGATCTTCGGCATGCTGGCGATCACCTTCCTGATTCGCTACAGCTTCTTCGCCTGGCCGGATCTGCGCTTCCCGCGGGCCGTCGAGCAGGGGCTGCACTACGTGCCGGTGGCCGTGCTGACCGCCATCGTGGTGCCGGGAATGCTGATGCCGGAAGGGCAGTGGGCCCTGCGCTGGGACAACGCTTATCTGCTCGCGGGCCTGCTGGCTATCCTGATAGCTGCGTTCACTCGCAATCTGCTGGCCACCATCGCGGGCGGTCTGCTGAGTTTCTTCCTGCTGCGCTGGGCATTTGGACAACTGCCGATATGAGCCATGAATCACCTGAGACGCGCTCGAAGAGGTCGGCACCGGACGACGGGGCGGTCGCCTCGCACTCGCAGTTTCGTCTGCTCGGCAAGCGCCGCTTTCTACCGTTTTTCTGTACGCAGCTGCTCGGTGCGTTCAATGACAACGTATTCAAGCAGGCGCTGATCCTGGCGATCCTGTTCAGGATCGGCACCGCTGCCGACAAGAGCCTGTTGATCAACCTTTGCGCATTGCTGTTCATCCTGCCGTTCTTCCTGTTCTCGGCCCTGGGCGGGCAGTTCGGCGAGCGTTTCGAGAAGGCCTGGCTGATCCGCAGGATCAAGTTTGCCGAAATCCTGATCATGCTCGCCGGTGCCCTAGGCATGTTGCTGGGAAACCTGCCCGTGCTGCTGGTCGTGCTGTTCTGCATGGGCACCCAGTCCGCGTTGTTCGGTCCGGTAAAGTATTCGATCCTGCCGCAGCAGCTTACCGAGGATGAGCTGGTGGGCGGCAATGCGCTGGTCGAGATGGGTACCTTTCTGGCCATTCTCGGAGGCACCATCGGTGCCGGGCTGCTGATGGCGAGCGAAAGCTACGCCGAGCTGGTGGCGATCAGCGTGGTGCTTATCGCCCTGGCCGGCTACCTGGCCAGTCTGGCCATTCCCGCCGGGGCAGCTGCCTTGCCGACCTTGCACATGGACTGGCGTGTGTTGCGCCAGTCGTGGCGGATCCTGCGGCTCGGGTTCGGCCAGCAGCGAGCCGTGTCGCGCGCAATGCTGGGCAACTCGTGGTTCTGGTTCCTCGGTGCGACCTACCTGACGCAGATCCCGGCATTTTCCAAGGACTATCTGGGTGGCGATGAAAGCGTGGTGACGCTGATCCTCACGCTGTTCTCGGTGGGCATCGCGCTGGGCTCGCTGCTCTGCGAGCGGCTGTCACGGCATCACGTGGAGATCGGGTTGGTGCCTTTCGGGGCGATCGGCCTGAGCCTTTGCGGGGTGCTGCTGTGGTGGCATGCCGGCATCCATCCGGCCTCTCCGGCAAACGTGGACTGGCTGGCGCTGCTCGGCGAGCCGTCGGCCTGGTGGGTACTGGCGGATATCCTCGGGCTGGGCGTATTCGGCGGCCTGTACATCGTGCCGCTGTATGCCCTGATCCAGTCGCGCAGCGTGGCGCACGAGCGCTCGCGGGTAGTGGCGGCGAACAACATCCTCAATGCACTGTTCATGGTTGCATCGGCGATCGTCGCGATCGTCTTGCTGGTGTTGCTGAAACTCTCGATACCGCAGCTTTTCCTCGTGGTATCGCTGCTCAGCGTGCTGATCTGTGGTGCGCTGTTCATCGATGTGCCGGAGTTCATCGAGCGCTTTGTGCTCTGGTCGCTGGGGGCTCGGCTGGGAGGCAAGTTGCTGGTGCGGATCGGATTGCGCTGAGGCAGAAGGGGCGCCGAGAGGCGCCCCGTGCGGGGTCAGACGCCCTGCGGAACCTCCTCGCCGCCGAACGCTTCGAACAGCGCCGGAAGGAACTCGCGGAAGGTCATCATCATCAGCAGGAAGCTGGCGTCCTGCTGGGCGAGGGGGTCATCACCGCCATCCTCTTCGGCCTGGTCCTGGAGCAGTTCCTCGAAGCGCAGGCGTTTGATGATCAGCTTGTCGTCCAGTACGAAGGACAGCTTGTCCTGCCAGGCCAGCGACAGCTGGGTGACCTGCTTGCCGGCTTCCATATGCTGCTGGATCTCGTCGCTGGTCAGGTCCTGACGCTTGCAGCGCACCACGCCGCCGTCTTCATGGGGATCACGCAGTTCGCATTCGTCCAGGACGAAGAAATCAGCCGCGGTTTTCTGCGTCTTCACCCAGTCGGTCAGCGTGGCACTTGGCGCGATCTTCACCGTCAGCGGGCGCACCGGCAGCGAGCCGATGGCCTCGCGCAGGGTGGACAGCAGGTCTTCGGCTTTCTTCGGACTGGCCGAGTTCACCACAATCAGGCCACGCTCGGCGTCGATCGCGGCGAAGGTGCCGGACTTGCGAATGAAGGCACGCGGCAGGAAGGCCTGGATGATCTCGTCCTTGATCTGGTCGCGCTCCTTCTTGTAGACCTTGCGCATCTGCTCGGCTTCGATCTCGTCGACCTTTTCCTTGAGAGCGTCCTTGACCACGCTGCCAGGCAGGATACGTTCTTCCTTGCGCGTGGCGATGAGCAGGAAGCCCTGGCTGACGTGGACCAGTGGAGCGTCTGCGCCCTTGCCGAACGGCGCGACGAAGCCGTAAGTGCTCAGCTCCTGGCTGGCACAGGGGCGGGCAGGTTTTGAGGCCAGTGCAGCTTCTAGCGTCTCGGCATCTAGCGCAACATTTTGGGTGAGACGGTAAACGAGCAGGTTACGAAACCACATGGCGGGGTAGATCTCCGGAAAGCAAAGGGAGGCATTATTCCTGCCTGGCTAGTTAAGGCCAACCCTGAAGGAGGTTAATGCGCAGCGGGCAGGAAAAAACGACTGCTAAACAGCGGTTTTCCTAAGTCTTTGGAACTTCTGCAATTTTTTTTCAAAAGGGGGTTGCCAAGGTTAGGAACCCTCTCTAGAATGCGCCCCACTTCGAGAGCAAACGGGTGATTAGCTCAGCTGGGAGAGCATCTGCCTTACAAGCAGAGGGTCGGCGGTTCGATCCCGTCATCACCCACCACTCGAGGTTTAGCGCAGCGGTAGTTCAGTCGGTTAGAATACCGGCCTGTCACGCCGGGGGTCGCGGGTTCGAGTCCCGTCCGCTGCGCCATATTAGCTTCAAGGGACCACTGAACGCCCTGAAGCAAAGAAAAAAACGGCCATAAAGGCCGTTTTTTTTTTGCCTCGATTTTATTGGTGCGCGTTATCGGCTCGCAGGCAGGCGCAGCGTCGCCGGGCCATGCTCGGGAACTTTGCGCTGTGTCGCAGGGGCGTGAGCGCTTCTCGAGTCGGCAGCCGTGCCTGTCTGTCTCAGGGGCCGCAGTAGCCACTGCCGGTGCACGCTGCTAAGCTCGGGTACCGATTTTTCGATATGCCCCCAGCGTAATTAAGGAAACAGCATGAGACTGAGACATCAACGTTTGGCACCTGCGATTGCCCTGGTCGGTCTGGTACTGGCCGGTTGCGACTCGCAGACCAGTGTCAAGCTGGACACTCCGGCGCAGAAGGCGTCCTACGGCATCGGCCTGAACATGGGCAAGAGCCTCGCGCAGGAGGGTATGGATGATCTCGATTCCCAGGCTGTGGCGCAGGGCATCGAGGATGCGATCGGCAAGAAAGAGCAGAAGCTTACCGACGAGCAACTGATGGAGGCTTTTGCCTTCCTGCAGACGCGCGCCGAGGAGCGCATGACCGAGATGAACGCCAAGGCGGTCGAGGCCGGCAAGAAATTTCTCGAGGAAAACGCCAAGCGTGACGGCGTGAAGACCACCGAGTCCGGTCTGCAGTACGAGGTCATCCAATCGGCCGAAGGCCGCCAGCCGACCGAAAACGATGTGGTTACCGTCCACTACGAAGGCAGCCTGACCGATGGCACCGTCTTCGACAGCTCGATCAAGCGTGGCAGCCCGATCGACCTGCCGGTCGGTGGCGTGATTCAGGGCTGGGTCGAAGGCCTGCAACTGATGCACGTGGGCGAGAAGTTCAAGCTCTACATCCCGAGCGAGCTGGCCTATGGCGAGCAGAGCCCGAGCCCGCTGATTCCGGCCAATTCGGTGCTGGTGTTCGATCTCGAACTGCTGGGCATCAAGGGCAGCGAAACCGAGCAGCCTGCTGAAGCGACAGAGCAGGAATAAGCGAGTCGCTGTGCCGCTGGAAATGAAAACGCCCCGATTCGATCGGGGCGTTTTCGTTTTAGCAGTGGCCGTCCGAGTGGATCAGTCGTCCATTTGCGACTGCAGGTAATTCTCCATTCCGACCTTGTCGATCAGGCCCAGCTGAGTTTCCAGCCAGTCGATGTGCTCTTCCTCGGATTCGAGGATGTCTTCCAGCAGCTCTCGACTGCCGTAGTCGCCGACGCTCTCGCAGTAGGCGATGGCCACCTTCAGGTCCTGTACACCGCCTTGCTCCAGCCTGAGGTCGCACTCGAGCATTTCGCGAGTGTTCTCACCGATCAGCAGCTTCCCGAGATCCTGCAGATTCGGCAGGCCTTCCAGGAAAAGGATGCGCTTGATCAGCTTGTCCGCGTGCTTCATCTCGTCGATGGATTCTGCGTACTCATGCTTGCCCAGCTTGCCAAGCCCCCAGTCCTCATACATGCGTGCGTGCAGGAAGTACTGGTTGATGGCTACCAGTTCGTTGCCGAGGATTTTGTTGAGGTGCTGAATGACCAGCTTGTCGCCTTTCATGGAATTAGCCTGTACTGACCGGTGGGATTGAATGCAGTCTGGGCACGGCAAGGCAGCCTGTCAAACGATAGCCCTTGGGCTAAGTCGTTGAATCCCAAAGCTAAAATTTAACGAGAATGGTTGCGTTCCGTGTTATCTCGGCAACCGCCTGATTTGCAGGCAAAAAAAAGCCGGGCAGTCCCGGCTTTTGGCGAATCTCGTCCGTCAGGCTTGGGCGAAGCTCGCGGGGTAGGCGAGGGCGGCCTGGGCATTCTGCACGTTGCTGAGTGTCTCTCGAACGACCTGTTTGGCAACGCATGCGCATTTGCCGCATTGGGTAGCGACACCGGTCGCCTCGCGCACATCGCGATAGCTGCAACAGCCTTCATAGATGGCGTTGCGAATCTGGCCGTCGGTGACGCCTTGGCAAAGACAGACGTACATAGCATTACCCGTTGAATTCGTTGACGGAACGGATGCTAATCAGAATGAGAATAATTGTCAAAGCACTCTGTCGGCGATTGCTGAAAAAATAGGTGACCGGCTCGGTTTGCTGCGTATTGCCCGTGGTGCGGTCGCGGACAATTCAGGCCGGGCGCCTCGGCTTTCCGGTAGACTCTGCGCCTTTCGTTCGCCGGATGCCCGTCATGGCCCTGCAAGCCACGCCCTACAAAGTTGAAATCAATCTCACCGACCTCGACCGCAACGTCTATCAGGACCTGCGCTTTACCGTTGCCCGGCATCCCTCCGAAACCGAGGAGCGTCTGGTGGCGCGGTTGATTGCCTATGTCCTTTGGTACGGGGAGCAGTTGTCGTTCGGTCGTGGGCTGTCGGATGTCGACGAGCCGGCGTTATGGGAAAAGAGCCTCGATGATCGCGTGCTGCACTGGATCGAAGTCGGTCAGCCGGACGCCGAGCGCATTACCTGGTGCTCGCGCCGCGCCGAGCGTTTCAGTCTGGTCGCCTACGGCAATCTGCGTGTCTGGCAGACCAGGGTGCTGGATGCGGTGCGCAGCCTGAAGAAGATCAACGTGGTGGCGGTGCAGCAGGAGGCATTGGAAACCGTAGCCCGGGATCTGCCTCGCGCGATCAGCTGGAGCGTGATGATCAGCGATGGCGCACTGTTCGTCACGGATGAGCGTGGTCAGCACGAATTGCCGCTGCAATGGCTGATTGGCGAGCGCGGCTAGCTGTGCGCTCTGCCGGCCGCAGGGCTGCGGATGCTTGCTGGTGCCGAGTTTTCCTGGCGTGTTGCCCGTTCGGCTTCTTTATTCAACGGCGCTAGCGCCAGTTGACCAGCAGCTCACGCTGCTGGCGTTGTGCAGCTTCCAGCGCGACAGGCTTGAGCCTCAACTGATGGCCTGGCAGACACTGGGCCAATTGGGCCGTGGCCAGCGGGTCAATGCACCGAGGCGGGGATAGCCGCCAATGGTCTGGCGATCATTGAGCAGGATGATCGGCTGGCCGTCGGGGGGAACCTGAATCGCTCCTGACGGCACGCCTTCGGAGATCATCGAAGAGCGTAGGCAACGCAGCCGTGGGCCGAGCAGTTGGTCCCCTCATCCGGTCGGCGCGCTGATCGACCGTCCACTCGCGGTTGAAAGCCTCGAACAGGCTTTGTCCGCTGAAATCGCCCAATCTGTGCGCCGAGCACTACCGGCAGGGTCGGGCTGGATAATGGCGGGACCGGCGGCGCAGTCGGCGAACGGCATGACTTGCGCATCCTGGCCCATGGTCAGGCGCCGAAGCTTTCCCCCATGTCGCAATTCAATAACAGACGGCCCACGTGAACTGCTCCTCCGAGACTGGTCGATGCGTTGCGGCGTGCCAGCTGGCAAGGCGCCGGTAGATTATCCACATTTAGGCCGTTGCCCCGCTTGAAGTGCCTGCTTCGACATTGCTGTATGCTTGCCCGCCTCATCGGCACGGCCGCTGGCGCCACGCCCGGATCTGATCGATCACGCTGACAGCCTTGTAGCGCAGGTCGGCCCGCGTTGCACCAGCGCACATGCTGCCATCCTTGTAATCCATTTGTGAGCGAGACCGGAATCTGACGATGCGTATCGAACCCCGCCCCTTGCCCGAGCGCCTGCCCGACCTGGGCGATCTGCCGCCGTTGCTGCAGCGCCTCTATGCTGCCCGGGGCGTGGCCAGCGCGGCGGAGCTGGACAAGGGGTTGGCGCGGCTGATTCCTTATGGACAGCTCAAGGGCATCGATGCGGCAGTCGAGCTGCTGGTCGAGGCTCTGGAGAAGCGCCAGCGCATCCTCTTCGTCGGCGATTTCGACGCCGATGGCGCAACGGCGAGCACCGTCGGCGTGCTCGGTTTGCGCCAGCTGGGCGCCGCGCACGTCGATTATCTGGTGCCGAACCGCTTCGAATACGGCTACGGCCTGACGCCGGAAATCGTCGCCGTCGCCTTGCAGCGCGAACCCGAGCTGCTGGTGACCGTGGACAACGGCATTTCCAGCGTAGACGGCGTTGCCGCGGCCAAGGCGGCGGGCCTCAAGGTGCTGGTGACCGACCATCACCTGCCGGGCCACGAGTTGCCGGCGGCCGATGCCATCGTCAATCCGAACCAGCCGGAATGTACCTTCCCGAGCAAGTGCATCGCCGGGGTCGGGGTGATCTTCTACGTGCTGCTGGCCCTGCGCGCACGGCTGCGCGAGCTTGGCTGGTTCAGCCGTCAGGGCTGGGCCGAGCCGAACCTGGCCGAGCTGCTCGACCTGGTGGCGCTGGGCAGCGTGGCCGACGTGGTGCCGCTGGATGCCAACAACCGCATCCTCGTGCATCAGGGCCTGGCGCGGATTCGTGCCGGGCGGGCGCGGCCGGGGCTGCGGGCGATTCTGGAAGTCGCCAAGCGTGACCATCGGCGAATCACCTCTACCGACCTGGGCTTCATTCTCGGGCCGCGATTGAATGCAGCCGGACGGCTCGACGACATGTCGCTAGGCATCGAGTGCCTGCTCTGCGAGGACGAGGCGCTCGCACGTGACATGGCGACCCAGCTGGACCAGCTCAACCACGACCGCAAGGCCATCGAGCAGGGCATGCAGCGCGAGGCGCTGGCGCAGCTCAAGGACCTGGCGCTCGAGGACCTGCCGTTCGGCCTGTGCCTGTTCGATGCGGACTGGCACCAGGGCGTGATCGGCATCCTGGCATCGCGCCTGAAGGAGCGTTACCACCGTCCGACCATTGCCTTTGCCGATGCCGGCGAAGGCCTGCTCAAGGGCTCTGCGCGTTCGGTGCCGGGCTTCCACATCCGCGATGCGCTGGATGCCGTAGCGGCACGCCATCCCGGGCTGATCAGCAAGTTCGGCGGGCATGCCATGGCGGCCGGTCTGTCGTTGCCGCAGGAGCACTTCGGTGCCTTCGCCGCGGCATTCGACGCCGAAGTTCGCCGTCAGCTGTGCGAGGACGACCTCACCGGTCGGCTGCTCACCGACGGCCAGCTCAGCGTAGAGGAATTCCACCTGGAGCTGGCGCGTGCGCTGCGCAATGCCGGGCCCTGGGGGCAGCACTTTCCCGAACCGATGTTCCATGGTGTCTTCCAGCTGGTGCAGCAGCGCATCGTCGGCGAGCGTCATCTCAAGCTCGTGCTCAAGAGCGAATGCGGCGCGCTGACCCTGGACGGCATCGCCTTCAACATCGACCGCGAGATCTGGCCGAATCCGACGGTTCGCTGGGCGGAACTGGCTTATAAGCTGGACGTCAACGAGTACCGTGGCCAGGAAAGCGTGCAACTGATGGTGGCGCATATCGCGCCGCGCTGAATGCTCCGTTCGAAGCGACGATAGGCCGCCTGAATCGATCGGCATTCCCCGTCAAGACGTCTGATTGTTGGCCGCGGCCGTGGCGCCTAGAGTGGCTGGACAACAACAGCGCCATGCGGGAATCCGAAATGAGCGACATCAGCGTCCATCACCGTGCCTGTCACCTGTGTGAAGCCATCTGCGGTCTGACCATCCAGACCGAAGGCGAGCGCATCCTCTCGATCAAGGGCGATCCACATGACAGTTTCAGCCGTGGTCATATCTGCCCCAAAGCCGTGGCGCTGCAGGATATCCAGAACGACCCCGACCGCTTGCGCCATCCGGTGCGCCGTTGTGGCGACGAATGGCAGGCCATTGGCTGGCAGGAGGCTTTCGAACTGGTCGCCGAGCGCCTGGCCGGCGTGCGCGAGCGTCATGGCAGCAACGCGGTGGCCATCTATCAGGGCAACCCGAGCGTACACAACTACGGGCTGATGACCCACAGCAACTACTTCCTCGGCCTGCTGAAGACGCGCAACCGCTTCTCCGCGACCTCGGTCGACCAGCTGCCGCATCACCTCACCAGTCACCTGATGTACGGCCACGGGTTGCTGTTGCCGATACCCGATATCGATCACACCGATTTCATGCTGATTCTCGGCGGCAATCCGCTCGCCTCCAACGGCAGCATCATGACCGTGCCGGATGTGGAGAAGCGGCTGAAGGCGATCCGCGCGCGCGGCGGCAAGCTGGTGGTGGTCGATCCGCGGCGCAGCGAGACCGCGGGGATCGCCGATCAGCATCTGTTCGTGCGTCCTGGCCAGGACGCCGCGCTGCTGTTCGGCCTGCTCAATACTCTATTCGAGGAGGGCCTGACGCGTACCACCGAGCTCCCGCTGGACGGCATCGAGGAGGTACGCACGGCGATCGCCGCCTTTAGCGCCGAAGCGATGAGTGCCCGTTGCGGCGTGCCGGCCGGCACCATCCGCCAGCTGGCGCGGGATTTCGCCGCGGCGGACAAGGCGGTCTGCTACGGGCGCATGGGCGTCTCGACCCAGGCCTTCGGTACGCTCTGCCAGTGGCTGGTGCAACTGATCAACCTGGTCACCGGTAATCTCGATCGGGTCGGCGGCGCACTGTGCACCGAGCCCGCAGTGGATCTGGTGGAAACCACATCCGGCGGTCATTTCGCCGCCTGGCGCAGCCGGGTTTCGCAGCTGCCCGAATACGGCGGGGAATTGCCGGTGGCAGCCTTGGCCGAGGAGATGCTCGAGCCGGGAGAGGGGCAGGTTCGGGCGCTGATCAGTGTCGCTGGCAACCCGGTGCTTTCCACGCCCAACGGGCGCAAGCTGGAGCAGGCACTCGACGGCCTGGAGTTCATGCTCAGCGTCGATTTCTACATCAACGAAACGACCCGTTATGCCGATGTCATCCTGCCGCCGACGGCGCCGCTGGAGCATGATCACTACGACAGCACCTTCAATCTGCTCGCGGTGCGCAACGTCACCCGCTTCAATCAGCCGGTGCTGCCGAGGCCCGAAGGTGCGTTGCACGACTGGGAAATCTTCATCGGGCTGGCCAGGGCCTACGCGACGCGCACCGGCGTCGAGCTGAAGCCGACGCTGACACCGCAGCAGATGATCGATCTGGCGCTGCGCCATGGGCCGTATGGCGACAGGTCGGAGCGCAAGCTGAGCGTGGCGGCGCTGCAGGACTATCCACATGGGCTGGACCTCGGGCCGCTCAAGGCGAACCTGGCGCGGCGCCTGAAAACGCCGAACAAGCGCATTCAGGCCGCGCCGTCGCTGATGCTGGAGGACCTGCAGCGCTTCGCCGGTCAGCCGCAGGCGCCTGCCGGCGAGCTGCTGCTGATCGGTCGCCGACATGTGCGCAGCAACAACTCTTGGATGCACAACTACCAGCGTCTGGTGAAGGGCAAGCCGCGTCATCAACTGCTGATGAATCCGGCCGACATGGCCTCGCGTGCCTTGCAGGATGGACAGCGTGTGCGGGTGCACTCGCGGGTCGGCGTGGTCGAAGTGGAAGCCCTGGCCAGCGACGAGATGATGCCGGGCGTGGTCAGCCTGCCGCATGGCTGGGGCCATGCCCGGCCCGGCGTGCAGATGCATATCGCGTGGCAGCAGCCCGGTGCCAGCAGCAATGACCTGACGGACGAGCGTGAGCTGGATGTCTCCGGTAATGCGGCGCTGAACGGCGTGCCGGTGCAGATCAGCGCCGCCTGATTCGAATGTCGGGCTGGGCATGGGCGTGGAAACGGTCTCTACTGAGGGGTGTCCAAACCTGCATTCACGACAGTAGAGGCCGTCATGTCCCAACTCTTTCAACCGCTTACCCTGCGCCAGCTCACCTTGCCCAATCGCATCGCCGTGTCGCCGATGTGCCAGTACTCGGCGCAAGCCGGGATGGCCAACGACTGGCATCTGGTGCATCTGGGCAGCCGCGCCGTTGGTGGTGCCGGGCTGGTGATCGTCGAGGCGACAGCGGTCAGCCCTGACGGGCGCATTTCGCCGGAGGACCTTGGCATCTGGTCCGACGCGCATGTCGAGCCGCTACGGCGCATCACCCGCTTCATCGAGGCGCAGGGCTCGGTTGCCGCTGTGCAGCTGGCCCATGCCGGGCGCAAGGCCAGCACCTGGCGGCCCTGGCTCGGCAGGCACGGCAGCGTCCCGGTCGCTGCCGGTGGCTGGAACCCGGTCGCTCCTTCCGCAATCGCCTTCTCGCCGGAGCATGCATCGCCGACGGCCCTGGACGAGACCGGCATCGCGGCAGTCGTGCAGGCTTTCGTCGAGGCTGCCGAGCGCTCTCTGGCAGCCGGCTTCAAGATCGCCGAAGTGCATGCGGCGCACGGCTACCTGCTGCATCAGTTCCTCTCGCCGCTGTCCAATCAGCGCCAGGATCGCTATGGCGGCTCGTTCGACAATCGCATTCGCCTGCTGTTGGAGGTCACCACTGCCGTTCGCGAGGTCTGGCCGCAGGAGTTGCCGCTGTTCGTGCGCCTGTCGGCGACCGACTGGGTAGACGATGGCTGGAACGCCGACGAAACCGTGGCGCTTGCGCGACGGCTCAAGGACGCGGGTGTCGACCTGATCGATGTGTCCTCCGGCGGAACCGCTGCCAACGCCGATATTCCGGTCGGCCCGGGCTACCAGACCCAGTTCGCCGAACGCGTGCGCAAGGAGGCGGGCATCGCCACCGGCACGGTCGGCATGATCACCGAGGCGGTGCAGGCCGAGCACATCCTGCGCACCGGCCAGGCTGATCTGATCCTGCTGGCCCGCGAACTGCTGCGCGATCCTTACTGGCCGCTGCATGCCGCCGAGGACCTGCGCGACAATTCGGTGGCCTGGCCGGCGCAGTACGTACGTGCGGCGCATCGCGACACACCGATTCGCCAAGTGCCCGAGTCGTTCGACTGAGCAACCGGGACAAATTCCATTCGTATGGGGACTTCGATGAAAACCAGTGGCCTTCTCGATCAACTGCTCAGGTCCGGGCAGGACCTGTTGCAGAAGCAGCAAACCGGCGCGAGCGGCAAGCCCGGCAAAGGTGGCTTGGGCGATCTGCTCTCCGGTGCCGGCGGCGGTTCGCTCGGCAATGTCTTGTCCGGTGCGGGCGGTGGTGCGCTGGCAGCCGGGGCCATGGGCCTGCTGCTGGGCAATCGCAAGGTGCGCAAGATGGGCGGCAAGGCGGTGACATACGGCGGCCTGGCGGCACTCGGTGTGCTGGCCTACAAAGCCTACAGTAACTGGCAGGCACAGCAGGGCGCGGCGGCGCAACAGGCGCCGCAGACCATCGATCGCCTGCCGCCGGCGGACGTCGAAGTGCACAGCCAGGGCATCCTCAAGGCTCTGGTAGCGGCGGCTAAGGCCGACGGCCACGTCGATGTGCGCGAACGTCAGTTGATTGAAGCCGAACTGGCCAAGCTGGCTGGCGATACCGACCTGCAGCATTGGCTGGAATCGGAGCTGAACAAGCCGCTCGATCCGGCCGACGTGGCTGCTGCCGCGAAGACGCCGGAAATGGCCGCCGAGATGTATCTGGCCAGTGTGCTGATGGTGGACGAGGAGCATTTCATGGAGCGTGCCTACCTCGACGAGCTGGCCCGCTGCCTGCAGCTCGATCCGCAACTCAAAGCCGAACTGGAAAGCCAGGTACGCGGTGTCAGTGCCTGATCGACCATCATGAGAGCAAATCCGTTTCCTGACCGTCCGCCGGCACGCCCGGCGGGCTGTCAGCACGGGTTGGCTGAGTTATAATCGCCGGCTTTTGCACCGTCCGATTGAGAGCTGCCTACCTATGGAAATCAACCCGATCCTCAACAGCATCAAGGACCTGTCCGAGCGCACCCTGTCAATTCGGGGGTATCTTTGACTACGATCAGAAGCATGATCGTCTCGTCGAAGTAAACCGCGAACTCGAAGACCCGAACGTCTGGAACAACCCCGAATACGCCCAGAACCTTGGCCGTGAGCGCGCCACCCTGGCGCAGATCGTCGAAACCATCGACGACCTCGACGGCGGCCTGGCCGATTCCCGTGACCTGCTCGACATGGCCGTCGAAGAAGACGACCAGGGCGCCGTGGATGATGTCGCGGCCGAGCTGGATCGCCTGCGCGGCATTCTCGAAGGTCTGGAATTCCGCCGCATGTTCAGCGGCGACATGGACCCCAACAACGCCTATCTCGATATCCAGGCCGGTTCCGGCGGCACCGAGGCTCAGGACTGGGCCAACATGCTGCTGCGCATGTACCTGCGCTGGGCCGACAAGCACGGCTTCGACGCCACCATCATCGAGCTGTCCGAAGGCGAAGTTGCCGGCATCAAGGGCGCCACCCTGCACATCAAGGGTGAGTACGCCTTCGGCTGGCTGCGTACCGAAATCGGCGTGCATCGCCTGGTGCGCAAGAGCCCGTTCGACTCCGGCAACCGTCGCCATACCTCGTTTACCGCGGTATTCGTCTCGCCGGAAATCGATGACAACATCGACATCGAGATCAACCCGTCCGACCTGCGCATCGACACCTACCGTTCTTCCGGGGCCGGTGGTCAGCACGTAAACACCACCGATTCGGCCGTGCGTATCACCCACGTACCGACCAACACCGTGGTGGCGTGCCAGAACGAGCGTTCCCAGCACGCCAACAAGGACACCGCCATGAAAATGCTGCGGGCCAAGTTGTACGAGCAGGAGATGCAGAAGCGCAACGCAGCGTCCCAGGCGCTGGAAGACTCCAAGTCCGATATCGGCTGGGGCCATCAGATCCGTTCTTACGTGCTCGACCAGTCGCGCATCAAGGATCTGCGGACCGGCGTCGAGCGCAGCGACTGCGACAAGGTGTTGGACGGGGATATCGACGAGTACCTCGAGGCCAGTCTCAAGCAAGGGCTTTAAGCCTTGCCGGGCACAGTGGCAGAGCGACCGTAGAGTGCGGCGGCCCGGCATGACCGGGCACCGCGTTGGTGGGCTGAAATCCACCCTGCTTGAGTTCCGCGTGTCCAGATGTAGGGTGGGCTTCAGCCCACCAAAAGAGGGACAGGGTCCCGGGTGGGCTGAAGCGAAACGCCTTCCGGAAGACTCAACCCAGGATTCATCCATTCGATCCAGGCATTTTGAAACCATGAGCGAACAACCGCTGAACCAGCACGCCATCCAAGAGGAAGAGAACAAGCTGATTGCCCTGCGCAAGGAAAAGCTTGCAGCCGTGCGCGAGCAGGGCAACGCCTTCCCCAATGACTTCCGCCGCGACCGCTATGCAGGCGACCTGCAGAAACAGTACGCCGAGAAGACCAAGGAAGAGCTGGAAGCGGATGCCGTTCCGGTCAAGGTGGCCGGACGCATCATGCTCAACCGCGGTCCGTTCATGGTGCTGCAGGACATGAGCGGGCGCATCCAGGTGTACGTCGATCGCAAGACCCTGCCGGCCGATCAGGTCGAGGCGGTCAAGCACTTCGACCTGGGCGACATCATCGCCGCCGAAGGCACCCTGGCGCGTTCCGGCAAGGGCGACCTGTACGTCTACATGAGCAGCGTGCGCCTGCTGACCAAGTCGCTGCGCCCGCTGCCGGACAAGTTCCACGGCCTGACCGACACCGAGCAGCGCTACCGCCAGCGCTACGTCGACCTGATGGTCAACGAGGAGGTGCGCGAAACGTTCCGCGTGCGCTCCCAGGTCATCTCGCATATCCGCAAGTTCCTCGCCGAGCGTGACTTCCTCGAAGTGGAAACGCCTATGCTGCAGACCATCCCTGGCGGCGCCGCGGCCAAGCCGTTCGAGACCCACCACAACGCGCTGGACATGCCGATGTTCCTGCGCATCGCGCCGGAGCTCTATCTCAAGCGCCTGGTGGTCGGTGGCTTCGAGCGGGTGTTCGAGATCAACCGCAACTTCCGCAACGAAGGCGTCTCGACCCGGCACAACCCCGAGTTCACCATGCTCGAGTTCTACCAGGCCTACGCCGACTACGAAGACAACATGGACCTGACCGAGGAACTGTTCCGCGAGCTGGCCCAGGCCGTGCTCGGCAGCACCGACGTGCCCTATGGCGACAAGGTGTTTCACTTCGGCGAACCGTTCGCGCGGCTGTCGGTGTTCGACTCGATCCTCAAGTTCAACCCGGAGATCTCGGCCTCCGACCTCAACGACCTGGAGAAGGCCCGCGTCCTGGCCAAGAAGGCCGGCGCCAAGCTGCTCGGCCACGAAGGTCTGGGCAAGCTGCAGGTGATGATTTTCGAGGAACTGGTCGAGCACAAGCTGGAACAGCCGACCTTCATCACCGAGTATCCGTTCGAGGTGTCGCCCCTGGCGCGGCGCAACGACCGCAATCCCAATGTCACCGATCGTTTCGAACTGTTCATCGGTGGCCGTGAGATCGCCAACGCCTATTCCGAGCTCAACGACGCCGAGGATCAGGCCGAGCGCTTCCACGCCCAGGTGGCGGACAAGGACGCCGGCGACGACGAGGCCATGCACTTCGATGCCGACTTCGTCCGCGCGCTGGAATACGGCATGCCGCCGACCGCTGGCGAGGGTATCGGCATCGATCGCCTGGTGATGCTGTTGACCAACTCGCCTTCGATCCGCGACGTGATTCTCTTCCCGCATATGCGTCCGGAACTGTGATCGACACCTTGGGCTGGACGCGGTGTGCGGTGGTTCAATGAGCGCCGGGCTTCGCGCCGCTCAACCTGGGTGGTGCTACCCAACCTACGTGTACCGGTAGGTTGGGTTGAGCGAAGCGAAGCCCGACGCAGGCGTGTCGATCAATGACTGCAGGTAAGCACTCATGAACACCCGTAACAACCTGGACGACTACCAGACCATCGTGCGCGCGCTGTCCGACCGCATCGTCGAGGCGCAGACCCCGGTGCGCGTACTGGATGCGGTCAAGTGGGACGAGAGCATCCGCCAGGGCTTCTTCGCCGCCCAGGGACGCGAGCTGCCGAAGATCGATCGCACCTATTACGAGAGCCGCCCGCTGGCCTTCGACTCCAGCGCGAAGAAGCAGGAGTTCCAGGACATCGAGCGGGACATCACCCGTCAGCTCGGCCAGTTCAACCCGGTCGGGCAGATCATGCGGCGCATGTGCAAGGAATACCGCATGGTCATCCGCATGCTCGAGGCGCGCGGTACTCCGGACTTCGGCATGATCTCCCAGGAGCTCTACGGCGCGGCGTCCGATGCTTTCCATGCCGGTGACCCGACCCTGGCCGATCTCGGCCTGATGCTTTCCGACTACCTGAACAACATTGCCGATCGTGGCGACCTGCGTGACGAACCGAAGAATCTCACCGCGCCGCAGGCGGTCGAGCTGCTGCAGAAGCGGCTGGATGTGGTGTTCGGCGAAGGCGAGGGTGTGATCCGCGTTTTCGAGTCCGACGGTATCCTCGCCGATGCGGCGGCCGGTGCCGACTACATCAAGATCCGCAGCGATGCGCTGTTCAACGAGCGTGACATACGCGCGCTGGAGGTCCACGAGGGCCTGGTCCACGTCGGTACCACGCTCAACGGACAGAACCAGCCGATCTGCACCTTCCTCGCCAAGGGCCCGCCGTCCTCTACGGTGACCCAGGAAGGCCTGGCGATTCTGATGGAGGTGATCGCCTTCGCCTCCTACCCGACGCGCCTGCGCAAGCTGACCAACCGCACCCGCGCCATCCACATGGCCGAGGAGGGCGCCGACTTCCTCGACGTGTTCGCCTTTTTCCGCGAGCAGGGCTATGGCGAAGACGACTGCTACAGCAACGCCAGCCGCGTGTTCCGTGGCTCGACGCCCAATGGCCTGCCCTTCACCAAGGATCTGTCCTACCTGAAGGGCTTCATCATGATCTATAACTACATCCAGCTCGCGGTACGCAAGGGCCGCCTCGAGCAGATCCCGCTGCTGTTCTGCGGCAAGACCACGCTGGAGGACATGCGTACGCTGCGCCAGCTGGTGGACGAGGGCATGGTGGCGCCGCCCAAATACCTGCCGCAGCAGTTCCAGGATCTCAATGCGCTGTCGGCCTGGATGTGCTTCTCCAACTTTCTCAATCACCTGAGCCTGGATCGCATCGAAGCCGATTACGCCAACATCATCTGATGCGATTCGGCATCGACCACGAATCCCCCACAACGCAAGGAAGCGTAACGATATGGACAATCCCGTCTTCAGTCGCCGGACGAGCCCGATGGACCGCAGGCTGTCGGCTGCCAGCTATAACCTCGTCATCGGCCTCGTGCTCGGCTGGGGCTTCTGGATCAACTGGTGGATGGTCGGCAATATCCCGGTCGAAGCCATTCGCAGCATTCACCCCTGGCTGTTCTTCGGCGGCTACTTCGCCAGTTGCCTGACCGGCGCCTGGCTGTTTCACCGTTCGAGCCAGCCCTGGGTGAGTTTCCTCGGCTACAACCTGGTGGTGGTGCCGTTCGGACTGATCGTCAACCTGGTGGTCACCCGCTATGACGCCGCGCTGGTGCACGAGGCGATGCGTATCACGGCGCTGGTGACCCTGGGCATGATGTTGCTCGGTACGCTGTTTCCGCGCTTTTTCGCCAGCATCGCCGGTGCGCTGACGGTGGCGCTGCTGCTGGTGATCGTCGTGGAGCTGGTCGAGCTGTTCCTCCTTGGCATCCACCACGGTGTTATCGACTGGATCGTCGTGTTGATCTTCTGCGGCTACGTGGGTGTCGACTGGGGCCGGGCGAACCGGATTCCGAAGACGCTGGACAACGCCATCGACAGCGCCGCGGCTCTCTATATGGACATCATCAACCTGTTCCTGCGTATCCTGCGCATTCTCGGGCGCAAGTAGCGCCGCGACACATGACGCACAAGCGGTTTTCATGGCTGCGTCGGCGCAATGGCCCATTCATTCGCTCAAGGAGACTGCCGTGGCCAGTCATCAGCTCGAATACGAAATCCTCGGACAGTCCGCGCAAAGCGTGGAGATCATCCTCGACCCCGGTGAGACGGTGATCGCCGAGGCCGGGGCGATGAACTACATGACTGGTGGCGTGCGTTTCGAGGCACGCATGGGCGACGGTTCCAGCAGTGGGGTGCTCGGCAAGCTGTGGGGCATGGGCAAGCGAATGATCACTGGCGAGTCGCTGTTCCTGACCCATTTCAGCAACCAGGGCGATGGCCCGGCGCGTGTGGCCTTCGCAGCGCCATATCCCGGTACGGTCGTGCCGATCGACCTCGCTGCGTTCGGTGGCCAGCTGATCTGCCAGAAGGATGCCTTTCTCTGTGCGGCCTACGGCACCCGCATCGGCATCAGCTTCAGCAAGCGCATCGGTGCGGGCTTCTTCGGCGGCGAAGGCTTCATCCTGCAGCGCCTGGAGGGCGATGGGCTGGCCTTCGTGCATGCGGGCGGAACGGTGATTCGCAAGGAACTCAACAACGAAACCCTGCGCCTGGACAGCGGTTGCCTGGTCGCCTTCACGCCGGGCATCGACTACGACATCCAACTGGCTGGCGGCCTGCGCAGCATGCTGTTCGGCGGGGAAGGGCTGCTGCTGACCACGCTCAAGGGCAGTGGCAGCGTCTGGATTCAGAGCCTGCCGTTCTCCCGCCTGGCCGAACGGGTTTACGAAGCGACCTACCAGGCGCGTGGAGAAACCCGCGCCGGGGGCAAATGAGCTGACGCCAGGACCCTCGAATTTGCCACAATGCGCCTCTTTGCCTCGACGAGAACATCCATGTCCGAACGCAATCCCATTCCATTGATCCTGACCGCCATCGGCAGCGTGATCGGCACGGTAGCGGTGCTGAGCTACTACGGCTACGTGCATGTCGCCAAGCCCGAGGACGCATTGTTGCTGGCCGACTACACCATGCTCAAGACCATTCCCGGCGAGGACTATCGGGTATCGCTGAAACCGGCCGAGCAGGTGGCACAGTGCATCGATGGCGTGCTGGTGCTGTTCGATACCGAGCAGAAAGGCCTGAGCGGAGTATTGGTCGACAACAAGAAACGTGCCGTACGCTGCGTGGAAGAGCAGCCGCCGGCCGGCTTGCTGCGCTGATCCGGAGGCGATTGCCGCAGCCCATTGTCTGCGTGAGACGAATGCGCTCCCGGCGCGATGAACACGCCGGGAGCGCTCGTTTGTCGCGTGCGCGCGTGACTCAGCGCATCGAAGAGCGCGGTGCCACCGGCTTGTTGTCGTCGGAAATGGTTACCTCCACGCGACGATTCATGGCGCGCCCGGCCGAGTCACCGTTGCTGGCCACCGGGTACTCCTTGCCGTAGCCCTGCGACACGATGCGCCGCGAGTCCACGCCCATCTTCACCAGCGCCATGCGTACCGAGTCGGCACGGCGCTCGGACAGGCGCTGGTTGTACTCGGCCGAGCCGGTACTGTCGGTGTAGCCCTCGACGATCACCTGGCGCTCGGGATTGTCGTTGAGGAATTCGGCGAGCTTCTGCACGCTGCGCATGCCGCTTGGCTTGAGTTCGGCGCGATCATAATCGAACAGCACGTCGCCGAAGGTCACCAGCGTGCCGCGCTCGGTCTGCTTGGCCTGCATGTCTTCCTGCAGCTTGCGGATTTCCGCCTCGCGGGCTTCCAGGCGCGCCTCTGCGCGCTGTGCGGAGGTCTTGCCCAGGTCCTCTTCGGCGGTACGCAGAGCGATGGTCTGCTCGGCCAGTTCGATCCGCCGCTTGGTCAGATAGGCCAGCTGGTCGACGGTTTCTTCATCGGCGTCGCTCAGATATGCCTTGTTCGCCTTGTCCAGCATGGTGCCGGCGTCCTGGGTTTCCAGTGCCGCGAGCCTGCTGGCCCGTGAGTCGCTCTGCAGGGCGGAGAAGCTGCTGCGGGCCTGTTCGAGGTTCTGATTGGGCTGGTTTGCGCAGGCCACCAGGCCGATGCTCAGGGCCAGCACGGTAGGTAGGGTTACGAGCTTGTGCATGACGAATTCATCCTTTGCTGCTGAAAATGGAATGTCGGACGTGACGCAGGATCAGCGGACGCTGCGCATGCCTTCCTCGCGCAGTTCACGGATTCCCTGCTGAGCGTCGTCGAGGGCCTTCTGCGCCTTGGCGGCCTCCGCCTTGCGCTCGGCAACGCGGGCATCCCATTCGGCCTGCTCGGCCAGCTTGCGGGCTTCTTCGTAATTTTCCTTCTGCATGGCCAGTTCTGCCTGCTTCCACTTTTCCTGCGCGGCGCGCATCTCGACCGCCGCATATTCCGGGCCACCAGCGCTGACGGCACTGCGCACCGCCGTTTCGGTCACGGCAAACTGCTCCTTCGGCGGGTTGCCGGCACAGGCAGTCAGCAGCAGGCCGCCAAGCGCAATGGCCGCCAGCTTGGGTAGCTGAAATCTCGAAGCGGGGGTTTCGACAGCTTTGTTCATGGTCAGTCTCCAGTTCGAATTTGCGTGACGAGTAGTCAGCATCCCGGACAGACAGAAAGTGCGGTCGTGAGTGCACTACCGATGTCGGGACATATTTTTGTGAGGCCATTCGGCGCCAATCGTTCAGTAAAGATGGCGGGCCAGAGCGGCTGACGATGACGCAGCTGCCCGGCGATATCCGCCGTGAGCAGGCAGTGCTTGCGCTGGGGCAAGCATCGTTGATTCGGTTTGTTGAGCTGCCGGGGCTGCTCTGGTGCGCTCGCTCGCGTGTCGGGTCGGGTCGGGCCAGTGCGAGCCGGGTCTGGCTATCAGGCCGGGTTTGCGGACTGCTGCTCTTCATCGAGCATGCGCTGGAGGTGCTTGCGCGAGAGCTCCAGAAAGAGAGGCGTAGGCCCGACATCCTCGTAGACCGGGTCACCTTGCTCGTCAGTGGTGATCACCTGGGCGCCGCGGACATACGGCAGGCTGGTTTCCACTGCTTCCAAAGCGGCTCCGACCAGTTCGCCGAGCAGCGCCTCCGGGCTGCGCTTGGGGTACATCTCGGCGAGAGCGGCAAGGCGTGCCGCGCTTTCCAGGTCCAGCGGAATGCTGTAGCTGGTATGGCTCATGTGGCCCTTGGCGTCCCGTTCCCAGTGGCTGACAAGTTCGGAAATTCTCATGCTTACTCCTTGGCCCGCGCTGACGAGCAGTAGTGACTGGTGCCGTTGCGCGCCCCAGCGACACGTCCGTTGGCATTGATACCTTGTCATGACCTGACGCGGTGGGCACTCTGGTTGGAGACAATTTCAGCGTAGCCGTTCAGGATCTTTTTCCCAGCGGCGCGTCTGATCAACGGCGGCGAATCGCTAGCGAAGGTCCCGAACGGCTGCCAAGCTCGGGAACAGCCGCATGGACGGAAGGGGCAAGGGTCATGGCGAAAATCATCGATGCGCGCCTGCGCGACAACGTGCATCTGCTCGGCGAGCTGCTTGGCAATACCATCCGTGCACAGCACGGCGAGCAGTTCTTCGACAAGATCGAGCGCATCCGCAAGGGCGCCAAGGCGGCGCGACGGGGATCGGCCGAGGGCGCGCAGCAACTGGCAGAGACGCTGGACAGTCTGGACGAGGGCGAGCTGCTGCCGATGACGCGCGCGTTCAACCAGTTTCTCAATCTGGCCAATATCGCCGAGCAGTACCACCAGGTGCGCCGGCGCACTGCAAATGATCCGGCGCCGTTCGAGGCAAGCGTGTTTTCCGACCTGCTCGAGCGCCTCAAGGCGGCCGGCCATGATGACGAATTCCTGGCACGTCAGGTCAGTCGCCTGGACATCGAGCTGGTGTTGACGGCCCATCCCACGGAAGTTTCCCGGCGAACGCTGATCCAGAAATACGACGCCATTGCCGAGCAGCTGGCTGCGCGCGATCACACCGATCTGTCTACCGCCGAGCAGGACCGGATCGAGCTGCAGCTGCAACGCCTGATCGCCGAGGTGTGGCATACCGAGGAGATTCGTCGCAACCGACCGACGCCGGTCGAAGAGGCCAAGTGGGGTTTCGCGGCAATCGAGAATTCGCTGTGGAAAGCCGTACCCAACGTCCTGCGGCAGACGGATGCAACGCTGCGCCGCCTGACGGGCCTGCACCTTCCGCTGGAGGCTGCGCCGATTCGTTTCGCGTCCTGGATGGGCGGCGACCGCGATGGCAACCCGAACGTCACCGCCATGGTCTCGCGCGAAGTGCTGCTCACCGCGCGTTGGGTTGCCGCGGACCTGTATCTGCGCGAGATCGAAGGACTGATCACCGCCCTGTCGATGAGCGCCGCCAGCGAGGAGTTGCTGCGCCAGACAGGGGAGTCGCCGGAACCCTACCGCGTGCTGCTCAAGCCGCTGCGCCATCGCCTGCGGGCGACTCGCGAATGGGCGCGGGCGGCCATCGAGCATGGTCAGCCGGCGCCGGCGGAAGTGCTGCAGGATTGCGCTGAACTGCGCCGGCCGCTGGAGTTGTGCTATCGCTCGCTGCACGCCTGCGGCATGGGCATGATCGCCGATGGCGCCTTGCTCGATTGCCTGCGGCGGCTGGCCGTGTTCGGCCTGTTCCTCGTGCGTCTGGACATCCGCCAGGATGCCGCCCGGCATGCGGCGGCGCTCGCCGAGATTACCGACTATCTCGGTCTGGGTGACTATCAGCAGTGGGATGAACAGCGCCGGCTGGAGTGGCTCCAGCATGAGCTGGGCAATCGCCGTCCGTTGCTGCCGGCGCATTACCGGCCCTCGGCCGATACCGCCGAAGTGCTGGTCACCTGCGCGGTGATCGCCGAGGCGCCGGCTGCCTCGCTGGGCTCTTACGTGATCTCCATGGCACATGCCGCCTCCGACGTGCTTGCCGTGCAGTTGCTGCTCAAGGAAGCCGGTCTGCGCCGACCGATGCGCGTGGTGCCGCTATTCGAAACCCTCGACGATCTGAACAACGCGGCGCCGACCATCGACCGGCTGCTTTCCCTGCCGGGCTATCGCCAGCGGCTGCAAGGCCCGCAGGAAGTGATGATCGGCTATTCCGATTCGGCCAAGGATGCTGGCACGACGGCAGCGGCCTGGGCCCAGTACCGGGCCCAGGAGCGTCTGGTGGACGTCTGTCGCGAGCACGGCGTGGAGCTGCTGTTGTTCCATGGGCGCGGAGGCACCGTAGGGCGTGGTGGCGGTCCGGCGCATGCGGCGATTCTGTCGCAACCGCCAGGCTCCGTCGCAGGACGCTTCCGTACGACCGAGCAGGGCGAGATGATCCGTTTCAAATTCGGTCTGCCGGACATCGCCGAGCAAAATCTCAACCTTTACCTCGCCGCCGTGCTGGAGGCGACGCTGCTGCCGCCACCGTTGCCCGAACCCGGCTGGCGCGAAGTCATGGATCGTCTCGCCGAGGACGGTGTGGCGACCTACCGCGGCGTGGTACGCGAGCATCCGCTGTTCGTCGAATACTTTCGCCAGGCAACGCCTGAGCTGGAGCTGGGGCGGTTGCCCCTGGGCAGCCGCCCGGCCAAGCGCAGGGAGGGTGGGGTGGAGAGCCTGCGGGCCATTCCCTGGATCTTCGCCTGGACGCAGACGCGGCTGATGCTGCCGGCCTGGCTGGGCTGGGAGCAGGCCCTGCATCGTGCCCTGGAGCGCGGCGAGGCGGACCGACTGGCAGAGATGCGCACCCACTGGCCGTTCTTCAGTACCCGCATCGATATGCTGGAAATGGTCCTGGCCAAGGCCGATGCCGACATTGCCCGGCGTTATGACGAGCGCCTGGTTCAGCCGCAGTTGCTGACGCTCGGTGTCGATTTGCGTGACCGATTGTCGCAGGTGGTCAGGGCCGTCCTGGCCCTGACCGGTCAGTCCGATCTGCTCGATCACAGCCCGAAGACCCAGGAGGCGCTCAGTCTGCGCAACACCTATCTCGACCCGCTGCACCTGATGCAGATCGAGCTGCTGGCCCGTTCGCGACAGTGCCAAAGCCCACCCGAGAGCCCCTTGGAGCAGGCGTTGCTGGTCAGTGTGGCGGGTATCGCGGCGGGGCTGCGCAATACCGGCTGAGCTCGCTCATGGAGGGTGCGGCGGGTTCCCTGGTGCTCGAAACCGCTGTTCAATGGCGGCATTTATGCAAGCTGATAGACGCTTTGTGGACGGCTTGTGCCGTCCCGGTGCGCTGTGTATCGTGTTCAACCTTTTGTCGCATAGCGGCAGACCAGAATTTTTGATTCGCCAGCGAAGAGCCGAACCGGCCCGCTGGCAGAGTCGCCCCCTTCCAAGAAAATCGAGGACTCATCCATGCGTGTGATTCTGCTGGGAGCGCCCGGTGCCGGAAAAGGTACCCAGGCAGGCTTCATTACCAAAAAATTCGGTATTCCGCAGATCTCCACGGGCGACATGCTGCGTGCGGCAGTCAAGGCCGGCACCGAACTGGGCCTCAAGGCCAAGAGCGTGATGGATGCGGGTGGCCTGGTTTCCGATGACCTGATCATCAACCTGGTCAAGGAACGCATCGCCCAGCCCGACTGCGCCAATGGCTTCCTGTTCGATGGCTTTCCCCGCACCATTCCCCAGGCCGAAGCGCTGAAGGACGCGGGCGTACGCATCGACAACGTGATCGAGATCGCCGTGGACGACGAGGAAATCGTCGGTCGCATTGCTGGACGTCGCGTGCATCCGGCCTCCGGCCGCGTCTACCACACCGAGCACAATCCGCCGAAGGTAGCGGGCAAGGACGATGAAACCGGCGAGGACCTGATTCAGCGCGAAGACGACAAGGAAGAAACCGTACGTCATCGCCTGTCCGTCTACCATGCGCAGACCAAGCCGCTGGTGGACTTCTATCAGAGCCTGGCGGCTGCCGAAGGTACACCGAAGTACAGCCGCATCGAGGGCGTCGGCTCGGTGGACGAAATCACCGCCAAGGTCTTCGCTGCCCTGAGCTGATCGATGCGACCTTGCGCTGGCTGACGAAAATGCCCGTATCGCAGGATACGGGCATTTTTTTTGGGAAAAGTGTCGAGCAGGAGCGGATCGGCAGATCACTGCCGTTCTGGCCGCAGGCTGACTTTGTGCAGGCCTTTGGCCTGCATCGCCGCGAGGGCGCGCCTCCCACGGGAGGGTCGGTGCGTATCCGCTGCGTGGAGGGCTCGCCCGGGGCGATGTTCTCAGGCTGCAGGTTTGGGTTCTACGCAGGCCTTTGGCCTGCATCGCCGCGAGGGCGCGCCTCCCACGGGAGGATCGGTGCGTGCCGGTTTCGTGGGAGGCCCGCCTCTAGGGCGATGTTCTCGGGCTGCAGCTTTGGATTTTGCGCAGGCCTTTGGCCTGCATCGCCGCGAGGGCGCGCCTCCCACGGGGATCGGTGCGTATCCGCTGCGTGGAG
>NZ_KK020675.1:305546-445993 GCF_000307775.2 Stutzerimonas stutzeri KOS6 | reverse complement strand
CCCACGGGAGATCGGTGCGTATCCGCTGCGTGGAGGGCTCGCCCGGGGCGATGTTCTCGGGCTGCAGGTTTGGGCTTTGCGCAGGCCTTCGGCCTGCATCGCCGCGAGGGTGCGCCTCCCACGGGAGATCGGTGCGTATCCGCTGCGTGGAGGGCTCGCCCGGGGCGATGTTCTCAGGCTGCAGGTTTGGGCTTTGCGCAGGCCTTCGGCCTGCATCGCCGCGAGGGTGCGCCTCCCACGGGAGATCGGTGCGTATCCGCTGCGTGGAGGGCTCGTCCGGGGCGATGTTCTCAGGCTGCAGGTTTGGATTTTGCGCAGGCCTTCGGCCTGCATCGCCGCGAGGGCGCACCTCCCCACGGGAGGACCGGTGCGTACCGGCTTCGTGGGAGGCCCGCCCCCGGGGCGATGCTCTTGGGCTTCAGGCTTCAAATCATGGATCCGCCCGCCCGGGTCCAGGCAGCATCGAACCCACACCCCGAATACGCTAGAATCTGCGCCCTTTCGACCGCCCCGGAACGACCCGATGACCACTCTGCTGGCCCTGGATACCGCCACCGAAGCCTGTTCGGTTGCCCTGCTGCATGACGGTAAGGTGCTGAGCCACTACGAGGTGATTCCCCGTCTGCATGCCCAGCGTTTGTTGCCAATGGTGCAAACGTTGCTCGGCGAAGCGGGTGTTGCGCTGTCGGCGGTGGATGCCATCGCCTTCGGTCGCGGGCCGGGGGCCTTCACCGGCGTGCGCATCGCCGTCGGGGTGGTGCAGGGCCTGGCCTTCGCGCTCGAGCGTCCGGTACTACCGGTGTCCACGCTGGCAACCATTGCGCAACGAGCCTGGCGCGAGCATGGCGCAGCGCAGGTTGCGGCGGCCATCGATGCGCGCATGGACGAAGTCTACTGGGGCTGTTATCGCCAACAGGGCGGGGAAATGCGACTGGTCGGCAGCGAGGCCGTGCTGCCACCCGAAAAGGCCGCGCTGCCGCGCGATGCCGGCGACGGCTGGTTCGGTGCCGGTACCGGCTGGGGTTATGCCGAGCGGATACCCGTGGCGCTGCAGGCGGTCGATGCCGGCATGCTGCCTCACGCCGAAGACCTGTTGCGCCTGGCGTCTTTCGCCTGGCAGCGAGGGGAGGCACTGGATGCCGACCAGGCCCAGCCCGTTTACCTGCGCGACAACGTCGCGACGCCCAAAGGGATCAAATGACGTGGGACGTTGCCAAAGCCTTGGCTGCCCGCTAGAGTCAGCGAGCCTTTGATCGAGTCGAACGATGCGCGTCGAAAGTTCCTTTCCTGTTCCCTATTCAACGGATCGTTCTGCCCGTACCGGCAGGGCGGCGGATGGCTATGGGGAAACGCAGCGCGTCGCGCAGGCGCAGCGTGGAGTCGACAGCCGGAGCGCACAGGATTATCAGCCCCAGGCCGAGCGTCCGCAGCAGCGGGTCAATTCGAGCGCACTGGTCGAGCGCTACGCCGCGTTCCGCTATGACGAACCGCAGCCGGAGCGTCCGCTGTCCAGTCGCGTGGCGCAGGCGTTGGCCAGTTATGCCAGCACTGCAAGCATGAGCATCGAGTTCGATGGGGCCGAGGTGCTCGGGCTCGATCTCTACGCTTGAGGCGCTTCGATCTGGCAGAGCTTCCCTACTTTCTCGGCTGTCCCTCCTGGAATGAAAGCGCCTGGCTGGGTTCGCTCTATGCACCGGGTACCCCTGCAAGCGATTTCCTCGCCAGCTACTGCTCGGTGTTCAACAGCGTAGAGGGCAATACCACGCTGTATGCCTGGCCATCGGAAGACAAGGTCCAGCGTTGGGCCGGTGAGATGCCGGAGAGCTTTCGCTTTTGTGCCAAGTTTCCGCGCAGCGTCAGCCAGGCTGACGATCTGCACGCGGCGCTGGATCTGGCGCATGCGTTCCTGCGCTTGCTCGCGCCATTGGCCCGGAGGGTGACTCCTTTCTGGCTGCAATTGCCCGCCAGCGTGGGGCCGGCGCGACTCGGCGAGCTTTCGGCGTTCATCGAGGGTTTTGCCGCGCCGCTGGCGATCGAGGTGCGGCATCTGGCGTTCTTCGACAAGGGCGATGGCGAGCGCGCGCTTAATCGCTTGCTGCGTGATCGCGGCGTGGAGCGTATCTGCCTCGACACTCGTGCGCTGTTCAGCTGCCGGTCCCGCGATCCCGCGCTGCTGCATGCGCAGAGCAAGAAGCCACGGTTGCCGGTGCGCCCGGTGGCGTTCAGCGACTCGCCGCAGTTGCGTTTCGTCGGCCATCCGCAGCTGGAAGCGAACGACCCTTTTCTGGCGCCCTGGCTGGATAAGGTGGCCTGCTGGATCGAGGCGGGCAAAACCCCTCATGTCTATCTGCATACGCCGGACAATCACCGCGCGCCCGAGCTTGCCATGCGCTTCCATGCCCTGCTGAGCGAGCGCCTGCCAGGCCTGCCGCCTCTGCCTCTGCCCGCGGCAAGCTCGGCGGCGCAGTTGTCACTGCTGGCAGATTGAGCGAATCCAGCCCGTCGAATCGTTTTGTCGAACGTCGCGCCTAACTTCGCTCGCTCGTCGTTGCCCATAAGGAATGACTTTCGGCCGATTCGTTCTTCTTCTACTGGTGCTGCTGGCAGGTTTCGTCCTGGCGGTTCGGCAGCAACTGGTCGACATTCCGCCACGTTGGAACCCTTGGGCGCCGCTGGATGTCCGTGAGCCGCCGAACCTGCTGACGTCGCTCAAGCTGCGGCGTCTGCAGCAGGATCGAACGCTCTGCGAGCAAGCGCTCGCCACTGCGCCGCTGCGCTTTGCAGTCGTACCGGACAGCACGCCGGAGGCGGGCTGTCCGGTGCAGAACAGCGTGCGCATACAGGGCTCGGACGTGCGCTTCAACGGGCCGTTTCTCGCCACCTGTCCGCTGGCGGCGGCCTATGCCATGTTCGAGCTGCATGGTCTGCAGCCAGCGGCCCAGGCGGTGTTCGGTCAGCCGGTGGTACGCATCGATCATTTCGGCAGCTTCGCCTGCCGCAATATTGCTCGTAGTAACCGGCGCAGCCAGCACGCCAGTGCCAATGCGCTGGACCTGGCCGGATTCCACCTGAAGGACGGCCGCCGTATCACGGTGGCGCGGGACTGGCAGGGCGATGGCGACAAGGCGCGATTTCTGCGTCTGGTACGCGATGCCGCCTGCGATGCCTTCAACGTCACCCTGGGGCCGGAGTACAACGCTGCCCACCACGATCATTTTCATGTCGACATGGGCGGGTTCGGTATGTGTCGCTGACACGCCTGATTGGGGCGCAGCTGGGGCCGCTCTGGCACAATGCGCCAGTCTCCATCGTCGCCGGAAGCGCCATGTCTGCAAGCCATCCCCTGGTTCGGGTCGAACCGCTCGCGCCGTCATTCGCCGCCGCAGCCCGCGAATGGGCCCGGCGTCTGGATTTGCCGGAGCAGGCCGCCGATGCCGAATTCGCTCTTCAGTTCGGCGCGGACGGCTTGCAACTGCAGGCGCTGGAGGCACAGGCGCCTGGGCCGGTACGGGTCGACTTCGTCGAGGGGGCCGCCGCGCATCGACGCCAGTTCGGCGGCGGCAGCGGGCAGATGATCGCCAAGGCCGTGGGTGTCCAGCCCGGCATTCGTCCACGGGTGCTGGACGCCACAGCCGGGCTTGGTCGCGATGCATTCGTGCTGGCCACGCTGGGCTGCGAAGTGAACCTGATCGAGCGTCAGCCGCTGATCGCCGCGCTGCTCGAAGATGGCCTGAGCCGCGCAGCCGCGGATGCCGAAGTGGCTGCGATTGCCGCGCGGATGAACCTGCTCAGGGGCAACGCCATCGAGTTGATGCAGCAGTGGCCGGCCGAGCCACCGCAGGTGATCTATCTCGATCCGATGTTTCCCCATCGCGACAAGAGTGCACTGGTGAAGAAGGAGATGCGCCTGTTCCGGCCCTTCGTTGGCGATGATATGGATGCGCCGGCATTGCTCGCTGCGGCATTGCAGCTGGCCAGCCACCGGGTCGTGGTCAAGCGTCCGCGCAAGGCGCCGGCCATCGACGGGGCCAAGCCTGGCTATAGCCTCGAAGGCAAGTCCAGTCGCTACGATATCTACCCGAAGAAGAAGCTGCAGGGCTGAAGCCCCGGCGGGCTCCGCTTAGCCGGGTTCAACTGCGATAGGCGCGCAGAAAAACGCCCACCACATCCTCCACATGCTGGTCGCTTTCCGTCTGGCTCGGTGCCTCGGCATAACCGATCAGCAGCCGGAAATGCTGCGCGCCCTTGATCAGCGAGCAGAAGTGTTCCGCTGCGCGAAGCGGTTCGGCGATGTCGAGCAGGCCGCGTGCATCGGCCTGGGCGAACAGCTGGTGCAGATCGAACAGCAACTGCTGCGGGCCAGCATCGAAGAACATCTTCACCAGCCCCGGATTCTGCGTCGCCATGGCGACCATGACCCGATGCAGTCCGATCGACTCCGGACTGTTGACCAGTTCGTGGAACGCCCGACCGATCGCCATGAGCACGCCCGCGATGTCGCAATTTGCTTCCAGCTGAAACAGGCGTCGCGGCAGGCGTGTTTCGCAAGTTGCCTTCACCGCGGCGCAGAACAGCGCCTCCTTGTCCTTGAAGTGGCTGTACAAGGTGAGCTTGGAAACGCCGGCTTCGGTTGCGATGGCTTCCATGCTGCTGCCTTCGTAGCCGTTGCCGAGGAACAGAACCTGTGCTGCCGCAAGGATCGCCTCGCGCTTGGCGGGGTCTTTTGGGCGGCCGGGACCGGGCGATACGCAATGCTGTTCTGTCATGGGCGTTTTAATAGTGGACTGGCTGGTACGGTATTTTTACTATACCGCGCAGTATAAGTATTCCAATCCGCTCCGCGACAGAGAGACCTCATCGTGTTCCGACATGCCTTGTCCCTTGCCTCTACGCTTGGTTGTGCGTTGCTGCTGGTCGCCTGCGGCAACGGCGAGCCACCGCAGCAATTGCCGCGTCCGGTCATGGTGGTGCAGCCACAGCCTGCCAGTGAGGGGCGTGAACGCTTTCCCGGCGAAGTGCACGCGCGATACGAGCCGGAGCTGGCATTCCGTATCGGTGGCAAGGTCGTCGAGCGTCTGGTGGAGGCGGGTGACCGCGTGCGCAAGGACCAGCCGTTGGCGCGCCTCGATCCTCAGGACGTGCGGCTGCAGTTGGACGGCATGCGCGCTCAGGTCGCCGCGGCGGAAGCCAACCTGCGCGTGGTCAAGGCGGAATACGATCGCTATCGGACACTGCTCGGGCGCCAGTTGGTCAGCCAGTCGCAGTTCGACAATGCCGACAACGCCTACCGCGCCGCTTCCGCCCGACTGCAGCAGGCGCGGGCCGAGTTCGATGTGGCAAGCAACCAGGTCGATTACGCCGTGTTGCGTGCCACCCGCGACGGCTTGATCGCTCAGCGCCGCATCGAGGTCGGACAGGTGGTCGCCGCCGGGCAGAGCGCTTTCGTACTGGCTGCCGATGGCGAGCGGGAAGTGGCCATCGATCTGCCGGAGCAGGCGCTGGAGCGCTATCGGGTCGGCCAGGATGTCGAGGTTGAACTCTGGTCGCAGCCCGGGCGCCACTTCCGCGGAAAAATCCGTGAGCTTTCGCCTGCAGCCGACGCGCAGTCGCGGACCTATTCCGCACGCGTCGCCTTCAATGATCAGGAGGTACCGGCCGAACTCGGACAGAGCGCGCTGGTGAGCATTCGCCACGATGGCGAGGTTTCGCTGGCGGTACCGTTGTCCGCGCTCAGCGCCGAACAGGGCCGGGCCTATGTCTGGCGGCTGCGAAACGACTCCACGGTGGAGCGCGTCGAGGTTCGCACCGGGCCATTCGGTGAACGGCTGGTGCCGGTGCTCGAAGGGCTCTCCGCCAATGACTGGATCGTCCTGGCGGGCGGGCAGATGCTCAGCGAGAAGCAGTCGGTGCGCCCGGTGGATCGCCACAACCGCCCGGTCGAGCTGGCTGCCCAGGAGTAACCGCGATGCGTTTCAATCTTTCCGCCTGGGCGCTGCAGAACCGGCAGATCGTCGTCTACCTGATGCTGTTGCTGGCGATCGTCGGCGCGCTGTCCTACAGCAACCTCGGGCAGAGCGAGGACCCGCCGTTCACCTTCAAGGCGATGGTCATCCAGACCCAGTGGCCCGGCGCTACCGCCGAAGAGACGTCGCGTCAGGTCACCGAGCGCATCGAGAAAAAGCTGATGGAGACCGGCGAGTACGAGCGCATCGTTTCCTTCTCGCGGCCGGGCGAATCCAACGTCACCTTCATGGCACGCGACTCGATGCGTTCGAAGGACATTCCCGACCTCTGGTACCAGATCCGCAAGAAGATCGGCGATATCCGCCACACCCTGCCGTCCGGCGTGCAGGGGCCGTTTTTCAACGACGAGTTCGGTACCACCTTCGGCAACATCTACGCGCTGACCGGCGAGGGTTTCGACTACGCGATCCTCAAGGACTATGCCGATCGCATCCAGCTGCAACTGCAGCGGGTGAAGAGCGTCGGCAAGGTCGAGCTGATCGGCCTGCAGGACGAGAAGATCTGGATCGAGCTGTCCAACGTCAAGCTGGCCACCCTGGGGGTTCCGCTGGAGGCGGTGCGCCAGGCCCTGGAAGCGCAGAACGCAGTCAGCGCGGCCGGCTTCGTCGAAACCCTGAGCGATCGGGTGCAGCTGCGCGTCAGCGGCAGCTTCGAGACGGTCGAGCAAATTCGCGATTTCCCCATCCGGGTTGCCGGCCGAACCTTCCGCATCGGTGATGTGGCCGAGGTGCACCGCGGCTTCAACGACCCACCCGCGCCGCGCATGCGCTTCATGGGCGAGCCGGCGATCGGTCTGGCGGTGTCGATGAAAAGCGGTGGCGACATCCTGGTGCTGGGCCAGGCACTGGAGCAGGCGTTTGCGCGCCTGCAGCAGGAGCTGCCGGCGGGGATGCAGCTGCGCAAGGTTTCGGATCAGCCGGCTGCGGTGAAAACCGGCGTCGGTGAGTTCGTCAAGGTCCTGATCGAGGCGCTGGTAATCGTGCTGCTGGTGAGCTTCTTCTCGCTCGGCGTGCGCACCGGCCTGGTGGTGGCGCTATCGATTCCGCTGGTGCTGGCGATGACCTTTGCCGCCATGAGCTATCTGGACATCGGCCTGCACAAGATCTCCCTTGGCGCGCTGGTGCTGGCCCTCGGATTGATGGTGGACGACGCGATCATCGCGGTGGAGATGATGGCGATCAAGATGGAGCAGGGCTACGACCGGCTCAAGGCGGCCAGCTTCGCCTGGACCAGCACGGCGTTTCCCATGCTCACCGGCACGCTGATCACGGCCGCCGGTTTCCTCCCCATCGCCACCGCGAACTCCAGTACGGGCGAGTACACCCGTTCGATCTTCCAGGTGGTGGCCATCTCGTTGATCGCGTCCTGGATCGCCGCGGTGATGTTCGTGCCGCTGATCGGCGCGAAGCTGCTGCCGGACCTGGCCAGCAAGTCCGCACACAAGCAGGGCGGTGGCGGCGTCGTCCATGATCCCTACGCGACGCCGTTCTACCAGCGTGTGCGGCGAGTGGTGGCCTTCTGTGTGCGTCGACGCAAGACCGTCATCCTGCTCACCCTGGCGATCTTCGCCGCCGCGGTGGTGCTGTTCCGCCTGGTGCCGCAGCAGTTCTTCCCCGCGTCCGGCCGCCTGGAGCTGATGGTGGATCTCAAGTTGGCCGAAGGCGCTTCGCTCAAGGCTACCGAGGCGGAAGTCCGGAAGCTGGAGGCACTGCTCAAGGAGCGTGCCGGCATCGACAACTACGTGGCCTACGTCGGCACCGGCTCGCCGCGCTTCTATTTGCCGCTCGATCAGCAACTGCCGGCGACCAGCTTCGCCCAGTTCGTCGTGCTGGCCGACAGCATCGAGTCCCGCGAGACGTTGCGTAGCTGGCTGATCGAGCGCATGCGCGAGGATTTCCCGAGCCTGCGTGGTCGCGTGACGCGACTGGAGAACGGCCCGCCGGTGGGCTATCCGGTGCAGTTTCGCGTCACCGGCGAACACATCGACGTAGTGCGCGGGCTGGCCCGCCAGGTCGCCGCCAGGGTGGCGCAGAACCCGCATGTCGCCAATGTTCATCTCGACTGGCAGGAGCCGAGCAAGATGGTCCGCCTGAACGTCGACCAGGACCGCGCCCGTGCGCTGGGCGTGACCACCGCGGAACTGTCCGGTTTCCTGCGGCGCACGTTCATCGGCAGCAGCGTCAGCCGCTTCCGTGAGGACAACGAGCTGATTGAAATCCTGTTGCGCGGTACCGAGCGCGAACGCCTCGAGCTGTCCATGTTGCCGAGCCTGGCGATTCCCACCGAGAGTGGCCGCAGCGTGCCGCTGTCGCAGGTGGCGACGCTCGAGTATGGCTTCGAGGAGGGCGTGATCTGGCACCGGAATCGGTTGCCGACGGTCACGGTGCGCGCCGATGTCTATGGCGACCAGCAGCCGGCTGCGCTGGTGCGGGAGATCGAGCCGACCCTGGCGGACATTCGCGATCAGTTGCCTGGCGGCTACCTGCTTGAAGTGGGCGGTACGGTAGAGGATTCCGAGCGCGGCCAACGCTCGGTGAACGCCGGCATGCCGCTGTTCGTCATCGTCGTGCTGACCTTGCTGATGGCCCAGCTCAAGAGTTTCTCGCGCTCGGCCATGGTGTTCCTCACCGCGCCGCTGGGCATCATCGGTGTCGCGTTGTTCCTGCTGCTGTTCGGCCAGCCATTCGGCTTCGTCGCGATGCTCGGCACCATCGCGCTGTCGGGGATGATCATGCGCAACTCGGTGATTCTGGTGGACCAGATCGAGCAGGACATCGGTGCCGGGCACGACCGCTTCACCGCCATCGTCGACGCCACCGTGCGGCGCTTCCGGCCCATCGTGCTCACCGCGCTGGCTTCGGTACTGGCGATGATTCCGCTGTCGCGCAGCATCTTCTTCGGGCCGATGGCGGTGGCGATCATGGGGGGGCTGATCGTCGCCACGGCGCTGACGTTGCTGTTCCTGCCAGCCCTGTATGCTGCCTGGTTCAGGGTCCGGGAAGACGAAACCAGCACACCCTGAACGGCAAGGTGACGCGCCCGCTGCGGCGCGCCTAGATGCCGGCGGCTTCGAGCAGCCGCTCGGCGGCGACTTTCGCGTCCCGCGCCTGCTCGCCCGGCCCTTCGATATGCGCCATGCTCAGCGCGCCTTCGAGCAGATACTGCAGTTGGCGCGCCAGCTGCAGCGGCTGCGGCGCATCCAGGCGTTCCAGCAGCTCGCGCAGATAGGCCAGCAGCTCTGCCTTGTAGGCGGACGAGCAGCGGTGAATCGGGTGGTCACGGTCGTGATATTCGGCCGCTGCATTGATGAACAGGCAGCCGCAGAAGGCGTCGTTGCCGTGAATCATTCCATGCAAGCCATCGAAAATTCCCAGTAACGCTTCGCGCGGCGGCAGCCTGGCGGCCCGTTCGCGCAGTCGCGTCAGCATCAGCTCGTGCCGCGCTTGCAGTACCGCGAGGATCAGTTCGTCCTTGGACTTGAAGTGCTTGTACAGCGTCATCTTGGCCACGCCGGATTCGGCCAGGATGCGGTCGATGCCGGTGGCGTGATAACCCTCGCGATAGAACAGATTCTCTGCGGTGTTGAGCAACTGGTCGCGCTTGTTCGATGCCATGGATACCTCCTGTGGTTCGACATTATGCGGGAGTGCTCGCGGCTTGCTCCAGTTGAGGTGGAGTTGTGTTGGCGCTTGAATAATACAGACAGGTCTGTCTATTATCCAGTCGCAGCCAATGACGAGGGCAACACCATGAAGCTTTACGACCTGACGCTATCCGGCAATTGCCACAAGGTTCGCTTGTTTCTCAGCCTGATCGGCCAGCCGGTCGAGCTGGTGCCGGTAAATCTGCTGGCGGGCGAACACAAGCAGCCGGTGTTTCGTGAAATCAACCCGCGCGGGCAAATCCCGGTGCTCGAGGACGGCGAGTTCCGGCTGGGGGATTCCCAGGCGATCCTGGTCTACCTGGCCAAGCGCTATGCCAATGAGTGGTACCCGCAGAACGCCCAGACCCAGGGCCACATCGCCAACTGGCTGAGCTTTGCCGCCAACGAGGTGCAGCATGGCCCGGCCACCGTGCGTCTGGGCAAGCTGTTCGGCCGGCCGATCGACGAGCCGCTGGCGCAGGCACGTGCCACCAGCGCCCTGCGTGCACTGGAGCGGCACCTCGCGCAGCACGCCTGGCTGGCGCAGACCAGCGAACCGACCATCGCCGATATCGCCGTCTACCCCAACGTCGCGCTGAGCGGTGACGGCGGGCTTGACCTGGCTGCATATCCGGCGCTGCAGGCCTGGTTTGGTCGCATCCGTGCGCTGCCGGGTTATGTCGGCATGCCGGGGCTGTGACGCCATGAGCGCGCAGAACGACTGGATGCCCGGCGAGCGGGTCCGGCAGTCGAGCCGACGGATCTGGGCATCGCTGATGCTGACGATCGGGCTGGCAGTCTCGCTGTGTGGCTTCGTCGAAGATGCTTCGGCGGCGCAAGGGTTGCGCTTCAGCCTGGTGAAGACCGCACAGAGTGACAGTGGCGACTTTCTGCTGGGGCGGAACGGTTGGCAGGAGGCGCCACCGACTCAGCACATCGCGATCCTGATCGAGCATCGCGGCAGCCGTTTGCTGTTCGGTACGGGGCTCGGCCGGCAGATCGACGCGCAGCTGGACGCCGAGGTGCCCTGGCGAATCAAGCGCTACGCGAACGTGAGCCCGGTGCGTGATCAGCTGGAGCAGGACGGAGTGACCATCGACCGCATCGTGCTGGGTTGCATGCGCTGGGAGCACGCTTCGGGGTTGGCCGACTATCCCGAGGTGCCGGTGCTGGCCAGCGCGGACAGCATGAGCTATCTGCAGGCCGCCACGCCGCCCGCGGTGTTGCCCAGCCAGTTTCGCCACCCGGTCCGCTGGCAGTCGCTGCAGTTCCAGGCGACCCCCTACCGGGAGCACCGTCGCAGCCTGGATCTGTTCGGCGATGGCCAGGTCGTGCTGGTGCCGCTGGACGGCCATGGGGCGGTCGGTCTGTTCCTCACGCTCGCCGATGACCGCCGCTTCTTCTTTCGCGGCGACCGGCTGGAACAGGATGCCAGCGATGTGCCGGAGGGCGTCGTAGCGCTGCAGGATGCCAATATCCGGGCTGCGCTGGGCTTCTATCCGCGCTGGGTGGAGTGAGGCAGATGCTAGAAACAGCGCGGCTGCTGCAGAATTGGGCGATGCTTAGGGCTGGAGAATAAGCGATCATGCCGTGGTCTTGCCCTGCCTCGATCGCCCGATTGTGGCCAATAGCCAATTAGGTTGCCGCTGTGAACTCGGATAGCTGTACGTCCCTGGCGAGTGTCATTGATCTGTTGCTGGATGCCATCTGCGTTGTCGATGCGCAGGGGTACTTCGTTTACGCCAGCGCCGCATGCGAACGCATCTTCGGCTATACGCCGCAGGAAATGCTCGGCAAGCGCATGCTCGAGATGGTCTACCCCGAGGATCGAACGCGCACCCTGGCCGCCGCCCGAGAGGTCATGGCCGATCAGCCTCTGCTGCATTTCGAGAATCGTTATGTACGCAAGGACGGCAGCGTCGTGCACATCATGTGGTCGGCCTGCTGGTCGGTGGACAATAAGCTACGCATAGGTGTGGCGCGAGATATCACCCACCGTAAGCAGTCCGAAGCGATGCAGGCCGCGCTCTATTCGATCTCCGAGGCGGCGCATGGCACCAAGGATCTTCCCGCGCTGTATCAGCAGATACATCTGACCATCGCCCAACTGGTGCCGGTGGACGATTTCATCGTCGCCATCCGCGATGCTGTCAGCGGCGAGCTCACCTATCCCTATCAGGCCCAGTCTATTGACTCGCCTGTTGCGCCCCCGGAGCCTGCCCGGTCGCTGTGTTTTTCCGTGTTGAACGGCGCGCAGCCGTTGCGTTTCGACGCCGAGTCGGTGCCTGCACTGGCATTGCCTCTGGGCGCCGCCGCTGCCGCATGGTGGCTGGGCGTGCCGCTCTGCTCGAGCGAGGGTGTGATCGGTGTGCTGTTGTTGAAGAGCACGGCAACGCCATACACCAAGCAGGATCAGGAATTGCTGCAGTTCGTCTCGACTCAGGTGGTCACTGCAATCGAACGCAAACAGCTGTACGCGCGCCTGCATCGTATGGCGCAGTACGATGAACTCACCGGCCTGCCGAACCGTGCCTGCTTCCGTGATCGCCTGGATACGGCGCTGGCGCGGGTTCGGCGCAATGGCGGGCGCATCGCCTTGCTCTACGTGGATCTGGACCGTTTCAAGCTGGTCAACGACACCTACGGGCACAGCTGCGGCGACCAGCTGTTGCGCGCAGTGGCGGAGCGCCTCGCGCACTGCGTGCGCGACACCGATACCGTGGCGCGGCTGGGTGGCGACGAGTTCGTCGTGCTGCTGGAAGGCATCGCCGAGCCGGAGGACGTCCACCGCGTGGTCGACGAGATCGGCAGCGCGTTCGAGAAGCCATTGCTCGTCGCCGAACACAGTCTCGCCATCGGCTTGAGCATCGGCACTGCGCTCTATCCCGAGGACGGTGAAGGGCAGGCGCAACTGCTCAGGCACGCCGATGACCGGATGTACCTGATGAAGGCCCGCGGCGGATAGCCGCAGGGCTGCGCGGAACATCCCGGCGCAGCGGCGCCTCAGAACGACTTGAGCAGCCTGCCCAGTAGTTCCATCGCCTGTTCGCTGCGAGGATCCCAAGGGTGGCCGTGATTCAGTCGCGCGCAGTTGCGAAAGCCCTGCGTCGCCGAGAAGATCGGCCCCGGCGCCAGGCTGATGCCCTGGGCCAGCGCCAACTGCAGCAGTTGTAGCGAGTCAACCTGTCGGGGAAATTCAAACCAGAGGAAGTAGCCGCCGCTGGGCCGCGTGACTCGTGTACTCGCTGGGAAATGGCGGGCGGCGGAGGCGAGCATCGCGCCCTGCTGCATCTCCAGCGCGTGACGCAGCTTGCGCAGGTGTCGGTCGTAGCCGCCGTGCTGCAGGTAGTCGGCGATGGCGGCCTGTGCCGGCACGGACGGCGAGATGGTGGTCATCAGCTTGAGCCGGGTGATTTGCTCGGCATAGCGCCCGCCAGCGACCCAGCCGACCCGGTAACCGGGCGCCAGGCTCTTGGAGAACGAGCCGCAGTGCATCACCAGCCCCTCGCGGTCATGGCTCTTGACCGGCCTGGGCGGTTCGCGGGTGAAGTACAGTTCGGCGTAGACGTCGTCTTCGATCAGCGGCATCTGATGGCGCTGCAACAACTCGTAGAGCTGCCGCTTCTTTGCCTCGCCCATGCTCGCGCCCAGCGGGTTCTGCAGGCTGCTCATGAACCAGCAGGCCTTGATCGGCAGGTGCGCGAGGCGGTCGGCGAGGATCTCCAGGTCAATGCCCTCGCGCGGATGGACGGGGATTTCCACCGCCTTGAGCTTGAGCCGTTCCAGTACCTGCAGCGTGGCGTAGAAGGCTGGCGCTTCGATGGCTACCAGGTCGCCCGGTTCGGTCACCACCTGCAGGCAGAGGTTCAGCGCCTCCATGGCGCCGGTGGTGATCACCAGCTCGTCCATCGGCAGCAGCACGCCGCTGACCATGTAGCGCAGGGCGATCTGCCGACGCAGGTCCGGATTGCCGGCGGTCATTTCGGCGATCACCTCGCGCGCCGGCATCTCGCGCACACTCTGCGCCATGGAGCGCGCCAGGCGCTGCAGGGGGAACAGTTCCGGACTGGGGAAGGCCGAGCCGAATGGTACGGTGGCCGGATCGCGCAGCGAGGCGAGCACCGAGAACACCAGTTCGCTGACGCCCACCTCGGTGGTTTCCGCCGGGCGCAGGCTGATGTCCGGTTCGTGCAGCGGGCGTTTGGCATGTTCGCGCACGAAATACCCCGAGCGCGCCCGCGCCTGGATCAGCCCGCGGTCCTCCAGCAGGTAGTAGGCCTGGAACACGGTGGACGGGCTGACGCCATAGGTGCGGCTGGCGTGACGCACCGAAGGCACCTTTTCCCCTGGCCCGAGCACACCCGTGCGGATCAGTTCGGCAATCTCGTCGGCGAATTTCTCGTAGCGCTTCATCGTGTCCGGGCTGTGGCGGTTGGGCATGGCCAGTCTACTGGCGCAGCGCTCCGATGGGGGCGACGAATGTGCTCGGCGTGCTCACCCGGCTGCTCGGCTCGGCCAGGTCGCTGACCTCGAAGCGCAGCTCGCGGCTGAAGTCATGCGCATCGGCGAGCAGTGCCACGCTGACCGGCAGGTCGGCGATCTCGCCCGGCGCGAGGCTGATCTCACGCGGGCCCTGCAGTTCGAACGGCCCACCTTCCAGGCCCAGTGCGTAGCGGCGCGGCTGCTGCGTCTTGTTGATCAGCTTGAGGCGATACATGTTCTCGATCTGCCCCTGCATGTTCTCGCGGTACAGGGTGCGGTCGCGGGTGACGTCCAACTGCAGCTGCGGCCGCGCGTCCAGTGCCCAGATGAAGGTGGCGATCATTGCTGTCATCGCCACGGCATAACCGATCAGGCGCGGCCGCAAGAGGCGTGTGTCGCCGCCTTTGAGCGCGCGCTCGGAGGTGTAGCGCAGCAGGCCGCGAGCGTAGCCCATCCGGTCCATGACGCTGTCGCACACGTCGATGCAGGCACCGCAGCTGATGCAGTCCAGCTGCAGGCCGTCGCGGATGTCGATGCCGGTGGGGCAGACCTGTACGCACAGCGTGCAGTCGACGCAGTCACCGAGGCCCTGCGCCCGCGGGTCGCTGCCCTTGCGCCGCGCACCACGGTTCTCGCCACGCGCGGCATCGTAGGAAACCAGCAGCGTGTCGGCGTCGAACATCACGCTCTGGAAGCGCGAGTAGGGGCACATGTGCAGGCACACCTGCTCGCGCAGCCAGCCGGCGTTGATGTAGGTCGCCGCGGTGAAGAACAGCAGCCAGAAGCCGGTGGTCGCGCCGAGCTCGAGGCGGGCGAGGTCGCCCACCAGCTCGCGCACCGGGGTGAAGTAGCCGACGAAAGCCAGCGCGGTGGCCAGGCTGATCGCCAGCCATAGCGTGTGCTTGGCGCTGCGGCGCAGCAGCTTGCCAGCCGACCAGGGCGCGGCGTCGAGCTTGATGCGCTGCAGGCGGTCACCCTCGGTGACCTTTTCCACCCACATGAACATCCAGGTCCAGCTGCTCTGCGGGCAGGCGTAGCCGCACCAGATGCGTCCGGCCAGCACGGTGATGAAGAACAGCCCGAACGCGGCGATGATGAGGATCGCCGAAAGCAGGATGAAGTCCTGCGGCCAGAAGGTGGCGCCAAAGATGTGGAATTGTTGCCGGTCCAGGTCCCACAGTACCGCCTGGCGCCCGTTCCAGTTCAGCCAGACAGTGCCGAAGTAGAGCAGCATCAGCAGGCCGCCACCCAGCAGGCGCAGGTTGCGGAAACGACCGCTGAAACTGCGTGTATGAATGGGCCCGCCGCTCTGGGCGGGTGTCAGGCGGATCGGTTGGCTGGGATCAACGGTTTCGATGATCTGCGCGGGTATGCGGTCGGTCATTAGGCTTCGCCCCATAGGCATTTCAGGCGAGGCGGATGATCCCCGCCGGCGTAGCCGCATAACAGACTCAGATGTGGCAGAGAAATACGTATCAGATGGTCGCGTTCGATCCGCTCGAAGTCAGCTCTGACGAGGGTTTGACCTGGGTCATTGGAACGGGCCGGGATTGGCTGATCCGCTTTTTCCAGGCTTATCTGAGCCTGTTGTGTCGCAGCGGCACAGGCCATAGTCAAAACCTTTTGCCGAACGGATAGGAGTAATTGCATGACCCACCAAATGCCCCGGATGGAGCACAGCTCATGATTATTCAAGGCCTGACCTGGCTGGTCTTGCTGCAGCTGCTCGGCAACCTGATCAATCTCGTGCTGCTGCCGGCCCTGCCAGGGCCGATCATAGGCATGCTGTTGCTGTTCGGCCTCCTGCTGCTGCGGCGCAGCATTCCCGAGTCGCTGGAAAAGACTGCTGCGCTGTTGCTGCAATATCTGCCGCTGCTGCTGATTGTGCCGGCCGCCGGGATCATGACCAGTGGCGCGGCGCTGTTGGACGACCTGCCCGCGATCATCGCCGGCCTGGTGCTTTCGCTGCTGATCACGGTGCCATTCTGCGGCTGGCTGATGCAGCGGCTGATTCGCCGGGTGGATCGGCAGCAGGAGGATCAGCCGTGAGCGTACTCGACTGGTACACGGCCTGGGCCGGGATGGTGGCGCACCCTCTGTTTTCCGTGGGGCTGACGCTGATCGCTTTCCAACTGGCGCTGATGCTTTATCGGCGTAGCGGCTGGCTGGTGCTGCAACCGGTGATGGTGGGCATGCTGCTGGTGGTCGGCACGCTGACTTTGCTGGAACTGGACTACGCGCGTTATCGCGAGGGTGCCGCGCCGATCGCCCTGCTGCTGGGCCCGGCCACAGTGGCCTTGGCGGTGCCGCTGTATCGTCACCTCAAGCGCATCCAGCAACTGTTCTGGCCGATCGTCGTTACCCTGGCGGTGGGCGGGGTCCTCAGCGTGGCGCTGACCTTGCTGATCGCCTGGGCGCTGGGTGCCCAGTTGCCGGTACTGATGAGCCTGGCGCCCAAGTCCGCAACCATGCCCATCGCCATGCTGGTGGCCGAACAACTCGGTGGCCTGGCTTCGCTGGCGGCCGTGTTCGTCATGCTTACCGGGGTCATCGGCACGGCACTGGGGCCGCTGTTGCTCGGCTGGGCGGGCGTCGAACATCCCGCTGCACGTGGCCTGACCTACGGCATCAACGCGCATGCCATCGGCACGGCGAGGGCGCTGGAAGAGGGCGACGAATGCGGCGCCTTCGCAGCGTTGGGAATGAGTCTGCTGGGCATTCTGATCGCTCTCTTGCTGCCATTCGCCCTGGCTTGAAAGCGCCTGCCTGGCATCCGCGCGTGCGCAGCCTGCGCAGGAGTGTTGCGACCCTCACGCGCTACTGGCGAGCACCCTGTCAGACCCGTTAGAGTAGGCGGCGGTCGCTTGACCGTGCACAGGGTGCAAACCATGAAATTGCGGATGTTCCAGGTCGATGCCTTTACCGCTGAGCGCTTCAGAGGCAATCCCGCGGCGGTGATACCGCTGCAGACCTGGCTGTCGGACCAGGTGATGCAAGCCATTGCGGCCGAGAACAACCTTTCCGAGACGGCTTTCTTCGTTCGCGAGGCGGACGGGGCTTTTCACATCCGCTGGTTTTCACCGCTGAGCGAAATCGATTTCTGCGGCCATGCCACGCTGGCCAGCGCCTTCGTTCTGCTGGAGCAGGGGCTGGCCCAGGCGCCGCTGACCTTCCGCGCCGCCGCCGTGGGCGATCTGGCCGTGCAGCGGCGGGCTGACGGCCTGCTGGAAATGAGTTTCCCAAATCGTGCGCCGGAGCCGGTCGCTGAGCCGCCTGCCGCGTTGCTGCAGGGGCTCGGTCTTGCGCCGGAAGCGGTGCTGCGCAATCGCCAGGCATGGTTCGCCGTTTATCGTGACGAGCAGCAGGTGCGCGCCCTGGCGCCCGATCTCGAGGCGCTGCGTACGCTGGCGCCACTGGATGTGGTGGTGACCGCGCCAGGACGCGAGCAGGATTTCGTCTCGCGCTATTTCTGGCCGGCCAATGGTGGCGCCGAGGACCCGGTCACCGGCTCCATCCATGCCGGGCTCGCCCCTTATTGGGCTGAGCGGCTGGGGCGCCGTGAACTGGTGGCGCTGCAAGCCTCGGCGCGCAGCGGCACCCTGTACTGTCGGGTCGAAGCGGATCGTGTGATGGTGGCCGGGCAGGCGGTGCTCTACCTCGACGGCACCATCGAACTTTAAAAAATTATTTCCCGACCCATTGCGAACGGCTCCGGAGCCGGCGCGATGGGTATGCCTGTGTGTGGCTGATCGGTCAAATGAAAAAGGGGTTGCGGAACGTGATGATGAAAAGGCTGCTGCCGTTTGTCCTGCTTGCGGGCGCGATAAGTCCTTTCGCCTGCGCGGCGCCATCGGCGTTGCCACTGGATGACCGCCAGGCGCTGATCGAAGCCCTGCTCGAGCGCATGACGCTGGAGGAGAAGATCGGCCAGCTGCGCCTGATCAGCATCGGTGGCGACATGCCGCGCGAGCGTATCGTCGAGGAGATCGCCGCCGGGCGCATCGGCGCTACGTTCAACTCCGTCACCCGTGCTGACAACCGTCTCATGCAGGAGGCGGCGCTGCGCAGCCGGCTGGGCATTCCGATCTTCTTCGCCTACGACGTCATTCACGGTCATCGCACGATCTTTCCCATCAGCCTGGCGCTTGCTTCCAGCTGGGATCTCGAAGCCATTGCCCTGAGCGGACGCGTGTCGGCCATCGAAGCCAGCGCCGACGGCCTGGACCTGACCTTCGCGCCCATGGTCGACATCACCCGCGATCCGCGCTGGGGCCGGACCTCCGAGGGCTTCGGCGAAGATCCCTACCTGGTATCGCAGATCGCCGGCACCCTCGTGCGGGCCTACCAGGGCCAGCGCCTGAGCGCGGCGGACAGCGTGATGGCGAGCGTGAAGCACTTCGCCCTCTACGGCGCCGTGGAGGGTGGGCGCGACTACAACGTGGTCGACATGAGCCCGCAGCGCATGCATCAGGGTTACCTGCCGCCATACCGCGCTGCCGTGGAGGCCGGGGCCGGCGGAGTGATGGTGGCACTGAACACCGTCAACGGCGTGCCGGCCAGTGCCAATCGCTGGCTACTGCGTGATCTGCTGCGTGACGAGTGGGGCTTTCGCGGGCTGAACATCAGCGACCATGGCGCGATCGACGAGCTGCTGCGCCATGGTGTGGCAGAGGATGGTCGCTCGGCTGCGCGCCTGGCTATCGAAGCGGGAATCGATCTGAGCATGCACGACTCGCTCTACTTGCAGGAGCTGCCCGGGCTGGTCGCCAGCGGCGAAGTGCCGATGGCGCTGATCGACCAGGCAGCGGGGCGTGTGCTCGCAGCGAAGTACGATCTCGGTCTGTTTCATGACCCCTATCTGCGCATTGGCAAGGCAACGGACGACCCGGCCGAGGTCAATGCGGAAAGCCGTCTGCACCGCGAAGCGGCCAGACGGGTCGCGCGCGATTCGCTGGTATTGCTGGAAAACCGCCAGCGCACGCTGCCATTGCGCAAGGATGCCCGCGTCGCTCTGGTCGGTCCGCTGGCCGACTCCCATGTCGATATGCTCGGCAGCTGGTCGGCTGCCGGGGTGGCCGAGCAGACCGTGACGCTGCGGCAGGGGCTCGAGCAGGCGGTCGGCGATGGCGGGCGGATCATCCATGCGCGCGGCGCCAATGTCACCGATGACGCGCAGATGATCGAGTACCTGAACTTCCTCAACTGGGATCGGCCGGAAGTGATTCAGGACCCGCGCCCAGCCCGGGAGATGATTGATGAAGCCGTACGCGCCGCCCGGGAAGCAGACGTCGTCGTCGCTGCGGTGGGCGAGGCGCGCGGCATGTCGCATGAGTCGTCCAGTCGTACCAGCCTGGCGTTGCCGGCCAGCCAGCAGGCCCTGCTCGAGGCGCTGGTCGCCACCGGCAAGCCGCTGGTGGTGGTGCTGATGAACGGCCGCCCGTTGCAGCTTGGCTGGATCAAGGAACACGCCGACGCGGTGCTGGAAACCTGGTTCGCCGGCACCGAGGGTGGACACGCCATCGCTGACGTGCTGTACGGCGTGCACAATCCGTCGGGCAAGCTGCCGATTTCCTTTCCGCGCTCGGTTGGGCAAATCCCGATCTACTACAACCATCCGCGCTTGGGCCGGCCTTATGTCGAAGGCCGCCCAGGCAACTACACCTCGCAGTATTTCGAAGAGCCCAATGGTGCGCTCTACCCATTTGGCTACGGTCTGAGCTATACCGAATTCGAACTGTCCAAGCCGCGACTTTCTCAACGCAAGCTGAACCGCGGGCAGCCCCTGGAGGTCAGCGTAACGGTAGAGAACAGCGGAACACGCACGGGTGCCACGGTCGTGCAGCTGTATCTGCAGGACCTGGTCGGCTCCAGCGTACGCCCGGTCAAGGAGCTCAAACGGTTCGAGAAAGTCATGCTGGCGCCGGGTGAGGCGCGCGTGGTGCGCTTCGTCCTGGTCGAAGACGATCTCAAGTTCCATGATGTCCGGCTCGATTACGTGGCTGAGCCCGGCGAGTTCGAAGTCCAGTTGGGGCTCGATTCGCAGGCCGTGCTCAGCGAGCGCTTCGAGCTGTTATAAGACTTTTTCTGTATGGCGATCCGCAGGCAGGGCCATGCGTTCGCCGTTGCGCCCCTCTGGTGCTTCGGCGCGGCAAATGGCCTCATGCGACTAAACCACAGCGAAGCAGAGCGAACTCTGCACAAACGTGTAATTCGGAGGCGGTGTGTTACGCATTTTTCAACGGAAGACGGGAATCCATCCGGCGCGTGCCCTAGCGGGTCTGGCAGGTGGGTTGTGCATGCTGATGGCCGGCAGTGCTCTGGCGTTCAGTCTCGATGATGTGGCCAAGCGGGCGCAGAAGCTGGCTGCCAGCGGGTACGAGGAGCCGGTCAGCAACCTGCCCGCCGAATTCCGCAAGATGGCTTTTGCCCACTATCAACGGGTGCGCTTCAATCCCGAACAGGCCTACTGGAAGGATGCCGAGACGCCGTTCCAACTGCATTTCTACCACCAGGGCATGCATTTCGACACGCCGGTGCGTATCAACGAAATCACCGCCACCGACGTGCGCGAGATCCGCTACGACCCGTCCATGTTCGAATTCGGCGGCGTCGACATCGACCCGGCGGCGCTGGAGGGACTGGGTTTCGCGGGCTTCAAGGTGCTCTACCCGCTGAACAAGGCGGACAAGCAGGACGAAGTGATGACCCTGCTCGGTGCCAGCTACTTCCGCATCGTCGGCAAGGGCCAGTGGTACGGGCTTTCCGCGCGCGGGCTGGCGATCGACACGGCGCTGCCGGTGGGCGAGGAATTCCCGCGTTTCCGCGAATTCTGGGTCGAGCGGCCGCAGGCTGATCGGCGCAACCTGGTGATCTACGCGCTGCTCGATTCACCGCGCGCCACCGGTGCCTATCGCATGGTGCTGACGCCGGGCAAGGACAGCACGCTGGATGTGCAGGCCAGGGTGTTTCTCCGCGAGCAGGTCGGCAAGCTCGGGATTGCCCCGCTGACCAGCATGTTCCTGTTCGGCGCCAACCAGCCGAGCAATGTCACCAACTTCCGTCCGCAGCTGCATGACTCCGAGGGTCTGGCGATCCATGCCGGTAACGGCGAATGGATCTGGCGCCCGCTGAACAATCCGAAGCGGCTGGCTGTCAGCGCGTTCAGCGTGGAGAACCCGCGCGGTTTCGGACTAATGCAGCGTACCCGCGATTTCGGCCGTTACGAAGACCTGGACGACCGCTACGAGCTGCGCCCTAGCGGCTGGGTGGAAACCCGCGGCGACTGGGGCAAGGGCCACGTCGAGCTGGTGGAGATCCCGACGCCTGATGAGACCAACGACAACATCGTCGCCTTCTGGTCCCCGGAAAAGCAGCCTGCGCCCGGTGAGTCGCTGGATCTGGAGTATCGCCTGCATTTCTCCATGGACGAGCCGAGCCTGCACGATCCTGAGCTGGCCTGGGTGCAGCAGACCCGAGTTTCCACCGGCGATGTCAAACAGGCCAACCTGATTCGTCAGCCCGACGGCAGCATTGCGCTGGTCGTGGACTTCGTCGGGCCGGTCCTGGCGAAGCTCGCCGAGGATGCTCCGGTCAGCTCCCGCGTGAGTGTCGATGACAATGCCGAGCTGGTGGAGAACAACCTGCGCTATAACACGGTCAGCAAGGGCTGGCGCATGACGCTGCGGCTGAAGGTGCGCGACCCCGCACGGCCGGTCGAGATGCGCGCGGCACTGGTTGATGGTGAAAAGACCCTTTCCGAAACCTGGACCTACCAGATTCCGTCCCATGAATGAGCAGCACGCAGTGAAGGGCATGGCGCAAGCCTATTGCGATGGCCTGGCGTTGAACGACGCCGAGGAGCCGGCCAGTTGCCGGCGGACGGCGGAGCAGGGCGGCCTGCTCGCGCTGCACGACGAGCTGTCCGCCGCGGCGACGGCAGGGCGTGGTCCGTCACGTCGGCTGCTTGATTCGGTGGTAGCGCGGTTGCGACTCGGTTGGGGCGATCTGTTCGAGCGGGCCGGTGTCGTCGCCGAGGACCATCAGGGGCGTGCCTATGTGCAGTCGACTCCGCCGATCGTGCGCACGCGCATGGTGCCGGAGCCCTGGCATACCAATATCCTGCGCCGCGGCTGGCGTCGGATGCTGGGTCGTACGCCGCCACGGCGGCATTTCGAGCCCAGTCCGCAGCCGCTCGACGAGGCGCGCTGGCGCCGGGTCGCGGCGCTGCGCCGTGCGGCGCTGCTGTTGCTGATGCTCGGCCAGACCGCCTTCGCCACCTGGCAGATGAAGGCGGTGTTGCCATATCAGGGCTGGTTCCTGGTCGACATGCAGGAAGTGTTCGTCCAGCCGCTGTCCGAATCGGCCCGGCAGATTCTTCCCTATGTGGTGCAGACCAGCATCCTGCTGCTCTTCGCACTGCTGTTCTGCTGGGTTTCGGTGGGCTTCTGGACCGCCCTGATGGGCTTCTTCCAGCTGCTGCGCGGCAAGGACCGCTACAGCATCTCGGCCAGCAGCCCCGGTACCGAACCGATACCCGCCGAGGCGCGCACTGCGCTGGTGATGCCGATCGCCAACGAGGACGTGCCGCGGGTGTTCGCCGGCCTGCGCGCCACCTACGAATCGCTCAAGGCAACCGGTGAACTCGAGCATTTCGACATCTTCGTGCTCAGCGACAGCAATGACCCGGACACTTGCGTTGCCGAGCAGAAGGCCTGGGTCGAGCTGTGTCGTGCGGTGGATGGCTTCGGCCACATCTTCTATCGCCGGCGCCGGCGCCGGGTGAAGCGCAAGAGCGGCAATATCGACGATTTCTGCCGTCGCTGGGGCAGCAGCTACCGCTACATGGTGGTGCTGGACGCCGACAGCGTGATGAGCGGCGAGTGCCTCACCAGCCTGGTGCGGCTGATGGAAGCCAATCCCAACGCCGGCATCATCCAGACCGCGCCGAAAGCCTCGGGCATGGATACCCTTTATGCGCGGCTGCAGCAGTTCGCCACGCGTGTCTACGGCCCGCTGTTCACCGCCGGGCTGAATTTCTGGCAGCTGGGTGAATCGCACTACTGGGGCCACAACGCGATCATTCGCGTGAAGCCGTTCATCGAGCACTGCGCACTGGCCCCGTTGCCGGGCACCGGTTCGTTCGCCGGTGCGATCCTCTCCCATGACTTCGTCGAAGCCGCCCTGATGCGGCGTGCCGGTTGGGGCGTTTGGATCGCCTACGATTTGCCCGGCAGCTACGAGGAGTTGCCGCCGAACCTGCTCGACGAACTCAAGCGTGACCGACGCTGGTGCCATGGCAACCTGATGAACTTCCGCCTGTTCATGGTGCGGGGTGTGCACACGGTGCATCGTCTGGTGTTCCTCACCGGTGTGATGTCCTACCTGTCGGCGCCGCTGTGGTTCCTCTTCCTGCTGCTGTCCACCGGCCTGCTGGCAATCCATACGCTGATGGAGCCGGAATACTTCCTGCAGCCCAACCAGCTCTACCCGCTGTGGCCGCGCTGGCATCCGGAGGAGGCCATCGCGCTGTTCTCGGCGACCATGACCCTGCTGTTCCTGCCCAAGCTGCTCAGCGTTCTGCTGGTCTGCATCCAGGGTGCGCAGGCTTATGGCGGGCGGCTGCGGGTGGTGCTGTCGATGCTGATCGAGACACTCTTCTCGGTGCTGTTGGCGCCGGTGCGCATGCTCTTCCACAGCGTGTTCGTCACGGCCGCCTTTCTCGGCTGGTCGGTGCAGTGGAATTCGCCGCAGCGGGGCGATGACGCCACCCCCTGGGGCGAAGCGCTGCGCCGGCACGCTTCACAGATCGTCATCGGTGTGCTCTGGACCGCCCTCGTCGCCTGGCTGGATGCGGCATTCCTCTGGTGGCTGGCGCCGATCGTGATCTCTCTGATCCTGTCGGCCCCGGTGTCGGTAATCACCAGCCGTACCGGGCTTGGCCTGGCTGCCCGGCGGCGCAAGTTGTTCCTCATCCCCGAGGAATATGCGCCGCCTGCCGAGCTGGCCAATACCGACCTCTATCAGCAGCAGAACCAGAGCAGCGCCCTGCGTCATGGCTTTGTCGTCGCGGTGGTCGACCCGCTGTACAACGCACTGGCCTGCGCCATGGCGCGCGCACGGCATGCCAAGGTGGTGCCGGGGGCGGAACATCTGCGCGAGCACCGTATGGCGCAGGTGCTCTCCGCCGGGCCTGATGGCGCGGATGCCGAGGCGGCGCGCTGGCGCCTGCTGAACGACCCGGATGGCATGGCTTTGTTGCACCGGCACGCCTGGGAAGACCCGGCCGGCGCCGCCTGGCTGGCGCGCTACCGGGAACAGTATCCGCATGGCGTAAACCGCCCGGATCTGGCCGGCGAGGCCTGACATGCCTGCCTGGTGGCCCTGCACGGGCCACCAGGCAGGGCTGCATCAGTCGTCGCGCGTCAGCACTTCCAGCAGCTCGATTTCGAAGTGCAGGTCCGAATTGGGCGGTATATGCGCGCCGACCTGCCGCTCGCCGTATCCCAGGTGGGCCGGCACGAACAGCCTGCGCTTGCCGCCGACCTTCATGCCCATCAGGCCGATGTCCCAGCCCTTGATCACGCGACCTGTTCCAATCACGCACTGGAAGGGTCTGCCTCGCTCGTAGGAGCTGTCGAACAGCGTGCCGTCGCCCAGTGTGCCGCGGTACTGGGTGGTGATTAGCGCACCCTTGACCACTTCTTTGCCATCGCCGAGTCGAACCTCTTCGATCAGCAGTTCATCGTTCATTCATAGGCTTCCTGAAAAGTACTGGAGCGTCGCTTTTTGGCAGGTAAAAGCGCTGCGGGCAAGAGATTGCCCGTTACGTCAGATCAGCGAAAGCGTTTCGTCTGCATAAATATCGATCTGGTAGATATTTATTTGCTGAAAATTGCAGACATTCCGGATCTGATTGAATAGATCATTCGCTCATTGGCTGGGCCCGTCCTGGCGACCCGATTGCGGAGAGCGAGATGATCGAACTACGTCCCTATGCTCAGCTTGGTCATGCACAGCATGGCTGGCTGAACGCACGCCACCACTTTTCCTTCGCCGGTTATCACGACGTCGAACGCATGCGCTGGGGGCTTGGCGCCGGCCTGGGGCACTCGCCAGTTTCCCTCCGGCGAGCGCGCGGGTGTCTTCGTCACGCTCGCCAGTGGCCTGGCCGGCGATGACGATGCGTTGCCGATTCGTGCCGAAGCCAGAGTGGCGGCGGCTACGCTTGCAGCAGGGCAGAGCGCCGACTACGAGATTGCCGAGGGGCGTCGGCTATACCTGGTGCCGGCCAGCGGCCGTATCGAGATCAATGGGCTTGCAGTTGACGCTGGCGATGGCGTGGCCGTGCGCGACGAAACACGGCTGAGCATCCGCGCCGTGGAAAATAGCGAAGTCGTCCTGGTCGAGTCGCTCTGACGCGTGGCGTCGGAACGACGCCGCCGTGGCGTTATCACATCCAGAACCTTATTCAAACCCACCCACCGAAAGAGGAAACCAAGATGGCGAAGATTCTCGTGCTGTATCACTCCATGTACGGCCACATCGAAACCATGGCCAACGCCGTCGCCGAAGGCGTGCGCCGCGTACCGGGCGTCGAGGTGACGATCAAGCGGGTGCCGGAAACCATGCCCGAAGACGCGTTCCGCAATGCTGGCGGCAAGGTCGATCAGCCGGCCGATATCGCCGATCCCACCGAACTGGCCGATTACGACGGGATCATCTTCGGTACGCCGACCCGCTTCGGCAATATGTCCGGGCAGATGCGCAACTTCCTCGACCGTACCGGCGGCCTGTGGGCCAAGGGTGCACTGCATGGCAAGGTGGCCAGCGTGTTCACCTCCACCGGCACTGGCGGCGGCCAGGAAATGACCATCACCTCGACATGGACCACCCTGGCCCATCACGGGATGATCATCGTGCCGACCGGCTACGGCATCAGTGAGTTCTTCGACATTTCCGAAGTCAACGGCGGCACGCCTTATGGTGCCTCGACCATCGCCGGCGGCGACGGCTCGCGTCAGCCTTCTGAGAAGGAGCTGACCATTGCGCGCTTCCAGGGCGAGCACGTGGCGAAGATCACCAGCAAGCTCAAGGGCTGACGGTCAGGGCCACGCCGGGCGGCGCATGCCGTCCGGTGCGGGCTCAGGCGGACGCCGGGCCAGAGCCTGGCAGCAGGCCGAACATCAGTTCATCGACGAAATGCTCCTCGCCGGCGCGTTTGTAAGCCGCGCGCTGGGTGCCTTCGTATTCGAATCCGCAACGCTCGTAGAAGGCGATGGCCCTCGGGTTGTCTGCCTCGACGGTCAGTTCTATCCGGCGAATGCCGCTGGCGATGAGCTTGTCGATGGCTTCGCGCACCATCCGACGGGCCAGGCCGCTGCCCTTGACCTCGGGTGCCACCGCCAGCGTGCCCAGGTAGGCCACATGGGCAGCGCGGCCGAGATGTCGCTGGATCTTGTAGAAGCCCTGCACCACCCCCTCGTCTTCGTAGACATAGAAGCCGCCGCTTTCGAACAGCGGCACGAAGACCTTGGCAAAGGCTTCGCGGGGCATGGGGTCGAACCCGAGGTAGTGCACCACGTCAGGGTGCATGTAGATGTCGTACACCCGGTCCTGGTCGGCAGGGGTGGCGAGGCGGCGCATTCGGTTCTCCGGCGGTGATGGCAGCGTTGGTGCCTGGTATTCGGCATGAACAGGAGAACGCAGCGCGGCTGCCCTGCATCAGCCTTCGACCCGGCAATGCGGTGATAATACGCGGCGTTCTGTCTTCCCACCCAGCCAAGGACATCGCCCATGGTGCTATTCGAGATCACACCGCTCAGCCCCGAAACCTATCGCCGGCAGACTCGGCGCAGCACGCTGGTCGTGGTGGCCACCTTCGTGGTGTTGGCCATGGGCTTGTCGGCCCTGGCAGTGATGCTGCTCGGCGAGGCGGGCGGCGATAACCTGCGGTTGAACATCGCCGGTGTGGTGGCCGGCCTGGCGCTGACCATCGCCTTGGTCCGGCTGCTGTACTGGCAGCAGGCCTGGATGGCCTGTGCGGTGTACGGCTGGCAGCTCAAGCGCAGCCTGATGCGGGTGACCAACATGATGCATCAGGTCAAGGCCGGAGTAAGCGCCGGGGATCCTGCGGCAATGAAGCTGTTGCGCTTCTACCACCAGGGTTTGACGCAGATGCATCAGCTCGATGGCAACGCCAGCGGTCTCAGCGATTCGGTCGCGGAGATCAATCGTCACCAGGAGGCGATGGAAGCGCTGGGCATGGACGTCGACCAGCGTCGGCTCCAGTCCGAGTGGCTGGAGCGAGTCGGGCAGATCGAGGCGAAGCGCTGAGGCGAATTGCCTGAAGGGCGATTGCGCCGGCCATGGCGCAGCGCCTCAATGCACGTGGCGACTGCGGTCCGGGTGGTGATGTACGTCGGCTTCCGATGCTGTTTCCGATTGCGCTGGTGTCTGCTCGTCGTGTACGCCCTGATGATGGGCTTCGCCTGCCGGCTGCCGATCGACGGCAGGAGCCGGATGCTGGCCGCTGTGGTCGTGCATGTCCGTTTCATCGCCACCGTGCTGGTGGCCGTCACTGGAGTCCACCAGCGTCTGGTATTCCATCGGTGTGAGTGACGGCAGCTGTTCGACGAAGGCGACCAGCGACCAGATGTAGCGGTCCTCCATGAACCTGCCCCACGCCGGCATACCGGTGGACTTGAGCCCATGCTTGATGACCCAGAAGGTCGCGGCCGGGTCGTTGTCGCGAGAGCTTTCGGCAAGCGCCGGAGGGGCGGGATAGAGGCCCTGGCTCAGTTCGGTCGGCTCGACACCCGGCGCCAGGTGGCAACCGACGCACATGGCCGCGTAATTGCCCGCCCCGGAACGAATCTGCTCTGCAGACCCCAGCGTCGGTACTTCGATGTCATCGGCGCGTACGGCCACGGCGCGTTCGCGGGTGGTCTCCAGCACGGCGTGCAGCGGTGCACTGTGTGGCGCGTCCGCGCCGACATCGATGATGCCGGAATACACCACCACTGCGGCGCCGCCTGCGACCAGCAGGGTGCTCAGTGCCAGTGTCGCCAGGACAGTCTTCATAGGTCGGGCCTCAGAACCAGAAGCGAATACCGGCTACCAGCTTCGCCTCGCTGACGTCTTCGTCATCGGCATGCAGCAGATCAGCGGTATTGCCGTAGGCACGACCCCAGCTGACGCCGACATAAGGCGCGAACTGACGACTTATCTCGTAACGCAGGCGCAGACCGACACCGGCGTCGCTGAGACCGGAGCCGACGCCGCGCGCCTCGTCGTTGCGCCCGTGCAGGTTCAGCTCCGCGGTGGGCTGCAGTACCCAGCGCTGGGTCAGCAGGATGTCGTATTCGGCTTCCAGGCGCAGCGCAGTCTGGCCACTCTCGCCGAGAAACGCGGTGGCTTCGGTTTCCAGACCGAACAGCGGCATGCCCTGCACGCCAAAGGCGGCCCAGGTCTGTGGCGAGCCGGGCTTGAAGTCCTGACGCACACCGGCGACGGTTTCCCACCAGGGGCCGATGGCGTGGCTCCAGAGCAGCTGCAGCTCGGCCTCCTCGGTGTGGCCATTGGTGCGCTCACCCTCGGAGCGGAAGGCGAGGCGGTCGATATCGCCGCCATACCAGCCGGAAATGTCCCAGGCCAGCGTGCTGCCTTCATCGGCGTCCTGCCATTCCAGCTGATCGGCGAGGAACAGGAAGTTGCTGCCGCCTTGATGCATGGCGTGGGGCGGCAGGTCGGGGAATGCCGCGGCGCGATCCGCATCGCTGAGGGTCGGGATCGGCGAATGTTGCTGCCGTGCGGGCGGAACGCCGGTCGCCGGCGGGTGAGGCATGCCGTCGTGCTCCATATCGCCATGGTTCATGGGCTCATGGTTCATCTGGCTGTGATCCATCTGCCCATGATCCATCTGGCTGTGGTCCGCCGGCGCTGCGTGCCCGGCGTGTCCGGAATGGTCCATCGCCTGCTGCGCGTGGCTTGCCGTAGCAGCCAGGGCGAGAGCGATGGCGACGGGCAGTGTCTTAGTGATCATGCGGCTTGCCTTGCTCGGAGCTCTTTGGCATGTCTTTCTGCATCTTTCCGTTGCCCATGCTGCCATGGTCCATGTGGCCGGAACCCATGTGCTGGTCGTGCATGTCCTGCATCTTGTCGTGGTCCATGCCCTGCATCATGCCGCCCTGTTGTTGTCCGGGCTTGGGTTGACTGGCCTGCGGCGCGGCCTGTTCGGCTGGCGCGTTGGCGGGATGATGACCGTCGTGCTCGCTTTGCGCGTAGGCGGCGTTGAGGCTGAGAGCGGCGGTCAGGCCGATGGCGAGCAGGGCGTGCAATTTGATCGTGTTCATAGGCTTCTCCGTCATTCTTCTACGCGGACTTCGCGGAACATCCCGAGGTCCATGTGCATCAGCATGTGGCAGTGATAGGCCCAGCGACCGAGGGCGTCAGCGGTGACGCGATAGCTGCGTTTCGAACCCGGTGGCATGTCGATGGTGTGCTTGCGCACCTGGAAATTGCCGTGTTCGTCCTCCAGATCGCTCCACAGCCCGTGCAGGTGGATGGGGTGGTGCATCATGGTGTCGTTGACCAGGACGAAGCGCACCCGCTCGCCGTATCTGAGGCGGATCGGCTCGGCATCGGCGAAGGGAATGCCGTCGAATGACCAGGCGAAGCGCTCCATGTGGCCGGTCAGGTGCAGTTCGATGGTGCGCGTCGGCTCACGGCCGTCCGGGTCGGCGAAGGTGCTGCGCAGGTCGGCGTAGGTCAGCACGCGCCGGCCGTTGCCGCGCAGGCCGATGCCGGGATCATTTAGCTTGGGCACCGGCATCATGGTCTGCATGTCCACCAGCGGGTTGTCGGTTTCGCTTGCCGGATGGGCCTGCATGCCGCCGCCGGACGAGCCGTGGCCCATGGCGGCGTGGTCCATCTGGCCGTTCATCCCACTCTGAGCTAAAGGGTCGTGATTCATGTCGCCATGCCCGGCGTGGGGAGCGTCGCTCGGCGCAGGCGCAGCAGCCTGGCCATGGGCGGCATGATCGCCATGGCCCATGTCTTCCATGCTCAGTTCAGGGCGCGGATCGGGCTCGGGCACCGGCGCCTGCAGGCCATCGCGCACGGCCAGGGTGCCGCGGGCGTAGCCGCTGCGGTCCATGGACTGAGCGAACAGGGTATAGGCGTCCTGGCTGCCGTCCGGCTCGACGATCACGTCGAGCGTTTCAGCCACGGCCAGGCGCACTTCGTCCACCTGCACCGGCTCGACGTTCTGCCCGTCCGCGGCGACCACGGTGAGCTTGAGGCCGGGGATGCGGAAGTCGAAGTAGCTCATCGCCGAGCCGTTGATCAGCCGCAGGCGGATGCGCTCGCCTGGCTGGAACAGGCCGGTCCAGTTGCCGTCCGACGACTGGCCGTTGAGCAGGTAGGTGTAGGTGGCGCCGCTGATATCGGCCAGATCGGTCGGCGACATGTTCATCTTCGCCCAGGCCCAGCGTTCGCCGACGGTGTCGGTCCAGCCGTTGTCGGCGACATCGTCGATGAAATCGCCAAGCGTGCGTCGGCCCCGGTTGTAGTAGTCCGAGCGCTTCTTCAGCTTGGCCAGCACCCGTGCCGGGCTTTCGTCGGTCCAGTCGGAGAGGAACACCACGTAGTCGCGATCGTAGCTGAACGGCTCTGGCTCCTTGGGGTCGATGATCAGCGGGCCGTAGACGCCGAGCTGTTCCTGGAACGCGGAGTGGCTGTGGTACCAGTAGGTGCCGCTCTGTTTGACCTTGAAGCGATACTCGTACAGGCCGTCCGGGGCGATGCCGGCGAAGCTGAAGCCGGGGACGCCGTCCATGTTGGCCGGCAGCAGGATGCCGTGCCAGTGGATCGAGGTGTCCTGCGGCAGCCGGTTGCGCACGCGCAGAGTCACGGTGTCGCCCTCGCGCCAGCGCAACAAAGGGCCGGGGATGCTGCCGTTGATGGCCATGGCAGTGCGACGCTTGCCGGTGAAGTCCACGCTCATCGAGTCGATGGTGAGGTCGAACTCGGTGCCGCTGAGCACCGTCGGCTGACCTGGGCTGGTCAGCGCCCAGACGGGCTGTTGCCACAGCCCGAGGCCAGCGACGGCGCCGCCGGCAGCCAGGCTTTTGACGAAGGTGCGCCGAGAACTGGTCAATTGCATGCGGGTCCTGTTCGGTCGATCGAATTGTTGCTTTACCGCCGCGCAGGCACGACGTTGCAACGCTATGACGAGCACCATAGCGCGGTGCATCTGTCAGCGACCTGAAGCGAAAATTACGATTTTGTCAGCTTGCAGCCTGGGCCAGCCGCAACCGGGCTGGCCCTGCCGCAGATGCCGAACGGCATCACGTTTCCTGAAGGCAGCGCGACTTAGCGCACCGGCTGCGCGCCGAGGTAGTCGCCGAGCACCAGATCGCGGCCCTTGGTGGTCAGGCCGATCACCTGGTACTGCTGGTGCGGCTGGCCATAATCCATACCCGGCGAACCTGCTGGCATGCCTGGTACGGCAACACCCGCGAGATCGTCGCGTTTCTGCAGTTCATGAATCGCCGCAACCGGCACGTGGCCTTCGACGAACTTGCCGTCGATCACACCGGTGTGGCACGAGCCCAGGCGTGGCGCGACCCCCAGCTTCTGCTTGACCGCCGACATGTTGCTCTCGACGTGATCGCGTACCTCGAAACCGTTGGCCTCCAGGTACTTGATCCAGTCCTTGCAGCAGCCGCAGTTGGCATCGCGGTGCACGTCGATGACATCCGCGGCGTGGGCCATGCCTGACATCAGCAGGGCGGCGAGTGCGGTGAGGTAGAGTTTCATGGGCTTCTCCAGAGCGATGTTCAGTTGCAGCCGCAACCGCACCCGGTCTTGCGGGGCGTCGGGGCGGGCGAGTCGGTGGTGACCTCGGCAGGGTAACCGGCTTCATCGAGTGCAGCGATCAGCGCTGCACTATCGGCCGTGCCGTCTATCCGGGCGAGCCCGGCGGCCAGGTCGACCTCGACGCGCTCGACGCCCGCCAAGGGCTGCAGTGCCGCGGTTACATGGCGGACGCACGCGCCACAGGTCATGCCGGATACCTTCAGTTGAATGCTGGTCATGGGAGGGTCCTCGGTTAGCCAGAGTGGTAGCACTGGCTCGATGCTCAACCTTGACGCGATGGCAAGGTCAAGCCTCATTTTCGGAGTGCCACGCTAACTCCGGCGGCCTGACGAGAGGCTGATCGGAAGATTACTTTTTTGTCAGCTTCGTGGCGTCCCGACTATGGGCGCTGCCACACTTGCGGCGTCGCCACCGAAGGAACTTGCGCCATGAAATTGCTGGTCGCCGAAGACGAACCGAAAACCGGCATCTACCTGCAGCAGGGGCTGAGCGAGGCCGGCTTCACCGTCGACCGCGTCACCAGCGGCACCGACGCGCTGCAGCATGCGCTGAGTACGCCCTATGACCTGCTGATTCTCGACGTGATGATGCCGGGCCTGGATGGCTGGGAAGTGTTGCGTCTGGTGCGGGCGTCCGGCAACGAGGTGCCGGTGTTGTTTCTCACCGCGCGCGACCGCGTCGAGGACCGAGTGAAGGGGCTGGAGCTGGGCGCCGACGACTATCTGGTCAAGCCGTTCGCCTTTTCCGAGCTGCTGGCGCGCGTGCGCACCCTGCTGCGACGTGGCAACGCGGCGGCCTTGCAGACCCAGTTGAAGATCGCCGATCTGGAGGTCGATCTGCTCAAGCGCCGCGCCACGCGGGCTGGCCGGCGCATCGACCTGACCGCCAAGGAATTCGCCCTGCTGGAACTGCTCCTGCGCCGGCGCGGCGAGGTGCTGCCCAAGTCGCTGATCGCTTCCCAGGTGTGGGACATGAATTTCGACAGCGACACCAACGTCATCGAGGTGGCGATCCGTCGCTTGCGGGTGAAGATCGACGATGGCTTCGAGCCCAAGCTGATCCACACCGCACGAGGCATGGGTTACATGCTCGACGAGCCGGACGCGCCATGAAGCGGCTGTCGCTGACCGCGCGGCTGAGCCTGATGTTCATGCTCGCGGTGACCGGCGTGCTGGCAGCCGCCGGTTATTTCTTCAGCCAGCTCAGCGAGCATCACTTCGACGAACTGGACCGCCACACGCTGCAGGAAAAGCTCGAGGCAAGCCGACGCCTGCTGGGGGAACTGGACGACCTGCAGAACTTCGAGCGTGTTCGCCCACAGCTGCAGGCGCTGCTCGGCGGGCACAGCGAGATGCGCGGTTTCATTTTCGATGAACGCGGTGCACAGCTGTTTCCTCAGCCGGGCGTTGATGCAGCGGAGCCGCCGCTACTCGAGCTGATCGGCCGGGAGGCGGGGGAGCTGACGCTGGATGGGCGCGTCTGGCGTGGCGAGGCCGGGCATGTCGCGATCGGTGCGCAGCGGCTGACCTTGCTGATCCTGCTCGATGTCACCGCGCACAAGGCCTTCTTTCATACGTTCAGCGGCTGGCTATGGTCGGCGCTGGTGCTCTGCGCCTTGCTCAGCGGGCTGCTCGGCTGGCTGCTGGTGCGTAGCGGACTGCGACCGTTGCGCGAGGTGACCCTGGTGGCCGCCTCCGTCTCGGCCAAGTCGCTGCGCGAGCGCATCCCCGACGAGTCGACACCGGCCGAGCTGCAGCAGCTGGTGCAGGCCTTCAACGCCATGCTGGCGCGGCTGGAAGACGCCTTCTTGCGGTTGTCGAACTTCTCCGCCGACATCGCCCACGAGTTGCGTACGCCGCTGAGCAACCTGATGACCCACACCGAGGTGGCGCTGACCCGTGCGCGCACGCTGGATCAGTATCAGGACAACCTGCATTCGAATCTGGAGGAGCTGCAGCGCATGTCGCGGATGATCGACGACATGCTGTTCCTCGCCAAGGCGGATAACGGGCTGATCGTGCCGGACGCCAAGCCTGTTGCGCTGGAGGCGTTGTGCGCGCAGCTGCTGGACTATTACCAGCTCTCGGCCGACGAGCGCGGGGTGCGCTTCGAGCTGTCGGGTGCCAGTACGATTCAGGGCGACCTGTTGATGCTGCGCCGGGCGCTGTCGAACCTGCTGTCCAATGCGCTGCGCTACACCCCCGACGGCGAGCGCATTCGCGTGGCCATCGAGCGCGGCGCTGATCAGGTGACGCTTGAGGTGAGCAATCCCGGCGCGACCATCGCGCCCGAGCATCTGGAGCGACTGTTCGACCGCTTCTACCGGGTCGACCCGGCGCGCCGCGAAGGGAGCCCGAGCAATGCCGGCCTGGGGCTGGCGATTACCCGATCGATCATTCAGGCCCATCAGGGCCGCATTCACTGCAGTTCAGCGCTGGGCTGGACTACCTTCCGGCTGGAGTTTCCCTGCAGTCCCTAGCTCAGCGCTGTAGCGGCACCGTCAGCGCTACGCGCAGGCCATCGGCCTGGCTGTCGAAGACGAGGCTGCAGTCGCAGCGCTGGGCGATGGCCTGGACGATGGCCAGGCCCAGGCCGCTGCCACTGCTGGCGGCGTGTCGCCAGAAGCGCCGGGTCAGGTGCTCGAGATGCTCGGCGGCGATGCCCGGGCCCTGATCGCGTACTTCGAAGCGCACGCGCTCGGCTTCAGGCAGCAGGGTCAGCGTGACGGCGCTGCCCGGCGCGGTGTGGCGCTGGGCATTCTCCAGCAGGTTGCGCAGCGCGGCGATGGCCAGCACCGGCGGCATGGCCAGCGGCGTGTCGGGCAACTGCGCCGGGACCTGCAACAGGATGGGCGCGCCGTCGCCGCCACTGGCGTCCTGAATCGCCAGCCGCGCGACCTCGGCGGCGGTGCACTGCAGGCCATCGTCGAAATCCAGACTGCCTTCCACCCGGGCCAGCAAGAGCAGCTGTTCGAGCGTGCGCTGCAGGCGATCGGCGCCGGCCTCGGCATTGGCCAGCGCCTGCTCGGCAGCGGCGCCTTCGGTCATGCGTGCCACCTGCAGGTGGGTCTTGATCGCCGTCAGCGGGCTGCGCAGCTCGTGGGCGGCGTCGCCGGTCAGCCGGCGTTCGCGTTCGATGGCCTGGGCGATGCGCTGGAACAGCTGGTTCTGCGTCTGCACCAGCGGCAGCAGTTCCGGCGGCAGGTCATCTATCGGCAGCGGTTCGAGGGAATCGGCGCTGCGTCGGGTCAGCGCTTCGCGAATTCTACTCAGCGGTGCCAGTCCTCGGCCCAGACCGAGCCAGAGCAGACCCAGGCTGCCGAGCAGGGCGACCGCCACCGGCAGCGCCGCCGCCAGCAACACCGAGCGTTTCAGCGCGGCACGCTCATCCAGGCGGTCGGCCGTGGTGATGCGCAGCTCGCCTTGCACCAGGGTGAAGCTGCGCCAGGGCACGTCGTCGATCAACTGGTCGCGAAAGCCGTTCTGCTCGGCGTCCAACTGCTGGTCGGGCACACTGTGGCTGCGCGCCAGCACTTCGCCACGCAGCGAGCTGACCTGGCAGGTCAGGCCGTTGGGGATGCCCAGTTGCTCGGCGCTGAGACGCTGCGGCGGGCCGTCGCCGGGCACCGGCTGCGGCAACTGCACCAGCAGACCGGCGACCATGCGCGCCGAGGCGGCCAGGCGCTGGTCGAGCGAGAGCATCATCTGGCTGCGCAGATCGACCAGCATCCAGGTCGCGGCCAGCACCCAGAGCAGAACGAAGGCCGAGCCGAGCATCAGGGTCAGGCGCAGACGCAGGCTCATGGCGCGTCCTCGTCGCCTGCGAGGCCGAGGCGGTAGCCGAGGCCGCGCACGGTTTCGACGATGCCGCTGCCGAGCTTGCGGCGCAGATGGTGGATATGCACGTTGAGGGCATTGCTCTCGACGTCGTCGGCAAACCCGTAGACCGCGTCCTTGAGCTGCTCGCTGCTGAGCACACGGCCCTGGTTGTTGAGCAGCGCCTGCAGCAGTGCCTGCTCGCGGCGCGACAGGTCGACCAGGCGGCCGTCCAGGCGTGCTTCGCAGCGGCTCGGGTCGTAGCTCAACCGGCCATGTTCGATGAGGTTGACGCTGCGCCCGGACATGCGCCGCATCAGCGTGTGCAGACGCGCGGCCAGCTCGCGCAGGTCGAAGGGCTTGAGCAGGTAATCGTCGGCACCCGCCTGCAGGCCGGTGACCCGGTCGCTGACGGCATCGCGCGCGGTAAGCACCAGCACCGGCAACTCCAGCCCCTGTTGGCGCAGGCGTCGCAACAGGGCGAGGCCGTCCTCGTCGGGCAGGCCGAGGTCGAGGATCAGCACATCGAAGTGCGCCGCGCGCAGCAGGGCTTCGGCAGTCGCCGCGGTCGCGGCGTGGTCGACGATCAGGCCCTGGGCATTGAGCCCGGCGACGATACCGCTGGCGATCAGCGCGTCGTCTTCGGCAAGCAGCACGTGCATGAGGAGGGTCCGCAGAAAAAGCTCAAGGGTGGACCTTAGCGATTAAGGCAGCGTTATGCAGCCGTGCGCTGGCGTTAGCAGGCCGTTGAAAAACTACCTGCGTTGCCATCGCAGCGTTAAAAACAGGCTCAAAATGCTCATTTACCGTTCGTAAACTGCGCTTTTTTCGCCTGTTTTTTGCCGGGGGCGCCCAGCCTCGCGCTGGCGGCCTCGCCTACGTTTTTCAACGGCCTGTTAATGGCGCGTTAATCCCGCCCCGGCATGCTGCGCGGCAGTCATTTCTCGGGTCAGGACTCGCATGCGTACGTTGGTTCTTCTGTTGTTTCTGCTGACGCCCGGCTTGGCGCTGCCGGCCGGCGGGCTGTTTGACGGCGGCTCGCAGGGTGATTTTCTGCCGGTGGACAAGGCATTCGCGCTGACGGTCAGCCCGCAGGAGAACGGTGCGACGCTGCTGCACTGGCGGATCGCACCGGGCTATTACCTCTATCAGCAGCGCCTGCAGTTCGACGGCCTGCCGCCGGAGCGCCAGCCGCCGCTGCCCCAGGGCGAGCCCTACAGCGACGAGTTCTTCGGCGATTCGCAGATCTACCGCGACAGTCTCGAACTGCTGATCCCTCCGGGCGTGGAGAACGACGTGCGCCTCGGTTGGCAGGGCTGCGCCGATGCCGGGCTCTGCTATCCGCCGCAGACCCGCGAGGTATCGCTGAACAGTGACGGCATCGCCTCGGCAACCTCCGAGCAGGCCGAAGATCAGGCATTGGTCAGCGGCCTCGAGAATCAGGCACTGGCGTGGAGCCTGCTGGTGTTCTTTGGTCTCGGCTTGCTGCTGGCCTTCACTCCCTGTTCGCTGCCGATGCTGCCGATTCTGGCGGGCATCGTGGTCGGCAGCGGCGCCACGTCGCGCCGTGGTTTTGCCCTGGCGGCGACCTACGTGGTCAGCATGGCGCTGGTCTACGCCGGGCTCGGTGTGCTGGCGGCGCTGCTCGGGGCCAATCTGCAGGCGGCGCTGCAGCAGCCCTGGCTGCTCACCAGTTTCGCCGTGCTGTTCGTGCTGCTGGCGCTGCCGATGTTCGGTTTGTTCGAGTTGCAATTGCCGGTGGCGCTGCGTGATCGCCTGCAGCGTGTCGGTGATCGCCAGTGCGGGGGCAGCCTCGCCGGGGCTGGCGCACTCGGTGTGCTCTCCGGCCTGCTGGTCGGCCCCTGCATGACCGCACCGCTGGCCGCCGCGCTGCTGTTCATCGCACAGAGCGGCAGTGCGCTGCAGGGTGGCCTGGTGCTGTTCGCTCTGGGCCTGGGCATCGGCACGCCGCTGCTGTTGCTGTTGACGGTCGGCCAGTGCTTTCTGCCCAAGCCGGGCGCCTGGATGGATCGCGTTAAAGTGGTGTTCGGCTTTCTCTTCCTCACGGCAGCGCTGTTCGTCGCGCGTCCGTTGCTGGCCGACTGGCTGTGGCTGGGCCTGTGGGGCGCGCTGCTGGTGGTGCTCGCCACCGCCTTGCTGCATGTGGCGCAGGCAGTGCAACGTCAGCGCGTGCTCTTTCAGGCCAGCGGCATTCTGCTGGGCCTGTGGGGCGCAGCGATGCTGCTCGGTGCCGCCGGCGGCGCGGATGATCCACGTCGGCCGCTGGCGATCTATGCCGGTGGCATGGCGACGGCCGCGGCGGTCGAATCCCACGCGCTCGGTTTCAGCGATCCGGCGGTGCTCGATCGCGAGTTGGCGGCAGCCAAGGCGCAGGGCCAGTGGGTACTGATCGATTACTACGCCGACTGGTGCGTCTCCTGTAAGGTCATGGAGAAGGAGGTTTTCGGCAATGCCGAGGTGCAGGCGAGCCTGGCCGGTGTGCGCGTGCTGCGCCCCGACGTGACCCGCAGCGGTGCCGCCAGCCGCGAGTTGCTGGAGCGCTACCAGGTGCTCGGCCCGCCGACGCTGCTGTGGATCGGCCCGGATGGCGTCGAGCGTCGCGATCGCCGCATCACCGGCGAGGTCGGTGCCGGGGACTTTCTGCAGAACTGGAACCAGACCCGGGAGCGAGGTTGATGCTGACTGTGAATATCGGGCCGCTGGCCCTGGCGGTGCCCCATGTATTGCTGCTGGGCAGCCTGCTGCTGGCGACCCTGACCGGCTGGTGGGTCGGCCGTCGCAGCGAGCGCAACCCCGAACGCCAGCTGTTTCGCCTGCTGCTGGTGGCGTTGTTCGTGGCTCGCCTGGCCTTTGTCGCGATGTACTGGGCGTACTATCAGGATGACTGGCTGAGCGTCATCGATATCCGCGACGGAGGCTTTATCGCCTGGCCCGGTCTGGTCGCTGCGTTGGCGTTGGGCATCTGGTGGGGCTGGCGCGACCGCGAACTGCGCAAGCCGCTGGGTATCGCGTTGACGGTGGGCATCCTCAGCTGGGGCTTCAGTAACCTGGCCTGGCATTCCTTCGAGCAAGGCACGCGGTTGCCGGAAATGGCTCTGCGCGACAACCAGGGCCGTCCGGTGGCGCTGGAGGATTATTCCGGCCAGCCATTGGTGATCAATCTCTGGGCGACCTGGTGCCCGCCGTGCCGGCGCGAGATGCCGGTACTCGCCGACGCCCAGGCACGGGAAAGCGACACCCTGTTTCTGTTCGTCAATCAGGGCGAGGGGGAGGGGGAGATCAACCGCTTCCTGGAAACCGCGGGGCTGAGTCTCGATAACGTCCTGCTCGACAGTGGCGGGCGCCTCGGTCAGCACGTGGGCTCCACGGCGCTGCCGACGACGCTGTTCTACAACGCCGATGGCCGCCAGGTCAGCAGCCATCTCGGTGAACTTTCGCACGCCAGCCTGGCGCGCGCGCTGGAAAAACTGAACGAGGAAGCTGCGCAGTGATTCGATTCAAGCCGTTACCCTACCTGCTGGCTGGCGTCAGCCTGCTGGCCCTGCCCATGGCGCAGGCCGAGCAATTGCCGGAGGCGATCAAGGCCGTCGAGGCGCGTGGCGCCGAAGTGGTTGGCCGCTTCGACGCGCCCGGTGGCCTGCAGGGCTACGCCGCGCGCTACAACGGGCAGGGCATGGCCCTCTATCTTTCCCCGGATGGCGAGCACGTGCTGATCGGTACTCTGCTCGATGCCAAGGGCGAGGACCTGACCCGCGCGCAGCTGGAAAAGCTGGTCTACGAACCGCTGGGCAAGGAAATGTGGGCGCGCATGGAAGGCAGCGGCTGGATCGCAGACGGCAAGGCCGACGCGCCGCGCATCGTCTACATGTTCAGCGATCCGAACTGCCCCTACTGCAACATGTTCTGGAACCAGGCGCGGCCCTGGGTCGAGTCGGGCAAGGTCCAGCTGCGGCACATCATGGTGGGCATGCTGAGGGCCGACAGCGCCGGAAAGTCCGCCGCGCTGCTCAGCGCCAGGGATCCGCAGGCAGCGCTCAACGAGCACGAGGCGGCCGGCAAGGCGAGCAAGCTGAAGCCGTTGCAGAAGATCCCGGCAGAGCTGGAGAAACAGCTCACCGACAACCTGATGCTGATGAGTGAACTGGGTGCCCAGGCGACCCCGGCGATTTTCTACCTCGACGACAACGGGCGCCTGCAGCAACAGCAGGGCGCACCGCGGCCCGATGCCCTCGAAGCCATCATGGGACCGCGCTGAGGTGTGGGCTTGCTGCGGAATTGGTGGGCTGAAGCCCACCCTACGTCACAGCGATGCTCGGTAAGCCGGTAGGGTGGGCCTCAGCCCACCGCCGGATGCGCAGACGGGAATGCCCAAAATCTGCATGGCTCCGCGCGACAGGTTGGGCCTCAGCTAGCGCTGTTCTGTGGGCAGCGGTGCCTGGTTGGCCGCGGAATTGGTGGGCTGAAGCCCACCCTACGGCACAGCGATGCTCGTTAAGCCGGTAGGGTGGGCTTCAGCCCACCGCCGGATGCGTAGACGGCAAGCCAAGCTGCATGGTTCAGAGCGCGCCGAACACCTTCTTCGCCAGGCTGGTGGCGGCGGCCGCCGGGTTCTTGCGAATGTCCGCTTCCTGCTCGGCGATCACCCTGAACAGGCCGTCGAGTGCCTGCTCGGTGACATAGCTCTCGATATTGGCGTAGCTGCCATTCAGGCCGGCCGGAACCTTGGCCGCCACCGCGTTGTACTGCTGTGCCAGGCCTACCTGGTCGGTGGCCTGCTTGACGATGGGCAGGAACCTGGCGCGGATCTGCTCGCGGCTGGATTTGTTCAGGTACTGGGTGGCTGAGTCGTCGCCGCCAGCGAGGATCGCCTTGGCATCGGCCACGGTCATCTTGCGCACGGCATCGAGCAGCAACTGCCGGGCTTCCGGCACGGCCTTCTCGGCGGCCAGGTTCATGCTGTTCTCCAGCTGCTCGACCTGGCTGCCCATGCCGAGCATCTTCAGCATCCGCGACGCCTTGCCGATATTGCCCGGCAGCTCGATGCGCACGTCCGGATCGCTGGCGAAACCGCCGGGACGCCCGAGTTGCTCTACCGCCACCTTGGCGCCCTGGCTGAGCGCATCCTTGAGACCGGCGCTGGCATCGCTCTGGGTCAGGTCGGAGAGCGACAGGGCGAAGGCGCTGCCGGACAGCAGCAAGCTGCCGACCAGGGTGAGGAGTTGACGCATGGTGCTTTCCTTCCGCGAGAGGTGGTTGCCGGAGTATGGATCAATCCTGGGCGTCGGATGCAGATGGCGGTGTGTCGGGCTCGTCGTGATGCCGCTCCAGCGCCACCTGGCGGATCGACAGGCGAATCTCCGCCGGCAACACGCGCTTGGCTGCACCCTCGGCGAGTTCGGCCAGCTCTTCGTGATAGCCCAGCCGGCCGTTGTCATCGGCGCTGACCACGCCCTGCTCCTGCATGCTCTGGATGAAGTGGCGGAACAGCGTCTTGTCGAAGAACTCCGGCGCGTTCAGTCCGTGCAGGATCGACAGGCGCTGGGCCATGACCGTGCAGAGGTTCTCCAGCTCCTCGGCGCTCAGGCTGTGCTGGCCGCTGTTGAGCAGCAGCGAGGTCGCCATGTAGAAGCGCTGTAGCGTCTGCACGACCACGCGTGCCAGCAGGGTGAGCAGTACGAACTGCCGCGAGCTGGGCGCCGGGCGCACATAGCTGTCGCCGTCCTGCCTGAGCAGACCGTGTTCGACGAAGGCGGCCAGCCACTGATCGACCACCGCGCTCAGCTCCTCGACCTCCCAGCGTATGAACAGCTCCGCGCGCAGATAGGGGTACAGCGCCTCGGTGAAGCGCTGGATCTGCTCGCGGCTGATGCGCGAACTGCTCTGGAAGAAACTCGCCAGCAGCGCCGGCAGGGCGAAGATGTGCATCACGTTGTTGCGGTAGTAGGTCATCAGCACCGCGTTCTGCTCGTCCAGGTAGAGGATGTTGCCCAGCGCATCCTTCTGTTCGGCGAGCAGGTCGAGGCTTTTCACGTAGGCGATCAGGCTGTTGCCGTCGCCCTCCGGCAGCGTGGTATGCGGCGAGTAGGGCACTGCGCGCAGCAGCGCCTGGTAGAGATCGAGAATCCGCGCCAGGGATTGCTGGTCCAGCGCCTGACGGCTGGTGGAGAGCATCGCCAGCGCCACCAGGTTGACCGGGTTGACTGCGGCCGCCTCGTTCAGGCGCTGGGCGATGCGCTCGGCCAGGCGATTGGTGGTCTCATTGAGCCATTCGGGGCGGTACTCCGGCGCATAGGTCTGCTGGCGCCAGCCGGGCTGTTCCTGCTCGAGAAACTCGTTGAGCTTGAGCGGCTCGCCGAAGTTGACCCAGACCTGGCCGAAGCGCTGCTTGAGTGCGCCGATGACCTTGAAGATGTCGAAGATCGACTCCTTCTTCTTCGCCGCGCCGCGCAACTCGCCCAGGTAGGTGCGGCCTTCGAGTACGCGCTCGTAGCCGATGTAGACCGGTACGAAGAGAATCGGCAGGCGCGAGGAGCGCACATAACTGCGCAGGGTCAGCGCCAGCATGCCGGTTTTCGGTCGCAACATGCGCCCGGTGCGCGAGCGGCCGCCCTCGACGAAATACTCCACCGGGAAGCCTCGGCTGAAGAGGCTGTGCAGGTATTCGTTGAACACCGAGGTATACAGCGGGTTGCCCTTGAACGAGCGGCGCATGAAGAAGGCGCCACCGCGGCGCAGCAGGCTGCCGATGACCGGCATGTTGAGGTTGATGCCGGCGGCGATGTGCGGCGGCGTCAGGCCATTGCGGAACAGCAGGTAGGACAGCAGCAGGTAATCGATATGGCTGCGGTGGCAGGGCACGTAGATCACCTCATGCCCCTGCACGGCATCCTGCAGCGGCTCGAGATGGTTGACGCGGATGCCGTCGTAGATCTTGTTCCAGAACCAGGACAGCACCACTTCGAGAAAACGCACGGCGGTGTAGGCATAGTCCGAGGCGATCTCGTTGCCGTAGCGCAGCGCCTTGGCCTCGGCCTTCTCGATGGAAATGTGCTCGCGCTCGGCCTCGTCGCGAATCGCCTGGCGCACCTGCGGGGCGTGTACCAGGCCCTTGACCAGATTGCGTCGGTGCGACAGATCGGGGCCGATCACTGCGGTCTTCTGGTTGCGGAAATGTACGCGCAGCATGCGGTGAACCATGCGCAGGGTGCGCTCGTGGCCCTTGTTCTGCGCCACCAGTTCGTTGAGCTGGATCGGCGCGGAGAACTGCACGCGGGTCTTGCGGCCCAGCACCAGGATGCTGAGCAGCTTGCGCAGCCGCCCGGTGACCGCCCAGCTGTCGGCGAACAGCAGCTTCCAGGCGCTGGTCTCGCGGTTCGGTGACTGCCCCCAGAACACGCTGACCGGGATGATCTGCGCATTTTCCACGGCGTTGTGTTCCAGCGCGCCGACCAGGCGTACCAGCGCCGGTGGCGCCACCAGCCGCGCGCGCCGACCGAACCAGCTCGCCGCCGGGTTGAGGAAGAAGAACGCCGCCGGCTCGATATGCTCGCCCACCGCCACAGAGGCGACCGGACGCGGCAGGCCGGCCTTGCTGCATTCGGCGTCGAGCACGGCGAGGTCGCTCAGCGAAGCCTGCTGCAGGACGTAGAACACCGGCTTGCTGCGATCCAGCTTGAGGGTGAAGGCGGACTGGTTGATGGTTTCCGAACGCACCCAGAAATACAGCACGCGGCGCAGCAGGGAGAAAATCAGACGGCGGATGGGGGAACGGGTCATACGGCAGATTCGGCTGTGGAAGGGGCAGAGCCCTCGAAGGCGGCAAGTGTGCAGCAAGCGGCGGTGACGGGCAAAAACTCTGACGCCCACGAAGTGCAATCGCGCAGCGCTTTGCTCCAACGCTGCCAGTCGAGCGCTTTGGCGGGGCTCCACGCTGCGATCCAGCCCCGCTGATTTCGTGCAATCTCCGGCAATCCATCCGCCATACTTGCGCGGTTGCATTCGCCGCGTGGCTCTCTTTATAGTTCCGCCGGCATTTTTGGCAGGGCCTGGTCCGTGTCGCACGGGCGGCGTGCCAGGCCTTCGGCGCACTGGTGAGAGCCATGATCGAAATTAGCAACCTGACCAAGCGTTTTGCCCAGCACACGGCTGTCGATGACCTGTCGTTCCAGGTCCAGCGTGGAGAGGTGCTGGGTTTCCTCGGCCCGAACGGGGCGGGCAAGTCGACCACGATGAAGATGCTGACCGGCTTTCTGGCGCCGACCTCCGGCACCGCCAGCATTCTCGGTCACGACATCAGGACCCAGACGCTGCAGGCCCAGCGGCGGATCGGTTATCTGCCCGAGGGGGCGCCCTGCTATGGCGACATGACGGTGCGCGGCTTTCTCGAGTTCATCGCTGAAATACGTGGCTTTCGTGGCGCGGACAGGCGTCAGCGGGTCGAAGCCGCAGTGGCGCAGGTGGAACTGGATAAGGTCCTGGGCCAGTCCATCGAAACCCTGTCCAAGGGCTTCAAGCGGCGCGTCGGCCTGGCCCAGGCGATCCTGCATGACCCCGAGGTGCTGATCCTCGACGAGCCCACCGATGGCCTCGACCCGAACCAGAAGCATCAGGTGCGCCAGCTGATCCAGGGGCTGGCGCAGGACAAGATCGTCATCATTTCCACCCATATCCTCGAGGAAGTCAGTGCGGTGTGCACCCGTGCGGTGGTGATCGCCGGCGGCCGGTTGGAGGCCGACAGCACGCCGCTGGAGCTGGAAAGCCGTTCGAAGTATCACCAGGCCGTCACCCTGGTCAGCGATGAGCCACTGGATGACGTTGCCCTGGCCGCACTGCCGGGTGTAGCCGGCGTCGAACTCAACGAGTGCGAGCACAGCCTGACCCTGCTGGCACAGCCGGGCCAGGTGATCTTTCCGCAGGTCAGCGCACTGATCGCCCAGCGGGGCTGGCTGGTGAAGGAGCTCGACGTGGAGCGCGGCAGGCTGGATGAGGTGTTTCGTAACCTGACGCGCGGGGAGGTGCTATGAGCCAGTTGCCGGTCATTTTCAAGCGCGAGCTGGGCAGCTACTTCGCCACGCCGCTCGCCTATGTCTTCATCGTGATATTCCTGGTGCTGTCCGGGGTGTTCACCTTCTATCTGGGCGGCTTCTACGAGCGTGGCCAGGCCGACCTGACGCCCTTTTTCAGTTTTCATACCTGGCTGTATCTGTTCCTGGTGCCGGCGATCGCCATGCGGCTGTGGGCCGAGGAGCGCAAGTCCGGCTCGATCGAGCTCTTGATGACCCTGCCGATCACCCGCTTCGAGGCGGTGACCGGCAAGTTCCTCGCGGCCTGGGTGTTCGCCGGCATCGCGTTGCTGCTGACCTTCCCGATGGTCATTACCGTCAACTACCTGGGCGAGCCGGACAACGGGGTGATCGTCGCGGGTTACCTTGGCAGCTGGTTGCTGGCCGGTGCTTTCCTGGCGATCGGCTCATGCATGTCGGCGCTGGCGAAGAACCAGGTGATCGCCTTCATCCTTTCGGTTGCGGTGTGCTTCCTGTTCATCGCCAGCGGCCTGCCGATGGTGCTGGATGCCTTCGCCTGGGCGCCGCAGTGGCTGATCGACGCAGTCGCCTCGCTGAGCTTCCTGATCCGTTTCGACTCCATCAGCAAGGGCGTGATTGATCTGCGTGACCTGCTGTATTTCGTCACGCTGATCATCGCCTGGCTGGCCGCCACCGCCGTGGTCGTCGACCTGAAGAAAGCCGCCTGAGGGAACAGACATGAAACGAGTCATCCATTCCGGTGCCGGGCTGCTGCTGATCGCGCTGGCGTTTCTGCTGTTCAACGGGCTGTCAGGCATGCTCTTCAGCAATGCCCGGCTGGACCTGACCGAGCAGCAGCTCTACACCATCTCCGAGGGCACCGAGCACATTCTAGACGGCCTGCAGGAGCCGATCGAGCTGCACTTCTTCTATTCGGACGAGACGGCCAAGGAGCTGGTGGCGCTGCGCAACTACGCGCGCCGCGTCGAGGAGATGCTCAAGGCCTATCAGCGTGCTTCGGGCGGCAAGCTCAGGCTGCACGTCATCGACCCGCAGCCGTTCTCCGAGGAGGAGGACCGTGCCGCCGAGTTCGGCCTGCAGGCGGTACCGTTGAACCAGGGCGGCGACAAGGTCTACTTCGGTCTGGCCGGTACCAATGCCGAAGGGGCGAGGCAGATCATTCCGTTCTTCCCGCTGGATCAGGAAGAGTTCCTCGAATACGAGATCAGCCGGCTGGTGCAGAGCCTGGCGACGGCCGAGCTGCCGGTGGTCGGGGTGCTCTCTGGTCTGCAGTTGACTGGAGGCTTCGATATGCGCAGCCAGCAGATGACGCCGCCATGGATGGTGCTGGAAGAGGTCCGCCAGCTGTTCCACATCGAGAGCCTGCGTCGTGATGTCGACCTGATCCCGACCAGTGTGTCGGTGCTGCTGCTGATCCATCCCAAGGACCTGCCGGAACAGACGCTGTATGCCATCGACCAGTTCGTCCTGCGCGGCGGCAAGCTGCTGGTTTTCCTCGATCCGCACAGCGAGGCCGACCCAGGCATGGGGATCGGCCCGGGCGAGTTCGGCGAGGAGCGGGCGTCCGACCTGGAGCCGCTGCTGAAGGCCTGGGGCGTGCGCATGCTGCCGCAACAGGCGGTGGCCGATGCGGCTTATGCCATGTCGGTCGGCGTTGGTGCCGAGCGGCGTCCGGTTCGCCATGCAGGCTGGTTGAGCCTGCCGCGTGGCGCACTGGATCAGAGCGACGTGACCACGGCCGCGCTGGAAAACATCACCATGGCCAGCGCCGGTATTCTTGAGCCGCTGGAGGGCGCCACGACGCGTTTCACGCCGCTGGCCAGCAGCTCCGAATACAGCATGCCGGTCGAAGCCCAGCGCTTTGCCACGCTGGACGACCCCGAGACACTGCTGCTCGGCCTCGAGCCGACCGGCGAGCGCTATACCCTGGCGGCGCGCATCCAGGGACCGGCGAAAACCGCCTTCCCCGACGGCATCGAAGGCCGCGAGGAGGGTATCAAGGAAAGCCAGAACATCAACGTGATCGCCGTCGCCGATACCGACATGCTCAGCGACCGCATGTGGGTGCAGGTGCAGGACTTCTTCGGCCAGCGCGTTCCGCAGCCCTGGGCCGACAACGGCACCTTCGTGATCAATGCACTGGACAATCTCAGTGGCACCGATGCGCTGATCAGCGTGCGCTCCCGTGGTCGTTTCACTCGCCCGTTCGTGGTGGTGGAGGCCTTGCAGCGCCAGGCCGAGAACCGCTTTCGCGAGAAGGAGGACATGCTGCAGCAGCGTCTGGCCGATACCGAGCAGAAGCTGGCCGAATTGCAGAGTCCTGACCCTGAACAGGCGCTGGAACTGACCGGCGAGCAGGAGCAGGCATTGCGTCAGTTCCTGCAGGAGAAGGTCCGCATTCGCAAGGAACTGCGCGAGGTGCGCTACCAGCTCAACGCCGATATCGACGCGCTGGGGCGCACGCTGAAGTTCGTCAATATCGCGCTGGTGCCGCTGCTGCTGACGCTCTGCGTGATCGGCCTCTGGCTGTGGCGGCGTCGCCGCGGCGTTTGACGCCGTCCTCGGCCCGGCTTCGGCCCGGCTTCGGCCGGGCTGGAAAAAGGGTTTGAGGAGCTACGCTGCAAAAATCGGCTGACAGCGAAAATCGTTGTTTTATACTCCGGCAACGGCCGCTTTCGATTCGCATTTGCGCTGCAGCCGGGTGCACGAAAGCCAGTCGGTAGAACCCTCGTTCGAGGAATAACAAAAAGCAACTGGAGAAGTGGTAATGGCTGAACGCGAGACCGGAACCGTCAAGTGGTTCAACGATGCAAAGGGCTACGGATTCATTCAGCGGGGTAATGGCGCCGACGTGTTCGTGCATTACCGCGCTATCCGCGGCGAAGGCCATCGCTCGCTGGCCGAGGGGCAGCAGGTGGAGTTTTCGGTGATTCAGGGCCAGAAGGGCCTGCAGGCCGAGGACGTTGCCGGCCTCTGACTCCGGTTGCGGAAAAATGGAGCCCGTCTTGATGACGGGCTTTGTTTTTCCAGCATGGCGTCATGCGCCGTCGCGGTGGGCTGAGCGCATTCTACGGGCTGGAGGCGATTTGGGCGTAGGGTGGACTTCAGCCCACCACGTGCCAGTCAGCCTGACGCATCCCGAGAGCCGGCACTTCGCGGGTCCGGTCGATCAACCCGTCCGCCAGACGATTTCTTCTTCGCCGTCAGCGCTGATGCGAATCCAGCGATCGGCCTCTTCATCGGCTTCCTCTTCCTGCCAGCCGCCCGGCGCGCAGCGGATTTCTACGCCCAGCGCGACGTGGGCGGCACGGGCGCAGGCCAGGTCATCCGGCCAGGGAGTGGCGTCGCTTTCCAGCAGCAGGCAGTGCCATTTGCCGACCGCTTTAGGTAGCCAGGTCACCGGAATCCCGCTGGCGTTGCACTTGAAGGTCTGGCCCTTCTGCTGCCAGGCGGTGCAGGGGCCGATGGCCTGGGCCAGCCACTCGCCGACTGCCTCCTGGCTGGCATCCCTGAGGTAAATCTCGATATCGGGTTGACGCATGGGCGACTGCCTTATGTGTTGTGTCGGAGGAAGCATCCGGGCCCTAGGAAATTCGTTCGATCCAGTCGTAGCGTATCGCAACCCGCACGCTGAGGTGACTGTCGATCACTGCGGCGCGGCGTTCGGCGCTGGCACGCCAGCCGTGCGGGGTCATGGCCAGCAGATCGGCGCGGGCTTGGGCGTCGTCCAGCTGCAGTGTGTAGCTGAGCGTTTCGCTATGGGCCAGGCGCATGCCCCGGGGGATCAGCGACAGGTGCTTCTCGTCGTCGTAGTCGCGCACTTCGTCATAGAGCCGCGCACGCAGCTCCCACAGGTGCTCGCGGGTCGGCCCCATGCGCAGCAGGCCACCACCGGGGGCGAGCAGACGCCGGGCTTCGTTCCAGTCCAGCGGGCTGAACACGCTGGCCAGCAGGTCGCAGCTGGTATCGGCCAGGGGTACCCGGGCCATGCTCGCTACCAGCCATTCGAGTCGCGGCGCACGCTTGCAGGCGCGCTTGATCGCCTCGCGGGAGATGTCCAGCGCGAAGCCTCCGGCGTTCGGCAGTGCTTCGGCCAGCTGCGCGGTGTAGTAGCCCTCGCCACAGCCGATGTCCAGCCAGCGCTGCGGGGCGCGTTCGGCGGCCAGCTCGGCCAGGCGCCTGGCCAGCGGCGCGTAATGACCCGCGTCGAGAAAACGCCGGCGGGCTTCGACCATGGCCTGGTTGTCGCCGGGATCGCGGCTGTTCTTGTGCTGCACCGGCAGCAGGTTCAGGTAGCCCTGGCGCGCGCGATCGAAGCGGTGGTTGGCCGGGCAGGCGACGCCGTTGTCGCCCGCGCTCAGCGGTGCCTGGCAGATCGGGCAGATCAGCATGCGAGCAGGTTCACCAGGGTCTGGTAGTAGATGTCGGTCAGCACATCGAGGTCGCTGGCGAGGATGTGCTCGTCGACCTGGTGGATCGTCGCGTTGACCGGGCCTAGCTCGACTACTTGGGTACCGAGGGTGGCGATGAAACGCCCATCGGAAGTACCGCCACTGGTGGATGGCGTGGTTTCGCGGCCGGTGACGCTGCGGATCGCCTTGGCCACGCCGTCGAGCAGTGCGCCCGGTTCGGTGAGAAAGGGCAGGCCGGACAGCGCCCAGTCGACGCTCCAGTCCAGACCGTGCTTGTCGAGGATCGCGGCGGTGCGCTGCTGCAGCTGTTCCACAGTGGATTCGGTGGAGAAGCGGAAGTTGAACAGCGCTTCCAGTGTGCCGGGGATGACGTTGCTTGCGCCGGTGCCGGCATTCAGGTTGGAGATCTGGAAGCTGGTCGGCGGGAAGAACGCATTGCCGTCGTCCCAGTGCTCGGCGGCCAGCTCGGCCAGCGCAGGCGCGGCCAGGTGGATTGGGTTCTTTGCCAGATGCGGATAGGCCACGTGGCCCTGCTGGCCACGTACGCTTAGCAAGCCGCCGAGCGAGCCGCGGCGGCCGTTCTTCACCACGTCACCTACCAGGGCGGTGCTCGACGGTTCGCCGACGATGCACCAGTCCAGGCGCTGGCCACGCTCGCGCAGGCGCTCGACGACGGCCTTGGTACCGTGGTGCGCCGGGCCTTCCTCATCGCTGGTGATGAGAAAGGCGATCTGGCCCTTGTGATTCGGATGATCGGCGGTGAAGCGTTCCACCGCGACGACCATCGCGGCGAGGCTGCCTTTCATGTCCGCTGCGCCGCGGCCGTGGAGCATGCCCTGTTCGTCGATGCGCGCGGCGAACGGTGGGTTCCGCCAGGCCTGCAACGGGCCGGTCGGAACCACGTCGGTGTGGCCGGCGAAGCAGAGCACCGGGCCGTCGTTGCCGCGAATGGCCCAGAAGTTTTCCACGTCCTCGATGTGCATCGGCTCGATGGCGAAGCCGCAGGCCGCCAGGCGCTGGCTCATCAACTGCTGGCAGCCTTCATCCAGTGGTGTCACCGAGGGGCGATTGATCAGCTCGCAGGCGAGTTCGAGCGTCGGGGAAAGGGCTGGGGCGGTCATCACGGCTCCGGTGCGGCGTGGAAAGGGCGCCATAGTAAATTAAAAAGTGCCGAGTCAGAGCGCAGAAAGTGGGATCAAAGGGTGGTTTGCCGGCAAGGCTGGCGTCCTCGTTCGGGCGGCTTTGCGTCAGGACTGTTTTCTGTTTCAGGCGTATGCCTCGAGGCCTGGGTACAAGGGTGGGCTTCAGCCCAGCATGGGGCGACACCGCGAGTGGTCAAGGGAGCGCTGGCCTTTATAATCGCCGGATATCCACCAGGGGTGCAGCATGACCATCGATGATCAGCGTTTCGGCGGCATAGCCCGTCTGTATGGCCTTGTCGGCCTCGAGCGGTTGGCGGCTGCGCATGTCGCGGTGGTCGGTATCGGCGGGGTGGGCTCCTGGGCGGCCGAGGCGCTGGCGCGCAGTGGCGTCGGCGAGATCAGCCTGTTTGACCTGGATGACGTGTGCATCACCAATACCAACCGGCAGATTCACGCCCTTGATGGTGCCGTGGGCAAAGCCAAGGTGGACGAGATGGCCACGCGCATCCGCGCCATCAATCCGGCCTGCCGGGTTCACGCCGTGGCCGATTTCGTCACCCGCGAAACCATGGCCGAGTACATCACTGAAGACATGGACTGCGTGATCGACTGCATCGACAGCGTGCCGGCCAAGGCGGCGCTGATTGCCTGGTGCAAGCGGCGCAAGATCCAGATCATCACCACTGGTGGCGCCGGCGGGCAGGTCGATCCGACGCAGATTCAGGTCGCCGACCTGAATAAGACCTTCAACGATCCGCTGGCAGCCAAGGTGCGTTCGCTATTGCGCCGCGAATACAACTTCTCGCGCACGCCGGGGCGCACCTACAGCGTGCCGTGCGTGTTTTCCACCGAACAGCTGCGCTATCCGAAGCCCGACGGTGGCGTCTGCCAGAGCAAGAGTTTCGTTGGCGAAGGCGTAAAACTCGACTGCGCCGGTGGCTTCGGCGCGGTGACCATGGTCACCGCCAGTTTCGGCATGGTGGCTGCGGCCAAGGCTGTCGACAAGCTCGTGGCGGGTGCTCGGCGCCCCGCAGAGCGCGCGAGGGGCTGAAGCACGTCCGTCACGCTATCGTTCCAGACACCGAACTGCGCGGATGAATCCGCGCGTTCAGGTCCCATCGCCGTTGATATTGGCGACATAAATGAAGGCCACCGTTGTGTGTCTGGCCGCCTGCATTTTCCATTTTTTCTTCTGGCCAATGCCGGGTATCGGGACTTGCCCGACCCCTCGGTGATTTCCATTGCTGCCGTCCGGCTTTTCCGTTTTTTAACGGAAAGTTCCTTTGACTTTAAATTTTCATAATCCAGCAAGCGCTCTGTCACATTCGATTTCCATACTCCGCTTCGACCGAAACAGCCAACCCTTACGTCTTTTGCAGGACGACGTTATACAAAACCCAATGGAGCTCTGGAGCTTTCTGATGATGAAGAAGAAGTTGATTGCGATTGTTGTAAGTGCTGCTGCCGTCATGCCTGTTTTGGCTGCGGCAGAAGTCAATGTCTATGGTCGCGTGCACGTCTCCACTGACTTCCTGGACGACGGTGGCGACTACTCCGAAACCAACATTTCCAGTAACTCTTCGCGCCTGGGCTTCAAAGGCGACCATCAGATCAATCCCGATCTGAAAGCGTTCTTCCAGATCGAGCAGCAGATCAACTTCACCACCGGTGGTGAGGATGATAACAGTACCGCTTTCGCTACTCGCGATACCTTCGTGGGGCTTGGCGGCAATTTCGGTGCCGTACAGTTGGGTCGTTTCGACAGCCCGTTCAAGGTGGCTCGCGGTCCGGCCAACCTGTTCGGTGATCAGGTCGGCGACATGCGCAACCTGACCCGTGTCGGCAATGCTCGCTTCGACGAGCGTTATGACAATACGGTCCAGTACACCACTCCGAACTTCGGCGGCTTCAACGCAGTGCTCGGCTACTCCGTCCACGAAGGGCAGTGGGTCGAGGAAGATCAGGATTCCGATGGCATCAGCATGGCGCTGAACTATGTCGGAGGCCCGCTCGAGGCGTCGCTGGCCTATGAGGCCATGGAGGAAGACACCGGTCGTGGTGAGCGGGATGGTATCCGTACCGCCGCCGCCTACAAGCTGACTGACGCCTTCAAACTCGTCGGTTTCTACCAGACCGTCGATTACGATGGTTTCGAAGCTACTACCGAGGCCCTGCGTGACCAGCTGAGCTCTGACACCTTCGGTCTGGGCGGTGAGTACAAAATCACCTCCGACACGGCTATCAAGGCCATGTGGATGACCCGCGATTCGGACGCCAAGAACTACGATGCCGACATGTGGGTAATCGGCGCAGAGCACAAGCTGGACAAGGCCGTTCGTGTCTACGCCAACTACGCGGTGCTCGACAACGATGAAAACGTGGCTCTGACGCCTTGGAGCCAGGCGCGTTCCGCCACTCCCGGTGGCGCTCTCGGCGAAGAAGCCTCCGGTTTCTCCGTGGGTCTGCGCTACGATTTCTAAACTGAATTAGAAATCGGAAAATAAACAGCCGGGATACTCCCTTGAGAGTATCCCGGCTTTTTGTCATTAGGTTGAAATAATCTGTTCTTATCCTTGTTATCCGGTTGTAACTCAATAGAGCGGCCATTCCGGTTCGTGCAACCAGCCCATCGCTGATCGTGTCCAAGGAGTTTTCATGCGTCGTATTTTATGGGTCGCCATTGTTGGCCTGTTATCGGGTTGTGCGCAGCAATCCCATGTGAAGTTGTATTCCGGCTCCGAACTGCCCAAGACGCAAGTTGTGGTAGTCGAAATGCCCAATACGCTGGAAGTATTGGATATCAACGGCCAGGAAGTGCCTTTGGCCAACTCGTCCTTCGGCACCGCGAACAAAACGTTGCATCTGCAGCCGGGCGAGTACCGGATCAGTGCCTATTACAAGAACGGCTTCGATATCGGCGGTGGCCTCAGTCACGAAATCGTCCGCACGCGCAGTGCGGTGTATAGCCTGAACGGTCGTGCGGGTGATGTCTGGAGGCTGGAGTACGACGAGCCGGCCAACCTGCAGGAAGCTCAGCTCATGAAGGATTCCTTTGTCGGCTGGTCTACGAATCAGCGCACCGGTGAGCGTATCGAGACGCAGGTGGGGGCTGAGCCGACATCCGCCGTGACCCAGATGCTGGTCGGCAATTCCACCAGCTACACGCAGTCCACTGTCGAGCCGCTGAATGGCGCCCAGGCCGCTACGGCCGGTGGAGCGGTGCCCGTTCCGTCCAGAGCGGCTGTGCCTTCGCAGACCCTCCCTCACAGCGATGCGACCCTGAACACGCTGCAGCAACTGTGGTTGATGCTCAGCCCGGAAAGCCGGAAGGCTTTCATGGAATGGGCGAAGCAGTAAATCTGATGCGGTTCAGGCGTACCCCGGCGAGCCGGATGACGACGGCAACGTCGTCGTCATCTGCAGCCAGTAAGCTGCGTGTGTATGCTCCTTTTACCCCGCCTTTCGGCGGGTTTTTTTATGTGCTTTTTTTCGTCGCGCTGCCGGGGCAAACTGGCGCGCATGCCTATCCATACCCTGCACCGCCTCGCCGAGCTCGATCCCGCCGAATGGGATGCCTTGCTGGCCGATGACCAGCCCTTTCTGCGTCACGCCTTCCTTTCATCGCTGGAAGACAGCGGCAGCGTCGGCGGGAGCAGTGGCTGGCAGCCGGCCCACCTGTTGCTGCGCGATGATCAGGGCAGGTTGCAGGCGGCCGTGCCGCTGTATCGCAAGAGCCATTCCTACGGCGAGTATGTCTTCGACTGGGCCTGGGCGGACGCCTGCCAGCGGGCAGGCATCGCCTATTACCCCAAGCTGCTCTGCGCGGTGCCGTTCACCCCGGTGGGCGGCAATCGTCTGCTGGGCAACATCCAGGCCGCCGACGGGCTACTCGATGCGCTCACCGAGGGCCTGGAGGGGCATGGGCTGTCCGGCTTGCACGTCAATTTCACCGAGCCACAGGCCGACCAGGTGCTGGCTGGGCGGGAGGGTTGGCTGGAGCGTATCGGTTGCCAGTTCCACTGGCACAACCGCGGCTATCGCGACTTCCAGGACTTTCTCGATGGGCTGACGTCGCGCAAGCGCAAGCAGTTGCGCAAGGAGCGCGAGCAGGTAGCGGGGCAGGGTATCACGTTCGATTGGCGCGAAGGCCATCAGCTCAGCGAGGCGGACTGGGATTTCGTCTACGCCTGCTACGCCACCACCTACCGGGTACGTGGACAGGCGCCGTACTTGAGCCGTAGTTTCTTCAGCCTGCTGGCCGAACGCATGCCGCAGGCGATTCGTGTGGTGCTGGCGCAGCAGGGTGCAAGGCCGGTAGCGATGGCGTTCAGTCTGCGCGGCAACGGGTGCCTGTACGGCCGCTACTGGGGCTGCCTGGCGGAGTTCGATCGCCTGCATTTCGAAACCTGCTTCTATCAGGGCATCGACCAGGCCATCGCCGCTGGACTGCAGCGTTTCGACGCCGGGGCGCAGGGTGAGCACAAGCTGATTCGCGGCTTCGAGCCGGTCATCACGCGCTCGTGGCATTACCTGCAGCATCCGGGATTGCGCGCGGCGGTAGCGGATTTCCTGCGGCAGGAACGGCTCGGGGTGCTGGCCTATGCCGAATCCGCCCGCCAGGCGCTGCCTTATCGGCAGGCGGGCGGATGACCACCCCGTGTGACGTGGCTCAGTGCGACGCGGCGCTGTTCTGTTCGTGAATCTGCAGCATCCGCTCCAGTTCGCTGCGCAGCAGCGGGTCCTGGCAGCCGGGCAGGTATTCACGCAGCTTGCGGATCACCCACTGCTGGCCTTTGTCGACGAAGGCCAGGCGCTCGTCCAGCGGCTCGATGGCCATCGCCTTGCCGTAGAACGCACCGGTGTCCCTGTTGGGCTCCAGCCCGAGGTGCTGCAGGCAGTTGAGCAGCAATTTGCAGCTTTCGATCTCGCCCTGGCGGATCTGCTCGAGCAACTGCCGTTGGTCCGGTTCGGTGGTCTGCTGCAGTGACTCGCCGGCAACCTTGGCGCCTGCGCGTTCCGCACTGAGCAGGTCCTGCAGCAGCCGGGCTTCGCCTTCGGCTGTGTTCAGGTGGCTTTGCGGAGCATTCATGTCGCGATCTCCTGTCGGTTGAGGGGCCGCATGATGGCGGCAGCTGGGTGTGTGCCGCCGCAAATGAAAAAAGGGCCGGCGAACCGGCCCTTCACGGTCAGAGCTTCTTCGCAGTGATGATCTTCACCGGGGTCAGCGGAACGTTCTGCATCATGGCGCGGTTGCCGGTGGGCACCTGGGCGATCTGGTCGACCACTTCCATGCCGCGTACTACCTTGGCGAATACCGCATAGCCGAAATCACGGCTGCCGTGGTCGAGAAAATCATTGTCGCGGTGGTTGATGAAGAACTGGCTGGTCGCCGAGTTGACGTTCTGGGTGCGGGCCATGGCGACGGTGCCGCGCACATTGTGCAGGCCGTTGTCCGCCTCGTTCTTGATCGGTGCCTGGGTGGGCTTCTGGTTCAGCCCTTCGCCGAATCCGCCGCCCTGAATCATGAAACCCGGGATTACGCGGTGGAACACGGTACCGTCATAGAAGCCGCTGTCCACGTAACCGATGAAGTTTTCGACGCTGACAGGCGCCTTCTCTGCTTCGAGTTCCAGTTCGATCTCACCCAGGCTGGTGGTCAGCAGAACGCGAGGGTTTTCCGCAGCAAGCAGGTTGCCGGCCAGCAGTACGGAGCAGGCGGCGAGGGCAATGCGTTTCAACATGGTGTCTTTTCCTGATGTGGGAGAAGCTGTCAGCCGGCCAGTGTAGTGGCCTGTCCGGCATCGTACGTCTTGATCAGCTCGATGAGAATCTGTGTGGCCGGGCCGAGTGGCCGGTCGTGGTTAGTGTAGAGATAGAACAGCGGCCGGCGAATGCTGCCTTGGACTAGAGGCAGTGGCTTGAGTACGCCTTCGGCCAGCTCGCGCTCGATCAGGTGACGCGGCAACCAGGCGAAGCCCAGGCCGCTGCTGACGAACGCCACGGAGGTGGCCAGGCTGCCAACCGTCCAGCGTTGCTCTGCACCCAGCCAGCCGGCATCGCGTGGCTGGCGCAGGCCGGTGTCACGCACCACGATCTGCATCTGGCTCTGCAGGTCCTGCACGCTCAGCTTGCGCCCGAGCTGGTGCAGGGTGTGGTCGGCATGGGCCACGGCGACGAATTCCACGGTGCTGAGTTCGTTGCCCAGATAGCCGGTGATGTCCAGGCCGCTGATCGCCATATCCGCGGTGCCGTCCTTGAGGACCTCCTCGACCCCGGACAGCACTTCCTCACGCAGGCGCACCCTGCAGCCCCGGCTCTTGGGCATGAACGCGCTGAGCGCCCGGATCAGCTTGGCGCTGGGGTAGGCCGCGTCCACCACGAGCCGCACCTCGGCTTCCCAGCCCTGCTCCATATGGTGCGCCAGTTCTTCCAGCTGGCTGGCCTGGGTGACCAGTTGCCGGGAGCGCCGCAGCAGCACCTCGCCCGCTTCGGTCAGCACCGCCTTGCGGCCGTCGATGCGCAGCAGCGGCACACCAAGCTGCTCCTGCATGCGCGCCACGGTATAGCTGACCGAGGACTGCGACCGATGCAGTGCTTCGGCCGCCTGGGCGAAACCGCCGTGATCGATGACCGCCTGCAGAGTGCGCCACTGATCGAGGGTCACACGGGGCACTTTCATTCCTTCGATTCCTTTAGGGTCTGTTGAGGTTTCAGCGCGGGTCGCGCAGCCCTTCCGGCCGGGTGCTGCTGGGCGAGCGGAACGTCACCAGACCCCAGCCAAGGTCTGCTACGCTGGCCCCTCTGCCGAGGAGCTCAATCAAATGAAAACAATCCGTTACCTGCTCTTTGCCGTGCTGCCGCTGGCGGCTACCGCGGCCACCTACCCCATCGATATCGACCAGCAACTCAATGGCGCAGAAATTACCGTCGAGCCACAGACCATCGATCGCGACCTCGCCGGGCTGCTGCTGATGAACTACGGGAAAACCGCAGCCGTCTGCACGGCGGTGTTCCAGAACGGCCCGGAAGCGCCGCGCACGCGCCGCACGGAATTGCAGCCGGGTGAGCGTAAGGCGCTGACGTCGAAGTTCAAGCGCGACGTGATTCGGCTGCGGATCAAGCTGACCTGCGAGCCGAGCTAGCCCGATCGCCGGACAGGGCCGCGGGACTCGGCAGTCCGGTGCACCTTCTGGCTTCAATCCAGCACGTTCTCCAGGATTTCGTGGATCAGACCGGTAGCGATGGCGACCAGAATCACGTCACGCCCCAGCTGTTTCCATTCGTAGCCTTCGTAGCGCGGCAGATGGCCCAGCAGGCGATTGTCCAGATTCTTGGCGATGCCCGGGGGCAGCGGTTTGCCGCGCGCCAGGTTCTGCCGAATGCCCGGCGGCAGGGAAGAGGCGGCGGTGAGCAGGTTTCGATGGTCTCGCAGCGTGGCGCGGACCGCGCCGATGTCCACCGACGGCGCCTGAGGGCGATGCTCCTGCCGTGATGACGCCTGATGTCCCTGCCCACGATCGGCCTTGCCCTTGCCGGCAGGGTGATCGAGGTTCGATTGCGCTACGCCTGTCGTTGCGTACAGTGCCAATGCAACCAGGCAGCCGCGCGGCAACGCCATCCGCTTCGTCGATTTCATGCGAGCCTCCTGGCATTAAGCCGCTTCGCTTCCGACAGCTTAGCCTGTGTGTGCCAGGGAAAACATGCCGGCCGTTACAGAACGCGCCTTTGCCCGGCAGACGGGGTAACCTATGCCATCGTTTTTCTTCGACCTTCGAGGTAGCTCCCTTGTTTGACCAATTCGCCCTGCACGAACGCCTGCTCAAGGCCGTCGCCGAACTCAAATTCGTCGAGCCGACCCCGGTGCAGGTGGCGGCGATCCCGCCGGCGCTGGAAGGTCGCGACCTGCGTGTGACGGCCCAGACCGGTAGCGGCAAGACCGCAGCCTTCGTGCTGCCGATGCTCAACCGGCTGATCGGCGATGCGCAGCCGCGGGTCGACGTGCGAGCCCTGATCCTGTTGCCAACCCGCGAACTGGCGCAGCAGACGCTCAAGGAGGTCGAACGTTTCTCGCAGTTCACCTTCATCAAGTCTGGCCTGATTACCGGTGGCGAGGATTTCAAGGTCCAGGCAGCGATGTTGCGCAAGGTGCCGGACGTGCTGATCGGCACCCCGGGACGGCTGATCGAGCACCTCAATGCCGGAAGCCTCATTCTCAAGGACGTCGAGATTCTGATCATCGATGAAGCCGACCGCATGCTCGACATGGGATTTGCCGAGGACATGCAGCGCCTGGTCGGTGAATGCGAGAAGCGTCAGCAGACCCTGTTGTTTTCCGCCACCAGCGGCGGCGCCGGGCTGCGTGAAATGGTCGGCAAGGTGCTGCGTGATCCGCTGCATCTGCAGCTCAACCGGGTCAGCGAACTGAACGAGGCCACGCGCCAGCAAATCATCACGGCCGACGATCCGGCCCACAAGGAGCAACTCGTCCACTGGCTACTGGCCAACGAGACCTACCAGAAGGCGGTGATCTTCACCAACACCCGTGTACAGGCCGACCGCCTTTATGGCCGCCTGGTCGCCAGCGACATCAAGGTTTTCGTGCTGCATGGGGAAAAGGACCAGAAGGAGCGCAAGCTGGCCATCGACCGCCTCAAGCAGGGTGGCGTGAAGGTTCTGGTCGCCACCGATGTGGCCGCGCGCGGGCTGGATATCGAGGGCATGGATCTGGTGATCAACTTCGATATGCCACGTTCCGGTGACGAGTACGTACACCGCGTCGGTCGTACCGGACGGGCCGGGGCCGAGGGCCTGGCGATCTCGCTGATCTGCCACAACGACTGGAACCTGATGTCGAGCATCGAGCGTTATCTCAAGCAACGCTTCGAGAAGCGTGTGATCAAGGGGCTGAAAGGCACCTATCAGGGGCCGAAGAACCTCAAGGCTTCGGGCAAGGCCGCTGGCAGCAAGAAGAAAAAGATCGACAAGAAAAAGGGCGCAGAGAAGAAGTCCAAGCCTGCCGGCAAGCGCCCGAACGGTGCCAAGCGTGAAACGCCGTCGCCGGTGGTCAGCCAGGACGGCATGGCCCCGCTCAAGCGCAGGAAGCCGGCGGCCGAGTGAGCGGCGGCCGGCGTTAGCGCTGGCTGTCCGCAGGCGGAATGTCGGCCTGGCGTTCCGCTTCTTCGATCTGTTTCAGACGCTTGTCGTAAGCCTCGCACTCGTCACCCAGCTGATCGGCGGTACGCTTGGCTTGCATCTGGCTGATCTCTTCGTTGATCTCTTGTGCGCGCTCGGGGTTGCTCTTGGTGAGCTGGTTGACGCGCTCGGCCAGCTGTTCGGCCTTGGCGTTGACCTCGTCGGGCGTGCAGGCCGCATGGGCGGTGGGAGCGGCCAGCAGGGCGGCGGTCAGGGCAATAGTCAGCATTCTCATGGCTCGATCCTCGCTCGTCGTTCTGAGCAGTGGATCGCAGCGCAACCGCTTTAGTTCAGTGCGAACCCCCGTACCCCGGAGACGGTCGGTATGCATAGGCGCCTCGTTTCCGGGGCGAATATCTGCTACGGGAGAACGCACATGAGCTACAAATGGGATCTGATCCAGCGTCTGCTGCATGAAGTCCAGACCAGTGCCAGTGAGAGCTTCAAGCCGCGCCGCTATGCCGAAGAGCACGCGGCTCAGCTGGAGAGCGAAGGTCAGCCGCTACCCAATCTGGACAGCCTGCGAGCCGAGGCTGCCGATTACGAAAGCCTGCTGTTCGAGGGGGGCTTCATTGTCACCCGTCCCGAGGAGCAGGGCGGCAATGGGGAAAATTTCGTCCTGACGGAGCGTGGATCACGCCTCCTGACAATTCTCGACTCGCCTGCGGAGGACGGCCTGCGCCAGCGGCTGGTCGAAAAAGACGAAGCGGGCCTGGTTCCCGAAGTCTTTGACGAGCTGGCGGCCGGGCGCTCCTGAATCTCCTGGCGCCTACAGACGGAAGCCATCGACGATGTAGCCTGCGAGGGTTTCACTGACCGGCGAATGCCGCTGTGGGTTGCGCAGCAGGACGATGCTGGTCTGCGGCAGGTCCGGTAGCCCGTCAGTCTCGCCGAGTATGCGTAGTTCGGCCGGGATCAGGCTCTGCAACTGCGCGGTCAATGCCAGACCCGCACCTACGATGGCCATGATCGCGGCAAGGCTTGGACTGCTGTAGGCGATCCGGTAATCGATCTCGCGGGCATCCAGCGCGTTGCACACCCAGGCACGACAGAAACAGTCGGTGTTGAAGGTCGCCAGCGGCAGGGGACGCTGGTCGTCCAGATTGAAGCCGGGTGCCGCCGCCCAGACCACATGTTCCTGGCGCAACAGCTGGCCGATCTCGGTGCCCGGCTCGCGAGTGACGATACTCAGATCGAGGTCGCGACGTTGTAGCAGCTGGCTGGAAGGCTCGCAGTGCACCTCGACCTGCACCAGTGGATAGGCCTGGGCGAAACGCGCCAGGATCCCGGGCAGGAAGCGCATGACGTAGTCGTCCGGGGTGCCGATACGCACGGCGCCGACCATGTGCGGCTGGCGCAGCGTGGTCATCACCTCGCCATGCAGCTTGAGGATGCGCCGGGCGTAGCCCAGCAGAATCTGGCCCTCGGCAGTCAGCCGGACCTGGCGCCCGCTGCGATCGAACAGCGGACGCTCCAGTACATCTTCCTCGAGGCGCTTCATCTGCATGCTCACGGCCGACTGGGTACGGTTGACCGCAGCCGCTGCACGGGTGAAACCACCGTGGTCGGCAATGGCTACGAAGCTGCGCAGCAGTTCGGTATCGATATTCGGGAACTGGGCCATCCATCAATCTCCGAGATGTGAGGCATAAGGAACATTCGTTGGATTGATCTTAAGCGCGGAGCAAGACTGGCGCCAATCCTGAGAGGAGGGTTGCCTGATGAATACGCAGAAAATAGCCATGCAACGTGTCCTGCATGTGCAGAAGGCGGTGATTCCCGGAGCCGGGCTACTGCTGCGGGCCTGGCGGCGGGTACGGCGCTGGAACGAGCTGTCACGTCAGCGTCGACAGCTCGCTGGCCTCAGCGATGCCATGCTCAAGGACATCGGACGTAGCCGTGCCGACATAGAAAGCGAGGCTCGCCGGCCGTTCTGGGATGATCCCGAACGGTACTGATCAGTGGCCCAGGACCAGCTTCTGGATCCCCAGCGACAGACTGACCAGCACCAGCATCAGGGCGAACAGGCGTTGCAGCAGGCTGTTGTTCAGATACTGCGCCAGGCGGTTGCCGGCCAGCACGCCGAAGGCGCCACCGAGTGCCAGGCCACCGAGCAGCGGAAGCGGGGGTTGAGCGTCGGTGAGATAGAGCAGGAAACCGCCGCCGCTGACCAGCGCGATCACGGCCATCGACGTGGCCATCGCGCTGAGCAGTGACAGGGAGGTGAACCAGAGCAGTGCCGGGACGATCAGAAAACCGCCACCGACGCCCATCAAGCCGGACAGCAGGCCGACACCGACGCCGATGCCAAGCAGCGCCAGCTGGCGGTCCTCGGCGTTTTCCTTGGCCGGCAGGCTGGCACCGCGCCACATGCGCCAGGCCGACCAGAGCACCAGCAGGCAGAAGGCGATGATCAGCCAGCGCTCGGGAATGTATTGCCCCAGCCACTGGCCAGCGGCGTTGCCCGGCAGGCCACAAATGGCCAGCAGCAACACCGGGCGCCAGGCAACCTGGCCCTGGCGGGCACGGGGAATCGCCCCGATCAGTGCCGACATGGACACGGCTCCGAGGCTGACGCCGATGGCGTCGCGCAGGGGTAGATGCAGACTGAGCAGCAATGGCAGGGCGACGAGCGATCCACCGGCCCCTGTCAGCCCGAGCAGCAGCCCGAGGATCAGGCCGATGCCCAGCGCTTCGAGCAGTAGCACGTCCATCAGCCGAGTTGGCCGGCTAGGGATGGGAGAGGGCTGGTTGATCGTGCGGGGGGCATGGTGTCGCTCCGTCGGTCGGCAGGCTCGTCGATGATGACATTGGACGTCCGCGACGGCGGGTGTTTTCTCTGGCCACGGGCGGCCGATCACGACATCGCGTCGTGGCCGGCCCATGGAGTGTACGGCCTGTCAGGGCGCGAGGGTACGACTGAGCGTAAAGGCACCGCGCAAATCACCCTGGCGAAAGCCCCGGGCCTGGTCTTGCGGATAGTGCTGGTCGATCAGGCCGAGCAGTTCGGGCTTGATCCTGTCACCATGGCAACCCAGGCAGGCTTCCGCCGTGCCGATCGCCTGCATGTAGCGGTACTCGTTGCCCACCACCGCGCCGTGCTTCAGCTGTTCGATCGGCTCACCGGCCGCGGCGCGCTGCGCGAATCCCTCGAGCACTGCGCGCTCCCAGGCATCCGGGGCATTGTCCGGATTGCGCAACTTGAGCGCCGTACGGCCGACTTTCCAGGGCGCCTGGCTGTGTTGTTCGGCAATGCCCGGTGCGAGCAGCTGGCAAGCCTCGACCGCCTTGCTCGGGCCACCATCGGCCATGGCCTGCTTGACCGTACCGAGCAACTGCTGCTGGAACGGCGGGATCAGGCTGGCCGCCTCGTTGCGAAGCTGTCGGGTATCGACGTCGGGCGCGGCATGGACCTGCAATGCGAACCAGCCGAGCGCCAGCAAAGACAGAGATTTCATGGGGCCTCCGAAGATGCGAAATATAGTGGGGGGAGTATCCTTGCGGGCGCAGTGCGATGCAAGCCGCCGACTCTCTGAAGTCGGCAGCCTGGCCGCTGCTAACGCATCCTTAGGTGCCGCGGATCAGCTTGCGCAGGAGGAATCGGTTGGGGTGGCAGGCTTCAGCTACCTCGCGCGGCAGCGGCAACGGCTCGTCTTCAAGCCAGGCGGCCAGCAGCTCGCCGGACAGCGGGGCGCTGATCATGCCGCGTGAACCGTGGGCGGTGTTGACGTAGAGGCCATCCAGCCAGGGGCATGGAGCGCTCTGCGACGAGCGGGCGTTCTTGCCGAGAGCGGCGTAGGTTTCGGCGAACGCCTGGGGCGCCGCTAGCGGTCCGATCAGTGGCAGGTAGTCAGGACTGGTGCAGCGAAAGCCGACGCGACCGCTGAGCGACTCGGTTCGCTGCGGGTCGGCCTGCAGGCGTGCATACAGGTCGCCGGAGATCTGCTCGAGCATGTCCAGATTCGACTGATGCTCGGCGACGCTGGGCGCAGCGTCGGTTTGCTGGAAATTGAAGCTGGCGCCCAGTGTATGGCTGCCGTCCCGGGGTGGTGCGACGTAGCCCTTGGCGCAGAGCACGGTGCGCAGCTGGCTGCTGCCCGGCGTGGCTGGCAGGCTGGATATCTGCCCGCGGATGCGCTTGAGCGGCAACCAGGCGCTCTGCTCGAAGCGCGCGGCATCAGCGGCGCCTGCCAGCACCACCACCGGCGCTTCGGCGAGCCGGGTCTCGCCGGCCAGGACCTGCCAGGACTGGCCGTTGCGGCGCAGTTCGAGGGCCTCATGGTGGCGCAGCAGCTCGATGCCGGGACGCTGCAGTAGCCACTGACACAGCGCGGGCGGATTGGCCCAGCCCGCCTCGGGATAGAACAGCCCGCCTTCGGGCAGCTCGATGCCGGCCAGCGCCTCGGCCTCGGCCCGCGTCAACGGGCGGACCAGATCGGGCGCGAAGGCTCCGGCCAGCTCGACCTGGCGTTCGCGCTCCTTGTCGTCGTAGATCAGTTGCAGTACGCCGCAGGGCTGCCAGTCGCGGCCTGTCTGCAGATTGCCGAGCAGCCGGCGGGTGTAGCCGAAACCGCTGATCACCAGCCGCGACAGGGCGGTGCCGTGGGCGGACAGTTTGAGATACAGCACGCCCTGTGGGTTGCCCGAGCCTTCCTGGGCCGCCTCGGCGTGACGCTCCAGCACACTGACCCGCCACCCGCGAGCGGCCAGTGATGCGGCCGTGGCGCAACCGGCCAGCCCGGCACCGATGACCACCGCATGTCGCTCGGCGGGCTCGTATCCGGGGCGGGCGAACCAGGGCTTGGCGGGCGCCTGCCCGGCAGGCCTGAGCAGGCGGCCGCGCAATATCTCGCGCTTGTGGCTGTAGCCCGGCACCCGCTGCATGTCGAAGCCGGCATCGATCAGGCCGCGGCGAACGAAACCGGCACTGGTGAAGGTGCCCAGCGTCGCCCCCGCAGCCGACAGCCTGGCCAGCTCGGCGAACACGGCCGGTTGCCACATCTGCGGATTCTTCGCCGGCGCAAACCCGTCGAGAAACCAGGCGTCGATGCGCGCATCCAGGGTCGGCAGGCATTCGGCGACATCCCCGATGAGCAGCGTCAGCACCACGCGCCCGCCGTCAAAGACCAGTCGCTGATAACCCGGATGCAGCGCGACGTAATGCTGCAGCAGCCGTTCTGCCTGCGTCCGCAGCTCCGGCCACAGGGCCAGTGCGCGCTCCATGTCTTCGCGGGTCAGCGGATGTTTTTCGACGCTTACGAAATGCAGGCGTGCCTGCGCATCGGCGGTGTCCTCGAACAGTTTCCAGGCACAGAGAAAATTCAGTCCCGTACCGAACCCCGTTTCGCCGATCACCAGGCGCTGGCCCGCCTGCAATGCGGCGAAGCGCCCGGCGAGGTCATTCTGCGCAAGAAAGACATGTTCGGTTTCGGCAAGCCCGCTGGCCCGGGAGAAATACACGTCGCCGTACCGGCGGGACTGCGGCATGCCGTTCTCGTCCCAGTCGAGTTCGGCAGGCTGGAAAGTATCGGAGACAGGGTGGTCGGTCATGGTGGTTCCTGGGGTACGGGCGAGGGCAAACGGGTTGGCCGGGGCGGCGACGATCCGCCGCGTTCGGGTCAGCTGTCGGCTCCGGCTTCCTGTTCGAGTCGTTCGATGGCGGCGTCCAGTTCGTCCAGTGCGGCGTCGCAGTACGGATGGTTCTGCTTGAGCAGCGTTTCGCTCTGCTGGCAGGCATTGCGCAACTGAGGTACGCCGCAATAGCGCGTCGCGCCGTGCAGTCGGTGCACCCGCTCGATCAGCAACTGGCGGTCGCCGGCCTGGCGCGCTTCGCGGATGGTGCGACGATCCGCCTCCAGCGACTGCAGCAGCATGCCGAGCATGTCCTCGGCGAGATCGGCCTTGCCCGCCGCCAGACGCAGGCCTTCTTCCTCGTCGAGGATCTTCAGGCTCGGTTCCGGTTCCGGTTCCGGTTCCGGCTCCAACGGCGATTCTGCGGTGCGTTGCGGCTGGCTGCGCAATGCCAGGCCGGTCCACTTCAGCACCACCTGCGCCAGCTGGCGATCACTGATGGGCTTGGTCAGGTAGTCATCGAGGCCGCTTTGCAGCAGTGAGCGTTTCTCGTTCGCCAGTGCGTGAGCGGTGAGCGCGATGATCGGCAGCGGGGTGCCGGCGCTGCCAAGCTCCCAGTGGCGAATGGCCTCGGTCGTCTGCCGTCCGTCCATGCCAGGCATCTGCACATCCATCAGGACCAGATCGAAGGCTTGCTGCTTGACTGCCTCCAGTGCCGCAAGGCCATTGTCCACGGCGACCACTTCGGCGCCCATGTCACCCAGCAGGGTTTTCACCAGCAGCAGGTTGGCCGGGTTGTCGTCCACGCACAGCACCCGCGCCGGGCGGCCGACTGCAGGCTGGCCGGGTTCGGCATAAGCCTGATGCGGGCGTACCAGTTCGACGAGTACGCGCTGCAGCTTGCGCGTGCAGGCCGGCTTGCCCTGCAGTTGGGTGTAGTTGTGCGCTTCCGGCAGGGCATCGTGGAACAATGACTGCTCGGTGGTCGGGCAGAGCACGACGCACTTGCAGCCGAGCGTCTCGATCTCCGCCAGGCGGCGGCCGAGTGCATCAGGCTCGATTTCGCGCGTGGTCACGCCGAGCACGGCCAGGTCGATCAGTTGACTGCCCTGGCGCTGGGCAGCGATGGCCTCCTGCATCTGGTCCAGCGTGTCGAAGGCATGCACTTCGAGGCCGAGGCTCTCCAGTTGGTGCTGCAGGGCCTGGTGGGCCAGCGGATGCCGCTCCAGCAACGCGATCCGGCGGCCCTGCAAGGCGGGATGAGGCAGGTCTTCGATATCGTCGCGGGCCTTGGGCAGGCTGAGGCTGATCCAGAACTCCGAACCTTCGTCCGGGATGCTGTCGACGCCGATTTCGCCGCCCATCTGTTCGATCAGGCGCTTGGATATCACCAGTCCGAGGCCTGTGCCGCCGGGCTGGCGCGATATGGAATTGTCCGCCTGGCTGAACGCCTGGAACAGCGCCCGCAGGTCCTGATCGGTCAGGCCGATGCCGGTGTCCTGCACGCTGATGCGCAGCTGCGCGCGCTCGCCATGATCGTCCTCGACCATGGCGCGCACGGCGATGGTGCCTTCGTTGGTGAACTTGATGGCGTTGCTGATCAGGTTGGTCAGCACCTGCTTGAGCCGCAGCGGGTCGCCGATCAGCGACAGCGGGGTGTCCCGGTAGACCAGGCTGACCAGCTCGAGCTGCTTGGTATGCGCCGCCGGGGCGAGGATGGTCAGGGTGTCCTCGATCAGGTCGCGCAGGTTGAAGGGAATGTTGTCGAGTACCAGCTTGCCGGCCTCGATTTTGGAGAAGTCGAGAATCTCGTTGATGATCCCGAGCAGGCTGTCGGCGGACTTCTCGATGGTGCCCAGGTAGTCCTGCTGACGAGGTGTCAGGTCGCTTTTCTGCAACAACTGGGTGAAGCCGAGGATGCCGTTGAGAGGCGTGCGGATCTCGTGGCTCATGTTGGCCAGGAACTCGGACTTGATCCGACTGGCCTCCAGGGCTTCCTTGCGCGCCAGGTCCAGTTCGATGTTCTGGATCTCGATGGTTTCCAGGTTCTGTTGAACGTCTTCGGTGGCCTGGTCGATGCTCTGCTGCAGTTCCTCGCGGGCGCTGAGCAGCGCCTCGGCCATGCGGTTGATGCCCGAGGCCAGCTCGTCCATTTCATGGCTGCCCAGCGGCGGCAGGCGCGTCTCCAGGTGGCCGTCCTTGAGTTGCGCGACGGCGCCTTTGACCCGCTGCAAGGGCAGGCTGATGGCGCGGCTCATGCGCAGCGCCAGCAGGGCGGTGATGATCAGGCCGGCGCCGACCAGGAACAGGCTGGTCAACAGGCTGCGGTAACCGCGCAGCAGCGTGTTGTGGTGCGAGAGTTCCAGCTCCAGCCAGCCGATCAGCTTTTCTTCCGGCCCGCGGGCCTCGTCCGCGAGATTCAGGTGACGGCTGAGAATCGGCATCAGAATGCGCGTGTGGTCCATGCTACTGACCCGCGTCAGGCCTTCCGGATCGCCCGGCGGTGGCGGCGTCAGCATGCGCGGGCCGGCATGCACGCGCTGCACGCGCTCCGGATCGAGAATGGTCACGGCGCGCACGTCGGCCTGGTCCAGCACCTGGGTGAGGATGCGCTGCAGGCGCTTGTCGTAACCCAGATTCATGGCCGGTGCCGCCAGGGGTGCCAGCTGTTCGGCGATCAGCTGGCCGCGCTCGTCGAGCTGATGACGCATCTCCGACAGCTGCATCCAGGTGAAGTAGGCGCCGAGCACCACTGCCAGCAAGGTGCTTGGCAGCAGCGTCAGCATCAGCACGCGGCCACGAATTCCGAGGTCTTTGAGCACAGTCCGTTCACCGCTCCTGGGTTGCCAGCGCGCTAGTGTAGCGACTCGGACCGGTGGAATCTGCACGCGACGTCAAGCCCTGATGTCGCGTCGGCGGGCGGGGATCAGTCCAGTCCGCGGATTTCCTTGCCGTTGAAGTCCGGCAGCTTCCAGTGGAAAGTCATGGCCAGCACGCGGAACAGGAAGCCGCAGCCCAGCGCGGCCAAGGTGGCCAGGGTCGTGTTGATCTCAAGCCATAGCATGGCCACGTAGAACACGCCGGTGAACAGCGCCACGGTGGCATACAGTTCGCGCTGCAGGACCATAGGCACCTGGTTGCACAGCACGTCACGCATCAGCCCGCCGAATATGCCGGTGATCACGCCGGCCAGCACCACGATGGAAGGATGCGCGCCCATGCCCATCGCCACGTCGCAGCCGATCACGGTGAACGCCACCAGGCCCAGGCCATCCACCAGCAGGAAGACCATGCGCAGGTGGTGCAGGTGGCGCGCGATGAAACCGGTCACGACCGCCGCGCCGATGGTGAAGGTGAGGTATTCCGGGTGGGCGATCCAGCCGACCGGATAATGGCCGAGCAACACGTCGCGCGCGGTGCCGCCTCCCAGCGCGGTCACGGTGCCGAGCAGGCAGATGCCGAACAGATCCATTCCGCGGCGCATGCCCATGATTGCCCCGGACATGGCTTCGGCCGTGATCGCGATCAGATAGATGGTATGCAGCAGTTCCACGGTGTACTCCGGACAGACTCGCTGCCCACAAAAAGGGCGGGGCAGTTCGAGGCGCGCGATTATGGGCAATGCCTGGCTTTAATTGTCATGGCTAAGTATTTTTAGGCCATACAAAAAATTTCTTAATTGGCGGCCGCCGTGAATCTCGATCCGAAGCAGACCGAAGCCTTCCGCAGTGTCATCCGTACCGGCAGTTTCGAGCAGGCTGCGCAGCGCCTGCACCTGACCCCGCCGGCCATCTCGCAGCGCGTCCGCGCGCTGGAAAGCGCGCTGGGCAGCGCCCTGGTGGTGCGCAGCCGACCCTGTCGCCCCACCGAAACCGGGCAGCGACTGTTGCAGTACCTCAAGCGCGCCACGCTGCTGGAAGCCGACTTGCTGGCGGACCTCGCCGAACGCAGCGATGCACCGCTGGTGGTGGTTGCCGCGCTCAACGCCGACAGCCTGGGGACCTGGTTCTTTCCGGCCCTGGCCGAGGTGCTGATCCGGGAGCGGGTCCTGCTCGACCTCACCGTGGAAGACCAGGACCACACCTACAGCCTGCTGGAAACGGGGCTGGCGATCGGTTGCATCAGCACCGAGCCCAAGCCCATGCGTGGCTGCACGGCGAGCCCGCTGGGCAGCATGCGCTATCGCCTGGTCGCCTCCAGAGAGTTCCGTCAGAAGCACTTCGCCAACGGGCTGTCCCGCAATGCCGCGCGCAAGGCGCCGGTGGTCGCGTACACGCGCAAGGACACTCTGCAATCGTCTTTTTTGCTGCGTCGCCTCGGCCTGCCCGAAGGTTCATACCCGTGCCATTACGTACCCGGTGCCGAGCCGCACTTCAGCGCGATTCGCTACGGACTCGGCTACGGCATGGTGCCGGAGCTGTTGCTGCGTGATGCGCTGCAGGCCGGCGAGGTGGTCGATCTGGCTGCCGATGAACCGCTGGAGATCGCCCTGTACTGGCACACCTGGAAGGTCCAGTCGCCGCGCATGGAGCACCTTTCACGGCAGATCATCGAGGCCGCGCCGAAGATTCTCGGCAGGCCGTAGTGTGGGGCGGGCCGCATTGGCGGCGAAGCCCAACAGCGCATGCCGCACAGCCCAGGGCCGTGCATCCGGGCTTCCGGCAGCCGAAAGGCAATGGCGTAACGGATGCCGCCTGCTGCATCGTCACCTCGGGCTTGGCTGCGCTCAGGCTACGCGCCCGCCCCGAGCTACGCTGCTGCGCCCAACCTGCGGTTTGGTAACCGCTCATGCCTCCGCTTCGGCTACACGGTCTGCCCGTCGTCGAGCGATGCCGCTATCATGTGTGCCTTTCCAGATGCCGTGCGACGCCATGACTACACACTATCCGACCATTGCCGATTGCATCGGTAACACCCCGCTGGTTCGCCTGCAGCGGATGCCGGGCCAGACCAGCAACACCATCCTGGTCAAGCTCGAGGGCAACAACCCGGCCGGTTCGGTCAAGGATCGCCCGGCGCTGTCGATGATCAATCGGGCCGAGCTGCGCGGCGCGATCCAGCCCGGCGACACGCTGATCGAGGCGACCTCGGGCAATACCGGCATCGCACTGGCCATGGCGGCGGCGATCAAGGGCTATCGGATGATTCTGATCATGCCGGACAACTCCAGTGCCGAGCGCAAGGCGGCGATGACCGCCTATGGCGCCGAACTGATTCTGGTGAGCAAGGAAGAGGGCATGGAAGGCGCCCGCGATCTGGCGCTGAAGATGCAGGCCGAAGGTCACGGCAAGGTGCTCGACCAGTTCGCCAACGGCGACAATCCCGAAGCCCACTATGGCAGCACCGGCCCGGAAATCTGGCGGCAGACCCAGGGCAGCATCACGCATTTCGTCAGCTCCATGGGCACCACAGGCACCATCATGGGTGTGTCCCGTTACCTCAAGGAACAGAACCCGGACGTGCAGATCGTCGGATTGCAGCCCATGGAAGGTGCCGCCATCCCCGGTATTCGTCGCTGGCCGCAGGAATACCTGCCGAGGATCTACCAGGCCGAGCGGGTCGACCGCGTGGTCGACATGTCGCAGGCCGAGGCAGAACAGGTGATGCGCCGCCTGGCCCGCGAAGAAGGCATCTTCTGCGGCGTGTCCTCCGGTGGCGCCGTGGCCGCCGCGTTGCGTTTGTCGCAGGAAGTGGAGAATGCCGTCATCGTGGCGATCATCTGTGACCGTGGTGACCGTTACCTGTCGACCGGCGTGTATGACGCAGCCAAATGAACACCGTGCCACGGGCGCCTTGCCGGCTCTGCATGGCGACCCTGGTAACGCACCGAAGAACAGCGCAGGTTCCAGCTGATGGCCAAACGTAGCGGCGCTCTGCGCTTTCAACCCAGTGGTGGCGAGCGCAAGCCTCAGGTACCGGTGGGCAAGAAGCAGCGCCTGAGTATCGAGCGGCTGGCCAATGACGGGCGCGGTATTGCCTTTATCGAGGGGCGCACCTGGTTCGTTGAGGGAGCGCTGCCTGGCGAAGAGGTCGAGGCGCGAGTACTGGGCGCGCGTAGCCAGGTCGTCGACGCGCGCAGCGAGCGGGTATTCCAGGCCAGCGCACAACGCCAGGTCGAGCCCTGCCCGCATGCGCGCCGGTGTGGCGGTTGCAACCTGCAGCATGCCTCCGTTGCCGATCAGTTGGCGCTCAAGCAGCACTCGCTGGGCGAGCAGCTCGCCCGGCTGGCCGATCTGCAGCCGGAAATCTGGGCCGCGCCCCTTGTGGGCCCTGCCTTGGGTTATCGCCGTCGGGCGCGCCTGGCGGTGCGCTGGGACGTCAAGGCCAGGCGTCTGGATGTCGGCTTTCGCGCCAACGCCAGCCAGGACATCGTGGCTATCGAACAGTGCCCGGTTCTGGTACAGCCCTTGCAGTCCCTGCTGCCGGCATTGCTGGAAGTGCTACACCGGTTGAGCAAGCCCCGAGCGATCGGTCATGTCGAACTCTTCAGTGGCACAGCCGAAGCCGTGCTGATCCGCCACACCGAGGCTCTGGCGGACAGCGATATGGAGTGCCTGCGCGGCTTCGCCGAGGCGAGCCATGTACAGCTCTGGCTGCAGGGCGAGGGCGAGCCGTATCCGCTCGAGCCCCGGCAGGCGCTGGGCTATCGACTCGAAACCTGGGATCTGGAGCTGGCCTGGCGGCCGGGCGACTTCGTTCAGGTCAATGCGCCGGTGAACGATGCGATGATCGCCCAGGCGCTGTCCTGGCTGGCGCCGGGCAAGACTGAGCGGGTACTCGATCTGTTCTGCGGCCTGGGCAACTTCAGCCTGCCGTTGGCTCGCGCGGGTGCCCAGGTCGTGGGCGTGGAGGGGGTCGAGGCGATGGTGGCGCGGGCGCAGGAAAACGCCCGGCACAATGGCATCGAGACGGCGCACTTTTATCGGGCGGACTTGTCGAAGCCGCTTGCCGATGCACCTTGGGCGCGCACGGGATTCTCTGCCGTGCTGCTCGATCCGCCACGCGATGGCGCGCTGCAGATCGTCCGACAAATGTCCACGCTGAAGGCGCAGCGGGTGGTCTATGTTTCATGCAATCCGGCCACCCTGACGCGAGATGCGCGCGAGCTGGCCAGCCAGGGCTATCGATTGAAGCGTGCGGGCGTGCTGGACATGTTCCCGCAGACCGCCCATGTCGAGGCGATGGCTTTGTTCGAGGGGCCCGACGCACCTCGCTGATGCATTCGTGACGGGCGACAGGCCTGTGGTTCAACCGACCGGCACGCAGAATGCCGGCGTTCATGGCGCAGCTGCTGCGCAGAAGGGAAGGTTTAGATGGTACAGGTCAGAGCGCTTCAGCCGATCAATACGGACGGTAGTATCAACCTCGATGGCTGGCTCGATCATGTGCTGGGGATGGACCCGGCACTCGACCGTGCGACCCTCAAGGAGGCTTGCGAGTTCGCCCGCGAAGCGGAGCAGCAGGCCAATGCGGCGCAGAATCTGTGGAGCGAAGGGACCTCCAGCTATCAGATCGGCCTGGAGATCGCGGAGATCCTCGCTGATCTGAAATTGGACCAGGACAGTCTGATTGCCGCGGTCATCTACCGTGGCGTGCGCGAAGGCAAGATCCAGCTCGCCGACGTGCACCAGCGCTTCGGTCCGGTGGTGGCCAAGCTGATCGAGGGCGTGTTGCGCATGGCCGCGATCAGCGCCAGCCTCAACCCCCGTGAGTCCCTCGTGCTTGGCTCCCAGGCGCAGGTGGAAAACCTGCGCAAGATGCTGGTCGCCATGGTCGACGATGTGCGTGTCGCGCTGATCAAGCTGGCTGAACGCACCTGCGCCATTCGTGCGGTCAAGCTGGCCGACGACGAGAAGCGCCAGCGCGTCGCCCGCGAAGTCTTCGATATCTACGCGCCGCTGGCCCATCGCCTGGGCATCGGGCATATCAAGTGGGAGCTGGAAGACCTGTCCTTCCGCTACCTCGAGCCCGAACAGTACAAGCAGATTGCCCAGCTGTTGCATGAGCGTCGGCTCGATCGCGAGCAGTACATCACCAATGTGGTCCAGCAGCTCAAGGACGAGCTGACCGCAACCGGCATCCCGGCCGACATCGACGGACGCGCCAAGCACATCTATTCCATCTGGCGAAAGATGCAGAAGAAGGGCCTGCAGTTCAGCCAGATCTACGACGTTCGCGCCGTTCGCGTGCTGGTGCCGGAAGTTCGCGACTGCTACACCGCGCTGGGCATCGTGCATACCCTGTGGCGGCACATTCCCAAGGAGTTCGACGACTACATCGCCAACCCGAAGGAAAACGGCTACCGCTCGCTGCACACCGCGGTGATCGGCCCGGAGGGCAAGGTGCTGGAGGTGCAGATCCGCACCCACGCCATGCACGAGGAGGCCGAGCTGGGCGTCTGCGCGCACTGGCGCTACAAGGGCACTGACGTCAATTCCGGTTCGGACCACTACGAGGAGAAGATCGCCTGGCTGCGTCAGGTGCTCGAATGGCACGAGGAACTCGGCGACATCGGCGGCCTGGCCGACCAGCTGCGGGTGGACATCGAGCCCGACCGGGTCTACGTGTTCACCCCGGACGGCCATGCCATCGACCTGCCCAAGGGTGCCACGCCGCTGGACTTCGCCTACCGCGTGCACACCGAGATCGGCCACAACTGCCGCGGCGCCAAGGTCAACGGACGCATCGTGCCGCTCAACTACAGCCTGCAGACCGGCGAGCAAGTGGAGATCATCACCAGCAAGCACGGCTCGCCGAGTCGCGACTGGTTGAACCCCAACCTCGGCTACATCACCACCTCGCGTTCGCGGGCGAAGATCGTCCACTGGTTCAAGCTGCAGGCGCGCGACCAGAACGTCGCCGCCGGCAAGGCGCTGCTGGAGCGCGAGCTCGGCCGTCTGGACCTGCCGCCGGTGGACTTCGACAAGCTCGCCGAGAAGGCCAGCCTGAAGAATGCCGAGGACATGTTCGCCGCCCTCGGTGCCGGTGACCTGCGCCTGGCGCATCTGATCAACATGGCGCAGCAACTGGTCGAACCGGAGCGCGGCTACGACCAGTTGGAGCTGATTCCGCGGCGCTCTGCGCCGCACAAGCCGGGCAAGCGCGGCGACGTGCAGATCCAGGGCGTGGGCAATCTGCTGACGCAGATGGCCGGCTGCTGCCAGCCGCTGCCGGGCGATCCGATCGTCGGCTACATCACCCAGGGCCGCGGGGTCAGCATTCACCGCCAGGACTGCCCGTCGGTGCTGCAACTGGCCGGCCGCGAGCCGGAGCGGATCATCCAGGTCAGCTGGGGCCCGGTGCCGGAGAAGACCTATCCGGTGGAAATCATGATCCGCGCCTACGACCGTGCAGGTCTGCTGCGCGATATCTCGCAGATGCTGCTCAACGAGCGCATCAACGTGCTGTCGATGAATACCCGTTCGAACAAGGAAGACAGCACCGCACAGATGACGCTGACCATCGAGATCCCGGGGCTGAACGCCCTGGGGCGCTTGCTCAGCCGTATCTCGCAGTTGCCCAATATCATCGAAGCCAAGCGGCAGAGAGCTTCGTAAGACGCAAGGCCGGCGGTGTCGCCGGTCACGTCAGTGTGGATGGGTGAAGCGACATCCACCCGGCCATCGGCCTGACATCCGTAGGGTGGATGTCGCTTTTTACATCCACCGAAATGCCGCTACGATTGCCGCTCGATCCGGGGAATTTCATGTACCAACTCAACGATCTGCTGCACCTGATGGCCCGCCTGCGTGATCCGCAGCATGGCTGCCCGTGGGATCTGCAGCAGGACTACGCGAGCATCGTGCCGCACACGCTGGAGGAGGCGTACGAAGTCGCCGATGCCATCGAGAGCGGCGACTTCGACCACCTGCCCGGCGAGTTGGGCGATCTGCTGTTCCAGGTCGTCTACTACAGCCAGCTGGCGCGGGAAGAAGGGCGCTTCGAGTTCGCCACGGTGGTCGATGCCATCACTCGCAAGCTGATTCGCCGCCATCCTCACGTCTTTCCGGACGGTGATCTCTATGGCTCGCCGGAGCTGCCTCGTCTCGATGAGGCGGCCATCAAGCAGCGCTGGGAAGCGATCAAGGCCGAGGAACGTGCCGAAAAGGCCGCTGCGCCCGAGCAGCTGTCGCTGCTCGACGACGTGCCGAGCGCGCTACCGGCGCTCAGCCGCGCCGCCAAGCTGCAGAAGCGCGCGGCCCAGGTCGGTTTCGACTGGCCCGAGGCACTGCCGGTCGTGGACAAGGTGCGCGAGGAGCTGGATGAAGTGCTGGAGGCCATGAGCGAGAACGACCCGCAGGCCATCGCCGAGGAACTGGGCGACCTGCTGTTCGTCGTGGTGAACCTGGCGCGCCACCTCAAGGTCGATCCGGAAAACGCCTTGCGCGCGGCCAACGGCAAGTTCGAGCGACGTTTCCGTTTCATCGAGCGGGCGTTGCGCGAAGCGGGACGGCCCATCGAGAACTGCGACCTCGAAGAACTCGACGCGTTATGGGGCGAGGCCAAGAAAGCCGAGTGCTCGTCCTCCTGCGGTTGATGTCGATTGCGGGGTGGATGTGGCTTTACACATCCACCACAATCCCGCCCGTGGATCGACAAAGCGCGATCCACCCCCACGTCCAATTTGAATCCATGACGAGACGAGCCGACAAATGAGTCTTTCCCTCCGTGACCAGTTGCTCAAAGCCGGGCTGGTCAACGAAAAACAGGCCAAGCAGGCCGTCAAGCAGAAGCAGAAACAGCAGCGCCTGGAGAAGAAGGGCCAGGTCGAGAAGGACGATTCCCAGCGCGAGGCCGCGCTGAAGGCGCAGGCGGAAAAGATCGCCCGCGATCAGGAACTCAATCGCCAGCAGCAGCAGAAGGCCGAGCAGAAGGCCCGCGCGGCGCAGATCAAGCAACTGATCGAAACCAGCCGTCTGCCCAAGCTGACCACCGAGGATTACTACAACTTCGTTGACGACAAGAAGGTCAAGCGGCTGTCGGTCAACAAGCTGATGCGCGACAAGCTGGCCAGCGGTTCACTGGCGATCGTCCGCCATGGCGGCGGTTACGAGGTGATCCCGCGCGAGGCAGCACTGAAGATCCAGGAGCGCGATCCCAACCGTGTGGTACAGCTCAACACCCGCACCGAGGAACCGGATGCCGACGATCCGTACGCCGCCTATCAGGTGCCGGACGACCTGATGTGGTGATTTGCAGGGGCAGCGCCCCGGGCCGACGGAAGGTCGGATAGAAAGCGCTTGCCCCGACCTCTACTACAGACCTGCCCGCTAGCGCGGGTGCAATGCAGTGGAGGACATCATGCCCGTTCAATCGACTCGTCATTACCACAACGCTGACGCCGCGTACTGGCGCGCCGCTGGTGTTCCGGGTGATCCGGAAGAGCCCGGGGTGCCGACCCAGCCGTCCGAACCGGGCGAACCCACCGTGCCGGATCAGCCACCGCCGGCACCGGTGGCCTGAACGCCAGCACGCACCCACTGGAACAGGCGCTTGGCTGGTACCAGGCTGCCAAGCGCCTCGTCGCGTAGTGCCTGGCCATTGCCCGTACGGCATGCCGAGGCTGCCCTCATGGCGTGAGGGCAGGGTACTCACTCTCCGAACGGGTAGGTATCCGGGACGATATCAAGGTCGATAAGCTGTGGGCCGATCGGTGTCACCGCGCTTGTCCGCTCGAGCCAGACCAGCGCATCGAACTGCTCGGCGAGGATGGCGCGGAAGTAATGGCTCTGCCGTTCTGTCAGCGGTCGATAGATCACGCCAATGGCGCGCTCCAGCCGCGGTCGGGCGAGCGCCTGACGCAACGCCCCCTGATCGCGCCGCCAGTCGGTCAGCGAGGCTGGCAACCCGACTCGCAGGAACAGCTGTTCCCAGCTGTCGGGCCGTGAGGGTACGACCTGCTTGATCTGCATCGGCTCGTCCCAGTTGTCCGCCGCCGCCACCTCGCCGCGGTCGGTGGCCATGCCGATCAGTACCGCGCCATCGCCGAAGGCGGTCCGACAGAGTTCGCCGATGTTGAATTCGCCACCCCAGCCCATCGAAGTCGCCGCGGCGTTGCCAATGTGCGAATTGTGCGCCCAGACCACCGCCCTGGCGTCCGGCCCGCGATGTTCGAGCAATGCGCGCAGGGTGTCGAACATGTGGCGGTCGCGCAGGTTCCAGGATTCCGTCGAACCGCGGTACATGGCGCGGTAGTAATGCTCCGCGGCGAGCACCACCCGTGCATTGCGTTCGGCGTCGAAGAAGCGCTCGCCGTCCTGTCCGATGTAGCCCAGTCGCTGTTCGAGCAAGGCCTGCAGCTGCTCGACCACGGCGTCCTCGCAGGAGGGCTGGCCAAGCATGACGTTGCGTCCGTAGATGGCCGGGTCTTCCTGCCAGGGACTCAGGCAGCCGTATCGCCGGCGCGCCGCAGCCGCCGCCTGCGGGTCGGTGCGGTCGAGATAGCGCAATACCTCGCGCATCGAGCTGCCCAGGCTATAGACGTCCAGGCCGCGAAACTCGACGCGCTGCTCGGGCGCCAGGCGTTCGTTGTGATCGCGCAGCCAGCCGACGAAGCGTTCGACTTCCCGGTTGCGCCACATCCAGGCCGGAAAGCGTTTGAATGCATCTTCCACCCAGGCCGGCGGCTGCCGGTGGCGGGTGTAATGGTCGATTCGCGCGGCATCGGGCCAGTCGGCCTCGACGGCAATGATGGAAAAGCCGTGCTGCTCGATCAGGCGCTGAGTAATCGCAGCGCGGGCACGATAGAACTCCGACGTGCCATGGCTGGCTTCGCCGATCAGTACCACCCGGGCGTCGGCGTATCGCTCGAAGGCATCGGCGAAGCGCGGGTGGTCCAGCGCAGGCAGTGGCTCGGCATGTCGGCGCAGGAGGGCGATCAGGTGTTCCTCGGATGGCTCGACCGCATTCAGCTGCGAGGTGTTCATGATTTCGACTCCGCAAGAGAGGGCTCCAGGGATGACCGAATGACCGAGGGGGTTGTTCCTTGCCCTTTACTTAAAGCTGCTAACTTTGGGGTGGAGAATCGAACTGTCGACGCCGGATGGGTCTAAAAACTTACAAAAACCATAATGCGCGTTATTACGTTCACACGGGTTTATTTAAGGCGAGGGGCACTTCCATGACGACCTGGATCATTGCGTACAACAAAGATGGCAACACCGCGACGCTGAAGATCGACTCTGAGCACCAGCCCGATATCGACGAGGCGGTCGAACTGGTGACACGCAAGGCGGAAGAGCTGTATCCGGATCAGGAGATCGAGCACGAGCACGAGCCCGATCTGGAGGACACGCCCGCGACACGCCTGGCCGAGCGGTATGGCATCACCATCACCGGCATATCCCAGGCCTGACTGGCACCGGGCGCGTCAGCGGCCAGACTTCCCCATCTCCCACCACGTAGATTCGCCAGTCGTCTTCGGCTGCCACCGTCATCGTGCCGGTGAAACTGCCGAAGGCCGGCAGCAGGCTGAGCCGTTCGCCGATACAGAAGCAGGGCAGGCGCAGGCGCTGGCGCCCACGCCCCTGCAGTTGAAACGCCGGATGGACGTGGCCGGCCAGTACGTGATGGGTTGGATGAGGCTGGGGTTCGTGTTGCAGGGCGTACGGGCCGAGCAGCAATGGTTCGCTGACCACTTCGATACCGAGCTCCGCCGGCGGGTCGCCTGCCCGGCGGTCATGGTTGCCGCGCACCAGCGTAATCGCCAGTTGGGAATGGCTGGTGCGCCATTCGGCCAGGCGCGCCAGCGTGGCCGGCGCATGGGACTCGGGGGCGTGCAGGAAGTCGCCGAGGAAGATCAGCTGGCAGCAGGGATAGCGCTCCAGCAGGCCGTCCAGCTCGCGAAGGTTGGCGTCGGTGGTGCCGTGCGGCACTGGCTGGCCGAGCCGACGATAGGCCGCAGCCTTGCCAAAATGGATGTCGGCCACCAGCAGCGCTTGTCGTTGCGGCCAGTAGATGGCCTTTTCCGCCAGCAGCCAGAGCGTGGCGCCGGCCAGATCGAGGGGCTGATAGGCGTTCATGATGCGTCGATGTGTCGGCTGGCTCGGTTCATCAGGCGGGTTTGGCCTTCTTCGTTCGCGGCGTGCCGTCCTTGCGTGCGCGGGGTTTGCGTGGTCGCGGGCTGTCGCGCTCGACGGCGAGTACCGATTGCGGCTCGGGTTGATAACCGCCGGGGCCGGCGGCCTTGTCCAGCTCCGCCACCATCCGCCGAATGCGGTCGGTCAGTTTTTCCGACGTCATGCTTTCGCGAAAGCGCTCGACCATCAAGGGGAACGCCAGCGGCGTGGCGCGCCTGACCAGATGGATATCCAGCTGGCGCTGCTGCAACCGGCTCAGCGTCTGCTCCAGCCGCTCGACCTCCAACTCCTGGCGCAGCACCTCTTCCTCGGCCTGGGTCAGCAGCAGGTTGCCAGGATCGTACTGGCGAAACACGTCGAAGAACAGGCCGCTGGAGGCCTGCAGCTGGCGCGCGCTTTTCTGCGCGCCGGGGTAACCGGAGAACACCAGCCCGGCGATGCGCGCGATCTCGCGGAAGCGCCGCCGTGCCAGCTCGCCGGCGTTGAGGCTGGCGAGCACATTGTGCAGCAGGTCGTCCTGGCTGAACAACGCCGGGGTCAGCCACTGCAGCCAGTCCACCTCGGTGGCCGAGAGCAGCTCGAAACCGTAGTCGTTGACCGCGATGGAAAAGGTCAGCGGCTGGCGCTTGGCCATGCGCCAGGCCAGCAGGCTGGCCAGCCCCAGATGCACGTGACGGCCGGCGAAGGGGTAAAGGAACAGGTGCCAGCCCTCGCGCGATTTCATCACTTCGGCCAGTAGCGTGGTTTCGCTGGGTAGCGCCGACCAGTCCATCTGCACCCGCAGCAGCGGCTCGACCAGTCGCATTTCGGGACGCTCGAAGCGGCCACGCGAGGCCGCACCGAGCTGTTCGACCACGGCATCGGCCAGTTCACTGGACAGCGGCATGCGCCCGCCATTCCAGCGCGGCACCGCGGCTTTTCGGCCCGTGGCGCGGCTGACGTAGGCGGTCATGTTCTCCACCCGCACCAGCTCCAGCAGGCGGCCGCCGAACAGGAAGTTGTCGCCCGGTCGCAGGCGGGCGATGAAGCCTTCCTCGATGCTGCCCAGTGAGCGGCCACTGCCGCCCTTGGCCCAGAACTTAACGGTCAGGCTGGCATCGCTGACGATGGTGCCGATGCTCATGCGGTGGCGCAGCGCCACGCGCCGGCTGGGTACCTTCCATAGGCCACTGTCGTCCGGCTCTACGCGCTGGTAGTCCGGGTAGGCGGTCAGTGAATGCCCGCCGTGGCGGACGAAGGCCAGTGCCCATTGCCAGTGGTCCTCGGCCAGTTCCCGGTAGGACCAGGCCTGCCGGACTTCGGCGAACAGTTCCTCCGGGCGAAAACCGCCGCCCAGCGCCATGCTCACGAGATGCTGCACCAGCACGTCGAGCGGTCGATGGGGTGCGCTGCGGGCTTCGATACGGCGCTCGGCGATGGCAACCTGGGCGGCAGCGGCTTCCACCACTTCGATGCTGTGGGTCGGCACCAGGGTGACCCGCGAAGTACGCCCCGGCGCGTGACCGGAACGACCCGCGCGCTGCATCAGCCGCGCCACGCCCTTGGGCGAGCCGATCTGCAGGACCCGCTCGACCGGCAGGAAATCGACGCCCAGGTCCAGGCTGGAGGTGCACACCACTGCCTTGAGCGCTCCCTGCTTCAAGCCCAGTTCGACCCAGTCGCGCACTTCCCTTGCCAGCGAGCCGTGGTGCAGGGCGATGAGTCCTGCCCAGTCCGGTCGTGCATCGAGCAGCGCCTGATACCAGATTTCCGATTGCGAGCGGGTGTTGGTGAACACCAGCGTGGTGCTGGCCGAGTCGATCTCCTCGACCACTTGCGGCAGCATGCGCAGGCCGAGATGGCCGGCCCAGGGAAAGCGTTCGATGCTCGGCGGCAGCAGGGTGTCGACGCGCAGATTCTTGTCGATCTTGCCTTGCACCAGCCTGCCGCTCCCCGGATGCAGCAATACCTCCAGGGCATGGGCCTGATTGCCCAGGGTTGCCGACAACCCCCAGACGATCAGCTCCGGCAGCCACCGGCGCAGGCGCGCCAGCGCCAGTTGCAGCTGCACGCCGCGCTTGTTGCCCAGCAGCTCGTGCCATTCGTCCACCACCAGCATGCGCAGCCCGGCGAAGGCCTGGCGGGCATCGGCGCGAGTCAGCAGCAACGTCAGGCTTTCCGGGGTAGTGACCAGCGCGCTGGGCAATCGCCGAGCCTGGCGTGCGCGTTCGGCAGCGCTGGTATCGCCAGTGCGCAGGCCGATGCTCCAGTTGATGTCGAAATCGTCCAGCGGGACTTGCAGCGCGCGGGCGGTGTCGGCGGCCAGCGCGCGCATCGGGGTGATCCAGAGCACGGTGAGTGGGGCCGGTTTGTCCGTTGCGGTGGAAGACGGTGCCTTGGTCGCAAAGCGATTCAGCGCCCCGAGCCAGACTGCGTAGGTCTTGCCGGAGCCGGTGGTGGCGTGCAGCAGCCCGGATTCGCCATCGCCTATCGCTTGCCAGACCTCCTGCTGGAACGCGAAGGGCTGCCAGGCGCGACGGGCGAACCACTGCTCGCTCAACAGCTCGGTTGCATCACTCATGGGGCAGCCTGCTGGAATCCGAGTGCAAGGTTCGCCCTGTAGGCGCGGCCTTGGCCGCGAAGCTGGCGATAGCCGGGTTAAGGTGGCTGGCCGTGCCAATCATCCAAGCAGCTCCTTGAGCGTCTCCAGGGTATCGGCTTCCTCCACCGGCTTGTCGTGACGCCAGCGCAGCATGCGTGGGAAGCGCACGGCGATGCCGCTCTTGTGCCGGCTGCTGGCGGCGATGCCTTCGAAGCCGAGCTCGAACACCAGTGTCGGCGTCACGCTGCGCACCGGGCCGAACTTCTCCACCGTGGTCTTGCGCACGATGGCATCGACCTTGCGCATTTCTTCGTCCGTCAGCCCGGAATAGGCCTTGGCGAACGGCACCAGCTTGCGCTCGGGATCGCCCGCCTCGCCGTCCCAGACGGCAAAGGTGTAATCGGTATAAAGGCTGGCGCGTCGCCCATGCCCGCGCTGGGCGTAGATCAGTACCGCATCGATCGAGTAAGGATCGATCTTCCATTTCCACCAGACGCCGACATCCTTGGTCCGACCGACGCCATACTGCGCGGCGCGCGCCTTGATCATCATGCCTTCGACGCCGCGCTGGCGGGACGCTTCGCGCTGGCGCGCCAGATCGGCCCAATCGCTGCCGGTGACCAGCGGTGACAGCATCAGTCGCGGGTTGGGGCACTGCTCGACCACCGCTTCGAGCTGTTGCCGACGTTCACGGTGCGCATGTTGCCGCCAGTCGTCGCCCCGCCATTCCAGCAGGTCGTAGGCGAGCACTGCGACCGGGGCGTCCTGCAGGACTTTCGTGGTCAGGTTCTTGCGGCCGATGCGCTGTTGCAGCAGGGCGAAGGGTTGCACGCCGAAGTCGCCAGTGGCCACCGGATCGGCGTCGCTGGACGCCTCGAACAGTTCGTCCGCCGGCGCATCCGGTGCGTGCTTCCAGACGAGAATTTCGCCATCGATCACCGTGCCGTCCGGCAGGCAGCCGGCCAGTTCGCAGAGCTCCGGGAAGCGCTCGCTGACCAGCTCTTCACCGCGCGACCAGATCCAGATCTGCCCGTCGCGCTTGACCAGCTGGGCGCGGATTCCGTCCCACTTCCATTCGATGAGCCAGTTATCCGGCGCGCCGAGCAGGGTTTCGAACTCCTCGACCTGGGCTTGCAACGGGTGGGCGAGAAAGAACGGATAGGGCTGGCCGCCGCGCTGGGCATGCTCGTGTTCGGATTCGTCGGCGATCAGCGCCCGATAACCCTCGGCGCTGGGGCGATGAGACAGATCGGTGTAGCCCACCAGCCGTTGCGCGACGCGCTTGGGATCGAGATCGACCAGCGAGGCCAGCGCGCGGGTCACCAGCAGCTTCGAGACGCCGACGCGAAAGGCGCCGGTGATCAGCTTGATGCTGACCATCAGGCTCAGTCGGTCCAGCTGTTTCCAGAGTGCGGGCAGACGCTCGGCCAGCTCCTCCGGTGGCAGGCCGCGCAGCGGCAGCAGCTTGTCTTGCATCCAGGCCGCAAGCCCGTCATCGGAGCTGTGCTCGGCCTCTGGGATCAACAGGGAGATGGTTTCGGCCATATCGCCGACGGCCTGATAACTTTCCTCGAACAGCCATTCCGGCATGCCCGAGGCCTGCATGGCGGTTTCGCGCAGTACGCGGGTCGGCACCAGCTGTCGTGGTCTGCCGCCAGAGAGGAAGTAGACCGCCCAGGCGGCGTCGGCCGGGTCGGCTTCGCGGAAATAATCACGCATGGCGGCGAGCTTGGCATTGCTCGAGGTGGTGGCGTCGAGACGGCTGTAGAGGGTGGCGAAGGCTTTCATTTCGGCCCGCCTGCAAGAGCTGCGGCAGGCTGTTCGCGAGCAATCTGGCTCCTGCTGGGGCTGGGTCGCGTTTCTGCTTGGGCGCACTTTCGTAGGAGCCAGCTTGCTGGCGATCCGTGACGACGCAAGGGTTTCGGTTCTCGAGCGAACTCGCGCCTGTAAGGGTGGTTGCGTCGAGTCTCAAGGCTGATGTTCGTCGGTCGGGCACCTACGGCATGACGGCGGGTCATTCGGCCTCCTGGGACCGGGTGTCATCCTCATCACCGTACTCGGTCGCGAAGGCCTGTGCGTCCAGCCCGCGTTCCTCGCGCAGATAGCGCACCAGCGTGGCGACCGAGCCGTGGGTGACCATCACCCGTTCGGCGCCGGTCTGCTCGATGGCCCAGAGCAGGCCCGGCCAGTCAGCGTGATCGGAGAGCACGAAGCCGCGGTCCACCCCGCGCCGGCGTCGGGTGCCGCGCAGCATCATCCAGCCACTGGCGAAGGCATCGGCATAATCGCCGAAACGGCGCATCCAGTTGCTGCCGCCAGCAGAGGGGGGCGCGAGGATGATTGCCTGTTTCAGTCGCGGGTCGCCTTTCTTCAGGTCGCCGGCATAGATGGTGGCTGGCAGATGGATGCCGCCCTCGCGATAGACCCTGTTCAATGGCTCGACGGCGCCATGGACGACGATGCTGCCGATGCTTTCGTCGAGGCCATGAAGGATGCGCTGGGCCTTGCCGAAGGCGTAGCAGAACAGCACGCTGGCGCGCCCGACCGCTGCGTTGGCGCGCCACCAGTCGTTGATTTCGCGGAACACCTCGGCTTGCGCGGGCCACCGGTAGATCGGCAGGCCGAAGGTCGATTCGGTGATGAAGGTGTGGCAGCGCACCGGTTCGAAGGGCGCGCAGGTACCGTCCGGCTCCACCTTGTAATCGCCGGAGGCGACCCAGACTTCACCTTTGAATTCCAGTCGCACCTGGGCCGAGCCAAGCACGTGACCGGCAGGATGGAAACTCAGTTTCACGCCGTGATGCTCGATGGATTCGCCATAGGCGAGGGTCTGTAGCGGCATATCGGCGGAAATCCGAGAACGCAGGATGCCTTCGCTATCGCTGGCGGCCAGATAATGGCCCATGCCCCAGCGCGCGTGGTCGCCATGGGCGTGGGTGATGACGGCGCGATCGACCGGGCGCCAGGGATCGATGTAGAAATCACCGGGTGGGCAATACAGGCCTTCGGGGCGGGCAACGACGAGGTCCATGGATACAGCACTTTGAGGGCTTGCTAGGTTGGAGCGCCACGGTCGGCAAGGAGTTCGGGCGCGGGCGTCTGAGCGGCGTCAGTCGACCAGCTTCAGATGCGAGACATCGGGTACCTGTGCATCGCTGGCGCGCCGGCGCTCGCTCATGTCACTGCCCACCGGTGCGAGGCTGAACCCGGACAGGTCGACGGCAGGCGCTTGCACCGGCGCGCGGGCGTCCTGAAGGTCCGCACCGAGCGGGGCGATGCCGAAGTCGGGTGCCTCGACGTCGACGAATGCAGCCATGTACTCGTCGCGGGGCGTGACCCTGAGCATGCCCGGGATTTCGCCCGGAGCGCTCGCTGCAGCCGCCGCGCTGTCGATGTCTGATGCCGCTGGGGCCGGTGGCGGCGCGAGTTCGATTTCCTCGACAGCGACCGGCATCGGCTTGACTTCTGCCTGCGCTCCGGCGCGCTCCATCGCCTGTCGGTACTTTTCCACTGCGGCGTAATCCAGATTCTGCTTGATGACGATGCGCCGTCCGGAAAACAGCAGTGCAATGCGCTGGGCGTCAGCCTGGAACAGCTTGCTCAGGTTGGCTTCGACCTGCTCGAGCCGGGCGCCGGGGAGCAGTTGGCCGGAAAAGGCGATCTCGTAGAGGCTCATGGGCTGTTCCTTTTGTGGCCGCTGCCATTGTTCGTGAGGGCGGCCGTGCCGCCGCCGGAGGAAACATAAGCGAGATGGCGATGATCTGGCAAAGCGTAGAACGCTGCGCTTGCCGACGTCACATCTTGCCTGCGGCGCCGGGTGTTCAGGGCAGTGGAGCGAACAACGCCTCGACGTCCTGCTCGCCCAGCTGCCAGCCGCTGTCCGAAGTGCCTTCGAGCACGCCTGCGGCCAGTTCGGCCTTGCGTGACTGCAGCTCGCGGATGCGCTCCTCGACGGTGCCGCGGGTGATCAGGCGGTAGACGAACACCGGCTTGTCCTGGCCGATGCGATAGGCACGGTCGGTTGCCTGGTTTTCCACGGCCGGATTCCACCAGGGATCGTAGTGGATCACGGTGTCCGCCGCCGTCAGATTCAGTCCGGTTCCACCGGCCTTCAGGCTGATCAGGAACAGCGGCACTTCGCCCGCCTGGAAACGCTCTACCGGCGTTCGCCGGTCGTCGCTCTCGCCGGTCAGTTTGACGTAGGCGATGCCGCGTTTGTGCAGCGCCTGCTCGATCAGCGTCAGCATCGAGGTGAACTGGGAAAACAGCAGTACTCGACGCCCCTCGCTCATCAGTTCGCCGAGCATCTCCAGCAGACTGTCCAGCTTGCCCGAGCTGCTGCCGCGGATAGCCCGTGCCGAGTCGCCCTTGAGCAGGCGAAGGTCGCAGCAGACCTGGCGCAGCTTGAGCAACGCCTCGAGGATGATCATCTGGCTGCGCGCCAGGCCCTTGCGCTCGATTTCCTCGCGCACCTTGCGATCCATCGCCAGGCGCACCGTTTCGTAGCGCTCTCGCTGGGAGTCGTTCAATTCGACCCAGTGGACGAATTCGTTCTTGGCCGGCAGTTCGGTGGCTACCTGTTCCTTGGTGCGACGCAGGAGGAATGGTTTGATGCGGGCGCGAAGATGCAACAGCCGTGCATCGTCGCCATGTCTTTCGATCGGCGTGCGGTAGTCCAGGCTGAAGCGTCTGGCATCGCCGAGCCAGCCAGGCATCAGGAAGTCGAAGAGCGCCCACAGTTCGCCCAGGTGGTTTTCCAGTGGCGTGCCGGTCAGGCACAGCCGCTGCCGGGTTTGCAGCGCACGTGCGGCATGGGCCGCCTTGCCGGCCGGATTCTTGATGTGCTGGGCCTCGTCGAGAATCAGCAGGTGCAACGGCTGCTCGCGAAACACCGCGATGTCGCGCGCGAGCAGTGCGTAACTGGTCAGCAGGACGTCATGGTTGGCCAGGTCGGCGAAATGCTTGTGCCGGGTCGCTCCCTGAAGGGTCAGCACCCGCAGTTGAGGCGCGAAACGACTCGCCTCGTCCTGCCAGTTCGGGATGAGGCTGGTCGGCATGACCACCAGCGCAGGCCGGTCGAGACGACCGGCCTGTTTTTCGAGAAGGATGTGGGCAAGGCTCTGCAGCGTCTTGCCCAGGCCCATGTCGTCGCCCAGGATGCCGCCGGCACCCAGTTCGCGCAGGGTCTGCATCCACGCCAGGCCCTGCAGCTGGTAGGGACGTAACGTCGCTACCAGCGCGGCGGGCGGCAGCTGTGTCAGGTCGCCGGGGTTTTGCAGGCGGGCGGCATACTCGCGGAGCCGGGAACCGCCTTGCCATTGCGGCGTCAGGCTGTCGAGCCCTGCCAGACGCGCACCGTCGGCCTTGTTCAGGCGTAGCGCCGGCCCGTCCAGCTGTTCGCGCATATAGAGCTCGCCGAGCGTGGCGAGGATTGGCTTGATGCGCGCAAAGGGCAGGGCCACCTGCAGTGTCTGGCCGTCGCGCTGGCCGGGGCGTTCCAGTTGCACCCGCAGTTGGTCGTCGTCGCTGCGCTGGCTGATGGCGCGCGGGCTCAACAGCTGCGGACTCTGACGGATCAGACGCAGCAGGACCGGCAATATGCCGATGCGCTTGCCTTCGACGACGATGCCCAGGTCGAGATCGAACCAGTCGTCTTCCTCGGACTCGTCGATCTGCGCATACCAACTGTCGATTGGCGTCAGGTCGTAGGCGAAGCCGGGGTGGACATCGATCTGCCACCCCTGGCGGCGTAGTTCGGGTAGCTGTTGCTGGACGAACCTGAGCCAGGCCTCTTCGCCGGGCAACTGGAACATCTCCGCCGACTCCTTCGGCAGGGCCAGGCTCTGGCGCAGCGCCGGACGGAAGCCCAGGCGCTCGAGCTGGTTGCGCAATGCCTGTTCGGCCCGCGGCTGCCGGACGATCAACTGCAGTTCTTCGTCTGCCGGATGGCGAATGCGCTCGCTGTCGCGCTTGCCGTGGACGCGCGCATCGCCATAAAGAAACGACAGGCCGGCCCGGTGCTGGTGCTCACTGACCATGCGTCGATTGCCCGGCTGATAGCTGATCGCCAGATGGCTGCCGAGGCTGAGCAGCGCGGTTGGCATCAGGTCGTCGATCAGCCGTTCCTTGCGCGGCGCCAGGGGGGGAGCCATCGTTCAGGCCCTCGCCGCGGACAGCGGGCAGTTCGGCCCGCGGTGCGGCACAAGGGCCGCCAACCAGCAGGGCTGGTTCATAGCGGCTTGAGCTCGATCAACAGGCCGAGACTGTCGTGGTCGATATAGGTCAGTCGACCCGGTACCAGGCGAAGCCGCTGGGTCAGGCGCTCGCTGGCGAGCAACTGGTCATGGTCACCGAATCGATTGACCCAGAAGCTGACCTCCGCCGGCATGTAGCGGCCCGGCTGCAGCTTCAGCGTGCCCTCGATCGGATAGTGCTCGAAGTGCGGTCGACCCTGATGCAGGGCGATTGGCTCGCCGCTGTCGGTGACGCGCTGCTGCCAGGCGCGCCGCAGCAGCACCTGGTAGCCCCGATCAGGCGCAAGCCGGGCGGCGAGCGTTTCCCATGCCGGTTGCCGTTCGGCGCTGCGCGCCAATGGCCGTGCGCCCTGCGCCCAGTCGTAGGGTGCACGCTGGCTGGCCTCCAGCGGCGTGGCGTGGCGAAACAGGATCACTTCGACCCGATAGAGCGCATCCGCGAACGCCGATGGCGTCAACAGCATGGGTAGCAGGGCGAGACAGCGTAGTAGCGGCATCCAGGGTCCTTATGGGCTCGGCATGAGTCGTTCGAGCAGTGCTTCCAGGGTGTTGAAGCGTTCCTCCGGACGTTCCATCGGTACCTGGAACTTGAACAGGGTGGCGCCTTCGAACTTGTAGCGTTTCGGCTGGCTCTGGATCAGCTTGATCAGCACCATCGGGTCGACCGAGGTGTCGGCCGAGAACTCGATGCGTCCCCCTTGCGGGCCGGCGTCGATCTTGGTGATGCCGAGCTTCTCGGCCTGTAGCTTGAGCAGGGTCAGGCGCACCAGGTTCTTGGTCGGTTCAGGCAGCAGGCCGAAGCGGTCGATCATCTCCACCTGCAGTTCCTTCAGGCCGTCCTCGTCGGCGGCATTGGCGATGCGCTTGTAGAGGATCAGGCGGGCATGCACGTCCGGCAGATAGTCTTCCGGGATCAAGGCTGGCAGGCGCAGGTTGATCTCCGGTCCGCCACCGAGCGGCTGCTCCAAGTTCGGCTGCTCGCCCTTGCGAATGGCCTTGACCGCGCGCTCGAGCATTTCCATGTAGAGCGTGAAGCCGACCGCCTGGATCTGCCCGCTCTGGCCTTCACCGAGCAGTTCGCCGGCGCCGCGGATCTCCAGGTCGTGGGTGGCCAGGACGAAGCCGGCACCGAGGTCCTGGGCGTTGGCGATGGCTTCCAGGCGCTTCTGTGCGTCGTCGGTCATCGCCTTGCGGGTGGGCGTGAGCAGGTAGGCGTAGGCCTGGTGGTGGCTGCGCCCGACGCGGCCGCGCAGCTGGTGCAGCTGGGCCAGACCGAACTTGTCGGCGCGCTCGATGATGATGGTGTTGGCGCTGGGCACGTCGATGCCGGTCTCGATGATGGTCGAGGCCACCAGCACGTTGAAGCGCTTGTGATAGAAGTCGCTCATCACCTGCTCGAGATCGCGCTCGCGCATCTGTCCATGGCCGATGGCGATACGCGCCTCGGGCACCAGTGCAGCGAGGTCGGCGGCACACTTCTCGATGGTCTTGACGTCGTTGTGCAGGTAGTAGACCTGGCCACCGCGCAGCAACTCGCGCAGCAGCGCCTCCTTGATCACGGTGTTCTGCTGCTCCATGACGAAGGTGCGAACCGAGAGGCGGCGCGCCGGTGGCGTGGCGATGATCGACAGGTCGCGCATGCCGGCGATGGACATGTTCAACGTGCGCGGAATCGGCGTGGCGGTAAGGGTGAGGATGTCCACCTCGCTGCGCAGGGCCTTGAGCTGTTCCTTCTGGCGCACGCCGAAACGGTGTTCTTCGTCGATGATGACCAGGCCCAGGTTGCTGAACTTGACGTCATCCTGCAGCAGCTTGTGGGTGCCGATGAGGATGTCGATCTTGCCCTCGGCCAGCTCGGCGATGGCGTTCTGCACTTCCTTGGCGGATTTGAAGCGGCTCATCACCTCGACCCGTACCGGCCAGTCGGCGAAGCGGTCGCGGAAGCTGTTGTAGTGCTGCTGGGCGAGCAGGGTGGTCGGCACCAGCACGGCCACCTGCTTGCCGCCGTGCACGGCGATGAAGGCCGCGCGCATGGCTACTTCGGTCTTGCCGAAGCCGACATCTCCACAGACCAGGCGGTCCATCGGCTTGGCCGAAAGCAGGTCCTCGCGCACCGCGTCGATGGCGGCCTGCTGGTCGGGTGTCTCCTCGAAGGGGAAGCCGGCGGCGAAGGTTGCGTAATCGACCTGTGGGTCCTTGAAGGCATAGCCCTGGCGTGCGGCGCGACGGGCGTAGATGTCGAGCAGTTCGGCGGCGACGTCGCGGACCTGCTCGGCGGCCTTGCGCTTGGCCTTCTGCCAGGTTTCCGAGCCGAGCCGATGCAGCGGCGCCAACGCGTCGTCGCTGCCGGTATAGCGGGCGATCAGATGCAGGCTGGCGACCGGTACATAGAGCTTGGCTTCCTCGGCGTACTGCAGCAGCAGGAATTCCTGCGCCTGGCCTTCGATCTCCAGCGTTACCAGGCCCTGGTAGCGACCGACGCCGTGATCGATGTGCACCACCGGCGAGCCTTCGCGCAGCTCGGTGAGGTTCTTGATGACGTTTTCGCCACCGTCGCGGCTTTTCTCGCGACGCCGGCGTTGCATCACCCGCTGACCGAACAGCGGGCTTTCCGCGACCAGCGCCACGCTGTCCAGCTGCAGGCCTTCGTCGAGCGGGGCGATGGTGATCGCCAGACGCGCCTGGCTGGCGAGGAAACCCTCCCAACCCTCGACTTCCTGCGGGCGCAGCTTGAGTCGGGCGAGCAGTTCCAGCAGGACCTCGCGGCGTCCGGCGGATTCGGCGGTGAACAGCACGCGTCCGGGATAGTTGTCGAGGAACTGACGCAGCTTGCCCAGTGGCTCGCTGGCCTTGGACTCGATCGCCAGCTCCGGTAGCGCCTGCGCGGCGAAGCGTTCGCGGCCGATGCCGGGCTCGACGTCCTGCTGGCTGGCAACCACCCGCGGCCACAGTTTGAGCCGGGCGAAGCAGTCTTCCACCGGCATGAACAGCTCGGCGGGCGGCAACAGCGGTCGCTCGGGATCGACGCGGCGTTCCTCGTAACGATTGCGCACGTCATTCCAGAACTGTTCGGCGGCCTGCTCGATGCCGGGCAGCGAGAATACCTGGCTGTCCTCGGGCAGGTAGTCGAAGAGGGTGGCCGTCTCTTCGTAGAACAGCGGCAGGTAGTACTCGATACCAGCCGGGGTGATGCCGGTGGAGAGGTCCTGGTAGATCGGGCAGCGACGGAAGTCGACGTCGAAACGCTCGCGGAAACGTGCGCGGAAGCCGGTGACCGCTTCCTTCTTCAGCGGGAACTCGCGTGCCGGCAGCAGGCGGATCGACTCGACCTTGTCGATCGAACGCTGGTTCTCCGGGTCGAAGGTGCGCAGCGTCTCGATCTCATCATCGAACAGGTCGATGCGGTAGGGCAGTGCGCTGCCCATGGGGAACAGATCGATCAGTGCCCCGCGCACGGCGAACTCGCCGTGCTCGTAGACCGTGTCCACGCAGCGGTAGCCGGCCGCTTCCAGGCGCAGGCGCATCTGCTCGACATCGAGCTTCTGGCCGACGTCCAGCACCAGGCTCGAACCGAGCAGGAAGCGCTTGGGCGCCAGCCTGTGTAGGGCGGTGGTGATCGGCACTACCAGTACGCCGTGGCTCAGTTCGGGCAACTGGTAGAGTGCGGCGATACGCTGGGAGACGATGTCCTGGTGGGGCGAGAAAATGTCGTAGGGCAACGTTTCCCAGTCGGGGAAATGCAGAACCGGCAGTCCTGGTGCGAAGAAGGCAAGTTCTTCCTGCAGGCGTTCGGCACTCTGGCTGTCGGCCGTAAGAAGGAGCGTGAAGCGTTTGGCGTTGCTGGCTGCTTCGGCAATCGCCAGGCTCAGCGCGGCTCCTGGAAGATTGCCCCAATGTTGCTTGCCGCTGGCGGCAGGCAGGGGGGGAAGGCGCAAGACGGACACGAGTGGGCGTGGCTCCGATCAAAAAATAGGCCGTCGGGATTGTAACTATCGAGGGGCTCGGCTGTCAGTGTTTCGTCCGCTGCAGATTGCCGGCGCTAGGGTGCGTCGTCATAATGTAGCCCTTTTTCTCAGCCCCTACATGTTGGAAGGAACTGCCCGTGACTCAGAAGCCCGACCAGTGTCTTGGTGAATGGATTGACCGCGAAGCCCTCGCCGAAGCGATGATTCCGCTGATTGGTCAGCTGTACCGCAACAATAACGTGGTGACTTCGATCTACGGGCGAGGCCTGATCAACCGCTCGGTGATCGCGATACTCAAGGCGCACCGTTTCGCACGTCATCGCATCGCCGACGAAACCGAACTGTCGGTGCATGACACCTTCCAGATTCTCAAGACCATGAGCGAAATGAACCTGGGTGCCGCTTCGGTGGACCTGGGCAAGCTGGTCGCCAAATACAAGGACGCGGACAACGGCCGCAACCTCGAGCAGTTCGTACGCGAAGAGCTGGCCGAAGTGGCCGACAAGCGTCACGCCGCCTCCGGCCACAAGGGTACCGACGTGGTGCTGTACGGTTTCGGTCGTATTGGCCGTCTGCTGGCGCGCATCCTGATCGAGAAGACCGGTGGCGGCGACGGCCTGCGCCTGCGCGCCATCGTCGTGCGCAAGGGTGCGGACAACGATCTGGTCAAGCGTGCCAGCCTGCTGCGTCGTGATTCTGTGCATGGTCCTTTCGATGGCACCATCACCATCGACGAAGAGAACAGCACCATCACCGCCAACGGCAACCTGATCCAGGTGATCTACTCCAATGATCCGGCCTCGGTGGACTACACCCAGTACGGAATCGAGAACGCGCTGCTGGTCGACAACACCGGCAAGTGGCGTGACGCCGAAGGCCTGGGTCAGCACCTCAAGTGCCCGGGTGTCGCTCGCGTCGTCCTGACCGCGCCTGGCAAGGGCGAGCTGAAGAACATCGTGCATGGCATCAACCATGGCGACATCACTGCCGATGACAAGATCATTTCCGCCGCCTCCTGCACGACCAACGCCATCGTGCCGGTGCTCAAGGCAGTGAACGATCAGTACGGCATCGTCAACGGCCACGTCGAAACCGTGCATTCCTACACCAACGACCAGAACCTGATCGACAACTTCCACAAGGGCAGTCGTCGTGGTCGCAGCGCCGCGCTGAACATGGTCATCACCGAAACCGGCGCAGCCACCGCCGCGGCCAAGGCGCTGCCGGTGCTCAAGGGCAAGTTGACCGGCAATGCCATCCGCGTGCCGACGCCGAACGTGTCCATGGCGATCCTCAACCTGAATCTGGAAAAGGCAACCAGTCGCGACGAGATCAACGAGTACCTGCGCCAGATGGCCATGCATTCGGATCTGCAGAAGCAGATCGACTTCGTCAACTCGCAGGAAGTTGTATCGACTGATTTCGTCGGCTCGCGTCATGCCGGTGTGGTGGATGCGGAAGCCACCATCTGCAATGACAACCGCGTCGTGCTCTATGTCTGGTACGACAACGAGTTCGGCTACAGCTGTCAGGTGGTCCGCGTGATGGAAGACATGGCCGGGGTCAACCCGCCGGCCTTCCCGCGCTAAGCGCTGGGGCGGTGAAGCGGAAACGGGAGCCTCGGCTCCCGTTTTGCGTTTCTGGCAGGCTGGTGCAAGTCGCGATTCTGCTACGTCGGGTGGCTGGCCCGGGGTGGATACAGCTGCTGCGGTTACTTTTCTTCTCTTGTCTCGAGTCAAAAATCCGCAATGCTTGGGTGGTCAGTCAAGGCATGCGACCTCTATAATCGGGCGGATTTTTTACCTGGGTCCGCGACATGGTGTCGCGCCAATAACGTATTGGTGCGCGCAGCGCAATCCTACTTTGCGCCATGCCGCCGGGTCTGCAAAAAAAAGCTTTCTAAAATCAGTGGTTAGGCAAACCGATGATCAATATAAAACGAGGGCTAGATCTGCCTATAGCCGGCGCGCCGGCGCAGCGTATCGAGGCCGGCAGGCCCATACGCAGCGTCGCCGTGATCGGCTTCGACTATCCGACCATGAAGCCTACAATGGCTGTTCAGGTCGGTGATCGGGTCAAACTGGGGCAGATCCTTTTTTCCGACAAGAAGTCCGAGGGCGTGCATTACACGGCGCCAGGCGCGGGTGTCGTCAGTGCAGTCCATCGTGGCGAAAAGCGCGTGCTGCAATCGGTGGTCATCGACCTCGAAGGCGATGAGGAAATCACTTTTTCCAGCTATTCCCCTGCCGAGCTGGAAAGCCTGAGCAGCGAGCAGGTGCGCGAAAACCTGCAGCAGTCCGGTCTTTGGACCGCCCTGCGTACCAGGCCGTTCAGCAAGGTGCCAGCGGTCGACGCGGTACCCAGCTCGATTTTCGTGACGGCGATCGACACCCATCCGCTGGCGGCGGACCCGGCGGTCATCATTGCCGATCAGGCCGAAGCCTTCGAGGCCGGCCTCAAGGTTCTTGGCAACCTGGCCAAGGTGTTCCTCTGCAAGGCGCCGACGGCTTCCCTGCCGGGTGAGGCGCTGGCCAAGGTGCAGGTCGAAGCCTTCAATGGTCCGCATCCGGCGGGTCTGGCCGGGACCCATATCCATTTCCTCGATCCGGTTAGTGCCAGCAAGAGTGTCTGGGCGATCGGCTATCAGGACGTGATTGCCGTCGGCAAACTGTTCACCAGCGGCCGTCTTTCCGTCGAGCGCGTGGTGTCTCTGGCCGGTCCGGTGGTGGAACAACCGCGTCTGGTCCGCGCCCGTATTGGCGCCAACCTGGACGAGCTGACCGCTGGCGAACTGCAGCCCGGAGCCAACCGCGTGGTATCCGGCTCGTTGCTCGGTGGGCGCACTGCGCATGGTGCCTTCGCCTATCTCGGGCGCTATCACCAGCAGGTTTCCTGTCTGCGCGAGGGCAAGGAGCGCGAGATGCTCCATTACCTGCGCCCGGGCGTCGAGAAGCATTCGATCCTCAACATCTATATCTCCAAGCTGATGGCCGGCAAGAAGTTCGCCTTCTCCACTTCGACCAATGGCAGCCCCCGGGCCATGGTGCCGGTGGGCAACTACGAGCAGGTCATGCCGCTGGACATCCTGCCGACGCAGTTGCTCCGTTCGTTGATCGTGGGCGACACCGAGGTGGCGCAGAAGCTCGGCTGCCTCGAGCTGGATGAAGAAGATCTGGCGCTGTGCACCTACGTCTGTGCCGGGAAATACGAATACGGCCCGATCCTGCGGGACAATCTGACCCGCATCGAGAAGGAGGGTTAAGGCATGGGCATTCGCGCATTCCTCGACAAGATCGAGCATCACTTCGAAAAAGGCGGCAAGTACGAAAAGTGGTATGCACTGTACGAAGCGGCTGACACGTTCCTCTATCGTCCCGGTAGCGTCACCAAGACCACCGCTCACGTGCGTGACGGCATCGACCTCAAGCGCATGATGATCACCGTCTGGCTGTGTACCTTCCCGGCGATGCTCTTCGGCATGTGGAACACCGGCTACCAGGCCAACCTGATCTTCGCCCAGAGCCCTGAGCTGCTGGCCGCACAGGAGGGCTGGCGTTTCGGCCTGATCGGCGCGCTTGCCGGTTTCGACCCGAACAGCCTGTGGGACAACTTCATCCAGGGCGCAGCCTACTTCCTGCCCATCTACGCGGTGACCTTCATCGTCGGTGGTTTCTGGGAAGTGCTGTTCGCCTCCATCCGCAAGCATGAAGTGAACGAGGGCTTCTTCGTGACCTCCGTGCTCTTCGCCCTGATCCTGCCGCCGACCATCCCGCTGTGGCAGGTCGCGCTGGGCATCAGCTTCGGCGTGGTGATCGGCAAGGAAATCTTCGGCGGTACCGGCAAGAACTTCCTGAACCCGGCGCTGACTGCGCGGGCGTTCCTGTTCTTCGCCTACCCGGCGCAGATGTCGGGCGACGCGGTCTGGACCGCCGTCGATGGCTATGCCGGCGCCACCGCGCTGAGCCTGGGCTTCGCAGGCGGCATCGAAAACGTCATCAATAGCGGCATCACCTGGATGGATGCGTTCGTCGGCACCATTCATGGCTCGATCGGTGAAACCAGCACGCTGGCGATCTTCATCGGTGGCGTCATCCTGATCGGCAGCAAGATCGCCTCCTGGCGCATCGTCTCCGGTGTCATGCTCGGCATGATCGGCCTGAGCACGCTGTTCAACCTGATCGGCTCGGACACCAACCCGCTGTTCGGCATGCCGTGGTACTGGCACATGGTCGTCGGTGGCTTCGCCTTCGGCATGATCTTCATGGCGACCGATCCGGTTTCGGCTTCCATGACCAATACCGGCAAGTGGGTGTTCGGCATCCTGATCGGTGTGATGGTCGTGCTGATCCGTGTGGTCAACCCCGCCTTCCCGGAAGGCATGATGCTGGCGATCCTGTTCGCCAACCTGTGTGCGCCGCTGATTGACCATTTCGTCATTCAGGCCAATATCAAGCGGAGGCTGGCACGTAATGTCTAGTCAGAAAGAATCCACCGTTCGCACGCTGACGGTAGCCCTGTTGGTCTGCCTGGTGTGCTCCATCTTCGTGGCTGGCGCCGCCGTGGCGCTTCGTCCGACCCAGCAGGAAAACCGCCTGCTGGACAAGCAGCGCAGCATCCTGGCCATCGCTGGCCTGGGTGATGCCGGTATGTCTGGCAACCAGGTCAAGCAGCTGTTCAACGAGCGTATCGTCGCGCGTCTGGTCGATCTGGAAACCGGCAAGTTCAGTGACGAGTTCGATGCCAAGACCTTCGATCCGCTGGCTGCAGCAAAGGACCCGGCGTTGTCCAAGACGCTGCCGTCCGATCAGGATATCGCCTCGATCAAGCGTCGTGAGCGTTACAGCACCGTCTACATCGTAGAAGGCCAGACTGAAGGCGAGATCGATACGCTGATCCTGCCGGTGCGCGGTTATGGTCTGTGGTCCACGCTCTACGGCTTCATGGCGATGGAGGGCGACCTGGATACCGTGGCCGGCTTTGGTTTCTACCAGCATGGTGAAACACCGGGGCTCGGTGGCGAAGTCGACAATCCGAAGTGGCGCGGCCTGTGGCCAGGCAAGGAGCTGTTCGACGAGGACGGCAAGCTGGCCGTGCAGATCGTCAAGGGCGGTGTCGACCCGCAGAGCCCGAAGGCCGACCACCAGGTCGATGCCCTGGCCGGTGCAACCCTGACCAGCAACGGCGTCAACGCCCTGTTGCACTTCTGGCTGGGCGAGAACGGCTTCGGTCCTTTTATCGCTAATCTGCGTGCTGGGGAGGCTTGATCATGTCGCAACCCACTGTCAAAGAAGTTCTGTTCAATCCGATCTTCAACAACAACCCCATCGGCCTGCAGATTCTCGGAATCTGCTCGGCACTGGCGGTCACTTCCAACCTGAACACGGCGCTGGTGATGTCGGTGGCGCTGACCTTGGTCACGGCGTTCTCGAACCTGTTCATCTCCATGATCCGCAGCCAGATCCCCAACTCGATCCGCATGATCGTGCAGATGGTGATCATCGCCTCGCTGGTGATCGTGGTTGATCAGATCCTGAAAGCCTATGCCTTCTCGCTGTCCAAGCAGCTCTCGGTGTTCGTCGGCCTGATCATCACCAACTGTATCGTGATGGGGCGTGCGGAAGCCTTCGCCATGCAAAATCCGCCAATGCTGTCGTTCTTCGACGGCATCGGTAATGGCCTGGGCTATAGCGCCATGCTGGTCGCGCTGGGCATCGTTCGCGAGCTGTTCGGGGCTGGCAAGCTGATGGGCTACACCATTATTCCGGTGGTCAACGATGGTGGCTGGTACCAGCCCAACGGTCTGCTGCTGCTGCCGCCATCGGCGTTCTTCCTCATCGGTCTGTTCATCTGGGGCATCCGCAGCTGGAAGAAGGATCAGCTCGAGAAGCCTTCCTTCAAGATGGCGCCGCAAGTCTCGAACAAGGAGGCTTACTAATGGAGCATTACATCAGCCTGTTCGTCCGCGCCGTGTTCATCGAGAACATGGCCCTGGCGTTCTTCCTCGGCATGTGTACCTTCATCGCGATTTCCAAGAAAGTGGAAACCGCGATCGGCCTGGGTATCGCGGTTATCGTGGTGCAGGCGATCACCGTGCCGGCAAACAACCTGATCTACACCTACCTGCTCAAGGCCGGCGCGCTGTCCTGGGCAGGACTGCCGGACGTCGATCTGAGCTTCCTCGGCCTGCTGAGCTACATCGGCGTGATCGCGGCCATCGTGCAGATCCTCGAGATGTTGCTGGATAAGTACGTGCCCAGCCTCTACAACGCCCTTGGCGTGTTCCTGCCGCTGATCACCGTGAACTGCGCCATCATGGGCGGCACGCTGTTCATGGTCGAGCGCGACTACAACCTGGGCGAGAGTGTCGTCTACGGGTTCGGCTCCGGCGCCTCCTGGGCGCTGGCCATCGCTCTGCTGGCCGGTATTCGCGAGAAGCTGAAGTACAGCGATGTTCCGGATGGATTGCAGGGTCTGGGTATCACCTTCATCACCATCGGACTGATGTCGCTGGGCTTCATGTCTTTCTCTGGCGTACAGCTGTAAGGACGGAACGAACTGATGAGTTACGAAATTTTCCTCGCCATCGGTATGTTCACCGCCATCGTGCTTGCGCTGGTGGTGATCATTCTGGCTGCGCGCGCCAAGCTGGTATCCAGCGGCGACGTGGCAATCGAAATCAACGGCGAACGGACCATTACCGTTCCGGCCGGGGGCAAGCTCCTGCAGACCCTGGCCGCCAACAATATCTTCCTCTCGTCCGCCTGTGGCGGCGGCGGTACCTGTGCCCAGTGCAAGTGCATCGTCGAGAGGGGTGGTGGCGAGATGCTGCCTACCGAGGAGTCGCACTTCACCCGCCGCGAGGCAGGTGAAGGCTGGCGCCTGTCCTGCCAGACCCCGGTCAAGGCGGACATGAAGATCGAGGTGCCGGAAGAAGTCTTCGGTGTGAAGAAGTGGGAATGCACCGTCGAGTCCAATCCTAACGTCGCGACTTTCATCAAGGAGCTGACGCTCAAGTTGCCGGAAGGCGAGAATGTCGACTTCCGCGCTGGTGGTTACGTGCAGCTGGAATGCCCGCCGCACGAAGTGCGTTACCGGGATTTCGACATCCAGGAAGAGTATCGCGGCGACTGGGACAAGTTCGACCAGTGGAAGTACGTGTCGAAGTGCGACGAAACCGTGATTCGCGCCTACTCCATGGCGAACTATCCGGAAGAGCGTGGCCTGGTCAAGTTCAATATCCGCATCGCCTCGCCGCCGCCGGGTCGTGACGACATTCCGCCGGGCAAGATGTCGTCCTACGTCTTCAGCCTCAAGCCGGGCGACAAGATCACCGTGTACGGACCGTTCGGCGAGTTCTTCGCCAAGGACACCGATGCCGAGATGGTCTTCATCGGTGGTGGCGCGGGTATGGCGCCGATGCGCTCGCACATCTTCGACCAGCTCAAGCGCCTGAAGTCCAAGCGCAAGATGAGCTTCTGGTATGGCGCGCGCTCGATGCGCGAGGCCTTCTACGTGGAAGAATACGACCAGTTGCAGGCGGAGAATCCCAACTTCCAGTGGCATCTGGCCCTGTCCGATCCGCTGCCCGAGGACAACTGGGAAGGCCCGACCGGCTTCATTCACAATGTGCTGTACGAGAACTACCTGAAGGACCATCCGGCGCCGGAGGATTGCGAGTTCTACATGTGCGGCCCGCCCATGATGAACGCGTCGGTGATCAAGATGCTCACCGACCTGGGCGTCGAGCCGGAGAACATTCTGCTCGACGACTTCGGCGGCTAGCATGATCCAAGCGTCACTGCAGCCTCTAACCGCTGTCGTGTCCCTGAAGCCCGTCATCGCTGTCGCCCTGGCGGCAGCCCTGACGGGCTGTTTTTTTCAGGACAAGGTCGAAGCCTTCGGCGGCCCGACCATGGGCAGTACCTATACGGTCAAGTACGTACGTAGCGGTGATGTCGTTGCGAAAGAGGCTCTTCAGGACGAGGTCGAAGCGATCCTGGGCGAGATCGACAAGCAGCTTTCCACCTACCGCAGCGACTCGGATGTCGAGCGCTTCAATGCCTTGCCGGGCGGCAGTTGTGCAAATGTGCCGGACGCGATGCGTGAATTGGTCGCAGCCGGTGAACAGCTATCCGCGGACAGCGACGGCGCTTTCGACCTTACACTCGAGCCTTTGCTGAATATCTGGGGCTTCGGCCCGCAAGGTCGGAGCGAGCGCGTTCCATCGGCGGCGGAGGTCGAGGCGGCGCGTGCGCTGACCGGGCATCGTCACCTGCGCATCGAGGGTGACCGGCTTTGCAAGTCAGTGGCCGTCCAACTGGACTTCAACAGCATTGCCGCAGGCTACGCCGTCGAGCGCGTGACCGCGCGGCTGGAGGCGCTTGGTGTACGGAGCTATCTGGTGGAAATCACCGGCGAGCTGAAGGCCGAAGGGCGCAAGCCCGATGGCTCACCCTGGCGCATTGCCATCGAGGCACCCAGGGACGATGAGCGTGTAGCACAGAAGATCGTCGAGCTCGATGGGCTCGGCGTTTCCACTTCGGGCGACTATCGCAACTATTTCGAGCGTGACGGCAGACGTTATTCGCACACGCTCGATCCGCAGACCGGCAGGCCGATCGAGCATCATCTTGCAGCGGTCACGGTGATCGATGAATCGACCCTGCGTGCTGATGGGTTGTCTACCGCGCTCATGGTGCTCGGTCCCGAGCGTGGCCTGGCACTGGCGGAGCGAAATGCAATTGCTGCCTTCTTCGTTGTTCGGGAAGGGCAGGAGTTCGTAACGGCAAGCACCAAGGCCTTTGATGAGCTATTCGGTGAAGGAGTAGAGCAATGACCTGGTTTCTGGTTTTTCTGGTGATGCTGCTGGTCGTATTCGGCATGGCTATCGGAGTGATCATGGGACGCAAGCCCATCGCCGGATCCTGCGGTGGCATCGCCAATCTGGGCATCGAGAAGGAATGCTCCATCTGCGGCGGCAGTCGCGAGAAATGCGAAGAGATTAATGAGGCGAAGAGCGCGGCGGGTGCCGACCTCGCCTATGACGCCAGCAAGCGTTGATCCGGGTTGATGCGCCCTCAGATGTTTGTGTGAAGGTCACTGTGCCGGGCTGCTGCGTTACCCGGCGCTTGCGCTGCATGCGCTTGATTCCTTCTTGAGCCCTGGCGAATTCGTTGATTGCAGCGGCGTATCCCGCTGCGTTTTCAGGAGTGTATATGGCGGTCTATAACTACGATTTGGTTGTACTGGGTTCCGGTCCGGCCGGGGAGGGCGCGGCCATGAACGCCGTGAAGGCGGGACGCAAGGTCGCCGTGGTTGACAATCGCCCGCTCGTAGGAGGGAACTGCACGCATCTGGGGACCATTCCGTCCAAGGCTCTGCGCCATTCGGTGCGGCAGATCATGCAGTACAACACCAATCCGTTGTTCCGGCAGATTGGCGAGCCGCGCTGGTTTTCCTTTCCTGACGTGCTCAAGAGTGCCGGAAAGGTCATCAGCAAACAGGTGACGTCGCGCACCGGCTATTACGCCCGCAACCGTATCGACACCTTCTTCGGTACCGCCAGCTTCTCGGATGAACAGAGCGTCGAAGTGGTTTGCCTCAATGGCATGGTGGAGAAACTCGTTGCAAGTCAGTTCGTCATCGCCACCGGCTCGCGTCCCTACCGGCCGGCTGACATCGACTTCAGCCACCCGCGTATCTACGACAGCGACACCATCCTCACACTGAGCCACACACCGCGCCGCATGATCATCTACGGAGCCGGCGTGATCGGCTGCGAGTACGCGTCGATCTTCAGTGGCTTGGGCGTGCTGGTCGACCTGATCGATAACCGCGAACAACTGCTCAGTTTCCTCGACGACGAGATCTCCGATGCGCTCAGCTATCACCTGCGCAACAACAACGTGCTGATTCGCCACAACGAAGAGTACGAGCGGGTCGAGGGGCTGGAAAACGGGGTGATCCTGCACCTCAAGTCAGGCAAGAAGATCAAGGCGGATGCGTTCCTCTGGAGCAACGGACGCACTGGCAACACCGACAAACTCGGCCTGGAGAATATCGGGCTGAAGGCCAACAGTCGTGGCCAGGTTCAGGTCGACGAGCACTATCGCACCGAAGTTGGCAACATCTATGCCGCGGGTGACGTGATCGGCTGGCCATCGCTGGCCAGTGCCGCCTACGACCAGGGCCGCTCTGCAGCAGGCAGCATCGTTGAAAACGATACCTGGCGATTCGTCGATGACGTGCCGACCGGCATCTACACCATTCCGGAAATCAGTTCCATCGGCAAGAACGAGCGGGAACTGACCCAGGCGAAGATTCCCTACGAAGTCGGCAAGGCATTCTTCAAGAGCATGGCGCGGGCGCAGATTTCCTTCGAGCCGGTCGGCATGCTGAAGATTCTCTTCCATCGTGAAACGCTGGAAGTGCTGGGTGTGCATTGCTTCGGCTACCAGGCCTCGGAGATCGTCCACATTGGTCAGGCGATCATGAACCAGAAGGGCGAGGCGAACAGTATCAAGTACTTCGTCAACACCACCTTCAACTACCCGACCATGGCCGAAGCGTACCGGGTCGCGGCGTTCGATGGGCTCAACCGGCTTTTTTGAGCAACTCCGGCCGGTGGCCTGAGCCGGCTGGAGTGGGTGACGACTCCCGGGACTGGCACTGGCCGAACCGGGAGAGCTTCTGATCAGGTGAGACTGTCCCGGCAACTTGTTGCCGGGACGTCGCTTTGGCTTTATCGGCTGCGCGCTAGCGTGGTGACTGCCAGGCCCGGATAGTCGGTGATCAGGCTGTCCACTCCGAAGTCGGCCAGCCTGTGCATCAGGGCGGGCTCGTTTACCGTCCACACCGACACATGCAAGCCCTGCTTGCGGGCTTTTTCCAGGCGCTCTGGCGTGCACAGCGTCCATTTCAAGGCCAGCAGGTCGCAGCCATACTGGCGGGCAACCTTGAGCGGGTCGAGCCAGTTGTATTCGGCAACCAGGCCCCGCGAGATTTGCGGCGCCAGCCGATTCAATGCGCGCAGCACTTCCCGTGAGCTGGACGTCACGGTGATGCGCTCGATCAGATCATGGCGCTCAGCCAGTTCCCGGATTGCCATGACCGTGCGTGCGGCGCGAACGCGGGAGGCACTTTTCACCTCGAGCTGCCAATGCTCGAAATCGCATTTCTCGAACAGCTCACTAAGGCGTGGAATAGGGCAGGGCTCCTTCCATCCGGGACCACCCAGCCGGGCATCGTAGCCGACCAAATCCTCGGCATCGTGCTGGGCGACCTTGCCCCGGCGACCGGTGGTGCGCTTGAGTGTCGGGTCGTGGATGACCATCAGCTCGCCATCGCGGGAAAGGTGCAGGTCCAGCTCGCAGCGGCGCACGCCATGCTGCAGGCATTGTTCGAAGCTTGCCAGGGTGTTTTCGGGCGCTTCGCCCTTGGCGCCACGATGGCCGTAGATGAGGGTCACGGTTGCAAGTCTTCCTTCGGCGATGATTGGGTACGTTGGTGATGGCGTACGCTGTCGATGACCCGGCCGCTCTCGAAGTACACGGAAAACTCCCGGTAGTCCCAGCGGGTGATCGGCGGTTGGCCAACGGCGGGGCGCTCCTCGTCGGCCAGACCGAAGCGATCCAGAACCCGGCTCCGGGAGTCGCCAGGGGCAGGCATTGCCATCTCCGCAAGGCCTTGTCGGCCGACTGGGGTGAGAATGTCCTCGGCGAACAGGGGCGAGCTGAATGTCATCAGCAACAGCACGGATGCCAGGTTGCGCATCGGTCAGTCTCCTTGCAGGTGTTCCAGGGCCTGGCGTCGCTCCAGCGCCTGTTTCTGCAGGATATGACGTGCCAGTAGCTGTCGCTGTGCATCAGTCAACGCTTCGAACTCGGTACCGGTGTCGTAGCGCCCATCCTCCATCAGCGTGCAATAAATGACCCGTGCTGCGAGCAGCAGGCCGAGCCCTTGCGGCAACAGAATCAGCTTCAGCCTGAGAACGGCCCCTTTGGTCTGCGGCTGTTCGCTGGCAAAGCTGATACCGCCTTCGGACAACACCACCGGCAGCGGTGCGCCCTGATCCTTCAGCAGATCCTGCGCCAATGCCTGGCCCAGCAGTTCTATTCGCTTGTTCTGCACCTTCAGGTAGTTGGCCAGGGTCCGGTTGCTTTCGGCAATCTGCCGTAACAGATGCTGCGCTTCGAAATCGAGCTGATGCAGCTCGTTGAGCAGGTTGAACAGCGGCGGCAGCGGCTCGCCAGCCGAAGCCTGGTCCTGGCTTGCCGGGATGATTTCCAGTGCCACACGATCCTCGATACGGTAGTATTCGCGGCGTTCTTCAGTGTCTTGTGTCGGCATGGCGATACCCGGGTAGCAGTAATGGCCAGAGTGTATCAGGCCCCGCGGTCGCGTCAGCTGCATGTTGTTTTCCCCCGCCAGCGAACCCGTGGATTTATGTTCAGACCGCTGTCCGTGTTCATCGGGGCGCGCTACACCCGCGCCAGACGTCGTAGCCTTTTCGTCTCCTTCATTTCCCTGACTTCCATGATCGGGCTCGCCCTTGGCGTGCTGGTGATGATCGTCGTGCTCTCGGTGATGAACGGTTTCGATTACGAGATGCGTACCCGCGTGTTGGGGATGGTGCCGCACGCGACCATCGAAAGTCCTACGCCGATCAGCGATTGGCAGGCTCTGGGCAGGCGGCTCGAAGGCCACTCCCAGGTCGCCGCTACGGCACCTTTCATTCAGAGCCAGGGCCTGCTGACCTATCAAGGGAAGGTGACCAAGATCCTGGTCAACGCGGTGGACCCGCAGGCCGAGCGCAAGGTTTCGATCATCGATCAGTTCTTTCGCGAAGGTTCGCTGGACGATCTGCAGCCAGGCGAATTCGGCATCGTCATCGGCGACAAGGCCGCCGCCAAGCTCGGCGTAAGCGTGGGCGACAAGATCACCTTCGTGGCGCCCGAAGTCACCGTGACGCCGGCCGGCATGTTTCCGCGCATGAAGCGCTTCACCGTCACCGGCATCTTCCATGTCGGGGCCGGCGAGATCGACGGTTACGTCGCGCTGGCCAACATCGCCGACATGGCGCGCCTGCAGCGTTGGCAGGCGGGTCAGGTACAAGGCTTGCGGCTGCGCTTCGACGATCTTTTCCAGGCGCCACGCATCGCCTGGGAGCTGGCCGGCCAGCTCGGCGACGACTTCTACTCGCGCGACTGGACGCGCACCCACGGCAATCTTTACCAGGCGATTCGCATGGAGAAGGCCATGATCGGTCTGCTTCTGCTACTGATCGTCGCGGTCGCGGCCTTCAATATCATTTCGACGCTGGTCATGGTCGTGACCGACAAGCGTGGCGATATCGCCATCCTGCGTACCCTGGGTGCTACGCCTGGGCAGATCATGGCGGTATTCATGGTGCAGGGCACTGTGATCGGTGTCGTCGGCACGCTGGTCGGCGCGCTGCTCGGCATGTTCGCAGCCGTCAACGTCAGTGGCTGGATCGCCGCTCTGGAGCGCCTGATCGGCCACAAGTTCTTGAGCGCCGACGTGTACTTCATCGACTACCTGCCGTCTCGGCTGATGGCCGCCGATGTGATCCAGGTCTGCGTTGCTACGCTGGTCCTGAGTTTTCTTGCGACCCTGTATCCGGCCTGGCGTGCCGCGCGCACCCAGCCGGCTGAGGCGCTACGTTATGAGTGAGCGGGTTATGAACGAGCAGTCTTCGCAAAAGCCGGCAGTGCTGAGCTGCCGCAATCTGGGCAAGCGTTACGAGCAGGGGCCGGAGTCGGTCGAAGTACTGGCCGGGCTGCAGCTGGAGCTTTTTCCGGGGCAGCGTGTCGCCATCGTCGGCAGTTCAGGTTCCGGCAAGAGTACATTGCTGAATCTGCTCGGTGGCCTGGACACGCCGAGCGAAGGTAGCGTCTGGCTTGCCGGCGAAGAGCTGTCGGCGCTCAACGAGAAGGATCGTGGGCTGTTGCGCAACCGGGCGTTGGGCTTCGTCTATCAGTTCCATCACCTGCTCGCTGAGTTCACTGCTCTGGAGAATGTCTGCATGCCGCTGCTGATTGGCCGCACGCCTATCCCGGAAGCTCGCCGGAAGGCTGCCGCCTTGCTGGAGCGGGTCGGGCTGGGGCATCGTCTCGAGCACAAGCCGGCGGAATTGTCGGGTGGCGAGCGTCAGCGGGTGGCCATCGCTCGCGCGCTGGTGAACGAACCGGCTCTGGTATTGCTCGATGAGCCCACGGGCAACCTCGATCACCATACCGCGCAGGGTATTCAGGATCTGATGCTGGAACTCAGCAACTCGCTGCAGACCGCCTTCCTGGCGGTTACCCATGACCGCCAGCTGGCCGCGCAGATGGATCAGGTCCTGCGGCTGGAAGACGGGCATCTGGTGGTCGAATGATGTTCCGGCCTCTGAGTGTCTTCATCGGTAGCCGCTACACGCGCGCCAAGCGGCGTAACCATTTCATCTCGTTCATTTCCCTGACCTCGTTGATCGGGCTGGCGCTAGGGGTGCTGGCGATGATCATGGTCCTGTCGGTGATGAACGGGTTTCAGCGCGAAATGAGCGCGCGAATTCTCGGCATGGTGTCGCACGCCACCATCATCGGCGACCAGCCGCTGGACGACTGGCAGGCCGTTGCGAAGCGCTTGTCCGGGCATCCGCAGATCGTCGGCATGGCTCCGGTCACCCAGCTCGAAGGCATGCTGTCGTTCAAGGGCAGCATGCAACCGATCCAGATCAGCGGCATCGACCCGCAGGCAGAAGCGGATGTGTCCATTGTCGGCGAGCGTCTGCTCGCTGGCAGCCTGGATGCCCTGAGGCCCGGCGAGTTCGGCGTCATCATCGGCGTGATGACGGCCCGCCGGTTCGGCCTGAAGCTGGGCGACAAGCTGACCCTGATCGTACCCGAGGTCAGCTCGACGCCTGGTGGCGTTACGCCCCGCATGCAGCGGCTGAACGTGGTTGGCGTATTCAAGGTCGGTGCCGACCTGGACGGCAGCCTGGGGATGATTCATCGCGCCGATGCCGCGCAGATTCATCGCTGGACAGCGCAGCAGGTGCAGGGCGTGCGGCTCAAGCTGAGCGATCTGTACCGCGCGCCGGAAGTGGCTGCGCAACTGGGCGATCTGCTGGGCGAGGGCTACCGCGTGGAGGACTGGTCGTACACCCAGGGCAGCCTGTTCAGTGCGATGAAGATGGAAAAGACCATGATCGGACTGCTGCTGATGCTCATCGTGGCGGTCGCTGCGTTCAACATCATCGCGACGCTGATCATGGTGGTTGCTGACAAGCGAGCCGACATTGCCATTCTGCGCACGCTCGGTGCTACGCCCCGGCAGATCATGGCGGTCTTCATGGTGCAGGGCAGCATTATCGGTTTCAGTGGCACCGTGATCGGCGTGGTCCTGGGTGTGCTCGGGGCGTTGAACGTGAGTGCGCTGGTGAGCTGGCTGGAAAAGGTATCCGGGCAGCACATCTTCAGCTCGGACGTCTATTTCATCAGTACCCTGCCGTCCGAGTTGCGGCTGGACGACGTCGTACTGGTGTCCGCCGCGGCACTGACGTTGAGCTTTCTGGCTACGCTGTATCCGGCATGGCGTGCCGCCCAGACCCAGCCGGCTGAAGCCTTGCGCTACGAGTGAGCTAGCGACGGCCGCTCTGGCGCCTGCGCCAGCTGCGGCCGACCCACCAGCGCCAGTAGGCTTGCGTGAGCACGTAGCCGAGGATCGCGAACACGATCGCGGTGACCAGCGACCCCAGATACAGTGGCTGCCAGTTGTGCTCCAGCATATGGCGAACCCAGGCCAGGCTCAGTTCGGCAGGCATGTCGGACGCCGGGGTATCCAGCAGCCAGGTTCCGAGCTTGTAGTTGCAGTAGAAGACCGGTGGCATGGTCAGCGGATTGGTCAGCCAGACCAGCCCCACCGCGATCGGCAGGTTCGCCCTGGAAGGCAGTGCGCATATCGCCGCCGCCAGCATCTGCAAGGGCATTGGAATCATCGCCCAGAACAGGCCGATCGCCATGGCTCGGGATACCGAGTGGCGGTTGAGATGCCAGAGATTGGGATCGTGAATCAGCGCCCCTAGAAAACGCAGCGACTTGTTAGTCTTGATGCGATCGGGGTGCGGCATGTAGCGTTTGAAAAAGCGACGCGGCATGAAGGTTCTCTGGCAGGCTCAGCTGCGCGATTATGCCTTGAATCGCATCGCGGCGCAGACAGTAGTTTTGTCACATTACGTCTGAGCCTGCGACAAATTGGCCATCCGCGAAAAGCGGTTCCGGAACGGATTCCTGGAGTCGAAAAGCATGCGCACATGGATGCTGGCGCTCGCCGCAGGTCTTGTCCTGCCGCGCTTCCTGCCTGTATTGCCCTCCGCATCGGGCCTGCTGGGATTCGCCACCCTCGGCGTGCTGGCGCTCTTGTGCGGTCGCTGGCGAGCGCCAGGTCTGTTCCTGCTCGGCCTGGCCTGGGCCTGTTTTCAGATCCAGGCAGCCCTTGATGACCGTCTGTCGGCGGCCATGGATGGGCGTACCTTCTGGCTCGAGGGGCGAGTGGTTGGCTTGCCTGCAAGCCGCGACGGTGTGGTTCGCTTCGAGCTCGAGGAGATCGAGTCGCGCCATTTCGGGCTGCCATCCAGGCTGCGACTGTCCTGGTATGGCGGCCCGCTGTTGCAGGCGGGAGAGCGATGGCGACTGGCGGCACGGCTGAAGCGTCCGCGCGGGCAGGTCAATCCTCAGTCGTTCGATTACGAAGCCTGGTTGCTGGCTCGACGCATCGGGGCGACCGGTACGGTCAAGGCCGGGGAGCGGTTATCGACGTCTGGCACGCCCGAGGGATGGCGCGATCGTCTGAGGAGCCGCCTGATGGCTGTTTCCGCCTCTGGTCGGCAAGGTGCGATCGCGGCGCTGGTCGTAGGCGATGACTCCGGGCTGAGTCGAGATGACTGGCAGGTGCTCCAGGACACCGGCACCGTGCACCTGATGGTCATTTCCGGGCAGCACATCGGCATGCTCGCCGGCTTGCTGTACGGCCTGGTGGCGCTGCTCGTGCGCTTCGGTGTCTGGCCGCGGCAGTGGCCCTGGCTGCCTTGGGCGTGTGCGCTGGCGCTTGCCGGTGCCTTGGTTTACGGCTGGGTTTCCGGTTTCGACGTGCCGGTGCGCCGTGCCTGTCTCATGGTGGCTGTGGTCCTGCTCTGGCGCTTGCGTTTTCGTCATCTGGGCGTCTGGTTGCCGTTGCTGCTGGCACTGAACGGGGTCCTGCTCATCGATCCGCTGGTCACGTTGCAGCCGGGCTTCTGGCTGTCGTTCGGTGCGGTGGCGGTGCTGGCGCTGGTCTTTTCCGGTCGCCTCGGGCGGTGGGTTTGGTGGAAGACCCTGGTCCGCGCGCAATGGGCGGCGACGCTCGGCCTGTTGCCGCTGTTGCTGGCGCTCGGGTTGCCGGTCAGTGCCAGCGGCCCGCTGGCCAACCTGATCGCCGTACCCTGGGTAAGCCTGACCGTGCCTTTCGCGCTGCTCGGCACGCTGCTCTTGCCGGTATGGGACGTCGGTGAACGGTTGCTGTGGCTTGTCGGCGGCTTGCTTTCCCTGCTGTTCGATCTGCTGGCCGCCATTTCGTCATGGCAGCCGGCATGGCTGGCGCCAGGCCTGCCGTCCTGGGCGTACATGCTGATTGCTTTGGGCGTCTTGCTGCTGTTGCTGCCGGCAGGCCTCCCGCTTCGCCTGCTTGGGCTGGCGCTGCTGATGCCGCTCGCGTTCCCACCGATGCAGACGATACCCGATGGGCGGGCGCAGGTATGGCTGCTTGATGTAGGGCAGGGCCTTTCCGTCCTGGTGCGTACCCAGCGGCACGCGCTTCTCTATGATGCCGGCCCGCGCCATGGCGATTTCGATACGGGGGAGCGGGTAATCTTCCCGTCGCTGCGTACGTTGGGGGTGGGCGGGTTGGACATACTGCTGTTGAGTCATGCCGACAACGACCATTCCGGTGGCGCAGAAGCCATTCAGCGCCTGATGCCGACGGCACGTGTAGTCAGTGGCGAGCCTCACCGACATGCCGGGCGGGTGGTCGCAGAGCCTTGCGAAAGTGGTACGCAGTGGCAGTGGGATGGCGTGCGCTTCAGTCTCTGGCAATGGTCGGCTGCACGCGACAGCAACCAGCTGTCCTGCGTTCTGCTGATCGAGGCGAATGGCGAGAGACTGTTGCTGACCGGCGATATCGACCAGGCAGCCGAACAGGCATTGCTGGCAAGCCAGCAGCCGCTGCAGGCGCAGTGGCTGCTGCTCGCGCACCATGGCAGTCGGAGTTCTTCATCCGAGCTCTTCCTGGATGCGGTGCGTCCCTCCACGGTGCTGATTTCCCGCAGCCGGCACAATGCCTTCGGTCACCCCCATCCCACCGTGATCGAGCGCCTCCGGGCAGCTCATATCGGTATCTACGACACCGCCCTGCATGGTGCCATTCGTATCGATCTCGGCAGCTTTTCCTCAGCCCTTCCACTGCGCACGCAGCGACGATTCTGGCGGGAAAAATGAGAACGGCGGCCGTCGGCGAGCCGGCGCCCCTATGCTAGAGTGGCGCCACTTTTTCGAGGGGGATTCATCTCGTGTGGGAGCTGGTCAAAGCAGGCGGCTGGATAATGCTGCCAATCATCCTGTGTTCCATCGCTGCCGCCGGCATCATCGCCGAGCGTCTGTGGACATTGCGCCCGAGCCGCGTCACGCCTCCGCACCTGCTGGGCCAGGTATGGAAATGGATCAAGGAGAAGAAGCTCAGCAACCAGAAGCTCAAGGAGCTGCGTGCGGATTCCCCACTGGGTGAAATCCTCGCCGCCGGCCTCAGCAACTCCAAGCGTGGCCGCGAGATCATGAAAGAATGCATCGAGGAAGCGGCCGCCCGGGTCGTCCATGATCTCGAGCGCTATCTCAACGCCCTGGGCACCATCGCCGGTATCGCCCCCTTGCTCGGCCTGTTGGGAACGGTACTGGGCATGATCGAGATCTTCAGCGCGTTCATGGGGTCCGGCATGGCCAACGCACCCCTGCTCGCCGGTGGTATCGCCAAGGCACTGATCACCACCGCTGCGGGCCTGATGGTCGGCATTCCCGCGTTGTTCTTCCATCGCTTCCTGCAGCGCCGTGTTGACGAACTGGTCGTGGGCATGGAACAGGAAGCGATCAAGCTGGTGGAAGTGGTACAGGGCGACCGTGATGTCGATCTCGGTGAGGGCAAGGCGTGAAATTCCGGCGCAAACCTCGCGAGAACGTCGAGATAGGATTGGCGCCACTGATCGACGTGGTGTTCATCCTGCTGCTGTTCTTCGTGGTCACCACGACCTTTACCCGTGAAACGCAGCTCAAGGTGGATCTTCCGGAAGCGGTCAGCGGCACGCCGCCGCAGGATGCCGAGATTCGGCAACTGGAAGTGCTGATCGACGTGGACGGCAATTACTCACTCAACGGCAAAGCCCTGTTGAAGAGCGACCTCAATTCACTGATGGCTGCGCTCAGCAAGGAGTCCGGCGGCGATGCGCGCCTGCCCATGGTCATCAGCGCCGATGGCAAGACACCGCACCAGGCGGTGATCACCGCGATGGACGCTGCCGGCAAGCTGGGCTTCGCTCAGCTGCGCATCACCACGGTCGAGGCGCAGGCGTCGCCCTGATGTCCTTCGCCGATCGCCTGCAACGTGCCTGGTATCAGGGGCATCCGGCGCTGGGGCTGCTGGCGCCGCTGGAGCTGCTGTACCGGCGCGTGGTCGAGGCCCGGCGCCGGCGTTTCCTCGAAGGCAATGGCAATGTCTATCGCGCGCCGCTGCCGGTCATCGTCGTCGGCAACATCACCGTGGGCGGAACCGGCAAGACGCCGCTGATTCTCTGGCTGATCGAGCACTGTCGAAGTCGCGGGCTGCGCGTCGGTGTCGTCAGTCGTGGCTACGGCGCGCAGCCGCCGACACTGCCCTGGCGCGTGCGCCCGGAACATGCGGCCGCGCAAGCGGGTGACGAACCGCTGTTGATCGTCCAGCGGACCGGCGTACCCCTGATGATCGATCCTGATCGATCAAGCGCCGTCCGCCGGCTGCTGGAGACGGAATCGCTCGACCTGATTCTTTCCGATGATGGCCTGCAGCACTATCGATTGGCGCGCGACCTGGAGCTGGTGCTGATCGATGCCGCCCGCGGACTGGGCAACGGCCGCTGCCTGCCGGCCGGCCCCCTGCGTGAGCCAGCCGAGCGGCTGAGCAGCGTGGACGCGGTGCTGTTCAACGGTGCCGACGCGGATCGCGCGGATGGTTATGCGTTCAACCTTCGGCCCGTCGCGCTGGTCGAACTGTGTTCAGGCGCGCGCTGGTCGCTCGATCGCTTCCCGGCCGGCCAGCAACTGCATGCGGTGGCTGGCATCGGCAATCCGCAGCGTTTCTTCGGTACGCTCGAAACGCTACACTGGCGCCCGATTCCGCATGCCTTCGCCGACCATGCCACCTACAGCCCCGAGCAGTTGAAATTCTGCCCCGAGTTGCCGCTGGTGATGACCGAAAAGGATGCGGTGAAATGCCGGGCATTCGCGCCGCCGGGTTGGTCGTATCTGCAGGTGCAGGCCGTGCCTTCTGCGTCCTTCGTCTCCTGGTTCGACAGTCAGCTGGCGCGATTGCTGCCCGACCACACTTAAGCCGTTCGATCTGCCGACGCAGTCGACCGCTTCCAAGGACTGCGCATGGACACCAAACTGCTCGACATTCTGGCCTGCCCGCTATGCAAGGGGCCGCTCAAGCTGGCTGATGACAAGTCGGAACTGATCTGCAAGGCCGACGGCCTGGCTTTCCCGGTGCGCGATGGCATACCGGTGATGCTCGAGAGCGAAGCCCGGACCCTCGACGTGGATGAGCGCCTGGATAAATGAGCACTGCCTACACCGTCGTTATTCCTGCCCGCTATGCGTCGACCCGCCTGCCAGGCAAGCCGCTGCAGGACATCGCCGGCAAGCCGATGATCCGGCACGTGTGGGAGCAGGCGGGCAAGAGCGCGGCTCAGCGCGTCGTGGTCGCTACCGATGACCCGCGCATCGTCGATGCCTGTTCGGCGTTCGGTGCGGAAGTCGTGCTGACCCGACCCGAGCACAACTCCGGCACTGACCGCCTCGCGGAAGTGGCCGAGCGGCTCGGACTGGCAGCAGACGCGATCGTGGTCAACGTGCAGGGTGACGAGCCGCTGATTCCCCCGGCGGTGATCGATCAGGTTGCGGCGAATCTGGCGGCTCATCCCGAGGCCTCCATCGCCACGCTGGCAGAACCGCTGGCTGACGTGCAGGCGCTGTTCAATCCCAACGTGGTGAAGGTCCTTTCGGACATCGATGGCCTGGCGCTGACCTTCAGCCGGGCACCACTGCCGTGGGCGCGGGATTCGTTTGCCGCGGATCGCAGCCAGTTGCCTGCCGGGGTGCCTTACCGTCGACACATCGGAATCTATGCGTATCGTGCGGGTTTCCTCGCCGACTTCGTGTCCTGGGGCCCGTGCTGGCTCGAGGATACCGAGTGCCTGGAGCAGCTGCGTGCGCTCTGGCATGGCCGGCGAATCCATGTCGCCGATGCGCTGCAGGCGCCGCCCGCAGGTGTCGATACCGCCGAAGACCTGGAGCGGGTCCGGCGGTTGCTGGGTGGCTGAAATGAAGGTGCTGTTCGTTTGCATGGGCAATATCTGTCGTTCGCCCACTGCCGAAGGGGTGTTCCGTCAGCGTGTCCAGCAGGCCGGGCTGTGCAGCCGGGTCGAGATCGATTCGGCCGGGACCGGCGACTGGCATGCCGGCAAGACGCCGGATTCGCGTGCCTGCGCCGCAGCCGGACGGCGCGGCTATTCGCTCGCAGCGCTGCGTGCGCGCCAGGTGCGGCCCGAGGACTTCGAGCGGTTCGACCTGATCCTGGCGATGGATCACGACAATCTTGCGCGGCTGCAGGCCTTGCGCCCGGCGCGAGGCCGTGCAGAGCTGGACCTGTTGCTGCGTCGCTATGGACTGGGGCGCGATGTGGTGCCTGACCCGTACTACGGTGGCGATGATGGCTTCGAAGAGGTCCTGGACCTCATCGAAAAGGCCTGCGATGCCCTGCTCGTCGAAATCAAGGGGCGACTGTGAGCCTTACCCTCGAATCCAATCGATCGCTGAAGCCGTTCAATACCTTCGCTGTCGATCAGCGTGCGCGCTACTTCGCTTCCGCTCATGACGATGAGGATGTGCGCGAAGCACTCGCTCTGTCGCGGCAGCTAGGCGTACCGTTGCTGCCAGTCGGTGGCGGCAGCAACCTGCTGCTGACGCGCGATGTGCCGGCCCTGGTGCTGCATATGGCCAGTCGTGGCAGGCGCATCATCGAAGACTCCGATGGACAGGTGCTGGTGGAGGCGCAAGCCGGTGAGCCCTGGCACCCGTTCGTGCTGTGGACCCTGGAGCAAGGGTTGGCAGGGCTGGAGAACCTGAGTCTGATACCGGGCACGGTCGGCGCGTCTCCGATCCAGAACATTGGTGCCTACGGTGTCGAGATCAAGGACATCTTTGCCGGCCTCACGGCGCTGGAGATCGAAACCGGGACGCTCCGTGAGTTTTCCTTGCAGGACTGTGCATTCGGCTATCGCGACAGCATCTTCAAACAGGAGCCGGGGCGCTATCTGGTGCTGCGTGTGCGCTTGCTCTTGCGTCGTCAGGGCGCGCTGCATCTCGAGTACGGGCCTATCCGTCAGCGCCTCGCAGAGCAGGGGATCAGCAGACCCACTGCGGCGGATGTGAGTCGGGCGGTTTGTGCCATCCGCAGCGAAAAGCTGCCGGATCCGCAACAGCTGGGCAATGCTGGCAGCTTCTTCAAAAATCCACTGGTATCCGCTGCCGTTGCCGGAAAGCTTCAAGGCAGCCATCCCGATCTGGTCGCCTATCAGCAGGGCGACGGCCAGGTGAAGCTGGCGGCTGGCTGGCTCATCGAGCGGGCCGGCTGGAAGGGGTATCGCGAGGGCGATGCCGGCGTGCATCGTCTGCAGGCTCTCGTGCTGGTCAATCATGGCCAGGCCACTGGAATGCAACTGCTGCAGCTGGCCCGGCGTATCCAGGCCGACGTGCTCGAGCGCTTCGGGGTCGCCCTCGAAATCGAGCCAAACGTGCTCTGAGGCGCTACGGCCATCCTCAGCTCAGTTTCGGATCGAAGCTCTCTGCCTGCGCCATCCGCCACATGTGCGGGTAGAAATCACCTTGCAGGTCGTCAGAGAGCAGGGCGCCCGGTTCGAGGAAGGTGTGCAATTGCGAGAACAGCTTGATCTCCGTTGCCGACATCCTGCGGACCAGGTGCTTGGCTTCCAGTTGCTGCGGGTGCCCGAGGCCTGCGGCTGCAAGTATCTCGGACAGCGCCTCCAGGGTGTTGCGATGGTAGTTGTAGACGCGCTCGGCCTTGTCCGGTACCACCAGCGCGCGTTGGCGCAATGGATCCTGTGTCGCCACGCCGGTCGGGCATTTGTTGGTATGGCATGACTGCGACTGGATGCAGCCAATCGCAAACATGAAGCCGCGCGCCGAGTTCGCCCAGTCGGCACCGATGGCCAGCACGCAGGCGATGTCGAATGCACTGACGATTTTGCCACTGGCGCCAAGCTTGATGTGCTTGCGCAGGTTCAAACCCACCAGGGTGTTATGTACGAACAACAGTCCCTCGCGCAGCGGAACACCCACATGGTTGGTGAACTCCAGTGGTGCCGCCCCGGTGCCGCCTTCCTTGCCGTCGATCACGATGAAGTCGGGCAGGATGCCGGTTTGCAGCATCGCCTTGGCGATCGCCATGAATTCCCATGGATGTCCCAAGCAGAGCTTGAAGCCGACCGGCTTGCCACCGCTCAGCTCGCGTAGCTCGGCGATGAAACCAAGCAGCTCCAGCGGCGTCGAGAAGCGGCTGTGGCTGGCAGGCGATACGCAATCGCGGTCCATGGGAATACCGCGTGTCGCTGCGATCTCGGCGGTGATCTTGTGCTTGGGCAGGATGCCCCCATGACCGGGCTTGGCGCCTTGCGAAAGCTTTATCTCGATCATCTTCACTTGCGGCAGTTGGGCCTGCCGGGCGAATTGCTCGGCATCGAACCCGCCTTCTTCGTTGCGACAGCCGAAATAGCCACTGCCGAGTTCCCATATCAGGTCGCCGCCGTGTTCCAGGTGGTAGCGACTGATGCTGCCTTCACCGGTGTCGTGGGCGAAGTCGCCCATCCGCGCGCCACGATTGAGCGCACGAATGGCGTTGGCGCTGAGCGAGCCGAAGCTCATCGCTGAAATATTGAAAATCGAGGCCGAATAAGGCTGTCGGCACTGTGGGCCACCCACCGTGATGCGAAAACCCTGCGGGTTGCTGTGCGGTGCGGTTCGGATCGAGTGTCCGATGAATTCGAAGCCGCTGCCGTAAACGTCCGACAAGGTGCCGAATGGTTTGTCGGCCACCTGGTTCTTGGCTCTGGCATAGACCAGCGAGCGCTGAGCGCGGGAGAAGGGCAGCGGATCGCTGTCGTTCTCCAGTAGGTATTGGCGTATCTCCGGGCGAATGGTTTCGATGAGATAACGAATGTTGCCGAGAATCGGATAGTTGCGGCGTACGGCCTGCTTCGCTTGCAGAAGGTCGTTGATGCCGACGGCGCTGAGCAGGGCGGTGATCAGTGTGATGGGCCAGAGCTGCCCTAGCCATGGCAGGCTCAGCAGGCTGAAAAGCACGCAAAACGCGAAAAAGGCATAGCGATTCATTAGAGAAAGATTCATCGGGCTCCCGTGTCGGCTCGCGTGAAGTGGCGTATTGCAAGGTTGTCGAGTGCTGGCGTTCCAATAGCAATTTTGTGGCGTGCGCGACCTTTGCGTCCAATGGTTGCTTTGCGCAGACAAAAAAAGGGATGCCGAAGCATCCCTTTTCCATGCGCCTGAACAGCTTAGCCCTGAGGCTTCTCGCGACTGTCCGGTTCGTTGCCTTCAGTTGCGTCTGGCTCGCGAGGCACGACCTGCTCTGGCTCCTGGCTTGCGGCAGGTGCCGTTTGCGGTTCGCTCACGTCAGCAGCAGTCGTTTCCGGGATTGGCTCTTCAGTGGCAGCGGCCGGTTGCTCGGCAGCAGGCTGCTCCGACTGGACTGCTGGCTCGACAGCTTGCTCCGGCTGAACTTCCTCGGCTGCTGGCTGAACAGCTTCTTCCGGCTGAGCTTGCGGCGCCGGTTCGCTGGCGACGATCTCCGGACTGGCCAGCGGCTGCTCCGCAGCTGCCTTGGCTTCGGCCTCGGCCGCTTCCTTGGCAAGCCGCTCGGCTTCGCGCTGACGGCGGCGAACCTCGCGCGGATCGTTGGGCGCGCGGCCGCTAGGGGTGAGCGCCGGGGCGGCTACTACCGGCGACACTTCCGGAAGTTCCGCTGCAGGCTGCTGTGCGGCTGCCTCTGGCTGGACTTCAGGCTGAGCGGCTACAGCGGGCGCTTCTGTCGGTACCGTTGCGGCTTGCTGAGCAGGAGCCTGCTCTGGCTGCTGAGCAACTACCGGTTCTTCGGCGACCTGCGGCTCACCCACGTCCTGCTCGGCTTCGACGGCAACTTCAGCAGCCGTGGTGACAGCATCGGCAGTCTGTGCAGGCAGCGTATCGTCGAGCAGCGCGGGCTGGGCGACTTCCGTCACTTCCGTGTCGGCGGTGTTGGCTGCCAGTGCGGCGGCCGTCGCGGCGATAGCGATTTCCTCAGTCTTGACCGGAGAGTTGTTTTCGTCGACTTCCTCGATCTCGTTACCGTTGGCGTCGCGCTGACGTTCACGGCGATTGCTGCGGCGGCGCTGTCCGCGCGAACGACGGCGTGGACGATCGCCATCGTTGCCTTCGCTGTTGTCGTTGGCGTCCTGGCCCTCTTCAGAGGTGTCCTCGACCTGCTGCAGCAGTTCGTCGGCGGCGACCGGGCTCTGTTGCTCGGCGCGTGGCTTGCGTTCTTCACGCGGTGCGCGTGGTTGACGTTCTGCCTGCTCTTCGCTTGCAGCTACTGGCGCTTCGTCGATCGGCGCGCGCAGCTCGCGCTTGCGTTCTTCGCGTGGTTTGCGCTCCTCGCGAGGAGTGCGCTCGCGACGCAGCTGCGTCTCCGTCGCCTCAGTCTGCTCACGGGGCTTGCGCTCTTCCCGTGGAGGACGCGGCTGGCGCTCCTCGCGAGGTTGACGATCTTCGCGTGGTTGACGCTCTTCGCGTGGCTGACGCTCCTCACGAGGCTGACGCTCTTCACGAGCCTGGCGCTCCTCACGCGGCTTGCGCTCCTCGTCACGGCCGCCCCGCGAGTCGCGCCGGCGGTTCTGCTGGCGTCCGCTACGGCGTTCGTCATTGCGCTGCGGACGCGGCGAGGAGGGCTTCTTCTCGACTTCGGCAGCGGCTTGCGGCTCTTCCGGCTTGCCTGCAAACAGGCCGACCAGGGACTTGATCAGGCCTTTGAACAGGCTGGGCTCCTGAGCGGCGGTTGCTGCGGGAGCCTCGGCAGGCGCAGTGGCGACGGAAGTTGGCGCAGTACGCTGCGGCGCGGTCTTGACGGCAGCCTCCTGGCGTACCAGGGTGCGAGTGGAACTGACTGGCTGAACTTCCTCGGCCTCGGTCGGGCTCATCTCGTAGCTGGCCTGGCCGGCAACGATCTCGGGGCTGTCGTCACGCAGACGTTGAACTTCGAAGTGCGGCGTTTCCAGATGGTCGTCCGGCAGGATGAAGATGCGCGCACGGGTACGCAGTTCGATCTTGGTGATCGCGTTGCGCTTTTCGTTGAGCAGGAAGGCGGCGACCTGGAAGGGCACGCGGGCACGAACCTCGGCGGTGCGGTCCTTGAGGGCTTCTTCCTCGATCAGGCGCAGGATCGCCAGCGACAGCGACTCGACATCACGGATGATGCCCTGGCCGTTGCAGCGGGGGCAGACGATGCCACTGGTTTCGCCGAGGGACGGGCGCAGCCGCTGGCGGGACATTTCCAGCAGGCCGAAGCGCGAGATGCGACCGACCTGGATGCGGGCGCGATCGGCTTCCAGCGCTTCGCGCACCTTCTCCTCGACGGCGCGCTGGTTCTTGGCCGGGGTCATGTCGATGAAGTCGATGACGATCAGGCCGCCGATGTCACGCAGACGCAACTGGCGGGCGATTTCCTCGGCTGCTTCCAGATTGGTCTGCAGCGCCGTTTCTTCGATGTCGCCGCCCTTGGTGGCGCGCGCCGAGTTGATGTCGATCGACACCAGTGCTTCGGTCGGATCGATGACGATGGAACCGCCGGACGGCAGCTTCACTTCACGCTGGAAAGCCGTCTCGATCTGGCTTTCGATCTGGAAGCGGTTGAACAGCGGGACGCTGTCTTCATAGAGCTTGATCTTGCTGGCGTATTGCGGCATGACCTGCTGGATGAAGCTCAGTGCCTCGTCCTGGGCCTCGACGCTGTCGATCAGTACTTCGCCGATGTCCTGGCGCAGGTAGTCGCGGATGGCGCGGATGATGACGTTGGATTCCTGATAGATCAGGAACGGCGCGACACGATCCTGCGAAGCATCCTTGACCGCGGTCCAGAGCTGCAGCAGATAGTCGAGGTCGCACTGCAGCTCTTCGCTGGAGCGACCCAGGCCGGCAGTGCGGACGATCAGGCCCATGTCGGCCGGTACGTCGAGGCCATTCAGCGCTTCGCGCAGCTCGTTGCGTTCCTCGCCTTCGATGCGGCGGGAGATGCCGCCGGCGCGCGGATTGTTCGGCATCAACACCAGATAGCGGCCGGCGAGGCTGATGAAGGTGGTCAGGGCGGCGCCCTTGTTGCCGCGTTCTTCCTTCTCGACCTGGACGATGACTTCCTGGCCCTCGCGCAGAACATCCTTGATGTTCACGCGGCCTTCGGGGGCCTTGCTGAAGTATTCGCGAGAGATTTCCTTGAGTGGCAGAAAGCCGTGGCGCTCGGCGCCGAAGTCGACGAAGGCGGCCTCGAGGCTGGGCTCGACGCGAGTGATCTTGCCCTTGTAGATGTTGGCTTTTTTCTGTTCGCGGGCACCCGATTCGATGTCCAGATCGAACAGACGTTGGCCGTCGACCAGTGCGACACGCAACTCTTCGGGTTGAGTTGCGTTAATTAGCATTCTTTTCATGTAGTACCGTCGGTTTCCGTGGCATCCGGAAACGGCGTTCGGCACACACGACTCTCGCGGTCGGTGTCAGGTGAGTCAGGAATGGTTGTAAGGCACTCCAGTGTCCAGCGATGTGCGGCCAAATGGGCCGGCGTCGCGACGACATCTCCTGCTTGCTGTCGGAACAGAAGCAATGGTTCGGGAGGAGGAATCAGGCATCGGTAGCGGACGGAATGAAGCGTCTGTGAAAGCTTTTGCTACGCAATCCGATGCTGTGCATCTCCACCCAACACGCATACTTTGAAAATCGGGTGCCGCTCGCAGAATCCAGGAAGCGGGTTGTCGATTATCGCGATTCCCCAGCGGGGGCACGCATCATGTCTTCAAGGCTTGTTTCACAACTTTACCGCTACATTGAGGAAAGCTGCGTCGGACGGCCTCACGTCCTCGGACATTTATTAGCCGGTCAGGGATGGCGATATCGCTGGCATCCTGTGACCTGGCCGCTTTTGGCGGCGTTCGCGACTATAACAGCAATGTTTAAGTGCTTCAATTCCATGAAAATTGCCAGGGCCTGTTTCCGTCACGTAAGCGGTCGCGCCGGAGTCTCAGACCCAGGGGGGGCGGCGAATGGCGCCAAGCGGCGTTACAGGGCCTGGAAAGGTACCATCGCTCCCGATTCCACGCCTGCAAACGTTGCCCGGTCCGGTTCGATTTGCCGCTGCAACGCAGCTTGCGACGAAGCGGGAGCAGACCCTATGATGCCGCGATGACCAATACCCCCTCCCAGACCTCCGGTGTGCAAATACTCGAGGTGGCGCCGGAACTTGCCGGCCAACGTATCGACAACTTTCTCCGTACCCAGCTTCGCGGTGTTCCGAAGACGCTGATCTATCGCATCTTGCGCAAAGGCGAGGTGCGGGTGAACAAAGGACGAATCAAGCCTGAATACAAGCTGCAGGCCGGCGATCTCGTGCGTGTTCCGCCACTGCGCCTGGCCGAGCGTGACGAGCCCGAGCCGTTGGCCCAGGGGTTGCTGGAGCGGCTGGAAAAGGCCATCGTCCACGAAGACAAGGCGCTCATCGTGCTGAACAAGCCGGCTGGGATAGCCGTGCATGGCGGCAGCGGGCTCAGCTACGGTGTGATCGAGGCGCTGCGTCAATTGCGTCCGGACGCCAGGGAGCTCGAGCTGGTGCATCGCCTGGATCGCGATACATCCGGCCTGCTCATGGTGGCCAAGAAGCGCAGCATGCTGCGCCACCTGCATCAGGCGCTGCGTGGCGACGGCGTGGACAAGCGCTATATGGCGCTGGTGCGTGGCCGCTGGGAAACCTCCAAGAAGCAGGTCAGCGCGCCGTTGCTGAAGAATACGCTGCGCTCTGGCGAGCGAATGGTTGAAGTGACCGAGGATGGCAAGGAGGCGCTGACGCTGTTCCGTGTGCTGCGCCGCTTCGGTGATTTCGCGACCCTGGTTGAAGCCAAGCCGGTTACGGGGCGTACTCATCAGATTCGCGTACATGCCCGGCATGCCGGGCACAGCATCGCCGGTGACAGCAAATACGGCGACGAAGAGTTCACTCGCGAGATTCGCGATCTTGGCGGCAAGCGTTTGTTCCTCCATGCCTATGCCCTGAAGGTGCCGCTGCCAGATGGTGGCGAGTTATCGCTGGAGGCGCCGGTCGACGAAATGTGGGCGCGTACCCTGGAGCGCCTCGGTGAGTAAATACCGGGTTCTGATATTCGACTGGGATGGCACGCTGGTGGATTCGATCGGGCGAATCGTCGAGTCGATTCATGTTGCCTCTCGCGGTTGTGGTCTGCCGGTGCTCGATGACTCCGCCATCAGGGGTATCATCGGTCTGGCGATGCCCGAGGCGATCGCCGTGCTGTATCCGGGGTTGTCCGATCCTGCGCTGGTCGAGGAATTTCGCCGTCGCTACGGCGAGCACTATCTGATGCTTGAGGCTCAGCCTTCGGCTCTTTATCCGGGCGTTGCTGAAGCGTTGTCCGAGTTTCGCGAAGCGGGATATCTGCTTGCGGTTGCGACCGGCAAAGGGCGGCCGGGCCTGGATCGGGTGCTGGCGGGGCAGCGCTGGGAGGGTTTCTTCGATATCACGCGTTGTGCGGATGAGACGGCCAGCAAGCCGGACCCATTGATGATCCAGGAAATTCTCGCTCACTGTAACGTGAGGCCGGAGCAGGCGCTGATGGTCGGTGATTCGGTGTTCGACCTGCAAATGGCTCGTCGTGCCGGGGTCGATAGTGTGGCTGTCTCTTACGGCGCGCAGCCGCTGCATGTTCTTCAGCAGTATGACCCGCACGTGGCAATCAATCATTTCTCGGAGCTTGGCAGCTGGCTTCGCTCCGTTGCGGTACTGGGGTGAATGTATGTCAGATGAATGGAAGGCTCCGGTGGAGGAGCGCAAGGAAGATCGGGATAGCTGGAAGCTGCTGGAGAAAACACTGCTCGCCGGCGTTCAGGAACAGCGCCGTGCAAGGCGCTGGGGCATATTCTTCAAGTTGCTGACGTTCGTTTATCTTTTCGGGGCGCTGGCCTTGTTTTCCCCTGCCTTGCAATTCGGCAAGGGCAACGCTGTGAGTGAAAGTCACACCGCTGTGATCAACGTGCGGGGCATGATCGCCGATGAGGAGTCCGCCAGTGCCGATAATGTCGTCGGTGCCTTGCGGGCCGCCTTCGAGGACGTCAATACCAAGGGCGTGATTCTGCGTATCAACAGTCCTGGTGGCAGTCCGGTGCAGTCGGGCTACATCTTTGACGAGATTCGGCGTTTGCGCGGCGAGTATCCGGCCATCAAGGTGTATGCCGTGATTACCGATCTGGGGGCCTCCGGCGCCTACTACATCGCCAGTGCGGCCGACGAGATCTATGCCGACAAGTCCAGTCTGGTTGGGTCGATAGGTGTTACGGCGGCGACTTTCGGCTTTGTCGACGGCATGGAGAAGCTGGGGGTCGAGCGTCGTGTCTATACGGCAGGCGAGCACAAGGCCTTCCTGGACCCGTTTCAGCCCGAGAAGCCGGAGGAAACCCGCTTCTGGCGTGGCGTGCTGGCCACCACTCATCAGCAGTTCATCGATAGCGTGAAGCTCGGTCGTGGCGATCGGCTTCAGGATGCGGAACACCCCGAACTGTTCTCGGGGCTGATCTGGTCGGGTGAGCAGGCGCTTGAGCTGGGGCTGATCGACGCCCTGGGTAGCACTGCCTACGTGGCACGCGAGGTGATCGGCGAGCCTGATATCGTCGACTTCACCGTCAAGGAGTCTCCGCTCGATCGCTTTACCAAGAAGCTGGGTGCCGGTGTTGCCGAGCGGCTGGCAATGCTGGTCGGGCTGCAGGGGCCTGCGCTGCGATAGTGAAGGCCTGTGTTCAGGGGATTTCGACGCCTTCGGCCAGTAGCATGTCGACCAGGCGAATCAGTGGCAGGCCTATCAGGCTGGTGGCGTCTTCGCCTTCGGTGGCGCGGAAGAGGCTGATGCCCAGGCCTTCGGCCTTGAAGCTGCCGGCGCAGTCGAAGGGTTGCTCGGTGGTGAGGTAGCGTTCGATCCTGGCTTCATCCAGCGACCGGAAATGCACGGTGAACGGCACGCAGTCCACCTGGATTCGGTTGGTCGCGCTGTCGAGCATGGCCAGTCCGGTCAGGAAGCGAACGCTTTTGCCGCTGGCTGCCTGCAGTTGCTGCTTTGCCCGTTCGAACGTATGCGGTTTGCCAAGAATCTTCTCGCCCAATACTGCTACCTGATCGGACCCGATGATCAGATGGTTCGGGTAATCGGCCGCCAGCGCCCTGGACTTTTGTTCGGCGAGTCGGCGGACGAGCCGCTCGGCGTCTTCTCCGGGGAGTGGGGTTTCGTCGATGTCTGGCGCATGGCTTTCGAACGGCAGTTGCAGGCGAGAAAGCAATTGCTGGCGATAGCGGGAGCTGGATGCGAGCAGCAGGGGGAGCATGATTCCTTCCTTTATATACAGGCGGCGAGATTGTATGCGCTGGACGATGAGCGTGGGCGGAATTCCTTTGACAGCTGGCGGGCGCGTCCCTAGAATGCCGCGCTTATGTTGAAAGGACCGATACCTCCGCACGTTGATCCGCGCAAGCTCGCTGACCGAGCGGCCACCCTGGGGGGTGAGCTGCAGTTGTCACAGCTCAAGCGGCTCGCCGATCCTCTTGAAGAGGATGAGGGTGTGGTGCGCGCCAGTTTCACCTTTGGTCGCGATGAGCAGCGTACTGCGGTTATCCACAGTCAGCTCGATGTTGAAGTCAAGATGATTTGCCAGCGTTGTCTGGAGCCGGTTGTTCTGCCGATTCACAGCGAATGCGATTATGCGGTTGTGAATGAAGGGGCGAGCAGCCAGCACCTGCCCAAGGGGTATGACGTGCTGGAAGTGGGAGAGGATCCTCTGGATCTGCTGGCGCTGGTCGAAGACGAGCTGTTGCTCGCTCTGCCGATTGTTCCACTCCATGACCCTGAAATTTGCCAGCCGCCGGTTGGGCCAGATGAGCCTGATCCGAGTGAGGACGAGGTAACGCGGTCCAACCCGTTCAGCGTACTGGCGCAGTTAAAGCGTGACCCAAACGTTTAGGAGTTGATCCAAATGGCTGTTCAGCAGAACAAAAAATCCCGTTCCGCCCGTGACATGCGCCGTTCGCACGACGCTCTCGAGCCGAACGCTCTGTCCGTGGAAAAGAGCACCGGTGAGGTTCACCTGCGTCACCACGTTTCCCCGGACGGTTTCTACCGTGGTCGCAAGGTGATCGACAAGGGCGCTGACGAGTAATCCTTGTCCGCTCCGGTCATCGCGATCGATGCAATGGGTGGGGACTTCGGTCCCCACTGCGTTGTTCCGGCCAGTCTTTCCTGTCTGGCTGAAAGCCCCTCGCTGCACCTGGTCCTCGTGGGCCAATCATCTTTACTCGAACAGCTCGTTGCCCAGCATTCAGGGGTTGATCGTTCGCGTCTGAAAATCGTTGATGCACCCGAAATGATCGGCATGGACGAGCGGCCCAGCCAGGCATTGCGTGGCAAGCCGCGCTCCTCGATGCGCATCGCCCTCGAACAGGTTCGTGATGGTGCGGCTCAAGCCTGTGTAAGCGCCGGCAATACCGGAGCGCTCATGGCGCTGGCACGGCAGGTGCTCAAGACTTTGCCCGGTATTGACCGGCCAGCCATGGTCACGGCGATACCGACGCAGGGTGATCCTTGCCTGTTGCTGGATCTCGGCGCAAATGTCGACTGCGCCGCCGAGCAGCTTTTTCAGTTTGCGGTGATGGGCGCCGTGGCCGCCGAGTCGCTTGGGCGAATGCGGCCCAGGGTGGCGCTGTTGAATGTCGGGACCGAAGAGGTCAAGGGGAACCAGCAGGTCAAACAGGCCGCTCTCCTTTTGCAGCAGGCAGCTGATCTCAACTACCTGGGGTTCATCGAGGGTGATGGTCTTTATCGGGGCGAGGCCGATGTCGCTGTGTGCGATGGCTTCGTAGGCAATGTCCTGCTCAAGGCCAGCGAGGGTGTGGCAAGCATGCTGGTTGCCCGTGTCGAAGCCCTGTTCCGGCGCTCGTTGGGGGCTCGCATCGTCGGTGTCGCGGCCTTGCCGCTCCTGCGCCGGTTGCGTGCCGAACTCAGCCCCGCGCAGTACAACGGTGCCAGTTTTCTCGGTCTGCAGGGCATCGTCGTGAAAAGCCACGGCGGTGCCGGTGCCGACGGGTTCAAGGTGGCCATTCGGCGTGCGGCCTCGGATGTCGAGCATGATCTTCCTGCGTTGCTCGGTCGCAGGCTAGGGCCTTTCCTGGCCGCTAGCCAGCTGCCGGTAGAGTGCGGCGATGTGACTGGCGGGAATGCTCGGTCATCCAACTGAAATTCGGCGCGCCTGTCGTTGGCGTATTCTTCAAGACGAACAGAACCACAAGAGAGTCGTTTCATGTCCGCATCAGTCGCTTTCGTCTTTCCCGGTCAGGGCTCGCAATCGCTTGGCATGCTGGCCGAGCAGGGTGCTCAGCAGAGCGTGATTCTCGATACCTTCGCCGAGGCCTCCTCGGCCCTGGGCTATGATCTCTGGGCGTTGACTCAGCAAGGCCCCGAAGAGCAGCTCAACCAGACCGACAAGACGCAGCCTGCCATTCTCGCTGCATCCATTGCGCTCTGGCGTCTATGGCGTGCCGAAGGTGGTCCTCTTCCCGATTTCGTTGCCGGTCATAGCCTCGGTGAATATTCCGCTCTTGTGGCTGCTGGCAGCATGCCGTTTGCTGATGCGGTCAAGCTGGTGGAGTTGCGTGGCCAGTTGATGCAGCAGGCCGTGCCCGCGGGTCAGGGTGGGATGGCGGCGATTCTGGGGCTGGAAGATGCCGATGTGTTGGCTGCCTGTGCTGAGGCTGCGCAAGGTGAAGTCGTCAGTGCGGTCAATTTCAATGCGCCTGGCCAGGTTGTGATCGCGGGTAGCGCCGCGGCCGTCGAGCGGGCCATTGAGCTGTGCAAGGCCAAGGGTGCCAAGCGAGCGATGGCTCTGCCGGTGAGCGTGCCGTCTCATTGCGATCTGATGCGTCCCGCTGCCGAGCGATTCGCGGCGTCGGTCGAGGCGATCGAATGGCAGGCGCCGCAAATTCCGCTGGTGCAGAACGTGAGTGCGGCAGTGGTTGCGGATCTGGGCTCGCTCAAGCGCGATCTTCTGGCGCAGCTCTATAGTCCGGTGCGCTGGGTCGAATCCATGGTGGCCCTGAGTGAGCGTGGCGTGACCGGTTTGGTGGAATGCGGTCCCGGCAAGGTTCTGTCCGGCCTGAACAAGCGCTGCGTCAAGGGCGTCAGCACCTACAATCTCGATACCCCCGAAGCCTTCGCGGCGACTCGTGCCGCACTGGCTTGAACTAGGAGAATGCTATGAATCTGCAAGGTAAGGTGGCGTTGGTAACCGGCGCTAGTCGCGGGATCGGCCAGGCCATTGCCCTTGAGTTGGGCCGCCAGGGTGCCATCGTGATCGGTACGGCGACCACATCGTCCGGTGCCGAGCGCATTGCCGAAACCCTGAAGGACAACGGTATCGAAGGTGCCGGCCTGGTGCTCGATGTTGGAAACGACGAGTCGGTCAGCAGCACGCTGGAGCACATCCAGCAGCACCTCGGGCAGCCGGCCATTCTGGTCAACAATGCCGGCATTACTCGCGACAACCTGATGCTGCGCATGAAGGATGACGAATGGTATGACGTCATCAATACCAACCTGAACAGCCTGTATCGCCTCTCCAAGGCGGTGCTGCGTGGCATGACCAAGGCGCGTTGGGGGCGAATCATCAATATCGGTTCCGTGGTTGGTGCCATGGGCAATGCAGGGCAGGTAAACTACGCCGCAGCCAAGGCCGGTCTGGAGGGTTTCAGCCGTGCATTGGCTCGTGAGGTTGGGTCGCGTGGTATCACGGTGAACTCCGTGGCACCTGGTTTCATCGATACCGACATGACTCGCGAGTTGCCGGAAGCCCAGCGTGATGCGCTCCTGGGGCAGATTCCCCTGGGCCGTCTCGGTCAGGCCGAAGAAATTGCCAAGGTCGTCGCGTTTCTCGCTTCGGACGGCGCTGCCTATGTCACGGGTGCCACGGTGCCGGTGAATGGCGGCATGTACATGAGCTGAGTGTGACGTCCAAGGCAGGAGGGCAGTCATAACGACTGTCTTTTTAAATTAGCTATAAAACTGCAGCTGGCTTATAGACAGATGGTTGAAGGCGAGGTCATGCTTGCCTGCTTCCAGCTTGAAATGCGGAAAACGCTTTCTATACACTACCGCGCAGACCAGCTGCCTGATTTTTCCATAGGAGTGAAAACAAGGTATGAGCACCATCGAAGAACGCGTCAAGAAAATCGTTGCTGAGCAACTTGGCGTTAAAGAAGAGGAAGTAACCAACAGCGCTTCCTTCGTCGAAGACCTGGGTGCCGACTCTCTTGACACCGTTGAGCTGGTGATGGCTCTGGAAGAGGAATTCGAGACCGAGATCCCGGACGAGCAGGCTGAGAAGATCACCACCGTTCAGGAAGCCATCGATTACATCAACGCGCACGCGCAGTAAGTTGTAATCCGCTTCGGAACCAGGAAAGCCGCACTGCCTTGATCGAGGTAGTGCGGCTTTTCTTTGAGAGGAATTGTCTCGGGTTGCGGCTTTGCCCCGGGGGTCGTTCCTGTCTCGGCGGCAGTCGAGCCAAGTAGGTTTAGGTATAGGAGTAATCGCTGTGTCGCGTAGACGCGTCGTAGTCACCGGGATGGGCATGCTATCGCCACTGGGTAACGATGTGCCAAGCAGCTGGCAGGGAATTCTGGCCGGCCGTAGTGGCATCGGCCTGATCGAGCACATGGACCTTTCTGCCTATTCCACTCGTTTTGGTGGGTCGATCAAGGATTTCGATGTCGAGCAGTACTTGCCGGCCAAAGAGGCACGCAAGCTCGACCTGTTCATTCAATATGGTCTTGCAGCGAGTTTTCAGGCTGTGCGTGATTCCGGACTGGAAGTCACGGACGCCAATCGTGAGCGCATCGGCGTCGCCATGGGCTCCGGTATCGGCGGGCTGACCAATATCGAGAACAGCTGCAAGGCGCTGATCGAGCAGGGCCCACGGCGTATTTCACCGTTTTTCGTGCCGGGTTCCATCATCAACATGGTGTCAGGTTTCCTGTCTATCCACCTGGGGCTGCAGGGTCCGAATTACGCCATCGCCACCGCCTGCACCACTGGCACGCATTGCATCGGTATGGCGGCGCGCAACATCGCCTATGGCGAAGCCGATGTCATGGTTGCCGGTGGCTCCGAAATGGCTGCCAGCGGTCTCGGTATTGGCGGGTTCGCGGCAGCGCGCGCATTGTCTACCCGCAATGATGATCCGGCTGCGGCGAGCCGACCGTGGGACAGGCAGCGCGATGGCTTCGTGCTATCCGATGGTGCCGGAGCGCTGGTGCTCGAGGAATTGGAGCACGCCAAGGCGCGTGGTGCACACATCTATGCCGAGTTGATCGGCTTCGGCATGAGCGCCGACGCGTTCCACATGACGTCACCGCCCGACGATGGCGCCGGTGCAGCGCGCTGTATCCGCAATGCCCTGAAGGACGCTCAGCTGAATGTCGAGCAGGTGCACTATATCAATGCCCACGGCACCTCCACGCCCGCGGGTGACAAGGCCGAGGCTGCTGCCATTCGCAGTGTCTTCGGCGGCCATGCCTATGAACTGTCGGTGAGTTCCACCAAGTCCATGGTCGGCCATCTGCTCGGCGCCGCCGGCGCGGTGGAGGCGATCTTCAGCGTGCTGGCCATTCGCGATCAGGTTGCGCCGCCGACCATCAATCTGGACGAGCCGGACGAAGGTTGTGACCTCGATTTCGTACCGCACCAGGCCAAGCCGAGGCCAATCGACGTCGCCGTGTCCAATTCGTTCGGCTTTGGTGGAACCAACGGTTCGCTGGTGTTCCGCCGGTTCGCCGAGTGACATTGAGCTGGCTGAACGGGCAGCCCTGCGATGGGCTGCCTGTTCATGATCGCGGACTGGCCTATGGCGACGGGCTGTTCGAGACGATCAGGGTGGTGGACGGCAGGGCCCTGCTGATCGAGCGGCATCTCCAACGCCTGAGTGAGGGCTGCCGACGTCTCGCCATTACCATCGACGCTGTCGAGTTGCGCAACGAGCTGGTGCATTTCTGTCAGCTGCTGGGGCAGGGCGTCGCCAAGCTCGTCGTTACACGTGGCATCGGCCAGCGCGGCTATGCGCCGCCACAGCCTTGCCAGCCTCAGCGCCTGCTACTGGGCGCGCCGCTTCCCGCCTACCCGCCACGGCATGCCGAAGCCGGTGTGCGGCTCTTTCCTTGCAGTACGCGTCTCGCCGAGCAGCCCTTGCTCGCCGGCATCAAGCATCTGAATCGCCTGGAGCAGGTGCTGGCACGAGCCGAGTGGCAGGACCCCGCTTATGCTGAAGGCCTGATGCGCGATGTGTCCGGCAGGGTGGTCGAGGGCGTGTTCAGCAACTTGTTCCTGATCGAAGACGGCACGTTGTGTACTGCTTCGCTGGTGCGCTGTGGCGTTGCCGGTGTCATGCGTGCGGAGGTCATGGCACGGGCTGCTCAACTGGCGCTACCGGTCGTCGAGCGGGACATTAGCTACGCCGAACTGCTGCAGGCCGATGAGGTTTTCCTTTGCAACAGCCTCTACGGTGTCTGGCCGGTGACAGGTTTGGCTGAGCGTGTCTGGCCGGTCGGTCCGCTGACCCGTAAACTGCAATCCGTTGTCGCCGACCTGTTGAGTGATTCGTGATCCGTAAACTTCTTGTCTTGCTGCTGACGGTGATGCTGTTGGCAGCGATCGCATTCGGGCTGTTCGCCTGGAAACAGCATGCTGCCCTGGAGCAACCCTTGGTCGTCGCTGACGATGCCCTTCTGCTTGACGTGCGACCGGGCGATACGCCCAGCGGCGTATTTCAGCGATTGGAGACTGAGGGTGTACTTGAGAACGCCTTCTGGCTACGCCTCTACTGGCGTTTGAATCTGTCTGGCCAGCCCCTGCATAGCGGCGAATACCGTCTGGCTCCGGGTATGACTGCGCGAGAGATGATCGGCCTGTGGCAGCGCGGCGAGGTCGTACAGTACAGCCTGACCCTGGTCGAGGGCTGGAATTTCCGCCAGTTGCTAAGTGCCTTGCAGGGTCAGCCCAAGCTGCAGCAAACGCTGGACGGTCTGTCCGACGCGCAAATCATGGCGCGAATCGGTGCGCCTGACCTGCACCCGGAGGGACGGTTCTTCCCTGATACCTATAGCTATACCCGCGGTGCATCCGATGTGGACCTCCTGCGCCGGGCCTATGCGCGGCTGCAGCAGGTGCTCGACGAGGAATGGCAGCGGCGGGCTGAGGGCCTGCCATACAAGGACGCCTACCAGGCGCTGACCATGGCCTCGATCATCGAGAAGGAGACCGGTGTGCCGGAGGAGCGTGGCGAGATCGCCGGTGTCTTCGTGCGGCGGCTGGCGCGCGGCATGCTGCTGCAGACCGATCCGACCGTCATTTACGGCATGGGCGAGGCCTATAAGGGGCGTATCACGCGTGCCGATCTGCGCAAGCCGACACCCTACAACACCTATACCAACGCCGGGTTGCCACCGACGCCGATTGCCATGGTCGGGCGCGAGGCGATTCACGCTGCATTGCATCCGGCTGAAGGCACCAGCCTCTATTTTGTTGCCCGCGGTGATGGCAGCCATGTCTTCAGCGATACGCTTGACCAGCACAATCGCGCGGTGCGCGAGTATCAGCTCAAGCGGCGTGCCGACTATCGCTCAAGTCCCCCACCACGCCAGACGCCGGCTAACGGCGAGAGTGTTCAATGAACGGACTCTTCGTCACCCTCGAAGGCCCCGAAGGGGCCGGGAAAAGTACCAACCGCGAGTACCTTGCGCAGCGCTTGCGAGCCCGCGGTCTGGATGTGGTGTTGACCCGCGAGCCCGGAGGTACGCCGCTGGCCGAGCGCATTCGCGAACTGCTGCTTACCCCCGCGTACGAGCCGATGGCCGTCGATACGGAGCTGCTGCTGGTGTTCGCCGCCCGCGCTCAGCACCTGGCGCAGGTCATCCGGCCGGCGTTGGCGCGTGGTGCGGTGGTACTCTGCGACCGTTTCACGGATGCCACCTATGCCTATCAGGGAGGCGGCCGTGGGCTGTCGATCCAGCGCATTGCGCAACTGGAAACCTTCGTCCAGGGCGATCTAAGACCTGATCTGACCCTGATTTTCGACCTTCCGGTCGAAGTGGGGCTGGCGCGAGCTGCGGCACGAGGCCGCCTCGATCGTTTCGAGCAGGAAGGAATGCGCTTCTTCGAATCGGTACGGCGGGCCTATCTGGAACGGGCTCGGACCGCGCCGTCGCGCTATCGGGTTATCGACGCCGGCCAGTCGCTGGACGCCGTGCAGCAGGATATCGATGTGCTGGTGCCCGAGCTGCTGGAGCGTCTCGATGGCTGAAGTCCTTCCCTGGCAGGCAGAACTCTGGCGGCAACTGGCAGGCCGTGCTCGGCACGCGCACGCCTACTTGCTGCACGGCCCGGGAGGCATCGGAAAACGTCAGCTAGCCGAGCAACTGATGGCATTGCTGCTTTGCCAGCGTCCCGCCAATGGGCATGCCTGCGGAAACTGCAAGGCGTGCCAGCTCCTGGCTGCGCACACCCATCCGGACCATTACATTCTGGAGCCCGAGGAGGCCGACAAGGCCATACGGGTGGATCAGGTGCGTGATCTGGTTGGCTTCGTCACGCAGACCGCCCAGTTGGGTGGGCGCAAGGTAGTGCTGCTGGAGCCGGCCGAAGCCATGAACCTGAATGCGGCGAATGCGTTGCTGAAAAGCCTCGAGGAGCCCTCCGGCGATACGGTGCTGCTGCTCATCAGCCACCAGCCCAGTCGCCTGCTGCCAACCATCAAGAGCCGCTGTGTCCAGCAGGCCTGCCCATTGCCGGGACGCCAACAGAGCCTCGACTGGCTAGCCGGCCAACTACCCGAGCTTGCCCCTGAGTTGCGCGAGCAGTTGCTGACACTGGCGGCAGGTTCGCCACTGGCAGCCCGGAAACTACACGAGCAGAAGGTATTGGAGCTGCGAGCGCTGGTGGTGGACGGGGTGAAGAAGCTGCTCAAGCAACAGCAGTCACCCAGCCAACTGGCCGAAGGCTGGAACGCGCTGCCGTTGATCCTGCTGTTCGACTGGTTCTGCGAGTGGACGCACCTGATCCTGCGGTACCAGATGGCCGGCGATGCGGCCGGGCTCGGCGCTGCCGATATGCAGAAGGTCGTGCAATACCTGGCGCAGAAGTCGTCTCAGCAAAAAGTACTGGTCTTGCAGGATTGGTTGCTGGAGCATCGGCAAAAGGTTCTGGGCAAAGCCAACCTCAACCGTGTCTTGCTTCTCGAAGCGCTACTGGTGCAGTGGGCAACGCTGCCTGGCGCGGGCTAGAATCGATCGGTATCTTCGTTAGGAACACTGCATGAGCCTGCCAGCAAATCTTGGTCCGCGTAACGGCATTCTGTCCCTGACCATCAAGGACAAGTCGGTGCTCTATGCTGCGTTCATGCCCTTCATCAAGCATGGCGGTCTGTTCATTCCGACCAACAAGAGCTACAAGCTCGGCGACGAAGTGTTCATGCTGCTCAACCTGATGGATGAACCGGAAAAGATTCCGGTGGCCGGAAAGGTCGTGTGGATCACCCCGAAAGGCGCTCAGGGCAGTCGGGCAGCCGGCATCGGCGTCCAGTTCAACGAAGGCGACAGCACCGCACGCAACAAGATCGAGACCTACCTGGCCGGTGCGCTCAAGTCGGATCGTCCGACCCATACGATGTGAGGCACGGTCTGCGCAGCGCTCGCTTGGCCTAAGCGGCGCCGGCTCTCTTGACTGGTTTTTTGCTCTACAATCGCTTTTTTTTTGCGATAAGTAGCGCCTTCCATGCTGGTAGATTCCCACTGTCATCTTGATCGACTCGACCTGAGCGCCCATGGCGGCTCGCTCGACGCTGCCCTCGGTGCTGCGCGAGCGCGTGGGGTCGGGCACTTCCTGTGCATCGGCGTCAGCGCGGACAATGCGGCGGCGGTCAAGGCGTTGGCCGAACGTTATGCCGACGTCGATTGCTCGATCGGTGTGCATCCGCTGGATCTTGAGCCGGGCAGCCAGCCGCTGCTGGACTGGCTACTGGGCGAGCTGCAGCACCCGCATGTCGTCGCCATCGGCGAAACCGGGCTCGACTATCACTACGAGCCTGACGCAGCGCAGATGCAGCAACAGTCGTTTCGCCTGCATCTGGAGGCGGCTCGCATAACGGGCAAGCCGGTCATCGTGCATACCCGTGCGGCTCGTGCAGACACGCTGGCATTGCTTCGGGATGCGGCGTTGCCACAGGCAGGCGTCCTGCATTGCTTCACCGAGGACTGGGAAATGGCCCGGGCGGCGCTCGACCTGGGGTTCTACATCTCCCTGTCCGGCATCGTTACCTTTCGCAATGCCGATGCGTTGCGCGAGGTGGCGCGGCAAGTACCCGCTGACCGCCTGCTGGTGGAAACCGATGCGCCCTATCTGGCACCGATTCCGTATCGTGGAAAGGCCAACCTGCCGCAATACGTGCGCGAGGTAGCCGAGTTCCTCGCACAGCTGCGCGGAGTGCCGTTCGAGGCACTGGCCGAGCAAACTACGGAAAACTTCAAACGACTATTTCCGCTGGCGCGGGTTTGTGGCTGACGCGATCGTGATGCCGTCAGCCGCCGTTGGCGCGCCATGATCCGTCTCTTCAGTCCCAGCCCCACGCGGCGCGCACCGGGTGCGCGCCGCTATCATTCTTCCTGTTCATAAGGTTGCGTAATGTCCGCTGACACGCTGCACACGGGGCCGCTGCAACGAGGCCTGAAGAATCGCCATATTCAACTGATTGCGCTGGGCGGCGCGATCGGAACCGGGTTGTTTCTCGGATCGGCAGGCGTACTGAGAAGCGCTGGCCCGTCGATGATCCTCGGATATGCCATCGGCGGCTTCATCGCCTTTCTGATCATGCGCCAGCTCGGTGAGATGATCGTCGAAGAGCCGGTCGCCGGCTCCTTCAGCCATTTCGCGCACAAGTACTGGGGCGGATTCGCCGGTTTCCTTTCCGGCTGGAACTACTGGGTGCTGTACGTCCTGGTAGGCATGGCCGAACTGACGGCGGTGGGCAAGTACGTGCAGTTCTGGTGGCCGGAGATTCCCACCTGGGCCACCGCGGCGGCGTTTTTCGTACTGATCAACCTGATCAATCTATCCAACGTGAAAGCCTTCGGCGAGACGGAATTCTGGTTCGCTATCATCAAGGTCGCAGCCATCATCGGCATGATCCTGCTCGGCCTGTTTCTGCTGGTCAGCGGGCAGGGCGGGGAACAGGCGAGCATCAGCAACCTATGGAGCCACGGCGGGTTCTTCCCCAACGGCTTCAGCGGTCTGGTGCTGGCTTCGGCGATCATCATGTTTTCCTTCGGCGGGCTGGAGTTGGTGGGTATTACGGCTGCCGAGGCGGCTGATCCGAAGACCGTCATCCCGAGGGCGATCAACCAGGTGGTTTATCGCATCCTGATCTTTTATATCGGCGCGCTGACGGTGCTGCTGGCGCTCTATCCGTGGGATGCACTGCTGCAGACACTGGGTTCGGCGGGCGATCCATACAGTGGCAGCCCCTTCGTGCAGATTTTTTCCCTGATTGGCAGTGATACGGCAGCGCACCTGCTGAACTTCGTCGTGCTGACCGCTGCGCTCTCGGTCTATAACAGTGGCGTTTATTGCAACAGTCGCATGCTGTACGGGCTGGCCGAGCAAGGCGATGCACCGCGCAGCCTGATGAAGATCAATGGCCGCGGCGTACCGGTGCTTGCGATCGCCGTTTCGGCGCTGGTGACGCTGTTGTGCGTGGTGGTCAACTACCTGCTTCCGCAAGGTGCGCTCGAATTGCTGATGTCGTTGGTGGTGGCGGCGCTGGTGATCAACTGGGCAATGATCAGCCTCGCCCATCTGAAGTTTCGTCGGGCGATGCGGCGCCAGGGCGTGGAGCCGAGCTTCAAGGCATTCTGGTTCCCGCTGAGCAACTATTTGTGCCTGGCCTTCGTAAGCGCAATTCTGGTCATCATGCTGTGGTTGCCCGGCATCCGAATGTCGGTGTTCGCCATGCCTGTCTGGGTGGGCTTTCTCTGGTTGTGCTTCCGGATCCGACGGACGCGTTTGCAGCCCGGGACGGCGTGAGCCTGGCTTGGCCAGGACAAAAAAAACCCGGTTTCGGAGAAGCCGGGCCAAGACCATTAGGAGTTATGAAATCGCAATCCTGGCGACCTCATCTGGTGAGGCAGTGGGGGGGATTGCCTCGCCAGTCAGTCAAGTATTAGCCCTGTACTGCAAGTTTGCAGACGCATTTCCATGCTTTTTAAACGTATTTGGAATACCGCTCCCGTTCATTGATCGCCTTCAGTGCGCTGCCAGGCCATGAAGCAGGGCGAGCGTTTCTTCGATCACGTGTTCCGCCGTGTAGAAATGTGGAGACAGTCGGATCCCGCCTCCGCGTAGCGCGCAGACCACTTGTTCGGCCTTGAGTTGCTCGAACAGCGCCGCGTTTTCCCAGCCTGCGAGGCGGAATGAGAGGATGCCGGAGCGTCGATCTTCCTCGGCGGGCGAGAGTATTTCGGCTCCCTCCAGTGCGGCCAGCCCCTGGCGCAGCCAGTCGACTCGCGTATTCAACGATGCGGCGACCCGCTCCATTCCTGTTTCCTCGAGCACCGACAGGCTCGCTTCGAGTGCCATGGCGCCCAACAGGTTCGGACTGCCGCATTCGAAGCGCCTGGCACTGCGTGCCGGCTCCCACTCGCTGCGGTCGTAGTCACCGGCGTGCTCGAGCATGTGCCAGCCGTACTCGTGCAGCTTCAAGTGCTCGCGCAGGTCGCTGCGGCAATAGAACACGCCAAGCCCTTCGGGGCCGAGCATCCATTTGTGGCCATCAGCCATGGCAAAGGCGCAGCGGTTTTGCCGGACGTCGAAGGGCAGTGCGCCGAGCTGCTGGATCGCATCGATGCACAGCAGTACACCTCGCTGTTCGCAGCCTGCCCCTAGGCGGTCGAGATCCAGCCGCATGCCGCTGGCGTACTGCACGGCGCTGATCGACATCAATCGTACCCGCGGTCCGCATGCGGCGAGGAGGTCGCCTTCCGGATCGGCTCCCTTGAGGCTGACCTGGATGACCTCTACGCCGTACGGCCGCAAAGCCTCCCAGACGACGCGATTGGATGGGAACTCTTCATCGCTGATGACGACCCGGTCCCCGTTCTTCCAATCCAGCCCGAATGCAACGAAGGACAGCGCTTCGGATGTGTTCTTCACCAATGCCACGTCGGCGCTGGTCGGCGCATTGAGCAGCCGGGCCAGGCGCTGGCGCAGGCTGCGCTCGACCGTGAGCCATTGTGGGTAGTCGCGTGCGCCCAGGGTCGCATTCTGATCAGCGAAGGCGCTCACGGCGCGGGCTGCGCGGCGAGGCCAGGGTGCGACGGCCGCGTGGTTCAGATATCTCAAACCGACTATTTGCGGGAATTCGTTATCTAATTGAATCATTGCTGGATGTTCCGTGCATTTCATGACCGGTTAGGCATAATGGCGGTCTCGATTTTCACCGAAGCAGCCTTCTTATGCAGAATGAACCTCGTAAGGTCCGCGAATTTCGCCGTCGCGAACAGGAAATTCTCGATACCGCGTTGCAGCTTTTCCTCGACCAGGGCGAGGACAGCGTCACTGTCGAGATGATTGCCGATGCGGTGGGTATCGGCAAAGGCACCATCTACAAGCACTTCAAATCCAAGGCTGAAATCTACCTGCGGCTGATGCTCGACTATGAGCGCGATTTGAACAGATTGTTGCATTCTCCTGATCTGGACCGCGACAAGGAGGCGTTATCGCGCGCCTACTTCGAGTTCCGCATGCGTGATCCCCAGCGCTATCGGTTGTTCGATCGCCTCGAAGAGAAGGTGGTCAAGGGCAATCAGGTGCCGGAAATGGTCGAGCAACTGCACAGTATTCGCGCATCGAACTTCGAGCACCTGACCCAGCTGATCAAGGGGCGCATCGCCGAAGGAAAGCTGGAAGACGTGCCTCCCTACTTCCACTACTGCGCAGCCTGGGCGTTGGTGCATGGTGCCGTCGCGCTCTATCACTCGCCGTTCTGGAGCAACGTGCTGGAGGATCAGGACGGCTTCTTTCAGTTCCTGATGGATATCGGCGTACGCATGGGCAACAAGCGCAAGCGTGACTGAAGCGACCGAGCAGATGATGGACGGGCAGGTGTGGCATCCATGAGCGCGAGCGAATTTCCCATTCGATATGTCGAGCCGGTTTTCCGGCCGCCCAGCGAATCACACTCGCTGATTCTCCCGGTGACCAATGGTTGTTCGTGGAACAACTGCACTTTCTGCGATTAGTTATCCCAATACGCGGTCCTAAACCTCAACTCAAAAGCCCACATCCAGCATAGATATCCCTGATATTTATTTGGTGAGGGCTTGTTGGTGCGAGTTTAAGAGCTAGATTTATCCAGAACGAGTACATAAAAACTAAGGAATATCGTAGGGCCGCTCATGCCAGGGTGTATGAGTCGATATGACAGAACTGAGTGGCTAGGCCATGTGAGTGTTGGCCAATATAGGTCTGCTAGTCCTTATGAACCAAGGTTTGGAACATTATTTGGAGGGCTTGGCATGACCATGCCGCATGAGCGCACCAGGGTAGCCATCCACACCAGAGATTTTTTGGTCGAGTTGTCACGAAGTGTCGAGCTGCCGGAGGATGTCAGATCCAGTGCAAAGCACTTGCTGCGGCACTATCCGAACGCAACTGAAGTTTTTTTGGCAGGGAAAGGCGAAGAGCTTCTCGCAAGCACTATTTGCTGGTCGAATGTATTCAGTTCCGCCGCCGAGTATTTATTTCAGGGGGATTACTGTCAGCCATGACCGGCTGCAGTCCACCCAAACCTGGCTGTCGAAACGGGCAGAAATCGGCCAGGAGCGGTCATCCAGGGAGAGCAGATTCGACCAGAAACAGTCTCCCTGTACGCATCCAGCGAGGCGCATTGGAGTCTGCTGACGTTATGATGCCCATCTGCATAGGAGGACATCTTGGACAAGCAAACGCAGATATTGAGATTGGTGCAGGAGCTAGAAGACGAGCTCGATCAGTTTCCCCTCTCCAGCGTAATCCGATCGCACGCGGAGTTAACTGAACAAGCACTCGATGCTTGGTCTGATCGCCTCCGGGACATAGGCCATCCGGGGCGCAAATTCTGGGATCACCCAGCGGAGCTAATGTACGACGAGGTCGGTGTACTGCTCGGGGCCATGTTTGTACTTATTCAGGCGGCCATCACCGAGACGGTTTCGATTGTAAAGCGGATCTACGAGCTAAACGGACAGAAGATAAATAAAAACGCCGTGATGTCGTTGGAGGCAGATCTCGATTCGAGGTCAAGCCTGAGCTACGTCGCGATCGCAAACGGAGCAGCAAATTTTTATAAACACCGCTTCGAGTGGCCGAAGGACTGGCGCGGCGCGCCAGGGCAATCGCAAGACACAATCACTCTTATCCGCACACTAGGAATGAGCCCCGAACAAGATTTGGCGGATAACCTGCTTTCCGCCGTCCATGCCATCATGAATTCAACTGACAGCAACCTGGCAGACTTAGCGGGGCTGGTCGTGGAGCGATGGCGATCGCGACTTGCGCTGCACCTCCGTGGGCAGTTCCAGTTGGCCTAGTTTCCCTAGTGTGGAAATGGACATACTTGTCCTTTGAGTGTCGCAACGCCGCTCGCTCGTCGTCCAAGCACTGATCAGCCCGGAACTAGCTGAGCTCTACCAATTAGGAGTGACAGAAGCCGGCCAAAAGCGGACAAGCTTGAGTCGAGCCGCAGGAGCGCATCTGAGGGTTGAATGGCTCTATGAAAGCAGCGCTTATTCACCCCCCGCTCCAATAGACATCCCCAGCCTATACTCGCATTTCGTTAATAAGCTAGCCTGTAGCTTTTCCCCAAGGACCAATTCCCTCAATGATTGTCCGACCTAAAAACTTCCTATCTAGCTGGTTCTCCTGCTTTTTAATTGCAGATTTCAAGTTGCTTACATTGTAGTTGGCATGTGCCAAACGACTCTGAATTGTGGGAGCGAACTCATCGAGTTCATCTGTTTCCAATCTCATCCAGCCATACGCCCGCCGATCTGCTGATTCCATGAAGAGAATCCACGCTGCGAATGCATTCTCATCGCTCTCTGACTTCCAGTAAGAGCTCCACCAATAGCGCGCGCAGGCTTCTTTATGTCGCCATTGTGCTGTTTCATTTCTTCGTGATATTTGAAGATTCTCTTCTGGCCCCTCAGGCCAAACATCGAGAAGCGGATTCCCGCTTTTGAAGCCATACAGTTTCTGCGCTCGTTGACGCCGCCAGACCACCCCAGAAGATTCGTCAGTCTGAATGACACGATCCAGCCACGCCTCTTTGCCGTTCACGCTGGCTGCAATCGCTACCTCAAAGAGTTGCTGATCGTTACTAGCATTATCCACCACCTCCTTAAGCAGCCTTTCAACTTCTTCCGATTCAGGTGCGCGAAAGAGCATTTGAGTCATTTCTTCAATTAGAGCCACCCCAACGAAACGAGTTATCAGAGCCTCACTCAGGGCTCGCCACAACATCACCCCCTGTTTAGGCGATGCAATAAGCAGAGCTTCGCACA
>NZ_KK020675.1:106530-304075 GCF_000307775.2 Stutzerimonas stutzeri KOS6 | reverse complement strand
GGTCGCTACTGCGATCCGTAAGCCAGTCGAGGGTCGCCCATGTTTTTCCGACGCCCTCCCAGCCCACTACAGCAGCAGGTGCTTCAGTCGTATCTCTGCCAGACCACCAGTGGGTCAGCGCTACGAAGCTGCTCGCTCGCCTGATCGTAGTTGAATAGTGACCGCCCGCTGTGTCCTGCCCAAGGACTGCCGTAGATGCGCAAGGTTTAGTCCACAGCTTTTTCAGATGGTGTATCGACAGCGAGCGCAAGCGCTCGAAGCCCAGATGCCAACTTTCAAGATCGCGAGTGAGCGACGCCAAAACAGCTGCACCATCTACCTGCAGCTCGCGTGCGAGATTTTCGGCTTCAGTCGAGACAAACGTTCCGAGAACCTCGGGAGCCGCAGTGCAGAGTGCCGCCAATGCAGGGAATAAATTCGGTTTCCAATCAATAACGATGATGGGAACCCCAATCTGATCACTCTTGCTCAAGAGCGCCATTTCGAGCTGCTCGGGGGCCGCACGAGTAGCGACAAGAAACCACCCCTCCAGCGAGGGATCACGCGACAGAGCGTCATCGACCTCTCCTTGCAGCTCTCGGTCACTCAGACTCGTCGTGTCTCCGTAGCGCTTAGTCTCAATTCGGAAGCGACGCCCTTGACGCCCCGCAGGGCCAGCATCCCCCCCAAATTGAAAGCCCGATTTGGCAACCCCGATCCCGACCTGAGTAAGCGAACTAATCAATGCCGCAGCTAATTTCTCCAACTGGGCGGGATTAATTTCATCCTGAAGGATCTCTTTCAAACGCATCAAACGGTCTTCGAGAGTAAGAGCTGGAATTTTAGTCATCAGGTGATTATTCCAATTGCATATATTCAAACGGAGTCTGCAGAGCCATTTAGCCCATCTCAGCGGAGTTGCGAGAGGAAGGGATAAATAATCCGCCAAAAAGCGATTTATCAAGATTCAGTTTAGATAGGCCTAGGGGAAGCTTATACACCACCAGATGTCTCCGGGCAGCCAAGTATGTGAGGTGCCCCAACCTACGTGAGCATGTTCACGCCTACTTTTGGCCGGAGTCTGACGTATGTGAGTGGCAGCTCAGCCGATAGGGGCCTGTCACCAGCGTCCTCTAGGCTGAAAGCGAACCCTCATATCCTGACTCAAAAATTTCGACACGGACAGCTCTGCTCCTAAGCTGACGGGGGCCATTGAGATGCGTGAATACAGCCACATTGTTCAGATTACGGCGCTTGCGGTGAGGGCGGGGTCCAGATTGATCTTGGTTAGATGAGGCTAAATCCACAGTAGGGTCTGCTTGGATGGTAGGTGCCCCTTTGTTATGGTGCGGATTCGAGAAATCAGCTCCTAATTGACGTCGTGGCGAGTGGCCCTGATTGGGGTTAAAGAGCCTCACGATTTAGGATGAGTATTTTTTCGCATCTTAGAAATTATCCTAAAACGAAGCCGCCAAAAACCGGCGCTGAAGCACTGATGTGACATTTTTAAGACCTTCTAGGGCTAGCTTCCTGAGAAATGTTCACCGCGCCGCAGAAGAAGTTTCGTGCCCGCGACGAGGCCGAGGTGCTCGATGAGATTCGTCGTTGCGCAGAACGGCTGATCGTCCAGCGGGTGTTCCTGGCTGATGGTGACGCGCTGGTGTTGCCCACCCGAAGGCTGCTGAAGATCCTTGAACAGATTCGCCAGAGCCTGCCCGAGGTACAGCGCGTCTCCAGTTATTGCCTGCCGCGTAACCTGCGCAAGAAATCCGTCGATGAGCTGCGAGAACTGGCAGAGGCCGGACTTGCCATGGCGTATGTCGGTGCCGAGTCGGGTGATGACGAGGTGCTGGCGCGCGTCAACAAGGGCGAAACATACGAGTCGACCCTTAGTGCGCTGGACAAGTTGGGGCAGGCAGGCATTGCCCGCTCGGTGATGATTCTCAACGGGCTGGGTGGCCGCGGCCTGAGTCGTCAGCATGCGCGCAATTCCGCGCGGCTGATGAATGCAGCGCAGCCCGAGTTCCTCTCCACGCTGGTGGTCAGCTTCCCGCAAGGCGAGGCGCGCTTTCGGCAAGCCTATGAAGGCTTCGAGCCTTTGACGCCGCCCGATCTGCTTCGCGAGCTGGAATGGCTGCTGGCCGATCTCGAGTTGAGCGATACGGTTTTCCGTAGCGACCATGCATCCAATTACCCGGTGCTCAAAGGTACGCTCGGGGCCGACAAGCGGGGGCTGCTACGCCGTGTGCGCGAGGCCATCGGATATCCGCGCAACGCGCCCTTGCGTCAGGAGTGGCAGCGCGGGCTGTGATCGAGCGGTGCTATCGCTGCCGTCGTGCAATCTGGCTTGGATGCTGCATTGCCGATCGGGTCGCCGGTTTTCCGTCGCCGGCCCCGGGAGATAAGTTCATGCGTTTTTCACTAGCAGTGCCAGGCCTGCTGGCGATGCTCGTGCTGACTGGCTGCATGAAAGTCAGCGACATGGCCGAAGGTACTCGCTATCACCTTCGCGACGCCGGCATTCTCGACCATAGCGAAACGCGTCGCTCCAGCTCCTGGCGCCTGCAGCCGGACTCCTTCATTTATATCGCGCAGGGGCATTTCGTGCCGCCGGGCGATGTATACCCACGACCGAATATCGTGGCAGAGGAAGCCTTCAGCGGCTTTGTCGAATACTTCCCCATGGTGCGCCGTGCGCGTGATCCTGCTGGGTTGGAGGAGGCCATGGAGCAGGCGTCGGCGGCCGGTGCCCATTACCTGCTGTATCTGCGTTTTGCTGCGGCGGATGACCGCATCGGCAGCTTCGACGAGTTTAACAACCAGCGCGCAATGGATCGCCTTGGTGTCGATTCCGGCGTGGTTCAACTGATGCTGATCGAAACGGGAACCCGCTATCTGGTCGATACGGCCCGGATTCGTAGCCGTGGTGGCGTGCTGGGTATCTATGATGCCAGGCCAGAGCAGCTCCTGCGGCCGCCATTGCAGGACTATGCTCGTCGGTTACTGGGTCTGCCGCGCTGACGGATGTGGCAGTATCGAGCCAGACATTGCGGCGAGCCGAGGAGCTCCTGATGAACGAGACAGGCAAGGCCGGAGATCTGCTGGCGCAGCTTTCCGCAGGCGGGAAGAAAGGACTGCCGCCGGTGCATCTGTGGAATCCCCCGTTCTGCGGCGACCTGGACATGCGCATTGCCCGCGACGGCTCCTGGTATTACCAGGGTACGCCCATCGGGCGTGCGGCGATGGTGCGCCTGTTTTCCACGGTGATTCGTCGCGACGGCGAGGAGTACTTTCTGGTTACACCGGTGGAAAAAGTCGGCATCCAGGTCGAGGACGCGCCGTTCGTCGCTGTTCGGCTGGAGGTGAGTGGGCTGGGGCAGGAACAGTGTCTGCGTTTCGTCACCAATGTCGAGGACGAAGTGCAGGCTGGTGTCGAGCATCCGCTGCGCGTGGCCATCGATCCGCAGACCCAGGAGCCGTCGCCCTATGTACATGTGCGCGCCAACCTCGAGGCGCTGATTCATCGCAACGTGTTCTATCAGCTCGTGGAGCTGGCCGTGCCCGGCCAGGTAGACGGTGAGAGCTGGCTCGGTGTTTGGAGTGGCGGGGTATTCTTTCCCATCGGTCGCGCCGAGTAGCGGCCCCGGTGTTTCGCTTTGCCAGGCTAATGAAAAAGGCTCCCGAGGGAGCCTTTTTTGCTGGTCTTACATGTTGGGGTAGTTCGGCCCGCCGGTGCCTTCCGGCGCTACCCAGGTGATGTTCTGCGCCGGGTCCTTGATGTCGCAGGTCTTGCAGTGCACGCAGTTCTGCGCGTTGATCTGGAAGCGCTTGCTGCCGTCGTCGTTGCTGACGACTTCATAGACGCCTGCCGGGCAGTAACGCTGTGCCGGCTCGTCGTACAGCGGCAGGTTCTTCTCGACCGGGATGCTCGGGTCGGTCAGCTTCAGGTGAACCGGCTGGTCTTCTTCATGGTTGGTGTTGGAGAGGAATACCGAGCTGAGCTTGTCGAAGCTGAGCTTGCCGTCCGGCTTCGGGTAATCGATCTTCTTCGCCTCGGCCGCCGGCTTCAGGCAGGCATGGTCCGGCTTGGTGTCGTGCAGGGTGAAGGGGATCTTGCCACCGAAGATGTTCTGGTCGATGAAGTTGAACGCACCACCCTTGATCGCGCCCCACTTGTGGATCGCCGCGCCGAAGTTGCGGCTCTTGTACAGCTCGTCATACAGCCAGCTGTTCTTGAAGCCCTCTTCGTAGGCAGTCAGCTCATCGCCGCCCTCGCGCCCGGCGAACAGGGCGTCGGCAACGGCTTCGGCGGCCAGCATGCCGGACTTCATGGCGGTGTGGCTGCCCTTGATCTTGGCGAAGTTCAGCGTGCCGGCATCGCAGCCGATCAGCGCGCCACCGTTGAATACCATCTTCGGCAGGCAGTTCAGGCCGCCCTTGGCAATGGCGCGGGCGCCGTAGGACACGCGCTTGCCGCCTTCCAGGTATTGCTTCACCACCGGATGATGCTTGTAGCGCTGGAATTCATCGAACGGCGACAGGTGCGGGTTGCTGTAGGACAGGTCGACGATCAGTCCCACGACTACCTGATTGTTCTCCAGGTGATAGAGGAACGAGCCGCCGGTATTCTCGTCGTTCAGCGGCCAGCCAGCGGTATGCACGACCAGGCCCTGCTCGTGCTTGGCCGGGTCGATGTCCCACAGTTCCTTGATGCCGATGGCATAGTGCTGCGGATCGACATTGGCGTTGAGCTGGAAGCGGCTGATCAGCTGCTTGCCGATGTGCCCGCGGCAACCTTCGGCGAACAGGGTGTACTTGGCGCGCAATTCCATGCCCGGCGTGTACATGCCTTCCTTGGGATTGCCTTCGCGATCGACGCCGAGATCGCCGGTCAGGATGCCCTTGACCACGCCTTCTTCATCGATGAGTGCTTCCTGGGCGGCGAAGCCCGGGTAGATTTCCACGCCCAGGTTCTCTGCCTGCTGCGCCAGCCAGCGACACAGGTTGCCCAGGGAAATGATGTAGTTGCCCTCGTTGTGCATGGTCTTGGGAACGAATGCATTGGGCAGCTTGCTGGCCGATTCGGCGTTCTTGAGCAGGTAGATGTCGTCGCGCTTGACCGCGGTGTTCAGCGGTGCTTCGAGTTCCTTCCAGTTGGGGAACAGTTCATTGAGCGCGCGCGGCTCGAACACCGCGCCGGATAGAATGTGTGCGCCGACTTCGGAGCCTTTCTCGACGACGCAGACGCTGATTTCCTGGCCGGCGTCGGCGGCTCTCTGCTTCAGGCGGCAGGCTGCGGATAGGCCTGCAGGGCCGGCGCCGACGATGACAACGTCGAATTCCATGTATTCGCGTTCCATTAGGCTTTCTCCTACTCAGGGCTTGGTTGTTATATAAGTGGTGGAGGGCTGTGATCGGTCCCTGACCGAGCCGGGCCGGCGCATTATATCTAGACACTCGGATCGGTCCAATACAAACGTTTGTTTGAATTTTCTGCAAGCCTGTTAGAATCGGCCGAACCGCGAGGTTATGACGGGTCATATGCGTTGTTGACCCCGTCTGCGGCCTGCGGTCAAGATACGGACGGTTTGCAATCGCCGAACAGGGCAGCGGCTATCGAAACCCAAGCCACGAGCAAGGCTCGGTTCGCCTCGGCGGAATTCTATTCACCGGAGAGTAACGAGGAATCCATGAAGGTTCTTGTAGCTGTCAAACGAGTGGTCGATTACAACGTCAAGGTTCGCGTCAAGGCGGACAATTCCGGCGTTGACCTCGCCAACGTCAAGATGTCGATGAACCCCTTCTGCGAAATCGCCGTGGAAGAAGCCGTACGCCTGAAAGAGAAGGGCGTGGCGAGCGAAATCGTCGTCGTCTCCATCGGTCCGACCGCTGCTCAGGAGCAGCTGCGCACCGCGCTGGCACTGGGCGCCGATCGCGCCGTGCTGGTCGAGTCCAATGACGAGCTGAACTCGCTGGCGGTCGCCAAGCTGCTCAAGGCCGTGGTCGACAAGGAGCAGCCGCAACTGGTCATCCTCGGCAAGCAGGCCATCGACAGCGACAACAACCAGACCGGGCAGATGCTCGGCGCACTGACCGGCTATGCCCAGGGCACCTTCGCCTCCAAGGTGGAAGTGGCGGGCGACAAGGTCAACGTGACCCGCGAAATCGACGGCGGCCTGCAGACCGTCGCGCTCAGCCTGCCGGCGATCGTGACCACCGACCTGCGCCTGAACGAGCCGCGCTACGCGTCGCTGCCGAACATCATGAAGGCCAAGAAGAAGCCGCTGGAAGTGCTGACCCCGGATGCACTGGGCGTCGCCACCGCTTCCACCGTGAAGACCCTGAAAGTCGAAGCGCCGGCTGCCCGCAGCGCCGGCATCAAGGTCAAGTCCGTGGCTGAACTGGTCGAGAAACTGAAGAACGAGGCGAAGGTAATCTAAATGACTATCCTGGTTATCGCTGAACACAACAACGCCGTCCTCGCGGCCGCGACCCTGAACACCGTTGCTGCCGCTGCCAAGATCGGTGGCGACATCCACGTACTGGTAGCCGGCAGCGGTTGCGCTGCCATCGGCGAGGCCGCCGCGCAGATCGAAGGCGTGGCCAAGGTACTGGTTGCCGATGACGCAGCCTATGCCAACCAACTGCCGGAAAACGTCGCGCCGCTGATTGCCGATCTGGCGAAGGATTACAGCCACGTGCTGGCCGCTGCTACCACCAACGGCAAGAACTTCCTGCCGCGCGTCGCCGCCCAACTGGACGTCGACCAGATCTCCGAGATCATCGCGGTTGAAAGCGCCGATACCTTCAAGCGCCCGATCTATGCCGGTAACGCCATCGCGACCGTGCAGTCCAGCGCCGCGATCAAGGTCATCACCGTGCGTGCGACCGGCTTCGATGCCGTGAATGCCACCGGCGGTTCGGCTGCGGTCGAGCAGATCTCCGGCACCGGCGACGTCGGCAAGTCCGCCTTCGTCGGCGAAGAGCTGGCCAAGTCGGATCGTCCGGAGCTGACCGCTGCCAAGATCGTTGTTTCCGGTGGTCGCGGCATGCAGAACGGCGACAACTTCAAGCACCTGTACTCGCTGGCCGACAAGCTCGGCGCGGCAGTCGGCGCCTCGCGTGCCGCGGTCGACGCCGGTTTCGTGCCGAACGACATGCAGGTCGGCCAAACCGGCAAGATCGTCGCACCGCAGCTGTACATCGCGGTCGGTATCTCCGGTGCCATCCAGCACCTGGCCGGCATGAAGGACTCCAAGGTGATCGTCGCGATCAACAAGGACGAGGAAGCGCCGATCTTCCAGGTAGCTGACTACGGCCTGGTGGGCGACCTGTTCGAGATCGTGCCGGAGCTGGAAAAGCTCGTCTGAGCAAGATTGCCGTCGAAGAAGCCCGCTCATGTAGCGGGTTTTTTCATGGGCGACCGGTTTCGCCAGTCACGGCCAGACTGGGGCACGAAGCCAGGGGAACATGGCAATAACACCCAGCACGCGCGTGCCGGTCCTTGCTCGCCGTGCGCTTGCTCCCCCGCACATCGCGCTGTCGCGCGCAGGGTCCGAGGCGAAAGTTGCCAACAGGATTCTGTAGTACGTGACGGGGAAATCGCCTTTTTCCTGAGCGATCAGTCGTCTCGCCAGTGATAAGATCAGCGTGCCCGAGTCAGGCACCTCACCGTTGCGCAATAAGGGGATCTCCATGCGTTTTGCCTTCCCGCTGAAATTGGCTTTGATCGCCCTGGTGCTGGCGATGCCCATCACGGCAATGGCCGCGGGAAAATGCGACCGCCTGGTGGCAACCGGCGCGGCGGACAACCCCCCGTTTCTCTGGCAAGACCCGCAGAACCCAAAACGTCTGATCGGCGCCAACGCCGATCTGCTCGGGCAGATTACCGAGTCGCTTGGTTTGAAGCTGGATCTGCTTTACACCGGCGATCGCGCCAAGGCGCTCGAGGAGGTGCGCAGTGGCAGGGTCGACGTACTGGCTGATGCGACATTGACCGTGCAGCGCCTGGAGCAGCTGGACTTCATTCATCCTGCCATCGTGCAGTTGCAGACCGTGGCTTGGGTGCGTAACGAGCCCGGATTCTTCTACTCCAGTCGCGAGGACTTGCGTGGTCACGCCGGCATGATCGTCGCCGGCAGTCGTTTGGGAAGCGAATTCGATGCTTTTGCCAAGGCGAACCTGCAATTGCAGCAGGCGGCTGGACTGGAGCAAGGGCTGCAGCAACTTGTCGAGGGCGGACGGCAGTATCTGTTGCACGAGCGCTACAGCACCATCGCTGCGGCTGATGCGCGGGGATGGCTGGACAGGATCCAGCGCCTGGAGCCACCGGTCGTGGGCCGCGACATGCACTTGGCCATTTCCCATGACTCGGCCTGTAACGACCCCTGGTTGCGCGGACAACTGGCGCGGAAAATGACAGAATTGCGCGCTGCTGGCGTGCCGGAGCAGTTGCTGGTGCACAACCTGACGGTCTGGAAGAACCAGCAGTCGGATCGGACCAGCGCATCGAAAAAGTAGGATTCGCCGTATTGAAACGACTTACCCCCAGTTCCCTTTTCCTGGCCTTGCTCTTTTTGGGCGGCTGCGCCAGTGATCCGGCTCCAGTGGAGCAGCTGCGCCTGACTGAGCTCGCGGTAGCGCAGGCGCGGTCGCTTGAGTCTGCGCAGGCCTATGACGAGCTTGCACAGGCCGAGACCAAGTTGGACGCTGCCCGCGCGGCATTGGAGGCCGGCGAAAATCGTGAAGCACGTCTGTTGGCCGAACAGGCGGAGCTGGATGCTCGACTTGCCGAGGCCCGAGTACTCGCGGATCAGCGTACAGCGCAGATCGACGATCTCAATCGGCGTATCCAGCGCCTGCGGCAACAGCTGGGAGAAGTAAGGTGACGAGGCGATTTGCAGTAGTACTGGCTGGACTGGTACTGGTTGGCTGCTCCACTCAGGAAACCGAGCGTGAGCTTGGCACGGCGTCCGCTGCCTTGCAGCGGGTGCAGGCCGATTCTGCCGCTCATCGAAGTGCTCCGGAAGATCTGCAGCGGGCGCTGGAAACACTGCAGCGTGCCGAGCGCTTCAATGAGTACTGGGGTGGGGGCGAGGATGCCCGCCATTATGCCTATCTCAGCCAGCGCTACAGTGAAATCGCCCGCCTGCAGGGGGCACTGGTGCAGCACCAGGAGCGGGTCGCGCGCCTGCAGATGGAGCGCGATCGTCTGCGGCGAATGCTGCAGGATGCCAGGCTGATGACGGATGAACAGCAGGGTAGCTGGATGGAAGATCAGCTGATGAGTCTGGCCGCCAGCGAGACGGACCGTGGCCAGGTGATGACGCTGGGCGATGTGCTGTTTCATCCCGACAGCGCGCAGCTGAGCCATTCCGCTAACCGCACTGTACTCAAGCTCGTGCATTTCCTTCAGATCAATCCGCAGCGCAAGGTGCGTATCGAGGGCTATAGCGATAGCCGTGGCGATGCCCAGGCGAATCTCGAGTTGTCGAACGCTCGCGCGCAGATGGTGGCCGATTTGCTCGTGAGCCTGGGAGTCGCTGTCGAGCGCATCGAAGTGCGCGGTTATGGTGAGCAGTTCCCGGTTGCCGAAAACGCTTCAGCCCGTGGTCGTGCGCAGAATCGTCGGGTCGAAATCCTGTTCTCCGACAGAGAGGGCAACCTCGGGCCCGATCGCTGAGGCATACGGGCGCTCGATAGACTGTTTCGTCCACATGCTGCGCAACTGTATCGGTGCGCTCTCGCTTCTGTGCGCTACTGTTACGGTTCAGTTGGCGGGAGACCGGCGAAATGACCAATCTGTTGCTCTATCAGCGTATTGCCCAGCAGCTCGCCGAGGATATCCGGCGCGGCGTCTATCGACCTGGCGAACGCGTTCCTTCGGTGCGCAAGATGAGCCGTCAGCTGAGTGTCAGCCATGCGACGGTCTTGCAGGCCTATGCCAACCTCGAAGACCAGGGCATGATCCGTGCGCGCCCGCAGTCTGGCTTCTATGTTCACCAGACGCCAGTGCTCACGGCGCCAACGCCAGATATCGCGCAAGTCGAGCGGCCAACGCTGGTTACCCGTGGCAGCATCATCAACCAGGTGCTCGGCGAGTCTCGCCGCGAAGGGCTGATTCCCCTGGGGGCGGCAGTTCCGCACGTCGACTACCTGCCAGTGCGTGCCTTGCACCAGCAGCTTGCCAAGGTCACGCGCTTCCAGAGCCCCAGAGCGTTCAGCTACATGTTCAGTCCGGGCTACGAACCATTGCGGCGTCAGGTGGCGATTCGCATGCGCGATGCCGGAGTGGTGGTCGATCCAGACGAAATCGTCATCACCCACGGTTGTGTAGACGCGCTGCAGATGGCGCTGCGCGTACTGACCAAGCCGGGCGATCTGATCGCGGCCGAGTCACCGACATATTACGGACTACTGCAGCTCGCTGATCTGCTGGGCCTGAAGGTCATCGAGATACCCAGCGATCCCGATACCGGGATGAGTCTGGAGGCATTGCAGTTGGCTGCCGGGCAATGGCCGATCAAGGCTCTGGTTCTGACGGCGCGCCTGAGTAATCCGCTGGGTGTCAGCATGCCTGATCACCGTCAGAAGCAGCTGCTGGGTCTGGCGGCGCGGTTCGACATCCAGATCGTCGAAGACGATATCTACGGCGAGCTGATGTTCGACCAGGATCAGGATCAGTACAAGGCGCTCAAGTCCAACGACAAGGACGGCCGTGTCATCTATTGCTCAAGCTTCTCCAAGACCCTGTCGCCCGGCGTTCGTATCGGCTGGATCGTCGCGGGCCGGCATCAGCCAGAGATCGAGCGTCTGCAGACGTTCAGTACCCACTCAGCGTGCAGTGTCACCCAGATGGCGGTGGCGGCGTACCTGGAGAACGGCGGCTACGACCGGCATCTGCGCGCGATACGACAGGAATACCGGAAAAACCTCAGCGCCTTCCAGCTGGCAGTGCAGCGCTACTTTCCCGAGGGCACGCAGATGACCAGGCCCAAGGGCAACTTCATCCTGTGGGTCAGCCTGCCGGTTCGGGTCAATACCCAGGAATTGCACGTACAGGCGCTGGCTCAAGGGATCAGTATCGCGCCGGGACTGATCTTCAGTAACACCGAGCAATTCAACCATTGCATCCGGCTCAATTGCGGGCTGCGATGGAATCACGAGACCGAATGGGCGCTGCGTACACTCGGGCAACTGGCATCGGAGCTGTGTCGGGACGCACAATAGCGGCTCTGACTGGCAACCGGTAAAGGCTCGATCCAGATGCGCAGGTCGCCGCTGTTGTTATTGTCGTGATCCTGCTTGGCGGATGGGCCGGGCGAGCAGTTGGCGTCCGCAGCCGGTGCGCAGGCAAGCCAGCTGTTGGCCCCGCTTTTCGGGGCGGCGGCAGGCTGATTTCCGGCGAAGATGAAGATGAGGCGCTTATCGAGGGCGCCGAAATCCGTTTCGAATTCAAGCGCTGAGGCGAGCAGTCTCAATGCTGCGCAACTGTCCGGGTCAGCAGATCGTGCAGCTCTTCGGCGGGCAGCGGATGGCTCATGTGAAAGCCCTGGACTTCGGTACAACCGTCGTCTCTCAACAGGCGCAGCTGCTCCGCGGTTTCCACGCCCTCGGCTGTCACGCGCATCCGTAGCCCGCGGGCCAGCTCGATCAGTGCGCGCACAATCGAATGATCTTCCATCGACTGGCCGATACCGGCAACGAAGCTGTCGTCGATCTTGATCACGTCGAAGGGGTAGTGACGCAGACTGGTGAGCGACGAGTAGCCCGTGCCGAAGTCATCGACGGCGAGCCGCACGCCGAGCGCCTTGATGCGTTTCAGCAGCGCCAGTGTGCTCTGGGTTTCTTCCAGCAAGGCGCTTTCGGTGATTTCCAGTTCCAGTCGCTCGCCAGGCAGCCCGTTCTCGTTCAGCGCCTGGGTTATTTCCTCCAGCAGCCTGCCATCATGCAGTTGCAGCGGCGACAGATTGACCGACACGATCGTATCGGCCGGCCATCTGGCAGCCTGTCGACAGGCCTGATGCAATACCCAGCGGCCGAGCGGGAGGATCAGGCCGGTTTTTTCGGCGAGCGGTATGAAGAACTCGGGCAGCAGCATGCCGCGTTCGGGATGCTGCCAGCGTAGCAGGGCTTCGGCCCCGATGATTTGCATGCCCTGACTCCGATAGCGCGGCTGGTAGTGCACTTCCAGTTGTCGCTCGGCGATGGCGACCCGCAATTCTTCTTCGCGGCGAAGATATTCGTGCAGGCGCTGGTCCATTTCGCGGCCATAGGCGCGCCAAGTGCCACGGCCGGCACCCTTGGCCTGGTAGAGGGCGATGTCGGCACAGCGCAGCAATTCGTCGGCCCGGGTGGCATCTGTCGGGGCCCGTGCCACGCCGATACTGGTGCCGATGGCAATCTGCTGGTTCTGGTAGGCGAAGGGCGCGCTGAGCTCTTCGATGATCCGAGTGCACAGCCGGTCTATATCGATATCCGTATGCATACGCTGAAGCGCCACGACAAATTCATCGCCACCCAGGCGCGCCACCAGATCACCATCGCGAGTGCATTGACGCAAGCGGGCCGCCACGCCGATCAGCAGTTCGTCGCCAGCGGCATGGCCGAGTGTGTCATTTACCGGCTTGAAGCGATCGAGGTCGATATAAAGCAGTGTGAGTATCGAGCCGCTGCGCAGCGAGGCGATGTGTTGTTCGAGGTAGTCACGCAGGTGGCTGCGATTGGGGAGACCGGTCAGTGCGTCGTGCTGGGAAAGGTACTGGACCCTGGCCTGGGCCTGCGTTTCTTCGGTAATGTCGCTGGCGGTGCCCCGATAGCCGAGCAGCTTGCCATCTCGCTGGATGGCGCGTGCAGCCAGGCGGCAAACACGCTCGCCGCCATCGGCGGCACGGTAGCTGCTGCGCAGCGGCGCTGTTTGCGGCGCCTCGAGCCAGTTCCGTATGGCGGCGCTGTCGCAAATCAGCAGTTCCAGCAGAGGGCGGCCCAGCCACTGCTGGGTTTCATGGCCAGTAATCTGGCGAAACCGACTGGACAGGAAGGTAAGGTGCGTCTGCTCGTCGGTTTCCCAGATCCAGTCCGAGGCGGCCTCGGCGACATCGCGGAAACGCTCCTCGCTGGCTGCCAGTGCACTGCGGCTGGCGGCAAGCCTCGTATAGCTCGCATCCAGCAATTGCATGGCGCGCAACGCTTGGCGGATCAGCAAACAGGCAAGCAGTGCCAGTCCAAGTGCCACTGCGGCAAGGGTTGGCAATGTGATCCATAGCATCAGTCGTCCGGGTTGTGCAGCCTGCCAGGTAAGGCGAACGGCGGTGCCGTCCTCCATGGAAAGCTGAGCGTAGGGGGCATCCTGCGCAACTGGTTCGCTGGTCTGGCGCAACTGCGCGATCGCATATTGCTCGCCGATTGCCTCGAGCCGCTCGGCATCCAGTTGGTCGACGAACAGAAGAATGGAGGCCGGCCCGCGGTCCTCTTCGATGTCGGTGCCACCGCTGGTCAATACCGCGGCTGCCACCAGCGCCGGTTGGCCTTCGGCCCAGAGCAGGGCGGATACGCCGGCTTCCTCTTCCACCGCCTCGCGCGCCCGTGCAAGCAGCTCTGGCAATCCATGTTGCAGGTATTCAAAGGCTTCGATGGGCTGCAGCTGCCCGTGCACCACCGAGTAGGCGGTTTCGCCAGCAGGGCTAATCAGCAGCACGGCGTCATAGCCGAAGTCCTTGTAAAGCGAGGGCCCCATGTTGGCCTGTTCGTAGGCCCAGTCGAGGTCCACCCGCCTGTTGAGGTGCACATAGGCATCGCCCCAGAAGGCGTAGTCGGCGATGGAGCGGGTCATCCACTCATGCTGCGACTGCAATGCCTTGCCAACGAGGAACCGACTCTGTTGCAGGGCATCCTGATCGATTCGCCGGGCGATATGAATCACCGCGACAGCGGCAACCAGCAGCGCAACGACCAGCAGCGCGACCATGCCCGGGAGGATGCGGCGGGCGAAAATGGTTCTGGCCTTCGGCTTTGCCGGGCCATAGAGAGGGGGAGTTCGCATGAGAGAGTCCTTGCCAGAACTGCAATGATCGCGTTTGCACTGGCATAGCACCACTACCGCTGGTACTAGCGGTACCGGATCGCGGCACCGAGCACCACGCGCGTGGCCGGTCAGCGGTCCCGTGACTCCTGTGCGTCCGCCTCCGCATTGCGTTGGGCGATACGCTTTTTCTGTTCATCGGTCAGCGGGATCTTGCGCGCGGTGGAGCGCAACATCAGCAGGCTGCCGACGATCGATCCCAGCGCGACAAGCAGAATTAGCCAGAAATACCAGGGCATGCGTTTCTCCAGGCGGGCGATTGAGTGATTCGGTACGGGCGGTGTATGCACTTTACGTCGGGACGCCGGAGCGGTCACCTGTGGCCGTCAGACTGGAGCGTTCGACCTCGCGAGCGGGCTTTCGTCGCGCGGCAAGTTTTCTGCGACAATGCGCGCCGAATTTTCCGAGGACGTGTCATGACCTGCCAGACTCCGATTATCGTAGCGCTCGACTTCCCATCCCGCGATGCTGCCCTGGCATTGGCACAGCGGCTCGATCCGCAGTTGTGCCGGGTCAAGGTCGGCAAGGAACTGTTTACCCGGTGTGGGCCCGAGGTGGTCGAAGCTCTGCAGGCTCTGGGCTTCGAGGTGTTTCTCGATCTCAAGTTTCACGACATCCCCAACACCACGGCCATGGCGGTGAAAGCCGCTGCCGAGCTGGGTGTATGGATGGTCAACGTGCATTGCTCCGGTGGCCTGCGGATGATGGCGGCCTGCCGCGAAACGCTTGAAAGCGTCGTCGGGCCTGCCCCCCTGCTGATCGGCGTCACCGTGCTCACCAGCATGGAACAGGCCGATCTCGCCGGTATCGGTCTGGATATCGCACCGCAGGAGCAGGTGTTGCGGCTGGCCGGTCTGGCCGCGCAGGCGGGACTCGATGGGCTGGTCTGTTCGGCGCAGGAAGCGGTGCCGCTCAAGGCGCAGTTCCCGTCGTTGCAGCTGGTCACTCCGGGAATCCGTCCGGCCGGCAGTGCACAGGACGATCAGCGACGCATTCTCACGCCCGCCCAGGCCATGGCTGCGGGCTCCGATTATCTGGTGATCGGCCGGCCGATCGCGCAGGCAGCCGATCCGGCGCAAGCGCTGGCAGCCGTGGTGGCCGAGCTGGCATGACGAAAAAAGGCTGGGCCTCACGGCTCAGCCTTTTCGCAGCGGGCAGTTGCTCAGCTGACCTTGAGCACCAGCTTGCCGAAGTTGCCGCCGGTGAACAGCTTCATCAGCGTCTCCGGGAAGGTCTGCAGCCCTTCGATGATATCTTCCTTGCTCTTGAGCTGGCCGCTCGCGAGCCATTCGGCCATGTCGCGCATCGCCTCGGGATAGCGCGTGACATAGTCGGTCACCACCATGCCTTCCATTCGCGCGCGGTTGACCAGCAGCGACAGGTAGTTGGATGGCCCTTTAACCGCTTCCTTGTTGTTGTACTGGCTGATGGCGCCGCAGATCACCACCCGTGCGCCGACGCTGATGCGTTGCAGCACGGTATCCAGGATGTCACCGCCGACATTGTCGAAGAACACGTCCACGCCTTTCGGGCATTCGCGCTTCAAGCCGGCCGCCAGGTCCTCGTTCTTGTAGTCGATGGCGCCATCGAAGCCGAGCTTCTCGGTCAGGAATCGGCACTTGTCCGCACCGCCGGCGATGCCCACCACGCGACAGCCTTTGATCTTCGCGATCTGCCCGGCAACGCTGCCGACCGCGCCGGCGGCGCCGGAGATCACCACGGTCTCGCCTGCCTTGGGCTGGCCCACCGCCAGTAACGCGAAGTAGGCGGTCATGCCGGTCATGCCCAGCGCCGACAGGTAGCGAGGCAGAGGCGCCTGCTGCGGATCGACCTTGTAGAAACCCTTCGGCTCGCCGAGGTAGTACGCCTGCACGCCCAGCGCGCCGTTCACATAGTCGCCTTCCTTGAATCCTGGGTGCTGCGAGGCGATGACCTTGCCCACGCCCAATGCGCGCATCACCTCGCCGATGCCCACCGGCGGGATGTAGGACTTGGCATCGTTCATCCAGCCGCGCATCGCCGGGTCGATGGACAGATACTCGACCTTGACCAGAATCTGATTGGGGCCAGGCTCGCTCACCGGCTGCTCGACGTAGTCGAAGGTTTCCCGGGTCGGCACGCCGATCGGTCGCTGGGCTAGCAGGAATTGCTGGTTGAGCAGGGTCATGAAATCAGCCTCGTGTTTGCGAAAGGTTTGGTTTAGCCCGCCCAGCACCGCGCTGCAAGGTATGTCAGCAGGCTGGAATGCATGGGCATCCAGTTTGGTGATATGACCGTAACGGCAGTTAAATAGGTGAACGCATGGCGGTATAAGTTCGACCGGGAAGCCCTTTGTGGTCATTTGATAGGCACAGGGTCAGTCGAATTCTTCGGGAAGAACAATCATGAGCATGACATTCTCTGGACAGGTCGCCCTGGTTACCGGCGCCGCGGCAGGCATCGGTCGCGCCACGGTGCTGGCATTTGCCGAGCAGGGGCTGAAAGTGGTGCTGGCGGACATCGACGAAGCGGGTATTGGTGACGGCGCAGAGCGCATTCGTGCGGCCGGCGGCGAGGCAATCGCCGTGCGCTGCGACGTGACGCGTGATGCGGAGGTCAAGGCGCTGATCGAGCAGACGCTGGCACATTACGGCCGACTCGATTATGCGTTCAACAACGCCGGCATCGAGATCGAGCAGGGCCGGCTGGCCGAGGGCAGCGAGGCCGAGTTCGACGCGATCATGGGGGTCAACGTCAAAGGCGTCTGGCTATGCATGAAACACCAACTGCCGGTCATGCTGGCTCAGGGCGGTGGGGCGATCGTCAATACCGCGTCGGTCGCAGGGCTGGGCGCAGCGCCCAAAATGAGCATTTATGCGGCATCCAAGCATGCGGTGATCGGCCTGACCAAGTCCGCGGCCATCGAGTATGCCAAGAAGCAGATCCGCGTGAATGCAGTTTGCCCAGCGGTTATCGATACCGACATGTTCCGTCGCGCCTACGAGGCAGACCCGCGCAAAGCCGAATTCGCCGCTGCGATGCATCCGGTCGGACGGGTGGGCAAGGTGGAGGAGATCGCGGCGGCGGTGCTCTATCTGTGCAGCGATGGGGCTGCGTTTACCACTGGCCATGCGCTGGCGGTGGATGGTGGGGCAACGGCTATTTGATTCTTGCTGCTCGAGGCGGGGGCTTTGGGTCGTTCATGCAGGGCTGGCAAGATTCAGGTCATGAGAATGACCGTTTTGATTTCATTCACCTAAGCCAAATCTTGCCAGGCCGGTTGTCTATCCGGCCTCAACGCCCTCAGCTCCGCTCGTTAAGAATCACCAACGTGAGCGCCCCTGCAATCAACCCCCAAAGCGCCGCGCCGATACCGAACAGCGTCAGCCCGGACGCCGTGACCATGAAGGTGATCAACGCCGCCTCCCGCTCATTGGGCTGCTGCATGGCCTGGGTCAGCCCCGAGCCGATCGAGCCGAGCAGTGCCAGCGCCGCGACGGACAGCACCAGTGCCGCCGGAAAGGCCGCGAACAGCGCCGCCAGGGTGGCGCCGAAGATGCCGGCGATGCCATAGAAGACTCCGCACCAGGCGGCCGCAGTGTAGCGCTTGTGCGGATCGGGGTGGGCTTCAGGGCCGGCGCAGATCGCCATGGTGATGGCGGCCAGATGGATGCCGTGGGAGCCGAATGGCGCCAGCAGTACCGAGGCGATACCGGTGGTCGATATCAATGGCGAAGCCGGGACCTGATAACCCTCGGCCCGCAGCACGGCCAGCCCTGGCATGTTCTGCGAGGCCATGGCGATGACGAACAGCGGGATACCGATGCTGAAAACAGCCGCGAAGGACAATGACGGCGTGGTCCATACCGGCACGGCCAGTTGCAGGCTGAAACGCTGGAAATCCAGCAGTCCCGATACGCCAGCGATCAGGCATCCGACCAGCAACGCGGCCAGTACCGCGTAGCGAGGCTGCAGCCGCTTGGCCAGCAGATAGCTGAAGAACATGCCGAGCACCAGTACTGGCTGGACTTCGACGGCGCGGAAGATTTCGCTGCCGATATTGAACAGCACGCCGGCCAGCAGCGCGGCAGCCAGCGATGCCGGCACCCGCCGCATCAGGCGGTCGAAGCTGCCGGTCAGGCCGCACAGGGCGATCAGCGCCGACGCGAAGATGAAGGCGCCGATCGCTTCGGCGTAGGGTACGCCAGGCAGGCTGGTAATCAGCAGGGCAGCGCCCGGAGTGGACCAGGCAACTACCACCGGGGTGCGAAAACGTAGCGACAGGCCGATGCTGCAGATCGCCATGCCGATCGACAGTGCCCAGATCCAGGACGAGATCTGGGCCGTGCTCAGCCCCGCGGCCTGCCCGGCCTGGAACATCAGCACCAGCGAGCTGGTATAGCCGGTGAGCATGGCGATGAAGCCGGCCACGATGGTCGAAGGCGAGCTGTCGCTCAGGGGGCGCAGGTCGGTACGGCTGATCTCGTTCATTGCTGGTCTACGTATTGAAGGTCTGGCTGCCGCCGGTTTCGCGGCCCCTTGCAAGCCTATTGGCTGGAGCCGTGTGGCGTCCCGGTACAGCTGCACACGCATTGGACATGACAGTCGCGTCTCGTGCAAATACAGGTGATCGCCGCGCCTGCCCCTTGGGGGAGGATCTGGCACCCTTGTTGCTATCTAGTCAGTGCTCGCCGTGATGCGTCAAAAAAACCGCGGCTGTGGAGGATTAGATGAGCCAAGGTGTCCAATTCAATCGCTTGATGCTGGAAATGCGGGCCATGCAGACCGATGCCATGGCACGTACCAAGCCGGAGGTGTCGACCCAGGAGGTTGCCGCGCCGAGCTTCTCCGACATGCTGGGGCAGGCGGTGAACAAGGTTCACGAAACCCAGCAGGCCTCCAGTCAGCTGGCTTCGGCCTTCGAGATGGGGCAGGGTGGCGTCGACCTGACCGAAGTGATGATCGCCTCCCAGAAGGCCAGCGTTTCCTTTCAGGCCATGACCCAGGTGCGCAATAAACTGGTGCAGGCCTATCAAGACATCATGCAGATGCCGGTGTGAGGCGGATTGAACCATGGCTGACGCGGTGAGCAACGTCCCGGTGCCGGCTACTCCAGCGGGTGGGAAGAAGCCCTTGCTGGGCTTGTCGTTCCTGGAAAACCTCTCGGAAATGTCCATGCTGCGGCAGGTCGGCCTATTGGTCGGCCTGGCAGCGAGCGTGGCTATCGGCTTTGCCGTGGTGCTCTGGTCGCAGCAGCCGGACTACCGTCCACTGCTTGGCAGTCTGGCCGGTATGGATGCCAACCAGGTGATGGAGACTCTCGCCGCGGCGGACATCGCCTATACCGTCGAGCCCAATTCCGGCGCGCTGCTGGTCAAGGCCAACGATCTGGCGCGCGCGCGACTGAAGCTTGCCGGTGCCGGCATCGCGCCTGCCGACAGCAATATCGGCTTCGAAATTCTCGATAAGGACCAGGGGCTCGGCACCAGTCAGTTCATGGAGGCGACTCGTTATCGCCGCGGCCTCGAGGGCGAACTGGGGCGTACCATTTCCAGCCTTAACAACGTCAAGGGCGCCCGCGTGCATCTGGCGATCCCGAAGAGCTCCGTATTCGTGCGTGATGAGCGCAAGCCCAGCGCTTCGGTCCTGGTGGAGCTCTATCCTGGCCGCGCACTGGAGCCGAGCCAGGTGATGGCGATCATCAACCTGGTCGCTACCAGCGTGCCGGAACTCAACAAGTCACAGATCACTGTGGTGGACCAGAAGGGCAACCTGCTTTCCGACCAGCAGGAGCTCTCCGAGCTGACCATGGCCGGCAAGCAGTTCGACTACAGCCGTCGCATGGAAAGCCTCTATACCCAGCGTGTGCACAACATCCTGCAGCCGGTGCTGGGTAGCGGGCGCTACAAAGCCGAGGTTTCGGCGGATGTCGATTTCAGCGCAGTCGAGTCCACCTCGGAGACTTTCAATCCGGACCAGCCCGCGCTGCGCAGCGAGCAGAGCGTCAATGAGCAGCGCCAGAGCAGCCTGCCGCCACAGGGCGTACCGGGTGCCCTGAGCAATCAGCCCCCCGGCCCGGCCGCGGCACCGGAACAGGCCAACCAGGCCGCCGCTGCCAGCGCTGTGGCGCCGGGGCAGCCGCTGCTGGACGCCAATGGCCAGCAGGTCGTGGACCCGGCTACCGGCCAGCCGATGCTTGCGCCGTATCCGGCTGACAAGCGGGAGCAGGCCACACGCAACTATGAGCTCGATCGCTCGATCAGCTATACCAAACAGCAGCAGGGGCGTTTGCGCCGCCTGTCGGTGGCGGTGGTGGTCGATGACCAGGTATCGCTCAATGCGGCGGGCGAGGCCGTGCGTGTGCCATGGAATGCCGACGATCTGGCGCGCTTCACTCGTCTGGTGCAGGACGCGGTCGGCTTCGACGCCAGCCGTGGCGACAGCGTCAGCGTGATCAATACCGCGTTCGTGGCGGATAGCGCCGGGGAAACCTTCGAAGAGATCCCCTTCTACTCCCAGCCGTGGTTCTGGGACGTGGTCAAGCAGGTACTAGGCGTACTGTTCATCCTGGTGCTGGTGTTCGGTGTGCTGCGTCCGGTACTCAAGAGTCTCACCAATCCTTCGGCCGGCAAGGGCCTGCAGGTTGCCGGCGGGCCAGGGGAGCTGGATGAAGAGGGCGGTCTGGATGCCGGGCTGGCCAACGACCGCGTAAGCCTGAGCGGTCCGCAGAACATCTTGCTGTCGAGCCCCAGCGAGGGATACGAAGCCCAGCTGAATGCGATCAAGAACCTGGTGGCCGATGACCCGGGACGGGTAGCCCAGGTGGTGAAAGAATGGATCAACGCCGATGAGTGACAATCGAGTTACAGCCAAGCTCACCAAGGTTGACAAGGCCGCCATCCTCCTCCTTTCCCTGGGCGAGACCGATGCCGCGCAGGTGCTGCGTCATCTCGGGCCGAAGGAAGTGCAGCGGGTCGGTACTGCGATGGCGCAGATGCGCAACGTGCAGCGGGTGCAGATCGAGGAGGTAATGAGCGAATTCGTCGAGATCGTTGGCGATCAGACAAGCCTGGGCGTCGGCTCCGACGGTTATATCCGCAAGATGCTCACCCAGGCGCTGGGCGAGGACAAGGCGGGCGGTCTGATCGACCGCATCCTGCTGGGCGGCAACACCAGCGGCCTGGACAGTCTGAAATGGATGGAGCCGCGTGCCGTGGCCGATGTCATCCGCTACGAACACCCGCAGATCCAGGCCATCGTGGTGGCCTATCTGGACCCGGACCAGGCCGGCGAGGTGCTCTCGCATTTCGATCACAAGGTGCGGCTGGACATCGTCCTGCGCGTTTCCTCGCTCAATACCGTACAGCCCGCCGCGCTGAAGGAGTTGAACCTGATCCTGGAGAAGCAGTTCTCCGGCAGCACCAATACCAGTCGTGCCAGTCTCGGCGGCGTGAAGCGTGCCGCGGACATCATGAACTACCTGGACAGCTCCGTCGAAGGCCAGTTGATGGATGCTATCCGCGAGGTGGACGAGGACCTGTCCACCCAGATCGAAGACCTCATGTTCGTCTTCGACAACCTTGCCGAGGTCGACGACCGTGGCATCCAGATACTGCTGCGTGAGGTATCCTCCGACGTGCTGGTGATGGCGCTCAAGGGCGCCGACGACGGCATCAAGGAAAAGGTCTTCAAGAACATGTCCAAGCGCGCCGGCGAGTTGCTGCGCGACGACCTCGAAGCCAAGGGGCCGGTGCGCGTCAGCGACGTGGAAAATGCCCAGAAGGAAATTCTCACCATCGCTCGCCGCATGGCCGAGGCCGGGGAAATCGTCCTGGGCTCCAAGGGCGGCGAGGAAATGATCTAACGGGGCAAAACTTCAGTCATGGCCAAGGACAACCCCAGCGATCTCATTCGCGCGAAGGATGTCAGTCTCTTCGATCGCTGGTCCCTGCCCAGTTTCGACTCGCAAAGCGAGGAAGCGGAACAGCCGGTAGCCGAGCAAGAGCCTGTCGAAGAACTGGCACGCAGCGAGGATGTCCCGGTCGAGGAAGTCAAACCGCTGACGCTCGACGAGCTCGAGGCGATTCGTCAGCAGGCCTACAACGAAGGCTTCGCCACGGGCGAGAAGGACGGTTTCCATGCCGGCCAGCTCAAGGCCCGGCAGGATGCCGACGCTGCCCTGGCGCCGCGCCTGAAAAGCCTCGAGCGGCTGATGGGCCAGTTACTCGATCCGATCGCCGATCAGGATCGCGATCTGGAGCACGCCATGGCTACGCTGATCAGTCATATGGCGCGCGAAGTGATCCAGCGTGACCTGCTGATCGACTCCAGTCAGATCCGCGAGGTGTTGCGCGAAGCGCTGAAGCTGCTGCCCATGGGGGCGAGCAATGTGCGGATCCATGTCAATCCGCAGGATTTCGAGCTGATCAAGGCGCTGCGCGAGCGCCATGAGGAAAGCTGGCGAATTCTGGAGGACAGCAGCCTGCTGCCCGGTGGCTGCCATATCGAAACCGAGCATAGCCGCATTGATGCCAGCATCGAGACCCGCCTGAGCCAGGCCATCAAGCAACTGTTCGAGCAGCAGCGGGAAAACGCAACCCATCCTCCACCGGCTGATCTGAACATCGACCTGGATGTGCCCGATGCGTCTTGAACGGGTCAGCTTCGCCAGGCGTTTCGAGACCTATGGCGACGCGATCAAGCTGCCTGGCCAGCCGGTGCTGGAAGGGCGACTGCTGCGGATGGTCGGTTTGACCCTGGAGGCCGAGGGGCTTCGCGCGGCGGTCGGCAGCCGCTGTCTGGTGATCAACGACGACAGCTATCATCCCACCGAGGTCGAAGCCGAGGTGATGGGCTTTTCCAGTGGCAAGCTGTTCCTGATGCCGGTCGGCAGCCTGGCCGGCATAGCGCCCGGCGCCCGGGTCGTGCCGCTGGCCAATACGGGTCGCCTGCCCATGGGCATGTCGATGCTCGGTCGGGTACTCGACGGTGCCGGTCGCGCCCTCGATGGCAAGGGCGGGATGAAAGCCGAAGACTGGGTGCCGATGGACGGGCCGGTGATCAACCCGCTCAAGCGCCATCCGATCAGCGAGCCGCTGGATGTCGGTATCCGCAGTATCAACGGACTGCTTACGGTCGGGCGCGGTCAGCGTCTCGGCCTGTTCGCCGGTACCGGCGTCGGTAAATCGGTGCTGCTGGGCATGATGACCCGCTTCACCGAAGCCGACATCATCGTCGTCGGGCTGATCGGCGAGCGCGGCCGCGAGGTCAAGGAATTCATCGAGAACATCCTTGGCGAAGAGAGCATCAAGCGTTCGGTGGTGGTTGCATCACCTGCCGACGAGGCGCCTTTGATGCGCCTGCGCGCCGCCCAGTACTGCACGCGCATCGCCGAGTATTTCCGCGACCAGGGCAAGAACGTGCTGCTGCTGATGGATTCGCTGACCCGCTACGCCCAGGCCCAGCGCGAAATCGCCCTGGCCATCGGCGAGCCACCGGCAACCAAGGGCTACCCGCCGTCGGTATTCGCCAAGCTGCCCAGCCTGGTCGAGCGTGCCGGCAACGCCGAGCAGGGCGGCGGCTCCATCACCGCTTTCTATACGGTGCTCTCGGAGGGCGACGACCAGCAGGACCCGATCGCCGATGCCGCCCGCGGCGTGCTCGACGGACACATTGTGCTGTCGCGCCGGCTGGCCGAAGAGGGCCATTACCCGGCCATCGATATCGAGGCGTCCATCAGTCGCGTGATGCCGCAAGTGGTGAGTCCCGAGCACGTCCGCGCCTCGCAACGCTTCAAGCAGCTCTGGTCGCGTTATCAGCAGAGTCGTGACCTGATCAGTGTCGGTGCCTATGTGCCAGGCGGCGATCCGGAAACGGATATGGCCATCGCACGGCAGGCTGAAATGGTCGGCTATCTGCGCCAGGGCCTCGATGAAAGTGAAGTCTTGCCAAGGAGCGCCGCGCAACTGGCGTCGCTCTTCAATTCCCGGCAAGGCGGTTAACCGGTGGCGGCCAGTCGAGCTGCGCGTCTGGCGCCGGTGATTGCAATGGCCGAGAAGGCCGAGCAGGAGGCCGCTCGTCTGCTGGGTCAGGGGCAGGCGCAGCTGAATCAGGCCGAGGCCAAGCTTGGCGAGTTGGAGCAGTACTTCAGGGACTACCAGCAACAATGGATGCAGCAGGGCAGTCAAGGCGTGTCCGGTCAGTGGCTGATGAACTACCAGCGCTTCCTCTCCCAGCTCGAATCGGCAATCGGCCAGCAGCAGCGCAGCGTCAACTGGTACCGCGACAACCTGCTCAAGCTGCGCCAGCAATGGCACCAGCGGCACGCGCGCGTCGAGGGGCTGAGCAAGCTGATCGAGAGTTACCAGCGCGAGGCGCGCATTGCCGCGGACAAGCACGAGCAGAAGCTGCTCGACGAATTCGCCCAGCGGCTGGCCGGAAGGGTGCGGGAGCATTGATCCGTTAAGAGCCGACGCAGACCGCTTCGTGCTTGCCGTAGCGCTGCTTGAATGATAAATCTTGACTGCGGCTCAGCGGGGCGACCGCCGATCGGTTTATGAGCGCCTGGTTTTGCCAGGCATGATTCCTGGCTGTGGGTCGCTGCCCTTCAGTCGGTACACGGCTGCACATTTCGCATACAGCGACGGCTGCCCGCAAGCGGCCTTCACGACGTACCGGATCAGGAGTGCCACATGACCATTACTTCGCAGCCTTCTGCGGATAACCAGGAGTTGACCATTTCCATCAGCGGACGCTTCGACTTCAATGCGCATCAGGCATTCCGCGATGCTTATCAACGCCAGGACGTGAGCCCCCAGCGGTACGTGGTGGATCTGCACGGCACAACTTACATGGACAGTTCGGCGCTCGGCATGCTGCTTCTGCTACGCGACCATGCCGGTGGTGACGAGGCTGACATTCGCCTGCTCAACTGCAATGCCGAGGTGCGCAAGATCCTTTCGGTATCCAATTTCGAACAGCTATTCGTGATCGCCTGAGATGCTGACGCGGCTGTCGATCCTGATCGCCGAGGACAGTCCGGTCGACCGCATGCTGCTGTCGACCATCATCGCCCGACAGGGGCACCGTGTGCTCACCGCAGCGGATGGACTGCAAGCGGTGCAGCTGTTCGAGCAGGAATGGCCGCAGCTGGTGCTGATGGACGCCCTGATGCCGGTGATGGATGGCTTCGAGGCGGCGCGGCGGATCAAGCGGCTGGCCGGCGACGAGCTGGTGCCGATCATCTTCCTGACTTCGTTGACCGAACATGAGGCGCTGGCCAGCTGCCTCGAGGCCGGAGGCGACGATTTCATCGCCAAGCCCTACAGCCCGATCATTCTGGAGGCCAAGATCCGGGCCATGCACCGCCTGCGTCGGCTGCAGGCGACGGTGCTCGAACAGCGAGACCTGATTGCCCGGCGCAACCAGCATTTGCTCGACGAGCACCGGGCGGCCAAGGCGATCTTCGACAAGGTCGCTCATGCCGGCTGCCTGAGCGCCCCCAATATCCGTTATCGGCAATCGCCGCAGGCCTTGTTCAATGGCGATCTGCTGCTGGCTGCGCAGGCACCGGCCGGGCAGATGTTCGTGCTGCTCGGCGACTTCACCGGCCATGGCCTGCCGGCCGCGATCGGCGCCATGCCGCTGGCGGAAATCTTCTACGGGATGACCGCGAAGGGCTATTCCAGCTCCGACATCCTTCGCGAGATGAATGCCAAGCTCAAGCAGATACTTCCCGTGGAGATGTTCTGTTGCGCAACGCTGCTGGACCTCAATCCCAAGCAGGGCGTCCTGCGGGTATGGAATGGTGGCTTGCCGGACGGTTACCTCATTTGCGCGGACGGCCGGCGCACGCCGCTGGTGTCCCGCCACCTGCCCCTTGGGGTGGTTGCCGCCGCGGCACTGGATGACAAGTTCGAGCATTACCCGCTGGCACCGGGCGATCGCCTGCTGCTGCTGTCAGATGGCGTGCTGGAGAGTCGCAACGCCGCTGGCGAGTTCTTGGGTGAGCAGCGTTTGCTGGCAACCCTGGCCGCCAACCGCGATCCGACACGGCTGTTCGACGAAATCGAACAGGCGCTGCTCGATTTTCATGGTCAGTCACATGACGACCTCAGTCTCGTCGAGGTCGTGGTGGTCGACCAGGTCGGCACCATGGTCTGTGCCGGCCCGGCGCTGTCTCGCCCCCGGCCGATGGACTGGTCGGCTCATTACGAGTTGCGGGCCGATAGCCTGCGGCATGGCCAACCGCTGCCGCTGTTGCTGCAGATGCTGTTGCGGATCCCTCAGCTGCGACCCAGGGTGAGCGCAATCTATGCCGTGCTGGGCGAGCTCTATTCCAACGCGCTGGAGCATGGCGTGCTCGGGCTCGACTCGTCCCTCAAATGCGATGCGGACGGTTTCAGGCGCTACTACGAGTTGCGTCAGCAGCGTTTGCAGGCATTGGCCGATGGTCATGTGCGTCTGGAACTGGGCATTCAAGGCCGATTCGCAGGGCGGGCGGCTGTGTATCGGCATCAGCGACAGCGGCTCCGGGTTCGACGTTGTCCGGGCCTTGCACGCTCGGCTCGCCTGCGATCGGTTCAGTGGTCGAGGCTTGCATCTGGTGCGCCAGTTGAGCGACGGATTCGAATGGCAGGCGGACGGGCGTGGCCTCAGCGTAGAGTTCATCTGGCAGGCTGAGGAGTGATCATGCCTCGAAACAGGAGAGTATCGGTGTCCAAAGCTCATCTCGACAGTGGCGTGCTCACCACGCTGCAAGAGGTGATGGAGAATGAGTACCCGGCACTGCTGGACACCTTCCTTGCCGACTCCGAGGAGCGCATCCGTCTGCTTCGCCAGGCCTTGCTGGCCGAGCAGGCCGAGGCCTTGCGTCGTGCTGCACACAGCTTCAAGGGTAGCTGCAGCAACATGGGTGCGACGCTTTTGGCGGAGTCCTGCCAGGCGCTGGAAAAGGTCGCCGGTTGCGGTCAGCTTGCCGAAGCGCCTGCACTCATCGAATCCATCGAACGTGAGTTCGCCATCGTCGGCATTCTGTTCAGGGCCGAGCGTCAGCGATACGGCTGACGAGACGCTTTTCTGGCGCGCCGTCACGCCGCAATCGGGCCGTTGCGGAGCAGCATTGGCCTGGCAGGCTCCGTTGGCCATTGGGCGACCGTCTGCATTTACCCTCGTGACATCCAAGCTTGCGGATGGCCCGGAAATTGCTCGGCTAACCCCACGACCCTCCGTAGCGGAATGACCCCATGGCTGTTTCCACCGACCTGCTGCTCAAGACTCCCTCTGTTGATGCGCGACCCAAGGCAGCGGCAAAAGCGCCGGAGGCGCCGCGCGAGAGCCAGGACCGCAGTAGTTCGAGCTTTTCCGACGTCTACGCCAAGGAGCGTCAGAGCAAGCCGGTCGAGCGTCCCGAGCGCACCGACTCCCGTCGTGACAAGCCCGTCGACGACAAGGACGCGGCGAATGCGGCAGATAAGGCCGACGACGAAAAGCCGGCGGTTGCCGAAAGCGGCAACCCGTTGCCTCCCGAACCGGCAGCGGAGGAGGTGCCGGAGGCCGAGCTCGATCCGTTGTTGTTGCTCGGTCTTGGCGGTCAGTTCGAGCCTCCGGTCGAGGCTCAGCCTGCCGGGGAGCTTCAGTCCGAGTCCCTGCTGTCAGGGCTGCCGGTTGTGCAGGGATTGGTCGCCGGGGACGCGCAGGCTGCTGGTGAAGAGTCTCTCGCTACCGGGGTAGTGGGCGACGCTCCTTTCGGTACGCAAAAGACGGCTGGGCAGTTGCACGGTCCTCTGGCCGATGCACAGGCGAAAGAAGGCGATGATGGATTTGCCAGTGCCCTGCTGGGCGCCAAGGAGTCGGTGGAGGAGGAAGATGCAGGGCTGCAGCTGACGACCGAAGAGCTGCTGGAAGGCGTGGATGGGCCCAAGGAAAGCCGGGCTGCGAACGCCGCTGAACTTGCCGCCTCCCGACCCAATGCCATGAGCCAGGCAAATGCGCAGCAGGTACAGCAGGCGCAGCGGCCTGCTCTGGTCCCGGGGCAACCGGTGCAGATGCAGCAGTCGGGCTGGAGCGAGGCTGTCGTGGATCGGGTGATGTGGCTCTCGAGTCAGAACCTAAAGTCGGCGGAAATCCAGCTCGATCCGGCGGAGCTGGGGCGCATGGAGGTGCGTATCGAGCTGACCAAGGATCAGGCGCAGGTCACTTTCCTCAGTCCTCACGCGGGGGTGCGTGATGCGCTCGAAGGCCAGATGCAGCGCCTGCGCGAGATGTTCAACCAGCAGGGCATGAGCCTGGTGGACGTCAATGTCTCCGACCAGTCACTGGCGCGTGGCTGGCAGGGCGGCGCTGACGGTGGCTCCTCGCGCGGAGGCTCGGCTGGCGGGAGCGACGCGGCCGGCGACGATGAGCAGCAGCGCGGTATCGCCGAGGTGTCCAGCAACCGTACCTCCGGTGATCGCGGTCTGGTCGATTACTACGCCTGACGCAATGGCCGTTCTCATGTCCTTTTCCTGATACCGTGTCGGTCCGGCGCTTTATCTGGCGCTGTCGTGGTGTGGCGCCGGCACGTTGGCACACCTGTTGCTCCTAACTCGCATAATCGGATCGAAACGCTGTTGATGACGGATATTTGGCATGGCTAAAAAACAGGCTCCACCGGTGGTGCCGCCAACGGGCCCGGAAGCGGTGCCGGCTGGCAAGGGCAAGCTGAAACTCATTCTCGTGATCGTGGTCGCCATGTTGGTGGCTGTGGGGCTTTCCATCGGCGGCACGCTTTACTTCATGAGCAAGGGCGACGACCTTGCTGGCGACAAGTCGGAAGAATCAGCGACTACCGCCTCGGGCAAGCAGCCGGCGATCTATGAAGTACTTATGCCGGCATTCGTGGTCAACTTCAGCGACAAGGGGCGGCAGCGTTACATGCAGGTCAGTCTCGCGCTGATGTCGCGTGATCAGGCCGCACTGGATGCGCTCAAGGTGCATATGCCGCTGTTGCGCAATCGACTGGTCATGCTGTTCTCCAGTCAGGATTTCGAGGCACTGAAAACGCCCGTCGGCAAGGAGATGCTGCGCCAGCAGGCTACTGCCAGCGTGCAGGAGTTGGCGCAGAAGGAAATCGGCAAACTTGCCATCGAGCAAGTGCTCTTCACCAACTTCGTATTGCAATAGAAGGCTGCTGCAAATGGCTGTTCAAGACCTGCTCTCGCAAGACGAGATCGATGCGCTCCTGCATGGGGTCGACGACGGTCTGGTGGATACCGAGAGCGATGCCGAGCCGGGATCCATCAAAAGCTACGACCTGACCAGTCAGGACCGCATCGTTCGTGGGCGGATGCCCACGCTGGAAATGATCAACGAGCGCTTCGCCCGTTACACCCGAATCAGCATGTTCAACCTGCTGCGCCGTTCGGCGGACGTTTCCGTGGGTGGCGTGCAGGTGATGAAGTTCGGCGAATACGTGCATTCTCTCTACGTGCCCACCAGTCTGAACCTGGTGAAGATGAAGCCGCTGCGTGGCACGGCGCTGTTCATCCTCGACGCCAAGCTGGTGTTCAAGCTGGTGGACAACTTCTTCGGTGGCGACGGTCGGCACGCCAAGATCGAGGGGCGGGAATTCACCCCTACCGAGCTGCGCGTCGTGCGCATGGTGCTGGACCAGGCCTTCGCCGATCTCAAGGAAGCCTGGCACGCGGTGCTGGACGTCAACTTCGAGTACGTCAATTCGGAAGTGAACCCGGCGCTGGCCAATATCGTAAGCCCCAGCGAAGTGGTGGTGGTGTCGACCTTCCACATCGAACTGGAAAGCGGCGGCGGCGATCTGCACGTGACCATGCCCTATTCGATGATCGAGCCGATCCGCGAGATGCTCGACGCTGGGTTCCAGTCGGATGTCAGCGATCAGGACGAGCGCTGGGTCAAGGCCCTGCGCGAGGATATTCTCGACGTCAACGTACCGCTGGGTGCCACCGTGGTGCGCCGGCAACTCAAACTGCGTGACATCCTCAATATGCAGCCGGGCGACGTCATTCCGGTGGAAATGCCCGAAGACATGATCATGCGCGCCAATGGCATGCCTGCCTTCAAGGTCAAGCTGGGGGCGCACAAGGGCAACCTGGCACTGCAGGTGCTGGAGCCCGTGTTTCGTCCACGTTGAACCCGCCCTTTACTCAATTCGAGCCGTTCGAGGACTAGCGATGGCAGACGAAAACGACAACTCCTCTCCCGAGGAACAGGCATTGGCCGACGAATGGGCCGCAGCGCTGGCCGAGGCCGGCGACGCCAGTCAGGACGATATCGACGCGCTGTTGAATCAGGGCACCGCTCCGGCTGCCCCAGCCGCACCGGCCGCGCCGCGCGCTCCGCTGGAGGACTTCGCCAGCGCGCCGAAATCCAGTGGTGTTCAGCTGGGGCTGGATGGCCCGAATCTGGATGTCATTCTCGACATCCCGGTTTCCATCTCCATGGAGGTGGGCAGTACGGAAATCAGCATCCGTAATCTCTTGCAGCTCAATCAGGGGTCGGTGGTGGAGCTCGATCGACTGGCCGGCGAGCCGCTGGACGTGCTGGTCAATGGCACGCTCATCGCCCATGGCGAGGTGGTGGTGGTCAACGAGAAGTTCGGCATCCGCCTGACCGATGTAATCAGCCCCACCGAACGCATCAAGAAGTTGCGCTGACATGCGTGCGCTTGCGGCTCTGGCGGTTACGTTCATGACGCTCCCGGCTTTGGCTGCGCAGCCCGCGACGAGCATGAGCAGTGCCGACATGGGTGCGCAACTGAGCAAGCTGATGCTCGGCCTGCTGCTGGTTATCGGGCTGATCTTCCTGCTGGCCTGGGTGCTGCGCCGGGTGCAGCAGATGAATCCGCGCGGCACCCAGCTGATCAGGATCGTTTCCAGCCAGGCGCTGGGGCCGCGCGAGCGTCTGGTGCTGGTGCAGGTTGGCAGCGAACAGATCCTCATCGGCCTGAGTGGTGGGCGCATCACGCCGTTGCACGTCATGCAGGAGCCGGTGCACCTGCCGGATGGCGAGCCGGCCAATCCCGAATTCGCCCAGCGTCTGATGGAGCTGCTTGGCAAGGACCACAAGGACCGCCCCTGATGTTGCGCATTCTGCTGCTGGCCGCACTGATGCTGGTCGGCCCTCTCGTCATGGCTCAGGAGTCGTCCGGCATCCTGGCGCAGGGCAACAACCCACTCTCGATTCCGGCGATTACCCTGACCACCGACGCCGAGGGGCAGCAGGAATATTCGGTCAGCCTGCAGATCCTGCTGATCATGACGGCGCTGAGTTTCATTCCGGCGTTCGTCATGCTGATGACCAGCTTCACCCGGATCATCATCGTCTTTTCCATCCTGCGCCAGGCCCTGGGCCTGCAGCAGACGCCGTCGAACCAGATCCTCATCGGCCTCACCCTGTTCCTGACACTGTTCATCATGGCGCCAGTTTTCGAGCGGATTAATCAGGAGGCCCTGCAGCCTTACCTGAGCGAGCAGATTCCGGCGCAGGAGGCCATCTCGCGTGCCGAGGTGCCATTGAAGAACTTCATGTTGGCGCAGACCCGCGAAAGCGACCTGGAGCTGTTCGTGCGGCTGTCGCGGCGCACGGACATCGCTTCGCCCGAGAGCGCGCCGATGACCATCCTGGTGCCGGCCTTCGTCACCTCCGAGCTGAAGACGGCATTCCAGATCGGCTTCATGATCTTCATTCCATTCCTGATCATCGACATGGTGGTGGCCAGCGTACTGATGGCGATGGGCATGATGATGCTCTCGCCGCTGATCATCTCGTTGCCGTTCAAGATCATGCTGTTCGTGCTGGTGGACGGCTGGGGGCTGATCATCGGCACGCTCGCCGGTAGCTTCGGCACCCTGTAGGAGGGACGCAGATGACACCAGAAGTTGCGGTGGACCTGTTTCGCGAAGGGCTGTGGATGACGGCGATGATCGTCGGCGTGCTGGTGGTGCCGAGTCTGCTGGTCGGCCTGGTGGTGGCGATGTTCCAGGCCGCGACGCAGATCAACGAGCAGACCCTGAGCTTCCTGCCGCGCCTGTTGGTGATGCTGCTGACGCTGATCTGGGCCGGCCCGTGGCTGGTGCGCGAGCTGATGGAGTACACCCAGAACCTCGTCCAGAACATTCCGTTGCTGATCGGGTAGGCACGTGCTGGAGCTGAGCAACGCGCAGATTGGCGGCTGGGTAGGGCAGTTCCTGCTCCCGCTGTTTCGTATTGCCGCCTTGCTGATGAGCATGCCGCTCATCGGTACTCAGCTGGTGCCGATGCGGGTGCGCCTGTACCTGGCGCTGGCCATTGCGTTGGTGCTGGTGCCGACCCTGCCAGCCATGCCGATGGTCGACTCGCTTAGCCTGGAAGCGCTGCTGCTGATTGCCGAACAGTTGCTGATCGGTGTGATGCTGGGCTTCGTCCTGCAGCTGTTCTTCCATGTGTTCATCGTGTCGGGCCAGTTGCTGGCGATGCAGATGGGCCTCGGCTTCGCCTCCATGGTCGATCCAGCCAATGGCGTTTCGGTGCCGGTGCTCGGCCAGTTCTTCAACATGCTGGTGGTCCTGCTGTTCCTCTCGGTCAATGGTCATCTGGTGGTGCTGGAGATTCTCGCCGAGAGCTTCGTCACCTTGCCGGTGGGCGGCGGCCTGTCTACCAATCACTTCTGGGAAGTGGCGGGCAAACTCGGCTGGGTGCTGGGCGCCGGCCTGCTGCTGGTGCTGCCGGCAATCACCGCGCTGCTGGTGGTGAACCTGGCGTTCGGTCTGATGACCCGGGCGGCACCGCAGTTGAACATCTTTTCCATCGGCTTCCCGCTGACGCTGGTGCTTGGCCTGATCATCGTATGGATCGGCATGGCGGACATATTCGCCCAGTACCAGGTCTTCGTCAGTGAGGCGCTGATGATGCTTCGTGAGCTGGCAGGGGCGCGCTGATGCCACATTTCCTGTGCGGACCGGAGGTCGCTCATGGCTGAGAGCGAAAGCGGCGCCGACAAAAGCGAGCAACCCACAGAGAAACGCCTGCGCGAATCCCGTGAAAAAGGGCAGTTGGCGCGTTCGCGAGAACTCAATACCGTGGCGGTGACGCTGGGCGGCATCGGTGGGCTGCTGGCTTCGGGCTCGAGTCTGGCCCAGAGCCTGATGGCGATGATGCAGGGCACCTTCGAGCTCAGTCGTGAAACCTTGCTTGACGAAGCCTCCATGGTGACGCTGCTGATGAGCAGCGGCCTGATCGCGCTGGAGGCCATCCTGCCGCTGCTGATCGCTCTGCTGGTCGCATCGCTGGTGGGGCCCATTGCGTTGGGTGGCTGGCTGTTCTCGGCCAAGGCGATGGCGCCCAAGGTCAGTCGGATGAACCCCGCAGCCGGGCTCAAGCGCATGTTTTCCACCCATGCGCTGGTTGAGCTGCTCAAGGCTTTGGCGAAGTTTCTGGTGGTACTCAGCGTGGCCTTGCTGGTGCTGTCGGCCTATCAGGACGATCTGCTGTCCATTGCCAAGCAGCCACTGGACCTGGCCATCATGCACAGCGCCGAAGTAGTCGGCTGGTGCGCCTTGTGGATGGCCTGCGGGCTGATTCTGATCGCGGTGGTGGATGTGCCGTTCCAGCTCTGGGACAACAAGCAGAAGCTGATGATGACCAAGCAGGAGGTCAAGGACGAATACAAGGATTCCGAAGGCAAGCCCGAGGTCAAGTCGCGCATCCGTCAATTGCAGCGCGAGGCTGCGCAGCGGCGAATGATGCAGGCGGTGCCGGAGGCAGATGTGGTGATCACCAACCCGACGCACTTCGCTGTCGCGCTGAAATACGATGCGGCGCGCGGTGGCGCGCCCATGCTGCTGGCCAAGGGGGGGGACTTCGTGGCCCTGAAGATCCGCGAGATCGCCCAGGAGCACAAGGTCACCATACTGGAATCGCCAGCGCTGGCGCGGGCGGTGTACTACTCCACCGAGCTCGAGCAGGAGATCCCGGCAGGCCTGTACCTGGCCGTGGCGCAGGTACTGGCTTACGTCTATCAGTTGCGCCAGTACCGCGCCGGCAAGGGCCGGCGCCCCGACCCGCTGAACGATCTGCCCATTCCGCCGGACCTGCGTCGCGATGAATGACGGCGGCCACGCGGCGGCTGCCGGGCCTGCCGCCTAGTGGCTTGCGATCACTCGATGACGCCGCAGGCCACGCGTGCGCCGCCACCGCCCAGTGGCTGTGGATGGTCGGCGTGGTTGTCTCCACCCTGGTGAACCATCAGTGCCAGCCCCTTGATGTCACCCAGGCTTTTCAGGCGCGGTGCCAGTACCGGCTGGCTGGCCTTGCCATTGCTGTCGACGTACAGCGCGGGAAGGTCGCCCATGTGTCCATCGCCCCAGGGTTCGCCATGCTTGCCGCTGTTCTTCGGGTCCCAGTGGCCGGCGGCCGCCGCGGCTGCAGTCGGTTTGCCGTCGACCTCGGCCGCCTCGCAGTTGCCTTTGGCATGGATGTGGAAGCCATGGCTGCCCGGTTGCAGGCCTGAAAGTTCGGGTCGGAAGACCAGGCCGTACTCGTTGCTCTCGACCTTGACGGTGCCCAGCGAGTCGCCGATGCCCTGGGCGGTGACGGCGTTGACCTTGACGCTCAAGGTCTCGGCCTGCGCGGCGAGTGCGGTGCAGCCGGCCAGCGCGGCGATGATCCACTGTTTCATCTGAAAGCTCCTTTGCACAGGCGGCGACGGAGTGTCGCCGGTAGCAACTGTGACTCTCGCCGCCCGGTCGCGTTCGGCAGATCTCCATGGCGGCTGAAGGGCGCAGCCTGGGCGCGGCGGAAAAGTTGGACCCCTTCTTGCTATGGCCCCGGCAGGGCGCATTTCGCGTCAACAATTCGTTCTGTATTCCCGGGGTCTATGTGGATCGCACGCAACTCATCAATATTCGCAACGGCCTGACGGGCGCGGGGCGCGGCAACCTCGGCGTACCGCTGCTGTTGCTGGTGATGATGGGCATGATGATGCTGTCGGTGCCGCCGTTCCTGCTGGATCTGCTGTTCACTTTCAACATTGCCCTGTCGATCGTCGTACTGCTGGTCAGCGTCTATGCGTTGCGGCCGTTGGACTTCGCCGTATTCCCGACCATCCTGCTGGTCGCCACGCTGATGCGCCTGGCGCTGAACGTGGCTTCGACACGCGTGGTGCTGATCAACGGCCACGAAGGTGGCTCGGCTGCCGGGCACGTGATCGAAGCCTTCGGTAATGTGGTCATCGGTGGCAACTACGTGGTCGGTATCGTGGTCTTTGCGATCCTGATGATCATCAACTTCGTCGTGGTGACCAAGGGTGCCGGGCGTATCTCCGAAGTCAGTGCCCGTTTTACCCTCGATGCCATGCCTGGCAAGCAGATGGCCATCGATGCCGATCTCAACGCCGGCCTGATCGATCAGGAGGAAGCCAAGAAACGCCGTGGCGAGGTTTCGTCGGAGGCGGATTTCTATGGCTCCATGGACGGTGCGTCGAAGTTCGTCCGTGGTGATGCCGTCGCCGGTCTGTTGATCCTGTTCATCAATCTGATCGGTGGCGTCGGCATCGGCATGGCGCAGCACGGCATGAGCTTCAGCGATGCCGGTCAGGTCTACGCGCTGCTGACCATCGGTGACGGTCTGGTCGCGCAGATTCCCTCGCTGCTGTTGTCGACCGCCGCCGCCATCATGGTCACGCGTGTCACCAGCTCGGAGGACATGGGCCAGCAAGTACAGCGGCAGATGTTCGCTTCACCCAAGGCGCTCGCGGTGTCCGCTGCGATCATGATCGCCATGGGCCTGGTCCCGGGCATGCCGCACATGTCTTTCCTCGGCCTGGGTGCAGCGGCCGCAGCGGGTGCGTACTGGATCTGGCATCGCCAGAAGCAGGCGCAGCAGCAGGCCGAGCAGGATGTGCAGAAGCAGCAGGAAATGCTGCCGGCGCAGCGTGCGGCGGAAACCAAGGAGCTGGGTTGGGATGACGTGACGCCGGTGGACATGGTGGGCCTGGAAGTCGGCTATCGCCTGATTCCGCTGGTGGATCGCAACCAGGGCGGGCAACTGCTGGCGCGTATCAAGGGCGTACGCAAGAAACTGTCCCAGGACCTGGGTTTTCTCATGCCCTCGGTCCATATCCGCGACAACCTCGACCTGCTGCCTAATGCCTACCGGCTGACGCTGATGGGGGTGAGCCTGGCCGAGGCGGAGATCTATCCGGATCGCGAGCTGGCGATCAATCCCGGCCAGGTGTTCGGCCCGCTCAATGGCATAGCCGCGAGGGACCCGGCATTCGGTCTGGAAGCCGTATGGATCGAAGCCAGTCAGCGCGACCAGGCGCAGTCGCTGGGTTACACGGTGGTAGACGCCAGCACCGTGGTTGCCACTCATCTCAATCAGGTGCTGTACAAGCACGCGCACGAACTGCTGGGGCACGAGGAGGTGCAGCAGCTGTTGCAACTGCTGGCCAGGAGTTCGCCCAAGCTGGCCGAAGAACTGGTGCCTGGCATGGTTTCGCTTTCCACCCTGCTCAAGGTGCTGCAGGCGCTGCTGCAGGAGCAGGTGCCGGTGCGCGACATACGGACCATTGCCGAAGCTATCGCCAATGTTGCCGCCAAGAGTCAAGATCCCGCCGCAATGGTGGCTGCGGTGCGCGTTGCGTTGTCTCGCGCAATCGTGCAGAGCGTTGTGGGACTAGAGCCGGAGCTGCCCGTGATCACCCTGGAGCCGCGCTTGGAACAAATCTTGCTCAATAGTCTGCAGAAGGCTGGCCAGGGCTCCGATGACGGCATCTTGCTGGAACCGGGAATGGCCGAAAAGTTGCAACGTTCTCTGGTAGAGGCAGCGCAGCGTCAAGAAATGCTCGGCAAACCGGCGGTTTTGCTGGTTGCCGGGCCGGTCAGGGCGATGCTGTCGCGGTTCGCACGGTTGGCAGTGCCGAACATCCATGTCCTGGCCTATCAGGAAATACCGGACAACAAGCAGGTCACCATCGTCTCGACGGTGGGTCAGAATTAACCGAGGGTACAGGCCATGCAGGTCAAACGTTTCTTCGCCGCCGATATGCGCATCGCCATGAAAATGGTGCGCGACGAGCTGGGCGCCGATGCCGTGATCATCGGCAATCGCCGGGTCGCCGGTGGCGTCGAGTTGACCGCCGTACTCGACTATCCGATGCAGTCCGCTCCGGCGGCGAACAAGCCCAACCCTGCTCTTGAAGCTGAGCTGCGCAAGACTCAGTCGCGTCTCGCCAGCGCGCACGCTGAACTGAGCGCCGCGCCGCGGGCGAAGATGCAGGATCGTCAAGTGCTTGACGAGAAGCCGGAACCCGCCGCCGCCAAGATGCAGCCTGAGACGCTAGCTGCGCCATCCGCTGCCGTCGACTCCCGTGCGATAGAAGCGATGTACACCGAGCTGCATGGTCTGCGCGAGCTGATCGAAGTGCAGCTCGGTTCGATCGCCTGGGGGCAGGAGCAGAGCCGTCGTCCGCAGCAGGCCAGTCTCTGGCGTCGGCTGCAGCGTCTTGGTTTGCCGGTCGAGTTGTCGCGCAGCCTGCTGGAGAAGGTCGCTACCATCAACGACCCGCGGCAGGCCTGGCGCATGGTGCTGGCGTACCTGGCGCAGGCGATCAAGGTCGGCAAGCAGGAGCCGCTGGAAGAGGGGGGCGTGATCGCCCTGGTCGGGCCTGCCGGAGTCGGCAAGACCACGACGCTGGCCAAGCTCGCCGCTCGCTACGTGCTGAAGTACGGCGCGCAGAGCATCGCCCTGGCGAGCATGGACAACTATCGGATCGGCGCGCAGGAGCAGCTCAAGACCCTGGGTCGTATCCTCGATGTGCCGGTGGTGCAGATCGATCCGAGTCAGCCACTCAGCAAGACGCTGGCGCCGCTGGCTCGCAAGCGTGTGATCCTGATCGACACGGCAGGGCTGCCTGCCAGTGATCCGACCCTGCGCATGCAGTTGGAAGCCTTGTCCGATCGTGGCGTGAAATCGAAGAATTATCTGGTTCTGGCGGCAACCAGCCAGAGCCAGGTGCTCAAGGCGGCGTGGCACAACTACCGCCGTTGCAGCCTGGCGGGCTGTATCCTGACCAAGCTGGACGAGGCTGGCAGCCTCGGTGATGTGCTCGGGCTCACGATCAGCCAGCATCTGCCGATAGCCTATCTTGCGGATGGGCCGAGCATCCCGGACGACCTGCACCTGCCTCGCAGTCATCAGCTGGTCAGTCGCGCGGTGAGCCTGCAATCCGGCGAGGAACCGAATGAGGAAACCATGGCCGATATGTTCGCCGGGTTGTACGACGGGTCGTCACGGCGGGCTGGCTGACCAGGCAAGAGCGGTACCAGAATGAATCAGATGCGTGCCATGCGGGCGCATCGCCGGCCGTATGGCCCTAGTAAGATATAGGCGTGTGAACATGGGTATGCATCCCGTACAGGTTATTGCGGTGACCGGCGGCAAAGGTGGCGTCGGCAAGACCAACGTGTCGGTCAATCTGGCGCTGGCACTGGCCGATCTCGGTCGGCGCGTGGTGCTGCTCGATGCCGATCTGGGCTTGGCCAATGTCGATGTATTGCTGGGATTGACCAGCAAACGGACCCTGGCTGACGTGATTTCCGGTGACTGCGATCTGAGCGACGTTCTGATCCAGGGGCCAGGCGGCATCCGCATCGTGCCTGCAGCATCCGGTGCGCAGAGCATGGTGCAGCTTTCCTCCCTGCAGCACGCCGGCCTGATCCAGGCATTCAGCGATCTGGGCGACGAGCTCGATGTGCTGATCATTGATACCGCTGCCGGTATTGGCGATTCGGTGGTCAGCTTCGTGCGCGCCGCACAGGAAGTGCTGCTGGTGGTCACCGATGAACCCACGTCCATCACCGACGCCTATGCGTTGATCAAGCTGCTCAATCGCGACTATGGCATCAATCGCTTTCGTGTCCTGGCCAACATGGCCCATGCGCCGCAGGAAGGCCGCAACCTGTTCGCCAAGCTGACCAAGGTCACCGAGCGCTTTCTCGACGTGGCGCTGCAATATGTCGGTGCCGTGCCTTACGATGAAACTGTGCGCAAGGCGGTACAGAAACAGCGAGCAGTCTATGAAGCCTATCCGCGCTCGAAATGCGCGCTGGCCTTCAAGGCCATCGCGCAGAAGATCGATACCTGGCCGTTGCCCGCGACGCCGCGTGGCCATCTCGAATTCTTCGTTGAGCGTCTTATCAGCCCTGCTTCAGAACGCCACGAATGACAGTCGCCGGATCCGCTATGTATTACAGCAAGGCTCAGGCAAAGGATGCTCAGTACCGCCTGATCGATCAGTATGCCCCTCTGGTCAAGCGAATCGCTTACCACTTGCTGGCGCGCCTGCCCGCCAGTGTGCAGGTCGACGATCTGATACAGGCTGGAATGATCGGGCTGCTGGAAGCGGCAAAAAAGTATGATGCGGGCAAGGGTGCCAGCTTCGAAACCTACGCCGGTATCCGCATTCGCGGCACCATGCTCGACGAAGTGCGCAAGGGGGACTGGGCGCCACGCTCGGTGCATCGCAACTCGCGGATGGTCAGCGAGGCCATTCGGGCCATCGAGGCGAAAACCGGTCGCGACGCTAAAGATCATGAGGTCGCGGCCGAACTTAAGCTTAGCCTCGACGAGTATTACGGCATTCTCGGCGATACCCTTGGCAGTCGGCTGTTCAGCTTCGATGATCTGCTGCAGGAGAGTGAGCACGGCGAACTTCAGGAAGATGCGGCCAGCACGCATCCCGAGCCCTTTCGCGACCTGGCGGACGAGCGCTTCCAGCAGGCGCTGACGGACGCGATCGCCAATCTGCCGGAGCGTGAAAAGCTGGTGCTGTCGTTGTATTACGACGAAGAGTTGAATTTGAAGGAAATCGGTCAGGTGCTAGGTGTCAGCGAGTCGCGTGTGAGCCAGCTGCATAGCCAGTGTGCTGCGCGCCTGCGTGCGCGCCTCGGCGAATGGCGCGCCAATTGACGATTGTTTGCGGTATGACGTGCTCGGTTTGCTGAGGCATTTTGGGACTTACGGAGGTCGACTTGGACAAGAACATGAAAATCCTCATCGTCGATGACTTCTCGACGATGAGACGAATCATCAAGAACCTCTTGCGTGATCTGGGGTTCACCAATACCGCCGAGGCGGATGATGGCACCACTGCGCTGCCGATGCTCAAGAGCGGCAGCTTCGACTTCCTCGTCACCGACTGGAACATGCCCGGCATGAGCGGCATCGAGCTGCTGCGTATCGTGCGCGCCGACGAGCGCCTCAAGCATCTGCCGGTGCTGATGGTGACGGCAGAAGCCAAGCGCGACCAGATCATCGAGGCGGCCCAGGCCGGGGTAAACGGCTATGTGGTCAAGCCTTTCACTGCCCAGGTGCTCAAGGAAAAGATCGAGAAGATTTTCGAGCGCGTCAACGGCTGAAGCAGCAACGCCGCGAGGGCACTATGTCGCAAGCAGACCAAAGCCTGGCAGAGTTCGAAGCGACTCTGAAGGCGCACGCACCCCAGTTGATTGAAAGCCTGCAGCAGGGCCGCTTCGATGAGGCCGCGCAGATGTTCAATGAGCTCAATCAGGCGCGCAATCACGGGCTCTACCTGGAAGTTGGCAAGCTCACGCGCGAGCTGCACAACGCCATCGTCAAGCTCGAGATGGACACCTGCGCCGGCGGCGGCGACCCGTCACCGATCACTGATGCGACCGACCGACTGTCCTATGTGGTGGAGATGACCGAAAAAGCGGCCAATCGCACCATGGACCTGGTGGAAGAGTCGGCGCCTTTGGTGAATTTCGTGAGCTATGAGGCCCAGAGCCTGACGGCCGATTGGCAGCGCTTCATGCGCCGCGACATGGACGCCGAGCAGTTCCGCGGCCTGGTCAAGCGCATCGACCAATATCTCCAGCGAAGCATGAACGACGGCAGCCAGCTGTCACAGAATCTCAGCGAGATCATGCTCGCTCAGGACTTCCAGGACCTGACCGGTCAGGTGATCAAGCGGGTGACCCGGCTTATCACCGAGCTTGAAAGCAACCTGCTCAATCTCGTTCTGATGGCGGGACAGGTCGATCGCGTGGCCGGTATCCAGCATGACCGCGAAGCGATGCGCGCCGAGCAGGAAAAGAAAAAACAAGAAAAAATGCCTTCTAGCGGTGAAGGTCCGCAGATGCATGCCGATATGCGTGAAGACGTCGTTTCCGGCCAGGACGATGTCGATGATCTGCTTTCAAGCCTGGGCTTTTAGGGGAAGTGAATATGAGCTTCGACGCCGATGAAGAAATCCTCCAGGACTTCCTGGTAGAGGCCGGCGAGATTCTCGAACTATTGTCCGAGCAACTCGTGGAGCTGGAAAGCAGCCCCGATGATATGGCGTTGCTCAATGCGATTTTTCGCGGGTTCCATACCGTCAAGGGTGGCGCAGGGTTCCTTCAGCTTCACGAGCTGGTGGAATGCTGCCATATCGCCGAAAACGTCTTCGACATCCTGCGCAAGGGTGCGCGCCGAGTCGATTCCGAGCTGATGGACGTCGTTCTGCAGGCGCTCGATGCCGTGAACGAAATGTTCAGCCAGGTGCGCGAGCGTGTCGAGCCCACGCCTGCTTCGCCCGAGCTGTTGGCCGCATTGGCACGCTTGGCGGAGCCGGCCTCCCAAGATGCTCCCCCCGCAGCAGCGCCCCAGGTGGCTGCTGACGCGCCGGCCGATAGCGCCAATGCCGAGTTCGAGCAATTGCTCGAAGCCATCGAGCCGCCAACTGCCGAATCGGCGGCTGGCGTCGCTGACACGGGCACGGTACCCGACGAAATAACCGATGAAGAATTCGAGTCGCTGCTCGATCAGTTGCACGGCAAGGGTCACTTCTCCGGCACCGCAAGCGCAGCGACCGCCGATGAAGGCGACGCCCTCGCAGCGCCGGCCAGTGACGAAATAACCGACGCCGAGTTCGAGGCGCTGCTTGACCAATTGCATGGCAAGGGCAAGTTCGAACCGGCGACCAGCGAAGCCGCCGGGCCGATGGGCGCCGAGCCGTCCCCGGACGCCGTGGGCGCGAGTGCCAGCGACGAAATCACCGACGATGAATTCGAAGCGCTGCTCGACCAATTGCATGGCAAGGGCAAGTTCGAGCCGGCGAGCGTCGCGTCCGATGCACCACCTGCGGCGCCTGCGCCACTTGATAAGCCCGCCAGGCCGGTGCCGGCCAAAGCCGAGCCGGCGCGTCCGCCTGTCGCCAAGCCTGCCGCTGCGGCAGTGAGCAAACCGGGCGCGCCAGCTGCGGCTGAAAAGGCTCCGGCCGAGGCCGAAACCACGGTGCGTGTCGACACTGCGCGCCTGGACGAAATCATGAACATGGTCGGCGAGCTGGTATTGGTGCGAAACCGCCTCGTGCGGCTCGGTTCCAACAGTGACGACGAGGCCATGGCCAAGGCTGTTTCCAACCTCGACGTGGTAACCGCCGATCTGCAGAGCGCGGTAATGAAAACCCGTATGCAGCCGATCAAGAAGGTATTCGGTCGTTTCCCGAGGCTGGTGCGCGATCTGGCGCGCAGCCTGAAGAAAGAGATCAACCTGGAGCTGGTAGGGGAGGAAACCGATCTCGACAAGAACCTCGTCGAGGCACTGGCCGATCCACTGGTGCACCTGGTGCGCAATGCCGTCGACCACGGCATCGAAATGCCCGACGAGCGCGAGGCTGCGGGCAAGGCGCGTACCGGCCGTGTAGTGCTTTCCGCCGAACAGGAAGGCGACCATATCCTGCTCATCATCAGTGATGACGGCAAGGGAATGGATGCTGACATCCTGCGCGCCAAGGCAGTCGAAAAAGGAATGCTGGAGAAGGATGCAGCGGAGCGGCTGAGCGACCTGGAGTGCTACAACCTGATCTTCGCGCCCGGCTTCTCGACCAAGACCGAGATTTCCGACGTATCTGGCCGCGGCGTAGGCATGGATGTGGTCAAGACCAAGATTTCCCAGCTCAACGGTACGGTCAACGTATTCTCCACCAAGGGCCAGGGCTCGAAGGTCGTGATCAAGGTTCCGCTTACCCTGGCGATCATGCCCACGCTGATGGTCATGCTCGGCAACCAGGCGTTCGCGTTCCCGCTGGTCAACGTCAACGAGATCTTCCACCTCGACCTGTCGCGTACCAACGTCGTCGATGGGCAGGAAGTGGTGATCGTGCGCGACAAGGCCCTGCCCCTGTTCTACCTCAAGCGCTGGCTGGTCCACGATGCGGCTCGGGAAGAGCAGCGAGAGGGCCATGTGGTGATACTCAGCGTTGGCAACCAGAGCATCGGTTTCGTCGTCGACCAGCTCGTGGGTCAGGAAGAGGTGGTCATCAAGCCGCTGGGCAAGATGCTGCAGGGAACGCCCGGGATGTCCGGCGCGACCATCACCGGCGATGGCCGCATCGCTCTGATTCTCGACGTTCCCAGCATGCTCAAGCGGTACGCACGCAGGATTTGATTCGGTCAGGCAGCGCAGCCCTGGAGTGGGCGCGCTGTCGCTAGGAGTGATGTATGGCAGTCAAGGTCCTGGTCGTCGACGATTCCGGCTTCTTCCGTCGGCGCGTTTCGGAAATCCTTTCCTCTGATTCCAATATCCAGGTCGTCGGCACCGCTACCAATGGGCGTGAGGCGATCGATCAGGTGCTGGCGCTGAAGCCGGATGTCATCACCATGGACTACGAGATGCCGATGATGGACGGCATCACGGCGGTACGTCAGATCATGCAGCGCTGTCCGACCCCGGTATTGATGTTTTCCTCGCTGACGCATGAAGGCGCGCGGGTAACGCTCGATGCGCTGGACGCAGGCGCAGTGGATTATCTGCCGAAGAACTTCGAGGACATCTCGCGCAATCCCGACAAGGTCAAGCAACTGCTCTGCGAAAAGGTGCATACCGTTTCGCGCAGCAATCGGCGCTACAGCATGCTTTGCAACACCAGCGTCGCTGCACCGCCGGCCTCGCTCCGCGGTTCGACCTCGACACCTTCCATTGCCAGAACCGGCACTACGACAACGGCGCCGGCTGTACCCGCGCGTTCGCCAGCCCCCAAGCGCAAGGCCTACAAGCTGGTGGCCATCGGCACCTCGACGGGCGGGCCGGTGGCGCTGCAGCGCGTACTGACCCAGCTGCCGGCCAACTTTCCGGCGCCCATCGTGCTCGTTCAGCACATGCCTGCGGCTTTCACCAAGGCCTTTGCCGATCGGCTGGACAAGCTCTGTCGCATTCGGGTCAAGGAGGCCGAAGATGGTGACGTACTGCGTCCCGGCCTGGCGTTGCTGGCGCCCGGCGGCAAGCAGATGATGATCGACGGGCGTGGAGCGGTGCGGGTTCTGCCCGGCGATGATCGCCTCAACTACAAGCCGTGTGTCGATGTCACCTTCGGCTCGGCCGCCAAGTCATTTCATGACAAGGTACTGGCGGTTGTGCTAACCGGCATGGGCGCCGACGGCCGTGAGGGAGCTCGCCTGCTCAAGCAGAACGGCAGCCAGGTCTGGGCGCAGGATGAAGCCAGCTGTGTGATTTACGGTATGCCGATGGCGGTGGTCAAGGCCAATCTCAGTGATGCCGTTTACGGACTGGATGACATCGGCCGCAATCTGGCCGAGGCCTGCATCTGATGAAGGCGCATAACTGATGGACGTACTCAGCCTCATCGGGCTGGTGCTGGCGTTCGTTGCCATCGTCGGGGGCAACTTTCTCGAGGGCGGCCATGTTTCGGCGCTGGTCAATGGCCCGGCGGCGCTGATCGTGCTTGGCGGCACCATGGGTGCGGTGCTGCTGCAGACCCCCATTGCCGTATTCATGCGGGCGATGAGCATTGGTCGCTGGATCTTCTTTCCGCCGCGCATCGATCTGGCTCGTGGCATCCTGATGGTCACGACCTGGAGCAACACTGCGCGCAAGGAGGGACTGCTCGGCCTCGAACCGGTCGCAGAAACGGAGTCCGATCCCTATGCACGCAAGGGGCTGCAGTTGCTGGTCGATGGCGCCGAGCCGGAAGTGATCCGCAGCATTCTCGAGGTTGACCTCTACACTCAGGAGAGCCGTGATCTCCGCGCTGCCAGGGTGTACGAGAGCATGGGCGGCTATTCTCCGACCATCGGCATCATCGGTGCGGTGATGGGCCTGATCCACGTGATGGGCAATCTGGCCGACCCCAATCAGCTGGGCAGCGGTATCGCCGTGGCGTTCGTCGCGACCATCTACGGCGTTGCCTTCGCCAACCTGCTGGTGTTGCCGGTCGGCAACAAGCTCAAGAGCGTCGTCCAGCGGCAGACCGCCTACCGCGAGATGCTGCTGGAGGGGGTACTATCCATCGCCGAGGGCGAGAATCCGCGGTCTATCGAGATGAAGCTGCAAGGCTTCATGGACTGACGGCCATGGCCAGACGCAGACCGCCGGAAGAGCACGAAAATCACGAGCGTTGGCTGGTGTCATACGCCGACTTCATTACGCTGCTGTTCGCTTTTTTCGTCGTGATGTATTCGATCTCCTCGATCAACGAAGGCAAGTACAAGATTCTGTCCGACTCTCTGGTCGGCGTATTCAATCAGGCCGATCGCTCGGTCAAGCCCATCCCTATCGGCGAGGAACGACCGCGGACCACAGAGGCCGATGTCTCGGAGGTCGCGGACCTTTCCAGCCCGGCGCTGTCGGCCGGGGCTCCGACTCTCGATCCGCTGGAGCGCATTGCCCAGAGCATGCGGGATACCTTCGGCGAGCTGATCGCCAACGAGCAACTGACGATTCGCGGCAATGAGCTGTGGATCGAGATCGAACTCAACTCCAGCCTGCTGTTTCCCAGCGGCGATGCGCTGCCTAACGATCAGGCGTTCCAGTTGATCGACAAGGTCGCGGCAATTCTCGCGCCCTTCGACAACCCCATCCATGTCGAGGGCTTCACCGACAATCTGCCGATCAGCACGGACCAGTTCCCCACCAACTGGGAACTGTCCGCTGCGAGGGCCGGCAGCGTGGTGCGGATGCTCGCCGCACAGGGCGTGCAACCCTCCAGACTCGCGGCGGTAGGGTACGGAGAGTTTCAGCCGATAGCGGATAATTCGACTGCCGAAGGACGGGCCCGCAATCGGCGGGTGATTCTCGTGGTTTCGCGCAATCTCGACGTGCGCCGCAGCGTCACCGGTGTGGGTAGCAACAATGCCAGGCCGAACGAAGCGCTGCGTCGGGCTGGCACACAATCTGCACCATCAGCTTCCATGTGAGCGCCTGAGGGTGCAGTCGTCAAAACACCGTCGCTCCGCCATTACCGGCGGGCAACGCCGGTCAGCTTCGCCGGGTGGAAATCAATGAGAGTCTGGGCTGTAGCCAATCAAAAGGGTGGGGTGGGCAAGACCACCACGTCGATCGCACTGGCGGGCTTGCTGGCCGATTCCGGCAAGCGAGTCGTGGTGCTGGATCTGGATCCACACGGCTCGATGACCAGTTATTTCGGTCAGGACCCGGACAACCTGGAGCACAGCGTTTTCGACCTGTTCCAGCACCAGGGCTCGGTGCCTGAAGGGCTGCCCTGGCAGCTCCTGCTAGCCACCAGCCATGAACGCATCTCGCTGATGCCGTCGAGCACGGTGCTGGCCACCCTGGAGCGGCAGTCGCCGGGACAGAATGGCCTGGGCCTGGTGATTGCCAAGAGCCTGTCGCAGCTTTGGCAGGATTTCGACTACGCCATCATCGACAGTCCGCCGCTGTTGGGTGTGCTGATGGTCAATGCGCTGGCCGCCAGTCAGCAGTTGGTGATCCCCGTGCAGACCGAGTTTCTGGCGATGAAGGGGCTGGAGCGCATGGTTGGCACTCTGTCGATGATCAACCGTTCACGCAAGCAGGCGCTGCCCTACACCATCGTGCCGACTCTGTTCGATCGCCGGACCCAAGCTTCCATGAATACCCTGAAAGTGCTGCGCGCGGGTTATGCCGATACGCTCTGGCCTGCTTTCATCCCGGTCGATACCCGTCTGCGCGATGCCAGCCGGGCCGGGCTGACGCCCTCGCAGTTCGATCCGGCCAGCCGCGCCGTGCTTGCCTATCGCGCCCTGCTGAAGCATTTGTTGACGTTGCAGTCGTCGTCGCAGGTGGCCTGAAAAGGCACTGCCGCTCGGCCCCCGGCGGCTCAAGTTTGTCGTATTTGCAGCCGATAGCCTGTTCAGATTCTCTTATGAGTTCGTTCCATGAGTCGCACCGTCCTTACAGAAACCCGATCCCAGCAGGCGCTGCAGTCCTATCTCGACGGGCTGTTGCAGGATGCTGCCATCGAGCTGGCGGACTCGGTCAGTCAGGATGAATTCCAGGCTGCGGTACTCGAGGAGCAGTTACGCGATTCCCGGCAGCGCCTGGCGCCGCGATTGGAAGTCGTTCAGCCGACGGTCGTCGTAGCCGATGTCGCACCAGCACCGATCGCGGTGTTCGAACCGGTCGCCGACCTGCACGTGGCGGCGCAGCCGCTGGATGAGCCCGCCGCGACGCATGGTTCCGGGCAGCCGAGCTGGGCAGACGAGCCCTTCGAGTGTCTGCTGTTCGATGTCGCCGGCCTGACGCTCGCGGTTCCGCTGGTCTGCCTGGGCTCGATCCACCCGCTCGCCGGTCAGGAGCTTACCCCGCTGTTCGGCCAGCCTGACTGGTTTCTTGGCATACTGCCGAGCCACGCGGGCAATCTGAAGGTGCTGGATACCGCGCGCTGGGTAATGCCTGAGCGCTATCGTGACGACTTCCGCGAAGGGCTGCAGTATGTGATTTCGGTGCAGGGTTACGAGTGGGGGCTGGCCGTGCATCAGGTTAGCCGCTCGATCCGGCTCGATCCGAGCGAGGTCAAGTGGCGCACCCAACGCAGTCAGCGTCCATGGCTGGCGGGTACGGTGATCGAGCACATGTGCGCGCTGGTCGATGTCACGGCCCTGGCCGAGTTGATCGCCAGCGGCGCGGCCAAGCGGATGCAAGGTGCGGCGCAATCCCGGGTGCGCCGAACGTAATGAAATGGCGCTCGCGCCTGTTTGCGCGGCGCGGCGAATGAATCGACCGCCATTGCGGTAACTGAAGAAGGTGGGGCTATGAAGATGACGTCTGCACAGGGTTCCGAAGATCCTGTTCTGCAATGGGTAACCTTCCGTCTGGATAACGAGACGTATGGCATCAATGTGATGCAGGTTCAGGAGGTGTTGCGCTATACCGAGATCGCGCCGGTTCCCGGCGCGCCGAGCTATGTGCTGGGCATCATCAATCTGCGTGGCAATGTGGTCACGGTGATCGACACCCGCCAGCGTTTCGGCCTGGAGCCCGCTCCGGTGTCGGACAACACCCGTATCGTGATCATCGAAGCGGATCGGCAAGTCATCGGAATCATGGTCGATAGCGTGGCCGAGGTGGTTTACCTTCGTCAGTCCGAGATCGAAACGGCGCCCAACGTCGGCAATGACGAGTCGGCCAAGTTCATCCAGGGCGTTTGCAACAAGAACGGCGAGCTGCTGATTCTGGTCGAACTCGACAAGATGATGAGCGAAGAAGAATGGGCTGAGCTTGAGAGCATCTGATACATGCTGATCGCGTCGCTGGTCGCATCGCTGGTTGCGCTGGCAATCTGCTGTCTGGGGCTGCTGGCTTTCTGCCTGTGGCTGCTCAAGCGACAGCGGTTGTTGGCTGAGCAGCAGCGCCAGCGTGACGCGAGTCGAGACAAGCGAGTCAAGGACCTGAGCAATCGCCTGGATGCCTATTTGGAAGGCAACATGCGCATGGGGGACGAGTTGCGTGAGTTGGGGCGGGTCGTCGCGCCGCTGCCGGACAAACTCAGTCAGCTGGAACTGCGTGACCCCAATAACTTTTCTTTCTCCCAGGCCGCCAAGCTGGTTGGCATGGGTGCCAGCGTCGATGATCTTACCCAGTCCTGCGGCCTTTCGCAGTCCGAGGCCGAGCTGATGAGCAAGTTGCATCAGGCGCGGCAGAAGCCCTGAGTTTCGCAATATTGCCTCAGGTTCCCGTCGATAAGACTGGAACCTCCTGTAAGCGCCGTATTCCAACCCGTATCGGCCTGGCTTGGCCAGGGGTCCAGTTCCGCTTTCGGGACGAGGAGGGCGATGATGCGGTGCATACTCGTTTTTCTGCTGCTTGTGGTGTCGCTTGGAGCTCGCGCTGGCGAGGCACCGGAGAGCGTCGACGGTGCACTGACCGTCAATGTCTTCCAGGCCAAGCGGCTGCACGAGTTGGGCGCGGTATTCATTGACGTACGTACGGACCGCGAATGGTTGTGGGGGCATGTCGAGGATGCGGTGCACTTCGACCTGACCGGTGATTTCGTCGACCTGGCCGGGGCCGAGTGGCCGCGTGATCTGCCTCTGATGGTCTATTGCGACAGCGAGATCTGTCCGCGCAGTGCCGAAGCAGCGCGTCTGGCAGTGGCTTGGGGTTATCAGCGAGTGTTCTATTTCCGAGCCGGCTATTTCGCCTGGCAGTTGCACGATCTGCCGCAGGTGAGCGGCAGGGATCGTCCAGTTGTCACGCTCAATGCGCAGGCCCACTGAGTTGCGGTAGCAATGGAGACGGCGAATCGCTGCCCGATTCGCGGAAGCCCGGCGGGCACTTGCCCTTGAGATACCAGGCGAAGGCGATGATTTCGGCAATGGTGCGATAAAGAGCTTCTGGTATTTCGTCTCCCAGCTCCAGCCGTGCGAGCAGTTTCACCAGGTCTGCGTTCTCGTAGATCGGCACTTCGTGCTCTCGGGCGATCGCGAGAATGGCTTCGGCCAGCTCATCATCGCCCTTGGCACTCAGGCTCGGCGCATTGACGCCGTCGTAGCTGAGGGCAATGGCCTGGCGTGGTTGTCTGTCGGTCATGCTGTTTCGTCCACGAAGCGTTGTTCGAGTTTGGTGCTCGGGCCCTGCGGCGGTAAACCCTGTCGGCAGACGAGCTCACCTACGCTGAGCCCTGCGGCTTGCAGGCGATCGCGCAGGTGTGCCAGTTCCGTGGAGATCAGCCGGGCGGTGGCGCTGCGTTCGGCCCATAGCTGACTCGACAGCGTTCCGTGCATCAGTTGCGCCTGCACCTGCAGCGGTCCCAGAGGGGCGACATCGAATGCCAGCTCGATTTTCCACAGGGCCTCGCCGCGTTCCTTTTCCTGCCTTTGCGGCGAGTCCTCGCGCTGTAGCTTGATCTGCAGCGGCACGAAATCGCGCCCGTCTCGCATCGGCAATTCCAGCTGCCAAGTGGTGAGCAATGCGCCGTCCGGCCCGACCTGCGTCTGCGCCAGACTGGACAACTGGTGAGTCTGCAGCCTCGATACCGCCGCGGCGGCGAGTTTGAGCAGCAGCTCCAGATCGGCTTCTTCGTCCATGCCTGGCGGCAGCTTGCTGGGCAACGGGAAACCGGTCGCGAGCTGGCGCGTACTGCTCTGCGCCAGCGCTCCCAGGGCCTGGCGCGCGAAGGCAGGCAAGACCTGGCCCATCGCACTGCCAGCCTGTGCGCTGGCCAGCGGCGTGCTGCCTGGAAGATTCGGCATCTGTGCCAGCAAACGCAGCAGCGCAGCCTTGAGATCGCCCTGCAGCGCCTCGGTCTGTCCGGCCAGCAGCCTTGCCTCGAGAAAAACGCCGCTCCTGGCCAGCGCTGCGGCCAGCAGCTTGGCATCTGCCAACTGCTGCATCTCGGGAATCTGGCCGAGCAACTTCTCGGCGGCACCCCGCAGACCTGCGGGTAGCGTGCCAGAGTTGCCCTGCAAGGCCTTGAGCAGCCCCTCCAGTGATGCCTGACGATTCTGTTGCGCACCAAGCTGCTCGCCAAGATGCAACTGATCGAGCCGGCCGCTCAGCGGAACAAAAGTGAGGGCCTGGCTGCCTTTGACCTGGGCCGTAAGCAGGCTGCCGAGCGCGAGCGGGCTAGCCGATTCGATGTTCAGCTTTTGCCCGGACAGCGGGGAGTTGAGCAGGCTGACCACCGCCTTGAAGAGCTTCTGTCCGTCATCCAGCTGATGCTGGCTGGTGGCGACTACCCGGCCCTGGATCACGCTGCCGACCGGCAATTGCTGAAGATCGAGTACCGATGCGGGCTGGCGTCCGGTTGCCTGTTGCGAGGCCAGCAAGCGGCTGTCCGACAGCGCCGTGATGACGTAGGCGGTGCCCAGCGACGGGGCCTTGTTGCTGCTGACCTCCACCGTGGCCTGGCGCCCACCGGTCATGGTCAACCGCAGTACCAGGCGGAATGCCTGTGCGGCCTCCCTGATGCCGACTATCTCCGCTTCGGCCTGCTCACCCGCTGCGAGCAGCCCCTGCATGGGTTGCAGCAGCTTCAGGGCTAGCTCGCTGGCCGCTGCGGCCTGGCGTGGAGCGCTGGCCTGGGGCAGAGCAGTGGTACTCTTGATCTCGGTCATCTTTCCTCAAATGCTCTTACAACCTTTCGCGATTGCGGCCTTCGGCAGCAAGGCTTGCCATGTATAATTCCGCCCGCCCGGCCTATTGCCTGAGTATAGCGGCCAGGCTTTTTTCATCTTGAGGTACCGCTAGCGTGTCAACTCCGTTTCTCGAAGCTGTGGCGCTCGCCTGCGAGCGGGATTGGCGGCTGCTTTTCGACAAGCTCGACCTGCGCCTCGAGAATGGCGAGATGCTGCAGATCTCCGGCCCCAACGGTAGCGGCAAGACCAGTCTGCTGCGCCTGCTGTCCGGCCTGATGCAGCCTACCGCCGGCGAGGTGAGGCTCAAGGGGTTGCCGCTCGATGCGCAGCGTGGCGAGCTGGCTCGCAACCTGCTGTGGATAGGGCACGCTGCAGGCATCAAGGGCCTGCTTACCGCGGAGGAAAACCTGACCTGGCTATGCGCGCTGCACCAGCCGGCAGGCCGTGAGGCGATCTGGCAGGCGCTTGCTGAAGTAGGACTGCGCGGTTTCGAAGACGTGCCCTGCCACACCCTTTCCGCGGGCCAGCAGCGCCGTGTGGGGCTGGCGCGGCTTTATCTCTCGCCGCCACCATTGTGGATTCTCGACGAGCCATTCACCGCGCTCGACAAGCATGGCGTGGCCCAGCTGGAAAGGCACCTCGCCGCCCACTGCGAGCAGGGCGGACTGGTTGTGCTGACGACCCACCACAGCCTGACCGAGATGCCTGTCGGCTACCGCGAACTGGATCTGGGGCAGCGGGCCGCATGAGCAGCGTATTCACCCTTCTGCTGGCACGTGAAGCCCGCCTGTTATTTCGCCGTCCGGCCGAGCTGGCCAACCCGCTGGTGTTCTTCGCCATCGTCATCGCACTGTTCCCGCTGGCGGTCGGACCGGAAACGCAACTGTTGCAAACGATTTCTCCGGGACTGGTGTGGGTCGCGGCGCTTTTGGCCGTGTTGCTCTCGCTGGACGGGCTGTTTCGTAGCGATTTCGAGGACGGCTCGCTCGAGCAGTGGGTCGTTTCGCCGCACCCCCTCGCGCTTCTGGTGCTCGCCAAGGTGCTGGCACACTGGGCCTTTTCCGGACTGGCGCTGGTGCTGCTGGCGCCTTTGCTGGGGCTGATGCTGGGCTTGCCGCTCGGCACCATGCCGGTGCTGCTGATCTCGCTGTTGCTGGGCACGCCGATCCTGAGCCTGCTCGGGGCGGTGGGCGCGGCGCTGACTGTGGGGCTCAAACGGGGTGGTTTGCTCTTGGCTCTGCTCATTCTGCCGCTCTATATCCCCGTGCTCATCCTCGGCAGTGGCGCGTTGCAGGCTGCTCTGCAAGGGCTGCCGGCAGTCGGGCATCTGCTTTGGCTGGCCAGCCTGACGGCATTGGCGGTTACTCTTACACCTTTTGCGATTGCCGCCGGGCTGAAGATCAGCGTTGGTGAGTGAGCTGTACACCTGATGGCCGGGCCTGCGCCCGGTCGACGTAGCGAATGTCGAGGCCTGATCCATCAGGCGCTCGCTGGACGATGAGTCTTCCGATGAACTGGACATGGTTTCACAAGCTGGGTTCGCCCAAGTGGTTCTACGAGATCAGCGGGCGCTGGTTGCCCTGGTTGGCCTGGACTGCGGCGTTGCTGGTCGGCGTAGGAGTAGTCTGGGGCCTGGCGTTCGCTCCGCAGGATTACCAGCAGGGCAACAGTTTCCGGATCATCTATATCCACGTGCCGGCCGCCTTTCTCGCTCAGTCCATCTACGTCATGCTCGCCGTGGCGGGCGTAGTCGGGTTGGTCTGGAAAATGAAGCTTGCCGATGTCGCGCTGCAGCAGGCGGCGCCCATCGGTGCCTGGATGACATTCATTGCGCTGCTGACCGGCGCTGTCTGGGGTAAGCCGACCTGGGGCGCATGGTGGGTATGGGATGCGCGGCTCACTTCCATGCTGATCCTGCTGTTCCTGTATTTCGGCGTCATCGCGCTGGGCCAGGCGATCAGCAATCGCGACAGCGCTGCCAAGGCCTGTGCGGTGCTGGCGATCGTCGGGGTGGTGAATATCCCGATCATCAAGTACTCGGTGGAGTGGTGGAACACATTGCACCAGCCGGCAACCTTCAAGGTCACCGAGAAGCCGGCAATGCCGGTTGAAATGTGGCTCCCGTTGCTGGTGATGGTGGTTGGCTTTTATTGCTTCTTCGCCGCGGTGCTGCTGATGCGCATGCGCCTGGAAGTGCTTCGCCGTGAATCGCGTGCCAGCTGGGTGAAGACCGAGGTCAAGGCTCTGGTGGGGAACAACTCGTGAATTTTTCGTCCTTCGCCGAATTCATCGCCATGGGCAATCATGGCGTGTACGTCTGGACCTCCTACGGCATCAGCCTGGCTGTCCTGATACTCAACGTCGTGTTGCCGGTCCTGGCACGCCGGCGTTACCTGCAAGATGAGGCGCGTCGTTTGCGCCGGGAGGAGTCGAAGTGAATCCGGTGCGCAAGAAGCGTCTTTTCATCGTCCTGGCGATCCTCGCCGGTGTCGGTATCGCCGTGGCGCTGGCGTTGTCCGCTTTGCAGCAGAACATCAACCTGTTCTATACGCCAACCCAGATCGCAGCGGGGGAAGCGCCTGAGGGTACCCGCATCCGTGCGGGGGGGCTGGTCGAGGAAGGTTCGGTGCAGCGCACCAACGATTCCCTGAGCGTATCGTTCCGGGTGACCGATGGGGTGGAGTCGGTGACCATCACTTATCAGGGCATCCTTCCGGACCTTTTCCGCGAAGGGCAGGGCATTGTCGCACTGGGGCGGGTCAACGCCGCTGGCGTGCTGGTTGCCGATGAAGTGCTGGCCAAGCACGACGAGAACTACATGCCGCCGGAAGTGACCCAGGCACTCGAGAAGAGCGGCATGATGAAGCACTACGAAGGCGGCAAGCAGGAGTACGCGAAATGATTCCCGAGCTCGGCCATCTGGCGATGATCCTCGCGTTGTGCCTGGCCGTCGTGCAGGCGACGCTGCCGCTGATCGGTGCCTGGCGTGGCGACAGGCAGTGGATGGGCTTGGCGCAACCCGCGGCCTGGGGGCAATTCGCCTTTCTCGCTTTCTCGTTCGTTTGCCTGACCTATGCCTTCATGGTCGACGACTTCTCCGTCGCTTATGTCGCCCAGAACTCCAACAGCGCGCTGCCGTGGTACTACAAGTTCAGCGCCGTTTGGGGCGCCCATGAAGGCTCGTTGCTGCTCTGGGCTCTCATCCTTGCCGGCTGGACGTTCGCCGTGTCGATCTTCTCCCGGCAGCTTCCGGAGGACATGCTGGCTCGGGTGCTTGGCGTGATGGGGTTGATCAGCATCGGCTTTCTGTTGTTCCTTATCATCACCTCCAACCCGTTCGAACGCCTGTTGCCGCAGTCGCCCATGGACGGCCGAGACCTCAACCCGCTGTTGCAGGATTTCGGTTTGATCGTCCATCCGCCCATGCTCTACATGGGCTACGTAGGCTTCTCGGTGGCCTTCGCCTTCGCCATCGCCGCGCTGTTGGGCGGCAGGCTGGATGCGGCCTGGGCGCGCTGGTCGCGGCCATGGACCCTGGTGGCGTGGGCTTTCCTCGGCCTGGGCATCGCGCTGGGATCGTGGTGGGCCTATTACGAACTGGGCTGGGGGGGCTGGTGGTTCTGGGATCCGGTGGAAAATGCCTCGTTCATGCCGTGGCTGGTCGGCACTGCGCTCATTCACTCGCTGGCGGTCACCGAAAAGCGTGGTGTGTTCAAGAGCTGGACTGTGCTACTGGCCATTGCCGCGTTCTCGCTGAGCCTGCTCGGTACTTTCCTGGTCCGCTCCGGTGTCCTGACCTCGGTCCATGCATTCGCCACCGACCCTGAGCGCGGCGTATTCATCCTGGTATTCCTGCTGATGGTGGTAGGCGGCTCGCTGACGTTGTTTGCATTGCGCGCACCGGTGGTCAAGAGTCAGGTCGGCTTCGGGTTGTGGTCTCGAGAAACGCTGTTGCTGGTCAACAACCTCCTGCTGGTGGTCGCCACCTCGATGATCCTCCTGGGCACGCTCTATCCGCTGCTGCTGGACGCGCTGTCCGGTGCCAAGCTTTCGGTCGGGCCACCTTACTTCAACGCCATGTTCGTGCCGTTGATTGGGGCGCTGATGGTAGCGCTGGCGTTTGGCATTCTGGTGCGCTGGAAGGACACGCCACTGAAGTGGCTGCTGGGAATGCTCATGCCGGTGTTGCTCGCCAGCGTTATCCTGGGCGGGCTTGGCTCGTTGCTGTTCGGCGACTTCAACTGGGCCGTGCTGGCCGTTTGCCTGCTTGGCGCCTGGGTAGTCCTGGCCAGTGTCCGCGATCTTTTGGACAAGACCCGTCACAAGGGCCTGCTAAAGGGCGTGCGGAGCCTGGCGCCTAGCTACTGGGGCATGCATCTGGCGCACCTCGGTCTGGTGGTCTGCGCCATTGGGGTGGTGCTTACCAGTCACCAGAGCGCCGAGCGGGACCTGCGCCTGGCGCCTGGCGAGTCTCTGGAGTTGGGCGGCTATCAGTTCGTTTTCGAAGGTGCCGTGCATCATGAAGGGCCGAACTTCACGTCAGACAAAGCCACCATTCGCGTGCTCGACGGCAACAAACAAGTTGCCACGTTGCACCCGGAAAAGCGTCTCTACACAGTGCAGCAAATGCCGATGACCGAGGCGGGCATCGACGCCGGCTTTACCCGCGATCTCTACGTTGCGCTCGGCGAGCCGCTGGGGGATGGCGCCTGGGCGGTGCGTGTGCATATCAAGCCGTTCGTGCGCTGGATCTGGTTGGGCGGCCTGTTGATGGCTTTGGGCGGGGTGTTGGCAGCCAGTGATCGGCGCTACCGCGTCAAGGTAAAGACCCGCGTGCGCGAAGCGCTGGGCATGGCGGCGCAAGGAGCCTGATGTGAAACGACTGTTGATGTTGCTGCCGCTGGCGGTGTTCCTGATCGTCGCGGTATTCCTTTATCGCGGCCTGTTCCTTGATCCATCCGAGTTGCCGTCGGCGTTGATCGGCAAGCCCGTCCCGACGTTCTCGTTGCCATCGGTAGAGGACGAGCAGCGCCTGATCAGCGATGCGGACCTCAAGGGCAAACCGGCGCTGCTCAACGTCTGGGCAACCTGGTGTGTGGCCTGCAAGGTGGAGCATCCGGTACTGAACCGCCTGGCATCGCAGGGCGTGGTCATCTATGGCGTCAACTACAAGGACGACAATGCTGCTGCGCAGAAGTGGCTGAAGGAATTCCATGACCCCTACCAGCTCAATATCCGCGACGAGCGCGGCAGTCTGGGGTTGGATCTGGGCGTCTACGGCGCCCCGGAAACCTTCCTGATCGACAAGCAGGGAATCATCCGCCACAAGTTCGTCGGCGTAATCGATGAGCGTGTCTGGCGCGAACAGTTGGCGGCGCTCTATCAGCAACTGGTGGACGAATGAAACGACTGATCCACGCCGCGCTGCTTGGCCTTGTCCTGGCCGGCACCGCGCAGGCGGCAATCGATACCTATGAATTTCGTGACGAGGCAGAGCGCGAGCGTTATCGCACCCTGACCGAAGAGCTGCGCTGCCCGAAATGCCAGAATCAGAACATCGCCGATTCCAATGCGCCGATAGCCATGGATTTGCGTCAGGAGATCTTCCGCATGTTGGAAGAGGGGCAAAGCAACGACCAGATCGTGGACTATCTGGTCGCCCGCTATGGCGATTTCGTTCGCTACAAGCCACCGATGAACGCGAAAACCATGCTGCTCTGGTATGGTCCGGCCGGGCTGCTGGTGGTGGGCTTCGGCGTGCTGGCGATAATCCTGGTCCGCCGTCGTCGGTTCGAGCAGGCCTGCGCATCGCACACTCTTTCCGATACCGAGCGCGAACGTCTCGCCAAGCTGCTGGATAAAAAAGACTCATGATCGATTTCTGGATCGCTGCCGCTGCCTTGCTGCTGGTGGCATTGGCTTTTCTGCTGTTTCCTATCCTGCGTGGTCGCCGTGCCCAGACGGAAGAAGATCGTACTGCGCTCAATGTGGCTCTGTATGAGGAGCGTCTGTCCGAGCTGACCGCCCAGCATGGCGCCGGAACGTTGAGCGATGAGCAGCTGGAAGCCGGGCGGGCGGATGCCGCGCGCGAGTTGCTCGAAGATACCGAGGAAAGAGGCACGCCGAGCGTTGCCAGGCTCGGCCGCAGCGTACCGCTGATAGCGGCGATTCTGGTGCCGCTGGTGGGGTACGGGCTCTACATGCACTGGGGCGCCAGCGGAAAAGTGCAGATGGCGCGTCAGTTCAGTGAACAGCCGCGTACGATCGAGGAAATGACGGCCCGTCTCGAGCTGGCCGTAAAGGAACAGCCGGATTCGGCCGAGGCCTGGTACTTTCTGGGGCGCACCTATATGAATCAGGAGCGTCCGGAAGATGCGGCGCAGGCCTTCGGTCGTGTCGTGGAGCTCGCCGGGCGGCAACCGGAGCTGCTTGGCCAGTTGGCGCAAGCGCTGTATTTCGCACGGGGTCGGCAGTGGTCGGCCGAATTGCAGGGGTTGGCCGATGAGGCGCTGCGAGGCGATCCGCAAGAGGTGACAAGCCTTGGCCTGCTCGGGATCGCCGCCTACGAAGAGGCACGCTACGCTGATGCGGTGCGCTTCTGGGAGCAGCTGGTAGCCGTGCTGCCCGACGGTGATCCGTCACGTGAGGCCATCCGCGGTGGTATCGACCGTGCACGCGCACAGCTCGGTGAGCCTGCCGCCGCGCAGGTGCCAGCGGCATCCGAAGCCGAAGGGCTTACCCTGCAGGTCGAGGTGGAGCTCGACCCTGAAGTGGCAAAGGCCGTTTCGCCACAGGACAGCGTTTTCGTTTTCGCTAGAGCGGTTTCTGGGCCTGGTGTGCCGCTGGCAGCCAAGCGCCTGACGGTTGCCGACCTGCCAGCGACCATCAGCCTGGGCGACGCCGATGCTATGGTTCCGTCTCTCAAGATATCCAGCGTCGAGCAGGTCACACTGGTGGCACGTGTTTCCCGCACAGGCGATGCAACCAAGGGTGAATGGTTGGGTCAAAGCGAGGCTCTTCAGACCAAGGGTGAAGAGAGAACGGTACGCCTGACCATTGATCGTGCCGAGGCTCCCTGAACATTCAGAGGTGAAAATGACAGCAACGCCATCAGCCTTGCCGCGATTGCTTAAGCTGCTTGGTCAGCAGGTTGCGTTGTCCGGGCTGGTCTTGCTGCTCGCTGCCTGCGCCGGAACGCCCTATGAAACAGCTCCCCAGGAGCCTGCGGCCAGGCCTGTTCCGCGGTTGCCCGAGCCCGCTGGTCCGGTCATTTCGCCTCCACCCATCAAGGCGCCGCCTGCGCCGCGCCCGCCGAGTACGCGCAAAAGTCACCCTCGTTACGCTCCGCCGCCGCATGTGGCCGCGCACTGGGATAACCGCCTTGGCGTTTATGTGGTGGAGGGCCGCGACCTGTACTATCGCGAGCGACTTTACTATCGCTGGGATGGCGACTGGTTCTGTGCCGGCCGGCCCGACGGCCCATGGGAGCCGGTGGCGCCGCCGAGCGTGCCGCCGGGATTGCGCAACCGCTATTGAGCCGAGGCGGTCCGAGGGCATGGGCGGTAGAAGTTTTTGCAGCGCAGCCTAAAGACCGCTCAGTCGGTGCCGATACAGTTCGGGCAGCACTGGTGAAAAACGTTATAGCTGGTTCGGCATAAGCCGCCGCATCGGGCACAGGTCCCCCGGAGTCGATCATGAATGCTTCCGTCAAGCGCCTTGAAGAAACTGGTTCCGCCTTGCGCGACGCGCTGAGCCAGCAGGACTGGGCAGCGATCAGTATGCTCGACCGGGAGTGCCGTAACGCTGTGGATGATGTAATGAGCGAATCAGAGCGCGATAACGTTCTGCTTCGGCAGCGCCTGAAGGAATTGCTGGACCTGTATCGCGAGATGGTCAGCACCTGTCAAGTCGAGCAGCAACGCCTGGTAGGCGAGTTGCGACGCCTGAACCATTCCCAGCAGGGAGCAAAAGTCTACCGACTGTTCGGTTGAGAGCCTTCCCGGATTCAGCGGCGTGCTTGTCCCTGCGCTCTCTATTGTCGACCGCGTGGCATCCGGCGCGGCGATCAAAATTTATCATTACAAAATATGTGACATTATGTCGCTGTGGCGCCATGTTGCGTATCTGTTTTGTCGGCTTATGCTACGTAATTAGCTTTATACGCAGCAAAATGCACCGAAATGCCTTTCCCCGCTTTTGCCAGCTTCGCAAGCTGCAGAATTCCCATTGGTTCTTTGGTCGCTATTTCACGCCATAAATTTGACTCGGTTCTTTTTTTCATTAATCTACCTTCATCTGCCATAGTGTGATTCGCCTTTCTTCCATGGATGCGAGCGCAGGCTTTCTTTCAGCTATATAGAGCCCTATAAACAAGATGTGGCGTGAAACCAAGATTTTGTTGATAGATGATGATCGAGACCGCCGGCGAGACTTGGCAGTCATCCTGAACTTCCTCAGTGAAGATCATCTGGCTTGTTCCAGTAGCGAATGGCAGGACGCTGTGGCAGGTCTCGAGTCCAGCCGTGCAGTGAATGGCGTCATGCTGGGTGATGTCTCTGTCCGGGGCGGTGCTGTCGAGCTGATCAGGCAACTGGGCAAGTGGGACGAAAACGTTCCGCTGATGCTCATAGGCGAAGTCGCTCCGAGCGACTGGCCGGAAGAGGTCCGGCGCAGGGTACTTACCAGTATTGAGATGCCGCCCAGCTACAACAAGCTGCTCGACTCCCTGCATCGCGCGCAGATCTACCGCGAAATGTACGACCAGGCGAAGTCTCGTGGCCGGCAGCGCGAGCCCAATCTTTTTCGCAGCCTGGTTGGCACCAGCCGCGCGGTACAGCACGTTCGGCAGATGATGCAGCAAGTTGCCGATACCGAGGCCAGCGTGCTCATCCTTGGTGAATCCGGGACGGGCAAGGAAGTGGTGGCGCGCAATCTTCATTACCATTCCAAGCGGCGGCAGGGGCCATTCGTACCCGTGAACTGCGGCGCGATTCCCGCAGAGCTGCTCGAAAGCGAGCTGTTCGGCCACGAAAAGGGCGCCTTCACCGGCGCCATCACGGCTCGTTCAGGTCGGTTCGAGCTTGCCGAAGGCGGTACCCTGTTCCTCGACGAGATCGGCGACATGCCGTTGCCCATGCAGGTCAAATTGCTGAGAGTCCTGCAGGAGCGCACGTTCGAGCGAGTGGGTAGCAATCGTACGCAGAGCGCCGATGTGCGCATCATCGCGGCGACCCACAAGAATCTGGAGAAGATGATCGAAGAAGGCTCCTTTCGCGAGGACCTTTACTATCGCCTCAACGTCTTCCCGATCGAGATGGCGCCGCTGCGCGAACGCGTCGAGGATATCCCGCTGCTGATGAACGAGCTGATCTCGCGCATGGAGCACGAGAAGAGGGGCTCGATTCGCTTCAACTCGGCCGCGATCATGTCGCTCTGTCGTCATGACTGGCCGGGCAATGTTCGAGAGTTGGCCAATCTGGTCGAGCGCATGGCAATCATGCACCCGTACGGCGTGATTGGCGTGATGGAACTGCCGAAGAAGTTTCGGCATGTCGATGACGAGGACGAGCAGTACGCCACCAGTCTCAACGAGGAAATGGAAGAGCGGGCGGCCATCAGTGCACCAATGGTCGTTCCGGAAGCTCAGGCGATGCTGCCCCTCGAGGGGCTGGACCTCAAGGAGTATCTCGGCAATCTGGAGCAGGGCTTGATCCATCAGGCATTGGAAGATGCTGGTGGCGTCGTGGCGCGCGCAGCCGAGCGGCTGCGCATCCGGCGTACCACCCTGGTGGAAAAGATGCGCAAGTACGGTATGAACCGTCGCGACGACGAAGCCGAGTAACCGTCCTGAAACTCCATGAGGCCGCTTGTTCAAGCGGCCTCTTTCATTGTGCGCGGCCGCTGCGGCGCGGCCGTGATTCCTTGCCGGGCACGAAGATTGCTCTTTCACTCCCACTGACCATCTTTTGACAGGCGCGAGTGAGTCCGTGAAATCCGTCACCAAGCCTTCTGCCGAACTGCATGAATACGCCGATGAGCGCGAGCTGATGCAATCGCTTCAGCTGTTTCAGCGGATATCCGATCAGTTGGATGAGTCTGAGGGCCTCTTGCGGACTCGTGTCATCGACCTCCAGGAGCGGCTGGCCGAGGCGGGTGAGCTGCGGCGTCAGGAGCTCGAGGAAAAAGAGAGGCTCGCGCAACGGCTGCAAAGCGTGCTGGATCTGCTGCCCGGCGGGGTCGTGGTGATAGATGGTCACGGTGTCGTGCGGGATGCCAATCCCGTGGCGCTGGAGCTGCTCGGCGAGCCTCTGATGGGTGCATATTGGCGCGACGTCATATCCCGCAGCTTCGCTCCGCGCAGGGATGATGGGCACGAAGTATCCTTGCGCAACGGGCGTCGCCTGTCGATTGCCACGCGCTCGCTCAGGGGCGAGCCAGGCCAGCTGGTACTGCTCACCGATCTGACGGAAACCCGGCGCCTGCAGGATCAGCTTGCCCGCCATGAGCGGTTGTCGGCGCTTGGGCGGATGGTTGCGTCGCTTGCCCACCAGATTCGTACGCCGCTATCCAGTGCGTTGCTGTACGCGAGTCATCTGCAGCAGGGCGGGCTGACCGAGGAGTTGCAGCAACGCTGCGCCGGCAATCTGAAGGCCCGGCTGCATGAGCTCGAGCATCAGGTCCGCGATATGCTGGTGTTCGCGCGTGGCGACCTCCCGTTGAGTGATCGACTGAGCCCTTCTGCGCTGATGATGGCATTGCGCTCGGCTGCGGAGTCGCAGCTACAGGGTGTTGCGGTGCGTTGGCAATGCGACGTCCAGGGTGAGGAGATCTTGTGCAATCGCGACACCCTGGTCGGCGCACTGCTGAATCTCATCGAGAACGCGCGACAGGCCTGCCCTGCAGGCCTGCGCCTGAAGATCCATCTGTATCGACGGGCGACGACGCTGCGGTTTTGCATCAGCGACAACGGTCATGGTGTCGACGGCGCCACGCTGGCGCGCCTCGGGGAGCCCTTTTTCACCACTCGAACCACCGGTACCGGGCTTGGTCTGGCGGTGGTCAAGGCCGTCGCTCGGGCGCATCAGGGTGAACTGCAGTTTCGTTCGCGGCCTGCGCGCGGCACCTGTGCCTTGCTGACGTTGCCGCTGATTTCATGCATAGACCGATCGGAGTGACCCATGGCCGCCAAGATACTTCTGGTCGAGGATGATCATGCGTTGCGCGAGGCCCTGGGCGTAACGCTGCAGCTGGGCGGCTACGAATACCGGGCAGTCGATTGTGCCGAGGCAGCGCTGGTCGCCCTGAAGAGAGAGCCGTTCGGCCTGGTCGTCAGCGATGTGAACATGCCCGGCATGGATGGGCATGAACTGCTGGCATTGGTCCGGCAGCACCATCCGCAAATTCCCGTCCTGCTGATGACTGCATTTGGCGCCGTTGCCCGGGCGGTGGATGCCATGCGCCAGGGCGCCGTGGACTATCTCGTCAAGCCGTTCGAGCCGCAGACGCTGCTTGAATTGCTCGGTCGGCATGTCGTGGGTGTCGGTCCCTCCCAGGCCGAAGGGCCGGTAGCGTGCGAACCGGTCAGCCAGCAACTGCTGAACCTCGCCTCGCGGGTGGCGCAGAGTGACTCGACGGTGCTGATATCCGGCGAGTCGGGTACCGGCAAGGAAGTGCTGGCTCGCTACATTCACCAGCAGTCTCCGCGTGCCGACAAGCCATTCATAGCGATCAATTGCGCCGCGATCCCTGACAACATGCTGGAAGCGACCCTGTTCGGTCACGAAAAGGGCGCGTTTACCGGTGCCATCGCCAGCCAGGCGGGCAAGTTCGAGCAGGCTGACGGCGGTACCTTGCTGCTCGACGAGATTTCCGAAATGCCGCTGGCGCTGCAGGCGAAGCTGCTGCGTGTACTGCAAGAGCGCGAGGTCGAGCGGGTCGGTGGACGCAAGGCGATCACGCTGGACATCCGGGTGCTGGCCACTACCAATCGAGACCTGGCCGGCGAGGTGGCTGCTGGCCGCTTCCGCGAGGATCTGTTCTATCGGTTATCCGTCTTTCCGCTCGCCTGGCCGCCTTTGCGTCAGCGGCCGGCGGACATCCTGCCATTGGCTGAGCGGCTGCTGGCCGAGCATGCCCGGAAGATGCGTCAGGCGCCCGCGAGGCTGTCGGCGGCAGCGCAGCGTTGCCTGCTCGAACATGCCTGGCCTGGAAACGTACGTGAGCTGGACAACGCCGTTCAGCGTGCCCTGATTCTTCAGCAGGGTGGCCTGATCCAGCCGCAGGATCTCTGCCTGGCTACGCCAGGCGCGGTGGCGGGAGCGGCGTTCCTGCCAGTCGCTCCGATGCCAGTCAGCATCGAGTCGGCAGCACCGGCTGCCGAATCGGTTTCGGCTCTTGGCGACGACCTGCGCCGTCGAGAATTTCAGCTGATCATCGATACCCTGCGCGCCGAGCGTGGGCGCCGCAAGGAAACCGCCGACCGCCTGGGCATCAGTGCGCGCACGCTGCGTTACAAGCTGGCGCAGATGCGTGATGCGGGTCTGGATGTCGAGGCCTCGCTCTACGCCAACTGACCGGTTTAGGCGCGGTTCGCTCTGTTAAGCTGTCGCTTCTGATCACGATGGAGGTTGCAGGTGCACGAAGACTTCTGGCAGGAGCGCTGGGCGCGCAACGAAATTGGCTTCCACCTGAGCGAAGTTCACCCTGGTCTGCGCCGACACTGGCCGCGACTCGATCTGCCGCGCGGGGCGATGGTGCTGGTGCCGCTGTGCGGCAAAAGCCTTGATCTTGCCTGGCTCGCGGGGCAGGGCTTCAGGGTGCTCGGGATCGAGTTGAGCCAGAAAGCGGTCGAGACGTTCTTCGAAGAGCAGAACCTCGAGCCGGAGATTTCCCGCGCCGGGCCGTTCAAGGTCTACCGGTCGGGAGCGCTGGAAATTCGCTGCGGAGACTTTTTCGCGCTCGCTGCCGAGGATGTCGCCAGTTGCAAGGGCGTCTACGACCGAGCCGCTCTGATCGCTTTGCCACCGGCGATGCGTCGACGCTATGCGGCACTGCTTTCGACCATCCTGCCGGCCGGCTGTCAGCAGTTGTTGGTCACGCTGGATTACGAGCAGGCTGAAATGGACGGCCCACCCTTTGCCATCAGTGACGGCGAGGTACGCGAGCTATACGCAGCCGGGTGGGAGGTTGAGTTGTTGGAGGCGAAGGAGGTCCTGGAGCGTAACCCGAAAATGCGCGAGCGTGGTCTGCAACGTCTCGAAGAGCATTTCCATCGGTTGCAGCGGCAGTCCTGACCGCCGCTTTGCAAGCGGCGGCGCACTCGATCAGCCTTTGGCCTGCAGGCGGCGCACGAAGGTGTCCGCCTCGTCGATGGCGCGCTGCATTTCCGCCATCAGTTGATCGACGTTGCCTTGCAGGGTGCGGTATTCGCCATGCAGCGCGCTGATGGCGCGAGCGTTGAGGTTGTGCTTGAGGAACAGCACCTGGTCGCGCAGTACGCTCAATACCGGCTCGATGCGCTGCTCGGCTGCCTTCATGCGCTGAATGAGGGTGCGGTACTCGGCCCGGGTCCTGGCGAGTTCCTTCGCGCTGGCGGCTTTCAGGCTGGCGTTGCTGTACTGCTTGAGTTCGCTATCCCATTCCTCGAACAGGGCGTCGGCGACATCTTCGATCTCCTCGATACGCACCCGCACATCCCGGGCGCTCGCGACGCTGTCCTCGTATTCGCGACTCAGCGCGTCGTAACGCTTCTCCAGATCACCGCCCCCGACTTCGACGACGCTGCGATAACGCTCCAGGGCATCCTTGAACTGCTGCTTGGCTTCCTGTTGGGAGTCGCGCCCATCCTCCACCCGGTCGACAAGGATGTCGCGCTTATGGATTCCGGCTTTCTCCATCGCCGAGTAGTAGGCGCTCTGGCAGCCGGCTAGGACGAGCAGGGCACAACAGGCGAGCATGAAACGGCGCATGGCGATTCCTTGTATGCGTTGGCTTAATCTGCATAGACCAACGAAAAGGGCGACTTGCGTCGCCCTTGCTGAATGGCCTTCGTCGCTCAACCGCGCTGACGCAGCGCTTCGATACGATCTTCCAGCGGCGGGTGGGTCATGAACAGGCCGGCCAGGCCATGTTTTAGCGAGCCGTTGATGCCGAATGCCTTGAGGGTATCAGGCATGTGCACCGGCATGCCTTGCTCGGCGCGCAGGCGCTGCAGTGCACCGATCATGGCGCTGGTACCGGCCAGCTGGGCGCCGGCTTCGTCGGCGCGGTATTCACGCTTGCGCGAGAACCACATGACGATGATGCTGGCCAGAAGGCCCAGTACCAGCTCGGCAAAGATGGTCGCGACGAAGTAGCCGATGCCGTGGCCGTCCTCGTTCTTGAGGATCGCCTTGTCGACGAAGTTGCCGAAGATGCGCGCGAAGAACATCACGAAGGTGTTCACCACGCCCTGGATCAGCGCCAGGGTAACCATGTCGCCGTTGGCCACATGGCCGATCTCGTGGGCCAGTACCGCCTTCACCTCATCCGGCGAGAAGCGCTCCAGCAAGCCCTGGCTCACAGCCACAAGCGCATCGTTGCGGTTCCAGCCGGTGGCGAACGCATTGGCCTCGTAGGCCGGGAAGATGCCGACCTCGGGCATCTTGATGCCGGCATCGCGTGAAAGCTGCTCGACTGTCTGCAACAGCCACTGCTCATGGCGAGTGCGCGGCTGGCTGATGATCTCGGTGCCGGTGCTCATCTTTGCCATCCATTTGGAGATGAACAGCGAGATAAGCGAACCGGCGAAGCCGAAGACCGCACAGAAGACCAGCAAGCTGCCGTAGTTCTGGCCGGTGTAGCGATCGACCCCGAGCAGCTTGAGGGTGATGCTGGCAATGACCAGTACCGCAAGGTTGGTGGCCAGGAACAAGAAAATGCGCATCATGTTGCAGCAGACTCCAGGGTAGGAATTGAAGAACGATAGGCTATATAAGGTGCGCCCTTGAGCTATTCAACCGAGCGACTATTTCAAGCTATGTCGCTTGCCCGGCGAGACTGGCGTGCAGCGATCCGTCGGCCTGGTTTTCGAACAGCATGCGGGCGAGCCGGGCTGTACGCTCACCGTCTCCGCTCTTCAAGGCTTCGCGAAGCTGATGAGCGAGGCTGGCCTGAATGCGCAGCACGCTGGGTGGCAAGTTGCGCTTGTCGGCAAGCTGCCCGGGGACGGCACGCGTCAGTCGTAAAAAGCCTTTTTCGGTGAGTACGGCCTGGTCCAGGGCCTGGTGGTGAATGGTGCTTTCAAATCGCAGATAGCCTTCCTCGGCCAGCCAGAGCAGGGCACTCAGGCAGCTTTGATGACGCCTGGAGGGAAGGCCGAACTCGTCCAGCTCTTCCTGGCCGATCAGGTCTTCGACATACAGTGCGACCTTGCGCGGGAAAGCCTGATAGAGGATCAGCAGGCCGCCCGCGGCATCCTTGTAGAAGTCGTCGACCTGCAGGTCCATCGGTTACTGCTGGTACGTCTTGAGGAAGCTGCCGATGCGCCCGATGGCCTGCTCCAGGTCGTCGACGCGGGGCAGGGTGACCACACGGAAGTGATCCGGCCATGGCCAGTTGAACGCAGTGCCCTGCACGATCAGCAGCTTCTCGGAAAGCAGCAGGTCGAGTACGAACTTCTCGTCGTTGTGGATCGGACAGATCTTCGGGTCGATGCGCGGGAAGGCGTAGAGCGCACCCATCGGCTTGACGCAACTGATGCCGGGAATGTCGTTGAGCAACTCCCAGGTGCGGTTGCGTTGCTCGAGCAGGCGTCCGGGCGGCAATACCAGGTCGTTGATGCTCTGGTAGCCGCCCAGCGCGGTCTGGATGGCATGCTGCGACGGCACGTTGGCGCACAGGCGCATGTTGGCGAGGATGTCCAGGCCCTCGATGTAGCTCTGCGCGCGGTGCTTGGGGCCGGAAATCGCGACCCAGCCCGAGCGGAAGCCGGCGACACGATAGGACTTCGACAGGCCATTGAAGGTCAGGCAGAGCACGTCCGGCGCCAGCGATGCGGTGGAGATGTGTACCGCGTCGTCGTAAAGGATCTTGTCGTAGATTTCGTCGGAGAACAGTACCAGCTTGTGCTGGCGTGCCAGTTCCACCATGCCTTCCAGCACTTCCTTCGGGTAGACCGCGCCGGTGGGGTTGTTCGGGTTGATCAACACCAGTGCCTTGGTGTTCGGCGTGATCTTGGCCTTGATGTCGGCCAGATCCGGCCACCAGTTGGCCTGTTCGTCACACAGATAGTGCACCGGCTTGCCGCCAGCCAGGCTCACCGCGGCGGTCCACAGCGGATAGTCTGGAGCAGGGATCAGCACCTCGTCGCCGTTGTTCAGCAGTGCCTGCATGGACATGACGATCAGCTCGGACACGCCGTTGCCGAGGTAGATGTCCTCGATGCCGACGCCTTCCACCTGCTTCTGCTGGTAATACTGCATGATCGCCTTGCGGGCGCTGAACAGACCTTTCGAGTCGCTGTAGCCCTGGGCGGTCGGGAGATTGCGGATCACATCCTGGAGGATTTCCTCCGGTGCTTCGAAACCGAACGGCGCCGGGTTGCCGATGTTCAGCTTGAGGATGCGATGGCCTTCCTCTTCCAGGCGTTTGGCGTGCTTGAGCACGGGCCCGCGGATGTCGTAGCAGACATTGGCGAGCTTGTTCGATTTGCTGACCTGCATGATCCTGAGTGTCCCGAAGTGAAAACGCGCCAGTTCCGGAAATGGCTGGCCGCGCTTGGCATGAACCCGGGCGCCTTGGCAGTCGGAAACCCCGCTGCCAGACTAGGCGTCGAAGAGGGACGCATGATACGTGCGCCCCGACCACCGGAAAAGGTACAGATCGGCCTTTTTTGAGCTGAGGAGTTGTATCGATGGACAAGCTGGAAAAACCGCTCGACGTCTGGCGCGAGGAACTCTCCGATGAGCAGTTCCAGATCTGCAGGCTGGGCGCCACCGAGCGTCCCTTCACGGGTAAGTACAACGACACCAGGACGCCTGGCATCTATCATTGCGCCTGCTGCGATGCGCCACTGTTCGATGCGGATGCGAAATTCGATTCAGGCTGCGGCTGGCCCAGCTACTTCCAGCCGGTCAGCGATACCGCCATCGCCAGCCTGGACGATTTCAGTCACGGTATGCACCGGATCGAGGTCAGGTGCGCGCGCTGCGATGCTCACCTCGGTCATGTATTTCCCGATGGCCCGCAGCCAACCGGGTTGCGTTACTGCATCAATTCCGCCTCTCTCAACCTGAAGCCGCGCGACGCCTGACATCGTCGGTTGCAAGGAGCCGCGCATGCACGATTCATTGCTGGACATTCCCTGTGTCACCATCGAGGGCGAGCAGAAGAGGCTCGCGGATTTCGATGCCAAGGTGCTGCTGGTGGTCAATACGGCCAGTCAGTGTGGCTTTACCCCGCAGTACAAGGGGTTGGAGGAGTTGTGGCAGCGCTATCGTGCGCGCGGACTGGTAGTGCTCGGCTTCCCGTGCAATCAGTTTGGCCAGCAGGAGCCGGATGGCGAGCAACAGATCGCCGCGTTTTGCGAGCGCCGCTTCGGCGTCTCCTTTCCATTGTTCGCCAAGGTCGAGGTCAATGGCGGAGATGCCCACCCGCTGTTCATCGAGCTGAAAAAGCGCGCCCCCGGCCTGCTGGGCAGCAAGGCGATCAAGTGGAATTTCACCAAGTTTCTAGTAGCCGATCAGGGGAAAACCGTCAGACGTTATTCCTCGCGCACGGCGCCACAGGCGCTGGCTGCGGATATCGAAGCGCTGCTCTGATGCGGGGCATGGCGCAGCGCTGATCGTCGGACCTTTGCACCTGTGTCGTTCGGTCCGGTATCGGCCGGACTTTTCGTGTTTGGAGTGAATCATGGATGTCGAGTTGAAAGCCTTCCTGCAACGAGCCGAAGGGCTGCTGGCGCGTATCGAGCCGCTGCTGCCGGCGCAGCCTCCCGTCATCGACTGGGATCGCACATTGGCGGCTCGCTGGCAGCGAGATGCGCGAAGCGGATATCTGGCACCGCTCGAAGTCAGCCTTAACCTGAGCCTGGAAGACCTGATCGGCATCGATCGGCAGCGCGATCTGCTGGCCGCCAATACCCGTCAGTTCGTCGACGGGCTGCCCGCCAACCATGTCTTGCTCTGGGGCGCTCGTGGTACCGGCAAGTCCTCGCTGATCCGCGCGCTGCTGGCCGAGTATGCGAAATGCGGGCTGCGGCTGATCGAGATAGAGCGTGATCACCTGGCGGATCTGCCCCGGGTGGTGGAACAGCTGTCCGGCCTGCAGCAGGCATTCGTGCTGTTTTGTGACGACCTGTCGTTCGAAGCCGGGGAGGGCGACTATCGGGTGCTCAAGAGCGTGCTCGACGGCTCGCTTGAGCGCGCGCCGGAAAACGTGCTGTTGTATGCCACCTCCAATCGCCGGCATCTGGTACCGGAACGCCAGAGCGACAACGAAAACTGGCAGATGGTCGACGGTGAACTGCACCCGAACGAAGCCGTGGAAGACAAGATCGCCCTGTCCGACCGCTTCGGCCTCTGGCTATCGTTCTATCCGTTCAGCCAGCAACATTACCTAAGCGTGGTGCGCCACTGGATCGAGTCGCTGGCTGGGCTTGCACGGCTTGAATGGGAGTGGACCGAAGAGCTGGAGAAGGATGCGATCCGCTGGGCCAGCGGTCGCGGCAATCGTAACGGCCGCTGTGCCTATCAGTATGCCCGTCAGTGGGTCGGCAAGCGCCTGCTGGAAGCGCGCAGCTGAATGCCGCGGCGTGGCTGTCGGACGCGGGTCCGGCAGCCACTGCACAATTGAGAATCACGCCGTGGCAGTCTTGCCCATTTCCTTGAGCTTGGCATTCATACGCTGCTCGTCCGGCAGCAGGCCGGCGATCGAGGGTAGCGCCAGCATGCGCGCATGATGGGCAGACAGTGCCGGCCAGCGTTGCGCATCGAGCTGCTCACCGCCATGCGCCATGTTGATCAACTGGCAGGTCACTGCAATGTCGGCCAGGGACAGTTGATCTCCAAGGAAAAAGCGTTGGGCGCCAAGCTGTTGCTCCAAGTAATCGAAGTGCGGCGGAAGCTTCTCCTGTAGCGCTGCCTGCACGGCTTCTTCGTTGCACGGCTGGCCGGAGGTCGGCTTGAGGATGCGGTTACGGAAGACGGTAAAGGTGGTCAGAGGTGCCAGCTCGTAGTCCGCGTACTTTTCGAGCCAGCGCACACGGCCGCGCTCCTGTGCATCCTTTCCGTAAAGGCGAGCCGTATCGGGGTAGGCTTCCTCCAGGTACTGACAGATCACGCTGGAGTCGGCGAGCGTACAGTCACCGTCCCTGAGCGCTGGAATGCGGCCCAGCGGATTGAGCTCGAGATACCATTGCGGGGGCGTAAACGGCATCACCGTTTCAAGCTGGTAGTCGATACCTTTTTCGAGCAGGCACAAGCGTACCTTGCGAACGAAAGGGGAGAGGGGTACGCCAAAAACGGTCAGGGACATCGTCATTCTCCGCAGCGGTTGTTCGAGCATCTGTCGACCGGGCAGGCGACCGGCAAATGCTCAGTAGAGATTATTCTTCTTCCAGAGATCATCATCGCCGAGCGACTCCAGGCCCTCCTCCAGCGCACTCGATGTGGGCGTGACGGTCCTCGCCGGCTCATGCTGCAGCACCAGGGCGCTCGAGTGTTCGAGCAGTGCCTCCAGCTGTTCCAGCTGCGCCCGGTAGGGCGCGGGTGAGGGTTGCCGGCGTATATGCTGAATGCCCCGCTCGAAGGCCAGGCGTGCGCGTTGTGGCTGGCTCTGCTGCAATGCCAGTCGACCGAGCCCTGTGAAATATTCGATGTGCAGTATCGCCAGCATCCGCTGAATGTCCTGGATCCAGCGCTTGGCCTCTACCTGCTGCAGCAGTCCGTCCTTGGTTGCACGAACGATCTGCGCATGCAGATCCTCGAGCATGAAGCGGCTCTCCTTGGCCTGCGTCTCGGTAACAATCTGGCGCGCAGGATTTCTCACTTCGATCGATTCGCCCTTGGTCGTCTCGTTCCGCAATACCTGAATGCGTGCGCTCAGTTGATCGTCACGCTTGTCCAGCGCCAGCAAGCGCTCGCTCAGGTTCAATTCGAGTTGCGTCAACAGCAGCTTGAGGGCGGGTGTCATCATCTGTCCGGGAAGTTCGTCGGACAGATGAGCGCAGCGGCGGCAACGGTCAGTCAGGTCTGCACGTCTGCGGGCTTTCTCCAGATTGCCCTTTTCGACGATCTGTATGAAATAGACGATGACGACCAGAAGGAGCAAACCGGTCAGGATCAATCCTGTGATCATGAGTGGAGACACTTGACTGACCTCTCGAGCCGCTGAGTTTTCGCCTGAGTGTAGTGGCTTGGTGATGTGGCCGATAGCTTTCGGCGCCGCATGGTGATGCCATGAAAATATTTTTGAAACTATGCTTGACGACTCCCTGATGGCTCCATAGAATGCGCGCCACTTGCAGCGTGAAGCGCGAAACAGAGCGCTGCAAGCCGGAAGAAAGCTGTAGTTTCCGGGCAGCGTCCCCTTCGTCTAGTGGCCTAGGACACCGCCCTTTCACGGCGGTAACAGGGGTTCGAGTCCCCTAGGGGACGCCATATTTGCGGGAATAGCTCAGTTGGTAGAGCACGACCTTGCCAAGGTCGGGGTCGCGAGTTCGAGTCTCGTTTCCCGCTCCAAGTTATGATCTACAGACTTCCACTGGCGTCTGTAAGTCGTTGAAAAAAGGGCCGAAAGGCCCTTTTTTCATTCCAGCAAAAGCCATGGAAATCCACCAACAGCCAGCGTTTTTGAGGCCAAAATTGAGGCCAAAGAATGCGGGGGGTGCAGGTTCCGGATTGTTGCTGGGGTTGGAGGGGAGCCGTGACGAGCATTGAGCCTAAGTCGCAACTTAGGAGCTCGATGATGGCACTCTCTGATCTGACTGTGCGGCAAGCTAAGGCCGCCGACAAAACCTACAGCATCCCCGACACCGACGGCCTCGGCCTGGTGGTCGCCCCTACCAGCGGCAAGTCGTGGCACCTGCGCTACTACTGGCTCGGCAAACAAAAGCGCATCTCCCTGGGCAACTACCCGGAGATCGGCCTGCGCGAGGCTCGTGCCCTGCGCGACGAGGCCCGGGCGCTGCTGGCCAAGGGCATCAACCCCCACACCGACCGCAAGCAGAAACGGCATGCGGTCAAACTGGCTTCCGATTACACCTTCAAGGCGGTCTTCGACGCCTGGGTCGAGCATCGCCGCAAGGAACTCAAGGAAGGTCGGCAAAGCACGCTCTCCCAGATCCTCCGTATCTTCGACAAGGACGTGCTGCCCAGCCTTGGGAGGATGTCGATCTACGACATTCGCCGGCCCCAGCTTCTGGGTGTCCTGGCAAGGATCGAGCAGCGCAAGGCCTTCACTACCGCTGAAAAGGTCCGCACCTGGCTGGGACAATTGTTCCGCTATGCTCTGGTCATTGTCGAGGGTATGGAAACCAATCCGGCTACGGACCTGGACGTGGTGGCGGAGCCCAAACCGCCGGTGAACCATAACCCTTACCTGCATCTGCCCGAGCTTCCCGAATTTCTCCAGAAGCTCAGGCTCTACAACCCTCGCGGCTGGCAAACCCAGCTCGGCATCCGGCTGCTGTTCCTGACCGGGGTGCGCACCGGCGAACTGCGGCTGGCGACCCCGGATCAGTTCGACCTCGACCGTGGTCTGTGGATCATCCCGCCGCAGATCGTCAAGCAGCTTCAGGACGAGATGCGCAAGGCCGGCAAGCGCCCGCAGGATGTGCCGCCCTACATCGTGCCGCTGTCCCTCCAGGCCATCGAGATCTTGCGCTACCTCCTGGGGGTGATGCGGCCGGCCCAGCAGTACCTGCTGACGCATCGCAGCGACCTCAAGAAGCGCATCAGCGAGAACACCCTCAACGCCGCCTTGAAACGGATGGGCTACGAGGATCAACTGACCGGCCACGGCATCCGCGGAACCATCTCTACGGCGCTCAACGAGATCGGCTACCCCAAGATTTGGGTGGACGCGCAGCTTTCGCACTCCGACCCGAACAAGGTGAGTTCGGCCTACAACCACGCCAAGTATGTGGAGCCGCGCCGCCGGATGATGCAGGACTGGGCCGACCGCCTCGACCTGCTCGAACAGGGCCAGGTGGAGGCTGCGAGCGCGCATCTCACCATCCATATCGAAGGGGTGCCGGCAATGGTAGAAGCGGAAGATGCCGCTGCCATCGTCGAGGCTTCCCCTGCAGTCCCCGTCCCGCCTGTGGTGGCTACTCCCATCATCGTGACGCCGAACACCGCCGGGGCCACGTTCCAGCGGCTGTCGCAAGTGCCTCCGCCCCCCACCCGGACGCCAGAGCCGGAAGTGTCCGCGATCCAGCGCGAGCGCGAGGAAATGCTCGCCATCTACGAATCGCCGAACAACCTTCCGGTTCCTCTGTTCGGCAAGCTGGCCGGGAAGTCCAAGGACCAGATCAACCGCGAGTTGAAGGCGGGCAAGCTGCTGTCCATCAGTCTAGGCAACCGGGGGCAGCGTGTTCCCGATTGGCAATTGGTGCCGCTCAAGCACAAGCTGGCTCTGGTGCTCATGAACCAGTGCCCGGAAGCGGACTCCTGGGAGCTTTACCGCATGCTGACCCGGCCACACCCGGATTTGGGGGATCGCGCGGCCATCGATGTGGTGACACCGACCAATCTGGTCGCAGTCGTCCGAACCATCGCGGGCGATCAGCAGCATGCAGATGCCCCCGAGACTGTCTCGCCGCGGCCTATCCCCGAACAGGTGCGGCAGAGTGTCCGCCGGTTGGTGGATAGCACCGTGGTGCTTGAAGGGGCTTGAACGCCGACGGTGCGACTTGGCGACCGGGGTGGGACTGTCCCGGTCGCCAGGCTCGGGATCAGGCTGCGCCAGCCTTGGCAATCTGCAGTGCTCTGCGCTCGAACCGCTCAGAAACAGAATTGGCTGGCCCGTGGGGACGCTGCAGGTGCGTCACGATTTCGTAGGGACCATCAGAGAGTGGTCGCATGCTGATTCCCCATCCATGAGCATGCTCGATGTGCGATTGCGCGGATAAGCCGACGCCATAGCCCGCCGCCACCCATAGAGCCAGCAGCTCGAACGAAGTCATGTACCGAATGTTCCGTTGGTCTTCCGGTAGGAAGGAGGACAACCTCTGATCCAGTAAGGGACAGGCCTCTGCTTGCCAGCGAAACACCATGTAGTCCTGCAACCCGGCAATTGTGAGCGTTGCCTGATCCAGCAAAGGGAGCCGCAACGGCAGGGCAACGGCCATGCTTTCGCTCCACAGGGGCTGACTGCTCAGGGATGGATCGGCCAAGCCCTGAAGCGACATCCCTGCGTCGTAACGGCCTTCACGAAGCCCTGCCACCAGATCGTCCGCCGTGACCTCGAAAAACGCGATGGTGACTTCCGGTTCCTCCGCGCGCTGCAGCGCAAGCAGCTTAGAGAGACGTGATGACGGCACACCAGGCGCTATCGCGAGCTTGAAATGGGACAACCGGTTTGTGGCGTCGTGCATGAGAGCCCCACGAAGCTATCGGGTCAAAAAATAACCCAATATGATAGCAATGAGTTAAGTTTAACGTGGTTAAATTCTCTTGGCTGATCGACGCTTCTGTCAATGCAGAAGCGTCCAATTTCACAAGGCCGTCCCCCAGGCACAACCACATTTGAAGCCGAGCCAGCGCTGGCCTTCGGAAAAGCGGTGCGTGCCACACGCCTGGAACAAGGAGTCGGTCAGGAAAAGCTGGCAGGCTTGGCTGGGGTCGCGCGCTCGCACATGGGCAAGATCGAGCGTGGAGAGCATATGCCTACGCTGGCTCTGATACTGAAAATTGCCGCCGCGCTCGGGATAAGTGCTGCCGAACTGATGGCTGTAACAGAGCGCAACCTTGGTTCTGGCACCGATTCTTGAGATTGGCCGTCTGCGGATGGCGCCGTCAGTCGCCCAAACGGTCGCGTAGGCGAGCGATGAATCGCTCCAGCGAAACCGACATACTGCTGTTTTCGGACCAAAGCAAGTAGGTAGTGATGACTGCGGATTCCATCGCCAAGGGACGGATCACAACATCCGGACGCTGGTAGCCAGCGATCCTGGTCGTCGTTGTGAAGCCGACGCCGTAGCCTGCACCGACAAGGGTGAGCATCATGTCCAGCGAGGACGCGTGCTCAACGACATTTGGCTTGTGCTCCAGAGGCTGCAGGAGCTGTGCCAGTTGGTGGCAGTACCCCTCGCACACCTGTGGATCGCACAAGACGAGCGGGTGGCTCCCGAGTTCATGAAGTGGAACCTCCCTGTGGGCGAGCAACTCGTGCCGGGCTGGCACAGCAAGCACCAGCGGGTCTCGCCAGATCGGTTCCGCAACAATGCCATCACCGACGTCGGCGGTGTGCGCGAACCCGATCGTGAAGTCGCCTGATCGTAAGCCGCGCAATTGCTCGGCCAAAGGCACTTCGGACAGACGTATCTCGACCTCCGGCTCCTCGGCGCGGCAACGGGCCAGAAACGCCGAGAGCCGAGGGTCGGTCGCACCATCGGAGACGGCAATGCGCAGGTTCCCTCGCAAGCCTGCTGCGACCGCTCGAACGTTCTCCTGTGCCTGCTCCAGGACAGTGAACAGCCTGCGGATGTCCTGTAAGAAGGCGGCGCCAGCAGGGGTCAGCGCTGTGCCCCGGCGATTCCGATCGAAGAGCACAACCCCTAGCTCGTCCTCAAGCTCTTTGATAGTTCGAGACAAGGGGGATTGCTCTATATGCAGGCGCTCAGCGGCGCGTGTGAAATGAAGCTCTTCGGCCAAAACGATAAAGCAACGCAAGTGTCGCAGTTCCATGAGCAATGTTCCTATTCAGGCGCTGACAACCTCCTTCTATTTGCTCACGCCATGCAGGTTGAAAACTGCTTTTAAGCGATGTATGTGGCATATGTTCTTTGAGCACGAGTCGTAGGCGTTCAACTTTTCCAAACGAGATGCCGGGCTCTGATTGACCAAGCGCTCAAGAGCCCTGTATATCTACGGCGCTACGGTTCAATATTTACAATGTCACCAATGTCATGTACGTATGCGAGTGCATAGGCCATCTCTCCAGACGTTTGCGCATGCAAAAACATCAATGGTTGCCCGCTTGTTACCTCGTCCCCTAGGCGAACCTGCAACTGAATCCCTGCGGCCGGACTCTCTGGCGCTCCGGCCAATTTGGCTAAACGGGAAAGTTTCCGGTTGTCGATGTGTACTGCTCGTCCCGTAGTGGTTGCCAAAAGCGGTTCGACGTAAAGAGCTTGGGGTGGCTCACGAAATCCCCCCTGAGCGGCACAGATCCTCTGAAATTTTTCCCAGGCGCGGCCACTGCTGATCGTCTCGTGAGCCAATCGAATTCCATCCCCTTCTTTGGCGACGCCGCCAAGCTCAAGTACCGCACCCGCCACCATCGCCACACGGTCACGTAGATCCTGTGGCGCATCAGCCTCGTTGCGCAATACCGCCAACACATCGCGTGCTTCCAACGCTGGGCCGATACCTCTGCCGACAGGCTGGCTGCCGTCTGTAAACAGGCAACGCAATACAAGGCCAAATGACGCGGCGACTTCCGAAAGGTGATATGCAAGATGCTCGGCCGTTTCCTGGCTGCGGACTTTTGCGGTTGGCCCAACCGGAATGTCAATCACGATGTGGGTCGCCCCTGCCGCAATCTTCTTGGACAACACCGAGGCAATCAGTTGTCCTTGCGTGTCGATATCCAGTTCACGCTCAATGCGCACGAAGATGTCGTCCGCGGGGCTGAGGTGCATCGCGCCGCCCCACGCCACGCATCCACCCTCTTTTTCCACGACCTTTCTGAGCGTATCCAGGCCCAGGTCTACAGGAACCAGCGTTTCCATGGTGTCCGCCGTGCCGGCGGGAGAGGTGATGGCGCGTGATGAGGTCTTGGGCATCAACAATCCATTGGCTGCGGCTATGGCAACCACCAACGGCGTGGTGCGATTTCCCGGTAATCCGCCCACGCAATGCTTGTCCACAACAATCGGAGCCTGCCATTGCAGGTGATCCCCGACATCGACCATCGCACGGGTGAGATGGATGGTCTCTTGCATATCCAGAGGCAGTACCGCCGTTGCGGTCAGGAAGGCCGAAAGTGCGACATCGGTATAGCGACCATCGACCACATCACGGACGATCGCCTGCAACTCCGTCGCCTGCAGTCGGTGGCCGTGAATTCGCGCACGCACGGCCGACAACGATTCGAGCATCGGCGGATGCCGAACCTGCACCAGATCGCCCTCATGAATGCCCAAGGCATCCCAGGCGGCCTCCGACAGAGCGATCTGTCCAGTCTTGAGCAGATCGCTGTCGATTTGGTACAGCAGCGCTTGTACAGTACGGTCGCGGGCAATGATCAGTACCTGTGACCGCGGTGCCAGCCCTTCGGCACGGCAGACATGGCAATCGGTACGCATCAAGACGACAGGTTGATGCTGGGCATGCAGTCGCATGCGTGACGCTTGCAAGGCGGGTGTCTGGGGAGTGATGCGGGCACTCACAGGGCGAACTCCTGGTTTTGCATGGGCACCGATGCGTGCCATTTGAGTTCGCGCTGAATACGTTCGCGCAGCGCCTCGGAGGCATTGGATTCACCATGAACAATGAACACCCCTTCCGGCGCCCGGGTAAAGCCGCCCAGCCATCGCATCAGTTCATCGCTGTCGGCATGAGCCGACAACATCGGAAGCTCGGCGACCTCCGCATTGATCGGCATCCAGCGTCCATGAATCTTGACTTCGCGAGCGCCCTCAAGCAGTTTGCGTCCGCGCGTACCTGCGGCCTGAAATCCAGAGAACAGCAGCGTGTTCTGATGAATGCCGCCAAACGCTTCTATGTGATGCAACACGCGGCCACCTGTGGCCATGCCGCTGGCGGAAATAATCACCTTGGGGTAGCGATTCGCCGATAGTGCCTTGGACTCTTCAACGTCGCGCACGTATTTGACTTCCGAAAATGCGGCCTCGAAATCGTGTTGCGTGAGCTTGTGGTCGTCGGAGTGGCGGTGCAGCAGCACAGTTGCGTTGGTGGCCATCGGACTGTCCAGATAGACGGGCACGTTGCGGAGCCGACCGCGCTGTCGCAGCAGCCACAAGTCGTAGATCAACGACTGCGCTCGTCCCACGGCAAAAGCGGGAATTACCACCGTGCCTCCGCGGCGAGTCGTGCGCTCGATGATGTCGCCCAGCGCTTCGACGGCATCGGAACGGTCATGACGACGATTGCCATAGGTGGACTCGATGATGATGTAGTCCGCTTCCGTGACTGGTTCAGGATCAGGCATGACCATGTCGTCAAAGCGTCCCAAGTCGCCGGAGAACACCAAACGCTTGCCGCCAATGTCGATCTGAGCCGTCGCCGCCCCAAGAATGTGACCGGCGCTGCGCAGCAGTAGACGGGCATTGCCCGGCAATTCAGTCTCTTGATGCAGCGGCACCGGTTTGAACTGCAGGAGCGTACGTTCTGCATCCCGAACCCGATACAGCGGAAGGGCTGGCTTGTGTTTGGAAAATCCTTTTCGATTGGCGAAATCGGCGTCCTTCTCCTGCAACCAGGCGCTGTCGAGTAGGATGAGTTCGGCGACATCTCGCGTGGCTGAGGTCGAGAAAATCTTCCCGCGGAACCCGTCCAGCACCAATCGGGGCAGATACCCACAATGATCCAGGTGCGCATGCGTTAATACGACCGCATCAATGTCCTTGGGCTCAACTGCCAGGCGCTGCCAGTTAAGTTCGCGCAGGTTTTTCAATCCCTGGAACAGTCCGCAGTCGATCAAGATGCGGGTATTGCCATGGGTGATAAGGTGTTTGGAGCCGGTGACGGTGCCGGCACCGCCCAGGCTGGTCAATGAGAGCATGTATTTGTCTCCCCTCTTGTTTGTGGGTTGTGAAATCAGGAACCGGCGCGGTCGCCGCGGACCGCGTCAGAACCACTTGAAATTCGCTCGTCGGTCGCGGCCGCAGCAACCTGCGAACTGTTCCGGCCGGTCACTTGCGCAGCGGCATAGATGGCGTCCACCCAGGTGCAGCGGTTGGCGATCAACATTCCAGCCACATCGAGCGTGCCGCCGCGGTTGATGTAGCCCAAAGCCCGCGTCTTCGAGGTGCCGCTGTCAATGCGGCGCAGCACACCCAGCATCGGCTCTGGGCGGGTATGGCTTATTAACACGCGAGGCAAGTGAGGCGGGAAGAGTGCTTGCAGGGCTTCGTCACCGACCACGAAGGTGGCCTCAAGGTCATCTCGCGGAATGCGCAGGCGGCCGGGTTCGATCACTACAGTGACGCACGACGCAAGTCCATGGCGCTCCAGGCGGGCGTGGGCTTTGAACGCTTCCTCCAACTGGTAGGCGCCAATCACCACGAACTGCAGTTGTGCTGTAGCCGGATCGCCGGCTACATGGGCTGCTCCGTGCTCAACCAGCGATTGAGCGGCGGCGGCGTTGAAGTGATTCGGCGTGTCGCGCTTGGAGACCACCACACAGGCCACTTGGCCCCGGCTGGCGTAGACCGCTCGCAGCGCGGCGGACGCCGTGTTGGCATCCACCGGGAACAACACGCGTGCGGTGTCCGACATCTCCCCCAGCAATGCTTCGCCAATGGTCGGGTCCTGGTGTGACTGCTCGTTCTTGCTGTTCTCCCAGGTGTGGGATGTGACGATCAGCGGGACGGAGATCCAGCCTGGCGGCTGGCCCAGCTCCTTCTGCCGACGCGCGAAGATGATCTCCTGGCGCATCAATCCAAGCATCTTGACCGCGAATGCCTCGTAGCTGACGATCAGGTTCAGCCCCCCTTTGTTGGCGAGGGCGGCGGCCGCAACGGCTTCTTCATTGAGTGCGGTGACCACCGAGCCATCCGTCGATTCCGGGACGCCGGGTTCGGGCACGTTGACGCGGTGCTTGAGCAGCGCTAGCGTGGTCCCCATCTTGTTGCTGGCCAGTTCATCGGGATTGCCGATCCGGATGCGCAACTGTGGATTTGCCTGCACTAGCTCCACGAACCAACGGTCCAGTGCGGACATGGCGCTGCCCGATACCTCAGTTGGCGCCCAGGCCGGCATCGGCAGATGAGGGCTCGCTGGATGGCGTAGGGCCATGGGGTGCTCGCTTTCGCGCGAGCGCTGGCTCTGGCCGTGATTCGCAAGGACGGTGAGCGCGTTTTCCAGTTCGCTCTCGGGCACGAACAGCGCCGCAGCCCCTGCGTTGAAGGCCTCGCGTGCCTGCGCATCCTCGCGCGGATTGCCGTTCAGCGGCAGGTTGTGGGCGGCATTGGTCGCCGCGCCCGGGAAGCCAAAACCTTTCTCCGTCTCGGCGATCACGTAGGGCAGCTTGACCGGATAGCGCCGATCCGAGCGTGCGGCGAAGGCGCTCAGCGTGTCTTCGGCTTCAACAATGGCCCATGCGATCGCCATCGGATCACGTCCATCAACGATGACCGGATCGAAGCCGTTGTGGCGCAGGTCCTCGGCCAGCCAGGTAGCGCCACCTTCCTGCACGATCTGGGTGCGCTGCTCGATGCGCCGTCCGTTGAGAATCATGACCGGGATGGCGAAGCCGCAGTCCTCGGCGCGCCACCAGCGCGGCGCCCAGTCCGAGCCACGTTGTTCCTCGAAAGCGCCATCACTGAGGAATGCCACCAGGCTTTCTCCCGGCAACGGCGTGTGCACATACTGCAGCCCGGCGAACCCCAGATAGCCGCCTTCGGAGATCGCGCCGGCCGTGTTCGGCCCGGCATGGCTACCCAGCGGTACCGCGGGCCGACCCTGCTTATCGATGGCATAGGAGTAGAAGTCCGCGATCAGGAGCGACAGGCCCGCCTCGCTGCGGTCGTAGCGTCCACGCTGGGCGGCGGATACATCGCCGGTCAGTGCGTTCACCGCCTCGATCGCGGCCACGCAGTGCCCCTGCCCCATGAGCCAGCCGCGTGTCGTCCCGGTCAGCGCGTTGGCCAACAGATAACCCACGAAGGCTGGCACCATGTTGAGCGAGCCGCCGGTGTGGCCTTCGGGCGTTTGTTTGAAATCATCGGAGCCCAGTGGGCAGCCGCTTCGGTCGATGCGCCGGGCATAGGTCATATGCGCCACTACGCTCATGGCCGTGCAGGCCACCCGGTCGGCTGCAGCCAGCAGCGCATGGGCCGAGGCTTCGTCTGCTATACGCCTTTGCGCGACCAGACGTTGCACTAGGGCCTGCATACGTTCGATGGTTTCAGACCTGTGCGCGATGGGCCCGTAACCAGCACGCCAATCGGTTGCGAGGTTAGCTTGAGAGGACATTTCAGGTCTCCTTGAAAATAGTTGGATCGATAAAAAGATCAGCCTCGCGGATCGGTTTTCCCGCTAGAGAGAGCGTCGGCAATCAGCGAAGCGAGACCAATCCGGTTACTCGGATGCGGTACTGCGTCGGTGGACGTAATTCGGGCAAACAACGGTGTCAATTGGGCCCAGGCATCCTCGGCGAACAGGGCATGCACCACTACGCACTCCGGCTTGCGCATTCCTTGCTCGGCGAGCGTGCGGCCTGATGATGCGATGTCGTCCACAAGCGCCGGCGTTCTGCCGCGCCAGATCGACAGGTCGGGAACATCGATGTCCACGCTGCGATCGCCATGGCGTGTCTTGCGAAGCACAGCGTGCGGTACGCCGATGCGGGACGCGATGGCGCCGGCCCACTGCTCGCTTTCCTCGTCGGGGCCCACGATCAAAGGTTCTTCGACATGATTCGCGATCCAGTCGGCCAGCAGTGGTGCGGCATGCAAGGTGATGGTGGGGATCGTGTAGACCGCTGATAGTGTCGGATAGCGGTGCAGATGCGGATCCACCGTGAGCAGCTTGTCGAAGGTCGATGAGACCAGACGTGCGAAGGACCGCGACGTCACGCTTTCTCCGTCATGGAATCGCTTGTCCTGGCGCATGTAGGCCAGATACGGTGCGATCAGGTTCACCTCTTGCGCGCCAAGTTCGCGCGCCGCGTCAGCGGCAAAAGCCAGAAGCAGGAACTGCGGATCAGGATGGGCCAGCGTGCAAATCACATCCACGATCCGATCGGCAGGTTCGCCATGCAACCGGACATAGCTCTCGCCATCGGGGAATCGGCGCGTTTCGATGCGGCCGGCTTCGCTGCCGCATGCCTGCGCGATGCCGCGGGCCAGATCTTCGTTGCCGGGTAGGGCCAGGGTGAGTCGTTGCATCCATTTATCTCCTTATTTGTTGTCCTTGGTCTCTTATCGAGCGCGGGTGCCTTATCGTTCAGCTCGCTGTGTTCACCTTGCCAACTGGCTAATGACGACGGCATTGGCAGTACTGCGTCGACGTGGTAGCTCCACAAGCAACCAGGCTCTTGTCATGAACAGCAACAGAGTGGCTTGCATGGCGTTCAAGGAATCGATCTGCATCAGAATCGCCGTCCTACGGTGATCGTTCCGTAGACCGGGATTTCCTTTTGTCCACGAAATTCGCGGGTGCGGTGGTAGCGGGCTATCGCGATGCGCCAGTTGCCCTGAGTCATCGCGATGCCATAGCCCACATCGGCCACGAATGGCCGTTTATCAACACTATGACTGGACTTGAACGTATTGCCGTCCAACGTGATGTCGTGCAAAACCCAGCGACCGTCGAGTGCCACGAACAGGTGCCCGTTCCAGTTGCTGCCAGCGGTCTTACGCACGGGCGAGGTGTTTTCTCCAGCCGGGCGCAGCGGTGCGGTGCCTAAGTCGTCCGGCAGGCGTAGGCCATAGCGCAGTTCTCCGCCGACATTCGCGTAGGTGGCGAAATTGCCCAAGCTGCCGCCCCAGTGGCGGGTCAGATCCCAACCCCAACCGCTGACGTTTTCTTGCCTGATGACTCGTGTTCGGCGTTCGTGGAGCAACTGCAGCACGGGTTCGTCGCGCAGTTGATGTCTCCAGCCATTGAATCTGTCCACTCCGACGGTGTCATGCCACCAGTTCTGGACTTGCCTGGCCTGGGAGGAGGGCCCCACCACCCCCACGCGGAGTTGCGAAGTGCGCAGCGTATCGCCCCGCCTCGCGTTATAGCCAAGGCTCAACATCAAGGCGCCCGCGAAAGGACGATCATCCTTGATGAGATCGCTGCGCGTTTTGTCGTTCGGGGTGTACATCATCTGCCCGAAGCCGATGGTCATGTTCTGTTCGTCGAAGCCTTGGGGTTGGAGCATCGTGAGAAAGCGATTCAGCCCACGGACGAGACGCGGTAGACAAGGGTCATCGCTATAGTCCACGAGGTTGGGGGAAACCCAACTGGCGAGAAACCCGTTGGAGTACCCTTGATCCTGTCCCATGCCGCCGAACATGTCGTTGTCGATCCGCAGATTGAGCGTTCCGGTCGAGCGCAGCGGATTGTCACGGTGGCAGGACTGTGCCTGCGCGCAGGCACTCAGCGACAGCAGCAGCAAGGTAGCTGCGACTCTGAGCCTCCATTCAGCGAGGTCAGTGGGCTGAACTTTCGTCACGCTGGCATGCCACCGTGCCCAGGGGTTGCAGTAGCAATGACAGAATGGGGCTGGCGTACCAGCATCACGGGAACCGGTGCGATGCGAGCGAGCTGCTCGGCATCGCTTCCCAGCAGCAGCCTGTCCACGCCCCGGCGTCCGTGAGTGCCCAACACCACCAGCTCGCATTCGGTGGCCAGTGCCTGCTGCGCGATGAGCACAGAGACGCGCTCGCCCTTGCTCTCCAGAAGGACGGTCTCTACCGTCAGGCCTTCCTGTCTCAGCCGGAGCGCCGCCTCGTCGAGCAGCTTCTGCCCGGCCGCCAGGAAGCCTGGCCTCACTTTTTCAATGTAGATTCTCGGCCTCTCGAAGCCGTTGCTGTGCTTCATCTCCTCGATGACGTGCAGCAAGATGATGGTTGCACCACTCAGGCGTGCCAACACTGAGGCGTGGTGGAGTGCCAAATTGGCGGTGGGACTTCCGTCAAGCGGAACCAGGAGTCTTGAGTACATGAACGTCTCCAGTTATCAGAGTAGGACGGGGTGCCAAATAGATATTGCGCATACCGTCCCGCAGTAGCGGACGCGGTATTCGCTTATTCAGCTGCGTACGTATTCCCCCGGGGCATCGCCAATAGTCGGGTATCCATTGAACTCAGACCCCATGAGCGGAGGTGCAACAACATCACCGGAACGCTCCTGGAGCCATCCCGACCATGCCGGCCACCACGAATCTAGATGCGTCTGTGCAGTGGCTTGCCACTCGTCCGGCGCCATGTACCCCTCATTCACGGCGCGCGTATGGATTTGATACTGGCGCTTGCCCCGGCCAGGCTCGCTCACGATGCCGCCGTTGTGCCCTCCGGTGGTCAATACAAAAGTCAGTTCGGCTGAAGACAGGAGATGCAGCTTGTAAACGGAGCGCCACGGCGCAATATGATCGGAGGCAGTGCCGACGCAAAACATCGGTACGGTGATGTTTCCTACTGAAACCGGACGACCCAGGACGGGATAGCGCCCTGCGCTGAGATCGTTATTCAGGTAAAGGCGTCGGAGATATTGCGAATGCATTTTCGCCGGCAGGCGAGTCCCATCGGCATTCCAAGCCATCAGGTCGGTCATTGGCCGGCGATCGCCCAATACGTACTCGTCAATCATGCGGGACCATACAAGATCGTAGGCCCGCAGTAGCTGGAACGCTCCACTCATCTGGCTTGAGCTCAAGTAGCCTGTTTGAGCCATACTGGCCTCCAATAGCGCCACCTGGCTCTGGTTGATGAACAGGCCAAGCTCGCCCGGCTCGCTGAAGTCTGTCTGCGCAGCCAGTAGACTTACGGACACCAGCCGCGTATCGCCATCGCGCGCCATGGCTGAAGCCCCAATAGACAGCAATGTCCCGCCCAGGCAGTAGCCGGCCGCGTGGATTCCCTGCTCGGGGACAATGGATGTCACGGCATCCAGCGCCGCACACAAGCCAAGCTCAAGATACTCATCCATGCCCAAGTCTCGATCACCAGCATCCGGATTTTTCCAAGAGATGCAAAAAACCGTATGGCCTTGTGCAACGAGATACCGTATCAGTGAGTTATGGGGAGACAGATCGAGTACGTAGTACTTCATGATCCAGGCAGGAATGATCAGTATCGGCTCAGGATGGACTTTCTCGGTGGTGGGCGTGTATTGAATCAACTCGATTAATTGGTTTCTCAGTACGACTTTTCCCTCCGTCACCGCCACGTCGCGCCCAACGACGAAGTTCTCGGTTCCCGCAGGAGGCTCGCCGGATAGTTGTCGGCGCAGGTCATCGAGAAAGTTGGACATGCCACGCGCCAGGTTGGCGCCTTGTTCTTCCATTGTTTTTTTCAGTACAACGGGGTTAAAAAGCGCAGAGTTGGTTGGCGATACCAATTCCAGCCATTGCTTTGCGCCAAACGCCAATAGGCGTTCGTGTTGTGGATCAACACCCCACACACCCTGCGTGGCTTGCTCCCACCATTTTGACTGAATAAGAAAGGAACTGCGGTAAAGGTTGTAGGGCCATTGATCCCATGCAGGATCATTGAAGCGACGGCCATAGGTAGGTGACGGTTCAGGAGGTGTAGCTTCCTGGTCCGGACTGACCAAGCTCTTCTTCAGCAGAGACATCCATTGCTCAGACAAGGAGCCTGCAAACGCCAAAAGCTCGGCTTGCTTTCCGGGGCTGTTCGCCAAATGGCTTGCCCAATCAGTCCAAGCCAACAGCGACGATTCAGGTGAAATTGAGGACCAAGCCTGGGCCCAAGCCATATGCGCTTGCATATCCATTGCCGGAACGATTGTCGATGAAGTATTACCTTTCTTATTTTTTGTCAAAACGCATTACCTCAATTGCTATTCAAATAGATGGAGCGCCCTCGTTTGAACACGGGGGTAGTTGTGCTCGCTTGTGTTCATGCACACCGGCACTCATGTCATCAGCGCTTTTGCGATGACACCGTGCCAGCGTGCTAGAGATGTCTCCGCCTGCCGGCGCATTCCGTTAATTCTTTCGTCTTAACCGGCCATCAGGCTGATCACCAGTGCGTTCGCAATGTCGATGACGAACCCGCACACCAGGGGCACCACAATGAACGCCTCGCGCGCAGCGCCATGCTCCCGAGTGACCGCCGTCATGTTGGCGATGGCGGTGGCGGTAGATCCCAGCGCGATTCCGCCGAAACCGGCGCACATCACTGCGGCTTGGTAATCCCTGCCCATTGCCCGAAAAACGATCAGAAGCACGAATGCGATGACCAGGATGATCTGCACCAGCATCGCCACGGTGATGAAGGCAAGCACAGGCTGCAGCTCCCAGAGCCTGAGGCCCATCAGCGCCATGGTCAGAAACAGGCCCAATGACATGTCGGAGATCAAAGCGATGCCCGGCTGCATGCTCGGCCAGTTCCATAGACGCCCGCGCCCACTCGGCCTCATCCAGTCGCCAATCATGCGCAGGAGAATGCCGGCCAGCAGGCAGCCCACAAAGGCGGGCAGCGTGACAGGGGTAAGCGCGACCAAGGCATTGATTCCTGAGCCCAACATCAAGGCGCAGTTGAGCCAGAGCAATTCCAGCAGCACGCCGTAGTAGTCCAGGCGGGCATGCTGCTCATCGCTGTGCAGCGTGCCAATTTCCAGGGCGCTGTCTCCGGAGGCTCGAAGCCGATGCCTGCGCATGAGCAGACTTGCGATCGGGCCACCGATGGTGCAGGCCACGATCAGGCCGATCATATTCGCCGCCAACCCCAGTTCCTGCGCCTGTGCAATGCCGAGGGTTTCAACGAAGTAGTCGGACCAGGCCAAGGTGGTGCCCACGCCTCCGGTAAGGGAAATCGAACCCACCATCAGCCCGGCGCGCGGATCCAGCCCGAAGGCGCGGGCCGTCTCCATCCCGGCCAGGTTCTGCAGCACCATGAACCCGATGGCCAGCCCCGACAGGATCAGCAAGGGCCGTCCACCATGGCGCAGTGTGCGGGCGTCGGTACTCAGGCCAATAGCGGCAAAGAAGTACAGCAGAAGCGCGTCGCGCGCTTCCAGATCGAAACTGACAACGATCCCCATCCCGTAGTACAGGAGGAAGACAACCAAGGCGCAGGCCAGGCCGCCCACCAGGGATTCCGGGATGCTGTATCGACGCAAGATGCCCGAACGCGCTACCAAGCCCTTGCCAACGAACAACAGCAGAATGGCGAGCGTGAATCCATGGAAGGCATCGATCTTCATCGCACCTTCTCCCTGTCCAGGCCGGACAGCGCATGGTTGGCGGCGATCCACTCTTCATTGGTGGGTTCGATCGCCACGAGGACCTGGCTGTGGTCGGTGGAAATCGTCGCTGCGTGGCTGGCGTTGGCGTCGGTATCCAGGGCAATGCCAAGAAAACCCAGTGCCGCACAGATGCGCTCGCGAATGAAGGCGTTGTGTTCACCGACACCCGCCGTGAACACCAGCATGTCCAGGCCGCCCAGAACAGCAATCAAGGCCCCGATCTCGCGCACGATGCGGCGCACGTAGAGGGCCAGCGCCAAGCGCGCTCGCTCACCCGTTTCGCCTGCATCGTTCTCGTGCCGGACAATGACGCGCGGCTCGGCCGAGATGCCCGAAACGCCGAGCAGACCGGACTCGTGATAGAGGACGCGCCCCACTTGCTCCAGTGAGAGCTTCTCGATTTCCATCAGGTAGAGCACCGCGCCCGGATCGAGCGCGCCGGTGCGGGTGCCCATCATCAGGCCGTCAAGCGCGGAGAAACCCATGGTGGTGGCCATGCTTTTGAGCCCTTGCATGGCGCACAGGCTGGCGCCGCTGCCCAGGTGGGCGACGACGGTGCGTCCCCGTGCAGCGTCGCCATGGCGCTCGGGCAAGGCCACCGCCATGTACTCATACGACAGGCCGTGAAACCCGTACCGGCGCAGACCGCGCTCCCATGCGGCATAGGGCAACGGCAGGATCTGCTCGACCTGGGGCAAAGTGTGGTGGAAGGCCGTGTCGAAGCAGGCCATCTGTGGCAGATCGGGCTGCTCCCGCAGCAGGATCTCCACGGCTTCGAGTGCGAATGGCTGGTGTAGCGGGGCCAGAGGAATGTAGCCCTTGAGGTCGGCCAGGACATTCTCGTCCACGCACACTGGCATGAAATATTTGCTGCCGCCGTGGACGATCCGATGGGCGACCGCACCGATCCGGCGACCGTCGAGCCGCTGACTGACACGATCACGGATGAGGCGCAGCGCGGCAGGATAGGGATGTGCCGTGTCCAGTTTGATCGGGAACGGCGCAACCCCGGTCTCTCCGAAATCCGGATCGGCACCGCCGATCCCCTGCACCTTGCCATTCCACAATGCCTGGCGAGGCAGTGGCGTGGCCGAGGGATCGAACACCGCAAACTTGATGCTGGATGAACCGCAGTTCAGTACAAGGATCAGTCCGTGCCCGGGGCGTCCGGAGCGGGCCGTGGTCGCATCCATCATGTCGTCCTCTTTTTGCCCGGCCCCGGTGACGTCGCCACGGTGTGCGGGTATGCCTGCACTCTCATCGTCGTCAGATTCAGCGTGCCGTGTAGCCGCCGTCCGCGATGAGCTGGGTGCCCGCAAAGAAGCTGCTTCCTTCCGATAGCAAAAACGCCACGGCATGGGCGATTTCGTCCGGGGTCCCCAGACGGCCGATCGGATGCAGGCCAACGGCCTCCTGAAGGGCCGATTCGTCCAGGAAATCCAAGATGGGCGTACGCACGTAACCGGGATGGATCGAGTTGATCCGGATTCCCTGGGACGCATAGGCCAGCGCTGCCGACCGGGTCAGCCCGGTCACAGCGTGCTTGGCTGCGACGTACGCGGGGTTCGCTGCATCGCCGACCACTCCCAGGATCGAAGAGACGTTGACGATGGCACCACCTCCTGAACGAAGGATCGCGGGAATCTGATGGCGCAGGCCATAGAACACGCCGTTCAGGTTGATATCGATTACCCGGCTCCAGGCGGCAGGGTCCAATTCCCCCACTGGGCTCTGGTCGCCACTGATACCGGCGTTGTTGACCGCAAAATGAAGGCCGCCGAACGTATCGACTGCGCAGGCCACAGCAGCCTCAACGTCATCGATGCGTGCCACGTCGGCCACATTGGCCACGGCTTGGCCGCCATCGGCGCTGATGAGCTTGGCGACGCGCTTCGCATTGTCGGCGCTGACATCCGAGACGACGACACTCAAGCCGTTGCTCGCAAGAAGTCGCGCGATGGCCTCGCCAATGCCGGATCCTGCACCGGTGACCAGGGCTACGCGGCCAGAAAATGAGTACTTCATAGTGTTTCCTCCAATGGGGTGGATACGTTGCTGATAAGTCGATTCACGGGGGTGACAGCCGATAGTGGTGCGCCAGCATCAGTGCAATCGCGCATGAGGCGATGCGTGTATCGCGCGAGTCGGCGCGGCTGGTCAGAATGACCGGCACTTTCGCTCCGAGGACGATTCCGGCGCTGGCTGCGCCGCCCAGGAATATCAACTGCTTGGCAAGCATGTTGCCGCTCTCCAGGTCAGGCACGACAAGGATGTCGGCCTGCCCGGCGACCTCGGAGACGATCCCCTTGGTGCGCGCAGCGGCGATGGAGATCGCGTTGTCGAAGGCCAACGGCCCGTCGAGCAGGCCGCCAGTGATCTGGCCGCGATCGGCCATCTTGCACAGCGCCGCCGCGTCGAGCGTGGCCGTCATCGTCGGGCTGACCGTCTCGACTGCGGCCAGGATTGCGACCTTGGGTTCGCGCACGCCGATCACCTGCGCCAGCTCGATGGCGTTGCGGATGATGTCTGCCTTCTGTTCCAGAGTCGGGGCGATATTGATCGCTGCATCGGTGACGATGAACGGGCGCGGATAGGCCGGTGTCTGCAACAGGAAGCAATGGCTGACCCGGCGCTTGGTGCGCAACCCCGCTGCTGCCGAAACCAGCGCGGACATCAGTTCGTCGGTGTGCAGGCTCCCTTTCATCAGGGCTTCGACTTCACCTGCGGCTGCCAAGGCGACGGCTTGCTGCGCAGCGGCGTGGCTGTGCGGGACGTCCACAATGGCGACGTCGGCCAGATCCAGCCCGGCCTCGGTGGCGACTGCTTCCAGCCGCCCTCGTGGCCCGACCAGCACCGGCTCGATCAACCCCGCGTGGCGCGCTTCGAGCGCAGCGGACAGGCTGGGGACATCGCAGGGGTGGGCGACGGCTACCCGAATCGGTTGCAAGTGCGCGACATGCGCCAGCAGGTGCTGCAGGCCTGTGCGGCCCTGCGCATCCGGATGGATTTCCGGCAACGCCGTGCGCGTTCTTTCAATGCGCTCAGTGGGCGCTACGACCTCTACCTGGCCCTGGAAAACCGCCACCCCCTCCTGGCTGGTGCAGGTGCAGTCCAGCGTGACGTGATGGGTGGCCGTGTCTTTGCTGCTCACCTGCATCTGCACGGTCAGCCTGTCGCCGGGCCGAATCGCCCCGAGGAAGCGCAGGTTCTGGCTGACATGCAGGGTTCCGGGTCCCGGCAGGCGTGTTCCCAGCACAGCCGAGATCAGGACGTTTGCACAAATGGCCTCGGTGGTGTCCCGCGAGGGCGAAGACACCGAAGATTCCGGATCCACATCATCGCCCGATTGCAGCGCGAACATCTGGATGTCTTGCGGCGAAAACGCGCGTTCGAGGCTGGCGCTGTCGCCAATGGCGATCTCGTCGAAGGTGCGGTTGCGCAAAACCTGCAATGCGTCGGCGGCGCCATCGACCGGTGCGGAGGACGTCGTCATTTGTCTTTCCCTCGCAGTGTTTGACTTGTGCGCGGCGCGGCTGGCGTCTTCGACGCCGTTTTCTTCTGAGGCGCCTTCGGCTTCGGCGAGGATGTCTTGGGTTTCGTGTCCACGACCGCAGCGGGGGTGTCACTGGCGGAGCTTGGCATGGCGGGCGCCGAAGCCGCCTGCGCCTGGTGGTCCGCCTGCTCGAACAGGGCGGCAACCTGCTCCAGCCTGGCTTGCTCCTGTGCGGACAGCACATCGCTGCTGCCGACCACCTGTACGATCATCTCCGCTACCTGGCGGATCTCATCAGGCGCTATGTCGTTCAGCAATCCGGGGATGGCGGACACCACGGCGTCCTGGTCGAGCCGCATCAGCAAAGCCTGCCGACGCACGAGGTGGCGAAAGGCCTGCATGTCGAAGTCGCTGCCCAGGCGGGGACGCACCAGTTGCTCTGCGTGCCGGAAGTGCCGCCCGTCGGCCTCGCCACGCGCCGCGAGCACGAAGAACAGTGCCCGTATGACGGCTTCGGCGAGCCCGCCGCTGTGAATATCCGCTTCGAGCCGTGTCAACTCTTGCGCCAGATACTGGCGATGCTCGGGCGTCTCGCTGGGATGGGGTCGCGGCGGTGCATCGTCGTGCAGGCTCTGTCCAGTCATGGCCTGCACCAGCGGCAGGCTGTACAGCGTGTCAAACGCCTGTGCGTAGATCTGGTCGCGGCAATCACGGAATTGATCCAGCATCTGTTCGACGGCGGTGGAAAACTGCGCCTGCAGTTGCAGGAAAGGGTTGGCCTCGGAGACGGGCTGACGATGGTCGCGCACGTGTTGCGCAGCCTCATGTACTGCGGCGGCGAGCGGATGCCTGTCAGACCACAATTCATAGCCCATGCGCAGCGGATGCAGCGGCTCCAGCCACTTCGCACCCTGGTCCGTGACCAGGGCACGCATCCATGGCTGCACGAAGCTGCGGTAGCAAGCCAGGTTGACCTCGGAGATCCGCGCAACGGCGGCGAACCGGCGATCGTTCTCAGGGTCGGGACGGACGATCTCACGGACTTCATCGATGTTGCTGCGCTGGATCCGAGTCAGGTAGGCGTTCCCGGTCGGCTCGCCTTCCTGCGACCCGTCGGGATTTTCATCGACCAGCATGCGGTGGATACCGGCCGGCAGCACGTCGATGACGTCGATGTTGGCGGCGAACTCCTGGTGCTCTTTACGCCCGACGCTGCCGGAGACGAAGATACCCAGATGCCCGATGCTGTCATGGGTGGCGTAGACGATGGTCTGGTCATGCCCCATCACGTCCAGATCGTTGCGGTACAGATCGGTGATCCAGCCCAGGGCCTGGGGCGGTGGCGTGATGTTGTCCCCATAGGAGCAGAACACCACGATCGGCGAGCGAATATTGCGCAGGTCGATGCGCACGCCATCAGACGTCACCAGCTGCGCCGTACTCAGTTTGTTGCCGATGAACAGGTTATCGACGATGTACTGTATTTCCACATCGTTCAGGAACACGTGGCCGCCCCAGTACTTCTCGAATTGCAAGTGGCGCGGGCCTTCCGTGTCGACCTTGGCGTACAGGTTGTACTGTTTGCTCCACAGCGTATTGGCCGGGTCCAGGTTCTCGAAGTTCTGTACCAGCCAGGCGCCGTCGAACCGACCGGCGCCCAGATCGCCGGTCAATGCCGTCAACCAACTACCGCCGGTCAGGCCGCCTGCATAGCGCATCGGCATGTCGCCCGCCCAGTACGACAGCGGCGCGCCGGCGACGATGATCGGTCCGAACAGTTCGGGCCAGACGGCAGCTGCCATCAGGATCTGCCAGCCCGCCTGGCAATTGCCGATGACCGCGGGCTTGCCGCGGCTGTCGGGGTGCAGCTCGCCGACCTTGCGCACGAAGGCCGCTTCGGCACGCATGACATCCTCGACGGTCTGGCCGGGAACGGGATCGGGCAGAAAGCCAACGAAGTAGCAGGGATGGCCTGCCTTCAGAGCAGCACCGACCTCGCTGTCGGGTTTGAAACCGCCGATGCCCGGGCCATGGCCCGCGCGGGGATCGACCACCACGAACGGCCGCTTCTTGGGATCGGCCGGCGCGTCGGCTGGCGGCAGGATGCGCACGAGGCCATAGTTGACTGGCCGCGGAAGCTCCAGCCCGGACATGATGACCTCTGAGGCGAAGTCGAGTACGTTCGGCGTCTGCTCCTGCAAATGCTCCTGGTACTGGTTGCCGCGTTGGCGGCGAACGTCGGCATACAGAATGGACCGCTGCCAGGCATCCACTGCATACTCGGTTGCCATCGCCGATAGTCGCAACGGGTCCCACAGCAACTGCCCCCAATCGGCCGTTGGTGATGTCGTGGTGTCTCGATTCATGGCGATGGGCATTCCCTCTATGATGAAACTGAAAAATTGAATGGAAAGGGGCCGCAGGCACATCGTCTTGCCGGCCCTTCCTCACTCAGTACATGTGCTGGCCACCATTCATCGACGCATTGCTGCCGGTCATGAACCCCGCAGACTCGCTGGCGATGAATGCAACCAGTGCGGCGATTTCCTCAGGCCGTCCCAGACGACCCACGGGAATACCGGCAACCACCTGCTTGACCACTTCCTCCGACATGCTCGTCACCATCTTCGTATCCAGATACCCCGGCGAGACGGTGTTGACCGTCACGCCCTTGCGCGCCACCTCCTGCGCGAGGGCTTTGGTGAATCCATGCATCCCGGCTTTCGCGGCGGAGTAGTTGGTTTGGCCGAACTGCCCCTTCGAGCCGTTGATGGAGGAGATGTTGATGATCCTGCCCCAGCCCCTTTCGAGCATGCCGTCAATGAATGGCCGAGTGACGTTGAATACAGAATCGAGATTGACGCGCAGGACCGCATCCCAATCGGCGTAGCTCAGCTTGCGGAACGTAGCATCACGCGTGATGCCCGCGTTGTTGACCAGAATGTCGATGTGGTGACCGTCTGCTTGAATGAGGCCGGCCAGCTCCTGGCAGGAGGCATGGTCGGCCACATCCGCGCCGTAGGCGATGAAGTTGTAACCTTCACCCGCCTGGGCTTCCAACCACGCGCCGATGCTGGCATTGCCTGGCGAGTGGACGACGATCACGGTATGGCCAGCATCGTGTAAGGCCCGGGCGATGGCCTCGCCCAGGCCACCGTTGCCGCCCGTGACCAGGGCGGTGCGTTGTTCAGCCGGCATTGCGGCCACCGGTCTTGCCCGGTGCCTCCTTGTCCTGTGCCGAGGCCCACACGGCTCCCCACTGTTTGAAAATATCCTGGAACGGGAGTACCGCATCGCCCTGGCCTACGGCCTGCGTAACCGATTTCTGCCAGTCTTGAATGGCTTTTTGCAGGCCTTGGGTGAAGGTTGTCTGGTTCTTGATCGCGACTTGTGTCAGCGCCTGCGCGCCGCCCACGTGGTGCTGAAACTGACGCCAGAAGGTTTGTGCGGGCAGCGTGGCCAGTTCCTGCCAGTTCTCCGCCTTAAGCAGGCTTTCGATTTCCGCGCCGGACTCGGCAATGCCGTCTTTGCCCGCGCGCGCGGCGTTCTCCAGCCATTGCTGGCCGTTTTCCTGCATCAGGCGTTGGAGGCGCAGCTGCAGTTCCAGGTTCGCCTTGAACAGGTTGGGAGGGATGGTTTCATTGCTCATGGTCAAACTCCTTACTGGGTTGAGTGCCCACTCGGGCGGTCAAACGATCAGGCCATCTGGCCGATCGTTTTGCGAAAGCGTGCTAACGACAGGAAAAACAGCACCGTGCCGATCAGGGCCAGCGCCAGGAAGGGCTGCCATACCGTCTCCAGGCCAGCGCCCCGGTAGAGGATGGCCTGGCTCAGCTCCACGAAATGGGTGGTGGGTGCGATCAGCATGATGTTCTGCACGATCTCGGGCATGCTCTCGCGCGGGGTAGACCCACCCGAAAGCATCTGCAGCGGCATGATGGTGAGCATCATCAACATGCCGAATTGGGGCATGTTGCGCGCCAGGGTGGCGATGAAGATGCCCATCGAGGTGGTGGCGAACAGACTGAGCGCCGCGCCAGCGAAGAACAGCGCAATGGAACCCTCGACGGGAACGCCCAGGACGCCGCGCACCATGAGATTGAGGGACAGGAAGGAGGCGATCAGCACGACCAGGGCCATCGACCAGACCTTGGAGAGCATGATCTGCGCGGGCGTGACCGGCATCACCAGCAGGTGCTCGATGGTGCCGTGCTCGCGCTCCCGGATCAGCGCCGCGCCGGTCAGGATGATGGACAACAGCGTGATGTGGTTGATGATCTGCACCACCGAGCCGAACCAGGCCTTGTCGAGCGCGGGGTTGAAGCGGGCGCGCAATGCCAGATCCACGGGTGGCGCGTCGGTGCCGCGGTAACGCTTGACGAACTCATTGACTTCACCGGTGAAGATCTGCTGGATATAGCCACTGCCGGTGAAGGCCTGGCTCATGCGGGTGGCGTCGACATTGAGCTGCGCGGCGGGCGATCGCCCCGCCAGCACGTCACGCTGGAAGTTGGGCGGAATGACCAGGGCGAAGGTGTACAGCCCCGCATCCATGCCCGGGTCCACGTCCCCATAGTCGATCATGGCCGGTGGCGTGAACTGCGGCGGGTAGAAGGCCGAGGCAATCCGCTGGGACAGCGCCGAATTATCCTCGTCGACGATGGCGATGGGCGCGTTGTGCAGCGTCTCCGGCATGGACGTGGCCGAGGTGTAGACCGACGCGGTGAACACATAGACGATGAGTACGAGCATCATCGGATCACGCCAAAGGCTCCACAGCTCCTTGACACCGAGGTCGTAGATGTTGGCAACGTTTCTTCCGCTCATCTCAGCGCTCCTGCTTCTTGAGTAGCAAAACGGCCGCACCGAGAATCACCGGAACCGACAGCAGCATCGACCACAACGGCCCCGCCAGATCGGCCAGGCCGAGCGCTTTGCTGAACACGCCACGGCTGATGGAGATCATGTGCGTGGCGGGGTAGATCTCGCCGATGAACTTGCTGGAGCCTTCAAGCGAGGACACGGGATCGATCAGGCCGGCGAACTGGGTGGCCGGAATGATGGTGCCGATCATGGCAAAGAACATGGCGGCGATCTGGCTGCGCGTGACGGCCGAGGCCAGCAGCCCCATGCCTGTCGCGGCGAAGGAGAAGATCAGCGCGGCCAGCGACAGGGTGAAGAAGCTGCCCGTGACCGGCACACCGAAGACGGTGACCGCGAGCAGGCTCATCAGCAGGAAGTTCACCATGGCCAGACCGACATAGGGCAGTTGCTTGCCAAGCAGGAACTCGATGCGCGTGACCGGCGTCACGTAGAGATTGGTGATCGAGCCCGTCTCCTTCTCGCGCACCACCGCGAGCGCGGTCAGCATCGCAGGCAGCATGAGCAGCAACAGCGGAATCACCGCCGGCACCATGGCCGGCAGGCTCTTGACATCGGGGTTGTAGCGAAAGCGCGTCTCGACGCTGGCATTGCCGGCTGCGCTGGCGCCGCCACGCTCGCTGGCCTGTACCAGCAGCCAGTGCTGGTGCATGCCCTGAACGTAGCCCTGGACGGTTTCCGCGCGTTGCGGCATGGCGCCATCGAGCCAGGCGCCGATCTGCACGTTCTGGCCTCGCAATACATCGCGGCTGAAGCCAGGGGGGATTTCGATGGCCAGCGACAGTTCGCCGTTGCGCATGCGCCGGTCGAGGTCCTCGTAGTCGACGATCGGCGCGTGCTCGGTGAAGTAGCGCGATCCGGCCAGGTTCAGCGTGTAGCTCTGGCTAAGCGTGGTCTGGTCGCGATCGAGCACCGCATAGCTCAAATCCTCGACGTCCATGGTGATGCCAAAGCCGATCACGAACATCAGCAGCAGCGAACCGCCCAGCGCCAGGGTGGCGCGGACCGGGTCCCGCTGCAGTTCCAGTGTCTCGCGCCACAGATAGCTGAACATGCGCTGCAAGCTGAATCCGCCAGAGCGGTGCCCACCGTGTTCAGCGGGCGCCGCCGATGGCTGCTCCTCGTGATGGGCGGCCTCGGGCTGGCTGGGTGGGGTGGCCGTGCCGCCCTCGGCTTCGATGAGGTAGCCGATGAACGCCTCTTCAAGGGTTTTGGCGCCGCGCTTCTCGACCAGTCTGGCAGGCACATCGCTGTCGAGCACCTTGCCTGCATGCATCATCGACATGCGGTCGCAACGCTCGGCCTCGTTCATGAAGTGGGTGGAAATGAAGACCGTCACCCGGTCGCGCCGCGACAGCTCGATGAGCAGCCGCCAGAACGCGTCGCGCGCTATCGGATCGACGCCGGAGGTCGGTTCGTCCAGAATCAGCAGCTCGGGCTTGTGCACCATGGCAACGGCCAGCGACAGGCGCTGGCGTATGCCCAGAGGCAGACTGGCCGGCAGGCTGTCGATGACGTCCACCAGCCCGAAGCGCTCCACCATCTCATCGACGCGACCGGGAATGTCCTCCGGGGGCACACTGAACAGCTTGGCGTGCAACTCCAGATTCTGGCGTACCGTGATTTCGCTGTAGAGCGAAAACGCTTGCGACATGTAGCCGACGCGGCGGCGGGTGTCCAGATCATGCGGGTCCACTTCGTGGCCGAACAGCCAGGCCCGCCCCTCGCTCGCCGGCAACAGGCCGGTGAGCATCTTCATGGTCGTGGACTTGCCGCAGCCATTGGAGCCGAGGAAGCCGAAGATTTCACCGCGCCGGATGCGGAAGGAGACGCTGTCGACGGCGACGAAGTCGCCAAAGCGCATGGTCAGCCCCTCGGCCTCGATGGCGATATCGTCCGCGCCGCCATCCGGCAAGGGGGGAATGACCACTGCTTCGTGCCCGCGCTTTTTCTCTTCCGGGAGCAGGCGGATGAATGCCTCTTCCAGGTTCGGGCTGCCTGTGCTTTCCAGCAATTGCCGCGGTGTGCCGGTGGCGAGGACCTTGCCGTCGTCGATGGCGGCCAGCCAGTCGAAGCGCTGCGCCTCATCCATGTAGGCGGTGGCCACGATCACGCTCATGCCGGGGCGATCGGCGCGGATACGTTCGATCAGATCCCAGAACTGCGCGCGTGCCAGCGGATCCACGCCGGTCGTAGGCTCATCGAGAATCAGGAAATCCGGGTCGTGAATCAGCGCGCAGCACAGGCCGAGTTTCTGTTTCATGCCCCCGGAGAGCTTGCCTGCCGGTCGCGCCAGAAATTTGAACAGGCCGGTGGCCTGGGTCAGTTCGTCGATACGCTGGCGGCGTTCCGCGGCGCCATGACCGAACAGCCGCGCGAAGAACTGCAGATTCTCCTCGACCGAGAGCGTCGGGTACAGGTTCCTGCCCAGCCCCTGCGGCATGTAGGCGATGCGCGGGCACACCTGCGTGCGATGGGCCTTGCTGGCCATGTCGCCATCCAGCACCTCGACCGTGCCCTCCTGGATGATGCGCACACCGGCCAGCAATGAGAGCAGACTGGATTTGCCGACGCCGTCGGGGCCAATCAGGCCGACCATCCGCCCGGCGGGAATGTCCAGGTCGATGCCATCCAGGGCAATGACGTCGCCGTAGCGCAGGCTTACCTGATGGACACTGGCAACGGTCGCGAGCTGCGCGCTGTGGCTCATACCTTACTCCGGCACGCGAGCGGTCAGGGTCTGGGGCCATTCGGCATTGGCGTCGAGCTTGACCCAGGCCACGCCGGGCAGCCCGGTCTTGACCTGGTCCAGGTGTTCACGCAGCAGCTCCTGCGAAATCTGCGCGCGCACGCGAAACATCAGTTTCTGCCGCTCGCTGGCGGTTTCCACCGTCTTGGGAGTGAACTGCGCCGCGCTGGCGACGAAGGAAATGGTGGCTGGAATCACAAACTCCGGCGCGGCATCCAGAATGATGCGTACCTCGGAGCCCAGCCCGACGCGGCCGGCCACGGTCTCGGGCAGGAAGAAGGTGATGTAGACGTCCGACAGGTCGATCAGGTTCAGGACGCGTCCGCCCGCTCCCAGCACCTCGCCGGGTTGCGCCACGCGCACCTGCACCCGTCCGTCGCGCGGGGCGCGCAGTTCGCTGTCGCGGATGTCGGCCTCGATGCGATTGATGCTGGCCGTGGCGGCGTGCACGCTGGACTGCGCGCCGACAAGCTGCGCCTTGGCTGCCTCGACTGCGGCGCGGGCGGCGGCGGCCTGCGCTTTGCTGGCCTCGAGCGTCGCCTGTGCGCCCCGTACACGCGCCCGGTCATCGTCCAGTTCCTGGATCGAGGCGGCGCCCTCCTGGGACAGGGTCTGCGAACGTGCCAGACGCCGCTGCGCGGCATCGAGCTCCGACTCGCGCTGGCCGACCAGGGCCAGGGCGGCAGTTACGTCGGCCTCGCGCAGTGCCACTTGCGCCTGCGCTGCGGTCACCCCGTGCTCGGCCTGCTGGCGCATGGCCTGAGCCTCGTCGCGCTGCGCTTCAAGTGTCTCCAGTTGCATCCTGGCCAGTGGCTGGCCCGCCGCGACGAAATCGCCTTCACGCACCAGTATGTCTTCGATACGTCCGGGCAGCTTGGTGGCGATGTCGATTTCGGTGGCTTCGATGCGGCCATTGCCGTTGGCGAACCCTTCGCCGGGTCCGCTGTCGGCAAGCTCCGTCCAGCCCCACCAGGCCAGCGCGATAACAACCGCTGCAGCGGCAGCGACCAGGAGTTTTTTCTTGAGAGAGGGGGAGACAGTCATGGGTTCGGCGTGCCTTAACGGGTTGATGGGGTGGAAGCGGGGGTCGAGGCCGCACCCTGTGCCTCGCCGGTTGCGGCGAGGGTGCCGCCGCCGAGCGCGGCATACAGCGCCACCTGGCTGGACAGCAGCGCACGGCGCGCCTGTACCAGTTGTTGCTGGGCACCCAGCAGATCGCGTTGGGCATCCAGCACCTCCAGGAAGGCGGCCGAGCCGTTGTCGTAGCGCAACTGGGCCAGCCGTGCGCGTTCGCTTTGCGCTTCCAGGTTGGCTCTCTGGATCGTCAACTGCTCAGCCAGCCAGTGCTTTGCGCTCAGCGCATCGGCCACCTCGCGGAAGGCTGTTTGAATGGTTTTTTCGTATCCGGCGACGGCGATGTCGCGGCGCACTTCGCTCAGTTCCAGATTGGCGCGTCGGCGCCCGCCATCGAAGATGGGCAGTGACAGGGTGGGCATGAAGGTCCAGGCGCGACTGCCGGAATCGAACAAGCCATTCAAGTCGGAGCTGGCCGTGCCGAAGCTGCCAGTCAGCGCAATGCGCGGCAAGAACGCCGCGCGGGCCGCGCCGATGTGGGCATCGCTGGCACGCAATTGGTGTTCGGCGGAAATGATGTCCGGGCGACTGACCAGCAGCTCCGAAGGCAGACCGGCCCGCAGCTCAGCCAGCACCGTCGTTTCATCGAAGGGCACCTTGGTGGGCAGCGGGCCAGGATCGGCACCCACCAGCATCGCCAGCGCGTGCAGTTGCGTGGCGCGGGCTTGCTCAAGCTGGGCGAGCAGCGCCTGAGCCTGGTTCAGCAAAGTCTGGACTTGTGTGAGGTCCAGCTTCGAGGTCGCGCCGACTTCGACGCGGCGCCGGAAGATACGATAAGACTCCTCGCGGGTTGTCACGGTTTGCCGAGCGATAGCCACGCGTTCGTCGATCTCGCGCAAGCCAAGATAACCGTCCGCCACCTGGGCGATCAGCGCCAGATGGACGGCCTGGCGCGCCGCATCGGAGGCCAGCCAGCTTTGCAGGGCGGCGTCCTCCAGGTTGCGAACCCGGCCCCACAGATCCAACTCCCAGGTGCTTAAACCCACCTCGGCCCGATACTCGCCGCCCACCTGCGATCGGCCCGACATGTTCAGATCGCCAGGGACGCGCGCGCGTCCACCTTGGGCGCCCACGCCCACGGCAGGAAAACGATCCGAGCGCTGAATGCGGAATGTGGCGCTGGCTTCCTCGACGCGCAGCGCGGCCAAGCGCAGGTCGCGGTTGTTCTCCAGCGCGGTCTCGATGAGGCGTTGCAGCAGGGGGTCGGTGAAGTACGCCTGCCAGGCAAGCTCTCCCGCGTGGGCGCCGTCGGTGCCTGATCCAAGATGCGCAGGCCAGGCTTCGGGCACGGGCAGCGGCGGGGTGTCTGGCGCCGGAGCGAGCGACATGCAGCCGGTCAAGACGACGGCGCTCAGGGCCAACGAGGCAGTGCGCAAGCTGAACGCAGGAAACAACAGGGAAGCTGGGGGCATGGTCACGTTCCGTACGGGTATCGGGCTGAAGAGGGTCTGGTTGCAGAGGAGGGGATAGCTGCCACCCACGCAATGCGGAGTTCGTGGCCGATGTCCGCAGGCCTTCCTTTCCTGCTTGCAAGTGCTGTCAAGCCCACTTCATCTCCTTGTTGATATGAGCGCCGACGCTGGTGCAGCATTGGCGCGAGGGAGTTGCGTGCGGGTTGCGAGAGCGTGCAAAGATCATCATCCAACGCAATATAGACCGGGGCATCATTCGCCCGGGGGTCTTGACTGAGCATTTTTTCCCGCTGGCGCTCGCTCCCGCACTGCTGTGGCTGAACTCTTCGATGCTATCCAGGGGCAACCCTTCCATATCGCTGGTGCAGTTACGGGATGCACATCGGCAATTGCTGCTTGAGCTTTTGCAGCCTCGATGAACAGGGTAAGGCAAAAATCCAGGCAACTCCCTGTGCGCCTGGTGATCGGCTTTGCGGTGCTACTGCTGACTGCGTGGGGCGTACTGGCTCTGTGGCATCAGGTGCCGCAGCCAGCTATTCGTTTGATCGCCCTTGTGCTGTGGACGGCCGCAGGCCTTTCGATGGTGGTGGCGCTGACAGGCCTGCCTGGCCGAGCCGCGCGTAATCTCACGGCAGCGGTGTTTGCATGCGCCGTCGCTATTCTGGCGGTGTGGTGGAGCACCTTGCAGCCCTCGCACCATCGCCTATGGGCCGACGATGTCGCCCAGTTGCTGGAGGCCAGGATCGACGGCGACCATGTTTACCTGAAAAATGTCCGCAACTTCGAGTGGCGCAGCGAAACCGACTACACACAGCGTTGGGAGAGCCGCACATACGACCTGAACCGCCTGCGCAGCGCCGACCTGGTGCTTTCCTACTGGATGGGGCCGCACATTGCTCACACGTTGGTGTCGTTCGGCTTCGATGGCGGTGAGCGGGTAGTGTTCTCGCTGGAAATACGCAAGGAGCGCCACGAATCCTTCTCGGAGGTCGGCGGATTCTTCCGTCAGTTCGAGCAGATACTGGTAGCCGCCGATGAGCGTGACATTGTGCGTACGCGCAGCAATGCGCGAGGCGAGGATGTCTATCTCTATCGGTTGCAGATGGATCAGGCGAATGTGCGCGCGTTGTTTCTGGAGTACCTGCACACAGCCAATGAACTACGGGACACACCGCGCTTTTACAACACCTTGACCAGCAACTGCACGACCATCGTATTCGAGTTGGCTCGGCTCATTGCGCCCGCATTACCGATGGACTATCGCCTGCTGCTGTCCGGGCACTTTGCAGAATACGTCTACGACCTGCATGGATTAACGCCCGGCCATCGCTACGCCGAACTGCAGGCGCTGGGGCAGATCAACGAACGCGCACTGGCTTCTGATGCATCGGGGGATGATTTCTCGACGTCGATTCGACAGGGTGTGCCTGGCGTTCGGACCGACGAGGTACATCCTTGAGACTCCTGCAATCCTCCTGCCGTCTTGTAGCATGGCTTGTCATAGCTCCTCTGTTGCTGGGGGGCTGCTCGATCCTGCGCGAGTTCGCACCTGCAGTCGAGGTTCATACGCTGACAGCCAAGGAAGCCATCGAACTCAAGCGCGGCGACATCCTGACACGTGGCAAGCTCAGCGATGCGACTGTCCAGACCATCAGGGTGGCGGCATTGGATGCGCAGGCTTGCGCAAAACCGGTCTCAGCAGATTGCGTCGAGGCCCTGGCCGCCGTGTCGGGGGTTGGCACGGATCGGCGCCTGGCCGCGCTGTCCGAACTTTGGCTGGCACAGGCACAAGCCATGAAGCCCGGATCAGCGCAACAAGCCGCCTGGCTTGAGACCATTCGTTATGCCTATGCCTACCTGTTCCTCGGCGACCATACCCCGGGAGAGCGAGCCTTCGAGGATCGCCAGACACAAGTACGGGATTGGTATAACTATGCCGTCGAGCATGCCGCCACCAGCCTGTTTGAAGTTCGGCAGCAAATGCCGATGCAGCTGCCAGCCCAGACCAGCTGGAATATTGCAGGCTGGGAGCTGAAACTGGATATGCGCAGCGCGCGCTTGCCAGGCAATACGGCGGTGCCAGCCGAACTGCTGCCAGCCTCGTCCCTTTCTTTCCGCGGGCTGCGTAGCCTCTACCGGCGCGACGGTTTCGGCGCCGAGCTGGTGGCGGTCATGCCGGACGACCCCCTGACTTCCGCCCCCGCCCGGGATGGCCGGCCAGCGGCCAAATGCAACCAGCAGCCTCTAACCTGGAGCGAGATGCCCGCACCGTCCATGACGGTTCTGTTGCACCCGGACGGAGACAATCTGGATAGCGTACTGCGCACCCGTACCGTCCGTTTGACGGTGCATGATCCCTATGTGGAATCGGTCATCATGCTGCGCGGGCAGCGCGTACCATTGGCGGCCAATTTCACCGCCGGCTACGGCGTGTGGTTGGCCCGTGCCAAGTTCAACCGGCAGTCGCTTCGCAGTCTGCTTGGGCGCGAGGGTGGTATCGACCGCCCGCACGTCTACCTGATGCAGCCCTACGATCCGAACCGGCGGATCATCGTCATGCTGCACGGACTGGCCAGCAGCCCGGAAGCCTGGGTAGAGCTCGCCAACGAAATCCTCGGTGATGAGGCGCTGCGCCAGCACTACCAGATCTGGCAGGTCTACTACCCGACCAACATGCCGATCGCCTTGAATCACGCGATGATTCGCAGGGCGATCGGGGATACGCTGGCGCATTTCGACCCATCCGGCCAGGCGCCGGCATCGTCCGACCTGGTACTGGTGGGGCATAGCATGGGCGGCGTCATCGCGCGGTTGATGGTGTCGTCAACCGATCAGTCGCTGGTGCAGCTTGCTGCGGATCACAGTCGGCTGACGCCGCAGCAGATCGAGCGCATAGATCCGATGTTGCGTTTCGAGCCCTTTCCGCATGTCAACCGCGCCATCTTCATCGCAGCGCCCCATCGGGGCACGTCGGTCGCAGGCGGGCGCCTGGGGCGCCGGATGGCGGGATTCATCCGCTTCCCTGTTACTGTGCTCGAAGAACTCGCCCACACATTGGCACCCGATGCGGTGGCCAGCAGTCATGAAAGCCTGGCATATATTCCCAATAGTGTGGACAACCTCGACGAGAACGATCCTTTCGTGCGCACGGCGGCGAGCTTTCCCATCTCTGCCCAGGTGCGCTATCACTCGATCGTGGCCCAGAACAATGCCGACGTGGCCCTCGTTGATTCCAATGATGGTCTCGTGCCTTACCGCAGCGCTCATCTTCCCGGCGCGCAGTCTGAGAAAGTGATCATTTCGGGGCACAGCGTGCAGCAGAACGCGGCGGCCGTGCTGGAAATCCAGCGCATTCTGAAAGAGGACATGACACAGCGGGAAGAGCGTTCCACTCAGCGCTAGACATCGTTCAGTCCCTTTGATCTGCTGCGACAGCGGCGCCTCGATCAACCGGATCTCGACTTCGGGTTCTTATGCGGCCAGCGTACCGCAGACGATAAAAGCGACGGAGGCATCCACGATCTTCCGCTGTCCGAAGGCTGTCGACTTCAGGCGGGCCTTGGCCTCGGGAGATCGCGCGGCGATGAATCGCCAGTTCTGGAGGTTGTACGCAGACGGAGCCTTCGTCGCTTGGGCGGCACCCCGCCGCAATAGGGAGGGTGCGGGGCTACGCCCCGGCTTGCTGCGGCAGGTTGTGCCAAAGCATGCCGTCCCCGACGCTGGCGGTTCGTCGCCTGTGCGTCACGAAGGACGGTTCACCGACACACCGCCCATCGCGGCGGGGCGCACCGGGGTTAATCGTCCCCGGCCAATTCCCCGCCATGTGTCCGCATCCAGTTGGCCAGCGAGTCCAGCGTCGGGCGCAGCGAACGGCCCAGCGCCGTGATCTGGTATTCCACGCGGGGGGGCACTTCGGCATAGATCCGGCGCTGCACCAGCCCTCGGCGCTCGAACAGGCGTAGCTGCCGCGTCAGTTCCTTCTGCGTGATCGGGGCGACGGCGCGTTGCAGTTCGCTGAAACGCACGGGCGCACCGATCACGATCAGGCGATACAGGATAGGAATTGCCCACTTGCCCGAGACGAGGTTGACGAAGCTCACCATCGGGCAAGGTTCGGCCGCGCCCGATGGCTGCGAAGACGACGATTTGGTGGGCGGTGCGTGACCGGGCATGACGATCCTGGAGCCTCCTTTGTATCCACTGGGTGCCTACTATGCAAAGGATACCATTGGGAAAAGAATGTGGCTTTCCAACCGAATCACAGGAAAGCACACATGAACCGACTGCAAGACAAATTCGCCCTGGTCACGGGCGGCACCAGCGGCATCGGCCTGGAGACTGCCCGGCAGTTCATCGCCGAAGGCGCCACGGTCGCCATCACCGGCCGCGATGAGAAAGCACTGGAACGCGCACGGGCGGAATTGGGCGGCAGCGTATTGGCGATTCGCTCGGACGCGGGGGACATCGGTGCGCAGTGCGAATTGGCGCGGGTACTTGCACAGCAGTGGCCGCGACTGGACGTGCTGTACGCCAACGCAGGCGATGTCACCCACCGGCCGCTGTCGGACTGGGACGAGACGGCCTGGGATTGGCTCATGGCGATCAACCTCAAAGGCCCGTTCTTCCTGATCCAATCGCTGTTGCCGCTGCTGGCCGATCCGGCATCGGTGATCCTGTGCGGATCGACCAGCGCCCATATCGGCCTGCCACAAAGCAGTGCCTACGCCGCCAGCAAGGCTGGCCTGCTGTCGCTGGCGCGCACGCTGTCGGCCGAACTGGCCGTGCGCGGCATCCGGGTCAATGGCTTGAGTCCAGGCCCGACCGAAACCCCGGCCCTTGGCAAGCTCGGGCTGTCCCCCGAGCAGCAGAGCGCCATGCAGGATGAAATCCGCAAGCTGGTGCCCATCGGCCGTATGGGAACGCCGTGGGAACTGGCGAAGGCGGCCGTCTTCCTCGCCTCGGACGAATCGCGCTTCGTCGTCGGAACGGAATTGCTGGTCGATGGCGGCGTGGCCAGTCTGTAGCTCGCCAGCCTGTGGCGCGATGCGCGACTACGGCGTGTCGCGTTCCTTCAATACGGCCTCAAGCTCCTGGCGCACCTGCGCCAGGAGCTGATCGGTCTTGCGCGTGCTGTCGCCAGCATAGGCCAGCGTCAGCAGCGTGAGCGGATGCACTTCCATCACCTCGCACAGTTCGTCCAGCTTGCTGATGGTCGGGCTTTTCAGGTCGCGCTCCAGCGTACTCATGTAGGTGCGGCTCGACACGTCGGAGAACGCTTCCTGGCTCAAGCCACGCGCTTTCCTGACCGTCTTCAATGCCCTCGCCAACCAGGGCGCATTGTGACTATTTCACTCTTACCTAAGACCTGTCCGGTCTGAAACCGCACTCTTGCGCCGAAGCGGAATCACTCTGCTGCAAACAGTTATGGTCTTTGGCGCGGACTGCGGCACGGTGTCCGATGCTGCCCGTCAATTCCTAGCGGCGCAGCCGTCGCATTCAGACGATTTTCGCAATGCACCGGAGCCAGTCGGTCTTGACAGCAACCGCTACAGCCTAACCCGATAACGATGACGCTTTGATGTTGAACCGGTAGCCCCGCATCACGAAAACCCAGCGCCTGCTGCTGATCGGCCGCCTGCAACGCTTGCAGCGCCTGGGTCTGGCCGACGAGATGCAGCTCGGCACCTGGGCCGTCCATGCGGACGCGGAGAAGACCTTGCGCGCCCTGGGCGAGCGCGGCGACATTCTCCGCGCGACGCAGCGGGCCATGCGCGGCGAGCCGCGCGAGCTGGGCGCTCCTGCCCGCTTGGTGGCACAGGATGGTGGCGCTCGCTCGCACCAGTGCGTGGTTGCACTCTCGCAGCAGGGGGACGAGTGGGTTCAGCGGCATAAGGGTTGATCCGGGTGAAGTCGAGCCTAAGGGCGATGCGAAAGAGCACTGTGCTCATCCTCTCGAAGCTGATCCGGCCACGCGCTTGGCGCTTGGTGACCTGGAAGGACCCATTCAGGGCTTCCAGGAGGCCGTCAGCCTGGTGGGGCTGTGTCCAGGCGACGATGCCCTCGAAGTAGTTTCGGATCAGCCAGGCGACGTCCCTCATCGGCTTGAGACCCCTACGACCGTTGCCACTGGCCACGAGTCCCCCAATTCTTCGCAGTTCCATTACCATTGAAAAGATCGTTCGTATGAACTATATTTTTATCGGAACAGCCGGAGGATGTATGCCAAATCATGCCGAGACAACCAGCGGCCACGAGGCCCGCAGTGCCAGGACCCGATCACAGTTGATCGAAGCGACGATTGATGTTGTCGCTGCCGTTGGCTACGAGGGGGCAACCACACGCGCCTTGTCCCAGGCGGCTAAAACCAAGCTGTCGGCCATTCCCTACCATTTCGGCAGCAAGAAGGAACTCTATCTGGCAGCAGCGGACATGATCGCCGAATATGCGGCCGATCGCTTCGGTGAGGCTGCGGCCCTGCTCGACGATACATCGGACGTTGAGCTTTCCGTTCGCTTCGAGCATGCGCTGATCCAACTGCTCCACACCATGCTGGAGGATGCCGAGCCGCATGCCTGGACGGCATTCGTGGCCCGTTGCGCTTACGACAACGACGACGCCTTCGCCCTGATTCATGAACGCGCGATCACTCCTCTGCAGGAACGTCTAGTACATGCCGCCAGCCAATTTAGCGGTCGATCCTCCAATGACGAGGGGCTGCGGCTGCGCGTCATCGCAATTCTGACGGCAATTTTCAGTTTCAGGTTTCTGCGGGGCGTGATGCTCCGTGGTATGGACTGGAAAAGCATGCGGAACCAAGCCACCAAGCAAATCACGGACATGATCCACGATCTCTGCCGAAGCGGCTTTCTTGCTGTTTGGCCGGCCGGTGACGGCACGGACCGAAAAACAGGCCCCGCCTGATTCCATTGATCTCTCTCCAATTGAAAGGAAATGCACCATGACTCTCCAATCCTACATACACCAGACCATCGCATGGGCGAAGCACCGTCTCGATGAGACTGATGCCATTCTTTCCCAGGTCGAGAAATCGACCGCCGATATCAAGGAAGATGCCCGCAAGCAAGCCGATGCAGCTCGCGCACGCCTCGCGGCGTCCCGCGCGAAACTACAGCAGTACTACGATGATTTGCGCGCCCAGGCGGACACCGCGAAGCAGGAAGCGGGCGAAATTCAGGATAAGCTCGAAGCCGAATGGATTGAAGTCGAGTCCGCCCTCCAGCAGTTTGTGACCACGACCGGCGACCAAGTGAAAACCGTGCGTAGCATTGTCGTCGTCCGTGCGCACGCACAGCGGCAAGCGTGGCAAAACTCGCTAAAGGATTTGCGTGACCAGGCGGCTGATGCCGTTGAGAAGGCCCGCGGCGAACTCGATACCGCGTTCGATCACCTTTCTACCGAGACCGAGAAGTTCCAGGAGCGTATCGGTGAGGTCAAGGACGCCGGCGATGAATCCTGGCGTGCCGTCAAGCAGGGGTTCGCCGATGCCAAGGCTGCTCACGCCGTCACGGTCCAGAAAATCAAGGATGCCTTTTCCAAGGTTATCTGAACCTAGACGCCACGTTGCTTTTGTTTTGGCTCATCAGGAGAAATCACCGTGAAACTTCGCTTTTCCACGATCGCCTTGGCGCTGCTTGCCCAAGCAGCGTTGTTGTCGGCTCATCCCGCCCTGGCGCAAAATGTAGGAGCACAGGCCGATTCAGCCGCCACACAGAAGGAGCCCTCAAGGGTTCACCAAGCACTGGCGTGGTCGCAGGATCGGCTGGCCCAGCTTGATGCCAACATTACCGCTTTGGAAAAAGATGCCAGCAGGCTCCGGGGCGAGGCACGCACCAAGGCCGATGCGGCGTTGGCGGATCTGCGCAAGCAGCGGGATGCCTATCGCCGCCGGGCTCAAGATGCTGCAGCCAACGCACAGAGCTGGAGCGATGCCCAGATTGCCGAAGCACGTCAGGGGCTCGACAATGATTGGGCCGCCTTTCAGGCCGCCCGAGACAAATATCTTGAACAAAGCAAGGCCAGCATCGCTACGCGCCGCGCCGTATTGGAGGCGGAACTTGAGGCGCAGCAGAAAGCGCTTGCGGGACTGCGAGCCGACGCGGCCAAGCTTGAGGCGGATCAGCGCACAGCCATTGAAGCGCGTATTGCTGCACTGAATGCAGATGTGGAGGAGACCAAGGCCCGGGTCTCAAAAGCCTCGGCCGAGGTATGGGAGACCACGAAAAAGAGCTATGGGGAAGCCCAGCGGCTCTTTTCCGAGACATATGCGTCCATCCGTCAGTCTATTGACGAAGCTTCGAAGTAAATTTCCTTACGCCGAAGACGTGGAGAGCCCCTAAATATTCCCGTCTCTGGCTCACGCCTCCGGTGAGGGGCGGGACGCATGGAACTTCGTCACTTGCGCTGTTTTCTGGCCGTGGCTGCGGCCAGTCCGAAACGCCACCGAAGGCCAACACCTCGGAAGCGAATATTCCAACGGTGGAAGAACTGGCTGTTCGCCGGCAGCCTGCGGGTGGAGGCGATGCGACACTGACCACAATTTTTCGCCTGGGTCAGCGAGACGTGGCTGTGTCTCGATTTGAGCTGTTGATCCCCGCTTATTCAGACTTGATTGAGAGATAAGGGTTGTTGGGCGGAATCTCGGCGAGCAACTGGGATGCATCTTCCAGCAGATAGCCATGCAGTCGGCGGGATTTTCTAGGACCAGTGACATCGCAAGTCCAGATGTTCAGGCCATTGGGATGTTTGCGATGAAGTTGTAGCCGCTCGAAGCGCTTTTGTACCCACTGCCAATCCTGCTGGTTGTCCTGTTTGGCAAGCGTTCCGACCCCCGGGTATTCTTGTGCATAGCGTTGGAACACGCCTGGGCTGACTAGATAGGCTGTGTCGCTCACCGTATGCACAAGCGCTTTCGCGTCATTGATGATGAGTCGGCGTGAGGTCACTCCCTGTTTCAGCCACGCCATGAAATGTTCGCCCGACGGGTGTGCTGCCTTCGAGGATGGTTCGGTGCGTACCGGATGTGCCGCGCCCGCGGCAGCCGTTGCTTCCTGTCGGGTGCCGGACGTGTCGCTCATGCCCACCGTGGCCAACATGTCCTCCATAACGTCAGGTACGGGCTGGGCTACGGGCGGCGAAGTGGGGGCGATGCTGCTGTCTTCCCAAGGCGAGATTTCCGCGCCGCTCGGGGCCGACTTCGCCACTGCCGAAGGTGGGATGGCTGGCGCACCGGCCTCGTTTTCCGCGGGTGTCGTATCGATCGCCACCGTGCCGGCAAAAGGCGACGGCCGCTTGCCAGCTTCCCAGATTAGCGCGGGCGCGAGACGCAACAGGGTGAACGAGTGGGACCAGCCATTGGAACTGGTCACGGTCGCCCGCCAAACCGCCTTGTCGTCCGGTGTAGGCTGCAACATGCCGTGATCCTGTAGCACGTTGAACACTGCGGTGTTGTTCGCAGGGATGCCATCGATGCCCTGGGCAAGCAGGTGAGCACGCAGCTTGTCGGAGACCGTCTTGCTCACCAGCCACAGCGCTTCCTCGGTGAGCCAGCCATCGGAGGCCTCGGGCTGATTCAGCTTCAACTCTTCCTTGAGCAGATAACGCAACCCGTCCAGCAGCTTGCGTTGCAGTGCGTGCTTGGGCGCTGCCATGGCGCGGGCCGGATCGCCGCCCAGTTCCTGAGCCACCGACGCCCGGTCTGCTTGCACGACGAGCTCTCCCAGGACACCGGCATGTTCGTACTGACCGGCCAGCACATAGAGCAGCGGTGCCCAGAGAGCCGGATAGTCGCTGAGCCAGTCCAGGACGTGGCGGTCGAGCAGTTGGCGATAGAGCAAGCCTGTTGCGGCGCTGTGCAGGCGGTACTCGCGGTCATCACGGTAGCGGAATCGGTACGCCTGGTGCAGCGGGCCATGCCACGGATGCCAAGTACTGCCGTCGGCCAGTTCGACGTGTAGATCGACGGCGATCTTGCCGATGTCATGCAGCAGCGCGGCATAGGCGACTGCAGCGGTCCAGGCCTCGGCTTGCGCCGCCTGGTCTTCGGGGCTGGCACCGATGGGCAGCAGATGGGACTGCCGCAGTTTCAGGCTGTAGGCGACGATCTCCAGGCCGTGGTCCAGCATGCCGCCCGGGTAGGCATGGTGATGCGCCTCGGAGGCCGGGAAGGCCTGGACCAGTTCGGCGTAGCGTTCCAGGGGCGTGCGGTACAGGGTGGCGAATTGCCTGCGTGAGAGCGAGGTGCGCTGCCAGATGTGCTCCAGCAGCTTCTGCCGGCGTGGGGTGGCCAGCAGCGATGCGGCCGACTCAGGACGCAGGAGCCCTTTCGGGATGGCGGTGACGGGTGGTGGCGTCGGTGCGGCAGCGACCGGGGGCCGTTTTCGCTGGAACAGGGAGAGCATGTGAGGTGTCCTAATGACGGGCCGACTGGGAGGCCTTTTGGCCTTTTCGGGTAGGGCCTTTCCCCTTGCACCCCATTCCCTTCCCCTTTTGGCCCCTTGGCCCTTAAGCCTTTGGGTATAGGGCGACGGGCATCGATCGTCCACCGCCAATGCGGGGTGCGGCAAAGCCGGTTTGATGCGGGAAGGCTCGCTGTTCCCGCCCTACGATGGGCCGTATATTGGATTCGGAAGGACACCATGGGCCCCTATATTGACAAGGTAAGGATAATTCCTTACGATACAGGCATCGCTATCGGGAGAGTTGCCATGTCTGTCATTCATGAAGTCGCCACGCTGACCTCCAAAGGCCAGATCACGCTGCCCAAGTCCATCCGGCAAGCCCTGGGTGTGGATACCGGCGGCAAGGTTGCGTTCGACCTGCGTGACGGCGAAGTCGTCGTGACCCGTGCCGACGCCGAGCACGAAGACCCCGCCATAGCCGCGTTCCTGAGCCTGCTGGCCCGCGATATCGAAGCTGGCCGGAATGTTCGTGGGCTCCCGGAGGATCTGGCTCGCACGATGCTGGAGCATTCGGGCCACAACGTGGTCCTGGGCGACGATTTCGATGAAGACGTGGCAATCTGATGCAACAGCATGGCTGGACGCTGCTGTTCCATGACAACCTGATCGAGCAGTTGATGAAGCTGCGTGCGGCCGTGCTGCGCGCACAAGAGAACGACCCGGAGGGCTTCGGGTCCAACACCAACGTCAAGTTCTTCCGGGCCCTGGTCCAGTTGATGCAAGACGTGGTGCCGGGCGATCCAGCGCGAGACGAGTACCGCCAGGGCAACACCATGGGGCCGGCTTATCGCCACTGGCGACGGGCCAAGCTCGGAAGGCGGTACCGGCTGTTCTTCCGCTACGACTCGAAGGCGAAGGTCATCGTGTACGCCTGGGTCAACGACGAACAGACCCTGCGGTCATCGGGGAGCAAGTCAGACCCCTATGCGGTGTTCGAGAAGATGCTCGGACGCGGAAACCCGCCAGACGAATGGAACGCATTGGTAAGGGCAAGCAAGCCGGATTGGAGCAAACGGGAATAGCCATCTCACATGCAGCAGGTGACGACCATGAACACGACAACCCGTAGCAGTACCGCAGAACGCCTTGGCCGCTGGCTTGGCCGTGGATGGCGGGGCTACGTGCGTCGTGAGCGGCGGGTGGCCGCGTGGCTGGTGTCGGCTGGTGCGCCGAACGGTGTTGCGACCGCGCTGGTGTGGATCGTCAAGCTCGCTGTGCTGGGAGTGCTGCTCTATACCGCCTTCTGGTTGGCGCTGCTGCTGGTGTGCCTGCTGCTCGTGGCTCGTAGTTTTGGCAAGGGTAGCGACGACCTCTCGCAACCGAGCACGGAGTTGCGCCACGGCGAGGCGGGGTTCGGCCTGTATTCGTCGGATGGGCACCGTCTCGATCCGCACGACCCCAACAATCCATACGACGATTAAACCTGTCAGACACTGGCAGCGCCGGATCAGCGCGTCGCCCTGTTCACGCCTGATGCGGTGCTGTCCTTCGCGTCCTTGGAACCCGTCGCGAGATTCTGCGCGACCACACCGGCCTTCACGCCGGCCCACCCCAACGCGGCGACCCAGAACGTCGGCAGCACCAGAAACATGGTGCCCATGACGAGCATCAGCAGCATGTCGCCAAAGGTATTGTTCAATCCGATCAACGGATCGAAATTGCTGTGTGGCCGATTCCAGCCCCAGCCCCACCCGTAGAGCGCGTCAAGGATCGTGCTGTCGATCCAGCGGGCCAGTTGAAACCAGAAGTCCACAAAGAACAACGCGAACTGGACCGTGCTGATGGTGATGACGGTCTTCAGATCGTAGGTGCCCACCACGAGCACAATCGGAATGCAGATCACCAGAGACATCTTCAGCAGAGAGAGCACCATGGGCAGTGCCTGGCGCATCACATCGAGGGCTGGAAAGGCGGCGATTGCGCCCAAGGTCATGCCGACGTCGCTGGTGGCACGATTGACGATGTTGGGTAGCGTCTTGTCGATCTGCCCGCCGTAGTCGGTATAGACGCTGCCCTGGTTAAGCTTCTGCTGGCGCGGCGAGGCGATGGTGCGGATCACCGAGTCATCAACCTCGGCGCGGCTCAGGAAACCGGCCCAGCCGGCGAGGCGGTTGAGCAGGCTGGGATCGACCTGTTCGAGCAGGCGGGTGCGCAGGCCGTTGCCGCTGTCGCTCCACCATTGGCGGCAGGTCGGATAACCGGCGCCGCTCGGCACCTGCGCCAGGCCGGCATCCCGGTTGCTGTCGTAGGCCCAGCCGTCGCGCGGCGTCCTGGCCCGGTAGGTGTCGTAGTAGCCCGCATTGTCGAGGAAGAACCGAGACCCGATCCAGGTGACGTCGTGCATCTGCGCCTCATCGAGATCCGGCCGGCTCATGAACAGCTTGGCGCGTGCAGGGCCATAACAGTCGTGGGTGAAGTCCGAGACTTCCTGTGCCAATACGGGGTCGTCGATGCGCGTGGCATTGACCTCCATGCGGATCTGCCGCAGGTCGGTCCCGCATGGAATGGCGGCGACCGAGGCGCCGGTGATCGCGCGCGACAGCGCGTGCATGAAGGCCCACCACACCGGTACGCGCGCGCTCTGGTTGTTGAGTGTGCTGAACGACTGCGACCAGCCGGTTTCGGTGGGCTGAGGAACGTTCACCTGGCACTGCGCCGAGCGCGCCTGGTCATAGTGAATGGTGTTGAGGTCGACGTCGATGAAGGGGATGCCAGCGAACATCACCACGACGATCGCTACCCAGACGCGGTTCTCGATGCGCACCGAAGACAGTGCGCCCTTGTTGCCTTCGTCCGCACCCTCGGCACGCGCCTTGAGCCATTCCTGGATGATGATCGCCACGAAGGGAATGGCGAACACGCCGCTGGAAACGAGAACCGCCCAGATGCCGTTATGGATGATCCAGCCCAGCAGGGTCAGGTAGTACTCAAGGTAGTCCGTGGTGAACAACGTCATGTCCGGCCTCCCACTACGCCGCTTGCATCAGCAGGCTGGCCTCAAGCGCGACAATCCCCGCCACGCCGGCGATTTCGGCGCGCAGGAGGCGGCGCTTGGCTTCCGTGCCGGTTTCGCGCGCCAGCAGGCGCCGGCGCATCCATACCCACCCGTAGCCCGTCGCGCCGTATAGGCACAGCCGCCACAGCAGGAAGTAGCCGGATGCCTCCGCCAGCCAGCGTTCCCAGCCGACGACGCTGCCGAGGTAGTGGATACCCGCGATGTTGGCTGCCACCGCCGCCGCAAGCAGCAGCATCGTCCACAGCAGCGTCTTCGCCACGCGCCGGTTGAACAGCCAGCGCGGGCGCAGCCAGGTCGGACTCATGGCGTACCTCCTGGGTTGGGCCGCTGCAGCTGGTCGAGGCGGTCGGGCACGGGGTCGCCCTCGTAGATGCCTCGCGAACCGGCGGCCCGGGTGCTATGGCGCTGGATGATCGCCATCGGCGAGTTGTTGGCGAGCGTACGGCGCAACTCCAATTCGGTCTTGAGGTTTGAAATTTCCCGGTCGAGCGCGCCGCTCTCCTGATCGACGGCAGCCACCGCCAACTGGTTGGCGGCGACGTTGGGTTCCTTCCTGCCGGTCAGCAAGGTGCGTTGCAGCAGCAAGGCTTTCTCCAGCACCGATGCCAGTGCCACTTCCGAGGCCAAGCGCTGTGCCAGGATGTGCTGATCCGGCTCGTCGCGCAGCGCTTCGATGACGCCACGGGTGATCGGCAGTGACACGCTGCCGGCGTCGCGCAGGTTCTCGAAGGTGGTGTTGCGTGTGCCGTCGATCAGCTCCTGCAGCGTCTGCAGCTTGGTGTCGTACTCTTCCTGGATGAGGGGTGTCAGGCCCACACCCGGAACGGTTTCGGTTTTGGTGCAGGCGTCGCAGGTGCGCTGCTCCTGTTCGCCGAGCACGCGGGTGGCCCAGTCGATCGCTTCTTGCGGGGAGGTCCAGGTCTGGCAGGCCAGGCTGTTGCAGCTCGCCGCATCGATGGCCGAGGCGTCGGTCACGCTGCGGCCATTGACGAGGTTGTAGCCGGCCCTGGTAACGTCGCTCACCACCCTGATCGCCGGCTGACCGGCGCCGCCGGCGTTGTTGCCCCCGACCCACGGCACGCCGTCGTTGCCCCGGCGCGTCTCAGCCTGCTCAATGGCCGACACCGCATCCGTGCTCGACACGGCATCGCGCAGCGCCATGCCTTCCGCCATCTGGCTCCAGCCAAGCTGGCCGCCGGCCATGTCGGCCATGCGTTCAGCCATCGACCTGCAGGTCAACTTGGAGCGATCGAAATCCAGCCTTGCCTGGAGGACGCCATTGGTCAGCAGGTTATACAAACCTGGGTCGGCCCTCTGGATGATCAGAGCCGGAAGCGACGCAACGGCGCTGGTAGCGCTCTGGATCACGTTGCTCATGATGTTTTGAAATCCGTTGGTCAGCCCGTTGAGCTGGTTCTGGATCGTGGTGCTGATGCTCATGTCGCCGCAGATCAGGTTGCTGTTCCAGCCGGCCCCGACCCCGATCGAGCGCATGCCCGCAGCGCCGCTCATGGAAACCGCGTTACCGCCACCGATCGAGTACATGACTTCGTCGCCGATCACGCTGCCGCTGGTCTGGAAGCCGCCGCTCTGAGCCCATGCCCAGCCACTGGCCAACGCGAGCGCGCCGGCCAGTATGGCCGGCCGCCACAAGTGATCTGCAAGCATGGAATGACGGCGACGGTCAGGGCGCTTCATCGTGGTGTCCTCAGTTGAAATCCACACTGCCAAGGAAGGTCTGCCCGCGGCGCTGGCAGCAGCTGTACGGGCGCCACAGCGCCCAGGCGTAGTCGCCCCGTTGTGCCTGGGGCAGCGACCCGGCATGGGGAAACACGGTGCAGCTGTTGGAAAGGCGTGGGGTCAGTTGCTGCCACTTGCCCGTGCTGGCGTCGCTTTCGATCAACGCGCCGGCCGGCCAGTAGCCGTCGCGCGCGTTCGCCAGCAGCGGCTGGTACACATGCAGTTGGCCGCGGCGGGTCACGATGTCGCCAGCACGCTGGGCGACGACCGCCCCGGCCTTGTAGTCGTCGGTCTGGTGCAAGAACCCGCCACGCGGGTACACGGCGCCCCAAAGATTCAGTCCGCTGCGTGTGCCGATCTCGCGCATACCGGGGATCAGCGCCTCGGGGTACACCGCCTCCGGGACGTTGTAGCGCCAGGCCAGGGTGTCGAGCGTGCTGAGCAGGTACGGCATGAAGGCAGTACCGGCGCCTGCGCAGATGTAGCCGGACGCCGAAGCGAACTGGCTGAATACCTCGCCGCCCGGGTGGCCGATGACGTCGGCGTTCTTGAACTTTGCAAGATTGTTTTCGTGATCCTCGTTGGTGGTTCCGTCACCACCGGCCTGCGCCGTGGCATTGGGCTGGCTCATTGCCCGCGCCTCGACCCAGGGATTCTCCCCGGTGTTGCTGTAGCTCGATACCACCGCGTCGGGAACGTAGTGGCGTACCTTGATCGACGTGCGCACGGTGCAGCCCGTCCAGGTGCAATACAGCCAGTAGCAGATCCCGGTGACCCGGTATTCGAGGCAGTCCGGCGACAAGGTCGAGGAGATGATGGTGGCGGTGTTGAGGGCGAAGCTCGACGTGGCACTGCACAGCAGCGCGACGGCGGCCCCGAGCCGCAGGCGACGGGAAATCATGGCTGTCCCTCCCGGTAACGCTCGATGCGGACCAGCGCCTGGCCGAGGTCGCTTTCCCCATACACGACGTAGCGCTGATCGACGATCACCGCCGGAATGCTGGTGATGCCTAAGCTCCAGGCATCGGTCACGCCCTGGTAAGCCTCACGCATGCGCTGTTGCAGCGCTTGGCCACCTTCGTTCAGCCGCCGCTGGACGAGCGCCGCGGCCCGCTGCGGATCGTCCGGCAACCGGGCCGACAGTTCCGCTTCGATGGCCTGCGCCGCGTCGAGCTGGATGATGCGATCCGCCGCCTGGGCACCGGCCACCGGGTGGCGGACGTCCGTCACGATCCAGATCTCCGCTGCGGTCACGTTGCCGGCGACCAGCAGCAGTGCCGGAAGGGCCAGCGTCCGGCTGAGGTGGGCAAGAAAGGTGTGCATGGACTTCGCGTCTCGGGGTGAATGACCCTGGTAGTCGAACCCATGGTGCAGATGCCCACCACGAACAATGCGCACTGTGACAATCCCTGTTTCTTGGGGATCGGATAGCTGTCCCGTGGAGCGGAGAGGCCTTTCAGGGAAGCGAAAAAAAGCATGGACCTGGGCAGGTCCATGCGTTGGATGGGGCTTGGCAGACACGATCAGGTGCTGCTACAGCAAGCCGCTCTCGGCAAAGGAGTACGGTTCGCCCTGGCCGATGATGAAATGATCCAGCACACGGATGTCGATCAGATCCAAGGCATCCCTGAGCCGGCGGGTGATCATGCGATCGGCGGCACTGGGCTCCGAGTTCCCCGAAGGGTGCTGGTGCGCGAAGATGACGGCGACGGGATCGCGCTCCAACTCGATACAGGAGTCTTCGGGGGAAAGTACAGCAGTCATGGAAACCTCCAATGGAAGAGCGGAGGCACCCCATGGAGGCGGAACCTCCATGGGAATGACGGAAGGAAGAACACACATCCACCAGCGCGGGAACGCTGGCCGTTCGCCTCGGGATGCGTTGCGAACGAAGGTCAACGCAGCAGTACTGCGCCGTAGCCTTGAAGACCTCGGCTACCTGGGCATGTCGCCATCGTCGATGGCGGACAAACCTGCAGCGCGAGCCGGAGCGGCATCCGGCGCGTCGCCCATCAGCAGAAGATCCATGGCGGACAGCAGCGCATCGCCTTCGACCGGCCCTTGCAGGAGCAACGATCGCCCGGTCTGGCGATCCTCCAGGCGCAGGCTGGGGGTGGCGGTGATGCCGCCGTGCGCGCCTTGCTCGGCCTGATCGCGCACGATGAGCTGGGGACGTTCGCTATCCAGGCAGCGCTGGAGCGCCGGTGTCAGCCCTGGATAGCGAAGCCCCCCGGGCAGCCCCTGGCCGCCGCCGCGCGTGTGCTGGTACAGCCAGCCGACGGCATCGAAGAAGGCCCCGTGCCCGCCGGTCTCGCCCGCACACTCGGCCACACGTGCCAGTTCCGAGGCGGCCGGCTCGTGTATCGCCAGCGGCAGGTGATGCCATTGCAGACTGACGTCGGCATGCTGGTCGATCCAGCTCTTCAGGCTCGGGTAGTAGGCCTTGCAGAATGGGCATTCCAGGTCTGCAAACAACGTCAGCACGAAACGGGCGTCGGCCTGGCCGTGGCGCCACGGCGGACCGCCCGGGTGGTGCTGAGTGGTCGGGGTCGGTGCGGCATCGGGACTGTCGCGCAGCACCACGGCGAGCAGCGCGAACAGCAGCACCGCAAGCAGGCCGACGGCACATAGCAACAGGCGCAGACAACGCCGACGACGTACAGCCGGTGGCGGGTTCGTTGAGCGATGGAGAGGCATGGCGTGCTCCGGCCGTCAGGAGAGCAGATCGGCGTATGGCAACGGCTCGATGCCGCGCGCCCGGTCGATGTTCTCGGATACCTTGAGCGCGGCTTCCAGCTCGTTGATGCCGAACTGCTGCATGAGCCGGTATCGTTCGGCTTTCTCTTCGGGTTCGGTCTGGGCCAGTGCGAGATACAAGCTCGGCGGTACGGCCCTGAACAGCACCTCCATGCTCTTGGAGAGAATGACGCCCTCGCTGAACTTCCCGGATTCCTTCCTGGCCGAGAGCATCAGTGCCTTCTGCGCTGGCGACAACTCGCGGAACCTGGCAATTTTTTCGACTTCGTCCGGTGGCATCGACAGGCACAACCACCACTCGATCATATTGAGCATCGGCTCCGCCGCCCTGGGCAGATCGTCGATGTTCTGCGTTGCCAACCAATACCAGGCGCCCAATTTTCTCCACATCTTGGTGATCTTCACCACGTACGGAGACAGCAAGGGATTGCGCGTGATGATGTGGCCTTCATCGGTCACGTTGAGGATTGGCCGACCGAGAAACTGGTCGCGTTCCGCAATGTTGTTGACGGTATTGATCAGGGAGATGTAGGCGATCGAGAGCTGGGCGTTGTAGCCCTCCCTGGCATAGGTGGCGAGATCGACGACCGTGATGTCGGCTTCCGGCCAGGGCGTGCCGGGACGGTCGAACATTTCGCCGTCTGAGCCTTGCGTGAAGATGTCCATAGCGTCAGCCATCTCCAACAACCGCGTGCGACGGGTTTCGGGCAGGGTCGAATCGCGGCCGCGCTCGCGCAGCGCGTCGCGCACGTCGCGCGTGAGCACATCCCGGTCTTGCGCGACGCAGTGGCGGGCGGCGTCCAGGATGCACTGGCGGATCAGCGAACGATCGGCACGCGTCATACGTGCCTCTTCCTTGTCCTCACCGCCCGTGATCATCAAGCGCGCGGTGATCTCAAGCTCGCCGAGCACATCGCGCTGCTCGTCCGCATCCACGGCGGCCGGGTCGGTAGGCTGTTCCTCATCCAGCGCATCGGCGTCCAGCGTCTGCACATCACTGGGGGATTCAATCAACCGGCGGGCATCGGCGAACGGCGCGAGGCTCACGCCCGAACCGGGCGCGAGCTTGACCCGGTTCACCGACAGGCCCAGCCGTGCGGCGAAATCAGCCAGCAAGCCAAAGGAATTACCGGCCTCCACGATGAACATGCGTGGGCGATAGATCGCGGCGACCTGGTTGAGGATGTTGTTGAGCGTGGCCGACTTGCCCGAACCCGTTGGCCCAAACAAAAACAAATGGGCATTCATTTGCCGATCCAATCTGCTGAACGGATCGAACGTCAATACTCCGCCACCGCGATTGAACAGCGTGATGCCGGGCCTGCCCGTACCCTGGCTGCGTCCCCATGCCGGTGACAGATTGGCGGCATGCTGAGCGAACATCAGTTGCGTGTACCACTGCTTGCGGTCCGCGCCGGGGTTGTAGACGCAAGGCAGCCAGCGCAGATAGCTGTTGAGCGGCGCGACTTCGTCTTCTTCACGGACTGGCTGCAGCCCGGCGTTGAGCATCACGTTGGCGAGCTGCAGGCCGCGCCGGTCCAGTTCGTCTTCGTCGTCGCCGGAGAGGTAGAACGCCAGCGAGCCGCGATACAGCTTGTGAGAGCTGCCGATCAGCGAACGCGCCTCCTGCACGTCCTGGAGCGCCTGCTCGGACGCCAGGGTTTCTCCGACTGACTTCTTCGCCAGTTGGTTGAGGTGCGCTTCCAGGATGTCCTGCGGCGTCGCAACCAGCGTCAGGCACATCACGGTGCCTTCGGGCAGCTGGTCGAACAGCGTGTTGATCGCGTCGCCCTTACGCGTTTCGCCGGTGAGATGGCCGGTGGCCGGCGGCATGCGCAGGCGGTCGGTGACCATGACCCGGTGCGGCAGGCTATCGAAGTACCACAACCCCAGCTCGGCGTCGGAGCGCGGCTGGCCGAAGAACAACCTCTGCGAGAAATCCTTGCCGCTGGCGAGTTCGATCTCGTCAGATTCCGGCGCGTCCGGATAGGCCGCCAGCCGGTAGAAGCGTTCGCGATCCTGCGCCGTCGGCCCGAGCATGGTGGGCCGGGGATTGAACCAACGCAGCAGCCAGTCATGGATCTGCGGCGCATCCAGCCGGCGCGTCTGGATACCCGCGTTGGACAGGCCGCCAATCAGGCGGTCGCACACGACGTTCAGCGCCTGCTCGGGTGTCTGGCCGCGGCGGCCGGTCTGGCCCGCAGCGCGGCGATAGACCACCATCCGCACGCGCCGGCTCTGACCGCGCCACGGCAGGCGTGTGACAGCCGTGTCCTCGAACAGCCCGCCGGATTTGGCAACGGCGCGGAGATGGTGGGCGAACGAGGTCAGGTAGAACTCCGTGAAGCGGCTACCCTCGGCACGCGGCTGAACGTAGCCGCGCAGCGTGTCCAGGTACTGGTCAAAGTTGGCCTCGTCCTGGGCGTAGAGCTGGAGCACCCATGGATTCGCATCGAGCTCGTCGAAGCTGTCCTGCAAGGCGTTTTCCAACGCATCGCGTGCCCGTGCCAGCCAGGCGGCCTCGCGACCTTCAGTGCCCAGCGGCGTCAGCTCGAAAAAGGCGGCAACCGAGACGCCATCCTCAAGCAGCATGCACTGCGAATCCGGCAGGTACTCAACCCACGGCAGCAGCGCGACGAATGACGGTGCCGCATCGTACAGTGCCTGCTCATCGGCCACCGTGGCCGGGCGGCTGGGCGCGACCGCCTCGCCGGGTTCGGGAATGCCGGCCTCGCGCAGCGCGCGTACATGGCGCGTCCAGCCATCCTGCCGGTCATCGATCTGCGCCGCATCGTTAGGTGCCCGCCGGCGCCAGGGCAACGACCAGGCCATCAGTACGCCTCCGTGCGTTCGCCCGGCATCGCGTACTGGACGCGCTGATACAAGGGGAAAACAGTCGAATAGCCTGGCACCGGCACGGGATCGGTGCCGGCCAGATGCGGATACACATACATCACCAGGTCTGGATTCGGCAGCCTCGGGAACTGGTGATGGATTTCGTTCGCGGCCGTACGCGTGTAGCGCATCTGCTCGGCGGGCGCGGCCTGTACATCCGCATCCGTCAGCGGCCGGCGCAGGCTCTGGCGCGCGTCCAGCAGTTGGCGGCGAGCCACCTGACCGCTGCCGCCGTCGCCGGCCGCCTGGTGCCAGATGTCCTGCATCGTGCGGCCGCCATGCGGCATCAATTCTTCCTTGCTGGTGGCGCAGCCGGCCAGCGCCGCCACGGCCGCCGCCAGCAGCAGCGGTTTAATCCAGTTCGAGTGCATGAGCTTCTCCTGCGCGATGGTCGACGCGGCGGCCTTCGGGGTCGTAGTCAATCTCAAGGGGTTTTTCGAGATGAACGGCGACCTGTGCGCCGGGCTGGACATAGACCGCCGCGAAGGCTTGGCCGTAGAGCCGGTTCACCCACTGCGACATGTCCTGCACGCCGCCGGCGAGGATGCGTCCGACCGCCTCGTTGGTGCTGATGCCGACCGTGCCGATCGAGCCATCGGCACCGACATAGGACATCTGGCCGCTGTCGGAGTCGATCAGCGAAGCGACGCCCGCGCCCGCGGCGGTGATCAAGGCCTGGGTACCGAGATACTGCTGCGCATTACTGCGGCGTTCGCCACTGACACAAGGAATCCCATACGGATCGCTGATCCAGCCCAGGCCATCCTGCTGGTTGTTCTGCTGGCTGCTGCGCTCGCTGTCTTCGGGAATCGTGCGCACAGTCCCGTCATGGAACACGAACGTGATGCTACGTACCTGCCCCCTGACGCAGGACAAGGTCCAGTCGCCGCTGGCAGTGCCACTGAACACCGCGCCAGCCACATCCGGGATGTCGATGCCGTTGGCGGTCAAATTGTCCGGCCCGACGAGGACTTTGAACGGGAACGGGTCGTTGACGGTGCCATCGACCGGGACACGGCCGATCAATGCGGTCATCGCGACCGATCCCATCAGGGTGGAGTTCGTCGGTACGGTGTAGACCGCCTGGGCCGTCTTGACGCCGGCAGCCCTGGCACCGGCATCGGCAACATGCCCGACGGTGGCCTCCAGCGTTTTCTGTGCCGGTCCGAAGCTGGTCGGGAAGCTCAGGCTTGTACCCGCGCCGCCGCGTCCGTCGGTCTGCCTGGCGTCATCCGGCTCCACCCAGCGGATACCGCCTTCGCCAGCGAAACCATCGCCGTCACCTTCGCGCAAACCCAATCCGACCGGCAGATCGGCATGACCGCCGCCACCGATGTTCTCCAACCGGCGCTGCAGATCCTGCAACAGGCCTTCGGTCTGCCGGCGCTCGCCGGCCAGTTGCTCCTGGTCGCGACGCAATGCGGTGCGCTCGGCTTCCAGCGCCGTGCCGATACGCTGGTCGATCGCGCTTTCGCGCTGGCGCAGGCGTTGGTTTTCCTCGCGCTGGGTGCGGTTGTCCGCCGTGGCCGTCTGCAATTCGGTGCGCAACTGCCGCACCTGCGCCACCAGGGTGGCGACCGTATCGCGGGGCGTATCGCCCTCGATGCCGAGCGCCTGCATTTCTTCGGCGGTGAGCTGCGGTTCGGCATCGACGCTGGTGGGGGGCTGGTCGCCGCCGCCGGAGAACAGGCGGATGCCAAAGAACAGCACCAGCAAGGCGACCGGAAGCACTAGCCATTTGAGCAAGCCGTTACTGCGCATCTCCGGACTCCTTGAGGTCGTGACCAGGAGCGACCTGGGGCAACAGTGCGGCCGGGTCGAAGCGGTGGATGGCCGGCAGCAGCGACTGCGGCAGGCCGCGACCGCGCGTGACCAGATACAGCACCGTGGTGTCCTCCGGCGTACCGCGCGGACCGAGCGTCGGATGCTGGAAGGTGGCGGTGAGAAAGTCCCCTTGCAGCGCGCGCGGATCGAGATCGATCCAGCCGCCGCCGGTATGGGTCAGCCGCACGGCGGTCACCCACTGATCCTCCAGCCGCCATGCCGCCAGCGCCTCGGCGCGTACAGGCAGGGTCGGCAGCAAGGTATCGAGCGGCAGGTCGCGGCGCAGATTCACGCGCATGACGCCGGGCACGGGCTCCACGGTGCGAAGCGGCGCGTACAGGTTCTGGGCCGCATAGCGGGTCAGCACCACTGCCACCGGGGTTTCGCGCCGGGGCGGACGGGCTTGATCTGGGGATGGTGCAGCGGTGCCGGATTCCTGTGCCTGGCCGTAGCGCTGCGGCGTGGCGTTGCCCTCAACGATGCGCACTGGCTCCAACGGCGGCTCGCCGTCCTTGGCCGGCTCGGCAGCGATGTCCAGCAGGATCAGCGCGCCGCTGTCAGCATCCTGCAATTGCAGTCGCGTGGGCTCGATCGGTTCGCTGGCGCGCAGATAGACCGCGCCGCCGGCACTCTGCACGCGCAGCCGGTCGCCGACGCTGGCCGGAACGCCGACGCGTACATTGCGATCCACGAACACGATGCGTTCCTCTCCGACCTGCAGCGGCACGGCCAGAGGCAGGCGCTCCCAGCGCAGGATTTCCACGGCATGGGCCATGGGCACGAGCGCGCAGGCCAGCATGCCCAGCCAGACGAGAAGGCGGGTCTTCATGGGGAGTCTCCTTGCTGGCCCAGGCCGCCGCGAGCAGGTGGCTCCGGTTCGGGCGTGGCGATGCGCTGCGGCGCACCGTCGTAGCAGTCGAGAACCAGGCCGAAGGGGTTGCGCGCGGGATCAACGTCCGACCGCGCGACTTTGAGCGGGTAGCGCACCAGCGCGCGCTTGACCTGCTCCGGCCCGTGGTACTCGTCCGCGCTGAGATCGAGCGTCACCACCCAGTTGCGATCGGAGACCGTGCGCACGCGCGCGGTCGGGTTGTCGCCGTAGCCGCGCCCGGGGATCTCATACACGCCACGCACCCGCTGGCGCAGCTCTCCCGTAGAACGGCGGTAGTCATAGTCGGCCTGCAGAAAGGCGCGGCAGGCGGGGGTGAAGTACGGCGATAGCGCATGCAGGTTGCGCGCGTAGTCCTCTTCGCCATTCGTGGGCCAGCGGTGCAGTTGCTGCCACACATAAAAAGTGAATGAATAGACGCTTTCCGGCGGCACGTCCCACCAGGGCCGGGTGCTGCCTGAGCGCAGATCGGGCGGAACGTGAATGGTCAGGTCGCGGGGCGCGCTCCACCAGCCGCCGCCCATCACCAGCGCGATCAGCAGCAGCGCAACAGCACCCAGGCGCAGGGTCTTGATGTGCGCCTGCAAGTGCGCGACTTCGTTCCGGAAGCGGCTCATCGCGCTACCCTCCGGTTCGACCAGCGGCCCGAACGCGTGATCAGTGCATGCCCGCCGATCCAGCCGGCTACCAAGGGATAGCGGGTCGCGATGCGCCATTGCAGTTGGCGGTACAACCAGGTGTCGGGTCTGCCGCGTTTCTGACGGCGCAGGATGCCTCCGCCGATGAACACGCCGAAGGCGATACCCAGCACGATGAAGGTGGGCGCGATCGCGATGGTCGAGAACAGCCAGGACAGGGGCGCGCCGACCAGCAATCCGGCTGCGCCGGACAGGCCGCAGCAGATCCACAGCTCGTCCGCCGTCAGGCCGCGCACCACCACGGGATGCCGGTTGAGCCGGTGCGGAAGGAACATCACGGTGCCGTCCGCACGGATGTGCTGATGCTCGGACATGGGCGCGGCCTCAGAGAATCCCGGTCGCTTCGGTGAGCAGCCAGATACCGATGACCAACAGCACCGCGCCGATGGCTACCGTGAGTCCGAACTGGCCCCAGGTCTTCCTGCCCGTGTGGATTTCCGCGTAGGTGCCGTAGGCGTGGTAGCACACGCCAATGAACATCGACGCCACGACCAGCAGTGCGACCAGGAGCACGATGTCGTAGCCGTAGTTGCGAATGGTCTCCATGATCCCGCCGCCGGTGCCGCGCGACGGATTCTCCAGTTGCGGCAGGCCCTGTGCGAACGACAGCGCGGGCAGCGTGGTGAGGCTCAGTGCCAGCGCGGCGCGCCGGGCGAGACAGATGCGGGGGAAATGAGCGGTTTTCATGGTCTGACCCTTGTGGTTAGGAGAGGAGGAAAAAAGTCAGCACCAGGTACATCGCGAGAAAACGCACGACGACGCCGAGGAACTGACGCTGGTTGAGCTGGTTTTCCGCCCAGCCGACGTAGGCGGTGCGAATGGCCCAGGCCCCCCACAGCAGCAGCACCGCGAACACGAGGCCGACGATCACCGTCGCCATCGCGGCGGGTGCGATGCTGCTGTTGGCCTGGAAGGCGCTGATCTGCGCGGAGGTCATGGCTGGGCCTCCGGTGCCGAGAAAACGTCGGGGGCGGACTCGTTGCGGTAATCGCCGCTCAGTACGGCGGGGTCGCGTGGCTGGGCGCGAGACGGCGCGAGGTGGAACTGGATGCCGGCGCGCACGCGCGCGAGGTCATCGAGTAGACGTGGGTAGTCGAAGTGGTAGCGCTCGCCCGCTGTGATCGGGGTATTCGCCGCACTCTGTGCGACGAAGCGTTCCAGCGCGTCGAGCTGGCGCAGGGCCGCAGCCAGCTCCTGGCGTTGGGCTGGCGTGCCGGCATGGGCCGCCAGCGGCGGGCTCGCCGTCAGCGCCATCAGCAGCAGGGCGGCCACGCCGCGATGCGCGGCGTGGCGTGGAAACGAAAACACCATCGCGCCATTCCTCGGTTCGATCAGCAATGGCTCGATCGTGGCGAGTCAGACGCGTCAAAGCCGCAAACAATGGGCACTGTGAGCCGACCGGATTGATAGGCGGCTGGCGCCGGAACGCTGGGACGCGTCGCGCAATGGAGTATTCAGGGCCGGTGTTTCGAGGTGTCCGAGCGGACATGGGTAGGCGGGATTGCGCAAGTAGCGGTGGTGGAGACGTAAGTGCTCGACTGGCTCCAGGACTGAGCGTCAAATCTCAGCGCGCGCCGCCCTGTCACCCTCTACAGGTACTTCTTGAAGCTGCTCGCGGTCAGGGCCACCGCCAAGCCCAGCAGCGCCGCGCTGGGCAGCAGGATCAGCAGCGGATGCACCGAGACCGGCATCGCCAGGTAGATCACCCAAGGCAGTATCGCCAGTGGCAGTAGCGAGGCTTTCGCGCGGTGGTAGACGAAGCCCGATTCCCGGCCGGCGCCGAACTTGCGCACGTCGCGGCGCACCAGTCCATCGACCAGACCGACGAACACTGCCGTGAGCACCAGCGGCAGTGTCAGTACCAGAACCAGCAGGCGCACCATAAAGGTCAAGGTGATGAAAGCGGCGGCAATCAGATAGCGCTCGGCCCAGACATAGACTTGGCTGATGAAGTAGCGGAAATCACGGGATTGTCCTTGGCCCGGCGCGCGGGCGCGTTCTGCGGTATCGCTCATCTTGTCGAGCAGCCCGGTCTTGACGAACACCCACTCGTAACCCGTCTCCACCAGCCGGTGCGCGGTGCGCCCTGGCTCCTGCACGATGGCGCTGCGCGTGAAGTGATTCGACAGATGTCCCAGCTCGTACTGCAGCATCGATTGCGCATGGCGCCAGCCCTGGTCCTTCCAGAACAGGTGCATGCCCACGCACTCGATCAGGATCGACAGCATCAGCGAGGCGATCAGTACCCCGAACAGGCGCAGCGGCAAAGAGATCGCAGTGGCGATCAGGCCCTGCCGGCGCTGTTGCTGCCGCTGCGCAGTGGATGCCGGGTCGCTCATGGTGCGTGCTCATCCAGGCCCGTGTCGCCCGTGACGTTCGCGGGAGGGTCGCTCGCAATGGGCGCTTCGTCGAGCAAGTCGTCGGGCAAGGGGCCATCCTGCAGCATCGGCGACCCCAGGTTCTCCCACCAGTGCGCAGCCTCGGTGTAGTGCTGGCGCATGTACCCCGCGAGCTGCTGCAGATCCTCCGGCATGGCCTCATCAGGGTCGGCCGCCGGCAGCGGCATCCTGACCTTCCACAGCTGTCCGCCCTGCATCAGGGCGAAGCATTGACCCTTCGGCAACGCTACGACATGAGAGGGCTCGATCATCGGCACGCTGGACATGCTGATGCGGTCTTGCGTGTTGCTGGTGAAATCGGTTGAACCGCGGATCTCCGAACTATCGGTCGCACCGCTGACGATGGTCGTGGTGTAGACCTCCACCTTCGGCAACTGCCTGGTCAGCAGTTCGGCGGTGGCGGTTTCGCGCACCCTCAACATGAACACATTGTTGAAATTCCCGACGACCTGACCGGCTTTGGCCCTATTGCCGATGCGCGCCTCGATGTCGCTCAGGGTCTGCGTGTAAGCGGTGATCTGGAGCCCGGCGCCGCCCCCCTTGTTAATCATCGGAATGAACTCGTCGCCCATCAACTCATTGAATTCATCCGCGTGAACATTGATCGGCACCTTGGTGTTCGCGGAGGCCCACGGCAGACCGTCGTCGATACCGTGTTTATAAATGTGGCCTGCGACGGAAACCAAGTCACTGAACATCGAATTGCCGACCGCCGCAGCGACTTCGGCATCAGAAAGCGCATCCAGGCCGACATAGACAATGGCGCGCTTCCGGATCACCTGCATCCAATCGAAAATAGGGCGGGGGTCACCGAGGTCCGAGTAGTTCGGGGCCAGCAACTGGGCGACCTTGCCGCTGGTGAGCTTTTCCAACAGAGGCAGCAGCGAGGCGACGATCTTGTCGAAATACGTCTTGTCGTACCGGACCGCCGAGCGCAGGCCGTCGAGCACCGGATCGTAGTTGCGCGCCTGGCTGAGGTACTGCTCCAGGGCCACGACACGCTTCTCGCGTCCGATCATGTTCCTGGGGATGTTCTTCTCGTTGAGCTTGGCCTCGATCTGGACGATGACTTCCCAGGCCTTCGGCTCGGTGCGGGCGAAGAAATGCGCGGCGTACTCGATGAACAGCGCATCGATGTTGATCACATGACGCTGGATCAACAGATAGTCCGGACGTTGCCCCAGCTCGATCAGCGCCCTGGCAATGACATTGACGAATCTCCAGGCAAATTCGCGAAAGGCCGCGCTGTTGCCTTCGCCAGAAAGCTGGCCGGCGATGCGCGTTGCGACCTCGCTGATGCGGCCGAACCGTCCCACGGCGTTATAGCGCGCGCTGATATCTGGCCAGCCGAGATGAAAGATATACAGCTCGTTCTCGCGGCCGGCGCGCTTGGCCTCGACGTACACCCGCTTCAGGAGATCGGCATCACCCTTGGGGTCGATGACGATGACGACTTCATGCTCGCCCGCAGCGTTTTGCCGCCGGATGTCCTGGGTCACGAACAACTCGGCGAGCCGCGTCTTGCCCACGCGTGTCGTGCCCAGCACCAGAGAGTGTCCGACGCGTTCGCCCAGCGGCAGGCTGACGTCGATTTCCTCGGGTTCGATGCCGTGCAGGCGCGGCAGGCCGCCTACTGGCGGCAAGGGGCGCACGGGGTTGAGCGGCATGTCCCAGCTGGTGAGGCTCGACAGGCGCGAAAGTGGAAACGGCGCGAACTCCAACCGTTCCTCCAGGCGCCGCGCCAACTGGTAGGCCGGTGTCGGTTCAACGTAGCGCCGGAATTCGGGCCGGTACGTCTGCATCAGCCTGTGCGTGTGCTTCTGTTCCCAGCGAAAGCCTTTGCCGATGAACAACCGCTGCTGGCTGACCGGCACGTCGCGGCTTGTCATGACGTAGCGCGGCAACCTGCGGATGTTGCGGCGATAACGCAGAATCACCTGCGCGTCGCGCCAGCGGATCGCACCGAAGGTGGCGAACGCCAGCGCACTGCCGATACCCATGGCCGGGCTCAGCGCGAGCGACCACGGTGCCACCAGGCACAGAAACGCGGCGCCGGCGCAGACCGCCACGGTGTACAGCTCCACCGCGGGGTGCAGCAGAACTTCGACGGGCTGCGTCTGCGACATGGCGTCATTGCCCGATGCCGGTGGCCGTGACCAGCACCGGGTAATGCCGCAGGCCCAGGCGTTCGGCCAGATCGTCGGCGGACATCGGCGACAGATTCAGGCCGGGCGCGATTGCACGCAGTTGTGCCAGCGCCTGGGCCGTCTCGACATTGACCACCAGGCCCCAGGCGTTGCGTTGGCGCAGCGTGTCGGCGTGCTGACGCAACCAGGCTTGAGAGGTCGCATCGTCACCGACCAGGAAGAATGGTTGCAGTCCGGGGGCCTCGATGACGCGGCGGGCAACCGTTCCCGGCGTGAGCCTGGCACTGCGCACCGGCAGCATGGCCGTCTCATCGACAGCGGCGGTCGGTGCCTCGGGAATGACGATGGAGGGGAGTGGCTGACTCGTGGCGCGCGGCTGCAGGTCGAGCGCTTCGTAGTACAGCAGCGCGGAAGCGCCGCCCCGGTCTTCCACCACGATCAGGGGCGGCGTGGCACGCACCGCGCTCATCGGCACGGTGGCGAGCATTACGACAAGAAGGCCGTGCGTGGCCCGGATGGATGAGGTCATCGGCTGTTCTCCTGGCGGGGCGCGTGTGCGGCGGTCTGTTGCGGGCCGAGCACGCGCTGGAGGTGTTGTGAAACGCTGCGCCGGTAACGCGCCGCGGGCGCGCCGCCAGCCGGTCGGTGGTAACGCCCGACCGCCAGCAGCCAGTCTTCGCCGGGGGTGTGCTGCTCTTTCAGGATGTCGGCGGCGATGCGCAGGTTGTCGTAGGGGTCGAGCAGATCGCAGGGCTGGCGGTAGCGGTGCTGCTGGTAGCCGAGGTTGATCTGGCCCAGGCCCACGTCGATGCGCGTAGGGGGCACCTCGCGCAGCGCCTGGCGCACGCCCGCACAAGCCTGCGCGCGCGAGGCGTAGCGGCGCGACTGGCCGGCGACATTGAGCGACCAGGGCCACGGCACGATGCGATCGTCCCGGCGCACGCCGCTTTCCTGCAGCGCCACGGCATAGAGCACCGTCGAAGGAATGCCGGCGCGCTGGGCCGCCAACTGGTAGGCGGGCGGCGGAATTTCCTGGGCCTGGACTGGCCCGGTCGCCAGCGCGGCGGCCAGCAGCACGCGCAGCGGCCACGTCGGCATCAGGGCTGGCGCTGCCATTGGCCGTTCACCTGACGCACCACCGCGGGCAGTTCACCGGGCAAACCCAGCGCCAGCCAGCGGCCACCGTCGTGGTTGAGCGTGATCGAGCCGCTGCGCACGCGCGCCGGATCGATCTGCGCGCGCTGGGCCCACTCGCGGATGCGCGCGTCGTCCTGGCGGCTGCCGACCATGTACAGGTCGAACTCGGCGTTCGCCGTCTGCAGACGCTGCACGACCTGGGCACACGGCGCGCAGCCGTCCCGGACGAACACGGCGGTACGACCGCTGCCGGTCATCGCGCTGCCGCCCGGCAGCGCATCGGGCAGATTCACCCGCTGGGCGTCGGGATGCAGGCGTTGCCAGGCTTCGTCGTAGGCTCGTTGATACGCCAGCAACTTTTCCACGCGGCGCGCTTCGACCTGCACTTGCAGTTCGGCATAGCGCCGCCGCTCCTCGTCGGAGCGGGCTTCGATGCCGAGTGCGGTCAGCGGGTCGAGGTTGGGTGAATGGATGCCCAGCGGCCCTTCCATCAGTTCGCGGTAGCGTCCCCATTCGTCGCCGCGCAGCCCCCAGTCCCGCGCCAGGCGTTCATCGCGTGCCTGATCGATCTGGCTCGGCGTGACACGGGAAGACTGTGCGGGTGTGCTCTGGGTGGCGGGCTGCTGCGCGAAGGCCGGTGCGGTCAGCGAGGCCAGCAGGAACAGCATGGAAAGTGCGCGACGTTGCATGGCACCTCCCGATCAAGGAATCGCCAGCCGGCGCGTCTGGTCGCCGGCCTGGAACACGGCGGTGTTGCCGTCGATGGTCTGCAACTGCCAGCGCCCGGCATGCTCGCCGGGCAGCAGCACCTGGATCTGTCCGGCCGAGAGCGAGTCGCCGGCGGGGGCGATGGAAACGGCTCGCTGCCCGGCGCGCAGTTCCGCACCGATCACGCGGAAGGGAAACGGCACCTGTGCTGGTGCAGCCGTCGTCGCCCTGGCGGGGCGCGGCGCTGCGGGCGTGCGCGCGGCGGTCTGGCGCTGCGCCTTGAGCTGCTCGACGTCGCTGTGCAGTGTCTGCAGGGCCGCCTCGGTGGCGTAGCCGGCCAGCGACTGTTCGAGACGGGCGATGTCCGCTTCGAGGCGCTGGCGGGTGTCCTGCAAAGCTGCCGTGGTCGCCGCTTCGGGGCGGGCTTGCAGCGTCTGGACGTCGTCGGCGAATTCGGCGAGCCGGCCTTCGAGCACCTGCAGTTGGCGTAAGGCCGAATCAACTTGACTCTGACCGGCCAGGTCGCCCGCGACGCGGAAGTTGACGAGCACCAGTGCGCTGAGTCCGACCATCCAGGCCCACAGCAGCAGGTACAGCACGAAGGCCGCGCGCGAACGCGACGCATGGGCCACTGCGCTCATGGCTGGCCTCCGTCGATGATGGGAAAGGTCTGCACCGGCGCGGCCAGTGGCGTGTCGGTCTCGGGATCTGCGCAGGGCTCGCCGGCAGGTACGAAGCAGATCTGGCGCGCCCGGTCATCGACCTGTACATCCCAGGCCGGCCCGGCGAGGGTGAGCAGTGCGTCGCGCAGCGTCATCGGCCCCAGATGCAGGTGCGCCGCCGGCAGCGGCAGCGAATACAGCTCGATCACCGCATGGGCGTTCTCGCAAAGCTGGTAGCCGCTGCGCTGGAGTGCGTGGCGCAGGCCATCGCCCACCGTCGCTCTGGCATCCGCCGGCATCGCCACGTCGATGACCTGCAGCAGCAGGTCACGCTGGGCCGCGGTGGGAGCAAGCTCCACGAGCGTGTAGCGGCCGTAGCGCACCACCGGAATCAGTTCGGGTGACTGCGGCGCGGCGTCGGCTTCCTCGACAGGAGGATCAACGGGCGGTGCGGCGGTGGTGGCGCAGCCGCCGCTCAACACAGCGGCGATCAGCAGGCTGCTGCCGGTCAGGCGCCGTAGAAGTTGGGTTGCTGGCATGGTTCGGCTCTCGGTGGCGATGAGCCGATACCTTCGCCGTGGGCGGCATTCCGATCAGCAAACAATGCGCATCGTGGTTTGCCCCGTTTTGAAGAAAAAAGCCGGCGCCCAGAGGGACGCCGGCATGAACGGGAACATCAGGCCGCGACGAGTTGCCGGGCCAGGGCGACCTCGATCGAATCGCCGTCTTGGTTGAGCACATCCAGCCCCGATTCCGGGACGTCGCCGGAGGTGCTCTGCGACACCAGGATCTTCTTCGCCATCAGGGACAGGCACGTCATCTGCGACGTGGCCGCATACCCCAGGTAGATCACCTTCACATGCTGCTTCTGGCCGATCCGCCATGACCGGCGCGCGGCTTGTTGCAACGTGTAGATGTTCCACCCCGACTGCATGAACACAATCGTGGGGAACTCCAGCAAATCCAGGCCGGTTTTCACCAGTTCCGGATTCGTGATGAGGACGTCGATCCCCCGATCGAGCTGCTCGGCAATCCAGTCTTCGCGGCGAGAGGCATCCACGCTTGCGCGCAGTACCGCCACCCGAAAACCCTCTTGCTCCAGCAGCATCTTCAAACGGCTGGTGGTATCGCGCGTGCCGGTGTAGACGGAGTACACCAGGGTCTTGCGACCCGCGGCTTTCTCCTCGCGGCAGATGTCGATCAGCTCACGCTCTTTCGGCATGATCTCCAGCTCGTTGAACTGAGCCGGTGTGAAGGCCAGGACCTGGCGCGTGCGCGGGTGGCGCACGGTTTCCGCCCGGAAGCAGCAGTCGGACCACGCCAACAGCACATTGAGGACTACGCCCAGCAAGGTGGTATCCCGCTTGCGCAGGGCCTCCTTGAGTTCCGCCGTCAGACTGGCGGCCAGATTGCGGTAGGCGTCGGCCTGCCCGGCATCCATGGCGACCTCCCGGAACTCTTCGTCATACGGCGGCAGCACGCCGCCGATGTCTCTGAGCTTGAGGAAGATCGTGTACGGCAGCACGCAGCGCAGTACGCCTTTCGGCCCGAACCCGGGTGCCTTGACCGTTCTGACGGTGATCTTCGAGCCTTTGGCGGTCTTGTGGGCCGGCCCGTTGCTCTCGGAATAGATGTCCTTGAGGACACCGTGGTCCCTCATAAACGCCATGGCAGCGGCATTCATGCTGCCGCTGGCGCTCGGGCGGTAGCCATCTTCGATCATCCTCGCGGGCAAGGCCCGGAACAGCAGATGAAAGAGATCGTCTGCATAGCCCCCCATGAGGGTGCCGGTCAGCAGTACGGTCTTGCGGGCCTTGGCCGCGATGACGCCCATCGCCTGGCCCTGCGCCGATCCACCCGTTTTGTATTCATGGGCTTCATCTGCGATGAGCAAGTCGAAGGTGCTTTGCGGCAGATACCGCTTCACATATTCCGAGGGTTGATAACCGCCTTCTCCGAAGCCGAACTCCATCGAGGACATGGCGCGTTCCATGCGCTGCGCCTGCCGAGCGGAAAACACCAACTCCCCGCGCTCGTCCATCAGGTTGATGAAGTTGTGCAGGTTGTCGCCGAGCATCGACGCCAGGAACGAATCGCCGAAGGTCTTCATCAGCTTGTTGGCCGTGGCCTCGCCGATGGTCGGGATTCTCTTCAGCGCACGCAGCACCGCCGAGGACTGATCACTGCCCGACAGGCTGCGCGGCCGCATCAGCGTCCAGAGTGCGCCGTCGCAGACATTGCACTTGCGGCGGATTTCTTCCGCCTCCAGCTCCAGAGCATTGACCGGCTCGCCGTCGAGATCAGTGACCACCGTCCCGCAGTGCGGGCAGGCGCCGACCATGCCGTAACGGGTGCGTTTGCGGACGAAGGCGGGCTTCCAGTGGAATCCCATCCGCATTCTGACCCTGCCGATGATGAAGAACTCCTGCCCTTCGGCCGGCACGTTCAACTGCTCGCGCAGCTTGATCAACTTGAGCAATGTGTCCGGGCCGTTGAGCACCCAGACTTTCGCACCGGCGACGGTTTCGAGGATCTCGCGCCGCCATTTGTAGACCAGATGGGGCGGGCTGAGGACGAGCGTGCGGCGATAGCCTTCCGCGTTGAGCACCGCCCCTAGCGCGATGCCGACGGTGGTTTTCCCCGTCCCCATCTCGCCATTGACGATGGCCGCGCGCTCGCCCTGATTGACGAGCAGTTCGGCGGCCGCATGGACGACCTCGGCCTGGGCGGGGAACAGCTGCCGCTTGAGGCTGGCGAGGACGAGCTGGCGGTTGGCGCGCGGCACACCGTTGTAAACGGGCGGGTTGGCCCGGTTGAGGGAGTCGAGTAACTCATCCCCAAACTCGGTGACGAAATCCTGCAGGCTGAAAGACAGATCGCTTTCGCTGTCCGCAGGGTTGAACAGATCGCCCGTGGCGGGCATGGAAGGTGCGGCGGGGGCCGCTTCGAGTTGCATGGTCATGGTGATGCTCCAAAAAAATGGGGCATGCACCGCCCCCAGGGGCGATGGATGCCCCTGGGGGTGAAGGTGAGTGGACGGCGCGCAGCCGCCCGGAAATCAATACTCGCTGGGTAACAACAGCGTCGTGACGCTGCGGTCCCACTCAGTGATGATCCAGAGTTTCAGATCGGGATCGACCTGGTACGAAGAGAGCAACCGGGCCTCGCCCGATGCCAGCGCGGCATCGTTCGATCGCCGATCGTCCTCGTCGAGGTCGCCCCAGTCGCCGCTGAGGTGGCGGCGAAGGTACGGGCTCGGGTTGAGCCGTCCCTGTTCGACCAGATTGGCCACGCCGACGGTCATGACCGTCGCGCCCGGCGAGAAGCGCAGATTGGGGGCCGTGCTGATGGACATTACAGTTGCCATGGTGATAGCTCCTTCGATGAAAGAAAGGGCCATGGCGTCCCCATCGGGGCGACATGACCCCGGTGGGTGGATGAAATGGGCTGGTGCTAGATCGAGGACTGCTCTTCGGGCAGTTGGACCACGGTGGTGCGGCGATCCTCGCTGGTCATCACGATCAGCAGCAGCTGCGGCGTGATCCTGTAGCGAGAGATCATGGGATTGTCCTGGTCGAGTGCCACATCATTGACCTGGCGGGTGGTCTCGTCGACATCGCCCCAATCGCCGCGCACATGGCGCTGCACATAAGGCAAGGGATCGATGAGGCCTTTGCTGGCCAACCAGTGCACCTTCTCGCTCAGCCTCAGCGAACCGAGGGCGAACAACGGACGGGCTTGCGGCTCGCGCCGCGCGAACAAACGCGAAAGCATGGGAGTTCTCCTTCTGGTGGATGAATGAAGCAAGGCGGCGAGCCGCCCGATGCGATCAGTGGATGGTGAGAATCCGGCCGAGGGTGGCCGAGTCCGGGGACAAGTCCCAGGCACGAATCACGGGGACAAACTTGTCGGTGAGGATGCGTGTCTCTGCGATTGAACCGTCATCGCGCTCGCGATATTCGGTGGTCGTCGCCTTCTGCTTGTAGGTGTCGCCTTTCACGGCCAGGGTGCGGCCGTTCTTCGACTGCACGACACCGGAGATCGCGCCGGCCGCGAGGGCCAGTGCCAGGTGCCACTGGGACAATGCGCGCGCCGGGCGGCGCAAGGACTGCTGGGCGGCGCCCAGATGGGTCTCGAACGACGGCCACAGGCCATGCAGGCGCTGCACTTCGTCGGCGAACTGCGCCGGCTCCATGCTCAGACGGTAGAAATGCTCCGGCTCGTGCTGGGCGACAGGGACGGCATACGGAAGCGATGGCCACGCGGGTGGCAGTTCCTCCGCTTCCAGGTCGCCTTGCCCGATCTGCAACAGGCGAGCACGGACGTTCTTGACCTCATCGCCCACCAGCTCGCGCTGGCGGACCCGGCGACCGAACACGACCACCTGCTTGAACTGCGTATCCACCGCTCGGTAGATGCGCAGATCGGCAAAGTGCCGCGTCAGCCAGCCGACCAGTTCCTGATCGAGCACATAGTGCGGGACGATGAAAACCAGGATGCCGTCGTACTGCAGCAGTTGCAGCGTGCGCTGGTAGAACAGCTTTTCCAGCCGTGCGCGGCCCTTGCCGTCGTAGCCGATGTTGCCGTTCGCATCCTTGGACAGATCCCCGTATGGCGGGTTGAGCCACAGCAAACCGAAGCTCTGGCGTGCGATCAGGGTGTCCATGAGGTCGCCCTGGATGCAGTGATCGACGAGCAGACGCGCATGGTTGGCGCGCTCCGGGTCGAACTCCACCGCATAGGCGGTGACCTGGTCACGCCCGAGGGCATGCGCAGCCTCCGCGATGGCGACGCCTTCGCCTGCACAAGGATCGAGGATGCACATCGGCCCGTCGCCGGACGCCAGTGCGCTGAGCGCTCTTTCGAGCGTGGGTTCGTCGGTCGGAAAGTAGCCGGCCTTGACGAAATTGCGGGCGAGCCGCGGGAACATGAGTGCCATAAGAAATCTCCTGTAGCGGGGATGAAGGAAAGCGGGTGCGCGCCGGTCGCACGCACCTGCCGTGGGTCAGGCCACCGCTTCCAGCGACCCTTGGGTGGTCGCCGGCTGCGGGAGCGGATGGGCGGTCAGTACGCCCTGGCGGATCAGGCTGCTCAGTGCTTCGGTGAGCGCTGGCACATCCAGCCCCAGACGAAATCCACGCAGCGGCCCGAGGGCCGTCGGCAGGTCGCGGAGCATGTCGCGGTCTCGCAGCAGTGCCAGCACCGTCCCTTGCCAGTGATCCAGCAAGGGCAGCGGGCACGTCTCCTTGACGAGCAGCCAGAGGCGCGACGTAGGATCGGCCGCCGCGCGCGGCAACAGTGCGAGCGCGCTGGTGGTGGCCTTGTCCGGCCGGATGCAGCGCCGATCGAACAGCCAGAGATTGACGAGCGACCCGAACAGGGTGCGGCGATAGCTGCGGGTCAAGCGCTTTTCCAGACGCTCGACCGAGGGAACGAACACGGGCACGGAGCCGCCCTGGTCGGTGACGAGATGGAACTGGTCCAGTCCATCCTCGTCGCGGCCCAAGGTGAGCCGGGCGAGAAACTGCTGGATCGCGGTGTCCCGCGCCCAGACCGATAGAAAGACCAGATCGCCGTCTTCGCCGCAGACGCAAGCATCGGCCATCACGTCGCCGCATTCGTCGATGCGGTACAGCAACTGTGGGGATGAAGGTGCAGACATGGTGGAGTCCTCAATGAAGTCAGGGGCACCACCACCCGCAGGGGCAGTGAATGCCCCGTTAGGGATGAAAGAACGCGGACTACTCAGAGTTCACGTTCGGTGAACGAACCGTCGGCCTGATGCTTGACTACGCGGTTGCCGACATTTCTCTCAGCGTCGTGCTGGACCTCGATGAACAGGCTTTCCGGCACAAGGATCTGAAAATGACGTAAGACCTCACGGTAGTAGTCCAGGTCATGGTTGAACGGATCGCTCTCGTGCAGATTGCTGTACAAGAAGTCGTCGCTCTCGACCTTCATGGTGTCGTCGATCAACTCGGTTGGCTTCTCGATGACTAAGAAGAAGTAGTTCATCGGCCGATCCCAGCCGAGTAGTACGGTGACGGGAAATCCTTTGTGGAATGTGTCGAAGTAGTGCCGACTCATGGTGAAGCTCCTCGATTGAAATAGCCGGGAACCTCCCCATCGGGGTCGCCCCGGCGGGTGGATGAAATGCCGCGGATGCGGCAGGACGATCAGGCAGCCTGCGGTTCGGGTGCGAGTTGCAGGTTCCATTGCTGGGCCGTGGCGTCGAAGGCATAGCCCAACTGGTTGAGCCGCGCGATCTGCAGACGCAGGGTGCGGCGATCGATGGTCGAGTCGAGTTTCACCGACTCTTCCAACGGCCAGAGAATGCCGAACAGCGCCGCGTCGTCGCTCTCGGGACCACCCGAAGCGGCCACGGTGGCGGACGGCGTATCGACGCCGAATGGCGTGGTATCGACCAGCGGGTCTTTCGATGCCTGCACGGGCGCGGGCTCCGGCTTGGACCGGGACTTGGATTTCTCGGCTGCTGCCGGCGTTGTCGCCGGTGGCGTGCCCAGCTCTTCATCGAGCGGATCGACGTCCTGTGCGGCGAAGGCGCGAGCCTCGGCCTTGCTCAGCTTGTCGATGCCCGACAGGGTCATGCCGTCCAGGTTGGCGCGGATTTCAAAGCGCATGCCATCGCCAACCGGATAGGCCTTCGGATAGATGTAGCGGATGACGAACTCACCCTCGTACTTCCCTTCGGGGTACTGCTCCAGTTCCGGGTCTTTCACATGGAACAGTCCAAGGCGGGTCGTGAGGCGACCGACCGTGAACCGTCCGTTGCGGCCCGGGATGGTGCGGATGGCGAGTTGGCCGCGGACGATGAGGGGCGGATCGGATTGAACGGCTGCTGTAGCCATGGCGTATCTCCTTGTGATGAATGGAACCGTCTTGCGCGGCGCGCAACGGGTCAGGAAGAAAATGGACCCGCCCTGACGGGCGAGGTCCGAGTAGTGGCTCAGGACTTCAACTGGCGCATGCCTTCGGCGAGCATCCAGAGGGCGCGGTTCAGGCGCAGGTTCTGATCGATACCCTGTACAGGGCGGGTACGCTGGCGGCGGCCGTTCGCAGTGCGTCCGGTCAGCCCTCCCTTGACGAGGTTTTCCTGGACGCGGTTGAAGATCGACCAGAGGTCGCTCTTGCGATCGTCCCAGCGTCTGGGGACCAACAACTGACTCTCCGTGACAGGCGCGGGCTTGTCCGGATCGTCGTACTTGAGCGCCAGGGCCGAACGGGCGAAAACGTCGTCCTCCCCGGCCTCCAGCGTGATCGCGCGCATGCTCTCGCGCGCTTCCTGCACCCGCTCGAAGCCTTTCAGGACTTCGTAGGCACCTTCGATGACCTGGCCCGCGACATCGCCCTTGTGAGGCACTCGGATGTCCGCGAACGTGTCGCCGCAGACCAGCCCGTTCTGGCAGACGAATCGAAACTGACCTGCCAGCATCTGATAGCTGCTGGTGCCATCGTGCGAGTTCAACAAGATGATCTCGTTGGCTTCGTCGCCATTGATCTGGCTGGCGTGGCGAAGGCGGATCAGGTGTTTGGTGTACTCGCGGCGGTCCTCGTTGCGGACACGTGTCTGGCACACCATGAAGGGCAGGAACCCCTCCTGACGAAGTTCCGACAGCACGGTGGCCGTCGGGATGTAGCTGTACCGCTGGGAACGGCTTTCGTGTGGTGTTTCCGCAAAGATCGACGGCACCACGGCGCGAATCTGGTCGTCCAACAGAGGACGGTCCGAGCGCAGTACCGGTGAGCGCGGTGCGAAACGGGATGCGAGAGACATGGCATTCTCCTGGGATTGTTATGCAGCCGAATCCGCACGGTGCGGAACGGACTGCGGGGATGAAAAGACGAACGCCCACGCGCCACGTCAGTGGCCTGCAGGCAGGTTGGGGATAAGAAGCAAGACCCCGGAATGGGGCCTTGCGGGGGTGGATCAGAAGGAAGCCGCGAGTGCGGGTTCCTCGGCCTCGGGTGCCGGCACGGGTTCGTCCTGAACGGACTCGGCGGTCGGCGCCTCGACGGTGCCATCGGCGGTATCCGCATCCTCGGTCGCCGCAGCGCCCTCGGAAACGGGCGCCGGTGCGGCGGCCGGAAAGACCTGCTGGCCATCGATCTTGATCAGGCCGATGTGGATCAGCTTGGATTCCAGGCTCGCCGCCGGTTCGCCGGCACGCTCGCCCTTGGTGCGGAGGTACGCATCGGCCTTCATGTCGTTGAGACGGAAGGCGATCAGCACCTTGCGCTCGGCCTCGATGGCCTGTACGCAGCGGCGCACCAGATGCTGGGCGTCCGCAGTGGCGACGATGGTGTTGATGTACCGGTAATCCGGCTCATCGACCGGGCCGGCCAGCGCCCCGATGGAGCACGACAGGAACGGATCGCCATCCTTCGGCGTAACCTCGCGCGGACGGTTGAGATAACCGATACCCCGGGTGATCAGCTCGTACTGCTCGATCTGCGCCAGTTCGGCACGATCGATCAGTTCGGCTTTCAACAGTCGGCCCTTGAGACTGGCTGCCGGATCGCCCTTGCGGTCACCACTGGTACGAATGAAGGCATCGGCCCAGAGATCGCCGAGCCGGAACTTGACCAGCGGACGCTGCCTCGGGTCATCGACGCCGATGTAACCCTCGACCAATTTCTTGGCGTCGGCACCGGAGACTTTGACGTCGAAGTAGCGGGTGACGGGGTCTTTGGCGGACCCGACGAGTGCGGCGACAGTGCAAGCCAGGAACGGCTGCGCACGGCGGCCACCACGGACAGGAACCTCCCGGACACGCTGCAAGCGGGCGTAGCCCTCGGTGTGAAGATCGAAGTAGCTCTTCGCGTTGGAAGTCGTATTGGTCATGGTGAATCTCCAATGGGAATGAAGCGGAGACACACCGGACCCGACTGCGCGGGGGGGTGCGTAACCCCGCGGTGGGTTGATAAGGCGAATGGACTAGGAAGGTGCATCCACCACCGGCAAGCCGATGGTCGTTCGCACGGAGGGATGCGTTGCGAACTGGCTCGGTCACGCGGCGGGTGCCGCGCCGCAACCTCGAAGACCGATGGTTGCCTGGCATGTCGCTGACAACGTCAGCAAGCATGGGGCAAGCCTCACACCGCGCGGCTTCGCACACCATCGGGAATGAGTACTGTCGCCTGACCGCATTCAATCGCCGCAATAGCAGCCGATGGTCTCTTCGGCAGGGTCAAACAGGTCGTCCTGGCGTTCGGTAAAACAGGCCAGCTAAGTGCGCACTCGCGGCGGAACCGGGGGGCTGAGGCAGGTTCAGTGTTAGACGGCAAGTGTCGGTGTCTGGGTCTTTAAATACAGGTGTTTTCCAACTTGCATTAATAATTGTACCCGGTTCTGTACCCGGTTTTAGTTTCCTGGTTCCCTCTCGTGCCGCAGAGGAGTTCAAATTAAATCCAGGCTGCCTGGCGGCGCAAGCACTCTGCTGCAGCGATCTGAAAGGGGAGCGCGACCGACCGACGGCGACGCTGCCACAAAGGTAGCTTTGGTTTCTCCCAATATAAACGTTATAACATATCATTTATGGTAAGTTTTTTTCCTTGCTGAGATAATGCCTGAATAGTGTCGCGACCTTATAGGTACATAAAAAGCTGAGTCGCTAGCGAACTTTAATATAGTAGCCGGCGGTATAGCCATAACCTCGCTGGGGCGTCCAGAATTCTTGCTCGTTGAACAGCGGTAGCTCTTTGACCTCAACTATCTCGCCATTCTTTAGTTCGGGTTCCTGTCTAAGCAGTATCGATTCTTGAAACCGGTAACGGCTTCCTTCTTTTGCGATGTGGCCAAGTTTGCATAACAGATCAATCGCTCCTTCTAAGCGAGCCGTGTTGGCGCGTCCTCTAAGGCTGCTGGGTCCGAATTGTTTAAGTTGAGTTATGGTGAAAGTGGCTCTGGCTCCAGAAATCAGATCCCTAGGTAGTTCAGCGCGTGTGTCGTTGGAAGAGGCTCTGCTGTGTTTTTCCTCTTTATTAAGAGCGAAAGGGTCTTGTTTGCTTGCAAGTTTTAGTAAGTAGTGCGCTAAGTGATTCGCATCAATGACGATCTGTGGTTCGTTTGCCAAGTGGGCTATAAAATGCTTGGAGCAGTGCTGAGTAAACTTCCAGCAGAATTCCAGTGTTGAACAATCTATCTCGGTTTGGTTGTTCGAGGTGCGCTCGAAGGTATGCACTATTGCAGCTAGGCGGCTGGTGTTTTCTAGCAGCTTAGAAGCGTGATCCTTAAGATAGAAATACAGCCCGTTCTCCTTCATCTGCAATTCGAGAAAACGGCTGTACTGGAACCAACGATCCTTTGCCTGCTCGGAAAAAGACAGTACTTGTCGCTCGGTCAATAAAGGAGAGTTCAGCAGTTCGTGGATGCGGGCATTAAAGCTCCTTAGGCGGAGCAATTCAGATAGCTGTTGATCGGTGCGTTGTCCGGCCATCAAGCGAGGCTTCGCGATCAGGAAGCGTGCTAAGAAGCCGGTGCCGCGTGCCTCTTCGCCGCGTTTGGCCATGAAGCGGCTGATCACACTTGGCTGTGCCATCAATGATAGGGTGAGGCGCGCATTTTGGAGTACGAAGCCTTCTCTAGAAATGCGGTCAACAATTACGCTGCTGCCATCCCATAGCGTATTGAGTTTATCGAGCTCTCCTAAGGATGGTCTGAAAAAGACTTCCCGAATCTGGTGAAATACGCCGATCCCGTTGCCCGAGTTTCCCGATGAAGCAAATGACCTTCGCCGACGCCGAGTACGCCGGCAAGCGCAAGCAGACCCGCAAAGAGTTGTTCCTGATCGAGATGGATCAGGTGGTGCCGTGGAAGGGTTTGATTGCCCTGATCGAGCCGCACTACCCCAAGGGTGAAGGTGGTCGTCCGGCGTATCAGCTGATGGCGATGCTGCGCGTACATTTGATGCAGAACTGGTTCGGCTACAGCGATCCAGCGATGGAGGAGGCGCTGTACGAGACCACAATCTTGCGCCAGTTTGCCGGGCTGAACCTAGAGCGTATTCCCGACGAAACCACCATCCTCAATTTCCGTCGCCTGCTGGAGAAGCACGAGTTGGCGGCCGGGATTCTGGCGGTGATCAATGGTTACCTGGGCGATCGGGGCCTGTCGCTGCGCCAGGGCACCATCGTCGATGCCACGCTGATCCATGCGCCGAGTTCGACCAAGAACAAGGACGGTAAGCGTGACCCGGAAATGCACCAGACCAAGAAGGGCAATCAGTATTACTTCGGCATGAAGGCCCACATCGGCGCGGATACCGAGTCTGGCCTGGTGCACAGCGTGGTGGGGACGGCAGCCAACGTTGCTGACGTTACCCAGGTCGACAAACTGCTGCATGGAAAGGAAAACATGGTCGGCGCCGACGCGGGTTACACCGGCGTAGAGAAACGCCCGGAACATGAAGGCCGGGAGGTGATCTGGCAGATTGCGGCCCGCCGCAGTACGTACAAGAAGCTGAGTAAGCGCAGTGCGCTGTACAAAGCCAAGCGCAAGATCGAGAAATCCAAGGCCCAGGTGCGCGCCAAAGTCGAGCACCCGTTCCGGGTGATCAAGCGCCAATTCGGCTACGTGAAGACACGCTTCCGTGGCCTGGCGAAGAACACCGCGCAGTTGGTGACACTGTTCGCGCTGTCGAACCTGTGGATGGCGCGCCGACATTTGCTGACGAATGCAGGAGAGGTGCGTCTGTAATGCGGGAAATGGCCGGCGCGAGGTGCTCGCGCCGGCTATAAATCCGGAAAGAGGGGATGATTTGATCGTTTTTTAGCCGAATCACCGTTTTGAAATCGGCAAGGGCTGGAGTCAGCCAGAAATACCTGACTACTTCAGACCATCCCTAGGTATAAGGGACAATTGCGGCAAGGTGATTACCACGTTGCGACTCCGTCCGGCGCAGAAGCCCCAGATATCAGAAGGCTTTGTTGTAGAACAATGAGTAGGATTCGATTCCGTCGTTCGGCTGTTTGATGCCGGCATTGGAATAGTGGATGGCGCGTATGCCGACCTTTTGCTCGTGCGGCAGCTTCAGGCCGGCGCCGATGCGGTCTTCGAAGTTGAACGAGGACCCCAATTGCTGCTCGCCGACATCGGTCTTGGAGAAGAATGCAACGCCAATCCCGGCTTCGACGAAGGGCGTGTATTTGAAGCCGCTGAACTCATAGACAAATACCGGGGCGAAGGACAGCGAGTGCGCACCGCTGTAGTCGTCACCGCCTTCCCAATAGGTATAGGCAGCTTCCCAGTAGCCGGTCAGCTGGCCAGTGCCGCTGTTCAGCCAGGTTTTGTCCCAGTCGAACGCCAGGCCGGCGCGGTAGCTCATGTCACCTTGACCGGTCATGCCCAGCGCGCCGGAAAACTCGGCGGCGCCAGCGGTGGCTGTGCCGGTAAGAAGTGCGATTGCCAACGACAGTGCGAAGCGGATTTTCATGCTTTCTCTCCTCTGGCTTTCCAAAACAATCAAACGTTGTCATAGCGGCCGGCGTAACGCCGACCGCCTTTTTATTGCGCGGACTCGTCGCGGTGCGCGATGTTCTCCGTCCATCCGCCGCCGAGCGCTCGGAACAGCTGCACCTCGCTGTTGAGCTGCAGCAGTCGGTCGCTGAGCAGCTGTTGCTGGGCAGAGAACAGTTCGCGTTGCGCATCGAGCACGGCCAAGTAGTTGTCGACACCCTCGTCATAGCGCTGCTGCGCCAGTTCCAGGTATTCCTGGGTGGTAGTGGTCAGGTCGGCCTGGGCCTGCAGCTGTTCTTCGAAGGTGCCGCGTGCGGCCAGGCCATCGGCGACTTCGCGGAATGCGGTCTGGATGGTCTGTTCGTACTCGGCGATGTTGATGTCCTTCTGCACCTCGGCGTAATCGAGGTTGGCCTTGAGCCGGCCGGCGGTGAAGATCGGGATGTTGATCTGTGGCATGAAACTCCAGGTGCCCGAACCGCCCTCGAACAGGCCGTCTAGCTCACCGCTCAGGGTGCCGGCGGCGGCTGTCAGGCGGATGCTCGGGAAGAACGCCGCGCGTGCTGCGCCAATGTTGGCGTTGGCCGCATGCAGGCGAAACTCGGCTGCGATGATATCCGGGCGGCGTAGCAGCAGGTCGGCCGGCATGCCCACCGGCAATTCTGCGAACATGCGATCACTGCCGGGTTCATCCGTGATATCGGCCGGCAGCTCGGTGCCGAGCAACAGGCGCAGCAGGTTGGCATCCTGCGCGACCAGGCGCGAATAGCGGGCGAACTGCACGCGCGCCTGCTCCACCAGGCTGCGGGCCTGACGCACATCCAATGCCGATGCCGTGCCAACGTCGTGGGCGGCCTGCACCAGGCTCAGGCTTTTGCCATAGCTGTAGAGCGTGTCGTGGGTCAGCTCCAGCAGGCCCTGATCGGTGCGCCAGGTCAGGTAGGCCATCGCGACCTCGCTGACCAGCCCGATCTGCACGCTGCGTTGCGCCTCCTCGGTTGCCAGGTAGCGCGCCAGCGCGCCTTCCTCCAGGCTGCGCAGGCGACCGAAGAAGTCCAGCTCGTAGGCACTGACGCCAAGCGTTACACCGTACTGGCTGGCGATACCCGCCTCGCCGGTGTTCGCCAGGTCGGCCGGCAGACGCTGGCGCTGGCCGCTGCCGTCGATGCCGATGCTGGGGAACAGGTCGGAGCGGCTGATGCGGTATTGCGCGCGGTAGGCTTCGACGTTGAGCGCCGCCTGACGCAGGTCGCGGTTGTTTTCCAGCGAGAGGCCGATCAGGCGTTGCAGGGTCGGATCGACGAAGAACTGCCGCCAACCCAGCTCCGTGGCAGTGGTGCTCGCCGACACGCCCTGATCATAGGCCGCGCCTTCCGGCCACTGCGCCTGCACCGGCATGTCCGGGCGCTGGTAGTCCGGAATCAGGCTGCAGCCGGACAGCGCCAGCGTCATCGCGACGGTCAGATGCTTGAGTCTCATGCGGATTCTCCTTCGCCATCGGCCTGAGCCTTCTTGCGGCCTTCGAACAACTTGACCACCACCACATAGAACAGCGGCACGAAGAACACCGCGAGCACCGTGGCGGTGATCATCCCGCCGACCACGCCGGTAGCGACCGAGTGCTGGCTGCCGGCACCGGCGCCACTGGCCAGAGCCATGGGCAATACACCGAAGGTAAAGGCCAAGGAAGTCATGACGATCGGTCGCAGCCGCAGCCTGGCCGCATGAACGGCAGCATCGACCAGCGGCATGCCTTCCTTCTCATACAAATCCTTGGCGAACTCGACGATGAGGATGGCGTTCTTCGCCGACAGACCGACCGTGGTCATCAGGCCGATCTGGAAGTAGACGTCGGCGGTGAGGTCACGGAACAGCGTGGCGAGCACCGCGCCGAGGATGCCCAGCGGCACCACCAGCATCACCGAAGCCGGCACCGACCAGCTCTCGTAGAGCGCGGCCAGACAGAGGAACACAATCAGCACGGTCAGCGCATAGAGCATCGGCGCCTGGTCGCCGGTCTGGATTTCCTCGTAGGACAGCCCGGTGTAGCTCAGGCCGATACCCGGCGGCAGCTGCTGCATGATTTCGGCGATGGCGACCATGGCGTCGCCGGTGCTGTAGCCGGGTGCCGGCTCGCCGAGGATTGCCAGCGAAGAGATGCCGCCGTAGCGTTCCAGCTTCGGCGAGCCAAACACCCACTCGCCGGTGGCGAAGGCCGAGAAGGGCACCATCTCACCGAGGGCGTTGCGCACGTACCACTTGTCGAAGTCTTCCGGCGAGATGCGCGAATCGTCTTGGCCCTGGATGTAGACACGCTTGACCCGACCGCGGTCGATGAAGTCGTTGACGTACATCGAACCCCAGGCCGCGCTCATGGTTTCGTTGATTGAGGCGATGCTGACCTGCAGGGCGCGGGCTTTCTCGTCATTGATATTGACCTGGAACTGCGGCTCGTCGTCCTTGCCGTTGGGGCGCACCGCGCGCAGCTTCGGATGCTGGTTGGCCAGCTGCAGGAACTGGTTGCGCGCCTCCATCAGCGCGGCGTGACCGACGCCGGAGTTGTCCTGCAGGTACAGGTTGAAGCCCATGGCGTTACCCATCTCGAGGATCGCCGGCGGCACGAAGGCCATGACGGTGGCGTCCTTGATCTGGGCGAAGCGGGCGTTGGCGCGCTGGGCCAGGCTGAACACGTCCTGGCCTTCCGCGGCGCGCACGCTCCAGTCCTTGAGCATGACCAGACCGAGGCCGGAGTTCTGCCCGCGACCGGCGAAGTTGAAGCCGTTGACGGTCAGCACGTGCTGGATCAGCTGGCCTTCCTCATTGCGCAGGTAGTCGCTCACTTCCTGCAGTACCGCTTCGGTGCGTTCGGCGGAGGAATTCACCGGCATGCGTACCTCGACCATCAGCAGGCCCTGGTCTTCGTTGGGCAGGAAGGCCTTGGGAATCTGGGTGAACAGATAGCCGGTACCGGCGGTAATCAACACGAATGCCAGCAGGTATCGCCCGCGATTCTTGAGCATGCCGCTGACGCCGCGTTCGAAGCGATTCGTGCCACGGTCGAAAATACGGTTGAACCAGCCGAAGAAGCCTTTTTTCTCGTGGTGGGCGTCGCCCTTGGGCTTCTTCAGGATGGTGGCGCACAGCGCCGGGGTGAAAATCAGCGCGACCAGTACCGAGAGACTCATGCAGAGCACGATAGTCACGGCGAACTGCTTGTAGATGATGCCCGCTGAACCGCCGAAGAAGGCCATCGGCACGAACACCGCCGACAGCACCAGGCCGATGCCGACCAGCGCGCCCTGAATCTGCCCCATGGATTTGCGCGTCGCTTCCAGCGGCGTCAGCCCTTCTTCGTGCATCAGGCGCTCGACGTTCTCAACCACCACGATGGCGTCATCCACCAGCAAACCGATGGCTAGCACCATGGCGTACATGGTCAGCACGTTGATGCTGAGGCCGAAGTAAGGCAGCAGGGCGAAGGCGCCGAGCAGCACCACGGGCACCGCCAGGGTCGGGATGAGTGTGGCGCGGAAGTTCTGCAGGAACAGGTACATCACCAAAAATACCAACGCCACGGCTTCGATGATGGTGTAAATCACCGAACTGATCGAGGCCTCCACCACTGGCGTGGTGTCGTAGGGATAGAACACCTCGACCCCTTCCGGCAGATAGGCCTTCTGCTTCTCCATCACGGCTTTCACCGCCTTCACGGTTTCCAGCAGGTTGCCGCCGCTGGCCAGGCGCAGGGCCAGGCCCGCCGACGGTCTGCCGTTGTGCTTGCTGGAAATGGCGAAGTTGTCGGCGCCCAGCGCGACCCGGGCAACGTCCTTGACGCGGATCTGCGAGCCGTCGGTTTTGACCTTGACCAGGATTTCCTCGAACTCCTCGGGCGTGGTCATGCGGGTCTTGCCCAGCACCGTGGCGTTGAGCTGCACACCCGAGCGGGTCGGCAGGCCGCCGAGCTGGCCGGAGGAGACCTGCACGTTCTGCTCGCGGATGGCGTTGGCGACGTCGCTGGGGGTCAGCTGGTAGCTGTTGAGCTTGGCCGGGTCGAGCCAGATGCGCATGGCATAGGGCGAGCCGAACAGCATGTAGTCGCCGACGCCGTCGATGCGCGAGATCGGGTCCTGCAGCTGCGAAGCGATCACGTTGCCGAGGTCGAAGTTGCTCATCTTGCCGGTGCTGTCCGCCAGCCCGATGATCAGGAAGAAGTTCTGCTGGTACTTCACCACGCGCAGCCCTTGGCGCTGCACTTCCTCAGGCAGCCTGGGTGTAGCCAGCTGCAGTTTGTTCTGCACCTGGACCTGGGCGATATCCGGGTCGGTGCCCTGCTCGAAGGTCACGATGATGGTCATGCTGCCGTCGGAATTGCTCTCCGCGGACATGTAGCGAAAACCGTCGAGGCCGCTGAGTTGCTGTTCGATCACCTGCACCACGGTGTCCTGCACGGTCTGCGCGGAGGCGCCGGGATAGGACACATCGATGGCCACGGCCGGTGCGGCGATGTTGGGGTACTGGCTGATCGGCATTTTCACCAGCGACAACGCGCCGGCGAGCATGGCGACGATCGCCAGCACCCAGGCGAAGATCGGCCGGTCAATGAAAAAACGGGACATGTACGGTTTGCTCCTCAGTTGGCGACGGCGTCGGTCTTCGGAGCGAACTCGGCGACCAGCTTGACGTTACTGGCGGCCACCGGCTTGACCGTGATGCCGCTGCGTACCCGCTGCGTGCCTTCGGTGACCACCCGCTCGCCATCAGCAACACCCTTGCCGATCAGCCAGGCATTGCCGACGGTACGCAGGGTCTCGACCTCGCGCCGCTCGACGCTGTCGTCCGGCTTGACCACCCAGACGCTGGGTACGCCGCGGGCATCGCGACTGACCGCCTGCTGCGGCACGAGGATGGCGTCCTGCTGGGTGCCTTCCTTGAGCAGCGCATGCACGAACATGCCCGGCAGTAGCTTGCGGTCCGGGTTGGGAAACTCGGCGCGCAACGTCACCGAACCGGTGGTCGGGTCGACGCTCACCTCGGAGAACTTCAGGGTGCCGGGCAACGGATAGGCGCTGCCGTCATCGAGCGTCAGGCTGACCTCGGCCTGGTCACTGCCGGTTTTCTGCAGGCGCCCGGATTCCAGTGCGCGCTTGAGCCCGAGCAGCTTGGTGATCGGCTGGTTGACGTCGACGTATATCGGATCGAGCTGGGTCACGGTGGCCAGATGCTGGGCCTGGCCGTTGGTGACCAGCGCCCCCTCGGTCACTGCCGAGCGGCCGATGCGCCCGGAGATCGGCGCCAGCACCTTGGTGTACTGCACGTCGATGCGTGCCACCTGCACTTCCGCCTGCGCCTGCTTCCAGGCGGCCTGGGCGTCGTCGTACTGCTGCTGGCTGACCGCATTGGTCTTCAGCAGGCGCTCGTAGCGGCGGGCCAGGTTCTCGGCGGTGGTCAGGTTGGCTTCGGCGCGGGCCAGGCGCGCCTCGTAGGTGCGCGGATCGATCTGGTACAGCTGCTGGCCTTTCTTCACCTCCGAGCCCTCGGTGAACAGGCGCTGCTGGAGGATGCCGGAAACCTGCGGGCGCACCTCGGCGACCCGGTAGGCGCTGGTGCGACCCGGCAGGTCGGTGGTCAGGGTCAGCGGCTGCGCCTGTACGGTGTAGACGCCGACCTCGGGCACCGGCGCCGCGGTTTGCGTCTTGTCCGACTCCACGCAGCCGGCCAGCAACAGTGCCGCCAGCGGAACGGAATGCCATGCGCGCGATTTAGCTTTTCGGTGATTCACCTGTTGTCTCCCCTCAAATGCACAAAGGCTGTACCATATAGCGATTCAGTGTATCACTATACAGTTCAGTAGAGACAACTCGGAATATGTAACAGGCCTGAACAAGGAACTGGCAACTCCGGTCCGCGACGTTGAAGAATGCCTGTTCACTCTTGCGAAGCTGCTGGAAAATCCCCGCAACCCAAGTGGGCGTAGTACATAAGAGGATGCTATGACACAGACAGACCAGGCCGCTGAAGCCGGCCGGCACAACGGTATTCAGGTAATCGCCCGCGCAGGAGCGATCATGCGGGCCCTGGGCGACAACCCCCAGGGACTGAGCCTGGCTGCTATCGCGCAGATCGTCGACCTGCCCCGCTCCACGGTGCAGCGCATCATCACCGCGCTGGAGGCCGAGTACCTGGTCGAGACCCTTGGCCCCAGTGGCGGCTTCCGCCTGGGGCCGGCACTCGGGCAGCTGATCAGCCAGACCCAGACGGACATCATCACGTTGCTCAAGCCCTACATGCTCGAGCTCTCCGAGCAGTTGGGCGAGTCGGTTTGCGTCAGCACGCTGGTCGGCGCGAAAGCCTACGTGGTCGACCGCGTCGTGGCCGAGCGTGAGCTACGTGTCGTGTTTCCCATTGGTATCAAGGCGCCGGCCTACGCGACTGCGAGCGGCAAGGCGCTGCTGGCGGTCCTGGCCGATGAGTGGCGGCAACAGCTGCTGCCCGACCCGCTGCCGATCGTGACTCCATGCACGCCTGACCGGATTACGCTGCTTGAGCAGCTCGACCAGATCGCTGAGGGCGCCGTTGCCGAAGAACATGGCGAGCTGATTGAGGGACTCAGCTCGTTTGCGATCACGCTGGAAACCTATTTGGGTCGGTACTCGATCGCAATCGTCGGACCGACAGCGCGGCTAGTGACTCGTCGTGAGCCATTTCAACAGGCGCTGCACCGCTGCCAGCAGAGCGTCGAGCGGGCGATCGGTCGGCGCGCCACGCATACATCCTGAGAGGCGAAAGCATGGCCAGACGAACCGCCGCTGAAGCGGAGCTGACCCGACGCAAGATTCTCATGGCTGCCAATGAAGTGTTCTGGGATGAAGGGGTCGATAACGCCGCGTTGGCGACGGTGGCCAAGATGGCGGGCGTCACACGCGGTGCGGTCTATTGGCATTTCAAAGACAAGCACGCCATCTTGAACGCGCTGTTCGACGAGTTATCGATTCCGCTTCGACAGCCGGTGCCTCGCAATGCCTGCCTTGACAACGCATGGACGTGGCTGGCGCGCGTTCTGCTGAATACGGTTGGCGACGACACGGCTCGAAAGCTCTTGAGCATCATGTTCCTTCAAGGTCCTACAGGCGAATGCGGAATCATTCGGGACGGCTTAACGCGGCTGCGCAAGCAGTTCATGCGGCAAATTGCGGCCATCCTCGAGTCCGCTTCTAGAAATGGCGAAATTTCTCCAGACATAAATCTTGAAATGGTCGAGGCGCTATTTCAGAGCGCTATCAGCGGTCTTTTATATGAGTGCCTGCAACAGCCAGAGAACAAAGAGTCGCTAATACGTTCCGTGCTCGAATCACTGCTCTGTCTGATCAAGTCGCCACCTGAGCATTTGTTAAAAGTGTCTGTGGCATCAGGAAATTGCCCGAACACATGAGGGAGCGGAGTTCTTACCTGCCGCCTGGCACGTCTCGAACTGGATAGAGTGTTCAACGTAATTGAGGACTGTCGGCGGCGCCTCTCGAAAGGGCATGGTATGTAGCGAAACTGCCTGGCGCACGCAAACTCGCGCAAGAGCTACAAACAGCACCAGCTTGGTCGCAACTGGATCTGCCTTGCCACTGCATTTTTGTAGCAGCAACATTGCATCGATATTGAGTACGTGCGTCTTCACGACACCTGCGCCTGCAGCTCAACATTACTGTCTATGAATCTGCGATGCTCGTTGCTAACTACGGTGAGGTAATATATCAATGAGTTTCCAGCGTGCACTACATCGGAGCGCGACGGCAGTTAAGCAATTAGCTTCACTCAGTTTTGAATCTCTACCTCATGGTGGGCTAGTCCCAAGTTTAGTGGCCAGTTGCATAAAATCAATCAGCCCTGCATTCGTGAGCACCTGATGACCGCTTTTGGCCGATTGTTCGCCCGGGCGAGCGGCAGCTTTGGGTCGATTCTGTTGAAAAAGTAGCGACCTCCCCATGCCGTTGGCAAAATTGCTTTGTCAGCGGGCGTGGAGGCGAACAGCATGATGGGACAGTTACCGGGAGGACAGCAGCGCCTGTTCTACTCGTTCAATCTCGAAGATCACGTCCCGGCCCAACATCTCCTGCGCAGCATCGACCAGTGCCTGGATCTCAGTGATCTGCGCGCCTATCTGGCGGATTTCTATAGCCCCATCGGGCGTCCCTCGATTGACCCGGAATTGATGGTGCGTATGCTCGTCGTCGGCTACTGCTATGGCATTCGTTCCGAGCGTCGATTGTGCGAAGAGGTGCACCTGAACCTTGGCTATCGCTGGTTCTGCCGGCTGGGTCTGGAAGACGAAGTACCCAATCACTCGACCTTCTCGAAGAACCGGCACGGCCGTTTTCGTGACAGTGGCCTGTTCCGCTGGTTGTTCAATGAGGTGCTGCGCCGCTGCATGGCGGCTGGCCTGGTCAAAGGCGAAGGCTTCGCTGTGGACGCCAGCATCATCAAGGCCGATGCTAGCCGCCAACGTGGGGTGGTGGGAGATGAAGTCGATTGGAGCGATCCAAAGCTCAGCAGCCGCGCCGTGCGCGAGTACCTCGAAGCACTTGATGAAGATGCGTTGGCTGAGGCTCTTCCCAAGAAGATTTCGCTCACCGATCCTCAGTCCCGTTGGACAGCAGCACCAGGCGGCCCGGCCTTCTTTGCCTACTCCACAAATTACCTGATCGACACTGAGCACGGTGTGATCATGGATGTGGAAGCGACCCCGGCGCACCGTACCGCCGAAGTCGACTCGACCAGGACGATGGTCGAGCGTGTCGAAGCGCAGTTCGACCTCACACCGGAACGCCTCATCGGCGACACCGCCTATGGCACTGCCCCGATGCTGGCCTGGATGGTCGAAGAGAAGGACATCGAGCCGCATGTGCCGGTGTGGGACAAGACTGAGCGCAAGGACGACAGTCTCTCCAGTAACGACTTCCACTGGAATCAGGAAGCCAATGAATATCGCTGCCCAACCGGCAAACCGCTACGCAGTGAATGGCGCGCCTTCACCCAGAAAAGATCGCGGGTAACCAAGGCCAACACCATCATCTACCGCTCCAGCCAAACCGACTGCGTCACCTGTCCGTTGAAAGCGAAATGCTGCCCCAACACACCGAATCGGAAGATCGTTCGCAGCATCCATGAGGCTGCCCGCGATGTGGCTCGACGCATCGCCAAGACACCGGAATACCTCGTCTCACGTTGCGAACGGAAGAAGGTGGAGATGCTTTTCGCCCATCTTAAACGGATCATGAAACTCGACCGTTTACGACTGCGTGGCCTGACAGGCGCCACTGACGAATTCACCATGGCTGCGATGGTGCAGAACCTGCGCCGCATGGCCAAGCTTTTGCCTCAAGGGCCACCGCTCACGGGATAGGTACGCCTGTGGCGAGCAGAAACCCTCGAATTAACCCTCAAACCTGAGCAAGGACGCTCAGTGAAACGCCGAAAGGTAACTTGAAGTGGCTTGCAGCCACTTCGACAGCAGGTACATCCGACCGCCTTGCTGCCGCTAAACCTACTTTTTCAACAGAATCGGCCGGAAGCAGTCGTCTAAAACGTACTTGTTCCGTCTGTCATTATTGAGCGGCAGCATTCGATGTAGCTAGTGCTGCCTTCTTCCATGCATCCAGCATGTCAGCCCATTTCTGCATCATTTCTGCCCGATCACTTAGGTACTCAGCATGGTTGTAGGTGCGGCGAACTGCATTGGGTTCGATGTGGGCGAGCTGCCTTTCGACCCAGTCAGCTGAGAAGCCCATTTCATTCAGTCGGGTACTGCCTGTCGTGCGCGTGGCATGCGGGCTGTACTTGCCGGCCCAGCCCAAGACGTTAAGCATCTGGCGAAATGATGCGGAAACCATTGGCCGAGTACGTACGTCTCGGTGCGGAAAGACATGGGTGTATTTTCCGGTAATGGCATGAAGGCCTCGCAGCATTTCTACCGCTTGCTGGGGCAGGGGATTCGTATGCTCCTTGCGCTTTTTCATCCGCTCGGCAGGGATTTTCCAAAGCGCCTTTTCTAGGTCGAATTCCGACCATTGAGCTTCTACTGCTTCGCTTGGGCGGCACAGAGTCAGCCACATAAGGCGGAACGCGCAGAGCGTTTCGTGGCGCCCGCCGTGGGATTCGACATCGTGCAGTAGCTGGCCAATTTCATCTGTGGATAGTGGGCGCTTGTGCTGCGTCTTGTTGGCTGGGAGCGCTTTGCGAACCGGATGCACAGGGTCGCTGGTGGCGCGCAGCGTCGAGATCGCCAATTCGAACACGCCAGTCATGGTTCGCTTTGCCTCAGCGGCAACGGACGGCCCATTGTCCTGGGCTGCTCCTTTGAGCACCTCAAGAATGTGGGCGGGGGTGATGGCCTTGATCGGCTGGCTGCCGATCTTTGGAAAGACAACTCGCTCCAGCATTCTGAGTCGCCTGGATTTTGTGATGTCCTCCCAATCCTTCAGAGCCAACCACTCTTTCGCGACCGCTTCAAAGGTGATGGTTTTTTCGTAGTCGCGTTTGACTCGCTCTTGCTGGCGGTGATGGGCTGGATTGATGCCTTGTACGACCAGTGAGCGTGCTTTGATGCGCTCTTCTCTGGCTTCCGAAAGAGTAAATCGACGCCCTTTGCGGCGGTCCTCCGTCTGCTCAGGCGTTTCGCCCTTTGGAGCGATCACGTAATCCCCGATGGCGAACACGCTTTCTTTCTTGGCACCAGCGTCGCTTAGCTCGAATCTATAGCGCCATGCCTTGACCCCGTTGGGCTTCACCTCAAGGTAGAGCCCATTTCCGTCAGTCATTTTGTAGGGCTTTTCCTTCGGCTTTGCGGTACGGCACGCAGTGTCAGTAAGCGGCATGACTGCTCCTTTCTAGCTGTACCCGGTTAATGGGGTGGGTACGTTTTCGCTGTACCCGGTAGCGTACCCGGTTGTTCAGTAGATCGCATAGAGGTTTGATGGACGCTGCTGGATAAGAAAAACCCTTAAGGCGGCATTCCTCAAGGGGTTTAGTGTCCATTAAGATCCGAGAGGATCTAAGTTGCTGTTCAGACGTTCTGCCGACACGGTCATGAGATATTTCCCAGCAGATAGGCACAGCCCCGGAAGCTGGCGCGAGGCCAGTTTCCGGGGCAAGTGCCGTGGTGGATGAATGCTCCGACAAGGCGGTGCGGAAAGGACGAAATGCCGCCGACGGACTCAGCCGCTTCGCGCAGTCATGCGGATACCGCCCGCGGCTTGCGCCGTGCGGGCTTCTGCACGGTGCTGACGCGAATCTGGCGCCAACTGCCATCGTCGATCAGGCGTTCCAACGTGTTGCCGAGGTCATCGAAGAACACCTCATCCACGCGCTCCACCAGCTCACCGTCGCGGTGCAGTTCCACCGCATAGAGATCGTCGCCTCGTTCGTACAGCACGGTGACGCGCCCCTGGAACTTCGCAGTGACCACGTTGAAACTGATGGCCGGCGGCGTGGCGATGATGTCCTTGGGCAGTGGATCGACCCAAGTGAAGTCGCACGCGCCAGCATCGACCAGCAGGTGCGTGATGCGCCGGTAGCCGTCGGGCGCCGGCAGCGTTTCCAACTGCTCGATGAGTTGCTGCAGTTCCAGGCAGCGCGGCTGCGGGACCGGCAGTTTCGCCGGAGCCGAACCGAGCACGAACGTCTGCAGCTTGTAGGGCTGGCCGTCGTGGGTGTACTCGGTGCGTTCCTCGGGGGTATCCGCCCGCAAGCCGTCGAAGCGGCGTCTGGCATAAGGCTCGACCTGTACCTTGGCACCTTCGTCGGGTTCCTCGGTCACGCGCGACCGGTCGAGCACCATGAACTGGGTGCGTCCGGTCTTGACGACAATGGCCTCGTCTGTGCTCGCGATGACCTTGCCTTCAAAAGGCTTGGGATCGATATGGAAGCCCATCGTCGATACCTTGGGCTCACCGTCGAAGATGACGAACTTGAAGCCGCGGGCATTGGACGGCACATGGCCGGAAACCAGCGTCGGGAGTTGTTGACGAATGAGTTGATGGTCCATGGGAAATCTCCAGAAAAAAGGGACTTCCCGGCCACAGGGGACGGGTTGTCCCAAGTGGGTGGATTGGATGGACGCGGTGCGTCCGGAAGAGGATGAAAGCCAGCACGCGATCGGCATGCCGCGGTCTCGATGGCCTTGACCGCCTGGGATGTTGCCGGCTACGCCAGCGAACATGGCAGCAGGATGGCAGAGCCTGGCCGGCCCGGCCTGCGATAAACCGAACCGGCCTGCACCGCATTCCCGAGGCAGAAAAAAGCCCCTCATCGGAGGGGCTCGGGGGGACATGACTGGTCAGGTGTCCACAGAGGGGGTGTCGTCCTCTTCCTCGAAGACGGTCAGACCGTCCAGCTCGTTGGCATCAGCATCGAATACCAGCACCCTTACGTCAGCCTGTCCGGCCAGCGCCAGTACGTCGGCCAGATCCTCGGGCATACCCTTGGACAGGTGCTCCCGGCGCAGTTGCTCGGCGGTGATGCCTTCGACGTGCATCAGGTTCTCATCCGTCCAGGGTGTGGCGATCAGCTTGACGCCGATGGCTGGGCTGTACGGGATGCGAAAGGCGACGAACAGGAACCCGCTCGGTGTGGCGATATCCGCCAGTTCGCACAGGTAGCGGCCCGATGCTTCGGTGATGTGGGCCGTGCTGATCTCCCAGGCACGGCTGTAGAAGCCCGTCTCGAACTGCAGATTGCGCACCACCGCTTGGGCATATTCCAGTGTGTAGCTGTCGCCCACATGGATGAAGCCTCTATCGAGGGTTCGGCCATAGATGCTGTGGTACACGGCCTGCACGGCGCCGCTGCCGCCGCACAAGGCATCGAGTTCGGCGGGCACCGTTTGGCCTTCGGTGATCAGCACGAAATCATCGTTGAAGATGCACGCTTGGTACGCCACCTTGTCATCGGGTAGATGAGCCTGCGATGGATGCAGCGGCAGAAAGGTTTGCGGGTGGCGCTCGTCGTAGCTGATGACGGCAAGGCGCCGAATCTCGAAACCGTAGTAGCCGCGGGCGAAAGGATTGGATGAATGGTCCATGGTTTGATTCTCCGGTGAGGGGTGACGCAGGGCCAACCCCCACCGGGGATCGACCCAGTGGGAAAGGAAGTGGTGCCGGCAGGCGGCACCGGTATGGATCAAGCGTCGTATCGCGGCCTGTCAGCTCAACAGCTCGGACAGGCGGTGTTGCAATTGCCGGCGCTGCGTTTCGTCGGTGATGCCGGCGAGCAGGCGTTGTGTTTCCCGGGCGAACAGATTGGCAGCAGCCTCCAGGTTCTGAATCAGAAGGGCTTGCCGGATACGGTTGCCGAGATCGAGCACCTGACCGGAGGCACCGAAGACCGAGAACTCGCGGCTGATGAAAGAACCGTCACCGCCGAAGTTGAAGAGGCGTGGTTTGCTGCAATACCAGCAACCCTCGAAGCGAATCTCCTTGAGGCCGTGACCATCGTCGAGTCGCGTGGCGATCAGGAACAGCGCGTCGAGATCCGAGTCGTCCTCGAAACGATGGTGTTCGATCAGGTGCTGCAGATCTTCGTCCTGGTCGGTGCCGAAATGCCTGGAAAGCACGGCCAGAACGTCGTCCATCGTGGGAGGGCCCTCGCTGGGCACGGACAGCCCCAGCGACTGGGCCAGTGCAACGAGGTCTTCGCAGACATCGTCCCAATGCGCGCCGCTGTCTTCGGCAATCTGGGCGATGTAGACCTCGCCGTCGCCGGGGTATGAGGCATCCAGCTTCAAACCGCCGAACAGCGCGGTAATCACCGGGGTGACTTGGTCGAGAACGAGGACGCCGGTGGCGTCGTAGTAGTTGTTTGCCATGGGGTGGCTCCTGGTTGGTGATGCGGAGCCAGCCCCTGCGGACATGGCATCCGCGGGGATGAACCCGAAACCGTGGCTTCGGGCAAAGGTGGAAAAGCGCTATTCGCCGAAGTCGGTGGGGTCGCCCAGAGACTTCAGCAGTTCGATCAGGCCGCAGTTGGCCAAGACCTAGAGCGCGTTGTAGTCGTCGCCCGTCGGTGCCTGCTCGCTGGTGTTGATCCGGGCATCCAGATCGAGGACGTTCTGCCGCACCCGGCGGGCGATCGCCAGCGGTTTGGGTGCGTCATCCAGGACGGGCTCGCCCAGTGCGGCAAGCACAACCCGTGGTGACAGCGCGTCCGGCAAGGACTCGAACACCGTGGGGGTGTCGCTGCGGCACAGGGCTTCGGCTTCGGAGTTGCCGATGTCGAAGCAGACGATTTCGTCGTCGGCCGCGCCTTCGGTGTCGTAGTCCACTACCGCGAATGGCGGCAGCGGCAGATGATCGGGCCAGTCCTGCACGACGATGGCCTGCACCAGGCCTCCTTCGAGGACGACGGCAAAGGATGGATTTCGGGACATGGGTCGCTCCTGTGGGAAGAATGGAGGGACACCGCCCCGAAGGGACGGATGTCCCTCGCTGGGGGTTGAGAAAATGGCGGTGGTCGGTCGTTCGGACCTACCAGCCGCTGTAGTTGAGTACCAGATCGGCGATCACCTGACGCCGCTCCAGATCCAGGCCACCGAGGTCGGAAAGCCCCTCGAAGCCGCAGCGCTTGAGCATCGCGGCGCCCTCGCGCGAGTTGTAGAAGCTCACCATCGCGGACAGGAACATGCGCTGTCCGCCGCTCAAAACGCCCAGGGCGTCGTTGAGTTCCAGCAGGTTCGGACGCAAGTCCCACTTGCTGGCGGCACGGCGCAGGCCTTCGCGGGTGCCATCGCCAAACCACTCGGGCCCGGCGATTTCCGCACCGCGTTTCCAAGCCTCGAAAAAGGCCTCGGGCGCACGCTCGAAATGGCGCGTTTCACGCATGATCTGATCGACGACGTCGGTTGGTAGAAGCTGATTCATGACGGTCTCCTCATGGATGGGGATCAAGGGGTGGGCAGCTGGGTCCAGCCGCCTCGGTCGAGGGCTCGCTGGGCTGCCGCCGAACTGCGGAAGTACTCGGCCGACTCGCGGGAGACGGGGCCTTCGATGTCGCGCGTACCGATGTAGTGGCCGGCGGCGCTGTGAAGCACTTGGAGCGGCAGGTGTTTGCCGGCGTAGATCAGGGCCAAGTGGCCGAACGAGGCTTGCTGGGACATGGCGGAGCTCCTTTCAGGAAGCAGGATCGCCATGGCCCTGGACGGGATGGCTGCTCCCGCTGGCGGTGGATGAATCGGCATCGGCGCCGTGAGGGCGCGCGTCCGCGGACTCGATGCGATGGCGGACTGGTGTGGGTCGCACGGGAGGGGAATCCCGCGGCAGCCTGAAACCCTGGCTGCTGGCATGGTGCTGACGAGGTCAGCGACGCATGCCGACAGCTTCCGCCGGCGCTAGGCCGGCGTCATGCGCAAATGGGAATCCGAGGCGTCCCGATTGATGGACGAAAAAAAGCCCCGCAATCGCGGGGCTGTGGAGGCTCGGGAAGCCTTGGGGATCAGGACGATTCGCCGCCCAGTACATGCTGCTTCCACAAGGCGAAAGCCTCATCCGGCGGCAGCTCGGCCAGAATGATGATGGGTGTTTCCTGCCGTGCGCGCAGCGCCGCAAAGTACCCGGCGCGGTCGGCGATGGCCTTGAGCTTGATGCCTTTCAGGAACAGCAGCTTGCCGTCCCTGATGAACAGCACCTTGTTGGCGATGTCGCGGGTGTAGGCGGTGCGTAGCTTGCGTTCGGCATGCTGTGCTTCAGCCAGATGATCGACCAGATAGTCGAGCGTGATGTCGATGACCAGCGGGTCGTCGTCCTCGCCGGAGATGCCGCCCTCCAGCGTATCGGGGGGCAGGCTCCTGGCGAAGGCTTCGGCCTCGGCCAGCCATGCAGCCTGGCCGTCGAGTGCGCGGATGCAGGTGGAACCGCCGTGCCCGTCGTTGCGGGCATCGGCAATGGCAACGCCATCGAACAGCACGGTGGCAGTGAAGCACAGCGTCTCTTCGCTGGCGAAATCTGCGACCTTGAGGTGTATCAGGGTGATGCGGTCTTGCGTGGTGATGGTTTCCATGGACATTCCTTGAGATCAGTCGGGAAACGCCACGCCCCTGCGGGACGAAGCGCTCATCCCGTAGGTTGGAGAAAGAGGCATCGATGCCCGCATGGGCAGCGTTCGCCCGAGCGATGCGACGGCGAACTGGCGGGTGGCATGGAGCAAGCTCCACGGCAGCCTGAAACCCTGGCTGCTGGCGAAGCCGACAATGTCGGCAACAGCGGATGCCAGCATCGGTTCTGGTACTGTCCGCGTCATCCGGAAACGGGAAATCAGCACAGCCGGATTCGCCCGCACCCGGTAGCGAGAACCGGTTTTTCGTCGGCCCACAAGAAGAAAAAACGCCCCCGAAATCGGGGGCGTGGAGAGATGGCACCGATCAGGCAGTGACCGCCTGCAATTTGCCGGTGTCATCGAAGACCAGGCGCACGGTGGCGCCGGCCAGCTTGGGTTGCACGCCATGGCGCAGCGCGTACGGCAGCAGCGCCTGGACCACGCGATCGGCTGATGACGAGCAGCCTACGGCGATGAAGGTTTCGATCAGGAGTGCGTCCTCGTCTTCACGATCCTCACCGTAGCGATCGTCGAACACATAGTCGCAGACCAGCCCGGTTCTGGCCCCCGCCGAGGGGGTCAGGTAGAGCGTGTATCCCTTGCGCACGGCCTCCACTGCGTACTCCACCGTCCCGAGATGGCCCTCCAGCCCGACATGCAGGGTATCGACCAATTCCAGCTCCACCTCGTAGTCGGCAAGTCCGGGATTGACCTCTCGATGCAAGGTGGTGCCGGTTCTGATGCGCACCTGCTCAGGGCTGACGACCTTGATCAGACGCTTGAGCCAGTGGCCGTCATCCAGACCGGGCTCGTCGAGTACATACGCTTTGGCCGCTTCCAGGTAGATCTCGGCGGTCGGCGCGGTTTCGTCGTCGGGCTCGATCTGCCAGACACCAAGCACTTCCAGGGCCTGTTGGGCGATCACGCCATTTCCGCCCAGATAACGCCGCCAGTATTGACGATAGCCGGCCGGCTCTTCGTCCCAGTCCCGGAACCAGGACAGAGGAACGAAGGGCACGTCGTTGAGCAGATCGGCGTTCGACGAGTTGAGGCAGACATGCGCGTAGTGCGTGACGAAGTCGCTGGCGGCAAGCGCCTGCTTCTTCTCGATCAGTGCCTCGCGGTAGGCCTGATCGACCGCAGCCTGGATACGTGGATGATCTTCCGTCTCGTTCAGCAGGTGCTGCCGATCCGGGAGCTTCGCCAGCGTGTTGTCAGGCAGCAGGACGACCTGGCGTTCCTGGCTCGTGGGCAGCCTGTCGATAGGTCGTCCGCCGATGGGCAGTCCCTGAAGAAAGCAGCGCCACTGCGTGCGCGTACCGGACAGATTGATCAAGACCTTGCCCATGGACGTCTCGCGCCAGTGCAGATCGGGCTTCGCCAACGGGCGTGGCACTTCAGCGCCGTTGAGCCAGACCGGCACCGGAAAGGCTTCGCACAGACGCTGGAGCTCGTGCTCCACCCAGGTGGGCAGATCCTGCCCGGCCTGCACCGGCTTGACGCCTTCGAGGTGGATGGCGGTGCCCTCCAGATGGAAGCCTGCGATGTCTTCCTCGATCGGCTCGCCGGCAATGATCTCGGCGGTTCGCGCGCTGAACAGTTTGTCGCGCGAATGCACCGTCAGAGTCTTGGCGAAGTACAAGGTCGAGAGCACACCGAGGCCGAAGGCGTTCTCGCGCGCCTTGAGTTGCTTGTCCCAGCCGGATTCGGCGATGAAGATCAAGGTCTGCAGGTCGCTAATGCCGATGCCATCGTCGGTGATGGTCAGGCTGTCCTGGTTCACCGTGATGTGGATCGCGCTGGCCTGGGCGCGGCGGGCGTTCTGTAACAGTTCGCCCAGCATCGAGCCCTGGTTGAACGCATGGCGCAGATTGGCGATGAGGCTGTGCTGGTTGGTCTTGAGACGAAGGGTTCTCATGAGATGACTCCTTGGATAATGGTTTGCACCGGACAGGCACAGCGCTGCCCGGTGCGACGGGGCACTGAACAGGCGGATGCCGGTGGGAAGGGGAATGGGCCGGTCGGCCCGAGGGAGAAGCAGCATCGACGCCCGGAATGGGCGCGTGTCCGCGGCACGATGCGATGCGGACAAGGACGGTCGGCGCGGAGGGTCCGCGACGCAGCCTGCACGACCCTGGCTGCTGGCAACGGCTGACGAATCAGCGATGCAGGCCCGACAATGCGCCTGCCGTTGCGTGGTGTCGCTGATCAATGCGCAGTCGTGCGCCCCGCGTTGTCCAGAGTCTGCAGCAGGCGCCGGCCCAGCCAGGCCATGCACGGCACCGCCATCGAATTGCCAATCGCCTTGTAGCGCGGCGCCTCGGCGGCCGGCTTGTGGTTGAGGATTCGTTCGGGTGTCTCCTGTTCGTGTGACCGAGGCAGAATTGCCGGGTCGTCATGGCGGATGCGCAGGAGAAAACACGCCGAAGGCTGGCCGCCTTCGGCTTGGAGGAGGAAACCACCCGTGTACTGGTTCAGGTTGCGGTCGTCGGTGGAACCGTTCGCTGTCTCAGCATTCACCCGGCCCTTGTCGTGGTTGGGGCCGGCATCGTCTGGCGCACATCCGCGCACAAAGGGAGCCCGTTCTTTTCACCGGTGGGCGCCGGTGTCGAATACCGCCAACCCTGAAGGGTCTCCTGATGCCTCGACCCCCATGGCAGGCAAGGCATCAGGAGACCCTTCGCAGCGGGCGGGACTGTTACTGATCGAGGGAATACGCGGTGCGTGATTCGAGGAAAAAAGGCCTTCTCGCCCCTCGCAAGGGGCGCGCACACCGCAACAGAAGGTATCGCGTGCTGGGAGCCTCGCAGGGCTGCGGGGCGGTGGTCACGTTGCCGGGGGTGGTCAACGCGACGACGGGTTCTCTGTCTTTCAGGAGGCCTTCGGGCCACCGCGGCGCTTGCGCGGCGCGGCACGCTTGCCCGATTCGATGGGCAGCGTTCCCTTGCAGTCGGGGTATTTCGCGCAGGACCAGAATGGACCGCTCTTGCCGCTGCGCTGGCGCGTGGCACCGCCACACTGCGGGCATGCTGGCCCCTCGGGAATCTTGATGGACAGCGAGGTGCCACGGTACTGCGCAATCAACTGCGTGACCCAGGCCGCCTGCTTGTCGATGAAGGTATCGAGCGCGAGCTGTCCGGTTTCGATCATGTCGAGCGCCTGTTCCCACACCGCGGTTGTGCCGGGATCGGCGATCGCGGCGGGCACGGTGTCGATGAGCGTGAAGGCGGCATCCGAGGCGCGGATGGCCCGTCCTTTCTTGATCAGGTAGCCACGGTTCAGCAGGCCGCCGATGATATTGGCGCGGGTCGCTTCGGTGCCGATGCCCACGGAATCTTTCAGCTTCTGTTTCAGGCGTGGGTCTGACACCAGTTTGGCGACGCTTTTCATCGCCTTGACCAACTCACCTTGGGTGTACGGGCGCGGCGGCAGCGTCTTGAGCGCCTTCAGATCGACCCCAGCCACCTGGCACGCCAGCCCTTGGTGTAGCGCTGGCAGCACCTGGCTGCGGGGTGCGGCGTCATCGCCGGCATCGTCGGGTTGCGGCTCGGCCAGTACCAGGCGCCAACCCGGCACGACTACGTGCTTGCCCACGGCCTGCAATGTCTGGTCGCCGCAAGAGAACCTTGCTGTCGTGCGGTCGAACTCGTGCGGCGGAAGAAATTGCGCCAGGTAGTGGGCGCGGATCAGGCGGTAGACGGCCAGTTCCTTCTCGCTCATCGCCGACAGGTTGGCGGGTTCGAGCGTGGGGATGATGCCGTGGTGGGCCGATACCTTGGCGTCGTTCCAGGCGCGCGAGTGCTGGGTGCGGTCGAGCTGGTCGATGATCGGGCGCAGGCTCGGATCGGTCTTGAGCAGACTGTCGAGCACCGTGGGCGCTTCGGCATGCATGCTTTCGGGAAGATAGCCGGAGTCGCTACGTGGATAGGTGGTGGCCTTGTGCGTCTCGTACAGGGATTGGGCGATCTCTAGCGTCTCCTGGACATCGAGGCCGAACTGCTTGGAACACACTTCCTGCAAGGTGCCGAGATCAAACGGCAATGGCGCGCCTTCGCGCATGCGTTCGGTCTCGACCGATACCATCTGAGCAGCGCCAGCGGCGCGGATGCGCTGCACCGCCTGCTGCGCAACAGGCTCCTGCAGGCAACGGCCTGCATCGTCGGTACTGGCCGATGGCGGCAGCCACTGCGCGGTGAATGTCTGGCCTGTGCAGGACAGCGCCACTTCGATGGACCAGAACGGGACGGAGACGAAGGCCGCGATTTCACGATCGCGATCGACCACCAGTCTGAGCGTGGGGGTCTGCACGCGTCCGACCGACAGCACGCCGTCATAGCCGGCCCGGCGCCCCAGGAGGGTGAACAGGCGGCTCAGGTTCATCCCCACCAGCCAGTCCGCTCTGGAGCGCGCCAGCGCCGAGTGATACATGGGCAGCGTGTCGCCCGAAGGCTTCAGCTTGCCGAGCGCGGCATGGATCGAGGCGTCGTTCAGTGCTGACAACCACAGCCGTTGAATGGGGCCGCGATAGCCACAGAGATCGATGATCTCGCGCGCAATCAGTTCGCCTTCGCGATCGGCGTCGGTGGCGATGACCAGTTCGGTCGCCTTGCTCAGAAGGTCTTTGACGACCTTGAATTGCGCTGCGGTCTTGGGTTTGACCTCAACCCGCCAGTGCTGGGGAATAATGGGAAGTTGCTCGATCGTCCAGCGCTTGAGCTGTTCGTCATAGGCTTCCGGCGGCGCGGCTTCGACAAGGTGGCCAATGCACCACGTCACGACAACGCCGGGGCCGTTGAGGCAACCATTGCCGCGCTGCCTTGCGCCCAACAGGCGCCCGATGTCCTTGCCTTGCGAAGGTTTTTCGCAGAGAAATAGCCGCATGCCTGTCCATCCAAATCACATTGCCGATGTATCTGGGCAGCAGCATGTCTGGATGTTGCGAACCTCACCGCAAACAAGAGGAATGTGCAGGCACCCGCTTTGATCACGGAAACGGCGGCATATCCGACCGGGGGCGTTGGGCGTGCGAAGTGTTGATGTGTACTGGAGCTTCTTGCGCTGGGCGCGCGAAAACGCGGTGGATGTTGGTGGAACCTCGCTTCCCGAAGACAGGAAGACGGAGCGAGCCTCGGTAGGCTCGCCCCTGGAGATGCGCCTACTCCGACGGTGGCGGCTGCTCCGCTGATGTCGGCTTCGGGCTGAGCGTGACCGACTCGATCCGGTACGGCAGGATGCCGACGCTGCGCGCATTGATCTGCCAGGTCTCGCGCGGCTTCTCATCCTTGTCCTCCCAGGGTTCGCGCTCCATGCGGCCGATGACCAGAACGCGCATGCCTTTCTGGTACAGATCCTTCCAGTGCTCGGCATCGCGGTGCCAGATTTCGACCGGCGCCCAGAAGCCACCACGGTCCTCGAAGGTGCCGTCCTTCTTGGGCACCGGGTTGTCGAAATAGACGTTCAGGCGCAGCAGGCGACTGGGTTCGTCGTTGCCATTCGGGAACTCGCGGTACTCGGGCGGCGAGCCGATGTTGCCTTCTCCAGAAAAATGCGTGCTCATGTTGTGATCTCCGTGGTGGTTGAAATGCCCGTGCCAAGTCGGCCCCGGGCGCGTGCTGGGATGCCTGGCGCAATCACCGATCGTGCATTGCGGCGGGAATGGATTTGAGCCGGCGCAGATAAGCGTCCTCGGCCTGGGCCATCTTGCCGGCGCAGTCCTGGGCCTGCCGGCCGAGGGTATGCAGCAGACTGATCTGCATGTTCAACGCGATGCGCTGCTGTTCCAGCGCGAGCAGATCCTCCAGCAGATTCACCGGCGTGGCCGTGGAGGCCATGACCTCCTGCCAGAGGGCGACGCCCATCGCCGAGCGGTCGTGCTTGCGCCAGCGCAGAAAGGTCGTGCCTGCGCCGGTACGCTGCTGGGCCAGTTCAATGGACAGCAGACGGAAGGGATAGCCTCGCGCCTGCGCCAGCACGCGCCGCTGCGCCAGGTCAATCAACTCATCCCTGAGCGCGTGACACCGGTTGACCCAGTCTTCGAGATCCCCTTTACCCTTAAAAGCCCTTAAAAGGCCTTTTAGATAGCCCGCCTGTTCCAACTGGATGAAGTCCGCCTGTTCCAGGGGCTGGAAGTGCCGGCGTTGGTTCGGTTCGCGTACTGTCATGCTGACTCACCCTCGTCGGATGAGGCTGCTTCGGCGGGGTCTGCCGCAGCATCCGGCTCGCTGGCTGGTTCGGTTTCGGGGGCGGTGCGCTGCTGCAGGCCACGGCGTGCGATCGGCGGCGCGAAGCGGCTGCGCCGGGTACCTTCGAGCACGTCCTGGGGCAATTCACCGTACTTTTCCAGCGCCGCCCGTGCTGCGGCATTCTTCGCCGCGAAGTCGTCGCGCGTGGTGCCGGAATACCGGTACTGCTGCGCCAGAGAGAACAGGCTGCGCAATGAGTGCGCGCCGTCGTTGAGCCAGCGTTCGAGCGTCGAGCGATCGATCAGCGCGGTGTGGTGGGCCAGGATCAGACGTCGGGCAAGATCGTCGTAGTCCGCCAGCAGATACACCGCCATGAAGCCCAACTGCGAGGACACGAACAGCGGCAGCTTGACCGGCTGGACGTTGAGGTTCTCGCCCAGGCTCAACGCAGGCGGCACGCCGGCCAGTGCCTGGTCTACTTGCTGGCGCAGGGTCTGGAGCTGTTCCTTGGTGGTGGATAGCTTGTCCTCGATGCGCAGCATCCACCAGTCCGAATAGGGGTCGTCCTGTTCGGCGCCGCGCTTGAGCTTGTTCATGATGGAGACAAAGCCGTTGAGGCCGATGATGCCGGGCCTGCCTTCGGCCGGGGCGCGGCCATGCCAGATGCGGGACGCATGGTGGGTGTGCAGGGTCAGGGACATCGCGCTGCGCAGCGATCCCAGGTTCAACTGAAGGGATTCGGTGGCATTGTTCTCTTGGGCCATGGTGACGACTCTCGGTGATGAATGAGTCGTCAGCATCCGGGTTGGCCGGAAGGCCGTCAGTCATCAAACCGAACCCGCCGCTTGCCTGATTTGTCGGAGCGGCCAGCCGCGCGCATCGTTCGGAAGCACCGTTGCGATGCCGCACCGGAAGGCTGCGTGTTGCGCTATACCCGGGGTATAGGCGTCCATGGCGCTCAGTGGATGCTGCCGGGGGAGCACGGTGTGGATCAGGGCCGCTGCGGGCGGAAGGCGGTGTGTTCCGCTATACCCGGGGTATAGGCGACGGTGGAACACCTTGGACATTGCAGAGCAGCTTCCGGGCTGATGACTCTCGACGCCGTGCCGGCTCGCGGGCGTGTCAGGTCGAGCGCAACAGTTCCTGCAGGCGCGCCAGATGAGCTTTCGCGACTTCCGCATCAGCAGGTGTGGCGGGCGGCGGATCGGGCTCTGGTGTCCTGTTGACTGGCGCCGCAGGCGCCTTCTGTGCAGCCCAGGTGCGAAATTCTCCCCGTAAGGCCTTCTGAATGATGCCGAACAGGTAGCCGGTGGGATTGCGGACCGTCGTGGAGGCGCAGCGTGCATCCCATTCGTCCAGCAGGGCTTGCCGCAGATCGTGATCCACTGACTGCATCGCGGCCAGCGCGCCGTTCTGCTGCTCCGCCTTCAGCGCCAGGAAGCGCCTGGGCAACTGCAGTTGCTGACGTTCTTCTTGCGCGCGCGGTACTGTACGTACTTCTTTAATACTTTCTTTTATACGTACTGTACGGTTCGACTTCGGATTCCGAAGTGCGCCGTTTTCCGGGCTTTTCCGGCCTGCTTCGGAATCCGAAGAGAGGTTCGCCAGATTCCGAAGACGGTCGTCGGAGCCGTCTTCGGAATCGTGTTCGCCGCCGCCCTGTGGATAACTCGATGTGCCGTTCCAGCCCTGCGCTGACAGCCGCTGTGACAGAATCTCCAGGCGACTCGGCAGCACTCGGCCGCTGAGCATGGGGTCTTGCGTCAACTCCTGCAGGGTGGTCGCGCCCACGCGCTGGACGGATTTGCTGGCATGCGTCAGTGCCTGGCTGACCAACTCCAGATAATCGGCATCGAGCTGGATGGCTTCGTAAGGGGTGAGCGGTTCGTCGTGCAGGACGTAGAGGTTGCCCTGAATGCGCCCGCTTCTGGGATCACGCCGGCGCCGCACCAGGCTGATCCAGCGCGTCAGTCGCAGCACGGTCAGCGCTCGGGCCACCGTCTCGTGCGATGCCCTCTCGGCACAAGGCATGGAGGCCAGCCAAGGCGCAAGCTGGTCGTAGGTGGGCATGGCGGTGATGCCGTCGTCCGCCAGCATCAGGCGGAACACCTGCCAGCCGTTGCGTTCAAGCGGTGTCAGGCGCCGGTCCAGCAGCAATGCACGCGGCACGCTGTCGTGTCGATTGCCACTATAGAGAAAGCCGTCGGTCGGTGGTGAGACTGCAGATGGGGCCGGCGGCGGCTGTTGAGGTGCCAGTTGGCCGAGCGCCTGCTCGAACAGCTCGCCCAGCCGGACGGGGCCGCGCGTAGGGTGTGGCCCATCCGTCATCAGGTCAGCCCTTCATCGATCCATCCGCGCAAGGCATTCCAGATCACGGACAGAGGCAGCCCAGTGGCCTCGGCGAGATCCGCCGCGACGCCCAGCATTCCCATGTCGTCGTTGCTGTCGACTTCCTGCTCCTTCACTGTCGAGGACCAGCGCTTCCACAGGTCGGTGTCCTGTTCCTCGGTCAATACCGGATGCCGCCCCTTGCGTTTCGGCAGGCCGATGACACTGCGACGCAAGGCGATCTCCTGGTGGGTCAAGCCGAAGAATTTGCTGATCAGCTCCGTGCTGGCGCCCAGGCGCAGTAGCCGATCGATCTTCACCACCTCCTCGGTGACGTCTTCTACCTGGTGCAGCAGACGACGCAGCACATCGCGGTTGACGACTACCGAGCACCACGACACGTTGGCGTTGGCCAGCACGCTGGCCATCGCGGGATGCTTGAGGGCATCCAGATCCTTGTCGTCGAACCCCATCGACTTGGCCCGGCGCAACTGGCCGTTGCGTAGATCATGAAGTGCCTGGGCGATCACTGCCTGGTTAAGTGGGTGAGGTCCGGACATGGCTACGCCTCTCATGATCCGGTGATGGCATGGTCGCCATCGGCGATGCCGGTCTCGATGTCCCTCAAGCGACGGGCAAGCCGCAGCAGGCGGAACAGTTTCACCAGGGCGTTGTCGCTGAGCCTGTGTGGCAAGCCTTGCTGCGCTCCGGTGACTGCCGGGGTACCTTGTAGAAGCGCTCCCAGCATTTCGGTGAGAATCGAAAGATCGATGCTCGTGACCGACTGATCGGTCGCCAAGTAAGGCGTGCTCAGGGCATGCAGCAGTGCCAGCGTCGCCTGGGCGTGCCGATCGGGTGTTGGCTCGGCCTCGGGCTGCCGGCATCGAAAACCGATGCCTTCCTGGCACGCCTCGACCAGGTCTTGCAGAGCGGCTTCGCCGGCAATCTCGCGGGCGAACTGCGCGATATGCGTGCGCAGGCGATCGGGGTCGTCCAGCGCGGGTTCGATGTACCAGACGTCGGTAATCGGATAGAGACTTCCTGCCTGAATCGGGATCGACTGCAAGACGTTGCGCTCGAAATCCGGCAACGTCTCGCCGGTGTGATCCGCGACCAGGCGCTGGATGGATTGCAGCCGCTCGGTTGTGCCGGCTGGCGATACGATGTGCTCCTGCAACAGGGTGGCACGCTGCGCATCGTCGGATTCCTCCGGACCCGGTGCGGGCGGCGCGGCTGTCGGCGCCGAAGGCGTCGTCGATGTCTGCTCCGGTGGCGGGGGCGAGGATGGCTGCCCGGTCGACGCTGTCGATGGCGACGACAGGGATGGTGCTGGCGCGGGAGGTGATTCGGGTTCGCCGGCAGGCTCGCTGCTGAGGACCTGCCAGCGCCGATCCGAGTCGGTAATCTCGAAGAGCAGCGTGTCGTATTCCATGTCGAGCAGATCGGCCATCTGGCCGACCAGTTCGTCCTGGACGCGCTGAACGCTGAAGCCGCCCGCCGCACTGTCGAACAGTGCCAACACGTCCTGGAACAACGTGGGGAAATCGAGGTGGGAGTGGGCCTGGCGATTGCGGGCCGACCAGACTCTGTCGGCGGCGCGCCGCAGGCTGGTCAGTTGCTCGACCTGGTGCCGCCCCAGGCCGGCGTAAAGCACGGTCGGGATGGCGGGCAGCAGATATTGGATGGCCTCTTGCATCCGGCTGATGTGGGGTTGCGGCACGGGATAGCCGTCCGCCTTGAGGCGGCGTGCCAGCTCGGATTGGGACAAGGGTTTGCCGGTTTCCTCTTCATACAGTTCCCGGGCTTTCTGCACGCCCAATGCGCGCTCGATGAACGACAGGCCGCCGTGCAGCTCGTTTTCCGCGAGATGGCCCGTCAAGGAAACTATTTCTCCGCGTTCTGGCCATGGCCGGAACTGGCAGGCAATGCGGAAGAAGCGCTCGTCCCGTGTCTCGCTCCAGAGTTCGCGCAGGATCGCCAGACGCGTATTGCCGCCGTTGCGGATGATGTAGTGATCCGCGCCTGGACGCCGCGTGATGGGCGGGGGAGCGTCGAGTCCGCGTTCGCGAATCGACGCCTTGATGTCGTCGTAAAGCGGGTTGCGGGTGAGGCGCGGATCAAGCTCATACGGCCGCAGTTCATCGAGCGTCACGACCATCGGCGTATCCTCAATCGGATCGCTCAAGCTGCTCGCGACGGGGCCGCTGCGCGTGAAGCCATCGCTCAGGAGCTTGTTTGCAACGTCCTGGGGGGAGATGTCAGGCATGGCCATCTCCTTCCTGCGTAGGAAGCTCCGAGGGTTCGAGCCCACGCTGGGCTCGCCGCAGCATGGCGCGGGCGTTGAGCCCCGCTCGGTGGTCGCTGGCGGTGGCGCTGGTGAAGATCGGTGGCAGGCCCGGCCGGGTGAACTTGAGATGTCCACCTGGGGTACGAACGACCTCCCATCCTTCGCTCAGGGCATACTCGATCAGCGGCAGCAACCGCTTGTGGCCGCGGGCCAGTTCATGGGCGTTCGACATGGGCGAACCTCCCTCCGGCCTTGCCGGTGACCGCTGCGAACCGTTCCTGCCACTGAGGGCATAGCTCATTTGCCAGGCCGCGCACGATCTCCAACGCGGCCAATGCCTGACGGCCCGAAGGCCGTCGATGCTCGACGCGATGAACAGGCAGGCCTCGGGTGGCTGCGCGCGGAAAAGCTTCGATCGCAGGAATTTCAGTGGCCAGTACCTGGATGCTGGCCTGCTCCTGGAAGATCAGGCGTAGCGTCTGCTGGATCAGGCGCGCGTTGGACGAGACGGCGGGGACGCGGTTTATCAGCAACTGCAGTGCGGGCGGTTCAATGCCCAGCTTTCGGTACGGCGTGATGTCCTCGACCAATTGCAGGGTTCCACGCCGCAGTTCGCGTGCAGCCAGGATTTCCGGTGTGACGGGCGACACGGCCTGCTGGGATGCCAGCAGTGCCATTTCCAGCAATACGCTGCGCGCGCCCTGGGTGTCTATGACCACCAGATCGTAGTGCGGCTGGAAGGTTGGCATCAGGTTGCGCAACCGCAGGCGTCCATCTGGGGCGTGCAGCAGCAAGGTATTGAGCTGCCGGTGCTCGTCGTTGGACAGCACCAGATCCAGGTTGTCGATGACTGTGCGCGACACCAGGTTCGCCAGGTCGCGTTCGTTGAAAGCCAGAAGCTCGTAGATGCCGCCCGGTGCGCGATGCTTCAGCTCGTAGTAGGACGACAGGGTTGGCTGCATGTCCAGGTCGAGCAGCAGCACCCGCAGACCTGCGTCGGCGATGAATGCGCCGAGGTTGGCCGCGACGGTGGTCTTGCCCACGCCGCCTTTGGTCGAAATGATGGATACGACCTGCATAGGGCTCTCCTCAGACATCGCTCGGGAGAGCTGGCTGCTGCGCACGGTTCTTGAGACGTTCGGTGATCCACAGATCGATCTCGGTGGAATCCCATCCGACAGCACGAACGCCGAGGCGTAGCGATTGGGGAAACTCACCCTTTTTCATGAGCGAGTAGATATGCGCGCGTTTGAATCCGGATTTGGCCTCGACTTCGTCCAGCCGCAGGATGCGGCGCTCGCCGGGCAGCAGTGCAGTGGGCTGCGACATAGTGGTCACTCCTTAACGCTCAGTGGCGTTTGTTGGGGTGACCTCTATTCAATAGACATGGATGCGGAAAGACATTGCAAATGCAATTTCCGGGGCTGCAGATACAAGCTGGAAAACCTCAAGCAACTACGCTAGCGCTGCCCAGCTTCCTCCGTGCGCTGGCGAACTTGCCGTTCAGCGTGCGCTCGGTGATGCCCATGGTGCCGCCACGATGAGCGATCAACGCACTGACGATGGCCTCCTGGGTGCTGAAGCAAGAGTGCGGCTTGCCCGAAGGAGATCTGCTCAGCATCAGCTCCAACATGCTGCCAATGATGTGCAGGTAGGTGGCCTCCGCACGATCACTGAGAGAACACTGGCCGCAGGCTGGGATTGCCCCAGATTGCTTGAGCAGTTCTTCGTGACGCTCCTTGAGGTTCCGCAGTTCGCGACGACAAAGCTCAAGCTCCGCCTTCATGGCTTGGCGTTCCACCAACATGGCCTGTCCGGCTTCCAGCGTGATGACGGGGTGCGCGATGCGCTCGATGCGACTGAAAAGAAAAGCAGGTCGATGCCCTGGGTAGTGGGTTTGCATCCAGTGTTTGAGATCGAGGTGGCGCACGGTCAACTCATGGGAATCAAGCAGGGATTCATCGTTCAACGTGATGCCGTTTCGACCATAGGGAAGCTCACCGTTGACGATGGCATCGTAGATGCGTTCCGTGCAGAGTCGCAGTTCATCCCATCGGGGGCAATTGAGCGTTCTCGGCAGATTTCTAGGCGACGAGATGGAGGACAGGATTTCTTGCGAGTAACGCCATAATCCTGCCCAGCGTATGGCGGCCTCAATCGGACGATAGAACACCTTTGAAGCTGGCAGCTCTTCATGCATGTCTCCATCTCCTTGCGGGAGCGCTACATCACCGACTCCTCTGCTGCCGATCGACGTATGGTCACGGCATTTGTTGTTTGGCTTCTTGGGCGCACGTTGGCGGGGTATGCCGAAGCATGTTGGGTCCACATGCTCAAGGCCAGTGGCCATTGCCCGCTCGATATGTGAAAATCGCGATGCTTCGACCATCGAGCGATTAGTGACCGCACCTGGTTGCGCTTGTACACGCTTGTCAGCGTCGTCGGCCTTGATTTTTTCATCAAGACTCATTTCGTATCGCGTGTTCTATAAGGGGTCTAACCGACTTGCCTCGGCGCTGCGTCTATGCGGTTTGATTGGTGCTGGCCAGGGGGGAGGCGATGCCGGTGAGACTTCCACGGCATCCTGATAGATCGACATAGCAACTGACTGCCTCGCTCCGCCTTGCGCATGATCAGCTGTGCAAGGCTGAGAGATGCGCACTCAGTTCGCGCACACGTACGCGATGCAGCGGACTGCCTCGGCACGGGGTAGCACGCAGGTGAGCGGATGGTGTTGGCGGCGAGTGGAAATTGGTGGACGGTCTTCGTTGACGACGCCCGAAAACGAGGCTAAAATTGAGGCCTTCGTTGAGACCCTCAGCGAAGAAAAGAGTTGGAAAACATACGCTTAGCGCGTCAGTGCTAGTCCCGTTTCCCGCTCCAAATTCGCTTCAAGGGTTGCATGCAGCCTTCGAAGTATGAAAAAAGCGACCTCAGGGTCGCTTTTTTCGTTTCTGCATTCCGGGCGACGTGTCGCTGCCGATGCCAACCAGCCAGCCTGCGCGGCAGGCAGCAGCTCATCGCTACAGGGCCTGCGGCGTGATAGGCCGGCGTCACACTTGCGTGCCTGAACGTTCGTCAGGCACGCCTTCGTTCGTCACGTGTACTTGGTAAAGATCCCCCGCACGCGTGCCAGCGTTTCACTCGTGTCCTGGGCTTGATCGTGAAGGGCTTCCTCGATCAGGCAGGTCAGCATCAGCCGGTACGCCTTGTCCAGCGCGCTGCGGGCCGCGGAGAACTGCTGGGCGATGGCTTCGCAGTCCTCGCCACGCCGGATCATGGCCTGAATACCGCGTACCTGGCCTTCGACTCTCGCAAGCCTTTTCAGCATTGCCTGCTGCTGTTCCTGCAGCTCTACCGGCACGGCGGAAGTCGTCTGCTCGTTCATGTGTACTACCTCGAATCACAAGAGGGGCGCCAGCGGGCCGTCCTTCGGCCGGACGTTGCTGAGCTCGTATACGGGTAGGGGCATGCTAACGGCGCGCATCTGTGCGGCCAACATCTTTCGGATGGCGCTTGCTTAACGATATATAAAAAAATATATTGTTTTTGTCTTAACTGTAGTCCGCGACCATGACCGCCAATCTGGATATCGAGCAATTGAAAGCCAACGCCACCTCGGCAGCCGCGCTGCTGAAGGCCTTGGCCAACCCCGATCGCCTGCTGCTGCTGTGCCAGCTTTCTCAGGGCGAACGCAGTGTCAGCGAACTCGAGCAGCTTCTGGGTATCCAGCAGCCGACACTGTCCCAGCAGCTGGGGGTGCTGCGGCGCGAGGGGCTGGTGGCGACCCGACGCGAGGGCAAGCTGATCCACTATCGGATCAGCAGCCCAGAAGCCCTGGCGGTGATCGCCACGCTGTATCAACTGTTTTGCGAGAGGGGCCAGCAATGACTATCGATTGGGTCAATTTCACGCCTTGGAGTGCGCTTGCCGGTGGCGTACTGATTGGTGCTGCCGCCAGCCTGTTCGTCCTGCTCAATGGTCGTATCGCGGGAATCAGCGGCTTGCTCGCCAGCCTGCTGGAACCCGGTGCCGAGGGGCGGGCGGAAAAAATGGTGTTTCTTCTCGGTCTGCTGCTGGCGCCCGTTCTGTGGATGTCGTTCAGCACCTTGCCGGCCCTGGAGTTTCAGTCCGGCTGGGTTGGGTTGCTGGTCGCTGGTCTTTTGGTTGGCGTAGGTACCCGCTACGGCTCCGGCTGTACGAGCGGTCATGGGGTTTGCGGCATTTCGCGGCTGTCGCCGCGCTCCATCGTTGCCACTCTGGTGTTCATGGTCGCCGGCTTCGCCACGGTGTATGTCCTGCGTCATCTACTGGGAGGCTGAATATGCGCAAACTGACTTCGTTCGCCGCCGGCCTGTTGTTCGGGTTGGGGCTGCTGCTTTCGGGGATGGCCAACCCGGCCAAGGTCATTGGGTTTCTCGATCTGGCCGGCGCCTGGGACCCTTCGCTTGCATTGGTCATGGCCGGCGCCATCGCTACGGCAGTGTTGCCTTTCACCTGGGCGAAGAGGCGGTCGCGCTCGTTGCTCGGCGCGCCGATGCAACTGCCGAACAAGCGCGAACTCGACGGGCGACTGATCGGTGGCAGTCTGGTGTTCGGCGTGGGCTGGGGGCTTGCCGGAATCTGCCCGGGTCCTGCGCTCGCTGTGCTGCTCACTGGCCACTGGCAGATCCTGCTGTTCGTGCTCGCCATGCTTGCTGGAATGCTCTTGTTCTCTGCGCTGGAACGCCGGCGCACCTGCTGACCGGGAGGTCATTATGAAAGCCAATGTTGGAACCATCGATCGGACACTGCGCATCGTCGTCGGACTGGCGCTTATCGGCCTGACCCTGGCGGGAGTGATTGGTATGTGGGGCTGGATCGGCCTGCTGCCGCTGGCTACAGGCATCTTCCGTTTCTGCCCGGCCTATACGCTGCTCGGCATCAAGACCTGCAAGACCTGCAGCAAGTCCTGACAGTATTCGAACCGCGCTCCGGCAGAAGGCCGCCGTCGATGTCGGCCTTCTGCGACCGGCCGATCTACTCGAAGCTCGGCAGGCTCGGCTTCACTACAGGTTTGCCGGCTGCAGTCCAGGCATCGAAACCGCCAGCGATCGACTTGACGTGCAGATAACCCATCTCCTGCAGCGATGCTGCCGCCAGGGCAGCACGACCGCTGGTCTTGCAGTAAAGGACGATGTCCAGATCGCGCGCCCCCAGCTCCGGCGAACCGCTGAGCTTGAATTCCAGCAGGCCGCGAGGAATGTTCAGGGCGCCATTGATATGGCCCTCCCGGAACTCGTCTGCCTCGCGCACGTCGATCAGCACGTCGGCCGCCTGGATCGCTGCGTCGGCGTCGGCGACCGATACCTCCTGAATATGGCTGCGAGCCTGCTCGACCAGATCATGTGCATTCTTCATCCTGTTTTCTCCTTCGTGCCGGAAAGGTAGTCCCGCTTTCGTTCAAGTGCATGGTCAGTAGTTCGAGGGTCCAGCGCGCGCAACGCTTCGTACTGACTGATGAAAACCTGCCCGCCAAAATGCTCGAGAAAGTCGGTGTGCTGCAGCCGATCCATTACCGGCCCCTTCACTTCGGAAAGATGGAGTTGGATACCGGCGGCGCGAAGGCGGGTGGTGATGGCCTCGAGGCTCTCCAGTGCGCTGGCATCGATGAGGTTCACGCCGGGGCACATGAGGACCAGATGCTCGGCCTGCGGATAGCGACCGACCAGTTCGGCGATACGGTCTTCGAGGAAGCGTGCATTGGGGAAGTACAGGCTCTCGTCGACGCGCACCGAAAGCACCTTGGGGCTCTGCACCACGGCGAAGCGTTCGATGTTGCGAAAATGTTCGCTGCCGGGTAGTTGCCCGACCACGGCGATATGCGGTTGGCTGGTGCGCCAGAGAAATAGCAGCAACGACAGGCCCACCCCCAGGAGGATGCCGCTCTCCACACCGACCAGCAGGACCCCGAGCATGGTGGCGCCCATGGCGGCGGCATCCTGGCGGGAATACCTCCAGGTCCTCCTGAGTGCCGCCAGGTCGACCAGGCTGAGTACCGCCACGATGATGGTGGCGGCCAGTACCGCGTGAGGGAGGTTATAGAACAGCGGCGTGAACAGCAGCACGGTTATGCCGATTCCCGCTGCTGTGAGAGCGCCTGCCAGCGGCGTCTGGGCGCCGGCGTCGAAATTGACCACGGAGCGGGCGAAGCCGCCCGTCACGGGGAACCCACCGCTCATGGCTGCGGCAATGTTGGCACCCCCGAGCGCGACCAGTTCCTGATTGGGTTCGATGCGTTGCCGGCGCTTGGCCGCCAGGGTTTGCGCCACCGATACCGATTCGACGAAACCAACCAGGCTGATCAGCAAGGCGGCTGGCAGCAATTGCATCGCGAGCTTCAGATCCAGCAAAGGCAGGGCTAACGACGGCAATCCCCGGGGCACTTCGCCAACGACACGTACTCCGGCATCGGCAAGCTGAAAGACATGCACGGCGGCTATGGCCAGCAACAAGGCAACGACCGGGCCGATCTTGGTCAGTGTGCCGGCTATGCGCGGGCTCATACCCAGATGCTCCAGCCAGTCGCCGAGCCGGCTGCGTACCAGATAAAGAAACAGCAGGCTCGCGGTGCCGATGATGAAGGTCGGCAGATGCGTTTGCGGCAGCCCGGCGATCAGGCCCTGTGCGAGTTCCAGCGCGTTTTCACCGGCAGCGGAGATGCCGAGGATATGCTTGAGTTGGCCCAGGGCAATGAGCACGCCCGAGGCGCTGATGAATCCGGATATCACCGGATGGCTGAGGAAGTTGGCCAGAAAGCCCAGGCGCAGCACCGCCATGGTCAGCAACAGTGCCCCGGAAAGCAGGGCCAGGAGCATGGCCGCCCCTGCGTACTCTGCGCTGCCCGGCGCAAACAGAGGGCCCAGCGCGGCAGCTGTCATCAGCGATACCACCGCTACCGGGCCGACGGCCAGCGTGCGGCTGGTGCCGAAGAGGGTGTAGGCGACCAGTGGCAGGATGCTGGCGTACAGACCTGTCACCGGGGGCAGGCCCGCAAGCATGGCGTAGGCCAGGCTCTGCGGGATCAGCATCAGCGTCACGATCAGCGCGGCCAGACTGTCCCTGGCCGCGGCCGCGCGATCATAGTCCCTGACCCACTCCAGCATGGGCAGGTGGCGGGCCAGGCGCTGCTTCATCCCTTGTTCTCCTGGGTGAAGTCGCAGGCGTTGACTGCCTCGGTCGGCCGCGGCTCGAAATCCAGGTGTTTCGGCTCGGCCAGCCATTCATGGCCCTTGAGCATCATGTCGAAATAGATCGACGGCATCCACTGCGTCTTCAGCTTCCAGGCCAGTCGGCGCGGCACTCTGGGGTCGACGGGGAAAGTGGGCAGCAGTTTGCCGCCGTATCCAAACTCGGCGAGGATCACCCTGCCGCGCTCGACGGTCAGCGGGCAGGAGCCGTAACCATCGTAGATCGCCCGCGGGCCGGTTCCGCTCAACACACTCAGCACGTTCTCGGCCACCACTGGCGCCTGTTTGCGGACTGCTGCGGCAGTCTTCGCATTGGGCGCGGAGCAGACGTCGCCCAGGCTGAAGATATTGCCAAAGCGCGGGTGGCGCAGGGTTTCATGCTCGGCTTCGAACCAGCCATCGGCATTGCTCAGTGCGCTCTGCCGGATGAAGTCCGGTGCATGCTGCGGTGGCACCAGGTGCAGCAGGTCGAACTCGCGTTCCACCGTATGGCTCTGGCCGTCGCCATCGGTGACGTTGAACCAGGCCTTGCGTGCCGGGCCATCGATCGCTGTCAGGCGGTTGTTGAAGTTGAGCTGGGCGCCGTAGCGTTCGACGTACTTCATCAGGCCGGGTACGAAGTCCGCTACGCCGAACAGCACGGCACCGGCCGAGCAGAAGTCCACCTGGATGTCCTGTAGCACTCCCTGTTTGAGCCAGTGGTCGCAGGACAGGTACATGGCCTTCTGCGGCGCTCCGGCACACTTGATGGGCATCGGCGGCTGGGTGAACAGAGCCTTGCCACGGCGCAGCTTCTGCACCATTTGCCATGTGTAGGGCGCCAGCTCGAAGGCGTAGTTGGAGGTCACGCCGTATTTGCCCAGGCTGGCGCGCGCGCCTTCGATGGCGTCCCAGTCGAGGCTAAGGCCCGGGCAGACCACCAGCGCGCGGTAGCCGATGCGGCTGCCGTCCTCCAGAATCACCTGCTGATGCTCCGGTTCGAAGCCTTCGGCGGCAGCACGGATCCACTGTGCCTTGGAAGGAATGCAGCGACTCATCGCGCGTTCGGTATTGGCCCGATCGAACACACCGGCGCCGACCAGTGTCCAGCCCGGCTGGTAATAGTGCTGCTCGCGCGGCTCGATAATGGCGACACGCAGGTCGGGGTCGCGCTTGAGCAGGCTGGCGGTCACCGCGCAGCCGGCTGCTCCGCCGCCAACTACCAACACGTCATAGCGCGGCGTTGCGGCGAATTTCGGCACGGCGCTCGACGCCTGTCCGGCCGGGGACCGCCAGTATTGCTCCAGGCGGGGCAGCAGGGCCGCCAGGTCGTAATCCGCCTGCCGGGCGGTTTGCAACAGCACCTGCGGGTCCAGATGGTAAGACTCGGCCAGTGCCCAGAGCGATGCCGAGCGCGTGCCGGTTCGGCAGAACGCCAGCACCGGCCCCCTGGCCCGCTCCAGCAGTGCACGAAAGGCGGCGACATCGGCATCACCGATCTGCCCGGATACGACCGGCAAGTGGTGATAGACGAGCCCCGAGGCCTCGGCGGCCGCGCGCATGGCCTCGCTGGAGGGCTGCTCGTCGCCTTCGTTGTCCGGGCGGTTGTTGATGACGCAGTGAAAGCCGCTACCGGCCAGCAGCGCCATGTCGGCCGGCTGCAGCTGAGCGGCGACGGAAATGAAAGGCGTCAGGCGCTTTATCGTTTGCATGGGACATCCTCCGCACCAGTGGCTACAGCACGTCCAGAGGGATTTTCAGGTAGCGCGTTCCGTTGCTTTCGGGCTTTGGCAGCTCGCCGCCGCGCATGTTGATCTGCACCGAAGGCAAGATCAGCGTGGGCATCGCCAGGGTGGCATCCCGCGCGGTGCGCATGGCAACGAACTGTTCCTCGCTGATGCCGCTGTGTACGTGCACGTTGTGCTCGCGCTCGGCAGCGATGCTGGTTTCGTAGAGGAACTCATCGCGCCCCGGCGCCTTGTAGTCGTGGCACATGAACACGCGTGTCTCGTCTGGCAGCGTGAACAGTTTCTGGATCGACTGGTACAGCGTGCGCGCATCGCCGCCGGGGAAGTCACAGCGGGCGGTGCCGTAGTCCGGCATGAACAGCGTATCGCCGACGAAGGCGGCATCGCCGATGATGTAGGTCATGCAGGCCGGCGTGTGTCCAGGCGTATGGATCGCCCGCGCCTGGACGTTGCCTACCTGAAAACTGTCGCCATCGTGGAACAGATGGTCAAACTGCCGGCCATCGGTGGCGAACTCGCTGCCAGCGTTGAACAGCTTGCCGAAGGTGTCCTGCACCACGGTGATCCGGTCGCCGATCGCCAGCTGGCCACCCAGCCGCTTTTTCAGGTAGGGCGCGGCGCTCAGGTGGTCCGCGTGCACATGGGTCTCCAGTAGCCACTGCACCTTGAGGTCGTGTTCGCGTACGTAGTCGATCAGTCGGTCGGCCGTGTCATGCGACGTGCGGCCGGACGCAGGATCGTAATCGAGAACCGAATCGATCAATGCGCACTGGCGCGTTGCCGGGTCGCTGACGACATAGCTGTAGGTGAACGTTGCGGGATCGAAGAACGCTTCAACATGGGCATTCATGAGTGGGTCCTCTTTGTACGGAATACCCATAGGGGTATCCTTGAGGCGATCTTAGCTCCAGGTAAGGTTATATGCTTAGAATTAATAGTTATTAGCCGAGGCAAACCAATTCGGAGACCGAACGAAGGGCTCGGCAGGGTGGGTTCCCGTCAGGCGAGGGCATCAGTCAACGGCCGACAGGGCGCGCATCGTCGCGGACGATGCGGCCATCTACCAGCTGGATGGTCCGTTCGCAATCGGCGGCCAGTCGCGGGTCGTGGGTCACTACCAGCACGGCGCAGCCGAACTGGGCATTGATCCTGTGGAACAGCTCGAACACGCTTTGCGCGGTGCGGCTGTCGAGATTCCCGGTAGGCTCATCCGCCAGAAGCAGCGGTGGGCGCGTGACCAGCGCGCGGGCAATCGCGACCCGCTGCTGCTGGCCACCGGAAATCTGCGTGGGGCGCTTGTCGGCGAACGGGCTAAGCCCGACCTCGTCGAGCAGCCCGCGGGCCAGGTCGATATCCGCGCTGGATGGCTTGCCGTGACGGATCATCAGTGGCATCAGCACGTTTTCCAGCACGCTGAAGGCCGAAATCAGGTGGTGAAATTGAAAAACGAAGCCGATGGCCCTGTTGCGCAAATGGCTGCGCGCCTCGTCATCGCTGTTGCGGGTCGGCTGGCCGAGCAGATACAGCTCACCCGAGCTGGGGGTGTCGAGCAGGCCGATGACGTTCAGCAATGTGCTCTTGCCTGACCCGGATGGCCCGATCAGCGCCGCCAGCTCGCCACGGCACAGGCGCAGGTCGATGCTATGCAGGACCTCTGTTTCCAGTGCTGTGCCCGGATTGAAAGCCTTGCACAGCTGCTCCAGGCGCAGGACTTCGTCAGCATGGGTCGGTACGGCTTTATACATAGCGGATTGCCGCCGCAGGGTCGTAGCGCGCTGCGCGTCGCGCCGGCATGGCTGCAGCGAGCACGCCGGTGAGCGTTGCGACCAGCATGGCCAGCGGCACCAGCAGCGGGTCGACGGGGATATAGAACAAACGCGGTCCGAACAGATTGAACACCTGCACCAAGCCCCAGCCGACGCCGCCACCGCACGCCGAGCCGAGGCAGCCCAGCAGGCCACCCTGCAGCAGGAAAACCCGCAGGATCTGTCCGCGTGGGCTACCCATGGCGCGCAGGATCCCGATTTCACGGGTGCGCTGGACCACGCTCACGGCCAGCACGCTGGCGATGCCGAAGGCCACCGAGATGCCGACGAACACGCGAATCATCTCGGTGGTCATGCTTTGCGAACTGAGCGCATTGAGCAATTGCCCGTTGCTTTCCATCCAGCTTTCAGCACGCAGTCCGGTGAGGCGCGCGAGGCGCTCGGCAACCTGGTCGGCCTGGAAGATTTCGCCGACGGTGGTGTCGATCACGGTGACACCGCCGGGCAGGTCGAGCAGCGTCTGCGCCTGCTTCAGATCGAGATAGACATAGCGCTCATCCAGTTCGCGTACGCCCAGCTCGAAGATGCCGGCGACATCGATCACCGCCTCGCGGCCTTCGCCAGCGTCCAGTCGCAGCTTGTCGCCGATGCCGAGCCCCAGATCCCGAGCGAGCTCCTTGCCGATCACCGCCTTGCCGGCACCGACCATGAACTGCCCGGCTATCAGATCGTCGGCCAATGGAATGATGCGTTGGTAGCGCACCGGGTCGATGCCGAGCAGCGCCACCGAGGCACGCGCCACGCCGCGCCGGGCGATGGCCGGGCCGCTGATTACCGGCGAAACGGCGAGGATCTGCCGGTCCTGATCGAGCACGTCGCGAACGTCCTGCCAGTTGATGATCGAGCGCAGGCGCTGCGCCCGCGGGCTTTCCAGTATCAGCGACCAACTGTCCTGGTCGGCGGGCAGGGTGCGGTTGACCTCGTCCGGCGGCAGGATGCGGATATGCGCCTGGGTGCCCAGGGTGCGCTCGATGACGTTGGCCTGCAGGCCGGTGATCAGCGCCGTGATGAACACGATCACCGCCGAACCGACGGCGATGCCGAAGATGATCAGCAGGGTCTGCATGGGGTTGTCGAGCAGGAAGCGCAGCGCGATCTTCCATTCGGTCCACAGCGAATCGGCCAGGCGCACGGCGGTCAGTCCCGGATATTGCCGGGTATCGGCTGCTCGGCGACGCGCACGCGCTGGCCTTCTTCGGCATCGGCGCGCAGTACCAGATCACCGGCTGCCAGCCCCTCGACGATTTCGCTGAGGGCAGTGCCGAGCAGGCCCAGGCGCACGTTCACCCGCTCGGCCACACCATCCTTGACCCTCAGCACCTGGGCGCGGGTACCGTCGCGGGCGCGCAGTGCATCGTTGGGCAGTACCAACGCCTGTTCGCGGCGGCCGGTCTCGATATTCACCGACACGGTCATGCCCTGACGCAGAAAGTCGGCAGGCTGCGGCAGATCGAGGTGGACGTCGATGGTGCCGCGCGCCGTATCGACAGCCGGTGCAATGAAGCTGACCCGGGCCGGTAGCACCCGTTCCGGATAGGCATCGGCGATGACCTTTGCTGCCTGGCCGAGCCGGACCGGTGCCAGGTTCTTCTCGTCCAGCGGCAGCAGTATCTCGCTGCTGTCCGCGCGGGCGATGCTGAGCAATGTGCGGCCCGGCTGAACCAGATCGCCGGGCTCGACGTCGCGCGTCTGCACGACGCCATCCACCTGCGCGTGAATGCGCGTCTTCGCCAGCGTCGCGCGAGCGGCTTCCAGACGTTGGCGCAGCAGCTGTTCTTCGCTGCCTTTCTCGGCCAGCGCCGCGGCCGCGATGCGTGCCCGGTCGCGGATGGCACGGGTGCTCAATTCCGCACGGCGGGCCTGTTCCAGCGCTTCGGAAGCGAGCAGCTTGCGCTCGAAAAGGGTTTGCCGGCGCTTCAGTTCGCGGCTCGCCTGTTCGAGGTTGTGCTGGGCCTCGCGCAATGTCGCTTCGGCCTGGGGACGCGTGGAGTCGGTTAGTTGCCGCAGGGCGGCCTCGGCTTCGCGCAAACGGGCGAGCTGTTCGTGGTCGCGCAATTCCAGCAGCAGGTCGCCGGCTTTCACCTCGTCGCCTTCGCGCACATGACGCGCCGCGACGACACCGGTGATCTCGCTGCCCACCTGCGCCAGCGACTGGCTGTCGACCTCGCCACTGGCCACCACACGTTGCACCAGAGGCCGCGCTTGCAGGCGATAACCGGGCAATTGCGGCCCTTGCGACTGATGCCAGGCCAGCCAGCCGGCGAGCAGCAGCAGTGCAGCGAGCAGTGGCAATGCGCGGCGGACGGTTTTTGCGGCTGGCAAGACGGACCACTCCCTGATTCGGCCCGTGATGGCCGTCGAAGACACCACAAGCTTACGATCAAACAGTCGCCGTGGGTACGGTCCGGGCGGTCGCAGCCACTGCGCGGGCAACCGATGTCTTCGATGGTGCGCCTCTATCGCGGCCATAGGCTCTGAGACAGGGCAGGGCGGCGTACAATGGCGGCCCGCTTTCAGGATTCGTGATATGGCCACCACTGCTCAAAGTCCCGCTGCCACCCTGCGCTCCGCCTGGCTCGCTCAGGCCCAGGCCAAACCCTGGATCACGCTCGGCCTTGCCGCAACGGCTGCTGCGGTCCTGCTTCTGCTGTTGGCAGGTGCCGTCAATGCATTGCAAAGCGGCCAGACGAGCAACATTCGCTACGCCATGCTGGGTGGCAGCGCGGGCTTTCTTGCCACCGCTGTAGGGGCGTTCCTGGCGATCGGCCTGCGCGACATCTCGACCCGCACGCAGGACAGCATGCTCGGCTTCGCAGCCGGGATGATGTTGGCGGCCAGTGCGTTCTCCCTGATCCTGCCGGGTCTGGAGGCGGGGCGCGAGTTGTTCGGCAGCGGTCCGGCGGCTGCGCTGACCGTGGTGGTGGGGCTCGGTCTTGGCGTGCTGTTAATGCTTGGCCTCGATTATTTCACCCCGCACGAGCATGAGAGCAGCGGGCCCTGTGGCCCGGAATGCGAGCGACTCAATCGGGTTTGGCTGTTCGTGCTGGCCATCGCGCTGCACAACATCCCGGAAGGCATGGCCATTGGTGTGAGCTTCGCCAATGGCGATCTGAGCGTCGGTTTGCCGCTGACCACCGCAATCTCCATTCAGGATATCCCCGAAGGTTTGGCTGTTGCGCTGGCGCTGCGGACGACCGGGTTGTCTGCTTTGGGTTCGGTGTTGATCGCAGCCGCGTCCGGGCTGATGGAGCCGATCGGCGCCCTGGTCGGCATCGGCATGTCGAGCGGCTTTGCCATCGCCTATCCGGTCAGCCTTGGCCTGGCCGCTGGGGCGATGATCTTCGTCGTATCCCACGAGGTGATTCCGGAAACGCATCGCAACGGACATCAGACGCCCGCCACGCTGGGGCTGATGGTTGGTTTTGCGGTAATGATGTTCCTCGATACCGCGTTGGGCTGACTGGTCCGAACGTCGGCCTGGAAAGGAGAGAGAAGGCCGGTGCTGCCCCTTCGCCGGCATCTCCTCCCGGCTGATGCAGTTGAAAAAAACCGGGCCACGATGGATCGGTCGACATTGACATCTGGCTCGCCTGAGAGCGGAACCATTCTCGGTTTACGTAGCAGCTCCAAGATCGAGCGATTTTTGACTGCTGAAAAAGCAGTTTCGCAGAGGCCGACTTTCATCAGAATCGGCCGTCAGTCACCGTCCGGCACGGTGCGCATGATCAGTTCGACCCGGCGATTGCTCGCACGGCCGCGCTCGTCGCCGTTGTCGGCGATCGGGCGGGTATCGGCATAGCCTGTCGCACTCATGCGTCTCGCCTCGATGCCGGCCAGTTGCAGGTAGCGCACCACGCTGCTGGCGCGGCTGGCGGAGAGCTCCCAGTTGGACGGGAAACGCTCGGTCTGGATCGGCAGGTTGTCGGTGTGACCTTCGACGACGATTCGATGGCGGCTCGCTGCCAGCGTCGGCACCAGGCGGTCGATCACGTCCAGTCCGCTGTCCTCGAGCTCTGCCTGCCCGGAGGCGAAGAGGATCTCGCTGCTGATGCGAAAGCTGATGCTGCTGTCGTTGACGATCACCTCGATGTCGTCGCCCAGCGCCAATGCCGCCGCTGCTTCGCGGCTGTCTGCGTCGGGCGCCTGGGTGGCGTCCGTCGGCACCGGGACGTCGATGGCGATGGGCGGGGCTGCCGGCTGGCGTTCAACAGGCAACTGTCCACTCGCCATGAGCGGAGCGGCCACCGGGTTGGCGGTCTGGTTGCTTTCGCCATCGCCCTTGCCGGCCATGCTCAGCATGATCACCAGCATGACCAGCAGCAGCGTAAGCATGTCCAGATAGGTGATCAGCCAGGCTTCCTGCTCTTCCTCGCGTTGCGGATCGATATGCCATCTGGAGAAACGGCTACCAGGTGATGCCTGTCCGTTCATGTCAGGCGTCCTGTGGCTTGACACGTGGAGCGCCAGAGCCGCCGTCGCGAATTTCATCATCGTGATGCGCGATGAACGACTTCAGGGTTTCGCGCATGTACGCAGGGCTGCGGCGATTGCACATCATGGAAATGCCCTGCATGACCAGATTCATCAGCGCCACCCGCTGCTCGGTACGGCGTTCCAGCTTTACCGCTACCGGCTTGAGGACCAGGTTGGCCAGCAGCACGCCATAGAAGGTGGTCATCAGGGCCACGGCAAGGCTGCGGCCGATCTGCTCCACGTCGCCGCTGCCGAGCATGAACATCAGGTTGATCAGCCCGACCAGGGTGCCGATCATGCCGAACGCCGGGGCATAGCTGGACATGGCGCGAAACAGCTGCGCCTCGGCGTTTTCCCGGGCGCGCAGGCGAGCGATGCGCCATTGCAGCACCTCGAGGATGTCCTCCTCTGGCGTATTGTCGATGACCAACTGAACACCGGTGCGCAGGAACGGGTTGCTGACTTCCTCGACGGCCTTTTCCACCGCAGGCAGATCGCCGCTGATCCATAGTCGCGATATCTGCACCAGCTCTTCGAGGTCCTGGCGGGTGTACAGGCGTTCGTTGCGCAGTACCGTCCACAGCAAGCCGAAAACCCGAGTGACTTCGCGCAGCGGATAACTGATGAACGTGGCCGCCAACGTGCCGACCAGAACGATGCCGAGGCTGGGCAGGTCGACGAACAGGGCAGGCTCTTTGGCGGCAAAGAGCATGACCACGGCAAGCAGGCCGATGCTCGCGAGAATACCGATCAGGGTGGAGGGGTTCATCGAGACTCCGCTGAAGGGGAAGTTCAGAAAGCGCGCGATGATAGCAGTTGGCCTGTTTGTGCGGCTGACCTGGGTCAGCCGCACACAGCATGTGGTATCAGAGATTTTCCAGCAGTCGGCGCGCCGCTTCCTGGCCGCTGAGCCAGGCACCCTCGACCCGGCCCGACAGGCACCAGTCGCCGCATGCATACAGCCCCAGCCCGCCATCGGCCAGCGCATTCCATTCGTGGCCCTGTGCCGGCCGGGCATACAACCAGCGATGCGCCACGGTGAATTCCGGCGCCGGCACCACGCAGTCGATCAGCTCCGCGAAGGCGCCCAGCAGGCGTTCGGTCACCGCCTCCTTGGGTAGATCCACATGCTGACGGCTCCAGTGGCTGGTGCCGTGCAGCACCCAGGTGTCGAAGTCGCCGTCTCGTCCAGGCTTGCTGCGGTTGCGTGCCACCCAGTCCAGTGCGTCGTCCTGGACGAAACAGGCTTCCAGCGTGGTGTCCAGTGGCGTGGCGAAGCCAAGGGCGACGGCCCAGGTCGGCTCCATCGCGACGCTGGCTGCCACGGCGGCGAGCTTGGGCGCGGCAGACAGCAGTGCGGCAGCCTGAGGTGCGGGGGCCGCGATGACCACCTGACTGAAGGGGCCATGGCTGGCACCGTTGGCATCGACCAGCGTCCAGAACCGCTCGCCCCGGAACACCTCCGTGATGCGGCAGTTGAACGTCACCGGCAGCTCGCCCAGCAGACCACGGGTGATTGCGCTCATGGTGGGCGCGCCGACCCAGCGCAGTTGCTCATCGGCGGACGGGCGCAACTGGCCTTCGCTTGCCTGGAAAAGATTAGGTGACCATTGATCGACCCAGCCCTGGGTCTGCCACTGGCGCACGGTTTCGCTGAAACGACGGTCGCGGGTAGTGAAGTACTGGGCACCGAGATCGAGCGAGCCTGCGTCGCTGCGTTTGCTGGCCATGCGACCGCCGCTGCCGCGACTCTTGTCGAACAGATGCACGGCCTGCCCGGCCTCGTGAAGCGTGCGGGCCGCTGACAGTCCCGCGATCCCGGTTCCGATGATGGCGATTGGAGCCTTGCTCATGATTACCTCGTGTGCTGATGCCATCCGCCACACAGTCGAAGCGCTGCGCAGCAGGTTTTCATGACAAGCGTTCGATACCGCTTGAGCCAGCACATCCTCGGACAGAGATCGCCCTTTGGCTAGAGGAGTTTCGACGCAATGCGGCAAACGAGCTCCCGATTCTGCCCGGTGCTGACCGGCGGTAGCCCGTCGTCCCGTTCAATGCCAATGGCCTGCCGCAGGCAGTGGTTGTAAGTTGCTGACAAGCCGGTACAATGGCGCCGCTCGCCGCCAGGCGGGTTTCGTTATGGTGGGCCCTGCCGGTCCCCTCGCATTGATCAGCCGTGAACCCGGTCAGGCCCGGAAGGGAGCAGCCGCAGCGGTGACATCGAGTGCCGGGGTGTGGCTGGTAGGGGCCGCCTCCATTACGCAAGCCCTTGAATTCTCAAGGGTTTCTCGCTTAAAAATCTCGAAGTGTGACAGCGTTTAGGTACACCTAAGTGGTGCACTGTGCTGGCATTCTAGCTCGCTCTACATCTCTCTCCAAGTCAGTACCTCCGTTCCTTGCCTCTATGCTCTACTGATGACTCAGTTTGTCTGGGGGAATGATCATGGAGTCACAAGGCCTTTGCGAGCGATTCGACAAGGCGCTGATCAGCTTGCTGGATATGAACGGCATTCTGCGGGACGACTTGAACGCACTACTCGACGCGTTCCCGGATCAACGCAGTCAGGTGCTTCGGCGTAACTTCGTACGTGCCTCGTGGGCATATGTCGAGGCCATTACGCACGCGTTCAAGCTTATGGTGAGTATGCTAGTGAGTGAGGGTGCATGTAAGCTGGAGCCAAAGGAGGCAGCTTTTCTAGAGCGGCCAAGAACGGCGACACTCACGAATATCGAGCAGACAATCAAGCTGGTCGCCAAGGTCTTCAGCGTGCCTGAATGTAACATTGGGAACGGGGCTGACTGGCGCCATGTAGGGCCGAGTATGAAGATCAGGAATCGCTTGGTTCATCCCAAGTCTATGGAAAGTTTACATGTGACAGATTCTGAGTGGGATACCCATAGGGATGGCTTCGTTTGGCTGGTAGAAGCCTTTGATGGCCTGCTTACCGATATCAGTGGGAATGGTGAGCAGCGTAATAGGGGATCATGATGAAGGCGGTTTTTGTAATGGCCTTGCTGATACTGGGCAGCACGTCGGCTAACGCCAATACCTTCGACGGTTATGAATGCTCTGATGACTGCTCGGGTCATCAAGCAGGTTATGACTGGGCCGAGCAAAACGATATTGATGACGAAGATGCCTGTGATACGCCATCCCAATCATTCAACGAAGGTTGTCAGTCGTATGTGGAAGGTGGCAGCGGAGTGGCTTCTTCAAGTGATGACGATGAGGATGACGAGTAGCCGCTAAAGCGCTGCATCGCTTCATTGGGAGAAATGAGGGTTGCATTCGTAGGATCAGTGTTTCTGCACGCAAAGCCTTGTCCCGCCCCGAGAAATTCAAGTGCGCTTTCATGAATGTCTGATTCTACGGCTGAAATGTAATGTGGCGGTATTGCCCGAGGCAATAAGCCAAGTGCGAGGTGGGCAATAGGGATCATTCTTGAATCCCTAATAAGTTGGGGTAGTTCTGTTTCGTCGCCCCTGATCTGAGTGGCAGAGGCGGGGCTGGCGGCAGAGTTTTTACGCTGCCTTCACTCGTTGCACCGTTGAAACTGCACAACCGACAATCTCGGCAGTCTTGCGGATACTTTTGCCTGCATCAAGGCATTCTTTGATGCGGTTATGAAGTGACTGATCCACCTGTCGGCCTTTGTACACATCTCTGTCCTTGGCTTTCTTGATGCCCTCTGCCTGACGGCGGCGACGGTCGTCATAGTCCTTTCGTGCTACCACCGCGAGCATATCGAGCAACATCCCGTTGACGGCGTTGATCATGCCCTTGGTGAAGTCGTCTTGACCTTGGGTGGGCTTCAATGCGGCATGGCTGGTAGACAAGTCGAGGGATACCACGGTGACTTTCTTGGCTGCGATGATGGTTTTCAGGCTTGCCCAGTCATCAGGAGAGAGGCGAGACAGTCTGTCAACCTGCTCAATCAGCAGAACATCACCATCATGACTGTCATCCAGTAGGCGAAACAGTTCCGGGCGATGGAGCTTGGTCCCTGATTCGTTCTCTGTGTAGAAGGCGGCGATCTTATGGCCATTGTCAGTCGCGAACTGAACCAGAGCGTCTTTGGCACGGTTGGCGTCTTGGGAGTCGGTCGAAGCTCGGAGGTAAGCACGGATGAACATGATGGCTGATGCCTTGTACCGTTTTGGATGTACCGACTATAGATGTGCTCGTTAGGGTTGTCTACTGGTTTATTCGGTACACCCTGATGTTGCCGTCTGGCTGTGCTCGTTGACCTATACTGAAATCGGCACATCATTTGACTGACGCTTCGAGGAATGAGCGATTACTCGTATCAGCAGAGCAGGTAGTTTGTAGGTACTGTAAAGAGATACTTGGCGGAGATGTGTTGTGTGTTTATGATGTATGGCTTTAGGCCATCAATACATCAAGGACTATGATGATCAAGAAAGCTGTTCTTGCACTGGGTTTGGGTTTTCTCGTCGCTACCAGTGCTCAGGCTGCCCCTAAGATTCTGCAAGGCGGGTCACTGTTCTGTGCGTCGGAAGAGGCATTCGATGAGCAGATGAAGTACCTCGCTAATGATGTTCAAGAGTTTGTTGATGGCTGTGGAGCAACCAACAAAGACTACAAAGTGATCATCTTGGACCTGAACCTGTTCAGTGCTACCAAGGTTAAGGTAATCGATAATGGGCTCACCGTATGGGTTGCTCACGAAAGCCTGAGTAAGTGACTGGCGTGTCGGATCACCACTGATCTGTCGGTTGGATGAGCAGTCAGAAAAAACCAGTATCAATCCAGCTCTTGCCTTTGATCTTGATTGTTGGTGCAAGAATGGTGGTTAGAGAGAGCTAACGGTGGTGCCTGCACAAGCTTCGCTTGGCTGTTTGCACCACAAGGCGGTTAGCCTTCAGATTTGGTGGATGATATTGCATATCTTTCATCATTCCTTCCTTTCAGTGGGAGCAATCTGAAAGCGTCGCTTGCACGGAGCACACGCCATGCTCCGCATACCAAGCAAATCAAGGTCAAAAGCGATGAGTTTTGGTGTGTGCTGATGCTATTAGAGAGGATGGTGTGCTTGATCTTGCATCGGGGTGATACGGCTGCTGTACTGGCTAATGCCTCGCATGCAAGGGCGTTCCGACCAATGCTCCGCATTGAATTGTTTCTATGATACATGCGGCCGTATTAATTCCCCCCCCCTGTGAGAAGGCCGCTTACGCGGCTTGCAACTCATCCGGCACGGTCTGCAGCTCATCACGCCACTTTCTGATGGTCTTTGCTGATACGCCTGTTTCTCGCTCGATGGCTTTTACACTTTGACCTTGTGCCAGCATTCCCAAAACCTCTGCTTTACTGGGGTGCTGTTTGCGGTGCTGAAGTGTATGGTGGTTTGACAAGGATACGATGACACCTGTGCTCGGCTGAGTTGGATAGTCCGCCTCGTACTCTTCTGCCGTCCTGTATTCGGTCAAGGTACGAAGGTCGTGATGCAGCTTTGCCAGTTCTTCAGCACTCGGTGTGCGTGCTTCATCCCAATCTTCCCACTCACAAGGTTTCGGTTCAGGCTCGATTCCTTCCATCTCGTTGATGAGGGACTGAGGGCGACTTTCCATCATGCTGGGAATGATCAACTGAATCGCTTTGAAATAGCGCCGAGCATGCCGCTCTCCCAGTTGCAACAAGTCTTCAACGGCTTCATTAGAGATGACTGGCAGGCTTTCCAGAATCACGGCAAGGTTGAGTACAGACAATGGCATTGATTTTCCACCTTTCCCATCAGGGCGATCATGCCAGTCCAGTCGTGCAACTCCTTCGATAATGCTTTCTGCAAACACAGGGTAGCGATCCCAATGCGTTGTGCAGCCGATAAAACCATAGAACGGATTCTCAATCACCTTGGGCTTTGCTCCGCGATTGCTCTTGGGCTTGCGTTCGATCTTGCTCTTGGTCATTGGTGCATTTTCTGCCAACCACTTATCAGCGTTGGCTGAGATTTGCGCATCCAACGCTTCCAGCTCCGCTTGGGAGAGCAGATTGAGTGCAGGTGTGGGTTCAGTGGCGGTGGGCGAATTCAGGGCGAGTGGGTACGGCATGGATGTCCTCCTTGTTCAGTTCATTTTCGATAGGCGTTACCTCGGGTATTGCCGATTGGTTTGGTAAAACGCAGGCGTTAAAAAGCCCCCTTGCAAGGGCACCATTTCGGTGGCTGCAGTGGGGGCTTCAACGTTGTTTGTCTACCTGCTGGGTAGGCGACGAATTGTACACGTCCTGCGACGGTCGGTCAAGGTAAGACTTGACAAGTCAGATTTCACCAAAAACCGGTATTCGTGGAGAGGAACGCACTTCGCTTAGTCCACACCGTCCCTTCGCCCCGTAAACATTGGGTTTGGCATTAAAGGCGGCTGGATATCTTCGAGCTGAAGGCAAGGTTTAACGCAGGTTATTGGTGGGTTTTTCGAGTTTATCCGATGTGCTTCAACGCCTCGACCATTGCCTTGATTGGTGTTCTGCTGCCGTAGATGCCGAAGGTGACGGAGCTGTCTTCGTGGCCCACCATCCGCTTGATCAGTGAGTCTTGCACGCCAGCATCACGCAGGTCATCGATGAAGGTGTGACGGAAGCTGTGGAAGGTTTTGCGTGTATCGGTGATGCCGAGTTTTGCCTTGTAGCGTCCAAACCATTTCGAGGCCGAATGCCCGAGCTTTCCTCGCACGGCTTCCAGTTCGGGGAACAGGCGATCAGCCCCATCTGTCCTTACCGATTCAGCGTACTGCAACAATCCCAGCTCAATCAGTGAAGTGTGCAGGGGAAGTACTCGGCGGCTGCTGGCATTCTTAAGACTCTGGCCTTCACGGCTGTCATCGATGCGAATGCAGGGGGTGCTCTGCAGCTCAATCAAATCATCGACACGCAACTGGCACAGTTCTTCAAGTCGTGCACCAGTGGTCCGCCCAAGGAGTGGCAGCCAATAGCGCCATGTATGCTTCCGTGCTTCTTTTCTAAGTGTCTCATGGTTCAGAAGGGCAACTAGATCGTGTCGCTCAAAGGACAACCGAGCTTCCTTCGCTGATCCTGTCATAACTTTCATGCCTGCCAGTGGGTTGTCTGTCACGTACCCGTTCGCTTTGCACCAGTTCAGGAAGGCGGTGAGTTTGCGTAGACGATTGTTCACTGTCACGGCAGTGATGGTCTTATAGGTACCGCCTGATTCAATCACCTGCTTCAGTGTCTTGCCCTTGAACTCTGGCCGTAAGCCGAAGTACTGCGGGCAGAGACTTAGCCGATCCTTCAGCAAGCGTGCTTGGTGCGCGTCGAATGCGTCAGCGGGCATATCGCCTAGCAACTCGAACAGATCGGATAAGGCACGCTCAACTTCCTCGGTGCTGGTTTGTCGCCATGTGCTCCCGCGTTTTCCTTCATCTACGTACTGCTTGGAGAGTGCAGAGAGGGTAGGGCTGTCGCTGTTCCGTTTCGCTGCAACCGCTGTAGATGTCCGTAGAGCGGTTTGGATGGCTGGATTAGGGGTTGCATCACGCCACTGTGAACACAACGCACGAAGCGTTTGGAGGTCTGCGAGAGGGTGTTCGATGAGGTGGTGATGCAGCCGCTGTACAAGTGACGTAGCAACGATCAAGGCGCTCTGACGATGTCGAATGTTCAGGCTCAATCGCAAAGTGTTACACCTCGGGAAGAGGTGCTTTGGCAGCTTGAAATTCAGGTAGTAGAGCGCCCCGCGCTTGATGATGTAGGCCATAGGTGTGACACCAAAGTGTTACAGCAAAGTGTGACAGTGCTGGCTACACCCCAGTTTTTGAGCGCCCACGCTGAGTGTCTGCGAAGGTGGGTGGTGAACGACCTCATCAGCCTGAAACCCTTGCCCCATATGGCCTGCATTGATTGCCGAGCATGCTTGCATGCCACCTGGTCAGGCCCGGAAGGGAGCAGCCATAGCGGGAACATCGAGTGCCGGGGTGTGGCTGGTGGGTTCACCTCCATAACGTTCTTGCTTATCCCCCTCTCGTTTTTTCGCGGACGTCCCGCGACGTTCCGGCCTATTCGCACGCGATCCGCTTGACCATCGTTCGACTTCCGCCTGTGTTCCCGGCGGTTGCGCCAGAGGACCTGGCAAGCTGTATCCTGCGCGGCATTTTCCGTGGCACGAAACTGGCCGGTCTGATTGAGGAGCATGGGTTTGTCTGCAAAAGCACGCTGGGACATCTTCTGCGCTGTAGTGGATAACTACGGCGATATCGGCGTCACCTGGCGTCTGGCCCGGCAGCTTGCCGCCGAGCATGGGCAGCACGTCCGCCTATGGATCGATGACCTGGAAACCTTTGCCCGACTCTGCCCGACTGCCAGTGCCGATGCCGAGCAACAGATCCAGGAAGGTGTGGAGATCAGGCCTTGGGCGAGCCAGTGGCCGGGTGCCGAGCCCGCTGACGTCGTCATCGAGGCGTTCGCCTGCAACCTGCCGCAGGCTTATATAAATGCGATGGCCAGCAGTGGCCGGCGCATCCTCTGGCTGAATCTCGAGTACCTCAGTGCCGAGGACTGGATCGTTGGCTGCCATGCGCTGCCCTCGCTGCAGGCCAACGGTCTGCAGAAATATTTCTTCTTCCCGGGTTTCGAGGCCGAGACTGGCGGCCTTATTCGCGAAGCCGACCTGATGCAGCGCCGCGCCAGATTCCAGCGGGAACCGCAGCAGCAGGCGGACTTCCTCGCCACCCTCGGCGTGGTGAGGCAGCCGGAAGCGCGCCTGCTGTCGTTGTTCGCCTACGAAAATCCTGCGGTCGCCGGCTGGCTGGATGCGCTAGCCGCCGATGCGCGTGTCAATCAGCTGCTGGTGCCGGATGGCCGGGTGCTGGGCGACGTCGCGGCCTGGCTCGGCATTGCGAAGGTGCGGGTGGGAGAATGCCATCAGCGCGGCAGTCTGCAGATATCGATCGTGCCGTTCATGACGCAGGATGAATACGACCTGTTGCTCTGGAGCTGCGATTTCAACGCGGTGCGCGGCGAAGAGTCCTTCATCCGTGCGCAGTGGGCCGGTCGTCCGCTGGTGTGGCACATCTATCCGCAGGAGGATGACGCACACTGGGACAAGCTCAATGCGTTCCTGAATCTCTATACGGACGATCTGTCGCCCGTGGCCAGCACGGCGCTGCGTGGGTTCTGGCGCGCATGGAATGCCGGCGAGGGTGCCGGCGAGGCTTGGAGTGCGCTGCAGCGCGAATACCCCGCATTGCTCGCACATGCCGAAGATTGGACCCACAGGCAGGTTGCCAACGGTGATCTGGCCGGAAAGCTGGTGTTTTTTTACACAGATTGGCTATGATACGCGGCCTGTTTTTTTGTCTCTAATTCCATTTCGGATATTCGTATGAAAACCGCACAAGAGTTCCGTGCCGGCCAGGTGGCCATCATCAACGGCGCACCCTGGGTCATCCAGAAAGCCGAGTTCAACAAGTCCGGTCGTAACAGTGCCGTGGTCAAGATGAAGCTGAAGAACCTGCTCAACGGTTCGGCTACCGAGACCGTGTACAAGGCTGACGACAAGCTGGAGCCGGTGATTCTCGAGCGCAAGGAAGTGACTTATTCCTACTTCGCCGACCCGCTGTACGTGTTCATGGACGAAGAGTTCAATCAGTACGAAATCGAAAAAGACGACCTCGAAGGCGTGATGACCTTCATCGAAGACGGCATGACCGACGTCTGCGAAGCGGTTTTCTACAACGACAAGGTGATCTCCGTCGAGCTGCCGACCACCATCGTTCGTGAAATCGTTTACACCGAGCCGTCCGTACGTGGCGATACTTCCGGCAAGGTCATGAAGACTGCCCGCCTGAAGAACGGCGCAGAGCTGCAGGTTTCGGCCTTCTGCGAAATCGGTGACTCGATCGAAATCGACACCCGCACCGGCGAATACAAGTCGCGCGTCAAGGCCTGATCGCCTCGCAGACTGTTCGCAAAAAAGCCCGGCCTCATGCCGGGCTTTTTCGTTGCAGGCCTGCGGCCTGCTATCGCCGCGGGGCGCGCCTCCCACGGGTTGGTGGGGGCTTTGCTGCTTTTGTGGGAGGCCCGCCCCTCAGGGCGCGCTTTTGGAGTTGGGGCAGGCCTGCGGCCTGCTATCGCCGCGGGGGCGCGCCTCCCACGGGTTGGTGGGGGCTTTGCTGCTTTTTGTGGGAGGCCCGACCTCGAGGCGAGCTCTGGCGTTGGGGCAGGCTTGCGGCCTG
>NZ_KK020675.1:90095-106075 GCF_000307775.2 Stutzerimonas stutzeri KOS6 | reverse complement strand
GCGGCCTGCTATCGCCGCGGGGGCGCGTCTCCCACGGGTTGGTGGGGGCTTTGCTGCTTTTTGTGGGAGGCCCGACCTCGGGGTGAGCTCTGGCGTTGGGGCAGGCCTGCGGCCTGCTATCGCCGCGGGGGCGCGCCTCCCACGGGGTTTGTGGGGGCTTTGCTGCTTTTGTGGGAGGCCCGCCCTCGGGGCGAGCTTTTGAGATTGGGCAGGCCTGCGGCCTGCTATCGCCGCGGGGCGCGCCTCCCACGGGTTGGTGGGGCTGGTGGCTTCTGTGGGAGGCCCGCCCTCGGGGCGAGCTTTTGGAATTGGGGCAGGCCTGCGGCCTGCTATCGCCGCGGGGGCGCGCCTCCCACGGGGCGTGCGGTCAGTGCGCCCAGATCCAGCCAACCAGGCCGTAACAGAGCAGCGTGACCAGCGCCACGCCGAACAGGTTGATTGCGAATCCCGTCTTGATCATCGACTGGATATGCATCTGGCCGGTACCGAAGACGATGGCATTCGGCGGTGTCGCAACGGGCATCATGAAGGCGCAGCTGGCGGCGATGGCAGCGGGGATCGCCAGCATTTCCGGCGGCAGCCCCTGAGCCACCGCCAGAGCACCCAGTAGTGGCAAGAAGGCTGCCGCAGTCGCGGTGTTGGAGGTGATCTCGGTAAGGAACGTGATCACCAGCGCCACCAGGCCAATCATCAGGATCAATGGAAGCGCGCCGAAACCGCCCAGGCTCTGCGCGATCCACTGGGCCAGCCCTGAAGCGCCGATCACGCCAGCCAGCGACAAACCGCCGCCGAACAGCAGCAGTACACCCCAGGGCGCCTTGTTGGCCTGCTCCCAGTCCAGCAGGAACACGCGCTGGCGCAAGTCCACCGGAATCAGGAACAGCGACAGCGCAGCGGCCATGGCGATGCTGGTGTCGTTCACGCCATCGACATATTCGGCCAGGAACGGCTGGAAGACCCAGGCCAGCGCCGCCAGGGTGAATACGACTGCAACCATCTTCTCGGCCTTGCTCATCGGGCCAAGCGCAGCCATTTCCTTTTTCAGCATGGCGCGGCTGTCACCGCCCGACAGACTGAAGCCGCCGCGAGTCAGCCACCACCAGATGAACAGCAGCATGCCGATACTCACCGGCAGGCCCAGCAGCATCCACTGACCGAAACCGATATGCACGTCGTAGCTCTCCCGAAGGAAGGCCGCCAGCAACGCGTTGGGCGGTGTACCGATCAGCGTGGCGATTCCGCCGACACTGGCGGCATAGGCGATGCCGAGCAGCAGGGAGACGGCAAAGCGCTCGCCTTCACGCTTGTCGCTTCCCGCGACCAGCAGGCTGATCACCGACAGACCGATCGGCAGCATCATGATGCTGGTCGCCGTGTTGCTGACCCACATGCTGATGAACGCCGTGGCGATCATGAAGCCGGCGATCTGGCGGCTGGGCGCACTGCCTACCGCCAGCAGGGTGGCCAGGGCGATGCGCTTGTGCAGATTCCAGCGCTGCATCGCCAGGCCGAGCAGGAAGCCGCCAAGAAACAGGAAGATGGTCGGGTTGGCGTACGGTGCAGTGGCCTTGGCCAGGGTGTCGATGCCCAATACGGGTATCAGTAGGATCGGCAGCAGTGAAGTGGCCGGGATCGGGATCGCCTCGGTGGACCACCAGATCGCCATCAAGCCGGCGAGACCCATCGTCAACCAGGCTTCGCTGGAGAGCCCGCCTGGTGGAGGGGTGAGCAGGCAGGCAAGCAACAGCAAGGGCCCGAGCGCCAGCCCGATCCAGGCGGCCAACACCGCGCCTTTGCTTTGAGATGAGTCAGTCATGACAGGCAATTCCTCTACGACACCCGACACGGGTTGCTGAGCTGCGCGCGATGCGCTCGGCTTCTATAACCCGGACCAGGCCCTGTGTCGTTGGTTCGACCTGCTAGATGACGCGCATGAACGACGCCTCTGTAGGGCGGGCTTCAGCCCACCACTCTTTCAGCCAGCAATCCGGTGGGCTGAAGCCCACCCTACTTATGTGCGCCACCGGCCAAGATCATGGTGATTCAGGTGGTCGGTGGTGGCCGAGCTCATCAATCCGGCCGTACCTGCTTCAGCGTCTCGGCGATCATGAAGGCCAGTTCCAGCGACTGGTCGGCATTCAGGCGCGGATCGCAGTGGGTGTGGTAGCGGTCACTGAGGCCGGCCTCGGTGATTGGCCGCGAACCGCCAATGCATTCGGTCACGTTCTGTCCGGTCATCTCGATATGGATACCGCCCGGGTAGCTGCCTTCGGCGCGATGCACGTCGAAGAACTGCCGGACTTCGGCGAGCACGCGCTCGAAATCGCGTGTCTTGTAGCCGCTGGAGGCCTTCATGGTATTGCCGTGCATCGGATCGGAACTCCACAGCACCTGGCGCCCCTCGTTCTGTACTGCGCGAACGAGCCGCGGCAGGCCGGCTTCGACCTTGTCCGCCCCCATGCGGACGATCAGGTTGAGGCGGCCGGGATCGTTGTCCGGGTTGAGGATGTCGATCAGGCGGATCAGTTCCTCCGTATCCATGCTCGGGCCGACCTTGACCCCGATGGGGTTGCCCACCCCGCGCAGGAATTCCACATGGGCGCCATCCAGCTGGCGGGTGCGGTCACCGATCCAGAGCATGTGTGCCGAGCAGTCGTACCAGCCGCCGCTGAGGCTGTCCTGGCGGACGAAGGCCTGCTCGTAATTGAGCAGCAGCGCTTCGTGGGCGGTGAAGAAGCTGGTTTCGCGCAGCTGCGGCGCGTCATCCAGGCCGCAGGCGCGCATGAATTTCAGCGTTTCGTCGATACGCGCGCCGAGCTGATGATATCTCTCGGCCAGCAGCGAGTTGGCGATGAAATCCAGATTCCACTGGTGCACCTGGTGCAGGTCGGCGAAACCGCCCTGGGCGAAGGCCCTTAGCAGGTTCAGGCTGGCAGTGGACTGGTGATAGGCCTGCAGCAGGCGCTCGGGGTCCGGCACGCGGGTTTTCGTATTGAAGTCGATGCCGTTGACGATATCGCCTCGATAGGCCGGCAGCGTCACGCCATCAATGGTCTCGTCGCCGGCCGAGCGCGGCTTGGCGAACTGACCGGCCATTCGGCCCACCTTCACCACAGGACAGCCGGCAGCGAAGGTCATGACGATGGCCATCTGCAGCAGCACTTTGAAGGTGTCGCGAATCTTGGTCGCCGAAAACTCGGCGAAGCTCTCGGCGCAGTCGCCGCCCTGCAGCAGGAAGGCCCGGCCCTGCGTGACTTCGGCGAACTGCCGGCGCAAATTGCGTGCCTCGCCCGCGAAGACCAGCGGAGGCAGCCCGGCCAGGGTGCTTTCGACCCGTTGCAGGTGCTCGGCGTCGGGGTATTCGGGCTGCTGTTGAATCGGCTTGCTTCTCCAGCTCGAGGGGCTCCAGGCGTGGCTCATGGTCGTTCCAGTTTTCATAAAAAGTGTGCCGATGTTACCCGAAGCGCTTTGAGGCCGGAGATAGCGATGGACTATCGGCCTGCGTAAGATGCGGCCATTGCCGCCAGGCTGAGCGAACTATTGCGGAGCAGATCGATGGAAAAAGAGGAGCGTTTGCTCGCCGAGGTGCGCGACGCGTTCGGACTCATTCGAGTACTCGAGGTGGGCGAATACCGCTTTCTCGAGTTCGGCGCCGCGGTCGAGCAAAGCTGCGTGTTCACCGCCGATCCGGCCTGGCTCGAGTACGACTATACCCGCGCAATGCTGCTGGGCGGCCTTTGTCATCCAGCTCCGGAAACGGCGCTGTTTCTCGGTCTGGGGGGAGGCAACCTGACTCAGGCGTGTCTGCAGTTCCTGCCGCTGGAGGATGTAGAAGTCATCGAGTTGCGCCCCGCCGTGCCTGAACTGGCGATGCGCTATCTCGGGCTGCAGAACGATCCGCGGCTGTATATCCGCATCGGTGATGCGACCGAGCTGCTGGCGACAGCCGAAACCGCTGACCTGATCTTTGTCGACCTCTACAACGACGCCGGCCCGGACGCGGCTCACCTGGCCTGGGATTTTCTCAGGCGCTGCCAGGAAAAACTCAATCCTGGTGGCTGGCTGGTCATCAATCAGTGGGGTACCGATGACAATCGCCCGCTGGGGGCCGCGTTGCTGCGCGGGCTCTATCACCGCCATTACTGGGAGTGTCCGGTGAAGGAGGGCAATGTGGTGCTGCTCGTGCCGGCGGATCTCGATCAGGGGCTGGACGAGGCGGGGCTGCGTCAGCGTGCCGATGCGCTGGCAAAGTCGCTGGGATATTCACTCGATTCGCTGATCGGCGCGCTACGCCCTGCCAGTTGACCAGGTTCTTCCTTGGTGCGTTTTCCGCGTCCTATTTGTTGCTCGTGCGTCTTTTTGGTGCGCTCTTGTCTGAAGGCGGACTGTGCGAGGTTCTTTACCTGAAGGCAGGCGCCTGGTTTGGAAATGCCGTGCTGGCGCGCCTGCTGCTGCCCCACGGCGGACGCAACGGTTCGATTGCCGAGCATGTCCGACGCTGCTGGCGCTGCCGTGGCTTGCACCACAAAGGGGCCGAGGGGCTCGGTAGGCGAGCGGCGGGATGATACCCATCTACACTGGTCTGTTAATTGCAATTGGCCAGTATCTTTGTCTGCAGCAAGGAACCGGCCCGTGCCCCATCTTCAAAGCAAACAGATGCACCTTTCGGCCCGCGAACGCGCCTGGCTTCCCGTCTTTGGCCGCACCGGCAAGCTGGCGATGCGCTGGTCGTGCTGGTTGAATCGCGGCGTTTATCCAGTGGTCGAGCAGGTCTTCGAGGGGGTCGCCCAGTCCCGCGTGCGGATTCTGCAGGGTTGGGTCGCTGCCCACTGGGAACACTTGGCCGACCTGGCCGACAATCTGGGCGAAGCCTTCGCTCATGTCGACGCCGAAGCCCTGGAGAAGAAGCGTACGCAACTGGCGGACCTGTCCGAACTGTTCGTCATCGATCCGCAGGGCAGGGTGCTGGCCTCCACCTGTGCTGCCCATGTCGGGCAGCAGGATCTCGACGGCAAAGCCGTGGCGCAGGGGCTGGCCAGGCCGTTCCTGCACGGCCCCTATCGCGATCCGCTGACCCAGCGCCTGGGCGCGACCACTTCGCGCTTCCATGATACGGTGACGCTGATGTTCTATCAGCCCGTGCACGTGGGCGGCAAAAGCCTTGGTTGCATCTGCGCGCGGGTGCCCAACGATGTGCTCGGCGACCTGATCCAGCGCGAGGCCGGGCACGTCTACCCCGAGTCGGGCGACAACTACCTGTTCATGGTCGAATCGCGCTTCGACAGCCACATCCAGCCGGGCACGGCCCTGTCGCGCTCGCGCTTCGAGGATTCCACCTTCAGCCACGGCGAGAACCTCAAGAGCGGCGTGCATACCCGGTGGGGCACGGTCAGCGTGCAGCAGCACACCGAGCTGGAGCTGCGCTTCACCGATCCGGCCACCGGGCAGCTGCACCCGGGCGTGCGCGAAACCATCGCCAAGGGCTCGAATCTGTTCGTCACCTATCCCGGCTATTCCGACTACCGGCATATCCCGGTGATCGGCAAGGGCGTCACCTTCCAGCTGCAGGGTTCGCCGGACCGCTGGGGCATGATGTGCGAGGCCGATCTGGAAGAGGTCTATCGGCGCCGCTCGCTGAGTGTCGGCCTGATGAAGACTTATCTGACCACCGTGACCACGCTGTTCGTCATCGGCGGCTTGCTGCAGGCCTTCAGTGGCCTGTCGCAGACGATGCTCTACGTGCTCAACGGTCTGCTGCTGGTGCTCGGTGCCTGGGCCTTCGCTTCGTTCGGTCCGCGACGGCTGGCGGCGCGCATGCAGGAAATGACCGAGGTAATCCGCACCTTGGCCGAGGGCGAGGGCAACCTGCGCCAGCGCGTCGACGCCAGTACCATGCAGCGCGATGAAAGCGGCGACATGGGGCGCTGGATCAACAGCTTCATCGACAGCCTGGACGGCGTGGTCGGGCAGGTCATCCAGGTATCGAAGCACGTCCGCCAGGACAACGAAGTGATGCTTGCGCGCAGCAGCGAAGCGGGGCAGACCACCAGCGATGTCGCCGAGTCCATTCACCAGTTGTTGTTGCTGGTGGAAGAGCAACTGGGTGAAATCCAGCAGGCTTCCAAGACCGCCGAAGAAATGAAAGCGGCCATGGACGAGGTGATGCGTCGTGCCCGTGAGCGTTTCGACACCGTACGCGAAGGCACCGAATCGATCCGTGACGTCGTTCAGCGCTCGGCTCAGAGCGTGCAGCTGCTCGATAGCCGCATGGGCGAAATCGATGAGATCGTCCGCCTCATCAGCGATATCACCACCCAGACCAACCTGCTGGCATTGAATGCCGCGATCGAGGCCGCTCGTGCTGGCGATCACGGTCGCGGTTTCGCCGTGGTGGCCGGCGAGGTGCGCTCCCTGGCCCAGCGCACCGCCAAGGCGGCCGAGGACATTCGGCACAAGGTCGAAAGCCTGCAGACCGAGACGCGCCAGGCGGTTTCGTTCATGGAAGGCGGCGTGCAAAACGTCGACAGCAGCCTGCGTTTGACCGAAGAGGCTTCGTCGGAGAACGTGCACCTGCACCAGACTGTCGAGCGCATATTCGACATCATCAAGCACCTCAACGAACGCAGCCTGCATTACGGCCAGACCATCCGGGGCGTCGACCAGGCATCGAGCGAAATGGGGCAGACGCTGGGTGTGCTGCAGGACAGCGCCGAGCGCGTTCGCCACACGGCCGGCAAGCTGCAGCAACTGGTGGGACGCTTTCGCGTCAGCACCATCATCAGCGAGGCCGTCTGAACCCCCCAATCCTCAAAAGCATCGCCCTGGGGTCGGGCCTCCCACAAAAGCAGCAAACCACACCAATCCCGTGGGAGGCGCGCCCCCGCGGCGAAAGCGGGCCGCAGGTCTGCCCCAATCCTCAAAAGCATCGCCCCGGGGTCGGGCCTCCCACAAAAGCCGCAAAGCCCCACCAATCGTGGGAGGCGCGCCCCCGCGGCGAAAGCAGGCCGCAGGCCTGCCCCAACCCCAAAGCATCGCCCCGGGGTCGGGCCTCCCACAAAAGCCGCAAAGCCCCATCAATCGTGGGAGGCGCGCCCCCGCGGCGAAAGCAGGCCGCAGGCCTGCCCCAACCCCAAAGCATCGCCCCGGGGTCGGGCCTCTTACAAAAAGCCGCAAAGCCCCGCCAACCCCGTGGGAGGCGCGCCCCCGCGGCGATGCAGGCAGAAGGCCTGCCCGAGCCTATTTAAGCCAAACCGCATCCCAGTGGGGGTAATCCCCGATCCGCTCAACCAATCCTGCTCGCAGCGGATTGGCGACGATGTATCTGGCAATCGCCTGCAAATCCTCCTCGCCTCGCAGGGACCGGTCATGAAAGCCGTCCTGCCAGACGCCTCCACCCAGCCGCCGGGCGGATAGTGACTTCACCCTGCCAACAAGCTCCGAAAGCGACGCTTGCTCCAGCTGCAACAGCCAATGCAGGTGGTCAGGCATGACGACAAAGGCCAGCGTCAGATGTGAACCTCGCCTGGCATCTTCACGTATCGTGCGGATCAGCGTACGAGCGGCGGTGAGGTCAGCGAAGACACTGGCTCGGTGTTTTGTAACCGTGGTTACCAGGTAGACCTGACTGATCGTCGAGCAGCGACCGCGGCGCAATCGACTAGATGCTGGATAAGCTTCCTTGCTCATTTCATCTCCTTGAGAAACAGTCGGCGCACACTGGCCAAGTGAAGGCTCGATTGATCACGCCAAAAGCATCGCCCCGAGGTCGGGCCTCCCACGAAAGCCGCACAGCCCACACCAATCCAGTGGGAGGCGCGCCGCCGCGGCGATGCAGGCCACAGGCCTGCCCCAAGCCCCAAAAGCATCGCCCCGGGGTGGGGCCTCCCACGAAAGCCGCACAGCCCACACCAATCCAAGTGGGAGGCGCCCCCCCGCGGCGTTGCAGGCCGCAGGCCTGCACCAAACCCCAAAAGCATCGCCCCGGGGTCGGGCCTCCCACGAAAGCCGCACGGCCCACACCAATCCAGTGGGAGGCGCGCCCCCGCGGGCGATGCAGGCCACAGGCCTGCCCCGAAGGGTAAAGCCTGAGAAAGCATCACCCGACGCGCCTAAGCAAAATACGCGCACAGGCTCACGTTATTCCGGTATAGTACGCGCCGGCTGAAACCCAGCCTGCGTTCAGGTACTGCAACACACGAAGCGCTGCTTCGGCTGCTGTCCGCTTCAAGCGGACTATCCTTGACGATTCATCATCCATACGTTTTCGCAACCCCGCCGACCAGGCTGCCAGGGTGACCTTCGGGTTTTGCACGGCATGCGCAGCTTCGGAACAATGGGTCTTGCGGAGCATCAGAGACAAGACCCATGACCCAGGAAATCGGCGGCTTTGCCGCACTCGGTATTCACTCCGCTGTTCTGGCTGCCATCAGTGCAGTCGGCTACGAAGAACCTTCTCCGATCCAGTCCCAGGCGATCCCGGTGATCCTTGGTGGCCACGACATGATCGGCCAGGCCCAGACAGGCACCGGCAAGACCGCGGCGTTCGCGCTGCCGATCCTGTCCAAGATCGACCCAGCCAAGCGTGAGCCGCAGGCACTGATCCTCGCGCCGACCCGCGAGCTGGCGCTGCAGGTCGCCACTGCATTCGAAACCTATTCCAAGCAGATGCCCGGCCTTGGCGTGGTCGCCATCTATGGTGGTGCCCCGATGGGGCCGCAGCTCAAGGCCATTCGCCAGGGCGCGCAGGTCATCGTTGCGACTCCGGGGCGTCTGGTCGATCACCTGAGCCGCAACAGTGGGCTGCTGTCGACCATTCGCTTCCTGGTACTCGACGAGGCTGACGAGATGCTCAAGCTCGGCTTCATGGATGACCTGGAAGTGATCTTCGAAGCCATGCCGGAAAGCCGTCAGAGTGTGCTGTTCTCCGCCACGCTGCCGCACTCCATCCGCGCTATCGCCGAGAAGCACTTGCGTGAGCCGCAGCACATCAAGATCGCCGCCAAGACCCAGACTGTTGCCCGCATCGAGCAGGCGCACCTGATGGTCCATGCCGATCAGAAGATCCAGGCCGTTCTGCGTCTGCTGGAAGTGGAAGATTTCGACGCGCTGATCGCCTTCGTGCGGACCAAGCAGGCCACTCTGGACCTGGCCGCCGCGCTGGAAGCCAAGGGCTACAAGGCCGCCGCGCTGAACGGTGACATCGCCCAGAACCAGCGTGAGCGCGTCATCGAATCGCTCAAGGACGGTCGCCTGGACATCGTTGTCGCCACCGACGTCGCCGCGCGCGGTCTCGACGTGGCACGCATCACCCACGTGTTCAACGTGGACATGCCCTACGACCCGGAATCCTACGTGCACCGCATCGGTCGTACCGGCCGCGCCGGCCGTGAAGGTCGCGCGCTGCTGCTGGTCACTCCGCGTGAGCGTCGCATGCTGCAGGTTATCGAGCGCGTGACCAATCAGAAGGTCGCCGAAGCTCGTCTGCCCAATGCGCAGCAGGTGCTGGACGCCCGCATCAAGAAGCTCACCAACAGCCTCGCGCCGTTGGTAGCCGACGCCGAAGCCACTCACGGCGAATTGCTCGACAAGCTGGTTGCCGATATCGGCTGCAGCCCCCGCGCGCTGGCCGCTGCGCTGCTGCGCAAGGCCACCAACGGTCAGGCACTGACGTTGGCCGAGGTGGAGAAAGAGCAGCCCCTGGTTCCGACCAGTGGCCCGCGTGAGCGCAGCGAGCGTTCCGATCGTCCTGAGCGTAGTGGTGATCGCGAGCGTCGCGCTCCGATGCCGCTGGCCGAAGGCCGCGCCCGCTGCCGCACTCCGTTGGGAGCCCGCGACGGCATCGCCGCCCGCAACCTGCTCGGCGCGATCCTCAACGAAGGTGGCCTGGCTCGCGAAGCCATCGGCCGCATCCAGGTGCGCGACAGCTTCAGCCTGGTTGAACTCCCCGAAGAGGGCCTCGACCGCCTGCTCGGCAAGCTCAAGGACACCCGTGTTGGCGGCAAGCAGCTGAAGCTGCGCCGTTATCGCGAAGATTGAGCAGTAGATAGATAGACAAGGAGGCGGGCTTATAGCCCGCCTTTTTTATAGCCAAGTTCACAAAAGCCGCCAGCCCACACCAACCCCGTGGGAGGCGCGCCCCCGCGGCGATAGCAGGCCTCAGGCCTGCCCCAAAGCCAAAAGCCTCGCGCCGAGGTCGGGCCTCCCACAAAAGCCGCCAGCCCGCACTAACCCGTGGGAGGCGCGCCCCCGCGGCGATAGCAGGCCACAGGCCTGCCTCGAATTCAAAAGCTCGCCCCCAAGATCGGTTTCCCACAAAACCGGCACAGTCCTCACCGCAGTACAAGGAAAAACTCCTTCCGTCAATCCTTTGCAGGCTGTTCAAACTCTGAACAACATGCTACAAACGATCGCAACCCTAATGATCTAGCCGCTTGAAAACGAAGGGAAAACCATGACCAAGTCGGAGTTGATCGAGCGCATCGTCACCCAGCAGGGGCTGCTTTCGTCAAAGGATGTCGAGCTGGCCATCAAGACCATGCTTGAGCAAATGGCTCAGGCCTTGGCCACTGGCGACAGGATCGAAATTCGCGGCTTCGGCAGTTTTTCTCTGCATTACCGCGCGCCTCGTGTCGGACGCAATCCAAAAACTGGTCAGTCGGTTAGCCTGGACGGCAAATTCGTCCCTCATTTCAAGCCGGGAAAGGAATTGCGCGACAGGGTCAATGACGAGGAGTAGCGTTAGCGGAACTCCTCTGTTCGGACTGCAACTCGTCAGGGCAGTGGTTTGAAGCGGCTCCCGCACACGAGGCTCTGTCTTCGAGTTCGATGCAGCATGATCATCGACAGGGCCGGCTGAGTGTGGTGAGTCCGGGGCGCTGTCGGTGGATTCGATCAAGGCCAATACGTCAGTGGCGTGCGCAAGCCTTGGTGTAATAGCTAGATATAGCTCACCATGACCTGCCGCATCGTCGGCTCGCAAGCGCAACTGCTGTTGCGCAGTTGCGTGACTTAGTGCCTCGCACCTTCATCCGGCATGCTCAGTAGCTGTTTTTCATGGTTCCAGTCGAAGGGCTCGTCGTTCTGCTCGGCTTCGTAGCGGCGTTCTTCGAGTTGCTGGAAGATGGCGATTTCTTCGTCGGGCATGTAGTGCAGGCAGTCGCCGCCGAAGAACCACAGCAGGTCGCGCGGGACCAGGTGGGCGATTTGCGGGTAGCGGTGGAAGACCTGGCAGATCAGGTCCTGGCCCATGTGCCGCTCTTCCGGCACATTTTGCAGACTCACGATCAGTTCGTCGAAGCGCTCGAGGAACAGCGCGTGGCTTTCTTCCGAGACTTGTTCGGCCTCGCCCATGGCGAGCAGGATGCCTCGCAGGTGAGCCAGCAGTGCCAGGTTGTGGTCGTGGTAGGGATTGGCCATGGTGTACCTGTTTAGATTCGTGAGGGCGCGATTATAGGCGTGCACGCCTGTGTGTGGCTTGTCTGATTGACTCGCGGGGCGGATGAGGGTTCGGTTTTTCGGCACGCCGAACTCTTCCGTATCGCCCGGCGTATTGCTCATTCTCATGAGCTGGGCGCAGCACTCCGCTGATCGTTGGCGCCTTGGATTACCCCAGCGATCTTTTTGTTGGGCTTCGTCGCTATGCTCCTCAATCCAACCCACGAGGCTTCCAGGCTAATGAGCGTGGCGTAGTCAGGCGGGGATGCTGACCAGACTGAGCAGATAGCCGTCGAAGATGACGAATTGGCCGTCGATTTCGATACCGCGGTGCCAGGTTTCGGATAGATCGACCAGCAGGCGCAGGCGCGCGTGACCCTCCGGCGTGGTTTCGAGCACTTCGGCGTCCTGGAAGTAGAAGCGCCGCTTCACCAGCGGGTAGAGGGCCTTGAACAGGCTTTCCTTGAGCGAGAAAGTGCGGGTGACCAGCTCTGCGCGTTCGCTGTCGCCCTGCGGCGCATGGATCGCCAGTTCACGCGATGTGAGAATTTCACTGGCCAGCCGGTCGGCTCGCCCAGCCGCCAGCATGCGTTCGATGTCCAACCCAAGGCCGCGCCAGTTCGTTTGCCGAGCGACGACAACGCCGGCCCAGCCGGCACCGTGGGTGATGGAGCCAACGACACCGACCGGCCATTGTGGCGCGCGGTCTTCACCCACTGTCGGCACGAAGCGCATGCCGGTCAGGCGATGCAGGGCTTCGCAGGCGCACAAGCGGCCGGCAAGAAACTCTGTCTGTCGTTTGCCGATGCCTTTCGGTACGGGGATTCTCCAGCGGACAAAGTCGTCGGGGGTAAGCAATGCCGGGTCGAATTGCGTGCTCAGCAGGCGCACCCCGGGCAGGCCCACGGGCAACGGCCAGTGGTCGAGGGGAGGCGTACAGCAGAGCGGGATCGGCGGGCGGTCGTTCATGGCTGCCATTGTGCCTCAACGTCGGCGGGAAACGCTTGGCCCGCTATAGCCTTCAGGCCCAGGGACGGCGACAGGGATCAACGTAGAGCGATCCAGCTCCGCATCGTCCTCGCTAAACCCTCGGCTCGCCTGCTAGGGTTGCGTGCATCATCTGGGACGGAGACAGCGATGTTCGAATCTGCCGAAATCGGCCATTCCATCGACAAGGCGACTTACGACGCCGCAGTGCCGGAGCTGCGCGAGGCGTTGTTGCAGGCGCAGTACCGGCTCAAGGCGCAAGCGCGGTTCCCGGTGCTGATCCTGATCAACGGCATCGAGGGGGCGGGCAAGGGCGAAACCATCAAGCTGCTCAACGAATGGATGGACCCGCGGCTGATTCGTGTCGACAGCTTCGATGTGCCGAGTGATGAAGAGTTGGCTCGCCCCCCCGCCTGGCGCTTCTGGCGGCGGCTACCGCCGAAAGGGCATACCGGGATCTTCTTCGGCAACTGGTACAGCAAGATGCTCGAGGATCGCGTGCACGGTCGCATCAACAGTGCCGAGCTGAAGTTGGCTACTGCGCGGGCGCAGCGCCTCGAGCGGATGCTTTGCGATGAAGGTTCGCTGATCTTCAAGTTCTGGTTTCACCTGTCCAAGGAACGGATGAAGGCAAGGCTCGACTCATTGAAGAATGATCCGTTGCATAGCTGGCGTATCAGTCCGCTGGACTGGCAACAATCGAAGACCTACGACAAGTTCGTGCGCCACGGCGAGAAGATCCTGCGCTTGAGCAGCCGGGATTTCGCGCCCTGGTACGTGATCGAGGGGGCTGACGAGCGCTATCGCAGCCTGATGGTCGGCCGCATCATTCTGGAGGGGTTGCAGGCCGCGCTCGACGCTGCGGAACAGCCTGGCTCGCCCGCGACTCAGCCACATTCGGCACCATTGCAGATCGACCTGGACCGGCTGAGCCTGCTGGACAGCCTGGATCTGTCGCAGAGGCTGAACAAGGGACAGTATCAGCAGCAGCTCGCAGCGGAGCAGGCTCGGCTGTCGCAGTTGCTGCGCGACCGGCGCCTGCGCAGACGTGGCGTTCTGGCGCTGTTCGAGGGGCATGACGCGGCGGGCAAGGGCAGTGCGATCCGTCGTGTCACCGGGGCACTGGATCCGCGCCTGTACCGCACTGTGCAGATCGCTGCACCGACCGACGAAGAACGGGCCCAGCCCTGGCTCTGGCGCTTCTGGCGCAATGTTCCAGAGCGAGGCAAATTCACCATCTTCGATAGATCCTGGTATGGCCGGGTGCTGGTGGAGCGCGTCGAGGGCTTTTGTACACCGGACGAATGGCTGCGGGCCTATTCGGAAATCAACGATTTCGAAGAACAGCTGGTGGATGCCGATGTGGTGCTGGTGAAGTTCTGGCTGAGTATCGACCAGCACACCCAGCTCGAGCGGTTCAAGGCGCGTGAAGACACTCCCTTCAAGCGTTTCAAGATCACCGACGAAGACTGGCGCAACCGTGACCGCTGGGATGATTACGGACATGCGGTGGCGGATATGGTCGATCGAACCAGTACCGAAATTGCCCCCTGGACCCTGGTGGAAGCCAACGACAAGCGCTTCGCCCGGATCAAGGTGCTCCGTACGTTGAACGAGGCGCTGGAGGCTGCGATCGAAAGGGCGCATTGAGCGAATGCCGGTTTTTGGCAGACCTGTGGCCTGCTATCGCCGCGAGGGCGCGCCTCCCACGGGTTCGGTGGGGTTGGTTTGCTTTTTGTGGGAGGCCCCGACCCGGGGGCGAGCTTTTTGAGGTTTTTGGCAGGCCTGTGGCCTGCTATCGCCGCGAGGGCGCGCCTCCCACGGGTTCGGTGGGGTTGGTTTGCTTTTTGTGGGAGGCCCCGACCCGGGGGCGAGCTTTTTGGGTTTTGGGGCAGGCCTGTGGCCTGCTACCGCCGCGAGGGCGCGCCTCCCGCGGGTTCGGTGGGGCTGGTTTGCTTTTGTGGGAGGCCCGGCGTCGGGGCGACGCTTTTGGGGTACTGGGTTCGGTGGGGTTGTTTGTGTTTGCGCTCAACATGGTGGGCTGTTCGGGCGATCCTGAAGGCGATGGCTGTTCATAGGCAAGCTGAATGGTCGTCGTCATGGGGTAGCACGGCCACTATCCTGTTGTCACCGTCCACCCTGCGGTCGTGGAACAATCCGTGCGCTTCGCGCCGTCACAATACCCGCGACCGCCTCGTTTCCCGAGGTATCCCATGCGTGAAGTAGTGATCGTCGATAGCGTGCGGACCGGCCTGGCCAAGTCCTTCCGTGGCAAATTCAACATGACCCGCCCTGATGACATGGCGGCGCACTGCGTCGACGCACTGTTGTCGCGCAACGACCTGGACCCTTCGCTGGTCGAGGACTGCATCGTCGGGGCCGGCTCCAACGAGGGCGCGCAGGGCTACAACATCGGACGCAACGTGGCGGTGCTGTCCCGGTTGGGCATCGGCTGCGCAGGTATGACCCTGAATCGCTACTGCTCGTCCGGGCTGCAGGCCATTGCCGTGGCGGCCAACCAGATCGCCTCTGGCTGCAGCGACATCATCGTCGCCGGTGGGGTGGAATCCATCACCCTGACCCTCAAGAGTCGTAATACGGATCATCTGTTCAACCCAATCATCCAGGAGCGGGTGCCGGGCATCTACCACACCATGGGTCAGACGGCCGAGCTGGTAGCGCGTCGCTACAATGTCACCCGTGAGCAGCAGGATATCTACTCGCTGCAGAGCCAACAGCGCACCGCACGTGCACAGGCAGAGGGGCTGTTCAGCGACGAGATCGTGCCGATGAATGTCCAGTACTTCACCGAGGACAAGAACACCGGCGAGCGCACCGTGCATCAAGGTGTGGTCGAGGGCGATGACTGCAACCGTTCGGACACTACGCTCGAAAGCCTGGCTGGGCTCAAGCCGGTGTTCGCCGAGGATGGCTCGGTCACTGCCGGCAACGCCTCGCAGCTGTCCGATGGAGCGTCCATGACCCTGGTGATGAGCCTGGAGAAGGCCATCGAACTGGGGCTCAAGCCGCGTGCATTCTTTCGTGGCTTTACCGTGGCAGGTTGCGAGCCGGAAGAAATGGGCATCGGCCCGGTGTATGCCGTGCCGCGCCTGCTCAAGGCCAGGGGGCTGCAGATTGACGACATTGACCTGTGGGAGCTTAACGAAGCTTTTGCCTCGCAGTGCCTGTATTGCCGCGACACGCTGGGCATCGATAACGAGAAATACAACGTCAATGGCGGTTCGATCTCCATCGGCCATCCATTCGGTATGACCGGTTCGCGCACGGCGGGCCATATCGTTCGTGAACTGCAGCGCCGCAACCTGCGCTATGGCGTCGTGACGATGTGCGTGGGCGGTGGCATGGGCGCCGCAGGCCTGTTCGAAGCGGCACGCTGACAAAGCAGCACCCATGGGAGGCGCGCCCCCGCGGCGATGCAGGCCACAGGCCTGCCCCAAAAGCCAAAAGCATCGCCCCGAGGTCGGGCCTCCCACAAAAAGCAAACCAGCCCCACCATCCCGTGGGAGGCGCGCCCCCGCGGCGATGCAGGCCGCAGGCCT
>NZ_KK020675.1:0-88567 GCF_000307775.2 Stutzerimonas stutzeri KOS6 | reverse complement strand
CGCCGCTCGGGGGCAGCCTGGCAATGTGCATGGGCGTAGTAGGTCGATGGAGCGATCGGCAGTACCCGGCAGATCGGCTCGACTCCATAAACCGCACGATGCTCGTCGATGAACGCCTTCATGGCTTGAAGCGGCGCCGGAGTGCCGGCCAGTCGAGCTCCGCCTGGGCAAAATACGCGGACGCCTTGCGCAGGATCTCGTTGGCCTGGCGCAACTCACGCACCTCTCGTTCCAGTGCCTTGATCCGCTCGCGCTCGCCGCTGGTCTGGCCTTCTCGTTTACCAGTATCGCGCTCGGCCTGGCGCACCCAACGGCGCAGTGTTTCAGCGGTACAACCGATCTTGGCGGAAATCGAGCAGATCGCCGCCCACTCCGACTCGTGGTCGTCTTGATGCTCCAGCACCAAACGAACCGCTCGCTCGCGGACTTCCGGGGAGTATTTCGTCGTTGTCTTCATGGCTCCATCCTCTCAAGAGTTGGAGCCTCCGGGAAAGCCGGGGCGATTCACCTCCCACGAAAAGCAAACCAGCCCCACCATCCCGTGGGAGGCGCGCCCCCGCGGCGACGCAGGCCACAGGCCTGCCCCAAAACTCAAAAAGCGTGCCCCGAGGTCGGGCTTCCCACAAAAGCTGTGCTTCCGGAACCGCTTGAATGAAAAAGCCGCAGAGCAATCGTGTGATTGCTCTGCGGCTCTTGTTTGACCTGATCCTCATCCGATCAGGTCATGCGTGCTTAGCGGTTGATGTTGTATTCCGCAGCAGCACCGATGCCCACGACGTTGGCCGATGGCAGCAGCTGGCTGATAAAGCGGTTCCAGCGAGTGATGTTGGCCGGGCCGACGAAAACCACATCCTGAGGCTGCAGCGGGAAATGCTTGGCCAGGGCGAAGGCGGTTGGCGACTTGGCGTTCAGCTGGAAGACCTTGGCCGGTTCGGTTGCCATGTCTTCCGCACCGCGGATCACATAGAGCGCTTCACCATCGGCGGTTTCCTGGCGGATGCCGCCAGCGGTGCCGACCGCATCCATCAGGTTCATGCTGGTGGCCTTGAAGGACAGCGCCTGCGGTAGGTTAACCTCGCCAAGAACGTAGATCTTGCGCTGGTCGTTGTACGGCAGGTGCAGCTGGTCGCCGTCCTTCAGGTAGACCTGATGCAGCCACGACTCCGGGCGGTTGAGCGAGTCGATGTCCAGCATGTACTCGCGGCCGTCACGCTTGAGCGTCAGGCCGGAGAGGTCGGCGGTCTCGGTGTCCACGCCTGCCTGGCCGATCGCCTGCACGATGGTCATCGGCGCAGTAGTGAGCGGTACTTCGCCGGCGGTGTCGAACGCGCCCGATACGACGACGCGCTGGCTGCCGAAGCGTAGGATGGAGACATCCACCTGCGGGCTGTCGATGTAGTTGGTCAGGCGACGGGCGATGCTGGAGCGCAGTTCTTCGATGGTCTTGCCGGCGGCGTCGACGTTGCCGATGTAGGGGTAGAACAGGGTGCCATCAGGGCGAACCAGGCGACCGTTGGCATCGAGCTGCTGCTGCGGGCCGGACGGTGCGGTCAGTTCCGGGTGGTCCCAGACGGTGATGTAGAGCAGATCGTTCGGCCCGATGCGGTACGCGCTAGGCTTGTAGCTGAGCAGTTCCTGTTTGCTCGAGGTACCCATGTCGGATGCAAGGTCGCCCTTGAGCATCTCGGGCGTGATGCGGATCAGCTGAACCGTGCCGTGTTCGGCTTCGGCGCCTTCCTTGAATTCATCGGGGTCGAGGTACTGACCGGGGGCGAAAGCACAACCCTGAAGAGCCAGGGCGGAAGTAAAAGCAAGAGCAATGAATGGTTTCATGGGTTGTTCATCCTTGACGGAGTGGTGGTTGTTCAAAGAGTGAGACGACTTGATTCACTTTTCTGCCTGAGGCGTTCGAGTTGTTGTTTCGCCTTTCCAAGAGGATCGGAGTCATCACTCCACACTCCTCAGCGACCAAGTTGGATCGGTAGCCAAACTTTCTCTCCTTCCTGAATGGTCATCTCCAGCAGCTTTATTTTTCAGCTAGGCGGAAGCGTTAGTTGTTCCTCCTGGCGGTAGTACAGCGGCTTCGAACCTGACAGGTTTAATTCCTTGTCTGTTCGTTACATGCCGGCTGTTTACGACCCGGGTGAGACAGCGCTTATGGGTTAATTCAATGTTGAATTGCCATCGTGTCGCACTTTCACAGTAGGAATAGACCGTCCCGGTCTGGCTGGGTTCACCGTGGTTCAGCGCAATTGCAGCCAATTTTCCGATCAGTGACTCAGGTGTCCTGTTTTGCCGGTTTGGCTTTTTGCACCCGATAGCTTTTCTCGCGCATGAATGCCGGAACTATGAAGAGGGCATCATGGGCGTAGCGCTTTACCAGGCGTTTGGGCTCGGAAAGCATTCGGTGCAGCCATTCAAGCTTGTAGTCCTGCATCCATACCGGGGCGCGTTTAATACTGCCGGTGGCAAACGAGATGGATGCGCCGATACAGAAGCCCATGCCGGTTCGTTCATGACTGCCGATGGAACTTGCCAATATTTCCTGCCGTGGCGCGCCCACTGCATAGAACACCAGTTCCGATGGGTGCTCGCGAACGAAGTCCAGTGCTCGTTGAACTTCTTCCGGTTTGTTGATGAAGCCCATCGGTGGATTGTGGTGGTACAGCGTGATGCCCGGATAAAGCCTGCGCAGCTTGTTGCATTCCTGCTCGGTCGCACCGATCAGGACGATGCGCAGCCGCTCGCGGTCGGCCCATTCCAGCAGGTCGACGGTCAGATCGCTGCCCGGGATCACTTCTTCGACCTGCACACCGAGACGGTGCAGCAGGGGCTGCAGAATCCTGCTGTCGCACAGGCGCAGGCGCGCCTTGGCATAGGCATCGCGCAAGGCCGGGTTCTGTTGCAGCTGAGCAAGGTGGTCGACATTGGGCGTCACCACGAACGAGTAGGGCTGCTTGATCCCTTCACGTATGCAATTCAGCAAGGCTGCTTTGCTGCCGGTGTAGAAGTTCACACCGAAAGCACGGTTGGTCTCGTTAGACACTCATCGTTACTCCCTTGAAGGCGCCCTTGATGCCGGACCAGGCGAGGCTGGGGTGGTTGTACTCCTTGATGACCGTGATCGCCGAAAGGAAACAGGCCGATGCGAAGGCGAAGCCCTGACCGTAGAAACGCTTGTTGAAGCGGGTCGCCGCCCGATTGCGGTAGTAGTGATAGAAGGCCGAGCGTCCACCCGAGCTGAGCGAGCCGTAGTGGAAGAGGCGGCTGTTCGGCACCACGCGAATGGAGATGCCCTTCTTCTTGGCCTGGAACTGCCAGTCGACCTCTTCGGAATACATGAAGTAAGCCTCGTCCATCAGGCCGATTCGCTCGATCAGCCTGGCCGAGAACGCCAGGCTGCAGCCCATCAGGTAATCGGGCTGCTCACGATTGCCGGCCATGGCTTCGAGGGTCTGGTCCTTGCCCAGCAGCCTGGCCTTTCCCAGCAGCGGATAGAGCTTGCCGCCGCCATAGCATTCCAGGCGCCCGGTGTCGGCGCTGAGGATCACCGAGCCGACGAACTGACGATCGTTTTCCTGCAGCGCCTCGAGCAGCGGGGTGAGGGCATCGCTGTCGACGTAGGTGTCATTGTTGACGATCCAGAAGTTGCTGACCGGCAGGTTGTTCGAGGCCCAGCGCAGCCCGTAGTTGTTGCCACCGGCGTAGCCATTGTTCTCCGGGTTGGCCAGCACGGTCACGTTGTACCGCGGCTGTGCTTCGAGCCACTGGTTGAACGCCAGCACGGAGCCATCCTGGGAGTCGTTGTCGATGATCACCACGTGGTCGAGAGCCGGGCAATGAGCGAGCAGGCTCTCAACGCAACTGATGGTTTCAGTAGCTGCCTTGTAGTTGAGGATAAGCGCGACGTTCATGGATACGTTCCTGGCTGCGAAGATGACGGGCCCTGAGGGCGTGAATGACGAACAACATGGCGATGACGGGCTGGCCATACTCGAAGAAGCCGTTGAGCGGCCAGATGACGAAGAACGCCAGCATGGTTGCGTAGATGAAGCTCATGTCGGTGGCGATGTTCTTGGCGATGCGGTGATAGACGAACAGCGTCAGCGGGACGATCAGGAACGTCAGAAAGCCGAATCGGAACAGCGTGCCGAAGATTCCGACATCGGAAAGAAAGAAATGCTCACCGAAATACGGAATGAAGCCGTCCTGCCACATCAGCGACAGTGAGCCACTGGGCAGCCAGTTGACCTGGTCGAGGTGGGCGAAGATCGACGCGATGGTGTGTGAACGCGCCCCGTCTTCCACGCTTTCCAGGGAGCTGTCATAGAACTCGACGTTGAGGCCGAGGATCTCCAGCAGGCTTGGGTAGAAGTAGAAGGGCGATAGCAGGATCGCCAGCGAGGCCGCCCAGATGACGGCCTTGGCGCGCAGGCAGAAGAGCGTGAAAGCCAGGCACAGCACGATCAGTTGGCGGGTCTGGGTGGCGAACACCAGTGTCAGCAACAGCGCGGCGGCGATCACCAGATACAGCGTCTTGTTACGTGCCGCGCCATTGATCGGGGAGACACCTTTCGACCAGATCTGGATGCAATAGAAATAGCCGAAGCACAGCAGGTAAGGTCCGATGGACGAACGATCGGGGCGGTCGTCAGAGCGGACTTCCGGGCGCAGGTCGGGGATCACGCCGAATTTGAAGCACCACGAGAGGAATGCTGCGATCAGTGCCGAATAGATCAGTGCTCGCTCGAACTGCAGCGTACCGACCCGCTTGCCGAGGAACAGCAATGGGGCGAATCCGAGGCAGAACAGCACGCGCCGTTCTTCGATGAGCCCGAACACGATGGGCTGACCATAGGTGAAGTAGGCGAAGATCGCCGGCATCAGCAGCAGCACCACTGCGCTGTACAGGCAGTAGTACATGATGATGCGAGATTCACGCGGGGCGTTCTCCGCCGAGGCCAGCAGCAACAGAATGGTGAAAACCATGCAGATGGCCAGGTACAGCTCGTTCACGCCCTTGATGCCGTAGGGGTTGTGCGGACTTTCGCCGAACACGGCGAAGTGCAGCACGATCGCCAGGATCAGCAGCGGGAAAAAGAAGAAGCGTGAGGTGAAATTCGTCATCAACCTGAGTCCTTAGGTATTGGTTCCCTGAGCGCCACGGCGTGTCATGCGGTTTCCAGCGCTCGCTTCTTGATCTTCTTGCGACGCACCAGAAGCCCGGTGAAGGCCTTGAAGCTCTGGTAGAGCCCGATCTCCCTGGCCCCCTTGCCAAGCTCGAAGCCTTTGTACGAGGGGGTCTTGAGCATCAGCAGTTTCATCGCCAGCAGCCGCGGCAGGATTGTCGTGCGGCGGTAATACTGGAACGGCTGGATGGCGAAGATGCTGGCCGTATCGAAAGCTTCCGCTTTGACAACGCCGGCGGCCTCCGCGTTGCGAAAAAGATCGCGACCTTTTGCCGTACGCACGAGAATCAATGAATTGCCTTCGCGCTCTTCGAAAGAGGGGTAGCCCTTCTCGTCGCCTTCCCAGCCATCGGCGCAGACGATGTCGGCGAATTCGCCGATGCCGTCCGGGCAGATCTTGCAGCGGGTCTGCAGGTGACGGTTGAGGACTTTTCCCCACGAGTCGTTGTAGGTCATGGTGCGCTCGTCACCGTTGTTCAGCGTCGCCTTGGTCAGCCCCGGCCAGCCGTCGCCGCGATAGCGGAAGGCGGTGACGTCCTTGCGCTCGACTTCCAGCTTGTCCAGTACCTGCTCGGTGCCTTGCAGGCTCGGCGTGCCGGCGCACATGAAGGAGACGATGTAGGGGATGTTGTCCTTGAGCCGTGGGTCGTACTGCTGCATCTGACGCACCGCGGCGACATCGCATGGTTTGCCGATGAACAGGTACTTCTCGGTGGACATCGCGACCCATTTCAGGGCTTCACCCGGGCTGGCCGGGGCGTAGCGCGAGCCGGAGGAGGCGATGATGTTCTGCCGCGAGCGGCTGATGGTGGCGACGTTCTCCAGCGGATCGGTCTGCGAGGCCTGGATCTGGATCACGCCGTCGACCAGCTTGTGCTCCAGGCAATACTGCGCCAGCGCCGAGATCACGCCCCCGGAGGAGCCGGCCTGGCGGATTTCGTCGTCGGTGGCATAGCCCTTGAGCGTGTCGAGAATTTCACCCCAGATGGGGTGATAGTTCGCCGACTTGTATGGCCGGATGTCCAGATTGAGCGCCGGGCAGGACTTGGCGAACGCCGCGCTGGTCTGCTCGCTGGCCACCGGCTTGTCCTGGTACTGACTGTTGAGCACCGGCCGGTGGTAGCCATCGCCCGTCAGGCGGATCTTGATGGCATCGTCGTCGGCCACCGAGCTGCACATTCCGCAGCCGCTGCACAGGTCGTTTTTCAGCACGCGGTTCAATAGAGCTTTCATACCTGCCTTCCCTTGAGCGGCCGGTCTGGCGCATGGCGCGACCGGCAGTATTTAACGTATGCGGTCATGCGGGCTGTCGCTGTTTGCGGTAGATGGCGAGCACCGCATAACCGTAGATAAGCGTCAGGACGACCATGCCCAGAGTGGACACCCAGGGGGCCGCCTGTATTCCGTGGGACGGAATGAAAATCCAGTAACAGAGCACGGTGATGACGCCCGAGGCGATGATCCCGAAGGTGCGCAGGAAGCCCGTGCCCATGGCCATCAACTGAACCCCGAGGCCGGCCGCGATGAAGCGCGCCGCGGTGAAGCAGGCGAAGGCCAGCCACAGGGTGTTCAGCTCGGCGTACTCGGCGCCGAGGAAGTAGTCGGTGAACAGCGGGCCGATGAAGAAGAACGCCAGGGCGAAAATCAGTCCCATGCCGGCGTATTCGCCGAGGATGCGTACGCCGTAGCGGAACAGGCCGGCGGTCTTGTGGTGCAGCTGATAGGCGAAGCGCGGGATGTGCACGCTGGCCAGCAGCACGCTGAACGGCACCGCCCCCTGGATCAGGCGCGAGCCGGCGAAATAGATGCCTGCGGCTTCGCGGCCGGCGAGGTGGTTGACCAGGATCACATCCAGTTGGGCGAAGATGTTGGTCGCACCGCTGTCCACGGCAAAGCTGGTCGAGGATCGGAAACGTTCGGCCAGCACCCGCCAGGAGTTGCGCAGGATGCCGCCCAGCTCGAGGATTCTCGACAGGGCACGCAAGGCGAAGAGGGCGTAGACCAGTCGTGACAGGAGGAATGCCAGACCGATGGCCAGTACGTCGTTGCGCAACAGGATCGCCGCGCCGATCAGTACGAAGTGCACCAGGGCCGTGACGACCACGATTTTCGTCTCGCGGTGGAACTGGCCGATGCTGCGGAATACCGTCAGGCCCAGGTCGCCGTAGGACGACGCCAGCGTGCCGAGCAGGAACAGCACGGCAGCGAAGCGCTCGGTGGTGTGCAGATCGAGCACGAACAGAATCACCGGCAGCAACACCACGCAGGCCGGTAGCACCAGCACCGATTTGGCTGCCAGGCTGGCCGACATGATTTCGCCGGCGCGCTCGCGCTCGGCGCCGATGTCACGCAGCGCACGCATGCCGAAGCCGTAGTCGGTCACCAGGGCGACGATGGTCGACCAGGTGATCACGATCGAAATGAAGCCGAAATCGCTCGGCCCCAGCGTTCGCGCGAGGATCAGCAGGGTGCCGAGCTGCACGGCGGTACGCGCCGCCGTGGTCACCCCCATCAGGGCATGATCGCGCATGATTATCCCTGGTACGCGGCCTGGGGCTGCTGCAGCGTCGCCAGGATCTGTTCCAGTGCGGCGCTGTAGGCATTCAGCTTGCGGCGGATGATCGCGCCGCTGGCGGCTACCTCCGCCTTGAGCTGCTCACGGTTGTCCAGATGCGTCAGCACCAGCTCCAGCGCGCTATCGGTGTCCTCGGTCTTGAGGTCGACCACGCGGTGATAGTCCAGCGACTGGTAGAGCCCGGCGAACTTGCGGCTGTAGGCCAGCGGTACCACCGGCACACCGGCCGAGAAGGCTCCGATGGTCGCGTGCATGCGCGCGCCGATGAAGAAGTCCATGCCACTGATATAGGACTTGGCTTCGATCGGTCCCTTGAAGCGTGGCGCCAGCTTGAGTTGCGGGTACTGCTGCTGCAGTTGCCGGGAAACGGTGTAGTCGTCTTCGGCCGGAAAGCCGATGGGGATCACGTGAGGCACCAGGTGCACCTCGTGACCGCGCTCGAGCAGGGTGCGGATCAGGCGATCGGTCAGTGCCTTGTAGTCGGCACGCAGGCCGAACTGGTTGGCGGTGCCTTCATAGCCACCGTGATGCAGCAGCGCCGAGACGCTGAGGCCCACCGCCAGCTTGTTCGGATCGCGGTGTTCGCTCTGGCGATCGAAGGGCAGGGCGAAGGCGACATCGATTACCTCGTCACGGTTGGCGATGCCGAGTTGCCTGAGCACATCGAACGACTGGTGATCGCGGGCGAAGACCATGGTGCTTTTCTTCATGGCCAGCGCCGACGCCCTGGTGCCCCAGTCGGACTTGAACGGGCCGATGGTCTGCGGCGAGAGAATCAGCGGGACACGGCCGGCCAGCGCCATGCCCTTGCTCACCAGCAGCTTGATCAGTCGCTTGGAACCGTAGATGTCGGAGAAGCTGTCACCCTCGCCGATGTCGAACACGGCATCGCACGAGGCGATTGCCCGGTACAGGCCGTGCGGATTCTTCAACAGCGCCTTTTCGTTGAACTCGATGAATTCGTACTTGAAGCGTTCGGTGGACGGCGGATAGTCACAGGGGCCGGACGAGCCGATGATCAGGAATTCGGGCGTGATGCCGCATTTGCGTGCGGCCTCGTCGATCAGCAGCATGTTGGAAATGCTCAGCGCGCCAACCCCGAGGTTGCCGGATGAGAATGAATGCCATAGCAGTCCGAATTTCATGTTCGAGTCACTCCAGAATCAGTCAGGGTTCGCCGGCGTAGGGCCTATGGCGGCGCAGTCGTTGGCCAGGTGCTTGCGCATGAGCGCCATCTGCGGGCGCTCCTTGCCGTCGCGTGGCTCGATCGCCAGCCTGTAGGTGCCCCAGCCGGGGCCGCCGGCCCAGTAGGCGCTGGGTACGCAGTTGTCGTTGAGGTAGCCGAGCAGGTTGTCCATCGCTTCCGCTGCCTCGGGTAGGTCGTCGGGAATACCGTATTCGCCGAGGAAGCCTCGCTGGCCGTGGGTCTTTAGCCACTCGACGAACGGGCGAGCCCGCTCCACACCGATCATCGGGTCTATGTTGCGGCTGGCCTGCTCCGTGTATTTGCCGGAGAAATCCCGGTCGAAGTACAGGTGCGCCTCGTAGACGATGCGGTCGGCCGGGTCGTCGATGAGGAAGTTGGCGTTCACCAGCGGCCAGTGATAGGCACTCGACCAGCGCTCGCCTTCGATGAAGATCAGCGTCTGGTCGTCGACCTCGCGGATCGCATCGACGGCGGCCTGCGCCGCACCCGGCCACAGGCCCACGGTGCTGTGCGGCTCGTTCATGATGTCGTAGCCGAGCAGGGCACGATGGCCCTTGAAGCGCTCGGCCAACTGCCGCCAAACCGAGGCGTAGGCCTCGTACGGCACTTCGCTCGAGCCGATGAGCTCGCCGTGGTAACGACCGTAGTTGTGCATGTCGAGAATGACCTTCTGGCCATTCATCGCGGCCAAATCCAGGGTCTTCTTCAACAACCGGATCTGGTCGAAGTTCAATCCTTCATCCAGCGAGTGCTGCACGCGCTCCCAGATGAAGGGGAAGCGGATCAGCCTGACGCCTTGGTCGGCGTAATACTTGAAGTGCTTCTTCTCCGGATAGAAGTAATGGGTGCCGTTCTTTCCCGGCGTGACATGCGGGGCGAAGCCGGCGCCGGATAGATTGACCCCGAGCAGTGCGAGGCCTTGGTCGCCCTGCGGCCAGTCGCTGGCGCAGACGCTCGCTGCCGAGAGGGCAGCGGTCAGTGCCAGGGCCAGGCGTGTCGAACGTTTGGCGGGCCGGTGGGGGTGTCTGGTCATCAGCTAACACCTATCTTCAGGCAAAAAAACGTCCACTGACGCTCGAGAGGTCAGGCAAGGGCAGCGGGAAGGGGGCGCGAACCGGAGCAGCTGGACATGGCGACGGGTAGGCCCGTCGCCATGTGGCTCACCTTTTATTTGGTGCTGGCGTATTCGTACTGGTAGTAGCCGTACTCGCCGTAGGTGGAGGCCTTGCGGACCACGGCGTTGAAGATCACGCCCTTGACCAGCAGGCCGTTCTGTTCGAGGCGCCGCTTGGCTGCTTCGATTTCCTTCAACCCGTTCAGGCCGTAGCGGGTGACCATCAGCGTGGTGCCCGCCTGGCTGCCGACCAGTGCGGCGTCGGTGACCGCCAGGATCGGCGGCGTATCGAAGATCACCAGGTCGTACATGTGGCTAATCTCCTTGACGAAGCGCGAGAAGTTCTCGTGCATCAGCAGTTCCGACGGATTCGGCGGCAGTTGGCCATGGGTGATTACGTGCAGGTTGTTGAGCTGGGTCTTCTGGATGGCATCGAACAGGGTGATGCGCCCGGAGAGGATGTCGGACAGCCCCTTGTCGCCGTCGCAACGCATGACCTTGTGCAGGTAGCCCTTGCGCATGTCCGCATCGATCAGCAGCACGCGCTTGCCAGACTGGGCGACCACCGCGGCGAGGTTGGTGGTGACGAAGGACTTGCCCACCGCCGGGCTCGGGCCGGTGATCATCAGGACGTTGTTCTTGGCCTCGATCATCGCGAAGTGCAGGCTGGTACGCAGGCTGCGCATGGCTTCGGTGGCGAGGTCGGCCGGGTCGTTGATGGTCAGCAGGTACGAGGCGGCACTCTTGTCGCGCTTGAAGTTGGCCAGGCGTTTTTCCAGCGCGGCCTGCTTGTCGGTAAACGGAATCGAGGCATAGACCGGAGTGCCGGCACGTTCGATTTCCTCGGGGTTTTCCACGCCACGCTTGAGCGCTTCACGCACATAGACGAAGGCGGTGGCGAGCAGGGCGCCGAGCAGTGTGGCGACGATCACCACCAGCGGCTTGTTCGGCTTGACCGGGGTTTCCAGGTCGGCAGCGGCATGGTCGATGATGCGCACGTTGCCCACGGTACCGGCGCGGATGATGTCCAGCTCCTGGGTCTTGTTGAGCAGCATGGAGTAGGTTTCCGATGAAACCTCCACGTCGCGGTTCAGGCGCAGCAGTTCCTGCTGGGTCGAGGGCAGGGTGCCGATCTGCTTCTCCAGCTCTTCCTTCTGCGTCTGCAACTGGTTGATCTGGTTCATCAGCGCCTGGAAGTTCGGGTGCTGGCGGGTGAAACGGCGTTCCATCTCGGTGCGCTTGAGGTTCTGCTCGGAGATCTGACGTTCCATGTCAACGATGCGATCGAGCACCGATTGCGTTTCGGCGGTGATGTCCACCGAGCGCGAGCCGGTCTGGTACTTGTTCAGCGCGGTCTGGGCGGCGTCGAGGTTGCGACGTACGGTCGGGATCTGTTCGTTGAGGAACTCCAGGCTCTGCGTGGCTTCGGCAGCGTTGCGCGCTACGTTCTGCTCGACATAGAGGCTGGCGACCTCTTCCAGTACGCGAATGGCATGAGCCGGATCGGGGTCTTCGAGGGTCACGTTGACGATCCCGGACTGTTTGCCGCGCTCGGCGGCCGCCAGGCGCTGCTGGTAGCTTTCGGTGGTGTTGTAGGTGCGGTTCTTGATTACCGTGAAGGTCGTACCGGGGCGCGCGTTCAGCTCTGCCACGGTGATCCGGTAGTTTTCATTGGCAACCGGCTCGCCTACCACGCCCTGGGCGACGACTTCGTCATCCTCGTCGCGCAGGATGAAGCCGTTGTTGTCGGCCGCTTCGAGGGTCAGCTCCTTGCCGTGCACCTTGTCCGGTACTTCCAGCTGAGTGACCTTGAGCGTCTCGCCACCCCAGGCGTAACCGCCCAGACCGGTCGGGTGCCAGCCCAGTTCGCCTTCTTCGCTCGGCTCGAAACGACGCGCCATGAAGCCGCCGATGATCGGGAAGTAATGCGGGGTGATGATGATGTCGAGGTTCAGGTTGCTCACCGCGCCGCCAACCACCGAGCGCGACTTGAGCAAGGCGATCTCGGTCTGCGCCGGCGAAACCGGCGGATTGCTGTTGACCACGTCAGTCAGGCTCGGCAGCCCGTTCTTAGGCTCGATCTGGATCATCGCGCTGGCTAGGTAGACCGGGGTCGTGAGCAGTGCATAGGCAATACCGAGCGCTGCGAAGAACCCGGTGATGCCCATGATGAGCACGCGGTTGTTGATGAACGTGTCAAAGAGGTGGGCCAGGTCGATGTCCTTGTCCTCTTTGGTTTCATAAATCGGGCGGGGCATGGTTGTCATCGAAGTTCCTTCTTCATCTCAGGTAAGGAAGCCAGCTCTCGACGGATTTCGTCAGGAGATCGTGGACATGTTCAAAAGCGGGTTTGGATTGACGGTAGGGGTCCGGAATCTCCAGATCGTCCTGCCACTTGCCAATGAGAAAGGTCTTGCCATGCACTTCAGGTGCTATCTGGCGAAGATGCTGAATGTGGCTATGCTCCATTGCGAGGATGAGGTCTGCCTGGTGCAGGATGTGCCTGTCGACCTGGCGAGCGCAGTGGGCCGGAAGCTCCAGCCCGTTGTCCTGCAATACTTCATGAGCGGTCTTGTCCATGGGGCTACCTACTAGGGCACCAATTCCTGCCGAACTGATCGTCAGGCCCTGGCCGCTAAGTCTGTGCGCGAACAGTGCCTCGGCGGTGGGGCTTCGGCAGATGTTTCCGACACAAACGATCAAAATGTTCTTGAACATCAATTCACCCTCGGGGCCGCTGATTCACAGCCTCTGGGAGATGCCCTGGGGTGAACGAAAATGAGATTTTTTGGGGGGTCATTAGTTCCGTCCTGTCACGCCTTGGCGCGTGACTCGTTTCCAATCCTTTCGGCAAGGCGCAGCTGCCTCGTCGGTCAGTACACGTCCTTGTTGAGTAGCAGGGCTGGCGGGGTGCGCACGAGAATGTAGAGGTCGAACCAGACCGACCAACGCTCGATGTAGTCGAGGTCGAATTCGACGCGTTTCTCGATCTTTTCCAGTGTGTCGGTCTCGCCCCGGTAGCCATTGATTTGCGCCCAGCCGGTGATGCCAGGCTTGACGCGGTGGCGTGCCGAGTACTCGGCCACGGCGTCTTCGAACAGCACGCCGGCTGCCTTGGTGGCGGTGGCATGTGGTCGCGGACCGACCATGGACATGCTGCCGAGGAATACGTTCAGCAATTGCGGCAGCTCATCGAGGCTGGTCTTGCGGATGAAGCGTCCGACACGGGTGATGCGATTGTCGCCGCGGGTGGTCTGGCGGTCGGCGTTGGCGTCGGATTTCTCGTGGTACATCGAGCGGAACTTGAAGACCTCGATAAGACGGTTGTTGTAGCCATAGCGCTTCTGCTTGAACAGAACCGGGCCGGGGGAGTCGAGCTTGATTGCCAGGGCGACCAGCAACATGAGCGGAGCGGCGGCCAGCAGGGCGAGACTGGATATGACGATGTCTTCCAGGCGCTTGAAGAGCGGCGACCAGCCGCGCAGGGGCAGATCGGAGGCGATCAGGGTCGGCAGGCCGCCGACCTCGGTGATACGCCTGTCGGCATGGCGAAAGGCGACCATGTCCGGTACCAGCAGTACGTTGACCGGCAACTTGCGCAGCTCGGCGATCACCTGGCCGATCCGGCTGTCGGCAAACCAGGGCAGGGCGACCAGTACCTGCGTGACCTTTTCTTCGCGGATCATCTGTTCCAGATCGCGGGTATTGCCCAGCAGCGGCAGGTTGGCCAGTTGCTTGGGCAGCCGCTCGAGGCGGTCATCGATGAAACCAAGTACGCCGGTGCGGATGTCGCGGTTGTGTTGCAGGTACTCGGCAACGCGCACACCGTTCTCGGTGCCGCCAAGAATCACCGCGTTCTGCAGGAACATGCCGCGCGCCATCAGCCGACGGAACAGCCCGAGCATGGCCAGACGCTCCGCACCGAACAGCGCGGCACTGGTGAAGAACCAGAACATCAGGTGCTTGGCTTCCAGGTAACCGAACAGCCCCATGCCCTGGTGCATGAATACCAGGAAGCTGAACGCCGCGGCCCAGGCGACGAACATCACGCGAAAGCGCAGCAGGGTGCTGAACACCTCTTCGCTATAGATGCCTACCGTCTGGAAGATGATGACGCTCAGGACCGCGAAGAAACCCAGGAATGCGCTGAACGGACCGCCGGCCGGCAGCTCCAGGAAGGCCAGTAGGAGCAGGCCCGGCAGCACGGCCGTCAGGGCATGTATCAGGCGGGCACTGGCTAGGAAGTAGTCGACGAAACTCGGGTGAGCATATTCAAGGGTTCCAACTGACTGTACGCGCATACAAGGCTCCATCCTCAGCTCAAAGCTGGCTCAATACTCGAATTAATCGCCGCGGTACGCGGGGGGGTGATAGCAGGCCGCCATCGCAACCGTGATCGGGACTCCTGCTCCGACCGCCCCTCTAGGTATGAGTTCAGTAGTACCCGGACAGCCGTCAGAAAAATGATGGCGTGCGTTTTTCTGGTCCAAGTAACTGTTTCGCAAGAGCTTTGGCGGTTCGGGAGGAGGGGTCGCCAGTGCTGTGAGGAGAAGGGCCCGCTGACCGGCGGCGCGATCGATCGAACATTTGGATTAATACTGTTGCGCGCGTTGCGTACAACTTCCGCCCTTGGGCCATGTCTGAACCTGCGGTGCGATTTGCGAGGAACGAACGATCATGAGCGATGCCAAGGCACTGCTGATATTGCATGGGAAACAGGCGCTCAATGATGAGGTGCGCGAAGCGGTGCGGCAGCAGCGTGAGCTTGGTTGGGAGCTGGCCGTTCGCGTCACCTGGGAGCCCGGCGACGCACAGCGGCTGGTTCTGGACGGGTTGGCAGCGGGTTATCCGCTACTGATCGCCGGTGGCGGAGACGGCACCCTGCGTGAAGTGGCCGAGGCGATGCTCGATGCGAAGACCGATGCCAGTCTTGCGCTGATGCCACTCGGAAGCGCGAACGACTTTGCCAAGGCAGCCGGCATTTCGCTCGATCCTTTCGAGGCGCTGGCGCTGCTGGATGAGCCGGCGCAAGCCGTGGATGTCGGCGAGATGAATGGCCAGGCGTTTTTCAACATGGCCACGGGTGGCTTCGGTTCGAGGGTGACGGCAACTACTTCCGAGGAGCTCAAGCGGTTTCTGGGCGGCGGGGCTTATCTGTTGACCGGGCTCACGCGCTTCTCCGAGATTCATTCGGCGCGAGGGCGATTCAGCGGGCCGGGCTTCGAGTGGGAAGGGGAATTCCTTGCGCTTGGCATCGGCAATGGGCGGCAGGCTGGCGGCGGCCAACTGCTATGCCCGCAGGCCACGGTCAACGATGGGTTGCTGGACGTCTGCATCGTACCGGCGCCTGCCGACGCTGTCGGTACGCTGGGAACACTGCTCAGCGGCGGGCTGCTGGGAGTCGAGACGGTGTCGATCAGCGCGCGGCTGCCCTGGCTGGAGGTCGAAGCACCGAAAGCCATCGATATCAACCTCGATGGCGAGCCATTCTCCGGCGCAACGCTGCGTTTTGGCGTACGCCCGGGCGCGCTGCGCATGCATCTGCCAGCTGACTCGCCGCTACTGAGCCGGCCCGATGCAGGTCGCCGATAGGCAATGACAGCGGTCTGTTCAGACAGACTTCGATGGCGTCGATGGCCGGTCGAATAAACAGCCGGTGCGACTTAAAGCCAGGTCGGATGCGGCCGATATGCCGTTTACCATGTTTTCCCAAGGAGCCTGGAAATGGCCGGCATTCTCGATTCAGTTGATCAGCGCACCCGCCTTGTGGGGCAGAATCGCCTGGAAATTCTCATGTTTCGGCTCGGTGGGCGGCAGAAATTCGCCATCAACGTATTCAAGGTGCAGGAAGTCGTCCAGCTACCGAAGATGACGCTCATGCCGCACAGGCACAGTTCGGTCTGCGGTGTGGTCAACCTGCGTGGCCAGACGCTGCCGGTCGTCGACCTGTCTCGTGCCATCGGTCTGCGGCCGCTCGTGCCGGATGAGCGCAGCACCATCATCGTCACCGAGTACAACCGTACCGTTCAGGCATTCCTGGTCGGTGGCGTCGACCGCATCGTCAACCTGAACTGGGAGGAGGTGATGCCGCCGCCGACCACTGCGGGTCGCCAGCATTACCTGACCTCCATCACCAAGGTCGATGGCGAGTTGGTGGAAGTGATCGATGTGGAGAAGGTGCTGGCCGAGATCGTGCCCTACGACACCAGCATTTCCGCCGAGCGCCTGGCTGATCCGATTCTCGAACGCGCCAGGGGTCGTGAAGTGCTTTGCGTGGACGATTCCACCGTCGCCCTCGCGCAATTGCGCGAAACCCTGAGCCAGCTCGGTCTGAAGGTGCATACCGCCAGTGACGGGCTGAAAGGCCTTAACATGCTCAAGGCCTGGGCCGATGCCGGCGAGGTGCTGACCGACAAGCTGCTGATGGTCTTCACCGATGCCGAGATGCCGGAGATGGATGGCTATCGCCTGACCACCGAGATCCGCCACGATCCGCGCCTGCGTGATCTTTACGTGGTGTTGCACACCTCGCTGTCCGGCAGTTTCAACCTGGCGATGGTGCAGAAGGTCGGCTGCGACAATTTCCTCTCCAAGTTCCAGCCGGAAAAGCTCGTGGATGTGATCCAGGAGCGGCTCAAACTGGACGAGCAGGGCTGATCGGCGACTGGCTGCAGCGGCTGCTGAAATGCGCCGCCGCGCCCTGATATGCTGCTGCGCTTTCTTCCTGGAGGCGCAGCATGCAACTCTCCTCGCTCTATCGCTTTCCTCTCAAGTCCGCCGCTGGCGAGTCGCTGCAGCATTGCCCGAGCGATGCGCTTGGCCTGGTCGGTGATCGCCGCTGGATGGTCGTCGCGGCCGGCACCGGGCGCTTCCTTACGCAGCGTGTGGTGCCGCGCATGGCCCTGCTGCAGGCACACTGGCTGGACGAGACGAGCTTGCGGCTGAGCGCGCCGGACATGCCTGAGCTGCAGGTCCAGGTGCCGGACAGCACGACGCTACGCTGCGTGCAGGTCTGGAGCTCCAGCCCGGTGGTCCCGGACGCCGGCGAAGCCGCAGCGGCCTGGCTGTCGCAAGCGCTCGGCCAGGATTGCCGACTGGTTCATCTTCCCGCCGAAGACGGCATCCAGGTCGACCTGGACTATGCGCGGCTCGGCGAGCGCACGGCCTTCAGCGACGGATTCCCCTTCCTGCTCATTGGCCAGGCATCGCTGGATGACCTGATTCACCGCGTCGGTCGCCCGCTGGAGATGCTGCGTTTTCGACCGAACCTGGTCATCAGCGGCGCCGAGCCTTATGCCGAAGACGGCTGGAAGCGTATCCGCATCGGTCAGCTGACGTTTCGGGTCGTCAAGCCTTGTTCGCGCTGCGTCATTCCGACCCTCGACCCGCTGACGGGCGAGCGCGCCCCGGATCGTGAGCCGCTGACCACGCTGTTGAGCTATCGCAAGGGGCCGGGGGGCGTCTTCTTCGGTCAGAACCTGATAGCCGAGGGCTGCGGCGAGCTGGCCGTGGGCATGCCGGTCGAAGTCCTGGAGTAGTCCCCGGGTTGTCAATGCTGGCGGACAGGCGCCTTGGCGTGGTGCCTGTTATTGCGACTCGAAATAGCGTTCATGCCACTCCACCAGCGGCTGCGGCGAGTTCAGTTTCTGCCCGTAGATGACGGAATAGGTCAGTACGTTCTGCACGTACTGGCGGGTTTCGTCGAACGGGATGTTTTCCACCCAGACATCGAACGACAGGTGTTCGGCGTTGCGCAGCCACTGGCGCACGCGGCCGGGGCCGGCATTGTAGGCGGCGGATGCCAGCACGCGATTGCCGTTGAACTGGCCGTAGATCTGGCTGAGATAGGCCGTGCCCAGCTGAATGTTGGTGGCGGGATTGAGTACCTGTTGTGCTGAAGCCAGCGGGATGCCGAAGCGCCTGGCGGTTTCCTTGGCGGTGGCGGGCATCAGCTGCATCAGGCCGCTGGCGCCGACATGGGATCGTGCGTCCGCCATGAATGCACTTTCCTGGCGGGTAATGGCGAATGCCCAGCTTGGGTGAATCTCGCGTGCGCGTGCCGCCTGGACCAGCGCTCCGCGGTGGGCCATGGGGAAGCGGATGTCCAGGTCGTCCCAGTACTGGGCCTGGCTTATGGTGCGGATCGCCGGGAAATACCATTCCTTTTCGTAGGCGAGGCGGGCCTGGGCCACCATCTCGTCGCGGCTGAAAATACGGCTGACGTGGTACCACTCGCGGCGGCCATCGACGATCTGGCCGCGGTCATGGAACTCCATCGCGCGGCGAATGCCAGCGGTGTTGCGTACTTTCTGAACCACCTTCGGATTCAGCGCCAATGGCTGGTGGTTGAGCTTGTAAGGTGCCTGTATCCGGTCGGCGGAAAGAAAGCCGTAGAAGTCGCGCTCCTGTGCCACTGGCCGGTAGAGCAGTGCGGCCTGTTGGCTTTCGGGACTGGCCAGCTGCAGGCTGCGTGCCTGCCAGTAGCGCCAGCGGTTGGTGTTGGCCAGTTCGGCCGGGAAGCGCTGGGTGAGTTTGTACGCCTCGTCCCACTGCCCCAGGCGCAGCAGCAGGCGTGCCCGCCATTCACTGACGGTGTTATCGCGCAGTTCCGGGTCGTATTCGGCCATCACCTTCAGGGCGCGGCTGTCGAAGCGCTTCGCCAGCGTGAGCCCGATTTGCCGTGCGATAGCGACTTTCTCATCGGCGGAGAAGGCGAAGCGGCGAGCGTAGCCGTCGAGCAGGTTCAGGGCCTGCTCCGGATCTTGCCGGGCCAGCCGCCGCAGCCCGATCGAAACGACATCGGCCATCTGTGCACTGGCCGGGGCGAAGCGTTCCGGCTGGCGAAGCAGTTGCGGCTTCTGCGCGACATCGATCATCAGCTGACCTTGCGCCTGCAGCGTCGGCAGCCGTTTGACCAGGTAGCTTGCAACACCGTAGTTGCCGTGCTCGACCGCCAGTTTGGCACGCTTCCAGCGGCGCTCTTCGGTCAGCAGGCCCTTGGCCTCCCAGAGTGCGAACAGGGGATCGCACGAGTTGTGTTGCGATTTGCCCACCAGCCACAGGCGTTCGGCCGTGGCATCCGCGCCGGGCAGGTCGTTGCGCAGCTGGTACTGGCCGAACAGGCAATCCAGTTCGGTGAAGTTCATCTTCGGGTCGTAATGGCGGGTGAAGGTCTGCCAGTCTCCCCGGGCCGCCAGCAGGCGCAGCCAGCGCAATTTCATCCAGCTGATCTGCGGCAGGTCGCCATGCTCGGCGAGGAATTTCTCGACTTCCTGGTTACTGGCGGTCTTCAGCCGATTGGTCAACTCGTCATAGGCCAAATAGGGCTCGAGCGGGTAATCACGCAGGGCGCTCTGATAGCGTCGGTACGGCGCACTGTCGCCCTTGGCCAGCGCCTGCTTGGCCTGGTCATAGAATTGGCGCTGTTGGCTGAGGCTGGCCGCGGAGGCATCCAGGCCGAGGGTTGAGAAAAACAGGCAGAAACACAAGCTGGACAGTCGGCCGCGCATGGTACATCCGTAAAACGGGGGCTTTGGTGGGACAGGCTTCGTGTTGTGCCGCGCGGCACAGGAATCGGGCCTGCTGCAGCGGCTAGCTTAGCGTGCCGAATCCGCGAGTTAAACGCGGATTAAGCTCCAGTAACAAACAAACGCACAGTTCCGACGAGCGTCACCGCAGGCCCGTGCCAGCAGCTCAATTGTCCCGACAGAGCGGTGCTTCGAGGCGACGATCAATCACCAATGAAACCGGGGCGGGTGAGTGGCATCTGCTAGAATGCGCGCCCTGTTTTCCGGAGGTAATCATGACCCTGCTCAAGTTCACCGATGTATCGCTCGCCTACGGCACCACGCCGCTGCTCGATGGCGTGTCTTGGCAGATCGCGCGTGGCGAGCGGGTGTGCATCATCGGCCGCAACGGCACGGGCAAGTCCAGCATGCTGCGTCTGGTAAAGGGGGATCGGGCCGCCGACGACGGCGAGATCTGGTACGCACCGGGCCTGAAGATCGGCGAGCTGCCGCAGGAACTGCCGAGAGCCGATGACCGTACCGTGTTCGATGTGGTGGCCGAAGGGCTGGCCGGGGTGGGCGAGCTGCTGGCCGAGTACCACCATCTGAGCCAGAACATCCAGAACCAGGAAGACCTCGACAAGCTGATGCATGTGCAGCAGGCACTGGAAGCGAAGGACGGCTGGCGCCTGCAGCAACTGGTGGACAGCACGCTGAGCCGCCTGCAGTTGCCGGCCGACCGCACCCTGGTCGAACTCTCCGGTGGCTGGCGCCGTCGCGTGCTGCTGGCCCAGGCGCTGGTTTCCGAGCCCGACCTGCTGCTGCTCGACGAGCCCACCAACCACCTGGACATCGGTGCCATCGCCTGGCTGGAAGAGGCGCTGACCGGTTTCAACGGCGCCGTACTGTTCATCACCCACGACCGGGCATTCCTGCAGAACCTCGCAACCCGCATCCTCGAACTGGATCGGGGCCATCTGATCGACTGGAACGGCGACTACGCAAGCTTCCTGGGGCACAAGGAACAGCAACTGGCTGCGGAGGAAACCGCCAATGCGCTGTTCGACAAGAAGCTGGCCCAGGAGGAGGTATGGATTCGTCAGGGCATCAAGGCCCGACGCACCCGTAACGAGGGACGCGTCCGTGCACTGAAGGCGCTGCGCGCCGAGCGTGGCGAGCGTCGTGAACGCCAGGGCAAGGCCAGTTTCCAGGTGGAGACGGCGGAAAAATCCGGCAAGCAGGTCATCGTCGCCGAGCAGGTGGCATTCGCCCACCCGGGTGGCGAGCCGCTGATCCGCGATTTCTCCATGGTGATCCAGCGCGGTGACCGCATCGGACTGCTGGGAGCCAACGGTACCGGCAAGACCACGCTGCTCAAGCTGCTGCTCGGCGAGTTGCAACCGAGCAGCGGTACGATCGAGTTCGGTACCAAACTCGAAGTGGCGTATTTCGACCAGTTGCGCCACCAGCTGGAGCTGGAAAAAACCGTCGTGGACAACCTCGCCGAAGGGCGTGAATTCATCACCATCGATGGCCAGAATCGCCATGTGCTGAGTTATCTCGGTGATTTCCTGTTCAGTCCGCAGCGTGCGCGGACGCCGGTCAAGGCCCTGTCCGGCGGCGAGCGGGCGCGTCTGTTGCTGGCCAAGCTGTTCAGCAAGCCGGCCAACCTCCTGGTGCTCGACGAACCGACCAACGATCTGGATGTGGAGACGCTGGAGCTGCTCGAAGAAGTGCTGCTCGGCTTCCAGGGCACGGTGCTGATGGTGAGCCACGACCGGGCATTCCTCGACAACGTGGTGACCAGCACGCTGGTGTTCCAGGGTGCCGGCGAGGTACGTGAATACGTCGGCGGCTATCAGGACTGGCTGCGTCAGGGCGGATCGCCGCGCTTGCTCGGCGTGGCGGATGCCGCAGCCGAGGCGAAGGATGCCAGCACGTCGCAGCCAGCACCGGCACAGCCGGTTCAAAGCGAGGTTGCACCACCGGCCAGGAAGAAGCTCAGCTACAAGCTGCAGCGCGAACTGGAAGCCCTGCCGGGCAAGATCGACGAGGTGGAAAAGAGCATCGAGGTACTGCAGGCCGAGATATCCGATCCGGCCTTCTATCAGCAGCCGGCCGATGTGACCGCCGCCGCGCTGAGCCGTCTCGAAGGGCTGCAACAGGAGCTGGATGGCCTGCTGGAGCGCTGGGCAGAACTGGAGGAATAGCCGGTCTGGCTGACCTGGCGACAGATGGATTTGCCGAGCACTATGCTCGGCCGGAGCCGCGTGTGACCAAGCAGCCCGTGGCCCCGGCTTATGAGGTGGATCAATGCCATGCGCGCTGGTGCATAGTTAAGTAGCCGCATTGGATCATGCAGTCATGATGGAGCGTCAATGGCAATCGAATACCGCATCACCCTGGATGACGAACACGATTTCAGTTACCGGATCGAGCTGGATCGCGACTATGACCGGGAGGTCGCCGCGCAGGCGCCGAAATGGACCCGTCTCGATTATCAGCGCTGTTCGAATTGCCCACTGAGCAAGGACGATTTCAGCCATTGTCCGGCTGCGGTTGACCTGCATCGGGTCATCGAGGATTTTCAGGGTTTGCCTGCGGTGAAGAAGGCGTTGGTGCAGGTCCGTACACCCGAGCGTGAATACACCAAGCAGGTGGGGCTGGAAGAGGGGCTGCGTGCGCTGCTTGGCGTGATCATGGCCACCAGCGCCTGTCCGGTGCTCGCTCGCCTCAAGCCCATGGCAAAACAGCACCTGCCGTTTGCCAATAACCACGAGTTCGTCCTGCGTGCGGTGTCGCTCTACCTGACGCGGCAATATTTCAACCTGCGTGAAGGGCGCCATGCCGACTGGGAACTACGCGGGCTGGTACGCTCGTTCCAGCAGTTGCAGTTAGTCAACCAGGCGTTCTGGCAGCGAATCCACGATACCTGTCACGCCGACTCCAACCTCAAGGCTTTCCTGACCTTCTTTTCCATGGCCTCGAGTCTTACCTATTCGCTGGAGACTCAGCTGCAGAAGATTCGCCCGTTGGTCATGAGCGCAGGCGAGGGCGTCGAAGGCGCCTGATACCCGGTCAGGCTTGCGCAGCAGTGCCACGCGTGCGCAAGCCTGCCGCGTTCACTCGGCTTTCTTCAGACGCACGGCCAGCACGTCGCACGGTGCACCATGCAGGATGTCATTGGCCGTCGAGCCCAGCAGCAGTGCCAGGCCATGACGGCCGTGGCTGCCGACCACGATGAGATCGCACTGCTGTTCCTTGGCCAGCCGGTGCACTTCCTGGCGCGGCTGGCCGTAGGCGAGATGACGCTGCTCCGGTGCCAGGCTCGGGTAGCTGTCGGCGAAAGCGTTCATCCGTTCACGCGCCTGGTCGAATTGCTGTTGTTGCAGCATCGACAGGTCCATCGGTACGTCGCCGCCGAAGGCCATGGCCATGGGTTCGATGATGTGTACCAGGCTGAGCTTCGCTCCGTTGGTGCTTGCAAGTGCCTGGGCTCGAGCGACGACCGGGTGGCATTCCTCAGCCAGATCGATAGCGACCAGAATGTGCTGATAGGGCATGGTGTTTTTCTCCTTGTGTGCCGGTCGGCAGTGGCGCTGGCCTTCCGACGTCATATGGGTGATTACCCTTTCGTTTAAGTGGTTTATACGACCTTGTTTCGAGGTCTGCCAGTGGCTTGTTGTCACCATCGATGACGGTGAGCGGTTACGGGCTGCTATCATGGCGACCTTTGCGTCGCGTCACCGGGCTGGCCTTGCCGAGTCCCAGGGAACTGGCTGTGGCGCGACGCCAGCCGCCGTGCTGTTTCCGTGAACGGCTTGTCATCGAGAAAACGCCATGCTGATGTTCGACTCCGATTATTCGCTCGCCTGGACCCTCTACGGGATAGCGGCGCTGGGATGCCTGCTGTTCTGGTTTCGGGTGACGCGCCGGATGTGGCGATGGCTGCGTGAGCCGCTGCGCCTGGTTGCGGCTGTGCTGCTGTTCACGCCGACCATCGTCGATCCGGCCAAGGAGCTGTTCGCACCGGCCGTGGCCATCACGGCCATGGATCTTCTGTTTCAGGTCGGCAACAACGCCTGGCGGGCGGTGGCTGATCTTGCTCTGTACGGGTTGATCGCCTTCGGGCTTTACCTGTTGTTCGTGGCTATCCGCTGGCCTCTGGAACGTCGCTTCGCCCGGCGCGTTGAAGCGGCTGTGGACCAGGACGAAGATCCACGTACGCTTCGCGAGCGTCTCGAAAACGAGCAGGACGAGCAATACGCGCGAGACTATTCGTCGCGTGGGCGCGTTCGTACCGAGCCCCGACTCTAGGCGTGGTGACCCCGGTCACCCGGCAATTATCTGGAGATGACGCATGTGCGAGCTTCTTGGCATGAGTGCCAACGTTCCCACCGATATCGTGTTCAGCTTTACCGGCCTCATGCAGCGTGGCGGCAAGACCGGGCCGCATAAGGATGGCTGGGGGATCGCCTTCTACGAGGGCCGTGGTCTGCGCCTGTTCCAGGATCCTGTCGCCAGTTGCGAATCGGAAGTGGCGAAGATGGTGCAGCGCTACCTGATCAAGAGCGAGGTGGTGATCGGCCACATCCGCCACGCCAATGTGGGCAAGGTTTCGCTGGTCAACACCCATCCCTTCGTTCGTGAATTGTGGGGGCAGCACTGGTGCTTTGCGCACAATGGTCAGCTGTCGGACTTCGAACCGCCCAAGGGTATCTACCGCCCGGTAGGCGACACCGACAGCGAACGTGCCTTCTGCGACCTGTTGAATCGTATCCGCCTGGATTTTCCGGAGCGTTGCGAGCCCGCCAGCCTGCTGCCGGTCCTGCTGGACGCCTGTGAGCACTATCGCCGCAAGGGCGTGTTCAACTGCCTGCTGAGCAATGGCGAGTGGCTGTTCAGTTTCTGTAGTACCAAGCTGGCACAGATCACCCGCCGCGCGCCGTTCGGCCCGGCCCAGCTGAAGGATGCGGAGCTGACCGTGAACTTCCAGGCCGAGACGACCCCTGGCGATGTGGTGACCGTCTTGGCGACCGAGCCGTTGACCGACAACGAACAATGGACCTTGCACGAACCCGGACAGTGGAGCCTTTGGCGTCTTGGAGAGTGCGTAGCGAAGGGAAAGGTGGCGGCATGCTGAGAAGTTATTTGCGCTTGACCCTGTTCGCGCTCGGTTTACTGGTGGGTATCCAGATACCGGGCTTCATCGAGGCCTACGCGCAGCATGTCGAGGCCAGGCGGCTGGAAGCGGAGCAGGGCTTGCAGGGCTTCCAGGAAACGGCGCGGCGCTTCTTCGCTGGCGATCTGGATGCCCTCGTCGGGCATTATCGCGACAGCGACGACCCGGTTTTCCAGAGCGACGCGCAGAGCATCGAACAGCTGCTGCGGCGTGCGCGCTTGCTCGAGCGGGAATGGCAGGCCATGCAGCGACCCTGGTATGCGCGAGTCCTGCATGTGGTGTTCGGCGCCGAGCGCAGTCTGCGCGAGCAGGTATGGAGTTCGTACCGGTTCCAGGTTCTGCTGGCTCCCGAAGCGATCGCCTGGGGGCTGAGCTGTGCGTTGCTGCTGGCATGGCTGGTGGAAAGCCTGCTGCTGGCGGCGAGCTTCCCGTTCCGCTCGAGAGCACGGCGCTACCGCTCGTATCGCTAGCAGGCGAGCCCGGCTTCGCCAGGCCGCCGTCGTGATGCCAGCACTTTGGTGTGCTGGCGGGCGCCATCGATCATTTGGCCAGGAACTTCATGCCTTCCTCGAGCCCGCTCAGGGTCAGCGGATACATGCGGTCTTCCACCAGTTCGCGAATGATGCCGGTGGAGCTGGTGTAGCCCCAGGTGTCCTTGGGGTAAGGGTTGATCCAGATGAGCTTCTTGTATTTCTCCATGAAGCGCTGCATCCAGACGTAGCCGGCTTCCTCGTTCCAGTGCTCGACGCTGCCGCCCGGCTGGGTGACTTCGTAGGGTGCCATCGCCGCGTCGCCGACGAAGACCACCTTGTAGTCCGCGCCGTACTTGTGCAGGAGATCCAGCGTCGAGGTGCGCTCCGAGGTGCGGCGGAAATTGTTCTTCCACACCGATTCGTAGATGAAGTTGTGGAAGTAGAAGTACTCGAGGTGCTTGAACTCGGTCTTGCAGGCCGAGAACAGTTCTTCGCAGACCTTCACATGGGCGTCCATCGAGCCGCCGATGTCGAACAGGATCAGCAGTTTTACCGCATTGCGTCGCTCCGGTCGCATCTGGATATTGAGCAGGCCGGCATCGCGCGCCGTGTGGTCGATGGTGCCGTCGATGTCCAACTCGTCCGCGGCCCCCTGGCGGGCGAACTTGCGCAGGCGGCGCAGGGCGACCTTGATGTTGCGGGTGCCCAGCTCGACCTGGTCATCGAGGTTCTTGTACTCGCGCTGGTCCCAGACCTTGACCGCCTTGCCCTGGCGCTTGCCGGCATCGCCGACGCGGATGCCTTCGGGGTTGTAGCCGCCCGAGCCGAACGGGCTGGTACCGCCGGTGCCGATCCACTTGTTGCCGCCGGCATGGCGTTCCTTCTGTTCCTCGAGGCGTTTCTTGAATTCCTCGATCAGCTTGTCCAGGCCGCCGAGGGACTGGATCTGTGCGCGCTCCTCGTCGGTGAGGCTGCGCTCGAATTCCTTGCGCAGCCAGTCCTCGGGAATCAGCGCCTCGAGATGCTGGTCGAGGTTTTCCAGGCCTTTGAAATAGGCGCCAAAGGCCCGGTCGAACTTGTCGAAGTGGCGTTCGTCCTTGACCATCACCGTGCGCGCCAGGAAATAGAACTCGTCCATATCGGCGAACACGACGCGGTGCTTGAGCGCATCGACCAAGTCGAGCAATTCGCGCACCGACACCGGAACCTTGGCGGCGCGCATTTCGTTGAACAGGCCAAGCAGCATGGCAGAACCTCAGGCGCGCACTTGGCGGCGCGCAATGGCAATGGGGTTAAAGGTCACGGTCGTGCTGGGGCAGTCCGTCGTGAATCTCGTACCAGTCGGCTTTCGAACCGACGAAAATGTGCGATTGCGGCGGCGCCGGCAGTGGCGAGTCGAGCGTGCCGGCGGCAACGCCGACCTCGTGTTCGCGGTTGTCGACGAACAGCAGGTTGGCGCCGCAGCGAATGCAGAACGTGCGTGTGACGTGTTCGGAGGAGTGGTAGACGCCCAGCTGGTCCTTGCCGGACATGAAGTGAAAGGCGTCCAACGGCACGCTCGCGTAGGTCGCGAAGGCGGAGCCGTGGGCCTTGCGACACATCCTGCAATGGCAGTGGGTCAGCTCATCGATGGGCGCGTCGATGCGATAGCGCACGACGCCGCACAGGCAACTACCGGTATGCGTTTGCATGGTTTTCCTCCAGTGAGTGAGCGGCCGGCTCTCCCACGAGACACCGGCGGGTCAGCGGCTGTTGGCGCGACGACTCATGAAGGCTAGACGCTCGAGCAGCATCACGTCCTGCTCGTTCTTCACCAGGGCACCGGCCAGCGGTGGAATGGCACGCGTCGGGTCGCGCTCGCGCAGAACGGCCTCGCCGATGTTGTCGGCCATCAGCAGCTTCAGCCAGTCGACCAGTTCGGAGGTCGAGGGTTTCTTCTTCAGGCCGGGGACCTTGCGCACGTCGAAGAACACGTCCAGCGCCTCGCTGACCAGCTCCTTCTTGATGTTCGGGTAGTGCACATCGACGATCCGCTGCAGCGTGTCGCGGTCGGGAAAGGCGATGTAGTGGAAGAAGCAGCGGCGCAGGAAGGCGTCCGGCAGCTCTTTCTCGTTGTTCGAGGTGATGATGATGATCGGCCGCTGGGTCGCCTTGATGGTTTCGTTGGTCTCGTAGACGTAGAACTCCATCTTGTCGAGTTCCTGCAGCAGGTCATTGGGGAACTCGATGTCGGCCTTGTCGATCTCGTCGATCAGCAGGATGACTCGCTCCTCGCTCTCGAAGGCCTCCCACAGCTTGCCTTTCTTGATGTAGTTCCTGACGTCGTGGACCTTGTCCACGCCCAGCTGCGAATCGCGCAAGCGGCTCACCGCATCGTATTCGTAAAGACCCTGGTGCGCCTTGGTGGTGGACTTGATGTGCCAGGTGATCAACTTGGCACCGAAGGATTCGGCCAGCTGTTCGGCGAGCATGGTCTTGCCGGTGCCCGGCTCGCCCTTGACCAGCAGCGGGCGTTGCAGGGTGATGGCGGCGTTGACCGCAAGCTTGAGGTCATCGGTGGCGACGTAGGACTGGGTGCCTTCGAATTTCATTGCGGATTCCTTCGGCGGGGCCTGGCACGCAGGCACTCGTTGTAGTCAGGTTGGGGACTATAAAGGATGGCCACCCGACTTTGAACGCGAATGCATCATTCAGTCACTGAATGGCTGTGCCCTGGTTTCTGGTGACAGGGAGCGATCAGCCGTCTTCCTGCTGGGCGGCTTCGAAGCGGGCCGTGAATGCTTCGACGAAGCCGTTGCGCAGTATCGCAATGAAGGCCTGGAACGGGCTGACATCCGTTTCGCGGGTGGTGCCTGACAGCTCGACGCGAGTGGCGAACTGGTCCTTGCGCTGATTCTGCAGGACTTCCTGGCCGCCGCCGACGAGCGCCTCCCAGAGGCCGCGGAAGAAGCCCTTGTCGTCGTCCTTGATGTCCTGTTCGTAGTCGAAGATATCGACGTTGCGCAACAGCGGCTTTATGTAACCGTTCAGCTGGCTGTCATCGGCCTGGACCTCGATGACCAGATCGCCGGTGCCGCCGGCAAAATCGAAGTTGGCGTAGGCCCGGCTGAGGTCGTTCAGCTGTTTGAGCGGCACGTCGGTGACGCGCAGATTGACCTGGAAATCCTCCCAATCGGTGAATGGATCGAAGCGGGCGGTGGCATCGATCGGCGACTGGTCGAACAGCTTGCCGGTGCCCTCGAACGATGCGGTACGGCTGCCATCGACATCGTCGGTGTTGGTCAGGTTGTACAGGCTGGCCTGGATATCGCTGGCATAGACGTGCACCTGGGGATCGGAAGAGAAATTGCGGAACGAGAGTTGTCCGTCCACTACCCGGATCTCATTCAGGGTGATCGGTACCAGCGCATTGAGCTGGTCGCGCCAGTCAACGCCTCCGCCACTCTGCGATTCGCCGCTGTCCCCGCCATCGACGAAATTCAGATGGGGTTGCTCGAAGACCACTTCACCGACAATCGCACCGTGCCGAAGGATGCCATTCCAGCTGATCGCGATATCGATTCCCGGCGCCGTCAGCAACGGAGCCTGTACCTGCCGGTCCTTCTTCTCGATCAGCAGGCCTTCGATGCGGTAGGCACCGCGCCACCAGGCCAGGTCGACGTCTTCGACATGACCGCGGTAGTCGCCCATGTCGGCCATCTTGTCGTTCAGGTAGTTGCGCACCAGATACGGCAGGGCGAAATGCAGCAGGATCAGCAGCAGGCCGAGCGTTAGCAGTATCCACAGGGGCAGCAGGCGGCGTGTCATGGCGGTCCGGGAGGGGGCTGGTTATTAACGATGGACCGCCGCTGGCGGCTGTGAGTTCGGCTGGACTGTCGCTCGGACAGAGCATAGGCTCAGTGGTCTGGTACACCTTGGACAGGGCATTCCCATGAGTCGCATCTACGCAGACAACGCACGCTCCATCGGCAACACCCCGCTGGTCATGATCAATCGCCTCGGCCCCAAGGGCGTCAGCATCATGGCCAAGATCGAAGGACGTAATCCGGCCTATTCGGTGAAATGCCGGATCGGTGCAGGGATGATCTGGGACGCCGAAGACAGCGGCCGGATCAAGCCCGGCATGACGCTGGTGGAGCCCACTTCCGGCAATACTGGCATCGGCCTGGCGTTCGTCGCGGCCGCGCGCGGCTACAAGCTGATGCTCACCATGCCGGCCTCGATGAGTCTCGAACGGCGCAAGGTGCTCAAGGCGCTCGGTGCCGAACTGGTGCTCACCGAGCCGGCCAAGGGCATGAAGGGGGCAATCGAGAAGGCTGCTGAAATCGCTGCCTCGAACCCAGAGCAGTACTACATGCCGCAGCAGTTCGAGAACCCGTCCAATCCGGCGATTCATGAAAAGACCACGGGTCCGGAAATCTGGAACGATACCGATGGCAGCATCGACGTGTTGGTGGCCGGTGTCGGCACCGGCGGCACCATCACAGGGGTTTCGCGCTATATCAAGAACACCAAGGGTAAGCAGATCCTCAGCGTTGCCGTGGAGCCGACCAGCTCGCCGGTCATCAGCCAGACCTTGGCGGGTGACGAGGTTAAGCCCAGTCCGCACAAGATCCAGGGGATCGGTGCCGGCTTCGTGCCGAAGAATCTCGATCTGTCCATGGTCGATCGTGTCGAGCTGGTCGACGACGAGGAAGCCAAGCAGATGGCGCTGCGACTGATGCGTGAAGAGGGCATCCTTTGCGGCATCTCCTGCGGAGCGGCGATGGCAGCCGCAGTTCGCCTGGCGGAACGGCCTGAAATGCAGGGCAAGAACATCGTGGTGATCCTGCCTGACTCCGGCGAGCGTTACCTGTCCAGCATGCTGTTCACCGACATGTTCAGCGACCAGGAACTGGTGCAATAACGCGGCGTCGACGCGCGACGCAGGTCAGCTGCGTCGCAGCTCGGACTGTGGCTGGGCGGCAGGCGTCTGCCTCAGTATCAGCCACAGTGCCAGGGCGATCAGCGCTCCGCCCTGGACGTAGGCCCAGGACCACGGCTCGCCGAGCAACAGTACACCCCACAGCACACCGAATGGCGGGATCAGGAACGTTACCGTCAGGGTCTTGACCGGGCCGATATCCGCCAGCAGCCGGAAGTACAGGATGTAGGCGAAGGCCGTACAGACCAGTCCCAGCCCAAGCAGGCTCAGCCAGACGGTGGCATCGCCCCAGCTCGCCGGCGCTGCATTCAGTAGCGACAGCCCGAACAATGGCAGCAGGCACAGCGTTGCACCGACCTGGCTGCCGAATGCCACCATCTTGCTGTCCAGGCCGCTGTCCCGGCCGATCCAGCGACGAGTCAGAAAGCCGCCGAAGCCATAACAGGCGGTGGCGCCCAGGCACGCCAGTGCACCGAGCAGCAGGTCCGTATCGACCGGCACCGGGCCTATGCGCATCAGCAGCGCCACACCGCCGAGCCCGCTGAAGACGCCGATCAACTTGGTCAGCGTCAGCTCCTCCGCGAAGAACAGGGCGCCGATCAGTACGCCCATCATCGGAGTCGTGGCGTTGAAGATGGCCGAATAGCCTGCCGGCACCAGTTGTGCGGCCACCGAATAGAGTGCGAAGGGTACGCCTGAATTGATCATGCCGAGCACCATGCACAGGCCGAGCTTGCCCTGAAACTCCCAGCGGGTTCGCATCAGCAGCAGAATGACCAGCAGTCCGGCCGTCGCCAGTAGCACGCGAAAGAATGCCGTGGGAAAAGTACCGAGCACCGGTGCGATGACGCGCAGGAAGAGAAAACTGGCGCCCCAGATGGCGGCGAGGGCAAGCAGGCGAAGCGTATCGAGCGGGCGCATGGAGTGGATTCCGACTCAGGAGCTGCAAGTGTTTTCGTCCATCTGCCAACTGGCAATCCGAAACCGACTTTCAAACGCCAGGCTGCTAAGCTCGGCGGACTCCCGTCTTGTAGTGAGCGCATCATGATGCAGCACGGACTGGCCGCTGAAATAGCCCGGCAGATACTGCTCGGATTCGACGACTATCGTGAGCAGTTCCGCCTGATAACCGAGGGGGCTCGGGCGCGCTTCGAGCAGGCGCATTGGCAGGAGGCACAGCGCGCCTCGGCGGCGCGGATCAATCTCTATGAGGAAAAGGTCGCCGAGACGCGGCGCAAGCTGCTGGCGCTGTTCGAGCACGACGACCTGCTGCAGGTGGACGCCTGGCCACAAATCAAAGGTGCCTACATCGACCTGATCAACCCGCGCTTCGACGATGAGCTCTCGGAAACCTGGTACAACTCGATCTTCTGCGGTCTGTTCAGCCATGACTGCATCAGTGACGAGACCATGTTCATCCATACCACTCGGCCGGCGGTGCGCGCTCATGAGCGTATGGCGCAGACGCGCACCTACCGGCCCAACGGTGACCTGGCCGGTATGCTGCGGCAGGTTCTGCTCGATTACGCCTTCGCCGTACCCTACCGCGACGTCTCGGGCGACCTGCAGCGACTGCAGATGCAATTGCAGGAAACGCTACCCGACTGGGTATGCAAGGACCCTGAACTGACGGTCGAAGTATTCGTCTCGGTGCTCTATCGCAACAAGGGTGCCTATCTGCTGGGACGAATCTTCACACGCGACGAGCAGTGGCCGCTGGTTATCCCGCTGCTGCATCGCGAAGGTGAAGGCATCGCTGCCGACGCACTGATCACCGACGAGGCGGAGGTGTCGATCATCTTCTCCTTCACCCGTTCCTACTTCATGGTCGAGGTACCGATACCCGCGGAGTTCGTCGGCTTTCTCCGGCGCATCCTGCCTGGCAAGCACATCGCCGAGCTCTATACCTCGATCGGCTTCTACAAGCACGGCAAGTCGGAGTTCTACCGGGCGCTGATCGATCACCTGGCGAACACCGATGACCGCTTTGTCATGGCGCCCGGGGTGCGCGGCATGGTGATGACGGTGTTCACCCTGCCGGGCTTCAACACCGTCTTCAAGCTGATCAAGGATCGCTTCTCACCGATCAAGAGCGTCAACCGCGCCACGGTGATCGAAAAGTACCGGCTGGTGAAAAGCGTCGATCGGGTAGGGCGCATGGCCGATACGCAGGAGTTCGCCGATTTCCGTTTCCCCACGGCCAAGTTCGACCCGGACTGTCTGGCCGAGCTGCTGGAGGTTGCGCCTTCGACGGTCGAGGTGCAGGGTGACACCGTGCTGGTGCGCCACTGCTGGACCGAGCGGCGGATGACGCCGCTGAACCTTTACCTGGAGCACGCCAGCGAGCAGCAGGTGCGCGAGGTGCTGGAAGACTATGGTCTGGCGATCAAGCAACTGGCGGCGGCCAATATCTTTCCCGGCGACATGCTGCTGAAGAATTTTGGCGTCACGCGCCATGGCCGGGTGGTGTTCTACGACTACGACGAAATCAGCTTTCTCACCGAGGTGAACTTCCGCCATATTCCGCCGCCGCGCTACCCCGAAGACGAAATGGCCTCCGAGCCCTGGTATTCGGTGGGGCCGAATGATGTGTTTCCCGAAGAGTTCCCGCGCTTTCTGTTCGCCGACCATGCGCAACGTCGGCTCTTTGCCAGTCTGCATGGCGAACTGTACGACGCGGACTACTGGAAAGGGCTGCAGGACGCGATTCGCGGCGGCAAGGTGATCGACGTGTTCCCTTACCGGCGCAAGGCTGAACGCAACTAAGCCTGGCAACGCCGGCGACCCGGGTCGCCGACGCCGTTCGTTGAACGCCTGCCTCCGGACCCGGTCGCAGTTGTAAAGCGCGGTAACAATGCGCTGGCAGTCCAGGCGCTTGTGCTTGCAAAGCACACGAGCGCCTGGGTCGATCTTCGATTATGCTGATGACGAAGCCCGCATGGCTCCGATGTAGCCCGTTATCTAGCAGGAGGGTGTGACCATGAAAGCAAGGCTCAATGAAGTGTTCTGGAAATTGGCGGTTGCTCTCGGTCTGATCGAGCCGCCCCGTCTGCAACCCATTCCCGTCCGCGCCCGCCGCGAGCAGGACCGACGCCCGTCCCGCTGAGTTCGCCGACTGCAATCATGCAGTCGGCAAGGCGGGGCCTCCGCGTTCCACCGCACGCTGGTAGGCGGGTCGCTGTCGTATGCGATGCAGGTACTCCATCAGGCGTGGGCGACTTTCATCCAGGCCGGCTCTGGCGTGCGCGGCTTCGATTGGAAAGCTCATCTGGATATCGGCCACGCTGAACGTGTCCCCGGCAAACCAGGTGGATTTCTCCAGTTCCGCTTCCATGTAGTCGAGATGCGTCTTCAGTTGCGGGCCGATGAATGCCCGCTGGGCGCCCTTGGCGATGGCTCGCGCCACCGGCCGGACGAGGAAGGGCATCGGGCCGTTCGCGACTCGGTCGAATACCAGCTTCAGCAATAGCGGCGGCATCGCCGAGCCCTCGGCGTAGTGCATCCAGTAGCGCATGCGACGGAATTCCGGGGTGCCGCTCTCCGGCGCCAGTCGTCCGTTTCCATAGCGTTCCAGCAAGTATTCAAGGATGGCGGCAGACTCGGCCAGCGTCAGCTCGTCATCGGTGATCACCGGTGACTTTCCCAATGGGTGGACGGCTTTCAGCTCGGCCGGTGCGAGCATTGTCTTCGGGTCGCGCGCATAGCGCTTCAGCTCGTAAGGCAGCTCCAGTTCCTCCAGCAGCCACAGTACGCGATGCGAGCGGGAGTGGTTCAAGTGATGGACGGTGATCATGCCGGCTCCTGATGAAGGGGATGGCGCAAGCATAGCCGGTCGGCAGATGACTGTCCGATATGGCAGACTGCGCCGCCGAGGTGAAACATGTCCCGTCCAAGATGCCCGCGCTGCCTGCGCCCGTCGTCCCTGTGCCTGTGCACACTGATACCGGCGCTGGATAACCGTACCCAGATACTCATCCTTCAGCATTCCAGCGAAGCGAGCCACGCGCTGAACACGGCGCGCCTTGCGGCATTGGGGCTGCGCAACGCAGAGCTGCGGGTTGGTGAATGCTTCGAGGACGATGCCGACGGCACCCGGCCGAGCTATCTGCTGTTTCCGGGCGAAGATGCCGTGCCGCTCGGTAACCTGGTCGGCACCGCCCAGCCCGTGCGCCTGATCGTGCCGGACGGCACCTGGCGAAAGGCGCGCAAGATCCTGCACGTCAATCCATGGCTGGCCGCGTTGCCGAGGGTTGCCCTGCCGGCAGGGCTGACGTCCCGCTATCGCTTGCGCAAGGCGCCGATGCCGGGTGCCTTGTCGACCATCGAGGCGATCGTCGCTGCTCTCGACATTCTGGAAAGCCCCAGGCGATTCGATGCTCTGCTCCGCCCGTTCGACGCGCTGATCGAAGGGCAGATCGATGCGATGGGGCAGGAGGTATATCGACGCAATCACGCCGAAGCGTAGGGGAGCGTCCCAGCGAAGCAGCAGCAGCGGCGCGAATGCGCTTTACCTGATGCCAGTCTCGTGGCGGGCCGGCAATGTCTTCTGCCTGAGAATGTACAGGGTCACGAGCGTCGCGCTCAGCAACATGCCGATGCGGGCCCAGATCAGCGGAACCAGCCAGCAGGATATGCCAATGCTGATCCACATGGTGGCGATGGCGTAAACCTTGCCCTTGAGTGGGATGCCGTTGCCTTCCAGATAGTCGCGGAACCACGGCCCAAGGCGCGGATGGCCTACCAGCCAGTCGTAGAATCGCCGTGAGCTGCGCACGAAGCAGGCTGCCGCCAGCAGCAGGAATGGCGTGGTGGGCAGGACGGGCAGGAAGATGCCGACGACGCCCAGCGCTACGGCGAGCCAGCCAATCGCCAGCAGGAGCGAACGGACCAGCGGGTTGCGATGCTGCCGAATATCGCGATGGGACACAGGGGGCTACCCGATTTCGCTTGCCGGCTGGCCATCAGGTGCATGGCAATGCCGACTGTTGTCCAGCTGGGTGGCGATGCGCAGGAGCCGGAAACTTGAGTGCGCAGACATCTTGAGCAGGCCCCCTCCAGGCGCCTGCCGAAACAGATCTGACGGTAGACGCGGCGTGATCAGCGTTTCAGTACAGTGCCCGGCATGGCGCGGATGGGCTGAAGCCCGACCCGCAACCCGGTCGGGGCGCCCCGTCAGTGGCGGCGCGGCTTGAGCAGCGCCGGCTTTTCTTCAGGGGCATGGCAGATCAGGTACAGCGCCGTCAGTAGCTCCGGAATCTGGCTCACCATTTCGTCGACCAGATCGGGGTTGTCGGCGATGTCGGCGAACTCCGGCTGTTCGTCGAACAGGCCCGAGCCGACCATGATCGGCAGCAGCAACTCGCTGACTTCCTCTTCGGCTTCCTCGAACCAGACCGCCTCGCGCATGAACACCCCTTCCATGAATCCAATGCACCAGCCGCGCAGGTCGGACTCGTCCGGCTCTTCACCCAGGTCCAGTTCGCAAGGCAGCTCCATGTCCTCGTCGCTGGCCAGTTGGCGGGCGATGTGGGCCTTGAGCTGGATCAGCGTGGCCTCGATGGCTTCGCGCTCGGTATCGTCCTCGTATTTTGGCGGCTCGGCGAACAGCGCGTCGATCCATTCGCGCTCGGGCACCTGCTCGGAGCAGATGCACAATGCCGTCAGGTAGCCATGGGCGGCGATGTAATCCAGTGCTTCCTCGTGCAGGTCATCGGCATCAAGAAAGACTTGCAGGCGGGCGAGTTGCTCGGCGAATGACATCGGGAAACTACCTTGGGGTGAGAAGACAATCCGGATTCTAGACGAGGCGCGGGGCGCAGGCTACTCAAGCCTTCGCTGAGCGCGCTGCTGGATGGCGGCTCGTCCGTTAGCGGCTTGCGTTCCTGAACTCGTGATCCCGCTCGCGTATACTGCGCGCCTTGTTTCGGAGACCGGCATGCTCGACCAGGCACAGCGCATCCTCAAAGACGTATTCGGCTATGACGCCTTTCGGGGCAACCAGGGCGCTATCATCGAGCGTGTCGGCAGCGGTGGCGATGCACTGGTGCTGATGCCGACCGGTGGCGGCAAATCGCTTTGCTACCAGGTCCCGGCGTTGCTGCGCGAGGGACTGGCCGTAGTGGTATCGCCACTGATTGCCTTGATGGACGATCAGGTCGCGACGCTCGACGAACTAGGCGTGTCAGCCGTGGCGCTCAATTCGACGCTCAGCGCCGATGAGCAGCGCGACATCGCCGAACGCATCCGGCGCAACGAGATCAAGATGCTCTATCTCGCGCCGGAGCGACTGGTACAGCCGCGCATGCTGGCCTTCCTGCAACGCCTGGAAATCGCCTTGTTCGCCATCGACGAGGCGCATTGCGTGTCCCAGTGGGGGCACGATTTCCGTCCCGAGTACATGCAGTTGGGGCAGCTTGCCGAGCTGTTCCCCGGCGTGCCGCGCATCGCCCTCACCGCCACGGCGGACAAGCGCACCCGGGAAGAGATCGTCCAGCGCCTGCAACTGGAGAACGCGGAGCGCTTTCTCTCCAGTTTCGACCGGCCGAACATCTTCTATCGCATCGTGCCGAAAGAGCAGCCGCGCAAGCAGTTGCTCGGCTTTCTTGCCGAGCGCCGCGGCGATGCCGGCATCGTCTACTGCATGTCGCGCAAGAAGGTCGATGACCTCGCCGCGTTTCTCACCGAGCAGGGCTTTCCGGCCCTGCCATATCACGCCGGCTTGCCCAGTGATCTGCGCGCCTACCACCAGAAGCGCTTCCTCAACGAGGAGGGCCTGATCATGGTGGCGACCATTGCCTTCGGCATGGGCATCGACAAGCCCAACGTGCGCTTCGTCGCCCACCTGGATCTGCCCAAGTCCCTGGAAGCCTACTACCAGGAAACCGGGCGCGCCGGACGTGACGGATTACCTGCGGACGCCTGGATGGCCTACGGCCTGCAGGATGTGATCTTTCTCAAGCAGATGCTCAACAACTCCGAGGGAGACGAGCGCCACAAGCGCGTCGAGCAGCACAAGCTCGATGCCATGCTGGCCCTGTGCGAGGAAACCCGCTGCCGCCGCCAGGCCCTGCTGGCCTACTTCGACGAGGAGCTGGCCAACCCCTGCGGACATTGCGACAACTGCGTCGATGGCGTGCAGACCTGGGATGCCACCGAGCCCGCCCGCCAGGCGCTTTCGGCGATCTATCGCAGCGGTCAGCGCTATGGCGTCGGCCACCTGGTGGACATCCTGCTGGGACGCGACAACGACAAGGTGCGTGGCCTCGGTCATCAGCATCTTTCCGTTTTCGGCGTTGGCAAGGCGTTGTCGGAAGGGGAGTGGCGGTCGCTGTTCCGTCAGCTGGTAGCGCGCGGGTTGGCCGATGTCGATCTGGAGGGCTTCGGCGGGTTGCGCCTGAGCGACAGCTGCCGCCCGCTACTGCGTGGCGATGTCAGCCTGGAATTGCGTCGCGATCTGTCGAGCAAGACGCCGAAACCGGCCGCCAGCGCGGCCAGCCAACTGGTGCGCGGCGAGGAGCGTGAAACCTGGGAGGCACTGCGCACGCTGCGCCGCAAGCTGGCCGAAGAGCACAGCGTGCCGCCGTACGTGATTTTCCCGGATGCCACCTTGCTGGAAATGTTGCGCAGTCAGCCGGCGTCGCTTTCCGACATGGCGCGCATCAGCGGCGTCGGGGCGCGCAAGCTGGAGCGCTATGGCCAGGCCTTCCTCGAGGTATTGCAGGGCGATGCGCAGGTCGTCAGGTCGCCGGCCGATCTGCGTCACGAGCTGATCACCCTCGCGCGTGCCGGCATGACGCCCGCGCAGATCGCCCGCCAGCTCGACTGCAGCGAAAAGAACGTCTACACCATGCTGGCCGAAGCCATCGGCCTGCAGCAGTTGAGTCTGGAGCAGGCCCTGGACCTGCCCGAAGACCTGCTCGGGGAAATCCAGGAGGCGTTCCTCGATGGCGAAGGCGAGCTGCCGCCGGTCAGTGCGGTGGCGCAACAGTTCGCTGGCCGGGTGCCGGAACAAGTGTTGCATTGCGTACGTGCAGCGCTGCAGGTCGAGTTCGAATTGTAACCGGGTACAACCGAGCGCCGAGACCCGGACTGCTGTGCTGGCGGCCTCTGCCAGGCCGCGGTCCAGTCGGCTGCCATCATTTCGACTTGGGTTGGCCCATCAGCGGCCGAAGGTCGTCTTGCCTGCTTTTCGGAGCTGTGGTTAGCTAACTAATAATTAGTTTTTGCAGGAATGGCCGTACATGTACGCCGAGCAACATCGCTTCGCCATGCAGTTGGCGCAACTCTCGCGTGGCTGGCGCGCAGAACTGGATCGACGTCTGGCCGATCTGGGGCTGTCTCAGGCACGCTGGCTGGTGCTGCTGCACCTTGCCCGTTTCGATCACGAGCCCACCCAGCGCGAGCTGGCGCAGAGCGTAGCGGTAGAAGGTCCGACCCTGGCGCGACTGCTCGACAGTCTCGAAGCCCAGGGGCTGGTGCATCGCACGGCTTCGGCCGAGGATCGGCGAGCCAAGCGCATATCCCTTGGTGCACCGGCGCGGCCGCTGATCGAGAAGATCGAGGCGATTTCCACTCAGGTTCGCCATGAGGCATTCGCCGGTATCGACGAGGAGGATCTGCGCAAGTGCCAGCAGGTCCATGCACGAATCCTCGCCAACCTGGGCAAGCGCTGAACGTGCAGGGCTCGCCGGAAGGTACGCGGGCGGGCGGTGCTTCGTCGTGACTTCCGGCAGGGAAGTCCGACTCGCCGCAAGGTTAGGTTCTACACTTGCCCTTTGGCGAGAGTCGGTGCTCGGCTCGTTGGTTTCGCTGCGTTCGGCGAGCCGGCCGTATTGATCAGAAGCTGCGGCCCAGATTCATGTAGAGCGCCTGCTCGTCCTCGTCGTTGACCCCGTAGCCGAAGTTCAGCGGCCCCAGTGGCGTGTCGTAACCCAGGAAAATGCTCGCGGCGTTGATGTATCCGCTATCGAAGGCATTTTCGTTGTTCCAGGCGCGGCCGCGTTCCAGCGATCCCCCGAGATAGACCGGAAAATCCAGTGGTAGAAAGCTGCGTGGCGTCATGCGGCGGTAGTAGACCATGCGTGCCAGGCTGATGTTCTGGCCGGCCAGGGCATCCTGGCGAAAGCCCGAAAGTTGTCGCGCACCGCCGAGCAGGAAGCTCGAGGTCACCACTTCGGCGTCGTCCAGCGTACGCCCGTAGCGCCCGCCGAGGACCCAGGTATTGGCATCGTGGCTGAGCGCCTTGTCCAGCTTGATGTGCCACTGCCGGTAGCGCTGGTCCGAGCGAAGACTCGGGTCGTACTGGCGCAGGGTCAGGCGAATGTCTTCGCCTTCGCGCGGGAAATCGACATCGTCCAGGGTGTCGAAGGAATACTGCAGCTCATAGTAGCCCTCGGTGAAGCTGAAGTCCGGCAGGTCGCGCTCGCCGATTCGCACATCCGCCTCGCCCCAGGCCTGGCCAATGCCGAAGCGGATCTCGCCGTTGTTGGCGATCTGCCGGCCCAGATTGAAGCCGTAGCCGTAGCGTTGCAGGCGATACTCGGCGATCGGATCGTTGTCGAGTATCGCCTCCACGTTCTGCGCCTCGATGAACAGATTCGGCGCGACGAACCAGCGTGAACCGGCATCCAGCGGTTGATAGAACTCGCTGTAGAGCTCCTGGCGGTCACCCAGCTGAAGCCGGGTGAGCCATTCGGCGCCAAGCTGGTTGATGCCATTCTTGCGGTAGCTGGCGCCGAGGTTGAATACGCTGTCGCCCTGGAAGTCGTCGGAAAGGCTCAGGCCGAGGCGCAGATAGTCCGTGCCGGTGCGCTTCTCGCGGGCATCGATGACCAGGGTATTGCCGAGCTTGGCACGCTGCACGCGATACTCGACGCGCTCGAAGTAGTCCAGGCCGTAGAGCGTGCCCATGTCCTTCTGCAGGTCTTCCAGGTCCAAAGGTTCACCGAGCTGCTGGCGGATATGCCGGCGGATGACGGCGTCGCTGACCTTGGAGTCGTTCTCAACTCTGATCGCAGTGATCACCGGGGTGCGCGGGTCGCCCGAGCGGGCGAGGCTCAGCGCCGGATTGCCGCCTGAGGTCGTTCGCAGCTCGGCCAGCCGCCCCTCCAGGGCCAGAGTGGCGCGGTAGCCGGCATCGACCAGTTGTTCGGCGCGATCGAAGTCCGTCGAACCATAGGCGGCCAGAGGCGGCTGGATGAGCAGATCCTGGGGTTGCAATGTGGCCAACTGCGCCTCGGAGTTGCGGCGGGTCATCATCGTGGTGGTCTGATTGAGCACGTCGACCACGGTCAACAGCTCCTTGCGCGGCTTGAGCGGCGTGCCGATGTCCACCACGATCAGGCGGTCGACGCCCATGTCGCGTGCGACATCCATCGGAATGTTGTCGACCATGCCGCCGTCCACCAGCAGCCGGTCTTCGATTTCCACCGGGGCGAATACGGCGGGAATCGACATGCTCGCGCGAATGACCTGGGGCAGGTGACCGTGGCGGAAAATCACCTTCTCGTCGTTGGCGATGTCCGTGGCGACGGCGCGAAAGGGAATCGGCAACTGGTCGAAGTCGCGCGTGTCGCTGGCATGCACCAGCAGGCGCTCCAGCAGCAGCGAAAGGTTCTGTCCCTGGATCACGCCCAGCGGCAGGCCGAGGCTGCCATCGTCACGAAAGCTGAGCTTCTGTTTGATCAGGAAGTCCCGGTCGTCCTGCTTGCGTCGATAGGGAATGTCCTGGCGTGGCGGATCGTCGGAGAGTACCTGCTGCCAGTCGAGTGTCAGGGCCAGGCGCTCCAGCTCGGCCACGCTGTAGCCCGATGCATACAGCCCGCCGACCACGGCCCCCATGCTGGTGCCGGCAATGGCGTCGACGCGCACGCCTTGCTCCTCCAGCGCCTTGAGCACGCCGATATGCGCCAGGCCGCGGGCGGCGCCACCCGAGAGGACCAGGCCGGTTTTCGGTCGGGCCGATTCGGCCGCAGCCAGGGGCAGGGCACATAGCAAGAACAGGGCAGTGAGCAGGCGAAGCATGTCTGAACCGGGGTGTGTATGAACGAGGCGGCTATTATAGGCCGCTGCAGACCAATCGGAGACGCCGCGAATGACCCCAGCCAAGCCGGAAATAATCATCACCTATTGCACGCAGTGCCAGTGGCTGCTGCGTGCCGCCTGGCTGGCCCAGGAGCTGCTTTCGACCTTCGCCGACGACCTGGGGCGGGTCTGCCTGGTGCCCGCGACTGGCGGCACCTTTCACATCAGCTGCGATGGCGAACAGATCTGGGAACGCAAGCGCGACGGCGGCTTCCCGGAAGCCAAGGAGCTGAAGCAGCGCGTGCGCGACCGGATCGATCCGGGGCGGGCGCTGGGTCACAACGATCGCTGAGTTTCAGCCTGGCCGCTCGGCTGCCGGCCCTGGCGGGCTTTTCAGGCGGCTGGTGACGATGCTGGCGACGATGATCAAGGCTCCGCCCAGCAGCATGCGCAGGGTCGGCTGCTCGTTGAACAGCCACCAGGCGAAGGCGATGCCGTAGACGGGTTCCAGCGCGAAGATCACCGAGGTGGTACGAGCCTTCAGCACCCGCAGGCTGGCGACGAACAGGCTGTGCGCCAGCCCGGTGCAGAGCACGCCGAGCAGGGCCAGCCAGAGCCAGTCTCGTGACGGCACCGCAGCAATGCCCGACCAGCTGAAGGGCAACAGGCAGGCGAAGATGGCGAGGTTCTGCCACAGCGCCGACTGCACCGGGTCCAGGCCGCGGGTCACGGCACGGTTGAGCAGCGACAGCAGTGCGAACAGCAGCCCCGACGACACACCGAAAAGCAGGCCGGCGGTCGCGCCGCTGGCGAGGTCGAACGTGGGTACCACCAGGAGCAGACCGGCGCATACCAGGCCGACCATGGCGAACTCCATGGCACGCGTGCGCTCGCGAAACAGTGCGCCCTCGAGCAGGACGGTGAAGGCCGGAAAGCTGGCAAACCCCAGTGTGGCAATGCCGACGCCGGCAATTTTCACCGCCACGAAAAAGGTCAGCCAATGCGCGCCGAGCAGCAGGCCGCCAAGCGCCAGTTTGCCACGTTGCTGCCAGTTGGGCCGCGCCCCGCCGGGCCTCAACAGCCGGGTGACGAGCAGCAGGGCGAGCACGGCAAACAGCGCCCGGCCGAACGTGATGATCAGTGCCGAGCTGTCGGCCAGCTTACCGAGCACGCCGGAAAGGCCGAACATCAGCGCGCCGAGGTGGATCGCCAGCAAGGCATTACGCGGCGTCATGGCTGAGCGGCCGGCAGCTCGATGGAGCGCAAGAAGAAATAGTGTGGAGTGGTCATGGGCTGCCCGACATTGCCGTATCGGCGCCATGCTAGATCACGGCATCGCTGCGGTCTGTCGCATTACTCTGCGTTTTTGTCGCGAGACTCGCGTCGCAGCGTCCGCGGGGTGTATCCGCGCAGGCGCATTAGCGCTGCGGTGAAGGCGCTTTGCGAGGTATAGCCCACCCGTGCGGCGATCTCGCCGACCGGCAGGCGGGTGCCCTGCAAGAGTGCTTCTGCGTGACGCAAGCGCCGCTGGCGCACGTACTCCATGGGGGTAAGCCCGGTTTCCTCGAGCAAACGTGCATGCAGATGCGCGACCGACAATCCGGCTAGGCGCGCCAGGTCGGCGACCTGCAGCGGATGCGCCAGGTGCCGGTCGATGAAGGCATCGATCGCTGCCAGCGCCAGCGCCCGATCGTTCCGCTGGGCATCGTGTTCGCCAGCCAGGCTGGCCAGCAACAGCACGCTGCCCTGTTCGGCGATCACCGAGTCGTTGGTCGCGCTGCGGGCCAGCCAGGCCACCAGGCTGTGCTGGGCAGGCGCCAGGCGCAGCGTGTCCGGGCGGTCCAGTAGCCGCAGGCTGCCTTCCGTGTGATGCCCCAGGTGCTCGCGCACCCATTGCTCGGACGGCACGTCCAGCACCAGGCAGCGACTGCCGTTGGCGCTGGCGCAAGTGTGGTGAACGGTCGACGGTATCACTGCCAGGCCCTGTTCGCCGACACGGCTGGCACAGCCGGCGATCTCGAACTCCAACAGCCCGGTCAGGCCAAACACCAGCTGTGGATGGTCGTGACTGTGGGCGATGAGGTCATGGCGATAATTGCGCAGCGAAAGCATCGGGCAGCGTCTCGTGGGCGGGCGTCGGCGAGGCAGGTATAGGCCGGGGGCCGTCGGCCCGATGGCCAGCGGCTCGGAAAATCAGAGGATGACCTTGTCGCGAAGTTTCTCGGCAGCCTGTTGCAGGGCCTGGATCACGCGTTCCTTGTCGTAGTTCTTCACCCCGTTGGTGTCCAGATACATGGAGAATCCCGGTAGCTCGTGTTCGACGAAACTGTAGGTGGCGCCTAGGTCCCGGCGGAAGTCGACTACCTGATAGATCTGCACGGGGCGGGAAAATCCCTTGACCGCTATCTGCCCCTTGTCGCGACACATGATCACATCCTTGATCAGCGAGTAGGTTTCGTGGGAAACCAGTATCTCGCTGGCTTCGGCGGCGCTCTCCAGGCGACTGGCGAGGTTCACCTCGCGGCCGATGATGGTGTAGTCCATGCGCGTATCGGCGCCGAAGTTGCCGACCGTGCAGTAGCCGGTATTGATGCCCATGCGGATTTCCATCGGCCGGGTGATGCCCTGAGCGCGCCACTGCTGGCGCAGCACCTTCATGTGCTTGCGCATCGCGATGGCCATGGACACCGCGGCTACCGCATCCTTTTTGGCGCCCTGGCTGGTGGGGTCGCCGAAGAACACCATCACGCAGTCCCCGACGAACTTGTCGATGGTGCCGCCGTACTTGAGGGCGATTTTCGACATTTCGTTGAGGTAGTTGTTGAGCAGGTCGGTCAGGGCTTCCGCTTCGAGTTCCTCGGAAAGTTCGGTAAAGCCCTTGATATCCGAGAAGAACACCGTCAGGCGCTTGCGCTGGGTCTCCAGGCGAACGCTGCGCTTGCCGGTGAAAATCGATTCCCAGACCTGCGGCGACAGGTACTTCGCGAGATTGCGTGCAAGGCGTGCCGCCTTGGCCTGTTCCGCTTCGATCTCCTTGCGTGCCAGGGCAAGGCGCTGGCCCTGCTGGTGAACGAAGTAGGCGGTTGCGCAGATGTAGAACGTCGTGAAAAGGATGCTGATCAGCGACACCAGTGCAGGTGCCGCGCCCTGGTATTTCAGCGGCACCAGTTGGAACCCCAGGCCGAGGCCGAGGACCACACAGGCCAAGACCAGCGCCAGATTACGCAGGCTGCCGATGACCAGCGCGCTGAAGCTGAGCGTAAGCAGAAACATCAGGCTGGGCACCAGCGAGAAACCGAGCAGGAATATCCCGGCCCCGGCGTTGAGCGCATCCAGGCAGAGCAGCAGCTGCGAAGTACGTTCGGGGTGGTCGCGCTTGAAGCGATAGCTCAGATGATAGGCCAGATGCGGATAAAGCAGCGCGTACGGCACCATCCACAGCAGGTCCAGCGAGAAATAGTGCGAATAGGTGCCGGCAGCAAGCGTGGCGGCCCCGGTCAGGTAAGCGAGCACGCGGGAGTAGTACTCGCGCAGCGGCCGGGTGGCGAGACCGTTGCGGCGCTCAAGCGTGCTGGAAGTCATCTGTGCGTACGGTTCCTGGTAGTTGGTCGGCGCCTTTTTCTGCGCCCTTCAGGCTGCCGCTGGTTTCGGCTGGGCTCGTCGCGGGGACGATGGACGGCTCGGGTCCTCAGCGTTCAGTCTCGCGATTGCGTCGCCTGCTCGGCGATAGCCGGCCGCGCATCAGCCGGGTGATCATAACCAAGCGGCGCTTGATCGCCAAACCAGAGCTCGAAAAGAATGGCTGCGCCAGCGCCAGCGCAGCTCCTGGCTACTCAGAAGCGGATACGACCGCTCAGCATGTCCTTGAACATGACCCAGTCGCCGAGAAAGCTGTAGAGCGGATACTGGAATGTCGCCGGGCGATTCTTCTCGAAGATGAAGTGCCCGATCCAGGCAAAGCCGTAACCAGCCAGCGGCATCGCCAGTAGCCACGCCCATTGCCGGGTGAACAGCGCATAGCCAAGTATCATCAGTACCAGCAGGCTGCCGATGAAGTGCAGCCGGCGGCAGGTGGGGTTGCTGTGCTCGGCGAGATAGAAGGGGTAAAAATCGGCAAAGCGGGTGAAGCGCTCGGCGGTTTGCGTTTTCATGGCGTACCTCCTGTTATTGTCGTCGGCCAGCTTAGCCGTGCCTTGCCCTGCGGGTCAGTGACAATCAGGGCCAGTTTAGTAGCCTTGGGCTCCACTGCCCGATCATTCGAAGAACAACAAGCATCATGACCGAACGCACGACTTCATCCAGCTGGGCGCAGGGGATTGTCCAGACCCTGGAATCGGCAGGCATCGACTGCCGCCAGTTGTTCCGCGAGTTGGGTCTGGACTACGCGGCGCTCGGCGATGCCGACGCGCGTTTCGCCCAGGACGACATGACCCGCCTGTGGCAGCGCGCCGTGGACGTATCGGGGAATCCGGCCATCGGCCTGGACATGGCCCGCCAGGCGCGGCCGGCCGCGCTGAACGTGGTGGGCTATGCACTGATGTCCAGCCGCAACCTGAAGGAGGGTTTCGCCCGGCTGGTACGCTATCAGCGAATCATTGCCGAGGGCGCCGACCTGGATTTTCAGCCCTGCGAGCAGGGCTATCGACTCAGCCTGACGATCCATGGCGATCGCCTGCCACCTGCCCGGCAAAGCGCCGAGGGTTCGCTGGCCGGATGCCTGGCATTTTGTCGCTGGTTGACCGGCACGGCAGTGCAACCGCTGGAGGTGAGTTTTCAGGGGGCGCCACCGGATGACTTGCGGCCTTATCGTCAGCTGTTCCAGGCGCCGTTGCGCTTCGCAGCGTCACGTTACGCGCTGCTGTTTCGCCGGGAAGATGTCGAAACGGCGTTGCCGACCGCCAACGAAGCCCTTGCGCAGCTGCATGACCGCTTTGCCGGGGAATACCTTTCTCGCTTCGCCGACTCGCGGGTGATGCACCGGGCGCGGCAGACGCTCTGCCGGATGCTGCCGCAGGGCGAGCCGAGACGCGAGACGGTGGCGCAAGCGCTGCTGCTGTCCGAGCGGACCCTGCAGCGGCGGCTGCAGGAGGAGGGCAGCAGTTTTCAGCAACTGCTCGACGATACCCGGCGCGACCTGGCCGTCCAGTACCTTTCCCAGCCTGACCTGGCTCCGCTGGAGATCGCCTACCTGCTCGGTTTTGCCGACCCGAGCAATTTCTATCGGGCGTTCAAGCGCTGGTTTGGCCTGACACCGGGGGAGTACCGCCTGGCTGCGCGGGTCCGCTCATAGGAACCCAGGCCCGTCCGGCATAGCCTTAGCTACAGCAGAACGATATATCCGTGCACCTTTCACCACTGGAGATTCAAATTGGCCACCAGCCTGCTCGCGCTCATCGATGATATTGCCACCGTGCTGGACGACGTTTCGCTGATGACCAAGGTCGCGGCGAAGAAGACCGCAGGCGTACTGGGCGATGACCTCGCACTGAACGCTCAGCAGGTGACCGGGGTGAAGGCCGACCGCGAACTGCCGGTGGTCTGGGCGGTGGCCAAGGGCTCGTTTCGCAACAAGGCGATCCTGGTGCCTGCGGCCTTGCTGATCAGCGCGTTCATTCCCTGGGCGATCACGCCGCTATTGATGCTCGGTGGTGCGTTTCTTTGCTATGAAGGCTTCGAAAAGCTGGCGCATCGTTTCCTGCATCACGACGATCGGGCAGAGCACGCCGAGACGGTAAAGGCGCTCGCCGACCCTGCGGTGGATATCGTCGCGTTCGAGAAGCGCAAGATCAGTGGTGCGGTGCGTACCGATTTCATCCTTTCGGCCGAAATCATCGCGATTACCCTGGGTACGGTCGCGGCGGCCTCGTTCACTCAGCAGGTGCTGGTACTGGTGGGTATCGCCATCGTCATGACGCTTGGCGTCTATGGGCTGGTCGCCGCCATCGTCAAGCTGGACGATCTCGGGCTGGCCCTGAGCAAGAAGGCCGGCAGCCTGGTCAGTGCGCTGGGCCGCGGCATCCTCAAGGTTGCGCCCTGGCTCATGAAGTCGCTGTCGGTGGTAGGCACCGCTGCGATGTTCATGGTCGGCGGTGGCATTCTGACCCACGGTATTCGCGCCGTGCATCATTTCATCGAGAGCAGGGCCCATGACGCCCTCGGGTTGCCGTACGTGGGCGCGGTGCTGGGTGGACTGCTGCCGACGCTGCTGGATGCGGCGTTCGGCATCATGGCCGGTGGCGTCGTGCTGGCAGTGGTCAGCCTGGGCGGCCGGCTGTTCAAGCGCGGCTCTGGCGCCGCGACCTGATCAGTGCCGCCAGAAGGCCGGAGTCAACAGCACCAGGACGGTGATGATTTCCAGTCGCCCGAGCAGCATGCCTATCGAGAGCAGCCATTTGGCCGTGTCCGGCAAGGTCGAGAAATTGCCCGCCGGGCCAATGATCTCGCCCAGTCCGGGACCCACGTTGCACACGGCGGTCGCCGCGCCCGTCAGGGCGGTGATGGGGTCCAGGCCGAGCAGCGCCAGGCAGAGCGCCAGCACGCCGATGGTCATGGTGATGAAGAAGGAAAAGGTCAGGATCGAACGGACGATTTCCTCGTCGAGGTTGTGCCCGTTGTACTGCTGGCGGATCACCGCGCGCGGGTGAATCAGCTGCTTGAAGTTGGCGCGAAGCAGCGAATAGGCCACCTGAAAGCGGAACATCTTCAGCCCGCCCGACGTCGACCCGGAGCAGCCGCCGACGAAGGTAAGGTAGAAGAACGCCATGACCGCGAAGCCGCCCCACTGGGTGTAGTCGTCCACCGCGAAGCCGGTGGTGGTCACCACCGAAACCACGCTGAAGGTCACGATGCGCAGCGCATCCAGCGGGTCGATTTCATTGTTCAGCCAGTACCAGCCGCTGAACAGCAGGCTGGTGATGGTCAGCATGAGTATGAAGCCACGGACCTGCTGGTCCTTGAGCAGCGCCATCCGGTGGCCGCGTAGCGTCATTACGTACAGGGTAAACGGCAGGCTGCCGAGCAGCATGAAGAAGACTGCCACCCAGTGCGACGATGGACCGAACTTGCCCATCGAGGCATCCGAGGTGGAGAAGCCGCCTGTCGAGACGGTCGACATCGCATGGTTGATGGCGTCGAAGGCGCTCATGCCGGTCAGCATGAATGCCACGAAGGCCGCCACCGTGAACGCCACGTAGATAGCCAGCAGATACTGGCCGGCCACATGCGAGCGCGGCATGACCTTCTCCGACCAGTCCGAGGATTCGGTCTGGAACAGCCGCATGCCACCGATCCGCAGCAGCGGCAGGATCGCGATCGCCATGCCGATGAAGCCGATGCCGCCGAGCCAGTGCAGCAGCGAGCGCCACATCAGCAGGCCGGGCGATGCGCTGTCCAGCCCCGAGATCACGGTGGCGCCGGTGGTGGTGATGCCTGACATGGTCTCGAAGAAGGCGTCCGAATAGCTGATGTGCTGGATCAGCATCAGCGGCAGCGCGGCGAAGCAGCAGACCACTACCCAGCTGATCGTCGTCAGGAAGTACATGTCGCGCGGCCGCAGGTTGGTATTGGCCGGTTTGCCCGGGGCAACCAGGGCGAAGCCGCAGGAAAAGGTGATCAGGCTTCCCCAGATGAACGCCTGCAGGTCATCGGTGCGCTCGAGCGCGAGCAGCGTCAACATGGGGATGATCATGCTGACGGCCAGGGTGATCAGGAAAATGCCGAGAATGAAACCGATGATGCGCAGGGTCGGCAGGGCCATTTAAAAGGTGCTCGGCACGGTAGAAGAGGGCGCACATTCTACTCGTGTCGGCAGGGCAGTAAACCGCTCGGCGGCTGCTTGAAAAATGTTTTCGCGGCAGCCGCAGAGCCCCTTCCAAAGTGCAACGGCATCAATAGAATAGCCGCCCGGGCGCCGGCCCATTCCGGTCTCTGGGTATTCACCTGCCATGTCCATCAACAATCCCTGTCTAACGTGCGGCGCCTGCTGCGCGTACTTTCGTGTGTCCTTCTATTTTGGTGAATGCGTGTCGGCCGGAGGTGTGGTTCCTGACCAACTGACGGTGCAGGTATCGCCTTTCCATGTGGCCATGCTCGGCACCGACAGCAAGCCTGCGCGCTGTGTCGGCCTGCTGGGTGATGTCGGCTGCGGGGTTCGTTGCAGCATGTACGAGCAGCGCTCGAGCAGCTGTCGCGAGTTCGAGGCGTCCTGGGAGAACGGTGAGCACAATCCTCACTGCGACGCAGCGCGGGCGGCGCACGGGCTGCCTCCGCTGGTGCCGCCACTGCAGCCGCAGCTTTCACCGGACCGGGTGGCCTGAGGCGCATGTCGCTGTGAGGGCTGCCATCACTCGCGGTGTACCCGCAAGTCCCCTAGAATGTCCGACCCTTTCAGGAGGTAATGAATGGACGCTCTGGATCTGCTGCTCAACCGCGTTTCTGTCACTCGCCTGTGCGAGCCGGCGCCGAGTGCCGCGCAACTGGACATGATGTTCCGCGCCGGACTGCGTGCTCCGGATCACGGGCAGCTCCGCCCCTGGCGCTTTCTGACCATCGAGGGCGACGCCCGTCATCGGCTCGGCGAGTTGTTCGCCTCGGCACTGCAGCTGCGGCAGCCGGATGCCTCCGACGAGGCCTTGCAGAAGGCCCGCAACATGCCGTTGCGGGCGCCGCTGCTGATCGTGGTGATCGCCAGCGTGAAGACGCATCCGAAGGTGCCGCAAAGCGAGCAGCTGCTCGCCGCTGGTTGCGCCGCCCATGGCCTGCTGCTGGCCGCGCACGCCCAGGGACTTGGAGCCGTATGGCGCACCGGTGAATTCTCCTACGATCAGCACGTGCTGCAAGGGCTTGGCTTGACCGAGCAGGATCATCTGCTGGGGTTCATCTACCTGGGTACGCCGGAGGGGCGTGTACGAACCGCTCCGGTGCTCGAGCCTGAGGCATTCGTGGCGGCGTGGGGCAATCAGTGAGGTTGCGCGGGGCCTGATGCCTCGCTCGGGGTGCCAGTGAGGGGCAGGCGCAGGCTGGCGACGAATCCTCCATCCGGATGGTTGGCCAGTTGCAGATGCCCGCCGTGGCGTTCGGCAGCGCGGCGTGCGATCGCCAGGCCCAGGCCATGTCCGGCTGCCGTCTGGCCCGGGGCGCGGAAGAACGGCTCGCTCAACTGCGGCAGGTGCTCGTGCGCCACGCCCGGGCCATGGTCGCGGACGCTGAGGATCAGCTCGTCACCGTCGCGTTGCGCGCGCAGCTCGACCGGCATGCCTTCGGGGTTGAAGCGCAGGGCGTTGCGCAACAGATTGTCCAGTGCGCGTTCGAGCATTTCTGCCCAGCCTGTGAGCCGGATGCCGGGTTCCACCCGGCTGTCGATACGTTGCCCGGGGGCCATGATGCGGGCGTTGTCTTTCAACTGCTCGAACATGGTCGGCAGGTCGACATCGCCAACGACGCCGGGCTCGGCATCCAGCCGCGAGAGCTCGAGGATCTCGCTGATCAACGCCTCCAGTCGATCACATTCCTTGGCCAGCCGTGGCCAGATCACTTCTCTCTCGCTGGGGCTGGCGCGTTCGGCCAGGCCGAGGGCGATGCGCAGGCGCGCCAAGGGTGAGCGAAGCTCGTGGGAAACGTCACGCAGCAACTGGCGCTGGCTGCCGATCAGCGCCTGCAGGCGTGCGCCCATACGGTTGAAATCCTTGGCCAGCACGCCGAGTTCGTCGCGGCGGGTGGCCAGGCGAGCCAGTGACTGCTGCTGATAGGTTGCCTGGCCCAGGTCATGTACCGCACGCCGCAGACGGTCCAGGGGGCGGGTAATCGAGAGCGTCAGCAGCAGGCTGAAACCGGTCAGCACGACCAGGGCGATGCCCAGTGCGCTGAGTGGCCAGGCCAGGCTGCCGCGGTGCCAGGCCTGCAATTCCGGGAGCGGAATGCGGTAGATGAACAGGTAGGTTTCGCCGGTGACGGGGCTGGTGTAGTCATCGGTCAGGCGCCTCCAGGGTAACTGGCGTTGACGATTCTGGTGGCGAGCCTCGAGCGCTGCGGCGCGCGCCGGAAAGGTTCCGCGGATGACCGGCTGGCCGTTCTCCGCCAGAACCTGTACATCGACCCGTGAGCGATGGCGGTGCTGTTCGAGCCATCGTTGGGCGGCCATCGGGCCTTGCCGTTCGTAGACCTCGGTCCAGGTTTCGGCGAGGCCCTGCAAGGCCGGGTGGCGCCCCAGAATCCAGGCATCCTGATTCAGGGCATGGCCGAGCAGCATGGCCAGGCCGGCGACCAGCGCAATGGCCAGCCAGAAGGTCGCGAGTATGCGCCAGAACAGTGATCGCACCGGATTTCTCCACGGCAAAAGCCCGGCGCGCCATGCACCGCCATCGGGGATGGCGGGCAGGTCGCTGCCGGGCAGGCTTTTCCAATGGCCGATGGATCAGTCCTGCTGATCGCGTTCGGCCTTCCACTTGAGGAACTCGGCGCGTTCGGCGCGCTTTTCTTCCATCTTCTTCAGGCCTTCGTCGAAGGCTTTCTGCTGTTCGGGCTTGAGCAGGGCCCGCATGCCCTGGTGGGTCTTTTCGCGGCTGGCATCCAGATCCTTCTGCATGGCCTTGCGCTCGCTTTCCGGCAGCTTGTCGAGGTAGCGCTGGGTGATTTCCTGGCGTTGCCTCATCTGCTCGCCCATCAGCTTGCGCATTTCGCGCTGCTGTTCCCTGGTCAGGTCCAGTTCGGGGAACATGTGCGGGGCTTTCTTGCCGCCATGAGGAGCGTCGTGCATACCTCCGGGCATGGCGAAGGCGAGGGTGGGCAGGGCGGCGGCGAACAGCAGGGCTACGAGTGATTTGCGCATGATGAAAACTCTCCTGTGTAGGGAAACCGGCCGTACTGCAGTGCATTCCAGAGGGTCGCCTGCAGGGTTTGTGACCGGATGAGTTCAGTCTACGCAGGGCAAGGTCAACGGCTGTCAGCCCAGGGTAAAGCCTCGGTAAAGAGGGTCACACCGCGTAAAGGTAGCCACGGCTGCGCAGCGCGACGATCCGCTGGCTGCCATCGGCATGCGGGCCGAGCTTGCGCCGCAGGTTGCTGACATGCATGTCCAGGCTGCGGTCGTAGAGGGTCAGTTTGCGCCCCAGCGCATGCTGGGCCAGTGCCTGTTTTTCGATCGGCTCGCCTGGCTGGGCCAGCAGCGCTTCGAGGATACGACCCTCCGACAGCGTCAGGCTGACGTCGTGGCCGGCAACGCTGGCGATGCCGCGGGCCGGGCTGTAGTTGAGATCGCCGAGCTCGAGCTGGCTGGGCGTCGCGGTTGGCTGGCTACGGCGCAGCACGGCACGCAAGCGTGCCGTGAGTTCTCGCGGATCGCAGGGTTTGGCCAGGTAATCGTCGGCGCCGAGTTCGAGGCCGAGAATGCGGTCCAGTGGTTCGCCTCGTCCAGACAGCATCAGCACCGGCAGCTCGGGGTGTTCGCTGCGCAGTTGCTTGAGCAGTTCCAGGCCACTGCCGTCGGGGAGCATCACGTCGAGGATGACCGCTGCCGGTTGATGCTGCGCCAGCGCCTGTCGTGCGCTTTGGCCATCATGGCAGGCGCGGCCGACGAAACCTTCCTGTGCGAGCCAACTGAGCAGCAGCTCGCACAGTTCCTGGTCGTCATCGATAAGCAGCAGATCACTCATTTCAGCGCGATACTCAGTTGATCCACTGGCGTCGGCGACGGCTGCGCGTCACCAGCAGGCCAAGGGTGAAACTGATGACCCCGACGGCACCGCCAACCGCGAACCACTGCTGCTGCTCGTTCAGCATCAGCGGCAGGAGTTTCGCCTGCTCCGTCTGCAGTTGCAGGCGCAGGCGCCTGTTTTCCTCGCGCAGGCGCAGCAGCAATGCCTCGGTGGTATCGCCTGGCAATCGCGCGGCCTGTAGTTCGCTTGCCGTATCCAGCGTTTCGACTTGAACGGATTCGCCGGCTTCGGCCAGCGCAGGGTAATCCTCTGTTGTCGCATCCTGGGCATGTAGCATCGGTGCCAGCAGGATCAGGGCCAGCAGCAGGGGAAGCTGTGGTTGACGCATCGGAACTCCTATTTCCTTACGAGGCCGTGGAACGCCATCGGCCGGGCAGATTTGCAATCCCCGCTGTGTCGGCTCAGGGCAGCACTTTCTTGAAGGGCTTGACCACCACGTTCACGTAGACGCCGGCGGCCTTGTAGGGGTCGGCGTCCGCCCACTGCTGCGCCGCTTCCAGGGAATCGAACTCGGCGACTACCAGGCTGCCGCTGAAGCCGGCTTCGCCCGGGTCATTGCTGTCGATGGCCGGGTGTGGACCGGCGAGCACCAGGCGACCTTCGTTCTTGAGTTGCTCCAGTCGCGCCAAGTGAGCCGGGCGAGTGGCGAGACGGTCCTGCAGGGAGTTCGGTGCGTCGGTAGCGATAACGGCGTACAGCATGGTCGGTCCTCGGTCGCGTAGGTTGTTCGGTAAACGAAAATTGAAAGCCCAGGGCATGCATGTTCACGGCTGGCGGACGCTTGCCGAGGCCCCTCGCCACGCACCATCCGGTCACGCGGCGCCGCATCATAGCAAACCGCGCTCGTGGCGAAACCGCTGCGCTGATACGGCTGCATGCGCGACTGCACTGCGGCCGGGATTGGCGGTCGAAGCGGGAACGGTTTTTCCGCCGAGATCGCGGGAAAGATGTCTGGCGGCAGTGCGAGCCAAAGCCCTGGCGCGGGGTTAGACTAGCCGGCCGCCTGCCTCGGCGAAGACCATCGCTGCGGGGCTTTCGGTTTTTTCGCGAGGTGCCGGCACCTCACTGGAGTGCGTTACTAGATGATTGTCGATCTGCATTGCCACAGTACCGCGTCGGATGGCGTGCTGGCGCCCGCCAGGCTGGTGGAGCGTGCCCATGCGCGTGGTATCGAATTGCTGGCGCTCACCGACCATGACACGATCGACGGCCTCGCCGAAGCGCGGGTGGCAGCAGGGGCGCTGGGTATGCGGCTGGTGAACGGTATCGAGCTTTCGTGCCTGTGGAACGGGGCTACCATTCATGTACTGGGTTATGCCTTCGAAGCCGAGGCGCCCGCGTTGCAGCAGGCGATTGGCCAGCTACACGAAGGTCGCTGGCGCCGCGCCGAGCTGATCGCGCAGCGGCTCGAGGCCAAGGGCATGCCTGGCGCGCTTGACGGCGCTCGCGCCGTTCAGCGGGAGCTGGGTGACAGCGGCAACGCGCCGGCTCGTCCGCATTTCGCGGAGTTCCTGGTGCGCGCCGGTCATGTACGCGACCGTGCCGAGGCGTTCCGCAAGTGGCTGGGCTCGGGCAAGCTGGGCGATGTGAAGCAGCATTGGCCGAGCCTGGAGCAGACGGTCGAGACGTTGCGTGACGCCGGCGCCTGGATCAGCCTGGCGCATCCATGGCAGTACGATTTCACCCGCAGCAAGCGGCGCCGCCTGATCGTCGATTTCGCTCAGGCTGGCGGCCATGCGCTGGAAGTAGTCAACGGCATGCAGCCGCTGGAGCAGGTTGGCGGCCTGTCGAATCTGGTGCGCGAGTTCGGTCTGATGGCCACCGTGGGCAGCGACTTCCATGCGCCCGGCGACTGGTCGGAACTGGGCTTGTATCGCAGCCTGCCGGAGGACCTGTCGCCGCTTTGGAGACATTTCGATCATGAGCGCCGCCTATCTGCTGCCAGCTGAACAGGGAGTTTCCATGAGCCAGTTCTTTCAGATTCACCCGGATAACCCGCAGCCGCGCCTGATCAAGCAGGCCGTGGAAATCATTCGCAAGGGCGGGGTAGTGGTCTATCCGACCGACTCCAGTTATGCCGTCGGCTGCTCGATCGGTAACAAGGCCGGCATCGAACGCATCCGTCGCCTGCGCCAGCTCGACGACAAGCACAACTTCACGCTGGCCTGCCGCGACCTGTCGCAGCTGGGCCTGTTCGCCAAGGTCGATACCGCGGCCTTCCGTCTGCTCAAGGCCCATCTGCCCGGGCCCTACACGATCATCCTTTCGGCCACCCGCGAAGTGCCGCGCATGCTGCTGCATCCCAAGCGCCGCACCATCGGCCTGCGTGTGCCGGCGCAGCCGATCGCCCAGGCGCTGCTGGAAGAACTCGGTGAGCCGCTGATGAGCGTCAGCCTGATCCTCCCCGGTGAAGACCTGCCGATGAGCGACCCCTACGAAATGCGCGACGCGCTGGAGCATCAGGTAGACCTGATCATCGATGGCGGGTACGGTGGCCTCGAGGCTTCGACCGTGGTCAGTCTGGTCGACGATCGGCCTGAAGTGGTTCGAGTCGGTTGCGGCGACCCCGAACCCTTCATGGCCTGAGCCTGGATGGCGAACTTGACCAACTGAACTTACCAAACAGGCCAATTAATCAAGGACACCCTTTTGAGCTCCATGGATTCACAGCGTCGCGTGGTTTCCGGCATGCGTCCGAGCGGCCGGCTCCACCTCGGTCACTATCACGGTGTACTGAAGAACTGGGTCAGGCTGCAGCACGAGTACGAATGCTTTTTCTGCATCGTCGACTGGCATGCGCTGACCACCGACTACGAGAACTCCGGTGAAATCTCGCAGAACATCATGGATATGGCGGTCGACTGGCTGGCCGCCGGGGTCAGCCCGAGTTCGGCAACGCTGTTCATCCAGTCCCAGGTGCCCGAGCATGCCGAGCTGCACCTGCTGCTGTCGATGATCTGTCCGCTGGGCTGGCTGGAACGGGTGCCGTCCTACAAGGAGCTGCGGCAGAGCCTGCAGCACAAGGATCTGGATACCTACGGCTTTCTCGGCTACCCGCTGCTGCAGGCGGCGGACATCCTGCTCTACCGCGCTGGCCAGGTGCCGGTCGGTGCCGACCAGCTGCCGCACATCGAATTCGCTCGTGACGTGGCGCGGCGCTTCAATCATCTCTATGGCCGCGAGGATGACTTCGAGGACAAGGCCGAGGCGGCGATCCGCAAGCTCGGCAAGAAGACCTCCAAGCTCTACGTCAGCCTGCGCAAGAGCTATCGGGAGCAGGGCGACGTCGATGCGCTGAATACCGCCCGTGCCGTCATCAAGGAACAGCAGACCATCACCATCGGCGACCAGGAGCGGCTTTATGGCTACCTGGAAGGCTGCGGCAAGCTGCTGTTGCCCGAGCCACAGGCACTGCTCGGCGAGTCACCGAAGATTTCCGGGCTCGACGGCGGCAAGATGGCCAAGTCCAACAGCAACGCCATCTACCTGCGCGACACGCCGAACGAGATCGAGGAGAAGATCCGCCGCATGCCCACCGATCCGGCGCGCGTGCATCGCGATGACCCCGGCGAGCCGACGCGCTGTCCGGTGTGGCAGATGCATCTGGTGCACTCCGAAGACGCCGTCTGCCAGTGGGCCGAGCAGGGTTGTCGCAGTGCCGGCATCGGCTGCGTGGAATGCAAGGGTCCGCTGATCGATGCGATCAAGGCCGATCTGGCGCCCCTGCAGGAGCGCGCGCTGGACTACGAGCAGAATCCAGACCTGGTCCGCAGCATCCTCGCCGAAGGCGCCGAACATGCCCGTGACGAAGCCCGCGAGACGCTGATCGAAGTACGCCAGGCCATGGGCCTGAACCACCGCTGACGGTCGCCCGCGCAGCCTTTGAGGACGTCCATGCAGCAGACCGAATTGCAGAGCGGCGAAGCGATCCAGCCCGGCGAGCAGCTGCGCCTGGCGCTGGTCTATGGCGAGGCGGTGACCGAGCTGCCGCTGGATCTGTACATCCCGCCGGACGCGCTGGAAGTCTTTCTCGAAGCCTTCGAAGGCCCGCTGGACCTGCTGCTCTACCTGATCCGCAAGCAGAACATCGACATCCTGCACATCCCGGTGGCAGAGATCACCCGGCAGTACATGGGCTACGTCGAGCTGATGAAGTCGGTGCGCCTGGAGCTGGCCGCCGAGTACCTGGTGATGGCCGCGATGCTTGCCGAGATCAAATCGCGCATGCTGCTGCCGCGCTCGGCGGAGGTCGCCGAGGAAGAAGACGACCCGCGTGCCGAGTTGATCCGCCGGCTGCAGGAGTACGAGCGCTTCAAGGCCGCGGCCGAAGACATCGACGAGCTGCCACGCGTCGGCCGCGATCTGCAGGTGCCGCGCCTCGATGCACCCGAGGCGCGTGCGCGCAAGCTGCTGCCGGATGTGAGCCTTGAGGAATTGCTGGTGTCGATGGCCGAAGTGCTGCGCCGTGCCGACATGTTCGAGAGCCACCAGGTGACCCGCGAAGCCCTGTCGACCCGCGAACGCATGAGCGAGGTGCTCGAGCGGCTGAAGGATGGTGGCTTCGTGCCCTTCGTGGCGCTGTTCCGCGTCGAGGAGGGGCGCCTCGGCGTGGTGGTGACCTTCATGGCCGTGCTCGAGCTGATCAAGGAGTCGCTGGTCGAGCTGGTGCAGAATGAGCCCTTCGCGCCGATCCATGTGCGCAGTCGTACCGAATAGGCATTTGCAGGAGTCAATCGTGGACCTGACCGATCCCAAGGATCTCGCTTCGCTGCTCGAAGCCTTTCTGCTCGCGTCCGGCAAGCCGCTGTCCCTGGAGCGCCTCGGCGAACTCTTCGAGGAGTACGAACGGCCCTCGTCGGCACAACTGAAGAAGGCCCTCGAGGTGCTGGACAAGTCCTGCAAGGGCCGGGCTTTCGAGCTCAGGGAAGTCGCCAGCGGTTACCGGCTGCAGGTGCGTCAGCGTTTTTCGCCCTGGGTCGGCCGGTTGTGGGAGGAGCGCCCGCAGCGCTACTCCCGTGCACTGCTGGAGACCCTTGCGCTGATCGCCTATCGCCAGCCGATCACCCGCGGCGAGATCGAGGATATCCGTGGCGTCGCGGTGAACAGCCAGATCGTCAAGACGCTGCAGGAGCGTGAGTGGATTCGCGTGGTCGGCCATCGTGATGTGCCGGGACGTCCGGCGATGTTCGCCACCACCCGCCAGTTCCTCGACCATTTCAATCTGAAGAGCCTCGACGAACTGCCGCCGCTGGCCGTGTTGCGCGAGATGGAGCCGGAACTACGTCCCGTGCTCGACGAAGAGGACGCGGCCGTGCCCGCGGCGTTGCAGGCGCGCGCCGACCTGGCCGCGGACGAGCCGCAGGCGCCGGCCCGCGAGCAGACCAGCTTTCGCAGCCTGTTGGCCGAACTCGATGGCATGGAGCAGGGGCTCAAGACGGATTTCGACGACCTGTTGGAAGCCGATGCTTCGCCGGAGGATGACAAGCCGGCGCAATGACCGATGCTTGCCTGGTCACGGCGAAGCCTTGCCCCCGATGGGCGCGAACGCGCGCCGGAACGCCAACCGACCCTGGATGGTTTATGGTTGTCTGAACCTTCAACCAAACGTTGAATCGTTCAACGACCGTTGAATTTTGCAGCAGGAGTAAGGCATGCACCCGCGAGTTCTGGAAGTCACCGAGCGCCTGGTCGAACGTAGCCGCAAGACCCGTGAACGTTATCTGGCGATGATGGCTGCCGCCGACAGCGACGGCCCGCAACGCGGCAAGTTGCAATGCGCCAACTTCGCCCACGGTGTCGCCGGCTGCCATTCCGGCGAGGACAAGCAGAGTCTGCGCCTGATGAACGCGGCCAATGTGGCCATCGTATCAGCCTACAACGACATGCTCTCGGCGCATCAGCCCTACGAGCACTTTCCCGAGCTCATCCGCCAGGCGCTGCGTGAGATCGGCTCGGTCGGCCAGTACGCTGGCGGTGTTCCGGCGATGTGCGATGGTGTGACCCAGGGCGAGGCGGGGATGGAAATGAGCCTGGCCAGTCGTGAAGTGATCGCCATGAGCACGGCGGTGGCCCTGTCGCACAACATGTTCGACGCGGCGCTGATGCTCGGCATCTGCGACAAGATCGTGCCGGGCCTGATGATCGGCGCGCTGCGTTTCGGCCATCTGCCGACGATCTTCGTGCCGGGCGGGCCGATGCCCTCGGGCATCCCGAACAAGGCGAAGGCCGAGGTGCGCCAGCGTTACGCAGAGGGCAAGGCCAGCCGCGAGGAGCTGCTGGAGTCGGAGATGAAGTCCTATCACAGCCCCGGCACCTGCACCTTCTACGGCACGGCCAACACCAATCAGGTGGTGATGGAAATCATGGGCCTGCATCTTCCGGGCTCATCGTTCGTCAACCCGTACACGCCGCTGCGCGACGCACTGACCCGGGAAGCTGCGCACCAGGTGACGCGGCTGACCCATCAGGCAGGCAACTACACGCCGCTGTGCCGGGTGGTCGATGAGAAGTCCATCGTCAACTCGGTGGTTGCGCTCAACGCCACTGGCGGTTCGACCAACCACACCCTGCATATCCCGGCATTCGCCCGCGCTGCCGGAATCCAGCTGACCTGGCAGGACATGGCCGATCTCTCCGAGGTGGTGCCGACCCTGGCCAAGGTCTACCCCAACGGCCAGGCCGACGTGAACCATTTCCACGCCTGTGGCGGGGTGCCGTTCATGGTGCGCACGCTGCTCGACGCCGGTCTGTTGCACGAGGACGTGCATACGGTCGTCGGCAAGGGCCTGCGGCGCTACATCCAGGAGCCGTTCCTCGACGGTGACAAGCTGGTCTGGCGCGACGGCCCGGCGCAGAGCCTGGACGAAGCCATCCTGCGTCCGGCCGAGCGGCCGTTCTCGCCGGAGGGCGGGCTGCGCGTGCTGGAAGGCAACCTCGGCCGCGGCGTGACGAAGATTTCTGCCGTGGCGCCCGAGCACCGCTTTGTCGAGGCGCCGGCGCGGGTATTCATCGATCAGAGCGAGCTGGCGGCGGCGTTCAAGACCGGCGAGCTGGAGCGCGACTTCATCGCCGTGGTGCGCTTCCAGGGTCCGAAAGCCAACGGCATGCCGGAGCTGCACAAGCTCACGCCCTTTCTCGGCGTGCTGCAGGATCGCGGCTACAAGGTCGCGCTGGTCACCGACGGGCGCATGTCTGGCGCCTCGGGGAAGGTGCCGGCGGCCATTCATGTTTGCCCGGAGGCGCTGGACGGCGGGCCGCTGGCGCGGGTGCGCGACGGCGACATCCTCCGCGTCGACGGCGAGAACGGCGAACTGCGGGCGCTGGTCGATCCCGTCGAGTGGGATGCGCGGGCACCGGCAGTTCGGCCCGAAGACATGGGCATCGGCTGCGGTCGGGAGCTCTTTGCCTTCATGCGCGCCTCGTTCAGCACGGCAGAGCAGGGCGCCAGTGCCTTCACCGAGAGCCTGGAGGCGCTCAAGTGAAGACGGCGCTGGTTGGAGACATCGGCGGTACCAATGCCCGTTTCGCCCTCTGGCGTGATCAGCGCATCGAGCAGATTCGCGTCCTCTCCACCGCAGAGCATGCCCGGCCGGAGCTAGCCATCCGCGCCTATCTGAACGAGATCGGCCAGCCGCTGGAGACGCTCGAAGCGGTCTGCCTGGCCTGCGCCGGCCCGGTGGATGGCGACTTTTTCCGCTTCACCAACAACCACTGGCAGCTCAGTCGCCAGGCGTTCCGTCGTGAGCTGGGCGTGAAGCGGTTGCTGCTGATCAACGACTTCACCGCCATGGCACTCGGCATGACCCGCTTGCGCGACGACGAGCGCATCACGGTCCGCGAGGGCGAACCTGAAGCGGGGCGGCCGCGGCTGGTGATAGGTCCCGGTACCGGGCTCGGGGTCGCCGGGCTACTGCCGTTGTCCGGTGGCGGCTGGCGTGCCCTGCCGGGAGAGGGCGGACACATCTGCCTGCCGATCGGCAGTGACCGCGAGGCAGCGATCTGGTCGCACCTGCATCGCTCGCTCGGCCACGTGAATGCCGAGGCAGTGCTCAGCGGCCCGGGATTGCTGACGCTCTATCGCGCCTGCTGCGCGCTGGATGGCCGGTCCCCCGCCTTCGGCTCGCCGGCCGAGGTGACCAGGGCTGCGCTGGCCGGCGAGCCCTACGCCGTGGCGGTGCTGGAACAGTTCTGCTGCTGGCTGGGGCGTACCGTTGGCGACAATGTGCTGACCCTCGGTGCCCGCGGCGGCGTGTATCTCGTCGGTGGCGTATTGCCTCGCTTTGCCGAGTTCTTCATGCGCAGCAGCTTTTTCGAGGCGCTGTGCGAGAAGGGCCAGATGAGTGGTTACTTCGAGCGCGTGCCGGTATGGCTGGTGACGGCGCCGTATCCCGGACTGGAGGGCGCCGGCGTGGCGTTGCGGGCGCTGCTGGAGGATAGCTAAGGGCGGTTGCTGGGCTTCGCTGCGCTCAGCGCCAACCCACGTCCACGTGGGGCGGACCGAGGGCGTCGTCCAGTGGATGGCGGCAGGCATGAACCACGGCTCAGCGGGTCGCGATCCAGATCAGCAGGCCGGCCTGGAACAGCGTCAGGGCTATCAGGCAGACGATGGTGAAGCGCAGCGAGCCGTCCTCGCGCCGGAAGTGGGCAATGCGCTCCTGCAACTCGCGGATCTGGTTGTCCTGGGCCTGCAGGTTGCGGTCGGCCTGCTCCAGCATTGCCGCGGCGTCCTGCAGTTCGACGATCTGAACCTTTTCGCTGTTCCAGTCGGGGCGCAGGGCGCTGACGCGTGATGCGCCGTAGGTCGACTGGAGGGTCTGCTCCTTGGCGTAGACGACATCGAAACCCTGGGTGCGCAGGCAGTGGTCACGGCGCAGGCGCTGGTCGTCGCTCGACAGCTGCCTGGGGAGCGAACCGCCCTCGACCAGGTAGTGACCCCAGCGCTTCTGCGCCCATGCCACGCCTTGTGCCAACAGGAAACGGCCGAGCCCGCGATTCGCCGGCTCCAGGTGCAGGCCGGCATCAGGCCCGAAGCGCAGTGCCTTGCTGCGATGGTCTGCCCAGACTTCCAGCACGTTGTATTTGCCAGCGCGCATCTGTCCGGGAATATTGACGAACAGCCGCAGCAGGCTCTGCTCGGGCGTATGCCGCTCCAGTTGAGCAAGCTCGACGAAGCGCAGCGGGCGCACGCCGCCGTCGCGCTCGGTAGGCAATGGCGCCAGGCGCAGCAGGCGGAAACGGTCAGGTCTGAGTTCGTCCCACGGGTGCGCTACTGGCTGGTCGCTTTCGCTGCTCTGGCTGGTTTCGTTTTCGGTATCGGTCATCTGCGCGTTCCTGGGCTTGCGCGGCGGCTCGTTCTGGAGCCGAATCGGGCCCTTGTCATTCCGCTATCGGCAGCGCGACGGCTAACTGGAGGCTGGCAGGATGCCATAGGTCCGCAGGAATTGATGGATACGGTCCGACACGGCCCGCGCCAGAGGCAGGTCCGGGTCGTCGTAGGAGGCCAGCTGGCGGATATCGGCCGGAACGATGCGCAAGATGTGGTTCATCCCGTCGATCAGCGCCAGCTCGGCATCGGGCTTTGCGCGCTGCAAGGCCCTGGCATCCTCGACGCTGACCTGAATGTCATGCCGGCCCTGCACGATCAGCGCGGGCATCTCGACGGCGGCGAAGGCATCTGCCGGGTCGTAGGCGAACAGCGAGATCAGGTATGGCTGCACGCTGGGCCTGAACAGCACTCTTAGCGGCTCGGGTACCCCGGCATGGGTGCGGCCAGCCTTGAGCTCATCGATCAGGAACTGGCTGGTGGCGAGCAGTGCCGGTGGCAGACGCCCCTGCAGTTGTTCACGCAGCACTGCGTCGATCGGCCGGCCGCTGCCCGCAATGCTGATCAATGCCGCCGCTGCCGATCGCGGAGCGGCGAGGCTGGCGATCAGCGCGCCTTCACTGTGGCCGATGAGGATCAGCTTGCTGAAGCGTGAGTCGTGCCTGAGCCGGTCGCTCCAGGCCAGCGCATCGTTGACATAGGCCTCGACGCTGAGCTCGCGCTCGTCCGCTGCCGCCGCGTGGCTGGCGCCGATACCGCGCTTGTCGTAGCGCAGGCTGGCCACGCCTTGTCTGGCCAGGGCCTGGGCCAGGCGCTTGAGGCTATCGTTGCGTCCGCCCGGATTGTTGCCGTTGCGATCGGTCGGGCCGGAACCGGCGATCAGCAGCGCTACCGGCACCGGGCGATCGCTTTTCGGCAGCAGCAGACTGCCCTGCAGCACGCCACTGCCGGTGTCCAGATTCAGCGTCTGGTTGAGCAGGGTCCGGGCTTGCGTGAAGGAGGTCGGCATGGTCAGCAGCAACACGATCAGCAGGGCACGCATGGGAGGATTTCGCTGGTTACGGAGCGGGTTGGACGCCATGTTCCGTGCGGGGTTCGTCGTGCCGTCAGTATGCGCGCGGAAGAGAAGCGATGAAACCGCAGCGGCCTCAGGTATACTTCCGGCCCCTGTTTTTCGGTCGATCGCGGAGCGTCCTGCATGTCCGGCAATACCTACGGCAAGCTGTTCACCGTCACCACTGCCGGCGAAAGCCATGGTCCCGCGCTGGTGGCCATCGTCGATGGCTGCCCGCCCGGGCTGGAGCTGTCGCTGGAGGATCTGCAGCGCGACCTCGACCGTCGCAAGCCAGGCACCAGCCGGCACACCACGCAACGCCAGGAAGCCGACGAGGTGGAAATCCTCTCCGGCGTGTTCGAGGGCAAGACCACCGGTTGCCCGATCGGCCTACTGATCCGCAACACCGACCAGAAGTCCAAGGACTATTCGGCGATCAAGGACCTGTTCCGTCCGGCCCATGCCGACTACACCTATCACCACAAGTACGGCATCCGTGACTACCGTGGTGGCGGCCGCAGCTCGGCGCGCGAAACCGCCATGCGCGTCGCCGCGGGCGCCATCGCCAAGAAATACCTGGCGACGCTGGGCATCCAGGTGCGTGGCTACATGAGCCAGCTCGGGCCGATCGAGATTCCGTTCAAGACCTGGGACAGCGTCGAGCAGAATGCCTTCTTCAGCCCCGACCCGGACAAGGTGGCGGAACTGGAAGCCTACATGGACCAGCTGCGTCGCGATCAGGATTCGGTCGGCGCGAAGATCACCGTGGTCGCCGAAGGCGTGCCGCCGGGCCTTGGCGAGCCGATCTTCGATCGCCTCGACGCCGAACTGGCCCACGCGTTGATGAGCATCAACGCGGTCAAGGGCGTGGAGATCGGCGCCGGTTTCGCTTCGGTAGCCCAGCGTGGCACCGAGCACCGCGACGAGCTGACCCCGCAGGGTTTCCTGAGCAACAATGCCGGCGGCATTCTCGGCGGCATTTCCAGCGGCCAGCCGATCGTCGCGCACCTGGCGCTCAAGCCGACATCCAGCATCACCACCCCGGGTCGTTCCATCGATGTCAACGGCGAGGCGGTCGACGTCATCACCAAGGGCCGCCACGACCCCTGCGTGGGCATCCGCGCGACGCCGATCGCCGAAGCGATGATGGCCATCGTGCTGCTCGATCACCTGTTGCGTCATCGCGGACAGAACACCGATGTGCAGGTGACGACGCCGGTGCTGGGCCAGCTTTGAGCGCCGACCGACATGTCGCGAGCCGCACGCGGTTGGCCTCGACGCCTCCGCTTGCGGCCTGAATTCCTCCACTCATGAATGCTCCGCTGCCGTACTGGCGCCTGTCCGGCTTCTATTTTTTCTACTTCGCCCTGCTCGGCTCCACGGCGCCGTTTCTCGGTCTGTACTTCGATCATCTGGGCTTCTCGCCGGAACGGATCGGCGAGCTGATCGCCATTCCCATGCTGATGCGTTGCCTGGCGCCGAACCTCTGGGGCTGGCTGGGCGATGCCACCGGCCGCCGCCTGGAAATCGTTCGACTCGGCGCGTTGTGCACCTTGCTGTCATTCGGCCTGATCTTTTTCGACAAGAGCTTCGCCTGGCTGGCGCTGGTGATGGCGCTGCATGCGTTCTTCTGGCACGCAGTGCTGCCGCAGTTCGAGGTCATCACCCTGGCCCATCTGCATGAGCAGACCGAGCGCTACAGCCAGGTCCGCCTGTGGGGCAGCATCGGTTTCATCGTCGCGGTGGTAGGGCTCGGGCTGCTGTTCCAGCGGCTGAGTCTGGATCTTTACCCGATTGCGGTCGCCGCTGTGATGGCGGGCATCGTGCTGAGCAGCGCCTGGGTGCCCAACGCGCATCCGCGGCAACGCAGCGAAGTGGCCGGCGAGGGCGGTTTTCTCGCTCAATTGCGGCGGCCTGGCGTGCTGGCCTTCTACGGCTGCGTGGCGCTGATGCAGCTGGCCCATGGGCCGTACTACACCTTCTTCAGCATCCACCTGGAGGCGCTCGGTTACAGCCGCAGCTTCATCGGGCTGATGTGGGCGCTGGGCGTTGTGGCGGAAATCCTGCTGTTCCTGGTCATGGCGCGCCTGCTCGAGCGCTTCTCGCTGCGCCAGGTGCTGCTGGCCAGCTTCCTGATCGCCGCCCTGCGCTGGGTATTGCTCGGGCAGTTCGCCGAGCACCTGACCGTGCTGCTGATCGCGCAGCTGATGCACGCGGCGACCTTCGGCAGTTTCCACGCCGCCGCCATTCACTTCGTCCAGCGCAGTTTCGGCCACCGCCAGCAGGGCCAGGGGCAGGCGCTGTATGCCAGTCTGTCCGGCATCGGCGGTGCGCTGGGTGCGCTGTATGCCGGTTATGCCTGGTCCGGCCTGGGGCCGGGCTGGTCGTTCGCCATCGCCAGTCTGGCGGCGCTGGCTGCAGCCGTTATCATTGCTCTGCGTTTGCAGGAGGACCGGGCATGCCTGCCACGTGCCAACAGCTGAGCCAGACGATCACCGGTGCCGGACGCCTGTCTTGCGCTCGTGGCTGGTCGTCGCCGACCAGCAGGCACCGTCCGAACGTCACGGTGCTCGACGCTTACGAGCTTTGGAAGCCTTGCCTTGCAGCCCCGATAAAAATTTCCTGACTGGCTGGTGATCCACAGCCAGACGACCATCCGGAGAGCCGAACATGAGTGTCCTCAGCGTCTATCACGAAACCCATTCCGACCAGCCGCTCAAGGTGCTGACCCACGTCGAAGACATCGCCGCGACACTGGCGGAAGTCGGCGTGCACCTCGAGCGCTGGGAAGCCGGCACGCCGATAACCGCCGGTGCCAGCCCGGACGAGGTGATCGCCGCCTATCGGCCACAGATCGACAGGCTGATGGCTGAGCGCGGCTACGTCACCGTCGATGTCCTCAGTGTGACCAGCGACCATCCGCAGAAGGCCGAGTTGCGTGCGAAGTTCCTCGACGAGCACCGCCACGCCGAGGACGAGGTGCGCTTCTTCGTCGCTGGCCATGGACTGTTCACTCTGCATATCGAGGACATGGTCTACGCCGTGCTGTGCGAGAAGAACGACCTGATCTCGGTGCCGGCCGGAGCCCGCCACTGGTTCGACATGGGCGAGAATCCGCACTTCGTCGCCATCCGCCTGTTCAGCAACGCGGAAGGCTGGGTCGCGCAGTTTACCGGCGATAGCATCGCCGATCGGTTCCCACGGCTGGAGGATTGACGTGACGGTCGAGACCGTCCTCGCCGGCATCGAAGGCAGCACCCGCGCGATCGGTCTCGTCGTCGAAGTGGCCACGCAGATTAATATGGGCGATGCGTCACGGCCGCGATCCGCGTCAGTGGCATCCTCGGTTGGCATGGACGGCATTCCCCGTGTCGCCTCGATCGCCCCGCCCTGAAAGACCGCACTGAACCCTGCCGCCGCGCTGGCATCCTAGATTGAGTACTCACCCAAACAGGAGCGTACCCATGACGGACGCCTTCGGCGGTATTTTCGGCCTGATCATCCTGGCACTGGATATCTGGGCGATCATCAGCGTTATTCGCAGCGACAGCACCAGCGGCAAGAAAGTGCTCTGGGTACTCCTGATCGTCATCCTGCCAGTACTCGGGCTGATCCTCTGGGGCATCATGGGGCCGCGTGGCAACCGCCCCGATACGGGAGCTCACCGGCCATAAGCCATGGAAAGCTTCAGCGCACCACTGGCCATCGTCGTGCTGGTGCTGGACATACTGGCCATCGCGCATGTCTGGCAGAGCTCCATTGAGGTCGGCCGCAAGCTGATCTGGTCGCTGGTCATCCTGTTGTTACCGGTGGTCGGCCTGGTCATGTGGGCCGTCGCCGCAGGACCCTTCGGCAAGGCGCGACTCTGATGCCAGCAGGGCGCGCGCCCGGCAATGCCGCAGCGGCGATGGTCGGCTGACCGACCTCAACGCAGGATGGAGGCATCCGCAGGGGCGGGGCTGCACTGGCGGCGGTGCCGGGCCGCTAACGCCCTGCGGCGTAGTTGTCCCAGAGGTGGATGGCTGCGTACGCGCGCCAGGGTCGCCATGCTTCGGCTCGTGCCGTCAGCGCCTTGGTGCTGATGCCTTCGGCTCCCCACAACGGTGCCTTCAGCAAGCCAAGATCGGCCGCGGGAAAGGCATCCGCGACGCCAAATCCCCTCAAGGCGATGTACTCGGCGGTCCACGGGCCGATACCCGGCAATTCGCACAGTCGACGGACAAGCGCGTCGGCGCCATCGTCGACGTGAAGTCGCAGTGCACCTTCGGCCACCGCCGCGGCCAGCCGGCGCAGCGCCAGTGCGCGTTTGGCCGGCATACCAATATTCTCCAGCGGGTCCTCGGCGATCGCCTGGGCGGTAGGGAACAGCAGTTCCAGGCCTGCCGGGCCGTCGCCCAGCGGCTCGCCGAGGCGCTCCACCAAGCGTCGGGTGATGGTCACCGCGGCCTTGACCGTGACCTGCTGGCCGACCACCGCCCGCACAGCCTGTTCGAACGGGTCGTAGGCGGCCGGCAGGCGCAAGCCGGGATGCGCGGCGGTCAGTGCAGCCAATGCCGGGTCGCGGGCGAAGTGCGCCGCTATCGCCTGTGGGTCGGCATCCAGGTCGAACATCTTGCGCACCTTGCCGACCAGCGCCTGGGTGGCCTGTTGCAGCGAGTCGCTGAGGGTCAGTTCGAGCGCCGGGCGTTCGTTCAGTACGCGTACGCTGAGCCAGCCGCGGGCTTCGCCGTTACGCAGCGTGCGACTGTAGCCGTGCGGCTCCAGCCGCTCCACGCCCGGCAGCAGACGCAGTGTGAAATGACGGTGGAATTGCTGCCAGTCCCAGGGTTCCAGGTACGGCAGGTGCAAGGTTTCGCTCATGGCCGGGCCTGTGCGGTTGAATCGTCGAGGGACCCTAGCGCGTAAGAGCCAGGTTGTCGTCCCGAAGTGTGCCTTTGCAGCACGTGGCTTGCCCCTGTCATGCGCCTGGCGCTGGCGCGGGCTGCATGAACGGCGTGGTCGTCTCATAACGGGGCGTCGAGCGTTCCTGGCCGCGCTGCCCGCCCGGAAACGGTGCGCTGTGCTGTCGCTTTGCCTGCAAAAGCCTTGTTCTACAACGTTATTCAGCGTGGCGCGGGCTTTGCACTGTCGTTGGGCAGGTTACTGTTCGAGGGCTCCGCATGGACCGCGTTTTCTACGATGAGATGCACGACGCACGCGGCGCATGCCGCCCGCATTACCAAGCCTTCTCGGCCTGGCTTTCCGACACGCCGGCCGACGTGCTGGCGCAGCGTCGACGCGAGGCGGACCTGCTGTTCCACCGCGCCGGCATCACCTTCACCCTGTATGGCGACGAGCAGGGCACCGAACGGCTGATCCCCTTCGACACCATTCCGCGCTCGATCCCGATGAGCGAATGGCGCACCGTGGAGCGGGGCTGCATCCAGCGGGTGCAGGCACTCAACCTGTTTCTCGCCGACCTCTACCACGAGCAGCGCATCCTCAAGGCCGGCGTCATCCCGCCGGAGCAGGTGCTGGCCAACGAGGGCTACCAACCGGCGATGCAGGGGCTGAACCTGCACCGCGACACCTATGCGCACATCGCCGGGGTCGACCTGGTGCGCGACGGCGATGGCACCTACTACGTGCTCGAGGACAACCTGCGCACACCCAGCGGCGTCAGCTACATGCTCGAAGACCGCAAGATGATGATGCGGCTGTTCCCCGAGCTGTTCGCCGCCCAGCGCATCGCGCCGATCAACCACTACCCCAACCTGTTGCTGGAAACGCTCAAGCACTCGAGCCCGCTGGACAATCCCTGCGTCGTGGTGATGACGCCGGGGCGCTTCAACAGCGCTTTCTTCGAGCATGCCTTTCTCGCTCGAGAGATGGGCGTGGAGCTGGTCGAGGGAGCGGACCTGTTCGTGCGCGACGAGCACCTCTACATGCGCACCACCGCCGGCGCGCGCCGGGTCGATGTGATCTATCGCCGGCTCGACGATGCCTTCCTCGATCCGCTGGCGTTCAACCCGGATTCGGCGCTGGGCGTGCCCGGCCTGTTGTCGGCCTATCGGGCGGGCAATCTGGTGCTGGCCAATGCCATCGGTACTGGCGTGGCGGATGACAAGTCGATCTACCCGTTCGTGCCGGACATGATCCGCTTCTATCTGGACGAAGAGCCGATCCTCGCCAATGTGCCGACCTGGCAATGTCGCAAGCCGGACGAACTGTCCCACGTGCTGGCGCACCTGCCGGAGCTGGTGGTCAAGGAAACCCAGGGCTCCGGCGGCTACGGCATGCTGGTCGGCCCGGCAGCCAGTGCCGCAGAGATCGAGGCCTTCCGTGCCCGCCTGAAGGCCAATCCCGGCGCCTATATCGCCCAGCCGACCCTGAGCCTGTCGACCTGCCCGACCTTCGTCGAGAACGGCATTGCCCCGCGCCACATCGACCTGCGGCCGTTCGTGCTCAGTGGCCGGGAAACCCGCCTGGTGCCCGGAGGCCTGACCCGCGTGGCGCTGCGCGAGGGCTCGCTGGTGGTCAACTCGTCGCAGGGCGGCGGCACCAAGGACACCTGGATCGTTGAGGATTGTTGAATGCTGAGTAGAACCGCTGCCGATCTGTACTGGATGTCCCGCTATCTGGAGCGCGCCGAAAACATGGCGCGCATGCTGGACGTCAGTTATTCGCTGTCGCTGATGCCGCAGGACGGCCGTGGCGACGGCCTCGACGAACTGGCCATGCCGCTGCTGATCACCGGCACGCTGGAGCATTACCTGGCCTGCCATGGCCAGCTCAACGCCGAGCGCATGCTGCACTTCTTCGCCCTCGATGAAGGCAACTCCGCCAGCCTGTACAACTGCCTGCGCCTGGCGCGCAGCAATGCCCATGCCGTGCGCGGTCGCATCACCTCGGACATGTGGGAAAACATCAACGCCGCCTGGCTGGAGATGCGCGGCATCGCCGCGCAGGGCCTGGGGCGTTACGGCATCAGCCGTTTCTGCGAGTGGGTCAAGGAGCGCTCGCATCTGTTCCGCGGCGCCACCGTGGGCACCATCATGCGCAGCGACGCCTACCGCTTCATCCGCCTGGGAACCTTCATCGAACGCGCCGACAACACCCTGCGTCTGCTCGATGCCCGCCACGAACTGCTCGGCGAGGAAAGCGAGAACCTCGACGACCGCTCGGCGCGCGCCTATTACCAATGGAGTGCGCTGCTGCGCGCACTGTCCTCGTTCGAAGCCTTCGCCGAGATCTACCGCGGCTCGCCGCGCACGGCCAAGGTTGCCGAGCTGTTGCTGCTCCGCGCCGACGTGCCGCGTTCGCTGCGCGCCTGCCTGGTGGAGCTGCAAGGGATACTTGCCAGCCTGCCGGGAGAAAACGGCCGGCCGGCACAGCGCCTGGCCTCCGAACTGGACGCGGGGTTGCGCTACACCAGCATCGACGAAGTGCTGGAAATCGGCCTGCACGACTGGATCACCGCCTATGTCGAGCAGATCGGCCGGCTGGGCAGCGCCATTCACTCTTCCTACCTGGAGGCCGCATGAAACTTTCCATCGCCCATGACACCAGCTACCGCTACCAGGATCAGGTCCGCGCGAGCATCCAGTACCTGCGCCTGACACCCCAGCAGAGCCAGCGTCAGCACGTGTATAGCTGGGAGCTGGAACTGCCGCGGCCGGCGCGCGCGCAGCGCGATCCCTATGGCAATGTGCTCCACGTACTGACCCTGGACGAACCGCATGACGAGATCGTCATCCGTGCCCGCGGCCAGGTGGAGATCGACGAAGCCTGCGAATGCGAGACCGAAAGCGCCTCGCCGCTACCGTTCCTGCGTTCCAGTCCGCTGACTCAGGCCGACGATGCCCTGATCGACTTCGCCCACCGCCAGTGCGGCACTCGCCGCGAGCGCGACGCCCTGGCCGAGCTGATGCACGCGCTGGCCGACCACATGGCCTACACGCCGGGCGCGACCCAGGTGGAAAGCACGGCGGCGCAGGCCTTCGCCGGTGGCGCCGGGGTCTGCCAGGATCATAGCCATGCCTTCGTCGCCTGCGCCCGCAGCCTGGGCATCCCGGCGCGCTACGTTTCCGGCTATCTGCTGGCCGACGACAGCGATCACCTGGCCAGCCATGCCTGGGCCGAGGCCTGGATCGACGGGCAGTGGTACAGCTTCGACGTCTCCAACCGGCTGCTGCTGCCGGATCGGCACCTGAAACTGGCGGTGGGCCTGGATTATCTCGATGCCTGCCCGGTGCGCGGCATGCGGCGTGGCGGCGGCAGCGAGTCGATGCACGCCCGGGTGCAGGTCATGCCGATGCAGATGGGCCAACAATGATCATGCATAGCCCCGGCTTGCAGCGCGCGGCGGTTGGGTTACCATCCGCGCGCCGTTTGCGGCAGCTCCTCATCCACTAGAGTCACACGAGCCATGACCTACTGTGTCGCCATGAACCTGGCCGAAGGGCTGGTGTTCGTCTCCGATTCGCGGACCAACGCGGGCGTCGATCACATCGCTACCTTCCGCAAGCTCTACCGCTTCGGCATCCCCGGCGAGCGGCTGATCGTGCTGCAGACGGCCGGCAACCTGGCCACCTCGCAGGCTGTGGTCAGCCTGTTGCGGCAGCGCCTGCAGGGCGAGGGCGCGAACCTGCACAACGTGCCGACGATGTTCGCCGCGGCGCGCCTGGTGGGCGAGACGCTGCGCGAAGTGGTCGAACACGATGCGTCGCCGAGCATGGCGTCGGGAATCGACATGAGCAGCTCCTTTCTGGTCGGCGGGCAGATCGCGGGCGAGGAGCCGCAGCTTTACAACCTCTACCCGCAGGGCAACTTCATCTGCGCGACGGTCGACACGCCCTATTTCCAGATCGGCGAGAGCAAGTACGGCAAGCCTATCCTCGATCGCGCGCTATCCCACACGACGGCTCTGGAGCAGGCCCTGCGCTGTGCGCTGATTTCCTTCGACTCGACCATTCGCAGCAATCTCTCGGTAGGCATGCCGCTGGATGTACTGGTCTATCGCAAGGACAGCCTGTCGATACCTGAAGGTTATCGGGTGGAGGAAGGCGACGCCTACTACGAAGACATCCGCGGACAATGGTGCAGCAACCTGCGCCGCATGCTGGTTGAACTGCCGGCGGCACCGGGGTTCTATCTGGATTGACAGGCTGCCTCATGGCGACCGCCGACGCAGCGAGCATTCAGTGTGTTCGTGCATCCGGGCTGGCAGCCTGCTAGCTTGTCATCGTCGGCATGGAGGATGCCCGTACCGTTACACTTCACGCAGTCGTGACCCGTTTGCCCGCGCTCCATGAGCCTGTCCCGACGGAGCGGGGCGAATCCATCCACGCTTGAGAGGAGGTTGAATTCATGAGTACCACCTTCCACGAGGATGTCAGCAGCACTGTTCTGCGCCGGATGAAGGAGGGCGGTTTCGATTTCGCCCGTGTGCACCCCATCGAGTTCTATGCGGTCTTCCCGGAGCAGGATCGTGCCCGCAAGGCCGCACAGAATTTTCGCGGCGAAACCATCAATACCCAGGTGTTTCCGCGTGAGGACGGAAGCTGGAATCTGCAGGTAAGCAAGGTGATGTACGCAACGTTCGATGGTATCGGTGATTTCGAGCAGGATCTGGAAGATCTCGTCGAACCCCTCGGCGGTGTGCTCGATGGCTGGGGCGTCACCCAGGAAATCGAAGAGCATAGTCCGTAAGGCGTCCCGGGGGGCGCCAGACCGACCTGCATGCAAGGCCTGTTGGGCTGCGCAACGTCAGCGCCAGCCTGCCCGCCGCGCTCGGGTATTGGCCAACCCCCTCCGTTCAATCCCTCTTGAAACCGCTTTGCAATGCCTGGTCCCAGGGCGGGACCGGGCCGAAGCGGGCTTTCAGGAACTCCAGCAGCAAACGGCTGCGAGAATCGGCCTCGCGTGTCAGGCGCAGCGCATAGATGCCGCTGGCTTCCGGTGGCGGCAGGCCCCCCGCACAGAACAGCGGCAGCAGCTCGCCGCGCAGCAGGTGATCGCTGATCAGCCAGGTGGGCAGATGTGCGATGCCGAGCCCTGCCAACGCCCCGGCCAGCAGCGCTTCGGCATTGTTGGCGACCATCCGCATTCGTCCTGGACGCAGCAGTTGCGGGCGGCCGTTGTGCTCGAAGCGCCAGGCATGTGGCGGCCCCAGGGCGTCCCAGTCCAGTCCATCGTGCTCGGGCAGCTCTTCGGGCTGCAGCGGTACGCCACGGCGCTCCAGATAAGCCGGGCTGGCGCAGACGATGCGCACCATCGGCGCCAGCGGTGTGGCGACCAGTCGCGTGTCGGCTAGCGGGCCGATACGCAGCACCAGATCGACTTCACCTAGATGTTCACCGTGCAGGTCGACGAAGCTGTCGATCAGCCGCAGCTGGATGTCCACGCCGGGATAGGCCTGAAGAAATCCGGCCAATGCCGGCGCCAGGTGACGGCGCCCGAACGGAGCGGGCGCATCGATGCGGATGCGGCCCTCCGGGGCGCTGTTCAATGAGCTCGCTTCCGCGCGAGCCAGATGCAGTTCCTGAACGATTCGCCGGGCGCGTTCGGCAAACGCCAGTGCCGCAGGCATTGCCCGGACGGCATGGGTGCTGCGACTGAACAGCTGACAGCCGAGCGCCTGCTCCAGCGCATCGATGCGGCGTGCCACGGCCGAGGGCGTTAGACCATGGCGCCGGGCCGCGGCGGAGAAGCTGCCGGACTCGAAGACATCGATGAACAGGCCCAGCTGGGTGGAAAGGGGATCTGGCAGCATCTGCGTTTCTGCTTGTGCGAAATAGGCAAAGCCATTTTGCGCGGCTGTGCGTATCGATGCTAGCCATGGGCGCGTAGCATGAGCGCCTCATTGCAAATGGAGCGCGGGCGGATGCTGCTGGACATCGGATTGAACGTACTGCTGGGGCTGGCGCTGGGCACGCTCGGCGGATTGTTCGGTATCGGCGGCGGGCTGATCGCGATTCCGGTCGTGGGCGTTCTGTTCGGTCTTGACCAGCAATTGGCGCAGGGAACGGCGCTGGTGATGGTCGTGCCCAACGTGCTGCTCGCCATCTGGCGTTACCACCAGCGCAATCGCATCGACTGGCGCCATGCGGCGGCGCTGGCCAGCGCCAGTTTCCTCTTCGCGATCTTCGGTGCGGCCGTTGCCGTGTCGCTGGATGCCGGGCGCATGCGTATGGCTTTCGTCGGTTTCCTCCTGGTGCTGGCGGCGTACACGCTGTTGCGGGTTTTCCTGCGTCCGGCGCCTGGCGACGGTCAGTTGCGTCATCCCTGGCCGTGGCTCGGCGTGCTCGGGGCGGGTGCCGGAGCGCTCGGCGGCCTGTTCGGCGTAGGTGGCGCCGTCATCGCCACGCCGATCCTGACCAGTGTGTTCGGCACCTCGCAGGTGGTTGCCCAGGGCCTGTCGCTGGCGCTCGCGGCACCGAGCACCGGTGTCACGCTGGCCACTTATGCCATGCATCATCAGGTCAACTGGCTGCTTGGACTGCCGCTTGCGGTAGGCGGGCTGCTCAGCATCAGCCTGGGTGTCCGGCTCGCCCATGCCTTGCCCGAGCGTCTGTTGCGGCTTCTGTTCAGCTGTTTTCTGGTGGCCAGTGCAGTGCTGCTGGCGCTGGAAAGCTGATTTATTTCAACCTGCCAGGCCGAGCAGGCCGCCGCCGGTTGCCCCGGCAATGACCACGAGCCAGGGCGGGAGCTTCCAGTACATCAATGCGACAAGCAGCAGCAGAGCAAGGACGAAATGCTCCGGCGCCCTGATCGCGCTGGTCCAGACCGGATCGTACAGTGCTGCCAGCAACAACCCGACCACGGCGGCATTGATCCCTGCGAGCGCCGCCTGAGTACGCCGGTTGCTGCGTAGGCGCTCCCAGAAGGGCAGCACTCCGATCACCAGCAGGAACGAAGGCGCGAACACCGCTACCAGACAGAGCACCGCACCCGGCCAGCCGCTGGGTATGACATTCATCGACGCGCCGAGGAAGGCGGCGAAGGTGAACAGCGGCCCTGGTACGGCCTGGGCCGCGCCGTAGCCGGCCAGGAACACGTCGTTGTCCACCCAGCCTGGCGGTACCACCTCGGCCTGCAACAGCGGCAGCACCACGTGACCGCCACCGAATACCAGCGCACCGGCTCTGAAGAACGCATCGAATTGAGCCAGGGCCGGGCTGTCGCTGCCACTGGCAAGCAGCGGCAGCAGCGCGAGCAGTGTGAAGAACAGCACCAGTGCAGCCAACGCGGCCCGTCCCGTTACGGCAACCGGCAGGGTGGGCGCGTCGACGCTGGCTGGACGGAATATCAGCAGCCCGATCAGCCCGGCGGCGGCGATGACGCCGACCTGAGCCCAGACGAAAGGAACCAGCAGCACGGCACCCGTTGATGCCAGCGTGATGGCTATTCGCGGGCCGTCGCTACACAGGTTCCGTGCCATGCCCCAGACGGCCTGGGCAACCACCGCTACGGCGACGATCTTCAAACCCTGGAGGACTCCGCCCGGCAGCGCGCTGCCCCAATGCGCAAGCCCCAGGGCGAAGAGCGTCAGCGCAATGGCCGATGGCAGGGTGAAGCCGGCCCACGCCGCCAGCGAGCCGCGGTAACCCCCCTGCAGCAGGCCGATGGCCAGGCCGACCTGGCTACTGGCCGGACCGGGGAGGAACTGGCAGAGCGCAACCAGTTCGGCGTAGCTGCGTTCGTCCAGCCAGCGGCGTCGTTCAACGAACTCGGTGCGGAAATAGCCCAGATGAGCCACCGGGCCGCCAAATGAAGTCAGGCCGAGGCGCAGGAATACCAGGAAAATCGTCCAGGGCGCGAGTCGGCTGGTTGCAGGGGTGCGGTGTGGTTCGATGGGCATGCGCGTCCGTTCGGTGTCGGTCTAAAGGCACAGTCGGACGCCAAGTCTAGCCGCCATTCGTGTCAGGCGGATGACGCGCGCCGCGCCGGAGTACCGTTCCGCGGCCAATCATCGGCGACGAGAAAAAGCCGTTCCTGCTCCAGCCAGTCGCCGGATGCGTCCGGTTCGAGACGGGCCAGCAACTGCGCTCGCGTGGCTGCCGGGCCGGCATCCAGCCAGGCACTGAAACGCCGCGCTTCCCATAGCTCCGCAGCCGGGATGCGCGCTGCCGCCAGCCAGGCGGCGCGTGCGATGGGCTGCCAGACCGCTGCGGGTTTTTCTGCCTGATAGCGTGGCCAGTCAGCCTGCCGCAGCCATCGCCCGCGCAGATGACCTGGATTGGCGCCGAGTGGGAGCGAGCAGCCTTGTGGCCAGGGCTGGAACAGGTAACCGCCGAGCCAGAAGCTGCTCTGTACCGGCCGACCGGTGAGTTCGGCGAGCACGGCCAGCGTCGCCGGCTGGCTGCAAAGCGGTAGCTGGTGCTGGCACATATGGGCGAGCTTGAGGTCGAGCCGGTCATGGCTTCCCGGGCCAAGCCAGTGCGCGTGCTGACTGCCGTCACTTTGCCCGAGCCCGAGGTAGAACTTCACCGCCAGCTCCAGGTGGTGCACACCCTCATCGTCGCCGAACAGCAGGTCCAGTTCGCCAAGGGTGCTGCCGTTTTGCCTGATCGGCAGGTTGGCCGCGAGCAACTGGATGTCGGGCGCGTGGGAGAGTGCGTACTGCCACAGCCGCTCGTAATACAGGCCCAGCCTCCGGATGCTGTGCAGTGACAGCCAGGCCTGGAGGATGGACGGGTCGTTATCCTGGCACAGCAGCCAGTCGGCCAGCAGGCCGGGCTCGCTGTGCCAGCGACTAGCAATCAGTGGATGGCGTTGGCGTTGCGGCGCTTCGCTCAGCAAGGGTGGCGCGAGCATCGTCCAGGCGAGGTCGCGCACCTGCGGATGCAGGAGGCGGTCGGGAAGGTCGGCAAGACTGCGAAGGCTCATGGCTGCAGCATAGCCGTCCGTTTGCCGATGGTCCGGCGTTTCGCCGATAATCCGTTGCCGCCGAACACCGGTGCCGGCCAGAGGCTCTAACGCCTGCTCATGAAACCCAGGCGTATCGCAGATCCCTTACCGGCGATCGCGGCTGCCCCGCCGGCGCGCTGCATGTTACTTTCGAGCGTTGCGACTGCCCGCAACCTTCTGCCCAGCCACACCAGGGAGCGTCAATGGAGCAATTCCGCAATATCGGCATCATCGGCCGCCTGGGTAGCTCCCAGGTGCTGGATACCATCCGCCGGCTCAAGCGATTTCTCGTCGAGCGCCATCTGCATGTGATTCTCGAAGAGAACATCGCCGAGGTGCTGCCTGGACATGGCATGCAGACCTCGTCACGGCAGCGACTGGGTGAATCCTGTGACCTGGTGATCGTGGTCGGTGGCGACGGCAGCCTGCTGGGTGCCGCCCGGGCGATGGCCAAGCACAGGGTGCCGGTCCTCGGCATCAACCGCGGCAGCCTCGGGTTTCTCACCGATATCCGCCCCGACGAGCTGGAGGAAAAGGTCGCCGAGGTGCTCAACGGGCAGTACACGCTGGAAAACCGCTTCCTGCTCGAAGCGCAGGCGCGGCGGTTCGACGAGCCGATCGGCGAGGGCGATGCGCTCAACGACGTGGTGCTGCATCCGGGTAAGTCCACACGGATGATCGAATTCGAGCTGTACATCGATGGCCAGTTCGTCTGCAGCCAGAAGGCCGACGGCCTGATCGTGGCGACCCCGACCGGTTCCACCGCCTATTCGCTGTCGGCGGGCGGGCCGATCATGCATCCGCGTCTGGACGCCATCGTCGTCGTGCCCATGTATCCGCATACCCTGTCGAGCCGCCCGATCGTGGTCGATGGCAACAGTGAACTGAAGATCGTGGTGTCGCCGAACATGCAGATCTATCCGCAGGTGTCCTGCGACGGCCAGAACCACTTCACCTGCGCGCCGGGCGATACCGTGACCGTGCGCAAGAAGCCGCAGAAGCTGCACCTGATCCACCCACTGGATCACAACTACTACGAGGTGTGCCGGACCAAGCTTGGCTGGGGCAGTCGCCTCGGCGGAGGCGATTGATGCAGCTTGATCCCGAGCGCGGCTACGACCTGATCGGCGATGTGCATGGCTGCGGCCGTGCCCTGGCGCGTCTGCTCGACTCGCTGGGCTACCATTTCCAGGGCGGCGTCTGGCGTCATCCTCGCCGGCTGGTGATCTTCCTCGGCGACATCATCGACCGCGGACCGCATATCCGCGAGGCGCTGCACCTGGTCTACGACATGGTCGACCGCGGGCAGGCCCACTGCATCATGGGCAACCACGAGTTCAATGCGCTGGGCTGGTACATGCCGGCCCCGCCGGGCAGCGGTCGCGACTTCGTGCGCGAGCACTCGCCGCGTTTCGCCCGGCTGCTGCAGGAAACCTTTCAGCAGTTCGAACACTACCCGGACGAGTGGAAAGCCTTTCGCGAATGGTTCTACGGCATGCCGCTGTTTCTCGAGAGCGAGCGCTTCCGTGTCGTCCACGCTTGCTGGGACAGCAGCGTGATCGCGCGGCTTCGCCCGTTGCTGAGCGACGCCTGCATCAATCCGGCGCTCCTGCGCGAGGCCGGTCTGCCGGGGACCTTCATCTGCCAGGCACTGGACCGTCTGCTACGCGGCACCGACATGCCGCTGCCGGAGGGCATGACGCTGACCAGCGAGGAGGGCTTCGTGCGGACCTTTTTTCGTACCAAGTTCTGGGAGGAGAACCCCCAGACCTACGGGGACGTGGTTTTCCAGCCTGACGGCTTACCGGACCACGCGGCACGCATGCCGCTTTCGCAACAGCAGAAGAATCGCCTGTTCCTGTACGGGCCGGACGAGCCGTTGCTGTTCGTCGGCCACTACTGGCGGCGCGGCCGGCCGGGGCCGATACGTGACAATCTCGCCTGCCTGGATTACAGCGCGGTGAAGAATGGCAAGCTGGTGGCGTACCGGCTGGATCGAGAGACCCGGCTGGATCCGGCCAAGTTCGCCTGGGTCGACGTGCAGGCGGTATTCCGATGAGCCTGTCCGCTGCCGAAGCCCTGCGCCTGCCGCTGTCGGAAGACCTGACGGGCTTCATCTCCCTGTTACGGCGCCTGCGCGTGCCGTGCCGGGTTTCGGAGGAGGGCGACCAGCAGGTTCTGCGCGTGCCGGCCGAGGTGGTCGAGCAGGTGCGCGACCTGTATGCGCGTTATCCGCACGGCGATGACAGTGTGGTCATCGAGCAGCCCCGCCGGCGCGGCGGTTTCGTCGCAGCCTTGCGCGCCAGCCCGCTGACCGCGGCGGTGCTGCTGATCACCCTGGTCGCTGCGGCGATCACCCTGCTCGGCGAGAACTTCGCGGCGATCCGCTGGCTGAACTTCGTCGACTTTCGCATCGATGGCGAATACGCCTATTTCGCCACGCTGGAGCAGAGCCTTGCGGCAGGGCAATGGTGGCGGCTGGTCACGCCGATCTTCGTGCACTTCGGCATCCTGCATCTGGCCATGAACAGCATGTGGTACTGGGAACTCGGGCGGCGCATCGAGTCGCATCAACGCGCCTGGATGCTCCTGGCGCTGACGCTGCTGTTCGGGCTGGTTTCGAACTTCGCCCAGTACCTGTTCGGCGGGCCAGGCATCTTCGGCGGACTGTCCGGCGTGCTGTACGGCCTGCTCGGACACTGCTGGCTGTATCAGAAGCTCGCGCCGAACGATGCCTACCGCCTGCCACCCGGAGTGGTGGTGCTGATGCTGGCTTGGCTGGTGGTGTGCCTGACCGGTGTGATCGAAGTGCTCAGCTTCGGCGCGCTGGCGATCGCCAATGCCGCGCATGTCGGGGGGCTGGTCGGCGGATGCGTAACGGGGGTTATTGGCGGGCTGCTGGCGCGCAAGGCGAGCGGGCGGTAGGCGTCCGCGACGCTCTGCCCGCCGCAGCGCTGCTGGCTTCGGGCAGGCCTGCGACCTGCCATCGCCGCGAGGGCGCGCCTCCCACGGGTCCGGTTTGAATCTGCTAATTTCGTGGGGTAAGTCTTCCTGACGGTGTTGCTGATGCTGGCGGGCTCCTGGCAAGGCGAGCGGACGGTAGGCGTCCGCGACGCTCTGCCCGCCGGCAGTGCTGCTGGCTTCGGGCAGGCCTGTGGCCTGCCATCGCCGCGAGGGCGCGCCTCCCACGGGTCCGGTTTGAATCTGCTGCTTTCGTGGGGTAAGTCTTCCTGACGGTGTTGCTGATGCTGGTGGGCTACTGGCAAGGCGAGCGGGCGGTAGGCGTCCGCGACGCTCTGCCCGCCGCAGCGCTGCTGGCTTCGGGCAGGCTTGTGGCCTGCCATCGCCGCGAGGGCGCGCCTCCCACGGGTCCGGCCTGCACCTGCTGCTTTTGTGGGCGCGCTTGCTGGTCCGGTGTGCTTCTGCTGCTTTCGTGGGAGGCCCGCCCTCGGGGCGATGCTTCTGATCTTCGCTGCAGCACCGCTCGCTGCTTTCCCGCTTAGAGCCTGCAGCCTTTTCCGCTAGAATGCCGGCTCGTTTCCCTCGGAGCTGGCCATGTCGACCTTTATCCAAACCGCCGAAAACATCACCCCGGAAATCTACGCGAGCCTCAAGCAGGCCATCGAGCTCGGCAAATGGGCTGACGGCCGCAAGCTGACCCCCGAGCAGAAGGAAACCTGCATGCAGGCGATCATTGCCTGGGAAATGAAGAACCTTCCTGAAGAGCAACGCACCGGCTACATGGGCGGACAGGAATGCGGTTCCAAGAGCAAGAAGGCCGAGGCAGCGATCGATACCAGCCTGTTCGCACCGGCCTCCGGAACGCGTCACTGATGCAGGAACTCGGACGCGGCGCGCTGAGCAAAATGTCCATTGAGCTGGGGGCGCTGGCGCAATATTCCTTTCGGCTGGATGACGAGCGGGTGCCGGTCAATCCGCTGATCGGCAAGACCCTGCGCCTGGAGTACCTCGGCGCCATCAATTGCACCCATTGCGGGCGCAAGACCAACAAGAGCTTCAGCCAGGGCTACTGCTATCCCTGTTTCAAGAAGCTGCCGCAGTGCGACGTCTGCATCATGAGCCCGGAAAAATGCCACCATGACTTAGGCACCTGCCGCGATCCACAGTGGGGCATGGACTTCTGCATGACCGATCACGTCGTCTACCTGGCCAACTCGTCGGGGATCAAGGTCGGCATCACCCGCGCCACCCAGCTGCCGACGCGCTGGCTCGACCAGGGCGCGAGCCAGGCACTGCCGATCATGCGCGTCGCCACGCGCCAGCAGTCCGGCATGGTCGAAGACCTGCTGCGCAGCCAGGTCGCCGATCGCACCAACTGGCGTGCACTGCTCAAGGGTGATGCCGAACCCATTGATCTGATCGCGATGCGTGAGCAGATCTTCGATGCCTGTGCCGAGGGGCTGCGTGGCTTGCAGCAGCGCTACGGCCTGCAGGCGATCCAGCCGGTGGCCGATGCCGAGGTGCTGGAAATTCGCTATCCGGTCGAGGCCTACCCGAGCAAGGTGGTCAGCCTCGATCTGGAGAAGACGCCCGTCGTCGAAGGCACGCTCAAGGGCATCAAGGGGCAGTACCTGATCCTCGACACCGGCGTGATCAATATCCGCAAGTTCACCGCTTATCAGGTCGCCGCCAGCGCTACGGCGTAGGGTGGATAACGCTCCGCTTATCCACCGATGGTCCACGCCTGCCAACCGCAGGTTCAGGGATGAACAGCCGGAGATATCGCTTGAAAAGGCTGCGCCGTTTTCCACCCTACAAGTCCGCAGCGACAGACGCTAAGCTCGAACTCATCCGCAGCCCGTAGGGGCTGCAATCCATCGCACATTTCGCTTGAAGCTAGCCGCTTGAAGCTCAGCCGACGAGGTTTCCATGCGTACCGAACAACCGAAAGTCATTCATCTGAAGGATTACCAGGCCCCGGAGTACCTGATCGATGAAACCCATCTGACCTTCGAACTGTACGAGGACCGCACCCTGGTGCATGCCCAACTGGTGATGCGCCGCAATCCGGAGCGCCCGACCGGCAAGCTGCCGCCGCTGGAACTGCACGGGCAGGAACTCGAGCTGCTGTCCATTGCGCTGAACGACCGCGTACTCGGCCTGGGCGACTACCAGGTCAGTGAGGATTGCCTGACCCTGCAGCCGGACAGCGATGCCTTCGTCATCGACAGCTCGGTGGTGATCCATCCGGAAAGCAACACTGCGCTGGAAGGGCTGTACAAGTCCGGCAGCATGTTCTGTACCCAGTGCGAGGCCGAGGGCTTCCGCAAGATCACCTACTACCTCGACCGCCCGGACGTGATGAGCAAGTTCACCACCACCGTCAGTGCCGAGCAGAAGGCCTATCCGGTGCTGCTGTCCAACGGCAACCCGATCGCCAGCGGCAGCGAGGATGACGGGCGCCACTGGGCGACCTGGGAAGATCCGTTCAAGAAGCCGGCCTACCTGTTCGCGCTGGTGGCGGGTGACCTCTGGTGCGTCGAGGACAGCTTCACCACCATGAGCGGGCGCAACGTGGCGCTGCGCATCTACGTCGAGCCGGAAAATATCGACAAGTGCCAGCACGCCATGGACAGCCTGAAGAAGTCCATGAAGTGGGACGAGGATGCCTACGGCCGCGAGTACGACCTGGACATCTTCATGATCGTCGCGGTCAACGACTTCAACATGGGCGCCATGGAGAACAAGGGTCTCAACATCTTCAACTCCAGCGCCGTACTGGCCCGTGCCGAAACCGCCACCGATGCCGCGCACCAGCGAGTCGAGGCGATCGTGGCCCACGAGTATTTCCACAACTGGTCAGGCAATCGCGTGACCTGCCGCGACTGGTTCCAGCTGTCGCTCAAGGAAGGCTTCACTGTCTTCCGCGATTCGCAGTTCAGCGCCGACATGAACTCGGCGACGGTCAAGCGCATCGAGGATGTCGCCTATCTGCGCACCCACCAGTTTGCCGAGGATGCCGGCCCCATGGCCCACTCGGTGCGCCCGGAATCCTTTATCGAGATTTCCAACTTCTACACCCTGACCGTCTACGAGAAGGGGGCCGAAGTGGTGCGCATGATCCAGACGCTGCTGGGCGAAGAAGGCTTCCGCAAGGGCAGCGACCTCTACTTCGAACGGCATGACGGCCAGGCCGTAACGGTCGACGATTTCGTCAAGGCGATGGAGGATGCCAACGGTGCGGACCTGACCCAGTTCAAGCGCTGGTACAGCCAGTCCGGCACGCCGCGCCTGGCGGTCAGTGAGCAGTACGACGAGACGGCGAAAACCTATCGCCTGACCTTCCGCCAGAGTTGCCCGCCGACGCCGGGCCAGCCGAGCAAGGTGCCGTTCGTGATCCCGGTGGCGCTGGGCCTGCTCGCCGCCGATGGTTCGGACATGCCACTGCGTCTGGACGGCGAAGCCTCCGCGGCTGGAACCAGCCGTGTGCTGGCGGTGACCGAGGCCGAACAGACCTTCACTTTCGTCGATGTCGCCGAGCGTCCGCAGCCATCGCTGCTGCGTGGCTTCTCCGCGCCGGTGAAGCTGGATTACCCGTACAGCCGCGATCAGCTGATGTTCCTCATGCAGCACGACTCCGACGGCTTCAACCGTTGGGAAGCGGGCCAGCAGCTGTCGGTGCAGGTGTTGCAGGAGCTGATCGGCCAGCATCAGCGCGGCGAGGCGCTGGCGATGGACGAGCGTCTGATAACGGCGCTGCGCACCCTGCTGCAGAATGAGGCGCTGGACGCGGCGATGGTCGCCGAGATGCTTTCGCTGCCGGGCGAGGCCTACCTGACCGAAATCAGTGAGGTAGCCGATGTCGATGCCATCCATGCCGCGCGCGAATTCGCCCGCCAGCGCATCGCCGACGCACTGTTCGAGCCGCTGTGGCAGCGCTACCAGGCCAATCGCGAAACCTCGCGCAGCACGCCCTATGTCGCCTCGGCCGAACATTTCGCCCGTCGCGCGCTGCAGAACATCGCATTGTCGTACCTGATGCTGAGCGAGAAGGCCGAGGTCGTCGAAGCCTGCCTGGAGCAATTCGAACAGGCCGACAACATGACCGAGCGCCTTACTGCACTCGCCGTGCTGGTCAACTCGCCATTCACGACCGAGCGCGACCAGGCGCTGCAGAGCTTTGCCGAGCACTTCAAGGACAACCCGCTGGTGATGGACCAGTGGTTCAGCGTGCAGGCCGGCAGCCCGCTGCCCGGCGGGCTGGAGCGCGTGCAGCAGCTAATGCAGCACCCGGCGTTCACCCTGAAGAACCCGAACAAGATACGTGCGCTGATCGGTGCCTTCGCCAACCAGAACCTGGTGAATTTCCATCGCGCCGATGGCGCCGGCTATCGCTTCCTCGCCGATCAGGTGATCACTCTCAACGCGCTGAACCCGCAGATCGCCTCGCGCCTGCTGGCGCCGCTGACCCGCTGGCGCAAGTACGACAGCGCGCGGCAGGCGCTGATGAAGGCGGAGCTGGAACGCATCCTGGCTTCGGGCGAGCTTTCCAGCGATGTCTACGAAGTGGTGAGCAAGAGCCTCGCCTGACTCCGAAGGCCGATTGCGCAAACGATCGGCCTTTCCCTCGGCCTCAAATCGTAGGGTGGGCTTCAGCCCACCAAGCGAGCGCTAACTACTTCAGCGCATGCAGGGCGAGGCACTCTCTGTCCCGCACCGTGACCATCCTCTGGCACACTGCGTCCGATCCTCCACGCCATACCGAATCAGTCGGGCCGCCATATTGGCCCATCAACCTGGGTGATCACGCGTCAATCATTGGGTAAGAGTTAACAATTCATAACGTCCGGCCAATTGTGCCTGCCTGCGCAAGCTGGCTAGGATGGCTGCGCCTGTACAGCAGGCCTTACCTAATAAGAATAAAGGGGGTATGTATGAGTGAGCCCGTTCAGCGGCGCACACTGTTCGGCCGCGCCGCGGTTCCATGCCAGGCGAAGGCGTCGCGTTTTCACTCATCGGTTGCCGGCGTGCTCTCGCTATGTGGCGCCTTTTCGGTGCTGTTGTTGACAGCTGCGGCACCCGCTCAGGCTGCCACCGACAGCCAGGCTCGTTACTCCATCGAGTCGGCCAAGGCGGTTTCCAATCTTCTTCTCGATATCACCCGGGCCGGTGATCGACTGGTCGTTGCCGGCGATCGCGGGCACATCCTGTATTCCGACGATCAGGCGGACAGCTGGACCCAGGCCAAGGTGCCCACCCGCCAGATGCTGACCGCCATCGACTTCGTCGATGACAAGCATGGCTGGGCGGTCGGCCACGATGCGCTGGTCCTGGCCACTGCCGATGGTGGCGAAAGCTGGTCGGTCCAGTACGAGGACCGTGAGCGCGAGGCGCCGCTGCTGGACGTCTGGTTCGAAGATACCCGGCACGGTATCGCCGTCGGTGCCTATGGCGCGCTGATCGAAACTGTCGACGGTGGCCAGAGCTGGGACGACATCAGCGAGCGACTCGACAACGAGGATGGCTTCCACCTCAATGCCATTGCCCATATCGAAGGCGCCGGGCTGTTCCTGGTCGGCGAAATGGGCGGCATGTTCCGCTCTGCCGATCTGGGCGCAACCTGGGAACGCGTCGAATCGCCCTACCAGGGCTCGTTCTTCGGTGTGGTCGGTGGCTCGGAGCCGGGCTTTGTGATTGCCTTCGGCCTGCGTGGTCACCTGTTCCGCTCCACCGACTTTGGCGATAGCTGGGAAACCATCGAGCTTGGCGACGGCGATGGCCAGGCGCTGGAGTCCGGGCTGGCGGCCGGCAGCCTGCTGGGCGATGGACGCATCGTCGTCGTCGGGCATGGCGGCAGCGTGCTGACCAGCTCCGACCAGGGCCGCAGCTTCGAGCTCTACAGCCGTCCCGATCGCCGTTCGCTGTCGGGCGTTACCTCCGATTCCCAAGGCAACCTGATCCTGGTAGGGCAGGGTGGTGTTCGCATCACCTCGCCATCGGGTGCGGATCTGGCCCCAAAACAATAAAGCCGGGAGAGTCTGCATGACCAAGCACCAACAGAAGCCGGCGTCGTTCCTCGAACGCCTGATCTTCAATAACCGGCCGGCAGTGGTGATCCTCTGCCTGCTGATCAGCGCGTTTCTCTTCTATCAGGCGGCGCAGGTTCGGCCGCAGACCAGCTTCGAGAAGATGATTCCGCTGGGGCATCCATACATCCAGAAGATGCTCGAGCACCAGAACGATCTGGCCAACCTCGGCAACACCGTACGGATTTCCGTGGAGGCCGTGGACGGCGACATCTTCTCCAAGGAATACATGGAGACGCTGCGGCAGATCCATGACGAGGTGTTCTACATCCACGGCGTCGACCGCTCGAACATGAAGTCGCTGTGGAGCCCGAGCGTGCGCTGGACCGAGGTCACCGAGGAAGGCTTCGCCGGTGGCGAGGTGATCCCGCAGACCTACGACGGCTCGCCCGAGAGTCTCGATGACCTGCGCGACAACATTCTCAAGTCCGGCCAGATCGGCCGCCTGGTGGCCAACAACTTCAAGTCCAGCATCATCGACGTTCCGCTGCTGGAGTCCTACCCGGACCCGGAAGACCAGAGCCGACAGATCAAGCTGGACTACCAGCAGTTCTCCCACGAACTGGAAGAGAAGATCCGCGAGAAGTACCAGGCACAGAATCCGAACGTGAAGGTGCACATCATCGGCTTCGCCAAGAAGGTCGGTGACCTGATCGACGGGCTGGTCGGCGTGGCGCTGTTCTTCATCGTCGCCATCGGCATCACCTTTGCCCTGTTGCTGTGGTTCACCCGCTGCCTGAAGAGCACCATCGCGGTGCTGATCACCACGCTGATTGCCGTGACCTGGCAGCTCGGCTTGCTGCACACCCTGGGCTTCGGGCTCGATCCGTATTCGATGCTGGTGCCGTTCCTGGTGTTCGCCATCGGTATTTCCCACGGCGTGCAGAAGATCAATGGCATCGCAATGGCATCCGGCTATACCGAGGACCCGGTGTCGGCGGCACGCATGGCATTTCGTCAGCTGTTCATCCCGGGAATGGTGGCGCTGCTGTCGGATGCGGTGGGCTTCGTCACCCTGCTGCTGATCGACATCGGCGTGATCCGCGAGCTGGCGATTGGCGCTTCGCTGGGCGTAGCGGTGATCATCCTCACCAACCTGATCCTGCTGCCGGTGGCGATTTCCTACATGGGCATCAGCCAGAAGGCGATCAAGCAGGCACGCGAAGAGGCCTCGCGCGACCATCCGTTCTGGCGTCTGCTGTCCAAGTTTGCCAGCCCGGGCGTGGCGCCGATCTCCATCATCGTCGCCGTGCTGGCACTGGCCGGGGGGCTCTGGTATGGGCAGAACCTGAAAATCGGCGATCTCGATCAGGGCGCGCCGGAGTTGCACCCGGATTCGCGCTACAACCTGGACAACGACTTCGTCATCCGCAACTACTCGACCAGTTCCGACGTGCTGGTGGTGATGGTCAAGACCGCGCCGGAAGGCTGCTCGCACTACGACACGCTGGCCGCCATGGACGAGCTGATGTGGAAGATGCAGAACACCGAGGGCGTGCAGTCGGCGGTGTCGATGGTCACCGTGGCGCGCCAGGGCATCAAGGGCATGAACGAGGGCAGCCTGAAGTGGGAAACGCTGTCGCGTAACCAGCACGTGCTGAACAATTCCATCGCCCGCGCCGAAGGCATGTACAACAGCGATTGCTCGCTGGCCCCGGTGCTGGTGTTCCTCAACGACCACAAGGCCGAAACCCTGGAGCATGTGGTCGCCGCGGCCAAGGATTTTGCCGAGGAGAACAATCGCGAAGGGTTGGAGTTCGTGCTGGCGGCGGGCAATGCCGGCATTGAGGCGGCCACCAACGAGGTCATCGCCGCGTCGGAAACCACCATGCTGATCGCCGTCTACCTGGCGGTGAGCATCATGTGTCTGCTGACCTTCCGCTCGCTGGCGGCAACGCTGTGCGTGATCCTGCCGTTGGTGCTGACGTCGATTCTCGGTAACGCGCTGATGGCCTTCATGGGTATTGGCGTGAAGGTCGCCACGCTGCCGGTGATCGCGCTGGGCGTGGGCATCGGTGTCGATTACGGCATCTATATCTACAGCCGCCTGGAAACCTTCCTGCGCCAGGGCATGACCCTGCAGGAAGCCTACTACCAGACATTGAAATCCACCGGCAAGGCGGTGGTCTTCACCGGTATCTGCCTGGCGATCGGTGTGGTCACCTGGGTGTTCTCGGCGATCAAGTTCCAGGCCGACATGGGCCTGATGCTGACCTTCATGTTCCTCTGGAACATGGTTGGCGCGATCTGGCTGCTGCCGGCCCTGGCACGCTTCCTGATCAAGCCGGAGAAGCTGCGTCAGCAGGCGTGATGAGCACGCAGTAACGAAAACCGCGGCCCTGGGGTCGCGG